>CAWGKM010000003.1:0-2695729 GCA_963823225.1 uncultured Alphaproteobacteria bacterium | reverse complement strand
AGTCTGGCAGCCGACGCAACGCTCAAGATCGGCGACCATTGTCCAGCGCGTCATGGCGCGCCTCCGAGCCGCGTGATCTTCACTTTGACGAGGTCGGCGCTGGAACCGGTCGCATCGGTCAACTCAAGCAGCATCGGCATCAGCGCATTCATGCTCGGCGCGTGAAAATCCTTGGCGTAGGGCGTCGCCCAATGGTCGAATTGGCCGATCATCAGCAACGTGTCGGGTCGGATTCCCTCGCACAGCATGACGCGGCCCTGCGTGCCGTTCAGCGCCGAGCGCACCTCGACCAGATCGCCGTCGGCAACGCCGATCCGTTCGCCTGCCGCGCGATTCATGACAACGCTGCCGTGACCGGCCACATTGTCGGCCACCTCTTTGATGAGTTGGATGCCGACATTGCCGCCCCAGGAATATTGCATGCTGCGCGCCGTCACGAGCCAGAACGGATAGTCCTCGATGCGCACGTTGTAGTGCTTGGCGAGCGCGCCCTCCCACAATGCACAGAGGTCGCGCCAATGCGGCAGCGGCTCGTATTCCTCGACCTGGCGGTCCCACCAATGGATATCGTGCTCGTGCAGGCGGCGCTTGAGCTCGCGGCCGATGCGGAACAGCCGTTCCTGATAGGGTTGCTCGAACCGCAGGCCGGTTTCGACCAGCTTGGGATAGAGGTACCACTCCAGCCGCGAAAACGGCTTTACGCGGAAGCCGTTTTGGCGGAACCAGTCGAGCCCCTGAGTTTCGCTCCCGTCGGTGAGTTCGGCACTCGCCGCGCGGCACGTGGCGTCCCAGATGCTCTCGACGTCGTGCGCCTCGGCCGGATCGAGCGAGAAGTCATAGTTCGGCCCGGACAACTTCACGCCGGCGGCGCCACGGTTGATGGCCACATTGTATTCGGCAAGCAGCCCCGTGCGCTTGGCAAGTTCCGTCGAGATCCAGGTGAAGTCGCGTGCTTCGCCCTGCGGCGGAACGGCGGGATCGCGCAACGCAAAGCCCTGATAATCCCAGAATTGCTCGACATATTTCGTACCGCCGATGCGCAAAAGCTGCATCCCTTCGAGGTCGGTGCAGTCCGGCAACAGCACGTCGGCCATGTGATTGGTTTCGTCGTGCGTGAAGGCGAAGCAGACGGTAAACGGAAACTTCGCCATCGCCTCGCCGACCGCCTTGGTATCCCAGAACGAGATCGCTGGGTTGGTACGGTAGACCAGCCAAACATCGGGCGGGGTCGCGTGCGGAAACTTGTCGAAATCCTCGGCCTGCATCATCCAGGCGAGGTGGGTGGGACCGAGCGCCTGGCTCCAGGCCGAATTGGCGACGAGCGGCACCAGCGTGCGATGCGCGCTGCGCACCGCGGGGCGCGGGGTCCATTCATCTTTGGCGGTCGAGTTCATCGGATATTGCATGAAACCGTCGGGTCCCGGCGTCACGCTCGACCAGCGATTGTCGGCCGGACGGTTGAGGCGAACGGTGGTGCCGAGCGTGCCGCCCGGAACTTCCAGAGCACCGACGAGACAGGCTAGCAGCGTCCGTGCCCAGCAGCACTCGTAGCCGCCCCAGCCATTGTTCACGGTCTTGCCGAGCGCGATTGCGACCGGCCGGTAGGGCAGCATCACCCCCTCGATCTCGATGGTCTCGCCGACATGGGCATGGGCGAGGAACTCGTTGGCAACGCGCCGGATGGTGGCTGCCGGAACGTCGCAGATCGGTGCCGCCCATTCCGGGGAGTAACCTTTCGCAAAGGCGACGAGGTGCGCAAAGGCCGGCTTTACCTTGCAAGCGTTGCGGATTGTGGTTTCGTCATCGGCGCCGACCTCAATGCCGTCGGCGTCGAATTCTCCCTCCAGCGCGGGTTCGATGTCGGCGGTGTCAAAGGCGAGCGCGCGGCCGCTCCGCTTGTCGAAAATGAGCGGCTTTCGGCTGTCGCTGTCGCGCAGGAAGAAGCCGTCGGGACCGATCAAATAGGGCGATGAGGTGCGATGCTTGAGAAACGCGAGGTCGAGCCGCTCGCGCGGATGTTCGTGTAGCACCACGTGGATCATCGCAAACAAAAAGGCCGCGTCGGTCTTCGGCTTGATCGGAATCCATTCCGCCGAGCAGGCGCCGGTAATCGACAAGTGCGGCTCGATCTGCACACGCTTCATGCCGCGCTTGCGGGCATCGGCGTGGCGCTTGACCCCACATACGCCGCCCGACGCCTCCACGTTGGCGCCGAAGGAGACGAGATATTCGCACAGCGGCGTATCCGGCGAGACGGTGAAGGCGCGATGCCACAGTTCGCCGTAAAGATGTTCCGAGTGGTAGCATTTGACGCCTTGGCCGGAGCCGAAGCTCATGTCGACCGGACCCCAGGCGGCGAGGAAGGCCGGGAGTGTCCCCATATAGGCGGTTGGCGTGCCGCCGCCGCCGAAGCTGGCGGCGAGCCGCGGGTATCCGGCCTCGTCGAGGACGCCCTTCGAGCGCGCGGCGTTGAGCTTGGCGGCGACCAGATCGAGCGCTTCATCCCAGGACACCCGGACGAAGCCCGGATCTTCGCCGCGACCCTTCTTCGGGTTGGTCCGCTTCATCGGATGAAGCACGCGGTCGGGGTGATACGCCTTCTGCACCAAGCCGAAGGCCTTGACGCAGACCTTACCGCCGGCCGGATGGATTTTTGCAGCGTCGAAGTTCGGATTGATCTCGGTCGCCACGCCGTCCTGGATGCGCACGGTCAACAAATCGGGCCCGGCCACGCATTGGTAGCAATAGGAAGAGACGGTGCGTTCGCTGCCGGGCCCGGTGACAGACATGATGCTCCAACATCACCCAGAGCGCGCGGCGCGTTTGGCCGCCTTCGCTTGCAGGCGTTCGTAGGTTTTCGCCACATCGACGATGAAACGGACGTGCTTGCCTTCACCTATCGGCTCAAGCTCGTCCTTGGCGGCGATATCGAAACTGACCTTGCGGCCCTCCACCGCGGTCACCGTCGCCGTGATCTCGACCTCCATGCCGGGCAGCGTCGGTGCGGTATGCCGCACCATGATCTCGATTCCGACCGAATCCTGCCCGGCCTGCAAGTGTTCGAGCAATGCTTCGCGGCAAGTGAATTCGATGTCGCGGCACAGTTCAGGGGTGGCATAGACCCGGCCCTCCTCCCCCATGAAGCTGACGGTGCGGTCGCGGTCGACGACGATGCGGCGTACCTTCAATAGTCCCGGCTTCAGGCTGTCTTTCATCGGCGCGCGTCCTCCCCCATCATAAATTAAATTATTCTAGTCCCCAGGAACCATCAACGAATTGATCGAAATCAATCGGTCCGGCCGCGCCTTCACACGCCGAGGTAAGCTTCGCGGACGCGTTTATCGCCTTGAATATCCGCCGCCGCCCCGCTCGCGGTGATGGTTCCGGTCTCGAGCACATAGCCGCGATCGGCGATGGCGAGCGCGGCGCTGGCATTCTGCTCGACCAGCAGCAAGGTCAATCCGTCGCGCTTGAGGTCCACCACGAGACTGAGGATTTGATCGACCAGGTTAGGCGCAAGTCCCATCGAGGGCTCGTCGAGCAGAAGCAGACGGGGCTTCGCCATGAGAGCGCGACCGATTGCCAGCAACTGCTGCTGGCCGCCCGACAACGCGCCGGCGGTGGCGCGCCGCAATTCGGCAAGCATCGGAAACAGCTCATAGACGCGATGAATGTCGGTCCCGAGGTTGTTGGCGCGCCGCGTCCAGGCGCCAAGCTTTAGGTTGTCTTCGACCGAAAGCGGCGCGAACAATTGCCGGCCCTCAGGAACCTGCGCGATCCCGAGTTTGATGCGCGCGTGCGCTGGAATGCTCTCAATCGAGCGGCCCTCGAAGCGGATGCGGCCTGCCGAGATCGGCTGAACGCCGGAGATGGCGCGCAACAGCGTCGTCTTGCCGGCGCCGTTTGCGCCGACCAGGGTCACGATCTCGCCGGCCGCAACTTCGATCGAGACGCCGTGCAGCGCCTCGATGCGGCCGTAGCTGCTCCTGAGATTCTCAACCGACAGCACCTGCGGCCTCCCGTGCTCCGCGAACGCCGAGATAGGCTTCGATCACCGCCGGGTTCGTGCGTACCTCGGCTGCGGCGCCTTCGGCGAGCGTGCGGCCGTTGGCGAGAACATGGATGCGGTCGGAGACGTTCATGACCAGCCGCATATCGTGCTCGACCAGCACGACCGTGATGCCGTCCGCGGCGAAGCCGCGGATGATGTCTTCGAGTTCTTTCGTCTCCACCGCGTTGCAGCCGGCCGCCGGCTCGTCGAGCAGCAGCACCGTCGGCTCGCTGGCGAGAGCGCGCGCGATTTCCAGGCGCTTGAGGTTGCCGTAGGCCAGGCCGCCCGCCGGCCGTTCGGCCATGTCTTCAAGGCCGACGCGGGCGAGCGCTTCGGCGGCTGCTTTGCGCGTGCGTCGGTTTTGCCGTCCGACTGCCGGCAGATGCAGCAGATCCGCGACAATTCCGGTCGCCTCGTGGCGATGTCGGCCGATCATGACGTTGGCGATCGCGGTCAGGTGCGAGAAGATTTGCGGATTTTGGAACGTGCGTGACAGGCCGCGGCGGGCAAGCTGTTCCGGGGCGAGCGCAGTCACGTCTTCGCCGCAAAGCCGCACGCGGCCGTCTTCCGGCGGGCGGAGCCCGGAGATCAGGTTGAACAGCGTCGTTTTGCCGGCTCCGTTCGGGCCGATGATCGAGAACACGATACCGGGCGCGACATCGAAGCTCACCCCGTCGAGCGCGCGCACGCCGCCGAACGCAATCGACAACCGCTCGGCCGAAAGCACGCTCACGCACGCCTCCCGCCGATTGCAAGGGCCAAACTCGGCACGATTCCCCGGCGCAGGAAAATCATGACGCCCATCACGATCAATCCCAGCACCATGTGCTCGTAGTCGTGGAAGAGGGTCAAAGCCTGCGGCAGAATCACTATCACCGCCGATCCGACGAGCGAACCGACGACCGATCCCATGCCGCCCAGCACCACCATGGCGACCAGTTCGATCGAACGCAGGAAGCCGGATACCTCGGGCGTAATATAACCGTTGATCAACGCGACATAAGAGCCGGCGACCGAGGCATAGACCGCCGAGACGACAAAGATCGTGAGCTTCTTTTGCGCCACATCGACGCCGAGCACGCGGGCGGCGACTTCGCTGTCGTGGATCGCGCGCAGCGCGCGCCCCGTCGGGCTTTCGACCAGGTTGAGGGCGAGCGCGGCGCCGGCGAGAAAACTTATCGCCGATATCCAATACCAGGCGTCGGCGCCGCGCAGTGGCCACTTGAGCAGCGTGAACTGCGGCACTGTCATGCCGTCCGGACCGCCGGTCCAACTGGCTTCGTTGGCGAAGACGATGGCGAGCAGCACGCCGAAGCCGAGGGTGGCGACCGCCAGATAGTGTCCCTTCAGGCGCAAAATCGGCCGGCCGACGACGAAGGCCACCAGCGCCGAAAGCATTGCGCCGAGGACGAAAGAGAATAACGGCGGAATCCCCAAATAGGTCGGTCCGATCGCGACCGCGTAGGCGCCGATACCCATGAAGCCGGCATGGCCGAGGCTGACCTGGCCGGCGAAGCCCATCAGCAGGTTGAGGCCGAGGCTTGCGATCGCGAAGATAAAGACCAGGGCCGCGACGCGATAATAATAGGCGGACGGAAACAATAGCGGCAGGATCAATACGATCGCGGCGAGCGGGATCAGGGAAATCAACCGGTGCCGCAGCAGCAGCCGAAATCGATCGGGCAGGGCGAGCACGCTCACACCCGCTCGATCTTCGCCCTGCCGAACAGGCCCTGCGGCATGGCGAACAGCACGGCCAGGATGACGAGAAATGCGACGGCATCCTTGTAACTCGCGGATACGTAGCCGGCCGCGAATGCTTCGAACAGGCCGAGCAGGACACCGCCCACCACGGCCCCGATGGCGCTGCCGATGCCGCCGAGCATGACGGCGGCGAAACCCTTCAACGCCAAGAGCGTGCCGGCATTGTAGCTGGTAAGCGTGATCGGCGTGACCAGAATGCCGGCAATCGCGCCGATGGCGGCCGACAGCGCGAAGCAGGCGCCGACGATAATCCGCGTGTCGATACCGACGAGTCGCGCGGCAACGCGGTTGGCGGAGGTCGCGATCACCGCCTTGCCGAACAGCGTTCGGTCGATGAAGGCCCATAGCAACGCCACAATGATCAACGCGCCGGCGAGTACGACGAGGCTCTGCGGCAGAATGGCGGCTCCGGCAACGCGGATCGGGTCGTCGCCGAAAAGCGGCGGCAGGCTATGAAAGCGCTTGTCGAAGACAATTTCCGCCGCCCCGCGGAGAAAAATCGAGGCGCCGATCGTAATGATGATGAGCGTCACCGCGTTCGCTTCGCGCGCGGGGGCGACGGCGAAACAGTAAAGGGCAAGGCCGACCGCCGTGGTGACCAAAACGGCAACGAGCGCGGCGAGCGGCAGTGGCACGCCCGTGTAACCGAGGAAGACGGTGGTCATTCCCCCCAGCATGACGAATTCGCCCTGGGCGAAGTTCACCACATCGGAGGCGTTATAGATCAGCGTGAAGCCGAGCGCGACGAGAGCATAGACGGCGCCCACGGTGAGCCCGGAAAAGACGAATTGCAGGAACTCCGTCATCGGAGCAGGCGCCTATCGCCGTAGGTCGAACGACACAGGAATGTGGTGAGCCGTCCCGCGGGGCGGCTCACGAGCCGTTCCTCCGAGCTCTAATCGCGAGCCAGCGTCCAGTCGCCGTTCTTGATTTCGAGCATCCGAAAGGCCGAGAGGTTGAGGCCCAAATGATCGGTCGGCGACATGTTGACGACGCCGCCGGTGCCGATATAGCCCTTGGTCTTTTCGATTTCGTCGCGCACCTTGGCCTTGTCGAAGCTGCCGGCGCGTTTGGCAGCTTCGGTCAGAATCATCAGCGCATCATAGGCGTGGCCGCCGAAGGTGGAGACCGGCTGTCCGGTCTTGGCCTCAAAAGTCTTCTTGTAGGCGAGGACGACGGGCTTTTGCGGATCGCTGTCCGGCAGCTTGTCGGCGACCAGCAGCGCCGCGGCCGGCAGGCGGACGCCGTTCGCGGCCGGGCCTGCGAGGTCGATGTACTGCTTCGAGGCGACGCCGTGGCTTTGGTAGAGCGGATACGGGATGTCGAGCTGCCGGTAGTTGCGCGTCACGATGGCCGGACCTTGCCCGAAGCCGGTATTAACGACGGCTTGCACGCCGGCCGCGGCCTTGATCTTGGTGAGTTGCGGCGTCATGTCGCTGTCACCCGGGCCGTAGTTTTCCACGGTGGCGATGGTGATGCTGGCTTGCGGCGCCACGGCAACGCATTGATCGCGCATCGACTTGCCGAAGGCGTCGGTACCGGAAATCAGTGCCACCGTCGTCAGCTTGCGCTGTTTGAGATCGCCGAAAATCTTTTCGCAGGCCATCCTGTCGGTATGCGGTGTCTTGAAGACCCACTTGCGCACCGGCTGGATGATCTCGATGCCGCCCGCAAGTGAGATGAACGGAATTTGTGCGTCCTCGAACACCGGGATCATGGCCATTGTCGTGCCGGTGGTCGTGCCGCCGACCATGGCGGCGACCTTGTCCTCCTCGACCAGGCGGGTGGCGAAGGTGCGCGCGGCATTGGCATCGCCGCCGTCATCGTAGACTATGAGCTGCAGTTTCTGGCCGTCGATCCCGCCCTTGGCGTTGATGTCATCGACGTACATGTCGAGCGTCTTCTTCTCCGGATCGCCCAGGAACGACGCCGGCCCGCTGGCAGAGAGCACGGCGCCGATCTTCACCTGGGCCGAAGCGGGGCCGGCCGCCAGCGCAGTGGCAAGGCCAAAACCGAGTGCGGCGGCAAGCCTGAAATTTTCCTTCATCATCGACCCCTCCCTGTGGTTCGAGCCTTGGCAAAAACGTATTATTTTCGCGTACGACGAAATCGATGCAGCTGCGCATCTCCGTCGACGCATCCAAGGTTATTTGACCACAATAGGCGGTCCGGCGGCTGCCGCTTTGCGTTAAATCAAATCCGGCCAGCGATGGCCCGATGCCGGTCAAGATGCGGGTTGACTTCGATCAATGCGCGGGGATGGGCCGTCCACATAGGTTGTCCGACTGCGACCAAATTGGACGCGTAGCGGAGCCGGAGGAGCACGGGATGCGGCTTGATAATTCAGAATCCGAATTCACGCCGGCCGGAGAACCGCAGGGTGTCGTCACCGTGTCAAACGCGCGCCCAAAGGACATGCGGACATGGATCGCCGATCTGGACGCCGCCGGCGAGCTTATCCGCATCGACAAGCCGGTCGATCCCCTGACCGAGATGGGTTCGTTACTGTACCAGTCCCGCGAAAAGGCGCTGCTCTTCGAAAAGCTGCCGCACGGCTGGCGCTCCTTGGGTCAGGCTCCAGCTAATGTACGCCATGCGGCGCTTGCCTTCGGCACCAGCGAGGAAGCGCTGGTGCCGTTCGTGGCCGACCGCATGGGCCGTCGCGTCCACCCGATCAGGGTGAACGATGGGCCGGTCAAGGAGGTCAAGCTCGGGCGCGACCAGTTCGACCTGACCGAGCTGCCGGTGCACGTCGCCGGTCTGCGGGACGGTGGGCCGGTCATCGGCTCCGGGTTGGTCGTCAGCAAAGACCCCGAAAGCGGCCAACGAAACGTCAGCTTCCATCGCCTGCAGATCAAGGGCGCGCGCAAGTCAGGCATCCTCCTCTACCCGCGGCACACGTGGAAGAATTACCTGAAATACCAGGAGCGGAACGAGCCCATGCCGGTCGCGATCTTCATCGGGCATCATCCGCTCTATTACGCCGCCGCGGCCACGACCGCGGCTTATGGTCTTGATGAGTTCGAGATCGCCGGCGGCTATCTGGGCGAGCCGGTGCGCCTCGTGAAATGCGAGACGGTCGACCTTGAAGTGCCGGCCGACGCGGAGATCGTGCTCGAAGGGCACATTCCGCCGCACTACCGCGAGGATGAGGGCCCATTCTCCGAGTTCCAGGACTATTACGTCACCGGGACCGGCAAAAATCCGATCGTCGAATACCAATTTATGACCCGCCGACGCGACGCGATTTTCAAGAACCTGCAAAACGGATCCGAGATGGAGGGCTGCGTCTTCCACAAAATTCCGATGAGCGCGGCGATCTTCCGCCGGCTCCAAAATATCGGCGGCGGGCCGAATATTCACAACGTCATGGCGCTGCCCGGCATATTCGGGCTGGTGGTGCAAATGACGCCGCGGGCCTATGGCGAAGCCAAAAACGTACTGCTGGCGGCGCTGTCATCCGAATACCAACATCCGAAAATCGCGATCGCGGTCGATGCCGACGTCGATATTTTCAATCCGTCCGAACTATTCTGGGCGCTGTCCACGCGCGTGAACCCGCAGCAAGACGTGGTCGTCATCCCCGGCACCCATAACCACGCGATGGACGCAAGCCTTGCGGAGCTCGGCGCGCCGGGCACCGCGTTATGGCAGCGATTCGGCTCCAAGATGCTGATCGACGCGACCATTCCGCCGCCCGCCGACGCGGCCGCGCGCGCGATGTTCGAGCGAATTCGTCCGCGCAATCCGCAGCTGCGTCTCGAAGACTTCGCCGCGCCAGACTCGCTCGCGCTGGTGCGATCGCTCTCATCACGCTTCTTTGGTTCCAAGCTGCTGCAATAGCTGCTGCAATAGCTGCGGCTGAGCGGTTCAGCTATAGGCTGCGCCAAAATCGATTAAACCATCACCTAGGCCGAATTTGCTCCAAGTTCGAGCGTGTCCTTGTGACCGAAGCCGCGACTGTTGTCGATCAGCACCAGCCGCGTCGGCTCGAGCCGGTAGAACCCCACCCGTTGGTAAGCCTCCCGCAAGGCGGGCGGTCCCTCGGACAGTCGCTGCAAAGATGGGTAGCGCGCTTCGAGCATTAGTTTCGCCTTGGCGCGCTCAGCTGCGTCGGCGATCACGTGCGCCTGCCCTGAAATCTGCACGCCCCGGATATCGGCAAACTCGATATAATCGGGCGCGATCGTTGCTGCGACACGGGCATCGACCGTAAGCTCGATGGAATGCCGGCTGTTCGGATCGGAAACCCAAAGCAACGCGAGGCCGTCGCGAACGTAGAATACGCTGGCCGCGTGCGGTCCGTCCGACCCGCACGTTGCCAACGACGCGACGTGATTCGCGTCAAGGAAAGCGGCGATCCGAATGGCGGTCTCAGCGTTCATGTTTTTTGGCGGTCCGATTCAACGACTGGAAATCAAAGCCGGATGGAACGCGGGAACGCCTTGATTTCGGTCAATTGCCGGGCCAAGCATCGGCTCGATCAAATCCGTATAACGCGGAAAGGTGTCCCAGACATCCCTCTTCATTTTTCGTGCCAGCGGCAATTCGAACTCTGCTAAGACGCTCCGGCTGTCCGTGACCACATTCCATCCGCTCCGTCAGACGGGGGATCCCATGCCCGGTGCCATGCCCAAACCCAATCTTCTTGCGACCGCATCCGCTCGGCGCTCGGGCCGGGGACGCATTTTTGCGTCGATCACCGACACCATCGGCGACACGCCGATTGTACGACTGAATCGGCTGCCGCAGATGAATGGGGTGAAGGCGGACATCCTGGCCAAGCTCGAATTCTTCAATCCAATCGCGAGCGTCAAGGATCGCATCGGCGTATCCATGATCGACGCCATGGAGGCGGACGGCAGGATCGGACGCGATACCGTCCTGATCGAGCCCACGTCCGGCAATACCGGCATCGCGCTCGCCTTCGTCGCGGCCGCCCGCGGCTATCGCTTGATTCTGGTCATGCCGGATTCGATGTCGATGGAACGGCGCAAAATGCTGGCGCTCATGGGCGCCGAACTTGTCCTCACCCCGGCGGCGCAAGGCATGAAAGGCGCGATCGCGCGCGCTGAACAGCTCGCGGGCGAGCACAAAAACGCCGTCATCCCGCAGCAGTTCACGAATCCGGCCAATCCCGAAATTCACCGCCGCACCACCGCCGAGGAAATCTGGAACGACACGCAAGGCAAGATCGACGTTTTCGTCGCGGGCGTGGGTACCGGCGGCACCATTACCGGGGTCGGACAGGTGCTCAAGCCGCGCAAGCCGTCGCTCAAGATCGTCGCGGTCGAGCCGGAAGACAGCGCGGTGCTGTCCGGACGGCCGCCTGGTCCGCACAAGATTCAGGGCATCGGCGCGGGCTTTATCCCGGAAATTCTCGACCGCTCCTTGATCGATGAGGTCGTAACCGTGGGCAATCAAACGGCCTTCGATACCGCTCGCGCGCTGGCCCGATACGAGGGCATCCCCTGCGGCATCTCGTCGGGCGCTGCGGTGGCCGCCGCATTCAGCGTCGGTTCGCGCAACGAGATGGCCGGCAAGACCGTCGTTGTCGTGATACCGTCGTTCGCGGAGCGTTATCTGTCGACGGCGCTGTTCGAGGGCCTGTGAGCGGCGGCGACATAAAAGAAGTCTTGCGCTTCACGCTTCAACCTTGTGGCCGTGGCTCATCGTCGTCGTCTGCCCAGGAGTCCGCCGGCTTTGGATACTTGCGCAAGAGCCGATGAACGAGGTTGACGTGCTCGGCCTCCTCCTCGACGAATTCAGCCGCCATGTCCTTGATCTTCGGATCCTTTGCCGAATCCACAACCGAGGTGAAAAAGGCCAGCGCCCGTTGTTCGCCGGCAAGCGCGAGCTGCAGGGCATGCCATGGCGTCATCAGATAGTGCGCAGCGCCGAGATCGGCCTGCTCCGGGCTGTCGCCCTTTTTCCATCGCCCGAGCTGCCGTGCCCGCGCGGCCAGGTCGATATCGCCCGCCATTTTCCGGATTTCCTCCGCATGAATTCCCTCGGCCCGGGCAAGGTCCCGAAACACCTTGACCAGCTCGCGATTGTTATGCGTTTCCATTTGCGCGGCGAACTCGGTATAGCGCTCGACGGCGTCGGCTTCGATCTGGTGCGCGAGGGCGAGCAGGTCGGCGATATTGGTAATCGGGCGTTCGGATGGCGTCTTGCTCACAGCTCGAAATCCCTCTCGAGATCGGCGAGGTCGACGTTCTGGTCTCCGATCCGAGGCTGATATGGCCGGCGCTCGCCGCGATAGAGGATGCCGATATTGAAGCCGTCATCGGTCATGAGGCGACGCGCCGCCTTTGCCGGATCGCTGGTGGCCGCGACCGGCGCCGGATGAACGAGGCTCTTCCATTCCCTTTCGTCGGGTCGAAAAGTGACGCATGGGCTTAGAATTTCCACAAACGAAAATCCGGGATGGCGGATGGCTTCAACGAGAACGCTCGCCGTCTCGTTCGGTGCGCCGGAAAAGGCGCGCGCGACGAAATTGGCACCCGAAGCAAGCGCGACCACCAGCGGATGAAACGGGCTCAGCCCGGTGCCGCCGGGCGACAGTGCGGTATCGAAATCGGGCTCCGTGGTCGGCGACGGCTGGCCCTTGGTCATGCCGTAGACCCGGTTGTCCATCACCACATATGTCATGTCGATGTTGCGGCGACAGGCATGCAGAAAATGATTGCCGCCGATCGAATAACCGTCGCCGTCGCCGCTTGCCACAACGACCGTCAGGTCGGGACGCGTCACTTTCAGCCCGGTGGCGATCGCCAGCGAGCGGCCATGCACGCCGTGGAAGCCATAGCACGTCGTGTAGGCCGGAATCCGCGACGAGCAGCCGATGCCCGACACGACAACGATATTTTCCGGCGCCAGCCCCAGCTCGGCGAAAGCCCGCGTAAACGACATCAGCACGTGATAATCGCCGCAGCCCGGACACCAGATCGGATCGACCGCGGATTTGTAGTCGGCAGGCTTGCAGGTCGGACGGAGTTCGATCGCTGACATCAAGATCCTCCATCGCATGATGGCTTGCTCGATTTCACTCGGCTTGATCGGCAGCGGGCCCGGGCGGTTGAGCACGCGGACCTCGCCCGGCAAGTCGTAATGGGCGCGCAGGTACCGGTGAAATTGCGCGCCATGCGATTGCTCGACGACGAGGAGGCGTTTGACTCCGGCGAGGGCTTCGGCAAATCGCTCAGGTTGCGCCGGCAACAACAGACGGGGCGCAAGCAAGCGGATATCGATGCCGGATCTGGAGACGCGTTGGATCGCCTCGCGCGCTACCCCGGTTAGCGAACCCCAGGTGACGACGGCAAGCTCGCCATCGCCTTCGATGGCGGCCCAGTGATCGCCATAGGCGAACTGCTCGAGCTTGGCGCAGCGCTTATCGAGCTGCGCGCGGTGGTCGCTTTCGCTACTGGTCGGGGTTCCGCCTTCGTTGTGGGTGAGGCCGTCCGCGGTATATTGGCCGCCGCGCATGCCGGGAATGGCCATCGGAGAGATATTGCCCGCTGTCATGGCGTAGCGCTTGTAAGTGCCGGAAAAATTCGCCGCCTTGGTGCGCTGCCCGATGAAAGCGACATCAGCCGGGCGGTCGATGGCTGCAACGGCTTGGCCGGTAAATTGATCCGAGAGCACGATAGTCGGTACCTGCAGCATTTCCGCCAGGTGAACGCCCCATTGGGTCGTGAACAGGCAATCGCCGATTGACTGCGGCGCCAGCACGAGATGCGGGGCGTCGCCGTGGATTCCATAGACGGCGATGTTGAGGTCGGCTTGCTCGGATTTGGTCGGAATGCCTGTCGATGGGCCGGCACGCATTACGTCGACCACGACGATCGGGATTTCGCTGGCGGTGGCAAGCCCCAACGCTTCCATCATCAACGACAGGCCTGGGCCGGAAGTTGCGGTCAGGGCGGGCGTTCCGCCATAGGACGCGCCGATGATCATGTTAACGGCGGCCAGTTCGTCCTCGGCCTGAAACAGCACTCCGCCCACTTTCGGGAGATTGGGTGCGAGCCATTCAAGGATTTCCGACGCCGGCGTGATCGGGTAGGCGGCGGCAAAGCGTATGCCGCCGCGGATTGCTCCGAGCCCGGTCGTCTCGTTGCCGGACACGAGCCACCGCTTGGCGCTGCCGACTGGCTCAGCCCGCGCCAGCCGCAGGCCGAGATCGAGGTCCGCGGCAGCGGCCATGCCCGCTTTCAGCCCGGCGCGGCTCGCCTCGACTGCGGCCGCACCTTTGTCGGCCAGCCGTTTCTCGATCACCGGCGTGAAAACGTCCTCCGCGAGCCCGAGCAGGCCGGCGGCAATGCCGAGCGCGACCATGTTTGGGCGCCCGTCGGGAATGGCTTTCGCCATGTCCTTGATCGGAACTTCGACCACGCGCGCACCGCTCCGGCCGACCATGGCTGGCAAGTCGCCGCCTCGCGGGTCGCTGACCACCAGGCTATGCGGCGCGGTCTCGATTTCGGCGCCGAAGCGATGGGCGTTGAGCCAATCGATGCCGATGAGGAGATCGAAATGTTCCGGCGGACATTCGACCGGGCCACGCGCCAAACGCAGCAAGGCTGCGGCTTCCCCACCGCGGATTTGCGGGCCGACGGTCCGCGTCAGCAATCCGTGCCAACCCGCCGCGCACGCCGCTTCAAGCAGAAAATTGCCGGCGGTCAACGCACCGGCGCCGCCGCTGCCGAGAATTGCGATGGAAATGCTGTCTGCCTCCGGCATGCGGGCGTCTCCGGCTGATTGACCTCATTAAAGCCCATGTTTGCTGGGCTTGGTTTGATTCATATCAAGCATTCACGCCGGCATTACGATAGCGATAGAATGGCTGGATTTGTCCTGGGTCAAAGCGGCGGCGGCGGCGCTATGCAAGTTTTTCAGATGCTGACGATGGACGGAGAGACGCAATGAATGCAGCGGTCCGATGGTTGATGACGAGCCCGGGCGCGCCGCTCGTCAGCGCTGAGTTCCGGCCTTCCCCGGGCCCTGGCGAGGTGGTTGTCGAAATTGCCGGGTGCGGCGTCTGCCACACCGATCTCGGTTACTACTACGACGGCGTCCGCACCAAGCATGAGCTGCCGCTCACGCTCGGACACGAGATCAGCGGCCGCGTCGTCGATACTGGATCGGATGCCCTGTGGTGGAGGAACCGCGCCGTCATCGTCCCCGCCGTGATTCCCTGCGGTACCTGCGATGCCTGTCGCCGTGGCAAGTCGACCATTTGCCCCAATCAAAAAATGCCGGGCAACGATATCCATGGCGGGTTCGCGACGCACATCGTGGTCCCGGCGCGCGGTTTGTGTGCGGTCGACGAGGCGCTACTCAAAGCCGTCGGCATTGAGCTTGCCGATGTCTCGGTGATCGCCGATGCCGTGACGACCCCCTATCAAGCGGTGGTGCAGGGCGGCGTCCGTGAGGGAGATCTGGTCGTCGTCAATGGCGTGGGCGGAGTCGGCGGCTACGCGGTTCAGATCGCCAATGCGTTCGGCGGCAAGGTCGTCGCCATCGACGTCAACCCGGATCGGCTCGCGGCGATCGGCCAGCAGGGCGCGGCGCTCACTCTGGACGCGCGCCAGCTCAACGGCCGCGACCTCAAGTCGGCGATCCAAACGTTCGCCAAGCAAAACGGACTGCGCCAGAGCGAATGGATCATCTTCGAGTGCTCGGGCACGCGCGCCGGCCAGGAAACCGCGTTCGGCCTGATCAACCACGGCGCCACTTTATGCGTAGTCGGATTTACCATGGACAAGGTCGAGGTCCGTCTTTCGAACCTCATGGCCTACCACGCACGCGCGCTCGGCAACTGGGGTTGCCCGCCGGAACTCTATCCGGCGGCATTGGACATGGTTCTTTCCGGCCGCGTAAAGGTCGCGCCGTTTGTGGAAAAGCATCCGCTCGACGAGATCAACCAAATTTTCGAGGCGGTCCATCACGGCGAGCTCAAACGCCGGGCGGTGCTTGTCCCGACCCATTGAGGAGATAAATCATGAGCGTCAACGCTGTCCGTGACGCCGCCAATTCTCGCAGTCAGCCGAAGGAACACATGCTCGTTCCCGAGCATGTGCGCAAAGCGGCGAGCAAAGGCGTCATTTATGAAAAGCGTCCAGTCAAGGACGCCGCCGGCAAGCCGGTCGCCGGCCTTTTCAACGTCTGGATCACGCTCGATAATCCGACGCAGTTCAATTCCTACACGACCGACATGGTGAAGGGCCTGATCCTCGCCTTTCGCGAGGCGAGCGCGGCACGCGATGTCGTCGCCGTCGTGTTCACCGGCTCCGGCGACAAGGCGTTCTGCACCGGCGGCAACACCAAGGAATATGCCGAATATTACGCCGGCAATCCGCAGGAATATCGCGGCTATATGCGGCTCTTCAACGACATGGTCTCGACGATTCTCGCCTGCGACAGGCCGGTGATCTGCCGCGTCAACGGCATGCGCATCGGCGGCGGCCAAGAAATCGGAATGGCCTGCGACTTTTCCATCGCCCAGGACCTCGCGCGGTTCGGCCAGGCGGGACCCAAGCACGGCTCGGCGCCGATCGGCGGCGCGACCGACTTCCTTCCCGTCGCCATTGGCGCCGAGCGTGCGATGGTGGCGTGCGTGTTGTGCGAGCCGTTTTCCGCGCACGAGGCCTATTACATGGGCGTAATCGCAGATGTGGTGCCGGCCCTCAAGGTCGACGGCAAGTTCATTGCCAACCCGTTGGTGGAGACGAACCGTATCACCGACGAGTACGGACGCTTCGTATTCGGCAAACCGAAGACCGGCGATGCGCTCAAAGCCGGCCAAGAGCTAATGAAGCGCGGCACCGTCGATCTCGGCGGCCTCGACGACAAGATCGAATCGCTGTGCACCAAGCTGCTCTATACCTTCCCAGACTGCACCACCAAGACGATCGAGGAACTGCGCAAGCCCAAGCTCGACGCCTGGAACCGCAATAAAGAGAACTCGCGTGCCTGGCTTGCGCTCAATATGATGACCGAAGCACGCGCCGGCTTCCGCGCCTTTAACGAAGGAACGCGCGAGACCGGCCGCGAGATCGATTTCATCGGGCTGCGGCGGGCACTCGCTGCCAACACGCCATGGAGCGACGAACTGACCGAAAGCATCATGCCGAGGGCGAAAGTAACGTCATGACCGCAGGGCTCAAGGTCTGGTTCGACGCGGACGGGCGGCTCTTGCGCCTGTCATTGAGCCGGCCGAAGGCGAATTTGATCGATGCCGGCATGATTGCGGCGCTGGACAAGGCGTTGTCCGAACATTTGGCAAATCCCGGCGTAAGTGCCGTCGTGCTCGATGCGGAAGGTCCGCATTTCAGTTTCGGCGCCAGCGTCGAGGAGCACCTGCCGGCGCAGTGTGCCGCGATGCTTCGCGACATTCACCGCTTGATCCTACGCATGGTGGAAGCGCCGGTTCCCATCCTGGTTGCGGTTCGCGGACAATGTCTCGGCGGCGGGCTCGAAGTCGCCGTTGCGGGTCATCTCCTGTTCGTCACGCCCGATGCGACGCTGGCTCAGCCGGAGCTGAAGCTCGGCGTGTTCGCTCCCGCCGCGTCCTGCCTGTTGCCGGAGCTGATCGGGCCGCAACGCGCGTTCGACCTGCTGGTGTCCGGCCGCGGCATTACGGGTGCGCAAGCCGTCGCCATGGGGCTTGCGCATGAAGCGGCATCCGATCCGACGCGCGCGGCGATCGCCTATTTCGATGAACACCTCAAGGGCAAGAGCGGCAGTTCGCTGCGTCACGCCGTCAAAGCCGCGCGCCTCGACTATGTCGCGCGCGTGAAGGCCAAGCTAGTCTCGGTCGAGCGGCTCTATCTCGACGAGTTGATGAACACGCATGACGCGGTGGAAGGTCTCGAAGCCTTCATCGCCAAGAGGACGGCGCAATGGACGCACCGGTGAAAATGTCCGCCGCCGCCGCTATTGTTGCCCGGGCCACGGCGCTGTTCGAAGATTTGTCGTTCACCACGGCCCGCGAATGGAAGAAGGCGCAAGCCAGCCGCAAGGTCATTGGCTATATGCCGATCTACGTGCCGCGCGAGATCATTCACGCCGCCGACATGCTGCCGCTCGGCATTCTCGGCGGCGGCGATCAGCTCGAAGTCATCCACGGCGACGCCTATTACCAGAGCTATATTTGCCGCATTCCGCGCTCCACGGTGGAGCTCGGCGTGTCGGGCCGACTCGATTTCGTCGACGGTATGCTGTTCCCGTCGATCTGCGACGTGATCCGCAATCTGTCGGGCATGTGGAAGATGATGTTTCCGCACGTCTACGTCCGCTATTTCGACGTCCCGCAGAACTATCGCGACGACATCGGCGGCATTTACTACATCAACGAGCTGGCCGAGCTGCGGCGCGACCTCGGCGAACTGCGCGGCAAGCCGATCACCGACGACGAGTTGCGCAACTCGATCGCGCTCTACAACGAGAACCGCCGGCTGGTACGCGAGCTCTATGCCTTCCGTGCCGAACGGCCGTGGCAGGTCCCGGCGGCGGAAGCCTACTTGGTGCTGCGCGCGGGCATGGTGCTGCCGGTCGAGGAACATTCGGCGATGCTGCGCGATTATCTCGCGGCCGCCCGCGCCGAGGAGCGTCCGCGCCGCGACAATTGCCGCGTCGTCGTCACCGGCGCGTTCTGCGAACAGCCGCCGCTTAATCTGATTAAGTCGCTCGAGCTGGCGGGTTGCTACGTCGTCGACGACGACCTGCTCCTGGTCACGCGCTGGCTTACGGCAGACACCTCGATCGAAGGGGATCCGCTGGGTAACCTCGCCACGGCGTTCCTGCATCAGTCCGAATCGACGGCGGCCAAATACGAGCCGGACTTGAAGGAGAAGGGCCAGCATCTCGTGCGCGCGGTGAAGCGATCCGGCGCCGAGGGCGTGATCTTCGCCGCCCCGAGCTTCTGCGATCCGGCCCTGCTCGACCGGCCGATGTTGCAACACGTGCTCAAGGATGCCGGCATTCCCTATATCGCCTTCAAATACGCGGAAAATTCCGGGCAGATGCAGCCGATCCGCGAACAGGCCGGAACGTTTTCCGATTCGATCAAGCTATGGAGCGCAGCATGACCGCGACCATTGTGACGCCGAAGAGCGCGCCCAGACCCAAGGAGATCATCAAGGACGGCTCCATGGTGAAACAGAAGGAAATGATGGCCGGCCACTACGATCGGCTCACCAGCGCGCCGCAGACCGGCGAGAAGGTTGCGGCCACGTTCGTGCCCGGCAACCTCAACGAGCTGATCATGTGCTTCGGCCTGGTCAACAATCTGCCCGAGGTCAACGCCATTCAAAACGGACTGCGGCGCACGAGCGGCGCCTTTGTGCTCGAAGCTGAAAAGATCGGCCATTCGGAGGACGTCTGCACTTATGTGAAATCGGACATCGGCATGATGTCGAAAGGCAACATCGCGCCGAACGGCAAGAAATTCCCCGATCCCGACGTGCTGCTGCTGTCCTATACCGGCTGCTTCACGTTCATGAAGTGGTTCGAGTTGCTGCGCGAGCAATACAAGTGCGAGACGATCATGCTGCACACGCCCTACATGGGCGACGGCAAGATCACCAAGAATATGACCGAGTACATGATCAAGCAGCTCAAGGAAGAGGTGATTCCCAAGCTTGAGCGCGTCTCCGGCGTGAAATTCGATATCGACCGCTTGCGCGAATATCTGAAGAAATCGGTGAAGGCGGAGGACGATCTCGTTCGCGTGCTGCAGAGCCCGAAGAACAAGCCGTCGCCGATCGATGCCTACTTCGGCGCCATCTATTACATCGGCCCGATCTTCGGCGCTTTCCGTGGCACCGATGACGCCATCGAGTACTACAAGTTCCTCCGTGAGGAAGTGGAGGATCGCGTTGCCAAAGGTCAGGGGCCGGTTACGCCCGACGGCGACATGGGTAAGGAGAAATATCGCCTGGTCGTCGAGGGGCCGCCGAACTACACGAGCTTCCGCCAGTTCTGGAAGATGTTCTATGACGAGGGCGCGGTGGTCGTCGCTTCGAGCTATAGCAAGGTCGGCGGCGTGTACGACCTGGGCTTTCGCCACGATCCCGACAAGCCGTTGGAAACGCTGGCCGAATATTGCCTCGGCGTCTATACCAACCGCAGCCTGCCGATGCGCATCGATATGCTGTCGAATTATATTAACGAGTACGATGCCGACGGCCTGCTGATCAATTCGATCAAGAGCTGCAACAGTTTCTCCGCCGGCCAGTTGTTGATGATGCGCGAGGTCGAGAAGCGCACCGGCAAGCCGGCGGCCTTCGTCGAATCCGATCTGGTCGATCCGCGCTACTTCTCGGCCGCCAACATCAAGAACCGGCTGGAAAGCTATTTTCAGATGATCGAGCAGAAGCGCGCGGGCGCGCTTTCGGCCGCCTGAGGACGGGTCCGGGGAAAACACTGATGAAGACCTTTGTCGGGATCGATCTCGGTTCGACCACTACCAAAGCGGTTCTACTCGATGAGAACTGCGACGTAATCGGCCGCGGCATCACCAATTCCCGCTCCAATTACGCCACGGCGGCTCGCGTGGCGAGCGAAGAGGCGCGCATCGACGGACGCTTCACGCTGTTTCGCCGCGCGCTGAATACCGGAGGCGGCAACAGCGGTGAACTTGACGAATTCCTCGACTCGCTTCATCGCGCCTTCCGCCTCGTGCAGTTCAGCGAGCAGCTCGACGATCTCGAGGAAACTTGCCGCGGGCAGGTCAAGGGCGAGCGTTTTGCCAACGTCGAAGCCGAGGTCAAGAAAGCTATCGGCGAAGTGTTCAGGCTGCTGCGCGAGGAAGCGCCGGCGCTCTACGCGCCGGGCGCCAAGCGCAAGTCGGACTTTTTCCGCGATATTGCCGGCTCGCGCTATCACGTCCATGCCGAGGAAGCCGCCCGCGCGGCGCGGCTGCCTTACGAACTGCTGCTCAACGTCTATGACAAGTCGATCATCGACGTCGAGAACCGGCCGCCATCGGGCGGCTTGAGCGAGAAATTCCGCCGCGCGCTCGCCCGCGTCGTCGCCGCAGACGGTGCGGTAAAGACCGGATCGAGCGACGTGCCGAAGACGATCGAATCAACGCTCGACATCGATTTGGAGGAAACCTACCTCGTCGGTACCGGCTATGGACGGGTGACGCTGCCGTTCTCCAAGGAGCACATCCGTTCGGAAATCCTCTGTCACGGGCTGGGCGCCCACATGATGTACCCGAAGACCCGCACGGTGCTCGACATCGGCGGCCAGGACACCAAGGGCATCCAGGTCGACGCCAAGGGCATCGTCGAGAACTTCCAGATGAACGACCGATGCGCGGCGGGTTGTGGACGCTATCTCGGCTACATCGCCGACGAGATGAACATCGGTCTGCACGAGCTTGGACCCATGGCCATGAAATCGGACCGTCCGGCACGCATCAACTCGACCTGCACCGTTTTTGCCGGTGCCGAGCTGCGCGATCGCCTGTCGCTGGGCGAGAAGCGCGAGGACATTCTGGCGGGATTGCACCGCGCCATCATTCTGCGCGCGATCTCGATCATCTCCCGCTCCGGCGGGGTGACCGACGAATTCACCTTCACCGGGGGCGTTGCCAAGAACGAAGCGGCAGTGCGCGAGCTGCGCAAGCTAATCAAAGAGAATTACGGCGACGTCACCATCAATATCAACCCGGACTCGATCTA
The DNA here is from genome assembly GCA_963823225.1 of uncultured Alphaproteobacteria bacterium. GTDB lineage: Bacteria > Pseudomonadota > Alphaproteobacteria > Rhizobiales > Xanthobacteraceae > BOG-931. The sequence goes on along the minus strand of CAWGKM010000003.1, from coordinate 2,674,225 downwards.
TACCGGCGCGCTCGGAGCGGCCGAATTCGCGCGGCGGGCGCATTTGGGTCACGCCGATGGGAGTACGACATGACGATCGCGGCGGGAATCGACGTCGGTACCTCGACCATCAAGGCGGCTTTGTTCAAGGTTGAGAACGGAGAGAGCAGCTGGCTGTCGCGGGTTTCCATGCGCATCCGGCAACGCGACCCGATGGAACTGTCGCGCCTCGCCTTCGATCAACTGCTCGAAGACGGTAAAATCGACGAGAAGGACGTCGACTATGTCGCATCGACCGGGGAAGGCGAAAGCATCCCGTTCCATACCGGCCATTTCTATTCGATGACGACGCACGGCCGCGGCGCCATCTATCTCGATCCCGCCTCGCGCGCGGCGCTCGACGTCGGCGCGCTGCATGGTCGCGCCATCAGCATCGACGAGCGCGGCAAGGTTTTGAGCTACAAGATGACGAGCCAGTGCGCTTCTGGATCGGGACAGTTCCTGGAGAACATCGCGCGCTATCTCGGCATCGCCCAAGACGAGATCGGCGCGTTGTCGAGTAAGGCGGATAATCCCGAGGTGGTGTCCTCGATTTGCGCGGTGCTGGCCGAGACCGACGTGATCAACATGGTCTCGCGCGGCATCACCGCCCCTAACATCCTCAAAGGCATTCACCTGTCGATGGCGGCGCGGCTATCGAAGCTGTTGAAATCGATCGGCATGACGGACGGCGTCGTCATGATGACCGGCGGGCTTGCGCTCGACCAGGGGCTGGTCGCCGCGCTTACGGAAGATGTCGCCAATATCAAGGACATGAAGACGATCATCCGCAGCCATCCCGATGCGATCTATGCCGGCGCGATCGGGGCGGCGTTGTGGGGCGCTTACCGTTTCGATAAGCTCGCCGCGCTCGGCAACGTCTCCAAGGCAGCCTGAGCGGCCTGAGGCAAGGAGACCAGTTATGGCCCTATTGATCACCGACGCCTGCACGGCTTGCGACGCCTGCGAGCCGGTGTGCCCGAACAAGGCCATTACCGCGGGGAACCCGATGTACGTCATCGACCCGATGAAGTGCACGGAATGTGTCGGCGCCGAGGACGAGCCGCAATGCAAGCTGGTCTGTCCGGCCAAATGCATCGTGCAGAATCCGGATTGGGAAGAAAGCAAGGACGACCTGCTGGCGAAGTACCAACAGTTGCATGGCTGACGCGCCTTACTGCTTCAGTGCGGCGGGCTGGTCGAACCGCCGGGCCCTGCAATATTGCGATCGAAGCACAGATACGCCGACGGGCGGAAGCCGCAGCGATCGAGGAAACCCATCAGCTCGTGGCCACTCCAGTCGACTTCGGTGAGGACCTTGTCGACCCGCAGCGTCATGAGGTTGACCAGAAGCTGCGTCACCAGCGCGCGGCCGACGCCGCGGTTGCCATAATCCGGATCTACGCCGATCGTGTCCATGACGGCGGCGGAATCGACCCGACCGAATTCGCCGAGATCGACGCGCGCCATGATGAAGCCGACCGGCCGGTCGTCGAGCTCGGCCACGAGCGAGATGCGCACGTCGGATTCGCGCAGCGCTTCCTCGACTTTACGCGCGAAATAGGCCGAACGATCGCGTCCGGTGATGCGGCGATCGATGGCGATCAGCGCGCGCAAATCGCCCTCGACCATCGAACGTACCGGAATGAGGTCGCGCGCCAGCGGCCCGAAATCCGCGGTAGCGGGCGCCCCGTAATTGATTTCCGCCGCGTCGCCGACGCGTTCGGGAATAGTGATGCGTGTACGTCTGGCCATGACCTTAGTTTCCACCTTGCTGCGCTGCCGTTGCCGTCATTCTTCCGCGGCTGGCTCGGCCAGCCGCTCTGCAACGGCCCGCTCCAACACCATGCGGGGAGCGAGCTTAAATTCGGACGCATCGAAGAAGCGCATCAACCCGTGATTGGTCCATGCCGCCTGCGATTGCAGCGTATCCACACCGGCGCTGCGCATCGCCTCGACCAGTCCATCCATGAGCTCACGGCCGACGCCCGTTTCCTGGACTTCCATCCCGACGCCGATGGCATCGAGCATCGCGACCTTGGGTTCGCGACCGAACTCGCCGCTGAATACCCGGGCGATGGCAAAGCCGCGCAGCGAACCGCCGCGCATGATGCCGATCTGGATGAATTCGTCCGGTCGCGCCACGGCCGCGGCAAATCGCTTCGTGAAGAAATGGCGCCTTGAGCTACCGCTATGCGCCTGGTCGATTGCGATCACGCGTTCGAGATCGCCATCATTGAGCGTACGAACGCCGTTGGGAAATGTCGCGTCAGCTGCCGCCATACCGGACCTCATTCGTTGCCAACATATTTATCATAAAGCCTGGCCTCCGTTTCGGCATCCATCGTATCTTCGAGCAACGGCAGCAAGGCCATATCCTCCTTCTGCGCGTGGGGTACCAGGCGGTCGCAGAGTTCCTGCCCGATTTTGCGGAACTCGTCCCAACTCGCCTGGTCGAAGCCGGCGGCTGCGGTGCGTGAAAGCGCGACGAGGCGCACTCCGAGCGGACGTATCGCCTTGTGTTCCTCGGTGAGGTGGGCGCCGATGGCGCTGGAGCCGAACGCATCGAGGAAGGGGAAAAGCTCGTCCTCCTCGAACGCAAAATGTCGCTCGATGTCGGCCTCTATCGCCGGCGCAATCTCCCTGAGCAATTGTGCGACGGCACTGTCGTTCGCGTCGGGTGGCTTGCCGCGAGGATAGCGCCCCAACAAGTGCGCGATGCGTTCCAGCAGCGCCACTGCGGCGGCGTGCTCGTCGTGCAAGGTCTGGCAGATGCGGTTGGAAAAGGTCATGTTTGGCGCCCCGGCGGCGATGACTATTTTACAAACTAGCTCCTCGATTCACATCGCTCTTTGACTTTTATCAAATTGGCCCACTGGACCACCGGCGCGGCGCCTTACTGTATCATCGGCCAAAACAGCCGCCGCATCACGTCGGCCACGAACGTCGCGAAGGCGACCGAACCGACGAGGCCGACCGCGCTCGCCAGGATTTCGCCTCGATAATCATTTGCCCAAGCTCATCCCGGGTGTAAAATTTGTCGACGGTATCGAAGCCGTCAGGCACCCGCCTCAAGTCGCTGCCTGACCCTGATCGTCACCCAGATTCGGCAATAGCTCAGGAGCGGAACGTGTGAGCGAGACCCGGGGCGTCGCGGTTGGATTCTATGGCGTGAAGAAGATCTTCACCAAGGGAAGGGATCTGCTGACGGTGCTCGACAAACTGACACTGCAGATGGAGGAGAACGAGCTGACGTGCATCGTCGGGCCTAGCGGTTGTGGCAAGAGCACGCTGCTCAACTTGGCCGCGGGCCTCTCGCCGGTCGACGCCGGCCGGGTGGAATTTCGCGGTCGTGCCGTGACGTTGGTCAACACGGATATCGGCTACATCACGCAGGACAGCAACCTGCTGCCTTGGTGCACGGTTCTGGAAAACATCCTGCTTCCGCTCGACATCCGCAACGTGGGCAAGACGTTCGCGGAACGCCGGTCTCTAGCCCTTGAATGGATCGCACAGGTCGGTCTCGACGGCTTCGAGCATCACTACCCCCACCAGCTTTCCGGTGGAATGCAAAAGCGCGTGTCCATCGCGCGAACGCTGGTCTACGATCCAGACGTGATCCTGATGGACGAGCCGTTCGGCCCACTCGACGCCATCACCAAGATGGTGCTGCAGAACCTTCTGCTGCGGCTGTGGCAGGAGCGGCAGAAGACGATCATCTATGTGACCCACGATCTCACGGAGGCGATCACTTTGGGAGACCGCGTGGTCATCATGACCAAGCGGCCGGGAACGGTGAAGGCTGTGCTGCCGGTAAGGATGGCAAGGCCGCGCGACGCCTTCAGCCTCAGCGAGACGCCGGAGTATGCGGCGATCCATCGTCAGTTCTGGGAGCTGATGCGGTCCGAAGTCATCGAGGCGGATGAAAGTCGTGGCTAAGCCGGCGGGGGAGGTTTTTCACGGGGAGGCAGTGCAGGAGCAGACTGTGCCCAGTGGGGCGGCGCGTCCGAGCCGCGGCGCGCCGGAGCGGACGGTCCTGATAGTCGGCCGCATTGTGCTGGTCGTTGCGATACTCGCGCTGTGGCAGTTTGCCGACGACCGCTGGGTGCCCGATTTCGTAATCAGCAGTCCGGTGAACGTCGCGGCCCGGCTCGCGCACGACCTGCAGCGTCCCACCATCTGGCAGGACATCGCGACGACTTCCGAAGAATGGGTCATGGGCTACGCGCTCGGCGCCGTGGTCGGCATTGCGCTCGGGCTGCTCCTCGGGTTCAACCGAATGGTGCGTGGCATCTTCGAGCCGGTACTCTCCGCCGTGAACGCCATCCCGAAGGTGGCGCTCGCGCCGCTGTTTCTCATCGCGATGGGCCTTGGTCCCGCGTCCAAGGTGGCAATCGCGGCGATGATGGTTGCACTCCTCATGTTTTACAACACGCTCGGCGGGATTCTCGTGGCGCCGAGGCCACTGATCGACGTGCTGCGCGTCATGGGGGCGCGTCGCGGCACGATTGTGCGCAAGGTATTGCTTCCGTTCCTCAGCACCTACATCGTCGCCGGCCTGAAGAGCAGCGTACCGCTGGCGATCGTTGGGGTTATCGTCGGCGAGTTCATCGGAGCGGACGCCGGGATCGGATTCTATATCCGCCAAGCCACCAGCCTGTTCGACTCCGCGGGGCTGTTTTCCGGAGTGTTCATTCTGATCGTGCTGACGCTTCTGGGGAACGGACTCGTGCAGCTTCTCGAGCGCAGGCTGCTGCGGTGGCAACGCTAATGCTGCTGTCTGCGTAGGGGGTGCGGCGGCCGTACCGGGAAAGACATGCGGCTCGCCGTTCGCCAAGTTGACTAACTTAGGGACTACAGCGGGAGGAAGAAGAAATGAACGGTAAAGATGAGAACCAGGACGCAAGCGGTCGTCGTTTGCGCTGGATGGCGGGTGCCGGTGTGTCGTTTATGGCCTTGAGCCTCGCGCTGGCGGGCTTCAGTTCGGGGGCGAAGCCCGTATCGGCCCAGACGTTGCCGAGCGTGACGATCGGCAAGGCGATCGACACCATCCCGTTCACGGTCGTGGACGTGGCGCTCGCCGAGGGTTACTTCACGCAGAACGGGATCGACGTTAAGGAAGAGCTGGTCCAGGGCAGTTCGGCCGCCAACGCAGCCATGGTGGGCGGCAGCCTGCAGTTTTCCTGCGAGGCCGCCGCTCCGCTGATGCTTGCACGCTCGCACGGTGTCCCGATCATGGCTGTCGATGCGCTCGACGACGGCGTCACGTTGCAACTGATCGTCTCGACCAAATGGCTTGCCGAGCATCCGCTAGCGGCCGATGCCACCTTCGAGCAGAAGATGGCCGACCTGAACGGCTCCATCTTCGCCGAAGTCGGCACCACCGAACAAGCGTTTTTCGGGCTGTTGCGAGGCTGGGCCGGGCTTCCCAAGCTGGAGGGCTACCGGCTCGTCCAGATCGAGTTGCAGGCCGCCATCGCCATCGCCATTCAGAGGGGCATCGTCGATGTCACGCTCGAGTTGCCGCCGATTTCCATGGAGCTTATGGAGCAGGGGCACGCCAAGGTTTTCGTCGACCGTAAGGACGTCCCGCAGTTCAACAACGTCGCTTACGATATTCTGACGACCACCTCCGCCTACGCCCAAGAGCATCCGCAGATCACCAGGGGCGTCGCGACGGCGATCGCGCAGGCCTTGAATTTCATGCGCAACCACCCGGACCAGACGCTGGCGATCGAGCAGAAGCATTTCCCGAACCTCAGCAAGACCGTTTTGCAGCAGAGTTTGCAGTTCATCCCGTTCGCCAAGGACGGCATGCAGTCCCAGAAGGGTTGGGACAGCGCCGTCGAGGCTCGCGCAGCAGACCGGATTGATCCAGAATGTAAAGAGCGCTCCCGAGGGCGTGTACTGGACAAACAAGTATATCGACGGGTCCAAGCTCGGCCGGTAAGCCGCGCTCTATCCGCTAGCCAGGCTTTGCCCGGGATGTGCAGCTCGTTGTTGAAAATCGCCGAGCGGTCGCTGCGGTGTGAAACTCAGGCGACCTCGGCGATTTGAACAAGGCGATCTGCCGAATACGGCGCCTTACGGCGACACGTTACTACCGGGCTGCGGCAATCGCGGCTCAGGACGCAGCGCCCGAATGCGTAAACAGATCGGCGGCCAGCCGGCGCGCAAGCCCGGCCGCCGCCAGCCGGCGATAGTGCGCGGAAGCGATCGTGGTGCGCATCGGCTGGACCTGCTGTTGCACGAGTCGTTCGAGGCGCTGCAATGCCGCCTCGTCGAGCGCGCGGCCGATGAAGGCGTCGGTGCCTTCGAGCAGGAACGGTCGCGAGTTGGTGCCGGTAAGTCCGACGCGCAGCGTCGCGACCTGTGCGTTCTCGGCGGCAAGCGCGACGGCAACGCCCACCAGCGGGAAATCGATGGCGCCGCGCGCCCGCGCCTTGGCATAGCGCGACGGCGGAGGGTTCGGCGGTAGGTCTACGGCCACGACGATTTCCTCGGCACCGAGCTTAAGATGCGCGCGGCCATCCTCTGCATAGAGATCGGCGAGCGCAATCCTGCGCCGTCCCGCGTTGCTGGCAATCTCGACCTCGGCGCCGAAAATCATCAGCGCCGGCGCCAGATCACCGCTGAAGGCGGCGTGACAATGCTGGCCTTGCGGTGCCACGTGGCAAATATCGCCGCGATGCTTGAGGCAAAAGCCGTTCGACCGCCGCCACCATTCGCTTTGGTTAAAATAGATGCAGCGCGTATCGAGGCAGAGATTGCCGCCCACAGTCGCGAGCGCGCGCGTGCCCGGCCCGGCAATCGCCGCCGCCGCCTCTGCCACCGCACGGTAGCGCTCGCGGATCGCCGGCGTGGCGGCAAGCGCGGCAAGGATTATGCCCGCGCCGATGCGCGCCCCTTGCTCCGTCACCGCGAGCTCGCGTAGTTCGTCGATGGCGGACAGGTCGATCAGCAATTCCGGATTGTCGAGGCCGCGACGCAGGTTGACGATGAGATCGGTGCCGCCGGCGAGGAAGCGGCTCGCTGGCTGCGCGCCGCGCAAAGCGACCGCCGCTTGAACGTCGCGCGGCTGAGCAAGGCGGAAATCAGGCCACGGCAACGTCATGAGGCGACCCTCCGCAATGCGCCAAGCCGGGCGCGTCGGCGGCGCTCGACAAGCGCAGCCATGACGCGATCGGGCGTCAGCGGTATTTCGTCGAGGTCGATGCCGATGGCGTTGGCGACCGCGTTGACAAGCGCCGGGGCAAAGCTGGCGAGCGCGCCTTCGCTCGCCTCCTTGGCACCGAACGGGCCGTGCGGATCGTGGCTCTCCACGATATGGACCTCGATAGGCGGCGATTCGACGATGGTGGGAACGCGGTATTCGAGCAGGCTCGCATGCGCCGGCAGGCCATCGAGATAGTGCGTCTCCTCGCTCAGCGCCTGGCCCATGCCCATCCAGACCGAGCCCTGGATTTGTCCTTCGACGGCGAGCGGATTAATGGCGCGGCCGCAATCCAGCGCGGTCCACACTTTGTCGACGGCAATAGCACCCGTCGCCTCGTCGACGCTGACCTCAACCACCTGGGCCGCATAGCTGAACCCCATGGTCGAGCCAACCGCGCCGCCCCGGTGCCGGCCGCCTTGGGCTTCCGGCGGACAGGTGAAGGTTCCTTTCACGGTGACCGCGCCGACATCGACCAGGGCGGCTTGCACGACATCGGCGAACGGCAGGACCGCTTGCCCGCCGCCGCCGACGTGGAATTGCTCGCCGCTGCATTCGATATCCTCTGGTCTTGCTTCCAGCTTTCGGGCGGCCGCCTCGATCAAGATCTTTCTCAGGTTTTTCGCCGCGTCGATCGCCGCGTTTCCCACCATGAACGTGATGCGCGAGGAATAGGCGCCGTTGTCCTTCGGCGTAATCGCGCTGTCGCCAGCCACCACGCGCACGCGCTCGATCGTGATGTCGAGCGTTTCGGCGACCGCGATCGCCACCATGGTCGAGGAGCCTTGGCCGATATCGGCGGCGCCGGTGAAAGCGGTGATGCTGCCGTCGAAATCGAGCTTCAGATTGATCGCCGCGTGCGGCTCGCCGGTCCAATGGATCGGTTTGGCGGCGCCGCTGACGTAATGCGAGCAGGCCATTCCCAGACCCTTACCCGGCGGCAGCTTGCCGAGGCGCTCGCGCCAACCGCTCGCCTGCTCGACCGTATCGAGACATTCCGGCAGCCCGTAGCTGTTCACCATCAGATCGTTCATGGTGCGGGTGGGTGCGTGCAGAAGGTTTGCCCGGCGCACCGCGAAGGGGTCGAGCCGAAGTTCGCGCGCCATGCGATCGAGCAGGCATTCGAAGGCGTGGCGTGTATCGACCGCGCCATGACCGCGCATGGCTCCGCACGGCGGCAGATTGGCGTAGATGCGATAGCCGTCGTACTTGATCGTCGGAATATCGTAGATGCCCTGCAACAATGCACCGGCATAAAGAATGGTGACGATCCCATAGCCGGCATAGGCCCCACCGCGCTGCGTCACTTCGCACTCGCAAGCGGTAATCCGCCCATCGCGGCACATGCCGAGCTTTAGCCTGACATCGGTCTGCGGACGCGCGCGGTGGGTGAGGAAATTCTCCTCGCGGCTGAGCTGCATCATGACCTTGCCGGCCGCCGCGCGGGCGAGCAGCGCCGTTATGATCTCGAAATTGAGCACCTCGACGCGCGCCCCGAAGCCGCCGCCCACGAACGGCTTGATCACCCGGATGCGCGAGGTGTCCATGTCGAGGCAGCGCGCGAGCATGAGGTGCAGGTAGTAGGCGACCTGGGTGACGCTCTGGATCGTGAGGCGTTGCGTGAGCGGCTCATATTCGGCGAGCGCGGCATGCGGCTCGATCTGCGCATGGTTGAGTTCCGCGCAGCTGATGCGGTCCTCGCGCACAAGATCGGCCTGCGCGAAGCCCGCCGCGACGTCGCCGAAGGTATGATGGACTTCGCGCTCGATATTGCCCGGCTTATTGTCATGAAGCAGCACTGCGTCTGCCGCACGCGCCGCGGCGGAACTGTAATAAGCCGGCAGCTCACGCGCCTCGAATTCGATAAGGTCGAGGGCGCGCTGTGCGGTCGCGGCATCGATGGCGGCCACTGCGGCGACCGGTTCGCCGCGGTAACGCACGCGGTCGCGCGCGAGCGGGTATTCGTTCATGGCGACCGGTAGCACGCCGTAGCTGTGCGGACAGTCCTCGCCGGTGAGCACCGCGAAAACGCCGTCGAGCGCACGGGCTTTCGCAACGTCGAGCCGGACGATCTCGCCGTGGCTTACCGGACTGCGAAAGATGCGCCCGACCAGCGCGTCGGCATGGTCGAGATCGGCCGTATAGGCGGCGCGACCGGTCACCTTCTCCACGCCGTCGATCAGCGGAACACCGCGCCGCGGTACTGCCGTCGCGGCGGCAGCGGACGGCGTCATGACGCCGTCTCCGCCGCGGCCTGGACCGATTCGATGATTTTCACATAGCCGGTGCAGCGGCACAGATTGCCGGATAACGCGGTGCGGATATCGCTGTCGCTGGGTTGCGGGTTGCGTCGCAGCAATGCCGCCGCGGCCATGATCATGCCGGGCGTGCAAAAGCCGCACTGGGTTCCGAGTTTGTCATGGAAAGCGCGCTGGAGTGCGTGCAGCCGGCCCGGCGACGCCAGCCCTTCGATCGTTTCGACCGAGCGTCCTTGGCAGCGGACCGCAAGCATGATGCACGAGGGCACCGCCTGATCGTCGACCAGCACCGTGCAGGCGCCGCATTCGCCGCCATCGCAGCCGGTCTTGGTTCCGGTAAGGCCGACAACATCGCGCAGATAGTCGACCAGCAACAGGTTCTCAGCAACGGCATCCTCGCGCCATCGGCCGTTGAGTTTTAGACGTAGAATATTCTTCCGCGACTCCACTTGCGCGTGCGCCATAGACCATGCCCGACCATTTTTTCACATCCAGCACACATACCACTGGCCCGTTTCGCCATGACAAAAATCAAAAAATCAATCGATTTGGGAGCGCGCGGGGCAATTTTTAGCCCGCACAGCCCCGGCGCTATGCATTATTGCAGTGCCCGGTATGGGTACTAGACGCCGGTCATTTGGGCCGGGGCGAGGGCCTCGAACTTCGCGGGCCCGATGCTGCGCCTAAAGGGCCGATTTCTGATTTAAATCAAGGAATTCTGTCTCAGGGCGGTCTTTACTCGCTTTTGGCACGCATTGAGCGACCGGGGCGATGGAACTCGAACGCAATTACAACGCAGCTGTCGACTTTATCGACCGCAACGTGGCCGAAGGCCGCGGCAACAAAGCCGCGTTCGTGGATGCGTCGCGCGCCATCAGCTATGCGCAATTGTACGACGCCGTGACGCGCGTCGGTCCGGCGCTGGCACGATTCGGAGTGGAGCGGGAAAACCGCATTGCCCTCGTACTGCACGATTCGATCGAGTTTCCCATCATATTCTGGGGCGCGATCCGGGCCGGGATCATTCCGGTGCTGCTCAACACGCTGCTTACCGAAGACCAATATCGTTATCTGTTTGCCGATTCCCGCGCCAAGATGGTTTTCGTTTCCGCGCCGCTTGTTCCCATCGTGCAACGTGCTGCTGCAGACGTGCCGACATTGCGGCAGATCATCGTGGTCGGTGATGGTCCTCAAACGCTGCCGCGATTCGACGCTCTGCTGGCCGCGGAACGGGAGGCTGCCGCCGCCACCCCGACCTGTGCCGACGAGGTTGCATTTTGGCTCTATTCATCCGGCACCACCGGGACGCCGAAGGGCGTGATGCACGTGCATTCGAGCCCGATGGTCATAGCGCGATTGGCCGGCCTGAACCGGATCGGTTTTCGCGAGGACGACGTTATTTTTTCCGCCCCAAAACTGTTTTTCGCCTATGGCATCGGCACCTCCTTTTGTTCGCTGGGGGTCGGCGCGACATCGGTGCTGTATCCGGACCGGCCAACGCCGCAGACCGTGTTCGAAGTTCTGCGGCAACACCAGCCGACCATGTTTTTTGCCGTTCCAACGCTCTATGCGGCGATCCTCGCCGATTCCGAATGCACCCCCGGGCTTGCCTCGCAACGGCTGCGGCTGTGCTTTTCGGCGGGTGAGCCGTTGCCGCCACCTATCGGTTCCCGGTGGCGTGAGCGTTTCGGCATCGACATCGTCAACGGGGTCGGATCGACCGAGCTAGGACATCTGTTTCTGACCAACCTGCCCGATGCGGTCGAATACGGAACTTCCGGCGTGCCGGTGGAAGGCTACGACATGCGCCTCGTCGATGCCTCGGGAGATGACGTCCCAGACGGTGAAATCGGCGAGCTGCTAGTGCGCGGTCCTTCGACCGCGGCGGGATATTGGAATCAGCGTGAGCGCACGCGTCGCACTTTCGAGGGCGAGTGGACGCGCACCGGCGACAAATACATTCGGCGGCCGGATGGCGTATACAACTACTGCGGCCGCACCGACGACATGTTCAAGGTCAGCGGCATCTGGGTTTCGCCGTTCGAGGTGGAGGCGGCGCTCGCCAGCCATCCCGACGTGCTCGAAGCGGCCGTGGTTCCCGCAGAGGATTCTAAAGGTCTGCTCAAGCCGATGGCTTTCGTGGTTCTCAAAGGCAACCCCGGCGAGGGCGCCGGCAGGTCCCTCTATGAGGGCCTCAAGGCGCACGTCAAGAGCACGGTCGGCCCGTGGAAATATCCGCGATGGATCGAATTCGTCGATACGCTGCCGAAGACCGCGACCGGAAAGATCCAGCGTTTCAAGCTGCGCGAACTTGCCAGCCGACAGGCGGGCTCCGCCGGCATGGAGCGCCGATGATCGATCTCTCCCATCTCGCTTGGCCGTTCTTCGGCGAGGCGCATCGGCAATTCGCGCCGGCGCTCGCGCAGTGGGCGGACCGGAATGTAGACGCTCATATCGATCGCTCGGATATCGATCGCACTTGTCGCGTTCTCGTTCGCCAGCTCGGCGACGCCGGATGGTTGAAGGCAGTCGTGCCGGCGGCCTTCGGCGGGTCGTCGGACAAGATCGATGTGCGCACGCTTTGTCTCGCGCGGGAGATTCTCGCCTGGCATGACAGCCTGGCGGACTTTGCTTTCGCCATGCAGGGTCTGGGAACCGGCTCGATCTCGCTGTTCGGCAGCGACGAACTGAAGGCGAAGTATCTACCACCGGTGCGCGATGGCCGCCATATCGCCGCTTTCGCGCTGACGGAACCCGAGGCCGGCTCCGACGTCAGCGCGCTTGCAACCACCGCGAAAGCCGACGGGCCCGGTCACGTCCGTCTCGACGGGGTCAAGACCTGGATCTCCAACGGCGGTATTGCCGACCACTACGTCGTGTTCGCGCGAACCGGAGAAGCGCCCGGCGCTAAGGGGCTGTCCGTTTTCGTCGTCGACGCCGACGCGCCCGGACTCTCGGTTGCCGACCGGATCGAGGTCATCGCCCCGCATCCGCTGGCCACGCTGCGCTTCCAAGGCTGCCGCGTGCCGGTAGCGAACAGGATGGGATCGCCGGGCGACGGCTTCAAGGTGGCGATGGCGACACTCGACATTTTCCGTTCGACGGTCGCGGCGGCGGCCCTCGGTCTTGCGCGACGGGCCCTGCACGAGGCAATCGAGCGGGCGGCGACGCGGAAACTTTTCGGCGGGCCGCTCGCCGACCTGCAGATGACGCAAGCCTCGCTTGCCGACAGCGCGGCCGACGTCGATGCGGCGGCGTTGCTGGTCTATCGCGCCGCCTGGACCAAGGACCAGGGTGCCGCGCGCATAACGCGCGAATCCTCAATCGCAAAAATGTTTGCCACCGAAATGGCGCAACGCGTGATCGACCGCGCCGTGCAGATTTTCGGAGGTAACGGCGTACGCGTCGGTGTCAAGGTCGAAGCGCTCTACCGCGAGATTCGCGCGTTGCGCATCTACGAGGGTGCGACCGAGGTGCAGAAGGTCGTCATCGCCCGCGAGTTGATGAAGTCGCGCGCCTCCGCGCCGACCACGGAGCGCTTGCAAACATGATCACGTTAACGCATGGCGACGGTATTGCGACGCTCTTGCTGAGCCGGCCTCCGGTCAATGCCGTGAGCGACGAATTCATCACGCTGTTCGACGCGAAACTCGACGAGCTGGCGGTGCAATCGGATTGCAAGATTCTGCATGTGCGTTCGGATCAGAAGATATTCTGCGCCGGCGCGGATCTGGTTCAAGTGCGTGAGCGTTTCGATGCTCCCGACGGCCCCGATCGCACCTATCGCTTCGTAGCGAGGCTGCAACGCCTCTACCAACGAGTTCGAGCAGCTGCCGCAAGTGACATTGGCTGAGATCGGCGGAGCCGCCATGGGCGGCGGCTTGGAATTGGCGCTCGCTTGCGATCTTCGCATCGTCGCGCTCGAAGCTAAACTCGGCTTGCCCGAGGCCCGCCTCGGGCTGATTCCCGGCGCCGGCGGCACGCAGCGCCTGACCAGATTGTGCGGTCGGTCGGTGGCATCGCGCCTCATTCTCGGCGCCGAGATCGTCGAGGGCGCCGACGCGGTTCGGCTGGGCATCGCGCAATGGGCCGTTGCCCGTGCCGAACTCCCGGCACGTGCCGCCGAGATCGTCGGGCACATCGCCGCATTGCCGGCGTCGGCTTTGCGCGCCAGCAAGAAGTGCATTGCCGCGGCCGAAGAGCCTGGCGATCGCGGATACCTCGGCGAACTTACCGAAACACGGCGGCTGTCGAGCAACTCCGAGACGCGCGAACGCGTCGCGGCATTTCTTGCCGGCCATTGATGAGGCATTGGAAAGGGAGTGTTCCATGAGGCTTGACGGCAAAACGGCACTGATCACGGGAGGCGCTTCCGGCATCGGCAAAGCCACGGTTCTGGAATTTGCCCGCTGCGGGGCGCGCGTCATTTGCGCCGACGTCAACGACGCCAAGGCAGCGGAGGTGGCCAAGGAGGCCGCCGATGCCGGGCTTGCGGTCGAGGCCGTCGCGGTCGATCTGGCCGATCCGAAATCGGCGCGGCGCTGCGCCGCAGAAGTGATCGCGCGTCGAGGGCGCGTCGACCTGCTGGTCAACGCGGCGGGCTGGGGTGACATGCAGCCATTCATCGACAATGCGCCCGACTACATCGATCGCCTCATCGCCATCAATCTCGGCGGTCCCGTGCATCTCACTCAAGCGCTGCTGCCGCCCATGATCGCGGCCGGCAAAGGCAAGATCGTCAATGTCGCGAGCGATGCCGGCCGCGTCGGCAGCAGCGGCGAGACGGTTTATGCGGCCGCCAAGGGCGGCGTTATCGCCTTTACCAAGTCGCTCGCGCGCGAGGTGGCGCGCTATGCCATCAACGTCAACTGCGTATGCCCCGGCCCCACCGACACGCCCATGCTGGCCACGCGCCCGGAAAAAATGCGGGAAGCGTTTATCAAGGCCACCCCGTTTCGCCGCTTCGCCAAACCACAGGAGATCGCTGACGCCCTCCTGTTTTTCGCCAGCTCGCGGTCCGATTATGTCACCGGACAGGTGTTGAGCATCAGCGGCGGGCTGACATTCGCCGGATGACGTGCGCGTTGCGCGATCAATTCACAGCATTGAAGAAGGAACAGTACCATGAACGATACGGCCAAGCGTTTCCGCCCGTCCCGGCTCGATTTTGCCAACTTCAAACCCAAGCATTTTCTTTGGCAAGTCGATGGCAAGATCGCGACCGTGACGTTGAACCGGCCCGAGCGAAAAAACCCCCTCACATTGGATTCCTATGCCGAACTACGCGATACCTTCCGCGATCTCGTCTATTCGGACGCCATCAAGTCCGTGGTTATCACCGGTGCCGGCGAAAACTTTTGCTCGGGCGGGGACGTGCACGAAATTATCGGCCCGCTGGTCGAGATGCAGCGCAAGGATGACATGGCCGGCTTGCTCGCCTTCACGCGCATGACCGGCGATCTTGTCAAGGCGATGCGCGCCTGCCCGCAGCCAATCGTGGCGGCTGTCGACGGCGTGTGCGCCGGCGCCGGCGCGATCCTGACGATGGCGTCCGATCTGCGCTACGGCACCGCGCGCAGCAAAGTGGCCTTCCTGTTCGTACGGGTCGGACTGGCCGGTGCCGACATGGGCGCCTGCAACATGCTGCCGCGAATTGTGGGCGCCGGCCGTGCCGCCGAACTCCTGTATACCGGTCGGTCGATGGATGGATCGGAGGCGGAGCGGTGGGGCTTCTACAACAAGCTGTGCGCGCCCGAGGCCGTGCTCGCCGAGGCGCAAACAACCGCAAAATCGCTCGCCGACGGGCCGACCTTTGCCCATGCCATGACAAAGAAATGCATCCACCAGGAATGGAACATGGGCATCGATGAAGCCATCGAGGCCGAGGCGCAAGCGCAAGCCATCTGCATGCAGACCAAGGACTACGAGCGCGCCTATTTGGCCTTCGTGAACAAGCAGCGACCCATATTCGCGGGAAACTGAACTGTCGCTGTCGGCGTACGTGCGGACGGCGGCGTGAAGGAGCATGCCATGTCGATGCGCGTTTTGCTTCCGGCCGGATGGGCGCCGCCGATCGGATACGCCAACGGCATCGAGACGACGGCCGGGCGCATCGTGTTTGTCGCCGGTCAGGTTGGATGGGACGCGGCGCAGCGGTTCCAAAGCGACAAACTTGTCCCCCAGTTCGAGCAGGCACTCAAAAACGTCCTCGCTGTGCTCGCCGAGGCCGGCGGCGCCCCCGAGCACATCTGCCGCATGACCGCCTATTGCATCGACAAGCCCGCCTATCTGGCCAACCGGCGCGAGCTTGGCCGCATCTGGCGCCGCCTCATGGGCACTCATTACCCGGCCATGAGCATGATTTTTGTCGCCGATCTGCTCGACGCGCCGGGCAAGATCGAGCTGGAAGCGACCGCGGTGGTGCCGACAAGTCGCGCTACATGAGTAATTGACGCCGGCGCCCACCAATTAAATCAAGTAGTTAGAGCGATAAACGACCGGTAAGAGAATCCCTATAAGCTCGCGGGGTCATCGGTGCGGCAACGGTTCGCCACGCCCGCGCCCGTGGGCGGCATCGCGGCCGGAACCAGAGCCGTTCGTTGCGCCGATAGCGGAGCCGGGTGATTCCCGTCCAAGAACGTGTGCCATCGTAGCTTCGCAAACGACGACCGAATCACAATGAGCTGAAATCGCTCAACTTCTTTTCTCGGCCAGACTTTCAGGAGATCAAACATGACGGGAGTCCCGACCCGCGTCGAATCGAAATGACAATTTCTCGAAACCTCCTGTTTAAAGGTGCAGCTTGGACGCTCGGGGCATTTGGGCTTGGCCAAGTGCTTCGTCTGGCGACGAACATCATCCTGGCGCGGCTTTTGGCTCCGGAGCTGTTCGGAATTATGCAGATTGTTTACAGCTTGCGAACCGGCGTCGAATTGATTTCGGATGTCGGCATCGGCCAAAACATCGTTTACAACAAGGATGCAAACGATCCGGATTTCTATAATACCGCCTGGAGCTTGCAAGCAATTCGGGGCGCACTCCTTTGGCTCGTTTTCTCGGCCGCCGCCGTGCCTTTCGCCCGACTTTATCACTCCCCGATACTTGTTGCGGTCATACCAATCGCAGCCCTCACTTTTGTAGTTGGCGGACTTTCATCGACCAGTCGGTTTCTTCTTCAGAAACGAATGAAATTCAGCACAATCACCGTATTTGATTTTGTCGTCGCACTCATCGCTTCAGTAGCGCAGGTTATTTTGGCTTATTTCAGTCCGACGATTTGGGCCCTGGTCTTGGGTCCTATTGTCTGGGTAACGGCGTATGCGATTGGCACTCATTTCTTACTGAAGGATGTTCGGCAAACGTTTCATATTTCCAGGCATTACGCGGCACAAATCCTATCGTTTGGAAAATGGATCTTTGCCTCGTCGATCATCTACTTTCTGTCGACCAACTTCGATCGCCTGTACTTGGCAAAGACCATTCCGCTTGGGCTTTTGGGCGTCTATGGCATAGCACGAGCGCTCTCCGAGCTATTGAGCTCGGTAGTTCAACATTTGGGCAGCAGCGTCATCTTTCCATTCGTTGCGTCACATTCGCATATGCCACGCCACGAACTGCGGGCGCAGTTGGCGCCTATTCGCATGAAATTCCTGCTCGTCGCGGGCTTCGGATTCTCGCTTTTCGCAGCGACGGCGGATCTGGCGATCGGCATCCTGTACGATCAACGCTATCACGCCGCCGGCTGGATGCTGCCCGTCCTGATCATCGGCGCTTGGTTCTCGATCATGTCGAACCTCAACGAGTTCAACTCTTTTGGGAATCGGCAGGCCAAACTATAGCGTTTTCGCCAATGGCGGAAAATGCGGATTCCTTCTGATCGGTCTGACATTGAGCGTGGCACGCTATGGTGTGCCGGGCGGAGTCATGACGATAGCCGTTAGCGATTTCTGCCGATATGTCCCCATCCTTATCGGACAGACTCGAGAGCGCTTCTCATTTGGCCGACAGGATGCGCTGGCAACGTTTGCAACATTCGCCCTGATCGCGTTATGGGAGTGGCTGCGCTGGGCTTTGGGATTTGGAACTTCCTTTGATGCATTTCCGATAGACATCTGGGCAATATTTGGGACGGCTCGGTAGCTACGACAAAGCCGATTCCTTGATGCTGTTGCCGAAGCAGCGCCGAGCGTATCATGCTGGCCATGTCCGGTCTGAACCCGTAGCGGAAGCCCTGGAACTCCGCCTCATGGATCGGCATGAGAATCATGACCACCGTTGCCGGGAGGCTTTTGTCCTCGATGGCGGCGATGCCGAACACGTCGTACGGTGGCGCTGACGATTCTGGCAAGATCACAAGCAGCGGCGATTGGCAACCCGACTAAGGGCGCATATCCGAATCCTAAGTTGCGGAGCGCTGAGCTAAGCGCAGAATGAGGTTGTGTCCAGGATTTGGTGTGACTGGGGGCCAATGCACTTGCAGCGAGTGTATATGGCGATACATCCAAATAAGCAGCTTCGACAATACGTCTCAAACCATCCGGTTTCGCCGCGCTAGATGTAAGCCATGGCTTTAGGCCTTGCGAGTGAATGAACAGCGGCATTCCCCGCACGATACAATTGACCCGTTCGGCCAGCGTGAATCCATACAGGCCGAAATATTGAATAATGTCGCTTCCTCTGAGCAAAATTTTTACGGGAATGTCGGCGAACTCTTCGCAGCAGAGCAACGCGGTCAAGACGTCCTGATCGCCGTGCATATGAGGCGGGCGTCTATTCCACGGTTGAGCCTGCGCGCGCTTGTACTCCGCAGATTTGAGAAGTGTATCCCATCGCTCCAGCAAGGGAATATGGTCTTGCGTGACGCGCATCACTGCCGTGTTAAGGCAAAAAGAAAAACTGCGCTTGATCGGAAATCCCCATAGGCGAGCCCGTAACGCATCCGTATCGTCAGGAGTTCCCCATAGGGCTTCTTCTGCAACGAGAAGGACGTCATTGTTTAGGCCAATAAATGCGGGCACAATATTTTTTGTTGCGATGACATCGGAGTCAATCCAGACGACTTCTCGATTATCTTCATTCAACAATTTCAATAAGGCCGTGGGTTTAACGTTCCAGCTAGACGCGCCGAGCAGGGGTCCTGTGCGAACCGCTATTCTTTCTGAGTCGAGTTTATGCGCCCAATCCAAAAAATATCGATTGGCTTCAGGATAAAATACCGTTATCGCAATATCATTGCTGTAACGACAAAGGCTCATCAATAAGAGCTGCAGAGCAGGCTCAGATGATTTCCTGTCCTCGGCTATGCAAATAGCGAGCCGTGGATCGTGATCAGATGGCATTGTGACCTCCGATAGTCCCCTATAATGCCGAATTCGGCGCACGGCGGACATGCAGCCCGACGGAGGCGATTGCGAAACCCATTACGAGATTCTTGATGCGCAGCCGGAGTAAAGGGATCATTCGACGCCTTTGTCAAACGCCGGGTTACCAGAATCGTTTAGGCCTGTGGACTGACTTAGCAAAGGCATAGGTTTGTGCACGCGCTGGCGGCGCCGAGCGTTTTGCGATTATAACGGATGCAATCCGGATGAATGGTCGCCCCGCCATTGTCTGGCTAGACACGCGGCATTGGGTTATCAGGCGTTCGCCCATGCGTCGATATCTCTGCTATATGGTTGCGCCGCAACGTACTTGTGGATCAAACTCGGCCTGCACCGCATGAGAATCCTTTTCGCTTTGCCGGGACTTCATCAATTCGACCGCGGCGCCGAGATAGCGTTCATTTCAATCGCGGAAGAACTGGCCAAAGCCGGCGATGCGGTAACTCTTATCGGCTCAGGGTCCCACCGCACGCTGGCACCCTACCGATATTTACGCGCGCCGTGTCTCACGCGCATGCACTTCGAGTCCTTTCCATCGTTACCTGTGCTGCGAAACGAATACGCTTACGAAGAGTTGACCTTCATCCCAGGTCTTCTGTGCCGTTACCGGCCTGCGGATTATGACGTAACGCTCACCTGCAGCTATCCATTTACCAATTGGATATTGCGGCGGCCGGCCTTGGGCGCCTCCAGACCACCTCACGTATTCGTCACGCAGAACGGCGATTGGCCGGCATACGCCAATGATTCCGAATATCGATTGTTCGGCTGTGAAGGCCTGGTGTGCACGAATCCCGATTTCTACGAACGAAATAGGACTCGTTGGCGTTGCCGTGTTATTCCAAATGGCGTCGATATCAAGAGATTTCATCCAGGTGCGGTTGAGCGGCAAGAGTTTGCTCTTCCCGCCAACCGACTGATCGTTTTGATGGTCAGCGCGCTCATCTCCAGCAAACGCGTCGATGCCGGTATCGAAGCGGTGAGCCGGATCCCCGATGCACATCTGGTGGTGGCCGGCGACGGTCCTCTGCGGCAAGCCATCAATGCCAAAGCCGCACGTTTGTTGCCGGGCAGGTTCACGCAGCTGTCGGTCGCGCCGGAGCGGATGCCCCAGCTCTATCGATCCGCGGACATCTTCCTGCATCTTTGCAAAGAAGAAGCTTTTGGCAACGTTTTTGTCGAGGCGATGGCTTGCGGGCTTCCCGTGGTCGGTCACGAGTCTCCCCGGTTGCGATGGATATTAGGCGATGAAGAGTATTTGCTCGACACCGAGGATATAGCGGCGGTAGCGCGGCATATTGAACTTGCCCGTGCTGTCGCTCCTGGCAAGCAAGCGAAACGTATTGCCGGGGCAGCGGCATTTTCCTGGACAAGAATTAGTGAAATGTATCGAACCTTTCTCCAAGAGGTCATCGCTTCATGCAAATCCGACCGCCGTCCAAGATCGGCGCAAGCCCGACCCGACCGGAAGCCGTAGCGTTCAGGAACGCCAAATACTGCCCATCTGTTTAAATTTGCGCAGGAAGCCATTTACCGGACGAAGAAAAGCCAGTCTATCCAGTGTGTGAGGGTTGATGTCGCTCCGAAACGGCATCTGCCATCCTAATTTCGGACACGCGATTAGGCATCGCACGTCGCGGTTGTTGCGACGAAAAATATTGTACGCACCGTCTATCGGCATTGGTCCGGCCTCTTGGTCTCCCTTGCGGCCGTTTGAGAGCTTGTCGAGGTGCGCGATAAGTCTGGGCAAAATCCGCCCGCTGACGCCGTAGAACTGCGTGGCTAATACTTCATCCGTCCATACTTTGAAGCTGAGCTCGCTCGGGGTGGTGTTGCGATGAGCCGAGGCAATATTACCGGTTCCATAATGTCCGAAATAGACAATGTCCCACTCCCCGGACGCGAGCCACGATTTTATCGACGCAGTTAGCCGAGGCAATGAAGTGCTTAAGGCGATATCATCCTCCAGAATCAAGACGCTTCGTCGACCATCCGTATTGGCGTTGCGTAAACATTCCAGGTGAGAATGGAAGCAACCGCGAATGGCGGGACTAGGGAATCCTGCGGGCTCACCGTATCGCCGTGCCGGAAAGACGTGAACGCCGGCGTGTCCGATGTCCCAGCCGACGCGCGCCACTTGCCTTTTGGCCGATTTCAACCTGTCTAGGCGCTCCGGAAGGTTGATCAGATATGTAATGCCGAACAAGTCGGGCAAATTCGGCCGCCGAACGTCCGATGGTCTGATCGCGTCAGTTATCGACACAACAACGCTCCATCAGGCTTTTGAGCTTCGTGGCTTCCTTGAGGACATCATGCTGGTCGAGAATATGACGCCGTCCGGCGGCGCCCATAGCTGCGAGCTGCGCTACCGGTGCGACCAGCGCCTCTTGCATCGCCCGGGCGAGCGCGACCTCGTCGCCCGCCGGTACCAGCCAGCCGGTCTTCCCAGGCTGGACGAGTTCCGGAATTCCGGCCACGTAGGTGGATATGACCGGTCGGCTTAGTGCCATTGCCTCCATGATCACGACCGGCAAATTCTCGGAAAGGCTCGGGAGCACCAGAGCGCGGGCGGCCTCAATCTCCGTCTTCACGCGCTCGCCTGAAACCCAGCCCGTGATGGTGATGGTCCCTTGCAGGCCGGCTCGGCTGATGGCCGCTTCGATGCTCGCCCGCATCGGTCCATCTCCGGCAAGCACGATCTCGCAGCGCGCTCCGGCTTCTCGCAGCCTGCGTGCCGCAGCGATTAGGACAAGTTGAGCCTTTTCTTCGTTCAATCGGCCTACACAAACAAAGCGTGCAACGGAAGGCGGCTCCTGCACCGCAGCCGTAAGAAATGCGCTATCGACGCCGCAGTGCACGATCGCGATTTTTTCCCACTGATCCGGCTCTGCCAGGTGCATCAGCTGACTTCGTCCGAAGTCGCTTACACAGGTGGCAAATGCGGCGTGCTGGAGCTTCGTATTCAGCGAAAGCAAAGGGCCCTTTTCAAATTCTTCAGGGCCATGCGCGGTAAAGCTGTAGGGAATTCTCGATAGCTGCGACGCGAACATGGCAACGGCGGCGGAGTTTGAGCCGAAATGCGCATGGAGATGCTGTATGCCGTCGCTTCGACACCAATCGGCGAGTACAGCGGCTTCGGCCACATAGGCCAGATGCCGCATTATCCCCCGGTCGGAGCGCCAACCCATTTGGAACGCCTGGCGAATGATTGAGATAACTGTGAGCGGTTGTTTTAACAGCGCGATCGCGCAGCAGCGAAATAATTCGCCGGCGCCGGCCTTGAGAATAAAACGGGTTTGCCGTGCTTCGGCCTTGTCTTGATCGTCCACGAGTTTGGCGCCCGACCGCAGAGCAAACCGAGCGACAGATATCCCAAGCGCTTCCATGGCGTGAATTTCCCGCCGAATAAAAGTGTGGCTCACTGCGGGATACTGATTGATGAAATAAGCTATGCGCATGACGTGGGCGTTAGCGGCAGCCGGTCTGCGGCGTGCAGCGAAGCCCGATAGCCGGTCTGGCGGACAATTTTGCCGGTCAAACGTAGCGGCGATTGCCGTTACCGCGTCTGGCGGGGCCTGAAGGCCGGACGTTGGATTCTCGAAGATACGGTCGACCATGTGTGCGGCGCCTAAAGCGATCGTAAATCGTGTTGTACGGTCCTATTCGGACGGTCCCGTCAGGCTCTGACGTCCGCGCAATAACTTTAGATCGAATTGCCGCTTGTTCGGTGTATTTCACGTAAACATGGTAATCGTCAGACCAGCCCATTAAGCATATGCTTCAACTATGACTTCGACACACCTTTGGCGCTGTCGCGGTTCAATCTTGCGACTATCCGAGAGAAGATAGACCGCCGCGAGACGGGTCAATGCTTATCTGTGAAGTCGCTAGAGGGAGCTCTGCTCGGTTGAGAGCATACTGGCTTTCTTAGCCATGGTTCCGGTGGTGGTCGGACGGAGCCATAGCGTGACCTGCCGCTCGAGCGCGGGGTCGGTCGAACCCGCCATTCGTAGCTTGGCTGGCTTACACCGAAGCTTGAACCGGACACGGTTAACCCGACGGCATCGGCGCCGAAGGCCTGCGCCATGGCGGCAAGTTCCTGGTCCAGCGATTGGTGCGTTTGGCGCCGGCTTTTAACCGCAAGCCTTTGTATTGCGTAACGATTTCCTAGCAAATTCGGCCTAGAAGCGCGCTATTAGCTAAAGGTGCGCGATGGTCAAGGTAGTGCTGAACAAGCTGGCCCGGGGCGCCCGACTGGCGCGAATGCGGGCCCTGGTCCGCAATTTCGGACGCAATCGGCGCGGCAACGTCGCCGTCATATCCGCGCTTGCGGCGCTGCCGATGGTCGCCGCCGTGGGCTGCGTCATCGATTACTCGACCGCGGCAATGGTCAAGACCAAGCTGCAGGCGGCTGCCGACGCGGCGAGCCTCGCGACCGTTTCCGTCAACTCGTCCGTTATCTCCACTGCCAAGAAGATGTCAGGCAGTGGCACCGTTTCCGGAGGATCGACCTTCGCCACCAACTTTTTCAATGCCAACCTGACGACGGCGCCGGAAAACACCGGCTACACGAGCCTGTCTTCGTCGGCGACCGTTGCGCTAAGCGGCATGACGGTCACCGCCAATGTCGCCTTCACGGCGCAGGTTCCTACCTATTTCATGGGAATCATAGGGCAAAGCAATGTTGCAATCTCCGGCAAGTCGACGGCGAGCTATACGCTGCCGACCTATATCAATTTCTACCTGATGCTGGACGTGTCCGGATCCATGAGCTTTCCCTCGACGACCGCCGAGCAAAGCAGGTTGCAAGCCGTCAATCCCGACAATTACAGCCTCTATCCAAAGGGATGCACGTTCGCCTGCCATTTTACCGCGCAGGGCGCTTGCAACCAGTCGGAACAAGAATCCGGCGTACCCCCCTCTAAGTATACCAGTGAGTACAATCCAAGCCCGGGCGGCTATTGCCAGGGATTTATCATCTCGCGTTTAGGGACAACCCCAGCGACATGCACCTCGTCAACAAATTGCTCGAATATCACTCCGAGCGGTATAAATTGGAGTAATTCGCAGGTCTCCTCCTGTAATACGGCAGGAACCACGTCTTGCATCCAATTGCGCGCCGATGCCGTCGGTTATGCCGTGAACCAATTGCTGTCGACCGCAGCGGCGAGCGAGATCGTCACCAATCAATTCCAGGTCGGGCTCTACCCGTTTATCCAGTATCTTTACTCCTACTTCCCGCTGACGACCAATCTGACGGGAACTGGCTCCGGCACGATTCAAAACGCCGCCGCCAATCTCGCGAGCCTGTTGGATACCGGCGTCAATTCGGACCTCGGCTCCGGGGGCACGCATTTCGAGAACGCCCTCCCGTCCATGAACAATATAATTTCGTCGGTCGGAACCGGAGCGAACTCATCCAGTCCTCTGCCTTACGTATTTCTCATCACCGATGGCTCGCAGGATTGCCAAACGCAATGGAACGGAAACTGGTCGGGAAACGCAGGGTGCAGCCCAAATCACAATTCGGCGACGACGATCGACACCTCGCTTTGCAGCACCCTCAAGAACCGAGGAATTACGATCGCGGTTCTCTATATCCCTTACGAAACCATCCAAAACGCAACCACCTTTGCCGGTAGCGAAGATATCTACGCCAACGACAACATTCCGAATATACCGGCATCGCTGCAGTCCTGCGCCTCGCCCAATTTCTATTACACCGCAAGCACGCCGACGGACATCAACAACGCGCTGGTTGAGATGTTCGAGCAGGCCGTGAGCACCGCCCACATTACAAACTAAGGGCTCCTGCTGTACTCGGACGCTGGCAGAACAGCGACAGCGAACCTCGCTGCGTCAAAACCGGAACGCTCATTTTCAATTGAACTTTCCTCAGTGCCGAACACGGCATCCCGGGTTCGGCGCGCGGCGTCGGCTTGTCGGGTGCACGCTACGTGCAGGCGGTGGCGGTTTGTTCTGGAACGTACACGATGCAGCTGCTGCTGCGCGGCGTCGCATAGAGATTATCGGAAAATGTAATCGCGCCTGCGTTGAAATAACCGAACATGGGCGTGAACGTATAGCTCACTTCGGCCAATATCAGATAGCTGTTTTTAACAACAAGGCCCGATGGAAGGGTAATCGAAGATCCCTGCGTACGCGCGGTGCCATTGAGCGAGTAGCTCCAGGCCACCGTGGCGGCGCCCTTTTTGCTGATTGCAATTTGCGAAATCGTCACGACGGTCGACGCACTCGAATAGGGAGAGAGAATGACGGACGTCGCCCCCGTGATCGTCTGAATGTCCGCCAACTGGATCGTTTCGTACTGATTGGTGATGGCGGCCAAAGAGTAGGTCGCCGCTCGCACTTTCATGTAGATGGCGATCGCTCGTCCGCCGTCAAACGAGGCCAGGAACAGAACTGCGAGAACCGGTAGAATCATCGCAAATTCGATCGCCGCGACGCCGCGCTTCGATGCGGCAAAGCGCCGATAGAGCCGGTAGATGCGCGTCCGTGCTCGCATGATCAATAGGGCTCCACCCGAAACGCAGTGACCCCCATCATCTCGGTGGTGCCGTTGCCGAGGTTGGAAAGCACATAACCGAACGGCCCGCTGACGATCGGCCACTGATAGATAAGCTTCACGACCATGACTTGGCCCGGCACGCCGGCGTTGTATGTCCAGCTGTTCGTGACCTGACCCTGCGCGTTGTAGGTCAAGGTGGGCGACGATGCATCGGCGCTACTGAAGTTCGCATAGGCTTGCACGTTGACCATCAGATTGGCGCAAGTAAACAACGCCTGAATCATCGGGCAGACATCGGCGGCAAATTGCGCTTGGGTCAGGTTGCTGTTCTGAGCTTGTCCGGTCATGAACAGCCGGCCGGCCTCGCCGGCGGCGCTTTGCAAAGTCGCCTGGGCGAACAAAAACAGCGTCGTTTCAAGGATAGCGATGAGCGTCGCCAAGAAGGCCGGCGCGATCAGAGCGAATTCGACCGCCGTTGCGCCCTTGCGAGCGGCGCAGAAGCGCGAAACGTCGCGCCGGAAAAATTTCGCCAGATTTCGCAACATATCTAGCGTGCCCTTGCAAAAACGGCCGACCCGAGACTGGATCTGCACCGTCCGCTCATAGTTGAGACACATTGATTATTCGTTGCGCAAAAAGAATAAACTCAGCCGTACCGTCGCGCGGCAAGGGCTTGTTAAGGATACCGGCGCCGCAAGGGTATACAACGCTAGAACCTGTATGACGCGCTCATAACGATCAAATTGCGGTTGGCGGTTGACATCGGCGCATTGGAGACAATGCTCGAATATTGATATTCCAAGGCCAGCGTCATGTTGCGCCAGATATCATATTTGAGCGTTGCATCCGCCAGCCAAGCGTTGCTCCACAACGGGCTGCCGGGGTATTCGATCTGCGTATAGCCGAAGAGCCCGCTCACCGCCCATTGCGGGGTTATCCTGTATTCAGGCCGCAGCGAAATCGACGTAACGTTCGTGGAGCTGCTGAGTGGAATCTGCACCGGCGTCGGAACGGGTATGTTGAGCGCCTGCGTCGATGGCGATGTTTGCGTCGATCTATTGATCGTTTCATCGATACCGGCCGCGATCGTCCAATCGATCGTTGGATAATACGTGACCGATCCGCCGTAGACGTCACCCCCCGCCGAGCCAGATCCGGATGTTTCCGATCCCTGATGTCCGAAATAAAGCGAAGCGCGAAACTCTCCAAATTGACGCGTGCCGATTCCACCGATAATCCGGTATGCGGACGTATCGGGGTTTGGGCTTGTATTGTTTCGCAGTGAGAATGATCCGTCCGAATAAGCATAGAAGACCGGTCCGAGCCAAAAAGCGCCATCCTCCGTAAATGTCGTTGCGGTGAAATCCTCCGTCTCGGCGGCTTGCTCTTCATAGTTCGAACGCAGAACTGAAGCGCCCAGAGTTAAGATGCCATCGCTGAAGATCTTGTCGACCTTGGCGGTGCCGGTAAACTGATCATATGGGTTAACCACGGACAACCCACTCGCCGTAGGCAGGGGGTTGCTTTGACCTACGATTTGTCCGCTCGCGGAAACGATCGTACCGTTCGGCAAGACCGTATTTCCGTTTGGCAATACGGTCGTTGCAGTCGTCGTTATTGGCGATGGGATTGCATTCGTCAGACCAGTGGCGATGGTTCGGTGAGTATAATCACCCAGAAAGGTAAAGGTGAGGTCGCGGAGTGGCGCGTATCTTTGGGTAAAAGTTGCCTCTCCGTCGTCGGTATTTACGGTACTCTCCGTGGGATGTTGAAGATGCTCGAAATTTCCATATAACGTGGTAGTGTGTATCCCATTGGACCATTCGGCGGTCACGCTGGGCGAAACACCGAATGCCCATCCCGAGATCCCCGCCTGCGGGCTCAAAAAATAATTGTTCGAATTTTCGACGATGAAATTCAGCGCCGGGTAAAGCTGCCAGCCGTCGAAAGCAATGGCGCTCGGGTCGGGAGCGGGGGGTCCGCCGACCGGAATTGTCAGCGGCGGCTCCTGCGCGTGAGCTGTACTAATCCCGTTGCAGGCGAAAAACGCGCTGAGCGCTGCCAGCGCGGCGAAGCTTATTATTCGATTTGATTTCGCACAGGGCATCTGAGTTCAGTGTCACGTACGAAAACTCGAATTTGTGTTGAGCCGGCACGGCCGCATCCGGACGGTTATCTAAAAGTACCTTTCGGTGACTCGGATTAGATCTCCGGGTACGACGGGCAGCGGAGTCGCCAACGAGTACTCTCGCCAAACGTTCTCTCCTGGATGGCGGATGAGGACCGAGGATTTATTCGCGCGGTAAGTGAAACCTCCCGCGGTGGCAATGGCGGTCAGCACGTCGAGGCCGGTCGTGTATGCATATCTGCCGGGCGTTTGAACTTCACCGAAAATGTAGAACGGTCGGTAAGTAACGACGGAAACCGTTATTTTTGGATCTTGAAGGAATTTACCGTTGGCATACGCCGTCGTGAGAGCGCTCTCGACCTCTTCTTTTGTGTAACCTGCCGCCGCGATCTGTCCGATGAGCGGCATCGTGATGATTCCAGCCGGGCTGATCTCGTACACACCGCTGAGCGCATCTTCTCCGTAGACATTGATCTTCAGTTGGTCGCCCGTCTGGAGGCGCAAAGCTACGCCGTACGGCGCGACTGGTGGCGAATAGACCACGACTGGCCCGTAATCCGTGTAGCAAGCCGCCACTTGGAGTCCGATCGCAAGGACAGCACTCCAGCGGACAAACTTATCAATCATAGGTCACGTCGCTCCCACGATCTCAACGAGGAACTCTGCCTTTCTGAGCACCCTGCGGTTCACGAAAACACTTCAATTCCAGTGTCGGCGACTCATCCATCGTCTCGTCGGTACTTCCCTCTCCGGCGTCATTGCTTCGTCGGCGTTGGGCTTCAGGCGGGACCGAATCGTTCGAGGACGCTTTGACCGCCTTGAGTTCAGCCCTTTGGCCCCGGCTTTCAGCCCTGCCGGGGTCTCCGAATTTGCGGTTGACCACTCGTTAACCATGTTTGGTTAGCAATTGGTTACCGGCGATCTAGCGCCGGGCGGCAGCCGGCAACGGTCGCTTTGGCGCGCTGGCGCACGACCGAGGCTTCCGGCCGAACTTCGAGGCGTCGAGCCGTCTCGGTCGCAGCCAAGCGCCCCGTCGCGCCGGCAGAGGCCACCGCTATTGCCGCAACCGTCACGCCAGTCGCGCGAACCCGTTAAGCCTGTCTGCTGGGACTCTGCCGACGAGGATCGCGCGTGCGCCCAAGGACGCCACGCTGCAAATCGCGGTCGCGGCCGAACCGCCGCACATCTCCTCCGCCGCCGTACCCGTCGCGTCGTAGATCGTCTGCACGCGCGCCGCGTCGTACTGCGCTGTTCGCAGTGCGTCGCTTAACGAAGTGATCGAGCGGAATCCAAACCGACTGAACGTGCGCCCGTTAAGGTTGACATAAGCAAGCAATTGTAACGATAAATCGTCCTTCTAAACTCCCTCCCACGAAAAGATCGCCAGAACTCAGTCACTTGCACAAGATCTACCAAAAGCGTGGCATCAAAAGTCGGTTTGCCCTCGTTGTTCTGGCAGTGGAGGCTTCTATTGAACCCGGCGACAAACTGCGATTGGTCAGCCAAGCCTCTAACACGGCGCAACGAGGCGGGATAACGCAAGGCCGGCCGCACTTGCCCCACTTTGCCAACGTCGTAACCCGCAAACGGTACGATCTACATTTATGACCACGGATGACATTGGCGTCGTAGTTATTGGCCGCAACGAAGGCGAGCGCCTGATTGATTGCCTGACATCGATACCCTCAAACGTAAAATCCGTAGTCTATGTGGACTCCGGCTCGACCGACGGCAGCACGCAAACTGCCGAGCGGATCGGAGCTTTCGTGGTGAATTTGAATGCGGGCCGGCCGTTCACGGCGGCAAGAGCCAGGAACGAGGGCTTCGAGGCTCTTAGAAAACTCAGACCTGATATTCGATTTATTCAGTTTATCGACGGCGATTGCCAGTTGGACCGGGGTTGGCTCAATACATCTGCGGAGTTTCTAAGACAACAAAACGATGTTGCGATAGTTTGCGGCCGACGTCGGGAACGGCATCCGTCGACATCGCTCTATAATCGTCTGTGCGATCTCGAATGGGATACTCCCGTCGGTCAAACCATGTCCTGCGGCGGAGATCTGCTTGTGCAAGCGGACGCCTTCGAAGCGGTCCGCGGATTTAGAGCTCAGTTGATCGCGGGCGAGGAGCCGGAGCTATGTCTGCGCCTGCGCGAAGCAGGATGGAAGATTTGGCGAACTCGACGCAGAAATGACCAGACACGACGCCGCGATGAAGCGGTTCGGTCAATGGTGGGTTCGCAACGTCAGGGGCGGGTACGGCATGGCTGAAGTATCGCGGCTCCATTGGCGCTCGCCCTTGGCCATCTGGAAAAAAGAGATAGGGCGCGCGGTGTTTTCGGGCGGTGTGCTTCCGGCGCTCATCGCCATTGGCGCTCTGCTGCATCCTGTTGTGATTGCGGCGGTGCTGATCTACCCCATCCAAGTTTGCCGGATTGCGATTGCCCGTCGGCCACTCTCGTCCAAATCGTGGGCTTACGCGGTATTCGTCACACTAGCCAAGTTTGCCGAGTTCCAGGGTGTTTTGAAATTTTATTGGCGTAGGCTGCAGCATCAATCGGGCGAATTGATTGAGTATAAATAAGGTTAGGAAACGACGGACCTCTTTTTTGGCAGTCACCGCTTAACGGACTTCTCCTTCGGGCGGGCGCAGGATAATACGCGCTACATTACCCAGTGTCGTCGCCCCCGCTGGCACATCCGATAAAACTACGCTCATGGGCCCGATTTTGGCGCCACGACCGATGCGGATGTTGCCCAGGACCTGCGCATAGGCGCCGAATTCGACATCATCTTCCACCACCGGCACGGGCCCGTCCACTCCGACATTGCCGATCGTCACGCCCTGACGAAGCGTGCAATTGCGACCGACGATTGACCGGGGGTGAACGAAAATATTACCGAAGTGATAAATGCGCAGACCTGGCCCAATCTGTGCCTCCATGGGCAGGCTGATTCCAGTACTTGTTTCCACTATGCGGAAAATGACCGAGTGAATTTTCAATTGGATTGATCTCAAAGCCCCTGGCTTGCGACTGCGCACCCGTCGTCCGAAACGATAAACCCAAATCGCCCATATCGACTGTTCCCTAAGAAATGGGTGCCGCGGGTAGCGTGCGAGATCGGCCCTGAATTCGGGATCGCGTATCATTACGTAAATACTACCGCGATTCCATTGTTTATCCAAACGGCCGGTAATCCTCAAGACCAAATGGTGCTTACCGGATTGATTCGGGCTATTGCGCGATACTAAGTCCCGCTGATCGGCGTTCTATAGTCCAGCCGGCTCAACCTGAATTTCCAGGATCGATTTGAGACCCTCCTCCCAACCCTCTTTTTTGTCGTAGAAGCGGTCCTGCAATGCTACGCAAGCCGCACACCGTTGTTCGTAAAGGCTACGATCTTCTCGCAACTCTACAATGGCATCCGCAAATCCCTGCACATCACCCGACTGAACCTCAATCGCCGCAGATATAATCCGCTGCTCAAGTGCCGATGAGGATACAATTACAGGCCGACCGCAAAGCACGGCTTCGATCGACACTCTGTTAAATCCTTCAGGGAATTCCCTAGTTGTCGGCACGATTACGACATGACTTTCGGAGTAGAACGCCTGAAGCCTTTCCCGGTCACAGTGTCCGTGCAATTTGATCTCACTTAATTTCTCCCGCTCCACAATGTCCCTTACGTTCGAAAGCCCGACACCAGCACCGCAAATATCGAAGACAATACCTTCGTAGCGTCTCTTTCGGAAGAGTCTCGCGACCTCCAGCAGCAAATAAATGCCTTTTAGAGTGTCAACACGACCAACAAACATGACCCGAAACGGGCTTTCGAGCCAATTCGGTGGGGAGATATCCTTGAATAGTTCGCGCTCGTAAATTGGCTGGAAAGGAAGGACTCTGGGCCCTCCGCCGCCGGTGATTTGGTCAAGTTGGCCTCCAATCACGTCTGATATTGAGAGGACCGCTTGACATCGGTGTTTTAGAAAATTTCCGGTCATGCGCAGCAGTACTCTTTGAACGAAAGTTAGTTCATTAATTGATTTAAGGCGGGGCCACAGAGTACCGTGATAAAATGGCACAAACTTGATTTTTGTGAAATAGAAGATGTAAAAAAGAAACCAATAGCTGTCGGCGACTGCGATCAAGATGAGACTCGGCCTAAATCGAACAATGGCGACCAATATGCCAATCATAAAGCTCAACATGCGCAGGTGAAAACGAAGCCCGGCTAAATTCTCCGTATTCGGATTACGATATTCAAGAATAAGACGTGGGACACGTTCGCCTTTGCCGGTGGCGGTCGAAATCAAGTAGGCATCGGCGTTAATGTCGTGACAAAATTGGAAGAACTGCTCCATAAACACACCGCCGCCGAACGACGATGCGCGTGGGCTTCGCTTTTTCCAAGTTTCGTAGTCGCTTGTGATATCTGCCGGACCTGTGAGATAGAAAATGCGTTGGTGTCTGTCGGTCTGTCTTGCCATGTCGATTAATACCCCAAAAGGGCAACTCTTCCTCCGCACGCTCAGCCCGAAAGCTAAATTTGCGGGCCTCTCCTCACACTACCGGCCGTAGGTGCCATAGGCGTAGCCGCCAAATCCAACGTATAGCGTTCCATAGACATTCTAGTCGCCTGCGACGGTACTGGCTGATTTCGACCCCCTAGTGATCTGTTTTGAACAGAGAAGACCGGGATTCTTCCCAGTGTCGTCCCTAGAAACAAAAACTAAATCCCAAAAGTTGCAGGCGCACTAAAAGGCATACTTGAGAATTGGTAAAGGCCGCCTCAGTTGGCGACCTCACTAGTCGAACAAGTCGCGCATGACGAGCTTCGGCGGATAGAACAAACCGACGATGATCCATTCCTTCGGGTGCCCATGAACGGTCCCGGCATAAAAATGGGTATCGAACTTATCGCGCATCTCATCTTCGTGCTTTTGCCGAAACGCCATTTCCCATTTCTCTTCGTATTCGTTGCAGCCGAAAACGCGACGCCCTTTGCAATTTTGAGCCCAACCGCAATTCGCCGGTAAACTTTCCGGTAAACTAGTTTTGCTAAGGTGCAAGTATGCTTAAAACACCGACAGACTGTCTGGTGGTGGCAGAACCGCCCCCGTTGGCAACTGGGAAGGCACTGCCAATTCGTTCGGCTGAACTTTCGATTATCATTCCCACGTTCAACGAACGAGACAACATTTCAAGCATGGTCGAGGCTATAGATGAGGCCCTGCCTGATATTTTCTGGGAAATCATTTTCGTTGACGACCATTCGCCGGACCGCACGGCATCACTTATTCGAGAAATTGCTCGTAACGATTCACGTGTGAGATGCCTACATCGTTTTGATCGTCGCGGACTTTCGTCGGCCTGCGTAGAAGGCATCATGTCAACTGCTTCACCTTTCATTGCCATAATGGACGCAGACCACCAGCACGACGAGCGAATTCTTCGCCGGATGTATGAGATCATCAGTACAGGCGGTTCGGATCTTGTGGTAGGCAGCCGTTACATTGAAGGCGGTAGTGTGGGCAGTTGGGACAAAAGACGTGCGGCGATGAGCCAACTCGCCACACGCATCACCAATTGGATTACTGGTTCACAACTGTGCGATCCAATGAGTGGCTTTTTTATCATACGCCGCGATGCCTTCCTTGACGCGCTGCCAAGACTATCGTCGATTGGTTTTAAGCTCCTCACCGACGTTATGGCAAGCAGTGAGCGACCCTTAAAAGTTGTGGAGGTACCATACACGTTTCGCTCGCGTCAGCGAGGCGAGAGCAAGCTCGAACTCGATGGTACTGTGGGAATACTTTTTACTTATCGTTGATAAGTCCGTAGGCCATTATCTCCCGGTTCGATTTATCAGCTTTGCACTCGTTGGCGGAACTGGCGTTTTCGTTCATTTATGTGTACTGGCAGCGCTGTTTAAAATGTTTGGCGCTACGTTTGTGGTGGCGCAGGCGGCTGCAACCTTTACCGCGATAACGACAAATTTCCTACTAAATAACGTGCTGACTTACCGTGACCAACGATTGCGCGGCTGGAAGCTGCTGTGGGGATGGGCGAGCTTTAACTTTGTTTGTGCGATTGGAGCGCTGGCCAACGTTGGAGTTGCAAACTGGATGTATTCGCAGAACCCCAGGTGGCTGATCTCGGCGTTTGCGGGAATCGCCGTCGGCGTCGTTTGGAACTACGCTATGTCCTCGATTGTCACTTGGACCAAGCGCTAGGAATACGAAGTTTCCCGTAACAATGAAACAAGCGACGCACAGATATTTGGGTCGCGTCTCTTCGATATCGATATTTGTCACGGCAGGGCTTTTGCTCGCGTTTTCCATTGCGCTTTATACATTCGCGAAGACGCAGGACATCTGGATTGATGAAACCACTCAGCTTTCGGGGATCACGCTTAAATTCGGCGAAATGCTGCTTTGGTTGAGCGGCTACGACGTCGACAGGTTTGGGGTACCTGGAGATCGTATGCCACCAATAAGCTATATTTTGGATTGGGTATGGCTACGCTTGTTTGGTGCCTCAGAGCTTGGGTTCCGACTTTTTCATGCAACATTTTTGATAGCCGGGATCATATTGCTTGTCACTACCGCGCGTCGATATTTGGACTTGACCGCATCGTTTATAACACTCGCAATCTTATGCCTTTCACCAAAGCTGATGCAAACGGCGGTGGAGATCCGTGCCTATCCGATCTTTTTTGCCGAAAGCTGTGCACAAACGGCCATATTCATTTCCATCCTCAATGACCGACATGTGATTGACCGGAAATTGCTGGCATTACTTGTGGTCGCCGACATTATTACAATCTACACGCATTTTTTCGGGCTGGTGAGCAGCTTTGCTTTTTTCGTTGCATTAGGGTTCGCGTATATTCGACGCCCAGTGGCGTTGCTCGAAATAATTTTTGCCGGTGTCATCACACTCGCCGCGTCGGTAGGCATCTTGCCATTTGCATTTTCCGCCGTCGCGCAATCAAGTTTTGCCACGTCTAGCGACCCAGCATCGAATTCGCATAACTACGTCGAATATCTCTTCAAGCTGCTTGGTGACTCTGCGAACATGATTTCAACACCGGCAGCTGTTCTTTTTTTCACGGGTGCGCTGGTACTGTTGTCGGCGGGCGCCATTGCAGCAATGAGACGAATGCTCATGGGGAAATCGATATCCGTAGATTGGCTACTCATAGTTGTTGTGGCGGGGGTGTCAGCTACGCTCGTAGCTAGCCGTCTCGTTAAAAACTTCGACACATTGAAGATAGCTTACAGCATTTGGAGTTTTGCTCCGCTGACGCTGCTTGTAGCGAGCGGCGCGATTGCATCCGCTCGGACACCTCGTTTGAATAGCATCTGCAGGATTGCTGTTGCGGCCACCGTCGCAGGTGCGATAGTTTCAACGTATACTTTTCTCGCCTATGCCTCTGAATTTGTTCACGGTCCGGGAAAATTTGTTGGCGCACGGTACGATCAGAGTGAATTTCCCAAAGCGGTCATTTATGAATCGGGCGCCGCCTGGATATGGTCGTATTTTCCTCTTGTATTCAGTCACAAAGGCGACATAACCCAATACCGACCGACTGAAAGTGGCGCGGACTTGGTTCGCATTGTGGGTGGGCCTACTCTGACCGCCCCGCAGCAGACTTTGGCAGCCGTGGCTCCATACAATCGTTTGATCCTAGTCAACATTCGATTGCGAACCTATGGGGATATTCGCCGATGTCATGCAAATGCCTGCCCGCTATTTCATCCCGGCGAGGTCGAGGCGACTTTGGTCGGGAGCGGCCGGTGGAAAGAAGTTGCGGTCGACCGAAAATTTGGACTTTATGATGCTCAAGTTAAAATATTGAGCCGATTGAACTAAGATGGTGTTTGCTCGGAGACCGATTGTGGGCACGTGACATGCTACTCAGCGACCTGCCCTTGCGCACCGTCAATCTCGTTGCGATCGACTCCACTATTATCCGGAGGAGATTGCGGGGAGCAAGCCACCGTGCCAGGCTCCCCAGCTCGTCTTGGAAGAGCACCCAAGAACCGAATGAGGCCTATCATCAAAACAGTATAGGCGATCGATAGCAAAAGGTTCGGCGCCAGTGTATCCCATTGCCATCCTATCAAGCCGGAGAATTGCGCAATGTTAAGCGGTCTAAAAGCTAGCATAAGGCCGAGAAGGATTAGCGGTCTCCCCGGAAACGGGCCGCAAAGGCATATCAATGCAACGGGCCACAAAATTACCGTGTCATAATTATGGAGCGGCAAAAAGAAGCAAGTTAAGATCGGAAAGAGGAGTAAAATAAATCGAAGCCGATTTTCAGCGGCTCGAGGCGAGGCGTTCCATTGGTTTCTAAACGTCGCGCCAATGAAAACCGCGATGAATGTAACAAAAAAAATGTAGCCCAAGCTAGAAATTTGCATCGAAATAGCGCGGTTTATCAGGTGCTCAAGACCTGTAACAAACATAGGCAGGTTAGGTCTAAACGTACCGTATCTTTGAATATTCCTTAGAAAACCTAATACGGTTTCCTCCGGCCCTCCGATTACCAAAGCAGGTATTGAACAGATCAGTGTCAAGGCCGTGCCAATGACTATTTCTCGCCGCGCAATACCCAGAGAAAATACACCGGCGATGGGAATGACGGCGAGCTGCGGTTTTAGCGCCATAATTACGACACCAAAAATAGTTGAAGTTGACTGCTGAAAGCTAACCCCGAAAGCGAATGCCATCAGACCCAGGGTAGCAATGATTGATGTTTGTCCTGTTGAGAGGAGAATCGAGGTGGCTTGCAGAAAAAACACGTACACTGCGAAAAGCAAGAATTTTGCTAGGATGTGATGCTGAGGCCGGCAACGCCGCAAGATCAGAAGGCCAAGTGCCATTGTCGCCAAAATGAGAACAAAGTTTATGGAACGCCATGCAAGCTCTGCTTCAACAACTGGCAGCATAGATAGGGGTACAGCAAGCAGCAGCCAACTAGGCGGGTAAAACCACGGATAACCAACGAAACCAAAATTCTCGGCAAACGAGCTTAGGTAGGATGGTTCATACGCATCCGTGCCCTTCGCCCACGCCTGTCCAGCCGTCCAGATGTATTTAAAATCAACCCCATTGAACGGATCGACAAAAGCTTTTTTTCCCGCGTATAGGAAGCCAATTAGGACGAGGATTGCGAGTAGTACGTCAATCCATCTAGATCGGGTCGATTGAATTGTGGACATGGTGGTTGTTTGATTATTTATAAGCGTGCGCTCAAATCATCAACGCGGAATGCCGCAGATTCTGTTGACGTACGCGAAGCAGGCATCGCGGTGGAGCATGCTATGGGGGTCGGTAATGGCTTCAAGCGGTTGTGTAACGATGTACTTGGTGCAGCTCGCATCATCCGGAATGCCCGCTGCCCGCCGAACTTGTGAGATAGAAAATGCGTTGGTGCCTGTCGGTCTCTCTTGCCATGTCGATTAGCACCCCAATAGGGCAACTCTACCTCCGCACGCTTAGCCCGAAAGGTAAACTTGCGAGCCTCTTCGCAGACTAACGGCCGTAGATGCCATAGGCGTAACCGAAGCCGCCAAATCCAACGTATACCGTTCCATAGACGTTCTTGTCGCCTTCGACAGCATCTATGTGATCGAGACTGCCGAGAGGGAAATCGCCGATCTGGACCCACGATTGAGCGTTATCGTTGGATCGCCATATTCCGTATTGGCCATTAACCCATCCGACAATGAAGATCGCCGCCTTGCCGAAGCCGAACGCGCGCACTTCAAGGACGTTGGGAACCACCGTCCATGTCACGCCGCCGTCGATCGAGCGCATAAAAGGATTCGCAGCGGGATGACGATCTTCCACTCCCCCCTGGGAACCGGAAGTAAAGAAAAGATGGCCCGCGTGGAGCGGCACCGACTGAAGTTTGGCATTGAAACCCGACCACGGAGCGATCTCGCCGGAATGGACGAGCGTCCAGCTGGCTCCGCCGTCGGTCGAGCGATAGAGCCCCTTCGAAGAATTGTACATATAGAACGTTCCTGCGGCAACTCGATCCGCAGCGACGATGTGGCGGTTCAAATAATATGCCGATCCCCAGCCGGTTTCACCGGTCGTTGGAACGCCATCAATTGATATTTGTTTCCATGTCGCTCCTCCGTCGTTTGTATAATATGGCGACGAATTGTTCGATGGGGCCCAGACAAAGTTAGTTGGTGTGCTTGCGGCGATGCTGCCGCCGATCTTTCCGGCGGCAATTGCCGGAGGATAACTCGCAAACGGCGTCCAAGTCCGGCCGCCGTCCCGAGAGTACCCGGATTTCTCCACATCCCACCAATCGAACAGACCGACAATGAAGCTTGGATCTGTGGACGCGTAGTCGAGCGCCCAACCCATGACGATGGCGTTCTGACTATCAGGGCCGTAGCTCGAAGGAAAGCGTTCGGGATCGTCGACATAAAAGACCGGTCGGTCCCACGACGCCAACAGCGGCTTGCCGCCCGGCGGCGAGATTATCTGATTGGCTACCAGTTGTTCGATACCCGCGCTCTGATCGTTCCAAATAACAGGCGCGTCGGTCTTAAAATTCGCCGTCGGCAGATTTGTGGTGTTCCAGACGCCAACGCCCGCGGAAGCCCACAGCTTGTTCGGAAACGACGGATCAAATAACGTGCCGCCGATCGACATATACGCGCCGCTATTGGCTAACCAGGGAATGTCGCTTGAATTAAATCGCTTCGTCTGATTTTTGCCACTCCATGTCAGCCCCGCATCATAACTGATGCTTAGGCTGCCACTGCTGTCTTGGGCCACAATCTCGTTCGGATCGCCGGGATTGACTGCCACCGTAGCGATTCCGTCCCACGACAGCAATTGAGTCCAGGCACCGTTTTTATAGCTCCAGAGCGAATTGCCGTTTCCAACCGCGTAATAGGCGCCCGTTCTCGAAACTGCGGCGTATTCGACGGCGCTCGGCCCTCCGATCGCCGACCACGCGGCACCGCCGTTGGTGCTTTCATAGACGCCGTGGCCGTAGCTCGCCGCAAAAATCGTGTTTGTTCTTCCATCGCTGGCGCCGAGAGCTGGGTCAAATTGTATGCCGGTAATTCCCGGATAGTTGCCGCTGTTGTTCTTCAGGCTCCCCGGCACGGCGTTCACGTTTTGCCAAGTGCCTCCTCCATTCGTTGTGACAAACAGGCCCTTTTGCGGCGTGCCTGCGTAGACGACGTCCGGATCGGCAGGATCAACAGCCATTTTCTGGCCCAGGATTCGGAAATCGTCGTTGGCATTCATGGGAACTTTGGTGAAGTTCGTCCGAGTCCACTGGCCTCCACTATTGTCGCTCCTGTAAATATATCCCCGGTATGCCATATAAAGGCGAGTTGGCAGATGGGGCGCAATGCGGATTTCGTAAACTCCCTCGCCGCTATCAACTCCAACATCGATCGCGGGCATCGAGCTTGTGGTCACAAGCTGCATCCATTGTGAATTTGCATCTTTCCAAATATACGCTCCATAGGTATCTGCACGCACGACTCGCGTCGAGCCGTCAGGCGAAATGTCGAGACCGGTGACAAAGCCGCCGGCGCCGATCCGCAGAGGTCGCCATGTCGTGCCGGTCAGATTCGAGCTTGAAGCCGCAAGACAAGTCTCAGCGATACCGAGAAAGGCTGCGAGAAGCAGAACTATTCCGATCCGCAAGGATGCCCGCAAGTCGCCGTTCATGTTCGGTCACTTACTATCGCGATTTGTCGCCTCGATGCTGACCGTTTTGCCTGCGCATCGCCCGTGCCAGACCTCAACTGCCGGGAACTCATTTGACATCGTTCCGAGCGAAATCACCGTGGCAATCCGGTTTGAGCGGCGAGGGGCCGCCTCGAAGCATTGATCTTGGTTAACCTTCTGGTCTGGAGTCTCCGAAGCAAGGTCCGCGAGCCAGGAAGCTTGGCGGCCAAGCGCCTCACGGCGCGGTAGGCGGTAAAGCCGCCCAGCGCAAGTTTGGCGATCGTGGCGATTCGGCTGCGGCGGGCGAACATTGCCTGTTCCGGTGCGGTCAGGACGTGCAAGTAGGAGCGTGCCGCCTCAAAGTAGGGAAACATTTCCTGGTTCAAACGTGAGCCGGGCTTCCACGGCTTAAGATCTCCGGTCGCATGGACCGCGAAGGGTGTGCGGTCTTTCCACTTGCGCCGCTTGTCGTACCAGCTCGCTTGCAGGAGGTCGACGTCGTTGAAAAGGATTTGAACAGGAACGCTCCGATACGAACAAATAACCGCTTCCAGCACTTCCTGGTCGCCGTAAAAAAGAGTACGCTGAGCTTTGTCCAAGCGTTGCTCGAAAATATATGCGTCGGTGGTCATGAGACTTGACCACATTTCAAGCGTCTTCTCGTGAACCTCGGTGACGCTGAGTACGGCACTGCTTAACGTGGTGCCAAACGGCTGTCCTTCCGGCAGGTTGAGCGCTTTTTGTCGTTCATTTACATACCGGTGGGCTCCTGGAGCGGACTCTTCCGCAATCGCGAGCGTTTGTTCTTCAAGACCATACAGTGCGGATGCCTTGCCGGTAAGCAGCACGTCGGTGTCGATCCAGGTGACCCGCCGCCGTTTCCGTCGGAGCGCGTCAAGCAGCACCAGCGGCTTGCAGCTCCAGTCCTTGCCTTCAAACTCCACAACCTCGACCCGGGCGGCTAGCCTAGATGTAAACGTATATACTTCGTTAACGATATTCTGTGACACGTAGAGCATGATCTGGGCTGTAGGCTCGTGACGGGCGATGCTCGCACAGAGCAGCTTCACGCCGACTAGATCAGCTGGTCTGCCTTCCTGTGCTACAAATATTAGACTCTCGCTCACCGTCCGCCTCAATCGGTTTGCCGGCTAAGATAATGCCGCGCCGCCCGCATCGCGTGCTGTTGCTCGCCGAGGCGGCGAACCCGGATTGGTCAAGTGTGCCGCTCGAAGGCTGGAGCCTTTTTCGATCGCTGGCAAAAATAACCAATGCGCACCTGGTCACCCATATCCGCAATCGGGAAGCGCTTCTTAAAGCCGGGCTGGTCGAAGGGCAAGATTTCACCGCCATTAATAATGAATTAGTAGCCCGTCCACTTTGGCGAATAGCTGAGCTATTGCGCGGCGGCGCCGGGAAGGGTTGGACAATGGCGATGGCTTTTTCCTCGCTGGCATACTATTCGTTCGAGTTCGAAGTTTGGCGCCGGCTGGGACAGCGCATCAAGGCGCGTGAATTCGATCTCGTCCATCGCGTCACGCCGTTAAGCCCTACAAGTCAAAGCCTCATTGCGAGCCGGTTGGCGCGCCAAAATATTCCCTTCGTGATCGGGCCGCTCAACGGCGGCGTACCGTGGCCGAAACAATTCGTCGATCGTCAACATTCCGAACGAGAATGGCTCTCCTACGTAAGGCAACTGTACAAGCTGATGCCCGGCTACCGGTCGACCTATAGGCATAGCGCGGCGATTATCGCCGGCTCCAAACACACCCACAGCGAGGTGCCGGGCTGGGCCAAACAAAAGTGCGTCTATATCCCGGAGAACGGCGTGGATATCGATCGCTTTAAGCTGCCGCGGGACCGTCAGGCATCGATGCCGCTTAGAATCGCGTTTGTTGGACGCTTGGTGCCATACAAAGGCGCGGACATGCTCATCGAGGCGACTTGCGAGTTTCAAAAGCAGGGGCAAGTGGAGCTGCATATCATCGGGGACGGACCGCAACGCGCGTTACTCGAGGCGATGGTCGATCGTATGGGCGTACGAAGCAGTGTCAAATTTCATGGCTGGATACCGCACGATAAAGTGCAGGCGAAACTGCGGGTCTGTGACTTGATGGCATTGCCAAGTATCCGTGAATTTGGCGGCGCCGTGGTGGTCGAAGCCATGGCGCTGGGCCTCACGCCAATCGTTGCGGACTATGGCGGACCTTCCGAATTAGTCGATGACAACACTGGAATTCGCGTTCCGTTTAATGACAAGGCAAGCCTTGTGGAAGGCA
Organism: uncultured Alphaproteobacteria bacterium; assembly: GCA_963823225.1. GTDB lineage: Bacteria > Pseudomonadota > Alphaproteobacteria > Rhizobiales > Xanthobacteraceae > BOG-931. The sequence goes on along the minus strand of CAWGKM010000003.1, from coordinate 2,632,701 downwards.
TGAGACGGGCAATCGGCGAGGTTATTCGCTGCCCTGAACTATTGGACGGATTTGGCGCGGCGGGACGTCGGAAAGTGTTGGATAAGTTTACTTGGGACGCCAAGGCAAATCAGATACTCGCCGTGTACGACGCAGTGCTTAGCGGCTCAAAGGACTTGAACTCGCTTGATTTTCGTTGATCAGACCCAAGCCCTGGGAGTTCGTCGTGAATCGTCATACTGCTTCCGAATAAGGCGTCCATTGTGAAATGGATCGCTCTGATAGTTGCCGCGGCAGCCGTTGTGCCTTTCGCCGGCTGGCTGCGCCGTCATCCCAGTGAAGCGCCGAAAGTCTGGATGCTCGTGGGCTTCCTGCCGTTCGGCGTGGGATTCTTTCACCTTTATATGGCGGCGATCTCGTGGCCCGAGTGGCCGGGCTACGTAAAGGGTACCGAGATTTCTCTTCTCGACCTGCTGGCCATCTCACTGTTGTTCAGTCTGCCGCGGACCGGACAGGCGCTGCCATTTCGAGCGTCAATGATTCTTTATTTTGTTGCGGTTGTGCTCTCCGTATTTCAGGCAGCGGTTCCCATGGCAGCGGTCTTCTATGCTTGGCAGATAGCACGCATGTTTCTGGTTTACGCGGTCGTTGCCAAGGGGTGCACGGACAGGCGCGTGGTGCCTGCCTTGCTCACTGGGATGGCAATAGGACTATGCTTCGAAGCATGCCACGCGATGTGGCAGCGGTTCGGCCTCGGCATTCCTCAACCGGGCGGTTCCTTCGGTCACCAGAATTTTCTCGGCTTGATCACGCATTTTGTCGTCTTTCCATGGGTCGCGCTGCTGTATGCCGGCGAACGTGGTTGGCGCCCTGTCATCGGCCCCTTCGCCGGTCTCGTCATCGCCGTGCTGACGGTATCGCGCGCTACGGTTGGGCTTGCCGGCGCCGGCTATGTCGCACTGTTCGCTTTGTCTGTGTTGCGGAAATGGACGCCCCGGAAGGCGGTTCTTATGGTGGGGGGCCTAATCGCTTTGGCTGTACTTGCACCGATAGTGGCCGCATCGTTCGAGAAGCGATTCCGCAATGAAGTGCCGTCAGGCGGCTACGATGAACGCGCCGCATTCGTAAGAGCGGCCGAAATGATCATTGCCGACTATCCTTTGGGAGTTGGAGCCAACAATTATGTCGTGGTTGCAAATACCGGAAATTATAACACAAAAGCTGGTGTCGCTCCGACCACAACAAGCGACGCTGCGAACGTGCATAACGTTTATCTTCTTGTCACTGCGGAAAGCGGATATATTGGCTTGGTCACTTTTGTGCTGATGCTGCTTCAGCCGCTGTTCGCCGCCTTTCGATGTGGCTGGCGCAGTCGAAATGATATGAGAGGAGATCTGCTGATCGGCCTCAGCATGTCATTGTTCATTATTTATGTTCACTCTTTCTTCGAATGGATATTTATTACAACCGCACCCCAATATATGTTTGCGCTCGATGCCGGGCTGGTGGCGGGACTTGCGACCCAACTCGGCTACTGGCGCTCCCCCGCTGTTAGTCGTGTGAAGGTCGTCAGCGCGATTGCGAACGCATCGCCAGACTGACGCTCTACCAGACTAACGACTGTTGTGAGAAGATCTAGCGTGGCTGCACTTTTATCCTTTCTATTAGTGACCGTCGCCGGGCTAGTCGCAATTCCGGTCCTTTCGTTCTGCATTGAGATTGTCGCCGCGGTTGGGATGCCGCAGCGAGAACTCGAGTTGCCTGCAAGAGGTGGTTGGCGCCAACGCATTGCCGTACTGGTGCCGGCGCATAATGAGAGTAGAGGTCTGCTGCACACGATCGAGGATATAAAAACGCAGTTGCGTGCGGGCGACCGCCTGTTAGTGGTGGCGGATAATTGCACGGATGACACCGCTGCAATTGCAAAGACAATTGGCGCCGAGGTCGCGGAACGTCACGATCCTGCCAAAATCGGCAAGGGCTACGCGCTCGATTGGGGCGTTCGGCACCTCAGTGTCGATCCACCAGAGATCGTCATTGTCATCGACGCCGATTGCAGGCTTGCCAATGATGCTCTCGACCGGCTGGCAATGGCTTGTGGGGCGACGAGACGACCCATTCAAGCGCTGTATTTAATGAGCGCGCCGGACAATTCGCCGATCGATTTCCGGGTCGCGATGTTTGCCTTCCGTGTGAAAAATTGGGTGCGTCCATTAGGTCTGCGCGCACTTAATTTGCCCTGCCAATTGACGGGTACCGGCATGGCTTTCCCGTGGGAGGTAATCCGTTCGATCGATCTGGCAACTGAATTAGAGGTGGAGGATTTGAAGCTTGGCCTCGATTTAACGCAAGCGCAACATCCGCCTTTATTTTATCCCTTGGCGAGGGTCGAAAGCCAGTTTCCGTCATCGATCAAGGGAGCCAAAAGTCAGCGGAAACGCTGGGAGCGAGGTCATATCGCCATGATTGGTAAAACTATCCCGCGCTTGGTCTACCAAGGCCTTACTCATGCAAACTTCCGTCTCCTGGTGTTGGCGCTCGACGCAGCGGTCCCCCCTCTGACTTTGCTCGGGATGCTGGCAGGCTTGATGCTGATGGTATCGACTTTCGGCGTCCTGTTTGGCCTCTCTTCCGCTGCTTTCGTTGTAAGTGGTACAAGCTTCTCAGTATTTATGTTTGCGGTGTTACTGTGCTGGTTGAAATTTGGTCGTGATATCTTGCCGCTCGGTTCCGTCCTGCCGGTAGCTTCATATATTGTCGACAAGCTTCCTCTGTACCGACAAATTCTTTCTCGCGAGAAGACTTCACGGTGGATCAGAACCGATCGCGAAAAGTCGGAGCAGTAAAGTTTGTATTGTGCTTAGGTCCAGTGGAGTTCGAGATACAAGGTGGGATTATCTTGGGCGGGTGACGACAAAACCGAGTGCAGGCTCGGTTCCGCGGCGCTGCATTTATCGTTGTAATGATTAGGGCGCGGACACATTAACGTAGTCATAGCCTGATGGATGCCAGAGACGCCTGGCGGACGGCGATCTCGCCGAGCGACCTTAAGGTTAGCGCGCGATAAAGATCGCGCGACGAAGCTTTGTCGCCTAATAATCCCCTGGGCTTTCACTAGGTTGGCGCAGTGCCGATGCGTAGCGCGGCTCGCTGCGGTTTCGCCGGGCGATACTGACTTGCAAATGTTAACTGAACAACTGAAAGGCAAAGCATCCACTCTCCAGTTCGTTGAAGGCCCGGCCAGGGGCGGAGAGGGAGATTCGAGTGAGCGGGGGGCTCGGAGATTTGGTGCCGCGCGGTAAGCATCATGACCTTAATGCTGTCGATTAAAACGCCGCGGCCTGTCGTACCGCCTCTTGCCTTGCTGGCGATCGTCGCTGTGCTTGTCGTCATCGTCGTATTCGGCGACGCCCTGAGGGAGTTGACCCTCCGCTGGAGTCAGCAGGAAGAATACAGTTACGGATTTCTTATTCCGCCGATAGTCGCGTGGCTGCTCTGGAGGCGGCGGGACGCCCTGCAAGCGAGCATCGGCCAGCCGTGCTTTGCGGGCCTCGGCCTCATCATGCTTGCGATAGCGATGCATATTATTGGAGAATTGAGCGCAATCTTCATTCTCTCCCAGGTTGGCTTTGTTCTGGCCCTCATCGGACTGGTGCTTGCAATCGGCGGCTATTCGCTGCTTCGCGTTGCCTTCATCCCGATCGCTTACCTCCTGTTCGCAATTCCCCTGCCATACTTTATCGACGCCAAGCTGACCCTGCAGCTCCAGCTCATTTCCTCGGAGCTCGGCGTGTTCTTCATCAGGCTATTCCAGATACGCGTCTTTCTCGACGGCAACATCATCGACATGGGCAGCTTTAAGCTGCAAGTCGTCGAGGCATGCAGCGGATTGCGATATTTATATCCCCTGCTCAGCCTGAGTTTTATGGCAGCCTACTTATTTCATGCAAGGCTATGGCAACGCACACTGGTCTTCCTGTCGAGCATCCCGATAGCGATCGGAATGAACGGCTTTCGGATCGGCATGGTCGGCGTTCTGGTTGATCGTTGGGGCGCGCGGATGGCCGAGGGAGCGCTGCACTTTTTCGAGGGCTGGCTGATCTTTGTCGCCTGTTCGGCGCTGCTGGCCGGCGAGATCGGCCTGCTGGCATGCCTCTCGGGCCGGCGTTTTTTCGATGTGTTCCATCCGCCAAACGTCACTGCAGCGCCGACCGATGGAACACCGGCAAAATCGTGGCGCCTGGTTCCGCTCATGGCCTGCCTCGCCTTGCTGTGCATAGGAGGGCTGGCGGCTTTCTCTATTTCGGGACGCTCGGAGATCATCCCCGAGCGGACTCGGTTCGTGGCGTTTCCCACGCGCATCGGCAACTGGCAAGGCCAAGACTCGTCGCTCGATTTGGCGACCGAGAAATTTTTGAAGGTCGACGATTACATTCTCGCCAACTACAGCCAGTCCGATGGCAACCCGGTAAATCTTTATGTCGCGTATTATGCGTCGCAACGACAAAATGAGGCGCCCCATTCGCCGATCGTCTGCCTTCCCGGCGGCGGTTGGATGATCACCTGGTTAGAGCGCGAAACTTTCGAGAGCGGCGGCGGCGTCGATCACCCGTTTAACCGCGTCATCATCAAAAATGGTGCAGCCCGAAATCTGGTCTATTACTGGTTTGACGAACGCGGCCGAACGGTCGCCAGCGAGTACATGGCGAAATGGTACCTGCTTGCCGATTCCATTTTCAAGAACAGAAGCGACGGGGCCTTGATACGCTTAACCACCCGGATCAATCCCGATGAATCCGAGGACAACGCCGATCGACGACTTCAGGCGTTCATGAGATTGGCGCTCCCGCACCTGAAGGCATTCTTGCCGCACAGCGCGGATCGACCGGTCCACGCCGGCCTCTCGCAGCCTACCGACCAGCACTCGTAAGGATGACCGTCACCCGATGTCGCAACTGCTCAATCGTCACATAAGCAAACTTCGCATAGCTTTCGTTGCTCTGATTACACTCCAGCTGGCTGCGTGTGGCTCGTCGCAGCAGCGCGCCGAGAGTTACTACGAGAGCGGAATGAAGCTGCTTGCCGCCCAGGACAATCAAAAGGCGGCGATCGAATTCCGAAACGCCTTGAGGCTCAAAAGAGATCTGCTGCCGGCGTGGCGGGGTCTCGCACAGGCCGACGAAGCCATCCATCACGTGGACGGTCTGGTCGAGGATCTGCAAACGATTTTGGATCTCGATCCAAAGGATACGCCGACGCGACTCAAGTTGGCGAGGCTGCTGCTCGCCGGCGGCGCGGACGATCAGTCGCTCCAGCTGGTCGATGAAGCCAGCGAGCCGGACAGCCACGACGCCAAGCTGATCGGACTCAAGGCCTTGATCCATTACAAGCCAAAGGACAGCGAATTGGCCATTCGCGAGGCGCAGTCTGCGCTAAAGATCGAACCCAATAATACCGACGCCTTGATCGTTCTTGCCGCCGATCGTTTGGCGAAGAATGACCCGAACGGTGCGTTGCAGATTCTCTCGGGCAGCAACTCCTCGGCTCAAAAACCGGACCTTGAAACCGAGCTGTTTAAGATCAAGATATACGCACAAACAAAGGACTATGCAAAACTCGAAGCCCTCTTAAAGAATCTTGCCGGGCTCTATCCCCAGGATATCGCGTTTCGACAGCAGCTGGTCAATCTTTACATCTTTCAACATCGGTCGGAGGATGCCGAGAAGGAAGTCCGAGCAATTGCCGCGACGGATCCGAAGAATTCGCCATTGGCCTTGGATCTGGTTCGATTTTTATACCGCGTAAAAGGTCCGGCGGCGGCCCGCGAGGAGCTGATCGCCAAGATCAATGCCGGCGGCAATATCCTTCCCTATCAGCTCGCGCTGGCGCAACTCGACTATGATCAGGGCAAAATCGACGACAGCTTTAAATTGCTGGAAACACTGGGGCGTTCGACGTCTCTGGCGGACGCCTTGAAAGCAAAAGTTTTGCTCGCGCAATTGAATCTCCGCCAGAAAAATACGGATGCCACCGAGAAGATCGTGGCCGACATTCTGGCCCGCGACGCACGCAACATCGATGCGCTGAAACTGCGCGCCTCCATTCGGCTGGATCGCGATCAGTTGGATGCGGCTATTTTTGATCTGCGAGAGGCGCTCAACGACCAACCGCGTTCGCCGGATCTGATGCTGATGCTGGCGAGCGCATACGAGCGAAGCGGATCGATCGATCTGGCCGATAAGCAATTCGCGGATGCGTTGAAAGCGTCCAACTTCAATCCCGATATCGGCCTTAGCTACGTCGCCTTCCTGCGCCGGCGCAGCGGCGCCGACCGTGCATACGATGTGCTGACCGAATTGGCGAGCCGCTGGCCGAACAACATCCCGGTCTTGTCTGCGCTGGCGGAGGCCAAGTTGGTGCGCCAAGACTGGGCCAGCGCGCAGCAAATCGCCGAAATGATAAAGCACATCGGCGATGCGGACGGCATCGCCGATCAAATCCTGGGTATCGCCCTCGACGGCGAGCATCAATACGCCGCAAGTATCTCCGCCTTGCAAAGTGCCGTCGCCGCGGCTTCGACAGCCACACAGCCGATGACTACTTTGGTTGAAACGTTGCTCAAGGCAAAACAGCCCGACAAGGCCGTCGCATTCCTGCAATCTACGCTGAAGACAAACCCAAAATATGCCGACGCTTATGTGCTGTTGGGCGATATTGAGCTCTCCAACAACAATCCGGGGCAGGCCGAAAAGAACTTCAAGGCGGCAATCGATAATCAACCAATCGACAACGTCGGGTATCGGGCTCTGGCCGGTCTCTATGTTCGGCAGAGAAATTTCGACGCCGCGCTAGACGTGCTCCGGTGCGGGATTAAACTTCTGCCGGACAACGAAGGCTTGCACTTGACATTAGCCGGCACGCTCGATCTCAAAGGCGATTTCGAAGGTGCGATCTCGGAGTACGAATATCTGTCGAAGCAGCAGCCGGGGTCCATGCTCATAATCAATAATCTGGCAAGCCTGCTTGCGGAGCACCGCACTGACAAGGCCAGTCTCGACCAAGCAAAATCACTCGCGGTAAGCCTCAAGGACGCATCGATCGCACAGTTCAAAGATACGCTCGGTTGGGTGGATTATCGTGAGGGCAATTTCAAGGACGCGGTTGCGCTGCTTGAAGCGGCTGCGGCAGCTTTGCCCGATCTTGCGCTTGTGCATTACCATTTGGGCATGAGCTACATCGGCATCGGACAGACTGCCAAAGCATCCGACCAGCTCAAACTGGCGATTAACGGGGCATCCGATAGCGATCTGGAGGGCAAAATCAAAGCCGGGATGAGAAGTATCGTCACGCAATAACTGCAACACCTGCCTGGATTACGAAGTCCGGCGAAAGCAACAGTTAGGAGAATGTTAACCGTGATACGGGATAAAATTCAGTCGAGCCGCAGAGAAGAACCACTAGTGCTTCACCTGCTCCGGTTGTGGGAGCCGGCAAGCGAACAGTGCCGCCGCATGTCACGCGCGACGACCTTGAATTGACTGCGTCTTCAGGCAACGACGATGCTTCAGACGTATAGTCCCCAGCACTCGGTTCTGTATGAAGACCCCGGCGAAAAATTCGATCCTCCGTATATCATCGGTATTTTTCAGCGGAAAATTCGGTTCTTTGTAGTTCCGTTTTTCCTCGTTACCATGCTCGGATTCGGGATCGTCGAGCTTCAAAAGCCCATCTATCGTTCGGAAGGCAGGATTTTCGTCGAATCTCCAGAAATCCCGCCGAACCTCGTACGCCCGACGATTACCCAATTGGCCGACCAGCGTGTCGAAGTCATCAAACAACGCATTATGGCCCGGGATAACCTTCTCGCGGTGATGAAAAAGTATAATTTATTCCGTCGCGAGCAAGCGTCGACATCCGAAACCGAATTGCTCGATTTGATACGATCCAGAACTGACATCGTTCCCGTGGAGCCCGACGAAGAGCTTCTCAAGCATGAACAAACCGCTACTACCATTGCCTTCACGCTGAGCTTCGATTACGAGGTACCGGATCTGGCCATGGCGGTGGCGAATGAATTTCTCACCGAGATACTCAGTGAGGACGCCAGCACGCGGTCGCATAGCGCGGCGGAAACAACCAAGTTCCTCGAACGGGAGGTCGAGAGACTTCAGGGCGAGCACGATTCTCTTGTCGCACAAATTGTAGCCCTGCAGCAGCAACAACAACGGCAGCCGCTGCAGCCGTCGCTCGAACAACCGCTCGATCAGGAGGAACAGGAGTCGGACGAAGTCAGAACACAAAAAAAGAATCTTGCCGCGCTCGAGGAGGAACTGGTCCAAAAATCATCCGTTTATTCGGACGAGCATCCCGTTATAAAGAATCTGCGGAAGAACATAGAGGAACTAAGACACCTCATTGCTTCGGAGCCTCAAACAGTACCGGCGAAAGGCGGCGCCAGGACAGCGCTGGCGAATGATCGAGCGCAGATGACGCCGGCGAATGCTGGTGCGGAAAATATCAATATTTTGGTGCTCGAGCGGCAGGAATTAAACCTTGAGAAAAGTCTTCAAGAAGCCAACGACAAGCTTAATGACGCACGTCTTGGCGAGAGCCTGGAAAGAGGACAGAAAGGCGAGCGCCTGCAGGTTATTGAACAGCCGTCCCTGCCGCACACGCCGATACGGCCGCAAACCCGGAAATGGCTGGCAATAACCGTCGCGCTGGCTGCGATGGTCGGCACGGGCTGTGTCATTTTGGCAGAAACGTTCGACGGTAATGTTCGCGGAAGTCGCGACCTGGCAAAGATAATCGACAGGCATTTGATTGTGACTATCCCCTACATTTCAAAACCGGGCGAGGAGCTTCGAAACCGGCTTAATTTGTTTTTCTTATGCGCGGGCTTGGTGGGAGTCTTAGCGGTGGCGATTGCGATCGCTGTGAGTGCGGGCCTCTCGATAGATTTCTCTCGGTTGGGCCGATAGGATGTGAGCGATGAAAATGCGCGGTATGTTCGACGACATCCATGGCGCGATGGACAAAATCGAGGCGCTCATGCTCGATCTTGAACGGCGCACCGATGAAGAGAGCGAAACGCCAGATGATTGGCGTTTCGCTGGCCCGACGGGCGTCCGAGAGGCCGCTGAAAGCACGGGCAGCATCCGGAGTTCGGAACCAGAGGTCGCGAAAGATTGGAACGAGCCGCGAAGGCCGGCAAATTTCAGCGCGGCGGTCCAAGTTGGAACCGGCTCACGGATTGCGGAGACCGAGCTTAATTCCGCCTACCTTCAATCGATGCGGATCGTGACCCACGATGGCGCCGATCAACGTTCGCGACCGTACGACATATTGCGGACCCAGGTGTTACGGTCGATGGGCCAGGGCGGATGGAAAATCCTCGGGGTGACATCTCCCACGCCGGGCTGCGGCAAAACTCTAACGGCAATCAATCTGGCACTCAGCATAGCCCGGCAACCGGATCAGTCGGTCGTTTTGCTGGATTTGGATCTGCAAAAACCCCAGATTGCGAGTTGCCTTGGGTTGAAGCCCGTAACAGGAGGGGTGCTGGATCTGCTTAAACAGCGGACCACGTTGCAAGACGTGGCCACCCCGGTCCGTACGGGGAGTCAGCGAATTGTGGTTTTCCCGACGGCTGAGACAAAACAATCGTCGGAATTAATGAGCTCACCGGCAATGTACGACCTGTTGCAGGGGATCAGAGAGTCTTATCCGTCTCATATCGTTATTCTCGATCTGCCGCCCATTTTGCCCAGTGACGACGTTATTGCACTATTACCGCAGATAGATTGCGTTCTGCTCGTCATGGCCGTCGGGCGGTCGAAAATCTCGGAATTCGAGGAATGCCAAACGCATTTGCATTCGAGCCAGCTTCTTCGTGTCGTAGTGAACAAGGCTGCGGACAGATATTCCAATTATTACTATTGATATCTATCAGAACGAACCGATTTTACAATTCGCGCTTGAAACGATGGCCCGGCGTTTGCGGCATATAGCTTGAATTCAATGCGGATCGTGCGATGCGAAACGAAGCAAAAAAAATCGCCGCGTCGCCGCCGTTTGGATTTATCAAATCCCCAGATCTGCCAGGCGCGCGCGTGCATCCTTAAGCTCGTCGACTATTCGACGCAGTTGCCCGACTTCGGTCTCAAGCAGGTGGAGGCGTCGAAAAATCTCGCTCGTGCCGCCATCCGGCAGGGCGGAATTGTGGATCTGTTTGAAAGCGATCCGAAGTTCGTTCGCGGTTCTTTCCTTGACCTCTGCGGGAAAAAATTCGTTCTGATTGGGAATATAAAGCTCGATAGTTTTTGCCGGAATTGCAGTGGCGTCTTGGCAAACTAGCGACGCACTTTCAGCGGATAGTTCGCGGATAATACACTTAACAGTTTGTTTCCGCTGGTCGAAATAAATGATCCCGGCCAAAAACGTTTTTCGTGGGGTTGAAGCTTCGCAAGCCTCTAAACGATTTTCCATTTTGATAACCTCGTTTTGCGCGCTGCTTGCTCGAAATAATAGACGAATTCACATTAACGACTGGTATGCGGCGCGCACCGCACATGTTGCGTGCCTTGTTGCCGAGACGCCCTCGATTTAGGCTGCATCCGCGACTATGCATTCGTGCATTAAATGCGCTTGAGAAATGCGATCAGTGCCCGCTTGTCGTCGTCCGGCAGGCGTGTACCGAACAGGTGCCCGCGGTCGGTGACGAAGTCCGGGCAGGCGCTGACCGCGAGTAGATCCGGAACGACTTTCTTAAATTCGTCTGCTACTTGGTCGAACGTTGCGCCCTTCGGCACTGCCTTGAGTACGCCGTTGAGCTTCACCAGCGCGGTAATCAGCTTCTTGACGTGCTCAACCTGATCGACCACGCCCGTGCCTTCCGGCACCAGCGCGATATTGGCGAGGAGGTTGACCGGCGTACCCTTGGGGATCGGGCCGAGACGCACCGTTTGGCCGTCGGCCGTCAGCAATCCATTGCGCTTGAGCACGAACAGCAACGCTGCCGGCAAGAAGGATTTCGGCAAATAGGATATCGAGACTTTCAGCCAGCTTTCCTGGGTGGTGCGATAGACCGAGCCGAAGCCGAGCCTTTTTTCGGGCCACAGCATCTTTTCGATGCCGTCTTGAAACGCGGCCATGCGTCCGGCAACGGACGGATCGCCGGTAAATTCGCCGACAGAATTATTCTGCAGATAGGGTGCGGACGCCCAAATGCTGACCAGCGACGGCACGCGGACATAGCCGCGGCCGCCGCCGGGCATGACATAACGCATGGGGTCGCCGGTGACCGGGTCGTTGACCTCGATCGTGCCGACGGCAGGCAGGTTCTTGTAGGTGTCGGAGCTGAAATTGTCCCAGACGTGACCGCGCAGCGCATTGCTGGCAAGCGGGCTGCAGGCATTGATGCCGATCCGGCTCACCGGATAGCGCCCGTCGGTCGAAAGGAAATTATCGTCGAGAAAATCGGATCGCTGAACCAATCCAGCCATCTTACTTTTGAAATCCGCGCTGCGGACCCAGGCGTCCCACGCCGGGGTGGCGCGTTCGACGCCCGGCGGCGGCGCTGGCATTTTGTTGTAGCTGACGTGGCAGCCGGCGCAGTTCTCCGCGAACACTTGCTGCCCGCGCCCGACCGTGGCGTCGCTGTCCTGCAGGTACTGCGCGCCGCCGGGCGCCTTCGCCAGCGGCTGCGGCTTGGCGGCGGCGACGAAAAATGCGGCAAGGTCGGGCATTCGCTCGAGCGTCGCGCGAAAATACGGCGAGTTGCGGCGCGCGACGGCGACCGGAAACGGCGTCTCCTGCTGCCCGCCGATCAGAAGATTGAAATGTTTGCGCCACTCCCGGTCGAAATCGCCGATGCTGACATAGACGCGCGTCAGCGCGCCGACGATGCCGATTGAATTGGCGCCGTCCTTGAGCACATGCGGCACCGGCATGGTTTTTTGCGTGCCGGGCATATCGAGATTGCCGCCGGAAAGCGATTCCACCACGGCGGTCTGTAGCCGCGCGCCGACTTGATAGATCGCGTTCATGGTGCGCGGATTGTTGATGTTGTCGGTGGCCAGCGCCGAAGTGTCGACGGTGCCAGGCGGCATCGAGTTTACCACCTGAAAAAGGAAGTTGTCCTCCTGGTGCGGCAGCACGAAGATCCGCCCCGTCTTGAAATATTGGTTGCCGATATTGCTCGACAGGTTGTCCCAGCCGGGATGCTCCGGGTCGGCCGGCGGGTGCAGCGGATGCGGACCGACATGGCAAAAGCCGCAGGCCATGCCGACCCGATACGGACGCACCAGCTTGGGATCGCCGAAATAGGCCGGATCGTCGTAGTAGCGCTGCGGATTCCACCGCCGCCGCGCGGCCGCGTCGAAATCCGGGTTGGGAAAAATCCGCAAACCGACGATCCCGGAGGCGCGGCCGTAGGTCCGCAGGAAAGCATCCTTCGGAAACGCTTCGTCATAGTTCGCAGAATAAGAAGGATCGCGCGTGCCATCGGGCGCATCGAGCCAAAGTCCGAGTTGATCCGCCGCAGCGGCTTGCTTGAAGCCGGGCTCGTTCATGAGGCCGTAATAAGAAAATCGCATCGCCCGGTTGCGGCTATCCAAGACTTTGAGAAGGTCGAATGCGCCGTCGCTTTGGCTCGCGAGGAAATCCCAAAACGCCTCGTCGCCGCCGGTCCACATCAACCAGGTATTTCGGCCTCGTACCTGTTGAGCGTCGAGACGTATTCCGTCGTCCATCGCCGTGAAATAATCGACGGCCGCCGGCGGGAACTCGGGCTCGATTTTTGACGCGGGTTGCGCGCCCGCGGAAATGGTGACGCCGAGCAACAGCCATCCCGCGACGGTTGTTGCCACTGGCACGCGCAAGATCCAAAGCACCAGCGCGACATTCAGGACGCAACACCAGCAGCGAGCCGCCGCCGGTAGATCGCGTTCGCGGGCTATATCACGTGAGAGGTCGAAATTAGCCGCCATGGTGTTGGCCCTTGTTTGGTCCCGAAATGCTCGCTTAAGTGGCCAAGGCCCCGTCGCTCGCGGAATTCGCAGGCGATAATCTCTGAAGGTTGTCGCCGATGTCCTCAGTGATTTTTGATAAAGGTCGCTGCGCGATGCGGCTGTCACGCAGAAGCACATCGGCAGCCTTTTCGGCGATCATGTACACGGCGGTGACGATGAAATACCCGGGAATACGGGGAAAAATCGATGCGTCGACGACCCGGAGGTTCCGTATGCCGTGGACGCGGAATTCGCTATCGACCACGCCCCCCTGATCTTCGGGTTTCATGGCGCAGGTGCCGCAGGCATGGTGGCCCCAGGCGTTATCCTCGACATGGCGCTTGAGTTGGTCATCGGTATAAAGGTGGCGACCGGGGACCTCCTCTTCGACAATAAGGGGGCCTATCGCATCTATCACCTTGCGTCCGAATTTGATCCCGGTAACCATCGCGTCGAGATCCGCCGCGGGAGGGCAAGTACCCTCATCGAGATAATGAAAATTGATGTCGGGTCGATCTAGGGCGTCCTTTGACCGCAAGCGCACGGTCCCCGCCGTGTTCTGCGTATAGGCCTTAAGCACCGCCCAAGTAAGATAATCGAGCTTCTTCACGCGCTCCGAGTAACCGGGATAGTAGCCGCGGAAATCGGCGAGCAGAAAGAAACAGAAGAGGTCCGGACGCTCCTGGTTGGTTCGCGACGCGAACATCGTCGAGAACAGGAGACCGTTGCTGACATAGGCGCCTCGGCGCCACCTGCGCCACAGCGCATACTGGCGGTCGGCGGCGGTGTAAGTCGCGCCGCGCAGGGTTTTCCAGGCCGGCGCGACGCGGTTGACCACGCCGATCTCATATCGATCCTGCAGGTTTCGGCCGACACCGGGCAAATCCTTGACCACCGCAATTTCGTGCTCCGCTAGGTGTTTTGCGTCGCCGACGCCAGACAACATCAACAATTGCGGGGTGTTGAAGGCGCCGCCGGCCAAGATTACCTCGCCACTCGCGCCGACGAATTTTTCGTCACCGGCCTGGCCGTCAGGCTGCGCTGCGGCGCGATACAGCCGGGCACCCTCGCGATAGAAGACTCCGGAGGCAAGCCGGGTCTCCGGATCGATCTTGACGCGGGTGACCAACGCATTCAGGCGGATTGTCAAATTGCCCGGAAAGCGTCGTTGTACGTCGAGCAGGAAATCGCGCGGCCCGGTGCGGGCATGACACGCGGAGGACATTGGCGTGATGCAGGCCGTCGAAGCCTCCGCATCAATGAGCCTCTGGTCATTGGGGTCGCCGTTGCTGCTCGTCAGCCAGCTCCAGTCCTCGGCTGCCCGCGGCAGCAGACTGCTTGCGGCGAGCAGCGCTTTCCATAGCGTGCTGCGCAGGCGCCAATCGAAGATGGCGCGCAGCGGCAGCGCGCGTTCGGTTTTCAACCAGCCGCGCCAGCCGTGTCCGGTCGGGTTCCAGCCCAACAACAGATCGAGCCACCTGAACAGCAGACGGTAACGGCAATGTTCGAGCCGGCGAAAATATTTCTGCATATTGGACGCCCGCCATGAAGCGTCCCCGGTCGTCTGCCAGATGTGGTTCCAGTCGGCGTTATTGGGCCGCACGATGATCATGGCGTTGTGGCCGGTGCAGCCGCCAAGTCCGCTGGCGCGCGGATAAAGCACGCCATCCACCGCTTCGCCGTCCCAGCGTTCACGGTAGCGCCAGTCTTTCTTCTGTTGTGCGGTGTTCGCGTAGTGGCGCACCCAGAAATCCCATCGCAGCATGGGATTTTCGGACGCGAACGGATGAAACGCGGGGACGCTGTAATCCGACCGTAACGGCCGGGCTGGCGGCGCTTCGCCGAGCGGCCTCAAGGGGTCGTCGCCGGCCTCCAGCAACAGCACGCGTTGCCCGGCTTCGGCCAGCCGCGCCGCCAGCACGCCGCCGGCGGCTCCGGCGCCGACAACGATGTAGTCGAAGCTCTGTTGCCCCGTCACCGCACGGCTCAAAAATGTTTGAGATACGCTATCAGCGCTTCCTTATCGTCGGCCGCCAGATCGGCGCCGAAGTAGTGACCGCGATTGACGACATAGTCCGGGCACTTGCTTAAGCCGACCAGAGTGTCGATCAATCCCGTGTCGCGCACGGCCTGTTCGGAGTTGGCTTGCGTCGCCGGATCGGCGAGTTCCTCGGGCGAACACTTGCCGCCCATTTTCTTGAAAGCACTGAGCAGCGTGGGGGTCGCCTTGACGAGCCGCCAATAGAGGCTCGCCGGCTTGGCATCGTCGTTATCGGGAGCGAGCTTGGTATTGGCGAGCGCGTTGAGCGGGAAGCCACTCGGCAACGGCCCCAGCTCCAGTCCGCCTTTGGAGTCAACCGCCCAGGGAACCGCCCAATGCGCGATCCTGGTAAAATGGAGTGCCCACGACGGCAGGTAGCTGCCCAAGTAGCCCGGCGGAACGACCAGGCAGGCTGGCGCGGTGGTGCGATAGATATAGCCGGGCACCGCCACTTGCGTGATCTTATCCGTGCGCCGCGTCGCCGGGTTGAGCATTTGCCGTATCGACCGGTCGAACTGCTTCATCCTGTTGGCGACGCAGGGCAGATAAGGATCGCCGTCGCTCGCCGCCGGGCAGCGCGCCTCATGGGAATAGCTGTTCTGGCCGGCGCCTTGGGACGCCGAGGCCTGGGCCGCGGGGGCCGACGAAGTCGTGTTGTCGTCGTAGCCAACCGAATTGTTGGACAGGTACGGCGCGCTCGACCACAGGCTGATCAGCGAGGCCGGGCGAAGATAGCCGCGCCCGTTGCCGGCCGGCTTGAGCGGCATCGCGCCGCCTGAAACCGGATGGTAGGCGGTCAGCTCTTTGACCGGCGGCAGATGTTTGTATGACGTCGACGTGAAATTGTCCCAGATGTCGCCGCCCAAGCCATTGGTGGCAATCGCCGTGCAGGCGTTGGTCTGCAACAGGTCGACGGGCACCCGGCGCTCGGATGACAGATAATTGCCCGGCAAAAACGCATCGTGGCCGTCGGCGTCGCGTGCCGTGACCAGTTTGACCATCGCGTCCTTGAATTCCTTCGTCTGTGTCCATTGCCAATAGCGATCCCAGCACAGGCGATAATTCGGCCCATTACCGCCGCCCGCGCAAATGCCGTCGTCAATCCCGGAATTGACGGGGATTTGCGGAATTTTACTCGAGTGACACGCGGCGCAATTCTCGGCGAACACGATCTGGCCGCGCTTGACCTTGTCGGAATTGATGGGATCGAGATACGCGTTGCCGCCGGGGGCGTCGGCGAGCCGATCGGGACGGGCGGTGACAAGGAAAAACACCGCCATGTCGGGGGTTCGGTCCTCGGTCGCTTGCCAGTAAGCCGACTGTTTTTCGGCGTCGCTGATCTTGATCGGCGAAATCTTGATGCCGCCGATGAAAGGCCGGAAGTGCAACAGCCATTCCTCGCTGAATAGGCCGATATTGAGGTAGACGCGGTTGAGCGCGCCGAGCGTACCCACCGAGTCGGAGCCGTCCTTGAGCACCCGCATGGTGTGCGAGGTGCCGGTAGCCGGATCCCAGAATTGAGGCAGCGCCGCGGTGAGCGGATAGTCCTGGAACTGCTTGTTGTCGCGTTCGCCGCCCGTCAACTGCTCGGCGCCCGTCTCCAGACCCAGGAGAAGGCGAGGAATGACGCTGTAGACCGCGTTCATCGTGCGCGGGTTGTTCATGTAATCGGTGGAAACCAGCGAGGTGTCGAGGCTGCCGGGTGGATTGGTGTGAAACAGCTGATAGAGAAAGTTGCCTTCGTTAGGCGCGGGCGTGTTGTCGGCGGCGCGCGGCCTGGTGTTCCAAAAGAAGATACGATCGACCCAGAAATATTGGGCGCCGGGATTCGACGTGAGATTCTCCCATTTCGGATTTTCCGGGTCCGCCGGCGGATTCACCGGGTTGGGGCCGACATGGCAGAACGCACACGACATGCCGATCCGATAGGGGCGAACCAGGTTGCTGTCGTTATAGTAGGACGGGTCGGTGTAATAGCGCTCTGGATCCCAGTGCTGTCGTGCCTTTTCGTCGAAGTCGGGGTTGGGGAATAGCCGCAAGCCCATCACTCCGGTCGGCTCGCCGTAATAGGAACCGACCGGCACGGTCGTGCCGCGCGCGCCGATCTTCACGCCGGGATATTTGATCGGGTCGGCGAACGGGTCGGGTGGACAGCTCGGGTCGCGCTTGTCGAGCCACAGCCCGAACCGGTCGGGATCGGGGCCGGTGGCCTCGCTGAAACATGGTTCATTGACCAGTCCGAGCCAGGACCAGCGATTGTGCCGTCCGTAAGCCATGCTTTTGTGAGACGAGATGGTCTTCAAGAGATCGAACGCGCCGGTCGTGTTATTCGCGGCAAAGTCCCAAAACTTGTCGTTGCCGCCGGTCCAGACGATCCAGGCGTTCTGGCCGAGGCTGGCGCTGTCGCGTATTTCCTCGGGGGTGTGGTTGGTCAGCTTGGCGACCTCGCGTATTTCCTTGGGGTAGGAAACGCCGTCGGCGGGCTTGACCAAGAGCCCTTTGTCCATCTGGGCGAAATAACTGCAATCGGCCGGCTCCTCGCTGCACGGCTTGGCCACCGCCGGCAGCGTTTGCGCAGTCCGGCCCGCCACCTTCGCCTCGTCCGGGACGGTTCCAAATTTCGCGCTGTCGGGCTCGACGAGAGCCCGAACTATCAGAAGCCCGGCCACACTTAACACCACGACGAGGCCGACCAGCGCTATGACCGCCCACTTCAATATTCGTACCAAGACAGTTTTCATGGCTGGTTCCGTCGCGGGATTACAACGTTTTCAAGAAAGCCAGCAGCCGCGCTTTGTCCTGATCGGAAAGATCGGTGCCGTAGAGGTGCCCGCCGTTGTCGTTGCCGGGGCTGGACGTGTCGTAGAGCGTGCCGTAGCGCTCGGCGGGCGTGCCCGCCTGACTGACGTATCCGCCATTTGCCGGATCGATCAGGTCGTAGCCGCGATAAAACTTTTTCGGCCGATCGGACGGCGACGCCAACAGCGCGCGTAGCGTCGGCACCGAGCCGTTGTGGAGGTAAGGGCCGCGCAGCCACAGCCCGGTCAGTTCGTCGGCCACATAGCCATTGGTTTTGTGGAACGCGTGGAAACCCCAATTATGGCCGCCTTGCTCGTAGTTCGCGTAGCGGTCCTTCGCGGCCTCGGTCCACATGTCGATGCGATGACGGTCGGTGCCCAGCTCGGTCGCGGAAATGACGGTGCGGAAGCGCGCTCCGTCCGGCTCGTGACAGACGGCGCAATGCGTCTGATAGAGCGCCTTGCCTTGCTCGACCGCGGCCGTATCGACGGAATAGGGATCGCTCGCATTGAGCCCCGCGGAGAACGGCGAGGGCGGCGGTTTCTGCAGGCGAATAAAGTCGATAATCGCGTCGACCGTCGTCTTGGCGCCGGCATAGCCCTGATAGGTCATGCCGTCACCGATCGCGCCGGCAATCGAGCTTTCCCGCAGGTCGGTGTTGAGGCCGTCCCAGTGGAACGAATACACGCGAGCGCCGTCCGTGAGCCTGTTCAGGTCCCACAGCGGTACGATGTCGGAATTGCCAATCGTGCAGTCGTCGGGCAGGTGGAGATTGTAGAACTTGACCGGATTGAACGGATCGATCCGCCCCGGTCCCCAATCCGGACGCGGACAATCGGGCCGCGAATCCATCCAGGCGAATCGGGTCGCTTGCTCCGCGAGCACCTTGCGGGCAGCCGGGATCAGCGCGAAGCGGTAGAGCAGGCGCTCCCACAGCGGCATGTCGTAGATTGCCTTAATGGCCGCCATGACTTTGCCGGCGGTGAACCGGTCCTTGTCACGGCCGATGGCGATCAGAAAGCGCAAGAAGCCCTGAACATTGACCCGCGTGCCGGCGCCGGCGGCAACGAATGTTGCGGGGTCGTCGGCATGCAGGCGATAGCTTCCCTGATGGCAAAAAGCGCAGTTTGGCGCCACCAGCGAGACGGGGCCGAGTGTTGTCTTCGAGAAGCCAACCGGCAGATCCTCGCCGCCGATCCAGTAGACGCCGATCGAGCCCCAGCCGTCCTGGTTGCCGGGCAGGTATTCGGGGAACAGCGACGGCATCACGCGCCAGATCCAATAGGGGATACCTTGCGTCGTTTCGTTGCCGATTGAGCCGTGATTGAAGACCTGCAGCGGATCGTGGATGTCGGGCTGTGCCTGGCGCGACAGCAAAATTAACGGAATCAGCAGCACAATCAGCGCTAAAAAGCCCGCTAGAATTCTGGGAATGATTCTGATCATTGAATCATCCCGGACTTGTGGCTTTGATTTTCAAGCATCTTGATGCGGATCAAGCAATAAAGCGTAGTCGAGCCGATCAGGGCGTCGACGAACGAAATTGACAGGAAGCCGGGAGGCTGCCCGAACAACACTACCGCGAAGAAGAAAAACGTGGCGCCGAACGTGCGTGAGGGAAAGACGACAATATAGGCATTCGCCCGGTAGCGATAAAAGTCGATCGCGGCCGGGACATAAAACACCGAAATAATCATCAGCAGTCCAGCCGATGCGCGCGCCCAGATCAACTGGTCGAGCGGGATGCCAAACAGGTCGAGCATCCATTGTGGAAAGAACAGCAGCGGCACGATGAATAAGGAGTTCAGAAAAATTCCGAACCACACGAGAATCGTATGGCGCGCGACCCAAACGCTCACGCTGCTTCCCGCCGAGATTGTCATAGCGTTTTCATGTACTCCACGATGGCGTCCTTGTCGGCCGCGGGCAGTTCGGTGCCGAAGCTCTTCCCCTCATGTCCGCTGTTGGAATTGCCCGGCACGGAAGTGTCGTAAAGAAACAAGTCCTCGGGAGCCGATCCATACCCATCGGACCGGTAGCCGACCTTGCCGGTGTCGAGGATGTCGCTGCCCCGGTACCATTTCGCGGGACGAGCGGCGACCGGCTCCAGCAGATCGCGCAGGGTCGGTACCGAGCCGTTATGGAGGTACGGCGAGCGCGCCCAGATGCCGTCGAGCGGCTGGTTGGCGTAGCCGGCCGTTTTGCTAAAATGGTTGAAGCGCCACGGGTAGCCGGCGTAGAGCGTGTTCTGGGCCGCCGCGAAGTTTGCCGTATAGGATTCCCAGCGTCCGCGGTCGGTGCCGATCCGGTCCCAGCTTTCGACCTGGCCGAGGCGCGGGAAACGGTTGGTGTCGTAGTCATACCTTCCCGCCCCGTTCCTCATGCCGTGGCAGCCCGCGCAATAGTCGGCGAAGAGCTGACGGCCACGGCTGACCTTCGTTTGGTCGATCGCTGCGAGCACCGGGAAGGCCGGCGCGGGGAGGTCCCAGATCCAGGCGCGAACCCGCTTGATTGCCGCGATGTCGACAGTCACGGGCGTCACACCGGCACCCAGGGCGGCGCTCAGATTGCGTTCGTCCACCGAGGTGTTATTGCCGTCCCAGTGCAGATGCATCCCGTCGCGCGGATGCTGCTTCCAAATCGATGGAAAATCGGAGGAACCGTTCAATTCCGTTTCGGTAATGTGTGCGGCATCCATCGGAAAGTTGAATTGGATCGCCTTATAGGGGTTGAAGGTGTCGACGCGGCCGGGCCCCCAATCGTAATAGGGCCGATAATCGGGACTGCCCTGCTTACCCATGAACGAGAATTGCCGGGCAAGCTCGATCAAGCCCTGCTGAACGCGCGGAAAGACGATGTAGCGATAAACCAGCCGGCGAAAAAAACCGAGATGGCCGCCGACCGAAGGATCGTTGATCGCCGCGACCAAGTTGTCGGCGTTGAATTTCGGGTCGACGGAGATTCTTAGGAAGAATCGCAACAGCTCATAAAGACGCAGATTGCTCGACGGCGCCCCGTAGATATATGTGGGTTTGTCCGTGAGGCTCAGTCGATAAGTGCCGACGTGGCAAATCGAGCAATTGAACCAGACCCGCTCAACGCCGGTGACAATCCGCCTCGACATGCCGACGGGCAGTTCGGAATTCTCATTCTCATAGAGCATTCCGAACCGGCGGTAGCCCGTCGGCCCAAGCTGGTCCCGGTACATCACCGCCAACGCTTTGAAAACCAGGATCGGAATACCGTTATTCGGCTCGCTGCCGATCGAGCCGTATTTGAAATGATCCAGGTCATTCCGGTAGGCAATGACGTATTGGTTGACAAAAAGCAGGTAATAAATCGCCAGCACCAGCAACAACAAAACAATGATACAGCGGGTCCAACGATGGCGGGCGAGGACGCGTTCCATCGGGGTCGGAGGATCGTAGTTCATCGACGAACCTTCCTCTCTGCCGCGTCGGGGTCTGTTCACCGGAAGAGCGGCGGCTCGAAAACCGACATCACGGATTTGATTAGATTTTCCCACTTTTCATCAAACGTATCCCCGTCGTAGCGGGATACTTCATAGCACCCGAGCGGATTGGCGAGATCATTGACCAGGCACTTGTTGCAATACGTGCATTCCTTTTGCATGCTTGGACCGTTCGCGGTGCGCAGAATCTGCGGCAAATCGTTGTTGGCGATCAGCGGCCGCGCGATGCTAACGCCGTCGCAGGAACCGTCGCGGATCACGCCGGCGATATTGGCGGCGTGTTGAAAGCCGCCGGTACAGAGAAATTTGATGCTGGGGTCGATTTTCGAGATTTCGTCGCGCAGATATTTGGCATAGCCGGCGTTGATCCCCTCAATGACTTTGCCTCGCCGGAAGCGCCACAGCGATCGGAACAGCCGGCCGCCGATCGGGTTGTTGAAAACCGCGAAATTGAAGCGGGTACGAACGCCCGAGGCCAACATGCCGCCATACCATCGCACCAGAGCCTGGACCGAGATGTCGCCGGGCGGATTGCGCGGATGGGGAAACGTCGATCCGCTGGAGATGTGAAAGGCGTCCACGCCATTGCCGTCATCGAGCAGCATTTTGCAGATGGTGAGGGTATCCTCGAGCGTGTTGCCCTTTTTCTTCCAGGGATAGAGCCAATTGTTGTGATCAACGCCATTGATTTTCATCTGGAGATGAAAATCCGGACCGACTTCGCGGCGAATGGCGCGTACGATCTCCAACACAAACCGCGCCCGGTTTTCGACAGAGCCGCCGTAGTCGTCAGTGCGGTCGTTGATGCCTGAACTCAAAAACTGCGTTATCAGGTAGCCGTTCGCGCCATGCAACTCGACGCCGTCAAGGCCTGCTTCGCGGGCCCGTCGCGCACCCTGGGCGAACTTCTCGACGATGTCGTGGATTTCGGACGCGGTCATGGCCTGCGCCAGTATTCCGTGAAAGAAATCCTTCTGATTGGTCGAGCTCTGGGCCTTTTTGAACAGGTTCTCGACGCCGCCCATGTCCTGCTGTCGCCCGGAATGGCTCAGCTGCATTAGAAAGCGGCAATCATAGTTGTGAACGCGCTTGCCGACCTCGCGCCAGAACGGGATTTTGTCGTCATTGTCGATCATGGCGTATCGGATCAGAATTCGCCCGCGCACCGCGACGGGGGTGTAGGACGAAATGATGCAGCCGACGCCGCCTTTGGCGAACTTCTCCTCCCAGTTCAGTCGCGTATGACCGCCAAAACCGTTGTATTCGTCAAACATCCCGGACAGATTTGATCGGAACAATCGATTTTTTACTTGGAGATGACGAAATTTCAGCGGTGAGAAAATCAGGGCCGCATTGTCTTCATGCAGGAACGTTTCATCCGTGTCCCGCGCCATGTCCGACTCCCCCAGTGAGAGCGCGATATGGATCAGCCTAATTCAAAGCCCTCAACCTTAGATATCATTATAATCACAACTCAACTATGAATGCAACGCACGACCGCTTCGTGAAGGCGCGCGACGGCGTGCTCTATCCGCGCGCCGGCAGCGCTCGGCGCGGGCTTTTGCCAGGCCGCCCCGCGATTGGCAGCCGCGATGCCGACAAATCATTGTATTGTGACGCCGGTGTCGCGGCAGCCTTTGCCGCCCGCGATCCGGCCATTTCTTGGTCATTGCATCCGGGTGAGGGGAGGGTCGCTTGACATCCTACGTCCTCGCCATCGACCAGGGCACGACATCGACGCGGGCGATGCTGTTTCGCGCCGACACCTCGATTGCCGCCGTCGCGCAGCGTGAATTCCCGCAGCATTTTCCCGCCGACGGCGAGGTCGAGCACGAGCCCGAGGATTTATGGGGGACGACCGTCGAAACCTGCCGGACCGCGCTGCGCAATGCCGGTGCGAGCGCCCGCGACATTGTCGCCATCGGCATCACCAATCAGCGCGAGACGACGCTGTTGTGGGAGCGTTCAAGCGGCCGCGCGGTGCATCGCGCCATCGTCTGGCAGGATCGCCGCACCGCGGATTTGTGCACGCGGCTGAAAACCGCCGGCCATGAACCGTTGTTCGCGGCCAAGACCGGACTATTGCTCGATCCCTATTTTTCCGGCACCAAACTCGCTTGGTTGTTGCAGCAGGCGCCGGACACCGCCGACCAAGCCGCACGCGGCGAACTCGCCTTCGGCACGGTCGACAGCTATCTGCTGTGGCGGCTCACCGGCGGCAACGTCCACGCCACCGATGCGACCAATGCCTCGCGCACGCTGTTGTTCGACATTCACGAAGGCCGTTGGGACGATCAACTGTTGAAACTTGCTCGGCGTGCCAAAATCCGTGCTGCCGAAGGTGCTCGATTCGTCCGCCGCTTTCGGCATGAGCGATCCGGAATTGTTCGGCGGCGCGATCCCGATTTACGGCATCGCCGGCGACCAACAGGCGGCGCTGGTCGGCCAGGCCTGTTTCGCGCCGGGAATGCTCAAGGCCACGTATGGCACCGGCTGCTTCGCGCTGCTCAATACCGGGTCCACGCCGGTTAAGTCGAACAACAAACTCGTCACCACCATCGCCTATCAGCTCGGCGGCAGGCGCAGCTATGCGCTCGAAGGCTCGATCTTCGTCGCCGGCGCCGCGGTGCAATGGCTGCGCGACGGCTTGCGGATCGTGGCGAGCGCCGCGGAAACCGGCGATCTTGCGCAAGCGGCGGATCCGACGCAGGAAGTCATTCTGGTGCCGGCTTTCGTCGGACTGGGCGCGCCGTATTGGCGGCCCGACGTGCGCGGCGCTCTATTCGGCTTGACGCGGGCGAGCGGACCGCGCGAGCTGGCGCAGGCCGCGCTCGAGAGCGTGTGCTTTCAGACCGCCGATCTTCTTGCCGCCATGAAGGCGGATTGGTGCGACGCCGCAAGCGCGCTCAAGACGCTGCGCGTCGACGGCGGCATGGCGAACTCCGACTGGTGCATGCAACGGCTCGCCGACCTCATCGACAGCACGGTCGACCGCCCGCAAATCAAGGAAACCACCGCGCTCGGCGCCGCCTATCTCGCGGGTTTGCACGCCGGCTTCTTTCCCGAGCCCGATCGCTTCATGGATCGCTGGCGATTGGAGCGGCGCTTTTTGCCGCAAATGGACGCCGCCACCCGCGAGCGAAAACTCGCCGGATGGACCGCCGCCGTGCGCCGCCTGCTGACATAAAATTCTTCTCGGGGAAAGCCTGCAGCGCGGTAAGTCATTGCACCGCAAGCAGAAGCTGCGTGGAACTTGGCGTGCGCTGCCGCGTTATTGCGGACGGCTGAGTGATCCGTAATCCCTCCGAAAATCTGAAGAGGCATCGGCAAGCGATGGAATTCAGATTCGACCCGCAAGAACGGCGATTTCGCATCCGGACGCTGCTTGCTCCGGGTCGCGAAGCCCGCATCTTCACGCCCGACGATCTGTTTCAGTTCGGCATCGAGGAAGAATACTTTCTGTCCGATGCCGAAACCTGCAAAGTGCCGGCGAAGACGCCGGATGCGCTGTTTCAAACCGCCGGCTTCGGCACGCCGGGCCATATCGGGCGGGAGTTTTTGCAGGCCCAGATCGAGGTCGCGACCGAACCGCATTGCGGCTGCGAAGGGGCGAGATTTGAACTGCTTCGGCTGCGGCAGAACGCGGCGGCCGCCGCCGCCCGACATGGTCTTTCGATATTGGCATGTGGCACGCATCCGCTGGCGTCCTGGCGGGAATCGGTACAAAGCCCGAAGGACCGCTACACGCAGGTGATGGATGACCTGCAGATGATCGGCCAACGCAACATGCTGTGCGGCATGCACGTGCACGTGGAGTTGCCGGACCCGGCACGCCGGGTCGATGTGATGACGCGGATGCTGCCCTATGTGCCGCTGTTCATCGCGCTGTCGACGTCGTCGCCGTTCTGGCAGGGCCGCGCTACCGGGCTGAAAGCCTATCGTCTCGCGGCTTATGATGAGCTGCCGCGCACCGGCTTGCCGCATCTGTTCCGCAGCGTTGCGGAATACGACGCCTATGTCGATGCTATGGTGCGCTCCGGCGCCATGCCGGACGCGAGTCATCTGTGGTGGGCGATCCGGCCGTCGTTCAAATATCCGACCTTGGAGTTGCGCGCGCCGGACTGCTGCACGCGGCTCGATGACGCGATCGCGATCGCGGCGCTCTATCGCGCGTTGACCCGCTTCCTGTATGCGCATGCCGGACACAATGCCGCGATCGACGCCGTCGACCGGGCGATTGCGGTGGAGAATAAATGGCGCGCCCAGCGCTATGGCGCGCAGGGCACGTTCGTGGCGCGGTCGGGCGGCGTCGCCGTCGGCGAGATGCTCGATGAGGTTCTCGAGCTCGTAGCGGCCGATGTCGAGGCGCTCGCCTGTGCCGAACAGGTAGGACATTGCCGCACCATCATTCTGGAAGGAACTTCGGCCGACGCTCAGTTGCGGATTTTTACGGAAAATCAACACGAAGGTGCCGAAATTGCGTTACAAAGGGTGACACGCTGGATCCGAGACGCCACATTGGTGGCGTGATCGTTTAAAGGCACAGACAAGGGCAATCATATGTGCCGCTGGATCGCATATCGCGGGGAAACCACCGCGCTCGAACATTACGTGACCGAACCATCGCATTCGTTGATCTCGCAGAGCATTCAGGCGCTCGAATCGACCGCCAGCATCAACGGTGACGGCTTCGGATTAGGCTGGTACAGTCAGCATCCAGAGCCGGGGCTTTACCGCGAGATCAGGCCGGCCTGGTCGGATGAGAACCTGCGCTACCTCTGCCGGCATTTGCGGTCCCATCTGTTTTTTGCCCATGTCCGCGCCGCGACCGGTACGGCCATCACCCGCGTCAATTGCCATCCGTTCGCATCCGGGAAATGGCTATTCATGCACAACGGCTTTCTCGGCAATTGGAGCCGTTGGCGCCGCCAGGTCGAGGCGCTAATTCCCGACGAGCTCTATCCGTCGCGGATCGGGACGACCGATTCGGAAGCGATTTTTCTCGCCATGATGGGCGCCGGCATCGACCGGCCCGTGGCCGCTGCGGAAAAAATTCTGGCGACCCTCACCGAGTTCATCAATCGGAACGAGCCGGCAGACCGCTTCCGCTTTACCGCGGCGCTGGCGAACGGGCGCGATCTCTATGGCTTCCGCTATGCCGTGAATGACCGTCCCAATACGCTCTATTACCGGGAATCGGAACGCGGCATCGTCATTGTTTCCGAACCGACCGACCGCGATAAAGACTGGGTGACCGTGCCGGAAGATCATGTCGTCGTCGCCAAGGCCGGCGAGCGGGCGCGGGTCGAGCCGCTGTTCGATCGCCGCCGGGAAGCGGCCGAATAACCGGTCCGTTCACGTCACGCCGAGCGCGGCCATCGCGGCGGCAATGTCGGGCTGGATCGCCTTGGCCGCCGCCAGGTCGGCTTTTCCGGCGACGGCGTCGCCCTTCTTGAGTTCGGCCACGCCGCGGCCGTAGAGCGAAGTCGCAATCCTCGGATTGAGCTTGAGCGCCGCGTTATAATCGGCAATGGCGCTGTCGAATTGTCCGAGCTTTAAATAGGTGAAGCCGCGGCTGTCGAGCGTGTTGGCGTCGTTGGGCCGCATTTGCAGCGATTGATTGCAATCCGCCAGTGCGGCCTGGAGTTGGCCGATGGTGGCGATCGCGTAACAGCGCCCGTTGTAATTGTCGGGATTCTTTGGATTGAGATTAATCGCCGCGGTGTAATCGGCGATGGCATGGCCGTAATCGCCCTTATGTTTGTAAGCATTGCCGCGGCCGAAATAGGCGATTTCATCTTTCGGCTGGAAGACGATTGCCTGATTGTAATCGGCAATGGCCTGCTCGTAAGCGCCCTCGCCGTCGTAGGCGACGCCGCGATGAATGAAGGCGTTCTCTAATTTGGGATCGAGCGCGATCGCCTGGGTGCAATCGGTGACGGCGGCGCTGTAGGTGCCCATGTCGTTGTATATTGCGCAACGCGCGACATAGGCGCGCGCGTTCTTCGCATTGAGCATGACCGCCTGATTGCAATCGGCGAGCGCGGCGCCGAAGTTTCCTAAATTGCCCTGGACATAGCAGCGATTGGCAAAGGCGTTTTCGTCCTTGGGGTCGAGCATGATCGCCTTTGTGCAATCGGCCAGGCCCGCGGTGTAATTGCCGAGGCCGCCATAAGCGCTACAGCGCTCGACATAGGCCCATTCGTCGTCGGAATCGAACATGATCGCCCGGCTGCAGGCGGTAATGGCGGCCGAGAAGTCGTCTTTGCCGAAGGCCCGATAACACTTTTGATTTTCCATGGCGGAATCGTCGGACTGCGCGGAGGCGGTCACGCTCGCCGCGGACGCGATTGTGGAAGCCACAAGCGCGCCGATGATGCAAATCCGGCTCATTATCCCGGTCCCCGCCGGAGTGTAGCGGCGGCGCTCCCGGCCGGCAATCGACGCCGCTATTTCCTCCAGCCCTGCCGCCAAGCCGGCGGCGTTTTGGCGTCGATCAGGATGAAGGCGATGCGGCACGGTTTGGTGCCGTTATTGACCCAGGCGTGGTTGGTGCCCTGCTGCACCAACATGTCGCCGGCCTTGACATGGATTTCG
The DNA here is from genome assembly GCA_963823225.1 of uncultured Alphaproteobacteria bacterium. Classification (GTDB taxonomy): domain Bacteria; phylum Pseudomonadota; class Alphaproteobacteria; order Rhizobiales; family Xanthobacteraceae; genus BOG-931. Next base: position 2,604,803 of record CAWGKM010000003.1, on the reverse strand, counting down.
CTGTCGTCGAGCAGCATGTCGATCTCGCCGTCGAGCACGATGGCGTAATCGATGGTCCTGGTGCGGTGCGTGTTGGCGTGCCGTGCATAGCCTTGCGTCGCCGGATCGATGCCCATCGAGACGAGGATTTGACGATGATCGACTGGCGCCGCGGGCGGCGCCGCGGGCGCGAAATCGACGATGCGAAAGATGGTGCCGTTGGCGGGCGGTGGCACGCCGACTTGCATCTGCGCCCGGTCGGCGGAAACCGCGACATCCACTGGAAACTCGGTCGTTACCCAGAGCATCGTCATGCCGTTGCTGCCGCGTTGCTTTGCCGGCAGCGCGTTGTCGAACAAAACGACCGCTTTGCCCTGGGCGTCATGGCCGGTCACGACCCGGCGCGTCGATTTCAGCTCCATCGTCAAATCCTCCCGTTTCACGCCTCTTACTTGCCATTGCCTGGCGTATTGGACGATTATGCTCGCATTTGCCGGCCGGCAAAGTAAAGCGAGTGCGGATTGGGGGAGGGTCGAGTGAGTGCCCAGTTGTCGCGTCCCAAATCTTCAACGCAATTTTTGCAGTCGGCGGAAAATCCGGGATCGAATTACGACCGCGCGCCGACATTTTTATCGATATCCCGCGACATCGACGTCATGGTGCCGATGCGCGACGGCGTCAAAATCTGCATCGACGTCTATCGACCCGACGTAGCGGGAAAATTCCCCGCGCTGCTCGCCTTCGCCATCTACAACAAGGACTTTCAGGGTCCCGACATGGCGGCGGCGCTACCGCCGCAGCCGGCATGGTCGGCGCTGTGGACCGGTCCGCTGGAGGCCGGCGACACCAAATTTTTCGTCTCGCGCGGCTACGTGCACGTGATCGGTTCGCCGCGCGGCGTCGGCAAGTCGGAGGGCGGCGGCTCGCGCGAATGGGATTGCTACGATCTCATCGAATGGATCGCGGCGCAGCCATGGTGCGACGGCAACGTCGGCATGGTGGGCATTTCCGGCTTCGGCGCCGAGCAGCTCGCCGTCGCCAAGAAACAGCCGCCGCATCTCAAAGCGATCTTTCCATTCGATTCGCGCGGCGCCTACGGCGAGCTTGGCGGCTTCCGCGACGAATATCCCGGCGGCGTCATTCATTTGTTCCGCTATCTGGTCGGTCATTTCTCGGCGATGCATCAAAACAAGGGACCGCCCGGTCCGTTGCCGGCGGAGCGCGAGAAGCTGTGGCGCGAGGCCATGGCCAATCCCGACTACAAGATGTACCCGCACGTCTACAATCTGGTCGCGCAGAAAGGCCAGCACATGCCGCCGTACTATAATGTGCTGGTCGATCCGTTCGAACTCGGAAGCGGCGGTGCAAAAAAGCGAGGTGGAGTTCGAAAAAATCAGGGTTCCGACCTATACCGGATCCGGCTGGTACGGCTACACCTATAAGACGCATCTCAACGGCTGCCAGCATTGGTACCGCAACATCAACGCGCCGAAAAAGCTTTTGCTTGCGGGACCGGCCCATCTCGAACGGCCCTACCACTCGTTCCACGGCGAGGTTTTGCGCTGGCACGATCATTGGCTCAAAGGCATCGACACCGGCATCATGGACGAGGCGCCGGTGCGGTTCTGGGTTATGGGCGCGAACGAGTGGCGCACCGCGAGCGACTGGCCGCTGCCGGAAACGCAATGGACGAAGTTTTATCTGAAAAGCTGGGAGCGGCTGACGCCCGAGACGATAGCGCCGTCGAGCGCGACCGAGACGGCCCCGCCGGACGCGTTCGTGCAAATGCCGCCGTCGCAGACCGGCGTGATCCAACGCTTGCGCTACATGACCGATCCGCTGCCGCACGACGTGCTGGTTGCCGGTCCGAGCGTCGTCACGCTCTATGCTTCGATCGACCAGGGCGACACCAACTGGATCGTGATCCTCAAAGATGTCGGTCCCGACGTATCGGTGTTGAGCGTGCGCGAAGGCGAGCGCGAAGTACCGAAGCATCTGCACGAGCGCGAGATCACCCGCGGCTGGCTCAAAGCCTCGCACCGGGCGATCGATGCCAAGCGCTCGAAACCGTATTGGCCATGGCATCCGCTGACGCGCGAGGCGCAAAAACCGGTCACGCCCGGCGCCATCGAGGAATACCGGATCGAGGTGATGGCGACGGCGAATTTGTTCCGCGAGGGACACCGTATCTGCCTCGACGTCACCAGCCTCGATCTGCCGACCGGGGTTGCCGGCGCGACCAACGCCGAATACGTGCCGTACCATATCTGCTCGAGCAAGACGGTGCTGCACAAGGTCTATCATGACCGCGCGCATCCGTCGCATATGCTGCTGCCGATTATCCCGGCGTGAACGTAATTCTGCTAGATTGGCATGACGATGAGAATCGGCGGCGAGAAGCGGCGATGTTGAGCGATATTCCCGTAATCGATTTGCGCGGGGGCGGTCCGCCGCGCCATGCCGAGAGACGTACGCGGCAGGCCCGCGCGTTGCGCGACGCTTGTCTCGGCTTTCTGCCGGGCGCGGCCTTGCCGCTCGTGCCGGCGCTCGATTGGGCATCGCGGCGCTGGCTTAATCGCTCGCGTTCGCCCTATTTGCATGAGATCGCGCAGATCGCCGCAGCGCTCGATTTCTCGGGCGTCTGGTTGCTTAATGCGTCCTATCAGTGGTGTTGCACGTCGTTGGCTTGTGAAGAGAACGGCGTGCCCTGGCTCATCCGCACGCTGGATTGGCCTTTTCTCGGCCTCGGCCGCTACGCCGAAGTGGCGCACATGGCGGGCGACTGCGGCGATTTCTTCAGCGTCACCTGGCCCGGCTATGTCGGCGCGCTGACCGCAATGGCGCCCGCTCGTTTCGCGGCTTGCGTCAATCAGGCGCCGATGCTCCGCCGCACCGTGAATCGCGCACTGCGGACGTATGATTTTTTGGCCAATGCGCACGCGATTTGGCAGTCGGCCGGTCTGATGCCGCCCGACCAGCTGCTGCGCCGGACTTTCGAGCTTTGCCAAGACTTCGGCGCCGCGCGGCGCATGCTGGAAGCGACGCCGGTGGCGCGCCCGGTGATCTACGTGCTGGTCGGCTGTGCGGCGAACGAGCGCTGCGTGATCGAACGCACCGAAACCGGGTTCCTCACCCGCGCGGAGGACACCAGCGCCGCCAACGATTGGGTGCCGTGCCGGGAGGGCTGGGAGGGCCGGATCGGCACGCGCCGCTTCTTGACCAATTCGTTTGCCGATGCGGCGAGCTACAGCCAGGCGCGCCGCGAGTCGCTCAAGGCTTGGGACGGCGCGGTTTCGGCGCCGAGCTTCGACTGGGTGCGCGAGCCGGTTCTCAATCCCTATACGCGGCTTGCGGTGGCCATGTGTCCGGCATCGGGCGTTTTGCGCATGCTCGGCTATGATCGGACCGCGGCGGTGTTGCCGGAACCGGTGACGCGCATCTGCGAGATTGTGCCGCCGTCCGCGCCGGCGCCCGCCTGAAGGCTCTCGCGGGTGGTGCATAAGCACCGTAATACGCCGGCCAAAGATGTAAATTATCAGTAATTTCAATAAGTTACATAAAAAGCGACAGATTGTGCTGTCGATCACAGGCCACACTGCAAACTCAAGTTAGAAATTTACCATGATTGATTGCCGGGTATGGAGCGAGCCATGAACACCGCCTCGATTATCAACTATCGGACACGCCGCGTGTTCAATTGGGACCACGTCAAACGCCGCATCGCGGAATGGCAGCGGCGGTCCCGTTCCCGCCAAGAGTTGGAAAGTCTCAGCGACGCGACTTTGCACGACATCGGAATCACACGCTGCGATCTACACCGCGAATCGCACAAACCGTTCTGGATGGCGTGAGCGGCGGAACTTAATTCGGCACGCGCGATATCCGGCATGTGAGGGCCGCCCGCCGGGGCGGCCCTTTGCGTTGCCACGATTGCAGCGGCGCCGCCGTTTGCAGGGCGTGCCGCAAGTTCGGTAGCATGCCGTTCCCGCGACGAGTAAGGCGCACACCATGCCCAAGATTAAAACCGCGGACGGCGTCAATCTCTATTACGAGGAGGCTGGCGCCGGCACGGACGTCGTTTTCGTGCACGAATACGCCGGCGACTACCGCACTTGGGAACCGCAGATGCGGTATTTTTCGCGCTCGCACCGCTGCGTCACCTACAGCCAGCGCGGCTATCCGCCGTCCGACGTGCCGAGCGATCCAGCGCGCTACGGCCAGGATATCGCCCGCGGCGACGTCGTCGCGATCATGGATGCGCTCGGCATCGACAAGGCTCACGTGGTCGGCCATTCGATGGGCGCCTATACGGCGCTGCATGTCGGCATCCGCCATCCGCGGCGCTGCATTTCGGTGACCGCGGCCGGCTGCGGCTGGGGCTCGCTGCCCGATCCGGCCGCGCGCGAGAACATGCGGAAACTGGCGGTCGAAACCGCAAAAATGTTCACCGAGAAAGGCATGACCGAGGCCGCGGCGATCTACGGCGATGGCGCGATGCGCCAGCCGCAAAAATACAAGGATCCGCGCGGCCATGCGGAATTCTTGCGCATGCTCGCCGAGCATTCCGCGCTTGGCCACGCGCTGACCATGTCGATGCTGCAGGCCAAGCGCCCGACGTTTTGGGACATGGAGCCCGAATTGAAGCGGTTCGCGGTGCCGCTGTTGATCGTCGTCGGCGACGAGGACGAATCCTGCCTCGACGGCAGCGTTTTTCTCAAGCGCACGGTCCCCACAGCGGGGCTCTTCGTGATCCCGCGCTCCGGCCATAACATCCCGGGCGAGGAGACCTCGGCATTCAACGCCGCGCTTGCGGATTTATTCGCCGCCGCGGAGGCCGGCCGCTGGCTCGCCCATAAGCCGCCCGCGCGATGAGCGCTCCGGCGGCACGAAGGAGCGTTCGCCGTCGCGCGAGCCGGTGCCCGTGCCGACCTCGACGCGCGCTCTCCGACGGGAAACACTGCGAAGTCAAGAAGATGCGGAGCGAGTGGTTTGAGCCGCCGTGTGGGCTCGGGCGGCGCGGCAAATCGGCTGCTATGCCGGCGCAAATGCCTGTGGCACGATGCCTCTGCTGGCCGATTTGCCTCGCGTCCAGCTCCTGCAGCGTTGTCGGCAGTTCGGAGGAGATCATGAAAGCAAGACGAAACGTCCATATTATCGGCGCCGTAGTCCTGTTGGCGACGGCAGCGATGCTGCTGGGCCCGGTGTCGCCCGCCCGCGCCCAAGCCGCCAATCCCGTCGTCATGAAGCTGAGCACCGCCACGATCAACGACACGCAGCACGAATGGCTGAAACGTTTTGCCGCCGCGGTAGAGAAGGACGCCGGCGGCCGCATCAAGGCGGAGATTTATCCGGCGAGCCAGCTCGGCTCCATTCCCCGGCAAATTGAGGGCGTGCAATTCGGGTCGATCCAGGCCTGGATGGGGCCGCCGGAATTCCTCGTCGGCATCGATGAGCGTTACGAGGCGCTGAGCGCACCGGGCCTGTTCACCAACGAGGACCAGGACATCCGCGTCATCAACGATCCGGCGGTCCGCGACATGATGCTCGGATTCGGCGCCGACAAGGGACTGGCCGGCATCGCGCTCGCGCCGATCGGGCCATCCTCGATCATCGCCCGCAAGCCGATTGCGCATCTTGCGGATTTTAAGGGATTGAAGATCCGCGTGCTGGCCTCGCCGTTCCAGCTCGAAATGGTCAAACGGATGGACGCCTCGCCGGTGGCGATGACATTGGCTGATGTGCTGCCGGCGCTGCAACAGGGCGCCATTGACGGCGCGCTCGCCACCATCACCGTTTACACGACGTTCCATTATCAGGACGCCGCGAAATACGTTATCGAGACCGACCAGCCTTACCTGAACTCCATCGTCGTCATGAGCAAGAAATGGCTCGATTCGTTGCCGGGCGATTTGCAGAAAATCGTCCGCGACGATGCCACGGCGACTTCCGCGGGAATCGTCCCGTTCGTGAAGGACTTTTATGTCGCCTCGTACAAAGGATGGACCGACAAGGGCGGCGAATTGGCCAGCCTGCCGGCCAACGAGCAGGCCGCGCTGGTCGAAAAAATTTCCAGCATCGGTCCCGATCTGTCGGCGTCCAAGCCCGGCCTAAACGCGGCCGTCAAGACCGTTTTCGCGTCGGCGGCGCGGAACAAATAAAGCGGCTCGTTAGCTCGCTTCCGGGCGTTGCAATATTCCGCGCAGCCGTTGCGGCGTAACCGGAAGCCGCGTCACCGCGCCGGGCCGGCCGAGCGCGTCGTCGATGGCCGCGGCGATGGCGGCGCCGGCCGCATTGGCGCCGCCTTCGCCGGCGCCCTTGATGCCGAGCGCATTGAGCGGTGAGGGCGCGTCTTCGGCGATCAGCACCTCGATCGGCGGAACTTCGCGCGCCGTCGGCATGACGTAGTCGGCGAAGGTAACGCTGAGCGGCTCGCCGCGCGCGTCATAGCGGAATTCCTCGAACAGCGCGCCGCCGATGCCCTGCGCCACGCCGCCGGCGATCTGGCCGTCGACCAGCATCGGATTGACCGCCTTGCCGATGTCATAGGCGACGAAGAAACGCTCGACCGCCACGGCGCCGGTGTCGCGATCGACGCGCACCACGGCAAAGTGAATTCCGTAAGGATAATTCATGTGTCGCGATTCGAAGAAACCTTCGGCGGAAAGGCCCGGCGTCGCCTCGCCGAGTAGCTTTGAACCGGGATTGAGTGCGCGCGCTACTTCGCCGAGCGTGACCGATGGTCCTTGCGCGGCGTTTTTGCGCACGACTTTGCCGTCGATCACGTCGAGCGCTTCGGGAGCGGTCTGCAATAGATCGGCGGCGACGGCGATCGCCTTGGCGCGCAATTTTGCGGCGGCCATGCGGGTGGCTTCGCCGGTCATCACCGTCACCCGCGACGCAAATGTGCCCATGCCGTAGCCGATGCGGTCGGTCTGGCCGTGCACCACCCGCACGCGGCGGTAATCGACGCCCAATGCATCGGCGCAGATTTGCGCTAGGACCGTTTCCATGCCTTGGCCGACCGAAGTGGCGCCGGTCACGATTTCGACTGTGCCGCCGGTATCGATACTCGCGCGCACGCCGTCATATGGTCCAAGCCCGCTTTTCTCGACGAACATGGCAAGTCCCGCGCCGACCGCTTCGCCGGCGGCGCGCCGGCGCTTTAAATCTTCGCGTAGTTTTTCCCACCCGATTGCCGCGAGCGCCTTGTCGAGCAGCCCGGCATAATCGCCGGAATCGTAAGTCATTTCGGTGCCGAGCGTGTCGAGCTGCCGCGCGTACGGCATCTCGGCCGCGGCAATGAGATTGCGGCGGCGGATTTCGACCGGATCGAGGTGCAAGCTGCGCCGCGATGGCGTCCATCAGCCGTTCGCGCACGAAGCTGCTCTCGTAACGTCCCGGCGCGCGATAAGTGCCGCACGGCGTCTTGTTGGTCAGGCGGATGCGCCCGACCATGCGATAGGCCGCGACGCGATAGGGGCCGAGCAGCATGGTGGCGGCGAGATCGGGCACGGTCGCGGCGTGAGTGCGCATATAGGCGCCCTGATCGTGAAAGAACTCGCCGTCGACGGCGAGGAGCCGGCCCGCTTCGTCGACCGCGGCGCGGACGCGATAATGCTGCTGGCGCGAGTGATTGGTCGCGATCAGGTGCTCGCGGCGGTCTTCGATCCATTTCACCGCGCGCTTGAGCCGCAACGCGCCGAGGCAGGCGAGCACGTCCTCGGGATAGAGTTCGCCGCGCACGCCGAAGCCGCCGCCGGTATGGCCTTCATGCAGATGCACGGAGGAGGACGCGCGGCCGAGCATGCGCGCCAGCGCGTCGCGGTTCCAATGCGGCACCTTGGCCGCGCCGTAAAGTTCGAGCACATCGCGCGCCGCGTCGTAGCGCGCGATGGCGCCGCGCGTTTCCAGCGGCACGCCGCTGTGCCGCCCGATCTTCAGCTCGAGCGCGACGGTCGCATATGCCGTGGCAAAGGCCGCGCTCACGTCGCCATAGCCTTTGCGCACGGTTGCGGCTTCGGTCGAATGGCCGGCGCCAAATTCGCCGGGCGCGGCGTCGGCCGCGAGCAATTCGGGCAAAACCTCGATCTCGGCCGTCACCAGATCGGCGGCGTCTTCGGCGGCGTAAGCGTCGACGGCGAAAACGACCGCAATCGGCTCGCCGACATAGCGCACGCGATCGGCGGCGAGAATCGGCTGGCGGTAAGGCTCGAGCCCTTCGATGCGGGTGAGACGGAAATCGATCGGCGGAATTGCGGCGACCTCCGCCGCGGTCCACACCGCGACGACGCTCGGTGCCGCGCGCGCCGCGCCGGTATCGATGGCCACGATGCGGCCGTGGGCGTGCGCGGAGCGCACTACGCGCATGTGCAATTGATGGGCAAACGAAACGTCCGCGGCAAAGCGTCCTTGGCCGGTGACAAGCGGCCGGTCCTCGAGGCGGGGAACCGAGCGGCCGACGAAGGCCATCGTGCTCAAGCCGATCTGCGCAAAGGCGTCATCGCCCGTCTTGCTCCGCGATCGCATCGAGGTGCTGGGTCTCGTTGAGCCGCCGGACGCAGAATTTCTCCGCCGGCGACGTCGATCTCGTTGAGGCAGCATGGTTCCTGCGCGACGCGCCAATAGGCCGACAGCGGCAGATCGAGAAGCTGCAGCAACAGTGCGCGGTTAACGCTGTCGTGGCCGACCAGCACGATGGTCTCGTCGGGATGCCGGATCAACGCCATGCGCAAGGCATCGGCGGCGCGCGCCACGATATCTTGCAGCGCCTCGCCGTTGGGAAAACGCACCAGATGCGGCGTCGCAAACCAGGCGGCGAATAAAACCGGGTTCAAGCGCTTGGCGTCTTCGAAAGTTTTGAACTGCCATGCGCCGTAATCGATATCGTTGAGGTCGTCGCAGGTCTTGGCGGCAATGCCGCAGGACTTGTGCTACAGGACTTGGCGATGGCGGTTGCGGTTTCGACGCAGCGGCCCATCGGACTGGTATAGATGTGGCTCGGCCGCCAGGCGCCGGCGATGCGTTGCGCGACGGCTTGCAGCCTGGGCGCGACCGCGCGCGGTGAGATCGAGCGGCTCGCGGCCGCGGAACCGTTCCGGCTTGATGCCTTCGACGTGGCCATGCCGGGTCGAGCAGGATCTTGGTCATGCGGGCGCAAGCGGGCGATGCTTCACTATTTCCATCCCAGCCGTTGCAGGATCGCGCCGCCCATCACCCACTCTTTGTCCTGCGCCGAGAGAAAATCGAGCGTCTCGGTGAAGTGGGTGATGCGCTGCTTGTAGGTGGCTTTATTGTACGAGTTGGTCAGGTCGGTGCCCCAATAGCAGCGCTGCGGGCCGAAGGCGTCGAACAAGCGGCGAATGTGCACCGTCATGTCGCGGAACGGGTAGGGCTCGGACGAATAGAACGGCGTGGTCGACAGTTTCACGGAGACGTTCGGGTATTTGGCGAGCGCCGCCGTTTCCTTGACCGCGTCGGGCAGTTTGCCGGCTTTGGCGATGTCGCCGGTGACGCCGAGGTGATCGGCGATCATCGTGCAGCCTCGGGATAGCGCTCGGCGACAGGGGCGAAATGCGGCATCGGCGCGCCGTAGAACATGATCGGGAGGCCGAATTTTTCCGCCAGTGGCCAGAACCAATCCGCCGTTCCGTCGGTGAGCCACTGCCATTGCGGCGGGTGAAACGTCAGCCTGATGCCGAGCATGCCGGGCTGCTTTTTCCAGTCCGGCAGGAGCTTCGCCGTTTGCGGCTCGGCGAGCGGGATGCGGCCCATGACGGCAAAGCGCGCCGGATAGCTGCGCACCGCTTCGAGCGCATAGTCGTTGCGGTCGCCCTCCCAGGACGGCGGCACGATGACGGCGCGGTCGACGCCGGCTTCGTCCATCATCGGCACGAAGCTTCTCGATCAAGAACGGCTCGGGGAGTTGGGCCACGCGGCCCGGCTGCCACGGCCGATCCGCGGCTTCCGCCTTCCATAAGTGAACCTGCGCGTCGACGATCATCATGGCTGCCTCCCGGCTTTGTCGCTACGAGTCTGCCGCGTGCGGCGGCGCGCCGCAATGCCGGCGATCTACATCCGCTACAGCCGGCGCAGCGGCAGCGACCAGGCCAGCAAGGTGCCGACGCCGGTGAATGTGGCGATGGTGAGGAAGGCGGCGCGGAAGGCGTCGCCGATCTCGGCGTGGACGATCGCCTGCCGCGCCGGCGCGAGTGTCGCGATTGCCTCGGGTCCCTGCTCGATAATGGTGCCGAACAAACTCGCCGTGTCGCGGTCGGTTGCCGCGAGAATCGAAAACAGGATCGCGGCGACGGTGGCGGTGCCGAAAGCGGCGCCGACCGAGCGGGAGAACTGCACCATGGCCGCGCCGGTGCCGAGCAGCCGCGGTCCGGACACCGCCTGCACCGTGACCTGGACGACGCCCATTACCGTGCCCATGAACAGCGCGATGACGCAGAACGCCCAAGCCATCTCGCCGGTGCTCAGATGCGGAATCCAGAAGGCGAGAAACACCAAGCTCGACGGTCGCCGCCATCAACCCATAAGTCGGAAATACCGCGGTGTAGCCCGTCCTGCGTCACCATCTGCCCGGTGAGCATCGAGCCGAGCCCGATGCCGGCCGTGAGCGGCAGCAGGATCAGGCCGGTCTCGGCGGGCGAAGCGCCGCGGACCGCGCGCAGATAGATCGGCAGGAACGTGATCAATGACACCAGCGCCGCGCCGTGGCAGGCCGCCATGGCGTCGGCTGCGCCAGATCGAGGCCTGCCTGAACAGCCGCGGCGGAATGAGCGGGGCGGCGGTGAGCCGCTCCTGCCAAGTGAGCAGGCCGAGGGCGACCAGGCCGAAACCGAGCAGCCCCAGCGCCATCGGCAGCGTGCTCAATTCCATGCGCTGCACCTGTTCGAGCGCCAGGATGACCGGCCCGACGAAAAAGATGAACAGGACCAGGCCCGGCGAATCGAACGTGGTGCGGCGGCGGTCGCCCTGGCGCGGCGGAATGCGGAACACGAACATAACGGCAAGCAGCCCAAGCGGAATGTTGATGAGGAAGATCGATTGCCAGCCGAATGCCTGCGTCAGATAGCCGCCCGCGACCGGACCGAACGTGTTGGAACTGACCGCGATGCCGGCAAGGTAGCCTTGATAGCGGCCGCGCTCGCGCGGCGGGATCGCTTCGCCGATCAGCGCCTGCGACAAGGTCATCAGGCCGCCGCCGCCGAACCCTTGCAGCACGCGGAACGCGGTGAGGAGTTCGATATTGGGCGCCAGCGCGCAGAGCACCGAGCCGAGCATGAAAATCGCGAGCGCCATGAGCATCATCAAGCGACGGCCGAATGTATCGCCGAGCCGGCCGTAGACCGGAGCGGCGATCGTGTTGGCGATCAGGTAGGAAACCACGACCCACGAGGCGCGCTCGATTTCGCCCAGACTCGATGCGATCGCGGGCAGTGCGGTAGCGACGATGGTCTGGTCGGCGACCGCGAGAAACATCGGCAGCATGATCGGTGGAAAGACGGTGAGAAACCGCGACGCCGTCGATGGCTCCTCGAGCGGCGGTGCGGCTATATCCGTCGGCGCGGCGGGCGCGGCCGCCGGCGCTGCTGCGGGTTCGACAGCGGAGCGATTCGTCGGCCGCCGATTGGTCCAGCGATTCATTCATTGCATGATTTTTGACGAACGATTGGTGACGCAATGCTTCATGGTCACTGGCGGTGGGTTACCGGCCAATGGGCGTGCGGGCGTAATTTTCCACTTCTTCCGGCCTGGAGTCACGACGAAATCCGGGCGGATAGCGGACCTGTCGGCGCCGATAATGGATTGCTGGGTGATACCGGACTGTCGGGCGCCAATAAAGACGTCGAGCCGCTGTCACAAAAGCGCCGGCCGCCCGAAGGCGGCCGGCTTTCTTTGTCCACGAAGTGCGTCTCAACCGACGAAGCCGACGCGTTCCTGTTCGCGCGCCTCTTCCGCGTCCTTCGGCTGCGCCGGCAATTGCAGAACCGTCGCCGCCTGGCCTTCGCACAACAGCGTCAGCAGCACGGTGCGCCCATCCGGAAACTCGAGCGCGTCGTGGTGCGCGGCCATCTTGTCCTTGTTGACTTGCCGGAAGATGGCCGTTCGGTAGCTCGATCGTCCTTGGTCTTCCAGCCGAGCAGACCGGCCGGCAGGCAGGCTACTTCACCGGCAAAAGCGAGCTCGGTGCCGGGCCGAATGCAGACCGCCATTCCGGGGTCATCCGACGCCGAGAACCCGCGGGTTCCGGTCCCGAAGTCACGCGTCACGAGCTTGTCGCCGACCATGGCCGGCCTCGATCGTACGCTTTGAAGGCTAAAGTCACACATTGGCGACTCCTTTCTTCCCAGATCTTGCGCTAGTCAACCCCACAACCCCCTCGACAACGACTTCAAGCAAGATTGGTGCCGTGCTTTGACGATCGCAGGACATTTCACCGCACGGCCGTCGCCGCGCGACGCGCTGCGCCGGAAATTGCGCGCTCGCCGCGCCGCACCGGCCTTGTCCGCCCGTAGCGCTGTCCGTCGCCGGCGCCACGTGTTGGCCCGAACGGATCGGGCGATGCGCCTGGCGCGGACACATTTTCCAGCAGCCTGCCTGCGATGAAGGCGGTTTTGCGGCAAGGCGGCGCGCCACGCATGCCGACCGCCTTCGCGCCGTCATTGGACGGTGATGCCGCCCACCATGCCATACCAATCGTGGTCGGCGCAGCGCAGATCGTAGGTGCCGGGCTTGTCCGGGGTTAGGAAAACATCCTTGGTTTCGCCGGGCTGCATCACGATCTCAGTGTGTTCGCCATTGAGCACGTCCGGATTGTCGATCTTGGCGGTGGCGAAGAATACCGGCGCGGTGAACTCGTGGGTTTCCTTGCCGTGGTTTTCCAAATGCAACCGGTAACGAACGCCATGCTGGAAGGTCAGGTGATCGGGCACGAACTTATAGTCGATCATGGTGACATTGACCGTGACCGGTTCCGGCGCGGCGGCGCCGAGCAACAGATGAACAAGCATCGTTAGCAAATTCGACATGCTTAGCCGGCACATGCGAAATTCATGAGCTGTCAATGTCCCGCCGCCGCGACGGCGGAAATCTGTACCCGCCTGACCAGAACGAGGACAAGCGGAATCATCAATGCTGCGGCAATGGCGCACACATGGAACACGTCGATATAGGCCAGAATCGTCGCCTGGCTCCGGATCAGCTGGCCGATAAATCCGATCGCCTGGCTGTGCGCCTCGCCGGCGGAGGAGCCGTGCTGCATGAAATAGGTTGTCACCTGTTGCAGCGTGGACTGATAGACCGGCGAGGACGGCATGGTGTTCTCGGCCAGGCGCGATTGATGAAACTGGGTGCGTTGGGTCAGTATCACATTGGCCAGCGAGATACCGATGCTGCCGCCGAGATTGCGGGCGACGTTCATGAGCGCCGACGCCTGATTGGTCTTGTTCGCCGGCAACCCGTCGTAGGCGACGGTATTGATCGGAATGAACAGGAACGGCAGCGCGACGGTCTGATAGACGCGCACCCATGCGAAATAATCGAAGCTCGCATCGGGAGTAAGCGACGTCGAGTACCACATCGACAGCGCGATGCCGATCAGCCCCAGCACCATCAAATATTTCGGCTGGAAACGGCCGGTGACCAGGCCGGCGATCGGCATGACCACCAGCATGGCGAGGCCGCCCGGCATCATGGCGAGGCCCGACAAGCATCGCGGTGTACGGGAACGCGGTCTGCAGGAGCTGCGGCATGATCTGGTTGGAGCCGAACAGGATCGCGCCGATCAGAAGCATGACCGAGAACGACATGCCGAACTGACGGCGCAGCAGAAGCCGGAGTTCGACGATCGGTTCGTCCTGGTTGAGCTCCCATGGGATGAAGGCGATAAACGAGACGACGGCGAGTACCGAGAATGTCACGATCGTGCCGGATCTGAAACCAATCGTCGATTTGGCCGCGGTCGAGCACGACTTCGAGGCAGCCCAGCGTCGCCGCGATCAATGCGAAGCCGACCCAATCGACCTTCAGTCCGCCGGCAAGACGCTCCGCGCGTTCGCGTTCGAGCACTTCGGGCTCCTCGACGAACCAATGCACCAGCGCCAGCGAGACGAGCCCGATCGGCACGTTGATGAAGAAAATCCAGTGCCAGGAGAACGTGTCGGTGATCCAGCCGCCGAGCGTCGGGCCGACGGTCGGCGCGACGATCACGGCGACGCCATAGAGCGCGAAGGCCTGGCCGCGCTGTCGCGGCGGAAAGGTATCGGCGAGGATCGCCTGCTCGCTGGTCGGCATGCCGCCGCCGCCGAGCCCTTGCAGGATGCGGAAGAAAATCAGCGCGCTGAGATTGGGCGCCAGCCCGCAGAGCAACGAGCTTGCCGTGAACAGCGCCACGCAGATCATGTAGAAGCGCTTGCGGCCGAGGACGTTAGACAGCCAGCCGCTCGCCGGCAGCACCACGGCATTGGCGATGAGATACGTCGTCACCACCCAAGTGCTTTCGTCGATGCTGGCGGCGAGACTGCCGGCGATGTAGCGCAGCGACACGTTGGCGATGGCGGTGTCGAGCACGACCATGAAGGTGGCGATCGAGACGACGACGGCGACCAGCCAAGGATTGCGGTCGCCGGCAGCCGAACGGCTGGAATCCCAGCGCCCGGACGCCGACCATTCGCTCATCGCACTTTCACTGTCGGCACCACCGACATGCCCGGACCCAAGAGCACGTCGGGCTGCTTTGTCGAACACGATCTTGACCGGCACGCGCTGGACGATCTTGACGTAATTGCCGGTGGCGTTCTCCGCCGGCAACAGGCTGAACGCGGTGCCGCTGCCGGATTGAATGCTGTCGAGGTGACCCTTGAACGTCTCGATCGGGATAGGCGTCGATTTCGATATCGACGGGCTGGCCGGGCCGCATCAGGTCGAGTTGGGTCTCCTTGAAATTGGCCGTCACCCACATGTCGCGCGGCACGAACATCATCAGCGCCTGGCCGACGGCGGCGTAGCCGCCCTTGGCGGCGGTGAGATGCGCCACCCGGCCGGCGACCGGTGCGATGATGATGGTGCGCGACAGATTGGCCTCGGCGTCCTCCAGCTGCGCTTCGGAAGTCTTCAGCTGCGCCTCGAGCACGGGATCCTGTTTCTCGGTGGCGACGGCGTTGGCCTGCGCGGCGGCGAACGCGGCCTGGCTCTGCAGCAGGTTCGAAGCGTATTGCTGCGCCTGTTCGACGGTAACGGCATCCTGCTTGGCGAGCCGCTGATAGCGGTCGTTTTCCTGTTGCGCGAAGGTCAGCGCGGCTTGCGCCTGCGCGGCCTGCTTGTCGGCTTGGTCGATCTTGGCCTTTTGCGCGACGATTTGAGCCTTGAGATTGGCGACGCTGGCTTGCGCCTGATCGCGCGCGGCGATGTAGTCGCGATCGTCCAAGCGGACCAATTCGGCGCCGGCCTCGACCAGCTGATTGTCGGTCACCGGCACATCGACGATGGCCGCGGCGACCTGGGCGCTGATCTGCACCGTCCGGGTGTCGATAAAGGCGTCGTCGGTGGATTCGTAATTCCTGGCATGCAGCCACCACAACAGGATCGCGAGGAGGACGATGGCGCTGCCGATGGCGATCGTGATCGCGAGCGTGCGACGCTTGCGCAAGCGTGCCGAGCCACGAATCCGTCTTCGTCGCCGTGCGTCCGGCGCGCTCGGCTTCCAGGCCGGGAGCGGAATCGGGGCGAGCCTCCTTGTCGACGCGTTGATCCATGATTGACGCTTAAACGTTTGACGGGCCAATAGGTTGCCGACAACCCGGGCGTCGGCGCCCGTAGCTTCGGTTTGTCTTTACCCGGTAATGACGGACGAAACCAGTCAGGACGGACCGGGCTGCAAAGCAGCCGAGATTTTCCGGACGAACTCGTCGAGTTCGTCCCCGGCCAGGTCGCTGACGGCCCAGAAGTCGAGACCTTGCTCCGACCAATGGCGCAACGTTGTAGCCCTGGATTGTCCGGTCCGTCACGCGGTCGTGCTTAGCTCCCAGCCGCTGCGCGACGAAAAAATTGATCACATGTTTGCGGCGCTGGTACACGACCGACGCCACCGGTTCGCCATCGATATAGTCGAGACGGCCGCCGAGCAGCGTAAAGCCCTCCGCGGTCAGATCGATGACCGGCGGCGCGACGTCGACCTTGCCGTCGAACCACGGCTTGACCGTATGCTGATCGCTGGTTTCGACGTCCATCAGGTGCCCGGCCTGCAGCGAACGGATATGCGCGGATACGACTTCGTCGGCGATCGTCTGCTCCTGATCATTGCGGAAGACGGTAAGCACGACGCCGGCGGCGAGCGCGGCGGAGAGCGCCGTGCCGACGGCAAAGCCGCCGAAGAAGTTGCGTCGGGACGGCTTGAAGAATTGGCGCGGCGCGACGACGCGCGCCGAAGGCGACGGCAGCACCGCCTCGATGCGGCTGCGCAGTTGCGCCGGCGCGGCCTCTTTCAGATCCGCCGCCGCCATCGCTTCGCGCATGGCGCGGAACGCCTTGAGCTTCTCGGCGCAGCCGGGACAAGCCGCCACGTGCGCCTCGACGTCGCGGGCATGGCCGGCATCGAGCTCGCCGTCGATCAGCGCATGCAGCAGGATTTCGCATTCGGCGCAGTTCATGGCGTCGTTCCTTCCGCGACATTCCATGCCGAGCGCAGCATCGAGCGCGCACGGGCAAGGCGCGACATCACCGTTCCCACCGGCACGCCGGCGACCTCGGCGATCTCCTGATACGACAAATCGTTCACCTCGCGCAGCACGATGGCTTCGCGAAACGGCTGCGGCAGCGCGGCGACGAGCCGGCGGATCGTAGCGTCGTCGTGCCGGCGCAGCATCGCGGTTTCCGGCGACGCTTGCGGCTCCTGCCACATCGGCAGCGCTTCCGCCGCCGGCTCATCTTCGGAGAGATCAGCCGGCGTCTCCTGCTTGCTCGCGCCGCGCGAATTCGGCGTTGCAGACGTTTCTCAATATCGCCAGCAGCCACGGTTTCATCGCCGGCCCGCGATAGCTGTCGAAATGGCGCAGCGCGCGCAGATAGCATTCCTGCACCGCGTCCTCGGCATCGGCCGTGTTGCGCATGAGATAGCGCGCCAGCGTGAAGACGTCGTCGAGATGGGGCAGCGCGGCGTCGCGAAAACGCCGCGCTCGTTCCACTTCGGCATTGGCGTCGCCTGTCATCGTATCGCGCTCGGCCGTCCAAAATACCGTCGGCGCTTGGTTCGGCAGCCGATCGAGCATCACTGCGCAGCGTTGCTGCCGGTGGCCGCTTCTACCACGATCGTGCCGGTCATGTGCGGATGAACGTAGCAGAAGTATTTGTAGGTGCCGGGCGTGGTAAACGTGAACGAGAAGCTGTCGTCGGTGTCCAATGCCTTCGATCTGGGGAAGACATTGTTGTCCGAGGCAATGCCATGCGGGATGTCGTCCTTGTTGGTCCAGGTGACCGTGGTGCCGGCCTTCACCGTCACAGTTTGCGGCGTGAAGGTGAAGTTGTCGATCGATACGACGCCCGCCGACGCCGCATTTTGCGCCCAGCCGGGCAGCACGACCGCGGCCAGCATGGTCGCAGTCGCCGCGCCGAGCGCGGCCGCGATGAGTGCGCTGCGCATTGTATTTGCGACGGCCATGGCGATCTCCTTTAGGCCTGCAGCGGCGTGTCGATGATGGCGAGCCGCTGCTCGTTCTGCTTGAACGTGACGTTGGCGATGCCGAGCATGGTGCGCAGCTTGTCGGCCGGGAATCCTTCATCGGCCCCGGCGAGGGAGCGCTGCCCGGCGCCGGTTGCGGGAACGCCGTCGACCGGGCGGTGTGGAAAGTGACGTTGCCTTCCACCTTCTGCATCACCTGGTGGATATGGCCGTTGAGCACCGTCACCGAGCCGAAGCGCTTGAGATAGGACAGCGCCTGGCGCCGAATCGTCGGTGCCCCAGCCCCATTCCGGATAGATCGTCCACAGCGGGATGTGGGCGAAGACGACGATCGGGGTCGATGCCGAACGGCCTTTCAGGTCGGCTTCGAGCCATTCGAGCTGCTCGGCGCCGAGATTGCCCATGCCGCCGGCCTTGAGATCGAAGACGTTGACGAGGCCGATGAAGTGCACGCCGTTGGCGTCGAATGAGTACCAGCCGGCGCCCTTGGTGCCGCGTCCGTAGCGATCGACGATAGAACTTCCGGTCCGGGTCGAGAAAATCGTGCTCGCCGGGGACGTAATGCACGTCGAGGCGCGCCTGCGAGATGATGCGGTCGGCATCGTCGAACTGCGCCTCCAGCGACAGGTGACTGATGTCGCCGGTATGGATCATGAAGGCCGGCTTCTTCGGCAGCGCATTGACCTTGGCGATGGCCTCTTCGAGCGTGCCGAGCGCATTCGGATTGGGCGGCAGGTCGAAGCCGATATGGCTGTCGCTGATCTGCAGGAAAGTCAGCCCGCGCGCTTCCACCGCGGCGGCCTCGCCCATGATGCCGAGCGAGCGAGGAACGCCGCCGGACACCGTCCACACCACGCCGGTGCCGACCCAGGTCATGCATTCCAGCACTTTGCGCCGGCTGACGCCGCCGCCGCCATCGCGATCGGATTCGCTCATTGCTTGATCTCCTTTGACGCCATTGTTCGAAAACCGAGCGGCTCTCATGGCCGCCACGGACGTGACCGGGCGTCGGCGCGGTTTATTCCCGGACCTGTAGAAATTTCATGGGTCGAAGGACGGGCCCGCTGCTATAGGTGGGCCGCGCCAAGCCGGGCGCGCCAGCAACGCGGGTTCCATGCTGAAATCGACAGTCTCATCGGTTGAGACGCGGACCTCATGGGTCGTCGCCGGCGTCATCCTCGGGATCATGGCGATCGCGTTCGGGGCGCCGTGGATCACCATCGTCGCGCTCAAGGACATTGCCGCCGAAGTCAATGGCGAGCGCTCGATTCCGGCCTTCGCCAGCGCGCTGATGTGGATCGGCTCGGGGTTCGGCGGCATCCTGATGGGCCGCATCGCCGAACGGGTCGGCGTGCGCTGGACCGTGCTTTGCGGCGCGGCGATGATCGCGGTCGGGCTGGTGCTGTCGACCTGGGGTCCGCCCTGGCCGCTTTTTATCGGGCACGGCCTGTTCATCGGCTTGATCGGCATCGGCGGCATCAACGCGCCATGCTACGTCTATGTCAGCCGCTGGTTCGATCGCCGGCGCGGCTCGGCGCTGGTGCTGATTTCGAGCGGCGCTTATCTCGCCGGCGCGATATGGCCGCCCGTTTTTGCGCGGCTGATCGCCTATGCCGGCTGGCGGCATACGATGCTCTATTATGCCGCACTCGAGCTTGTTCTCATCGCACCGGCCGCGGCCTGGGTCCTGGAGCAGCCGCCGGCGGCGCCGCATTACGCGCAGCCGACGCACGGCGCGCATCCGCAAAAATCGGTTCTGGGCTGGCCGCCCAATCTCGTTTTTACGCTGCAGATGTGCGCGATCTTCACCTGCTGCGTGCCGATGTCGATGCCGCAAGCGCATCTGGTGGCGTTTTGCACCGATCACGGCATCAGCGCCGCGCATGGCGCGGCGATGGTGTCGGTGCTGCTGAGCGCGGCATTCTTCAGCCGGCAGGCTTGGGGCGCGATCTCCGACCGGATCGGCGGGCTTTACACCATGCTCGCCGGATCGGCCTGTCAGGCGCTGGGCATGCTGGCGTTTCTGCTGACGCAAGACGAAATCGGCTTGTTTACGGTCGCGGCGCTGTTCGGCATGGGTTTCAGCGGTCTGGTTCCCGCCAACGTGCTCGCCTCGCGCGAACTATTCCCGGTCGGCGAAGCCTATTGGCGGATACCGACGCTGTTGTTGTGCAGCGGCTGCGGCATGGCGGCGGGCGGCTGGATCGCCGGCGTGCTCTACGATTATTTCGGTTTTTACGCGCCGGCTTTCGCCGCCGGCTTGGGCGTCAATCTTCTCAATCTTACGATTATCAGCGCGCTGGCGTTGCGACGCAGCCAGTTTGCGCCGGCACAGCAAAGAAGCTAGCGCGCGGACTGACTAACGCGTGATTCGAGCCTCCGGTTTGGAAACTGGAATCACGTACGAGGCTGCACCATCAACCCGCAAAGGGCCCATCGCTGCAGCTACGGATACTCCAATTTTGCTTTCGCTTTCGGGGCATAGCGGACATGGCTGGACCTACTGC
Source organism: uncultured Alphaproteobacteria bacterium (assembly GCA_963823225.1). GTDB lineage: Bacteria > Pseudomonadota > Alphaproteobacteria > Rhizobiales > Xanthobacteraceae > BOG-931. The sequence continues at coordinate 2,584,634 of CAWGKM010000003.1, read as the reverse complement.
TGGCCCGCCCCGAACGCGATTGACCCTTCTGAGACATCCCCTGCTTTAGCGGGTCTGGTACAGACACGGCCGCGTGAGGCTTTCGGCCGACAATTCGCACCCTATGACGTCATGGGAGATTCCGGAGTTCGACAATCTCGGCGGATAAGAGCCATAGTACACGTAATGGGGGCCGTTTGATCGAAATCAATTTGAAGGTCGGGCAACAGCCTAAAATACAGGTGAGTATCGACGACGAATGGCCGCGAATGGCCGCGTGCTGCCTGCTTAGCGAAGAGGAACGCGGAAGGATTTGACGCCAATGAGCAATTATCGCTCCACCTCATGCCACGACCTTCTGGACTGCCGGATGGCAATGCTGGGCCTTGATCTCAGTGCAGTGGAAAGCCGCGACGGCGCAATGTTCGAGGCAATTACGCAACGCTGCGCGAGTTGCAACTTTCACGAACCCTGCGAATTGGACTTGAAGCGTGATCCCAACGACCCCGTGTGGGAGACCTATTGCCCGAACACGGCGACGCTCGTCGCGTTGCCGGAAGCGTGCTGGCTAGGAGCCAGATAAGCGTGGAAGGCGGGCCACGCGGGGAGGTGCACACATGCAGAATGTGGAAGCACAGACTATCCGGAAGGTTTCAACGCGGCTGATCCCGTTCCTGATGGTTTGCTATTTCATTGCCTATCTCGATCGCGTGAATGTCGGCTTCGCCGCGCTGACGATGAACAAGGCGCTCAGTCTGACCGCAACCATGTTCGGCTTCGGGTCCGGCATCTTCTTCCTCACATATTTCCTCTTTGAAGTGCCCTCGAATCTGCTCCTCGACCGCTTCGGGGCGCGCAGATGGATTGCGCGCATCATGATCAGTTGGGGCATCCTTTCCGCTCTGATGGCCTTCATCCCGAGCATCGCCAGTGCGACCGGCGTCAGCGGCGAGTACACGTTTTATGCCGTCCGGGCGCTGCTCGGCTTCGCCGAAGCCGGGTTCTTTCCCGGCATCATCTTCTACCTGACGCTGTGGTTCCCTTCGGTGTATCGCGGCCGTATCGTCGGCTCGTTCATGGCCGCCATTCCACTGTCTTCAGTCATCGGCGCTCCGATTTCAGGCATGATCCTCGGCATGGACGGCGTCGGCGGCTTAAACGGATGGCAGTGGCTCTTCATCATTGAGGCCGCGCCGGCAGTGCTGCTCGGCTTCATCACCTTCTTCTATCTCACCGACCGGCCGGCTGACGCGTCCTGGCTGGCGGCGGACGAGCGAATCTGGCTCAGCGAGCGCCTCGACGCCGAACGCCGGCAGCGCGAGGCGGTGCACAAGCTTTCGATCTGGCAAGCCATCTACAATCCGCGCGTCTGGGCGCTGGCGCTCGTCTATTTCGGCGATGTCGCCTGCCTTTACGGTGTCGGCTTCTGGTTGCCGCAGATCATCAAGGCCTTCGGGCTTTCGAACGCCACGACAGGTTGGGTTACCGCCATCCCCTACGCCATCGGGGCCGCGTTCATGGTCTGGTACGGCAAACATTCGGATACCAAGGCCGAACGCAAGGCTCATATGGCCGTCGCGCTCGTGATCGCGGCCGCCGGCATCGCCGGTTCGACGCTGACCGGTGACCCGACGCTGACCGTCGTTGCCTTCGCCATCGGCGCCTGCGGCGTGTTCGCGGCACTGCCATTGTTCTGGACCCTGCCGACCGCGGTGCTTTCCGGCAGCGCGGCTGCCGCTGGCATCGCTGTGATCAACTCGATCGGCAATCTGTCGGGCTTTTTCGGGCCCTATGCGATGGGCTGGATCAAGGACGCTACCGGTAGCTTCACCGGCGGCTTGCTGCTGATTGCAGGGCTTGCGGTCGTGGCCATGGTCATCGTGCTCGTGCTTGGCCATGACCGCGCGCTCGAAAAGGCGCCCGCCGCGCAGATATGAAGGCGGTCCCGCGGTATTCCACTAGGACTGATATTTGCTAGTGGTCCTTTGATTCTAACATTCGCATGAGAGCCTGCCGAACCCGGATGCGAATGTTAGAATCGGACCACTAGCGCGCCGAGTGAGCCGGCTTCGCCGCAACCGGTCGCGCTCGCGCGGCGCAAAACTCCCCGACCGCGGCGACGATGGCGGCGCTGGTCAGCGATCGGCGCTCTGGGCTCGCCAATTGCAATTCCTCCTGGCGGTTGACGATCGATCCGGCCTCGAGCAGCACCGCCGGCATGTGGGTTTCGCGCAGCACGATCAATTGGTCGTAGCGGTAGACGCCGGCCTCGGCATCGACGAGTTGGCGGCGGCGGTGGCCCATCAGCGGCAGCGTGTAATGCGGCGTGTACTGCAAACCGCGCGCTTGCAGTTCCTTCCCCAATAGGCGGCCGAACGTCAGGCTGCCGGCGGGATCGGCGTTATCGTTCGAGATGAAAAGCGCGTAGCCCGGATAATCGTCGTTGTATTGCTCATCCTGGCCTTCGTACTGCCAGGTCCGCAACAAATTGTCCGGAACGGAATCGTGATGGATGGAAATAAAGAGATCGGCCCGCATCCGGTTGGCGCGCGCCGCCCGTTCGAAAAGTCCGCGCCATGGCGCCGTGGCGGTGACGAGCAGCACGGCTTGCGCGAAGCCGGCGTCGTCGAGCTTTTGCTTGACTTCCCGGGCGAGCTGCAGATTGAACGCATATTCGGAAATGCCGCGCGCGCTCGTCGCGCCGGGCACGTCGATGGTATGGCCGACATCGACCACGACGCGGAATTTCGCGCGCTGGCAAGAATCCGGCTTTGCCGCGACCGGGGTGGGCGGTTCGCCGCGCGCGGCGTCGCGGTCGGCAACAAGGAGCATGGCCGAGAGAACGGCGCAGATCGCGAGCCCGGCATGCCGCAGACCGACCATGACGCGCCTCTTCCTTCCGCGCCGACCGCCGTTGGCGGTCCGCCGGCATACCGCCGAACCCGGCTCGTGTCCGATTCCAAAGTTCGCGAGTGCGCGCGGCATGCTCTAATGCGAACTTCGGAATCGGAAGCACGCTAGCAAATCTATATTAAATAGTGCGGTTTTTGGATTTGAAGTTCCTATGCGAGATTGCCGTAAAACCGCAGGAACTTCAAATTCACCGCACGATCGCGGGCGGCTTCGCTTTTGCAAGCCGCGCCATGCCGGTATTGTCGGGCGGCAACAGTTGTTTGAGGAGCCGAACATGGTGCGCGAACCCATCCTGACAATGGTCGAGATTGCCGAGCTTCGCCCGACCCAAATCACGGTCGGCATGCGCGAGGTCATGGTCAAGCGCGAGCGCTGGCGCGATACCGGCGTCAAAAAGGGCGAAAAATTCCTCGGCAAACACATGATTCCGGTGGTCCTCGGCCCGAAAAGGCGCAACTACGTTATCGATCATCATCACCTCGCGCTTGCGCTGCATGACGAAGGGGTCAAGGAGGTGGCCGTGATCGTGGCGGCAAATTTGAGCAGGCTGGAGCAGGACACATTCTGGAGCGTCATGGACAACCGTTCCTGGATGCATCCGTTCGACGTCAAGGGCGAGCGCCGGCACTACAAGGACATTCCCAAACGCGTGACCGACCTTGTCGACGATCCGTTCCGCTCGCTGGCGGGCGAATTGCGCCGGGCCGGCGGTTTCGCCAAGGACACGGCGCCGTTTTCCGAATTTCTTTGGGCGGATTTCCTGCGCCGGCGCATGAAGCGCAAGACGGTCGAGCGCGACTTCGACCGCGCCGTCGAGAAGGCGATGGCGTTAGCCAGGAGCAAGGATGCCGATTACCTGCCCGGCTGGTGCGGCCCGTCGCCGGAGGCTTGATGGCTGTGGCCGGCCGACCTGGCGTAAACTGCGGTGAAGCGCGCATGATCCGCTCGCTCCGATCTGCTATAATGTGCGCGCCAACGAGGGATGGGTCGATCCGCGTGCGTGCGGCCGGGATAAATTTTGGTGCAGGCTTGTCGGCGGCGCTCATCGCAATGGCCGTTGCCGGATGCAGCGGATTTGGCGGGGCGAAAAAAGACATCGTCGTCGCCGATCCCAACGCCTATCCGGCGAATTACCGCACCGAGATCGTCGCATTTCTGCGCCAGTCGTTGACCAATCGCGCTGCCTTCCGCGGCGCGATGATCGCCCCGCCGGCGCTCAAGCCGGTCGGCGGCAGCGAACCGCATTACGCCGTATGCGTGCAGTTCAACCCGCGCAGCCAGCTGACAGCAAAAACCGCGATCTTCCTTGAAGGCAGGTTGTCGGAATTCATCGACGCCGCGCCGGAACAATGCGGCGGTGCGGCCTTTGCGCCGTTCAAGGAGCTTGACACCGCAGTGCCGGCGGCCGGGTGAGCGATCAGCATTACAGCCGCAGATGACGCACCATGGATAGCGACGTTCTGATCGTCGGCGCGGGACCGACCGGCTTGACCCTTGCCATCGACCTCGGCAGGCGTGGGGTGCGCTGCACGCTGATCGAGCAGAAGGAGCGCCCGGCATTTCTGCCGAAGATGGAGCGCATCAATGCCCGCTCCATGGAAATCTACCGCCGCATGGGACTGGCGCCGAAAATCCGCGCCGCAGGCTTGCGGCTCGATTGTCCCATGGACGTCTATATCGTCCTGGCGCTCAACGAGCCGCCGCTCTTGCATCTGCGCTATCCGTCGGTCGAAGCGGCGCAGGCGCAGACGCGCGCGACCAATGACGGCACGCTGCCGCTCGAGCCTTATCAGCTCATCTCGCAATACACGCTCGAACCGCTGTTGAAATCCGTGGCCGAAACCATTCCGGCCGTCACGGTGCGCTATGCCTGCGAGTTTATCTCGCTGCGCCAGGATGGCGCCGGCGTCACGGCACGGATCCGCACGGCCGCCGGCACGCAAGACATTCGCGCCGCCTATCTCGTCGGTTGCGACGGCGGCGCGAGCGCCGTGCGCGGCGAGCTCGGCATCGCGCTCTCCGGCGAAGGCAATCTGATGACGCTCCGCCAGGCGCTCTATCGTTGCGACGAATTGTTCGACCGCTTGCCGATCGGCGATGGTTCCCGCTTGGGCCCAGGCCACGGCCGGCATTATCATGTGGCCGACGCCAAGTCGACGTTCCTGATCATGCAGGATTCGACCAGGCACTGGACGCTACATTCCGTCGTCGAGGGCGACGACGAGATGAAGGCGGCGTTCGAAAAAATCGTCGGCATTCCGGTCGAATACGAAATGCTGTCCTGCGCGCCGTGGCGGCAGAATCTGCTGCTTGCCGACCGCTACGGCAAGGATCGCGTCTTTCTCGCCGGCGACGCGGTGCATCTGGTCATTCCGACCGGCGGGCTCGGCATGAATTCCGGCGTCGGCGACGCCATCGATTTGTCGTGGAAGCTCGCCGCGACGCTTGCCGGCTGGGGCGGGCCAAACTTGCTCAAATCCTATGAGATCGAGCGCCGCCAGGTCGGCGAGCGCAATGTCGGCGCGTCGCGCTATGCGACGCTCGGCCGCCGCAAATGGCGTTCGATGTGGCGGCCGGAGATCGGCGAGCCTACGCCGGCGGGCGCCGCGGCGCGCAAGCATCTTTCCGCCGTCGCCGACGTCGAGCAGCGCAAGAGCAACGAGATGATCGGCGCCGAGCTCGGCTACCGCTATGTCGACTCGCCGGTCATCTGCAACGTGCCGGGCGGACCCGAGCATCTGTTCCGCGATTATCGACCGACCACCTGGCCCGGGGTGCGGCTGCCGCATGTCTGGCTCGGCGACGGCACGGCGATGCAGGATCGCATCGCCAGCGGCTACACGATCCTGAAACTCGGCGGCAGCAAAGCCGATATGCGCGGGCTCGAACACGCCATTGCCGCGCGCGGCGCGCCGGTCGCGGTCCTCGACGTGCCGGACGCCGTCGCGCGCGACATTTACGGCTGCGATCTCATCCTGGTGCGGCCGGACCTGCACGTGGTCTGGCGCGGCAACGCGGCGCCCGACGACCCCGAAGCGGTCGCGGCGGTCGCCACCGGGCATCTTTCAGACCGCGTTTGAATTTGAATCGGATGTGCAGCGGACGCTAACCACTTGCCTTGCGACGTCCGCGTTTCCTCGCCTTACGACGTCCGCGTTTTCTTGCCACGTCCGCGCGTTTTTTACGCGGAGCGGGAGGCGTCGGTTCTGTCGTCAAAGCTTCCAGCTCATCTAACATTTCCTTGTAACGTTTTTGTAGTTCCGGGAGTGCGCGTTTAGCTGGCCCCCAATCTTTGTCATCGTCTCCACGCGGTTCTACCTTGCGAATAATTTCGGAAACCTCTTTCTTATAGTCGGCGAAGCGAAGTGTCAGGCGCGCGGACCGCAGTTGGTCGCTTGCAAAGTGTGTACACAGAAACGCATAGCATGGCAGCTCGGTAAGCAGAATACTCATGATATCTCCAGCCTGGGTGGGCTGAAACTCGATAAGTTGATTGACCGCCTTTCGCCCGTTCTCATAGGCGAGAAACAGCATGTAGATCATATTTGTCATTGCCGGCTTCGCTTGCGAGGCCTTGATCTTCGCCAACGTGCGCCGCGCATCCCGCATCGCTTTCATGTACGTGTAAAATTCCGTGATGTGGCCGACCACTAGAGCCTCAAGCTGCTGCAGGTCTCCGGAATTGCTGCTGAAGACCGGAAAATACTCTTCTTCCGACGAAAGGGTGGGAAAATGCGTGTCATCACGTGCGTACTTGCCGACAAGAATCTTTCCGATATCGAGAATTGAGCCGACACGGCAGAGCGTAGAAATCTCGCAGGCGAACAGGTCGATGACGCCTAGGCGTGTGGAGACGGAAAGATAGGCCCACGCTACGATGGCGCCGTAGATCGGAATAGCAGGACCGACATACTTAAGCAGCGCAACGACCACTCGCGTTGCACTCATGGGCTTGCCCGTTAGCTCGTCAGCAAGCCATGACACAAGGACGATGTGTGATATCAAAAGGATTATTACCAGCCAGAAGATGAGTCTCAACTCGGCGACATGCTTGGATCGGAAAAACCGGAAGAAAGTCGATGCCGCTTCTTCTGCCGTGAGCATTCCACTGGGAACAAAAAATGCGCGCACGACTCTTGGGAGCCACCGAAGCAAGAGCGAAATTCTACTTGGTTGCAGATTGCTACCGGTCGATCCAGCTGAGGAATTCCCAGAACTCTTTGTATCCAGTTCTCGGCGATTCATTGTGGTCGGATAGTGAGAGATAAGTTGTAATGACTCGATCAATTGTTTCACAACCAAGAGTTGGTAACAAGTCTCTTCAGTGGCCGCTCACGGCCCCAACGGCACCCGTGCGGCCGCCCCGCTGCCGAACGCGAGACCGGCAGCTCTTGCCGGTCACGCCGTTTGCTCGACCAGGATCACGCCGGCGACGATGAGGATCAAGCCGGCAATGCGCAGCGGCGGCAGCGGCTCGCCCAAGACCAGCACCGCGGCCAGCGGCACCAGCGCGAAGACGAGCGCGAACAAAGGCTGCGCCACGCTGAGTTCGAGCCGCCGCAGCGCGATAATGTAAAGTATTCCGGCAACGAACGCGGCGATCCCGACCGTCCAGGACCACGGATCGCGCGCTAGCGACAGGATATAGGACGGCCACGACGCCGCGCCGCTCGCGTCCAAAACGGTGGCCCGCAGTTTCGCCGCAACATTGGCGTAAGCCATCAAGACGACGGCGATCAGGATGAGCGAGATGCCTTTGGCCATGCCGGTCATTTGTCGCTCCGCCCGCCGCTCCCGATATCGGCACAATCGCGCCCCATGAGTCGCCGGGCAAGCTTTGCCTTGGCGCCGGCCGCAACGCGTTTTGCTGTGCCGCAGGACGGATGTTCTCGGCGGACGCGCCGTTTCATGCTGTTTTTGCCGACATATTCGTAACTTTGGTGGAATATTCTACTGTTTTCCGCCTGAAAGGACGGCATATATAGAATAACATTCTCAATGGCCGCCTCGTGACCTGTGGCCGCCAGCAAACTTGAACCGCCGATGACCTCGCCGCTCGAGCAGAAAAAAATCAAGGTGGCCGGCCCGGCGGTGGTGACCGCCAATCGCACCGGCGACGGCGCCGTGGTGTACCGCCGCGCCGACGGCTCGTGGACCACCGAGCTCGACGCCGCCGCCGTCGTTACCGACGCCGCCGGCGCGCAGCGCCTGCTGACCGGCGCGCTCGCCGACGACCTTGGCGCGGTCGGTCCCTATATCGCGCCGGTTAAGCTTTCGCCCGGCGGCCGGGTGCGGCCGGGAAACCTGCGCGAAACGATCCGCCGCGGCGGCCCGACCGTCGCGCTTCCGGCGCTTTCGCCGTTCGCGCGGGCGTCGCAGACGTTGGCCGCGCATGTACGTCTATGACGCCTTCGACCGTACGCTGGTCGCCGAGCGCGTCGCGGAATTCCGCGATCAGGTGGCGCGCCGGCTGTCGGGCGAATTGACCGAGGAAGAATTCAAGCCGCTGCGGCTGATGAACGGCGTCTATCTGCAGCTGCACGCCTATATGCTGCGCATCGCCATCCCCTACGGCACGCTGTCGTCGGCGCAGCTGCGCATGCTGGCGCATGTCGCGCGCCAATACGACCGCGGCTACGGCCATTTCACCACGCGGCAGAACATCCAGTATCACTGGATCAAGCTCGCCGAACTGCCGGACGCCATGGCCGATCTCGCCAGAGTCGGCATGCACGGCATGCAGACCAGCGGCAATGTCGTGCGCAACATCACGACCGACCAATGGGCCGGCGTGGCGCCCGACGAGATCGAGGATCCGCGCATTTTCGCCGAGATCATCCGCCAGCACGTGACGCTGCATCCGGAATTCTCGTTCATGCCGCGCAAGTTCAAGATCGCGGTCGGCGCCTCGAGCCACGATCGCGCGGCGCTGCGCATCCACGATCTGGCGCTGCGGCTGCATCGCAACGGCGCGGGCGAGACTCGGCTTCGAGGTCATGGTCGGCGGCGGGCTCGGCCGCACGCCGTTTCTCGCCAAGACCATCAAGCCGTTCCTGGCAAAGCGCGACGTCTTGAGCTACGTCGAGGCGGTATTGCGCACCTACAACCAGTTCGGCCGCCGCGACAATATCTACAAGGCGCGCATCAAGATTTTGGTGCACGAGCTCGGGCCCGAGGCGTTCGCCAAGGAAGTCGAAGCGGAATGGCAGAGCATCAAGGACGGTCGCGCTCGCGCTCGATACCGCCGCGGTCGCCGACGATCGCCGGCCGCTTCCGCTATCCGGCCTACGAGCGGCTCGACGATAATCCGCCGCGAGCTCGACGAGGCGCGCCGCGCCGACCGCGGCTTCGACGCCTGGATGGGCAATTCGCGTCGCCAATCACAAGATGCCCGGCTACGCCATCGTGACGCTGTCGCTCAAGCCGGAAGGCGGCACGCCGGGCGACGCCACCGCCGCGCAGATGGACGCGATCGCCGATCTCGCCGACCGCTATTCGTTCGGCGAAATCCGCGTCGGCCACGAGCAGAACCTGGTGCTGCCGCATGTCGCGCAGCGCGACCTGCCGGCGCTGTGGCGCGACACTCGACGCCATCGGCGTCGCCATGCCGAACGTCAATCTCGTCTCCGACATCATCTCCTGCCCCGGCCTCGACTATTGCAGCCTCGCCAATGCGCGCTCGATCCCGATCGCGCAGGAGATTACGCGGCGTTTCCGCAATCTCGATCTGCAGCGCGATCTCGGCCGGCTGCACGTCAATATTTCCGGCTGCATCAATGCCTGCGGCCATCACCATGTCGGCCATATCGGCATTCTCGGCGTCGAGAAGAACGGCGAGGAATTCTATCAGATCACGCTCGGCGGCAAGGCCGACGAGAACGCCATGCTCGGCACGCTGATCGGCCCGGCGGTGCCCTATGCGCGAGGTTGCCGATGTCGTCGAAGACATCGCCGCCGCCTATCTCGAACTGCGGCGGCGGCCGGACGAATTGTTCATCGACACGGTCAAGCGCACCGGCGTCGAGCCGTTTCGGGAGCGCGTCTATGCCGCTCGTTGAAGGCGGCCACATCGTCGAGGACCGCTACGTCCGCGTCGACGACGATGCGCCGATACCGGATCGCGTGCCGGTCATCGTGCCGGCGCGGCGGTTCTTGGCGAACGCCGACGCGCTGATCCGCCGCGACGGCTCGCTCGGCGTGGCGTGGCCGAACGATCGGCGCGTCGCGGAGCTTGCAGCCGTGGCTCGGCCATCTGGCGCTCGTCGCGCTCGACTTTCCCAAATTCCGCGACGGCCGCGCCTATAGCCAGGCGCGGCAGCTGCGCGAGAACTACGGCTTCCGCGGCACGCTGCGCGCCACCGGCGATGTGTTGCGCGATCAGTTCCATTTTCTGGTGCGCGCCGGGTTCGATTCCTTCGAGGTAAAAAAGCCCGCCGATGCGCGGGTCTTCGCCGAGGTTCTGGCGCGCTACAGCGTGTTTTATCAGCCGAGCGCGGACGGCCGCGAGCCGGCGCTGCGCCGGCGGGTGCAGAGAGCCGCGGAGTAGTGATCCCCGACACACGGGTCACCTCTCCCTACAGGGGAGAGGTGCAACCGGTAGGCTGGTCTTGAGAGCGCGCAAACTGCTATTGTCGCTCCGCATTCCGCAATCGAGGCAATCATGACTCCCGTTGTCGCAGTGATCGCGCCCGGCATGATGGGCGCCGCGGTCGGAAAGAGGCTGGTCGATAACGGCGTCAAAGTTCTGACCTCGCTCAACGGCCGCAGCGCAGAGACGGTGGCGCGCGCCAAATCGGCCGGCATGGCCGCCGCGAGCGACGAGGAGATCGCGCGCGCCGATTTCATCCTCTCTATTTTGCCGCCCGGCGACGCGCTGGCGCTGGCCGCGCGCTTTGTGCCGGCGCTCAAAGCGAGCAACGCAAAGCCCGTTTATGTCGATTGCAACGCCATCAATCCGGCGACCGTCGAACGGGTGGCGGCCGCGATCGCGCCGAGCGAATGCCCGTTCGTCGATGCCGGAATTATCGGCCAGCCGCCCAAGCCGCCGCCGGCAGGGGAGGCAAGGTCGCGGGTAGCCCGCGCTTTTACGCCTCCGGCGCGTCGGCGCCGCGTTTTGCAAGCTTGCGCGATTATGGGCTCGACGTGCGCGTGCTCGACGGCGCGCTGAGCGCGGCCTCGGCGCTGAAAATGTCCTATGCCGGCATCACCAAGGGCACGCAGGCGATCGGGGCGGCGATGATGCTGGCGGCGACGCGCGCCGGCTCCGCCGATGCGTTGTTCGCCGAGCTGTCGGCAAGCCAGAAGGAATTGTTTCCCTGGCTCAAGCGCCAGCTGACGATGATGCCGCCCAAGGCCTACCGTTGGGTCGCCGAAATGCAAGAGATCGCCGGCTTCGTCGGCGACGATCCAACGGCGCGCGAGCTCTACGAAGGCGCCGCGCATTTTTACGAACGCTTCGCCGAGGATTTCGAGACCGACAAGAAAGCCGCCGCCGCGCTGGCGGATTTTTTGGGAAAGGGTTCGATTACCGGTTAAGCCACCTTCGCGCGAAGCCAAGCAGCCCCTGCGGCAGGAAGATGATGATGGCGATGAAGACGATGCCGAGCGGAATGAGATAAGGGAACTGATCGCCGAACAACCGCGACAGCAATTCGCGCATCAGCTGGAAGAAGCCGGCGCCGACGATCGGTCCGACCAGCGTGCCGATGCCGCCGATGACGTTGTAGATGACGGTGTCGCCAGAGGTCAGGAAGAAGACGAAATTGGGCGCGGCAAATTCGTTCTGGACGGCGTAAAGCACGCCGGCCAGTCCGGCGAACAGGCCGGACAGCATCACCGCCACCATCTTATAGCGCGCGACGGAGTAGCCGATCGCGCGGGTGCGCGGCTCGTTCTCGCGGATCGATTGCAGCACCATGCCGAACGGCGACTGCGTGATCCGCCGCAAGATCAGATACGAGCACGTCACCACCGCCAGCACGAACCAGTGCATGGTCGACGAGGTAAACCGCGCATTATAGATGAACGGGATCGTCAGATGCGGGCGGGTGAAGATCAGGCCGTTCTCGCCGCCGGTCACCGCCGTCCAGGTGAAGATGATGACGTAGAAAATCTGGCTGAAGATCAGCGTGGTGATGGCGAAATAGATGTCGCGCAGCCGGGTGGAGAAAAACGCCACGAACAGCGCGGCGCCGGCGGCGCCGGCGAGTCCGAAGGCGATGGCGAGCCACAGATTCGGCGGGCTCACGAGCAAGAGCGCGCCGGCCGCGCCATACATGCCAAGGCCGAAAAACGCCGAATGGCCGAACGAGATCATGCCGGTGTAACCGATCAACAGATCCGACGACATCGCCAACAGGCCCCAGATCAGCGATTCGGTGAGAAAGCGGCGCCAAAACTCCGGCAAGATAAGCGGCGCCGCGATCAGCACCGCCATCACCGCGCAGAAGCCGATCCAGAAAACCGCGGTGTGGCTCAACCGCGGTTTGCCGAGCGTAACGACTTTATCGAGCGGCGCGGTTGTCATCTGGGCGTTGCCACGAACAAGCCGGTGGGCCGGAATAGCAGCGTCAGGATCAGCACGATGAAGGAGACGATCACCGCGTGCGACGGATCGAGCCAGATCGCGGCGTAGGATTCAAGCAGGCTGATGAAGATGGCGGCGGCGACCGAGCCGCCGAGATTGCCCATACCGCCGACCACCACGACGATGAAGGCCCGCAGCACCCAATCGAGCCCCATACTGTGGTCGACGCCGGTCGTCGGCCCGAACAGCACCCCGCTCGCCGCCGCCATGGCGGAGCCGATGGCGAACACGCCGGTGTAAACCAGCGGCACCGGAATGCCCATCGCCTGCGCCATGACGCGATCCTGGGCGGTGGCGCGGATCCAGATGCCGAATTTGCCGTATTTCAGGAATAGCCAGAAGCCGCCGATGATGCCGGCGGACATTGCCGCAATCACGATCCGGTACCAGGGATATTGCAGGTAGAACAGCGTGAAATGGCTCGACATCGGGTCCGGAATCTTGCGCGACACCGGTCCGAACTGCCACAGCGCATAATTCTGCAAGACCAGCGAAATGCCGAAGGTGGCGAGGATCGTGTTGAGCGGATCGCGGCCGATCAACGGCCGCAATGTCACGATCTGCAACGCCGCGCCAAAGATGGCGAGGATCAACGCGGATGCGATCAACCCAAGCCAGAAGCTCCCGGTGGCGGCGATGACGACGACCCCGACATAGGCGCCCAGCATGAACAGTTCGCCGTGGGCGAAATTCACCACGTCCAGGATGCCGAAGATCAGCGTCAGGCCGGAGGCGATCAAAGCGAGGATCATGCCGGTGACGATGCCGTTGACCGTCTGGATGACGATGAGATCGAAAGGTATGGCATGGAAAAACTGGCCGATCGCGCCCATCGCTCAGACTCCCAGATACTGCTTGATGACCGCGTGGTTGGCGTCGATCTCGGCAGCGGCGCAATGGTGACGCACGCTGCCCTTTTCCATGATGTAGACGCGTTGGCTGGCGGCGAGCGTCAACGGCACGTTCTGCTCGACCAACAGGATGGCGACGCCCTCGTTGTGCAGCACCTCGATGATCTGCCGGATCTGCGCCACCATGCGCGGCATCAGGCCTTCGGTCGGCTCGTCGAGCAGAATGATCTTCGGCTCCAGCATCATGGCGCGGGCGATCGCGAGCATTTGCTGCTCGCCGCCCGACAGCGTGCCGCCGGCCTGATTTCGGCGCTCCGCCAAAATGGGAAAAAATTTGAACACCTTGTCGAGCAGCGCCCGGCGCTTTTGCTCGGTCACGCCGTGGCGGTCGAAACCGGTGCGCAGGTTCTCCATCACCGTGAGCAGGCGGAAGATGCGGCGGTCTTCCGGCACGTAGCCGATGCCCAGCCGCGCCAATTTGTGCGGCGGCAATCCGGTGATCGGGGCGCCGTCGAGCCGCACCGTGCCCTGGCTCGGCCGCACCAGGCCCATGATGGTCTTGAGCGTGGTGCTCTTGCCGACGCCGTTGCGGCCGAGCAGCCCGACAACCTCGCCGGCGCCGACCGCGATCGAAACGCCGTGCAAGATGTGGCTCTTGCCGTAATAGGTGTGCACGTCCTCGACCAGGACGAGCGGCCCGGCGGCATCGGCTGCGGCGCTCATGTCTTGAGATAGACCTCCAGCACCTTGGGGTTCTGTTGGATTTCCTCCGGCGTGCCTTCGGCGAGAACGGCGCCGTAATGCAGCACGGTGATGCGGTCGGCAAGCTCCATCACCACCTCCATGTCGTGCTCGACGATGAGGATGGTGAGATCCTTGGCGATGCGGCGCACCAGCTCCATGGTTTCGTTGGTTTCGGCCGCGCTCATGCCCGCAGTGGGTTCATCCAGGCAAAGAAGTTTGGGCTCGGCGGCCAGCGCAATGCCGATTTCGAGATTGCGCTGCTCGCCGTGCGAGAGATTCGAGGCCAATTCCTCGGCCTTGCCGAGCAGGCCGACCGCATGCAGCGCCGCCTCGGCTTTCCTATTGATGTCGGTCAGCGCGGTATGATGCGAAACCATGTTCCAGCCGTGCCGGCGCGACTGCGCGGCGACGCGCACGTTTTCCAGCGCCGTGGCGTTGGGCAGGATATTGGTGATCTGATAGGAGCGCGCGATGCCCTTCTGCGAAATCGCATTGGAGGGCAATCCGGTGATCTCCTGTTCGTTGAAGATGATGCGGCCGCTGGTCGGCCGCAGCACGCCGGTCAGGCAATTGAAGAACGTGCTCTTGCCGGCGCCGTTCGGTCCGATGATGGCGCGGATCTCGCCCCGCGCCACCTCGAAATTGACATCGGACAGCGCGGCCAGGCCGCCAAAACGGACGGTCAGCAGTTCGGTCAGCAGCATAGGCGCCGACCCCGCTCCCCGGCCGGTTGCCGGGGAGCCCGCGTCGATCGAACGTTCCGCGCGCACTTATGCGGAGAAATTGCAGGCCGGCGGAACGAGGGTTTTGTCCTTCTCCACCGTCTCGAGCAGTTTGAATGTGCCGCCCTGCACGACATACAGGAACTCGCGCAGGAACGCCTGATGGTCGGCCTTGCGCAGCGTCTTGTCGCCTTGCGGGAAGTCGTCGCCTTCCTTCATCTCGAGACCTTCGAGCGCGTCGATCAGCTTGTTGGTATCGTCGCGGCCCTGGAACTTCGACCTCTCCATGCCGACCTTCAAGGCGTTCATCGCCTCATAGTTCGATTGCACGTAACGATCGGGCAACGGGCCCGACGGGTCGACCTTCGCCAGCCGGGCTTTGGCCTCATTGAAGAAGCGGTGCAGATAAGGCGTATCGAGCGGGCCCTGGAACACCGGGATGTAACGATTGATGGCGACGAAACCATCGATCTTGTTGCCGAGCGCGGGCAGATTGGTCGATTCGCAAATCGCGCCGTCGCCGGCCCATTTGTACTTTTTGGTGAGACCGAGGTCGTAGGCTTGGTTGCCGACGGTCACGCCGTCCTTGCCGAAGAAGATGCCGAACAAGCCGTCGAAATCGCCCGAGATTTTCGACAGGAACGGCGTCATGTCGGCGGTGCCGAGCGGAATGCCGGTGGTGCCGACCACTTCGCCGCCGTTCTTCTTGATCTCGGCGGCATAGGCGTCGCGCGTCGACTGGCCCCAGGAATAATCGGCATAAGCGAGGTGCCACTTCTTGCCCATCTTGGCGAGCATCGGCCCGAAGGCGACCGCCTGCGCCGGCGCGTAATCGTGGACGCGGAAGCTGAAGCGGTTGCATGCGGAGGTGGTCAACGTGGTGTCGAGGCACACGCTGATCATATTGACGAGCTTGGCGTCCTGCCAAACCGGCATGCAGGCGAGGCAGATGTTGGAGAGGAAGCCGCCGACATGGGCGTCGATATTGTCCTCCTGCACCAACTTCTCGCTCTTCTGCCGGGCGACGGCCGGCGAACTCTCATCGTCGACAATGACCAGCTCGACCGGACGGCCATTGATGCCGCCGTTTGCGTTGATGCGGTCGACCGCCATTTGCAGGCCGACCACCGCGGTTTTGCCGCCGGCGGCGCCGGCGCCCGACAGTGGTTGCTCCGAGCCGATCTTATAGGCTTGAGCGGCGCCGAAGGCGGCCTTCCACGGCGCCGGGACCAGCATCATGGCGCCGATCGCGCCGCCGCCCCATCCGATGATGCGGCGGCGCGTGACCTTGCCGCGGTACCAGATGTCTTCGGCCCACTTCTCCTGTTTCCACTTCTCAGTCATCGGTAGTCTCCTCTGGATTTCCGGTGGCCCGTCCTGGCCCTTGAGGGCTTCTGGCAGCTGAATTATGCCGTTAGCAAACGCGATCTTGACCGCGGTTTCAACCGAATTCGCATTGCCGGTGCTGGTCCGAAACGGCATTTCCGCGCGTAACATCGTCGCGGCGACCGGCTGTTTCCGGGCCCGCTTGATGATAAAATGGCCAGAAACCTTATCTGCGAGATGACAAAGGAGCATGTCATGGCGACGGCGACGGCGGCGACGGCGGCGACGCGGCGGGAAAATCCCGATGCGCTCCTCACCGGCCGCGCGGCGCGGCTTGCGATCCGCCGCAATGCGCATTCCGGGCCGACGTCGGGGCTGGCGCCCGGATTCGTGCAAGCCAATCTCGCGATCCTGCCGCAAGCGCTGGCAGCCGATTTTTTGCAGTTCTGCCGGCGCAATCCGAAACCGTGCCCGCTGATCGGCGTCTCGGCGCCGGGCGACCCCCGCATTCCGGAGCTGGGCGAGGATCTCGATATCCGCACCGATCTGCCGCGCTACCGCGTCTGGCGCGACGGCGCGCTGGTCGAAGAGCCGAGCGACGTCGTCAAATACTGGCGCGACGATCTCGTCACTTTCGCCATCGGCTGCTCGTTCTCGTTCGAACAGGCGCTCCGCGAAAGCGGCATCGAGCTTCGCCACATGACCTTGCGATTGCACCGTGCCGATGTACCGGACCTCGGTCGAAACAGTGCCGGCCGGACCGTTCCACGGCCCGCTGGTCGTTTCGATGCGGCCGATGAATCCCGCCGACGCCATCCGCGCCGTCCAAATCACCACGCGGTTTCCCTCCGTGCACGGCGCGCCGGTGCATCTCGGCAAGCCGGAATTGATCGGCATCAAAAACATCGCGGCGCCCGATTGGGGCGACGCGGTGCCGATCCGCGACGACGAGATTCCGGTGTTCTGGGCCTGCGGGGTGACGCCGCAATCGGTGATCATGGCGGTGAAGCCGGAATTCTGCATCACCCATTATCCCGGCGCCATGCTGGTGACCGACCGCCGCAACACCGAATTTGCGATCATGTGACGAAATGCTCGTCGACTTCCAACAACACTACACGCCGAAAGAACTGCTCAAGGGCGAGCCGGGCAAGCTCACGGTCGATCTCGATCGCGACGGCAATCCGCATTATTTGCTCAATCCGCAGCTCGCCGATCTTGCCGGCCATATCCGAATGATGGACGCGGCCGGCATCGACGCCGGCGTGCTCTCTTGCGGGCCCGGCTTCGACCAGCCCGATCTCGCCACCTGCCGGCTGATCAACGAGCGCATGCGCGAGGCCGAGCTTGCGCATCCCGGCCGCTTCATCGGCCTGGCCCATGTGCCGGCGCTCAAGCCGGCCGAGGCCGCGGCCGAATTGAAGCGCTGCGCCGTCGAGCTTGGTTTTCCCGGCGTCGTCATCGCGTCGGAATTGCAGGACCGGCCGCTCGATGCCGAGGAGTTACGGCCGTTCTGGAAATCGTGCGCCGATCTTAATCTCTACGTCTTCATCCATCCGCTGCCGCGCGTCATCCGCTGGGCGCGCATGGATGCCGACGATCTCGGCCGCATGCTCGGCTGGGAGTTCTCGCTGATGACGGCGGCGGTCCGCCTCATCAATTCGGGGCTGCTCGACGAATTACCGACGCTGAACATCCAGTTCGCGCATTTCGCCGGCGGCATCGGCCGCTATCTCGGCCGCATCCGCGGCTTTCAAGACCGCGAGGAATTCGGCACCGCCAAGGTTCCGCGCCATGGCCGCCGGCCGCGCCTGCCGTTCGACCATTACGTCGATCGGCGGCTCTACTACGACATCGCCGGCTGGGCCGGGCCCGGTCACGCCGCGGCATGGGGCGCGCACTGGGTCCGCTTCGGCTTCGAAGAGCTTGCCTTTTCGCAGCTCGTCTTCGCCACCGATTATCCGCAAGCCGTGCGCGAGGCCGCCGATGTCGCGGCCTATGTCGCGGCGGTGCGGGAGCTTGGCGGCAACGGCCGCGCCATCGCCGACGGCGCCAATGCCGACAAACTCATTCCCGATCTGAAACGGCGGCTCGGCGTCCGCTCGAGCGCCGCCAAGGTGCGGGCATGAACGATAAAACGGCGACCGAAGGGGAAGCTTTCGACCCGGCCGCGCATGGCTGGGATCGGGTCAACGGACATAATTTCGGCGAGCTGGTCGGACCGATTTGGCGCCGCGGCGACGGACTGTTCGGCTTCGTCGCCGCCGAAAAGCATCGCAATCATACCGGCGTCGTGCATGGCGGCATGCTGACGACTTTTGCCGATCAGGCGATGGGCATGACCGGCCGGCGCGCCACCGGCGACAAGCGGCATGCGACCATCGAGATGAACATCCAATTCATCGGCGCCGTGCAGGTCGGCGATTTCGTCGAAGCCCATTGCGAAGTGGTGCGGCTGACCCGCTCGATCATCTTCATGCGGTCGAAGATGCTGGTCGGCACGCGCATCGTGGCGACCGCGAGCGGAGTTTGGAAGATTTTGGACCCAAATCCGTCACCCTGAGGTGCGTGGCGCACTGCGCCACGCCTCGAAGGGCGACGGCCGAGGCGCTGGGGCCGCATCCTTCGAGGGCCGCTTCGCGGCCACCTCAGGGTGACGGAATCCGAAACCGCGCCAACGTGCCGCCCTTCATCACCGAACCGGGCAGCGGATGGCCGACGACGTCTTCGGCGAGCTTGGCGCATTCGATCAGCGCGTCGAGATCGATGCCGGTGGCGATGCCCAGCTCCTCGCACATGAACACGAGATCCTCGGTGCAGACATTGCCGGCGGCGCCTTGATGGCCGGCGAACGGGCAGCCGCCGAGGCCCGCCACCGCGGCGTCGAAGCGCGTGACGCCCATTTCCAGGCCGGCGTAAGCATTGGCGATCGCCAGCCCGCGAGTGTCGTGCAGATGCAGCGCGACGTCGAGATCGGGCCAGCGCTCGAGCAAGCTGCCGACGACGCGCTTGATCGCCAGCGGCGTCGCCCAGGCCATGGTATCGGCGAGCGTAAGATAACGCAGCGTGACGCCGTGTTCCTTCGCCACGTCGAGGATTTGCGCCACCAGCGCGACGACGCGCGAGGCCGCAATATCGCCTTCGAAATTGCAGCCGAACGCCGCCATGATGCTGCCGCGCTCGACCGGCACGCCGGCCGCCTTGTACATCTCCACGATGGCATGTTGTCCGGCGAGTTGCTGTTCGGCGCTGCGGTTCTGATTACGTTTGAGAAATTTTTCCGACGTGCAGAGTTGGATGGTGCCGGTATTGGCGAGCCGGTCGGAAAATTTCAGCGCCCGCTGGAAACCTTTTTCGTTGAGCCACAGCGCCGTGTAAGCGACGCCCGGCCGCGGCGCGATCCCGCGCACCACGTCCTCGGCGTCGGCCATGCCCGGCACGTTTTTCGGATTGACGAAGGAGACGATCTGGATGTGGTCGAGGCCGGTTTGCGACAGCGCGTCGATCAGCGCGATCTTGCGCGCGGTCGGGATCGCGGCCTTCTCGATCTGGAAACCTTCGCGCGGCCCTTCCTCGGTGATGTGCACGGTTTTCGGCAAATCGCTCATCGTTTATCGCTCGGTGTTGTGACGACGCCGCGCCGCGTCAGCGCCGCGATTTCGGCCGACGCCAGGCCGAGCTCGGCGAGAATTTCGGACGTGTGCTCGCCGATCGCCGGCGCCTGGCGGCGTAGCGCGAGATCGTGCGCGCCGATTTCGACGGGCAGGCGCGGAAGTTTGGCGCGCACGCCTTCGGCAAATTCGACTTCGAGCATGCGGCCTCCGGCATTGAGCTGCGGATCGTCGAACAGGTCGCCAGGCTTTGCCACCGGAGCAAATGGAATATCGATGCGGTCGAACAGTTCGGCAAGCTCCTCCAGCCTATGCCGGCCGACGATTTCGGCGATGACCGGCAACAGGGCGGGGCGCGCGCGCACGCGATCCTCGTTGGTCTTGTAGGCCGGATTTTGCAACAGGTCCGCGCGCGCGAAATGCTCGCAGAAGCGGCGCCATTGCCGGTCGCTGGTCAGCCCGACGAAAATCTGCTCGCCGTCGGCGGTGGCGAAGGGCTCATAGATCGCCCAAGCGCCTTCGCGTAACGGCATCGGCGGCGGCGCCCGGCCGGTCACCGCTTGGCCGGCCATGTGCTGCGCCATCAAAAACGCGGTCGATTCGAATAAAGCGGACTTGACGAATTGCCCGTGGCCGGTGCGCTCGCGCTCGCGCAGCGCGGCCTGGATGCCGATCACCGCGAAAGCGCCGCCCATGATGTCGACGACGGAGGAGCCGGCGCGCAGCGGCTGGCCGGGCGGCCCGGTCATATAAGCGAGCCCGGCCATGAATTGCACCACTTCGTCGAGCGCCGGGCGATGCTCGTAAGGCCCGCTCAAGAATCCCTTCAGCGCGCAATAGACCAGCCGCGGATTGATTTTTGCGAAATCGGCGTAGCCGCAGCCGAGCCGGTCCATGGTGCCGGGCGCGTAATTTTCGATCGCGACGTCGGCCGTCGCCACCAGCCGCTGCACCAGCGCGCGGCCGTCGTCGGATTTGAGATCGACGGCGAGGCTGCGCTTGTTGCGGTTGAACGTGCCGAAGAAGCCGGCGGCAAAGCCGACCAGCCGGCGGGTCGAGTCGCCGCCCGCCGGTTCGACCTTGATCACGTCGGCGCCGAGATCGGCGAGAATAAGCCCCGCGGTCGGGCCCATGATGGCGTGGGCGAATTCGAGCACGCGAATGCCGGCAAGAGGCAGGGTGGAGTTGGCGGTTGTGTTTCGATCACTCATGCCGTGCTCATATCACCTCTCCCCGCCGCGCGGGGAGAGGTCGACTGAGCGAAGCGAAGGAGGGTGAGGGGGCCTCTCCGCGATTTTGAGCTTCGTAGTCCGAGCCCGGCGGCGACGCCCCCTCACCCCACCCTCTCCCCGCAAGCGGGGAGAGGGAGTCGCGCGTTTGCGCGTCCCCGCTAACTCTTCCCGCGCGCCTCGTGAATCGCGCGCCACAGCACCTCCGGCGTTGCCGGCATTTCGACGTGCTTGATGCCGAGCACCGAGAGCGCGTCGACCAGCGCGTTGGCGACCGCCGGCATGGCGCCGACGCAGCCGGCTTCGCCGGCGCCCTTGACGCCGAGCGGATTGGTCTTGGTCGGCACCGGATTGCGAGTCGACATGGAACGCGACAAGATCGGCGGCGCGCGGCATGGCGTAATCCATGAACGAGCCGGTGAGGATTTGGCCCTGCTCGTCGAACTTGATGTCTTCCATCAAAATCTGGCCGACGCCCATGGCGATGCCGCCGTCGACCTGGCCGTGCAGCAGCAGCGGATTGATCACGGTGCCGACGTCGTCGACCACGTTGTAGCTGACGATCTCGACTGTCGCCGGTCTCTTCGTCGATCTCGAGCTCGCAGACATGGACGCCGTTCGGGATAGCTCGCGACCTTGCCGGCATAGATCGCCTTCTCGATCAGCCCGCATTCCATGCCGGCCGGCAAATTCTTCGGCTCGAGCGAGGCCTTGGCGACTTCCTTGATGGTCAGCGTGCTGGTTCGTTTTCTGGCTCGAGAACACGCCGTCGGCGAATTTGATATCGGCGGCGTCGACCTTGAGCATGTTGGCGGCGATCGCCTTGGCCTTGGCTTCGATCTTCTCCGCGGCCATGGTGAAGGCCGAGCCCGACATGGCCGCCGAGCGCGAGCCGCCGGTGCCTTCGGCGAAAAACACCTGGTCGGTGTCGCCCTGGATATAGGTGACTTCGTTGGGATCGAGCCCGAGCCGGTCGCACACGATCTGCTTGAACGCGGTCTCGTGGCCCTGGCCCTGGTTGATGCTGCCGGAAAAGATCGACACCGAGCCGGTGCGGTCGAAACGGATTTCCGCGCCTTCGAGCCCGGCGGCCGCCGAGCGCTCGATGGTGTTGGAGAAGCCGAAGCCGCGCAGCTTGCCGTTCTTCTTGGCGGCTCGGCGCGGCGCGCCTCGAAACCTTTCTTGTCGGCGGCCGTCGAGCGCGAGATCCATGTTCTTTTCGAACTCGCCGCAATCGTAAGTGAAGGTGACGCTGGTTTTGAACGGCATGCGCGCTCGGCGGAATGGTGTTCCGGCGCCGCAGTTCGGCCGGATCGATGCCGAGCTGATCGGCGGCGAGATCGACCATGCGCTCGATGACGTAGCCGGCTTCCGGGCGGCCGTTGCCGCGATAGGGCCGCACCGGCTGGGTATGGGTGAACACGGCGGTGACGTCGATATGCGACGCCGGCGTGCGATAGACGCCGGCGAGCGTGCCGAGATTGCCGGTAAAGGCCGGCATGCCGACCTGCATATAGGCGCCGATCGCGGCGATGATCTTGGCGCGGAAGCCGAGAAAGTTGCCGTCCTTGTCGAGCGCGAGCTCCGCCTCGGTGACATTGTCGCGAGCTTGCGCGTCGCAGAGAAATGATTCCGAGCGCGTCGCCACCCATTTGACCGGCCGCCCGGTCAGTTTGGCCGCCAACAGCACCAGCGCCACTTCGTTATAGACCGCCGACTTCATGCCGAAGCTGCCGCCGATGTCGCCGCAGACGACGCGGATTTTGCTGTCGGGGACTTTGAGGACGAAATTCGACAGCTCGGTCTGGAAACACATTGGTCCGCTGCAATGTCGTGTAGATGGTGTAGCGGCCCTCGATCGGCTCGAACAGGCCGATGCAGCCGCGCGGCTCCATGGTCGCGGCGGTGACGCGGTTGATGACGAATTTATGCTTGACGACGTGCGCGGCGCGCGCGAACGCGGCATCGGTTGCCGCCTTGTCGCCCTCGACCTGAATGAAGCCGATATTGTTGGGGCAATCCTCCCAGACCAGCGGCACGCCGGGCTTGACCGCGTCGCCGGTCGAAACGATCGCCGGCAGCGGCTCGTAGTCGACTTCGATCAGTTCGGCGGCGTCGATCGCCTGGTAATATGTCTCGGCGACGACGAAGGCGACATAGTCGCCGATCATCCGCACCCGGTCTTCGACCAGCGCCGGATAGCGCGGCCGGTAGCCCGGCTTGCCGTCGCGGCGGAACAATCCGCCGGGCACCGGCAGATCGCCGAAGCCCGCCGCCTTGTAGTCGGCGCCGGTCAGAACCGCAAGCACCCCGGGCGCGGCCTTGGCCTTGGCGGTGTCGATCGCGCGGATGCGGGCGTGGGCATGCGGGGAGCGCAGCACATAGCCGAACGCCGTTCCGGGAAAGGTCATGTCCGCGATGTAGCGGCCGCCGCCCTTGACCAGCCGCGGGTCCTCGAACCGTGGAACGGGTTGACCGATCGCGAATTCACCCATCGCAGTCCTCGCTCCAGGCGATTTTCATGAAGATACCCGGCGGGCCGGCCGGGTATCGAGAGAACGTGCGGTTTTACAGCGGCTTGGCACGCCCTTCAATCGGGGCCGAGTCGGCGGTACGCTGCCGCGGCGACGGCAATGGACGCCCACATGAACGTCGGCGCCGAGACATTCGAATCCGCTTTGCAAGCCCGCGCCGACGCCATGGCCGACGCCTGCACCCGTTGCGGTAAATGCGTCGAGGTCTGCCCGGTCACCGCGGCGGCCGGGCTCACCGCCGACGAGCGGCAAAATCCCGTCGCGGTCATCTCCGGCGTCATCGACATCCTGCGCCATAGTTCAGGTAACAATGGCGCCGGCAACGACGCGGCGCGCAAATGGGCGAGCGGCTGCGTGCTGTCGGGCGAATGCATCAAGGCCTGCGACTACGGGGTCAATCCGCGGTTTCTCCTCTACATGGCGCGGGTGCAAATGGCGCGCGCCAAGGACGAGCCGGCGGCGCAACGCCGCGGCGGCGTCGAGGGTTTCCGTAAAGTCGCGCGCGACGTGACGCAGCTGTCGCGGCTCCAGCTCGACGATGCGCTGCTGGCGCGGTTGGGGCAGGGGGCGCATGGGTCCGCGGCGCCGGCGTCCGCCGCGGACGAGACCGCCGCGCCGCCGGATTTCGTCTTCTATACCGGCTGCAACGTGCTCAAGACGCCGCACATCGCGCTGCTCGCGCTCGACATCATGGACGCGCTCGGCATCACCTATAATGTCATGGGCGGGCCGACCCATTGCTGCGGCATCGTGCATATGCGCTCAGGCGACGTCGCCGCCTCCGGGCGGCTCGCCGAGAACACGCTCGACAAGCTGGCGCACAGCAAAACCGGGCAAGTGCTGTCGTGGTGCCCGTCGTGCCAGGTGCAGTTCGCCGAGACGACGCTGCCGACCATCGAGAAGCTGCGCGGCGCCAAGCCGTTCGAGATGACGCCGTTCACCCTGTTCCTGCGCCGGCGCCTCGACCGGCTAAAGCCGATGTTACGCGTGCGCGTGCCGATGCGGATCGCGCTGCACCGGCATCCCGGCATTGCCGGGGTGGTCGAGGCGGCGGAGGACATTTTGCGCGCCGTGCCGGGCATCGAACTGGTCGACCTGGGCCAGCCGGCGGTCGCGCTGCAAGCCAACAGCATCCGCGTGCTGCCGGCCTACCGCCGCGAATTGCAGGAGAACGAGCTTGCGGCGGCCGCGGCGGCGGGCGTCGACGCGCTGGTCGCGGTCTATCATTCCGATCACCGCGAATTATGCGCGCACGAGCGCGATTGGCCGTTCCGCATCATGAACATGTACGAGATCGTCGGCCTCAGCATGGGCCTCGACTACGACGACCGCTTCAAGCGGCTGAAAATCATGCAGGATGCCGACGCGATCTTGGCCGATTGCCGCGATCTGGTGGCGAAGCACGGCCTCGACGTGGCAACCACCCGGCTGGCGATCCAGGCCATGCTCGACGAACAGCCGGCGCCGCTAAGGGGCGCCGCTCAATCGCGGCCGTCATCCTGAGGCGCCCGCCGCAGGCGGGCCTCGAAGGATGCGGGCGCCGCTCTCTCCGCCGTCATGCCTGGGCGCCTGTTCCCGGACTTGATCCAGGGATGATCCGGGTAGCCATCTGAAAGTGAGACGACCGGACGAAAGACCAACCATTTCAATTTTACGTCGCAAAATCTTGAATGCAGTAATGATAACCGGACTGATGGACAGAAGTACTTTCGTGCTCGCTAGGGTATTCGAGCAAGCATCTAAAAAAGTGCCATCGGTTACAAACGGACTTGCCGGTATTGTTCCGAAAAGATTGCGATCAGGGCCCTTTGATCCCGAAGAGCGTGGGGCCATTTTAGAGCTTGCTCGGGCAGCAAAGGCAGAAAAGATCAAACTCTTCACTAGCCGGGTTGCATATGATGAAGGCCTTCGAGTGCAACAGTGGCCTGACATAACCTCCGAATTAGACATCTTTGCTAATGTTAAGGTCCCAATCGAGTGGATATCCTTGCCATTCGATTTTGCCAAAGTTCCCGGATTTTATGGAAACGACCTCAATGACGTCACTAGATATAAGAACGCGCTTGCAACAATTGTCGAGCCCTCATGGATTCAAAGGGCGCTAAATAAACCAAATGCCTTCGGATTTACGGATCACGAGTTGCGTAACATTGAAGCCACGGCAGAAGTCTTGAAGCTCACCGCTCCAAATAATGATCATCTACTGGATATTTTTCAACTCTGGACAGCTCACGCTAATGGTCTGTCGTACTTTGTAACTTGCGATAGGAAGTTCATCCGATATGTGACTTTGACTCGACAAAATCCATTTTCTGCGAAGCCAATTCTGCCGAGTGATCTGTGCAGGGAGCTATCTATACCATTCAGACCACTTGAGCCTGCGCACAATGACGATTTTTACACTTGGGGCGAGGCGCCGCTGACGCGGATCATTGCGGCGCATGACAAAGGGGAGCCTCCTCCGCGCGCTCACGCGACACTTTACGATTAGCAAACGTAGCCCGGATTGAGTGAAACGAAAACCGGGATCAGCCTCACCCCGTACAAACCCAAATTCATTTCGCTCGATTCGGGCTAAGTGTTGCGGATAAATTTATAAATCTCCAAAACCTCCTCCCGCGTCGCCCTGAATCATTCGTCTCCACCGCCGATTACCTTCTTACCGCGGGTTTCTAGGATGCCGTGCATGGCCTTCTCTAAGGCTCGGCACGCATGAGTTTTATTTCGACTAACAGCACTGGTTTATCCGGCGTACTAGTATAAATCTGCGCGGCGATTCGTTGAACGGAATTGCCATCGGTGCTTTCGATTTTTAGCCGATCCGGCGCGCATTTATAGCCGTATGCATATAGCGTTCCACTTCCCTCGCCTTCCCGAATCACGTCGGTGATATCAACTTTTGTCGCGAGCGACTGTATAGCCTTTTCTTCACTTCTATCCGGCTCCGCAGTCGCACTCGGTTCATTGAGATATTTTGCGACCTCAGCGGCAGGACAGCTTTGCTTCTGGATTACCTTCTCTATTGTTAATCCATGAGCCGCTGCTGAAGTAATATATTTTGCCATCCGTCTTGCGAATTTATCCTTTTCGTCGGAGTCATCTTTAATATTGTATTGGTTTAAGGCCCATGTGAATTGCGCACGCTGACCGGCAAGCGTAGCCATAACTCTCTCCCCAAATTTCTATATTTTGACGCTAATCGACTAAGATCAGCAAGCGTAGGGCCAGCCTCGCCGTCGCTTCGTTTGGTGCGATGGTCTCAGCAAGCGCTGGCGCTGCCCTCAAGGCGAGCAAAAAAGAGAGAACGAGCGCTTTCATAGTTCGCTTGCTCAAGCGTGGGGTGATCTATAATAGGTTGAATGGGTAAAGACGTTGAGCATCGCCCCCATGTTTGGGTTTGTTACCGCAATCTATAAAAGCGCCGGTGTATCGGGTCCAGGAAAACACAATTTATTCCCACTAATGCCATCCGTGAATTGACGCCGCATATTCCCGCGAAGCCGATCCAAATCCACACTATGAGAAGCAGAATTCAAAATCTTTATGGCCTCGGAAAAATATATCCGGGCTTCGTCACACTTGGTAGCGGATAAAGCCAAGGCCCACTCAGATTGCGTTATGCTTTTTAGCCACGAAGCCAATGATGGGTCTTGGGAAATATTGTACTTCTTATCAATATTGAGAGCGCGGATAAAATACTGTTCACCCTCTGACGAATCACTAGATGGATTTTCCAGCTTCATCCTGCCTAACCATCGCAACGCTGCCGCCTCGTCTTCCATACTTCGAGCCGAATCAAGCGCCAGTTTTGCAATTTGTTCAGCCCGCTGATACTCTGCGTAGCCATAGAGCTCCTGACTTATCGGGATAAGTGTTGGTGTTAAGGCATTCGTGCCGAGTTCCAGAGCAATGTAGCTTGCTCTGAGGACGGTGTAGTGTACTTGATTGTTCATCAAGCCTAATATCGAGTCCCTTTCTCCGCTGTCACTATAAGTTCTTTGAATCTCGGCTCGCTTCAGCCTGAGATCTGGCCTGCACCCGGTTTGGTTGACACCCGCCTAAGCGAATCCCGCCTGCATCTCGAACTCCACGGGACTTAGATATCCGATCGTCGAATGCCGACGCTTCGGATTATAGAAGCATTCAATGTAGTCGAATACGTCAGCCTTGGCTTGGTCGCGCGTGCGATAGGTTTTGCGCGCTGTGCGCTCGGTCTTCAACGAGGAGAAGAAGCTCTCCATCGCCGCATTGTCCCAGACGTTGCCCGCACGGCTCATCGAGCAGACGACGCCGTGGTCGGTCATCAGCTTCTGGAACTGCTCGCTGGTGTATTGGCTACCGCGATCGGAGTGATGCAGTAGCGCGTCGGGCTTGCCTCGTCGCCAGATCGCCATCACCAGGGCATCGGTGACGAGCTGGGCCGTCATCTCAGCACTCATCGACCAGCCGACCGCGCGCCGCGAGAACAGATCGATCACCGCAGCCACATAGAGCCAACCTTCCGCTGTCCAGACATAAGTGAAGTCAGCGATCCATTTGCGGTTGGGAGCGGGCGCTTCGAAGGTGCGGTTGAGCACGTTGGGAGCGACGGCGGCGACCTGCCGCTCACCCAGATCGGGCGGCAGTCGACGCCGGCGCGGACGGGCTTTGAGAGCCTGTAGCCGCATCAATCGCTCGATCCGGTGCAGGCCACATGATACGCCCTCCGCAAGCATGTCGTGCCACACCCGCCTGGCGCCATAGGTTCGATCGCTGGCGAGGAAGCTTGCGCGAACCTTGGCGCCCAACTCCTCATCGCTCCGGCTGCGCTGACTGCGCGGTCGTGTCAGCCAGGCATAGAACCCACCCCGCGAGACACCGAGCGCCCCGCACAACCAATCCGCCGGCCAGATCCCCCGGTGCTTCGCGATGAAGGCGAACTTCACGTCGATTCCTTCGCGAAGTAGGCCGCGGCTTTTTTTAGGATGTCGCGCTCAGCCTTCAGCCTGATCACCTCGCGCTTGAGCTGCGCGATCTCAGCCTGCTCCGGCTTCATCTGACCTTGGCCGGGAAACGCATGCTGCGGATCGTCCGCTTGCGCCTTCACCCAACTGCGCAACTGTGACTGATGCACACTAAGATCCTGCGAGGCCTGGGCATACGACACGCCCCGCTCGTTGATCAGCCGCACAGCCTCAAGCTTGAACTCGCGTGTAAACTTCCGCCTTTCCATGACTCACCTCCGGTCCCATAAAAACACCTAACTCGGTGTCTTCGGAACCGGGTGCAGGCCAATCGTCCAATGTTTGGATGGCGGCCCCTAGCTCTGCCACTTGGTCATGAACGTCCTTTAGATGGATCGTGTACGCGGAAAGAAGCGCAGTAGCCAGCGAAAGAATAAAGGCAAGTGCAGGGATTGTGACAAGCCGTCTCCATAATGGCTCTTCTTGTTTCTTCGCAAGTTCTTTCAGCCGAGCTATTTCTTGGATTGTAAAATCAGCACGGGTACTCATCGAGGCGTCTTTTAGCTGTGGTCGTACGGATGACCCGTTTAACCTTGCGCAGTTTCCGTTCTATTTCAACCCTCAGTTGATGATAATAAGCGAGCGTAGCCCGGATGAGCGAAGCGATATCCGAGGTCTGCCTCTCCGACCATAACCCCCGCATGTCGCGGAGCTTGTCATCGAGCCTGCCACTTCGGGCCGGACCCATTAGCTCATGCGGGCTACGGGTTTCCGCGATCAGCCGATAGACCTCGATCCAAAACCGCGCGGCGGGGCGGTCGTTGTCGTGCTCGGCGAGGAAGGCGCGATAGCGCGCCTCGGCGCCTGCCGCGGCGCCGAAGTATTTCAGATTGGCGCAGGCGGTTTGCGGGTCGGCCGGCAACGGCGGGCGCGCGTTCACGCGGCACTAAAGCCTCCGCAACTCATCCGCCCCCGCGATAGCGGGGAAGGGGGATCATCCGTAGCTCGCTTGCGAGCGTAGGGTGGTGGAGGGGGCGTCTGACTCGACGCTTCGTTTTCGTCGCAGGAGAAATCGTCGAGGCCGACGCCCCTACCGCCGCCCGGAGCTTGTCATCGGGCCGGCCACTTCGGGCCGGACCCGTTGGGGCGGCACCTCCCCCGTTTGCACGGGGGAGGATGAAAAGGCTCAATCCGACTGGATATTGGCGTCCTTGACCATCTTGCCCCAGATGCCGAGCTGGACCTTGATGAAGTCGGCCAGTTCGGCCGGCGTCGAGGAGAAGCCCTCGAAGCCGACGTTCTTGAATTGCTTCTGGACGTCGGGGTCGTCGATAATCGGACGGATCGCGGCGTTGAGCTTGGCGATGACGTCGGGCGGCGTGCCGGCCGGCGCCACCAGGCCCGCCCAGGCATCGAGGTTGAAGCCTTTGATGCCAGCCTCGTCCATGGTCGGCAGTTCGGGGAACAGCGAGCTGCGCTTGATCCGCGTGATCGCCAGCGGCCGCAGCGTGCCGGCGCTGACATGCGGCATGGCGGTGGTGAAATCGGCGAACATCATCGACACCCGGCCGCCGATGATGTCTTCGAGCGCCGGCGGCGTGCTCTTGTAAGGCACATGCAGCATGCTGATGCCGGCCCACTTCGACAGCGTGTCGCCGGCGACGATGCCGGCGGTGTTGCCGCTGGCAAACGACAGCTTGCCGGGGTTGGCCCTGGCATAGTCGACCAGCTCCTTGACCGAATGGATCGGCAGGCTCGGATTGACCACCAGCATCAACGTGAAGCTGCCGACGCGCGTGATCGGCACGAAATCCTTGACCGGATCGTAATTGACGTCCTTGTGCAGATACGGATCGGCCGACAGCGGCGAGTTGGTCGCCATCAGGAGATTGTAACCATCGGCCGGCTGATGGTGGACGTAGAGCGCGGCCAGCGCGCCGTCGGCGCCGGGACGATCCTCGACGACCACGGGCTGCCCGAGCGCCTTGCTGAGCGGGTCGGCGATGATGCGGCAAATCGTGTCGCTGGCGCTGCCCGGACCGAACACGGCCGTTATCGTGATCGGCCGCGTCGGATAATCCTCGGCGTAAAGCGCGGTGTTGACGACCATAGCCGCGATGGCGGTCGCGAGAACGGCAAGCAGTTTTTTCATTTGCTCCCTCCCTGGCCGGCGCAATTCATGCGCGCGTTTTCCGGCGAGGCAGGATAGCAGATTTTCGCAGGCGCGCGTCAGGCCCTTGCCGCGACAACTCGTTCCAGGGCGAGGCTCTGCGGAGGGGCCGGGGCCCGAGGCGCGGCGGCCCTAGCGGATGAAGGTGCCGTTGCGCAGTTCGGCGAAAGCCTGTTGCAGCTCGGCCGGCGTATTCATCACGATCGGCCCATGCCAGGCGACCGGCTCCTCGATCGGCTTGCCGGACACCAGGAGAAAGCGGATCCCGCCGTCGCCGGCCTGGACCGTCACCTCGTCGCCGCGGTCGAACAGAACCAGCGAACGGTTGCCGGTTTGCTCGCGCGCGAGGGCCTCGCTGCCGCCGTCGGTTTTCTCGGTCAAGACGCCGAACGGCGCCGACGCCGCGCGGAAATCCCCGGAGCCCTCGAACACATAGGCGAAAGCGTGCCGCTCGACCTCGACGGCAAGCGTCTTGCGTTTGCCCGGCGGGACGGAAATATCGAGATAGCGCGGATCGGCGGCGACGCCCTCGACCGGGCCGCGCCGGCCCCAAAAGTCGCCGCACACGACGCGGACACGGGTGCCGTCGTCGTCGACGATTTCCGGAATTTCGGCGGCTTTGACGTCCTGGTAGCGCGGCGCCGTCATCTTCAGCGACGACGGCAGGTTGGCCCAGAGCTGGAAACCGTGCATGCGGCCCGCCGCATCGCCCTGCGGCATTTCCTGATGCAGGATGCCGCGGCCGGCCGTCATCCATTGTACGTCGCCGGTTTCGAGGTTGCCGCGGTTGCCCAGGCTGTCGCCGTGCTCGACGCTGCCCGCCAAGACGTAAGTAATGGTCTCGATGCCGCGATGGGGATGCCACGGAAAGCCGGCCCGGTAATCGTCGGGCCGGTCGTTGCGGAAATCGTCGAGCAACAGGAACGGATCGAACTCGCTGGTTTTGCCGAAGCCGAAGGCGCGATTGAGTTTCACGCCGGCGCCTTCGATGGTCGGCTGCGAGGTCACGATACTTTTCACCGGTCGAATGGACATGACGCTGGACCTTGTTCCGTATCGGCTGTGCTGCCGGCAAAATGGGTAGCCGAACCGAGCCGAGCAAGAGGGCCCATCGTCGATACCGGTGCCGCGTCATTGCGAGGAGCGCAGCGACGAAGCAATCCAGGGCTTCGCGGCAAGACTGGATTGCTTCGCTGCCGCTCGCAATGACGGCGCGGCCATCAGCCGAGCGTGACCATGCCGCTCCAGAATTGCTGCTTGTCGCCGACATCGACGTCGTATTTGCGCGCGAATGCGAGCCTGCCGTCGTCGCCGATCCGCATCACCGTGATTCCGGCGGGCAGCGTGCCGTCGGCAAGCGACATGATGCTGGCGACCGCCAGCATGCGCCCGCTCGGATCGATGGCGAAGGTGCGCAACTGAACGCCTTTGCCGTCGATATTCTGGATGCGTTGCGGCTCGCCGGTCGTTTGATCGACGCTAAACACCGCGACGCTGTTCTCGCCGCCGGCGGCGATTTCCCTCGCGCCGGGCCCCGATGCCGGAAACGTGCGATTGGTCAGGTAGACGAACTTGCCGTTGGGATGAACGTGGATCGCCCCGGCGCCCTGGGGCGCCTTTGAGGCGGGATCGGTCAAGGTGTCCTTGATGAACATTGGGATGCGGGCAAGTCCGGTCGCGGCATCGAGCCGGTAGACGTAGAGTTGGTTCTGCCGCTCGATCGAGACGAAGGCCCACGGCTTGGTCGGATGAAAATCGAGATGGCGCGAACCGAAGCCGAGTCCGGCGCGCGGCCCGCTGCCGGGCGCGATCGACGCCAAGTTGCTCAAGGCGCCATTGGCGAAGCCGAAAATCTTGATCGCGCCGGGATCCTCCGGCGTGTCGGGCGTGGCATTGTTGCCGCGCGTCACCAGCGTCACGGCGCGGTTTCCCGGCATCGCCAGGATTTGATGCGCGTAGATGCCAGTATCGAGCTTGCCGGGCTGGGCGACCGGCGCGCCGATCGTGCCGTCGGCATTGAGGCGATGGACGGTGACGCCGCTCGGATTGTTGTAGGCGGTCAGCAAATACGCGCCGCTTAAGTCGACGCTGGTATGGATCGGGCGTGACGGCAGCGCCGCCGGATCGCCGTCGGGGCGCAACGCGCCGGTCGCCGGATCGATCGTCAGTGCGCTGGCGTAATGCTTGTCGCCGGCGACGCCGGGCCCGCCGGTGCTTGACACCACGTAGAGCGTCCGCCGCGACGGATGCGGCCAGGCATATTGGATATTGGCCGGCAACCTCGCCGCGCCGCGCTTCGTCAATGCGGCGGCATCGACGTCGAGGTCGTAGAGCGTCAGCTCGGGTCCGACGCTGGCGTAATAGACGGTCTTCGCTGGCATAGTCCGGCCCACAGGCGAGAGCCGGCATCATCTCACCGCTGCGCGGCGCAGACTAGTGGGCGCGCTGTTTAAGTGCGTTCCAGCAAGGCGTCGACCAGCGCTTCAATCCGCGCAATGGTGCGGAAGTTCGCCGGCGTCATGTCGGGGTCGGGAATTTTGACGGCGAACGCGGCTTCGACCGCGAGCATGAGATTGACCGTGTCGAGCGAGGACAGGCCGCTTTCGGTCAAATCATCGTCGCGGCCGACGGGGCGCTCGATGCCGCGTTTGGCCAGAAGTCGGCTGACCAACGCGGCGACGCGGTCGGATGCGGCGATGCGATCGAGCACGGTGAATAATTCCCAAATTTCAATCCGAAAAACGTCGGCTTTCCGGAACCGTCGTCTCAGCCGGGGTCAGCCGGGGCTTGGCGCATGATTAGCATGGAATCGGTTTTCGATTGGTAACCTTGACGCCAAAGAAGCGCGCTAATTGCCGCGAAATACCACGGGGATTTGTAAGTTTTGCGCTAGCTGTGGCGCCCTAACGACCGAATGCGGCAGGCGGCACTGCCATCGCGAGCTGTTCCATGAATGTGCGACCCGCGACGGTTCTAGAGGTCGATTCCGACGTTGCGGCGGCACCCAACGCCGCGTGCGATATTGCGGTCGCCGCGAGCGCGCCGGATTTGCCCGAACGTGTCAAAAAAGTCGCCGCGGTCGCGGCGGCGCACGCTGTCGCGATCGACCGCGATTCGCGTTTCCCGGATGAAGCGATCACCGCCGCGCGCGCCGAGCGGCTGCTCGGTATCGCGGTGCCGCGCGAACTCGGTGGCGAAGGCGCCGGCATCGCCGACATTGTCGACGTCTGCTACGCGCTCGGCCGCGCCTGCGCGTCCACCGCCATGATTTATGCGATGCACCAGACCAAGCTGGCTTGCCTCGCGCGTCATGGGCGCGGCAGCGCCTGGCATCGGCTGTTGCTGCGCCGGCTTAGCAACGAACAATTGCTGCTGGCGTCCTCGACCACCGAAGGCCAAGGCGGCGGCGACGTGCGCAACAGCGCGGCGCCGATCATACGCAACGGTTCGCGCATCTGGCTGGAACGCCAAGCCACCGTCATCTCCTACGCCAAGGCGGCCGACGCCATCGTCACCACCGCGCCGGCATGCCGACGCCGCCAGCTCGGACCAGGTCCTGGTCGCCTTCCTCAAGCAGGATTACACGCTCGAACCGCTGATCGGCTGGGATGCGTTCGGCATGCGCGGCACCTGCAGCGAAGGCTTCAGGCTGGTCGCCTCCGGTTTGCCCGAACAGATCCTGCCGGTCGCCTACGACAAGATCCACGCCCAGACCATGATGCCGGTTGCGCATCTGGTCTGGAGCGGGGCCTGGGCCGGCATCGCCACCGCTGCGGTCGAGCGCGCCCGCGGCTTCGTTCGCAACGCCGCGCAACGCGCCGACGGGGTTCTGCCGCCGGCCGCCGCGCATCTGACGCGCGCCAATGCGACGCTGCGCACGCTGCGCGCCCTGATCGCCGCGACGGTGCAGCGGTTCGAAGCGGCCGGCGCCGATGCGGCCGCGCTCGAAGCGATCGACTTTCAGACCGGCATGAATCTGCTCAAGGTCAACGCCTCGGAGCTTGCCGTCGCGGCGGTCATGAGCGCGATGCAGACCTGCGGGCTGTCCGGTTACCGCAACGACGGCGAGTTCGGCATCGGCCGTCACCTGCGCGATATTCTGTCCGCGCCGATCATGATCAGCAATGACCGCATCCTCGCCAATATCGCGGCGGCTTCGCTATTGGGCGGCGCACCGAATTCGCTCAGCGACTGAAATTTTCGCCGCCGGAAACGGCCGCATAAACGAGGCGCAATCGGTATGAACGTCGCATTCAAGCAACCGGCAAAGGCGGCCCGCTCGCTCGATTCGATCGCCGAGGCGCTGTTGTTGCCGACCGGCATCGACGGCGTTTACGCGCGCACCGCGGTGTTCGAAGAGGTCGTCGGCGGGCTTGCCGCGCTGATTTCGCGCTACCGCGAGCCGGACACCGAAGTGTTGCGGTTTCCGCCGGTGATGAGCCGCCGGCAATTGGAGACGTCGGGATACTTGAAGAGTTTCCCGCATTTTCTCGGCTGCGTGAGCTGCCTCGGCGGCGCGGAAGCCGATATCCGCTCAAGCGTCGAGCGCCACGAAGCCGGCGGAGATTGGACTGACGCGCTTTCCGCGGCCGATCTCGTGCTGAGCCCGGCCGCTTGCTATCCGGTCTATCCCCTGGTCGCCGCCCGCGGTGAGGTGCCCGCCGGCGGGCTCGTCTTCGACGTCGCCTGCGACTGCTTCCGCCGCGAACCGTCGAAAATGCTCGACCGGCTGCAATCGTTCCGCATGCGCGAATATGTCCGCATCGGCACGCCGGCGCAGATCGAGGATTTTCGCGCGCGCTGGATGCAACGCGGTGAGGCCTTCGCCGGCCAACTGGGGCTCGCCTGGCGCATCGATCGAGCGAGCGATCCGTTCTTCGGCCGCGGCGGCAAGCTGATGGCGATGAGCCAGATCGAGCAGGCGTTGAAGTTCGAGCTGCTCGTTTCGATCCATTCGGATGCAGCGCCGACCGCGTGCATGAGCTTCAACGATCACCGCGACTATTTCGGCACGGCGTGGAATTTGCGCACCGCCGCCGGGGCCACCGCCCATACCGGTTGCGTCGCCTTCGGCGTCGATCGCCTGGCCTTGGCGTTATTCGCCGCCCACGGCGTCGATCTGGCGCGATGGCCGGCGCGCGTGCGCCGGGCGCTGACGGTCTGAATGCGGCTTGGCCGCGTTACACGCCCATTATCGCGTATTCGGTATAAGCGAGATCGCCGAGCCGCGGGCGCTGCGGGCCCTTGAAGTATTTCGGCTTGCTGCCGCGGCGGAAGACGCCGATGAGCCCTGGGATCGCGCCGTTCGCATCGACGATGACGACGGCGCGTCCGCGCCGCGCCAGATAGCGTCCGAGCGGACCGGCAAAGCGGGCGAAATCGGCGATGTCGCGGCAGTAGATCAGTTGTGCGCAAGGCACCAAGCCTTTGACCCAGCGCGGGCGGAAAACGAACGGAAAAGCGCGTTCGCCGCTCACGCACCACAGGCTGATGCAGCCGTGCTCGGCATGTTGCCGGAGCAGCTCCTGCTCGAATGGATCGACGCCGGCCGGGCTTCCGCGGCGCGCGTCCAACACTTCGCTCCGGCCGCTGCCCGACATGCGGTTCAACGCCGGGGCGCAGATAAAGATGCCGTCGCTGTAGCGCGAAAAACCCTGCGCTTCGACGATCGGCCAAGTATGCGGCGCCGCCGAGACGTTGAGATAGGTGACTTGCTTGTGGCGCAGCGCCTGCGACACCAACAGCGGCGCATAGGCCCGGAACGGCGGTTCGACGTACCAGCTCGAGAGATTGCAGCGCGGCACGAGCGTCGCGCCGGCGCGCATCGCCGAACAGATCACCAGGATCGTGCCCACCGGCACACCGCCGGTTTCCAGAAGGTAACCATATTTCGGTAAACCGGGCGGCGGTTCGCGCCGCGTCAGTTCATCGAGCGCGCGGCGCCAAAACCGACGATTGCGGTTCGGGAAACCGCGCCTCAGCAGAGCGGCAACGGCGGGAACGTCGCTTTCGTCAATCTGTCGGCAGCGGATTGCCGGCAAAACAGAAACCATTCGCGTCGACCACGGCGGTGTCGTGAACTTGATCGTAATCTTGCGCGAATATACCGGCCCGAAGTGAATAAACGGTAGGTTTCGCTTCAATGTCGGTAAAATTAACCATAATCGACCAGATGGCGCAGATCGCGCGCGAGCACGGTAAGATTCTGGCGCCGCTGCGCGACGATCTCGTGCTGTTGGATTCGGGGCTCGACTCGCTCGGCTTCGCCGTGCTGGTCGCCCGCCTCGAAGACCGGCTCGGCATCGATCCGTTCACGGCGTCCGAGGACGCGCTGTTTCCCGTGACTTTCGGCGATTTCGTGAAAGTCTATGAAAATGGCGCGCGCTGATGCACAATCGCTGCGCCGAAGCATCGGCGGCGGTTCGGCGGAGCGATTCTTGTTCGATCGCAACGCGCGCGCCTGTTACGGCGATCTCGCGAACGCAACGTCGCTCGGCGGCCGGCTCCACGATTTGGCGGACAAGTCGGTTCTGCTTGCCACCGGCAGTCAGCTGACGACGGCGCTGGCCTTGATCGAGCTGGACGGGCTCGCGCGCCGTCTCACCATCCTGCCGCCCGATGCCGATCCGGATCATTTCGCCGCCATAATCGCCGGCGCTGAGATCGACGCCGTCGTGATCGATCGCGGCTCGGCGGCAAACGGCGCATTCGATGGTTGCGTCCGCGTCGCTTGCGCGGCGGGGATCGCCGCGGCCGAACGGCTTGCCGCGCCGTCGCGCGACACCGAGTGGGTCATGCTGACGTCGGGCACCACCGGCGTGCCGAAAATGGTCGTGCACAGCCTCGACGGCCTGACTGCGGCGTTTCGCCGGAGCAAGCTCGATGACGGCGTCGTATGGGGCACCTTCTACGACATCCGCCGCTATGGCGGCCTGCAGGTTTTTCTACGCGCCGTCGTTGGCGGGGTGTCGTTCGTCTTGTCGAGCGCCGGCGAGTCGACGGCCGATCATCTCGACCGTCTTGGGCGGCATGGCGTGACGCATTTATTGGGCACGCCGACGCATTGGCGCCGCGCGCTGATGTCGCCGGCAATCGGCAAAATCTCGCCGCATTACATCCGGCTCTCCGGCGAGATCGCCGATCAGGCGATCCTCGACCGGTTGCACAAGGCGTTCCCGCGCGCCGTCGTCAGCCACGCTTACGCTTCGACCGAGGCCGGCGTCGCCTTCGAGGTGCGTGACGGGCTTGCCGGTTTCCCGGCCGAATTCGTCGGAGGAAGCCGCGACGGCGTCGAAATGAAGGTGCTGCGAGGCTCGCTGCGCATCCGTTCGCCGCGCGCCGCCTCGCGCTATATCGGCGCCGACGCCGCGCTCGCCGATGCCGACGGCTTTGTCGATACCGGCGACATGGTGGAATTGCAGGGCGACCGTTACGTCTTTGCCGGCCGCCGCGGCGGCATCATCAATATCGGCGGCTTGAAGGTTCATCCGGAAGAAGTCGAGGCGGTGATCAACCGGCATCCGCAGGTGCGCATGTCGCTGGTGCGGCCGAAGGCAAGCCGGATCACCGGCTCGGTCGTGATCGCCGACGTGGTGCTCAATCGCCTTGGCGCCGGCGAGGAGCTTCGCCAACTCAAGGGCGATATTCTAAAGCTTTGCCGCGACGCCCTGCCGCGCCACAAGGTTCCCGCGGCGATCAGCTTCGTGCCGATGCTCGACGTCGGCGCAACCGGCAAATTGGCGCGGCGTCATGGCTAGGAAAGCGGCCGGGCCCCTGCGCAACGTTCTGATTACCGGCGCCAGCCGCGGGCTCGGCCTCGGCATCGCCGGCAAGCTCGTCGCCGCGGGCTACTGCGTCATCGCGGTGGCGCGCCAGCCGACGAAGGAGCTGACCGCCGCCGTGGCGCAAGCCAAGCGCGGCAAACGCGGCGCGCTGCATTTCGTCGCCTTCGACCTCGGCAAGGTCGACCAAATTCCGGGCCTGGTGCGCAGCTTGCGCACGCAATTCGGCCCGCTATTCGGGCTCGTCAACAACGCGGCGGTCGGGCTCGACGGCGCGCTGGCGATGATGCACAACGCGCAGATTGAGGAACTGGTTCGCGTCAACACGCTCTCGCCCATCGTGCTGACCAAATATGCGGTGCGCGCGATGATGTCGGAGCGGCGCGGCCGCATCGTCAATATCGCCTCGATCGTCGGCTTCACCGGCTATAGCGGACTGTCGGTCTATGCCGCGACGAAAGCGTCGATGCTCGGCTTCACCCGCTCGCTCGCCCGCGAAGTCGGCCGCCTCGGCATCACGGTCAACGCCGTGGCGCCCGGCTTTCTCGATACCGCCATGACCCATGGGCTTGGCGACGCGCAACGGGCGCAGGTGATGCGGCGCAGCGCGCTGCGCCGGCTGGCGAGCGTCGACGACGTCGCCGATGCCGTCGAATTCTTGCTCGGCGATCGAGCGCGCAGCATTTCCGGCACGGTCGTCACCGTCGACGCCGGCGCGACGGCGTAATTTTCCTCCCCCGCCCGCCCCGGCATGGCTGGCGCGGCCATAACGGCCTACTGGTCCAGGCCATGAAACGCTAGGATGCGGCAGAGGGGGCGTGCCACGCGCCCATAGGGAGGGTCAAAAATGCGTCTATCTCGCCGTCATATGCTCGCCGCCGGCAGCGCGACGCTGTTCGGAGCCGCCGTCGCAGCGCCGTCGGTGGCGCGCGCGCAAGCGCCGCAGTTCACCTACAAATACGCCAACAATCTGCCCGACACGCATCCCATGAATGTGCGGGCGCGCGAAATGGCGGCCGCGATCCGGGAGGACACCAACGGCGCCTTCGACCTGCAGATTTTCCCGAATAGCCAGCTCGGCTCCGACACCGATACGCTCTCCCAAATCCGCTCGGGCGGCGTCGAGTTCTTCACGCTGTCGGGGCTGATCCTGTCGACCTTGGTGCCGGCCGCCTCGATCAACGGCATGGGCTTCGCATTCCCGGACTACGCCACGGTGTGGAAAGCGATGGACGGCGATCTCGGCGCCTATGTCCGCGGTCAGATCGCCAAGGCCAATCTGTTTACGATGGAGAAAATCTGGGACAACGGCTTTCGCCAGACCACGACCTCGACCAAGCCGATCAACAGCCCGGACGACTTCCGCGGCATGAAACTGCGGGTGCCGGTGTCGCCGCTGTGGACCTCGATGTTCAAGGCATTCGATGCGTCGCCGGCTTCGATCAATTTCAACGAAGTCTATTCGGCGCTGCAGACCAAGATCGTCGACGGCCAGGAGAATCCGCTGGCCATCATCTCCACCGCCAAGCTGTACGAGGTGCAGAAGTACTGCTCGCTGACCAGTCACATGTGGGACGGCTTCTGGTTCCTGGCGAACCAGCGCGCCTGGGAGGCGTTGCCCGACACTATGCGGGCGATTGTCGCCAAGCGCGTCAACGAGGCCGGCGTGAAAGAGCGCGCCGACGTCGAGAAGCTCAACGCCACGCTGCAGCAGGACCTCGCCGGCAAGGGTCTCCTCTTCAACAAGCCGGATCCGGCGCCATTCCGCGACAAGCTGCGCTCCGCCGGCTTCTATACCGAGTGGAAGGGCAAATACGGCGACGAGGCCTGGGCCATCCTGGAAAAATCCGTGGGCAAGCTCGCCTAACGCCATGACGGAATTTTCGGCGCTGTCGCTCGCCGCTCCGCGCGCGGCAGCATCGCGCCGCGGCGTCAGCGGCGTCATCGACGCCTGGCTCGGCGCGGCCGTCGAGCTTGCGGCGGCGGCCTTGGTGGCGCTCGAGATCGCGATCCTGTTCGGCGGCGTCGTCGCGCGCTACGTCTTCGACGCGCCGCTGGTTTGGTCGGACGAGCTCGCTTCGATCCTGTTCCTGTGGCTGGCGATGCTCGGCGCGGTGATCGCATTGCGCCGCGACGAGCACATGCGGATGACGGCGGCGGTCGCCATGTTGCGCCCGCCGGCGCGCGCCACGCTCGATACCTTCGCGACCGCCGCCGCGCTCGCCTTCCTCGTCCTCATCGCCTGGCCGGCCTGTGACTATGCCCGCGAAGAAGTGGCAATCACCACGCCGGCACTGGAGATCAGCGATGCGTGGCGCGCCGCGGCGCTGCCCACCGGCATTTTATTGATGGCGGCGTTCGCGGTGCTGCGCCTCGCCAAGGCGGGATCGCCGCGCGCGCTCGGCGTCGCGCTCGGCGCCGCCGCCGCTCTGGTCGTGCTGTTCTGGCTCGCCAGTCCCGCCTTCCACCGGCTCGGCAACCTTAATCTTCTGATCTTTTTTGTCGGCGTCGTCGCCGCGACCGTGTTCGCCGGCGTGCCGATC
Source organism: uncultured Alphaproteobacteria bacterium (assembly GCA_963823225.1). Classification (GTDB taxonomy): domain Bacteria; phylum Pseudomonadota; class Alphaproteobacteria; order Rhizobiales; family Xanthobacteraceae; genus BOG-931. The sequence goes on along the minus strand of CAWGKM010000003.1, from coordinate 2,543,702 downwards.
GCGTTTGCGTTCGGGCTTTCGATCTTCGGCTATCTGGCGCTGACCACGCAGACGCCGGTGATGATCCTGGTCGGCCGCATGGACGAGGGCATGAGCCATCTCATTTTGCTCGCGGTGCCGCTGTTCGTCTTCCTCGGGCTGCTCATCGAGATGACCGGGATGGCGCGGGCCATGGTCGCGTTCCTGGCGAGCTTGCTCGGCCACGTGCGCGGCGGCTTGCAATACGTGCTGGTCGCCGGGATGTATCTCGTCTCCGGCATTTCCGGCTCCAAGGCCGCCGACATGGCGGCGATCGCGCCGGTGCTGTTTCCCGAGATGAAGGAACGCGGCGCCAAGCCGGGCGAGTTGGTCGCGCTGTTGGCCGCAACCGGCGCGCAGACCGAAACCGTGCCGCCGAGTCTCGTCCTCATCACCATCGGCTCGGTGACCGGCGTGTCGATCGCGGCATTGTTCACCGGCGGGGTGCTGCCGGCGATCGTGCTGGCGATCCTGCTCTGCTTCGTGGTCGGCCGGCGCTATCGGCGCGAGCAGCTCGGCCACGTCAAGCGCGCGACCGGGCGCGAAATCGGCCGCGCCTTCCTGATTGCGCTGCCGGCGCTGGCGCTGCCGTTTTTGATCCGCGCCGCGGTGGTCGAAGGCATCGCCACCGCGACCGAGGTCTCGACCATCGGCATTGCCTATGCCGGCGTCGCCGGACTTCTCGTTTACCGCCGCTTCGACTGGTCGGCGCTCAAGCCGATGCTGATCTACACCGCCGGGCTTTCCGGCGCGATCCTGCTCATTATCGGCACGGCGACCGGCATGGCCTGGGGCCTCACCCAGTCGGGTTTTTCGCGCGCGCTTGCGCTGGCGATGACCGGGCTGCCGGGCGGGGCGGCGAGCTTCATGGCGGTTTCCATCCTGGCCTTCATCGTGCTCGGGTCAGTGCTCGAAGGCATTCCGGCCATCGTGCTGTTCGGGCCGTTGTTGTTCCCGATCGCGCGGGAAGTCGGCATCCATGAGGTGCACTACGCCATGGTCGTGATCCTGGCGATGGGCATCGGGCTGTTCGCGCCGCCGTTCGGGGTGGGCTATTACGCCGCCTGCGCCATCGGCCGGGTCGATCCGGCCGACGGCATGCGGCCGATCTGGGGTTACATGGCCGCGCTCGTCATCGGCACGGCCATCGTCGCCGCCGTGCCGTGGATCTCGATCGGGTTTTTGAAGTGAGACGGAATTGTGCAGCCTACAGGCGGCGATGTGCATAGCTATGACCACAGAAGATAAAGAACGTCTGCGAGCGCGACTGCGGCAACAGCCGCAGCCAATCAAATTAAAATGGCATCAAAGATTTCTGCACAGGTATCTTGGTTCGACTCGCACACGCATTGTGGCGGCGATTGTGTTTCTAGCCGCAGTCGTCGGCTTGAGCGATTGGTCTTGGACGGTTTACCAAAACACCTTTCCGGATGTAACCGCGCGCGATTCTGAAACTGATTCAACATTTTTGTTGCCTTTTATCGTACAAAATAAAAGCACGGTTTTTGACATGAAAAATGTTGAACTGACGTGCGGCATCGGAGCATTCATCTTGGGGAACGAAAAGCAAACCATGACGATGGTCGCTGGCCTGCGTTCCTCGCAAGTGAATGCCGTTATCCCTGCGGGTCACCAAATTAATTTCCCGTGCGACGCTTCCCAGCTTGTCAAATTTGAGGGAGCCGAAGGAATAAACATCATGGGCCTTCACACCGACTTGCCCGGCGTGGGTCCCATGAAGGTGAAGGCGATAAGCACAACTGTTGCTATGAGATACCGGACATTGGGATGGACTCGAACTTATCGTTCTGACCCCTTCGAATGGCTGTGCACGTCCCAAGGCTGTCACTGGATGAAAGGACCGACCGTTCACTAGCAAGCGTAGCCCGGATTGAGCGTCAGCGAAATCCGGGATCGGCCCTGAAGACTGGACTGTCGTCCTCGGATTTCGCTCCGCTAATCCGCCTTACGCGCTGATCCTCAGCGTTCTGTTTTGGAAAAAATCGCCGGGAAATTTCTGCGTCCATGCAGCACGCGGACGATCTCGACCGTTCCGTTCTGGATCCGATAGAAGATGATGTAAGGGGGAACCAGAGCGGACCGCAATCCTGGCATTAACTCGTCGCGCGCTCTCCATCTGAGCGCGTCGTCAGAGAGTTGCCGCGCCGCTTCGTCGATCTCACGCAAAATCTTATCGGCGACTTCGATAGATGCAACGCGTGCGTAGTAGCGCCAAACATCGGCCAAATCCCGTTTTGCGCGGGGGGCCCAAACCACACGCCTACGTTTTGCGGGCATGCTCTTCGTGAAGGTGACGAAGAAGCTCTTCTACATCGAGTTCTTCGCCTAGGCCGGCTTCCAACTCGCCGATTCCCACCTCGATTTCGGCGCGCAAATTCTTCAGCGTCTCGATGCGCTCCAGAAGCTCTCTTCCAAGCTGTTCTTGCGCTGCCTCGGGAAGAGCAGCGACCTTGCTGATAGCGATTTCCAATGTCTTGACCATGCCGGAAGTGTACCACATTTTTGCCAGCCCACGAACTGGGGCGTCATTTTTAGGCTCCCGCCAGCTCGGCTTCGCGCAGTGCGGTGATTTGCAGGAATAATTCGCGTGAATCGAGACCGGCGCCGAATGTCACTGATACGGAGATAATCCGTTTGACATCCGTCACTGTTTCAGTTATCTAATAGAGCGAATCAAATCTCGCCCGTTAAGGACGCCCGTGCGGAGGCACACCGCACGGTCGGGGCGAGAGCGGTGCCCGCGGGCGGATTTGCACTCCGCTCCCGGGCGGTCCGGGCATCAAGCCTGCCGGCACTATGACCGGCGCGCGAGGTGCTTCGCTGGAAGTGGGCAGCCCGTCGGCGGAGTGACCCCGCCCCTTGGACGGTTTCGCCCACGAAGCCTGGCCCGGATTGCGCCTTAGGGACGACGACTCCCTTTGGCGAGAGCCGTGGTGGAACGCCGGCAGGCGAGCGCGCCCGACAGCGGAAGGGCGGCGCAAGCCGCCTTTCCGTGGCGCGACCCGCACCCGCTGGTGCGGGAGGTAGTACCCTGCGTTTGCCGGCGTTCCGCTTCCTTATTTCTTTCTTTCGTAGCCCGGATGGAACGAAGTGAAATCCGGGATGGACATTGAAGCTTCTTGATCGTTCCCGGATTTCGCTCCGCTCAATCCGGGCTACGATCCGTCGCTGTTTGACATTGCGGCTTGCAAGACTCGGACGTCGATGCGTCGCGAGAACGAGATTTCATTTTCACCTCTCCCCGGAGGGGAGAGGTCGGCCGCGCGTAGCGCGGACGGGTGAGGGGGTTCGGATGCTGAAATTTTTCTCGTACGTCCGAACCCCCTCACCCATAGCCGACGCTTCGCGTCGGCGTTCTTTACGTAAAGTGACGGCGGCCGAAGGCCGCCTGTGCCTCTCCCCTCCGGGGAGAGGGAGCGCGTGTCGCGAGCCACCACCTAAACCCTTACCTTGCCGGCGTCGATGCGCTCGTAGAGCGCGGCGTCGAGCCGGACATAGGCGCCTTGCTCCGGATCGTCGAAATAGATCGGATCGCGCACCACCGTAAGATCGAAATTTTCGCGCTTAAGCGCGGTCTTGTCGGGCTTGAACGTCGCCGTTGCGTCGATGCGATCCTTGAGCCGCAGGAACAGCGGCCGGGCGTAAGGCGGCAGCCGGCGCGCCAGATGGCGCCGCAGTTCGGCAAAGTCGAGCGCGCCATCGGTAACCAGCGCCGCCATGCCGGCCGCGCCTTCGGTGCCGGGAACCGGCACGCCGTAGACGGCCGCCTCGCGCACGCCGGCAAACGCGATGAGCGCGTCGGCGACTTCGGCGCTCGCCACGTTTTCGCCTTTCCAGCGAAAGCTGTCGCCGATGCGGTCGACGAAATAAAAAAAGCCGCCTGCGTCCAGGCGCATCAGATCGCCAGTGCGGAACCAGGCGTCGCCCGGCTCGAACACGTCGCGGAGAATTTTCCGCTCGGTGTCCGCGGCGCTGCTATAGCCTTCGAATTCGCCGCCGGGGCCGATCTTGCCGAGCGCCTCGCCGGTTTCATTTGTGGCGCAGCGGATGCAACGGCCGTCGGCATCGCGCGCCGGCTCGCCCGAGGCGGCGTCGAACCGCACCAGCGCGAGCGGCGAGCGATGGCGCAGAAACGGCGGCACGCGGCCGATGGCGCCGACTTTGCCTTCGACATTGTACAGCGAGAAATTGCCCTCGGTCGCGGCATAAAATTCCAGAATGCGCGGGATTTCGAACCGCGACTGGAATTGCCGCCAAATCTCGGCGCGCAGCCCGTTGCCGCAGGCCAAGCGCAGGCGGTGCTCGCGCTCGCGCGGATGGCTCGGCGCATTGACGAGATAGCGCGCGAGTTCGCCGATATATTGGAACAGCGTGCAATCCCAGTCGGTGACGTCGTTCCAGAACTCGCTTACGGAAAATTTCTCGCGGATCACGACCGCGCCGCCGCGAACCAGCAACGCGCCGGTCGCCACCACGCCGCCGATCGCGTGATGCATCGGCAGGCAATCGTACATGCGGTCGTCCGGTCCGGTATTCATCAGGCCGGCGAACCACAAGCTCCACTGCAGCAGCCGCCGGTGGCTGACATTGGCCGCCTTCGGCAGGCCGCTCGTGCCGGACGTATAGATGGTGAGCGCGCGGTCGGCGATGGCCACCGCACGGCGTTCGCCGTTGAGCAGCGGCTCGGGCGAAAACCGTTCGATCGCGCGGTCGATGCGCGGCAATCCGCGGTCCGAACCTTTAGCACCACCGTGGGCCCAGATTTTCGCGCCGCCGGACAATGCAGCGGAGCGCAATTGCTCGATCAATTCGGCGGCGACGATGATGTGCGCCGGCGCGACGATGTCGATGCAATGCGCAAGCGCCGGGCCGCGCAACTGCGTGTTGACGAGCGAGACGACGCCGCCGACCGACGTAATGCCGAGCCAGATCGCCATATATTCCGGCCGGTTCGGCATGACGAGGCAAACGGTCTCGCCCTTGCCGAGATTCTGGTCGAGCGCCCAGCGCGCGTAGCGGCGGCTGCGCTCGGCGAGCGCGCGATAGGTCAAGGTTCCACGCTCCGCAATCAGCGCCGCGGCGTCGCCCCGGCTAGCCGCCAGCTCCTCGACGACGGCGGGCAAAATCCGCCGCGGATTGCCGAGGATCGGCGCGGTCGCTTCCAGCGCGCGCAGCCAGTCGGCGAGCGCGGTGTCGCTGCCGCCGCGCGCCCGCGTTGGGCGTTCCAATTCGACGAGGGCCATACCTCAGCATCGCCCAACAAAGTGAATCTTTCGCTTCAAGATTGGATAAAGTGTGAGCCATTTAACAGTTTGGCGGCGCCCGATCTTTTCGGGAAACCGGCTCCCGCTTTTCCGGATCATGCTCGATGGCAAACAATTAACGTTATTCCGTCGAATTCCAGTCCCTCGCGTTGTTCGCTCCTCCAGCCACGGATAAGAAACTCAAATCGCCTAGAATGCCTGCGTTTTCTGACAGGCGGCGGGAAGCATGAAGAACGAAACGCTGGCCATCCACGGCGGCTACGAAACCGATCCGACGACCAAGGCCGTCGCGGTGCCGATCTACCAGACCGTGGCCTACGAGTTCGACAGCGCCGATCACGGCGCCGCGCTGTTCAATCTCGAAACCGAAGGCTATCGCTACAGCCGGATCGCCAATCCGACCGTCGCGGTGCTCGAGCGCCGCGTCGCCGCGCTCGAAGGCGGCGTCGACGCGCTCGCCGTCGGCTCCGGGCAGGCGGCGCTGAACTATGCCGTGCTCAATCTCGCCGGCCTCGGCAGCAATATCGTATCGGCGCCGCAGCTCTACGGCACCACTTACACGCTGTTCGCGCACGTCCTGCCGAGCCAAGGCATCGCCGTGCGCTTCGCGGAGTCCGACCGGCCCGAGGCGATCGAAAAGCTGATCGACGAGAACACCCGCGCGATCTTCTGCGAGAGCGTCGGCAATCCGGCGGGAAACATCTGCGACATCGAAGCCCTGGCGGCGCTCGCCCGGCGCCACGGCATTCCGCTCCTGGTCGACAATACGGTCGCAACGCCGGTCCTGCTTCGCCCGATCGATTACGGCGCCGACATCGTCGTGCATTCGCTGACAAAGTTTTTGGGCGGACACGGCACCACGCTCGGCGGCGCCGTCGTCGACGGCGGCAAATTTCCCTGGCGCGCGCACGCGCGGCGCTTCCCCATGTTCAACGAGCCCGATGCGTCCTATCACGGCCTGGTTTATACCGAGCATTTCGGCGCGGCCGCCTATATCGCGCGCTGCCGCAGCGTCTATCAGCGCACCACCGGCGCCGTGCTGGCGCCGCTGTCCGCCTTCCTGTTGCTGCAAGGCATCGAGACGGTGGCGCTGCGCGTCGAGCGGCACGTCGAGAATGCGCAGCGCGCCGCCGATTTCCTGCGGCGGCATCCGCGCGTCGAGTGGATCAATTATGCGGGCTTCCCCGACAATCCTTATCACGGGCTGGCGCGCAAATATTTCGGCGGCCGGGCCTGTTCGATCTTCAGCTTCGGCATCGCCGGCGGGCTTGCGGCGGCGAAGAATTTTTACGACGCGCTGCGCCTGTTCAAACGGCTGGTCAATATGGGCGACGCCAAGTCGCTCGCCTGCCACCCGGCCTCGACCACGCATCGCCAGCTGTCGGCCGAGGAGCAACGCCAAGCCGGCGTGCGGCCGGAAATGATCCGGCTGTCGATCGGCATCGAGCATATCGACGACATCGTCGCCGATCTCGATCAGGCGCTGGCCGCCTCGGCCTCGCGCCGCTCGACTTTGATCGCGGCGGAATAGAGCTTTCGGAGAACGGGGCCGATGCCGCTTTTTCTGGACTCCGGCCGCTTGGGACCGGCCGTCGAACTCAACGCCTCGAATTGCATCACCATCGGGCTTGTCAATAACATGCCGGATGCGGCGCTCGAGGCGACCGAACGGCAATTCACCGACCTGATCCGGGCGGCGACGCCCAATGCGGTCGTACTGCTGAAACTGTTTGCGATCCCGCAAGTGCCGCGCGGCGAAAGCGCGCGCGCCGAGCTTGGCGAACGCTACCGCGATATTTCCGAGCTGTGGGAAACCCCGCTCGACGGCTTGATCGTGACCGGCGCCGAGCCGCGCGCCGGCAAGCTTGCCGACGAGCCGTACTGGGCGACCCTGAGCAAGCTGGTCGATTGGGCGAGGAATCATACCGCCTCGACCATCTGGTCCTGTCTGGCCGCCCATGCGGCCGTGCTTCATGCCGACGGCATCGAACGCCGCGCCTTGAAACAAAAGCGCTGCGGCGTGTTCGATTGCCGGCCCGTCGCGGAGCATCCGATGACGCAGCATTTCCCCGACCTGCTGCGCGTGCCGCATTCGCGCTACAACGATTTGCCGGAGCGCGCGCTCACCGCGTGTGGCTATCGGATTCTGACCCGCTCGAAGCGCGCGGGCGTCGACAGTTTCGCCAAGCAGGACGGCAGCTTCCTTCTGTTCTTTCAGGGCCATCCGGAATACGAGGCGGCGACGCTGTTGCGCGAATATCGCCGCGACGTCGCGCGCTTTCTCAACCGCGAGCGCGACGACTATCCGGCAATACCGGCCGGCTATTTCAATGACGAGGCGGCGGCGCTTGCGGCGGCATTCCGCGTCCGCGCGCTCGTCGAGCGGCGCGGCGAACTCATCGCCGAATTTCCCAAAGCCGCGCTCGAAGCCGGCCTCGAATGCCCGTGGCGTGCGGCCGCGCTCGGCATTTATGAAAAGTGGACCGCGTATTTGACCGCGCGCAAGGCGGAGCGGCGGACCGTGAGCGCTGCATTGCCGGGCGCGCGGCTGCGCCGGACCTGGCGCGATTGGCCGGCCGGCTTGCGCCGGACCGCCGACGGTTCCGCGCAGTAAGCGCCCGCGCTCCAGCCGACCGATCCGTGCTATTCTCGTCGGCGCCGCGCGCCATGCGCCGCCATGCGTCGCGATTGGGATAGTCATGCTCAAGACCGAAGGCGTTCTCCACTTCACCATTCCGGTCAAGGATCTCGACCGTGCGGAAACATTTTACGCCGAAATCCTCGGTTTCGAGAAAATCGCCCGCGTCGAGCGGATCGTTTTCATGCGCGCGGGCGATGATTATTTCAATCTGACCTACTCGGAGAATCCGATCACGCTCAATGCCGGCAACCGGCATGAAATCCACTCCGCCTTCCGGGTGACGCCGCAGGTTTACGACGAGGCGCTGAAAATTCTGCCCGGCAAGGGCATCGAGATATTCAAGCAGGAGGATCGCCGCGCCGGCGTATTCGTCGGGCGCAGCGCCTATATCCGCGATCCCGACGGCAACGTTATCGAATTCATCGACCTTAAGCGCGCGCTCGGCGAGCGAACGTAGCCTTCGGCAAATTCGAGAGGACGCCTATGGCCCGCGAACCGATTCGCCGCGTCATCACCGGTCACGACGGCAAAACAAACGCCGCCAAGCTGATCGTCGACGGGCCGGCGCGCAACGCCAAGACCCCGCGCGACGGCGTTATCTCGACGCTGATGTGGTGCACCGACGCGATGCCCGCCGATATCGCCGTCGGCGAAAACGTCGAAGACATGGGCGCGCGCATCCTCGGCACGGCGCCGCCGGAGAACGGCTCCCGTTTCATCGTCATGGAGTTTGCTCCCGGCGTGGCGTCGGAAATGCATCGCACCGAGACGATCGATTACATCGTCATGCTGTCGGGCGAGATCGACATGGACCTGGACGAGGGCAGCATAACGCTTCGCCCCGGCGATATCGCGGTCCAGCGCGGCACCAATCATGGCTGGGTCAACCGCGGCACCGCGCCGGCGCGGCTTGCTATCGTGCTCATCGACGCCAAACCGCTCGGCATCGGGCATCCGCGCCTGCGCGGGCAACAGGCGCGCTAAATTTCCACCGGTCCATCCATCGTCACCCGCGCCGGGGTCAGCGCCGCGGCAAGCGCCGCGAGTTTTGCCCGGTCGCAGAACGCCGGGATCACTGTTTTCGCTCGCGCCACGCGCGTGAGCGCGACGGTGTCGGACAAAAGCGGGTGCACGTTCCAGCGCATGGTTTGCGCGCGGCCGCTCGCGGTCAGCCGTTCCGCCGGCGTGGTGGGATTGACGTAGCCGGTGAACAGGATCGTCACCTCGGGCGAATCTTCGAATTGCGCAAGGAGTTGCGCGCTTGCGCCGAAGCTGCCGTCGGCGGACGCCGCCAGCATGACCCCGCGCGCGCCGGCGATCGGTTTGACAATATCGGCAAGACGCTGGACGTCGCCACGCACACCATCGCGCAACGCAGTGCCGGCGCCATCGCCGAGTTGCCGCAGCGCAGTACGCATGGCGTCGTCGACATAAATATCGTTAAACCCGCGGCGCATCAGTTCGAGCGCGATTTCCGGACCGCGGCCGTTGGCCGGCACCGGAAGGAGCAGCGGGCCGCGCTCCAGGTATGGCGCAAGGTCGTTCCAACATTCCGCGAGCGGCTTTTGATAATCGGCATAGGAGCAATCGGCGAGGACGGTCGCCGCGGTTTTCAGCGGCGGATCGTAGGCATAGAGCGGCGATTGGGTCGCGTAATCCCCGGTATAGAGAAAACCGTCGCCGATGGCGAAGCGAAGCCAGATGCCGCCCGGCGCATGGCCGTCGCGGCCGGTTTCAACGGCAATGCCGAGCACCTCGGCGCTGCCGCCGACCGGCAGCGGGTGCGCGACAATGGCTTTCGGCAAGCCGCGCGCGACGATATCGGTGGCGTAAACCGGCGGATCGCCGAGCTTCGGCAACAGCGACAGGCCGCCGACATGGTCCTTGTGGCCGTGGCTCAAGACGACCGCGTCGACGCGGCCGATGCCGGCCAAGTCCGGCAAAGCGCCGGGCGGCGGGCCTTCGCCAAGGTCGAGCAGGAGGCGTTTGCCTTTGGCCTCGATCAGAAAGCACGCCGGGCCCTTCTTGCCGACGCCGGATATCAGCCGCAAACAGCCCGAGCCTTTATTCATCGCATTCGCTTCCCATCCGCCGGAGCGCCCGACATTGACAACCGCATGACGCCTCCTTAATCAACCACCAACATCAGAGCATGATCCCGAAAATGCCTGCCCCGGACTTGATCCGGGGTGGGCACCGATTTCCCGCCTTCGCGAAGCCCGCTTCCACCTACGCGCTCCGCGCTTCGGTGGACTCAAACCCGCCGTAGCTCGCGAAGCGAGCGTAGGGGGGTCGGCGGGCGAAGGAAGGTCGGATAGGATCATGCTGAAAAGGAACAATCCGATGAAAGTCCGCAATTCGTTGAAATCGCTGCGCAGCCGCCACCGCGACAATCGCATCGTGCGCCGCAAGGGCCGCGTCTATGTCATCAACAAGACGCACCGGCGCTTCAAGGCCCGTCAAGGCTGAGCGCCGGCTGCCCAGTTCCGCCGCATTGATTGAATAATTTTCCGGCTTGCCGCGCGGCGGCGGGGGATTAGAACTCGTGCGCATGAAACTGCGATTCCCGGTTACCGTCTTTGCCGCCATGCTCGCGGTGCCGGCAATGACGCAAGCGTGGGCGCAAAGCCCGCAGGAGTGGCTATCGCCGCCGGATGACCTGCCGCCGGTCGAGCGCGGCGCGCCGGCCTACAGTCTCGACACGCTGTTCAGCGCGCTCAAGATCGCGCCGGACGAAGCCAGCGCCAAGGCGATCGAGGATCGCATCTGGGCGGTCTGGACCATATCCGGCAGCGACACCTGCGATCTGTTGATGAGCAGGGTGAAGGACGCGATGGAGGATAAGGATTACGATCTCGCCATAAAGCTCCTTGACGCCATCATCGCCATCAAGCCGGGTTACGTCGAAGCCTGGAACCAGCGCGCCACGGTCTATTATCTCAAGCAGGACTACGCGCATTCGATTGCCGACATTGCCGAGGTGCTGGCGCGCGAACCGCGCCACTTCGGCGCGCTGGCCGGCCTCGGCCTCATGCTCCAAGAGATCGGCGACGACAAGGATGCGCTCGAGGCCTACCGCAAGGCGCTCGCCATCGATCCCCACCTCGAAAACGTTCCCGACGTGGTCAAGACGCTGACCGGCAAAGTCGAGGGGCGCGACATCTGATCCGCGGCTCCCGTCATTGCGAGGAGCGAAGCGACGAAGCAATCCAGGAGCCGCTTCACGGCGCTGGATTGCTTCGCTACGCTCGCAATGACGGGAGCCAAGCGCAATGACTGCCATCGACGACGACAACCGCATCATCCGCGAGCTCGTGGAAAACTGGGCGCTGTGGCGCGATGCGCGGCTGTGGGACCGCTTCCGCACCGTCTGGCACGCCGACGGCCGCATGTGGGCGACCTGGTTCCAGGGTAGTTTCGAGGAGTTCATCGCCGCCAACGACCAAGGCTGGGCGCGCGGCGTGCGCATCCTGCATTTTCTCGGCGGCAGCACGATCGACATCGCCGCCCACCGCGCAATCGCGCAAACCAAGATGACGATTTCGCAGCGCGCGGGCGTCGACGGCGTGATTTGCGACGTGGTCTGCACCGGCCGCTTCTACGATTTTTTCGAGAAGCGAAACGGCCGCTGGGGTTTCGTGCTGCGCCGCCTCGTCTATGAGAAGGACCGGCTCGACCCGGTCGATCCGGCGGCAGAACTCGTGCTCGACCAGGACCTGCTCAAGCGTTTCCCGGAGGGCTATCGTCACCTCGCTTATTTGCAGACCAAGATCGGCTACAAGGTGAAGACCGACATGCCCGGGCTCGAAGGGCCCGATCTCGATGCGCTTTATGCGCAAGGCGCGCGCTGGCTGAAAGGCGAAACCATCCAAACTTAGATGCATGCGCTCGCCGCCGCCGCCGAAATCCTCGCCGCCGGTGCGGTCGTCACCTTCATCGGTTCGCGGCTGATCGAGGGCGCGCATCCGCCGCGCGGTCGCTTTCTCGACATCGGCGGCTTGCGTCAGCACGTGGTCGAGCTCGGCGCCAGCAAAAACATCCCGCCGATCGTCCTTATTCACGGCGCCGGCTGCAATCTCGAAGACATGCGGCTGGCGCTCGGCGAGCGGCTCGCCGCGGGCCACCGCGTCATCCTGGTCGACCGCGCGGGGCTCGGCTGGAGCGTGCGCAAAGGCCGGCGCGGCAGCTCGCCGGCCTATCAGGCGGCGATGTTGCGTGATGTGCTGGACCGCCTCGGCATCGCGCGCGCGGTCGTGGTCGGCCATTCCTGGGGCGGTGCGCTCGCGGCAGCCTTCGCGCTCGATCATCCGGGGCGCGTCGCCGGCTTGGTGCTGCTGGCGCCGCCGCTCTATCCGCTGCTGCGCCGCATGACCTGGCTCTACGCGCTGTTCGCAACGCCAGTCGCCGGCTGGTTTTATGCGCGGACGCTCGCTTTGCCGCTGGGCTTGCCGTTTATCGGCATAGCGATGCGCTCGGCATTCCTGCCGCAACTGCCGCCGCGCCATTATCTTAAACGCTCCGCCGCGCTCTTGTTGCTGCGGCCGGCGACGTTTCTGGCCAATGCGCGCGACGTCGCCGATCTCGAACCTTATCTCGCGGCACAAGCTAGCCGCTACCGAACGATTGCAGCGCCGACCGTGATCATGACCGGGGATCGCGATCTGGTCATCGCGCCGCGGCAGCACGCTCTCGCCTTCGCCGCCGCCGTGCCGGCTGCAAAGCTCGTCGTGCTGCCGGGCCTCGGCCACATGCTGCATCACGCCGCGGCGGAGCAGGTGATCGCGGCGATCGAGGAGATTTCTCGCACGTCGGATTGAATCGTCATGACCGCGCTTGTCGCGGGCATCCACGTCTTGAATGCGACACACAAAACAGAGACGTGGATGGCCGGAACAAGTCCGGCCATGACGAACTATCGGCTTCAACTTCAACTCATACTGCTCTATTCGCCCACTTTCTCCTCCCCGACATAAGCAATGCGCATCATGTTGGTCGCGCCCGGCGTGCCGAGCGGCACGCCGGCCACGATAATCACCCGCTCGCCGGCTTTGGCGAAACGTTCCTTAAACGCGATGCGGCAGGCGCGTTCCACCATGTCGTCTTGATCCTTCGCATCTTCGTCGATGACGCAATGGATGCCCCAGACCATCGACAATTTGCGCCCGGCCGCTTCAATGGGGGAGATGGCGACGATCGGGCATTTCGGCCGTTCGCGCGCGACGCGCAAGCCCGTGGAGCCGGATGAGGTCCAGCACACGATGGCGGCGAGGTCGAGCGTCTCGGCGACTTGTCGTGCCGCCGCCGCGATGGCGTCGGCGCCGGTCCGTTCCGGCTCGGTGTGCAGCACGTGCAGCGACGGCAAATAGGCCGAATCGTTCTCCACTTCCTCGGCGATGCGGTTCATGGTCGCCACCGCTTCGACCGGATATTGGCCCGACGCCGATTCCGCCGACAGCATGATGGCGTCGGCGCCGTCGAAAATGGCGGTGGCGACGTCGGAGACTTCGGCGCGCGTCGGCACCGGGCTCGCGATCATCGATTCCAGCATTTGGGTGGCGACGACCACCGGCTTGCCGGCGCGGCGGCAGGCGCGCGTCATTTCCTTCTGCACGCCGGGGACCTTCTCCAGCGGCATTTCGACGCCGAGATCGCCGCGCGCCACCATCAGCGCGTCGGCGAGGTCGAGAATGTCGCCGAGCCGCGCCACGGCTTGCGGCTTTTCGATCTTGGCCATCACCGCGGCGCGCCCGCGCGTGAGCTTCTTGGCCTCGGCGATGTCCTCCGGCCGTTGAATGAACGACAGCGCGATCCAGTCGATGCCGGCATCGAGCGCGGCTTCGAGGTCGGCGATGTCCTTCGGCGCCAGCGCCGCCAGCGGCACGACGGTGTCGCGGCAGGCTGACGCCCTTGCGGTTCGAAACTTTGCCGCCGATTTCGACCTGCGTCACGATGCGGTGCGGCGCGACCTCGGTTGCGACCAGGCGCAGCTTGCCGTCGTCGATCAATAGCGCATCGCCCGGCTTGATGGCGGCGAAGATTTCCGGATGCGGCAACTGCACGCGCTTGGCGTCGCCGGGCGCCGGGTCGGAATCGAGGGTGAAATCCTGACCCTTGTCGATTTCGGCGCCGCCGTCCTTGAAGGTGCCGAGCCGCAGTTTCGGCCCCTGCAGATCGACCAGTATGCCGATCGGCCGGTTATTCTCGGCTTCGACCGCGCGGATATTCGCCACCAGTTCGCGCATGCGCTCGTGATCGGTGTGGCTCATATTGATGCGGAAGACGTCGGCGCCGGCCTGGAACAGCCGGCCGATGACGGCGCGATCCGCCGATGCCGGTCCAAGCGTGGCGACGACTTTGGTCCGCCGCTGCCGCCTCATGGGATTTTATTTCCGCTCGGCGACTTCGCGGCGGGCGCTCCGCTCGGCGCAGCGGCGGCCGGCGCAGACGCGCCGGATGGCGGTGCCGTGCCGACCGAATTGCCCGCAGACGCCGGCTTGCGCGCCGGCTGCTCGCTCGATTCGGTGAGTTGCACGGTCCAGGCGCGCTGTTCGCCGGTATCGACTTCGAAAAAGCCGGTGCGGTCGTAGCCGCGCGCCAAGCATTCGCCGATGCCGCGGATCGTGAATTCCTTGTCGCGGGTGCACATATAGGCCTGGCCCATCCATTCGCCGCCGCGATCGTAATCGATGGCGTAGACATAATAATAACGGGCGACAAGATTGCCTTTGAGCACCGTTTCGCAGGTGCGTGCCGGCAGGTTCCACCAGCCTTCCGTGGTCCAGCCGTCGGCGTCTTTGTAACCCACCGCGATGCCGACGCGGCTCGTGGTATTGTTGCACAGCCGGAAATCGGCCGCGGCGGGAGCCGGCGGACGCGAGCAGCGCGAATACCGAAAGCGCGCACAGCATCAGCGCGCCAACCGCCGTGTTGGTGAAGGTCGCTAGCCTCATTGCCGGTTCGGATTCCGCTCCACCGCGTTAGGGCCTGTCAACGACGATGGCACGGAAGTCGGTGACGTTGGTGAACGTCGGGCCGGGCGTGAACAAATCGCCGATGCCGTTGAAAAACCCCGTGGAATCGTTGTCGGCGAGAAACGCGGCGGGATCGAGGCCGGCGGCCCGCGCGCGCGCCAAAGTCGTGGCGTCGATGAAGGCGCCGGCCGGATCATCCGGCCGGCCCCGGCCGCCGTCGGTTCCGTCGGTGTCGGCGGCCATCGCCGCGATGCCCTCGGCGCCGTCGAGCGCGATGGCGAGCGCCAGCACATATTCCTGGTTGGGGCCGCCGCGGCCTTGGCCGCGCAGCGTCACCGTGACTTCTCCGCCGGACAGGATCGCCAGCTTCCGGCGCTCGCCGGCGATATCGCGGGCAAGCCGGGCATGTTCGGCGGCGACTTCGCGCGCCTCGCCTTGGAGCCGGTCGCCGAGCACCATGCAGTCATAGCCCGCGTCGCGGGCGCGGGCTTGCGCCGCGGCCAACGCATCGGCCGGCCGGGCGACGATCCGATAGGTCGTTTGGGCAAAAATCCGATCTCCCGGCTTCGGCGACTCGTTGCCGGGGTCGTTGAGCGCCCGGGTCACGGCTTGCGGCAGCGCGAGCCGGTATTTGCCGACAATCGCGCGGGCGTCGGCGAGCGTCGTGGGGTCCGGCACCGTCGGTCCCGACCCGATCACCGCGGGATCGTCGCCCGGCACGTCGGAAATGGCGAGCGTGACCACGCGCGCGGGATGGGCGCGCCGGGCGAGCCGGCCGCCCTTGATGCGGGACAGATGTTTACGGACGCAGTTGATCTCCCCGATATTGGCCCCGCTGCGCAACAGCGCCCGCGTCGCCACCTGCTTCTCCGCCAGCGTGATGCCGGTGGCCGGCGCGATCCAATTGGCCGAAGCGCCGCCGGAGAGCAGGACCAGCACCAGGTCGTCCCGGCCTGCCGCGTCGGCAAACTCAAGCGCGCGCTCGGTGCCGGCAATACCGGCTTCGTCGGGGACTGGGTGCCCCGCCTCGATCATGGCAATGCGCCGTGTCGGCCGGCCATAGCCGTGACGGGTGACGGCAATGCCGTCGAGCCGGTCTTCCGGGATGCGCGCCAGATAGTGCCGTTCCGCCGTTTCGGTCAGCGCGCCCGCGCCCTTGCCGGCGGCAAGCACGATGAGCCGCCCGCGTGGCGGCGGTTCCGGCAGGTTCGGCGGCAGGCAGCGCGAGGGGTGCGCGGCGGCGACCGCGGCGCGGAATAAGGATTCCAGCAATTCGCGCGATTGCGTCGTCACGGCGACCCCGTCCCAGGCCCTGCCGCGGACTATGGAAACCGAGCGGCCGCGGCTTTATCTTCGCCATAGCTAACCCGCGGAGAAGATCATGGCTACCGACCAGAACACCCGCACGGAACTCGAAGCCGCCGTCTATCGCCGCCTGGTCGAGCACCTGCGCTCGCGCACCGACGTGCAGAATATCGACCTGATGAATTTGGCCGGCTTCTGCCGCAACTGCCTGTCCAACTGGATGAAAGATGCCGCCGACGCCAAAGGCGTCCCGATGACCAAGGATGAAAGCCGCGAAATGGTCTACGGCATGCCTTATGACCAATGGCGCGCTAAGTACCAGAAAGAGGCCTCCCCAGCTCAGAAGGCGGCGCTCGAAAAAGCAAGCCAAAAACACTGACGCGGCGCTTTTGCGCCATTGCCCTGTGCAGAGCGTGGATGAACGCGCGCGCGGCTTGACCTGACGCTGCGCGATTCCGAAACCTTCCGGCACGACTTAACTGGGCATGATCTTGTCCGACGGTCCTTCGCCCGCCGACCCCCCTACGCTCGCTTCGCGAGCTACGGCGGGTTTGAGTCCACCGAAGCGCGGAGCGCGTAGGTGGAAGCGGACTTCGCGAAGGCGGGAAACCGGCATCCACCCCGTATCAAGTCCGGGGCAGGCTGTTTCGGGATCATGCCTTAGCGAGGAGTGCCCCGATGGCTACCGCTGCCGCCGCCAAAGAAGGTCAAAAGGACGACCAACCCGCCCGCCGCTTCGCCAAGGATCAGCTGAAAGCCTTCGTCGAACGCGTCGAACGGCTTGAAGAAGAGAAGAAGGCGATCGCAGACGACATCCGCGACGTCTATTCCGAAGCCAAAGGCAACGGCTTCGACGTCAAGACGCTGCGCGTCGTGGTGCGGCTGCGCAAGCAGGACGTCAACGAGCGCAAGGAGCAGGAGGCGATCCTCGAGACCTACCTGCACGCGCTCGGCATGCTGGGGTAGTTCCCGTCATTCCGGGGCGCGCCGAATGGCGTGAACCCGGAATCCATAATCACGGGACTCATAAGGTTTCGCACCGGAGAGCCGCCGCGACGGCAGTGATTATGGATTCCGGGCCCGGCGCTTTGCGCCGTCCCGGAATGACGGCTATTGCAGCGCCGCGGTATGCGTCGGATAGGTCGGGTAGTTCACCGTCGACACGAACACGATCGCCGCGCCGCTGAAACGATCCGGCGCCAGGCCGGGATTGGGATCGGCCGCGAACGTCATCATCACCGCACTGTGCGGCTTGATCATCAGCGACGCCAGCGCGCGGAAGTCGCGATCGCCGAGCGCCAAAGTAGTGAGGAAGCGGTGCACGCTCGGCGACAGCACCATGGCGCGCAGCCAGGGATTTGCGAAATGCGCGCCGGACCTGATCACGGTCATCGCCGACGCGCTCGCCGTCATGACTGTGGAGGCGACCTGATCGGCGGCGCGTTTCACGGCGATCGTCGTATCGTCCGGGACCGTGGCGTGGGCCGCGAGCGCCGCGGCGCGCAGCGCGGCGACACCCGTCGGCGCGGCGGCGGCTGCGTCACCGCCGCTTTGATCGGCATAGGCGAGCGTAAGGTCGGGCGCGCCGATCGAACCGGTGGAGTCGGGATCGGCGTTTGCGGCATCGCCGAGGTGTCCGACGGCGGCCAGCGGATTGGCTGTTGCGTCGGGCGGGCCCTGCCAATAGCCGCGCGCGACGATGATCTGGTTCGGGCTCAGCGCGCGCGTGGCGCTCGGGCGCGCCGGCGCCGGCGCGGGGGAGGTCAAGAGCCTGGCGATATGCACGACCGGCAGTTTCGCTATGGCGCTTGCGACTTTGGCGGTTGCGAGTTTCGCGGCAGCGGCGGCGCTGGCCGGCTTCGTCGCGGCACTGGGATTAAGCCCGGCAAGGACGACAGGTTTTGGCTGCAAGCCGCCCGGCGCAACGGCGGGCGTCGCTATCGCATCGGCGTCCTCGTCGTTATCGTCCTTGGCCAGGCCTAACAGCTTGGCGAACGGATTTGCCGCCGGGCGCTCGTCACTCGCCACAAGCGTATCGACATTGATCCCGGCATTTCGCGCCGCTTCGAGCGAGTTCTGCGATGGCGCGCCGCCGCGCTTTTGAATGTCGGCGAGTGCCAGCGCATAGCCGGGCAGCGGAATGCCGTCGGTCGGAATTTGGACCGTGCGTCCATCCGGGAATACGCGCACCAACTGTTCGCGCGTCATGCGCGGCCACATCCGCACGCCGGCGACGTCCATGTGCACGAACGGCGAGCCGGACTCCGGATAGAAGCCGACCCCGCCGCGCTGCAAACGCAATCCGATTTCGCGAAGCTGTTCGAGCGGGATGCCGGGAACGTAGAAGTCCATGGCGCGGCCGAGCATGTGCTGGGAAAAGCGCGCGACGCCCTCGCTGCGGTGGCGCAGCATGGCGTTGGTCTGCGGCGAACGGTAGCCGCACACGACCTGGATCGGCTCCGTCGAACGTGCCTCGCGTTGCACTTCCCAGACCAGATCGATCAAGCGCGGATCCATGCTGGTCTCTTCGCCGCGTCGCCAATCGCGCAGGAACCAGTTGAGTTTCGCCAGCGCGGCCGCGTCGTAGCGGCCGTCGCGCTTGTAGGTGATGGTGATGTCCTCGCCGGTATGGACGTGATGCATGGCGATGGCGCGCGTGTCGCCCTCGGCGACCGCGTTTTGCAGGGCTCTCGAACCGAACAGGAAGACGAGAAGCGCCAGGCCGCACGAATAGCCGGCGCGCGCCAAGGACGATCGACGAGTATTCAAGCGCGCGTTACCGACGTGCACTGGCAATCTCGCATCGACGCGTTGAAAACGCCCGCCCGCCACGGCTGCCGCCGCGCCGGAGAACGCTAACGCAGTGTTAATTTGGGAAGGGTTAACGAAAACTTACCGCCACCCCACCCCCTGACCGCGGTAGGGCTACCGCCCCAGTGTGGCAAAATATGGCCGCAAAACGCCGTTTGCGCCGGCCAGTGACCGATGCGGGAAAAAGCGGTTAACGGCAAGGGGCTTGGCGCGGAAGGGGCTTGGCGCGGAAGGGGCTTGGCGCGGAAGGGGGCTTGGCGCGGCCGGCCCGCCTTTAGCGCTCCACGGTATCCCCCGACCGGGTCACCTTCTTGGCGTGAACGGGCCGATGCGGCGGCGGCGGCGGGGCGGCGGCAAAACCGCCGAACAGCCGCGCGAAGAAATTGCCGCCGCTCGAATAGCCGCTGCCGGTTTGATAGGTGCCGCCGTTGGGATAATAGTTGGGCCCGCCGCTGAATATGCTGCGGCCGCCAAACCCGAACAGCGAGGGCTGGTCGGGCATGGCCAGCACCTCGCGGTGCGAAATGTCCTCTTTGTGCTCGATCGGGATATCCGCAACCTTGCGATCGTCGCCCTTGAGGATCGCCAGCAGCGCCTTGTCGCGGCCATAGACGTCGTCGCGGAATTCGAGCTTGCCGTCGTCGTCGACGAAAGCGGTCTGATAGGTCAGGTTGACCGGAATGAAGGTCGGGAACTGGGATATCGGTCTGGTCGTTGCTGGCGATCATCTTCTTGATGCGTTCTTCGTGTAGCCGTCGCTCGGACGGACCAGCGACAGCAGCACTTCGGCGTAATGCTGCGGATCCTGCACGCGCATGCAGCCGTGGCTGAACGCCCGCTTGTCATAGGCGAACATGTACTTGTCCGGCGTGTCGTGCTGATAGACCAGGAACTTGTTGGGGAAATTGAAGCGGATGCGGCCGAGCGCGTTCTTGTCGCCGGGCGGCTGGTAAATGTGGATCGTGCCGTCGGGATTGTGTTCGACCTTAAGCCCCATCCGATCGAGCACCGTCGGATCCTGCTGCAAGGCCGGCAGATATTCGTGGTTGACGATCGAGGGCGGCACGTTCCAGGTCGGATTGACGGTGATGAATTTCATGTCCGCCGTCATGATCGGCGTCGGCATTTCCGGCTTGCCGATCACGATCTTGGTCATCCAGACCAGCTTGCCGTCGTGCATGACGCGCAAAGTGAAGTCCGGCAAATTGACGATGACGTAAGTGTCGGGAAACTGGTGCGGCATCCAGCGCCAGCGCTCCATATTGGCGATGATGATGTCCTCGACATGATCCGGCTGCTTGCCATTGATCGCTTCGATGGTCGCCGAAGTCAGCGTGCCGGTCGCCGCCAAGTCGTGTCCTTGCTGGAATTTCTTCACCGCTTCGGCGAGCGGCTTGTCATAGGTGGTACCGCCGTCGCCGAGAACGCCGAGCCGCTCGCGCAAGTCCGGCACCCGGTCGTCCTGCATGCCGACTTTGAGCACCGGGCCGTTGGCGAAGGGCGGTTTGACGTCGCTTGCGAGTTTGCCGGCGCGGATGTCGGCCAGCTTGGCCTTGAGCGCGAGATAGCCCGGCGTGTGCGGCTCGTAATCGTCGAGCGCGGCGCCGACGTCGCTAGCCGCGGCGATCTTGGCCAGAACGTCTGCCGGCTCCGGAGCCGACTGATCGTAGGAGGCGTCGGCCGTCACGCGTGACCAGTGGACGCGGCCGATGCTGGCGTGGTGCGCATAGGTAATGACCGACATCGTCAGCTCGATCTCGGCATTGGCCAGATCGGCCGGCGTCGCCAGCGCGGCGAAATTCGGCGCCGGATAATCGGACGGATCGAGACCGTCGGCATCGACATGGCCGAGATAGGCGATCGCCGCGTCGGCGCGTGCATTGGCCTTGCCGTCGCTGATCCACAGCGGCGTGTAGTCGCGGCCCGAATAGAACGCATCGATCTGCGTGCGGTCCTTCTTGTTGCCGATGACGCGGTCGAATTTGCCGTTGCCGAGTTCGCGCAATTGATCGGCGATTGCCGCGTCGGGCGAGGCCGGTGCGGCGGCGGCCGGTGTCGCGGCAGTCTCGGGATTGGACGTCGCCGGCGCACTCATGGTCGCGGTAGATGGGGCAGTCGCAGCCGGACTCGTCGCCGCGGCAGGTGAGGGTGTTTCCGCCGGGCCCGCCGTGCCGGCGGTCTCGGGCGTCGCCGCGGGTTGCGCCGCGGACGCGGGAGCCGGATTTGCATTCGCCGCGGCGGGTTCATCCGCCTTCGGCGTTGCCGCCGGAGTGGCCGTTGCCGGCGGGGTGTCCTGCGCATCCTGCGGCGACGCCGGCTTGCCAGCCGTGTCGGATTTTGCGGCACTCGCAGCAGGGCCGCCGGCTTTGTCGGGCGTGGCGATCGCGGCGTTATCGGTTGCCCCGGTTGCCTCGCTCGCGGGTCCCGCGAGCGCAGCGCCGCCGGCGCCCGACAGCAGAAGGACGATGGCGGTCGACGCAAACAACCGATCGACGCGAATCCCGAGCATTCCAAACTCTCCTTCAGAGCCTGCGCAAGAGCCTGCACATGGCGGCCGCAAACGGCCTACCTTTTGGGGGATGATGGCCCCCAATTGTGGCATTGGCCGCAGCTTTAAGGACGCCGCGACGGGCTCACCTTACGTGAGGCGTCCGGCTTTGTCCTGTGATCAACGGTAATATTGGCTCAAATCAGGCGAATTTCGGGGGCCTGTCGCTCTACGGCCACGGCGGCCGTCGCGCTCGGCTAATCCGCTGCGGCGCGCTCGCTATTCAGCCCGAGCGCCTCGAGTTTGCGGTAAAGCGTCGAACGGCCGATTTGCAGCCGCCGCGCCACTTCCGACATTTGCCCGCGGTAATGGGCCACCGCGTAGCGGATGAGGTCGGATTCGACCTCATCCAACGGCCGCACCTCGCCCTCCGCATCGAGGAGCGGCAGGACTTCCCCGGATGCCGGCGGCGCGGGCGGCGCCGGCAGCGGCACGAAGGCGGGCGAGACGCCGGCCGCGTCCTCCAAGTCCGTTGCCATAAGGTCAGGCGCAAACTCTTCCGCCGGCGCGACCGCCGGCGCTTGCGCGGCGTCGGCAAGCGCTGCCTCGGGGGTGGCGGCAGCCGCAATCTTATTGCCGACTTGCGCCGTCACTTGCGGAAACTCATCGACACCGATGCAATCGGATTCGGCGAGCACCACGGCGCGGAACACCGCGTTTTCGAGCTGGCGGATATTGCCGGGCCAATGATGCGCGCCCAATACGCGCAACGCCTCGGGCGTGATGATGCGGATGCGCTTGCCTTCTTCGGCGGCGAACCGCGCCAAAAAATGCCGGGCGAGCGCCGGGATGTCGGCGGGCCGCTCGCGCAGCGGCGGCACCGTGATCGGAAACACGTGCAAGCGGTAAAACAGGTCCTCGCGGAAGCGGCCGGTTTTGACGTCGGCGATGAGATCGCGATTGGTGGCCGAGACGATCCGCACGTCGACCTTGACGGCTTTACGCGCGCCGACCGGTTCGACTTCGCCCTCCTGGATGGCGCGGAGCAGTTTCACTTGCGCCGCCGCCGGCAATTCGCCGACCTCGTCGAGAAACAAGCGTGCCGCCGGAAGCCTCGACGAATTTGCCGGTATGGCGTTCGGTGGCGCCGGTGAACGAGCCCTTCTCGTGGCCGAACAAAATCGACTCGACGAGGTTTTCCGGCATCGCGCCGCAATTGACCGCGATGAACGGTTTTTCCCGCCGCTCGCCGGAACCGTGAATGGCGCGCGCGATCAATTCCTTGCCGACGCCGGATTCGCCGGACACGAGCACCGGAATGGTCGAGGCCGCCGCCTTCTCCGCCATGCGGATGACGGCGTGCATATTGGCGCTCTTGGTGATGATGTCGGCAAAACCGAGCGTGCCGGAGCGGCTGTGCTTGATGCGGGCAAGCTCGCCTTCGAGCGCGCTGGCGTTGAGCGCATTGCGCAGGCTGACATGGAGCCGTTCGGCGCCGACCGGCTTGACCACGAAATCGACCGCGCCGGCGCGCATCGCCGAGACGACATTGTCGATGCCGCCGTGCGCCGTCTGCACGATCACCGGCACGTTGATCGCGGACTGGCGCATTTTGGCGAGCACGCCGAGGCCGTCGAGATTCGGCATGACGAGATCGAGAATGACGCAATCGATCCGCGCGCCGTCGGGCCCGGTGAGCAGCGCCAGCGCGCCGTCGCCGGAATCGCGCGTGACGGTCTCGTATTCGAACTTGTGCAGCATGCCCTCCAGCAGCCGGCACTGCACCGGATCGTCGTCGACAATGAGAATGGTCATCGTTTGCCTTGGTCCCCGCGGCGGATCGCCGACGGCACGCCAACGCTGTGCCGTTTCGGGGCACTTTGCGGCAGGAGGCTTAAGGGGGTGTTAAGCCTTGCCTTGACGCCGACCGCGCCCTTCAATGCCGAGCCCATGCCCGCTGCCATGCCCGCTCCTGAGCCCAAAAATGTCCTCGCCGGCCTGTGGCGCGGCGCGGGGTTCGACGACGCCGCGCTGAGCCAGGTCCAATTCACCGGCGCCGAGCCGGTGCTGCCGTCGTCGTTTGCGGTGGGGACGGCGGCGCAGGCGACGATCGCCGCGTCGGCGCTGGCCGCCGCGGAGTTGTGGCGGCTGCGCACCGGGCGCCGGCAGGACGTCGGTGTCGACATGCGCCGCGCCGCGATCGAATTTCGCAGCGAAAGATATTTGCGCGTCGACGGTAAAGTCCCCGACGAATATCACGACGACATTGCCGGCCTTTATCGCTGCGGCGACGGCCGCTGGACGCGGCTGCATACCAATCTGCCGCATCATTGCAGCGGTCTTTTAAAACTGCTCGGCGTCCCGCACGACAAGGCCGCGGTGCAGCGCGCGCTCGACGGCTGGAAGGCGGAAGCGCTCGAAACCGCCGCCGCCGAAGCCGGGCTGGTCGTCACCGCATGCCGCTCGTTCGCCGAATGGGACAATCATCCGCAAGGCCAAGCGGTGGCCAAGCTGCCGCTCTTTAGCATCGAGAAAATCGGCGACGCGCCGCCGCGAAAACTTGGCCTCGCGGATCGTCCGCTGGCCGGCGTCAAGGTGCTCGACCTCACCCGCATCATCGCCGGTCCGGTATGCGGCCGCACGCTCGCCGCGCACGGCGCCGACGTCGTCCTCGTCACGGCTTCGCACCTTGCTTCGATGCTGCCGCTGGTCATCGACACCGGGCGCGGAAAATTGTCGGCGTCGATCGATTTGCGCGAGCAAAGCGGGCGCGCGGCGCTGGCGGCGCTGGTGCCCGACGCCGATATTTTCGTGCAGGGCTACCGGCCCGGCGCCATCGCCGCGCATGGATTTTCTCCGCAGGATGTCGCGCGGCTGTGCCCCGGCATCGTCTATGCCTCGCTGTGCGCTTACGGCCACGACGGCCCGTGGGCGCCCCGGCGCGGCTTCGACTCGCTGGTGCAGACGGCAAGCGGGCTCAATGCCGCGGAAGCGGAAGCCTTCGGCTCGCGCGAGCCGAAAGCGCTGCCGGCACAAGAGCTCGACCATGCCACCGGTTATTTACTCGCCTTCGCGGTGATGGCGGCGCTCAAGCGCCGCATCGAACAAGGCGGGTCCTGGCACGTCCGGCTTTCGTTGGCGCAAACCGGTTATTGGCTGCGTCAGCTCGGCCGCATCGACGGCGTCAATTGCCCCGATCCCGAATTCGACGCCGTCGGCGATTGCTTGGAGGACACGCCCTCCGGCTTCGGCCGGCTCACCGCGGTCCGCCACGCCGCGGTGATGTCGGAAACGCCGCCGCATTGGGCGCGGCCGGCCGTTCCGCTCGGCACGCATGCGCCGGTCTGGCCGCAATAACCGGAAACAGCATCGGCAAATTTAGGGCGGCCTTGCGGGTGCCGCACGGCTGCGCCACATGAAGGCGCGGTGAGGTCGCGCCAGTTCATGCCGAAAATCGCAAAGAAGACTGCTGCCAGACGCCCGGCCGGGAATGCCCGCAGCGGGCCTGGCCGGGTCGCGCTTGGTGCTTTGCCGGAGTGGAATCTCAACGACCTTTATGCCGGTCTCGACGATCCGGCGATCAAGCGCGACCTCGAGCGTGTCGATGCCGAATGCGCGGCCTTCGAGGCGGACTATAAGGGCAAGCTCGCCGCGCTCGCCGGCGCGCCGCAAGGGGGCGCATCGCAGTCCGGCGCGGCGCTCGCCGCGGCGGTGCGGCGCTACGAGGCGATCGACGATCTGATAGGCCGGCTCGGCTCTTACGCCGGGCTCGTCCACGCCGGCGACACCGTCGATCCGGCGCGAACCAAGTTTTACGGCGACATACAGGACCGCATGACGGCGGCCTCCACGCATCTGCTGTTCTTCACGCTCGAACTCAACCGCATCGACGACGCGGCGCTCGAAGCGGCGATGGCCGATCCCGCATTAAACCATTACCGGCCGTGGCTTGAAGACGTGCGCCGTTACCGGCCGTATCAGCTCGAGGATCGCGTCGAGCAGCTATTTCACGAAAAATCGGTGACGGCGTACTCCGCCTGGAACCGGCAGTTCGACGCCACCATCGCCAAGCTGCGTTTCAGGGTTTTGGGCAAAAATCTCGCCATCGAGCCGACGCTCAATTTGCTCCAGGACCGCTCCGGCGCAAAGCGCAAGGCCGCGGCGGCCGCGCTGGCGCATAGCTTCGCGCAGAACGTCGACGCGTTCGCGCTGATTATGAATACGCTTGCCAAGGACAAGGAAATCTCCGACCGCTGGCGCGGCTTTGCCGACATCGCCGACGACCGTCATTTGTCGAACCGGGTCGAGCGCGAGGTGGTCGATGCGCTGGTCGCGTGCGGTGCGCGCCGCCTATCCACGGCTGTCGCACCGCTATTACGCGCTCAAAGCCAAGTGGTTCGGCAAAAAGCGCCTGCCGCACTGGGACCGCAACGCGCCGCTGCCGCAAGCGGCCACGCGCACGGTCGGCTGGACCGAGGCCATGGACACGGTGCTTGAGGCCTACGGCGCGTTTTCGCCGCAGATGGCGGCGATCGCCGAGCGGTTTTTTGCCGAGCGCTGGATCGACGCGCCGGTGCGGCCGGGCAAGGCGCCGGGCGCGTTTGCCCATCCGACCACGCCGTCGGCGCATCCTTATGTGCTGCTCAACTACCAGGGCAAGCCGCGCGACGTGATGACGCTCGCGCATGAATTGGGCCACGGCGTGCACCAGGTGCTCGCCGCGCCCAACGGCGCCTTGATGGCGCCGACGCCGCTGACGCTCGCCGAGACCGCAAGCGTGTTCGGCGAAATGCTGACGTTCAAGAAATTGCTTGCCGCCACGCGCGACAAAAAAGAGCGCAAGGCCATGCTCGCCGCCAAGGTCGAGGACATGATCAATACCGTGGTGCGGCAGATCGCGTTCTATACCTTCGAGCGCGCCGTCCACACCGAGCGCAAGAGCGGCGAACTGACCGCGGCGCGCATCGGCGAATTATGGCTCGACGTGCAGCGCGAGAGCCTCGGCCCGGCGATCGAGTTAAAGCCCGGCTACGAGACGTTCTGGGCCTATATTCCGCATTTCATCCACTCGCCGTTCTACGTCTACGCCTATGCGTTCGGCGACTGCCTGGTGAACTCGCTTTATGCGGTTTACGAACGGGCGGATAAAGGCTTTGCCGAACGCTATCTCGCCATGCTCTCAGCCGGCGGCACCAAGCACCATTCCGAGCTGCTCGCCCCGTTCGGCCTTGACGCCCGCGACCCCGAGTTTTGGCAGGGCGGGCTTTCGGTCATCGAGCGGATGATCGGGGAGTTAGAAAGCTTGGAATGA
Source organism: uncultured Alphaproteobacteria bacterium (assembly GCA_963823225.1). Classification (GTDB taxonomy): domain Bacteria; phylum Pseudomonadota; class Alphaproteobacteria; order Rhizobiales; family Xanthobacteraceae; genus BOG-931. The sequence goes on along the minus strand of CAWGKM010000003.1, from coordinate 2,516,872 downwards.
CAATGGCTTAGAGGATGTCCAACAATTGTTGAAGCCTAAACTGTCGTGTTATACAATTTGTATAACAACGGAGGGAAGCCATGAATGAGCGGCCACGCGCGACTGAGGCTGAAGGTTACGTGCTCCAGGTCAAAAAGATTGGCAATTCGACGGGTCTTATCCTGCCGAAGGAACTGCTGGCGCGTCTTAAGCTCAGCGAGGGCGACAAGCTTCATGTCGTCGAGCAAACCGAGCGCGGCATCAAGCTCAGCCCCTACAATCCAAAGCATGCGAAAGCGATGGAAATCGCTCGGAGGTCATTTCGTAGATATGCTGACGCGTACAGAGCGCTGGCGAAATGAGCGAGCCGGATTGGCTCGAAATCGACATCGTCCTTGATTTCCACGCCGAACAACTGGCTCTCTTCGGCGGTCCCGACGGCGTCCGCGATATTGGCCTTCTTGAATCTGCGCTGGCGAGACCGATCAACAAATTCGCCTATGGCGAAACCGATCTTTCAGTGCTTGCGGCGGCATATGGGTTCGGAGTTGCGCAAGAATCATCCGTTCGTTGACGGCAACAAAAGAACGGCTCTCGCCTCGATGATCGTGTTTCTTGGGCTTAACGCCGTTGATCTTGGACGCCACACAAGAGGAGGCCACAGCAATCGTTCTTGCCCTCGCCGCAGGAGAAATCACCGAGGATATATTGGCGCGGTGGATTGCCGGTCACAGCAAGCCGCTCGTTGCTCCTGGCATAGTGCCCTGACGTGCTTATCTTCCGATCAACACACCGCTGAGCATGCCCACCGACCGCGAAAAAAACCGCTTCTCCGCCCGCGCGGCGCGCTATGCGCGCGTTTCCGCCAATGTCGGCGGCGTGGCGGCGCGTTATGCGGGGCGGCGGATGCTCGGCGGCGAGCCCAATCGCGCCTCCGAAGCGAACGCGCTGTCCTCGGCGCTCGGCCGGCTCAAGGGTCCGCTGATGAAGGTCGCGCAATTGATGGCGACCATTCCCGATCTGTTGCCGCCGGAATACGCCGCCGAGTTGCAGAAGCTGCAAAGCGAAGCGCCGCCGATGGGCTGGGCTTTCGTCAAGCGCCGCATGATGGCGGAGCTCGGGCCCGACTGGGAGAAAAAATTCCAAAGCTTCGAGCATCATCCCGCCGCGGCGGCCTCGCTCGGCCAGGTGCATCGCGCGCGATCGCTCGACGGCGCGCCGCTCGCCTGCAAGCTGCAATATCCCGACATGCAGTCCGCGGTCGAAGCCGACCTGCAGCAGCTCGAATGGCTGCTCGCGATCCGCCGGCGATTCGATTCCGCGCTCGATACCAGCGAAATCGGCAAGGAAATCGGCGCGCGCGTGCGCGAAGAGCTCGATTACCGGCGCGAAGCCAAGCACGTCGCGCTGTACCGCGAAATGCTCGACGGCGTCGACAGCGTCCGGGTGCCGCGCGCCTGGCCGGCGCTGTCGACCGGGCGGCTGCTGACGCTCGACTGGCTCGACGGCACCCGCATGCTCGCGCACAAGACCGATCCGCTTGCGTCGCGCAACGTGCTGGCGACCGCCATGTTCACCGCCTGGTGGTTTCCGTTCAGCCGCTTCGGCGTCATCCACGGCGATCCGCATCTCGGCAATTACACCGTTTTTGGATTAGACGGAGACAGTCCGCGTAAGACCCTCGGGGCCGGCGGGCATCAATCTGCTCGATTACGGCTGCATCCGCATTTTCGCGCCGAAAGTTCGTCGGCGGCGTGGTCGATCTTTATCACGGCCTGCTGCACGGCAAGGACGATCTGATCGTCAATGCCTACGAGACCTGGGGATTTCACAAGCTGTCGCGCGATGTCATCGACACGCTCAATATCTGGGCGCGGTTCATCTATGCGCCGCTGCTTGACGACCGCGTTCGCACCGTCGCCGACGGCGTCGCGCCTGGCGAATACGGCAGGCGCGAAGCGTTCCGCGTGCACCAGGCGCTCAAGCAGAAGGGTCCGGTAATGGTGCCGCGCGAATTCGTCTTCATGGATCGCGCCGCGATCGGGCTTGGCGCGGTGTTCCTGCATCTGCGCGCGGAACTCAATTTCTACCGCCTGTTCAACGAGGCGATCGAAAAATTCTCCATGGACCGCGTCGGCAAGCGCCAAGCCGCGGCGCTGGCAAGAGCCGGCCTCTAGCAGCAACTCGCACTCGACGCCTTCGGCCCAGATCAGCGCGTTCTTCATGAAAGCCGGCGGCAGGTCGTCCTCGGCCACCTCGGCGAGCGGCTTGAAGATCTTGAAGTGGTGACGGCCGAGCGCGGTCCAGAACACCACGTGGGTTTCGATCGGCGGGCAGCCGGGCACCGCGCAAGCGATCTGCGTCGCCATGACGGTTTCGTCGTCGGTGAGCGCAAAGCGCGTGCGCGTCCAGGATCGCGCACGCGATCCGACGTGACGCTGTCGCTGGTGTGCTGCTTGCTGAAGCCGAGCATTGCACCTAAGCCGTCATGCCCGGCCTTGTGCCGGGCATCCACGTCTTCATATCTTAGCAGCGAATAGGAAGACGTGGATGGCCGGGCATAGGCGAGCAAAGCGACGCCGTTCTTTCGAACGGCTATGCCCGGCCATGACGATGGAGAGGGCGTGAACGTGGCTGAAAAAGTATTGGCGGCGGTGCGCACCGGGCCGAGCAAGACCGAAGTCCGCGAATATCCGATGCCGGATATTCCGGAGGACGCAGCGCTCATGAAAATGGAGGTCGGCGGCATTTGCGGCACCGACGTCAAGCTCTACAAGCACCCGCCGTCGAGCGCGCCGGTCATCATGGGGCATGAGAATATCGGCACCATCGCCAAGGCCGGCCGCGAATTCACCCGCCGCAAAGGGTTTAAGGAAGGCGATCTGGTCTTTGTCGAGCACTATGTCAGTTGCGGCAAATGCGAATGGTGCCATGCCGGCCAATACCGGCACTGCGAAAACACCAACTGGCGCACCAATCCCGACGCCATCCGCTACGGCTACACCTCGGCGGAAAAGGCGCCGCATCTGTGGGGCGGCTTTGCCCAATATGTCTATCTGCCGTGGAACGCCGTGGTGCATCACGTGCCCAAAGGCGTCTCCGCCGAGCTTGCCGGCCTAGTGACGCCGATGGCGAACGGCGTCGAATGGTCGCTGTTCGACGGCGGCGTCGGCTACAATTCGACCGTGCTGATCCAAGGTCCCGGCCAGCAAGGCCTGTCGCAGACCGTGATCTGCAAGCAGGCCGGCGCCTCGCTGATCATCGTCACCGGCACGGCGAAGGACAGCGCGCGCCTGGACGTCGCCAAGAAACTCGGCGCCGATCACGTCATCGACGTGACCAAGGAAGACCCGCTCGCCCGCATCATGGATATCACCGGCGGCAAGGGCGTCGATGTTTCGCTCGACTGCACCGCCGGCGCCGGCACCATTCCGATGCTGCTCGGCATCGAGGCGCTCAAGCGCAAGGGCGGCGTGATCGTGGCCCAAGGCGAGATGGCGCAGTTCCCGAATTTTCCGCTGGAAAAGTTCACGGTGAAATTCATCACCATGAAGAGCGCGCGCGGCCACAGCTACAAGGCCTGCGAACTGGCGCTGGCGCAATTGGCCTCCAAGCGCTTTCCGCTGGAGCTCGTCACCACTCACCGCTTCGGATTGAACGACGTCGATCTCGCCATCCGCTCGGTCGGCGGCGAGGGCGTGCCCGACGTGATCCACGCCTCGCTGATGCCGTGGCAGTGAAATTCATCTGTCCCCATTGGGGAGAGGTGAGTTGTTGTGCTAGCAGGACGCGATGGACTCAATCTTTGTTGCGCGCGCTACGGCGGACGCAATCCCGATCTGGTTCGTCACCGCGGCGAGCTATCGCCGACGTGCGAAAAGCGCTGGGCGCGGAGGCTTGCGCCTTCGCCGACGCCGCGGGTTTTGAGCCGAAGGCGGGCCGCCATCTTCTCCTGCCGGGCAAGCCCGGCAAGAAAGGGCTCGGCGGCGTGTTGTTCGGGCTCGAAAACGACGACGAAACGAAGGACCCGTTTCTCCCCGGCCGCCTGCCGCAGCAATTGCCCGACGGCGTCTATCGCTTTGCCAACGCGCCGCACGATGCGCGGCTTGCCGCGCTCGCCTTCGCGCTCGGCGCCTACCGCTTCACGCGCTACCGCAAGGCCGAAGCGCGCGCGGTCAAGCTCGATCTGCCGCAAAGCGTCGACCGCGACGAGTTGGCCGCGCATCGTCGACGGCGTGACGCTGGCGCGCGATCTGATCAACACGCCGGCAAACGACATGGGCCCGGCGCAGCTCGAACAGGCCGCGCGCAAGCTTGCGGCGCGCCACTCAGCCACGATCGGCGCCGTCGTCGGCGACGAGCTGTTGGCGCAGAATTTTCCGCTCATTCACGCGGTCGGCCGCGCCGCAGCCGGCGTGCCGCGGCTGATCGATCATGTCGTGGGGCGATGCGGCGCATCCGCGCGTGACGCTGATCGGCAAGGGCGTCTGCTTCGATACCGGCGGGCTCGACATCAAGCCGGAGGCCGTCCATGCTCAATATGAAGAAGGACATGGGCGGCGCGGCAACGGCGCTGGCGCTCGCGCACATGATCATGGCGCGCGGGCTGAAACTGCGCTTGCGCGTGCTCATTCCGGCGGTGGAGAATTCGATCGCCGGCGGCAGTTTCCGCCCGCGCGACGTCTATACCTCGCGCAAGGGGATTACGGTGGAGATCGGCAATACCGATGCCGAAGGCCGGCTCATCCTCGCCGACGCGCTGGCGCTCGCCGACGAGGACAAGCCCGAGCTGATCGCCGACTTCGCGACGCTGACCGGCGCCGCCCGGGTCGCGCTCGGTCCCGACGTGGCGGCCTTTTTCACCGACGACGATGCGCTCGCCGCCGAGCTGATGCGCGCCGCCGCGGCCGAGAACGATCCGCTGTGGCGGCTGCCGCTGTGGCGGCCCTACGAGACGATGCTCGAATCCAAAATCGGCCGACATCAACAATGTCGGCGGCAGCCAAGGCGGCGCCATCACCGCGGCCTTGTTCATGCGCCGCTTCGTGACCGCCAAATCCTGGCTGCATGTCGACTTGTTCGCCTGGACGCCGACCGCCAAAGCCGGGCGGCCCGAAGGCGGCGAGTGCCAGGCCGCGCGCGCGCTCTACGCGCTGCTCGCCGCGCGCTACGGCTGAGCAGAGACAAAGATGCGCGCCTTCGATCCCCGCGTCACGCCGGCCCGCGCCGATCTCGCGGCGAAACATCTCGAAGGCAAGGTGGCGGCGCAGCGTTATGTCGAGGGCCGGGCGATGGAAGTCGTCGAGCCGCAGGCGCCGCTGCGCCGCGAGCCGCGGCCCGACGCGCCGCTCGTCGACCGAGGCGCTCAAGGGCGAGCGCGTCGCGGTCTACGATATGAATGGGGAAGGCTGGGCCTGGGGCCAGCTTGCGGCGGATAATTACGTCGGCTGGCTGCCTTTGAACGCGCTGGCGCTGGCCGGCGCCGCGCCGACGCACAAAGTCGCGGTGCCGCGGACTCTGGCGTTTCCCGGATCGTCGATCAAACTGCCGCCGATCGAAGCGCTGCCGCTCGGCGCGAAGCTTGTCATCGTGCGCACGCAGGATCGCATGGCGGTGACGCAATCTGGCGCGCATGTGCCGGCGGTCCATCTCAAACCGGTCGGCGAATATGAATCCGACTTCGTCGCGGTGGCGGAGCGCTTTTTGAACGTGCCCTATCTGTGGGGCGGCAAGACCGCGCTCGGGCTCGACTGTTCGGGCCTGGTGCAGATCGCGCTCACGGCTTGCGGCATATCGTGCCCGCGCGACAGCGACATGCAGGAAGCGGCATTCGGAACCCTGGTCCAGGAACGTCCCGATGATTTGGGTTTGCAGCGCGGCGATCTGGTGTTCTGGCAGGGCCACGTCGCCATCGTGCGCGACGAAACGACCTTCCTTCACGCCAACGCCTATCACATGGCGGTCGCGATCGAGCCGATCGCGGAGGCCATCGACCGCATCGGGGCCGCCGGCAGCGAGATCACCAGCGTGCGGCGGATCGCGCGCTAGGCAAGCATGAGGTGGTGTTCCCAGTCCATGTGATCTACTGTTAGGCGGCGACGAATTTCCTCAAAGGCGCGGAGCAGGCGCGATGAGCAATGCAGAGCCAGGTCCGACCGGCCCATCAGTCGGTTCGCATGCCGCGCCCTATCGCCACCTGCTGCGCTTGAGCTTTTGGATCAGAGAGCTGCCGTTCAGCCTGGTGCTGATCCTGACAATGATCGGCGTCGCCTATACGACTTTTTCGAAACAGCCGATCACCGGCTACTGGGAAATTCTTGCGCCGTTGATCGCGCTGGTTTGCGTCGGCGCCGGCTGGGACAGCGCGACCGATTATTCGGCGCGATTTCGCCTGATAGCGACGCAGGCGCTGCACTGGTTCGCGTTCCTCTTGGTGATGAACATGCTGTTGCTGTCGGGCGTGCAAAGGGTTTTCAACGCCGAAGCGACCGGGCTCGCCATTTTCACCTTGCTGGCGCTTGGTACTTTCACCGCCGGCGTGCATGTCCTTTCCTGGCAAGTCTGTCTGCTCGGCCTGATCATGGCGCTTGGCATTCCCGCGATTGCCTGGATCGAAAACTCCGCTTTGATTTTGGTGCTGATCGTCGGCGTGGTGGTTGGAATCGGCATCGTGATCTGGTGGCATTTCCACGACAGCCGCGTTGGCAAGGCTTAAGGCGAGAGGCGGATTGCAGTGGACGTCATTCCGCCGTCTCCGATTGCCCCGGATGCCGACCGGCCCTCTGCGGTAGAACCAAAATGCAGAAGACGATGAAAACGCCGATGACCGCCGAGGCGATGGGCCGGCTCAAGGCCAGGCCGCCGGCGCCGGTGGGCTTGTCGAGGAAATCGCCGACGGTGGCGCCGAGCGGCCGCGACAGGATGAAGGCGGCCCAGAACAAAGAAACCCGCGACACGTTGGTGAAGAAATAGGCCGCCGCGACCAGCGCCAGTGCGGCGCCGAAGACGAACGCACCATGTTCGTATCCGGTCCTATCGGCCATCCAGTCGCCGAGCGCCGTGCCCAGCGTCTGCGAGAAGGTGATGGCCGCCCAATAGAACGCTTCGACCTTCGGCGTGCTGACGGTCGCGACCGATATCGAGCCGAGCGACCAGTACCAGGCGCCAAGAATGGCCATGAGGCAAATAAACAATATCGTCGAGCCGCCGGCGTAGCCGATCCCTAGAGAGCGGTCGGCAAAGTCCGCCATGGTCGTGCCGGCGGTCGTGGAGGCGACGATCGTTGCCCAGTAAATGAAAGGGTGAAATTTGTCCGCTGCGATCTGGATGATGACGAGCACAGCGAGGAGCGAGAAGAATATCGCCGTTCCGACAAGGTAACCCCAATTCAGCGTCATAGTGACGCTGTCGCCGCCGGTCTCGCCGAGCGTCGTTGCGGCGATCTTGATGAGCCAGAAGACGAGCGTGACTTCGGGAACTTTGCTGGCGGGTCGCACGGCCGTTGCCGTCACCTGGTTACCCCTTCACGGCGCCGTCTTCAGCCCGAGCGTCTTGGCGATGGCGGCGAGTTGGACGCGTTGCCGGTCGACGCTGGCGGCGAATTCGGACGGCCCGCGAATCGACATGATTGTACCAATATTGCCCAGCCGCTTGCCGATGGCCGGATCGGCGTTGGCGATTGTGCCGATATCGGTCGCAATGTTCCTGCGCAGTTCGTCCGGCATGCCGCGGGGGCCGAACAGTCCGAACAGGCTCTCGAATGTCAGCGCCGGGTAGCCGGCCTCTTTCGCTGTCGAAACCTCCGGTGCGGCCGGGGCGCGCTGATCGCTGGTTACGGCCAAGATCTTGATGCGGCCGGCTTGCGCCAGCGGCTGCACGACCGCGAGCGAGGTCGCCAGCACCTGAATGCGATTCTCGGCAAGATCGTTGGGCGCCTGCATGATGTCGCGATAGGGCACTTTGACGATCTGCAAGCCCATATTTTTGATGAAGCCGAACAGCAGGAAATCGGAGATGCCGCTGGCGGCAGCCGCATTGAGTTTCCCCGGTTGTGCCCGCGCCAGCGTCACGAATTCGTCGAGCGTCTTGATGTTCATCGACGGCGGCACGGAGATGGCCAGCACGACTTGGGAGACGCATACGATCGGCACGATGTCGTTTTTCGCATCGAACGGCAGTGTATCCTGATTATACGGCAGCACCTCGAATGTCCCGGCGGGACCGAAGAACAGGGTGTGGTCGTCATGGGCGTCGATAAAAGCGTTGAGGGCGACCAGGCCGTCGCCGCCGGGGCGATTTTCGACCACCACCGGCTTGCCCCAGCGCGCCGACAATCGATCCGCGAACAGCCGCGCCGTGATATCCGAGGCGCTGGCGGCGCCGTACGGCACGATGAAGCGGACCGTTTTCGTCGGATAGGCCTGTTGCGCCTGCGCGGCGCCGGCGAATTGCACGGTGGCCGCGATGGCCGCAATAGCGAAAAACCGTCGCATCGATATCCTCCCGGGCATCCCTCAGGGCCATGGTAGCAGTCGTTGCCAGGCAAGGCATGTTCGTTCGTTCGGTGCCGTTTAAACCTTGGCCCGACCGCGCTGGCGCGGCCGTCAACGCTCCACTAACATCTGGCCCACGCAAGGGGACGGAAGCGCATTGTGGCGGGACGCGTCGAAGGCAAAGTCGCGCTGATCACCGGGGCCGGCTGCGTCGGGCCCGGCTGGGGCAATGGCCGCGCCGCCGCGGTATTGTTCGCGTGCGAGGGCGCCAAAGTCTTTGCCGTCGACAAGAATGCCGACGCCATGGCGGAAACGGTGGCGCGCGTCGGCAATGACGGCGAGATCGCGACCCATGTCTGCGACGTGCTCGACGATGTCCAGGTCGGCGCCATGACCGAGGCTTGTCGCAAGAAATTCGGCCGTATCGATATCCTGGTCAACAATGTCGGCGGCTCGGCCGGCGCCGCCGAAATGTCGGAAGAAAATTTCGCCAAGCAGATCGACTACAATCTCAAAAGCGTCTTTCTCGCCTGCCGGCACGTCATTCCGGTGATGATCGAGCAGGGCGGCGGCGCCGTCGTCAACACGGCGTCGTCGTCCGGCATCCGCTATACCGGCTCGCCGCAGATCGGCTATGCCTCGGCCAAGGCCGCCGTGATCCAGTTCTCGCGGGTGACCGCCGTGCAATATGCCAAGCACGGCATCCGCGTGAATACGGTGGTGCCCGGCCAGATGCATACGCCGATGGTCGAGGCGCGGCTCGCCAAGCAGCGCGCCGGCGGCGACGTCGAGGCGTTGCTGAAATCGCGCGTCGCGCGCATTCCGCTCGGCTTTATGGGAGACGGCCGCGACACCGCCAATGCCGTGCTGTTTCTCGCCTCCGACGAAGCCCGCTTCATCACCGGCACCGAAATCGTGGTCGACGGCGGCATGACCGTGCGCTGCGATTGAAAGGATTGACTTGCCCCATGCCCATCCGTGCCGACGATCTCACTCCGACCATCCCGCCGCCGGACCCCAATCCGAAAAAGCCGCGCTTCGCGCTGCCGCCGCTCGCCTGCGATTCGCATTTTCACGTGTTCGGGCCGCACAAGAAATTTCCCTATGCGCCGAAGCGGCCGTTCACCCCGGCCGACGCGCCCAAGGAAGATTTATTCCGGCTGCACGAGTTTCTCGGCTTTCAACGCGGCGTGTTCGTGCAATCGACCTGCCACGGCAGCGATCACGCCGCGCTGGTCGATCTGCTCGAAGCCGGCAAAGACCGCTATCGCGGCGTGGCGCTGCTAGAACCCTGGACGCCGCAGGCGGAGGTCGATCGGCTCGACGATGCCGGGGTGCGCGGCGTGCGCCTGCATTTTTATTTCCCGCATCTGGGCGCGCCGATGCCGCGCGCCGACATGCTGCAGGTGATCGAGAAAGTGGCCCCGCACGGCTGGCATATTGCCATGCATCTCGGCGGTCATGGCGTGCTGGACTACTATGATTTCATCACCTCGATCGAGGCGCCGGTCGTGATCGACCATATCGGACGCATCGATGTCGCCGAGGGGCTTCACGGCAAAACGTTCTCGGTGTTGCGCCGTTTGCTCGACCGCGGCAATGTCTGGGTCAAGCTTTCCGGCACTGACCGCATCAGCAAACAGAAATATCCCTACGCCGACGCGGTGCCGTTCGCGCGCGATCTCGCCGCGCACGCGCCGGAGCGCGTGGTCTGGGGCACCGACTGGCCGCATCCGAACCACACCGCGGTGCCCAATGACGGCGAACTCGTCGACCTCATCCCCGAGATCGCGCCGGACGCGCGCACGCGCCGGCTGATGCTGGTCGACAATCCGACGAAACTGTTCGGCTTTTGAGTGAGCGCCAATTCCGAGTGCAACCATGACCAAGACAACTCTCGGCAAGCTTGCAGCGGACGCGTTCGGCATGCTCGAACTGCCGGCGCTGCCGCCCGGCATTCTCGACGGTTTTCGCGCCCTGGCCGATCTCACCGGCACGGCGTCGGACGCGATGGACGAGCTCGGTATCGTCGGCGCCGTTCCGGCCGCGCTGCTTCGCCCCACCGATCCGACGGCACGCCTCGTCGGCCGCGCGCTGACCGTGCGCAACGTGGCTGTAGCCGCGCCGGTGCCGGATATGGTCAAGGCCGGCGTTTCGGGGCTGGGCGAGATCGAGGCGCATAATCTCGCCGAACCGGGCGACGTCCTGGTGCTGCAAGGCGTCGACCTCGTTTCCAACATGGGCGGCATATCGGCGACCATCGGCCGCCGCCAGGGCGAGCTCGGCGCGATCGTCGACGGCGCGGTGCGCGACATCGATCATTCGCGCGCCATCGGCTATGCGATCTGGTCGCGCAGCGTAAGCCCGATCACCGGAAAATGGCGCATCCGAACGCAGGCGATCAATCAGCCGGTGTCGATCTGCGGCGTAACGGTCAATCCCGGCGACGTCGTGCTTGCCGACGAAACCGGCGTCTGCTTCATCCCGCGCGGGCGCGCGACGGAAGTATTGCAACGGGTGCAACGCAACGCCGCGACGGAAAAATTGCGCGAGGACAGGATCGCCGCCGGCGCGCCGATCGCGGAATTGATGCTGCGCAAGGCGAAGTAGCTCAAATAACGATTATTCCCCGGTAATGCCGAGCTTTTTGATCGTATCCGACCAGTCGGCGAATTCTTTCGCGAGTTCCGCCGCGAAAGCGTCGTGGCCGAGCGTGCCGTGCATGCCGTTGTCGGCGAAGCGTTGTTTGACCGACGGCGTGGCGACGACGGCGTCCAGCGCCCGTTCGAGCCTGTCGCGCACTTGCGGCGGGGTGCCGGCGGGCAGAAAGACGCCGTACCAGTTTTCGATCACCACGCCCGGCAGGCCGAGTTCCTTGGTGGTCGGCAAGTTCGGGATCAGCGGCGAGCGCTCGGACGCGAACAAAGCCAGCGCCTTGACCGAGCCGGCCTGCACCAGCGGCAAAAGGACCGGCAAATCCGCTTCGACCATGTCGACATGGCCGCCAAGGAGGTCGTTGAGCGCCGGTCCCGCGCCGCGATAAGGCACGTGGGTGATTTTCACGCCTGCAGCGGCATTGAACATTTCGACCGCGATGTTCATGGTCGTGCCCGGTCCGGCCGAGCCATAGGTGAGCTTTTGCTGCTTGGCCTTGACGATGAGGTCCGGCAATGTCGTGACGCCGAGGTCCTTATTCACCACCAACAAAGTCGGTACCTGGCCGACCAGCATGACCGGCTCGAACGATTTGACCGGGTCATAGGCCGTCGGCGGTTTGAGGACTGCATTCAGCACGAACGATCCGAGGCTCGCCAGCAGGATCGTGTTGCCGTCGGGCGACGCATGCGCCACGAATTCGCAGCCGATCGCGCCGCCGGCGCCGCCGCGATCGTCGACGATGACGTTGGCATTGAGTTTCGGACCTAGCTCGTTGGCAAGGATGCGCGCCAGTTGATCGACCGGACCACCCGCAGCGAACGGGACGACGATCTTGACGGTATCGGCCAACGCCGGGGTCGCCGGCAGCAACGGCGCGGCGAACAGCATGCCGGCGAGCAAAGTTTGCGAGCATTTCATCGCGTATTCCCTCTTCACCCCTCGCCAATAAAAAGAGGCGATTTACTGCCCGACCACGCCTTCGGGCGCAGTTTCGAGCTTGAACGCCGCGGCGAGCAGCGCGCGCGTGTACTCGGTTTTGGGATTGCGGAATAGTTCGGCGGCGTCGCCGGCCTCGACGATCTGGCCATGCCGCATGACCAACAGGCGGCTGGCGAGCGCCGCGACGACGCGCAGATCGTGCGAGATGAACAGATAAGTGAGATTGTGCCGTTTCTGCAGGTCGCGCAAGAGATCGACCATCTGCGCCTGGATCAGCATGTCGAGCGCGCTGGTCGGCTCGTCGAGCACGACGAAAGTCGGCTCCAGCACGACGGCGCGCGCCACGGCGATGCGCTGCCGCTGACCGCCGGAAAATTCGTGCGGAAAGCGGAAGCGCGTGCCGGGATCGAGCCCGACGTCGAGCAGCGCCTGGATCACGCGCTCGTCGCGCTGACTCTCCGGCATGTCCGGTTGATGGACTTTCAGTCCTTCCTTGATGATCTCTCCAACCGACATGCGCGGCGACAGCGACCCATAGGGATCCTGAAACACGATCTGCATGTCGCGGCGGAACGGCAGCATCTCCTTGAACCGCAGGCCTTGGAGGTTTTTGCCCATGAACATGATCGGCCCGTCGGAAGAGATCAGGCGCAGGATCGCGCGCCCCAGCGTCGACTTTCCGGACCCGGATTCGCCGACCACGCCGAGCGTCTCGCCCCTGCGCAACTCGATCGTCAAACCGTCGCACGCCTTGACGTGGCCGACGACCTTGCGCATCAGGCCTCGCGTGATCGGAAACCAGACTTTGAGGTTCGATGTTTCGAGGACCATTGGCGCGTCGGGTTGCGGCGGCGCCGGGTCGGGACGCGGCTCGGCGGCAAGCAGCGCGCGGGTATAGGGGTGCTGGGGCGAAGCAAAGACGCCGTCGACGGCGCCTTGCTCGACCAGCTTGCCGTCCTTCATCACGCAGACCCGTTGCGCGATTTTCCGCACGATGCCGAGATCGTGGGTGATGAACAGAAGCGACATGCCGAGCCGGGCCTGAAGGTCCTTCAATAGCGCGATGATTTGGGCCTGCACGGTGACATCGAGCGCGGTAGTCGGCTCGTCGGCGATGAACAGATCGGGCTCGTTGGCGAGCGCCATGGCGATCATCACGCGCTGGCGCTGGCCGCCCGAAAGCTGATGCGGATAGCTCTTCAGCCGGCTTTGCGGATCGGGAATGCCGACCTGACTGAGGACTTCGATTGTGCGCTGGCGCGCCGCCATGCCGGTAAGCCCGCGATGCAGCGCCAGGATTTCGCCGATCTGCTTCTCAATCGTGTGCAGCGGATTGAGCGAGGTCATCGGCTCCTGGAACACGATGCTAATGTCGTCGCCGCGCACGCGCCGTATCGCCCGCTCGGTGAGCCGCAAGAGATCGTTGCCCTTGAAACTTATCGATCCCGACGGATGGTGCGCCGACGGGTAGGGCAGAAGCTTCAGGATCGACAGCGCGGTGACCGATTTACCGGAGCCCGATTCGCCGACCAGCGCCATGGTCTCGCCCTTGGCGATATCGAACGACACGCGATCGACCGCCAGCGTCTCCCGCCCGCCGGAGCGGAAGGCGACGGACAAATCGCGGACGGAGAGCAGGGGCTCGGTCATGTAAACGTCTTTCGCGGGTCGAAAGCGCCGCGCACGGCTTCGCCGATGAAGATCAGAAGCGACAGCATCAAGGCGACGGTGAAGAAACCGGTTAAGCCCAGCCACGGCGCCTGCACATTGGCCTTGCCTTGCGACAACAACTCGCCGAGCGAAGGCGAGCCGGGCGGCAGGCCGAAACCGAGGAAGTCGAGCGCGGTGAGCGTCATTACCGACGACGACATGATGAACGGCAGAAACGTCATTGTCGCCACCATGGCGTTCGGCAACAGGTGCCGGAACATGATGACCCGGTTGGAGACGCCGAGCGCGCGCGCCGCCTGGATATATTCGAAATTGCGGCCGCGCAAAAATTCGGCGCGCACCAGGCCGACGAGCCGCACCCAGGAGAACAACAGCAAAATTCCGAGCAGCACGAAAAAGCCGGGCACCAGCACCGAAGAGATGATGAGCAGCAGATAAAGCTCCGGCACCGAAGTCCAGATTTCGATGAAGCGCTGGAATAGAAGATCGATCCAGCCGCCGAAATAGCCCTGCACGGCGCCGGCGGCCACCCCGATGATCGACGATACGATGGTCAGGACAAGTCCAAACAACACCGAAATGCGAAAGCCGTAGATCAGCCGCGCCAACACGTCGCGGCCCTGGTCGTCGGTACCGAGCCAGTCCATTTCAAGCGTGCCGCATTTGGAATAGCCGTTCTTGGCGGCGAAATCGCAATCGGCTTCGTTCAACAGCCACGTCGGCTTGGAGGGAAACGCCGACGGCGGCCGATCGTTGATGGTGTTGTAAGAGAATCGGATCGGCGCCCAGATCTCGATGGCGTCATGCTCGTCGAGGAACCTTTGCAGGTATGGATCGCGGTAATCGGCGGCGGTGCCAAGCACGTCGCCAAAGTCGGTGTCGGGATAAGTGACGAAGACCGGAAAGAAGCTCTTGCCGTCGAAGTGAATGAACAGCGGCCTGTCGTTGGCGATCAATTCGGCGCACATCGAAATCACGAACAGCACGAGAAAAAGCCACAACGACCAATAGCCGCGCCGGTTGGTCTTGAAATTCCGCCAGCGCCGCACATTGAGCGGCGAAAATTCAAAGCCGCGCGGCAGAGCGAACAGCCCCAGCGGACCGACCGGCTCGATATCCGGCCGAAACTCCGGCTCGACGATGACGCCCTCGGCGTCGGTTGCCGGCGGAGTCCTGTCGGCGCGAGTTTTGATATCCACCTCACACCTCCCGCGTCTCGAAATCGATGCGGGGATCGATCCAGGTATAGGTGAGGTCGGAGATCAGATTAACGACGAGACCGAGCAGCGCGAAAATATAGAGATTGGCGAATACGACCGGATAGTCGCGATTGAGCACGCTCTCGAAGCTCAACAGTCCGAGCCCGTCGAGCGAGAAAATGGTCTCGATCAAAAGCGATCCGGCGAAGAAAGCGGAAACGAACGCGGCCGGAAAGCCGGCGATGACCAACAGCATGGCGTTGCGGAAAATATGGCCGTACAGCACCTGCCGCTCGGAGCAGCCCTTGGCGCGCGCGGTCAACACATATTGCTTGCGCAATTCCTCGAGAAACGAATTTTTGGTGAGTAGCGTCATGGTGGCGAAAGCGGCAAGCCCCATGGAGATGATCGGCAGCGTCAGGTGCCAGAAGTAATCGAGGATCTTTTCCCACCAGGGAAATTGCGACCAGCCCTCCGAGACGAGCCCGCGCAGCGGGAAGATCTGGAAGAACGAGCCGCCGGCAAACAGGATGATGAGCAGGATCGCGAACAGGAAGCCGGGGATTGCATAGCCGACGATGATGACGCCGGACGTCCAGACGTCGAACTGCGAGCCGTCGCGCACCGCCTTGCGGATGCCGAGCGGGATCGAGATCAGATAGCTCAAGAGCGTCATCCAGATGCCGAGCGAGATCGACACCGGCAGCTTCTCCTTAATGAGCTCAAGTACGCTGATGTCGCGGAAATAGCTCTTGCCGAAATTGAAGCGCAGATAGTTCCACATCATCAGGCCAAATCGTTCGTAGGCCGGCTTGTCGAAGCCGAACTGCTTTTCCAGGCTCTTGATGAATGCCGGATCGAGCCCCTGGGCGCCGCGATATTTGGAATTGATGTCGGATTGCGCGCCGCTTTGCATGCCGCCGCGGGCGAAGTCGCCGCTGGCGGAGCCGGAAATACGCGACGTCGCGCCGGTATCGGTGCCGGAGAGCCGGGCGATGACGCGCTCGACCGGCCCGCCCGGCGCGAACTGAACCACGACGAACGACACCAGCATGATGCCGAAGATCGTGGGGATCATGAACAGAATGCGGCGGATAATGTAGGCGGTCATGATTCTGTTATTTGCCGGCTCCTCGTCATACCCCGCCCTTGCCCCGGGCATCCACGTTTTCCAATAGCGCCAGCATAAAGACGTGGATGGCCGGGACAAGTGCGGCCAAGTGCGGTCATGACGCTAGCCCCTTGGCTGGGTTTTCGCCGCTTTGGCGGCGTCATACCACCAGGTATCGGGAATGCCGCGAAAATAGCGCGGTTGTGCCGGAGGCCGGCCGAATACGTCCCAATAGGCGATCCAGTGCGACGCCTTGTACCAGTTCGGAATCCAATACCGGCCGGCGCGGATCACGCGGTCGAGCGCCCGGCAGGCCGTCACCAAAGCCGGCCGCGAATCGGCTGCGATGATGGCGTCGATCAGCGCATCGATCGCCGGATCGGCCATGCCGGCGAGATTGTTCGAGCCCGCCAGCGCCGCCGACTGCGAGGCAAAATACGAGCGCAGCGAATCGCCGGGCGTGGACGAGAAATTGAAGCGGTCGATGGTGATATCGAAGTCGAAATCCTTGAGGCGAGCCTGATATTGCACCGGGTCGACGACGCGCAAGGTGGCGGCGATGCCAAGTATGCCGAGATTCCTGATGAAGGGCATGTGATGCGGTTCGAATGACGGCTCGTCGATCAGAAACTCGATTGTGATGGGCTCGCCGTTCGGCAAAACGCGCTTGCCGTTCTGGATGACGCAGCCCGCATCCTGCAATCGCTGCGCGGCTATCCGCAACCGCGCGCGGTCCTCGCCGGAGCCGTCGGAGACCGGCGGCGTATAGGCCGCGCCGAAAACTTCGTCCGGCAGGCGGGCACGGAACGGCTCGAGCAGCGCCAATTCCGCGGCGCTCGGCAAGCCTTGCGCCATCAGATCGGAATTTTGAAACACCGAGACCGTCCGCCGGTAGGCGCCGTACATGATCGTCTTGTTGGTCCATTCGAAATCGAACGCGTCGTTGAGCGCGTCGCGCAGCCGCACGTCGGCGAATTTCGGCCGCCGCGTATTGATGAACCAGCCTTGCGCGCCGGACGGGGTATCGTCGGGAATCTCGTCGCGCTTGACGCGCCCCTTCTTTACCGCCGGGAAATCGTAACGCGTCGCCCAAAAACGCGACGTGAATTCCTCGCGGAACAGATAAGTGCCGGCGGAGAAGCCTTCGAAGCCGACATCGCGGTCGCGATAATATTCAAAGCGCACGATATCGAAGTTGTTCTGGCCGCGGGCCGCCGGCAAATCGGCGCCCCACCAGTCCTTGACGCGCTGGTATTCGATGAAGCGGCCGGGCTCGAAGCGGCCGACCCGGTAAGCGCCCGAGCCGAGCGGAATGTCGAGGGTGGATTCGTCGAACGGTTTTGTCGCGTAATAGGCGCTTGAGAAAATCGGCAAGCCGGCGACGAACAGCGGCACGTCGCGCGCGCGCTTCGGCGCAAAGCGCACGGTGACGCTTGCGACGTCGTCAGCCGTGGCGCCGGCGAAATCGCGCAGCGATTGCGTTATGAGCGGATGGCCTCTTGCTTTGAGGACATTGAGCGAGAAGGCGACGTCGTGCGCGGTGAGCGCCGAGCCGTCGTGGAATTTCGCCTCGGGCCGGATAAAGAACCGATAGTTGAGGCCGTCCGCCGAGCGACGGACTTTCGCCGCGGCGAGACCGTACATGGCGTCCGGCTCGTCGCCGCTGCGGACCATGAGCGTGGCGAAAGTCAGTTCCATGCCCTGCGCCGCATCGCCCTTGAGGATGAAAGTATTGAGCGAATTGAAGGTGAGGAAATTCTGGTTGTAGAGCTGATCCGGCCCGATCTGCGAGAAGCTGCCGCCCTTCGGCGCATTCGGATCGACATAATTGAAATGCTGAAAATCGGGCGGGTAGGCGAGGTCGCCGAAGGCGGACAGGCCGTGGGATTCGATTGCGTCGTCGGCGCGGGCGGGCGAGGTGCCGCTGCGCAACGCCGCGGTCGCACTTCCGGCGGTCAGCGCAAGCAGGCTTCGGCGCGTGAGATTATTCATATCGCGTCATTCCGGGGCCGAGCGAAGCGAGGAGCCCGGAATCCATAACCACAGAAAATGCAATAAATGCAATAATTGTGAGGCCGGTGATAATGGATTCCGGACAGCCGCTTGCGCGGCTTCCGGAATGACGATCACCCCGCCGTCTTTGCGGCTTTTGCGGCGTCCCACCACCACACCGTCGGGAACGCGGCCCTGCCATATTTCGGCA
This sequence comes from uncultured Alphaproteobacteria bacterium, assembly GCA_963823225.1. Taxonomy (GTDB): domain Bacteria; phylum Pseudomonadota; class Alphaproteobacteria; order Rhizobiales; family Xanthobacteraceae; genus BOG-931. The sequence continues at coordinate 2,498,620 of CAWGKM010000003.1, read as the reverse complement.
TCGGATCGGGATGGCCGAAGCGGTCCCAGCGTGCGGTTCGCACTTTGAAGTAGGACCATTGCGGCACCACGTAATAATTCCACAACAAGATGCGGTCGAGCGCCTTGGTGGCGGCTTCCAGCTCGGCCCGGTTCTTGGCGAATATGAGCTGGTCGATCATCGCGTCGACCGCCGGATTTTTGATTCCGACCAGATTGTCAGAGCCGGGTTGATCCGCTGCCTGCGAGCCCCAGTAGCCGCGCTGCTCGTTGCCTGGCGACAGCGATTCCGGCCAGGAGCCGGTGATAATGTCGAAATCCCAGCTGCGCACGCGATTCTCGAACTGCGCCTCGTCGACCGTACGCACCGTCACGTCCATGCCGAGGCGTTCGAGCGAGGGCTTGTAGAACAAGAAAACGCGCTCGAAGCTCGGATCTTCGGCGAGCAATTCGACCGTGAATTGCTCGCCGGTCTTGGCGTTGACAAGTTGTTGGTCGCGCACCTCGTAACCCGCCTCTTTGAGAAGCCGCACCGCCTCGCGCAGATTGTTGCGTACCGCGGTCGGATTGCCGTTGACGGGATTGGTGTAGGGCTTGTTAAAAAGTTCGGGCGGGATCTTGTCGCGTACGGTTTCAAGGAGTTCAAGTTCGCGGCCGGTCGGCAGGCCGGTAGCGGCGAGCTCGGTGCCGTCAAAATAGCTGTCGATGCGTTTGTATTGGCCGTAAAAAATCTGCTTGTTCATTTCCTCGAAGTCGAACGCATAATTGAAGGCGCGCCGCACGCGCGGATCGGCGAATTTTTCACGCCGGATGTTGAAGGTGAAAGCCTGCATGATGCCGAGGTTTCTGATGGGAAATTCCTCGAGCAGCACGCGTTTGTCGGTCACCGCCGGGAAATCGTAGGCCGTGGCCCAGTTTTTGGCGGCGTTCTCGACGCGCCAGTCGACCGTATCGGCCTTGAACGCCTCGAGCGCGACAGTCGTATCGCGGAAATATTCAAAATGCAGCTCATCGAAGTTATTTTGGCCGACATTGACGTTGAGAGCGTCGCCCCAAAAATTCTTCACCCGCTCGTAGACGATATTGCGGCCGGCCGAGAAGTCCTTAATGCGGTAGGGGCCGGAGCCAAGCGGCGGCTCAAGCGTGGTTTCGCCGATGTCGCGTTGCTTGCCGTTCGTGTCGGTGCCTTCCCACCAGTGCTTCGCCACGATGGTCAGCTGGCCCATGATCTGCGGCAGCTCACGGTTGCCTGGACTGTCGAAGGTGAAGGTCACTTCGCGATCGCCGGTCCGCTCCGCCTTGGCGACATGGCGGTAATAGGCGGCGGACTGTGGACTGTGCTTCTTATAAGCGTCGAAAGAAAAGATGACGTCATCCGGCGTCACCGGCTTGCCGTCGTGCCATTTTGCTTGTGGCCGCAGCCGATAGGTAACCGAGGAAACGTCGTCGGGATAACTCACCGCCTCGGCAAGCAGTCCGTATTCGCTCGATACTTCGTCGAGCGATGCCACTGCGAGTGTGTCGTTGACGAGATTGATCGCGGCGGCGAGCGAGCCTTTGACGCCGGCGACTACCGCGTTGAAGTTGTCGAACGTGCCGAGCGCGATCTGCCGTGCCGTGCCGCCCTTCGGGGCATTGGCGTTGACGTAGTCGAATTGCTTAAATCCCGGTGGATATTTCAGGTCGCCGAACAGCGACGTGCCGTGCCGCCAGTTTTTCTCTTGCGCCTGGGCGGGGCCGATCCAGTCGGCGAACGGCAGCCGTGGTGCGACGGCGGCGAACAGCGCGGATGTCAGCAGGGATCGGCGGTCCACCTGATCCTCCCTGGTTTTTTTGAGCAGCGATTGCTGCCGGTTATTATCCGCCTTTTTGGTCGCGGCGCCAGCGTGCCGGCATGGGCCGTGACGAAATGGACTTCACATCCCCGTGCGGCCGATCAAAGCAATGTTCCGCAGGTGGAAACGGCTAGTGTCCCGATTCCGAAGTTCGCATCATTGTGCGCGGCACCCTCGTTTGCGAACTTCGGAATCGAAGGGACACTGGCAACTTATTGATCTAGTGTGGCTTTGGTTCGGAAGTCCGCATTGCGAGCTGGCGGGAAGAATGTGATGCGGACTTCTGAACCGCCACACTAGTGCCGCGCCGGCGCGGCGCCGCCTGGCGAAGCGGGGGCAGCCGCGGCCGGCGGCTTCGCGGGAGCCGTTGCCGGCGGCGCGTTCGCCGCCGGCGCGGCGGCGCCACTACTGCTTTGTTGTTGCGGCTTCGGCAGCGGCACCGGATTGGCGGACAGCGTATCGAGGTAAGCGATGACGTCGGCGCGCTGTTTCTCGTTCGACAGGCCGGCGAATGTCATCGCCGTACCCGGAACGTCGGCGCTGGGTTTGGTCAGCCAGGTGTTGAGTGCGTCGAACGTCCAGGTGCCGCCCTTGGCCTTCAAAGCGGGGCTGTAGCTGAAGTTCGGCACGGACGCGACGGGGCGTCCGACCACGCCATAGAGATCGGGGCCGACCTTGGGGCCTTGGCCTTCTTGGAAGTTGTGACAGGCCTGACATTGCTTGGCGACTTGGGCGCCGCGCTCCGCCGAGGCGCTCGCCAGCGCCGTCGCGATCGGCACCTCCGCCGGCGCCGCCGGCGCTGCGGCGCCCTGCGGTGGTTCCTCCTTCACGGCGATTTCGTAACCGGGCTTGGCCGGCGGCTCTTGCGTGAAGATTGCGCCGGCGGCGATATGCACGGCGACAAGAACCAGGCAGGTCCCCAATAACGCGCCGAGAATCTTATTGATTTCGAACGAATTCATCGCGGGAAAGCTCCCCAGCGGGGCAAATGTGGCGTTGCACAATTAGCCGGTTTGCCGCGCGTCTGGCAACCCGTATAAGCACGCCAACCTGAAATGGCTGATGTTCTTATCCTCATTCCCGCCCGCATGGCCGCGACCAGGCTCCCGGGCAAGCCGCTCGCCGATATTGGCGGTGAGCCGATGATCGTACATGTCATGCGCCGCGCCCAGGCCGCGGCGATCGGCCCGGTTGTGGTCGCCACCAACTCGGCGGAGGTCGCCGCGATTGTGGATAAAGCCGGCGGCCGCGCGGTGCTGACGCGAACCGATCATGCGTCCGGCTCCGACCGTATCTTCGAAGCGCTCGGCAAGGTCGATTCGCAGCGCCGTGCCGAAATCGTCGTCAATCTGCAGGGCGATCTGCCGACGCTTGCGCCCGCCGCCATCGCCGCGGCGCTGGCGCCGCTGGCCGACCCTGCCGTCGACATCGCCACGCTGGCGGCCGAGATCAAAGTCGCGGCGGAGCGCACCGACCCGAACGTGGTCAAGGTGGTGGGCACGCCGGTCGGGCCGTCGCGGCTGCGCGCGCTTTATTTCACCCGCGCCAGCGCGCCCGCCGGCGACGGGCCGCTCTATCATCACATCGGTCTCTATGCCTTCCGGCGCGCGGCGCTGGAGCGTTTCGTCAAGCTTGCGCCGTCGCCGCTCGAGCGCCGCGAAAAGCTCGAACAGTTGCGCGCGCTCGAGGCCGGCATGCGCATCGACGTCGAGATCGTCGATGCCGTGCCGCTCGGCGTCGACACGCCCGAGGATTTGACAAAGGCGCGCGCCATGCTAACGGGCCGGTCAAAGACGTAAACCGACAAAGCCGAAACGAACGACGCATCATGGCAAAACGCCAAAACACCAAGCGCGGCAGGATCGCCTTTCAGGGCGAGCCGGGAGCGAACTCGCATATCGCCTGCCGGCAAGCCTATCCGGATTTGCAGCCGCTGCCGTGTCCGACCTTCGAAGACGCCTTCGCCGCGGTCCGCAGCGGCCGCGCCGCGCTCGCCATGATCCCGATCGACAATTCGGTGGCCGGCCGGGTGGCGGATATCCATCATCTGATGCCGGCGTCGCGGCTGCATATCGTCGCCGAGTGGTTCCTGCCGGTGCAGCATCAGCTGATGGCGCTCAAAGGCGCGACGCTGAAAACGATCAGGACGGTCGAGAGCCACGTCCACGCGCTCGGACAGTGCCGCAACATCATCCGGGCGCTCGGGCTGAAAGCGGTCGTTGCCGCCGATACCGCGGGAGCGGCGAGAGAGGTTGCCGAAGCCGGTGATATTTCGCGCGCGGTGCTGGCAACCAAGCTCGCGGCCAAGATCTACGGGCTTCGCATCGTCAAAAAGGACGTCGCCGACGCCAAGCACAACACCACGCGTTTCGTCGTTCTCGCGCGCGAGCCGAAATGGGCAAGCCGCAAGGACAAGCGCGTGATCACGACCTTCGTGTTCCAGGTGCGCAATATCCCGGCCGCGCTGTACAAGGCGCTGGGCGGCTTTGCCACCAACGGCGTCAACATGACCAAGCTCGAAAGCTATATGGTCGACGGCAGCTTCGCCGCCACGCAGTTTTACGCCGACGTGCAGGGTCATCCGAAGCAGCGCGCACTCGAACTCGCGCTCGAAGAGCTGGAATTCGTCTCGCAGCCGAAGAGCTTGCGGATTCTCGGCGTCTATCCGGCGCACCGGTTCCGCGAGACGTTCAAATAGGATTACACGCGATGAGTAACGATGAGGTGAAAGTCCGGCGCACACTGCAATTGCGCTTCACGCTGCCGAGCGCGGAGTCGGGCCAGTTCGCCGCGATGATCAAGGCGGCGACGCCGTTTTATCAGATGTTCGGCAATGCCGAAGTGCGCCTGCTGCAAAACGTCGACGACCCGACCAAATTTATCCAGGTGATCGACTACGAGGCGCGCGAAGACTGGGAGCTTAACCGGCAAAAAATGGCCAGCGACGCGCGCGTGCAGGCCTTTTTGCAAATGTGGCGCACGATGTTTCCGAGCGCGGTCGAGATCGACGTCTATCAGGAAGTGTGATTTGTCCGCCCCCGCTATCGCGGGGCAGGATGAAGATTCAAATCTTCTGATTATATTCGCCCACTTCCTTGTGGGTGCGCAGCACGGCGTCGAGCGAAGCGAACATGTCGCGCATGCGCGCTTCCGACACCGGGCTTTCGACGACGACGACCAGTTCCGGCTTGTTGGACGAGGCGCGGATGAGGCCCCAGGTGCCGTCGGCGACGGTGACGCGCACGCCGTTGACGGTGACGAGATCGCGGATCGGCTGGCCGGCGACCTTGCCGCCGTTTTTCTGCGCGGCGGCGAAATGCTTCACCACCGCATCGACGACGGCGTATTTCGCTTCGTCGGCGCAATGCGGCGACATGGTCGGCGAGCCCCAGGTTTTCGGCAGCGCGTTCTTCAGATCGGCCATGCTTTTCCCGGGATGGCGGTCGAGCATGTCGCAGACGGCGAAGGCGAAGATCAGTCCGTCGTCATAGCCGCGCCCGAACGGCTTGTTGAAGAAGAAATGGCCGGATTTTTCGAAGCCGGCGATGGCGCCGATCTCGTTGACGCGCCGCTTCATGTAGGAATGCCCGGTCTTCCAGTAGTCGGTTTTGGCGCCGTTCTTGATCAGCACCGGATCGGTCGCGAACAGGCCGGTCGATTTGACGTCGGCGACGAACAGCGCGTTTTTGTGACCAGCCGAAATGTCGCGGGCGAGCATGACACCGACCTTATCGGCGAAAATCTCCTCGCCCTCGTTGTCGACCACGCCGCAGCGGTCGCCGTCGCCGTCGAAGCCCAAGCCGACGTCGGCCTTGCTCTTAAGCACAGCGTCGCGCATGGCGTGCAGCATTTTCATATCTTCGGTGTTCGGATTGTATTTGGGAAAGGTGTGGTCGAGTTCGCAATCGAGCGGGACGACCTCGCAGCCGATTTTTTCCAATGCTTGCGGCGCAAACGCGCCCGCGGTGCCGTTGCCGCAGGCGCACACGACCTTGAGCCGGCGCGTAAGCTTGCGCCCGGTTGGTGAGGTCGGCGATATAGCGCGCCGGAAAATTTTCGACGAAAGCGTACGCGCCGCCGGCTTTCGTTTCGAATCGGCCGTTGAGCACGATGTCCTTGAGCCGGCTCATCTCGTCGGGACCGAAAGTGAGCGGACGGTTGGCGCCCATCTTCACGCCGGTCCAGCCGTTGTCGTTGTGCGAGGCGGTGACCATGGCGACGCACGGCACGTCGAGGTCGAACTGCGCGAAATAGGCCATCGGCGTGAGCGCAAGCCCGATGTCGCGCACATCGCAGCCGGCGGCGAGCAGGCCGTTCACCAGCGCCATCTTGATCGACGCCGAATAGGAGCGGAAATCGTGGCCGGTGACGATCCGCGGCTTGACGCCGAGCTCATGGATCAGCGTGCCAAGTCCAAGCCCCAACGCCTCAACGCCCATCAGGTTGATCTCGGAGCCGAACAGCCAGCGCGCGTCGTATTCGCGAAAGCCGGTCGCTTTCACCATCGGCTCGGATTCATAGGCGTAGGTGTTCGGCTTGAGCGAGGGCTTTGGCTTGGGAAACATCGAAGAATTGGTCCGAATCGGAGAACCGCGCAGCAATAGCCTAAACGGCGAGGGGCGGGAATGGTTGCGTGCACTGTCATGCCCGCGCAGGCGGGCATCCAGTAGTCACTGCACTTCCGGTCATGTTCGGATTACTGGATCATCCGCTTTCGCGGATGATGACAAGCAGCGCTACTGCTCCAAAACGAGCTTGCCGTCGGCGTATTCAAAGCGCCGCAGCCGCTGACAGGAACGACAGGCCGAGCAGATTGTCGGAGAGCGCGCCATCCGGCAGCACCATGGCCGCGACGTCGTGCACCACGAGATCGTCGATCTCGACCATGTCCAATTCGACCGGCGCGGCGCGCACCGTGCCGTTCGCGGTCCGCACCAAGGCGACATATTCGCTCTCGGCCGGATGGATGCCGAGCATCGCCGCGTCGCGCTCGGTCAGCGCGATCACCGAGGCGCCGGTGTCGACCATGAAATTCATGCGCCGGCCGTCGACGCTGCCTGCGACCTCGAAATGGCCATTGCGGCCGGGCGGGATGACGACCTAGCGCGAATTCGAAGGATTGGATGCGGCGGGCGTCTGCGGGCGCGCCGCCATCATGGTCGGCGCCGCGCTGCGGGCGTGCATCTGCGCGGCATATTTCGGAACGATGACGCCGGCGGCGAGCGCCAGGGCGGCGAAGGTGACGACAGAGCGCATCGGATACGGTCCGTGTTCGGCGCGATTTCACCATGCCACGGCGAATAACGAGCTAATGCGGCGCGATACCGCGCTGGATTTGCCGCTCGACGGTAAGCGAAGTGCTAAGGCATTTGCTCGAAATCAATTCTTCCTTGGCTTGGCGCGCCGGGTCGGCGGCGCCGCTACGGGATCGTCGGGCCAGGGATGCTTGGGGTAGCGGCCGCGCATTTCGGCGCGCACGGCGGCATAGCTGCCGCGCCAGAACCCGGGCAGGTCGCGCGTGGTCTGCACCGGGCGCTGCGCGGGCGACAAAAGCTCGATGACCAGCGGGATTTTTCCGCCGGCGATCGCCGGATGGCGATTGAGCCCGAACAGTTCCTGGACCCGGATCGCGATTTTCGGCCCGCCCTCGGCGGCGTAATCGATCGGCACGCGCGAGCCGGTCGGCGCTTCAAAATGCGTCGGCGCCTCGGTATCGAGCCGGCGGCGAAGCGGCCACGGCAATAGACTGTGCAAGGCGGCCGCGAAATCATCCGCCGTTAATTCGCCGAGCGCCGTCTTGCCGACGAGCGCCGGCGCCAACCATTCGCCGGCATTTTGCGCCAGCGCCGCGTCGGAAAGATCGGGCCATTCGTCACCTTCGCTCGCGCGCAGGAACATGACGCGGTCGCGCCATTGCTTGAGCGCTTTGGTCCACGGCAGCCGGCCGATGCCGATGTTTGCGATATACTCGGCGAAGAGCTTAGCGGTCGCTTCGCTCGGCGCGATCGGCATCGGCTGGTCGGAAAGCGAAATCGCGCCGAGACGGCGGCTGTTGCGCCCGCGCAAGCTCATGCTCGCGGCATCGAACGCGATCTCCTCGCGTGCGGCGATGCGATCGGCAAATCGCGCCTCGATCTCGGCCAGCTGCGATCGGCGCCGCCGAGAGGATGCGCGCCTGCGCGGCGCTGCCGGTCAGCTCGGCCACGGCAAGAAACGGTTCGCGCGCCAGCGCGGAGGCGGCATCGATATTGGCGCCGCGCCCGTTCGCCAACAGAAACGCGCCGGAAGCGCCGCCGCGGTTTTTGGCGATGCGCTCGGGAAAAGCCAGCGCGACGAGCGCGCCGACGGAAAATTCACCTCCCCCCTTGAGGGGGAGGTCGCTGTGAGCGCGGCCCGGGTGGGGGAGGGAACAGTCGCAATCTCCGCCCAGCGCTGCGCCATGGCGCGCGCATCGCGGCCGCGCGGGGTGCGATCGCGGCGCAGCCCATTGAGGCGCCCGCGCAGATCGACGTCGTCGCCGCCGAGGCCGCGCTCGGTAATTATCGCGGCAATCTCGGCAGCGAAGATTGCCGCGCCATCGCTTGCGGCATCGACCACCATGCGCGCGAGCCGCGGCGGCAGCGGCAGCCGCCGCAGCTGCCGGCCTTCGTCGGTGATGCGGCCGTCGCCGTCGATGGCGCCGAGTTCGGCGAGCAGCGCTTTGGCCTCGGTCAGCGCCGGCCGCGGCGGCGGATCGAGAAACGCGAGCTTTTCCGGACCGCTGCCCCAGGCCGCGAGGTCGAGTGCGAAAGACGACAGGTCGGCGGCAAGGATTTCCGGCCGGGCGAAGGGTTCGAGCGCGGCGGTCTGCGGCTCGTCCCACAGCCGGTAGCAGACGCCCGGCTCGGTGCGGCCGGCGCGGCCGCGGCGCTGATCGGCGCGCCGCGCGCGACACCCGAACGGTTTCGAGCCGCGTCACGCCGACGTCGGGCTCGTAGCGCGGCACCCGCGCGAGCCCGCAATCGACGACGATGCGCACGCCCTCGATGGTGATCGAGGTTTCCGCGATCGAAGTCGCCAGCACGATTTTGCGCCGGCCGGGCGGCGCCGGCGCGATGGCGCGCAGCTGCTCGTCGCCGGCCAGCGCGCCGTAGAGCGAAACGACGTCGGTCGACGGCATCGGTGCGGTTTTCGCAGCAGCGTCTGGGTGCGGCGGATTTCGGCGGCGCCGGGCAGAAACGCCAGCAGCGAGCCGCGATCGGCGCGCATCGCGCGGACGATGAGTCGGCGATTTGCGGCTCGATGGCGCGGGTGTCGCGGCCGACATAGCGCGTCTCGACCGGAAACGCGCGGCCTTCGCTCGCGATCACCGGCGCGTCGCCCAATAGTCCGGCAATGCGCGCGCCGTCGATGGTCGCCGACATGACGAGGAGTTTTAGGTCCTCGCGCAAACCCTGCTGCGCGTCGCGCGCCAGCGCCAGGCCGAGATCGGCGTCGAGCGAGCGCTCGTGGAACTCGTCGAACAGCACCGCGGCGACGCCTTCGAGCATCGGATCGTCGAGGATGAGCCGGGTGAAAATTCCTTCGGTGACGATTTCGATGCGGGTTTTTCGCGACACCTTCGAGCCGAAGCGCACCCGCAAGCCCACGGTCTCGCCGACGCGCTCGTTGAGCGTCGCCGCCATGCGCGCGGCGGCGGCGCGCGCGGCGAGCCGGCGCGGTTCGAGCACCAGGATGCGGCGGTCCTTAGCCCATTCTTCGCCGGCGAGGATGAGCGGCACGCGCGTGGTCTTGCCGGCGCCCGGCGGCGCCACCAGCACGGCGGCGTCGTTGGCGCGCAGCGCCGCGGTCAAGTCCGGCAGCGCGGCGTCGATGGGAAGCGGGGAAAAGTCCACAGTGTCACTCTGAGCGTCATTCCGGGGCGCGCGAAAGCGCGAACCCGGAATCCATAATCACTACCATTTAGGCCGGCCTTCAGCGCCAGTTCTGCACAGGCTGTGGCTATGGATTCCGGACAGTCGCTACGCGACTTCCGGAATGACGGCAATTCCTTATATTATCGGTCATCATGCCCGCCGCACAAAAAATCGCAGAGCGCGCCTTCGGCGCAAAAACCGCAAAGCCTGGGAAAACCGTTGAAGAAGGGCGATCACGTCTTTCTGGTCGACGGCTCCGGCTACATTTTCCGCGCCTATCACGCGCTGCCGCCGATCAACCGCAAGTCGGACGGCTTGCAGCTCAATGCCGTGTTCGGCTTCTGCAACATGCTGTGGAAGCTTTTGCGCGACATGAAGGCGGAGGACAAGCCCACGCATCTCGCGGTGGTGTTCGACCTCTCCGAGCACACCTTCCGCACCGACATGTATCCCGACTACAAGGCGCACCGGCCGGAGCCGCCCGACGACCTGCGGCCGCAATTTCCGCTGATCCGCGAGGCGGTGCACGCTTTCGACCTGCCGTGCCTGGAACAGAAGGGTTTTGAGGCCGACGACCTGATCGCGACCTATGTGCGGCAGGCCTGCGAGGCCGGCGCCACCGCCACCATCGTCTCCTCGGACAAGGACTTGATGCAGCTCGTCAACGACGGCGTCGTCATGTTCGACACCATGAAGGATCAAGAAGATCGGCCGCGCCGAGGTGATCGAGAAATTCGGCGTGCCGCCGGAAAAGGTCATCGAGGTGCAGGCGCTGATCGGCGATTCGACCGACAATGTGCCGGGCGTGCCGGGCATCGGCGTGAAAACGGCGGCGCAGCTGATCGGCGAATATGGCGACCTCGAAACGCTGCTCAAGCGCGCGGGCGAGATCAAGCAGGACAAGCGCCGCCAGTCGCTGATCGAAAATGCGCAAGCCGCGCGGCTGTCGAAGAAGCTCGTCACGCTCGACGATCATGTCAAGCTTGACGTGCCGATCGGCGATCTCGCCGTGCACGAGCCCGACCACAAGCGGCTCATCGCGTTCCTCAAGGCGATGGAGTTCTCATTCGCTGACCCGGCGCGTCGCCGAATTCGCCTCAATCGATGCCGGCGACGATCGAGCCGGACGCGAAGCTGGCGGTGAAGGGCGCATCTTCTCCTCCCCCGCTTGCGGGGGAGGACGACGCGCCAACGGGTCGGCGCGAAGCGCCGCCCGATGACAGGCTCCACGCGTCCGGAGGGGGTAGGTCGGCTGCGCCGAGCAAGCCGGCCCCCGCCCCGCCCTCCCCCGCAAGCGGGGGAGGGAGACAGGCCGCCGTGCCAGGTAGTCTCACCCCGCAAGCGCTTGCCGCGGCGCGGCTCGACATCGCGCATCAGCCAAAAATTCGACCGCTCGAAATACGAAACCGTGCGCGACGCTCGACGCGGCTCAATGCCTGGATCGAGCGCGCGCGCGATCTCGGCTTCGTCGCCATCGATACCGAGACCATCGAGCCTCGATCCGATGCAGGCCGAGCTGTGCGGCTTTTCGCTGGCGCTGGCGCCGAACGAGGCCTGCTACGTGCCGCTGTCGCACCGCCAGGGCGGCGACGGCAATGGCGGGTTGTTCCAGGGCGAGATCGCGCCCGATCAGATTGCCGAAGCGCGCCGCGCTCGACGCCGTCAAGCCGCTCCTGGAAGACCCCGGCGTGCTCAAGATCGGCCAGAACCTGAAATTCGACTGGCAGATTTTCGCCGTGCGCGGCATCGAGATCGCGTCTTACGACGACACCATGCTGATGTCCTACGTGCGTCGATGCCGGCCGCTCCGATCACGGCCTCGATCCGTTGGCGCGGCGCTACTTCGATCACCAGACCATCGATTTCAACGAGGTGACCAAGGTCGGCAAGAGCAAGCTGACATTCGACAACGTCGATATCGCCAAGGCGACCGAATACGCCGCCGAGGACGCCGACGTGACGCTGCGGCTGTGGCAGGTGCTCAAGCCGCGGCTTGCCGGCCGAGCACGTGCTCAACGTCTACGAGACGCTGGAGCGGCCGCTGTTGCGCGTGCTCGCCGATATGGAGCGGCGCGGCATTTCGATCGACCGCCAGGTGCTGTCGCGGCTGTCCGGCGAATTCGCGCAGGAAGCCGCCGGCCTCGAAGCCGAGATCAACAAGCTTGCCGGCGAGCCGGTCAATGTCGGCTCGCCGAAGCAGATCGGCGACATTCTGTTCGGCAAGCTCGGCCTTGAGGGCGGCACCAAGACCAAGACCGGGCAATGGGCGACCGGCGCGCGGCTGCTCGAAGAGCTGGCCGAGCAGGGCCACAAGCTGCCGCAAAAAATCCTCGACTGGCGCCAGGTGTCGAAACTGAAATCGACCTATACCGACGCGCTGCCGGGCTTCGTCAATCCGACGACGCATCGCGTGCACACGAGCTACGCGCTCGCCTCGACCACGACCGGGCGGCTGTCGTCGTCGGAGCCGAATTTGCAGAACATTCCGATCCGCACCGAGGACGGCCGCAAAATCCGCCGCGCCTTCATCGCCGACGCCGGCCACAAGCTCGTCTCCGCCGATTATTCGCAGATCGAGCTGCGGCTTTTCGCCGAGATCGCCGAGCATCGAGCAGTTGCGCAAGGCGTTCCGCGACGGGCTCGACATCCACGCCATGACCGCGTCGGAAATGTTCGGCGTGCCGGTGAAGAACATGCCGGGCGAGGTGCGCCGGCGGGCGAAGGCGATCAATTTCGGCATCATCTACGGCATTTCCGCCTTCGGGCTTGCCAACCAGCTCGGCATCGAGCGCGAGGAAGCCGGCGCCTATATCAAGAAATATTTCGAGCGCTTTCCCGGCATCCGCGATTACATCGAGGAGACCAAGACGTTCGCGCGGAAGAACGGCTACGTGACGACGCTGTTCGGCCGCAAGTGCCACTATCCGGACATCGGCGCGTCGAATGCCTCGATCCGCGCGTTCAACGAGCGCGCCGCGGTCAATGCGCGGCTGCAAGGCACCGCCGCCGACATCATCCGCCGCGCCATGATCCGCATGGACGCGGCGCTGGCGAAGAAAAAACTGTCGGCGCAAATGCTGCTGCAGGTGCACGACGAGCTGGTCTTCGAAGTGCCCGACGCCGAAGTCGAAAAGACGCTGCCGGTGGTCACCGCGGTGATGGTCGACGCGCCGATGCCGGCGGTGTCGCTGTCGGTGCCGCTGCAGGTCGAGGCCCACGCCGCCGACAATTGGGACGCCGCGCACTGACGGTATAATTACGCGTGCGTCTGTTCGTCGATTGGCGCCGTGAGCGGGTTACAGCTTTGCGCCGCAAAACCGGACATTTCGCTGTACTGTGCTAACTGACGCGAAGAGCCGAGAGGCGCCGTTTTGTCCGCCCGTCGGCGACGGTGCTTTAATGAAAAATTAGCGTAAATAGATTCCTAATGAACAAGCGGGATGGAAGATCGAATCAAAGTGGGATCGTGATGCCGAGTGCGGAGCTGAACGCGCCCAAACGCGCCTTAAGGTGCGATGCGGCCGATGAGTTCCCGCGTTTTGCCAGGTCGGCAGTCCAGTCTGCCCTCAAGCCGGTGTCTGTGGCACCTCTGCCCTGCAAGATCTGCGGTGGCCCCGCCGCGCTCTACGGCGTTGTCGATTTCCACAAATCGTGCGAGGAGGCGCGCGGCTTTCGACTGCCGCTTTCAGGGGTGCCGATCTATTACCGCCGCTGCGCAAGCTGCGGTTTTTTGTTCACCGATGCGTTCGACGATTGGAGCGACGACGAGTTTAAAGAGCACATCTACAATGATGGCTACCAGGTCGTCGATCCGGATTATCGCACCGTCCGGCCGCGCTCAAATGCCGATCTCGTGACGCGGCTGTGGGCCGCGCACAAGACGGAAATGAGGGTTCTCGATTTCGGCGGCGGCGACGACGTGTTTTGCGCCGCGCTTCGCGCCAATGGCTTCCCGGTGGCGGTGACATACGATCCGATGGTGCCGAAGCATGCGCGCCGTCCGGAGGGAAAATTCGATCTGGTGACATGCTTCGAGACGCTCGAGCATCTGCCCGATCCCGCCGGCGGGATCGCCCTGATCCTCGAATACGTCGCGGAACCCGGATTGATCTTTTATTCGACGCTCGCGCAGCCGGCGGATTTCGACAAGCACGGTCTCGCCTGGTGGTATGTCGGACCGCGCAACGGCCACGTCTCCATTTTTACCAGGCAAGCGCTCGCGGCGGCATGGGGTCGGCACGGCTACAAGACATTGTCCTTCAGCGACGTCGCGCACCTCGCCTTTCGCACCCTGCCAGCGTTCCTCGCCCAATTCCAAAACCGCGCCGATCAACTTTTAAACGCAACTACTTCCGTTTCGACGACCGCTATGGCCGAGGTCGCCTGACCGGCGGACGCTGCCAAATCGGCGATTCGCAAGTAAAACCGCACGGCATGATTCCGGCGCGATAGGCGATCATGAACAAGAGGCCGAACATTCGCTTTGGGCCGGTGCCGACCGGGCTCGGGCGGCCGCGGCCGCCGGAGCCGTCAACGATCGCAGCGTCGTTTGCCGAAGGCCTGAAGCTGCACCAAGCCGGCCGATTGGCGGATGCGGAACGGATTTACACGCGAATTCTGGCAACGCGGCCCGATCATTTCGACAGCCTGCATCTCATCGGCGTCATTTTCTATCAGCGCGGTAATTATGCGCAGGCCGTCCGCCAAATCGATTCCGCGCTGAAAAGAAACCCCAATAATGCCGCCGCCCTGAACAATCGCGGCAACGCGCTCATCCAGCTCAAGCGGTTCGCCGACGCGCTGGCGAGCTATGAGCGAGCCATCGCGGTGCAGCGTGACTTCGCCGATGCGCACTCGAACCGGGGCAACGCGTTCAAAGAGCTGAAGCGCTTCGCCGACGCACTGGCGAGCTATGACCGCGCGCTCAAGCTGCGGCCGGATTTTGCCGAGGCGCACTCCAATCGCGGCGACGTCCTGCATAAGCTCCAGCGGTTCGCGGAGGCGCTGGCGAGCTGCGACCGCGCGCTCGCGCTGCGGCCGGACTACGCCGAGGCGCATTCGAATCGGGGCAACGCGCTGCAAGCGCTCAAGCGGCTCGAGGAAGCGCTGGCAAGCCACGACCGCGCGCTGGCGTTGCGGCCGGACTATGCCGAGGCGCATTCCAACCGCGGCAACGCGCTGCGCGAGCTCAATCGATTTGCGGAGGCGCTGGCGAGCTATGACCGCGCGCTGGCGCTGCGGCGCGACTTTGCCGAGGCGCATTGCAATCGCGGCAGCGTGCTTTCGGATCTCAAGCGCTATGACGAGGCGCTGGCGAGCTACGACCGCGCGCTCATGCTGCAGCAAAACTTGGCCGAGGCGTATTCCAATCGCGGCAATGCGCTCAAAGAGCTGGACCGGTTCGATGAGGCGCTGGCGAGCTTCGCGGGCGCGCTCGAGCTGCGCCCGGACTTTGCCGACGCGCACTACAATGAGGCGCTGTGCCGGTTGCTGTTGGGCGACTTCGCTCGCGGCTGGGAAAAGAACGAATGGCGATGGGAAACCGAGCAGATCAGAAACGCCAAGCGCAGTTTCCCGCAACCGTTGTGGCTCGGATCGGATGAGATCGCCGGCAAGACCATTCTTTTGCATGCCGAGCAAGGCCTCGGCGACACCATCCAGTTCTGCCGCTATGTGCCGCTGGTGGCGGCGCGCGGCGCGCAGGTTGTCTTGGAAGTGCAAAGCCCGCTGCACGCGCTGATGAGCACTCTTGCCGGCGCGCCGCGGATCGTCGCCATGGGCGATCCGCTGCCCGATTTCGATCTGCATTGTCCGTTGCTCAGCCTGCCGCTGGCGTTTTCGACGCGGCTCGAGACCATACCGTCGGCGACGCCCTATCTTGCGGCGCCGCAAGGCAAGACACGCGCGTGGCGCGATCGCCTGGGCGATCGTCGACGGCCCCGAATCGGTCTGGTATGGGCCGGAAATCCCAGGAAGGAATTGCCGAACGCCAACCGGATCGACGCCCAGCGCAGCATGGAGTTCGCTCGGCTCGCCCCGCTTTTCCAGGTCGCAAGTTGCGAATTCTATAGTCTGCAAAAGGGCGAGGATGCGGTGCGGCAGCTGCGCGAGAGTGACTTTCGTCAAGCGGTGATCGACTGGACCGACGATTTAAACGATTTTTCGGACACCGCCGCGCTGATCGAGAATTTGGACCTGGTCATTTCCGTCGATACGTCGGTGGCGCACCTTGCCGGCGCGCTAGGCAAGCCGTTTTGGCTGCTCAATCGATACAACACTTGTTGGCGATGGCTGCGCGAGCGCGACGACAGTCCCTGGTATCCGGCCGCCCGGCTGTTTCGGCAAGATGCGACACGCGCGTGGGATGGTGTGATCGCCCGCGTTCGGACCGCGTTGGACGACTACGCTCGCAGCTTGTGAATCGCCGATCAGCCGCCGACGGGCTTGCGCAGCCATGGCGCGCAGTGCCAGAGCTGATCGAGCTTGCCGGAGCGGCGAATATAGTCGTGGCGCATGGCCATTTTGACCCGGTCGATCAAGCGCTCGCGATCGAGCACCAGCGGCCAGTTGCGGAATTCGTGAAAACCGAAATGGCGGCTGGGACCGAGGCACGGCCGCGCGCATTCAAAACAGAATTGCAACGCAAGATTTTCTGGGGCCCAGGTGAAACCTTCCTTTTCCAGCGCGGTGCGGTAGTGACGGCCTAACAGGTCGTCTTCGCGTCCCGCCAGTAGCGGGTACTTGTCGCGGTGTTGCGCCAGGTGGCGCATCAGCGCGACGCTGCGCAGCGCGAACGCGCCGCAGCCGACGTTCAAGCCGTCGCTGTACCACCATGGTGCGCCGATGAAATCGTAGTCGAGAAACGCCGGCGTCCATCTCGCCGGGTCGACGATCCAGGAATCCCAATGCAGCAGCTGCACGAATTTGGTGGCGACGCCGCCGAGCCAGTCGCCGTAAGCGAACAACTCGATTATCGAATCCTGGTCGGGACCGCGCGCGGCGGCGCGCCACGCCGCGCCGGGAATCTCGATGCGGCGGTCGCTGAACACCAGCACTTCGCCGTAATCGGCGTGTCGCAGCGTGTCGAGCGCCGCCGCGCGGGCAAGATCGTGCAACAGCGGCTCGATGATGACGAGCGTCACATCGCGCAGATCGAGCCGCGGGCCGTCGTACGGCTCCAGCGGCGCGCATAGCGGCGGCTGCGCTTCCGGCTGGGGAAAGTAGCCGGCAATCATGCCGCCGGACTGCCCGATTCCGGCCTCGGCGGCAACGGTGGCGTCGCGCTTATTCACAAGCGCGGCACGTTTATCGGAGCGATCGCACGGCTCGTCTTACTTTTCCGGCACCACGGCGATGGCCTCGATCTCGTACAGCGCGCCGTCGCGCGCCAGCCGCGAGATCTGAATCGTCGTACTCGCCGGCGGCGCCTTGGTGTCGACATAGCGGTCGCGGACCTCGAAGTAGATCGGCAGATGCGCCATGTCGACCAGGTAGTTGTTGACCTTCACCACGTGTTCGAAGGTCGCGCCGACCGCGGCCAGCGCCGATTTGATGTTCTCGAAGCACTGCACCGCCTGGGCGCGAAAGTCGCCCGGGGCGCCGGCGAATTTTCCGTCCGCGGTCATGCCGAGCTGCCCGGACAGATAGATGGTGCGGCTCGGACCTTTGGTCTCCACCACATGCGTGTAGCCGCGCGGGGCGGGGATGGTCGAAGGATTGAGAAAGCGATGAATGGCCATGATTGAATTCCTCTCCGGCGTCGGCACGCCCGCCGCCGCTTGATCGATCGGGCATAATGCAACGCTCCGCGGTCGCGGCAAAGTCGTTTGCCTTTACTGCGGGAAGAGGGGGTAACAGCGAAGCCGATTACTATTGCGTTCTTTGGCCGCTCCCGTTACCCGAATGAATTAGCCGAGACCCCGCCGTGACCGAGCATTTCACACCGCACATTATTTTCGGCCTCGACCCAATGTGGTTTTCGAGCGCCGTGATGTGCGTCGCCTATGCGATCATCGTCTGGGACCGGGTGAACCGCGCCATCATTGCGCTCGTCGCCGCCGGGATCGTGGTGCTCTCCGGCGCGCTCGATCAGGCCGAAGCGCTCAACGGCATCGACTGGAACACCATCGGCACGCTGGCCGGACTGATGATCATCACCTCGATCGCGCAGCGCTCGGGGGTGTTTCAATATGCCGCCATCCTCTCGGTGAAGCGGCACGCGCGCATCCGGCGGCGCTTCTGCTCCTCGTTCAGCTGGTGACGTTCGTCGTTTCCGCGCTGCTCAACAACGTCTCCACCGTGCTCCTGATCGCGCCGGTGACGCTTGCCATCACCCGCGAAATGCAAATTCCGCCCTTTCCGTTCCTGTTTGCCGAGGTGATCGCCGCCAATATCGGCGGCACGGCTACGTTGATCGGCGATCCGCCCAATATCATGATCGGCTCGCTCGCCGGCCTCGATTTCAACGCCTTTCTCATTCATCTCGCGCCGATCGTCATCGTGATCCAAGCGGTGCAGGCGCTGATGCTGCATCTGGTTTGGGGACGCGCGACGCATGCCACGATCGAGAACCGGCTGCGCGTCATGACCATGGATGCGCGCGCCGCGATCGCCGACCTGCCGCTGCTCGTTCAATCGATCGCGGTGCTGGCGGTGGTGATCGTCGCCTTGATATTCGAGGACCGGCTGCATCTCGAGCCGGCGACCATTTCGATGGGCGGCGCCGCCGTGCTGATGCTGCTCGACAATTGGGAACACCGCCGCGAAAAACAGACCGACAACGTGACCAGGACGCTCACCGAGGTCGAATGGATCACCATTTTCTTTTTCGTCGGGCTGTTCATCGTGGTGCATGCGGTCGAGGTCAGCGGATTGCTCGAGCTTCTCGGCGGCAAGCTCGTCGCCGCGACCGGCGGCAACGTCGCGCTCGCCGGCGTCGCCATTTTGTGGATGTCGGCGTTCCTCGCCGCGATCATCGACAATATCCCCTTCGTCGCCGTCATGATCCCGCTGATCAAGAGCAGGGCACCGGCCTATGGCGGACCCGATCATATCGTGCCGTTATGGTGGTGCCTGTCGCTTGGCGCCTGTCTGGGCGGCAACGGTACGCTGATCGGCGCGACCGCGAACCTCACCGTCGCCGGCGTCGCCGAGCGCAACGGCATCGGCTTCGGCTTCGTCAAATACACGCTGCACGCTTTGCCGATGATGATCGTGTCGATCCTGATCTGCCAGCTTTACGTCTGGCTGCGGTACTTTTGAGCGCCTTCACAATTTCTTTGCCATACCGGCAAATCGCCCGGCGCCGGGGCGTTCGGCCACATGATGGTGAACCTTTTCCGCCATGCTCGCGACCGAAAGCGGCGGGAACCGATCTCGTCGCCGCGGAGTTGTCGTGCCGGGTTAGGCGTCCGAACAGAGACGTCCGAACAGAGACTTGGCCAAAGAGGTATCGCAGTGGTGCATCGGCGTCGCAGCAAGCACGGGAAATGGCACGCGGCCGTGCTCGCCGGCGCGCTGGCCGCGGCGCTGGCACCCGGTGCGGCGCAGGCCGGCGGCCTGTTTGATTTTCTGTTTGGAGACCAGCACGACCAGCAACCGCCGCCGCAGTCGCCGGAATACTATGCCGAGCCGCCGCCCGTTGGGCCGGTGGCGCCGGCGCCGTTGGCTCCCGAGAGCGTGCGCCAGAGCGGCGGCTCGACTGGCCGCGTCGTCGCCTATTGCGTGCGGCTGTGCGACGGCCAGCATTTTCCGCTCGAACACCTGGCCAATGCGACGCCGGTCGAGACCTGTCGCGCCATGTGCCCGGCCGCAAAGACCAAGGTTTTCTTCGGCAGCGAAATCGGCGCCGCCGTCGCCAAGGACGGCATGCGCTATGCCGACCTCGGCACCGCGTTCATCTACCGCAAACAGCTCGTCGCCAATTGCACCTGCAACGGCAAGGACGCCTTCGGCCTGGCGCGGTTCGAATTGTCGCGCGATCCGACGTTGCGGCCGGGCGACATCGTTGCGACCAAGCAAGGCCTCATGGCCTATAACGGCAAGAGCGGCAAAGCCGACGCCTTCACGCCGGTCAGCGCTTCGAGCGTCGCCCCCGAGCTGAACTCGGTCGCGCCGCGCGTTGCGTCCACCCGGCGCAGCGAACAACCCGACGATCCGGGGACGATCGCGCCGCCGCAGGCCGCGCCGCCGGTAAACCTCGGCGCCAATATGCGCGGTCAGATCGCCCGCTAGTGGGGCAGCAAACTTACTTCCGCTTTCGGTGCATACCGGCACTCGCCCGACTTGCTGTTGGCTCGATCAAGTCGCGAATGACCCACAGCAGAAGTTGCAGACGGGTAAGATTTATCACTTCGACGGCAGCGCCTTCACGACCATCGGACCGCTGGGCGTGACTGTGGCGACGGGCGCGCCAAAATAGATATGGAAGCCCGCCATCACCGCATTGCTCTGGCGTAGCCAGGTGTAATTGGACAACGGCGATGCGGCGGGCGTGTTGAGAGACGCCTTTTCCCACCATGTTTGCTCGTAATTGATGAATAGTGACGTGGACCGGCCCCACGGAAACACGTTCGGAGGCAGAATCCACTCTGTGCCGAAGCGGCTATTTGTAGTAGCCCACGCCGCAGCCCACGTCGCCGACGCGCGTCACGAAGGATTGCTTCGGAACGAATTCGGTCGTTCCCGGCTTCGGGAAGAAATGGTCCAATGTCGAGACAGTTTCTGGCGGCGCGTGAGTGACAGCATCGAAGATCCGTTGCCCGAGCGGATCGTCCTTGAACTTCACGGCGCGAATATCGGTGCCCATCAGGGCGGGATTCGGGTGAGCCAGATATTTGCCGTCCTTCGTACTAAAGCAGAAGGGGTACAGGTCGCGGTCGTGAAATTGTCTGTTGCTCTTGTCATTGAATGCGGCGAGTGCGGCAGTCTCGTTGGTCTTGAGCAAGTCGACGGCACTGGCGAGCATCGCTTTCGCTTCCGCTGCTGTGCCGGATTGTTGAGCGCTCGCTTTATTATTCATGAGGTTTCCCCCTACGTTCAGCCTCCTAAAGGCGCTGCTCTGAGACAGCGCTCTCATATGGCCACTTCAGTCTCCCTCCCTTGATTTGCGTCAAAATCCGCTAGATTTTCGAGCGCTAATGGCCCGTCGCGACATGTGGCCTTGAAACGGTCGCCGGTCGCTTTCGGGGCATAGCGGACATCGCAAGCCGACCGCCTGGACGCTTTTATGAGTTCACGACTGGTCAGGCCAAATATTTCACGACCTCGTCGGCGATCGACAGCGACGCCGTCAGTCCGGGCGATTCGATGCCGAACAGATTGACCAGCCGCGGCATGCCGTGCGCGGGCGGGCCTGCAATCACAAAATCGGCCGCCGGCTCGCCCGGGCCGGTGAGTTTCGGCCGGATGCCGCAATAATCCGGCACCAGCGAACCGTCCGGCAGGCCCGGCCAGTAGCTGCGGATGCGCGCATAAAACGCATCGGCGCGCCGCGGATCGATGCTGTAGCTCTCCGCGGCGATCCACTCGACGTCGGGGCCGAACCGCATGCGGCCGGCGAGATCGAGCGTGACATGCACGCCGAGCCCGCCGTCGACCGGCGTCGGATAGATGAGCCGCGAGAACACCGGCCGTCCGGCGAAGCTGAAGTAATTGCCCTTGGCGAGGACGAGCCGCGGCACCTTGTCGGACGGATAACCGTCGATGCGGCGGGCGAGCGCTTGCGCGCCGAGACCGGCGGAGTTCACCACCGCGTCGAAATCGGTCGTGCCGGGCTCGCGGCCGCCGAACTGCACGTGCCAGCGCGGCGCCCGGTAGCTCAATCGTTCGACCGGCGTTTCGAATGCGATCATGCCGCCGCGATCTTCCAACTCGCCCCACAGCGCGCGCATGAAACCGTGGCTGTCGACGATGCCGGATTGCGACGAGGCCAACGCGCCGATGCAGGACAGTTCCGCTTCCAGCGCGCGCGCCGCATTGCCGCCGATCATTTCCAGGCCTTCGACGCCGTTCGCCTCGCCCTGTTTCTTGATCGACTCGACTTTGGCAAGCTCGGCCGCGTCGGCCGCCACGATGAGCTTGCCGCATTTGCGATGGCCGATGCCGTGGGAAGCGCAAAATTCGTAGAGCATGCGCCGGCCGCGCACGCAGTGGCGCGCGCGCACCGAATCGGTCGGATAATAAAGCCCGGCATGGACCACTTCGCTGTTGCGCGAGGACACGCCGTTGCCGATGCCGCCGGTCGCCTCAGCTACGGTCACGTCGTGGCCGGCGAGCGCCGCGGCGCGCGCGGTTGCCAGCCCAATCACGCCGGCGCCGATCACCAGAACCTGCATCGCGCTGCCGCCCTCATGTCATTCCGGGGCGCCGCTTTAGCGGCGAGCCCGGAATCCATAACCACCAACACCGGGACTATGGATTCCGGGCTCCTCGCGGAGCCTGTCATCGGGCCGGCACGGGGTCCCCATCGCGCAAGCGCGATGGGGCTGCCCCGACTTCGGGCCGGGCCCGGTGGCTCAGCCCCGGAATGACTATATAACAAGCGCGCAAAGGGGAGAGCCATGGCGGACAGTGTCGTCCGGGTTTGCGCGCAAGCCGACGTCGCGCCGGAGACGGTGCAGGCCTTCGAGGTCGGCGATTTGCGGCTTGCGGTCTTCAATATCGGCGGCAAGTTCTACGTCACCGACGACGAATGCACCCATGCCGCGGCAAGCCTGGCCGACGGCATGCTCGAAGGCGACGTGATCGAATGCAGCATGCATTTCGGCGCCTTCCACGTGCCGACCGGCGCGGTGAAGGCGCCGCCCTGCGAAGTGGCGCTACGCACTTACAAAGTGCTGCTGCAAGACGGCGATATTTATATCGACCGCGACCGCGACGCCGCCGGCGCGCCGGCGTGACTTGGTCGACGCCTCAATCGAGTGCGCGGACTCATTAGTCCGGTTCTATAAGCGCGGTTTGCTGAATGTCCGCTTCGCTCCAAAAGCGACCGAATTGCTGTGCCACCGCGAAGTGACGCGATGGGCCAGGAAGAGACTCGTGCACTGCACAAAAATTGCGATTCGGTTGCGCAAGGTAGTCCGCTCCGGGTGAAGGGTTCAAATTCGTGCTTCTCAATCCGTACTAGATCGGTGGAAGCAAAGAATGGTTTTGCGGGCATGCTAAGCTATTGGTCTACGCAGCAAGCTGAATTGGACGTGACCAACCCGACCGCTTGACAGCCGCCCTAGCCGTAAACAAAAGTGCTTGGGGCGATGATCTCAGCGGGGGGGACAATGGTCCGGACGGCAATCCTGTGCCTCGTTGCTACGGTTATTATAGTCAGCAGCGGACATTATGCGCTCGCTTCTACGTGTGGCTGTGGAGCGGGCTCGAGGCTTGTGAGCATGGTAGTTGATCCAACCGGGGCGCCTCATTGCTACTGCAACTGCCTTCCGGGATATGTTGGTGCCAGTGTGGTGGTGAGTTCCTATACCAGCGCGGTTTCGCCGGGCTGTGTCCGTGCTCGCCGACCCGTAGCAAAGCTGATACCCGTCGATCCTAATAACCGTTTTGGAAATGCCCCCATCCACCGGGAGCTACAGGCGGTCACGCACGACAGCCCCCATTTTAATCCCGGTGCACTTTCGATTGACAAGAACAAGAAAAAGAAGCGCGGTCTCAAGCCAATCGACATGAATGAGCGGATACAATGAACGACGGAATGCGGGCTAAGATCATCACGTCGTAAGGATTTTCCTCGATTTTGCGCAGCGCCACCCGACCGTCATACGCCGCCTCGACGTGGTAATTACCACCACCGAGAATGCGCAAACAGCGGCGAAAGCGAACGTGACGTAGCCGTTCTGAGAACGCGAAGCTCATCAAGGGCGAACAGGCACGTTTTGCAATGCGTTAATTGACCGCGGCGAAATGACGTTGTGGGTCAATCAGGTCATTTCGGGCTCGAGTTCAGACTTCCGGTTCACCCCCGGAAGCGGTCATTTCCTTGCATCGCACTAAGTGACGCTACGGGGTGAACCATACGTTGTTAAAAAGAGGCCGCCAACTAAGAGGCCGTTTCGAAATTAGTTGTCAGGCGTGCAGTTCATCGAGCAGCGCCGTGGCCTCCTTCAGATCGAGCGTGTCGAAGCCCTCCGTAAACCAGCCGTAAACCGGAGCGAGCAGTTCGCGAGCTTCCCGCACCTTCCCCTGGTCGCGCCAGAGGCGTGCGAGGTCGGTGGCGCTCCGCACCTCAAACGACCTCGCCCCTTGTTTTCGCGCTAAGTCCAGCGCCAGCTTATAGTGTTGCTCAGCAGTCTCACCCCTTGCTTGGCCTTCCGTGAGAAGGCAGCGACCTTGAAGGCGGCTGATTTCCGCATCATAAAAAGTGGTTCCGAGAGTCCTGCTTGTATTCAGTGCGCCCTCTAAACTGCTAACGGCGGCGTCAAGATGCCCTCCCTCTATTTGGACGCTAGCGATGATGCCGAGAATATATGAGCGTCGGTTTGCCATGCTTGGATGCTTTGCAGCATCGAGCATCGCGGCCATGCCAGTATCAGTATTTCCATCTATGCAGCGAACCCACCCCTGACAAAATCGACCGAACGCAAGCGGCCAGGGGAAGCCATTCCTTTCGGCGACTGCGATAGCCTCCTCGGCTGCGTCCAAACAAGCGTCGCGGTCTCTTCGAAGTTGGAAGGTAATGGCTGTGTGTACAAGTCCGTGAGCTAGCGTGAACGGGTGATTGACGTGGCGAGCGTCATCGATGGCCCGTCGCGCCGCCTCGTACGCTTGGGCAGGAAAGCCCAATGCCCATAGAGCTGTGGAATGGAAGGCGCGGGCGCAAACCAAACTGTCATGTCCTACGTAAGTGTGGGCGCTCTCGGAATGTTTGCTCGGGTCGTACCTATGCATTACTTCAAGTGTTGCACCGCGTAACGCCTCGAGGTCACCCATCATCCAAAATACCGGAATATGGGCGTGATGACCTTCCAATTCGAGATCAGCGTCGTGCAGATTGCGTGCGAGGTCGAGCAGCCGATCCGCGTGCCGGAGCGCTTTTTTTGATAGCCCCTGGACACTGAAATAATGCCAGAGCCCCCAGCCAGCCATGAACTCCTGGCGCGGCACTGCTAGAGCGCGACTGAGTTCTACCGCACGCCCGTAATATTCTGCGGTCTGCGGTGATGCAGGACCGTTTGCCACTTGCGATGCCAAACCCAGTCGCAACAGAATGGCCAGCTCTCGTTCACTGGGTGACCGCGTTTCGGGCAAGGAGATCACCAATTGAAGGGCTCGTCCGAAATGAGCTAAGGCCTCGGTCGTTGCCGAGCGACGCATTGCTCGGTCACCCGCCTCTTGCCAACGTTCGATCGCCTCGACTGGTCTCTCAGCCCCTTCCAAATGCTTCGCTATCAGCTCTGGGGCAACAGCGGCCTGGTCAGGAAAGATTGAAACCAGCGTTTCGGCGATCCGCCCATGCAGCTCTCGCCGCGCGCCGCGCAGCAATGAACTATTGGCCGCGTCCTGCACAAGGGCGTGCTTAAACAAATAGGTCGCATGTGGCGGCACGCCCTGCCGAAATAGCAAACCGGCCTCAATCAGACGGTTGAGCGCCGATCCTAGCTCCGCCTCCGGCTTGCGCACCACCGCAGCCAGCAGGGCATGCGAGAAGTCGCGGCCGATCGTCGCTCCGATTTGCGCCACTTGCTTGGCCGGGCCGAGCCGGTCGAGGCGCGCCATCAGTGAAGCTTGGAGGGTTGCTGGCACCGCTAAAGCAGAGGGCGGAACTGCGGCAGCGGTCTGCCGCGCGGTGCCCTCGCTCTCAGCCTCCAACACTGCTTTTGTCATTTCCTCAACAAACAACGGAATGCCGTCTGTGCGTTCGAGAATGTTCCGTCTGATATGCGCGGGAAGCGGCTTGTTACCAGACACGCCGTCAATCAGCACGGCGATTTCTTCCTCCCCGAGCCGGTTGAGTGTGAGGGCGGTTACATGAGGCCGTCCAATCCACGGCGGCTCGAACTCCGGTCGGTAAGTGATTATCAGCAATACGCCAAGCGTTCTCAGTCGGTCCACTGTGCGACCAAGCACTTCAAGGCTCGTAGGGTCGATCCAATGCACGTCCTCGAAAATCATCAGCACTGGATTGGGTCGGGATAAAACCTCGACTTGCGCAGTAAGCGCCTCCAGCGTCTTTTGGCGGCGTTGCTGCGGGGCCAGTTCGAGGGCTGGGTAGCGCCCGTCGTTGGGTAGCGACAACATTTCGGCAAAGAGCGCGGCGTCCTGACGTGGCGTAAAACTCTGCGCCAGCACGGCATCGAGCTTGTCGAGCTTTGCTTGCCGACTGTCGTCGTGCGCCAGTCCAGCGGCACGTTCCATTTGGCTAGTGATGGGATAGAACGCACTGTCCGTGTGCTGCGGAGAGCAATAGTAGCGCAAGCGTGTGTGTGGTTCGGCACCAAGACGTTCCAGCAGCGCCGCCGTCAGTCTAGACTTGCCAATGCCCGCCTCCCCTGAGAGCAACACGACTTGGCCTTCCCTGGTCTTTGCCTTTGACCATCGTCTCAGCAGCAAGTCGAGTTCTTCTTCCCTGCCGATAAGATCGGTCAATGCGCTCGTGTGGAAAGCCTCGAAGCGGCCTTCCACCGAAGCCTGTCGCAGAGCCGCCCAGGCTCGCACAGGCCCCGCGATGCCCTTCAGGTCCTTGGCCCCAAGGTCCTCAAGCTCGAACAGGTTGCCCACGAGCTTTCGAGTGCTTTCAGCAATCACGACGCTGTTCGGCTCTGCAACGCTCTGCAACCTCGCCGCAAGGTTCGGCGTCTCGCCAACGATTGCTTGCTCCTGAGAAGCGCCCGACCCGATCAGATCACCGACAACCACGAGGCCAGTCGCGATGCCGACACGCGTCTGCAGCGCCGCGTGCGTCTTTAGATCACTTACTGCAGCGACCAGCTCGAGCCCTGTGCGGACGGCTCGCTCGGCGTCATCCTCGTGGGCCTGGGGATAGCCGAAGTAGACGAGAACGCCGTCGCCCAGATATTTGGCGACGAACCCGTCGAAGCGACGCACGGTCTCGGCAACGCTCTTCTGATAGGCCGAGATAATCTCTCGCAAATCCTCGGGGTCCATGCGGGCCGAAAGAGCCGTTGAACCGACCAAGTCGGAGAACATCACCGTCACTTGGCGGCGCTCGGCGTCGGTGCGTCGGGCGGGAGTCGTGATCTCCGGAGAAACGGGCGTCTGTCCGGGACTACGCGCAGCAACGGCCCTCAACAGCTTGAGCCGTGCCCCAAGCGGTAGGCCAAGCTCACGCAGGTGCTCCTCGGTGAGATCACGAAGCACGTCGGCATCGATTGCATTGTCGCGAAACGTCTGCACGTACTGCCCGAGACCAATCCCGCGGAGCCAACCGTCGATGTCCAAGTTCAGTCCCCTGGGCTCTTGTCAGCGCAGTTTTTGAAAGGTTGCGTCACGGCGCCCGCCGTGATTCCAAGGGGTTCCTAGAACCATCCTTGGATTCGCCATGTGGGCCGCAACTACTCGAGAGTAGCATAACCGAACCGTCACCCGATACCAGACCGACCAATTCCGCCGCGCCGCGTCCTATGCGGATCGCATCCTCCGGGGCAAAGACCCGAGCGATCTGCCGATCCAGGCGCCGACCAAATACGATCTAATAATCATCTCAAGACCGCCAAGGCACTCGGTCTCACCATCCCGCCAACGCTGCTCGCCCGCGCCGACGAGGTGATCGAGTGAACCTTTCGCAATGCGTTAATTGACCGCGGCGAAATGACGTTGTGGGTCATTCGCGACCAGCACGAACCAGCATCAAGTTCGGCCATGTCCGCTATGCCCCGAAAGCGACCGACAGCCGTTTCGTGGCAACATGTCGCTATGAGCCGGAAGCGGCTCCTGTCCGCGGCAGCCAGTTTCGTTCGCCGGCGAAACCGACTATAAGCCGCGGCCAGGCATAAGATTTCGGCCGAACAGAAGCGGCCAAAGAGGAAACGCCGATGTACGCAGGTCCCGGAGTGAAAACGAGCCCGGATTTTCCTATCCCGGACACCATGAAAGCCTGGGTCCTGGGCAATCCCGGCGAGCTTAAGCTCGCGCAGAAGCCGGTTGCGCTGCCCAAGCGCGCCGAAGTTTTGGTCCGCATCGACGCGGTCGCGATCTGCGCCACCGATCTTGAGATCATCGATCGCGGCCCGCCGGCGCTGATCCAGGGCGGCCTGCCGTTCAACAAGAATTTCACGCCCGGCCACGAATATATGGGCACGGTCGTGGCGCTCGGTCCCGGCGTCGACGAGTACCGCATCGGCCAGCGCGTCACGGTCGAGGTCCATGCCGGCTGCGGTCAGTGCAAGCGCTGCCGCGAGGGCATGTACACCTCGTGCCACAACTACGGCCTCAATTACGGCGACCTCGACAAGGGCCACCGCGCCAACGGCTTCACCACCGACGGCGGCTTTTGCGAATACCAGGTCAACAACGTCAACACGCTGGTCGCCATCCCCGACGCCATGTCGGACGAGGAGGCGACGCTGGTCGTCACCGCCGGCACCGCGATGTACGGGTTGATCGAGCTGGGCGGGCTGGTCGCCGGCGAGAGCGTCGTCGTCAGCGGGCCGGGACCGATCGGCCTGCTCGGCGTCGCGGTGGCCAAGGCGATGGGCGCGCAGCCGGTGATCCTCACCGGCACCCGCGACAACCGGCTTAAAATCGGCCGCGAGCTCGGCGCCGATCATGTCGTTAACGTCGGCAACGAAGATGCCGTCGAGGCGGTCAAGCGGCTCAATGGCGGCAAGGGCGTCGATTACGTGCTGGAGTGCTCGGGCGCGCCGAACGCGGTCAACGAAGCGATCCGCATGGTCAACCGCGGCGGCAAAGTGTGCCTCGCCGCATTCACGCGCGGCGAGACGCCGGTCGACGTCGCCCACATCGTGCGCAACAACATTTATCTCTACGGCATCCGCGGCGAAGGGCGTAGCGCGACCCATCGCGCCGAGGCCTTCATGGCGCAGAAGCGCTTCGACGCCAGCAAAATCCACACCCACACGTTCGCGCTCGACGATCTGCCCACCGCGATCCGTTACGCCAAGGAACGCGTCGACGACGCGATCAAGGTCGTGGTCAAGGCCAAAGGCGTCGCCGCGCACCGCGTCGCGGCGGAATAAAAACATCCGTCACCCTGAGGTGCCCGCGCGCAGCGCGGGCCTCGAAGGGCGACGGCCCGGGCCGTGCATCCTTCGAGGCTCGCTTCGCTCGCACCTCGGGATGACGGTTCACTGGCTACGTCCGCAATGATGACAATCATCCGTCCTGCGAAGGTGGGGTGGAAGGGACGTTGAAGTCACACATTGCTGTTGTTTCAGTGCGTAATACGCAAGCGATTAACGGAAGGCGTAATCCGCCGCCTCCCATGCGACGGAACGGTGGATTACGCTGCGCTAATCCGCCCTACGCGCCGAGCTCATACTCGATGAAATGCTCGAGGGGCCTTGGCCTGCACCCGGTTTGGTTGACACCCGCCTAAGCGAATCCCGCCTGCATCTCGAACTCCACGGGACTTAGATATCCGATCGTCGAATGCCGACGCTTCGGATTATAGAAGCATTCAATGTAGTCGAATACGTCAGCCTTGGCTTGGTCGCGCGTGCGATAGGTTTTGCGCGCTGTGCGCTCGGTCTTCAACGAGGAGAAGAAGCTCTCCATCGCCGCATTGTCCCAGACGTTGCCCGCACGGCTCATCGAGCAGACGACGCCGTGGTCGGTCATCAGCTTCTGGAACTGCTCGCTGGTGTATTGGCTACCGCGATCGGAGTGATGCAGTAGCGCGTCGGGCTTGCCTCGTCGCCAGATCGCCATCACCAGGGCATCGGTGACGAGCTGGGCCGTCATCTCAGCACTCATCGACCAGCCGACCGCGCGCCGCGAGAACAGATCGATCACCGCAGCCACATAGAGCCAACCTTCCGCTGTCCAGACATAAGTGAAGTCAGCGATCCATTTGCGGTTGGGAGCGGGCGCTTCGAAGGTGCGGTTGAGCACGTTGGGAGCGACGGCGGCGACCTGCCGCTCACCCAGATCGGGCGGCAGTCGACGCCGGCGCGGACGGGCTTTGAGAGCCTGTAGCCGCATCAATCGCTCGATCCGGTGCAGGCCACATGATACGCCCTCCGCAAGCATGTCGTGCCACACCCGCCTGGCGCCATAGGTTCGATCGCTGGCGAGGAAGCTTGCGCGAACCTTGGCGCCCAACTCCTCATCGCTCCGGCTGCGCTGACTGCGCGGTCGTGTCAGCCAGGCATAGAACCCACCCCGCGAGACACCGAGCGCCCCGCACAACCAATCCGCCGGCCAGATCCCCCGGTGCTTCGCGATGAAGGCGAACTTCACGTCGATTCCTTCGCGAAGTAGGCCGCGGCTTTTTTTAGGATGTCGCGCTCAGCCTTCAGCCTGATCACCTCGCGCTTGAGCTGCGCGATCTCAGCCTGCTCCGGCTTCATCTGACCTTGGCCGGGAAACGCATGCTGCGGATCGTCCGCTTGCGCCTTCACCCAACTGCGCAACTGTGACTGATGCACACTAAGATCCTGCGAGGCCTGGGCATACGACACGCCCCGCTCGTTGATCAGCCGCACAGCCTCAAGCTTGAACTCGCGTGTAAACTTCCGCCTTTCCATGACTTACCTCCGGTCCCATAAAAACACCTAACTCGGTGTCTTCGGAACCGGGTGCAGGCCAAATCTTGCGTATTGCCCATCTTTTTTTTGTTCGAGATCAAAAAGATCGTATAAAAACTGAGCGTGTGTACTCTCGAAAGAAGTATCAATTAAATCGCCGTCATCATCGATCTCAAATGACGTCGGACTCTTCGCAGGATTTGTGAACTGAGAGGCGCTATAGTAATTGATGCCTCCACGAAAATTTCTGATACTTTCTAGCGTAGAAACTATCCTTTTCGGAAATCTTATTTGGCCCCATGTTGGGCGCGGCAGAATACAGTATCTCCCGCCCGCCAATGTAAGAGGTTCGATATACCGGACGATAACTCGATAGCGGCAGCCAAGGGCTGCTAATCCAGCCAGGTCGCCAATTGAGTTCCTTGAAATTCCACTTCTCGTCTAATTCGATAACCTCATCGCGACCTTTTTCATTCGTGCGGACCACAAGTGTTGCGCGATAGTAGATCGTTTTAGCATGAACGCGAAAATCTGCCTCAATTTGACACCGCGTCGCATCTCCTGCACGACTCCTAACAGGTCGGCGCATCGAAGCTCGCAAAAGTGTTAGCGCTTGCAAGAAATTGGTTTTGCCCGAGCCATTCAGTCCAATTAAAGCGGTAAGGGTCGGAGTCGGGCTGAACGTAGCCTGCTTACAGGAGCGAAATCCGCGCACGCCGAAGCGCGTTAATATTGGTCGTGGCATGACGGAGCAGAATAGAGGAATCTTGGCGCGCCATCTAGTCCACCATTGAAGCCCGCGTAGCCGGCCCGATGACAAGCTCCGGTGTAATCCGCCGCCTCCTAGCGATGGAACGGCGGATTACGCTACGCTAATCCGCCCTACGCGCTCGCCACTGCCGACGAGGTGATCGAATGATGCTTCCCCGACGTCAATTTCTGCAGCTGACGGCAGGTGCCGCCGCTGTCGCCTTGGCAACGCGCGGCGCCTTGGCGCTGGATTATCCCAATCATCCGGTGCGCATCGTCATCGGCTATCCCCCCGGCAGCTCGCCCGACATCGTCGGTCGCCTGATGGGGCAATGGCTGTCGGATCGTCTCGGCCAGCAATTCGTCGTCGAGAACAAGCCCGGCGGCGGCACCAATCTTTCGACCGAGGCCGTCGTGCGCGCCGCGCCGGACGGCTATACGCTGCTTCTGGTCGGCACCCCGAACATGATCAGCGGATTGCTCCACCAAAATCTCGATTTCAGTTTCGTCCGCGATATTGCACCGGTTGCGTATATCGGTTTCACGCCTTTCGTGATGGTCGTCACGCCATCGTTCCCTGCCAAGACGCTGCGTGAGTTCATCGCCTATGCCAAAGCCAATCCGGGAAAGATCAATATGGCCTCGAACGGCACCGGAAATCTGACCCATATCGCCGGCGAATTGTTCAAGATGATGGCCGGCGTGGATCTGTTCCACGTGCCCTATCACGGCGAGGCGGAGGCGCTGGCCGATCTGCTCGCAGGCCGGGCTCAGGTCATGTTCGATCCCATCATCGGCTCGCTGGGTTACATCAAGGCCGGCAAGCTGCGGGCGCTCGCGGTGACGACGCCAAAGCGCGTTGCTTCGCTGCCCGAGATACCGACCGTTGGCGATTCCGTGCCGGGCTACGACGTCACCGGAGGCTTGGGCGTCGGCGCGACAGGCGGTACGCCGGTCGAGATCGTCGGCGCGCTCAACCGGGCGATCGATGCCGGGCTCGCCAACGACGCGGTAAGAGGGCGCCTCGTCGATCTCGGCAACATACCGGCGCCGATGAGCCCCGGCGACTATGGCAAGCTGATCGCGGACGAAACCGAGAAATGGGGCAGGGTGATCAAGTTCGCGGGTATCAAGCTGGATTGATCGTCACCGCGCCGCTATGGCGTCCGAATAAGCGCAGTCTTTGACCCAGAACCGGCATGTTGGGGCGTCGGCGTGTCGGCTCTTCCCGAGGGGCATTGCGCTTGACGGCCTCGGCGATTGTTGCTCCCATAGGACAACAAACAGCCCGGGAGGAAACCATGTTCAAGATACGCCACCTGTTGCCGCTTGCCGCGCTTGTGGCAGTATTGAGTTATGCGCTGCCATCGTTTGCCGAGACCATCATCGACGAATGGGCAAGCGTAAAGGCGCCGCCGCCGCCCGAGCTAAAATCTGTCACGCTTGATCCTAAGACGACGGCGCTCATGGTCATCGACATCATCAAGCAGACTTGCAACATGCAAAGGCGCCCACGCTGCGTCGCCATGATTCCCAAAGTTCAGAAGCTTTTGGATGAGGCCCGGGCTAAAGGCGTCTTCATCATCTACGCCCTGTTCCCCAGTCCGTCGCCGGCGACCTTCCCCAATCCGGTCATTAGCGATTACATTCCGGAGCTTGCGCCAAAAGGCAACGAGCCCGTTGTGACGGCGTTCGTCGACAAGTTCGAACTCGCAGGTAAGGATACCGGCTTGGAAAAGATGCTGAACGATAAGGGGATCAAAAACTTCATTCCGGTCGGTGTTGCGTCGCACAACGGCGTCCTCTTCACGTCGGTCATGGCAGCGCTGCGCGGTTTCAATGTGGTCGTGCCGGTAGACGGAATGGCGGGCAATAACGCCTATGAGGACCAGGTTACGGATTACATTTTGACAAACTCGCTCGTTTACAAGGTCACGCTGACCAGCACCGATATGATCAAGTTTCAATGATCGAGGACAGTTGGTCTATTGCCGCCGCGTAGAGCGGATTGAATTTCGGAAAGGCCGCCGTGAGGCGGTCTTTCTTTTTTGCCTTTTTTGGGCTCGCAACAATGGCAAGTGCCGTAGGCCAAGCCAGCCAAGCCGCCGCCGAGAAGCACGGGCGCGCGGTGCAATATTTCAAGCGGCATTGACCTTGGTCCGTCACCCTGAGGCGCGACCCCCGATTTGATCGGGGGGAGCCTCGAAGGGCGACGGCCGCTGCGCCTGGGCCGCATCCTTCGAGGGCCGCAAACGCGGCCACCTCAGGATGACGGAATAGGGCCGTCACTTTTCCATTGACAGTCGTCACCGTTTCGGTAACATTGGGTGCGAATCAAATCTCGCCCGTAAGGACGTGGTCCGGAGGCACACCGGGCCATCGGGGCGAGGATGGTGCCCGCGGGCGGCTTTGCACTCCGCTCCCGGGCGGCTTGGGCATCATGCCTGCCGGCATTACGACCGGCGCGGGGGGTGCACCCCTGGGCTGGGACAGGCGAAGGCGGGTAACGCCCGTTCAGACCGCGTCCCAGGAAGCCTGGCCTGAAGCTGAGCCTTAGGGACGCTGACTCCCTTTGGCGAGAGCCGTGGTGGAACGCCGGCAGGCGAGCGCGCCCGACAGCGGAGGGGCGGCGCAA
Source organism: uncultured Alphaproteobacteria bacterium (assembly GCA_963823225.1). GTDB lineage: Bacteria > Pseudomonadota > Alphaproteobacteria > Rhizobiales > Xanthobacteraceae > BOG-931. The sequence continues at coordinate 2,464,855 of CAWGKM010000003.1, read as the reverse complement.
GCCGCCTTTCCGTGGCGCGACCCGCACCCGCTTGGTGCGGGAGGTACTGACCTGCGTTTGCCGGCGTTCCGCTTCCTTATCTTTCGTCATTGCGAGGAGCGAAGCGACGAAGCAATCCAGACCGTTACCGCTGCACTGGATTGCTTCGCTTCGCTCGCAATGACGGTTCGTTCATCGCTGTTTGACATTGCGGCTTGCAAAACTCGGGCGCAAAGGGGCGCCGCGAGAACGAACAAGCATGCCCGAGGCGTCGCTCGCATCATTTCTTGCGGATGCGGAACGTCAGCAGCTTCTTGTCCTTCCGGGTGTCTTCCAGCGTGTCGCCGGTCTGATTGAGCAGATTCGGAATGTCGATGCCGGCGAGCGGATCGGTGCATTCTACGGTCAGGACGTCGCCCGGCCGCATCCCGGCCAGCGCCTTCTTGGTGCGCAGCGCCGGCAGCGGGCATTTGAGGCCGCGCAGATTGATGGTTTTTTCCGTCATTTCGTGCCAGTCGCAGAACGGACCGAACGTCCTTATCATATCGGCGATGGTTGAGGATTCCAGGCATGGAACCCGCCGGGGAATGACGATACATGAAGCCTATGCGCATCATCGGTCTCGCGGGCTGGAGCGGCTCCGGCAAGACGACGCTGATCACGAGCGTGATCCCGGTGCTGGTCCGGCGCGGACTGAAAGTCGCGACGGTCAAGCACGCGCACCATGGCTTCGATACCGACCAGCCGGGCAAGGATTCCTGGCTGCATCGCCGGGCCGGCGCCAGCGAGGTCGCCGTCGTGTCGAGCCGGCGCTGGGCGATTGTGCACGAACTCGGAACCGAGCCTGAGCCGCCGCTTGGCGAGGTGCTGGCGAAGCTGAGCCCCGTCGATCTGGTCATCGTCGAAGGGTTTAAGCGGCATTCGCATCCCAAAATTGAAGTCTACCGCGCCGCGGTCGGCAAGCCGCTGTTGCATCCCGACGACGATTGCATCGTCGCCATCGCCACCGATGCGCCGCTCAAGGAGGCGCAGGTGCCGGTGCTGATGCTCGACGACGTCGAATCGATCGCCAATGTCCTGCAGGCCGAGGCGCTGCCGCGCGAGCAAATCGGCGAACCACGAGGCGAATTGAGCCGAGGCGAAGCGTAATGGCGCAGCTGCGCGACGATTGCTTTGCCTTTAACGGCCCGTTGCTTCCGGTCGCCGAGGCCGAGCGCCTGATTGCCGAGCGTGTCGCGCCGGTCGACGGCCGCCAAACCGTGTTGCTGCGCGAGGCTTTAGGCCGCGTGCTCGTCGAAAATATCGTCGCGCCCATCAATATCCCGCCGTTCGACAATTCGGCGGTCGACGGTTATGCGGTGCGCGGCGACGACCTCGATGCAAACGGCGAGAAGCGCCTCGCCATCGTCGATCGCGTCGCCGCCGGCCACACCGCGCGCCACGCGGTCAAACCCCGCGAGGCGGTCCGCATCTTCACCGGGGCGCCAATGCCGGCAGGCGCGGATACCGTGTTCATGCAGGAAGATTGCCGCGTCGAAGGCGATTGCGTCGTCGTGCCGCCGGGATTGAAGCGCGGCGCCAACCGCAGGCTTGCCGGCGAGGACATGCGGATTGGCGCGATCGCGCTGCCGGCGGGCCGCCGGCTTGCGGTGCAGCACGTGGCGCTTGCCGCCGCGCTCGGTCTCACCAAGCTCGAGGTGCGGCGGCGCGTGCGCGTCGCGTTGTTCTCCACCGGCGACGAAATAATCGAGCCGGGTTCGGCGCTGCCACACGCCGCGCTCTACGATTCCAACCGTTATCTGCTGGCGGGGCTGATCGCGCGGTTCGGCGCCCACATTACCGATCTCGGCATTCTCAGCGACGATCCGAATGAGTTAAAGCGCGCGCTTGCGGCGGCCGCCGCCGATCATGACCTGGTGCTGACCTCGGGCGGCGTGTCCATCGGCGAAGCCGACCATGTGAAGAGCGCAATCGAAAGCGTCGGCCGCATCGTGTTCTGGCGCGTTGCCATAAAACCCGGCCGGCCGGTGGCGATGGGCGTGCTGCCGGGCGCCAACAGCGGCGACGGCGCGGCCTTCGTCGGCCTGCCGGGAAATCCGGTGGCGGTTTTCGTCACCTTCGTGCGCGTGGTGCGGCCGCTGTTGTTGCGGCTTTCCGGAGCGCTGCCCGAGCCGCTCGTCGCCATGCCGGCACGCGCGACGTTTAGTTACAAGAAACGCAAAGGCCGGCGGGAATACGTGCGGGTCGCGCTGCGCGCGGCGGCGGACGGCACGATCGAGGCGGTCAAATACGAGCAGGACGGCGCCGGCGTTCTCACCTCGCTCACGGAAACCGACGGCCTGGTCGAGCTCGGCGAGGACGTCACCACGGTCGAGCCGGGTTCGACGGTCGGGTTTCTCTCCTACGCGTCGTTGGTCGGCTGACTCACGCGTCCGGATATTGCGCCGCGATTGCTTCGGCGCGAGCCGCCTCGTCCGGCGTGTTGACGTTGAAGAATGGATCGAACGGCTCGACCGGCCAATCGGCGCTACCGATGCCATGCCGCGCGGTCCAAAGCCCCACCTTGCGCAGGCCCTCGCTGACCAGCGCGTGCCTTAGATCTTCCCGCAGCGTTACCGGCCACAGCCCGACGGCCGGGTGCTGCCATCCGCCAGAGCGCACGCAGGCGAGCGGCGCGCCCGTCGCGACCCGCGCCTCATGCAGCCGCGCCACCAGATCTGTCGGCAAGAACGGACAATCGTTTGGCACGCTGGCCAACCATTCGTTCTCCGGCGCATGCGTCGCCGCCCAGTCGAGGCCGGCGAGAATGCCGGCAAGCGGGCCGGCAAAATCCGGCACGCTGTCCGCCACCACGGGCAGGCGCGTATCGGCGAAACGCGCCGGATCGCCGTTGGCGCTGATGATAACCCGGCTGCATTGCGGCTTAAAACGGGCGAGCACGCGTTGCAGAATGGTCACGCCGCCGATGCGAATGCGCGCCTTGTCGCCGCCGCCCATGCGGCGCGCCAAGCCGCCGGTGAGCACGAGGCCGAGAGTAGGGGGAATAGTCACGCGCGCTTCAACTTACTCATCGTGCACCGCGGCCTTGCGCCGGTGCTTGGCGCTTTCGTCCTCGACATAGGCGAGGTCCTGATCGAACACGATGCGGTCTTGCCCGGCAAGCGCGACGAAGCGTTTGCCGCGGGCGCGGCCGATTAGCGTCAAATTCGCCTTGCGAGCGAGCTCGACGCCCCAGGCGGTGAAGCCGGAGCGCGAGATCAGGATCGGAATGCCCATGCGCACCGTCTTGATCACCATCTCGGAAGTAAGCCGGCCGGTGGTGTAGAAGATCTTATCCGCTGCGCCGACGCGATGCTTGAACATCCAGCCGGCGATCTTGTCGACGGCGTTGTGGCGGCCGACGTCCTCCATATAAACCAACGGGCGGTCCTCGATCGCGAGCACGCAGCCATGGATGGCGCCGGCCTCCAGATAAAGCGACGGCGTCGTGTTGATCTTGTGGGTGAGCGTATAGAGCCAGGACGTGCGCAGTTCCGCCGGCGGCAGCGTGACGTTCTCCAGCGCTTCCATCAGATCGCCGAACGCGGTGCCCTGCGCGCAACCGGACGTCTGCACCTTCTTCTTCAATTTTTTCTCGTAGTTGGTCTTGCGCTTGGTGCGTACGACCACGACCGACAATTCCTCGTCGTAATCGACGCCGGTGACCACGTCGTCGGGCTTGAGCATGTTCTGGTTCAGCAAGTAGCCGAGCGCCAGATATTCGGGATAGTCATTGATGGTCATCGCGGTGACGATCTCCTGGGAGTTGAGGAAGATGGTCAACGCGCGCTCCACCGTCACCGATGTTTCGATCGCGGCGCCGGTTTGGTCGACGCCTTTGACGCGCTCGGTCAGGCGCGGATCGAGCGGATCGGGGCGAACCAGATAATCGTCCTGGGGCGAATTCATGCCGCTAATGTAGGGCAATGCGAGCACCGGCGAAAGCGACCGGGATAGCGCCTCAGCAAGAGGCCCGGCTCGCGCCGGGCCTCCGCACTCTCACTACACGCCGCTTGGCAATATCGGCCGTGGAGGCCGCCAAGCACCCAAAATCAAAAGGATGAACGGCAACGGAATGCCGAGGAGCCACAGCCTTAGCCCGCGTCCCGTGACTTCCTCCTCTTGTCTTGTGGCCTGTTCAGGACTGGCAGAATAACGACATCGCGGGAGGAATGTTCCGCCGCCGCATGCTGCGAATTTTGTGCGATTTTGGCTCGGTCCGGCCCGCGCTCAGGAGCATTTTCGGCGCCGGTTGTAACTCAAAACCCCGCCGTTATATTGCGCTCGGTTCCGTGATCCGGAGGGGTGGCCGAGTGGCTGAAGGCGCACGCTTGGAAAGCGTGTATACGGGAAACCGTATCGTGGGTTCGAATCCCACTCCCTCCACCACGCATTCGTGTGCAAACAGAGATTTCCCGGTTCTTCGCGAATAGCCCTGCATTGGCGGGGATTCGTGCGCGCATTTTGTCTCTGCAAGCTGTCGATTGGGATTCAGGGCGCGGCATTTAATCAAGCTTCCCGGCGCTTGGATTGGCGAGATGAAGGTTCGCCATCGTCCGCGCTCGTTATCTGGTAGATCCGATTGCCATCGACCTTCTTCGACCTAAGCTTCAGCTTGAGGCGCTTGCGTACCACGCCGGAGGGTCATGCGGAGCGAGTGTTATTGCTACAGCGAGCGTTTTGGAATTGCTCCGAGCTTCGTGTGTCTTTTCTCCCCGGGGGGCTCTCGGGAGCGCCGGTATGCAAAGCGTACGCATCTTTAGAAGCGGGCCGAGTTGGGGCGTACCCGCATCTATATTTTGTCAAAATTGGCCCAAGAAAAAAGATAATCGATGAATACGATAAGTACTGCAGCCATATCCTCGAGTACGTGCCATTTCACCTCGGTCCGCGACTGCGTCGAGAGCGCTGCAATCTCGGATCGACCCAGGGAATCCTCGTAGGGGATTTTGTTGAAGACACCGAGTCGCTGGTCGCATGTGCCCGTGATGGGCGTTGTGGGCATCCAATCTCTAATCTTTTCGAGAGGACGCTAGCGGGTTGGCGCAAGCAGGCGCTCCCTGACACTCTGCGCACGCTGGGCAGTCATTTAGCGGACAAATGGCAGGTCGAAGGATCGACTATGCCGATCGCCCTACCTGAGAAGCGGCGAAAGATCGTCAAGGAGCTCGGCGGCGAGACCAAAATCCCGCTGTTGAAGCAAATTTTTGAAAGGCATAGTGAAACGACGCCATTATATGCGCCGGCGCATGGCGATCTGCACGCGACCAACGTGCTCGTTCGTCATGGCGATGCCATCATCATCGATTTTGAAAAGATGCAGGAACATTATCCGCTGACCTATGATCCGGCCTCATTAGAGGGCGGGATATTGGTCGAAGGCTTTGTGAATGATTTGAAGGCGAAGAAGAAGGCAATAAAGCCCAGGAATCTCGTAAAGCTGCTCAAGCCATTATATCAATTAGATACCCTTATCCGTCGCGCCGAAATTTCATGTCCCCGAGGCAGTCCCGTGGAATGGTACTACGATTGTGTCAATCAAATCCGTATGCGGAGCTGGTCAGCTGAACAGGGAAGGGGCCAATACGCATTGACCCTCGCGCTTTGTCTCATTCGGAAGGGCTGTAACACTCATGGTAGCTTCACGAAGGAACAGACGATTTCTCGCGCAATCGCGTTTTTCTTTGGCCAAAGCATTTTGCGTGAAATTTAATCTAGATCGCTGAACGCCCAAAGCCGAGGGTCGAAGACACGATCGAAAAGCCAATCGAAAAGAAGGTCAAGTAAGAAGGCATAATGGCTGCTAAACGCATCTCGATCAAAGCAAACGTTAGCTCGCGCGCAAGCGCGGGCGAATATTTAAAGCGGCCGGGCGATGCAGTTATTGTAGATCGAGAAGGTCCGCGTTGGCTGATTCTTTCGTGCCCGTGCGGGTGTGGCACACAGTTGCCCCTTAATTTAGACCGCCGTGCAGGACCAGCGTGGCGGATTTTCGTTTCACGAAAAAAGGGGGTCAGCATTTATCCGTCTGTTTGGCGCGATTCTGATTGCAAGAGTCATTTCATGATCCGGCGCAGCAGGATCTTGATGATGCCGTCACGCGGCGTTGGTCGACTATCTATTCGCAGAGCAAAATCTGAGCGCCGAATTCGGCCGGCCATGACTGTATCTGCTCAAACGATGGGCGGTAATTCAAAAGAATGACAGTCATCCGTTTAAATTTAGAGGCGATCGTTAATGCTCGCAGTGATGCGAATGATCGTTTGCGGGTGCGAGGGGATGCCGTATTGGTTCAACGTGACACACCGCGCTGGTTGATTATGAAGTGCCCCTGCGGTTGCAACGACATTATTCCGATAAATCTAGATGAGAGATCAGGGCCAGCTTGGGAGTTTTACGACGAACCAACCAACGGCCTGTCGGTGTTTCCGTCAGTCTGGCGTGATACCGGATGCAAAAGTCATTTCATCATCTGGTATGGCCGGATTTGGCTCTTCGATGGATCCAGTGAAGATGGGCCAAATATTCCAGAGAGCGTGCTGCAGCCGCTCATCGTTAAGGTTCAGAAAGTACTGTCCAGCGAGCCTATCCATTTTCGAGAAATTGCCCGAACACTTGGTGCCGTGCCTTGGGACGTGCAGTATGTCTGCCAACAGCTCGTCAATGCCGGTTACGCTCAAGAGGGAAGCGACACGCAAAGAGGTTTCTTCTCCGTCACATCACCGCGCAAGTAGTGCTCGGTGGATTTGCAGGCGATAGGGTCCGTTACCAAATAGGTAACATGTCGCACGTCCCCGCATTACCCCGCCGGATTTCGCTGGCTGACTTGGAGGAGACTAGAAGGAGCTTTCCTCCGGAGGTTCGCGCCGACAAAGCGCGCGAAACGTTCACGCTGGCCGTAAGTGTCGTCCGCCATTTCTTCGGCCACCAGTGGTACCTGGACCATATTTTTCAGGACGCGGCCGGCTCGCGGCCGAACGGCTTCGTGCGCATTGACTACACGCCCGGGCCGAAAGGTGAGTTGAAAACATCGCGGTTGCTCGATTTCGCCGAAAACCTGTTTAACCTCCAACATGTCGAGGGTTTCGACGATCGTGTGGCGCAGATGCGCACCGGGTCGATCGAAGCAACATTCGCTGAGTTCGACTTCGGGCGCTTCCTCTACGTCCACGATATTGACTTCAAGTTCATCACGCCGTGCGGCGTTGCCGGCAATGATTACGATTATGGGATCCGATATGCGAACGGTCGTGAGGTCTGCGCTGACGCGAAGTGCCGGTTGGAGGGCACGGAGATGCGCGCGGCAACGATCTTGAACGCCCTGCGGAAGGCGAGGACCAATAATCTGCCACCCGATCGGCCTGGCGCCGTGTTCGTCAAGGTGCCGCAAGGTTGGCTCGACGATGAAGCGATGCGGCGTGGCATCTACGCCGCTGTCGCTGAATTTTTGCGTAACACAAAGCGGGTCGTAACGGTCGTCATCTATGCCGTTGTGGTGAACGAGTTAAAGGAAGAAAAGACGATGCTGATGCGTCATCGCTTCCGCGAATTCGAAAATTCGGATCACCGGTTCGACCGGAGCAAGAGTTGGGCGCTCTTCAGGGATTACGAGGTGCCGAAAGAATGGGGCGGCATGCCGCCGAAGTGGCATCGAATTCTCTCGAAGGGATTTTTAATGCGGACCAAATAGCGGTTTGCTTTCGTTATGTCGTCCCGCCAATGGGGAACAACTTCACAGCTGGAGGGCGATGACGGTCGGACGGATCGCAGTTATTACATTATTCAGTGGCTTGTTAGCGGTCGTCGTGCTGGCTCCGGCAGGTCGGGATGTATTGATGCGACCATCGAGGGGCCTATCCGCTGAGGCCCTGCGAACGACCCTTGAGCGTGCGGGCGTACTCCAACTTCTGAACGCCCGATAATCCAGCACCAGAACGCTGATTCCAATCTCCGAGCCGGCCTTCGTCGGCTCGCTTAGCCTTCGTCACATAACCCCGAATTATCGATGCGCCACTCGCCGCCATCGTGAGCTCGCCGGGGATAAAGAGATGACTGACAGCGCACCTAACCCGATGCCGCCGTGGCAGCCCTCGGATCTGCCTACCCTTCGCGCTGCATATTCAGATCGCACGGCAGCCCTGATGGCTTATTTGTCTGCGTTTGCCTACGACGGTCGCATTCAAGCCACGCCGCCGCTTCAGGTGCCGACCGAACTGTCCCAATTGGGATTTCGCGAGCTGACGCCTTTCCACAACGGAATGGACGACGGTTGGGTATACCTTGCGGCAGGTGACGATATCGTCGTGCTGGCCTTCCGAGGGACACAGTCGATCAAGAATTGGAACACAAACTTTCAGGTGCAACTGATTCATCCCGATGGCACGGACCGAAAATTGCTAGTGCACGAAGGCTTCTACAAAGCCTTCATCGCGCTCGATGATCCTGCCGTATATTTTCAAAAGAGAAGCCGCACCTATAGTCTTCAAAAAAGATGGAGGAAGTAAAGCAAACAACGAGTGGCACTATACCGATATACATTACCGGGCACTCACTCGGTGGGGCACTAGCGCAAATTGCAACAGCGGTCTTTGGCAGTGATCAAATTGCAGCGTGCTACACGTTCGGCTCGCCGCGGGTTGGTAATTCCTATTTTGATCTCTGGGTGAAGCCTCCGAGTTATCGGGTGATGAACTATGCCGACATAGTGCCCACAGTGCCGTTTCCCATTATTTATCGCCACTCCGGAGATCCTCGGTACATGCCGGACGTAGTGCAGGCTTCGCCTTTCCGATTTCAACCGGGCTTGCTCCAACGAATCTGGCAATGTTGTCGGGGCCTCGTTCAGTTGTTTAGGAGTTGGTCGATCCTTGGCATCGAAGATCATTCAATTCAGCTGTACTGCACCAAGCTTGACGATATCGCTCGCGTACGCACTCAAAGTCGATAGGCAGACATCGACGTGTGGGCGTGCGACCAATAACTCATAATTATTGTTCGATCGCGCTCAGATGGCGGCCAGCAACCTGTCGATCCGCTGAATATCGTTCTGAGTGATAGTCAGATATTTTGGTTCCGATAACGGGCATTATCGGAAGCAATCAGTCGGGTGTCATCGACACAACCGAACATTCTGGGGGCGCCCCGAGCGATGTCTGCTTTTGGGGGTGAAGCGGACGTCCCAATTTGACTTCGGCGCGGCAGCTTTTGACCCACAACGTCACTCTGCCACCTCCAATTACCGCATTGCGAAATGTCTACTCGATCACCTCGTCAGCGATTGAGAGTAGCTCTGGCGGCACCTCGATGCCGACGGGGAACTGTGCCGCGCTTGCGTATATGACGAAAAAAGGCGCCTCCGAGGGCGCGGGGTTTTTGATTTATGTCAACGCCTCGCGCCAAAAGCGGCATACGCCTCGATTAAGGGGCGACCTTCATGGACGAGGCGCGCGTCGAACGGCGGCTGGCTGCTATCCTCGCGGCTGATGTTGCCGGCTATAGCCGTCTGATGGGCACCGACGAGGAGGGCACGCTTCGCCAGTTAAAGGCGCATCGCAAGGAACTGGTCGATCCCAAGATCACCGAGCACCGCGGCCATATCGTCAAGACGACCGGAGACGGCATGCTGGTGGAATTCGTCAGCGTCGTCGACGCCGTTCGCTGCGCCGTCGATATTCAGCGCGGAATGGTCGAACGCAACGCCGACGTGCCAGCCGAGAAATGCATCTAGTTCCGCGTCGGAATTAATGTCGGCGATATTATCAGCGACAACAACGATATTTATGGCGACGGCGTGAACGTGGCCGCTCGGCTGGAGGCACTCGCCGAGCCAGGCGGCATTATTGTTTTACGCAATGTCTTCGACCAGGTGCGCGACAAGCTGAGCTTTGGATTTGAAGATATGGGCGAGCAGACGGTCAAGAACATTGCGCGGCCGATTGGGGTCTTCCACGTCTCCCTCGTCGAGAGCGTCGCCCCGATCGCGGTCAAAGGCGCAGCGGCAGCCAAGATTGAACGCTCGATTGCCGATCGGCCCTCGATTGCCATATTGCCGTTCGCCAACATGAGCGGCGACCCGGAGCAGGAATATTTCGCCGACGGTATTTCCGAGGACATTCTTACCGGCTTGTCGAAGCTGCGCTGGTTTTTCGTCATCGCGCGCAATTCGTCGTTCACCTACAAGGGCAAGGCGGTCGACGTAAAGCGCGTCGCTCGTGAACTCTCCGTGCGTTACGTCCTGGAGGGCAGCGTTCGCAAGAGCGGCAACCGCGTGCGCATCACCGCGCAGTTGATCGACGCCGAAACCGGCAATCACCTCTGGGCGGATCGCTATGATGGCGACCTGACTGACGTCTTCGCCTTGCAGGACGAGATCACCATGAAAGTCGTTGCTGCAATCGAGCCTAAGCTGCTGGAGGCCGAAGGCATCCGTTCGCAAAACCGTTCACCGGACGATCTCGGTGCCTGGGATATGCTGATCCAAGCCAACTCCCTGTTCTGGCGCGTGACCAAGGCTGATTGCGACGCGGCGATAGCAATGCTCAAGAGGGCAGTTGAGCGCTACCCCAACTATGCGCCGGCGCACAGCATGCTGGCCTTCATGTTACTTTGGTCAAGTTATCTCCTATTCATAGAGCCGCAAATAAAGCAGGCAGCGAGCCTGGCCGCCCGCGCGGCGAAACTCGATGATAGCGACCCGTGGGCATATCTTGCACTTGGCTTTGCGGCCTTCATGATGCGTCGCCACGAAGAAGCGGCGGAAGAATACCAGCGCGCCATCGACCTGAACCCGAACTTCGCCGCCGCCCATGGCTATCTGGGGTGGGTGCTCGCAGTCGCTGGCCGATCGGACCAGGCCATTCCTCATATCGAAGAGGCAATGCGCATGAGCCCGCACGATCCGCAAAATGCGATATTCAATGTGGGCCTGGCTGTCGCTCATTATCTCGCAGGCCGCTACGCCGAAGCAGTCGGTTTCGGGCGAAAAGCATTGCAACTGCGTTACGAATTTGTAGGAGGTCATCGTATTTACGTCGCGAGCTTGGCGCAGGCGGGCCAGATCGACGAGGCGCGTGCGGCGCTGGCGCGAATGAAGGAAATACAGCCCGAAGTATCGATCGCGTGGATAAAAAAATACGTTCCCTATCCGCCTGAGCAAATGGCCCATTACATAGAGGGCGTGCGTAAGGCCGGGCTGGAATAGGTCCAAGATTCGGCGCCGACGAGGTGATCGAATAAGCGGCGCGATGTCTGCTTTTGGCCTAGGCCGTGTGAAAACGTGCGCGCGCGAGGAACGCGCAGAATTGTTTGCTCTATCATCGACTCCTGACAGCGGTCGCCAGCGCAGTTGTTCTTTAGATTGACGAAGTCGAGACGAAATTTCTATCCGCAAATTAGATTTCGGAGTTTTCACACAGCCTAGGCCCATCGCGTCATTTCGCGGCACCGCAGCAATTCGGTCGCTTTCGGGGCGAAACGGACATGACTCGGCAGGCAAAACCGGGCGGGTTGGTCGAAAATGACCCACAGCGTCACTTCACCGCCGTCAATTGTTGCATTGCGAAAGGTTTATTTGCCGCTGAAGTTGAAGTGTCGATCGTCCGAGACATGGCGTGCTCCTTGTTTTTGGCGCCCTCAGCGACATTGAGCGTGCCTTACTGAGCGGTCGCACAAAGCCGGTCCGAGCCCCTTCCAGAGCATTGGTCCGAGCCGATACGATGCCGCGTCCTGACCCTTGGGGAAGGCGATGAGACGACGCTCCAGAGCAGGCGGCGAACCACCCAAAACGCGACGCCGTAAGACGGTAAAACGCCGAAACGCGGCCAAGACCCTAGTCCGCCGCAGTTCCTCGGCTGTCAGCCAAGAAGCGAAGGTTTCGCTGCTTACCCGCGAGCGTGACGAGGCATTAGAACAGCTCTCCGCCGCTTCCGAGGTTCTCAGTATCATCAGCTCGTCACCCGGCGATGTCGCCCCAGTGTTTCAGGCAATGCTGGAGAATGCGGTTCGGATTTGCGAGTCAAAATTTGGCATTCTATACCGATACGATAACGATCGATTTGTGCCAACCGCGGGCTTTGGGTTACCGTCGCAGCTCGCTAAATTTATTGAACAGCGTGGTCCGTTTCGTCCGGGGGTAGGAACCAATCTCGATCGTCTGCTAAAAACGAAGGATGTGGTGAGTATCGCCGACGACTCGGCTGAATCGGCTCCGGGCGCTGCGGCAAGATTCGGCAATGCACGGTCGCTCGTGACTGTGCCGATGCTAAAAGACGATGTGCTGATCGGGGCAATCATCCTATGGCGATTAGAAGTACGCCCCTTCACTGAAAAGCAAATTGCGCTGCTGACGAATTTTGCCACGCAGGCCGTCATCGCCGTCGAGAACACCCGGCTGCTAAACGAGCTGCATCAGCGGACCGATGATCTCGGAGAAGCCTTGCAGCAGCAAACCGCGACGGCGGAGGTGCTGAAGGTCATCGCCAGAACGCAGGGCGAGTTGCAGCCTGTATTCGAGACCATGCTCGCGAAGGCGACCGAACTCTGCGGGGCAAGCTACGGCGCGCTGTGGCTCCGCGTCGACGATGGCTTCCGCTACGCCGCTTTGCATGGCGATCTGCCTCAAATTTGGACCGACCACCTGCGCAACGGCACGGTCATCCGCGTGCGGCCTGACGTTCCGCTGGCACGTCTGATGCAGACGCTGCGGCCTGTCCCAATCCCTGACATGCGGACTGACCCGTCTTACCTCAACGGCGATCCGTTGCCGGTGAGCGGGGTCGATATCGGCGGCATCAGGACACTAGTCTTGGTGCCAATGATCAAGAACAACGATCTGGTCGGCGCAATCGCAATCTATCGCAAGGAGGTCCGCCCCTTTGCCGAAAAGCAGATTGAGCTCTTGTCGAACTTCGCCGCCCAGGCCGTCATCGCCATCGAGAACACGCGGCTTCTCAATGAATTGCGCCAGCGCACCGACGACCTTACCGAGTCGCTGGAACAGCAGACGGTGACTTCGGAGGTCTTGCGCGTTATCAGTTCTTCGCCTGAGGAACTGAAGCCGGTGTTTAAGGCGATATTAGAGAACGCCACCCGCATCTGCGAAGCCTCGTTCGGCTCTTTGTTGCTGCTCGAAGGCGACACTTTCCGACGCGTTGCGTTCCATAACACGCCAGCAAAATATGCGGAATTCAGCGACAAGAATCCGCTTATTCATCATCGTCAGGCGCGGAGCCTCGATCGTCTCATAGAAACAAAGCAAGCGGTCCACGTCACTGACATGGCAGTGGAAGACCCCGACGTGCCGATCACCAGGTTTGGGAATGCGCGGACCCTGTTGGTAGTGCCAATGCTCAAGGAGAACGAGCTCGTCGGCGCCATCGGGATCTACCGCCAGGAGGTGCGGCCGTTCACCGACAAGCAGATCGCGTTGCTACAGAATTTCGCCGCCCAGGCCGTCATCGCCATCGAGAACACACGGCTGCTCAACGAATTGCGGCAATCGCTGGAGCAGCAGACCGCGACTTCCGAAGTGCTGCGCGTCATCTCGTCCTCGCCGGGCGAGTTGGAGCCAGTGTTTCAGGCCATGCTGGAGAATGCAACGCGCATCTGCGAGGCCAAGTTCGGCATTCTGTACCGCTTCGACGGCGAGGCGTTCCACTTCGCGGCGGAAGTCGGTACACCGCCGGAATATGCCGAATTCGGAAGGCGGCGCGGGCCGTTTCAACCGACACCGGGCAGGCCTCTCGATCACGTCATGCGGACAAAGCGGCTGAGCCAAACCGCCGACGCCGCCGCTGACGCTGTCATTGGCCCTGGCCCTACAGCGAGGCTCGGTGGCGCGCGATCCATGGTCGCCGTGCCAATGCCCAAGGACGAAGTGCTGATGGGCGCTATCGTCATCTATCGGCAGGAAGTCCGGCCGTTCACCGACAAACAGATCGCGCTAGTGAAAAATTTCGCTGCCCAGGCGGTCATCGCCATCGAGAACACGCGGCTGCTCAATGAGCTACGGGAATCGCTGGAGCAACAGACAGCGACGTCGGAAGTGCTTAAGGTCATCAGCTCATCGCCGGGAGAGTTGAAACCGGTTTTCGACACAATTCTGGAGAACGCAACTCGCATCTGCGAGGCAAAGTTCGGTATTCTGTGTGGCTACGACGGCAATCTGTTCAAATACGCTGCAGTTTGGAATGCGCCGCCAGCTTTTCTCGAATTCATCCTGCAACGCGGATCGTTTGCGCCGAGAGCCGGGACGCCGCTGGATCGAATTCTGAAGACAAAACATATCATCCACCGTGCCGACGCCTCAGTCGACGAGGTGCTGATCGACACTGCCCGACTTGCAGGTGCAAAGTCGCACCTTACCGTGCCCATGTTCAAGGACGAAGCGCTTGTGGGCGCCATTATATTATCTACCGTCAGGAAGTACAACCATTCAGTGAAAAGCAGATTGCGCTGGTGCAGAACTTCGCCGATCAAGCCGTGATCGCCATCGAGAATACGCGGCTGCTCAGCGAATTGCGTCAACGCACGACGGACCTAAACGGGTCGCTGGAACAGCAGACAGCGACATCGGAAGTGCTCCGCGTCATTAGTAGCTCCCCGACCAATGTCCAGCCGGTGCTGGACACGATTGTGAGGACGGCTGTCAGCCTTTGCAATTCCTACGATGCCGTGATCTTGCTGAGAGAGGGCGAACACCTACGAATAGCCGCGCATCACGGGCCTATGGCGCTCGACTTCGAACGGTTGCCGCTCGGCCGAGACTTCGTGAGCGGTCGCACCGTGATCGATGGAGTGCCGGTGCATGTGCCCGACTTCATGGCGGCAGGCGCGAGTTCCCACGAGGCCGCGAGGTCGCGAAGCGGCTCAAACAACGAACTGTGCTCGGTCTTCCTCTAAGGCGCGAAGGCCAAACGATCGGCTGCCTGTTCTTGCGTCGAACCGAGGTTCTGCCGTTCACCGACAAGCAGATCGAGCTGCTCACCACTTTCGCCGACCAGGCGGTGATTGCGATCGAGAACGTGCGGCTGTTCGACGAGGTGCAGAAGCGCACCGACGATCTCACCGAATCTCTGCAACAGCAGACCGCCACTGCCGAAGTGCTGAAATTAATTACCCGTTCGACCTTCAACCTACAAACCGTCCTCGACACGCTCATCGAATCGGCTGCAAGTCTGAGTGAAGCCGACATGGGATATATCGGACGTCCGAAGGGCGACGGTCTTTTCCAGGCTGAAGCAAACTTCGGGTTTTCGCCTGCGCAAAAGGACCTTGTGGACCGCACGCCCTGGAAAGCCGGGCGAGAGAGTGCAATCGGTCGCGTGCTGCTTGAGCGTGCCCCGATTCATATCGTCGATGTTATGACCGATCCGGAATACCGCATGGTCGAGATACAAAAAGCTGTCGGATACCATTCCCTGTTCGGCGTGCCTCTGCTACGTGAAGGAACACTGATCGGCGTGCTTGTATTGGCACGCCGCTCCGTGCGCCCGTTCACCGACAAGCAGATCGAATTGGTTCAGACTTTCGCCGACCAGGCCGTGATCGCCATCGAGAATGTGCGCCTGTTCGACGAAATTCAGGACAAGAGCCGGCAGCTTGCCGAAGCGAGCCAACACAAGTCGCAATTCCTCGCCAATATGAGTCATGAGCTGCGCACGCCGCTCAACGCCATTCTAGGTTATACCGAATTGATGGCCGACGGCGCTTACGGCGACCCGTCAGAGAAGATGCTGGAGGTGCTCAGACGTCTGGAGGCCAATGGCAGGCATCTGCTCGGTCTTATCAACGACGTGCTCGATCTCTCCAAGATCGAAGCTGGCCAGTTGGTCCTCGAACTAACCGATTATTCCATCCAGGACATTGCCCAGACCGTCCGCAGCACTCTGGAGCCGCTGGCAGCCGACAAGAAGCTCGCATTCAAGGTGGAGGTGCCCGCCAAACTGCCGCCGGGCCATGGCGATGGACGCCGCCTGACGCAGGTCCTCATCAATCTGGTCGGCAACGCGATCAAATTCACTGATGCCGGTGAAGTCGCCATCAAGGCCGAAGCGAACAATGGCGCATTCTATGTGGCGGTGCGCGACACCGGTCCCGGCATATCGACTGCAGACCAAGCTAAACTGTTCCAGGAGTTCCAGCAGGCCGACAATGCGATCACCAAGAAGAAGGGCGGTACCGGCCTGGGGCTCGCCATATCGAAACGCATCATCGAGATGCACGGTGGCCGGATTTGGGTCGAGTCGCAGCCTGGCCAAGGCTCCACCTTTGCGTTCACTCTCCCGGTCATCGTCGAGCAGCAGGTAGGGACGACATGAGCAAGCGCATTTTGGTGGTTGAGGACCAGTTGGATAATCGCAAGATTATTCGCGACACGCTTGCCGGCACCGACTACGAAATCATCGAGGCTGAGAATGGCGAAGAGGCGCTGGCGGCAATAGCGAAAGCGAGGCCCGATCTCATCCTGATGGATATTCAACTGCCGATCATGGATGGTTACACGGCCACCCGCCAGATTAAGGCGGATCCTGCCTTACGCTCGATCCCGATCATCGCGGTCACCTCATACGCGCTCAGCGCCGAAGAAAGGAAGGCGCGGGAGGCTGGCTGCGACGACTACATCCCCAAGCCCTACAGCCCGCGTGAGCTGCTGGCCAAAGTTCGGCAGTACCTGTCAGACTGATCGAATTTGCTGCAGTGCCGTTCGTCTCCTATTGGCCCATAGCGGACATGCTGCGACAGCGGTCTAGAGTCCGCTTTCGGAGGGAAAGCGGACATCGAATGGACGCTCATTTTGGTTCCGATAAGCAGTTCTATCGGACCCAACCGCTGTCGTTGGGATGTCATGACCGCGCGCCGTCGATATGGTTGCGACACCTCCCCGTTAACTCGCTACGATGCCATGTCCTGAGCCTTGGGGAAGGCAATGAGACGGCGTTCCAGAGCAGGCGGCGAACCAAGTTCCGCCATCATTCCGGTTTTGCCATGGCGCTGACGCTAACCAATGGCGAAGAGCGTGCGTAGACTGCTACCGCCCTATGACGCGGCGAGGATCTGCTTTTGAAAGACGATCACGACGTTAAACCTGTTTTCAAGGCGCCGCCACTGAGTTGCGACGCCCATTTCCATGTGTTTGGGCCGGCCGATCGCTATCGCCATGGCGGGGTCAATGAGCAGCTTCGATACACGCCGCCGATCGCGCCGCTCAAGGACTATCTCTTGCAGGCGCGGCAGCTCGGCTTCGAGCGCTTCGTCTTCGTACAGCCCAGCGCTTATGGCCGCGACAATAGCTGCATGCTCGACGCTATGCGCTCCCTGCCGGGCAGTCGTGGAATCGTCGACGTCGATCAAGATGCACCCGATAGTGTGCTCGCCGCGCTGGACGCGGCAGGCGTCCGCGGCGTGCGGATCAACGTCTCGCCCGTCAAACCATCGGAAGCCGGTTTCGCGGCTCGCCTGCTGCCGCGCATCGACCGGCTAGCCGCGCGTTGCGCCGAGGTCGGCTGGCATTTGGATTTCCTCCTGCCTGGATGGCTGACCCAAGAGCTCATGGACACGCTGCGTCGCCTGCGCGTCTCATTTTCTCTCGCGCATATGGGCATGTTCCTCGCCAACGGCGGTGCAGGACAAGGCGGATTTCAGCAACTCCTCGATCTGCTGCGCCATGGCGAAGGACGCGCTTGGGTAAAGCTGACTGGTATCTATCGCGTATCGACGGCGCCTGGTTTTGCCGACGTGGACCCCATGGTCGCGGCACTGATAGCGGCGGCGCCGGACCGGCTCATCTGGGGAAGCGACTATCCGCACCTTTCCTTCGCCGATAAGGTGGGGACGGTCACGTTATTCAACCTGCTCGATCGCTGGGCGCCGGGCGAAGCCACGAAGAGAAAAATCCTGGTCGAGAATCCGGCTCGGTTGTTCGGATTCTGAATAAGACTGGAGTCCGCAACCCCGAACTAAATCTTTATTCCGCGGTGATGTTGGGCTTACGAGCGAGCGACCCGGTATCCGACGTCCACCATCGTCGGCAAATCGGCGAAGACGTTCGAGCTACTGCGGTGCAATGTTATTCGATCATCACCTTGGCTCGCGCGATTACCTCGCGCCAAAGGGTGACTTCCCTTTCCAGACGGCTCGTCATTTCTTCCGGCGTTGATGTAACGGCAACAGCCGCTTGCTGCATAAAGGCCTCCTGCAGGCGCGGCTTGGCGCAGGCACGAACGACTTCGCGGTTTATTTGCCTGACAAGCTCCGGAGAAACGTGGGCTGGTGCGGCAATGCCCCACCAATACATCATATCGTAACGCGGCATACCCGCCTCGATGAAGGTCGGCACGTCGGGCAACAATGTGCTTCGTTGCGTTCCCGACACCGCGAGACCGAGCAGCGTACCGCCTTTCACTTGGCCCAGGCCCGAAGCGATGCTGGATATCGTCATGTCGATGTGCCCGGCGACCGTCTCGGTAATTGCCGCGGCCACGCCACGAAAGGGTACGTGCAGTGCTTCAATTCCCGCTACGTTCAGAAACAACTCCATGGCGAGATGGGCCGATGACCCCGGACCTCCGGAACCGAAGGTTAGCTTTCCAGGATTCTTCTTGCCGTAGTCGATCAGCTCCCCCACCGATTTCGGCCCGAGGCTCGGACGTACCAGCAGAATCGATGGTGACTCCGCGATACTGCTTATCTGCGTCAGGTCTCGGATCACATCGTAATTCAGCTTCGGATAAAGGCCGGGAGCGATAGCAAGTGACGTGTCGCTGAGTAGCAACGTATAACCATCTGGTGCTGAGCGAACGACCTCTTCCGTACCGATGGTGCCCCCCGCACCGCCGCGGTTATCGACGATGAACGGCTGACCAAGCTGATCTGACAGCTCCTGCGCCACGAGCCGCGCGGAAACGTCGGTAAACGAACCCGGCACGAAAGGCACAACAATGCGTACCACGCGGTTCGGCCACTCTGCCGCGCCAAAAGTCGGCCAGGTCGCTGCAAACGGGGCGAGAGCAGCAGTACGAAGCAATGTGCGGCGATTCATGACATCATCCTCCTGTAGCGACGCTTGGACGACCGACAGCAGCGCGCCACGGTCCCAAACGTTAAATCCGTCCAACACGTTGAGAGCTGTTATACCCTCTCCGAGCCTTCCCCTCGGTGAAGATCGTCTCGCATGTGGGCAAGTCGCGCGCTGAACGCAGCGTGTCCAACGATTGCAACATGTCGAAAAGCTGCTTTGACTCTCGCTCTGTATGTGTGCGCGCAGTGCAGCTAGCGAACTTCTCCCATAATTCTTCTCGGCTTAGCGGGTCGAACGCGTGACCGCGTATTTTCGCGATCACACCGCTATCGAGAACCTCTCCACTGTTGAGTTTGACCAAGACTTGTTCTGTCGGCGAATGCGCCGGATCGCGGGGGTCATATTCATCCACTGGATTGAGCCTTACCTTCGGAAAAAAGAATTGGATGTCGGCACGTTGCACGACCTCATCGGTGAGATCGGTGACGTCCATGTGGCCGAGGATGGCGGCGGCGGCCATCGCAAACTGTTCACTGAATTTCGCTTCGAGGCCAGTTTGCGGACGTTCGTTGACTAAGACTTCGGTCTGCCCCTTGCCCATTGTGACTTCAATTTCGGCGATCTCGTCGGGTTTGACCTGATGTTGAGCCAACATTTTTGCCGTTGCATCGAAAGACCGATGCATAAAGTAGCACGTTGGATACTTCTTGATGCACAGACGTTGGCGGATGAGATACCAATCGGCACCCACGCGGACCGGTGAATGCCGATCGGGTGCTGCGCCCGGTGAAATCGCAGTGAGAAAGCCCTGAGGACTCTCCAGCGCATCATGTCCGGCGCTCATTCCCGCCGCGGCCAGTCGTGTCGATATTACGCCGTCGCGGGCAGCACGCCCAGCATGAAAAGGCTTCGTCATGGTACCGAAGTTCGCACCCACACCGCCGGCGTGGCTTGCCGCGATTGCCAATGCGGTTGCGGCGCGCCCCGCCGGAAGGCGATGCAATACCGCGGTCGCGGCAGCGGCGCCGATGACTCCAAAGATCGAGGTCGGATGCCACCCTTTACGATGATAATTGGCATCGCGCCGGATGAGTTCCGCCCAGACTTCATACCCCGCGACATAGGCAGTCACGAGATCCCGGCCGCTTGAGTCAAGGAGTTCGCCCTCGGCCAAAAGAGCCGGCACCATCACCGCGCTCGGATGACCGGTCAGTGACTGATCGTCATAGTCGAGTGCGTGCGCCGCAACACCGCCGATAAGTGCTGCATTGGGCCCCCAAACATGTTTTGCAGAAAGACACGCGCGCGCCTCGTGTAAGGTGCCAGGCTGAATCAATGTCCGTCGGACGATGTCGACAACCGGTTCGTCGATGCCAACCATTACGACGCCGATGGTATCGGTGAAAGCGTCCCTCACCAGCGGCAATGCGTCCGTAGGCAAGTGGTCGAATTTGATGTTGGCGAGAAACTTTCCCAACTCTGCGGTCAACGCGGTCATGTTTCTAAGTTCCAGTAATCAATGAGGAAGCGGCATTGCCCATCACCGTCATCGACGTATTAGGTGTGGGCCGGCGCAGCGCCAGGCGTCCAGGCCTGGTAGAAATCGCTCGGATAAGGATACCAGACGGAGCGATAGCCCTTGACCTCAAGCGATACGTCGACGTCGATGACGGTAGGCGCGTGCGCGTCAAGCGCACGTCTGAGCGCTGGCGCAAACTCCGCCGCGCGCGCGACATGAATTGGGTTGGCACCCATCGCCTCGGCCCATTTGCAGATGTCGGGATTCCAGAGATCCTTGCTGGAGTTCTTGCGGTAGTCGCAGAAGGTTTCACGCCCGTAAAGCCGGATCATCAGCTCGCGCTCGATCTGCAGCGACCGATTATTGAGCACGACCCAGGTTATCGGCAGGTTTTGCTCGACGGCCGTGGCAACAGCGGTGCCGCCCATTATAAAGGATCCGTCACCGAGCAGCGCCAGTGTGGGGCGATTGCCTTGCGCGATGCTGGCCCCAATTGCGGCCGATGCGCTCCAACCCATTCGGTGGAAGAAGCCATCGTGTGCGACAAATCGCGAAGAAGCTTTGAGGAAGGGCGGCGCAAAGCTGAGCAAATGCCCGGTATCGAAAAAGATCGGCATCTGCGGATCCTTTTCAGCAACGACTTCGGCCGTGTCACGACAGATGCGCGCGTAGTGCAGCGGCGCGAGATCGGAGTTGCACTGGTCGGCGACCGAAGCCTCCCAAGCCTTCCGCTCACGCGCAATCTCGGCCAGCCACTCGTCGCGCTTGGCCACTCCAACGCTCTTGGCCGATGCAGCCAATGCCGCAAGACCAAACCGTGCGTCACAGGTGAGTGCAACAGTCGCAGGATAGGCACGGTTGAGCTCGCTGGTATCAATGTCCAGATGGACAAGACGCGTGTTGTTCGGAATATCGAAGAGAGTCCAGCCGCCCGTGTCGATGTCGGTGAAGTGCGTTCCAACGCCAATAACCAGGTCGCAACGTTTTGCAGCAGAATTGGCATGACCCGTTCCGGCCCGGCCGATACAGCCCAAGGAGAGCTGATGGCTTTCCGGAAAGGTGGCCTTGCCGGTGGGTGTAGTGGCGACGGGGATGCCGCCGATTTCCGCAAAACGCAGCAATTCATCATACGCGCGCGCATTGTGAATGCCGCTACCCACAACAATCATCGGCCGCTTGGCGGCGGCCAACAACGTAATGGCCTCGGACACACCCTCGGGATCGGGCGCAGCGGGATGTACTTTTAGGTAGGGTGTGGGATCGGGTAATTCGTCGGAAATCTTCGTGTGCTGGATATCGAATGGAATCTGCATTACGACCGGGCCAGGGCGACCTGAAATCGCGACCTGATATGCGCGCAATAGCATGTCGATCGCATTATCCGGCCGCGTCACCAAAAACGCTTTCTTGGTGATCGGCTTGAGGACTGCGACCCAGTCTTCAGGTCCGTTCCGATAAGCCTCCTCCATGCCGCCACGATCAAACCAGTGTGTTGCACCGGCGCCGGCAAGAACGAGAAATGCAATGGATTCATAAAAGGCGGTCGCCACCGCCGGGACGATATTCATGTTGCCGGGACCGACGCTAGTGGTAACGATTGGCAGCGGAGCGCAACGGCGCATGCGCCAATAACCATCGGCCATTTGCACGGCTTGGTCTTCCACCCGAGCTGGGACCCCACGGATCTTCGTCTCGTTGACCATTGCGTCCAGCAACGCCCAGTTTCCGTGCCCGTTCACTCCGAAAATGACCTCGGTCCCCATCCTTTCGAGTACGCGAGCAATCGCGTGTGCAACCGTAATCTGCCCCAACTTACCCTCCTCTTGGTTTCGCTTGTTTGTAATCCCAGCGCCACCGTCCTTCCTTGCGGTATCGCTTGAGATGAATCGTGAATTGATATCGATCGGCACGGTAGAAGCTGTGTGCCATGTAAAGCGGCTTGTCCTTTGGTCCGAAATAGAGCCTCTGCGCAAACATGATTGAAGATGCGATCGGAACCGCAAGACGCGAGGCAGTCTCGGCATTCGCTAATGTCGCACGCATGCTTTGTTCGGCCGAAGCGATCTCGATACCAAGGCGTTCCTCCAGCAGTCGTAACAGGGGGAATTTGCGCAGCGCTGATGGATCGATTCGGGCTCCGATTGATTGCGGCAGGAAGTTGATTGTGTAGGCAAAGGACTGATCGTCGAGATGGCGGTCGCGCCGAATGACCGTCAGTAATGCGCCGGGTTCAAGAGCCAAGGACTGCAGAACCGCCGGCGGTCCTGGCACCGTCTCGATTTCAACCGAACGCACGTCCACTTTGGTGACTTGGTCGTATAAATCTTCCAACAAGCCGGTGTATTTGATCGGCGGCGGATTGATAGGTGGCTCGGGGCTGACAAAACTTCCTTTGCCGTGGTGTCGTTCGACGAGCCCGGCAGTAACCAGTTCACGCAACGCTTCTCGCACTGTCCCACGACTTACGCCGAATTCTTTGCAGAGCTCGAATTCGGAAGGCAACCGCCCGCGCGGGGCAAGATTGCCCAAATGAATCCGCTCCTCCAGAACCGATCGAAGCTGATGGTACAATGGTGGCGCACCTTCGGCGCGCAAGGTCGCTGCGCTGTTCTTCAAGCCTGCGCTCCTACAAGAGTTTGAAGTTTCGTCAATTCAGACTGCGTGTCGCCGCCGGCGATTCTTGCCAGCGCATCGAGTGCAAACGCTTGATTACCGTCACCGACAAGAGCGACCGGATTGATATCGAGTTCAGCAAGAAGCGGGCCGAGATCAGTTGCCAAGGTGGCCAATCTGACGATCAAATCAGCAATCGTCTCTATGTTGACTAGACCAATTCGCTTTCCAATTCGTTGGCCGGCCAACAGGGCGGCAATAGCGTTCCGGTCTTCGCTGGGCATAATGAATATGACATCTTCCTGACTTTCGGCAGCACCACCGCCCCGCCCGCATGCGATAATCGGACCGAAGATCGGATCGCGAACTACCCCGAGTAGGACTTCATGCTCGGGCTTGACCATGGCTTGGACGAGGACTCCCTCAAAAGTTTTTTTGACGGCTAGGTCGAGTTTTGCCGTGAGACTGTCAAATCCACTGCCGACTGCATCCGCATCGCCAAGATCGAGAAGCAACGCTCCGGCGAGGGCCCGATGCGGTAACAGCGGTGACTGCACCTTGAGGACGACGGGAAAGCCGATCTTCCGGGCTGCAGCAATCGCATCATCGCGCGATTTAACGAGAGCTTCGCGCGGGGATTGAATTCCATATAGCGCGAGTAACTTGCGTGTCCGCCATTCGGTACGCACTCCCGGGTCGCCCGCAATCAACGCACGCGCTTCTGCAGCTTTTGCCGACGGTTGAAGAACACTGTGCGCACGACATGGCGATAGGCGCAATTCGCGGAAAGCGGTTGCCGCAGCATCCGGATTCCTGAATACGGAAATTCCGTGTTCTCGCAATTTTTGACGCCATTCCGCCGCAAGACTGCCTGCCAGCCAAACCACCGAAAGAGGCCGAGACGACGAGCGCGCGGCATCGATCAGTTCAGGGACGGCTTGATCCGCCTGATCGCCCGTGACCATCGTCAACGCAGCAACCACTGAATCGAAATTCGGCTCTCCTAGCATCGTAGTCAGCGCGGCACGAAAGGCATCCGCGCCTTGTCCGGCACCGATATCGAGCGGGTTTGCTATTGTTGCGACGGCCGGCAGCGTTGCACGCAACGCATCGACCGTCGCCGGCGATAGGGCGGGCATCCGCAGACCTTGCACTTCCAATGCGTCGGCAACCATGATCGCAGCACCCCCGGATGAGGTGACGATGCCGATCGATGGACCCATGGGTTGCATCTCAGCCGTACATGCTGCGGCGACCTCAAGAAGCTCATCGAGATTGCTGACAAGCGGAATTCCCAGGCTGCGGCATACTGCCGAAAATATTCCAGCTTCGCTCGCCAGCGCGCCGCTATGCGATACGGTCATGGAACGCCCAATCGGCGAGCCGCCGACCCGACAGATCACCAGTCGCTTGCCGGCTCCATGCAGTCGCTCAACAGCCCGGACAAATCGATCACCGTCTGTAATGGACTCGACGATTGCCGCGACCACACGAGTGTCATCCGACGAAGCAAGGTGCTCAAGAAGCTCGGCTGGATCCAAGTCGATCCCTGTTCCTGACGTTAGGAAAAGCGCAATCCCAAGTCCTTCATCGACGACGCGGTTAAGTAGACATCCACCAAGCCCGCCGCTTTGCGACAAAATCGACAGCGTGCCGCGCGGAACTTCCTTCAGCAACGCGGCTTGCGAATAGGTGCAGGCCACGCGAGCGTGGGCATTGATAAAGCCGAGGCTGTTGGGACCGAGAATGCGGCAACCCCCAGCTTGGGCTAAATCGACGATGCGCCGCTTCGTTTGGGCCGGAACGGCCGCCGTAAAAATGGAAATAAGCGGCACGCCTGCCGCCGAACAATCGGCGACTGCGGATTCCAGAGCCGCAGCTGGAACGCCAATCATGACCGCATCGGGGCGCTCCGGCAGATTGCCTATCGAGGGATAGCAGGCGATCTCGCCAATGCGGTCGTGGCGAGGATTCACTGCGTAAAGTTTACCGCGAAAACCGTGACGTTTGAGAAACCGCAACGGACGAGCGGTCACCGCATTGGCCGCGGCAGAGGCACCGATCACCGCGACCACATTGGGGGCAAACAGATCGCGCCCGCTCGTCTCAACTTGCCTAGATGTCCATTTGTCCATATGATTGTACAAGTAACGGGACTGGAACTGTCTGTCAACCTAACCGCCGCGCAAGACAGGGAACGCAATGGCTTTTCAACTTACTTCCGAGCAGAACGCATTTTCAGATTCAGTACGTGGTTTTGCCGAAAGACACTTGGCCCAGGGCGCTGTCGAACGAGCGCACGCCAGCGGCTTTCCATGGGATGTCGCACGTCTGATGGCCAGGAACGGCCTGATCGGTATCAGTTTCCCCGAATCTGATGGCGGGGCGGGTGGCAGCCTGATGGATTGCGTTCTGGCTATCGAGCAGGTTGCTGCCGTATGCCCGCGCAGCGCCGATGTCCTGCAGGCTTATAATTTTGGAGCGGTCCGTACGTTTGTAGAATACGCGACCGCCGAACAGAAACGACGCTATCTGCCGAAACTCATGAAGGCTGACTCCCTCATGGCCGTCGCCATGACAGAGCCGGATGCGGGTTCAGCAGTCACCGACTTGAAAACGGCGGCGACGCCGGAGAAAGAGGGATTCCGGGTCAACGGCACCAAGGTCTTTACGACGAACAGTCAAGATGCCGACCTCTTCCTTGTGTACCTGAGATTCGGTCCTGGCGTCGATGGTATCGGCTCCGTTCTCATCGAGCGTGGTACGCCAGGTTTCAGTCTGGGAGAAGCCTCTGGCTTCATGGGCGGTGATCCCTGGCGTCAGCTCTATTTCGATAATTGCTCTATCGGACTGGAAAATGTCTTGCTTGGCAAAGGCGGATTCAAAAAACAGATCGCCGGTTTCAATGTTGAACGGATCGGCAATAGTGCCCGAGCCCTCGCGCTTGGCCGCTACGCTTACAATCAATCGCGGGCCCATGTCCTGCAACGAAAACAATTCGGCCGGCTGTTGTGTGAATTTCAGGGGATTCAATGGAAGTTCGCGGAAATGGCGATGCAACTGGACGCCGCCCAATTGTTGCTCTATCGGGCGGCGCACAACGCCAAAAACGATCTGCCCTCGGCGTACGATACCGCCATGGCTAAGCTCGCTTGCAATCAAGCGGGCTTCGAGGTCGCAAACGAGTCGCTGCAGGCGATGGGCGGCATGGGCTACTCGATCGAACTGCTGGTCGAGTATTGCGTCAGACGAACGCGCGGTTGGATGATCGCCGGTGGTTCCACTGAAATGATGAAGAATCGTTTGGCCGAGTTGATTTTCGAACGAAGCTTCTCGCAGCGAGTGGCGAAGGCCTAGCGATTTAAATCACGCCCAGAATGCACATTTTGCGCCTAGCTTGCTGATTGGTCGCCTAGCGCGACAGAGCTGGGAAGCAGCAGCGTTCATGACCGTACATTGTCAAGATAAAGGAAAAAATTCCCGCTTGAAAGCGCGATCGGGGCCGATCTTAGTGGAGTAAACGTAATCTCTGCACGTCCCACGCGGTCGCGCGGATCGATGACCATGCTGGCCGGGCAAACTCGGCTTCGAGACTGGGCAGTATGGCGTGGGTCGGCAACTGCGAACAACCGACGAACAGCGCGTCGCAGTCTGATCCCATCGTCAGACGCGCCAGATCGCGCACTTCCTCGGTGGTGATCCGTCCCAACGCCGTAACATTCGGGGCGCGAAAAGAATTCAACCGAACGACCTCAATTTCGCCGCTGGCAAGAAACGCTTCAAGCTGCTTGTTGATCGTGTCGGAGTAAGGCGTAACCACCGCGACCCGCCTCGCCTTCTCTTGCTGCAACGCGTTGATCATGGCGCGGGCAGTAGTGATTACCGGCAACGAGGTCGCCTCGTTCAACAATGTGGCCAGTTCCGCATCGCCGGCTGGTCCCGAAATGAAACCGGCCGCGGTGCAGCCGTAGGCAATGAGATCGACTTCACCCTCGCCAAAGTGTCGCCGCGCCAACTCCACCGCACCGTCGCGATAGGCCGGAATCGTTTCTTTGGTTAGCAGGCCTTCACCGCGCGGAATTTTCACCGTCGTCACTTGCGAACCCGGCGGTAGCCAAGCCGCCAGTTCGACTTCCATTGTGGTGTTGTTGACCGGCACCATAAGGCCGACCTTGATCGCCGGCTCCGGAAACGTCCGTTCGATGGCCACTGTCTTTCCCCACGATTGGCGTCGTTACTCTAGGCTGGCGTCACGAGTAATCCAAGCCTACCGGAAATTGGGTACCGGGTCGGTTTGAGACGCGACTCACGAACCCATTCAGCAAGAAGATCCAAAGCCATGCGTGTGCCGTCGAAGCAAATAGATCACGAGTTGGCACAATGAACACTTGATTCAAATCAAGGCGACTGGCGTCCGTCAGGGCGTAGAGTTCACCGGCGGCAGTCACGAACGGCACGGGGAGCACTGTTGTGATCACTTCGACAACACGACGGCGCTTTATGCTCGGCGCGGCGGCAAGCTCGCTCGTCGCGAGCCACAGCTTTGCGCAGGCGGAATTCCCCACCAGGCCGGTGCGAATTGTGGTCGGATTTCCTCCCGGCGGAGGCATCGACATTCTTGCTCGGCTGATGGCGCCCAAAATGTCTGAGCGGCTCGGTCACCCCGTGGTCGTCGAGAACCGTGCCGGTGCCAATGGTCTGATCGCCACGCAAAGCGTCGCGCAGTCCGATGCCGACGGCTACACGATTCTGTTCGGCACCATGGGCGCTCTCGCCGTGAATCAGCTCCTGTATGCCGGACGCCCCGGCACCGATATGGAGAAGGATTTTGTCCCGCTGTCGCATGTCGCTTCTCTGCCGATGGTACTATGCGTGAACAGTGGGGTGCCGGTGAACTCGGTAGCCGAGCTAATCGAATACGCCAAAGCGCGCCCCGGACAAGTCTTCTTCGGCTCGAGCGGGATTGGTGGCTTGCCGCACCTGTGCGGTGCATTGTTTAATCTCCAAGCCGGCATCGAAACGGTGCACGTCCCCTATGCCGGGAGCGCGCCTGCATTCACTGACCTCGCGCGCGGGCAAGTGCAATTCGATTTCGACGCCTATGCGATCGCGCTGCCGTACATACAGAGCGGTCTCATTCGGATGCTTGCAGCGACGGCGCCGACGCGGCTGAAAGCGCTCGCCGGCGTGCCGACCATGCAAGAAACGCTGCCGAACTTCAATGTCGCGAACTGGTACGGCATGGTCATGCGCGCCGGCACTCCGGCGGCGGCAGTTTCACGCCTGAACCAGGAAGTGCTCTATGCGCTGCATCAGCCCGAGGTGGCCGAACGGGCTGACGTATTGGGCCTCGAACTCGTCGGGACGACGCCCGAACAGTTCAGCGCGTTTCTGCACCAGGAGATCGCCCGATGGGCCGAAGTGGTTCGCACCGCCAAGATTCAGATCGAATAGCACTCGCGGGGACACGACGGTTTGGCGCAAGCAGCAGTGTGCGAACTCGTTGCGCGAGAATGCCAATGTTCACCACAGGCACAACTTGACTCAGGGTGCTTGCTAGCTAAAATGTTAGCATAAATGTTCACCAGGTTTGTTCATCTTGTGACAGCATGAGTTCAACGCGCCCTGACCCAGTCTCCCAGGCTCTGGAAACAGCGATCCTGTCGGGAAAGCTCAAGCCTCGTCAGAGACTTATTGAGACCGAGCTCGCAGCAGAGATGAACGTCGGGCGGTTCGCCATTCGCCGGGCCATAAGCGAACTTGCCGCCAAAGGACTCGTGGAAACGGTTCCGCAAAAGGGTGCGCGGGTCATCGATGTCTCTGACGAGGAAGTCGAGGGCGCATATCATATCCGCCTCAACCTCGAGCAGCTTTGCGCAGAGTTGGTGGTTAAACGGATCAGCCGCGATGACTTGGCCGAGATAAAACGCCTGCAAAAGGAATACGTAAGGACCGTCGAGAGCCGTTCCTTCGAGGAAATGATTCTAAAAAATGAGGAGTTCCATCGCGCGCTCTATGCGGCATCTCGTAACAAGCTCCTCTGCGACCTGCTCGAAAAAGTTCGCAACGTTACCTTCCCGCTCAGATACTCAGCGTACTTTATTCCAGGTAGATCGGAACAGAGCATCCGTGATCATGTTGCCATGATTGATGCTCTCGAAAAGAAGGATTTGACCGCGCTGACGCAGGTTATCAAGCAGAGCATTCTTTATCCGAAGAGCATCTACCTCTCCAGAAAGCGCCAGAACGACCCGTCTCGGGAGCGAATTCACGAACGAGACGACAGCGCGCGGCGTGCGCGACTCAATCATCCAAAAATGCGCGCTGTTGGTTCTGCGGCGCGCAGAAAGGCATAACAACGCTGAAAAACTCCATCGCCTTCGATCTCGTGGTTTTTTGGTTTTGGTGACACGGCCTGCTCCCGATGGACGACGTGTTTCGCTAAGAGGACGTAGCGTAATGAAGCGCGGTTCGGCAGACCTCTCAATCATCGGCACAAGCGTACCCCGTGTCGATGCGGTCGACAAAGTTCTTGGCCGCACGAAATATGTCGCGGATCTCCAGCTGGAGTTCCCGGAACTTCTGCACGCTGCAGTTCTCCGCAGTCCGCATGCCCACGCGCGTGTTCTGACGCTTGATACGTCGCGAGCTGAGCGCTTGCCTGGCGTGACTGCGGTTGTGACAGGCAAGGACTGCCCGAAGACCATCGCTTGGACGACACAACGCATTCTCGCTGAGGACGAGGTGATCTGGGCGGGCGAAGGCGTCGCCGCGGTTGTTGCTAATACACCCGAGATTGCCACGGATGCGCTCGAACTGATCCAAGTGCGATACGAGAAGCTGCCGGCGGTATTCGACGCTGAAGAGGCGGCGAAAAAGGAGCCGCCGACGGTCGTTGACCGCAATCTTGGAAGGCATCCGGGCGGTCCGCAGTTTTCGCCGGAGTTTCCGAATGTGACGGGCAGCTACGAACTACATACGGGGAATCTGGAGCAAGGCTTCGCGAACGCAGATGTCATCGTAGAAAACCGCTATTCCACCGGGCGCATCAGCCAATCACAGCTCGAACCCGCCGCGTGTATTGCCCGGTGCGAGCCTGGCGGCAAACTCACAATTTGGACGAATGGGCAAGGGGTTCACATCATTAAGGGAATGCTGTCGGACCTTTTCTCATTGTCCCACTCCAAGGTGCATGTGATCAGCCCCTATCAAGGGGGAAGCTTCGGTAATCGCATCCGCTATCACCAGGCCGAAGCGCTGGCGGCATTGTTGGCGCTGCGCACGAAAGCAACCGTGGCGCTGACATTCTCGCGCCGCGAGATGTACCTGGGATCACCTGGCGGCCTGCCGATCATTACTCGTGTGCGCACCGGAGCGAAGCGCGACGGTACCATTGTCGCGCAGGATCTGGACGTGCTGGTCAACAACGGCGCTTCCTATGCCTGCCAGCAAGATGGCAGGGCGGCGGGGTCCGGAGCGATTTGTGTCTATCGTCAGCCCAACGTGTCAATGCGCACACGTGGCGTCAACACGAATACACCGTGGGCTGGCGCATATCGAGGGTTGGGATCCCCGCAAGTCACCTGGGCGGTGGAGTCCCAGATGGACATCCTGGCTGCGCGGCTGGGAATGAGCGTCGTCGATATCCGCCTCAAGAACATCCTGAGCCGGGACGAGCGGAATGCCTACGGCGAGACGGTCAAGAGTATTGGAGCGGCGCGCTGCGTCGAAGCCGTTGCTAAGACGATTCGAATCGACGAGCCGAGTGTCCAGCAGGCGGGGCCTTGGCGACGCGGCAAAGGGCTCGCCGTCGGCGGCAAGCAAAATACGCCGCGAGGCCGATCTGAGGCAACAGTGCTCGTCCATGACGACGCTTCCATCGAGGTCCGCTTCGGCAGCGACGAGGTTGGCAATGGCGCAGAGACCGTGATGACGCAGATCGCAGCCGAAGAGTTTCGCGTGCCTGTGCAATCCGTCCGTGTCGTGCGTGGGGACTCAGCAACGACGCCCTACGACACCTATTCCGCATCCAGTTTCACGACCTACAACACCGGTAATGCCCTTCGCCTAGCGTGCCGGGAGGCGATCGGAATTATTGTCCGCGCCGCAGCACCTTTGCTGCAATCCAGCGAACAGGATCTTGATGTCGCTGACGGACACGTCGGCATCCGCGGCGTGCCTGGGTCTGGGCTACGAATATCCGATCTGTTCAAGCCATTCTCATTATTCAATGACGAACGGCTGCCCGAACTGAGGAAGGGCACGCCCATTATTGGCCATGGGATATTTGCTCCCAGTCCCCCTGTAGCTTGGGACAAGAAAATCGGGCAAACGCCCAAAATGTGGAATTGGTATCAGTACAACGCGTGCGCTGTAGAGATCGCGGTCAGTGTCGAGACGGGCGAGATCAAAATTCTCAAGGCGGCAGTAGCTGCCGATATGGGATTTCCAATAAATCCAAAGTTGTGCGAAGGGCAGATGGAAGGCGGGTTGGCGATGGCGATCGGCACGTCAGTAATGGAGGAATTTCTCTACCGCGATGGCGTGATGATTAATCCGGGCTTTGCCGACTATCGCATCCCGACAGTGGGTGAGACGCCAACTAGAGAGAACGTGGCCGTACTGTTTGCCCCTGATCCACTGCCTGACGGACCATGGGGCGCCAAAGGCGTCGCCGAAGGCGCCGTTCTGGCTGTAGGTCCGGCAATTGGCAATGCCCTCTACAACGCCACAGGAGTGCGAGTTTACGACCTGCCGCTCAGTGCTGAGCGCGTGCTTGCGGCGCTGAAAGCTTCCGCTCCACCGATTGCTGCTTAACAAGAAAAAAATCTGGGAGACGCGGACGCCATGAACTCTCAAGGTAAAAAAAAGCGACACCTGATGCTGACAATTAACGGCGTGGCCAAGGAGTTTCTGGTCGCACCGACTACCACGTTACTGGAACTGGTGCGGGGCGAGCTCGGTCTGACCGGTGCCAAGCGAGGCTGCGACGATGGGAACTGCGGGGCCTGCACGATGCTAATCGATGGCGCAGCCGTGAAGACCTGCATCGTTCTCGCTCTCCAAGTGCAAGGACGGGACGTCGTCACTATCGAGGGCGTCGGCTCTCCACAGCAACTGCATCCCTTGCAGCAGGCCTTCCTGGATCATTTCGCTTCCCAATGCGGCTACTGCACGCCCGGCATGATTCTTACGGCGAAGGCGCTGCTTGACGAGCACCCGAATGCCACGGAGCACGAAATACGCGACGCGCTCCACGGGACCATCTGTCGTTGCACGGGGTACGTGAAAATCGTTGAAGCGATCGAGGCCGCGCGGGACGCACGAGTATGATTAGTTCCTCACCGCTGGCCATGACTGCCTTCGACTATCTCCAGCCGGCAACGCTCCAGGAGTGCGCTGAAATGCTGACTCACTACGGGTCATCGGCCAGTGTTCTCGCTGGGGGGACGGATCTCGTCGTACAGCTGCAGCATCGTGCATTGCGTCCTCGCGTCGTAATTGGGTTGGAAGGGATTCCAGAGCTCCGATACCTCGAGCCCGATAAGGATGGTGGCGTCAGCATAGGCGCGATGACATTGCTTCGCGATGTCAGGGAAGCGACCGTCCTTTCCAACGGACTAAATTTGATCCGCCAGGGGGCCACTCAGGTTAGTTGTGTACAAATTAGAAACATGGCCACTCTCGGCGGCAACTCCTGCAACGCATCACCCTCTGCCGACACCGTGCCGCCGCTGATCGCCGCTGGAGCGACGGTCAGAATTGTTGGATGCAACGATGAGCGCAGCTTGCCCTTGGAGGATTTTTTTCTTGCTCCGGGAAAAACGGCCTTGAAGGTCGGCGAACTCTTGCATGGTTTTGCCGTGCCACCACCACTGCCACGGACCGCCGGAGTCTACTGCAAGCACGCGATCCGTGGTGCATTTGATCTCGCGATCGTGGGCATTGCCGTCAACGTAGCGCTGGATGAACGGGATAGGGTGCGATCCGCACGGATTGTCATGGCCGCAGTGGGCCCGACCCCGCTGAGGGCGCGCAAAGCCGAGGTGCTTCTCACTGGGCAAATACCGACGGAGGCACTGATTGTTGAAGCGGGCAGGACCGCAGCTGGCGAAGCCAAACCAATTTCAGACCAGCGTGCCTCTGCCGAGTACCGACGTAGCATGGTCGAAGTCTGGACGCGGTCGGCATTGCGCAATGCGCTTCACGATGCTCGCAGGGCGGCTGCATAGTCGCGCAAGTAAGACGCGCGGGGAGGAAATGAATGCGTTTGTATACCTACAGTGTTTCGACGCCGATCGGCTCCTTTGAGCGCATCGGCGTTGAAGTGGATAAGCATCTGCTGGATCTGCAGCTCGCTTGCGCTGCGTATGCGCGGGCGGTCGATGGCGAGGATGACGCATACGGATACGCTGCGTTCATGATTCCCGCGAACATGATCGGGTACCTCCAGCGGGGACCACGTGCCCGGAAGCTGACCGAGAATATTCTTGCTTATATGAGCGAGCAGAGCTCACGCGGCCGTGATATTCGCGCTCCCGACGGCGAGCGGCTGCTGTTCGAGTTCGCCGAAGTCAAGCTTCTCGCTCCTGTTCCGCGGCCGAACATCGTGCGTGACTGCATGGTGTTCCTCGAGCACTTTCGTGAGAACTGGAAGCGAAGGGGAATCGAAATCCCCGACGTGTTCTACCGCAGACCTTGCTGGGCGACGCAAAGCGGCGCCGTCGTGGCCGGGACCGGCGATCCGGTGTTCATGCCTCGCTACACTAAGCAACTCGACTTCGAGTTGGAGCTCGGTCTCTACATTGGCCGCAAGGGCATCAACATCACGGAAGCCGAGGCGGATTCCTACATCGCTGGCTTCACGGTATTCAACGATATCTCGGCGCGCGACGTCCAGTTGGACGAGCAGCAAATGCGGATGGGGCCCTCAAAGGGAAAGAACTTCGAGCACGGCAGCATCATGGGACCATGCCTCGTGACCCCAGACGAAATCGACTACAACAATCTGCATATGATTGCTCGGGTAAACGGCGAAGTCGTCTGCGACGACAACTCGAAAGATATGTACCACAAGTTCCCAAAGATCATCGCTCAGATGTCGGAAGAAGAATATGTCTGTCCGGGTGATTTCATCGCATCCGGCACCTCGCCTCACGGCACAGCGATGGCCTCGCGACTTGGTCGCTGGCTGGCACTTGGCGATGTCGTGGAGCTCGAAATCGAAGGGATTGGCGTCATCCGCAACGAAATTGTTCAGCGGTTGCCAGCAAAGAAGGACACTCAGGGAACACGAATTGCGATCGCTCAATGACACCACGCGCGATCTGCTGGCGAAACACTGACCAAATGGAGTGAGGAATGACGGACAAACGAGTGGCGATATTTGCGAGCTTTTCGCCCAAGCCGAGCCACGAACAACAGGTCGAGGAGACGCTTCGGGGAATGGTGGCGCCGACTCGGCAGGAGCCGGGGTGCATCACCTACGACCTATACCGTGCTCAATCCGGGTCGTTCCACCTGTTCGAGACCTATCGCGATCAGGCCGCTGTCGAGGCGCATAGAGCCACCGCGCACTACAAGGCATACAGGGCACGAATCGCCGACTTGCTCGCCGAGCCCATTGGCGTAGTGATCCTGAACGGAGTGGACATCGGGAGGTAGCGTCCCCGCAAGAGGCTGCAAAATAGACGAGCTGCGAACGAGTGTGTCGCTTCGCGATGAAGATACTGGGAGAGGAAACTTTTCATGAAGACGAGCAGAAGAGACATTCCCGGCAAGTTTGTTCTCGGTCCGACCGACTAACAATGGGCGCCGGATAATGTCGGCACGCTAGCACACCTCATACCGATGATACTAAAGATCCAGCACTACAGGAGGATAAATTGACTAGGCGAATTATCGACATTTCCGTTCCGCTGCAAAACGACATCGCCTCGGATCCTCCGGGCCAAGAGCCGAAAATCGTTTATGTCAGTCACAAGGACCGAGCGGAGCAGTTTTGTCGAAACTTTCCCGGACTGAAACCAAGCGATTTGGCAGATGGGGAAGGCCCGGCCGTGGAGCGCATCGATATCTCCACCCACAATGGCACGCACTTGGATGCGCCGTATCACTTCTCTTCCACGATGGACCATGGCAAGCCGTCGATCACGATCGATCAGGTTCCGCTTGAATGGTGCTTTCAGCATGGGGTCAAGCTCGACTTCCGGCACTTCCCTGACGGATATGTGGTGACGGCGGCGGACATCGAGGCCGAGCTACGGCGTATCAAGCATGTCATCAAGCCTCTCGATATCGTCCTTGTTAACACTGCCGCGGGCGTCAAGTACGGACAACCCGACTACCTGCCGACGGGCTGCGGCATGGGGCGCGAGGCGACGTTGTATCTCACGTCCCGCGGGGTCCGCATCACTGGCACCGATGCCTGGTCGTGGGATCCCCCCTTTGTCCACACAGCAAAGAAATATGCCGAAACAAAAAACGCCAAGCTCATCTGGGAGGGGCATAAGGCCGGTCGAGAGATCGGTTACTGTCATATCGAAAAGCTGCACAACTTGGAGGCATTGCCCCCTGACGAATTCATGGTGGCATGTTTTCCGGTCAAGATCAGCAAAGCATCCGCCGGGTGGACGCGGGCGGTGGCTATTTTAGATAACTGAGCGGCCGGATTGTAGGGATCCCGGTTTTGCTACCGCTGACGTTCGGAGTGCATCTGGGAAATGTCAAATAAGGGAGGATGAAATGGCGAGCACTAATACAGTGGATCAATCAATCACGGTTACCGAGCCCTGGTGGAAAGAACCAACACGGGATCAGTGGAGGACTCTCCTGGCCTCATGGGGTGGCTGGTGTTTGGATCTCTTCGATTTCTCCCTTCTTATCTTGGTCCTGGGCGACGTCGCCAAGACTTACGACGTCAGCTTGGTGGCGATGGGAACCGTCCTCACCGGCACTCTAATTTGTCGCGTGTTTGGCGGTATCCTCTTCGGCACATGGGGTGATCGAGTTCGGGCGGAAGCTTCCGTTGATGATGTCGATCGCCACCTATGCCGTATTCTCTGCGCTCAGCGGCGTGATGCCGACTTTTGGATGGTTCTTCGTCTGCCGCCTGCTGTTCGGCTTCGGCATGGGCGGCGAGTGGGCGGCGGGCACGCCGCTGGCGATGGAAAGCTGGCCTAAACGTTCGCGCGGCATTGCATCGGCAATTCTGCAAAGCGGTTATCCTTGCGGATACTTCCTGGCGACCATCTCATACTTCGTCATCTACCCGCTCTGGGGATGGCGCGTGTTGTTCGTGTTCGGCGTCTTGCCGGCATTGCTCGTTTTCTACATTCGCAAGAGCGTGAAGGAGTCACCAGTTTTCGTGGCACGCCGTACTGCACTGAAGAAGTCGGGAGAGACCGAAAAGGGCATATCGTTCGTGCGACTTTTCAAGCCTGACATTATCTGGACCAGCCTGCATGCGTTCCTAGTCATGACCGGTGCCATGCTGTCAAACTTCTGTATGGCATACCTCTGGCCGACATATCTGACCAACGAGCTTCATGTTACGATCGGTCAGAAGACGTTGTTCATCGTCCTTCTGAATGCGGGCAGCCTCGTCGGGTATATGTGCTCCGGTTCGCTTTCGGAAATAACTGGGCGGCGAATAGCGCTTTCGTCATTCGCATTGGCGGGTGTGTTGCTGATTCCGCTTTACTGCCTTACCTCCGATTACACGCTATTGATGATTGGCGGAATACTGGAAGGCTTTTTCTCGGTTGGCTTGTGGGGAGTCATCCCGGCTTATTTGGCCGAGCGCTTCCCAACCTCAGTACGTGGGGTCGGTCCGGGAGCGTCGTTCAGCGTTGGTGCCGCGGTGGGTTCCTTCGGCCCGACCGTGCAGACGCTGCTTGTTCAGAGAGCGGGCATCAGTGTGGGACAGGCGATTGCAGTCGGTATGGCGGTCTCGCTCGTCTTCCTCGCCGTCTGCATCTTCCTTGGGCCGGAGCCCAAGGGGCGTGAATTCACCCCTGACAACTGAAAGCGTGTGGGAACGGCTGCGGCTTGACGCAGACGGCCGCCGCCGTTCCCAGAAACGAAGGCAACTATGGGGAAGCCAAGGCAGATTGCGGTCCTGTGCACGTTGGATACAAAGGGCGAGCACGCGGCGTTCATCAAGACTTTTCTTGAGGACCGTGGGCACAAGGTGATCCTCATCGACATCGGAGTTCTAGGCGAGCCCAGGTTGCCTCCGACCATAACTCACCAAGAAATCGCACGCGCAGCCGGCACAGACCTCGACGAACTGATTACCGCAAAAGATCGTGGAGCGGCGCTTGCAGCTATGTCGGCGGGCGCCGTGAAAGTGGTCACGGCGTTGTATCGTAAGGGGGGCCTCGACGGGATCCTCGGCCTCGGCGGCGGCTCGGGAACGGCGGTAGCCACGGCGGCCATGCGGGCTCTTCCTGTCGGAGTTCCCAAAGTGATGATCTCGACGATGGCAGCGACGGCGAAGGTTGTCGGCTTTGTCGGCACCCGCGACATCGTCATGCTCAACACGATTACCGACATCATCGGGATGAACATGATTCTCCGCGGCGTGCTGATAAACGGTGCTGCGGCGATTTGCGGAATGATCGAGATGGGTACGGGAACCGGACCCCTGCGGGATGATGCTGGGCGTCCTACGGTAGCCGTCACCGCTTTCGGCGCAACCACTCCGGCGGCGATGCGCTGCTACGACCTACTGACGAAGGCTGACTGCGAGACGCTTATTTTCCATGCAAACGGTGCCGGCGGGCGAGCGATGGAGGAATTGGTCGAGCAAGGCTCTATCGATGCGGTGCTCGACTTAACGACGACCGAACTTGCGGACGAACTCTGTGGTGGAATCTTAAGCGCCGGTCCGCATCGTCTGCAAGCGGCGGCATCTCGCGGCATTCCGCAGGTCGTGTTGCCGGGAGCGATGGACATGGTCAACTTTGCAACCCCGGACTCGGTGCCTGCAAAATACGCAGACCGATTGTTATACTCGCACAGTCCGAACACGACGCTGATGCGAACCACGACCGAGGAGAACGTCATTCTCGGCCGTTGGGTCGGCGAAAAGCTTGCTCAAGCAAAGCGTCCTGCAGTGCTGATCCTGCCGCTTGGTGGATTCTCCGAGTACGACCGCGCCGGCGGCGTATTTTACGCGCCGGAGACCGACCAAGCGTTCATGGATGAAGCCGTGAAACAACTCGGGGATCGTGGTGAGGTCGTGCAGCTTGATGCATATATCAACGAATCTATTTGCGCCGAAACGGCCGTTACGCGGCTGCTGGAGATGCTGCGGTCAAGTGATGTCGCACCGACGAGGGTGGCAAATTGAAGCGTGACCGGATCGGCTTGAAACAAGAACTCTCTGCGCGAGAGACAGATGGGACATAGATACACACGAGACGAGGTGGCGACCCGCCTGCAGGCTACCATCTCAGCAGGCAGTCCGATCATCGTTGCGGGTGCCGGAAACGGACTTTCCGCAAAATGTGCGGAACTTGGCGGTATCGACCTAATCGTCATTTACAACAGCGGCAAGTTTCGCATGGACGGTTTGCCATCCATCTGCGGCCTGATGCCGTACGGAAATGCCAACGAGATCGTGCTGGAGCTCGGCGAGAATCATGTGCTTCCAGCCGTAAAGAAGACGCCCGTTTTGGCCGGGGTGTGTGGCACCGATCCGACGCGGAATATGCGCAAGTTTCTTGAGCGACTCCGGGATGCCGGATTTTCCGGGGTAATCAACTATCCGACCATTTGTCGGTTCGACGGCGATATTCGTCATGACTTCGAGTCTGTTGGATTGGGCTTCGTTCGTGAGGTCGAAATGATCGCAACAGCCCGGGACGTTGGCCTGTATACAACATGCTATATCCGCACCCCCGAGGAAGGTCGCCAAATGGCCCAAGCGGGGGTAGACTTGATCGTTCCTCACGTTGGGCTCACCAGCGGGGGGACGATTGGCGCACGAGGGGCCAAGTCATTGGACGAAGCTGCAAGGGCGACACAGGACATCATCGATGCCGCGCGCGCTATAAATTCGGATGTGATTGCATTGGCGCACGGTGGACCGATGGAGGGCCCGGAAGATGTTGCCTACGTTCTGGAGCAGACCACCGCACAAGGCTTCGTCGGAGCATCAAGCATCGAGCGCTTACCGGTCGAGGACGCTATTGTCGGCGTAGTCCAAGCGTTCAAAAAGATTGCCATGCCGACAAGAAGGAGTTGATCGTTCTGCAGCGTAAGTTGTAGGTTTCAAATAGTTGGCATGCTGCTGCCAAGTGCTTCCTCTCAATCGACTTCGGTTATCCACGAAATTCCAGAAACTTTTTTCGTCTGCTGAGCGATGCGAAATGGGTTCCGATAACGGGCATTATCGCAGGTAATTGCGACGCTGGTGAATAATTATCACCTGAGTGTTCTTAAGGATGGCCTGCACCCGGTTTGGTTGACACCCGCCTAAGCGAATCCCGCCTGCATCTCGAACTCCACGGGACTTAGATATCCGATCGTCGAATGCCGACGCTTCGGATTATAGAAGCATTCAATGTAGTCGAATACGTCAGCCTTGGCTTGGTCGCGCGTGCGATAGGTTTTGCGCGCTGTGCGCTCGGTCTTCAACGAGGAGAAGAAGCTCTCCATCGCCGCATTGTCCCAGACGTTGCCCGCACGGCTCATCGAGCAGACGACGCCGTGGTCGGTCATCAGCTTCTGGAACTGCTCGCTGGTGTATTGGCTACCGCGATCGGAGTGATGCAGTAGCGCGTCGGGCTTGCCTCGTCGCCAGATCGCCATCACCAGGGCATCGGTGACGAGCTGGGCCGTCATCTCAGCACTCATCGACCAGCCGACCGCGCGCCGCGAGAACAGATCGATCACCGCAGCCACATAGAGCCAACCTTCCGCTGTCCAGACATAAGTGAAGTCAGCGATCCATTTGCGGTTGGGAGCGGGCGCTTCGAAGGTGCGGTTGAGCACGTTGGGAGCGACGGCGGCGACCTGCCGCTCACCCAGATCGGGCGGCAGTCGACGCCGGCGCGGACGGGCTTTGAGAGCCTGTAGCCGCATCAATCGCTCGATCCGGTGCAGGCCACATGATACGCCCTCCGCAAGCATGTCGTGCCACACCCGCCTGGCGCCATAGGTTCGATCGCTGGCGAGGAAGCTTGCGCGAACCTTGGCGCCCAACTCCTCATCGCTCCGGCTGCGCTGACTGCGCGGTCGTGTCAGCCAGGCATAGAACCCACCCCGCGAGACACCGAGCGCCCCGCACAACCAATCCGCCGGCCAGATCCCCCGGTGCTTCGCGATGAAGGCGAACTTCACGTCGATTCCTTCGCGAAGTAGGCCGCGGCTTTTTTTAGGATGTCGCGCTCAGCCTTCAGCCTGATCACCTCGCGCTTGAGCTGCGCGATCTCAGCCTGCTCCGGCTTCATCTGACCTTGGCCGGGAAACGCATGCTGCGGATCGTCCGCTTGCGCCTTCACCCAACTGCGCAACTGTGACTGATGCACACTAAGATCCTGCGAGGCCTGGGCATACGACACGCCCCGCTCGTTGATCAGCCGCACAGCCTCAAGCTTGAACTCGCGTGTAAACTTCCGCCTTTCCATGACTCACCTCCGGTCCCATAAAAACACCTAACTCGGTGTCTTCGGAACCGGGTGCAGGCCAAAGTCCTCTTTTGTATAGTAGAGAAAACATCCCATTTTGCGCGCTCCCGCATTGCGAAAGCCTTTCAACGCGCTGAAGGATATCAAATCGTTCGCATTGCTGCATAGCCCCTGCGGCTCCCCGTTCTAGGGCTGGACGGCAATAGAGAGTGTTGCCTACGATCATGTACTTACCGGCAGCCTGAAGGGCAGTACCCCAAAAAATTCAACTATCAACAAGCTCGGTGGCCAATTACGCAACCTTTCGAAGTGGGAGCGGACATATTGCTGTGGCCGTAGCGGCCGCTATTGACCGAAGCGAACCTCGCGCGGCGCCAAACCGAGTGTTTATGACGCATGGAAATCCGGGGACTTGAGAGGGGGTTTCGGAGGCAGGTGGTTTGCAGTTACATTTCCTCCGAAATACGTTCAGATTCGCGGAATTACTCTGCACTACGAGGAGAGAATTTTGTTTGCAGTTACACTCCCTCCGCCAGCCCCAAGCGAGAGGAACTGTAATCCAACTTTCTCCGTTGGCGATTGCCAATGCGCGCGGCCATGGTTTTCGGGAGGACGCGGTACAGCTTAGGTGAATCGGACTAATGAACCGTAAGCGCGATGGCCGCCTCAGTCTCAGCACCAGATGAGACGATCGCTGGTTTGCCCAGCGCATCAGTCAAATCGCTTGGCAAATCAGGCACCAAAGCGGGATCTGCGACGCAACAGTGTGGGCGCGGGCCTCCCGCCGGCCAAAACAAAATGGTACGCGTCTGTGACAATATCTCGAACATCGCATCCCAGAATTTCGGAAACCCGGAGTATGACGGCGGGCGATTTGCAGCGAACCCAGAGATCTTGGGTTGCTCCTCAATAAAGATTGTCGCAGACGCTATATGCCCGTCCGGACTCCGCAAATTCCAGTAAGCTCCGGCTTGATTCACGGTGATATCTTTGAAGGCACGTTCGACGACCGCGCGATCGAACATATTTTCATCGTCGTTGTTCACTGTTGATACGTAAATGCTGAAACTCATAGGTCAGCCATCCGCAGAAGAGCGCGCGCTCGCGTTACCGGAACTGGGATATTTGGTCGTGTTTTTACTGACCTCTGGCCCAACGAGCTGATGGCGCTTGTTCAGCTGGCTGGCGTAATGCGACTGGCAGGGAAGACGACATCGGGCCCATAAGGAGGAGAGCTTGCTCATGGCCCGCTCCCCGGCCAGGGCAAAACCTGAGTTTCGATTCGAGCGCGGCCTCGGCCAGCATTCCGAAAGAGTTTTTCGGCGAAAACCTTTGTCTCCGGTTCGGCAAAGTACCAGCGGATCGGGCGCCCGCCGGCTGCGGCAAGCTGCGCCGCGGACTGTTCGAGCCACTCCGCTGAAATTTTCCTTTGGCCTTCTTCGAAGGCCAGCACGCCTGCGTAATTGCCCTTCGCTTCGACCATCATGCCGGTGGAATGCTGGCAATCGTCATAGTACACAAGATTGCCGTCTTGCTCAGGATTTGGTAGTTGATAGCCCCAGCCGCGCGGGGTCGGATTGTCGGGATTGACGACGCTCTTCACATAGTCTTCGTAGTCTCGGCCTATCTCGCTGCCGCCGGGGCGGTCTGGAGCTGGTGCCGGACAGAGCTTCGGCTCATCGTCCCGTGCCAGATCGGCCGATACGGCAGCGGTGTCGATCGCGATACTGCCGTCCGACAAGACACGGCCGACGACCTGGCCGCGATCATCCCGAAATACATCGTCCTCCAAGTGCGCGGAGAAAGTAACTTGTCCTCGATCGGGACTGTCATAAGTGAGGTGAAGCTGGGTCTCGTCGCGATTCCAGGCGTAGCTCAGCCCAGGCAGATCGGCCACCTCGCCTTCGACACTAAGCTTGTTCGGGGACGGGATGAACAACAACCCGAAGGCTGCGGCCGCAGCGCCGCCAGCGCGCGTTAGCAGACGCACGGCAAATGTGCCCAGGTGCTCGGCCGCCGCTTCCGTAAGGTCGGCAAGAAGCGAGAGCCCGCGCGTCCACTGGTCGCTTATTCGGCCGC
Organism: uncultured Alphaproteobacteria bacterium; assembly: GCA_963823225.1. Classification (GTDB taxonomy): domain Bacteria; phylum Pseudomonadota; class Alphaproteobacteria; order Rhizobiales; family Xanthobacteraceae; genus BOG-931. Next base: position 2,421,975 of record CAWGKM010000003.1, on the reverse strand, counting down.
TGCCGGCCGGGACGCGCGGCTCGGCTGGATTGTAGACCTTCTCGACTGCGTCGATGTAAGTCTCATCGAGATCGAGGGTGAAGAGGGCGCTGGGACTGCCCCCGGCTTCCAGGAATCCTTCGGCGAGGAAAAGGCGGCGTGCTGCCTCATAACAGTCTTGCAGTTCGGACTGGCGGGAATGCGCGAGATGAATGTAGGCGAGGCAATCGTCGCCTTGGCGCCATGCGTCAGCGGCGCGCGCTATGTTGCCGAGCGCCGCCGGCGCCACCGCCTTGCCATACGCGACGGACAACAACGCGAGCACTCGCGCCTCATGTCCATCCAGGCTTGTCAGCCGGCGTACTCCTTCGGCCGGGATCAGCACCGTGCCGGCACCCAGCACCAGACCTTCCGGTGCCAAAGTCAGGACTGGATGAATTGGGAAAGCGCGTTCGCGCGCCTGCCATGCCTCACGTAACCGTCTGTCTAGCAAGCCATTTCCCTTATAACGATTTATCAGAAACGGCGACAGAAGCGAATCATTTTCAGTGACACCATACGCTGATTAGGAATATAGTCAAGCGGCGATTTATGGCTTTGGCCCAACGGGGCTGACGCCGGCATGTCCCGCTGCGCCAGGCGATGCGACAAGCCGAGCACAACGTGCGGACGACATCGACATGTGGTCACTGACGGCGGCGAGAATTCGCGCGATATGCACTGTGCCAATGGAATTCCCGCTAAGTGGCCTCAAAAAGGAAGATTCATGAATATCAGGGCGAACTGGTGCGTAGCCTTTCGAAATCCTGCGAGAGAATGTTGGAATACAGTTGCTCTCCCTCCGCCAGCCCGCCGATCGTGCGCGGGACGGGAGTGGGATATCGAACCCACGATTTATCCCGCTCCTCGCATTTGTCTGCGACAAAGCGAGGAGCGAAAGGAACGCGCTGGCGATGCGAGCGCTACGGGTTCGAATCCCACTCCCTCCGCCAAAATTCGGCCTACGCAGTGGGCGGGGGGCTGCCTACATTGCGGTCGTTGGAGATGACCGGGTTGGATTTAGGCTCCGAAGGAGGAGTGCAGGATTATCGTAACATGCAGGCAAGCCATGGATCTTAGAGAAGCAATCTACACGCGTCGTGCGACAAGGGAATTCACGGCGGAGCCGGTCGATGAAAGGACCATTCGTAAACTCATCGAGGCGGCCATTCAGGCGCCAAGCGCGGTCAATCAGCAACCCTGGTCGTTCTGCGTCGTCCGCGACAAAGCCGTGCTCGCCAAAATATCGCATGAAGCGAAGGCATATATGCTGAGAAGTTCGCCGGTCGGACTCGTTTCACATCACTTCGAGCAAATATTGAACGATCCCAATTTCGATATTTTCTATCACGCACCCGTTCTTGTCGTGATATCGAGCATGACGGAGATTCCATGGGCAGTGGAAGACTGCGCACTGGCTGCGGAAAACCTCATGCTCGCAGCGCGCGCCGAGGGACTGGGATCATGCTGGATCGGATTTGCCCAAGCGTGGCTGGGCACGCCTGAAGGCAAGGCGATGCTCAAGCTTCCGGCCGCATACAAGCCCGTTGCCCCGATCATCGTTGGGCATCCGAAATCGACGCCTCCGTCGGTCCCGAGAAAAGAGCCGGAAATCCGCTGGATCAATCCGTAGCCATCCCTCGGCCGCGCACTGGCAATACATGCCGACTTGCCGAAGCGATATCGGGCGAATTGCACTGCGATCGCCAGGATCGGCTAGTCTAATTGGGAAGTCTTAATTGACTTGGATCAAAGCGTCATTGCGCGATCTGACAGATGCTTTTTCGGGATTGGCAGCGGAGGAAGCGCAATGGCTATCGCAGCAAGCGGGCCAGCGGCAAGCCTGACCGTCGCGCCGAATCGGTTCGTGAAAAATTGGGGACTGTTTGCCGCCGTCGCGGTGCTTATCGCTATCTTACTTTTGCCGACGCCGGCCGGACTGCCGCTCGCCGGTCAGCGCATGCTGGCGATCTTTGGTTTTGCAGTGGTCGTCTGGGTGACCGAAGCGCTCGATTACGCCGTCAGCGCGGTCGTCATTGCTGCACTGATGGCCATGTTTCTGGGGATATCGCCGAATGTGGCGAATCCGAAAGCGCTGTATGGCACTGTTCAGGGCCTGACAATGGCGATGAGCGGCTTCGGCAACACCGCGCTCACGCTTGTCGCCGCCGCCTTGTTCCTCGCCGCGGCGATGGCGATCACCGGCCTCGATCGCCGCATCGCGTTGGTGGTGCTGCGGCGGGTCGGCGCCCGTACCAACCGGATCGTCATCGGCAGCATCGTCGTCGCAACCGTGTTGGCCTTCCTCGTGCCGAGCGCCACCGCGCGCGCGGCAGCCGTGATCCCGATCATGATGGGAGTCATTCTCGCTTTCGGCGTGGACCGGAAAAGCCGGTTTGCCGGCATGCTGATGATCACGACGGTTCAGGCGGTGAGCGTTTGGAACATCGGCATCAAGACCGCCGCGGCGCAAAACATGATCGCGGTCGGTTTTATCCAGACCATCCTGCATCAGGACGTCACCTGGCTAAATTGGCTTATTGCGGCGGCGCCCTTTTCCATCGCCATGTCGGTCGGTCTGTACTTCATCATGATGCTCATGATGCCGCCGGAAGCTAAAGAGATGCCGGGCGGCCAAGCCGCCGTTGCCAAGGCGCTGACCGAGCTCGGCGCGATGAAGGCCAACGAAAAGCGCCTGCTCGCGGTGTCGCTGATCTTGTTATGTTTTTGGGCGACAGAAGGCATTCTGCATTCCTTCGACAGCTCGACAACGACGACAGTCGCAGTCGCGCTGCTGTTCCTGCCCTATTTCGGCGTGATGGATTGGAAAAAGGCAAATACGCTCATTCCGTGGGGAACCGTCGTCCTGTTCGGCGTCGGCATCAGCCTCGGGACGGCCTTGCTGCAGACGCAAGCAGCGCAATGGTTGGCGAATCTGATCGTGCAGTGGTTCGGGCTCGATCAGCTCGCGGGTATCGCCGTATTGGCGGTGATGGCGATGTTTCTCGTCATCATTCATCTCGGCTTCGCCAGCGCCACGGCGCTCGCTTCGACGATGATCCCGATCATCATCGCCGTGATGCAAAAGGTGCAGACGCCCGGCATCAGCGTGCTCGGCATGACGCTCTTGCTGCAATTCGTCGTCAGCTTCGGCTTCATCCTGCCGGTCAATTCGCCGCAAGGCATGCTGGCCTACGGTACCGAGACCTTCTTCGTGCGCGACTTCGTGCGTACCGGAATTGTCATCACCGTGCTTGCCTATCTGCTGACGCTCCTGTTCGGCGCCACGTATTGGCATTGGCTCGGCTACGTATAGGCAGAGCTCACCGACGCATCATCGAACTTGCGGCGTTACGCTTTCGAATGGGATCGCCTTCGCGGCCGCGGAAGGTCCACAACGCTGAGTTCCGGCATTATGGCTTGGCTCCGGGCCATAGTCGTTCTTCCTCGATTCAATTAACGGATTTTGTGGTCGGGTCAGTGGATTGTTCGTGCGCAACCGCTTGGAGGATCGCGCGTCGGACAAGCGTCTCGAACAGGGGCAGCTTGTAAGCGTTTTTGGCGAGCGGGGTGGCGCCGTCGAGGGCGGCGCGACTGGCTAGCCGGGCAACGTTCTCGTCGATGCGTTTTCCGGCGAGCGCGGTTTCGGCCGTTTTCGCCCGGTGCGGCACGGGGGCCGCTGCCCCGAGAATGACTGCGGCGCGCTTGCAAGTTCCAGCCGGGTCGAAATCGAGAACGACGGCAACATCCGCGAGCGGCCAATCGAACGAATCCTTTTCACCCTGCTTCACATGAGCCATGCGCACGCTGGGCGGCAGTTGTGGCAGGCGAATGGCCGTCAAGATTTCTTGCGGCCGTAAATCGTTCTCGCGCTGGAGATTGCGCTCCGACGGAATGAAGAAGTTCTCGAGCGAGAGTTGACGCGTAGCGCCCGCGGCGTTTGTGATTTCGATTGCCGCATCCAAGGCCACCAGGACTGTGGCCGCCGTCGAGGGGTGAACGATGGCGCATGACATATTGTTGAATATTGCGTGGTATTGATTTTCGCCCGCGACGGCGAAGCAATGACCGCCGCCTTTGCGCAGACAACGAAACGCTTGCGAGCGGAAGTACCAGCAACGAGGGCGCTGCAGGAGATTGCCGCCCAATGTCGCGACGTTGCGGATTTGCGGGCTTGCCGAGTCGCGCAACGCGCCGACAAGCGCCGGATAACGCTGCTGCAGAAGCGGGTGATCGGCAAGCGACGCCAGGGTGGCCATCGGACCGATCCGCATACCGCCGCCGTTTTCTTCGGCGACCTCATCAAGGCCCGGGACTTCGCTCAGGTTCACAATTTTCGACGGCTTCAGCAGGCCCTCTTTCAAGAGATCGAGAAGATCGATGCCGCCGGCCTTCACGATCGCTGTTTCACCGTTGGCCATGGCGTCAGGAGAGACGGTCATGGCGTCAGCCACCGTGGTCGGCGCCGCAGCCGCAGCTTCGGCAATCGTTTTGGCGTTCGTCCAGGCGAAGCGGTTCACGACTTCAGCTCCTCTCCCGAACTTTGCCGAGCGCGGCTAGGATGGCCGCCGGCGTCATCGGTAGCTCGCGCATGCGGACGCCGGTCGCGTTGTAGACGGCGTTGGCGATCGCAGGCGCAGTCGCAATGTTGGATGGTTCGGCGATGCCGTAGGCATCGGTTGCACTTTGGCCTTGATAGTTCTCAAGGATTACGACGTCGATCGCCGGCGTCTCGCGCGGGCCGGCGAGCTTATATTGCTCCAAATTCGGATTGACCATTCGTCCGGTGGGCGCGTCGAGGATGCGGTCCTCGAACAGCGCGTAGGACAATCCCATCAGAACGCCGCCTTGTACTTGGCTCTCGATTTGCCGGGGGTTCATCGGCCGGCCGCAATCCTGCACCGCGACGACTCGCTCCACGCGCAAGATGCCGGTCTCCGTGTCGACCGTCACTTCGGCGAATTGGACGCCGCCCAGATCCTGCCGTGCCAGGGCAGCGTCGCCCATCCGCCGGCGAAAACCGGCATAATCGTCGCTGCGCGAAACTACCGCGCTGATGCGATCGGTACGCAGTTGGGCGGCGACTTCGCGAAAACTCATGCTTCGCGTTGGATCGTTGCGGACCACGATTTTCCCCTCGCGCGCGACGAGGTCTTCGGCACCGGCGTTGAGCGCGAGCGCCGCCTCGCGGAACAGCTGCTGCTGAACGCGCCAAGCCGCCGTGCGGGCGGGCGGCGTGACTGAAGCGATCGTGCGGCTGCCGTAGGATGGGCCGCCTCCTGGAAATTCGGTGTCGCCGATGCGGACTGTGATCTCGTCGGGACGCAAACCGAACACTTCGGCGACGGTCTGGGCCAGCACGGTCCCGATCCCCGTCCCGATGTCTTGGACGCTCGAAAGCACCTCAACCGACCCGTCGCGCATCACGCGCACCTCGCAAGCCGCGTTGAGCTGCACGTTGGCGCCCCAGAGCGATTGCGCCATGCCAAGGCCGCGCTTTATCGGGCTTGAATCGGCGCCGGGCGTATGCCGGCGTCGCCAACCGATGTGCTCGCCGCCGATCCGTCGCTCCTCGCGCCGCACTGCGCTCGGATCAATACGATCGCGGAGTGCGAGCGGGTCGATGCCCAGCCTTTCGGCTAACTCATCAATCGCCTGTTCAAGGCCAAAAGCCCCGGGAGTATTGCCGGGCGCTCGCATCGCGCAGCCCGGGCCAGCATTGATGAACACGTCGTGCTGTGCGCCCGCGAAATTGGGACAGGAATAAAGCGCCTCAGCATTATTGCCGACGCCGGCACCAAGGCCGACACCTGCCGTGCCGTAGCTCACAAGCGAAATTGCCGTCAGCGCGCCGTCGCGCTTGGCACCGATCCGCAATCGCTGCCAAGTCCCCGGGCGATTGCCCGCATCCATCTGTTCCTCTTCTCGGTCGAGGAAGAGCTTTACCGGCGCCTGCGCGCGGCGGGACAATTCAACGGCGATCCGACCGTAGTTGCCTAGCGAGGATTTGGAGCCAAAGCCGCCGCCCATGGCATCGACGATCACACGAACATGGTTCAGCGGCAGGTCGAATTCCTCGGCGAGCTCTTGCCGCACGCCGGCGGTGAACTGAGTGGACATGTAGACCGTCAGCCCGTCCTTTTGCCAATCGGCAACGATCGCGTGCGGCTCCATGCAGCAATGAGTCTGCACCTGGGTGGCATATTCGCCCTCGACGACGATATCGGCTTGCGCAAAACCTTGTGCCACGTCGCCTCGCTTGGCGATCGACGGACCACGCACGTTGCCGTTGAGCGGCAGATCGGCGGCCGCGGGAAAGCATGAGGGATGACCGGGGGGCGCCGTAGCGCCATCATGGACTAAAGGTGCGTCCGGGTCGCGCGCCTGATTCATGCCGGCGACAAAAGGCAGCGCTTGGTAATCGACCCGGATCAGGTGCAATGCGTCTTGTGCCGCGGCCATCGAAACGGCTGCGACCGCCGCCACCGGGGCGCCGATATAGCGCAATGTTGCGCTTTTCGGATCATCCGGAGTGGCGATCGGTACGATTGCGCGCACGCCGGGATGACGCGCCGCGGCGGATAAATCGATGGAGCGTACCAGGGCATGCGGCAGCGGCGAACGCAGGATGCGGCCGTGCAGCATGCCGGACAGCGAGATATCCACCGTGAAACGGGCTGCGCCGGTGACTTTGGCTCGTCCGTTCGGACGCGGGAATGACTTTCCGATCACCTCGAGTTCGGCGTTGACGGGCAGCGGCGGCGGCTCGTCCGCGGAGATTTGCCGCTTCACGATACCGAGGCCGACGCTGGCGATGCCGGAAGGAAATACCTCGGTGCGCAGGGTATCTTGCTTCGCCATCATCATCCCCTGCCTGCCTTGGCGGCGTCCAGCGTTGCGGCGATGACGTGCGGATAAGTGCCGCAACGACAAAAGTGGCCGCCGATCGCCGCACGAACATCGTCGGCGCTTGGGACTGCGGTGCGTGTAAGCAGAGCCGCGCAGCTCATGATCATTCCCGGCGTGCAGAAACCGCATTGCAGCGCGTCGTGGTCGATGAAGGCTTGCTGCACGGGATGAAGGGTGTCGCCGTCTGCGAGACCTTCGATCGTCGTGACGCGGCGCGCGCCGACATCGATCGCGAGAATCATGCAGGCGCAAACCGGGTGGCCGTCGAGCCAGACAGTGCAAGCGGAACAGGCACCGCGGTTGCAGGCGATCTTCGTACCAGTCAGGCCCATTGGGCCGCGCAGCGCCTCGGCCAATGTCATGCGCGGCTCGGCCCGAAGCGTCCGCGTCGTGCCGTTGATTTGCATAGTGATCGGGATCGCGTCCGGCCCGAGCGTCGGCGAAGCGACGTCATCGGGTGTAGCGGCCGCGATAACTGCCGATGTCGTATTGAGCATGGTCGCTCCGGCTGTTGTCAGAGCAGAGCCTCGAAGAATTGAGCGACGTGAAAAGCCACGCTGCACGTCGCACCTCCGCCGCGATTGTGCCCATCACCGGCTTTGGCGGTAAGGCAAACCGCCGCCGTCGATCAGTCTGGAACTATTCGAACGTTGGCTCGCAACCGCTTCAAAGGCCTTGATCTAAGTCAAGTTGCGGCCAAAACCCGCACGGCTAGTGCTGGCCAAATCTGACATGGATCAAGGAACGGCGGGTTCGCACCGGGCATAAAAGTCGGGGAATTACAAAGGAGGCCATGCAATGCATGCGCCCTTTACCCTTCGCGCGAAGATCGAAACGGTCACCCGGAAGGGGAACAGATTGACATGGTCCATTGCCGCCGTGGTGATCGCCGGCGCGGCCGTTGCCGCCTATTTCGAACGCGACACGCTTCACGATTTGTTGTTCGGACCGGCGGCCGCTCCCGTCATCGTCGTTTCCGGCAACATCGAAGCGCATCAGAGCGTGCTCGGCTTCAAAACTGTCCAGTCGCGGATCGTCGAGCTGCCGTTCGATGAAGGACAATGGGTCGATGCCGGCACGCTCATCGCCCGGCTCGATGACTCCGATTATCGCCAGCAGTTGGCGATCAACCAGGCGGCGCTCGAAATGCAGCAGCGCCAACTTGCGGCGGCAGAACAGAATCTTTCGGCCACCCAGCAGACGGTGGAAAGCGACGCCGCCGACCTCGAGTTCAGGCAACAAGAATATGATCGCGCGGCTATGCTGTTGAAGACGGGTGCCGGCACCGTCGAACAGCGCGATCAGACTTATGCCGCGCTTCGGCAATCGAACGCTGCGCATGAGCGGGACGAGGCGCTGCAAAACGCCGCCGATCGGCAGGTCGAGTTGGCCAAGGCCGCGATCCACAGCGCGACCGAAACGCTCAAAATGTCGCAGATCGTGCTCGATTACACGGTTTTGCGCGCGCCGTTCTCGGGGGTCATCCAGGTGCGGCAAGCGGAGCTGGGCGAGATCATGGTCCCGGGCACGCCGGTCGTTACTCTCGCCGATCTCGATCACGTTTGGCTGCGCGCCTACATCAACGAGACCGACATCGGCAAGATTCGTTACGGCGAGAGCGCGACCGTCACGACCGATACTTATCCGGGGAAAAAGTACGCCGGGCGCGTCTCGTTCATCTCCGCGAATGCGGAGTTCACGCCGAAGAGCGTGGAGACGCATGCGGAACGGGTCACGCTGGTCTATCGCATCCGCATCGATATCGACAATCCGTCGCACGAACTCGTTCCCGGCATGCCGGCCGACGCGATGCTGCAAGCACTGCCGCCGGGTGGTTCATGAATGCGCCAGGCACCTGCATCATTGCAGCCGACGGGCTGACCAAGCGTTTCGATGCGGTCGTCGCGGTGGATGGCCTGAGCTTCACAGTGGACCGCGGCGAGATTTTCGGCCTCGTCGGGCCCGACGGCGCCGGTAAGACCGCCACCATGCGAATGCTGGCCGGCGTCATGCGGCCGGATGGCGGCGGCATTGTCGTCGACGGCATCGATGTGGTGGCGGATCCCGAGGAGGGCAAGCAACACATCAGCTATATGCCGCAACGGTTCGGTCTCTACGAAGATCTGACCGTCGACGAAAACATCCGCTTCTACGCCGATCTGTTCGAAGTCCCGGCCAGCGCGCGGGAAGAGCGCGCGCAGCGACTGCTGGCCGCGTCCGGGATGAGCCAATTCCGCTCGCGCCTGGCCGGTCAGCTCTCGGGCGGCATGAAACAAAAGCTCGGCCTCACTTGCGCACTGGTCCATACGCCGCGAATCCTGCTGCTCGACGAGCCGACCACCGGCGTCGATCCGGTGTCGCGCCGCGATTTCTGGCGCATCCTTTATGGCTTGCGCGATGAGGGCGTGACCATCGTCATCAGCACGGCCTATCTCGACGAGGCCGAGCGCTGCAATCGCTTGGCGCTGCTCAGTAGCGGACGGGTACTCTATTGCGATACGCCGGCCGCGCTCAAACAGCGCATGCCGGGAGCGCTGGTGCTCATTTCCTCTTCCGCCGGCCGGGAGGTGCGCTCGGCCATCGCCGGTCTTGCAGGAGTGAGCGATGTCACCCTCGTTGGCGACGGCGTTCACGCCGTGGTCGACGATTCAAAAATGCGGATTCCACAACTGCGCGACGCTCTGCAGCGGGCAAATATCGAATTCACGGATATTGGGATTGGCGAACCGAGCATCGAAGACGTGTTCTTGGCGCTCCTCGAAAGCGAAAGGAAGCCGCAATGAACGCCAACCGCGCCGCCGAGCCGCAAATCATCGTGGAGAACCTTGTCAAGCGCTTCGGCAGCTTCGTCGCGGTCGATGATGTCAGTTTTCGCATCGGCCGCGGCGAGATCATGGGCTTCCTCGGCCCCAACGGCGCCGGTAAGTCGACCATCATCCGCATTCTGTGCGGCTTATTGCGTCCGAGCGCGGGACGGGCGCTGGTCGCCGGCATCGACGTGGCGAGCGACCCGGAACAGGTGCGCGAGCACATCGGCTATATGTCGCAGAAATTCTCGCTGTATCGCGATCTCAGCGTCGAGGAGAATCTAAGATTTTTCGGCGGCATCTATCGGGTGCCGAAGAACGAACTCGCCGAACGTATGCGGTTCGCTATCGACATGGCGGGACTCGGCGGGCGCGAGAAGGCCTTGGTCGCGACGCTTGCCGGCGGCTGGCAGCAGCGGCTGGCGCTCGGCTGCGCCGTGCTGCACCGGCCGCCGATCCTATTCCTGGACGAGCCGACATCGGGCGTCGAGCCGAGGTCGCGGCGGCGTTTCTGGGATTTGATCCACGCGCTCGCCGCCGACGGCGTCTCGGTACTGGTATCGACCCATTACATGGACGAAGCCGAATACTGCCACCGCGCCGCGCTCATCAATCAAGGACGCCTCATCGCCGTCGGCAGTCCTGACGAACTCAGGCGCACGGCGATCGGCGGCGAGCTATTGCTGCTCGAATGCGCCAATCTCGGACCGACGTTGGCGTCGCTTGAGCACGCCCCCGGAGTTCTCGACTGCTCGGTCTTCGGTAACGCGCTCCACGTTCTGGTCGGCGATGCCGAGCGAAGCCTGGCGAAGCTGCCGGCATATCTCGAGCAAAAAGGTCAGCGGCCGACCCGTCTCCAGCGCATCCATCCGTCGCTTGAGGACGTTTTCGTGCAGCTCGTTGCCGTCGATATGGCCAAGAGGAGACAGGCGGCATGAAATTGCGCCGGCTCAAGGCCATCGCGATCAAGGAAGTCTTGCAGATCTGGCGCGATCCCCGCAGCCTGATGATCGCGTTGCTCTTGCCGTTCACGCAGATGTTTCTGTTCGGTTACGGCGTCAATCTCGACCTCAAGCACCTCCCGGTTTGCACTTTCGACCGCGAAGGCAGCCAGTTGAGCCAGGCGCTGTTCAAGCATTTCCAGGCGTCGCAGTATTTTGTTATCGCACGCAACGTCAAAAGCTATCCGGAAGTCGCGGCGGCCATCGACGACGCCGATTGCCGTCTCGCCATTGTCGTTCCTCCCGACTTCTCCGAACGCCTAAACGACACCGGGACCGCTTCGGTGCAGGCCATCCTCGACGGCACCGACGACAACACCGCCAATATCGCCTTCGGCTATGCGGCCGCGGTGGTCGACGGTTATTCGAATAATGTTCAGGTGCACTGGCAGGACCGGCAGGGACGCACGCTGCAGCAAATCCAGCCCATGGTGATGCAGTCGCGCGTCTGGTTCAACGAGGATCTGGAAAGCCGCAATTTCATCATTCCTGGCCTTGTCGCCATGATCATGGCGCTCGTCGGCGCGCAGCTGACCTCGTTGACTATTTCGCGCGAATGGGAGCGCGGCACGATGGAGCTGCTCATTTCCACGCCGGTGAAACCGAACGAAGTGATGTTCGGAAAGCTCGTCCCCTATCTCGTGCTCGGTTGGGTCGACGCGGCGTTTTGCCTGGCGCTTGCGACGCTGTGGTTCGGCGTGCCCTATCGCGGCACGCTGTTTGCGCTCTTCGTCACGACGTCGCTTTTTCTCATCGTCGTTCTCAGCATCGGTTATCTGATGTCGGTTTTAATCCGCAGCCAGGTCGGCGCGAGTCAGATCGCGCTCCTGGTCACGATGCTGCCGACCACCTTGCTGTCGGGCTACATATTCCCGATCGACCAGATGCCAAAGGCGGTGCAGGACGTCACTTATCTGATCTATTCGCGATATTACGTCACCATCGTCAAAGATCTGTTCTTGAAAGGCTCAAGCCTCGCCGAGCTCACGACGCCGATCCTGTTTCTCGTCGTTTACGCGGCTGCAGTCATGATTCTTGCCGCGCAGGCGTTTCGCAAGCGGCTGGATTGAGGAGCGGGGCCATGTTCGCGCGCATCATCCCGATCGTCGTCAAGGAGTTCATCGAGCTCAAGCGCGACAAGTGGGCGCGCTTCCGTTTGATCGTTCCGACGCTCGTGCAAATGCTGTTGTTCGGCTATGCCGCAACCTACGAAGTGTATCACGTTTCGACCGTGGTGCTCGATCTCGACCATTCCCAAGAAAGCCGCGAATTGGTGTCGCGGTTTACCTTCAGCAATCGATTCGACGTCGCGGTGGCGCGGTCGCAGCGCGAGGTCACCAAAGCGATCGACGACAGCGACGCGGCCGTTGCGCTCGTCATCCACGCGGGCTTCGCCGAACTGCTGCGCAAGGGGCGAAGCGCTCCGCTGCAGGTCATCGTCGACGGCACGAACTCCAATACCGCGCTGATCGCGCTCGGCTACGTGAACACGATCGCGGCGGGCTTTGCGCAGGATTACGCCACGGATTTGGCGGAGCGCACGCTGGGCGTACGAGGGATGCGGCAAGTCCAGGTGACGCTCGAACAACGGCCTTGGTTCAACGAAGACTTGAATGGCCAGTGGTTCTTCGTGCCGGGGCTCATCGGCACATTGACCCTCGTCATCATCGTCAATCTTACCGCTTTTGCCATCGTGCGGGAACGCGAGGTCGGCACGCTGGAACAGATCATGGTGTCGCCGATACGGCCGGCGGAGCTGATCGTCGGCAAGACCGTGCCGTTCTTTCTCATCGGCTTGGGTGAGGTCGCGCTTATCGTCGCGGTGGGTGTGTTGTGGTTTCAGGTGCCGTTCGTGGGCAACCCATTGGTGCTTCTGGCGGGATCGGCTCTATTCCTGCTGAGCACGCTGGCGCTCGGTCTGTTCATCTCGACGCTTTGCATGACCCAGCAGCAAGCGTTCTCGATGAACTTTTTCGTACTCAATCCGTTTTTCATTCTTTCGGGATTCAGCTTCCCGATCTCGAGCATGCCGAAGGTGCTGCAATGGATGACCTATGCAAATCCATTGCGCTATTACCTCGTCGTTATACGCGGGACTTTTCTGAAGGGCATCGGCTTGAACGTGTTGTGGCCGGAACTCGCGGCCATGGCCGCGATCGCCGTCGTTCTGCTTGCCGCCAGCATTCTCCGATTCCGGAAATCGCTTGAATAGTCGCGGCAATTTGAAGCAGCGGTTGATGTAGATCAACGCGATCCTGGCTCGCCGGCGTTAGCTGAGCGTGGTTTCAACCCATCGTGGAGGATGTGTTATGGCCGAAGCAACCAAACTACCCGTCAAAATCGAGCAGGCATCCACGCCCTCGACACCGGCATGGAAGCCGTTCGAGAGTCGCCGCCTTCTGCGCCTCGGGCTTCTTTGCGGCCGCGGTCGTGGTGGTGCTCGATTAGGGTATGGATTTGTCTAGCGCAAAGCGAACCATAATCTCGCTACGGCTTCTTCCGGCGAGTCCGCGATCGCAAACGTCCCGGGATCTTTGCCTTGCGCGGTCCAAATTGTTTTTTCGATGGATAAACCAGCAAAATCCTCGCCGCACGCCTCTATGAGGTCGGGCAGCGTCGGGCAGTAATAGCCGTCCTCGATGTCTTGCAAACAATTCTTCAGCTCGTAATTCGTAATCGTCACGCCGTGCTCTCGCGCTGCCGTCGACCAAGCCGCATTGTTTTCGTGCGGGAAAAATTTATGCCCGATCCGATAGAGGCGGATCGGAAAACCGGCCGCTTTCAGTTCCTTTGCCAGTTTGCGGTTCATTGCGCCTCAAAATTTTTTTCAAAAGGCATGCAACAATGGTACCGCGCCCTTCTGCCTCGGGGGCAGCGGTCGAAATTTGTCCGCCGACCACCACCCCCGTGGCGCACGAGATAACCTGCCACGTCGGCACCCTGCTTCTGCACGCTCGCTTCCTGATCCAGCGGGCTCACCGCCGCAATGTGGACGCTCTCGGCTTCTTTCAAGAAACGGTAACGCATCCCGAACCGCGATAGAGTCGCTCGGCAGGAAGCGGCCGCGGAGAGCCTCACGATTGCGTCGCTTCATCGTGACGTTCAGGTTGCTCCAGCACAGGCGCAGATGCCGACTTCGATTCCAATTGAACCATAATAAGATTTCGCGCGGAGAACGATTCAATGCACGCATTCCCGCCGCGGGCCGACTATCAATTTATGGTTATTTTATGCGCATGCGCAACAAGGCGAATTGATCCGGATCAATAGGTGCGGTCCTCAAATTAAGCTTTAATGATCTCCCATGCTCGTCGGGAGACCTCCAGCCAGTATGCTTGCCGTTTTCCGTGAGTGGTCGGAAACGCGATTTTGACCTTGGTCAAGTGCCATTTAGGCGGATTGGATGGTATTACACCGACACAAAACGGAGGGACGCGTCTTCATAGCACGCGCCTTATAAATCTTGTCTGACAGGCAACCGGTACACGTGACCGCCGTCGAGATGGCGAGTCGGCAGCGCGAAATTTCCGTTTCGGAGTTCTTTCTCAAAAACCGTCACCTGCTCGGATTTGATAGGCCCGCGAAGGCATTGGTCACGGCTGTCAAAGAGGCGGTGGACAATGCGCTGGATGCCTGCGAGGAAGCGGGCATACTCCCCGAGATCAGCGTACAGGTGCGCGATCGCTACGGAAAATCGTGCGTCACCGTCGAGGATAACGGCCCGGGGATCGTGGAAAGTCAGATCGCCCGCATTTTCGGCAAGCTCCTCTACGGCTCGAAATTCCACAAGCTCAGCCAGTCGCGCGGCCAGCAGGGGATGGGGATCTCGGCTGCGGGAATGTACGGCCAACTCACTGTCGGTAAGCCGTTACATATCATCAGTCGCATCAAAGGCGACGAGCTTGCTTCGGAAATGTTTGTATCGATTGATACTGCCAAGAACCAGCCGGACATGCACCGGAAGAAGCGGCTGAAGTGGGATCGCCCTCACGGCACGCGAGTCGAGATGGAGATGGAGGGGCACTATCAGAAGGGCCCGCAGTCAGTTGAAGTTTATCTGAAGCAGACTGCTATTGCCAATCCGCACCTGACCATCATTTACCAGGACCCGCAGGGAGAAGAAGTCCGCTTCGTCCGCAGCATCGACAAGCTTCCGCCTCGACCGATAGAAATCAAACCCCATCCGTACGGCGTGGAGCTCGGCCGGCTCATTCAGATGTTGAATAATACGGCGAGCCGCACGTTGTTGCGGTTTCTGGTGGACGAGTTTTCCTGCGTGGGGAGGAAAACAGCGCTCAAGATCATCGAGCTCGCACGGAAGCAATCCGACAGGCGATTAAGCGATCGCTCCTACCCGAAACACATCGCTCACGCGCAAGCAGCCGCGCTGCACCGGGCTATTCAAAAAACGCGCGTCTTGGCGCCGCGGACCGACTGCATCGTCCCGATCGGCGAGAAGCAGCTCTTGGAAGGACTGCACAAGGAATTGGAGGCAAATTTTTACACCGTCACCACTCGGCCGGCCGCAGCCTACCGCGGCAATCCGTTCCAGGTGGAAGTCGCCATCGCCTATGGCCGCCCCGGCGAGGCCGGCCTCGAAGTCGACAAAAGCGGCTATATGCGCAAGAAGGAAACTCTTGAAACAAGCGCTGCCGAACGCCTTATAGCGGACAAGGACGAGCCCGTTCGTGTCCTGCGCTTTGCGAACCGAGTGCCGCTCCTCTATCAGCAGTCCAGTTGCGCCATCACCAAGGCCATCATCCAGACGAACTGGCGGAACTATGGCCTGCATCAGCCGAAGGGAACATTGCCGATCGCGCCGATGGCGATCTTGGTTCATGTCGCATCGGTTTGGGTTCCCTACACGTCGGAGTCCAAAGAGGCGATCGAACCGTATCCGGAAATCCTCAAGGAGATTAAATTGGGGCTGCAACAATGTGCGCGTAAGCTCGCACATTATCTGCGTCACGAACTGCATCTTCGCCGGGAATATGACAGGCGCACTTATATAGAGAAGTATCTGTCGCACATCGGTGTCGCCCTGCAGGACATCCTCGCGCTCAGCAATGAAGAACGCGACTCCACCGTAAAGAAACTTGATGATGTGCTCCACAAGAGCCGCACGGCTCAAGGTCGCCAACCATGAAAAAGGGTAAATTGGACGCCGCGTACGGCGACCTGGATAACAAGACCATCGCGCTGATCGAATCGATTGCCGAGCAAGTCCGCACGAACATCGATGGCGGAAAGCTGCCGAACATCCAGCTTCCGGTCCGTAGTCTCGACAATGTGACCTATGACGAAGCGAAGGGTTACTTCGAGCTTGGCAGCGCGCGTAAAGTGCGCACGCTGGCGGTGAACACGACGCGGTCTTTCGCGCAAACTCTTCGTTTGATGGCGACCTCACGGGAGATGATCGAGCATAACGATTTTGCCACCAAGCGCGAGGTTTATTACATCAGCAAGAACTGGGGCGATT
Source organism: uncultured Alphaproteobacteria bacterium (assembly GCA_963823225.1). GTDB lineage: Bacteria > Pseudomonadota > Alphaproteobacteria > Rhizobiales > Xanthobacteraceae > BOG-931. Next base: position 2,405,761 of record CAWGKM010000003.1, on the reverse strand, counting down.
GCCGCTTCGACGAACAGAGCGAGTCGGATGCCATTATGGACGACATCGAGGCGATGGCATCCATGCACGGGCTGTCGCGCGAGCAGCTGCGCTTCTATCCGGAATCACACGGCGGCTCGGTCGCGGGCCGACTCATCGTAGTCGACAGAAATCCCGCGACCGGAGAGGCGATCGAGATCGATTGCGCCAACCTCGGAAGCGGCGCCTATAGCATTCCACGGTCGGTCGAACATCTGAGCTTCCGCACCGATGCGCGTTTCGTACTTGCCATCGAAACCGGTGGCATGTTCCAGCGCCTCAATAATCATCGGTTTTGGGAGACTGCACGGTGTATTATTGTTGAAATGGGCGGCGTGCCGACCCGTGCAACCCGGCGCTTTATTCGCCTTCTTTCCGACAAACAGAATTTGCCAGTCTACTGCTTTGTAGATTGTGACCCCTATGGTTTTACAAATATTTATCGCACGCTCAAAGTTGGTTCCGGCAACGCGGCACACATAAACCGGTTCTTGTGCGTACCCCGGGCGCGTTTTTTGGGTGTAACACCTCAGGATATCATCGACTTTGGTCTTGAGGACGCGACCCACCCGTTGGCAACGACCGACATCAAGCGCGCTCAGGACGCACTCCAGAACGATCCATTCATCATGGCCCATCCCGAGTGGATCGCCGCCATCAAGCAATTGCTTCAAATGGGGGTTCGCGCCGAGCAGCAGGCGCTTGCCAAATGGGGCCTTAATTACGTTATTGACGATTATCTTCCACGCAAGCTTGCCGACGAGAGCGGCTTCCTGCCATAGAACCATGGACGTTTGGCGACCGCGATACCGCGACGGGCTCTAACGCCAGCGCCGCGTCGCCGAGGCTGCTTGCACGCGCTCTTGCGCTAGGGCCATGGGGTCGTACGCGGCAGCCTTTGCGAAATTTGATCGGCTGTCTTGAACGTTACCAGCAACGCCAGACGGTCCGTACCACCCGATGCGCGGTCGGGCGCGAGATGCAGATACGCGAACAGCACCTGCCCGCCCCGCAACTTTTTGCGTTCCGCGGCGAGCGGCTCCTTCACCTTCACGATTAGCTCGGCGCGGGCAAACACCCCATCCGCATTGGGCACGATCTCGGCGCCCGCGGCCCGGTAATCGCCGTCAGGCAGACCTGCGCCAACTCCCGCGCCGGCTTCAACCACAACTTGGTGGCCCTTGTCGGGGAGCTCGCGCACCGTCGAAGGTACAATTCCGACGCGGTATTCGTTGTCCTTGATCTCCTTCGGTACACCGACCAGCATGGCGATCCTCTGTGTCGCGGCAGGCCGAGCCGACGCTGCGCCACTATTATCCCGCGCGGCGCGCCAAACGCCAACCACTCAGCTTTCCGTTGGCTCGGCGCTCATGTCCTCTTGGGCTCTCGCGTCGGTTGCCGTAATGCAGCAATGCGGTCGCTATCGGAGTAGAAGCGGAAGTCCGAACCCGCGCCCGAAATGACCCGGTTGACCAGCTTCGATCTCTGGCGGGGCAGGAGCACGCCCGGACCATGCCGTTTAACAGGCATCCCACGGAAGGCTAAATTTCGGCGGTATCGGCTTCCGTCCCGCTGTCTCTACGAATTGATTTTTAGCAATGATGGGACGCTTTGGGCGAATTAACTTGTTAGAGTAGCGCAGCGCAGAACGTTGCCGACGGAACACCAACCATGGCGAGGCAGCGAGAACAGCAGCAAAGTGATCCGGTGGTAGCTGCCATCGAGCGTGTGCTCAAGACCGAGCGCGATGGCGCGGTTGAATTGCAGAAAAGCCAGGAGCAAGCCCGGCAGCTCCTGTCTCAGGCGCGCGCGCAGGCGGCGGTTATCGCAAGACGGGCCGATGCAAGCATTTCACGGCTTTACAGCAGCTATCTGCAAAAGGTGCAGCGAGATATCGAGCAGCTCACGCAATCAAGCCTGGCGTCTAACGCGCACAATCACACTCATGATCGAGCAATGCTCGTTCGGGCCGCGCGCCGAGTCGCTGCCAAGTTGACTGGTGAAACATGAGCGGCAACCCGCGATGGAGTTACGTACAGGCGCGGCTGCAAGCTCGTCACGGCGAACGGCTGCAGGAGTTTGACTGGCGTGCGATCGAGGCCGCCCGAGCGATCGATCAGTTCATTGCACGCACGCGCGTGTCCTCGCTGCGCCGCTTCACCGAGGGCATACATGCGCAAATGTCGAGCCACGCCGTGGAGCGTGTGTTGCGCGACACATGGCGGGTCTATGTTGCGGAGTTGGCCGACTGGGTGCCAGCGGCATGGCGCCAGGCGGTGCTATGGACATCGCTTCTTCCGGAACTACCGATCATTGACGTCTTGCTCAGGGGCGAAGCGCCAGAGTGGATCAAGCAAGATCCGGCATTTACCGAACTCGCCAAAGTCGATCGCCAAAAGCGCAATGTTACCGCGGCAAATTCACCGTTCGACGCCCTTGTTGCATCGAGCGGGCGCGAAAAAACGCTGGCCGCGCGCTGGTCTATGCATTGGCGTTCGCTGTGGCCGCGGCGTCAGGCTAGCAACCGTGCGTTGCTCGATCTAACTGCCACGATCAAGGCCCATGTCGAACGGCTTGACGGCGCCGGTCTGCAGGAGGCGAGCGCTTCCTATCGCCGCGATCTGGCACTCAAGCTCACGCGCATGTTCCGGCGATATGGCGGCTCGCCCGCCGCCCTGTTCTGCCATCTCACTCTTGTCGCGCTCGATCTGGAGCGCTTGCGCGGCGATCTCATCCGGCGGCGCCTGTTCGAACCCGGCCTTGCGGAGGAAGCTGCATGAGCCTTCGCCCGGTTCCCACCAAGTGGTTCGAGCTGGTGACCGTGCACAAGGAACTGGCGCGGGTGATGGAGTGTTTGTCGCGCACCGGCGCGGTCGAACTGGAAGCGCGCAGCCGCCCTGCCAATCGGCTACTGTTTCCGGGCCTCAGCGAGGAGCTCAAGAGCCACCGCGAACTTGCCCGCCGCTACCAGCATTATTGGCCGCCTGCCGCGCTCGCCGTTGGGCGCCGCGTGGAGGAATTGAGCGAGACGCTCAAAGCCGCGCACGCACGTCTGGTGGCATGGGCGGCGCAAGCCGACCCGGTCATCGCCACCATCGAAAAGGTGTCGCAGAACGCAGCCGATCTTGAGCAATTGCGCGCGGCCCTGCAGAGCGCCGGCGACGATTTCCCTGATATTCAAATGCTCAGCCGCGCCGGTCCGAAATTGCAGGCGCGTCTGTTTGCTCTGCCCGCCGGTGTGCAGCTGCAAGAGCTGCCGGCGCTGATGTTGGTTAAGCCGTGGCAAAGACCCGATGCCAGCTATGTGCTCGCCGTCGGGCATGCATCCGACATCGACGATCTTGAAACACGGCTTCGCGGCTTGAAAGGCCATGTGCTGCCGCTGCCGTCTTGGCTGCCGGCATCGCCCAACGAGGCCGTGACAGCGATCAGCGGTGAGCTCGCTGAACTCGCCAAACAGCGCGTGGAATCGACCGCGCAACTGAAGGCACTCTCTGAACAGTTTCAGATCGCATCGGCACTCGCCGACATGGCGCTGGCCGAATGGCTCAACGAACACGTCAAGGAACTGTATGGCAGCGACCATCTGGCCTGGGTCACCGGCTGGACCAGCGACGTCAACGGCACCGAGCTGCGCCGCGCGCTCGACGCTAGTGGAGTGCGCTATCTTCTGCGCCTGATGGATGCGCCGGCGGGGATGGCTGCGCCGCTTGTGCTCCACAATCCGGGGTGGGCCCGCGCTTTCGAAGTGTTCACGCGGATGCTCGGCATTCCGGGCCGGTATGAGAGTGACCCGAGCCAGCTCCTGGCAGTCATCGCGTCTTCAATCTTTGGCTTCATGTTTGGCGATATCGGTCAGGGCGCTGTCATTTGCCTTGTCGGCATCGTGCTCGGACGGCGCGTGCCGCTGACCCGCATGCTGGTCCCCGGCGGCATCATGGCGATCTTCTTCGGTGTTCTGTTCGGAAGCGTGTTCTGCCGTGAAGACACCATTCCGGCTCTGTGGATCCGGCCGATGGACGATCCAATCACGATTTTGCTGGCGGCCGTGATTGTCGGCATGGCGATCATTACGCTTGGGCTGCTGCTCGACGCCATCCAGATGCATTGGCGCGGTGAAGCGAGTCGTTGGTGGACGCAACGCGCCGGCCTGCTCACAAGCTATGCGGGCCTGTTGATTTCCCCGCTGCGCACGGAAGGCCTGGTGGTGGCGAGCGTCGGGGCGGCTTGGTTCATTGTCGGCGCCGCGGCGCTAACGGCAAGGGGCCGGCTATCTGCGATGGGCCAAGCCGCCGGCGAGTTCGTCGAGCAAAGCCTGCGTCTGCTGGTCAACACCGTGTCGTTCGTCCGTATCGGCGCGTTTGCGCTTGCCCATGCCGGACTGTCGGTCGCCATCATCGAGATGGCGCAGGCGAGCGGCCGCGTCGCCTATTGGATTGTACTGATCGTCGGCAATATCTTGGTCATAGCGCTTGAAGGCGTAGTGGTGAGCATTCAGACTACGCGCTTGCTATTATTCGAATTCTTCATTCGCTTCCTGACCGGCGCCGGACGTGAATTCAAGCCGCTGCCGCCGCCGGCCATTGGCCAGGGCAGCATCCACGAGCAACTTTGAGGGGCACGTCATGAAGGTAAAATTGACAATTCCGGCGCTGTTGCTGGCGGTGGCCGTAGCAGTTGCGATCGGGGCGAGCTTTCTGCTGTTGCAGATGATGCCGGCCGCTGCCCAAACTGCCCCCCATGCCGCCGCCGAGAGCGCCGCGGGGTCCTGGGCAATGATGGCCGCCGCGCTCGCCGTTAGCGTGTCCACGCTCTCCGCCGGCTATGCGGTCGCGGTGGTCGGCAGCGCCGCGGTCGGCGCGGTGGCGGAAAAACCCGAGCTGATCGGACGCGTAATTATCTTGGTGGGCCTGGCGGAAGGCATCGCTATCTACGGCCTCATCGTTGCCGTTCTGATCCTCAACCGAATAGGCTGAAAATGGGCACAGCGATCTTCATCGGCGATGAGTTGAGCGCCTCCGGCTTTCGGCTCACCGGCATTGGGACACTCGTGCCCAAGTCCGATGCAGTTGGCGCAGCGTTTGAAGCGGCGAGATCGCGCTGTTCACTCGTCATCATCACAGCCGACATTGCGCAGCATATTCCGGCTGCGCAGCTCGAAGCGGCGATGTTAGCCGAGGAGCCAACGATCGCGATCATTCCCGACGTGTTGTTCAGCGCACCTGTGCCCGATCTGATAGGGAAGCTCAGGAGCGCTTTGGGCATCGAAACATGAGCCAGGCAAGCCTGATTCCCTCGTTACAATTCGCGGCGCTGGCGCGCGAGGTCGGGCGGCAGCTCGAGAATGAAACCGGCGCCGTGATCGCAGCGGCGGAAAGTGATGCACGCGCGATAATCGCACAAGCACGCGCCGACGCGCGCCGACGCGTGCATGAGGCGATTCAAGAGCTGCGCCGCGAAGGCGCTCGCCGGCTCGCTGGCGCCAAGGCGCAGCTCGAAACCGAACTGCGCGCCCGCGCGCAGCGGCAGGCAGCGCAGGCCGTCAGCGACGGATTCCCAATATTGCGCGAGGGGCTGGATGCACGCTGGCGCGACCAGCAGAGTCGCAGGCAGTGGACGGACGCCGTGGCGCGGCTTTGTCACTTACGTTTACGGCCGGGCGCATGGTGCATCGAGCATCCGGCCGATTGGAGCGGGTCGGAACAGCGGGACTTCATGGCAACGATCGGCGAAAGGGACGGCGTCCATATCAGTTTCAAAGTCGATGGGGAAATCAAATCCGGGTTACGGATCAAAGCCGATCAAGCGGTGCTCGATGCAACGCCGCAAGGTTTGCTCGCCGACAGTCGGACTATTGCCGCGCTGATACTCGATGAAATGGGGCAATAACGATGCGCAGGCTGTTGCAAATCTCGGGACGGCGGCGATGAGCGTCGCAGTCATCCGCAGGATCGGCGGACCGGTGCTTGATGCTCACACCAGCGACGAATTCCACCTCGGCGAAGCGATCGAGGTTGGCGCCGAGCGTCGTCTCGGCGAGGTGATCCGCCTCAACGGCGATGAGTTGACCGGTCAAGTTTATGAGGACACCACCGGCATGCGCCCCGGCGATGTCGTCTACGGGACCGGCTCAGCGCTGTCGGCGCGGCTTGGTCCGCGCTTGCTCGGCCGCATTTTCGATGGCTTGTTGCGACCGCTCGAGGCGCTGCGGCCGCAAGACCAGGCGCCAATCGGCTTTCGTCCGCTCGTGAAGACCGGCGATACGCTTGCGCCCGGTACGCCATTTGGCGAATTGCCGCGCGATGGCGTTCGCCAGCAATGCCTTCTGCCGCCCCGGATCGGCGGCACGGTTGAAAGCATTGTGGCCGAAGGCGCGTATAATCCGGAGGCGACGCTCTGCAAAATTCGTGACACGGCAGGCGCCGCCCACGAGATCGGTTTCTTCCATCACTGGCCCATCCGGCAGGCGCGACCAGTGCGCGAGCGCCTTCCTGCAGACGCGCCGATGATCACCGGCCAACGCATCCTCGATACGTTGTTTCCTGTGGCGCGCGGGGGGCAGGCGGCGATCCCCGGCGGCTTCGGCACCGGCAAGACGGTGCTGCTGGAGACGTTGGCAAAATGGTGCGACGCCGACGTCATTGTTTATGTCGGCTGCGGCGAGCGCGGCAACGAAATGGCCGAAGTGTTGTGCGAGTTTCCCAAGCTCACCGATCCGCGCACCGGCCGCGGCTTGATGGAACGCACGGTCATTATCGCCAACACCTCGAATAGGCCGGTGGCCGCGCGCGAGGCTAGCATCTACACGGGGGTCACCGTCGGAGAATATTTCCGCGACCAGGGCCTCCACGTCGCGCTGATGGCCGATTCAACGAGCCGTTGGGCCGAGGCATTACGCGAAGTGTCCGGCCGGCTCGGCGAACTGCCCGGCGAAGCCGCTTATCCGGCCTATCTCGGGTCGCGCTTGGCCGAGTTCTACGAACGCGCCGCGAAGGTCAAAACGCTCGCGGGTGCCGACGGCTCGCTCACCATTATCGGCGCGGTCAGTCCGCCCGCCGGCGATTTCTCCGAACCGGTGACCAGCCATACCAAGCGTTATGTGCGCTCCTTCTGGGGACTGGATCGCGAACGCGCGCAGGCGCGCTTCTATCCTGCCATCCATCCGCTACAATCCTATTCCGAAAACGCTATGCGCTTTGCCGCCTGGTGGACCCAGCGCGGCAATCCGGACTGGCTTTCGCATCGCGGGCGGCTGCTGTCCCTGTTGGAATCGCAGGCCGATCTCGAGCGCATGGCGCGCATTGTCGGCAAGGACGCGCTTCCGCCGGCGCAGCAATTGACACTGCTCTGCGCGGAGCTCTTTAACGAGGCCTTTCTCCGCCAATCCGCCTTTTCCGAAGTGGATCGCTACTGTTCGCCGCCGCGCCAAATCGCCATGCTCAAGCTCCTCGTTCGCTTTATCGCGCTGGCGGAAGCAGCCCTTGAGCGTGGCGCCACGCTGCAGGCGATTGCCGAGTTGCCGGTACTGCGTCGCTTGCAGCGCATGGGCGAAGAGATTGGCGAGGATCAAGTGCAGAAATTCGGTGAACTGGGCATGGGCATCGAGGCAGCGATGGCCGGGCTCGGAAAGGCGCCGTCCCATGCGGCCTGAACTGTCGGTGCAAGGTACTGCCACTGCGATCGAAGGTCCATTGCTGTTCTTGCGGCGCAATGTCGAGGCAGGCTTGAACGAGGCAGTGGAGATCCTGAGGGAAACTGAACCGCCAAAGCTCGGCCGCGTCGCCGCCCTCGATCAGGACGCGATGGTCATCGAGGTTCTGGAATTGACCATTGGTCTCGGTCTGCGCGACATCCGCATCCGCTTCCTGGCGGAACCGCTGCACTTCGCGGTTGGCCCCGGACTGCTCGGCCGCATCTTCAACGGCGTTGGCGAGCCGGTGGATGGCGGGGCCGCGGTCGCTGCCCGAAAGCGCCTGCGTGTCGACGGCGTTCCGATTAATCCGACCGCACGCGAGCTGCCAAGGGATTTCATCGAAACTGGAGTGACGGCCATCGATCTGATGAACAGCTTGGTGCGCGGGCAGAAGCTGCCGCTGTTTTCCGCGGGCGGCATGCCGCACGACCGCATCGCCAGCGACATCGCAAAGAATGCGCGGCTGCGACGGGCGGGCGAAGAGGCGTTCGCTATCGTCTTCGTCGGCATCGGCATTTCCCACGACATCGCCGAAACGTTCCGCCACACCATGCAGGATTCCGGCGCGCTTGCCCACACGGCGATGTTCCTCAATCTCGCGAGCGAATCCTCGACGCAGCGGCTGTTGACCCCACGCTTCGCCTTGACCGCCGCCGAATATCTTGCCGCCGACGAAGGCCGCCACGTGCTCGTGATCATGACCGACATGACGAACTATTGCGAGGCGCTGCGCGAGGTATCCGCCAGCCACGGGGAGGTGCCGAGCCGCAAAGGATATCCTGGGTACATGTATTCAGATCTCGCCACGATCTACGAACGCGCCGGCGTCCTGCGCGGCGCCAAAGGCACCATCACCCAGCTGCCAATTCTCACCATGCCGGCCGACGATATCACCCATCCGATCCCAGACCTCACTGGCTACATCACCGAAGGCCAAGTGGTGCTCGATCACACCCTCGATCGCAAGGGCGTGTTTCCGCCGATCAACGTACTGCCCAGCCTGTCACGGCTGATGGACCAGGGCATCGGCAAGGGCTATTCGCATCCCGATCACCCGGCGCTTGCGAACCAACTTTACGCGTCCTATGCCAAGGCCGCGCGCGTGCGCGTTTTGGCGAGCGTGGTTGGCCGCGACGGTCTCACTCCGCTCGACCTGAAATATCTCGAATTCGCCGATCAGTTCGAAACCTCGCTCATCGCGCAAACCGGCCGGCGTACGCTGGAGGAAAGCATGACCGGCGGCTGGGCGGTGCTGCGCCGCCTGCCGCAGAATGAATTGACGCGCCTGTCGGATGTGCAGATCGCGGATTATATCGAGCCGGCCGCGGCGCACGCGGCGCAGGAGATGAGCGGCCCCCATGCGTGAAATCAGCCCGACGCGCAGCGCGGCTATGGAGCTCGCCGACGAGCGCAAGCTGATGCGCCAGGGCTACGAATTTCTCGACGAGAAGCGCATGCTGCTGGCGAGCGAAATGTTGCGGCAGATGCGCGAATATCAAGAACGCTTTGACCTCTTGGTCACCGAAACGAAGGACGCAGCGCGTGCGCTTGCCGCTGCCGTCGAACGGCACGGTCTAGATCAGCTTCAGGTCTATCCGGCGCCCGAAGCGCCGCCGGCACCAAACCACGGGCGAAGCCAGTTCCTTGGTCTGGCCATGCTGTCGGTGGGCCAACCTCTTGGCGCCGCTCCGATTGGCCGAGCGGCGATCGATCCCTCGCCGGAAGCGAAGGCCTGTCGGGCAGGCTTCGAAAAGTTGTTTTGGACTGCCGCCGATATTGGTCTGCGTGCGGGCAATCTTATGCGTCTCGCACGCGAATTCCGGCGAACCGAACGGCGTGCCAATGCGTTGGAGAAAGTCCTGCTGCCGGAAGTCGAAGAGGCAATGAAGCTCATCGACGAGCAGCTCGACACCATGGAACGCGAGGAAGTCATCCGCACCCGCTGGTCGAGGTCGGATGCGGACATTAGAAACGACGCGCCCGCCGGGAAACTCAGCATCAATAAATGATAGAGCGACACGTCGCCGAACAGCTAAGCGTTGCGTGTTGAAGACTATCGGAAGGTCCGCTTTAGGAAGCAATAGCAGGCATCACGCTTCCTCACTCCAACAAAAGAGGCTTGAGGCCTATCCTCAACTCGCTCTTCCAGTTCCCTACGAGCACTCACACGCGAAGCGGCGCTCAATCATTGCGACGCTGGCGGACTGTACCTCACTATGGGCGGGGTGTTGACGACGGCAGAACTTGTATCGTTGCCAGAATTATTGCGGGCAATAAGCCAGCCAGCGAAGAGAACGACGGCGACGACGACGACGATCCACATTGTCCTATTGGAGCTATCGGGTGCAACGTGGTTGCGATTGGGGTTCGGGTCACTCATTGCTTGATCTCTATTGGAAGCGTCGGCGTCCTTAAACGGCTGGAAAATTAGGAACGGATTTCTTCCTATTGCATTGATGCAAATCAATTGACCCAAAAGGGGCCGTGATGTCGGCTTCTGGCCCCGAACGTCACTTGCCGCGGTGCCGAAATTTGGTAGCGATCGGAGTAAGAGCGGACTCGACCGGGACACCGTGAATCGGTCGTTCGTGACCCTGAGCGACCGATTGCTGCGAAACTTTGGTGCAACGCAGCACGGGCAGCGTGCAATTAAACGTTCACCTCGTTGAGTTGTAGCCGATCGCTCAGAACTTCCAGTTCGCCTGCGCGTTCACCGTCCAAATGTCGTAGCCCGCGCCGAGGCCGCCGAGTTCGCCGCCAAACGAGAGTGATGGGCCGGCGCGGCCGGTCGTCATTGTCACGCCTGCCGTCACGCGCTCCGGCCAGCCGTCCTTGGTGCCGACGAACGGCACGCCGATCGGCAGCGCATTGTCGGTCGAGAAGTGGTAGTCGGTGTAGAGCCCGACATAAGGTGCGACGCTGAGATTGGACGATGACGGCCAGGGATAGATGATCTTGTCGCCCGCGCTGGTGGCTTGCTCATGCAGGTCAGGATATAGGGCTATTTCCCATATTTAACGTAGCGTCGGATTCGGGCGCGTCCATTGATTAAAATCAATTCGTACCACAGCTATTTCTGGCAAGATAAAAAAATACGAGCAAGCTGAAAAGATGCGATGCCTTTTGTGGCATCGCCCAGCGCCGACTCAACGGACACGAGACGAGAGATGATAGCGGGTGTTAGCTCAGATGCGTCTCAAGTCGAGAGCCGCGCGAAGGTGGTGAAATTTACTGGGACGCCATCCACCACAAGAAAAAGCTGGTCAGCGATCAGAAAAAAATATGGGCTGGCCGCGATGGCGGTTTCGATCATCATCATTGCGGGTATCGCATTATGGCTATGGGTGATCGGCACGAGAAGCAGCGTGCAATACGTAACGGTACCGGTCGCGCGCGGCTCGATTACGCAAACTGTAACCGCGACAGGAACCGTCAATCCGGAGCTGACCATCATCGTCGGGTCATACGTCTCCGGAGTCATCCAGAGCCTCTCTTGCGATTACAATACCGAGGTGAGGGCTGGCCAGATTTGCGCCAAGATCGATCCGGGTCCGTTCCAGGCGACGCTCGACCAGTATTCGGGTCAGCTTCTGCGCGATCAGGCCATCCTTGGAAAGGACCGAGGAGATCTCGCGCGCTATCAACAACTCGCCGCACAGAACTCGATTGCGCGCCAACAGGCCGAAGATCAAAACTTCATCGTCCAGCAGGACGAAGGGACCGTAAAGCTCGATCAGGGTCTTGTCGATGGTGCCAAGCTTAACCTCGGCTACACGGATATCGTCTCGCCCGTTGACGGCACCGTCGTGTCCCGCAATGTGACCCAGGGACAGACTGTCGCGGCAAGCTTTCAGACACCGACGCTGTTCCTCATCGCTACCGACCTCAAGAAAATGGAAGTTGATACCAATGTCAGCGAGAGCGACATCGGCGCCATCAAGGAAAATGACGACAGCAGTTTCACTGTCGACGCGTTCCCCAAGCGAACGTTTCAGGGCAAGGTGACCCAAGTCCGTCAGTCTCCCCAAACCGTGCAGAATGTCGTCACCTACGACACCGTGATCACCGTTGACAATTCGGACCTGGCGCTCAAGCCGGGCATGACCGCAGCAGCCCGGATTGTTGTCGACCAGCGCAGTGATGTCATTCGGGTGCCGGACCAGGCGCTTCGTTACGTTCCCAAAGGCTACGTCGCGGCACCCGCTCAGCCAGGCGCGGCGCCGGCGTCGGCACCCTCAGCGTCCCAATCCAATCAAGGTCAGATTTGGATTCTTCGCGGTGGCGAGCCAAAAGCTGTTCCCGTCGTCCTCGGCCTCGACGATGACAGCTTTACCGAGATCGTGAGCGGCGACGTCAAGCCCGGTGATTTGGTGATCACGGCGGAGCAAAGCACAACGAGCGGCCAAACCGCGACACCGCAACCGCGATTGTGATCGTCGAGCGAAGCTGCGGTCCAGAGCGTCAAAATGCCGGAACCGACAATCAGAGTTGAGAATGTGACGCGCGTTTACCGCGTCGGCGACGTCGACGTGCATGCGCTGCAGGGCGTTAGCCTCGTTGTCGAACGCGGCGAGTTCGTTGCCATCATGGGCTCATCCGGGTCCGGCAAATCCACACTCATGTCGATCCTCGGCTGCCTCGATCGGCCTACCAGCGGCGAGTATTTCTTTGAAGGGACTGATGTCGCCCATCTCAGCGAGCCTGAGCTTGCGCAGCTGCGCAGCGAGCGGTTGGGCTTTGTCTTTCAAAGTTTCAACCTGCTCGCCCGCACCAGCGCGATCGAGAACGTCGCGCTGCCACTGTTCTATGCGACAACGAACCGGTCAAGCGGTGCCTCTCGCGTGGAGCGCGCGCGGGCGGCGCTAAGTCTGCTCGGGTTGGGCGATCGCGAACGCAACACCCCGGGCCAACTCTCGGGCGGCCAGCAGCAACGCGTCGCCATCGCTCGCGCCCTCATTAATAATCCGGCTGTGCTCCTTGCCGATGAGCCGACCGGCAATCTCGATACGCGCAACTCGCATGACATTATGGACACGCTGCAATTGCTGAACCGCGAGCGTGGCGTCACCTTCATCGTTGTCACCCACGAGCCCGATATCGCCGCTTATGCAGATCGCGTGGTGACAATGCGTGACGGCAAGATCGTATCCGACGAACGAAAGCGCGACGAGAAGCCGCCGCATAGTGCCGGCAACCTCATCGAGGCCAGCGACAAATTTGTTCCATCCCAAGAAGCGGCTCGTCCGGCTGCCACGCCATCCGGCGCGCTGTTGGCATTCGCATCGATGATTGCAGCCGCCGCGATGCAGGCCCTTCTGCGTAACAAGATGCGCTCAGCGCTCACCATGCTCGGCGTCTTTATCGGCGTCGCCGCGCTTATCGTTATGGTTGCCGTCGGTCAGGGCGCAAACGAAGCTGTGCTCAAGCAGATCCAGAGCCTCGGTACCAATCTGCTGGTTGTTGTTCCGGGCGCCACTACGATGGGCGGCATGCGCGGTGGGTTGGGAAGCGCCTCCACGCTCACGGCTGCCGACGCCGGAGTTCTGCGCCGCGAAGCGCCCGCCGTGGGAAGCGTGAGTTACCTCATCCGGCAGAGCGGACAAGTTCAGTACGGCAATCAGAATTGGACGACGAATATTCAAGGCGTCAGTCCAAATTATCCACCGATCACGAACTGGCAAATCGCCGGCGGACGCGGAATTTCGCGAGCAGACAACGACAATGCCGCGCTGGTCGCCGTCCTTGGCCAGACAGTCGCCCGCCAGCTGTTCGCACCCGATGAAAACCCGATTGGCGCCCTCCTGCAAGTCAGGAGCACGCCATTGCGCGTTATCGGAATTTTCGGCTCCAAAGGACAATCGAACTACGGCACCGATCAGGACGATCTCGTCATGATCCCGTTCACGACTGCCGAGCGCAAGGTACTCGGCGTCGCGGCGCCTAGCGCGCAGCAGACGCCGCTCAATTGGTCTTATCTGCCGCCGCCCAATCCCTACAACCTTCAGCCGCGATTGATTGGTTATGTGAACCAGATTTACGTCCAGGCGACGAGTGAGGATCAGGTGCAAACCGCAATCGGCCAAGTCACCGAAATTCTCGCGCGCCGACACCAGATCCGACCCGGTAACGTGAACGATTTCCAAGTCCGCAACTTGAGCCAGATCGCCGAGACCGCCGAAAGCAGCAGCCGCATCATGGCACTTCTACTTGCCGCAGTCGCCTCGATATCGCTCGTTGTTGGCGGCATCGGCATCATGAACATCCTGCTCGTTTCGGTGACCGAACGGACCCGGGAGATCGGGCTGCGCATGGCCATCGGCGCCCGTCGGCTGCACGTACTGTTACAGTTCCTTGCCGAAGCAGTATTTCTCAGCGTGAGCGGCGGCCTTGCCGGTATCATCATTGGCGCGGCGGCCTCGATCGCCATTTCACTGATTGTGGGCTGGCCGGCGCCGATCTCGCTACCTGCCATTGCTGGTGGCTTTCTGTTTTCGGCTGCCGTGGGCATGTTCTTTGGATATTATCCCGCGCGCAAAGCCGCCCGCCTCGATCCTATCGAGGCTCTGCGTTACGAGTAAGCCACTTTCGCTCGCTTTCGAATTGCTCCAGAGCGGTCAAAGCATCACAAGCGTATGTTGCCGCCGGTCCGCCGCCCCGTAGCTGCACGCCACAGCCATGTCCACTCATGGCCCTTGGCGTCAGTTAGTGCGACGCAGCGATATATCCGGAGTTCGAGGACAAGCGGAAGTGGCCGGCGCGCTCGATCCGATCTGAGTGGCACTGCCAATATCTTAGTGGCGCCTCTTCTTATTTGATTGCCTAGGGCTGTACGCTAGGACCATCCAAGGACTCTACCAGCCTTTGAAAGCCAACCGGGTTGATTAGAGCAAGCCGGCACCAGCGTGATCGCGGAGAGAGTGCCCCGCATTTTGTTTCCGATAACGCGCCATCGGCTTGTTCGCATTTGTTCGCTGACGTTCAGGAAACCAGTTTGCAACTCATTACGTTATCCGCCTTTTCCAGGATTCCCAGGTGACTTCCGAATTTGCGGCCAATCGATGCTATGGGTCAAAAGCCCTGTTTCGAGCGATCCTGCTCTGCCGATAGCCTAATGTGCTGGCTTGTCATCCTTGAATTGCGATTGCTCCAGTTCGAGGTAAACGCGATATGCATTGCCGCGATTATTGACGTCGAAGGCCGGCATATTTTTATATTTTGACCAATCGGTATGGTCATAAACGGTATCGAACTCGACCCAGTCTGTGACGGCCTTGCCCATGGCGGCGCGCACATAAGTAATGTAATCGCGCGTGAAGGCGATGGCGTCCTTGGCACCCGTCGACGGCCGGCCGTGGCCGGGAATGATGAATTTCGGCTCGAGTTTTTCCACTTCGCCGAGGCTGCGAAGCCAGTTCGCGGTGTCAACATCGTCGGCATTCATGAACGGAATTCGTCCGTTTTGCACGACATCGCCGGCGAACAACACTCCGTCTGGCTCGACCATCATCATCGAGTCGCTCGCCGAATGCGCCGGCCCGGCATAAACGAGCACGAAGCGCTTGCCGCCGAGATAAAGCGTCGCCTGCTGCTTGAACGTGATATCGGGCGGCACCACGCGCGTCTGTTCATCGACCCATGGCGCAAGCGCCTGCCGGCGCTGGTCGAGCCTCTGACTGGCCCGCTCGCCGGACGTTTCCTCGTCCTCGCGGTATTCGATCGCACGTTCCTGCGCGATCACAACGTTTGACGTATGATCCTTGAACGCCTGCAAGCCATAGATGTGATCGGCGTGATAATGGCTGACGACGTTATAACGCACCGGCCGGTCGGTCACCTTGCGGATGGCCGCAAGCAGGTTCCAGCCGAGGCTCGGAGTTCCGAGCGCGTCGAACACGACGACGCCGTCTGGCGTGACAATGAAGCCGGCATTGGACGTGTTGCCTTCGTTTTGCTGGTCGGGAATGCCCGGACTCCCCAGCGTATAATAAATTGGCTCGCCGGGGACCTGCTCGATGACGAGTGGGCGGCGCAGTGGCGGATAAGGGGCAACGTCCTCCGCTGATGCCGCGCCGGCAAATCGCGCCAAGGCGAGCATGACGACCAGCGCGCCAACCGATATTCGCGCGGCGCGACGGCATTTGACGACCGGCGGTGGACGCCGACAGACACTGCACGAGACCACCATCAGACCAGATCTCCGCTCAGATGATGTCTCCCATTAGACAAGCTCTCCGCAATAAATATTCTTCAGCAATTTGAGAATTCGCGCCGCGCGGGGATCGCTGATGCGATAGTGCAGCGTCTGCGACTCGCGACGGAACGTGATCAGCCGGTCTTTGCGCAATAGTGCAAGATGCTGTGACAACGCCGATTGGCTCAATCCAACCGCCTCGACCAGGTCGCCGACCTTCATTTCGCCGTGCGCAATCAGAAAGCAGAGGATCAGCAGCCGATATTCGTTGCCGAAGAGCTTCAACATGCGCGCCGCCGTCGCAGCTTGCGCGGCGAGCATCTCGATTTCGGAGCTGCCGCGCGCGCGGCCGGCGAGCACGCGGCGTCTATTCCGCGTTGCCGTCTTTGACTGTGGCGTGGCGGGGTCCATTTGCTTCAATCAGCCGTATGCGGTTCGCAAGCCGCAAAACCCAGCAAGCTCGCTGTCATCGCCGCACCCTTATTTAGAATTGACTAATTTAGGACTCATTGATAGAGGCTAATCTAAGCCAATTGACGAACGACCGCAATAAAAAGCGGCCAAGACAGCGCCAAAAGAAAGCGCCAAAAGAAAGCGCCAAAAGAAAGCGCCAAAAGAAAGCGGCAATGGCTCCGGCGCGCCGCGCCGGAAGGTAAGGGAAGCGATGTCGCGGCTGATACGGCAAGTCCGCTGGCATAATTCGCGGCGGTTATTTTTGCGCATCGGCGCCGCGGCAGCCGGCGCAGCGATGCTGCGCCCGGCGAGCCGCGCTGCGGCGGCCGACCGCAGTGCGCCGCCGGCCGAACCGGACTGGTCGCAGGCGAGCGGCCCCGGCGTCGTCGACCGACCTTACGGGCAGCCTGCAGAGTTCGAGAAAGACGTCATTCGCCGCGACGTTCCCTGGCTCACCGCTACACGGGAGTCGTCTGTCAGCTTCTCGCCGTTGCAGTCGCTGAACGGGATCATCACCCCGAATGGACTGTTCTTCGAGCGTTATCACGCCGGTCGGGCCGACGTGGACCCGCACGAGCATCGACTTTTGATCCACGGTCTGGTCGAGCGCCCATTGGTGCTGACGATGGACGACATCGTGCGATTGCCGGCGGTATCGCGTATCCACTTCATCGAATGCCCGGCCAATGGCGGCATGGAATGGCGCGAGGCGCAGCTCAATTCGCTGCAGTTTTCGCATGGCATGTTGAGCTGCGCCGAGTGGACCGGCGTCAAGCTCTCGACCTTGCTCGACGAAGTCGGGCTCAAGAAGGAGGCCAAGTGGGTGATGGTGGAAGGGGCCGACGCCGCGCGCATGAACCGCAGCCTGCCGCTCGAAAAATGTCTCGACGATTGCCTCGTCGTCTACAGCCAGAATGGCGAGGCGTTGCGGCCCGAACAGGGTTATCCGCTGCGGCTCTTGGTTCCCGGCTGGGAGGGCAATGTCAGCGTCAAATGGCTGCGCCGGATCAAGGTCGGTGACGAGCCCTGGTTCTCGCGCGAGGAGACCTCGAAATACACCGACCTGATGCCCGACGGAAAATCGCGCGGCTTCACCTGGGTCAACGAGGCAAAATCGGTGATCACCTTCCCCTGTCCCGAGAAGCCCGTTGCGGCGCCCGGACTTTATGAGATCCGGGGCCTGGCCTGGAGCGGTCACGGCAAGATCAAAGCAGTGGATGTTTCGTTCGACGGCGGCGTGAACTGGCAGCGCGCCCAATTGCAGGATCCGATCCTGTCGAAAGCGCTCACCCGCTTTACTGTTCCATGGCGTTGGGACGGACAGCCGGCATTGCTGGAATCGCGTGCCGTCGATGAGACCGGCTACGTGCAGCCGACCATTGCGCAATTGCGCAAAGTACGCGGCTCAAATTCGATCTATCACAACAATTCCATCCAGACTTGGCAGGTGAAGCCGGACGGGAGAGTGTTCGATGTCCAGCTCGGCTAGGCTGTTCACTTCTCTCCTCGCGTCCCCGCGAAAGCGGGGACCCAGCTGGATTCCCGCTTGTGCTGGAACGAGCGGATTGGTGATGCTTCTCCTGACTGTCAGCGCCGAGGCCGGCAGTCCTGGTTTTTTCGGCTACGGCACACCGGCAACGCCGACTGAGATCGCCGGCTGGAACATCGACGTGCGCGGCAAGGACGGCGTCGGCTTGCCGGATGGCAAGGGCACCGTCGACCATGGTGCGGATGTTTTCAGCCAGCAATGCGCCGCCTGTCACGGCACGTTCGGCGAAGGCGAGGGCCGCTACCCCAAGCTGATGGGCGGCGAGGGCACGCTCACCGGCGACCGTCCGGAGCCGAGTGTCGGCAGCTATTGGCCCTTTGCGCCGACGCTGTGGGACTATATCAACCGCGCCATGCCGCTCTCGGCGCCGCACACATTGTCTGCCGACGACGTCTATGCCCTTGCGGCCTATATCCTGAACTTCAACAATATCGTGCCGAGCAATTTTGTCGCCGACCGCAACAGCCTGCCCAAGGTGAATATGCCGAATCGCGACAACTTTATTTGGCAGGACCCGCGTCCCGACACCGCAGCGAAAACCTGCATGAAAGATTGTATGGATCCCAAAGCGGTGAAAATCATCTCGTCGGCGGAGGGCAAGGACCTCACGCCGCGCGCTAACGGTCCGCTTGACGATATGAATGGGAAATAGCGTAGTGCGGAAAGACTCGCTGGAGAGTGCCATGCGATGCGGACCGAAGTCTGCTCAAGCTGCGGCAATAATCACCGGCCTTGTGCTGAGCGCAACGCCGCTTTTCGCTTGGTTGGCGGGCAACGTCGCAGCGGCCCAGCAGTCGCCAGCGCCGGCTTTGCCCGGCGAAGCACTCGCCTTCGACCGCAGCAAGGGCAATTGCCTGACCTGCCATGTCATTAAGGGCGGCGATGCGCCCGGCAATGTCGGTCCAGAGCTCTCCGACATGAAAAACCGATACCCGGACCGTAAGGAGCTGGTGACAATCATATTCGATGAAACCAAGCGCAATCCGCTCACTGTCATGCCGCCGTTCGGGCGCAACCTGATCTTGACGGATCAGGAGATCGAATCCGTCATCGATTTTCTCTACACGCGGTAAGCCCGCCAAGAAGGAACCAAAGGAAACAGCCCAATGGTTAAAGACTACAACCACCCCGACCGGACGCGACGGCTGGTCGTCAAAGCTTTCCTCGCCGGCATCGGGCTCGGCCTGAGCGGATGGTGGAAGCGCGCGCGCGCCGCCGATGCCTCGGTATGGCCGAAAGACGCCTTCACGCAGAAGATGGAGGCCGACGCCATCAAGGCGCTCTACGGCAAGGACGCCGAAGCATCCGATCAGGTCAAGCTCGACGCACCGGAGATCGCGGAGAATGGTGCGGTGGTTCCGATTGCAGTGTCAAGCACGCTGCCGGAAGTGATCTCGATCGCCATCGTGGTATCCGAAAATCCGTTCCCGTTGGCCGCGGTTTACAAAATTCCGCCCGGCACGTCGGGAATGGTGGCGAACCGGCTCAAAATGGCGAAGACCAGCAAAGTCATTGCGCTGGTCGAGTTGGGCGGCAAAATCTACAGCGCCAGCAAAGAAGTCAAAGTCACCGTAGGCGGCTGCGGCGGCTGAAGCGAACCGAAAGGGTACATCGATGCCAAACACAATTCGCCTCCGCGCTATTGCGAGCGGCGATACAACCGAGGTCCAGGCGCTGGTCCAGCACCCGATGGATTCGGGCTTCGTCAAGGATGCCCAGGGCAACCTCATTCCGCCGCATCACATCGAGGTCTTGGAGTTCGAGCACGCCGGCAAGGCGGTGTTCACCGCGCTGTGGGGACCGGCCGTGTCCAAGGATCCCTACGTGAAATTCAGCTTCAAAGGCGCCCAGAAGGGCGATGACTTGACGGTGAGCTGGGTCGACAACAAAGGCGAAAGCGACTCGCTGGTGGCGAAGATTCAATAATCAGCTGGAGTTCGTTCGGGGAGAAGACGTGCCAATGCGTCGCACAATGCAAGCAGTGATCGCGGTATTTCTCGCGGCTGCGGCGCAGCCCGCCGCCGCGGCCGATGCCGTCAATCCGCAAGCCGACTTCAAGGCTTTTCGCAAATACTTCACTGAACGCTTCCCGAATGTTCCGTTGAACGATTTCGTCAACGGCCCCTATTCGATGGACGCCGATCTGCGCAAGCAGTGGGTGGCGATCGAAGACTTTCCGCCCTATCAATTCGCAGTTGATAAAGGCCAAGAGATGTTTGCTACGCCGTTTAAGAACGGCAAGAGCTACGGCGACTGTTTTCCCAACAAGGGCGTCGGCATCCGCCAGAACTATCCTTACTTCGACACCAAGACGGGCGAAGTCGTCACCCTCGAACTCGCGCTCAATCGCTGCCGGCAAGCCAACGGCGAACAGCCGCTTTCCTACGTCAAGGACGACATGGCGGCGCTCACCGCCTACATGGCGTTCACCTCACGCGGCAAGCCGTTCGACATCAAGATCCCCAACGATCCGCGGGCGCTGGCGGCTTACGAAAATGGCGAGAGATATTTTTATTCGCGCCACGGCCAACTCAACTTCTCATGCGCGAGCTGCCACGTGCAAAGTCCGGGCGAGCATATCCGTACCGAAGTGCTGGCACCCGCGCTCGGCATTCTTGGCGCCATGCCAATCTATCGTTCGGAATGGGGCAGCATGGGAACGATCAGCCGCCGTTTCGTCACCTGCAACAGTCAGGTGCGCGGCGTACCGCTCGAGCCGCAGGACGAGAACTATCGCGACGTCGAGTATTATCTCTCTTACATGAGCAACGGTCTACCGATCTCCGGACCGGGCTCACGGCCATAACGGGTGATGACAATGACGACGCGTCACTTCGCTCTCGCATTTTTCTTGCTTTACCTCGCCGCGCCCGCGGCATGGGCGGCAAGCACCGAGGCCGACTACAAAACTGCGCTCGCGGCGGCGGAATTTGCCGAAAAGGATGCCGGCGCACTCAAGAACCAATGGACCACCACGGAGCAGACCTTGGCCGCGGCGAAGAAGTCGGCCGCCGCTGGCGATTTCGATGCCGCAACCATCGCGGCCGAGAAAGCCGAAGCTCTGGCCAAGGCTTCGATCGCCCAGGCCAAGGAGCAGGAAAAGGCATGGCGGGCCGCTGTCATTCGCTAATGACGCGCTGACCGGGGAGTACACGAGGTTGCATCGCCGAAATTTTTTGCACGGTCTCGCCGCCGCGGCGGCGTCCGGTATTGTGCCGCGCGCTGGTATCGCAGCCGACGAAGACCTTTACGACATCGGCCGCTTTGGCAATGTCCGCGTCCTGCATCTGACCGACACCCACGCCCAACTCGAGCCGGTCTTCTTTCGCGAACCCAGCGTCAATATTGGCGTCGGCGCCATGCGCGGCCAGCCGCCACATCTGGTCGGCCGCGCTTTCCTTGAGCATTTTGGCATTAAACCCGGCACACGCGTTGCGCACGCGTTCACGTTTCTCGATTATCAGGAAGCCGCCGAGCGCTACGGCCGCATGGGCGGCTTCGCGCATCTCAAAACTCTGATCGACCGCCTACGCGCCGATGCCGGACCAGGAAACTCAATCCTGCTGGACGGCGGCGATCTGTGGCAGGGCAGCGGACTTGCGCAGGCGATGCAGGGCGCCGACATGGTCGAAGTCGCCAACCTCCTCGGCATCGAAGTGATGACCGGCCATTGGGAGTTCACCTATGGGGAAAAGGTTCTGCGACAAAATCTCGATCGCTTCAAAGGAGAATTCCTGGCGCAAAATATTTTCCTGACCGAGGAGGCCGCGTTCAACGACGCTCCGGCATTCGATTCCGCATCCGGCCGTGTATTCAAGCCCGCCACGATCAAGGTAGCGGGCGGCCGTCGGATCGGTATCATCGGTCAAGCCATGCCCTATGTACCGATCGCCCATCCCAAGCGCTTCACGCCCGACTGGACGTTCGGCATCCGCGATGCGGAGCTGCAAAAAGTCGTCGACGGACTGCGCGAGGGGGACAAAGTCGATGCCGTGCTGTTGCTCTCGCATAACGGCATGGACGTTGATCTCAAGCTCGCCAGCCGTGTGTCCGGCATCGATGCTATTCTTGGCGGCCACACGCACGACGCGATGCCGCAGCCGAGCGCGGTTGCCAATTCCGGTGGAAAAACGCTGGTCATGAACGCCGGATCGAGCGGCAAGTTCCTCGCGGTGCTTGATCTCGATCTTGGCACAGGCGCGGTGAAAGGCATGCGCTATCATCTCTTGCCGATCTACTCGAACCTTCTCAACTCCGACCGGGATGTCGTGGCGTTGATCGACCGTTTGCGTGCGCCATACGCGACGAAATTCGGCGAAAAGCTTGCCACTGCCGACGAGTTGCTGTATCGGCGCGGCAACTTCACCGGTCCGATGGACCAGGTGATTTGCGATGCGCTTCGTGCGCAGTTGGATGCGCAGATTGCGCTATCGCCGGGCTTCCGCTGGGGCACGACAGTATTGGCCGGACAGCCGATCACGATGGAGGACTTGCTGTCGGAAACCGCGATCACATATCCCGAAGTCTACGTTCAGGACATGCCGGGAAGCCAGATCAAGGCCATCATGGAAGATATCGTCGATAACCTCTTCAATAACGATCCGTATTATCAGCAGGGCGGCGACATGGTCCGAGTCGGCGGCATGGATTATACGTGCGCGCCGAACGAAGCCGCGGGACAACGCATTTCGGACATGACGCTTGATGACGGCCGGCCCATCGAGGCCGACAAGAACTATCGCGTTGCCGGCTGGGCCTCGGTCAATCCGCAAAATGGCAAGCCGGTCAGCGATGTGGTCGCGGCCTATTTGCGGACCGAGAAGACGATCAAGATCAAGCGCGCCAATCGCGTGACGCTCAAAGGCATCGCCGACAATCCCGGCCTTGCCGAGGAAGGGTGAAAGCCATGACTGGAATAACTCGTGCCGGGATGATCCGATCGCTCTTCATCGGCTCCGCCATCGGGCTCTTTGCCATCAAGCGCGCGCATGCGCAGGCAGGCAAGCCGCATCGCATCGTCATTCAGGTCGATCAGAACGATCCCGCGGTAATGAATCTCGCGCTCAACAATACCAGAAACTTGCTGGACTATTATCACGATAGGAACGAGGATATAGAGATCGAAATTGTAGCTTATGGCCCGGGCTTACATATGCTGCGGGAAGATACTTCGCCAGTGAAAGACCGCATCAAGGAATTGTCGGACGTCAGCTTTCCGTCGAAGGTCGTCTTTTCCGCGTGCAATAATACCAAGGAGGCGATGGAAAAACATGAAGGCCATCCGATCGCGATCGTGCCGCAAGCCGGCATCGTCCCGGCGGGCGTCGTGCGCATCATGCAGCTCCAGGAAGAAGGCTATAGTTACGTGAAGCCCTAGGGTTCCGCCACTCGACGATCTATGCCTTGCATGAGTTCGCAGCAACCGGAGGTCTGACAGCCTTCCGGATGACTATCGTCAGATGGGGCATCAACATCGATTTTGACTTGTCCGACTTTTATCCGCTTTGCCCCGAATAGCAACCGTCGAAGCTGGCGTGGCGGTGCTTCGCATGAGTGCCGGTGCAAAAAAGAGTCGCCGGGAGTCGCGACGTTATTTCGCCTTTCGGACGGCCGATGTCGCCATCCCACGGCAAATATTCCGGGAAGTTAACAATCTTCGTCTTCCTCGATCGGTAGGCAAAGAATTGTTTGCCGTTTTATTAGGCTCAAATCCTCACCCCGCAGCAGTTTGCGAGGTTCAGAGTCGCGGTTTTTTCGCAAGGTACGGCCGTGCGCAAGGGAAGCGAAATGCGACTTGAAACATCATCGCGCGCGTAAGAAGCGCGCGCAAGACCACCTCATATTCTCTATTGAGGACCCGCTGTCTTCGTAGCGCAAGATGGCACAGTGACGCGTGCAGCGAAATTGCATGCACAGAGTTGCATGTTGCGCAGGAGGGAATTTGATCCAGGTCAACACCGCTTCGGCGTCAAGCGGCGATTCTTCTCGTCTGTTAGAAAGGAGCGTGTGCTATGAGAAAAATCACCATCAGTTTAGGCGCATTGGCTCTGGGTCTTATGTTTGCTTCAGTTCCAGCTTTCGCGCAAAATGGTCCGGCTGGGCCTAATTACGGAGCTGGTTCAACTCCGCAGACCGGCGGGCCGATCGTCCAGCCGGCGCCAAGGCCGCGGGCCGGCCTGAGAGGGCTCTATAACGTCGTGCCTCAGCAGCAGCAGCCCCAGCCCCAGCAAAGCCTCGGGCCTGCGGGGCCTGCGGGAGCTAACTATGGCGCCGGTTCAACTCCGCAGACCGGCCGATGAGCGGCCTGCCGGCGAGCGCGCGCTGACAAACTTGGAGATCGATCCCGTCAGGGGCCCCGGCCGCGCTCTCGGCTGGGGTTTTTTCTTTAACTAGTGCTCGCTCCGCAGGGAACGCCTATACGTGTGTGGGTTCCTTCGTTACGCGCCCTGCAAACGGCAAAGATAGCTTGTGCGTCTGGGGCCGTGGAATAAGGTCAATATGGCAAGGCTTGCGGTGACATTTGCAATAATTGTCGCGGTCGTCATTGGGTTGAAATCCATGGCGCGATCCGAAGAAATTGACGCAGGCAAGACCGAATATCAGGCCGGATGTGCCGCATGCCACGGCATCGATGGCAAGGGCGCAGGACCGGTCAGCTCGCAGGTAAAAGTGCCACCCGCGGATTTGACCGTTCTCGCTAAGAAGAATAACGGCGTGTTTCCGTTCGACTCGGTTTATCAGGTCATCGATGGCCGGAAAGTGATCGCAGCTCACGGCACGCGCGACATGCCGATTTGGGGCGATCGATATACCCCTGATGTGACAGGAACATTGGGTGTATGGCCGCGCAGCATCCCCTCGGATATCCGTCCGTCCTTTGATCCCGAAACCATCGTACGGCTGCGCATTTTGGCGGTCATCGACTACCTGAATCGCATTCAGGAGAAGTAGCGCTCGTGGGGTATTTTTTGATCGCTCCGGCGGTGCGATCTCGTTCAAGCCGTAAGCGCTGCCAGAAAGTGCGATAAATTTTGAAGTGATCGCTGCATCGACCTTGAAGAAGGCCGCGTCAGTGGAACTGAGAACGAGTTGAACGTAGGACGCCTCCATTCTCGGGCAACCGAGAAATCCCACTCCGTGTGTTAATCAGGTCGGGGATAAGCACGCTCCAGCGCGAGATTCAGGTCGAGCACGTTCACGCGAGGCTCACCGAATAAGAAGAAACTGCGGCCGGCGATGCGGCGTTCGAGTAGGGCGTCGATGTTCGCGGGCGGGACGCCGCGCGCCCGGGCGACGCGAGCAACCTGCAGCGCCGCATTGGCGGGGCTGATATCCGGATCGAGACCCGAAGCCGACGTCGTCAGCATGTCGGCCGGAAGCATCGCGCCTGCGAGCTCGGGCTGCATGGTTTCCAGTGCCGCCCGGTCTGCCAACAGGCGCTGCAATAAGTCCTTGCTGGTCGGGCCGAGATTGGAACCCACTGAACTTGCCGCGTTATACGGCGCGGGCACGGTTTTCGTCGGATCGTTCGGGTCCGTGTCGGCAGTCGCCGAGGGGCGCCCGTGAAACCATTGCGGGCCATTCCACGCTTGTCCGATCAGGCGCGAGCCGATGACGACGCCACTCGGATTCCTTTCCAAACTGCCGTTGGACTGAAACGGCATCAGCCATTGGCCCAGTCCGATGAGTGCGAGCGGATAGGCGCTGCCGCACAGCACCCACGTGACCAGGGAAGCACGCAACGCACCCATGATGATGTCACGCATGTCGCAATCCTCTAGATCACTATCGACAACAAGAGGTCGATCAGCTTGATGCCGATGAAAGGCGCAATCAGCCCTCCCGCGCCATAAATGACGAGATTCCGGTAGAATGTATCCTCCGCGCTCGTCGGCCGGAACCGCACGCCGCGCAGCGCCAGCGGAATAAGCGCCGGAATGATGAGCGCATTGAATATCAGCGCCGAGAGCACCGCGCTGTGCGGCGTCGCCAGCCCCATGACGTTGAGCCCCGAAAGCCCCGGCAGCGCGACAATGAACATAGCCGGGATAATGGCGAAGTACTTGGCCACATCGTTGGCGATCGAAAAGGTCGTTACCGCCCCACGGGTCATCAGCATCTGCTTGCCGATGCCGACAAGGTCGATGAGCTTAGTCGGATCGGAGTCGAGGTCGATCAGGTTTGCGGCTTCCTTGGCTGCATCGGTACCCGAATGCATGGCCACACCGACATCGGCTTGCGCGAGCGCCGGCGCGTCATTGGTACCATCGCCGGTCATCGCTACCAGGCGGCCCTGGGCTTGCTCGCGTCGGATCAGGTTGAGTTTTTCCTCCGGCTTGACCTCCGCCACGAATTCGTCGACTCCCGCTTGCGCGGCGATCGCGGCAGCGGTCATCGGATTGTCGCCGGTGACCATCACGGTATGGATGCCAATGTTGCGCAATTGCTCGATGCGGTCGCGTATGCCGCGTTTGACAACGTCCGACAACGCGATCACGCCCAAAATGTTGCCGTCGACTGCGACCGCCAGCGGCGTTGCTCCCTTCATGGCCACCCGCTCGGCCACACGCTTGAGGTCGGGCGGCTCCACGCCGCCGAATGCCTCGGCCACATGCAATGCTACGGCGTTGACGGCGCCTTTTCGGATCACTCGTCCGTCGGGCAGATCGACGCCGCTCATGCGCGTCTCCGCGGAGAAATCCAGGCGCCGGCTGCGGTCAAGCAAGGGATCGCGCTTAGCCCCGAGTTTTTCGGCGAAGACGATCACGGTACGTCCTTCGGGCGTCGTGTCGAAAGCGGAGGCGAGATAGGCGGCTTGAACGAGCGCGCTGGCGCTGGTTGCTGACAGCGGAATGAACTCGGTCGCTTGCCGGTTGCCCATGGTGATCGTGCCGGTCTTGTCGAGCAGCAGCGTGTGCACGTCGCCTGCTGCCTCCACGGCCTTGCCGGACATGGCGAGGACGTTGAAGCGGAAAGTGCGATCGATACCGGCGATGCCGATGGCGGACAGCAGCGCGCCGATGGTGGTCGGGATGAGCGCGACCAGGAGCGCGATCAGATCGGCGATGTTGATGCGCGCTCGCAAATAGACTGCAACCGGCGCCATTGTCGCCACCACGATGACGAAGATCAGCGTCAATATGGCGAGTAGAACGGTCAAAGCGATCTCGTTCGGAGTTTTCTGACGCTTGGCCCCTTCCACGAGATGGATCATGCGATCGAGGAAGCTTTCCCCTGGATTGGCCGTGGCGCGAACGAGCAACTGATCCGAGATCAACAGAGTGCCCGCTGTCACCGAGGAGAACATGTCCGTTCCCGGCTCCTTTCGCACCGGCGCCGATTCGCCGGTAATGGCCGACTCATCCACATAAGCCACGCCGTCGATCACCTCGCCGTCGGTCGGGATCAGCTCGCCCTTGTCCACTCGGACGACGTTGCCCTTGCGCAAGTCGATCGCCGGTACCTGCTCGGTTTCGCCGGGGGTCAGGACTCGTCTGGCCATCAACTCCGTCTTGGTCCGCCGCAATGAGGCGGCCTTCGCTTTGCCCCGCCCTTCCGCCAGCGCCTCGGCGAAGTTCGCAAACCACACGGTCAACAGGAGAATGATCGTCACGACGCCGTTATAGCTTGCAGATGCGCTCGATGATCCGAACAGGCCCGGATCAATCGTCAGCGAAGCGGTCACCAGCGCGCCGAGCCAGACCACGAACATCACGGGGTTGCGGATTTGGGTTCGTGGATCAAACTTCCTGAGCGAGTCGGCTGCGGCTTGCCGCCACAGTTGAGCCCCATAGGCCGCGATGCCAGGCGCGACGCGGGGCGCGCGGCGCGGGAATGTTCGGTGCAGACTCACTTCCGGCGGATTTTTCATGTCTGCCATTCCATGCGCGGGTGTTCGGCTCAGAAGAGCAGCCCGCTTTTCATGGCGAAGAAATCGGCGATTGGTCCCAGCACGAGCGCGGGGAAGAACGTCAGCGCGCCCACCACCAGGATGGTGCCGAGCCAAAATATCCCGAATTTCAAGCTGTCCGTGCGCAGGGTGCCGCGCGTGGCTGACACCGTGGGCTTCGCCGCCAGCGATCCCGCCACCGCCATCATGAAGATGATCGGTGGATACCGCCCGATGAGGATGACAATGGCAGTAGCCAGATTGTACCAGGGTGTATTGGCATTCAGTCCAGCGAAGGCGGAACCGTTGTTGGCCGCCGAACTCGCGAAGGCGTAAAGCACTTCGGAATAGCCGTGCATCGCCGCGTTGCTCATTGACGCGACTGCATAGGGTGCGACCACTGACCATCCCGTAGGTGCGAGAATCACCAGCGGGTGGATCAAGAGCGTCAAGGAAACCAGAACGATCTCGGGCTTCTCGATCTTCTTGCCAAGGAACTCCGGCGTGCGCCCGACCATGAGGCCGGCGACAAAGACGGCGATGATTCCGTAGACGAGCGCGTTCAAAAAGCCCACGCCTTTACCGCCGAACACGCATTGCAGCATCATGCCGATGAAAGTCCCCATGCCGCCGATTGGCGTGTAGCTGTCATGCATCGAATTCACGCTGCCGGTCGTGAACAGCGTGGTGACGCCGGCGAACAATCCGCTTTCGACGATGCCGAAGCGCACCTCCTTGCCCTCCATATTGCCGCCGGGCTGGGTAGCGCTGGCCGACATCTCGATGCCCGCCTTCGCCAGGAGCGGCGTGCCCGCCTGCTCGGGCATGACGACGACGGGTACGAACATGATCAGCATCGCGCTCATGACGCCGTAGAGCACCCAGCCCTGGCGGCGGTTACCGATCATCTCGCCGAAGCAGAGCACGATCGAGCTGGGCAGGATGATCATCAGCAGCGCCTGCACCAGGTTGGTGATGGGGGTCGGATTTTCGAAAGGATGCGCGGCATTGGCATTGAAGAAACCGCCGCCATTCGTGCCCAGATGCTTTATGGTTTCGAGCGAGGCCACCGGACCCAGCGCAATCGTCTGATCGGCGCCTTCCGCCGTGTGCGCAACGGCGTTCGCAGCCAGCGTCTGCGGCTCGCCCTGCTGGATCAAGATCAGCGCTAGCACGAACGCGACCGGCATCAGTACACGCGTGGTGAAGCGGATCAAGTCCCGGTAGAAGTTGCCGAGATCGGCGCCATGGTTCCTCACCGTAAAGGCGCGGATGAACGCCATCGCGACGACGAAGCCGGTGGTGGCCGAGGTAAACATCGGGAATGTGATCGCCGTCATCTGGCTGAAGTTCGATAGCGTCGTCTCGCCGCCGTAGCCCTGCCAATCGGTGTTGGTGATAAAGCTCACCGCCGTGTTGAAGGCGAGCATCGGCTCCATGCCGGAGAAGTGCTGAGGATTGAGCGGCAGACGGTCCTGAAACGCCAGGATCAGGAAAATGATCAGAGCCATGACCAGGTTCGTCGCCAGCATGTGCAGCGTATAGGCCTTCCAGCCCATGGCCTGGCCGCAGATCCGCCGCCCGATCAGCAAATAGATGAAATTGTCGATCGGATCGAACAAACGATCGAACACGGTCTTGCGCTCTGTAACCACCGTGGCCAGATAGCGCCCCACTGGAATGCTGATCAGAAACCCGATCAGCAGCGTCAATCCGATCTGCAACCAGCCTTGCGATGTCATCGTATTCCTCGGTGGCGATCAGAATCGTTCCGGATGAATCACCGCGTAGAAAAGATAGATCATGACAGCGACGACCAGCGCCAACAGCACGTACAGGCCCATGTTGTGTTCCTACCCCGCCAGTTGCCGTCGTAGCCGGCTCACGATGATGTGGACTCGGATTCGATCACGTCTTGCGAAAAGAATACCAGTCCGACAAAGAGGCCGAAGAATCCGATCAAGAGGGCCAGCATGAGCGCAATTAAAAGCACTTTACGCCTTCTCGCCTTTTTGGCCGATTGCTATCGGAAAAACTACTGGATCGTGCATGTTAGCCATTGATCTGCGTCAAACCGCGCTGGGACAGGCGATGTATTATGCCTTTTGTATTTGCAGAAAGACTAAATAGGAATTCGAGACGGAAAATAGACCGTTCTTATAAGTGCGAAATATAAATTCGCGGCACTAGCCGGCCGAAAATTCTTGATCTGTAGCGGTTGGAGGGAACAGCGATGTTCGACATCATCTACCTGCTTGTGCTGGTGTGGGCGGCGCTGCCGTTGGCCCGCACTCTGATGCAAGGGGCAGGCGGTAACCACATTGCGTTTGTGCACCGGCTCTATCGCGATGCCGCCTACATTCTGGCCGCTGTCCTCGGGATCGTCGTCTTTGAAACGGCGCTTGGCATCTCGCTGGAAAACTACTGGTTTGCAGAGCTGGGCCAGAGCCATCGCTATTGGTTGTCGCTTGAATATCGCGTAGCGATTTTCTTGGTGGTCACGCTCTTGGTCGGCCTGTTCATGGGCGCCAACCTGCGCGTATTGTGCCGGCCGTATGCGGTGGTCCCGCCAAGTGCGCCATGGATCGTCGGATTTGGGCTCGCAGCCCTAGTCGGATTTATCGCGACGCCGCTTTGGATTCCACTTATGAGGTTTCTCGGCGCCACGTCGGCGGGCGTGGCCGATCCGGTGTTCGGCAGGGATCTTTCTTTCTACTTGTTGGTATTGCCGCTCTACGACGACATCGTCGAAATCGTCATCGTGATCCTTTGCGTCGCGATCGCGCTGTGGGTCGGCATCGGGATGGCGGCTCGCAGTGGAACTGCCGCATTCGCCTATCGCCCGACCCCGGGCGGAGCCTCTGATCCGTATGGACGCGTCGCCATTCCGTCGCCGCAGCAAAGCCGGGCGGTATGGGTGACTTGGATACGGCAGGGCATGGTTCTCGGCGCACTGCTCTGCCTCACGCTTGGGACGAGTCGGTTCTTGGCCCGCTATCACCTCGTTGTGGACGGGCATTCGAAGGTCGTGGCCGGCGCCTCCTATGCCGACGTCAATTTCTGGCTACCCGGATACGACCTCATCGTCGCAGGTTGGTTCGTGGCCGCGTCTATCCTGGGGCTGGCGGCTGCCATTCCGCGCTTTCGCGCCTGGTTGTTGATGCGTCAGTCCCATTGGCTCGCGCCGTTCGTGGCGCTGGCGCTGATTTTCGTGGCAGCGTTCGCGGTTCCCACCGGGATCGAAGATCTCTATGTGGGGCCGAACCAGATCACGTTGGAGTTGCCGTATCTGCGCAGAAGCATTGCCGGCACCCGCCAGGCCTTTAACCTCGAGGGACCGTCAGTCGAAGAGCGAGAATTCGCCGTCTCCGCCACGCCGTTGACCGCCGCCGATTTGACAAAGGATGCCGCAACGCTGCAGGACGCGCGCATCTGGGATTGGCGCGCGCTCGATCCGCAACTACAGCAAATCCAGGGCCTGCGGCCCTATTACACGTTTAGCAGCGTCGATATCGATCGCTATGAGATCGATGGCGCCGAGCGGCAGGTCATGATCACCGCGCGCGAACTCGATGTTACGCGGCTTCCCGCACCCGCGCAGGTCTGGGTCAATCTCGCGCTCAAATACACCCACGGTTATGGCGTCGTCGCGGTCCCGGTGAACGAGATCGACTCCAGGGGCAATCCAGTCCTCTGGGCGCATGACATTCCGGTCGAAGCCAAGAAAGACCTCGCCGTGAGCCGCGGCGAGATTTATTTCGGCGAACTCACCGATGACCGTGTCTATGTGCACACTACCGAGAAGGAATTCGATTTTCCGCAAGGCCAGGCTAACGCCGAGACGGTGTACCAGGGAAATGGAGGAATCCCGCTCTCCAACTTGTGGCGCAAGCTGGTCATTGCCCGGCAATTCGACGGCCTGCGGCTTTTCGTCTCGGGATATTTCACGCCTGAGAGCCGGGTGATGCTGCGCCGGAATATCGTCGAGCGAGCCGAGACGCTCGCCCCATTCCTGAGCTTTGATCGCGATCCTTACATCGTGGCGGATGGGGACCATTATTCCTACATCCTCGATGCCTATACGATGTCGGAGAACTACCCCTATAGCGAGGCCTATCAGGGATCGCGCTCCACCTTCCGCGGATACAACTACCTGCGCAATTCCGTTAAAGCGGTGATCGACGCCTATAACGGCTCGGTGACGTTCTATGTCTTCGACCGGCGCGATCCGATCATCAATGCCTATCGGCAGGTGTTGCCCGAACTTTTCAAGGACGCGCGGGAGATGCCGGAGAATCTGCGCCGGCATATCCGCTATCCGGAGGATATCTTCACGGTGCAGGCCGAGATGTACGGCACCTATCACATGACCAACCCGACTACTTTCTATAATCGTGAGGATCGTTGGGAGGTTCCGCACGAGCTTTATCGAGGTACCGAAATTGCGATGCTGCCTTATTACGTGACGGCGCAGCTTCCCGGTTCCGACAAGCCGGAGTTTCTGCTCATGTTGCCTTTGTCGGTCGCCGGCAAGAACCAGATGGCGGGTTGGCTCGCCGGCCTCTGCGACGGCGAGAACTACGGGAAAATGGTGGCTTTTCGCTTCCCCAAAGGAACCTTCATCGATGGCCCGGCACAGGTGGAATCACGGATCAGCTCGGACAGTCGGTTTTCCGGGGATCTCACGCTGTGGGATCAGCATGGTTCGCAGGTCATTCGCGGCAATCTGATCGTGCTGCCGCTCGTCGACAACCAGCTCATCATGATCGAGCCGGTCTATATCGAAGCCGAGCAGACCAAGATCCCGATGCTCGCCCGCGTGGTATTTGGACAGCTCTTGCCCGATGACCGCAAGATCGAATGGGCGAGCACGCTCACGGATGCCGAACGCCTCATCGTCGGTGTATCAGCGCCCACAGCCGCCGCAGGCGCGTCCGTTACGGGAACGGGCAACGAAATGCTGGAGCGTGCACGTGCATTGTTCGGCGAGATGCAGCGTGAATATGCCTCCGGCAACTTCGCGCGTTACGGCGAGCTTCTTCAGCAGCTCGGAAAACTGCTGCTGCCGCAATGAAATTTTATTATTTGAGAAATTTCATTATTTGACGAGGCAACTTGAAAGTTCCCTGCGTCGATGCGCGCACGACGTGATGCAGCTGATGATCGAGTATGTCCGCGCCGAATGACTACGTTCAATTCGTGGAAAGTTTCTTCAAGAAAATGCGGTGATGTTGAAAATGAGCCGGAATCTCGCTGGCTCGGATCGAATCTGATCCTCAGGAGCCTTCGATTGTTAACGTACGACTTATGCTTTCGCTCGTTACAATTAAAAAACGATTCGGAGGTTCGCGGTTGCGCATTCTGTCGCCATGTCCGAAGGCGGATCAACGTGCCTAGCGCTCAAGCGACTTCAAATAGGCGATCACGTCGCCCACTTGACCGGGATCGAGCCGGAATTCGGGCATAGTCGGATGCCCGGTGATGATTCCCTCGGCGAGCGGTTCTTCAAGCTCTTCGACGGGGTAGCGCAGATGCAGCGCGCGGAACGGCGGCGCGATCTTCAGCGGACTCTCGCTGACCTTGTCGATCGCGTGGCATTGTGCACAATTCGTACGCAAGATAACAAGCCCCCTTTGCGCGGCCGGCGAGAGCACTTCGTCGCTCTTTGCGGATGACGGCGCGAAAGCCAGTGTTGCCATGACTGTAGCGACGCCGATCAGTTTCATGGGAAATGGCATCGTGCGGTCCATGGGTTGTTCGCCTTTTGCTCTGGTTCGATGGTTCAGACGATGCCTGATCCGCGATCGTCCGTTCTTGCCGAATAATACCAAGAAGCTTATTCTAGGACGCGCGGTAGCCGCACCTCGTCCTCCCGCGTGATTGTGGAAATATTGTCCTTGTCTTTTTTCCCGCCCCCGCTGGATGCGAGCGCGAGATAAAGGGCCTTGGCCGCATCTCGCAGCGCCACGCGGTGCGCGACATCGGCCGGTGGTAGGGAAGCAACGGTTTTTGCTAAATCGCGCAGGATTTCAGCAAACAACGCATAATGGAAGTGCATGCGAACGGACTTGCGCTCATCGTCAGCGCCGGGGCGATCCAGACTGAGCGAAATTCCGGTCTCATCAAGATGGGCGTTGAAGCGCGCCGTATGCGCAAAGGTTCCAATGTAAAGCTTATCCGGATATTCCACCGCAATTTCGGCCTTATCGGGGATTGGCTTGGTCATGACACGCACCCCTTTTAATGCTTCATATGCATCAGATAGGGCAATTCCACGCGCCGCGACTTGATTTGGATCAAGCTGCGGCTGATCGCGCGCTCGAAACGACCGCCTCCGCGAGACCCCATTCGTCTTAAGCGCCCGGTGCGCTTGATCCAAATCAATGTGTATTCGTATCGAGCGCAGAAGATCGTACCTTATGTACGAGCCGGCGGGTCATCATATTTCAAACCTCGCGTTCCTCTGGCCGGCGTTTGCAGCCGCCTCGGCAAGCGAAATGGCGGCGCACGTCGCAAGGCAATTGACCAGCCTGGCCGTCGGATGTGATGGGCCCGCGGCGCCGCAACCGAAATGGGCGACGCCGCACAGGGTCGCGCTTGAACTCGAAACCGTGCAGTTACGCGATTTCACGACAGGGGGGAGCGGTTTTCCCACGTTGCTATGCGCGCCCTTTGCCTTGCATGGCGCGGCGGTCAGCGACCTTGCGACCGGGCACAGTCTCGTTGCTGCATTGCGCGAGGCTGGGCTGAGGCGGCTATTCGTAACGGACTGGCGTTCGGCGACTGCTGAAATGCGTTTTCTCGGAATTGATGACTACCTCGCGGATCTCAACGTCCTGGTCGATGAGATCGGCGCTCCAGTCGATCTTATCGGCTTGTGCCAGGGCGGCTGGATGGCGCTGATCTACGCCACGCGTTTTCCCGGAAAAGTTCGCAAGTTGGTTTTGGCTGCCGCGCCGATCGACATAACTGCGGCGCCGTCAGCCTTGTCGGCGCTCGCCGAGGCGAGCCCATTGGCGGTGTTTCACGAGCTGACGCGCCTTGGCGACGGCCGTATCCCCGGGCGCAGCGTGCTGAAGTTTTGGGGACCGGAGGCAGTCGAGGCTGAGAATATCCGGCAATTGTTGCAGACCGAAGAGACGATCGGCTCTCCTGCTTTCAACCGTCTCGAAGCCCTGTTCCGGGACTGGTATTCCTGGACTCTCGACTTGCCGGGGACCTATTTTCTCGAAGTCGTGGAGAGATTGTACAAGCGCAACGAACTCGCAATCGGAAACTTTGTTGCGTTGGGGCAAAGAGTCGATCTCGCGACGCTGAAAGCACCGGTCTTCCTGCTTGCAGCGCGCGATGACGAGTTGGTCGCTCCGCCGCAATTGTTCGCGGTCGAGCGTCTGGTTGGTACCGAGCCGCATAGTCTACGCAAGGCGACCGCCCCGTGCCGCCATATGGGGCTGTTCATGGGCAAGAGAATTCTGCAGGACGTGTGGCCGAGGATTGCGCACTGGATTTGCGAATCTTCGACAATCTCTCCAGAGCGTAGCCTGTCTTTAATTCCTGAGCGAGTTTCGGTTCATCACGCAATAGATCTTGCGATCGAATTACCGGACTAAGCCTGCAGCGCGTAAAGTCCCGGTGCGTCGCAGATCGTCGGCTGACTCGATCCCGGTGCGCCCATTGGCGGCAAGTTTCCCAGTGCGCCGGAGCGATCCTCGAGCCAGCCGATCCATGCCGGCCACCAGGAGCCGTCCTGGCGCTGCGCCTGTGTCAGGAAGCGTTCCGGATCGAGGTAATGCTGGCTCGTCGCTTTGGTGTTGGTCCGGAAGCTGTGTCGGGGATGGCCCGGTTCCGACACGATCCCGGCGTTATGGCCGCCGCTCGTGAGTAGATAGGTGACTTCGGTGTCGATCTGCAGGTTGATTTTGTAGGTCGACCGCCATGGCGCAACGTGGTCTTGCTCCGTGCCCACTGCGAAGACCGGCGCGCGAATGTCGGTAAGGGTGATCGGCTTGCCGGCGGCCACGAAGCGGCCTTCGGCGAGATCATTATCGAGAAACAGCTTGCGGAGATATTCGGAATGCATGCGGTAGGGCAAGCGCGTCGCATCGGCATTCCATGCCATGAGGTCGGTCATCGGTTGACGCGCGCCGAGCAGGTAATCGTGAACGACCCGTGACCAGACGAGATCGTTCGAATGCAACATCTCGAATGCGCCCGCCATCTGTCGGCTATCGAGGAATCCCTGCTCCCACATCATGTCTTCGAGGAAAGCGAGCTGGCTCTCATTGATGAACAGCATCAGCTCGCCGGCGTCCGTAAAATCGGTCTGTGCCGCGAGGAGCGTGAGTGTAGCGATCCGATCATCGCCGTCGCGGGCCATTGCCGCCGCGGCTATCGACAGCAGAGTTCCGCCGAGACAATAACCGACCGCATGAACCTTTCGGTTCGGCGCGATTGTATTGACGGCGTCGAGCGCACTCATGATTCCGAGCGTGCGATAATCCTCCATGCCCAGATCGCGATCTTCCGGTCCGGGATTTTTCCAGGAGATCATGAACACCGTGAAGCCTTGCTCGGTCAGGTACTTTACCAGCGAATTCTGCGGCGAAAGGTCGAGGATGTAGTATTTCATGATCCAGGCGGGCACGATGAGGATCGGCTCCGGTCGTACCTCGGCGGTCGCCGGCGCGTATTGGATCAATTCGATCAGGCGATTGCGGTAAACGACCTTGCCGGGTGTTATTGCGACATCGCGGCCAATGACGAAATTCTCGGTACCGATCGGCCGCTTGCCGCTCGCCGCGCGCTCCCAGTCTTCGACGAAATTCTTAAATCCACGCGTCAGATTGAGGCCGCCGGTGGCGATCGTCTGCGAGAGGATTTCGGGGTTTGTAAGCGGAAAGTTCGACGGCGCAAACATGTCGAGAATCTGGCGCGAAGCGAACTCGATCATCTTCTCATGTTGGCTTGAAACGCCGCGCACGCCGGTGGCTGCGTTGTGCCACCATTGCTGTTGCAGCAAAAAGGCCTGCGAGATGAAATTGAACGGCCATCTGTTCCAATCGTCGGCGGCGAACCGGTGGTCCTGCGGGAGAGGCTCGATACAGCGCTCCGTGTTTTCGCCTTCCGCCGCATAGCGATAGGCGTAGTTTGCGAACCGCGTCGCCTTGCGAATGGCTTTGTCCATGAGCTGCATGCGCTTGCCCGGTGCGTAAGCAAGATGCGTCGCCCAGTCCAAATAGGCGTGACCCAGCGCGGCCGGCGATAGCCCGCCCGTAAAGCGCGCGACAGCGGCGTGCAGGGAACGATCGGTGACATCCGCGAGTGCTGTCACGGCATAGGGATCGCGATCCCCGGGTGGGGCAACTGCTTCAGTCAACGCAGTCGGTTCCGCTGCCAAGCCCTTGGCCAAGCTGCGCAAACCTGCTCCGCCCGCCGGCGGCGGCTCCGGCGCGGCGATTTCAGGCGACGTGACCATTCTCAACGGTTGTCGGGTCTCGACCATTGCAACAACTCCGCGCGGATCGAGGAATTTGGTCCGGGCTGCTGCGCGGCGCCATGATCCATATCAATGTCTTAAATCCGGCGCCGCGGCACCATCAGCCCGCTCGGAAGCGAGGGCTACGGCACTGTGCCATATGCTTCGAATGACGATCTGCCGGCGTCTGTGCGGCATAACCTGCCTCCCCACGCCCAAGACATTTATCGGGAGGCGTTCAATCACGCCTACGCCGCCCATGCGGGCGAAAGCCGCCAGGAAGAGGCTGCCCACCGCATTGCCTGGGCCGCCGTGAAGCATTCGTACGTCAAGGTCGGTGACGGCTGGGTGGCGCGGTCCGGAACAGGTTACTAGGTCACGGATCACCCGGTTTTGATTGCAGCAATTGATACAGATCAACGCGTATGGCGGCTGCTGAGATTTGCTGGAAATCGTTCAAACCATTGGATCGCCATGCGAAAATTTGTCGCAAAATCTTCATATCGATGCACCGGTGATTCGGACCGGAGCGATTTAGGTTTTTGCAAAAAAGACCGCCGGTTTTGATCTGGGTCAAAGCAACCGTAGCGCTTCAAGCGGGAAACTAGCCATCAATGGGCTTCGGGCCCGCAGAAATCGCGTTGCATGCGCGATTCATTCGGTGCCCAACGCAAGGAGGGACGAATGAGTGCGCTAGCCTGGAATGGCAACGGAATTCAATCCAAAATCTTATGGGCTGCTATTGCGGCCCTCGGCGCAGTGTCGCTCGGGATCGTTGCGTTGAGTCGCGGCGAACCGGTCAACGCTGCCTGGCTCGTCATCGCGGCGGTGTGCATCTACTTCATCGCCTACCGCTATTACGCGCTGTTCATCGCCAACAAAGTGCTGGGCATCGACGCCAACCGGCTGACGCCGGCCGTCCGTCACAACGACGGTCTCGATTACGTTCCGACTAACAAATACGTGCTGTTCGGACATCATTTTGCGGCGATTGCCGGGGCCGGCCCGCTTGTCGGTCCGGTACTCGCGGCGCAGATGGGCTACCTGCCCGGCACGCTCTGGATCCTCGCCGGCGTCGTATTCGCCGGCGCGGTGCAGGACATGACGGTCCTGTTCCTGTCGACCCGGCGCGACGGACGATCGCTCGGCCAAATGGTGCGCGCGGAGATGGGCCCAGTGGCCGGCACCATCGCCGGCATCGGCATACTTTTGATCTGCATTATCATCCTGGCGGTGTTGGCGCTGGTCGTCGTGCAGGCCTTGAGAGGCAGCCCGTGGGGCACCTTTACCGTGTTCTGCACGGCGCCGATCGCCATCATCATGGGCGTGTATGGACGTTTCATCCGCCGCGGCCGGGTCGCGGAAATGTCTGCGATCGGCTTCGTGCTGCTGCTGGCGGCACTGATCTATGGTCAAACTGTTTCGCAGACCCCCGAACTCGCTGCCTATTTTGATCTGAGCGGCCCGACGCTGGCGCTTATCATCATCGGCTACGGCTTCGTTGCATCCGTGCTTCCGGTATGGCTGCTGCTGGCGCCGCGCGACTACCTGTCGACCTTCATGAAGATCGGCGTGGTCACGATCTTGGCCTTGGCGATCATCATCGTCCGTCCGGACCTACAGATGCCGGCGCTGACCAAGTTCGTTGACGGTACCGGCCCGGTGTGGGCGGGCAGTTTGTTCCCGTTCCTGTTCATCACCATCGCCTGCGGTTCGGTATCCGGCTGGCATGCGCTGATTGCATCCGGCACCACGCCGAAAATGATCGAGAACGAGAGTCAAATTCCGTTCATCGGCTACGGCGGCATGCTGATGGAATCCTTCGTCGCCATCATGGCCATGATCGCCGCATCGGTGCTGCATCCGGGCGTCTATTTCGCCATGAACAGCGCCGCGGGGATCATCGGCACCACCGCTGCGCAAGCGGCGCAGACGGTCTCCAATATGGGCTTCGTGGTGACGCCCGATCAGCTGACGCAAGTCGCCCATGACGTCGGCGAGGTGACGATCTTGTCGCGAACCGGCGGCGCGCCGACGCTTGCCGTCGGCATGTCCCAGATCCTGTCCAGCCTGTTCGGCGGCCAGGCGCTCGCCGGCATCTGGTATCACTTCGCCATCCTGTTCGAGGCACTGTTCATCCTCACCACCGTCGATGCCGGCACCCGGGTGTGCCGCTTCATGATCCAGGATCTGGTCGGCAACGCCATCCCGGCGTTCAGGGAGACCAAATCCTGGGCCAATAACGTCATCGGTTCGGCTGTCGCCTGCATGCTGTGGGGCTACTTCCTCTATCAGGGCGTCATCGATCCGCTCGGCGGAATCTGGACGATGTGGCCGCTGTTCGGCACGTCGAACCAGATGCTCGCGGCCATCGCGCTCGTGCTGTGCACGGTTGTGCTGTTCAAGATGAAGCACGAGCGGCTCGCGTGGGTGACGATCGTGCCCGCCACCTGGCTCGTGGTCTGCACGGTGACCGCCGGCGTGGAGAAGGTGTTCGATCCGAATCCGGCGGTGGGCTTCCTCGCCCATGCCGCGCGTATGTCTAGCGCCATTGCGGCGGGCCAAGTTTTGGCGCCGGCGCATTCCTTGAGTGAAATGAGCCGCCTGGTGTTCAACGACTACGTCGACGCGACGCTGGCTGCGCTGTTCGCCGCCGTCGTCATCTCCATGGTGATCTACGCCATCCTCGATATCCGCAAAGCGCTCGGCACGCCGAAGGCGACCGCCATGGAAGTGGAGTTCGCCGGCGCCGCGGTGGGAGCACGCAATGCCTGACTTCTTGTCTATCAAGTTCGAGGAATGGAAGGAACGCGGCCAAGTCGTGAAAACCTGGAGCGTCCGCGCGGCGCGGCTGATGATCGGTGTTCCCGATTACGACACCTACGTCCAGCACCGCCGGACCAACCATCCCGGACTGCCGATCATGACCTACGAAGAGTTTTTCGTAGAGCGTCAGGAGGCCCGCTACGCCGTCAGCAAAGGGCGGTTCCGGGGTTGCTGCTGAGTAAAAGCGGGCGGGGCGCATCCGCGGCCCGCCTGTTTCGCAAGTGGAATTCGCAACTAACAAACTGACAGGGGATCGATCACGCGGACGTTTATCGCAACGGCTAAAGGAGCTGGAACATGGAACGCGAAACCTTGCAGCACATGCTGCGCGACATGTTGCTCTCTCGTGCCTTCGAGGAGCGCGCCGCGGAAGAATACAGTAAAGGCAATATCGTCGGTTTCCTGCATCTTTATCCGGGCGAGGAAGCGGTCGCCGCCGGCGTGATCAATGCCATCGGCCCCTCCGATTATATCGTCAGCAATTACCGCGAACACGCCCACGCGCTGGTGCGCGGCACGCCGGCGCGCGAGGTGATGGCCGAACTGTTCGGCCGTTCGACCGGCATGAGTCGCGGCATGGGCGGATCCATGCACATGTTCGATCGCGAGCGCCGCTTCATGGGCGGCTACGCCATCGTCGGCCAAACATGTCCGATCGCCATCGGCATCGCTTATGCGATCGCCATGCGCGGATTGCCTGAGGTCGTCGTCTCCTTCATGGGTGACGGCGCCGTGAACCAGGGCACCTTTCATGAATCGCTCAACATGGCGTCGCTGTGGCGGCTGCCGGTGTTGTTCGTTTGCGAGAACAACCACTACGCCATCGGCACCGAGATTCACCGCCACTCCGCGGTGCCGGAAGTTTTCAGACGCGTCGCCGCCTACAACATCCCCGCGGAAAAAATCGACGGCATGGATGTACTCAAGGTCTATAATGCCGCGCACCAGGCGCTTGATCGCATCAGGCGCGGCGGCGGGCCGCAATTCATCGAATGCGACACCTATCGCTATCGCGGTCATTCCATGGCCGATCCCGGAACGTATCGGCCGGCGGTCGAGCTTAAGGCCCATCAGAATTGGGATCCGATTGCGGCGGCGATTCGCGAGGTCGAATTCCATTACCCGACGCCAGACGAATTGGCGGAGGTCGGTCCGGATAACATCAAGATGTTCGCCGACCACCTGATCGACGGCGAGCATCTCGCCGAAGCCGAAGTCGATGAACTCAAGCAGGACGTCCAGAAGATCGTAGACGATGCCGTCGCATTCGCCTCGCAGAGCGCGCAGCCGACCATGGACGCCGCCTGGGGCTATCTCAACGGCAGCCGGCGCCACGAAGTGCTGATGTAGGAGACGACCATGTCGCAGGAATTGCTCTATTGGCAGGCGCTCAACCGCGCCATGGACCATGAAATGGCGGCCGATGAATTCGTCTTCACGCTCGGCGAAGATGTCGGCCTCTATGGCGGCAGCTACCGCGTGACCGAAGGGCTTTACGCCAAATACGGCGAATGGCGGGTGCGCGACACGCCGATCTCGGAAAACAGCTTCACCGGCCTCGGCGTCGGCGCGGCGCTGGTCGGCGTGCGCCCGGTGGTCGAGATCATGACCATCAATTTTATGCTGCTCGCTCTCGATTCGATCATCAATGGCGCCGCCAAAATTCCATTCATGTCGGGCGGACAGTTCAAAATGCCGCTGGTGGTGCGCGTGCCGGGCGGCATTGCGCGCCAGCTCG
Source organism: uncultured Alphaproteobacteria bacterium (assembly GCA_963823225.1). Classification (GTDB taxonomy): domain Bacteria; phylum Pseudomonadota; class Alphaproteobacteria; order Rhizobiales; family Xanthobacteraceae; genus BOG-931. The sequence continues at coordinate 2,363,929 of CAWGKM010000003.1, read as the reverse complement.
CGGCGCAGCATGCGCAGCGGCTCGAGCACACGCTCATGAACGTCCCCGGGCTGCGCATCGCCGTGCCGGCGACGCCGCAGGACGCCTATTGGCAGCTGCGGCAGGCCATCGCCAGCGACGATCCGATCATCCTGCTCGAACATGAACTGCTCTATTTCACCAAGGGGCAGGTCGACTTCGTCGCCGAGGCGCCGCCGATGCATCGCGCCGCCGTGCGCCGCGCGGGCCGCGATCTGACCATCGTGAGCTATTCGCGCCACGCCGTGCTGGCGCAGGAAGCGGCCGCCGAGCTCGCCAAGGAAGGGATCGAAGCCGAAATCATCGACCTGCGCAGCCTCAAGCCGATCGATTGGAACACCTGCGCGAAGTCGCTCGAAAAGACCCATCGTCTTCTGGTGGTCGAAGAGGACTGCCGGTTCGCCGGCGCCGGGGCCGAGATTGCGGCGACGCTGACCGAGCGCTGCTTCTATTCGCTCGATGCGCCGGTACAACGGCTCGCCGGCCTCGATATTCCGACGCCCTACAACGGCGCACTCGAAGCGGCGACGATTCCGCAAATCCCCGACATCGTCGCGGCGGCGCGAGAGTTGTCTCGATCCGGGCCAGAAGTTAAAGCGGCGTGACCATGACTCTAGCCGTCACGATGCCGGCACTTTCGGACACGATGGGTGCCGGGCGCCTAGTGAAGTGGACGAAAAAGCCGGGCGACAGGATCAAGAAAGGCGATGTGATCGCCGAAGTCGAAACCGACAAAGCCGTCATGGAAGTCGAGGCATTCCAGGACGGCTATTTGAGCGGGCCGTTGGCGGCGGAAGGCAGCGAAGCCCCGGTTGGCGACACCATCGGCTATATTGCCGATAATTTGGACGAGTTCAGGCGCGCCGAGTCGGCGGCTGCGGCGCCGCAACCGCGGGGCAATGGCAATGCCGCTGCGACCGTCGCAAGCGAGCAAGCTCCAATCTCCCCCGTCTTGGCGGCGTCGATGGCGACGCAGCGATCGAAAGCCGGCCTGGCCGCACGCTCGCCCGCATTGCGGGCACGCCAAACGTCGGCAGCGGCTCCGCCGCGCTCTGCGCTCGATGCGGGGCCGCCCCACCGCGTTGAGCGCGCCTCGAGCCTCCGTGAAGCCGTTGCCCGCAACATGATCGCGAGCGCATCGACGCCCACATTCCGGGTGACGGCGCAGTTGACGCTTAAGCCGCTGTTGAAGGCGGCGAAGGATCGACATGCTTCACTGTCGCTCCTGTTGGCGCGCGCCTGCGCGCTCGCCATAAAGGCGCATCCGCTGTTCAACGCGGCCTACACGCCCGAAGGTCTGGCGCGCCGCGACCGGGTGGACATCGCCATCGCCGTCGATGACGGCGAAGGGCTGATCACGCCCGTGCTGCGCGACGCCGCCGGTCGATCCTTGGCCGATCTTGCCGCGGACTGGACTAAGTTGCGCGAGAAGGTCAAAAGCCGGCGCTTGGTGCCGGCCGATTACAGCGGCGCGACATTCTATCTAAGCGATCTTGGCGTCTTTCCGGTTGTGTACGCGTTCGATTCGATCATTCCGGCCGGGGCGTCGGCGATCCTGTCGATCGCGGCATCGGGGCCGCAGGGCGCCTTCTTCACGCTCGCTTGCGACCATCGCGTCGTATTCGGCGCCGATGCAGCGCGCTTTCTTGAAACGCTCGTAGGGCTGCTCAAGAATCCCAGCGCATTGTTCGATGGGGAGACGCAGCGATGACGACCAATTATCCGGCGCGGCGAAACGAGCTGCAGGGCCTGATGATGCGGCTTGGCCGCGAGCTTTCTGGCCCTATGGGAGGTTTCGCCAATCTGCACAAAGCCGCGACCGCAAAGGGCGCGCTCGACGCCAAGACCAAGGAGTTGATCGCGCTTGGCATCGCCGTCGCTGTCCGCTGCGAGTCGTGCATTGCCTTCCACGTTCATGATGCGCTGGCAGCCGGCGCCAGCCGCGCCGAGGTGCTGGATACGCTCGGCGTTGCCGTGATGATGGGCGGCGGGCCGGCGGCGATGTACGCGTGCGACGCCTTCAGTGCTTTGGAACAATTCGAGAGCGAGCGGAAATAAGCTCGCTTGCTAGCGGATCGCAATCGAAGGACCGCCGTTTAAACTGGATCGCTGTACAATTGGCGTGCGCGATGCTGGAACATATCGATCGTGCTGCGCGGCTGATGATCGGTGTCCCGGACTACGACACCTACGTCCAGCACCGCCGGACCAGCCATCCCGGACTGCCGATCATGACTTACGAAGAGTTCTTCGTGGAGCGTCAGGAGGCCCGCTACGCCGTCAGCAAAGGGCGGTTCTGGGGTTGCTGCTGAGCGCTGGCAGCGCAACCATGGCGCCGATGCTCCCGGCGACCCGCACCGTGCCGACCGTGTTCACGATAATCGTGGACCCGGTCGGTGACGGCTTCGTCGATAGCCTAGCGCGGCCGGGCGGCAGTGCTTCGGGATGCCGCCCTAACCGCCGGGCGGCCAATTTGCCGGCGATGCAGGTATTTTGCATCACACCGAATAACCAAGCGCCTTCCCGGCAAATCCATGGAATGCGGACAATAGCCGGTCGCGCCAAGCCGAAACCGCATCGTCTTTGAGCAGCAGCGGAAACGCGCTGATGCATCGCGCCCATTGGAAACACCCGAACACGGCATAATCGGCGTAGGCCGGCGTCTCGCCGCCCAGGTAGGGTTGTGCTGCGAGCACGGTGCGAATGGGCTCCAAGGTCTTGCGGAACGCCAGCACATTGGTCTCGCGATCGGCGCTGATCGTCTCCAGTTTTGCGCCGAGGCGCTTTTCTCGTGTGTCGCGGAAGTAAGCGCGGTCCTTCTCGTCGAGGTGGGCGAAAATGTCCATGATAACCAGCCGCAAAATACCGCCGATCAAAACGCCATCCGCCCAGGCATTGACAAATCGCGTGACCGCGCGGCCGCCGGCGCCGCGGAACAGCGAGGGACAATCCGCGTAGGCGTCTTCGAGATAAGTCGCGATCGTCCAGGAATCGGAAACGACCCGATCGCCGTCGACGAGCACCGGCACACGGCCCTGCCCGGAGAACGCGATCGCGTCTTTTTCGGTAAATCGCCACGGGATCGTGTCGAACGGCAGGCCCTTGTGCTTGAGCGCTAGCTTGGTGCGCCAGCAGTACGGGCTGAAGCGGCGCTCGGCTTCCGCCCCGGCCAGATCGTAGAGTTGCATTGCCATGTATGTTCGTTCCTTAGACCGCGGCTGCCGTCGTCCAGTTATACAGATTGATCGCCGGTTGCGTCTCCGGATCGAGGAGGACCCACAATGGTCCGATCAGCTTGCCTTGCTGTTCAACGCCGCCTTTACACGCTGCGGCGTGAATGGAACGGTGCGCATGCCGCCTCGCCAGCGCCAAACGGCGGCTCATTCGGCCGGTCGACCAGATCGATTTCGAGATTGGGCACGTCGGAGAATCGCAGAATCGGATAGCTCAACCAGTCGACACTCAACACGTGCGAGTGGTCGAACTGCACCTCTTCCAGCAGTGCCCGGCTTAAGGTCTGTAAAATACCGCCTTCGACCTGGGCGCGCACTCCATCGGGATTGATAATCTGCCCACAATCATGCGCGCACACCACGCGTTCGACCTTGATCATGCCACTCGCGCGCTCGACCGCCACTTCCATCCCCATCGCCACGAAGGTCTCGCTGTCCTTGTAGTGCAAGTAAGCCATGCCGCGGCCGCGCGCGACCGCGGCATCCTTCCCTGTTGCCGGAGACGGCCGCGATCGCCATTGCATCATCGTCGCAACGCGCTTGATCAACTCGATGCCGCGCGGATTATCAAGACCGCGCAAGCGAAACTCGATCGGATCGATACTCGCCGCAGCCGCCAGTTCGTCGGTGAAGCTCTCTACCGCGAAACAATTGGCCGGCTTGCCAGGCGAGCGCAGCGGCGCCGGACGCAGCGGCGCGTCTTTCAGCCAATGTACGATCACTTCGATGTGGTCTGCCGCATAAGGTGGATCGCCGTTTTGCGAGATCAATCCGGTGTTGAGTCCGACAATGTTGTCGAGCCCCGCCGCCTGCGGCCCGAGCAGCGGGATATTGAGAAGTCCGCGGGTCGTTTGCGGAATCCACATGTCAGTGCGCCAGTCGAGGATGTGGCCGTCGGCGCCGACAACGCCCGTAAGGTCTAGCAGCTGCGGCGGCCCTTTGGGGTCCCAGCCGTGCTCATCCGCGCGTGACCATTGCACGCGGACCGGCCGCCCAATCGCCTGCGACAGGATCGCGGCATCGGCGGCGGCGTCCTCATGGCCGTTCATGCCGTAGCAGCCGGAGCCTTCGAGATAGATCAGTCTAACCTTGTCCTTGGGCAAGCGGAGGAAGCGGGCAAAAGTTGTTTGATTGTCGTGCGTGCCTTGCGACGCGGTCCATATCGTCGCCGCATTTGCATGCACGTCGGCCACCGCGCAGGAAGGACCGAGCGAGGCGTGGCTCTGCATCGGCCAGAAATAACTGGCAGCCACCGTCTTGGCGTTTTGCGGCCGCGGCGACACTGGCGTTCCCTTGGTGACCAGGCTCTGGTCGGTGATGCCGGGGTCGGTCCGTAGCGTTTCCACGAGCTTGTCTTGCGCCGGTAAGCCCGACCATTCGCTCCATTGCGCACGCAGCGCATGGGCGGCGCGCACCGTGGTCCATTCATCCTCGGCGACAACGGCAAGGAAGTTCTTGATCCGCACCACCTTCACGCCCGGAAGATTCTTGACCGTGTTCGCGTCGACCGAAATAAGCGTGGCGCCAATTGCCGGCGGTCGGATTACGCGAGCGTGCTGCATGCCCGGTAAAGTGAAGTCGTGTACGTAAGTGGATGTGCCGGTGCATTTGAGCGCTACATCCGGCCGCGGCAGAGGCTTGCCGACGATCGTGTAAGTTACGGGATCCTTGACCGGCGCTTTGGGGTCGAGCTTAAGGTCGAACTGGCGCCCGCCAATCAAACTGGCAAAGCCGATACCGGCGCCGCCGGTCCTCGGCCGCACCTCACCGCCGGTGGCGTTGAGGTCTTCGGGTCTCATGTTAAGGCGTTGCGCCGCCAGAGTGATTAACGCCTCGCGCGCGGTCGCCGCGGCTTGCCGGATCTGCATGCCGCCGCGCTGGATGCCGGTCGAGCCGGAAGTGCGTCCTTGGTTGGGTGTGAGCGCGGTATCGCCTTCGACATATTTGATCTTGTCGACACCGATGCCCAACTCCTCGGCCGCAATCTGGGGAATCGCGATGCGCAGCCCTTGGCCGAGATCGACCTTGCCGCAGAATACTGTCACGGTGCCATCGCCGTTCACGGCGAGGAAGGCATCGACCGCATTGGGGTCGAGCACGCGCGGCGCGCCGGGCGCGCCTTGCGCTGCGGCAGTGGTCCGCAGTCCGGTGAGGGCAAAGCTGACGGTAAGCACGCCACCCCTGAGGATCGCGCGGCGGGAAAAACGGGATGTCTTGACCGGCGCGTTCATGTCAGCCTCGCTGTCCCGATGCCGCCATGACCGCGCGTATGGCCCGCACATGAGACCCGCAGCGGCAGAGGTTCACGTCAAGGGCCGAGCGAATGTCAGCTTCGCTGGGGCTCCGTTTTTTGGACAGCAGCGCAGCCGCGCTCATAATCATCCCGCTCGTGCAATAGCCGCATTGCGGCACTTGCCCATCGATGAAGGCGGCCTGGATAGGATGAGGTTTTGACGCCGAGCCGAGTCCCTCGAGCGTGGTGATCGCCTTGCCCTGCGCATTCGCGACAGTCATCTGGCAGGATTGCACCGCCGCGCCATCGGCGAGAACGGTGCAAGCGCCGCACTGACCAAGGCCGCAACCGAACTTCGTCGCCGTCAGGCCGAGTCCGCGCAACGCATAGAGCAGCGGCTTGTCGGCGTCCGATGAATGGACTGTGCGTATGCTTCCGTTGACGTGCAGATCATACTTGGGCATTTCAGCGCTCCCTCTCCCATCTGCGCGGCTTTATTGATGCTCAGACGCTTACCATATTAGCCGAAATTCCATCGTGGTTTGAGGTGTCCGGCAAGCCAAGCCAAAAGGCTGGATGGCGGCGCGCATCGCTCGACCCGGAAAACGGGGCGGCGACCGATGCGTGCTTAACTTCCTGTGCCGGCAACTCGTGACCAGGCCGGCTCGGCTTAATGGAATTCCGCTCTGATCCCGGGCGGCGGCGAGAAGCCCAGGTCGCCGCGCGCGATAACCGCCTCCCTGCCGCCATAGCGTTCGAGCTGTTCGGCCTGCCGTTTCTTGGCGCGCGCATCGACGATCTCGGGGGAAAGCAGCGCCCGCAACTTGCTCTCGGACTCCTTCAGCACCGCGCGATAGCGCGGATCGGCAGCGAGATCCTCTGTCTCATCCGGATCGTCCTTTAGATTGAACAACTGCGGCGGGTACTTTACGTAGTGGATGTATTTGTAGCGTCCGTTGCGGATTGCAAAAGCGCCGGTGGTCGAGCCCATGCCGTGGTATTCGCTGAGCACGGTGCGCTGCGGCGTTTCGCCGTCGGCAAGTCGGTTGAGCGCGACACCGGGATGATCCGGTTCGATAAAACGCGGATCGCTCTCGCCCGCACCATCGATGATGAACGGAAAGATGTCGAGCAGCGTCGCAGGCGTATCGATCACCCGGCCGTGGGGGATGGCCTCGCCCGCAACGATCAGCGGCACTGCGCAGACTTCCTCGTAGAGCGTCGATTTTCCCCATAGGCCACGCTGACCGACCGCATCGCCATGGTCGCTCGTATAGATGACGCGGGTTGATTGCGTCAGACCGCAGGCTTCGAGCGCATCGAGCACCTTGCCGGCCTGCTCGTCCATGAAGCTGCACAGACCAAAATAGCCGGCGGTAGCGCGCCGGACATCGGCTTCGGTATTGAAATAATCGTCAAAATTAAACGCCCGAGCGTAGTCCTGCACGAATGGATGATTGGGCCGTTGCCCGCGATCGTAAAATTTCGGCCGCGGCAAGGAGGCGTCATCGAAATAACGATAGAAATGCTCGGGCGGCGCCGTCAGCGGGTAATGTGGCGCGACGAAAGAGACGAACAGCACCCACGGTTTATCGGCGTATTTTTTTGCTTCCTCGTGCAGCCAGATTTGCGCGCGGGCGGCAATGTCGCGATCGTACAGCGTGTAGGGCGACTCGCCGGGCCCGGCCAGGCCCGCCATTTTGTGCGCCGCGCCCCGCACCGGTAGATCGTCGCGAATAAGTCCGAGCAGATCGCCTTTGCCTTCGACGACGTGCATCGGCACGATTGCTTCCGAAAATCCGCAATCATCGTCGTCGGAGCGGAAGTGCAGCTTGCCGACCGAGACGATGCGATGGCCGGCATCGCGCAGCCGATGATGCCAGCTCGGAATCGACCCGTCATATGGGTCCGCATTGTCCCAAAAACCGATCTGATGGATGTACTTGCCGGTCGCGAAGGCGGCGCGCGCCGGGATGCAGACCGGCGAAGGCGTCCAGCATGAGGTGAAGCGCGTGCCGCGCGCTGCGAGCCGATCGAGATTCGGCGTCCGCACCAGCGGATGACCGTAGCAGCCCATCATGGCGCGGTTGTGCTGATCGGACATGATAATCAGCAGGTTCTGGGCGCGCATCGTGCTACACCTCCGGCGGACCGCGCCAAAGCGGCGCATCTTGGCCTACGGCTTCTATTCTATAGTAAGCGATCGCTGTCGGGAGGAGAGCATGTTTCGAATATTCGTCATCGCACTTTGCCTGCTGCTCGGCCCGACCGGGGCTTATGCGCAGGACTGGCCGCAACGACCGGTCCGGCTCATCGTTCCTTATGCGGCGGGCGGCGGCACCGATATCGTGGCGCGCGTATTGGCGCAGCGGCTCGGGGAGACGCTGAACCAGCCCTTTGTGGTCGAGGACAAGCCCGGCGCAAGCGGCATGATCGGCGCCGAGTTGGTCGCCAAGGGCGATGCCGATGGCTACACGTTCTTGGTCGCCTCCCCGGCCGAGATTGCGCTCAATCAGTACCTGTTCCCTATCACCTACGACCCGCTGCACGACTTGGCGCCGATTACGCTCTTGGCCTGGACACCGATGGTGCTCGCCGCCAATCCGACCTTTTCCGCCTCCACTGTGCCGGAGCTGGTGTCGCTGGCGCGCGCGCAATCGGTCGATTTTTCGACGCCCGGCGTCGGCAGTGCGCATCATCTGGTCGGCGAGTACATCAATGCGCTGACGGGCACGCATCTTGTGCACGTGCCTTATCGCGGCGCCGCGCCCGCGGTGCAGGATGCGGTTGCCGGTAACGTCAAGCTGACGATTGCCGGAATGCCGCCGGTGGTACCATTCCTGCAGGCCGGCGCACTCAAAGCCATCGCGGTAACGAGTGCGGACCGTTTGCCGCTATTCCCGAACATTCCAGCTATGGCCGAGACGCCGGGATTCGAGAACTTCGACTTCACCAACTGGTTTGGCCTCTTGGCGCGTAGCGGAACGCCGCAGCCGATTCTCGACAAACTGTGGAAGGCGACAGTCGACGCGCTGCAGGTTGCCAGGGTTCGCGAGATCATCAAATCGCAGGCGGCTGAACCGGTCGGTGACACACCGGCGGAATTCGCCCAATTTATTCAGGGCGAATTGGCGAAATACGCCAAGATCGTTGCGCTGACCGGCTTAAAGGTGAAATGATCGGCTACATCCGCGTGACGGGCGTGCAACGGCAGTTGCTTTGTTATGGGCCAAGCCGCCGGCACGGCCGCCCATCTTGCGCTGGCGCAACGCGAGGCCCCGGCCGACATCCCCGTCGATGACCTGCAATGCATGCTGCAAGGCCATGGCGCGTATCTGGGACAAGATTGCAATACGTCCGATGCTATAGGCAAACCGGAGGCGATTGGCGCGCGCTCGAAATGATGCTTTTGGACCTTGACGCTGATTTCGCGACGTGCGCCGGATGGCTTATGAGAAGAAACTGCGAGAGGTGGGGGAAATCGAACCCACAGCTACTGTCCGCTCGGCGTGCGCACGCCAATCCAGGAGTTGCGCACCTGATGGTAATGCACCGACGGATCGTAGATCGAAACCGGCAGCGACAGAACCTGAGCCGAAAGCCGCCCTACCGCGGACAATAGACTGTAGGAAGCGACCACCCGATCGTGCTGCGCGACGATCAGATTTTGCCGCGCATTCACCAAAGTCTGCTCGGCATTGAGGACATCCTGCGTGGTGCGTTGGCCGGCGAGCGCCTCGTTGCGAACTCCGGTCAGCGCCCGCTCGGAGGCGTTGTTTTGGCGAACCGCGGCTTCGACCTGCGCCTTGGCTGCTTGCAACTGGCCCCAAGCCTGAATCACATTCATTCGGGTCTGGTCGCGCACTTGATCGACGTTCAGCCGTTGCTGGTCGAGATTCTCCTTGTCGAGGCGGATGGCCGAATATTCCGCGCCGCCTTGATAGAGCGGAACCGAGAGATTGAGCGTCACGGTGTCGGTGTACTGTTTGGGCGTCGTGATCTGGGGAAAGATTTGTTGCTGGACGTTGTATTGCCCGGTGAGCGTCGGCCACAGCGCGCCCTCCGCGATCTTGACTTGCAGTTGCGCAACGTCGACGCCGTACAAGGCCGCGGTTATGGACGGGTTCTCGGCAATGCCGACAGCGATCGCGGCGTTGAGCGTGGATGGCGCGAGCCGATCGACGGATGAGGCAGGGGCCAGGTTCTCCGGCTCGACGCCGATGATGCGCCGATAATTGGCTCGCGTCGTCAACAGCGTCGATTCGGCGGCGTGCAGGCTCGCATCGCCGGCCGCCAACTGCGCTTCCGATTGCGCGACGTCGGTCGAGGTCACTTGGCCGGCCGCGAACCGGTTGCGGGTGTCCTGAAGCGTCCGCTGCAGGACGCGGACATTGTTCTGCTGCACTTCGAGATTGGCGCTGTCGCGCGACATATCCATGTAAACGGTCGCCGCCGACAACAGCACGGATTCTTCCATGACGCGCAGCGTTTCGCGCGCGGCGAACACCTGACTCTCCGCCGCCCGAACCTTGTTCGCGGTCTGCTCGCCGTTGAGGAGAGTTTCCGACACCGTGCCGCCGACCGAGTGCGGGGTGGTCAGGCCTCTATCCATGAATGACGCGCCGCTGGGCAAAAGCGGCGGAGTTGGCGGAATGACCTGCTTAATGTCGGTGTATTGCCGGCCGACCGTGGCGTTGGCGGAGACCGTCGGCCGATATCCCGAGAGCGCCTGCGGCACGTTTTCATCGGTCTGACGAACGATGGCGCGTTGCGCGTTGAGCTGAGGGTTGTTCCGGTAGGCTCTGGCGAGCGCCGCTTCGATGGTCTCTGCGGCCGCCTGATGCGGCGCGGCGGCGACGAGCGCGATGCCGACCAGGATTGCCGCTATAAGCGCACCCTCACGCCTTGGCGGCGCAACGCTTTGCCGCACCCTTGGAGCCACAATTCTACTCGCCACCATCAGCCCCAATCCGACCGACGGCGACCTTAACGTGGAGGCATTCCCCTTACAAGATTAGGTACCGTGTCGGTATGTCGAGTCCGCGCGCGCCGTGCCAGCAGCCGCAATTCGCGGAGCCCGAACATCAGCGTGGCGAGACTAAGCGGAAGAAAAAAAATCGAGCACACGAAACGTCAGCAATGTCGCGAGCAATTCCTTGCGCTGATATTGCGGCAGCCCGATCAGGATCGCGGCTTCGACGACGCCGAGGCTGCCCGGCGCATGGCTGACCGCGCCAAGGAACGTGGCGAGGACAAACACGACGACGGCGGTGGCAAAGCCGACGGCGGGACTGCTGGGCAGCAGCATATAGATGGACAGCGACGCGTATCGGGCAGCCGCTGATGCGGATGCCGTAAGAAGGGACGCTGCAGCCTCAGCCGGATTTCTTCAGCTCCGCGCCGCTTTCGCATCGTCGAGTTCCTTGGCGCGTCGGAAGGCCGGCCGCGTGCTGACGCGTTGCCAGTATTTCTCGAAAACCGGACGCTTTTCGATACCGCCGAACAGCATGCCAAAGCCGAGTTGCGCGCCGACATACAGATCGGCGGCGGTAAAGCTGTCGCCGACGAGGTAGTCCGTGCGCGATATCGCTGCTTCGAGTGTGTTGAGAACCAGCGTGAAGTTGCCGTAGCCGATCATTCGCTCGCGCTCCGGCGGCACGACAAAGCCCAGCGCCTTGTTGCTCACCGCGGCCTCGACCGGACCCGCGCTGAAGAACAGCCAGCGGTAATACGGCGCGCGCAGCAGATGGCCGGGCGGCGGCGCCAGCCGACATTCGGGAAACGCATCGGCGAGGTAGGCGCAGATTGCGGCCGTCTCGGTGACCACGGCATTACCATGGCGCAATGCCGGTACCTTGCCCATCGGATTGATTGCGAGATATGCGGGCGCCTTCATCGTCGAATTATAATCGAGAATTTCCGCCCTATAAGGCTGACCGACTTCCTCCAACATCCACCGTGCGATCCGGCCGCGCGACGCCGGGTTGGTATAGAGAATGAGTTCGTCGGCCATTTGTCTGTTCCTCGGTTCCTTGGGCGGTACCGGTCAATCAACCGCCAGCGCACGGTACATTTCCGCGCCGTCGCGCGCGCCGCGCAGCGCCGCCAAGATCGCCGGGTTCCGCAGCTTCCGCGCGATCGCAGCCAATGCGCCAAGTTGGTCGCCCGCGGCGGCCCCTTCCGGCAACAGGAGGAGAAAAACAATGTCGACCGGTTCGCCGTCGACGGCATCGAAGTCGAGCGGTTTGCGCAACCGCGCCAGCATGCCGAACGGCTTTACGACTTGATGGAACCGGGCATGCGGCATCGCCACGCCGCCGCCCATTCCGGTGGAGCCGAGCTCCTCGCGCTTGACCAGTTCGGAGAGCAGCCGCTCCGGCAGCACGTCAAGCGTCGCTCCGGCTTTGCGCGAAAGCTCCGACAACAGCTTTTTCTTGTCCGCGGCGGCAACGTCGATCATGACGTTGTTCACACTGAGAAAGTCAGGGATTTTCATGGCGGTCGCCGGCCATCACGGTCAAATGCAGGGAAAACCATATTTAAGCCGCCGCCACGAAGGATCAATCAGGCGCCCGCAGCCGATAGCCTATACCCGTTTCGGTGAGAATATACTGCGGTCGTTCGGGATCGGTTTCGACCTTTTGCCGGAGCTGCCGCACATAGACCCGCAGATACTGCGCGTCGGTCAGGTCGTCCCATAGCTCGCCGAGCAGGAATTTGTGGGTGAGCACCTTGCCCGCATGCTGCACTAGGACGCGCAGCAGTTCGTACTCCTTCGGCGACAGCTTGATTTCCCTGTCGCCGACCTTGACGATACGGCGAACGAGGTCGACGGAGAGGTTGCCGACCCGGAAGATCGGCCGCTCGCCCTGCGTTTGCAATTGGTGACGCAGCGCCGCGCGCATGCGGGCCAAAAGCTCGTCCATTCCGAACGGCTTGGTCACATAGTCGTCGGCGCCGAAATCGAGCGCCTGAACTTTGCCGGCCTCGTCGCCGCGGCTGGAGAGGACGACGATGGGAACGCTGTCGTTGCGAGCGCGAATGGTCCGCAGGAGCTCGTGGCCCTGCATATCCGGCAGCCCGAGATCGAGAATGATCAAATCCGGAGACTCGCGGAGCAGCTCGAGCGCGGCCTTGCCATTGGGGGCTTCGACAATCTGATAGCCCTGCGCGGTCAATCCCATGCGCAGGAGCTTGCGGATCGGCGGCTCGTCGTCGACCACAAGCACGCGAAGCGGTGCGGCGGTCATGCGGCGACGTCCAGCCGTTGCCGCTCGCGCGGGATCGGCAGGCTGATCGTGAACACTGCGCCGGTGCGATCGGAACGGTTTGCGGCGACGATGGTGCCGTGCATGGCTTCGACAAAGCCGCGCGAGATCGCAAGTCCAAGCCCGGTGCCGGCGCGAACCTGGTCCGCCTTCTGTGCGCGGTAGAACTTGTCGAATATGTGCTCGAGGTCGCCGGCGGGGATGCCGCTGCCTTCATCCAGCACGCGCAGAGACACGGCGTCGCCGTTGCGCCAGCCCTGGATGCGGATCGTCGTTTCCGGCGGCGCATATTTGGCGGCATTGTCGAGAAGATTGAACAGCACTTGTTCGAACAGCACGGCGTCGAGTTCGAGCATCGGCAAATCCGGCGCCAGTTCCAACTCGACATGATGCCGGGATAGGATCCGGCTGGCCCGGCGCAGCGCGCTGCCGACAATTTCACCGAGATCGTGCAGCGAGACGTTGGGCATGATGGCCCCGGATTCGAGCTTGGTCATGTCGAGCAAATTGGCGATGAAGCGGTTGAGTCGCTCCGACTCGTCGATGATCGTGCCGAGAAGCTCGGCTTTCTCACTCGCGGAGAGTTTGTCTGCGAGGTCGCGCAGCGTCCCCGCCGATCCGAGCACGGCGGCGAGCGGCGTTTTCAGGTCATGGGAAATCGAGGTAAGAAGTGCAGAGCGCAAACGCTCGGTTTCGGCGACGCGCTCGACGCGGTCCATTTCCTCGACCAGCTTGACGCGCTCGATGGCGAGCGCGCCCTGATCGCCCAGCGCATCGAGCAAGCGCCGCTGATCGGGCGTGAGCAGCGGGCCGGGCTTATCGCTGTCGATTCCCATCACGCCGATTGCGCCGCGCCCGGTATGCAACGGCAGGAACAGGCGCTTGGCGCCCGGCAGCGTATCGGAGCCGCGGCCGGCGACGCGATTGTTCTCCCAAGCCCATTTCGCCGCGGCGAGATCGGCGTCGTCGAGAATATCCTCGGGCGGGTAACCTGCCTTTACCGCGATCGAGCCGTGCTCGGGCAACAAGAGCACAACCCGCACTTTCAGCATCAGCGCGGTCTGGTAGGCCGTCGCCCACAGCACGTCGTCGAGGGTTGCGGTGCCGGCGAGCTTGCGGCTGAACGCATAAAGCGACTCGGTGGTCCGCGCCCGCTCCATCGTCGCGAGCGTCTGGGTGCGGCCGCGCGCGGCGACGCTCGAAACGATGACGGCGACGAGCGTGAAGAAGCCGAACGCCGTGACATTGTGCGGGTCGGTGAGCGGGAACGTGTAGATCGGTGGCAGGAAAAAGAAGTTATAGGCGAGCGCCGAGACGACACTGGCGAGAAGCGACGGCCACAGACCGAAGCGAACGGCGACAGCCACGATGGCGGTGAGAAAGACAAGATCGCTGTTGGTGGGGCCGATCGCCGTTCCGATCAATTTGGCCAGTGCAAGCGCCACGGCGACCGCGGCCAGTGCCGCGCCGTAAGAGCGCGTGTCGAAGGCCTCGTCGCGCTCGGCGGGGCGGGTTGACTTCTTCGGAATGGGCTGGCCGGCGATGGCATCGCCGGCGATGACATGCACGCTGATATTGCCGGAACGGCGAACGAGATCGTGGACCACCGAGCCATGCAAAATCTCGAACCAGCGCGTGCGCGTCGATTTGCCGATAATGATTTGCGTCACGTTGTTGGCCTGCGCATAGCCGATCACGTCCTCGGCGAGGCGGCGCTCGCCGGACGGCAGCGTCACGGCCTCCCCGCCGAGCGCCTCGGCAAGCCGCAGCGTGTCGGCGATGCGGTCGCGCTGCTCCTCGGACAGCTGCAGGCTGCGCCGGCCCTCGACATAAAGCGCGACCCATGGCCCGTGCAGGCGGTCGGCGAGACGCTTGGCGTAGCGAACCAGGCCGGCGGCGCGCTGATCCTCGCTGATGCACACCAGAATGCGCTCCCCCGCCGCCCACGGGCCCTGGATCGCATGCGCCTGCATTTCCGAGAGCAATTGCTCGTCCACCCGCTCGGCGGTGCGACGTAAAGCGAGTTCGCGAAGCGCCGTCAGGTTCGCAGGCGAGAAGAAATGTTCGAGCGCGCGCTCGGCCTGTTTCGGGACGTAGACCTTGCCTTCCTTGAGGCGCTGGATCAGGTCGTCGGGCGTCAGATCGACGAGCTCGACGGCGTCGGCGCGGTCGAATACCGCGTCGGGCACGGTCTCGCGCACCCGCACATGCGTGATCTGCGAGACCACGTCGTTAAGACTCTCGATGTGCTGGATGTTCACCGTGGTGTAGACGTCGATGCCGTGGCTCATCAACTCCTCGACGTCGAGGTAACGCTTCGGATGACGGCTGCCTTCGACGTTGGTGTGCGCGAGTTCGTCGACCAGCACGATCTGCGGCCGGCGGGCGATGATGGCGTCGAGGTCCATCTCGCTAAGCCACTGGCCCTTGTATTCGACGCGCCGGCGCGGCACCGCGTCGAGGCCCTCCAGCAGCGATTCGGTCTCGCGACGGCCGTGCGTTTCCACGACGCCGACGACGACGTCGTAGCCGTCTTTCTTGCGGGCGTGCGCCTGTTGCAGCATTTCGTAGGTCTTGCCGACGCCCGGCGCGGCGCCTACGAAGATGCGAAGCTTGCCGATGCGCCGCTCTTCGCGGCGCGCCGCTGCAAGGAGCGCTTCCGGGGAGGGCCGATGTTCGGAATCCCGCCTCTGCTCCGCCATCGCTGATCGAATCTCAAGCCAGTGTCCCGTTTCCGAAACTCGCAAGTGTCTGCGGCATACTCTAAGGCGAGCTTTCGGAAGCAAAAGGGACACTAGCAGATTTGTGATGTTAATGCGGTTTCTGGATTTGAAGGTCCCGTGAAGGTATGCCGCTGAATTTTAGAAACTGCAAATTCGCCGCCCGAGTTGCGTCATCCTATCCAGCGGTCAACCGATCGAGCGCGAGATTGAGCTGCAACACGTTCACGCGCGGCTCACCCAACAGCCCAAGAAAGCGGCCTTCCGTGGTGTCCTCGACGAGCTGGCGAACGCGATCTTCGGGCAGATTGCGCGCTTTGGCAATACGGGGAACCTGGAAAACCGCGGCCTCCGGCGAGATATCCGGATCGAGGCCGCTGGCCGACGTCGTGACCAGGTCGATCGGAACCGGCATCGACGGGTTCTCCTTCTTGAGCTTGTCGATGTCACCCTGGACGCGGTCGATGAGCGCCTTGTTGGAGGGGGCCGAGATTCGATCCGCCGGAATTCACGGCGTTATACGGTGCGGCGATGGTCTTGGTCGGATCGTTGGGATCGGTCGCGGTCGTCGCCGACGGCCGGCCGTGGAAGTATTTATCGCTGTCGAATTCCTGGCCGATCAGTGCGGAGCCGACGACCGCGCCGTTGCGCTCGATCATGCTGCCTTGCGCCTGGTACGGGAAAATGACTTGGGCGATCCCGGTCATTACCAGCGGATAAGCCAGTCCGCTGATGAGCGTAAACGCGACCAGGACGACGATCGCCGGACGGATTTCGCGCAACATGGCTGTTCTCCTTAAACCAGATGCAGGCCGGTGACGACGAGGTCGATGGCCTTGATGCCGATGAACGGAATGATCACGCCGCCGACGCCGTAGACCCAGAGATTGCGGCGCAGCAGTGCTGCGGCGCCGATCGGACGATAACGCACACCTTTCAGCGACAGCGGTATGAGCGCAATGATAATCAGCGCGTTGAAGATGATCGCCGATAGAATCGCGCTCTCCGGCGTTGTCAGCCTCATGATATTTAGCGCCTGCAATTGCGGATAGAAGGCGACGAACATCGCCGGAATAATGGCGAAATACTTCGCCACGTCGTTGGCGATAGAGAAGGTGGTGAGCGCGCCGCGAGTCATCAGGAGTTGCTTGCCGATCTCGACGATCTCGATCAGTTTGGTCGGGTTGGAATCCAGGTCGACCATGTTGCCGGCCTCGCGCGCGGCCTGCGTGCCGGTGTTCATGGCGACGCCGACGTCCGCCTGCGCCAGAGCGGGCGCATCGTTGGTGCCGTCGCCGCACATGGCGACGAGCTTACCCTTGCCCTGTTCGTCGCGGATCAGCCGCAGCTTATCCTCGGGGGTAGCTTGGGCGAGGAAGTCATCAACGCCAGATTCCGCCGCAATCGCCGCCGCGGTCGTCGGGTTGTCGCCGGTGATCATGACGGTTCGGATGCCCATGCGGCGAATTTCGGCAAAGCGCTCGCGGATGCCGCCCTTGACGATGTCCTTAAGTTGAACGACGCCGAGCACACGGCCGTCCTTGGCGACTGCGAGCGGCGTTGCCCCCGACTTGGCGATGGCGTCGGCGATCGCATTCACTTCGCGCACGGTGTCGGCGTTGACGCTTGGACGCAGCGCCCGCGCGGCGCCGCCCGAGCCGATGGAAGTCGGCGACGTGTTCAGATAATTCAAGATCGCGTCCACGGCGCCCTTGCGAACCCACGAGTTGCCGACCTCGACGCCGCTCATCCGGCTCTGCGCGCTGAACGGGATGAAGTTTGCCTTCATTTCGGCAAGCTCGCGGCCGCGGATGCCGTACTTTTCCTTGGCAAGGACCACGATGGAGCGGCCCTCAGGTGTCTCGTCAGCGAGCGAAGCGAGTTGCGCCGCGTCCGCCAATTCCTGCTCGGTCACCCCGCGCAGCGGCTTGAACTCGGTCGCCTGGCGATTGCCGAGCGTGATGGTGCCGGTTTTGTCGAGCAGCAGCGTATCGACATCACCCGCCGCCTCGACGGAGCGACCGGACATCGCCAGCACATTGAAGCGCACCAGACGATCCATGCCGGCAATGCCGATGGCCGAGAGCAGCGCGCCGATCGTGGTCGGGATCAGCGTCACGAACAGTGCCACCAGGATGACGACCGAGATCGCGCTGCCGGCATAATAGACGTAGCTCGGAATCGTCGCGGTCGCGAACACGAAGATGATGGTCAGTCCAATCAAGAGAATGTTCAGCGCAATTTCATTTGGCGTTTTTTGCCGTTCGGCACCCTCGACCAGCCGGATCATGCGATCGAGGAAGGTCGAGCCGGGCGCAGCGGTAATGCGTACGCGAATCCAATCGGAAAGAACCTGTGTACCGCCGGTGACCGCAGAGCGGTCGCCGCCCGATTCGCGGATGACCGGCGCCGATTCGCCGGTGATCGCCGCTTCATTGACCGAGGCCATGCCCTGGATCACGTCGCCGTCTGACGGAATTATGTCGCCGGCTTCGACCAGGACAATGTCGCCGACCTTGAGGCCGGTGCTCGGCACAAGCCGATAGTTCTGCGAATTGCCCGCACCGGTTAGGAGCTTGGCCTGGGTCTCGGTGCGCTGACGGCGCAGCGTGTCGGCCTGCGCTTTGCCGCGGCCCTCGGCAACGGCTTCAGCGAAGTTGGCAAACAGCACGGTGAACCACAGCCACAGAATGATCTGGAACTCGAAAGCGATATGGCCACCGCCAGTCGCCAGATCGCGAATCAGAATGACCGTCGTCAGCGCGGTGACGATCTCGAGCACGAACATGACAGGATTCTTCATGAGCGTGCGCGGATTGAGCTTGACAAAGGCGGAGCCGATGGCCGGCACGACGATCTTCGGATCGAACAGCGCCGACACGGGCATACGTTTGCGCAGGGCAGAGGTTTCCATCGAAGTAACTCCAAGCCTTAATTCGAAGAAAAGAGCGTGCCGGAATTGATCGCGAGTTGCTCGACGATCGGTCCAAGCGCCAGCGCCGGGAAGAAGGTGAGGCCGCCGACGATCACGATCACGCCGACGACGAGACCGACGAACAATCCGCCCGTGGTCGGGAATGTGCCTGCCGATGCCGGCACCAGTTTCTTGGCGGCGAGCGAGCCGGCAATCGCCATCGTCGGGATGATCATCCAGAAGCGGCCGACACCCATCGCAATGGCGCCGCTGAGATTGTAGAACAGCGTATTGCCGTTGAGCCCGGCGAACGCCGAACCATTGTTGCCGTCCTGCGAGACGTAAGCGTAGAGCACCTCGGTGAAGCCGTGCGGCCCGGGATTGTTCATCGAGGCGACGGCGGACGGCACCAGCATCGCGACCGCGGTCCAGCCGAGATACATCAGCGGCAGGACCAGGATGGCGAGCATCGCCATCTTGACTTCCTTCGCCTCGATCTTCTTGCCGACATATTCGGGCGTGCGGCCGACCATCAGGCCGGCGACGAAGATCGCGATGATGACGAACAGCAGCATGCCGTACATGCCGGAGCCGACGCCGCCGAAAATGATCTCGCCGAGCTGAATGTTGATGAGCGGAATCATGCCGCCGAGCGCGGTGAAGGAATCGTGCATGGCATTCACCGCGCCGCAGGACGCGTCGGTGGTGATCACCGCGAACAGCGAGGAAGCGACGATGCCGAAACGAACTTCCTTGCCTTCCATGTTGCCGCCGGTAAGGCCGAGCGCGTTGAGCGCGTCGTTGCCGTGCGCCTCGGCCCAATAGCAAGCGACAGTGCCGGCGAGGAACAGCACGCCCATCGCGGCAAGGACAGCCCAGCCTTGGCGCTGATTGCCGACCATGCGGCCGAAAACGTTGGTGAGCGCCGCGCCGATCGCAAAGATCGAGATGATCTGCACGTAGTTCGATAACGCGGTCGGGTTCTCGAATGGATGCGCGGCATTGGCGTTGAAGAAGCCGCCGCCGTTGGTGCCCAGCATCTTGATCGCGATCTGCGATGCGACCGGGCCGACCGCGATGGTCTGCTTGGCGCCTTCGAGCGTGGTGGCGTCGACATAAGGGCCGAGCGTCTGCGGGATGCCCTGCCAGACCAGGAATAGCGCGTAGGGCACGCAAATGGGAATGAGGACGTAGAGCGTGCAGCGCGTGATATCGACCCAGAAGTTGCCGACGGTGCGCACCGAATGCCGCGCGAAGCCGCGGATGAGCGCGATCGCGAGAACGATGCCGGTCGCGGCCGACAGATAATTCTGATGCGTCAGCCCGAGCATCTGCACGAGGTAGGACATCGTGCTTTCGCCGCCGTAGTTCTGCCAATTGGTGTTGGTGATGAAGCTCATCGCCGTGTTGAACGACAAATCTTCGGCGACGGCGGTCTGCCCGGCTGGATTGAACGGCAGGCTCGCCTGCACGCGCATCAATACGTAAAGAATGAGAAAGCCGCCGACGTGGAACAGCAGCATGCCGACCGTATAGGTCACGGCGTGCTGCTCATGCCGCTCGTCGACGCCGGCGATCTTGTAAATCACCGTCTCGACCGGCCGCAGGATCGGCGACAGGAAGGTACGTTCGCCGTTGAACACGCGCGTCATATAGGCGCCGAGAACGGGCGTGATCGCGATGATGATCGCGCAATAGAACAGAATCTGGACCCAGCCGATGACGGTCATGATCGTTATCCCTTCAGAACAGCTCGGGCTTGAGCAGCGCGTAGATCAGGTAGACGAGCAGCCCCGCGGTGACGAGGCCGGCGAGCGAATAGTCGAAGATCATGGCGATTCCCCTTAGAGCCGGTCGCAGGCGTAGACGTAAGCGATCGACAGCGCGAAGAAGACGAAACCGATCGCCATCATGACGGCGTCCATCATCGGAGTTCTCCGAACAAAGAATGCGGCCCTGCGTCAGCAGAAGCTCAAGGGCGGCATGCAACTTTGATTTAGAGCAAGATCGCGAGAGATTTGCCGCCCATTCACGGCCGAATACCTGTCACCGACGGCATAGGAATTCGAGAGGGGAGGGGTGATAACAGTATAGGAATTCCATAAAGTCGGCGACCCGCAGGAGGTAAGTCCGAGCTTGGAGATGGCTCTATCGCCCAAGTGACATGACGTTTCTTGTGCGGGCGTACGATCTAGCTGAGGTATAGCGGGGCTATCGGCGGCATGGAAAGCCGTCGGCGCCATCTCTCGGCCGCCTCGATCGTGGCCTCGGTTAGGGGCTAATCTCCGAGGTCTTGCGCGAGAAGTCGAGCTAGGATTTCGCCCATGGCTTGTACCGGGATATGTTCTTGGCTTGGGCGCCGCAGCGATCGCCAGGGCAGGTTATTACTGGAGGGGGAATGAATAGCGACCATCAAAATCTGGCCGCGCGCGAACTCGAGCGTTTGACGCAGAATCTCACGGTCGAAAAACTGCTCATCCAGCTCGGCCTGGATCCCACCAACGTCACGTGGCACGCGATATTCGAGCGGTTGGTCGACGTCGCGTCGGCACATCTCAATTTCGCAAGTATGTGCGCGCTGATCGGCGCCGGTTTCTATGCCGGAACGATGCTGATGCGAACAATGGTGCCGCTGCGCGTTTTCGCAATTATCGGCGCCTTGTTCTTTATGGCCTATGGGGCGCTCGCCGGAGCGATGTCGACCTTTTTTATGTATATGCTGTTACTACCCATCAACACTTGGCGCCTCGTTCAGATGCGCAGCCTCGTCAAGAAAGCGCGCGTCGCCGCGCAAGGCGATCTGTCGATGGACTGGCTCAAGCCGTTCATGAACCGCCGCATTTATCGCCGCGGCGATGTCCTATTTCGCAAGGGGCAGCTCGCCAATGAGATGTTTCTTACGGTCACGGGAAAATTTCTCGTGCGCGAAATTGGCGTCGAACTTCCACCCGGTCGTCTGGTGGGCGAACTTGGTTTTGTCACACCCAATAACAAAAGGACGCAGACGGTCGAATGTATCGAGAATGGCGAGGTGATGACCATCACCTATGACCGACTGCTCGAAATCTATTTCGATAACCCGGAGTTCGGCTATTACTTTCTCCGTCTCGCCAGTGATCGGCTGCTGCAGAACATCGCGCGTCTTGAAGCGACCATTGCAGCTGCAGCTGGCACGACGGGACCGGCGCGTTTGGTAGATTCGCGAGACCCGGACGACAAGTCCGAAGCGACTCTGGCAACGGCAACGACTGGGTCTGCGAAACCTGCGGAACCTGCGAAGGACGCGGCGATCCTGGCGAGAGAGGCGACTTCACCCGATGCGATCGAGACGCTTCCGGACGGCCGCCGTGCGATTGCGGCAAAATTGGTCGAACGTTTTTCTTTGTGGTCTGGGGTAGCAGGAATTATTCCGGTGCCGTTCGTCGACCTGGCTGCCGTCGGCGGGGTTCAAATTCAAATGTTACGCCGGATTTCGCGGATTTACGGCGTTCCGTTTTCCGATAACCGAGGCAAAGCGCTCATAGCCAGCCTTGCAGGATCGATGATCCCGACGAGCAGCGGGATAGGAGCCGCGAGCCTGATGAAGAGCGTGCCAGTCGTTGGGGTGGCTATGAGCGCAATTGTGATGCCGGCGTTGTCTGCCGGCGCGACTTACGCGATCGGTATGGCTTTCATCCAGCACTTTACATCGGGTGGAACGCTGCTTGATTTCAATCCCGCGGAATATCGTGAGTTCATCAAAGCTCAGAAGGAGCTGTGGAGCGGCCGATCTGGAGCCGCTACCCGCGCTGCTGCCAAAGACGTCTCCGGCTCTCAAATCAAATCTTCCAGACGATCTAACCGGAGATTCCCAGGATTACTCCCGAACTGGCGTAAATATTTGCGCTTGCCGCATTAGTCGAGCGAACGTCCGCGGTCGGATATTTATTTTTCCCCTATATCGTTGCGAGCCGGTCCAGCTGGCTTCTATATGGCTTTTGACGCGATTCTACGGCGCATTGCGTCGCAACCCGCGCCGCATCTGTTTGCCAAAATCGTCGATATCGGCCGGTCTCGACAATTTTGCATGAGCGCCGCTTTTCATGCGCGCCGTCGCCCTTGCGCTTCCGTTAACGCTTTTATGCCGCGTTTATGAGAATGGCGCTCGCTCCGTCTCGAATTCATATGCCCTTGAGCGCAGATTCCGGGAACCAAAAGCAGCGACGAGGGAAGACCCGATGAGTATCGTTCCCGTCGAATTGAAGCCGGAGGACAGTGCGGCGACGCGACCGGGTTTTTGGCGCCGGCTCGCGCAGCGGGTCGATGCGCTGGTCGCATATCCGGCCAATCACGCCGTCTCCGAACGAGAGTTGCGCCGCGTCGACGACGATATCAAGCGCTGCCGGCAGCTGATGTTCGGGAACCCGCTAGCCCACCGCGATGCGGTATTCGGCCGCGTGCCGGTGCATCATGCGGTTCGAGCGATAAGAGCAAAGTGATGTTTGGACTTTCCAAACACGCTGCCTTTGCGCATCGACGCGTACCGGGAGCCACACCGCGTGCAGTTGCAGATTCCGAGCAAAGCCTGGATCCGTGCCGCCAGACCGGCACTGTGATCGAATTCCCCGCGCGGCCGGATTTCACGGTTCTCGGCGAAACGATTCCATTGTTCTATATCGGCCAGAACCGGCGCGGTTTCTGGGTGGCGCGCGAGGCCGAAGGCCGCTGCGGCGGCGTATTTCTATTGCGACGCTCAGCCGTGCGCTTTGCCCGTAAAGAAAGCGCGCCGGACGGCTGCGCGATGATGTTCCTCAATGAGCGGATCGAACTCGACCTTGAAAATCGGGGCAGCCGTTTTGCCGAAACTGTCGCGGCGGCGATGGACCTGGCGGCGCATCGGGCCCCGGCCGTTGTGGCTTTCGTCGGAATGGCGGTTGAGGAATGGCGCAAGCTTGTCGCGCAAATTTCGCGCGCGGCAGCCGGCGAACGCAGAAATCGCACGGCGATCGAAAGAGAGCTGTTCCACGGTTACTACAGGCTGTCGTCGAAAAACGACGACGACCTACCGATACCCTGACGCGCAATCGGGGTTCGGCCGCTTGAACCTCAAAAGGAGCGTAACGGAGAACTTCCATGAGACATCAGCGAGAAGCCGAACCTCCGTCGTGTCTGCGATTTCCGTTGTTCATGATCGGTCAAGACAGCCACGGAAATTGGGTGGTGCAGGATCAAAGCAGGATGCGTGGCGGCTTGTTCGTCGATCGTGCCCAAGCGCTTCGCTTCGTGCGATCCGAGAATGGCAACCGTCCGCAAGCCTTCGTCGCGGTCAGTGGCGTTTTCGAACTCGACATGGCCCGAGCGACGGACGCGGCCACGTTCCGACGCCCTGCCGTCGACGCGCAATACAAGCGCCGGGTCGCCTGACCGAACTCCTTATCGGGCGCTGACTAGAAAACATTCGACGATCGCAGCCAATCCGATTGCCTTGCACAAGTCGCTCGAGGAAATGCGATGTCTACGATCGGGCGACACGTCTTTAAACTCTCGGGTTACGCGGCGGCTTTGCCGACGCCTTTCGATGCGGATGACCGCGTCGATTTAGGCGCCTTTGAGAGGCTTTGCGATCTTCAGATAACGCATGGGACAACAGCTCTGGTCGTCTGCGGGACGACTGGCGAAGCATCAAATTTGAGCCGAGCGGAACGATGCGATCTTATTCGCATTGCCGCTGGGATTTCCCGCGGTCGTGTGCCTGTCATCGCCGGAGCGGGCTCGAACGCGACGGCGCGTGCGATCGAATTGAGCAAAGACGCGGAAGCGAACGGAGCCGATGCGATTCTATCCGTTGTGCCGTACTACAATAAGCCGACGCAGGAGGGTCTTCATGCCCACTTCTGCGAAGTCGCTGCTTCGGCCGGCTTGCCCGTCATCCTTTACGACGTACCGTCGCGAACCGCGCGCGGCTTGGCCGATGAAACGGTCGCGCGGCTGGCCGAGGTGCCGCGGGTTATCGGCCTCAAAGACGCCGGCGGCGACACCGCGCGGCCGGCCCGCTTACGTCCTCTGATAGGAGCGGATTTCAGGCTCCTCTCCGGCGACGATGCAACCGCTTTGGGTTTTCTTGCACAAGGAGGCGATGGCTCTATTTCAGTTACATCCAATGTTGCACCGGGCCTGTGCCGGAATATGTTCTTGGCATGGAAGCAAGGGCCGGTGGCGAGAGCGCAGCGGCTAATGCCGACGATCGCGAGACTGACCGCTGCGCTGTTTCGTGAGACAAATCCCGTTCCGCTCAAATACGCGCTCAGCCTATTCGAGCTTATGTCCCCTAGGGTGCGCTTGCCGCTCGTCGAGTTGAGCGATCAGGCCAAAATAGAGGTCGCCAATGTCCTGGCGCGACTTTGCAACGATCACTCAGGGTCGATGATAGGAAAGATTGGTGGATACCGCCGGGCCAGTCGATGCGCCGCGGCAAGCTGAGCACTGTGTTCCAATTCGACAGTCCCGACCGGAAATCGCCGATGACCAATATGGTCACTTGGCACGCGGTGTCAGCCCCATTGTCAAGCTCCCGCGCTCAGACCAGCGACAATAATTTTTATTCGTGGAGCGATTAGTTCATCCAAAGCCTGTAATTCAAGCCGGCGCGAATGATGCTGGTCTTCAGATTGAACGAGACCGGGCCGCCGCCGCAGGCCACGTTGCAGCTAAAGCCGTTCAGATCGACATACAAGTATTCCACTTTGGCTCGCAGCGCATCGGAAAGAACGAATTCGGCGCCGCCGCCCGCGGTCCATCCGAGATTTCTTGCGTGGTCCGTACCAAGTGGCGCACCGACGATATCGGCGTTCAAATCGCTGATCGCCACGCCCCCGGTAACATAAGGCAGAATACCGTCAAAGAAGGCATAGCCGAAGCGCAACCGCGCGGTGGCGAGCCAGGGAACTTTGAGCTCGCAACCGGGCGCGCAAGATGTCGCTGGCGTCGTTCCCTTAATGTCGGCCCAATCGTAATCGGCCTCCACGCCGACGACGAAAGGATTGCCGGTCTGCAGATTGTAGCCGGCGGTGCCGCCGATGAGGCCACCTGAAACACTTGATCTGTCGGTGGTAACATTGGGAACGGAAGTCCAGTCTGTCGTGCCGAACGCGCCGCCGCCGTTGATGCCGATATAGAAGCCGGTCCAATCATAAAGTCTTCGGGCGGGATAGGCCGGCGGCGGGTCGAACGGCCCGGGATTTACGGTCGGCTCCCAACGCGTTTGACCCGCCGGGAATGCCGGTGGCGCGTCGAACGGGCCGGGGCTAATCACCGGCTGAGCGTCGGCCGCAAGCGCGGCACCCGCAGAAGCGATGAACGCGATACCTGCCATCACGACTGTCTTCATTTTGGCGCCTCCGATTTCTCGGATATTGGAATAACGGCTGCGGCTGGGTCAGGCCCATAGTTCCTGTCGACCAGCGTCGCCGCCTGTCCTGTGCTTACGTCGAGAATCTTTTCCGTCGGCGGCTCGACCCGGTTCCACCAACCTCCGCCGAGCGCTTGAAATAAAGCCGCCGTGTCGGACAGCCGGGCGGCGCGCGCCTGCACAACTTGGATGACGGCCTGCAGATAGGTCTGCTGCGCAGTGAGCAATATCAGGATGTTGGCGTAGCCGGTCTGCATCTGCTGGCGCGCCAGATCGAAGCTTATCTTGGCGGCGCGTTCAAAGTCGCGTGCGGCTTTCAGCGCATCGGCGTCGTTCTGTATTGCGCGCAACGTGTCGGCGACGTTCTGCACGGCGCCGACCACGGTGCCCCGGTAGGTCCACGCCGCCGCGTCGTAGGTTGTCCCGGGCGCCGCGCAGGTTGATGCAGCAACGTGCCGGCATCGAATACCGTCTGCGTGGCGTTGCCGGCCACGACCCAGAATGCGTTCGCGGGCGCGAGCAGATCCGGCGAGCACCGTGTTCGTGTAACCGGCATTGGCGCTGATCGTGAACGTCGGCAGCATATTGGCGGTGGCGACGCCGATCTGCGCGCTTGCCGAGTGCAATTGCTGCTCCGCCGCGCGAACGTCCGGGCGCTGCTCGATCAGTTCCGACGGCAGGCTGACCGGCAAATCGACGGGCAGGTGCAGGTCGGCAAGCGTGAATGCCGGAGCCGGACCCTGGCTCGTATAGGCGCCGGCCAGCGCCGCGATGAGGTCGCGCTCTTGCGCGAGCGCCTTGCGCAGCGGCGGCAAAGTCGCCTTGACCTGAGCGAGTGCGGCTTCCTGCAAGGCCACGATCGTTGCGGCTGGCGGAGCCGGCGTTGAACTGGCTGCCGCAGGATGTCGAGCATCTTGGTATTGATCGCGATGAGCTCGTTGGTGGCATCGATCTGGCCGCGCAGCGAAGCCTCGGTAATTGCCGCGACCGCCACGTTCGCCGTCAGCGAAAGATAGGCCGCCTCGACCTGAAAACGCTGCATGTCGGCCAAGGCTTTGAGCGATTCGACCGTGCGTCGGTTGAGACCCCAGACATCGAAGGTGTACGACACCAGGACCTGCATCGGTGTCAAGGTCGATAGATGCTGGCGCCGGACGCCGGAATCGGAGCGAGCGCCGCCGCGGTCTGCTGCCGCGTTGGATTGAAATTGGCCTGGACGAGCGGGAAGAACTTGCCCTGCTGCGCGTAGACGGCTTCCTTGGTGGCGCGCAGTGTCGCGATCGCCGATTGCAGGTTCGGATTATTTTGCAGCGACTGCTCGATCAAGGCGTTCAGCTCGGGCGATTTGAACAGCGCCCACCACTCCTGCGGAATGTCGCGGCCTTCGACGAACCGCTGCGTCTGACCGGTCGGCGCGTCGGTCGAGGAGGTCCGCGGCGCCAGCGGCTCGCTGGTGTAGCGGGTGATCTCGGGTGCGGCGGGATGGACGAAATCCGGGCCGACTGCGCAGCTCGTCAAAATCATCGCGGCCGCGAGAGCGGTGGTACCTGCAAAAAGCCACCTGACCGCCACACCGGACATCGGAAACTTGAGACTATTGGAACTGAGCTATCACGATCGAGCGCGCGCGCCGCATTATTCCCGATTTCGCCGATATTGACTGTGTTCGTCTGGCCACAGTGCACATTATTCATGTCCGAAGCTGCGCCGTGCTCCGCATGCCGCGGCCGGACGAGCGGTTGTCGGCGAAAATAGCGAAAGAGCTTAGCCGTGATAGACTGTCATGAGTCGTACGGAATAGTGCGATTAATCCCAGTTCTGTGATTAATGACAGTAGACCGCGGTGGGGGCTGATGGCCATGTCGCCGCGATCCCAAAAACGCTGGATGCGGTTTATCGATGGCTCCCCGCACGACAGATAGTCGCCTCAGTGCGGCGATCGCGGCCGCGTTATTCGCCGTCGTCGGTATCGTCTACCTGACCTGGCATCCCGGCAACGGCGCGAAGCCCGGGCCTGGCGCGACCAATGGCGCGTCGAACGCAGCCATTCACAACGCCGACAGCGTCGACCTGTCCGATTCGCAGCTCGCCGCGGTCAAGGTCCAGCCGGTCGAAGAGCGCGACTTTCCGGTCGAGAAAGAAGCGGTCGGCAGCATCGACTTCAATGAGGACATGGCGGTACAGGTCTTCACGCCGTATCAGGGCCGGATCATCGCGCTGTTCGCCGAGGTCGGCGACGATGTGAAAAAGGGCCAGACGCTGTTCACCATCGACAGCCCCGATCTGCTGCAGGCCGAGTCGACTTTGATCGCCGCTGTAGGGGTGATGGACCTCGACCACCCGCAATCTGGCGCGTCTGCGAGAGCTCTACACGACGCGCGCCGTATCGCAGCACGATCTGGATCAGGCGGTCTCCGACCAGCATGACCGCCGAAGGCAATCTGCGCGCAGCCCGCGACGCGGTGCGCATTTTCGGCAAGACCGACGCCGACATCGACCGCATCGTCGCCGATCGCAGTGCCGATCCCACGCTTGTCGTGTCGAGCCCGATCGACGGCCGGATCACCGCGCGCAGCGCGGCGCCGGGGCTGTTCGTGCAGCCGGGTAACGCACCGGCGCCGTATACGGTCGCCGATATCGATACGATGTGGATGCTGGCCAATGTCGCCGAGGACGACAGCCCCGCGTTCCGCCTCGGCCAACAGGTGCAGGTCAAGCTCGACGCATTTCCCGGTCGGGTTTTCGACGGCAAAGTCACCACCATCGGCGCGACCGTCGATCCGAACACCCGCCGTGTCCTGGTGCGGTCCGAGATCAAAGATCCGCAGCACGAACTGCGCTCGGGCATGTTCGCGAATTTCACTATCAGCGTCGGCAACCCTGTGCAGTCGCCCGCCGTGCCGGTCGACGGCGTGGTGCGCGAGGGCGACGGCACGATGACGATCTGGGTGACGGCCGACCGCCGGCGCTTCACCAGACGGACGGTCAGGATCGGCGCAGAGCGCGACGGTTATCGGCAAATTCTTGAAGGCGTGCGGGCCGGCGAACTGGTGGCGACTGAGGGCGCGCTATTCTTGAGCAATGCACTGGCCACGGTCATGCAATGAGAGTCCGCCGATTGGAAGCTGGGCGTGACGCCGAGGCAGGGTGCCAGCCGTGCTGAAGGCGCTACTCACATTCGGATTGACGCGTCGCCCTCTGGTGTTGCTCGGCCTCTTGCTGTTCATTGGCGCCGGCCTGTTCGCATTTTCCAAACTGAACATTGAGGCTTACCCCAATCCGGCTCCGGTCATTCTGGAAATCACCGCGCAGGCGCCGGGCCTGTCGGCCGAGGAGATGGAACGCTATTACACCATCCCGATCGAAGTGGGGCTTGCCGCCACGCCTGGGGTCGACGTCATCCGTTCGACATCGTTCTACGGTCTCTCCTTCGTTCGCGTGACGTTCGATTACGGCGTCGATTATTATTTTGCCCTGACCCAGACTGCCATCAACCTGCAGCAAAACGTCAGTCTGCCGAACGCCGTTACGCCGACGATTCAGGCCACCAGCCTAGTCGGCGAAATCTATCGTTACCAGGTCGTTGGACCGCCGCACTTCGGTTTGACCAATCTCCGTACGGTCCAAGACTGGATCGTCCAGCGTCGTCTCCTCACCGTTCCCGGGGTCGTTCAGGTCAACACCTGGGGCGGCACGACAAAGGAATATGACGTTGCTGTCGATCTGCACAAACTCGACGCCTACAACGTGACGCTGCCGCAAGTGATCACCGCGCTCGGCAACGCCAACATCAATGTCGGCGGACGTACCATCAACATGGGCCAACAATCGGTCAATATCCGCGGCGTTGGACTGATGAACGGCGGGGGCGCTGCGGATCTGACGCAGGGCTATCACGTCGAGGATATCGAAAACGTTCCGCTGGGGCAGTTCAACGGCGTACCGATATTTGTCAAAAACGTCGCAAAGGTCTCGGTGGGCTATGTGCCGCGACTCGGCAAGGCCGGGCGCGACAATGACGACGATATCGTCGCCGCCATCGTCATCATGAATCGCACGCTGCACACTAACGACGTGGTCGCGCGTGTGCGGGCGGAGATTGCGAAAATCAACAGCGACGGCAGCCTGCCGCCTGGCGTGAAGTTGGTGCCGTACTATGACCGCACCTCGCTCGTCGACGTCACCTCGTCGACGGTGCTACATAACCTAGTCAACGGTTGCCTGCTGATCTTCTTCATTCAGTGGCTGTTTCTGGGCGATCTCCGCAGTGCGATCATCGTCGGAGCGAATATCCCATTCGCTCTGTTCTTCAGCATCATCATCATGGTGACGTTGAACGAAGACGCCAACCTGTTGTCGGTCGGCGCCATCGATTTCGGCATCATCGTCGATGCCGCCGTGATTCTGGTCGAAAATATCTATCGGAACTTCCAGACAACGCCGGAACAAAGACAGGGGCTGCTTCAGCAACTGGCGGAGGAAAGGTGGGGCGCCGATCCAACGCGCGGAAGGGATTCGTCGGACCCGCGGGCGTGGACCGACCGGCTGCGGGTCATCCTCGCCAGCGCGCTGCAAATCGACAAAGCGGTGTTTTTTTCCACCGCGATCATCGTGGCGGCCTTTATTCCGCTATTCACCATGCAAGGAGTTGAGGGCCAGATATTCGGCCCGATGGCGCGCACCTATGCCTACGCTTTGGTGGGCGCGTTGATTGCGACATTCACGGTGACGCCGTGTCTGGCGTCGTTGTTACTTCCGGAGCGCGTCGCCGAAGTCGAGACCGTCGTCGTGCGCCATTTGCGTTCCATCTACACCCCGGTGCTGCGTTGGTCGCTCGATAATACGAGGATCACGGCGGCGATCGGATTGATCTTCCTGCTCATCACCGCGGTCATCGGCTCCCGGCTCGGCAGCGAATTTCTGCCGACGCTCGAAGAAGGCAATCTTTGGATTCGGGCCTCGATGCCGCCCACGATTTCGTTGGAAGCCGGCGAGCCGACCGTCACCGAAATCCGCAAGATCCTTCTTCGCTATCCCGAAGTCATTACCGTGACTTCGCAGCAAGGCCGGCCCGACGACGGCAGCGATGCGGCGGGCTATTACAATGCCGAGTTTTTCGTGCCGCTCAGGCCGGCTGACCAGTGGCCGCCCGGTGTCACCAAGGAATCGCTGATCAACGATATGCAGGCCGAATTCGCCAAGGAATTCGTCGGCATCGACTTCAATTTCTCGCAATACATCCAGGACAACGTCGAAGAGGGTCTGTCGGGCGTCAAAGGCGCCAATTCGGCGAAGATCATCGGGCCGGATTTGAAGACGCTCGAGCGGCTTGCGCGCGAGTGCATGCACGAGATGGCGAATGTGCAGGGCATCACTGATCTCGGCGTATTCTGGGTACTCGGGCAACCGAATTTGAACCTCAAAATCGATCGCGCCAAGGCGGCGCGCTATGGGCTCAGCGTCAACGACGTCAATAGCGTCATTCAAGCGGCATTGGGGGGAACAACGGCGACGACGTTGTTGGAAGCCGACCGGCAATTCGGCGTCGTGGTGCGGCTTGCTCCCGAATTTCGCGGCAATCTCGATCAAGTGCGCAACATCAAGGTCGGCTATCAGACTCCCGGCGGGGTCAATGCCTACGTTCCGTTGAGCGAGCTCGCATCGATCTCGCTCGATACCGGCGCGTCCTACATCTTTCGCGAACGCAATCAGCGTTTCGTGCCGATCAAATTCAGCGTGCGCGGGCGCGACCTCGCCGGCGCCGTCGAGGAAGCGCAACAGCGCATTAGCCGCAACGTGAAACTGCCAAGCGGCTATCGCATCGAATGGTCGGGCGAGTTCGAGTGGTTGCAGCAGGCCAAAAGGCGGCTCGCCATCATTGTCCCGATAACGTTCGTGCTGATCGTCGTGCTACTTTATGGCTTGTTCAATTCGTGGCGCGACAGCATGTTGGCCTTGCTCGGACTTCCCTTTGCGATATCCGGCGGCATCCTGGCGCTGTATGTTTCCGGATTGGATTTTAGCGTCTCGGCGGCGATCGGATTCATCTCGCTGTTTGGCGTGTCAGTGATGAGCGGAATCCTCATCATCAACGGCTATCATCGGGTTGCGGTGCGCGGCATGGCGCCAGGCGAGGCGATGTTCCGCGCCGTCCAGGAGCAGATGCGGCCGGTTCTGATGATGACGCTGTCGGCCTGCATTGGCCTTTTGCCGGCCGCGATTTCCACCGGCATCGGCAGTCAGGTGCAGCGGCCGCTCGCTACGGTCATCGTCGGCGGCATGTCGATAGGACCCATTTTGTTGCTGGTGATCGTGCCGGCGCTGCAGACGCTGTTCCTGGATCGGACGCGCCAGGCGCCTTCGGCGGAGCCTCCGGTGTCGCAAGATACGCCATAGTCAACGTGTCCAAGGAGAGCAGTTTGAAAATCATTCTTTTGGCCATCGTGCTCGCCGGCGCGTCCTTAGCGCAGCCGAGCTTCGCCAAGGAGGTTCGCGCCCACCATGTCGGCGTGACTAAAGGCACGGCGCGGAAAAACGCAAAGGGGCCGAAGTCATCCGATACCAAGCCAAGCGACACGATCGACGCGGGAGTGACGGCGTTACCGCCGCGGCAGGGCGTCACGCCGAATAAAGCCCGCCATGCCAACGCCGGCTTGAAGATCGCAAAGCCGGGAGATTTTCAGGCGCGCCGCGTTCCCGAACGCTCCAATTCTGTCGTGCGCAATGCGATCGGCCAACCTATCGCTGAGCAAAGCCCGGCGGGTGGCGCGAAGCATATCGGATTCTCGGTGCAACCACCCGCGGCAGCCTCAGGCGGCACCGTGGGTCTTGCCAAATCCGCGAGGGCTATCGGCGGACTGAGTAGCGTACGGCAGAGCCCGCATCCCGTCGCCCCCGCGAGCATTGCAAACCGCGGCCAAATCGACGGCGCTGGCCTGATTTGCCCAGCTGTTGCACCATCGGCCCTCGGCGGGCCGGCAAAAGCGGTCAGCGGGATCAATGGAACGACGTTGCGGCCCAAGCGCTAAGACCAGACAGACGGTTTGATCGCTGACTGCGAATGGCCGTGAGCAGTTCCAAAAGCCAAGCAATTCCAAAGCGAAAGAGCTTTGACCTGGCCCGGTAGCGACGCGCAGCCGGTGCACGAGGCGCCACGCCCTTCGATAAAATCGCAAGACGCCTGCGATCAGCCACTTAAAGGGTTCACAGTTCGAAACTATATTATAATTGTTGACGAGAAGGAGATGTGTCGGCGGCGCCGCAAGGTTCTGCGAAAACGGTGTGGAAGAGGTGTGGAAGAGATGAAGAAGAGAGCCATGGCTGCCGGGTGGAGCGAGCGAAATGGCGAACTTGGGGAATCCCCCTGAAGCGAAGTTACCGGCTTCAGATGCTTCGAACGCGCTACGCATCGCAGCGGTTCTGTTGCGGACCATATTCATTGTTATCCTGTTGGTACTGACGCTGCGCGTTAGTATGCCCCAGAACGAAACGATCTGGACCGCCTACGACACGCCGGGCGATCTTATTCGCCTCATTCTGGGTTTGGTTGTTTGCACATGGCTGGCGATCCAGCTTTTCCGCGGCGGTCCCAGGGACGCCGACGGCTATCGAACTTGGCTCTACCTGGGGCTTGTCGCAGTCCCCTTCGTGCTGATCTGCCTGTTCGCCGTCTGGTAACGAAACCGATGGCCGCTACGGTTCTATCAGCCGTCCGGTCGCGGCTTTGATTGCGGCCTCGGTGCGGGTCGCGGCGCCGAGCTTTGCCCGCGCGTTGTCGGTGTGAAAATCGACGGTGCGCTTGGTCAAGCCGAGGATTTGCGCGATCTCGGCCGACGTCTTGCCGCGCGCCACCCAGGTCAAAACCTCAATCTCGCGATCGTTTAACTCGACCGTCTTCGGCCACAGCCCGGTGCGCGCGACGCCGTTGAGCCGCGCCGTGATGATGGTGGCGAGTACCTCGAAATCGATTGGCTTGGTGACATAGTCGTCGGCGCCGAGCTTTCGGCCCTTCAGCTCGTTGGCGCGATCGGTCAAGGCGGTCAAAAACACGAAAGGCATTTTGGCAAAACGCGGCGCCAGCGCGATCAGCCGCTCCAGCAACTCGAAGCCTGACATCGCTGGCATGCTGATATCCGACAGCACCAAGTCCGGCATGATTTTCAGAATGGCCGCAAGCCCTTCGCGGCCGTCATGCGCAACGCTGACATCGTAGCCGCGGTCGACCAGCTCCTCGGCGATCAGCGCCGCAGTCTCGCGGTCGTCCTCGATACAAAGAATCTTCTTTGGCGCTTCAGGCATTCATTGGTACCGCATGGCCGGAAAGCTAGCTCGAATTGAGCCCCAATCGAGGCCGGTAAGGCCCTTCACCTAGCACACAATTTACCTCAATCCGGTTTTCAGTGGTTGGGGCTTTGCGATATGGTTATTGTCGACAGCAAAAGCGTATCGTCGGTCCTACGGACATGATCATGTGGCAGCAGCAATCGATCCGCTCCCACCTCGCCGCGGTGTTCCTGCTGTTCTTTGCGCTGGTCGTCATTCTCGGCTCGTTTAGCATTTGGCGGCTGTCGAATTTCGATCTGTTGTCGGCGGACGTCGCCGAAGTCTGGCTGCCGACGACGCGCGCGCTCGGCGATCTCAACAATTATACGTCGGATTTCCGCGCCTTCGAGGGCGGCGAACTGTTGTCGTCGGACCCGTCCGAGGCGGCCGCAACCGAGAAACAAATGGAGGAACTCGATCGGACCATTGCGGATTCCGAGCGAGAGTTCGAGCGCATTCGCCACGACGCGGCGGAGGACACGCTTTATGACCAGTTCAAAACGCACTGGAACAAGTACCGCAGCATCGTCAACCAGATGCTGGTTCTCTGGCGCGGCAATCGCAAGGACGAGGCACTGCAAATCTATGGCGGCTCCTCGCGCACGGCCTATAACGCGGCCAGCGATACGCTCGGGCAATTGACCGATCAGGCCGTCGCCAGCGCGCAAGTCGCGAGCGATCGCCTCGCCGTCGCCTACCGCCAGGCGTTCTGGCTTATCCTCCTCGCTATTGTCATCGCCGCGGTGCTGGTGGTTGCCGCGTTGATCCACATCAGCCGGTCCATTTCCGCGCCTCTTCTGCATCTCGCCGACCGCATGCGCCGCCTTGCCGCCAACGATACCGGTATCGATATCCCGGAAACCGAACGGGGCGACGAAATCGGCGAGATGGCGCAGGCGACCGTAGTGTTCCGCAATAACGCGATCGAGCTGATGCGCAGCCAGGAAATCCTCGCCCGGCAGGCGGCGCTGCTCGAGGAGCAATTGGCGAACGAGCAGCGGTTGGCTTTATTGCAACGCAATTTCGTGTCGATGGCCTCGCACGAGTTCCGCACGCCGTTGACGATCATCGACGGCCACGCCCGGCGCCTGGACAAGATCAAGGGCGCCGTGAAAGCGAGCGAGATCGGCGAGCGTGCCGGCAAGATCCGCAGCGCGGTGCTGCGCATGACGCATCTGATCGACAATCTGCTCCACTCGTCGCGCCTGATCGACGGCGGCGCCGATCTTTATTTGAGCCCCGCGGAAATTGACCTGACGGCTTTGCTGCAGGAGGTCTGCCAGCTGCACCACGAGATGGTGCCGGGCGCGCAGATCACCGAGCGCTTTGCCCAACCGCCGGTGCCGATGGTCGGCGACGCCAAGCTATTGTTTCAGGTTTTCTCCAATCTTCTTTCCAACGCCGTTAAATATTCGCCGGGTGGCGGTGCGATCGAGATTGAGGCGGTGAGCTCGGCCGGCGAGGCTGTCGTCGCCATCGCCGACCATGGCATCGGTATTCCGCCGAGCGATCTTCCCCGGCTATTCGAGCGCTATCACCGCGGCAGCAACGTTTCCGGAATTGTCGGCACCGGCGTCGGTCTTTATCTCGTCAAGATGGCAGTCGAGCTGCATGGCGGCCGCGTCGAGGTGGAGAGCAAGGAAGGCGAGGGCTCGCGCTTCATCATCCGTTTGCCCCTCAAGCCCGCCGCGACGATACAGGATTGGTCGCCGAAGAATGCCGCCGCGATGACCGACGCATGACGAAAGCCTTCGCGCTTGCTTTGCTGATTTGCGCCGCATCGGCGGCGGCGGGCTTCGCCGCCGGGTCCGGCATTGCACCGGCAAGCAGTCTGTCAATCCGCGTGGACTGGCAGGAACCGCAATTCCTGCCGCCGCGATTCCGCAACCATTGCAGTTTTGAGAATTTCACCGGCCGGCCCTACTGCTCGGATCATTGCGGCAGCGATTACCAGTTCTATTACTGCTCGGAAGCGTCCTTCGGCTGCTGCCATCTCGGCCGCGGCTATTGCGATCTGAACGGCCTGTTGCGCTGTCACCCCTGAAAAACTCGCTGGGACTTCCGTCCAGGCCGGTCGATTTAGAAAATCAAAACCATGGCCGGGCGTTGCTTAGCGCATCGTTAGCAGACAACCGAAGATTTGATTCGTGTTTTCGGAAAAGGCGGCGCCGCGAAGCAACGATTATTCGCTACGTAGTTTCACGTCATTTTTAGATTTTGCCGGCAAAACATCTGGCAAAGGGCGCGCCGGGTCGCTGCCGGCGCCCGGCGAGTTTGGCGATTGTTTGGGAAAGCGCCGCCCTAACAGCTTTAGGGATTTGTCAGATGACAAACGTCATTCGCTTGCTGTGCGAGGCAATGAGCCAAGTACGCCGCTTCCGCCGCGACGAAGACGGCACCATGGCCATGATGATGGGCCTGACGGCGATACCGCTCATTTTCGCCGTCGGCGCCGGCATCGATTATGGCAGCGCGAATATGGCGAAGGCGAAGCTCGACGCGGTCGCCGATACCGCTTCGCTTTCCGCCGTGGATCACCAAAACATAACCGTGACGCCTGCCGCGGCGCAGACCACGGCGCAAAACACGTTTAATGCCGAGGCGGTCGGCATTCCCGGCGTCACGGTCACCAACTTGACTGCCACGGTGACGGACTCGACAACGGGCCGTACCGCCGTCGTCAGCTACACGGCGACGAAGTCGAACGCATTCATGGGAGTTTTCGGCTATCCCACGACGACCATAACCGGTTCGTCGACCGCACAAGCCGGGCTGACGACAAATATCGACTTCTATTTGCTGCTCGACAACTCGCCCTCCATGAACATCGCGGCAACGACCGCCGGCATCAACACGATGGTCGCCAACACGTCGGCCCAGGGCGGCTGCGCGTTTGCCTGTCATGAGTCCGAACCGGCCGCGGATAAGCTGGGCAATCCCGGCGGCGTCGACAACTACACGCTTGCGAAAAATCTCGGCGTGGTGACGCGGATGCAGAATCTGGCGGTCGCAACCCAGGCGCTGATGAGCTCGGCGTCGTCGATGGAAGGGTCGAACCAGCAGTACGAAATGGGGATCTACACGTTCAACGGTTCAGGCCTCAACACGATCCAGCTGCTGACGTCGAATCTCACGAACGCGCAAAACGCGGCGGCGAATATCAATGTGGAGGAGGTCTACTCCAACAACTGGCTGACCAAGACGAACCAAAATAACGACACCGATACCGACTTCGAATCCGCCATGTCGTCGATCAACAGCATCATGCCGCTGCCGGGAACGGGCACGCCGGCCAGCACGCCGCAAGAGGTGCTGTTCATCGTCACTGATGGCGTCGATGACGAGGTCTCGTCGAGCTGTTCGCAATCGCTCGACGGCAACCGTTGTCAGCAGCCGTTCAGCACGACCTGGTGCACGACGGTGAAGAATCGCGGCATTCAAATTGCGGTGCTGTATACCGAATATCTGCCGCTGCCGACCAACGCCTGGTACAACGATTGGATCGCACCCTTCCATAGCCAGATCTCGCCCAATCTGCAAAGCTGCGCGTCGCCTGGAATGTTTTTCTCGGTGACCACCGACGGCGATATCACCGCCGCCATGCAGACGCTGTTCCAGCAGGCGGTTGCGGCGGCGCGACTGACGAAGTGACCGATGTTTCGGCGCGATCTGGAATGTCGCGCCGTTTCGTCCCTTGCCCGTGAGCAGAGATGCGCTATTTTGCCGGCGTGTTGCGTCGTTGGGCAGCACGCGGGTGTAGCTCAATGGTAGAGCAGAAGCCTTCCAAGCTTATGACGAGGGTTCGATTCCCTTCACCCGCTCCAACCTTTGCGCCTTCGGCGCTTCCGCCGGTGGTCACGGTTCAACGACCCGCGTTAACTGCTTGTTGCCAAGCACTTGCGTTACTTTGCGCCAGGAGGCATGTGAACGCCGCCTAGGAGTGTAGCTCAATGGCTAGAGCACCGGTCTCCAAAACCGGGGGTTGGGGGTTCGAGTCCCTCCACTCCTGCCAGGCCAAGTTCTTCTGCCAAAAAAGTATCTCGCGTCGCCGATTTATCCGCCTGGCGGCTGGCGCTTCGCCCGCTTTTGCCTTGGCGGGCAATGGGGCTTGGTCGCAGACCTCCAGAACCATCAGATTCGTCGTGCCGTTTCCGGCCGGCGGCGGCGCCGACCTGCTGGCACGCGTTCTGGCTCAACAGGTCGGCGCGACAGGGGGCGTGGCGACGGTGGTCGAGAACCGGCCGGGCGCGGCCTCCATTGTCGGCACCGAATACGTCGCGCGCGCGGCGCCCGACGGCAACACCGTGTTGATCGCCGCGAACTCCATCATCATTCACCCCTTCTTCAAGCGATTGAACTACGACCCGCTGACGAGCTTCGCGCCGATATCGTGGCTGGCGAATTCACCGCAGGTGATCGTCGTCAACAGCAACTCGCCCTACCATTCGTTGACCGATCTGATCGATGCGGCGCGCGCCAAGCCGGGTCAGTTGACCAACGCGAGTGTCGGGCCGGCGACCACGCAGCACATTGCATTTGAGCTGCTCAAGCTGCGCGCCAAAATCGACATGATTTACGTGCCCTTCAACGGCAACGCCCCGGCCATAAACGAATTGCTCGGCGGCCACGTTGAAACGGTAATGGCGAACTATTCGGAAGTCGCGGAGAACATCAAGGCGGGCAACCTGCGGGCCTTGGCAGTGGGATCGCGCGCGCGCCTGACATGGCTGCCCGACGTGCCGACGGTGGCCGAGTCCGGCTATCAGGGTTACGAAGTTTACGTCTGGTACGGCCTATTGGCGCCGGCCGGAACTCCCGCCGCCGTCGTCGATCAGCTTTCGCAATGGGCCGACGGCGCCATGCTGGCGCCCGAGCTCAAGCCGAAATGGGATTTGCAAGGCCTCGATCCAGTCGGCAAACCGTCAGCCGAACTCGCGGCTCATTTGCGCCAGCAGCAAGAACAATATGGCCAGATCATCCACGAGGCCAACATTCAAGGCGAATAGTAATCAACGATTGAGATCGTTTATGGACTTTACCTCCTTGACGATGCGCCGGACCGGCAGTAGGTAACTGTCATCGTCAGCGGCCCGGCGACGGACTTCCGCGGCGAACATATTCCCCAAAAGGAACCGCTTGTCGGTCTCGTCCTTAAAGTTGGGCGGGGAATGGTTATTGGATTGAGCGAATGGCGAAAGTCAGTCCCTTCAAGTTTCTGCAGGAAGTGCGGGCCGAGGCGCAGAAAGTCACCTGGCCGACGCGCAAGGAGACCACCGTGACCACCATCATGGTGTTCATCATGGTCGTCCTCGCGTCGATCTTCTTTCTGCTCGCGGACCAGGTGATGCGCGTCGCGGTGAGCTTCCTGCTCGGTATCAACTCGTGAGCGCTTTCAATTCGCGACCAAATTCATGATCTGGAATTCATGACATGACGAGCCGGTGGTACGCGGTCCACGCCTATTCGAACTTCGAGAATAAGGTGGCGGATTCGATCCGTGAGCAGGCCAAACAGCGCGGGCTGTCGAGCCTGTTCGAGGAAATCCTGGTGCCGAAGGAAAAGGTCGTCGAAGTCCGGCGCGGCCGCAAAGTCGACGCCGAGCGGAAATTCTTCCCGGGCTATGTCCTGGTGAAAATGGAATTGACCGACGACGCCTATCACCTGATCAAAAACACGCCCAAGGTTACCGGCTTCCTCGGCTCCGACAACAAGCCGATGCCGCTGTCCGAGGCCGAGGCTCAGCGCATCATCCATCAGGTGCAGGAAGGCATCGAACGGCCGAAGCCGTCGGTTTCTTTCGAAGTGGGAGAGCAGGTGCGGGTATCGGACGGGCCGTTTGCTTCCTTCAACGGCACGGTGGAGGAGGTCGACGAGGGACGCTCGCGGCTGAAAGTCGCGGTGTCGATTTTCGGCCGCGCCACGCCGGTCGAGCTGGAGTTCGGGCAGGTGGAGAAATTGTAGTGTTACTTCACCCCGCACGCGGGGAGAAGGAGAAGAGGTGAGAACGTGGGAGGTGAGGCGGTCGCCAGCCGTCAACAGCCGCACCACTGACAGGAGTAGAGAATGGCGAAGAAAATCACCGGATACGTGAAGCTGCAGGTGCCGGCGGGGGCGGCCAATCCGTCGCCGCCGATCGGCCCGGCGCTCGGTCAGCGCGGGCTGAACATCATGGAGTTCTGCAAGGCGTTCAACGCGCAGACCCAGAAGCTGGAGAAGGGCGCGCCGATCCCCGTCACCATCACGGTCTATGCCGACCGCTCGTTTTCCTTCGAAATGCGCTCACCGCCGGTGTCGCACTTCCTCAAGAAGGCGGCAAAGCTGGAGAGCGGCTCGAAAACGCCCGGCCGCGAAATCGCCGGCTCGGTGACCAAAGCGCAAGTGCGCGAGATCGCCCAGCAGAAGATGAAAGATCTCAACTGCGATACGGTCGAATCCGCCATGCGCATGATCGAAGGCTCCGCCCGTTCGATGGGCTATGAGGTGACGGAATGAGCACGCTTGGGAAACGCACGCGCGCGGCGCGCCAGGGTGTCGATCGCGAAAAGCTCTATCCGCTGGCGGAAGCGGTGAAAATGGTCAAGGAGCGCGCCAAGGCCAAATTCGACGAGACCGTCGAAGTGGCGATGAATCTCGGCGTCGATCCGCGCCACGCCGACCAGACGGTGCGCGGCGTGGTCAATCTGCCGAACGGTTCCGGCCGTTCGGTGCGGGTCGCGGTGTTTGCGCGCGGCGCCAAGGCCGACGAGGCCAAGGCCGCCGGCGCCGACGTGGTTGGCGCCGAGGATCTGGTTGAGAAAGTGCAGGGCGGCGCTATCGACTTCGACCGCGTCGTCGCAACACCCGACCTGATGCCGCTGGTCGGCCGCCTCGGCAAGGTTTTGGGCCCACGCGGCCTGATGCCCAATCCGAAGGTCGGAACGGTGACCATGGATGTCACCAACGCGGTCAAAGGCGCCAAGGGGGGATCGGTCGAGTTCCGCGCCGAGAAAGCCGGCGTCGTCCAGGCTGGCGTCGGCAAGGCGTCATTCAGCGAAGAAAAGCTGATCGAGAATATCCGCGCCTTCGCCGATGCCGTGCAGAAATCGCGGCCGGCCGGCGCCAAGGGTCACTTCATCAACCGCGTGGCGATTTCCTCGACCATGGGGCCCGGGGTGAAGGTCGAGCCGGCGAGTTTGTTCCCCGGTTCGCAGCAGACGCATTAGTCCATACGGGGCCAATGCCTTCAGCATTGTTTTCCCGCTTGGCAAGGGCGCCGTGAGCGGGTAAATAGACGGCATGGGCGTGCCGGCCCGGTTTGTCGGCGCGCCTTTGTGCGTTCCTCGAAAACCCAACGAGCGAGAACTCCTCTTAGAGCCCATCCTGTTCGGATTATCTAAGAGGCTGAAGAGCTTAGTGAAATTCGTGAACGCGCTCCTGTCCGAGACTGCGGGCGCCGGCAACGGCTTAATCCATAAAGCCCGCATAGATGGGTGAAGGACGAGGGTCAGGCTTCTTACGAAGTCTGTTGCCCTTCGGTTCTGACCTCGACGGCCCGGAAGGCGAAAGCTCGCCCGGGGGGCAGGTGTAACCCAGGCGAGTTCCGCCTACCGGACCGCCAACCGGAGAGAGCTTTTGGATCGCGCGGCAAAGAGCGAACTCATCACGGCCCTTGGCCAGGTCTTCAAGGCCACCAAGGTCGTCGTGGTCGCTCATTATTCCGGCCTGACGGTCGCCCAGATGCAGACTCTGCGTCGGCAGATGAAGCAGGCTGGCGCACGCGTGAAGGTCGCGAAGAATCGCCTCGCCAAGATCGCTCTCGAAGGCTCCGACGTCGCCTCGATCGCGCCCTTGCTCAAGGGGCCGGCCCTGATCGCCTTCTCCGGCGATCCGGTGGCGGCGCCGAAGGTCGCCGTCGACTTTGCCAAGACGCACGAGCGTTTCGTGATCCTTGGCGGGGCGATGGGTAAGACCACGCTCGACCCGAATGGGGTCAAGGCGCTGGCCGCCTTGCCCTCGCTCGACGAGCTACGGGCGAAGATCGTCGGCCTGATCGCGGCGCCGGCGACCAAGATCGCGCAGGTGGTGAATGCGCCTGCCGCCAAGGTTGCCCGCGTGGTCCAGGCCTATGCCAGCAAGACCGGAAGCGCAGCTGCCTAAGGCATTGCGAAGGTTAGAACCGAAGGACAAAATTCATGGCTGATCTGCAAAAAATCGTGAACGACCTCTCCAGCCTCACCGTGCTCGAGGCCGCCGAGCTCGCCAAGCTTCTCGAAGAGAAGTGGGGAGTTTCCGCCGCCGCCGCCGTTGCGGTTGCGGCAGGGCCCGCAGCGGGCGGTGCGGCCGCTCCAGCTGCCGAGGAGAAGACCGAATTCACGGTGGTTCTCGCCGCTACCGGCGAAAAGAAGATCGAAGTGATCAAGGAAGTCCGCGCCATCACCGGCCTCGGCCTGAAGGAGGCCAAGGATCTGGTCGAGGGCGCCCCCAAGCCGGTCAAGGAAGGCGTCAACAAGGACGAGGCCGCCAAGATCAAGGCGACCCTCGAAAAAGTCGGCGCAAAGGTTGAGTTGAAATAGGCGAGT
This sequence comes from uncultured Alphaproteobacteria bacterium, assembly GCA_963823225.1. GTDB lineage: Bacteria > Pseudomonadota > Alphaproteobacteria > Rhizobiales > Xanthobacteraceae > BOG-931. The sequence continues at coordinate 2,321,276 of CAWGKM010000003.1, read as the reverse complement.
GCCTATTTCAATGAAATCCCCGGGCGAGCACGGCAAGAGCCGGGGATCCCAAGAGGCTTAAGACGTGGCGGGCAGGGTCAAGCTCGGCCATGACGAGCTAGAGAGTGCGAAATCCCCGGGTGAGCGCACCAGAGCCGGGGATTCCGAGAGGCCAAGTTAGTGGGTAAGTGATGATTCGGAACTCTGGCCGAATCACTCGAAAATAGGGCGCAAAACAGGGCGTATGACGCCTGTCCCGACGGTCGCGATGGATTGCGGCCCTCTGGAGAGTCGTCTTGATCGCCTCGGTACCTCGAACCGCGGGGCTTATTTGCCGTCCGGTTCGAGCGTAATGGTTTGAGCGGACGGTACGACAGCCGGCGGTTCGAACCCGATGGTTCGATTGAGCGAGAGGACATGATGGCGCAGACGTTTATCGGTCGGAAGCGCGTAAGGAAGTTTTTCGGAAAAATCGAGGAAGTCGCAGAGATGCCGAACCTCATAGAGGTTCAGAAGGCGTCCTACGACCAATTCCTGCTGGTGGTTGAACCGCAGGGCGGCCGGCCCAACGAGGGCCTCCAAGCCGTGTTCAAGTCGGTGTTCCCGATTTCCGACTTCTCCAACTCCTCGCAGCTCGAATTCGTGAAATACGAGTTCGAGCCGCCGAAATACGACGTCGACGAGTGCCGCCAGCGCGGCATGACCTACGCGGCGCCGCTCAAGGTGACGCTGCGTCTCATCGTGTTCGATATCGACGAAGAGACCGGCGCGCGTTCGGTCAAGGACATCAAGGAGCAGGACGTCTACATGGGCGACATTCCGCTCATGACCAATAACGGTACCTTCGTGGTCAACGGCACCGAGCGCGTCATCGTCTCGCAGATGCATCGCTCGCCCGGCGTGTTCTTCGACCACGACAAGGGCAAGACGCATTCCTCGGGCAAGCTGTTGTTCGCCGCCCGCATCATCCCCTATCGCGGTTCCTGGCTCGATATCGAGTTCGACGCCAAGGACATCGTTCATGCGCGCGTCGACCGGCGGCGGAAGATTCCCGTCACCTCGCTGCTTTACGCGCTCGGCATGACCGGAGAAGAAATCCTCAATACCTTCTACAAGCAGGTGCACTACAAGCGCACCAAGGAAGGTTGGCGCGTGCCGTTCGATTCCAACCGGCTGCGCGGCTACAAGGCGGTAAACGATCTGGTCGATGCCGATACCGGCCGTGTGGTGCTCGAAGCCGGCAAGAAGCTCACCGTGCGCCAGGCGCGCCAGCTCGCCGAAAAAGGGCTCAAGGCGCTGCGAATGACCGACGAGGAATTGATCGGCCACTACATCGCCGAGGACCTGGTCAATCCCAAGACCGGCGAGATCCACGCCGAAGCCGGCGAGGAGATCACCGACAAGACGCTCAAAGTCCTTAACGAGGCCGGCTACAAGGAGCTGCCGCTTCTCAACATCGACCACGTCAATGTCGGCGCCTATATCCGCAACACGCTGGCGATCGACAAGAACATGACGCGCGAAGACGCGCTGTTCGACGTCTACCGCGTCATGCGTCCGGGCGAGCCGCCGACCATAGATACCGCGCAGACGATGTTCCAGTCGCTGTTCTTCGACTCGGAGCGTTACGACCTGTCCGCGGTCGGCCGCGTCAAGATGAACATGCGTCTCGATCTCGATGCTCCCGACACCATGCGCGTCCTGCGCAAGGAGGACATCATCGCGGTGATCCGCACGTTGGTCGATCTGCGCGACGGCAAGGGCGAGATCGACGACATCGATCATCTCGGCAATCGCCGTGTGCGCTCGGTCGGTGAGCTGATGGAGAATCAGTATCGCATCGGTCTCCTGCGAATGGAGCGCGCGATCAAGGAACGCATGTCTTCGGTCGATATCGACACGGTGATGCCGCAGGACCTGATCAACGCCAAGCCGGCGGCTGCCGCGGTGCGCGAGTTCTTCGGTTCCTCGCAGCTGTCGCAGTTCATGGACCAGACCAATCCGCTGTCGGAGATCACGCACAAGCGGCGGCTCTCGGCGCTGGGCCCCGGCGGGCTCACGCGCGAGCGGGCCGGCTTCGAAGTGCGCGACGTGCATCCGACGCATTACGGCCGCATCTGTCCGATCGAGACGCCGGAGGGGCCGAATATCGGCCTCATTAATTCGCTCGCGACCTATGCGCGGGTGAACAAATACGGCTTCGTCGAAACCCCGTATCGCAAGGTTAAGGACGGCCGCGTCACCGACGAGGTGATCTATCTGTCGGCGATGGAGGAGGGGCGCTACACGGTCGCTCAGGCCAACTCCGCCATCGATGCGCGCGGACGCTTCACCGACGATCTCGTCGTCGTGCGCCATGCCGGCGACGTGCAGCTCATTCCGCCCGACAAGGTGGACTTCATGGACGTGTCGCCGAAGCAGCTTGTTTCGGTCGCCGCTGCGCTCATTCCGTTCCTTGAGAACGACGACGCCAACCGCGCGCTGATGGGCTCCAACATGCAGCGGCAGGCGGTGCCGCTGGTGCAAGCCGAAGCGCCGTTCGTCGGCACCGGCATGGAAGGCGTTGTCGCGCGCGATTCAGGCGCCGCCATCGCCGCGCGCCGCACCGGCGTGGTCGATCAAGTCGACGCCACACGTATCGTCATTCGCGCCACCGACGAATCCGACCCGACTAAGCCCGGCGTCGACATCTACCGGCTGCAAAAGTTTCAGCGCTCGAACCAGAACACCTGCATCAACCAGCGCCCGCTGGTAAAAGTGAACGATCAGGTCAAGAAGGGCGACATTATCGCCGACGGGCCCTCGACCGATCTCGGCGAACTCGCGCTCGGCCGCAATGCGCTGGTCGCGTTCATGCCGTGGAACGGTTACAACTTCGAGGACTCGATCCTGCTCTCCGAGCGCATCGTCAAGGACGACGTCTTCACTTCGATCCACATCGAGGAATTCGAAGTGATGGCGCGCGACACCAAGCTCGGGCCCGAGGAAATCACGCGCGATATTCCCAACGTCTCGGAAGAGACGCTGAAGAATCTCGACGAGGCCGGCATCGTCTATATCGGCGCCGAAGTTCGCGCCGGCGACATCCTGGTCGGCAAGATCACGCCGAAGGGCGAGAGCCCGATGACGCCGGAGGAAAAGCTCTTACGCGCCATTTTCGGTGAAAAGGCCTCCGACGTGCGCGACACCTCGCTGCGGGTGCCGCCCGGCGTGCAGGGCACGGTCGTCGAAGTCCGCGTCTTCAACCGCCACGGCGTCGAGAAGGACGAGCGCGCGCTCGCCATCGAGCGTGAAGAGATCGAGCGGCTCGCTAAAGACCGCGACGACGAGCAGGCGATCCTCGACCGCAACGTCTATGGCCGCCTTGCCGAATTGTTGGAAGGCCGCCAGGGCATTGCCGGGCCGAAGGGCTTCAAGAAGGACACCAAGATCACGCGCGCGGTGCTCGAAGAATATCCGCGCTCGCAATGGTGGCTGTTCGCTTCGCCGAACGACAAGGTCATGGCGGAGATCGAAGCCATCCGCAAGCAATACGACGAATCGAAGAAGCGGCTCGAACAGCGCTTCCTCGATAAAGTCGAAAAGCTACAGCGCGGCGACGAGTTGCCACCCGGCGTCATGAAGATGGTCAAGGTCTTCGTCGCGGTGAAGCGCAAGATACAGCCCGGCGATAAGATGGCCGGCCGCCACGGCAACAAGGGCGTGGTGTCGAAGATCGTGCCGGTCGAGGACATGCCGTTCCTCGCCGACGGCACTGGGGTCGACATCGTGCTCAACCCGCTCGGCGTGCCGAGCCGCATGAATGTCGGCCAGATTCTCGAAACCCATCTCGGCTGGGCCTGCGCCGGCCTCGGCATCAAGATCGGGAATGCCGTCGATCTCTATCACGGCAAGAGAGATCCCAAGCCGCTCAAGGAACTGCTGCGGAAAATCTACGGCGAAGACGAAACCATCAAGTCGCTCGATGAGAAGGGTCTCATGGAACTTGGCGCCAATCTTCGCCACGGCGTGCCGATTTCGACGCCGGTGTTTGACGGAGCGAAAGAGGCGGACATCGAGCACATGCTCGATCTTGCCGGTCTCGATCACTCCGGGCAGGTGAGCCTCTACGATGGACGCACCGGCGATACGTTCGATCGCAAAGTCACCGTCGGTCACATCTATATGATGAAGCTGCACCATCTTGTCGACGACAAGATCCATGCCCGCTCGATCGGCCCCTACAGCCTCGTCACCCAGCAACCGCTCGGCGGCAAGGCGCAGTTCGGCGGCCAGCGCTTCGGCGAAATGGAAGTGTGGGCGCTGGAAGCCTACGGTGCCGCCTACACGCTGCAGGAAATGTTGACGGTCAAGTCCGACGACGTCGCCGGACGCACCAAGGTTTACGAATTGATCGTGCGCGGCGACGACGCGTTCGAATCGGGCATTCCGGAATCGTTCAACGTGCTGGTCAAGGAGATGCGTTCGCTCGGGCTCAACGTCGATCTGCATAACTCCAAGCAACAGCGCGGCGGCGGCGACGGCGGCATGTCCGAGGCGGCGGAATAGCGAGGGAGGAGCGGCAAGCGTGCCGCTCTCTCGGTCGTCATCGTCCGCGCAGGCGGGCGATCCAGTAACCCGCAACGGCGGTGATTACTGGGTGCCCCGCCTTCGCGGGGCATGACAAAGCGGAATTTTCGGGCTGCCGCGGCAGCCAAGGAGCAGACGATGAACCAAGAGCTCATGAATCTTTTCAGCCCGCAGGTCCCGGCTCAGGTCTTCGACCAGATCCGGATTTCGATCGCGAGCCCGGATAAGATTCTGTCCTGGTCCTACGGCGAGATCAAAAAGCCGGAAACCATCAATTACCGCACCTTCAAGCCGGAGCGCGACGGTTTGTTCTGCGCGCGCATCTTCGGCCCGATCAAGGATTACGAGTGCTTGTGCGGCAAGTACAAGCGCATGAAATACAAGGGCATCATCTGCGAGAAGTGCTCGGTCGAGGTGACGTTGTCGCGGGTGCGGCGCGAGCGCATGGGCCATATCGAATTGGCCGCGCCGGTGGCGCATATCTGGTTTTTGAAGTCGCTGCCGAGCCGGATCGGGCTCCTGCTCGACATGACGCTCAAGGACCTCGAGCGCATCCTGTATTTCGAGCATTACGTGGTGCTCGAGCCGGGTCTGACCCCGCTCAAGGACCGGCAGCTTCTGAGCGAAGACGATTACATCAAGGCGCAGGACGAGTTCGGCGCCGACAGCTTCACCGCCATGATCGGCGCCGAAGCGATCCGCGAAATGCTCAAAGCCCTCGATCTCGAGAAAATGGCGGCCGAGCTGCGCATCGAGATCGCCGAATTGACCTCCGAACTGAAGCCGAAGAAGCTCGCCAAGCGGCTCAAGCTGATCGAGGCATTCGTTCAGTCCAAGAATAAGCCGGAATGGATGATATTGACGCATGTGCCGGTGATCCCGCCGGACCTGCGCCCGCTGGTGCCGCTCGACGGCGGCCGTTTTGCGACATCCGACCTCAACGATCTTTATCGCCGTGTCATCAACCGCAACAACCGCTTGAAGCGGCTGATCGAGTTGCGCGCGCCCGACATCATCATCCGCAACGAGAAGCGGATGCTGCAGGAAGCGGTCGACGCGCTGTTCGATAACGGCCGGCGCGGCCGCGTCATCACCGGGGCCAACAAGCGGCCGCTCAAATCGCTCGCCGACATGCTCAAGGGCAAACAGGGCCGGTTCCGGCAGAACTTGCTTGGCAAGCGCGTCGACTATTCCGGCCGTTCGGTGATCGTGGTCGGTCCCGAATTAAAGCTGCATCAGTGCGGGCTGCCGAAGAAGATGGCGCTCGAACTGTTCAAGCCGTTCATCTATTCGCGGCTCGACGCCAAGGGGCTGTCGACCACCGTGAAGCAGGCCAAGAAGCTCGTCGAGAAGGAGAAGCCCGAGGTTTGGGATATCCTCGACGAGGTTATTCGCGAGCATCCGGTGCTGCTTAACCGCGCACCGACGCTGCATCGGCTCGGCATCCAGGCCTTCGAGCCGGTTTTGATCGAAGGCAAGGCGATCCAGCTCCATCCGCTGGTCTGCGCGGCGTTCAACGCCGACTTCGACGGCGATCAGATGGCGGTTCACGTGCCGTTGTCGCTCGAGGCGCAGCTCGAAGCGCGCGTGCTCATGATGTCGACCAACAACATCCTGCATCCCGCCAACGGTTCGCCGATCATCGTGCCGTCGCAGGATATCGTGCTCGGCCTCTATTACCTCTCGATCATGACCGAGAATGGGCCGGGGCAGTACAAGCTGGAGCTCTATTCGACCGAAGAGCTCAAGCGCGACGCCAAGAAGAAGAACATCGTGCAGGGCTATTATCGCAATATCAGCGAAGTCGAGCACGCGCTGCAGGTGAAGACCGTCGGGCTGCACAGCAAGATAAAATATATCTGGCAGGGCGTCGACGAGACCGGTAAAACGACGCGCACCGAATACGAAACCACTCCCGGCCGCGCGCTACTCGGCGAGGTGCTGCCGAAGCTGCCGAAGATCTCGTTCGACCTCGTCAACAAGCTGATGACGAAGCGCGAAATCTCCAGCATGATCGACACGGTGTATCGCCATTGCGGGCAGAAGGAGACGGTGATCTTCTGCGACCGCGTCATGGCGCTCGGCTTCCATCATGCGTTCAAGGCCGGAATTTCGTTCGGCAAGGACGACATGGTGGTGCCGGGGTCGAAGCGCTCGATCGTCGACAAGACGCGCGAATCGGTCAAGGAATTCGAGCAGCAATACAACGACGGCTTGATCACGCAGGGCGAGAAATACAACAAGGTCGTCGATGCCTGGTCGAAGTGCACCGAGGAGATCGCCGAGGCGATGATGAAGGAAATCTCCGCCGCGCGGCCCGCGACGGAGAAGGGCGCCGAAGCGCAGGTCAACTCGATCTACATGATGGCGCATTCCGGCGCGCGCGGCTCGCCGGCGCAGATGCGCCAGCTCGCCGGCATGCGCGGCCTGATGGCCAAGCCCTCGGGCGAGATCATCGAAAGCCCGATCATCTCCAATTTCAAGGAAGGGCTCTCGGTGCTCGAGTACTTCAACTCGACGCACGGCGCCCGCAAGGGTCTTGCCGACACCGCGCTCAAAACCGCGAACTCGGGCTATCTGACCCGTCGCTTGGTCGACGTGGCGCAGGACTGCATCATCACCGATGAGGATTGCGGCACTTCGCGCGGCATCAAGGTGCGTGCCATCATCGACGCCGGCCAGGTCGTCGCGTCGCTGGCGAGCCGCATCCTCGGCCGCACCACCGCCGAGGACGTGCGCGATCCGTCGAGCAACGAAGTGCTGGTGCCGAGCGCGACGTTGCTTGAGGAGCCGCACGTCGAGCGCCTGGTCAATGCCGGCGTTCAAGAGGTGAAGATCCGTTCGGTGCTCACCTGCGAGACGACGAGCGGCTGCTGCGGCAAGTGCTATGGGCGCGATCTCGCTCGCGGCACTCCGGTCAATATGGGCGAGGCGGTGGGCGTCATTGCCGCGCAATCGATCGGCGAGCCCGGCACGCAGCTCACCATGCGCACGTTCCACATCGGCGGTGCGGCGCAGATTTCGGAGCAGTCCTTCGTCGAGTTGAACTTCGAGGGCGCCATCAAGATCAAGAACCGGAACATCACCCGCAACTCGGAGGGCGATCTAATCGCGATGAGCCGCAATCTGATCGTCGCAGTGCTCGATCCGGATGGCACCGAGCGCGCCGTGCATCGCATCCCGTACGGCGCGCGGCTCAAAGTCGACGACGACGAGCACATCAAGCGCGGCGAGCGCATTGCCGAATGGGATCCCTATACAAGGCCGATCCTGACCGAGGTCGAGGGTACCATCGGCTTTGAGGATCTTGTCGAAGGCCAGTCGATGACGGAATTGCTTGACGAATTGACCGGCATCGCCAAGCGCGTGGTCATCGATTGGCGCTCGGGCTCCGCCCGCGGCCAGCAGGACCTGCGTCCGGCGCTGGTGATCAAGGGCAAGGATGGCAAAATCCTAAAGCTCAGCCGCGGCGGCGACGCCCGCTACACGCTGGCGGTCGACGCCATCATTTCGGTCGATCCCAACGCCAAGGTGAAAGCAGCCGACGTCATCGCGCGTATCCCGACGGAGAGCGCCAAGACGCGCGACATCACCGGCGGTCTACCGCGCGTTGCCGAACTGTTCGAGGCGAGGCGGCCCAAGGAATCCGCGGTCATCGCGGAAATTTCCGGCACGATCCGCTTCGGCCGCGACTACAAGAACAAGCGGCGTATCACCATCGAACCTTCGAGCAAGGATGACGAGGTCAAGGAGTACTTGGTCCCGAAGGGCAAGCACATCCACTTGCAGGACGGCGACCTCATCGAGAAGGGCGACTATATCGTCGAAGGCAATCCGGCGCCGCACGATATCCTGGCGATCAAGGGCGTCGAGGAGCTTGCCGGCTATCTCGTCAACGAGATTCAGGACGTCTACCGGCTGCAAGGCGTGAGCATCAACGACAAGCACATCGAAGTGATCGTGCGGCAGATGCTGCAGAAGGTCGAGATCGACGATTCCGGCGAGACCGACCTGATCCAGGGCGAACAGGTCGACAAGATCGAGTTCGACGAGGTCAATGCGCGCTTCGTGGCGGAAGGCAAGAAGCCAGCGACGGCGCATCCGGTGCTGCTCGGCATCACCAAGGCCTCGCTGCAAACCCGCTCGTTCATTTCGGCGGCGTCGTTCCAGGAGACCACCCGCGTGCTCACCGAAGCCGCGGTCAACGGCAAGGCCGATACGCTCGACGGGCTGAAGGAGAACGTCATCGTCGGCCGGCTCATTCCGGCCGGCACCGGCGCCATGATGAACAAGATCCGCGAGGTCGCCGTCAAACGCGACGCGCTGATCCTCGCCGAGCGCGAGAAGGAAGCGGCCCTCAAAGCCGAGGCTGCCGCCGAACCCGCGGCATTGCCCGCGGCGGAGTAACGGCGCTAGAGCATGATCCGGAAAAGTGGAAACCGGTTTTCCGAAAAGATCATGCTCAAGCAAAATGCTAGAGCCCGACTTCTGATTCAGTCAGAATGGATCGGGCTCTAGCGCTGACGAAATCGAGGGGCCGCCGCGTTGGCGACCCCTTTATTCGTCATGGCTGGGACGAGTCCGGCCATTACGATGTAAAAGCACGCCATGTCCGCGCCTATCAAAATCCTCTCTGGCGGCGCCATGCGCTCGCTCATGGCCGAAGCCGTGCCGCTGTTCGAGCGGGCGAACGGAACGAAGGTCAAAATCGAATTCCGCCTGACGTCGGTACTGAAAAAAGAAATTGAGGACGGCGCGGCGTTCGACATTGCACTGTTGCCGCGGCCGGAACTCGATGCGCTGGTGCGCTCCGGCAAGATCGCGGCCGGCACCGCGGCCGACGTGACGCGTTCCGCAGTCGGGCTCGCGGTGCGCGCGGGCGCGCCAAAGCCCGATATCGGCAGCATCGCCGCATTGACGCGCACGCTTCTTGGCGCGCGATCCATCGCCTATAGCGACGGTCCGAGCGGCGCCTATATCGCCGGCCTTTTAGGGCGCCTCGGCATCGCCGAAGAGATGCAACCGAAAACCAAGCTGACCAGCGGCCCCGTCGCGGAGTTGGTCGCCAGCGGGCAAGTCGAGATCGGCCTCCAGCAGATCGTCGCAATCTTGCCCATCAAAGGCGCCGAACTCGTCGGTCCGCTGCCGAGCGAATTGCAAAACGTCATTATCTATGCCGCAGGCCTGCGCGCCGGCGCTCAAAACATCGCCACGGCCCGAAGCTTTATCGGCTTTATGCGCGGGCACGAAATGCAGCGTCTCATTCGCGCCAAAGGCATGGAGCCGGGCTGATTGGTTACCCGCCGATGCCGCAGATGTGCTTGCGCCATCGCACTTTTATGCCCATATCGGCTAGACTTGATGCTTGACTTGGGGCGGTAGCGCCGATACATACCGCCCACTTTTCGGCAGGCGGTGAGCTTCGCCAGTCGGAACGGCCTGCCGGGTCCCCGAATAAGCTTAAGCTACTGTAGCTATTAGCTTTATTGGCTCGGACGCGGCGTGACGCCTCGACGAAGGAAGCTCAAACGCTGCCTCTGACTTCGGAAAGTCAGATCATCGGAGCATGACCGCGATCGCCGCATCGCGGTCCTCTGCGAAAAGCCAAGCGCCCTTCCGCGCCGGGAAGCGGATGGCGCGATTTGGTTTTGCGTGGATGGATTCGCGCGGCGCATCGAGGTTGAGAGCCTCGGACAGAAGTGAAGGTTACGGATGCCGACGATCAACCAGCTCATTCGCAAGCCGCGGGTTACGCAGCACGCGAAGAAGAAGGTGCCGGCTTTGCAGCAGAGCCCGCAGAAGCGCGGCGTCTGCACCCGCGTCTACACCACGACGCCGAAAAAGCCGAATTCCGCTCTGCGCAAGGTCGCAAAAGTCCGGCTGACCAACGGTTTTGAAGTCATCGGCTATATCCCGGGCGAGGGCCATAACCTGCAGGAGCATTCGGTGGTGATGATCCGCGGCGGCCGCGTCAAAGATTTACCGGGCGTGCGCTACCACATCCTGCGCGGCGTGCTCGATACGCAGGGCGTGAAAAACCGCAGGCAGCGCCGATCGAAATACGGAGCAAAACGACCCAAGTGACCTGAGCGTAGCGAAGGTCATCCCCGGGCAAGCAACGCGAAGCGGAGCGCGACCCGGGGATCTGCAAGAAGCAAACTGAAGACGTGGATGGCCGGGTCAAGCCCGGCCATAACAAAGCAAAGAGAAGAGCCAGATGTCCCGCCGCCACAGGGCAGACAAGCGCGAGATCCAGCCGGACCCGAAATTCGGGAACGTCGTGGTCACGAAATTCATGAACTCGGTGATGCATGCCGGCAAGAAGTCGGTGGCCGAGACCATCGTCTATGGCGCTTTGGACATTATCGAGGGCAAGACCCGCGGCAACCCGGTCAGCGTTTTCCAGCAGGCGCTCGATAACGTCATGCCGTCGATCGAGGTGCGTTCGCGCCGCGTCGGCGGCGCCACCTACCAGGTGCCGGTCGAAGTGCGCACGTCGCGGCGTCAGGCGCTCGGCATCCGCTGGATCATCTCCGCCGCGCGCGAACGCAACGAGAAGACGATGACCGAGCGGCTCTCCGCGGAGCTGCTCGATGCGTCGAATAACAGGGGGAACGCCGTAAAGAAGCGCGAGGACACGCACCGGATGGCGGAAGCCAACCGCGCGTTCTCGCACTATCGCTGGTGAAGCCGGCGACAGCGAAGGATTGATCCCCCATGCCCCGCACCCATCCGATCGAGGACTACCGCAACTTCGGCATCATGGCTCACATCGATGCCGGCAAGACCACCACGACCGAGCGCGTCCTCTATTACACCGGCAAGAGCCACAAGATGGGCGAGGTGCACGATGGCGCCGCGACCATGGACTACATGGAGCAGGAGCAGGAGCGCGGCATCACCATCACCTCGGCCGCGACCACCGCAATTTGGAACGGCAAGCGCCTCAACATCATCGATACGCCCGGCCACGTCGATTTCACGATCGAAGTGGAGCGCTCGCTGCGCGTCCTCGACGGCGCGGTATGCGTGCTTGATTCCAACCAGGGCGTCGAGCCGCAGACCGAGACGGTCTGGCGCCAGGGCGACCGCTACAACGTTCCCCGCATCGTTTTCTGCAACAAGATGGACAAGGTCGGCGCCGACTTCTTCCAGTGCCTGAAAGACATCGTCGACCGGCTCGGCGCCAAGCCGGTCGCGGTCCAGCTTCCGATCGGCGCCGAGAGCCAATTCAAGGGCGTCATCGATCTCGTCCGCATGGTCGGCGTGGTGTGGGACGAGGAGACGCTTGGCGCGAAATATCACGACATCGAAATTCCGGCCGAGCTTGTGGAACAGGCCAAAGAATATCGCGAAAAGCTGATCGAGGCCGCGGTCGAACTCGACGACGACGCGACGACCGCCTATCTCGAGGGCAAGAAGCCCGACGTCGCGACGCTCAAGCGGCTCATCCGCAAAGCCACCATTTCCAGCGCCTTCTTTCCGGTGCTGTGCGGTTCCGCATTCAAGAACAAGGGCGTGCAGCCGCTGCTCGACGCCGTCGTCGATTATCTGCCGTCCCCGGTCGACGTGCCGCCGGTGAAAGGCGTCGATCTAAAGGGCAACGAGGTCACGCGCAAGGCGTCGGATACCGAGCCGATGGCGCTGCTTGCGTTCAAGATCATGGACGATCCGTTCGTCGGCACCATCACCTTCTGCCGCATTTATTCGGGAAAACTGGAGAGCGGCACCGGGGTGATGAATTCGACCAAGGAGCGCAAGGAACGCGTCGGCCGCATGTTGTTGATGCATGCCAACAACCGCGAAGACATCAAGGAGGCCTTTGCCGGCGACATCGTGGCGCTGGCCGGCCTGAAAGAGGTACGCACCGGCGACACGCTGTGCGATTCGCAAAAACCCGTGATCCTCGAAAAAATGGAATTCCCCGACCCGGTCATCGAGATCGCCATCGAGCCGAAGTCGAAGGCCGACCAGGAGAAGCTCGGCGTGGCGCTTGCCAAGCTGGTGGCCGAAGACCCCTCGTTCCGTGTTCACACCGATCAGGAATCCGGCCAGACCATCATCAAGGGCATGGGCGAACTGCATCTCGACATCAAGGTCGACATCCTCAAGCGCACTTATAAGGTCGACGCCAATATCGGCGCTCCGCAGGTTGCGTACCGCGAAAAGGTCACCCGGCCCGCGACCGTCGACTACACCCACAAGAAGCAAACCGGCGGTCACGGCCAGTTCGCCCGCATCAAAATCGTCGCCGAGCCGAGCGCGCCCGGCGCCGGGTTTGTGTTCGAGAACGAGATCGTCGGCGGCGCGGTGCCGAAGGAGTTCATCCCGGCCGTCGAAAAGGGCCTCGAAGCGATGCTGGGCTCCGGCGTGCTGGCCGGCTTCCCGGTGGTCGATCTCAAGGTCAGCCTGATCGACGGCGCCTCGCACGACGTCGATTCCTCGGCGATGGCGTTTGAGATTTGCGCCCGCGCGGCCTTGCGCGAAGCCCTGCAGAAGGGCGGCCCGGTTCTGCTCGAGCCGATCATGAAGGTCGAGGTGGTGACGCCGGAGGAATATACCGGGTCGGTCATCGGCGACCTCAATTCGCGCCGCGGGCAGATCCAGGGTCAGGACATGCGCGGCAACGCCAACGTCATCGCGGCGATGGTGCCGCTCGCCAACATGTTCTCGTACGTCAACAGTCTGCGCTCCATGAGTCAGGGGCGCGCCACGTTCACCATGCAGTTCGACCACTACGCCGAGGTGCCGAAAGGCATCGCCGACGAAGTCCAGGCGAAATACGCCTGACCAACGCACGCAAGGATTTCATAGCGAGAGAGCCGGAACGGAGAGTCCCATGGCCAAGGAAAAATTCCAGCGCACCAAGCCACATTGCAATATCGGTACGATCGGGCACGTCGATCATGGTAAGACGACATTGACGGCGGCGATCACCAAAGTTTTGGCGGAGAAGGGTCAGGCGCAATTCACGGCGTATGACCAGATCGACAAGGCGCCGGAGGAAAAGGCGCGCGGCATCACCATCGCCACCGCCCACGTCGAATACGAAACCGACAAGCGCCATTACGCGCATGTCGATTGCCCCGGCCATGCCGACTATGTGAAGAACATGATCACCGGCGCCGCGCAGATGGACGGCGCGATCCTGGTGGTCAGCGCCGCCGACGGTCCGATGCCGCAGACCCGCGAACATATCCTGCTCGCCCGCCAGGTCGGCGTGCCGGCGCTGGTCGTCTATCTCAACAAGGTCGACATGGTGGACGACCCCGAGCTCCTTGAACTGGTCGAGCTCGAAGTGCGCGAGCTGCTTTCCAAGTACAATTTCCCCGGCGACAAGATCCCGGTAGTCAAGGGTTCGGCGCTGGCGGCGCTGGAGGGCAAGAACGAGGAGCTCGGCAAGAACTCGATTAACGCGCTGATGAAGGCCGTCGATGACTACATCCCGCAGCCCGACCGGCCGAAGGATCAGCCGTTCCTGATGCCGGTCGAGGACGTGTTCTCAATCTCGGGCCGCGGCACGGTCTGCACCGGGCGTATCGAGCGCGGCGTCATCAAGGTCGGCGAGGAAGTCGAGATCGTCGGCATCAGGCCGACACAGAAGACCGTCGTGACCGGCGTCGAAATGTTCCGCAAGCTGCTCGATCAGGGTGAGGCCGGCGACAATGTGGGTTGCCTGCTGCGCGGCACCAAACGCGAGGAAGTGGAGCGCGGCCAAGTGCTGTGCAAGCCGGGTTCGGTGAAGCCGCATACCAAGTTCAAGGCCGAAGCCTACATCCTCACCAAGGAGGAAGGTGGACGCCACACGCCGTTCTTCACCAATTACCGGCCGCAATTCTACTTCCGCACCACCGACGTGACCGGCGTGGTGACGCTTCCGGCGGGCACCGAGATGGTGATGCCGGGCGACAATATCGCCATGGAGGTGACGCTGATCGTGCCGATCGCCATGGAAGAGAAGCTGCGTTTCGCCATTCGCGAGGGCGGCAAAACGGTCGGCGCCGGCGTGGTGGCGAATATCATCGAGTAGGGAGTGTGTCATGCCCCGCGAAAGCGGGGCATCCAGTAATCACAATGCGCGGTTACTGGATCATCCGGCTTCGCGGATGATGACAGGGAAGAGAGAATGAGAGCATGAACGGCCAGAACATCCGCATCCGGCTCAAGGCGTTCGATCACCGCATCCTCGATGCGTCGACGCGCGAGATCGTCAATACGGCCAAGCGCACCGGCGCCCAGGTCCGCGGCCCGATCCCGTTGCCGACCAAGATCGAAAAATTCACGGTCAACCGCTCGCCGCACATCGATAAGAAGAGCCGCGAGCAATTCGAAATGCGCACCCACAAGCGTCTCCTCGACATCGTCGATCCGACGCCGCAAACCGTCGATGCGCTCATGAAGCTCGATCTCGCCGCCGGCGTCGATGTCGAGATCAAGCTCTAAGGCGTGGAGAACAGAACATGCGTTCCGGGGTGCTCGCGCAAAAGGTCGGGATGACGCGTCTGTTTACCGAGACCGGCGAGCACGTGCCGGTGACGGTGCTCCGCCTCGGCAATTGCCAGGTCGTCGGCCACCGCACCAAGGAAAAGAACGGTTACGTCGCGCTCCAGCTCGGCGCCGGGCTGCGCAAGGTGCAGTCGACGACCAAGGCGGACCGCGGCTATTTCGCCATCGCCAAAGTCGAGCCCAAGCGCAAGCTCGCCGAGTTCCGCGTCGACGATGACGCGCTCATTCCGGTCGGCGCGGAAATCACCGCGGACCATTTCGTCGTCGGTCAATATGTCGACGTCACCGGTACCTCGACCGGCAAAGGCTGGGCCGGCCCGATGAAACGCTGGAATTTCTCCGGGCTCCGCGCCAGTCACGGCGTGTCGATCTCGCACCGCTCGCACGGTTCGACCGGCGGCCGGCAGGACCCCGGCAAGACTTTCAAGAACAAGAAGATGGCCGGCCATCTCGGCGTCGACCGGGTGACCACGCTTAATCTCAAAGTCCGGCAGACCGACGTGGCGCGCGGCTTGATCCTGGTCGAAGGCGCCGTGCCCGGGGTCAAGGGCGGCTGGATCACGGTGCGCGACGCCGTGAAGAAAAAGCTGCCGGACGGCGTGCCGAAGCCCGGCAAGTTCAAGCTCGTCGATGCCGCTCCCGCCGCTTCCGCCGCGGAGCCAAGCGTGCCCGCGGCAGCCAAGCCGGAGACACCAAAGCCCCAGGCGCCGGCCACATCACAAGCGGCGGCTCCTAAAGCCGAGGCTGCCAAACCGGCCGCGTCCAAACCGGCGGCGCCGAAGGCGCAAGCTGCCAAACCTGCGCCGCCGAGGGGCGAAGCCGGCAAGCCCGCGGCCGGCAAGAAACCGAAGAAGGGCAAGTGACATGGAGCTGCAAGTCACCACCCTCGACGGCAAGAAGGCCGGCTCGGTGACTTTGTCCGATGCCATATTCGGCCTCGAGCCGCGCGCCGATCTCATCCACCGCTGCGTGGTCTGGCAACTGGCGAAACGCCGGGCCGGCACCCATGAAGTGAAGAACCGGGCGGACATCGATCGCACCGGCAAGAAAATGTACCGGCAAAAGGGCACCGGCTCCGCCCGCCACGGCTCGGCGCGGGTCAATCTGTTCCGCGGCGGCGGCCGCTCGTTCGGCCCGCACACCCGCAGCCACGCCATCGGCCTACCGAAGAAGGTGCGTGCGCTGGCGCTCAAGCACGCGCTGTCGGCCAAGGCCAAGGACGGCGGCATCCTCGTCATCGAAGCGCTCTCCGTGAAGGAAGCCAAGACCAAGACGCTGCGCGGCCATTTCGACAAGCTTGGCGTCTCCAACGCGCTGTTCGTCGACGGCGCCGAAGTCGCCGCCGACGTGCGTACCGCGGCGCGCAACATCCCGAATATCGACGTGCTGCCGGTCGCCGGTATCAATGTTTACGACATCATGCGGCGGCCGAAGCTCGTTCTCACCCGCGCCGCCGTCGACGCATTGGAGGCGCGCTTCAAATGACCACCACCGATCCGCGCCACTACGACATCATCATTGCGCCGCTCATCACCGAGAAGGCGACCAATGCGTCCGAGTTCAACAAGGTCGTGTTCAAGGTCGCGATGACGGCGACCAAGCCGCAAATCAAGGAAGCGGTCGAAAAGCTGTTCGACGTCAAGGTCAAGAGCGTCAATACGCTGCGCCGGCGCGGAAAATGGAAAATCTTCAAAGGCCGCCGCGGCCAGCAATCCGACAGTAAGCGCGCGATCGTGACCCTCGAAGAGGGTCAAAGGATCGACGTGACCACGGGTTTGTAAGGGATCGGGCGCAATGGCACTCAAAACCTATAATCCGGTCACGCCGGGCCAGCGTCAGCTCGTCCTCGTCGACCGCGCCGGTCTTTACACCGGCAAGCCGGTCAAAGCGCTGACCGAGGGCAAGAATTCGAGTGGCGGACGCAACAATGGCGGATCCATCACCATTCGCTATCGCGGCGGCGGCCACAAACAGGCCTATCGCAAGATCGACTTCAAGCGCCGCAAATTCGATGTGCCCGCCAAGGTCGAGCGGCTCGAATACGATCCGAACCGCACCGGATTCATCGCGCTCGTCAAATACGAAGATGGCGAACTCGCCTACATTCTGGCGCCGCAGCGGCTCTCGGTCGGCGACACCATCGTTGCGGGCGAGCATGTCGACGTCAAACCCGGCAATGCCATGCCGATCGCCAATATTCCGGTCGGCACCATCGTCCATAATATCGAGTTGAAAATCGGCAAGGGCGGTCAAATCGCGCGCTCGGCCGGCACCTATGCCCAGATCGTCGGCCGCGACGGCGAATACGTGATCCTGCGATTGAATTCCGGCGAGCAGCGCTTGGTTCACGGCCGCTGCATCGGCACTGTCGGCGCGGTGTCGAACCCCGACAATATGAACGTTTCGATCGGCAAGGCCGGGCGCACGCGCTGGATGGGGCGGCGCGGCCACGTTCGCGGCGAGGCCATGAACCCGGTCGATCATCCGCTCGGCGGGCGCACCCGCGGCGGCCGGCATCCGGTGACGCCATGGGGCAAGCCGACCAAGGGCATGAAGACGCGCAAGAACAAGTCTACGGCGAAGTTCATCATGGCGAGCCGCCACGCGCGCAAGCAGAAGTAGGAGCGATCATGACGCGTTCGGTCTGGAAGGGTCCGTTTGTCGACGGCTATCTCTTGAAAAAGGCGGATGCCGCGCGCTCGTCCGCGCGTCATGAAATGATCCGCATCTGGTCGCGGCGTTCGACCATCCTGCCGCAATTCGTCGGCCTGACCTTCGGCGTCTATAACGGCCAGAAGCACATTCCGGTCATCGTTACCGAGGAAATGGTGGGCCACAAGTTCGGCGAATTCGCGCCGACGCGCTCGTTCTATGGTCATTCGTCGGACCGCAAGGCCAAGCGCTTGGCCGGCTTGCCGGGCGCCGAGGGAGCGGCGCCGGGCGCCGCGCCGGGCGCGCCGGGTGCTACTCCTGCGGCGCCGGGTGCCGCACCGCCGGCGGGCGCGTCATGATTTCGGGAACGCTTTCATGAGCAAGAAAAAGCGCGACCGCGCGCTTTCCGACAACGAGGCGAAGGCCGTCGCCCGCATGCTGCGGGTGAGCCCGCAGAAGCTGAACCTGTTGGCGCAGCTCATTCGCGGCAAGAAGGTTGCGACTGCGCTCGCCGATCTCGAATTCTCGCGCAAGCGCATCGCCCGCGACGTGCGCAAATGCCTGGAATTGGCGATCGCCAATGCGGAAAACAATCACGACCTCGACGTCGACGATCTCGTCGTCGTCGAGGCCCATGTCGGCAAGGCGCTGGTGATCAAGCGGCATACGCCGCGCGGGCGCGGCCGGGTCGGAGCGATTTTCAAGCCGTTCGCGAATCTCACCATCGTGGTGCGCGAAGTCGAGGCGCAGGCGTAACGGGAGCGGCGAGGAGAGCACTATGGGTCAAAAAGTCAATCCGATCGGGCTTCGTCTCGGCATCAACCGCACCTGGGATTCGCGGTGGTATGCCGGCAAGACGAGTTACGGTTCGCTCTTGCACGAGGACATGGAAATCCGCAAAGCCCTGATGGGCGAGCTCAAGCAGGCCGCGGTGTCGAAGATCGTGATCGAGCGGCCGCACAAGAAATGCCGGGTCACCATCCACTCGGCGCGTCCCGGCGTCGTCATCGGCAAGAAGGGCGCCGATATCGAGAGATTGCGCCGCAAGGTCGCCGAACTCACCGACAGCGACGTTGTGATCAACATCGTGGAAATCCGTAAACCCGAACTCGACGCCCAGCTGGTCGCCGAATTGATCGCGCAGCAACTCGAGCGCCGGGTGGCGTTTCGCCGCGCCATGAAGCGCGCCGTGCAGTCGGCGATGCGGCTCGGCGCCGGCGGCATCCGCATAAATTGCTCGGGCCGGCTCGGCGGCGCCGAAATCGCGCGCATGGAATGGTACCGCGAAGGCCGCGTGCCGCTGCATACGCTGCGCGCCGACGTCGATTACGGCGTGGCCACCGCGTTCACCACCTATGGCACTTGCGGCGTGAAGGTATGGATCTTCAAAGGCGAGATCATGGAACACGACCCGATGGCGCAGGACAAAAAGATGGCCGAAGGCGAGGCCGGCCGGCCGCGGCGAGACGCGGCTTGATCGAGCGAACGGCAATAAAGGCGTAACGCCATGCTGCAACCGATGCGAACGAAATTCAGGAAGGCGCACAAGGGCCGCATTCACGGCGTCGCCTCGAGTGCGATCGACCTGGCGTTCGGCCAGTACGGCTTGAAGGCGACCGAGCCCGAGCGGATCACGGCGCGCCAGATCGAGGCGGCGCGCCGCGCGCTCACCCGGCACATGAAGCGCTCCGGGCGGGTGTGGATCCGCATCTATCCGGACGTGCCGGTGTCGAAGAAGCCGCTCGAAGTGCGCATGGGCTCGGGCAAGGGCACGCCGGAATTTTGGGTGGCGCGGGTCAAGCCGGGCCGCATCCTGTTCGAGATCGACGGCGTGACCGTCGATGTCGCCAAGGAGGCGCTGGCGCTCGCAGCCGCCAAATTGCCGGTCAAAACCCGTTTCGTCGAGCGGATCAGCGAGTAGGCGCGTCATGAAACCGGCCGATATCAGAGCGATGACGATCGACCAGATCGACGACGAAGTGCTCAAGCTCAAGAAGGAGCATTTCAACCTGCGCTTCCAGCGCGCCAGCGGACAGTTGGAAAACACCGCGCGCGTGCGCGAGGTCCGGCGCGACATCGCGCGGCTCAAAACGATCGCGCGCAACAAGCGCCAAGGTCCGGCGAAACAAGCCGCGGCGAAGAGTTGAGAGGATAATATGCCGAAGCGAACGCTCCAAGGCGTCGTGGTGAGCGACAAGCAGAACAAGACACTGGTGGTGCGCGTGGAGCGCCGCTTCACCCATCCCTTGTACAAGAAGACGGTGCGCAGTTCGAAGAAATATTACGCGCACGACGAGAAAAACGAGTTCAAGGTCGGCGACATCGTGTGGATTGAAGAACACCGCCCGATTTCCAAGCTTAAGCGGTGGGCGGTGGTGCGCGGCGAAAAGAAGAAGGCGTCGTAGACGTAATGATGCGACCGGAATGGAACAGGTGGGGTAACCCATGATCCAGATGCAAACCAATCTCGACGTGGCGGACAATTCCGGCGCACGCCGCGTCATGTGCATAAAGGTGCTCGGCGGCTCGAAACGCAAATACGCCACCATCGGCGACGTCATCGTGGTTTCGGTGAAGGAGGCGATCCCGCGCGGCCGCGTCAAGAAGGGCGACGTGATGAAGGCGGTGATCGTGCGCATTTCGAAGGACATCAAGCGTCCCGACGGCTCGATCATCCGCTTCGACCGCAACGCCGCGGTGCTGATTACCCCGCAGATGGAGCCGGTCGGCACCCGCATCTTCGGCCCGGTACCGCGCGAACTGCGGGCGAAAAACCACATGAAAATCATCTCGCTTGCACCCGAGGTGCTGTGATGGCCGCCAAGATCAAGAAGGGCGACAACGTCAT
Organism: uncultured Alphaproteobacteria bacterium; assembly: GCA_963823225.1. Lineage (GTDB taxonomy): Bacteria > Pseudomonadota > Alphaproteobacteria > Rhizobiales > Xanthobacteraceae > BOG-931. The sequence goes on along the minus strand of CAWGKM010000003.1, from coordinate 2,300,722 downwards.
CGTGATCGCCGGCCGCGATAAGGGCCGCAACGGCGAGGTCATCGAGATGCGCCGCAACGACGGGCGCGTGCTGGTGCGCGGGATCAACATGGTCAAGCGCCACCAACGCCAGAGCGCATCGCAGGAAGGCGGCATCATTTCCAAGGAAGCGCCGATCCACCTGTCGAACGTTGCGCTCGCCGACCCCAAGGACGGCAAGCCGACGCGGGTCGGCTTCAAATTCGTCGGCAAAGGCGATGCCCGCAAGAAGGTGCGCTTCGCCAAGCGTTCGGGAGTTGAGATCGATGGCTGACACAGACGAGAAACCGGCAAAGCCGCCGGAGCAGTCGCAGCGGCCGGCGAAGCCCGAGGCCGAGCAAACCAAATCGGCGAAAGCCGAGCGGCCCGACAAGGCCGACAAGGTCGAGCGGCCCGACAAGGCCGGCAAGGCCGACAAGGGCGGCACCAAGGCGGCGAAGCCGGAAAAGGCTGAGAAGGCGCCGCCGCGTGAGCCCGAACCGCGCGTGCCGGCGCGGCTCAAGGTGCAATTCGACGAAACGATCCGCGGCAAGCTCGCCGAGCAGTTCGGCTACAAGAATCGCTTCGAGGTTCCGCAGGTGGACAAGATCGTCATCAATATGGGCATCGGCGAAGCCATCGCCGACAAGAAGAAGGTCGATGGCGCCGCCGTCGATCTGGCGCTGATCGCCGGACAGAAGGCGGTCATTACCAAGGCGCGCAAGTCGATCGCCACCTACAAAGTGCGCATGGGCCAGCCGATCGGCTGCAAGGTGACGTTGCGCAAGGCGCGCATGTACGAGTTCCTCGACCGGCTCATCAATATCGCGCTGCCGCGGGTGCGCGACTTCCGCGGGCTTAATCCGAAAAGTTTCGACGGCCGCGGCAATTACACGCTTGGCATCAAGGAGCACATCGTGTTCCCGGAAATCGACTACGACAAGGCCGCCGACATCTGGGGCATGGACATCACGGTCTGCACCACCGCGCGCAACGACGACGAGGCGCGCGCCTTGTTGACGGCGTTCAATTTTCCGTTCCGCAGCGAGGCGGCAAAACCTCAGACGCGGAACGCCGAGGAGAACTAGATGGCGAAGAAGAGTTCGATCGAGAAGAACAACCGGCGCCGCCGGATGTCGAAGCAGTATGCCGGACGGCGGGCCCGGCTGAGGGCGATCGCCCGCGACAAGTCGAAGCCGGTGGAGGAGCGCTTTGCCGCCACGCTCAAGCTCGCCGAATTGCCGCGCAACTCGTCCGCCACCCGCATCCGCAATCGCTGCGAACTGACGGGCCGGCCGCGCGGCTTTTACCGCAAGCACAAATTGTCGCGCATTGCGCTGCGGGACCTCGGCTCGAAAGGGCTGATCCCGGGCTTGTTGAAGTCGAGCTGGTAGGAGGAACGCACGATGGCCATGAACGATCCGCTCGGCGATCTGCTGTCCCGCATCCGCAACGCGCAGATGCGCAACAAGTCGAAGGTCACCTCGCCGAACTCGCGGTTGCGCGAAAGCGTGCTCGAAGTGCTCAAAACCGAAGGTTATATCCGCGGCTATGCGGTGGTCGAGAAAGACGGCCGCTCCGAAATCGAGATCGAGCTGAAATATTTCGACGGCGAGCCGGTCATCCGCGAGATCGAGCGGGTGTCGAAGCCCGGCCGCCGCGTCTACACCTCGGTCAAGAGCATGCCGCGCATCAATAACGGGCTGGGCGTCACCATCGTGTCGACGCCGAAAGGCGTCATGGCCGACCACGACGCCCGCGACGCCAATGTCGGCGGCGAAATTCTCTGTAAGGTATTTTGATGTCACGTATCGGCAAAAGAGCGATCGCGGTGCCGGCCGGCATCACTGCCAGCGTCGAGGGCCAGACCGTAAAGATTAAGGGCCCCAAGGGCGCGCTTTCAGTCGTGGTGCACGACGACATCGCGGTCAAGCTCGAAGACGGCAAGATCAAGGTCGATCCGCGCGCCGAAACCCAGCGCGCGCGGGCGCAATGGGGCACCTCGCGCACGCTCATCGCCAATCTGATTTCCGGCGTCACCAAAGGCTTCGAGCAGCGGCTCGAAATCAACGGCGTCGGCTATCGTGCGGCGGTGCAGGGCAGGAACCTGCAAATCGCGCTCGGCTACAGCCACGACATTGTCTACCCGATCCCCGAAGGCATCACGATTGCCACGCCGCGTCCGGTCGAGATCGTGATTAGCGGCAGCGACCGCCAAAAAGTGGGCCAGGTCGCCGCCGAGATTCTGCGAATGCCGGCCGCCGGAGCCTTATAAGGGCAAGGGCATCAAATATGCCGACGAGCGTATCTTCCGCAAGGAAGGCAAGAAGAAGTAGGAAAGCCGCGCCATGACCAAGCTCAGTGACAAGACTATGCGGCGCACCGGGCGCGTGCGCGGTGCACTGCGTCGAGCGGCGGGCGAGCGCAAGCGGCTCTCCGTTTATCGTTCTTCGAAGCACATCTACGCCCAGGTGATCGACGACGATCAGGGCACTACGCTTGCCGCCGCATCCTCGATCGAAAAAGCGACGCGGGAAGGCCTGAAGACCGGCGCCAGCGTCGATGCGGCGAAAGCCGTGGGCAAGCTCATCGCCCAGCGCGCGCAGGAAAAAGGTGTCAAGGACGTGATATTCGACCGCGGCGGCTATCTGTATCACGGCCGCGTCAAGGCTTTGGCGGAGGCCGCGCGTGAGGGCGGGCTCAAGTTCTGACGATCGGAAGACAAACCACTTGGATCGATAACATGGCACACAGATATGGCACGTGAACCACACGGTCGGAGAAACGAAGAGCGCGACAGCGAGTTCGTCGACAAGCTCGTGCACATCAATCGCGTCGCCAAGGTCGTCAAAGGCGGACGCCGTTTCGGTTTCGCCGCATTGGTCGTCGTCGGCGATCAGAAGGGCCGGGTCGGTTTCGGCCACGGCAAGGCGCGCGAAGTGCCGGAGGCGATCCGCAAGGCGACCGATGCCGCCAAGCGCTCGCTCACCCGCGTGCCGCTGCGCGAAGGCCGCACGCTGCATCATGACGTTGCCGGCCGCCACGGCGCCGGACGCGTCTACCTCCGCGCGGCGCCTCCCGGCACCGGCATCATCGCCGGCGGTCCGATGCGGGCGGTGTTCGAGACGCTCGGCATGCAGGACGTGGTGGCGAAGTCGATCGGCACGTCGAACCCCTATAACGTCGTGCGCGCCACGTTCGATGCGCTCAAGCGCCAGGACTCGCCGCGCTCGGTCGCCGCGCGCCGCAACGTCAAGGTCTCGACGCTGCAGGCGCGCCGCCGCGACGTCGATGCCGAAGCGCCGGCGGATTAAGCGTGGAGCAGGCCATGACTACCGGCAAAAATATCGCAAAGAACATCGGCAAAATCGTAAAAATCCGGCAGACCGGCAGCGCGTCGCGCCGTCACCACAGTCAGCGCGAGACGCTGGTCGGGCTTAAGCTCAACAAGGTCGGCCGCGTCGCGGAACTCCCCGACACGCCGCAAACCCGCGGCATGATCGCCAAGGTCGGCCATCTCGTCGAAGTGGTGGAGAAGGATTGATTGACGTCGTCATGCGCGACCTTGTGCCGGGCATCCCGACGAGTTCGGGCGCAGTGCCTGTCGGAGCGAGATGGCCGGGACAAGCCCGGCCATGACGAGCGGAAAGAACGAGGACTGTAATGCAACTTCACGAACTCGCCGACCGCCCCGGCGCCCGTAAAATGCGCAAGCGCATCGGTCGCGGCATCGGCTCGGGCAAAGGCAAAACCGGCGGCCGCGGCGGCAAGGGCCAGACCGCGCGCTCCGGCGTGCGGATCAAGGGCTTTGAGGGCGGCCAGATGCCGCTGCATCGCCGGCTGCCCAAGCGGGGCTTTAAGAACGCGATGTTCGCGCGCAAGCTCAATGAGGTGAATCTCGGGCGTATCCAAGCCGCGATCGATGCCGGCGAGCTCGACGCGGCCGTCAAAATCGACGCGGCCGCTCTGGTCACAGCAGGGGTGCTGCGCCGGGCCAAGGATGGCGTGAAACTTCTCGGGACCGGCGAAATCAAGGCGAAAGTCGCGTTTGCCGTCTATGGCGCCTCGAAATCGGCCGTCGCCGCGGTCGAAAAGGCCGGCGGCTCGGTCGAAATCCTAGCTCCCAAAGCGGAGACGGGCGAGCAGGCGGTCTGACGCCTATATAGGCCCGGGTCACACAGCGCTTTGGCGCACGGAGCATTGGCGGATGGTCTCTGCAGCGGAACAACTGGCAGCCAATCTCAACTTCGGGGCCTTGGCCAAAGCCGAAGAGCTGAAGAAGCGCATCTGGTTCACGCTCGGCGCGCTGCTCGTCTACCGGCTCGGCACTTACATCCCGCTGCCCGGCATCGATCCGAACGCCTGGGACCAGATTTTCCAATCCCAGGCCGGCGGCATTTTGGGGATGTTCAATATGTTCGCCGGCGGCGGCATCCACCGCATGGCGATCTTCGCGCTCAACATCATGCCTTACATCTCGGCCTCGATCATCATCCAGTTGATGACGACGGTGTCGCCCACCCTCGAGCAGTTGAAGAAGGAGGGCGAAGCGGGCCGCAAAATAATCAACCAGTACACGCGTTATCTGACGGTGTTGCTGGCGGCGTTCCAGGCCTATGGCATCGCCGTCGGCCTCGAAGGCGCCGGTCGTGTGGTCAGCGATCCCGGGCTGTTCTTTCGTATCTCGACGGTGATCACGCTGAGCGGCGGCACCATATTTTTGATGTGGCTCGGCGAGCAGATCACCCAGCGCGGTATCGGCAACGGCACCTCGCTCATCATCATGTCGGGCATCGTCGCGCAATTACCGTCGGCCATCGCCGGCACGCTCGAACTCGGCCGTCAGGGCGCGCTGTCCACCGGGCTCATTCTTATCGTCATCGTCATGGTCATCGCCGTCATCACCTTCATCGTGTTCATGGAGCGCGCGCAGCGCCGGCTGTTGATCCAGTATCCCAAGCGCCAGGTCGGCAACCGCATGTTCGAGGGCCAGTCATCGCATCTGCCGCTCAAGCTCAATACATCGGGCGTCATTCCGCCGATCTTCGCCTCGTCGCTTTTGTTGTTGCCGACGACCATCGTCAACTTCACGGCCGGGCAGGGTCCGGGATGGCTGACGCTCATTACCACCCAGCTCGCCCACGGCCGGCCGCTGTTCCTCATTCTCTATGTCGGGCTGATCGTGTTTTTCGCCTTCTTCTACACGGCGATCGTGTTCAATCCGACCGAGACCGCCGACAATCTAAAGAAACACGGCGGCTTCGTCCCGGGCATCCGGCCGGGGGAACGAACGGCCGAATATATCGATTACGTCCTGTCGCGGATCACGGTCGTCGGCGCGGCCTATCTTGCGGTCGTTTGCCTGTTTCCCGAGATCCTGATTTCGTATGCGGCGGTGCCGTTCTATTTCGGCGGCACGTCGCTTCTGATCGTCGTCAGCGTGACCATGGATACGGTGGCGCAAGTGCAGGGTTATCTGTTGGCGCACCAGTACGAAGGCCTGATAAAAAGATCGAAGCTGAGGGGACGCCGTAGATGAGATTGATCCTGCTCGGCCCGCCGGGGGCTGGCAAGGGAACGCAGGCCTCGCGTCTCGTCGCCAAATACGGCATTGTCCCGCTTTCGACCGGGGAAATGTTGCGTGCCGCCGGCAAGGCCGGCACGCCGGTTGGCCATCAGACGCGTGAGATCATGGCGCGCGGCGGCTTGGTGCCCGATGACATCGTGGTCGGCATCGTCGCGCAGCGCCTCGAAGCGCCCGATGCGCGCGAAGGTTTTATCCTCGACGGTTTCCCGCGCACCGTGCCGCAAGCGGTGGCGCTTGACCGCATATTGGCGAACAGTGGGCTTGCGCTCGATGCGGTGATCGAGCTGCGCGTCGACGAGGATGCGCTGATCCGGCGCATCGAAAGCCGCATCGCCGAGATGAAGGACCGCGGCGAGCCGCTGCGCGACGACGATAACCCCGAAGTGCTGCGTAAGCGGCTTGCCGCCTACCGCCAGCAGACTGCGCCGCTGATCGCCTATTACCGGCAGAAGGGCGTGCTGCGCAGCGTCGACGGCATGGCGGCTATTCCGGAGGTGGCGGCCGCCATCGACAAGGCGCTGCCGTCGGCGCCATCGGCGGGGAGGGCGTGCGACGCCGCCAGCAAAAAAAAAGCGAAGAGCTAAGCCCTTAAAATCGCAGCGAAAGAGCGCGACGAAACGACGGGTCTTAGGAAAAAAATCCGGGAGTCGAGGCGGAGCAGCTCTGCGCAAGCGGCTGGCAGGGGCCAAAACGACGCTGCCTAGGCGCATAGGCAAGCATACCCGCCGCCGCTGAGTCTAAGTTTGTACACGAAATCGCTCACCGAGGTTGACGAAAGCGCGGAGAATCCCTTAATAAGCCTCGAATATCCAGTCGGAGATTTAGCAGCGATGCCAAGCCGCAGCGGCAGGCAGGCGTTGGCTTTTTACGTTTGTGGCTTCTCAGGTGACATTACAACCGACCGAGAGCGGCCGAGTGCCACGGGTCGTCCGTGGGCGGGGCGTCGCAAGGAGTAACTGACTTGGCTCGTATCGCCGGCGTCAATCTGCCGACCAACAAGCGCATCGTGATCGCGCTGCAATACATCTATGGAATTGGCGGCACCAAAGCTCACGAAATCCTGGACAAAGTGTCGATCCCCGAATCGCGCCGGGTGTCGCAATTGACCGATCAGGAAGTGCTCCAGCTACGCGAAGTGATCGACCGCGATTATATCGTCGAAGGCGACCTGCGGCGCGAAGTCGCCATGAACATCAAGCGGCTGATGGATCTCGGTTGTTATCGCGGGTTGCGTCACCGCCGCTCTCTGCCGGTGCGCGGCCAGCGCACGCATACCAACGCACGGACCCGCAAGGGGCCGGCCAAGCCTATTGCCGGCAAGAAGAAATAGCGCGTGGAACAGTACGATGTGACGGCAGCGGAGCCGCCGGGTTCGCTTCGAAGAAGGGTTCAGAATGGGTAAGGAAGCCACGCGCGTCCGCCGACGCGAACGCAAGAACATCGCCTCCGGCGTTGCGCACGTGAACGCGACGTTCAACAACACTATGATTACGATCACCGACGTGCAGGGCAACACTATTGCCTGGTCGTCGGCAGGCACGATGGGTTTCAAGGGATCGCGGAAATCGACGCCGTATGCGGCGCAGGTCGCCGCCGAGGACGCCGCCAAGAAGGCGCAAGAGCACGGCATGCGCACGCTCGAAGTCGAGGTTGCGGGCCCCGGTTCGGGGCGGGAGTCGGCGCTGCGCTCGTTGCAGGCGGCCGGCTTCACCATCACCTCGATCCGCGACGTGACGACGATCCCGCATAATGGCTGCCGTCCGCGCAAGCGGCGGCGCGTATAGGACATCCGGCCGATGGAACAAGTGGAACATCTGCCGCCGCTCGATCTTGGCCCCAACCTTGGCCCCACGGAGCGGAGTGGGGCGCGCGAGACGATCGCGCCGCGCAACGCGATGGGTGATAACGTGACGATCCAGAAGAATTGGCAGGAACTGATCAGGCCCAACAAGCTGCAGGTCAGCGTCGGTGCCGATACGCGGCGTTCGGCGACCGTTGTCGCCGAGCCGCTCGAACGCGGCTTCGGCGTGACGCTCGGCAATGCGCTTCGGCGCATCTTGCTGTCGTCGCTGCAAGGCGCCGCAGTTCAATCGGTGCATATCGACGGCGTGCTGCACGAGTTTTCCTCGATTGCCGGCGTGCGCGAGGACGTGACCGACATCGTGCTTAATATCAAGGACATCGCCATCAAGATGCAGGGCGACGGTCCCAAGCGCATGGTGGTGAAGAAGCAGGGCCCCGGAACGGTCACCGCCAACGACATTCAAACCGTCGGCGACATCGTCGTGCTCAATCCCGAACTGGTGTTGTGCACGCTCGACGAAGGCGCCGAAATCCGCATGGAGTTCACGGTCAATACCGGCAAGGGCTACGTGCCGGCCGAGCGCAACCGTCCGGAAGACGCGCCGATCGGACTCATTCCGGTCGACAGTCTCTACTCGCCGGTGCGCAAAGTGTCCTACAAGGTCGAGAATACCCGCGAAGGTCAGATTCTCGATTACGATAAGCTGACGCTGTCGATCGAGACCAACGGTGCGGTAAGCCCGGAGGACGCGCTGGCCTATGCCGCGCGCATCCTGCAGGACCAGCTCAACGTCTTTGTCAACTTCGAGGAGCCCAAGCGCGAAACCGCGCACGAGGCGATCCCCGATCTCGCCTTCAATCCGGCGTTCCTCAAGAAGGTCGACGAGCTCGAATTGTCGGTGCGCTCGGCCAACTGCCTGAAGAACGACAACATCGTCTATATCGGCGATCTCGTTCAAAAGACCGAGGCTGAAATGCTGCGCACGCCGAATTTCGGCAGAAAATCGCTCAACGAGATCAAGGAAGTGCTGGTGCAGATGGGACTGCATCTCGGCATGGAAGTACCGGGCTGGCCGCCGGAAAATATCGAGGAACTGGCCAAGCGGTTCGAGGATCACTACTGACGGGTATCAGGCATCGGGAAACAGGCGTCAGGATTTAACCTGACGCCTGATACCTGACCCCTGTCGCCGGAGGCGACATGCGCCACGCCAAGACCCATCGCAAATTCAACCGGCGCTCGGATCATCGCAAAGCGATGCTGGCGAATCTCGCCGCCGTCGCTGATCAAGCACGAGCAGATCACGACGACGCTGCCGAAAGCGAAGGATTTGCGCCCGATCGTGGAGAAGCTGGTGACGCTCGGCAAGCGCGGCGGCCTGCACGCCCGCCGCCAGGCGATCGCGCAGATGCGCGACATCGCCATGGTCAAGAAGCTGTTTGACGTGATCGGCCCGCGCTACAAGGACCGCAACGGCGGTTATACCCGCGTGATGAAGGCCGGCTTCCGCTACGGCGATTCCGCGCCCGTCGCGGTGATCGAATTCGTCGATCGCGACGTCGAGGCCAAGGGCCTGGATTCCGGGCCGGTCCAGGTGCGCCCCGAAGAGGCCGCTCCGGCTCCGGCGTAAGCGCCGGCGAGCGCACCGGGCGGCGGCGGCGCCCTTCTACGGCCTTGGTCGGGCGCCTATATGTGGCGCGTTTAATCGGGGTTTTTTTCATGCCGCGTCTGCCCTTCTCGGCCGTTCTCGCCGCCGCGATTTCGCTACTGGCAGTCTGCCCGCAAGCCGCGCGGGCGCAGGAGCGCCAAGAGCGCCAGGTCCCGACTTCGCCGGCGCAGTTGCAGCTGTCTTTCGCGCCGATCGTGCAGCGCGTGGCGCCGGCGGTGGTCAACGTCTATGCCCAGCACGTCGTCGAGAACAACAATCCGTTTTTGGCCGATCCGTTTTTCCGCCAGTTCTTCGGCATGATGCCGCGCGAACAAGTCGAGCGCTCGCTCGGCTCCGGCGTCATCGTCGATCCGGCGGGCCTCGTCGTCACCAACTATCACGTGATCGAAGGCGCCAGCGAAGTGAAGGTCGCGCTCGCCGACAAGCGCGAGTTCGCCGCCGATATCGTGCTCAAGGATCAGCGCAGCGATCTTGCGGTTTTGCGCATCAAGGGCGCGAAGGAGCGCTTTCCGACGCTGCAATTCGCCAATTCCGACGAGTTGCAAGTGGGCGACGTGGTGCTGGCGATCGGCGATCCGTTCGGCGTCGGGCAGACGGTGACGCACGGCATCGTCTCGGCGGTGGCGCGCACCGAGGTCGGCATCAGCGATTATCAATTCTTCATCCAGACCGACGCCGCCATCAATCCGGGCAATTCCGGCGGTCCGCTGGTCGACATGAACGGCCGGATGGTCGGCATCAATTCGGCGATCTATTCGCGCTCTGGCGGATCGCAGGGCATCGGCTTTGCCATCCCGGCGAATATGGTTCGCGTGGTGGTCGCCTCCGCGGAGGGCGGCAGCGGCGCGGTGAAGCGGCCGTGGCTCGGCGCCAAGCTTCAGGAAGTCACGCCCGACATCGCCGACAGCCTCGGGCTGCATCGCCCGAGCGGCGCGCTGGTGGCGAGCGTCGTGGCCGACGGCCCGGCCGCGCGCGCCGGCATCAAGACCGGCGACGTCATCGTCAGCGTCGACGGCGCCGCGGTCGAGGATCCGAACGCCTTCAATTATCGCTTCGCCACCAAGCCGCTCGGCGGCACCGCGCAGATCGGCCTCATTCGGCAGGGCCGCGAGGTGGTCGTGCCGATCGCCTTGCAGAGCCTGCCCGATACGCCGCGCGAGGAGATCGAGATCCGCGCCCATTCGCCGTTCCTCGGCGCCACGGTGGCGAACCTGTCGCCGGCTTTGGCCGACGAGTTGCGGCTCGATCCGCAGGCCGAGGGCGTCGTCATCACCGCCGTGGCCGACGGCTCGGAGGCGCAATCGATCGGCTTCCAGAAGGGCGACATCATCGTTTCCGTCAACAATCAGAAGATCGCAAAGTCGGCCGATCTCGAGCGCATCGCCGGCGCCGGCGGCCATCAGTGGCGCATCACCATCATGCGCGGCGGCCAGCAGATATCGGTGATGTTTTCCGGATGAGTTCGCGTCCCAAACCGAAAGGTCCGAACCTGTTCGCCGCGGGCGGGCTCGATCGCGACGCGCCGCGGCCGCTTGCCGATAAGCTGCGGCCGGACAAGCTTGACGACGTGGTGGGCCAGGATCACCTGCTCGGCCCCGACGGCACGCTCACCCGCATGCTCGACACGCGCTCGCTCGGCTCGCTGATTTTCTGGGGGCCGCCCGGCACCGGCAAGACCACGGTGGCGCGGCTGTTGGCGCATGCGACCGAACTCTATTTCGAGCAGATTTCGGCGATCTTTTCCGGCGTCGCGGATTTAAAGAAGGTGTTCGATGCGGCGCGGCTGCGCCGCGAAACCGGGCAGGGCACGCTGCTCTTCGTCGACGAGATTCACCGCTTCAACCGCGCGCAACAGGATTCTTTCCTGCCGGTGATGGAGGACGGCACCATCGTGCTGGTCGGCGCGACTACCGAGAACCCGTCGTTCGAATTGATCGCGCCGCTGTTGTCTCGCGCGCGCGTTCTCGTATTCAAGCCGCTCGATGCCGCCGCGATCGAAAAGCTTCTCGCCCGCGCCGAGGCGATCGAGGGCCGGAAACTGCCGCTCGACGCCGACGCGCGCGCCTCGCTTATTCGCATGTCCGACGGCGACGGCCGCGCCGCGCTCACCCTTGCCGAAGAAGTCTGGCGCGCCGTGCGGGCGGGCGAGACCTTCGATGCCGCGGGCCTGCAAGAGGTCGTGCAGCGCCGCGCGCCGATCTACGACAAGAAGCAGGACGGCCATTACAATCTGATCAGCGCGCTGCATAAATCGGTGCGCGGCTCCGATGCCGACGCGGCGCTCTATTATCTGTGCCGCATGCTCGATGCCGGCGAGGACCCGCTTTATCTGGCGCGGCGCATCGTGCGCATGGCGGTCGAAGATATCGGGCTTGCCGATCCGCAGGCGCTGGTCATCGCCAATGCCGCGAAGGACGCCTACGACTTCCTCGGGAGCCCGGAAGGCGAACTCGCCATTGCCGAGGCCGTGATCTATGTCGCGACCGCGCCGAAATCGAACGCGGCCTATAGCGCGTTCGGCGCGGCCATGCGCACGGCGAAAGAGGCGGGCTCGCTGTTGCCGCCCAAGCACATCCTCAACGCGCCGACCAAGCTGATGCAGAGCGAAGGCTACGGCTCTGGCTACGAATACGACCACGACTCGGCGGAAGCCTTTTCCGGCCAGGACTATTTCCCGGAGAAACTCGGACGGCAGAAATTCTACGATCCGCCGGAACGCGGTTTTGAGCGCGAGATCAGAAAGCGCCTCGAATACTGGGCTAAGCTGCGGCGCGAGCGGAGCGGCACTTGAGAGGTTCGCACGGACCACGGCAGCCGGGCGGTGGCAGGCAGATCGCCGGGCCGCGGCATAAATTTGTTCACCCTCACCCTGAGGTGCTCGGCGCGAAGCGCCGAGCCAGCAAGTCGGCTACTGCCGACTTGGCATCTCAAAATCCGAAATCGGGGAAACCCGATTTCGGGCGGGGCGAGGGCCCCCGAATCACGGGCCCTTCATCCTTCGAGGCGCGCCGGAGCTTGTCATCGGGCCGGCCGGAGGCCGGACCCGTTGGGCGCGCACCTCAGGATGAGGAAAAACAGGAAGGCGCGCTACTTCCCACGCCGGTAGGCGTCCAAAACACTACCGTCACGCCCGACGAAAACGGCATGCGGGTCGATCGGTTTTTCGAGGCACGGTTTCCGGGGTTGAGCTTCTCGCACATCCAGCGCGTCATCCGTAAAGGCGAGGTGCGCGTCAACGGCAAGCGCACGCAGCCGAAGAACCGGCTCGAGGCCGGGCAGAGCGTGCGCGTTCCGCCGCTGCGGCTTGAGCGGCCAAAGTCGCCCGCGCCGGGCAATGCGGCCGATGCAAAAACCCGCGAATTCCTGAAATCGATCACGCTCTACGAAGACGCCGACGTGCTGGTGCTCAACAAGCCGATGGGGCTCGCGGTGCAGGGCGGCTCCGGCACCACGCGCCATATCGACGGCATGCTGGAAGTGATGCGCGACGCGCACGGCCAGCGGCCGCGGCTGGTGCACCGGCTCGACAAGGATACCGCCGGCTGCCTCCTGGTCGCCAAGACGCGCTTCGCCGCAGCGGCCCTGGCGAAGTCCTTCCGCTCGCGCTCGGCGCGCAAAGTCTATTGGGCGCTGGTCGCCGGCGTTCCAAAAGTGCAGCAAGGCCGCATCTCGACCTTTCTCGCCAAGGCGGAGCGCGAAGACGAATCGTTCATGCGCATCGCGCGCCACGGCGAAGCGGGCGCGAGCCATGCACTGACCTATTACGCGGTGGTCGAGACGGCCGGGCCGGTGCTCGCCTGGCTCTCGCTCAAGCCGGTGACCGGCCGCACCCATCAATTGCGCGCGCATATGGATCATATCGGCCATCCGATCGTCGGCGATCCGAAATATTTCGCGCGGGAAAATTGGCAGCTGCCGGGCGGCATGCAGAACAAATTGCATCTCGTCGCCCGCCGCATCGTCGTGCCGCATCCGCGCGGCGGCATAATCGACGTCACCGCGCCGCTGCCGCCGCACATGCAGCAATCGTGGAATCTGCTCGAGCTGGACGCCAAGCGCTACGACCCGATCGAGGACGCGCCGGCGGATTGATTTAGATCAGGAACGCACACCGCGTTTCGTGGTTGAAATAAGTGTGCGCGGTACGAAGCGGGCGCGGTCATGACCGTTCGCATCCGTTACGTTTGCTGTTTGGCGCTGGCGCTATTGGCCGTGACGCCCGGCCATGGTGCGGCTCAGGGCTATCCCGGCTATCCCGACACGATCATGGCGCCCGAGCCCGGCACCGCAAGGCATCATCGCGCGGCGGCGGCGGCGGCGGCGGCGCCGATCCGCCGGCCTCGCGCCAGCCTCCTGGGGCACGAAAAGTTTGTTGCCAAGCTTCACCGCGGCCGGAGCATGTTCGCAACGCGCGGCTCGTCGGGCTCGGTGCTGCCGGCGCCGTTGCCGCGAACAAAACTCATTCCGCCTGAGCGCGGCGGCATGCCAATCACGCATGCGTTGCCGCAGGAGCAAGGCCCGACCGTCGTTCCGGGCGTGGCAAATCCCGTTCCCAACCTGCCACACGGCGCCGAAACGTTTCAGGACCGCGCCTCGCGCTGCGCTTTCCAATCCGGCCTCTATAACGTGCCGGGCACGGCGCGCAGTCAGTATATGGGCGGCTGCGTGCAGTAGCCCGTCATTCCGCGCGCCCCGAATGACGAAGGGATCACCGTAAACTGGCGTTGATCTTTTCCAGCGCCGCCGAACCGGGGCATAAATCCTTCTCGGCAAGCGCATTGAGCGGCGCGTCGACGGTGTTGAGATGGTCGTGCAGATCCGCGGATTCGCTCTCGACGTAAAGCAGCCCGGTGACGATCTGGCCCTTGGCGGCGTGGTGCTGGATGAACGTCGTGGCGGCGAGCCGGTCGTGCACGTCGTATTCGGCATTGAGCTTCCGCAAGGCGAGAGTCGTGCCGTCGTGCTGCTCGACGAGTTCGACGGTGCCGGGTGCGTAGTCGACGTGGATCGGCGCGCGGCCGGTCATGACATCGAGAAAATTGACCGCCTCGTTGTGCTCGCGCACGTAATCGAAGCTCTTGGTCGAGCCGGGATGGTTGTTGAACGCGACGCACGGCGAGATCACGTCGACGAAGGCGGCGCCGTCGTGTTCGATCGCCGCCTTGATGATGGGGACGAGCTGCTTCTTGTCGCCGGAGAACGAGCGCGCGACGAGGCTGGCGCCGAGTTGCAAGGCAAGCCCCACCATGTCGATGGCGCTGTCGTTATTGGTGATGCCGCGCTTCGACTTCGAGCCGCGGTCGGCGGTCGCCGAGAACTGGCCCTTGGTCAGTCCGTAAACGCCGTTGTTCTCGACGATATAGACCATGTTGACGCCGCGGCGCATGCAGTGGGCGAATTGGCCGAGCCCGATCGACGCCGAGTCGCCGTCGCCCGACACACCGAGATAAATGAGATCGCGGTTGGCGAGATTGGCGCCGGTCAGCACCGACGGCATGCGGCCGTGCACCGAGTTAAAGCCGTGCGAATTGCCGAGAAAGTAGTCCGGCGTCTTTGACGAACAACCGATGCCGGAGATTTTCGCCACGCGATGCGGTTCGATCGACAGCTCGAAGCAGGCCTCGATGATCGCGGCAGTGATCGAATCATGGCCGCAGCCGGCGCACAGCGTCGAAATCTTGCCCTCGTAATCGCGGTGCGTATAGCCCAGCGCGTTCTTCGGCAGTTCGGGATGATGGAATTTCGGCTTGACGACGTAGGTCATGAGACCACCTTGCGCAGCGGCGTTACTTTGAGCGCATCGAGATGCTCGGCGATGGCGCGGGCGACGAAGCGGGCGGTGATCGGGGTGCCGTCGTAATGCAGGATAGGAACCAGCCGTACCGGGTCGATGCCGCATTCGTTGACGATGAGCGAGCGCAGTTGCGCGTCGCGGTTCTGCTCAACGACGAACACGAAATCGTGGTCGGCGATGAAGCTCGTCACGCTGGAATGGAACGGAAAGGCGCGCACCCGCAGCCGGTCGAGATATTGCCCGCCGCTTTCGAGCATACCGATCGCCTCGTCCATCGCCGGCGAGGTCGAGCCGAAATAGATCACGCCGTATTTGGTCGGCTTGTCGGCGTTGGCTTGCAGCGGGCGCGGCACCAAATCCTTCGCACTCTCGAACTTACGCAGCAGCCGCTGCATATTGTCGGCATAGGCCGGGCCTTCCTCGGTGTAGCGCGCATAGCGGTCGCGCGACGTGCCGCGGGTGAAGAACGAGCCCTTGGTCGGATGCGTGCCGGGATACGTGCGGTAGGGGATGCCGTCGCCGTCGACGTCGAGATAGCGGCCGAAATCGGCGCCGGCCTCGAGCGCGGTCGCCGTCATCACCTTGCCGCGGTCGTATTTGCGCGCGTCGTCCCAGGCGAGCGGGCGCGACAGGCGGTGGTTCATCCCGATATCGAGATCGATCATGACGAAAACCGGCGTCTGCAGCCGGTCGGCGAGATCGAAGGCCGCCGCGCCGAATTCGAATGTTTCGGCCGGATCCTCGGGGAACAAGAGCACGTGCTTGGTGTCGCCGTGGGAGGCGTAGGCGCAGGAGATGAGATCGGTCTGTTGCGTGCGCGTCGGCATGCCGGTCGACGGCCCCGCCCGCTGCACGTCGAAGATGACGGCGGGGATTTCGGCAAAATAGGCGAGCCCGAGAAATTCCTGCATCAGCGAAATTCCCGGCCCCGAAGTTGCGGTAAAGGCGCGCGCGCCGTTCCAGCCGGCGCCGATCACCATGCCGATGGAAGCGAGTTCGTCCTCGGCCTGGACGATCGCGAATTTATGCTTCTTGGTGCCGGCGTCGACGCGCAGCCGGGTGCAGTGGCGGGTGAAAGCTTCCGCAAGCGACGATGACGGCGTGATCGGATACCAGGCGCAGACCGTCGCGCCGCCATAGACCGCGCCAAGGGCCGCGGCCGAATTGCCCTCGATGAAAATGCGGTCGCCGACCGCGTTGGCGCGCTTTAGCCGCAAGCCGATCGGATTGTCGAGGTTCATTATCGCCCAATCGCGGCCGAGGTGCAGCGCGTGCTTATTGGCGTCGAACAGCTTTTCCTTGCCCTTGTACTGCTCGGCGATGAGTTTTTCGATTTCCGCGACATCCATGTCGAGCAGCGTCGCGAGCGCGCCGACATAGATGATGTTCTTGAACAATTGGCGCTGGCGCGGATCGCTATATTCGCGATTGCAGATGGCGGTGAACGGCACGCCGATGACGCTGATGTCGTCGCGGAATTTCGACTTCGGCATCGGTTTCGTCGAGTCGTAAAGCAGATAGCCGCCCGGCTCGATGTCGGCGACGTCCTTGTCCCAGGTCTGCGGATTCATCGCCACCATGAGATCGGTGCCGCCGCGCGCGCCGAGATGGCCGGCTTCCGAAATGCGCACTTCGTACCAGGTCGGCAGGCCTTGGATGTTGGAGGGGAATATGTTGCGCGGGGCAACCGGGATGCCCATGCGCAGCACCGCGCGAGCGAACATCTCGTTGGCGCTCGCCGAACCCGACCCGTTAACGTTGGCAAAACGAACGACGAAGTCGTTTACGCTTTGGATTGGCATGCTTGTTCCGCGTGAGTCATATCGATCAGGTATTTCTGCATGTCCCACGCGCCGGTGGGACATCGCTCGGCGCACAAGCCGCAATGCAGACAGACGTCCTCGTCCTTCACCATGATGCGGCCGGTCTTGAGGCTGTTGCCGATATAGAGGTCCTGGCTCAGATTCTTTGCCGGCGCCTGGAGCCGGTGGCGCAGCTCGGCCTCCTCGCCGTTCGCGGTGAAGGTGATGCAGTCCATCGGGCAAATGTCGACGCAGGCGTCGCATTCGATGCAGAGTTGGCCGGTGAACACGGTCTGCACATCGCAATTGAGGCAGCGCTCGGCTTCTTTCAGCGCCAGTTCCAGGTCATAGCCGAGCTCGACCTCGGCCTTGATGTCGCGCAGCGCCACGACCTTCTCGCGATGCGGCACCCGGTAACGTTTGTCGAGCGTGATCTCGTTGTCGTAAGACCATTCGTGGATGCCCATCTTCTGGCTCGACACCGCGATTTGCGGCGCCGGCCGCACCTTGATGTCCTCGCCGCGGCAGAACCGGTCGATCGAGATCGCGGCGTCCTGGCCGTGCGCCACCGCCCAGATGATGTTCTTCGGCCCAAACGCGGCGTCGCCGCCGAAGAACACTTTGGGATGCGTGGATGCCATGGTCTTGGGGTCGACCTTGGGCATATTCCACTTGTCGAATTCGACGCCGCAGTCGCGCTCGATCCAGGGGAACGCATTCTCCTGGCCGACCGCGACCAAAACGTCGTCGCAGGGAAAATGCTGATCGGGCTCGCCGGTCGCAATGAGCTCGCGCCGGCCTTTGGCGTCACGCACCGCTTTGACCTTTTCGAAGGTCACGCCGGTGAGCCTGCCGGCCTCGTGGGTGAACTCTTTCGGCACCAGATAATTGAAGACCGGGATGTCCTCGTGCATGGCGTCTTCCTTCTCCCAAGGCGACGCCTTCATCTCCTCGAAACCGGAGCGCACGATAACCTTCACGTCCTCGCCGCCGAGCCGGCGTGAGGAGCGGCAGCAATCCATGGCGGTGTTGCCGCCGCCGAGCACGATCACGCGCTTGCCGATGCTGGTGATGTGACCGAAAGAGACGCTCGACAGCCAGTCGATGCCGATATGGATGTTTTTGGCCGCTTCCTTGCGGCCGGGAATGTCGAGGTCGCGGCCGCGCGGCGCACCGCAGCCGACGAAGATCGCGTCGAAATTCTCGGCGAGCAGCGCCTTTAAGCTGTCGATGCGCTTGCCGCCGATAAATTCGATGCCGAGATCGAGAATGTACTGGCATTCCTCGTCCAGCACGCTTTCCGGCAGCCGGAATTTTGGAATTTGCGTGCGCATCATGCCGCCGGATTGCGGATCCTGGTCGAACACGACGCAGTGGTAGCCCATCGGGGCCAAATCCCGCGCCACCGCAAGCGAGGCTGGGCCGCCGCCGACCAGCGCGATCCGCTTGCCGTTCTTTTTCTCGGGGGGCTTGGGCAGCCGGTCGCGGATGTCGTCCTTGAAATCGGCGGCGACGCGCTTTAATCGGCAGATCGCGACGGGTTCCTTCTCGACGCGGCCGCGCCGGCACGCCGGCTCGCAGGGCCGATCGCAGGTGCGTCCGAGGATGCCCGGAAACACATTCGATTCCCAATTGACCATGTAAGCGTCGCTGTAGCGGCCGGCGGCGATCAGACGGATATATTCGGGAACCGGCGTGTGCGCCGGACAGGCCCACTGGCAGTCCACCACTTTGTGGAAATAATCCGGGACCGAAATGTCGGTAGGTTTCATCGACTCCTCTTGCACGTAGCAACCCGCTCTTACTCGTGGCGGTAGGAACGCTGCTGCGTGGATCTTCTTCCTTCGGCGGTCCCGTAGCCGAATCCGGCGCCGGATACTAGTCGAGGGGGGTGCGGATTTCCACCGCTTCTACTTGTTATAACAACGATTTGTCGCTGGCGGTCGTTAACAAAAGCGCGATTGGGAGGTGGCGGCCCCCGGCCAATCCGGCGAGAGCCCCGCCGGATTCGCTAAACGCACTGTAACTCATTGAAGATATGGGCTAAATTGTGTCCCATGCGCGATTTGTTCGAGCCCATTGTCGCTGACGATCCGATTGCTGCGGCACGCCGCGGTGCGCGGCCGCATTTGCGGCGGCGCTTCTACGACAAGGCCGCCGCGCACCAGGCCGACGGCGGCTATGGCATTACGCTCGACCAAAAGCCGGCGCGCACTCCGGCGCGCCGCAGCCTCACGGCGCCGACGCGCGCGCTGGCGCAGGCGATCGCCGCGGAATGGGACGCGCAGCGCGAGACGATCGATCCGGCAACCATGCCGCTGACGCGGCTTGCCAATGCGATCATCGACGGCGTCGCCGATTCGCCGCAGCCGGTCGCCGCCGAAATCGAAAAATATCTCGCCTCCGATCTGTTGTTCTACCGCGCCGGCGGTCCTGACCAATTGCGCGAGCGACAGGCGCAGCATTGGGACCCGATCCTGGCCTGGGCGCGCGATGCGCTCGACGCGCGGTTCAAGCCGGCCGAAGGTGTCGTTCACGTTGCCCAACCGCCGGCGGCGCTTGCGGCCGCGCGTGCTGCGATTCCCAGCGATCCGTGGCGACTCGGCGCAATGCATGCCGTGACGACGCTCACCGGCTCGGCGCTGCTGGCACTGGCGCTGTTGCGCGGCGCGTTATCCGCCGACGCGGCGTGGCAGGCGGCTCATGTCGATGAGGATTGGAATATGGAGCAATGGGGCCGCGACGAGATGGCGATGCAGCGCCGCGCGTTCCGCTTGGCGGAGTTTGCGGCCGCGGCGACGGTGTTGAGAATGTAAATGACTATCCGCCGGTCACGCTCATATGGCGGGCGAGCGCCGGGCGCTGATGGCGGCGGTCGATGATGAAATCGTGACCCTTGGGTTTTCGCGAAATCGCCTCGTCGATGGCGGCATAAAGAAGATCGTTGGCTTCCGAGGCGCGCAGCGGCTTCCTCAGATCCGCTGCATCTTCCTGGCCGAGGCACATATACAGCGTGCCGGTGCAGGTGACGCGCACGCGATTGCAGGATTCGCAGAAATTGTGGGTGAGCGGCGTGATGAAGCCGAGCCTGCCGCCGGTTTCGGCAACGTGCACATACCGTGCGGGGCCGCCGGTGCGATAGTCGATGTCTTCGAGCGTAAACCGCTCGGCGAGCCGGGCGCGCGCAACCGAGAGCGGCAGATACTGGTCGAGCCGTCCGGCGCCGATTTCGCCGAGCGGCATCACCTCGATCAGCGTCAGATCCATGCCGCGGCCATGCGCCCATTCGAGCAGTCGTGGGAATTCATCGCCGTTGACGTCTTTGAGCGCGACCGCGTTGATCTTGATCTTCAGGCCGGCGGCCTGCGCCGCGTCGATCCCGGCGAGCACCTGGTCCAACGCGCCCCAGCGCGTGATGGCGCGGAATTTTTCGGCATCCAGCGTATCGAGCGAGACATTGATACGCCGTACGCCCGCCGCGGCGATTGCATCGGCATATTTGGCAAGCTGCGAGCCGTTGGTTGTCAAAGTGAGTTCATCGAGCGCACCGGAGGCGAGATGCCGCGCCAGCGAGTTGACAAGCGTCATGATGCCGCGACGCACCAGCGGCTCGCCGCCGGTCAGGCGCAGTTTTCGCACACCGCGCGCGACGAAGGCCGCGCACAAGCGATCGAGCTCTTCGAGGGTGAGAATCTCGGCCTTCGGCAAAAACGACATGTTTTCCGACATGCAATAGACGCAGCGGAAATCGCACCGGTCGGTGACCGAGACGCGCAGATAGGTAATGACCCGGCCGAACGGGTCGACGAGTTCCGAATGCCCGGTTGCGCCGTCGAGTTCCAACGCTGGCATGCTGGTCTGCACGCGATCCATCTTCAATCAGATAAGCAGCGGATTGTGCCGGATTAAGTCCCGATCGTCCAGAATGTTTGCCTTAAGGCGGCGCTTACCGCCATATGTGCCGTCACCGCGTTTGCGGCGGCGGCGGGAACGGCGATGGTGCCGCCAGCTGCGGTGGCGGCGGGAAGACATTGTCTTGGTCTTGCGCCGGCGCCGATGCCGGCTCGGGAGCCGCGATCGACGGCTGTTCGGATGATACCGGTCTGGCCGCGGTCTTCGCCGCAACCTTGGGCTTCTTCGGCTTCGGCTTTACCACCGGCTTCGGCACCGCCTGCAAACTCGCCAGCACCGGGTTTGGCTGGAGATCGGGTGGGTCGCTCCCTTGGCGTACTTCGACCGGCAGCGTCTGCGGCACATAGCCGTTCATCGCGAAGTTCACCGATTGGCTGGTCACAGGCAGCGTCAGCGTGCAGGGCGTTCGACAGGTTTGACCGTCCGCAGCGTGCACATCCGCGCCGGCCGGCTCGGATTCGAACTGCAAGGCTTCAGTCGGCGGGGGCGGCGGCTTGATCGTCATCCACGACGGCATCCAAGAGGGTGCCGACGCGCTCGCGCATCCCACGAGCCCAAGGCCCGCGATGCCGATATCAATTGTGACGGCGGCGACAAGCCGAGCACGCAACATAATGCAATCCCCGTCCTCCGATTGAGCCTAAGCCGCTCGGTTTCCTCGGTAAAGCCGGATCGGCGCGCGCGCCGCCATGCAGAACGGCTCATTGCCGGCCTCCTCAGCGCCGGTCAGGCCCCGGTGGGGAAGAATTTAAATCATGTAATTTCAATGACTTGGAAGGATGACTTATACGCGCACGATGAGGCAGCGCTGCGCGGACCGGCGAAAGCCGCGCCGCCACGAAGGTTAACGACCGGTGGAGGCAGGATATGGGCCGTGCGATCGCATCCGACACGGCTACGAGCGGCCGGCTTCGAGCTCGCGGATGGCCGCCGGCAGCTCGGCCAACGAGCCGATGACGCGGTCCGGCTGCAGCGTCGCGATCGGCACCTCGCTATAGCCGAAATCGACGGCGATGACGGGCACGGTCGCGGCGCGCGAGGTGCGCACATCCGTTCCGGAATCGCCGACCATGATCGCGCGGCCCGGGTAACCCCCCGCGCGCAAGATGGTGAGCCGCAGCATTTGGGGGTCGGGCTTTTGCACGCCGAAAGTGTCCTGACCGCAAATCGCGGCGAAGTGCCGGGTGAGTTTGAGCGCATCCAACAGCCGGACCGACAGCCATTCGAGCTTGTTGGTGCAGACCGCGAGTCGATGGCCCTTCTCGGCCAGATGCTGCAATGCGGCCTCAAGATGCGGGAACGGGCGCGAGCGGTCGACGATATGCGCGGCATAATGTTCGATGAACGCGGCGAACATTCGATCGAGCTCCGCCCTCGAACAGGCGCGACCTTCGGCTGCCAGCGCCCGTTCGATCATGCCTCTGGCGCCGCCTCCGATCATCCGCCGGGCGGCGTCGTAGGCAACCGGCGGCAAGCCTTCGCGCGCGAGAATGAGGTTGAGCGTCGAGATGAGATCGGGCGCGGTATCGACCAATGTACCGTCGAGATCGAAAACGACCGTAAGCATGACTTTGCCTATCCGGCCAATGCCGGCGGCGCAAGCGCGGCCGGCCAAGACCGTGGCTCGCTTGAGCCGGCGAAGGCGGGCCGCTCGAAATGACGATTTTCCCTAGGACAGGCGCTGCAAGGCGGCTAAACATCCGGCGATGAACGTCGATGCCTACAAACGCGCTGCCGCCGCCCGCGCGGTGGATTTCGTGCGTCCGGGCATGCGGCTCGGGCTCGGCACCGGCTCGACCGCGCAAGCCTTTGTCGAATTGCTGGCCGAGCGGGTGCGCCAGGGCCTCGATGTCGTTGCCGTGCCGACCTCGAAGGCGACGCAAGCGCAGGCGGCGCGGCTCGGCATTGCGCTCACCACCCTCGACGAGACTGACGAACTAGACCTCACCGTCGACGGCGCCGACGAGATCGCGCCGGATCTGACCCTGATCAAGGGCGGCGGTGGGGCGCTGTTACGCGAGAAAGTGGTGGCGTCGGCATCGGCAAAAATGATCGTGATCGCCGACGAGTTGAAATGGGTTTCGGCGCTTGGCCGTTTCCCGCTGCCGATCGAGATCGTGCCGTTCGGTGCCGCGGCAACCCGCCGCGCCGTCGAAGCCGCCGCCGCCGCCGCAGGCTGTGCCGGACCGGCCAAGCTGCGCATGGCGCAAAATGGCCACGCTTTCGTCACGGATGGCGGGCACTGGCTGTTGGACGCCCAATTGCAGCGAATTGCCGATCCACAGGCTCTGGCGGATAGGCTCGCCGCGGTGCCGGGCGTCATGGAACATGGTTTGTTCATCGGCCTCGCGCGGACTGCTATTCTCGCCGGTCCGGACGGGGTGCGGCTTATCGAACGGCCCTGATCTCAAGCACGAAGGGAGTGCCCCTATGACCGCTCGTCTCTCCACGCGTCACGCCGAGACACCAAGCGTGATGCGAACCGCGACGCGACACACGATGGCCGCGCTGATCGGTCTTTTCATCGTCGCTATCGCGCAACCGGCCGCCGCCCAGGCCCCGTCGCCGCAGCCGTCCCCGGCCGCGATCCTGTTGGCAAAGCAGATCATGGACATCAAAGGCGTTAAGGCCATATTCGACCCCCTGGTGCGCGGAGTGGTCAAAAAGACCAAAGACATGTTCTTGCAAACCAACTTCATGTTTGCAAAGGATCTGAACGAAGTCGCGGCCATCGAGGAGAAGAGGTATGCTCCACGGGTCAGCGAGCTCGTCGATATGACCGCGCGCATCTATGCCGGCCACTTCACCGAACCGGAGCTGAAGGAATTGCTGGCATTCTATCAATCGCCGGTCGGCCGAAAGGCGTTGGTCGAGGAGCCGAAAGTGCTCGAGGAGGCCGTGACTCAGGCCGGCGCATGGGGGGACAATCTGTCCCAGGAAGTCATCGCCAGCATGCGCGACGAGATGAAGAAGCGCGGACACGATATGTAACGCAATACGTAATATGGCCGATTACGACGTCGATCTTTTCGTTATTGGCGGCGGTTCGGGGGGCGTGCGCGCCGCGCGCATCGCCGCGGAGCACGGCGCGCGCGTGACGGTCGCGGAGGAATATCGCCTCGGCGGCACATGCGTCATCCGCGGCTGCGTGCCGAAGAAGCTGTTGGTCTATGCATCGCGCTTTCGCGGCGAATTCGAGGATGCCGCTGGCTTCGGCTGGACCGTGCCGCAATCGTCGTTCGACTGGACGACCTTGATCGCCAACAAGGACCGTGAAATCGCCCGCCTCGAAGCGGCTTACGGCGCGACGCTGGAGAAAGCCGGCGTCAAAGTCGTGAAAAGCCGGGCCGAGCTTCTGGACGCCCATACCGTGCAATTGGCGACCGGCGATCGCGTTCGCGCGGCCTATGTCCTCATCGCGACCGGTGCGACGCCGAGTTACGGCGATCCGATTTCCGGCATCGAGCACGCCATTTCTTCGAACGAAGCATTCCATTTGCCGGAATTGCCGCGCCGCGTCGTGATTTAAGGCGGCGGTTACATTGCCGTGGAGTTTGCCGGCATCTTCGCCGGGCTGGGTTCGCATGTGACGCTGGTCTATCGCGGCGAGAATATTTTGCGCGGCTTCGACGACGAGGTGCGCCAGCACCTGCGCGTGGAGATGCAGGCTCGCGGCATCAAGGTCATAACCGGCTGCAAAGTCGCGGCGATCGAACGCGCCGGCGCGCACTTTTCGGTGCAGTTGTCCGGCGGCAACCATACCATCGCCGATCGCGTCATGTTTGCCGTTGGCCGCCGGCCCAACGTCGCCAAATTCGGTCTCAAGGAGGCCGGCGTCGAAATCGCCGACAACGGCGGCGTGGCGGTCGACGAATATTCGCGCACCAGCGTGGCGCATATCTACGCCGTCGGCGACGTCACCAATCGCGTCAATCTCACTCCCGTCGCGATTTGCGAGGGCCACGCTTTCGCCGATACCGTGTTCGGCGGCAAGGCGACGGCGGTCGATCACACCAATGTGCCGACTGCGGTGTTCTCCGACCCCGAGATCGGCACGGTCGGCCTCACCGAAACCCAAGCCCGCGCGCGGCTGGCGCGGACCGACGTTTACAAGGCCATGTTCAAGCCGCTCAAAGCGACGCTGTCGGGCCGCGACACCGCCGTGCTGATGAAGCTTGTGGTCGACGGCCTGTCCGACCGCGTCGTCGGCTGCCACGTCGTGGGCGAGGGTGCGGCCGAAATCGCCCAAGTCGCCGCGATCGCCGTGAAAATGGGGGCCAGCAAGGCCGACTTTGACGCCACCATGGCGCTGCACCCGACGGCCGCCGAGGAGCTGGTCACCATGCGCAGGAAGACCGCAAGCTATGCCCGCGAAGCCGCGGAATGAAGATCATTTACAGTGGGTTATTGAGTTACGTATAAGGTCGGCTGTTGCTGACGATGACAGGAGGAGTGCTTCGTCAGTAGGTAGGTAGTCACGTGGGAGTTCTACAATCGTGGCAAGGCATTGGAGCCCAGCGTCGTGGCGGTCGAAGCCGATCGGGCAGTTTCCTGATTATCCGGACCAAAACGCGCTCTTCGAAGTAGAGGCACAACTCTCAACGTTCCCCCCGCTTGTCTTCGCCGGCGAGGCGCGCAACCTCAAGCGGGCGTTAGCGCAGGTCGCCCGGGGTGATGCGTTCCTGCTTCAAGGTGGCGATTGCGCCGAGAGCTTCGCCGAGCACGGCGCCAACAACATCCGCGACTTCTTCCGCGTTTTTCTGCAAATGGCGGTGGTTTTGACGTACGCTGTTTCCTTGCCAATTGTAAAAGTCGGCCGCATCGCCGGTCAATTTGCCAAGCCGCGCACCTCGCCGACCGAAAAACGCAATGGCGTCGAGTTGCCGGTCTATCGCGGCGACATCATCAACGGCACCGACTTCACGCCGGAGGCGCGCACGCCCGATCCACGCCGGCAATTGGAGGCCTATCGCCAATCGGCGGCGACGCTCAATCTGCTGCGCGCGTTTGCCGGCGGCGGCTATGCCAATCTGTCGAATGCGCATCAATGGATGTTGGCGTTCATTCACGATACATCTTCCGCCTCTGTGCGTTACCGCGCACTTGCTGACCAGATCACTGAGGCGCTCGGTTTTATGCGCGCCTGCGGGATCGACCCAGAGCTTCATACCGAGCTGCGCACGACCGATTTGTTCACCAGCCACGAGGCGCTTTTGCTCGGCTACGAGCAGGCGTTTACTCGTGTCGATTCGACGACCGGCGATTGGTATTGCACTTCGGGCCACATGGTGTGGATCGGCGATCGCACCCGGCAGCCGGATCACGCCCATGTCGAGTATTGCCGCGGCATCAAAAACCCGCTCGGATTGAAGACCGGGCCGAGCCAAAAGCCGGACGAGCTGCTCAAGCTCATCGACATCCTCGATCCCGACAACGAGCCCGGCCGCCTCACCCTGATTTGCCGCGTTGGCGCGGACAAGGTCGCCGAGCTATTGCCGCCTTTGGTGCGCGCCGTGAAACGCGAAGGCCGCAATGTGGTGTGGTCGTGCGACCCGATGCACGGCAACACGTTCACATCCGTGACGGGCTATAAGACGCGTCGAATGGATTTAATCTTGCGCGAACTCAAAGAGTTTTTCGATGTTCATCAATCGGAGGGAACGTATGCGGGTGGTGTTCATCTTGAGCTGACTGGGCAGAATGTGACTGAGTGCATTGGTGGGTCTCGCGAAATCACGGAAGAGGATTTGAACGATCGCTATCACACTGTTTGCGATCCACGCCTTAATGCCGAACAGGCAATCGAAATCGCCTTTCAGATGGCCACTC
This sequence comes from uncultured Alphaproteobacteria bacterium, assembly GCA_963823225.1. Lineage (GTDB taxonomy): Bacteria > Pseudomonadota > Alphaproteobacteria > Rhizobiales > Xanthobacteraceae > BOG-931. The sequence goes on along the minus strand of CAWGKM010000003.1, from coordinate 2,274,328 downwards.
TTATCAAGAACCTGAAAGTTGGAGGGCACGCGCCGAATGTTGTTGATTTTGAGACGTCGCGACAACGCGAACGCTTCAGTTCAGATGCAACTATCGTCGCACAGGGTAACGTCAAAAATGACATCGTCAGAAACGTTATGCGATATGGCAAGAAATTACCGTTGATCAGGAATGATGAACCGACGCTGGAGGCTATGACGCGCATGGCAAAAACCGGCCTTGGTTGCGTAGGCGTGATCGATGACGATGGCCTCCTGCTCGGAATAGTGACGGCGGTGGAGTTGCGCCAACACAAGCGCGAAGACCTATCGCGGCGCCCCGTCATTGAAGTAATGACGCGAAATCCTTTAACCGTGCAGCCTGATCAAGCGGCGAGCAAGGTTCTAGATCTGCTCAAAAAGGAAAAAATCAATGAGGTTTTCGTCGTGGAGAGAGGTAAGCCGATTGGTGTAGTTCTCCATCAGGACTTGTATGATCGCGACCGCAAAAAAAGTAAGCGCCCTCGTTCAACAACATCGCGATAATGAAACTGCCGAGTGCGCTGGCGCGCGCGCCATCAGCGACGAGGATTTTAACGATCGCTACCACATGGTCTGCGATCCGAGGCTCAACGCCGAACAGTCGCTCGATCTTGCGCTCCTGCTGGCCGATCTCCTCAAGTCGGAGCGCCAGGGCAAGCCGAAGCCGCTGCCGGCCGTAGCAGCGCTCTGAGCAATAACCTTAGGCCGCCTCTTCAAGCCGGACATCGCCACCGTTTGCTTTGATTTCGGCGACAACAATCCGACGGATTTCTCCGAGAAATGCCGCGGATGGTGCTGTCATCACTGCATCGGGTAATGGCGCTGCGGCCTCATAAATCTGGCGCATCGCTCTTGCCCGGCGGTCTGCTGAACCCGTCCCTCGAAAGTCGTAGGCGGCCCGCCACTCACCCAATTGTGCCTCTACCAACCGTTTCATCGACACGTCATGGAGCGCCAGTGACACCGCTCGGCGGATGCGAGAGATCACCGTTTGCTCTTCCTGCTCGTTGGCCGGATCATGTTTCCATGCAAGAGGTTTATCCAGGAATCGCGAAACAGCTTCGGTCAGTCGAGCCACGAGGTCCGCTACGGGACGAAGGGTGTCGTATTCGACATCAAGTTCGCCCGCGATGCGCCGGTCCAGAGCCTTTACGCGCGTCCAATGCTCCTTGCGTACGCCCTCATAAGTTCCAAGACCCAAGCGGGCGATCCACGGTCCCTGGAAGTTGCTGACCGCTTCTTGGACGGCGAATGAGACGCCTGTCGGGTCATAAACAGGGCACGCCTGAGGTGGCGGCGGCGGCAAAATCGCCTTTTCGAAGAATTCGACAAGTTCACCTAGTTGGTCTCGCATATAGTCGGCTGCCCGATTTGGAAGCTTAGTGAGGGACCGGTCTACTCCCCCAAGCATGAAGCATCGTCCATCGATTCCATGCTCGACCGCGCGAACGATTGGAGCGCCAAGAACATCCTTCAGACTTGAAAGAGCGTTCATCACCGACGCCATCACATGAGCGCGCTTATCGGCGAAAGTCGGAAGATTCTGTCCTTTAATTTGATCGAAGTGTGTGAATGCGATTGCCAGCTTCTCTTGGTGTCCGCTCGACGTAATCGATCGAAGGACTGATAAGGGCGCGGCCTGCATCGGCTGTTGCGCGTTGTCCACCAAAAGGACTACGTCGACCTGACTGAAACGGCGTGTAATGTGCGTCGTGACGCTGGATGATGATTTGGGGGAATGCCCGAGACCCTGACCATCGATGAGCGCCAGCTTTGGACTATCAGACAAGAATTCAGGATATAGCGGCCCCTGCACTCGGATGCCGTCAACGAGCGGTGTCAGCAGCCGACCAAATTGCGGCCAGTAATTGCTCGAGAACCAGCGGATGTGACGGATGAAATCGTCGCGATCGTCCGACTTGAAGAACCAGAGTTCGGGCCAATTGGAACGGCGGCGACGCAGTTCGCCCGCTTCCAACAAGTCGAATCTCGACCTCACATCATCGAGCACGTCCTGAACAAGATCGTGAAATTCTTCCAATTGGCTAAGTTGCGCGTCGAAGTTTTCTTCGACGAGCTGCTGCGCTGCCTCGCGATCAGGGCCACTTATTCTATTGAGGTCGATATCAAGATCCCCTTCCAACCGCTTGACGACTACTTTTGTCAGATCGGTCATACGCGCGAGGTATTTCTCAAGATTTTGTCTGTTTATAGCGCGTTCGGCCTCAGTCAATGTCCCATCTTCATCTCGGACGCTCTCTTCATTGCTGTCGCTAAATGACAGTTCCTCATCGTCTGAAACTTGGTCTCGACGCCATCCCCCGAGCACATAGCTAAGTCGGAACTTTTGATCGCGATGATTCAGAAATCTATCGGCCGCCTTGTCCATTGCGGCGCCCTCGAAGAGGGCAATACAGGCATCGGTTATGCACTCTTCAATGTTCGCTTGAACTTGAAACTCTGTGAAGAATGTCACCGCTCCTTCAAAGCCGCCCGCTGCGAGAATGACCTCGATATCTGCAATCGTGGTCTTTGCAGGCGCAGTCGAAGGAAACCGATCGTCGTCAGGGTCGGACCCTATGAACTGGCGGAGGAGTGATGTTTTTCCGGCGCCGGTAGTGCCCACAAACAACACCCGCGAATAACCTTCCTCCCTCGTCGGCAGATGAATGCATGCCTCACGAAGCGCATTTGTGTCATCCCGCCCCGCCTGAACTTCATCGTAAAAGGCATCGACAACAGCCTTAGAAAATCGCAGCTCAGCTTCTTGACGCTTTGCCGCGTTCCACCATCCCGGATCACCCAGCAGCTCGTTCATGTCGCTGACCATTTTGTCAGCCTCGGTCTCGACTGAAGTGCCGAGACCGCGCCTCATCTTGAGGCCAGGGCGTCCGCGAGAGTCATTCCGAAGCGGATGTCGAAAGCTAATTGACCAGCCCGGACGATTAGACCTCGACTTCGCAGCAACATACATTTGGTCGGGCATGACGTTGTTCCTTGTTGTACCCAATTTCGTTTGGCTCTATAGAACCCCGCACTTCGTCTGTCAAGGCCTTTGGTACAACGTGGAACAACAGTCTGAAACCCTTTTCGAAGGGTTTGGCGCGCCTTTGGCGCGTCGGTGTACGAAGTACGGGTGTTGCCGCACCGGACAGTGCGGCGTTAGAGCTTCGCCATGAACGAACGTCCCGCCGACCGCCTGGCCATTGCCGTGGCGCAGCTTAATCCGATAGTCGGCGATATTTCCGGCAATCTGGAGCGCGCCCGCAAGGCGCGCGCCGAGGCCGCGCGCGGGCGCGCCGACATCGTCGCCTTTTCCGAGCTCTTCATCGCCGGCTATCCGCCGGAGGATCTGGTGCTCAAGCCGGCGTTCCAGGCCGCCTGCCGGGCCGCCGTCGAGGCGCTGGCGCGCGATACCGCCGATGGCGGTCCGGCCGTGCTGATGGGGACGCCCTGGGTCGAGGACGGCAAGCTGTACAATGCCTATGCGCTGCTGGCCGGCGGAGGCGTCGATGCCATCCGTTTCAAGGTCAACCTGCCGAATTACGGCGTATTCGACGAGAAGCGCGTGTTTGCCTCCGGTCCGGTGCCGGGCCCGGTCAATTTCCGCGGCGTGCGTCTCGGCCTGCCGGTCTGCGAGGACACCTGGACCGACTGGGGCGATTACGAAAACGTGGTCGAGTGCCTCGCCGAAACCGGCGCCGAGCTCTTCATCGTGCCCAACGGCTCGCCGTACTGGCGCGACAAGATTGACGTGCGGCTCAACGTGTCGGTCGCGCGCGTCACCGAGGCGGGCCTGCCGCTCATTTACGTCAATCAGGTCGGCGGCCAGGACGAATTGGTGTTCGACGGCGCCTCGTTTGTGCTCAATGCCGATCGCTCGATCGCCTTGCAGTTGCCGGCGTTCCGCGAAGCGGTCGTCACCACGCAATGGTCGCGCCTCGGCGGCGCCTGGCGCTGCGCGCAGGGCCCGATCGCGCCGCCTGAGGAATTCGATAAAGCCGATTACACCGCCTGCGTGCTGGGCCTGCGCGATTACGTCGAGAAGAACCGCTTCAAGGGCGTCGTGCTCGGCCTTTCCGGCGGCATCGATTCCGCGCTCTGCGCGGCGATGGCGGTCGATGCGTTGGGCAGCGCGCGCGTGCGCTGCGTGATGCTGCCGTTCCGCTACACCTCGCAGGAATCTCGCGACGATGCCGCCGCCGTCGCCGGCGCGCTGGGTGTGCGCTATGACATCGTTCCGATCGAGGCCGCGGTGCGCGGCCTCGAAGCGGCGCTGGCGAACGTCTTTGCCGGCGCGCCGCGCGACGTCACCGAGGAGAATCTGCAAGCGCGCGCCCGCGGCACGATCCTGATGGCGATTTCCAACAAATTCGGCTTGATGGTGGTGACGACCGGGAACAAGTCGGAAATGTCGGTCGGCTATGCCACGCTCTATGGCGACATGAACGGCGGCTTCAATCCGATCAAGGATCTCTACAAGACCGAAGTCTACCGGCTGGCGCGGCTGCGCAACGGCTGGAAGCCGGCCGGCGCGCACGGTCCCGATCGCGCGATCGTTCCGGAAAACGTCTTCACCAGGGCACCGAGCGCGGAGCTGCGCGACAACCAGACCGACCAGGACACGCTGCCGCCCTACGACGTGCTCGATCAGATTCTCGAACGGCTGGTCGAGCGCGAGGAATTGACCGCGACCATTGCCGCCGCGGGCTTCGACCGCGACACCGTGATCAAGGTCGAGCGCATGCTTTACCTCGCCGAATACAAGCGCCGCCAAGCCGCGCCGGGCGTGAAAGTGACGCTGAAGAATTTCGGCCGCGACCGGCGTTACCCGATCGTCAACCGCTTCAACGATGCTGGCACGGCAAATCCCGAGCCCGAGCCCGGCCGCACGCCGGTCAGGGGCGCCGCCAATGGCACTGCAATGGCCAAGGCCGGCGCCGCGGATTTTTGATCGAGTTATTTGTTGGGCTGCGGCGTCGGCGTTGGGGGCGTCGGCGGCGGCGACTGCGGCGACTGCGACGACAGGAAGGGCGTTCCGATGACGCGCACGACGCGCTTGGCTTGGTCGGAGCCGGTGGCGCCCGCGCTTGGCGTCGTGGCTGCGCCCGCGCCCGGAGCGGACTGGCTCGCGCCCGCAGCCGGCGGCTTGCCGGACGGCTTCGGAGCCTGCGACAGGGCTTTGGCGTTCTGGTCGGTCACCACGATGTCGCCGCTCTCGATCGTGTTCGAGTTCGTCGGCGTTCTTGAGCGCATCCGCCCAGCTCTGGCCCGGCCGACGGCACGAACAGCCCGAGATGAGCGTCGTGCGATAGCGGTATGCGCTCGGCAGCGTCGTATACAATTGGCCGTTGCTCGACACCGCCTGATCCATGTCCTCGCCGGGATTGCGATACGAATAGAGCGCGACCTCGGCCGCCGGGCACTCGCGCTGGCAGGTGCGCTCGTCCTCGGCAAAATGGCTCGGCAGGGTCGAGTACGAGATCGGGAAATAATAGCCGTCGCAAGTGCGCACGCAGAGGGTGTGATAGGTACCATTCGGCGCGCCGTCGCCGTTGGCGTTGAGGATGGTGCCGCCGCCGAACAGGGCGTCGAAAAAGCCTTGCGGCCCGCCCTGCGAATTGGCCGCGGCGATGTATTGCGCCCCGCATTTGTTTTGCGCCAGTTGCCCGATCAACGCCCGGCGCTGGTCGTCCCGATCCGAACTGCCGCTCTTGAGCCGTTCGAGATCGCTTATCATGCGGTCGAGATTGCCGCGCATTCCTTGGATCTGCGAAGTGATCGGCCCGCATTGCGGAGAGAGTGCCGAGAACAGCGCGAAAAATCCTTGGCCGGCGCAGCCGGCTTTGTGGGCTTGCGCGACGGTGCGGTCGAGATCGGCCTGCTGTTTGGCGATCGCGTCTTCGGCCTGCCTGATTTGCGCGGCGTGACCGGTATCGGCGGCGCCCTGGTCGAAGGTAGCGAGTTGATTTTGCAGGGTCGCGCAAATGGGGCTCGCCGGCGCCAGGTTTGACGCCGCCTGATTTGGCGCAGGCTGATACGGTGTCTGCGGGTACGGTGCCGGCTGATGCGGCGCGGAAGGAATTGGCGGAGTTGGATAACCTTGCGCCCAAGCTGGTGCGGAGACGGCAAGCAGACCGAATGCGGCTCCAAGCACGATTTGGCGCCTGACCGGAAGCTTTATCTGGGCAAGGCCGCGCAGTTTTTCGATCATATTGGGTCCGACGCCGGTTCCGCCCGGGGCCGCGGATCAAGCCCCGCAATGGTGACCAAAATGTGAACGAAGCCGCAATGCCGCACAAGTCGTCCATGCCGGTCGCCGTCACTCCGCATCGGGCTGATTTTCCGGGCGTGCGCGATCGAACGCGGCAAGTGCCAGGCAGGCCTGTTCGACGCCGACGATCTTCGGAAATTTATCCAGCGGCACTTTCAGCCGCCTGGCATTGTAGACCTGCGGCACCACGCAGAGGTCGGCCAGCGTCACCCGGCTGCCGCAGGCATAGGGCGCGGGCTCGATCAGGGTTTCGAGCGCCTCGAAGCCGGCGACGACCCAGTGATGGTACCAAGCATCGATGGCGCTTTGCTCCTGGCTCATTTGGTTCTTCAGGTAGCGCAGCGAACTGAGATTGTTGAGCGGATGGATGTCGCAGGCGATGAGTTCGGCGAGCGCGCGCACCTTGGCGCGCCCGATTGGATCGCGCGGCAAGAGCGCCGGCTCGGGGTGGGTTTCCTCGAGATATTCGATGATGGCGAGCGACTGGATCAGAACGTCGCCGGCCGGCGTGACCAGCGCCGGCACGCGCATCTGCGGATTGAGCGCGCGGTATTCGGGCCGCTTGTTGTGACCGCCGTCTTTGAGGAGATGGACCGGCGCGATTTCGTAGGCGACGCCTTTGAAATTGAGCGCGATGCGCACGCGGTATGCGGCTGAGGAGCGGAAGTACGAATAAAGCTTCACGCGTCCTCCATCGGGCCGTCTTGCTCGGCCATCTCGGCGACGAGTTGCGCCGATCGATCGGTGATCTGTCGCAATGCGCGGTTAAACGCCTCGCGATCGTTCGGGGTGAGGATTTCGGTGAGCCGGCGGGCGAAATCGAGCGCATGCGGCGCCAGCTCCTCGTACATCGCACGGCCGGGCGCGGTGAGCGAGAGAAACGCCTCGCGCATGTCCGCGCGGTTGGCGCGCCGCACCAGAAGCTTGCGCTTTTCCAGAAGCGCCACCGCCCGTGACACCTTGGTCTTGTGCATGTGGGTATGGGCGCCGATCGCCTTGCCGGTCATCACGCCGTGCTGGCCGATCGTCACTAATACCCGCCATTCCGGCACGCCGATCCGGTACCGCCGCGCGTAAACCCGCGACAGCGCTTGCGAGACGAGACTCGCCACCACGTTGAGCTGATAAGGCAGGAACTGCTCGAGCTTCAACGGCGCCCGTTCGGCTAGCGCCGGGCTCGCCCTGTCCGGGATGTCGCTTTCTATCGCGTGTTGGCCGACCATGGCGCGAAGATGAACGAACTTCATGGCCTGCGCAACGGCGTCGCGGCGCAGTGGCGACTTGGCCTTCTTCGCTACTCGCTATTTGCGGTCAGCTCAGCGCGAGCACTCGATGGCGACGTATTCGTCGCAATTGCCGCTCTTGCAGGCGCCGGGGCCGCTCGTCGGGATCGCGCCGGTGATGTCGTCGCGGTCGACCTTGCGGTATGACACCGCCTGCGCGAACTCACGCGACTTGCAGTACGAATTTGCCACCGCCTCGCCGCAAGGTGCCCCCGACGCCAGGCAACGGTCGATGCCGTAGCCGTCGGCATCGTTGGCAATGATGAAGAGCCGTTTTTCCGCTTGCGCGGCGGCGGCGCCAAGAAGCACGGCGGCGGCGGCGCTGGCTGCTATCAAAAAACGCATCATTTCCCCCAACCCATCCCCCAACTCGGTGCTTTGCGCGCCATGAAGTCGGAAACAATCATAACAATGCGACCGTGGAGTTAAGCTTTCGTTAAGTGACGCGATTCAGCGTGGCGCGCCAAGCGCAGCGCGGGCTGGTGGGACATTTCGGCGAGAGGCGCGTGGCCATTCCGAGTGGTCGAAGCTATATGGGTTGGCATAGCCGTGGCGCGATGGGGGTCCAAAGTTGATCGCGGTATCGATATTGACCTGTCCAAAGTGTGGGCATCAGGCGGCCGAAACGATGCCGACGGATGCCTGCCAGTTCTTCTATGACTGCAAGGGGTGTGGAGAGCGGCTAAAGCCTCTCCCAGGCGACTGTTGCGTGTTCTGTTCCTACGGCTCCGTGCCGTGCCCGCCTGTTCAGGCCAACGCCGAACCCTTGACGTGATGTCCGTCCTCGCCCATTGTGCGGCCATGAACGGCGGCTTTAACTCTATCTGCGGCATTTGCCGGGAGATTATTCGCTAGCGACATACGCTGGCTGCGGCCGTCTTTTCTCATCGTCGAGATTTTGGACACGCCCGGCCAGCAGGCCGCAGGCGTATAATTCGATTCGACGATGGAACTGAAACTCTACGATACGCTGACGCGCGAGAAGCGAGTGTTCAAGCCGCTCGATGCCGCGAATGTGCGCATGTATGTGTGCGGGCCGACGGTCTACGACTTCGCCCACATCGGCAATGCGCGGCCGGTGATCGTGTTCGACGTGCTGTTTCGTTTGCTGCGCCATCTCTACGGCGCCGACCACGTCACTTATGTGCGCAACATCACCGATGTCGACGACAAGATCAACGCGCGGGCGGCGGAGGAATATCCGGCGCTGCCGCTCAACGAGGCGATCCGCAAGGTCACCGAGAAAACCGACAAGCAATTCCACGACGACGTCGCCGCCCTCGGCTGCCTGCCGCCGACCGTTGAGCCGCGCGCCACCGAGCACATCGCCGAGATGAAGAGGATTATTAATCGACTCATTAAAGCTAAGGGCAAGCGCGCATACCGCTTCAAGAACCACGTTCTTTTTCGAGTGAAAGGACTTGTGAGTTACGGCAAGCTCTCGCATCGCTCCCTCAATGAGATGAGATCAAGTGCGCGCGGAGAAGTCGCACCAAAGCATGATCCGATGGATTTCGTCCTTTGGAAGCCCTCGAAGCCCGGTGAGCCTGCGTGGCCGTCACCTGCCGGCATCAAAAAACCGGGTCGTCCAGGCTGGCATATCGAATGCTCCGCTATGAGTTGGAAGTACCTAGGTGAGAAGTTCGATATCCATGGCGGCGGCATTGATCTCCTATTTCCTCATCATGAAAACGAACGTGCTCAGTCATGCAAAGCCTTCGACATGCGTGAGATGGCGCAAGTTTGGATGCACAACGGCTTTCTGCAGGTCGAAGGCAAGAAGATGTCTAAGTCCGAGGGCAACTTCTTCACTATCCGCGAATTACTTGAGAAGTGGCCTGGAGAAGTGCTTCGGTTACAGATGCTCAATACACATTATCATCGGCCGATAGACTGGACAGAAACGGCCACGCAAGCCGCACAAGCGGAACTAGAGGATTGGTCGCACCGAGTTAGCGACGTGTTCGGTGAATACATAGCCAAGGGCGCCGCGAGTCTGCCAGTTTCACAAGAATTGATTGAGGCTCTGTCCGAGGATCTTAATACACCCGAGGCAATAGGTTTTTTGCGGCATTGTGCAAAGAGAATTGGTAGGGATTCCGAGAAGGCTTTTTCTTTCCTTTGTGATTGTGAATTTCTCGGATTGATGAATAGGCGCAATATGGGCCTTCTTTCCCGAGAGTTTGGGGGAGATAACGTGACGCCTGAAGTTATGCTGCAGGCATTTGATATTTATCAGACCTACAGAGCGAAAATGCACAATCGCTTGCCCGGTGCTGTGGAAGCCTTCCGAGACAAGATTGCAAACATTGGAGCTGATGTTCAATTGCTTCTTAACGGGGGCATTCGTCTGGTGCCGAAAGAGAGCGGTCGAAGCAACATTGATGAGCTAATTGCTATTCGAGCCGCAGCGCGTGCGCGCAAGGACTGGAAAGAATCCGACCGTATCCGCGACGAGCTCGCCAAAATGGGCGTCGTGCTGAAAGACACCAAGGACGGCACCACCTGGGAGATCGCGCGATGAGCGCCCGCCCGCTGCCGAAACTCGCGATGCGGCCGATGCTCCCGGCGGACGTGCCGGTGTTGGCGGAAATCTTCCGCGCCGCCATCGAGGAATTGACCATCGACGACTACAGCGAGGCGCAGCAGGAGGCCTGGGCCTCGGCCGCCGACGACGAGGAGGAATTTGGCGCCAAGCTTGCCGGCGCGTTGACGCTGGTCGCAACCTTCGGCGGCGCGGCGGTCGGCTTTGCCGCGCTCGCCGACAACATCCGCATCGACATGCTCTATGTGCATCCGGCCGCGTCGGGGCAGGGCGCGGGCGCCATGCTGTGCGACGCGCTGGAAAAGCTTGCCGCCGCGCGCGGCAGCAAGGAATTGACGGTCGACGCCAGCGATTTGGCGCGGGACTTTTTCGAGCATCGCGGATTTAAGCCGCAGAGCCGCAACAGCGTCTCGCTCGGCGGCGAATGGTTTGCCAACACCACGATGACCAAGCCGCTCGCGGCGAAGGAAAGCACGTCATGAAACGCTCCGACACGCCGTTTGCGCGGCATTGGCTCTACTATCTGATCTTGAAATACGGCGTGATCGCTGCGGCGGTCGGCATTACCTTCTATACCGTCTATCGGCTCTATCGCGGTTAGGGATATGGCACGCGAACGCCTTTATCTGTTCGACACCACGCTGCGCGACGGCGCGCAGACCAACGGCGTCGATTTCACGCTCGCCGACAAGCTCACGATCGCGCGGATGCTCGACGAGCTCGGCATCGATTATGTCGAAGCCGGCTATCCCGGCGCCAACCCGATCGACACCGACTTTTTCGCCGAGCGGCGGCCGATGCGCGCCAAGCTCACTGCGTTCGGCATGACGCGGCGGCCCGGCCGCTCGGCGTCCAACGACCCCGGGCTCGTCGCGCTCCTCGAGGCGCAGGCCGCCGCCATCTGCTTCGTCGCCAAATCCTGGGACTATCACGTGCGCGTCGCGTTGGAAACGACGGAGGAGGAAAACCTCGCCTCGATCCGCGACAGCGTGCGCGCCGCCAAGGCCAAAGGCCGCGAAGTGCTGCTCGACTGCGAGCATTTCTTCGACGGCTACAAGGCCAAGCCCGCCTATGCGCTGGCCTGCGCCAAGGCGGCGTATGACGAAGGCGCGCGCTGGGTCGTGCTGTGCGACACCAACGGCGGCACGCTGCCGCACGAGGTCGAGCGCATCGTCGGCGAGGTTTTGGCCGAAATTCCCGGCGATCGTGTCGGCATCCACGCCCATAACGACACCGAGCAGGCGGTGGCGAACACATTTGCCGCGGTGCGCGCCGGCGCGCGCCAGATTCAGGGCACGCTCAACGGGCTTGGCGAGCGCTGCGGCAACGCCAACCTCGTCTCCATCATTCCGACGCTGAAGCTCAAGAACGAATATGCCGATCGATTCGAGATCGGCGTGTCGGATGAAGCGCTGGCGCGCCTGGTGCGCGTGTCGCACGCGCTCGACGAATTGCTCAACCGCGCCGCGGACCGCCACGCGCCCTATGTCGGCGAAAGCGCCTTTGCCACCAAAACCGGCATCCACGCCTCCGCGATCGTGAAAGAGCCGGCGACTTACGAGCATATCGCGCCGGAGCGCGTCGGCAATAAAAGAAAGCTTCTGGTGTCCGATCAGTCGGGCCGGTCGAACGTGCTCGCCGAGCTTGAGCGCATCGGCATCGCCGTCGACAAGCACGATCCGCGCGTCGCCCGCCTGCTCGACGAAGTCAAGGAGCGCGAGGCGGTTGGCTATGCCTATGAGACGGCGGACGCTTCGTTCGAGCTATTGGCGCGGCGGCTGCTCGGCAAGGTGCCGCATTATTTCACGGTGGAAAAATTCGACGTCAATGTCGAGCAGCGCATCAATGCCAAGGGCGAACGCGTCACCGTGAGCCAGGCGGTGGTGAAATTGAGGGTCGGCGACGACGAACTGATTTCGGTCGCCGAAGGCATCGGGCCGGTCAATGCGCTCGACCTCGCACTGCGCAAGGACCTCGGCGAATACCAGAAATATATCGACGGACTCGAACTCACCGACTACCGCGTGCGCATCCTCAATGGCGGCACCGGGGCCGTCACGCGGGTTCTGATCGAGAGCTCGGACGAGACCGGCGATCGCTGGACCACGGTCGGCGTCTCCGCCAACATCATCGACGCGTCGTTTCAGGCGCTGATGGATTCCATCGTCTATAAGCTGGTGAAATCCGGCGCGCCGGCGTAAGTCCGTCATTCCGGGGCCGAGCGAAGCGAGGAACCCGGAATCCATAACCACGAATCGTGAATATGGATTCCGGGTTCGCGGGCTAGTGCCCGCGCCCCGGAATGACGGCTTAGGTGATGAAAGGGGCATCATGATCGACCACATCTCCATCGCGGTGCGCGATCTCGGCAAATCCGAGCCGTTCTACACCGCGGTCTTCGCGCCGCTCGGCATGACGAAATTGCGCGAGTGGCCGGGCGCCGCGGTCGGTTACGGTAAAAAATATCCGGAATTCTGGATTAACCGGCGCGACGCGATGAGCCGCGTCGCCGACGACAGCGGCGTGCATATCTGCCTGCGCGCGCCCGATGGCGCTGCGGTCGACGCCTTCCATGCCGCGGCGCTTGCGGCCGGCGGCACCTCGGACGGCGCGCCGGGTCTGCGGCCGCAATATCACGGCAGCTATTACGCCGCTTTCATCCGCGATTCCGACGGCAATCGCATCGAAGCGGTGACGTTTGTGCGGGAGCCTAGTTAGTCCGGTCGTCATTGCGAGGAGCGAAGCGACGAAGCAATCCATATGGCGAGGCAGTACTGGATTGCTTCGCTTCGCTCGCAATGACGAAATCACAACCTCTCGGCCGGAATCGCCATTGCCTCTTCCGCTTCGGCCACGGCGCGCGACGCGTCGCGCAGTTTCGGCAGGATGTCCTCGACGCGCTCGGCAACCAGGAAGTCGACGCGGAGCGCGCCCGGCATGAACTCCAGTTCGCGCATATGCGCAAACAGCGCCAACAGCGGATCCCAATAGCCTTTGATATTGGCGAACAGGATCGGCTTCCTGTGGCGGCCAAGCTGAGCCCAGGTCAGCTGCTCGACGACCTCCTCGAGCGTGCCGATGCCGCCCGGCAGGGCGACGAAGGCGTCGGCGCGCTCGAACATCGTGCGCTTGCGCTCGTGCATGTCGCGGGTGACGATCAGCTCCTGCGCCGATCGGCGCGGGCGCTCCCGCCTGGTCATAAATTCCGGAATTATCCCGGTCGCCTTGCCGCCGTGGTCGAGGACGGCTTTGGCGATCGCTCCCATCAGGCCGATCGAACCGCCGCCGTAGATCAGCCGCACGCCGTTCTCGGCGAGGATTTTGCCGAACTTTTGCGCCGTCTCGGCGAACGCCGGGTCGGTGCCCGGGCTCGATCCGCAATAGACGCAGATCGCATTGATTTTGCTCATAGTCTTATTCTCGTTGAACGATAGATGTGGCCCCGATTCGCGCCGGCTGCAAGCGCTTTGGGGGGCTTCGTGCCGGTGCGGAGCCGGCCAAAAACCTCTATATGACGCAAAACACTCCATGCGGGACGGTGCGGCTCATTGCGGCCCGATCCGCTCGGTTTCTTTGGGCTGCGATGAGCGATATTCAGCGACCGACAGACCGCCTCAAGCGTGAGGTCAATGCCGACGGCGGCTCATTGCTGGCGACGCTGGTTCGGCTGTGGCCCTATATCTGGCCGGCCGACCGGGGCGATCTGAAGCTCCGCGTTATTTTCGCGACCTTGCTCCTGTTCGTCGCCAAGTTCGCGACCATCGCGGTGCCGTTTACCTTCAAATGGGCGACCGACGCGCTCGCCGGGCATGGCACCGCGCCGGTGGCCCCGGGCAATTGGCTCGCTTGGGTTTTCGCCGCCCCGGTGGCGATGACGCTCGCCTATGGCGGCATGCGCATCGTGATGGGCCTGCTCACGCAATGGCGCGACGGCATTTTCGCCAAGGTGGCGATGAACGCGGTGCGCCGCCTGGCGATGCTCACGTTCGAGCAAATGCATCTGCTCTCGCTGCGCTTTCATCTCGAGCGCAAGACCGGCGGACTGACGCGCGTGCTGGAGCGCGGCCGCAACGCCATCGAGACCATCGTGCGCATGGTGCTGTTGCAGCTCGCGCCGACCGTCGTCGAGTTGGCGTTGGTCGTCGCCGTGCTGCTCGGACATTTCGACTGGCGCTATGTCGTCGTCGTCGGCATCACGGTGGCGTTCTATATGTGGTTCACCTATGCCGCGACCGAGTGGCGCATCGGCATCCGCCGCAAGATGAACGAAAGCGACAGCGACGCCAACGCCAAGGCGATCGATTCGCTGCTTAATTACGAGACCGTCAAATATTTTTCCGCCGAGACGCGCGAGGCCAAGCGCTACGACCGCTCGATGGCGCGTTACGAGGACGCCAGCGTCAAGGCCTATACCTCGCTCGCGGTGCTCAATGCCGGGCAGGCGGTCATCTTCACCTTCGGGCTTGCGGCGGCGATGGTGCTGTGCGCCTACGGCATCGAGCGCGGCACGAACACGGTCGGCGATTTCGTCATGATCAACGCCATGATGATCCAGCTTTATACGCCGCTGAATTTCATGGGCATGGTGTATCGCGAGATCAAGCAGGCGGTGATCGACATCGAGATCATGTTCTCGCTGTTGGCGCGCAAGCCGGAGATCGAGGACCGGCCGGACGCGAAACCGCTGCAAGTGCGCGCGGGCACCATACGCTTCGACAATGTTTCATTCGCGTACGAGCCGGCGCGGCCGATCCTTAAGGGATTGAGCTTCGACGTTGCGGCGGGACACACCGTCGCCATCGTCGGTCCGTCCGGCGCCGGCAAGTCGACGATCTCGCGGCTGCTGTTTCGTTTCTACGAAGTGACCGGCGGCCGTATTCTGATCGACGGCCAGGATATCCGCGACGTCACGCAAGCTTCGCTGCGCGCCGCGATCGGCATGGTGCCGCAGGATACGGTGCTGTTCAACGACACCATCCGCTACAACATCCGCTACGGGCGCTTCGACGCGAGCGACGCCGAAGTCGAAGAGGCGGCGCGCCAGGCGCAGATCGACGGCTTCATCGCCCACGCCCCCAGAGGCTACGAGACCGAAGTCGGCGAACGCGGCCTGAAGCTCTCCGGCGGCGAGAAGCAGCGCGTCGCCATCGCCCGCACTATCCTCAAGGCTCCGGCTATTCTGTTGCTCGACGAAGCGACCTCGGCGCTCGACAGCCACACCGAAAAGGACATTCAGGACGAGCTTGATCGCGTCTCGGAGAACCGCACGACGCTGGTCATCGCGCACCGGCTTTCGACCATTGTCGATGCCGACGCAATTCTGGTGCTCGATCAGGGCGCCATCGTCGAGCGCGGCACCCACCAGGAGCTGCTCGCGCGGGGCGGCCTCTATGCCAGCATGTGGAACCGCCAGCGCGAAGCGCAGATGGCGCGCGAAATTCTCGAGGAGGTCGAGGAAGCAACCGATGCGCCCAATCGCGACCCGCCGCAAGTTTCGGACGAGCGGGCCTCTGAGCCGGAATTTGTGCCTGATGCCGCGGAGTGACGCCAAAAATTGTCATGCTCCGCGAAGGCGGGGCACCCAGTAATCATTATGATGGAGAATCGAATTTTCCAACTTAGCGAGTACTGGATCATCCGCCGGAGCTTGTCATCGGGCCGGCCACTTCGGGCCGGACCCGTTGGCGGATGATGACAATCAGGATAATTGAATACCGATGTCGCTCTACAACTCGATCCGTAAGCAAGTCGCGCCGATCCATCCGGAAGGCTATCCCTTCATCGGCGGCTTGGCGTTGGCGAGCCTCGTCCTGTTTTGGTTTTGGGCGCCGCTCGGCTGGCTCTTCACGCTGGCGACACTGTGGTGCGCCTATTTCTTCCGCGATCCGCCGCGCGTGACGCCGCTGCGCGAGGGTATCGTGGTGGCGCCGGCGGATGGCCGTGTGAGCCAGATTGTCAATGCCGCGCCGCCGCACGAGCTCGATCTCGGCGAGCGCGCCTTGCCGCGCATTTCCATTTTCATGAGCGTATTCGATTGTCACGTCAATCGGAGTCCCGTCGCCGGCCGCATCGAACGCATCGTCTACCGCGCCGGGAAGTTTCTTTCCGCCGATCTCGACAAGGCGAGCGAGGACAACGAGCGCAATGCGCTGGTCATCGCGACCGGCGCCGGCCAGCGCGTTGCGGTGATCCAGATCGCCGGCCTGGTGGCGCGGCGGATCGTCTCCTTCGCGCGCGAGGGCGAAACGGTAGGCGCCGGGGCGCGCATCGGCATGATCCGGTTCGGCTCGCGGGTGGACGTTTATCTGCCCGAGGGCGCCCGCGCGCTGGTCGCCGAGGGCCAGACCGCGATTGCCGGCGAGACCGTGCTCGCCGATCTCAAGGCAACCGAGGCGGGCCGGACGTTTCGCGTGACGTGATCCGGTCATTCCGGGGCGCGCCGCAGGCGCGAGCCCGGAATCCATAATCACCGAAGATACAGAACAAGTATTGGTTAACGTGCAGAACCAAGTCTTTTGACGGTGGCGATTATGGATTCCGGGCTCCTCGCGGAGCCTGTCATCGGGCCGGCCACTTTGGGCCGGACCCGTTGGCTCGGCCCCGGAATGACGTGATGCGGCGCGTGGCAGGCCGCTGCGGAACCCGCTATATTGCGGCCATGACCATGCCAACACCCGGTTCTGGCGACCCGCGGCGGCGGCGTTTCCGCCGCATCCCCGTACGCAGGCTGGCGCCGAACCTCGTCACGTTGCTGGCGATGTGCGCCGGCTTGACCGCGATCCGCATGGCGTTTGAGAACCGCTATGGGCTTGCGCTCGGCGCGATCGTCTTCGCCGCGATCCTCGACGGTATCGACGGCCGCTTGGCGCGGTTCCTCAAAGGAACTTCGCGCTTCGGCGCCGAACTCGACAGCCTGTCGGACTTCGTCAATTTCGGCGTCGCGCCGGCGTTGATCCTCTACTTTTGGGGGCTGCACGACTTGAAGTCCGCCGGCTGGATCGCCGCCATGGTGTTCGCCATTTGCGCAGGCCTTCGGCTTGCCCGCTTCAATGTCATGGCCGAGGAGCCGGACCGGCCCGCCTGGACCAGCAATTTCTTCGTCGGCATGCCGGCGCCGGCCGGCGCCATCACGGTACTGCTGCCGATCTATGTCGTGCTGCTCGGCGTTCCGCGCTCGGCATTTGTGATTTGGTTGACGCTGTTCTACACGCTGGGCATCGCCTGGCTCATGGTGTCGCGGCTGCCGGTATTTTCCGGCAAGCGCGTCGGCACCCGCGTGCCGCCGGAAATGGTCGGTCCGCTGATCGTCGTTGTGGTGCTGTCGATCGCGCTGCTCATCGCCTATCCGTGGATAGTGCTCACCTCCGGTACCCTCGCCTATCTCGCGAGCCTGCCGTTCGGCTGGCTGTCCTATCGCGGATACGAACGGCGATCGCGGGAGAGCAAGGCGGACGCGGTGCCTGCGTCGCTGGCGGCGCCGGCTTCGCCGACGATGGTTCCCGGCATGGCCCGGCCGGCGGACGACGACGACCGCCCATCGCGCCTGAATTAGAGCGTGATCCGGCTGGCGCCGGCGAACGACGGCGAGGGATTTTGTCGATGAAAGTCGCCCGGCGCACCTTTCTGGCCTCGACGCTGGCGTCGCTGGCAGCTCCCGCCATGCTGCGCGTGGCGCGGGCCGATGCGCCGCCGATCGCGCTCAAACTGCAACATTCGTTCTCGGCGGTGTCGAGCGTGCACGACAAATTTCTCGCGCCGTGGGCGCGCAAGGTCGAAGCGGAATCGGGCGGCCGCATCCGCATCGACATTTTTCCCTCGATGCAGTTGGGCGGCGCGCCGGCGCAACTGTTCGACCAGGTGCGCGACGGCAACGCCGATATCGTTTGGGCCGTTCCGGGGCTGACGCCCGGCCGATTTCCTAAAATCGAAACCTTCGAATTGCCGTTTTTGCCGTCGCGCCGCGCCCTGGTCAGTTCGAGGGCGCTGCAGGACTTCGCCGCAATTTATCTGAAGGACGAATTCGACGAAGTTCATCCGCTTTGTTTCTCGTGCTCGGATCGCAGCGTCGTGCATGCCGATGCGCCGGTGCGCACGATCGAGGACGTCAAGGGCCGCAAACTGCACGTGCAGACGCGCCTTGCCGGCGAAGCGATGCGCGTGCTCGGCGCGCAACCGGTGCCGATGCCGAGCGCGCAGATTCCGGCGGCGATCACCGAACATGTCGTCGACGGCTGCGTCGATCCTTGGCACATGGTGCCGCCGCTGCGGTTGAACGATCTGCTCAAGGCGCACACGGAATTCTCCGACCTCTCATTAAGCAGCCGGACCTACGTGCTGGCCATGAACAAGGGCGCCTATGACCGGCTGCCGCGCGATCTGAAGACCGTGCTTGACAATAATTCGAACGCACTTGCGGCCGGCATGGCCGGCGCAATGTGGGACGTCCAGGCTGCTGCGGTCGCCGAGAACGTGGCTGAGCGCGGCGATGTCATTGTCACGCTGTTGCCGGAGGCGGTGGCGCACTGGCGGAAAGAGACTGAGCCTGTCGTCACCGCCTGGTTGAAAGACATGAAGGAGCAGAAGGTCGATGGCGGCAAGCTAATCGCGAGAGCGCGCGCGCTTTTGGCAAAATACGCCGACTTGCCGGAGCCGCAGCCGTCGCAATCTCCGCCGCCGCCGGAGCAGGACGTCGTCGCGCAGCCGCAGCCAAATCCGCAACCAAGCCCGCAGCCAAGTCCACAGCCAAGCCCGCAAACCAAGGTCGAAGCGACGCCGATGCCGAAAGTGGACGCCGCCACGGCCCCATCGTCGGCATCCGGTGCAAAACCTCCGTCGCCACCGGTGCCACATGTTGCGACGCGCGCGCCGGCACCTGCGCCGGCACCTGCGCCGAAACCACCCGCTGCGAGGCCCGTCCCGGCAGCCCCGGCAGCCCCGGCTGCCCGGGCCGCCGCGTCGGCGGCACCGGCGGTCAAGCCCATTCCGGCGCCGCCGCCACCGCCCGCGCCGGCGCCGACTCTACCGCCGAAGACGCTGGATATTCCGTTCTAGGATCGCGCTTGCTGCGCCGCCCGATCGGCATTGCCCGACTGGCGAAGCATTAGAGCCGGTAATCGGTCATCACGTCTCCGATGCAATTGATCGGATCATGGTCTAGCCAACGTAATCGCCACGCCGTTGGTATCTTTTCCTTCGAAGCGGCCGTCGGCGAACGACAATTCAACCAGCACTTCGCTCTTGTAATCGCGCACGATCAGCATGTCGTGGTCGAAAGTCCACTTGCGGCTCATAAAGAAATTGCCGGGACAACCGCCCGCGGGCGCAATCGTACCGTCCGCGGCGCCGGGCGTGTCGCCGAAAGTCATGAAACAAGCGCCGCCGCCTGTCGCAGACAGCTTCCATTTACCGGCGAGATCGACCGGGGGCGGCGGCGGCGGCGGAGGTGGCGGAGGCGGTGTGGTCGGTGGCGGAGCGGCCGCCTGTTCGGGCTCGCCGCCACCCAGCCGATCGGTGCTGGTGCAGGCAGCCAGCGCCGCGAGCACGAGCAACAGGGCTGCGGCGTTCGCTACGCCCGAGCCCCGTCGTTCGATGCCTGGCGAAACAATCATCCGCGGCTAAGGTCGTTACTTCATCGTCGGGATAACGAAGTCGGCGCCTTCCTTGGTGCCCGACGGCCAGCGCGCGGTCACGGTCTTGGTCTTGGTATAGAAGCGGACCGCATCGGGGCCGTGCTGGTTGAGGTCGCCGAAGCCCGAGCGCTTCCAGCCGCCGAACGTGTGATAGGCGAGCGGCACCGGGATCGCGAAGTTGACGCCGACCATGCCGACCTGCACGCGGCTGGTGAAATCGCGCGCGGTGTCGCCGTCGCGCGTGAAAATGGCGACGCCATTGCCATATTCGTGCTCAGACGGCAGCCGCACCGCCTCCTGATAATCCTTGGCGCGCACCACCGACAGCACCGGCCCGAAAATCTCGTCCTTGTAGATGCGCATGTCGGGAGTGACTTCGTCGAACAGGCAGCCGCCGATGAAATTGCCGTTCTCGTAGCCCTGGAGCTTGAAATTACGGCCGTCGACCACGAGCTTGGCGCCTTCCTTGATGCCGCTGTCGATGTAGCCTTTCACTTTATTGAGCAGCTCGCGCGTGACCATCGGCCCGTAGTCGACCTGCGGATCGCTGGCCGGTCCGATCTTCAATCCCTCGACGCGCGGAATGAGCTTTTGCACCAGCGTATCGGCGGTCTTCCGGCCGACCGGCACGGCGACCGACACCGCCATGCAGCGTTCGCCGGCCGAGCCATAGCCGGCGCCGATCAGCGCATCGACCGCCTGGTCCATGTCGGCGTCGGGCATCACGATCATGTGGTTCTTGGCGCCGCCGAAGCATTGCACGCGCTTGCCGTGCGCGGTGCCGGTTGAGTAGATGTATTCGGCGATCGCGGAGGAGCCGACGAAGCCGATCGCCTTGACGCGCGCGTCGGTAAGAAGCGTATCGACCGCTTCCTTGTCGCCGTTGACGACGTTGAGCACGCCATCGGGCAATCCGGCTTTGATGAACAGCTCGGCAATGCGCATCGGCACCGAAGGATCGCGCTCCGACGGTTTGAGGATGAACGTATTGCCGCAGGCGATGGCGGGCGCACATTTCCACAACGGGATCATGGCCGGGAAGTTGAACGGCGTGATGCCGGCGACGACGCCGAGCGGCTGGCGGATCGAATAGAGGTCGATGCCGAGGCCGGCGCCCTCGGAAAATTCGCCCTTCAGCAAATGCGGAATGCCGCAGGCGAACTCGACGACTTCGAGGCCGCGCTGAATATCG
Source organism: uncultured Alphaproteobacteria bacterium (assembly GCA_963823225.1). Lineage (GTDB taxonomy): Bacteria > Pseudomonadota > Alphaproteobacteria > Rhizobiales > Xanthobacteraceae > BOG-931. Next base: position 2,253,385 of record CAWGKM010000003.1, on the reverse strand, counting down.
CCCTTGGAGTCGGCAAAGGTTTTGCCGTGCTCGGCGGACAACAGCCGCGCCAGATCGTCATATTGGCTCTGGATCAGCTCCAAGAACTTGAACATGACGCGGGCGCGGCGCTGCGGATTGGTGGCGGCCCAGGCCGGGAAAGCGGCTTGCGCATTGGCGATCGCTTGGCCGACCTCGGATTTGGCGGCCAGCGCGACCTTGGCCTGCACCTCCCCGGTATTGGGATTGAAGACGTCGCCGAAGCGTCCCGAGGCGCCCTTGACCTCTTTGCCGCCGATAAAATGCCCGATCTCGCGCATTGCTATTCTCCCTGGCCGAAACGGCGCCGCTACGTTTCGGCTATCTTGCTGCTTTTTTCGAGAGCGGTCATCCCCCGCGTTCGATGCGCGTCCCGGGCGAGCCTGGCACCGCATAATGTAATGGCCTGAGCCGCTTTTGCGCCAGTCCAAGTTCCATCGGTAACCGTCCCTTAAGCGCCGGACCTTACGTATAAGGCCATTGCCAGGGGCTCGCCGTCGCGGGTTGGGTGCGGTTTATGGATATTGCAACGGGCATCGGCCTGGCCGCCGGCGCAACCGTCGTGCTGTCGCTCATTTTCATGGGCGGCGACCTCCGGATGATGTTCAGCGACCACGCCGTCATCATCATTTTCGGCGGGTCGTTTGCCGCGACTTTGATCCGTTTTCCGCTGTCGTCGATCTTTCACGGCCTGCCGGTCGGCCTGAAATTCGTCTTCAGCATGCGCCGCATATCGCAGCGCGAACTGGTCGACGAGATCGCCGGGCTTGCCGAGATCGCCCGCAAGCAGGGCCCGATTGGCCTGGAGAAGGTCGAGATCGAAGATCCCTTCCTCGCCAAGGGCATCCGCTTTGTCGCCGACGGTTACGATGCCGGATTCATCCGCGACAATCTCGAGCGCGACCGCGACAATTATCTCAGCCATCTCGACGAGGGGCAGAAAATCTATCGCGCGGTCGGCGACTGCGCGCCGGCCTTCGGCATGATCGGCACCCTGATCGGCATGGTGCAGATGTTCGCCAACATGACCGATCCGTCCAAGTTAGGCCCCTATATGGCGACGGCGCTCCTGGCCACGCTCTACGGCGCGGTAGTGGCGAATGTCTTCTGTCTGCCGATCGCCGACAAGCTGCATCTCAAATTGGCCGATGAAGAAATCAACCGCACGCTGATCATCGACGGCATCCTCATGATCCGCGAATCCAAAAGTCCGACGCTGGTGCGCGAGATGCTGATCGCCTATCTGCCGGAGCGGCACCGCGAGCCCGAGCCGGAGCCGGTCCCGGCGTGACGTTGGGTGAACGGGCGTGAGCGAGCGGGCGTAATTCATGGCACGGCGGAAGCAAGCGGCCCATACCGGTCACGGCTGGTTCGTCACCTTCGCCGACCTGATGGGGTTATTGGTCAGTTTCTTCGTCATGCTGGTGGCGTTCTCCAACCAGGACCAGCAGAAACTCCAAATCGTCGCCGGCTCGATGCGCGACGCCTTCGGCGTGCAGACCAACGTGCGCTATTCGGGCATCATCGAGGTCGACGGGCTGCCGACCCGGCCGAAGTTGAAGAGCGCGGCGCACATCCAGCCCGAGGATGCGTCCGCCACGCCGACGCCCGATCAAAACGACCGCAATCGCGAATACGGCGGCAAGTTCCAAAACGATCAGCAATTCGCGCTGGCGGCGGCGTCGCTGCGCCAGGCGCTCCAGGACATGCCGGAGCTGGCGGAAGCCTCCAAGCACATCATGTTCGAGGAGACCAAGGAGGGCCTCAATATCGACATTGTCGACCAGGAAGGCCGCTCGATGTTCCCGGAAGGCTCCAAGGCGCCATTTGAGCGCACCCGACAGATCATCGAGAAAATCGCAGGACCCCTCAAGCAGCTGCCTTATCGGGTGTCCGTCACCGGGCACACGTCGGCCTCGCAGACGCCGCCACAGGGCGATTATGGGCCGTGGAACCTCTCGGCCGACCGCGCCAATGCAGTCCGCCAAATCCTGGAAGAGCAGGGGCTGCCGTCCACCAATATCTATGCCGTATCCGGCAAGGCCGATACCGATCCATTGTTCCCGGACGATCCTTACATCGCCGCCAATCGGCGCGTGACCATCACCTTGATGCGCGAAGCGCCGCCGGTACCGCCAGACCTGAAACCCTGACAGTGGGCGCGCCGCAGCCGGGCACGTCCCGAGGCCGCGTTCACACGTCTAGGCGTTTGATAAAATTAAACTAATCGAGTTTCACCGCAGCTAGCGGAGCCCTTCACCTTCGCGGCAGGACGACGTAGGCTGGCGCCACGATTTCAAGGAGCCCGCGCGAGGAGCCCGCCGATGTCGGATCAAAATCCAAACGTTCGCGATCTGACCCCGCAAGAAGTCGCGCGCGGCCTGGAACAAGGCCGCATGCTGCTGGTCGACGTGCGCGAGCCGAACGAGACCGCGCTGGAGCGGTTTCCCGGCGCCGTTCTGGTGCCGCTATCGGCATTCGACCTGGCGGCAATCCCGCAGCCGGACGGACGCGAGGTGGTGTTCGCCTGCCGCTCCGGGCGCCGTTCGGTGACCGCCTCGCTTGCGGCACAGGAACAAGGCTTTGCCTATGGCAGCCATCTCGCCGGCGGAATTTTGGCATGGAAAGCCGCCGGGCTGCCGACCGAGACGTGAGGGAGCCGCGTGCGCCTGCCTAGGCCCTGGCGCATTGCGAGCCGCGTTCTCGCGGCGGCGAGCGCGATTGTAGTCACGCTTTCCGCACACGCACTGCCGAAGCAGCGCGTCGTCAATTATTACAATTGGTCGGACTATCAAGACCCGACGGTGCTCGACGAATTCACCAAACAAACCGGCATCGCGGTGCGCTACGACACGTTCGATTCCAACGATACGCTCGAGGCCAAGCTCTTGGCCGGCCAATCCGGCTACGACGTCGTCGTGCCGACTGCCTATTTTCTCGCCCGCCAGATCAAAGCCGGCATCTTTCAACAACTCGATAAAGCGAAGCTGCCGAACCTCGCTTATGCCTGGCCCGAGATCGCGAACGAGCTCGCCGTCTACGATCCAGGCAATCTCTACGCCGTCAACTATATGTGGGGGACGACCGGCATCGGCTATAACGTAAAAGATGTGAAGGAAATTTTAGGTCCCGACGCGGCAATCGATTCCTGGGACTACGTGTTCAATCCCGACAAGATAAAAAAGTTCAAAGATTGCGGCATTCATCTGCTCGATTCCTCCGATGACATCATGTCGGCCGGCCTGCACTATCTGCACCTCGATCCGAATACCAGCGACCCGGGCGACTTGGAAAAGGTCACCGACCTGCTCATGCGCATTCGGCCCTATGTGCGGAAATTCCATTCGTCGGAATATCTCAATGCGCTCGCCACCGGCGAGATTTGCTTCGTCGTCGGCTTTTCCGGCGACGTCAAGCAGGCGCAGCGGCGCGCGGCCGACGCCAAAGGCGGCATCGAGCTCGGCTATTCGATCCCGAAGGAGGGTGCGCAATTGTGGTTCGACAATCTCGCCATTCCGAAGGACGCCCCGCATCCCGACGAAGCCCATGAACTGATCAATTATCTGCTCAAGCCCGAGGTCGCGGCAAAAAATACCAACTACGTGTGGTACGCCAACGGCGATCGGCCGAGCCAATTCATCGACCCGGCGATCCTCAACGACCGCACCATCTATCCGGACGCCGCCACCATGGCGAACTTCTATACCATCATAGCCCACGACGCCAAGACGCAGCGGCTGATCAACCGGCTGTGGACGCGGATCAAGACCGGGGAGTGATCGATCCTGCGACAATAAAACGCCGACGGCGCGCGATTGCGCCTTGAAATCGGACGCCATCGCTGCGCAGCATTCCGTCAGGCCGCGGAATAATGGGGAGGACCATGACCAAATTCACCGTTCCATCGATGCCGTCACGGCGCACCATCATCAAGAGCGCGACGGCGGTGGCGGCCGGCATCGCCGCGCCGGCGGCCTTTCGCGTCCGCTCGGCGTTTGCCGATTATCCGGATCGCCCGGTCAAGATCGTGGTCGCCAATACGCCGGGCGGCCCGTCCGACATCGTCGGCCGCCTCGTCGCCGCCGCGCTCCAGCAATCGACCGGCAAGACCTTCATCATCGAGAACCGCGGCGGCGCCGGCGGCAATATCGGCATGGAATATGCCGCGCGATCGGCGCCGGACGGCTACACCATCCTGCTTGCGACTAACGCCTATTCGATCAATTACGGGCTTTACAACACGCTGCCGTACGATCCGTACAAGGATTTCGTGGCGGTCAGCGAATTGGGCGGCACACCGAATATATTCGTCGTCAAATCGGATCTGCCGGCGAAGACCATGAAGGAGTTCGTCGCGCTCGCCCGCGCCAATCCCGAAAAATTCAATGCCTCGACGTCGCCGATCGGCACCACGCCGCAGCTGCAATTGGAGCTTCTGAAAATCCGCGAGAAGCTGCCGGGCTTGGAGGCCGTCGTGTTCAAGGGCGGCGGCGACGCCATCGCGGCGCTGCTCGCCGGTACCGTGCAGTTGTGCTCCGGCTCGCTGGCGCCGTCGGCGCCGCATATCAAATCGGGATCGTTACGCGGGCTCGCGATCTGTTCCGAGGAGCGCTGGCCCGACCTGCCGGACGTGCCGACGATGGAGGAATCCGGCTACAAGGATTTCGTCTTTGCCGTCGATGCGGTGCTGCTGGCGCCGGCCAAGACGCCGCCCGCCAACGTGAAATGGCTGGAGGCGGAAACGCTCAAGGTCTTGGCCATGCCGGAACTGAAAGACAAGTTCTATCAGGCCGGGTTCTTTGTGCGGGCCAAGGGCGCCGATGCCGCCTGGGCGCGCGTGACCAAGGAAATCGGGCTGTTCAAAAGCATCATCGATCAGGCCGGCATCAAGAAGCTGTAAGGCTGCCGGCAAGCGCCCGCGATCATTGCGCCTCAACGCCAGCGCCGGTGCAGCCACAGCCATTGCTCGGGATGTTGGCGGATCCAGCCTTCGATCACCGACATGATCGCCTGCGTGGTGCCCTGGATATCGATGCGGCCACTGGCGTCGCGCGGCGGATCGACCGGATCGGAAATCTCGCCCCAAAAACTGTTGCCGTCGGGATTGCGCACGACGCGCATGCCGTAGATCGGCGCTTCCGTCTGCCGTGCTAGCATCGCGATCAGCGGATTGCCGAGACACGGCCGGCCGAAGAAAGTCACCTCGACGCCCTTGGTGAAGTGCTGGTCGGCGAGCATGCCGACATGGACACCGGATTGCAGCAGCCGCGCCAGCCGCACCGGCGCGTCGAGGCCGGTCGGAATGAGTTTGCCCATCAACGGCTCGCGCAGCTTGACGATGACGTCGTCGATGGCGGCGATATTCGGCCGCCGGTAGAGCACCGCGGATTTGACGCCGATCAATTTCGCCCCGACGCCGGGCAATTCCCAATTGGCGAGATGGGCGGCAAAGCCGATGGTCGGCTTGCCGCTCCTGGTGATCCAGTCGTAGCGCGCCTTGGATTCCGGTGGATAGGTAATAACGTCCGGCGTGGGCTTGCCGAAACTCTCGACGCAGAATTCGTCGAGATGGGCGAATTCGATGGCGATCCGGCCGAGATTGTCCCACACGCCGCCGAGGATTTTTTCGATCTCGGCATCGGATTTTTCCGGAAACGCGGCGCGCAATTGCTCGCGGCCGATGCGATGCTCCTTGAACAGCGGGCCGACCTTGCGCATGAATGCGCCGGCGAAATCCGCCATGCGCTTGCGGGGGGTGTGCTTGACCGCGGCGAGCACGCCGACCGTGAGCGCGCCGGCGGTTTTATCGAGGAGCGCCTTAAGTCGCCGCTCGGTCATCAGAACATGACGACGATCTTGCCGAACACTTGCCGGCCTTCGAGCCGCGCCAACCCGCGCTCGAACTCGGCGAGCGGCACTTCGGTGTCGATTACCGGCGTAAGACCGGACGCCATCTTGGCAAGACTTTCGCGAATATTGCGGATCGAGCAGCCGAACGAGCCAAAGATGCGGTATTGCTGCAAATAGAGTTGGAACAGGTTGAGCGTGATCGACTGGCCCGAGGTCGAGCCGCAGGTGACGAGCCGGCCGCCGCGCTTGAGGCAGAGCAGCGAGCCGTTGAACGTGTCGGGCCCGACATGCTCGAAAGCAACGTCGACGCCCTTCTTCGCGGTGAGCTTGCGCACGACGCCTTCGAACCGCTCGGTGCGGTAATTGATCACGTGATCGGCGCCGATCGCCCTGGCCTTTGCCGCCTTGGCGTCGTCGCCGACCGTGGTGATGACGGTGGCGCCGATGGCTTTGGCCATTTTGATGGCGCTGGTGCCGATTCCCGAACCCCCGGCCTGCACCAAAACGGTCTCGCCCGGCTCGAGCTTGGCATTGTCGAACAGCATGTGCTGCACGGTGCCGAACGCCACCGGCGCGCAGGCGGCGTCGCGGAAGCTTACCGGCGGCGGAATCGGCACTACCAGCCGCGCTGGCATATTGATCAGATCGCGGGCAAAACCGTCGACATGAAAGCCCATGATGCTGGCGACGTTTTCGCACAAATTGTCGCGGCCCTCGCGGCAGGCCTTGCAGGCGCCGCAGGTCAGCGCGCCATAGGCGACGACGCGGTCGCCGGGCTTGAACGCGGTGACGTCGGGACCGACGGCGGCGATTTCACCGGCCGCTTCGACGCCGACCACGAGCGGAAGCTTGCGCTTGGCAAACGCCATGCCGCGCCAACCCCAAACGTCGATATGATTGAGCCCGATCGCCTTGATGGCGATCTGCACTTGGCCCGCAGCCGGCGCCGGCGGCGCGGCGATTTCAAGAAGTTCGATCTTGCGGTCGGCAACCAGCGTGAGCGCGCGCATCGATTTCGCCGCGGCCGGCGCTCGGCGCGAAGCGCCCAATGCCGTTTCGGCGACGCCGGTCACGCCGGCTCCCGCGTCAGCACCAGCGACACGTTCTGGCCGCCGAAGCCGAACGAATTGGAGATGGCGCGGTTAATGCGCGCGTCGCGCGCCACGTTGGGCACGACGTCGAGCTGGATCGCCGGATCGGGCACGTTGTGATTGATGGTCGGTGGGATGCGCTGATGTTCGAGCGTGAGCAGCGTGAACACCGCCTCCACCGCACCGGCCGCCGTCAGCGTATGCCCGATCATGGATTTGTTCGACGACATCGGAATGCTGCGGATGCGCTCGCCGAAGACGGTGGAGACGCCGAGGCATTCCATCTTGTCGTTTTCCGGCGTCGAGGTGCCGTGGGCGTTGATGTAATCGACGTCTTCCGGGCCGATGCCGGCGTCGGCGAGCGCATTGCGCATGCAGGCGATGACCGGCTTGCCGTCGGGGCTCGAGCGGGTGCGGTGGAACGAATCCGATTTCTCGCCGCAGCCTTCGAGGATGCCGAGGATTTTCGCGCCGCGCGCGATCGCATAGTCGTAGTCCTCGAGCACGAGCGCGCCGGCGCCCTCCGCCAGCACGAAACCGTCGCGGTTCTTGGAGAACGGCTTGGAGGCCTGTTCCGGCGGATCGTTCTGGGTCGATAGCGCGGAGAGCAGGGAGAATCTTACCAGCGATTCCTGGGTGATCGAGCCATCGGCGCCCAGCGCGAGAACGGCCTGGCACTCGCCGCGGCGGATCGCCTCGACGCCGAGCTGGATCGCGGTATTGCCGGAGGCGCAGGCGGTGGTGAGCGAAATCGGCGAGCCTTCGGTGCCAAAGCGTGCGGCGAGATGCTCGCCGATGATGCCGTATTTGATCGTCTCGTAGATCGGTGAGAATTCCGGCTCGCGCGCCACATTCATAAGATCGGGATAGATCGCGTCACGGCCAGGCGCGCCCTTGTTGGCGAGCTTGACGCGGTAGTGCCATTCGATTTCCAGGGGTGGCAGCGCCAAAAACAGCGGCCCGGGGAAGTGACCTTTGCTGCCGATGCCGGATTGCGCAATCGCCTCCTCGCAGGCGAGCGTGGCGATGCGCTCCGACAGTTCCGCCGGAGGCATGTAATCTTTGTAAACGTCGTCGACCGTGCCGGCGATGGTGGTCCGTAAGGAATTGAGCGGAAAACGCGAAATGCGCCGAATGCCGGATTTGCCGGCCGACAGCTTCGCCCAATTGTCGGTCTTGCCGACGCCGAGCGAAGTCACCACGCCCATGCCGGTGACGGCGATGATCGGCCGCCCCGCTTTATCGCGATGCGCGCTGGCGGTGGGACGAGACGATGCCGCTGCCATGCTCCAACTCCCTCAATTCACCCGTTCGAGCAACGCCAGCCCTTCGCCGCGCCAGTTGCCGACGCTGGTGACGACGACCTGGGACAGGTCTGCCGGGGATTCGCCGATGTCGCCACTCCCGGCAGGGGCGAACAGCTTGCGATGCTCGATCACGGCGCAGCCGATGCCCAGATTGGCCATGAACTGCGTATCGACCCCATGCCCGATATACGTACCGGTGGCCCTTGCTGGAAGACCAATATCGGCAAGAAAGCGGCGTTCGGCCGAAGTTGCCGGTTCGAAGCCGGCGGCGCCGGAAATGACGACGGCATGGGCGCGATCGACCTGCGGGGCGATCGCCTCCCATTGCCGGCGCAGCGAAGCCTCCGCTTCGCCGCCCTGGCGCGAATTGCGGTCCGACAGGATCGGCGAAATGCGCGCCTTGGGCCGCGCCCCACGTGCGATGGCGTGCTCGCGGCTTTCGAGCATCAGGAAAGCGCCCATGGTCGCAAAAGCGATACCCCCCTCGGGGCCGCGGTCCCAGACCGGGGCGAATTTATCCTTCAAGGCGACGCCGCCGAGCTCGAAAGCAAGGAGCACGTCCCAGCGCGTGCCGTGATAGGCGCCGCCCACCAGCGTGAGCTCGCTTTGGCCTGCCGCAATGCGCGCCTGCGCCACCCGCACCGCGTCCACGCCGGCCGCCTCCTCGCCCATGAAGGTACGGGACGAGCCGACCACGCCGTGCACCAGGGAAATGTTTCCGGCGAGCAGGTTCGGCAGTTGCGCCAGAAAGAGGGTCGGGCGCAGGTCGCTCATCAGCCGCTCATTGAGAAACGCGCCCGGCGCATTGACCTTGCGCAAGCCGGCCAGGATCGCGGTGTCGACGGCGATATCGCGCTCGCCGCCGCCGGCGGCGATGATCATGTCGGTGCGGTCGAGCAGTTCGGCATTGCCGACGATGCCGGCGTCGGTCAGCGCCATGCCCGCCGAATAGACGCCGACGCGTTGCCAGGTCTCCATCTGACGCTGGTCGCTCTTTTTCGGGATTTGCTTGTCGAAGCTCATCGGCGGGAGCTGGTGCACGATGTAAGGTGCAAAGCTCTTGTCGTCGTAGGCCGGCGGATCGCCGCGCTCGAGATGAGCCCAGGCTGTCTCCAGCCCCTCGCCCAGACAGGTGAGAAGACCGACGCCGGTGATCCACACCTCACGGCGTTCGGTCACTTCGCGAACTCCTTTGCCGGGAAGTTGATCCGCTCCGCCCATTCCCACAAGCCGGCGCGCAGCTCCGGGCTCGGATAGGGAACGATGCGATAAGTCAGCGTGGCATCGCAGACGATCGTGCCCTTGCACCACCCCTTGGCCTCGCCGACCGCATAGCCGGAGCCTTCGTGCACGACCCTGCCTTCGATCTCAAGCTCGTCGCCGGGAAATACCGCGGCGCGGATTTTGCCCTCCTTGATGCTGGCGAGCGCCGGCAGACCGGTGAAACCGGTAAGCGCACTTATCAGCCACCCCGTCGTCTGCGCCATGCATTCGATCAAGAGCACGCCGGGCATCAGCGGATAGCCGGGAAAGTGCCCCTCGAACACTGTGCTCTGTTTCGGCACGGTGCAGATCGATCGCGCCACGCGCTCGCCGACATCGACGTCGACGAAGCGGTCGATCATCTGAAAATATTCAAGGCGCATGTGCGGCGCCTCAGGCGCCCTTGGCAGCGATCAGCTCGTCGATCCGCTCGCACAGGTTCTTCAGTACGAAATACTGGTCGGTCGTCGCCTTGCCGTCATTGACTTCCTGGGTCCATTGCTCGAGCGGAAGTTTTATGCCGAATGCCTTGTCGATGGCGAAAGCAATGTCGAGGAAATCGAGACTGTCGATTTCAAGATCGTTGATGGCGTGGCTTTCCGGCTTGATATTTTCACGCGGGATGTCGCAAGTTTCCGCAATGATTTCAGCCACTTTATCGAACGTGGTGGACATCGGGCGTGCTCTTTGGTCCGTGGCGGAAGATTTGGTCCGTGGCGAAAGAAACGCCGGCCCAGCCCGGCGCGAACAAGCCCGGATCGCTACGGGCCCCTCAATGTGAACGCCCCGTATAGCGAAGGATGGGGTCAAGTTCAACGGCGGACGCTGCGGCTGAAATCGCGCTGGCGGCGGCGAGATTTGGGCGCAACGCCAAGAGCTTATCACGACTGCCCGGGACACACCCCGCACCCCGCCCCGCTTGATCGGTCAAGCCATATTACCTAAGGAACCCGGCGAGAGGCCCGCCGGGAGTTTGCAATGCCAAAGGCGCTCGTGCGCAAGCGTTGTTTCGTGCAGATGATGGGCTACGAGCCGGTCGGGCCGGACCGCCAGCATTACCGTTTTGTCCGCGAAATGGCGCGGTTCCACAAGGCCTGGAACGTCCAAGGCAATGTTTCGCGGCCAATGATTTCGGAAGATAGGTCGGTGGCAAGCTGGACGGTGGAGACCTTCGGACCGAACTGGCGCGTCACCACGGATTTTCACTATTTCCGCTGGGATGATTTCGTCGCAGCCGACATGGCCGGCAGCGATTGGTGGCGGTTTCCGCTCGGCATGGCCGCATTGATGGAGTTCGTGCTGACCGCCACGGTCGTGCGCTATTTCAACGTCGCCTGGCGTTACGGCGGGTTTTCTCTTTATCCGCTGGTCTTCATCCTCGGCATGACTTGGCTGTCGATTGCGGTGACGCGATATGCCGTGATCCACGTTGGCCTGCCGTTCCACATGGTGCTGGCGCCGGCGCTGTGGCTCGCGATTTTCACGATTCTTCGCTGGACGTTCGGCCGGACCGTCCAGATCGGCTACGCCCTCGACGATTGGTATTTTGCGCGCGACTTCATTCACCGCGCGCGGCCGCGGCTCGAAGCGCGGCTCGACCGTCTCGCCCGCGAACTTGTGCGCCTTGCCTGCGAGACCGACGCCGACGAGATCGTTGTCCACGGCCACAGTCTTGGTGCGCCGCTGTCGCTCGCCGTCGTCGACCGTGCTTTGCAACTCGATCCGCAACTGGGGGCCCGCGGCAAACCGCTGCATCTGGTTTCGACCGGCTCATCGCTCCTGAAAGTGGCGCTGCATCCGGCAGCCGGCTGGCTGCGCGAGGCCGTCGGCAGGGTGGCGAATGCGCCTTCGGTTTACTGGGTCGAGTATACGGCGCAAGTCGATATCATCAATGTCTACAAGGTCGATCCGGTCGTCGCGCTGGGCATGCCGGCGACCGGCAAGCCCATCGTGAAAATCATCAGCATCCGGATGATGGTTGAGGAGCACACCTACCGGCGCTTCCACCTCAATTTCCTGCGCATCCACCGCCAGCCGGTGATGGGCAACGAACGGCGCTACCCTTATGACTATTACATGCTGTGCGGCGGGCCGCTGACGCTCGCCGCCCGGGTCGACGACCCGGATCGGGCGGTTGCGGCGTTTGCCGCCGACGGCGCGTTGATCGATGCGGCGCGGGGCGCCGGCGCAGCGGCTTTGCCGGCAAGCGCGACGGAGCCTTGAGACCGTGACGGCGACGATTGCGAAAATCATTTGGCTCGGATTCGGGATCGCGTGGGTCCTGTTGCGGCTGCGACCGAACCGGCACGCGCGCCAGACGCCGGTGCGCTACTCGGCGCGCGGCGCGCGCGAATTCGCCTTGCTCGGTGCGTCGCTGACCGGACTCGGCATCGTGCCCTGCGTCTATCTGGCGACCGATGTCCCGCGATTTGCCGACTACCCCGTCATCCCGGTACTGAGCTACCTCGGTATCGCCGTCGATCTGGCCTGTCTGTGGCTGATCCAGCGCACTCACCGGGATCTTGGCCGTAATTGGTCGGTTAGTCTCGACCTGCGCGAGCGCCACACGCTCGTCACAACAGGCATCTACGCCATGGTTCGGCACCCGATGTACGCGGGCTTCTGGCTGATGGCGCTAGCCCAGGTTTTGCTACTGCCCAACTGGATCGCCGGGCCTGCCGGCCTGGTCGGCTTTAGCATTCTGTTTTTTGGCCGGGTGCGGCGGGAAGAGGAGATGATGATCGCCGCCTTCGGCGAGGAATACCGGACCTATATGCGTCGGACCGCTCGCGTCGTCCCATGGTTATATTGACAAGAGAGGTCACGTTGCATTTTTGCTACAGTTCTACATCGGTTTGCCACGCCGTGAGGAATCACGGGGGATTTCGGCCGCTGAATGTGGCAGTGGATGGTTTAGGATGCAAAAAAGCCGGAATTTCCCGGGATCGAGTGAGATGCGGCAGGTGATGAGGAGGCCATGACAGGTTGGTGGCGTTTTACCGCGATTACTATGCTGACGGCAGGCCTGATATTGGCGTGCGGAACGGGTCCGGGCATGGCGCAGCCGCGTGCGCACGTTTACCTGCTGCGCGGACTGTTGAATATTTTTTCGCTCGGCATGGATACGCTCAGCGACGAGCTCAATCGGCGCGGCGTGTACGCGACGGTGGACAACCATGCCGACTGGCAGAGTCTCGCCAACGCGGCCGCGGCAAAGTACCGGGCCGGTACGGAAGGACCGATCATCCTCATAGGTCATTCGCTGGGCGCCGACGCGGTCATGGAGATGGCCGACTATCTGGGCCGGAAAGGTGTCCCGGTGGCGCTCGTCGTCCCCTTCGACGGCACAGAATCCTTTGCCGCGTCGGCAAATGTCGCCCGCGTGCTCAACTTGACCAAGCATTATTACATGAGCCGCGGACCCGGCTTCCACGGCTCGCTCATCAATGTCGATCTCAGGGCCGATTCGAACATTGATCACCTCAATATCGATAAATCGCCGCGGCTACATGGGCGGGTGATTGCCGAAGTTCTGGCCCTCGTCGGGGCACGCCGCATGACGGCGCCGACCCTGGCGGCGCCAAACACACCTAAGCCGACACCGGTCAGCGCGTCGGTGCCGAGCGCCACGCAAGACGGTGCGACCGCGGCGCCTTCCAGCGACGCCGCCGCGGCGGCCGCGCCCGCGACCCCAGCCAAGACCGGCGATGGCGCGATGCATGCGACGGATGCGACGAAGCCGTTGGCTGACGGCGGCACGCCAATCATTGCGCTTCCGGAGAAAACCCGCGCGCGCGCCGACAGTCTGCCGCAATAATTATTGCTGCTTCGGTGCAGGTAGCTCGACCGGCACGCAATTGACGCGCCCCTGCATCACGCAATCCTGATCTCTTTGCAAATCGGCGATGGTATCGGCGATCCAGACGCCGGCGCCGAGCAGAAGCGTCACGATCACGAGCGCGATGACATTCATCAGCATACGTTGCCGATAGTCGACCACTTCGTCTTGGTCTTGTTCGTAGGCGGCAAGATCGTCGGATGGCTCGGCCGGCGAATCGCCCAGCCCGGCTGCCGAAAGCGGCAGCGGCGGCTGCTTCGAGCGGCGCCGGAAGTGCAGCACGTTCCCGAACTCGGCGGCGGGGTCTGGCCGGTTACGGGCCACCTGCGAACCACGGTTCATGGCGCTAGAATACGCTCCTACGGCTAAATTTCTAAGAGCCGAATACATACAGGCGTTCTGGATAAATCCGGCCCGGCCCGGGTCGTTTTTTGGCGTTCCAGCAGGCCCCTAATTGGCCTGAGATTCGCGCCTTGGATGATAGCCCGTCAGCGGCGGCATTCATTCTGTGCCCGGCGGGCAGGCATTTGGAGCAGCTCATGAACGATTCCGCCTTAAAGTCCATCTGGCGTGGCCTCGCCGCGGTCTCCGCGGTGCTCACGGCGCCGCTATTGGCGCAACTAGCAAGCGTCCCCGCTCAGGCCGCCGACTACGACGTCGGCTCGATGCATATTTCGCAACCCTGGGCGCGGGCGACGCCGAAGGGCGCGGCCGCGGGTGCCGGCTATATGACGATCACCAATAAAGGCACGGCGCCGGACCGGCTCAGCTGCGTGTCGGACGATGCCAGCGCGCAATGCCAGATCCACAGCATGACCATGGAAGGCGGCGTGATGAAAATGCGCCCCGTCGCGGGCGGGTTGGAAATCAAGCCGGGCGAAACCGTCACGCTTGCGCCGGGCGGCTTCCACGTCATGTTTGTCGACCTCAAGCATCCGCTCCAACAGGGCCAGACGGTCAAGGCGACGCTGAAATTCGAGCACGCCGGCACGGTGGACGTGGACTACCCGATTGCGGCGATCGGGGCCCCGGCGCCCGGCGTTGCCGCGGGCGGCGGCACGATGATGATGCAGGGCTCCGGCGGCATGCAAATGAACAAGCAGTGAGCCACGGTGCGGGCCGGCGGCGCCAGCTACGGCTCCGCCGGCCGCATCCGGTAAACAAATCCTTCACCTTACGATTGGTTAAGACAGGCTGGCGTATACGATCATGACGCCAACCGCAGTCCATGAGCATGAGCGAATCCGACTCCAACGACGTGCGCAGCTGGTCCGGGCCGATCGAGCATATGGCCGAGGACGAGCGCCGCGCGCTTATCAATTCCATGACTGCCGGCGAGCGGCCGCGCATCGCGATCACCGATGCGTTGCGCAACAATTGGTTCGAAATCTGGTACCAGCCCAAGATCGATCTCAAGCGCAAATGCCTTGCCGGCGCCGAGGCGCTGGCGCGCATCCACCATCCGCAGCTCGGCGTGCTGTTGCCCGGCAGCTTCCTGCCTGACGTCGACGAGGAGAGCATCGCCGAACTGGCCCAGCATGCGCTGCTCGCGACATTGTGCGATTGGACGATGTTCGACGAGGCGGGTTTCAACCTGCATCTCGCCATCAACGTGCCGGTCGGCGTGCTGGTGCGGATGCCGATCGCGGCGCTGGTCGCCGAGTACCGTCCGAAATCCGCCCATTGGCCCGGGCTCATTCTCGAAGTCACCGAGGACCAGATCGTGCGCGATATTGCGCTTGCCAACGAGATCGCGGCGCAATTACGCGGCAGCGGCGTCAGTATCGCGATTGACGATTTCGGCGCCGGCTATTCGTCGTTCTCCAGCCTGCGCAACTTGCCGTTCGCGGAACTGAAGATCGACCGCTCCTTTGTGCGCGACTGCGCCACCGACGCCACCAACGCCGCGATCTGCCAGACCGCGATCGACCTCGCGCACCGCTTCGGCAGCGCCGCGGTCGCCGAAGGCATCGAGAGCCAGGCGGACCTGCAGGCCTTGATGGTGATGGGTTGCGATTTCGGCCAAGGCGTGCTCATCGCCCCGCCGATGCCCAAGGACCGCTTTCTCGAGCTCTTGCGCCAGCGCATGAACAAGCCGCGCGCGCCCGCCGCTCCGGAGCGCGCTCAGCCCGCCACGAAATCGGTCGGCCGGGTCGCTTAAGCGCGCCCGCGCTACGGCTCTTTGAACCCCGCCTTAATCCCCTCCGGCAGCGGCATGCGGAAGGTGTTGAGCGTCATCGACACCAAAGCGTAGTAGCCGAGCAGGCCCACCAGTTCGACGGTGCCGGCGTCGCCGAGCAGCTTGCGCACCCGATTGAAATTGGCATTGCCGACGCGGCGTTTGCCATAGAGTTCCTTGGCAAAAGCGTAGATCGCCATCTCGTCGCGCGGCGCCGATTTCGGCGCCCGCCCGGCCTGGATGTCGCGGATTGTTTGGGGCTTGACGCCTTGCTTTTCCGCCATCGGCACGTGCATCGCCCATTCGTATTGCGCCTTCCAATGCGCGGCGGTGACGAGGGTCGCGAATTCCGCCAGCCGCGGCGGCACGCTGGTGTGAAAGCGCAAGTGCCCGCCGAGTTTTTGCGCGAGTTCGCCGAAGGCCGGCGAATGCAGATAGACCGCGAACGGACCCGCCAGCTTGAATTGGCCGCGCGGGCCGGATCTGATGGATTCCGCCAGCGCCCGCTGCGCGGCGGTAAAGCTCTCCTCGGACAGCGCGGGCAGGCGGGGCGATTGCAAGTTTTTGGGCATGGTTTCCTCTTGCGGCGCGTGATTATCCTCTCATCGGCAACGGAGCGGCAACGGAGCGGGCGATGCGCGAAGCGATAACGGGCTTTCATCCGACTGTCGAGCGCTACGAGGCGCCGATGGATATCGCGTGCAACCGGCTCACCACCCGCGCCTTTCGAGGCGACATTTCGGTGCCGCGCGCGCATATCGGGCCATAACCAAACATTGCGACCGCGCTTAAATGTTCGGTTTACGCAAGATGTGGTAGGTGAGAACGCCGGTGAGAAAATCACAGCTTTCAATGCTAGTGAAACCAATCTCGCCGAGAAGCACTTCCAATTCGCGTGGCGTATAGAAGTGTCGTATTGAGTCCGCGAAATATCCAACACACTTCTTACTCTCGGCGGAACTCCCGAAAAGCATTGCCGTGAACCACACCGAGAAACGCAAATAGACCAAATATGGTATTTCAACTACCTTTGATGCCGGCCGAAGCATATCGTTATGACAGAATATGCCACCGGGCTTGAGAACCCGATAGATCTCTTTAAACGCCCTAATAATCTCAAGATGGCGTGAAGCGAATTGTAGCGTGACGACATCGAAAAAATTGTCAGCAAATGGCAGCGAATGGGCGTCACAGATGCCCGCATAGATCATAAGATTGCGCTTGCGAGCGCGGCGCTGACCCTCGGCTGTCATATGCTCGCTTCTGTCCACAGCATGAACCCGAAGCGTCGGATCAGCAGCAAAAAGTCTAAGCGGGATATCATGCGTGCCCGAACACACATCGAGCATGCACGCTCCGTGCGGCAGATGGCGACGAATTGCCATAGCAAACGTATTGCTCCATCGGGAACAATTTCCGAGCGACGCGACCGCATTGCCTCTATCGTAATAGGTCGGCACATCCCGAAAGACCGCAGGAATTAAGTTATGCCAAGTCTCTCGAAAAAGATGAGAACGGAGATCCTCCTTCTTCAATAAATCTTCTGAGATGCTCATGCGATTTGGCTCCAGTAATGAGTGCGTTTCCGATGCAATGTTCGGCGGCCGCTGCGGGGGCTCGGACTTGGCCGAGCGACCGGGGGCCGGCAACAGCAGATCGGATGACAGCCCAATGTAAATTGGATCGGCCTTGGAAAGAATAGCATGATTTCGTGCTTTTCTTCGAGCCTGGGGGTTGCTTTGGGTCACGGGTGGACGGCGCCCAATCAACAGTAGTTTTGCAGCACAATCCCCCCAAAAGCAGATACTCCCTGCGAGTTCATGAGTCCGCGCCCCAGTTACCGGCGTTTCTTGGCCTTGCGCGTCTTTGCCGCTTTTACCTTGGCGCCGGCCCTGGCCGGCATCAGGCCCGCTTTCTCGACCTGGCGCACCCAATAATCCCAGGCGCGGCCGAGCGAGGGCGGGCGCAGGCTGTGCGCTGCCGACAGCGCCACCTCGCCCGGCGACAGCTGGTCGAGGTGGCCGTGCGCCATGGCCTGGCTCTGCAGCGCGGCGTTTTCGCAGCCGAACACGGTGCGGAACGTCAGCTCGCGCAAACTCATGCCGGCGACGGTGGCACCGTGCCGGCGCATCAGCACCATCCAGTTTGGTCCGAGCGCGCGGGCGAGCGAGGCGCCTTCTTGCGGTTTGACCACCAGCATATTGGTGTCGCCGAATTCGTCGCGCTGGTCCCAGAACGGCACGCGGCCGATCACGGCGGGCAAATGGAACACCGGCACCAACGCGCGCCCGGAAATGCAGAACGGCAAAACCGCATGCGAATGATGATGGCAGACCGCATTGACCTCCGGCCGCGCCTTGTAGATTTCGCCGTGGATGACGCGCTCGCTGTAGAGGCGAAATTCGGTCGGCCGCACCGGCTCGGAATTCAGATTCATTTCGATAATGTCAGCTACTTCCGCCAATTCCGGCGCGCGGTGGCGCGGGATGAAATAGCGCCCGGGGTCGCGCGGATGGCGCACGCTGACATGGCCGAACGCGTCCAGCACTTTTTGATTGGCGAGAATGCGCGTCGCCACGATCAGTTCGTGAAATAGCTCTGAAAGATCGTCCGCCATGGCGATTTTTCCTATTTCCTGGCGACAAGATCGATCAGCGCCGACATGCCGACATGGGCGACGCCTTCGCTGATCTCGCCGTCATGTTCGCGGATTTCGAGCTCGGCCATGTCGCCGAAGGCGTCTTGCAAGAGCGCGCGCGTGTACAGGCGCGCGACGTCGGACGGCCCGCCGGTTTTGTAAGCGAGCTGTTCCGGGCGGTAGCCCTGGATGAGGAGGAGACCGCCGGCTTTGAGCGCGCGTTTGAGGTTTTCGAAAAACCCGGGCCGCTCGGTGGGACTGACAAACTGTGTGAAGATCGCCGCGACCACGTCGAAGGCGTTTGCCGGCCAGCGCCAGCCGGTGACGTCGGCCAATTCGGTGCGCAGCCGCACGCCGCGTTCGGCGGCAAGCGCCCGGGCCTTTGCCAATGCCGTCGGCGAGAAATCGATGGCGAGCACGTCAAAACCCTGCTCGGCGAGCCAAACGCCGTTGCGGCCTTCGCCGTCGGCGACCGACAGCGCCGTGCCGCCGCCGCGCAGCCGGTGCGCCTGAGATTTGAGAAAAGCGTTCGGCTCCTTGCCGAAGGCGTAGCCGGGCGCGCGAAACCGCGTCTCCCACCGTTCCAGTTCCGACATTCTCAATTCCTGATGTTATCGTGGCCGGCCCTTTTGGCATCTCATCGGCGAATGCGCTAGGACTATTGCATGGCCGTTGCGGTGAAAGCGCTGTTCTTCGACGTGTTCGGCACGCTGGTCGACTGGCGCACGGCGATCGCGCGCGAGGCCGAGGCGATGCTCGGGCCGCGCGGCTATGCGCTCGACTGGCCGGCCTTCGCCGACGCTTGGCGCGGCGAATATCAGGGCGCCTTGGAGGAGGTCCGCGCCGGCCGTATGGCGTTCTGCAAGCTCGACGTGCTGCACCGGCGCAACCTCGAAATCACGCTCAAGCGCTTCGGCGTCGGCGCGCTCGGCGAAGATGGGATGCGCAATCTCAATTTGGCGTGGCACCGGCTCGATGCCTGGCCCGACGTGCCGCGCGGCTTGGTCCGGCTCAAGCGCAAATATCTATTGGCGCCGGTATCGAACGGCAATATTTCGCTGATGGTCGATCTGGCGCGGCGCAATAATTTTCCGTGGGATGCCGTTCTCGGCGCCGAGATCGCCGGCGACTATAAGCCGAAGCCGCGGGTCTATCTCGCGTCCGCCGAAGCCTTCGACCTTGCGCCGGATGCCTGCATGATGGTGGCCGCGCATTCCAAAGATCTTGCGGCCGCCGCGGCGCTCGGCCTGCGCACCGCGCACGTGGCGCGGCCGAACGAGCACGGCGCCGGCCGCGGCGAGCTGGCGCCCACCGTGCCGGTCGATTTCGCGGTCGAAGAGTCTCGAAGAACTGGCGGAGAAGCTCGGAGCTTGAAAGGCTTTTTGTCATGCTCCGCGAAAGCGGAGCATCCAGTAATCTCGATGCGCGACTTCGATGTCGTAACTATCATCGATTGGATCGGAGTTCTACTGGATCATCCGCATTCGCGGATGATGACAGCATAGGATTTTTCGGCGTCAGCCGAGGCGCCGGTGAAAGAGTTCGTGGGCGCTGATGTTGTGCGCGGCGCGCTCCATCTGCGCGGCGAAAATCCGGTCGGTCATTCGGCTCAAATATTTCAGGGCGGCGGTCATCGAAATGCTCCCCGTTAACTTTCCATTAACCATGATCGCAACCTAAGCCCCGCCTTCGCGGCTTGAAGTGACCGGCGTCACAGGATGGCGCTTTCTAGGCAAAGTATTGATATATATATTGTATTTTCGTCGTTCCGGGCTCCTCGCTTCGCTCGGCCCCGGAATGACAAGCCCTCAGGCGCCAAGCGCGGGATAATCGGTATAGCCGGCCGCCGCGCCGCCATAGAACGTCTTGCGATCCGCCGCGTTGAACGGGCCGCCGCGGCGCAAGCGCTCGGGCAGGTCGGGATTGGCGAGGTAGAGCGTCGCGAACGAGACGAGATCGGCGGCGCCGGCGCTGATCGCGGCATTGGCGCGCTCGAGATCGTAGCCCTTGTTGGCGATGAGCGCGCCGCGCCACAGCGGCCGGAAGAACGCCGCATCGAGCCGTCCCCCTCCCATCCCTCCCCCGCATGCGGGGGAGGGTAGGGTGGGGGCCGGTGCGGCCGGCTGGGCCGGGCCCGGCTCGACCAGGTGAAGATAGCCAAGGCCGAGGCGGTCGAGCTCGCGGACCGCGGTCGAGAAAGTCGCCGGCGGATCGCTGTCGGCGATGTCGTTGAAAGCAAGATTGGTCGGCGACAGATGCACGCCAACGCGGGCGGTGCCCCAAACGCCCGCCACCGCTTCCATCACTTCGATGAGCAGGCGCGCGCGGTTTTGCGCGCTGCCGCCGTAACGGTCGCCGCGCCGGTTGGTCTTGTCGCGCAAAAACTGATCGAGCAGGTAGCCGTGCGCGGCATGCACTTCGACGCCGTCGAAGCCGGCCGTCTTGGCATTTCCCGCGCCGCGCCGGAACTGTTCGACGATGCCGGGAATTTCCGCGGTTTCGAGCGCGCGCGGCGCGACATATGGCTTCATGCCGTCGAGCGTCCAGGCCTCCCCCGCCGGCGCGACCGCCGACGGCGCCACCGGGCGCGCGCCGCCGGGCTGCAATGACGGATGCGAAATGCGCCCGACATGCCAGAGCTGCAAGAAAATCCGCCCGCCGGCGCGGTGCACGGCTTGCGTCACAAGCTGCCAGCCGGCGACCTGTTCGGCGCTGTGGATGCCGGGCGTGCCCGGATAGCCGACGCCCTGCGGCGACACCTGGCTGGCCTCGGCCACGATCAGCCCTGCGCCGGCGCGCTGCGCATAATAGGCGGCGTTGAGCGCAGTCGGCGCGTTGCCCGGCCCGGCGCGGTTGCGCGTCATCGGCGCCATCACCGCGCGGTTGGGCAAGGTCAGCGGGCCGAGGCGGAAGGGGGAGAAGAGGTCGGGAGCGGGCATTTAGGTCTCATGCCTCCCGAACGCCAGCGCGAGCAATGGGTCAATCCGCTATCACCCGAGTGCTGTGGCCTGACTGTTGGCTCCAAGAGGCCTTACCTTGAGTTGAAAAATTGGTAAACTCCATCATCGTGAACCGCGTTTAATGCGCTTTAGATTGATAACTCGGGATTATCGAAACTTGGTGACGCATGGATCACCTTCAGCGCATACTGCCAAAACACCTAAGACGTACAAATCACATATATCTCGCCTACGAACATTACGTCTTCACACCGCATGCCGAGGAGGATGAATACAGAGACGATGTCACTTTCATAAACGATGACGCACAGCTATCTGATCTAATTGGAATTTTTCGGCGTAAATCGAAATTAAAGAATCCAGGCGCCGCTAAAAGGTTGTTGGACGTTTTCATCAAGACGACAAACATAAATCTTGCATTTATAAAGATCGATCTAACAAAGCTGGCCAACGAACATCCGGTTGACATAAAAAGTATCGACACATCGAAGTACATCGTACTGAGGGAAGATAATATAACCGACGGCAACTTAAGCGATTTTCTCAATATTTTTTGCAGCACCGCGCCGACGACCCAACCACAAATAATAATAGTTCCCAATCCACATAATTCGGCGATCGAGCATAGGCTGCGGTATATCAGCTCCGGTATAACAGTCTCGTGGCTTAACGAGGGTCATCGGGGCAACTTGGTTATTCCTCGTGCCGCCCCGTCAACCATCGATGATTTTACCACGCTTTACGATAAACGGTGCTTTGAGGCAGTCGCGAGAACAGATCTAAAGCACCTTTTGCATAGCTCGAATGATTCGCACACAATTGCTGAGATTGCTATTCGCCTATTATATCTCAGAGCTCGCCTGGTCACGGCGGAGCGACATGAGGTCGAACCCGAAGTGGACAAACTCTTACATGATCTCGACCAAATTACAGACATCGGAATTCAGAAAGACACAGAACCATACCTTCTCATGCGTTCGCTGGCTCTTCTTCAGAAGACGTATTGCTCCGAGAAGCCAGCATATTTAAACGAGGCACTCGCAATTTCCTCAACACTAGGCCATGAGCTTGGCGTCGCCATGTGCCTACGTTTCGCGCATTTTCTTGATGTGCATCCAGCGCTCGAAGCACATATGTTGAGTCGCGCTGAAAAAGCATTCCGCCGAAACGATTGCGCTGATCTAGCGACCTATTGTGCGAATAACAGGTTGGTCTCTCGTTTCTCAGTTGACAGCGATCCCTCCGGCGGATTTAAGGAGTTGATCACTCGGATAGACGAAGAAACGCCTGTTATTCATCGGCGCGGAGATATTTTATATAATGGAGGCGTGGAGCACCTATTTGCTGGACGTCTGGAGCGGGCGAAGAGCATTTTTGAATCAATCAGCCTATCCAACGCACGCCCCCTAGTCGTTGCCTGCGCTACGTTGGGCAAAATGACTTGTGGTCGTCTTGAAAATGGGCATGCTCGCATAGAAGAAGCTCTGGCGCTCGCGAATTTTGTACGTTCTCACGTAGCCCTGACTAATCAATGGCACATCACAAATTTGTTCTTAAACCTTTTAACTCTTTTTGAAGAGCGACCAGTCGACTTCGACCAGCTACGCCGCGATGTCGAGCCACAAATTAACCTGCGGCGCGATCTCGATGTACGAGACGTCTATTCGGAGAATCGCCTAATGGCGGTGAGGCTCGGACTCTGTGACAACAGTGGACAAATCAGGCCCCAAATAGGTGGAATGTTTGGTAGATTCTTTGAACGTTATGGAATGACAATTCCGTACTTTTTCATTTGGTCTTAAACGCGTTCATATGAGATTGGAGCAAGACATAGGCCAGGGCAGCGATATCGGGTGTTCTGGCCTGACAGACGTGCTGGCTAAGCGGGTCTGCACGGTTGCCGATATAGTGCTTAACTGACTTCAAAAAATTAACGTCTGCGCGGAGCGTGGGCAAGCAATTGATTTCCAAAAACCACAAATCTTGAAGCTTTATTTCATCGGCATTGGCATTTTTGGTTCGCCATCGAAAGTCAAATCGCGCTAATGTCTGAAAATTAAACGCTCGACTGGACGACACCAGAGCTTTAATAGCGTCACGAGATAGACTAGATATTCGGCGCTCCGGTCTGTCTTTTCGATCCATTTTTATTTTATATGAAAGGAACCATTTCGTCGGATCCGGTACGTTCGGCAAATATAAGATGGGAGGCAGTACGGTGTAATCGGCTAAAGCTGAGTCGAAAAGTACCGGGACGGTTACCTCATACCCTTCAATAAACTCCTCAATGAGGGTGTTGCGAAGAAATTGAGCCCGAGCGCGTCGCGTTTGCAGTTGGTCACGCATGAGGACATTTGTAACCTTCTGACTATTGCCCATTGTCTTCGGCTTCACAATGAATTGGATTCGACCGGCCTTGGCTTCATCGATGCCGATGTCGCGAGGTACGTTGAACCACGACGAGAAGAAGGCCTTACAGATATCTTTGCGTTCCCCCGACAGAACGACGTCAGCCGAGTTAGGAAAGCAAGGAACGCAATGCCACTCAGCAACACTCGGTACTGCACCGAGATTGGATATTGGTGTCGCGCCTGAATTGAGGTTGATGACGAAGTCGATTTCATTTGATGTAAGCTTCGGACAAATTAGAAAGCTATCAACGTCAACGATAAATGGTTCGGCTCCTAAGAAGGTTACAGCTTCAACATAGTCGTTAATGACGTCGTACCGCCATCTATCGTACCAAAGCGAGCGAGGATTCTTTGGTGCATCATATGCGTATACGATTGCCCAAACTTGGCTCCTGATAGCCTGCAGCGAGTGCTCGAGTGTGCGCGAGGTAATCATAATCCCGAGTTATCTGCGTTCCACGGCCAGAAATGATGATCTGTTGTAATTCGCACATGGTCATCATCTAAAGTTGTATCCACCGCGCCTATAGCGCCCGCACTCCTGCCGCCGCACACTCCGGTCTCCGATAACAGGAGAGCGAAATGCAGTTTTGCGTCGCGGTCGATGAATTCTTGCGTTTTTGCAGCCTGGAGCGGCAGCTCTCGGCGCATACGGTTGCCGCCTATTCGGCCGATCTGAGGGATTTTCGAAAGTGGCTCAAAGCCGATGTCGCGCTCGGCGATGTGAATTCGGCGATGCTCAAGAATTACCTCGAAGACATGGTCGGTACGCGCAAACTGACGGTTGCAACGGTGCGCCGGCGGTTTGCCTGCTTGCGGGCGTTTTTTCGGCGCGCGGTTCAAAAAGACCAATGTCCGGACCCGTTCACGAATTGGCATCCGCTCCTTCCCCGCCGCAAACGCCTGCCGCGCACGCTGTCGCGCAGCGAGGCGGCATTCCTGCTGTCGTTTCGGAGCGCCGCTTTGGCGGGGGCCGGCGAGAGCGATTGGGTCTTTGTGATCATCGTCCGTCTTATGGTCGGCACCGGCATGCGCGTCGGCGAACTGTGCAAGCTCGGCATCGACGATCTGTCGCCCGATTGCGCCGTCGTTCGCATTCACGGCAAAGGCGCGCGGGAGCGCGTCGCCTATATCACCGACCCGAGCTTGCGCGGTGATCTACACCGCTTAATTCAGCAGCGCCGAAAATCCCAGCTGAGCACCGGCGCGCTATTCGTCAACCGCCACGGCGCGCCGCTGCGGCCGCAGTCCGTGCGCTCGAAGCTGCGGCGGCTGGCGAAGGAGGCCGGCCTGCAACGTCGCGTCACCCCGCACATGCTGCGGCACACCGCGGCGACACTGCTCATCGAAACGGGCGTCGACATCCGCTTCGTGCAGCGGCTGTTGGGCCATTCCAGCATCGCGACGACCGAAATCTACACCCACGTGTCCGATCAGGCATTACGCGCGACGCTCGAACGCGCCAACGTTCTTGGCACGCTCGGCGCGGTCTGATCCGATCGACCTCGATGCTTGTGGTGCACCATCCCGGCCTTGGGCTGCACCGATGACGACCGGGTCCGTTTACTCCGCCAACCGCGGCAGCTACGCTCGGCCGGCCCACGACGATCTTGCCGGCAACATCGGGAGCGACGATGAGCGAGACCACGGCCACCGCGACAACCATGCACGGCGCCGCACCGGCGACGCGGCTCATCATCGCGGCTTCGGTCGGCAATGCGTTGGAGTTTTATGAAATCCTGGTCTACGGCTATTTCGCCGTCATCATCGCCAAAGTGTTCTTTCCCGCGGCGGATGAAGCTGTCTCGATCCTGGTGACGTTCGGCACCTTCGGCGCTGCGTTTTTGGCGCGGCCGGTGGGCGCGATTTTTCTCGGCGCCTATGGCGACCGCAACGGCCGCAAGCGCGCGCTGACGCTCTCGATCCTGTTGATGACGATTGGCACCGGCTTGATGACCGTCATGCCGAGCTACGGCTCGGTCGGCCTGTTGGCGCCGGTCCTGGTCATTGCCGCGCGGCTGCTGCAGGGCTTTTCGGTCGGCGGCGAATTCGCCAGCTCGACCGCGTTTCTGGTCGAGCACCGCCCCGACCGCGCCGGTTATTTCGCGAGTTGGCAATGGTCGAGCCAGGGTCTCGCCGCGCTCATCGCCACCGGCTTCGGCGTCTTGCTGACGACCACCATGCCGGCTGCCGATTTGCAGTCTTGGGGCTGGCGCATTCCGTTCGCTTTCGGGCTCTTGATCGGACCGGTCGGCTATTACATCCGCAGCCGCCTGGCTGAGACGCCGGAATTTCTCGAAGCCGGGCAAGCGCGCGCGCCGTTGCGCGATCTGTTCGTCGAGCAATGGGACCGCCTGCTCTTGACGATCGGCGCGGTCGTGGCCTCGACCAGCTCGCAATACATGCTGGTTTACATGCCGACCTACGCCATCCGCGAGCTCCACCTGCCGCAATCGATCGGCTTCATCGCGGCGGTGGCGGCCGCCGCGTTGCAGACGCTGGTCGTGCCGCTGGTCGGGCTGTGGGTCGATCGCGTCGGCCAGATCCGCATCATGGCCGGCGCGGCGATCCTGTTCGTGCTGACATCCTACCCGGCCTTCGTCGTGCTCGACGCCCACGCCTCGCTTGCCGTGCTGATGGCGATGGTGTGCTGGATCGGCCTGTTAAAGTCGTTTTTCTCAGGCGCGCTGCCGTCGCTGATGGCGAAAATCTTTCGGGTCACGACGCGCGTTTCCGGCATGTCGCTTTCTTACAACATTGCGGTGCCGATCTTCGGCGGCTTTGCGCCGTTCTTCGCGCAATCGCTGATCGACGTCACCGGCTCAAAGCTGGCGCCGAGCTATTACATGATCGCCACCGCGCTGTTGAGCCTTGCGGCGGTGCTCGCCTTGCAGCGGCGCTTCCGGCTGTAACTCTAGAGCGGGATGACTTTTCTTCGAATCGTCATCCCGCTCTATCTAATTGTTTGAGCATGTCCTTTTCGCAAAACTGGTTCCCACCCACGGATCAAGTCCGAGGGCAAGCTTTTGCGGGACATGCTCTAGCGCCAGCCCTTCATCGGCAATTCCAGCTTCCCGGTGGCGCGGTCCGCCGGCCAGACCGAGACATATTGCTTGCCCTGCAGCTGGATCAGAAACGTCGAGGCCAACGTATTCTGCCCGGTATCGTCGAATTTCACGCCGTTATAACCGATCATCAGCTGATCCGCCTTGAGGTCGGTCGCTTTGAGCGCCGCCTGAATCTTCTCGGGGTCGGTCGAGCCGGCGCGGTTGATGGCGTCGGCGCACACGAACAGCGATTGCATCCAGCGCGCGCTGGTGTCGTCGAGGTCGCGGCCGTATTTGGCCTTGAACATTTGATTGACGATGTAGCTGTTGCTGCCCGGTTTGCCGATATCGAAGGCGCTGCGGTTGACCGCGCCCTGCGCCAGATCGCCGACGTTCGGGATGAAGCTCGGATCGGCGAAGCCGGCATCGTCGCCGATGATGATCGGCGGCAGATAGTCGAGATTCTTCATGGTCTTGAAATAGAGGATGGTATCGGCCGTGTAGCTGACGAAGATCACCGCGTCGGGATTGAGCGTCTTGAGCTGGAGCACCTGGGCGGAGACGTCCAGGCTGTTGGCGTTATAGGCGATCTGCGCGCCAACCTTGATGTTGGTGGCCTTGGCGGCATCGACAATGCTGGCGGCAACCGATGTGCCGTAATCGGTGTTCTCGTTGACGACCGCGATGGTGTCGATCTTCCGGCCCGCCTTCTTCAGGTCGGTAAGAAATTCGGCATAGGCCTTGGCGAAGTCCGGCGCGATCGGCGTCACGCGGAACGTCCATTTGAAGCCGCGGGCGGTGATGTTGGCCGCCACCGAATCGGAGACGACGAAGGGAATGCCCTGCCGCTCGGCGACGGCGGTGGCCACCAGCGCAACCGAGGAATGATACGCGCCGATCATGGCGACGACGTGGTCCTGGGTGATCAGGCGCAGCGTCTGCTGCTGGCCGACTTGCGGATTGCCCTGATGATCGGCCTCGTCGAGCTCGATCTTGGCGCCGCCTAGATTTGGCATGCCGGCCGTCGCGCCGAGCGGCAGCTTTTTCAGTTCGGGATAGGCATTGTTGATGATATCGACGCCCAAGTGCATGGCGTCCCTTTGCGATTGGCCGGCGCTGGCCGAATTGCCGGTCAACGGGTAGATGGCGCCGATCTTCACCGGTTCGGCGCCTTGCGCCGGCGCGCCCACGGCAAAGGTCAATGCCGCGGCGACGATCCACCAAGCTTTACTCATTGGTTTTCTCCCTGGGTCCCTTAGCTTGATTCACCGGCATTACCGCGGCGAAGTCAACCTGTTCGGCGGGTGCGACCACTGCGAAGAACGCTTGGCTAAATTGCAAAGGACACCCGCCTCGCTGCGGTTTACACTGGCGTTGGCGTCAAGAGGGGACCGAGTGCCTGCGACATCGCGTGATCTCGTCGAGCGCTTTTACGACGTCGTTTGGAACAAGGCGGACGAGGCCGAGGCGCGCAGAATTCTCAGCCCCGATTTTCGCTTTCGCGCCTCGCTTGGCCCCGAATTGCGCGGCCCCGGCGGCTTCATCGTCTATCTGCGCTCGGTGCATGCGGCGCTGGGAAATTTCACCTGCACGATCGAGGAATTGATCGCGACCGCCGACCGCGCCGCGGCGCGCATGAGCTTTTGCGGCACCCACCGCGGCAAGTTCTTCGGCATCGAGGCCACCGGCCGGGAAATCCGCTGGAGCGGCGCGGCGTTCTTTACCGCGCGCGGCGGAAAAATCACCGCGCTTTGGGTGCTGGGCGACATCGAGGCGGTGCGCCGGCAGTTGACGCCGGACCGGCCGTTCGAGTCGTTCTCGGTGTAGGCGCCGTAGCCTGGATTGAGTGCAACGTAATCCGGGATAATGCGTCGCGGCCGCTCCCGGGTTTCGCTAATGCTCAGCCCGGGCTACGATCATTCAGAGGTTCTCGTGCACGCTCCTTCGCCATCGCTTGCCTCGCGCCGCTCCATGCACGGGCGCAACAAGCTGCAGATCGGCCTGTTCGGCGCCAATTGCTCGTCCGGCCGCGCGGTGACGCTGGTGCCGGAGCGCTGGTCCGGCAGCTGGCCCGACAACAAGAAGCTCGCGGTGATGGCGGACGACGCCGGCATCGATTTTTTGCTGCCGATCGGCCGTTGGAAGGGCTACGGCGGCGACACCGATTACCAGGGCACGACGCTGGAGACGATCACCTGGGCGACCGGGCTTCTCGCCGCGACGCAGGCGCATCACGGTGTTCGGCACCGTGCACGCGCCGATCTTCAATCCGGTGGTGGCGGCGAAGGAAATGGTCACCGCCGACCACATCGGCGAAGGCCGCTTCGGGCTCAACATCGTGGTCGGCTGGAACGAAGGCGAGTTCGACATGTTCGGCGTCGAGCAGCGCGCGCACGAGGACCGCTACGACTACGCCCAGGAATGGATCGATGTCATCAAACTAATCTGGTCCGACCGCGAGGATTTCGACTTCGACGGCAAATACCTGCATATGAAAGGCATCCGCGGCAAGCCGAAACCCTACGGCGGCACGCGGCCGGTGATCATGAATGCCGGCGCGTCGGCGACCGGCCAGGCTTTCGCGGTGAAGAATTGCGACGCGTTTTTTCTCCAGGCCTCGCGCACCTCGCTCGACGAGACCGCGGGCTTGGTGCGCCGCGCCAAACAAGCCGCCCGCGTCCAGGGCCGCGACATCGGCTGTTACACCGTCGGCGTCGTCACCTGCAGGCCGACCAGGAAGGAGGCCGAGGAGTATTTCCACCACTGCATCGTCGAGCGCGCCGACTGGTCGGCGGTCGACGGCATTTTGGCGCTCAAGAACATCTCGCCGCAGACCGTGCCGATGGCCGAATTTCTCCTCAAGCGCAGCCAATACGCGCAAGGCATGGGCGGCCTGCCGATCGTCGGCGATCCCGATCATGTCGCGGCGCAACTTGCCGATCTCGGCAAGGCCGGGCTTACCGGCATCGCCATATCGCTCGTCAATTATCTCGATGAGCTGCCGTATTTTTGCGACGAGGTGATCGGCCGGCTGGAGCGCATGGGGCTAAGAGAGAAGCCGGCGACCACTTAACCCGTCATGCCCCGCGGCGGCGGGGCATCCAGTAATCGCCGCGCACCCAATATCCCTCATTGGTTACTGGATCATCCGCCTTCGCGGATGATGACAGCGAGGAACTATCGTCTGCTCATAATCGGCGTGCCGCGCTTCTTGTTGTAGCCGTGGATGGAGACGCGCTCCCAGACGCCGTTGAGATGATAGGGATCGCTGCGGGTGAAGGCATCGACGGCGGCGCGGTCTTCGGCATCGATGACGAACATGCTGCCGACCGGCGTCTCGCCGTCGTCGGCGAGGAGCGTGCCGGCGGTCACCACGTCGACGCCGTGCTCTGCGGATTTGTCGAGATGAATGCGGTGGTCACGGTAGTGCTTGGCCCGCGTCGGCAGGATGTCTTTCTTGTCGAGCGCGTGGACCACGAACAGCATGTCCGGCTCCGCAGCTTCAAGGCGCCATTCTAACCTTCCCGCTGCTGCGGCGCGACCGCAAATCCCGCCTCGCCGTCGATCACGATGCGGCCGTCGGCGACCGCGCGCGCCCATCGCGCGCATGCCGGCAAGCCGCCGAACGAGAAGAAATGCGCGCTGACATTGTCACCGATCTGGGCGGGCGCGGCATCCGCCAAGGCGCGCACGAGATCGTCGGGAACCGCCATCGCGAACAGCTGCCGCACCAGGCCGGCGCGTTGGGCGAGCGCCTGCGCCGAAGCGCGCACGCCGCAGCGGCTGGCATAGCGAAGCAGCGACGAAAGCCCGGTCGGGCCGGCCAAGCCGATGCGCAACGGATGGTCGAAGCCGAACGCGCGCAGCCGCGCGATATAGTCGAGGATCGCGCGCGCGTCGAAGCAGAACTGGGTGACGATCTCGACCGCAAGCCCGGTCGCTTCGGCGGCGGCGATTTTCTCCGCCAGCGCGCGATCGAGTTCCGCCGTGCCGATGCGCGGATGGCCATCGGGATAGCCGGCGACGCCGATCGAGCGGATGCCGCGCCGCTTGAGGATGCCGGCCTCGATGACGTCGAGCGCGCGCCGGAACGGCCCGCATTCGGCGTGATCGCCGGCGACGACGAGAACGTGCCGCACCTCGGCCTCGCCGTTCAGTCGGGCCAAAAACGCATCGAGCGCGTCGACGTTGCCGAACTGGCGCACCGCGACATGCGGGACCGGCTCGAATCCCGCCCGCGCGCAGACGGATCGCGGCGGCGATCGCTTCGTCCGCCGGCCGCCCCGGCACCGCGCTGACATAAATGCGCGTGCCGCGCGTCGAGCACGGCAAGTGCGGCAATGTCGGCGTCGCTCGGGCGCGTCGCCTCCATGGAAAATCCGGCCATGACGGAGACAATGCGCGCCGCCGCCGCGGCAAGCGCACTGGTCGGTACGGGTGCGAGCGCGGCCATGCCGGCGGCTCAGGCGCGCCGCCGCGAGATCACGTAAGATTCGTCGAAGAACCACAAGCCGCCGCGCTCGCGTAAGACCGAACGGGTGGCGTCGATATAGCGGCCGTCGGCCACCACTTCGGCGAGCCGGTCGTCCTCGACCTGCGCCACATAGATCGCCGCGTTCCAGGCGGCGAACAGAGTCGAGGTGCCGATCGAATTCGGAGATTTCCGACGGCAAGGTGTGCATTTCGTAGCGGAACAGCGAGCGGTTGTCGGCATAGGCGTTGAAATTGAGCTCGCGGCCGGCCGGGCCGAGCTCCTGCTTCACCGCTTTGAGGATCTGATGGCGGTCGTGGATGAACGGATTGTCGTCCGGCCAGACTCTTTGGATGATTTCCATGCCCGGATCGTGGCCGTGGGAATGGATGGCGATGAGGCGGCCGCCGGGGCCGAGCGCGCGCGCCAGCGGAGCGATCACGCGCTTGGCCTTGAATTCGAGCGGGGCGCGGGCGCGATAGGGCTGCGAGGCGATGACGAGATCGTAATTGGCGAGCGTGCCGCCGGGTTTCGGAATGATCGGGTCGAGCAGGAAGCGGTGGTCCTCGCGATAGATGACGAGCACGACCGGGCGCTCGTAGACCGGATTGCCGGTGCGGGCGCTGACGCCGGCCTTCCAGTTCTGCGCCAGAAACGGCTCGAGATCGATGATCTGCTGCTCGAAGCGATGCGCGGAATTTCCGGTGAGCGGCAGTTCGTGCCAGACCAGGCTCGACGCCGCGTTGAGCGATTTGACCGCAAGCCACGGCGCGTCGGCATAAGCGAGATTGGTCAGCACCAAGACCGTCGCCGGATGCTCGAAGAAGCGGTCCGACATTTTCTGCAAGGTGAGCCGGATGTCTTCGAGGCTGATCTCCTTGCCGACCGTATAGAACGGCATATGCGGGAAGCGGTCGTGCATGGCGCGCATCACCCGCACCAGCACCGAGCCGTCGCCGACGCCGGCGTCGAACACGCGCACCGCCGGCGGCCGCGGATGGATATGCGCCAGCTCTTCGGAAACGCGGTGCGCGACTTCCCATTTCTCGCTGCAGGTGTTGACGAACAGCAGATATTTTTGCCGGTTGTCGAAGAAACGGAAATTGCGCTGCCGGATCGCCGGGCTTGGCCGGCAGCGCAGGCAGCGGCGTCGGCGCACGGGCCTCGCGCGCGCGCTCGATGATCGCCGGCCGCGGCGCCGTGCGCCGGATGCGCCGCCATAAAGCCGTGGATGCGGTCGAGCGTGTCGGTGGTGATGCGGCCGCCGTTGCGCAGCCGCGCCGCGAGCTTGCCGTCATTGACGGCGCGGCGGCCGAACGTCGATTCCGCCAGCCCGGTCTGGCGGCAATAATCCGAGATTTCCGCAAGCAGTTGCTGGGCGTTCATGGCGACGCCGCTCCCGATGTTTCCCCGGCAGGCTCGACCGCGTTCGGCGCGGTTTTCTTGCGCGCAAAAAAACCAAGCTTTGTGGGCGAAATCAACCATAAATTTGCCCACTGCAATAGTGGGCAATATGATGGGCAAATGCGCCGATAGCAAATTCCGCCCCGTCATTCCGGGGCGCGCCGAAGGCGCGAACCCGGAATCCATACTCACAGAGGATGCAGGACTGGCTTCGCGATTTAGCCCTATAGAGCTTGTGGTTATGGATTCCGGGCTCGCCGCTGAGCTTGTCATCGGGCCCGGCCACTTCGGGCCGGACCCGTTGGCGGCGCCCCGGAATGACGAGCCTAGTGGGCGTTTTCCCGCTATCGAGTGGGCAAGGCCGACTAGCCGGCCCAGGCATCTAAAGCGACGCCAGCACCGCTTTCGCCACCGCCACTGTGCCGTCCGGGCCACCCAATTCGCGCGGTCTTATGCCGCCGGCGAACGCCGCGTCGACGGCAGCCTCGATGCGCGCCGCCGCCGCCGCGGCCGGCGGATGATGGTGCTTGTCGGCCAGCCAATCGAGCATCAGCGCGGTCGACAGAATCATGGCCGATGGGTTGGCCAAACCTTTGCCCATGATGTCGGGCGCGGTGCCGTGGCAGGGCTGGAACACCGCGTGGGTGTCGCCGATATCGGCCGACGGCGCCATGCCCATGCCGCCGACCAGGCCCGCGGTCAGGTCGGACAGGATGTCGCCGAACATGTTTTCCATCACCAGCACGTCGAAATCCCACGGCCGGCGCACCAGCATGGCGGCGCAAGCGTCGACATAAATCCGCTCGGTGGTGACGCTCGGATGCCGCGCCGCGCATTCGTCGAAGATCTGGCGGAAGAAGGCATAGGCCTTGAACGCATTGGCTTTGTCGACGCAGGCGAGCTTGCCAAATTTTTTCCCAGGAAGACTGCGGCCGCGCGCCATGCGCCTTTCCGCCAGGCGAAACGAAAACTCGAACAGCCGCTGCGACGTCTTGCGGGTGATGACCAGCGTCTCGCGCGCCTCGTCCGCGCTGACGACGCCCTTGCCCATCGAAGCGAACAAACCTTCGGTCGACTCGCGGATCAGCACCAGATCGATGCCGTTTTTGTCGGCGCCGACGATCGGGCTCGGCACGCCGGGAATGAGCCGGCACGGCCGCACGCCGGCATAGAGGTCGAAGATGAAGCGCAATTCGACCTGCGGCATGATTTCGGTGCTGTCGGGATAGCGCACCTCGGGCAGCCCGCAGGCGCCGAGCAGAATGGCGTCGGCGTCGCGGCAGAGTTTTACGGTCGACTCCGGCAGCGACTTTCCGGTGTCGCGATAATGGCCGGCGCCGGCCGGCGCCGCGCTGAAACGGAAACTTAGCCCGGGCGTCGCCGCCGCGACGCGGCCTAAAACTTCGAGCGCCGGCGCCATCACTTCCGGGCCGATGCCGTCGCCGGCAATCACCGCAATATGAAAGCTTTCGTTGGCGGGCATTACGGGTCCTAGGCGTTAGCTGCGGCGAATGTAGCCGTCATTGCGAGCGAAGCGAAGCAATCTAGTGGTCGGAGCGACCTAGATTGCTTCGTCGCTACGCTCCTCGCAATGACGGTGTTGAAGCTCGTCACCGCCGGGTAAAAGGCGCGAAGCGCCGTCTTCGTGTCTCATTGCCCGGCATGCTGATTTGCCGCTTCGAGCAAGACGACTTTCACATCAAGTCTGTAGGGCGGATAATCCGGTATTATGGCGCAAACGGCGCAAAACTAGCATTGGAGCCACGCCTCTCATTTACCCATCAGGGAGGCGTGAAAACTGGTGACGTTGACCCGTTTGACGGGAACATTTATTAATTTCCCGTGCCGCCAAAAACACCCCTACCGACTGAGGAAGCAGGATCAATCCCGGTTGTTGGGAATGAGACATCCGCACCTGAAACAAAAAATATTCCGCGCAGCTTTCTCCAAGCTGCACGGCGCGGCCTTAGCGAAGAAGAGCTGTCTACCCCAGCTGCTCGAAGATTTTTAATCGCAGAACTTGAGAGAATGGATGAGACCTGCGGCGAGATGAAGGGTTTTGAAAAGAAATATCATGATCAAAGAGTTGAGATAGCAACTCTTATAGAAGCCGGAAAAATATCCCGCTGGAATGAGATTTTATCCTTTATCTGTCTCACAGTAGGAGCTGCAGGACTTGGTGCGGCTCCAGGTTATTTGAACGTTGTTGGCGCTGAACACTATGGCCAAGTATTTTTTGGCTTGTCACTAATACTAGTGCTTGCTGGAATCGCTTCAAGGATATGGAAATGAAGCTGAGCTTAATTGGAGTTGAAAATATTGGCGAGATTGATCGTGAACGAGTTGTTATGCGTGCAACAGAGGACGCCGATGCTGGTCACTACGCGATATTTAGGTGTCGCCTCGCACCAAACGGTAAAGCTGCGGCTGGTTATGTGCCAGGTGCCTTTTGGTTTCCAGAAAGAGCACTCAAAGTTGGGGATTTTGTAATTTTGTATTCTAAGAACGGCGTTAGTAGCAGTAAAACAGGAAATGAAGGTAATACATCTTACTTTTTTTATTGGGGTCAGACTACGACACAATGGCCCGGATACATTGCGACTTTGGTCGAAACGCCTGCATGGAAATATTCCGCGCTACCACCAAGTCCTGCACCAGAACCGTAGTAACTAAGTATCCCCAGCGTAAGGTCCTCCCGCCCCATTGCCGCCAACGACGTCGGGAAAAAGTGGGCCGACATCGCGGCCCTGCTGAGCTTACTGGCGATGCGGGCCTTGGTTTCCTTGAACCCATGCTTTTTGAGCCGATCGACCGCATGGATTGCCGGATCGAGTCCGGCAATGACGAAACAGAATTGCCGACGCGCCTACATTTCACCTCTCCCCACAGGGGAGAGGGGAATTTTGCAGTCGTCCGCAGGCGTCACAGTTTTGTTGACATCTGTCACCGTTTCGGTTATAAACGGTGCGAATCAAATCTCGCCCAAAAGGACGCCGCCGGGTGACGCCGGCGGACAGGGGCGAGGCGGTTCCCGCGGGCGGGGCTGTCACCCCCGCTCCCGGGCGGCTCCGGGTAGAAACGCCCGGCCGGCACGATGACCGGCCTGCGGGCTTGATCGCCCGCTGCACCGTAGGACGGCCGGGAGCGGGTAACGCCCGCTCCTACCTAGTACCGTCCCGGGAAGCGCGTGACTGGAGTTGAGCGGTGGCGTTCGGTCGCTGCCGCAAGTGCCGTGGTGGAACGCCGGCAGGCGAGCGCGCCCGACAGCGGAGGGGCGGCGCAAGCCGCCTTTCCGTGGCGCGAACCGCACCCGCTGGTGCGGACATGAAACACTGCGTCTGCCGGCGTTTCGCTTCCTTATTTCTTTCGTTCTTTCTTACTTCGTCATTGCGAGCGAAAGCGAAGCAATCCAGTGGAGACATAACGATCTGGATTGCTTCGTCGCTGCGCTCCTCGCAATGACGACCGAATCGTTGGCTGTTTGACAAACTCAGGCGCATGCGCGCCGCGAGAATGAGGAGTGCTGCCCGTCATCCTGAGGTGGCTCGCACCTCAGGGTGACGGAAATTTTCCGTGGAAGGCGCTCGTATCGAACAATCGGAGACCCACGATGCCCTCTTGGCGTAACAAAACGTCGACCAAGCAAGACTTCCTCAAGCGGCGCAGCTTCGAAGACGGGCGCGCGCTGGTCGATGCCGCGCATATCGCGACGCAGCAGCTTTATTGCGACGCGCTGAAATTCTGGCGCCGCTGTTCGCAGCGGGCCTGCCGGCGGCATCGGCGATGCTGCGGCGAGCCGACCGGGTGTCTCCTGGACGGTCTGATCTATGTGCCGCAATCGCGGCGGCTGCAGGCGCAGCAGCGGGTGATCGCGGGCGGTCCGCGGCACATCGCACCGGCGACGCATATCGAATGGTTCATTCGCCGCACCGAACTTAAGACGTTGGCGATGTGGGGGTTCGGCTGATGTGCCGCCGACGCCCCCGCCACGCGCTAGGTTTCACTTCGCGGGGGCGGATAAAATCACGCCTGCGCGTCGGCGAACTGCGGCGCGGCAGCCTTGTCGGCCGGCTTCCTCGGCTCGAGCGCCGCCGTCACCGCTTCCTCGACGCGTTCGAGCCAGATGAATTCCATCTCTTTGCGCGCGATCTCGGGAATGTCGTCGAAGTCGCGGCGGTTGCGCGCCGGCAGCATGACGCGCTTGATGCCGGCGGCATGCGCGGCCAGCGCCTTTTCCTTGATGCCGCCGACCGGCAGCACCAGGCCGCGCAAGCTGATCTCGCCGGTCATTGCGGTGTCGCTGCGCACGGTCCGGTCCGTCATCAGCGACACCAGCGCCATGAACATGGCGACGCCGGCGCTCGGGCCGTCCTTCGGCGTGGCCCCGGCCGGCACGTGGACGTGAATGTCGCTCTTCTCGAAGCGGCTGGCGTCGATGCCGAGCGCCGCGGCGCGGTTCTTGACGATGGACAGCGCCGCTTGCGCGCTCTCCTTCATCACGTCGCCAAGCTGGCCGGTGAGGATCAGTTTGCCGGAACCGGGAACGCGGGTGGCCTCGATGAACAAAATGTCGCCGCCGACCGGCGTCCAGGCCAGCCCGGTGGCGACGCCGGGAACGCTGGTACGCATCGCCGCTTCGCTTTCGAATTTCGGCGCGCCGAGGATCGGCACGAGATCCTCGCGCGTGATGCGGATCGGCCCGCTACTGCCTTCGGCGATGCGCACGGCGGCGTTGCGCAGCACCTGGCCGATCTGGCGCTCCAGGCTGCGCACGCCGGCCTCGCGCGTGTAATTGCGGACGATGTCGCGCAGCGCCGCGTCGGCGATCTCGACCTGACCGGCTTTCAGCCCGTTCGCCTCCATCTGCCGGCGCAGCAGGAAACGATGGGCGATTTCGAGCTTCTCGTCGGCGGTGTAGCCGGCGAGGCTGATGATCTCCATGCGGTCGCGCAACGGACCGGGAATAGTGTCGAGCATGTTCGCGGTGGTGATGAACACCACGCGGCTCAAATCGAACGGCACGGCGAGATAATTGTCGCGGAAGGTATTGTTCTGCTCGGGATCGAGCACTTCGAGCAAGGCCGCGCCGGGATCGCCCTGGATGCCGGCGCCGAGCTTGTCGATCTCGTCGAGCATCATGACGCAATTGCGCGAGCCGGCCTTGCGGATCGCCTGGATGATGTTGCCGGGCAGCGCGCCGATATAGGTGCGGCGATGGCCGCGGATTTCCGCCTCGTCGTGCACGCCGCCGAGCGACACGCGGACGAATTTGCGGTCCATGGCGCGCGCGATCGACTGGCCGAGCGAGGTCTTGCCGACGCCGGGCGGACCGACGAAGCACAATATCGGCGCCTTGCCTTGCGGCGCCAGCTTGCGCACGGCGAGATATTCGACGATGCGCCGCTTGATCTTGTCGAGGTCGTAGTGGTCGTCGTCGAGGATGCGCCGGGCTTGCGCGATGTCGATCGGCTTGTCCTCGGGCAGCGCCCACGGCAGTTCGATCAGCCAATCGAGATAGGCGCGCACCATGCCGTATTCGCCGGCCGCTTCGGGCATGCGCTGCAGGCGCCGCAGTTCCTTGCGCGCCTGGTCCTCGACCTCCTTCGGCATGCCGGCCTTGGCGATGGCGGCCTCGAGCTCGGCCACTTCGGCGGCCTTGCCCTCCTCGCCTTCGCCGAGCTGGCGCTGGATCGCCGCCATCTGCTCGCGCAACAGCACTTCGCGCTGGCGCTCGTCGAGCGACGCCTTGGTCTGCCGGCCGATTTCCTGCGACAGCCGCAACACTTCGATGCGGTGCGCCAGCGTGCGCGAGACCTTGTCCATGCGCGCCGAAATGTCGACGGTTTCGAGAATCTCCTGCTTCTCTTCCGGCTTCACGTCCATATAGGCGGTCGCCAGATCGGCGAGCGCCGACGGCGTTTCGATCGACTGGATCGCGGCGAGCAGGTCGGCCGGCACCTGCGGCAGCAATTGGATCGCTTCGAGCGTTTGCGATTTGAGATTGACGAAGCGCGCCTCGATCTCCGACGAGCGTGCTTCAGACTCGGCAATGTGCAACACCCGCGCGACCAAAAACGGCCAGCCGCTCAAATATTCGACGATCTGGAAGCGCTGCTCGCCTTGGCAGACCAGGTGATGCGTGCCGTCCGGCGCGGTGATGAAGCGCAGGATGTTGGCGAGCGTACCCATGCGATGCATGTCGATCGCGGCCGGATCGTCGACCGAGGCCTCGCGCTGCAACAGGATGCCGACCTGGCGCTGCTCGCGCACCGCCTGTTGCGCCGCGGCGACCGATTTCGGCCGGCCGAGCGTGATCGGCAGCACCAGGCCCGGAAACAGCACGGTATTGCGCACCGGCACGATGATGAGCGCGTCCGGCGGCAACGTCGGCAGCGCCGGCAGCGGCGGCTGCGCGCCGCCGGGCTGGGACGAGTTGTTTTTTGCGAGCATTTCTTCAGCCACGCTACGCCTGCGCTTTCTGCAACGCGATCACCAGGCAGCCGGCGGCGACGGCGCGGCGCACCGCGCTGTAGCGGCCGGCCGGCAGCCGCAGCCGCCGGTAGAAGCGTCCCTGCGGCAGTTCGAGCCGATGGATGGTCGCCGTGCGCCATTCGGGCGGCACGACGCGGGTGCCGGCGATGACGAGGTCGCCGTCCTCGATGACGGCCTGGGCGGTTTCGGTGTCGACGCCCGGCAGCGCGACCAGCACCAAAACCTCGAATTCGGTTTCCAGAAGATCGACCGGCGGCTCCCAGGCCGGCAGCCGCGCCGCGCCGCCCGCCGGTCGAAACAGCTCGTTGTGCATGCGCTCGGCGCGGGCGAGCATTTCGCACGCCTCCGACCACATCCAATCGCGAGCCAAATCACGGGCCATTTCCGCCCCTCCAGTTCGGAACGAATATGTGTGCAGTGGCAGCGCGAAATTCAACGCCGGCCGTCATTTCGGGTTCGCGAGCGGCGTTCCAAGCCACGCGATCGCGAAATTCACAAGGAGCTTTGATCCATATCAAGGCGGCTTTAGCCAAGGCGCCTATCGTCATCTCCGGCTCAAAGGAATTTCCGAAGGAACTTATGAGCCAAGCGGCCTTGACCGACCCGACCCCGTTTTACCTACGGCTCCGGTCCTGGCCGCTTCCTTATGCGCAGCGTTAGCGCAAACGCCACAAGCGGATTTGCCGGTCCACGCCGAGGTTCGGCCCATGGACTATTGATCTATATCAAGGCGGGGTGAGCTAGGGCGCCCACCGTCGCAGTCGGCTCAGAGGGAGGAAACGAACCTGGGCTGGGGCGGCCTTGACCGAACCAAATGATACCCTCAACTGGCTCCGATCCTGGCCGCTTCCGGTGGCACGCAAGGCGGAAATCAGAGCCGCCGCGACGCGAAAGAAAAAGCGGGGATGCAATCTCCGCTTCGGCATGTATCCTTCGGCCGGGCTACGGTCCGGCCGCATAAGGAGACCCCATGCCGCGCTTTGCCGCCAATCTCGGCCATCTGTTTACCGAGCGTCCGCTCATCGAGCGCTTTGCCGCGGCGGCCGCGGCGGGCTTTACCGCGGTCGAGCTGCAATTTCCCTATGACACGGCGCCGGCCGCGGTGAAGGCCGAATTGACGCGGCACTGCCTCACCCAACTCGGCGTCAACACCCCGCAATGTCCCGAATTCGGTCTCGCCGCGCTGCCCGGGCGCGAGCGCGATTTCGCCGCCGCGTTCACCCGCGCGCTGGATTACGTCGTCGCCATCGGCGGGCGCGCGATCCATTGCATGGCCGGCGTCGTGCCGGTCGAAGCGCGGCCGGCGGCCGAGAAAGTTTTCATTGCGAACCTGACGCGCGCTGCGGCGGCGGCGGCCGAGCCGAACATCACGCTTCTTATCGAGCCGATCAATCCGCGCGACCGGCCGGGTTATTTCCTCAGCCATGTCGAGCACGCCGCCGACCTGGTCGGCAAGATCGGCGCGCCGAACGTGCGCGTGCAGTTCGATTTCTACCACGTCCAGATCGTCGGCGGCGATCTGATCAGGCGCTTCGAGAAATATCTGCCGGTCATCGGGCACACCCAGATCGCCGCGGTGCCGACGCGCGGCGAGCCCGACGAGGGCGAAATCAATTATCCGGCAATATTCGCGGCGATGGATAGACTCGGCTATGCCGGCTTCATCGGCTGCGAATACAAGCCGCGCACGCGCACCGAGGACGGCCTCGGCTGGGCCAAGCCTTACGGCATAGTGCCGAAACGGAGTTGATGTCATGGTTGATGTGTTGCGTCTCGACGGCAAGACCGCGCTCGTCACCGG
Source organism: uncultured Alphaproteobacteria bacterium (assembly GCA_963823225.1). Lineage (GTDB taxonomy): Bacteria > Pseudomonadota > Alphaproteobacteria > Rhizobiales > Xanthobacteraceae > BOG-931. The sequence goes on along the minus strand of CAWGKM010000003.1, from coordinate 2,212,615 downwards.
GGCCGGATCCGGCATCGGCAAGGCCATCGCCGAGACTTACGCGCGGGAAGGCGCGCGCGTCGCGCTCGCCGACGTCAATGTCGATGCGGCGAAATCGGCCGCCCGCGCCATCGGCAACAACGCCATCGCCGTGCGCTGCGACGTGACGCGGAAGAAAGACATCGCGGCGGCGGTCGCCGAAACACTCTCGGCGTTCGGCGCGCTCGACATTCTGGTCAACAATGCGGGCACCAGCCACGTCAACAAGCCGCTCGTCGAAATCACCGAGGAGGAGTACGAGAATAGTTTCGCGGTCAATGTGAAAGGCGTGTTCCTGTGCTGCCAGGCGGCGGTGCCGGTGTTTCGCAAGCAAGGCGGCGGCGTCATCATCAATATCGGCTCGACCGCGGGATTGCGGCCGCGGCCGGGACTGACGGCCTATAGCGCTACCAAGGGTGCCGTGCACACGATGACAAAATCGCTTGCCGGCGAGCTGGCGCCCGACCGCATCCGGGTCTGCGCCATCGCACCGGTTGCGACCGAAACGCCGCTGTTGCCGCAGTTTCTGGGGCCGAAACCGGGCCAGCGCGAGAAATTCATCGCCACGATTCCGCTCGGCCGCCTCGCTTTGGCGCAAGACGTCGCCAACGCGGCGCTCTATCTTGCCTCGCCCGATGCCGAATTTCTCACCGGCAATATCGTCGAAGTCGACGGTGGCCGCTGCGTTTAGCGCCGTCTTGGTGTATGATCCGTTGCAGGGAATCTGACGGACCATGTGGGGTCGAAAACGCAAATCCGACACGCCGGCGAAAGACGCCGTGCCGCCATCGCCCTTGAAGGAGGCGATGCACCAGGCGCGCGTCGAAGCCGCCGAGCGCACCAGCGTGGTCGTCGACCTGCGCGACGCCGAGCTGGCGCGGCTTGAGCTTTTGAACGAGGCGCTCGATCCGCTGTTCGCCGACATCCCGCCGGAAGTCGATTTGTTCGACCGCGGCATCAGCCGCGGCGAGACGCCGCGGTTATGGATCGACGCGGTGGCGCATGTCGCCATGGGGCGCGACAAGCGCGGCTACCGCTTCCTGCACGATAGCCGCATCGGGCGGCACGTGCTCGCCGAGTCCCACGAGATTGCCGACATCGTGCAGGCGGTGACCTCTTATGTCGCGCGCCGCCTGGTCGAACGGCAACGGGCGCTCGCCGAAGCTCCCGACCTCGCCGCGCGCGTGGCGCCTAAGGAGGCCGAGCAATTCCGCCGCCGGCGGCGCCGGCGAACATACGGCGCGCTCGCGCTCGGCTTTGTCGCCGGCGCCCTGACGCTGATCGTCCTGGCCTTGGCGCTGGCAAGCCGCGGTTAATACAGCGCGAGTCGCTCGACCTCGCGGATGACGCCGTCGCCGTCGCGTTGCCGCGCGATCATTTCGCAGCGCCAGGTCTTCGTCCCGTCGGTCATGGTCGTGCCGTCGATATTGAACAAGCGATAACCGGCCGCGTTCTCGCCGCCGTGCGACGCTGCGGCAGAGGCCGAGGGCACGCCGGCGGCGGGAATCTTCTTGCCGCGCGGTCCGTCGAGCCAAACGAGCGACCACCGATGATCGTGGCCGTGCAACAACAGCTCGGCGCCCTTTGCGGCAAGGACGCGGCGCAACGCCGCGGCATCGGTCAGGCGGCGGAGAAAACGGCGCAACGGGCTCAGCGGAGGATGATGGATCAGCACGATGCGAAAGTATCCGCGGGTTTGATCGAGCGCGTCTGCGAGCCGGGAAAGCTGTCTGTTGCCGAGGCAGCCGGTTGCCAAAAGCGGCGCCGTCGGCAGTCCGGTCGAGAGCGCGATCAACGCAGCATCGCCGCGCCGCCGCACGAACGGAAAGCGGTGGAGGCCATCGTCGCCGCGCATGTAGTCGCCCCAGTATGCGGCCGGCATCTGCTCGGCGCTGCGGACATAGACGTCGTGGTTGCCCGGCACGACCGTCACGTCACGCGCGCCGCCAAGCGTTTCCAGCCAGTCGCGCGCGCGCGCGTATTCGTCGGGGAGCGAGAGGTTGACCAGATCGCCGGTGACCGCGATGTGGTCGACATTGAAGGTTTTCAGATCGCGGCCGATCGCCTCGAAAACTTCCGGGCGGTGGATGTTTTTGCGCTTGCGCAGCCAATTGACGAAGCCGAGGCCGCGCTTGTTGACAAGCTGGGCAAGCCGCGGCCGCGCGGCAAGATGCAGGTCGGACAGTTGGGCGAGTACGAACATCGGAGCGTGACAATAAGTAGGAATCGGTGCTCAGCATCGCAGATGCGGCATAACAAATCACGAACTGCCGATGAGGATACCGACGGCGAATACCAGCACGCCACCGACAATCACCTGGAACGCCGCCTGCAAGAACGGCGTATCCATATAGTGCGTACGGATCAAAGAGATGACGACCAACTCGACCGCGACGACGGCGAACGCGAGCGAGGTCGCCACATAGAAGTGAGGAATGAGATAGGGCAGGGCATGGCCCAAGCCGCCGAGCGCGGTCATCGCGCCACACACCGCGCCACGCAGCACCGGTGCGCCACGCCCGGTGAGCGAGCCGTCATCGGACATCGCTTCGGCAAAGGCCATCGAAATGCCGGCGCCGATCGCCGCGGCGAGGCCGACGAGAAAGGTCGACCAGGTATTGTGCGTGGCGAAGGCCGCCGCGAACAGCGGCGCCAGCGTCGAGACCGAACCGTCCATCAGCCCGGCAAGCCCCGGTTGCACATATTGAAGCACGAACATGCGCCGCGCGGTCTGGTCTTCGGCGTCGCGGGCTTTCGGCGCGATCTTCTCGCCAAGCTCATGGGCCAGCGCCTCGTGCTTGTCTTCGGCGGCGGCAAGCTGCCGCAACAGATCGCGCACGGCGTCGTCGCGGGCGCTTTGCGCCGCGCGGCGATAGAAGCGCGCGGTTTCGTATTCCATCTCTTCGGCGAACTTGCGCGTGGCCTCGAGCCCAAGCGTGCGGTTGAGCCAGATCGGGCGCCGCGGGACAAAACCTTTGACGTCCTGGCGGCGGATCAGCGGTAGAAAGTCGCCGAATTTCCTGCGATGAAGATCGAGCAACATGTCACGATGCCCGATCTCCTCCTGCGCCATTTTATCGTACATGTCCGCGGTGTCCGGGTAGGAGCCGCGGAGACGGTCGGCAAAGGAGCGGTAGATGCGATTGTCTTCGTCTTCGTTGGATATGGCAAGCGCAAGGATGTCCTGTTCGTTGAGGTCGGCAAAGCGCTTCACGGGCTTCCCCTCGGCGGCATCGAGAATGTTTAGAATATATTAGAACCATTGCAATTATGGAAACCAGCCCGGGATTGCAACATGGCACCTGATGCCATTCGCCGCTTTTTCGAGCCGGCCGTCCGGCGATTTTTGCACGCCTATTGGCGCGTCTCTCGCGGACTTACCGTCGGCGTGCGCGGCCTGATTTTCGACGGCGAGGGCCGCATCTTCCTGGTCAAGCACTCCTATGTCGGCGGCTGGCACTTGCCAGGCGGCGGCGTCGAAACCGGCGAAACGATGCTTGCCGCGCTGGAGCGCGAGTTGCGCGAGGAAGGCAATATCGAGTTGATGGAGCCGCCGGTGCTGCATGCGGTTTATTTCAATCGCCGAACGTCGCGGCGCGATCACGTCGCGCTCTACATCGTGCGTTCGTTCCGCCAGAGCGCGCCGCCGCAGCCCAACCGCGAAATCGTGGCGCACGGTTTTTTCGCGCCGCAGGCATTGCCTGCCGATACGGCGCGCGCCACCCGCGAACGCATCGCCGAGGTGCTTGGCGGCCGCGCACCCGCGGAAATCTGGTGACGAACTAGGCCATACCGGCCTCGTTCAGCCGAACCGCCCGCGGTCGTGCGGTGCCGCGAAGTCGATCAGCGGCCCGATCGGCACGATGCCGGTCGGATTAACCTGACGCTGACTGCCGTAATAATGCCGTTTGATGTGATCGATGCTGACGGTCTCGGCGATGCCCGGCGCCTGATAGAGATCGCGCGTGTAGTTCCACAGATTGGGATAGTCGGCGACGCGCCGTAGATTGCATTTGAAATGGCTGTAATAGACGGTGTCGAACCGAACGAGCGTGGTGAATAGCCGCCAGTCCGCTTCGGTGTTCTGCCGTCCGACCAGATAACGCTGCCGCGACAGGAGCGCTTCGAGCTGGTCGAATGCCGAGAAAACGCCGCGCGCAGCCTCTTCGTAAGCCTCCTGGCTGGTGGCAAAACCGGCGCGATAAACGCCGTTGTTGATGTTCGGATAGACGAGCTCGTTGATGCGGTCGATTTCGCCACGCAATGCGGCCGGATAGTAATCGGTGCGCACGTCGGTGAACGCATCGAACGCGGAATTGAGCACGCGGATGATTTCGGACGATTCGTTGTTGACGATGGTGCGCCGCTTCTTGTCCCATAGCACCGGAACCGACACGCGCCCGGTATAATACGGATCGGCGAGCAGATAGATTTCGGCGAGCGTCGCCTTGCCGTTGACGGTATCGCTCATGCCGCCGCCCGCGCTGCCGAATTTCCAGCCGGTCTTGCCGTAGAGCGGTTCGGTGACCGAGACCGAAATGACGTCGTCGAGCTTCTTCAGCGTGCGGAAAATGAGCGTGCGATGCGCCCACGGACAGGCAAGCGAAATGTAGAGATGATAACGGCCGGGCTCGGCGGCAAATCCGGCTTCGCCGGTTGGACCGGCACTGCCGTCGGCGGTGACGAAATTGCGGAAGCTTGTCGCCGGCCGAATAAAGCGGCCGTCCTTGGTGCGCGATATGTCCTCCTGCCAGGCGCCGTTAACGAGCAGACCCATCGTCCTCTCCGCTATTCCGCTCTGTCCAATTTAATCATTATCCGCGCTTGCGACAGGGCGTCTGGACCTCGGGCAATCGAGATGCTACGCGGCGGCGCGATGGGCGACATTTCACTCACTATATTGCCCGAAACCGCGGACGACGCCCCCGCGATCGAACGCCTGCACGAACGCACGTTCGGTCCCGGCCGTTACGCTAAAACCGCGTATCGGTTGCGCGAGCAGGTCGTGCACCGGCTCGACCTATCGTTTGCCGCGCGCATCGGCACCCTGCTGGTCGGCTCGGTGCGGCTGTCGCCGGTGCGCATCGGCGACACCAAGGCGCTGTTACTCGGGCCGTTGACGGTCGAGCCGGCGTTCCGCGAGCGCGGCGTCGGCCAGGCCTTAATCGAACGCGCGCTCAAGGAAGCAAAGGCAAAGGGCCACCGGCTTGTGATCCTGGTCGGCGACGAGCCGTATTACGGCAAATGCGGTTTCAAGCCGATTCCGCCCGGGCGCGCGATCATGCCCGGGCCGGTCGATCCGGCACGGCTCCTTGTCGCCGAACTCGGCGATGGCGCTTTTGACGGCGTATCGGGGCCGATCCGGCCGGATTGACCCGAGCTAACGTCCTTCGCGCGCCCAAGTGCCGGCGAGGCTGCCAAGGAGCAGCAGAAGTCCGAGCAGCCCGGCGAAAATCGGCAATACGCCGATCCCGCGCACCACGCTCGCGTCGCGCATTTTCAAGCCGATCCAATCGTCGCCCTTATAGGTGTCGCCGGAGCGCACCGCGACGATGCGCGGAACATTCAATCCCGAGCCGTCGTCGAGCCGGCGCGAATCGCCGCCGGTCGCCTCGGTCAGCGGGGACAGCACAGCGGGCGTCGACGTCACCTCGGCATATTCGCGGGGATTGGCGGGACCGATATTGACGAGCGCATTGAGCTTGCCGTCGGTGGCGCGCCACAGTCCAAGCTCGTTGGCGGCGACCGTCGAATCCCAAACGCCCGGCTCGGTCGGATCGAGCTTGAGCGTACGCGTGACGCCCGATGGCGCGGTCAAGGTCACGTCGGACACTTGGTCGGCCATGGTTTGGCGCCGCACCACGAGATTGTGCCCGCTCACCGTGAGCCGCAGCGCTTCTTCTTCGAGATCCGGTTCTTTCATCAGCCAATGGGACAGCCGGCGTAACAGGTCGAGATGCGGGCCGCCGCCTTCGAAGCCGCGCGCCCACAGCCAGATGTGGTCGGAAAGCAGCAGCGCCACGCGGCCCTCGCCTTCGTGCGACAGCACCAGCAACGGCTTTTCGTCCGGTCCCTGCATCACGGTCGTGCCGGTGGCATTCCTGGTATCGACAATGCGGAACCATTCGCTCCACCGCGGCGGGTTGGTCTCGGAGCCGTCGAGACCGCGGGTCACGGGATGGCGCTCGCCAAGCTCGGTGAGCGTTGGACGATACGCCTCGTCGGTGACGTTGCCGTCGGGCTCGGCCGGCAGAATGGCGTCGAGCGGTGTGCGCCAGATGCTGGTCGGGCTGGCATAGTCGGGTCCGGCGGCAATCAGCACCGCGCCGCCGTCGCGAACGTAACGCGTAATATTGTCGAAATAGATGATCGGCAGCACGCCCTGGCGCGCATAACGGTCGAAGATGATGAGTTGGAATTCGTCGATCTTTTGCTGGAACAGTTCACGCGTCGGGAATGCGATCAGCGACAATTCGTTGATCGGCGTGCCGTCCTGCTTCTCCGGCGGCCGCAAAATGGTGAAATGCACGAGATCGACGGAAGGGTCCGATTTGAGCAGATTGCGCCAGGTCCGCTCGCCGGCATGGGGCTCGCCGGAAACGAGCAGCACGCGCAGCTTGTCACGCACGCCGTCGATCGAGACCACGGCGCGATTGTTGACTTGCGTCAGTTCGCCGCCGCCCAGCGGCGCGGCCTCGATCTCGACGATATTCTGGCCCTCATGCGGAATCGGAATGGCGACGTCTTGCGGTACGCCGACGACAACGGTGCGCTGATCGACAATGTCGCCGTCGCGGCGCACCGTCACCTCGGCGGTTTTCTCGTCGGCGCCATAATCCTCGACCCGGTAGGTAACGGTCTGCGGCTGGCCGACAATGCCGAAGCGCGGCGCGGCGACGAGCGCGACGCGGCGGTCGCGTTCGTTCCGGTGTCCGGTGATCAGCGCGTGAACCGGCGCGGCAAAGCCGAGCGCGCCGGCATCTGCGGGCACGTCGTGAACGCGGCCGTCGGTGATCATGATGACGCCGGCGACGCGATCGGCCGGCACGTCGGCGAGCGTGGAGCCGAGCGCCGTGAACAAGCGCGTGCCGTCGGTCTCGCCGTCGGCTTGGCCCGCTTCCACCACGCGCACTTCGAGGCCGGGAATGTGGCGCAGCCGCTCGACCACCGCCGCGCGCGCAGCTTCGGTCTGCTGCGTGCGGTCGCCGAAATTCTGGCTCGGGCTCTTATCGACCACGACGACCGCGACGGAACTCAGCGGATCGCGATGCTCGCGCGTCAGCGACGGATTGGCGAGCGCAAGCACGATCAGCGCGAGCGCAAGCGTGCGGATCGCGGCGCCGCGGCTTCGCGACACGAACAACAAAAGCGAGAATAGGCACGCCGCGCCGAGTGCCGCCCATAACAGCGGGGCCCCGACAAGAGGAGCGAACGCAATACCGAGATTCAAAGCTCTTTCCTATTGCCCCAAGCGCTCAAGCAGCGCCGGCACGTGAACCTGATCCGCCTTGTAGTTGCCGGTGAGCGTGTACATGACGATATTGACGCCGGCGCGGAACGCCATTTCCCGCTGGCGCGGCTCGCCCTCGACCATCGGCAGCATCGGTTGGCCGTCGGACCGCGTCGCCCAGGCACCGGCAAAGTCGTTGGACGTGATGAGGATTGCGGACACGCCATCGCCGCCGCGTGCCGGGCGGTTTGCCGTCTCGTCCTCGTTCGCCGACGGCAATGCTTCGACCCAGAGTTGGCCGGTATCGAAGCGCCCCGGAAAGTCGCGCAACAGATAGAACGTCTTGGTCAAGACGTGATCGCGCGGTACCGGCTCGAGTTCCGGAATATCGAGCGAGGAGAGAATTTTGCGCAATTCGAGCATGCCTGCGCTGCGAGTCTCGCCGCCTGGCCCGGGCGGTGCGACGACGGCATCGCGGGTGTCGAACAGAACGGTGCCGCCGTCCTTCATGTAGGTGTCGATGCGTTTGAGCGCCGCGTCGGAAGGCCGCGCCGCGCCAGAGGCGATCGGCCAATAGATCAGCGGATAGAACGCAAGCTCGTCGCGGGCGATATCGAGGCCGATCGGATCGCCCGGTTCCAGCGCGGTGCGCTGCGCGAGGAAGAGCGTGAGCCCGGCAAGTCCGGCTTTGCTGATGGCATCGACATCGGCATTGCCGGTGATCACATAGGCCAGCCTGGTTTCGAGCGCCGACTGCGGCACGTCCGGATTGGGCGTTTCCTGCTGCGCGCGGGCCTGTGCCAGCGTCAGCGCGAGCGCGGCGACGACGATCACGGTTGCCGTCGCGGCGCGCGAGCCGCGCGATATGAGCCGCTGGATGCCGCCGCCGAGGAAAAGCACAACGAGCGTGTCGAACAACAGGAGCGCGAGCGCCGCAAGGAAGATCGGTCCGCGCAAATCCTGCGGCTCGCTGGTGCGGTAGATTTCGCGGCTCGCGGTGGTCAGGGCTGAGAAATCGAGCGGCGCAAGCCGATCGCCGGCGGCCAGCGTGTTGACGGCCAGAAGACTTTCCGGCGGCCCATAAAAACCCGGCGGGTGATCGGCCGTGGCGTTGCCGGAAAAGTCCACCGGCACCGGCCGGGCTGTCGATGGCGGCGCAATGAAGCCGCCGAAGCCGTCGAGCACGCGACTCGGCGACACGACCTCGTGCACATTCTTGGTGTTGGCATTGCCGGCATCGGCGGCCGCCGTCGTGCCGGCGAGCGCGACAATGCGCTTGAGCATTTCGACGAAACTGCCCGACAGCGGCATATTCGACCAGCGCGTGTCGCCGGTGACGTGGAACAACACGATCAAACCCTTGCCGCGCCGCGCGGCGGTAACGAGCGGCGTGCCGTCGGCAAGCGTCGCCCAGGTGTTGTCGCTCAGCGCCGCGTCGGGTTCGGCCAGGACCTGGCGCGTGACGGTCACGTCGTTCGGCACCGACATGCCGGCGAATGGGCTGTCGTGGGAAAACGCCGCGGGCGGCTGCGGCTTGTCCCAGCTCAGACTGCCGCCGAGGATGCGGCCGCCGCGCCGCAGCTTGACCGGTACGAGGTCGTCGTCGGAGGCGGCAAGGCGCGGCCCGGCGAACCGGACCAATACGCCGCCGTCCTCGATCCAATGGGCAAGCTGATCGTGGGCGTCGCCGATATTGCCGACGTCGGTCAGGATCAGCATCGGCAGGTTTTGGCCGAGAAAATGCGTGACCGCGTCGGCCGGCGATTCGCCTTGGGCGATCCGCACATCGGCAAACGGTTCGAGTGCGCGCTGGATATAATAGCTCGACGATAAAAGCGGCTCCGCGACGTCGGCGGTAGCGCCGGACACGATGCCGACCGTGCGCCGCCGCCATCTTTTGTCGAGCAGTTGCACGGCGCCGGCGGAACGATCGCTGGCAATCTCGATGCGCGCGATATCGTTGCGGAGCTCGACCGGCAGATCGAAGCGCGCCTCGGCCTCGCCATCCGCAGCCTTGAAAGCGAACGGCGCTTCGCCCAGCGGCAGGCCCTTGAGGTCGAGCGCGCGCACCGTGCCGGTCTCGGCGGTGTCGGCGGCGGCACGCAGCACTTTGACGCTCAACGCGCCCGCCGCGTTATCGGTTGCGGTCAGCGCGCGGGCGCCCGGAATGCCGCCGGTAACGATGGCGATCGGATGTCGGCCGACGGCCTGCGCCAGGCTTTTTACGAACTCGGCGCCGTGGCCGAGGTCGACGCCGTCAGACAGCCACACCAACTCGACGTCTTGCGTCGCGGACAGGAACTGCGACAGCGAGGGCAGCGCCTCGGCGCGGTCGATCGTGTGCGGCACGGGCCGCATCTGGTGCAGGCGCACGCGCGCCGATCCCGCAGTCTCCAGCGAAATGTCGTGCGGTCCTTGGGAGAGCGGAATAAGCGCCACGGCGCGGCGATCGTCCTCGGCGCGGGAGATGATGTCGTCGGCGGTTCGTACGCGTGCGTCCCAGGTCGCAGCCGCCGTCCAGCCGTCGTCGATCAGGATCGCGACCGGTGCGCGCGTTTTTGTCGTCGCCAGCGGCGGATGCCAGAGCGGGCCGGCGGCGGCGACAATGACCAGCGCGGCGAGCGCAAGACGCATCAACGTGAGCCACCACGGCGTGCGGGCGGGCGTTTCCTCCCTGGGCGCGATTTCGAGGAGAAGTCGCGTCGGCGGAAATTCGAGGCGTAGCGGACGCGGCGGAATCATCCGCAACAGCCACCACAGCACCGGCAGTGTAAGCAGTCCGATGAGGACCAGCGGTTCGGCAAAGCCGAGCGGGAATGCTCCGATCATGTCGGTACCCTTGACCCGGCCGAAGCATGTGGGCGCGCTGCGTCATACGCCATGCCGGCGCCGATGCGGACGTGCAAAGCGAGCAGCAGTTCGCTCGCCGGCCGATCGGTACGATGAATCGTAAAGCTGAAGCCGAGCCGGTCGGTCTCGCTGCGGATTTCAGTGCGGTGGCGCGCAACGCGCGCGGCATAATCCGCGCGCCAAGTCTCGGCGCGGCCCGCGGTGATGCGGCCGCCGCCTTCTGGTTCGACGAATTCGATGCGGCCCCAATAGGGAAAGGTCTCCTCGGCCGGATCGACGATCTGAACGACGTGGCCATGGGCGCCGCTGCCGGAGAGCTGGGTGAGGGTGCGACGCACCTCGCCGATCTCGCTCCACAAGTCGGAAAGCAGTACGACCTCGGAAAGCGGGGAGGGCGCAAAATTCGGCGGCAGGCTCGCGCGCTCGCTGCGATCATGGGCGATCGCCTGGGCGATCAGCTCGATGATATTGCGGCTGCCGGTGGGCCGCGTCAGGCCGGGAATACCGACACGCTCGCCGCCTTCGACCAAAACCTCTGCCAGCGCCAGCGCCACGACCAGCGTGCGGTAGAGTTTGGTGTCGCGGACAAGCGGGGAGGCGAAGTACATCGACGGTGACCGGTCGGGCCAGATCCACACTGTGTGCGCGGCCTCCCATTCCTGTTCGCGCACGTAAAGATGATCGTCACGCGCCGAGCGCCGCCAATCGACGCGCGAAGCCGGCTCGCCGGATACGAAGCGGCGGTATTGCCAAAAATTCTCGCCCGGCCCGGCGCGGCGGCGGCCGTGCAGACCGTGAATCACCGTTGCCGCCACCCGCCGCGCTTCCAGAATCAAGCGCGGCATGCTGGCGGCCAGCGTCCGGCCTTCGCCGACCGCTCGGCCGATGGCGGCACCATCCTGGTTTGCGCGCTGATTTGTGGGCTTGGGCTCGGCCGCCATCCGCCTATCCGATCCGAGCCTTCAGTCGCCCGATCACAGCTTCGATGCTTTCGCCCTCGGCACGTGCCGTGAAGGTAAGCGCCATGCGGTGCTTGAGCACCGGCTCGGCGAGGTCGATCACGTCGTCGATCGATGGCGCAAGGCGTTTGTCGAGCAAGGCGCGGGCGCGCACCGCCAACATGAGCGCCTGGCTCGCCCGCGGGCTCGGTCCCCAGGCGATCAGCTTCGCCGCGTCGCCGCCTTCCGGCCCGGGACGCGCCGAGCGCACCAGCGCCAAAATGGCCTCGACGACGGATTCGCCCACCGGAAGTCTTCGCACCAGTCGCTGCGCGGCGATCAGATCCTCGGCGGTCATCGCCGGCTTCGGCCGCGTTTCCTCGGCGCCCGTCGTATCGAAGAGGATTTTTCGCTCGGCGTCGCGGTCGGGATAGTCCACCCCGATCTCCATCATGAAGCGGTCGAGCTGAGCTTCCGGCAACGGATAGGTGCCTTCCTGTTCCAGTGGATTTTGCGTGGCGAGCACGTGAAACGGCTTGGGCAGGTCGTGGCGCGTACCGGCGACGGTGACGTGCTGTTCCTGCATCGCCTGCAGCAGCGCGGACTGCGTGCGCGGACTGGCGCGATTGATCTCATCGGCCATCAAAAGCTGGGCAAAGACGGGTCCGGAGATGAAACGGAAACTACGCTTGCCGGTCTGGCTTTCCTCCAGGACTTCGGTGCCGAGAATGTCGGACGGCATGAGGTCGGGGGTGAACTGGATACGCCGCGCGTCAAGCCCGAGCACCGTGCCCATGGTGTCGACGAGCTTGGTCTTGGCAAGACCCGGCACGCCAAGGAGCAGCGCATGGCCGCCGGACAGAATGGTGATCAGCGCCTGCTCGACCACCTTGTCCTGGCCGAATATGACAGTGCCGATCGCAGCCTTGGCCGCGCGCACGTGCTCCGCTGTCGCTTCGGCTGCGCGTACGATCATGTCTTCGAGCTTTTCGAGCCCGTCTCCGCCGGCAGCCGGCATGGTTAACTCCTTGTGTTTATGTCGAATATTTGTATCGATCGGGTCTGCGCTAGAGGCACTATTCCAAGGCCGCCGATGCAATATACGCGCCAGCCGCCCAAGCGGATTTTGCGCTGATTCGTATCCCACAGGAACAACTTGGGTTCGGGGTCGCTCGGATGCAGATTGGCAATCTCGAACTCGCGGATGACGTGCCCCAAGCTCAGATTCAAGGCAAACCATGGCGAAGGAAGGGCAATCCGGCCTCGAGGCGATCACAGGCGCGCTAAGTCGCGCCGGTAAGGCGGCGCCGCCGGTGGAATTGTGGAATCCGCCCTTCTGCGGGGATCTCGATATGCGCGTCGCCGCCGACGGCACCTGGTTTTATCTCAAGACGCCGATCGGCCGGCCGGCGCTGGTCAAGCTGTTCGCTTCGGTACTCAAGCGCGAGGGCGAGAAATATTTTCTGGTCACGCCGGTCGAGAAGTGCGGCATCCGGGTCGACGATGCGCCGTTTCTCGCCGTCGAGCTGAGGGTCGAGAACAGCGCCGCCGGGCAAGTACTCAACTTCCGCACCAATGTCGACGATTGGATCGCCTGCGGGCCGCAGCACAAGCTGCGCTTCGAACCTGAGCCCGGCACCGGCGGACTGAAACCCTATATTCACGTCCGCCGCGACTTATGGGCGAAAGTGACGCGCGCGCTGTTCTTCGATCTCGTCGAACTCGGCGAGGAGCGCGATATCGACGGCACGGCCATGTTCGGCGTGTCGTCCACAGGCATGTTCTTTGCGATGGCGCCTGCGGCGCAAATGAGGGATTTGGCGTGAACGATCGCGGCGCCCTATTGCAGCCTGCGGCGGCGGCGGACTTCTTCGACCGCGCTCGCGCCCGGCTCACGCTTGAAGTGCCGCCGGCGCTCACCGATCCGCTGGCTCAAGGCGCGCGCGGCGATCTCGATCTCAATCCCGAGATGTGGGTACGCGCCGGCGTGAAAGCGACCAAACCGGCGGCGGTGCTGGTGCCCGTTATCGATCGCAGCGAGCCCATGGTGCTGCTGACGCTGCGCACCGCGGAACTCGCAAGTCACGCCGGGCAGGTTGCGTTTCCCGGCGGCAAGATCGATCCGGCCGACGACAGTCCGGTCGCCGCGGCGTTGCGCGAAGCCAAGGAGGAGATCGGGCTTTCTCCCGGCCGCATCGAGCCAATCGGCTATCTCGACCTCTATCTGACGTTTTCCGGATTTCGCATTTTGCCGATGGTGGCGCGCGTCAAGCCGGATTTCACGCTCGTGCTTAATCCGCGCGAAGTGGTCGAGACGTTCGAAGTGCCGCTTGCGTTCCTAATGACGCCGGACAATCACCAGCGCAAAACGCGCGACTGGAACGGGCTGCAACGCGATTATTACGCGATCGCGTTCGAGAACCGCTACATTTGGGGCATCACTGCGGGTATTCTGAGAAACCTCTACGACCGGGTCTACGCCGCATGATCAGGCCAATCTTCACCGAGATCGGGCTGTTTCTCACCCCGTTCGTCCTCTATGCGGTCTTCCTGCTCGGGACGCGCGCGGGCGTGCTGCAGCCCGCGGCATGGACGATGCGGCGCCTTGCGGCGCTCGTTATTGTATCGCTTGTGCTTGTGGTCGGAAGCTTTCTGATCTTGGCGCAATTCTCGGGCGCGCCGCCGGGCTCGACCTACGTGCCGGCGCATGTCGAAAACGGCAAGTTCGTGCCGGGAGCGACGCGGTGACCGAAACTGCGCAGCTTCGCGATGCGGTCTGGCTCGATCGTGGCGAGGTCGCTCGCCTGCTCGCGCTGCTCGACCGCGACGGCGAAGAAGCGCGGGTGGTCGGTGGCGCCGTGCGCAATGCGCTGATGCGGATTCCCGTCGAGGAAATCGATGTCGCCACGACGGCCTTGCCCGAAGAGGTCATGCGCCGCGCGCAAGCTGCCGGACTCAAGGTGAAACCGACCGGCATCGAGCATGGCACCGTCACCGTCATCATCGACGGCAAGCCGTTCGAGGTCACGACACTGCGCCAGGACGTCGAAACCTACGGCCGCAAGGCCAAGGTGGTGTTCGGCCGGGATTGGACGGCGGACGCCGAGCGGCGCGACTTCACCATCAATGCGCTGTCGGCGTCGGCGAACGGCAAGGTTTACGATTACGTCGGCGGCGTTGCCGACATCGCGGCGCGCCGTGTGCGCTTCATCGGCGAGCCGTCGCAGCGAATCGCCGAGGATTATCTGCGCATCCTGCGTTTCTTCCGCTTCCATGCCTGGTACGGCGAGGGCGCGCCGGACGTTGCCGGATTGCACGCCTGCATCGCTGCGCGCGCCGGGCTCGAAATGCTCTCGCGCGAGCGGGTGCGGATGGAATTGCTCAAGCTTCTGTTGGCGCCGCACGCGACGCCGACATTGGCGGTGATGGCGGAAACGGGTCTGCTCGGCGCCGTGCTCGGCGGCGTGCCGTATCTTGCGAGCTTCGAGAATATGGCGAAAGTCGAGGCGGCGATCGGCATCGCGGCCGACGCGGTCCGTCGACTGGGCGCGCTCAGCGTCACCGTCAAGGAGGATGGCGAGCGGCTGGCGGAGCGGCTGCGGCTCTCCAATGCGGAGGCCGAGCAGCTTGCCGCACTTGACGGCTGGTGGCGGGTGTTGCCGGCGAGCGGCGAGCGGGGCGCACGCGCGCTGCTCTATCGCGTCGGGCCGCAGACCTTCGCCGACCGCGTGCTCGTCGCCTGGTCGCGCTCCGATGCGGGTGCGGCGGACGGTGCTTGGCATGGCTTGGCGAAGCTGCCGCAGCGCTGGACTATTCCGGCTTTTCCACTGAAAGCGGCCGACTTCACCCGGCGTGGCATTGCAGCGGGACCGGTATTGGGTGCCGCCTTACGGTCGGCGGAGGAGTCTTGGATCGCGGCGGATTTTCCCGCCGAGCGGGCCGCGCTCGCGGCGATAGCCGATCGCGCGGTGCAGCGCGCACGTGATTAGGTTTGCAAGGCCAATCTAAATGCACGGTGCAAGCAAAGAGCATTGCCGACGCAATTTAGGCGGTGTGAGTGCCCGGGGCCTTATCCAACCGCATCGTCATGTCTTTCAAGTCGGACAAAATTCGTAAGCTTGTCAGAAATAAATATTGCACCGGCCCTGCCACGGCAAATATCGCGTAAAATGAAATTTGTACTGCCGCATTCAAACCTAAAAGGAATCTATCGGATTGACTGCTGGAAATAGCCTGGATGTAGTCTGACTCTACTCTAAAGACCCCATATAGAAGGGCGCTAAATACTCCGATCGCGGCAAAGGTTGCTTGGCGAACAAACGAAAGAAGTTCTCTAAGGTATCCCAAGGTCGCATCACCGCCGCTCAACGCGGATTTCGCATTGGCGCAACTCTCTTGTCCGACTGACCAAACGAATATTGTAAAAGTGAAGAGTAACCCAGAAACTGCCCCAACAGCCAGCAAGTTGCCGTGAGGAAGCTCCGGCCTGAAAATTGGCAAACTTACCCCGATTGCTAGTGGATGGAATCTAACACTTGGTGCCCGCGTCTGACAGCCTGGATAATTTTGTCGGGATCAGCAGTCCAAGTGAAGGGTTTGGGTTCGGCATTATGTTCGATAACGAAGCGATTGATGGCGGCCTGCAAGTCGACGACCGATAGGAAGGTACCGCGCTTCAATCGCCGCTTTGTGAGCTTGGCGAAGAAGCCCTCGACGGCGTTGAGCCAGGATGCCGATGTGGGCGTGAAGTGGAAGGTCCAGCGGGGATGCCGAGCCAGCCATTGGCGCACCTTCGGATGCTTGTGAGTTGCGTAGTTGTCGACGATAGCGTGGATTTCCTTTCGCGCCGGCACCTGCGCCTCGACGGCGTTGAGGAAGCGGATGAACTCCTGGTGCCGGTGGCGCTGCATGTTGCACCCGATGACGGTACCGTCGAGGACATTGAGGGCCGCAAACAGCGAGGTGGTGCCGTGACGTTTGTAGTCGTGGGTCATCGTCCCGGCACGGCCCTTCTTCATCGGCAAGCCGGGCTGGGTGCGGTCGAGCGCTTGGATCTGGCTCTTTTCATCGACCGAGAGGACCACGGCATGGGCGGGCGGATCGACATAGAGGCCGACGATGTCGCGCAACTTGTCGACGAAGCGCGGGTCGGTAGAAAGCTTGAACTGTTTGACCCGGTGCGGTTGCAGGCCATGCGCGCGCCAGATGCGTTGGACGGAACTCGCGCTGATGCCGACGACTTTCGCCATCATCGCGGAAGTCCAGTGGGTCGCCTCGGTGGGCGGGTCGGTCTGGGTGAGGGCCACGACGCGTTCGGTGATGTTCGATCCCAGCGGCGGGATGCGCGACGGGCGTGTTTTATCGTGCAGGAGGCCGTTGTAGCCCGCCTCCATGAAGCGTTCCTGCCAGCGCCAGACACAGGTTTTCGACTTGCCGGTCCGGCGCATGATTTCATTGGTGCCGATACCGTCCGCACTCAACAGGACGATCTCAGCCCGCCAGACGTGCTTGTGCGGGGTGTTGCGATCTCGCGCGAGCGCCTTCAGGCGGCGGCGATCCGCAGGCTTGAGAGTGATGGAAATTCCGGTTCGCATGCGCCAGACTCGCATGCATTGAGTCCGCAGGGAATCCCCTCAAGGATTCAAATGTCAGACGTGATCCACTAGTTCGTACATAACCACTGAGCTATAAAGCGTGTATAGGCTAGATTTTACTTTGAAGAGTTCAATTATAAATATTGCCAGTGACAGAAAAATTGGGAGACAGAATATGGCGTCAGGGTAGTGCCTCGATGAGAATTCAACGTGTGAGGTAAGACGAGGGTCGATAATCATTGGTGGTACGACGGCAAGCGGGTATCCGATCGTGTAACCAAGGATTAGGAGTAATTTGATGTCTATTGATCGCATTGGCTCTATTTCTGACTTTGATCGATGTACGTCAGAACTATTTGTGACGTGTCCCCGATTTGTAGTCGTTTTCGAATCTTAGGATGAAAGCCAACTTGTCACTGGTCCGCTATGCCCGTGAGACGGCGATCTCGCTCAGACCGCCATCGCAGAGTAATTATTTCATTGATGACGAGAGTTACGATTAGCACGGTATAAGCAAGATTGTATTGCCATTGCCCGCCCTCGACATAGCCCCATATCGAAATACCAAATGCGATCCCGCATCCAACAACACGCCCTGCTTCTTTCCATAAGTGTGGCAATCTGAATAGAAACCATGCCGCGACATCGCGCCTGTCTTGAATAGCCTTAAACTCCCTTTCGTTCGGCAAGGGGGCATATCGAGGATCAGAAAAATATCGACGCATTCTCCGGTTTATCTGTCTTCTTGTGTTGAAATCGATACACGCTATTGCGAACATGCAGAACGACACCACCGTGATGTAATCTGCAAAATAGGCGAGAGCCATATAAAGACCTAAAAACCCAAATACTTGAGCCGCTATCATAATGCGATCATTGAGTTGTAAATCGTTCGGAAGGCGTCCCGGTGGAAATAACGTCTTCCCAATCGCCAGCTCTTTCTTTGCACTGTGTCTGCTAAAGAAATAAATTAGGCCGAAGAGCGCGATTAATAAGAGCGGAAGCCCTTCGTGGAGGACAAGCGATACGAAGTCTCGATTTGCGAAATCGTTCGAATGAATCAATCTTGAAATAACTATGCCAGCGAACCAAACGGGCGCAAGCCAGCCGCATATGCTGTCGAGGAGTTTTAAAAAATCTTCTGCTGATCGATCATCCTGTACGGTCCAAAACAGGTACTGACGATACAGCCACCTTATCAATTTGGCCTGCACCCGGTTCCGAAGACACCGAGTTAGGTGTTTTTATGGGACCGGAGGTGAGTCATGGAAAGGCGGAAGTTTACACGCGAGTTCAAGCTTGAGGCTGTGCGGCTGATCAACGAGCGGGGCGTGTCGTATGCCCAGGCCTCGCAGGATCTTAGTGTGCATCAGTCACAGTTGCGCAGTTGGGTGAAGGCGCAAGCGGACGATCCGCAGCATGCGTTTCCCGGCCAAGGTCAGATGAAGCCGGAGCAGGCTGAGATCGCGCAGCTCAAGCGCGAGGTGATCAGGCTGAAGGCTGAGCGCGACATCCTAAAAAAAGCCGCGGCCTACTTCGCGAAGGAATCGACGTGAAGTTCGCCTTCATCGCGAAGCACCGGGGGATCTGGCCGGCGGATTGGTTGTGCGGGGCGCTCGGTGTCTCGCGGGGTGGGTTCTATGCCTGGCTGACACGACCGCGCAGTCAGCGCAGCCGGAGCGATGAGGAGTTGGGCGCCAAGGTTCGCGCAAGCTTCCTCGCCAGCGATCGAACCTATGGCGCCAGGCGGGTGTGGCACGACATGCTTGCGGAGGGCGTATCATGTGGCCTGCACCGGATCGAGCGATTGATGCGGCTACAGGCTCTCAAAGCCCGTCCGCGCCGGCGTCGACTGCCGCCCGATCTGGGTGAGCGGCAGGTCGCCGCCGTCGCTCCCAACGTGCTCAACCGCACCTTCGAAGCGCCCGCTCCCAACCGCAAATGGATCGCTGACTTCACTTATGTCTGGACAGCGGAAGGTTGGCTCTATGTGGCTGCGGTGATCGATCTGTTCTCGCGGCGCGCGGTCGGCTGGTCGATGAGTGCTGAGATGACGGCCCAGCTCGTCACCGATGCCCTGGTGATGGCGATCTGGCGACGAGGCAAGCCCGACGCGCTACTGCATCACTCCGATCGCGGTAGCCAATACACCAGCGAGCAGTTCCAGAAGCTGATGACCGACCACGGCGTCGTCTGCTCGATGAGCCGTGCGGGCAACGTCTGGGACAATGCGGCGATGGAGAGCTTCTTCTCCTCGTTGAAGACCGAGCGCACAGCGCGCAAAACCTATCGCACGCGCGACCAAGCCAAGGCTGACGTATTCGACTACATTGAATGCTTCTATAATCCGAAGCGTCGGCATTCGACGATCGGATATCTAAGTCCCGTGGAGTTCGAGATGCAGGCGGGATTCGCTTAGGCGGGTGTCAACCAAACCGGGTGCAGGCCAATTTCATCTCTTTATGCCTAAAGCTTGGGGGTCAAATTGAATTGGCTCTGTTATTAGTCTGCGATGAGTATTCGCTGGCAAATACACGTATAGGTTGTTTGGAGACCGGAGTCCAGCGGCTAGTTCGCGGTAAAATATTTCGATCCCTGTCATATTTGTGAAACCAGAATCTGAGAAACGAAAGAAGGCGCAGATAAGTTGGCGTGATCGTGACGTTCAAGCACGGCACAACCAAGTTCCGTACGCTGTTTATTTCCGACGTTCATCTCGGCGCGCGCGGCTGCCAGGCCGAGCATCTTCTCGACTTCCTGCGCTATCACGACGCCGACACGATCTATCTTGTCGGCGACATCGTCGACGGCTGGCAATTGCGATCCGGCTGGTACTGGCCGCAAGCTCACAACGACGTCGTACAGAAGCTGTTGCGCAAGGCGCGTAAGGGTGCGCGCGTCGTCTATCTGCCGGGCAACCATGACGAGTTCCTGCGCGACTATTACGGCACGCATTTTGGCGGCATCGAGGTCGTCGAGACGGCGATCCATCACGCCGCCGACGGCCGCCGTTATCTGGTCGTGCACGGCGACGTGTTCGACCTCGTGGTCAAGCATGCGCGCTGGCTCGCGCTCCTCGGCGACACGGCCTACGACCTTGCCATCCTGATCAACCGCTATTTCAACGTTGTCCGCCGCCGCCTCGGCTTTTCCTATTGGTCGCTGTCGCAATGGGCCAAGCACAAGGTCAAGAACGCCGTGAACTATATGGGCGCCTTCGAGCAGACGCTGGCGGCCGAAGCGGAGCGCCGCCATGTCGACGGCGTCATCTGCGGCCACATCCATCACGCCGCGATGCACGAGGCGTTCGGCATCCGCTACATGAATTGCGGCGACTGGGTGGAGAGCTGCACGGCGCTGGCCGAACACGATGACGGCCAATTCGAGATCATCCCGTGGATCGATCGCGCCGCTATGCTGCCGCCGCTGCCGGACGAGGAACCGGACATGCCGCTCGGCGAGGCCACCGAAATCGCGGCGTGAACGACTCGTATGCCGCCCTTGAGCGCCGCAGCCTGGTCCGGTCATACTCGCTCCGCGCATGGAGCTCTCCGTCCAAATCGAGCGCTGGCCGCTCGCCGGCGCATTCACGATCAGCCGCGGCAGCAAAACCGAAGCCGTCGTGGTGACGGTCGAACTGCGCGATGGCACACACCGCGGCCGCGGCGAATGCGTGCCCTACGCACGCTACGGCGAAACTCCGGACGGTGTCGTTGCGGCGATCGAAGCCATGCGCCCGGCGCTGCGGCGCGGCCTCGACCGCGCCGCGCTACAGGCTGCGATGCCCGCCGGCGCGGCCCGCAACGCACTCGACTGCGCGTATTGGGACCTCGACGCCAAGCGAATTGGCCGCCCGGTGCACGAATTAGCGGGCCTTGCGGCGCCAACGCCGCGCGTCACCGCCTACACGATTTCGCTCGATGCGCCGGCGGCGATGGCCGAAGCGGCCAAGCGCGCCGCGTCGCGGCCGCTCCTCAAGGTGAAGCTCGGCGGCGGTGATGACGGGGCGCGAATTGCGGCGGTGCGGCATGCCGCGCCGAAAGCGGAACTCATTGTCGATGCCAACGAGGGATGGAGCGACGACGACCTTCGCCAAAATCTCGCGGCCTGCGCCGGCGCCGGCGTCACGCTCATCGAACAGCCCTTGCCGGAAGGCCGCGACGCCGCGCTCGCGCGCATCGAACGAGCGATCCCGGTCTGCGCCGATGAGAGCGTGCACGACCGCGCTTCGCTCGATGCGCTCGCGGGCAAATATGACGCCGTCAATATCAAGCTCGACAAGGCGGGCGGTCTCACCGAGGCGTTGGCGCTTGCCGCCGAGGCGGAGCGGCGCGGCTTGACCGTCATGGTCGGCTGCATGGTCGCAACATCGCTGGCGATGGCGCCGGCCATGCTGCTGGCGCAGCGTGCCAGCGTGGTCGATCTCGATGGCCCGCTCCTTCTCGCCAAGGATCGGCCGGACGGCTTGCGGTATGTGGGTAGTCTTGCCTATCCTCCCGAACCGGCGCTTTGGGGGTGAGCGCGATTATGATGCCGGCGCCGGCCGGGAAGCTGCGGGTATCTCGGGGTGCGGTGTTGCCATTTGGATTGCGCGCATTCGGCTTCTGCGCTTGATTCGAGCCAGTGTGGCGGTTCAGAAGTCCGCATCATTCTTCCCGCGAACTCGCAATGCGGACTTCTGAACCAAAGCCACACTAGATCAAAAAGTTGCTAGTGTCCCTTCGATTCCGAAGTTCGCCAACGAGGATGCCGCAAATGATGCGAACTTCGGAATCGGGACACTAAGTCTTATGATGTCCAGCGATCCACTGGCGCTGTCGGGCATCCCTGCCGGGCTGCCACAGGAAGCCGAGTACGATGCCGTTTACGCGGCGGTTACGGCGACCGAGCGCGGCCGTTGGTTTTTGACCGAATATGCAAGCCGCAATCGCCAGGCCGACATCGATTTGCTGGTTGCCGCCACCGCGCGGATTGAGGCCGCTATTCGCGGCGATGCAGTCCCGCCATCTGCCGCGGTATCGGACCGCGATCTTACCGAGATGGCTGCGACGATCGACCGGATCAGGACCGCGATCGGAACAGAACGGACGCGCCTGTCCGGCATCGGCGCCACGGCCGAGCGCATTCGGGAAATCACATCTGAATTGCGCGAACGCGCGGTTAAGACGACGCTCTGTGACGCACTCGACGCGGAGGTGCGCGAAATATGCGAGGCTTCCGCCAATCGCGAGGCACACGACGAAGACGCTCACGATCCGGTTAAATTGCTCCGCGAGCTTGCCAGCCGTATCGACGCCCTGATCAAGCTATCGCTTGTGGGCGGAACTGCGGGCCCAATTTCAAACCATGACGCCGACAATTCCGCGGCGCCGGCCGCCGGCGATGCCGCGATTGCACCGGCCGAAACGCCGCCCGTTATTCAGACTGAAGACGGCACCCGCGGGCTCGGTGAATCTTCGTCGTCGGAGCCCGGCTCCTTCGACATGGAATTGCAGGACAACAAAAAATTTGCCGAGGCGGCCGCCGCGCTTGCAGCGTCGCTAACTTCGCTCACCGACGAGCCTCAGGCGGCTTGCGAACCGCAGATCCAATCGTTCGACAGCGTAATCCCGCCGCAGAATCATGCGGAGACATCCGAGCCGCGGTCCGCCGAAGCGGCGGATCAACGCCCGCGCTCGTATATCGAGCCGCCCGACTTTGTGGTGATTGCGCGGCCGGATCGGCAAACAAATAACGGCGATGTCGATTCGTCCGATCAACCCGGGCAGACGCATAAGCTGCTGCCGCCAGCGCAGCTCTTGCCGAACCCGGAAGACGACCCAGCCGACTTATTCGAGCCCGCGCCGCCAGGCGCCGGTATGCCGCCCGATTCGGCGCCGATATCGCCCGATGCAATGGCTGCGCCGGTTCCATCGGCGCCGCCCGCAGTCGCGCCGCCGATGGAACCTGCACCGCCGCAATTGCGAATCGCGACCGCTTCGGCGATACGACAAGTACCGCAGCCGGCGCCGAGCAATCCACTCGCTGCATTGCGCGCCCTGAGCGAGGAGGAACTGATCGCCTTGTTCGGCTAGCTCCTTTCGGCGTCAAGGTGAAGGACGTCGATTGGGGCACGCAGAACGGACGCTATCGCGTGCGTCTGAATGGACGGCGGATCATCGTTCCTGACTCCGCATTGGTGACGGAGCCGAACAAGTTCGGCCCCGCCGTGGTCTGGCCCTATCAGGACAGCGACGGTGTAACTCAGATCCGCTGCTTTATGCCGGGTGCCGGCGCCTGAGCGCCGAGAAGCTCGACGAAGCGCGCGTTACGCGACCAGCCGGGAGAATACTTCCGGATCGACATTGCCGCCGGACAGGACGGCGACGCCGATCTTGTTTTTGACGTCGACTTTGCCGGTCATCAGCGCGGCGAGCGCGACCGCGCCACCCGGTTCGACCACGAGCTTCAATTCGGCGAACGCAAAGGCAACGGCGGCGGCGACCTCCTGGTCGCTCACCACGACGCCGGCTCCGACCAGCGATCGATTGATCGCGAAAGTGAGCTCGCCCGGCATGCGTGCCATCAGGGCGTCGCAAATGGTTCCGGTCAACGTCGCGTTCTCCTCGCGCTGGCCGCTGCGAAACGATCGCGCATGATCGTCGAAACCTTGCGGCTCGGCGGTGTAGAGCGCGGCGGAAGGCGTGCGCGCCTTGACGGCGAGCGCGATGCCGGCCGTGAGCCCGCCGCCCGATGCGGTAACGACCACGACATCGGGACTGAGACCGAGCGCGCCGAGATCCTCGACGATCTCGCGGCCGGCGGTGCCCTGGCCGGCAATAATCAAAGCGTCATCGTAAGGCGGCACCAGGACGGCGCCGCGTCGCGCGGCGATGTCGTTGGCGATTGCCTCGCGATCGTCGCGCGCGCGGTCGTAGAGAACGACTTCAGCGCCGAGCGCAGCGGTGCGCTCGCGTTTTGCCCGCGGCGCATCGTGCGGCATGACGATCACGCAACGCATGCCGAGCAGCCGCGCCGCCGCGGCGACGCCCTGCGCATGATTGCCGGAGGAAAACGCCACTACACCGGCGGCGCGCCGCTCCGGCGGGATCGCCGCGAGCTTGTTGTAGGCGCCGCGGAACTTGAATGAGCCGGTATGTTGCAACGTTTCGGCTTTGAGGAAAATGCGCCCACCGGTCATGGCGTCAAGCGCGGCAGAGGTCAAAAGCGGCGTGTGCAGCGCAACGCCGGCTAGCCGGCGGGCAGCCTCGTCGACATCCGCTGCGGTGGGCAGTGCAACCGCGGCGTCCGTCGCACTAACCTTGGGACGATCCATGGCGGCAACGGTAGCGCCGCGATTGCGTCGCAAGCAAGGGCATTCGCCGCGCTCTTAGAGCGCGATCCCGAAAAAGCTTGCCCTCGGACTTGATCCGAAGGTGCCGCCGGTTTTCGAAAAGATCATGCGCGAACAAAATGCTAGAGCGCGGTTCTAATTCGACCAGAACCCGGCCTTTAGCGCGCCGCTTTCAATCCAGGCCCTGCAAGCGAAGTTGTTAGTCGAACCGTCCGGCGGCATGCGCCAGCATGGTGTAGACCTTGCCGGTGTCCGAGGTCAGATAGTTGCGCGCGACGGCCGGGCCGCGATCGCCGCGCGAGACATCGTCGAGGAGCCGCTCGAACTCGTGGATATATTGCTCGACGGTCTGTCGGAATTCGGGATCGGCGCGGTACTTGTTGCGGATTTCATCGAACGCCTTTTGGCCGGTGAGCGTATAGAGGCGCCGGGTGAACACGCCGCGCTCGCCGCGCTTATAGCGTTCCCACAACTCCGCGGCCGCGTCGTTGTCGATCATCCGTGCGATGTCGACCGAAAGCGAATTGATCGAATTCGACGCTATCGCGCGCCGCACGCTCCTCGCCGCGAGGCGGCTCGCGCGAGGCCGGCG
Source organism: uncultured Alphaproteobacteria bacterium (assembly GCA_963823225.1). Classification (GTDB taxonomy): domain Bacteria; phylum Pseudomonadota; class Alphaproteobacteria; order Rhizobiales; family Xanthobacteraceae; genus BOG-931. Next base: position 2,187,840 of record CAWGKM010000003.1, on the reverse strand, counting down.
GCGCTATCGGCGGACTGTCGTCGCGCGATGCGCGGGTCAATAGATCGGAGAGCCAGCCGCCGCCGCGGGCATTGTTGTCGTCCTTGCCGCCCGGCACCGGACTGAGCGTGGGCGCATTGGGTCGCCGCGTCGGGGCGCCGGTGATATCGCGCGTCGGAGCTTGCTGCGGGGGCGCCGCGATATCGGTGCGGATCGGCCGCGGTTGTCCGCGTCCGCCGCTTGCGGCGTAGAGCGGCTCGGCCTCGCGACGCAACGGTTCCGCGGCGTCGAGCGACCGGCCGTGCCGGGCGACGATGCGGTTGAGCTCGGCGAGCGCCTCGATCTGGTCGACGATGACGCGCCGCATTTGCGCCGCGCTCTCGGCGGTCTCTTGCGGCAATTCGAGAATACCGCGCCGCAACTCGGCCCGCGTGGTTTCGAGCTCCCGTTGCATTTCCCCCGCCATCTGCTTCATGCCTTCCATGATCTCGGTGAAGCGTCCGGCGGATTGATTGAACATGGCCTGCACTTCGGCGAACGCCTCGTCGTAAACCGCGTTGAGCGCCTCGCTGGTGCGCTGGCGCTCTTCGTCCGAGGTCTTGCGTACCAGATCGTACTGTTGCTCGATGGTTTGCACGCTCTCGTTACTGGTCTCAGCGATGATGCCGGCGATCTCACGCGCCCGGGCGGTTGCCGTATCGAGCGATTCCTCGAGCAAGCTTGAAAAGCGCTGCAATCGCTGACCGAAATCTTCGGTGCGCGCGTCGAGTGTCGAAACGAGAGTTCTCGATATTCAGGTGTCGACTGGCGATTGAATCGTCGGTCCGGCGGTTGCTCGCTTCGAGCAGTTCGACCGCGTCAGCCAGCGTCCGGCCATGCGAGCTGAATTGGTCCGCGAGGTCGCCAAGATCGTGCAGCACCTTGGCAGTCACGGTATTGAAAGTGCCCAGATGCTGTTCCACTTTGGCGGTGGTTGCACCGCTCTTGCTGCTCAGATCGCTCATGGCGGCGACGAACTCGGAAACGCGCGTCGCCATGGTGTGCTCGATCGAACTCATGTTCTCCTGAGCGCCGCTGAGCACCTCTTGCAGCAGGATGTTGGCTTCGCGCAGCCGCTCGAAAAGTGCAGTAGAGTCGGAGCGCAGCATCGTGTGCGTTTCCAACATCTCGGCGACGGTCGCCGCCGCCGTCTGCTTGGACTCTTCGATCGCGGTCTTGGTCGCCCGGTGCAGCTCTTCGAGCGTTCGCGCAATCGTCAATTTGGCGGCTTCGGTGACGCCCTGAGTGCCTTCCTGCATTTGCCCCAGCGTGCGCGTGATCGCGGCGGTCGCGGTCAGGCTCGTGTCGTTGATCAGCCGGGCGATCTCTTCGCTCTTGTCCAGCATGGTCTGGGTGTGGAGCAAGCCCTTGGCGTCGATTGCCTTCACCGCCTGCTCGGTGGCGCGGCCGACTTCGCCGGCGAATTGCTCGCCCTTATTTGTCAAAGCCAAAAGCAATCCATTCGACTTCTCGTCGAGTAGGCGCGTCATGTCGTCGACGCGCTGGGTCATGGCGCTGTTGATCTCATTGGCCTTGCCGACGATGTTGCGCGACACTTCGGTGCTCATGCCGACCAGTTTGCGCTCGGCCTCGTTTGTCGTCTTGCCGATCGACTCATTGGCGGCCGCGGCGCCGCGATTTAACGCTTCGATCGCGGCAGTGCTCGCTACCGCGGAGTTACTAAGCGCGTCGGTTGTGTTAGTGGCGAGCTGATTAAGTTTATCGATAACGGCTTCGGCCCGTCCCACCAGCAGCTGCTCCAAATGGCCTACTCGGCTGTCGAGCGTGTTGGCGACTTCGAGCGCCCCTTTACCGAGGCTCGCGTCGACTTTTGCGATTCGCTCGCTGACGGTGTCGGTGAGCTTGGCCGCGCGCATGTCGATGAGATGGGTGACTTCGGTGATCCGCTTATCGAGCGCGGCAACGACCTCTTTGCCGCCCTCGCCGAGCGTTTTGGCGACATCGACGACGTTGGCCGACAGCGCATCCGTGAGAGCCTGGGACCGGCTATCGAGCGCATTCTGGAAGCGCCCAAGACGTTGGTCGAGAGTGGTGGTGACCTCGTTGGCCTTCGCGGTGACGCGATTGTCGAAACTGTCGATGTAACTTCGCATCGAGTCGGAGACGTCCTGCGTGCGCGCGCCGAGCCGCTCGACAAGTTCGGAGCCGTAAGTCTTCACCGTGCGGTCGAATTCGGCGAGATGCCGGGTGATGAGATTTCCGAGCGTCGAGGAGTCGCGCGAAATCTTTTCGCCAAGTTCGGCGCCGGTATGATTGAACATCTGTTCGAAAGCAGCTAGGCGCGTGGCCAGCATCTCTTTAACGGCGTCGCTGCGCGTGGCAATGACGCCGACAACGTGCTCGGCGCTTTCGCGAACCGAGTCGGTCATCGCGACGCTGCGCGAAATCAGCGCCTCGGCGATGCGATTGCCGGCCTGCTGGAGCTTGGTCGCCACTTCACCGCCGCGCAGTTCGAGGTCGAGAATGAGCGAATCGCCCGAGGACTTAAGCGTGCTGTTGACCTCATCGGCGCGGGTCGCGATGGTTTCCGCCAGTTGGCTCGAGGTTTCGACGATGGCGTCGGTAAGTTGCTGCGACCGTCCGATCATCAGATCGACCACCGCGAGCGATTTCTCGGAGAAGTTTTCGGTAACCCGGTCGAGCCGCGAATTCATCATGTCTTCGAGGCCGGTGGCGATTTCGGCGAATTCCTCGCCAATGTGATTGGTCTTAAATTCAAGGTTCGAGCTGAGACGCTCGCTTGCTATGGCGATCGCGCGCGAGGTCTCGTTGCTGGTGCTTTCCAGGCGATCGAGCAGATCGCCGCTGCGCTCGCTCAATTGCTGAACCATATTGTCGCTGATCTGGCCGAGCGTGAGCGTGATGTGCTCGCCCCTCTCCGCCAGCGAATGGGTGATGCGTTGCGCGGCCTCGTTGACCTGTTGGCCGACGAGGTCGCTGATCGTGGATAAATCCTGCGTCAGATCGATGTGCACGTTATTGATCGCGAAGCGCGCTTGCTCGGCCTGCGCCACCAGCGTGTCACGCTGGCTCGCGAGATCCTGCAACAGCCCGCGAATCCGCACCTCGTTTTCACTGTAGGTGCGTTCGAGCGCGGCAACCTCGCTCTGCACCAGCGCTTCCAGTTCGCTCGCGCGCGCCAGGGCCCGCTCGACGCCGTCGCCCATGGCCGCGACCTCGCGGCGGATCGCCTGTCCGACAGTCACGATGGAATCCCGTGCCACGCTTTCGGGTTCGGCAAGCCGCATGGCGACCCGCGCCATCGATTGCGCGATCAGGCGCAGTTCCTGCGCGCGCCAGGCCATGTGGGCCGCGCCGAAAAAGAAGACGATCGGCAACAGCGCCGCGGCGCCAAGACCGATCATTAACGCGATGGGAGAGCGGTCGGGACCGAGCGCGGCATGGATGTCCGAAAGATAGACCCACGACAGCGAAACGCAGCCGACAATCCAGACGCAGGAAAACGCCGCGGCGACGAAATAGGACGAGCGCGCGGGCCGACGCTGCAGCGCTTGCAGGACCTGGCCGATCGACTGCTGATCGTCGTTGGCGACGGGGGCAGTCCGGCCGCTATGATCGCGCGTGCCGACGGGGTCGGAGTCGAATAGGTCTTTGTCCGCAGGGGTCGCGGTCGCGCTCGGCGCGTGGCCGTCGGCGGAGCCGGAAAGATGATCGGCCATACCCTCAGGCCGGCTCGCCACCGGCTCCCGGTCTTCTTCGATGTTGAGTGCTTCCTGGATCGCCGACAGCGCCGCTTCCGTCGGATCCTTCATCTTCTTCGGGTAATTGGCCATTTCGGTCGTCGCCTCGCGTGTTACGCTTGACTTAGGACGGCCCGACAACGCTCAGAAGAACGCCCAAGGCCGCGCCACGAGCGCGTGATCGTTTAATCCTCGCCGGTTGCAGGGCTCCCCCACCCAAGCCCTCAGGTCGCACTGCGATAGTCCATCCTATCGGCTTGGCAGATCGAAGAAAACCCGGTCGGTAACGTCCCTTTAATCATCGTTAACGGCTTATTCAGCTTTCGCCTCGCTAGTTTGCCGCGGCCGCTCAGCGCGCCATTTTGGTGCAAACAATGCGGCTACCGTGGGGCCGGATGCACGGCTATCCGGCGTGGCGGCGCAACCGCGCGGCAGCCGGCTCACGCCCGGCGCTTCGGTAAGAGTTTACTTACGATTAGCGTGAAAGAACGCGGCCGAAAGTCCTGTTTCATAGGGCATTTGTGCTGCTTTCGTCGCTTGGTATGCAAAAGCGCACGCGACCGGGGATGTTAGGACGGCGGGGGAGCACATGACCGCATCGCGCTTGCAAACTGCGGCAGGAAGCGACCGCAAGCCGACCGTCATTGATGAGAACCATCTCGGACGCATGACGCTGGGCGACCGCCGGTTGGAACGAGAGGTCCTCGAGCTGTTCCTGCGCCAGACCACCATCATGCTCGATCGTATTGTCGGCGCAGAGCCGCCGCTGGCCGCCGCCGCTGCTCACACGTTGAAAGGCTCGGCGCGTGGAATCGGCGCGTGGCGCGTGGCACGCGCCGCAGAATTGTTGGAGCATGCCGCCGGCGGGGACGGTGACGAAGACAACATCGAACATGACTTAGACGAGGCGATCGCGGAACTCCAGGCAGCAAGCCTCGAGGCCGGCGCGGCAATCGGCATGCGCTTGACCGAACTGTTGGCTGAGCTTGGCCGCGAGCGCTGACCGAGTGTTCCGATTCCGAAGTTCGCTGGCGTCTTCGGCAAGCTCTCATGCGAACTTCGGAATCAAAGGAACGCTAGCAAATTTATGATTCCAGTGCGGGTCTTGGATTTGAAGTTCCTATGCGCGGTTGCGGCAGAATGAGAGGGAACTTCAAATCCGCCGCACTAGGGGCCGGACCTCCTGTACTGGCGCCTGGTGGCGTGAGCCGATAGAAGAGGCCGGCCGGACGCCCGGCCGCTCGACGAATTTCGCCGCGCCTCAGCGAATCGAAAACCTTCAATCAATCGTTCCGCCATGGTTCACATCACATACATCGATTCTCGGGGGACGCCTCGTACGGTCGAGGGCGAGGTCGGTGCCACGGTCATGGAGACGGCGATCAAGCATGGTGTGCCCGAGATCGAGGCGGAATGCGGTGGTGCCTGTGCCTGCTCGACCTGCCACGTCTATATCGACGAGGCGTGGCGCGAAACGGTCGGCGAGCCTTCGCCGATGGAGGAGGACATGCTCGATTTTGCCTTCAACGTGCAGCCCAACTCGCGCCTGTCGTGTCAGATCAAAATCCGCGAGGAGTTCGATGGGCTCACGCTGCGGACGCCGGAACGGCAGGCTTGATTGAGCATGATTTTTCTACGAAATCCGGCAGCCGCGCTCGGATCCGGCCCGACGACGGGCCTTTTCGGGATTTTTCTTTAGCTGGAACAAATCCAAAGAATGCTGGCACGAATCCAGGCAGGCCGATTTTCGGCGGTCCCCTTCCCCTGCCTGAGCGAGCGCGCTACACACTCGCCACCCCATCAGAGACCCATCGATCAAAGCGAGTACGGATACGATATGACTGAGCCTATCAAGACCGACGTCGTCATTATCGGCGCCGGGCCTATCGGCCTCTTCGCGGTGTTCGAGCTTGGCCTGCTCGATATGAAATGTCACCTCGTCGACATTCTCGACAAGATCGGCGGGCAATGCGCCGAGCTTTATCCGGAGAAACCGATCTACGACATTCCCGGTATTCCCTATACGAGCGCCCAAGGTCTCGTCGACGCTCTACTTAAGCAGATCAAACCGTTCAATGCGCAATACCATCTCGGCGAGATGGTCGAGTCGGTGGAGAAGATCGGCGATCCGCTGTTTCGCGTGAAAACCGACCAAGGCAAGGAGTTCGAGAGCAAGGTCGTCGTCATCGCGGCCGGCGGCGGTTCATTCCAGCCGAAACGCCCGCCGATTCCCGGCATCGAACCTTACGAAGGCAAATCGGTGTTCTACGCGGTGCGCAAGATGGAAACGCTCCGGGACAAGCGCGTTCTCATCGTCGGCGGGGGTGACAGCGCCCTCGATTGGACGCTCAACCTTGCCCCGATCGCCAGCCATCTCACGCTCTTGCATCGGCGCAGCGAGTTCCGCGCCGCGCCCGACAGCGTCAACAAAATGATGGCGCTCGAAGGCGAAGGCAAAATCGATTTGGTATTTGGGCAGGTTACCGCGCTCGCCGGCAGCGACGGCCAGGTCCAAAAGGCCATCGTCAAGACCAACGAGGGCTCGACGTTCGAAATCGCTTGCGACGCGTTGCTGCCGTTCTTCGGCCTGACCATGAAGCTCGGTCCGGTCGCGAATTGGGGATTTGAACTCAAGAACAACGAGCTCATCCCGGTCGACACGGCGAGCTTTGAAACCAGCACCCCCGGCATTTTTGCCGTCGGCGACATCAATTGGTATCCGGGCAAGCTCAAGCTCATTCTCTCCGGCTTCCACGAAGCGGCGCTGATGGCGCAGAAGGCGCACCGCTACGTGTATCCGGACAAACGACTGGTGTTTCAGTACACGACGTCCTCGTCGAGCCTGCAGAAAAAGCTCGGCGTGACGCCCGAGCGTTCCCCGGCATAGATTACTGCGCCTTCGGCGTCGGTGCTCCGGCGGCGGGTTCAGGTGCGAGTGCGGCGGGGCGGCGGCAGCGGTTCGGATTGGATGGCGGGCGGCGCCGAGAGTCCGAGCACACCGCGCGCGGCAGGCAATGCCGCGTCCGCCATCGCCGCGTAGCCCTCGGCGGTGGGATGCACGGCGCCGCCGTAGACGGCGCTGCCAACGCCCCAGAGCGCATCGTGGATGTCGCTCGGCTTTAAGATCGCGGGCATGCCTTCGGGATAAGTCATGGCGGTGAAATAGCTGTCGTTCGCGGTCCTGATCCAGCGGCCGCGCGGAGCGTAAGGGCGATAATTGCCAGGCGGCTCCCCGCAAGCCATCGGATCGTCGGGGGCGACGGTCGGGTCGGTTTGGAAACTGTCGCCGGTCGTTGAAAAGCATTTGCGATCGAATTCGGGATCGTCCGCCGCGCGTACGCACATGCCGTGCCGCGCGAACGCCGCCTGATGTTGATCGACGAAAACCATCCGCTCCGTCGTCGGATCGCGGCAAATCTTGTTGCCGTCGCAGGTTGCCAGCGCTTTGATCTCCGGCAAAAACTTGGTGTCGACGAACTCCGCCGTTGCGCGCAGCCGCTCGCTGTCGGCACCAAAGGCCGGATGAACATCCAGGCCGTCGCGACCGCCCGGGCAAGGCTTGCCTTGCGCTTGCATGGCCGGGTTGGCGTAAGAGACAAAAACCACGCGATCGAGATTGCCGCCGACATACGGCTTAAGCGCCGAACGCAATTGCACGAATTCGTCCGGGAGATCCTGGTCGAGCGCCTTTTGCGACTCAGCGACGCTGGCGATAGAGCCGCCCTGCCTGAGCAAAATCCGTTCCGTCGTGGCGTCGACAATGACGTTGGCGACGAGTCCGGCAAAGTTCACGTCGTTGGCCCCGACCGACAACAGCACCATGTCGAGGTCGCGCTTCGGCTGTTGGCGGTGCACCGCGGCCATGACGTCTTTCAGTTCGGCAAACTGTGCGGGTGCGGTCCCCGAGCAGGTTTCAATTCCCACGACCCATGGACAATCGTCGGCGCGCTGACCGGCGAACATGCCGTTGCTGATCGCCGCCCCGGTGCAAGCGAGAGGAACGAGCGTCACGGCAATGTGTGGCTGCTCGATCGCCAGAGCAAGCGCGGTGCGCACCTGGTAGCTGTACAGTGAACGATGGCAGGCGGGATTCATCCAGCGCGCCCCGTGGCGGGCCCAGTCTCTTGCCGCGGCCGGACTCGACGGCCCGTTTTCGCAGGATCGGTCGTCGTCGTAGCCGGCGCGGCTCGGCCGGAAATATTGGCTGCCGCCGCCGCGAAGAAAGCGCTTGAAGCAGAACCCGCCTTCCAGCTCCACCGCTCGGTCCGGATTACCCTCGCCGGCCGCGATGGAATCGCCGAGGCCGGCAATGAGTATGTCGCGCACCGCGATCTCCGTGACCACGCGCTGCGCCGTGCCGTCGCCGAGCGGAATGTCGACGGTGGCGACGGTCGTGCGGCCGTAGGGCACCCGCAGTTTGACTTCCTGGTCGCAGGGCGCAGTACTCTGCTTGAGCACTCCATTGCCGCTGTCAAAACTCCAAACGCAATCCGCGCCTTGCGGCGCCAGCCCGGAAATTGCGACGCCGATCGGGTGATCGCTCGGCGCAAGGTAATTTTCACGCACGCCGTCGCGTTCGCAGCTGTCCAAGAGTTCGCCGGAAATGTCGAGGCACAGATTGGGGACGATATCCTTGGCCCAACCGAAGCCGTCGGTCGCGCGCTCAAGCCGCACTTCGGCGGCGAGCACGCCGTCGCCCCGGCTCGCCGCCGCCAGGCGCAGGAAATCGGCCTCGTTGCGGAACAGACGAAACCGGTTCTTCACTTCCCAGACAATGTGGAAGTCGCCCGTTCCCGCAAGCTGTGCCAACGCCGCGTCGAGCGGTGCGAGGACAAAGAGCAGGGCTAAAATGATGGAAACGCGCATGATTTGTGGGCAGCGAAGCGGATGATTATCCTTGTAGCACCTTGCTTGCGGCGGAAATGTGAGAGGCAACGTCAGGAACGCAGGGTCGCAAGCCTCGTTATCTCCTGCCGCAGGCTATCGGCCTACACAAGCAATTAGAATGCCGGATTCGTCGCTCACCACCAAATGCGCCATTGCCGGCGGCGGTCCGGCCGGGATGATGCTCGGCTTCCTACTGGCGCGCGCCGGTATCGATGTGGTGGTGCTGGAAAAGCATGCCGATTTCCTGCGCGACTTTCGCGGTGACACCGTACATCCCTCGACGCTCGAATTCATGTACGAGCTCGGCCTGCTCGACGAGTTTCTCAAGGTGAAACACTCGAAGGTCAGTCAGCTCACCATGCAGGTCGGTGAGGATAACGTGATCGTCGATTTCAGCCATTTGCCGACACACTGCAAATTTATTGCGTTGATGCCGCAATGGGACTTTCTCAATTTTCTTGCCGAGCAAGGCAAACGGTACAAATCCTTCGATCTGCGCATGCGCGCCGAAGCCACCGATCTCATCGAAGATGGCCGGCGCGTCACCGGGGTGAAGGCAAAAACGCCGGACGGCACGCTTGAAATCCGCGCCGCTGTCACCGTCGCGTGCGACGGCCGCCATTCGACGCTGCGGGAGCGCGCCGGTCTTCACGTCGACAATCTCGGCGCGCCGATGGACGTGCTCTGGTTCAGGCTGTCGCGGAAAGCGTCTGACGGCGACGAAACGGTCGGTCACATCGAGGCCGGACGCATGATGGTCATGCTCAACCGCACCGATTACTGGCAATGCGCCTATCTGATTCCGAAGGGCGGCATAGACCAGGTCAAGAACGCAGGGCTTCCCGCTTTTCGCAAGGCGGTGGAGGGTATTTCACCCTTCGTGAGCGGCCGCGTTGACGAGATCAAAGACTGGAACGACGTGAAGTTGCTCACGGTCGCGGTCGATCGGCTACGGCGGTGGTGCCGTCCCGGCCTGCTTTGCATCGGCGACGCCGCGCACGCGATGTCGCCGATCGGCGGGGTCGGTATCAATCTGGCCGTGCAGGATGCTGTCGCGGCGGCCAATATCCTGGCCAAACCGCTGCGCGAGCATTCGGTGACGAACGATACGCTCGACGAAGTCCAGAAGCGGCGGCTGTTGCCCACCCGCGTCGTGCAGGCTCTCCAACTCGTCTTGCAGAACCGCGTTATCGGCCCGGCGCTCAATAGCCGTGGGCGGCTGCGGCCGCCGCTGGCGGTCAAGCTGATGCAATGGCCGCTGCTGCGCCGCATCCCCGGACGCGTCTTCGGTCTCGGCATCCGGCCGGAGCATATCCGTACGCCGGACGTGGCATCCGCTTCATAGATTTCGCCGCGAGCCTCAACCGCGCCGCTGCAATTCCGTCACGGTGCGGGCGAGGATTTCGACGAGACGGGATTCCGCCTCGGCGTCGCCGTCGAGCCGCTTGCCGACGGCCTCGCGCAAATGCTCGAGAGTTGCCTCGACAAGCGGCGGCAGCGTGGGGCGATTCTCGCGCTCGCCGCGCGCGTCGCGGCGCCAGCGGTTTACCCGTTCGCCGAACGCGGCCAACCGGTCGAGCACGACGTCGACCAGATCGCGATTGGCTTCGAGATAGGCGCGGCCTTCGTCGGTGATGGTGTAGAGCTTTTTGCTGCCTTCGGTCGAAGCGGTGACATAGCCGGCTTCTTCGAGATAGGTGAGCGTTGGATAGACGATGCCGGGGCTCGGTGAGTACCAATCCGCGGTCTTCTCCTCGACCAGCTTGATGATTTCGTAGCCATGGCGCGGCGCCTCGGCGATGAGGGCGAGCGCCACCAGCCGCAGGTCGCCCTGCGCCAGCATGCGGCGCGCGCGCATCGTGTCCTCGCCGCCCATTCCGCCGAAGCCGCCCATGCCGTGGCGCCCGCCGAAACCGAAGCCGCCGCGGCGCCGTCCGGCCGCCCAGTGTCCGTGATGGGATTCGCAATGTCCGTGCATTCTGGTTCTCCAAATTAAAGATATATCTTTAGATAGATCATATACAGCTATAACGCAAGATATATCTTCATATCAAAGAAACATGTTTTGAAACAATGACTTGGTTCTTTTACGCCAGGAGAAACGGGCTGCGGATCGCGGGCGAAGCGGCGTAGTCGGAGCGCACGCGCCGGGACTACAATGCCGCTATGTTTGCGACCTTCTTCCATGAGCTCAAGCAGGCCGGCGTGCCGGTGACGCTGCGCGAATATCTCACGCTGATGGAGGCGATGGAGCAGGACCTCGCCGGCCGGCGCGTCGAGGATTTTTATTACCTGTCGCGCGCGGCGCTGGTGAAGGACGAACGCAATCTCGACAAGTTCGATCGCGTGTTCGGCCACGTCTTCAAGGGCCTCGACCTCGTCGAGCAGGCGCTAGCCGCGGAAATCCCGATCGAGTGGCTCAAGAAACTCACGGAAAAATATCTCACTGAGGAGGAGAAGAAGCAGATCGAGGCGCTAGGCGGCCTCGAAAAACTTCTCGAAACGCTGCGCCAGCGGCTTGCCGAGCAGAAGGGCCGCCATCAGGGCGGCAAGAAATGGATCGGCACCGCCGGCACGTCGCCTTTTGGCGCTTACGGCTACAATCCGGAAGGCGTGCGCATCGGCCAGGACACCAACCGTAATTTCCGCGCCGTCAAAGTGTGGGACAAGCGCGAGTTCAAGGATCTCGCCGGCGACCTCGAGCTCGGCACCCGCAATATCAAGATCGCGCTGCGGCGCCTGCGCAAATTCGCGCGTACCGGCGCGCCGGACGAGCTCGACCTCGACGGCACCATCAAGGGCACCGCGCACAAGGGCTATCTCGACATCCTGATGCGGCCGGAACGCCACAACACCATCAAGGTGCTGCTGTTCCTCGACGTCGGCGGCTCGATGGATTGGCACGTCAAGGCGACCGAGGAACTGTTTTCCGCCGCCAAGACCGAGTTCAAGCATCTCGTTCATCTCTACTTCCACAATTGCCTCTACGAGAAAGTCTGGAGAGCGAACGCGCGGCGCTGGACCGAGACGACGCCGACCTGGGAACTGCTGCGCACCTACCCGCACGATTACAAGGTGATCTTCGTCGGCGACGCCTCGATGTCGCCTTACGAGATCGTCGCGCCGGGCGGTTCGGTCGAGCACTTCAACCAAGAGGCCGGCCGGGTGTGGATGGAGCGCGTCGCCGCGACCTATCCGTCGTGCGTCTGGCTCAACCCGGTGCCCGAGGGCGAATGGGAAACCACCGCCTCGATCCGCCTGATGCGGCAACTGCTCGGCGGGCGGATGTTCCCGCTGACGCTCGAAGGGCTCGACGCCGCGATGCGGGAATTAGGACGCTAGAATTGACCTCCCCCGCCGCGCGGGGAGAGAGCCTGCCCCGGACTTGATCCGGGGTCGCGAGCGTAGCGCGTCGGGTGAGGGGGCGTAGCCGCGATTCTGCGTGTAGCGGACAGGGCACGCGGGGAGAGGAACAACGCAGGAGGCACTCATGGCGGCTGATGTAAACATCACCGAACCCGGCACCGTCATCGTGCGCGAAACGCGGCGTGGCCAGTTTCAGCAGGAAGTCATTTCAGGCCCCCACCATTTGCTCGCGGACGAGCCGAAAAACGTGGGTGGCCTCGACAGCGGCCCGGGTCCCTACGATTTCCTGCTGGCCGCGCTCGGCACTTGCACGTCGATGACGCTGCGGCTCTATGCCGATCGCAAAAAGATTCCGCTGGTGCGCACGCACGTCCGGCTCCGCCACAGCAGGATTTACGCCAAGGATTGCGGCGAATGCGAAACCAAGGAGGGGATGCTCGACCGCATCGAGCGCGTCATCACGCTCGAGGGTGATCTCGATGCCGAACAGCGCGCCCGGCTCATGGAAATCGCCGACAAGTGCCCGGTGCACCGCACGCTGACTTCCGAGATCGATATTCGCACGATGGAGGCGCCTGCTAAATAGCGCGTTTTCGTTAGCCTCATCCTGAGGTGCCCGCGCGCAGCGCGGGCCTCGAAGGATGCAAGCCTGATGCAACGGGGCCTCGCCCTTCGAGGCTCGTCGCTTCGCGCCGAGCACCTCAGGGTGAGGATATGAGCTTATCCGGCGGGCCGACGAACACTTGCTCTCACCGCCGCGATCACCTCGGCAATCGCCGCGTCGTTGCCCGGCGCCATGATGTGGACGCCGGCGACGCCGGGAATGGTTGAAAGCTCCGCGATCAAATCGACGCAGATGCGCACGCCCTCGCGCGCCGGGTCGGCGGATTTTTCCATCCGCTCGACATAGGCGTCGGCAATGATCGTGCCGTAGAGGTGGCTTTTCATCCAGGCCGCGGACTTGGCCGAACGCAGCGGATTGACGCCGATGAGAATGGCAAGTTCTTTGCTGATGCCGGCCGCTTCGAGAGCGCCGACATAGCGGCGCACAATGCCGGCATCCATGCAAAACTGCGTCTGCACGAATTGCGCGCCGGATTTGACCTTGGCGAGAAGCGCAGCCGGCTGCCAGCCTTTGGGCGGATCGATCGGCAGGTCGGCGGCGCCGATGAAGAACGCCGGCCGCCCGCCGACCTTGCGGCCGGTCGGCAGCGTGCCGTCATCGCGCAGCCGGCGCGCGGTCTCGATCAGCGTCTTGGAATCGACGTCGAACACCGGCTTTGGTGTCGGGCTGATCGCCGGCTTTCGGATCGTCGCCGGTCAGCAAAAGCAGATTGCGGATGCCGAGCGCCGCCGCGCCCATCAGCTCGCTTTGCAGCGCGATGCGGTTTTTGTCGCGGCAGGTGATCTGGAGAATGGGCTCGATGCCGGCGCCAAGAAGCAGGCTCGCCGCCGCCAGCGCGCTCATATGGGCGCGCGCGCCGGCGCCATCGGTGACATTGACCGCGTCGGCCAAGCCCTTGAGCCCCGCCGCCTTGCCAACAGTTCCTGCGCATCGCACGACACCGGCGGCGCCAGCTCCGCGGTCATGACGAATCGGCGATGCAGGCCATCTCGGCGCAGCCGGTCTTGCAGCGCGTGGGGACGGGGGAGTGCTGTGCTCGTTCATCGGTCTTTTGGCGGGCGCTCCGCCGCAACAGCGCATATATGCTTTGCGGGTTTACATCAATTCCGCCTTTAAAAGCGCGCTTTAGACGCTCGCTTTTCTGGACAGGAAAGCAGTGCCTAGCTAGAGAGTTGGATCAAGATGACCGGCGTCAACGATATCAGGTCGGCCTTCCTCGGCTATTTCGCGCGCGAGGGCCACGAAGTCGTGCCGTCGTCGCCGCTCGTGCCGCGCAACGACCCGACGCTGATGTTCACCAATGCCGGCATGGTGCAGTTCAAGAACGTCTTCACCGGCCTGGAAAAGCGTCCCTATGTCGCGCGCGGTGACCGCGCAGAAATGCGTCCGCGCCGGCGGCAAGCACAACGACCTCGACAATGTCGGCTATACCGCGCGCCACCACACCTTCTTCGAAATGCTCGGCAATTTTTCGTTCGGCGACTACTTCAAGGAACGCGCCATCGAGCTTGCTTGGAAGCTGGTGACGAAGGAATACGGTCTTGCTGGCGGATAAGTTGCTGGCGACGGTCTATATCGACGACGACGAAGCGTTCAAGCTCTGGAAAAAAATCACCGGCCTGCCGGAGAAGCAAATCCTCCGCATTGCCGGCAGACGACAATTTCTGGGCCATGGGCGAGACCGGGCCGTGCGGTCCGTGCTCGGAGATTTTCTACGATCACGGCGAGAAAATTTGGGGCGGCCCGCCCGGCAGCCCGGAGGCCGAGGGCGACCGCTTTGTCGAAATCTGGAACCTCGTGTTCATGCAGTACGAGCAGCTTGCCGACGGCAAGCGCCTCGACCTGCCGCGGCCTTCGATCGATACCGGCCTCGGCCTCGAGCGCATGGCCGCGGTGCTGCAAGGCACCTACGACAATTACAAGATCGATCTGTTCGCCGCGCTGATCGAGGCGGTCGCCGATCTGACCGGCGTCGACCCCGAGGGCGAGCGCAAGGCCTCGCATCGCGTCATCGCCGATCATTTGCGCGCCAGCGCGTTTCTGATCGCCGACGGCGTGCTGCCGTCGAACGAGGGCCGCGGCTATGTGCTTCGCCGCATCATGCGCCGCGGCATGCGCCATGCCGAACTGCTCGGCGCCAAAGAGCCGCTGATGTGGAAGCTTGTGCCGCTGCTGGTGCGCGAGATGGGCCAGGCCTATCCGGAATTGCATCGCGCCGAGGCGATGATCACGGAGACGCTCAAGCTCGAGGAGACCCGCTTCCGCCGCACGCTCGAGCGCGGCCTCGCGATCCTCGACGAGGCGAGCAAGTCGCTCAAGAAAGGCGACATGTTCGACGGCGAGACGGCGTTCACCCTCTACGACACCTACGGCTTTCCGCTCGATCTGACGCAGGACGCGCTCAAGCCGCGCGACATCGGCGTCGATATCGCGTCCTTCACCGACGCTATGGAACGCCAGCGCGCCAAGGCGCGCGCATCCTGGGCCGGCTCGGGCGAGGCGGCGGATGAGGCGGTGTGGTTCGGCTTGCGGGAAAAACTCGGTCCGACCGAATTCCTCGGCTACGAGACGGAAACCGCCGAAGGCGGTCGTGGCAGCCCTCGTGCGGGACGGCAAGGAAGTTGCCGCGCTCAGAAAGGGCGAGAGCGGCGCCGTGGTGCTCAACCAGACGCCGTTTTACGGCGAATCCGGCGGTCAAGTCGGCGATACCGGCGTGATGACCGGGGACGGCGTGCGATTTAAGGTCACCGATACGCAAAAATATGCCGGCGATGTGTTCGCCCATGTCGGCACCGTCGAACAGGGCACGCTGAAAGTCGGCGCCGCGCTTGCGATGGACGTCGATCGCGGTCGGCGCGGCGCGATCCGACAAAATCATTCCGCGACCCATCTCCTGCACGAAGCGCTGCGGCAAGTTCTCGGCGACCACGTGGCGCAGAAGGGCTCGCTGGTGGCGCCCGATCGCCTGCGTTTCGATTTCTCGCATCCAAAGCCGATGAGCGGCGACGAGATCGAGCGCGTCGAAGATATCGCCAACGACATCGTGCTGCAGAATGCGCCGGTCGTGACGCGAGTTCTCAGCCGCGACGATGCCATCGGCTCCGGCGCTCGCGCCTTGTTCGGCGAAAAATACGGCGACGAGGTACGCGTCGTCGCCATGGGTGAGGGCGGCGGCAATACGATGGGCTGGTCGGTCGAACTGTGCGGCGGCACGCACGTGCAGCGCACCGGCGATATCGGCATCATCTCGGTGGTGGGCGAGGCCGGCGTTGCGTCCGGCGTGCGCCGTATCGAGGCGCTCACGGGGAAGGCGGCACGGCGCGAACTCAACAAGTTCAGAAGCGACGTCCGCGCAATTTCGGCTGAATTAAAGGCGCCGGTCGGGGAGATCACGGCGCGGGCCACGGCCGTGCTTGAAGATCGCAAAAAACTTGAGCGCGAATTAAGCGACGTCAAAAAGAAACTCGCCATGTCAGGCGGAATGGCCGGCGGCGGCAAAAGCGACGGCGTCGATGGCATGCGCGTTGTCGGCGACGTGAAGCTGATGGCACGCAAGGTCGAGGGCATCGATCTTAAGGACCTCCGCAGCCTTGTCGACGAAGGCAAGAAGAAGCTCGGTTCCGGCATTGTTGCCATTGTCGGCGTCACCGGCGACGGCAAAGCCGGTATCGTCGTCGGCGTCACCGACGATCTCGTTGCGCGCTTCAACGCCGTCGACCTGGTGCGCAAAGGCTGCCGAGGCGCTCGGCGGCAAAGGCGGCGGCGGCCGGCCGGACATGGCGCAGGCCGGCGGTCCCGACGGCTCGAAAGCCGACGCCGCGCTGGCGGCGATCGAGGCGGCAATCGTTTGATGGGATGCGAAAGCGCGTGCTGGCAGAACCCATGGCCGAAGTCCATTTCACCAGCCATCTGCGCAACCTCGTTCCGGACGGTCCGCTCTCGGCATCCGGCGCGACGGTCGGCGAAGCGTTGACGAATTTGCTTGCGGCGCAGCCGCAGGTGCGCGGCTATGTGCTCGACGAACGGGGCGAATTGCGTAAGCACGTGTGCATATTCGCCGATGGCGAGCGGTTGGCGCGGGATGCGGCGCTGACGCGCCGCATCGGCCCGCATTCGAAGCTTTATGTGATGCAGGCGCTGTCGGGCGGGTGAATGTCGGTGGAGTGAGCGATGAGCGATCATTTGCTGGTGGCAACGCGCAAGGGCCTGTTCACATTCGAGCGGCAGCGATCGGGCTGGACGGCAAGCCTGACGGGCTTTGCCGGTATCGCGGTGACTAACGCTCTCGGCCATGACGGCGTCATTTACGCCGCGTTCAAGCACGGCCATTTCGGGCCGAAGCTGCATCGCTCGGACGACAAGGGACGCAGCTGGCGTGAACTGCCGGCGCCGGCATTTCCCGCCGACGCCGCCGGGGCGCCGTCGTTGTTCCAGATTTGGTCGCTCGATGCCGGCGGACGCGATCACCCGGATCGGCTGTGGATTGGCGCAATTCCGGCCGGCTTGTTCCGCTCCGACGATCGCGGCGAAAGCTGGCAATTCGTGGCTTCGCTTTGGGACGTTCCGGAGCGCGCGCGCTGGTTCGGCGGCGGCTATGACGCCGCCGGAATTCACAGCGTTTCACCGGACCCGCGCGATCCGAACAGGGTTTTCATCGCAATTTCCTGCGGCGGCGTATGGGAAACGCCGCGACGACGGCGCGAGTTGGACGGTGCTCGGCAAGGGGCTCGTCGCGCCCTATGTGCCGCCCGAGCAGGCCGAGGATTCGGCGGTCCAGGATCCGCATCGCGTCGTGCGCTGCGCCGGCGCGCCGGACGTCATGTGGATGCAGCATCATGCTGGCATCTACCGCTCGGCCGATGCCGGCGCGCATTGGACCCGGTTGTCATTGCCGTGCGACGATTTCGGTTTCGCGGTGGTGGCGCATCCGCGCGACGCGCGGACCGCATGGTTTGTGCCGGCGATCAAGGACGAGATCCGCATGCCGCGCGACGGCGCGTTTTGCGTCACGCGCACGAACGACGGCGGCAAGACCTGGCAAATCATGCGCCAAGGGCTGCCGCAGCGCGATGCCTACGATCTCGTCTACCGGCATGGCCTCGACGTGGACGACAGCGGCGAGCGGCTCGCCATGGGCTCGACCACCGGCGCGCTATGGGCCAGCGAAAACGGCGGCGAGCGCTGGGAGCTCGTCAACGCGCATCTGCCGCCGATCTATGCCGTGCGGTTCATTTAAAGTCCTGCTGTCCCGCCGATCTCACAACTCGACGATCATTCCGTCCTCGGCGGTCTCGAACGCAAGCTCGGCACGGCGCGCCAGCATGTCGTTGCTCATATGTGTGAGCACGAGACGCTTCGGTCGAATCCGGGCGAGGTGGCGTTCCAGCAAATTCAGCGCCATGTGGCTCGAGATCGGCTTGTCGCGCGTATAAGCCTCGCAGATGAACAGGTCGGCGTCGCGTCCGATATCGACGATGGCTTTCGTCCATTGCGTGTCGCCGGAAAAGGCGATGACCTTGCCCTCGGCTTCGATGCGGAAGCCGAGGCAAGGCCCGGCACGATCGTCGTGCGAAACATGGAACGGCGTTATCCGCACATTGCCGATGTCGCTGCGTCGGCCGATCTCCAGTTCGCTGAGCGTCAAGGGAAACGACCATTCAACCGCTTTGGTGCCGGGGAAGGCGACTTCCATGATGTCGGAATAGCGCGATTTTAGGCCGGGCGGCCCGGCGACGGTAAGGCCGCGCTGCCGTTTGAGGACGTAATGCGATTCAAGGATGAAGAACGGCAGCCCGCCGATGTGATCGGCATGAAAGTGCGAGATGAAAATAACGTTAATGTCGTTGCGGTTGATCGCAAGTTTGTTCATGGCTACGAGCGAGGTCGCGCCGCAATCGATCAGGGCATTGATCTCACGCCCAACGAGATGAAAACAGGTATTGAAACGTCCGCCCGAGCCGAAGG
Organism: uncultured Alphaproteobacteria bacterium; assembly: GCA_963823225.1. GTDB lineage: Bacteria > Pseudomonadota > Alphaproteobacteria > Rhizobiales > Xanthobacteraceae > BOG-931. The sequence continues at coordinate 2,169,258 of CAWGKM010000003.1, read as the reverse complement.
CGTCGCCGCAGCCGACGAATTGCAGATGCATGAAAGATCCTACGCTTACCAAAAGCCCCGGCCCGGCCGTTATAGCGGTTCGGCGCGCACGCAACGGGCAGTGTCGCGTTAGGCGGCGCGACCGTCGGTGATCTCTATCACACTAGGTGGGAAGTCCGCCGGGGTTCGGCAATCTACCCAACCCTCTGTCTTCTCGTTGATTTTCACCTTTTCCCGGTCCATTTTATGGGTTGTGGTATGATCGCCAACGGTGTCGGCGCGCTAACCTGATCGGGGCCGTCACGCCATGATCGGAACACAAACCGGCGCTTGCTTCCGGCCGGTTAGGCTCCAGGGGGACCTCGGGTGCAGCTTCGATCGAGTTGTTTCGTCTTGCTGGCGGCGTCGGCAACGGCGGTCGCGCTTTCCGGCTGCGCCAACGTCGATTTCGATAGTCAGCAAGCGTGGTTTGCCAAGCCGCTCGATTTATTCGGGCGCAACGGTGGCTACACCTTTTCGGAGCTCCAGGAAACAAAACAGCGAGAGCGCCCGATTACTGCGAACGATCTCGTCGACAGCAACGGAGCTTGCGCGGCGCGCCCGGCCCCGCAAGCGCCTCCCGCTGCGCCGGGCAACCAAGCCGCAGGCCCGGCGCCGCCGGCTGCGGACACCGCTTCCTTGCTCGGCGGCGCCGTCGCGCTCGGCATGAGCGAATGCGACGTAGTGTTCCGTGCCGGCCAGCCCAGCGCGGTCCAATTCGGGAAGAATCCGAACGGCGATCGCACCGCGATCCTCACCTATACCGGCGGTCCACGTCCCGGCATCTATCATTTCGAGCGCGGCGCGCTGATGGCAATGGATCGCGTCGAAACTCCGGCGGCTGCGCCACAGGCTGCGAAGAAGAAACCGGCCAAATCAGCGAAGTCGGTGAAACCGCCGCAAAAAAAGAACGATCAAACCTAACCTGCGCCGGAATTGCATTTTCCATCCCCGCGTCCGGGTATGGTCATGCGGCAAGCGCCTGCGCTTGCCGCAGTGCCGAGCGAAGGTTATAAGCCGGCGCGGTTTCGCCCTGCTTTCGTTATTCCCCGAAGGACGATTGATGACGATCGAGCGCACGTTTTCGATCATCAAGCCGGATGCCACCGCCCGCAACCTGACGGGCGCCATCAACGCGATGGTCGAAAAAGCGGGTTTGCGCATTGTGGCGCAAAAGCGCGTCAAAATATCTCGCGAGCAGGCCGAGAGGTTCTATGCGGTCCATCGCGCACGGCCGTTCTTCCGCGAACTCGTCGATTTCATGACCTCGGGACCGGTCGTCGTGCAGGTGCTCGAGGGCGACAATGCCGTTGCAGCCTATCGCGATCTGATGGGCGCCACCGATCCGGCCAAGGCCGCACCCGGCACGATCCGCAAGGTGCACGCCAAATCGATCGGCGAAAATTCGGTGCACGGCTCCGACGCCGCCGATACCGCCGAGCAGGAAATTGCTCAGTTCTTCGCCGGCAATGAGATCGTCGGCTGAGGCCGGAGCGCCGTGGATTCAATCGCGGAATATCTAAATCCCGCGCTGTGGCGCGATTGGCTTCATGCCGGCGTCGATCAATTTGGCTATATGGCGTTCTGGTTCGCCGTATTGCGGATCATGTTGATCAATGTTCTGTTGTCCGGCGACAATGCCGTTGTCATCGCCATGGCCTGCCGCGGCCTGCCGCCGCATCAGCGGCGTTGGGGTTTGGGCATTGGCGTCGGCGTCGCTATGCTGTTGCTCATTATTTTCACCGGAATTGTCGCGCGGCTCATGCTGCTTGCCTACCTTAAGTTAATCGGCGGCGTGGCATTGTTGTTCATCGCGGCGAAACTCATCGTGCCCGAACCCGCAGATCGCGACGAGGTCGAGGCGGTCGCACATTTGTGGCGCGCGATCAGGATCGTCGTCGTCGCCGATCTGATCATGAGCCTCGATAATATCATAGCGGTCGCGGCCGCGGCGAAAGGCGATTTCCTGTTGCTTGGAATCGGTCTTGCCGTCTCCATTCCGCTGATTGTGGCGGGCGCGGCGTTGATCATGGCGCTCTTTGATCGCTTCCCGATCTTGCTTTGGGCCGGCGCGGCGCTTCTCGGCTGGATCGGCGGCGGGGCGATTGCAACCGATCCGGCGCTATCGGGACATTTGGCAGTGCACATCGGCGCGACGCTGACGCGGCACATCGAAATGGCGGCGCCCGGCACCGGCGCGGCGCTCGCTGTCGCCGCGGGCGGGCTGTGGCGGCGTTGGCATGAAGTCAAGGTTCGCGACAGCATATCGGGCGGGCGAGCGGGCGGCGCATAAATCCCGAATCGGAAACGCCGGCATTCGGAAAACAGCGGTGCATTTTCGCCGCTCGCGCAAATATCATCGCTACGATGGTCGCAATGTCGGCGCTCAGGCGCCGCCACCCAACGTCCGCAGCCATGCTTGCGCCGCATTTTTGCGGCTTGTTGCCCCGGCAATCGGATTTTGGCTATCCGGCCGGTGCTGTCTTGCCGACAAACTCGCCTTGGACTTCCCCGCTTCGGACTTCCCCCCCCAAAATCTGGCTTGTGGCGCTGGTCGCAGGACTTGCACGCCAAGTCTTTTGGCTAACGTGCAGTGATTGTGCCGGCGTCTTCGCTGACATCTGGAATGATTTAGGAGACAGACGATGCAGAAGGGCACCGTCAAGTGGTTCAATCCGACGAAGGGCTACGGGTTCATCAAGCCGTCGAGCGGCGACAAGGATGTATTCGTCCACATTTCCGCCTTGGAGCGTGCCGGTTTGCGCACGCTCAATGACGGCCAAACGGTCGAATACGAAATCGTCACCAACCGCGGCCGGACTTCGGCGGAAAATCTGAAAGTTGGGTGAATCAACGGGGAGACCCGGATCTCGTAGCCCCCGGTCTCACACCCGGGGGTTTTTTGTTTTCACCAACGACGCAGAGAGAAAGAACATTCGGAAATGGTGCGCGAACCAACGCTAGCGCGCGCCCTTCTCATCGCCGGGGGCAGCAAACGTTGCCCGGCCTTCGGCAACCAGCCGCAAGGCTTCCGGATAAATGCGGTGCTCGACCTGCAACACGCGCTCGGCAAGCGTTTCTTCGGTGTCGCCTTCCATCACCGGGACCCAGTCCTGGACGACAATCGGACCTGAATCCGTTTCCGGAATGACAAAGTGAACGGTGGCGCCGTGGCGCTTCACGCCGGCTTGGAGCGCGCGGCGGTGGGTATGGAGGCCCTTGAATTGCGGCAACAGCGCCGGATGGATATTGAGGAGGCGGCCGCTCCAGCGCGTGATGAACCACGGCGTGAACAGCCGCATGAAGCCGGCCAGGCATACCAGATCGATCCGGTGCGCCTTAAGTTCCGCATCGAGCGCGCGCTCGAACCCTTCGCGGTCGTCGCCGAACGGCCGGTGATCGACGATTGCGGTTGCGATGCCCGCTTCGCGGGCGCGGATCAGCCCCAGAGCATCGGGCCGGTTCGACACGATGAGCACGATTTCCGCCGGATAATCTTTCGCCTTAGCCGCCTCGATCAGTGCCGCCATGTTCGAGCCGCGCCCTGAGATGAGCACGGCGACGCGTTTCTTGGTCATGCGGCTGACCAGGACAAATCGAGGTGTCCGCGAAATCCAACCGCGCTGCCGCCGGTCGCCGCCACGACTTCCCCCAGATCGAATCACTGTCTCGCCGTTCTTGGCAAAACATTCGCTTGCGGTATCCGCGCTGCTGCGATCGAGCACGGCTATCATGCCGATGCCGCAGTTGAAAGTGCGCAGCATCTCGTTCTCGCTGATGTCGCCGGCCGCTGCGAGCCATTTGAACACCGGCAAGACGGGAACGCGATCGAGCGCCAAGGAGACGGCAAGACCGGACGGCAGCACGCGGGGGATGTTTTCAATAAAGCCGCCGCCGGTAATATGCGCCAGAGCCTTAACCGCCTTCGTGGTGCGGATGGCGGCAAGGCACGATCGCACGTAAAGGCGCGTCGGCGTCAGCAGGGCCACGCCCAATTTCCGTGAGGGTTCGAACGGCGCGGGACGATCCCAGCTCAGCCCGGCATCGGCGGCAATGCGGCGCACCAACGAAAAACCGTTTGCATGAACGCCTGTTGCGGCCAGTCCGATAACGGCGTCGCCAACTTTGATATCAGATCGCGGCAGCACGTGGTGGCGTTCGGCGGCGCCGACGGCGAAGCCGGCGAGGTCATAGTCATTGCCCTGATAGACGCCGGGCATTTCCGCCGTCTCGCCCCCGATCAGCGCGCAGCCCGCCTCGCGGCAGCCCGCCGCGACGCCCTTGACCACTGCCGCCCCAACCTGCGGATCGAGCTTACCGCAAGCGAAATAATCGAGGAAAAACAACGGCTCAGCGCCCTGTACCACAAGGTCATTGACTGACATGGCGACAAGATCGATGCCGATCGTATCGTGGTGGGAGGTTTCGACCGCGATTTTGACTTTGGTGCCGACGCCGTCGGTCGCGGCGACCAGGATCGGGTCGGAAAAGCCTGCGGCTTTTAGATCGAACAGCCCGGCGAAGCCGCCGATTTCGGCGCCAGCGCCTGCGCGCGCGGTTGCGCGCACTAACGGCTTGATTAATTCCACCATGCGGTTGCCGGCGTCAATATCGACACCGGCGGCCGCGTAGCGTGCCTCATCCACGAAAGCCACCAATTCGGATCAACGAGCCTTCCCGGCCGGGGAAGGTATTGCCCGCGCCTCCTACGTCGGAATTGCCGGGTGTGCAAGCGCACCAGCGCCGGTATATTGCGTGGTGCATCGCTAGCGTGCTGCAAGCCGGGGCGCGGTTTGAGTATCCCAAATCTCATCACCTTGGGGCGGATTCTTTTGGTGCCGGTCGTGGTCTGGGTGATCACGTCGGGCGAGATGCGTATTGCGTTTTTCTTGTTCCTGGCGGCCGGGATCAGCGACGCCGTCGATGGCTTCCTCGCCAAGCGCTTCCACATGACAAGCGAGCTTGGCGCCTATCTCGATCCGTTGGCCGACAAGGCCCTGATCGTGTCGATCTATGTTTCGCTCGGCGTCGCCGGCGCCCTGCCGATCTTCCTCGTCATCCTCGTCGTGTCGCGCGATATCATGATCGTCAGCGCCTTCATGCTGTCCTGGCTTATCGGCAGGCCGATGCCGGTCCGGCCGCTGTGGATCTCGAAAGTCAACACGGTGGCGCAAATCCTGCTTGCCACCCTGGTCTTGGCCGAACAGGCCTTCGGCTTCGATGCGGCCGTGGCGGCAAATCTCACTATGGCGCTGGTCGCCATCTTGACCTTGCTCTCGATCGCCTTCTATCTCGCCGGGTGGGTCCGCCATATGAACTCGTTCGGCGCCGGGCACTGATTGCGATGGCCTGAAGGGATCGCAATGCATTTCGAACGCAACTTCATGTTCTGGCTCGCCGCGCTCGTGGTTTTCGTCGGGCTGTTGTGGCTATTGAGCCCGATCCTGTTGCCGTTTGTTCTCGGCACGGCGATCGCGTATGCGCTCGATCCCCTCAACAGGAGGCTGACCAAGCGCGGCATGAGCCGGCTCCTCGCGTCGTTCATCATTCTCGCCGGCTTCGCGCTCGCGTTCGCGGCCTTGCTCCTATTCGTTACGCCACCGCTGATCAGGCAGTTTTCGGCTTTTATCGACAATGCCCCGACTTACGCGCAGCGTTTGCAGAGTCTCGTCAGCGACCCGAATTATCCGTGGCTGAAGCGCATCGTCGGCGACAATCTGGGCAGTGGCTCGGCCGGCGATCTGATGAATCAGGCGATGGGTTATTTGAGCGGAGTTCTCGCTTCGCTGTGGTCGAAAGGCCAAGCGCTGATTTCGATTTTCTCGCTATTGATCATTACGCCGGTTGTCGCGTTCTATCTGGGCTGCGACTGGGACCGCATGGTGAGCAGCATCGATCAATTGATACCATTGCCGCAGCGCGACACCGTGCGCAAGCTTGCCCGCGAGATCGACGAGTCGATCTCGGCGTATGTGCACGGCCAATCAGGCGTGTGCCTCATCCTCGGTTCCTATTATGCCGTTGGCCTCACTCTGGCGGGATTAAACTTCGGCTTCCTCATCGGCGTGGTGAGCGGTCTCGTTAGTTTCATTCCCTATGTCGGCTCTCTGACCGCGCTCGTTGTCTCGTTGTGCGTCGCCGTCGCACAATTTTTCCCGGATTGGGGCCACATTCTCATCGTCGCCGGCATCGTGCTTGTCGGCCAATTCATCGAGGGCAATGTGTTGTCGCCGAAACTCGTCGGCCACAGTGTCGGGCTGCATCCGGTGTGGCTCATGTTCGCATTGTTCGCCTTCAGCTACCTGTTCGGAGTTCGTTGGACTTTTGCTTGCCGTGCCGCTTGCGGCGGCGGCCGCGGTGCTGATCCGGTTTGCGCTCCGGCGTTATCTGGCGAGTCCGCTCTACACCGGAACCGGGCCGTCGTAAGCGCCATGTCCTCAAACGACATGCCTTCAAGCGCCATGTCGCTCCGCCCGCGCCAGCTTGCGCTTGCGCTCGACCACCCCGAAAGCTACGCGCGCGAAGATTTTCTATCGGGATCCTGCAATGAAAGCGCGCTGGCGCTGATCGACGCTTGGCCGGATTGGCCGGCGCGCGCCATCGCGCTGGTCGGGCGGGAAGGATCCGGCAAAACGCATCTGGCGACGATTTGGGCGGCGGTGGCGGGCGCGCGTGTCGCCGCCGCACGCAATCTCGCCGAGGCCGATCTTCCTGCCGCGCTCGCGACCGGCGCGCTGGTCATCGAGGATGCCGCCGCGACGGCGGATGAGAGGACGTTATTCCACCTGCTCAACCTTGCCCGCGAGGAAGGCGCCTTTCTCCTCTTTACCGCACGAACCTCGCCGTCGATTTGGCCCGTGACCATCCCGGACGTGATTTCGCGGCTGCGCGCGCTGCCGGTGGTGACGCTTGAGGCGCCGGACGATGTGATGTTGCGCGGGGTCATCGTGAAACTCGCCGCCGATCGTCAGTTGCCGCTCGAAGAGAGCGTTGTCGGCTATCTCTCGACGCACACCGAGCGCTCATTCGCGGCGGCGCGTGCGGCGGTCATCGCTTTGGATAAAGAAGCGTTGCGGCAAGGCCGGCCGCCCAGCCGCGCACTGGCGGCGGAAATGTTCCGCGACCGGGTCTAGCGGTTCGGGGTGCCTAGCCTATCGTCTCGATTGCGTTGACTTTCGCTGGCATCGCGGGCTTGACGGGGCGTCGGCGCGCCGCCTTATCTCCACCAACCGCATTCATCGAATTGTTACAAACGGTGGCGAACATAACGCTTGAGGAGCACGGATCTGCCATGGCCGATCGTGGCCAAGCCACTGCTGTTGCACGAGAATCTGGTGCCGTGCGCCACTTGGAAGGGGCGCCGCGGCCGCCCGATCAAGCCGCCCGCCAGCCCGGGTCGGACCTTGCCGCCAGTCCAGATCGTTTCATCAACCGGGAGCTGTCGTGGCTGAATTTCAACCGCCGCGTGCTTGAGGAATCGGCCAACCCCAAAAATCCACTCCTTGAGCGGCTGAAATTCCTGTCCATTTCGGCCAACAATCTCGATGAATTCTTCATGGTGCGCGTTGCCGGCCTCGGCGCGCAGGTGCGCGAAGGCATCAGCACGAAGAGTCCCGAAGGGTTGACCCCCGCCGAGCAGCTGGCGCGCATTGCCGAGGCCGTGGCGGTCCTGGTCGAAGACCAGCAGGCACAGTGGTGCGAGCTGCGGACCGCATTGACGGACGCCGGCATCGTATTGGTTGACGGTCCGGATGTCGGCAGGTCAGAAAAGACCTGGCTCGAAGATTATTTTCTTGCCCACGTTTTTCCGCTGTTGACGCCGCTTGCCGTCGACCCGGCGCATCCATTCCCGTTTATTCCCAACCTTGGCTTCACGGTCGCCTTGCAGCTTGCGCGCGGCAAGGACGGCAAAGCGATGAACGCGCTGATCCGCGTGCCCAACCGTATCGAACGTTTTGTGCGGCTGCCGCAGAGCGGCGAAAGCGGAAAAGTACGGCTGATCTCGATCGAGGCAACCACGAGCCTTTTCATCGGCAAACTATTTCCCGGCTACGCCGTGAAGGGCGTGGGTGCATTTCGCGTGATCCGCGACTTCGAGGTCGAAATCCTGGAAGAAGCGGAAGACCTGGTGCGGCTGTTTGAAACCGCGCTTAAGCGCCGCCGGCGCGGCACTGTCATCAGGCTCGACATCGAAGCGAGGATGCCGGTGGAATTGCGGCGCTTTGTGCAAATCGCGCTCGGCGCCTCGGACGACAGTGTCTTTAGCGTCGATGGCGTGCTCGCGCTCAACGAAATGGGGCAGATCGCGAATCTGAACCGGCCCGATCTCGAATTCGTGCCGTACACGCCGCGCTTTCCCGAGCGCGTGCGCGACCATGGCGGCGATTGTTTCGCCGCGATCCGGCAGAAGGATTTCGTCGTTCACCATCCCTTCGAATCGTTCGACGTGGTGGTGAATTTCCTGCAACAGGCGGCGCGCGATCCGGATGTCGTCGCGATCAAGCAGACGCTGTATCGCACCTCGGCCAATTCCCCGATCATCAAGGCGCTCGCGGAGGCAGCCGAGGCCGGCAAATCGGTCACCGCGCTCGTCGAGCTGAAGGCGCGCTTCGACGAAGAGGCTAATATCCGCTGGGCGCGCGATCTCGAACGCGCCGGCGTGCAGGTCGTATTTGGATTCCTTGAGCTCAAAACTCACGCCAAGCTGTCGCTGGTGGTGCGCCGCGAGGGTTCCTCGCTCGCATCCTACGTCCATGTCGGAACCGGCAATTACCACCCGGTGACCGCGCGCATCTATACCGACCTGTCCTTCTTCACCTGCGATCCCATTATCGGACGCGACGTTGCCAGAATTTTCAACTACGTCACCGGCTACGCCGAGCCCGCCGAGCTCGAGCGCATGGCGGTTTCTCCGCTGTCGCTGCGCAAGCGCATTCAAGAACATATCGACGAGGAAATCGCGAACGCCAAAGCCGGCCGTCCGGCGGGCATCTGGATGAAGATGAATGCCTTGGTCGATCCCGACATCATCGACGCGCTTTATCGGGCGTCCGGCGCCGGCGTGCCGATCGAGCTTGTGGTGCGCGGCATTTGCTGCTTGCGGCCCGGCGTTGCCGGCCTCTCCGACAATATCCGCGTCAAATCGATCGTCGGCCGTTTCCTCGAACACGGCCGCATTTACTGCTTCGGCTCGGGTCATGGCCTGCCGCATGCGAAGGCCGCGGTCTACATTTCCTCCGCCGACATGATGCCGCGCAATCTCGATCGCCGCGTCGAAGCGCTATGCCCGATCCTCAATCCGACCGTGCACGAGCAGGTGCTCGATCAGATCATGGTGGCCGATCTGAAGGACAACGAGCAGAGTTGGCAGCTCGCCGCGGACGGTTCGTCGTCGCGCATCGCGCCGGCCCCGGGCGAGGAAGTGTTCAACGCGACCACCTACTTCATGACCAATCCCAGCCTGTCCGGGCGGGGCAAGTCGCCCAAGGATTCGATTCCCCGATTGCGGCATCGTCCGGAGCGAATGTGAACCTGGTGCGTTCGGAATCGGGACATTGCGCCGAATCGCGTAGGGTGCGCTGGCTGCATGCCGGGCCCAGGCAGCGTGACATCAGAGCGACAACACACACGATGGATAATCCGCGGCCATAGGGCGGAAAACGCTGCAAACGCCTTACGCTGAATTCGATCGATGAGCCGCACCGCATCCGACGCCCAGGGACGTCTTGACCACGGTCCGCCGATTGCCGTCATCGACATCGGCTCGAATTCCGTGCGCCTCGTCGTCTATGAGGGTCTCACCCGCAGCCCGACCGAGCTGTTCAACGAGAAGGCATTGTGCGGGCTCGGCCGCGAAGTGCAGTCGACGCGTTTACTGGCCGCCGATGCGATCCAGCACGCTCTGTCGGCGCTCAAGCGCTATCGGGCGTTATGCGAGACCATAGAGGTGAAGAAAACTTTCGCGATCGCCACGGCGGCGTGTCGCGACGCTAAAAACGGCCGCCCTTTCATCAAACTCGCCGAACGCACCATAGGGTCCGACATCGAGGTCCTTTCCGGCGCGCGCGAGGCCGAACTCACCGCGCTTGGCGTCATTTCCGGCGTGCATCGCGCCGATGGCGTTGTCGGCGATTTGGGCGGCGGCTCGCTCGAGCTTGTCGATGTCCGCGGCACGCGCGCCCGGCTCGGCGTGACCCGGCCGCTCGGCGGTCTTGCGCTCGCGGATATTTCGGCGAAATCGATCAAAAAAGCCGAGAAGTACGTCAAGAAGACGCTGAACGGATTGCCGGTGCTCGAAGCCTGCGAGGATCGCAATTTCTACGCCGTCGGCGGGACGTGGCGGTCGCTGGCGCGGCTGCACATGTGGCAGACCGGCTATCCGCTGCATGTGATGCATGGCTACGCGATTTCCGCCGACGAAGCTTTCGAATTCGCCAGGCTGGTGCATCGCGTCGACGTCGATACGCTGTCGCACATCGAAGTGGTGGCGAACGCGCGGCGTCCGCTGTTGCCTTATGCGGCGCTGGTGCTCGAATATATCCTGCGCGTCGGCAAGCCGCGACAGATCGTGTTCTCGGCGCTCGGCATCCGCGAAGGATTGCTCTATTCGCTGCTCAACAAGAAGGACAAGGAGAAGGACGCGCTGATCGAAGCGGCGCGTCATCTCAACCAGCTGCGATCGCGCTCGCCGCGCCATGGCGAAGAACTGATCGAATGGACCGACCGGTTCCTCGCCAGCTCCGGTCTGGATGAAACCGGCGAGGAACGCCGGCTGCGTCACGCCGCGTGCCTGCTTGCCGATATCGGCTGGCGCGCGCATCCCGATTACCGCGGCGAGCAATCGCTCAATATCATCGCCCACGGCGGTTTTTCGGGAATCGATCATCAGGGCCGCGCCTATCTGGCGCTGGCGGTGTTCTTCCGCCACGTCGGGCTGGTCATGGACGACGAACTGTCGCCGCGGTTGCGCGAACTGGTGTCGACGCGGCTGCTCGACCGCGCGCGCGTGCTCGGCGCGGCTTTGCGGCTCGCTTACGTCATTTCCGCGGCGATGCCTGGAGTGCTGGTGGAGACCTCGCTCGCCATCGAGCGCCACCGCCTGGCGCTGCGCCTGCCGGGGGAATTCGCCGCGCTCGCCGGCGAACGCGTGCTCAACCGGCTGCGTTCCCTCGCGCGGTTGATCGGCCGCGAGCCGGTGTTGCTGATGGGGTGAGGTTACTCCCTCTCCCGCTTGCGGGAGAGGGGTTTACCCCCGCTCGACCGTCGTCACGCGGCCTTTCTCGATTGCCAAAGCAAGCTTGCCGTGCTTGAGGGCGAGCGCCTTGTCGCCGAACAATTCGCGCCGCCAGCCGGTCAATGCCGGAACGTCGGCGCTGTCGCTTGCAGCGATACGCTCCAGGTCGTCGACCGTGGCGATCACCTTGGCGGCGACGTGATGGTGCTCCGAGACCATGCGCAACAACACCTTCAGGAGCTCGACAGTCGCGGCGCCGTTGGCCGCAGGCTGCCAACGCGGCTGTAGCGGTAGCGTCTTGAGATCGCGCGCAAGACCGCGGCTCACCGCGGCGACGATTCCCTCGCCCCAGCGCGAGCGTTCAAAACCCTTGGGCAGCGAACGCAGCGACTTGAGCTTCTCGGTAGTGGTGGGCGCGTGGACCGCGATGTCGGTGATCGTCTCGTCTTTGAGCACCCGCGAGCGCGGCACGTCGCGGGACTGCGCCTCGCGTTCGCGCCAGGCGGCGACCTCGATGAGGACGGCAAGCTCCTTGGGCTTGCGCACACGCGTCTTCAGCCGCTTCCAGGCGTTGTCCGGCTCCATGCGATAGGTGTCGGGCGAAGTCAAAACGCGCATTTCGTCCTCGACCCAATCGGCGCGGCCGCGCCGTTTGAGGTCCTCGACCAGCGTCAGATAGACGTCGCGCAAATGGGTCACGTCGGAAGCGGCATAGGCCAACTGCGCGTCGGACAGCGGGCGGCGCGTCCAGTCGGTGAAGCGATGCGATTTGTCGAGCGCATCGCCGGTAATGCGCTGCACCAGTTGCTCATACGAAATGGAATCGCCGTAGCCAAGCACCATGGCCGCGACCTGAGTGTCGAAGATCGGATGCGGGATGAGCTTGGCGGCGTGCCAGACGATTTCAATGTCCTGGCGCGCGGCGTGAAACACCTTCATGACGCGCTCGTCCGCCATCAACTTGTAGAACGGCGAAAGATCGATGCCGGGCGCCAGCGCGTCGATCACCATGGCTTCGTCGGGCGAGGCCATTTGCGCCACGCACAGCAGCGGGTAATAGGTGGTCTCGCGCAGGAATTCGGTATCGACGGTGACGAACGGATGCGCGGCCATCCGCCGGCACGCGGCGGCAAGCTCGGACGTCGTTGTGATCGGCGGCATTGCGGCTGGGGTAACGAAATCAAGCGCCATTTGAGTCGATAGTGTCGTTCAGGTGCACGGCGAGGCGCAAGGGCCGCGGCGCTGCGGCAACCCCGCTAAATGCCGCGAATCCTGCCCATATGGATGAATTCCCAGGGGCTCGGCATGGCGCCGACCGGGACTTCGATGACGGTCGGACCGTCGCGGTGGGCGAAGGCGCGCCGCAACGCCGCGCGCAAATCGTCCGGGCTCGTCGCCCGGGCGGCTTCGGCGCCGAAGCTTTTGGCAAAAGTCACGAAGTCGGGATTGGTAAGATCGCTGCCGATCAGGCGGTTGCCGTAGCGTTCCTGTTGGATGCGCCGCACATTGCCGAAGGCGCCGTCATTGAACACGATCGTCACCAGCGGGATGCGGTGGCGCATGGCGGTCGCGAGTTCGGTCGCGGTGAACATGAACCCGCCGTCGCCGGAAATCGCCACGACCGCTACGTCGGGACGGGCGTGCTGCGCGCCGAGCGCGGTGGCAAAACCCCAGCCGAGCGGGTCCTGATAGCCCGGCGAGAGAAAGGTGCGCGGCTTATAGACCGGGAAGGCCAGGCGGGCGGCGAAGCCGATTTGCGTCACTTCGTCGACGAAAATTCCGTCCTCGGGGAGTTCGGCGCGGATGGCGTCCAGAAATGCGATCTGGGGATGAAGCTTTTCGAGGCGCTTGCGCCAGACGGCTTGGCGCTCCTGCAGTTCGGCGCGGCGCGACGGGCGCTTGGCATTGTCGGCCGGCAATTCCGCGAGCAGGTGTTGCAGGATCGGCTTGGCATCGCCCGTGAGCGCGACGGCAGGCTTGTATAGGCGATTGCGCGCTTTCGGATCGGCATCGATGCGGACGATCGCAAGCGCGCGATCGATGCCCCATTCGCGCAGCGGCGTCAGCAGCCGGGTACCGACCGCCAGCACCACGTCGGCCTCGCCCCACAGATCGCGCCCGAGCGGCAGCGTCACGCTCAACGGATCGCGGCTGTCGAGCACGCCGCGGCCGCGCCTAAAGCCGAGCACCGGCGCTTGGAGGAGACCCGAGAGCGCGGTGACCTCGGCCGCGGCATCTTGCGCGCCGCCGCCGCAGACGATCATCGGCCGCTTCGCCGCGCCGAGAAGCTTCGCCGCCTTGCGGATTGCGCCATGGTCGATCTTGGTTGCCGGAATCGGCAGCGGCTCTTGCAGTTTCACCGGTCCGGACTTGCCCCAGACGTCGATGGCGCATTCGAGCGCGGCCGGACCGGGCCGGCCCGAGCGCATCGCCAGCAGCGCCAGCGCAGTCGCCCGCGAGGCTTGTTCGGGCTTGCGGATCAGCGCGCAGTGATCGACCAGCCGCTTGATGATGCCGGATTGGTCGCGGATCTCGTGCAGATGGCCAAAACCTTTGCCGATATCGGCGTCGGGAATTTGGCCGATCAGGCCGAGCACCGGCGCATTCATGGAATAGGCGGTCAGCAGCGCGGCCGCGGAATTGAGCAAGCCGGGCCCGGGGACGACCGCATAGGCCTGCGGCTTGCCGGTCGCCAGCGCGGCGCCGAGCGCCATATAGGCGGCGCCCTGCTCGTGGCGGGTATGCACGGTGCGCAGCCGGTCGGAAAACTTAAACAGCGCCTCGAACAACAGATCGTTCTGCACCCCCGGTAAGGCGTAGACCGTATCGAGGCCATGGCCGATCAGCGTGGCGACAACCGCTTCGGCGGTCGTCATCGGCGCTGCCGCCGCGGCCTTGCCCGGTTTCTTGTTTTGCATGCTCAATCCTTACCGCCCGGAACTGTGCAGATCGGCGGTGTTCTGTCGAGGCGGTAACCCGCCGCTTGCTGTCGAGGGATTGGCCCGCCCGCTTGACAAGCAGGCGCAGCCCATGTGGTTGTGCGCCACCTTTTCACCCTTTCATTCCCCTTGGGCGGAATCGAGCATGCACCGCTACCGCACCCACACTTGCGGCGCGCTTCGCGAGGCCGACATCGGCGCCGAAGTCCGTCTCTCCGGCTGGTGCCATCGCATCCGCGATCACGGCGGCGTGCTGTTCATCGATCTGCGCGACCATTACGGCCTCACCCAGGTGGTGGCCGATCCCGACAGTCCGGCCTTCAAAACCGCCGAGACGTTGCGTTCGGAATGGGTGGTTCGCGTCGACGGCAAAGTGCGTCGCCGGCCGGACGGCACGGAAAACCCCGAACTGCCGACCGGCGCGGTCGAGGTCTATATCCGCGACATCGAGGTGTTGGGATCGGCCGGCGAACTGCCGATGCCGGTGTTCGGCGAGCAGGACTATCCCGAGGACATCCGCCTCAAATACCGCTTTCTCGACCTGCGCCGCGACCACCTGCACCAAAACATCATGAAGCGCGGCCAGATCGTGGATTCGATCCGGCGGCGCATGAAAGAGCAGGGCTTTTTCGAATTCCAGACGCCGATCCTGACCGCCTCCTCGCCGGAAGGCGCGCGCGATTATCTGGTGCCGTCGCGGCTGCATCCGGGAAAATTCTACGCGCTGCCGCAGGCGCCGCAGCAGTTCAAGCAGCTCATCATGGTGTCGGGCTTCGACCGCTATTTTCAGATCGCGCCGTGCTTTCGCGACGAGGACGCGCGCGCCGACCGCTCGCCCGGCGAATTCTATCAGCTCGACCTCGAGATGAGCTTTGTGACGCAGGAAGACGTCTTCGCCGCGGTCGAGCCGGTGCTGCGCGGGGTGTTCGAGGAATTTTCCGGCGGCAAGCCGGTGACGCAAAAATTTTCGCGCATTGCTTACGCCGAGGCGCTCGCCAAATACGGCACCGACAAGCCGGATTTGCGCAATCCCATCGTCATGCAGAATGTCTCGGACATTTTTCGCGGCTCGGGATTTAAGATTTTCGCGCGCATCCTGGAAACAAGCGCCACGGCTGCGGTATGGGCGATCCCGGCGCCCGGCGGCGGCTCGCGCGCCTTTTGCGACCGCATGAACTCCTGGGCGCAGGGCGAAGGCCAGCCGGGACTGGGTTATGTCTTTTTCGCGCTCGACAACGGCGCCGTCGTCGGCCGCGGTCCGGTCGCCAATAATCTCGGACCGGAAAAGACCGAGGCGCTGCGAGCAAAATTGGGCTTGAAGGATGGCGATGCCGTGTTCTTTGTCGCCGGCGAACCGGCGAGCTTCGTCAAGTTCGCCGGGCCGGCGCGCAGCAAGATCGGCGAGGAACTCGGGCTCGTTCGTAAGGATCGCTTCGAACTGTGCTGGATCGTCGATTTTCCGATGTACGAGTGGAACGAGGAGGAGAAGAAGATCGACTTTTCCCACAACCCATTCTCGATGCCGAATGTGCCCATCGATGAGTTTCTTGCGCTCGATCCGACCGATCGCGACAGAATTCTCTCGATCAAGGCCATCCAATACGACATCGTCTGCAACGGCGTGGAACTGTCGTCCGGCGCCATCCGCAATCATCGCCCCGACGTGATGAAGAAGGCGTTCGCCATCGCCGGCTACGACGAAGGCCTGCTGGAGCAGAAATTCGGCGGCATGCTGCATGCGCTCTCGCTCGGTGCGCCGCCGCATGGCGGCATCGCGCCGGGCATCGACCGCATCGTGATGCTGCTGTGCGGCGAAGAGAATCTGCGCGAGGTCGTGCTGTTCCCGATGAACCAGCGCGCCGAAGATTTGATGATGGGCGCGCCGTCGGAAGCGACGCCGAAACAATTGCGCGAGCTGCATATCCGCATCGTCAAGCCGGACTAATTACTCCGCCGCCAACGCCACGGTCTCGTCGCACACAGCGGCGACGATGGCACAAAATTCCACTGCCATGCCCCGGTAACGCATCAGCCGAAGAATAAGGCGGAGCTCGTGCAGGATATTGAGCGAGAGCCGGTTGCCGCGGCCGAGCGCGCTGGCGACCTGGAACGCCTTGCGCTCGTTGTGCCGCCAGCGCTCGACGGCGGCGATCGCCGCATCGAGGCTCAAGCCGTAAAGCAACTCGGCGCGCGCGCCGTAGCGGGCGCGCATGGCGACATGCCGCGGTCCGAGGCGGATGTAGCGCTCGACGCGGATCTTGAAGCGGTTGATCGCGGCGGCCTCGTCGAATGACGCGCCGATCTGCGCCAGCGCGCCGGCCATTGCCGAGCCGGTCCTGGCGCGCGCCGCGTGCGCGGCCAGGCGGATACGTTCGGTGTCGCGCTCGTCGCGCCGCCGGTAGGGCATCGGTGCATGCTCGAATTTGATTCGCGCGAAGAGTAACCGAAAAAGAGACGGATGTCAAGTGCCGTAACAAAATCAGGGACTGAGGCCCAGCCCGATAGCCGCGAAACGAGAGCCGATTTCGGCAGCCAGGGCGGCTATCGTTTCCGGCTAATGGGCGCTCAGAACAGCTTCAGGCCGCACAGCACTTTGCCGACGATTTCCAGCCCGTTGAGCGGGATTTCTTCGGTGGCGTGATTGGGATTGTCGGAAATGATTTTGACCCGGACCGGCCGGGCCGAACGCAGCAATTGCAGGCGCTTGACGACAATGCCTTCGAACGTATCGCGAATGGCGTAAAGGCCGTCGGGCGTCGGGGTCTTGTGGCCGGTGTCGACGATGACGCGATCGCCCGACATCAGCGTCGGCGCCATGCTGTCGCCGTTGGTGTCGAGCACCAAAAGCCGCGCCGCGGACGTGTGCAATTGCTCGCGCACGAAACTCGGCGGGAACACCCAACCCTCCGATTTTACCGGGTCGGCGTGGCGTCCCTCTTTGCGCACTTCGCGCGACGGCACCCCGCCGCCGCCCAGTCCGGCGCGGGTATCGAGTTCGGGCACCTGGCCGACCGCAGGCCCCAGCGGCTCGTCATGCGCCCCTTCCTCGCGCAACACGTCGCTTGATTCGATGTGGCTGCCGCCGGTGCCCGGATAGCGGCCCCAGAGCAAGATCTGCTCCGGTGTGTAGCCGAGATGGCTGGCGAACGGCTTTAAGTGATCGAGCCGCAGCCTGATCTGGCCGTTTTCGAGCCGAGACAGCTGCTGCTTGGAAACGCCCGACAGGTGGACAAGCTTGCTGCGGGTCATCCCGCGCGCCTGCCGCGCGTAATAGAGCCCGGTCCACTGCTTTCCGGATTTTGCTCGCCGTGCCATGCCGCCATTGTCACGGATTCGGTGCATAACCGCTAGCGTCCAAATTGGTGACTTGACAGCGATTGTGTCGCTCTTTATGTGACATTTTTGACACCATTCGAGTGACGAATTGGCGCATGGAGCGAGGGCAATGCAGGATGAGGCCTGGAACGACAAACGCATCGACATGCTGAAAATGCTGTGGGCGCAGGGCGACACCGCAACCGCGATCGGCACCACGCTCGGGCTGTCGCGATCGGCAGTCCTGGGCAAGATTTTCCGGCTGCGGCTCGGTCCCGTTGCCGCCGGACAACAGCGGCAACCGCAAATCCCGGAAAAGGCTCCCGCTATCGCGCGGCGTCGCCATGGTCCCTCACCCCCACATGTGTCCGAAGGCAAACCGGGCGTAACGGCCAAATCGCTGTTCGAACTGACCAACGATTGTTGCCGCTGGCCGTATCGGCGCCCAGGAACGGAAAAATATTTCTTCTGCGGCGCCGAGGGCGCGGATCTCAAGGGCGGTGTTCCGTACTGCGCCCGCCATATGCGGCGCGCCTATGTTGTGGAGCCGGATGTCGTGGTGCAGGCGCGGCGCCAGGCCTCGCAGGCGGCGCGAATGGCGAGAAGAGCGAGGCGGTCATGACGACATTAGGCCGATCGCAAGCCGGCTCGACCGCGCGCGCGCGCGATAACGGAGCCTCGCAACTCACCGAACGGGCGAAATTGGCGGCGCGCGCCGAATTGCGCGGCGAGCGCCAAGGAATTCTCGGGGCGATCGGACAAACGACACTGACGCCGCTGACGCGGGCGAGAACCGTTCCGGACCGCTGGTCGCTCATTCACGTCATGGAACGCCTGGAGGAAGCATTCCGCATCCTGGCGCGGCTGCCGCTGCCGACGCGGCCCCGCGGTTACATCAATTCGATGCCGATTTATCTGTACGATCGCGGCGACCTCAACTCCCAGATCGAGACTTATGAACTCGAACGCATGGCGCGGTTGCGAAACCGGGTGCGGATACCGCCGTCGCCGGCGGAGATCGCGCGCATGGAGCAGGCTTTGCACTGGCCCTCCGCTTACCTTTCGGGACTGGAGTTTGAGCACGTTGCCCGCGCGGTCAATCTCGGTTCGCTGTGGGCGGCCTTCGACGTGGATATCAACAAGGCCGTGAAACGAATCAAGGTCACGCGGCGTACCTTCAACGCCCGCAAGCTGCAAGGCCTGCGCATCATCGCAACCGAGCTCATCCGGCGCCGCGTGCCTGTGAGTTAGACGGTGGCCACGCTGCCGGAACATCTGTCAAACGCGCAGCGCGATCTTGTCGAAGCTTATCGGCAAGGATTGGGACCGCGTGTCGCGGCCCGGATTTCGCATGACCAGCTGTGCCGCGACGCCCTCCTTGTCGCCGCCCGCGTCGACGGCGAGCTCGAGCGCATGCAGCGCACCGGCGCACTCAAATCGGTCAATAGATCGTATCGGGATTACCGCTTGGCCGCCTCGGCGCGCGGCGAACGGGTGCTGCCCTACGCGGCATGGATGATTCGCTACAAAGCGAATCTGGTCCGCGAAATCGCTGCGAATTTGCGCTAGGCGCCGCGAATCATCGGTGAGTGAACCTCGTGTTCAGGCAAAAAGGCACGCCCGACAGGGCCCACCATGCAACAATTTTTTCCATTGCGCCATCAAGCACATAGTCACTATTTCGGTGACATGGGGCGGTGGCGGCGTTGACAGCGGGATTTTTTAGCGCCATTTCCTCGCGCGCATGCGGGTTTTGCAGAACTGCGCCCGCCGCGCTTTCAAAAGCACCTCCCGCACGGTCGAGCCGCTGGCGTCGCAAGACGCCGGCGGCTGTTGCGTGCCGCGCCGGGGCGAAACGCTTTCAAATGATCGCAGGTGACGACTTGAGCACGACAGGCAAAGTGAAATTTTTCAACGAGACCAAGGGTTGCAAGAGCTGAAGCGGCGCATGGACGAAAACCGCGAATTGCAGGCGCGCCGGCATGCCGACAATTCGGCAACCTTGCGCAAATTGGCCGAAAAACTCGACCAGCACGCCGCCGCCGTCGCAATGATTCGTCCCATGATCGCGGCGCTCGAACTGTCGCGCTCGAAACTCGCCACCTGGGCCTCGATCGGCTTGGTCGCCATGCTGATTCTTGGCTGGGTCGTCGAGGCCGGCGTTAAGTGGGCAGTGGGGTTATTATTCTCGCATTTTCAGTGAGCGGCACTGATGCGCAAGCGAAGGCAACAGCCGCGCGGTCCAGTCCGCCGCACCGTCGCGAAAAACCCGCGTAATTTGACGGACGAGGACGATCCGCTTTTTGAGGAACGGGATCTGGTATTTTCCGGATCGGCCGATGAGAAGGTGAAGCCCGCCGAAACGTAAGATTGCGCGACACGCGTCGTTCTATATTATCCTTTTGCCCCGCTTGGCTTCGGCCGGCGGGGCTCTTTTTTATTTGTATTGTTGGCGCGAGCTGGGGCGTGGGCTGCGGGCAGTGGTCCCCTTTTTACTTCCCAGGGACGGATCGAAGATCGCCTATAAACTCCCAGAGTGGCCGATGTTGCACTGCACATTGATCTGGATCAAATGTACGAATAATTTTTTCGGCTAATAAGCACATAAGCAAATCTGCGGATGCCGGACCCTGTGTTAGGGGCGATCCGGCCCCTGATGTCATGGTGCCGGTCTTCGCGGGAAAAAACGCCCAAGGGGACTACCATGGCAATGTCTGACGAACATCCCGGCGACAGCACCACTGGTCTAGCTGAACGGCTGGCAATAGTGGCTATCGTAATATCTGGAGTAGCGGTCGGTGCAATCTGGCTCTATCTCCTGTGGTGACGAATGTATCGATCGTAATATATCTGCGCATTTTTGCTCCCGCTCATTACAAGGTGGATACAGGCAACGGGCGGCGCAGGTGTTTGGTCATAGGAGGAAAGAACGCGGCGACCCTCATCCCCTGGGGCCCCCGGTTGCTACGGGGTCTGCCGCCAAGCGCTGAAGGGTTAAAAAGCATTGGCTGGGCTTCCTGGATACTTTGAGAACTTTGTGTGTTGCGCCAAGCACGGAATTACGCGCAACATTTGAGGCTATTCGAGAGAGTTCTGCAAACCTTGTAAACCTCGGGCAATAGCCCGAACGGACAAACACTTAAGACGTCGAATCTAACCAGTGCCTCGGGTCCGTAGAGGTCTCCACCACATCTTCAACATCGAATCGCGGAGAAGACACGTGCTGAACGAACAGCTGCGTGAGCAATGGCGTGCGCGCAAGCGCACCATGCCGATCTACCCGTTAATGACTTTCGCGCCGGACGGGCTCGTACTGGGCGCCGGCACGGTACTGCTTCAGGTGATGGGGCCACGTCGGCTGCAAAGCTTGCGCGGCCAGGAAACGCGGGTCCTAGCATTGTTGGCGGCGGCCTACGGGAAGGCCGTCGCGCCGGCGGTGTTGGGCAACATTGAGCGCGCCGTGAAATCGTGGCGGGACGGCGATGAATGTCTCGCGCATATCCACTTGGCGCATAGCGGCCTGCACGCGCCAGGTGACCTTAGGATTGCGGCGTTTCGGTTGGTCATAGCCGACTGGGCAATGAAGGCTGGCTTAAGCCCACGCGCGATCTTCCAGGCGCTCAGGATCGGAAGTCCGTATGTGGACGCGGTCGAGAAGGCTTACAATCCTGACGAGCCACGCGTTCCCGCAGGTAGTGGCAGGGCGAGCGGCGAGTGGACATCCGATGGCAGTGCCTCGCCAATTTCTCCTGGTGAAGCGCTAGCAGCGCCAGCTGCGGCTCCGCTCGGCGATCTTTTTCCTGCAGCTGCGGACTCGTTGGGCGAATTCGCAGCCGGGCTGTTGGCCCGCTTTGGCGGCCCGGCGGCTGCAGTCTTCGGCTTATTGTTTATTCCGTCGTCCAACGATCTCAATGTGAAAGGCGAGGTGCCGGGGGTGCCTGGGCTAAGTTATTCCTGGGACCGGGACGAGAGCCTTCTGCACTTGAGTTACGTCGATGCCGACGGAGAAACGACGGATTTCACCGCCCAACTGGAAGACGATGTCTTCCGCGACCAGAACGGAAATGTGGTCGCCCGCATTTTGCCTGGTAGCAACATCGTGGTCGATAAGGCTGCCGTTTTTCCCGACAGTGCCAACGACAATGAGCCCCGACTCTGCCCGATGCCGGGTCTCGACAAGCCTGGCGAGTTGGGTAGGGATTACGAGGACTACGTAAAGAGCATCGTCAATCCGGTCGATACCACGCCGCGCTATTGGGGATTCCAGCTGCTTAATCCAGCGAGCGGCGCCTTCGTCTATTATGATGACTGTGAACATACAACTGGTACAATGGTTGATGCCAAGGGGCCCGGATATGCAAATCTTTTGACCTACGATAAGGTCAACGCCTCGGTTGCTGAGAAACTTCTGGACGAGTCTGCACGACAACTTGCCGCACTGGGTGCGCGTCAATTGCGCTGGTATTTTGCCGAACCCGAAGCAGCAGAATCCGTACGGAAGCTCTTTCGCGAGAAAGATAAGGGGCGGGAAAGCATCGAGATCATTGATTTACGTTGGCCCTAGAAGAACCGATGAGTGAAATTGATTGTGACTATTCAATCCGCTTTGGCCTGCCTTCCTCCACGGAAAGTCCCGCATCGATCGGCACAAAATTTGTCGAAACGCTCGACGCGTTGAGCCGAATTGACCCGACGATCTTTGGCGATTGGCAGGTCATGGATTTTCCAGCGAGAGCTGTGCTCCCGCTCGCGGCGGCGCGTCCCCGTATTGGTATGATCATTGAGCGGAACGTGACTCGCGGCGATCTCGGCGATCCGCTCCCCGTTTACGGCTATACCGCCGACGCATTTACGCGCCCTGCGGCAAAGTCTCGTCGAGTTCAGTCTCTGGGTCAAGGCGGGTGGAATAGCGAAAAGTGAAAACTTTCTGAAGACCGGCGATTGGAAAGTGTTTCCCGACCCGGCGATCGTAACCTATCCCCTTTTCAAGGCGGCTTTGCTCGCGATTCATTCGATTTGGCTTGCACCATGGGCGTGCGCGCAAGCGTTCCGAGCGAACATGGTGAGGGTGCCGGTGGTCTATCGCCCGGGCGTGGTGGGCTACAGACTCGAGGATGCCCCGATGATCCCCACGGACCCGACGTTCCCCGAATCTATTTTCCATATCCCTTGGTTCGCCTATCTTTCTGCGCCGCTTGCCTCCGGCGTCAAGCTCCTGCCCGAAATCCAGACCGAGCACACCGTCGACGGCGGCCTTCTGATGATCGCAACACAGGAGAGGCTAGACCCCGACATTCCCGAACACGCGCGGCGCGCGCGCATCTTGGCGGAGACCATGCTCGCCTGCACCGGCGATTCATCGTAATGCGTTGGAGCAGGTCGTAATACGTCGAAATATTCGCGAATCGTGGCTGGGGAACTAGGATTCGAACCTAGATTAACGGAGTCAGAGTCCGCTGTTCTACCGTTGAACTATTCCCCAACGCATTGCGGAACAACGACTTCTATTTCCGCAACGACTTCCTAGCCTCGCTATAGCCTCGGATGAAAGACACGGCGCATTTTCGCGCCGAATGATCCGATGGACCGCGTGCATGTAGTCCACCGGGCGAAATTGAGCAACTTGTCTCGGGAGAACAAAATAGGAACATAATCCGCCGATGTCAATGACATGCACGGCCAAGCAGCGAGGCAAGTGGACACGCTGGGGACGCGGTATGTGCGAAGGCTATTCGCTCGAAATCGGCGCGGCATTTCGGGGCTCGGTCGTGCGGAGAGATAATGTGGGCGCACCGACGACATGGATCGCCTCGATTAACGCGACTGCCTTGGGCGATTATCTTGAACGCGATACTGCCATGCGGCGGGTCGAAGAGCAGATCGAGACAGGCATGCAGTTGGTCCTCCACGATTGGGAGCTGTACAAGTCCGCAAAGGCCATGCGCGGGGGAGTGTAATGCCCAGTGGGTACGAAAAATCACCCGACTATGGTGGCTCCGACCCGAAGTGGTCGAGAATATTCTGGACCTTCATCGCCCTCGTGGTTTTGAGTGTTGTAGTGACTTTTCTGCAGGCTCATGTCGGGTAACGGCACAATCACCTTACGGGCAACGCAATGACAGACGATCAATTGAGGAAATGGGCGAGCAAAGTCTCGTCCGAGATCGTAAAGCGCGAGGGCGCAGCCCTGGCTTTGTCCGCACGCGATTGTGACGAGTCCGCTATAGAGGCTGACAGCAATTTACTGGGCATAGCAATCGCCCAAGCGATTATAGAAGCCTATCGAGCTGGGGTAGCTGCAGTGTCACCGCGGACATCGTAGTGTCCCGAAAATTGTCATTGTTTGGGACGGAAGGCCGCTAAACTCACTATCGGCTCGGGCTTTGCATAACCTAAAATTTTTTTGTTGAAGGGCATCACGGTTTACAAAACCGCTGCTCTACCGCTGAGCTAACCCGGCAAATCAATGACTTAGCCGATTCTCACATTGGTGTTAGGCACTAAATAGGCACTGACCACGAGGCGCATACGCGATCAAATTCCGCGATGCGCTGAACTGCGATCGTGCAGCCACCAGTCGAGCGCATGATGTGCGGTTGGGGAACGGAAGGGCGGGTGTGACATTGTGATGGGATAAGTGGGGATCAGATGAAAGAGATTTTTAAGCGGGTGCGGACTTGGCCGCTTGGGCGCGGATGCTTCTGAGCAGAGGTCGCTCACTCAGAAAGTTTCATCCAAGGGACGTCTATATCTGTTAGCGTGCGAGTTGCGCTCAAGTGAGCTGGTTTTGTGAGACCATCGGCGGGACATCCTTGCAGTCCGACCATCGTGGCCGACAGCCATGATTTACAAAATAACTCACTGCAAATGTTGTAATACTGAGGATTAAACAGTCTATTTTTGAGCGTCTGTAGTTGCCAAATGTACACGGCCATGGACAACATCGGATAGGCCATTTGAATTTTCGTGAACGCGTGGAAAACGATGTTGGTTCGTTGAACTTGCTCTATGGTCGTATTTCTCCGCACGAGAATATCGTGAGTTGGTACGTAATCATGAAGAAAATCGAGCGCTGTTCCCTGACGCGTTGTTGTTTCAACAATCATCCCTTCAAATACGTAAATAGCCGCGTGGGTCCATCTGGCATGTCCATCGTCGAAGCCCTTTTTCTGATCTTTGATGATTTGCCGAGAAGCGAGAGACGGTTTTTTAGGTGAGAAAAGAAGCAGGTCTCCCGGAAAAAAATAACGGAGTGCAGGGTAATAGCCAAAATTCCGAATATGCGGTGGCAATTCTGCGGGCAGCTCCAACAAAACTAGGGGGACGTAATGATTCTCCGTCTGATCCGGATCTAGATAGTCGCGCATAACCAGAGCGACCCATCAAAAGCTGCGGCAGGAGGCACGCAGGCTGACAATTGTTTCGAGTAGTCGCTTTTTATGCAACAAACTCTATTTTTTTGAGCGGGAGGGTAAGCGGGCCTGCGTGGTCAGGAATTCGAGTGTCAACAGCTTCAATAACGCTGGTTACGGTGCTGCCGATCTTGAGTTTTTTTGGGCACCTCACCATCTCTGTTTTGGAAGTGAAAAATCCCAGCTGGGCGTCGCCGACATTGTCGTCAAATTCGACGATACCAAACCCATCGTCATCGATCCGAACAATCCTGCCGCGCACCGAAGTCTCGGGAAGAGAAAGAGGGCCCGCAACAGCGTTCCTTACGGGCCGACGAGGAGAGGCCGATTCGGCTGGACGGCGATCTTTTGACATAATGTTCATAGTGGGCCTTAAATGTAACCAAGCCGGAAAAGGGTTACTCCTACTTGAAATTAACACTAATCTTGAAAACACTGGCGCGTCGACTTGGTTCCCCCCGTCGCACGCTCACATTGAACTGATGAGTTCTGCCACGCAATCACGAACCGGCTGACACACAGGCCCCTTTTGCCGTTTTCAGGAAGGTGTTGCGCAAAAAACACGTAAACGATGGCGGGCGGAGAATCGCCAGGGTAGGTTTCCCGGCACCTGCGAGGAAGCCCGTTCTGCTGCAATATCAAACTGTTAACCGCAAAGCCCAAAGCAGAGACAAGCCCGAGACAGACGCCCCGGAGCGGCCGTCAGCACCGGCAGCGACCAAGAGCCTGTGCCCAAAGTGTCGAAATCGGTTGAACGCGCCGGGGCGTCCCCCGCAGCGATGATTCGTTAACGCGACGCTTCGGCGACTGCTACCAGTGACGAGAATGGGACTTGTTGTTGGATGATGTGGGACGCCGAGAACGTGGTTGCCGAGGACGAGAACATTGTTGCGGGCTGCCGGTTTGTAAGTATGATTCTGTGAGTATTGACTCTCACCACATGTCGCATCGCCTGCGTTGCTTCCGTCCTTTCGTCCGGTGTCCGCTGTGGACATCGGAGAAGAAGGACGGAGGATCACCATGGCATTGTTCCGAAACTTCTGCAGGCCCGCGAGCTGCGGGCGCGAGTGGGTCGATGGGTGGTCGGCCACGTTTGATGACGATCGTCCCCACTGCGGGGCGCGATACATGGCGCCGTACAAAAGCGAAGACGTGGAGGACGGCGATGAAGAATAAAATCGCTGCCCTCAATGACAACTTGCGCATGACATTCGTTGGCGGCAAGATTGTCCTGACCGCAGCATTCAATGCATTGCCAATCGATGTGAAGGGCAAGGTCCTGCTGAAGGTACAATTGTTCAATGAGTTCGACGCACGGAATGATCCGCATTGTGAGCACGCCTTCGGCAGCTTCAAGATCGATGGCGAAACCTACTTCTTCAAGATCGACTACTACGCCCCCGACATGCTAGGCGGCTCGGAAAATCCAGCCGACCCCGAGAAGACGAGGCGCGTGCTCACCATCATGCTCGCTTCGGATTACTGACGAGCGACGAGACTGCCCCGCAGAAAATGCGGGGCGATTTTTTCGTAGGCAGAAGCCAAAAAACAAACCCCGCACGCGACGCAGCTTGGGATTCTTCGAAAGGATCAGCAACGGCCAGCGTAGGACAAAGTGCCGGCCACACGTTCCTTCATGAGAGCGAGCGCGGCGTCGATGGGAGGCGACACGTTCGGTGGTGGTCTCTTGGCAAAGGAGCCGGGGCTCACCGTCGTCGACCGTGGTGGCCGTGAGCGAGACATGGATTGTGCCGTCGGCGAAGCGGACTAATGCAGGAAAGCTGTTCGAGAAATTGCCAAAGAAGAAGTGAGAATTGTCTCCTGAAATGCAACGGCGAAAATTGATGGGGGAGTAAGAACGCTGGCTGTTTATGACCTGTCGATCCAAAATGCTTCATACCCGGCTCTCTGCCACGGCTCGGTGAGTATGTTCCCCGCCGGCTCCAGAGATTTCTTGAAATCGCCCAAGCTGCTCATGGACTTGAACAGAAACAGCTTGCTCTTTCCGTCGGTAGCCAACTCCTTTACGAGCGCCATGATGGTCGCCAGGTGGGGCTCGTTCGTGGTGACAGTCAAAATGAAGAGATTGGGAAGACCAAGATGCGACTTGTGAATGCTCTGGGCGGAGATTTGCCGGTAGGCCAGAATCTTTCTCAGGTAGCTGGTTTGTTGCAGGTCCGAGCGCGTGACAGGCAAAGTGTTCCGGTCGGCTTCGAGCGCAAAGAAGCGATATGCCTTCGATCCGTCCTGCGTATACTCCAGCCCGAATAGTGCATCCGGCACGATCTTGATATCAGCGCGTTGCATCGCTCCGGTACGCCGGACTGTGTACAAGATCGAGACCGGTATAGCGAACGGGTTATCGAGCTTGCGTGTACTCTCTGGCGCCTTCGCGATGATCTCCTGCCACGAAATGAACCGTAGATTTTGGCTCTGCCGCACGCCAAGCTCTATCGAGGCCATGCAGTCGCAAATCATGAGTTCGTGCGCGAACTGCCGATAGGCGCCCATGCGACCCTTTTTGAGAAGCGGGCTGTCGTCTTGCATGAGACTGCGCTCGCGAAGCACCTGCTCGCCTCTGTCGTCCAGTTCATAAACGACGGGCATATAGCGACAGTTCGCAAACTGCCATTGTTGCTCGGGTCGATTGATATACCGACCATCGTGGTAGAGATGCCCGAGCCGCTCCTTGAAACGTGTTTCCGAATGGCCGCCAAGGAAGGAGTACAGGAAGTTAGAACGGAGATAGCGATAGCGGTTCAGGAGCTTGAATAGCTCGACGTCCCGGTCAGTCAATTCGATGCGCTTTCCCGCACTGATGCGGCGCATGCGCGAACGGCGGTTCGGTGCTTGCATAGGGCTACGCTGCGATCTTTACATCGCAGCGTACCTCGTTGCCCCACACGTCCCACCCCAAGGACTTTCTGCGCGCGAATAGTTCTAACCGGGGGGCGGCGCTAACGCACTCAATCATGCGACGCATCTCGTCCGGTTTCGCGGAATGCGCCGCACGCGGTGCACAGATGGCGGTGACACCCTGCGCGCGCTTACCGTCTTTCAAGATTCGATATGGCAGCCGGCCGCGTACTCCAAAGAGGCAGTGCTCCGTCTGGCCTCTGTAATACTGCCCTAATCCGAAGCGATCTTTAACCCATGTGATCGTCGTCCTGTACTTGAAACCCCACGTGTGCATCACGAGAAGGCCATTAGCCAGGTGCGTGTTCGTCACCCACAGATACAAATGGCATCCGTCATCATCAATGAGCGATTTCAAGATATCTCCGAGACGGAGAATTTCGCCCAGCGACATGAGCCGGTAGTGTCGGTCGGCACCCCGCTTGATTTTGCCACCCCCATATTCGGGCCACGGAGGGTCGGCGTAGATGACTCGATACTTACAAGATTTGTGGAGGCTCATCCTGGGTGTCCCCTCGTTAAAGAGGACACGGGAAATAAAAGCAAAAAATATCTCTGTAACCGTTCGCTATGTTCTGAAATGTGCGGCGGGGAATGCTGGCGCTATGCTATGCTGAAGAGATCAAATTTTGTTACAAAAGAATCGCCTAAACCAATGTTGGTAATTTCGCCTCGGGCTTCAGCGTCACGGCACTAAATGGCTTCGACGGCATCCCGTCGATCATGAGCTTCAAGTAGATACGATAGTTCGGAAGCTGCATGAGATCGATGTGCTCGAATTGATCCACAAACTCCCGCTCAAGGTATGGGGCATCTTCGGCGCCGACGCGGAATGAGATAATCGTCCCGGTATTGCCCAACACCGCGTGTCGGATGTCCGGTTCGAGCTGATGAAGATACTGGTGCGCCACGGTGAATCCGACGCGGTACTTTCTCAGTTCCGAGAGCATGTTTGCGAGCGCGAGCGTCGTGAAGCTCTGGAACTCGTCGACGTAGACAAAGAAGTCTCGTCGTTTGTGGGGCGGGATATCGACCCGCGTGTAGGCAGCCAGGCCGATCGTGGTAACGAGCAATCCTCCTAAAAGGGACGAGCTGTCATCGCCAAGCCGGCCCTTCGCAAGGTTCACCAAGAGGACCTGTCCGTCGTCCATGATCCTGCGAATATGCAGATCACGCTCTGGCGACGTGACGATGCGGTTAAGCAGGGGATCGGCCAGAAAGGCGCCGACCTTGTTTTGGATCGGCGCGGCTCCATCGACGCGATACCCGTATGAGAACTTTTCGTATTCCTTTTCCAGGAACGTCCGAACCGTCTCATTGCGCAGCGATCGGGCGATCTTTTTGCGATAATCACGGTCCGAGAGTACCCGAAGAATATCAGGCATTGTTGCATCCGGCTGCTCCAGCAAGGCCATCAGGACATTGCGCAGAATGTGCTCCATGCGCACGCCCCATGCTTCGGGCCACATCTTCTTCAACACTTCCATCAGGCCAGAAGCCGCGAGCGCAATGAAATCCCCGCGAACCTGCCGGAGCGGATTGTATCCGTATAGCTGCATTGGATCGGGCGCGTTGAAGTAGATTACGTCAGTACGGCCGGACAGCGGGACGCGAGCGGCGACGCGCTCCACCAGATCTCCGTGCGGGTCAATGAGTGCAAATCCATTGCCGGCAGCTAGGTCCTGGAGGGCCATCGTCTCAATGAGGGTCGACTTCCCGGTGCCTGTCTTGCCGAGGATGTAGATGTGGGAGAAGCGATCTTCGTTCCTGATGCCGAACACGCGATGATCGTTGCGAAAGTCGACGCGCGCTATGTGCATGATTCCAGGTGACGACATACGGTCGTCCCATCGTCCCGCACACGCGGCAAGATACTAGGGGGACAAAAATGCCAAAGGCGCGCATTTACCGAGATTGGCACGGCAATAGAAGTTGAGATGCGAACGTTGTCAAATCGCGCAAAGACTTTTGCGCGAAACGGAATTTCGAAATTCGCCGAATTTCGCACATTCGGTCGAGCAATGATTTTGGAGCTCGAAAGTTATTTTCGAAGGCCAATTTTATCACTCAATGATTGCAACGTTGATCGCGGGCTTGGACCGGAGTTCAAGAGACTAACTAATAGGTCTTCTGCATCCTGTCCTATATCCACTTACTATCTCTTCTTAAGTCTCCTCCTCCATGAAGAGATGGTCCCTACGACAAGGACGAATGTCCTGTGTAGGTGAATCTCGAACTGAGGTGGACCAATGAACTTGATTACGCTGGCCTCTTAAAGGCCTGCCGGACTAGGCGGAAGTCAGGCTTGTAAACGGCTTCCACCCGATTCGGTAATGCATTGAACAAACACACTAATTTCGTACGCCAGGCCGGATACAAAGTGGGGATACCGTATTCCTACCCGTATCGCCCCGCACTTTTTGGCGTATACTATGCGGGAACGATAAGGGCATTGCCGGGCTCGGAACGGGGTGGCGCGATTCCTCTGTTACTCGCACCGAACCTGCCTTTCTTGGTCCAAGATATATATAAACGTACCTCCCGTTAGGCCTTCTCGACGTAGGCGCCAGGGAATGGCTGGGCCGCGATGCTGATCGCCTCAACGTCCTCCAACGCGGCGGCCGAGCCCGAAGCGAGTTCGAGCGCCGTGCCGCCATGAAGGCGGCGGAGCAGTTCGGATACGGCAAGAGCCGCCGCAATCAGCCCGACAAAGGGAACGCCGACGGTACGCGAGGCCAGTTGAGCGAGGCCGCATTGATCCATGCCGTCGTGCCGCAGGGCTTGATAGGCGGGCTTGTTCTCGAAATTGTCGTCCGCCGCCGCGACTTGCCGGGACCATAGCTGCTCCGCCGAACGGGATGACGGAAAGGTATGCATCGAAAAGCTGCGAAAGGCGTGTGGCCCCGCGCCGAGTCCTGCCTCTACGACAAGATCAAATCCCGGCTTCTCAAGCGCTGCCCGCGCAAGCGCGTTGTCGACGCCGCACAAGGCGACGCTCGGCTCGTCGGCCGTCCGGCTGATCCAGGGACCGAAGCGGCGTTCTTCAAGAAGGGTCTCGAAACCTCGCTCGTCCAGCCACTCGGCGACGGCTCTCGTCTTGCGCTGCCCGACATCACGTAAAAACGACAAGAGTGACGTGCTGTCGTTTGACGGAGCAAGTCGATCGAAGTCCTGAAGGAGCAACTGAACCTTCGCACGATCCTCATATGGCAAGCAGGCCAACAGCCATGCGAAGGCCTGGCCAAGATTGCCAAGGCCGATCAGCCAGAGTTTCGATGGCATGTAGGCCAGCGCCGGTTCGCTCGGATCGGCGGCTCGCCAATCGGCGCCCGGACACCAGAGCGAAAGTCCGGCTGCGCGGCGCCCGGCCATGGGGTGATCGCCGGCGTGATAGGCGAAGGCTTCCGCCGCGCAAACGGCAGCGGCAAGCGCCGGAGCAAGCGCGATAGCCCCAGTTTCCGGAAGAGGGCCGCCGTGGCGGGCCGGGATCACGCCGCCGCGCCAGCCTTGCCACGTCATGTGCCAGCATGGCGCCCCCGTAGGCGCAATATCGGCATTTCCGATGACGGCGGAAGGCCAATCGTTTCGGGGTTCTGGAACGATCCGACCGCCCATTTCGCCCACCGCCACAGTTAACATACGGTCAGGCGCGAGCGGCGTGAGGCTGGGCGCGTCCTGCAGCCCGCTAATCTCGACGCCGCCAAGCAGCGTGCGCCGCGCGGCGTTAACGAGCGTCAACAGCGCGGTCTGGTGATTGGCGGAGTGCGCGATCTCGGCACCCGCATGGATCGTGAGCCCGAAGCGCTCAAGCAAGTCCATGGCGGCGTCATGGGTCGCGGCCTTGCCGCTATCCATGAAATATTTCGCGGCGCGGTGAAGAGTGGTGTGATCGACAATGTGGCCCATATTCAGCTCCAAAAGCCGGTGTAGAAAAAATTGCGCGTCTTGAGATGCGTGCGGTCGGTCCATTCGTGCTGACCGCGATATTCGTAAATGCCGAGGCGCCCGGCAGCGATCGGCCACGCCGCGAAGTCCGGCACGATGATCGCGATGTGGCCGGGCCGCGCGACCATGGGGTTCGCCTTGTCCGAGCTGCTTTGAAAAGCGGCTCCCCCGTGAGTATGGACGTCGGCGACGACGGTCAGCTTCCGCTTGCGGCATTCCGCCCAGAGCTTGGCGAAGGCGTCGCCGTGCAGGATGCATACGCCGCTGCTGTAGGCGTCGGCGTCGAGGTCGTCGTAGTATATCGTGTCCGTGATCTCGCGCGTGCCGTTTGCATCGTGCCCGAGCAAGAAAGCGCCGGACTCGTGTTGATGCCGGCCACGGCGCTCAAGCTCGCGGATGATGTGCCGCCAGCGCCGCGCGTTGCATGTGATGCGATACTCAGGCGCCAGGAATGCCCGTATAGTCGCTTTGATTGAGAAGCTCATAAATCTGCTCCAAATAACAAATAATGCCGCGCGAAGGCTGCCACAGGCGGTTCGGATGCTGGCTGCGCCATTGATCGTGCCCCTCGATCGACATGCGATCGCACGGCAGGTAGAGGCACTGCCCGTGCTTCCAGGTTGGCCGAAAGACCGAAGGCACAATGGAGGTGCCTGTCGGCCAGCGATTGGATGGCAGTGGCGCGTTGGCGGCAATGTCCCAAGGCTGCGCCGTCACCGGGTTTTGCCGGTAGCCCGAGCATTCGAACCGGAAGCCATATTCGCCCGGCGCGCACGGTCGCGGCGGCGCGGATACGGCGATGATGGCGTGCGGCCAGGCGGTCCCGGCATGGCGCCACCGGCCGTCGATCTCGCCGCGACGAAATTCCGGCGCGGCGAGATCCTGTTCGAGCAAGGCGAGCCCCGGAGGGACAGAGATGTTCATGTCAGCCCTCGACCCGCTTCTCCGGCACGAAATCGAAGCACAGCTCGCAGCCATGGCCGTGCACGAGCTGGTGCAAGGGCGTGTCGCTCGGCGGGCGGTCCGTCGAATTGCAGAGCTGCAAAACGTGCTCGGCGGCGTCCTTCGGGCTCAGCTTGAAGGTGCGCGCCGCCCACTCCTTCACGGCGCGGACGCGAGCGCCCGGCGGGAACTCGTGCTCGGCGGTCTTCTCCAGGAAGTGAACCGTGGTCTTGATGCGGTGGCAGCGGGTTACGTGCACCCGTCCACCGTGTTTCAGGCCGTGCACCGGCTCATGGCGCTGGCCTTGGATGGGCTGCTCGGCCTCATCGATGAAGATGAAGGTCTCGGCCACGATCTCGATGGCGCGGCCTGCGAGCGCGTCGTGAAGCTCGCCCACGGTCGGCGCCGCGGAAATCTCCGCTTCGACGACGCTCGGACTGCCATGGACTTGGATAAAGATGATTTGTTTTGACATTGCTTTCCTTCTTGAGCCGGAATGGCCCTCATGAGGAAAGCGATGCATCCTCGAAAAAAGTGGAAGTTGGCTGGTTAGCCGCCGCACATGAAATAGCACTGGCAATTCGGACAGCGCCTGGGCTCGGGCTCCGCGTGGAAATCGCCGCGCTCGATGCCGGCAATCGCCTCGGTATAGGTGGTGAGAAGCTTGTCGTCATTCTTGGCGAGCAGCGGCACCCTCTCGCCCGTGGCGAGGTAGAAAATCTCGATGCTGGCCCGTTTGCCCGGATGCATCAGCGCCGCGCCGTGGCGCAACAGCGCATAGATGGGCTTGTCCGGCTCCGACTTGGTCTTCCGCCCGGTGCGGGTGCGTTGCACATGCAGCGTGCCGGCGGAATCCAGCAGGACGCGATCGGGCGTTATCAGGACCTTTCGCCTGGAGAGCGGAATCGCCCACTCCCGCCGATAATATTGTCCGGCCTCCGTCGCGATCGCTTCGGCGATGCACTCGACCATGCCTTCCGCGGCGCGGCGGTAATAGGCTTCGAAGGGATGATCGACTGGGCCTTGTGTTTGCCAAGTGGTCGCCAACTGCGCCAATGCGCCTGGAATATCGACGGCCGTTCCGTTTTGCCGGTGCTCTTCAAGCCATCCGATCGTCGCGTAAACGCAACCGTGAAAGCGGATATAGGCGGACTGGTCGCGTCCGCCGCGCAGCCCTTCGATGACTTCGTAACGATAGCGGGCGGGGCATTGGTTATAAAGGTCGAGGTCGCGTTCAGGATAATCGTCGCGGACGGCGGACGGCATCATTGGACTCTCGATCGTGTACGAGTCGCCAGAGCCCTGATAGCGCGTGGCGGCAACGGCGCTGGTGGCCGACGCTAAAAACCTAGAAACGCTGGCGCCTCTGGCCGTGTACCGCTCCGCCCGGCTGAGCGAGAGGTAGTCTTTGGCGCGCGAGAGGGCGACAAAGAAAAGACATTCCTCCTCGGCCTCGTGGCCGGGTTGCTGCATGACAAGATGCGGGAGCGAGGGCGGCGCCGGAATGTGCACGCCCCGCCAATTGCTCGGCATATATCCCGTCGCGAGCCCCGGCAGATGAACGGCGCGGAATTCGAGCCCCTTGCTTCCGTGAATGGTCATGACGCGCACTGCGTCGAGATCGCTGGCCTCGGACGAGACGGCGCGGTAGGCGGTGTCTTCGTTGAGGGCCTCGATGCGCCGGATGCGATCCAGAAAACGCCTGCGATTTGTCTCACCCATCGCGGCGTATTCGCCGCAGACTTTCAGGAGCTGATAAATCGCGACAAGTTTCTGGCGCGCGGCGGCGCTGTTGGCGGCCAATATCGGCCGAAGATAGTCGCTGCGCTCGAAGAGCCACGTCGTGAGGAGAGTCCAGGGCGATGCTTGCGAAAGGCCCTCCAGTTGCGAAGCGAGATTGGCGAGGCCCGCGCGGCCGGATTCGCTCAACCCGTCGATCTCCGAAATGCGGCTCAAAGTCTCGAAGACCGTGACCCGGTTCGTCTCCCTCCAGCGAAGAACGGCCAGCGCGTCGTCCCTCGGTACTCGATATTCCGGCAAAGCGGTGACGCGGACGAGGCCGACGCCGCCGTACTCCGCGTCAAGCGCGACGAGCGAGAGAAGATCGCGTATCTCGCTGCGTTCGAAAAGATCGCCAAGGTAAAGGACAGGAACGCCGAGCTGTTCTAGCACGGCGGTAACACGGGCAAGCGTAAGGTGGGAACGCGCCAGAATGGCCTGATCGGCGTAAGGGACCCCGCCGCCGCGAAGCCTTTCGATGGTATCCCGGACGGCCTCGCCTTCGGCGGCGAGGGTCGGCGCGACGGTGAGAGTCACCTGACCGCCGTTTCCGCGCATGGCCTTCCACGCGCCGGTGATGCTACCGCCGCCCATCGTTGCGGAAAATCTTTCGAAACTACGGACCACCGGCGCGAAGGACCGGTAGTTGTTGGCAAGCGCATGGCGCTTGCCGCCGAAGTTCTCGACGAATCTTGCAACGTTCGACGGCTCCGCGCCGCGGAAGCGATAAATGGACTGCCGCTGATCGGCGACAACCCATATATCGGCCCCTGCGTGCGAAATGGCTTTCAGCAAGGCGTCGCTCGCCGCGTTCACGTCCTGAAACTCATCGACGAGGATGTGCCTGAAGCTGCCGAGGTATTTCTTCACGTCCGGATTTTCCCGGACGAGCCGCACCGCCAGCGTGATCAAATCCCCAAAATCGACGGCGTCGCTTTCGGCGAGCAGAGATTCGTAAATCCGGTAGATTTCGGCAATTTCCTGAAGCTTTTCGGCGATCTCGCGCTCTTGATCGTTTGTGGCGGCGGCCGCCGCAGCGTCGGCGGCGGCTCGATATTCAGCGGGCGAGACAAGTTCGTCCTTGCAGCGGGAAATCGCGCGCAGAACCGGAACAAGCTCGTAGGCCGGCTCGTAGAGATTTTGAAAGTGGCGTAACGGCAGCTTTTCTAGGTTCGCTTCGAGCAAGGCTAGCGAGCCGGTTTGATCGTGTACGCGCACCTTATTGGTTCGGCCGAGGCCGGATGGCCATTTAGTGACCAGTTCAAGGCCGAAGGCGTGGAAGGTCCCCACCCACATTTCGATCGCAGCGTCGGCATTCATCGCTGACAGCCGCTCACGCATTTCCTCGGCCGCCTTGTTGGAAAACGTCAAGGCGAGAAAGCTGCTGGAAAGCGAGCCCTTATCGAGAAGATGTTTGATTCGGCGCACGAGAGTCCGGGTCTTGCCGGTGCCCGGTCCGGCATCGACTAAGAGCGGTCCCTGATCCCAGGCAACGGCCGCCTTCTGGCTCTCATCCAAATCATGGTCAATACCGGGCGAATCTGGGCTCGCTTCGCGAAGCGGCGGAAGAAGAAGCGCCCGGATCATTTGGTTCATGACGAGAGACGGCGGAAGTTCGAGCTCGGTCGCAATTTCGGCGGGACGCTTGCCGCGAACGAGAAATTCGTCCCGAAGCCAATCGGATGGGCATAGGAGTTCGCCGGCGAAGATGTCGGCTTGCACCTCCTTGCGTTCGCGCGGCGAATAGCCTTCGACCCTCCCAGCCCCGCTATCGACCGGATCGCCGCCCAGCTCATGCGGCCGGGCCGTCACTTCATTGTGCGGATCATGGTGGAGGTGGAAATGGCCGATCTCGTGCGCAATGATGACGCGCTCTTCGACCGGGTCGAGATTCTTTGCGACGTTCACCAGCCTTGCCGACCGGTCGAGCGACCCCAAGGTGCCGGGAGCGAAGGCGTAAGGGCGAGGCTCCAGGCTATCGTTCTTGAGAGCCGCCGTAATGATGCTGGAAGCGCGGCGATCGCCCGTTGCAGTCGCCAGGGCCTTTTGATGGCATGCACGCGCTTTCCGGCGGATGTCGGCCCAGGCGTCCACGCTGCTTAGTCCTCTTCAAGCCAATAGCGCTTTCGCTCGGGCGACATATTGCTGTCCCGAATGATTTCATCGCAGGTTCGCGGCGCCACGGTTGGAGCGTTGTCCGCTTTGGCATGCTCTAAACGAGGATTTTGCAGAGCGAATGTGAGGGCAGAGTCAAACGTGGCGCGCGTAATCCCGAGTGACGACGTAACGGCGTCGATGAGCCGCTTTCGAACGGGCGCAAGCATCCAGCCGTTAAACAGATCGGCCAGAATGCCGCGCGCAATATCCAGCTCGCCCGCGAGCTGAAAAACTTCCTTTCCGCGCTCGTTGAGCATTTCGTGGAAATTATTTGCCGCGTGTGCAGGCGCGGCTGACGAGGCTCTAATCTCAGCCTCGTAAAGCGCGTTCAAAGCATTGCTGTAGGCACGCGCAAGCATTGTCCCGTCAGCCTCGACGGTGGGCAGGTATTCGCTGGCGGCCCAATCCCTACTGACGGCGGCATGCGATCGGATATCCTCCGCAAATTGCGGGTATCGATCCGTCCACGCGATGATTTGTTCGGCGGTCGGGCGCTCGCAGGCCTGATGAAACGCGAACAACACCTCGTCCCGTGCTTCCTTTTTGTTGTGCTGTTGGGTCATGTGCGGTCTCCGAAGGTCGCCTTTCGTAGTTCTTGAATTTCCGTGTCCGACTGCAAAATCTTTTGGACTTCCTCCACCCATTCCGTTGCGGTCTTGGCGCTTACGCCGAGGGCTCGCGCGATGGAATTGCCGCGCTTCGACCCAAACGGAACGTCGTCCATGTACAGGTAGAAGGCCAGACGCCTCCGTTCGTCCGGCACGGCCTTCATGAAACGTTCGATGTCGATTCGCTGATCGAGATCGCGCACGCCGTCCAGAAGAGAGAGATCGCGGTTGAAATTTTGCGGTGAAGCTTCATCATCCAATTCGGAATCATTCGCCGCGTCAGGGGGCACATGGCTCGGTACGATTTGCACAATCTCGTCGATCTTTTGTCCCTTCACGGACTTCTTGATCTTGCTCTCGACGGGTATCCGGGAGTGCCGCCGCTCCATGGCAATGGCGTCCTTGACGCGAAACGAGACGCACGTCGTGAACGATTCGCGGAGCGCTTTGCCGTCGGCGGAGGCCGGCTTCAGCAGCGCTTCAAAAAGCTGGCCGTGCACGCGGTAGATAATGTCGTCACCCCGATTGGGATGATTGATGCCGACGAGTTTTCGCAGTAGCCGGATCATGGCGTTTGAAAGGTGCTTGGCCAGCGGATTGCGGACTCTTAAATCAGCGACTGGCCCAAGGTCCTGAATGGCTGCGACGATCGCTTCGAGCCGGAATATCGAAAGCAGGCCTTGGCTGATAGCCTGCCGCCAGCCCTCAAGATCGGTCGGCTCTGGCGCCTGACGCGGGCGCGGGGTTTGATTCATCGTTTATGGCCCTCCAGGAGCCCATCTCCTTAGTGAAAGCGATGCGAGCCGGAAAAAAGTGGAAGCTGCCGAAACTACTAGAACAAGAAGGGAACAAATGCAATGGCTGCTTGATCAGAGCGAACCTAAAGCAGATATGAATTCAATGGCTTAGATGAGGATACTCTGTGGCGATGTGGCCGGAATTCTCGGTCTCACTGTCCGCCACATGCACCGCATTGTGTTGGCGCGGATCGGATGGGACGTGTTCGCGTCCAGGGGCTACGCGATCCACTGTTGTTGGCGTTCCGGGCCGCGGTTGCTTTGCGCTAGATCGCTCGATGGCACGCGCGGCTAGAAGTAATTGGTCTCTGTTCTGACAAAATATCACCCCTATCAGGTCGCCCTACAGGTCGGCATGCTTCGCGAATGAATATCACAGAAGACGCCCTCGATGAGCTTATCGTGATCTACAAAGAGGAGTTCGGTGAAGAAATTAGTCGCGCACAAGCAAGCGAGATAGCACAGCGTGTACTAACGCTCTACGAAATCCTGTCGAAGAAGCTGCCAAACGAGCAACGCGTACCACCAAGTCCTACGCAGCACGACGATGAGCGTCCGAATGATCATCCTCCGATCGGATTCCGAACCTGATTTCTAGCTTGTGGATGTTCGCCACAATTTCAGCAATTCCGCATCCTTGTTGACCCAAAGGGTTCGAATGAAGTGCGCATGTCGGGATTTACGCCGCAAGATCAAAATCGCCAATCAATTCGTCACGGTCAATTAATTTGTGATTGGCCAGGAGAGTACGAACAGTTCTTTCCGACACGTTAAAATGCTCTGTAACATCCTCAATAGCTTCGGCACTGAAGTCACCTTTCAACATGTCGGCCATTGGTTCAAACGGACAAAGAAACTCCCCGGCAAATGCGCGCTGGAGTTTTTGTCGGTAGGTGTACGTACGTGTTGCAGGCATCAATGGCCCTGCTATGGAGGCTGTAACGCGATCCCCGATAAGACGAGCAAGATTGAACCTTCTACCTGTCTCATACTTTGATCTCAATACAACAGTCCCCTTCGTAGCGGACTCATCGAGAGCGAAGGAAAGGTTGGCTGACCTTTCTTTGCGCCCAACCACCCGCCTTGGAACAGCTGCTAACTGGCAGAGCCTGTCATTCGAGATTGGGGCTGCGCCAATTCGTTCTTGTTGCCGTAAAGATGTTGCCGCCGCCACCCCTCGCTTCCATGCGGCAACGTCGACTGGAAGGCCGTGTACGGTCTTATGTTCGAGACGCACAGCGTCCCTAGGATTGGCGGTATATCCCGCGCACCTTGCCATTTCTTTGATTGCGGCGGACGTTGCAGGAGGTTCATTGCCCATGCGGTCAGCAGCAAGTTCGTCCACAGCGGGTTTACCAAATTCCTTAGCGTCGGAAATTAGTCGATCAATATCGGCCTGATTGGACTCATCTACGTCGCATCCCAATAAGGCCTGTAGCTTGCGCCGGACTGCCAGTTCGTTTGAACCGCGGTCGCTCAAAACATCTCTCCAAATCAATTCTAGATTTGAGTCCGCGACCCTTTCGTCGCGGAGCTTTCCCACAACTTGGTTGATAAACAAGTCGACGGCATTCTCAAATTCGGATGCGCGAACGATAGCGGCCAATTTGGAAATGTAGCGGATCGGCTCCGATGAGCGCGGAATCGTCGGTTCAGCGTTTAAAAGAATGCGCTCTCCGTCAGACACAATTGATAGGTTGGGCCAAACATATCCTCCGCCAATTGTCGACAGGCGATGTGCCATCGCCCAATCTGGCGATTTCCGACGTGGCTCCCATCTTAGCCTCCACCAATTCCATGCTAGCCATTCCGCGAGAAGGTAAGCTGAAAGGTGCACCTGTTGCCGTATCCGCTTGACGAAATCGTCCTCGGCTTCGGTTAGCCATAGATCGTTGTAGCGGATTCCAATGGCAGCGAATGTAGCACGCTCCGCGGGGGAGCCTGTGAGCAGTTGCTCCCAGTCCGTCTTGATCTCTAGAACAGGTTTCATCGTCGCGCCCACTCTTTCAAGACCACATCGCGGAAATCGTCGGCCAAAGGCATTGGGTAGCCATGATAGGTGCCCTTTTCTCTATTTTCCAGCTGTCCCTCAAAGACCTCGCCGTTTGATACACACCAGACATTTTGTGGCCAACCGTTCCACTCTTGAGCACTTACCATTCCCTTGCGGAATCCGGCTCGCAAGAGTGCTTCCGCCTTAGCCTTAGGGAAGTCGCCGTTCTTGTCGCAAAGCGTTTTGCCTGGGCGCGGGCTCGCCGGCGGTGTCAGTTTATAATCACCGGGCCTGGATTTGTGTTCCGGGTTACCGCCGTATCTGGCCTTCTGCGCCATACTCTTCAGCCGTTCCGCCGGCCAATGGTTAGAGGGAGCAATTCGTCGCTTTGGGTTGAACTTCTGCTTCTCCTTCATTTGAAAAACCCATAGAAATTCGCGCGTTTTTGAGCATTGGTAAGCGTAAGAGGCTTCGACAGAAGTCCTCTAGCACAGCTATGGGCCAGGCGCGAACCTGGCAAAACATGATCTCCCACTTAGAGATCGGGTTTGGAGAGAGCTCCTTTGCGAAAGCTCAGCTCTTCGCTGAAGAACATCAGCTTTATTCTTTATGATGAGCTGCTTGGGGCCCGATAGGACGGTTCGGGTGGAAGTATGGCCGCGGAAATGGTGGAGGCCCTTACGATCACGTCGCAAAAGAGATCGAAAAGATGGGTGCTGCCTGGCCTCCTTTGAAGTCAGGTTTATTCGGAGGCAAAGCAGATCGGGCTTCTGAAATTGCAAAGGCGTTTGCAGAACGTCTGGGAAAACTAAACTGGTGGTGATGAGCCAGAATGCCAATTTCTGACCCTAAGCCGCGTGATGAGGGCGACGAAGCTCATCCGAGGATCGGATTCCGAGCTTGATCTCCAGCGCCCGTATGCTTTCGATAATTTTTAACAACTCCGGGTCCTTGTTGAGCCAAAGGGTTCGAATGTCATCCCTTACTGCCCGCAGTTGGGGACGAGAGACAGTTTCGAGGGTGAGTCGAAACGGCTTCCTGGCTTCAATGCTTACTATTTTGTCTTTTAGCACCGGGTTCGAACCGACGATTTCTACGATTAGCCGTTTTGTGTCGTCGTCACCATCGCTAAACCATTCGAGGGCTCTATTGCGGAACGAAATTAACGTCTCCAAGGGTTCGAACGCCGAAACCGCTTGGCTCGATTCCTCAATCTGTTGGCGTAGTCGCAATTGATCAGTTTCGAGCTTGCGCCGCTCCCGTAGAAATTCGTCATCGCCTATAAGATCGCGAATACGAAGCGACGTGAGGTTTTCGAGCGAAACCTTCGCGCGTCCCTGCGCCTCTTGAAGCGTCCGCTTTCGTTCATCAATTGCTTGCTGCGTCGCCGCAAGGTTGGCCGATACGTTCTTGACGGCCCAATCGTGGAGACGGTTAGTAATGGTCAGCGCGCCGAGGAATCGCTCGATTTGCGCTTCCAGATTGCCTTTCGAAAGGTAGGGCTGCCGGCAGCGGTAATCTGTCCGCCGCTTCGAGCAGTGGTAATAGGTATAGTGCGACCCGTGCCGATTGATTTGCTCCTCGGCCGTGACGAGAAAACCGCATTCACCACAATGGATCATTCCAGTGAATGCAAACGATCGCTTGTGTGGTCGCGGCTTTTCTGCTCTTCGCAGCAGCATCTGAGTGCGCTCGAACTCTTCCAATGATACGACCGGCTGATGCGCTCCCGGATACGTTTGCCCATTCCATACGAGGATGCCCGCATAAAACGGATTCGTCAGAATCTTGTATATGTAACTGAGAGGGATTAGGCGGCCTCCCACCTGGCGCCGCCTCGGCGTTCGTAAATCCCATTCGTTCCGAGCGATTTCCCAGATTTGTCGGGTTGAATTACTCTCACTCAACATGAGGTGGAATATCTTATGAACGCGCGAAAATCGCTCGGGGTCTTTGATAATCGTCCTCGTCACTGGATCGTTTAAATACCCGAGTGGTGGCTTGTTTGGGCGCCATCCCTTCTCAATCTTTGTTCGATTTCCACGCTTCACATTGTCGGATAGCGCATCGGAGTAGTATTTAGACTGCCCAAACATTATCTGAAGCATGAACTTTCCCTGCGAGTTGTTCTCGAAGGTGTATGTCGCAAACTTCAGATCGCGGATCACGCCGCAGTCGAGCATGTAGATGACGCGCCCGCCGTCGATTGAATTTCTTGCGAGACGGTCAGGTGCCCACGCGATAATGCCGTCAGCCGCACCACGCTCGATCTGAGTGAGCATCTCTCCAAATTGCGCGCGGCCGGGCGCCTTGGCGCTGAAAGCCTCCTCATAAACCCGGATGATCTCAATATCCGGCCTCTCGCCAAAGGCCCTTTTCAGGGTCGTGAGCTGAGATTCGATAGATGCGACCTGCCGGTCCTCGGCTTCCGACGATTTCCTGCAATAGATGAAATATCTCATACGTGGCTGTAGGACTCGCGATTCTAGAATCGAAACCAGATTCACGCGAATCGGTTGTCCACACATCGTGCGGGCCATGGCCGCTTCCGCGAAGAGGGTGAAATTTGCCACGGTGGCAGGTAGCCGTGCCTACGCTCATTTCGGGAGCGCTGTAGTTTTGCTGGATGGATAGCGACGGTAAGGAGAAAACAAAACCAACCATGCCGACCACATCGGCCATTTTCGACGACGGCACGATAATTGAGTTGGTGTACAGCCCCGAGCGACATAAAACATTTCTCGCAATCTGGAGCGCTGGCCGCTGGACACTTCAAGCTCGCGTCACGACGAGCGGCGGCATAACGCTTGTCCCGTTCTCACCGGACAACAATCTCATCGCCAACGAAGCCGTGCTGTTGCCTTCCGGCCCGACCATTTACGGCAGTGAGGACAAGCTTCTCGCCGAGATACAGGACTTCATTCACCGCTACGTCGATCTCAGCCCTACATTCGAAACCATCGCGACCCATTACGTCCTTCTCACCTGGCTCCATGATGCATTCAATGAGTTGCCGTACCTTCGGCTGCGCGGTGATTTCGGCGCCGGCAAGACACGCGCGCTGCTGACGATCGGCTCGCTCTGCTACAAGGCGTTCTTTGCGAGCGGCGCTTCGACGGTCTCTCCGATCTTCCATACACTCAATGCCTTTCGCGGCACGCTGATATTGGACGAGGCCGATTTTCGCTTCAGCGACGCGAAGGCGGATATTGTCAAAATTCTCAACAACGGTAATGTGCGCGGCATGCCGATCCTGCGCACCATGATGAACCGTCAGCGCGAGTTCAATCCGCAGGCATTCCAGGTCTTCGGCCCCAAGATCGTGGCGACCCGCAGCAGCTATGACGACAAAGGCTTGGAGAGCCGGTTCATCACCGAGGCAATGGGGCCGCGTGAATTACGCCCGGACATCCCGATCAATCTCCCCGAAGCCATGAAAGAGGAAGCACGCGAGCTGCGCAACAAGCTCTTGCTGTATCGCTTCCACCGCAGGTTCGAGACGAAGCTGGATGAAAGCCTGATCGATCCCAAGCTTGAGCCGCGGCTGAACCAGATATTGGTGCCGCTCTTGAGCGTGGTCGGCGATCGCAAACTGCGGGAGGATTTGCGATCCGTCGCGTCCGAACTTCAGGCTGGGCTCGTCGCGGAACGTGGCCTCCTGGCGGAAGCCCAGGTCCTCGAAATTGTCGCCGAGCTGATGGCAACCTCGGAACGAGCCTTCGTTCCCCTAGCGGATGTGACCGTAGGCTTGATCGAGCGCTACGGCGCCGAATACGAGCGCCCCATCACCAACCGCTGGATCGGCGGCATACTCCGTCGCCGCCTCAATCTCCGTACCTATAAAAGTCACGGCATCTATGTCGTTCCTACGACTGAGCGCGCTAAAATCGAGGCCCTTTGCGCCCGCTATGGCGTTTACGTCATCACCGGCGTTACCTCACCGGCTCCATGGGGGGACGTGGGGACTTCGGGGACGACCTAAGAGGTATCCCGCGAGATAATTCAAGCGAGGACCGACGGGCCGGATTTCCACGGCCCGGTCGATGCTCGGTCCTCCCGGCACGTCCCCACGTCCCCACATCCACCCCACCCA
This sequence comes from uncultured Alphaproteobacteria bacterium, assembly GCA_963823225.1. Taxonomy (GTDB): domain Bacteria; phylum Pseudomonadota; class Alphaproteobacteria; order Rhizobiales; family Xanthobacteraceae; genus BOG-931. The sequence continues at coordinate 2,125,111 of CAWGKM010000003.1, read as the reverse complement.
CTTAAATCCAGCTGCAACCGACACCACCAGCGACGACCGACACGCGGATATGGCGACTTGCCGATTTGGCAAGATTTCACCCCTGTCGCATGTGGCTGGCCTCGGCGAACATAGGCGCTCGTGTCTGCCAGCCACTCGCGTTCGTTGACACGCCCTATGAAAAAGAAACTCGACTGCTATTTGCGTTCATACCGCCGTCGCTGGGGTCTCACGCAAGACGAACTTGCAATGCTCTTGGGCTGCACAACCGGCGCGGTCATTTCTCGCCTTGAGCGACACGGCCGACAGCCAAGCCTCGAAACTGCGTACGCATTTGAAGTCCTCTTCGGCACTGCGCCGATTGAATTGTTCCCCGGCCTTCACGCCAAGGTCAGGAAAGCCGTGATCGCTCGGGCCCGCGACTTATACGACGAATTAAAGGGCGACTCGTCCAGGACCACTCGCCTCAAGCTTGATTTCTTCGAGGAGGTATTCGAGAGGGCGCAACCGCGCCGCAAAACAACCCGTCTATGAAGGCCCATGGTCGTTACAAGCTGGTGTTGGCCGTTTATCCAAGTGCGCGGGGTTTCGCGTTTGTCGTCTTCGAAGGACCGCTTTCACCGGTTGATTGGACTACGCGAGAGATACGCGGGCGGCACAAGAATCAGCGGTGTCTTGTGGGCATCGCGGCCGTACTCGAACGATTTCGGCCTGACGTGCTGGTTTTGCAGGACATGTCGTCCACCGGCACGCGCCGCGCGTATCGGATGCGGGAACTGAACGCCGGCATTGGAGAGCTGGCCGAGGATCGGGGCATACCGGTCCATGTGTTCTCGCGTGCTCAGGTACGGGAGACATTTGAGCCGTTCGGCCTCACCAGCAAGCATTTCATTGCCGAGACCATCGCGAAGCACATACCCGCGTTCGATCGCTACCTACCGCCGCGCCGCAAGCCGTGGATGAGCGAAGACGCCCGAAGGCGCTGCGCCCCGCGTGCGCTTCGACCGCGGTCGGGTCGCCGTGACCGACCATGCCGGACGAACGCTGCTTGATCTGGGCGGCTTTGTCGGCGGCGCGGTCGCGCAGATCGTCACGGCCGGCGACTATCCCGGACTTTGGATCAAGCCGCTGGCGAAAGACCAATCCACGCCCACACCCGCCGACGTTCATCTCGACCACGGCGACGTCGCTTTCATCGATACCAACGGCGTCGCGCTGGCGATGTCGACCGAGCGCGACACCGTGGTGCGGATTTCCTATCCGGACCAAGTGTCGTGGCTCACGGTCGCCGAGCGTTTCCGATCGTGGATCATCGCCGGGCTCTGGCTGTTCGTTACGGCTGCGTTGCTCTTGGTGTTGCAACGCATGTTCCGTCACCGATCCGCCCATCCGTCCGACTAGCCATGCCGTTGTCGCCGTCCGATCGCGCGCTTGGCGACCTTCTGGTCGGCCGGCGCATCATCACGCTCGCGCAGCTCGATGAGGCCGTCGAGCTGGCGGAGCGGTGGAACGTGCGGCTCGGCGACGCTCTGCTGTCGCGCAACTGGATGGATCCGCGTCTTTACTACGAAACCTATGCGCAAAATTTCGACCTGCCTTTCGTCGATCTCATTCGCGATCCGCCGGATCGCACGCTATTGCGCGCGTCGGAAGTCGAACTTTACGCCACCCGCCTGTCAATGCCGTGGCGGCGCGGCGACGGGCGGCTCTTCATCGCCACCGCCGAGCCGGGACCGGAAACGGTGCTGTTCGCGCGAAACCGCTGGGGCGCCGACATCGAGTTCGTGGTCGTTTCAAAGTTCGACATCGTCATCACGGTGCAGACTGCGTTCGCCGACGCCTTATCACATCGCGCCGTGTTCGAATTAGCCGAGCTCGACCCGCAAATGTCCGCGCGCACGGTCTTGACCGCGCCGCAGATGTTCGTGGGCTATGGGCTGTTCAGCGCAGTGCTGGCCGGGCTCGCATTCGCGCCGCTCGAAACGCTCGTTGCGCTCAATGTCGCCATCAGCATTTTTTATCTCGGTAATTTCGTTTTCAAGGGAGTTCTGGTCTCAATCGGCGGCGGACGCTCCGCCGACAGGGACGAGACGATCGCGGTCGAGGCGCGCGCGCTGCGCACCGAGCATCTGCCGGTCTTCACCGTGCTGGTGCCGATGTTCCGGGAAGCCGCGATGCTGCCGCAGCTCGCGCAGGCATTGCGCAATCTCGATTATCCGCTCGGCAAGCTCGACATCAAAATCGTGCTCGAGGCCGACGATAGCGAAACCATCGAGGCCGCGCGCACGCTCGGTCTCGAAGGCGTTTTCGAGATCCTCGTCGTGCCGCGCTCCGAACCGCAGACCAAGCCGAAAGCCTGCAACTTCGCGCTGCGCTTCGCCCGCGGCGAATATCTGGTCGTGTACGATGCGGAGGATCGGCCGGAGCCCGACCAGCTGCGCAAAGTGGTGGCGACATTCCGCCGTTCGCCCCCGAACACCGCCTGTCTGCAATGCCGCCTCAATTACTACAACGCCAGCGAAAACTGGCTTACCCGCATGTTCACGCTCGACTACGCGCTCTGGTTCGACCATGTACTTCCGGGCCTGGAACGGCTCGGCATGCCGATACCTCTTGGCGGCACCTCCAATCATTTTCGCATCGACGTGCTGCGCGAATTACACGCCTGGGACCCATTCAACGTGACCGAGGACGCCGATCTCGGTATCCGCATCGGGCAGAAGGGATATCGCGTCGGTGTCGTTGACTCGACGACCTACGAGGAAGCGAGCTGCCACGCCGGTCAATGGCTGCGCCAGCGCTCACGCTGGATCAAAGGCTACATGCAAACGCTTCTGGTCCACTCCAGGCGGCCAGTGCATTTGGTCCGCCGCGCCGGACTGCTCGGCTTTCTCGGCTTCGTGTTTTTCATCGGCGGCACCGTGCTGGCCGGACTGCTTAACCCGGTGTTCTGGGCGCTTTATCTGATCTGGCTTGCGCTCGCGGCCGCAAGCTTCGATCCGATCTTTCCGCAAGCATTGCTGTTTCTATGCCTGTTCAATCTGCTCGCCGGCAACGGCGCCTTCACCTATCTAATCATGCTGGCGCCAATCCGGCGCGGCTGGCTGCAACTCATTCCGTTCAGTTTCACACTGTTCGGCTATTGGGTGCTCATCTCGCTTGCTGCCTATAGAGCGCTGTGGCAGCTGGTGCGCGATCCGTTTTATTGGGAAAAAACTCAGCACGGCGTGTCGCGTCACGCTTCGGCGCAAGTCGCAACGGCCGGCAGCGCGCCATGAATGGCGATCGCGTCATGGCTGGCGTGATGACACGTGCACTTGCAGCCGCACCGGTCGCGTCGCTCGCCTTTGCGTCGATTCTTACGCTTGCCGCTTTCGCCGTCAGCAACGGCCTGCTTGCCGACGATGCGCTGCGGCTGTGGGCCGGCGCCAGTGCCGCCGCCGACGGCCAGGTCCCATTCGGCCGCATTGTCGCGGCCTATCCGAGTTTGCCATTCCTCGCAACGACCCTGGTCGCATGGCTTACGCCTGCCGACACGCCGGCGCCGGCGCTGGTGGCAGCCGGACTTCTGGCGTTCCTCGCCGCCTTTTGCTTCGCATCGTTTCGCACGGCGCGTTTGCCGAAATCCGCCGCCGCCGTAATGACCTTCTTGCTGGCATTCCATCCGGCGCTGTTGCGGGCCGTCGTTACCGGCCCCTCCGATATGTTCCTCGCTGCATTCCTCTTGATGCTGTGCCTCGCGCTGTACGATTTACGCGCACGCAGCGGCACATCGGAGGTCATGGGGGTGGGGCTTGCGCTGATGGCGCTCGCCTTTTCGCACCCGCTGGGCGCGGCATTTGCCTTTGCCGCCATACCGTTTTTGGCTTTCGCGGTCCGCCCGGTCTTGGTCGCGCATTCCGCGTTCAACGTCGTCGTTGCGCTGATCTTTCCCAGCATCTTTGCAATCGCCGCCTTCAGCTATGTATCTTGGATTTTCCCGGGCGACGGTTGGACTTTTCTGGCGGCGCCGACGCAAAGCCTCTCACTTTGGACCGCGGCACTCACGCGCGCGTTCGGCGACGGCCTCTCCGGCTTTCTGACGCTCTATGCGAGCGCCGCGATGGCAGTGGCGCTCGTGACCGGGGCACCCATTGCGGTCGTGATGCTCGCGATCGTTTATCGCCGCCGGCCGCTCATAGTTCCAGCCGAAATCTTTGCCGGTATCGCGATCGCCGCGACGGCAATCAGCGTATTGAGCGGCCTTTTCGGCGACCCAACCGCGATCGTGGTTGCGGCGCCGGTTTTGGCCGCAACCGTCGTGATCCGCGTCCCGATTGCACGCGAACGCCTCGGCCTGACCGTCGCGCTTTTGATTTTGGGTTGGTTCGGCGGCCTTGCGGGCATTGTGTTCGTCGATCCGATCACGATGAATCATTTTCATGCCGCTTTGCAGCGCGGCGGTGGCGAGCGGATCGACGCGCTGACGGCCGGCGGCGCCGCCGCGCGACACGACGGCGTATTGGTCGATACCGACAATGCTCCCGCCTTCGTCCTCGGTCGCGGCCACGCACGCGGCATTCTCGGGCCGCAGAGCGAGCCGTTCACGCTCGCCACACTGTTCGACCGCATCGACACGCCGTTCGTCGCGGTTCCGGATCCGCAAAGCAATGCCGGCGCGACCGACCGTCTCGACAAGGCGTTTCCCAGTTTGTTTAGCGAAGGAGCGCCGGGTTATCGCGTCATATACCAAAACAATACTTGGCGATTGTTTGCTCGAATAAAATCGTCGACGAATTTCAAGGATTAATATCCGCCAGGTACGATAGGAACGCAAAACAATATGAGTACAAATACGGAGGCGCCGATGCGGATACTTGTGATCGACGATTCGGAGGATTCCCGTGATCTCACCGAAGGCGCGTTGCTGTCCGCGGGCTACGCCGATATCGTCACCGCCGCGTCGGGTTGGGAGGCGCTGAAGATTCTCGACGTTGGCCGCAACTCCGACGCCAAGCCGACCATCGACGTGGCGTTACTCGATATCATCATGCCGGAAATGGACGGCGTGGAGACTTGTGCGCGCATTCGCAATGATCCCCGCTATGCCGATTTGCCCGTCATCATGGTGACGTCTCTCGACGACATGAACTCGCTGTCCAACGCCTTTGTGGCCGGCGCGACCGATTACATCACCAAGCCCGTCAACCGCGTGGAGTTGGTCGCGCGTGTGCGTGCGGCGCTAAAACTCAAGCAAGAACTCGACCGCAGGCAAGCGCGCGAACGCGAACTCTTGGCCTTTCTGTCGAATTGGGGAGATCGGCGGGCGGGGCTGTGGATCGACGAGGCCACGGGCTTATTTGTCGGCGAAGTGGCCGAGGCCTATCTCACCGGCGCTTGCGGACGCCAGTCCGACGAGACAATCTCGATTCTTGCGCTCGTGCTCGACCGCTTCGACGTGTATCGCTCGGTCAATGGCGAACCCGCGGCCCTCGCCGTGCTTACCGAAGTGTCGCGCGCGGTTCGCCGGCTCGCGGCGACGGTCGGGATCGTGGCGGCAGCCTATCGCAACGGCATGATCATCCTCGTTGCGCCCGAAGTCGAAACCAATGCAGCGCGCGATCTTGGCGAGACGTTGCGAACGACGGTCTCGAAGCTGCAGTTGCCCAATTCCGAATCTGTCGTGTCGGATTATTTCACCGCGAGCGTGGCGGCCATCAGCGGGCGGGCGAAGCGCGCCGTGGATCGCGTCCAGCTGCTGATACAGGCGATTTCCAGGGTGCAAGACGCCGCCGGCGCCGGCGGCGATCGGGTACTGGCGCTGACGATCTAAAAAATTTCTGACGGGGCGATGTTTCGGCAATGTTCGTGGAGAGATGGGAAGGCCAGAAGCACGTTGTGATCCCATCACAAGCAACGCGGCGGACTGGCGTCTGGTGCGGTAAAGCGTGTTGAAACGTTGCGTTGGTATTGTGCTCTTAGCGCTGGCCGCACCGCGGGCTGCGTCCGCCGGTGCGTGGACATTGCCGGAAGGCACCGGGCAGTGGCTCGCGAGCCTCACTGCAGCCACGTCAACCAGCTATTTCGGCAACGGTGGCCTCGCCTCTACGCCGCGCTACGACAAGATCGAAGCGCAGCTCCTCATCGAATACGGCCTTACCGACCGGCTGACCGCCATCGTCGATCCCGGATTGCAGCACATCGACATCGCCGCACCGACCGATGCCCAGCGCACCGGCCTCGGTTACACCGAATTCGGCGCACGCTATGGTTTCTTCGAGGACCAAAGCTGGGTGCTGTCCGGTCAGGTGACGCTGCGTGTGCCCGGTACGACCGCTACGTCGAACCCCGCCGCCGTCGGCTACACCGACGTCGAAGCCGATGTCCGCGCGCTGCTCGGGCACAATTTCACGCTGGGCGGCAAGCCCGCCTTTTTCGATCTGGAAGTGGCCCAGCGCGAGCGCACTGCGGGTTTGCCGAGCGAGTTTCGGACTGATGCGACGTTGGGGGTGAAGGTGCTGCCGCAATGGCTGCTGCTGGCGCAGAGCTTCAACGTCATCTCCGAAGGTGCCGGCAATACGATCTATGACGGCGGCAGCTACGAGTACTACAAGCTGCAGCTCAGCGCGGTTTATTCTCTGACCCCGACTTGGGAGTTGCAGGGCGGCGCCTACACTACCTACGCCGGGCGCAACGCGCTGCAGGAGAACGGCGTGGTCTTCGGCGTCTGGCACCAATTCTGACGCATGAATTCCGATGGTTCCGCTCTAGCCGCGGTCGCAGCTTTGCGTCCACGCACATAACAGAACCCGTTCGGCAGGTTTGCCCTGCACGGTGAAATCGGTATCCGCCAAGCCACCGGCATTGGGGTCGGTGAACCAACGCCAGATCAGAACGCCATCGACGGTCGGGCGCTCAAGAATTGCCAGCCAATCGGCAAGTACGTCGGCCTGAAGCGTAGGATCCGGCGTCGTCGCCCGTTCCTCGGCGCTTTCCCATGGCTTCGCCGCGGCCCCCGCGGCGGAGCGCAAGCCGATCTCGGCGATTATGATCGGTTTTCTATAGATGCTCGCCAGCGTATCGAGACGGTCGGCTGTCACACGCATTGCGGCACGATGAAGCGCGCGGTCGGTGTCGTTGCCGAGCGGCGGGTAGAGTGACACGCCGATCGCGTCGAGCCGGTCCCAGAATGGAACTGTCTGGGCCTCTTCGACATTGTGCGCGACATAGAGCAGACGGCCGGAGAAGATAATACGCGTCCGCGCTATTAAGTCGTGCCATTGCGGCCGCTGCGTGGTTTGGGAAAGCTCGGTGCCGATCGCGAGCGCGTCGGCTTTCTCCTCCCCGGCGACCTGCGCGATATGCATGAGTTCGCGTTGATAGTTTGCAAACCACTGCTGCCAGTCCTCGTCGGAACGCATGGCGATTGCACCGGCCCAACTTCCCGGCACCCACACGTGAGGTTTTACCAGCACGGCCAGTCCGAGCGCGCGGGCTTCGCGGATTGCGGCGCGCAGTTCGTCATCGTTCATATCCTCGCCGCGCACGAGATCGGGACTGACGCGGCTCGACTGCCACAGGAAAGGAATGATCGCGACCGCGGTCGCGCCGAGCTGTTTGGCCTTGGCGAGCGCGAGGTCGGCCGATGCGCTGCCGAAAGGGTGTCCAGCCGCCGCAATGACGTTAAAGCCGTCAAACCGCTTTTCGGGCAACGGCTCGGATCGCGCATCCAGCCACACGATCGCGCCGAAGACGACGGCGAGCGCGAAGAGCGGGCTCGTCCATGATGGCGGCCTCCGCATTTCATGCGTTGCCCAACCTATCCATGAGGCGATCGAGCGCATGTTCAGATGCGCTTCAGCGCCTGCAAATGGCCCAACACCTGAGAGGCGAGCATCATCGGGTCGAAGGGCTTTGAAATGACGCCCTGCGCGCCTAGCGAGATGAACCGTTCGACCTCGCGCGGTTGCGCTCGCGCTGTCATGAATACGACGGGAATTTCCGAGGTTTGCGGATTCTTGCGCAATCCAGTGAGCGTAGTCGGTCCATCCATTCCCGGCATCATCACGTCGAGCAGGATAAGGCGCGGTGACCACTCGGCCGCGGTTTCGAGCGCTTCCTCGCCCGACGAGCAAGCGCGTACCTGGAAGTCGGGATTAAGCGCGAGCGACATGTCGACGATCTCGCGAATGTCAGGTTCGTCGTCGACGTGAAGTATGCGTATCTCATTCATCGGATTTTTGCCGGCCGATCGACATCGCGCGGAGCACGTGCTCAGCGCGTCGATCCTGCCGCTGCAACCGGAATGATCGGTTAAAATGAAACCGTATCAATCAAAAATGGGCTACGAGCAAATAGCTACGTAAAGTTCCTTATGTCGTCCCCGGCTTTGGTGGCGAGGATGGCCCGGTTTTTCTCCCGTGCGGCAAGGCTCAACCCGACGATATGGGTGAAAAAATCGACCATCCGTTCGAGATCGGGAGTCGTGAGAGTCGAATGACCTGCGCGTTTGATCTGCAACATCGAACGTTTTCCCGTTATGACGCGTCGCCTCACGCCGGCGCGTGGATGCGCCGGTCGCCGCGCGTTACGCCCAATTCGTGCGCCCGCACGCCGATCTTGAGCTCACCGAACAGCGGACTGGAGCGGCAGACGATGGTATCGCCGGGCTTGATAGGGCCGACACCATCCGGCGTGCCGGTATAGATAAGATCGCCCGGATAGAGCGTGTAGAACGATGAGGCGAATTCGATGAGCCTGCGGCAGTCATAGATCAGCATATTTGTGTTGCTGTTTTGTCGTCTCTCGCCGTTGACCTCGAGCGAAAGCGGCAGCGCATCGGGATTCGGCACCTCGTCGGCGGTCACCATCCAGGGGCCGGCGACGGCATAACCGTCCACCGATTTTCGAAAACTTCTGTCCTCGCGGCCGCGTACGGTGATGTCGAGACCGAGACAATAGCACGCCACGTGGTCGAGCGCCTGCGCCCGCGGAATGTCGCTGCCGGTCTTGCCGATGACCATCACCAGTTCGACCTCGTGATCGCTGCGCCGATCGGGAAAGCGAACGGGAATGCATTCGGAGGGGCCAACGAGGGCGGAATTAGCTTTGAGGAACATTCCCGCCTCGCCGATTTTGGCCGACTGCACGCTGACAATCTGCGAGCCCGGCTGCGCGGAGGCCGTCTTCATCTCATTGATATGCGCCTGGTAATTGGTCGGTGCGCAGGACAGCTTGGTCGGCCGCGCGACCGGAGCGAGCAGCTTGACCTGCGCGATCGGCTTGCCGGGCGCCTTATCCGCCATGCGTTCAAGCCGCTCGCGCCATTGCGGCAGCGCCGCGACAACGGCGTCTCCCTTCATTGCGTAAGGCGACGATTTCCGGATTTCCGTCTGTGCTTCGGTGACGCCGTGCACAAGGTCTCCGCGCACGACGCCCAAGCGGTCGTCGTCGTAGCGGCAAAGTTTCATGGTTCGCTCCTTGACCGCCCCTGACTGCTGCAAGGTTTTGTTCGCTTGCGCCGACAGTATCAAGCAAAGCCAAGGCGGGCAAAGGCGGGTTCTGCCGTGCAATCTTTAGCGTGTCTCGCGGCCCGAGAATCCGAATGTCACGGTCGAAACGCACAGGACGCTCACCGCGGCGGACAAAAGGAACACCATACGCGGCTGGCCGTTGTCCATCAGCATGCCGTAAGCGATGGGCGCGACGCTGGCGCCGATATTGAAGCCGGTGCTGACAAACCCGAACACCCGGCCGTAGGCGTTGGGCGGCGTGACCGCCCGCACCAGCATGTCGCGCGACGGATATGTCGCGCCGACGCAAAAGCCGCTGAATCCCATCAGCGCAATGAGCAAGGCCGAAGGGAAATCAAACAAGCCGATGAGTGCGGTAACGATTCCACCCACCGTCAAGCCCGCCGCCGCGACCATGGCGTGATGGTGGGTTCGACCGGCCAGCACACCGCCGGCGAGCACGCCGACGGCGTTCATGGCAAGCAGCGAGGTCAACGTTATATTGGCGATCGCGGGCGGCGTCGCGTGCAGCGCGCCTAGCGCGACGATGAGGTAGGTGTTGAGTCCGCCGCTCATGATCGAGGTAAGGATAAAAAACGCCCAATTGAGCAAGATCGGCGGCGAAATTAAAAGACGCCAGCCGGTATCGACGATAGTCATGCGCGACTTCGCGGCTCGAGTGGCATGGCTGACGTCAAGAGCCGGCTCGGGCTGCGCGATTATCGCTGCCAGCACGATGAAGCCGAAGATGGCTGCACCGACATAGGCGCCGCGCCAGCCGAACGCGCTCTGCATGTAAACGAGCGTAACGGGGGCGGCGGCGGAGCCGACCATGCCGGCGAAGGTATGGAACGAAAAGATCTGGCTCAGCCGTTCCGGCGGCGCGTGATGCGACAGCAGCGAATAGTCCGAAGGGTGATAGACTGTGTTGCCGAGCCCGGCCACGCCATACATGGTAATGAACATCCAATAGGAGTCGAAAATGCCGGCGAGCGCATAGGCGCCGCTGCTCAAAGCGAGACCGACGATTAGCATGATTCGCGCGCCGAGCCGGTCGACGATGAATCCGACCGGCGTCTGCAGCAGCGCCGAAACCACATTAAATACCGTCAGCGCCACCGCGAGGTCGATGTAGCTCACGCCGAAGTCATTGCGCACGAATGCCAACAGCGGCGCCAGCATGAGCATGTAATAATGGCTCATCATATGCGCGGCGCAGACGCCGGCAATCAGCCGCGACTCGGCCGGTCGCATCGAGCGGACGGAAATGGTTTGCGTCATTGCGGGCGCGTTGTCTTCGCGGCTTGCAGCGCCTGCCAGACGCGAAACGGCGTCAACGGCATGTCGATATGGCGGATGCCGCAATCGGCGAGCGCATCCATCACCGCATTCATCGTCGACGGCAGGCCGCCGGCGCAACCCGCTTCGCCACAACCTTTGACGCCGAGCGGGTTTGTTTTCGTGGGCACCGGGTGATTGGCAAGAACGAAGGACGGAACGTCGGCCGCACGCGGCATTGCGTAGTCCATAAGCGAGCCGGTCAGCAATTGCCCGTCTTCGTCATAGACCGCCCTCTCCATGAGCGCCTGGCCAATGCCTTGCACCACCCCGCCGTGGAGCTGGCCTTCGACGATCATCGGATTAACGAGAGTGCCGAAATCGTTGACGCAGGAATATCTGACCAGTTCGACAAAGCCGGTCTCCGGGTCGACCTCGACCTCGGCAATGTGACACCCGTTGGGAAAGGTCCACGCGCCCGGTCCGTCGCTGACATGGATGACGTCGAGCGATTGCGGCGCCTCGGGGGGAAGCTTGAGGCCGCCATGCAGTTTTTGCGCGAGCTCGATGAGCGAAATGGCGCGGTCGGTGCCGACGATGGCGAATTGCCCGCGCTCGAAAGCAATATCGGCGGGGGCGGCTTCGAGCACATAGCCGGCAAGCTGCTTGCCTTTTTCAATGACTTTGGCGGCGCCTTCGACGATCGCGGTGCCGCTGTGCATGATCGACTTGGAGCCGCCGGAGCCGCCGCCCATCACGAGGCGGTCGCTGTCGCCCTGCACCAGCGAGATTTTCTCGAAGGGAATGCCAAGCTGTTGGCTCAAGACCTGCGCGAACGCCGTGGCATGGCCCATGCCGAAATCGAGCGTGCCGGTCGTCAACGTCACCGTTCCGTCGGCGTTAAAGATAATGCCGGCCGATTCCTTCGCCGGCGCCGCGGTGACTTCAAGATAATTGCTGACTCCCAAGCCACGCAATTTGCCGCGTTTGCGGCTTTCGCGTTTACGGCGTGCAAAGCCTTTGCCGTCGGCGAGTTCGAATGCATGCTTGCTCAGCGCCGCAAAATCCCCGCAGTCGTAGGTCGAGGCGGACGCAGTTTTCAGCGGTAGTTCCTGCGGTCGGATTTGGTTGCGCCGGCGCAGCGTGAGCCGGTCGATGCCGACTTCGGCAGCGGCGGCGTCGATCAACCGCTCCATATAATAGTTGCCCTCGGGCCGGCCGGCGCCGCGATACGCGGTGACCTGCGTCGTATTGGTGAACACGCATTTGGTCGAGACTTCCATCAGCGGCGTGCGGTACATGCCTTGCATGTTCTTCACCGCGTTGGCGGTGGGCATAAACGGTCCGAACTGGGAGAGGAATGCGCCCATATTGGCGAAGCTCGTGAGGCGCACCGCCAGGAAGTTGCCTTCGGCGTCGAGCGCAAGCTCCGCGGTCACATCGGTGGCGCGGCCGTGGCCGTCGGAGACGAAGCTTCCCGAGCGTTCATCCGTCCACTTCACCGGCCGTCCTAGCGCGCGCGCTGCATGAAGGAGACAGACATATTCGGGAAAAACCATGGCCTTCATGCCGAACGAGCCGCCGACCTGACCGGTCAGGATCCGCACGTTCTTGACATCGACGCCCATCGCGTCGGCGATGTTGGCGCGCATGCCGAACACGCCCTGCGAGCAGGCGTAAAGGGTGAAGCGATTATCCTCGTAGGTCGCTACTGCCGCGCGCGGCTCCATGGCATTGACGACGAGCCGGCTGTTGACGAGCTTTAATCGCGTGACATGAGCCGCGCTCGCGAAAGCGGCATCGACCGCCACTGTATCGCCGTAGTGAAAATCGAGCGCGATGTTGCCGGGGACATCATCGTAAATAAGCGGCGCACCGTCGCGCGCGCCGGCTTCGGGCGAAGTGACGACGGGAAGCGGCTCGATGTCGACCGTGACGGCTTCGGCCGCGTCCTTCGCTTGCGCCACAGTTTCGGCGACGACGCAGGCGACCGGATCGCCGACATAGCGCACCTTGCCGATCGCCAGCGCCTCGCGACGCGGCTTCTTCAACGGCGTGCCATCGCGATTGTTGAGCGCCACGATGCATTTGAGCGTGCCATAGCCCTTCAGTTCGGCACTGCTATAGACGCCGAGCACGCCCGGCATTTTCCGCGCCGCTTTCATGTCGATTGCGCGGATAAAGCCGTGGGCAACGGAGCTTCGAACCATCACCAGATAGGCTTGGCCCGGCAGGCTGACGTCGTCGGTATAGCGGCCTTTGCCACGCAGCAGCGCCGGGTCCTCGCGGCGCGGCACCGATTGCCCGACGCCGAATTTATGGGTCGCCAACTGGTCGGCCGTTAATTCATCCGCCTGGACTTTGGCGGACTGCTGCAAATTCATGACGGCTCAATCCTGGAAGCTTGGTCGCGGTGACGATGGACTTCGTAATGGACTTGGCTGACCCCGGCAACTGGGCATGGAACATGGCTCATAGGCAGGCCAAGCACAGTATTGCCCTTGGAGCCGCCCCTGTTACAGTTCCCCCGATTTGGGCTTGAACAATAGACCGCTGCCGTCGAGCCTATCGGGCTCCGGCGCGGCAGGAAGGCATTTGATGACGGACGAGGCCTCGCCGCCGGGCGGCCTCGACGCCAATGGGACCTCGCGCAAAGCTACTGCGCGGGGTGCTCGCTGGGGTCGCCGAACGCCGTATGGCATCCGTCGCGATGGCCATCGCGACGACTGGCGCGCGCCGGTGCAACGTCACCGCGGCGCGACCTATGCGGCGCTCGATCTCGGCACCAACAATTGCCGGCTCCTGATCGCGCGACCGACTGCCGATGGCTTCCGCGTCGTCGACGCATTCTCCCGCATCATTCGCCTTGGCGAAGGCGTCGCCGCATCCGGCCGAATCAGCGAGGCGGCGATTGCGCGCGCGGTCGAGGCGCTGCATGTCTGTCGCGACAAGATGCGCGCGCGCGGGGTGTTGCGCGCACGGTTGATTGCGACGGCGGCGTGTCGCGCCGCGGAGAACGGCGAGGAATTCCGCACCCGCGTCGCCAAGGAGGCCGGCCTCGAACTCGAAATCATCGATTCCGCAACCGAAGCAAGACTCGCGGCGACAGGCTGCACCGAACTATTCGATCCCGCGGCGTCAGGCGTCATCCTGTTCGACATCGGTGGCGGATCCTCCGAATTGGTCCGGCTCAATCGGTCCGACCCGGGCCGCCGCGGTCCGCCGGAACCCGACATCGTCGGTTGGGCATCGTTGCCGGTCGGTGTGGTGACGCTCGCCGAGCGGTATGGCGGCAAAATCGTATCGCGCGAAATCTACCACGCCATGATCGAAGATGTTGCCGCTTTCGTCGACAGATTCGCGGATGCGCACCGCGATCTCGACGGCTTTCACATGCTCGGCACCTCGGGTACCGTGACCACGATTGCCGGCGTGTATTTGCGGCTGCGGCGCTACGATCGGCGGCGGGTTGACGGTTGTTGGCTGTCCGACGAGGAGATTTCCCGCGTAGTCGCCGAGCTTATGGCGATGAGTTTTGACGAACGCGCGGCCAATCCCTGCATCGGCGCCGAGCGCGCCGATCTCGTGCTCGCCGGCTGCGCCATCCTTGACGCCATCCGCCGCGCTTTTCCCTGCCCGAGACTTCGCGTCGCCGACCGCGGCCTACGCGAGGGCATGCTGGTCGAGATGATGCGTGAAGACGGCGTTTGGGGACAAGCTTAGAGCGATCATGGCAAGGCTCAAGGACGAGAAGCGCCGGACGCTGTCGTCGCGGACTTGGCTCGAACGCCAGCTCGGCGATCCTTATGTGGCACGCGCCAAGCGCGAGGGTCTGCGCTCGCGTGCGGCCTACAAGCTCGCCGAGATCGACGATAAATATCGCGTGCTGCGGCCGGGTGCGCGCGTGATCGATCTCGGCGCGGCGCCAGGCGGCTGGAGCGAGATCGCCGCGCGCCGCGTCGGCGCGAACGGCCGCGTGATCGCGATCGACGTTCTCGATGTCAAGCCGATCGCGGGAGTTGAATTCATCAAACTCGATTTTTTCGATGCGGCGGCACCCGAGCGGCTTAAGACGATGCTCGGCGGCAAGGCCGATATCGTCCTCTCGGACATGGCGGCAAACGCGACCGGCCATCGCCAGACCGATCACCTGCGCATCATGGCGCTGGCCGAGGCCGCGGCCACGTTTGCGCGCGAGGCGCTCGCCACCGGCGGCACGTTTTTGTGCAAGGTGTTGCAAGGCGGGACAGAATCCACGTTGCTCGCGGAGCTCAAGCGCGATTTCGAGGGCGTCAAGCACGTCAAACCGCCGGCAAGCCGCAGCGATTCGGCAGAGCTTTATCTGTTGGCGCGCGGCTTTCGCGGCCGAACGGAAAACGCCTAGCGAATCTTATTCGGCACGGTTGCTTCCACCTTGCGTCCCGAAAGCTCGGCGCCGGCGTCGGGTGCCAGGTGATAAAAAATCAATGCGGCACTGGCGGCAAGCGCTGCGACCACGAGAAACGCCGGCGGGAAATCGTTCACGCCCATCGCCGTCGAATGTTTCAGCCGCAGCGTGATCTCGACGACCAGCGCGCCGATGGCGACGCCGGTCGACAGCGACAATTGCTGCGCGGCGGCTACCATCGCCGTGGCACGGCTCATCTTTGCCGGCTCGATCTCGGCATAGGCGAGGGTGTTGATGCTGGTGAATTGCAGCGAGCGGAAGAAACCGCCCGACAACAGGATGGCGATCATGGCGGCAAACGGCATGCCGTGGACGAATGTGGCGCAGGCGGCGAGAAAAGCGCTCGAGATCAACGCGTTGTAAAGCAGCACATTGCGATAGCCCAAGCGCCCGAGCACGCTGGCGACCGCCGCCTTCATGAACATCGACCCGAGCGCGGTGGTAAACGTGATGAGACCGGACTGGAATGGCGTCAGATCGAAGCCGATTTGCAACAGGAGCGGCAGCAGGAACGGCAACGCGCCGATGCCGAGCCGGAACAGAAATCCGCCGACAATGCTGGCGCGGAAGGTCGGCAGCCTGAGCAGGCTGAGATCGAGGATCGGCGCCGGCGTGCGCTTGGCGTGAATCACGTAAGCCACGGCCGACACCGCGCCGACGCAAAGCAATGACGCAACCACGCTGGTCGGCAAGAACTCGAGCCCCATGGCCGAAAGCCCGAAGGCAAGGCCGGCAATGGCGAGGCCCGACAGAACGAAGCCGACAAAGTCGAAGGGATCGGGCCGTTCGACGTGCACATTGGCGATATAGCGCGTCGCCATCGCGATCCCGACGAGGCCGATTGGCACGTTGATCAGGAAAATCCAATGCCATGAGGCATAGGTCGTGATGAAGCCGCCGAGCGGCGGGCCGCAGATCGGACCGATCAACGCCGGCATGGTGACGAAGGACATGGCATGGACGAGGAGTTGCTTATCGATACTGCGCACCATGATGAGCCGGCCGACCGGCGTCATCATCGCGCCGCCCATGCCTTGCACGATACGAGCGAGCACGAATTGCTCGAGCGAACGCGAAGCGGCGCAGCCGATTGAGCCCAGGATGAACACGCTGATGGCGATGCGAAACACATTGCGCGCGCCGAAGCGATCGGCGGTCCAGCCGCTGGCGGGAATGAATATGGCGAGCGACAGTAAGTAGGACGTGACTGCGAGCTTCAGGGCCAGTGGGTTGGTATCGAGCGCCCGCGCGATCGCCGGAAGCGAGGTTGCGATCACTGTCGAGTCCATGTTTTCCATGAACAGCGCGGTGGCGACGATCAGCGGCACGATGCGGTCGTAGGGACGTTCCATGCGGCTAGCGGCCCGCGGCGCGCTTGGCCTGGGGCATGTATGTCGAGGTCATGTCAGCCGTTTAGCCGTATCCTGCGCCAGGGCTCGTGGGCCGCCGGCTGCAAGGGCTGCGCCCGCGGCTATCCCGCCGAGGCTGAATTGACGACGATCCAAACACTGTTTCACCGCGATTCCTCCGGCTTTCCCCGACTATTTTAGTCCTTGGGGCCTATCAATTGCGGTCAAGAAGTGCTATCGACCGCCGCCAACCCAAAAGCGGGCCATCGAGCCGGGCGAGGGACGTCAATTCCGCTCGCCCGCGAAGCGTCTTCCCGATGCGCCGGCCCGCAGAATCGGGCCATGCGGAGTTGGCAATGGCGGCGACTTCAAGAGACCTACCGCGCGAAGCATACACCTTCGATGACGTGCTGTTGAAGCCGGGCCTGTCCGATGTCCTGCCATCGGATGTCGATATACGCTCGCGCATCACGCCCAACATTCTGCTCAATATTCCGATCGTCGCGTCGGCAATGGATACCGTGACCGAAGCGCATATGGCGATTGCCATGGCGCAGGCCGGCGGCATCGGCGTCGTTCACCGCAATCTCGAACCCGACCTTCAGGCCGCGCAGGTGCGCCAAGTGAAGAAATTTGAGTCGGGCATGGTGGTGAATCCCGTCACCATCCATCCCGGAGCGACGCTCGCTGAAGCGCTGACGCTGATGCAGGAGCATCACATTTCCGGCATTCCGGTCGTCGAAGGCGGCGGCGATGGCAAAAAAGGCAAAGTCCCCGGCAAGCTCGTCGGTATCCTCACCAATCGGGACGTGCGCTTTGCCACGGATAAGCGGCAAAAAGTCTCCGATCTGATGACCAAGGACCGGCTCGTCACCGTGCGCGAAAGCGTCGAACAGGACGAGGCGAAACGGCTTCTGCACCAGCATCGTATCGAAAAGCTTCTGGTCGTCGACGGCGAATATCGCTGCGTCGGCCTGATCACCGTGAAAGACATCGAGAAGGCGGTGGCCAATCCCAACGCCTGCAAGGACGAGCAGGGCCGGCTGCGGGTTGCCGCCGCTACCTCGGTGGGCGAAGCCGGCTATGCGCGCAGCGAGAGCTTGATCGACGCCGGCGTCGATCTCGTCGTGGTCGACACCGCGCACGGCCATTCCCGGCGCGTGCTCGACACCGTGACCCGCATCAAGCGAATGTCGAACGCGGTGCAAGTGGTCGCGGGCAATATCGCCACCGCCGAGGGAGCGAAGGCCCTGATCGATGCCGGTGCCAACTCGATCAAGGTCGGGATCGGACCGGGCTCGATCTGCACCACGCGCATCGTTGCCGGTGTCGGCATCCCGCAGCTGACGGCGATCATGGACGCGGTCGAAGTGGCAAAGCGGACGAATACGCCGGTGATCGCCGACGGCGGCATCAAATATTCCGGCGATCTCGCCAAAGCGCTCGCCGCCGGCGCCGACGTCGCCATGGTCGGCTCGCTGCTTGCCGGCACCGACGAGACCCCGGGCGAAGTCTTTCTCTATCAGGGCCGCTCCTACAAAACTTATCGCGGCATGGGCTCCGTCAGCGCCATGGCGCGCGGCTCCGCCGACCGTTATTTCCAGCAGGAAATCAAGGACACCCTCAAGCTGGTGCCCGAGGGCATCGAAGGCCAGGTGCCGTATAAAGGGTCCGTTGCCAATGTGGTACACCAGCTCGTCGGCGGATTGCGCGCCGCCATGGGCTATGTCGGCGCAAAAAATCTCGCCGCGTTCCACGATAAGGCCGAGTTTGTGCGCATCTCGGGCGCCGCATTGCGCGAGAGCCATGTCCACGACGTCACCATCACGCGCGAGAGCCCGAATTATCCAAACCGGGAATGAAGCTCGCGATGACAGGCGCGGTCGCCGATCCTTTCGCGAAAATACGCACCGCGACCAATGCCCATCGCGCGCGGCACGGCTGCGGTGCTTACCCGTATGACAACGGTCCGCTATTGGCGGCATTGGCGGGGGTAGCCAACGCGCGCCGCATTTTGGAATTGGGAACGGCGCTCGGCTACACGGCATTGTCCTTCGCCTCGGGCGCGCCGGACGCAACCGTCGATAGCGTCGAGCGCGATCCGGAGCATGTGCGGCTTGCCCGCGAAAACATTGCCGCTGCCGCCATGGATCACCGCATCACCGTGCATGAGGGCGACTTCGCGGCCGTGTTGGCGACACTCGATCCCGGCTACGACGTCGCTTTTTTCGACGGCGGCACGCCGGCGCCGGCGTTGCACAAGATGCTGCGCGGGCTCCTGCGCACCGGTGGCACGCTGATCACCGCTAATCTTAGCCATGGCGGCACGGCTGACGCCGTGCGCAAGGCGCTGTTCGACGGAAAATCGTGGCGCAGCGCGCTGGTCGACGAGGATGGCGAGACGGCGGTCAGCGTCAAGCTTTAAGCTGCGGCATTGGCGGTGAAGTGTCTGCGTGGTACGGGAAACAATTCAGCTGGGTTAAATCAATGTCCACTCAAGCGATCCTCCTGCCGCTGTTCGTCGAGGTGATTCTCAGCTTCCTGCTCCTGTTCTGGCTCGCCCCGTTGCGCGCCCGCGATTTCAATACCGGTATAGCCCGGCCGGATGATGTCGCGCTCCGCGAGCCGAACTGGGCGCCGCGCACGCTGCAAGTCGGCTATGCCTACAGCAATCAATTCGAGCTCCCTGTCTTGTTCTACGTCCTGACTATTCTTGTCTATGTCACGCATCTGGCGGGCGTTATATTCGTAGTGCTGGCCTGGATATTCGTGCTGTTTCGTTATCTGCAAGCCTACGTGCATGTGACGAGCAATAACGTTCGCGTGCGCGGCGCGTTTTTCGGCATCTCGGCCATCGCGCTTGCGGTCAACTAGGCGATTTACATCATCGAGATGCTGACGCTGCCGCCGCTGCCGTAAAGGACGAAGCCATGCCGCTCGACTACTGTCATCCAACCGCTCCGCATAAGAAACTCAGACTGCCGGAGTGGTATGTCTTGAGCTTGATGATGGACCGCGCGGTCGATGCGATCTGCCGGCGCGTGAAAAACCTCGACCGCAAACACGATATTCCGTATCTCGCCGGCTATAGCCTTGACGGCAAGACGATCTATATCGACCGCCATATGCCGCGATTGTTCAAATTTCGCGGCCGCGCGATCGATGCCGACCGGTTTCTCATCTTGCACGAAGAGGTCGAGAAAACTTTGATCGACCAGCTCGGGCTGCATTACCTTCATGCGCATCAGATCGCGACGCGCGCCGAGGAGGCGGCTGTCCGCGCGGCCGGAATCGAATGGCGCGATTACGATCGGTTTATGCAAAAATATGTCAAAACGATCGGCGACGAGCGTCTCAAGAAGGTGCCGAAAGATCTCGACCTTAAGCCTTATCGCGACGAGCACGACGATGATCTATTGCGCCGCATGCTGGCGAGCGTGAAAGCCGGAAAAGCGCCGAAAGGCATTCATGTCCACGATCTGGCGGAGGCGATACAGGAATTGCGTAGGCGCGTGCGACGACACGATACGCCCGGCAGCCATCGCGCGACCGCGATCACGCACAAAAAGAAGTGACGGCGCTTACGCGGCAAAGTTTTCATCATGACGCCCTCGGCCCGACTTTCTGCCGCGATCGAAGTGTTCGCTGACATCGCGGCACGGCGGCGTCCGGCGTCCGATGCGCTCAAGGATTGGGGTCTGGCGCACCGCTTTGCCGGCTCGTCCGATCGTGCCGCCATTGCCGGCCTCGTTTACGATTCGCTGCGGCGGCGAGCCTCATCGGCATGGCTCATGGGCGATGCGTCGCCGCGCGCGGTGCTGATCGGCATGCTGCGACGTGAGCGCGGCCTCGACGTTGCGGCAATCGCGGCGCTATGCAACGGCGCGCGCTATGCCCCCGCGCCGCTGACGGAAATGGAGAAGGCGGCCGTTGGACGCGACGGCCGCGACACCGCGCCCGCCCATATCGAGGGCGATTATCCGGATTGGCTCGATCCGCACCTGGAGCGCGTATTCGGCGATGAGCGCGCGGCCGAAGGCGCGGCGCTTGCCAGCCGCGCGCCGCTCGATTTGCGCATCAACACTATTGCCGCCACGCGCGAGGACGCGCTGCCGAAGCTCGCGCATCTGAACGCCGAGGCGACGCGATGGTCGCCCGTCGGGCTTCGCATTCGGCTTGCGGCCGACGCGAGGAGCCCGGCGATCCACGCCGAGCCGCTGTTTCTCAAGGGTCAAATCGAGATCCAGGACGAAGGTTCGCAACTGGCCGCGCTGTTGGCCGGCGCGAAGCCTCACGAGCAGGTCATCGACCTTTGCGCCGGCGCCGGCGGCAAGACGCTGGCGCTTGCCGCGGCGATGGACAATAACGGTCAGATCTATGCAACCGATACCGACAAGCGTCGGCTCGTGGCGATCCACGACCGCATCGCGCGCGCCGGAGCGCGCAACGTCCAAGTCCGTACGCCCAGAGGAACGGCGGACGTCCTCGCCGATCTTACCGGCCGCGCCGACTTGGTGCTGATCGACGCCCCGTGCACCGGCACCGGCACCTGGCGCCGCAATCCCGATGCCAAATGGCGAATCCGCCCGGGGGCGCTTGACGAGCGCGTCAAAGCGCAGGAAGCCGCGCTGGAGCGGGCTTCCGCGCTGGTCAAACCGGGCGGCCGCATCGCCTACATTACGTGTTCGGTGCTGGCGGAGGAAAACGGCGACCGGGTCCGCGCATTTGCCGGCCGTCACCCCGATTTTTCCGTGGAAAAGCCCGTCAATGTCATCAACGTGCTGGGCGAGCGCGCCTATCTTTTTGCCCGCGCTGTGCTTATCTCGGACGAAGGTTTGCTGATGACGCCGCGCCGGACCGATACCGACGGATTTTTCGTCAGCGTTCTGCGCCGTTCGGTATGACCCCGCCGGTCGACGCACGAGAGGGCGAGGCAGCTACCCTAAGAACTGCTATGGAATCCCACGACAAGATTCTGATCGTCGATTTCGGCTCGCAGGTGACCCAACTCATCGCCCGGCGCGTGCGCGAAGAGAAGGTCTATTGCGAGATCGTGCCGTTCCAAAAGGCGGAAAGCGCGTTTCGCGAGCTAAAACCGAAAGGCGTCATACTCTCCGGCGGACCCGCGTCCGTGCTGGATAAGGGCGCGCCGCTCGCGCCGATGGCGATCTACGAGGCCGGGGTGCCGGTGCTCGGCATCTGCTATGGCGAACAGGCCATGGCGGCCCAACTCGGCGGCAAGGTCGAGGGCGGCCATCATCGCGAATTCGGCCGCGCCGAAGTCGAGCTGACGACGGCCTGCGCGCTCACCGACGGCGTCTGGGAGGTCGGCCAACGCTATCCGGTATGGATGAGCCACGGCGACCGCGTGACCAAGCTGCCGGATGGTTTTACCGCGATCGGTACCTCGGTCAATGCGCCGATCGCCATGATCGCCGACGACCGGCGCAAGTTCTACGCGACGCAATTCCATCTCGAAGTCGTGCATACCCCGCACGGCGCCGCCATATTGCGCAATTTCGTGCGCAAGGTCGCGGGCTGCGCCGGCGATTGGACGATGCGCGCGTTCAAGCTCGAAGCCATCGAGAAAATCCGCCGTCAGGTCGGCAAGGGCAGAGTGATCTGCGGGCTGTCCGGCGGCGTCGATTCCGCCGTCGCCGCAGCACTCATCCACGAAGCGATCGGCGAGCAGCTGACCTGCGTGTTCGTCGATCACGGGCTGTTACGGCTTGGCGAAGCCGAAAACGTGGTCGCGCTGTTTCGCGGCCATTACAATATCCCGCTGATCCACGTCGACGCCGCGGACACTTTCCTCAAAGCGCTCGCCGGCGTCGACGATCCGGAGCTCAAGCGCAAGACCATCGGCAAATTATTCATCGATGTTTTCGAGGCCGAAGCGAAGAAAATCGCAAATGATGGAAAAGGTTCGGCCGAATTCTTGGCGCAGGGTACGCTTTACCCCGACGTGATCGAGAGCGTGTCGTTCACCGGCGGCCCGTCGGTGACGATCAAATCGCATCACAATGTCGGCGGCCTGCCCGAGCACATGAACTTAAAGCTCATCGAGCCGCTGCGCGAGTTGTTCAAAGACGAGGTCCGCGCGTTGGGTCGCGAGCTTGGCCTGCCCGATGCCTTTGTCGGCCGGCATCCGTTCCCGGGCCCGGGCCTCGCCATCCGCTGTCCCGGCGCCGTCACCCGCGACAGGCTCGATATCTTGCGGCTCGCCGACAATGTTTTCGTCGAGGAAATTCGCCGCGCCGGTCTCTACGACGATATCTGGCAGGCTTTTGCGGTGCTGTTGCCGGTGCGTACCGTCGGCGTCATGGGCGACTATCGCACCTACGATTACGTCGTCGGCTTGCGCGCGGTCACCTCGACCGACGGCATGACGGCGGATTTCTACCCGTTCGACATGGCATTCATTGCCACGGTCGCCACCCGCATCATCAACGAGGTCAAGGGCGTCAATCGCGTCGTTTATGACGTCACGAGCAAGCCGCCGGGGACAATCGAGTGGGAGTAGGGTAGAGCGGCGAGAATGGATTCAGACATTCTGATAAAGGCGATCAATAAGGCTATTCGCGGAGGAGCGACGGCTGCACCAGCCATGGATGCACTGGGCGAAGACGCGAGTTATGTCCGCACCCAGACAGATGTTGGGATCGAATCGGCAATTTTTGAAGCCTATGTCGCCGATCTAAAAGCTGACGCTGACATGGCAGCATTTGATGGAACGTTCGCCAACGTACCACATGGCGGAGGGGTATCTGTTGGTCTGCCAAGTATTGCCCGGCTATTACTTGCACGAGCAATAGCAACCGAGGATGTCGCAGGCACAGTGGATCGGTTCGTATGCTTTGTCGCGGAAAATGCGGCGAAGGCAACAGCTGTCATGGCAGTCTCTGGCGTCAAAGTAACAGCGCCTATCAAACTCGGTCCGGATGTTTCTTTGATTCCCGTAACGGAATTGCTGCCTTCACCACAACGCGGCATGGCGCTCGGCCAAAGCCGTCTTAGCCCATTCAATCCTCGTTTTGCGATTCCCAGCGCCCTCACAACGAGCTTCGTGTTTCGGCCTGTACTCTACAGGCCAAAGAATCCTCAACCGCCCGAAGAAATGGGAGCGCATATTCCGACGAGCAACGCTCAATCCCTATTGGGAGAAGCCTTCGACTTGCTGAGCGTTCTTGGCATCTATCCGAACTTTAGAATGTTTTGGGTTCAGCCAGATGACTGGTTGATGTCAGCTGGAATGACTAGCGGCTGGCAGTACTCGTCGTCTGAAGAGCATTTCGGGCCTGAAGTTGGAGTGCCGGTAAAAGAGGCGCAGGCTTTGGGCGCAGCTTATTTCTCGATTGACCCGCAAAGGCGAAACAAGATGCTGCGCATACCGCTCGATCGGCTGGGAAGGGCTGGACGCGAACAGGATTTTGCGGATCGCGCGATTGATCTAGGGATAGCGCTGGAATCTTTGCTTCTCCATGACATCGAGGATCACGGCGAGCTTAGATTTCGGCTTAGTCTTCGCGGCGCGTGGCTTATCGGGTCCAACCATGCCGAAAGGTTGAAAATTCAAAGATCACTGAAGAAACTGTACGACCTTCGATCTCGGGCTGTTCACTCCGGATTCGTTGACCGGAACGCGAGTACCGGAAACATAATTACTGGCGCGACGGAGATTTGCAGGACTCTAATCCAAAGATTGATCGATCTTAAATGTGAGATTGATTGGGAAAAGGCGGTTGTTGGGGGCTGAATACAGAGTAGAGCAGGGAATTTGAGAGTGGTCACATGCCCATCACCATCTACGGCATCAAGAACTGCGACACCATGAAGAAGGCGCGGGCCTGGCTCGACCAGCACGGCGTCGATTATGCGTTTCACGATTACAAGACCGCCGGCATCGCGCGCGAGCGGCTGGAGCAATGGGAGAAGAAGGTCGGCTGGGAAACCTTGCTCAATCGCGCCGGCACGACCTTCCGCAAGCTGCCGGACAAGGACAAGACCGGGCTTAACGCCAAAAAGGCGCTGGCGCTGATGCTCGCCCAGCCGTCGATGATCAAGCGGCCGGTGCTCGATCTCGGCGGCGGCAAATTGCTGGTCGGATTTGCGCCGGAGCTTTACGCCCGGTCTGTCGGCGCGCGCGCGGCGCGATAATTTCTCGCATAGGTTGGCGTATTCAGTTTGGCAATTCCGCGCATTGAATTGGGCGAAAATCCGGCGCGCGGAACTTTCGCATTATACGGTTTTTAACAGCAAACCGGCGGCCATTTTCCCGCCACCGATCGACCACGCTTTTTCCGAACAAGTGCGGCTTCGTTACGCCCGCGCGACGGGGCAATGATCTGGGCTCAGTCGTCGGGGACTGTTGGACTGTTCTCTTGGGACGAGCATTCGGGGACGAGGCTGGAGGTTGCAATGACATTTCGTGCGTTCGTTGGCGGCTGCGCGCTTGCCGCCGGCACTGTTGCGTGCGTTACCGGCGCCAACGCGGCCGATCTGCCGGTGCGGCCGGCTCCGGCGCCGGTGGCGCCGGTCGCCTATGCACCGCCGGTCTATAACTGGAGCGGATTTTACATCGGCGGCAATATCGGCGGCGGCTTCGCCGACTCGTCGTGGAGCGATCCATTCACCGGCGGGACCAATACGTTCAGCAAGGACGGCTTCATCGGCGGCGGGCAAATCGGCGCCAATGCGCAATTCAATTGGCTGGTGGTCGGGATCGAAGGCGATTTCGATTGGACCGGGCTCAAGGGCAGCGGCACCGACTCGCTTGGCAATTCGATCAACACTGAGACGGAATGGACTTCGACCGCGACCGGCCGCATCGGCGCGGCGTTCGACCGTCTCCTCGTCTACGGCAAGGGCGGTGTCGCCTTCGCCCACGACCTCAGCAGTCTAAACGATATTGCCGGCGGCACCGCGAGCACAAATCTGACGCGCATCGGCTGGACCGCGGGCGCCGGCCTCGAATACGGTCTCGATCGCAATTGGTCGGCCAAAATCGAATATGACTATCTCGGTTTCGGCTCGGAAGCGCTGAATCTCCCGACGCCGACATTCCCGGCTTACACGTCGAATGCTTCGCTCAACGTCCAGGAAATCAAGGCCGGGTTGAACTTCCGTTTCGGCGGAGACTGAAACCGCGACTAGGGAATGGCGCGTGGCAAATCGCGGCGGCCTTTTCCCCGCTCGCCATTCGCTACTCACTATTCGCTAGTTGATCTTGATGTTCGCCGCCTCGATGACCGGCGTCCACCGCGCGATGTCGGCATCGATGCGGGCGCGAAACTGCGCCGGCGTATCGGGGATCGGCTCCATCAATTGCGTCGTGAGCTTTTCGCGGATTGTGCGCGAGAGGACCGCTTCGCTGACGAGGCCGCGGATGCGCTCGACCATAGCGTCGGGAATCCCGGCCGGCGCGATGAGACCCATCCAGGCATCGGCTTCGACGCCGGCTTCCTTCAGTGTCGGAATGCCGGGCAGCAGTGCAGAGCGTTCGGCGGTCGAGACGGCAAGGATTTTCACGGCGCCGGAACCGAGCTGCGGCACCACCGAAATCGCCGGCAGGCAGACCATCTGTACGTCATCGCGGATCAGCGCCGCCATCGCCTGCGGTGAGGAGGCATAAGGAACGTGCACGAGCTGCGTGCCGCTCTTGATCGCGATCGCCTCCATAGCGAGCTGCGACAGCGAGCCGGTGCCGATCGAGCCGAATGCGAATTTTCCGGGATTGCGCCCGATCAGATCGACGAGCTCCCGGGTGGTGTTCACGCCGAGGCTGACATTGACCGCCAGCGCGCTCGGTTGGGTCACCAGCATGGTGATAAGCGCGAGATCCTTTCTCGGATCGTAGGGCAGGTTGCTGGACAAGAGCGTGTTGATGGCGAGCGGCCCGCCGATGCTCACGCCGATGCTCACGCCGATGGTCGCGCCGTCCGGCGCCGCCTTGGCCACGGCGTCGGTGCCGGTATTGCCGCTCGCGCCCGGCTTGTTTTCGACGATGAATGTCTGCTGAAGCCTGTCTTGCAGATAATCGGCGATCAGCCGAGCCACGACGTCGGGCGTCGCCCCCGCGGCGAACGGCACGATGATTTTGACCGGCTTGGCCGGCCAATCCTGTGCGGCGGCGGGGAGCGTACAGAACAGCACGGCGAGTGCCGCCAAAAAACTGAGCTGTACGGTCCGCTTCATGTCGCTAGCCTCGCATTTCCCATCGCCAGAGCAAGACGTATCATGCTCGGAAGGCAAGGCGAAGCGGAGATGGGCAATAGCGGAGCGGAGATGAGACCGTGCGCACCACGACGAAATTGAGAGCGTTGTTGACTGCGGGCCGCATCGCGGTCGCGCCCGGGGCTTTCGACGGGCTCTCGGCGCGCCTCGTCGAGCAGGCGGGATTTCCGGCGATCTATGCAAGCGGCGGCGCGATCGCGCGCTCCTCGGGGGTGCCCGATCTAGGGCTACTCTCCATGAACACGATCGCCGACCGGCTCGCTTCGATGGTCGACGTCGTTGCGGCGCCGCTGATTGCCGACGCCGATACCGGCTACGGCAACGCGCTCAATGCCCAAGCCGCGGCGCGCGCCTTCGAGCGCGCTGGCGTCGCGGCGCTGCATATTGAGGACCAGACGTTCCCCAAAAAATGCGGCCATTACGACGATAAGAGCCTCGTTCCGGCGGTTGAAATGGTGCACAAGCTCAAAGCCGTGCGTGACGCTTTGCACGACCCCGACTTCATCCTCATCGCGCGGACCGACGCCATCGCGGTCGAAGGCTTGTCCGCGGCGATCGATCGCGCGTCGGCCTATCTTGAGGCCGGCGCCGAAATGATCTTCGTCGAGGCGCCGACGTCGGAGTTCTGAAATCGCCGAGATCGCCAAGCGGCTGCCGGGTTGGAAGCTGATCAATATGTTCGAGGGGGGTAAGACGCCGCTCCTTCCGGTGTCGCGGCTCGAAGCCCTCGGCTACAACCTTGTCATCATCCCGAGCGATACTCAGCGCGCCGCCATCAAGGCCATGCAACGCGTGCTCGCGGTCATCGCCCGCGATGGCAGCGCCGGGTCGATGAGTAGCGATATGGCATCGTTTAAGGAGCGCGAAGCCCTCGTCGATACCGCGGCCTATCTCGACCGCGGCAAGATCTATGCCTCATGACCGCGGCGGGGCGTCATTGACAATAAGAACCCACTCGCCATGATCGCGGCCGTGGCGCGGGGCGCATGAGGCGCTTCCAGCGACCTGAATTCAACGCGGAAACGATTGCTCCACCATGGGACTTGCGGTTGAAATCCTCGGCCTTGTTATTTTTCTCGGCGCGCACGTTTTTGTGACCATGCGCGACCGGCGTGCGGCGCTGGTCGCCCGGATCGGCGAATGGCCATACCGGGGCGTGTTCTCGCTGGTCTCCATTCTGGGCGTCGTCCTCCTGGCGTACGGATTTGCGAGCTATCGCGGCGCCGGCATGATCATGGTGTGGGATCCGCCGGCTTGGACGCGCCATATCGTAGTGGTGCTGATGTGGCCCGCGAGCATCATGGTCGCCGCCGCCTATATCCCCGGCAATATCAAGCGCGTGCTCAAACATCCGATGCTGGCCGGGGTGAAAACCTGGGCTTTTGCGCATCTGTGCGCCAACGGCGATCTCGGCGGAATCATATTATTCGGCGCGGTGCTGGCTTGGGCGGTCTATGACCGCATCACGCTGAAACACCGTACCGATCCGGGCGCGCCGCCGATCCCGGTCGGTGGCGGTAAAAACGACATCATCGCCGTCATTGTCGGCACCATCATCTATCTGGCGCTCGGCTTCGTGTTCCACCCGATCGTTATCGGGGTGCCGGCATTCGGAACGCCGGCGCTCGGACATTAGCGATGTCGTTCGAGAGCCATGTCGATGTCAGAAATATTGATAGTTATCAATATGTTACGGAAGATTGCCCAGGCCAAAGCTCGCTGGGGTAAGTCCTGGGTAATACACCTCCCGAATGTATGCGCCGACCGCAAATGCGGCATGCCGCTTGGATTAGACGGGCTATCGGCGGGACTCTGCCAGAGCCTCGGCTTGGATGACCACTATTTCCAACGAACGCTCGTCCATCGCTCTTGCCGCCACCTGGAGGCGCTCGCGCAGCAGCGAACGCTTGGATCGTTTATGCTCGGCGCCAACGCCCAGTAGCTCGTTTGGGGTAGTCTCTAGGACTCTCGCAATCCGAACTAACGTGGCGAGGTCAGGTTCACGAGCACCTGTCACATAGTGTGCAAAGCGACGCTCGCTAAGGCCGACGCGCCGTGCAGCCTCAGCGTTTGAAATTCCTAGCTCGCCAGCCCTTTTTCGCAATCTTGTCGCGAATTGCTCCATCGGAACAAGCTGTTCCGACGAGCGCCGCTCGTCTACGTACAATACGGTCTGTCACATAGGAACGTTTCGTTCTATAGTAGGTCCCATGTTGAGGGGCCGCTCATGGACGATAATCTTTTTTTACCTGGTCTACCCGTAGACGCCATCCGAAGTGCTTATCTTGCGGCCCCAGGAAACGAGATTGCTAGCGGAAAATTTGCCAGCCCGGAATCATCAGCGGCGCTTGTCGCCAACACGTTCGGTGCATTCCTAACTGAGCCCGCCACATTACTCGCGTTGCCCGGAACTTCGGATTGCGGCTGGCCAGCCCAATCCGTAAGACTGGAAGCAATCGTTCGTTTCCCATGGGCTGGCGGTCGGCATCCTTGCCTCGATGTTCTGATTGTCACTAGCACCGCCTTAATTGGCATCGAGTCCAAACGCTTTGAACCATTCCGATCAAGAGAATCCGAACCAATGTCCGATGCGTATTGGCGGCCAGTCTTTGGTAGTGGAATGATTGGTTATGAGCGTTGTCGGAATGGATTGCGAGATGGGAGCCTGAGGTTTGCAAGATTAGACGCCGCCCAACTCATAAAACACGCCTTTGGATTGCGAACTGCTGTGCACCGTAAGAAGGAACTCATCGGTAAACGTCCGGTTCTTCTCTACCTTTATGCAGAGCCAAAAAATCTGGCCCGATGGCAAAGGTCCAGTATCGACTGCCGATCTTGTTCTTCATCGCGACGAAATTGCCACGTTCAGTTCTATAGTCAGTGGGAATGAAGTGTCCTTTCGTTCGTGTACTTATTTATCGATATTGCAGGAATGGAGTGCATCGCCGGACAAAGCGATTCGTGCTCACGCGACTGCGGTATTAGCTAGATTTGTGCCGTAGGTGAGTCAAATGTCCAACTCTGGTCACTAACGGATAAAGGACCGCGCTGTGGGGATAGTCTTGCGTTACATCGGAAAAGACGCGCGTTTGATCGTTCACGCTGCACTGCTTGGTTTTTTGACAGCAACAGCGGGAACCACGCAGGCGCAACCCGTAAGCCCCTGCGCTGCGATTACTGACGACAAGTCGCGCCTGCAATGCTTCGACGCGGCAACAAAGGCGACCGGCACACAGCCGGTGAAGCCAGCGGCGTCGGTAGACAATCCTTTGGTCGCGAAGGCTAAGGCCGCCGTGAGACGCGAGCTTCGCGACCCGGGAAGCGCACAGTTTCAAGACGTGAAAATCAGAGTTGTCGGGGGCAAAAGTGGCGTCTGCGGCGATGTCAATTCCAAAAATGCCATGGGCGGCATGACCGGCGCGATCCCCTTTGCTTTCGACGGCGAGCGCGCTTCTGTTATGGCGTGGGACGCAGGGCCATCGAACGGCACCACGCTCGACCGTGAGGATTTGGATGTCACCTTGGGGGATCGCCTGAAAGCTTACGGGACTTGGTGCAAGTAGACCTGTGCGAGACAGATTTCTGTTGCGCCCTATTTCTTCGGGTTTCTCGATTCTTCTCTTCGGGTTTCTCGATTGTTGCAATCGACACATTTATGCAGAGAGGGGCTTGGTATCTTCCAAGCCCCTCGTTTTCGATCCTGTGTTTTTGATGTCCTGAGCTATATTTTCCAATGAGGGAAATATGCGTCCTGGTAAGTCCTGGGAGATGTGTGCTGTTATGTCCTGGGATGCGGGTGGTGATGTTGCTTTGCTTGGGTGTTGGGCGCTCTGCTGGGTAGACTCCTGCGCACCTCTCGGCCCCAACGTGAGAGCGGTTGCAGGGTAGGATTACTCGTTATGGGGCGGGCGATGACCTTCAAACCTACGATGTGATGTTTTGAATCTCTATACGGAATTTACTCGCGTCAGAAAAACAAATTCGATCCACCAATAATTGGATTCAGACAATACAAGTTCTATTTTACAATTTTCTGCCCGGTCCGGATGGAATAATTTGCCACTGGGCCGGTAGATTATCGAAGTTGGGGTAGCACCAGGGGAAGAGTGCAAAAGGCTCCCTGTCATTCGCCGCATTCATCCTTGTCTTTGTTCCAGCAGCATCGGGGAATGTCGTCATAATCTGGGTCATCGCTCCAGTGGCGATATTTAGCGCGCTGCCGCAATCTCTTTAGTTGAGCGCGTTTGGAGCACCGAAGCGCAGGATCATCACCTTCACGCGCGATCCTAAGCAGGTCGCGAGCTAGATCGCGCGCCATTTGAAGGGTCACCGCGCCAGCCGTTGCGATCTTTAGTTTGCGTGATTTTCTTTCTCCACGAATTCGATAATGCAGCACGTAACTTTTGTGACCGTTCTGGCGAACACGGAGCGCTAGACCAGGAACGCGTCCATCTCGAACCAGGTATTCATAACCGAGCGCCGGGGCATCTCGGACAATTTTCTCAGTGAGCGATTCAGGGCGAATGGCCACCTCGGCTTTTCTCAACGCCGTAAGAGGGATGAGCTCTTCCATATCCGCATCGTACTCAGTGTGGATTTCGTCATGGCTGAGTTTTGCGATCCTTTTGATGGTGATCGCTTCGCCGCGTAACGCGCGTTTTGCCTGGGAGTGCGGCAACCCTTTACCGCGAAGGCACCAATAGGGGTCTACCTTCCAGCGGAGATCGAACTTATTACCTGGCGGTCTGCGCACATGACGCCGCAAGAGTTCATCATCTTCCGACATAGGCATCTTTTGGACGCCGCCACTTACGGCAGCGACCAGCAAAGGGAAAAACAGCTTCCATTGCCTATATACCGGCGTTCTCGTTTTGTCCGCGGCGTCTTCCGAAAAATATTTTACACTCGCCGCCACACATCCCAGCCCAGTGAGCCGCCGGAGCTAAACTACGAACCGATCCTTGACAGCCCTCACGTGATTCTGGATGCGGCCGTTCCCACATTCCCACCACGCGTTGAGCAGGGCCTGGTAGGAAATTGCCTTGAATTGTATTTCGTCCTCTGCGACGCAATTTGCAAAACGCCGTATTTCCTTTCTGTGCTGTTGAACGTCCCCCGATCGAATTGGCCGACCTTCAGGCCAGAACGCCGGTTCTGCATAAAGGTAGACTAAAATCGGAATCTTACTCCGCAGAACCGGGTCCCGGTCGACTGCTGTGCGAAGCCCGAGTGCATGCTTGACCAATTGGGCGGCATCTAGCCGAGTGAAAAGTGAGCTACAACCGTTCAGTGCGTCACGGATGAATTTGTAGCCGTCCATATTGGTTCCCCACACACGCCGCCAATATGCGCGCGAAAAGGAGCTTGGTGCCTTTTCGCGATAGGGCTCAAATCTTTTTGCTTCGATTGCGAACACGGCCTGGTCATTTACGATAACCACGTCAAGACAGGGATGCCTTCCGGCGTTCCACGGAAATGAAAGTGTCGCCTCAAGACTTATCGACGACGCTGCCAACCAGAATTGCTCGCAACCTGGTAATGCCGGCATTTCACGAGGGCACTCCAAGAAGTAGCCAAAGGTGTTGGCAACTAATGCCGCGGACGACTCTGGATGATTGAATTTACCGCTGCCTATCTCGTTGCCCGGCGCATTGGCATAAATTTGGCGAATGTAATGTGTTGGTAGGCCGGGTAGGAATAGCTCATCGTCCGTCGGCTGATTTGCAACAATCCAAGCTGACGCTTCAGCCGTGAGCGAGTCGAGGAAATCGAGTTGGTGCGGCCTCTGCATCGGCGTTTGTGATAACGTTCGTTTCATCGTCTGGGCCTGTCATTGATTTGTTTCGAATGAGTGCCTCGATATGCTCGCCGTATTGGCGAAGCCCAACAGCTTTCTCGCGGTCGTATCCGTATTTATTGTAAATGGCTGCAATTCCCGAGATGATTCCGGACTTGTGATTGAGGATCGCTTCGATAACGTGTGGAGCGACGTTGAGCTGCCCCATGATTGATGCGGCGGTGCGTCGAATATCGTGCAGTCGAAAGCCCGTCACGTTTGCTCTTTTGCGCCACGCGTCCGTTGCGCGGGGAAAGTCATAAACGGGCTTTTTGGGATCAAACGACGAAGGGAACACGAAGCCGGATCTTCCGAGAGCCTCGGCTAACACAGTCTTCATTAAAGGCGAGATAGGGACAACGTGCTGACGCCGGTTCTTGGTACGATGGGCCGGCAGCGTCCATATCTGCCGATCAAGGTCGATTTCGTCCCAGTGCATACAAGCAACTTCAGTGCGGCGCTGGCCACTTGCAATGAGCATTCGAAAATAGGACTTCCAGAGTTGAGGCAGGCCCTCGCACGCCTTCCAGACCGCGATGAGTTCGTCGTCAGACAGGGTTCGTTCACGCGGCCGATACGGTGCGGGTAATTTTGTGCCGCGAAGCACATGATGTTCAATCAGCCCGTGTTCCAGGCACCACGAGAGAAATGCGCTAAAGCCGCGATGGGCGTTGCACGCGGCGGTTTGATGCTTTTTAGCTATCCTATCAATGATCTCCTTGATTTCCCCGCGAGAAATCTCGCTGAGTACCTTGTCCCCAAGTTTGGGCAGAAAATGCCGCTCGAAAATGCGCTTGCGATGTTTGGCGTGTTCAGGCGCCAACTTTGGCAAGTGTTCCGCCTTGAATGCTTCATACGCTGAGTGCAATGAGGCGTTGCGATAAGCAAGCCTCTCATCCGCAGGGTCTTCGCCTGCCGCGATTTTTCCGAGCAATTCGCGAGCCTGCCGACGCGCCTCTGAGGCCTGAATTGCTTCAGCCTGGCCCAGTGTAAGCTTTCGCATGCGTTTTCGGTTTTGGGGCCGATAAAAGAGAACATAAGTCTTGTGGCCGCTTTTGCGCGTCCGCACGCCAAAGCCGGGAAGCTGGCGGTCCCACACGTGGTATTCCTTGTTCGGGTCCGGTGTGAGTTCGCGAATAATTTTGTCAGTTAGGATTGCGCTACGCATCGCACTCGTCGCTGTTGCTGCACTAAAGGAGTCGCGGATGGGCGGGTAACGCTGGGGTAACACCGCGCTCGTTTCATCTGTTTCCCACTCCAAGGAAAACCAGATGCAGCAAAGGGTGTCAACTATTTGACACTAAAAGAATTTTCGTCTATTTAAATCCCCATGGGCTCGGGAATAATCGCAACGAGGTTTCGATCTTAGCGATGTCGGCGCAAGACGAAATCCGCCGCTTGACCGCACCCGACATCCGCGCCCGCAAGGGCGGCGAACCGATGGTATGCCTGACCTCCTATCACGCGCACACCGCACGCCTTGTCGACGCTTATTGCGACGTCATCCTGGTCGGCGACTCGCTTGGCATGGTGATGCATGGCCTCGAAACCACGGTTCCGGTCACGCTCAAGATGATGATCCTGCAAGGGCACGCGGTTATGCGCGGCTCGAAGCGAGCGCTGGTGGTTGTCGACATGCCGTTCGGCTCCTACGAGGCCTCGAAGGAGCAGGCCTTCGCTTCGGCGGCTCGGGTCATGAAAGAAACCGGCTGCGGCGCGATCAAGCTCGAGGGCGGCAGGCGGATGGAGCAAACCATCGCGTTTCTGGTCGAGCGCGGCGTGCCGGTGATGGGTCATGTCGGCTTGACGCCGCAAGCGATCAATACGATCGGCTCGTTTCGCGCGCAGGGCCGTGACGAGAGCGACTGGGCGCCCATCGAGGCCGATGCGCGCGCGGTGGCTGACGCCGGCGCCTTTGCCGTGGTCCTCGAAGCGATAGCCGAGCCGCTCGCACGCCGCATCACGGCCGAGGTCGCCATCCCGACGATCGGCATCGGCGCGAGTGCAGCCTGCGACGGCCAGATTCTGGTGCTCGAAGACATGCTCGGCCTGTCGCCGCGGGTGCCGAAATTCGTCAAGCGCTTCGGCGATCTCGGCCCCTCGATCGAGCAGTCGATCAAGAACTATGCCCATGAAGTTCGCGCGCGCACTTTCCCAAGCCCGGACCACGTCTATCCCATGCGCAAGGGCGCAGTGACCAAGCTGGCGGAACGAGCCAAGGGCCCGTCGCGCGCCTGATGGTTTTAACCGAGCATGCTCTAAACCATGCGCAATGGTCGCAGGCGCAACGCCGCATTTTGCCTTGCTCGCGCCACATCATTAAACTAGTTGCAGCAAGGCTTTGCGGGCGCCGGACGCCCGTATTTTTCGAATTTGGCCACGTTCTGTTCGGCAAGCGGCTCCCCGGTGGAGCCGGACCGGGGCGGTTTCTCCCGGGCCTGTGAACTAGGAACGCGTGCTGGAGCTTGGTCTGGGGACGGGTTTCGTGACCGACATATTCCAGGAAGTCGATGAGGAAGTCCGACGCGAACAGCTCAAGAAGCTGTGGCAGCGCTACGGGAATTACCTCATCGCGCTGTGCATTCTTGTGGTCGTGGGCGTCGGCGCCTGGCGCGGCTATCAGTGGTGGGAAACCAAGCAGGCGGCAAAATCCGGCGCCGCGTTCGAACAAGCGGTCGTTCTTGCCGAGGCCGGCAAGCATCAGGAGGCCGAGGCGGCCTTCGCCAAGCTCGCCACTGACGGCACCTCCGGCTATCGTCTACTCGCGCGTCTGCGCGAAGCCGCCGAGCTTGCGCCGACCGACCGCAAGGCCGCCGTCGGCGCTTATGACGCGATCGCCGCCGACAACAGTGCCGGGCAGGTCATCCAGGACTTGGCGGCGGTGCGCGCCGGTTTTCTGCTCGTCGACACTGCGCCTTACTCCGAAATTCTTTCTCGAACTCGAGCCGTTGACGGCGGCGGACCGGACTTTTCGCCACAGCGCGCGCGAGATTTTGGCACTCTCCGCCTGGAAATCCGGCGATACGGCGGCGGCACGAAAATGGACCGACATGATCATGAACGACCCGCAGTCGCCGGCGGGCACGCGCAGCCGCGCACAAGTTTTGAGTGAGCTCATCGCAGCGAGCGGCAAAGGCTAAGCGGATGCCGACACAGTACAATTCTTCGCTGTTTCGCGCGGCTGCTGCGCTCGCCTTTGTGCTCGCGCTCGCAGCCTGCACCAGGGGCGGCCAGTTCGATCCCACCGAGATGTTCAATTCGGACATGTTCGACAGTAAGACCAAGCTCAAGGGCGACCGCGCGCCGGTATTTCCCAATGGCGTGCCGGGTACGACCACCGGGGTTCCGGCTGATCTGGTGAAGGGCTATCAGCCGCCGCCGGAACAGGCAGATGCTACTGCGTTGCCCGCAGCGCCCGCGGCGTCCGTCGCCCCGACCGAGGCGGCAAAGCCCAAGCCGAAACCGAAGCCCAAACCGAAAGTCGCAATCGAAAAACCTCCGTCGTCGACGCCGACACGGATCAGCGTGGGACCGAAGCCGGGCGTCCCCGCGCGACAACAGGCAGACCCTTCGCAGACAGTTTGGCCGCCGCCGCCGCAAACCACGCCGGCGCAGTCTTCACAATCGACCTGGCCGCCGCCGCCGCAAACCACGCCGGCGCAGCAGACGGCGCGACCTTCGCAATCGATCTGGCCCAATCCTCCGGCGACCGGCACCCAGTCCCAATAAGCTTGGGCTGCACGTTGCCGCTGCCTGACAGGTCCATTGATTTGATTTTGGCCGAAGAGCAATCGGCCGTGTTTGTCCAGATGGAATGAGATACGGCTCTCTGTTGCGAAGCCCCCCATCATGTTTTTCACCGCCGTCATCGTCGGCCGCCCCAATGTCGGCAAATCGACCCTGTTCAACCGCCTGGTCGGTCGCCGCCTTGCGCTCGTCGACGATGAGCCGGGGGTGACGCGCGATCGGCGGGAAGGCGACGCGCGGCTCGGCGACCTCGCGTTCAGGGTCGTCGATACCGCCGGCCTCGAAGATGCCGAGCGCGAGAGCCTGTCCGCAAGAATGCAGGCGCAGACGGCGGCGGCGATAGCGCAGGCGGACGTCGTGCTCTTTCTCGTCGATGCGCGGGCCGGTGCAACGGCAGCCGATCGCGCCTTCGCCGACCTGGTGCGAAGATCGGGCAAGCCCGCCATTGTGGTCGCGAATAAGAGCGAGGGTCGCGCCGGCGAGGCGGGTGCGCTCGAAGCCTATGCGCTCGGTCTCGGCGAGCCGATCGCGATCAGCGCCGAACACGGCGAGGGCTTATCCGATCTCTACGATGCGCTGCGGGCGGCGCTGCCCGAGGCGACGGCGCAGCGGGAGCCCGAGGATCGGGCCGTCACGGCTCCGGACCCGCAGCGCATCCGGATCGCCATCGTCGGCCGGCCCAATACCGGTAAATCGACGCTGATCAACCGTTTACTCGGCGAGGATCGGCTCTTGACCGGGCCGGAATCCGGCATCACGCGTGACGCAATCGCAGTCGATCTCGCCTGGCAAGGCAGGCGCTTGCGCATTCACGACACGGCCGGCCTGCGTCGTCGTTCCCGGATCGAGGAGAAGCTCGAAAGACTTTCGGTCGCCGATGCGCTCAATGCCATCCGCTTTGCCGAAGTGGTCGTCGTTCTCATCGATGCGCAGACGCCGTTCGAAGAACAAGACTTGCGGATTGCCGATCTGGTCGAGCGGGAAGGCCGCGCGGCCGTCATTGCCGTCAACAAATGGGATTTGATTGCGCCGGAAACAGGCGCGTCGTCGCGCTTGCGCGACGAAGTCGATCGCTTGCTGCCGCAAATCAAAGGAGTGCCGGTTGTCGTTTTGTCGGCGAGGAGCGGCCAAGGCCTGGATCGGCTGATGGAAGCCGTGATGAAAGCGCATGCCGCGTGGAACCGCCGCGTGCCGACTGCCGCGCTCAACCGCTTCCTAGCGCAAGCGATCGCAGAAAATCCGCCGCCCACGCTACGCGGCCGCCGTTTCCGTCTTGACTACATCACCCAGCCGAAGGCGCGGCCGCCGACCTTCGTGCTGTTTTCTGCACGCGCCGCAGCGCTTCCGGAGACCTATCGCCGCTATTTGATCAATGGCTTGCGCGAAAAATTTGCGCTGCCCGGGACGCCGATCAGGCTCACGTTACGGGCCAAACCAAATCCTTACGCCGGGCGGAAACGTCACCGATAACATGCGCAGTCAAGCCGGCGGCATAAATTCCACAAGCTTTTCGGCCCGGAAATCGTAGAGCTTGCCGGTCTCGGAAAAACTCGGCAGGCAGAGATCGAGGATCTTTTCCGCCACCTGGTCCGGGGTGGGTAGCGTCATCGGGTCCTCGCCCGGCATGACTTGGGCGCGCATGCGGGTGCGCGTCGGGCCGGGATTGAACAGATTGACGCGCACCGCTGTTGAGGCGGTCTCGTCCGCATAAGTTCGCGCTAGGGCGTTGAGCGCGGCTTTCGACACCGAATAGGGGCCGGCGTAAGCGCGGGCATGAGTGGCGGCGCCGGAAGTGATGAACACGGCGCGGCCGGCGGCGGAGCGCTTGAGCAATGGATTCATGGCACGGATGAGGTGCCAATTGGCGGTGACGTTGACCGCCATCACCTCATCCCAGGCCTGCGGTTCGATGTGATCGAGCGGCGAGCGCGGACCCGCGATCCCGGCATTGCCAACCAGCACGTCGAGCCGCTGGTAACGCTCGTTGAGCGTGGCGGCAAGCCGGTATAGCCCTGGGTAATCGCGCATGTCGAGCGGCACGAGCGTCGCCGAACTGCCGGTCGCGCGCGCCGCATCGTCAAGCTCTTCGAGCGCGCCGACCGTGCGCGCCACCGCGACGACATGGGCGCCGGACCGCGCTAAAAGAAGCGCGGTCGCTCGTCCAATGCCCCGCGATGCGCCGGTGACAAGCGCGATAGCGCCGGCGAAAGGTTGCGGCATTCTTCAGCTCGCCTCGGCGAGCAGCGAGAGCTGACGTGGGGGCGCTTCCTGCGCGGTGCGGTCGGTAAGCGGGGTCGGATATTCGCCGGTGAAGCAGTGGTCGGTAAATTGCGGGCGCACCGGATCGCGTCCCTTTTCGCCCATGGCGCGGTAGATACCATCGACCGAAAGGAACGCCAGCGAATCGGCACCGATGAACTTCCGCATGCCTTCGAGATCGTGCGTCGCCGCGAGCAACTTGTCCTGCTCGGGCGTGTCGATCCCGTAGTAATCGGGATGGGTGATGGGCGGCGAGGCAATGCGGAAATGCACTTCGCGGGCTCCGGCATCGCGCATCATCTGCACGATCTTCACCGAAGTGGTGCCGCGCACGATCGAATCGTCAATCAACACGATGCGCTTGCCCGCCACTACCGCGCGATTGGCGCTGTGCTTGAGGCGTACTCCGAGCTGGCGGATTTGCTGCGTCGGTTCGATGAAGGTCCGCCCGACATAGTGGTTGCGGATGATACCGAGCTCGTAGGGAATTCGCGATTCTTGGGCATAGCCGATTGCCGCCGGCACGCCGGAATCGGGAACCGGTACGATCACGTCGGCGGCAGTGGGCGCTTCGCGGGCAAGCTCGGCGCCGCAGGTCTTGCGCACGTCGTAGACGCTGCGACCGCCGATGATAGAGTCGGGCCGCGAGAAATAAATGTATTCGAAGATGCAGGGTCGCGGCGGCACCGGCTGGAACGGCTTGAGCGAATGCGCGCCCTCTTCGTCGAAGATCAGAACCTCGCCGTTCTCCACGTCGCGCACGTATTGCGCGCCGATGATGTCGAGAGCGCAGGTCTCCGACGCGAGGATGGGGCAACCGTCGAGCTTGCCGAACACCAGCGGCCGGATGCCCAGCGGATCGCGCGCGCCGACGAGCTTCTTATTGGTGAGGCCGACGAAGGCATAGGCGCCTTCGAGCATGCGCAGTCCCTCGATAAAACGGTCGACGAAGCGGTTGCGATGCGAGCGCGCCACGAGATGAAGGATGACCTCGGTGTCGGTCGTCGATTGCATCATTGCGCCTTCGCGCACGAGTTGGCGGCGAAGCGTCAAGCCGTTGGTGAGATTGCCGTTATGCCCCACGGCAAATCCGCCGGCGTTCAGCTCGGCGAACAGCGGCTGCACATTGCGCAGAATGGTCCCGCCGGTGGTCGAGTAACGCACATGGCCGATCGCAGCGTTGCCGGGCAGGCGATCGATCACCTCGCGCCGCGAGAAGGCGTCGCCGACCAGACCGAGGCGACGTTCGGAATGGAAGCGATTACCGTCGAACGAGACGATGCCGGTGGCCTCCTGGCCGCGGTGCTGGAGCGCATGCAGGCCGAGCGCCGTAATTGCCGCGGCGTCGGGATGGCCGAAAATGCCGAATACTCCGCATTCCTCGCGGAGCCGGTCCGCGTCAAGATCGGGAAGATCGGGTTCGGTCATGATTGGCCGCTCTCCACGAGCTCGCTGTGCTGATCCGGCGCGACGTCCGGGGCGTCGGTATCCTCCGGATGCGGGCGCTTGAGCTTATTTAAAATGGTGCTTTCCGAGTCGTCCGGCAACATCGACATCAGCCACTGGCCGGTCCCCGCCAAGACGACCCGCGACTTGGCGCCTTTCACCCAGTCCGGCTGGCTGCGGTCGGGAACGAGCCAGGTGAAGAACTGGAAGGCAACGACCACGATGATCAGACCGCGTCCAAGCCCGAACAGGAACCCGAGGGTGCGATCGAGCGCGCCGACCCGGCTATCAAGCACCATGTCGGAAATCCGGATGGTCAGAACCGAGACGACAAGAAGCGTGATCAGAAATACGCCGCCGACCACCGCGACTGCGGCAACGATGTCATTGTTGAAGTACTGTTTGGCGTAAGGCAAAAGCTTGCCATAGGAATACAGCGTCGCCGCGGCCGCCAGAACCCAGGCGGTGATGGAAAGCACCTCGCGCATGAAGCCGCGCACCATGGCGAGCAGGCCGGAAACCAGCATCACGACGATCAGTACGATATCGAGCAGCGTAATCGGCATCGGCTGCTGGCCCGCCTCTGTAGTGCCCCGGCTCGCTTTATGCCGGCTGTATAGCCGGGCCACGGCACGCCGTCACCCATCTTCTCGGGCGCTCAACAGGTTCCGCACGCCCATGGCATGCCGGCGGTCGGACAGCTCCCGTTAACCAATTTTTAGCCACAAATTCATCTGCCGAGGTGGGCATCAGACATCCTGACGGCTGACGCGCCGCAGAGCCGGCGTTCCGTCGCGGGCAATTTCGGCCACGAGATTGGCAAGCGTGCCGATGGTGGACAGCGCGAAGCCGTCGGGGGCTTCGTTGCGCGCCGCTTCCGGGACGGTTGCTTTGGTGAAGCCGAGTTTTTGAGCTTCCTTGAGCCGAAGCGCCGTCTGCGCCACCGGCCGCACTGCGCCGGACAGCGACACTTCGCCGAAATACACGGCATCGGCGGGGAGCGGCGCGCGCGCAAGCGAGGAAACCAGCGCGGCAGCGGCGGCGACGTCGGCGGCCGGTTCCTGGATGCGCAGTCCCCCGGCGACGTTGAGATAGACGTCATGGCCCGACAGGCGAACGCCGCAATGCGCCTCGAGCACCGCCAGGACCATCGACAGCCGATTCGGGTCCCAGCCGACGACGGCGCGGCGCGGGGTGCCGAGCGCCGTCGGGGCGACCAGCGCCTGAATCTCGACCAGCACCGGCCGCGTGCCCTCTATTCCGGCAAAGACCGCGGTGCCGGGGCTGCCGAGATTGCGCTCGGAGAGAAACAGCTCGGAGGGGTTCGCGACCTCGCGCAAGCCCGCTCCGGTCATCTCGAACACGCCGATCTCGTCGGTGGGCCCGAATCGGTTCTTGATCGCGCGCAGAATGCGGAACTGCTGCGAGCCTTCGCCCTCGAACGACAACACCGCATCGACCATGTGCTCGACGACGCGGGGACCCGCAATCTGACCGTCCTTGGTGACGTGGCCGACCAGGATCACGGTGGCGCCGGTGCGTTTGGCGAAGCGGATCAGTTCGCCGGCCGAGCCGCGGACCTGGGTCACGGTGCCCGGCGCCGCTTCGACGCTCTGCGTCCACATGGTCTGGATCGAATCGATGACCAGAAGCCGCGGCGTGGCGCCTTGCGACAGCGTCGCCACGATGTCTTCGACCGACGTCTCGGCCGCGACCTCGACCGTCGCGTCGGTGAGCTCCAGCCGCTCGGCGCGCAGACGCACCTGCGCCACCGCCTCCTCGCCGGAGATATAAACCGCGCGGTGACGATTGCGCGCAAATGCGGCCGCGACTTCGAGCAGCAGCGTCGATTTGCCGATACCGGGGTCGCCGCCAAGAAGAAGCACCGAACCGCGCACCAGGCCGCCGCCGGTCACGCGATCGAATTCGGCCATGCCGGAGGCAAGCCGAGGAGCCTCGTTCGCCGCGCCTTGCAGCGGCTCAACCGCAAACAGCCTTCCCTTGCGCGAAGAACGCCTCGCCTGTTCGGCGCCTTCCTCGACCAGCGTATTCCATTCGCCGCAGGCTTCGCACTTGCCCGCCCAGCGCGCGTAGGCCGCGCCGCAATTCTGGCAGATGAAATTTTGCGCGCGCGCGGCCATTTCATGCAGCCCGGTAGACGAGATGGCACCGCGCGCCGAGTCGGGTGAGGATTTCGTAGCCGATGGTGCCGGCGGATGCGGCGACATCGTCGATGGTAAGTTCCGCGCCGATCAGCGTTGCAGGATCGCCCCGATGCACGGCGCCGTCGGGAAGATCGGTAATGTCGACGCAGACCAGATCCATCGAAATGCGGCCAACGATGGGACAGCGATTTGCGGCGATGATCGCCGCGCCACCGGGCCGATCGTCGGTGCCGCTGCCGCCGCGCATAAGCCCGTCGGCGTAGCCGAGCGCCACGACGGCAATTCGCGAGGCGCGTTTTGCCGTCCAGGTGGCGTCGTAGCCGACCGTCTCATCGTGCGCGACGCTGCGTAACTGCAGGATGCGTCCGGTCAATTCGACGACGCTTTGCATCGGATTGGGACTACCCGGCGTGGGATTGACGCCGTAGAGGGCGGCGCCCGGCCGCGCCAGATCGAAGTGCGCCGAACTGCCGAGGAAGATGCCGGAGGAGTTCACCAGCGACGCAGGAATGCCCGGATAAAGCATATGGAGGTCGCGGAACAGCTGAATCTGCTTGGCATTGAGCGGATGATCGGGAATTTCCGCGCAAGCGAGGTGGCTCAGCAGCAGCGCGATGCCGTGATTTTCGGTCTGCACGCGCGGGGCGAGCGCCGCGGCTTCCTCCGGCGTGAGACCGAGCCGATGCATGCCGGTGTCGACCTGCAGCGCGGCGCCTCCCTGCCAAGCCTGGGCGGCGACGAAGGCATCCCATTCCGCAAGTTCGGTCGTCGAGTTGATGACCGGCCGCGCATTGATGTCGATAAACCCGCCGCCCCAGTCGGGCGTAAATCCGTCGAGCACGTAGATGGTGGCGTCGCGCGCGCGCGAACGCACGGATCGCGCTTCGGCGAGGTCGGCGACAAAAAACGTCTTGCAACCCGCCCGCGCGAGCGTCGCGGTTACCGGCTTGATGCCAAGGCCATAAGCATTGGCTTTGACCACGGCGGCGCATTCGACGGTGAGGAGTTGGTGCGCCAGCGTCCGCCAATTTGCCTCAATGGCGGCAAGATCGATGGTGAGCGTGCCGCCGGTCTCGGGCGCCGCCAGGTTGGGAAGCGATGAAAGCCGTTTTGCGCGTGCCATGTCCGCGTTATGGCTGGCGCCGCGGCGGCGGTAAAGCGGGGGCGCGGCTGACCGCCTAGAAACTCGGCCGGTGCGCCGTATCGAGATTGGCAAAACGCGTCACGGCGGCCTCGAACTGCAATTCGACCGTACCGGTCGGGCCGTGGCGCTGTTTGCCGATGATGACCTCGGCCTTGCCATCGACGCGCTCGCCTTCGGCCAGCCATTCGGCGAACTTTTCCCGATTCGTTTCCGACGGTTTGCGCATCTGGTGGTAATATTCCTCGCGGAACACAAATAACACGACGTCGGCGTCCTGTTCGATCGAGCCCGATTCGCGAAGGTCTGAGAGTTGCGGCCGTTTGTCCTCGCGCTGTTCGACTTGGCGGGATAATTGTGACACTGCCAGGATCGGGATGTTGAGCTCCTTGGCGAGCGCCTTGAGGCGGGTGGTGATTTCGGTGATCTCCTGCACCCGGTTCTCGGCCGACCGGCGCGTCGAGCCTTGCAATAGCTGAAGGTAATCGACGACCAAGAGATCGAGTCCGCGCTGGCGCTTCAATCGCCGGGCCCGCGCCGCCAACTGGCCGATCGAAAGCCCGCCGGTCTCGTCGACGTAGAACGGCAGGTTTTGCAGTTCGATCGAGACGTCCTTGATTTTCTCGAAATCGCCTTCGTCGATACCGCCGCGACGAATCTTGTTCGACGGTATGCCGGTCTGTTCGGAAATAATGCGGGTGGCAAGCTGTTCGGCCGACATTTCGAGCGAGAAGAAGCCGACGATGCCGCCGTTGACCGTTGCCATATGGCCGTCGGCGCGGACTTCGCCGGCCCAGGCCTTGGCGACGTTATAGGCGATATTGGTGGCAAGCGCGGTTTTGCCCATGCCCGGCCTGCCGGCGAGGATGATCAGATCGGAGGGCTGCAGCCCACCCATCCTG
The DNA here is from genome assembly GCA_963823225.1 of uncultured Alphaproteobacteria bacterium. Lineage (GTDB taxonomy): Bacteria > Pseudomonadota > Alphaproteobacteria > Rhizobiales > Xanthobacteraceae > BOG-931. The sequence goes on along the minus strand of CAWGKM010000003.1, from coordinate 2,080,838 downwards.
GCATCGAGGTCAGTGAGGCCGGTCGCCAAGCCTGACAGGCTGCCGTCGCGCTGATAGGCGCGCGCCGCCATGTCGACCGCCGTGGTGAGCGCTTGGGCGAAGCGCTGAAAGCCCGAGTCATATCTTCCAGTCTCGGCGATCTCATAGAGTCTCCGCTCGGCGTCCTCGATGTGATTGAGTGGCGTCGAGTTCGACGGGCGCATCATAGGCGAGGTTGACCATCTCCTCGCCGATCGCGATCAGGTCGCGGCGTACCGAAAGATCGTAAACGGTGCGGCCGTAGTCCTCGGCATTGATGATTGTCGTCGCCTCGGCGGCAAGACGCGCCAAATATTGATTGACCGAAAGACCGGCTATGTCGGCATCGACCGGCAAGAACGTCTTCAGCGTCACCGGTGTTGCGAGCTTGTTGGCGCGGACAAGTCCGCCGGCAAGCTCGAAAATGCGCTGATGGATGGGTTCGAAGAAATGCTTCGGTTCGAGAAAGTCCGAGACCCGATAAAATGCTTCATTATTGACGAGAATCGCGCCGAGCAGGGCCTGCTCGGCCTCGATATTGTGCGGTGCCATCCGAAACGTCGGTTCCGGAGGGGCTTGCTTGCGTGCGGTCGAATCGAATGCTGGCATGGTCCCGATCAAGGGATTTGCATGTGGCCAATTTGGGGTCGTCACTCAACATCGCGGTTCACTCAACGAAGCGGCACTTTCAGCGCGTCCCGTCGCCCGCAACCACGCACGCATTGTCGATAAGCCAGCGCCGCCACGATGGGAATGCCTCATTGCGGCTGTCCCCACTACCCACCGCAGCCACGGGAGGACGCTAATCGGCTCTTGACGCCGGCTGCTTGGCGGCGGGCAAAACGCGACTACTCGCCGGCGAGTCGCAGCGGCGTGGCATAGCCGGCTTCGAGCCCGCGCAGGCGCGCCTCTTCGCGCGTAATGTAATCGCGCGTTGCCGGCAACAGGCCCTTTTGCTTGGTCATCTGGATCTGGAACACCACCATATCGCCTTCGCGAAACGCCATTTCGGAGCAGGCCAGGTAGAACTCCCACATCCGCACGAAACGCCGATCGTAGAGCCGCTCCGCCTCTTCGCGGTGCGCGAGGAAGCGCTCGCGCCACGCCTTGAGCGTTTCGGCATAGTGCAGCTGCAAAACTTCGACGTCGGTGACAATAAGCTGGGCGCGCTCGATTGCGGGCAGCACTTCGGAGAGCGCCGGAATGTAACCGCCCGGAAAGATATATTTGGCAATCCAGGGATTGGTGATGCCCGGGCGGCTGCTGCGCCCGATCATATGCAGGAGAGCGATGCCGTCGTCGGAGAGAAGCTTTGCGCACTTGGCGAAGAACGTGTCGTAGAAGCTTACGCCGACGTGCTCGAACATTCCCACCGAGACGATGCGGTCGAAGCCGCCCTCGACATCGCGATAATCCATCAGCTGGAACGCCGTCTCCCGCGTACGTCCGCGCTCCAGCGCCCGGTTTTGCGCGCGGCGATATTGTTCCTGCGACAGCGTGATGCCGGTGACGCGCGCGCCGGCAATCTCGGCGAGGTAAAGCGCGAGGCCACCCCAGCCGCATCCGATGTCCAGGACCCTGGCGCCGGGCTTTATTCGCAGTTTAGCCGCGAGGTGGCGTTTCTTGGCGAGTTGGGCGTCGTCGAGCGACTGGTTCGGGGCCTCGAAATAGCCACAGCTATATTGCTGATCGCCATCGAGAAACAGCGAATAGAGCCGCCCGTCGAGGTCATAGTGGTGCGCCACGTTGTGACGTGCACGCGACCGCGGATTAAATTGCTGCAAGCGGCGGAACAGATAGCGTACCAGCCGCGGCAGCCAAGCCCAATCCGAGGCGATACGTTCTTGGCGCAGCAGGATCGCCAGCACGTCCGCAATCGAGCCCCGTTCGACGATGAGAGTGCCGTCCATGTAGGTTTCGCCGATCTTCAGCTCGGGGTCGAACAAGACCGCGCGCTGCGCGCTTGAGGTCGTGAAACGCACCGCCACCGGCGGCCCGCTGCCATCGCCTAAATTGTATGTGGCGCCTGCCGCCGTCGTGATCGCAATACAACCGCGGCGGATAAACCGACGTAGCAATATGAGCAGCAACCGATCCACGGCCGCCTCCACGCTCTACCTAGCCCCTTGCGCAGCCTGCGACGATTGGCTCCTCATTGCGCCTTGCGGCCATTTCGGCCGCGCAATCGACCTGTCGCGCCGGCGGGGTCTTATCGGTTGCCGTCATTAAAACAAAATCCTCCTTAACCAGCAATACCGTGTACGCGCCCCGGGGGGGCCGCCACGTCACGTTCGCATTTGACCGGCTTTGCGTTAAATATGATCGTCAAGCCGATAGGACTTGAGGAGATCAGAGTGTTCCGGCGACTAGCGTCTACGATCGGGCTGCTTGCAGGATTGGCCCCGGCCATGGTTGCGCCGATGGCGCACGCCCAAGTCAATATCGATCAGGGTAAGCCCCCGGCAGAGATTTTCGCGACCGATTGCGCGACCTGCCATAAGTCCGTCCGAGGGCTGGCTGTGGGCAAGAATAGCTTGATGCTTTCAGGCTTCTTGCGCGAGCACTACACGGCGAGCCGCGAACAGGCTGCGGCGCTCGCCGCTTACGTCCTCGGCGCCGGTGGCGGCCAACCGGCGCCGCAGACCCCCAAGCAAAAGCCGGAATCGGAGCATGCCAAGGCGACGGGCGAGGAGCCCAAAACTGGGGAGGCCAAAACTGGGGAGGCCAAAACTGAGGACTCTAAGGCTGAGGAGCCTAAAGTTGAGGAGCCTAAGGCTGAGGAGCCTAAGGCTGAGGAGCCTAAGACTGCGGCTCATCCGACAGCGGCGTCGGCAAAGCCGGAAGAGGAGGCGCCCGCTAGTGCCAAGGTGCAACACCCTACGGCCGAAGCAACCAAGCGCGAGGAACGAGCAAATCCGGCTGCCGCGGGCAGACGCGAAGGACGACCGGTAACGGCGATCCGGGGCCCGAAGAGGGGGCCCGAAGAAACCCCACCGGTGGCGGCAACCCCTGCCACGAACGAGACGCCGGGTTCGGCCGAGACGCCAAGTCAGGACTTGAGCCCAACCACAAGCGCAGCCAACCCGAGCGAGCCGCAGCCGGACGAAAGTGCGCCCATTCCGCGTGACAAGATACCGGACTGATAACCAGCCCGGCTTGATCCGATCAGCTTTTTTCAGCCGCGGGCGGGGTTTCAGCCGCTTCGGCGCTTTCATCCCGGCGTGAAGATTCACCGGCTCCCGGCTCGAAGAACGCTTCCGCGGCGATGACGGCGGCTTCCGCTGCGGTTGCTTCGCGCAATTGCGTCACATCCTCGCCGCGCGCAATACGCGCCGCCTCGTCGCCGTTGCGGGCGACGATAACGGAAATCGAGGTATCGACCTCGGGATGAAGCGTAATCGGCACCTTGTGCTGGCCAATCGTCTTGATTGGCGTATTGAGCACGATTTGGTTGCGATTCAGGCGAAAACCGGCATCGCCGATCAAGCCGACCAGGTCGCGCGGCGACACCGATCCAAAGAGCTGGCCGGCCTCCGAGGCTTGGCGCAGCACGGTGAAACTCTTGCCGTCGAGCTTTTCGGCAACTTGAGCCGCCTCGGACTTAAGCGTGAGGGAGCGCGCTTCGAGTTCGCCCTTCATCGTTTCAAAGCGCGTGCGGTTTTCCGCCGTAGCGCGCAACGCTTTGCCGCGCGGCAACAGGAAATTACGGGCAAAGCCGTCCTTGACCCGCACGACGTCACCCATCTGGCCAAGTCTGGCGATCCGTTCGAGTAGGATCACTTCCATGTCGACCTCTCTCAGCGGATCACGTAGGGCAGAAGCCCCAGAAACCGCGAGCGCTTGATTGCCTGGGCGAGTTCACGCTGCTTTTTTGCCGAAACCGCGGTGATGCGGCTTGGAACGATCTTGCCACGCTCCGAAACAAACCGCTGCAGCAGCTTGACGTCCTTGTAGTCGATCTTGGGGGCGTTGGCGCCTGCGAACGGGCAGCTCTTGCGGCGGCGGAAGAATGGACGGCGGCCGCCAGCGCCTTGCGGTGACATGGCCATGCTCATTCCTCCACTGGGCTGTCGACGATATCGTCAACGCCGTCGCGGGGCCGCCGGTCACGATCTCTGCCGCGCTCGCCGCGGCGGTCCTCCCGGTCGCGATCGCGCTCGGTGCGGCGCATCATGGCGGAGGGGCCTTCCTCGTGCGTATCGACCCTGATCGTGAGGTAGCGCAAAACGTCCTCGTTGAGGCGTTCCAAGCGTTCGATCTCGTTGATTGCCGGAGGCGGAGCGTCGACATCCATCAGCGTGAAATGCGCCTTGCGGTTCTTGCGCAACCGATAGGAAAGCGATTTTACGCCCCAATACTCGGTTTTTTTGACCGATCCGCCGAGCCCTTCGATGACGCCTTTCAATTGCGCGGTCAATTCCTCGACCTGCTGCGCGCTGGCGTCCTGGCGCGCAAGATAGACATGCTCATAGAGCGGCATAGATGCCCTTTCCTCAGTTGCCTTGCTCGCCCAGGCGCGAAGCCCCTCGAACCCTTCGGGAAAGGCTCGAATGCTCTGAAGGCGGGGACACCGGACGCCGAACCCCCAAGGGTCCTACCGCGCTTTTAAAGAGATTTGACGCGGCCGTCCGTTCAGCCCCCGGCCGGGGTCGAGCGGAAGGCGGCCTTATACGCGGCAGGTCTAAAAAGGCAAGATGCGCCGGAAAGGCAAGATAGCTCAGGAAGTGCGGCCGCGGCGGTCCGCATTCTGGATGATCTCGGCGAGCCGCACCGCGAGTTCAACTCCCTCGCGCAATTGTCCCGCGCCCGGGCCGCCCGTTGGGGCCGCTTTGCGAAGCTTTTTAATGCCCGCCAGCAGCGCCTCGAGACTTTGCTCAAGCAGCTTTTGGCGAAATGCCGGATCAGCACGCGCACGCGTGAGGTCGGCATCGGTGACCGGCGAGAAGCTGCTCATAACGACGCGCTCGCGAAAGACTGACTCGGCATTATAATCCCTTGGATACGGTACTTTATCGATCCGCGGTTGTCGTTTTATTACTTTGCGGCCTTCTTGACATGTCCGTCGCCTTCATCTGGGTATCTTTCGCGCCTACCCGGCAAGGCGGATATGCGTTTTTGAGGGCGGACAGCAGGCATATGGCGACGGCATTTGTTTTTCCGGGCCAGGGCAGTCAGAGCGTCGGCATGGGAAAGGGTCTGGCCGAGGCTTTCGCCTCGGCACGTCGGGTCTTCGAGGAAGTCGATGCGGCGCTGGGGGAGCGGCTCAGCGACATCATCTGGAGCGGCTCCGCCGAAACGCTGACGCTCACGGAAAACGCCCAACCGGCGTTGATGGCGGTCTCCCTTGCAGCGATGCGCGTTCTTGAAGAGGAGGCCGGCGTCGATCTTAAGCGTGACGCGGCCTTCGTCGCCGGGCACTCGCTGGGCGAATATTCGGCGCTTGCCGCCGCTCGGGCGCTCTCGATTGCCGATGCGGCGCGGTTGTTGCGCATCCGCGGCCGCGCCATGCAGAAAGCTGTACCCGTTGGGGCGGGCGCCATGGCGGCGCTCATCGGCCTCGAACTTGGTGAGGTCAAAGCGATCGCGGCTGAGGCGACAAGCGTGGGCATTTGCGCCGCCGCCAATGATAATGGCGGTGGACAGGTCGTCCTGTCGGGCCACAAACCGGCGGTCGAGCGTGCCGTGGAAGTAGCAAAGCTTCGCGGCGCGAAGCGAGCCATGATGCTGCCGGTCTCCGCACCATTTCACTGCCCACTCATGCAGCCGGCCGCTGACGCGATGGCCGAGGCGCTCGCGAAAGTCTCAGTCAAGCCGCTACTTGTTCCGCTGGTCGCGAACGTGCTGGCTCGACCGATCAGCGAACCAACTGACATCGTGCGGTGCCTCGTCGCGCAGATAACCGGCACGGTTCGTTGGCGGGAATCCGTTGTCTTTATGGCGGAGTCGGGCGTGACGTCCTTCTACGAAATCGGCGCCGGCAAGGTGTTAACAGGCCTGATCAAGCGCATCGCGGAGGCTGCAACCGCATCCGCGATCGGCACCCCTGAGGACATCAGCCGGTTTAAGGCCGCGCGCGGCTGAGTTATTGCTGGTTCGCAAGGGGGGCCGGGAGAACAACATGTTCGAGCTTACCGGAAAGACTGCACTGATTACCGGGGCCACGGGGACCATCGGCGGCACTATCGCGCGCACCCTCCACGCCCAGGGTGCCACAATCTCGATTTCCGGGACCCGGCGGGGAATCCTCGATCAGCTTGCGGCCGAACTCGGCGACCGCGTGCATGTCCTGCCGTGCAATCTCGCCGATCAGGTCGAAATCGAGGCTCTGGTGCCGCGCGCCGAGGAGGCGATGGGTCGGCTTGACATACTCGTCGCCAATGCCGGTGTGACCAGAGATAACTTGCTCGTGCAATTGCGCGACGAAGATTGGGAACAGGTCATTGCCATTAATTTGTCCGCGACGTTCCGCCTCGCCCGCGCCGCGGTGCGCGGGATGATGCGGCGGCGCTTTGGGCGCGTTATCGCGATTACCTCGGTCGTCGGGACGACCGGCAATCCCGGGCAGGCCAATTATGTCGCCGCCAAAGCCGGCATTACCGGGATGATAAAGGCGATCGCGCAGGAATATGCCAAACGTGGCGTGACCGCCAATTGCGTTGCGCCGGGATTCATCGTCACTCCTATGACGGAAAAGCTCAACGACAAGCAACGGGAAACGATTATCGCGAAAATTCCGGCGAGCCGCGCCGGCACTACCGAGGAGGTGGCCGCGGCGGTCGTCTTCCTTGCCTCAAATGAGGCCGGCTATGTGACTGGCCAGACATTGCATGTGAATGGCGGAATGGCCATGATTTGAAGGCGATAGGACTTGCGCCGAAGACATGCGGCCGCGCTGGTCAACGCTTTTGAAGTGTGGTAACCGAACCGAAATCGGGCTGGGGGAGCCGGAATGCCGGAGTGCGGGGCGAAACGTCCGCCTCTGATCGGTGTCGACCCACGGCCGTCGGAAAGTTCAATGAAGAACTTGGACGGGATCGAAACTGAGCCGATTGGGTCGCGTTGAAAGATGAGGTTGGAACGATGAGTGATATTGGCGAGCGGGTGAAAAAAATCGTCGTGGAGCATCTCGGCGTCGAGCCCGACAAGGTGACTGAAAACGCCAGCTTCATCGATGATCTCGGTGCCGACAGCCTCGACACAGTCGAGCTCGTCATGGCCTTCGAGGAAGAATTTGGTTGCGAAATTCCCGATGATGCGGCCGAAACCATCCTGACGGTTGGCGACGCAATCAAATTTCTCGAAAAGAACGCAAAAAGCTGACCGTCGGCAACGCCCGGCAGTTATTGCATGGATTGCGCACGATGCCGTGAGAACCGCACATTACGATGCGCGGGGGCACGGCATTCGGGACAATTCTGGATATCTAACGCGGGCATTGACCCTGGTTACTGCGTTTTCCGGGAGCTTCCATGATGAGACGGGTCGTCGTCACAGGTCTCGGATTGGTGACGCCGCTCGCCTGCGGGATCGAGCAAACGTGGCAACGGCTCATTGCCGGTGAAAGCGGGATCAAACGCATCGAAAAATTCGATGTATCGGATATCGCCTGCCGGATTGCCGGCCAGGTGCCGCGGGGGGACGGCTCGGCGGGAACCTTTAATGCCGATGACTGGATGCAACCCAAAGAGCAGCGCAAGGTCGACGATTTTATTGTCTTTGCCATGGCCGCGGCGGCGCAGGCGCTCAACGATGCAAACTGGCATCCGTGCGAATATGACGATCAGGTCGTCAGTGGCGTTCTCATCGGCTCGGGAATCGGCGGCGTCGAAGGAATTGCGGAAACGGCGGTAGTTCTGCGCGACCGCGGTCCGCGGCGGGTATCGCCATTCTTTATCCCTGGCCGGCTCATCAATCTCGCCTCGGGCTATGTGTCGATCGCGCATTCGCTCAAGGGACCCAACCATGCCGTGGTTACCGCCTGCTCGACTGGCGCTCACGCCATCGGCGACGCCGGCAGACTGATCGCGCTCGGCGACGCCGACGTGATGGTGGCGGGCGGCACCGAATCTCCGGTCAGCCGCATCTCGCTCGCCGGTTTCGCTGCATGCCGGGCCCTGTCGACGGCGTTTAACGAGACGCCCGAACGTGCGTCGCGGCCATACGACCGCGACCGCGACGGATTTGTCATGGGTGAGGGGGCCGGTGCCGTAGTGCTTGAAGAGTACGATCACGCCAGACGCCGCGGCGCCCGCATCTACGGCGAACTTATCGGGTACGGGCTCTCCGGCGACGCCTTTCACATTACCGCACCGGCCGAGGATGGCGATGGAGCGTTTCGCTGTATGACGGCCGCCATCCGCCGCGCCGGTATTTCAGCCGGCGATATCGACTATATCAACGCCCACGGTACCTCGACGCCGCTTGGCGACGAGATCGAGCTTAAGGCCGTCGAGCGGCTCGTCGGCAACGCTGCCGGCCGTATTGCGATGTCGTCGACGAAATCCTCGATCGGTCATCTGCTCGGCGCCGCCGGCGCAGTCGAGGCGATATTCTGCCTGCTCGCGATCCGCGATCAGGTCTTGCCCCCGACCATCAACCTGGACAATCCCTCGGTCGCGACGGCCATCGATCTTGTGCCGCACAGGGCCCGTAAGCGGCCGGTCAATATCGCGCTGTCGAATTCATTCGGATTTGGCGGCACCAATGCGTCGCTCGTTTTCCGCAGCTTGGCGCAATAGTGCAATTCCATCGCTGTTTGGCCATATTTGCTCCGCAGTCGGCTGCAATCCGCTAACGATCCCGCTCATGGACGCAGCTATGGTCAAACTCAGCAGAATCTACGAGCTTTCATTTCTGTCGGGCGGGAGTTCGTTGCAAAGCCAATCATGCAACTTGTAAATGTGGATGTGCCGCGGTGACAGGATCAAATCCGCCGTCCGACGGCAGCAAACAAGCCGGAGCCAATTTGCGGCCAATCCCTGGGCGCCCCATGGATAAGCCGGCGACGCAACCGCCGCGGGCCGCGCCGCCGATTAGCCGCCCCGCGGCGGCAACTAGTTCGTCGCCGGCGCCCGCATCCATGCCATACTCGCGCGAACCTGGACGAGCGCCGCGGTCGGGCGCGGCCGATGCCTATCGGCCTCCTACCGAGCGGTTGACGACTGAAATTGGTGCGGCGTCGATGGATCCGAAACACTCCAACACCCGACCTATCACGCCGCGTAGCCCGCGAACGGCAATCGAGCCGGACACGGTCAAATTGCCAACGCGCCGCTCGGCGAGCGCCCGTCATCCTCTCGTCATCATCGGCAACGCAATCATTAGCATTTTCGTGCTGTTGGCGATCATTGCGGGCATCGCGCTTGTCCTCGGCAAAGAGCGCTTCGAGGAGCCGGGACTGCTGCCGCAGGATCGCATCGTTAACATCCCACGCGGTTCCGGCATCCGCGACATTGCCGATGTCCTGACGCGCGAAGGCGTAATCGACCAGCCATGGGTGTTCATCGGCGGCGTGCTCGTGCTTAAGGCGCGCGAGGGTCTCAAAGCCGGCGAATACCAGTTCAAGGCGCATTCAAGCCTGCGCGATGTGGTTGCAACCATCGTCGAAGGCAAAGTGGTGGCGCACCAAGTCAGTATCCCGGAAGGTCTAACTTCTGAGCAGATCGTCGGCCGACTTCTAGCCGATGACGTACTGAGCGGCGATATCAAGGAGATACCGCGCGAGGGCAGCCTCTTGCCCGATACCTATAATTTCACGCGCGGCGTTACCCGCGAGCAAATGATCGAGCGCATGCAACTGGCGCAACAACGCGTTGTACAGGAAATCTGGGAACATCGCTCTTCCGACTTGCCGATCAAGACACAGGACCAGTTGGTCACTCTCGCGTCCCTGGTCGAGAAGGAGACCGGCAAGGCGGATGAGCGCACGCGCGTAGCCGCCGTATTCGTCAACCGGCTGAAACAGAAGATGAGGTTGCAGTGCGACCCGACGATCATCTACGGCCTGGTCGGAGGAAAAGGCACGCTCGGCCGGCCGATCATGAAGAGCGAGATCAATCAGCCGACACCGTACAACACTTATCTCATCGACGGTCTGCCGCCCGGTCCGATTGCCAATCCGGGGCGCGCCTCGCTCGAGGCGGCCGCCAATCCGGCGCGGACGCGCGAACTCTATTTCGTGGCCGACGGCACTGGAGGCCATGTCTTCGCGGAAACCTACGAACAGCACCAAAAGAATGTCGCGCGGCTGCGGTTGATCGAAATCGATCAGAAGGATCAGGTCCCCATCGATGACCGGATGAATTCTCCGCCGCCGCAGCAGGCCGCGCCGACCGCTTCCGCCGCGCCGCCGCCATTGCGCGGCACGGTAAAGCCGCCCACTCAAGCCACCCACTGATTGCAGCCGCGGTACCGATCGAGGCCCAAGCGTACTTGTGACCGCGACGTGCCGTCGTTAAGTTCGGCGCGCTTATTCTCGCAATTATTGCCGGGGGATCGCAGTCCATGGCGCTTTCGAGCATGACCGGATTCGCTCGTAGCCATGGTGTGTGCGGCGCCTACACGTGGGCCTGGGAAATCAAATCGGTCAACGCTAAGGGGCTGGATCTGCGACTGCGCGTGCCGCCCGGTTGGGACGCGGTCGAGGTAGCGGTACGCGCCCGGGCCGCCGAGGCGCTGACACGCGGGTCGGTTCAAGCCAATCTCACGGTGGAGCGCAGTGGTGCGCTGCCGGTCGTACGCGTCAATACGGCGATACTCGAAGCGATTTTGGCGACGATACGGCAGCTGGCGCCAAAGATCGAAGCGTCGCCGCCGTCGCTTGACGGCTTGCTCGCGCTCAAAGGCGTGATCGAGGTCGGCGAATCCGAGGAAAGCGAGGACGAGCGGCGCGGCACCGAAGCCGCGGCCACGGCGGGCTTTGCGGAGGCAATTGGCGCGCTCGGGGAGATGCGTCGCCACGAGGGAGCTGCACTTGGTCGCGTGCTTTCCGCACGACTGGGTGAAATTGCCGCGCTGGCCGAGCGCGCCGAGCGGGCTCCCGGCCGCCGGCCGGAGGCGATACGCGCGCGACTTGCCGAGCAGGTCGCAACGCTCCTTGCGCAATCCGAGCGTTTCGATCCCGATCGTCTGCATCAGGAAGCGATCATGATTGCCGCCAAAGCCGACGTGCGCGAGGAACTCGATCGACTGGCCGCGCATGTTGCCCAGGCGCAGCATCTCATCGGACAGGGCGGACCGATCGGACGCCGGCTCGACTTTCTCGCCCAAGAGCTCAACCGCGAAGCCAACACCCTCTGCGCCAAGGCGAACGACGTCGAACTCACCAACATCGGCTTGGAACTTAAGGCCGCGGTCGAGCAATTCCGCGAGCAAGTGCAGAACGTGGAATAGAGCATGGCGCGCGCGGGACAAAATCGAAAGAAAATCGCGCGCCGTGGCGTCATGTTCGTCTTGTCGTCGCCGTCCGGCGCGGGGAAGACCACGCTGTCACGGCTGCTGTTGCGGGCGGATCGCCGGGTCGAGTTGTCGGTGTCGGTAACCACGCGTCCGAAACGGCGCGGCGAAATCGACGGCCGCGACTACCATTTCATCGATCGGCCGCGCTTCGATGCCATGGTTAAGAACGGTGAACTCCTGGAATGGGCCGAAGTCTTTGGTCATTGCTACGGCACGCCGCGCCGGCCGGTGATAAAGGCGCTGCGGGACGGCCGCGATGTTTTGTTTGATATCGACTGGCAGGGCACGCAACAGCTCCGCGAAAAGGCGCGCACTGACCTCGTCAGCGTGTTCATCCTGCCGCCGACGGCCAAGGAGCTGGAGCGCCGGCTTAAGCGGCGGGCGCAGGACAGCAAATCCGTCATCGGTTCGCGCATGGCCAAAGCTGCCGGCGAAATGAGCCACTGGCCGGAATACGATTACGTCATCGTCAACCGCAGCAAAGCCGTTGCCTTCGCCGAAGTGCGGGCAATCCTCGCAGCGGAGCGGCTCAAGCGCGAGCGGCAGATCGGGCTTTCCGATTTCGTTCGCGCGCTGCAAGCGAAGCTGTGAGTGACGCTCTAGGCCGACAACACGGTGCGGCCGATAACGCGCCCCGCGCGCAGATCGTCAAGCGCCGCCTGCGCCTGATCAAGCGGTCGCTCATGCGTTTGGATCGCCGCGAGCCTTCCGGTCCGCGCAAGCTCGATGAGTTCGCGGGCCTCGGCGAGCGTGCCGGTCAGCGTGCCCTCGATCGTCATCGCCTTGATGGCGATCATGGCGGCAGCGATCGAAAAGTTGCCGCCAAGAAGCCCCGTTACCACGACTTTGCCGCCGCGGCCCAGTACTCCGGTCGAGAATTGCAGCGACTTTTCGGAGCCGACGAAATCGCAGGCCGCAACTACGCCGCCGGTCGCCGACATCACCGCCTTTCGCGCCTGCGGATCGGATGGATCGAAGGCTTGCGCCGCTCCAGCCGCGATCGCCGCCGTCCTTTTCGCGGCATCAATGTCGGCGACGAGCGGCGGCTCACGAAATAATGCGCGGGCAAGCGCGAGACCCATCATGCCAACCCCGCCAAGTCCGACGAGCAGAACCGGGCCGCGCTCCGCCCGTCCGGCGAGCCGCTTGAGCGCCGAATAAGCGGTAAGTCCGGAACACATCAACGGCCCGGCGAAGTCCGGCGCCAGCGGTGCATAGTCGAGGACATAGCGTGGATGCGGTACGAGGACATGAGTGGCGAACCCACCGTCGACGGCAATGCCGAGATGACGATGCGCCGAGCACAAATTCTCCTCGCCGGCGCGACATGCGGGGCAGGTGCCGCAGCCGATCCACGGATAGACCGCGACGCGACGGCCGATCGCCGCACCGGCGGCGGCGTCTCCCGCGGCCTCGATGACGCCGGCGATCTCGTGTCCGAGCGTGAAGGGCAGGGCGCGGTCCTTGGTGATATCGAGACGCTTGTCGCCGCCAAGCGCGAAATAGCCGTCCTGCAGATGCAGGTCGGAATGGCACACGCTGCAACACTCGACGCGCACCAGGACTTCACTGCCGCGCGGCGTGGGACAATCCACCACCGTCTCGCAGAGCGGTTGGCCATAAGCGATTAGCGATTGGCGGTGTAATTTGGTCATTGCGGCTTACGTCCTCCGGCCGAGGAATGGGGAAACATCATGCCTTATGATTGGGGGTCGCGGCGAGAGCCCGCGCCAGCGCGACAAAGCCGGCGACCGAAATGTCTTCGGCCCGCGCCGTCTGATCGAGACCGGCCGCGGCAATCAAGGCCGGTGCGGCCACGCCGAGCGATCGAAGGCTCTGGCGCAGCATCTTTCGCCGTTGTCCGAAGGCGGCTTGGGTGACGGTCTCGAGGAGCTTGCGGTTGCATGTCAGCGGCGCCGTTCGCGGGACTAGACGCAACAGCGAGGATTTGACTTTGGGCGGGGGCACGAACGCCGAGGCGTTCACGTCGAACAGAATACGCGCGTCGCAGCGCCATTGCACGAGGACGGATAGCCGTCCGTAGCTCTTCGACCCGGGGGCCGCAACAATGCGCTCGGCGACCTCGCGCTGGAACATCAGCACGGCGGCATCGAACCAGGGCGGCCAAGGCTCGATGCTCAGCCAGTGCACGAGCAGAGCCGTCGCAATGTTGTAGGGGAGATTGGCGACGATGCGCACCGGGCCGAGAGGGAGGCGCGGCGTCGGGTCGAAACGTAGAGCGTCCGCCGCAATGATGTCGAGTCGATTCGGATAGTGCGCAGCGATCTCCTGCAAGGCGGCGATTGCCCGCTCGTCTCGCTCGATCGCGATCACGCGGTGGGCGCCGAGCGCCAAGAGCGCACGGGTCAATCCCCCCGGTCCGGGGCCAATTTCGAGCACGGTGACTTCGGCGAGCGGCCCCGCCGCGCGCGCAATACGTGATGCGAGATTAAGGTCGAATAGGAAATTCTGGCCGAGCGATTTTTTTGCGACAAGACCGTGTTGGCGGATAACCTCGCGCAATGGCGGCAGGCTATCGAAAACGCTGCTCACGATGCTGCAAGCGTCGCCGGTGTGGCGGCCCTGGCGAGCCGGGCGGCCAGCCGTAGCGCCGCAACCAGGCTCGTTGGATCGGCCCTGCCAGTTCCGGCGATGTCGAAGGCGGTGCCATGATCCGGCGAGGTGCGAACGAAGGGCAGGCCGAGCGTGACGTTGACGGCGTGATCGAAGGCAAGCGTCTTGATCGGGATCAGCGCCTGGTCGTGATACATGCATAAGGCTGCGTCGTAGGTCGCGCGCGCGCGTTCGTGGAACAGCGAGTTGGCGGGGAGCGGGCCTTTGGCAGCTATGCCCTCGGCGACGAGTTGCGCCACGGCCGGCGCCACGACCGTGCGGTCCTCCTCGCCGAGAGTACCTGCTTCGCCGGCATGTGGGTTGAGGCCGGCAATCGCGAGCCGCGGATGTGCGAGCTCGAAACGCGTGGCAAGATCGCGCGCGACAATGCGTCCGGTTTCCACGATGAGCTCGCTCGAAAGCTTCCGGAAAATTTCCCGAAGCGGCAGGTGGATCGTCACCGGCACGACGGCGAGCTCCGGCGACCATAACATCATTACCGGCCGCAGTGACTTGCCGGTCGCTTCCTGCAACAGTTTCGCCAAAAACTCGGTATGGCCGGGCTCGGCAAAACCCCAATTGTAAAGCACGTTCTTGGCAACGGGGTTGGTGACGATGGCCGCCGCTGAGCCAGCGATGACGTCGGCGACCGCGCGGCGGATCGAGGCGACGGCGGCGGGTGCGCTTGATCGATCCGGGCGGCCCGGTTCGGCACTTACCGCCACTGCGAACGGAACGACCGGAAGCGCCGTGCGGAATATCGCGGCGGCCGATGCCGGCGCCACGATGGTTATCGGAACATCGAGTTCAAGCAGGTCGGCGCGCCGGCCGAGAAAATCGGGATCGGCGACGATATAGAATGGCGGAATGCCGAGTTCGGCGCGCCGCCGCCAGATCGCTAGGGCGAGGTCGGGGCCGATCCCGGCGGGCTCGCCAAGTGTCAATGCCAAAGGTTGCACGATTTTGCTTCCATAGCATGCTTCGAAAAAGTGGAAACCTGCTTTCCGAATATCATGCTTCACAAAAAACTCTCTACCTCCTATTTGTATTCGATCATCGCCGCGCGCCGCAAATCCGCAAGATAGCGCTTGGCCTTCTGGCCAAATTTCTGCTCGAACATCTCCTGGCGCATTTTCTCGATAGCCGGTGTATCGGTTTTTGTTTCTTTTTTGGAGCAGATGGCGAACGTCTGAATGCCCTCCGCGGTCCGCTCCGGCGGTGTCAGGTGACCGAGCTCCGTCTTGTCGAGGATGTCTCGAAGTTCCTGCGGCAGATTTGCGGAGGATTTGTTAATCGGATCCTCCACCGCGACTTCGGTAAGTGCGCGAGCAAACGGAACGCCATCGGCGCAGCTCACAAAGCGCGCTCGCAGCGCATCCACATCGCGCATGCGGGCCTCATAGGCCGCATCGGGAGAGCCATGCGGCACCACGAAAATGATAGGGCGCAGGATGTATTCGTATCCAACCTGGTTCGTCTCTTCGGGCCTGTGCAACTGGAGTTCTGCTTCGACGTCACTGTCTGGAAATTCCAAGCTTGCCTTATAACGCCCGCGCACGAGACTGCCCCACGCAATTTGAGCCTTGAGGTGTTGTTTGAGCGTTTCCGCGCTCGCGCCGCCGCTGACGAGCATTTGCGTCAGCTTCTGCGGGTCTACGCCCATGTTGTTGGCAATACTGGCGAACGATTGGTTCACGTCCGCATCACTAGGGTCGATGGTGTAGCGTTTGGCTTCGCGCAGTTCCAAGATTTCATTGATGAGGTCATCGATCACTTGCTGCCGCGTCGGCGTCTTGTGGGTGCTCATTTCGGTGAACTTTGCGCGGTGCTCGATGTCGAGCGACGTAATAGGCTCGCCGTTGACGAGAACGATGACTTCTTCTTGCGAGCGGGCAATCGAGCTGACGGCCAACATGGCTGCCGCGGCCAGTATGGCCGTTACCAGGCCCCTGCGCCGGGGGCGGACTGGGATCTGCGACATCACTTCTTGCTCTCCCTCAGCGGTAGGCGTCCGACCGGCCAGTTCGGCTGCCTCCAATCTCCGGCATTACCAATTCATAGTCTCACGGCAGAATTTAGAACGAAGCGCCCACCGGCGCTAAGGCATCGGGACCGAGCGTGCGCAAGCTCAATTGCAACATGACCGTGCTGTTTCTGGCCGGCGTCGTCGTTCCATTGTAGGTGTAACCGGTCAGCCAGTTCACGGACAACATGAAGCAGTCGTCGACATAGCCTAGACCGAGCCGCGTCTGGTCAAACAGGTCGTTGGCAATATCATAGCGGGCCGAGCCGAGAACGATCCAGTTCTTCGTCAGCTTCACTGAGGTACCGGCCAGTATCCCTTCGCGTCGCGTCAGCAAACCAAGTAGGGGCTGCGGCGCATAGTCGCCGTACAGTATTTGCAGCGTCCAGCGATCGAAATTGGCGCGGCTTTCGAACTCGAGGCGCTTAGGTGTGAATGTCGCCTCGTCGAAGCGTCCACGCGCCGTGAACGAATAAACCTGGTTAGGTTGATAGGTCACGCGAGCGACATAGTCCGAGATCGGTTTGTCGAGGCCGCTTTCCAGGCCGGTATTGGTAATATCGGAAACCGCAAACGAGTTCTTTCCGAACAACTGATAGGACTGTCCGAAAAGAGCATTGAGCGAGCCTGCCTGGTTGACCTGGGCAGTATACTGGATGCCGGCATTGAGACGGCCGCCGCCCTCCACGCGATCCCAGCCCGTGTACTTGTCGATCGAGAACAGGTTCGTATCGTCAAAGACCAGGCTCTGAGAATCCTCGTTCGGAAATTTGCCGATGTCGGCTTCATTCGGACGTAGGATAAGTTGGGCGATCGGCTCGATCGTTTGCGTGCCCCATGGCTCGACGTCGACGAACGGATAACGGTATTCAGCCCCTACGGCCGGCATGGCGCGCGCCAGTTCGCTTTGACCGGGGGTGATGAAGTTCGAAACGCCCGGCTGGTTGTCGACCTGAAGCGAAGCTAGATCACCGCGCAGTTGAAAGAACGGCGTGATCATCTGGCCGTTGTCCGTAACGAGGGTACGGCGCCAGTCCGTCTCCGCCGAGAAGCGCGAATACGCTCCTGGTATGGCGCGCAACAGGCAATTCGCCGGGGCCGCGGTGTCGGCGGTGGGGATTGAGCAGGCCCCGTTAGCCTGTGCATTCGCGTTGACGGCGTCGAATTCGGCCTGCTGGCGGGTCAGGCTGGTCAAGTTGAACTTGTAGCTGAATTCACCGCCGAGCACTGGCCGTGCCAGCACGTTCGAATAGTCGAGGACCGGGTGAATGATCGGAATCTGAGCCTGGATGTCCTCCTCCGAGAAGCCGTAATAGTAGATTGAACGCACATCGAAATAACTGCGCTCGCCGGCGCCGCTCAGGTAAAGTTGCGAAACGCCCTGCGAGGCAATGCCGGTTTGGAATGGATCGAATGCGTCGGCAAATTGTCTGCGTTGATAGTCGTATAGGAACTGGGTATCGGTCACCAACATACCGGTCCATCCCCACACCCATTTGTCATTCAACGCAAACTGTCCCGCCGTTTGAATGGCCCCGCGAAACGTATTCGCGGTTGGACTAGCCGAGCCGTCGCGGCTGGCAAAGTAGCCGGGGTCCGCCTGGAAAATTCCGGCCGCTCTGATCGTGTAAGAGCCATCGAGGAGACGATGTCGCCATTCGCCATCGAACAGGGGGCCCTGCTTTGTCGTCAGCAGCGATGATAAGGTGAGATCGTAATTGGGCGCGAGCGCCCAGAAGTACCTGGGCTCGATGCCAAAGCCATATTGGGAGCTCTCCGAAATGCTCGGAAACAGGAATCCGCTTTTCCGCTTAACGGTGGGATCCGGCGCCGACATGAATGGCACGTAAGCGAGAGGTATGCCGAAAAATTCGATGCGGGCATCCTCGAAGTAAAGCATCTTCTCGCCTTCGTCATGGATGATCCGGGCGGCCTGAACTTGCCAGAGCGGCGGTTTTTTGGGGTCGTCCTTGCAAGGCTCGCAAGCCGTGTAGACGCTATTCTGAAGGACTGTGTAATTTCCTTTTGCGCGATCGGCGCGCGCCGCGGCAAAGCGTGTGTCATCGGGAGTTTCAAGCCGCAGCGAATTGACGAAGCCATCGCGGTAATCGTCGCTGAGATCCATGAACTGCCCATAGGTAATCTTGCCGTCAGGCTCGGTTAGCCTGACATTGCCTTGAGCCCGCAGGCGTTTGGTTTTTTGGTCGTAAATGACCTCGTCGGCTTCGATGGTTGCGCCGCCGTAATAGATTTGCACGTTGCCGACCGCGGCAACAGTGTTGTTGGTATAGTCATATCTGATCTCGGTCGCCTGCACGAGCATTGGGGCGTTCGATTGCGGCACCGGCTTCTTCGACGGCGCTGGCCGCGGCGGGAAATGCATAAGGTTGCCGGCTTGTTGCGCCGACGACGGTTCAGGCGCGAGAGTGAATCCGATGGCAAACGCGAGCAGCGCAGCGAGAACTGTCGTACTCACTCGAACGCTTATAATGAAACCGGGACAGAGAGGGCTACGCGAACTCGCCACTACCCGTCCTCCTGGTACAACAGCGCAACGAATCCAGTCAGACCCCCGATCACAACCGGAATCCACGCTGCCGCCGCCGGCGACAGGAGCTCCGATTTGCTCATATCGTCCGTGATTTTCGACAGCACGAACAAAAGGAATCCGGCGATGATGCCGCTCAAAACCATCTTCTGCACTCCGCCGAAGCGGAAGAAGCGCAGGCTTACGGAGGCTGCGAGCAAGACCATGGCGGCGAGCAGGAACGGGCGCGCCAGGAGTTTTTGATATTGCAGCCGATAACCCGCGGCCCCGAGGCCCGCGCGGTCCGCCATCCCAATGTAAGTGGGCAGTTGCCAGAACGGCACCGTCTCGGGCGTCGCAAAGCTTTCGCGCACCTGTTCGAGGGTTAGATTGGTGGGGAGCCGATAGCTGTCCTCAACGCCCGGCGCTTTGCCGCTCGAGTAGATGCGCGCGTCTTCGAGTTGCCAATAGCCTTGCTCCAGCGTTGCGCCTTTGGCCTCGATCCGTTGTTGGAAATGGCCGGCGCTGTCGAAAGTGTAGATAGTGACGCCGCCGAGTTGTGCGCCTTGTTCGCGACTAGAGTTGGCGTTGATGATGGCCGCTCCGGCGTCGCTCTTCTGACGGACCCAGAACCCACTTGTGCTCTCCTGCAACGCCGAGAGGTTCTCGCCCAACATGTCGGCTTCGAGGCGCTTTGAGCGCTCATGCAGCATCGCCGCTATGGGATTGTAGATGGTGGTGGCAACCGCGCCAAAGATGAAGGCCGCGATCATCGCCGGCGCCACGAATTGCCAGGCGGAAACCCCCGCCGCTCGCGCGACGACCAGTTCAAGCCGGCGCGACAGCGTCAAATAACACGACATTGCGCCGACCAATACCGAGAACGGCATGATGGTTTCGGTCAGCTGCGGCACGCGGTAAATCGAAATCTTGGCGAGCAGAAATGCCGTGGCGTTGGGCCAATCGGCGCCGCGGCGCATCAGTTCGACATAGTCGACCATTGCCGCCAGCGCGACTACGCCGATAAAGGAGCCGACGACCGACGCGAGAAACCGCATTCCGAAGTAGCGCGACAGCGTACCGGTGACCATGGCTCGCTCCTTCAACTCACGGCCCGCGCGAGGCGTTCGCCGATCGCTGTCGCGAGCTTTGACACCGCAGCGGCGGGTTCTACCGTTCGCCCGCGCGAGATTTGCCACAAACCCGCGGCGATCGAGCCGAACAGCGCGACGTATTGCAGGGCGAGAACGCTCGGTACGTGGACGCCGACAATCACGCTTACGAAGCCGGCGAACCGTAGCAGTGAAACCGCGCCGATCATTCCGAGGAGCGCGAGTGTGCGGCTTTGCCGGGTGGTCTGCGGCGGGCCGAGGAACGTGAAGGCGAGGATGACGAAAGCCAGCGGATAAAGCGGAGCCGTCAGCCGATCATTCAGTTCCGATCGATATTGGTCCGGCTGCGCCGCATAGAGCGCATCGTCGGGCCGCGGCCACAATAGGTCCCAGATGTATTTTTCGCGGACGGTATAGATGACGTTTTGCGGGCTACCGGTAAATTGCGAGAGATCGAACGCATAGCGATCGAATGTCACGATGCGGGGATCGCGTTCGCCGGTTTCGAGTTGTTGGATGCTGCCGCCTTCAAGTACAAGGAACTGGCCTTTATCGTTCTTCACGATCTCGCCCTGTTCGGCGAGATAGGTGGCGTGTTCGTTGGGATCGCGGCGGTCGTCGACGAAGATACCGACCAAGAGTCCATTCGGTCGCCGGTCCGCGATGTGGAAAGTGAGATTACCGCCGACTGTGGTGAAGCGGCCGGGCTGCAAGATATTGGTGAGGATGTCGGCGCGCACCTGCGCGCTCCAATCGCGCAATTCGCGCAAAGACCGCGGTGAGACGTAAGCGGCGATCACGCCGACCAGGAGCGCAACCACAATGGCCGCAGCAAGGAATGGCCGCAACAGCCGCGACGGCGAGACGCCGGCCGCGTTCATCACGATGATTTCGGAATCCGAACTGAGCTTGTTGAGAACATGCGCCGCCGCCATGACGAGCGCGATTGGCGCGATTATCATTACCAGCAGCGGCACGATCAACCCGGTGATGCCGATGAAGACCAGCAGCGTTTGTCGTTGACTGGTGATTAAGTCGAAATCGCGCATTGCCTGCGTGAACCAGATCACCACAGTCAAGCTGACAAGGCTGATCACGAACGCGCCCATCGTGGCGCGAAAAATGTAACGGCCGATCGACCCCATCGGACCCAACATCCCCGCTAACGGCCCACCCGATAGCCGCATCGACCCCGCGATGCCGCATCGCCTCGACAGCCGATCTCCCCAAAGCGAGTATTTTCATGCTTTCACAAAGTGGCTTCGCCAAGGCAAAGCTATTGAACATGCACACTAAAGCGTTAATACGGGCGTTTGATAAAGTCGCGGCGGGACGGCTAAATTTCGGAGCGAAAGGCAGCTTTGCACGCTCGCCCAGTCCGGTTCATAAATTGGACACCGTAACGCCCCAGTGGTCCCCGGCCGCACCGGACTGATTCAGAGGAACGCCTTATGCCCGCTGCCCTCAAATTCGGCTTTAGGCCGTTTGCCCGCCCGCGCGGCGTTCTTGTTGTGTTCTGCGAAGAAAATTTGAAGTTAGGCCCGGCAAGCCAGCGTGTTCTGGCGCCGATGGGGGATTTCCTGCGCCGCGGCGCAGCGGCGGACCGCTTTACCGGCAAGAGCGGTTCCAGTCTCGACATCGTTGCGCCTTCGGGTCTCAACTTGCCGAGACTGGTTGTGGTCGGTGTCGGCAAGGAGAGCGAGCTGAAATCGCGCGATATCGTCAGGCTCGGCGGCATCGCCATGGGAAAAGTGCCGGCCGCTGCCGCAAGTGCGACGATATTTGCGGAAGTCGGATCGGGCGCGCTCAAGGCCAACCAGGTCGCGGATCTGGCGCTCGGCGCGCGATTGCGCGCTTACACATTCGACCTCTACAAGACCAAGCGCAAAGACGACGAGGAACGGCCGGCTAAGGTCGAATTGCACTTCGCGTGTTCCAATCCCGCGTCCGCGGAGAAAGCTTGGGCGCGCGACGTAGCGATAGCCGATGGCATCGTGCTTGCCCGCGACCTCGTCAATGAACCGGCCAATGTACTCTACCCGGGCGAGTTCGCACGTCGAACATCCAGCCTGACCAAGCTCGGGGTTGGCGTCGACGTGCTCGACGTCGCGGCGATGAAAAAGCTCGGCATGGGTGCGCTGCTTGGCGTCGGGCAAGGCTCGGTGCATGAATCGAAGCTCGTCGTCATGCGTTGGAATGGCGGCAAGCGCGGGGTCGATCCGATCGCGTTCATCGGCAAGGGCGTGTGCTTCGATACCGGCGGCATTTCGATCAAACCGGCGCAGAACATGG
Organism: uncultured Alphaproteobacteria bacterium; assembly: GCA_963823225.1. GTDB lineage: Bacteria > Pseudomonadota > Alphaproteobacteria > Rhizobiales > Xanthobacteraceae > BOG-931. The sequence continues at coordinate 2,058,796 of CAWGKM010000003.1, read as the reverse complement.
AGGACATGAAGGGCGACATGGCGGGAGCCGCCTGTGTCGTCGGTTTGATGCGCGCGCTCGCCGCGCGTAAGGCCAAGGTCAATGCCGTCGGCGCCATCGGCTTGGTCGAGAATATGCCCGACGGCAAAGCGCAACGGCCGGGCGACATCGTCAAGACGATGTCGGGACAGACCATCGAGATCATCAATACCGATGCTGAAGGCCGTCTCGTCCTTGCCGACGTGCTGCATTACGTCAACAAACGGTTCAAGCCGAAATTCATGATCAACTTGGCGACCCTTACGGGGGCCATCGTTGTGGCATTGGGCCATGAATATGCCGGTCTGTTCGCCAACGATGACAAGCTCGCCGACCGTTTGACCAAGTCCGGCGAGGCGACCGGGGAGCGGGTGTGGCGTATGCCGCTCGGGTCCGAATACGACAAGATGATCGACTCGAAATTTGCTGACATGAAAAATACCGGCGGCCGTTGGGCCGGATCAATCACCGCGGCGCAATTGCTGCAGCGTTTCGTCGGCAAGACGCCGTGGGCGCATCTCGACATCGCCGGCACCGGGATGGGCTCGCCGCAGAGCGACATCAACACGAGTTGGGGATCGGGCTGGGGCGTGCGGCTCCTCAACCGGCTCGTCGAAGATTATTACGAGCAGTGAGGGCGCTCGAATGACCGAGATTCTCTTCTACCAGCTCAAAGGTCAAACCCCGGAACAGGTATTGCCGGCGTTGCTCCAGAAGTCGCTTGAACGCGGCTGGCGCGTCGTGGTGCAGGCGTCGTCGGATGAGCGCGTCGACGCGCTCGACGCCCATTTGTGGACTTGGCGCGAAGATCCTTCCTGCCGCACGGGACTTGGCGTGATGCGGAGGCGGCCGAGCAACCTATCGTGTTGACCGCCAACGAGGAAAACCCCAATGGGGCAACGGTGCGCTTCCTCGTGGATGGAGCGAAGCTTTCCGGCGATGCCTCGGGCTATGAGCGCGTTGTGCTGCTGTTCGATGGCAATGATCCGGAGGCGCTCGAGACGGCGCGGATGCGCTGGGGTGAGGCCAAAGCGGCCGGTCGCGAGGTGAGTTATTGGCAGGCCGATGAGAACGGGCGGTGGCGGCGCCAGGGGTAGCGCGGCCAAGCCTTTAGGCCGGCGCAGGGAAATTACTTATATGATTGATATTATTATATTTTTTCGGCCTTAATCATAGGCCATTGGCGACTGTTCAAACGCTCTTTTTCAGCACTATATCTTTTGCGCCGGCGTCAAATTGGATGCTATAGTTCCCTCTGTGAACAAACATTCAGTGAAAAAGAAACGGCCCGCCAAAGCGAGCCCCAAAGCGAGCCGGCGTACACTGGCTCGCAAGGAGCCAACGCGTGCCGCGGCGGCGCGAAAGGCCACCTCTACGCGGCAGTCGGCGAGAAAGCCGGGACCGATCAGCGCCGTAAAGATTACCGCGGTCGAAATGGCCGCCGTGACCGTTGCGCAAGTAACGGCATTGAGCCCGGCGCTGCGGACACACAGGTTCCGCGTCGGTCAAACCGTCTTTTATACGTCGAGCCCGATCAGCCGCCCAGGCGCGAGCGGGAGTTACAAGGTCGTCAGGCTGTTACCGTCCGACGGCGAAGATTATCAATATCGGATCAAGAATCCCGGCGAGGCTTTCGAGCGCGTCGCCAAGGAAAGCCAGCTCGAACTCGAGCACTGACGATTCTTGCACACGGCTGGCGCCTCCGGCGCCGCTGCGCCATACTCTCGCCTCGGCAAGTGGCATAGTTGTCCTGCATTGGGGTGGTTGATGTTCGGCGTTGATCCCGACATCGGAAACTCGGCACTACGCCTGTGGGTCGCAGCCGGATCGGCAGCGCTGCTCGTTTCGGTTTGCGCGCTGGCGTTCGATTGGACCCGGACGCGAATTGGGGCGCGTGTCAGCGTCGTCGTTCTCGGCGCGGTGCTTGGGGCGACGCTGGCTTGGGCATTCCTTGATGCTGCGTCGGTTCGCGACCGCAGCGCCGAGCGCCGCGATCTCGAAATGCGCGCGGCGGAACTAACTGCGCAGAGTCTCGCCCCGGGATCGCCCCTTGCCTGCCTCAATGGCTTGGCGGGCGAAGACGTCGAGGCGGCGTGCGAAAAGGCGCTCTTTGCCGCTCCTGCAATCGTGGCGACTGCCACATCCTACGCCGCGGCGCGTCTAGCGCTGCTCGCCGATATGGCCGTTTATATCAAGCGCGGCGGTGCGAATATCGATAGCGCCTTGCTGCCGCTACGCCGTTCGCTGGAAGCGGATCGGTTCGGATTTGTCGCGCATACGCTCGCCGCGCGCGACGGCTGTACCAGCGATAATTGCAAGGCGCTGGCGCTGCTGCGTGATCCGAGCCACGTGCGGGCCAATCTGAGCGGTCAAACGCTCGACCGGTATCTCGATCGCCATCTGGCCGCCTGGGCGCAGTCGCCCGATACTCCGCTCGCCGATGCCACGTCGTCGTCATCCGCGCCGGGCCAGCCGGGTGCCCCGGGCCAGCGCAAAGTTATGGTCGATATCGACTTTCCCACGGCTGCTTCGATCCCGCCTGTCAGCATTATGAACCCCGAGCCGCCGGGGCCGCGGGCTGCGGCAGCCGTTGCAGCGGCGGTGGCCGGCGATCCGACGGCGCACGATGCACAGGCATCGTCGGCGCGGCGATCGCGCAAGCCGGCCGCCAATCCGCCCGCTCAAGCTGCCGCTTTTCCGTCTGCTTCGGAGGCGCCGGTCGATCCGGTGTGGACGCCAGGGACCACGCCGGCGGCTCCCCAGCCCGCCGCGACGGCGGCGTCACCTACTGGGGCTGCACCGGTGCAGCTCAATCCATTCCCGACGCAGCCGCAGGCGAGCGCCGGTGGAGCAGCAGCGCGCGCGCAATGAGTTGAAAGCGTCCGCGTTAGCCGATCTGGTGGCCCCGCCATGTTCCGGTCCGTCCTTGTCGCCAACCGCGGCGAAATCGCCTGCCGCATCGCCCGCACCGCCAAGCGGTTCGGCATGCGCACGATCGCCGTCTATTCGACCGCGGACCGGGACGCCCTGCATGTGCGGTCGTGCGACGAGGCCTATTGCATCGGCGCCGCCGCGCCGCGCGAAAGCTATCTCTCCATCGAACGACTGATCGAGGCCGCAGAGAAAGCCGGCGCCGAATGCATTCACCCGGGCTACGGCTTTCTGTCCGAAAACGCCGACTTTGCCGATGCCTGCGGACAGGCCGGTATTGCTTTCGTCGGACCGCCCGCGGCGGCCATCCGCGCAATGGGCCTTAAGGACCGCGCCAAGATGCTGATGGAGCAGGCGCGCGTTCCGACCGTGCCGGGCTATCACGGCGAGCGGCAAGACGCCAAGTTCCTCAAGGAGAAAGCCTACGAAATCGGTTATCCGGTGATGATCAAGCCGGCGGCGGGCGGCGGCGGCCGCGGCATGCGCCGTGTCGACAAGCACGCCGATTTCGAGGCCGCACTCGAAGGCGCAATCCGCGAGAGCCAATCGGCGTTCGGCTCAAGCCGCGTCTTAATCGAGAAATATATCGCCTCGCCGCGGCACATCGAAATCCAAGTTTTCGCCGACCAGCATGGCAACGCTCTCCACCTCGGCGAGCGCGACTGTTCGCTGCAGCGCCGCCACCAGAAGGTCATCGAGGAGGCGCCGGCGCCCGGCATGACGGCGGATTTGCGCGCCCAAATCGGCGCCGCCGCGGTCGAGGCGGCAAGGGCGGTCGGTTATAGCGGCGCCGGCACGGTCGAGTTCGTGGCCGATGGCACCAGGGCGCTGCGGGCTGACGCATTCTGGTTCATCGAAATGAATACCCGGCTCCAGGTCGAGCATCCGGTGACGGAAGAGGTCACGGGTCTTGATCTTGTCGAGTGGCAATTGCGCATCGCCGCCGGCGAAAAGTTGCCGCTTGCGCAGAGCCAAATTCGGATCGAAGGCCACGCCGTCGAAGCACGCGTCTATGCCGAGGACCCCGAACACGGCTTCTTGCCGTCGACCGGCACGATCGTGGCGCTGGAACTGCCGGCCGATATCCGCGTCGACACGGGCGTCGAAGCGGGCGGCAAAGTGACGCCCTATTACGATGCGATGATCGCCAAGCTTATCGCGCACGCGCCGACGCGCGCGGCGGCGCTCGACCGGCTCGCTGCCGCGCTCGATCGCACGGTGGTCGCGGGTGTGCGCGGCAATGTGGCTTTTCTCGCCAAGCTGTGCCGGGCCGAGGAGTTCCAGCGCGGTAAAGTCGATACCGGCTTCATCGACCGCAATCTCGCAATGCTCGGCGCGGTGCCGCAGGACCGCGACAACGCGGCTGCGGCACTCGGAGTTGCGCACTTGCTCAGGCCGGGCATCGCGAGCGAGCTTGCGCCGCCCGAGGACGACGCCTTGGAATACGCTTCGCCTTGGGCGTTGCGCGACGGTTTCCAGCTCGGCGGCGTGCGCTCGATCGTGATCGCCATCGTCGTCGATGGCGAGAGCGCCGACGCTACGGTCACCTACGCCAAGGATGGCATGCGCGTCGCCGTCGCCGGCGTAGCGCCCGCCAATGACGGCAAGGTGTTCCAGGCCGGAGCGGACGCCTATGTAGTGCGGGGTGGCCGCCAAACTCGCGTCCGCATCGAGGATTATTCCACGGCGACGGGCGAGGCCGGCGCCGGTGACGGCGTCGTCAAGGCGCCGATGCACGGTAAGGTGCTGGAGCTCCTCGCACGGCGTCGGCGATCGCGTCGCCTCCGGCCAGCGCCTCGCCGTTATCGAAGCGATGAAGATGGAGCACACGCTGCGCGCGCCGTTTGCCGGGGTCGTGATGCAGGTGGCTGTGGGTATCGGCGCCCAAGTTGTGGAAGGCGCGCCGGTGATGGTGCTAGAGCCGGTCAGGGAAACGATAAAGTAGGACGATGCCCCTTCATCTCATCAAGCTTTGTGTCGGCTGCGATTCGGTCCGCGACCTCGAGGACTGGATCAAGGAAAAGCTTAAAGCCAAGCGCAAGAACGGCGAGAAGCCCGAGCACGTCCACAGGACGCGCATGGTGCCCAAGCGCGCGGCGGAGCTGATCGACGGCGGCTCGCTGTATTGGGTGATCCGCGGCCAGGTCATGTGCCGGCAGCGCATTCGCGATGTCCGGCCGTTTCGCGACAAGGAGGGCATCGGGCGCTGCGGTCTCGTGCTCGATCCCAAAACGGTTCTGGTCGAGCCGCGGCCTTACCGCGCCTTCCAAGGCTGGCGCTACCTTGCGGCGAAGGACGCGCCGCGCGACCTCGATAGGGTGGTGAAAGGCGCCGCCGCCATGCCGGAGACGCTGCGGCGGGAGCTGCGCGAACTCGGCCTGATGTGAGCGGTTGGCGCATGGCGCGGCCGAATGCGATCACGTAAAATCCGCCGCATGGAGTTGCGTAGCAATGGAATTTGCGGAGCACGGATAATGGTTATTGGCAGCGAGAAGGACCTCACTCAGGCGGTACTCGGCGAGTACGAGCGGATAAAAAATCCGCGCTTGCGCGAGATCATATCCGCTCTCATTCGCCACCTGCACGGCTTTGCCCGCGAGGTGAGGTTGACCGAGGAGGAATTTCAGGCCGCCATCGGCTATATCGTCGCGCTCGGCAAGCACACCAATGAAAGCCACAACGAAGCCGTGCTGATGTCGGGCTCGCTCGGCTTCTCGACGCTGATCTGTCTTCTCAATAACGGCAATCGCGGCCAGACCGAGACCGACGCCAACTTGCTCGGTCCGTTCTGGCGCATGGGCTCGCCGCGCACCAAGAACGGCGATTCCATCGTGCGCTCGCCAACGCCGGGCGCCGCGCTATTTGTCGATGCGTGGTTTAAGGACACCGATAGCAAGCCGATCGAGGGCGCCGAGGTCGACGTGTGGCATTCCTCGACCGAAGGCTTCTACGAAAACCAGGATCCGGTCCAGGCCGATATGAACCTGCGCGGCAAGTTCATCACCGACAAAACGGGCACATCGGTTTTCGCAGCGTCAAGCCGGCCGGTTACCCGATCCCGATCGACGGGCCGGTGGGCGAGCTCTTGCGCGCCGCGGGACGGCACAATATGCGCCCCGCGCATCTGCACTTCCTCGCTTACAAGCCGGGGTTCAAGACGCTGATCTCGCAAATTTACGATCCGCGAGACGAGCACATCGAAACCGACGTGCAATTCGGCGTCACGCGTCACCTGATCGGCAATTACGTCAAGCACGAGGAAGCGTGCGCGGGCTCCCCCGACGTCAAACCGCCGTGGTATTCGATCGAACATACCTTCGTCATGGAAAAGGGCGCGGCGCGTTTGCCGAAACCGCCGATCACGGCAAAGGCGCAGGGCGCACGGCCGGAGATTCCGCATCTCGAACCGGCGTGAGCGCCCTATTCCGCTTCGCACGACTCGGCGTTTAACAAAACCTAGGTCGCGGCCGGTATGAAAGCAGCCGGCCAAATTCGGCAATCTACACGGAAAGATTATCGATCAGCCGGATCTTGCCGATGCGCACGGCGACGAGCAGCCGGATCGGCTCGCCCGCGGCTGCGCTGAGCGTCTCGAGCGGCGCCAGCGTCTCGGCGTGGCGCGCTTCCAGATAATCGAGGGCAAAGCCGGCACGCGTGATCGCGGCGCGGCCATGGTCGAGCACGGCGGCGATCGGGCCTCCGGCCGCGATCCGTACGGCGCATTCCTTGAGCACGCGGTAGAGCGTCGGCGCCGCGGCGCGCTCGCCGGGCGACAGGTAGCGATTGCGCGAAGACAGCGCGAGACCGTCCGCCTCGCGCATGATCGGCACGCCGACGATACGGGTCGCGAGCCCAAGATCGCGGGCGAGCCGGGTGACGACTTTGAGCTGCTGGTAGTCCTTCTCGCCGAACATCGCGATGTCGGGCTCGCATTGGATCAACAGCTTGGCGACCACGGTCGCCACGCCGGCAAAAAAGTGCGGACGGTGGGCGTCTTCAAGACCGGCCTTGGCCGGTCCTTCGGGCACGATCCTTGTCGCGAAGCCTTCCGGGTACATGGTTTGCACCGACGGCGACCAGACCAGATCGGTCTTAAGCTCAGCCAGTGCGGCAAGATCGGCGGCAAGGGTCCGCGGATACGTCGTCAGGTCTTCGTTCGGCGCAAATTGGGTCGGGTTGACGAAAATCGAGACGATGACCCGGTCGGCGCGACGTTGCGCGATCCGCACCAGCGAAAAATGGCCGTCATGCAAGGCGCCCATGGTCGGAACGAGCGCGATCGTCTCGCGCCTCGCGCGGAACCCGGCAATCGCGCGCCGGAGCCTCGGCAAAGTCCGTATGATGCGCGGGTGACGCTTCGATGTTCGGGATTTCGTCTTCATCGTTGCACGGCGACCACACCGGGTGCCATTTCGTCGATCACCACGTGGTTAATGATTAACTTATCGAAGGCGATGCTGTATCTTGACCGGGCGCGTTGCAACTCGGAGAAGTGATGGCAACGCAAGGGTTGCGTATCCATGTTGATGCAGGCGGATGTCGGCAGGCCGTTCTCGGCGCATGTCATCGTCCTTGGTAACGAAAAAGGCGGCTCCGGCAAGTCGACTACGGCCATGCATATCGCCGTCGCGCTGCTGCAGGCCGGCCAGCGCGTCGCCACGATCGACCTGGATTCCCGCCAGAAGAGCTTTACCCATTACATCGAGAATCGACGCGAATGGGTCCAGCGTTCCGGCATCAAGCTGGAGGTTCCCGCCCATTATTGCGTTGCCCGCGGATTCGGCGTGCGGCTCGATGAAATCGAAGCCCAGGAATTTGCCGCCTTTGCCGAAGCAGTGAGCGCGGTCGAGCAAAGCCACGACTTCGTCGTCGTCGATACGCCGGGCTCCGATTCATATTTGATGCGGCTCGCCCATTCGATGGCGGATACGCTAATCACTCCGTTAAACGATAGCTTCGTGGATTTTGACGTGCTCGGCACGATCGATCAAAACACGTTCGAAGTGGCGGGCGTCAGCCACTATGCCGAGATGGTTCGCGAGGCCCGCCGCCAGCGCCGGCTGGTCGACGGAGGTCTCACCGACTGGATCGTCGTACGCAATCGCCTTTCGACGCTCAGCTCGCGCAACAAACGCCTGGTCGGGGAAGGGGTCGAGGAGCTCGCCAAGCAGCTCGGCTTTCGCGCCATCGATGGCTTTGCCGAGCGCGTCGTCTATCGCGAATTCTTCCCCCGCGGTCTGACCGCCCTCGACGATCTCAGCGAGGAAACGCTCGGCGCGCGGCCCGGCGCTTCGCACGTGACCGCCCGCGACGAGGTGAAAATCCTGATCGACGCGCTGCGATTGCCGATCGACGAACGCGGCAAGCGTCGCGCCGCGGCGCGGGCCGAATGGGTTGCCGCCGCCGGAAAGCCGCTCGAAACCCACGATCTGCTCGCGGACTAAAGACGGCATCGGCGGCCATTGCGCGTGTTGCCGGAGCGCGCCACCTTATGGCCTGGCCTTCGCGCGTGATCCCGAAAAAGCCTGCCCCGGACTCGATCCGGGGCGGTCACCGGTTTTCGGAAAAGATCAAGCGCAAGATTTGGGTCCCCTCGATGAGCAAAGACCGGTCCGCCCGCCCGCCGACTTCAGCCGGTAATCCAATGCCGGCGCCAAGCGAGGCTCCGGCGGGGTCGGCGCGTGCCGAGATCGAGGTCTTCCTTGATCGCGTCAAAGCGCTTGGCCCCGCGGTTGAACCCGGCCAACGCGGCCGGCTCATTTTTGCGCTTGATGCGACGATGAGCCGGCAGCCGACTTGGGACACCGCCTGCCGGCTGCAGGCCGATATGTTCCGTGAAGCCGGTACCGTCGGCGGTCTCGACGTCCAGCTTGTTTATTATCGCGGGCTTGCGGAATGCCGTGCGTCACCCTGGGTCGGCGAACCGCAGCGGCTCGGCGCGCTGATGTCGCGCATCGATTGCCGCGGCGGCCATACCCAGATCGGCAAAGTCCTCAACCATGCGCGCCGGGAAAACGACCGCCGGAAGGTGGCCGTCTTGGTCTTCATCGGCGATGCAATGGAGGAATCGCTCGACGTTTTGTGCGCCGGTGCCGGCGAGCTTGGCCTGCGCAACGTCAAGGCATTCATGTTCCAGGAGGGCTACGATCCGGTGTGCGAGCAGGCGTTCCGCGAGATCGCTCGTCTGACGGGTGGCGCCTTTTGCCGCTTCGCGCCGGGCGCCGCACACGAACTGGGGGAATTGTTGCGCGCGGCGGCGGCCTATGCCGCCGGCGGCATGAAGGCGCTCGTCGATCTTAAAGCGCGGCAGTCGACCGGCGCGGTCAAGCTGCTCGAGCAGCTGAAATAGCCATGCCCGAGATCCTCCTCGGCGTCGTTGTTCTTGTCCTACTGCTGTGGGCCGTCAATTCCTTCTCCAAGGCCGATCCCAAACAGGCCGCGCGCGTGTTGCGCGTCATTGGCGGCGGCGCGGCACTGATCTTTGCCGTGTTTCTGCTGTTCCGGGGTGAAATCGGGGTTGCGATACCGGTCGGCGCCTTCGGCCTCGGCCTGCTGGGCTGGGTTTCGCTGTGGCCAGCGACGTTCGGCGCGCGCACGCAGAAAAGCACGGGCCAGACCTCGCGCGTGCGCACGGCTTTCCTCGAAATGGAGCTCGACCACGATAGCGGCGCCATGCATGGCCGCATCGTGGCGGGACGGCTGGCGGGCGCCGCGCTCGATCAACTCGACCAAGCGACGCTCATCAATCTGTTCAGCGAAATCGACGGCGACAGCCGCGAACTACTTGCAGCTTATCTTGACCGCAGGCAGCCCGGCTGGCGTGAGCACGCGCAGGGTGACGCGGCAGCGGGGAGCGGGACGCAGCGACCGGCGTCCGGCGGCAAAATGACTGAAGAGGAGGCTTATCAGATCCTTGGCATTCAACCCGGGGCCGGCGCGCAAGACATCACTCGCGCCCACCGGTCCCTCATGAAGAAACTGCATCCCGACCAAGGGGGGACGACGTATCTTGCGGCCCGCGTCAATGAGGCCAAGGACGTGCTTCTTCGCCGCCATCGCTGAGGTACTCCGTACCAACCTCGCGTGGCCTCCCGTCCGTCTCTGACGTCCCTGGCAGTCCCGAATTGCGCCCCGTTTTGCCGGGGTCTTAATCCTTCAGCGCCATGCATTCGAAGTCGCTGCGCTTGAGCTGTCGGCAAGCGGCTTCGGCGGTCGCCTTGTCGAAACCGGCGAACCGGGCGCGGTAGAGCGACTTATCGCCCTTTTGGATGCGTTCGGTGAATGGATCCTTCGCGGCGAGCGCAGCGCGCACTTTGCTCTGCGCGTCGGTCAGGTGTTGCTTGGCCTGATCCTCGTCGTCGAAGGCTCCGATTTGAATGAGCCATCCGCCATGCGCATGGACCGGCGCCGAAGGGATGGCGGATTCAATCTTCGACGGTTGAACCTCGGCGAACTCGGGCCGTTCGGGCATAGCCGGCTCAGGCTCGGCTTCGGCGGGTCCGGCCGGCGCGGCGGCGACAGCGTTGGCTTTCGCAGGCTCGGGCATGGCGACTTCCGCCTGCGGCGCACTGGCTTTCACATCCACGGCGGGCGCGGCGGATGCCATCACGGCCTGCCGCTGCTGCAGCGCCGCCGCCGCGGGCGGCGGGCCGACACTCGCTTGGGACGGAGCTGGCTGGGGAGCAGGGGTCGCGGCTGCTACCAGCATCGGCATGGGCGTCAGCGACGCCGTTTGCACCGGCACAGTTCGATAGGAGATGGTTCTCACCAAAACCGGTCGGATCGGATCGTTGGCGGTCGACGCCGCGTGAGCATCGACGGTTGCCGTCGCCGCCGGATCGGCATGTGACGCCATCGGCGCGGATATCATGGGAGATTTGGCGAACGCGACCGGCTGCGCATTGTCCCCGTATTCCGACCTGTCTGCAATCATGGGCGCGGTCCGACGCAGCGCGGCTTCCTTGATGTGATCGCTGATCAACTCGCGCATGCGGTCATCGCGGTCGGACGCCGAAGGCCCGCCGATGACGACGGCGACGAGATAACGCCCGTCACGATGAACCGAGGTGAGCAGATTGAAGCCGGACGCGTGCGTGAAGCCGGTCTTGATGCCGTCGACCCCCTCGACGGATCGAAGCAGGCGATCGTGATTGCGGATCTCCTCGCCGTGATAGACGAAGGATTCGATGGAGAAATACTTGTAATAGCGTGGGAAGCTGTCCTGAATTGCGCGCCCCAGCAGCGCCTGGTCGCGCGCGGTCGTGATCTGATCGTCGTCCGGCAGGCCGGAGGCATTGACGTAGGTCGTGTGGGTCATTCCCAGAGCGTGGGCTTTTTGCGTCATCAGCTTGGCGAACGCGTCCTCATCGCCGGCAAGATTTTCGGCGATGGCAACGGCGGCGTCGTTCGCCGATTTCGTGACGATGCCTTTGATCGCATCCTCGACCGTGATGGATTGGCCGGGCTTAAGCTCGAGCTTGGTCGGGTCCTGCTCGGCGGCGTGTTCGGAAACCTTGAGCGGCGTGTCGAGCTTGATCTTGCCGGCGTCGAGCCGCTCGAACAGCAGATAGAGCGTCATGACCTTGGTGAGCGAAGCCGGATGCCGCAATGCATCGGGGTTCGACGCCTGCAGCACCGTGCCGCTATTGCCATCGACCACGATCGAGGAAAACGGCGGGTCATATGCTTCGGCGCGGCCATGACGGTGAGCGCGGCCAACATGAACGTAATGCCTATGCACGCGATGATGATGGCGCGCGACGGCGACATCGCTGCTGACGGTCAGGGCCGCTGCGATCGCGGCGAGCGCCAAGAGACAACAACGAAGCCCGGGACGGGCTCCGAAATTCACCGATGCCATTACGCACCCCGTCCCTGAATGCACGCCTCGCTCCCGGAAGGCGGCCCCTGCTTGCCCATTTGGGTATGTGCTTCCTCAGCGGCATAGCGGCCGGCTTCGACCACTCCAATGAGAAGGCATTGCCCCAACTCGGTCGTCACCCGTACAACACGGTCAAGCACGTTAAGTGAACGCCGTTGCGAAAGCGTTAAGTCCCCGCTGCGCCGTCATTTTGTGCGTTTTGCCGGCACCCGTTGCAGTTTTTTGTGCACTGCACTATGTTTAATCATTACTGCCGCAAATGGCCATTTCAAGGCGATCGGCCAAAGCGGGGTATCCCATCGCGCAACGGCCGTTCGCGCCGCCTAGAGGAAACCATCATGACAACCGAAGAAGAGATGCAGAATTTTGGCAAGGACAGCATGGAAACGGCGCTGAAATCGCTCGGCGTGTGGAATAAAAACGCGCAGGCCATAGCGGTCGAGGTCGTGGACTACTCGAAGAAGTCGATTGAGGACTCCGCCGCCGCGTGGGAGCGCCTCATGGGTGCCAAGACCGTGGAAAAGGCGATGGAAGTGCAGGGCGAATATCTGAAATCCTCCTACGAGGACTTCGTCGCCGAAGCGACCAAGCTCGGCGAGCTGTACGCCGATCTCGCCAAGGAAGCCTACAAGCCGTTCGAGAGCGCGCTCGCCAAGGCTTCGGCAATGAAATAAGGCGCGCGCGAATCGCGCGGGATTGCGCCAGGCGTTACCGCTTGGCGACGGCGGACTCGATCGCGGTGGCGAGCCGGGCAAGAATTTGCTCGATCCGCCCGACGCGGAAGGCAATGTGTTCGAGCGCATAGGCGGCGCGTTTGTCGACCGCCGGCATGTTCTGGGCGTCGTAATCCGGAACAAACTCCTGCTCCAATTCACGCACTAGTCTCGACCGCCGTGTGAGGTCGACCATGGTCACCTCCTGTCGCACCGCGCGATAAATAGCCGAGTCGGCGGTCGGCACCAATCCGTCCCGTCATGGCGCTCGTGGCTGCGGCGAGGGCTATGTCGCGAATCATTGGCAATTTGGCTGCGATCCCCCGGTCCGCGGCGACCGCCATATCTGACGCCCTTTTCAGCGCCGTAAGGCCCCGCGGATTTGACGGAAAACGCGGCGGCATCGGCGGGGCTATGCGCGTCGGCGCCGCGCTCTCGATCTGGCACGCAAACCGCGCTAACTTTGTTATGCTGTGTCGGGAATCCCGAGGCCAACGGCCGTGCGGCGGGCTTACGCCGGCGGTCGATGGCGCCGATTGCAACTCCGGAAGTCAACGAACCAATGCCGCCGATTGACGTTACCATCACTGTGCTGCCGGCCCGCCTGGCCGACGACGATCGCAAGCGCAAAGCCGACGGCGGACCCGGCACTGCGGTCATCACCAAGACCAAGCCGCAGACCAAGCGGCCGAACCTCTATCGCGTTCTGCTGCTCAACGACGACTACACGCCGATGGAGTTCGTGGTCCACGTCCTCGAGCGGTTCTTCAACAAGGACCACGAGACGGCGCACCGGATCATGATGCATGTGCATCAGCATGGCATCGGCGAATGCGGTATCTTCACCTACGAGGTGGCGGAAACAAAAGTGACGCAGGTTATGGACTTTGCCCGCAAACATCAGCATCCTTTGCAGTGCATAATGGAGAAGAAGTGATTCCAGGGGGAAGCTTCCAATACAAATGACGAGCAATCGAAATGCCCACGTTCTCGCGTAGCCTCGAACAGTCGCTCCATCGGGCGCTGGCGCTCGCCAACGAGCGCCACCACGAATATGCGACGCTGGAGCACCTGCTGCTGGCGCTGATCGAGGATCAGGACGCGGCGGCGGTCATGCGCGCGTGCAACGTCGATTTGGAAAAGCTGCGCCGCAGTCTCATCGCCTACCTGGAATCCGAACTGGACAACCTGGTCACCGACGGGGCCGAGGATTCCAAGCCCACGGCCGGCTTTCAGCGTGTCATTCAGCGCGCCGTCATCCACGTGCAGTCGTCGGGTCGCGAAGAGGTAACGGGTGCAAACGTACTCGTCGCCATTTTCGCCGAGCGCGAGAGCCACGCCGCCTATTTCCTGCAAGAGCAGGACATGACGCGTTACGACGCGGTCAATTACATCAGCCACGGCATCGCCAAGCGGCCGGGCATGTCGGAGGCGCGCCCGGTGCGCGGCGCCGAGGAGGACACCGACACTAAGTCCGGCGACGAGCCGAAAAAGAAGGGCGACGCGCTCGATGCCTATTGCGTCAACCTCAACAAGAAAGCACGGGAAGGCAAGATCGACCCGCTGATCGGCCGCGAGGCCGAGATCAGTCGCACCATCCAGGTGCTGTGCCGGCGGCAGAAGAACAATCCGCTGTTCGTCGGCGAGGCCGGCGTCGGCAAGACCGCGATTGCCGAAGGCCTGGCGCGCCGCATCGTGCACGGCGAGGTGCCCGACGTGCTGCGCAACGCCACCGTGTTCGCGCTCGACATGGGCACGCTGCTGGCCGGCACGCGCTATCGCGGCGATTTCGAGGAGCGGCTCAAGCAGGTCATCAAGGAGCTCGAGGCCTATTCCGGCGCCATCTTGTTTATCGACGAAATCCATACCGTGATCGGCGCCGGCGCGACCTCCGGCGGCGCGATGGATGCGTCGAACTTGCTGAAGCCGGCATTGGCGTCCGGCACGGTGCGCTGCATCGGTTCCACGACCTACAAGGAATATCGGCAGTATTTCGAGAAGGATCGGGCGCTGGTGCGCCGCTTCCAGAAGATCGACGTCAACGAGCCGACGATCCCGGACGCCATCGAAATCCTCAAAGGGCTCAAACCCTATTTCGAGGATTATCACAAGCTCAAATACACCACCGAAGCCATCAAGGCGGCGGTCGAGCTGTCGTCGCGTTACATCCACGACCGCAAGCTGCCCGACAAGGCGATCGACGTCATCGACGAGTCGGGCGCCGCGCAGATGCTGCTGCCGGAAAGCAGGCGCAAGCGAACGATCGGGCTGAAGGAAATCGAGACCACGATCGCCACCATGGCCCGCATACCGCCGAAGGCGGTGTCGAAGGACGATGCCGAGGTTCTCCAAAATCTCCGGGAGACGCTCAAACGCGTGGTGTACGGCCAGGATAAGGCTATCGAGGCGCTTGCGGCCTCGATCAAGCTCGCCCGCGCCGGCCTGCGCGAGCCCGAGAAGCCGATCGGCTGCTACTTGTTCTCCGGCCCGACCGGCGTCGGCAAGACCGAAGTCGCCAAACAGCTTGCCGCCACGCTCGGCGTCGAGCTGATCCGCTTCGACATGTCGGAATATATGGAGCGGCACACGATATCGCGGCTGATCGGCGCGCCGCCCGGCTATGTCGGCTTCGATCAGGGCGGGCTGCTCACCGACGGCGTCGATCAGCATCCGCATTGCGTACTGCTGCTCGACGAAATCGAGAAGGCACACCCGGATCTGTTCAACGTGCTTCTGCAAATCATGGATCACGGCAAGCTGACCGATCATAACGGCAAGCAGGTCGACTTCCGCAACGTGATCCTGATCATGACCACCAACGCCGGCGCCTCCGATATGGCGCGGGCCGCCTTCGGCTTCACGCGTTCGAAGCGCGAGGGCGACGACATGGAGGCGATCACGCGGATGTTCGCGCCGGAATTCCGCAATCGGCTCGACGCGATCATCACCTTTGCGCATCTGTCGCCCGAAATCATCGCCATGGTGGTTGAGAAGTTCGTGCTGCAGCTCGAGGCGCAGCTCGCCGACCGCGATGTCACCATCGAGCTGACCGACGAAGCGACCAAATGGCTGATCGCCAACGGCTACGACGAGCTTATGGGCGCCCGGCCGATGGCGCGGGTGATCCAGGAGCACATCAAGAAACAGCTCGCCGAAGAAGTGCTGTTCGGCCGGCTGAAGGCGGGCGGTCACGTGCGGGTCATCGTCATCACCGACGAGGCCGGCAACAGCAAGATCGGCTTCGATTACCCGGACGGTCCGGTAAAGCCGCGCGCGGAAAAGCTGCCCGAACCGCGCCGCGCCAAGGCCAAGCGGCGGTCCGCGCCGCGGCGCAAGCCCGGATCGGGTTCGGGTGGTCCCGGCGGGGGCGACACCCCGCCGCGTCGCGGCACCGTCCCCAAGGTGCCGCTGGTTAAGGTGTAGGCCTTGGGAGCTATGTTTGTGCAACGGGGAAGGTGACGAACCTTCCCCGTCAGTTTATGGACGTCCGCAATGCTCCAAAGCCTGTTGTCTTGATCTGCGCGCCCTGATCATTCGGCAGCCCGCTCCGCGGCAATTCGCATATAGCCCTCGCGGGTCTGCGGCAGCCGACGGCCCAACAGGCGGGAGGCAACGACCGTGCGCAAAATCTGCGCCGTGCCGCCGGCTATTGCGAACATGCGCGCGTCGCGCATGTAGCGTTCCATCGGGTTGTCGCGCGAATAGCCGGCAGCGCCCCAAATTTGCAACGCGTCGTTGGTGACTTTGATGGCCATTTCGGAAGCGAAGATTTTGGCTTGGGCGGCGTAGAGCGCGTCGGGAAAGCCGCTCGGACCGGCGCTTGCTGCGGCGCGCCAGATCAGCGCGCGGGCGGCGTCGAGCTGGATGCTCATGTCGGCCAGCAGGAACTGGATGGCCTGAAACTCGGCAATCGGACGGCCGAACTGCTCCCGCTTCTGGGCAAACGCGAGCGCATGCTCGTAGGCGCCCTGCGCCAAGCCCAGTGCCACGGCGGCCGCGCCGACGCGCTGGCCGTTGTAGGCATCCATGAGATCGCCGAAGCCGTGACGCAGCCCGCGCGGCGGGTTGACCAGCATGTCGGACGACACTTCGAGATTGTCGAAGATGATCTCGGTTTCCGGAATGCCGCGCAGGCCCATGGCCGGCTCGCGCTTGCCGATGATCAGGCCCTTCGGCGTGTTCCGCTTCGGATCGCGCACCGCGATGAACCCACCGATGCCCTGTTCGCGGCCGTTGTCGTCGAACACGCGGGCGAAGATCAGATGCAGGCGCGACACCCCGCCCCCCGTGATCCAATGCTTTTTGCCGTTGATGACGTATCTGTCGCCGTGCTTGTCGGCGCGCGTCGTCATTTCGCTCGCCGCACTTCCCGCATTCGGCTCGGTGATGCAGATTGCCGGCTTGTCGCCGGAAAGTACGAGTTCGGCGGTAAGCTTCCGCTGTGCCGGCGTGCCGTATGCGAGTATGGCGCCGATCGCGCCCATGTTGGTTTCGACCACGATGCGCGCCGAAGGGCCGCAGCACTGCGCCATCTCGTCGATGACGAGGATGGCATCGAGATAGGAGCGGCCCTGTCCGCCGAGCTCGGGGGGGATTGTCATGCCGACAAAGCCGGCCTCGCGCAGCCGGGCGACGTGATCCCACGGATACGCCTCGGTCCGGTCGATTTCGGCTGCTTTTGGCGCCATGTGTTCGTGCGCGAGCTTGCGGGCCCGCTCACGCAAACTCGCCTGCTCCGGGCTGAGCTGGAAGTGCGTCATTGCTGAAGCCTCCTCATTGAGCGACGTTAATACAGCCAGGCAAGAATCTCACGCGCGAATGCGTGGCATCGGCTTGCGCAACGCGCGGCCGCGACGCCGACCGTGGTATGCAGGTCGGCCGCAACCTGGAGCTGGAGCGAGTCCATCACACGCACCTGGGCCTGGTTGGCGAAGCCGGCGACCGGAACCAGCACGATCGAACGGATCGGAGTTTGTCGTTGCGGGGCGATCGCCGGCGAATACAGCACGTTGACACTCTAGGCGAGGCGGGCTTTTTAGCCCGCACCGAAGCGAAACGACAATGATCGAAAACAGATACCAGCCGGGCGCGGTCGAGGGCCGCATCTATGCGGCCTGGGAGGCGGCCGGGGCGTTCCGCGTCGGCCGGCCGGAGCGCGCCAAGGCGGAGCCTTATTGCATCGTCATTCCGCCGCCGAACGTCACCGGCTCGCTGCATATGGGGCATGCGCTCAACAATACGCTGCAGGACATTCTTTGCCGCTTCGAGCGCATGCGCGGGCGTGACGTGCTGTGGCAACCCGGAACCGATCACGCCGGCATCGCCACCCAGGCCGTGGTCGAGCGGCAGCTCGCAGAGCGCGGGGCGCCATCAAGCCGCGAATTGGGCCGCGAAGCCTTCGTCAAGCGCGTCTGGGAATGGAAGGCGGAATCCGGCGACACCATCACGAGCCAATTGAAGCGGCTCGGCGCCTCCTGCGACTGGTCGCGCGAGCGCTTCACCATGGACGAAGGTTTGTCGCGCGCGGTGCTGAAAGTGTTCGTCGCGCTCTACCGCGAAGGCCTCATCTACAAGGACAAGCGGCTGGTCAATTGGGACCCCAAGCTCAAGACCGCCATCTCCGACCTCGAAGTGCAGCAGGTCGAGACCAAGGGCCAACTCTGGCACATCAAATATCCGATCGAAGGCAGCGACGAGTTCATCGTCGTGGCGACGACGCGGCCCGAGACCATGCTCGGCGACGTCGCGGTCGCGGTGCATCCGGAGAATGCGCGGCTGAAGCATTTGATCGGCAAGACCGCGATCCTGCCGCTGGTCGGCCGCCGCATTCCGATCATCGCCGACGAATACGCCGATCCGGAAAAAGGCTCGGGCGCGGTCAAGATCACGCCGGCGCACGACTTCAACGATTTCGAGATCGGCAAGCGGCACGGACTGCGGTTAATAAACGTCTTCGATCCAGAAGCGCATGTGACGCTGAAAGGCAACGCAGCGTTTCTACAGGGCGCGCATCCCGAACTGGTTGTTGTGGATGCGCTAGAAGGTCAGTCTCGCGAGAAAGCTCGCAAAATAATTGTCGATACGCTTGAGTTTCGAGGCTTGATCGAGAAAATCGAATCTACCTCGCACGTTGTTTCGCACGGCGATCGCTCCGGTGCCGTGCTCGAACCGTTCCTCACCGACCAATGGTACGTCGACGCCAAGACCTTGGCGCAGCCGGCGATTGCGGCGGTGCGCGAGCGCAAGACCGTGTTCGTGCCCGCGCAATGGGAAGCAACTTTCTTCAACTGGATGGAAAACATCCAGCCCTGGTGCATTTCCCGGCAAATCTGGTGGGGTCATCAAATTCCTGCCTGGTATGGCCCCGGGGTCGCTCACGGCGACAGTATTCAGACGATGCTCGACGAGCCTGAAATATTTGTCGCGACAGCAGTTGATGAAGCGACTCAATTAGCCAGAGTGAAGTATGGACGGTTTGATATTCGTTTACTGCCGTCTGCGCCCTCAGGAGACGAACTGGCGCAGATAATTGCCAAAGTAATCGAAGATGAAAAGGCGGGCCAACCATGGATGCCCATCTGGCGCGACGAAGACGTGCTCGATACCTGGTTCTCTTCGGCGCTGTGGCCGTTCTCGACGCTCGGCTGGCCGGATGAGACGCCGGAATTGAAACGCTTCTATCCGACCTCAACGCTCGTCACCGGCTTCGACATCATCTTCTTCTGGGTGGCGCGGATGATGATGATGGGGCTGCATTTTATGAAAGAAGCGCCGTTCCATGACGTCTATATCCACGCCTTGGTGCGCGACGCCTCAGGCGCCAAAATGTCGAAGTCGAAGGGCAACGTCATCGATCCCTTGCAAATGATCGACGAATACGGCGCCGACGCCCTGCGCTTCACACTCGCCGCCATGGCGGCGCAGGGCCGCGACATCAAGCTCTCCGCGCAGCGCGTCGAGGGTTACCGCAATTTCGCAACCAAGCTGTGGAACGCCGCGCGCTTCGCTGAGATCAACGGTTGCGCGACGGTCGAAGGTTTCGATCCGCGTAAGGCGACAGAAACTTTAAATCGCTGGATCGCCCATGAGACGGCCAAGACTGCGGCCGAAGTCACCGAAGCGATCGAGGCTTACAAGTTCAACGATGCGGCGGGCGCAATCTATCGTTTCGTCTGGAATATCTATTGCGATTGGTATCTCGAGCTGGCGAAGCCGTTACTCACCGGTCCGGACGGTGCTGCGAAGGACGAGACGCGAGCCATGCTCGCATGGGCGCGCGACGAAATCCTAAAGCTGATGCACCCATTCATGCCGTTTGTGACGGAGGAATTGTGGACGGTGACGGCCGCTCCAAAGCGCGGTGTCCTGCTTGCTCTCAGTGAATGGCCCTCACTCGAAGGCATTGTCGACCCAAAAGCGGAAGCTGAGATTGGCTGGGTTATCGACCTTATTACTTCCATTCGCTCCGTGCGCGCGGAAATGAACGTCAACGCGCCGCTGCCGCTCGTCATGGTGAGAGTGGGTGACCCTGTTTGGGACAGGACGCAGCGCTGGTCGGAGTTCATTATGAGGATGGCTCGAATTTCTGAGGTGACCAGGCAGCCAACGTATCCGCCTGGCGCAGTGCAGCTGGTCGTGCGCGGCGAGGTCGCGGCGCTGCCGCTCGCCGGTGTGATCGATCTGGCCGCCGAGCGCGCGCGGCTGGCGAAGGAAATGGCGAAGTGCGACGCCGACATCGCCCGCGTCGACCAAAAACTCGGCAACCCCAATTTCGTCGCGCGCGCGCCGGAGGAAGTGGTCGAAGAAGAAAAAGAAAAGCGCGAGGAGGCCGCGATGCGCAAGGCCAAGATCGCTGAGGCGCTGGAGCGGCTTAAAGGCGCGGCCTAAGGACATGAGAATCTTTCTCGCTGGCGCGAGCGGCGCCATCGGACGACGGTTGACGCCGCTTTTGCGCGCGGCCGGCCATGACGTCACCGGCATGACGCGCACGCCAAAGACCGCGCGCGTGCTGGAAGCCGCGGGCGTTCACGCCGTCGTCGTCGACGTGTTCGACGCTGAGGCGCTCAAGCGCGTCGTGACGCAGGCGCGGCCGGAAATCGTCATCCATCAACTGACCGATCTGCCGCGCGTGTTCGACGAGCGCGAGCTCGCCGCCCAATATCCGCGCAATGCGCGCATCCGTACCGAAGGCACGCGGAATCTGGTGGCCGCCGCAAAGGCGGGCGGCGCCCGGCGCTTCATCGTGCAGAGCGTCGCTTTTGCCTATGCACCCGGCAAAGAGCCCCACGTCGAGTCCGATCCGCTCAACGTCGCCGACGGCCCGCGCGTGGTGACGGTCCGCGCCGCGGCGGACATGGAGCAGCAGGTGCTCAATTCCGGGATGGAAGCGGTCGTGCTGCGCTACGGCCTGTTTTATGGCCCGGGGACTTGGACCGAAACTGCGGTGCGCAAGCCGTCGCTGCACATCGATGCCGCCGCCAAGGCAGCGCTGCTGTCGGTGACCGGCGCCCCGGGCATCTACAATATCGCTGACGACGACGGCACGGTCTCGATCGAGAAGGCTCGTAAGGAATTGGGCTTCGATCCGGCGTTCAGACTTGCCGCGTAAAAGGCTTACTGAGGTAACGCGAGCCTTTCTCGCCATAACGCCACAGCTTATCGGCCGCCTTGGTAATCCCTATTCGCGGCCCGGCGACGACTTCCACCTCACGCTCACGCGCAAGCAGTTCGAACGGCGGCGCGTCGAGCGGTAAGCCGTTGTGCCGTGCGGTGACGCCCAGCGCCTCGCAGACCCGCCCGGGGCCGGCGCAAAGCAGCCGCTTGGCGGCTACGCCCCGCCGCCGGCGCATAACTGGAAGGCCGGCTGTGGGCTCGATGGCCCGGATGAGCACGGCGCTGGCCGAACCCTTCGGCTCGCAGACGAAATTCATGCACCAGTGAATGCCGTAGGAGCGGTAGACGTAGACGTAGCCCGGCGGGCCAAACATGACCGCATTGCGGTCGGTCGGACCGCGAAAGCTATGCGCGGCCGGGTCGGTATGGTGGTAGGCCTCGACCTCGACCAGGCGGCCGCCGACGCCATTAACGAGCAGCGTCGCGCCGATCAAATCCGGCGCCACCTCATGGACGCTGCGGTTAAAGAAGCTGCGGTTAAGGCGCTTCGGCAATTTGCTTAGCCTCTGGTCCATCGTCGCAGCCCCGCCGCTTAGGTAAATCCCGGGTTAACTGCATGCGTCGAAGGCCGGTGCATCTGTGGCTCCCGGGACACAGCGCCGGAACATTTCATCCTACCGCACTGCACCCACGGCAAACGCCGCTTTTTGGCCATAGGATTTCTCGACATCGATGGGCACGGCTGGTCCGCGAGCGGATTTAGAGTCGTTGCGTACTTTCGGTCTGTAGCGCGCGGCGTTCGGACCGGAGCAAAGGGGCGAAGGGGCTTAAAGTTTGGGCCCGCTGAAGTTCGATGGACGCCAAGACCAATCTGAAATCGCGGCTGCCGAGCCGGCACGCGACCGAAGGACCCGACCGGGCGCCGCACCGCGCGTTCTATTACGCGATGGGGCTGACGCGCGAGCAGATCCATCAGCCCTTCGTCGGCGTCGCCACCTGCTGGAACGAGGCGGCGCCCTGCAATATCGCGCTGATGCGCCAGGCCCAGGCGGTAAAGCTCGGGGTCGCCGCCGTGGGCGCGACGCCGCGCGAGTTCTGCACCATCACCGTGACCGACGGCATCGCCATGGGCCATGCCGGCATGAAGTCTTCTTTGCCATCGCGTGAAGTCATCGCCGATTCGGTGGAATTGACGGTGCGCGGCCACGCCTATGACGCGCTGATCGGGGTGGCCGGCTGCGACAAGTCGCAGCCGGGCATGATGATGGCCATGTGCCGGCTCAACGTGCCATCGATCTTCATCTATGGCGGCGCGATTTTGCCCGGCACTTTCAAAGGCAAGCCGGTCACCATCCAGGACGTTTATGAGGCGGTCGGGCGACACTCGATCGGCGCGATGTCCGATACCGATCTCGAGACGCTGGAACAGAACGCCTGCCCCTCGGCCGGCGCCTGCGGCGCGCAATTCACCGCCAACACCATGGCGACGGTGTCGGAGGCCATTGGTCTTGCCCTGCCGTATTCCGCTGGGGCTCCGGCGCCGTACCAGATTCGCGACAAATTCTGCATGCTGTCCGGCGAGATGATCATGGATCTGATCGCCAGGAACATCCGTCCGCGCGACATCGTCACGCGCAAGGCGCTGGAGAATGCGGCGGCCGTCGTCGCGGCGACCGGCGGCTCGACCAATGCCGCCCTGCATCTGCCGGCCATCGCCAACGAATGCGGCATCAAGTTCGATCTGTTCGATGTCGCCGAAGTTTTGAAAAAGACGCCCTATATCGCGGATTTGAAACCGTCCGGCCGTTACGTCGCCAAAGACATGTTCGAGGCCGGCGGCATTCCGCTTCTCCTTAAGACGCTGCTCGACCACGGCTTCCTCCATGGCGACTGCCTCACCGTGACCGGCCGCACCATGGCCGAGAACCTGAAATCGGTGAAGTGGAACGACGAGCAAGATGTTGTGCATCCGGCCGACAAGCCGATTCTGCCGACCGGCGGCGTCGTCGGCCTCAAAGGCAATCTCGCCCCCGATGGCGCGCTGGTGAAGGTCGCCGGAATGGCGGGCCTGCGCTTCTCCGGCCCGGCGCGCTGCTTCGACGGCGAGGAGGCCTGCTTCGAGGCGGTCAAGAACAAAAAGTACAAGGAAGGCGACGTGCTGGTCATCCGTTACGAGGGCCCCAAAGGCGGCCCCGGCATGCGCGAAATGCTGTCGACCACCGCCGCGCTGTACGGCCAGGGCATGGGCGGCAAGGTCGCGCTGATCACCGACGGTCGCTTCTCCGGCGCGACGCGCGGTTTTTGTGTCGGCCATGTCGGTCCGGAAGCCGCCGTGGGCGGGCCGATCGCGCTGTTGCGCGACGGCGACATCATCAAACTCGATGCCGACAAGGGAACGCTCGACGTTGATCTGACCAAGAGCGAACTCGATCGGCGGGCGAAGGAATGGAAGCCGAGAGCCGAAGAATACGCCTCCGGCTATCTGTGGAAGTACGTTCAACAGGTGGGATCGGCGCGCTATGGCGCGATTACCCACCCGGGCGGAGCGGCCGAGAAGACGTGCTATGCGGATATCTAGCGGCGTAGCTCGTATCGCGACGGGCGGCATGGCGGTCGGCCTGGTGGGCGGGCTTTGCCTGGCGCTGGGATTCGGCCCGGGTCATGGCCGCGGCCTAGCGCCTGAGCCGGCTTTCGCCTTCGACGGCACAACTTCTCCGGCGACCGCGGCGCTGTCGCCGAGCGACGGCTTGCGTGGCGGTGCGCGCGCGCCGGAGGGCGGAGAAAAGACGAATGCTTTGACCGCGCTGCAATATGCGGCCGAGCAGGGCCAGCCGGTGGCGCAATGGAAGCTCGGCCGCATGTACGCCGACGGCGACGGCGTGCCGCGCGACGATCTGCGCGCTTTCAACTATTTCAGCGAGATCGCCAATACCCATCCGGACGAAGCGCCGGGCACCCCGCAGTCGCGGTTCGTCGCCAATGCCTTCGTGGCGCTCGGGCATTACTATCTTAACGGCATCCCGAACTCGAAAGTCGCCGCGGACCCGGCGCGGGCGCGCGACATGTTCAGCTATGCGGCCAGCTATTTCGGCGACGCCGACGCCCAGTATGAGCTTGGCCGGCTTTATCTCACCGACACGCCGAGCGATCCGCATCAGGCGGCACGCTGGTTCCAGCTGGCCGCGACCAAGGGTCATTGCCGTGCCGAAATCGCGCTCGGCGACATGCTGTTCGAAGGCCAAGCCGTGCCGCGGCAAGCCGCGCGCGGCCTGATGTGGCTCGCGCTCGGCCGCGACTGCGCCGGCTCCGACGATAGCTGGGCCAAGCCGCTCTATGACGAGGCCTTCCACCGCGCCAGCGACGACGAACGCGCCCTGGCGCTGGTCTATTTGGAAGATTGGCTTAAGGGCCGGCGCGAATAGCGCAAATCGCTACTTCGCCTCTATTGCCAGATCGATCCACACCGGCACATGATCGGACGGTTTCTCCCAGGTCCGCACGTGGCGGTCGATGCCGGCGTCGCTGAGCCGATCGGCGGCCAAAGGCGACAGCAACAGATGATCGATGCGGATGCCGTTGTTCTTCTGCCAGGCGCCGGCTTGGTAGTCCCAGAACGTGAACAGGCCGGGATCGTCGCTGGTCGCGCGCACGGCGTCGGTCAGCCCGAGATTGACCAACGCGCGGAATTCGTCGCGCGTGCGCGGCAAAAACAGCGCATCGCCGGTCCAGGCTTGCGGATTTTTGGCATCGGCGGCGGTCGGGATGACGTTGTAATCGCCGGCAAGGATGAGCGGCTCCTCCAGCAACAGCCGTTCGCGCGCGTAAGCGGCAAGCCGTTTCATCCAGCCGATTTTGTAAGTGTACTTTTCGGTATCCGGCGGATTGCCGTTGGGCAGATAGATGCTGGCGACCCGCAGCGCGCCGCGCGCGGTCGAGATTACGCCTTCGATGAAGCGGGCATGGTCGTCCCGGTCGTCGCCGGGAAGGCCGTTCTTGACTTCATCGAACGGGAATTTCGACAATAGCGCGACGCCGTTGAACGTCTTTTGCCCGTGGACGGCGAGATTGTAGCCGAGCGCCTCGAACGGCTCGCGCGGGAAGGCATCGTCGACGCATTTGGTTTCTTGCAGGCAGACGATGTCGGGCTTGCGCTCGGCAAGCCAGGTGAGCGCGGAATCGACGCGCTGCTTGATCGAATTGACGTTCCAGGTCGCTATCCGCACGGGCTCCAACTCGTCATGCCCGCGCTCGTCGCGGGCATCCACGTCTTACTTGAAGCGCCTCACGACTTAAAGACGTGGATGGCCGGGACAAGCCCGGCCATGACGTAATGGAGGGCTACCTAATCACTGCGAATATCAAAGCGAAAAGCTGGTGCCGCAACCGCACGACGCGGTCGCCTTCGGATTATTGACCTTAAACGACGAGCCGATCAAATCGTCGACGAAATCGATCTCCGAGCCGGCCATGTAATTGAGCGAGACGGGGTCGATCAGCACGGTCGCGCCGCTTCTTTCGATCACGATGTCGTCGTCGGCGCGGCTGCGCTCGGTGTCGAATTTGTACTGGAATCCGGAGCAGCCGCCGCCCTCGACGGAAACGCGCAGCATGGTGCCGGCGGGCTCCCGCCCGAGGATTTCGCCGATTTTTTGCGCCGCCCGTTCGGTCACGCTGACGTTGGCAGCCATTCTCGTCTCCGGAACATCGATTCCGCTGTGGAAATACGCCGATTGCAACGCTACCAACGCGATAGTTATGTGCGTTGCGAGTTAAAATCAATTGGCCAAAGTCGAACAATTGCCGTCGACAGAGTGTAATGCGATGGAAGCTGCGACGTCCCGCGCCCTTTATGCGTGCGACCCGGAAACGAGCCGCGGCCGGCTCCATGCCGAGCCGGCGAGCAAAAGCCGCAGCGCCTTCCGCCGCGACTGCGACCGCATCATTCACTCGACCGCATTCCGCCGCCTCAAGCACAAGACGCAGGTGTTCGTCTTCGACGAAGGCGACCATTACCGCACCCGGCTCACCCATACGCTCGAAGTGGCGCAAGTGGCGCGCGCGCTGGCGCGGCGGCTGCGCCTCGACGAAGATCTCGCCGAGGCGCTCGCGCTCGCCCACGATCTCGGCCACCCCCCATTCGGTCATGCCGGCGAGCGCGCGCTCGATGCCTGTCTCTGCACCTTCGGCGGGTTCGACCATAATGCGCAGACTTTGCGCGTCGTCACCGCGCTGGAGCGCCGCTATCCGAATTTCGACGGCTTGAACCTGACCTGGGAAACGCTCGAAGGCTTGGTCAAGCACAACGGTCCGTTGACCGACCGCAACGGCGCGCCGCTCGCCCGCTATCGCGCACACGGCGTTCCCGAGACCATCCTGCACTATACGCGGCTGCAAGATTTGCAATTATGGAACTTCGCCGGCGCCGAGGCGCAGACCGCCGCGGTCGCCGACGACATCGCCTACGACGCTCACGACATCGACGACGGATTGCGCGCTGAACTTTTCCGGATCGATGACATCGCCGCGGTCGCGCTGCCGGGCGGTATCATCGGCGACATACGCGCGGCCTATCCGGAACTCGACGATCATCGCCTCGTGCACGAGCTGATCCGTCAATTGATCGGCCTGCTGATCGACGATGTCGTCGTCGAAACCGGCCGCCGGCTGGCCGCGCTCGCCCCCCGCTCGGCCGATGACGTACGGGGCGCGCGGTCGCCGGTCGCGGGGTTTTCGTCCGTCGTTGCCGAGGCCGACCGCGCCATCAAAGGCTTCCTTAAGACGCACATGTATCGGCACGAGCGGCTCATGCACGTGATGGACCAGGCCGAGGGCGTGGTTCGCGGCCTGTTCGCGCGCTACAGCGCGCAACCCGGCGATTTGCCGGCGGAGTGGAAGGAGGGGCTCGATAGCCTCGATGCGGCCTCGCGGGCGCGGCGGATCGCCGATTTCATTGCCGGCATGACCGACCGCTATGCGCTTGCCGAACATAGCCGGCTCTTTGACTCGACTCCGGAATTGCGTTAGGCGCGCGGCGCACCCATAACCGCTCAACATGCTTACAAAAAATATTTTCGCCGAGCTTCTGACGCGCGTTCGCAACGCGATCAACGAACTGGTTGCTGCCGGCACATTACCGGCCGGCATCGACCAGTCGCGGATTACCGTCGAGCCGCCGCGCGATCCCGCGCATGGCGACGTTTCCACCAATGCGGCGATGGTGCTCGCCAAGGACGCCGGGAAAAAGCCCCGCGAACTCGCCGAAGCGATCGCGGTAAAGCTTCGTGCCGACGACCTCGTCGTCGGCAAGGTCGAAATTGGCAGCCCCGGCTTCATCAATCTCACGCTCAAGCCCGCAGCCTGGATCGAAGCCTTGCGCAGCGCGGTTGCACTCGGCGCGGACTATGGCAAGAGCGACATTGGCGGCGGCATGCCGGTGAACGTCGAATATGTCTCGGCCAATCCGACCGGGCCAATGCATGTCGGCCATGGCCGTGGCGCGGTGTTCGGCGATGCGCTGGCAAACCTGCTCGCGTTTGCCGGTTTTGCGGTGACCCGCGAATATTACATCAACGATGCCGGCGCCCAGGTCGATGCGCTCGCGCGCTCCGCCTACCTGCGCTACTTAGAGGCGCGCGCGAAGAATATCGGGGAAATTCCGGCTGGCCTTTATCCGGGCGACTATCTCAAGGATGCTGGACGAGCGCTCGCCAAAGATTATGGCAGCGGCTTAATGTTTTGGCCTGATAAGCGCCGCTTGCGTCTGCTGCGGGCACTCCATCGGCGGGGCATCCTGCGTGCACAGAGAGTGATGAGATCACAGCGTTTAGCGCGACAGTTCTGGCATTTGCTCGTTACTCCTAAGCGTCGTCAACTGCGCCAGTACGCCATTGATCTGATGATGGCTAATATCAAGGAGGACCTTGCTGCTTTAAATATTAAGCAAGATGTATTTTTTTCGGAGCGATCACTCACTCAGCCAGTCGACTTGGTGGGAAAAACTATCAATGAGCTACGCGGGCGAGGTTACGTTTATGAAGGCCGCTTGCCGCCGCCGAAAGGCGCGCCGGTCGAGGACTGGGAGGATCGCGAGCAAACTCTGTTCCGCTCGACCGAATTCGGCGACGACGTAGATCGTCCGCTGATGAAGTCGGACGGCTCCTACACCTATTTTGCGTCCGATATCGCTTATCACGCCGACAAAATAGGCCGCGGATTTCGCACCCTGATCGACGTGTGGGGCGCAGACCATGCCGGCTACATCAAGCGCATGCAGGCGGCCGTCGCGGCATTGAGCGACCGCAAAGCCGAGCTGGACGTGAAGGTCGTGCAGCTGGTCAAACTCTTGCGCGCCGGCGAGCCGGTCAAAATGTCCAAGCGGGCAGGGGAGTTCGTCACGCTACGCGAGGTCGTCGACGAGGTCGGCCGCGACGCGGTCCGCTTCATGATGCTGTTCCGCAAGAACGATGCCGTGCTCGAATTCGATCTGGCCAAGGTGCTCGAGCAGTCGCGCGACAACCCGGTGTTCTATGTCCAATACGGCCATGCCCGCGCGCAGTCGGTGTTCCGCAATGCGCGAACGGTCTTTCCCGATCTGCCCGTGGACACCGCGAGTTTGGTCGACGTTGCCGATCTCACGCCGCTCTCAGACCCCGCGGAACTCGCTCTAATGCGGCGAATTGCCCTTTATCCGCGAATCGTCGAGGCTGCGTCACTCGCCCACGAGCCGCATCGAATCGCGTTTTATCTGTTCGATTTGGCATCCGAGTTTCACTCGCTTTGGACGCTCGGCAATGCCTCGCCACATTTACGCTTCATTATCCAGAATGATCGACAAATGACCGAGGCTCGGCTTGTGCTTGTACAGGGCGTTGCCACTGTGCTGGCATCGGGACTAGCGTTACTCGGGGTCGAAGCGCCGAACGAGATGCGGTAATCCTGTTGCGCCTTTTGACGTGCGCCTTTGCAGTGTCTGAGTTTGCGGGAGGCCGGGCAAAGGTTTCAAGGCAAAGCTTGGTATCGCGTAACGCCTGAACCGGGGCGAACTTCATGACCGACAACAATTTCCGACCTTACCGCAGCCGGGATCCGCTCGCGCCTCGCAGCGCCGACGCGCCCGCGCGCGGGCAGATCGACGACCCGCTTGCCGAACTGGCGCGGCTGATCGGTCAAAGCGAACCGATGAACGATTATGGACGCGACGCACGACATGGCTCGGCTGACTCGCTCGACGAACCGGCCGGCGGCCTCGATTGGGCGGCCGATGACCGCTACGTCGAACACAACGAGCCTGCCCAAGAAACTTATGCGGCACGCTCCGACGAACGCTACGAGCCGCCGCGCCTTGCCGACCCTTATCCGTCGCGTCGTCCCGGTCCTTCCTCGCCTGACAGCGAGTACGAAGCGCAGCATACCGGTCAACAGCCGCATTATCGCGACGCGCAAGAACCGCCGAACTCGCCCGACCGGCTGCCAGCCTTCCTGCCTCGGTCGCGCGCCCCCCGTTACGCCGAGCATGACCAGGTGCAGGACGGTTCTGACGATCAAGCTTACGCGCAGGAGGACTATGAGGACGAAGCCCCCGACGGTCGCCGGCGGGGCGGTTTCGTTGTTATAGCGGCCGTGTTGGGCTTGGCGGTGCTCGGAACCGCCGGCGCCTTTGCTTATCGCGCCATGTTCGGCGGCTCGATGCTGCCGTCGCTGCCGCCGATCATCAAGGCGGAAGACGGGCCGAACAGGATCGCGCCTGCCATCAACAATTCCAAAGCGAGCACGTCGGACCAAGCGGACGCGACCACCGCGGATTCGGACGAGAAACTCGTCTCGCGCGAGGAGCAGCCCGTCGCCATGCCGGCAGCGGTAAACCCGGCGCCTCGGGTGGTTTCGACCATTCC
This sequence comes from uncultured Alphaproteobacteria bacterium, assembly GCA_963823225.1. Taxonomy (GTDB): domain Bacteria; phylum Pseudomonadota; class Alphaproteobacteria; order Rhizobiales; family Xanthobacteraceae; genus BOG-931. The sequence goes on along the minus strand of CAWGKM010000003.1, from coordinate 2,028,749 downwards.
GATTTTTCCCGATCCAAACTCCGCACAGGCGGGGCTTGCGGCAGCCGGCGCGCCGGGAAATCCCGCAACCGTTGCGCCCGCGCCTGTTCCGCCGGCCCGCACGCCGGCGCCTCCGGTTGTGGCGTCCGTCGCGACCCCAGCGCCCGTTGCCGCGGCCGCGGCAGCGCCCCCAGCAGCGCCGATCGCGTCGCCTGAACCGAAGAAGGTTCACACCGTCCCCATCCGGCCCGATCAATTGGCTAGCACCGCTGCAGCGGTGCCCGCCCCGCCGCCTCCCGCGAGGAGCGCTTCCGTTCAGCCCCCGGCTTCGCGTCCGCTCAAGCCGGCCCCCGCCGCGCCTAAGGCTGAGGCAAATGCCCCGCTGTCGATCGTCCCCGGTCAGGGGGATATGCAAGCTTCGGCGCCGGCTCGTACCCGCACCGCCCTGGCGCAGCCAACGCCACTTAGCCCGGCCGCGAGAGGCGAGCCTGCGCCCGCGCCCGCGCCAGGCGGCAGCTATGCAGTCCAAGTCACCGCCCAGCGCAGCGAGGCCGAAGCCCAAACCGCTTTCCGCGCGCTACGGGCCAAATTTCCCACCCAGCTCGGCGGCCATGAACCGATCATCCGGCGCGCCGATCTGGGCGACAAAGGCGTATTCTACCGTGCGCTTGTCGGTCCCTTCGCCTCGATGGAACAGGCCGCCGGAATGTGCTCGAGCCTCAAAGCTGCCGGCGGCAATTGCATCGTCCAAAAGAATTGAGGCAGAGGGCTGAAATCGGCCGCTTGACCCTCGCGCTTGGCGCACGCTAAGCGGCCGAGATGCGTGCCTTCATCACCGGTGTGGCGGGACCTGCGCTGACGGGTGCGGAGCGGCAATTCCTCAAAGACGCCGAGCCGTGGGGGCTCATCGTTTTCAAGCGCAACGTCACGGACCCCGGCTCCCTGCGCCGGCTGATTGACGACTTTCGCGCCGCGATCGGACGTCAAGCGCCTGTCCTGATCGACCAAGAAGGCGGCCGCGTGCAGCGGCTAGGACCGCCGCATTGGCCGGACTATCCACCGGGCGCGGCCTATGGCGTGCTGTACGACCGGGATCGCAATTTGGGGCTGGCCGCCGCCAGGCTTGGCGCGCGCCTCATCGCAGCCGATCTCGCCGAGCTCGGCATCGACGTAGATTGCGCGCCGATCGCCGATGTGCCGGTTGCCGGGGCCGACCCGATCATTGGGGATCGCGCCTATGGCGCAGCCCCCGACAAGGTGGCTGCCATCGCCGGCGCGGTCGCGGCGGGCCTGGCGGAGGGCGGGGTCCTGCCGGTCCTCAAGCACCTTCCCGGCCATGGCCGGGCCACCGCCGACAGCCACCACAGGCTTCCCGTGGTCAATACCGACCGTGCCACGCTGGCGGCCACGGATTTTGCGGCCTTCCGCCCCCTGGCGGCGCTGCCGCTCGGCATGACCGCCCATGTTGTGTTTACCGCCTTCGACCCGGTCGCGCCTGCCACCACTTCGGCCACTATAGTGCGGGACGTGATTCGCGATTCGATTGGCTTTAAAGGCCTGCTCATGAGCGACGATATCTCCATGGGCGCATTGTCCGGCTCGCTTGGCGAACGCACCCGCGCCGCCATCATGGCGGGGTGCGATGTCGTGCTCCATTGCAACGGGAAAATGCCTGAAATGCTTGCGGTTGCCGCCGTGGCGCCGCGATTGGCGGGGCAAGCAGCAGGCCGCGCCACAGCCGCGCTGGCGATGAGAAAGCCGGCAGCGCCGATTGATGTCGCAACCGAGCGCGCCCGATTTCTCAATCTCATGGCGGGCGCCTGGCAGCCAGCAGCGGGCTCCGCATGAACGCCGAAGATCAATTCGAATCCGAGCTTTCCGAGCGCGCCTCGGATGAGCCGGCGCTGGTGGTCGATGTCGAAGGCTTCGAAGGCCCGCTCGATCTGTTGCTGACGCTCGCTCGCCAGCAGAAAGTCGATCTTGCCAAGATTTCCATTCTTGCGCTCGCCGACCAATACCTCGCTTTCATCGAGGCGGCGCGCAAAATGCGGCTCGAACTCGCCGCCGACTATCTGGTGATGGCGGCATGGCTGGCTTACCTGAAATCGCGCCTATTGCTGCCCGAGCAGCATCCGGCCGAAGGCATGAGCGCCGAGGACATGGCGAATGCGCTGGCCCAGCGGCTGCGCCGCCTCGAGGCGATCCGGCAAGTTGCCGAGCAATTGCTCAATCGGCCGCAGCTCGGCCGCGATGTGTTCCAGCGCGGAGCCCCCGAGCCGATCGCCGAGATCAAGCGTCCGCAATGGTCGGCGACGCTTTACGACCTGCTGTCGGCCTATGCGGCGCGGCGGCAAACCCAGGCAAGGTCCTTTGTGCGCGTGCCCAAGCGCACGGTCTGGTCGCTCGCCGAGGCGCGGGAGGCGCTCGAACGGCTGATCGGCCAGTCCATGGACTGGAGCCCGCTCGACCAATATCTCATCGCCTATCTGGTCGATCCGTCGCTTCGGGCGACGGTGCTGGCCTCGAGCTTTGCGGCGGCGCTTGAATTGGTGCGCGAAGGCCGCATGGAATTGCACCAGCAGGGCGCTTTCACGCCGCTCTATCTACGCAAGCGGCGGGTGACCGACGGCGGCAATGTTGCGGAAGGATTGGCTGCGGAACCGGGGAATGGCTAAGAGGGAGGCCGAACCAATGGCGAATGTCGCGCAGATGCGCGTGATTGTCGGCGACAAGAAGGATCGGGATCGCGCGGAAGAGCTGCGCATCCTTGAAGCCCTGTTGTTTGCCGCCGAGGCGCCGCTCGACGAGAAGGTTTTGGCGGCGCACATGCCCGCCGGCACCGACGTGCACGCGCTGCTGACGCAATTGCAGAGGGAATATGCGCCGCGCGGCGTCAACCTCGTCCGCGTCGGCGGCAAGTGGACGTTGCGTACCGCCAACGATCTCGCTTGGCTGTTGACGCACGAAGCGGTGGTGACGCGAAAACTGTCGCGCGCCGCGATCGAGACGCTCGCCATCGTCGCCTACCATCAGCCGGTGACGCGCGCCGAGGTCGAGGAAATCCGCGGCGTCAGTGCGTCCAAGGGCACGCTCGACGTGTTGCTTGAGACCGGCTGGATCAGGCTTCGCGGCCGGCGCAAGGCGCCCGGCCGGCCGGTGACCTATGGAACCAGCGAGGCGTTCCTGTCGCATTTTGGGCTCGATGCGCTCACCGATCTTCCCGGCCTCGACGAACTCAAGGGCTCAGGCCTCATCGACAGCACGCTGCCGGCGGAGTTTTCCGTGCCGGTTCCCTCCGACGATCCGGCGCTGCGGGACGACGAGGAACCGCTCGGGCCCGAGGATTTGGACCTGGGACTTGCTCCGAGGTCCGGGCGCGCAGAGGAATAAATCGCCTAGTGTCCCGATTCCGAAGTTCGCATCATTGTGCGGCACCCTCGTTTGCGAACTTCGGAATTGAAGGGACACTAGCAACTTATTGATCTAGTGTGGCTTTGGTTCAGAAGTCCGCATTGCAAGCTCGCCGGAACAATATGCGGACTTCTGAACCGCCACACTAGCGGGCGATCAAATCGAGCCAAAACCCGCCGCCATAGGGTTAACGGCCGCGGGCTTGCGCCTGCGGCGCAGCGGCATTGCCGTTGTGCTTGTTTTTGCCGGTCCCGACGCCTAGTTTCTGGCTAAAATCGGCATCCGCGGACACGCGCGCCGCCCGGGCGTATGGGCGGACGGAGGATTTCATGGGTTCTTTGAGCATCTGGCACTGGTTGATCGTCGGCGCCGTGCTTCTGCTGGTATTCGGCGGGCGCGGCAAGATTTCGGACATGATGGGCGACGTCGCCAAGGGCATCAAAGCCTTCAAGAAGGGCATGGCCGACGACGAGGGCGCAGAAGCGGCGGCCAAAGCCGACGCGCCGATCAAGACCATCGACCATCAGGCGCCCGCCGACGTCAAGCAGCGCGCCGGATCCGAGAGCAAGGTCTAGCACTCGCATGCTGTCGCGCTGACCGCGGCCGCCCCGGCAAGCGCCGGAGAATTTTCATGTTCGACATCAGTTGGACCGAATTCCTGCTCATCGGCGTGGTCGCGCTGATCGTGATCGGGCCGAAAGAGCTGCCCGCCGTCATGCGCTCGCTCGGGCAGTGGACGCGCAAGGTCCGCGTGATGGCCGCCGATTTCCAAAACCAGTTCCAGGAGGCGATGCGCGAAGCCGAAATGGCCGACCTCAAAAAGGAGGTCGACGACATGGCGCAGGACATCAAGAACTACGATCCGCTGAAAGACGTGCGCGCCGATGTCGAGTCTCTCGGCAAGGATTTCGAGAAATCGCTCGATCGCCCCGCCGAGCAAAAGACGGTGGAGCAGAATCCGGCCGCCGCCGCACCGGCATTGCCGGAGCCCGGCGCCGCAGCGCCGGCCGCGGCGGCTCCGACGCCGGAGCCAACCGCAGTCGCCGCCGAACCGGCTAGCACCGAGCGGACCGGATGAGCCCGATCAGCCGCGAAGACGAAGAAAAGGAGATCGAGGCCACCAAGGCGCCCTTGATGGACCATCTGATCGAGCTGCGGTCGCGGCTGATCAAGGTGGCCGCCGCCTTCGTGTTGGCGATGGTGGTCTGCTTCTTCTTCGCCCGGCACATCTACAACATCCTCACCTGGCCCTATGTCTGGGTCGCCGGGCCGGAAAATTCGAAATTCATCTATACCGGCTTGCTCGAATATTTCGTCGTGCAGCTCAAGATCGCGGCGTTCGGCGGGGCCTTCATCTCTTTTCCGGTGATTGCCACGCAGATCTACATGTTCGTCGCGCCGGGGCTGTACCGCAACGAGCGCCAGGCTTTCCTGCCCTATCTCATCGCCACGCCGATCTTCTTCGTGCTGGGCTCGCTCGTCGTCTATTTCATCGTCTGGCCGATGCTGGCGCGGTTCTCATTGAGCATGCAGCAATTGGGCGGGCCCGGGCAGGCAACGATCGAACTATTGCCCAAGGTCGAGGACTACCTGTCGCTGATGATGAAGCTGATACTGGCCTTCGGCATCGCCTTCCAGCTTCCGGTGATCCTGACGCTGCTTGGCCGCATCGGCATCGTCACCTCCGAACAGCTGCGATCGAAGCGCCGCTATTTCATCGTCGCCGCGTTCGTCATTGCGGCAATCCTCACCCCGCCCGACGTGCTGAGCCAGATGTCGCTTGCGCTGCCGCTCCTCGCGCTCTACGAGGGCTCGGTCTGGTCGGTGCGGATGGTTGAGCGTCGCATGGCGGCCGAGCGCGCCGCCGCGGCGGCGGCGGCCAAGCCCGCGGAGTGATTCTTTCTCGACATTGTCGGACTTGACCATTAGGACCGTCACCCTGAGGTGCGACCCCCGACTTGATCGGGGGGAGCCTCGAAGGGCGACGGCCGAGGCGCATCGGCCGCATCCTTCGAGGCGCGCCATTGCAGCCAAGTGTATGCAGGCTGCGCCCGCTATGGGCGCGCACCTCAGGATGACGGGACAGACGCATGCACGACATCCGCTTCATCCGCGACCATCCCGACGCCTTCGACCGCGCGCTGGCGCGGCGCGGCTTGGCGCCGGAAGCAAAGCGGTTGATCGCGCTCGACGAAGAGCGGCGCAAAAAGATCCTCGAGCTCGAAACCGCGCAGGCGCGCCGCAACGCGGCGTCGAAGGAAATCGGCGAGGCGAAGAAGAACAAGAACGAGGCAAAGGCCAAGACTTTGCTCGCCGAGGTCGCCACGCTCAAGGAGTTGATTCCGGCGATGGAGGCGCAAGAAAAAGCGGCCTCCAAGACGCTGAACGATACGCTGGCGGAAATTCCGAATATGCCGCTCGACGATGTGCCCGACGGCAAGAGTGCCGAGGACAATGTCGAGCATCATCGCTTCGGCGCCAAGCGCGACTATGCCTTCAAGCCCAAGCAGCATTTCGATCTCGGCGAAGCGCTGGGCCAGATGGATTTCGAAACCGCCGCCAAACTCTCGGGCGCGCGCTTCGTGGTTTTGAAGAAGGGCCTCGCGCGGATGGAACGCGCCCTCAGCCAATTCATGCTCGATGTTCATACCAGCGAACCACACAATTACACCGAAGTTGCGCCGCCGATCCTCGTGCGCGACGAGGTGATGTTCGGCACCGCGCAATTGCCGAAGTTCCGAGAAGATCAGTTTAGGACTAGTAGACCAGCTGAACTTGCAGATATTCGGCCAAAACTGGAGCAAATAAGGAATGATTTTGTAAAAGCAAATATGCTTGGCGGGGTGCTGGAGATTACGCCCGAAGTTAAACGTAAGTTCTTGAAGTTTGCGCAAGATGAATTGTCGCAATGGCTGGGGCAGGAGATCGGATTCGGTGAGCATGATCCGAATGTTCCTATCGAGTTGGAAATTCCGCTCTGGCTCATCCCCACCGCCGAAGTCCCACTCACAAACCTTGTCCGCGAATCCATCCTCGACGAAGCACAATTGCCGATGCGGGTCACCGCCTGCACGCCGTGCTTCCGCGCCGAGGCCGGCGCCGCCGGCAAGGATACGCGCGGCATGATCCGGCAGCACCAGTTCACCAAGGTCGAGCTTGTGTCGATAACCACGCCCGAACAATCGCGCGACGAGCACGAGCGCATGCTGTCCTGCGCCGAGGAAGTGTTGCGCCGTCTCGATTTGCATTATCGCGTCGTGACGTTGTGCACCGGCGACATGGGATTTGCCGCGCAGAAGACCTACGACATCGAAGTATGGCTGCCCGGGCAAAACATGTATCGCGAGATTTCGTCGTGCTCGGTGTGCGGCGATTTCCAGGCGCGGCGCATGAACGCGCGCTATCGCACCAACGAGGGCCGCAACGTCCGCCACGTGCACACCCTCAACGGCTCAGGCGTCGCCGTCGGCCGCGCGCTGATCGCGATGATGGAAACCTATCAAGAGGCCGACGGATCGATTGCCGTGCCAGAGGCGTTGCAGTCGTATATGGGCGGAATGAAAAAGATCGGGAAGTGACGCGTGCGTATTTTGGTCACCAACGACGACGGCATTCACGCGGAAGGTCTCGACGTCTGCGAGGAGATTGCCCGCGCGCTCTCGGACGACATCTGGATCGTCGCGCCGGAGCACGACCAGTCCGGCGTCGCCCATTCGCTGTCGCTCAACGATCCGCTGCGGCTGCGCCAGGTCGCCGACCGCCGCTTCGCGGTGCGCGGCACGCCGACCGATTGCATCATCATGGGCGCGCGTCACGTACTCGACGGCAAGGACATCGATCTGGTGCTGTCCGGCGTCAATCGCGGCCGCAATGTCGGCGAGGACGTGATCTATTCCGGCACCGTCGCCGGCGCGATGGAGGGCGCCGTGCTCGGCATTCCCTCGATCGCGCTGTCGCAAGCCTATAAATCGCGGAGCAGCCAGCCGCCGTTTTGGCAGACGAGCCTGCGCTTTGCGCCCGACATCATCCGCAAGGTGCTCGCCGCGGGCGTGCGGCAAGGCGTGCTGATCAACATCAATTTCCCGGACTGCCGAGCCGAAGAGGTCAAGGGCGTCGCGGTGACGGCGCTGGGGCGGCGGCGGCAGGAGCGGCTCCATATCGATCAGCGCATGGACGGCCGCGGCAACCCCTATTACTGGATCGCCTACACCCGCCAAAACGCGATGAAAGCCGAGCACGGCACCGATATCGCCGCGCTCGACGACCATTGCATCGCGCTCACCCCGTTGCGGATCGACATCACCGACGAGCCCACCATGACGGGTCTCGCGCAATTATTTGAAAAGGGAATTTAGAGCATGATCCCGAAAAGTGGATACCGGTTTTCGGAAAAGATCATGCTCAACCAAAAAGTCTAGCTCGCCGGCTTTGCCACGGCGGCGTCGATCGCCCGCGCCAGCGCTTCGGCTTGAAACGGCTTTTGCAGCGTCGGATTTTGGCGAAAGGCTTGCGGCACGGCGCTTTGCCCATAGCCGCTGGAGAACACGAACGGCAGGCCCCGCTGGATCAGCACCTCGACCACCGGCGTGATCGGCTGGTTGTTGAGATTGACATCGAGCAGGGCAACGTCGAACTCGGCCTGCTTCGCTAAAACGAGGGCCTCATCGATACCGCCGGCTTCGGCAGCAACGGTGTGGCCGAGGTCCGTGAGCATGTCTTGGAGCAGCATGCGGATCATTATCTCGTCCTCGACGACGAGAACGCGCTTGCCGGCAGCCGCGCGTGCCTCAGACGACATTCGGACCCCGACGTTGCGGTGCGATGACGGTAACTTTCGTGGTTCGCGGCGCGGCGTCAACGACGAATTACGCCGCGGCGGCGTGCCCTTGCGCATGCGGAAGGTAATAACGCCGAAGGACGTAGTTGGTTCCCGATGCGGCAAGATTTTGCGGCACTATGTCTCGAACCGGCGGACCGGCGCGGCAATACGGCCGCCGACAGCGCGACCTGCCTGCGGAGCCAGTACAAGCCGTCATTGCAGGATGGTAGAAGGACATACGCGTATAAGGCGAGGTCACGGTGGCCGCAGTGCCAGCAGCCGACGACGTCGAACGCATGGAGTTTCAGCTCGCGCTGCGCCGGCGCGGGATCAGCGACCAGGCAGTGCTCCGCGCGATGGACGAAGTGCCGCGCGAATATTTTGTCGCGCCCGGTTTTGCCGAGAGCGCCTATGCCGACCAGGCGCTGCCGATTGCCTGCGGGCAGACCATCAGTCAGCCCTTCGTCGTCGCCTATATGACCGAACAGCTCGCAGTCGAACCGCAGCACCGCGTCCTCGAAATCGGCACCGGCTCGGGCTATCAGGCCGCCATCCTGGCGCGGCTCGCGCGCGAGGTGGTGAGCATCGAACGTTATCGGACGCTGGCCGATGCGGCGCGCGAGCGGATCAAGACGCTGGGTTATGCCAACGTGACCATACGCGCCGGCGACGGCATGACCGGCGCGCCGGATTTGGCGCCGTTCGACCGCATCATGGTTACCGCCGCCGCGGAGAAGGTCCCCGAGGCGCTGGTGGCCCAGCTTGCCGAAGGCGGCAAAATGGTGCTGCCGGTCGGCCCCCGCCACGACGCGCAATACATCGTCAAACTGACCAAGCAGCCCGGCGGCGGATTAACCCGCGAGAATCTCATTGCCGTGCGTTTTGTGCCGCTTTTGCCGGGTCAAGCGCGCGAACTGTGACCGCGGAAACACATAACAAATTATAGATAAAAACAGCGCGGCACTTAAACGCCTGTTTACCGCGACGTTGTTTAGTCGCTCGTCCCGTTGTTGCGTGCGAGTGAGTAACCATGTCCGCATTGCGTCGGTCGGCCACGTGGCCGCAACTGGTTGCCATTTCGTTAATCGGAGTTTCGGCCGCGAGCTGTAGCGCCGATTCGGGCCGGTTCTCCGAGGGGTTCGGCTCCAATAATTCGTCGTCACGCAGCGACGTCACCGGTTCAATCCCGCAGACCGCGCCGGCCAACCATGTCGAAAGCCGGCCGCTGCCGCACCTCGCCACCGCTGATGATGGCAGTTCGGGCGGCGGCCGCGGCATGGGCTCCTACCAGCCCAACGGCGATGTCACCGGCTCGATCCCGGCCGCGCCGCCGCCGCCGGCTTGGACCTGGGAGGGCGGCACGCCGATCACGGTCGGGCCGGGCGAGACGCTCGAAGGGATTGCGCGGCAGCACGGCGTGCCCGTCTCCGCCATCATGGAAGCAAACAACATCACCAGCCCGGCAACCGTGTATCCGGGCGAACACCTCGTCATTCCCCGTTACCGTTCCTCCGCGGCGGCGGCGACGGCGCCGGAGACGCGCATCGCATCGACCGAGCCGGCCGCCGTCGGTGCTCCGCGCGGCGGGCTGGTAGCTCCCCCGGTCGTTCATGTCGTGGCGCCGGGCGAGACGCTCAACAGCATCGCGCGGCTCTATCGCAAGCCGGTTGCGGTCGTTGCCAGAGCCAACAATCTTGCCCCGGACGCGCGGGTGAGGGTCGGCGACCGCATCGTCATTCCGGACGTGCGGGAGCGGGCGGCGCCGGTCGCCTCGCGCATCGACGCGCCGGCGGCTTCGACCGGCGGATCCAGTCTCGCCACGGTGGAATTGCCGCACAGCGCACGGCTTGCCGCGCCCACTGCGCCCGCCGTCGAAGACGACCCGGTCAAGGCGGCAACAGCCGCGAGCGACATGCCGAGCTTCCGCTGGCCGGTGCGGGGCCGGATTATCGCCGCTTTCGGACCCAAGCCGAATGGCTTGCAGAACGATGGCATCAATCTCGCGGTGCCGGAAGGCACGCCGATCAAGGCGGCCGAGGATGGCGTTGTCGCCTATGCCGGCAACGAGCTTAAGGGCTACGGCAATCTGGTGCTGGTGCGCCACGCCAACGGCTTCGTCACGGCTTATGCGCATGCCAGCGAAATCCTGGTCAAGCGCGGCGAGACCGTCAAACGCGGCCAAGTGATCGCGCGCGTCCGGTCAGACCGGCAACGTCACCTCACCGCAGCTTCACTTCGAAATCCGCAAGGGCGCGACCCCGGTCGATCCGGCGCAATATCTGAGCGGCGCCTAGGGGAAGTCAGTTTCCCGTTTTCACGCCCAGCCTGCCGGCCAAATCCTGAACATATTGCCAAGCGACGCGACCGGAGCGCGCGCCGCGTGTCGTCGCCCATTCGAGCGCTTCGCGACGCAACTCGGTCCCCGCCAACGGTACGCGGTAATGCGCGACATAGCCCTCGACCATGGCGAGGTATTCGTCCTGACTGCAGCGGTGGAAGCCCAACCACAGGCCGAACCGGTCCGATAGCGAGACCTTCTCCTCGACGGCTTCGCCTGGGTTGATTGCGCTCGAACGCTCGTTTTCCATCATGTCGCGCGTCATCAGATGACGGCGGTTCGACGTGGCATAGAAGATGACGTTCTCCGGCCGTCCTTCGATGCCGCCTTCGAGCATGGTCTTGAGCGATTTGTAGGATGTGTCCTCGGCATCGAAAGAAAGATCGTCGCAAAAGACGATGAAGCGTTGCGGCGCATTGCGCAAAAGGCCCATCAGTTCCGGCAGCGACTCGATATCTTCGCGGTGAATTTCGATCAGCTTTAGCCCGGCGGCGGGACGCGCGGCGCTGATCGCGGCATGGGCGGCCTTGACCAGAGAGGATTTCCCCATGCCGCGCGCGCCCCATAACAGCGCGTTGTTGGCCGGCAGGCCGCGGGCAAAGCGTTCGGTATTTTCGACCAGGAGATCGCGCACCCGGTCGATGCCCTTGAGCAGCGACATGTCGACACGGTTGACGCGGCGAACCGCTGCGAGCTTGCGGCCTTCAGGGTGCCAGACGAACGCCTCGGCGGCGGAAAAGTCGGTCGCGGTCGGCGCCGACGGCGCCAGCCGTTCCAGCGCACCGGCGATGCGCGTGAACAGTTCCGTGCTGCCATCCCCGGAAGAGCGCTCGCTCGCCCCGGCGCCGGCGGCCTTTTTGGTCGCCTTTTTCCTCGAAGGCAGAGCGGATTTAGCCATGTTTGCACCAGGTTGCGGCCTTCCCCTTAGCGGGGCCGGGCGATGCTCGCAAGCTCGCCGGCAAGCGAGCGCAACGTTGCAATTAGGCCAACGGCCGCTATAGTCCGCGCCGATTTTGCACGCAAAACGGCCCTACATCGGTCAGACTTGCCGAGGCGGCGCGTTTTACTGCGGCCTCGGAGGACCAATGCTGATTACGCCCGCATTCGCGCAAAGCAATCCATTAGCCGGCCTATTCGGCGGCGGCGACAGCAGCAGCATGATCGTGCAGTTCATGCCGCTAATCCTGATCATCGTGATTATGTACTTCCTGATCCTGCGCCCGCAGCAGCGCAAGGTGAAACAGCACCAGGAGATGATCAAGATGCTGCGCCGGGGCGATACTGTGGTCACCAATGGCGGTCTCGTCGCCAAGGTCACCAAGGTGGTGGACAATGACCAGATCGAGGTCGAAATCGCCGACGGCGTGCGGGTGCGGCAGATGCGCTCCATGGTGAGCGACGTGCGGGCCAAGGGCGAGCCGGTGAAGGACGACAGCGCGAGCTGATCGCGCCCGTCGGCAACGAGGAATATCGAAGTTCATGTTGTTTTTCACGCGGTGGAAGGCGGCGGCTATTGTCCTCACGGCGCTCTTCGTGTGCCTGTGCGCCGTGCCGAATTTCTTCCCCGAGAGCGCGATCCAGAAATGGCCGAATTGGGCGCAGCGCCACGTCGTGCTCGGTCTCGACCTGCAAGGCGGCTCGAGCCTGCTGCTCGAAGTCGATACCAACTCGGTGCGCAAGGAGCGGCTTCAGGCGCTCGACGAAGATGTGCTGCGCGTGCTGCGTGAGGCGCGCATCCCGTTCACCGGCCGCGCCATCCGCGGCAGCAGCGTGGAAGTGCACATCACGCGCGATAGCGACGTCGATAGCGCGCTCGGCAAATTGCGCGAGCTGTCGCAACCGCTGGCCGGCTTCCTCGGCAGCACCGGGCAGCGCAACCTCGACGTCACGGAAAACTCCGGCCTGATCACGCTCACCCCGACCGACCCGGCGATCGTCGAACGAATCCGCCAGGCTGTCGATCAATCGATCGAGATCATCCAGCGACGCGTCAACGAGCTCGGTCTTGTCGAGCCGAGCATCCAGCGCGAGGGCGCCGATCGCATTCTCGTGCAGGTGCCGGGCCTGCAAGATCCGACGCGGCTCAAGGAGATTCTGGGCAAGACCGCGAAACTCGATTTTCGCATGCTCGATCTCTCGATGACGCCGGAGCAGGCGGAAGGAGCGCATCCGGCGGATTCCGAAATTCTCGAGGGCGAGCAACCGGGCCAAAAATATCTCATCGAGAAACGCGTGCTCGTTTCCGGCGCCGACCTCGTCGACGCGCAGCCGGGCTTCGATCAGCGCACCAACGAGCCGATCGTCAGCTTCCGCTTCAATTCGTCAGGCGCGCGCAAATTCGCGGAGGCGACGCAAGCCAATGTCGGCAAGCCGTTCGCCATCGTTCTCGACAACAAGGTGGTCTCGGCGCCGGTGATCCGCGAGCCGATCCTCGGCGGTTCCGGGCAGATCTCCGGCAATTTCACCGTGCAGCAGGCGAACGATCTCGCCATTCTGCTGCGCGCCGGCGCCTTGCCGGCGCCGCTCACCATCGTCGAAGAGCGCACGGTAGGGCCGGGGCTCGGCCAGGATTCGATCAATGCCGGCGAGCATGCCGCCTACGCCGGCGCCGCGCTCGTCGTCATCTTCATGTTCGCAACCTACGGCTTGTTTGGGCTGTTCGCCAACATCGCGGTCGCGATCAACGTCTCCATGATCTTTGGCGTGCTGTCGCTGCTCGGCGCGACACTGACGCTTCCCGGAATTGCCGGCATCGTGCTCACGGTCGGAATCGCCGTGGATTCCAACGTATTGATCTACGAGCGTATCCGCGAGGAGGCGCGCTCGGGACGCACCGCAATCAACGCCATCGACGCCGGCTTTTCCCGCGCGCTCGCCACCATCCTAGACTCCAATATCACCACTTTCATCGCCGCGGCGGTCCTGTTCTACATCGGCACCGGGCCGGTACGCGGCTTTGCCGTAACGCTCGGCGTCGGCATCATCACCACGCTGTTCACGGCCTTCACCTTGACCCGGCTTATCGTGGCCTCTTGGGTCCGCATGTGGCGGCCACGAACCGTTCCGATCTAGGGCATGATCTTGGCAACCGGTTTTCGCAAAAAGATCATGCGCAAAATGAAAAACCACGTTTGAAAGAAGCTCCGTGCACCTGCTTCGTATCGTTCCCGATAACACGAAATTCGATTTCATGCGCTTTCGGCGCATCAGTTTTCCGATTTCGGCGCTGCTGTCGATCGTGGCGATTTTGCTCTTCTTTTTTCACGGGCTGAATTTCGGCATCGATTTCGTCGGCGGTACATTGATGGAAGTCCAGACCAAGGCGGGACCGGCCGACCTCGCCAAGATGCGCTCGACCATCGGCTCGCTTCATCTCGGCGATTTCCAGTTGCAGCAGTTCGGCGCGCCGGACGACGTGCTGATCCGCATTTCCGAACAGCCGGGTGGCGATGAGGCGCAACAGGCGGCGGTCCAGAAGGTTCGCGACGCGCTAGGCGATACGGTGGATTACCGCCGCGTCGAAGTGGTGGGACCGAGCGTGTCGACCGAGCTTCTCTCTTACGGCACGATCGGCCTCGTGCTCGCGATCGTGGCGATCCTGATCTATCTCTGGTTTCGTTTCGAATGGCAGTTCGCGCTCGGCGCCATGATCGCCAACGTCCACGATTTGGTGCTCACCGTCGGCTTCATGTCGCTGACCCATATCGACTTCGATCTCACCAGCATCGCGGCATTGCTGACGATCCTCGGCTATTCGCTCAACGATACGGTGGTGATCTACGACCGCATCCGCGAAATGCTGCGCCGCTACAAGCGCATGTCGATGCCCGATCTGCTCAACGCCTCGGTCAACGCCACGCTGTCGCGCTCGATCGTCACTCACGTGACGGTGGCGATGTCGCTTTTGGCCTTACTCCTGTTCGGCGGTCAGGCGATCCACAGTTTTACCGCGACCATGATGTTCGGCGTCGTGCTGGTCGGCACCTACACCTCGGTGTTCATCGCGTCGCCGATCTTGATCTATCTCGGCGTCGGCGCGGGACGCATGGGCGGGACAGAAGAGCCCGAGGCACCCCCCGCGGCGCCGACAGCAGTCCCGGCGCAGTCGTCGCCGGCGCCGCAGCGGGCACGAGCCCGCCGCTAGTGGAACAGCCGCATCTGCCGCGTCAGGCGCCGATCGACGCCCACGGTGGCGGGGGTTTCCGCTTCGCCGGCATGTCGCATCGCGGCTCGCTGCTGTGCCTTCCAAGCGGCATCTGGGCCTGGCCGGTTTGCGCGACGACGGAGTTGACCGAGGAGTTGCTCTCACGCGTGTTCGCCAGTGCCGACGGGATGGATTTTTTATTGTCGGCACCGGCAATGCGCCGTGGATCATCCCTGAAACATTGCGCGAACGATTTCGCGAGGCTCATCTTTCAGCCGACACCATGACGACCGGGCCGGCGGTGCGCACCTATAACGTGATGCTGATGGAAGGCCGGCGTGTCGGCGCCGGCCTGATCGCGATCGAATGATGTAAGCTCGCATCATGCAGGATGCGTTCGCCTATTGCGCGGAGCTCGTCCGCGGCGCTGATCGAGACCGCTTTCTCGCCTCGCTGTTCGCGCCGGCTGGGCATCGCGACGCACTTTTTGCGCTCTATGCCTTCAATGTCGAGGTGGGACGCGTGCGCGAAGCAGCGCGCGAAGCGCTGCCCGGCGAAATCCGCTTGCAATGGTGGAGCGAAGTTCTAGGCGGCGAGCGGCGTGACGAGGCGGCTGCCAATCCGGTAGCGGGCGCGCTTCTGAGCACGATTGAACGCTATCGCCTCGCGGCGGACAAGCTCATCGATCTCATCGAAGCCCGCCGTTTCGATCTTTACGACGAGCCGATGGCGAGCATTGCCGATCTCGAAACTTATACGACGCGCACATCGTCAGCGCTGATCGGCATAGCCGCCCAAATTCTCGGGGTTGACGCCGAGACGGCCGCCGAACCCGCCGGAATAGCCTATGGCATGACCGGCCTGTTGCGCGCATTTCCCTTTCACGCCGCACGGCATCGGCTGTATGTGCCGATCGATCTCCTCGACCGTCACGCGGTTCGCCCGCATGACATATTTACCGGCCAACCGTCGGGCGCCCTTAACGCGGCGCTTGCCGAATTACGCAGCGTCGCGCGCCGCCATCTCGCCGCGGCGCATGAGCACATCGAGGCGCTGCCGCGCGAGTCGCTGCCGGCGTTTCTTCCCGTCGCCTTGATACGGCCATCGCTCGATTGTTTGGATCGTTGCGACGCTTTCGCGCCCGCCGAGCTGCCGCCATGGCGGCGGCAATGGCTGATTTGGCGCGCGGCTAAAAACCCGGCGCGCATTGCGGGATGACTCTCTAAGCGGGATCGGCATGGTACAAAGGCGCGGTTTCGGCAGGAGTATTGCGGATGTTTCGGATGTTTCGGCTGTCCGTTGCGGACTTGGATTCGCCTTCGTACTTTGTCGCCACGGCGGCGGCCGAGCTTGGATTCTTTAAGGACGAAGGCATTGATATCGAACTCGAGCGCGCTTTCGGTGCCAAGGATGGACCGGAACGGTTGCGCGCCGAAACGTTGCATTTCTTTGCCGGACCGGCCTACGCCGCGACCCGAGCCTTTCCGGCTTGGCAAGGCGCAAGACTGCTTTGCGCGCTGTCGCAGTACTCCTATTGGTTCATGGCGGTACGTGCCGATCTCAACGCCAAGCGGGGCGATCTCAACGCGCTGAAGGGATTGCGGATCTCCTCGTCAATGGAATTGCCGGTTCTGGGACTGCGATACCTGTTGGCCCAATCGGGCATTGAACTTGAGCGCGATGAGGTTCGGATTGTCCCGAGTCCCGCTGCGCACAAAGACGAGCACTGGAAAGGCCGCAGCGGTGCCGATGCCATTGAGCAAGGAATTGCCGATGCCTTTTGGGGCAACGGCATGCGGGTCGCAATCGCCGAGAAACTCGGGGTTGCAAAATTGCATCTCGATCTTCGCCGCGGCGACGGTCCGCCCGGAGCGCGCTTTTACAACTTTGCGGCCCTGACCACGACCGAGCGGCTGATCAGCGAGCAACCGCAAATCGCCGCGGCTGCGGTGCGCGCGGTCGTAAAGGCCCAGAACGCGCTGCGAGCCAATCCGTCGCTCGCCACCCCGATCGGCGAGCGTCTGTTTCGGCCGGAGGAGGCGTCGCTCATCGCGGAACTGATCGCGCGAGATGCGCCGTTCTACGACGCAGACATCTCGTCGGAAGCCATCGACGGCTTGAACAAGTTTGCCAAAGCCAATGGTCTCGTCTCCGAGCCGGTCTCCTATGACAAACTGGTAGCCACACAATTCCGCCGCTTATGGAGCCGCTAGCCGGCGACAGGATTAAAAAGCAAATCGGTCGCGCAGATTACGCCGGTCGGAAACGATGCGGCTGACAATCGCGCGCTCGGCGTCGGTCTTGATCAGCGGCTCGATCAAATCGAGCTGATTCATGGCAACAAGTTCGAGAATTTCGCTGCGCACCTCGCCCTGGGCATCGCGCGGCAACCTATCGACCACCTGCAAGTGCTCGGGCCGCGTTGCGCCGAGCAGGTCGAGCAAGTCGCCGGCATTTGCGGTCCCTTCGACGAAGGCGTAGAGGCCGGTGCCGACGCGCCGATCGGGGAACGCAACGACGGCGACGTCGCGGACCTGCGGATGGGTGCGCAGCCGGGCAGCGATCGCCGGCGCCTCACGGACGAAACGCATGCCACGGCCCTCGCGGTCGGTGACGTTCAGTCCGCGCGTGATCGCGTAATAGACCTTCTTGCCGGTGGCCATCCAAATACGGTTGATGAGGCTTTTGCGCTCCAGCACCCGTCGTTCGGCGGCGGTAAGCGTGTCCGGAGCGTAACGGCGCTTATGCTTGAGCAGATGGCGCAGATCGTCGTAACACAGCACACGGAACAGGCGGCTGCGACGGCGAAAGCTCGCGGCGAGCTGGAAATCGGTGAGATAGGGTCGGCCGTTGGCGTAAAGCCAATTCTGCTCCTTGGCGAGATCGTTGTGGACTATTCCGGCGCGGTGGAGCGCGCGCAAAGCCGCCTTGGCGGCGCGGAAATAGGCGGCATTGCCGTACGGTTTGGCGATATGCAGCGGCACACCGTCGATCCAGCCGCGCACCAAGACACGCCGACCGGCATAGAGAAGTGGCGGCGCAATGCCGAGCGGGCCGGCGACGGCGAGGGCGCGGCGTTCGCGCCGGAATAGCGCGTAGGCCAGCGGGCGGTTCCACCACGGGACCTCGTCAAGCCGACGCAGCACCGCATCGACCTCGCCGCTATCGGTGCGAAAGCGGCCACGCTCGATGGTGGAAAACACGTCGCGTTTGAGCACGACGCCGGGACGCCAGCGGCCGCCGAGTTCGTCCGGAACGTCAGTCATGCGGGTTTTTAGCACGAACTCCCTCTCCCCGCGGGCGGGGAGAGGTGAATACTATTCCGCCGCTGCGGGCAACGCGCTGGCGAGCCAGGCTTCGAGGTCATTGAGCGCGCGCGCGCAGAGCGCGCTCCGCTTGGCGATCGTCTTGGCGGTGCCGCGCAGGCGATTGCCGTCGGCATCATTGGCCGGCATGCGGGTCAGCGGCGGGAATAATCCGAAATTCACGTTCATCGGCTGGAACGAGCGCGGGCCGGCGTCGATGGTCTCGATATGGCCGCCGGTAATGTGGCCGATAAGCGATCCGTGGGCGGTGGTCGGCGGCGGAATGAGCACCCGCTCGCCCAGCCGTTCCGCGGCCGCAAAACGGCCGGTGAGAAGGCCGATCGCCGCCGACTCGACGTATCCCTCGCAGCCGGTGATCTGGCCGGCGAAACGCAATTGCGGCATGACTTTCAGTCGCAGCGTCGCGTCGAGCAGCTTCGGCGAATTAAGGAAAGTATTGCGGTGCAGCCCGCCGAGCCGGGCGAATTCGGCGTTGGCGAGGCCCGGAATCGCTCGGAAGATCCGCACTTGTTCGCCGTGCTTCAGCTTGGTCTGGAAGCCCACCATGTTGAACAGCGTGCCGAGCTTATTGTCCTGGCGCAGCTGCACGACGGCATAGGGTTTGGTCTCCGGCTGATGCGGGTTGGTCAGCCCGAATGGCTTCATCGGCCCATGGCGCAACGTTTCGCCTCCGCGCTCGGCCATCACTTCGATCGGCAGGCAGCCATCGAAATATGGCGTCGTCGTCTCGAAATCGTGGAAGGCAACTTTGTCGCCGGCAAGCAGCGCGGCGACGAAGGCGTCGTATTGGGCGCGCGTCAGCGGGCAATTGATATAATCGGCGCCCGAGCCGGCAGGCCCGGCCTTGTCGTAGCGCGACTGAAACCACGCGATACCAAAATCGATCGAGTCGCGGTGCACGATGGGCGCGATAGCGTCGAAAAACGACAGCGCGTCTTCGCCGCTGAGGCTGCGTATCGTTTCGGCCAGCGCCGGCGAGGTGAGCGGGCCGGTGGCGACGATGACGCTGTCCCATTCGGCCGGCGGCCGGACGACTTCGGCTCGGTCTATCTCGATCAGCGGCTCGGCCTCGAGGGCCGCGGTAATCGCGGCGGCAAAACCTTCGCGATCGACGGCGAGCGCACTGCCGGCCGGCAGTTTGTTGAGGTCGGCGGCGCGCATGACCAGCGAGTCGAGCCGGCGCATCTCGGCATGGAGAAGACCGATGGCGCTGCCTTCGGCGTCGTCGGAGCGGAACGAGTTCGAGCAGACGAGTTCGGCGAGTTGTCCGGTCTTGTGCGCGGCGGTCGAGCGCGAAGGGCGCATTTCGTGAACAACGGCCGGCACGCCGCGACGGGCAAGCTGCCACGCCGCCTCGGAACCCGAAAGTCCGCCGCCCACTATATGAACCGGCTGCAAGGTGTGCATTACACTGCAAATTAGGCGCATCGCGGCCGATCGACAACCGCGGACCACGGGACGAGTGGGCACGTGTGCGGTGTTAATACTCGGCCAAAAGCGAGGAACTTTTATATGCTAGACATGGTCAGTTCCGCGACGCGCCGGAACGCGGCGGCGGCGTCCTTCGACGTTGAGATCCTATCGCTCGCGACCGCCAATCCGTCCTTTGCGTTGACCCAGGCCGACGCGGCCGCGCGCGCCAAAAAGCTTTATCCGCATCTCAAGCGATTATGGCCGCTCTACGATAATACCGGCATCGAGCTTCGCTACAATTGCGAACCAATTGAATGGTATCTGAAGCCGCATACGTGGGAAGAACGTACGGCGTCGTTTCACAAGCATGCGCTCGATCTCCTCGAGCAAGTGACGCTGCAGGCCACGGCGGCCGCGGGCGTCGAGCTTAGCGCGATCGATATGATCGTTACCAACACGGTTACCGGGCTTGCCGTCCCAAGCCTCGACGCCAAGCTGTTCAATCAATTGAAGCTTAAACCGACGATCGAGCGGCTGCCCATTTTCGGGCTTGGCTGCGGTGCCGGGGTTGCCGGCCTCGCCCGTGCCGCGCGGCTGGCTCACGCGACCGACGGCGCACATGTGCTGTTTCTCACCGTCGATCTTTGCAGCCTGTGCTTGCGGGTCAATGATCCAAGCCCGGCGATGTTTGTCTCTAGCGCGTTGTTTGGCGATGGCGCCGCGGGCATGCTCCTGCACAACACCAGAAGCGGCTCGCGCGCGGGTCCGCGCATTCTTGCCACCGGCGAATGGTGCTGGCGCGATACCGAACACATTATGGGCTGGGACATCAAAGATGATGGCTTCGGGATCGTGCTTAGTCCGGAATTGCCCTCTCTGATGAGCACGGCCCTGGCGCCGGCACTACAGGATTTTCTCGATCGTCACGGCTTTCGCTTGTCGGATTTCGCCGGTTTCCTGTTTCATCCGGGCGGGCGAAAATTGATCGAGACGTTGCAGCAGGCGCTCGGCCTTGCGCCTGAACAACTCGATTATTCGTGGGAAGTATTGCGCCGCTACGGCAATATGTCTTCGGCGACCGTTCTATTCGTGCTCGAGCGCGCGCTGAAGGCTGGCGCGCGGGGCCCGCATATGCTTGCGGCATTCGGTCCGGGCTTTTCCGCCTATTTCGCCGTGGCCGACCTATGACGGATTTCGGCTGGGGCGCGGTTCTCCTTGCCTTTCTCACAGCTCAACGCCTGGCCGAGCTGTTGTGGGCCAGACGAAATGAGCGGCAACTGTTGGCGGCCGGCGGCGTCGAATACGGCAAGCCTCATCTGCCGCTGATCATCCTATTCCACGCCGCGTGGATTGCGGGATTATGGGTGCTTGGCTACGACCATTCCGTGAGGCCCGTATTTCTCGCGCTGTTCGTCGGCTTGCAGATCGCGCGGTATTGGGTCCTGGCTACGCTTGGCCGGCGCTGGACCATTCGCATTATTGTGGTCCCCGGCGAAAGGCTGGTGACGCGTGGGCCCTATCGATTCCTTCGCCACCCCAATTATGCGGTCGTGACCGGCGAGATCGCCGTCGTGCCATTGGCGCTGGGCCTGCCGATCTACGCCCTCGTCTTCTCCATTCTCAACGCTATTGTGCTGGCCATCCGGATCCCGGCTGAAAACGCGGCGCTCGCGGCGGCCGCCCTCGATCGGCGCCGCTCATAAGCGGCGCCGGCGGAAGCTGTTGGCTGGCAAAGGTCGCTCTGCTATAGGCGGGTGAAATTGCGCCGCGCTTGCGCGGTCATCCGAGGCTAAAGCCGATGTCCGTCGACGCCGATACCGTCCGCCGGGTAGCGCATCTCGCGCGGATCGCGGTCGCGCAGGATGAGGTGGAAAGCCTTCAGGGCGAACTCAACGCCATCTTGGCCTTTGTCGAGCAGCTGCAAGAAGTCAACGTCGATGGAGTCGAGCCGATGACGTCGGTTACCCCTATGGCGATGAAAATGCGCGAGGACAAGGTGACCGATGGCGGCATTGC
Organism: uncultured Alphaproteobacteria bacterium; assembly: GCA_963823225.1. Lineage (GTDB taxonomy): Bacteria > Pseudomonadota > Alphaproteobacteria > Rhizobiales > Xanthobacteraceae > BOG-931. Next base: position 2,007,303 of record CAWGKM010000003.1, on the reverse strand, counting down.
CGATGCCATCATTGCCAATGCGCCCGCGCATGAGCATCACTTCTTTCTCGTTCCGAAAGTGGTGGAATGATGCGCGGAGCACGTCATTCCACAAACCTCGGCCGCGCGTAGCGAGAGCCGAAGATCTCGAGCCGAAGATCTCGAGCCGAAGCTAAGGGACTTAACCTGATGTGCCTCGCCTGCGAACAAGATGCGATCTGGCTCGCTTATCTTGACAGCCAAGGTTTGCTCAAGCCCGACGATCCGGAAGCCGTCGCCGCGCTGTTTTCGGCATTTCCTGTGCAGCCGCTGCCGGTACAGTCCGATTGGGATAAGCCGACGCCGGAAGCGCCCGCCAAGTCCGCGTCAAACAAGGCTGCATCAAACAAGCCTGTGCCCAATCCGACTGCCAAAAATCTATTCTCCTGCGACGACCCGACTGCCGACCCCGCCGAATGACCGATCTCACCTCGCTCACGCTGGCGCAAGCGCGCGATGCGCTGCGCAAGAAAGAGTTTTCCGCGACCGAACTTGCCGACGCGCACCTTGCGGCCATGGCAAAGGCGCGCGCGCTCAATGCGTTCGTGATGGAGACGCCGGAGCGCGCCCGCGACATGGCGCGCGCTTGCGACGCGCGGCTGGCGAAAGGGCAGGGCGGTCCGCTCGAAGGACTGCCGCTCGGAATCAAGGATTTATTCTGCACCGCCGGCGTGCGCACCACGGCCGGCTCGCACATCTTGGATAAATTTATTCCCACTTACGAGTTGACCGTGACCGCAAATCTGTGGCGCGACGGCGCGGTGCTGCTCGGCAAGACCAACAACGACGAGTTCGCCATGGGTTCGTCGAACGAGACGTCACATTTCGGGCCTGTCGTATCGCCATGGCGCCGGCGCGGCTCTGAGACCAAGCTCGTCCCCGGCGGCTCTTCGGGCGGTTCGGCGACGGCGGTGGCGGCCGATCTCTGCGTCGGCGCCACCGGCACCGATACCGGCGGCTCGATCCGCCAGCCGGCGGCATTTTGCGGCATCGTGGGCTTAAAGCCGACCTATGGCCGCTGCTCGCGCTGGGGAATTGTCGCGTTCGCCTCGTCGCTCGATCAGGCCGGGCCGTTCGGGCGCACGGTGCGCGACTGCGCCATTCTGCTGCGTTCGATGGCCGGCCATGACCCAAAGGATACGACCTGCGTCGATCTTGCCGTGCCCGACTACGAGAAAGCGGTCGGCGGTTCGGTCAAAGGCATGCGCATCGGCATTCCGAAGGAGTACCGCATGCCCGGGATGGCCGCGGAAATCGAAAAGCTGTGGCAACAAGGCGCGCAATGGCTCAAAGACGCCGGCGCCGAACTCGTCGACATTTCCCTGCCGATGACCAAATACGCGCTGCCGGCCTATTACATCGTAGCGCCGGCCGAAGCCTCTTCAAATCTCGCGCGCTATGACGGCGTACGCTACGGACTGCGCGTTCCCGGCCGCGACGTGATCGACATGTATGAGCACACGCGCGCGGCCGGCTTTGGCGAGGAAGTGCGCCGGCGCATCATGATCGGCACCTACGTGTTGTCCGCGGGCTATTACGATGCTTATTACCTGCGGGCGCAGAAGGTACGCACGCTGATCAAGCGCGATTTCGAGAAGCGCTTTGCCGAGGGTATTCAAGCCATCCTGACGCCGACGACGCCATCTGCGGCTTTTGCCATCGGCGAAAAGGGCCGCGCCGATCCCATCGAGATGTACCTCAACGACGTGTTCACGGTGACCGTGAACATGGCCGGGTTGCCGGGGATTTCCGTGCCGGGCGGGCTCGATGCCCAAGGCCTGCCGCTCGGCTTGCAACTCATCGGCCGGCCGTTCGAGGAAGAGACCTTGTTCGCGCTCGGCGCCGTCATCGAGCGGGCGGCCGGGAGTTTTCAACCCGCGCCGTGGTGGCGGTGATCTGTGCCGCGATAAGACGTCGGTCATGAGCCCATCAGCCTTCAAGCGCAGTCTTTCGAGCAAAAAAATCCGCCGGCCGATCTTTCGCCTGCGCTTTCGGCCCTGTGATGGGCCGGCAAGGACGACTGGCACAAGGCGCATGAGATTGTCATGAAGGGGAAAGGCGCGGACTGCGCATGGGTCCATGCCTACCTTCATCGGGTCGAAGGCGACCTTGATAACGCCGGCTACTGGTATCGGCAGGCGCGGCGCAAACCGGCGACCGGCGGCCTCGATGCGGAATGGAGCGCAATCGCCGCGGCACTCCTGGAAACCAAGCGCGGTTGAATATCGGCGCTGTGATCAGGCGCTGCGCGCGCTGCCACATGACACAAATACAACTGGAAACGCCTGAGAAAGCGCTCAGCTTCATGCCGGTTCCGCCCTGGACACCGCTGCCACGAGGTGGCATCAAGACGTCAGTTCAACGGCAAATGGGCGACCGGTAATGAAAACTTTCCTGCTGCGATTGTTCACCTGGTGGAACGGCCAGACCTTTGGCACGCAGTGGTCGACATGGCTCTATGGCGAATTCGTCGGTGACGATGAATTCGGCAACCGCTATTACCGGACCAAGGGCGGTAAAATCGATTCGACGCTCGGTTTCGAACGCCGCTGGGTGATCTACCGCGGCGTCACCGAGGCCTCCACGGTGCCGCCGAGTTGGCATGGCTGGCTGCATCACACCGTCGATGTGCCGCCGACGCAGGAAGAGACGAAGGCCTACCGCTGGGAGAAGCCCCATCGGCCGAACCTGACCGGTACGCCGGCCGCGTATCGACCGAGCGGATCGACGCTGGCGCAGGGCCGCCGCCCCACGGCGACGGGCGACTACAAGGCATGGACGCCAGGGGATCAGTAATCAGGCATCACGCATCGGGCCATAAGACAGCTGTCACTGATTGTTGCCCCCAGAGCGCTGATCCCTGCATTCCTGACCGCTGACCCCTGACCCCCGATCCCTGGAATTGCCGTATTCGAGATGTTAACGGGGCGGAGCGCAAAAACGCCTACAATCAAACCGCGCACGGAATTCATGGTCCGTCTCGCCGCATTTTTGGTCGTGATCGGCGCAACGTTTGCCGCTGAGCCAGTTCACGCCCAGCTCGGAAACATTTTCGGCGACTCGCCGCCGCGACCGCCGGCAGACGTGCCAAATGGGCCGTTTCCCGCTCAACCGCCGCCTGTGCAATATCCCGGGCAATACCCGCCCCAGCAGCAATACCCGGCTCCGCAGCAAAACCCGCAGGGACAAAATTCCGCGGCGCGTGCGCCCTCCGGCATCCAGGTGCAGCCATTGCCGCCGCCCACCGGTGCATCGGCAGCGCCAGCTTCAACAAACCAGGGCAATGCGACCCCGCCGCTGCCGCCTCAGGGTTCGCGTAACATCCCCGCACTAGCCAACCCGCCGCCGCCGCAACCGGCCGATACCTCGCCGCAGCCGGAAGATACGGTCGTCACCGAGACGCCGACGGAAAAGATCGAGAACGGCCGCGCGGTGTTTGCCGGTCTCGACAAGATCACCGGTCGCACCATCAGCTTCGACGCGGCGCTCGGAGAAACCGTCCAGTTCGGCGCGCTGCAAGTCACGACCCGGGCGTGCTACACGCGGCCGCCGACCGAGCCGACCAATACCGACGCTTTTGTCGAAGTCGACGAAGTAACTTTGCAGGGCGAGATCAAGCGCATTTTCACCGGTTGGATGTTCGCATCGAGCCCCGGCCTGCATGCCGTCGAGCATCCGGTCTACGATGTCTGGCTGACCGGTTGTGAAGCGCCGTTGACCGGACCGGTTGCGGAATCAGCCCCGCAAGGCGCTGCCGCGGCCGGTAATGCACCGCCGGTTCAAACACGCCCGCGCCAGTCACCGCCGCCGCGTCAGCGCACCGCGCCGCCGCCATCTGCACCGGCGCCGGTCACGGATGATTGACCCGATCATCCGGCCGCAAGTCGTGCCAGCACCGCATCGCCGGTAAGCGGTCGATCGAGCGCGAGCGCGCCAAAATCGCCCTCGCCGACGAGCGCCGCGTCGAGCAGTTTATGGTACACCGGCCGCGACACTTCGACGGCGCCGAACGTCCGCAAATGTTCGGTCACGAACTGGGTATCGAGGAGCCGATAATTGCCGGCCCTAAGCCGCGCCACGAGGTGCACGAGGGCGATCTTGGAGGCGTCGCGCACGCGGTGGAACATGCTCTCGCCGAAAAAGGTGCGGCCGAGACTGACGCCATATAGTCCCCCGACCAATTCGTCACCGTCATATACCTCCACGGTATGGCAATCGCCGCGCTCGTAGAGCTTGCGATACAGATTGCGGATGCGGACGTTGATCCAGGTTCGGGTCCGTCCTGGCGTCGGTTGTGCGCAGCCGTCGATGACCGCATCAAAGTCGCGATCGACGAGCACGGTGTAAGGGTTCGATCGCACGGTGCGCGCCAGGCGGTCGGGCACGTGAAAGCGGTCGAGCGGAATGATGCCGCGCCGTTCCGGCTCGATCCAATAGAGCGCCGGGTCCTCGGCGCTTTCCGCCATCGGGAAGATGCCGCAGGAATACGCTTTGAGCAGCACCTCGGGCGTGATGTCGATGAACGCGGATTCGCGGTTCGCCATGGGGTTCGTTTAACCGGCTCAAGCCTCCTGGTTCAAGAGGCGCCACCTATGCTAACGCGGGGCTGTAAGGCCCGCGCGGAAAATCTCTACCTCGGAGACGATGGATGTTCGGATCTTTCCTCGGCGTTGCTCGCGGCAGGTTTGCAGCAGTATTTGCGGCGGCTACGTGCGGCTTTGCCCCGTGCGCGTTCGCTCACGTGACGCTGGAGCAAGACCAAGCGTCGGTCAGCGCGCCCTACAAGGCCGTGTTCCGCGTCCCACACGGCTGCGACGGTTCGGCAACCACGGCGATCCGGGTGCGCATCCCCGAGGGTGTTCTCGACGTCAAGCCGATGCCGAAACCGGGATGGACGATCAATATCGTCAAGGGGAAGTACGCCAAAGCCTACAGCCTCTATCGCGCCCAAGTCAGTGAAGGCGTGACGGAGGTCGACTGGACGGGCGGCAGGCTCCCCGACGAGTATTACGATGAGTTCGTGTTTCAGTCGTTTCTTTCCAACGATCTTCGACCTGGACAGATGCTCTATTTTCCGGTCGTGCAGGAATGCGAAAAGGGCGTTCACCGCTGGATCGAGATTCCGGCCGCGGGCGCGGATTATCCCGAGCCCGCGCCTGGATTGAAGCTCGTGCCGAAACCGTGACGACCGAATTCGGCCGGCGCTTGCTGAGCGTCTCCGCGGCGCTGATGGCGTTGCTTGTCATCGTTGTCCCGCCGCGACCGGCATGGGCGCATGCTTCCCTGCTTTCGGCGTTACCCGCAGACGGCATTACGATTTTCGATCCGCCGAAGAGCTTCCGGCTCGAGTTCAACGAACCGGTTTCTCCACTGGTGATGCGCCTGGTGCGTCCTGACGGCCGGATCGCGATCCTGGCCGATGCCCGCGCGGAGAATGATGCCGTCACGATCGCGGCGCCGCCGATGCCGCAACAGGGCACCTACGTATTGAGTTGGCGCGTCATCTCGGCCGACGGTCACCCGGTCGGCGGCGTCGTGAGTTTTTCAATCGGGCATCCGAGCGCCGGCGTAAGCGCTCCGCCCGTCAAGGGTGCGACTGCAGTTCATATCGCGTTATGGGCCACGCAATTCATGCTTGCGGTCGGGCTGTTCATCGGAGTCGGCGGGGTGGCCTCTGCCGCCTGGCTTGCGGCGAAGCCGCCGATGCCGGGACGAGGCGTCTTCGCCGCAGCCATGATTGGAGGTATCGCCGCCGCGATAGTCTCGTTGCCGTTCCAAGGCCTCGACGCATTGGCGGAACCGCCGGCGGATGTGTGGCAGCCGACGGTCTGGGCCGAAGGTTTTGCAACCTCCTGGGGCTCGACCGTAATGATCGCAACGGCGGCGCTGACGGCCGGACTAGTCGCGCTTTGGACGGACAATCGGACCGTGGCAAAGTCGCTCGGCCTAATGGCGGTTGCGGGAATTGGCTTCGCGCTGGTCGCGAGCGGTCACGCCAGCACGACCAAGCCCTTGCTGTCGGTCCCTGCGGTATTCCTGCACGCTATATGCGTCACGCTGTGGATCGGGGCATTGTTGCCGCTGACGTTGAGTGTGCGCGACGGCGATCGGATCGCCTTGGAACGCTTTTCACGTCTGATTCCGGCGCCACTTCTTGTGCTTGTCGCGACCGGGATCGTGCTCACGACCTTGGGCTTCGATCGGCTCGATGCATTGTGGACGACCGATTACGGCATAGTCCTGGCGGCGAAGCTCACGGTCGTTGCCGTGATGCTCGCGCTCGCGGCGATCAACCGCTACGCACTCGTGCCGCGGCTTGCGGCGACCGGGGCGCGGCGTCTGGTGACGGTCATTGCGACGGAGTTCGTGCTCGCTATCGTCATCCTCGGCCTTGTCGGCCTGTGGCGCTTCACGCCGCCGCCCCGTGCCCTCGCCGCCGCGGAAGCGACTTATATTCACTTTCATGGCGAGCGGGCCATGGCGCAAATCGAACTAACGCCCGAACGCGACCGCGGCGCTGCCGCTAGCATCGCGATCACCGACGATGATCTCAATCCCGTGGCGGCCAAGGAAGTCGATCTCGTCATCTGGAACCCGACTGCCGGAATTGAGCCGATCCGGCGCAGCGCGACCTTCGACGGCGGTTCGCAGTGGCGCGTTGGCGGTCTGCACATTCCGGTTGCTGGAGTCTGGCGGATGCGGGTCGAAATCCTGATCAATGATTTTGAGAAAGTCATGCTTGAAGACAACGTGGAATTGCCGCGCGCGCCGTAATTTTCCGGCGCAACATTGGCGTTAACGAGCGGCAAAGTATAACTCCCTACGATTTTCACCAGCTTGAACGCTTTCGGCGGGATGGCGTTACCCCTATGCAAGCGCCAGTGCCTGCGGGTTGCCGCAATGGAACCGCGCAATGAAACCGAACGTCAGATCAGCCGAGCCGATCCACGTTCTCTTTGTCGAGGACGAGTTCCTCATCAGCGACTGGGTTGCGCAATCTTTGTCGGCGCAGGGTTTCACGGTGCGGACGGTGACGAATGCGGCCGATGCCCTGCAGCACCTGGTGTCGGTACCGGTTGACGTCTTGTTCACCGACATCAACCTGCCGGGCGGGATGGACGGCGCAGCTCTTGCGCGCCGCGCCCGCGAAATACAACCCCATCTGCCGGTCGTGTATGCATCTGCGCGCGCCACCATGCTCAAGCAGGATGCGCGCGTGCCGGGCTCCATTGTCGTGCCCAAGCCCTATGAACCGGCACTCGTCGGTCGGCTGCTTGCTGCCGCGCTACGAGCGGCCACATCCGGCTTGCCGGCGGGAACGTCGGCTACTCTGCAAATTCGCCGCGGGCGAGGAAATCCTCCAGCCAGTGGATATGATAATCCCCGTCGATGATGTCTTTATTCCGTGCCAGCGCGCGGAACAAAGGCAGCGTGGTCTCGATGCCGTCAATGACAAATTCATCGAGCGCGCGCTTTAAGCGCATCAAGCATTCACCGCGCGTCTTGCCGTGGACGATAAGCTTACCGACGAGAGAATCGTAATACGGCGGGATCGTATAGCCATGGTAAACGGCGGAATCGACACGCACGCCAAGCCCGCCGGGTGGATGGTAATGCACGATCTTGCCCGGCGAGGGCCGAAACGACACCGGATTCTCGGCATTGATGCGGCACTCGATGGCGTGGCCGTCGAACTTGACGTTGTTCTGCGTCAGCGCAAGATCGCCGCCCGCGGCGACGCGGATTTGTTCGAGAATCAGGTCGATGTCGGTGATCATCTCGGTCACCGGGTGCTCGACCTGAATGCGCGTGTTCATTTCGATGAAATAGAACCTGCCGTTCTCGTGCAGAAACTCCACAGTGCCGACGCCGAGATATTTTATCTCGCGCATTGCACTGGCGACGGTCTCGCCAATCTCATCCCGGGTGCCGGCGTTCAGCGCGGGAGATGGGCCTTCCTCCCAGACCTTCTGGTGACGGCGCTGTAACGAGCAATCGCGCTCGCCGAGATGGATGACGCGGCCCTTGCCGTCGCCGAGCACCTGAATTTCAACGTGGCGCGGCCGCTCCAAATATTTCTCGAGATAAAGCGTACCGTCGCCGAATGCGGACCTGGCCTCGGTACGCGCCGAAGCGAGCGCCGCAGCAAGCTCACTTTCCGCCGCGATCACCCTCATGCCGCGGCCGCCGCCGCCGGCCGCCGCCTTCAGCATCAGCGGATAACCGATGTCCCGTGCCAAATCGCGCGCTTCCGCATCGGAGCCGACGTCGCCGTCGGAGCCTGGCACGATCGGAATGCCAAGTTCCTTGGCGGCGCGCTTTGCTGCGATCTTGTCGCCCATGAGTCGGATATGTTCGGGGCGGGGCCCGATGAAGTGCAGATTGTGCTCGGCCAGGATCTCGGCAAACCGGGCGCTCTCGGATAGAAAGCCATAGCCGGGATGCACGGCGTCGGCACCCGTTATCTCGCAGGCGGCCAGCAGAGCCGGAATATTGAGGTAGCTGTCCTTGGCGGCGGGCGGCCCGATGCAGACGCTCTCGTCGGCCAGACGGACATGCATCGCGTCTTCATCGGCCGTCGAGTGCACGGCCACCGTGGCAATGCCGAGCTCCTTGCAAGCCCTTAAGACCCGCAGCGCGATCTCCCCGCGGTTGGCGATGAGAATCTTGTCGAACATCGCAGCGGCTCAACGCGGCGGATGGCGATTAGCGAACGGCGAATACGGATCAGAACGAGGCTGTGACATGATCCCTACTCGCTATCCGCCAATCGCTATTCGCCATCATTCGATAATCATCAGCGGCTCGCCGTATTCGACCGGTTGCCCATCTTCGACGAGAATTCTGAATCACCGTCCCGGAGCGTGGCGCGGGAATCTGATTCAACGTCTTCATCGCCTCGATGATGATGAGCGTTTCGCCGACTTTTACGGTGCCGCCGACTTCGACAAACGGTCGCGCTCCGGGCGCCGCGCCGAGATAGGCCGTTCCGACCATCGGTGAGGCGACGAGGCCCGGGTGCTGCGCCGGATCGATCGCTAGCGCGAGCGGAGCCGTTACGCCCGGCGCGCTAAGTGGCGCTTCCGCAGGCCGCGCTCGACCCGGGGCCGCGCTGGTATGCCGAGCGACACGGATCGACACGCCGTCGCGTTCGTACTCGATTTCGGTGAGGCCGGTTTCATCGAGGAGCTTCGCCAGTTCGCGGATCGCGTCGTGATCCACGGCTGGCGCTTTCGCGGTCGGCGGGCTTCCGGGCTTGCGCGCCACGATCACTCCTTGGCGCCAAGTATCGCGGCGAGCCCGGTAATTGCCAGCGCGTAGCCGCCGATACCGAAGCCGCAGATGACGGCGCGAGCGGCCTTCGAAACATAAGAGTGCTGGCGAAATTCTTCGCGCGCATGGATGTTGCTAATGTGCACTTCGATGACGGGCGCCTCCATGACGAGGAGCGCATCCAGGATCGCGACGGACGTCGTCGTAAACCCCGCCGGGTTGATAATCAGCCCCGCCGCCTTTTTGGCGCGGGCCTGGTTAATCCAATCGATGATCTCGCCCTCGTGGTTGGATTGCCGAAACACGACGGTAAGTCCGTATCGCTTTGCCGTGTTGTGGCAAAGCTTCTCGACCTCGGCGAGCGTGGCGCGGCCATAGATTTTCGGCTCGCGCGTGCCGAGCAGATTGAGATTGGGTCCATTGAGGACGTAGATCGTTTTCGCCATTGGCAGGTGCCGAGCCGGCTCTCATCGGCGTGGGCGAACGTCCCGCGCCGGCTCCGTTTATAGGGAAGGCTCCCGCAAAGGGGAAGCCGGGATCGGGCCAAAGACGCCGCCGCTGCCGAAGGGCGCCCTCGGGGCGCAACAGACGGCGTGAAGATCGACGGCTATTTCCGCTCGGCCTTGATCTTCGCTCGCAGTTCATCGAGCCCGACAGCTCCGACGACCACCTCGTCGCCGACCACGTAGCTGGGGGTGCCGCTGACACCGAGCGCGTCGGCCAGCTTCATATTCTCGTCGATCGTTTGCTTCACCTCGTCGCTGTCCATGTCCTTCTCGAGGCGCGGAATGTCGAATCCGACTTCCTTGGCGACAGCGAGCGCGCGCGCCTTATCGGCCGGCCCGCGCCCGCCGAGCAGCCTTTGGTGAAACTCGATGTATTTTTTACCGGTACTGTCTTGCATGCGCGCGGCAACCGCGACATGGGCCGCCTCAACCGAGCCCGGGCCCAGGACTGGAAATTCCTTGAGGACGAATTTGAGATCGGGATCGGTCTTCAATAGTTCGAGCATGTCGGGAAGGGCGCGTTTGCAGAAGGCGCAGTTGTAGTCGAAGAACTCGACCATCGTCACATTGCCTTGCGGATTGCCGAGCACCACCTGGTGCGCCGATTTAAAGATGGTGGCGTTGTTTTCTTTAATTGTCGCACGCGCCTTGTCGGCATCCGCCTGCTTCTGCTGCTTGTCCAGCGCCTCCATGGCGTCCTGCAATACATCGGGGTGCTGAACGAGGTAGTTCCTGATGATGTTTTCAATTTCGTGGCGTTGGTCGGTCGAGAATGTTGGCGCCGAAGATATCGCTGCCGCCGGGCTCTGCACCGGAGCGGTTTGCGCAGACGGAGTCGCGGCCGGGGAAGTTGGTGCCGACGGCGTCTGTGCCGCCGCGAGCGGCGACAGCAGCATCGTGGCCGCGATCGGAATTGCCATGCGCAGGTTGGAAATCATGACGGTCGTCCTTTTTGCGGTCATTGGCCTATTCGTAGCGGGTTGTCTTTCTGGTTCTTATTGAAGACGACGATGTCGTCGGCTCGAACCCAGCCCGGGGAACCGATGGGAAATCGCTGCTTGGCCCGCTCCGCGAGTTCGCGCGCGGTTTTGTTGTCGCCGCGCGCGAAGGCCGCCTGTGCCGAAGCGAGGTCGGCATCGGCGAGATCGTTCTTTCGACCGTAGGCCATTGCCAGCGTCGTATAGGCATCGGCCTCTTCCGGCTCCTTGAGGAGCGCGGTGCGAAGAATCGGGACTGCCTCATCCGCCTGCTTGGCGTCGTTTTCGGCGACCAGTGCTTGTCCGAGCAAGATCTGCACGAGCGCCGGCGTCGGCGCGAGCTGCACGGCGCGGCGCAGCGGCGGGATCGCCTCCGCCGGGTGACCGTTTTCAAGCAGCGCCTGACCCTTGAGTTCGTAGAAATAGGGATTGTTGGGCATCGACTGAATCAAGCTATCGATCTGCGCTATGGCGTTGTGCGGTTCGCCGAACCGATAGGCGGAGATAGCCCGCGCGTAGCGGGCCGGGAGGCTGGTGTCAGTTGCCGGATATCGGCGCAGCACTGTTTCCGGACGTTCAGTAAAACCGTAGAGCTTTGCCCGCATCATGTCGTGGCGGAATTGCAGTTCCGGCGGGTCTTTCTTAGCCCAGTAAGGCGACGATTTCGCCATCTCTTCCAGAGCGGCCATGCGAGCTTCGGGCGTCGGGTGGTTTTGTGCGTAAGGATTGGAGCCATAAGCCGAGAACAAGGATTCGTCGGCGAACCGCTTGAACGTATCGTACATGCCTCTCGCTGACTGGTCGGTCATGGTCAAGAAACGAACGCCCGCGCGATCAGCCGATTCTTCCTGGGCGCGCTGGTAGGACAGCAGCGTATTAATCCCGAGAGCCTGCGGAGCGGTAAGCAGCGCCCCGCCGACATTGCCCATGTCGATATTGCCGGAATGTGCGCCCGCCACCATGGCACCGGCGCCGAGCAGCATCCCCACGATCATCGCAGTCTGCACATTGGCCAGCTCCTGGCGCATCTTGGAAAGGTGCCCGCCGACGATGTGGCCGCACTCATGGGCGAACACGCCGATGAGCTGATTGGGCACCGTCGATTGCATCAGCGCGCCGGTGTTTACGAAGATGCGGTGCGCATCCATGACAAATGCGTTGAACTGCCTATCATTGATGATGACGACCTGAACATTCTGCGTCGAGAGACCGGCAGCCTTGAAAATCGGCGCAGTATAGTCGCGCAGGAGCTGTTCGATCTCGGCGTCGCGAATCAAAGGGATTCCGGCGTTGGCTCCCGTCTGTGCCCGAACCGGAAAGCTCGCCAGCGCAACTGCCGCGGCAGCGGCGACTGCGACGGCGCGCGAAGCTGGCTTCACCGGCCCCACCTTGCTAGGAGATTGAGCAACAATCATGTGAGACTAAATTTTCGGTCCCGCTGTCCCGAGGCTCAAACTATGGACGGAATGGGTTAGGGTCAACATGGGGCCGGCGCGTTGCGGATCACAGGCATGCCTCACCAAATCCGGTGAATGCGGCATCAGCGGGGCGAGCCGGTAAAGGCCGACGATCAGGAGCGGAATTCAAGGGCGTTGTGATGCTGGAAAAGGCAAAAAACCTGCTGCAACCGTCGGCTCGCAGCGCTGTACCGCCGTTTATGGTGATGGACGTCGTTGCGGCTGCGGCGCGCTTGGAAGCGCAAGGCCGCCGCATCGTCCATATGGAAGTCGGTCAGCCCGCGGCGGGAGCGCCGGCGACCGCGATCGCCGCGGTGCGCGCGGCGCTCACGAGCGGCCCTCATGGCTATACCGCGACGCTAGGCATCGCTTCACTTCGGCGGCGCATCGCGCGGGCCTATTCCGAATGGCGCGGCCTCGATGTCGATCCGGAGCGCGTAGTCGTGACCACCGGCTCCTCGGCCGGCTTTATGCTCGCATTTCTGGCCGCATTCGACGCCGGAGATCGCGTGGCGGTGGCGCTGCCGGGCTATCCGCCCTACCGTCATATCCTCGCCGCTCTGGGCTGCGAGCCGGTCTGCATCGAGACGAGCGCCGAGACACGCTGGGCCATAACCAGCGAGACTCTAATTGCCCATCATCGCGCGCGGCCGCTCAAGGGCATGGTAGTCGGCTCACCCGCCAATCCGACCGGAACGATGATGACCGCGCCGGCACTTGCCGATTTGATCCGCTGCGCCGAAGCTGCCGGCATCGCCGTCATATCGGACGAGATTTATCACGGTCTCGATTATGCATTTACGGCAGAGAGCGCCGCGCGGCTTTCGCCTAACGCGATCGTCATCAACTCGTTTTCCAAATATTTTTGCATGACCGGATGGCGGATCGGTTGGATGGTGGTGCCGCCCTCGCTGCTGCGAGCGATCGAGCGGTTGCAGCAGAACCTCGCGATTTCGGTGCCGACGCTGTCTCAGATCGCGGCCGAAGCCGCTTTTGACGGGCGCGCGGAACTGGAACAAGTCAAGCAGGGCTACGAGGAAAACCGCCGCATCCTGCTTGAGGGGTTGCCGCGCGCCGGTCTCAACTCGTTCCTGCCGGTTGACGGAGCGTTTTATCTCTATGTCGACATATCGCGTTTTTCGACCGACAGTTTCGAATTCGCCACGCGCATGCTCGAGGAGGCCGGCGTGGCGGCGACGCCGGGCGTCGACTTCGATCCGCTCCACGGCCGGAAATTCCTGCGTCTGTGCTACGCTGGCGCGCGCGAAGAGATGCGCGAAGCGGTCGAGCGCATGGGCGTCTGGCTCAAGGGGTGAGAAGCGGTGAGTTTTTTAGATAGCGCCCTCGTCCTGTTCTCCGGCGGGCAGGATTCGACTGTGTGCCTGGCTTGGGCGCTCGAGCGCTTTGCCCGCGTCGAAACAATAGGGTTCGCTTACGGGCAGCGCCACGCCGTCGAGCTGGAGGTGCGCCCGCGCATTCGCGCGGCCCTCGCGGCGCACTCGGAACAATGGCGTGCCCGTTTCGGCGACGATCACATTGTGCGCATCGATGCGCTTGCGGAGATTTCGGAAACCGCATTGACCCGCGAAGTTGCGATCGAAGTCTCGGCGTCGGGCCTGCCAACGACATTTGTGCCCGGCCGCAACCTCGTATTCTTTTCCTTCTCCGGCGCGGTCGCCTATCGGCGCGGCATAAAGCACATCGTCGCCGGCATGTGCGAAACCGACTTCTCCGGCTATCCGGATTGCCGCGACGACACCGTCAAGGCGATGCAACTGGCGCTGACGCTCGGCATGGACCGGCGCTTCGTCATCCATACGCCGCTGATGTGGATCGACAAGGCGGGCACCTTTGCGCTGGCGCATGAAATCGGCGGCGAGGCCATGATCGATCTTCTTCTCGCCGAGACCCACACCTGCTATCTCGGCGACCGCCAGCATCGGCACGTTTGGGGCTTTGGCTGCGGCACCTGCCCGGCCTGCCGGCTGCGCGCGGACGGTTATGCAAATTGGAAGGCTGCATCATGACGCCAGCGCCCGACCGACAGCGTAGGCGCGAAGGTCTGATATTTTTGGGCCTGTTCGCGCTCACGATTCCGGCGGCCAATTGGCTGATCGGCCACGTCGGGACCGCCTGCGTGCCCCATGGCCCATGTGTCGTGCCCGTCGCGCCCGGTCTGATGGCGCCGTCGGGCGTCACGATGATCGGTGTCGCGCTTGTCTTGCGCGATCTTGTGCAACGGCGACTGGGCACCGCGATGTCGGCCCTGGCGATTCTCTTCGGCAGCGGTCTATCGGCGCTATTGGCGCCCGCGTCGCTCGTGTTTGCCTCCGCGACGGCCTTTCTGCTTTCCGAATTTGCCGATCTCGCGGTCTATACGCCGCTGGCGCGACGCCGGCTCGTTGTCGCCGTCGTCGCCTCAAGCTCGGTCGGCCTCATCGTCGATTCGATCGTGTTCCTCTGGCTCGCCTTCGGCTCGTTCGATTTCTTGGCCGGCCAAGTCGTGGGCAAAGCCTGGATGGTGCTGTTGTCGATACCGCTGGTAACTTGGCTGCGCCGCCGCGACGAGCGGCTCGGCATCAAGCCGGCATGATTTTCCCGATGCGAGGCGAACGATGAGCGGGGCTTTATTCGATATTCTGCGCAAGGTGACGACCGCGACAATCACCACGATGCTCTTGAAGAAAGGCATCCGGCGCTGCTGGATGAACGGTCCGAAACCGCTCGCGGCAAGCGGCGAGCGCATCGTCGGCCCGGCATTTACACTGCGCTTTGTACCGGTTCGGGAAGATCTGGCGACGCCCGAAAGCTGGGCCAGCCCGATCTCGACCCGGGCCGCGATCGAGGCCATGCCGGAAGGAGTCATTGCCATCGCCGACGCCATGGGCGTGCCCAGCGCCGGCATATTCGGCGACATCCTTTGCGCGCGTATGAGAAAGCGCAATGTCGCGGCGCTGGTGACCGACGGCGTGATGCGCGACCTCGCCGGCGTGCTCGCCAGCAAGCTGCCGGTCTGGTGCGCCGGCGTCGCGGCGCCGGCTTCCGTCAACGGACTGACCTTCGTCGGCTGGCAGGAGCCGATCGCCTGCGGCGGATGCGCGATCTTTCCCGGTGACGTCATCGTGGTCGACGACGATGGCGCGGTGGTCATCCCGCAGGCATTGGTGGAATTCGTCGCCCACGAGGGCGCCGAGCACGAGCTCTACGAAAGCTGGGTGTTCACCGAGGTCGAGAAGGGCGTGAAGCTACCCGGTCTCTATCCCCCGAACGACGACGCCAAAGCGCGCTACGCGGCGTGGCGGAAGACGCGCGGATAAACTATTTGCGTTGATTGCACTCGCGGAACGGCGATTGTTCTTCGCGATCAAGCACCATGGGCGTGGAAGGGAATATGTTCTTCATCCTCTCTAAGACGCTCGGCTTCTTTACGGTGCCGTCGAATTGCCTGATGGCGATCGGGCTGGTCGGCCTTGTTCTGTTGTGCACGCGGTTTCGGCGGCTCGCCAGCTGGCTCATAGTGACGAGCCTCGTGCTTATCGCCTTCGTCGGCTACTCGCCGCTCGGCAATATGCTGATCCTGCCATTGGAGCAGCGCTTCCCGCCCTGGGACCCCTCGCATGGCCCGCCGGACGGCATCGTCGTTCTCGGCGGCGCGATCTCGCCAGGAATTTCATTGGCGCGCGGCACGGTCGCGCTCAATGACTCGGCCGAACGCATTACCGTCGCCGTGGAACTGGCGCGCCGCTATCCCAATGCGCGGATCATCTTCTCCGGCGGCACCGGTTCGCTGTTTGGCGGCGCGCTTGAGGCTCCGGTCGCGGTGAAGGAATTGGAGGCGCTCGGCGTCGCGCATGACCGCATCACTGCCGAGGAGCAGTCGCGTAATACAATCGAAAATGCCGTTTTCTCGCGGCTCCTCGCTCAGCCAAAGGCGGGCGAGCGCTGGCTGTTGGTGACGTCGGCCTTTCACATGCCGCGCGCGATCGCCGCGTTCCGCGCCGCCGGTTTCGCCATCGAGGCCTGCCCGGTCGATTGGCGCACGCGCGGCCCGCGCGACGCGACGGCGCTGTTCGCCTCGTTCACCGGCGGCCTCAACGTGACCGACATCGCCGTGCACGAATGGGTGGGGCTGCTCGCCTATCGGCTGACGGGTAAGACGGCGGAATTATTCCCCGCTCCTTGAATCTTTATCCGCCCCCGCGGAGTGAAACGGAGCGGGGGAGGATGTGAGTTTACCAATCCTTCATTCTTGCGGCTCGATACTTTGCCGTCGCGCCTGGTCTTTTGGGGAAGGGCCTTCATGTCGACCGATATGCCTGCCGCACTCGTCGAGCAGCCGGCAGAAGCCGTAGCCGAAGCAGCCGCTGCCGCAAGCGAGTGGGCCGAAATCGCGCTGACGGTGTTGTTCACCGCCGCGGCGGTCCTGTTCGTCTCATTTCTCGCGGTCGTGACCGGCCTGGTCTGAACTCGCGGCCTAGAGTTCTCGTTGCCAGCCGGCCGGGATTACGCGAACGCGAATTCCGGGCTACAGATGATTGATGGCGCTGCATCTGGTCATCGGCAACAAGAACTACTCGTCATGGTCGTTGCGGCCGTGGCTGGCGATGAAGGTCGCTGGGATCGCGTTTGACGAAACGGTGATTTCGCTCGATGCGAAAGATTTTAAGTCGCGCGTTACGGCTTTAAGCGGCGCCGGCCGGGTGCCGGTGCTCGTCGACGGCGATGTGCGGGTTTGGGAATCGCTGGCGATCCTCGAATATTTGGCGGAGAAATTTCCCGCCGCCGGCTTGTGGCCGGAGCACGCGGCGGCGCGCGCCCATGCCCGTGCCATCGCTTGCGAAATGCACGCCGGCTTCCTGCCGCTGCGGCGGCATCTGCCGATGAACGTGGCGCGGCCGGTCAAAACGCGGGCGCTCGAAGACGGTGCGGCGGCCGATGCGGCGCGCATCGATGCGATTTGGAGCGAGTGCCGCGCGAAATTCGGCGGCCCATTTTTGTTTGGTCCGTTCGGCGCGGCGGATGCCATGTACACGCCGGTGGTTTGGCGCTGCCATACCTACGCGGTCGAGGTCAGCGCTTCGGCGCGCGCCTACATGCGTGCGGTCATGGCGCTGCCGGCCTGCCGCGAATGGCGCGAAGCGGCGCGACGCGAACCATGGGTGCTCGCGCACGACGAAGTGGATTGGCCGGAACTTCTGCGTGAATAATTGCCGCGCGAGCGACGACGTTCAGCGCAAACGCTGCTCAAGCTCGCGCAGCAGCGGCCGTTGATAGGGGAGTATCTTCACCATGGCGATCGGCAGCTCGAAATAGGCGATGCGGTCGATCTCCGGGAAGCTTCGCCGCCGACCCGATTTCGGCGGCCACTCGATTTCAAATTCATTGCTTGAAAACTGCGCGAGGTCGAAATCGGCTTCGAACGTAAAAGCGTGAACGGCTTTTCCGCTTTTTTGGTTAACCGGAGCGAGCGCGATCAGCTCGTCGGATGGCGTCAGGTTGGTCTCTTCGCGGAATTCGCGTCGCGCCGCGGCGACGAGGCTATCGCCGGGTTCGACAAGTCCTTTAGGAATCGTCCAAACGCCGTCGTCTTTCTTTGCCCAGAACGGACCGCCCGGATGGGCGAGCAGGACTTCGAGTTCGTTCCTGCGCCGGAACGCCAATAGTCCGGCGCTGATCTCTCTGGTGCGGCGCATCGGCGCAGGTCCCATTCTAACTGCGGCTCTCTACCGCAGGTCTTGCTAAATAGGCGGGTGTCTGCATGATTTTGTCACGATTACGCCGACAATACCCCATTCCTCGAATGCCCCATTCCTCGCCGAGCTTGTTAGAGTGCGCTGTGGGAGGGGGCTGAGCCGAACCAATTGCCTGCACGGGAGCCAACGCCAATGCGATATGGATTTATCGCCGCTCATGCGGCGTTTCTTGCCGCTTTCGCGGCTCTTTATGCGCCGGTCGCCACTTTTACTTCAAAAGCGATGGCCGAAGATGCGCCCAAGGACGTCAAGGGCCTCTATCTCATGAGCGATTATCCCGCGGTGACGCTGCGCCCGGGTGAAACGTCCACGGTCAGCCTTCGGTTACAGAATTACGACATGGCGCCGGAACGCCTGGCGTTGTCCGTTTCCGGGGTGCCAGCGGGTTGGACGGCAACGCTGTTGGGCGGCGGTCAGCCGGTCGCCGCGGCGATGCCGGCGACCGATTCCAGCGTCTCACTGTCCTTGCGGCTCGACGTGCCGAAGACCGCGTCCATGGGCACCCAGACGCTCACCGTTGCCGCCACGGGAAACGCTACGAATTTGCAGCTGCCGATCGCGGTGACGCTCGCCAAGGATCTGCCGGCCAAGCTGTCGGTGACGCCGCAGCTTCCCGAATTGCGCGGTAATTCGAAGTCGGCCTTCGAATATCAGCTCAGCATCAAGAACGACAGCGGCAAGAAACTCACAGTGAGCCTATCCGCCCAGGCGCCGGGGAATTTCGACACCTCGTTCACCGAGCAATACGGCACGCAGGAACTCAACGCGGTGCCGATCGACGCCGGCCAGTCCAAGGACGTGAAGCTCAAAGTGACGCCGCCGAATACCGCGGCGGCCGGCGACTATAAGGTCACGGCGCGGGTCGCGGCGGAGGACGCGTCGGCGACTACCGACCTCGGTCTCGATATTACCGGCCAGCCGAGACTCGATATCAGCGGCCGCGAGGGCCTGGTATCGACGCGCGCCTCGGCCGGCAAAGAGACCTCGGTGCCGGTGGTCATCACCAATACCGGCACCGCGCCTGCCGACGATATCGAACTTTCCGGTTCGGCGCCGAGCGGATGGAAGGTCACTTTCGATCCGAAGATCGTCGATCGCATTGCGCCAAACGACAATAAGGAAGTTCAGGCGCTGATCACGCCGACCGATAAGGCAATCGCCGGCGACTACGTGACGACGATCCGCGCCGCCGCACGCGGCGAGTCGGCCTCGACCAACTTCCGCGTCACGGTGACGACCTCGACCATGTGGGGGATTGCCGGCGTCGGCATCATTGGCGTCGCGTTGCTGGTCATGGTCGGCGCGGTCGCGAGGTTTGGCCGCCGATGAGCCAGGACGCCGTCATCGAGGCGAAAAGCCTCACCAAGCGCTATGGGTCGACGGTCGCCGTCGACCACATATCGTTCACCGTCGGGCGCGGGGAAATCTTCGGTCTCCTCGGCCCCAACGGCGCCGGCAAAACGACCACCATCCTGATGTTGCTCGGGCTTACCGACATATCGGAGGGAGACGTCGGCGTGCTCGGGTTCAATCCGGCGCGCGAGCCGCTCTCGGTCAAGCGCCGCGTCGGCTATCTGCCCGATACCGTCGGCTTCTACGATAATCTCAGCGCCGCCGACAATCTGCGCTATACGGCGCGGCTGATCGGCTTTCGGTTCGCGGAACGCGAAAAACGGATCGCCGACGCGCTCGACCGGGTCGGCCTTTCCGACTTCGCCGACAAACGTGTCGCCACCTATTCGCGCGGCATGCGGCAACGGCTCGGGCTTGCCGAAATCCTGATGAAGGGCGCGCAGATCGCGATCCTCGACGAACCGACAACGGGGCTCGATCCGCACGCCACCGCCGAACTCCTCGGCATTATCCGTAGCTTCAAGACCGAGGGCGTATCGGTTCTGCTGTCATCGCATTTGCTCGAGCGGGTGCAGAGCGTTTGCGACCGCGTTGCCTTATTCAGCGCCGGGCGCATCGCGCTGATGGGCACGGTGCCCGATCTCGGCCGCGAGGTGCTTGGCGGCGGTTATGTGGTCGACATCGAAGCCGACGGCGCCGGGCTTGCCGAACGGCTCGCGCTCATCCCTGGCGTCAGCGGCGTCGAGAAAACCGGGATCAGCAAGCTTCGCCTGCATGCCGATCGCGACGTGCGCCCGGAAGCCGCCGCCGAAGTGGTGGCGATGCAGGGCCGCCTCAAATATCTCGGTGTCCAGGAGCCGAGCCTGGAAGCGATCTACACCCGGTATTTCGAGGACAAGCCCGAAGCGGCCATGAAGGAAGGAACGCGCCATGCGGCGTGAAGGCTCGGCCTTTTCCGGCCTTGGCGTGGTCATGCTCAAGGAGCTGTCCGACCACCTGACCAGCGTGCGCATGCGCGTGCTCGAATGGCTGGTAGTGCTGGTGGCGCTGGCGGCGCTCTATGGCGCGATCCAGGAGATCAAGGACACGACCGCGGAGGATCCGTTCCTGTTCCTGCGCCTATTTACGACCTCGCGCGATCCGTTGCCTTCGTTCGTCTCGTTCCTGTCGTTCCTGGTGCCGCTGATGGCGATCGGGCTCGGTTTCGATTCGGTCAACGGCGAACACAACCGGCGCACGCTGTCGCGCATCCTGTCGCAGCCGATTTATCGGGACGCTTTGCTGTTCGGCAAATTCCTCGCCGGACTGATGACGCTTTCGATCAGCCTGATCACGCTTTGGCTCCTTGTCATCGGGCTCGGATTGCTCATGATCGGCATTCCGCCGGGCGCCGAAGAGATCTCCCGCAGTTTCGTCTTCCTGTTGGTGACGATCGTCTACGCCGGCGTATGGCTGGCGCTGGCTTTATTGTTCTCGATCCTGTTCCGCTCCGCGGCGACCGCCGCGCTGGTCACGCTGGGCTTGTGGCTACTCATGACGTTCATCTGGCCGGTTCTCGCCGGGGCGTTCGCGCAAATCGTCGTGCCGCCGGATCCGCGCTACATGGCGCTCGGACTACAGACGCCGGGAACGGCCGAACTCGAGCAAATCCTGGCCCGGCTGTCGCCCTCGACCCTTTATGCCGAGGTCGTGGTGGCGCTGCTCGATCCGACGACCCGCGCCCTCGGACCGATCTATCTGAGCCAGCTCCAGGGCGCCGTGCTTGGCTCGCCGCTGGCGCTCGGCGCGAGTATTCTAATCGCTTGGCCGCAAATCGTCGGCATGATCGCAACCGCGATCCTGCTGTTTGTCATCGGCTATGTGATCTTCCAACGCCAGGAAGTACGGGCTTAGAGCATCTCACGAGCCGTTGCGCTGATCCGCGGGTCATAGTGAAATCCCTTCTTTAGGGGGGATTCGTGACCGCCATCGCCACCGCCGTCGATACCGCGTCGCAGGAATTTCGCGCCAATCAGGCGGCGATGCGCGCGCTGATCGCGGAACTCGAAAGCCGCCGCGCCAAGGCCGCCGAGGGTGGGCCGCCGCGGGCGCGGGAACGCCACCTCGCGCGCGGAAAACTCTTGCCGCGCGAGCGCGTGATGACGCTCGTCGATCCCGGCGCGCCGTTCCTCGAACTGTCGCCGCTCGCCGCGGGCGGCATGTATGACGACGACATCAATGCCGCCGGCATCATCACCGGCATCGGCAGCATCGCGGGGCGCGAATGCGTCATCGTCTGCAACGATTCCACGATCAAGGGCGGCACTTATTATCCGATGACGGTGAAGAAACATCTGCGCGCTCAGGAGATCGCGCGCGAAAACCGCCTGCCGTGCGTCTATCTGGTCGATTCCGGCGGCGCCAACCTGCCGCAACAGACCGACGTGTTTCCGGACCGCGAGCATTTCGGCCGCATCTTCTACAATCAGGCGACGCTGTCGGCGGCCGGCATCGCCCAGATTGCGGTGGTGATGGGCTCGTGCACCGCGGGCGGCGCCTATGTGCCGGCGATGTCGGACGAAACCGTTATCGTGCGCAATCAGGGCACGATCTTTCTCGGCGGTCCGCCGCTGGTGAAGGCGGCGACCGGCGAGGTGGTCACCGCCGAAGAGCTCGGCGGTGCCGACGTGCACGCCAAAAAATCCGGCGTTGCCGATTATTTGGCCGAGAACGACCGCCACGCGCTGGCGCTGTGCCGCCGCATCGTCGGCAATCTGAATATCAAAAAGGCCATCGATATTCCGCTGGCACAACCGAGCGAGCCGAAATACGACGTCGCCGAGCTTGAAGGGATCGTGCCGGTCGACCTCAAAAAACAATACGACGTGCGCGAGGTGATCGCGCGGCTGGTCGACGGCTCCGAGTTCGACGAATTCAAGGCGCTGTACGGCACCACGCTGGTCGCCGGCTTCGCCCATATCCACGGCATTCCGGTCGGCATCCTCGGCAACAACGGGATTTTGTTCTCGGAGAGCGCGCTCAAAGCCGCGCATTTCGTCGAATTGTGCTGCCAGCGCCGCGTGCCGCTGTTGTTCCTGCAAAACATCGTCGGCTTCATGGTCGGACGCGACTACGAAGCCGGCGGCATCGCCAAGGACGGCGCCAAGATGGTGACCGCGGTCGCCTGCGCGCAGGTGCCGAAGATCACCGTCATCATCGGCGGCTCCTACGGCGCCGGCAATTACGGCATGTGCGGCCGCGCCTATGGCCCGCGATTTCTGTTCATCTGGCCGAACGCCCGCATTTCGGTGATGGGCGGCGAGCAGGCGGCGAGCGTGCTCGCGACCGTTAGGCGCGACAATATCGAGGCCGAGGGCAAAAAGTGGTCGCAGGTCGAGGAGGAAGAATTCAAGCAGCCGATCCGCGAGCAATACGAGGCCGAAGGCAATCCCTATTACGCCACCGCGCGGCTGTGGGACGACGGCATCATCACCCCCGCCGAGACCCGCCGCGTACTGGCGCTGTGTTTTTCCGCGGCGCTCAACGCGCCGATTCCGGAAACGAAGTTCGGGGTGTTTAGGATGTGATTGCAATGTTAGGAAATTTTGACCTTGTGCGAGCTTTCCTTCGCATCGTCACGCGTTCTTCCGCTTCTTCTCCGGCAACTTCGCCGCCTTACGCAACGACGCGTTGATGCGGCGCTGCCAGCCGCGGCCGCTATGCCGGAAATGGGCCAGCACATCCGGGTCGAGGCGCAAGCTCACCGGGCGCTTGGGATTCTTGGATTTCGGCCGGCCGCGTGGGCCGCGCGGCATTGGTTTGCAGCCGCGATGCCAGACGCCGCGGGCAAAATCCTCGTCGGTCAATTCCGGGAACTCGTCGTAGTCCTTGGGACTAAGAACGTACGCACCGACCTTCTTGAGGTCACTGGCGGTCGGTTTTGCTCTCTTACCGCGCATGGTGAGTGGCTCGCTCGATCGTCATGGCCGGACTTGTTCCGGCCATCCACGTCTCTGCATCGCCACAAGACGTGGATGCCCGCAACGCGTGCGGGCATGACGGGCTGATGCGGCTATTATAGGGTCGTTTCCATAGGAAATGACTGGGAGTCTGTGGAAAATGCCCAAATCCATCGAGCACGTGCATTGGCCGGACGCGCCGGACCTGTGGATGCCTTATGCGCCGGCGATCAAGGTCAAGGGCGGCACCACCGTATATCTCGCCGGCGTCACCGCGGCGCCGGTCTATCATCATCATCCGCATCGCCCGGAGGAGTTCGACGCCATGCCGCGCGACATGGCCGGTCAGGCGCGCGCGGCGTTGGAAAATCTCAAGCGCGGGCTGCAAGCCGTGGGCGCGACGTTCGCCGATATTGTGACCGCCGACCGTTTCGTGACGGATTTGACCGATCAGGATGCGCTCAACCGGGTCTGGGGCGAATATTTTGGCGACGCCAAGCCGACGACGACCACGGTTCAAGTCGTGCGGCTTGCCACCGACCCCCGATGTCTGGTGGAGATAAACGCCATCGCGGTCATTGATTGAGAGGAATGGTGATGGAGTATCGAACAGCGCTCATCGTCGGCGTCGGGTCGGGGCTGTCCGCCGCGCTGGCGCGGACCTTTGCCAAGGCCGGCATGAAAGTCGCACTGGCCGCGCGCCGCGCCGCCAATCTCGCGACACTGACGCAAGAAATCGGCGCCAAATCGTTCGCCTGCGATGCCACCAACCGCGCGGACGTGGCGAAGCTCTTTGCCGACGCCGACGCCGACGCCGCGCTCGGGGCGCCCGACGTCGTCGTTTACAATGCGAGCTACCGCACGCGCGGCCCGTTCGTCGAACTCAATGCCGATGAAGTGGCAAAGTCGCTTGCGGTCACCGCGTTCGGCGGATTTCTGGTGGCGCAGGAGGCGGCCAAACGCATGCTGCCCCGCCGCCACGGCGCGATCTTGTTGACCGGCGCCTCGGCCAGCGTGAAGGGCTATGCCCAGTCGGCGCCGTTCGCCATGGGCAAATTCGCGCTGCGCGGGCTGGCGCAAAGCATGGCGCGCGAATTACAGCCCCACGGCATTCACGTCGGCCATGTCGTGATCGATGGCGGCATCAAGAGCGAGCGCCGGCCCGATCCGCCGGACAAGCCCGACAGCATGCTCGATCCGAACGCCATCGCGCAGAGCTATCTGCATCTCCTGCAGCAGCCGCGCAGCGCTTGGGCCTGGGAAATCGAGCTGCGGCCATGGCTCGAGAAGTTTTGACGGTCGAGAGGTTTTGAATCCGATCCTGCGATCCGGCTATAATCGCGCCATGTCGCGAACCCTCGCCAAAAGCACCGTCTTGGTCATTGCGCTCGCCGCCGCGACGAGCGCGCTTTCGCAAACGCGGCACCGGTATGAACGCGAGCGTGAGCCCACGGAAGTCGCTCGTCCGGCGCCTGCTGCATCGGTCGACAAACGCGACAGTGTCGTGACGGCGGCGGGCGCCTTCGCCGGCCGGCCCTATTGGTTGGCGCTCGCGCAGTGCGGCGGCATCTACTTCAAGCTCAATGCGCTTTACACCGACATTGCCGTGCACGCGCGCGCGGTAAAGCCTGATCCCAAGGTCAACGCCGAATTCACCAAAAAGCTCAATGAAGCGATCAGAACCGCTACCATTTTCTTTGATGGTGCGGACCATTTCTTGATGACTGATCGCGGGTTCGAACGGGTCGACGCGGTTCTCACCTACGATGAGCAGGCGCGCGCGGCGGGCGACCGGGTCAAGACCATCGATGAGGGATTGGCCGCAGCAAAAGCATGCCCGGCGCTCTACCAGGCTTGCCAGGCGGTGCATCCGAAGGCGTGCGGGGAGGCGCTGACGCCGACGAGTTGAGTTCGCGCACGCGAGGAGAAATTCCATGAAGGCCGGTGTTGCACTCGTAGGTGCGGCGGCAATGCTGGCTGCGCTGGCGGCAAACGCGCAGCAAAAGTCGGTACCGCAACAGCCGCCGGCTGCGTCGGCGGATGAGCCCTATCAGCCGAGTCTCGGCGAATTCATGGCGCTGCAACAGATGCGCCACATAAAACTCTGGTTTGCCGGTCACGCCGGCAACTGGCCGCTGGCCGATTATGAGATTGGCGAGTTGCAGGCAGGCTTTGACGATGTAAGCCAAGTGCTGGGCGGCGATATTGTGGAACAGCACGTCGGCGCGCCACTTGCCGCTCTGCAAAAAGCGGTCGACGGCAAGGACGGCGCCGCATTCGCCGGTGCTTTCGATAGTCTCAGTGCCGGCTGCAACGCCTGCCACCAGACGCTTGACCATGGGTTCATCGTCGTTCAGCGTCCGACGTCGCTGCCCTATAGCGATCAGGTGTTCCCGCCGCAGAAATAGGCTCGCTCGCCCCTACCTTCTGTGTCCGGCAAGGACGCACGGAGGAGCGGTTTTTTACGATGGGCAGGGCAAGCGGAGAACTCGTCGACGTTTTCCGCAAATTCACATCGCCGCGATAACGCCATGGTCCTGCGGCAATTTTCGGCTCTGGACAGCGCCTTCAAAAGCTGGCTTTGTCCTTGAATTATCTGGCAATACCGCCATACTGCACGGATTGTGCGTCGCGGCACGGGGTGGGTTTCTTGGAACAAGAGCGCAACAAAATCGCAAGCTTGCCGGCATCGCATGCCTGCAAGGTGCTTATGATCTATCCGAAATTTATGGCGGATTCGTTCTGGAACTTCTCGGAAGCGTGCGAACTCGTAGGCGCGCGCTATCCGGCGATCCCGCTCGGCCTCATCACGGTGGCGGCGCTGTTGCCGAAGTCCTGGCAGGTGCGGCTGGTTAACCGCAATACCGAGGATCTTGCGGAGAGCGACCTTGCCTGGGCCGACATGGTGATGACCGGCGGCATGCTGTTCCAGCAGTCGGATTCGCTCGGTCTGATCGAAATGTGCCGCGCGCGCTCGCTTCCCGTCGTAGTTGGCGGGCCCGATGTCAGCTCCAGCCCGCACCGCTATGCCAGCGCGAATTTTCGGATCATCGGCGAAGCCGAAGGGATCATCGATAAATTCATCGCCGCCTGGGAAGAGGGCCAGCGCGAAGGAACATTCGAGGCGCCGAAGTTTCAGGTCGACGTCACCAAGACGCCGATCCCGCGCTTCGATCTCTTGAAATTCGATCAATACCTCTACATCGGCGTCCAGTTCTCGCGCGGCTGCCCGTTCACCTGCGAATTCTGCGACATCATTGAGCTTTACGGCCGCGCGCCGCGCACCAAGACGCACGATCAGATGCTCGCCGAGCTCGAAGCGCTCTATAAGCTCGGCTATCGCGGCCACATCGATTTTGTCGATGACAATCTCATCGGCAACAAGAAAGCGATCAAGGCATTCTTGCCGGTGCTCGAAAAGTGGATCGAGCAGAAGGATTATCCGTTCGAATTCACCACCGAGGCCTCGCTCAATCTTGCCGACGATGACGAGCTGTTGGCGATGCTCAAGCGTTGCAATTTCTTTGCCGTTTTCGTCGGCATCGAAAGTCCGGATACCGAAACGCTGATTGCAATGCGCAAGAAGCAGAACACGCGCCGCAGCATCGGGGACAGCGTGCATAAGATCTATCACGCGGGCATGTTCGTGACGGCGGGCTTCATCGTCGGCTTCGACAGCGAAAAGGGCTCGGTCGCCGAACCGATGATCGATCTGATCGAGGAGGCGGCCATTCCGATCGCCATGGTGGGCCTGCTCTACGCGCTGCCCAATACGCAGCTGACGCGCCGGCTCGCGCGCGAAGGCCGCCTGCATGTCGACCACGATTCCGCGCCCGCCAATAAGGGCGACCAGTGCACCGCCGGCGTCAATTACGAGACCAAACGCTCCCGGCTCGAGATACTGCGCGACTACCGCACGATTCTCGAACGGATCTACGACCCCGAGGCATTTTGCGGGCGACTGGAGCGGCTTGCCGCCATGCTCGATTGCTCGGCGCGCAGGAAAGAGCTGCCGGCGGGCGATATCAGGGGCAGGGTCAGCACCATCAAATTGGTGCACGATCTGTTGGGGCGCCTGCCGGAGGGCCGCGAGCGCTTCTGGAAGGCGTTCACGACCTGCATGTCCATCAATCCCAACTCGGTTCGCGGCATCGTCACGCTGATGGCATTCTATCTTCACGTCGGTCCATATTCGCGTTACGTCATGAAGCAGATCGACCGCCAGATCGAAGATCTCGAGCACGGCCGCTTCGTCGCGCCGAAATTATTGCCGCCGACTGCGCCGGAACGCCTCGCCGTAAACGCCTAATCGTCGCGTTAGAAGCCGGGCGACGCCAAGCCTAAGATAGAGTGCGACGCGCAGCGGCGGATGCCCGGCACGAGTCTGCCGGAAGAACATGTCGCCGACGAAATTTTTTCCACGAGCAACTATACCAAAGTGTCGCCGATTACGCGCATCGACGAGCGAATTTTGCAGCCGGGACCGATGTACCGCAAAGCCCGCGAGCTTTATTGGGAGTTCGCTCACGCCGCGATGGCCTAAGTTCGATTAGTAATTTGTTTTGTCGATGCCCGGCACCGTAAGCAGTGAAGTAATCGAGCGGCCGCGAATGTCATAAACGCGCGCATAAACGATGCCGTCGCGGGCGATTTCGAACAGTACCGGCGCATCGAGCTTGGCGCAGTAGAAGACGCCGAGCATCATGGCAAAGTCGGCGCCCTTGGGATCCCAGGTTGTCGTGAATTGAGAACCGAGTGCGACCGACACCGGAGGATGCGGCCCGCATACGGCTATCGTCCATTGTCCGCGTGACGGCGTGTCATGGTGCGCGGCGATGTAGGTGAGCAACTGCCGCGATGCCTGCGTGAGCGACAGCCCCCAATAATCCAGCATGAAGTCTTGCTGCGCCCCGACCACGCCGCCGGCGATGTGGTTGTAGTCGGTGTACTCGTACGGATGCACCCGCACCATGTCGGTGACGGGGGAAGCAATCCCCGTAATCAAGGCCAAACTGGCTGCGGCGAGGGCAGCGCGACCATAGCGCCGAAGCTGCCGCGCAATCCACGCGGCGGCAAGCCCGCCCAGCACGGCGAACGGCGGCAACACGAACACGAAATGGCGGATGCCGTTGTACATGACCGGCCGCGCGGCGATCGTAACCAGGATCGGCAGCGCCGCCGCGAGCACGGTCGAAAACAGCGCGGCGCGGCGTCCGGCGGCGGCAGCGGGTCGCTCTCCGTGCAGCGCGATGAACAGCGCGCCGAGGCATCCGCACAACCCCAGCGCTAGCATCAATTCGGGTACCTGAAGCGCGAACAGCGTCGGCACGTAACTCCGCGGCATATTGTCGACCGGAATTAATTGCCCGTCGAACAGCTCACGCCAGGGCTTTTCAAACACATTGGAAAAGTACTCGGCGGCGTGAAACGGATTGAGCGGCGAAACCACGCTCCACGGCCAGACCAGGCCCATGACCAGAAAGGCCAGGATCGCCGCCGGAATGAACGGGGCGAGAAATAACCCGCATTCCGCGGCGGCCGGTTTCGGTCCGTTCGCTCGCGCTCTGATGGCGAAGATAAGGGGCAGCGGCAGTAGGGCGTCCAGCACTGCAAAGCCGCCCAGCACGCGGGCGCCGATCGAAAGCCCGATGCCTACTCCGCACAGCGCAAGTGTCGCGGGTGTGGCGCGGGGGTACTCTTCGAATGCGCGCACCAGGCCAAGCAGCGCGATCATCATGACCGCGGCGAACGGCCCATCCTTCGCGTTGATGAACATATGGCCGTAGTAAAGCGGGCACGCGGCAAGGAGGACGAGCGATATCAGTCCGGCGAATGGGCCGCCGAGCCGCCGGCCCAGCCGCCAAGTTACCAACAGGCCGACGAGGCCGACCAGGGCGCCGATGAGTCGCCGCGTCTCGAACAGGCCGAACGGCAGTATTTTAGCGGCAAGCGTGGCAAGAATATCGAAGCCGCCGCCGTACATGTAGAGATTGACGAACGACAGCGCGCGCCGATCAGCGAAGCCGGACCGATAGAGCGACACCAGGAGGTTGCCGTATTGGGAATGGGTATAGTCGTCCCAGCCGAGCCCGTAATCGCGGAATGTCGCGACGGCGACCGCCGCAGTCAGCAGTAAGACGCCGATCGCGAGCGCATCCAGCCAGCGCGCGGGGGGGATCGCTTGCGATCGCGACGGGAGGGACTTCACTGCGACTTGGTGCACGATCGGCCCGGCTTCGGATACGCGCATTCCGGCGAAGCCCAATTCATGAGGCCCATTCGCGGACGGGACAATGCGTCAAATGAGCAGATGGCATGGCAGCGAACGTACGTTGCCACCGAAGGTCGCGTGCAAGAAGCGGGGCCGCAAGCCCCGCTCGCACTCATCGCGCGCGAATTGACGCGCTTATTTCATGGCCGCTTCGTACATCTCGGCCACGTAATCCCAATTGACCAGGTGATCGAGGAATGCCTTGAGGTAATCCGGGCGCCGATTGCGATAGTCGATGTAATAGGAATGCTCCCAGACGTCGCAACCGAGGATGGGCTTGGCGCCGTGTACGAGGGGGTTCTCGCCGTTCGGCGTTTTCATGACGACGATCTTGCCGTCCTTGACCGCAAGCCAGCACCAGCCTGAGCCGAACTGCGTGATGCCGGCTTGGCTGAAGTCCTCTTTCACCTTGGCCATCGGCCCGATGTCGGCAGTAAGCTGCTTCTCAAGCTTGCCGGGAATCTTATCGCCGCCGCCGCCCTTCTTCATCCACTTCCAGAAATGAATGTGGTTGAAGTGCTGGGCGGCGTTGTTGAACAGGCCGGGATTCTTGCCGAAGGTGCCTTTGACGACTTCTTCGACCGACTTATTTTCCCATTCCGTGCCCTTGGCCAGATTATTGCCGGTGTTCACGTAGGCCTGATGGTGTTTGTCGTGATGGAATTCGAGAGTCTCCCGTGACATGTGCGGCGTCAGCGCGTCGTACGGATAGGGAAGCTCGGGCAGGGTGAATGCCATTGGTCTACTCCTCAATGTGAAGTCGAAACGGCGAATTTGTGCAGGTGCAACCGCCTGGGAAAGAGAAAGGTTCCTCTAAATAGGACCTTCGCAGGGGGTTGGGCAACGCCCGCGCCACGCATCATAACGGGGGTCGTGCATGCCACGGGTTCTGTTCGGATAATAGTCCTTGCGCGGCACTGGAAGCGCCGCCACAATAGTTGGCTTGCGTAAGGCGGCTCCGGGACGCCTGTCGGGAATCGGGAGCCGGGAACAGGCGTATGTACTTGCTTTTGCTGGTGTTTGGCGCAATCTTGACCGCGGCCGGAATAGTGCTCGCGGCATCTGGCGTGTCGATCCACGATCGGGCTTTCGACGCGTCAATCGTCACGCCGGGAATGGTTGCGGCCGTTGGCGGGCTCGTCCTGTTTGGCCTTGGCTTGGCGTTGCGCGTATTGAAGCGCATCGAGCAGGCCCTTGCGCCGCGGCCGATGCCGCGCGCCGCGCGACCCGACGAAACGGTGGCGCCTATCGCAGCGGCGGAACGCGCCAGCGAACCTGGGCGAATTCGATTGCCCTCGAAGACAGTGCCGCGCCCGCAAACTGCACCCCTTACCGCGGCCGCACCGTCTGCTGTGGCGTTGTCCGCCGCTGAAAGGCGAGTGGAAGATTTACTGGAATATCATCGGGATGCGGCGCGGCTGGAAGCCACCGGGCCGGTCAAGGAAACAGAGCCACCGCTGTCCCCAAGATCGCCGTCAGCATTTATGCCGTCGAGCGTGGACCTGGCGGTCGCCGAGGTCGACAGAGCGCGTACCGCGCGACAGAGAAATGGCGGCGCGCCGACACGGCCTACGCCCCGGCTCGACATGAGCGCCCGTTCCCCAACCGCATCCGAGCGGCCAGCGGGGCCGGCCTTCGATACACTGTGGCCGAAAGGGCCGCGTTCGATGCGCGCCGCGCCGGCGGCGCCGGCGGCTGAACCGGAGCAAAACAACGAGCCGGCGCACAATGCGCCGCAAACACTCGTGCAGAATGAAGCGACGGTATCGGTCCTCAAATCGGGCGTCGTCGACGGAATGGCGTATACATTGTATTCCGACGGCTCCATCGAAGCGCAGCTGCCGCAGGGTACGCTCCGCTTCGGCTCGATCACCGAGCTGCGCAATCATATCGAGCAGAGCGCGTAAGCGCAGCCGGCTTGAGCATTCGGCGCTCCCGACCTCGCCGCGTGGCCTGCGTTGCTGAATAGCGCTACAATAAATAGTCGCAACTATTGACGATTGACCATGCTACAGCGACGTTTTATTGCTTATATTCCTGCGACGTAATATACATCAAGTTTACGTACAGCATTTCCAGCCATCCAGGCGAGAGCTCCGACCATGGCCGAGAATTTCGGCGAAAGCGTCTACCTCGAGCTGACGGCGAATATCGTCTCCGCCTATGTGAGCAACAATTCGGTTTCGAGCGCCGAAATTCCAAATCTTATCGGCCAAGTTTATTCCGCCTTGAAGCGCGTAGCGGTCGGTCAAGCGAGTGCGACGGTGGAGCCGCTCAAGCCCGCGGTGCCGATTAAGCGTTCGGTCACGGCCGAATATATCGTCTGTCTGGAAGACGGCCTGAAATTCAAGTCGCTCAAACGTCACCTTCGCACGCGCTATAATATGACGCCCGACCAATATCGCGAGAAATGGGGCCTGCCTGCCGATTACTCGATGGTGGCGCCCAATTACGCGGCGGCGCGCTCGCAGCTTGCCAAGCAAATGGGATTGGGCCAGCAACGTCGCCGCCGCAGAGAGCGCGGCTGAGGACTAATCCGCTGCGCCTTGTTCGGGCGTGGACGCATAAAGTCGACGAAAGTCCCCTTTCAGGCAAAGCAGGCTTCAGAAATTGAAGTTTCCATGTCACCTTCGATTGGCATAAAAGCCGATTAAATAAGGCCAGCGGAAGGGACACTGGCCGTGTCGATGCCGGACAAAGGCGGCTTTGGCTTGAGCGAATTGCACGAAACGATTCGGGGCGGCGAGCACGTGCTGATCCGCCGGGTACGGCCTGAAGACATGGCGTTATACCCGGATTTCTTAGCCGATGTCAGCGCCGAGGATCTGCGACTTCGATTTTTTGCGCGCATTGCCGAGCTCAGCGCCGCGGAGAGCGATAAGCTCACCCATCTCGACTATAGGCACGAAATGGCTTTCATCGCGCTCGACGAAGATACGGGTCGCATGCTCGGGCTCGTGCGACTGAAGGACGAACTCGATGAAGAGACCGCGGAATTCGCGATTTTGGTACGCTCGCGGCTCAAGGGTCACGGGCTCGGCTGGCTGCTGATGGGGCGCGTCATCGATTACGCCAGAGAAAAAGGTATGCGGCGCGTTTACGGCGATGTGTTGATCGAAAACACGACGATGCTGCAAATGTGCGCCGAACTCGGTTTCCACGCGGAGGACATCGGATCGGACATGAGGCGCGTTGTGCTCGATCTCAAAAATAACGGCGGCCAGTGAGCGCGCGCCTTTGCCGCCATGCAGGCCGTTCGCTCCGCGGCAGCCGAGGATCTATCACGCGGCCGTCGCCAGCGCCGCCCGTGCATCCGCGTGGATGCGCTCGACCATCGAACGAAAGCCGTTTGATCGCTGCGGCGTCAGATGCTCCCGTAGTCCCATTCCTTCGAACAGTTTTATGGCGTCGATCGCGAGAATGTCGCGTGCGCTCTTGCCCGAATACATCGCGAATAGGATCGCGATCAGCCCGCGCACGATGTGCGCATCGCTGTCGCCATTGAAGATCAGTACCGGTCCGCCTGCGCCATTCGGACGCACGGTCGTATCGAGCCAGACCTGGCTGGCGCAGCCCTGGACCTTGTTCGCGTCGCTGTGCGCCGCTTCCGGAAGCGGCGCCAACTCGCGCCCAAGCTCGATCAGATAACGATAGCGATCGTCCCAATCGTCGAGGACCGAGAAATTGCCGATGATGTCATCGATGTCAGCCATCGCGCCGATGTCCCGAATCCCCTCCATAGTCTCCGCCATGGAGTTCCCCCTCTATATAGGCCGCCATGCGCGAGAGGTCGACGTGTTCGGATAGGCCTGATGGTGCGCGGCACGGGTGATTCCGTGCCGGCGTCGAATTCGATCCGCAACAGGAAAGTTTTTAAGCCGCGTGCTTGGCGGTCTTGCGCGGCGTCGGGCCGCGCCACGGTAGAGCAAGATCGGCGGGCGTAAGAGTATTCTGCGAGGTCTTTTCCGGGACCGATTTGGCCATCGCAGATTTGCTGGAATGGGAGACGCCGCCCTCCGCAAGCGAGCCGGTTTCCTTGGGGGCGAGCGCCTCGGTCAAGAAATCATAAAGCATCTTCGCGCCTGCCTGCGCCTTGTAGCCGAGTTCGGTCGCTACCTGTGAGCCGACCGTGCATGCATCGGGCTGGCGGGTGCAGAATTGCCGCAGGTCCCCGACCGTGGCCGAGGCAGCCGAAATTGCTTCGGATGCACCGACCTGGCTTGCCGGGGCCCGCTGCGAGGAGCCGCTCGGCAACAGGATCAGCACCAGGCCGAGCCAGAACGCCATGCGCAATAGAAAGAACATGAAACCCGTATCCCCCGCGACACACGTTGCCGCACGTGCGGGGAAACTAGCAGGCAGCATTGAAAGCGGCGTTCGCTCGAACGGCTCGTTTTTGCCCATAATCGAACAGAATACGCCGCAAATTTTCGAGCAATTGGAAAAAATATAATTTACCTAAAATTTGAGCGAATACGCCCTGGCCGCATTTGGCGGCTTTGCCGGAAGCGCGTGTATGCGAAATCTCAAGGCCGTTCCGCAAGTATCCCGCGCGTAAATTGTCTCCACACCATTTGCGGCAACCGGCCGTTCACCATGATGATGGATTAGCCCGCGTCGCATCGCGCTTGGTTCCCGGCCGCGATGCCTTTGCTGCCCGAGGCCTTAGCGTTCGCTTAAGCGGCCTCTGACACGATTACGCCATAGAAAAAGGGGAGCGCGTCGGCAAAGCCGGGCGTGCGTTGGGAACGTGGGCCTGTTCGCGCCGATACGTAATTATCTCGAGACGCTGGTGCATCCGTCGGCGCAGCATGAGGTGCTGACCGCGGCGCGGCATCGCGCGTTTATTGCGCCGCGGCTGCTCGGCAGCATTGTCGCGCTGGCGTCGTTTCCGGTCTACCTGCTCGTCCGGGGCGCCCCGAGCGCCGTCGAGCTCCTGATATTTGCCTGGCTCGTCGCGCCGATTCTCACCGCCTACTTTCTGTCTCGCACCGGCCGCTACGAAAGCGCGCACGTGCTGTCCTCGCTGGCGCTCACCGGACTGGTCACGGCGGTGGCAGCGGCAACCGGCGGCATCGGCTCGTTTGCCGCCATCTGGCTCGTGGTCGTACCGCTCGAGGCGGCACTTTCGGCGTCGCGCCGCGTCGTTGCGACCGCTTCGACATTCGCGCTTTGCGCCGCCGGCCTTTTGGTGCTGCTCGGCTCGCAGGAATTATTGCCGCCGCCAAACTCGGACGCGCCGGCGGCGCTCGCCGCGCTCGGCATCGTTTCCGCAGCCCTTTACGCGACGGGGCTCGCGCTCGGCTCCGAAGCGCTGGCGCGAACGAGTTTTTGGCTGCTCTACGCCGAGGAGGACCGCTATCGGCTATTGGCGCGCAATATCACCGACGTCATAACGCGGCACGGCCGCAACGGCGCCGTGTTGTTTGTTTCGCCGGCGGCCGAATTGTTATTCGGTTCGCGCATCGCGCAACTGCACGGACACGGCCTTTTCGAGCGAGTCCATGTCGGTGACCGCCCGGCTTATCTGAAGGCACTGGGCGACGCCGGGGCTTTGGGGGAAACGAGCTCAGTCGAATTCCGAGTTCGGCGGGAAGGCGTCGATGCCGACGGCCGCGCGACGACGGAGTTCGTGTGGATCGAGATGCGATGCCGGCCGTTCGAGCAGACGACGGCCGATTCAGGCGGGCAAGACCGTCGCGAAGTCGTTGCGGTGTTGCGCGACGTCACCGAGCGCAAAAGCCACCAGCAAGCGCTTCTGGACGCGCACGCGGAGGCGGAGCGCGCCAACGCCGCCAAAAGCCGTTTCCTCGCCACGATGAGCCACGAATTGCGCACGCCGCTCAACGCCATCATCGGTTTCTCGGAAATGCTGATGAAGGAGGCGGTGCTGGCGCTCGATGCCGAACGCCGCAACGAATATGCCGGCCTCATCAACGGGTCCGGGCATCACCTGCTCTCGGTTGTCAACGGCATGCTCGATATTTCGAAGATCGAGACCGGCAATTTCGAGATCAGGCCGGAGCCTTTCGCGCCGGCGCAAGTCGTCGCGGGCTGCTGCGGTCTGCTCGAGCTGCGGGCGCGCGAGGCGGGCGTGAGCCTGCAAAGAGTGGGGGCCGACGATCTACCGGAAATGATCGCCGATAAGCGCGCGCTCAACCAGATTCTGCTCAACCTGTTGTCTAACGCGATTCGCTTCAGCGATCGCGGCGGCACGGTCACGATCAGCGCTCGCGCCGAGGCGGCGGAAATCACCTTTGCGGTCGAAGACAATGGCGTCGGCATCAGCGACGAGGATTTGGCGCGCGTCGGCGAGCCGTATTTTCAAGCGGGCAGGTCCTACGACCGCCGTCACGGCGGCACCGGCCTTGGACTTTCCATCGTCAAAGGTTTGGTGCGGCTGCACGGCGGCGAGCTTCGCATCCGCAGCCGTGTCGGCGAAGGCACGCGCGTGACGGTGCGGCTGCCGCTCGATTGCGAGCGCGCGAGGCCTGCGAAAAAGCCTGCCGTCCCGCAGCCTGTTGGCGTGATGAGCTATTTGCCGGGCAAGGCGACGCCGCAGCCGACGAACGCCATGCCGACGCGCGAAATTTGGTCGGACCAGGACATTCCAGAGACCGCGGTGAAGAAACGTGCGTAATCGCCGCGATGCCGATCGCCGACTTCATGCGCGCGCAGCGAGCGCCGTTGGAGTTTTGGCAATTCGGTTGTGGATCAGAGCAACGCGGCGCCCGGTGGATTCATTTGCCGTCCTTGCCGCAATGGCGGCGAGCCTCGTTATCATCGTCAACGCCGTGTTTTTGCAGTCGGGCTCGCATCCGGCACCGTTCTTCGCCAATCCCAAACCGTCGCAAGTTGCCGGGAACGATCCGCCGAAGCGTCCGGAGCCGACCGTCGCCGCGCGGCCGGCCGCGGCAACCGTAACGCCGCAACCCGTCGCCGCCCGCCGCGACGATCCGATCGCCGACTTGATCGCTCCGTCGCCGCGCATAGCGGCGGTGCAACGGGCCTTGTCCGACTATGGCTACGGCCAGATCAAGCCGTCGGGGATTCTCGACGAGCCGACCAGCGCCGCGATCGAAAAATTCGAGCGCGAGCACAAGCTGCCGGTGACCGGACGGATTTCCGATCGCTTGGTCGGCGAACTTGCCGCCATGGTCGGGCAGCCGCTGGACTAAAGCATGATCCCGAAAAAGCCTGTCCGCGGACTTGATCCGTGGATGGATACCGGTTTTCGGAAAAGTTCATGCTCAGCCAAAAAAGCTAGAGCCCGGTTTTGATTTCATAAAAACCGATTAGGTTCTAGCGGCCGTCGTCGCCATTCCGGGGCCGAGCCAATGGGTCCGGCCCGAAGTGGCGGGCCCGATGACAGGCTCCGCGCGGGGCCCGGAATCCATAACCACGTATCTTGATGTTTGGCTCGAAGCCTCGGAAAACCTTGTGGGCCCTGATTACGGATTCTAGGCCCGCGGACTTGGTCCCCATTCCGTGCAATGACGTGCAGGGAACGATGCGCCTCAAAACCGCACTATGGGTTGCCGCTTATCTGCGCCGTTGTCAGGTCGAGGGCGCGTTCGCCGTCGTGCGCCGGCGCGGGGCCGAGGAAGCCGGCGCGGTTTTTGTGCGCGTCAGCAGGCTCGATGGCACGTCCGACCTGTTCGGACCGGCGCCGCAAAGCGTGCTCGCCACCGGCCGCGGCGCCGATCGTGCGTTCACGTCCAGCCTTGCCAAGCAGCCTGCGCCGGATGCTACGGTCGACGCCTATCTTGCGCGCGAGATGAAATTCGATCCCGACGTCTGGATCGTCGAGGTCGAGGAACCAGCCGGTCGAAACTTCCTCGATCTCGTTTCCGGATAACTTCTTCGTCAGGAAGCGTCGCGGCGCTCGCTGGATCGATGTGCGGACGGCGCGCGCCGCACCGCCGCCGTCGCGGTCCGGGCCCGCTCGCGCGCCTTGTCGTTCCATAACAGCGGCCGATGCCGCGCCACGGGACGCTCGTTCCGGTGCAACGCCTGCCAGATCGCGACCATATGTTCGGCGGCCTGCACCGTGATCTCGTCATAGAGCATGGCGAGCGTGTGGACGCGCTCGACCGAATGGCCGACGGTCGTATTGACGAACAACAGGATTCGATAAACGACGTCGCGCGGCATTTTGAGCGCCTTGGCGGTCGCTACGATCGGCTCGCCGAGTTCGTCGCCGGCGATACGCCGCGCTTGCGCACGCGGAATTTGCAGCGCATGCGCAAGATGCTGCGCGAAATCTTCGCGGTTGCGGGCGAGCGCCGCCGTTTCGAGCCGCTGGCCCACCGCGGCATCGCGCGCAAGTTGGACGCGGCCGCTTGGAATGGGAGCGGCGATTTCGAGGTTGAGCAGAATAAGCCGCCGCTCATCCGCGTTGGCGGCAAAAAAAAGCTCGTTGAGCTCGCTCGCGACAGCCGCGCCGATCATGTCGTGCGCATCCGCGGGCGAGCCGGTATCTTCGTCATGCTCTTCACGGGCTGCCATTTCACTGACTTCGGCAACCGGCATGACCGGCGCGGCCCGCTCGCTTGCTTCATCGCGCCGGGCGAGCACGGGATGGACGTGCACGAATGCAGCGACATCAGGGAGATCCGCCGCAAGGCGCTGGATGACCCGCAACGGCGGCGACAGATGCCGCGACAGGCGGTCGGCCACCGCCGCGCGCGTTGCTACATCCACGGCGTCGAGCAGCCGCAGCGCGAGTTCGGTGTAATGCCGCTCCTCATCCGGTGTGTGCGTCAGCTTCTGCACGTAAAGGTCGGTGAGGACGCGCAACAAGGTGGGGCGCATGTCGACCGCGCCGCGCAGTCCGAGATGGGTAAGGGCGTCGAGGCTCGACAGGCTAGTGCTTTCCATAACAGGCGACTCGATCGCAACAGTTGATCCAACGGGCGATTTTGATCGGTAGCCTAAATCGTCCGCGTTAGCGGAGCGTTAACCTTGCATGCCGCTTAATCACGGCGATGCCGATTTCCGCGCATCGGGGCAGAACGCCTCCTTGCCGGCGGCAGAGGAAAGCGGCTGGTGGGCAGCATTATCAAATTTCCGGAGGAGGGGCGCGTTGTGCGCTTCGGCCGTGACACGGCGGATGAATCGGCAACGATCATCATTCTGCCCGTGATCCGGATCGAACGGTACGCCGATCCGCATGCCGAGGAGGCCGAGCCCCAGACGCACCCGCCGGCGGATAACGGCGGCCGCCGACGGGTGAGGCGCCGCTGAACGGGCCGCCGCGATGTCGCCGCGCGCTTGTTGCCGACGCGAAATAAGGTCGCCCGTCATTGCCGCCGTTGCGCTTGTCGTCCTGGCCGGCTGTTCCAGCACCGGGGATTTCGGCCGGCTGCGGCCGGACCTCGGCAGCGACGACATGCACGCTTGGGTCGGCCGGGACGCCGCGCGCAGCGCCGGCGCGCCAATCTCGCATTACCGGCTGACTGACGACGAACGCACGCTCCGCGATCTCGCCTTTCCGCTGATCGAGCCGCCCTACGATCGGCAGCGGTGGGACGCCGTGGTGTACGAATATGGCATCAATCGAATATTCCACCACGACCAATCGGCCGACAACCCGGCCAACTATTACGCGCGTTTGCAGGAGACCTATCACCGGTCGACGGCGGCGCGCTATAACCAGTTGATCGACGATATCCGGAACGACATCGTGCGCATCGAGCCGTTTTTCTCGATCGCGCGCCGCGTCGTCGATCTCGATCGGCGCCGCGAGGCGAGCATGGAGCAGATCGCCGATCTCACGCCCGCCGACCGTGCCGATGCGCAGGCGCGTATCGGCGAGAACAGCTTGACCGTCGCTTGGGTGAGCAATTCGCTCGGCCAGCGTTGCGCCAGCTATCGCTTCGCTCTCGAACATCTCGCGGTTGCCGAACCGGAGCCCGCTGCGGCCGACGCGGATCGGGTGCTCACCGAATTGCAGCAGCAGATCGCGGCCAACCAAGTGGTGATCGCGGCGGCGCCGTTTGCCGCGGTGCCCGCCGCAGTGGCGGTACGGCGGGCTGCGGCCGCCAAATAGCTCACTGCACCGGCTGAATGCCGCACGTCGCGCCGGCTAGAGCTTGGCGCGCCATGGGCATGAGACCGCGCTCCGGCGCCAGCGCGCGCAACACAATGAGTCCGCTCGTGCTCGGCGACTCGATGATCAGCCGGTCGGCGGCGGTCACGTCTTCTTCTTCGGGGACTTCCGCATGCTGCTCGGGGGTCATCAGGTCGAGTTCGATGGTGCGCCGGCCGGCGGCGCGATCGTTGATCGCGTAATAGGCGATGCTCTTGCGCGTATAGAAGGTGACCGACGTATAGGCCTGGCTGACCGGCGCGATGAGCTTGAGCGATCCGCCGCTCAGATCGTAGCGGCACACCGCCTCGGCAAAGGCCGGATCCATGAACGGCATGATCTCGGTCTCGGCCGTCGGCGCGGCGAGCGGCACCATGGCGTTGACCGGCGTCAGCGGCAACAGCCGCGAATAAGCGTCCTGCTTTGCAGCTTGCGGCATGGCCAGAACGGTCGATAGATGGACAATGCCGCCGAGCAGGATGGCGCCGAGAACCCACAACAGGGCGCGGATCATGAGCAGCCCCTTCGCTCGATCGCCGGCATCGGCCCTTCCTTGGTCGTGCGCGTGGCGACGCCGATCGGCGTGTCGTAAAGCCGCCACACCAGCACGAACCGTTCAACGCCGCCGCTCGGCAGCCAATTGCCCGGGCGTGCCAGCGGCGCCACCGTAATTGTGAACCGGCCGTCGCTGTCGCGGACGATTTCCTCGCTGGTGAAGTCGTGGCGATCGATCGTGTTGTCGACCAGCCGGCCTTCCGGATCGTACAGCGTGAGCGTCCAATAACGCGCCGGCGGCGTCATGCCGCCGATGACGAACGTGCAGCGGCCGTCGAAATTATTTCCGGCATCGTCGGTATGGGCATAGAACGCGACGCCGTCGCCCGTGCCGATCGGCAGTTCGCCGCTGCGCGCGACAATGGCGCGCGCATAGGGGTCGATATCGACCGATCCGCTTTTCGGCCATGCCGTCCAGGCGCCGACGGTCAGGGCGCCAAAGGCGACGCCACGGGTCAGCGTGAACCACGTCGCGCCGAGGCCGAGCGCGGCGGCGATCAATAACGTGAAACACGAACCAAACAGCAGGCGCATGATTGAACCAGATCGAAGATCATCTGACGAAATCGGTTACGGGCCTAATCGCCGCGCGGCGGCGCGGCAGCATTGCGATCGGCCGCGGTCGCGAAAGTATCGGTCCGGTTGCCGGCAACGTTCTTGCCGTCATCGAGGGCGCCGAGCGATCCGGCGGGCGCACCCTGGGCCGAGAGCGCGCGATCGGCGTCATCCAACATATGCTCGACCTGAACGAGCGCATCGGTGCCCTTGCGCGTCAGCAGCACCGGGTGCGGCACCTCGTTGCCCTTGAACGATGCATTGGCCAGAACCGGCGCATGGGGCGGCGGCAGGCCCGGCAGC
Source organism: uncultured Alphaproteobacteria bacterium (assembly GCA_963823225.1). GTDB lineage: Bacteria > Pseudomonadota > Alphaproteobacteria > Rhizobiales > Xanthobacteraceae > BOG-931. Next base: position 1,966,254 of record CAWGKM010000003.1, on the reverse strand, counting down.
TGGCGCAGTTCGACCCCCTGATGCGCATACGTCATAATGTTGTGCCAGGTCATCGCCGGCAATGTGCCGCCGACCATGCGCTTGGTCGGCGAGTAGTCGTCGTTGCCCATCCAGACCGCGCCGACAAAATTCCCCGTGTAACCGACAAACCAGCCGTCGCGCCAATCGTTGGTGGTGCCGGTCTTGCCGCAGGTTGGAATACCGTCGAGCTGCGCTCGCCGGCCGGTACCGTTTTCAACCACCGAGTTCATCATCTTGATCATGTTCAGCGCGACTTCGGGACTGATCACCTGTTTCGGTTGCGGTCCGTCGCGGTCGAAACGCCACACCAATTGACCGGAATCAGTGCGGACTTCCAGGGCGGCATGCGGCGCCACCGCGCGGCCGAGATTGGGGAAGGTGGCGTAGGCGATGGCGTGTTCGAAGACGTAAACTTCGTCGGCGCCGATCGGCAGCGAAGGCGTATCCGGCAGCGGCGAATGCAGGCCGAAATTGCGCGCGGTCTGCACGATCATGGCGCGGCCGAGTTTGGGATTGCCCTTGCCGAGCATGATCGACAGCTTGACCGGAATGACGTTGATCGAATGCGTAATGGCCTCGAGCAGCGTGACCGGTCCGGAATAGCCGCCGGAATAATTGTGCGGGCACCAGTTACCGATGCAGACCGGTGAATCGACGACGACCGACGACGGCGTGAAGCCGTTCGCTAGCGCCGTCGCATAGACGTAGGGCTTGAACGAGGACCCGGGTTGGCGCAGCGCGTCGGTCGCGCGGTTGAACTGACTCGCGCCATAATCGCGCCCGCCGACCATGGCGCGCACGCCGCCGTCGAGATCGGCGATCACCGCCGCGACTTGGCTGGCGCCGTAGTCCCGACCGTACTGGCGCAATTCGGATTCGGCTTCGTGCTCGGCATAATGCTGAAGATTGCTGTCCAGCGCCGTTCGCACCACGAAAGAGCGCGAGGTGACCGATTTCGGCAACGTGTCGACGAGCTTGCGCATCTCCTCGAAGGCCCAGTCGAGGTAGTAATTCGGCGCGTCCTCGGCGGTGCGGTCGATCGGCGTCGCCGGGTTGCGCCGGGCGCCGTAGACCTGGCCCTCGGTCATGAAACCGTTCTCGACCAGATTGTCGAGCACGACATTGGCGCGCGCGCGGGCGGCCGGCAGATTGGCGAGCGGGGAGAATTTGCTCGGCGCCTTGAACAGGCCCGCGATCATCGCCGCCTCGGGCAGCGTCACGTCGCGGACCGACTTGCCGAAATAATATTGCGCCGCCGCGTCGACGCCGAAAGCGCCGCCGCCGAGGTAGGCGCGATCGAGATAGAGTTTCAGAATCTCGTTCTTGCTTAAGTGCGCCTCCAGCCACAGCGCGAGAAAAGCTTCGTTGATCTTGCGCTCGTAGGTGCGCTCGTTCGACAGGAACAGGTTCTTGGCCAGTTGTTGGGTGATAGTCGAGCCGCCCTGCACCACGCCGCCGGCCTGGGTGTTGGTGACAAAGGCACGGAAGATACCCTGGATGTCGATGCCGTAATGATCGTAGAAGCGGCGATCCTCGGTCGCCAGCACGGCCTTGATGAGATGATCGGGCATTTCGTCGAGCGACACTGACTCGGTGTGCTTTATGCCGCGGCTGCCGACCTCGTTGCCGTAGCGGTCGAGGAACGTGACCGCGAGATCGGATTTTTTCAGCCAGTCCTCGTCGGAAGTCTGGCGGAACGCGGGAATAGCCAGCGCCAGCATGACGAATAGGCCGCCGGTGCCGAGCGTCGCCATTTCCGACAGCGGTTCGATGAGCAGCCAGCGCCGCCAGCCGGCGACATGGGCACGGTCCATGAACGCCGTGAAACGCTCGTAGATTTCACGCGTCCATTTACCGCTCTCGAACACCGCGGTATCGATCCGCGCGTCGATATCGAGCAGCAGCCGCTTGAGTTTTGGCCGCCAATCGTCGCCCGGATCGGGAAACATGTCAGTCACAACTGCGCACTCCGGGAATTGACTGCAACCGCCAAAATGGGAACCACGGAAGTTGCCTTTTTAGCCGACCGGCGGTTTGCCGGCCAATGCTTAGTTCGCCCTGCCATCGAGGCGGCGGCCACTGTGGCTGCGATCGCAGGGTGAATGGCAATTAAGGGTAAATTTGGCATAGGGTCTGGTCGTCGGAGAACAACATGGCAACCACTGACGGCGACCCGGAAGACGTTCCATTCTGGCGGCGCAAGTCATTGACCCAAATGACCGATTCGGAATGGGAAAGCCTCTGCGACGGTTGCGGCAAATGCTGCCTGAATAAACTCGAGGAAGACGGCACGGATCGCACCTATTACACCAGCGTCGGCTGCCGGCTCCTGGACGGGGAGACCTGCCGCTGCCGCGACTACGCCCACCGCCTCGACCTGGTCGACGATTGCGTGCGGTTGACGCCGGAGAGCCTCAAGACCATCGCCTGGCTGCCGCCGTCCTGCGCCTATGTGCTGCTCGCGGAGGGAAAGGACTTGTACTGGTGGCACCCCTTGGTGTCAGGCGACCCCGAGACGGTTCACGCCGCCGGCGTCTCGGTACGCGGCCGCGTGCGCGCATCGGAAGTCGATGTGCCCGACGACGAGCTTGAAGACTACATCGTCAACTGGCCGCTGAAACTGCCTCCGCAGGCGCGGCGGCGGTAATTTCCCTTGCTATTCGCTTTTCACTCGTCGCCCGGCTTGCGCGGGGTCGGCCTTGCACCCCAGCTCTGCGCCTGGGGTGGTTGCAAAGCCATGCGGTGCCAGCAAACTGAGGGCGGCCGAACCGATGCGCGACATGACCAGTGAAATCGCCCCCGAAAGCGACGTCAGCATCGCCCCGACCATAGCCCGACATGAATCGGCCCCGAAAACCGCGCCGCGCCCGTATGCCGGCCCCCTCGACCATGCCGCCGTCCGCACCATCGTCGCCGGCATCATGCTGGCGATGTTTCTCTCCGCGCTGGAACAGACCATCGTCGCGCCGGCGCTGCCGGCGATCGGCAAAAGCCTCGGCGACATCGATCATCTGTCGTGGGTGGTGACCGCCTATCTGCTCGCCGTGACCGCGACCACCCCGTTGTTCGGCAAGCTCTCCGACATTTACGGCCGGCGCGTGGTTTTGCTATGGGCGATCGGCATATTCATCGCCGGCTCTGTCGCCTGCGCGCTGGCGCAGAATATCTGGATGCTGATTCTTTCGCGTGGCCTGCAAGGCATCGGCGGCGGCGGCCTGTTGCCGATCGCGCAGACCATCATCGCCGACCTGTTGTCGCCGCGCGAACGTCCGGTGGTGCAAGGCCGCACCTCGATCATGTTCATGAGCGCCAGCATTCTCGGGCCCGTCCTCGGCGGATTGCTCACCGATCATCTGCATTGGTCGCTGATTTTCTGGATCAATCTGCCGCTTGGCGCCGTCGCGTTGATCATGACCGAGCGCGCTTTGCGATCGCTGCCGCGCAACGATCGACCGCACCAGCTCGACCTGGTCGGCGCCGGCTTAATGGTCGGCGCCGCGATTTCGCTGATGTTGGCGCTGTCCTGGGGCGGCACGCATTATCCGTGGATTTCGTGGCGGATCGCCAGTTTGCTCGCGGCCTCGGCGGTGCTGTGGGCGCTGTTCGCGGTCCGGCTCCTGATGGCGCGCGAGCCGTTCATTCCGCTGACCATTCTGCGCGGTCGCGTCACCTCCACGATCACCTGCGCCGCCTTCTTCTCGATCGGCACGATCATCGGCGTTACGATCTATACGCCGCTCTATTGCCAGACGGTGCTGGGCGTTTCGGCGAGCCTCTCCGGGTTGGCGCTGATTGCGTTTATGGGCGGCGCCACCATCGGATCGCTGCTGTCGACGCGGATAATTGTACGGGTAACGCACTACATGCGGGTGCCTCTTGGCGGTCTTTTGATCGCGGTCGCGGCGCTCGCCGCGCTCGCCGTTCTCGCCGCCGATTCGGCGGGACACCCGCTGGGCGAGGTGGTGGCGCTCCTCTTCGTGCTCGGTTGCGGCCTCGGGCCGATGTATCCGGTCTCAACGATCGTCATGCAGAACACAGTCAAGCCGCATCAGCTCGGCACCGCGACCGGCACGCTGAACTTTTTTCGCACTCTGGGCGGCGCGATGATCGTCGCGGTGTTCGGCGCCATCGTGCTCGGCGGCGTCGGCGACGGCTCGGGCGTCGTCACTTTGGAAAAGCTGGCGGCGATGCACGGCGATTTGGCGCCGGCCTTTCGCCAGGTCTTTATCGCCGCCGCCGTTTTTCTTGCGATTTCGTTCTGCTGCCTGCTCGCGGTCGAAGAGCGGCCGCTGCACGGGCCGATGCGCCTGAACGAGGGCACGGCAGAATAGACGGGGCGCTTGGCCTGCGCGTTACGGCGGAAGCGGCGAGCCGAGCCGGCGCGCCGTATCGAGGATCCAGGCGCGGTAGCGTTGCAGCGGCGTGATACCGGTGAGGCCGCCGCAGCCTTCGCTCAGCTTCGGGCCGGTCGACCAGCTGACGACGCCGATGATGACGGTGCGGCCGTCTTTATCGCGAAAAGCCGGGGCGCCGGAGTCGCCGGCACAGGCGCCGAGCCCGGCGCTTTCGCCTTTAGTGCGCGGATCATAGAGGCGGATCTGCAACGTGCCGGGCTGGCCGGTGACGACCAGCGTCGCCGCGCGCACAGTGCCGCCGGTGCGGCCATCGCCGCGCACCGTGACGCCATAGCCAGCGACCACCAGCGCGTCGCCGACGGCGACCGGTTCCTCTTCGGCACCGAGCGGCACCGGCGGAATTTTCGCAGGCAACGGCTCTGCCAGTTTTAGGAGCGCCACATCGGCGGTGGCGAGGTGTCCGAACAGCCGCTTGAGATCGAACTGCGGATCGCGCTCGATGCGCGCGATATCTTTGAGGACCGGCTCGCGCCCCGGTGTTCCGGAAACGAGCTTGTAATCGGCGCCCGGCTGCACGCAATGCGCCGCGGTCAATAACAAATCCCGCGCGATCGCGGTCGCGGTGCAGGCGGTGCCATAGGAGCCGAGGACCATGACGACGGAGCGTCCGACGCCGTCCGCCGCCGGCGGCGCGCCGCCGACCATCGCTGAAACCGGCGCCAAACCCGGCACGATGACTGGGCCGACGACCGCAGCCGTCGCCAGCGCGGCGAACACGCCGCAGTGAAGCATCCGCCCGGTCATCGTTGTCTCCTCATGGTCTTTGCTCTTCACAATAGCGATGTTTTTGGACTTTTGCGGCGCCCGCCCCAAATCGGCCGTTCAGGCAGGGTTCACTGCGCGGCGTTTACGATGGAAATTATGGCTGCCGTACCGAGAACCGCCATTCTTGCTTTGCTGACGCTGGCGCTGGCGCTGGCGCTGGCGCGCGCACCGTTGCGCGCCGAAGAGGCCGCCGCCGCCCAGCCGGCGCAGGCCGAAAGTGGGCACGTGTGTCTCGACCAGAAGGAGCGCCGGGCCGAAATCGAGACCGGCAGGCTCATTCGGCTCTCGGCTGCCATCCATGCAGCCCGAAGCAGGATGCCGGGCACGGTGGTGCGCGCGCGGCTCTGCCACGGCCCGGACGGGCTCGTCTATCTGCTGACAGTCCTTGCGCACGATGGCAAAGTGGCGCGGATCGCCGTCGACGCCGTGAAGGGCACGTTCGTCGGCGGCCGTTGAGCGGAGTTTTATTTGCGCCTTCTCGTTGTCGAGGACGACCCCGATCTCAATCGGCAGCTGGCGACCGCGTTGACGGACGCCGGCTACGTCGTCGACCGCGCATTCGACGGCGAGGAGGGCCATTACCTCGGCGAGAGCGAGCCCTACGACGCCGTCATCCTCGATATCGGCCTGCCGAAGATGGACGGCATTTCGGTGCTCGAAGCATGGCGCCGCGCCGGCCGCGCCATGCCCGTGCTCATCCTCACCGCGCGCGACCGCTGGAGCGACAAGGTGCAAGGTTTCGATGCCGGCGCCGACGACTACGTCGCCAAACCGTTCCACCTCGAAGAGGTGCTGGCGCGGGTACGGGCGCTGCTGCGCCGCTCGGCCGGGCACGCCAAGAGCGAATTCACCTGCGGTCCGGTCCGCCTCGATACCCGCACCGGCCGCGTCGCCGTCGAGGGCAACCCGGTAAAGCTCACCTCGCACGAATACCGGCTGCTGTCGTATCTCATGCACCATACCGGGCGCGTGGTGTCGCGTACCGAACTCGTCGAGCATCTCTACGATCAGGATTTTGACCGCGACTCCAACACCATCGAGGTATTCGTCGGCCGCATCCGCAAAAAGCTCGGCGTCGATGTGATCCAGACGGTGCGCGGCCTCGGTTATCTGCTGACGCCGCCCGATGCGCGCTAACTCGCTCGCGCTCCGTCTGTTCCTGTGGGCGACCGTCTGGACGGTGGTCATCCTCATCATCACCGGCGTCGCGCTGTCCACGCTCTATCGTCACGCCGTCGAGCGCGCCTTCGATCGCCGGCTCGACGTCTATCTGCGCACGCTGGTCGCCGACGTCGCCTCGCCCGAGGAAGGCAGCGACAAGTATCCGCAATCGATCGGCGAGCCGCTGTTCGAACTGCCGCTATCGGGCTGGTACTGGCAGGTCACGCGGCTCGACACCAAGATGCCCGAAGTGCATTCCTCGCGCTCGCTGTGGGACTCCGGCCTGCCGCGGCTGCCCGACAGCAAAGTGGCGGCCGATGCCGAATATCGGCAGGGTTATGCGCGAGGCCCCGAGGACCAGGAGCTGCGCCTGGTCGAGCGCGATATCGACCTCGGCAGCGACGGCCGCTATCTGATCGCGGTGGCGGGCGACGCCTCGGAAATCGACGAAGAAACCCATAGCTTCGACCGCGCCATCATAATTACCTTTACCGCGCTGACGATGGCGCTGTTGTTGACCACGGCGTTACAGGTCCGTTTCGGCCTGGCGCCGCTCACCCGCATTTCCGAAAGTCTCGCGGCGATCCGGTCCGGCCGCGCCGAGCGGCTGGAGGGCAAATTCCCGGTTGAGATCGCCCCGCTCGCGCGCGAAACCAACGCCTTGATCGAGGCCAACCGCGAAATCGTCGAGCGCGCGCGCACCCATGTCGGCAATCTGGCACATGCGTTGAAGACGCCGCTATCGGTCATCGTCAACGAGGCGGTGGCGCGCGGCAACGATCCGCTCGCCTATAAGGTTTTGGAACAGACCAACATCATGCGCGACCAGGTGGCGCGTCAGCTCGAGCGCGCGCGGCTCGCCGCGCGCTCCAGCGTCGTCGGCACGCTGATCGAGGTACCGCCGGTCGTCACCGCGCTCGCCCGCAGCATGGAGAAGCTCTACCGCGCGCGCGACATCGCCATCGACATCGACGTGCCTGCGCACGCGCGCTTTCGCGGCGAGCAGCAGGATCTCGAAGAGATGATCGGCAATCTCGTCGACAACGGCTGCAAATGGGCGCACTCGCGCGTCGCCATTGAGGTCATGGCCGATCAGCCGTCGTCCGACGTCGGCGCCGACGGCGCCAAGCCGCGCGTGCGCATCATCGTCGATGACGACGGGCCGGGGCTCTCGCCCGCCGAGCGCGAGCAGGTGGCGCTGCGCGGCCAGCGCCTGGACGAAACCAAACCCGGCTCCGGCCTCGGCCTTTCGATCGTCGTCGAGCTCGCCGGACTTTACGGCGGCGTGCTCACGCTCGGCACTGCGCCGATCGGCGGCCTGCGCGCCGAACTCGCGCTGCCGGGCGGCTAAGGGCGCCAAGGAGCGTAAATCAGACCTTCGCCAATCTCTCGACTCGAAGCGATGTGGCGGAAACCGCCTTGACTACAGTGCCGGCGCCCGGGGATTTGATAAAAGCGGATATCCCGATTTGAAAAAATACTGCCTTTGGGGTGGCCGATGCGCTACGTAATCACAGCCAGCCTTTTGTTGACTCTTATATTTGTGGGCTCCGTCCCGGTGCGGGCGACCGGCCTTCTGTACGAGGACACGAAAGTGCCGGCGACCTATCCGCAGGTCGCAGGTTCGCCGACGTGGTCGCTCGAAGCCGTCGTCGTGCGCGCCGACGACAATCAGCGTCATCCGCTGGCGGTGTTCATCGACGGCACCCCGGAGAGCAATCCGCGGCCGATGCTTTACGTGGCCCAGGAGCTCGCGCGCCGCGGCTGGACGACGGTCGCCGTGACGCGCCCCGGCTATGGCACATCCCAGGGCAAAGAGCCGCCCGGGGATTTCGTATCGCAGGCGAATTTCGCCGCCCAGACGCTGCGCGAAACCATACGCGTGATGGGGCAGATGCCCTATATCGATCCGAGCCGCGCAATAGCAATCGGTCACTCGACCGGAGGCGCGGGCGCGGTGGCATTGACCGCCAACCCGCCCGCCAATCTGGTGGCCGCGATCAGCTTTGCCGGCAACAACGGCGCCAACCACGCCATCGCTCCGCCCGCGGTCGAGACCACGGGCGATGCCGCAGCTTCGATGGTGCAAGCATTCGCGACTTTCGGCAAAACGTCCCGCGTGCCGATGTTGTGGATCTATGCCGAAAACGACCTTCACATGGGACCCGCGCTGGCGCAGGCCTATTACAAGGCCTTCACGGATGCCGGCGGCAAGGCGGTCTTGCACATGGCGCCGGCGACGCCGGCCGGCAGCGACGGCCACCAGCTCTATTCCATGGCCAATGAGGTGCCGATCTGGACGCCTTATCTCGACCAGTTTTTGTCCGATCAGCATCTTGCGCTGATATCGCCGCCGCTCGACGTAACCTTGCCGGATGTCGCGCCGCCCGATGGCCTGAGCGATGCGGCCCGCCGGGGGTTCACCGCCTACCTGGCGGCGATGCCGCACAAGGCATTCGCCGCGTCGCATTCGCACTGGAACACCGTGACGTGGCGCGATTCGGTTGACGAGGCCGCCGACGATGCCCTGAGGAACTGCAAGAGCTCCGACACCGACCCATGCAAGGTCGTGTTGATGGATGACAAGCCGGCGCTCTATCAGCCCTTGCCCGCCGCGGTCGCCGAGAGTCCGTTCATCGGCAACCGGAATGCTCCCGTCACCATCGCGTACTGGTACGACTACCAGTGCCCATTCTGTCGCAAGGACGAAGAGACCTGCTTGCCGCAGATCGTCAAGGATTACGTCAATACTGGCAAAGTGAAGGTGGAATTCAAGGATTTCGCGTTCTTAGGTCAAGACTCGCGAACGCTCGGGCAATTTTCCAGAGCGGTATGGGCCGTTTCGCCCGCCAAGTTTTATCAGTGGCACAAAGCGATCTACGACAACCAGGGCAAGGAGAACCACTGGGCGACGCATGACAAGATCATGTCCATCACCACAAGCGTTCTAGCGGCAAGCGATGCGAATAAAGTAGACCAACTCGTCAGCGCAAACGGCGCCACATACCAAAGAGCAATGGATGCTGAAAACGCGGAAAGGCACGCAGCGGACATCGGCAGCACGCCAACGATGATCATCGGCACGCATAAGCTCACCGGCTCGCAACCCTACGTCGCGATCAAGCAACTCATCGATCTGGCCCTTGCTGGAAAATGACCATGATTGCCGACGCATTCCAAACTGTGTTCAAAGATTGGCGATACGTCTTTCTTTCGGTATTTGTCGCTGCTCTAGCGTTTGCATTCGCGACGTGGCTGCCGAATTTACAGTTGCTGTACTCGATCCTGAAAGACCCGCTCGTGCCGCTTGGCGACAAGCTGACATTGCCGATCAATCTACTCGACTCGATTACGACGAACTTCACCATCCTCACCGCCTCGTACACCATTGCGATTGCCGTACTCACCGGTATCAACTTCGCTCTCGCGATGTACCAAATCATCCGACAGAGACAGAGTTTCTCGGGAACTGGAGCATTTGCGAGTTCGCTTGGCGTCTTGAGCGGGTTCTTTGGCATAGGCTGCGCCGCCTGCAACTCGCTCGTGCTCGTGTCGGTGCTTGGAATTGTGGGCGGGGCGGGAGTTGTTCCGCTGCTTCCGCTCCAGGGCGGCGAGTTCGGCATCGCCGGAGTTCTCCTGCTCGGTGCGGCGACCTACGTCCTCGCCAGACAAATTACGTCACCGCTAGGCTGCGCGATTCCGCAAAATCGATGAAATGCACAAAGGTCGGTGGCGTCCCGGCAGAAGGGGTGCCCTCAGGCGAGCCATTTCAAGAGGCGCCGGCCACGCAGTGCGGAATGTCGGATGGGCACCGCGGCGGAATTATTTGCCGGAAGGAGCGACTTTATTGATCGCGTCCTCAAGATCTACAGTGATAGGAACTGTATTGTCCGATCCGGCTTTCTCCCATGTTGTGGCCGAGACCGTATGCGATCCGGTAAAGGTAAAATTCGCAGATACCGTCGGATTATTCCCGATCATTGCACTAAAATCGGCTATCAAGTTTTTCTGCCGGCTATAGACCCACATTGGAAAGGACCACGGCGAATGACCGCCGGAAGACGACATGCTGTAAACGAAAAACTGCGAATCCGGCGACCACTTGGCGCCGACGACATAATATCCGTTCGCGCCACTCGCCGAGGAATAGTCCTTGGAGGTCAAAAGTTTTCCGTCGCTCGTGCGGATAACGATGCGGCTTTCCATGTCGGGCGTCGCGTGCAAGTCAACATCGACAGGAAACACCAGCGCGCTCAAAGTCGCGTCAGGCGAAGCATAGACCTGCGGATTGACGGTCAGGCAGCTCGATGCCGATCGTGGAATCGACAGCAATTCGTGTCCGGTGCAGCTATCCTCGGCCAAAGCCACGGCCGCAAGCGTCGGCGCCGCCGACACGCCTACAACACAGCCAATGAGCAAAATGAAGAATCTCATCCCCATCGCACTTCTGCCGGACGGATCGCGGCGACGCGAACAGGTCGTCCGCCGAAAAGAGATCGGCTATTTCAAATTAGTATTTGTTGATTGCACCCCTTGCAACTGCCAAGTTGACGGCTGACAAATTGGCGAAACGTGCTACCGTGATCGGGTAGGGGGCTTGCGAACGTCAGGAAGCGACGGAGGACAGAATGAGCCGTCTGATATCTTGCACTGCCGCGACGGCGACAATGGCGCTGCTGTGCTTGCTGCCGGCATCCGCAATTCGGGCGCAGGATTCGCGACAGGAACTCGATGCGCTCATAAAACAGTACCTTGCCACACACCCCGACGAAGTTGGCGCGATCGTCAAAGATTATGTCGTCAATCACCCGGATATGCTTCGCGATGCTCTCGGCGACCTGATGAAGCGCGAGCCGGCCGGCAACGCCGGAGCGGACCTGAATGCGAAGACGAACGCGGTTCCCGACTCCGGCGCGGCGGTCAAGAGTAATGCCCGCACGCTGTTCGGGTCCGCTCACCAAGTCACGCTCGGCAATCCGAAGGGCGACGTCACGATGGTCGAGTTTTTCGATTATAATTGCGGGTTCTGCAAGGGCGCGCTCCCGGCCATGCTGACCTTGCTCAAGGATGATCCGAAGCTGAAAGTCGTGCTCAAGGAGTGGCCGATACTCGGGCCCGGCTCGGTGGAAGCGGCGCACGTCGCAGTCGCAGTTCGGATGCAAGACCCCGGCGGGCAAAAATATCTGGCGTTCCATCGCAAGCTTCTGGGCGATCTCGGGCCGGCAAATAAGGAAAAGGCGCTTGCTGCAGCGGCGGACGCGGGTCTCAATATACCGCGGTTGGAAAAAGACATGGATAGTGCCGAGGTCGGCGCGACAATCGACGAGGACTCCGCGCTTGCTCGCGCCATCGGCATCACCGGCACGCCCGGCTATGTCATCGGGGACACAGTTGTCGCGGGCGCCGTCGGACTAGACGGGCTGAAGGGCCAAATCGCGGCCGCGCGCGTTCACGCCGACTGACCGATTGCACGCGGTCGCTAAAAATCCGCGGTGAGCGAGGCTTTGCCATGTGGACCGTTCTTCGCCGCAAGGCGACCATTGCGGCCAAGGCGTCGCGCAGTTGTGCCGCCATTGCTGCGGGTCTTGTTGTTGGGCTGGGCTGGTCTGCCGATGCGACCGCGCAAAACGTTGCGGCGCCCCCAGCGCCCAAGACCTCCCCGTGCTCCGCTTCGTTCGTGAACAAAGCCAATGCAATGCTCGCAAGCTATCTGGCGGAGAGCAAAGCCCCAGGAGTGGCCGTCGCGTTCTTCGACAACGGCAACAGCTGCGTCCTCGTCAGCGGCGTCGCCGGCGCGAGCGCCTCCGGTCCGGTCACGCCCACGACAGCTTTCGCCATGGGCTCGGTGCAGAAGGTCTTCCACGCTACGCTACTGGCTTACGACATTGCGCAAGGCAAGGCCACGATCGACGACCCGGCGGCGAAATACCTGGTCGCGTCGAACGGCAGCAAGGTGTCGCCCGGTTCCGCTTTTGCGCGGATCACTCTCCGAAATCTTGCGACCCACACATCGTCGCTTCCCCGGAACCTCGATGCGCAACAGGCGAAAGCGGCCGGCTGGAGTCGTTATCCGGATCCTGGCTGGACGCTCTATCACGATCAGCCGATGCCCCCATCGGTGACGGCCTTTTTGAATGCCTTCCAACCGCCCTATCCTCCGGGCACGCGCTACAATTACTCAAACATCGGGTTCATTCTTGTCGCGTATTCGGCGGCGACGATAGCCAAGAAGCCCTACGCAGAGTTTCTCTCGGAGGCCGTCACCGGGCCCATTGGCATGACCCGCACAGGGTCGGTGATTTGCGAACAGCCGCATCCATGGTGCGCATCTGGGCACAACCCCGAGGGAAGGCCCGCGGGGGCGCCTCCGGGGGGGCTGTGGAGCACTGCCGAGGACATGTTGCTTTTCATCGAGGCCAATCTCGGTGTCCTCAAGTTGCCCGACTTGCAGGTCCGCGCCATCAAGATCGCCCATCAGGAATTGTTCCGCGAAAACCAGAATCACGCGGTCGGCATGGCTTGGGAGGAGTGGCAGGGCGGCGATGCTGTGCTGCTCTCCAAGGATGGCCTCGTCACCGGCTTTTCCGCCTGGCTGGCTTTTGAGCCAACTCGCCATCGTGGCGTTGCCGTGCTCAGCAATGGAACGGGAAAACCGGCGCCCGCGAGTCTCGGGCAAGAGCTGCTGACATTGGCAGAAACGACCTACTCAACGGAGTGCGATCAGATCACAGCGGCTTGCGAGCAAGCGGGATTTGCGTTGGGCCGGCAAAAATCCGGTCTTGGACTTGAGGTCGACTGCATAGACCCAATCATGGCAGGTACGTCGCAACCGCCGCAAGCCGCCCGGCCTTTGCCGCAAATCGATCCGGAAGTCGCGGCGACGTGCAAAGCGAGCAATCCAAGCTTCGGGCATTAGCGCATTCCTATTACGATCAGGGCGTTGTGACCGGCGATTGGGACGGGCCGCCTACCTCGCCGATCGGCGCCTATGACGCGGAGCGCCACCGTGTCCTGATCATGAACGTCGACCGTAAATGGTACGTGCCGTATTGGACGAGCGACGAGAAACTGCTCGAAGCCATGCTTCGCCCGGCTCCGGCCGACCAAGGAACTCTAGCGGGACAAACCGCGGGCGTGGTCTGGGTCCAGCGGCGTCGCCAAAATGGTGTAAAGTTGAAGGCTGGTGGCACTGGCTAGGATCGAACCAGCTTAAGATCAAGAACCCTGACCGGAGTAAGCTTCGGTCGTGCTGTCTTCGTTTCGCCGAACCGAAAAGGTGAGAAGATGTCTACATTGCAAAGGCCGAGCGCATGGGCGCTCGCGGGGCTTCTGACGCTGGTGTTGTGGTCGACACAGGCCGCCGCGGGCGGTTACGGGGCTATCGCCTTCTCGCAAGACAGCGGAGCGCACGGCTATTCCTACGGCTATGACACACGCGGCGGCGCCGAGAACGAGGCGCTGCAAGGTTGCGGTGGCGGCTGCACGGTGGTGCTGTGGTTTAACAATGCCTGCGGCGCCCTGGCGGTGGGCGCAGACAACGGCTACGGCACCGGCTGGGCGTCGAGCCGCGGCGAAGCCGAAAACATCGCCATGTCTAATTGCAACCAGAATTCGACGAACTGCAGCATCCTGCGCTGGGCCTGCGCCCACGATTGAGCGGAGATCGGCGTGTTGGTTGCCGGTTCAAATCCCTGCGATGCCTGACAGCCGCAGGGAACGACGACGCGATGCCCGCCCGGTGAGGTACACACGGATCGCGGCTGTGAGAAAGAATTGCAGCGAAAGCCGGAGAGAAAACCGGAGCTGAGGCGTCCGGCGCCGTCGAAGCCGAGGCCGTTCCCGCAGTCCAAGTCGAAGCCGTTCAGGCTGCCGAAGGGGAAGCCGTTCACGTTCCCGAAAGGAAGGCGGTAGCTGCAGCCGCTCATGGCCGCTCAATCGAGCGTCACGTGCGCCGACGTGATGACGTTCTTCCAGCGCGCGGTCTCTTCGTGGAAGTACGTTGCCGTCTGCTGCGGCGTGCCGCCAACCGGCTCCGCCTGCAGGTCGGCGAGGCGCTTCTGAATCTGGGGATCGCGCAGCGCCTCGTTCACGGCGGCATTGACCTTGTCGATAATCGCCGCGGGCGTCCTCGGCGGCGCGACGATGGCGTACCAGGCCTCGGCCTCGAAGCCCGGCAAAGTCTCGGCGATGGCCGGCACGTTGGGCAGGCTCGACATGCGCTTCGGCGACGCCACCGCGATGAGTTTTAGTCTGCCCGCTTTGATAAGCTGCATCGACACGCCGAGATTATCGAACATGATATCGACGTTGCCGGCCACCAAATCGTTGAGCGCTGGGGCGTCGCCGCGATAAGGCACGTGCTGGAATTTGACGTGGGCCATCATCTGGAACATTTCAGAAGTCAGGTGGGACGTGGAGCCATTGCCCTGCGTGGCGGACGTGATCTTGCCGGGGTTCGCCCGCGCATAGGCGATAAAATCGGACAGGCTGTTCGCCGCGATCCTGCTCGGATTGACGAGCAGCGCATTCGGCACCCGGCTGATGACCACGATGGGCAGGAATTGCAGCGGATCGAAGTCAAGGTGCGGATAAAGGTTCTGGTTGATGACTAGCGGCGGCGGCGGCGCCGACAGCAGTGTGTAGCCGTCGGGATCCGCACGGGCGACGTATTCGGCGCCTATGTTGCCGGCGGCGCCCGTCTTGTTCTCGACGATCACCGTTTGCCCCCATTTACGCGACAGCCAGTCGGCGATGATGCGCGGCATGATGTCGGCGGTGCCGCCGGCGGGGAACGGCACGATGATTTTCACGGTGTGCGCCGGATAGTCTTGCGCCTCACCCGGTCGTGCGAGGAGGACGCCAAGCGACAACGCCGCAATCGCCCAGGCGCAACGCCGCAGGGCACCGGCATATTTTTTCTGCATCATCGTCTTGCTCACGAATGTTTCGGCGGAGCCGAACATTAGCCAATGCAGCGGGCAGCCGCCAGTACGGGCACGCAATCGTTCGGCTCGCGCTCGCGCATCGTCCTTGCGCCGAGCGGCCGAGTTTGATCTTCTGTTGTTGGCTCCGGGAGCGGCTTTCTAAGCGAGCACTTGGGAGAATCCGAAAATGCGTCCAGCGCATTTGGCAGTAACGATAGCGTTGCTGGCGGGCTTGTCCGCTACCTTGGCCGGCTGCGGCAAGGGCCCGCAAGGCGATCCTGGTCCGGCGGGGCCGCAGGGCCCTAAAGGCGACGTCGGGCCTGCGGGTCCGGCTGGTCCACCCGGTCCGCCCGGTCCTGCCGGCCCGCAGGGCCCGGCCGGTCCACTCAGCCCCAGCATTCGGGTCATCAAATCGGATTGCGTATCGGGGTGCACGGTCCAGTGCCAAGACAACGAAGTCCTGGTAACGGCCTATTGCGGCCCAACCCGCAACCCAGCGCAGTACCTGGGCGAAAAAGGCGCATCCTGCGGTCCCACGGCGACCCCGTCCAACGCCCCGCTGGTCGCGGTTTGCGTAGGCTCGCCGCAATAGCAGGGCGATGCGGCGACGGCGGCGGTCTGACCCGCCGCCGCTGGCGTTCTGCTTAATTCCGGTCTGCGGACGGTCGTGCGGCAGCACCGAGACGCGCCACGCGGGGGAGTTATCGTATTGAATTCCCGGCGTTTTGCGTAACGCCTTCTTAAGTGCCGGCCGATTAGAACGTTAACGGTAAGGTTCGGCACGGCGGTCTTTTGCCTATGACGAGCGATCGTCAATCTATCGAACGGTTGCGGGAATATCTCGGGACGCTCAAGCCGGAAGCGCGGTCGATGCTCGTTCAGGAGCTTGAGCGCGCATTGCTGCGCGGCGACGAGAGCGCCGGCAACGAACTCGTGCTCCAAGAATTGCGCCGGGCGATCCGCGCTGACGCCCAGCCGGTGCCGCGGATCGGGGATTCGGCGCGCCTGTTCTTCACCCCGATCGAGCAGTTCCTGATCGACAGCCGCGCCGATCACAAGCGTCTCGGTCGCATCGCGCGCGTTTCGCTCGAGCCGATCTGGTCCTGGATTTGCCGCGACCTCATTCCCGCCGAAGCGAAGGCGCTGAGCGAGGACATCAATCGCGCCTTAATCGCCGACGATCGCGCCAAAGCCGATCAGTTGGTCCGCGCGCTGCACGACCGTGCGACCCAGCGCATGAGGGATGCGGTCGCTACAATCGGGTCTGACGAAAAAGCGCGCCGGCGGCTGGCCGTGCAAGTCGGCACCCCGCGGGCGATCGAAGACGTCAACACGCTGGTTTCTCTCCTGTCGCTGCGGGATATGCTGGCGGATTTGGGCCGGCGATTGCCAAATCACATCCGCGTTTTCGACCGCGATCAGGTCGATGCGGTGAAGACGTTCCTGGACGCGGCGGCGGCATCGCAGCCCTTGCCCGAGGCCGGCGGAGTGCCCCAATCGGACGTATTTCTTTACGGCTTGATCCTGGTGATGAACCGGCTCGCGGCGCCCTGGCAGCTCATCCGCATCGCCACCCGCGCTGTCGAGAGTGACACCGCCGCGCGCATCGCCGAAACGCCCTATGCTGCGGCGGTCACGCTTGTACTGGGCGAGACCGAGAGCATGGTCGGCGAATTGCGCTCCGAACTCAAGGCCGGGCGGCCGATCGTATCGATCCTCAAGGGCATCCACGACGCGGCGCGCGGATTGCGCTCGGAAATGAATTTGTCGGTCGACTCGGCCTGGAGCCGCCAGCTGGCGACGATACGCGCCGACGTCTCGAGTTTGCTCAAAGCCGAAATCGAGACGACGCCGGGCTTCGTCCGGCGCCTGCTGCGGCCGCGCCATGCCAAAGATATCGTGCCCGGCTCGCTGCTCGACTCGATCGATGTCGACGAGGCCGAGCTGCGGGTCGAATTTGTCGGCGCTTGCCGGCATTACGCCAACGAGCTAGCCATCAACGAAGTGACGGTGCGCGCCTATTCGGACCTGACGCTTTACTTGGAAACCGGAACCAAGGTCCTGCTCGATTCCCTGCGCCATGCCGGCGATGCCGATCGGTCGTTTCGGCAATCCCAGGTCGAGGCAGCGATCCGGTTCTGCCGGATCGTATTCGGCGTCGAATATGCGGGCCTCCTCGCTAAGGCCGCCGAGGTTGCGGTGCAGACCGGCACCCCCGAGCGCAAACCGGCACACGCTTAAACCGTCGAACCGCATGCCGGGAGCCGGCGGCGATGCAAATTCGCGCGGGCGGAGTGCGCAATTGCCGCGCCGCGGTTCCCATTGCAGCCGCATTCGTGCCGTGTTGTAACCACGCGACGCGCCGGCGGGTGGTGAGCCAGGGTATCGCTGCCAAAGCTTGGTTCGGCGGGCCGGACGGCGCCACCGACAGCTTGAAAATGACACTTTGGACGATGACGCTTTGGATCATATTCGGCGTGTGATAAGGCCAAGGATGCCGCTGCCGACGCCAGACGCGCGCTGTCGGATCATCGCGGCGGAGTCAAACGCATCGACGATCTCGTCAAAGGTCTCGGTCTCGAAGGCTAGAATGAACGCTAGAATGCAGCGGAACCTGCCATAATGACCCGCAAACAACGACGCCTGGTTCTGATCGGCGGCGGGCTTTCGGTGCTCGCCGTCGCGGTCGCGCTCATGCTCAATGCGTTTCGCGACTCCATCGTGTTCTTCAATTCACCGAGCGACGTGGTGGAGAACCATGTGGGGCCCGGCACGCGCATCAGGCTCGGCGGCTTGGTGAAGGCCGGTAGCCTCGAGCGCGGCACCAACCTTGCCGTTCGTTTCCAGGTCACCGATGGCAATAACGAGGTTCCGGTTGCCTATCGCGGGGTATTGCCCGATCTGTTCCGGGAGGGGCAGGGCGTCGTGGCCGAAGGCGCGTTCGATGGCTCAGGCGTGTTTAACGCCGATACGATTCTTGCTAAACATGATGAGACATACATGCCCAAAGAAGTCGCCGACGCCTTGAAGAAATCGGGCCACTGGAAGGACGATTACGCGCAACGGGCGGCGATGCCGATCGGCGGGGGAACGAAATGATTCCGGAACTCGGCCATTACGCACTGATGCTCGCGCTCGGGCTCGCTTTGATCCAAGGCATCATGCCCATCGTCGGCACGCGCACCAACGACGCCGTGCTTATCAGCATGGCCGCGCCGGCGGCGCTGGCGCAGTTCGCCTTTGTGGCGATGGCATTTGCCGCGCTCGCCGTATCCTACGTCACATCGGATTTCTCGGTGCTCAACGTTTACGAGAATTCGAATTCGCAAATGCCGTTGATCTACCGGCTCACCAGCATCTGGGGCAACCACGAAGGCTCGATGATGCTCTGGGTTTCGATTCTGACATTTTTCGGCGCTTTGGTCGCCCTGTTCGGCACCAATCTGCCGGCGGTGCTCAAGGCTAACGCGCTCGCGGTACAAGCGTGGATCGCTGCGGCCTTTCATCTGTTCATTCTCACGACGTCGAATCCTTTCGTGCGCATTGCCAACCCGCCGTTCGAGGGCCGCGATCTCAATCCGATCCTGCAGGATCCCGGCCTCGCCTTCCATCCGCCGATGCTTTACCTGGGCTATGTCGGCTTCTCGATCGCATTTTCCTTTGCGATTGCCGCTTTGCTGGAAGGCCGGATCGATGCCGCATGGGCGCGCTGGGTGCGCCCCTGGGTGCTCGGCGCTTGGATGTGCCTCACGCTGGGCATCGCCGGCGGCTCGTACTGGGCCTATTACGAACTGGGCTGGGGCGGATTTTGGTTCTGGGACCCGGTCGAAAACGCGTCGCTGATGCCGTGGCTTGCCGGCACCGCGCTGTTGCATTCCGCCGTGGTGATGGAAAAGCGCGGGGCGCTCAAAGTATGGACCATCTTGCTTGCGATTCTGGCCTTCTCGCTGTCGCTGATCGGAACTTTCCTGGTGCGCTCGGGAGTGCTCACCTCGGTCCATGCTTTCGCGACCGATCCGACGCGCGGCATCTTTATCCTCGGCATTCTCATCGTCTTCATCGGCGGCGCGCTGTCGCTCTATGCCTGGCGCGCGCCGCTTCTCAAGCAAGGCGGCTTGTTCGCGCCGATCTCGCGCGAGGGCGCGCTGGTATTCAACAATCTGTTCCTGACCACCGCTTGCGCCACCGTGTTTGTCGGCACGCTTTATCCGCTCGCGCTCGAAGCGCTGACGGGCGACAAGATTTCCGTCGGTCCGCCGTTCTTCGATATGACCTTCGGCCCGCTGTTCATTCCGCTCATGGCGGCGATGCCGTTCGGGCCGCTCATGGGCTGGAAACGCGGCGACCTCCTGGGTACCGCGCAACGTCTGCTCGCGGCCGCGCTCATCGCGGCA
The DNA here is from genome assembly GCA_963823225.1 of uncultured Alphaproteobacteria bacterium. Lineage (GTDB taxonomy): Bacteria > Pseudomonadota > Alphaproteobacteria > Rhizobiales > Xanthobacteraceae > BOG-931. The sequence goes on along the minus strand of CAWGKM010000003.1, from coordinate 1,946,574 downwards.
GTGGCGACCGCGGCGGCATTCGCGATCGAACGGGGCGGTCCGGTGCTGGCGCCGTTCGGCGTCGGCGTTGCCATATTCGTGATGGCCGGCGCGATCACCGACCTTGCCGAGCGCACGCTGATCTTGCGCGTGCCGTTCCGTGCGGCGCTGCGGCGCGCGTTAGGCATGCCGCGCTCGGCCTGGGGCACGGCGTCTGCGCATTTCGGCATCGGTGTGACGCTGCTTGGCATCGTCGGTGTGACCGCCTGGGGCAGCGAGCGCCTCGCCGAAATTAAGGTCGGCGGCAGTCTCGACATTGCCCATTACCGGCTCACCCTCGACGGCGTATTCGATCGCGCCGGACCAAATTACCAAGACGTAGTCGGTCGCTTCACCGTGCGCCGGATGGACGGGCAACTGGTCGGCACCATGGAGCCGAGCCGGCGTGCTTTCCCGGACCGCAACACCGCGGTCACCGAGGCCGCGCTGATGAGGCGCGGCTTCAGTCAAATCTACGTCTCGCTCGGCGATCCGAACCCGGACGGCAGCTTGGCGGTGCGGCTCTATTTCAAGCCGCTCGTGCTGCTGATCTGGCTCGGCGCCGCGTTCATGTTCGCGGGCGGCGGCCTGTCGCTGTCCGATCGGCGGCTGCGCGTCGGCGCGCCGCGGCCGGCCAAAGCCAGAGACAAGCCGCAAGCGGTGCCGCAACCGGCGGAGTAAACGAAGGTGAAATACCTGCACGCGCTCATGCTTCTCGTCGCGCTGGTCTGGTCATTGCCGGTCCAGGCTGTTCCAGCCCGACGAAGTGCTGTCGGATCCGACGCTGGAGGCCCGCGCGCGCGCGCTGTCCAAGGAACTGCGCTGCATGGTGTGCCAGAACGAATTGATCGACGATTCGGACGCTCCGCTTGCGCATGATATTCGCGTTCTGGTGCGCCAACGGATCGTGGCCGGCGACAGCGACGCGCAGGTGATCGGCTTTCTCGTCGCCCGCTACGGCGAGTTTGTACTGCTCAAACCGCCGCTGTCGTGGCACACGGCGGCGCTCTGGGGCCTGCCGCCCGGCGTACTGCTGATCGGCATCGTCATGCTGATCGTGGTGGGCCGACGCCGCAGTGGCGCGCCGGCGGGCGCTGAGACGGTGAACCTGACCGCGGCGGAGGAAGCGCGGGTGACGGAACTCATGCGCGGCGAGGGCGCGTCCTAAGCGCGGCGCTAATTCGTCACCGGCGTGGCCTCGAAGCGGCTAGTCGACGCAGAATAACATATTGTATTCACGCTCTAATTTTACTTGTATTCACGCTCTAATTTTACGCTTCGCAACATTACAAACTTTTAATGCGGCCGACAGAGCGCGGTAAGGCTCGCTGCTCCATCTTGCTGCCCCGACACACTCCATCGCGAGATGGAACAATCGATTTTTGGAGACGTGTAATGAACGGCAGTTCCTTGCCATCACGCCGCATTCTTTCGGCGCGGCGCGTTGTGCTTCTGGCGACGACGATCGCCGGGATCGGTGCGGCGACATTCGTCCTGGCGCTGAACATGACGGATCCTTTCGGGGCGGCGGCGCAAGCGCAGAATTTGACCGAGAAGGTGCAGCAGCTCCCGCAAAAGCCGGTGGGCTTTGCCGACATCGTCGAAAAAGTGAAACCGGCGGTGATTTCGGTCCGCGTCAAGATCGATCGCCCGGCCGCCTCGAATTCCAACAGCGAGGACGATCTTCCCTTCCCGCCCGGTTCGCCATTCCAAAAGTTCTTCCGGCAGTTTGGCATGCCCGGCATGCCGAACGGCCATGAGATTATCACCGGCCAGGGTTCCGGTTTCTTTATTTCTAGCGACGGCTATGCGGTGACCAACAATCACGTCGTGCAGAATGCCGAGAACGTTCAGGTCACTACCGACGACGGCAAGAGCTATAGCGCCAAGGTCATCGGAACCGACGCGCGCACCGACCTCGCTTTGATCAAAATCGACGGCAAAGATTTTCCCTACGTGAAGCTCTCCGATAATCCCCCTCGCGTCGGCGATTGGGTGCTCGCGGTGGGCAATCCGTTCGGCCTCGGCGGCACGGTCACCGCCGGCATCGTCTCGGCCCGCGGCCGCGATATCGGCGCCGGCCCCTATGACGATTTCATCCAGATCGACGCGCCGGTCAATAAAGGCAATTCCGGCGGTCCGACTTTCGACGTTGACGGCAACGTCATCGGCGTCAACACCGCGATCTTCTCGCCGTCGGGCGGTTCGGTCGGCATTGCGTTTGCCATTCCCTCCGACACCGTGAAAAACGTGATCGCACAGCTGCGCGACAAGGGCACCGTCACCCGCGGTTGGATCGGCGTGCAAATCCAGACGATCACGCCCGACATCGCCGACAGCATGGGACTGAAGCAAGCGTCCGGCGCACTGGTATCCGAGCCGCAAAAGGACAGCCCTGCCGCCAAGGCCGGCATCGCGAGCGGCGACGTCATCACTTCGGTCAATGACCAACCGGTCAAGGATGCGCGCGATTTGGCGCGCAAGATCGGCACCATGTCGCCGGGCACCTCGGTGAAGCTCGGCGTGATCCATCAGGGTACGGATAAAACCGTAACGCTGACGCTCGGCACCTTGCCGGCCGAGAAGCAGGCAGCGAACGAGGAAAATAACCAAAGCTCCGAAAGCGAAGTGCCGAAGCTCGGGCTGACGCTCGCTCCCGGCGACAAGAATTCGAGCGCGGGCGGCAACGGCGTCGTGGTGACTGCGGTCGCCGCCGGCGGGGTCGCCGCCGACCACGGTTTCCAAGTCGGTGACGTCATTCTCGACGTCGGCGGCAAGTCGGTTTCGACGCCGGCCGATGTCCGCCAGAGCCTCGCCGACGCGAAATCGGCGGGCAAGCACACTGTGTTGTTCCGAGTGAAGTCGAGCGATGGGACGAAGTTCGTCGCACTGCCGCTCGGCAACGCCTAGAGCATGATGCCGAAAAGCCACCCTCGGACTTGATCCGGGGGTGGCCGCCGGTTTTCCGCCTGCGCGAAGCCCGCTCCGGCGGGCGAAGGAAGGCCGGAAAACATCATGCTCGAACAGAACGCCGGAGCCCGGTTCTGATGCGTTCGGAACCGCCAAGGCTCTAAAGAAAAGGGGCGATCCGCCGGCATCCGTCGCCCCCGCTGGCGGGCGTACCCTGGGGACGGGTCGCGCAAGACCCGTCCCCGCCGATACCAACTCTGCCTCCCGGCATCCGTCGCCCCCGCCGGGGTGGAGTTGTGAGAGGGGGTGGCGGGCAGCCGCTCGCCACCCCTTCGCTTTATGGCGCCCGGCCGCCGACCATCGCGCGTGGCGACTCCATGGTCCTGATGGTATGGCTTAAGCCGCCCCGGCACCGGCGAGCGATTACTATATCAACCGGTGTGGGCACACGCTTTTTGAGTGCGGCGATATACCATGCGTCTTCTCATCATCGAGGACGACCGCGACGCGGCCGATTATCTGGTCAAGGCGTTCCGCGAGGTCGGCCATATAGCCGATCAAGCCGGCGACGGCGAGGAAGGCTTGGCGCTCGCGCTCGACGGCGAATATGACGTGCTGATCGTCGACCGCATGCTGCCGAAGCGCGACGGGCTCTCGGTCATTGGCGCCTTGCGCGGCAAGTCGGTGGAGACGCCGGTCTTGATCCTTTCGGCGCTCGGTCAGGTCGACGACCGCGTCAAAGGGCTGCGCACCGGCGGCGACGATTATCTCGCCAAACCCTATGCGTTCTCCGAACTGTTGGCGCGCGTTGAGGCGCTGGCGCGCCGGCGCGGCAGCCGCGGCCAAGAGACCATGTATCGCGTCGGCGATCTCGAACTTAACCGGCTGTCGCACGAGGTCAGCCGCGCCGGGCAGGAGGTGCAGCTGCAGCCGCGGGAATTCCGCCTGCTCGAATATCTGATGCGGCATGCCGGTCAGGTGGTCACCCGCACCATGCTTTTGGAGAACGTCTGGGATTATCATTTTGATCCGCAGACCAACGTGATCGACGTGCACATCTCGCGCTTGCGATCTAAAATCGACAAGGGCTTCGCGCAGCCGCTCTTACATACCGTGCGCGGAGCGGGCTATATGATCCGCGACGGCGCCCGGTAGGTCGGTGGCGCATTGAATTTACGGAGAGCGGACGGGAGATCACCATGACTTCGAGCAACGCGGCGCCGCTTATTGCCGCTCGTGATTTCCTGCTGCGCCACCGCGACGATTACGCCACCGCCTATCGCGATTTCCGCTGGCCGAAGCTCGACCGCTTCAACTGGGCGCTCGATTACTTTGACATCATGGCGCGCGACAATGCCGATCCCGCGCTTTGGCTGGTCGACGAGGATGAGGGCGAAACCAAGCTCTCGTTCGCCGCCCTGAGCGAACGTTCCAGCCGGGTCGCCAATGCGCTGCGCGCACTCGGCGTCCGCCGCGGCGACCGTATCCTGGTGATGCTCGGCAACGTCGTTGCGCTCTGGGAATGTATGCTCGCGGCGGTGAAGCTCGGCGCGGTAATCGTGCCGGCGACGACGCTGCTGACACGCAACGATCTTGCCGACCGCTTCGCGCGCGGGCGCGTGCGCCATGTCGTCGCCAGCGCCGATGCCGCGGCCAAATTCGCCGAGCTGCCCGGCGATTACACGCGCATTGTCGTCGGCAAAGCGGTGCCGGGCTGGATGCCGTTCGAGAATGCCTATCAGGCGTCGGCGAAGTTTTCGCCGGATGGCGAGACGCGGCCGGACGATCCGGTGCTGCTCTATTTCACCTCCGGCACCACGGCGACGCCGAAACTCGTTCTGCACAGCCACCAGAGCTATCCGGTCGGCCACCTTTCGACGATGTACTGGCTCGGGCTGAAGCCGGGCGACATACATCTCAACATCTCCTCGCCGGGCTGGGCCAAACACGCATGGAGCTGTTTCTTTTCGCCGTGGAATGCGCAAGCGGCGGTGTTCATCGTCAATCAGCGCCGCTTTAATGCGCGCGGTCTGCTCGACACCATCGCGCGCTGCGGGGTCACCACCTTTTGCGCGCCGCCGACGGTGTGGCGGATGCTGATCCAGGAGGATCTCGCGGCCTGGCGGGTCCGCATCAGGGAACTGATCAGCGCCGGTGAGCCGCTCAATCCCGAAGTCATCGAGCGCGTCAAGGCGGCCTGGGGCATCGCCATCCGCGACGGTTACGGCCAGACCGAGACGACGGCGCTGGTCGGCAATTCGCCGGGGCAAAAACTAAAGCCGGGATCGATGGGCCGACCGCTGCCGGGCTATCGGGTCGCGCTTCTCGACGTCAACGGCGCGGCGGCGCGCGAGGGCGAGATCTGCCTTGTGCTGGAGCCGCGGCCGACCGGGTTGATGCAAGGCTATCAGGACGACGGCGGCGGCGTGCGCGCGCACCGCGACGCGGTCTATCGCACCGGCGACGTCGCGGCAATCGACGACGACGGTTATTTGACCTATGTCGGCCGCGCCGACGACGTGTTCAAATCCTCCGATTATCGCATCAGCCCGTTCGAGTTGGAGAGCGTTTTGATCGAGCATCCGGCCGTCGCCGAAGCCGCCGTCGTGCCGTCGCCCGATCCGCTGCGGCTTGCCGTGCCGAAGGCTTTTTTGGCGCTGGCGCCCGGCCATCGCCCGGACCGCGATACCGCACTGTCGATCTTCCGCCATTGCCGGACTGCGCTGGCGCCGTTCAAGCGGGTGCGGCGGCTCGAATTCGCCGAGCTGCCGAAGACGATTTCCGGCAAAATCCGGCGTGTCGAGCTGCGCCGGGCCGAGGCGGCAAACATTGAGGGCGGCAAACGCGCTGCCCTCGAATTCTGGGAAGATGACTTTTCCGAGGGCGAAATAGGCCTGCGAGCCGAGAGAATCACGTGACCGCGATCGGCAAACTCATCCGCACGACGGCGTTCAAGCTGACGCTATTCTACTTGGGAATCTTTGTCCTGTTCGCGGCGTCGCTGCTTGGTTATTTTGCGCTTAATACGCGGCGCCTCATCACCGAGCAGATCACCTCGACCGTCGATGGCGAGATCAACGGACTGTCGGTGCAGTATGCCCAAGGCGGCATCAGGCGCTTGGTAATCGTCGTCGATCTGCGCTCGCGGCGACCGGGATCGAGCCTTTATCTGGTGACGACGCCGAACGGGGAGGGGCTTGCCGGCAACGTCGGCTCGCTGGAGCCCGGAGTGCTCGATCATCCGGGGTGGCTCGAAACCAATTATCGCCGGCTCGAAGCGCCGGAGGGCAGCGACCACCGCGCTCTGGTCCGGGTGGTGCAGCTTCCCGGCGGCTTCCGCCTCCTGGTCGGACGCGATCTTGAGGAACGCGAGCGCTTGTTCGGCATCATTGTCAATGCCGGGCAATGGTCGCTGGCGCTGGTTATCGTGCTTGGCCTCGTCGGCGGATTCTTCGTCAGCCGCCGCGTACTCAAGCGCATCGACGCGATGACCGATACCGCGCAGACCATCATGCGCGGCGATCTCGCCGGCCGGCTGCCGGTCGCCGGTACCGGCGACGAGCTTGACCGCCTCGCCGAACACCTCAACGCCATGCTCGAGCGCATCGAGGCGCTCATGCGCGGACTGAAAGAAGTCTCCGATAACATCGCCCACGACCTCAAAACGCCGCTGACAAGGCTGCGCAATCGCTGCGAAGAGACGCTGCGCCACCCGACCGGCGACTCCGATTACCGTGCCGCGCTGGAATCCACCATCGAGGAATCCGACGAACTCATTCGAACCTTCGACGCGCTGCTCATGATCGCGTGCGCCGAATCCGGTCAAGCGCGCGACAATATGACCGAATTCGATGCCGCCGAGATTGCCCGCGACGTCGGCGAACTGTATGAGCCGCTGGCCGACGAGAAGGGCATTGCGCTCAAAGTCGAGGCGCCGGCGGCGGCGCCGGTGCGCGGTAATCGCGAACTGGTGAGCCAGGCGCTGGCGAACCTCGTCGACAACGCCATCAAATATGCCAGACCCGACGGCAAGGCGAACGGGCAGCCCGCCGAAGTCGTGGTCAAGGCCGGCGACGACGGCGAACGCATCACGCTCAGCGTGGCGGATCGTGGGCCGGGAATTCCCGATGCCGACCGCGGTCGCGTGGTCGAACGTTTCGTACGTCTCGAGCAGAGCCGCTCCGAGCCGGGCTCGGGATTGGGCTTGAGCCTCGCGTCGGCCGTCGCGCGCCTGCATGGCGGCGAATTGAAGCTCGAGGACAATCATCCCGGCTTGCGCAGTACCATCGCGCTGCCGCGCGCGGGACCGGCAGGGACGGGATGAGGCGGCCGGCGGTTGCCAAGCGGCCGGGGAAAAAAAGCCAGAAACGCGACGATGCGGCATTGATCCGGCGGTTCGGCGGCGCGCTGCCGAAGCCGTCGGCGCAGTCGTCGGCGCGCGTCGCGGCTTGGCTCGCGAGTTTAAAGACAAAAGCCGCTGCTAAGGCGTTCAAAACGCTGATCCGGGCGCATCCGCCTCTGGCGCAGCTTCTCGGCGGCATTGCCGGCGCGGCGCCCTATCTCTGGGACCTTTTCCAAGCGGATCCCGCGCGATTGCTTGGTTTGCTAAAAGCCGATCCGGATGGCGCACACGCCGCGCTCGTGGCGGCAACCAAGAGTGCCGCCGCGGCGGCGCGCTCTCAGGCCGAGGTGATGCGCATTCTGCGCCGCAACAAGGCGCAATCCGCGCTGCTGATCGCGCTTGCCGATATCGGCGGGGTCTGGCCGGTCGCGCGTATCACCGCGGCGCTGACCGAGTTTGCCGACACTGCGCTCGGCGCCGCCGTGGCCTTTCTCCTGCGCGAGGCCGTCAAAGCCAACAGGCTCATGCCGCCCGAGCGGAGCGATTCCCTGGGTCGCTGCGGCTATATCGTCCTCGCCATGGGCAAGATGGGTGCCGGCGAGCTTAATTTCTCGAGCGACATCGATCTCATGGTTTTTTTCGATCCGGGGGCGGCAAAACTTGGCCGCAACGTCGAGGCTGCCCCATTCTACGTGAGCCTGACACGCGACCTCGTCAAAATTTTGCAGGAACGTACCGCGGACGGTTACGTGTATCGAGTTGACCTGCGGCTGCGGCCCGATCCGTCCTCGACCCAGATCGCGATTTCGACGCCGGCGGCGCTCGATTACTACCAAAGCCGCGGCCAGAACTGGGAACGCGCGGCGCTGATCAAGGCGCGCGCCTGCGCCGGCGACCTTGCCGCCGGTGAAAAACTTCTGCGCGAGCTGACGCCCTTCATTTGGCGAAAATACCTCGATTACGCGACGGTTGCCGACATTCACGACATGAAGCGGCAGATCCATGCCTATCGGGGTCACGGCGAAATCGCGGTCGAGGGCCACAATATCAAGCTCGGCCGCGGCGGCATCCGCGAAATCGAATTCTTCGTGCAAACTCAGCAGCTCATCGCCGGCGGGCGGCACGGCGAATTGCGCGGGCGCGGCACCGTCGCCATGCTCGCGATGCTCGCCGCCGACGGCTGGATCGATGCCGCCGCGCGCGATGAGCTGACGCAAGCTTACGATTTTCTGCGCCGCGTCGAGCACCGGCTGCAGATGCTGGCCGACGAGCAGACCCATACGCTGCCGGCCGACCCGGCCGCAGTCGACGTTTTTGCCCGCTTTCTCGGCTTTAGCGACCGCGACGATTTCGCCAATGCGCTGGTAGCGCAGTTGCGCAAGGTCGAGTGGCACTATGTGCGATTATTCGAACGCGCTGCTGAATTCTTGGCCCGGCAACAGCAGCTGTCGTTCGCCGCCGGCGAAGGCGGACGCGAAACGCTCGACCGGCTCGCGCAAATGGGCTTTCGCCGGCCGCAGGATCTCGCCGCGACGGTGCGCAATTGGCACGCCGGGCGCTACCGCGCGCTACGCGGCGAGCAGGCGCGCGCCAATCTCACCGAACTCATACCGGTCATTGTCGATCAGTTTTCGCGCGCGGAGAATCCGGACGCGGCTTTTGTTACGTTCGATCGGTTTCTCGCCGGAGTGCGCGCGGGCGGCCGCTTTTTGTCGCTGTTGCGGCAGAATCCGGACCTGATCCGCTTTGTCGCGCTCATCCTCGGCACGGCGCCGCGGCTTGCCGACATCTTGGCGCACCATCCACACTTCATCGATCCGCTGGTCGATCGGCGCTTCTTCGGGTCGCTGCCCGAGGAGGTACGGCTCGAAGCGGAGCTTGGCCGCATGCTGGAAGATGCGCGCGGCTACGAGGCGGCGCTCGACGCCATACGCCTATTCGGCCAGGAGCATATGTTCCTGATCGGCGCGCGAGTTCTCTCCGGGTCGATGTCCGCGGAACAGGCGGGTGAGGTTTTTGCGCGGCTTGCCGACGTGCTGCTGCGCGCCGTTCATAAACGAGTCGACGCCGATTTTGCCGCCAACCACGGCCGCATCCGCGGCGGCGAGTGCGCGATCGTCGCGCTCGGCCGGCTCGGCGCCCGCGAAATGACCGCAAGCTCCGACCTCGATCTCATCGTCATCTACGATTTCGAGCGGCAGCACCCGAACTCGGACGGCAAGCGGCCGCTCTACGGCGCCCAATATTTCGCACGCTTCACCCAGCGGCTGATCAGCGCGCTCACCGTGCAGACCAATTACGGCAGCCTCTATCAAGTCGACATGCGGTTGCGGCCGTCCGGGCGGTCCGGTCCGCTGGCGACCCAGATCGACGGATTTATCGGCTACCAGGACAGCGAAGCGTGGACCTGGGAGCACATGGCGCTTACCCGCGCGCGGGTCGTATCGGGGTCTCCCGATTTTGCCGCAAAAATCCAGGCGGCGATCCGCGACGTGCTCTGCCGCAAAAGAGTTGCGCACGCTATCGCCGACGATGTCGTCGAAATGCGCGCGGCCATCGCCAAGGAAAAGGGCGACGCCGATCCGTGGGATCTCAAATATGCTGCCGGTGGGCTGGTCGATATCGAGTTCATCGCGCAATTTCTGCAACTCACCGGCGCCGCGGCGACGCCGGAAATTCTCGACACCTCGACCGCGCGGGTGCTGGAAAAGGCGTCGCGGCTTGGCGTGCTCAAGGCCGAAGACGCCGCGGTGCTGCGCCCGGCGGTGCGATTGTTTCATGATTTGACGCAAATCTTGCGGCTCTGCCTGCCGACGGCTTTCGATCCGAAAGCGGCAAGCGCCGGCGTGCTCGATCTCCTTGCGCGAGCCGCCGATCTGCCGGATTTCCCGGCGCTCCAAGCCCACCTCGAAGACACCCAGCGTCAGGTCCGCGAATGCTTTGTGCGGATTTTGGGCAAGACGCCTTGAGCTAGTGGATGGAATCTAACACTTGGTGCCCGCGTCTGACAGCCTGGATAATTTTGTCGGGATCAGCAGTCCAAGTGAAGGGTTTGGGTTCGGCATTATGTTCGATAACGAAGCGATTGATGGCGGCCTGCAAGTCGACGACCGATAGGAAGGTACCGCGCTTCAATCGCCGCTTTGTGAGCTTGGCGAAGAAGCCCTCGACGGCGTTGAGCCAGGATGCCGATGTGGGCGTGAAGTGGAAGGTCCAGCGGGGATGCCGAGCCAGCCATTGGCGCACCTTCGGATGCTTGTGAGTTGCGTAGTTGTCGACGATAGCGTGGATTTCCTTTCGCGCCGGCACCTGCGCCTCGACGGCGTTGAGGAAGCGGATGAACTCCTGGTGCCGGTGGCGCTGCATGTTGCACCCGATGACGGTACCGTCGAGGACATTGAGGGCCGCAAACAGCGAGGTGGTGCCGTGACGTTTGTAGTCGTGGGTCATCGTCCCGGCACGGCCCTTCTTCATCGGCAAGCCGGGCTGGGTGCGGTCGAGCGCTTGGATCTGGCTCTTTTCATCGACCGAGAGGACCACGGCATGGGCGGGCGGATCGACATAGAGGCCGACGATGTCGCGCAACTTGTCGACGAAGCGCGGGTCGGTAGAAAGCTTGAACTGTTTGACCCGGTGCGGTTGCAGGCCATGCGCGCGCCAGATGCGTTGGACGGAACTCGCGCTGATGCCGACGACTTTCGCCATCATCGCGGAAGTCCAGTGGGTCGCCTCGGTGGGCGGGTCGGTCTGGGTGAGGGCCACGACGCGTTCGGTGATGTTCGATCCCAGCGGCGGGATGCGCGACGGGCGTGTTTTATCGTGCAGGAGGCCGTTGTAGCCCGCCTCCATGAAGCGTTCCTGCCAGCGCCAGACACAGGTTTTCGACTTGCCGGTCCGGCGCATGATTTCATTGGTGCCGATACCGTCCGCACTCAACAGGACGATCTCAGCCCGCCAGACGTGCTTGTGCGGGGTGTTGCGATCTCGCGCGAGCGCCTTCAGGCGGCGGCGATCCGCAGGCTTGAGAGTGATGGAAATTCCGGTTCGCATGCGCCAAACTCGCATGCATTGAGTCCGCAGGGAATCCCCTCAAGGATTCAAATGTCAGACGTGATCCACTAGTGTCCTCGCGAACGGGCGGAGCGAGCACCGATTGCGATGGCGGCGGGACATCGGCGCCATCGCGCGGCATGGCCGCCGGCGCGTCATGACCATCGGCGGCGGCAAGGTCGATCGCGTTGACTTGATCCGGTGAAACGATTTGCACGGTCCGGCCGCCGACCACGATTTCACTCGGCGTCGGAGCCTCGGCCGGCGGCGCGGTTTGCGGCGGCGCTGCGGTAGCAATATCGGCGGGCGGCGGCGCATCCACCGCCGGCCAGACGTCCGCGGCGGACGCGGCGGGCGCCGTCTGCGCCGGCGGATCTTCCGCCGCCTGATCTGCCGCCGCCTGGGCCGCAATCCCGGGTTTTCTGCTCGCCAGCTTCGCCGCGGCCTTCGGCCTCGGTTTCTTGGCGGCGAGCTTCTTGAGCGTTTTGCGGACGGTTTTCGCATGCGCAATCGTTTTGCTCTCATGCGGCGGCCGCAGTCCCGCCAATAGCGCCAGCGGTTTGCCGGGTTGATCGTTCGTTGCGGTCTGCGCCGCCGCGCCGCTCAGCGCCGCCATAACTGCGACGGCCGCGACCGCGCCCGCATAGACCATGCGAATGGACAGCATTGCGTCCTCCGAAATATTTGTTTGCGCATGATCTTTTCCGACCTTGCTTCGCCCGCCGACCCCCCTACGCTCGCTTCGCGAGCCACGGAGGGTTCGAGTCCACCGACCCGCCTACGCTCGCTGTGCGAGCTACGGAGGGTTTGAGTCCACCGAAGCGCGGAGCGCGTAGGTGGAAGCGCGGAGCGCGTAGGTGGAAGCGGCTTCGCGAAGGCGGGAAACCTTGGACCATCCTCGGATCAAGTCCGAGGACAGGCATTTTCGGGATCATGCTCCGGCGGCGCATAGGGCACAGCCGGCGTGACCTCACGGTGACGCAATTGCGGATTTTTTCGCGCAAACAGCGGACGAAAAACGGCGCGGTTAACCCAACTGCGTCATTCGACGCTGACGCCGCTGGCTTTGATCGGCACCGCCCATTTCGCGATCTCGCTTTTGAGGAGGTCGCCGAGATATTGCGGCGTTGCCTGGTCGTCGGGTGCGATTTCGGCCCCTAGCCCGGTGAGCCGGTCGCGCACCGCCGGCGTGTGCATCGCCTCGAGCGTTGCGTCGTGCAGTTTCTTGACGATCGGCGCCGGCGCATCCTTCGGCAGGAAGATGGCATTCCAGGTATAGGCGATGAGGTTGGGCGTGCCTTGCTCGGCCGCGGTCGGCACGTTGGGCAGCGCCGGCGAACGCTTGCTGTCGAAGACCGCGAGTCCCTTGACGGTTCCGGCGTCGATCGGCGGCTTGGCGGTCGTCATGACGTCGCACACATAGTCGATGCGGCCGCCTTCGAGGTCCTGCAGCGCCGGCCCGGTGCCGCGATAGGGAACGTGGGTGATGTTGACGCCGATGATGTAATTCATCAGCACGCAGCCGAGATGCGTCGCCGAACCGGCCCCGGCCGAGCCGAATTGCATCTGCGCCTGATTCGCTTTGGCATAAGCGACGAACTCCTTGAAATTATTCACCGGCAGATCCTTGCGCGTCTCCAGCACGAGCGGAACATTGGCGATGAGGATGACCGGCGTGAAGTCGGTCACCGAGTTGTAGAGCGGGTGCTTATAGAGCGTCTGGCCCTGGGCTGGCGCTGCCGACGGTGGCGACGACGAAATTGATAGCCGTCGGGCGCGGCGTTGGCGACGCGCAACGAGCCGGTCTGGCCGCCGGCCCCGGTGATATTCTCGACGATCACCGTTTGACCCAGCACCTCGCTCATGCGCGCGGCGACGAGGCGGCCGAGGACGTCGGTCGGTCCGCCGGCGGCGAACGGGATGACCATGGTTATCGTCCGGGTGGGAAAATCCTGCGCCTGCGCGGGCAGCGCAAAAGCAAGGCTGGCTGCGGCCAGCGCGGCGAATAATTTGCACTTCATGGTTGTTTCCTCCGTTGCCACTGTGGTCTCAAGCCCAGGCACAGGCGCATTGATTTGGGTCAAAAGTCGGAAAATTTTCAGCCAAGCTCGGTGATCGCTTCCGGGAAGCGATGCAGCCGTTCGCCCGGGCCGTCCGGGCCGATCAGATAATTGTCGCACACCCAGGACAGGACGTGGCCGCGGATATAGGTCGGATGCACGACGATATTCATGTCCTTTTCAATCTTCATCGGTTCGTCGTGGCGGATGAGCGGCCGCTCGACTAGATCGTAGCCCTGGCCGTGGCAATGCAGCCGCCTCTCTTCCGGCCGGCCGTTCTTGCGCATGAATTCGTTGTAGGCGGCGAAAACCTCCTTGCACGGCGCGCCGGGCTTGAGCAAGCCGAGATTGAATTTGCGCGCTTGCAGCGCGAAGGCGAATTCGTCCTTGAGCTCGGCCGACGCCTTGCCGACCACGCAGGTGCGGCCGAGCTCGGTATACATGCCGCCGGGGCCGGCATCCTCGACCAGAAGCGCGATCGTGTCGCCTTCCTTGATGACGCGGTTCTGATAATGGCGGTGACCGAATTGCGCCGGCTGGTCGGCGGGCATCGAGGCGCAAAGATAAATGCCGTGCTCGCTGCCGTGGCGCTGGCTGTAGCACTGCGCAACGGCGGCGATGTCGCGGTCGCGTAGGCCGGGCTCGGCGGCGGCCAAGGCGGCGCGCATGGCGCCGTCCTGCATCGCGGCCGCGCGCCGCACCAGCTCCTGCTCCTCGGCGCTCTTGATCACCTTGATGCGGTCGACCAGATCGGAAGCGTCGACGAACTTGGTGTTCGAGAAATCGCCCCTTCTGCAGGTAGTCGACGACCGCGAACGACATTTGATAGGTGCCGACCAGCCCGATGGTGCCGCCGGCATAGGGCGCCAGCGCCTTGGCCGCCAGTTCCGGATCGTAGCTGGCGGTGTAGTAGCAGGAGGAATAGCTCGGCGTGGTCAGCCATTGCTTGACGCCGCGGCGCACGCCGTCGCTCTTGCCGTTAAGATCGTTGACGCCGCCGAACGGACCCTGGCTCACCAGCGTCATCAGGTCGTCGCGCGGGAAGACGACGGTGAGCGGGTAGCCGTTGGTCGCGGGCAGGTCGGTGAAATATTTGACGTAGCCGCCCATCTGGTCGCTGTTGTTCTGCATCAGCAGCACGTCGATCTTGTCGCGCTCCATGGCGGCGCGCACCGCGGCCCAGCGACGATCCAGTTCAGCGGTCGAGATCGGCGTCTGCAGGCGTTCGGAAAGACTGTTCCATTTTTGGTTCTCCTGAATTCCGGGCTCGCAGCCTTCGGCCGCGCCCCGGAATGACGGCTAATGCTCCACCACATTGATCATGCCGCCGAAGTCGCCGCAGAGAAAGCACCGCATATTGGCTTCCACCGTCGGCCAGGCGTAATCGATATAGACGTCGCAGAAGCCGCCCTGATGCGTGGTGATGATGACGTTCTCCATCGACCAGAACGGATGATCGGCGGGCAACGGTTCCTCGTTGAACACGTCAAGCGCCGCGCCGGCAATGCGTTTGGCGTTGAGCGCCTCGACCAGCGCCGGTTCGTCGACGACCCCGCCGCGCGCCAGATTGACCAAAAAGCCGGTCGGCTTCATCGCCGCGAACACTTCGGCGTCGATGCTGTTGCGGGTCGCCGCGGTCAGCGGCGTCAACAGCACGAAGAAATCGAACTCGCCGACGATCCGTAAAAGTTCGTCGCGCGCGCGCATGCGTGTCGAATCCGGCCACGTCGCGCGGGGCGGAGCTGACGCCGACGACGCGCATGCCGAAGGCCTTGCATTTCGGCGCCAGCGCCGCGGCAATCGCCCCGACGCCGAAAATGCCGACCGTCTTGTTGTGCAGAAGCTGCGCCGGCCAGCGCCGCCATTGCCGCGCGTCCTGGGCGCGCACCGCGCCGGGCAGATTGCGGGCCAGCGCCAGCATGGTCGCGATCGCGGCCTCCGACACCGGCGGGCCGTGAATGCCGCGGACATTGGTAACGATCACGTCTTTGCGCAGCGCGGCCTGGTCGGTGAGGTTGTCGACGCCGGTGCCCAGCGTCTGAATCCATTTTAATCCGGCGGCCTGCTCGATGACTTTGCCGGTGAGCATGGGCGTGAAGGTAAGCAGCACGTCGGCGGCGGCGATATACGGCCCGACCTTGGAATGATGATCGACGAGGTCGATCTTGAGCTCGGGAAAGCGCGCCTGGAGCCGGTCGCGGTACTGGTTGCGCACCGTTTCCGTCAAGCCGAGCAGAATAAGCAGATTGGTCATTAAGGAGGACACCGGCGCCGCGCTGGGCCATGGACCTAATCCATGTCACCGGCGGGTTGTGGATGCCTTATATCTTCTTGTGTGAAGCGCCGCCAAGGTGTCGCGCGCCGCGGCGCCCTCGGCTAGAGTGGGGCAGCGAGGGACCTTATCGGGAGCAAACTGATGCCTATCGACCTGTCGACCGTGAATTGGGTCTATGTTGCGTTGATGGCGGCGTTCGCATTTATCGCCGCCTTGCTCGGCGGATTTATTTCCTTCCGCAACCGTGTCGGCGGCGCGCTGATCGCCGCCATCCTGTTCGCCGCCATGTATGTGGCGTGGAATTACTATCCGCATCCGCAGATTCCACTGCCGATCGTGAGTACCTACGCCACTCCGAGCGGCGGTTGACCTTTCCGCCGGCCCCGCTATGCGTAGGCGCGGGACGCCGGGGGGAAATGGAGCGGTCATGAACAAGGTCTATGCGGACGCGCGATCCGCGTTGGCCGGGTTGCTTAAGGATGGCATGACCATCATGGCCGGCGGCTTCGGCCTGTGCGGCATCCCGGAAACCTTGATCCTGGCGATCCGCGATTCCGGGGTCAAGAACCTGACCGTCGTCTCCAACAATTGCGGGACCGACGGCAAGGGACTCGGCATTCTGCTCGACACCAAGCAGATCAAGAAAATGATCTCCTCCTATGTCGGGGAGAACAAAACCTTCATGCAGCAGTTTCTCGCCGGCGAGCTCGAAATCGAGTTCAATCCGCAAGGCACGCTGGCCGAGCGCATCCGCGCCGGCGGCGCCGGCATTCCCGCCTTCTTCACCAAGACCGGCGTCGGCACCAAGATCGCCGAAGGCAAGGAAGTGCGCGAATTCGACGGCGAGCGCTCATGTGATGGAGCGCGGCCTGGTCGCCGACCTGTCGATCGTCCATGCCTATCGCGGCGACACCGAGGGCAATCTTGCCTACCGCAAGACCGCGCGCAATTTCAATCCGCCGATGGCGACCGCGGGCAAGGTGACCGTGGCCGAGGTCGAGCATCTGGTGCAGCCCGGCGACATCAATCCCGACCACATCGTCACGCCCGGCATTTACGTCAGCGCATGATCCACGTGCCGGGCGCGACCAAGCACATCGAGCAACGCACCGTCCGCAAGCGTCAAAAAGCCGACGCGCCGGCCGGAACCGGAGAGGAAGTCTAATGGGAGTCGAAAGCTAATGCCTTGGACCCGCGATCAGATGGCCGAACGCGCCGCCAAGGAGCTGCGCGACGGCTTTTACGTCAATCTCGGCATCGGCATTCCGACGCTGGTGTCGAATTACATCCCCGACGGCATGAGCGTGCAGCTGCAATCGGAGAACGGCATGCTCGGCACCGGCCCGTTCCCGTTCGAGGGCGAGGAAGACCCCGACCTGATCAATGCCGGCAAGCAGACCGTCACCGAACTGCCGACCACGAGCTATTTCAATTCGGCGGACTTCTTCGCCATGATCCGCGGCGGCCATATCGATATCGCCATCCTCGGCGCCATGGAGGTCGCGGAAAACGGCGACCTCGCCAATTGGATGATCCCCGGCAAAATGGTCAAGGGCATGGGCGGCGCCATGGATCTGGTCGGCGGCGTCAAGAAGGTCGTCGTGGTGATGGAGCACTCGGCCAAGGGCGACTCCAAGCTCAAGCAGCCGCTGCACGCTGCCGCTGACCGGCGCCGGCGTCGTCGACATGGTGATCACCGACCTCGGCGTGTTCACCCTCGACCGCCACGGCGGCGGGCTGACGCTGATCGAGCTTGCCCCCGACGTGACGCTCGACGACATCAAGGGCAAGACCCAAGCGAGTTTCAAGGTCGCCAATACGCTCAAGCAATAAGCCAGGCGATTGCGCCTACGCCCGCAGCGGATCGATCACTTCGAGAAACGGGAATCGATGAAAATCGGCATCCCGCGTGCAGATTTGCTTGATGCCGTGCTCGCGCATGAGAATGGCGGTATGGGCGTCGTGGAGAATATTGCCGGCGAGCTCGGGCAACTCTGAAAGGACCTCTCTGGCAACGTCGGCATGTCGGTCGGTCGGCAACGAGAACGGCTAGGCCCGGAGCTGCAAAGAGCGCCGTCACAAACTCCCACGCAGACGCCAGGCTAAAGGGCCGGGGCTTGACCCGCGGGTGTGTCGTCACCCGCAAAAATTCGTAGATGATCGGCCAAGTCGTATACCAAGCGCCGGGCCGTCGTTGTTGACGCTCAAGCCATTCGCTGCACCGGGCATGAAAATTCGAATCCATGTCGGCCGCATAAACCAAAACGTTGGTGTCGACGACGAGCACTATCGATCCCTCTTGGGACCGTAAAGGCTGACGGTCGTCCATGGCATCATAGAGGGCGTTGCGGTCGGCAATGTCGACGAGTTCGCCACCGCCATGGAACCTCGGCAGCGGCTTAATTTTTGTCCGCTTCATTTGCGGGCGGAGCAGCAGCCGCAGCGCCGTCTCGACCAGTTCCGACATGGTGCGGCCTTGGCGCGCAGCTTCACGCTTAAGCTCGGCCATGACGGAATCGTCGATATTGAGCGTCGTCTTCATATGGAAAACCTTATCGTATATATGGCTATATGGCAAGATGCCATCGGCCGGCTTTAAACCCTGGCGGATCAGCCATGCGGCGGGTGGGGGACGGCGGCGGCCGATGCGCGAATGACATCGTTGCGCTTTGCCGTTATTGCTCGATGCTCGTTCCGCCGGGGGCGCTGGGGTATCGCAGCGTAAGTTCGATTCATGCATGACGCGCGCAGCGGCAGCGCCACCGACGCGACCGAGGCGGTGATTGTCTCCCCCGACGCCGCCGCGCATTCGAGCGCGCCTGCCGCCCGCGCCGAGCCGCCGCCGCTCACGCACCGGGAAAAGCGGCTGATCGCCATCAGCATGATGCTGCCGGTCTTCCTCGGCTCGGTCGATCAGTCGATCCTGGCGAGCGCGCTGCCGACCATCGGCCGCAATCTCGGCGAGGTGCATAACTTGCCGTGGCTGATCACGGCGTTTCTGATCGCCTCGACCGCGCTGACCCCGCTCTACGGCAAGTTCGCCGATATTCATGGCCGGCGCGCCGCGATGTTGATCGGGCTCGGCGTCTATATGGCCGGCTCGCTCATCTGCGCCGCGTCGCCGACGATGACGATGCTGATCTGCGGCCGCGTCGTCCAGGGCTGCGGCGCCGGCGGGCTGACCGTCACCGCCAACATGATCCTCGGCGACATCGCCGCGCCCAAGGATCGCGGCAAATATTACACCTATTTCTCGATCGCATTTACCACCGCGGGCGGCTGCGGCCCGGCTTTGGGCGGATGGATTTCCGACCATCTGCATTGGTCGGTGATCTTTTTGTGGAATTTTCCGTTGTGCGTCATCGCGGTCGTACTCGCGCTCACCGTGTTGCGGCGGCTGCCGCGCCATGAACGGCCGCACCGGCTCGACTTCGTCGGCGCCATCCTGGTGATGGCGGCAAGCTCGTCGTTCATGCTGGCGCTCAATCTCGGCGGCGTGCGCTATCCGTGGCTGTCGTCGCCGGTCCTGGCGCTGCTCGGCTGTGCGCTGGTTCTGGGCACCGGGTTTGTCGCCCGGCTTCTCACCGCGGTCGAACCGCTGATCCCGATCGCCATCCTGTCCGATCCCGCCGCCCGGCTCGCCATCGCGGCGCATTCGTTCGGCTGGGGCGCGATCATCAGCCTCAACGTCTTCCTGCCGATGTATCTGCAAAGCGCGCTCGGCTGGTCGGCGACCTCGTCGGGATTAAGCCTGATGATCCTGATGGTGACGCTCAATATCAGCGCCGGCATTTCCAGCCAGCTTCTCGGCCGGGTCCGGCGTTACAAGTTGCTGCCGCTGTGCTTTCTCGTCGTCGGCGTCGGCGCGGTGGTTGCGCTCGCGTTCTCGGCCGGCGGCATGACTTCGCTGAAATTCGAGATCATTCTGTTTCTGATCGGCGTCGGCTTCGGACCGACGGCGCCGCTGACGCAGGTGGCGTTGCAGAACACCGTGCCGATTCACCATCTCGGCGCGGCGCTCGGCACGATGAATTTCGCGCGCACGCTGATGGGCACGATCCTGATCGCGGTGTTCGGCGCCATCGTGTTGGCAAAAGCGCCGGTTGGCGCGCCGGCCGGCACGCTGGGCCACGCATTTTTGGGCGGCGCATCGGTTGCAACTTTCGCGGCGGTTTTCCTCGCCGTCGCCGGCACGCTGGCGGTGTCGTTTCTCGCCGTGATCCTGCTTGAGGAAAAGCCGCTGGAAGACGCCCATCCGGCCTCGCGCCGCTAGCCCAAGCATGCGGCCCAGGACCGAGTTGCGCCCCGGTTGCGCGGGGCGGCCCGCGCGCTTGCACCGCGGTGCCGTTCGGTGGAAATTCGGCCTCAGACCTGGCTCAGACCTGGGGCGTTGACGTCAGATGATGGTCTAAAGGTCTGACACAGCAAGGGAATTTGCTTTCTCGCCCGCTGTGCCGAGTGGCCGCAAAACTCCTCACAGGCATTTGAACCTCGCCGCCGCGAACGGCGACAAATCCGTGAGCCGAACCTGATGGCGATGCAAGCACCGGCAGACGAAGCGCTGATCGGTCGCATTGCCCGCGGTGACCGGCTGGCGATGCAGGTGCTGTTCGCGCGGCACCATGTGCGGATCTATCGCTTCGTGCTTCGCCTGTTGCGTGACGAGATGGCGGCGGAAGACGTCATCGGCGAGTGTTCTTGGACGTCTGGCGCCAGGCCAGCCGGTTTGAAGGCAGAAGCGCCGTTTCGACTTGGCTCATCGCCATCGCGCGGTTCAAGGCGCTGTCGCTGTTGCGCAAGCGGCGCGAGGACGGATTGGACGAGGAAACGGCGGAATTCGATCGAGGAACCTTCGGATGATCCGGAACTTGCCGTCGCGAAGCTCGATAAAGGCGAAAAATTGCGAAAATGCCTCGCCGCGCTTTCCCCCGAGCACCGGGAGATCATCGATCTCGTCTACTACCACGAGAAATCGGTGGAGGAGGTGGCTCAAATCGTTGGCATTCCCGAGAACACGGTAAAGACGCGCATGTTCTACGCGCGCAAGAAGCTGGGAGAGCTGTGCAGAATGGCGGGAATTGATCGAGGTTGGCCATGACGCTGAGCGATGCGGGGCGCGATTCGCGCCAAGACGTCGAATCCGCCGATATCGAGGCCTTGCTGCCGTGGTATGCGGCCGGCACGCTGCGCCGCCGCGACCGCCAGCGCGTCGAGGAGGCGCTGCGGCAAGATCCGGACCTGGCGCGGCATGCTCGATCTGGTCCGCGAGGAGCTTGCCGAAACCATTCACCTCAACGAAACGCTCGGCGCGCCGTCGCCGCGCGTGGTGGACCGGCTGATGGCGGCGATCGACGCCGAGGCGGACGCCGCGCGCAAGCGCGGACCGGGCGCCGCCGCCGGCTGGCTGACGGCTTCTTCGCCAATCTTTCGCCGCGCACGCTGGCGGTGGCCGCGTCGTTTGCGATGCTGGCGATCGCCCTGCAAGCCGTCATGATCGTGGATATCTTCACCAAGCCGCGAAGGCTCGTTGCAGCAAGCCGGGCTTGGCGCCGAGCACCGCCACGGCACATTCGCGATGGTGCGCTTTGCGCGGCAGGCAAGCGCCGCCGAAATCACGAATTTCCTGCAAAACTACCAGGCCGCCCTGGTCGACGGCCCGACGGAAGGCGGGCTCTATCGCGTGCGGATCGCGATGACGACGCTCGCCAAAGAGGAACTCGGCCGGATCATCGCGCGCATGCGGCAGGACCGCGTCGTCGAGTTCGCCGAGCCGGCCGAGCCCGCCAGTAGCGGCGCGGATTGCGCCCGCGAAATCACGTTCCGCCGACGACGTTCGGTGTGCCGGGGCCGTGTTGCCCCGCAGCAGGCGCCGGCACGTTGGCCGCCCGATCTATCGCCTAGAAATGCAGGCTTTTCTCGACTGAACCTGCGCCAGCGCCGGTGCGACCAATATGCGGTGGCGAATTTAAGCCGCCATCGGCGCGCTTCTCCCCTGACGCCAGCGCCGATTTTCAGACCCGCCCGGTCTCGTCCCCACCGGGCGGGTCGTCGTTTTCGGGATGTCGCGGCTCAATACGCTGCTCGGCCGGCCGCGAATCACGCATGGAAAGCGCGCGAACGTGGTCCTCTTTACGCGCCGCCCGGAAGATGGCGGACAATGGCCGGCGTGGGGGAATGTTGTGCGTGGCGATACCGTCCTCGAAACCGAAGACCTGACCAAGGATTTTGCCGGTTTCGTCGCGGTGCGCGCGGTCAATCTGCGCGTCGCGCGCGGCAGCATTCACGCCATGATCGGCCCGAACGGCGCCGGCAAGACCACCTGCTTCAATCTGTTGAGCAAATTCTTGAGCTCCGACGCGCGGCCGCATCGTGTTCGACGGCCGCGACATCACCGCGCTCAAGCCGGCGGACGTGGCGCGGCTCGGGCTGGTGCGCTCGTTTCAGATTTCCGCGGTGTTTCCGCATCTGACCGTGCTCGAGAACGTGCGCATCGCGCTGCAGCGCCGGCGCGGCGGCTCGTTCGATTTCTGGCGGAGCAAGCGCGTGCTGCATGCGCTCGACGAGCGCGCCATGGCGCTGATCGCCGATGTCGGGCTTGCGCCTTATGCCAATGCGCTCGCGGTCGAATTGCCCTATGGCCACAAGCGCGCGCTGGAAATCGCAACCACGCTGGCGCTCGATCCGGCAAATGCTGCTGCTCGACGAGCCGACGGCGGGCATGGGCCACGACGACATCAGCCGCATCAGCGCGCTGATCAAATCGGTCGCCGCCACGCGCACCGTGCTGATGGTCGAGCACAATCTCAGCGTGGTCGCCGATCTGTGCGACCGCATCACGGTGCTCACGCGCGGCCAGGTGCTGGCCGAGGGCGATTACCAGACCGTGTCGGCCGATCCCGGCCGTGCGCGAAGCCTATCTCGGGACCGGCCATGACTGAGAAGCGCAGCCGACGCGCGCCATGCTTGCGGTGAAGGGGCTCGAAGCCTGGTATGGCGAGTCGCACATCCTGCACGGCGTCACCTTCGACGTGCAGCCGGGCGAGGTGGTGACGCTGCTCGGCCGCAACGGCGTCGGCAAGACCACGACGCTGAAATCGATCATGGGCATCGTCGAGCAGCGCAGCGGCTCGGTGCGCTTCGAAGGCCGCGAGCTGATCGGCATGCCATCGGACGCGATCGCGCGCACCGGCATCGCCTTCTGTCCGGAGGAGCGCGGCATCTTCGCCAGCCTCGACGTGCGGGAAAATCTGCTGCTGCCGCCGCAGGTGCGCCCGGGCGGGCTCGATCTCGATCGCATCTTCGCGCTGTTTCCCAACCTGCGCGAGCGGCTCAACAGTCAGGGCACGAAACTCTCCGGCGGCGAGCAGCAGATGCTGGCGATCGGCCGCATCCTGCGCACCGGCGCCCGGCTTGTTGCTGCTCGACGAGCCGACCGAAGGACTGGCGCCGGTCATCATCCAGCAGATCCGGCAGACCATCGGCACGCTCAAGGCGCAGGGCTTCACCATTCTGCTGGTCGAGCAGAATTTCCACTTCGCCGCCGCGGTCGCCGATCGGCACTACGTCATGGAACACGGCCGCATCGTCGACGAATTCTCGACCCCTGCAACTAAAGGCGAATATGGAGAAGCTGCACGACTATCTCGGAGTTTGATATATCGCAACAGAGGGCCAAAAAGCCCGCAGAGAGGGAGGTGTGTGATGAGATTTACAGCGAGTCTGGCATTTGCCGCCGCCGCGTTGATCGCGACGGCGGCGCAGGCCCAGCCGATCAACGTCAAGATCGGCGTGCTCACCGACATGTCGAGCCTTTATGCCGACATCGCCGGCCCCGGCTCGGTCGCCGCCGCCAAAATGGCGGTGCAGGATTTCAATCCCGCCGCCCACAACATGAAGGTCGACATCGTCAGCGCCGACCATCAGAACAAGCCGGACGTCGGCTCCAACATCGCGCGGCAATGGTTCGACGTCGACGACGTCGACGCCATCGTCGACGTGCCGAATTCCGGCGTGGCGCTCGCGGTGAGCGACGTCACGCGCGAGAAGAACAAGGTGTTCCTGGTCTCCGGCGCGGCGATCTCCGATCTCACCGGGCCGAAATGCTCGCCCAATACCATCCACTGGACCTACGACACCTGGATGCTCGCCAACGGCACCGGCAAGTCGCGCTGGTGAAAACCGGCGGCGACACCTGGTTCTTCCTCACCTCCGATTATGCCTTCGGCCATGCGCTCGAACGCGACACCACCGCGGTCGTCCTGGCCAATGGCGGCAAGGTGCTCGGCAGCGTGGCCATCCGCTCAACACCCAGGACTTCTCGTCGTTCCTGCTGCAGGCGCAGGCCTCGAAGGCGAAGATCATCGGGCTCGCCAATGCCGGCGGCGACACCATCAACGCCATCAAGCAGGGCGCCGAATTCGGCATCACCGCGGGCGGCCAGCACTTCGCCGGGCTTCTGGTCTTCATCAGCGACGTCCATGCGCTCGGGCTGAAGACGTCGCGCAGGGTCTGGTCCTGACCGAGACCTTGTATTGGGACATGAACGACGCCACCCGCGCCTGGACCAAGCGCTGGCAGGTCGAGCGGCCGGGCAAATTCCCGACCATGATCCAGGCCGGCGTCTATTCGGCGATCTTGCATTATCTGAAGGCGGTCGCCGCGCTCAAAAGCGCCGCCGACGGCAAGGCCGTGGTCGCCAAGATGAAGGAAATGCCGACCGACGATCCGCTGTTCGGCAAGGGCACGATCCGCGCCGACGGCCGCAAGATCCACCCGGCCTATCTGTTCGAGGTGAAGACGCCCGCGGAATTGAAATATCCGGGCGACGATTACAAGCTGCGCGCCACCATCCCGGCGGACGAGGCGTTCCGTCCGATGAAGGACGACAACTGCCCGCTGGTGAGCGGCTAAACTAATCCGTCTCCCTCCCGCGGGCCGCGCGCACGCGAGCCGGGTGGGGAGGTCGATTTGCGCTGCCGGCCGCTGCCGAGCGGTGATGCGAGCGTTGATGCGGCATGTTCGAGATTTTCGGCATTCCGTCGCAGGCGCTGTTCGGGCAGCTGTTGCTCGGCCTGATCAACGGCTCGTTCTACGCGCTGTTGAGCCTCGGGCTTGCCGTCATCTTCGGCATGCTCAACATCATCAATTTCACCCACGGCGCGCAGTACATGATGGGCGCGTTCGCCGCCTATATGCTGCTGCAATATCTCGGCATCAATTATTGGGCGGCGCTCGTCATCGTGCCGATCCTGGTCGGCGCGATCGGCATCCTCATCGAACGGCTGTTTCTGCAAGCGCCTGCAAAAGCTCGATCACCTCTACGGACTGATTCTCACGTTCGGCCTGGCGCTGATCATCGAGGGCCTGTTCCGCAATTATTACGGCTCCTCCGGGCCAGCCCTATGACGTGCCGGACGCGCTGCAAGGCGGGCGCAATCTCGGCTTCATGTTTCTGCCCAATTATCGCGCCTGGGTGATCGCCTTCTCGCTCGTCGTGTGCTTCGGCACCTGGTTCGCGATCGAGCGGACGCGGCTCGGCTCCTATCTGCGCGCCGCGACCGAAAATCCGACGCTGGTCCGCGCCTTCGGCATCAACGTGCCGCGCATGGTGACGCTGACCTACGGCTTCGGCGTCGGGCTGGCGGCGCTCGCCGGCGTGATGGCGGCGCCGATCTACAATGTCTCGCCGCAGATGGGCTCCGACATCATCATCGTGGTGTTCGCGGTCGTGGTGATCGGCGGCATGGGCTCGATCATGGGCGCGATCCTCACCGGCTTCACGCTCGGCATCGTCGAGGGCCTGACCAAGGTGTTTTTCCCGGAAGCCTCGAATACGGTGATCTTCGTCATCATGGTCATCGTGCTGCTGATCCGGCCGGCCGGCCTGTTCGGACGGAGCGCCTGATGGCGAGCATCGTCGATGCGCCGGCGCTGCAGGTTCCTCGCGAGACGGACTGGAGTCTTGCCGTGGCGGCCGCGGTCATGGTCGTGTTCCTGGTCGCGGCGCCGTTCGTGCTCTATCCGGTCTTTCTCGATGAAGGCGCTGTGCTTTGCGCTGTTCGCCTGCGCCTTCAATCTTCTGATCGGCTATGTCGGGCTGCGTCTCGTTCGGCCATGCGCTCTATTTCGGCTGGGCCGGCTATCTTGCCGCCTATGCCGCCAAGTCCTGGGGCCTGCAGCCGGAGCTTGCCGTCCTGATCGGCACGGCGACCGCGGCGGTGCTCGGCGCTGATCGCCGGCGGCATCGCCATTCGCCGCCAGGGCATCTATTTCGCCATGATCACGCTGGCGCTGGCGCAGATGATGTATCTCGTCGCGCTGCGGGTAAAACTCACCGGCGGCGAGGACGGCATCCAGGCGGTGCCGCGCGGGCACCTGTTCGGCGTGTTCGATCTCAACAACGAAATGACGATGTACGCGTTCGTTCTCGTCGTCGTGCTCGCCGCGTTTTTCCTGATCTATCGCATCATCAATTCGCCGTTCGGCGAGGTGCTCAAGGCGATCCGCGAGAACGAGCAGCGCGCCATTTCGCTCGGCT
The DNA here is from genome assembly GCA_963823225.1 of uncultured Alphaproteobacteria bacterium. GTDB lineage: Bacteria > Pseudomonadota > Alphaproteobacteria > Rhizobiales > Xanthobacteraceae > BOG-931. Next base: position 1,920,382 of record CAWGKM010000003.1, on the reverse strand, counting down.
ACCGCACCGACCGCTACAAGCTCGTCGCCTTCGTGCTGTCGGCGACGCTTGGCCGGGCTCGCCGGATCGCTGAAGGCGATGGTGTTTCAGCTCGCCTCGCTGACCGACGTGCATTGGACCATGTCGGGCGAGGTCATGCTGATGACGCTGGTCGGCGGGCTCGGCACCGATCTTCGGCCCGGTGGTCGGCGCCTTCCTCATCGTCGCGATGGAGAACTATCTGGCGCCGTTCGGCCAATGGGTGCTGGTGATCCAGGGCGCGATCTTCGTCGTCTGCGTGCTGGTGTTCCGCCGCGGCATCGTCGGCGAACTGGCGAACCGGCTGCGCGTGCGGCTGTGAGCGGAGGAAGTCATGAGCGCGGAAACGCGATTGAAAGAACTCGGTCATGGTGCTGCCGGCGCTGCAAAAGCCGGTCGCAAATTATCTGCCCTATCGGCTCGCCGGTAACGTTCTGTACCTCGCCGGCCAGGGTCCACGCGATGAGCAAGGCCGGACGCTCACCGGCAAGCTCGGCGCCGAAATCGGCGTCGAGGAAGGCTACCGACGCGCCCGGCTGGTCGGGCTCGGGCTCCTGGCGGCCATGCGCGAGGCGCTCGGTTCGCTCGATCGCGTCGACTTTGTCGTCAAGCTGCTCGGCATGGTCAACGCCGTGCCCGATTTCAACGACTCGCCGAAAGTCATCAACGGCTGCTCCGACCTGTTCGTCGAAGTCTTTGGCGAGGCCGGCCGCCATGCCCGGTCGGCGGTCGGAAATGTGATGTTGCCCAGCCAGATCTCGGTCGAAATCGAGGGCATCGTTGCGGTCAAATCATGACTGGCGCGCGCGTCCGTTGCCGTGGACCGAATCATTTCTGCACGCTGTTATCCACAAACTAAAAGTCAAAATTTACATGCGCGCGGCGCAGCATTCATTTTGTTGCTCGAATCAAAGATGCGCGCTGAATATTCGGAAGCGCCGATTTCACGGGCGCTTCTGGCCTCCGCCATGTCGGAACCGCAACAAGGTCGGTACGACAGTATCGCGCGCGATGGCTCGCGCTGGTCGAGCGTCGGCAGGAGCATTTCATCGATCTCTCCGATACCGGGCGCTGGCGGCACTATTACACCCAAGCCGAGTTCCTCGACGAAATGCGCAAAGCTGCTGCGCGTGCGCGACCAGTGGGCGGCGATTGCCGGCGTACCGGCGCAAGACTGAGACGTTGCTTCGAGCGAAGAAGACCGGTCGCCGGCGCCGACGGACGACGGCCGTTCGGGTGCCGCCCGCGCCGCTGGGGCACGGACTAGACTCACGACCGCTCGGCGCGTTATCCACAGCCTCGGAACTGCAAGCAGCGGGCGCGCCGCTCGCGCCGCGATCCCGATTTATCCTCCTCCCTCAAGCACCATGTGACCATCGATGCCGAGCGCTTTGTTCTCGCCCATAAAACTTGCCGATCTCACGCTGCCGAACCGCATCGTCGTCGCGCCGATGTGCCAGTACAGCGCCGACGACGGCGTCGGCAACGACTGGCACATGACCCATCTCGGCATGCTGGCGAATTCCGGCGCCGGCCTGCTGGTCGTCGAGGCGACCCATGTCGAGCGGCGCGGCCGCATCACCCATGGCTGCCTCGGGCTCTATTCCGACGCCTGCGAGGCGGCGCTGGAGCGGATCGTTTATCACTGCCGCCGCATCGGCACCGCCAAGCTCGCCATTCAGCTCGCGCATGCCGGACGCAAGGCCTCCGTCGCAGCGCCCCTGGGAAGGCGCCAAGGCGCTGTCGGCAGGCGAAGACCCGTGGCCGACCATCGGGCCTTCGGCGCTGCCGTTCGGGCCGGGCTGGCACACGCCGCGCGCCATGACCGAGGACGACATGGCGCGCGTCACCGCGGCCTTTACCGATGCCGCCAAGCGCGCGCTGCGGGTCGGCTTCGACGCCATCGAGTTGCATTTCGCCCACGGCTATCTGCTGCACAGTTTCGTCTCGCCGCTGTCGAACAAGCGCAATGACGACTATGGCGGCTCGCTCGCCGGCCGCATGCGTTTCCCGCTCGAAGTGGCGCGCGCGGTCCGCGCCGCGGTGCCGCGCAATATCCCGCTCGGCGCGCGCATCACCGGCACCGACTGGGTCGAGGGCGGCTTGACCGCCGACGATGCGGTGGCGATCGCCAAGGCGCTCAAAAGCGGCGGGGCTCGATTACATCGATGTCTCCTCCGCCAATATCACGCCCGAAAGCCGCTGGCCGACCGATCCCGGCTTCAACGTGCCGGTCGCGGAACGGGTGCGCCGCGAGTGCGGCATTGCCGGTGCGCGCCGTCGGCATGATCGTGAGCGCGAAGCAGGCCGAAGCGATCGTCGCCGAGGGCAAGGCGGACATGGTGGCGATGGCGCGCGCCTTCCTCGACGACCCGCATTGGGGCTGGCACGCCGCGCAGACGCTCGGCGCCGAGGTCGCCGCGGCCGGTGCAATATGCGCGCACGGCGCCGGCTTTATGGCCCGGCGCGGCTTTGCGCGGGTGACGGCGGAACGGGCCGATAACGCAGCGCCAGGCGCGCCGGCTCGACGCCGAAATAATAGGCGAGCCGCAGCCGCCACATCAGCACGATGGTGCGGATGACGCCGTGATGCTCCCAGCGCCGGCCCGACGTGACGACCGGCGTGTCGATGCAGAACGGCCGGCACAGGCGCTTGAGCCGTCGCGAGATCGCGATGTCCTCCATCAGCGGCAGGTCGGGAAAGCCGCCGACCGCCAGGAACGCCTCGCGGCGTGACGAAGATCGCCTGATCGCCGCTGGCGATGCCGGTCAAGCCGCGAGCGCCAATTGATCATGCGGGCGACGACGGCAAGAAGCGGATGCCGTCCGGCGATGCGCAGATCGAAGCGGCCCCAGGCGCGGCGCGGCGAGCGCGCCGCGCGATCAGGCCGTCGGCGTTTTCCGGCAGCGCCGTGTCGGCGTGCAGGAAGAGCAGCGCGTCGCCGCTGCCGAGCGCGGCGCCGGCATTCAGCGGCGCGCCGCGTCCGCGCGGGGCGGCGATGACGCGGTCGGCAAGCGGTCGCGCGAGATCGGGCGTGCCGTCGCCCGAGCCGCCGTCGACGACGATGACCTCGGCGCCGCGGGCGCGCAACGGCGCAAGCGCCTGCAACGCGCCGACAATGATGGCCGCCTCATCGAGCACCGGCACGACGATGGTGAGCCGACGCATGGCCTGGGCCCCGCTAGAGTGGATAACGTTCGAATCCAACGCGATGCTCGCAAATTTAACATGACTAATCCCGTTCTTGTCGAAGTCTTGCGCGGACCGCTGGTGGAAAGCCGCCACCGCGGCGCCGTCGCGGTGGCCGATGCCGAAGGCGCCATCGGTGCTCGCCGTGGGCGAGGTGACGGCGCCGGTATTCCCGCGCTCGGCGGTCAAGGCGCTGCAGGCCTTGCCGCTGGTGGAAGCCGGGCGCGGCCGATCGTTACGGCTTCGGCGATGAGGAGCTGGCGCTCGCCTGCGCCTCGCATAGCGGCGAGCCGGCGCACGTCGCCGGCGTCGAGCGCATGTTGGCGAAGGCAGGTCTCGAGCCATCGGCGCTGCGCTGCGGCGCGCATTACCCGATCTCGCAAGCTGCGGCGGCCGCGCGTGGCGCGGGCCGGCGCGGCCGTCGGCGCTGCATAATAATTGCTCCGGCAAGCACGCCGGCTTTCTCTGCCTCGCCTGCGCCATCGAAGCCGATTCGGGCGTCGACCATGCCGATTACTGGCGGCCCGAACATCCGGTGCAGCGCGAGTGCGCGCCGTGCTCGAGGATTTCACCGGCGCCGCGCTGGGGCAAGAACGCTGCGCGATCGACGGCTGCTCGGTGCCGACCTGGGCGGTGCCGCTGCAAAATCTCGCCCATGGTTTTGCCAAATTCGGCACCGGACGCGGGCTGTCGCCCGAGCGCGCGCGTGCGGCGGCGCGGCTGCGCGAGGCTTGCGCGGGAAAGCCATGGTACGTCGCCGGCACCGGACGATTCTGCACCGAGATCATGGAGCCGCTTCGGCGCACGCGTTTTCGTCAAAACCGGCGCCGAAGGCGTCTATTGCGGCGCGCTGCCGGAGCTTGGGCTCGGCATCGCGCTCAAATGCGACGATGGCGCCGGCCGCGCGGCGCAGGCGATCATGGCCGCGATAATCGCGCGTTTTCTGCCGCTCGACGCCGCCGAGCGCGCGGCGCTGTCGCCTCACACGCAACCCGTGTTGCGCAATTGGAGCGGCATCGAGGTCGGCGCGGTCAGGGTGACGGGGGGGCTGGGTTAAGCAGCGCGCGGTGAAAAGATGATTCGGCCAGTCTTCCCTGTTCTGCGGTGAGGGCGGGTGGTTATCTCGACGTCTTGATCAAAAGCGGTCAGCATTCGCATGAGCTTGGCTTCCGAGTATCCTCGAAACTGGCCGCTGAGGATTTTGGAAAGATCGGCCTGGCTGACGCCGATCAGCTTGGCCGCGGCGGTTTGGGTGAGCCGGCGATGCTTGATGAGCCGCCGGAGCTCAATCACGATCGTCGATTTGAGCAGCATATCATCTGCATCGGGCAGGCCCAGATCGGCAAAGATATTGTCGCTTCCGACTTCAACTTTCGGCCGGCGTTTCTTCATCATTTTCGTTCCTGTTGGTTTTGCCGCGCGTGGTAATTCTCCTCGGCATGCCGTAACCGCGACTTGATGAGATCGATGATGTGTTTTGGTGTGGCGATGCCTTTCTTCGACTTCTTTTGGAAAGCATGGAGGACGTAAATCACGCCAGCGAAGCGAACGGTGTAAACGGTCCTATAGGCGTTGGCGTCGAAGTCCTCGATAATTTCTAGTACGTCACGGCCGCCGAATCCTTTCAGTGCCTTCGCTGAATCCGGTTCATCGCCGCACTGCGCTTGATGCAGGGCGTGACCGATGCTGCCACGAACCGCGTCCGGTAATGCTTTCAATTCTCGTCGGCTCGAGCCGACGAATATGCACGGCTTCGCGAGGCGAGACGTAAGCTTCACGCCGCGATTATGGTGATATCACCATAAGACGTCAAGCGATAGGCGCGGCAATAGCGTCACCGCACGCGGTTGCCGGCGAGCGATAGCTGCGCGTAACGGCCGGCGCCGTCCTTGCTGAGATCGCCGGTGACCGGCTTCTTCCATGCCATGCCGACAATGGCGCCGAGCCGCACCTCGGAGATGAGATTGTCGGCGATCACAGCCGCGCCGGCGCCGTCGACGACGGAAACGGCGATGCCGTAATCGGCGCGGCGCACGACGTTGGCACCGATCGCAACGTCGCGCAGATAGGTTCCGTAGCCGGCGCTGATACCGGTGCCCGGAACGTTCTCCACCACGTTGCCGGTCACCGCCGCATCGGCCTCTATCCCGATGCCGATGGAGGCGGTATCGCCGGGATCGCTGCCGGTGGGGCGCACCGCGACAAGATTGCGAATGAGGTTGCCCTGAACGACCGCGAGCCGGCCGCCGTTGTCGAAATTCGTCACCCCGACGCCGACTGCGGCGCCGTCGACGATGTTGTTGGCGATCACCGCGCCTTCGAACGCGAATTCGGAAAACAGCGCGACCTCGCCGAGGCCGGAACAGGTATTGCCGACGATCTGCAGGTTGGAGGCGCTGTTGCCGCGCACGGCCGAGAACGCGGCGTTGCGGATGCGATTGCCGCGCACGATCACGTTGTCCGCGCGAAAGATATTGATGGCGTTGCCCCATTGTCCGGAGCCGCCCAGGTTGTTTTTGATATTTTCGACGCGATTGTCGACCACCAGCGTGCCGTCGTCGCCGGGCTTGCTGCGCCAGACCAGGATGCCGCCGTTGCCGGCGCCGCGCACGGTATTGCCGGCAATCCGCAAGCCCCCGGCGTCGGTGGAGAAGATGGCGTAGTCGGCGGCGTTGTTGACGGTATTTCCCGCCACTTCGCCGGAGATTGACTTCGAGCGTGACGCCGTTGCGGCCGGCGTCGACGATCTCGCAATCGGTAATGCGCACGACACGGCCTTGCGCCAGATGCACCAGCCCGCGCCCGTTGGCGAGCGGGATATTGGCGCCGTCGAGCACTAGACCGCTGAGGCTGACATGGTCGCTGCCGGTCGCCGACAGCATCGACGGTCCGCCCGCCATGACCAGCCGCGTTGCGCCGGCGACGCCGGCAAGCGCGGTGTAAGACGGCAATTGCAAGGCACCGACGCGATAATTTCCGGGCGGCAAACGCAACACCGCGCCCGCCGCCGCCGCGCGCTCGATGGTGCGTTGCAGCGCTGCCGACTGATCCTCTTCGGCATTCGGCGCGCACGCCGAGCGAGCCGGCGTCGATCTCGGCGCGCGGTGCTGGCGGAACGTCTCCAATCTCGCGCGCCAGCGCCGGTGTCGCGGCGCCGGCGCCAGCCGAGGCGGCGAAACCGGCAAATAGGCTGCGGCGGTTGATGTTCATCGCGGGACTCCGGGGTGGGCGCTTTCCGATACCCATCAAATGATGTGCCAAGGCGCTGTTTCAGCACGGCACATCACGCGCTTTCGCGGGCAGGGTTAACGGCGGCTTGCGGCGACGAGCGCGATTAACAGTGCTTCGCCGGCGTCGACGAGCCGGGCAAGCGGCGCCGAACGTCGTTTGCCGGGCCGCCGCGGCACGAACCGCAGCGGCGGGACATGAACGAACGCAATCAACGGTCTCCCGCCGTGGGCGCGGTGCAAGGCCTGCCAATAGGCGTAGTTGCACAGATAGCGCCCGGCATCGCGCGACAGGCGTGCCGCAAGCGCACCTGCCCGAACCGCACCGAGGAGGCGCGCGAATGGCGCGTTGCCTCGGCGCGATTGCGGCGCGCCACGTGCAATGACGCCGCGTTGCGGTCGATGCCCGCTGGCATCGGGAAACAACACCGACACCGCATTGCGGGCGCGCGTCTCGATGCAAAGCCCGCGCCGGCGTCCGGCGAGACCGAACATCAGCACGACGTCCGGCTTTGCCGCGAACAGTCTTGGCAGGTCGCGATCGATCGCCGCATAGGCGGTGGCAAAAACGTGCGCGATGCACGCCACCCCCGCCAAGGCCGGGCGTCGCCTGCGGGCGAGCGCCTCGACCAACAGCGCGCTCGGATTGACCGGCGCGCCGGGGAATGGACCGAAGCCGGCGATCAGGACGCGCATGTCGTCACCGGCCAAGCATGCCGGCAATTTCCTCGACCGCCGTCGCCGGCGCCAAGCGGCCGGCGGCGACCTCGGCCTCGATCCGCGGCAACGCCGCCTTGAGCGCGCGGTCGGTCCGCAACGGCGCGAACAGCCGCTCTTCGAGCATCGTCCACATCCATTTCACCTGCTGCTCGCCGCGGCGCGCCGCAAGCTCGCCGGACGCGGTGAGCCGCTGCCGGTGGTCGAGAATGTGCCGCCACAACGCGTCGATGCCGTCGCCGCTGAGCGCCGAGCAGGTGACGACCGGCGGCGACCAGTTCGGCGAACGCGGCGACAGGATATGCAGCGCGGCGCCATATTGGGCCGCGGCAAGTTTGGCGCGGGGGAGATTGTCGCCGTCGGCCTTGTTGACCGCGATCATGTCGGCGAGTTCGACGACGCCCTTCTTGAGCGCCTGCAATTCGTCGCCGGCGCCCGGCAGCGCCAGCACCAGGAAAAAGTCGGTCATGTCGGCGACCGCGATTTCCGACTGGCCGACGCCGACGGTCTCGACCAGCACCACGTCGTAGCCCGCGGCCTCGCACAACAGCATGGTCTCGCGCGTCTTTGCCGCGACGCCGCCGAGCGTGCCCGAGGACGGCGAGGGGCGGATGAAGGCATTGGCGTCGTTGGCGAGATGCGCCATGCGCGTCTTGTCGGCGAGGATCGAGCCGCCGGTGCGCCGCGACGACGGATCGACCGCGAGCACCGCGACCCTATGGCCTTGGCCGGTGAGCATGCTGGCCGAGCGCGTCGATCATGCGTCGACTTGCCGACGCCCGGCGCGCCGGTGATGCCGACGCGCACCGCTTTGCCGGTCGCCGACAGCAGCGCCTGGGTCAGCGCGGCGGCGGTGCGGCGGTGATCGGCGCGCTTACTCTCGATCAGCGTGATGGCGCGCGACAGCACGGTGCGGTCGCCGCTGCGGATGTCGCGGGCCAGCCGTTCGACGTCAGGGCGGGGAGGGCGAGGCCATGCGGTACGATCGGTAAAATGGAGCCGTGACTATGAATCCGACTATGGACCGATGGCATTTTACAACGCGGCCGATGTTTTGGCGTCGTCATTTAGCAAATCGCAACCACGCCGACGGGAAGAAAATCGGTCGCGCTGGAATAGAAGCATTCTGCAATTGACAATCCAAATCCGCCCGAGGAGCGCCAAGATTGATCCCGGAAAGACCCCGCTGCCGCCGAATTGAAGCCGCATCGCTCCGCTGACATTGCGCGTTCCAGAAGCGACGCGGTGAGAGGCGTCGTTGGTCCATCCTGCAATTCGGGAGAAATCGATGAACTGGGATCAGATTCAGGTCAATTGGATGCAATTCAAGGGCAAGGTCCACAACAATTGGGCCAAGCTCACCGACGAGGATCTCACGCGCATCGGCGGCCGGCGCGCCGAGCTGATCGGCCGCCTGCAGGCGCGCTACGGCTTCGCCAAGGCCGAGGCCGAGCGCGAGATCGAGGCCTGGATGAAGGCGCAGCGCAACGCGGCGTGAACATCTAGTCACGTCATCCCGAGGGAGTTGTCGCCCTTCGAGGCTCGGCGTTATGCGCCGAGCACCTCAGGGTGACGGGTTACGGCAAAATCGCAAAGGCGCGCGCCGGAAAGCCGAGGCCGTTTTCCACTTTCGGCCAGGTCACCACGATGAGCGCGCCGGTCGGCGGCACCTTGTCGAGGTTGGCCATGACCTCGATCTGATAATGGCCGTGCTGCAGGATCCAGGTTTCGGAATCCATCTTGTCGGTGGTGTCGGTGTCCATCAATTCGTGGCCGGTCGCGGTCACGCCGCGCTGTCGTAGAGATATTTGATGGTCTCGAATGCCCAAGCCGGAAACGGCTGGCGCTTGAAGCGCTCGGGATTGGTGTCCCAATCCTTGTACATGTCGGTGCGCAGCGCGGCGAAGGCGCCCTTCGGCACGCGGCCGTGCACGCGCTCCCAGGCTTTAGATCGGCGACCGAAAATGCGTGGTTCGGATCCTTGGCGAGATAGGGCGTGTCGTCGAGCACGACCAGCCGCATGATCATCTGTTTGAGCGGAATTTGATCCATGGTGATGCCGTCTTGCGCAAAATGCGCCGGCGGATCGACATGGGTGCCGTATTGCCCGACCATTTGGTAATAAGTGGCGCGGAATTCATCCTTGGGGATCGTGTAGGGCTCGCCGGTCTTGGGATCGGCGGCCGGCGAGAATTTGGCTTGGCCGAAGCCGGCCCAGACCGGCGTCTCCGGGCCGAAGGCGTGGGTGAGATCGACGAATTTTTTGGCGGCGATGATGCGATAGGCGCGCTCGAGGTCGGATTCGGCCCGCGCCGGCGCGGCCGCGCTGCAACAAAGCGCATAGCAATGCCATGAGCGAGCACGGCTGCATGGCGACGGACGGGACGGGTCATCGTCTCCTCCTGTGGACAATGTCAATCCGGCAGCGGGATGAACTCGTCGGTGTCGCCGGGCACGACATCGAAGCGGCCGGCTTTCCAGTCGGCCTTGGCCGCTTCGATGCGGTCCTTGCGCGAGGACACGAAATTCCACCAGATGTGGCGCGGCCCGTCCATGGCGGCGCCGCCGACCACGACGACGTGGCTATCGCTCACGGCCTTCACTTCGATGCGGTCGCCGGGCTTGAGCACCAGGAGCCGCTCCGGCCCGTGGCGGTCGCCGGCAATCTCGATCTCGCCGGCGATGACATAGACCGCGCGCTCCTCGTGGTCGGCGTCCGAGCGGCAGGGCCGTGCCGGCCTTCAGATGCGCTTCCGCGAACACGGTGTCCCACGAGGTCACGACCGGCGAACGCAGGCCATGCATCGCTCCGGCAACGACGCGCAGCGTCAGGCCGTTCTCGCGCAATTCGGGAATATCGGCCGCCGCGGTATGGGCGAAAGCCGGCGCGGTCTCCTCGTCCTTCACCGGCAAGCGCGACCCATAATTGCAGGCCGTGCAGCGGCTCGCCGCCGTCGCGGTGGTCGGCCGCGGTGCGCTCGGAATGCACGATGCCGCGGCCGGCCGTCATCCAATTGACCGCGCCGGGCCGGATCGGCATGCGCGGTGCCGAGACTGTCGCGATGCACGATCTCGCCGTCGAACAGATAGGTGACGGTGGCAAGCCCGATATGCGGGTGCGGCCGAACGTCGATGCCCTGGCCGGCGCGTGAACACCGCCGGCCCGAAATGGTCGAAGAAGATGAACGGCCCGACCATGCGCGAGCGCGCCGACGGCAGCGCGCGATGCACCTGGAAGCCGCCGAGATCGACCGAGCGCGGCACGATGACTTGCGCGATGGCGTCGCTCGAACGGGCGTCGCCGAAGGCGGGGTCCTTGGCGGGGAAAAAGCTCATGGCGACAGCGACTACAGATGGCGGACGGCGGAAGACAGAATGCGAGCTTACTACATTCTTGCGCCGTCCTCAGCCTACCGCCGCCCGGTACTGGCCCTCGCCACCAGGTCGGCGATGAAGCGCGGCTGTGCGAAGGCGGCGACGTGGACCTCGGGCGTCCAATACATCGTCTTGAAGCTGCCGGCCTTGCGATAGCGCTGGGCGATCGTTTTCACCGGCTGCCGCTGCAGCCGCTTGTTATCGCTCGCCAGGCCCATCGCCATGTGGCCGCCGACATAGACCGGGATCGCGGCGACGTAGCAGGTGGCATCGGCGAACAGCCGCCGGAATTTTGACATGGTCGAGGTCAGCTCGTTCTTCTGGAAGAACGGTACGCCGTTCTGCGTCACCAGCACGCCGCCCGGCTTCATGCAGCGCCTGCAGCCGGAGTAGAATTTCTCGCCGAATAGGATTTTCCCCGGCCCCTGCGGATCGGTCGAATCCACGATGATGACGTCGAAACGGCGGTCGGTCTTGGCGACATATTTCGCGCCGTCGTCGATGACGGATTCGAACCTTTTGTCGGCAAAGACCGGGCCGGTGAATTCGGGGAAATGCTCCTTGGCGAACTCGATGACCTTGGCATCGATCTCGACCTGGGTGAGACGCTTGACCGTCTTGTGCTTGAGCACCTCCTCGGCGATGCCGCAATCGCCGCCGCCGATGATGAGAACGTCCCGGGCATTGCCGTGGGCGAACAGCGGAACGTGCGACATCATCTCCTGGTAGATGAATTCGTCCTTCTTGGAGATTTGGGTAGCGCCGTCGAGCATGAGCATTTTGCCGAAGAACGGCTGCTCGAACAGCACCAGATGCTGGTGCTCGGTCTGCAATTCGTAGAGCACCTTGTCGACCTGGAAGCTCATGCGGAAGCCGAGGTCGTCGAACAGCGTCTCGGCAATCCAGCGTTCCTCCGGCAGTTTTTCCGCCATGACACTCTCCCATAAGGAAACGGCCGGGACTCGGCCCGGCCGCTTAAGCCTCGCAGCTCGCCTGTCCGTTCAGGCGTTCTGGCCGCGCAAGAGTTCGTTCACGCCGACCCGCTTTGCCGAAAAGGCTTCGCGCAGCACCGGGATGCACTTGTCCGGATCGGCCGTGCCGCACATGAAGACATCGAGCGCGGCATAGCCGGCTTCCGGCCAGGTATGGATGGAAATGTGGCTCTCCGCCAGCACCGCCACGCCGGACACTCCGCTCGGCTGGAAGTGATGCAAGTGAATATGCAGCAGCGTCGCCCGGGCGGCCTCGACGCAGCGGCGCAGTGTCACCTCGATGTGCTCGATGTCGTCGAGACGCTTGGCGCCGTGCAGGTCGACGATCAGGTGGATGCCGGCGCAGCGGACGCCGTTGCGAATGGCGAAATGATCGTGGCGGTCTTCCTCCAGCGCCGGAGTTGCCACTTTCAGTTTGGTCTTGCGGTCTTCCTTTCGGGCGGTACCTGGGATTTCCCAAGCCCTTCACCGATCGCAAGAGGGCGTGCTGGCTCATGCCGTCCTCCCCAACCAGAGATCAGAACCCGATGCCGGACCGGCGCCGCGGAATGCGAAAGCCGCCCGATCAGTCCACGCGAACCAACCAACAGCGGCGAATTCCCCACATAAATGCAATCAGCAGGGAGTCAAGAAGATTCTGCAAGAAAAGCTTTAATGCTTCGTCACGATCGCCGCCGTTCGACGCGGCGAGACGACGTGCATGGCGCCGCGAACGGCGCTCTGGGGAAATTGCGACGCCTTGCCGAGCGCTCGTTCGCTGCCAAACGCACGGGGAGTGGCGTCAGGAAAACCATCAGGCAAGGGGAGCGCGCGCGGCGCGTTCAAACCCGCGGCCGATGTCGGAGAAACCCCCACGGCACGGCACTTTCTCGCGAGCCTGCCGTCGCCGCGCGGCGCCGTCGCCGTCCCCGATCGGCGCCGTCGCCGTCCCCGATCGGCGGCGCGCCGGTCGCACTTTCGGCCGCGAATCGTCTCTGATGAAAGACCGCGCCGGCCGCGGCCGATGAAGCCTTGCGGCCGGAGCCGAGGTGGCGGAGCAGACGGGAGAGCGAGCATGAAGCGCATGATCGGAGCCGGGGCTATTTTTCGCGCTCGCGACTTTGCCGACGGCGGAGCCCGCGGCGGCGCAAGATCCGGTCGCCGGCGCGATCGTCGGCGACGCGGTCGGGGCATCATCGGCGGTGCGGTCGGCCGCGGCGCCGAGGCGCGGCCGGGGGCGCCGCGACCGGCGCGGCGATCGCCGCGCAAGCGCAGCGGCGGGGGGCGGTTATTATTGGTGGCGGGGCCGCTGCCACTCCGCTATCCGAACGGCACTTGCTGCAGGTGCAGCCGGGCTATTGCCGGTAAGCGAGGCCGGCCCGGTTGAAGCCTGGCTCGTGAACTTCAGCCGTTAATGGCGACTGCCGGCGGGACCATCGGCTGCGCCGGCTTTTTGACGCGGGTGCGGAAGAAGCTGAGCACGCGCCGGGCGGTGTCGGGCTGCAGGCGGTTGAAGCTCGACAGCGCCTGTTCGAGGTCCTTCGCCGACATGCCGCGGTCGGCGGCGCGCAGCAGCAGGACGGCCTTGGTCGTCGTCGAGGACAGGCCGGCGACTTTGGCGAGGATGAGCACGATCTCGGCGCCCGGATCGAGCAGCGCGCGCTCGACGACGTCGATCGGGGTGTCGCACAAGATCGACAGCGCGATCGCGGTCTCCTCGAACTTGCGGTCGCGCGCATATTGGTAGATTTCCGATTCGCCGATCCGGCGGAGGCGATTTTGCCGCTCGACAGCCGCCTGCGCGGCGGCGAAGTCCGGCGAGGCGTTGCGCGCCTCGACACGGATGCCGCCGACGACCTCGGCCACGACCCCTTCGATGGCGGTGCCGGCCTGCGGATTTTCGGCCGACAGGCGCTCGCGCACGGCGTTCGAGGCCTTCTCCAACAGCAGCAGGAAATGCGGCCTCGGGATGTCGGACCGCAGCCCCACTTCGGTCGCCAGCGCGTCGTCGCCGGTCGAGCGCTTGACCAGCATGCGGAAGCCGGCGTCGGAAAACCGCGCGCCGACGTTTTTGACCACCGAATGGACCACGTCGCGGTCGCCGCGTTCGACCAGAACGTCGGTCACCGCCTCGCTCAGCGAGCGGCGTTGCGCGATGGCGTGGAGGTGCTGCTGGCTCTTGGCGGCGGCGCTGACCAGGGCGTTGTCGTCGAGCCGTGCGGACTGGGCGAGCACCGGGCGCGCGACTTCGATATCGTCGTCGAAGGCGAGCATGTGGATGACGCTCGACGGCGCGTTGGCGATCGGCGCCAGCCGATGCGACAGCTTGGCGCGCGCCTTGGTCTCGATGGCGTTGACGAGGCGCGCCATGACGTCGTCGAACACGCCGACCTGATCTTCGGAATAGCGCTCCGCGCCGTTGATGAAGAGATCGGTGACGCGGGTAAGAATGTCGATCCGGCGGGCGATGCTGCCGGAGCCGAGGGCGGTCTCGAGTTCGTCAAGAAGAGGAAGGGTACGCATCAAAACTCCGGGCGCCGCCACGCCGTTGAAGTACCGGTAACAATGCATTGGGAACGGTGAACAAAGCCTTGCAGGGGGCGGAGTCCGCTCGCAGCCCGCGAAGGTTAATGAGGCGTTGACGGGCCGGCCCAGCCGTTATTTGCGGCAATCCGCGGCCGCTGGCCGGCGCATGCTCGCGCTTAGCGACGCCCGGCGCCGCCCGCCGAAAGCTCCCATGCGGTTCTGCACTTCAACGGGAACCCGATAGTCGCGCATGACCGGCCGCGGGTCGCGCAGCCCGCAAGCCTCGCGTTGCACCACGAAGCACCACAGCGCATCGCTGGCGTCCTGCAGGAGCTGCGCGCGCATGGCGCAAGGATCGGCATGGCGGCGATCGTATCCGGCGAGCGCGGCGAGCGCCGTCTCCAGCGCGCGGCCCAACCGGCCGAGCGCCGACGCCTGCTCCTGCGCGATCTCGTAGTCGAGCGCGACGACGCGGCTGGAAGTGGCCGGGGCGGGGGTTAAAGTCATGCCAAGATCATAACAGCAATTCACCGTTCCCAGGTCACCACCGAGACGCCGGCGGCGGGATCGAGATCGCGGCGCGGACCGGGCCGCAAACCGTAGCGCCCCAGCACGTCTTCGGGCGTCGCGTTCGGTCCGACTTTGGTGAAGACCGCAAGCCCGCCGGGAATTTTTGCGTTCGCGGCGCGGGACAGATGAAAGGCGTCATAGCGCGGCAGAAACAGGCTGAACACGTCGCGGCCGCCGATGACGGCAATCGTGCCGTCGCCGACGCCGAGCTGCAAAAGCGCCTGTTCGAGACTGGCGCCGAGTGGATTCCACAACAGCGCCGTGGGGTGCGCCGGATCGGCCGCAAGATCGGCGATCTGGTGGGTCAGGACGAGCCGCTTGCGCCGTGCCGCCCGCGGCCCGCCTTCGTGGGAGTGGCGTCCGTGCACGATGGCGGCGGCGTGGTCGAGGCGGTCCTGGAAGAAGCGCTGATCGGCGGCGTTGCGGATCGAATCCGGCATCTCGCCTTTGGCGTCGGCGATCATGCCGTCGGCGGAGACGATGACATAGCCCTCGATGCGGCGCACAGCGCCGGCGATCTTAGAGCATGATCCGGAAATGTGGATACCGGTTTCCCGCCTTCGCGAAGCCCGCTTCCACCTACGCGCTCCGCGCTTCGGTGGACTCAAAACCCTCCGAAGCTCGCAACGCGAGCGTAGGAAGGTCGGCGGGCGAAGGAAGGTCCGAAAAGATCATGCTTGGCGTTAGAAGACCGCGAGGTAACGCAGCAACGATATTATGCCGATAATGATTGCTCCGCACCGGCGTGGCTGCATCCGCATTCATTCCGGCTTATAATGTTCGCAGGAGCCCGCGATGGCCGAGTCGACAAGCCTGATCATGATCCAATTCCTCGCCTGGGTGGCGGAGCGGCCGCGCACGCGCGACCAAGCCATGGAGGCTTGGCACAGTTGCCCGCACATTTCGGCATGGGAGGATGCGATCGTTGACGGCTTGGTGCGTATCGAGAACGACGGCAGTCGCACGGTCGCTCTTACGGCGAAAGGGCGTGCCGTGCTGGAAAAGACGAAAGTCCCCGCGGTCTGAGAGCTAAGCCAACGCCTCGCCGCCCGGCTGCGGCGGAACCTCGAAGGCGTTGAGCACAAATCCGATCATGCTGTAGAAGCCGGCGCAGCTCACCGCCTCGATGACGCCGTCGCGGCCGAAGGCGGCCTTGGCGCGCTCGAAAGTCTCCGTGCTCACCCTCTTGGTGGCGAGCAACTCGCTGACCAAGTCGTAGATCAGCCGTTCGTCGTTGCGGGAAAAATCCGGCCGCTTGCGCGCGCGGATGGCGTCGACGGTTGGCGCCGAGAGCCCGGCTTGGCGGGCGAGCGACTCGTGGGCCGACCAGGCATATTTCACCGTGCCGTCGCGGCAGACCAACAGCACGATCAATTCAATGAGCCGCTTGTCGAGCGTCGGATGCACGCGAAAGCAATTGGCGAGGCGATCGGCAGGTTCGGCGATGTCGGGGACGTTGATCCACACCGAAAACGGGCCGCTGAGAGCGCTGCGCGGGCGCGTGCGCATGATGCCGTCATAGAGCTCTTGCTGGCGCGCAGTGAGATTTTCGCGTTTGACTTCCTCGATGCGAGCCATGCGGCCCTCCTTTTTCGGGATCATGTGCACATCATTGCAGTTCGGCCGAGCCGTCGCCGCGGATCGCGGCCACGTAGCGCGCGATCGAGCGTCGGACGACCGCCTTGCCGTCGGCCGGCACGATGCGGTCGAACCAGGCGCCATGAATGACCTCGAACGCATAGGGTTCGAGCAAGGCTCCGATCCGCTCGATCGCGGGCGCCGATAGCGGGATCAAATTGGGGTAGCTGCGCATGAAACTCACGAACTTGCGGTCGGGAATAATCTGCACGATGTCGCCGGACAGAAGCGTGCCGTGCCCGCCCGCGCCTTGCGCCCAATGCAGCACCGTGCCACCGGCGAAATGGCCGCCGCATCGCACCAGCGTCACGCCGCGCGCGAGCGGCAGCGTATCGCCGTCCCAAAACTTGATCGCCGGATCGGGCCGCATGACCCATTGCCGGTCGCTGGCATGCAAATGGATCGGCGCATCGAAGGCATGCGCCCACTCGACCATCGCGGCGTAATAATGCGGGTGCGAGATGGCGATGCCGGTGAGGCCGCCGAGGCCTTTGACGATGGCGATGGTGGCGTCGTCGAGGAGCGAGATGCAGTCCCACAACACGTTGCCTTGGCCGGTCGCGAGCAACAGGGCGCGCTGGCCGATGGCGAATTCGGGCACCGTGCCGATGCCGATTAGACCGGCTTCGTGCCGGCGGAACGCGTTGCAGTGGCCGCGCGCCAGCGCCTCGTGCGTCGTCCAGCTTTGCCCCAATGGCGGCACGAATTGGCGCTCGTCGTCGCAAATCGGGCAACGGCCCGGCGGCTTTTCCGAGGGCGCGAACTGGGTGCCGCAGGCGATGCAGATAAAGGCCGGCATCGGTTCAGTACACATGAAAAGCGCGACGCCGGAAAGCGCCGCGCCGCAAGCCGAGCGCGCCAGCGATCAGTTCAGAACTTTGTACTTCTTGAACCAGGCGATCATGCGGCTCCAGCCATCCTCGGCGGCGTCCCGACGATAGCTCGACCGGTAATCGGCGACGAAGCCGTGCGGCGCGCCGGGATAGATATGAAACTCCGCGGTCTTGCCGGCCGCCTTCAGCGCCGCTTCCATCTCGTTGACCTGCTCGAGCGGGATGCCGGCGTCCGCCGCGCCGTAGAGACCGAGCATCGGCTCCTTTACCTCGGGCGCGAGTTCGATCGAGCTCTTCGGCACGGCGTCGCTCTTGTCGGCCAAGGGGCCGTAGAACGCGACGCCGGCTTTGAGGCCGGGATTGTGCGCCGAGTAGTGCCAGACGTTGCGACCGCCGCGGCACAAGCCCATGATGCCGAGCCGGTTGCCGTCGCCGCCCTGCGACTTCGCCCATGCCACCGTAGCGTCGAGATCGGCGAATAGTTCGGTGTCGGTCTTGCTGTTGACGTAGCGGAAAAGCTCGTCGCGATCGGTGATCTTGGTCATATCGCCCATGCGGAAATAATAGTCGGGCGTGACCGCAAAGGCGCCAAGATGACCCAGGCGCCGCGTTACGTCTTTGAAAAATTCATGCAGCCCGAACACCTCCATGCAGACCAGAATGATCGGCGGGTGCGGCACGCCGGCGGGGCGCGCGTAGTAGATCGGCATGTCGCCGCCCGGCACCGCGATCTTGGCGTCGCCCGCATCGAGGCCGTTGGTATCGGTGCGGATGACGTCGGCGCGCACCGGGCCGGCGGCGAGCGTGTAGCCCGCGGCCGCCGCGGCCGAACGCGACATGAAATCCGCGCCGCGACAGCGGCGGCACGACTTCGGCCAGTCCGATCCGGTCGGACGACAGACGCTGCATGTTCATGTGAACCTCTCGGTCGGTCGCCCGGCATCGTAGACAGCACGACGCAAGGCGGCCCGGTATTGCCACAAACTAAGGGCAATTGCATTGCACGGCCCGAACGCCTATTTGCAATTCAAACAAGGGTTTGAAAAACGGCGGAACCCGGCGGCAATGACGCGACCCTCCGAAGTCACGCGCGAACGCATCATGAAGGCGGCCGAACGGCTGTTCGCCGAGCGCGGCTACGACGGCACCAGCATTCGCGCCATCGTCGCCAAGAGCGCGGGTCAACCAGGCCGCGATCAACTACCATTTCGACGGCAAGGACGGGCTTTATCGCGAGGTGCTGCGTACGGCGTTTCGGGCGCTGACCGAGGATCAGTTGGCGCACGCGCAAGAGGCCAAGGCGTTGTCGCGCGAGCAGGCGCTGGCCGAATTCATCCGCCGCCAGCTTCGACCGCTGATGGCGCGCGACGAATTCAGCCGCTATATGCGGATTTTCAACTGGGAAACGGTGCGTCCGACGGCGGTGTTTCGCAGCCTCCTGAGCGAGGAGGCCGCGCCGTTCATGGGCCTTGCGGCCGATCTGGTGCGCCGCTTCCTGCCCGGGGCGGATCACCGCACGCTGACGGTCGCGGCGATCTGGCTGATCGGCCAATGCAGCGTGTTCCTGCGCAATCGCGATCTGCTCGCCCAGCCCCCGGTCGGCCTCGTCATCGACGAAGCCGCGGTCGAGTGGCTGTCGCAGCTGATCGGCCGCTGGATCGTCGGCGGTTTGGGCGGGCCCGCCTAAAGCGCCGGGAACGCGCGCCAAAAACCGGGGGATTGCCGCAAAAATTCCTTTTTCCGGGCTCGCCGCCGCCTAGAACGAGTGTTTGAAATTCAAGCAGACGTTTGAAAAATTGGGAACCGGGTCATGCAGGCGAGCGGCATCGGGATGATGGAGCGAAATTGGGTTGCGCGGCCCGCGGTGCCGCAGTTGGCGCGCTTGCTCGGCAAGTTCGTGCTCGACATTCTTCCCGGCGCGCTGGCAAGCTTAATCGGCGCCTTCCTGTTCGCCCAGTATCAGTTCGGTCACACGCCGCCGCGGCCGGCCGACGAGCAGGCCGCGCCGGCCTCGGCCGAAATGCTGGCGCTGGTACGCGACGAGCACGCCGTGATCATGAGCTATTTGCAAACCCAGATGGCGGCCGAGAAGAGCCGGGACATTGCCGAGGACGCCGCCGCCGCGCGCGCGGTGGCGGACGCCAGGGCGGCGGCGGATGCCAAATTGGTCGACGCCGGGCTGGCATCGCAAACGGCGAGCCAACACGGCCCCGCAGCCGCGGTTGCCGCGAAAGCCGACGTTGCGCATCCCAAACGATCCGCCGCGCTTGCGATGACGCCGCATGCGCCGCTGGTGATCGCGCAAGCGCAACCGGATCGCGACGATGGTTTGGCGCCGGGTGAGCGGCTGGCGAGCGACCCGGATTCGCTGCTTGCCAAGACGCTCGACATAAAGGACCACCTCGTCGCCGCCACGCGCCATGTGGTTTCGGCGATCGGAGATGTGTTCGCCTCGGTCGGGGAGCGCATCGGTACAGTGCTACCGGGCGGCCGGCAGTTCAGCTCGGCGTCTTGATGCGTCCTTGGCCCGCGGACGAGACCGCACAGAATGAAATCGCGGCTGCCGCTCCACGCAGAGGGTTGTGCAAGTTGCGCACAGCGATCGGGTCGATTTTGCAGTCCCACGTGGTGCCTTTTGGCAACAGCTTCCAGTTTTCCCGCTTGCCGCGTTTTGGCGAGTCTTGCTGGGTTCCCATGACCATCGCTAAGTCATATCTTGCCGGCGTGGAACCGACTCTGCGGCGAGGGGTTCCCCACGGCGGGACCGCGCGCGGTTCGAGTCGGGTCGGTTTCGAGTTCGATTCGTGGCTTAAAGCAGTTAGGCACGGGCAGATGTCGCACTGCCTGGGAGGTCTTGATGCGTTCGGCCGGTAATTTCAGTCCGGAATGGGGTTATCTCGCCCCCGCGCCGAGCTTTTTGCGCACCGCCCGTATCGTGCTGGTCGCTACGGCGGTCGGCGCGACGGCCGGCGCCGGCGTGGTTCTGGCGCTAATCGACCGCCCGGCGGCCGAAGCCGACACAACATCGGTTGCGGTGCAGGCGGCGCCGGTCTCGGCAGTGCCGCCGACCGCTGCGGCGGCCGCTTCACCCGTCGCGCCCGTCAACGTCACAACGGCTGTGCCGGCGCAGTCAACGGCGAGCGTCGTGCCGCAGCCGCCGCCCACGATGCCGGCGCAGTCAACGGCGCGCGTCGCGCCGCAGCCGCCGCCCGCGATGCCGGCGCAGTCAACGGCGAGCGTCGCGCAGCAGCCGCCGGTGCTCAACGCCCCCGCGGAGAAATCCGGCGCGGCTCCGATTCTGGCGTCGAAGCCAGCGCCGGGCGTCGCGGCGCTGTCGGAAGCCCCGCCGGCGACGGTTGAGGCGACGCCGACCGATGCGCCGGATGGTACGCTGATCCCTCCGGAGACGGTGCCGCCGGAGAAGAAGACTAAGCATCACGTCGCGGTCCCATACGCGTGGGACAACAGGCCGGCTAACCTTGGCACGGCGCTGCGGCGACTGTTCAGCGCCCACAGCGGAACCTCGTATTATCCGAATCGCGGGCTGTAGCGGCGGCGTCGCCTGTCGTCGCTCTTAATTCCCGGCAAGCACGGTCATGCCATCTCGGCGCGTGCCCACGCGTTGCGGCCGGCATACGCGCAATAACAGCGCGCGGCGCCGCCGCAAGGCAGTCGCTTATGCGGGCGCCGACACCAACCGAGAGGTGCGGATAAATCTGTGAACAATCGCCGGACGCGACTTTCAGATGCGCGGCGCGTTATGCAAATAGACTGCAACCGCCCGCCAATGGCTGGCGGGCGGCAGCAGGAAAGCTGAACGAAGGGGGGTTAAGTTACTTTGCTTGAGTTACTTGCACTTGCCCTTTTTGACCGCGGCGTCTTGGGCAGCCCAGGCGCCCGCGAAGTCCGGCGCGACGGCGACCTTGGTCCAGCCAGTGCCCCACGGCTTGGCGCCGGTGTCCCACCAGATCCGGCAATAGCCGAGCTCGAACCTGACGACGGCAAAATTGGCGCGCGCCGGAACGGACGCGGCAAAACTCAGTGCCAATACGCCAACCGCAAATGCCAAACGCTTCATTGTCAGCTCCCTGTTGTACCTACCCGGAACTTTCCGATAGTACGTGCTCGAACCTGAAGCAAGCCCGTAGCTGGCCGGACATTCGACTTATAACCAGGTTAACCAGGTCAAGCAGGCGCGCAACAACGGAGAACCCGATGCCGGAAGTCGTCGTCTATATTTTGGAAGGTCGGACGCTCGAGCAGAAGCGCGGCCTCGTCAAAGACATCACCGCGGCCGTCGTCAAGAATACCGGCACGACAGCCGAGCAGGTCACCGTTTCACTGGTAGAGACGGCGAAGACGTCGAAGGGCAAAGGCGGCGTGCTGTTTAGCGAGATGGCCCCGCGCTAGCCGGCATCCGTCGCAATTTTCCGACCGCGCCCGCGGCTGCCCACCGCGGGCGTGATAATTTTGCCGCCCCTAACATTGTCGTGAGTGCACTGCACAATCTTCTTGCTGCAATGCGGTAAATGGCTGATAATGCGAACTCAAAGCCAGCAGAATCGGCCAACCGAATAGGTGCGTCATGAGCGAGGTGTGGGACACCAAAGACGGCCGGCGCCGGGTGCGCCGCGATCCGCCGACGCTTGAGGACGCGGTGGCCGCCGCGCAAGGGCTTGCCGACGATGTCGACGGTCAGGTCGAGATCGTCGCTGTCGCTGATGCAAGTCTCCGCCGAAGCGGCGAGGAGCGCGGTCCTCAAGCTGGGTCAGCGCAAGGACGTCAGCCGCTTCACCATCGCCGGCCGCACCGGTGCGCCGCGCGCCGTCGTGGTCGAACGCCGCCCGCCGCGGCGCGCCGCGCTGCGGCCTACAGCCAGCGTCGGCTACCGGGGTCGGGGATAACGCGCGCCGATACCAGCCGGTGCCAGATGAACAGCACGACGAGCGCGCCGACGACGGCGCCGATAAAGCCCGCGCCCTGGTCGGGCCGGTACCAGCCGATCGCCTGACCGATGAAGGTGGCGAGGAACGCGCCGGCGATGCCGAGCAGCGTGGTCAGGATGAAGCCCGCCGGATTATTCGGCGCCGGGCGCCAAAAACCGCGCGATGATTCCGGCGACGAAGCCGATGACGACGATCCCGATAATATGCATGGCGACGCCTCGCAATGATATTGCCGCGATGATTTTCGCGGCCGGAATCTTAGCATCTTGGCGGTCGTCAACGCCACATCGGCGGGCCGGTTCCCGGCGCAAGCCGGCGCTCTGTCCTGCCGGCATTGGGACGCATGCCGGAACCGATTATATTGTTTTGCCTGCGCGCCGGCGACGCGACAGTGCTATTGCTGTCACGTCTGCCATGACCAAAACTCTCGTCAAGCCGCGCACCGCGGTGCGCACCAAGACGCAGCGGCCGCCGCTTTATAAGGTGATCCTGCTCAACGACGATTACACGCCGCGCGAATTCGTCGTGCTGGTGCTCAAGGCGGTGTTCCGCATGAATGCCGATCAAGCCTATCGGGTGATGATGACGGCGCACCAGCGCGGCGCCTGCGTGATCGCCGTTTATACCCGCGACGTCGCCGAGACCAAGGCCAAGGAAGCGACCGAGCTCGGCAAGAGCAAAGGCTATCCGCTGTTCTTCACCACGGAGCCGGAAGAGTAGAGCATGATCCCGAAAAGCGGGTCCCGGTTTTCGGATTAGATCATGCTCAAATAAATATTTCCCCTACTTGCCTTGGATCGACAGCCCGCCGGGGCCGACTTCGATGTGCACGCCCTCCGGCGGATGGCGGTCCTGATAGAGCTGATAGCCGAGCACCACGACCGCGATCGCCAACGCGCCGATGATGAGATAGAGCATGTTGCTGCGAGTTCATTTTGCTGCGAGCCACGGCCGGTCTCCCTCACGGAATATAATATTGTAGCCCGTCTTAGCGGTGAGGGGAAGGAAATGGCGGAGAAAACGGAACTGAGCGTCGAGCAGTTGCATGCGCGGATGCTGAAAAAGCAGCTTTGGGTGGTGCTGACCAGGCCGGTAGCGCCGCCGCAAGAGGTGAGCCGGCATCTCAAGGCGCATCTGGAGCATCAGATCCGGTTGGAGAAGGCGGGCATCATGTACGGCGCCGGACCGGCGACCAAGCCCGGCGAGGCCGCGCCTGCGTTCGGGCTGATCGTCATCCGCGCCAAGGACGAGGCCGAGGCGCGCCGCATCGCCGACGCCGACCCGATGCATGCCTCGGGCGTGCGCCGCTACGAGCTCTATTCGTGGTCGCTCAACGAAGGCTGCATCAATGTGAAGCTGAATTTTTCCGACCAAAGTTTTGCTTACGCGTGAGACGCGCCCCGGCCCCGCGGCCCCGCGACATCGCGTGCAATAATATTGCCCTAACGCAAAGGTTGTGCAATCCTGCCGGGCGCAATTTGCTCGAGGGAGGAAACCATGCTCACGAAATCGATTGGAATTGGCGCCGTGTTGACACTCGCGCTGCTGCTGGGGCGCATCGACGCGGCGGGCGCCGTCGGCCTCGGCGGAAGGTGTGGCGGCGGAATTCACGGCGGGACCTGCGATCTCGGCCTGTTCTGCGACCTCAAACCCGGTACGTGCCACCTGCTAGGCGCCAAGGGCAAATGCGTCCAAATTCCGATCGTCTGCCCGCTGAGCCAGGCCAGCCAAGTCTGCGGCTGCAACGGAACGACCTACTGGGACGATTGCGAACGCATCAAGGCCATGGCGCAGAAAGCGCATAACGGCCCCTGCAAGTAGCCGCTTAGTTCGCCGACCCCGGATTGCGCCTCGCGATGCGGGCTGCGCTTGCTAACCTTTGACGCCGAGCAATTCGACGTCGAACATCAGGGTGGCGTTGGGCGGAATGACGC
Source organism: uncultured Alphaproteobacteria bacterium (assembly GCA_963823225.1). Classification (GTDB taxonomy): domain Bacteria; phylum Pseudomonadota; class Alphaproteobacteria; order Rhizobiales; family Xanthobacteraceae; genus BOG-931. The sequence continues at coordinate 1,896,437 of CAWGKM010000003.1, read as the reverse complement.
CGCCGGCGCCGCGCGCGCCGTAGCCGAGCGCGGGCGGGATGATCAGCGTGCGCTTGCCGCCGACTTTCATGGTCGCGACGCCTTCGTCCCAGCCGGGGATGACCTGGTGCTGACCGATTGGAAACTCGAACGGTTGGCCGCGGTCGACCGAAGAGTCGAATTTCTTGCCCTTGGCGCCATTCTCGTAGAGCCAGCCGGTGTAATGCACGACCACGGTCTGGCCGGTTTTCGGCGACGGGCCGGTGCCGATTTTGAGGTCGATGATTTTCAGTCCATCTGGCGTTGTCATGACGGGTTGGGCCTTGGCTGGAGCGAAACCGGCGGATGCCGATGCGACGATTGCGACGATGACGGCAAGCGCGGCAAACGCGCCCGCGCGCGGGATAATTTGCATTCTATCGTCTCCTTGGGGTCGATTGGACGAGGCAAGGGGACTGCTTGGCGCGGCTGCGCACGCAATGCAAGGTCGTTGTGGCGGCTTTGGCCGCAGCGCGGCCCGGTGAGGGCTATTGACAGTACCTAAAGTAATAGTTACAAAAAATAGGTACTATAGGGAGTACCTATTCGATGTCAAAATACAGCGCCCTTGGCGACTATCTCAAGCACCAGCGTCGCGATGTCGTGCCGATGACATTCGGCGAAATAGAAAAGATCATTGGCGCCAAGCTGCCGGCCTCCGCGCACAAACACCGGCCGTGGTGGAGCAACAACGTCAACAACCATGTGAATGCGAAAGTGTGGCTCGAAGCCGGCTTCGAGAGCGGGCACGTGGATATTCCGGCGCGCAAGCTTGTCTTCCGCCGGGTGCGCGGGGCGAAGGCGGCGAGCGAGGCGGTGCAATCCGCCGGCGAGAAGCCGTTTCATCCCGCTTACGGCGCGATGCAGGGGCTCATCCGCATCATGCCAGGCACCGATCTCACGCAGCCCGCCGATCCGGAATGGGCGGAGCGGCTTGCTGCACTATACGGCCCCGAGAAAAGGGAAGAGGAAGAGTAAGTGCAGCCGCTGTTGTGGGATACCTGCGCAGCGATTTGGATTTACGAGAAGGCGCGGCTTTCGCAGGCCGCGCTTGACGCGATGGGCGCCGCCCACCGCGATGGCGTTCCGTCTTATGTCTCGCCGATCACCGCCTGGGAGGTCGGGATGCTGGCCTCGCGCGGGCGGCTGCAATTGCTGATCAGGCCGGAGCGCTGGTTCGCCAATTTGTTCGACGTGCCCGGCGTGCGGCTTGCGGACATGTCACCCGATTTGTTGATTGCGTCTTCCTATCTGCCGGGTAAGCCCCCGAAAGACCCGACTGACCGCATTCTCGCCGCGACCGCGCGCGAGCTCGGCGCGACGCTTATCACGCGCGGTCGCGCGCTCATCGATTACGGCAAGCAGGGACACATCGCGGTGGTGGAGTGTTGAAGGTCCTGCGGTCTCACGCCGGCGGCAGGAGCAAATCTTCGTCGGCGAGCAATTCGCGCATGTCGCCGATCGCCTCGATGGCTTCGTCTTCGGTGGTCACCGCTTTGAGGCGGTGCCACAGTTCGCGCCACGGCGCCGGCCGGCCCAAGCGCATCGCCGCGTCGACATAAGCGCGCGCCTCTTTCAGCGTTGCGAGCCGGCGCGGCTTCGGCGTGTCCTTGACCACAATGGGCGGAGCGATCGGGAAGTCGTCCATGGCCGCGCGATTGTAGCCCGGATTGAGCGCCAGCGAAATCCGGGACGGATGTCGAGGCTTGCCCCGGATTTCGTTTCACTCAATCCGGCCTACACTTGCTATAATCCGCCGCAATATGCCGAGTAGAGGTGAAATAAGATGGCTATCCACGAAATTACGCACGATGCGTTGCTTCCTCTTAAGGCGATTACATTCGCATCGAAAAATATTTCTGAACGAGAGGATCTTCAGCGCATCCTTAGGACAAACATTGAGGCTATCGCGCCGGAGACATTCGTCTTGGCAGAGGAATTTAGCGATTGGGAAGGTTCATGGCGAAGCATCGATCTGCTGTGTATCGACAAGAAGGCCAATCTAGTCGTTGTGGAACTGAAAAGGACGGAGGACGGGGGACATATGGAGCTGCAGGCAATAAGATATGCAGCCATGATAAGTAAAATGACATTTACAGAAGCTGTTGCTGCGCATGCAAAGTTTCTCTCAAAAATTGGCTCTGATGCTTCAAAAGCGGAGAACTCGATACTAAGCTTTCTGGGTTGGGATGAGCCTGTTGCGAGCGAGTTTGCTCAGGGCGTTAGAATTGTCCTTGTCTCCGCAGATTTCAAAAAGGAAATTACCACCTCCGTAATGTGGCTCAATGAGCGGGAGCTCGATATAAGATGCGTGCGCCTCATACCTTATGAGTTTATGGGAAAGACGCTTCTCGACATTCAACAAGTTCTGCCTCTACCCGAGGCGGCCGAATATCAAATTCGCATAAAGAAAAAAGCTGCTGAAGAACGAAAGTCGCAAGACGGAGGTGCCGATTGGACGCGTTACGATCTCAAGGTAGGTGAGATAACTTTTCCAAAATTATACAAGCGGAGCCTGTTTCTTTATGTAGTTCGCAAGCTGATTGCTGATGGTAAAACTGTCGCTCAGTTACAAGAATTTCTACCGACACGGAAATTTCTTGGGTTACCGGGAGAATTGACGGGAGATGAATTTCGAAAGGAGGCGTCAGATACAAAAACTCTTAGCGGTTCCGCGTATGACCTTCGGAGGTTTTATGTCGGTGACGGTGACTTGTTCTTTTCGGAAGGAAAGACTTGGGCATTGAGCAATCAATGGTCGATACAGTTCATGCCTCAGCTTGATCAATTGATCGCGAAGTATCCTGATAGCCATTTGAGCTATTCGGTGGCAAATCAGACAGACAACGAGTAAGGGCCTTCGTCATTCATCAGTTAGTAGGATGGGTTGAGCGAAGCGAAACCCATCATCAGGGACGAGGGCTCAACGCATCCGAAAGGCGCCGCGAAACTGTCGTCTATTCGATAGCTGCATGATAGGTTTCGCAAGGGCTCTACTCTCCGATTTGGCAAGAAAAATGAAAGAAGCTACGTCTCTTATCGAACTAAAGGCTGGGACAGTTGCTCGCGCGTATGCACCCTGCGGTTTCTATTGGCGCGACGATTTCGTGTCCCCCTCGGGGGTTTATGCTAATCATGATGATCTGATATTTAGCATCTGCCATTTTGATATTAGAGCCCATTCGGGCGATTATTATTCTGAATTTGACGAGCCGACGGTTGAGGAATTGCGCCTTATGGCAGCTCTCATTTTGCCAATCGGCTGGAATGAGGGGATGGTAGTACTTTACCCTTATCAGGTGTCACTGGCTTTGGACGAATGTACAAGTCTTGCAGAGTCAGGCACCGCAAGTCGGGTTGGTGACATTCTGCGACGTCAACTCAGTTCCAAGAAAAGTTCGTTCTGGAGTGATGGTCCGCTACCCAAGGCGTTTGGCGGCGTTTCATACGCGTACCGCGATGAACGTCCGCCATCTTGGTTGCAACATCGCATTTATGATGCCATCGACATCCACGACTACTTACTTATGCGTGGGCTAGGCGCTTTGATTAAGGGTCTGATGCTTTGGCAACACCGAGCTTTCGGTGACCATGCGCTCTATGCGCTGTTCATTGCTCTTGAAGTATCACATCAGCTTGTTCTTCGACGATTGCGGCTGCGCGGTGTTGCAAATCCCGCGTCAACAGATGCAGCCCGCCTAATTGAGGAGCATGTCTTCGGGGAGGAGCCGAGCGGCGCTCGTTACTTTGAGGAATTCTATGCTGACCGAATTAAGGCCTTTCACCCCGAGAGCCGATTTGGTGTGTACCCGTATTTGCCGCTATGCAACAGTGATTTCGCCAGCCTCTTCTACGCGCTTCGTGAGGTATACCGATGGCTTATACTCAACGAACGGGTTCTTTCGGGGCAGTGCAGTACCGAGGTGGGCCATAACTGATTGAGCTTCAGTTTTTCTCCGCAAACCTAGTTGCGACGCTAATACGTGATGTTGGGAAACGTAAGCTTTTCCACGAACGGCATGGATGCTGCGCCCAACCGATTAGCCAAAGCTTGATGACATGACATTAGAAACTGCCGCTCCAAGAGATGGACTCTCCGACGAAGAATTGAAAATCGAGCGGGGAAAGCTTGAGATTTGGTGCCCCTCGCAAGAATTCTATGACAAGGTCGACGCGTTGGCGGCGAAGATGACGCACGAAGACCTTTTCAATTCGCCGCGGCTAGGCTTTTTACTCGATGCAATGTTTATAGCGGAATTTGCTGTCAAACTTGGCGGCGCGAAAAGCGTGCGTTTGGCGACTGGATATGAGCAGTTCCCAGATGGTTTCGTCACGACGCGAGATGACAAGACTTTGCAGGTTGAAGTGACGGAAGCTGGCCATGAGGGACGGCGTCGCGGGGACGAGTACAAATCCGGTGGGAGCGCTAAAGCCCGCCCCTTGGCCTGCACCCGGTTTGGTTGACACCCGCCTAAGCGAATCCCGCCTGCATCTCGAACTCCACGGGACTTAGATATCCGATCGTCGAATGCCGACGCTTCGGATTATAGAAGCATTCAATGTAGTCGAATACGTCAGCCTTGGCTTGGTCGCGCGTGCGATAGGTTTTGCGCGCTGTGCGCTCGGTCTTCAACGAGGAGAAGAAGCTCTCCATCGCCGCATTGTCCCAGACGTTGCCCGCACGGCTCATCGAGCAGACGACGCCGTGGTCGGTCATCAGCTTCTGGAACTGCTCGCTGGTGTATTGGCTACCGCGATCGGAGTGATGCAGTAGCGCGTCGGGCTTGCCTCGTCGCCAGATCGCCATCACCAGGGCATCGGTGACGAGCTGGGCCGTCATCTCAGCACTCATCGACCAGCCGACCGCGCGCCGCGAGAACAGATCGATCACCGCAGCCACATAGAGCCAACCTTCCGCTGTCCAGACATAAGTGAAGTCAGCGATCCATTTGCGGTTGGGAGCGGGCGCTTCGAAGGTGCGGTTGAGCACGTTGGGAGCGACGGCGGCGACCTGCCGCTCACCCAGATCGGGCGGCAGTCGACGCCGGCGCGGACGGGCTTTGAGAGCCTGTAGCCGCATCAATCGCTCGATCCGGTGCAGGCCACATGATACGCCCTCCGCAAGCATGTCGTGCCACACCCGCCTGGCGCCATAGGTTCGATCGCTGGCGAGGAAGCTTGCGCGAACCTTGGCGCCCAACTCCTCATCGCTCCGGCTGCGCTGACTGCGCGGTCGTGTCAGCCAGGCATAGAACCCACCCCGCGAGACACCGAGCGCCCCGCACAACCAATCCGCCGGCCAGATCCCCCGGTGCTTCGCGATGAAGGCGAACTTCACGTCGATTCCTTCGCGAAGTAGGCCGCGGCTTTTTTTAGGATGTCGCGCTCAGCCTTCAGCCTGATCACCTCGCGCTTGAGCTGCGCGATCTCAGCCTGCTCCGGCTTCATCTGACCTTGGCCGGGAAACGCATGCTGCGGATCGTCCGCTTGCGCCTTCACCCAACTGCGCAACTGTGACTGATGCACACTAAGATCCTGCGAGGCCTGGGCATACGACACGCCCCGCTCGTTGATCAGCCGCACAGCCTCAAGCTTGAACTCGCGTGTAAACTTCCGCCTTTCCATGACTCACCTCCGGTCCCATAAAAACACCTAACTCGGTGTCTTCGGAACCGGGTGCAGGCCACCTCGGATGATTCGGAAGGTGTGAATGTGATCTCGAAAGAGGTCGAACGAGTAATTCAAAAAAAGGCCGGCAAACATTATAAGCCGAAGCCGACGCTTGTGATCTATCTCAATCTCGACAAGGAAGAAATAAAGGAAAACGAGATTGTGTCGATGCTCGACGAGGCGAGGAACCGACATAAAGCGTCATTTCAAAATATATATCTTCTTTGGAGAGAGAAAGTCTTCTAGGGCCGCGATGCTTGCCCCGTATTTCGTTTCACTCATCCAGCTACACTTGCTAAAAAGCGATGGCGTCGCCGTCTTGATGATCGTAAACTTTCCCGCAGTTTCGACACTCGAATCCCAAGTTACTCGGAAGTATTTTCTGCTCGCCGCAAATTCGGCACGGGTCGGGCATGTATCTTACCGGGGCCGGTCGGCGACCAGAAAGAACGGCGATAGTTTCGTCCGCCATTTGTCGCACGCGTTCGGCGCTTTTTTTCCTGCTTCGGCGTTTTGTAAGTTGCTGAAAATAGATTTCTGCCGACTCCAGGCTAATTCCGAACGCAAGTGCAATTTGCTTGGCACTCGAGAGCGTTTCGGCAATTTTATCGTTTATCAGGAAGGCGGGTGCGAAGACCTTCGCCTGATGCTCAGCCGATTTCGACGCGGGCAGACCTTCCGCCGATCTGTATGTGGATGGTCGATCCTTTGGCGCAATGTATTTTCCCGCTGCACCTTGTCTTCGGGCCATCGGCGTGTCAGCACGCATTTCAGCATGTCCTTGGACCGCGTGACCGAATTCATGCGCCAAAGTTTGCCGGGGCCGAACTCGCCTTCGCTTTGCTCCATCCCAACATGATTGCTTGACCGTTATGGTGACGGTACCAGCAGCGCAGGTCGTGACGGCGTCGTCTTTCCCCATTTCTCCGTCCGGCTTGATTTCAAGAACGAGGCGTCTAACTCCATAGACCGTCCAAATCTCGCCTTTCGTCAGGCATTCGCAGACGTCTAGGTACTGCGCGTCGCCTTGGCCGAACCAAGCACGCGCGTGCTTGGCGAAAGCGATGCATTCTTCATTCGATCTTTCTTTGACGAGGTAATCGGCAGACATTGTATTACTCCTGCCTAACCACGGAACCGCGACAGCCTCGCCTGCCGGCTACTCTTACGAGCAGCCGGTAGTGCCCCCGCACGTATCGCACTTCAAACACGTGCCGTTGCGCACCAGAGTAAAATTCCCGCATTCGCCGCAGGCTTCGCCGTCGTAGCCTTTGGCTCTGGCTTCGGCGCGTTTCTCCGCCGCGGCTTGGCGCGCATGGGCGCGGGCGTCGGTGCGGTTGACCTGCTCGAGCGCTTGCGCCGGCGAGAGTTTTTGCTCGGGCTCCGTCTTGAGCGCGGCGGAGCCGGCGAATTCCGCGCGCGGGCCGGAAGTGGCGAGCGCGGTGACTTTGCCACTCACCCCACCCCGTCCACCTTCGCTCGCTCCGCGAGCTTCGGAGGACGACCCTCCCCCTGCAGGGGAGGGTGAAGATACGTCGCCGCCGCCGCCGGGCATGATTTTGAGCCGGTCGGTGCGCGAGCGGGTGAGCCCCTTCGACACGTAGCGCGTATCGGGCGACGGACGGCCTTCCTCGACGCCCTTACCGAGGGCGTCGAAGCCGCCCTCGGTCGGCTCGACATGGGCGAGATCGAACCGCGACAGATAGCTCACCGCGAGCTCGCGGAACACGTAATCCAAGATCGAAGTGGCGTATTTGATCGAGTCGTTGCCCTGCACCGGGCCGGACGGCTCGAAGCGGGTAAACGTGAAGGCATCGACATATTCGTCGAGCGGCACGCCGTATTGCAGGCCGAGCGAAACCGCGATGGCGAAATTATTGAGGAGCGAGCGCAGCGCCGCGCCCTCTTTGTGCATGTCGATGAAAATCTCGCCGATCCGGCCGTCGTCGTATTCGCCGGTGCGCAGATAGACTTTATGTCCGCCGACCACGGCTTTTTGCGTGTAACCCTTGCGCCGGTCGGGCATGCGTTCGCGCTCGCGCATGATCACGATGCGCTCGACGACCTTCTCGACGATCTTCTCGGCGAGCCCCGCGGCGCGCGCGGCGGCGGGCTTTTCTATGAAGGCCTCGATGACGTCCTCGTCGTCGTCCTCGTCGGCGATGAGCTGGCTTTGTAAGGGCTGGGAGAGTTTCGAGCCGTCGCGGTAGAGCGCGTTGGCTTTGAGGCCGAGCTTCCACGACAGGATATAGGCCGCCTTGCAGTCCGCGACGGTGGCTTCGTTCGGCATGTTGATGGTCTTGGAAATGGCGCCGGAAATGAACGGCTGCGCCGCCGCCAGCATGCGGATGTGGCTGTCGACCGAGAGATAGCGCTTGCCGGTGCGGCCGCACGGATTGGCGCAGTCGAACACCGCATAATGCTCGGGCTTGAGATACGGCGCGCCTTCCACCGTCATGGCGCCGCAGACATGGATGTTGGCCGCCTCGATCTCGCGCTTGGAAAAGCCGAGATGCGACAACAGGTCGAAATTGGCCGCGGCGAGATCGTCCGCCGCGACGCCGAGCGCATCGCGCAGGAATTCGGCGCCCAGCGTCCACTTGTTGAAGACGAATTTGATGTCGAAAGCGGTCGGCAGCGCCTTTTCCGCCTTCTCGATCGCTTCCGCCGTAAAGCCCTTGGCCTTGAGCGTCGTGGGGTTGATCGCGGGCGCGTCGGCGAGCGAGCCGCGCCCGACGGCATAGGCGATGATCTCGGCGATCTCGCTTTCGCTATAGCCGAGCACGCGCAAGGCTTCCGGCACCGCGCGGTTGATGATCTTGAAGTAGCCGCCGCCGGCGAGCTTCTTGAACTTCACCAGCGCGAAATCGGGCTCGATGCCGGTGGTGTCGCAATCCATGACCAGGCCGATGGTGCCGGTCGGCGCCACCACGGTGGCCTGCGCGTTGCGGTAGCCGTGCGCCTCGCCGAGCGCGAGCGCGCGATCCCAGGCAAGTTTGGCGTGCTCCGCGAGTCGCTGGTCCGGACAGGCCTTGTGGTCGAGCGGCACCGGGGGCGTTGCCATGTTCTCGTAGCCGGTGCGCTCGCCGTAAGCGGCGCGGCGATGATTGCGCATCACCCGCAGCATCGCCTCGCGGTTCTCGGCAAAGCGCGGGAAGGCGCCGAGCTCGGCGGCCATTTCGGCCGAGGTGGCGTAGCAGATCCCGGTCATGATCGCGGTGAGCGATCCGCAGATGGCGCGGCCGGCCTCGGAATCGTAAGGGATACCCGACGACATCAAAAGCCCGCCGACATTGGCATAGCCCAGCCCGAGCGTGCGGAAATCGAAGCTGCGCTGCGCGATCTCGCGCGAGGGGAACTGCGCCATCAGCACCGAGATTTCGAGCACGATGGTCCACAGCCGCACCGCGTGTTCGTAACCTTCGACGTCATAGAGCTCCCGCCCCAGCCGTTCGCCGGTTGCGGCGGCGGGCGGCGCAGGCGTGTGGAACGCCAGCAGGTTCAACGAGGCGAGATTGCACGCGGTGTCGTCGAGGAACATGTATTCGGAGCACGGATTGGACGCGATGATCGGCCCCGACGCCGCGCAAGTGTGCCAGTCGTTGATGGTGGTGTGGAATTGCAGGCCGGGATCGGCGCTGGCCCAGGCGGCGTAACCGATCTTTTCCCACAGCTCACGCGCTTTCACCGTCTTGGAAATCTTTCCGGGCTTGGTGCGCCAGAACAGATCCCAGTCGCGGTCGGCCTCGACGGCTTTGAGGAACTCGTCGGCGACCCGCACGGTGTTGTTGGAATTCTGGCCCGAGACCGTGAGATAGGCTTCCGAGTCCCAATCGGTGTCGTAGGTCGGGAAGTTGATGTCGGTATAGCCCTGCTTGGCGAACTGGATGACGCGGCGGATGTAATTGTCCGGCACGTGGTTCTTGCGCGCCGCCTTGATCTCGCGGCGCAGCACCGGATTCTTTTCGGGATCGAAGCAATCGTCACCCGAGCCCTCGCAGTTGACGCAGGCCTTGAAGATCGCGCGCAGATGGCGCTGGTTAATCTTGGAGCCGGTGACGAGATTGGCGACCTTTTGCTCCTCGAGCACCTTCCAGTTGATGAACTGCTCGATGTCGGGATGGTCGGCGTCGAGAATGACCATCTTGGCGGCGCGGCGCGTAGTGCCGCCCGACTTGATGGCGCCCGCGGCGCGGTCGCCGATTTTCAGAAAGCTCATCAAGCCCGACGATTTGCCGCCGCCGGACAGTTTTTCGCCCTCGCCGCGCAATTTCGAGAAATTCGAGCCGGTGCCGGAACCGTATTTGAACAGGCGCGCTTCGCGCACCCACAAATCCATAATCCCGCCCTCGTTGACGAGGTCGTCGGCGATCGACTGGATGAAGCAGGCGTGCGGCTGCGGATGCTCGTAGGCGGTGGCGGATTGCACCAGCTCGCCGGTCTTGTAATCGACGTAGAAATGCCCCTGGCTCGGGCCGTCGATGCCATAGGCCCAGTGCAAGCCGGTGTTGAACCATTGCGGCGAGTTCGGCGCCGCCATTTGCATCGCCAGCATGTAGCGATGCTCGTCGAAGAACGCCTGCGCGTCGTTCTCGGAGGTGAAATAGCCGCCCTTCCAGCCCCAATAGGTCCAGGTCCCGGCCAGCCGGTCGAACACCTGCTTGCAGGAAACTTCGCCGGTGAAGCGTTCGGCTTCGGGCAGTTGCTTGAGCGCGTCCGCATCGGCCGTGCTGCGCCACAGCCAGGACGGAACGCTTTCCTCCTCGACCTTCTTCAGGCGCGACGGCACGCCGGCTTTGCGGAAATACTTTTGCGCCAGCACGTCGGAGGCGACTTGCGACCATTGCTCCGGCACTTCGACATCCTCGGCATGGAAGACGACGGAGCCGTCCGGATTGCGGATCTCGCTCGTGGTGAGACGGAAGACGATGTCCGCGTAGGGCGATTGTCCCGCTTTGGTGTAGCGCCGCTCGATCCGCATTCTCTGCCCCTTAAATCTTGGTGTTCCCGTGTCGATGGCCTACTCGCTCAATATAGGCCGCCGACAGTTTCCTCGCGACGCGATGAAACGTGCTTCGCCGCGTCTAGCCCCACGCCCGTTTCTGTCTGCCACCCACGCCGACCGGCTATTGCGCCGGATACTGTTTTTGGCCGCGACCTCGCTCGAAGCCCTTCGGGTCCCCTCAGGGCGCAAAAATCCACGCTCGCGCCGCGGCGGCACGGAGCACTCCCGCAAACCCTTTTTGGAGAGCCCGGCGGACTTCGTTACCCACGCGCCGAACTTGATGAGGCTAGGCCAAGCCGATCGCGCCAGTCAAGACTTAGTATGAAAATCTGAATCAACCACTAAATGTGGGGATTGCGGGGACGAATCTGGCGGGATGCGCAAGTATCGGAGATTCGTAGTGAATTCCGGAAGGCCCTCGCCACCGCGCCGGGAATTTTACTGTTGGCAACCCAACTTCGGTGTGTTCGTCGAGCGCTCGGTTGGGACCGCATTTCCACTCCGACGGGCCGGCGGAGAGGCTGGCCAAGCTGCGCCGTCACGCTAGTGTCACGCAATGACGCGGCTTTTCCGCTGATTCTGAGTGAGATGGCCCGCAATTTCGGCACTTTCACCGCGGTCCGGCCCGCCCGCCCGTTGTAAGTTCTTGAATCGCCGAGGAAACTCAAAGCGCGCTATTTTGTGCGGCGACCGCCGCGCCCTCGGCTGCGCGTTTTGGGCCCGAAAGCGAGCGAAGCCGAGCCGCTCGCGATCCTCGGCGGTCAGCTTTCTAATTAACCTTAAAGAAGTCTTACTTTTCGCTTCGGCTTGGGTTTCCTTGACGGGGCGGGAGGGGGCGCCAATAAGATTTTGGCGATGTTCGGGGCTTGGTTCCAGCGTGCGTTCCGCGCGGGGCGTGTCATTGCCTGTGCCGCCCTGGTTGTCGGCTGTACGGCCATCCACAACGATCCGGTCAATCAGCCGCTCGCCGCCAATCCCGCGCAGCTCGAAGCCGAACTTAATCCCCAGACCAATTACGACGACATGGTCGTGGCGATGTCGTTCTCCGGCGGCGGCATGCGCGCGGCGGCGTTCTCTTATGGCGTGCTCACCGGCTTCAACGAAACGCCGGTGCCGACCCGCAGCGGGGCGGTGTCGCTGCTCGACCGGCTCGACTTTCTGTCCGGCGTCTCCGGCGGCTCGATCCTTGCCGCCTATTACGGACTGCGCGGCCCCGCGGCGATCACCGATTTCAAGCAGCGCTTTCTTGACGTCAACGCCGAGGAGGCGCTGCAAACCAATTTGAGTCTCGGCAATATCGCGCGCGGACTGCAAGGCGGCGTCAACGACTCAACCGCTTTCCCGGTCTGGCTCGACGCCCATCTGTACAATCACGCGACTTTCCGCGATCTGCTCAGCCGGCCGCGGCCGCGGGTGTGGATCAACGCCTCCGACATCTATAACCGCACCGCTTTCATCTTTGCGCCGGTGACGTTCTCCGCGCTGTGCAGCGATCTCGCCAATTATCCGGTCTCGCTCGGGGTGGCGGCTTCCGCGGCGGTGCCAGTCGTGTTCGCGCCGGTCGTCATCCAGAATTTCGACGGCAATTGCCCGATTCCGCTGCCGAGCTGGGTCGAGCGCGTACGCAACGACCCCACTGCCGCGCCGCTGATCAAGGCTTATGCCGATGCGCTCCAGAGCTATCGCTCCGGCACCATCAAATACGTCAAGCTCCTCGACGGCGGGCTGGTCGACAATTACGGGCTCGCCGGCTTCACCATTGCGCGGCTTGCCTCCGAACTCGCCGTTCGGTCCGCTGGCGCCGCAGGAAGCGGTCAAGCTGCGGCGCTTTTTGTTCATCGTCGTCGATTCCGGCCGGGCGCCGTCGGGCAACTGGGCGCAGACCGTTCCCGGCCCGTCGGGCGTCGATCTGATTATGGCGACGTCGGACACCGCGACCGATTCCGGCGCCATCGGCAGCTATTCGGCCTTCGACGGCACTATGAACGACTGGAAGAATGAACTGGTGCGCTGGCGGTGCGGACTTTCCGAAGCCGACCGCCGCCGCTTCGGCGCGCCGCCAGGCTGGAATTGCCGCGACGTGCAGTTCTTCATCAGCCGCATCACTTTCGATGATCTGGGCCCGCAGCGTTCAGCGGCGCTCAACGCCGTCGAGACGCGCCTTAAGCTGCCGCCGGACCAGATCGATATGCTGATCGCGGCCGGCCGCGACGCACTCAAAGCCAATGCCAAATTTCGCGCGTTTATGAATTCGCTCGGCCGCGCGCCGCCGCGGGCGACGCCGGTCGCCACGCCGGACGTAAACCCGCACGAGGCGCAGGCGGAGTGAGCGTCAGGTTTACTCCGCGGCCGCCTTTGAATGGCCGAGCCGGCGGTTGAGCGTCATGACGAGCTTTTCGGCGGCGTCGGCGATCACCGTGCCGGGCGGAAAGATCGCTTCGGCGCCGGCGGCTTTGAGCGCGTCATAGTCCTGCGGCGGCACCACGCCGCCGACCACGATCATAATGTCGGGCCGGCCGAGCTTCGCAAGCTCGGCTTTGAGCTCCGGCACCAACATCAAATGCGCGGCGGCGAGCGAGGACACGCCGAGGATATGCACGTCGTTTTCGACCGCCTGGCGCGCGGCTTCCGCGGGCGTTGCGAACAACGCGCCGATATCGACGTCGAAGCCGAGATCGGCAAAGGCCGTGGCGATCACTTTCTGGCCGCGGTCGTGGCCGTCCTGGCCGATCTTGGCGACGAGGATGCGCGGGCGGCGCCCTTCGTTGTCCTCGAATTCGGCCACGCGTTTCAGTACCCGTTCGACGGCGTCCGCCATGCCGACCTCCCGCCTATAGACGCCGGAGATCGCCTTGATCTCCGCCTGGTGGCGACCGAAGACCTTCTCCAGCGCCGCTGAAATCTCCCCGACCGTGGCCTTGGCGCGCGCGGCGTCGATGGCGAGCGCCAACAGATTGCCGTTGCCGCCGGCGGCGCTGCGCGTCAGCGCTTCGAGCGCTTCGGCGAGCGCTTGCGGATCGCGCTCGCGCTTGAGCCGCGCAAGCTTGTCGATCTGCAATTGCCGCACCGCCGCATTGTCGACCTTGAGCACGTCGATCGGGGCCTCGTCGCGCAGCCGGAACTCGTTGACGCCGATCACCGCCTGCGCGCCGGAATCGACGCGCGCCTGGGTGCGCGCGGCGGCCTCTTCGATGCGCAACTTCGGCAGCCCGGCCTCGATGGCGCGCGTCATGCCGCCAAGCTCCTCCACCTCGCTGATGTGGCCGAAAGCCTTGGCGGCGAGATCGTAAGTGAGTCGTTCGACATAGAACGAGCCGCCCCACGGATCGATGACGCGCGTTAAGCCGCTCTCCTGCGCCAGCACGATCTGCGTGTTGCGGGCGATGCGGGCGGAAAAATCGGTCGGCAAAGCGAGCGCCTCGTCGAGCGCATTGGTGTGCAGCGACTGGGTCTGCCCTTGCGTCGCCGCCATCGCCTCGATGGCCGTGCGCGCGACGTTGTTGAACACGTCCTGGGCGGCGAGCGACCAGCCGGAGGTCTGGCAGTGCGTGCGCAGCGACAGCGAATGCGCGTCGTGCGGATCGAACTGCTGCATCAGCTTCGCCCATAAGACGCGCGCGGCGCGCAGCTTCGCCACCTCCATGAAAAAATTCATGCCGATGCCGAAGAAGAACGACAGCCTCGGCGCGAAACGGTCGACCGCCAGGTTCGCCGCCAGCCCGGCGCGGACATATTCGACGCCGTCGGCGAGCGTGTAAGCGAGTTCGAGGTCCGCCGTCGCTCCCGCCTCCTGCATGTGATAGCCGGAGATCGAGATCGAATTGAACTTCGGCATATGCGCCGAAGTGTAGGAAAAGATGTCGGAGATGATGCGCAGCGACGGTTTCGGCGGATAGATATAGGTGTTGCGCACCATGAACTCTTTGAGGATGTCGTTCTGGATGGTGCCGGCGAGTTTTTCCGGCGGCACGCCCTGCTCTTCGGCGGCCACGATATAGAGCGCGAGCACCGGCAAGACCGCGCCGTTCATGGTCATCGATACCGACATCCGATCGAGCGGGATGCCGGCAAACAGCGTGCGCATGTCGTAGATCGAATCGATCGCCACTCCGGCCATGCCGACGTCGCCCGCAACGCGCGGATGATCGGAGTCGTAGCCGCGATGGGTGGCGAGATCGAAGGCGATCGAGAGCCCCTTCTGGCCGGCCGCGAGATTGCGCCGGTAGAAGGCGTTGGAATCCTCCGCCGTCGAGAAGCCGGCATATTGCCGGATCGTCCACGGCTGGGTGACGTACATGGTCGGGTAGGGGCCGCGCAGATAGGGCGCGATGCCGGGATAGCAATCGAGACCGGCGAGGCCGTCGAGATCGGCGGCGCCATAGGCGCTTTTGACCGCGACGCCTTCGGGGGTGAGCCAGGGCGCGCCCGGTGCCGGCGGAGCCGACGGCACGTCGGCGAATTGAACCTGCGAAAAATTCGGGATGCGGCTCATCCGGTGACCCGTTCTCAGCTAGCCAAGAATATCGTAAGCGGCGCGCAGTGTCGCTAGTACGTCGCAGCCCTCGTAAATGAACGATTGCATGCCCGCCGCCCGCAACGCGGCTTCGCGCTCGCCCGGCCGCCCGGCAAGATAAATGTGACGCGCGCCGGCCGCTTTGAGCGCCGCCGCCGCGGCGGCTGCGTCTTTCTCATAGGCTTTGTCCGACGAGCATAGACAGGCGAGCGCCGCGCCGGAGGACTTGTAGTCGGCCGGAGAACCGCTGAGCGCCTCGATGCCGCCGGCTTCGAAAAAATTCCTGGCGAAAGACGCGCGTGGCGTGAATTGCGCGGGCGTGCCGAGAGTGGCTAGGAATACTTTCGGCCGGGCACCGGTGCCGGCGAGAATTTTATCGGACGCATCGCGCAATTGCTCGAACGGTTCGGCAAGCCGGATGCGCGGCAGCGCGTCGGCGGTCGCTGCCGTGGCGCTTGCCGGCGGCGGCTCAAGCGGCGCGAGCGCGACAACCGCGGGCGGGGTTTCATGCAAGTCGGGGAATGCATTCGTTCCCGTCAAGACGTCCTTGCCGCGGGCAACGGCGTTTTGCCGCTCGGCGCGCACCGCGGCGACGTCGCGCTGGATCATGCCTTGTTCCAGCGCCGCCCACGCGCCGCCGGCTTTTTCGATCGCTTGGAAGACCGACCAGGCGGCGGCACAGAGCTGTTGGGTGAGCGCCTCGACCGCGCCGGAGCCGGCGGCCGGATCGGCGACCCGCGCCAGGTTCGATTCCGCCAACAGGATAAGCTGAGTATTGCGCGCGATGCGCCGCGCGAACGCATCCGATAGCCCGAGCGGCGCCGTAAAAGGCAGCACGGTGATGGCGTCGGCGCCGCCAAGGCCTGCGGCGGCAACGGCGATGGTCGCGCGCAGCATGTTCACGTAAGCGTCGCGGCGGGTCATCATCCGCCAGGCGGTTTCGGCCGCTATCACGACCGGGTTTGGCGCGAGCCCGCAGGCCGCCTCGATGCGCGCCCACAATTTTCGCGCCGCGCGGAATTTTGCCATGGTGAGAAACTGATCGGCATCCGCCGTCAGCCGGAAATAGATCGCATCGCGCGCCGCTTCGAGCGCCATGCCGTTTCCTTCAAGCGCGCGCAGATAGGCGACGGCGCTCGCCAGCGCGAAGGCAAGCTCCTGCGCCTCCGAGCCGCCGGCATTGTGGATAATCCGTCCATCGGCAACAGCAAACGGTCCGCGGAACCCGGCGCCGGCAAGTTCGCCGACCATCGCGGCAAGGGAAGCCGCGAGCTCGTTCCAGCTGCGCGCGCTCTTGCCGGACGCGGCAAAGCCGCCAATCGGATTAATGCTGAAACGCAGCTCGACCGCGGCCGGCGCGACGCCGCGGCTTTTCACTAAAGCCGCGATGTCGCGGACCACATGTCGTGTCGGCGGACTGAGATTGAGATCGATCGCCGCGCCAGCAAAGTCGATGCCGTCGAGCACGCGGGCCAGCGCCGCCGGCGATGCGTCAAGGCCGAAACCATTGGCGCTGACCGAGCCGGCGAAGACCAGCGCCAGTCCGGTCGCGCCATTGGCCAAATCGTCGTGCGCCTGCGCATTGGCGGCGGCCGGATCGGGATGGTCGACGCGCTGCATGACGGTCCAGGCCGAGCCCGGGGCACGGCCGGTGACGAGGTGCGCGGCGGGGGCGCGTTCATAGAGCGGCTCTATGGTCAGGCCGTCATAAGTCCGGCTTTCCAGACGCGAAAACGGGGCGCCCTTGAGCGCGGCATCGACCAGCCGGCGCCAGTCATCCTGCCTGGCCGCGGGGAAATTGCCGGCAAGCGAGAAGGTTTCGGGGTCCGTCATCGGCGCAAAATGCCACGCTTAAGCCCGGCGGGCCATGCCGTTTGGCCGTGCAAGCGGCGTGCCGCCGTTACTCGCTTTCTCCGATGGCGGGGCGAGGGAGTCTAGCGCGGCGCCAGTTTCTCGATGCCGCTTGCGTCCACGCGCGCCAGGGTATCGCCCACGCGCATACCGGCGATCAGGCGATCGGGCGCGATCTCGGCCAGCGGCAGGAGCACGAAGGCACGCTCGAACAGACGCGGATGCGGCAGCGTTAGGTCGACGTCGTTCAAGACGACATCGTCGTAGGCGAGCAGGTCGAGGTCGATGGCGCGCGGTCCCCAGTGGCGCTCATGTCGACGGTCGCGCCCGAGCGCCCGTTCCACCGCTATGGCGCGGGCGAACAAGTCGCGCGGCGTGAGCGAGGTGGCGACGGCGATGACGGCATTGACGAAGGGCGGCTGGTCGGTGACGCCCCACGGCGGCGTTCGGTAATCCGACGAACGCGCCTTAAGCCGCACCACGGAACCGTCGCACAGCATTGCCACCGCCCGATCGAAGGTCGACCGCACGTCGCCGACATTGCCGCCGAGCGCCAGCAACGCTTCAGCCAAAGCTTCAGCCAGGTTTGCGATCACGCGCGCGCTCGATCGTCACGCCGACGTCGTCGAAGGTTGCGGCGATCGGCGCGTGCGGCTTGTGTACGGTGACGCGAACGCCGCTGACCGGCGGGCAGCGCGCCAGCACCGCTTCGGCGACGGCGCCGGCGGCGGCCTCGACCAGCCGGTAGCGGCGCGCGCAGAACGCCTCGGTCGCCGTTTCCACCACCGTGTCGTAGGACACCGTGTCCTTGAGCTTGTCGCTGTGCGAGGCGTCGGCAAGGTCGATAGCAAGGACGAGATCGAGCCGAAACGTCTGACCGACCTTGGCTTCGTGCTGCATGACGCCGTGATAGGCGTGCAGCGCGAGCCCCGTGATGAAGACTGCGCCGCTCATCGCGCGCGTCTGATCGCGGCGGCAACGGCGAGCGCCTGCACCGTCGGCGCGACATCGTGCGCCCGGATAATGGCGGCGCCATGCTCGACGGCGAGCAGATGCGCCGCGAGCGAGCCGCCGAGCCGCTCCATCGGCTCGGAGGGCGCGATTGAATTTATGAAACGCTTGCGCGAAGCGCCGACCAGGAGCGGTAGGCCGAAGCTGCGAAACCTGTCGAGCTTGGCGATGCAAGTCACGCTCTGTTGCGGCGTCTTGCCGAAGCCGATGCCGGGATCGAGCACGATCGCCTCGCGCGCAATGCCGGCGCGCCAGGCGATTTCGAGGGATCGCGAGAAGAACTCATCGACCTCGGCGATAATGTCGATGGCCGGATCGGCGGTCTCGCGGTTGTGCATGATGACGACGGGCGCGCCGTGCTCGGCGACGACGCGCGCCATGCCGGCGTCGCGCTGCAGGCCCCAGACGTCGTTGACGATGGCCGCGCCGGCCTCCAGCGCCCAGGCCGCCACGCCGGCTTTGACGGTGTCGATCGAGACCGGAACGCCGATGGTGGCGACCGCCGACAGGATCGGCTCGAGCCGCTCGCGCTCTTCTTCGAGCGATACCGAGCGCGCGCCGCCATAGGGCCGCGTGGAACTCGGCGCCGATATCGATAATGTCCGCGCCCTCGGCGGCAAGCCGCCGGGCGTGCTCGATCGCCGCCGCCGGCTGCAGAAAAAGGCCGCCGTCGGAAAACGAGTCCGGCGTGACATTGAGCACGCCCATGACCAGCGGCCGCGCTTTGGCCAAAAGCTGCGCCAGCACGCTGTCGGCGCGGGCGGTGCCTGGCGCGGAAAAGGCGCGTCCGCTCACGCTTGTGGCCGCTGTTTTGGCCATTCTTCAGGTCATCCCAGGCCGTATTTTAGCCGTCGCTTTGCGCGGTCAGTGAGGTCGAGTCAAGCCGCGGGCGTTGCCCGTTGCGGCGGCTGCAGTGGCGCGAACGTGGCGAACTTCAATAGCGGATGACGGGCGGCAACGCCTTGGCGTCCTCGATCCAGCGGGTCACCGTGTGCACCGACGGCAAAACGCGCACCAATTTGCGCTTGGTGTTGGCTTCCCTCATGGCGAGCGCGAGCCGCTGCGGATTGCGGAACCGCAGTTCGTTGACGGTCCGCACGCCGGCGACGCGCAACAGCTCGGCATATTCCCAACCGACGCCCCTGATGCGCATGCGATCGGCGGCGGTCACCCAGCCGAGGACGTTTTTCTCCGGCGCCCCCGTCTTCATCGCGAGCTTAAGTCGCTGCTTTGGCGTTTTGGCGGAGCGCAGCAAGCTGACCGTGGTGCGAATCCCTCCCGACTTGAGGATCGCGGCAATATCGGTTCCGATCCCCTGAATTTCGGTAATGGGATACGCCATCGATGCCTCCCGCCGCACTATATAGTCCCGCAAATGTCTTCCCAGTCATACAAACTGCGCCAGTCCGGGGATTGCGGCGACGATTTCGCCGACTGCATCCTCGCCAGCCTTCTCACGCGTGTAAGCGATGACCGCCCGGGTAACGCTTTGCACCTGCCCCATGCTCAAACCCGCCGACATCATCCGCATGCCGGCGCCCATGACCCCACCCATGGCGCCGCCCATCAATCCACCAAGGCCGCCGCTTTCGCCGGCGGCTTTCTGCATCAAGGCTTCGGCTCCGGGGAGCTTGGCCAAGAGCGGTTGCACTTTGTCGGCTGGCCCTTCCTTGACCAAGAAGTCGAGAATGATGCCGACGGCTTTTTCCGCGGCCGCGCGGTCTATCCCGGCATCGGCGACGAGACGCTCGATCAGGTCGTTCATCAGCCCCTCGCCCAGCCCCGCACTTACGGCAGGTTCTTGCCATCATGTAGATTCAAACGCCGGGTGACAAGACGGTGTCGACAGATCGGGCCATCCGGGCGCCGGCGCGCGCTGAAACGCGGCGTAGCGTTGCAAACTTCATCATTATCGGCTTGACACCACAACCCCCAGGGCTAGTGTCTAGCCGATTTTCAGGTGCAACATGCAAGAGACCCGAAAATCTGGCGCGCCCAAAGTTCGAATAACGGCTCAGATGACCGAAGTGGGCCTAGAAGTTCTGCGTTCCAGCGGTGCCGTAGAGCATCCGCTCGAAGCGGATCGCCTGCTGGTCAACGAGATATTTCGAGCGATAAGTCTAGCGCGATCAAGTCCTCCACAAGGTCGAGGATAGTGTCAGCCATAGCCATGACGGCGTGTACGAAGCGGACAATATCGGAAGGAGTGAGGGGTCCATATTTCTTTGACTTCATTCGCAAATCGTAACGGGCGGCTCGCAATGTCGTAGGATCGTCTTTATTTCGGATTACAGCCGTATGATGTGCAAGTCGGACGCGTGTGTCGTTTAAGGCCCGTAGCCGCGCGGCGATTTTTGTCCATTTCGGGCGCGCTTTCCGAAGCGCTGGATTCAGGTCAAATAGTTCATCGATCACAGACAGCCACGTGTGAAAATTCTGGATCGAATATAAAACGACTCCGGTTTTGGCCGACGTGGCTCCCAACAAAATAGCGGCGAGATGAACTAGGCTGCTTTCCATTTCGGTCCAAGCCGTAATCCCCGCGCCTACTGCAATATGGAGGGTAACCGTAGGAACTAGTCTATCGTCGCCCACGCGAGTTAGGGCTTTAAGCACGTCCTAGGCGGCTGTAGATTTGTCGTCAGCCATGGAGCACGATTCAATGCCCGAAGAGGAAACCTACTCGGAGAAGGAAACACGAAAGCGTTTTGAGGCCGCATTACGCGGCGCGCGGCTTGCTGGCCCGCTGCACAAGGGAAGTGTGACTCCGAAGCGGTTCAAGCCGCAACGGAAGAAACGCAAAAAGAAATAGGAAACGCCATGTTAAGGAGAGCCATCAGGCGATGGCTTTTAGCGGCGGCAATGATGGTGGCACTTGTCTCCATGCCGGCCAAGGCGCAGCTGTTTTGTAGCCGACCCGAGGACCCCCAATGCGTATCTCTCATGACAGGGGGCGACAAAACGGATTTTGATCTCTGTCGCCTGGAGATGATCGAGTATCAAAATCGTGTAAAACAATACGTGCAGTGTTTACGTGACGAGGAAGACGACGTAACACGTAAGTTGAACAGCAGCATCGACCAGTTCAACGTGTGCGCTTCAGGTGTCTGCTAAAATGAAAGCCGCCCGCTGACTGGCATCAGGGGCGGCGGGTAGCCAAGTGCGAATTGCCTTCGCGCGTAACTCTTTTACGCGCAAGGAGGCGCTTTGTCACTATGGCCCGCTCAGATCATCTCAATTTGTCGTTCTGGATGCGGCCTTATTTTTTGCTGGGAGACCATTCCCCTTTCGAAGGCCAACGAAAAACTTCTCGGCGCGGGCAATTGTCATCTGCCTGTTTCGCTCGGCATCTGGATTCGTGGTGGACTTACTTAGGACGGTCTCCATTATGCCTTCCATTTCCTCTACTGCCTCCAACTTCGCCCGTAGAGGCAATGTACCGAGCATTCGCGTCAGTAGTATTTGGACAAGCATCTGAAGAACAGCAAGATCAGAACGCTGCTCATTCAGATAAATCTCCAGTTCGCTAGATTTTTCTGGCTCCGTCATTGTGGCGACTCCTACGCTTACGCCAGCGCATGAATCTTGCGGCCTGCGCTCTAAAATCTGGCCTCGCCAATTCCCCGATACGTGAGACGCTTGCCCGCTGCATTCTTCACAGCAAGCGCCGCACGTTCGCCATCGTTGATGCCAAGGGCAATGCGGTGATTGTAGCGGAAATCGTATTCCGCCAAGTAGCGATGCAAATGTTTCTCTTTGCAATGCTGGTAAATGCCGCGCATGCCTTTCTTGAAAATAGAGAAGTAGCCTTCCGCCGTGTTGGTGTGAATGGACTCGCCATCTTCGTATCGCACGTATTCGTCGTCAGAATGAGTCACGGTCTTGTGTGCGTCGAAATGCTGATCGGAGCCGACGTACAACTTGCTTTCGTCAGTGTGCAGACGGCTTTCGCGGGCAATGTTCTCACGCACGATTTGCGTCACCGTATTCTTGTCGGCAACCGGCACATGGAACGTGCGAACGTTGCCGCCGCGTTCCAGTAGCGCGAGGATCGGACGGCGATTGCGCGGGCTCTTGGCGGGTTTCCGAAATGGTTTACCGTGCACGTTAAGCGGCTTCATATCGTCGGGTTTGCCATAATAGGTTTCGTCGGCTTCGACGATTTTGCCACCACCACCGAGCGGTGCTAAGCCCCCTGCACGCATTGCCTCGCGAATGCGGTGGCACATAAACCATGCGGACTCATAAGAAAGATCGAGCGTGCGGTGCAATTGGTGGGCCGAGATACCTTTTTTTGAACTGCAAATCAGGTGGAAGGCTTGCAGCCACTTGTGCAGCGCGATCTTGCTGCGCTCCATGACCGTTTTCATGGTGACGGTAAAATCCTTACGGCACTCTTTTTCCGCACAGCGATACACGCCAGGGCGCTTGGTAGCGTAGGCATGATTGATGGTGCCGCAATGCGGGCAGATCGGACCATCCGGCCACAGGATCGCCTCTAGAGCCTTGCGGGCTTCGTCATCGTTGCGGAAATGCGGAGCGGAGAAAGTATCGGCCATGACGCCCATCCCTTGCTTATGGGCGAATACTACACCTAGACGTTTGTGGTGTCAAGCCGATAATGATGGCCGCCGTCGATGGCAATGACCGCCGGCGCGGATTATAAAAATCCTTGCCGGCCCCGGCCGCCAGCGGCCCAATGCGCGCCGGCGGCGCGGCGAAACATGAGGACGAGGGTCGGCGCGGGCGTTTGGAGGCGGTGAAGCCATGACCGGATCGGATGTTCTGCCCGCAGTGCTCGATCGCGTCGACCGCGATCTACCGTCGAGCCTCGATCGCCTGTTTGCGCTGCTGCGCATCCAATCGGTGTCGACCGATCCGGCCTATGCGCCGCACTGCCGCGCGGCGGCCGAGCACGTCGCGGCCGACCTCAAGAGCCTCGGCTTCGCAACCAGCGTGCGGCCGACGGCAGGCCATCCGGTCGTGATCGGCAAGAGCGGCAAGAGCGGCAAGAGCGGCAACGGCAAAACCACCCGGAATTCCAGCGGCGGACCGCCGCGCGTGCTGTTCTACGGCCATTACGACGTGCAGCCGGTCGATCCGCTCGATCTGTGGCGGACGCCGCCGTTCGAACCGCGCATCGAGACGCTCGATGGCGGGCGAAAAATCATCGTCGCGCGCGGGGCCTGCGACGATAAAGGCCAGGCCATGACCTTCGTCGAGGCCTGCCGCGCCTTCAAAGCGGTCACCGGCAAGCTGCCGCTCGACATCACGATGCTGATCGAAGGCGAGGAGGAATGCGGCTCAAAGCATCTTTTCGGTTTCGTGCGCGACAATGCCGCCGAGCTCAAACGCGATCTGGCGCTGGTCTGCGACACCGGCATGTGGGACGCCGAGACGCCTTCGATCACGACCTCGCTGCGCGGGCTCGTCTACGAAGAGGTGAGACTGACCTGCGCCGACCGCGATCTCCATTCCGGCCTATTCGGGGGCGCGGCGCGCAATCCGATCCATGTGCTGGCCGATATCCTTTCCGGCTTGCACAGGCCGGACGGCTCGGTCGCCATTCCCGGTTTCTACGACGGCGTCCATGAATTGCCCGACGACATCAAGGCCGATCTCGCCGGCTTGGGGCTGACGCCCGAGAAGTTTCTCGGCCCCATCGGATTGAAAGTACCGGCCGGCGAAACGGGGCGCATGTTGATCGAGCAAATTGCGACGCGGCCGACCGCCGAGGTCAACGGCATTATCGGCGGCTATACCGGGGAGGGGGCAAAGACCGTCATTCCCGGCAAGGCGATGGCCAAGGTGTCGTTCCGGCTGGTCGGGGCGCAGGACCCGGAAAAAATCCGCGCCACTTTCCGCGATTTCGTGCGTGCGCGCGTCCCGGCCGATTGCAAGGTCGAGTTCGGCAATTTCTCTAGCGCGCCCGCGTTCGAAGTGGCGTTCGACAATCCGGCGCTGGCCAAGGCGCGCGGCGCGCTGGGCGAGGAATGGGGCAAGAAGGCGGTGACGGTCGGCGCCGGCGGCTCGATTCCGATCGTCGGCGATTTCAAGACCGTGCTCGGCATGGACACGCTGATGGTCGGCTTCGCGCTCGACGACGATCGGGTGCATTCGCCGAACGAAAAATTCGATCTCAAATGCTTCCACAAAGGCATCCGCAGCTGGGCGCGGATTCTGGCGGCGCTGGCAAGCTAGCGCATTTCGCTGTTCGCAAGACGGTGTCGCGAACCCGGCGACAATCTGGGCGACAAGCTTCCTCGCTTTGGCGAGCGCCGCGCAGATGCGCTCTTTGCTCGGGGAATCCGGCCAATCCGAAAGCGTGATTTCCTGCTGATCGAGCGCAATTTGCTGGCCTTATTCGGTCGCGGCGGCAATCAGGCGCGGAGTGACGAAGCGCTCCAACCGGCCGGCATGCGCGTGCAACAGCGACCAGTCGTCGAATGGCAGATCGATGACGACGATGCCCGAAGTCGGCAGCTTCTCGTTGAGCTGTTCGCGCATATCCACGTCGCCCGAGGCGATCAGTCGCCGCGCGAGATCGTGCAGGCCCGGATTATGACCGACGACGACCAATGTGTGCGCCTTGCGCGTCTCGCCGATGACGCCGATGAGCTTTTCCGGATTGGCGTTGTAGATGCGCTCGTCGATCGCCGTCCGCGGCGCTTTGGCAAAGCAGCCGGCAACGAGCGTCCAGGTTTCTTGCGCCCGCGTCGCCGGGGAGACCAGAGCGAGGTCGGGGACGAGGCCATGATGCGCCATATAGGCGCCGATCAGCGGCGCGTCGGCACGGCCGCGCTTGATAAGCTTGCGGTCGCGGTCGCGCTGGCCGGGCTCGGCGCGCTCGGTCTTGGCGTGACGGAGCAGTATCAGACGGCGCATCGCGGTAATGTCGCTTTCCCGACCGAAGCAGTCTAGTGGAGTAGATTTGAAGTTCCTACATAGCCAAACTCGGCAGCCGGCAGTCGCGGATAAAGCCGTCATGAGTGACCCCGATACCAAAGCCTACGGCGAAAGCTGGTATGCCGCGACGATGGTGGACGCAGCCCCGCGGGCGCGCCTTGGATTCGACCTCGATGTCGATGTCTGTGTGATCGGCGGCGGGCTCGCCGGGCTGACGACGGCGCGGGAAGTGGCGCGCAGCGGCTGGTCGGTCGTGCTGCTGGAGGCCGGCCGCCTCGCCCAGGGCGCTTCCGGCCGCAATACCGGCTTCGTGCTGCCGGGGTTTGGCGCCGATGCCGATAATCTGATCGCCCGGGTCGGTTTCGAACGCACCAAGAATTTGTGGGCGCTGTCGCAGGCCGGCCTCGACTATGTCCGCAACGCCATCCGCGCCAATGGCTCGACCGGCATCGATCCGCAAAATGGCTGGCTCTATGTGTCCAAAAAAGACAACAGCGATGAATTTGTGAAAGATGTCGCGCTGCTTGGCGAATTGGGCTGCGAGATCGAGGGCTGGCCGACCGAGCGGGTGCGCGCGGTGCTGCGCAGCGAACGCTACTTTTACGCCATCAATTACCTGCGGGCGTTGAGCATCCATCCGCTGAATTATGCGCTGGCGCTGGCCGCCGCCGCCGAACGCGACGGCGCGCGGATTTTCGAGAATACCCCGGCTATTTCGCTGGATCCGACGGGAGTGCGCAAGCGCATCGTTACCCCGGGGGCACGCTTGCGCGCCAACCACGTCGTGCTGTGCGGCAATGTGCAACTCGGAACGCTGATGCCGCGCGTTGCCGCCACGCTGGTTCCGGTCACCACCTATGTGATCACCACCGCGCCGCTCGGCGCGCGCCTTGCCGAAGCGATCGGCTATCGCGGCGCTGTCAGCGATACCGATCTTGCCGACAATCATTACCGCATTGTCGGCGGCGACCGCCTGATGTTGTCGGGCCGCTCGACGGCGTGGGCGCGCAATCCGCACCGCTACGTCAAGGAGCTGACGCGCGATATCAAGAAAACCTATCCGCAGCTCGGCGACGTCGCGGTCGATTACGCCTGGGCGGGCACATTGGGCATTACCATGCATCGGATGCCGCAGATCGGCGAACTCGGTCCGGGCGTATGGCTGGCGAGCGGATTCGGCGGGCACGGCCTCAACACCACGGCCATGGCCGGCAATATCATCGCCCGCGCCATCGTCACGGGCGATCAGACCTGGCGGCAATTCACGCCGTTTGAACTGGTCTGGGCCGGGGGCGTTTTTGGCCGCGTCGCCGCACAGATGCGCGTTTGGATCAAACGGCTGCGCGACGGCATCGAGGAGGGCCGGGCGAAGGCCCGCGAAGTTGCCTACCGCCAGGCGCGCGAAGCCGAAACGGCACGTGCGGCGGAACAGGCGAGCATCGAGCGCGGGGCGGCCGCCCAAGATGTCGCTGTGCCGAAAGCCGCTGCGCATCCGACAGCGGATGCGAAAGTCGCGAGAGATTCGGCGACGGTATTGGCGGCCTATGTGGCACAACAGGAAGCGGCCGCTACGGTTCCCGAATCGATTATTGCGCCCCCTGATGGTGTGGATGACGCGACCCAGCCGCAGTCCCAGCCACAAGGCGGCGATCCCGCCGCGCGCCGGCCAAAGCGCAGAAAGCGCCGCCAGAGCGCCAAAGTGTAGCAGGCGCGGGCCGGACATATCGGCAACACAAGCACGCCAAATTTACCATTCGCCGCTTGCGCCGTCGCCCCCGAATAGCGGTTGCGATATGATCGGGATCGCCTTCGAATGGATGGAGTGAGGTGGCATAGCCATGGGGTCGCCGGCTCGGCGCTTTGCACTTGCAGTGTTTGTTGCCGTCGCGCCGGGTATCGCCGCGGCGGCCGATCTGCCGCCGCAGTCGGCGCCGCGCAGCCGACCGCGCCGGCAACCTATACGCCCCCCACGCCGGACTGGATCGTCACCATCGGGCTTGAAGGCCGCCTCGTGCCGGCGTGGGCGGGAGCGCCCGACAGCGAGTTCGGCTGGAGCGCCATGCCGCTCTTCAGCGTCCGCAAAGATGGCACGCCGCCGGCGTTTTTCGGACCGCGCGACAGTTTCGGATTCCCCATTCTCGATCTCGGCCAGTTCAAGCTCGGCCCGGCGGTCAAGATCGTTTGGCAACGAGAAGCGTCGTCCTATGCGGCGTTGAACGGTTTGGGCAACGTCGACTTTGCCGTCCAGGCCGGCGGCTTTGCCGAATTCTGGCCGGTGCCGTGGCTGCGGCTGCACGGCGAGGTTCGCCAAGGTATCGGCGGCGAGACCGGCGTTACCGGCGATATGTTCCTCGATGGCGTCGTTCCGGTCGGGCAGTGGAGGTTATCCGGCGGACCGCGGATGACTCTGCAATCCGCGGCCGCGATCAGCCCTTATTTCGGCATAACCCAAGCGCAGTCCATCGGCTCCACCGTCGCCGGCCTGCCGGCGCTGCCGGTCTATAACGCCACCGGCGGGCTTTATTCCTACGGTGCCGGCACGCAGCTTGAGTATTTCTTCAATCCCCAGTGGTCTGCGCATGCGTTCGCCGAGTATGAACGGCTGACCGGCTCGGCCGCCGATTTTCCACTGGTCACCCAGCGCGGTTCGCCGAACCAACTCACTTTTGGGCTCGGCGCCACTTATTCCTTCGCCATGCGCCCGTGGTGGTGAGCGCGTCGCTTTACCGCCCCTCTCGCCGCGTCATAAAAGCGAGCCGTTCGAACAGATGGACATCCTGCTCGTTCTTCAGGAGCGCGCCGTGCAGCGGCGGAATAAGCCGCTTCGGGTCGCGCTCGCGCAAAGTCTCCGCTGAAATGTCCTCGACCATCAGAAGCTTGAGCCAGTCGAGCAGTTCGGAGGTCGACGGCTTTTTTTTCATGCCGGGCACGTCGCGGATCTCGTAGAAAAGTTTCAGCGCTTCGGCGACCAGGCGATGTTTTACGCCGGGGAAATGTACCTCGACGATCGCGCGCATGGTGTCGGCGTCGGGGAAACGAATATAATGAAAGAAGCAACGGCGCAGAAATGCGTCGGGCAATTCCTTCTCATTGTTGGACGTGATGACGACGATCGGGCGGCGGCGGGCGTGAATCGTTTCGCCGGTCTCGTAGACGAAGAATTCCATGCGATCGAGTTCCTGCAAGAGATCGTTCGGGAATTCGATATCGGCCTTATCGATTTCGTCGATCAAGAGCACCGGACGCTCGTCGGAAACAAACGCATCCCATAGTTTGCCGCGCTTGATGTAATTGCGGATGTCATGCACCCGTGGGTCGCCCAATTGGCTGTCGCGCAGCCGCGTGACCGCATCGTATTCGTAAAGACCCTGCAAGGCTTTGGTGGTCGATTTAACGTGCCACTCGATCAACGGAGCGGACAGCGCCTTGGCGATCTCGATCGCAAGCACGGTCTTACCGGTGCCGGGCTCGCCTTTGACCAGCAACGGGCGCTCCAACGCAATTGCGGCGTTGACCGCGACTTTGAGGTCGTCGGTGGCGACATAGGCGCTGGTGCCTTCGAAGCGCATGAGCGTCCGGCTGCGTGTGGTCGGCGAAATTAAATCATGCCCTGTCTGTCGCTCACAAGGCGCAGTTGAGCGGCGCGGTGACCGCCCTCGCCCGGCATGGCCAATAGCGACCACCCGCGGGCTCGGCAATTTTTGCCTGCAGACCGGCATATCCGTACCGGGGCAGGAAGTGCGCGTCATACGTAACTCTTTGATATCACGTGATAATTATTTGGCATGCGGCTTGCTGCAGGGTGCCCGGAGTGCGGCTGTCCGCCGCTGTCGCGTTGAGCTCGAGTTGGAGACAAGTCATGGGTATTTTCGATGCGTTGACCACCGCAGTGGCTGGTCTACAGGCACAATCGTTCGCGCTGCAGAATATTTCCGGCGACATCGCCAACTCGCAGACCGTCGGCTACAAGGAGACCGATTCCAGTTTCCAGGCTTTGGTCTCCCAGGCCGCGCTCGGCGAGCAGACCGCAGGCGGGGTGTTTGCCGGCTCGGTCGCCAGCAACACGGTACAAGGCACGATCAATAATGCATCGGTCGCGACCGACATGGCGATCAATGGCAACGGCTGGTTCGTGGTGGCGCAGGCGAGCGGCGCGAGTACCGGGGGCCAGCAGCAATTCAGTACTGTCAATTATTATACGCGTCGCGGCGATTTCCAGCTGAACAGCAACGGCTACCTTGTCAACGGCGCCGGCTATTATCTGATGGGCACCCCGGTCAACCCCGGCACCGGAGCTCCCGAAAGCAGCGTGCCGGAGGTTTTGCAGTTCAACAACAATTTCCTGCCGGCACAGTCGACGTCGCAAATCGGCTATCAGGCTAACCTGCCGAGTATTCCAACCGCGGGTCTCCTCGTTCCAGGGGACTTCTCGGTGAATCCACTCTCTACCGGAAGCGGCGGCACCGGCACTGTGGTCGGCAACGACGCTTCCACTTTCACGCAGCAATCGACCAACGGCGGCTCCATTACCGGATACGATTCCGAAGGCAATCCGATCGACGTCCAGTTCCGCTGGGCCGAAACGAACAGCTCCGGCGGCAACAATACCTGGCAAATGTTCTACCAGACCAATTCGAACGCAACCGGCACCCAAGTCGCCTGGCAGAACACCGGGACGTCCTTCACGTTCAATTCGAGCGGGCAGTTGACTTCACCCGCCACGCCCAACTTGACCTTGTCGAATCTGACCGTGAACGGCGACGCCATCGGCAATGTGGCGCTGAACTTCGGCGTGGGCGGGCTCACGCAATATGCGTCTTCGACCGGCAACGTGCAGGTCAATAGCCTGACGCAGAACGGTTTCACTGCCGGCCAGCTGCAATCGCTCTCGGTCGACACCCAGGGTCAAGTGACCGGCTCGTTTTCGAACGGTCAAACCATCCCGTTGGCCGATATTACGCTGGCGACGTTCAACGGAGTGAATTCCCTCGAGCCGCTCGACGGCGAGGCTTATGCGGCCACGCCTGAATTGGGCGACCCGATCTTCGGCACCACCGGCACGATCGTCGGCAGCTCGCTCGAAGCTTCGAACGTCGACATTGCTACCCAGTTCAGCAAGCTCATTGTGGCGCAGCAGGCCTATTCCGCCAATGCCAAGGTCATGTCGACCTCCGACCAGATGATCCAGAGCTTGCTGCAAGTCATCCAGTGAGTTCGTGCAGCGAGGCCGCCCGGTGAGTAGAGCCGCCGCTCCCTGCCTAACCCTTCCCCGCGAGCGCGGGAGGGTAGGGTGGACGGCGAGCCGTGAGACGCGTGGACCGCTGCTGCTATGAGCATCAACCAGGCGATGTCCGCCGCATTGGCGGGCGTGAACAACACCCAGCAAGCACTGTCGGTGGTCGCCGGAAACGTGGCGAACGCCAACACGACGGGCTACGTCGAGGAGAGTGTCAATCAGGTCGAGACCACGACCTCCGGCCAGTCCGGGGCCGGCGTCGACGTCACCGGCATCAATCGCAATCTCAATAAACTGCTGCAGAACCAGCTGTGGACGGAGACGTCCGGAGGTTCATACGCGGACACGGCGGCGCAAATCTACCAGCAACTTCAACAAATCTACGGCACGCCCGGATCCACAAACTCGTTCGACGCCATCTTCAATAATTTCACCGGCGCGTTGCAAGCGCTGTCGACCAGCCCGAGTTCGTATTCCGCCCAATCCGCGGTGATCAGCTCCGCCCAAGTCGTGGCGCAAAATCTCAATTCGATGACCGCGACCGTCCAAGCGCTGCGCGGCCAGGCCGAGGCGGGGATCGCCGCCGACGTGCAGACGGCTAACACGGCGCTGCAACAGATCGCCCAGATCAACGACCAGCTCGAAGCGGCCTCGCAAGACACCTCCACCGCGGTGCTCGAGGATCAGCGCGACCAGGCCATCACGCAGCTCGCCCAGCTGATGAACGTCAACGTCGTGCAAAATCCGGGCAACCAAATATCGATATTCACCAGCACCGGCCAGCAACTCGTGGCCGGGCCGCAGGCCTCGCAATTGACATTCAACAACATTGGCGGATTGAGTGCGACCGACCAATGGAGCGCCAACCCGAGCCAGGACACCGCCGGCACAATTACACTGACCTCGCCCGGAGGCGCCACAACCGATCTGATCGCCGCTAACGCCATCCAGTCGGGCCAGATCGGCGCCTACCTGCGGATGCGCGACACCATCCTGCCGCAGGCTCAAGCTCAGCTCGACGAACTGGCGAACCAGATGTCGCAGTCGTTGTCGAACCAGACGACGAGCGGCACCGCGGCGGGGTCGGGCGGCCAGACCGGATATAGTATCGGCATCGGCGGGATATTGCCCGGCAATTCGCTTCAGCTCACCTATACCGACAGCGGTAACGTCCAGCACGCGATCACCATCGTCTCCCTCGGTGCCGGCGGCACGCTGCCACTGCAGACCACGCCGTCGAATCCGAACGATCAGATCGTCGGCATCGACTTCTCCGGCGGCATTAATTCGGTCGCCTCGCAACTCAACGCCGCGTTCGGGGCGAACCTGCAGTTTTCAAATTCATCGGGGGCGCTTGAAGCCGTCAATGCCGCCGCCAGCGGCAATGTCGTCAATTCGCTCTCGGCAACGTCGACCGTTGCCTCACTGACGGGCGGCAGTCCGCAATTGCCGCTGTTTACCGACGGAACCGCGCCGATCACCGGCGCGCTCACCGCGTCCGGCTCGCAGACCACGGGTCTCGCCGGGACCATCGAAGTCAATCCCGCGGTCGTGGCTACGCCTTCCAGCCTGGTCGCCTATTCGTCGAACACCGCCGCCGGCGACCCAACGCGGCCGAACTTCTTGCTCAACCAGATGACGAACGCGACGCTGACCTATTCGCCGGCGACCGGTCTGGGCACTGCGGCGTCGCCGTATAGCGGCACGCTGACGCAGTATATGAGCGAGGTCGCCAGTCAACAGTCACAAGCCGCGAACGCGGCGACGAATTTGCAACAGGGCCAGGACACCGTGCTGACCGCCTTGCAGCAGCGCTTCAACGAGCAGTCCGGCGTCAACATCGACACCGAAATGTCCAACCTGATTACCCTGCAAAACGCCTATGGCGCCAATGCCCGGGTGATGACGACGATCGAGCATATGATGCAGACGCTGCTGCAGATAGGTTGATAATGAGCATCACCGGACCCGGATCGATTACTGCGGCCAATGTGGCGGCGCAGACGAATATGATGAACCAGCTCAATACGCTGAGCGAGGAGCTTGGCACCGGGCAGGCGGCGCAGACTTATTCGGGTCTCGGATCGCAAGCAGGCGTCGCGTCGGCGCTCAGCGCGCAGCTCTCCGACATCGGCGGCTACAGCAGCACGGCGACAACGGTCGGCACGACATTGAGCATTGCGCAGTCGGTGCTGTCCCAGCTCGGCAACACCAGCGGCGCGGTGCAGCAAGCGGTCGATCAGCAAGGCCAGTTTGCGCTCGACAATACCGGTCAAACTTCGATCCAGGAAGCGGCGGCGAGCTACCTCGGTCAAATACTTTCGCTGCTCAATACCCAGGTCGGCAGTAATTACATTTTCTCGGGCAGTGCGGTGAACCAGCCCTCTGTCGCGAGCGCCAATGATATTCTCAACGGCAATGGCACGCAGGCCGGCCTCACGCAGCTGATTGCGCAACGTCAAGCGGCCGATCTCGGCGCCAACGGGCTCGGACGCCTGACCATTGCTGCAAATAATTCGACCGTCACCATCGGTCAGGACGGCTCGCCGTTCGGATTTCAGCTGACGAGCGTGACCTCGAACTTGACCGGCGCGACGGTCAGCGGTCCCGCCGGCTCGCCGCCGTCGATTTCGGTCGATCTCGGATCGAGCAATCCGAATCCCGGCGATTCGATCGAATTCAACCTCGCTCTGCCGGACGGATCGAGCCAAACGATCACGCTGCAAGCAACCACGAATTCGCCGCCGGGCGCCAACCAGTTCACCATCGGCGCGACGCCGGCGGACACCGCGGCCAATTTGCAGACGGCGCTGACCGGCGCCATCGGCAATCTCGCGCAGACCGCACTGCCGGCGGCCTCCGCCATCGCCGCCGCCAATGACTTCTTCACCTCGGACCCGCCGCAAATTGTCGACGGACCGCCGTACGATACGGCGATGTCTTTGGTGAGCGGCACGCCTGCAAATACAGTGTTCTGGTATACCGGCGAAAACGGCAGTACGCCGGCATTGCAGACCGCGACGGCGCAGGTCGGGCCGTCGATGACCATCGCCTACGGCATGCGCGCCACCGACCCGGCCATCGCCTCGCTGGTTGCGAACGTCGCCGCGCTTGCCGCCACTACCTATTCGCCGAGCAACCCGAACGCCCAGGCCAGCTATCAGTCGCTCTGCCAGAGCGTCGTGGCGAACCTCAATGGCCAACCGGGTACGCAGTCAATCGGCGATATCGAAGCGAATATCGCCGCCGCGCAGACGACCGTAAACGACGCGAACACGATCAATACACAGACCCAGACCACCTTGCAGGACATGCTGCAAGGCATCGAGGGCATCAATCAAACCCAGATCGGCGAGGATATCCTGACGCTGCAGAATAACTTGTCGGCGTCGATGTCGGTCACGGCGCGGCTCGCGCAATTGAGCCTGGTCAATTATCTCGCGCCGGTGTCCGGTTAGGCGAATAGGAAATAGCGAATCGGGATAGACGGTCCCGATTTGCTGCTTGCGATTTCGCTATCGGCTTTTGTCAGGCCTTGCCACGCAGGCCGGCGGCGATGCGGCGATTGATCTTGATGATCGATTTCAGGTGGTTCGGCTTCGGTTTGGTCATCAGCGCGAAAGTCTCGCCCATGACGAAGGCGCCGATCTTGGTGAGGTTGTTGCGAACATTGGTCGGCAACCTGTTGTCGTCTCGCATCACGGCGTCGATGAACACCAGCCAAAGTCGGCGGTTGAACAGCAGCGCGTCGCTGAGGCCGATCGGCTTGTCACGCCAGGAATCGTGAACCGTCTGCAGTTTCGCGGCGGCTTGGAGGAGAAGGCTCGCTTCCAGATCACGCGGGTTGGCCGTTTCATTGGCGGTCTTCGCATAGGCCTTGGCGGCGTAGTGCATGTCGAGTATCCCCTTCGTAGGCAATCAGCTTGCGTGCTTCCTTTAACGCCTTGTACAGCTCGCCTGTTAAGATTCGATTATTGATACTATCGATGTACGGCCGCGCGCTCGGCACGGTTTGCAGCATTTCGTGGACCAGCCGAAAATACGACGCTTGATGGTTCTCTCTATCTTTCGCCGTGTACATCAGCTGGAGCGCGAGATAGATGCGCTTG
The DNA here is from genome assembly GCA_963823225.1 of uncultured Alphaproteobacteria bacterium. Lineage (GTDB taxonomy): Bacteria > Pseudomonadota > Alphaproteobacteria > Rhizobiales > Xanthobacteraceae > BOG-931. The sequence continues at coordinate 1,862,118 of CAWGKM010000003.1, read as the reverse complement.
GCGAGGGTATCGGCCCGGCCGGGCGTCATAATGTCTTTTTCGCGCAGGATCGGAACTATTCCCTCGATCGCCAGCCGTGTGCGCTGGCCGTGATTGGTGAGGACGCAATCGCCGAGGATGACGCGTTCGTTGTGCTTGAGTTCGATCTTCAGGACCACGGTAGCTGCCCTTTAAAGAAAAAGCGGCGGAGCTTTCGCCCCGCCGCCTTGATGTTGGGCCTGCACCAGAAGACTTTAGCCGAACAGTTTGAGCACCGACTGGTTCGCCTGATTGGCGATCGACAGTGCCGAGATTTCCAGCTGTTGCTGGGTTTGCTCGGTCAACAGGTTGGTGCTTTCCTGATTCTGGTCCGCGACCACCAGGTTGCTGGCGCCCGTCTGCAGCGTGCTGATCAAGTTGGTCTCGAACGTCTGACGGGTCGAGATGACGGACGAATTGGTACCGAACGTCTCGGTCTGGCTTTGCACCTGCGAGATCGCGCTATTGAGCGCAGTCGCGGTGCTTGCGAGTACGCCGGCGTTCTGGAACGAGGTGGCACCATTGCCGCTGATCGTCGACAGACCGAGGCCGAACGCGTTGAAGTTCACGCCAGCGATGGTCAGCGAACTCGTTCCGGTCGGGTTGAAGTCGATCGTTAGATTGTTGCCGGCAAGCAGGTTGACGCCGTTATACGACGCGTCACCGGCGAGCTGATTGATCTGCGTCAACAGGCCGTTGTAGTTCGACTGCAGTGTAGTGACTGTGGTGCTCGTTCCGGTGACCGCGCTGGCGCTCAGACCGAACGCCGCTTGCTCCGCGCCACTGGCGGTAAAGCTGGTGGCCGGAGTGTTGGCGGTGAGGATCAGGTGTCCGCTGCCGTCGTCGGTCGCGGTCACTGCGCCGCCGCTGCCAAGGCCTTGCGTGCCGTTGATCGCAGCCTCGATCTGGCTCACGTTCGCGCTCGACGTAATGGCGACGGTGTAAGTCGTCCCGCCGGTCGCGATCAAAAGATTTCCGGCGGCCAAAGTGTTGACGGTCAGACTGACCGAGCCGGTTGTCGAACCAGCCGTTGTCGGGCTGGCCTGTTGCGCCTGCTGCACCGTCGACAGCGCCTGCTGGAGCAGGCTGGTCAAACCGGTGAGGCCGTTGTTGGCCGCGTCGATCGTCTGCTGGCCCTGGCCGATCTGGTCGAGCAAGGCGCTGAGCGAGTTGGCGCTGTTGGTCAGGTTTTGCGACGTGAAATAGGCGCTCGGATTTTCTTCGGGCGAGTTGACCGCTTTGCCGGTCGCAAGCGCTTCCTGCGTGGTGGTCAAGTCGGCGGACGTATTCTGCAGCGACAGCAGGTTCTGCCGAATGCCCGCAGTCAAGGTGATATCAGACATGGTACTATTACCCTTCTGGTTACAGGCCGTACTGGCTTGCACTTGCTGTACGTGCCGTACCGGCGAGTGCATCTCCCGATCAACACGATCGGCTGTCTGAGGTTTGCCGTAATTGGCTTAAAGACGTGTAAATCTGCCCATTTTTCGCAGCCGCCCGGTCTGCAGGGCCGGCCTGCGCTTCGCGCATCGCCACGCCTGCGCCATAAGGTTTTTCGCCTATTCAGCGGCTTTAGCGCGGTCGTTTAAAGCGGCGTTAACCATTGTCTTTGCTATTGGTTAACCACGATTGCAGAGTTGTGCTCAGCACGTGCGATGCACCGGGAACTCGCTCTCGGATTGCTCACGGCGAAGATGAAGGACGGGGACTCCCGCTATGCCCACCGCTAAAGCCAAGTTGCGAAAACCCAAGGATGCGGCGCCCAAGGATTTGGAATCTGGCCCTTCCAAGGCTGAATTGACCAAATCGGCCGCGTCAGGGCCTTCAGGATCGACCGCCGCCGTGTCGTCGCCACCGACCGCGCCGGCAGCGACGACCGTCAATCTGGTCGTCGCAACACCCTGCTTCGGCGGCCAGATTTCGGTCCTCTACGCGGCGTCGCTGCTCAAGCTGCAAAAGCTGCTGCGGACCTACAGCGGGGTAAACCTCAAAGTGCGGTTCAAGGACGGCGACGCGCTGATCACGCGGGCGCGCGCCAGCCTCATTTCACAATTCCTCGAAGACCCGGGCGCAACGCATCTGTTGTTCGTCGATGCCGATATCGGCTTCGAGCCGGAGCAGGTTCTGCGCTTGATCGAGTGCGGCGCGGACATGTGTGCGGCAGTCTATCCGGTCAAGCGGATCGATTGGGACAAGGTTAGAAAGACGATCGAGAGCGCTCGCCCCGATCCAGCCGCGGCGGCGCTGAAATATGTATTCGAAGTCGACGATCCGAATGCCGTGATCGCGAGAGCCGGCTTCGTCAAGGTGCGTTACGCCGGGACCGGCTTCCTGATGATCCGGCGCCAGGCGCTGGAGAGAATGTGCGCCCAATATCCGCAGCTTCGTTATCGGCGCGACCATTCGATTGACGCCGCAACCATAAATGACAAACGCTTCGCTCTATTCGAATGCATGATCGCCGAGGACGGCACTTACCTCAGCGAGGATTTCGCCTTTTGCAAGCGCTGGACCGATATGGGCGGCGAGATCTGGGCCGATCTCAAGAGCAAACTCAACCACGTCGGCCCGATGGCCTTTTGTGGCGATCTGTCTTCGCAATTTGTCGGCGGCTGATCACGCCAACATATTGACCAGGCTGCCGCTGACTCCGTCGGCGGACAATAGGCTCGCGGCAGTGCCGAAGCTTTGCAGGGCGACCGATGTACTGGTCAGGGCATGCAGCTTGGAAGCCGTGGTCGATGTGCCCTTGGACGATCCGGTCGAACCGCTCGTTCCGGTCGATGCGGAGCCCGTCGAAGAACTCGCAGAGCTGGCAGTCTTGGCAGCGCCGGCAGAGGGCAAAGTCGGCTTAAAGGTGTTATGGCCGACGCCGAAACCGATCGCCGCGGCGTCGGTGCCGCTGCCCCCGACCGTGATCAAATTGATGTCGTTCCTGCTGGTGATAACCAGCTGGCCGCGGCCGTTGAGCGATGCGGTCACTTGCGCGTTGGTCGGCAGGTCGACATTGATGGCGTCGATTAGATCGCCGACGGTGTCGGTCCCGGTCGTGCGGTATGTCGTTATATTGGGACCGACCGCTGACGGTGATCTTACCGCCGGCGAAAATGCCGAGGGTCGCCAGCGAGGTGCCGGTCGTGAGCGGCGCCGTTCCGATTCCAATCGCGGGAGAGCCGGTAGTGCTGGCAGAATGTGAAGAGCCGGAAGAACTGGAACTAGCCGACGACGACGAACCGGTCGAGCTACCCGGCGACGATGACGTTGAGCCGCCGGTCTCGACTTGCAGCGCGTTTTGCACCGCGGCCGACAGCTCGGAATTGACGCGTTTCAAGGCCGTCCCGTTGGCGAGGCTCGACAGGCCCTTCGACTCGTCGACCATGGCGGCGCCGATCACGTTGATCAGCGAGTCTTGCGCCGACGTGGCCTGCGACTGAGCCTGCGCCTGCTGCCAATAGTTCTGATCTTGCTGCCAGAGCGAGAGGCCTTGGATACTCATGGGACTTTATGTCTGCCGGGTCGTCGCACCCCATTCATGCCAGCGCACGGTTAATGGGGCGTGTCATTTTCGCCGGGCTTTACGCTTGGTTAACCATCTTGGCTGAATTTGCATGGCAAGCGACCGCCGGCGCTTTCCGCCTGGCTGAGATCGATCGTGGCGGCATGAATCCGGCATGGCCAAGCACGCACCGATAAAGCCGGCGCAGATCGCCCGCCCCATCGGGCAGGCATTGAAGCTGCACCAAGAGGGACGCCTCGACGAGGCGGACGAGATTTACGCCGGCATTCTGGCGGCCGATCCGCAAGACTTCGACGCGCTCCATCTCTCCGGTGTGCTCAGGCATCAGCAAGGCCAGTCGGTGGAAGCTTTGCGCCGCGTCGCCGCGGCGCTCAGGGCCAAGCCGGAATCGGCGGAGGCGCTGGCCAACTACGGCGTGATCCTTGACGCGCTCAAACGACACCAAGAGGCGCTGACAAACTTCGATAGAGCCCTGGCGATCCGTTCCGACGATGCCGACACGCATTATAATCGCGGCAATGCGTTGAAGGGACTAGGCCGCTACGTGGAGGCATTGGCGAGCTACGAGCGCACGCTGGCGCTCGCGCCCGGCCACGTCGATGCTCTCTACAATCGCGGCAACGCGCTCACCGCGCTCGAACGCCACCAAGAGGCGCTTGCCGATTACGACAAAGTGCTGGCGCGGCGGCCCCGGCATGTTGCGGCGCTCAACCGGCGCGGCAATGCGCTTGCCGCACTTGAACGTCCCGATGAGGCGCTCGCGGCCTACGACGCGGCGCTCGAGATCGCGCCGGACAACGCCGAAGTCTTGAACAATCGCAGCGTGACGCTGGTGACTCTCGGCATGTTCGATGAGGCGCTGCAAAGCTGCGAACGCGCGCTTGCTGCAAGGCCCGGCTATGCCGATGCGCTCTATAACCGCGGCAATGCCTTTCGCGCGCTCGAGCAATATGAACACGCTCGCTCGAGCTACGCGGCGGCGCTTTCACTCGATCCGCGTCGCTTCGATGCGCTGAACAATATCGGACTGGCGTTGATGGGGCTCGGCCGGCATGCCGAAGCGCTGGCCGATTTCGATGCGGCGCTTACCATCGATCCGAATAGCCTCGGCGCGCTGCACAATCGCGCCAACGCGCTCGCCGAACTGGGCGCCTTCGAAGAGGCGCTAGCGCCCTGCGACGAAGTGCTCGCCAAAAATCCGGCTCACGCCGACGCGCTCAATACGCGTGGCGTCGTGCTGGCAAAGCTGCGCCGGTTTCGCGAGGCATTGGCAAGCTACGATGCGGCGCTGGCAATTGCGCCCGATCGCGTCGACATCGAGGTCAATCGCGGCACCGCTTTGGTCGAGCTCGACCGCTTTGACGAGGCCCTTGCCGACTTCGACAAGGCGCTCAAGAGCGATCCCGAAAATGTCACCGCTTTGATCAATCGAGGAAACGCTTGCATCAAGGACAAACGCTTCGCCGAGGCGCTCAATAGCTATGACAAGGCGCTGGCGATCAGTCCCGACCAGGCGCTGGCGCTTACCGAGCGCGGCGTCGTACTCGCCGAAATGGATCGGTTCGAAGAGGCGCTCGCCGAGCATGAACGCGCGCTTCGCATCGAGCCGCATGTCGTCGCGGCTCACGTCAATCGCGGCAACGCGCTGGTTAAGCTCGCGCGAATGGAGGAGGCGCTCGAAAGCTATCTCGAGGCATTGCGGCTCGAGCCGGAGCAGGTCGACGCCAATTTCAACGCGTCGCTGACGCGGCTGTGCCTGGGCGATTTCCGCCAAGGCTGGAAGCAATACGAATATCGCTGGCAAAAAAAGGATTTTGGATCGCAGCGGCGGGACTATCCTCAGCCGAGGTGGCAGCGGCGAGACAGGATCTCGACGGCAAAACCGTTTTGCTCGTTCACGAGCAAGGCCTCGGCGATACCATTCAGTTCGTGCGCTATGCGCCGCTTGTCGCGGCGCTCGGCGCTAGCGTGATCCTCGGCGTCCAGCCCAGCGCTCAAAGAGGTCGTTTCGACCGTTCCCGGAGTTTCGCAGGTGCTCGGCGACGGCGAGGTGCTGCCCGATTTCGATTTGTATTGCCCGCTGCTGAGCTTGCCGTCGGCGTTGGGAACCGAGCTCGCGACAATACCAGCCAACGTTCCCTACATCCGCCCCTATCGAGAGCGCCTCGCCAAATGGCGCGGCCGGCTGCCGGACAACGGCCGGCTGCGCGTGGGAATTTGCTGGGCCGGCAACAGCGCCCATCTCAACGATCGCAATCGCTCGATGCCGCTCGAGCGCTTGGCTCGCGGTCCTGTCGGTCTCCGGCCTCGATTTCGTCAGCCTGCAAAAAGAAATCGGCGATGCGACAAGCCGGCGATCCTGCGCGAGCACGGCGTCATTGCAGCTCGGCCAGGAATTTAGCGATTTTGCCGATACCGCCGCCGTCATCGCGATGCTCGATCTCATTATTACGGTCGATACCTCGGTCGCCCATCTCGCCGGCGCGATGGGCAAGGCGGTCGCGCTGCTGTTGCCGTTCTCGCCGGATTACCGGTGGCTGCTCGATCGCACCGACAGTCCCTGGTATCCGACCATGCGGCTGTTCCGGCAGACCGCGATCGGCGATTGGGACGAGCCGATCGAGCGATTGCGCCAAGAGCTTGCCGAGGTCGCGCAGCGGCCGAAAACGCCGCGCCAAGGCACTACAGCTTGCGGCTGACGGCGAGCGGTCGGCCGTGCTTGGGATTGGGCGCCGCCGCTCGCCCGGTTGCGCCATAGACTTGCGGCGAGGCCTTGCGGGCGAGTTCGCCCGACAGCCGCCGCATGATTCCTTCCGAGACCGCGTGCGCTGTCGCCAGCACGATCATGTTCTTGTGCAGCACGGCGCGGAACGTATCCTGCAGCCTTGCCAGAGCCGCGCAACGCGCCTGGCGCCGCTTGCCGCAGGAACTGCGCGCTTGCCTTCAAACTTTCGCCGGATGCAAACAGCCGGCCCGCAAGTTCCGCCTTGGCCGGCTCGAGAGCGGACGCATTGCGGATCCGGCCGGCACGGACCAGCGCCGTTTCTTGCTCGATAAGGCCGGCGAGTTTTTCAATCAAGGCGGCGAGATCGTCGATCGCCAGTTCCGCTTCCGCGGCCGTCGTAATCGGGATCATGACGCGCTCAGCCCTTGTTCTTTGAGGATCGTGTCATAGACCATGGGGGCGATGCCGATGCCGCCGGCCTTGGCGAATGCCTTGGCATATTGGTCGGTCATGAACGAGCGCCACACTTTCAAAGCGCCGCTGCCGCCGAACGGCCCGTCGCCGTCGATGTCGGTGAACATTTCCTGGAACATGTTGCTGAGGAACATCGCCTCGAAATTCTGCGCGGCTTCTTTCGCCTTGCCCTTGACCTTGAGCGCGGCTTGAAGCTGCGCGGTCGACGCATCGCCGATCGAGGACAGCGAAGCGCCGAGATCGATCGGGGCTTAGGCTCGTCATCACATCACCTCGATGTCGGCTTGGATGGCGCCGGCGGCCTTGATCGCCTGCAGGATCGTGATGAGGTCGCGCGGCCCGATGCCGAGCGCATTGAGCCCGTCGACGATCTGCTGCAGCGATACGCCTTCGTGAACCAGCGCGAGCTTCTTGCCTTCTTCCTGCACGCCGACCTGGGTGCGCGGCACCACGACGGTGCGGCCTTTCGACAGCGGCGCCGGCTGACTGACTTGCGGCGCTTCGGAAATCGTGACCGTGAGATTGCCCTGGGCGACCGCAACCGTCGACACGCGCACGTCGCGGCCGATGACGATGACGCCCGAGCGTTCGTCGATGACGATCTTGGCGACTTCGTCCGGCTCGACCTGCAATTGCTCGATCTCGGTCAAGCAGGGCGACGATGTTCTGCGGAAATTTCTTCGGCAGCGTGAGCTGCACGGTCGACGGATCGAGCGGCTCGGCGATCGGCGTGCCGACATAGTCGTTGATCGCGACCGCGATTCGCTTTGCCGTCGTGAAGTCGGCATTGCGCAAGGCAAGCCGCAACTGGTCGACGCTATTGAGCGCGAATTCGACCTCGCGCTCGATGATGGCGCCGTTGGGAAGTCGTCCGACGGTCGGTACGCCGCGCGTGATCTTGGCGGCCTGGCCCTCGGCCTGAAAGCCGCCGATCGACAGCGAGCCCTGCGCAACCGCATAGACCTCCCCGTCGGCGCCGAGCAGCGGGGTGACCAGAAGCGTGCCGCCCTCCAAGCTCTTGGCGTCGCCCATCGCGGAGGCGGTCACGTCGATCCGCGTGCCCTGCGTTGCGAACGGCGGCAGATCGGCGGTGACCATGACGGCGGCGACGTTGCCGGTGCGAATTTGCTGGCCGCGGATGTTGACGCCGAGCCGCTCCAGCATCGCTTGCAGCGATTGCTTGGTGAAAGGCGCGTTGTTGAGCGTGTCGCCGGTGCCGTTGAGCCCGACGACAAGCCCATAGCCGATGAGCTGGTTCTGCCGGACACCCTCGATATTGGCGAGGTCCTTGATGCGCGACGTCGCGGCCGCAGGCGATATGCCACAGCCCAAAACCACCAGCGCGGCAAGCGCGGCGCGAAACTGCCCTCTCATCTCTTGCTCCCCAAGAGGTCGGACCGCTCTCTTGCTCCCCAAGAGGTCGGACCGCTGTTGCAATGCCAAATACATGCCACGCCGCCGAAACATATAAGATATTGATATGTAATGATTATTTACCGTGGAGGCGGCGGTAGGCGCGGCGGCGGCGAGCAGCCCTTGCCGGTTTGCGGCAATTCTTGCCGACGGGTTTACCGCCCATTAACCATAAGCGGACACCATCTTGTCATGCGCGTTTATGGACCGAGCCGCACCGCAATGGCGACGGCGCCTGTCGTGGCGCGGCGTTCGCCGGGCGGCACTTTCTCGCTCGCCGAGCCGGACGCCCCGCAGGCGCAGAGCGCGGCCGTGGCGCTGCGAACATTGGGCGGGATCGACGCGCTGATTGCGCTCCAAGGCATCGAAGACCCGGTGGAACGCCGGCGTCGTGCCGTCAAGCACGGCCGCCGGGCGCTCGATGCGCTCGACGAGCTCAAGATCGGGCTGCTCGCCGGCACGCTCGATCAGGCCACGATGTTGCGGCTCAAATCCGTTGCGGCCGACCTCCACGACGTTTCGGGCGACGATCGGCTCGATCAGGTTCTGGCCGAGATCGATCTGCGGGTCGCTGTCGAATTGGCCAAAGCCGGCATGTCCTAGATTTTCGGCTTTTCCTAAAGCGCCCGAATTTTCTGAATTTCTTCGGGTTTTTGCAGTCCCGCCGGCCGCGGGCGGGGCTGGGCGTGCGGCGCCGCAAGCGTGCCGCGATGCAACCGGTCGGCGGCGAATCCGGCTGCACGATTTTGTTGTCACTGTCATGGACGTTGGATATAAGCCCCCCGCGCGAGGGGGCCTCGCGATTGTGGGGTTGCGGGAGTAAATGCCAATGCACTTGTTTAAGGGCAGAAACGGTCGAGCCGCCGAAAAGCCCGAAAAGAACGGTAACGGCGAGGGGACGGGCATAAGGGTGGACGAAAGACTCTACCGGCCCACCGACAAAGAGCCGTTCATGAACGAGCGTCAGCGGGAATATTTCCGGCTGAAATTGCTCAACTGGCGGGAGGACATCCTCAAGGAGGCCAAGGAGACGCTGCAGCATCTCCAGGACGAGAGCCGAAATCATCCCGACCTCGCCGATCGCGCGTCGTCGGAAACCGATCGGGCGATCGAGCTGCGCGCCCGGGACCGCCAGCGCAAGTTGATCGCCAAGATCGATGCCGCGCTGCAGCGCATCGAAGACGGAACTTACGGCTATTGCGAGGAAACCGGGGAGCCGATCACGCTCAAGCGGCTCGAGGCCCGTCCGATCGCCACTTTGTCGGTCGAAGCGCAGGAACGCCATGAGCGGCGCGAGCGCGTCTACCGCGACGAGTAACGGCTTTTACTTCGGCTCGTCCACGCAAAGCCGGGGGCGGATGAAGCCCTTAAACCTTTCTTCACCATGCTTGGTTACCGCTCGTTAAGGATCAGCCGGCGAGTCAGCGCCTTCGCCACGGCTGTCGCACTGAGCATCACGCGCAGCAATGCCCGAGCCGTCGCAGCCTTCGCAGCCGAATCTTTCGCGCCTGTTGCGGCGCGCGCTACGCGCGCATGAGCGCGGCGAGCTGCCCAAGGCGGAGCGCCTTTACAATGCGGCTCTGCGCTATCATCCCGAAAATTTCGACGCGTTGCACGGCCTCGCACAGCTGCATTATCAGCGCGGACGCCTCGACACGGCGCTGGTGCTGCTGCAGGCGGCGCTGCGCAGCGAGAGGAGACGCGCCGAGGGATTTGCCAGCCTTGGGCTCGTTTTGCATGTTCTGGGCCGATGGCAAGAGGCGCTGGCAAGCTACGACGAGGGGCTGTCTCTCGATCCGGGCAATGCGGAACTTCTAAACCGCCGCGGCGTGGCGCTGCTCGAGCTGCGCCGACCGATCGAGGCGCTTCAGGATTTCGAACGCGTACTTGCCGGGGATGCCGGTCACCTCGATGCGCTGGGCAATTACGGCAACGCGCTGATCAAGCTCAACCGGCCCGAAGAAGCGCTGGCCGCATACGACCAGGCGCTGGCGATCGCGTCCCGAGAATGCCCAGCTCCTGACCAACCGCGCGGTGGCATTGCGCCGGCTCGACCGCCCGCGCGAAGCTTTGATGAGCGCAAGCCGCGCCCTGGTATCGCGGCCGGATTTTGCCCAAGCCCGATTTGTCGAGAGCGTGGCGCGACTGACGCTCGGCGATTTTGCCGCCGGCTGGCGCGGCTACGAAGCGCGCTGGGCGGTCGGACTTTTGGCATCGCAGCGTCGCCGTTTTACGGCACCGCTGTGGTCGGGCGAGGAATCTCTCGCCGGCAAAACCGTTTTGTTGCATGCCGAGCAGGGTTTCGGCGATACCATTCAGTTCGTGCGCTATGCGCCGCTTGTGGCGCAACGCGGCGCCGCCGAAATCATTCTCGAAGTGCAGCGTGAGCTGGTGCCGCTATTGTCGAACATGGCCGGCGTGGCGGCCGTGATAGCGCGCGGTGAGTCGTTGCCGGAGTTCGACGTCCACTGTCCGTTGCTCAGCCTGCCGCTGGCTTTCGCAACGGAGCCAACGACGATCCCGGCGGACATTCCCTACATTGCGCCGCCGGATGAAAGGATTACCGCCTGGCGCGATCGTCTGCCGAGACAGCGACCGCTGATCGGTCTGACATGGTCCGGCGACCGATCGCACGATAACGATCTCAATCGGTCGGTCGCACTCAAGACGCTTGCGCCGTTGCTTGAGCTTGCGAATGTCACGTTCGTCAGCCTCCAGCACGACACACGCGAGCGCGATCTGCCGATGTTGCAAAATTTGCCGCGCTTGGTTCAGATCGAATCGAAATTTTGCGATTTTGCCGATACCGCCGCCGCAATCTCGTTCATGGATGCGGTCGTTTCGGTCGATACCGCGGTCGCCCATCTTGCCGGCGCGATGGGCAAGTCGCTGTTGCTGTTGCTGCCATATGCGGCGGATTTCCGCTGGTTGCGGGAGCGGCAGGATAGCCCGTGGTATCCGACGGCGCGGCTCTACCGCCAGCCGAAATTCGGCGACTGGGAGGGCGCGATCGCCGCATTGATGCAGGATTTGGCGCGCGCGGAGTTTTTTCCGTCGGCGCGCAGGCTATCGGCGTGACCAACACGGTTGCGGCCCCCGGCGGGGAGCTGCCGGAGGCCGCGTCGTGCGGGATCGACGTTACGCTTACGCCACGCTGATCCCGGGGAGGGCGGGGATCGGTAATCGCTAATCAATAATCAGTACGCAGTAACCAGCCATCAGAACTGAGTTTCTCGTCTCGGCGTTTCTGATTACTGCTTGCCGGCATTCGGTCCTGCCTAGAACGGCAATAAAATTTCAGCCGCTTGCTGGGCCCAGGGCGGCTGCTGAATGTTCGTGAGCGTTCCTTTGCCGCCGTAGGCGAGCCGCGCTTCGGCGATCTTGGGCAGATCGATGGTGTTGTCGCTTTCGATGTCCTCGGGCCGCACCACGCCGGCGACCAGGAGTTCGCGCTTTTCCGAGTTGAGCCGGACTTCCTGCTTGCCCTCGATCACCATGTTTCCGTTTGGCAGCAGTTGCGTCACCACGGCCGCGACGTGCGTCACCAACTGATCCTGCCGGTTGATCGAACCGGTGGCGTCGCTCTGCGTATTGCTGTTCGTGTTTAACAGGGTTCCCGGAAGCGGCGCCCTGGTGCTGGTGATTGTGTTGGAGCCGAGGAAGCTCGTTATGCCGGAATCCTCGGTGGCGGAGCGAGTGACCTGTGTCTGATCCTGAAATTCCGCCGTATCGTTGATGTTGACCTTCACCGTCAAAATATCGCCGACCTGGTGCGCGCGTTGATCCTTGAAGAATGCCCGCGATCCGTTGCGCCACAGCGAATTGGGATTGAAGGTGGCGGGTTGCGGCGTCGGCATCGGCATTTGTACCGGCGTGTAACCGGGCGCGGTCGTGGGATTGGATACCGGCGACAGCGGCGGCGGATTGCCGATCGCTTTCAGCCCGTTGAGGGTGGAGCAGCCAGAGCCGAGCACGGCGACCGTCGACAACAAAGCGCAACGCAGAAGCAAAACGCGTTTCGACATCGAACTACCTTTCACTCAGCCCGACTTACTCGGCCCTTTCCGTAGAAACATCGACGACGCGCGTGATGACTGGGCCGACACTCACGCGGTCGGGGCCGGAAACCACGGCCTGCACCACCCGTTTCGATTCCATATTGAGCACGCCGATCGTATCGCCGAGCGCGCCGGCATCTTGCGCCTGGCCGCGCAGCGTGAGTGTCAAGCCCGGCGCTTCGTAAACGATGGTCACGGTGTCGTTACGCTGAACGATTTCGGGCTTCATTAAATCGGAGGCGACGAGCGGCTGGCCGGGACGCAACTGATGCCGTGCCGCCAGCCCAACCGCCGCGCTTATATCGGTCAGTATGGTGCCGGCCTCCGCCTTGGGCCGCCGCACCAAGGTCACATCGGATGCCTTAAGCACTTCGCCATGCTCGACCGGACGGTTGACCGCGACGGCATCGATCGTCTCGGTCGCCGTGCCGGTGTAGCGCGCGCCTTGCCGGCGCAGCTCGAGGCTCTGCGGCAGATCGAACGTCACGTCGAAGCGTGTCGTGCGCGGATCGTAGGACAGCGCGACCACCCGCGGCTCACCGGTCACGTTCGTCTCGACTTGCAGGGTGCGCACGTCGCCGTCGAAATTGATCAGGATGTCGCGGGCATCGCCGAACCCGTATTGGCCGGCCAGCGCCTGCGCGATGCGGCCGGAAATCTCCCGCGCCGTTATGGCGCGGCTGGCGCGAGTCACGACCACGTCGGCGAGCCCGCGCGTATCGATGCCGATGAGCTGGTGCGGCCTGATGGCATCGAGAATGCGACCGGTCGCGACCGCGCCCGTGGTCCCGAGATCGGGCGCGCGGAAAATCGGCACGTCGGCCACCGGCCCGGCATTTTCGACGAGGTCGCCGATGCGCACGACATCGCCGGTAACGGTGACACTCGCTTTGAGCGCGGGCGCCGGCGTCTGCGCGGCCGCTGCGCCGCCGACAGCGAGCAGCAAAACCAACGTTGCGGTCGTCAGTCGGGTCATGGATCAGACCTTTCTCAGCGCATCAGTTGCGAGGTGGTCTGCAGCATTTCGTCAGCTGCGGTGATGACCTTGGAGTTCATCTCGTAGGCGCGCTGCGCCGCGATTAAGTTGGAGATTTCGGTCACCGCCTCGACGTTGGATTGTTCGAGGTAGCCTTGCTGCAGCGTACCGGCGCCTTCGGTGCCGGCGAGCGTATCCTGCGGCGTGCCCGAGGCCGGCGTCGCCGTGAATAGATTATCGCCGTTCGCCTGCAGGCCGGCATTGTTGGCAAAGCGCGTGATGGTGAACTGGCCGAGGATAGACGACGTCGTGCTGCCGGCCGTGAGCACCGAGACTTGCCCCTGTTGGTTGATCGTCAGGCCGGTTGAATTAGGTGGGATAGTGATGGTTGGCTGAACGACATCGCCCTCGGCATTAACGATGCGGCCTTGGGAGTCCTGCTGGAACGAACCGTCGCGCGTGTAGCTGTAGGTTCCATCGGGCATCTGGATCTTGAACCAGCCGTCGCCCTGAATGGCGACGTCGAGCGTATTGCCGGTCTGCTCGAGCGTGCCCTGCGTCATCAGCCGCGGCGTGCCGACGGTCTTCACACCGGAGCCGAGCTCGATGCCGACCGGGAGGATGTTGCCCTGGTCGGAAGCCTGCGCGCCGATGCGCTGCACATGCTCGTAGAGCAGATCCTGGAATTCGGCGCGTTGGCTCTTGTACCCAGTGGTCGTCATATTGGCGATGTTGCCGGCAATGACCTGGACCTGCAGGTCCATGGCCGCCATTCCGGTCGCCGCAGTGTCAAGCGCACGCATCTGACTGTCTCCCGAAACTTACGATTTACGAACTGGTGGGTGCCTGCGAGAGTTGCGACAGTGCGTTGCGGCGCTGGTCGCTCTGCTCCTGCAGGATGTTGGCGATATCGGTGTAACTGCGAGTGATCTCGATCAGGCGCGACATCTCGGTGACGCCGTTGACGTTCGATTTTTCGATCGAACCCTGCACCACCGTCGTGCCGACAGGCGCCGGCTTCGGATTGACCGCGTCGGGCGCCATGAACGTCGAGCCGCCGTCTTTCTGCAGAAGCCGCGGCTGATCGAAGCTGACGATTTGAAGTTGGCCGCGCTGCGAGTCCGCCGTGCTATTGCCCTCGCGCACCGTAATGATGCCGCTCGGGCTGATGATCACGTCGTGATCGGTGGCTTGGAAGGTGATCGGTCCGGACTGTCCGAGCACTTGATCGCCGTCGCTGGTGACCAGCTGGCCGACGCCGTTGATCGAGAACGCACCGTTGCGCGTGTAGCGCTGCCCGCGCGCCGTCTGCACCACGAGATAACCTTTGCCGTCGATCGCGACATCGAGCGGGTCGCCGGTGCGCTGGATCGCACCCTGGCTCATGTCGATCCAACTCGCGCGGTCTTGCACGTAGCTGATGCGCCGATCCTGGCCGGCGAAGCTTTGGTCGCTGGCGCGCGGCATGAGATATTGCCCGAACAGCGCGTTGTCGGCCTTGTAGCCGGTGGTGTCGATATTGGCGATGTTGTTGGCAACGACGTCGAGCTCATGATTGAGCGCCATCTGCCGTGACAGGCCGACGAGAAGCGCATTCTCCATCGGTACTCTCCCCGGATTCTGCGGAAGTTGCCGTCGTTGACGGCACTTCCAACATGCGCCGGCGGCTCTCCCAAGCCGCTTGCAGCGCCGATTGTACCCGATCAGGTGCAGAAGCCGTGCCAATAGAAAAAACAGTGCTGAAACAAAGGCTTACGTCTAGACCCGGGACCTGGCAGGCGGGCAGAAACGGCCGCTTTTGCAGCCTCCACCCGGCAAATAATTCCGGCCGCGGCGGCGGCGGCAAGTATCCGTTAACCATTCCTGCCTAGCTTGCAGTCTGCGGCGCTAAATCCGGCGCCGCGTAGCGCTCGCAACTTTGGTTTTGCGTCCTGTCGGGCCGGCTGCGTGCGTCCTCACGCAAGCGGGAGCGGTGATGGCAACGACGAACGAAACCCCGACTGAAGCCGCAGACACCGAAGCCGAAGGCGAGGAAGGCAAAGCCGCCACCGCCAAGCGTAAGCTGCCGCCGAAGCTCGTCATGATCGCGGCGGGCGGGCTGGTCGCGCTCTGCGTTGTCGGTGGCGGCGCCTACGGCTTCTTTTTCGCCGGCAAGAGCGCGGCGGCGACCGCCGCCAACCAGATCAAGCCGCCCGTTTTTCTCGATCTGCCGGATGTCTTAGTTAATCTGTCGAGCACCGGCGCGGGCGATCGCACGCAATACCTCAAGGTGAAAGTGGTGCTCGAACTGCCGGATCAACAGCTGTCGGCGCAAATCCAGCCGGTCATGCCGCGCATTATGGACACCTTTCAAACTTACTTGCGCGAATTGCGGCCGACCGATCTCGACGGCTCGGCCGGACTCTACCGCTTGAAGGAAGAGCTGACGCGGCGTGTCAACGCCGCGATCGCACCGGCTCGGATCAACGCCGTGCTGTTCAAGGAAATCGTCGTCCAGTGACGGTCTGAATCTAGAGATTGCACACATGACATCGAAGGATCAGATCGACCACGATGCGCTCGCCGCCGAGTGGGGCGTAGCGCTCGAAGCCGAGCAGAACGGCGGGACCGCGGCGGACGGGCAACTCGCAGAGGGCCTGAGCCCCACCGAAGCCATGGCGTCGCAATGGGCGACGATGGTCGACGACGGCCAGTTCATCCAGACCGCCACCAAGGGCGGCGCCGAGCGCGTTCTCACCCAGGACGAGATCGATTCGCTCCTCGGCTTCAGCCTCACCGATATTTCGCTCAACGACAATTCCGGCATCCGCGCGATCATCGATTCCGCGATGGTCTCCTACGAACGGTTGCCGATGCTGGAGATCATCTTCGACCGGCTGGTCCGGTTGATGACGACGAGTCTGCGCAATTTCACTTCCGACAACGTCGAAGTATCGCTCGATCGCATCACCTCGGTGCGTTTCGGCGATTATCTCAACTCGATCCCGCTGCCAGCGATCCTCGGCGTGTTCAAGGCCGAGGAGTGGGACAATTTCGGCCTCGTCACCGTCAATTCGAGCCTGATCTATTCGATCATCGACGTGCTGCTCGGCGGCCGGCGCGGCCAGACCGCAATCCGCATCGAAGGCCGGCCGTATACCACGATCGAGACCAACCTGGTCAAACGCATGATCGAGGTCGTGCTTGCGGACGCCGAGATGGCGTTTAAGCCGTTGTCGCCGGTGAAATTCAACATCGACCGGCTGGAGACCAATCCGCGCTTCGCCGCGATTTCGCGGCCGGCGAACGCCGCCATCCTGGTGCGGCTGCGCATCGACATGGAGGATCGCGGCGGCACGATCGAATTGCTTTTACCCTATGCCACCATCGAACCCATCCGCGACGTGTTGTTGCAGATGTTCATGGGCGAGAAATTCGGCCGCGATCCGAACTGGGAAGGCCATCTGGCGACGGAGTTGGGGCAGGCGGAGATTGCGGTCGATGCCGTGCTTTACGAGGCACGGCTGCCGCTCCAGCAAATGATGAAGCTCGACGTCGGCGACACGCTGATGCTCGAGCTCAAATCGGACGCCGCGGTGATCGTGCGCTGCGGCGACGTCACGCTGACCGAAGGCCGCATGGGGCGCGTCGGCGACCGGGTCGCGGTGCGCATCGCCAAGCCGTTGCGTAAGCCGAACATGACCTTTGCAATGTTCGAAACCGCCGGCGGCTCCGGCAATCGGATGGAGGCTCAATGAACAACGGCATCGGAATGATCATCGACGCTCTGGTGGCGATCTTGCTTACACTCACGATCGGCTATTGCATCCTGCTCAATCGCCGCCTCAAGCTGCTTAAAGCCGACGAGCAGTCGCTGCGGGCGACGATCTCGGAACTGGTGACGGCGACGCAAATCGCCGAGCGCGCCATCGGCGGGCTCAAGCTCACCGTGCACGAATGCGACATGGGTCTGGGCGAAAGGTTGCGCAAAGCCGAGCGTGTCACCATCGAGATCGACCGCACCATCGCGGCCGGCAAGGATTTGTTGGGCCGGCTGTCGCAGATCGTCACGGCAAGCCGCGGCAATGACGAACCGGCGGCGCCGCGCAACGATGCGCGGCGCAACGACGCCAAAGCCGTCGCCGCCGCAGCGGAAGCCTTCGCCGAACGGCTCCGCATAAAGGTGCATGGTCTGGCGGCATGATCCGTTATATCCGCGATCTGCGGCTCATTCCGATCGCGCTGATCGCGAGCGCGTGCCTATTGGCGCTCAAGACCGCCGATCTCGCGTTCCACGGCTCCCGGTTTTTGGCGCGCCATCAAGCGCCGCCGGGCAACGCCGACGTTTCGGTCATTCGCCCTCTGCCGGACGCGACGGCGCCGCCCGGATCGGCATTGTCCTGGGCGCAAGAGATGTTCAACTTCCCCGACGGCAGCGGCGCGACGCCGGTGCCGGCCGAGCCTCCAACCATCGCATCGCAAATCGCCGAAAAGGACAACGCGGACATAACCGGCTCGGTGGCCACTCAGCCGGCCGGCGGAAATGGCAACGGCGCCGCGAATGCGAAGATCGCTCCGGACGCCGGCAGCGCACCGCCGGCTGCGCTGGGTAAAGACGGCACCGCCATGCTGCCGCCGAGCGGCACATTGATTCCGACCAACGGCACCGCCCTGCCGACCGGTGCCGAGCGCGCCATTCTCGAGCGTTTGCAGCAACGGCGCGAGGAACTCGACACCCGCGCCCGCGAACTCGATATCCGCGAGAGCCTGATCCAGGGCGCCGAAAAGCGTATGGATGCCAAGCTCGCCGAGATCAAGGAGGTCGAAGGTCACATCAAAGTCGAAACGCAGCAAAAGGACGATGCCGAGGCCGCGCGCTTGAAGAGCCTGGTCGCGATGTACGAGAACATGAAACCGCGCGATGCCGCAAAAATCTTCGACCGGCTCGACGACGCCGTCCTGATCGAAGTGTCCTCGCAGATCAATCCACGGCAAATGGCGGATATCCTGGCGCAAATGTCGCCGGACGTGGCCGAGCGTTTGACCGTCGATCTCGCCAACAAGGCGCAACAGGTCAAAGATGACGGCGGTCGGGCCAACCTGCCGAAAATCCAGGGGCAGCCGACCGCGCCGTAGCGCGGCACGCTCGGCGGCGGCCGGGTCGGTCGCACCTAAGTTTATGAAATTATTCAATTAAGCCGGCATTAAGCACAACTACCTACCTTGCGGAACTGGCCGGCGTCGCAGCACGGCGCAGCGGCCGCAAAGCCGTGTCTGCCCTGGCTGTCGGTCGGTTGAGTCATGTGAGTCCTTCATGGCGTGCGGTCGCACCATTCGCAATCTTGGCCTTCGCCGCCAGCTTTGGCGCGCCAGTCAAGCCGCCGCTCTCGTCCTCCTGGTCTTTGCGCTGGTGGCGCCCTCGGTCGCCGCCCCGCCGGGAGCCGAGCCGCTCAAGACCGCGGTCGCGGCGACGACCGCCGACGGCTATGCGCGATTGGTCTTCACCGCGAGCGAATATCTCGACGCCACCGCGCGCGTGAGCGCCAATGTGCTGATCGTCAGCTTCAAGCAACCGATCGATATTTCGGTCGATCGCGTAGCCGAACAGGCGCCGGGTTTTATCGGCGCGGCGCGGCGGGATCCCGACGGCAAGTCCGTTCGCATGGCGTTGGAGCAGGCGGTGACGGTCAACACCATGACCGCCGGCGAAAAGCTGTTCGTCGATTTGCTGCCGAGCACGTGGAGCGGGCTGCCGCCCGGGCTGCCGCAGGATGTCGTCGACGAGCTGGCGCGCCGCGCGCGCCAAGCCGAGGAATTGCTGCAGCGTCAGGCGCCGCCGAAGAAGCAACTCGCGCCGATCCGCGTCCATGTCGCGACGCAGCCGACCTTTACGCGCTACGTTTTCGATGTGCCGAACCGGGCGTCGGTGTCCGTCAATCGCGACAAGGATCGTCTGATCCTGAATTTTAACGCGCCGTTCAGATTCGATCTTGCCGATGCCGAGGCGGCGCTGCCGGCGAGCGTCGCGGAAATTTCCAGCGAACTGGATACCGATTCGGCGCTGGTCCGTTTTATTTTCGCCGCCAAAATCGACGTGCGTACGTTCCGCGACGAAGCGGGCTATGTCGTCGACGTGGCCAATCCCGCCGGCGCTGCGAACCAGCCCGCGGCAACGCCCGCCGGCGCGGAAGCGGGCGCGGCGGCGGACACGGCGCCCGCCACAAAACCGGCGGACGCAAGCGCGGCCGGGCAGGGTGACGCCGCCGCGGCTGCCGCGGCAAAATTCGCCGCCGCAGCAGCGCAGGTTGCAGCCGCCGCGACGAAGCTCGCAGTCGCCAATGTCGAGGCGCCGGCGACAATCGCGCCGCCGCCAGCGCCGCCCGCACAGCCAAGTACCGAGCCCAGTCCAGTGCCGATGCCGGCGGCGCAGAGCGCTGCGCCAACGCCGCCGAGCGCCGTTGCCAAGAACGAAACGCCCGCGCCCGCGGCGGACGCGGCTGCGCCGGCCACGGCGGCAGCGACCAAGCCGGCTGCCGCTGCGGCCGCGCCTCAACCCGCGCCGAACCCCGCGCCCACGCCTCAACCCGCGCCCGCGCCGCAACCCGCGCCCGCCGCGGAAGTCGCCAAACCGGCCGCCGCCGCCGCGTCGCATCCCGCGCCGCAGCATGACGGCGACGCCGGCGGTAAAATCGCCGTCGAGCTTGTCCGCCAAGGCGCCGGCCTGAAACTGTCGTTTGCCTTCCCGGCTCCGGTCGCGGCGGCGGTGTTTCATCGCGCCGATACGCTGTGGATCGTGTTCGATGCCAAGGCCGAGATCGATTTGAGCGGGCTTGACGGCGAACCGAGCCGCACCATTCGCGGCTACGAATTCAGCCACATCGCCGACGCCGACGTCGTGCGGCTCAAGCTCGACCGGCCGCATCTCGCGAGCGTTGCCGCCGACGGCGCGCAATGGACGATCGATATCGGCGACTCGGTCCTCGATCCGACGCGCGCGCTCGATATCACCCGCAACTTGATCGGGCCCAACCGATCGAGCGTCACGATTCCGCTCGAGCAACCGCAGCATTTGCACCGGCTCGCCGATCCGGACATCGGCGATACGCTCGTCGTCGTCACCGCGCTGCCGCCGGCGCGCGGTTTCATCGACGAGCAGGATTTCGTCGAATTCCGCGCGCTGCCTTCGACGCAGGGCGTGGTGATCGAACCGCTCGCCGACGACATCAAAGTGGAGCTCGCTCCGGACAAGATTATCGTCAACCGTCCCTCCGGACTGACCCTGTCGACGTCGCTGCAGACCTTGCTGCACGGCTCCGGTCTGCGGCCGGTGATGTTCGACTCGCAGATTTGGGGCTTCGACCGCCAGGGCTCCTACTTCGATCGCCAAAGCGGTCTTATTGCCGCCGCCGCCTCGGGATCGGACAACAAAAGGCTGCTGCCGCGGCTCGACCTGGCGCGGTTTTATTTCGCCCGCGGCATGTACCCCGAAGCCAAGGGCGTGCTCGACGTTGCACTGGCCGAGGAGCGCAGCGCGGCCGAAAGCGTCTCGGCGCTGGTGCTGCGCGCCGTCGCCGAGGTGATGATGAACCGGCCCGAGGACGCGCTCAAAGATCTCGCCGATCCGTCGGTGGGCGACCAGCACGACGCGCCGCTGTGGCGCGCGCTCGCCTATGCGCGGCAGGGCAGGTGGGCGCAGGCGCGCGAGTCCTTCAAGACCATGGACGCGGCGGTGGCGACGCTGCCGATCGAATTGCAGCGCGTCGCGCTCAAGGACGAAATGCGCTCCGCCATCGAGGTCGGCGATTTCGACGGCGCTTCGTCCGATCTCAACGACTTCGAGACCATCGGCATACCGCACGACATGGAGCCGGTGATCGCCGTTCTGATGGGACGGCTCGCCGAGGGCATGGACCGCAACGAGGACGCGCTTGCGGCCTACCGAACGGCGGCGGATTCGTGGGACCGTCCGGCCGCCGCGCAAGGCTTGTTGCGCGAGACCGTGCTGCGCTATCAGCTCGGCGATCTCAAGCGCGACGAGGTGATGTCGCAGCTCGAATCGCTGACCACGATCTGGCGCGGCGACGAGACCGAAATCGAAGCGCTCAAAGTGCTGGCGCATCTGTACACCGAAGACGGCCGCTATCGCGACGCCTTCTATGTCATGCGCAGCGCCATGGCGGCGCGCCCGGACTCCGCGCTGACGCGCCAAATTCAGGACGAGGCGGCCGCGACGTTCGATTCGCTGTTCCTCGCCGGCAAGGGCGACGCCATGCCGGCCATCGACGCGCTGGCGCTGTTCTACGACTTCCGCGAACTCACGCCGGCCGGCAGCCGCGGCGACGAGATGATCCGGCGGCTGGCCGACCGGTTGGTTTCGGTCGATCTGCTCGATCAGGCCGCCGATCTGTTGCAGTACCAGGTCGATCACCGCTTGCAGGGCGCGGCGCGCGCGCAGGTGGCGACGCGGCTTGCCGTCATTTATCTGATGAACCGCAAGCCCGACCGGGCGCTGGCGGTGCTGCGCGCGACCCGCACCGCGGATCTTGCCAACGAGCTGCGCAATCAGCGCCTGTTGCTCGAAGCGCGCGCGCTGTCCGACCTCGGCCGTTACGCTCTGGCGCTCGAAGTGGTCGCCGATATTCCCGACCGCGCGGCGATTCGGCTGCGCTCCGATATTTTATGGGCGGCGCGGCGCTGGGACGATTCGGCCGAGCAGATCGAGCTGATGTACGGCGACCGCTACAAGGATTTTCAGCCGTTGAGCGACGTCGAGCGCGGCGACATTTTGCGCGCCGAGATCGGCTATGCGCTGGCCGAAGATTCGCTCGGGCTGCAGCGCTTCCGCGATAAATACGCGGCCAAGATGGCGGAAACGCCGGATGCGCGCGCCTTCGAGATCGTCTCGGCGCCGCTCGGCACCAGCGGCGAAGAATTTGCCGCGATCGCGCACGCCGCGGCCTCGGTCGACACGCTGGACGGTTTTTTGCGCGACATGAAGGCGCGCTATCCGGACGCCGGCGCCATTTCGGCGGCCGCCGAACCGCCGCCGCCGGGAAATGCCGCGGCGGCGCCAAGTGCGCCGAGTGCGCCGAGTGCGCCGAGCGCAACAAGCGCGGCAACTGCGCCGAGCGCGTCCTCGCCGCCGCCGCCGCCGGTCGAGACCCAGCCCGCCGAACCGCCGGCGCCGCCGGTTTTCCCCGTGCCGCCCGCCCGCGCCGCCGGCCACACCGCGGCGCGGTGATGGGATCGTCATTGCGATCGTAGGGGCATCCCTTGTGGGTGCCCGTGGCGCAATGACGCGCGGCACACGGCCGGGCGGCCACAAGGGCCGCCCCTACGGGAAATGCGTGCACAATCCCGTTCTCGCGGCGCGTCTGCGTTGCGAGTTTGGCAAGCACGGCTGTCAAAATTTCTCTCCTGCAACGAGGAGAGCAAGGTTTCGTCTCTTCTTCTTCCCTTCGCCACCGGAGCAAAAGGAAGCGGAACGCCGGCAGACGCTGTTTCTCAACCTCCGCACCATCGGGTGCGGCCCGCACCCTTTCGGGCGCGCTCGCCTTCCGGCGTTCCACCGCGGCTTTCGCCAAAGGGAGTTGGCGTCCCTAAGGCTCGGCTTCAGGCCAGGCTTCCTGGGACGCGGTCTGCACGGGTGTTACCCGCCATCGCCTGTCCCAGCCCAGTGAAGCACCTCACACCCCGGTCATAGTGCCGGGAGGCATGATGCCCAAGCCGCCCGAGAACAGGGTGTATGGCCCCATCCGCAGGCACCGCACTCGCTCCGCTTTCGGGAGGGCGATTATGCCGCACTTGACATAAGGTGTCAGGCATGGCAATATCCTCCCACGTTAGGGAGGTAGTCATGGCAAAACGTCCTAAGCCGGTTCACCAGATGACGGCGGCTCAATTCGAGGCCCGTTTCCCGATTGGTGACGAAGATGCGTGCAAGGCTTACCTGAAGGCCCGCAGATGGCCCGAGGGCGTCCGCTGCCCGCGTTGCGGCAATCCTGCGGTCTATGACCTGCCGTCGCGCAAGTGGCACTGGCAGTGCACCAAATGCGCTCCGGGCGGCTCTACCGGCTATCGCTTCTCGGTCATCGCTGGCACGATCTTCGAGAATACCAACAAGCCGCTCCGCGACTGGTTCAAAGTCGCGCACCTTATGCTCGTCAGCAAGAAGGGCATGAGCGCATTGCAGATCATGCGTTACATGGGGTTCGGCTCTTACAAAACCGCATGGGGCATGTGCCACAAAATCCGTGCGGCGCTCATTGAGCCGGAAACCAAATTGGGCGGCATCGTCGAAGTGGATGAAACCTACGTCGGCGGTAAGGATCAATGGCGGCATTGGGACAAGAAGAGCGGCGGTCGTGGCGGCCTCGCCACTGGAAAGACACCAATCATCGGTGCGGTGCAGCGGAAGGGCAATGTCGTTGCTCGCGTCCTGCACAACGTCACCGCGGAAGCCGCCAGCGATTTCGTGCGCGAAGTGGTTTCCCACAAGGTCAGCTTGCTCGCGACCGATGATTGGAGCGGCTACGAGAAACTGAGAAAATATTATCCGCTTGCGAGCGTCGATCATTCTAAAGGCCAATACGTAATCGGCGCAGTTCACACCAACACGATTGAGGGTTTCTGGTCGATCTTCAAACGCGGCGTGGTTGGCACGTTCCACAAGATGAGCGCCAAATATATGCCGCTGTACGTCGCGGAGTTTCAGTTCCGCTACAATAACCGCTTCAATCCCGACATGTTCGGAACGGCGATAAGCGGATGTTAAACCGCGCCGACAAATGGTTCCTGTTTTACCTGACGGCGGCCTACTTGGCGTTTGCCGAAGTGTTAAGTTGGGAAACTTCAGCATGGCCTGGATGCCTTGTAATAAGCAATTATCAAGATGCTGATAACCGCACCGGCAATCAAACCTGCGCCACCTTCCATGAAGGGATCATGCGCGGACTGGTTTTTCTTTTCGATTACACGACTCACGACAACATCATTGCTGCCGCCACTGTCGCCATCACTGCCTTTACCTTGACCCTTTGGCTTTCCAGCGAAAAAACCACACGGCTCACTGCGCGGATGGCCGATATCGCCGACCATCAGAGGCAAATTGCGAGGAACCAAACTAGTATTCAGCGTTTGCAATTCTTCGCCACCCATCGTCCGCGCCTCATCGTCCGCGGCGTTTGCCTCGCTGGTGAGCACGGCCTTGTCCCTGACGAGCGATGGAAAATTCAAATACCGTTCACCAATCAGGGGACTACTGATGCGTTGGTTCGCCAGTTCGCCGCGCGCACATTTTTGGTTGAAGATATTGTGAACATGAATGTCGGAAACGAATTTCACGTCATCGACACTTCGGGAATGATACCGATCGTCAGCGGCACCCACGCAATCACAGGCATCCTCACAGATACGGCGCTTAATGTCCTCGATATTGGGAAGTTGAGACAAAAAAGCCTGTTCCTCATGTGCGTTGGCTATGTCCAATACGGGGATGAAAGCGGAGGATTGAGAGTTACCGGGTTCGCTCGATGTTTGCAGCCCAATAGCGGCCGCTTCACACCCATCAATGATCCCGAATACGAGTTTGCCTATTAGCGCAGCAGCTAAGACAAACCCCCAGCCGGGGGCTTTTTTGTCACGGTCCGTCGCCAGCCTGCCACGCCGTCGTCCCCATAGCGGGGATTTACTCTTTATGTCAACAGCGGGATAATCGCCTTCGGGAGTACCCTCGGCCGAAGGCGTCCTTCACTGAGCGAGATTCGCCGCTTATAACTGAAACGGTGACGGATGTCAAGCGCCGTCCGCATTCCGGTGACATTCGTTGTGATATACTGCCAATCCGCGTTTCCAATAAGGTGGACCATTGCCCACGATCGCCTACTTTCTTGGAATTGCGGTGCGGATGTTCTTCAACGACCACGATCCGCCGCACTTTCATGTACGTTATCAGCAGTTCCGGGCGCGCGTGCGGATCGAAGATGGGCAGATTATCGACGGTCGCCTGCCGCCGACGGTGGCGCGACTGGTGACGGAATGGACAAACTTGCGGCGCGACGCGCTGATGAAAAACTGGGTGGCGGCGCGCACCGACGGGCGACTTGAGCGGATTGAAGGCCTCGAATGATGATCGATGTCATTGGCGTGCGCCGTCTGGGCGGCTTCAAGCTCGAAATCGAATTCTCCGATGGCACCACCGGAGTGCGCGATTTCCAGGTCGTCGCGGAAAAGACCGGACCGATGGCGGAGCCGTTGAAAGACCCGGACTATTTCGCCCGTGTCTTTATCGAAGACGGCGCCCTGACCTGGCCGAACGGCTACGACTGGGACCCCATCGCGCTGCACGACGAGATGAAACGCGCGGGGCTGTTGCGGCGCGTCGATGCCGCGGAGTGAGACGCGGGACAGCACCCTAGGGTGGGCTGAACGGAGCGAAGCCCACGCGGACTGTGCAGCGGAACGAGAGACGTGGGCTCAACGCTCCGCGCCTTAGCCCACCCCACCCTTGCTGGCGACCATTTCCGGCTTCAGCACGCTCTTTGTCGGAGGCCGGGCTTGTTCATCGTGTGGGATGACTGCCCGCACGCCGCGCGCACGCTACCGATCCTACAGCGCAGCAAAACGAATCTCGACGATGTGGACAGTGCGGGCGAGGACCATATCTTCGACGGTATCCGCTACATGCTGCAAGCAGATCGAAGTCCCCATATTATCACGTCACGGCGACAGGTATGGTGATTTGGCTTCAAACACCTGTCGCCGTATAGAACGG
Organism: uncultured Alphaproteobacteria bacterium; assembly: GCA_963823225.1. Taxonomy (GTDB): domain Bacteria; phylum Pseudomonadota; class Alphaproteobacteria; order Rhizobiales; family Xanthobacteraceae; genus BOG-931. Next base: position 1,836,186 of record CAWGKM010000003.1, on the reverse strand, counting down.
TGGCTTAATGTCAAATTCGACTTCGAGATCAGGGATCGGATTGTTCGCTCTGAATTGAGAAATTTGGCTCTCGTACAAATTGCCGCACTCATGCAGGTTGTCATCATAGTTGACGATGACGTACGCGATCTTCCTCATGGCCTTGTCTGGATCGTACGCCAACATCTGCTTCTTCGCGTACTCCAAATCGGATTTAAGCTTCCTAAAAAAGCCGGCGTCTAACTGCTCTTTGGTGGTGCCGACGCCTCCACTGTTTGCGCGATCAACCTCAACGTCTGAGCGATTAATTGTCTTAACGTCGCAAAGCACTTTCTGGCCTTGCGCGTCCGCTCCTAAATCAGGGGTCTTTTGGCCCTTCACTTTGGATTCGGGAATAAAATGGATGTTGATACATCCGATGCGCTTGAGATGGTTATACGCCTTGGCCTCATTCAATATGTTGTACAGCGGCTCCAAGACGCGCGTTTTGTGGCTCTTTGGCAGAGGCGTGAGCTTTGCTTTGAGAGCCGCCCAGCCCACAGCATCCAGGCTTTGAAGCTCGGCTCCAATGTCCCGAAGAAATTTTCTTTTCGGCGCGAACTGGATGCTCGTCTCGTCCAGAGATGGAAAAGCAACCCCTTCCGGGAGAGGAGTGGGAAGCAAGTCACGAAGCTCAAAAATTCGCGGAAACTCATCGCGGCACACCGGCCGTCTCCTCTAAAACAATCGCATCTTCGGGGTACGGGAACAGATACACCGCCTTGAATCCGTGAAAGTCGAATTGCGCGCCATCGTCTAACATCAGCTTGCCGCTGTTGCTGATACGGTCTGCAATGAGCAAAAGACGAATATCATCGCCGGCACTTTCCTTGTACCGCGTCAGTTCGTCTGCCTTCTTTGCAATTGCGTCCGCGATAAATCTATGTGGGTTGCGATCCACAAAACCCGCACGGTCATTCACGCTGTACCAATTGGGGCGAAGTGCCTTAGTGACATGCACGCGAAGCCGGGCGCGAGCTGGGTGCGCAACGGTAGTGTCATGTACAAAATGATAGCGGAGCGGCTTCGACCGAAGGTCTTGCGCCAAAAGCGCGGGGATCACTGTTGCCAAATTGTCAGCTTCCATATTGCCGACGAATTGAACGGTCAGCGGGATATTCTCGATGGCTTCATATTGGCGTTGAAGCCCGTTCACGGTGCGTTGTGTTTTCGATTTACTGGCCTTCAAGGAAGAACCGGCGTCGCCCTGCGGACCACTAAAAATTTGGGTGACTTCGAGGCCAAATCGCTTTCCGTTTTCGACGACCATGAAATCGGGATGTTCACGGTCGTCGCCTAAATCCCAAGTCTTGCCGAGAAGCCGCGCGGCTTCTTCGACAAAAATGCGTTCCCGACTTTTCTGTAACGGGCGTGTCATGGCAATCTTTGTAGGAGGGGCACAGAGCGCGTACAACCGGCTTGTGCATAGCGGCGAAACAAAACGCTCTACCGCTGTTGACACCACCGCGCATCAGCGCGTAGGGCGGATTAGCGGAGCGTAATCCGCCATTCAATCGCTGAGAGGCGGCGGATTACGCCTTCGGCTAATCCGCCCTACGAACTTCATCGCCGCGAGCGCGAGATCATCGCCCGAAATCGAGCTTCGGCTACGGATCCGCGGGATCGGCGCCGGGCGTTCCGCCCGACGGGGGCGGGATGACGACCTCGTCCGGCGCCGGCTGCGGCAGCGGCGACCACGGCCGGTTCTCTTGAATTGCGCGGTCCGCGACGACGACAAAGCGCGCGCCGTCCCAGCGCAGGCCGACGGCGCCGGTGAGCGCCAGGCGGCGCCGGTCGAAGACTTGTTGATCGAAGACTTGCGCCTGGCAATCGGCCGGCGCGGCAAGCGCGCTCACCACGACGGCGGCGCGCGCGCAATCCTCCTCGAACGCCGCGACACCCGTCACCAGGCTCAGCGTCCGGCCCGCCGGCAGCGCGGCGATGCAGCCGTCGCGGTCGCAACGCGGATCGAGATCGCGCGCGGCCGCCGGATCGCGCTCGTCGCCGTCGGCGGCAAGCCATTGTTCGGCGGTAAAAGCGTTGAAACGCTTGCCGACGACCTCAAGCCGTCCGTTGCCGTCGCGCACCGCAACGAAATCGCCCGACGGGGCGAGGATGGCGTCATAGCGGGGTCCGCCGAGCGCGCCGATCAGGCCCAGCGCGGCCAGCGGAATCGCAGAGGCGCGAAACAGCCAGCTGCGCCAGATCACCACGCTCAGAACCGCAAGGCTCAGAAAGATAAGCGCGGAAGGCGCAAAGGCGCGCACGTGCACGGTCGAGCCCGGCGCGGCGGCGATGAAGCGCGCGACTCAGAGAATGAGCTTGATGCCGAGGCCGACATAGAGCCACACCGGCGCGTCGAGGCCGAGCGGATAAAGCGCGGTGCCGAGGAGCGCGCCGGGCACCGCGAAGCATTCGATGATCGCCAGCGTCAGCGGATTGCCGATCAGCACGTAAGGGCTCAGATCGTGAAAATGATAGGCCATGAACGAGGCGGTGGCGGTCGTCGCGCACAAGGCCCCAAGCATGAGCCGCAGCGGCTTGTCGACGACATGGGTGTGGACATGGCCGACGACATGGTCGACGAGCGCGCTGCGCCGCTCCGGGCGGCCGCGCGCCGGCAAGGACGGATCGGGACCGCGGTCGCGCCGCGCCAACCGCGCCTCCATCACCGCAACCAGCGCGGCGACCGCGGCGAACGAGAGCTGAAAACTGACGCCGAGGATGGCGTCGGGCTCCAGCGCCACGATCGCCAGCACCGCGAGCGCGAGATTGCGCATGGAGAGTGCGCGGCGGTCGAGAATGACGGCGCCAAGCACGATCAGCGTCATGATCAGCGCCCGCTCGGTGCCGACGCGCGAGCCGGTGCCGATATCGTAAAGCACCGAGCCGAGCATGGCGACGCCGGCGGCCCATTTCTTGATCGGATAGTTGAGCGCAAGCGTCGGCGACAGCGCCAAGAGCCGCCGCGCCAGCACGAAAAAAATGCCGGCCACCAGCGTCATCTGCAGGCCGGAAATGGTGATGATGTGGAAAATGCCGGCCTCGCGGATCAGGTCCTTGGCGTCGTTCGACAAAAAATCGCGCTTGCCGGTGACCATTGCCGCGGCGATGGCGCCCTCTTGGCCGCCGATGATGGTGTCGACGCGCACCGCCAAGCGGTTGCGCGCCCGGTCGATCGCCGCGAAAAAGCGCGCCCGCCACGGCGCTTCGCGCGGCGGCGGCAGCACCGCGACGGCGCCGAGGGTCGAGCCGACCGCGCCGACGCCCTCGAAATAGGCGTCGCGCGAGAAATCGTAGCCGCCGGGCACGACCGCGCGCGGCGGCGGCCATAGCCGCGCCGCGAGCGCGACGTAATCGCCGGCCGCGAAAGCGGGCGTCGCGCGCGTCGTCACGCGCACGCGGTGCGGCGCCAAAGCCGGCGACAGGTTGCCGGCGTCGACGACGCCAAGGATGAAGCGGGCGCCGACCGGGCGGATGTCGACCTCCTCGACGAAACCTTGCAGCTTGACGACGCGCAGGTGATCGAGCACCGGCGTCTCGACGCGCGCGGTGCGCAGCCCCATCGAAAGAAAGCCGGCGGCCAAAGCGGCGAGGCCGACCCACAGCCCGAGCGCGAGCGGCCGCGCCCGGCACATCCAGGCGAGCGCGGCGCAGGCCGCCACCAGCAGCGCCGGCAGCCACCATACCGGCTCGCGCGCCGCCGCCAGATTGAGCGCGACGCCGGCCATCGCGGCGACCGGAATCCAGAGGAAAAACCGCCGCCCGTCGACTTCCTTGGCCAGCGCCGCAGCGAACAGCGCGCGCCAATCGGGCGCGAATGCCGCGCCGCGCGCAGCGGCAGCGCGGCTGGCGGCGCCAAGCACGCCGGTGCGCGCGGGGGTCGTCATGGCGGCGAGTGTAAACGCATTGCGACGCCCTACGAAGGCACCGAGATCGCGCGCCGGCCGGCGCTGCGGGACGCGCGATTATGCGCCGCGCGCGGCCGGTCTGAAAGATGCTCAGCCGAGGTGGGGCAGCGCCGCGTCGAGCACCAAGCCGGCGAACAGAATCAAGCCGGCGTCGCGGTCGGATTTGAACACGGCGAGGCAATTGTCGGGATCGCCGATGTCGAGGCGGATAATCTGCCAGGCGAGGTGGGCGGCGAACGCGAACAGCCCGAGACTGAAAACCAAGCCGGCGCCGGCGGCCAAACCGGCCGCGCCAAGCAGAATAACGGCGGCGCCGTAGAACAAAGCCAGCATCGGCTTGGTGCGGGCGCCGAACAATAACGCGGTCGATTTGATGCCGATCAACGCGTCGTCATCGCGGTCCTGGTGGGCGTAGATCGTATCGTAGCCGATCACCCAGGAAATCGATCCGGCATAGAGCAAGAGCGCCGGCGCGTCGAGCCGGCCGAAGGCGCCGGCCCAGCCCATCAGCGCGCCCCAGGAAAACGCCAGGCCGAGCACGATCTGCGGCCAGTAGGTGATCCGCTTCATGAACGGATAGGCCGCGACGATCGCCAGCGAGGCAATGCCGAGCGTGACGGTGAAACGGTTGAACGCGATCAATACCGCAAAGCCGATCAGCGCTTGCAGGATCAGAAAGAGGGCGGCCTGCGCGAGGCTGACCTGGCCGGACGGGATCGGCCGCGACGCCGTGCGCTCGACGGAACCGTCGAGATCGCGGTCGACGATGTCGTTCCAGGTACAGCCGGCGCCGCGCATGGCAAAGGCGCCGACGAAAAACAGCGCGAGATGGAATAGGTTCGGCGTCTTGGCGTGCGCCGCGACCGCCGCCAGCGCCGCCGACCACCAGCACGGCAACAGCAAAAGCCAGGCGCCGATCGGGCGGTCGAGCCGAGCCAGCCGCAAATAAGGACGCAGCCAAGACGGGGCGAGGGTGTCGACCCAATTGCCGGTCGCGTCCGCGACCGAACCGGCCGCAGGAACTCATCGTATCGGTCTCATTTGGCCAGCGGATTACCGGTGAGCGAGTCGAAAGTGCCGTGGCCGGTCTTGGTATTGACTGCCGAATCGACCGACGGCGTTTTGATGGCATCGCTGAGCGTCGGCGTCTTGGGATGGGGGGCATTTTCGCTGCAGGCCGCGTCGCGGAATTTCTGCGACTTTAAGTGATTGGCTTTGGCGATGCCGACCATCTGCTCGGGAATCCCGCACCAGGTCTCGTTGTCGACGAGGAATTTGACCACGGCGGCTTCGGCATCGAAGAAGGTGGACATCAGCTTGCAAACCTCCTTGCGATCGGCCTTCGCCTTCATCGCCGCCTGCACGGCGTTCGCCTTTGTTTGCGTCACCTCGGTCAGCGCCTTGAATTGGTTGCAAGCCGCCGGCGCCTGCGCCGCGGCGGTGCGGATGCCCGGGCCGAGCGCCAATACCGTCAATGCCGAATAAAATGCGATGGCCGGCCCGCGCTGCATGATAGACCCTCTCCCCGTTCCCATGACTGTGCCCAAAATCACTGTGCCCAATATCCCGCCTGCATTAAAGACTAGCCGAATTCGGCGACAAGACGGCAGAACCGGGGGAAAAGCCGGTAAATGCGATGATGCTGGTGCCGGTGTCGTCATTTGGCGCATGATGATGCCGTTAACGCGCCCTTTAACCCATTTTCCGCCATGCCCGGCTACGATTTTCGCAGTCCCCGGGTCTATGTGAGCGCCGCGCTCGAAGCCGGCGCCGGCGTCGCGCTCGAGGCCGGCCAGGCGCACTATCTGGCCAATGTGCTGCGGCTGAAGGCCGGCGACCGCATCCTGGTTTTCAACGGCCGGGACGGCGAGTGGAGCGCGACAATCGAGGGGGCAAGGCGCGCGGCGGCGCTGCGCGTGGGCGGCAAAACCCGCCCGCAGACCGCGGCGGCGGACCTGCATTATCTGTTCGCGCCGCTGAAAGCGGCGCGGCTCGATTACATGGTGGAGAAGGCCGTCGAAATGGGCGCCTCGCGGCTACAGCCCGTGCTCACCCGCCACGGCCAGGTGCGCCGCGTCAATGCCGAGCGCATGCGCAAAAACGCCATCGAAGCGGCGGAGCAATGCGGCATTCTCAGCATCCCGGAGATCGCCCCGCCGGCCGCGCTGAGCGAGCTCATCGCCGCGCGCGAGCCGGCGCGCTGGCTGGTATTTTGCGACGAGGCTGCCGCGCTTGCCGATCCAGTCGCGGCGCTGGGCGAAGTGCCGCCGCGCTCCCCGCTTGCCGTTCTGATCGGCCCCGAAGGCGGCTTTGCCGAGGACGAGCGGGCGGCGCTGCTCAAAGAGCCGAACGTGGTGCGGCTCGCGCTCGGCCCGCGCATCCTGCGCGCCGATACCGCGGCGGTGGCGGTGTTCGCTTTGGTTCAGGCCGTGCGCGGCGATTGGCGGTGAATCCTCGTCAGTGGATTCTTCCCGGGCGATCGTAACAGACGAACGCGACGTAATCGCCGTAGATGCGATGCACGCTGGTGACCTTCGCCATGCGGCCGTATCGCGCGCAATGGTCATCGGCGATTTGTTGGTAGATACCTTCGACCCCGGCCGAGTAGGGAAAAATGCCGCCGGTGTCGTTGCCGGTGACGCCGGGCCCGGGCCCGCCAGCTTCGGCCCCCGACGCCATCGCAGCGCTGGTGGCAGCGGCAGTCATGGCGGCACCGGCGGCGGCCAAGGCGATGCCGAGCGCAATCAAGAGCTTCCGATGCATCGCCCGCCCTCCCGCCGCATTTGCCGGCGGCTAAGCTTAGAGGCTCAAGCGGCGAAATGAAAGCGCCAGCATTGCGGAGCGCACGCGCCGCAAGACGCGCGCGCAGGCATCGGGTTTTTCAGAGCATCGAATAGGCGGTGGCCACCATGCCGACCGGCCGCTTGTCGGCGGCGTTGAGCAGCATGACGCGGCCGAAACTGGTGTTGCGGCCGATGCGCACGACGCGGGCATCGGCGACGATGTCGAAATTCACCGTGCGCAGGAAGTGGGTGGTCTGATCGATGGTGCTCATCGGCCGGTAGCCGTTCCATGCGGCCGAGCAGGCGATCACCATGGCGGTGTCGGCGAGCGCCATCAAAGCCTGGCTGCAAACCGCCGCGCCGTCGGAGCAGATCTTCTTGGCGAACGGCAGCCGCACCACGGCGCCCGGCTGCCAATCGGCTAGCGCGCCGGGCGGGCGAACCGCCTCAACGCTTTCCACCAGCAAGGCCAAATCCTGCACCCAGGGTGCAAAGACTTCGTTCATCAGGCGCCCCGCCGCCTGCAGACCGAACGAAGCCTGCGGCATTACCAGCCGGTGCACCTCCCCCATCGCCAATCTCCCCCAATCTGTTCCCGGCGCTCCGCCGGTGTTTTTTGCCGGATCATTCCAACCAAATCCCATTTAACCGGACCGTCGTCGTTGGACGGCTAGACGCGGAGTGACCCAACGCAGATCGACCGCAGCACCGCAGCCGCGCGGTTTTGCTCCGGCGGCTTAACGCCGACCAATACGAATCATATGCAACGAGATTATGTAGCGTATCACAGTTGCAGTAGCGCGACGTGGAAAGATGTGGGCGAGAAAACTGTGAACGGCATTTCGCCAAGATCGGTTTTCTGTGGAAAGCCGGCGAATCGCGTCATCTTGCGCAACGGCAAGCGCGGCTGCGGCCAGATGGATTTACGGCGAGCGTGTCGCCACGCTCCGCCGTAAGCCAAAGGCTTCCGGCTTAGCGCCCTTGACCCGCGGCGACCGGCGCGGCACGCTTGCCGGGTTTGGCGGGGTAAACGGGGAAGGCAATGTTGCGGGCTCGGTTATTGCGGGTCGGTTGTGGCCGGATGGCGTGCGCCGCGCTGGCCGTTGCGCTCAGCGCCGTTGCGCTCGCCCCGGCGCGCGCCGCGAATTGGTTCGAGAAGAATTTCTGGCTGTCCGGCCCGGAATATAGGCATGACATGCCGGACTGCGACTACCACCCGGCGCTCGACCGCATCATCGCCAATTTCCGCACCAAAGAATTCGGCTTCTGGAATTCCGAATTGCGCATCGTCGGCTTCGAGAACATCCAGGAAATCGACAAACTGCCGCGGGCGGCGCAGTCCATTCCGCGCCGCTTTTGCCGCGGCATGGCCGTGATCAATGACGGCGTCAAACGTCCGATCTTTTATTCCATCGCCGAAGATACCGGCATGATCGGCATGGATTGGGGCGTCAATTTCTGCGTCGAGGGGCTCGACCGCAATTGGGCTTACAATCCGTCCTGCCGGGCGGCGCAGCCCTGATTAATCGGCGGCTCTAACGCGCGCCCCGCCACGGATCGTAGGGCTTGTCCGGCAAGCTTTTCAGCGCGTCCTGGTAGGCTTTGTCGTCGGCCTTCGGCTTTGCCGCCGCGGTCTTACTCGAACTCTGCTGCTGGTTGCGCTTGTGCCCGCCGCCTCCCATGCCTGGACTGCCGCCAAGCTGAGCCGACGCGTCGGCCAAAATCAGCGCCAAGGTCAGCGCCAAGGTCAGCGCGATGGCCGATGCCGCAGTGACAACTCGCATTGGCTCCTCTTGCACTTTAGACATTAAAACTTGGGCAATCTTCGGCCTGCCGGCGGCAGTCCGCGGTCGCAATTCGGCCGCCGCCGCGCAGCGCCTGCAAGACGCAGTCGCGCAGCCGGATCGGATCGCGCGCGCCGCGCTGGGCGAATTCGATCACCGTCTTGGCAACCGCGTTGCTTTCCCGCCGGTCGCGATCGTTGACGCCGAGCACTCCGCAGACCTCGGCATAGGCCCGCGTCATGGTTGAAATCGCTTCCGGTTCGAAGGCTTCGTTCTGGAACAGCCGATAGACCGCCATGCGACCCTCTTATGCTTCGCAACAGCCCGCGTGCCCGAAAACTAGTGGATCACGTCTGACATTTGAATCCTTGAGGGGATTCCCTGCGGACTTAATGCATGCGAGTCTGGCGCATGCGAACCGGAATTTCCATCACTCTCAAGCCTGCGGATCGCCGCCGCCTGAAGGCGCTCGCGCGAGATCGCAACACCCCGCACAAGCACGTCTGGCGGGCTGAGATCGTCCTGTTAAGTGCGGACGGTATCGGCACCAATGAAATCATGCGCCGGACCGGCAAGTCGAAAACCTGTGTCTGGCGCTGGCAGGAACGCTTCATGGAGGCGGGCTACAACGGCCTCCTGCACGATAAAACACGCCCGTCGCGCATCCCGCCGCTGGGATCGAACATCACCGAACGCGTCGTGGCCCTCACCCAGACCGACCCGCCCACCGAGGCGACCCACTGGACTTCCGCGATGATGGCGAAAGTCGTCGGCATCAGCGCGAGTTCCGTCCAACGCATCTGGCGCGCGCATGGCCTGCAACCGCACCGGGTCAAACAGTTCAAGCTTTCTACCGACCCGCGCTTCGTCGACAAGTTGCGCGACATCGTCGGCCTCTATGTCGATCCGCCCGCCCATGCCGTGGTCCTCTCGGTCGATGAAAAGAGCCAGATCCAAGCGCTCGACCGCACCCAGCCCGGCTTGCCGATGAAGAAGGGCCGTGCCGGGACGATGACCCACGACTACAAACGTCACGGCACCACCTCGCTGTTTGCGGCCCTCAATGTCCTCGACGGTACCGTCATCGGGTGCAACATGCAGCGCCACCGGCACCAGGAGTTCATCCGCTTCCTCAACGCCGTCGAGGCGCAGGTGCCGGCGCGAAAGGAAATCCACGCTATCGTCGACAACTACGCAACTCACAAGCATCCGAAGGTGCGCCAATGGCTGGCTCGGCATCCCCGCTGGACCTTCCACTTCACGCCCACATCGGCATCCTGGCTCAACGCCGTCGAGGGCTTCTTCGCCAAGCTCACAAAGCGGCGATTGAAGCGCGGTACCTTCCTATCGGTCGTCGACTTGCAGGCCGCCATCAATCGCTTCGTTATCGAACATAATGCCGAACCCAAACCCTTCACTTGGACTGCTGATCCCGACAAAATTATCCAGGCTGTCAGACGCGGGCACCAAGTGTTAGATTCCATCCACTAGGTGCGGTGGGGGACGCTTTCCAGGCTTTCGCGAAAGCAATTCTTGCTTGTAATTCACACCGCGGCGCGGCGGCGATTTTGTTCTTGATTTGTTCTAAACACTTCGCGGGGATTATGTACTTGACGTACTGGATTGGCGATGCCCCTATTGGAACCGCGTGACGGGCCGATTTCTGAGGAAGTCATTACGCCTGAGATGATTCAGGCGGGCTTCTGCGTCCTTGCAGCATCCGGGATAGCGGATGAGCTTCTGGCGGCGGATAAATTAACGGTTGAAGAAATGTATCGTGCCATGCACGCGGCTCATCCGGGTCGGAAAAACCTCCCCATTCCAGTAGGCAAAAGCAGCAAATCGAGGTAGCGGCGAACTGTGCCCGCCCCATGAAGTCCGTTAAATCGGTTTGGGTGAGCTTTGATCCATCGGGGTCTAGAAAATAGCTATTGCCGGGGCGCTGGAGGGCGGCGGCAATGTATTCAGCTTCCGGGCTACCCCCAATATGCCAATGCACAATCTGATTTCGTTTCTGATCGAGTTGACCGAGGAATTTAAGCATCGAGTTCCAGTAGGCTCGATAGGTCGTGCCGAAGCGGCGACGTAGAAGATCTTCGATTATGGCGTTGCGCGATCGCGTATTGGCGATGCGATAGAAAACAATCGCGGCGGCGTCGTGGTCCATCTTAGTAAGCCCCGCGAAAAGGCTGCAAAGCCAATGTTCCAAAGACGCATAAGCATCGATCGCTTCGGCTCTAGCGAGAACCAATTGCTGACGGGATGCCTCGGTCTTAGCGTTGAATTCGGCGTATTCGTCTTCATCAGGCATCGTGGCGTTCAATTACGTTTTGCAGGGACGGGTTTTTTGTCATAGTTTCACTTCATGAGCCAAGAGAAGCCAAGTCGGGACGATGTGTTGCGGCAGATGTTAAAAACCCCGCCAGTGCGTCACAAGCCCATCGGCAAGCGCAAGAAGGCCGACGACGACGCCCTGATCGAGCAAATTGAGAAAGACCCCGACAAGCTCAATGATCTGGGGGGAATTGGGGCAGGACGATCCGAATGAATAGCCGGCCCTAGCAGGCACCCTTTCCTCGTGACTATGATGTCACTTGGAGAGCTTTCCAAATGGCGAAAAGACGGAAACGGGCGGCTGCCAAAAAGACGAAAGCTAAAAGGGTGCGGCGCGCACATCGGCGCGCGAAAAAGCGGTCGAGGCCGCTGATTCTTCCTCCCGTTTATGCGTCTGATGACTATAGCAGCTTTTTCCCAATAGACCCGAAGCCGCCGCGCGACGAAACCGACGATTGATTGTAAGATTGTCTCTCCCGATATTGAGATGGGAGGGAAACGTATCATGCAAGGAACCCAACAATGGTCAGCGGCGAAACCCCCATCAACCCCACCGGCATCCGATCCGCCGATCAGGAAGGGCGGGGTTCCGATAGACCCGAAGCCGCCCAAGAAGGACTAGGCGGGAGGGAGCTTGTAGAATTTAGGTGCACAAGAAACGCTGCCTATCATGAAGATCGGGAGATGCATTTTGCGCGCATCCATCGATTGCTCATGTTCATTGTCGTTGTGGTGGGAACCGGCGCGGCCGGTGCTTCATTAGTTCAAGAAAACAAATACGCGACGATAGGTACTGCTATCGCCGTTTTTGCGGGTCTGGTTGATCTTCTTTGGAACATTGATGGCATGGCGCGTCTGCATTCTAGTCTCAGACGAAGATGCTATGATTTGTTGGCGCGTTTAGAAGCTAATGAGCCATTGGAAGCCATCCGCGCTGAGTATGTCCGAATAATCGCGGATGAGCCGCCAGCCCTGCATGCGGTGAACGCACTCGCGTTTAACGCAGCCATCGACGCGCTCGGTCGTTCGCCAGAACAAAAATACAAGCTCGGATTTTGGCAGGCGTTGCTAAGGCATTGGTTCCGGTTTCAGCCAAATGAGTTTCCTATCGTGGGGCCTCAAACATCACTGCGCTGATGTGGAGCGCCTTGCTCCTCACGGCGCTCATTGAATTTCGACCACGCGGCGATAGTCTGATCGCCCAGTTTGATCTTGACGCTCGTGGGGCCGTTGTGTGGAAGCCAAGTGACGGTATCTCTTGCTATTTGCTGATAGTTCACGTCCGGGCAGTACTCAAATTCATCATCCCAAAGCCATTCCGTCGGGATTTCCTGGTCCTTAAAGGACCAGCCAAATTCAAGTCGAACGGTTTTCATGCGCGGGTACTCCTTACTGAGTGTCCGATGATCACGCACGCTCTCTTAACCGACTGTTTATAGCGAAATAGCCGTCACTGGCCCCGCTTAGGCCGTGCCTGAGCGGTAGAAACCAAAGGTGAGTTGTAAAGACGAATGGCGGAAGCCGAGCGGCGGCGACATCATGCGGAAATAACTCTCCACATAATGCAACTCTCCGCGAAGCCACCGCACATGCGCTTTTACGAGAAACACCTTCGGCCCGTTGCCATGATTGGACATGGCTTGGGCTCCTTCTGTAAGGCGGGTTTAGACCCCGCCGCTCTGGCCTCCAGAGGGCCAGCGCGCCCAGTCGAGCCCGGCCTTTCGGCCGATTGCAGAAGGAATTGCCAATGACGGCTTACTACTCAACGCCACTGAGTCGAGCCCAGCAAAATAATGGTGCGAAATTGCGGCTGCTCAGCTGCTTCGTTGAGCGCGCCTCCAGCGCATGAAGCGCCTCGCCGCTTGCCTAATGGACTTGGGCGCTACGAGGCCGTCGATAGGTCAGGTGCTTGCCAGCGATACCTTGCAACGCTTTTTCAGCACGGGCCTCGTCGTCCACACCAAGCTTAGCGCGATTTGAATAGCGGAAATCAAACTCCGAAAGATACCTGTGCAGATGCTTTTCGGAGCAATGCTGGTACACGCCCTTCATGCCGCGCTTGAAGATCGAGTAGTAGCCCTCAACTGTGTTGGTGTGAATGTCGCCGCGCACGTATTCCTCATCCTCATGCGCGACGGTGCCGTGTTCCGCATATTCCTTGCCGACGCTGCGGTAATGCAGGGCCTTATCCGTCATTAGGCGGCTTTCGCGGCGGACATTCTGGCGAAGGATCGGGACGATCTCGCCAACGCGCTTGCCGTCGATGTGAAAGCTTCGTGCCGAGCCGCCGCGCTCAACCAGCGTAAGCACCATGTTTTTGTTGTGGTAGCGGCTCACGTCGGTTTTCAGACCTTCCTGCTGGCCGATGTAAGTCTCGTCCACCTCGACCGGCTTACCGCTGCCGCCCATCGGGGCGAGTGTGGCAGGGCGCATGCTCTCGCGAATGCGATGGGACATGAACCAAGCCGTCTTGTAGCTCACGCCCAACATTCGCATCAGTTGATGGCTGGATATGCCCTTCTTCGACGCCGTGAGTAGGTGCGTTGCGTAAACCCACTTGTGCAGGGGAACGTGGCTACTCTCAAAAACCGTTCCCACGGTCACGCTAAAGGGCTTTTCGCACTCGTTGCACTTGAAGACGCCCGGTCGCGTGCTTTTGCCCGTCAGCTTGTGGATGCGTTTACGGTCAAAATTGCCACAATGCGGGCACAGTGGTCCGTCGGGCCAAAGGAGCCTTTCTAGATGCTTGCGGGCGGCTGTCTCATCGGTGTAAATCTTGTTTATTTTCATAGCCTTAACCTCAATGTAGGGCTATTGTACGCCCCCGTGTCAGTACGTCAAGTACATAATTGCCCACTTCGCTAGGGTTTTGAGGTGCTGTCAGTCGCGTCATTGGGGGGTGGTCATGTCGGTAATCCGCGTGGCGTTCGTTGCGTTGTTGCTCACCCCCTAGCGGCGGCCGCGCAAACTGCCGGCCAAAATACCGGCAATGACGCGCGCCAGAACGCGCCGGGGCAATTCGACTTCTATGTGCTGGCGCTGTCGTGGTCGCCGTCGTTCTGTGCCGCGGCGGCCGAGCGCCACTTCGAGCGCCGCGCCGGACCGCAATGCGGGGCGCGGCCCTATTCGTTCGTGGTGCACGGGCTGTGGCCGCAATACGACAAGGGCTTTCCGGAATATTGCCAGTTACCGGCGCCACGGCTCTACCGCGGCATCGTTTCGTCCATGCTCGATGTAATGCCGGCGCCGCACCTCATCTATAACGAGTGGGACAAACACGGCACCTGTTCGGGCCTGTCGCCAAGCGCTTATTTCGACACCGTGCGCAAGGCGCGCGCGGCGGTGAAAATCCCGCCCGACTATGTCGACGTCAAAGCGCCGCTCACCGTCACGCCCGGCGCGGTGGCCGACGCCTTCATCAAGGCCAATCCCGGCCTGTCGCCGGCGGCCATCGCGATCGGCTGCGACAAAAAGCGGTTGACCGAGGTTCGGCTCTGCCTGGCCAAGGACTTCGCCACCGAGGTGAAATTTCACGATTGCGCCGAACTCGCCAAGCGCAGCTGCCGGCGCGATCAATTGGTCATGCCGCCGGTGCGCGGCGGCAATAGCTGAGCGGTTTTTCGCTTGCTTTATTGGCGCGGGCGCGGAGAATTTCGTCCCGCTTGGAAAAATATGCCGTTGAAGGTCTTGTCAACCGCGCGCCGTTATCGCCGGTCGGCACGGCACGGGCGCAAGCTGCGGCGCGGTTCTCACCATGAATTATCAACACGCTTTCCATGCCGGCAGCTTCGCCGACGTGCACAAGCATGTCGTGCTGACGCGTATTCTCGAACGCTTGCGCGCCAAGCCCGCGGCATTCCGCGTGATCGACAGCCATGCCGGCGCCGGCCGCTACGACCTTTTGGGGCCGCAGGCGGCGCGCTCGCCCGAGTGGCACGACGGCATCGCGCGCGTCTTCGCGGCGCCGCGGCAAGGTCGGCAGGACGGCGACGCCGATGCGCTCATCAAGCCTTATCTCGACGTCGTCGCCGGGCTCAATCCAAACGGCAAGCTGCGCTTCTATCCGGGCTCGCCGCTGGTCGCCCAAGCGCGGCTGCGCCCGCAGGACCGTCTGATCGCCTGCGAACTCGAACCGCGCGCGGCGGCCTCCCTCAAAATGACGCTGCGCGGCGACCCGCGCGCCAAGGTATTGGCGATCGACGGCTGGATGGCAATCAATGCCAATGTTCCGCCCAAAGAGCGCCGCGGCCTGGTGCTGATCGATCCGCCTTACGAGGAAGCAGCCGATTTCATGCGTTTATCCGGCGCGCTGGCACAGGCCCATCGCAAATGGCCGAGCGGCATCTACATGCTGTGGTATCCGATCAAGGAACGCGCGGCGCCGGACGCGCTGGCGCGGCGGCTGCGCAAGCTCGGCGTGCCGAAAGTGTTGCGCTGTGAAATCGCCAAGGCGGCGCCGCGCGCGGATGGCGGCCTGGCCGGCTCCGGCCTCATCCTGGTCAATCCGCCTTTCCCGTTGGCGCGGGAGCTTGGCGTTTTACTGCCGAGCCTGGCCCGGATTTTCTCCTGCGCCGGCGGCTATCGGCTCGATTGGCTGGCCCAGGAAGGATAGCGCAAGGCCGCTCGGAACGCTCATGCAGCCGCGGCAAAGCCCGCCATTACGGCCGCTGCCCACTTTTCCACACGCGCAAATTGGTCTAATTGACTTAATGCTGGCTTAGACGTTCCGCCTCCTGTGGGGGGCCGGCGGAGTGACTGAGACCGTCTGGGGCTCAAACTCCTTGCTCGCGTGGATGTCCGGCCTGCCGTCGCACCTGGGGGTGGCGGCGAAGGAGCTATGGGGGAAGGAGTTACTCGATGGCAATGACCGGAACGGTCAAATTTTTCAACGGCGAGCGCGGCTACGGCTTCATCAAGCCCGACGACGGTGGCCGCGACGTGTTCGTGCACATCACCGCCGTTGAGCGCGCCGGGCTGAAGTCGCTGGTTGAGGGACAGCGCATCAGCTTCGACGTCGAACCCGACAAAAAGGGCAAAGGTCCCAAGGCCGTCAATCTCGTCGTCACCAGCTAGGGCGACGTCGTGCGAAGCTTGCCCGCGGACGGCGCGGCCGCCGGCTGCGAGCATGTGGCTTTGCCGGTTTTTCGCCGAAACAATTGGCGCAATCGCAACGATCTTAAGGTGCCGCAATGATGACCCTGCGTTCGTCGCCGGCCTCGCCGTTCGGGCGCAAGGTGCGCATTGCCGTCGCGCTGCTCGGCTTCGACGGCGCGGTGAAGATCGAGCCGGCCGATACCACCGACGTCAACGACAGCGTGCGGCGGCAAAATCCGCTCGGCAAGATCCCGGTGCTGATCGCCGAGGACGGCACCGCCTATTACGACTCGCGCGTCATCCTCGACTTTCTCGACGACCGCGCCGGCGGCGGCAAAATCGTGCCGCGCGCGGCGACGGCGCGGTTCGCGGCGCTGTGCCTGCAGGCGCTCGCCGACGGCATCCTCGATGCTTCGATCCTGACCGTCTACGAGGCGCGCTGGCGCAAGGCCGAGAGCCACGAGCCGAAATGGCTCGAACACCAGGCCGGCAAGGTGACCCGCGCGCTTAACTCCCTCGAAGCCGCGCCGCCGGCGCTTGACGGTGCGCCGGGAACGCTGCCGCATGTCGGGCAGATTACGCTTGCCTGCGCGCTCGGCTATCGCGACTTCCGTTTCGGCGGCAACTGGCGCAGCGATCATCCGCGTCTGGTCGCCTGGCTCGATAATTTTGCCGCGCGGGTGCCGGCCTTCGCCGCGACCAAGCCGACGGCGTGAAATTTCGCGGCTTACTAGGGCGTGTACTCATAAATTCAGAGCGATCGACCACAGTTGGTCAATGTCCGCTTTGCCCCCGCAAGCGGACATTCATTGCCACAGTCGGCAGGTCGGCTTTGGGCCATTAGCGACCAACGCACCGCAGCAAACAGCATCGCTATTCGATTACGTCGTCGGTGAGCGCCAGCAGCTGCGCTGGCACTTCGAGGCCGAGCGTCTTGGCGGTCTTGAGGTTGATCACGAACTCGAATTTGGTGGATTGCATGACCGGCAGGTCGGCCGGTTTCTCGCCCTTGAGAACCCGCCCGGCGTAGATGCCGGCCTGACGATAGGCGTCGGTTATGCTGGCCGAGTAGCTCATCAGGCCGCCTGCGTCGGCAAACTCGCGCAAGCCATAGCATGCCGGCAGCGCATGGCGAGCCGCCAGCGCGACGAGGCGCTCCCGATGGGAGTACGTGAACGCGCCCGTGCCGACGAGCAGCGCGCCAGCCCCGCGCTGGACGAACGTTGCGAAGGCTGTCTCGATGTCGCGATCGCTGCTGACATCGAGAATGATCAGTGGCTGTCCGAGCGCTTGCGCCGCGGCCTGCACGTCTCTTCGCTCCGCCACGGTTTCAGCACTGTTCGAATTAACGAGAACAGCGATTGTTGTCGCTTTGGGCACGATCTGGCGCAGCAGCTCCAGTCGCTTTGCCCCTAACACGCCTTCGATAAAGACCACGCCCGTGACATTGCCGCCCGGCCTATTCAAGCTGGCGACGAAGCCGTCTATGACCGGGTCGCCCCCGTACGCGAAGACAATCGGAACCGTCGAGGTTGCGGCCTTGGCTGCACGCGCTGCAAGATTATTCCCGACGATCACGGCCACCCGACGGCCAATCAAATCAGCCACTAGCGCAGGCAGTCGGTCATTGCGGCCTTCCGCATAGCGGTATTCGATCGCGACGTTCTGACCCTCGACGAAGCCTGTCTGCTTTAGGCCATCACGGAACGCGGTCACGAAGTGCGTCGAGTCAGCGAGCGACGTGCTGCGGAGAAATCCGATCACTGGCATCGCTGGCTGCTGCGCTCTAGCCGCAATCGGCCATGTCGCCGCCGCACCGCCGAGAAGCGTGATGAACTCGCGCCGCCGCATGTCCGCCCCCAGGCTCGGGAGACAGTATCTTAGCGGCTCAAACTTGTACTTTGAAAGGGGCTGCAACCGGCATCAAAACCATTGCCGCATCGCACAGAAAATGTTCGCTTTAGGGTCAATTTGCTACCGAAATCGGATGTCCGCTCAATGTCTGCTTCTCTCGGAAGCTGACGTATCGCTACGCCATCCTAAGTGACGGTCCGGGCCACGAACAGACATTCCAGCTCATCTGAATCCCGCCGATCTGCCGGTCTTGCGACAGACCAAGTTCGACGAATGATCGAAAGATTGCTAAAATACTCCCCACAATGACGGAACATGGGTCCCGCAGATGAGGATGACAATCAACTGCGACATGGGCGAGGGGTTTGGCCTTTATCGCCTGGGAAACGATGACGCGATGATGCCACTCATCGACCTCGCAAACGTTGCCTGCGGGTTCCACGCTTCGGACCCGTCTATCATGCATGCAACCGTGCGGCTGGCGAAGCAGCATGCCGTCAAGGTGGGCGCGCATCCATCTCTTCCTGACATGCAAGGCTTCGGCCGGAGAGTGATGACCATCACCCCCTCTGAGGTGGAGGATTTGGTCATTTATCAAGTTGGCGCGCTAAAGGCTTTTCTCCAGGCTGAGGGCGTCGCACTCAACCATGTTAAGCCGCACGGTGCGCTGTATGGGATGGCTGCTCGTGATGAAAATATTGCGGCAGCGATCGCCGATGCTGTGGGTCCATTCGGAGTTCCCATTCTCGGAATGGCATTCACGGCACACGAGACAGTCTATAAGGAAAAGGGGGTCGAACTGATCCCCGAGTTCTACGCCGATCTTGAATACGACGGCGACGGTACTTTGATTTTAAGTCGGGTGCACGACGCCGTGGATCCTTTGGAAGCGACAGCCAGGGTATTGCGGGTGATACGCGAACACGTCGTCAGTACGATAACCGGGCATGACATCCCCGTTAGGGCAACGACAGTCTGCGTACATTCAGATACGCCTGCGGCGGTCGCCATTGCCAGCGAGTTAGCTAGAGCGCTTCGACAGGGTCCTGCCGGGCCACAGTGAATAAGCTGGTTCGCTAAAGTCAGCTCCGGGTCATTTTCGACAGATTCAAGTTGTCCAATACACGTCCGCTAATCCTCTGACAGCGACCGCCAGGGCATACGTAGCACGGGCGGCTCCCGCAATTTCTCACGCACTCACGATGACAGTGCCATCCACAGCTTCGGTCGGTGACGCGAGAAGTGGCCCAAGATTTTCCTTGATCCATGGCATCAAGGTTTGCGTCGAGGTTTCGGCGGTGGACTTATTGGTGAACAGCGACACAGCAATGATCGTGTCGTCCGCACCCGCTATCAAGTAGTAGCCCTTGAAGCCATCCATCTTTTGCATCACTTGCAGCACGCCGGCTTTGACGCGCTTGGCAAATTCATCCGCCATGCCCGGCTTAACTTTTCCTCGTCGAATTGCAGCGAATAACTGAGCGCTCATTTTTGCCCCCATCGGAAAGTTGGGCTGCAAGTGTGCTAGGAACATATCGCCGCCGCAAGAGTCCGCTAGGCGCGCGCCGCACCCATTGAACTACCAAGGCCGAGCAAAAAGCCGATTGTGCAACACAGCAAAATTGGATTGCCGAGGACCGCTCTGGGTCAAAGAGCGAAGTCGTGTCGGCCTGCTCGGATGTCCGCTCCTCCCCGGACAGCGACTGCAAGTGCCGCCCTGGACCGAAGCGCGCTCGCTCGCCCACCTATAAGAGAAAGACCCCGGTCGCACCTGTGCGATCAGGGTCTTTGCTCTCGGCATCGTGATCATCTGGTACCGCCACGCGATCGGAGCGGCGGGGTCGATGAACGGGGCCGGCTGTTCGTCAGGCCATCCAAAACGGCTTGTAGGATGCTTCACTCGTGCGGTAGCGCAACAAACCGATATCCCGCAGTGCTCGATCGTTGAGGTTCGGCAGTTCGCCGCAGTAAGTCATTGCACGATCGAACAGAACTGCGATGCGCTTGGCCTGGCGTTTAATGGCGGTCATGACACCCTCTCAGGGGACTATTCCAGGTTGGCTTTATAGCGGGGCCTCGTCACGTTCAATGTGACAGGCAACACAAAAATGCGCTTTGCGAAAAACTCCTGGACAGGCTCCACGCCCTTGGTTGGCGCCGGAACCGGGGGAGCATGCAACTGAGTGAAGGCTGTGTTGTGCGGCGCGAAAAAGCCGGCTCGCTAAAGACCGGTTTGGGTCATTCAGCACCGAGGCGGCCGAGACCCCACCGCCCTGCGTTTCCGCAGTACCCCAAAAGCCGACATCAGGTTACGGCACAATATTTGTTGTGATGGGCAAATCGCGCCTTGCACTGCGAAAAAACGGCGAGCCTTTTGGCCGTTTGGCTGCTGTCATGTACTTCACAGACCCGCTGATTCGTTAGTGACGATCGAGTGCGACAGTGTCGCATCGATGCCGGGCGATGCAAGCTGCGCCTGCGGTTTGCGTTATCATACAGTCCCGGCTCGCAGCCGGCCGGGCGACACTCTTATTTCATCCGCGCCTTGACCGGGTCCTTCACGTTCGCGAATTTCGCTATCTCGACGTTGCGCACCTGGCCGTTCACTTTTTCAACGCGGCGAATGTACACCGTATTGATGATGTCGCGCGTTTCGGGATCGATCGAGACCGGACCGCGGGGGCTCTCCCATTTCATCCCCTTGGCGGCATTGATGAGACTTTCGCCGTCGGTCTTACCGCCGGTTTTTTTCAACGCTTCGTAAATGATGTGCATGCCGTCATAGCCGCCCACCGAGAAGAAGTCCGGATTGCGCTTGAACTCCTCATTGTAAGCGGTCACGAACTGCCTGTTCAGTGCGGTGTCGTGCGTGTAGTCGTAGTGGAAGGCCGTGACGATGCCGATGGCGTTGTCGCCCATCGCTTTGAGTGCGCTTTCATCGGCCAGTTCGCCTTGACCCATGATTTTGATCTTGCTCGGATTCATGCCGCGTTCAATCAACGCTTTCGCCAACGCCGCGGGCTGCGAGCCGCCGGGAATGAATACGAAGATTCCGTCGGCGGCAGAGTCCTTGGCGCGTTGGACGAAAGCCGAGAAATCGGGATTGGCCAGCGGAATCTGAACCGAGCCGATGACTTCGCCGCCGGCAGCTTTGAAGGCGCCCTGGAACGCCGTCTCAGCATCGTGGCCGGGAGCGTAGTCCGAAACCAGGGTGAAGACTTTCTTCACGCCATTGTTGAAGGCCCAGGTCCCAAGAACCTCGCAGTTCTGCGCCAACGTCACCGAGGAGCGTACGAGGTACGGCGACTTGGTGGTGATGATCGAGGTCGCCGCATTCATCACCACCATGAACTTTTTCGCCTCCACCGAAAGATCGGCGACGGTCAACGCCTCCGGCGTGATGACGAAACCGGCGAGAATATCGACGTTGTCGTTGACGATAAGTTCTTGCGCTAGGCGCTTGGCCGCATCGGGGGCGCCGGCGTCATCCTTGCGCAACAGCTCGATTTTCTTGCCGACGATGACGTCACCGTGCTGTTTCACGTACAGTTTGATGCCGTTGTCCATTTGCGCCGCGGGATCGGAAAATTGACCGGTATAGGTCATGATCAGGCCGACCTTGACCGTCTGCTGTGCTACCGCGGCAAGGGCAACGAACTGCAACGTGACAAAGCAGCAAGAGCCGAGAATGATCCTTCGCATAGTTGTCCTGCCCGTAAACGAATTCTCCGTAATCAGTTGCACCTTTCTACGGTTTCGGCAATGCAGGTTGGCCTCGCCCGCAGGTGGGCAGGTCATCCCGCAATCCGCGCGACGTTGCGGGCCGCAGCTAGCTATGTCGATCGCATCCTCAAGGGCGCGAAGCCCGCCGACCTGCCGGTGCTGCAGGAGACCAAATTCGAGTTCGTGCTCAATCTCAAGACCGCGAAGGCGCTCGCGCTCGAAATCTCACCGACGCTGTCCGCTCGCGCGGACGAGGTGATCGAGTAAGTGTCCAAGCGATTGTTGCAGCGCAAATTGACAACCACGGCGAGGACCGCTCTGGGTCAGTTTCTACCGAAATCCGATGTCCGCGTAATGTCGGCTTATCCCTCAACTTCAGACATATCGCTGCGTTGCGGCGAACGGCGGAAAAGGGCCGTAAGCAGGCTCATGCACTGCAAACAAAAGCGGAAACCGTTGTCTTCCACAGCGTTTGAAGCACCCGTGAAAAATAACTCAATCGTACGTATCCGCCGAGTCCTCACGCGCCAGCTTGTGGAATAATGCTGATCTGTGGCCGATGCGGCGCCATGCGCTTTGTTGGCGATCCGGTGCGCTTGCGTCATAATGGCTCCCCGCCGGGCTTGCTGACGACCTTCCAAGTCTGCTCGGACTTGCTCCAAAGCGTCATGACCGAATTTGAAACGTCGAGCCCGCGCTGTGGGACTTTTTCGAAGTCGTAGACCCCATCGATGCTGGCAAAGCCCTTCAGATGTTCGATGAAATCGTGAACTTGTTGCGCTGTCGCCTCCGGCCCGAGAGTCCGAAGAGCGTGCACGACGATCATTGCCGGTTCCCAAGCGAGCTCCGATGGTTCATCCGGCTTGAGGCCGGCCGTACCGAAGGTCTTGTAGAACTCGTCTTGGGCTTTCGCTACCGCCGGCTCAACAATCGTCGGGTCGTGCGCGATATATTCCCCGGCTGGTATATAAAGCTGATTGGGGAGGAACGTGGCATACTGTTTCATTTGGGCGTAGGTCATGTTCCCGTCGGTCGTTACTGTCGGCACATCGAGCCCGGCCTGAACCATGGCGCGGAAGATCGTCTGGATTGGCGAGCCAGTGCTCCACGCGATAAAGGCCTGCGGCTTCGCTGCCTTAATGTTCTCGATCTGCGCCGACACACTAACATCGGTAATGTTGAAGTGCTCGGTCTCAATCGCCTGCATAATTTTATTGTCGGGCTCCGCGAGCACACTCTTGACCCCTTCTTCGAACTCCTGGCCGGTTGCGTCAATCGAAAAGATGAAGGCTACGCGCGTCCAACCTTTCAAACGAAGAAAGCGTATCGCGGCCCTAGCGAGGTCGAGTGTCGAGACGCTGGCCGTGAAGGCGTAGTCACCGGGCGCCGGGTGCAACCCCGGGGAAAAGCAATATTGCACCGGGCCGTTCTTAGTGAGCGGTACCGTAGCGCGGCACAGTGCGACCAACGACGAACCGAGGATCACCGAAGGTTTTTCGGACAGAATTTGGCTGAACAGCTGGACGCTAACTTGCGGTGTCGATTGATCGTCATAGAAAACGAAATGCACTGGCCGCCCCCGTATTCCACCGGAGGCGTTAACGACTTTCTCCGCTAACTCGAGCGATTGCCTCTCTCCAGAGCCAAGGAAGGCGCTAGATCCGGTTTGTGCTATCACTGCAGGGATTTTGAGCGGCTCCGCTGCAGGGGCCGCAGCGGTCACAGCAGCGAATGCTGCGAACAGGGCCGTGCAGCATCGAATTGTGGTACCGAGCTGAAGCGCCATCGTGTCCTCCTTTTGCGGGTTTCGCTCCGCAAATTGCGTAACTGCTTTTTTTGCCGCTAGTAACGACGACAAAGCAAGCGGAATTTCCTTCGGCACAATGCTGTCTCCCAAAGGGAGCCTATGTCAGTCCACCAGATGGCGCAATTTGATGCAACAATCCATGGATCGCTTCAGCGGCCACTGACATGAATCTCGCTATCCAGCTGCGTTGTGCATCACAGCAAAGTCGGTCGACGATTGGCAGGTATGGGTCATAAGCGGCTGCGGCGGCTGATGGCGGCCGCGTCCGCTTTACCCCCAAAAGATGGGGTAATCGGCCGGGCAGCTTGTGGATAGCTGAAGATTTTGGGTGCTGCGCTTCAGGCTGATGGTGAATACGAGGTCACCGTGGTTACGGGCCTCAAGCATCAGAAGGAGAAGCGCAGCATGGACCATTTTGCTGGACTGGACGTATCGGTCAAGGACACGAGCGTCTGCATTGTGGATGACACGGGCAGGATCGTTCGGGAAGTGAAGGTGGCGAGCGAACCCGAGGCTTTGTTGACGGTGCTGAAGAACCCCGCTTACCACTTCAAGCGGATTGGATTGGAAGCCGGGCCGCTATCGCAATGGCTTTACGGCGCTCTCGCCGAAGCAGAGTTCGCGGTGGTCTGTGTTGAGACCCGACACATGCAGGCGGTGCTGAAAGCACAGATTAACAAGACCGACCGCAACGACGCGCGCGGCATCGCGCAGATGATGCGGGTGGGGCTTTACCGTCCGGTGCATGTGAAGACGTTACGCAGTCAGAAGCTGCGGATGCTGCTGACCCATCGCAAGCTGCTGCAGTCGAAGGCCATCGCCATCGAGAACGACCTGCGCGGTACTTTACGCAACTTCGGCCTCAAGGTCGGAATGGCCGGCAAGGTGAAGTTCGAGGCCCGCATCAAGGAGCTGATCGAGAGCCTCCCCGACTTGGCCGAGTTGGTTGAACCAATGCTCATTGTCCGGCGGGCGCTACGTGAACAGATCATCATCCTGCATCGTCGTTTGCTGGCCATCGTCCAGGATGATGAGGTGTGCCGGCGCCTGATGACGACCCCCGGTGTTGGCCCCGTGGTGGCGCTGACCTATCGCGCCACCGTCGACGTGCCCGCTCGGTTCCGTAAATCCAAGGCAGTCGGTGCCGTGTTTGGACTGACGTGCTCCAAGTACCAATCGGGCGAGATTGACCGGAGCGGCAGAATATCGCGCTGTGGAGACGAGATGATGCGGGTCATGCTCTACGAAGCAGCTCAGAGCATGCTGCGTTCGAAGAAATGGTCCTGGCTCAAGGCCTGGGCGATGCAGATCGCCAGGCGCCGCGGTATGAAAAAGGCGATCGTGGCCCTGGCACGCCGGCTGGCCGTGATCATGCACCGCATCTGGGTTGACGGCACCGAGTTCCGCTGGACCAGGGAAGTCGTAACGGCATGAGAGTCGTGCAGGATCCAATCCAATAGAAGGAAACTCGAGCTCCACCGAGCGGTGGAATGATGTCCCTCGCGGGACGATGGATGAGGTGAGTTCGCATGTCCGCTTGGACCTGCCGTTCGTTTGACGGCAAGGCCGACTGAAAGATTGTTCCGCTTCGTCCTCGAATCCCATGATGGAAGGGCCTTGGTGCCGATTCCGAAGAGAAGCACGAGCCCGTGAGTGACATCGACACTGCAGTGGTGATGGAAGGTCTGAAAGCGCTTGACCCCAAACGGCCGATTAGAGAAGCGGACATCGAAAACTACTTCCGGTAAATCCCCTTATCAGAACCGAGCACAGCGGGGCGCTGGGCTCATCGCCCACGCGGAATTCCGCCCGGCTGCTGGCGGGACCAGGTTGATTGATCGTAACGGTAAGTCACACCGGGGTTGTGTAGCCTTTATCAGTAAGCGTGGGCTCGCCCGAAGCGGTGTCAGTGATGAGGCCAGCCGATTTCAATTCGGGAATGCCCCTCTTTACAGTCTTCGCACTGCCAACCTTCATATTCAATTGGATCATCGGAATTCCAATACCGGGCAGTCGGTTGAACGACTTTATCTTTTGAAAAACTTCTTGAGCTTCCCAGCTGAGTTCATTGCTTTCAGTCATCTTGTAACTCCGAGGCTCTCCAGCCCTCACACGACCCAAGCGACGAGCACAGCAAAATCTTTTACTTACGCCTCTTCTGCGTTCGAGCGCATCGATCTGAAATAATGTTCGGCATACTGGTAATAATTCTCTGCCCCGACCGTGTTGCCGTTTTGGGCTTCAGCACGAGCGAGCGCCAAATATCGTTCATAGTTTCTTTGCGCGTTTTGCGAGCCCTTCGCACTTGACGGCCACCGCTTCGAGCGTCCTGCAAAAGACGCTGCCGATCTGGATTGGCGGTCACTCATGATTGTCTTAAGGCCATTTTGCGTAACTCACTTTTTGGCGTTCGCAGGTAAACGCTCCGTGCGAAGCGATTGAAATTTCTGGAGCTGATTGATTCGGCCGTTGTGGCGGAACCTGCCGTATTACACGTGAAATAGATGAATTAAACGTGTGACATAACACACAAAACGGGTGACTCCTCTTGTTATTTGTCTCCGCGACGCCCATTGATCATATATATAGGGAAGCACTGGCTTGTCCGAAGAGCTGCCTAAAAGACGGCGACGTACCGAAGTCTCCGTGTTCTTGCAATTGGCAGCCCTAGTGCCTATCGGCCGGCACGATCGCAAATATCGACCTAGGTTCGTACCGCGGATGCCGTCGGCACCCGAATTTTGCTTATCCGTGCGCCACTGGCGCAGGTGAGTTGGCCGTGGGGAGCCGATTGCGGAGATTCATGGCAAGTAAGATCACAGTCACACCGCTAAGCCAAGGGATGCCTGAGCGGGACGGTCCCGAAATCCCGGTGCTCGACCTTTCCGACGCGGCCGTCAAACAATTGATCCGCATCGCTAAAAAGCGGGGCTATGTCACCCATGACCAGATCAACGCGTTGCTATCCGCAGAGGACATCAAGTCCGAGCAAATCGAGGAGATCCTCGCGAAGTTGAGCGAGATCGGCATAAACGTGGTCGAAACCAAGGAGGCTGAGCTCGAAGAAGACGAGAAAGAGGCGGAGACCGACGAGGAGACCGAGGAGGAAGCCGAGGGTGGAAACGAGCTAGTCGAAGTCCAAAAACGATCGGTTCCGGCCAAGTCTGGGACCAAGGAGCCGGTCGAGCGCACCGACGATCCCGTGCGCATGTATCTGCGCGAAATGGGCTCGGTGGAACTTCTCTCTCGCGAGGGCGAGATCGCGATCGCAAAGCGCATCGAGGCTGGCCGCGAGGCCATGATGGCGGGACTCTGCGAGAGCCCGCTCACCTTCCAAGCCATCATCATCTGGCGGGACGAACTCAACGGGGGCAAGGTCCTCCTGCGCGAGATCATCGACCTCGAAGCAACCTATGCCGGCCCCGACGCCCAACCTATGCCGGCGCCGGTGATTGACTCCGACGGCCAGTCGATCGTGGGCATCGCCGTCCCCGGCCAACATGGGCAGCCGCCGCAGATGCCAGCGCCGGCCATCGCGCCAGCGACCGCAATTCCGTTCGAGCCGGCCGGTAGGAGCACCGATCGCGAGGTGACAGCAGACGACGCGACGGCGGAGAACAACCCTGACGATGACGACGATATAGATAATTGGATTTCGGTCCGCGCAATCGAGGCGGAGCTCACGCCCAAAGTGATCGAGACCTTCGACAACGTCGCCGGCACCTACAAGCAACTACGCCGCCTGCAGGATCAGGACATTCAGTTCCAGCTCAAAAGGCGCTCGATTTCTCCGGCGCAGGAGCGCAGGTATAAGAAGCTGAAGAAGGAGATAATCGGCGAAGTGAAGTCACTCCGTCTGAACCGAGCCCGCATCGATGCTCTGGTTGAGCAGCTCTACGACATCAACAAGCGTCTCGTCGGCCATGAAGGACACCTCTTACGGCTTGCCGAGAGTCATGGCGTTTTGCGCGAGGACTTCCTCAAGGCCTATTTGGGCTCCGAGCTCGACCCGTTGTGGCTCAACCGCGTGTCGAAGCTTTCGGCCAGGGGCTGGAAGAACTTCGTCGCGCGCGACAAGGATCGCATCAAGGAGCTGCGCACACAGCTGCACGTGCTAGCGACCGAGACCGGGCTCGAGACCGGCGAATTCCGCAAAATCGTGCACATGGTGCAAAAAGGCGAGCGCGAGGCGCGCCAAGCGAAGAAGGAGATGGTGGAGGCGAACCTGCGCCTCGTCATCGCAATCGCCAAGAAATACATCAATCGCGGCCTTCAGTTCCTCGACCTGATCCAGGAAGGCAACATCGGCCTGATGAAGGCGGTCGATAAGTTCGATTATCGGCGCGGCTACAAGTTTTCGACCTACGCCACCTGGTGGATTCGGCAGGCGATCAGCCGTTCGCTCTCTGATCAGTCGCGCACCATCCGCGTCCCCGTGCACATGATAGAAATGATCGGTAAGGTCGTGCGAACGAGCCGCCAGATGCTCACCGAGATCGGCCGCGAGCCGACGCCGGAGGAATTGGCGGAAAAGCTCGGCATGCCGCTCGAAAAAATACGCAAGACTTTGAAGATTGCGAGGGAACCGATCTCGCTCGAAACGCCAATCGGCGAGGAAGGTGACTCCAACCTTGGCGATTTAATCGAGGACAAGAGCGCTATTCTGCCACTCGACGCCATGATCCAGTCGAACCTGCGCGAGACCACCACACGTATGCTGGCGTCACTGACGCCACGCGAGGAGCGGATCCTACGCATGCGGTTTGGCCTCGGCATGAACAGCGACCACACGCTGGAGGAAGTTGGGCAGCAGTTTTCGGTGACGCGCGAGCGCATTCGGCAGATCGAGGCCAAAGCACTGCGGAAGCTGAAACATCCGAGCCGATCAAGAGTTCTCAGAACCTTCCTCGATGGTTGATGTGCCGCTTGGCGACGCGTTTGTGAGTACACGCCCTAGAACCGGTAATTCAGGCCCGCGCGCAGAATATTGGCGTGGAACGAGACGTTGTCGGTGGCAAGCCCGCAGCCCGCGCCGTCAGCCGGGGTATTTATCTCACGGCCTCGGCAGCGCTGCGGCACGTTACGTCACAAATGTCAGTTAGCCAGCGGTCAATTGATATGTATTGATATGTATCAACGCCAATCGATGTGAATTTGCTGCATTTTATTTGCTCGTTTGAGGTTTTCCGTCCGGGCTAGTCTAGGATATTTCTAATGAAGAGTTCCGAGCTCGCGCATCCCGCCGCGTTGACCTATCCGGGGTGGCGTCACTTTCTGGCCGTCGCAGGTCCCGGCATCGTCGTGATGCTCGCCGATACCGATGCCGGCAGCATCATCACTGCCGCCCAAAGCGGCGCAGAATGGGGATACCGGCTTCTGCTGCTGCAATTGGTCCTCGTGCCAGTCTTGTACATTGTGCAGGAGTTGACCGTTCGCCTCGGTCTGGTGACGCGTAAAGGGCACGCGGAACTTATACGCGACCACTTCGGCCAAGCCTGGGCATGGCTATCGGTGGCTACCTTGGTGCTGTCGTGCGTCGGCGCGCTATTGAGCGAGCTAAGCGGATTGGCGGGCGTCGGTCTACTGATGGGAGTGCCGACATCGGTCACAATGTCGCTGATCGTCGTCGCTTTGATCGCGATGGCGTATCGGGGCTCATATCTCCTGGTCGAAAGGATAGCGATCGTCGTTGGCGCATTTGAGATCGTGTTTTTGTTCGTCGCTTGGCGGGCCCATCCCGAACTTACGACTCTGGCCTCCGGATCTGTCGATATCGCGTGGCACGAACCGAAATACCTATACCTCGTCGCCGCCAATATCGGCGCGGTGATCATGCCCTGGATGGTGTTTTACCAGCAGTCGTCGGTCGTGGAAAAAGGCCTATCCGTTGCCGATTTGCCGGCCGCGCGTCTGGACACTGCGTTTGGCTCAGCGGTGACGCAAATAGTAATGGCGGCGGTGCTGATCGCCACCGCCGCGACGCTGGGAAAAACCATACAATCCGGCTCACTCGATACCGTGCAACAAATTGCCCAAGCGATCACGCCGTACCTCGGTGAAACAACCGGCAAGCTGTTATTCGGTCTCGGGCTGTCGGGTGCGGCCGTTGTGGCGACTATCGTGGTAACGCTGACCGCGGCACGGACCCTGAGCGAAGTTCTCGGCACGAAGCATTCGCTGGAGCACGAGCCGCATGAAGCGCCCTGGTTCTACGGCATCTACACGGCGACACTTATCGCCGGCGCGCTCATCGTCACCTCGGGCGTCAACCTCGTCAGTTTGAGTGTCGCGGTGCAAGTCATGAATGCGCTCTTGCTGCCGATCGTTTTGGGATTCCTTTATTTGCTGGCCCGACGACTGCCAAAACCTTATCGACTGCAAGGAACTTATGCCGTCATCGTTGCGCTTGTGATTGCCGCAACGGTGATCTTCGGGGTGTATTCCGGGTTGTCAGGTTTAGCCGCGAATTGAGTTCGATCCGCGACGACCCGGCTCGGACGACAGAGCGAGTTCCCCAATTCGTCGCCAATTCGAGGCTTGCCGGCCCGATACCGGATTATCGCTGCAAGGCCTGCGGCTTCAGGGTCGCGTCTGCCTTATTCTTGATTCTTGCGACGGCCCTCGACGGGGATCTTGGGCGGCTTCTCCGGCCTCTCGGGTCCCCACAGCTGACTGTAATAGGTGTCGGCCAAGTTGAGCGCGCCGATAGGATTGTGCGCCAGCACCCGATCTTTGGCCACCAGCACGGTGGTCAGACCCTCGGCGTGTTTGAAAAATAGGCTGTCATGGCCGACGCAGAGGCCGAGCACGACGTTAAACTCGCAGCCGGCACGCTTGAGCAGCTCGGCCTGCCCCACCGGGTTGCAGATCGCCTCATAGGTGCCGGGGCGAATCTTCTCCGCGTCCGTGATGCCGAGTTCCTCCTTGGCGATGCCGCCGTGCTTGCAGGCGACCGAGGCCACCTCGAAACCGTGACTTTCGAGGATGCCGCTCAGGACCTTGGCGTGATCGACAAAACTGATGCAGGTGGCGATGCCTATTTTCTTGAAACCCATCCGCTTGGCAAATTCACAAATCTCCTGGACACGCGTCCACTTGCAGTAGCCCGCCGCCTCGACCACGGCAGCGACCTTGGAGATGCGGCGCACCTTCGCATCGTCGTATTTAGCGGCCGCGTCGTCGATGCCGTCCGGGTCCACCTTCGTGGGGCAATAGCCGGGACCGCGTTCGGCCGATTCACCCACGCGACAGGCGCGCACATTGTCCGGGCAATACGCGCATGCGGGATTTTCATACTTCATGCCGCCTCTCCGGAGTTACGCCCGTGACTGCGGAATTATATCGCGGCCAAAATCGGAGGTTTTTGATCTAGATCACGGCGCACCGGGCAAGCCGGGGAGTGGCGAGCCCCGGATCGCCGGCGCGCAAAATTTCGCGACTTACCAGAACCGGTAATTCAAGCCGGCGCGTAGAACATTGGCGTGGAACGAGACGTTGTCGGTGGCGAGCCCGGCGCTGCAATTGAGCCCGCAGTTGAAACTGCCGAGATCGACATAGAGATACTCGACCTTGGCGGTCCAATGGCCGGCGATCGCGGCTTCGATGCCGCCGCCGATCGTCCAACCGGTCTTATCGGCGCCGGCTGCGGCAAAGCCGGGCGTCGAGGCGACGATGTTGCCGAACGCGGCGCCGCCGGTGACGTAGGGCATGAATCGGTCGGCCGCGTAGCCGAGCCGGCCGCGCACCGTCGACAGCCAGCTGTTGCTGGTCTTGCAGCCGGCCGGGCAGCCCGTGGTGGTGCTGCCATCGATGTCGGCCCAATCGATGTCGCCCTCGATGCCGAACACCGCCTGGCCGACCTGGTAATTGTAGCCGAGCGTCGAACCGACGAGCCCGCCGCTGACATCGCGGCTGCCGCTCGACGTCCAGGACGAGCCGCCGAAGGCGCCGCCGCCGTTGACGCCGAGATAGAAGCCCGTCCAGCTATATTGCGGCGCGAAGACCGGAGCCTTCGGGTAATAGGGCTGCGGCGCGGGCCGCGGCAAGTCGGCCGTCGCCGCCGCGCCGGTAAGCGCTACCAGACCGGTGAATGCCAGGCACAGACGCTTCATCGTGGACCTCCAAAACGCGCACGTCCCTGCATAGTATTCGTAATGGGGCGTTCGACTAGTGTAGAAAAGACACAGTCGTTTTGTCTTTTGTGACCGTATCGTGGCTGAAGTATACTTCGAAGCACCATATTTATTGTTAAGTAACTATTAAACGGCGGCAGAAATAGTAAATTTATTATTACGTTCTACTGTAACGGCCCCAGCATTCGCCGCGGCGAACCGATTAGAAATGGTAATTGACGCCGAGCCGCAACAGATTGGCGGCGAGCCCGTTATTGGTCCCGGTCACCGAATAGGCGCGATCGGAGAGGTCGAGGTAGAGCCATTCGGCCTTTGCCGACCAGTGCGGCGCGAAGCCGACCTCGGCGCCGCCGCCGGCGACCCAGCCGAGGCTGGTCCGTCTCTCCGACAGGTTGGCGGAGGTATCTGCGGTCAGTTCGCCATAGGCGAGGCCGGCGGTGCCGAAGATCAGCACGTTACCGATGGCGACGCCGGCGCGGCCGCGCAGCGTGCCGAACCACGGGTTGGAGAACTGCCACGGCGCGAAGGTGTCATCGGCCGCGGACAGATCGATATCCGCCTCGCCGCCGTAGACGAAATTGCCGTGCTGCCAGTTGAAGCCGCCTTCGAAGCCGCCGGTCGCGCCCGAGGGGTTCGTCGGATTGTTGCTGACCTTACCCCACTCATAGCCCAGCGTGGCGCCGAGATACGGACCGGCCCAGCTATTGGCGGAATACGGCGCGGGGGCGGTGTAATAGTTCGAAGGCGGCAGGTCGGCGGCGCCGGCCGCGCCGGCTGAGCCGATTAGCGCCAGTGCTAACGCCGCGCCAAATAGTGTTCTCATACTGGCCTCCCAATTGGCATCGGGCGGAACGAGTGACGCCGCGTCGGCACGCAATGGCTTTGCGGCAGCAAAGAAAGCGTCGCAGGCCGCTTGTCCGATCGATAGAATTTATCGCGATGTTTAAGTTAAACAGTGCTGAATCGATAAGAAGTTCCAAGTTGATATCGTTAAGAGATTCTATATCTCAGCAAACGCTAGTCCGGTCCCGCCCCCCGATAGCGTCGGCGCTCATCCGGGCTACAATTCGCCCATGAGTGTTCCCAAGCCAGAAATCGCGCCCGAGACCGAAATCGTCGAGGAAGACGACGAGCAATCGTTGCCGCAACCCGACGAAATCGAAGCCGCGAAGCTTTCCTTCGACGACGAAGCGGGTTCGCTTGCCGCCGGCCGCGCCGCGATCGTGCGCTGCGCCAAGCTCGCGCCGTCGCGGCCGGGCGTCTATCGCATGATCGATGCGCGCGGCGACGTGCTCTATGTCGGCAAGGCCAAGAACGTCAAAAAGCGCATTGCCGCCTATACCCGCCCGGCCGGTCTCGACACCCGCATCGAGCGCATGATCGCCGCCACCCGCACGCTCGAATTCGTCGTCACCCGCACCGAGACCGAGGCGCTGTTGCTCGAGGCCAATCTCATCAAGCGGCTGCGGCCGCGCTTCAATGTGGTGCTGCGCGACGACAAATCCTTCCCCTACATCCTGATCACGTCCGATCACTGGGCGCCGCAGATTCTCAAACATCGCGGCGCCCGCACGCGACCGGGCCATTATTACGGGCCGTTCGCATCGGTGTGGGCCGTCAACCGCACCGTCAATGCGTTGCAGCGCGCGTTCCTGCTGCGCTCGTGCAGCGATCCGTTCTTCGAGAGCCGCACCCGGCCGTGCCTGCTTTATCAGATCAAACGATGCTCGGCGCCGTGCACCAAGGAGATCGACTTTCGCGATTATTCGGCGCTGGTGCGCGAAGCCAACGCGTTTCTGTCCGGGCGCTCAAAGACGGTCAAGGACGAGCTTGCCGAGGAGATGGAAAAGGCCTCCGCCGCGCTCGACTTCGAGCGCGCCGCCGTCACCCGCGACCGCCTGGCCGCGCTGTCGGCGATCCAATCGTATCAAGGCGTCAATCCGCGCGGCGTTAAGGAGGCCGACGTGTTCGCCGTGCACCAGCAGGGCGGCTTTTCCTGCGTCGAAGTGTTCTTCTTCCGCACCGGGCAGAACTGGGGCAACCGCGCCTATTTTCCCAAGGCCGACCGCGCGCTCGCCGCCGGCGAAATCCTCTCGGCGTTCCTGGCGCAGTTCTACGACGACAAGCCGCCGCCGCGCCTGATCCTGATTTCACATGCAATCGCCGACCATGCGCTGCTGGCGCGGGCGCTGTCGACCAAAAGCGGCCACAAGGTCGAGGTCGTCCTGCCGCGGCGCGGCGAGAAGAAGGATTTGATCGCGCACGCGCTGGCCAACGCCCGCGAAGCGCTCGGCCGCAAGCTGGCCGAGACGACGTCGCAGGAAAAACTGTTGCGCCAGCTCGCCGAGACATTCGCCCTGCCGCGCGTGCCGCGCCGGATCGAAGTTTACGACAACAGCCACATCCAGGGCTCCAACGCGGTCGGCGCCATGATCGTCGCCGGGCCGGAGGGTTTCCGCAAAAGCGCCTACCGCAAGTTCAATATCCGCTCGGCCGATCTTACGCCCGGCGACGATTTCGCGATGATGCGCGAAGTCCTGACGCGCCGCTTCAAGCGGCTGCTCGCCGAGGCGCCGCGCGAAATCAAAGAAGAACACGGCGCTATCTCTGTTGCCTCCCCCCTTGAGGGGGAGGTCGATCCGGCACAGCCGGATCGGGAGGGGGGTCGTTCTTCGACGCGTGCGCCAACCTCCCTGCCTAACCCTCCCCCTCAAGGGGGGAGGGAACAGGCCGTGGAAGCGGAGGAGCCAGAAGAGTCCCCTTGGCCGGACCTTGTGCTGATCGACGGCGGGCAGGGCCAGCTCACGGCGGCGCGCGGGGTCTTGAGCGCGCTTGGCGTCGATGTCCCGCTCATTGCCATCGCCAAGGGGCCGGAGCGCGATGCCGGGCGCGAAACCTTCTTCCTTCCCGGCCGCGACTCATTCAAGCTGCCGCCGCGCGATCCGGTGCTCTATTTTGTCGAGCGGTTGCGCGACGAAGCCCACCGTTTCGCGGTCGGTTCGCACCGGGCGCGGCGCAAGCGTGATCTGCGGGAGGCCGGCCTGCAGGAGATCGCCGGCATCGGACCGACCCGCAAACGCGCGCTGCTGCACTACTTCGGCACGCTCAAGGCGATCGAGCGCGCCGCGGTCGCGGATCTAATGCGGGTCGATGGTATCAGTGCGGAAACCGCGCGGCGGATCTACGAATTCTTCCACGACGGGGCGGCATGAGCATGATCGTGCGGCAAAGACCAACGCGCATGATCCGGAAAAGTTACATCGTCCGGGCCTGTCGGTTAGCGCGCGGCGGCGCTATTGTGGCGGCGCCATGAACGTGACCACGACGACCACGAGAGGGCCGCTGCGCTCCCGCCCGCTGGCGCTGCCCAATATCCTGACCTATGGCCGGATCGCGGCGGTGCCGCTCGTGGTCGGCTGCATGTTCTGGCAGAACATCCTGCACGGCGGCCTGTGGCTGCGTTGGGTCGCGCTCGTCATCTTTATCGCCGCCGCCGTCTCCGACTTCCTCGACGGTTATTTCGCCCGCATCTGGGCGCAGCAATCCAAGCTCGGCCGGATGCTCGATCCGATCGCCGACAAACTTCTGGTGGGGTCCTGTCTGTTGATGCTCGCCGCCGAGAACACCATTCACGGCTGGGCGCTGTTTGCGGCGGTGGTCATTCTGTGCCGCGAAATCCTGGTCTCGGGCTTGCGCGAATATCTCGCGGAACTTCGCGTCAGCGTGCCGGTGACGCGGCTTGCCAAATGGAAGACCACGCTGCAACTCGTCGCCGTCGGCTTTTTGATCTGCGGCGAGGCCGGCGACGCCATCGTGCCCGCGGTCACGCGGATCGGCATTGCGCTGCTTTGGCTGTCCGCAATCCTGACGCTTTACACCGGCTGGGATTATTTGCAGGCGGGGTTGCATCATCTGACGAAGGAAGATGTCTAGAGCTCTGTGGAGCGCGATTGAATCAGAACGGGGCTCGACCATATTATTTCCGAGGGCGGGCTTTTCGGGATCATGCGGTGATGGAGGATGCGTGAAGGTTCGCTATTTCGCCTGGGTGCGTGAGCGCGTCGGCAAGGCGGAAGAAGATATCGATCCACCCGCCGGGATCGCGACGGTCGGCGAATTCGTCGCTTGGCTGGCGCAGAGAGGCGACGGCTACGCTTACGCTTTCGAGCATCCGAAAACGATCCGCGCCGCGCTCGACAAAACCCATGTGCGCGCCGATGCGCGCATCGAAGGCGCGGGCGAAATCGCGTTCTTTCCGCCGATGACTGGCGGCTGACATGACCACGACCATCCGTTTGCAACGCGAGCCCTTCGACATCGCCGCCGAGGTGACGGCGCTGACGCGTTCGCGCACCGACATCGGCGCCGTGGTGACGTTCACCGGCGTCTGCCGGGCCGACGAGGCCGGCGAGAAGATTTCAGCGCTGACGCTGGAACACTATCCGGGCATGGCGGAAGCCGAGATCGCGCGCCATGTCGAGCAGGCCTATGCGCGCTGGCCGCTCGTCGGCGTCACCGTGATCCACCGCTACGGGCGCATCGTGCCGGGCGAGCCCATCGTGGCAGTCGTCACCGCGTCGAGCCATCGCGAGAACGCCTTCGCGGCGGCCGAATTCCTGATGGATTATCTCAAAACCCGCGCGCCGTTCTGGAAGCAGGTCGAGAAACCGACCGGCGCGGCCTGGGTCGAGGCCAAATCGGCCGATGACGCGGCCGCCGAGCGCTGGTCCGCGCCCAAGCCGCGGCGCGAAGCGGCGAAGTAAACCAAGCCGCAAAGCGGCAAAGTGGGGCGCAAGGGCGGCGCCGCATCGCGCTCTGGCGACGTTGCGTTTCCCGCAATATGCTTTCGGCGTATCCGCCGCGAACCGAGGAGACCGTCATGTCAGTGCAAGCCCGCAAAGTCGTGCATAGCGACATCAAGCCGGAGAACCCGCCGGCGCGCGCCGCGCATTATCTCGACGTGCCCAACATGCCTTGGGAGACGACGAAATTCCCCGGCATCAAGATCAAGGTGCTCTATACCGACGACAGCGGCATCACCACGGCTTTGTTCAAGCTCGATCCCGGCGCCATCGTGCCGCTGCACGAGCACACCGCGCTCGAGCAGACTTATGTCATCGAGGGCTCGCTCGAAGACCACGAAGGCAAATGCGAACCGGGTCAGTTCGTGTGGCGGCCGGCCGGCAATCGGCACGAGGCGGTCGCGCCCAACGGTGCCGTGCTGCTCGGCTTCTTTCTCAAGCCCAACCGCTTTGCCTACGGCGAGAGGTTCTTCACCGAGGCGGGCGAGCGGTAACGGCTACTCCGCCGCGACTTGCGGCGCGGCGCCGCTAAGCCTGGGATTGAGCGCGCAGGCTTCCTCCCAGCTCAGCACGTTGAGCGATTTGACGAACTTGCCGACTCCGTCGGTCTCGGCGCAGAACAGGCCGAGCTCGATGATTTCTTCGTCGCTGAAGTGCTTTTTGAGGTCGGCATAGACCTCGTCCTTGTCGATGGCGTGCTCGCCCTGTTTGAACAAGTCGGCATAATGCAGCGCCGCCTTTTCGCGCGCGCTGAAATATTTGCTGCCGGTATAATCGAACAGATCGTTGATCATGGTCTCGGTCAGGCCTTCGGCCTTGGCGACGTTCGAGCGCACGGTCGAGCAATAGCCGCATTGATGCGCGACCGAAATCTTGATCCGGCACATCTCCTTGAGCTTATGCGGCAGGACGCCCTGGTAGAGCAATTTGTTCCAATATTCGACCCAGGCGATGCCGAGCTTGGCCCGCGTCATCAGGCTCACCACGCGCGGATCGGGCGCGCCGGTGCGCTTGGCCGACTCGATGAGTTCGCGCGCGTAGGGTGTCTTTTCGCTTTCCTCGATGTAGCGCAGTCTGGGCATTTCATCCTCCCAATCCATAATTTACTTGCAGCATCGCACGGATCGCGACGGTTGTCATCGCCGCGTGCCGCGCTCACGCGGCGACGGCCTTTCGCGTGAGAACCGCCAGCACGTCGCGTGGGTCGGCGCGGTCGCGATAGTCGACGTCGGTGTAGGCATAGACGATCGCGCCGTCGCGGTCGATGACGTAGGTCGCCGCGACCGGCAGCGCCCATTCGCCCGGCGTCCCATTGCGCGCCGGGATATCCAAACCGAAGCCGCGGTAGGCGCTCTTGAGCTCTTCGGTGAATTCATAGACTAAGCCGAAGGCGCGTCCCACCTTCTGGCCGACGTCGCTGAGGACTTCGAAACCGAGCGCGTTCTTCTGCGCGGTCGATAACGTGTCGTCGGGCTTCTCGGGGCTGATGGCGACGAGGCAAGCTCCCGCCGCCGCGATCTGCGGCAGGATGTCCTGATAGGCCTTCAGTTCGAGGTTGCAATACGGACACCAGCCGCCGCGATAAAAGGTGACGACGACGGGGCCTTTCGCCAGCAGCGCGCCGACGTCCACGGTCGCGCCCTTGGCGTTCGCCAGCACGATGGCCGGCGCGCGGTCGCTGACTTTCAACATGGTGCGGGCGATGGCGCCGTTGCGCAGCTGATCGATATGACGCTGCATGATGGCTTGGCGCTCGGCCGGGACACGCTGGTACCAGCCGGCGCGTTATTCGGCGAGTTGCTCTTTCAACGACATATCGAGGCTCCTGTTCGGATAGTGTCCATTCACGCCGCCAAGCGCGCGCGGTCGTGCGATTGCGCGAAATCGACCGGCGTGCCCTTGGGGATGATGCCGGTCGGGTTGACCCGCTTGATCGACCAGTAATTGATCACGTAGTAGCGCGGCTTGACGGTGGCGGCGATGCCCGGGACCTGATAAAGCTCGCGCATATAGTTCTGCAGGTTCGGATAGTCGGCGATGCGCCGCTTGTTGCACTTGAACAGCGAGAAATAGGCGACGTCGAAGCGCACTAGCGTCGGGAACAGCCGCCAATCGGCCTCGGTAATCTGGCGGCCGACGAGATAACGCTGCCGTCCGAGGCGCGCTTCAAGCTCGTCGAGCGTCGCGAACAACGCATCATAGGCCGCCTCATAAGCCTCCTGCGTGCGCGCAAATCCGCAGCGATAGACCCCATTGTTGACATTGCCGTAGACCAGCTCGTTGACGCGGTCGATTTCGCCGCGCAGACCCGACGGATAGAAATCGGTGTCGTCGCCGGCGATGCCTTTGAACTCGCTGTTGAGCATGCGGATGATCTCGGAGGAACTCGTTGTTGAGCACGCGACCGGATTTGCGGTCCCACAAGGTGGGGACCGTCACTTTGCCGGTATAGCGCGGGTCGGTCGCCGTATACGCTTGGTGCAGGTGATGAAATCCATTGACCGTATCCGGCGTGCAATCCGCAAACGCGGGGTTGGCCTCGAAGGTCCAGCCCTGCTCCTTGAGACCGGGAATCGCATAGGCGACCGTGATCGCGCCTTCGAGCTTCTTGAGCACGCGGTAGATCAGCGTGCGATGCGCCCACGGGCAGCCGTGGGCGACATAGAGGTGATAGCGTCTGGGCTCGGCCTTGAAGCCCGAGGAGCCGTCCGCCGTGATGCGGTCGCGGAAGGCGCTGTCGGCGCGGCGGAATTCGCCGGCGCGGCCGACTTCCTGGGGAAGCTCTTCGTCGCGCCATACGCCTTCGATCAGCACTCCCATATCGGTGTCCTCCGCCGTCGCCGCCAAGCGGCGATCGAGCAATCTCGCTCGCTATCGCCGCTTGACCTGGACATTTTGTATCACACGATACATAATGTCAAATCGAGAGTCCAAGGCGACGACCGGGCGCGAAGCAACTGCAGCGGGAAGACGAAA
This sequence comes from uncultured Alphaproteobacteria bacterium, assembly GCA_963823225.1. Lineage (GTDB taxonomy): Bacteria > Pseudomonadota > Alphaproteobacteria > Rhizobiales > Xanthobacteraceae > BOG-931. Next base: position 1,796,968 of record CAWGKM010000003.1, on the reverse strand, counting down.
TGGCAAGACCGAGGGAATTCGACGAAACGGCCGCCCTGGAATCGGCGATCACGTGTTTCTGGCAGCGCGGCTACGAGGCGACGTCGGTGCGCGATCTTGCCGACAAAATGGGAATCTCGGCGCCGAGCCTCTACAACGCTTACGGCGACAAGCATGCGCTGTTCGTGCTGGCGCTCGAGCGCTATCTCGATCACTCGACGCGGGCGCGGATCAAGCGGCTGGAAGACTCGTTGCCGCCAAAACAAGCCGTCCGTCATTTCATCGAGGAGATCATCGCGCGTTCGGTGAATGACCGCGAACGGCGCGGCTGCTTTCTGATCAATTCGGCGCTGGAAGTTGCGCCGCACGACAAGGAGCTTGGCGCCCTCATTGCCGACCGCCTTGCCGAGATCGAGGCGTTTTTCTACCGATCGATCAAAGCGGCGCAAGCCAGAGGAACCGTTCCTCGGAACCGCGTCGCAAAAGATCTCGCGCGCTTGCTGCTTGGCGTCCTGCTCGGCATTCGGGTTCTCGCCCGCTCGAAGCCGGAACGGGCCTTGCTCGAAGGCGTCGCGCGGCCCGCGCTTGCCCTTCTGGATTGAATTCGCACCGAGGAACCGCGATCGATGATCGACCTGTATTACTGGACCACGCCCAATGGCCACAAGATCACGATTTTTCTCGAAGAGGCCGGTCTTGCGTACAAGATCATTCCGGTGAACATCAGCGCCGGCGATCAGTTCAAACCAGAGTTCCTTGCGATCTCGCCCAACAATCGCATTCCGGCGATTGTCGATCACGAGCCAAAGGATGGCGGTAAACCGATCCCGGTATTCGAATCGGGCGCTATCCTGCTTTATCTAGCCGAGAAGACCGGAAAGTTCATCCGCGCCGACCTTCGCCGCAAGGTCGAGGTCACCCAGTGGTTGTTCTGGCAGATGGCCGGGCTCGGTCCGATGGCCGGTCAAAACCATCATTTCAGCCAGTACGCGCCAACGAAGATTCCCTATGCGATCGACCGGTACGTCAACGAGACGAACCGGCTTTACGGCGTCCTCAATAAGCGCCTTGCCGACCGCGCGTTCATCGCCGGCGAATACTCCATCGCCGACATGGCGGCTTATCCATGGATTGTTCCGCACGAGCGCCAGGGCCAGAAACTGCAGGACTTTCCGCACCTGAAGCGATGGTTTGAGAGCATCAAGGCGCGGGCGGCGGTGGTGCGCGCCTATGCCAAGGCGAAAGCAATCAACACCAAGCCGACGGTGACGGAGGAATCCAAGCAAATTCTGTTCGGACAGACGGCGAGCACAGCCGCACGCTAACGGGTATCCGGCCATGACGCTGCAACTTTACGACCTCGCCGGAGCGGAAGCGCAACGCCGCTTCAGCCCGTACTGCTGGCGCACCAAGCTCGCGCTCAAGCACAAAGGTCTGCCGTTCGAGACGATCCCGTGGCGATTTAACGAAAAGAATGCGATCGCGTTCTCCGGGCAGGGCCGCGTGCCGGTGCTGGTCGACGGCGATCGGGTGGTTTCCGATTCCTGGACGATTGCAAACTATCTCGAGGATGCCTATCCGGATCGTCCCTCGTTGTTTCGCGGCGACGGCGGCCGCGCGGTGACGCGATTTGTCAACGCCTGGGCGGATGGGGTTTTGGTCATCGGGATTTTGCCGCTCGTTATCACGGACATTTTCGCGCATCTCGACGACCGGGACCGCACGTACTTCCGCCAGACGCGAGAACAGCGCCTGGGCGCGGCGCTGGAGACGATGAGCGCCGATCGCGACACGAAAGTGCTGGCGTTCCGCAAGACCTTGGAGCCCATCCGCACCATGCTCGCGGCGCAGCCCTATTTGGGCGGCGCGACGCCGGCCTATGCCGATTATGCGGTGTTCGGCTGTTTCCAATGGGCGCGATGCATCAGCCCGTTTCCGCTCTTGCTCAAGGACGATGCGATGTGGGCTTGGCGCGACCGGTTGCTCTCCGCATTCGACGGATTTGCCGGCAAGGCGCTCGGTTATCCGGTGTGACGGCACCGGACCGTCGGCGGCTAGAAGCGCGTCGTCAATTCCGTCAACCAGGCCGGCGATGCGTCGACGAGAACCGTCTCGACACGCTTGTCGAGCCCGCTGAGAATGAGGGCACCGACCGCGACCAACGTCACGCCCATCAATAGCTTGCCCAAGCTTCCGGCCGCGAGCAGGCGGCTGCGCCATCGCGACAGCACCTCGCGCGATACCAGTCCGATCGCACAAAGCGGCAGCGCCGCGCCGATGCCGAACGCGAACATCGTCAGGGCTACGCCGGCAAGATTCTCGGCGCGGGCGGCGAGAATCGAGGCAGCGCCGAGCGTTGGCCCGACACACGGGCTCCACACCACGCCGAGCATGAGGCCGACGGCAAACTGGCCGCCGATTCCGCGAGTTGAGACGCCGCTGCTGCGTTGTTGCACCCAGTTCCCGACCGCTCCCGCCGCCGCGGCGAGCTGAAGCTGCAGCCGCGGCAGCAGCAAGACGCCACCGACGAGGATCAGCAGTATCGCCGCCGCCGAGCGAAAAACATCCTGGTCCAGCCCTATGGTGAAGCCCACCGTGGCGACGAACAATCCGATTGCGACATAGGACAGTGCGACGCCGAGGGCCAATGCCGCGGGGCCATAGCGATTTTCGCTCAGCGCGCTGCCGATCACGATCGGGACGAGAGGCAGCACGCAGGGCGACAGCGTCGAGAGCAGTCCCGCCAGGAACGCCAGTCCAATGACCACCATGCGTGCTAGATCGCCTTTGTCAGCAGCGCCTCGATCGAGGCGGGATTGGTGTCGCCGGTCGAACGGCCGGTTTCTTGCCGGCCCTTGAAGACGATCAAGGTGCTCTGCATGCTCACATTGAATTTCCTCAGCAAATCTTTTTGCGTGTCGAAATCGATATTGAAGATCACCAGGCCATCGAATCGCGGCTCGCTCTCCAGGCGCGACAGGATCGGCGCCTGGGCTTTGCATGTCGGGCACCATGGCGCTGTGACGTGGACCAGGATCGGCCGGCCTGCGGCCTGCGCCGCATCAAAGCCGGCCTGATCGAACGGCTTATTGTCCGCCGCCGAGGCAAGCGGAACGTACGAAACCACGACGGCCAGCGCCAACGCCGTCCCCAACACATGACGTCTATTCAGCATAAAGTCCTCCTCGAATATTCCGGCCGCGTTTACCAGGAGCCCGCGGCGTTCGCGTTCAAATGTTGTACGGCTTGGATCACAATGGCGTCACGGCCGACATCCGTCCCCGGAAGTTCAGTGGCTTCCGCGCATCAAGCACTGCGTTCCGTGGGCGCGGGCTTGCGATCTCCGGCGAGAATGTCGTGCAACACGTCGAACACACGCACGCCAAGTTCCTTCGGCGTCGGTGCGAGCCACGGCGAGGCGTGCAAGGTGGCGCGCGCGTCGGAAAGCCCCTGCTGCCATCGCATCTCCATGGTTGGCCGACTGAACTCGAAGTCTTTTAACGCGCCCTGCGGCTCGGTCGGGCGGTAGATGAGCTGCACGATATCCATCTCGGTCACGCAGCCGTGCTCATAAAGTCGCTTGGCCTGTTCGGTGTTCGCGATGTCAGGCGGCAGCAATTTGTGCAGCTCGTTGATGGCATGCCTCACGTCGTGCTTTTCACGCAAGGTATTCGTGGTGAACCGCGTCCGACTGGAATAACGAATATCCTTGTCGCGCTCGTTGACCTCGTCGAGATTGGCCGGCAGGCGGCCATGCGCTGGGAACACGTCGACCTGAAAGATCACGCGACTGCGGCGTGGATAATAGTCCACCATGTATTGCAGCGGCGTGTTGGAGAAGAGTCCTCCGTCCCAATACTGCTCGCCGTCGATCTCGACCGGCGGAAAGCCTGGCGGCAGGGCCCCGCTGGCCATGATGTGCTCCGGGCGGATCGTGATCTCCTCGCTATCAAAATAAGCGAAGTGGCCGCTCCGCACGTTGACCGCTCCAACGCTCAGCCGCATGTCCTTGGCGTCGCGGATCCGATCGAAATCAACCAGCCGCTCGAGCGTGCCCTTGAGCGCAGAGGTCTGGTAGTAGCTGACGGCTTTGTCGGCTGAAAACCAGTCTTGCGGCGGACGCGGCGTGAAAAAGCCGGGTTGGCCGAACATCAGCGCCGTCAGCGCGCTCGCCCGATGTTGCCATGCCGCCAGCGGTCCGGCGGGCGCAGGCGGCCACAGCGCCGTCGCGGCGGTGATCGCCTCCCAGAAACTGCGCAAGCGCTGCACGCGGTGCTCCGGCGCATTGCCGGCGATGATCGCGGCATTGATCGCGCCGATTGAGATTCCCGCCACCCAGTCGGGTAGATATTCCGAGGACGCCAGCGCCGCGTAGACGCCCGCCTGATAGCTGCCCAGCGCGCCGCCGCCCTGCAGAACCAAGCCGATCTTCTTGTCATAGGATGCCGGGCGCGCCGGTGGGGTTCCATCGGTCATGAGGGCGTCTCCGCTGGGATCGAGAGTTCGAAATCTCGGTTGACATTATCTAGCGATTGTTACAAAACCTCAACTGGCCGCTTGGGGTCGTCACTTCGATCCCGGCCGACGATCGATAAGCATAACGACAAACATAACGTCCCGGGGGAAAGCATGGCCGATGCCGTCAAATTGAGCGGCGCCGAAGTCGCGCCGGACGCCTGGATCGAGGGCGTCGATAGCGCCGAGTTCAAGACACTCATCGATGCCAAGCAGCGCTCGATCGTGCCGATGATCGTCATCTACATGATCGGCTATCTGGGCCTGTCGGTCCTGGCCGGCTTCGGCCGCGGCATCCTCGGCATAAAGGTGTTGGGAGCGGTCAATCTCGGCTTCGTCCTCATCGCCGGCAACTATGTCATGTCGTGGGTGCTTGCCGTCGTCTACGCGCGCATTTCCGCCAATCGCCACGATCCTCTGGTCAAGGTGGTGATCGATAAGGCGCGCGCGGGCGGGAGGACGCGATGAATCTCATCACCGTCGCGATGTTTGCCGCCATCCTCCTGATCAGCCTCGGCATTACCGCATGGGCGGCGCGGCGCACGCGCACGACCGCCGACTTCTACGCCGCCGGAACCGGCTTGACGGCGGCTCAGAACGGATTTGCGCTTGCCGGCGACTGGTGCTCGGCCGCCGCTTTCCTCGGCTTCACCGGGCTGACCGCCCTCTACGGCATGGACGGCGCGCTGTATGCCGTCGGTCCGCTGGTTGCGTTCTGCACGGTGTTGCTGCTGATCGCCGAACCGCTGCGCAACACCGGTACCTACACGATAGGCGACGTCATCATGTATCGGATGCGCCAGCCGCCCGCGCTCGCCGCCGCGATCGTTGGAACGATCGTCATCAATCTTGCCTACCTCATCCCGCAAATGGCCGGGGCCGGCGTTCTGATCAAGCTCTTGTTCGGAATTCGTTACGATGTCTCGGTGATGCTGGTCGGTCTCGGCATGATCGTCTATGTCGCCGCCGGCGGCATGCTGGCGACGAGTTGGGTGCAGATCGTCAAGGCCGCCCTCATGCTCGGCGCCGGCGCAATCGTTCTATTTCTCGCGCTGGCGGGAGTGGGTTTTGATCCGCTGGTCCTGTTCGCCTCGGCGGAGGCAAAGGCCGGACCGAACTTCCTGCTGCCGGGCAACTTCCTGAAGAACCCATTCGACGAGGTCTCGCTCGGGCTGGGCTATATGCTCGGGCTTGCCGGCCTGCCGCATGTCATGATCCGCTTCTACACCGTGCCGGACGCGACCACGGCGCGCCGTTCGGTGATCTGGGTGATGTTTCTCGCCGGCGCCTTCTTCGCCTGCACGACGATCTTCGGCCTGGCGGCGGTTCATTATCTCGGTCCGGCCGCGTTGCGCGTGGGCAATCCCGGCGGCAACCTGACGCTGCCGCTGTTGGCGCAATATCTCGGCGGCGGCAAAGACACGGTCGGCGGCCAGCTCATGCTCGGTTTCGTTTCGGCGGTGGCGGTTGCAACCATCCTTGCCGTCGTTGCCGGGTTGACGCTGGCAACGTCGGGCGCGGTTGCCAACGATCTCTACGTCAATCTTTTCAAGAAGGGCAAAGTCGAGGAGCATCAACAGGTGCTTGTTGCCCGCATTACCGCCGTGCTGGTCGGCATCGTGGCGACGCTGCTCGGTATTGTGGCCGAAGGAGTGAACGTGGCGGTGCTGGTCATTTTGGCGATCTGCATCGCGGCCAGCGCGAACTTCCCGGTATTGGTGCTGTCCCTGTTCTGGCGGCGCTTCAATACCGGCGGCGTGATCGGCGGAATGACGCTCGGTCTCGTCTCCTCGGTGGGCCTTGCGCTGATCGGACCGGCCTATCTCGGCGCCAATGCGATTTGGCCGTTGGTCAATCCGACCGTGGTCGCTTTGCCGCTCGGCATCCTCGGCGCGGTGCTCGGCAGCCTCGTTGCGGGACGCAATCATGAGCATGAGAAGCGTTTCGGCGAAGTGACATTCCGGATCCAGACCGGCCTGAGATCGAACCGTCCGTGACGGCCGGCGCGGCCGTGGAAGCGGCGCGCGCTGGGCCAAAGCAAAACCGACCGAAGGACGCGCGAGCATGGCGATCAAGGCGTTGGTTTTCGATGCCTACGGGACGCTCTATGACGTGCACTCGGTCTATGCCAAGACCGAAGAGCTTTGCCCCGGCAAGGGCGATCTCATCACCCAGATCTGGCGCCTCAAGCAGCTTGAATATACCTGGCTGCAAACGTCATTGCAGGACTACCGCGACTTCACCTTTCTCACCCACGCGTCGCTCGAGTTTGCGTTGCGCGCGGTCGGCGTCGCGCCGAGCGAGACCATCGTCAAGCCGCTGTTCGACAAATATCTCGACCTCGATCCCTACCCGGAGGCCAAGGACGCGCTCGGCAAATTGAAGAGCCGCGGCGGCTGCAAGCTCGCCATCCTGTCGAACGGCAGCACCGCCATGCTTTCGGCGCTGGTCAAAAATTCCGGCCTCGATGCTTTTCTCGACGCCACCATTAGCGTGGACGGCGCGCGAAAATTCAAGCCGCATCCGGATTGCTATGCTCTCGTCGGGAAAGTCCTCGGCCTCAACAACGACGAAGTGCTGTTCGTTTCCTCCAACAGCTTCGACGTCGCCGGCGCCAAGCATTTCGGCTTCAAGGTTGCTTGGATTCGGCGCGGCGGCGGCGCGGCGCTGGGCGCGGGCCCGGTCTTGCCGGCGCAAATGTATCGGTTGTTGCGGGGCAACGCCGAAATGCTGGGCTATTCGCAGGACTACACGGTTGCCGCTTTGACCGATCTCATCGGCCTATTGTGACGCGACGCGCGATCGAATTCACGCGCTACGCGGCCGCCGCTTTGCCCTTGGGCTGCACGGCGTGGGTATAATCGCGCATCAATTGCGCGGTGATGCGCGCCGGGGTGAACATCGTGCCGGCGATTTCGGACACCGCCGTGACCTCGGCCGCGGTGCCGGTGATGAAGCACTCCGAGAAACCGGCAAGCTCGTCGGGCATGATGCGGCGCTCGATCACCTCGATATTGTTGCGGCGCGCCAGCTCGATCACGGTCGCCCGCGTGATGCCGGCGAGGAAGCAGTCGGCGATCGGGGTGTGAATCTTGCCGTCCTTGATGAAAAAGATATTGGCGCCGGTGCATTCGGCGACGCGGCCCTGCCAGTCGAGCATCATGGCGTCGGCAAAGCCGCGCTGCTCGGCGCGGTGCTTTGAGATGGTGCAGATCATGTAGAGGCCCGCCGCCTTGGCGAGGCACGGCGCGGTCTTCGGATCGGGCCGGCGATATTCGGCGAGGTCGAGCTTGATGCCCTTGAGCCGCTGGGCGGGATCGAAATAGCTCGGCCATTCCCAGGTGGCGACGGCGAGATGGATTTTGTTGGCCTGTGCCGAAACGCCGAGCGCTTCCGAGCCGCGCCAGGCAATCGGCCGCACATAGGCCTCCTTCTGATTGTTCTTGTCGAGCACGAGCTGCTTGGCGGCGTCGATTTCGGCGACGCTATAGGGAATTTCAAAGTCGAGGATTTTCGCCGAATTTTTCAGGCGCTCGGAATGCGCGTTGCCCGCGAAGATTTTGCCGCCATAGGCGCGCTCGCCCTCGAACACGCAGCTCGCATAATGCAGGCCGTGGGTGAGCAGACTGATCTTGCATTCGGCGGTGGGAATGAGGCGGCCGTCGAACCAAATCACGTCGGCGCGTTGGTCGAAGGGCACTGCCATGGCATTGCCTCCCTCGCTCTCTCGCCCAATTTCCCCGGAAATTTCCCGCTACACTACCGCGGGCCCGGTCTTTTGGCTCTCGGGCTTTTGCGTCGGGAGCGAACTCCCGTTATGGTCATCGCCGCTCTCGCAAATCGCCACAAGAACGCGCCCATTGGCGTCCTGCGCGAATCCGGAGCGGCCTCAGATTTGCGACGTTATCGCGCTGCCAACTTAACAACCAAGCCTAAATATGTCAATATAGCTGACCTAAATGGCTGACATCGGCATAGCGACTGCACCGCGTTCCACCGCCACCGCGCTCGAAGCTCCGCCGCGGGCGGACGAGCCGTATTTCGATCTCATCGAGCTTTTATTCTTCGCCTACCGCGATTTTGTCGGCGACCCCGACGAGGTGCTGGCGAAACTCGGCTTCGGCCGGGCGCATCATCGCGTGTTGCATTTCGTCAACCGCAACCCCGGCATGAAAGTTGCCGATCTGCTCGACGTTTTGAAAATCACCAAGCAGTCACTCGGCCGCGTGCTCAAGCAGCTCGTCGACGAAGGCTATGTGGTGCAGAAAGAGGGCGCCAACGATCGCCGCCAGCGGCTGCTCTATGTGAGCCCGGCGGGGGAGGCGTTGGCGTTAAAACTCGCCGGGCTGCAGACCGCGCGGATCGCGCGCGTGCTCGCCGAGCTCGGCCCGGGCGCGCGCGAGGCGGCGCGGTGCTTTCTTGCCGGCATGATCGACCCCGCGGACCGCGATCATGTGCTGCGCTTGATCGCGCATGCCGACCGGGCGTGCACGCGATCGAAGGACGGCGCCCCATGACAATGGCCGACGTGAAGCGGGCGGCAAATCCGGTCCCCAATCCCGCGGACGACGCGCCGCACCTTCTCGTCGTCGACGACGATCGCCGCATTCGCGCGCTGTTGTCGCGCTTTTTGCTCGGCGAAGGCTACCGCGTCTCGACCGCGGATACGGCTGCCGAAGCGCGCGCAAAACTTGCCGGCTTGAAATTCGACCTTCTCATTCTCGACGTCATGATGCCGGGCGAGAACGGTTTTGATTTTGCGCGCACGATCCGGGCTGCTTCGGCGGTGCCGATCCTGATGCTGACGGCCCGCGACGAGGCGGAAAGCCGCATCATGGGGCTGGAAATCGGCGCGGACGATTATCTCGCCAAGCCGTTCGAGCCGCGCGAATTGTCGCTGCGCGTCGCCAATATCCTCAAACGGGCGCGGCCGCCGCGCGCGCAACCGGCGGAATTGGTGCGCTTCGGCCCGTTCGTATTTCACCTTGCCCGCGGCGAGCTGCGCCGCGGCGAGGAGGTGATCCGGCTGACCGACCGCGAGCGCGAAATGCTGCGCGTGCTCACGACGAGCGCGGGACAAACCGTGCCGCGTCAGGCGCTCGCCGGCAACGGCGAAGCCGTCGGCGAGCGCACCGTGGACGTGCAAGTCAATCGGCTGCGCCGCAAGATCGAGCGCGATCCGAGTAATCCGCTGATCGTGCAAACCGTGCGCGGCGTAGGCTACCGGTTGGTGGCGGCGAACTGAGCGGCGCCATGACCAGTCTCGACCATGACTAGTTTAGATTCGGGCATCGGACGCTTGCGCAATGCCGCCGGCCAGCTGGTTGCCGCGGCGAATACGGCGGCTGCCGCCGCCGGCGCCGTGGCGCGTCCGATTATCGGACCGTGGGACCGCTTCGCCCGCTGGCTGAAATCGGTAATGCCGAAAGGGCTTTATGCCCGCTCGCTATTGATCATCATCGTGCCGATGGTGGTGCTGCAATCGGTCGTCGCTCTATTGTTCCTGGAGCGGCAGTGGAATTTGGTGACGACGTATCTGTCGTCCGCGGTGACGCAGGAAATCGCCACCCTGATCGACGTCTATAAGACATTCCCGCAGGACGCCGACCGCGCGCAGCTGCGCCGCATCGCCCAGGATCGGCTCGGCCTGGCGGTCGATTTCCTGCCCGGCGGCGATTTGCCGCCGCCCAGCCCGAAACCGTTCTTCTCGCAGCTCGACGCGGCGCTGTCGGACGAAATCCGCAGGCAAATCGGCCTGCCGTTCTGGATCGACACCGTCGGCCGCTCCTCGATCGTGGAAATTCGCATCAAGCTCGATAACACGATCATGCGCGTATTCGCCCGGCGCGCCGACGTTTACGATCCGAATTCATGGATTTTCCTGGTCTGGATGGTCGCAACTTCGCTGGTGGTGCTCGCCATCGCGATCGCGTTTCTGCGCAACCAGATCCGGCCGATCGTGCGGCTGGCGGATGCCGCCGAAGCGTTCGGCAAGGGCCGCGAAGCGCCGAATTTCCGCCCCCGCGGCGCGCGCGAGGTGCGCCGCGCCGCGGCCGCGTTCCTGGAAATGAAAGCGCGCGTCGAACGCGCCATCGAGCAGCGCACCACGATGCTCGCCGGCGTGTCGCACGATTTGCGCACCATCCTGACCCGCTTTAAGCTCGAACTCGCGCTGCTCGGCGACACGCCGGAAATCGAAGCCGTCAAGAAGGACGTCGACGAGATGGCGGCGATGCTCGAGGCCTATCTCGCTTTTGCGCGCGGCGACATGGGCGAGCAGTCGGCGCCGACCGACATGGCCGCGTTCCTCGACGAGCTCAAGCTCGATACCGAACGTCATGGTCACCGCGCGAGCGTGACCTTCCACGGCCGGCCCGAGGTCACGGTGCGGCCGGCGGCGTTCAAGCGCTGCCTCGCCAATCTCGTCAGCAACGCTTCGCGCTTTGCTTCGACCGTCGCCATCACCGGTCACCGCGACCACCGCTGGCTCACCGTCACGGTGGACGACGACGGACCCGGCATCCCGCTGCATATGCGCGAGGACGTGTTCAAGCCGTTCCTGCGTCTCGACGACGCGCGCAACCAGGACGAAGGCGGCAGCGGGCTCGGCTTGGCCATCGCCCGCGATATCGCCCGCTCGCATGGCGGCGACATCACGCTCGGCGACTCACCGCTCGGCGGGTTGCGGGCGACCGTTCGCGTGCCGGTTTAGGTGGGCGAGCTCATAAATGCCCTCGGGCGGACGACTTACCAAAGTCCGCTTTGCCGCGAAAGCCGACAAGGCATTGCATTGCAGCGAAGTGACGTGAAGGGCCATCAACGACATTTTGCACCGCAGAAAAGCAGCGTCGTCATTCAATAACGTCGTCGGCACTGAGTTGGATCGATTGCGGAAAGGTGACGCCAATCGCCTTCGCGGTTTTCAAATTGATGGCGAACTCGAAATTATTGGGTCGCTCGATTGGAAGATCAGACGGCTTCGCCCCCCTGAGTATCTTTGCTACATAGGCGCCGGCGCGACGCCAAATCGGAACGGTATCAGTGCCGTATGACATGAGCCCGCCCGCCTCGACGAAAAACTTGTATTTGAACATAGTCGGCAGGCGGTGTTGGACCGCGAGATCGGCGATATGTGAACGCTGTAGGGCAAACGGCGGGCTCGACAGGACGAGCAGCATCCGCGCCCCGTCCTGTACGATTGCATCGAACGCCGTGTCGAAATCGTATGGCGGGTTTTCCAGCTTATATGAGCCTAGATCAAGGTGCATCGACTCAGCCGCGCGCTTGGCGGCGTTGAACTCATCTGCGGAAGCCCAATCCCACATTGCAGTCACTGGCTTTTTGTCAGGAAAGGTCTCCACGAGATATTCGAGCTGCTTAGGGGCCAATTCTGGCTGGCGATAGTACAGCCCTGTGATATTGCCGCCCGGGCGCGCAATGCTGGTCACATATCCGCGCGCAATCGGGTCGTAGTCGCCAGCTATCATGACAATGGGAATTGTTTGGCTCGCGGCGACCGCAGCTTTCAGCGAAATCTCCGGGCCCGCGGCCACAAGCAAGTCGACCTTCGACTGGATCAATTCGGCTGCCGCGGCAAACGTTTTTGTTTGCTCCTTGTCTATCTGCCGCTGTTCGACAATCAGGTTTTGGCCCTCAGTGAATCCGAGTTTTTGCAGTTCGGCAAGGAACACTGGGTAGCTGGGAGCATTAAGTGGTTCGTCGAGACCGGCAGAGAGGATACCTATGCGCGCAATGTCTCCGGCCGACTGCTGCGCTCGTGCTGCGAGCGGCCACGCTGCAGAAGCTACAATTCCTTGAATGAAAATGCGTCGTCGCATTGCCTTATCCCAAGGCTCAGGACCACGCCTAATTGGCGTTCAATTTTGGCGATCAAATCAGGAAATGGCGAAAAACGGAATGGGGGTTAACAGTCAATTTGCGCTGCAGCAATTCTTAGTCGCTTATGTCGGTTGAGGGTCATTTGCGACCGGGTCGCGCCAGCGGCGGGTTCGGGGATGTCCGCTGTGCCCCGAAAGCGGAAGCAAAATGGGAATGCCGTCCAATTGACTATGGCAGCGCGTTAATGAGCACGGGCCCTGGTCGTCTTGAAATAGCAGCCGCTTCTCCTATCTCGGCGCCGACAATTGCCGTCGGGGAACGCCATGTCCGTCGCCGAGAAAACGCAATCCGAGAGCCGTCCGTTCGAGGCGGATGTCGCGAAATTGCTGCATCTGATGGTGCATTCGGTCTATTCCGAAAAGTCGGTGTTCTTGCGCGAACTGATCGCCAATGCCGCGGACGCCTGCGAGCGGCTGCGCTACGAGGCCATTGCCGAGCCGGCGCTGCTGGGCGAGGACGTCAAGCCGCGCATCACGGTTGCGCTCGATGCCCAGGCAAAAAGCCTGACCGTGGAAGATAACGGCATCGGTATGAGCCGCGACGAGATGATCGAGGCGCTCGGCACCATTGCGCGTTCCGGCACCAAGGCGTTCCTGGAGCGGATCGAGGCCGCGCAAAAGGACGACGGCGCCGAGGGCGGCGCGCTGATCGGCCGGTTCGGCGTCGGCTTTTATTCCGCATTCATGGTGGCGGAGCGCGTCGAGGTCATTTCCCGGCGCGCCGGGACCGAGACGGCCGCGATGTGGTCGTCCGACGGCAAGGGCGCGTTTGCCGTATCGCCGGCGGCCGGCGCCCAGGCGCCGCGCCGCGGCACCCGCGTCGTCCTTCATCTGTCGGACGACGCCAAGACTTACGCCGAGCGATCGACGATCGAGCCTTTGATCAAGGCGCAATCGGGCCACGTGCCGGTGCCGATCGCGATCGTCGACAAGCCCGGCGCCGCGCCGGCCGAAATCACCGACGGCGCCGCGCTCTGGGCCAAGCCGAAATCCGAAATCGCGACGGCGGATTACACCGATTTTTACCGCAGCATTGCGGTGGCTTTCGACGAGCCGGCGCTCACCATCCATTTCCGCGCCGAGGGGCGGCAGGACTACACGGCGCTGCTTTTTGTTCCCGGTTCGCGGCCGTTCGATTTGTTCGATCCCGATCGCAGCGGCCGCATCAAGCTCTACGTCAAGCACATTTACATCGCCGACGACGCGGAAATCCTGCCGCGCTATTTGCGCTTCGTTCGCGGCGTCGTCGACTCAGCCGACCTGCCGCTCAACGTGTCGCGCGAAAAGATCCAGGAGAGCCCGCTCCTTGGCGCGATCAGAAAGGGCGTGACCAGCCGCGTGCTTGCCGAGTTCGAGCGGGTGGCGGACAAAGAGCCGCAGGTGTTCGGTAAAATCTGGGACGTTTTCGGCGCCGTGCTCAAGGAAGGCATCTACGAGGACTTCGAGCGCCGCGACGCGCTGCTCAAACTGGCGCGCTTTAAGACCACGGCATCGCCCGACGGCTGGCGCAGCCTCAAGGACTACGTGGCGGCGCTAAAGCCCAATCAAACGGCGATTTATTACCTCGCCGGCGACGATCTGGCGCGGCTGAAAACATCGCCGCACCTCGAAGGTTTTGGCGCCCGCGGCATCGAGGTGCTGCTGCTGCCCGATCCCGTCGACACGTTTTGGGTCATGCCGGGGGTGGGTTTCGACGGCAAGCCGTTCAAGTCGGTCACGCAAGGCGCCGCGGACCTCGCGTTAATTCCGCTGCTGGACGCGACGAAGCAGCAAGGCGCGGATATCGCAGAGTTGGTGAAGCAATTTCTCGTCTTCGTGCAAGGAACGTTGGGGGAGGCGGTCGCGCAGGTGCGGGCTTCGGACCGGCTCACCGACAGCGCGGTCTGCCTGGTCGCTCCCGATGCCGGTCCCGATCGCGCGTTGGAACGGTTGCTCGCCGGCGCCGGGCGGCTGCCGTCGGCGTCCAAACCGATCCTTGAAGTCAACCCGCGGCACCGACTCATTGTCGCGCTTGCGGCGCTCGGCGAGGGCGAGCGCGGCTTCAAGGAGGACGCGGCGCATCTATTGTTCGACGAGGCGCGGCTGCGCGACGGCGATCGCCCGGCCGACGCGCGATTGTTTTCCGATCGGCTGGCGCGCGTGCTCGCGCGTGGCCTGCGCCAAAATCCGGCCTGACGATGTCGCCTGAAGATTATTCCGCGGGCGTGACCGGCACCCGGCGCGCCGCCATTTGCACCTGCATATCCCGGTCGCCGGCTGCGCCGGCGGATTCGACGGCGGGCTCCAAATCGGCTTTCGCGCCTTTCAGCCGGAAATAAATCTGCGAGCCGATCAATAGCAGGCACATCGCGACGAAGAAGGCACTGATCGGCCGCTCAACAAAGACGCCGAGATCGCCGCGCGAAATCAGCATGGCGCGGCGGAAATTCTCCTCGAACCGCGGCCCGAGCACGAAGCCGAGCAGGATCGGCGCCGGATGGAAACCGAGCCGCAGCAGGGTGTAGCCGAACATACCGATGACCACGACTTCGCCGACCTGGAAGAAGTCGTTGTTGGCGGCATAGACGCCGATGCACACGAAGAACATCGCGCTCGGGTAAAGGAAGCGATAGGGGATCGCCAGCATCTTCACCCAGATGCCGATCAAGGGCACGTTCAACAGCACCAGCATGATGTTGCCGATCCAGAAACTGGCGACCAGTCCCCAGAAGATATCCGGATGCTGCGAGATGAGCTGCGGACCGGGCACGATGCCCTGGATCATCAGCGCGCCGAGCAAGAGCGCCATGACGGCGTCGCCGGGAATGCCGAGGCTCATGGTCGGGATGAAATCGCCCTGCACCGAGGAATGCGTCGCCGCCTCGGGGCAGACCACGCCCTCGATCAGCCCGGTGCCGAATTTTTCCGGATGTCTGGAGATTTTCTTTTCCGCCGCATAGGCAACGAACGAGGCGATGGTCGGCCCGGTGCCGGGAATGAGCGCGCACAGGCTGCCGCAGATGGTGCCGCGCCACATCGGGAAGAACGCCTTTTTCAGGTCGGCCTTGGTCGGCCGCATGTCTTTGAGGGTGACATTGGTATATTTGGTATTGATCGGCGCGACCTGATTGATGCTGTTCATGAACTCGGCGATGCCGAATAACCCAAGCGCCAGCGCGATCAGCTCGATGCCGTCGTCGAGCTCGGTCATGCCGAGCGTGTAGCGCTCGGAGCCGGTTTCGAGATCGGTGCCGACCGAGCCGAGGAACAGCCCGAGCACGGTCATTGCCACGCCTTTGATCGGCGAGCCGCGCGCCAGCGTCGAGCCCGCCAACAGGCCGAGCAACATCAGCGAGCAGACCTCGGCGGGACCGAATTGCAGCGCCGCCCTCACCAAAAGCGGCGACAGGAAGATCATTTCGGTGATGCCCCAGGAAGCGCCGACGAAGGATGCGAATACCGTCAGCCCGAGCGCCACGCCGCCGCGGCCCTGCTTGGTCATAGGGTAGCCGTCGAGGCAGGTCACGGCATGCGGCGGATGGCAGGGCAAATTGAGCAGAATGGAACAGATCGCGCCGCCGTACTGCGCGCCGTACATGACGCCGCCCAGCATCAGGATGGCGGCGACCGGCTTCATGCCGAAAGTCAGCGGCAGCAGAATCGAAATCGTGGCCAGCGGACCCATACCCGGCAGCACGCCGACCATGTTGCCGACCAAGACGCCGAGGAAGCAGAACATCAGGTTGTGCGGCTCGAGCGCGACGCCGAAGCCGTACCAAAGGCTTTCAAGCGAGGTCCCAATCATTGGGCTCCCCACCAACTGAAAATCGGCATCGGCACCTGCAGAAAATAAGAGAACAGGCTCACGCCGAATACGGTCACGACAGTTGCCAATATAATCGTGCCTTTCCAGGTCGCCTGTTTGTCACCCAGCGCGGCGATAAAGACGCAAGCGAAAGTCCCCGGCGCCATTCCGAACTTGCTGCCGAAGAAGATAAACAGCACCGGGCTCATCAGGATGCAGAACCAGCCCCACCATTGCGGATGTTCCGGCAGGATGCGCTGATTGCCTTCGCCGCCTTCGCCGGCCGGCGCCAGCGCCGCGGCGGCAATGGCGATGCCGAGAAGAACGAGGAGCACGCCGAGCGCAGTCGGCAGGAAGCCCGGACCCATATGCATGAGCGTTCCGGCGCGGTAGCTCGCGCCTTTGAGCGCGATGCCGAGCCCGAGCAATATCATCAACCCGCCAGCGTAGAAGTCACGCTTGCCCATCAGCTCGCGGAGAGGGCTGGTGGAAGGCTGCAATATTTCCTCCCGGCCGTCTTCTGGGCCGTCGCGGTTCTTCGCCCCGAGATTCTTCGAAACGAGGAACTACAGCATAACACTATATGTTCCGCGGCGACGCGGTGTCACGGGTTTGCTCTTGCTCCCCGCCGCGACACGCGCGCCGGGAACCCTGCTTTTGGCAGGCCCTAAACGATATAGGGCACCGAGTTAGGGTGCAACTGCCATGTATAACCGCGTAAATGACGCAATATTCCCAATAGTCCCATGGCTTTAATGCAAAAGCCCGGCGAATTCAGAGCGGCTGACTGACGGCTGCGAACAGATCCGGGCTGTCGTTCTTGACATTGCCGACCCGCCGGTCGACCGGCCAGAACGTCATGGCCCCGCCGGGATAGGGTTTGAGCATGGCCTTGAGCTCGGCGTCGGTTGCGGCGGCTTCGCCGAGCCGACGTTCGCCTAACCATGGCGCCCAGCGGTCGGGGGCAAGCAGCACCGGCATTCGGTCGTGCAACGGCGCGAGGAGCTCATTGGCGGCCGTGGTGATGATGGCGAAGGATTTGAGCGTCGCGCCGTCGGGCCCGCGCCAGCTTTCCCACAAGCCGGCAAAAGTCATCGGGCCGCGATTGCCGAGCGCCACGGCGAAGGGTTGTTTGTCGGTGTCGCGCCACTCGTAATAGCCGTCGGCGATGACCAGGCAGCGGCGGCCGGTCCGCCAGGCGGCGCGGAATGCAGGACGCGTGTCGATGCCCTCGGCGCGGGCGTTGAAGGTCGAATAGCCGATCTTGATATCCGTGGCCCATGCCGGAATAAGCCCCCAGCGCATCAAAGTGAGAGTCCGTTCGCCGTTATGCGAGACGACGACGGGAAGTTTCGACGTCGGCGCCGCGTTCCAACGCGGCCGGTAATCGCCAATCTCGTCGAAGTCGATTTTCAGATCGAGCTTGATTTCGGAAACATCGTCGGGAAGTTTGGCGCGGCCGCACATGGCGAGGCTCCTTTTTGAAAAGTCCGTTCGATGCGTTCAATGAAAGTCGCGGCTCTTGACAATGCGCCAGGAACCTTCCTGGTGCGTCGGGCACGAAGCTGTCGGCAAGGCGAGATCGCCCTCGCGCAGCGATGACAGCTCGGCGCTGAGATCGCAGAAACTTTCCGCGACCACATGGATGACGAGGCCGGCGCGTTGCAGGCGCCCGCGCACCGCGAGAAAACGCGCCGTCATCACCGTGCGGCGGTTTTGTTCAAACACTTTCGGCCAGACGATGACGTTGGCGATATCGGTTTCGTCCTCGAGCGTCATGAATACGACGCCCTTCGACGTGCCCGGCCGCTGCCGCACCAGGACGAGGCCGGCGACGGTGACGAGGCTGTCCGGCGGCAGGCCGTCGCCGCGCAGCTCGGCATTGCCAATGGCGCCGAGCGCGCCGAGGCGGTCGCGAAAGAAGCGCACCGGATGCGCTTTGAGCGACAGCCCGGTCGCCACGTAATCCTCAACGACCTGCTCGGCGAGCGGCATGGCGGGGAGCGCGACGGATTGTTCCGGAAAAAATTCGTCGCTTAAGTGCGGCGCAAGGAGCGGCAGCGCCCGGTCCGCCGCGGTGCCGCCGCCGCCGCCGCGGCTGGGGCGAATGCCGATCATGTCGAGGCGGCGCGCCGCCCACAACGCGGCGCGCCGGTCATGCGCAAGCGAGCGGAACGCATCCGCTTCGGCAAGGCGCTCGATGGTGAAGCGCGAAATGCCGGCGACCGCCGCGAGCCGCTCGACACTGGAAAAGCCGTTGCCGCGCGCCGCGATGAGTTTTTTCAGTTCCGCTTCGCTTAAGCCGTGAACGAGGCGGAAGCCGAGCCGCACCGCATGTTTGCCGTCCACGCCCGGCTCCAATGTGCAGTCCCAGGCGCTGAAATTGACGTCGACGGCGCGGATCTCGACGCCGTGCGCCCGCGCGTCGCGCACCAGCTGCGCCGGCTGATAAAAACCCATCGGCTGGCTGTTGAGGATGGCGGCGCAGAAGACGTCCGGATGGCGGCATTTGATCCATGCCGAGGCATAAACCAAAAGCGCAAAGCTCGCGGCGTGGCTTTCGGGAAAACCGTATTCGCCGAAACCCTCGATCTGGCCGAAGCAATGTTCGGCAAAATCCCGGTCATAACCGCGCGCCGCCATGCCGTTGATGAACTTGTCGCGGAACAGGTGCACATTGCCGGTGTGACGGAACGTGGCCATGGCGCGACGCAGCCCGTCCGCCTCGTCGGGGGTGAATTTCGCCGCCGTAATCGCGATCTGCATCGCCTGTTCCTGGAACAGCGGCACGCCGAGCGTTCTTTTGAGGACTTCTTCCAGCTCATTGGCCGGCCCATGCGCGGGGGCGGGGGCGGGATAATGCGCTTTATCGATGCCGTCGCGCCGGCGCAAATAAGGATGCACCATGTCGCCCTGGATCGGCCCCGGCCGCACGATCGCGACCTCGATGACGAGGTCGTAGAAGCATCGCGGTTTTAACCGCGGCAGCATTGACATTTGCGCGCGGCTCTCGACCTGGAACACGCCGACCGAGTCGGCGCGCGACAGCATGTCGTAAACCGACGCGTCGTCGGCCGGCAGCGTGGCGAGCGAATAATCCTTCCCGTAATGGTCTTTAAGCAGATCGAGCCCGCGGCGCAGGCAGCTCAGCATGCCGAGCGCGAGCACATCGACCTTCATCAGACCGAGCGTGTCGATGTCGTCCTTGTCCCACTCGATAAAAGTGCGATCGTCCATGGCGGCATTGCCGATGGGAACCGTCTCATCGAGCGGGCCGCGGGTGAGCACGAAGCCGCCGACATGCTGGGAGAGGTGGCGGGGAAAGCCGATCAGATCGTCGGCGAGCGCCACCGCTTGGCGGATCGCCGGATTTGCCGGATCGAGGCCGGCCTGGCGGATGTGATCGTCCGGCAGACCGTCGCCATAGCCCCACACCGTCTTGGCGAGCGCCGAAGTCACGTCTTCCGTCAGTCCCAAAACCTTGCCGACTTCGCGGATGGCGCGGCGCGAGCGGTAATGCACGACGGTCGAGCAGATCGCCGCGCGATGGCGGCCGTAGCGGGCATAGATGTATTGGATCACTTCCTCGCGCCGCTCGTGCTCGAAATCGACATCGATATCGGGCGGCTCGCCGCGGTTCTCGGAAATGAAGCGGGCGAACAGAAGATTGCTCTTGTCCGGGTTCACCGAAGTGATGCCGAGGCAAAAGCACACCGCGCTGTTGGCCGCCGAGCCGCGGCCCTGGCAGAGGATTTCCTTGTCTTGCCGGCGCGCGAAGGAGACGATGTCGTGAACGGTGAGGAAATAGCGCGCATAGTCGAGCTTGGCGATGAGCTTGAGTTCGTCGGCGAGTCGTTTGCGGACGTCTTCGGGAATGCCTTGCGGATATTGGGTTCGCGGATAGCGCTGGCGTGCTCCCGCCCAAGTGAGATCTTCAAGATGACCCTGCGCCGTCTTGCCTTCCGGCACCGGCTCATCGGGATATTCGTAGCGGAGTTCGCCCAGCGAGAAGCGGCAGGCTTCGGCGATCTTGACGGTGCGGACGACGGCGTCGGGAAAATCTTGGAACAGCCGCGACATTTCCGCAGCCGGCTTGATATGGCGTTCGGCGTTGACGGTGAGCCGCAATCCGGCTTCGGCCAGCGTGCATTTTTCGCGCACGCAGGTGAGCACGTCGGCGAGCGGCCGGCGCTCGGGCGCGTGATAGAAAACGTCGTTGACGGCGACCAGCGGCGCATTCGTCCGCGCGCCGAGTTCGGCCAACAGGCCGAGCCGGCGCGGTTCGTTGCCGCGATGATAATGGACGCCGACGAGGAAGGTGCGGCCGGGGGCAGCACGCGCCAGAGCTGCGAGGCGTTCGGCAAACTCAAACTCGTTTCCCGGACGCGGTGCAGCGCGAAGCGATGCACCGCTGATCCGGGATCGTTCCAAACTCGGAGTTTCTGACGATCCCGGTTCTGCAGCGCACCACTCCACTGCGTTCCGTGCTGCGCTGCGCCCGGGAAACTCTTTCGGCGGCAGCGCGATCAGCATCTGGCCTTCGCTCGCGGCGAGAATGTCTTCGAAGCTCAGATGGCATTCGCCCTTCTTGGCCTTGAGATTGCCCGCGGTGAGCAGGCGGCAAAGCCGGCCGTAGGCCGCGCGATCGGTCGGATAGGCCAGCACTTCGAACCCGTCGCACGTCACCAGCCGCGCGCCGACCAGAAGTTTTATTTTTCTTTTTTTGGCTTCGTCGTAGGCGCGCACCGCGCCGGCAAAAGAATTGCGGTCGGCGATGCCGATAGCGGCGAGATTGAGTTCATCGGCGCGCGCGACCATCTCCTGCGGATGCGAGGCGCCGCGCAGGAAAGAGAAGTTTGTGGTCACCGCCAGTTCGGCATAGGCGCTCATCGATTTTTCTCACGCAAACAAGCCATCTCACGCAAACAAGCCATTTCACGCAAACAAGCCTTGCACGAACCAGCGCGGCGCTGCCGTTTCGCGCCCGTAGAGTCCTTCGCGGTAGAGCCAGAAGCGGCGGCCGTTGCCGTCCTCGACCAGGTAATAATCGCGCGTCGGGCTCCCTCCCTTTCCCTCCCCCGAGGGGCACCCCGCCGCGCTTGCGCGGCGGGAACCCCGTTGCGGGGGAGGGTAGGGTGGGGGCGGGCGCCACCATTCGGCGCCGATACGTTCCGGTCCCTGCGCGGCTTCGACGTCGTAGCTCACGCCGCGCCAGCAAAACCGCCACGGCGGACCGTCGGGGATAAGCGCTGTGACCTCGGTCGGCTCGGCATGCGGCAACAGCAGAAGCGGGCGCACTTGTTGTGGCTGCGGCCAGACGGCCGCCGCCGCGCCGTCGACCGGCGGCAGAATTTCGGCGCGCTCAGGAAGATGGCTGGCTATCGCCTCGAACCGCCGCACGCGGTGCGGGCCGAGACGTTGGCGCAGCGCATCGATCAAATCCGCGTAACGCTCGGCTTTGTCGTTATCTTCGGCGGCGAAGGCGAGTTCAGCGGATGTAAGTTGTCGCGCCGGCATCGGTTCGGCCCGGGTGACGGCAAGACCGACGGCTTCGAAGCCGAAGCCGGCATCCTCCATTGTCGCCAGCGCTTCGAGCTTAAGATCGATGAGACGCGTCACATGGGCGGCGCTGCGCGTCGGCGCCGTGAGCCCGATATCGAGCGTCTCGACCGCGCCATCGACGCGGTAGAGGCAAAGCCGCAAACTCCGCGCGCCGACATCGTCGCGGCTGAGCACGTGCACCAGGGTCTGCATCAGCCGGCCGGCGCGGGCGACGATCGCCTGCCGCGTGACGATCGGCTCGAGCAGATAATGCAGGCTGTGATAGACCGGCGGCGCCACGATAGGGACGAGCGGCTCGTCGACGCGGCCAAGCGCCTGGTCGAGACGGCGCAGGAGTTCGGCGGCAAAACGCGCGGCAAACGGCGCGCGCGGCTTGTCCATCAGCGCGCCCACCGATTTGAAGCCGAGCCGGCGGAGCGCGCTGCGGGTTTCGCCCGACAGCCGCAAGGCTGCGATGGGCATTGGCTCGAGCGCCGCGGCTTCCTGCCCTGACGGCAAGACGCATAAGCGTGTGAGGTGAAAGTGCGACAGCGCCCAGGCGGTGCCGGCCGTATCGGCGACGGCAAGCCGCGCCGGCAGAGCGAAACCCTCAAGCCGGCCGGCAAGATCGGCGATCAGCCTTGCCTCGCCGCCGAACAGATGCGCCGAGCCTTCGATGTCGAGGAAAAAACCATCGGCGCCGTTATCCTCGTTCCACGGCGAAGCGGTCGGCGTGTAGCGCGTCGCCCATAGGGCAAGGCGGCGCAGCGCGGCATCGTCGGCTACGACATCGACGGCGCGCACTTGCAAAAAGCCTGCTTTCGCCCGCGCGTCGGCCAAGGGCTCGCCGATCGCAAGCCCCGCCGCCTCGGCGGCCTCGTTCAAGGCGGCGATGCGCGGACCGCCGGAACAGGCAATGGCAAGGACGAACGGCCGGTCAGGGTCGACCGGCCGCTCTGCCGGACCGATCGCCTGCGCTGCGAGAAAGCGCAGGATCGGCCAGCGCGGCAGCCAGACTGAAACGATGCGCGACATGATCGTACTCCACTACCCATTCGCCCGGCCGTCCGTTGCGAGCACGTTCAAGTTGCAGATGCCATCGTGGGCGCGCGTGCATGCCGAAACGGTCGCGCGCGGCTTGCGCGGTGCCGACGCGCCAGCGCGTTGCCGCGGCGCTTGCTTCCAGCGTTCGTGCCGGCCGCAACAGCAACAGCGGCAGGCCCGCATCGCTGGCGGCGAGATGCAGCTTTTGGCTCAATTTCAGATCGAGCCTGTCGATCATCCCGGCGACCGCTCGCGGCGCCGCCGAACGCAACGCTTCGGCGAGCGCCCACAGCGTGTCGTTGCGGTGCGCCGTCTCGACCAGAATCAGGCGCGCCGGATCGAGGCCGAGGCCGTTGAGGCCGTGTCCGGAAAGCCGGCCGTATTGGCGCTGCCCGTAAGCCGGCATGACCAAGACGATCTTTTCCCTCGACCTTTCCCTTTCAGGGGGAGGAGAAGAAACGTGAGCCAAAATTGCCACGATGAAGCCGAAGGCGGACGGCAGCGCGCCTGGCGTCTCGGGCACGACTTCGTGCAAGGCGCCGCCAGCCAAGCCGCCGTCCGGCAGGTAGGAATCGAGCGCGGGGAGGTCGAAAGGCAGGGGTTGGCGAAAACTCTCCCGCCCCGGCAGCAGGAGCCGCAATTCGCGCATCACGGCAGCGCGGCTTGGCGGCTGCCCAAGCGTGCCGGTAAACGCGCTGGCAGATGCGCTGGCAGACGCACTGGAAAGAGCAGCGGAATCGGCCATTTCCCGATTCTTTTGACCGTGGATAAGCATGTCGATGTTCTGTGTATGTTCTAGGACGATATCTTAGAACAAAACAAGAACATTGCCAAGGGGGACAAGGGGGGGAGGTGTGCCTTGTCATTGCGAGGAGCCAACGGGTCCGGCCCGAAGCGGCCGGCCCGTTACGTTGCTTTTCGGGCTTGGAGGCCTAAACTGTCGTGGTGAAAATCAACATTCTCAGACTGATATTTGCCGCGGGCGTGGTGGCGGCGGTCCTGGCTTTGGACGCTCCGTCGAGCCAAGCCGGCCTTTACGGCGACGCCCGGTGGTGTGCGGTCACCAATGACGGCGGCGATGCCCTGAATTGGGACTGCGAATACGAAACCGTCGATGATTGCTCGCCAGCCGTGATCCAGGGTAACCGCGGCTTTTGCGCGATAAATCCGTATTGGCAGCCGCCGGACCCGTCGTCCGGGGATGCGCAACCGCAACATTGACAGCGAAACACCACGCGGGGACCAACACCTCATGCCGGAAGCCGATAAAGAAGGAGAACGCTACAGCCTCGATCAGCCGCAGCAGACGCCGGGCTTCTATCTGAAAGGCTCGCATCAGCTCGATTGGGGCATGAAGAACCGCATGGCGCGCGTGTTCGATCCGTCTTCGGGCCGCACCGTGATGCTGGCCATCGACCACGGCTATTTCCAGGGCCCGACCACCGGCCTCGAACGCATCGACCTGTCGATCGTGCCGCTGTTGCCGTCCTGCGACGCGCTATTCTGCACGCGCGGAATTTTGCGCTCGCTCATTCCCGCCGAATGCGGCAAGCCGATGGTGCTGCGCGCCAGTGGCGGACCCAGCATCCTGCGCGAGGAACTTTCCGACGAGCAGATCGCCATGGACATGGACGACGCGGTGCGGTTGAACGCCGCCGGCGTCGGCATCCAGGTCTTCATCGGCGGCGAGTTCGAGACGCGCTCGGTGCACAATATGACGAGACTCGTCGACGCGGGCTTACGCGCCGGCGTTCCGGTCATGGGCATCACCGCGGTCGGCAAGGCCATGGTGCGCGACGCCAAATATTTCCGGCTCGCCTGCCGCATCATCGCCGAGCTCGGCGCGCAATACGTCAAGACCTATTACGTCGACGACGGTTTCGAGACCGTCACCGCGTCGTGCCCGGTGCCGATCGTGATGGCCGGCGGCAAGAAGCTCGCCGAGCTCGAGGCGCTGACCATGGCCTACAACGCCGTGCAGCAGGGCGCCTGCGGCGTCGACATGGGCCGCAACATTTTCCAGTCCGACGCGCCGCAAGCGATGATCGCCGCGGTCGCCGCCGTCGTGCACAAGAACATGAAGCCGAAAGAGGCGTTCGAGCTGTTCAATACGTTAAAGGCGAAAGGCGAGGGCGCCGACCGCGTCGCAATCCGCTCGGTGTCGTAGACTGCGGGCACCGAACACCGACGACGCGTCAGGCTCACCCATACATGCGCACCGGTCCGGCGCCGATCAGAAACCATGCGACCGCGCCGGCCGCGACCGCACCGCCGAGCGCGGCCAATACTTGCGCGATCCAAGATCCATTGCCCGCCGTATTGGCGATTTGGCTAGTGGATGGAATCTAACACTTGGTGCCCGCGTCTGACAGCCTGGATAATTTTGTCGGGATCAGCAGTCCAAGTGAAGGGTTTGGGTTCGGCATTATGTTCGATAACGAAGCGATTGATGGCGGCCTGCAAGTCGACGACCGATAGGAAGGTACCGCGCTTCAATCGCCGCTTTGTGAGCTTGGCGAAGAAGCCCTCGACGGCGTTGAGCCAGGATGCCGATGTGGGCGTGAAGTGGAAGGTCCAGCGGGGATGCCGAGCCAGCCATTGGCGCACCTTCGGATGCTTGTGAGTTGCGTAGTTGTCGACGATAGCGTGGATTTCCTTTCGCGCCGGCACCTGCGCCTCGACGGCGTTGAGGAAGCGGATGAACTCCTGGTGCCGGTGGCGCTGCATGTTGCACCCGATGACGGTACCGTCGAGGACATTGAGGGCCGCAAACAGCGAGGTGGTGCCGTGACGTTTGTAGTCGTGGGTCATCGTCCCGGCACGGCCCTTCTTCATCGGCAAGCCGGGCTGGGTGCGGTCGAGCGCTTGGATCTGGCTCTTTTCATCGACCAAGAGGACCACGGCATGGGCGGGCGGATCGACATAGAGGCCGACGATGTCGCGCAACTTGTCGACGAAGCGCGGGTCGGTAGAAAGCTTGAACTGTTTGACCCGGTGCGGTTGCAGGCCATGCGCGCGCCAGATGCGTTGGACGGAACTCGCGCTGATGCCGACGACTTTCGCCATCATCGCGGAAGTCCAGTGGGTCGCCTCGGTGGGCGGGTCGGTCTGGGTGAGGGCCACGACGCGTTCGGTGATGTTCGATCCCAGCGGCGGGATGCGCGACGGGCGTGTTTTATCGTGCAGGAGGCCGTTGTAGCCCGCCTCCATGAAGCGTTCCTGCCAGCGCCAGACACAGGTTTTCGACTTGCCGGTCCGGCGCATGATTTCATTGGTGCCGATACCGTCCGCACTCAACAGGACGATCTCAGCCCGCCAGACGTGCTTGTGCGGGGTGTTGCGATCTCGCGCGAGCGCCTTCAGGCGGCGGCGATCCGCAGGCTTGAGAGTGATGGAAATTCCGGTTCGCATGCGCCAAACTCGCATGCATTGAGTCCGCAGGGAATCCCCTCAAGGATTCAAATGTCAGACGTGATCCACTAGGCACCAAGCAGTTCAGGCTGCAGGGTCGCCGCGGTTTCCGCCTTTTCCGCCCGCACCGGCGGGTTCACCTGCAGCGGCAGGCGGACCACGACCATGGTGCCGTGACCGAGTTTCGAGCGGATGCGCATTTCGCCGCCGTGCAGTTCGGCGAGCGATTTGGCGATGGCGAGCCCGAGGCCGGAGCCCTGGTGGCGTTTGGTCAGCTGGCTTTCGACCTGCTCGAACGGCCGGCCGAGCTTGCGCAGCGCGTCCTTGGAAATGCCGATACCGTTGTCGGCGATGGCGACGGTGACCATGCCGCCGCGTAGCCGCCCGCGCAGCGTCACCGCGCCGCCGTCGGGGGTAAACTTCACGGCGTTGGATAACAGATTGAGCGCGATCTGCTTGACAGCGCGGCGGTCGGCAACGAGTTGGATGTCCGGATCGAGCTTGGCGTCGAGCCGAAGATGCTTTTCGCCGGCGCGCGTCGACACCACGCGCAGGCAATCGGCCAGCACCGGCTCAAGCGCCACAACTTCCGGGGTGAGCCGGAAACCGCCGGCTTCGATCTTCGACATGTCGAGGATGTCGTTGATGACGTCGAGCAGGTACTCGCCGCTTTCGCGGATGTCGCGGGAGTATTCGGTATATTTCTCGGCGCCGAGCGGCCCGAACATCGCCGCTTCCATGATCTCGGAGAAGCCGATGATGGCATTGAGCGGCGTGCGCAGCTCGTGGCTCATATTGGCCAAGAACTTCGACTTCGCCTGATTGGCTTCCTCGGCGCGGGTTTTTTCCTCGGCGTATTTTTCCGCGAGATCGGCAAGCTCCGCGGTTTGCCGTTCGAGCGCCTGCTGCGATTTGCGCAAGTCGACGATGGTGGCGATCTGGCGCTTCTCGCTCTCGACAAGCTTTTCCTCGTGTTGCTTGATCTTGGTGATATCCGTTCCGACCGAGACGTAACCGCCGTCCTTGGTGCGGCGCTCGCTGATATGCATCCAGCGCCCATCGTCGAGTTGCGCCTCGAAGCTGCGCGCGCCGCGCGGCTCAACGCCGTTATTGGCGACGGCGGCGCGAATGATCGGCTTTCGCCCGGCGGCGACGATCGCCTGGTAGGTGGTGCCCGCCGCGACCGCCTCGTCGGGCAAATGATGCAACTCCTGAAAATTCGAATTACACAGTACCAGGCGGTTTTCCGAATCCCACAACACGAACGCTTCCGGTATGGTCTCGATGGCGTCGCGCAGCCGCAGGTCGGCCCTCATGGTGCGTTCGACCAGGCTCTTCTGCTCGGTGATGTCGACGGCGATGCCGATGAGATGCAGGCCGTCTTCGCCGTCCTGGCGCGTCATTTCGCAGCGCACGCGCAACCACGGCCATCGGCCGTCGGCGTGACGCATGCGAAAAGCATGATCGATTAGGGTCACTTTGGCGTCGGCCAGCTGCGTCGCCAACTCATAAAGATTGATGTCATCCCTATGGACGAGCGCGTTGACTTCGCCGAAGGTGAGCAGATCGTCCTTCTGCGGCAGGCCGAGAATGTCATACATCGAGTGCGACCAGAACACGCGGCCGCGCGCCAAATCCCAATCCCACAATCCGCAGCGCCCGCGATTGAGCGCGGTATCGACGCGGCGGCGCACGGTGTCGTGGATGATGTCGGCTTCGCGCGCACGCGTTGCCTGCCAGTGGAAGGCGAAGCCGAGGATCAGTACCACGAAGCCGGTCGTTGCCGATAGCGTGACGGTCAGCGCGGTGGTCGAGCGCCAATTGGCGAGCGCGTCATCGCGACTTTGGATGACGGCAAGAAGGCCGACGGGATTTTTCAGGGCCCGCACCGTGGCGAAGGCGGTCTCGCCGTCCGCCAGCGCGATTTCCATGGTGCCGGCGGCGGCGCCGAACGTGGTCAGCGGTTGCGATGGGCCGAGCACCTCGAGGATCTGGCGTCCCAGCAGCTGCGGCTCGCTCGGCGCGCCGGCGACGATGGCGCCGTCGCCGTCGGCGATCAGAATGCGACGCCCGGCGCCCGCCGCCCAGCTTGGCAGCGCCTGTTGGAGCGCATCGGAAGTGCGCTGCAGATGCGATGCGCCGTCGCGCGGCGGTCGATCGAGCGCGGCCACGAAATGATCGGCGAGCGCCTCGATGGTCGCCGTCGCGTCGAACACGGCTTGGCGGCGATGTTCGAGCACCTGCACGGCGGCGCCGACGCAGGTCGTCAACATGAAGGCGACGATGAGAACCGGAACGGCGCGGCGCAACAGCGGCTCGGCGGTGAGAAGGCGCCGATAGGCGGGTTTGGCGATCGATTGCGCCAGCCCCTTGATCGAATCGGAACGTAGAGACGCACTCGCCGCATCGGCGCGCGCCATCGCCTGCCTCCGTTCGGATTATTCCCTCGACCCGCGACCGGAGAGCGTGTGCCGTATCTCTCCGAATCACTTTCATTTGAATCGACGCGAATCGTTTTGTCGAGAGTCCTGAGTCAATATTTTTTTAATAATTATCCCACGATTTTTGCAGTGCGGCAGTCGCCGAGATTTGTTGCCGCTGCGCGGCACGATCGCGCCGCGTCACGCGTCAAATCGCGAGTCAAATCAACGATGTGGATGGCCCGCTCAGCTTTCGGCCAGCGTGCGCGCGACGATGTCGTGGACGTCGCGCGAGGGCGCCGGTGCCGCCGCGACCCGGCGTAACGCCGCCTCCGCGCGTGCGCGGCGCACGGCTTCGAGCGCGCGCCAGGAGCGGAACGCGCCCATGAGGCGTGCCGCGACTTGCGGGTTCTTCGGGTCGAGCGCGAGCGCGAAGTCGGCAACGAAATCGTAGCCGGCGCCGTCAGGGCGATTGAATTGGGTATGGTTGGCTTGCGCGAACGAGCCGATCAGCGCGCGCACTCGGTTGGGATTGGCGACCGAGAAAGCGGGGTGCTTGGTCAGCGCGCGCACTTGATCGAGCGTCGCCGGTTCGGGGATTGCCGCCTGGAGCGCAAGCCATTTGTCGATGACCAGCGGATCGTCGGCGTAGCGGGCATAAAAGTCATCGAGCGCCGCGGCGCGTTCCGGCCGGTCGTGCAGCGCCAGCGTTTCCAGCGCCGCCATGCGGTCGGTCATGTTGTCGGCGTCCCGGTATTGCGCGAAGGCGCGCGCGATCGCGTCGTCTTTCCCGGTCATCGCCAGAAAATCGAGACAGGCGTTCTTGAGTGCGCGGCGGCCCGCGCTTTGCGCGTCCGGCCGATACGGCCCGGGCGTGAGCATCCGCCCATAGGTGTCGGCGAGCGCGGCGCCGTGCCGCGTGCCGATCGTCGCGCGTAATTTGCGCCGTGCGGCAAAGACCGCGTCGGGATCGACATCGCAGCCGATTTCACGCGCGATGTCGGCTTCGCTCGGCGGCAAGAGCGTCAGCGCGATGAAGGCCGGTTCGAGTTTTGCATCGTTGAGGATTGCGCCGAGCGCCGCCATCAAGCCGTCGTCCTCGCGCACAGGCGCGCCGGAGCGCAAGGCCGCGACATTGGCCTTGAGCAAGGTCATCGCCAATGTCTGCACCGCCTGCCAGCGGTTGAATTGATCGCCATCGTGCGCGGCAAGAAAGCGCAAATCGTCGGGATCGATCGGCAGTGCAAGCTTTATGGGCGCGGAAAAGCCGCGGTTGAGCGACGGCACCGGCCGCTCGGTGACGCCGGTGATCAGGAAACTCTGGCTCGGCCGCGTCAGTTCGAGCAGGCCGCGAGGCAGCGGACGGCCGTCGAGCTCGAGCGGCAGATCGCCGCCGTTTTTGCCAACCAGTCCGAGCGCCAGCGGGATCACCATCGGCTCCTTGGTCGGCTGGCCGGGCGTCGGCGGTATGGTCTGGCTGATATCGAGCCGGTAGGTTTTGCCGCGCGCGTCATAGTGCGGCGCAACCCTGATTTCCGGCGTGCCGGCTTGCGAATACCAGCGCATGAACTGCGTCATGTCGCGGCGGCTCACATCGGCGAAACATTGTACGAATTGCTCGACGGTCGCCGCCTGTCCGTCGTGGCGATCGAAGTACAGATCCATGCCCTTGCGAAAAGTTTCGGGGCCGAGCAGCACCCTGATCATGCGCACGACCTCGGCGCCTTTTTCGTAGACGGTCGAGGTGTAGAAGTTATTGATCTCGTGATACAGCTCGGGCCGCACCGGGTGGGCCAGCGGTCCGGCATCCTCGACGAATTGATGCGCGCGCAGTGCGCGCACGTCGCTGATGCGCTCGACCGCGCGCGAGCGCTGCGCGGCGGTGAATTCCTGGTCGCGGAACACGGTGAGCCCTTCCTTCAGGCAGAGCTGAAACCAATCGCGGCAGGTGATGCGGTCGCCGGTCCAATTGTGGAAATATTCATGCGCGATCACCGCCTCGATGCCGGCATAGTCGGTGTCGGTGGCGCTCGACGGCGAAGCGAGCACGTATTTGTCGTTGAAGACGTTGAGCCCCTTGTTCTCCATCGCCCCCATGTTGAAAGCTGAGACCGCGACGATCATGAAAATATCGAGATCGTATTCGCGCCCGAACGCGACTTCGTCCCAGCGCATGGCGCGCTTGAGACTGTCCATAGCGTAGGGGCAGCGTTCCTCCTTGCCGGGCTCGACATAGATGACGAGCTTCACTTTGCGTCCGGACATTGTGGTGAACGAGTCCTCGACGCCGGCGAGATTGCCGCCGACCAGCGCGAACAGATAAGACGGTTTGGGGAATGGATCGTGCCAGACCGCAAAATGCCGCGGCGTGCCCGCCAGGTCGCCGCGGGCGACGAGATTGCCGTTTGACAGCAGAACCGCGGCTTCGTTCTTGTCGGCTTCGATGCGCGTCGTATAGACGGCCATCACGTCCGGCCGGTCGAGAAAATAGGTGATGCGACGGAATCCTTCCGCCTCGCACTGCGTGCAATAGGTCGCGCCGGCGCGGTAGAGCCCCATGAGTTGCGTATTCCCGACCGGATCGACGACGGTTTCGATCGCAAGCTCGAACGGCCGGTTCGGCGGCTGCGCAATCGTGAGTCGTTCGGGCGTGGCGACGAAATTTTCCGGCGGCAACGGCTTACCGTCGAGCGCGAGCGAGCGGAGCTTCAGCTCGTCGCCGTCAAGGACGAGCGGCGCTGGCGCGCCCGTGGAGTTCGGTTTGATCTTGAGCTTGGCGCGAACCGTCGTGGCGGTCGGATTGAGCGACACATCGAGGTCGACGGTTTCGATGAGCCAATCGGGCGGCCGATAATCCTGAAGGCGGACGGGACGCGGTTCTTCGGTGCGCATGTTGGGGCTTGGTGTAGAAGTTTTACGCCCCAATTAAAAGCGCCGCCGTCCTTGCGCTTTATCGGCCCCGCCGTTATTCAGCCAAAGGACTTAGCCTCGCAGTCATGCGGCGGAAAGTAAGCTGGGTCGGGTCAAATGTGGGCGCCGCGTCTGTTTGCAGGCTCGAACGGAGAAACAGGCATGGTCAATTCTCATGGCCGTTTCGTCTGGTACGACTTGATTACGACAGACGTTGAGGCCGCCAAGGCCTTCTACATAAAGGTCATGGGCTGGGGCGCGCGGGACACGTCGGTGCCCGGTAGGGCCCTGTTTACCGTTGGAGGGGCCTCGGTAAGCGGGCTGATGGACCTGCCGGAGGACGCGAGAAAAATGGGCTTGAAGCCGAGATGGATGGGATATGTCGGGGTCAACGACGTGAACGCTACCGCCGACCGGATTAAGCGCCTTGGCGGCGCCGTGTACGTCCCACCGACGGACACCCCCAACATCTGCCGCTTTTCAGTCTTCGCTGACCCGCAAACGGCAACGCTCGCGTTGTTCGAGTGGCTGAAACCTGGCCAAGAGCAGCCCGCCGGGCTGGACGCACCGGGCCGCGTCGGCTGGCACGAGCTGGTCGCCGCCGACTGGGAGAAGGCGTTGGCTTTCTACGGCGAGCTCTTTGGCTGGCAAAAAGCGGACGCCGACATCGGCGAGATGGGCACGTATCAGCTATTCTCCGCCGGAGGGCGGACGATCGGCGGCATGCTCACCAAGCTTCCGATGGTGCCGGCTCCCTTCTGGCTTTACTATTTCAACATCGGCGACATCGACGCGGCGGCGAAGCGCGTGATGGCTGGTGGCGGCCAGGTCTTCATCGGCCCGTTTGAAATACCAGGCGGCAGCTGGATCGCTCAATGCACGGACCCTCAGGGCGCCATATTCGGGCTGGCGGGAACGCGCAGGAACGACAGTATCGGATATTTCGAGCGGATCACGTCGCGCGATTCTTCCGACGCGCGGGGCTGCCGATGGTCTTGGTAAAGCCGGGAACGTGGATTAATGGATCCCCAATTTGGCCGTGGCGTAGCCATTTGCGTGGCCGTTGCCCGAGCCACGCCGAGGCCGTCGGATTGTCAGCCGGAATCCCCCGGTTTTGTGCCGCGACCAAGTGCAAATTGACCGACCGGGCCCTCGACGTGGAATTCGATCCCCGTCATCTTTGCAAACAGATCGATGTTGCTGAGCCCGATCGCACACCCGCCGAGCCCCATGTCGGTCGCCATCAGGTAGAGCGATTGCATCAATACGCCGACTTCCTTCAGAATAAGCGCATAGGCGAGCGAGCTGTACTTCCATGAAACCCGGCCAAAGCGCGCAGCGATCGTGATAAGAATTTGGGGCGCGGCGGGCGCGCCCATAGCAAGTTTGGCGCCCGCCAACAGCGCTTCGAGCTCATTGATGCGAACGCCGATCGGCACCAGCGCATGTGCGCCGGCGTCGTAGTGATAGAATCCTCGGGCAAGCGCTTCGCACTTGTCGACGGCCAGATAGAGCTCGAGCCCGTAGCTCGCGCCCGCCGACGGATACGGCCTGGAGGCGTATGCGACTACCGGACCGCTGCCGCCGAGGTCGGCACTACTTTTCCATCTCGACAGGACACGCGCGGTGCTGTCGAGAAACCGCGAAAGCTCGGCGAGCGTGATCGGTCGCCGTTCATCGAAGCTGCGCGTCGAATGACGTTCCCGCAGGAGCGTTGCGACCGGCGAGATTGCCTGCGAATGCGCGGCTGCGAACTTGCGCAAATCGATTTTCTTTCCGGGCCAGTGGGGCCGCACCGCCGGTAGCGGGGACATGACCCCCGCATATGGATAAAGTCCGCCCAGCGGGTTGGCGTGTCGGCCTTCCGTACTGCGCGCGTGGAACAAAAGATCGTGAAAGTCCCAAAGAACGAGATTGTTGTCACCCTCCGCCGATCGGAGACCGCTGTCGCCGGCGGCGTCGACCTTGAAAAGGATTTGGCAATCCACCAGCAGGGCGAGAAGCTCGAGCCCCGGAAAACCGTCCTGCCGACGGAGCCGTTTGATTTGTTGCGGTGTAGACAGTACGGCGATGACGGTTGCAATCTTCGGATTGCAAATTTTAAACAATGCGCCGGCGCGCGGCGATTCCAAGATCATCTCGTTGCCGCGCCGCCGCATGTAGGCGAACCGCGACAGGACGAGAACGTCGGCATTGCTGAGCTGCGGCGTTTGCGGCCAATAATCGGCAGCCTGCGGTTCGATGACGACCTGGTCCTCGTCGTTTTGCGACCCCCAGAGGCGGTACTCCAATAAACCGTGCCTGGCCAATCGCCGGACTAAAAGATCAATCTCCTTGTCGATGTTTCGGCTGCCGGCCGCAAACGAGGCGAGGGGCAGACCCAGGCGTAGGCCCTGCGCGCGATCCGCCGCGCCCGCGCTGAACGTTCCCAAGCCGACCGAATAGCCGTCGAAGCCGGCGACGATTTCTCCGTCCGCGTGCGCTTCGAGCGTGACGCGATTGCCGAGCCGGGCGGATACAGTTGCCGGCGCAGCTCGTGGCCCTCTCTTTAATCGGGGAGCGCGCAAGCCGGGAATGACCCTCAGGTATGGGGGTGAAGTGGATTTAGCTCGTCTTCCGACAACGGCCGGTCTCGCAATCCGAGCTTTACCGGGACATCGTAAAGCCGACCAGGCGCGAAGCGGCGATAGAAATGCCGCATTCCCGGAACGATCACTCTGACGACGGGGACGTCGATGTCGGGGCGCGTCTGATCGAGGACGAGGAAATCGAGGCCCTCTCGCTTGGCGAGACGCACGCAGGCGGTCACCTGCTCGCGCGTGTCAAGACGGCCGAACTTGAAGTCGAAGCCCGGTTGAGCCGCCGGACTGTTGCTTGGCGTCAAAAAGGGATGCTCCCGCAGGCGCAATGGAGTGGTACCGTCAAGGCTTGATTTCTCCCCGGTCCTGCCGCCCATGAGACCGATGGACAGGAATTGGTTCAGCTCCGTCAGCGCGCGCAGCAAGGCGATTCGGGTATCGAAGTGCGCGCCGGACCCGAACTCGATATTTTCCTGCCCGTTTTGCATCCAGTGCGTTATCGCCACAAAGGTCGGGATGCCGAGATCGCTGGTGACGTCGAGCACCCAAAGCCGGCGTCCGGTTTCGGCAAGCTGGTTTTGCAGATCGCGAATGTAGGAATCGTCGAACTGGCCGAGGTCCACTTCCGGCCGCTGCAAGCGATTGTACCACCAGATTGCGTATGCATCCCGTTCCACCAGCTCGAGGAATCCCTGGACGATTGCTTCCTCGAGCGTGTTGCCGGCCGCGCAGCCGTTGGAATCCGCATTGATCTCGTTTGGGCCCCTGTAGAAAAAATACAAGAGGCTGGTCGGAAGATATTTGAAGCGTTTATCGCGCAGCGACCAGACCGGCGACCATTCGATCTCGGCCGATCGATCGAATTGGTCTGGCGGCTGCAAATCGTCCGTCGGCTCCTGGTGTCGCCGGTATTGCGCGTCGCTGAACAGCATGACGTCGTTCGGAGGAATGGCTTCGCCGGCCGGGAAATCCGTGAACCGCCGTGTCACTCTGATCTCGTCGCCCTGAAAAATCCCGGAATAACGCTCGATCGCCTCCATGAGCGCGCTGGCTTCCCCCTGCTCGGCGGTGCTGCCCTTGCCGAAGCTGCCGCCGCCCAGTCCTGCCCTGAGCTCATTGACCGTCCTGGCGGGCGCCGAAAAATTGTGCGTGGCATAATAGTTAGTGTTCAAGGGCAAATCGGCTTCGATCCGTTCGAGACGCGAGACCACGCCGGTGAGGGGGCTCACGTGCTTTCGGAAACGTGCAACCGTGGCTCTCGGCGAAACGGTCCGGTACCCCCCGCTCGTCATGACCAGCTTGGCGCCGGCGGCAAGTTCGACCGGCACCGGCGCACGCCTTTGGTCGCGCAGCTCCTTACGGCCGCAGCTCGGACATTGGGGGCGGGCCGCCATGTAATGCTTCACGACGGTCGAGCCCAACAGGTCGAGGCTGATGATCTGATCGCGCAATTCCGTACGAAAGTCGGTGGCGATCGCTTTCGCGATCTCGACCGCTGCAAGCTGGATGGCACTCTGTCCGAACGTGTGCCGGGCCAGAGGCGAAACGGCGAGGCGGCGGGCCTGTCCGCTGTCGAGCATCGCCTTGACCTCCCGGTTCCGTTTCATGCGATCGGCAAGACAAGTCCAACAAGCGCTCTTGCCTGGGCTGAACACCGGCCCCACCAGTGGAAATATGCCGGAGGGTTGGACGAGCAGCCAAGGCGTATGGTCCGACAAATGCTGCCGGTTCAATTCGGCCAGTCGTCCTTCGAGATAATCGCTCACGAGCGTGACCGTCAGATCGGGGGAACGCTTCACGATGCGAACGCCCAAGCCACTCAGGGCGTCGGCGAGTTCAGTTGCCCCCTGCACATCGATCGCTTGAATGCACACACGACATTTCTGAAGATTTTTCTCAGCGGCCTCCGGCAACAGGCCCAGGCTGGCCCAATAGGCGGCCACGACGCCAGCGGAAGAGCGCGACTTCCGGACGACATGGCGGCGCTCGACCAGCCGCTTCAGGGCCTCTTGGATTTTGTCGGACGGGAAATCCTGCTCCAGCTCGCGGACGAGCTCCCGAAAACTCCTGCCGCCTTTTGCTATCGCGGACGCGAGCGCACAATAGAGCTTGCCGTGAAGAAAAAACTTCCGGTCCTCGGAATACAGGCACACGACATCTGATGGCAGCACATAGACGGTGAAATTCGGCGCGAACTGCGGAACGTCTTTGCTGTTATGCTGCGTAAAGCTTATCGCGCGATCGCCTGTCATGAGGTCAGTACACACACTTTGCCACAATTCCGGACTGCCGGTGCAAGGCGTATTATCCGGGTGCTGCAGCTACGCCGCCTAGCTCGCGCGCTAGCGTTTCTGGATCTAGCGGTTCTCGATAAGGTTGGCGTCCCACTCGGCCGCCATGGGCACGCCTAACGCGTGCATCCACGTGGGCAGCGCTACAGACAACACGTGCATGACCGGGTCGAGCCTGGTCGAACCCGGCCATCACGATCCACGTATCTCAACGTAATCGGAAAGTACTCCAGATCTTTTAGCACGCCCACGGATGCGTCAGACACCAGAGGGGGCTGCAGCCTCCGCAGCCTCCGCAGCCTCCGCAGCCTCCGCAGCCTCCGCAGCCGCGTCCACAGCCTCGTCCGCAGCCATGTCCGCAGCGTCCGCATTTGCAGCCTTTGGCAAGCTGCATGTAGGGCCGGGATGTTGGGGCGTTTTCCTTGTCGAAGACATAGAACGTCGCCAAGCTGACGTCAGAGATTTCCTCCTCACCGAGAGTAATTACCTGAGGCGGTGCAATGTCTTGCGACGGTACATTCGCTGTCGGCGCAGTCAGTGCGGACGCGCCGCCCGCCATCGCCAAAGACACACCGGCGATTCCCGCCATCGGTACGGCCTTGCTCAGACGCTTTCGCTTCGCAGTTCGCTTCGCGCGCGGCATAGTCGAGACCTCCCTAGCTTCGAGCCAATCTTACAACACGAACGCATTACGATAGCAGCATTCGATCCGCTCTGTCCATACACCGTGCAAAACCGATTACGCGTGCGTGGCGAGGGCGTGAAAGCGGCTCGCAGAGGCGTTAGCGCCCCGGTTCGGCGTGGCCGATGACGCGCCGGATGGTCGGAAAGCGCCGGCGCAGCCGGCGCTCGAGCGCGTCCACCATGTCGTGCACCGCGGCCACCGACAGCGCCGCATCGACGCGGCAATGAAAATTGACGATGTCGCCGTCGGCGGTTTCGCGCACGCGCACGTCATGTACTTCGGCAAGATCGGGAATTTCCGCGGCCAGCGACGACAAGAATTCGCGCACCTCGACGATGTGCGCGGCGGCGGCGTCGCGTCCCGCCAAGACGTCGGCCGGCAATGGCTCGATATGGGTCTCGACTTCGACACTTGGCCCAAGCTCGTCGCGCACCGCCTGTTCGAGGCGGCTTGCGACTTCATGGGCGGCGGCGAGCGGCTGCGTGCCTTCGACTTCGAGATCCGCCGAGATCGATAACCGGCCCGAAATCGTCTGCACGGCGACGTGGTGAATGGCGAGGCCCATGTCGCGCGCGATCACCATCACGCGCTCGCGCACCGTTTCGTCGTCGAGCGCGCGCGGCTCGGTGGTGATGGTGACCTCGGCCGCGGGCATATCGGTACGGATGGCGCGGATGAGCTGGGCCGTGATAGCGGCCACGCGGTCGAGCGGCAGCGTGCGGCTCACGCCGACGCCAAGCTCGACGAACAGCACCGCGCCGGCCGGCCGCGCCCGCACCCGCTCGACGGCGACGACGCCGGGAACTTGGCGCGCAATCGCTCCGACACGCTCGCTCACGCCGGCGGGCGCGGTGTCGGTCAGGGTGTCGATGGTCCGCCGCGCGAGCCGCCAACCGGCAATGCAGATGAAGAATGCGACCACGATCGCCACCGCGGCGTCGGCCCACGAATAGCCCGCCGCCACGCCGCAAAGCCCGATCAGCACCGCGACCGACGACCACATGTCGGAAGCGAAATGCAGCGCATCGGCTTGTAACGCCTCGCTCGACGTCGCCTTGGCGACGCGCTTGAGCGTGCGGGCGCGAAAAAAATCGACCGCGATCGAGCCGCAGATGACGGCAAAGGCCGCAGCCGTCGCCTCGACCGCATGCGGATGCGCGCCGATCAGCCGCCGCACCGCTTCGAAAATCACGGCGCCGGTGAGCAGGAACAGCAACGCCGTTTCGGCGAGCGCGGTGACGCTTTCCACCTTGCCGTGGCCGTAGTGATGCTCGGCGTCGGCCGGCTTGCCGGAAATGCGCACGGCAAAATAGGTGAGCAGCGTCGCCGAGAGGTCGAGCAGCGAATGCCCGGCCTCCGACAGGATGGCGAGCGAGCCGGTGAGGAGCCCGATCGCGGCCTTCGCCGCGGTCAGACCGGCCGAGGCGGCGATCGATCCGAGCGCGGCCTTTTCCTTGGCGTTCATCGGTGGCCCCTTGCCGGGACGGGGTAATCGGGGCGGGGTAGGGCGTCAATGCGCTCGCTTCAGCGGTCGATTTTTCGCTCCTGATGCGTTAAATAGGCGCGACCAAATCAGTGGAATTCGGAACTTGAAGCTAAATCGCCGCTTCGCCGTCGCCCCTATGATGGAGAGCGTGCGCGTTCACGAAAAGGCGATTGATGTCTGACGGTTAGTGCAGGGGCATTTCACAGTTATCGTACCGCTTGTCCTACGTCGCGGTTTCGCAAATTTTTAGCGGCCCGCGGCCTGCAAGCGCTACGCTTGGGATGTCTTCGTTTCAGGGCGCAATCCCGAGCTGCCAACTCACTCAGCTCGCAGCTCGGCGGCGGCATCGAGGACGGCACGGATGACCTTGTCGTAGCCGGTGCAGCGACAAAGGTTGCCGGCGAGCCAGTAGCGCGCCTCGGTCTCCGTCGGATTTGGATTACGGTCCAGCAGCGCCTTGGCAGCGACCAGGAGGCCCGGCGTGCAGAAACCGCACTGCAGCGCCGCATATTCCAGGAATTTTCGCTGCAGCGGATGCAGATCGTGCCCGCGCGCCATGCCCTCGATCGTCTCGATCTTGTGGCCTTCTGCCTCGACCGCAAGCATCAGGCACGAGCAGACTAGACGGCCGTCGACCGTCACGCTGCAGGCGCCACAGTCGCCGGAGCTGCACCCCTCCTTGCTGCCGGTCATATGCAGCTCGTCACGCAGGACGTCGAGAAGCGTGAGTTGCGGCTCACACAGAAACTCCATGGGCTCGCCGTTAATGATGGTCGATACGTGATGCTTGCTCATCGACGCGCCACCGCGCGATCATAGGCGATCGTCGCCGTCCGGCGTGCCAACACGCCGGCGACTTTGGTCCGGTATTCGATCGTCCCACGCTTGTCGTCGATCGGCTTGCACGCGCGCCGCGCCGCCTGGTCGAGCCCGGCGAGCGCCGTCTCATCGAGCTTGCGCCCAACTAACGCGGCGGCAGCCTCGGCAACCAGGATCGCGGTCGGCGCCACGGCGCCCAGCACGACCTGCGCATCGGCGCAAACACCGCCGGCGTTGAGCGTCAGGCTGACCGCCGCGCCAACCACGGCAATGTCCATCTCGGTCCGCGGAATGAAACGAAGATAGGCGTCGGCCGAGCGCGGCGGACGTTTCGGTAGGTGAAACTCGACGATGAACTCGCCCGGGTTCAAGGAGGTGCGCCCCGGACCCGTGACAATACTTTCCACGGGAACTTCTCGCCGCCCCTTTGGGCCGGCGACCACGCAGGTCGCGCGCGCGGCGATCAGCGCCGGCACGCTGTCGGCCGCCGGCGACGCGTTGCACAGATTACCGGCAAGCGACGCCCGACCCTGCACCTGGGTCGAGCCGATCAGGTTGGCGGCCTCGACCACCCCGGGCCAGGCCCGCTGCAGAGCTTCGCATTCGCCGATCACGGCGCCGGGCGTCGAGGCGCCGATGACAAAGCCGCCGTCCCGCTCGCGAATGCCGGAGATGCCGGGGATCTTCTTGATATCGACGATCAGGCCCGGCTTGGCCCGGCCGGAGCGGAGCTGAACCAGCAGATCGGTTCCGCCGGACAAAACCTTCGCGGTGTCGGGAGCTCCGGCCAAAATACGTACTGCCTCCTCGACCGTCGACGGGGCGATATAATCGAGCATGATCTTGGCGTCTCCAAACTAACCAGACGCGACGCTAGTCCAGCATTGGTTGGCGGTCCAGACCCACGCGCGATCTCGCGGCGGCCGCGAGCGCATGGCCAACCCGATTGCGGACGCGCTTGCATTTGCGAGCCGCCCGCGCAACTCTCTCGCAAAGCCAAGCGCAACGCGGCAATCAGGCGAGGTAGCTGTGGACGACATCACTTCGCGCGAAACGAAGCAATTCAAATGGGTCGGAACCCGGCCGGTTCGTCCGGACGGCGTGCCGAAGGTGACGGGGCTTGCGCAGTACGGCGCGGACCTGGCGATGCCGGGTATGCTGGTCGGCCGCATCCTGCGCTCGCCCCACGCCCATGCGCGCATTCGCTCGATCGATACCTCAAAGGCGGCCGCGCTGCCCGGCGTCAAGGCCGTGGTGACCTCTGCGGACTTCCCAGAGCAGAAGTTCGAGTATGTCGGCCCGGAACGCGTCGCGCAGAATTTCTGGCATATGACGCGCAACATCATGGCGCGCGAGAAGGCGCTCTATGAAGGCCATGCCGTGGCCGCGGTGGCGGCGACCAGCAAGGCGATCGCCGACGAGGCGCTGTCGCTGATCGCGGTCGACTACGAGGTGCTGCCGCATGTCATCGACGTCGATGAGGCGATGAAGCCAGATGCGCCGCTCTTGTTTCCCGACTTGATCACCCGCGGGGTCGAGCCGCCGCCGAAGCCCTCCAATATTTCGAAGCGGGTCGAATTCAAGCTGGGCGATCTTGAGGCCGGTTTCGCGGCGGCCGACGAGATCGTCGAGTTGTCGTTCAAGACCGCGCCCGTGCATCAGGCCTATATCGAGCCGCAAGGTTGCGTGGCCCGCTGCGACGCCGACGGGCAGGGCGAGCTCTGGAGCTCGAGCCAGGGGCACTTCGTCGTCCGCGCCTACACCGCGCGGCTGCTCGGCATGAAGCTCGGCGACCTGCGCGTCTATCCGGCGGAGCTCGGCGGCGCGTTCGGCGGCAAGACTGTGATCTACGTCGAGCCGGTAGCCGTCATGCTCGCGCGCAAATCCGGCCATCCGGTGAAGATCGTGATGAGCCGGGAGGATGTGTTCAAGGCGACCGGCCCGGCGTCCGGTGCGTCGATGACCGTGAAGATCGGCGTCAAGCGCGACGGCACGATTGTCGCCGCCGACGGACTCTTCAAGTTGCAGGCCGGCGCATTTCCGGGCTCGCCGTTCATGAGCACGTGCATGTGCGCGTTTGCTCCTTACGACATCCCGAATGCTCGCGCGATCGGTTACGACGTGGTTTGCAACCGCCCGAAGGTCGCGGCCTATCGCGCGCCGGGCTCACCGATCGGCGCCTTCGCGGTGGAGAGCGTGGTCGATGTTCTTGCGCAGAAGATCGGCATGGACCCGCTGAAGCTGCGGCTCAAGAACGCCGCCAAGAAAGGGACCCAGATGCTCTCCGGCGCCAAGCTTGCGTTCAACGGATATGCCGAGACCATCGAGGCGCTGCTCAACCATCCGGGCTATAAGACGCCGCTCGGCAAGAACCAGGGGCGCGGCGTTGCCTCCGGCTATTGGTTCAACGGCGGCGGCGAATTCGAGCGCCACCATGCACGTCAACGAGGATGGTACGGTCGTCGTCGCGACCGGCAGCCCCGACGTCGGCGGCTCACGTGCCTCGATGGCGATCATGGCGGCCGAGACGCTGGGGATCGACTATGACCGGGTGCGCCCGATCGTCGCCGACACCGCGTCGGTCGGCTATGCGCATCTCACCGGCGGCTCGCGCGTCACCTTCGCCACCGGCATGGCCGTGGTCGACACCACCAAGAAGATAATCCAGGAGCTGTGCGTACGGGCGGCCAAGATGTGGGACGTCGACCCGGAGGGCGTGGTCTGGGAGGACGGCTGCGCCAAGCCGGCGAGCAGCAACGTCGGCGACTTCAAGCCGCTGTCGCTCAGGGAGATTGCGGCCAAGCGGGCGCAGACCGGCGGGCCGATCGTCGCCGCGGCGGCGGTGAACCCCAGCGCG
This sequence comes from uncultured Alphaproteobacteria bacterium, assembly GCA_963823225.1. Lineage (GTDB taxonomy): Bacteria > Pseudomonadota > Alphaproteobacteria > Rhizobiales > Xanthobacteraceae > BOG-931. The sequence goes on along the minus strand of CAWGKM010000003.1, from coordinate 1,754,749 downwards.
GTGGCGCCCGGCTTCGCCACCCAGTTCTGCGACGTCGAGGTCGATCCGGAGACCGGCAAGGTGAAGATTTTGCGTTTCGTCGCCGCTCAGGACGTCGGACGCGCCATCCACCCGAGCTATGTCGAGGGGCAGATCCAAGGCGGCGTGACGCAAGGCATCGGCTGGGCGCTCAACGAGGAGTACATCTACGACTCACGCGGGCACATGGAAAATCCGGGCTTTCTCGACTATCGGATTCCGGTGGCATCCGACCTGCCGATGATCGAGCCGGTCATGGTCGAGGTGCCGAATCCCGGTCATCCGTACGGCGCCAAAGGTGCCGCCGAAGTCAACATTTGCCCGCCGATGGCGGCCATCGCCAACGCGATCGAGCGCGCGACCGGCCGGCGGCTGACCGAACTGCCGATGTCGCCGCCGAAAGTGCTCGCCGCAATCGACGCGCGGGCAAAAGTAGAAGAAGGGCACCGGACAGTCGAGAATTTCGTGGAAGTCTGAGTTCCGAGCCCGGTTTGGAAATCATCACTTGCAAATCCGTTTACTTCTCGGCGCCCACAACCGCGGGCGATCGGCCTGCCGGCTTGTCGAATACCATCACTTTGGAGACGAAAGCCTTGACGTCTCTGATGTGCGTCAGACCGTAGCCTGCGGCGAGTGCGCAAAAGTCCTCTTTTGTGTAGCTCCTATAATAAGGCTCATAATAATTCTGCGGAAAGAGTTCTAGAAGCCCTTCATAATCTGGCTGATCGCCGTGCTGGAGCGAATCCACCAGGACCAGACGTCCGCTAGGCTTCAGCACTCTGGCACATTCGCGAAAAACGATGCGCCGCACCTTCGGCGGTAATTCGTGGAGCAAAAAAATACTCGTCACCGCGTCCTGGCTTTCATCTGGCAAAGGCAGCGTCTCCGCGTTTCCAACGATTAAGTTTATTCGCGACCAGCGTTTCAGGTGACGCTTGGCGTATCGGACATACGACTCAGACATATCGAGCCCAAGGGCCGAAAGTCGCGGCCAGGTCTGTTTGAGAAAATCGAGGAAACGCCCAGTCCCGCAGCCGATGTCGAGAAGTCTCAATTTGCGCTGGTCCCGTCCGGCGAAGACTTCATGGAGCTGAGGCAAAGCCTGCCGACGCGTCGCATTGGCAGTCCCGTTGAAGAGCACTTCGACCTGCGTGTCATAACGCTTTGCCGAATTGTCCGTCATCCAGCCGCCCGACTGGAAATGGAAATTTTGCAAATAGTAGCGGGGCCGCCTCCCGCGCGTTCCTTCGGATAGGACATCGTTGTGCGCGCGCCTTTCGCGACGCCGATGGATTTCCGGGAGATCCTCGAAAAAAAGCCGCGAGCGATGAAGCAGCGTCATCAGCGATCCGTCATGGTCGGCGGGAAGCGGGTAATGGCCGGCCTCGATATTGGCGAGATCCTGCCGGAGAAGGATGGCCATATCCGCATAGAGGCGTCCGCGGTCTGGCACCGGCAAATCGGTATGGGCGCGCGGTCGCACTTTCTTGCCTTCTCGTCGCTGCGCTGCCTCGGATAGCCAACGTACGGCGAGGCTGTGCCCGACATACCAAGCGATGCGTGGCAACTGGTTGGCGCCATACGCAACGCGCGTCATAACGCGAGAAAGCGGATCGCTCATGCGCGCTTCCAAGTTCAAGCCCGCGACAATCCCAACATAATAGCGTCCGCCGCGGTGTAGCGACATGTCCAAATCGGAAGTGGCTCGCGCGCTCGAAACGTCGCTGTTGCCCTGAGCTGCCGTTTCGGGATGTCCGCTTCGACGGTACGTTCCGGTGGGTAAGCGGACGTCTACTGGCCCACAGCGCCAGATATTGCAGCGCAAGCGAATGTCGGTTTCCGGGGGAGAAGCGGAAGTCCGAACACGCATCCGAAATGACGTGAATGGCCCATATGCGACATTGGCGGCGAGATTTCGGTGCATCGCAAAAACCTGTTTTCCATTCCTCCAGCTCCCTCAAAAACCCGCCCGGGTTAAAACCAATTGTTATGGCAGCATGCAGAAATTCAATAACGTCAGAGCCAAAAGCAGGTTAGATATAGCCAGAGCACATCGTCGCAGCCAATGCGGAGATTTACAAATGAAGCGGCTTTTTATAGTGGCCGTACTGGGCGTTATATCTGTCCATTCTGCACACGCTACGGACTTGAGCTGCGTGAGCACCACGTTCAATGCGCTTTCTCCCAACGACAAGGTGTGCGTCAGTGTCTTTGAAGATCCGCAAGTGCCTGGCATAGCGTGCCACATTTCGCAGGCCCGAAAAGGCGGGTGGGGCCAGCCATTGGGTTTAAACGAAGATCCATCTAATTTTTCGGTCTCGTGCAGACAAATTGGTCCAGTCGACGTCGACCTGTCGAAGCTGCGCGAAAATGAAGAGGTGTTTAGTCAGAAGACGAGCATTTTTTTCAAGACGACACGAATTTATCGCTTGGTGGATAAACCTCGGAACACGATCGTCTACCTCGCTATCAGTACCAAGATAGTCAATGGTTCGCCGGCGAACGCGATCAGCACCGTTCCGATCGTGCAGTGGCAACGCTAACGTGAACTGTGGCTGACGATTGGGCAAATTCCTTGATCGTGAGCCCACAGACTCGAAGAAAATAATTTAGGCTAGGCTGCTCTTTGGGCAGCCAACGCCAGGGCGATCAGCGCCGATCCGCCGTTAAGTCGGAAGTTCAGGTCTTGATATCGCTGGGCAGCTTACCGCCATTGGCTGCGAGCTTTCCCATGATCTGCTTGTGCAACCAGACATTCATGGTGGCAGAGTCATTGATGTCGCCAGTGTACTTCAATTCTTTGGCGAGTTCCTTGCGCGCGTTCAAGCTGCTATCGAGACCGAGAGCTTTCATCAGGTCCACGATTGAGGTTCGCCAAGCAAGCTTCTCGCCCTTTGCTGCGGCCGCCTTGTCGACGATAGCGGCAACGTCGACCGTTTGCGCCGGAGGGGCGCTTGGCGCTGCCGTAGGTGAGGCCTTCGCCTGCGCCGAGCCGTGACCGAATATCGCGCCCATAATGTTTCCGAAAATACTCATGACATTTAACTCCACGCTGTCAGAGAAAAAACCGCGCCTCTCCCTTGCGCCTGCATTCTAGCGTGATCCAGCGCCGGAACTCCAGTAGGGTCGCCGGGAGGTTCACGGAATATCCGCTTATGGCGAAAGCGGACAAATGCGCGGACCTCGCAAATCGGTCGTTCCTGACCGAAAGCGGAATTCGGGAGCGCTAGCGACCCACGCGATGCCGGTGGTGGAAAACATTGCAATCAGGAGGTCGGTAGAAGTGCGTAGTCCTCCCGTCTAAAAGTACCAATCCGAGGAAACGCATATTCATCGATATTTTATTGATTGATTCAGGCCAGCGAAAGCCTACCCGTGCTACGAGCAGAGCCGCCACACCCGGAGCACAATGCGCTTCTTCTTCGATTACACAACGAGAGGCCAATCACTACGAGATTATCAGGGAGATGACTTCCTGAGCTCTAAGGATGCATTCGATTTTGCCGAAGCGACTGCGCAGACCTTGAAATACAACCTGAATGGCGATTGGATAGGTTGGTCTGTTGAAGTGCGCGACGCTGAGGGTACAAAATACTTTTCATTGCCAGTAATGCCTGGTCGGCATGCCACGACGAATGCGAACGAAGGATCGGTTCAAACCGTCAAGAACCCGAGCAGCCTGTTGATTATCGAAGACGCGCGTATCCACAGCTCCATCATCAGCCATATCGCCCGTAAGGTCGGGTTCGTCACCACTGTGGCACACAGCTACGAAGATGCCTGCAAAGTGCTGGATGCGCGGCAGTTCGACTGCATCACGCTCGACCTCGGGCTCGGCGAGCATGTCGGATTGGACGTGCTCCGTTATCTCTCGACGGTCCGATGCAAGGCACAGATCATCGTGATCAGCCAATCAGACAAGGACGTTTGCGACGACATGGTGGAACTCGGAAGAGCGCTCGACTTGAACGTTTGCGAATCTGTGCCGAAGCCGATGGATCTCGATGCGCTGCGTGAAAATTTAGTGCGTATTCAGGCGCAATCACTGCCGCAGAAGCCCGCCTTGTCCGGTCTGATTCCCGCATCGGGACAATGAAGGCATCGGATAGGCTGAAGTGCTGCGACGCCGTTTTTGTTTGACCGAGGCCGATCAGAAATTGAGGTTGAGTGTCCGTTACTGGCCCACAGCGCGAGATATTGCAGCGCAAGCGAATGTCGGCTGTCAGGGTAATTGCGGAAGTGCCGGGAGCGCGCTCGAAACAGCGCTCATGACCCATAGCGTCAGTTCGGCACCGTCAATTGACGCGTTGCGAAAGGCTCATTCGCCTATAGCGTCGGTTTGCCAACATTGAACTCCCGCTCAGCCGCGGCAATCTCGGCAAGAGTTGGTAACCCTGCTTCGTTGCCGAGGTTTTGGATCTTATAGGCGGAAGCAGCGCGGGCGAAGCTGAAATGCCCCTCCCAGCTTTTTGAAGCATCGGCGAGGTAGGAATAGACGTAAGCGCCGTGGAAGATATCGCCGGCACCACTCGAATCGAGAACACGAGGCGGCGGCACAGCAAGAGCTGGAAGCATCCGGACGGCACCCGCCTCGTCGTACCAGGCCAGCCCATGTTCTCCGAGCGTCACGCCCCCGATTTTGCAGCCCCGACTCTTGAGATAATCGAGCATTCCTGCCGGCTCGAACTCCATCTGCTCGCACAGGCGCTCAGATACGATCGCGACGTCGATGAAGGCAAGTAGCTCATGCGTGTTCGATCGCAGTCCGCCGCCGTCGAGCGAGGTGAGGATCCCTGCCTCGCGGGCGGCCTTAGCATGATACAGCGCCGCATCCGGTTGGTGGCCGTCCAGATGAAGAGCTCGGCAGCCTGACAGGTTCAGGCGTGGGAAGGGGTTGAGATAATTGTCGTCACGGCAACGGACGACGGCCCGCTTGCCGTCGTTTGGCATGATGAATGACAGCGATGACGTTCTGACCTTCCGCGGATGGATCGGAATACGGTATTTAGCCGCCATATCCAGGAACATACGGCCGAGCCAATCGTCGGCCAGCGTCGCTAGCAGTTCGGGTACAAAGCCCAGCTTTGCGCAGCAGAACGCAGCCGTGACCGCATTGCCTCCGAACGAGATAGCGTATGCCGATGCGACATACTTCTCGTCCCCGGTCGGCATCCGATCGGTCAAAAAGGTCACGTCGATGTACGCCTGGCCGATGAAGAGTGCTTGCATCAAATCTAAGGACGAGATCCCGGCTAAACAGTCTTATTGAGCGTAATAAGCTGTAGTCTGAGGCTTTCGAGCCCCGAATAGATCGCGGGCGGAAACGATCCGTCATAAGGTGCTTCAAGCTGCGCGATCTCAGACCGCAGCCTTTCGGCGCGTTCGCTGTCCGTCAAAGTTTTCACGGCCGTCCCGGCGGTTGGTACGCCTGCAATAGTGCGTCAAAAGTCACTGAAACATCGAATTGGATGATGTGTTCGCGATGTTCGTCCCTATATGGGAACGTATAGATTGCAAAGCCAGTCCTAATCGTCCCATTTCTCCAGTTCCCTCGGGATACCACCGATTTCCGAAGTCGCGAGGTACATTTGACCACTACGTTCGCAAAATTCCTGCCGAGGACGTCATCGGGGCCGTCTTGGGCCGGCGACGAGGCAATCCGCGAAGAGCTTTTCAGCGTCGAACGCCTTGAACAGCACGCCGAGAGCTTGGCTGCGGCTCAGTCCATCAGCTCGCAACCAAAAAAAGGGCGGCCCCTTGCGAAACGGGTTCGCGACAACGATGAGGCGCTTCTTGAAGCCTATCGTGTCATTGCAGCCGCGATAGCGGATAAACGCCCCATTACCCCGGCGGCCGAATGGCTGATCGACAACTTCCATGTCGCCGAAGATCAGATCCGCAAGATCCGAACCGATCTTCCGTCCAGTTATTACCGTCAGCTTCCAAAGCTGGTGGAAGGCCCGTTTGAGGGATATCCGCGCATCTTCGAAGTGGCCTGGGCGTTTGTTGCGCATACTGACAGCCGCTTCGAAGCGGAGATGCTTCGACGCTTCGTATTGGCCTATCAGCGCGTTCAGCCGCTGACGATCGGCGAGCTCTGGGCTCTCGCAATTACAATTCGCGTCGTGCTCGTAGAGAACCTGCGGCGCTTGGCCGATCTCATCGTCGGCAGTCAGACGGCGCGTGACGCCGCCGACGCATTGGCCGAGCGTCTGCTCGGTGCCGGGATCGGGTCGCCGGAACCGGCTGGCGTGGCACTGCGGCCGTTTACAAATTCACCGCTCACGAGGTCGTTTGCGGTCCAGTTGGTGCAACGACTGCGCGACGAAGATCCGACCACGACGCCAGCGCTTCTGTGGCTCGACGAGCGCCTGCGTGCGCAGGGTACGAACACCGATGAAATCGTGCGCGAAGAGCACCGCCGGCAGGGCGCGGCGAACGTCACTGTCCGCAATATAGTCACCAGCATGCGGCTCATATCCGAGCTTGATTGGGCGGAGTTTTTCGAAGGCGTCAGCATGGTCGACGAGGCACTGCGCGCGGGCAGTGAGTTCGCCGACATGGATTTTCCGACCCGCGATCGATATCGCCGTGCGATCGAAGAGCTTGCGCGCGGCTCTATCCATTCGGAGGTCGACATCGCCCGGGCAGCCATTCTCATCGCAAAACGGACGGAATCTGACCAGCCAATCGGAGCGCCTGAACAGGATCCGCGCCGGCGGGATCCCGGTTATTACTTGATTGGACAAGGACGCCGAGCGTTCGAAAAGAAGCTTGGCTTTCACGCATTGATGATGAAGGAATGGCTGGTCCGCGCGAACGCGGCGGTCGGGATTTTAGGTTACCTCGTGACCGTCGCGTTCGCGGCCGGGATGCTTCTCGGATTGGCGTTGCTCGCGGTCAGGTTGACCGGCACCGGTGGTTGGGTTTTTCTGCCGCTGGCATTCTTGGGACTCTTTGTATCCGCGGACGCCGCAATCACGCTGGTGAACCGAGCAGTCACAGGTCCCTTCGGCCCGGCCGTGCTGCCCGGGCTTGAGCTTCGCGATGGTATTTCGAATGAATTGCGTACCATCGTGGTCGTGCCGACGTTGCTCACAACCAGCGCGGCGATCGACGAACTCGTCGAGCGGTTGGAAATCCACTATCTTGCGAGCCCGGACGGCGATATCCGGTTTGCGCTCCTGTCGGACTGGACCGACGCGGCCACGGAGAGCACGGCAGGTGACGAGGAGCTATTGGGTGCGGCGGTTGCAGGAATTGTTCGACTCAATGGCCAATACGGACCTGCAGTGGACGGTCCTCGTTTTTACCTGCTCCACCGCCGGCGAGTTTGGAACGAGGGCCAAGGCAAGTGGATCGGATGGGAACGCAAGCGCGGAAAACTGCATGAACTGAACCGGCTGCTTCGCGGAGCCACGGACACCACGTTTCTGGCGGTCGGCGGCAAACCGCCGCTCGTGCCTTCGGATGTTCGCTACGTCATAACCTTGGACGCCGACACCCGCCTTCCCATTGGTGCCGCAAAGCGCCTGATCGGGAAAATGGCGCACCCGCTCAATCGACCAAAGCTTGACCCGGTGTGTCGCCGTGTGGTCGAGGGATATGGCGTGCTGCAGCCGCGGGTGACGCCATCGCTTCCCACCGCGCAGGATGGCTCGGTTTACCAGCGCGTGTTCTCAAGCCCGACTGGAATCGACCCCTACGCATCCGCCGTTTCGGATGTTTATCAGGACTTGTTCGAAGAGGGGTCCTACAGCGGCAAGGGCATTTACGATGTGGATGCCTTAGAGGGTGCTCTCGCAGGCCGGATCGCGGAAAGTTCGGTTCTCAGTCATGACCTTCTGGAAGGCATTTTTGCGCGCGCGGGCTTGGTCTCCGACGTCGAGGTCTTTGAAGATTTTCCGTCGCGTTACGACGTCGCCGCATCCCGCCAGCACCGGTGGGCGCGCGGCGACTGGCAATTGCTTTCTTGGATCACTGGCAAGCGACCGGCGATCGGCGGCGAGCTTAGCCGCACCGGCATTCCGCTACTTGGGCGCTGGAAACTCGCCGACAATCTTCGCCGCACTTTGTTGGCCCCGGCAAGTTTTCTCGCCCTCCTGACCGGATGGATTCTGCTGCCGCCGGCACCCGCCGTGGTCTGGTGCGGCTTCGTTTTCCTTCCTTTCCTGTTAAGTGCGTTCCTGCCTCTCGTCGCTCGTGTGATACCGCGTCGCCCAGGGATCTCGACCGGCAGTCACTTCCGTGCATTTCGCCTGGATTTCAGAGTAGCCTTGGTGCAATTCGGTCTCCAAGTGGCGCTGCTTGCGCACCAGGCCTGGCTGATGGTCGATGCCATCGTTCGGACGTTGTCGCGGCTGTATCGGCAGCGGCAATTGCTGGAATGGGTGACCGCTGCGGCGGCGAGTTCGGATCGAGAGCTTGGACTTGTCAGCTTCTATCGGCGGCTGGCCGGCGCTGTCGCGTTGACTGCGTGTGCGGCCATTGCCGTTGTTTACGCCGATCATTGGTCTTGGTTGATAGCCACTCCGTTGCTCGGCGCTTGGATGCTGTCACCGGGCATCGCGTGGTGGGTGAGCCGGGCGCCACGCCCTGCCCAGAGGATGCTGCTGGAGGCGGACTCGGAAAGCCTGCGCCTCACGGCGCGGCGCACTTGGCACTTCTTTGAAACATTCGTCACGGCGGAGGATCATATGCTTCCTCCGGACAATTTTCAGGAGGATCCGCGGCCAGTCCTGGCCCACCGCACCTCGCCGACCAATCTCGGCCTCTATCTTCTCTCGGTTCTTGCCGCGCGCGATTTTGGCTGGCTCGGCATTACGTCGGCCGTCGATCGGCTGGAAGAAGCGCTTCAGACAATGAACCGGCTGGAGCGGTTCCGCGGTCATTTCTTTAATTGGTATGACACGCATGATCTGCATCCGCTCGAGCCCAAATACATATCGTCGGTCGACAGTGGGAATCTTGCCGGGCATCTGATTGTGCTCTGGAGCGCGTGCCGGGAGATGGTTTCAACGCCTGTGATCGGTCCGGAGCCGCTCATGGGAATCGCGGACGCAGTGAAACTCGCTCGCAGTTCTCTGGATGCCCTGAGCGGAGATCGCCGAATTTCGGAGAACGCTCACATACAGCTTCAAATCGCGCTCGATTCGCTCGCGGTATTATTGAAGGCACCTGCTGGGTCACTGGTGGATTTTTCCGCCCGGTTGTCGAACTTAAAGCAAAAGTCCGAAGCGCTTCCTGAGCTCGCGCACGCCCTTTTCCGGGAAGGGTGTAGCGACATTGCTGGCATAGCGGATGTGGTGACTTGGACAGAGGCTGTTGCTTCATCTGTGCTGGACCATCAGCGCGATCTCGACGGTTTGCTGCCTTGGATTCATCTCACCGCTGGAGAGGCTTCATCCGGCGCGCTGACCTTAGATGACCTTCCGGATTGCTGTCAGACGTTGATCAAGAAGTTGATCCAACAGAAAGCCGATCTCACATCAAAAATCGCCGCTGATGACGCTGCAAAAATTGACCGTCTCATTGCGGCATTGGAACAATCGGCGGCAAGTGCCCTAGCTCTCGTACGACGAATTGAAAGTCTCGACGAGCTTGCGGGAAAAATGTTTGACGACATGCAATTCGGATTCCTTTTGGATTCGGCGCGGCAGTTGCTGTCCATCGGCTATCAATCTGCCGAGGGTGTGCTGGATCCGAACTGTTACAATCTGCTGGCATCCGAGGCGCGGCTGGCGAGCTTCATCGCGATCGCCAAAGGCGATATTGCCCCGAAACACTGGTTCAAACTGGGCCGTGCGGTAACCCCGATCGACCGCGGCTCGGCGCTGATTTCATGGTCGGGATCGATGTTCGAGTACTTGATGCCGGCGCTGGTGATGCGCGAGCCCGAAGGGAGCTTGTTGCATCAAACGGCCCAGTTGATCGTAAGCCGTCAGATGGAGTACGGCGCCCAGCGTGGCGTTCCGTGGGGGATTTCCGAATCCGCGTATAATTTCCGCGACCTTGAGCTCACCTATCAATATTCCAATTTTGGTGTCCCTGGACTGGGACTAAAGCGGGGGCTGAGCGAGAACCTCGTTGTCGCGCCATATGCGACGGCGCTTGCATCCATGATCGACCCGATCGCCGCCGTGCGAAACTTCGCACGTCTGGCCGACGTGGGCGGGTGTGGTCGGTACGGCTGGTATGAGGCGCTGGACTATACGCCGGGGCGTCTCCCCGAGGGCAAAAGCGTCGCCGTGGTGCGCGCCTATATGGCTCATCATCAGGGAATGAGCCTGGTCGCGATCGCCAACACGCTTTGCGGCGGGACGATGCGCACGCGCTTTCATGCCAATCCGATCGTCCAGGCGACCGAACTGTTGTTGCAGGAACGGCCTCCGCGCGACGTCGATGTCAAGTGGGTGCGCGCCGACGAAGTTAATCAGACGACGCAGGTCCGCGAACTCGTGCCGCCCATGTTGCGCCGGTTCCGCTCGCCGCACGACCGTGTCCCGCGAACGCATATTCTATCGAACGGCCGTTATGCCGTCATGCTTACCGCCGCCGGATCGGGTTTCAGCCGTTGGCGAAATCTCGCCGTGTCGCGTTGGCGCGAAGATATCACCTGCGATCCTTGGGGATCGTATGTCTATTTGCGAGATGTCGACAACGGCTCTGTGTGGTCCGCCGGTTACCAGCCGAGCGGTGCTCGGCCAGACAGTTATGAAGTCACATTTTCCGAGGACCGCGCCGAAATTGCAAGACGCGATGGAGCCCTGACGACAACGCTCGATGTCGTCGTATCGCCGGAAGAGGACGGAGATGTCAGGCGTGTGTCGATCTCGAATCTCGGGGTGCGAACACGCGAGATCGAATTGACCTCTTATGCCGAGGTTATCCTGGCGCCAGCGAGCGATGATGCTTCTCATCCCGCGTTTTCGAAGCTTTTTGTGCAAACCGAGTTCGTGCCGGAACTGGGCGCGCTTCTCGCGACCCGCCGCAGACGGGCGCCGAATGAACCGGAGGTATGGGCCGCCCATCTCGCCATATTGGAAGGGGAGACCGCCGGGGAGCTGCAATTTGAGACCGACCGGGCGCGCTTCCTTGGACGCGGCAACGGCGTCCGCACGCCGATTTCCATCAGCAGCGGCCGCCCGCTTTCAAACACGGTGGGCACCGTGCTCGACCCGATATTCAGTATCCGCCGGCGCGTCCGTATTCCGCCCGGCGCCACCGTGCGCATCTCGTTTTGGACGCTCGTCGCCGGTTCGCGCGAGGAGATTGTCGGCCTTGCCGACAAACACCACGATGTTGCGGCATTCGAACGTGCCGCCACCTTGGCCTGGACCCAGGCGCAGGTTCAGCTCCATCACCTCGGAATAACGCCGGACGAGGCGCACCTCTTCCAGCGACTGGCCAACCGGGTCATGTACTCGGACCCGACGCTGCGGCCGTCGGCCGAAATCCTGAAACGGAACGATCTCGGACCGTCGGCGCTTTGGGCGCACGGGATCTCCGGCGACTTGCCGATCGTGCTGTGCCGGATCGACGAGGCTGAGCACCTGGAGATCGTACGCCAGTTGATCCGCGCACATCACTACTGGCGGATGAAGCAGCTCGCGGTGGACTTGGTGATCGTTAACGAGCGAAGCACCTCGTATGTGCAGGATCTGCAATCCGCGCTGGAGTCTGCCGTCCGAGTTAACCTGTCGCGATCGCCATCAGAGAAGGATAGCGCACCGGGGAGCGTGTTTCTCCTGCGCGCCGACTTGCTGTCCGCCGAAGTGCGAAACCTCCTGCAGACGGTGGCGCGTGTGGTGATCATGAGCCGGCGTGGCGGGCTCGCCGAGCAAGTCAAACGTCAGCAAGAGATCGTACCGGCCGCCGAGCCGCCGCATCTGAAGCCGCAGAGCGTCAGCCCGCCGGAGTTCGTCGCACCGCCGCAGCTCGAGTTCTTCAACGGCATCGGTGGATTCGATAAGAATGGACGGGAGTACGTTATCATTCTCGATGGGGATCAGGTGACGCCCGCGCCCTGGGTGAATGTCATCGCCAATCCGTCCTTCGGCTTCCAGGTCTCCGCCGAGGGCACCGGTTACACATGGTCGGTCAATAGCCGCGAGAACCAGCTCACGCCGCGCTCAAACGACCCCGTCAGCGACAGCCCCGGCGAAGCCATCTACCTGCGCGATCTGGATAGCGGAGATGTCTGGACCGCGACCGCGCTTCCTATTCGCAGCGATGCGTCCCGATACGTTGCCAGACATGGCCAGGGCTATAGTCGCTTCGAGCATTTGTCTCATGGCATTGCGCTCGATCTTGTGCAGTTCGTGCCGCTCGACGATCCCGTCAAGATATCCCGATTGAAGATCAAGAACGTCTCCGGCCTCTGGCGGCGGCTGGCGGTAACGGCCTATGTGGAGTGGGTGCTGGGCCCGTCGCGTGCCGCCTGCGCGCCCTATGTCGTTACCGAGATTGATCCGCAATCCGGTGTATTGCTTGCGCGAAATTCGTGGCGCATGGAGTTCGGCTCCCGCGTGGCCTTTGCTGATCTGGCCGGCCGTCAACAATCGTGGTCGGGCGATCGCACGGAGTTCATCGGCCGCAACGGCTCTTTCGCATTGCCGGCCGCGCTGGCCACTCGGAAGCCGCTGTCCAACCGCGTCGGCGCGGGGCTCGATCCCTGCGGCGTGCTGCAAACTGGAGTCGAGATTCCGGCAAATACCGAAGTCGAAATCACATTTTTTCTGGGTGAGGCGGCCAACGTGACGGAAGCTCTGTCGCTGGCTGCGCGATATCGTGCAGCGGACCTCGACGAAGTCTTCCACGATGTGGGCAGGTTCTGGGACCAAACGCTGGGCGTGGTCCAGGTGAAAACGCCCGATCGCGCCATGGATATTCTGCTAAACGGCTGGCTTATCTATCAAACGATCGTTTGCCGGTTATGGGCCCGGTCTGGCTTCTACCAGGCGAGCGGTGCCTATGGCTTCCGCGATCAACTGCAAGACGGGATGGCACTCTGTCTGTCGAAGCCGGAGCTGACACGGGCGCATCTCCTTCGCGCGGCCGCGCGGCAGTTTGCCGAAGGAGACGTTCAACACTGGTGGTTGCCGTCCTCGAGCAAGGGCATTCGCACGCGCGTATCCGATGACCTGCTCTGGTTACCCTACACCGCCGCGCAATATGTGTCGGCAACCGGCGATCTGAGTGTCCTCGACGAGCAAATTCCCTTTCTTGATGGAATAACTCTTGCGCCGAGCGAGCAGGATGCCTTTTTTCAGCCGATGGTCTCGGATGAAAGCGCCACTCTCTTCGAACATTGCGCCCGGAGTATCGATCGCAGCCTCGCGGTCGGACGGCATGGTCTGCCGCTGATCGGCGCGGGTGACTGGAACGACGGATTGAACCGGGTCGGCGTGGGAGGACAGGGCGAGAGCATATGGCTGGGTTGGTTTCTTTACGCCACCATCGAGAATTTCGTCGCGTTCGCAGAGCAACGGGGTCAGCACGATCGTGCAACATCCTGGCGGCAGCACGCGACTTCGCTGAGAGACGCCCTTGAGCGCGACGGTTGGGATGGCGATTGGTATCGCCGAGGCTATTTCGATGACGGAACACCGCTTGGCGCTGCATCGAGCAGCGAGTGCCGCATCGACTCCATTGCTCAATCCTGGGGAGTGATCTCCGGTGCGGCCGATCCGGCGCGCGCCGTGCGCGCCATGGCGTCGGCCGATGATAAGCTCGTTTTGCGGAATGATGGGTTGGCTCTCCTGTTCACGCCGCCCTTCGATCAAACCACGCTGGAGCCCGGTTACATCAAGGGCTATCCGCCGGGCATCCGCGAGAATGGCGGGCAATATACCCATGCCGCTATCTGGTCGGTGCAAGCCCTCGCCAAGCTGGGCGATGGGGACAAGGCCGCCGAGTTGTTGTCGCTGCTTAATCCGATCAACCACGCCCGCACGTGGTCCGCCGCACAACGCTACAAAGTCGAGCCGTATGTGATGTGTGCGGATGTCTACTCCGTTCCGCCCCACGTCGGGCGGGGCGGCTGGACTTGGTACACGGGCTCGGCCGGATGGATGTATCGGGCGGGCCTGGAGTCGATTTTGGGTTTCATCGTGGAGGGTGCAACTTTACGGCTCGATCCATGCGTGCCCAAAGCGTGGCGGGATTTCGAAATCGTATTTTGTCACCGCACGACCCAGTACAAGGTGGTCGTTGATAATCATGCTGGGGTTTGCCGTGGCATCGCCCGCTTGGAACTGGATAACCACGCGCTGCCTCCCAGTTCGACCCAGATCGCTCTGCTGGATGACGGCACCACCCATCATGTTCGGGTAATACTTGGGTAATCTGCCCGCGGTTGCTTGGCTAGGCCGCCTTAGGATCCGGCACTGTGTGGTTGTGGCTCACAGTATAGAGCCGCTCCCGTCCGCACGTGACGCAGACGAATATTTCGTTGTCCAAATCAAGGGTGCGGTTGGATGACTCAATTTGTTTGAGCCGCAATTCGCCACCGCAGAGGTCGCAGCGTGACGAGGGCGGCGGCTGGACGAGGGTACGCATATGGTTTCCTTTCGCCCGACATGCTTCGGAGCGAGGAAACGGGGCGCTCGAAAGGGTCCCGATTGACAGGTTGAATTGAAAGCCCGAACGCCTTGCGTTGACATCTCGATTATTTTTAGGCTGCGCCTTTACTGAGTCAGAGTTGAGCGAAATAGGCGAGACAGTCGGCGCGCCGGTCGCGGGCAGATTCTGTCCGAACGTCCGCTCCTGCCCTGAAGCGGGGGTTAGTGCGGTGCGGCGGTACTTCCGGTCTTGGGATGCAAAGCGGACATTGCGCGGTCATCGCAAATCGGTCGCTTGTAACCCACAACGTCACTTCGCGACCACCATTTGCCGCACTGCGAAAGGCTTATTCGATCACCTCGTCGGCGCGGCCGAGCAGCGGTAGCGGAAATGTCACGCCGAGCGCCTTGGCGGCCTTGAGATTGATGATCATCTCGATTCTCGCCGACTGCTGCACCGGCAGGTCGGCCGGCTTCTCGCCCTTGAGGATGCGATCGACGTAGGCGCCGTTGAGCCGGTAGGCTTCGGTGAGATCGGCGCCATAGCTTATCAAGCCGCCGGCTGTGGCAAAGTCGCGTTCTATATCGATGGTGGGAACACGGTAGCGCGCCGCCAGCGCGGCAATTTCCATGTGCTTGCTGACAAAAAATGGGTCAAAATGGCCCGGAAATGGTACGACATGAGATATATCGGAAATTCTTCAAGTGACTGAAAAAATAGAGAAATCGCAAAAAGCGCCTCAGTGCCGATTCTCCGTCGCTCCCATGATGGAATGGACCGACCGGCATTGCCGGTTCTTCCATCGGCTGCTGACGCGTCGCGCGTTGCTCTATACCGAAATGCTGACCACCGGCGCGGTGCTGCACGGCGATCGGGCGCGGCTGTTGCGCTACGATCCGGCCGAGCATCCGCTCGCTTTGCAGCTCGGCGGCGCCGAGCCGCGCGCGCTCGCCGCCTGCGCACGTATCGGCGCCGATCTGGGATTTGACGAGATCAACCTCAACGTCGGCTGCCCGTCCGACCGCGTGCAGGACGGCCGCTTCGGCGCTTGCCTGATGGCGGAGCCGGCGCTGGTCGGCGATTGTATTGCGGCGATGAAGGCGGCCGTTGCGATTCCCGTCACGGTCAAATGCCGCATCGGCATCGACGAACAGGATTCGGAGGAAGCGCTCGAAATTTTCGCGCAAGCCGTCGAGCGCGCAGCAACCGACGCGCTGATCGTGCACGCCAGGAAAGCTTGGCTCAAAGGCCTGTCGCCGAAAGAAAACCGCGAAGTTCCGCCGCTGGATTACCAGCGCGTCTATCGGCTCAAGCGCGCGCATCCGGAACTGACGATCGTGCTCAACGGCGGCATCGACAGCGTCGAAGCGGTGCTTTCGCATCTCGACCATGTCGATGGCGTCATGATGGGCCGAGCCGCCTATCAGGAGCCGTGGCGGCTCGTTGCCGTCGATGAACTGGTGTTTGGCGAAGCGCCGCGCTTTGCCTCGGCAAAAGACGCGGCGGCGGCGCTCATTCCCTATATCGAACGCGAGTTGGCGCAAGGCACACGGTTGCACGCCATCACGCGGCATCTGCACGGATTGTTCCGCGCCGTGCCGGGGGCGCGCGCGTACCGCCGCGCGCTGGCCGGCGCCGCGACGTCGCCGCAAGCCGGCGCGGAACTTCTCGCCGCGGCGCTGGCGCTCGTTGCGGACGCGATGCCGGACAGCGGCCGCGAATTGGCGCACATCGCCGCGTAACCAACCGTCATTCCCGGGCGCCGCCAACGGGCCCGGCCCGAAGTGGCCGGCCCGATGACAAGCTCCGCGGCGAGCCGGGAAATCCATATCCCCGGTCTATCCGCAATCGCACTGCCGCGCTAAATCCTGCAACACGAGTGATTATGGATTCCGGATTCTCGGCCTTCGGCCTCGGCCCCGGAATGACGGAGCAAAAATGATTTTCGGCGTCGGATTGAGCGAGATTCTCTGGCTCGCGCTCGCGGTGGTCATCGCCGGCATTGTCACCGGACTGCTCGCCGGGCTGTTCGGCATCGGCGGCGGCGCGGTCATCGTGCCGGTGCTCTATGAGGTATTTCGCGTGCTCGGCGTGCCGGAGGAGGTGCGCATGCAGCTTTGCGTCGGCACTTCGATCGCCATCATCGTGCCGACGACGGTGCGCTCCTATCTCACGCATCGCGCGAAAGGCCTGGTGATCCCGCGGGTGATCAGGCTGTGGGCGCTGCCGGCCGTCATCGGCGTTACTTGCGGCGCGGCGATCGCGGCATTCGCGCCGGCGGCCGTGTTCAAGATCGCGTTCGTCGTGATCGCCACTTTCATCGCGAGCAAATTTCTGTTCGCCGGCGACCGCTGGAACCTCGGCACCGATCTGCCGGGTCCGCTGCCGATGACGCTTTACGGCTTCACCATCGGGCTCGCCGGCTCGCTGATGGGCGTGAGCGGCGGCTCGCTGTCCAACATCGTGCTTACGCTCTACGGCAAGTCGATTCACCAGGCGGTCGCGACCTCGGCGGGGCTCGGCGTGCCGATCACCATCGTCGGCGCGCTCGGCTATATGCTGGCCGGCCTGCCGCACCGGGATTTGCTGCCGCCGGCCTCGCTCGGCTTCGTCTCGCTGATCGGATTGGCGGTGATGGCGCCGGTGTCGAGCCTCACCGCGCCCTACGGCGCGCGGCTCGCCCACAATCTACCGCGGCGCACGCTCGAAATCGCGTTCAGCATTTTTCTGTTGCTGGTCTCGGCGCGGTTTTTAGTCAGTTTGTTTTAGGGATAGCCGCGCAGGATCAGCCGGTCGCCGTTGACCTGCCAGCTTTGCAGGCGGTTGAGGAAGCTCATGCCGAGGAGGCTCGTTTGCAGCTGGCCGGGCTGCACCACCAGCGCGTCGACCGAGCGCTCTTCGAGCCCGCCGACGGCGATGCGGTCGAGCGTGACCGGCGCGGCGCGGGTGCGGCCGTTGGCGGTGTCGATGCCGACCGTATAGTTGAGCAAAGCGAGCGGCAGGCCGGCCGCTTTGGCGTCGTCGGCAGTGAGCACGACCGAACTCGCCCCGGTATCGAGCACCATGTGAATCCGCGCCCCGTTAATTTGCGCGTTGATGGCAAAGTCGCCGGCGCTGGTGCGCGCGACCTCCACGGTGCGCCCGTGCGAGATGACGTGGCCGGGAACGAGTTCGGCAAGCACGCGGTCGGCGATGCCGCTCAATTCGAACCGATAGGAATAGCCGATCACCAACAGGAGCCCGACCACGACCCACAATAAAGCCGCGGTCACGGCTTGGGTGAAGCGCTCGCGGAACAGCGTCAGCAACACCGCCGCGACGAAGACCAGGATAACCACCTTATAGGCGAGCGAACCGAAATCGTCGATCGACAGCGGTCCGGCCGTGCCCTCGCCATGCTGGGCGATGACGACGAGGATCGCGATCAAAATCCCGATCAGCAAAATCCACGACAAGCGTCGGCGCACGGGGAATTGTCCTCTAGCGTCCCGATTCCGGAGTTCGCAAGTCCCTGCGGCATATCCTCATGCGAAGTTCGGAATCAGAGGGGACACTAGCAAATATACGAGCGTGGGGCGGGTGCGGCCGGCGGTAGTCAGGCATGACGGCTGCGGGCGGTGGCCTAGCCGTCCGCGCCGAACAGCGCCCGTTTGGCGCGGCGCGATGAATTGTCGGGGAACGACGAAGACGAAGACATTTCCGCGTGCGGCTGGATCGGCGGCGCACTCTCGGAAATCGGCGCCAGCGCCGACATGACGCGCTCGGGCGGGAAGGTGACGATCACTTCGGTGCCGATGCGCAGCTTCGATTTCAGCGTGAATGTACCGCCATGCAGGTCGATGAGATTTTTGGCGATCGGCAGGCCGAGCCCGGCGCCCTGTTCGGCCGATTTGATCGAGTTCGAACCCTGGCCGAACGAGGCGAGCACGATCGGGATTTCCTCTTCCGGAATGCCGGGTCCAGTGTCTTTGACGCTCATGTATTGGCCGCCGGATGCGGTCCAGCCCACTTTCAGCCAGATTTCGCCGCCTTGCGGCGTGAACTTGATCGCGTTGGAGAGCAGGTTCAGGCAGATTTGCCGCACTGCGCGCTCGTCGGCCCATAGCCGCGGCAGGTCGGGCTCGAACATTTCGTGGATATTGATGCCGCGATTGCTGGCGCGCAATTTGAGGAGATGATGGCAATCCTCGACCACGCGATCAAGCGACACCGCTTCCTCGTTGAGCTCGTAGCGGCCGGCCTCGATGCGCGACAAATCGAGGATTTCGTTGATCAGGTTGAGCAGATGCACGCCGGAATTATGGATGTCGGCCGAGTAGTCCTTGTACATCGGCACGGCGTGCGGCCCGAAAATTTCGCCCTTCATGACCTCGGAAAAGCCGAGGATGGCGTTGAGCGGGGTGCGCAGCTCGTGGCTCATCTGGGCGAGGAACCTCGATTTGGCGATGTTGGCGGTTTCGGCGCGGCGGCGCGCCTCGTCCGAGACGGATTTCGATTGTTCGAGTTCGCCGATGAGCGCGTCTTTCTCGGCGCGGGCCTCGAGCGTCGCCAGCGTCGTGGAATAGAGGCGGTACGCGAGAAGCGAAAAGTACCCTTCGGCCGTCAGCGCCATGACGGCGAGGATGTAATCGTGCAGCGTGCCTTTGACGGCGAAATCGAGCGCGATCGCGACGGTGACCGGCAGCGTCAGCGCGAAGACCGCTACCGGCAGGCTCGACGCCAGCATGCTCGATATCGCGACCACCAAGAGCATGACGAACAGCATGAAGGTGGCGGCCTGATCGTCGATGCCGACCGGATTGATCAGGATGAACGTCCACGCCATGCCGAAGAACAGATCGAGCATGATGAAGCGCATCCGCCACGAGCGCAGCTGCGTGGTCGAGGGCGGCTCGTCGAGAAACTGCCCGCAGGTGCGAATGATGATGAGATGGATGAGCAGCGCGCCGCCGGTCCACACGCCGGACGTCATCGCTCCGGTCCAAAGCCCGGAAAGCGCGCCGATGGTGACGATCAGGAGCAGGATGACCGGAGAGGCCGAAATGCGGTTCTGCGTGAACTGGCGCAGCAATTCGTAATCGAAGACCGGCCGCGTGCCGCTGGTCGAGGTGAGCCGGTCGCGCGCCTCGCGCACGTGCTGGGACGCACGCCGCCGTTTGGTTGACGGTGCGGCGGCCGGCGAGGCGAGCTCGTGCGTTTCGCTGATTGTATTGGGCATCGCGGTCCGGGGCTGGCCTTGTATTTCGCTGGCGCGTGATCTTTTCCGACCTTGCTTCGCCCGCCGACCCGCCTACGCTCGCTTCGCGAACTACGGAGGGTTAGAGTTCCACCGACCCGCGGAGCGCGTAGGTGGAAGCGGGCTTGGCGAAGGCGGGAAACTGCCTCCCCTTTTCGGGATCACGCTCTAATTCGCGATAAAAGTGGCTCAAATTCCTTAAGACGAGGCTTAAGGCGACCTGCCGGCGCATAGCTCGGCAATTAATCGTTTACCTTGCGCGCATTGGCCAATTCCGGGTGCGGATTTGGGCGGGGCCGGTGTTGAAATTGGCGCACTGGCGGGTGCCCGGCGGGCGCGATAAATTCATGTGCTGCAAAGGGATACAGAGGCAATCGCGATGAGAACTCTACGACGGCGGCCGCGCCCCCAATCCGCGGCGGGTGCGCATTTTCCTGGCCGAGAAGGGCATCAAGATACCGACCGAGCAGGTCGATCTCCCGGCATTGGCGCAGCGCTCGCCGGCCTATACCGCGATCAATCCGATGCAGCGGGTGCCGGCGCTCGTCCTCGACGACGGCACCGTGATCGCGGAGTTGATCGCCATCTGCCGCTATTTCGAGGCGCTAAACCCCGATCCGCCGCTGTTCGGGCGCAGCGCGCTCGACATCGCCCTGGTCGAAATGTGGAACCGCCGCGCCGAGTTTCACCTGTTCCTGCCGGTTGGGACCGTATTCCAGCACTTGCATCCGACGATGAAGATCATGATCGACCCGCAGGTGCCGGCTTGGGGCGAGGCCAATAAGCCGCGCGTCATGGCGTTTTTGCAATTCCTCGACGGCGAGCTGAAAGGCAGGCCCTATGTCGCCGGCGCGGACTTTACCGTCGCCGATATCACCGCGATGGTGGCGGTCGATTTCATGCGCGTGTCCAAGCTCGCCGTGCCGGAGACGCTGACGAGCCTCAAACGCTGGCACGCGGCGGTGTCGGCCCGCCCGAGCGCGGCGGCGTGACATTAGGGACTGCGCGGATCGGTCGCCCTGTTTCAAGGGCAGTAAAAGCTGCTATCACGGCCGCAACGACGATGTTGCGCCATTGCCGATTGCGGTGGCCGTGACGTCGACGGCAGTCGAGGGAGGTTGATGTGTTGTCACGGCGCAAATTCGCCGGCGCCATTCTTGGCACGGCTTTCATATCGGCAAGGGCGGCAGGCGCCGCGGATTCCTATCCGTCGCGGGCGATCAGGGTGATCAGCCCATTCGCCGCCGGCAGCGCCTCGGACACCGTCGGCCGGGTCGTGCTTGACCAAGTCTCGCAACTGCTCGGCCAGGCGATGGTGGTCGAAGCCAAGCCTGGGGCCGGCGGGATTGTCGGTTTCGCTGACGTCGCCAAGGCGGACCCCGATGGCTACACCCTTGTGACCAGCTCGACGTCGATGGGGACCGGACTGGTGCTGCACACGCACCTGCCATACGACCCGATTAAGGATTTCGTTTCGGTGGCGATGTTCGGCATTCAGCCGAATGTCCTGGTCGCCTCGACCCAAAGCGGATTCAAGACGGTCGCCGATCTGGTCGCGGCGGCCAAGGCAAAGCCAGGCACACTGACCTTTGCATCCGCGGGCGTCGGGTCTTCTTCTCATATGGCGGGCGAGCGTCTTCGCCTCGCCGCCGATATCGACGTCCGGCATGTGCCGTTCCGCGATCAAGGGCTTACTGAAGTGATGGCCGGACGCATTGATTTCTATTTCATTCCCTTGGCGGCGGCGGCCTCGGCGCTCGGCAGCGGCAAACTCAACGTGCTTGCGGTGAGTTCGCTCAAACGCGTGCCGCTCTTGCCAGACATACCTTCCATCGCCGAGGTAGGGTATCCGGGCGCCGAGTTTAATTTCTGGGTGGGATTATCAGCGCCGGCAAAAACGCCGCGCGCCATCGTCGACAAATTGCACGATGCGACAGAGAGGGCGCTGCAGGACCCGGCATTGCAGGAAAAATTGGCAAAACTCGGCGTTGCGCCCGAGCAGATGAGCGTCGACGCCTTCGGCAAATTCGTCAAAGACGACATTGCCGCCACGATACAGCTCGCCAAGGCCGCAAATATTCAGCCGGTGGACTGATAAATTATGTCCGCCCCCGCGAAGTGAAACGAAGCGGGGGAGGATAACTTAGTTACCGCTGCAACAGCGCGATCAGGCTCGACGTGTCCCAGCGCTTGCCGCCCATCTTCTGCACCTGCGAATAGAACTGGTCGATCAGCGCCGAGATCGGCAGGTGCGCGCCGTTCCTTCGCGCCTCCGACAAGCAGATGCCGAGGTCCTTTCGCATCCAGTCCACCGCGAAGCCGAAATCGAATTTGCCGGCGACCATGGTTTTGTAGCGGTTCTCCATCTGCCAGGACTGCGCGGCGCCCTTGGAAATGGTGGCGATCAGCTTCTCGATATCGAGGCCCGCCTTCATGGCGAAGTGCAGCCCTTCGGCGAGCCCCTGAACCAGCCCCGCGATGCAAATCTGATTGACCATTTTGGCGAGCTGGCCCGAGCCGGGTGTGCCCAACAGGTTGCACGCGCGCGCATAGGCCGCGATCACTTTCTCGGCTTTCGCGAACGCCGCGTCGTCGCCGCCGCACATCACCGTGAGCACGGCGTTCTCGGCGCCGGCTTGGCCGCCCGAGACCGGGGCGTCGATAAAGTCGAAGCCGCGCTGTTTCGCCTCGGCATAAAGCGCGCGCGCGATTTCGGCCGACGCGGTGGTGTGATCGACTACGATCGCGCCTTTGCGCACGCCGGCGAACACGCCGTCTTTACCCAGCATCACCTCGCGTAAATCGTTGTCGTTGCCGACGCAGGTCATGACGAAATCCTGGCCCTCGGCCGCTTGTTTCGGCGTGGCTGAGCGTTTGCCGCCGTGCTGGGCCACCCATTTTTCGGCCTTGGCGGCGGTGCGGTTGAACACGGTGACTTGGTGCCCGCCCTTGGCCTTGAGATGCCCCGCCATCGGGTAGCCCATCACGCCAAGCCCTACGAATGCGACCTGCGCCATTTGCGTCCTCCATCCTTGGGCACCGGTCATGGCCCGGCCGGCGGCGGGCCGTCAACGGGGGCGGCGGCGGGCGGCGGGTGCAGGGCGGGAGATTGACCGCGACGATAGGGGGCCTATGTAGACCGTACCGGGCCGCGGGCTTTCGACCGTACGTTCTTGGGACCATCGCATGGCACAGCTGAAACAAGACGTTCTCGACGCGCTCGGCAAGGTTTCGAGCCCCGACGGCTCAGCCCTGCCGGCCACCGGAAAGCTCTCCGAAATCATCGCCAACGACGGCAAGGTATTTTTTTCGATCACGGTCGATGCCGGCGCGGTCCGAGAATGGGAAGCGGTGCGCGAGCGCGCCGAGGCCGCGATCCGCGCCGTGCCGGGCGTAAACTCGGTGATGGTGGCGCTCACTGCCGAGCGCGCCGGCGGCCCGGGCGGGGCCGGCGGGGCCGGCACCCGCAGCGCTCCGCCGCCGCGGCCGCGCGGTGGGACCGCGCCCGGCGCGCCTTCGGCGCCGTCGCCGGCGGGTATTCCCGGCGTCGGCGCGATCATTGCGGTGGCGTCCGGCAAAGGCGGCGTCGGCAAATCGACCACCGCCGTCAATCTGGCGTTGGGCTTGCGCGATCTCGGCCTCAAAGTCGGCATTCTCGATGCCGACATTTACGGGCCGTCGATGCCGAAACTGCTGGCCATCCGCGAGCGGCCGCAGACCGTCGGCGGCACGCGGCTCAAACCCATCGAGCGCCACGGCATGGCGGTGATGTCGATCGGCTTTCTGATCGAGGAAGAGACGCCGATGATCTGGCGCGGGCCGATGGTGATGTCGGCGCTCACCCAGATGCTGCGCGAAGTGGAATGGGGCACGCTCGACGTCATGGTGGTCGATATGCCGCCGGGCACCGGCGACGCTCAGCTCACCATGGCGCAACAGGTGCCGCTCAAAGGCGCGGTCATCGTGTCGACGCCGCAGGATCTCGCGCTGATCGACGCGCGGCGCGGCATCGCCATGTTCCGCCGCGTCAACGTGCCGGTGCTCGGCATCGTCGAGAATATGAGCACCTTCATCTGCCCGCATTGCGGCACGCGCACCGACATTTTCGGCCATGGCGGCGCGCGCGCCGAGGCCGAGCGGCTCGGCGTGCCGTTTTTGGGCGAAGTGCCGCTCGATATGACCATTCGCGAAAATTCCGACGCCGGCATGCCGGTGGTCGCCACCGCGCCGAATGGACCGCACGCGCAATGCTATCGCGACATCGCCGCGCGGGTGCACGCCGGCTTGCAAGGCGCAAGCCGCCCGGCGCCGAAGATCGTGATTGAGGCGTAAAACCCGTCACCCTGAGGTGGCCGCGAAGCGGCCCTCGAAGGGCGACGGCCCGGGCGCCTCGGCCGCATCCTTCGAGGCTCGCTTCGCTCGCACCTCAGGATGACGGATTTGGCATTAAGCCACCACTCCGTCTTTGCTCCGCCGCAAAACCTTTCCCGGCAGCGCGCCGGTGTGGGTCGCGTTTTCGACCACCAGCGTGCCATTGACGATCACCGTGGTGCGCGCGCCGCTCGGGAATTGATGCGGGTCGGCGTAGGTAGCGCGATCGGCAAAATCGTCCGGATCGAAAATTACGGCGTCGGCGCAAAATCCTTCCCGCAACAGCCCGCGATCCTTGAGCTTGAGCGCACGCGCGGTGGCGCCGGTCATTTTGTGGATGGCGCGCTCCAACGGCAGCACGTTTTGCTCGCGCACGTAGCGGGTCAGGATGCGCGGGAACGTGCCGTAAAAACGCGGATGCGGCAGGCCCTTGCCGACGCTGCCGTAGGGCGCGACGCAATTGCCGTCGGAGCCGACCAGCGCCGTCGCCGAGGCGACGATAGTGCGGATGTCGTCCTCGGAGATCGCGGCCACCAGCACGCGGGTCGCGCCTCGATCCGCGGCGAGAAAATCGCACAGCGTATCGACCGGCTCCGCGCCGCACTCGGCGGCAAGCGAGGCGATGGTGCGGCCGGCGTGCTGCCGCTGGTTTGGCGAGATCGAGATCCGCACGCAATCCCACGACGGAATACGCCCCCAATTGTTGAGCCCGTCACGCGCGATGTCGGCGCGAATTCTTGCGCGCGCGCCGGCGTCGCGCAGGCGCTCGATCATCGCTTCGCTGCCGTCCGCCTGCGCCCATTGCGGCAGCAGGTTTTTCAGCGGGTTCGAGCCGGCGGCGTAAGGGTAGGAATCGCAATCGACATCGAGCCCGCGCGCTTTGGCGGCGGCGATCGTGGCGAGCGCGGTTGCGGCCTTGCCCCAATTGTCCGTGCCGGAGCACTTGAAATGCACGATCTCGACATGCACGCCGCACTTTTCCGCAATTTCGATCGCTTCGGCGACCGCCTCGATCACCTTGTTCGATTCGTCGCGCAGGTGCGTGAAATAGCCCGCGTTGTGCCGTTTGAGCACGTGACCCAGCGCGATCATTTCGGCCGGCGCCGCGTAGGAGCCGGGCGGGGTGAACAGGCCCGAGGACATGCCGAGCGCGCCGGCAGCGAGCGCGTCCTCAAGCAGCGCGATCATCTCGCCGAGCTCGGCCTTACTTGGCGCACGCTCCGCCATGCCCATGACCATCAGGCGCAGCGTGTTGTGTCCGACCAGCATTCCGGCGTTCACGGCGGTCGCAGGGAAGTTTTTCAGATAATCCGGGAAGCTCGTTTCGCGGAATGGCAGCCAGGGCGCGCTCGGGCTCAGATAATCTTTAAGCAATTCGACCTTGCCGGGGAGCGCCGGCGCAACGGAAAATCCGCAATGGCCGACGATCTCGGTGGTGACGCCTTGACGGACCTTGCTTTCGGCCTTGGGATTGATCGGCAGCGTGAAGTCGGAATGGGTCTTGATGTCGATAAAGCCGGGAGCGACCGCAAGACCTTCGGCGTCGATGGTCTTGCGTGCTGCGCCGGTCACGCGGCCGAGCGCGGATATGCGGCCGGCCGCGATCGCCAAATCGCCGGCGCCGCCGGCACGGCCGGAGCCGTCGAACAGTATTCCGCCGCGGATGACAACGTCGTGCACCGCGCCAGGATGTCGCGATTGGATGATGCCGCCAAGAGCAACGCGAGCAACGCGATTGCGTCGGCCTATGCCGCTAGTTCAGCGACGACGACACCGTCGAGAAGGTCGTATTCAGCTGCGTGCCGAGACCTGCGACCACCGCGATGATGGCCACCGCAATACCGGCCGCGATCAGCCCATATTCAATGGCGGTCGCGCCGCGATCGTCATTGAGGAAACGCCAAAACGTCTGCACTGTCGTTTGTCCTCTGCCACTGCCGCCCGGGCGTTATCCTATGCAACCGGCATTTGTCGGCCGGTTAACGTGACTGCCGGGGCGTGGTTAACGGCAATGCTCCTGGCGTCGTTGTGAATCAGTTCTAAATTCAATAGCTCGCCTTCGGCGCACCGTCGATCGAGCCGGTTTCGCCGACGTTGCGATGACGAAACGCCGAACCGGGAAGGCTGGTTCGGCAGCGCGTCCACGGCGCTAAACGTTTGATTTATTTATTATTTCAAGTATTTGCGCGTCCGCTGACGGGCGGTGCGGCGCCATCGGGCATTGCCGGCGTGCCGGCCGCTTCCCGGCCGCCCGGCTCCTCGGCCTCCGTCACCGACACTCCGCATTGGCGGCAGCTATAGACGCGCAGTTCCGATAACCCGCCGATTCCGGGGACTATCCGCGCCAGATGCATCGGCTTGCCACAGCTCGGGCATGCCGTTTTTACCCTGCGTTCGCCATCCATGCCGGCACAATGACGAGCTCGCAACGGCCACGCATTGACGTACATCAAGCAACCAAAAGGTCGGTTTAAAACGGAATTGAAAATACTCTCCGGCGCCCGGCGCCTTTGACGATCATGGTCAGCCCATCATCGTCGTAACCGCCGGCCTCTTTGAGTTCGCGAATGATGCGCTCGGCATAAGCGCGCGCGGCTTCGTCGTTCGCCAACACCGTGCCATAGCGATCGTCGTGTTTGCGGTCCGGCCATTGCAAAATAAAGAAATAGCGGCCCACCTCTCTGCATCCCCCCGTTTCTGCCAGGCCGGTATCGAGCGCGCGTTGCGCCGCGCGGCATTGATCTAGGTCAAATTCGAACGGCGGACTTGCGAAAATCCAATGTTGGTATGATGAAGCGCCGGCCGGGGCAACACGCGGCAAAGATTCGTGAAAGCAAAAGGACGAAGCCGCCAACTCAGCCGGCCTATGCTGGTGGTGATGTGAGCGTTACTGACCCCTCACTCTGGCGTGACCTTTTTCGTCGGATCGCTCGCTCGGAGACCATTGTTCGGGCCTCAAATACAGAATTAGCGGTAGAAACCTTCAAGCCGTCAGATTCGAATGCGAGCACCAAATAGGGAAGCCCCTCGTCCGGCGGCTCATAAATTGCGGTTTTCACTGGCATGACGCTACCTCACGGCACTTGCCGTTACCGAGCAAAGCGTATGTCGCTATGATAACGCTTATGTGACAGTTGCGCGACAAACCACAGTACGCCTAGACGCTTGCTCTTTGATCTCGGGTTTCTAGCTGCGGTTGGCCAAGAAAGAGCCCCGGCAAAGAAGGGGAGCAAGGCGTCGGGGCTAAGGGCAAGTGGGGACAGAACGTACAAGCCCAGAGTAGAACCACCCTAGGCACAGTTAGAATAGCCGACCGCAGCCATAGAATCAAAACCGCCAAATATTCGATAGGAACCCGCCATAGATGCGCACCTTTGAACTTGAAGATGTCATTCGCTTGCTCCGCTCTAAGGTAAAGCAAGCGGGCGGCCCGACGGCATGGGCTAAAAAGAATTGCGTTGATCGAACTACACTGAGTAGGGTTCTTCACGGTCACCGGCAGCCGACTAAGGCAATCCTTAGGGCGCTGAATTTACGCATAGTTTTTGTGGACCCCCCTAGATATTCAAGCTGAAACACTAAAGGCCGCCAACTAAGGCGGCCTAACTGGGAGGAAAGCCATGGAATGGGTTAACCGGAAAACATCGATAGCGGGCATTCAATTTCCCAATTGGGGGATCGTTCTGGGTGCTCTCTTTGTGATCTTGGTCGTCTACAACTCAATCCACTGAGCAAGTCAGATTTTACCCGGCCAGCACCCCATTGGCACGGTTTGTGAAGTGCATAATTCCGACAAAAAGAGACCCCAACTGAAGTCGGGGCCTCCCCGTTAGTGCCGGCTACTTGGCGCTGAACACGTAATCCTCCTCCAGAGAAAAAAGGAAGTGTGAGGATTGGTCGGGCCAGCATCCAGCACTTGTTCACATAATAGCGGGCTTGGCAGTCAGAATTTCTTGATAAATATCAAAAAGGGCCACCGATAGTTTCAAAAGGGGCCATTGACGGGAACAATGGGCCAGTACCAAATAAGTGAGGCCGCCAACTGGGGCGGCCTATGTCTCGGGCTCGTTGGGTTGCGGCCGCTTCTGGGCATGCTTAGCGAGCGCCATGCACGACTGAGCCATGGCGACCAGCGAGGCCCTGTATTGAGGGTCGCTGGTACTCTCCGCGATCCGTAGGCACTCCGCCGCGTGGTGGCGGTACTCCGCCGACAACATCGTCCATCCCCGGTACGTCAAATGACACAATGCCGGATTGGGCTAATTGGTTGCAAAAGGGGCCAATAACAGATTTAAAAGGGGCCAGCCCCTTGAAAATCATATGGAAATGGGCCAGTACCCCACGATCAATTGAGAACATATTGCGAAGGGGATATTAGACTTTGCGTACCCATCGCGATATATCCCCCTTTGAGATGGGGCGATTTGCCTTTACGGGGCTGCGCCCGCTTCTCATCGGCATGCCTCAATGGCTGGAATTTCTGGCGCTTGGCGCGGGTTTCAACCCCGGGCCGACAGAAAGGCTGGCGTTGGCGCTGGATCATCGGCTTATCGCGGGACGTATCTTTGTGATTATTACGACCTACATCGACGAGGCCGGAACCCACGGTAGTGCGCCCCACATGGTCATGGGGGCACTCGTCGGTCGTTTGGGCCAATGGGCATATTTTGACAAAAAATGGCGCAAGATGCTTCGGCGCAATGGAATTTCGCATTTCCACTCGAAGAAACTGAAGCACAGCAAAGAGCCGTTTAAGGGATGGAGCCGAGCACAAAAAATGGCTCTGATTTCAACAGCGAGTGATATCCAACAGGATACCACGCTCTTTGGGGTGAGCGTGAAACTGCGCCAGTCCGACTACGATCAACATTACAAATCTGGCGAGCGCCCGAAAAAGTTGCCGCTCGATACCATGTACGGACTCGCTTTTCGCTACCTGGCGGTCTTCATCATGGATACTGCGGAGCAGTCGCTTGGCAGAAAGGACTTGGAGTTCGATTTTGTTATCGAGTTGGGTCACAAAAACGCTGGCGATGCCCTGCGGGTTTTCAATCAAATGAAATACGACCTAACCAGAACCTCAGAAATGAGGTCGCTTATTTTTCGTGATAAAAAGAGCCTCTACGGACTGCAAGGCGCCGACTTATTCTCGCATACGGCCTATTTGATGGAACGCGACGATGAAGAAAAAATGGAATTAACCGAGTTGCCGACTGGAGGAAAGCTCATTGATGCACGACGATTGGTAAAGCGCAAAAGTCCGCTATTTCGCAGTGTTCTTGGCCCTGAATTGCTAAAGGAAATCAAAGCCAACAAAATAGCATACGAGCAACAGCGCGTTGAGTTTGGAAAACAGCGACAACAAGAAATTGCTAACCGGCGCGGCGAGGCCGCTTAGGTGGCACGATCTTCCGAAACTTGACCTGAAAATCTTCCATGCTGTCATTTACGCCGAGTTTTCGAGCGGTCTGCACAAACCGCTCGAATTGCTCTTTGTCAGTTCTTTTCGGTCGCTTCTTTGGCTTTGCGACGGCTCTTTCCATAGGGCCACTCAGTGATGAGTCGTTCGATAGGTTAGCCGCTTGCCGACGATGCCTTTGAGGGCGCGTGCGGTGCGCTCTGCGTCATCTACGCCTAGCTTGACACGGTTGCTATAGCGGAAATCGAACTCTGCCAGATAGCGGTGCAAATGCTTTTCATGGCAGTGCTGATACACGCCCTGCATTCCGCGTTTGAAGATTGAGAAAAATCCTTCGGCGGTGTTGGTGTGAGCGTCGCCGCGCACGTACTCATCTTCGCGATGCTTCACGGTCTCGTGCCGCGCGAACTCGCGGCCGATTTCACGATACCAAGTGCCTTCATCGGTCATGAGCGCGCTTTCCTTCGCGATGTGTTCGCGGAGAACCGGCGCGAGATCGGCGATCCGAGTGCCTTCCACATGGAAACTGCGGGCGGGGCCGCCGCGTTCGACCAGCGCCAGCACGACGTGCTTGTGGCCGGTGCCACGGCGCTTCGGCTCGCCCTTCACCTGCCCGAAGAAACTTTCATCGGCCTCGACGGCTTTGCCGGCGCCGCCCATCGGGGTCACGCCGACGACGCGCATGGCTTCGCGGATGCGGTGCGACATGAACCACGCGGTTTTGAGGCTCACGCCTAGACTGCGATGAAGCTGGTTGCTCGATACGCCTTTCTTGCTGGCGCACATCAGGACCATCGCCTGTAGCCACACCCGTATGGGGATATGGCTGGCCTCGAATACGGTCCCAATCTTCACAGTGAAGGGCTTGCGGCACTGGTAGCACTTGTAGGCGCCGATTCGGGTGCTTTTGCCCCTCATGGGCGAGATGCGATCTACCCCGCCGCAATGGGGACAAACCGGCCCGTCCGGCCAGATTTGGGCTTCTACCCACCGATAAGCGGCGGTTTCGTCCTGCAAAGCCCTGGAATTAAACACTGAATTGGACATGACCTTAATCCTCATTATGGATCAAGGCTATCACACCGAAATGGGTACGTCAAGTCTAATATCGCGATTGCGAACGGAGAACATATCGTGTACAATACCGCAATCGCCATTTGCCGGTGGGCCAAAGGGTGACGGAAGCGGTGCTTCCGTGTCCTTCGAATCCCGGCCATAAGGAGCACGGACATGAGTGCAGCACTTCGTCTCGTCGAAGGATCGTCCATGGACAAATCGAAGGCCCTTGATGCCGCGCTCTCCCAGATCGAGCGCAACTTCGGCAAGGGCTCGATCATGCGGCTCGGCAAGAACATGGCGTCGATGGACATCGACACCGTTTCCACCGGCTCGCTCGGCCTCGATATTGCGCTCGGCATCGGCGGCTTGCCGCGCGGCCGCGTGGTCGAAATCTACGGGCCGGAATCCTCGGGCAAAACCACGCTGGCGCTGCATGTTCTTGCCGAGGCGCAGAAAAATGGCGGCATCTGCGCCTTCATCGACGCCGAGCATGCGCTCGACCCGATTTATGCGCGAAAACTCGGCGTCAATGTCGACGATCTCCTGATCTCGCAGCCCGACGCCGGCGAGCAGGCGTTGGAAATCGCCGACACGCTGGTGCGCTCCGGCGCGGTCGACGTTCTGGTCATCGATTCGGTGGCGGCCTTGGTGCCGCGTGCCGAGCTCGAAGGCGAGATGGGCGACAGCCAGCCCGGGCTCCAGGCGCGGCTGATGAGCCAGGCGTTGCGCAAACTCACCGCCTCGATCAACCGCTCCAACACGATGGTGATCTTCATCAATCAGATCCGCATGAAGATCGGCGTCATGTACGGCTCGCCGGAAACCACGACCGGCGGCCATGCGCTCAAATTCTACGCCTCCGTCCGGCTCGACATCCGCCGCATCGGCGCGATCAAGGAGCGCGACGAGGTGGTCGGCAACCAGACGCGGGTGAAAGTGGTGAAGAACAAGCTCGCCCCGCCGTTCAAGCAGGTCGAGTTCGACATCATGTACGGCGAAGGCGTCTCCAAGATGGGCGAACTGGTCGATCTCGGCGTCAAGGCCGGCGTCGTGGAAAAATCCGGCGCCTGGTTCTCCTATGATAGTCAGCGCATCGGCCAGGGCCGCGAGAACGCCAAAAGCTTCCTCAAGGCCAATCCCGATATCGCGGCAAAAATCGAAGCGGCGATCCGGCAGAATGCCGGGCTGATTGCCGAAAAAATCCTCGCCGGAGAAGAAGGCGAAAAGGCCGAGGACGACGACGCCGCGGAAGGGTGAGAACAGCTGAGCTACGTTTCCCGGATCAGCGGTGCAGCGCGAAGCGGTGCACCGCTGATCCGGGAACTTTATAAGCTCGATGTCTTTGAGTATGTCACGATCCCGGGTCTGCAGCGCACCACTTTGTGCTGCGCTGCGCCCGGGAAAGGTATTGCTGTTACGCTCCGCGGCGCTCGGCCGTCCACGAGCCCGAGCAGGAGCCGCCGGTCCAATGGCCGCCGCCCTCGTCGCCGGCGAGCTGGCCGGAGCCGGTGGCGCTCTTGCCGCCGGCGCTGACCGTCACGGTGATGGCGCCGGTTTGGCCAACCTTGCCGGTGATGGTGAAGGCGTTGTCGCCGGCGTTGACCAGTTGGCCGTTCGAAATGCGGATCGGGTAGCGATAGCCGGGATCGCAGTCGCCTTTCTGGGTCATGACCAAGACGCTCCACAGCCCGTCATAAGGCGGCTGCTGCGCGAAGCTGCTGGTGTTGGCCAAAGTGGCGGTAGCGGCGACGAGCGCGAAAAGCGCGCTCCGGCCGGCTAGCTTGTTGAGGTCGATCATGGCTGACGTCCCTGATGCGCGTGCGGGTTGGACTTCCCGCACATTCGGTTGACCTGGAGGAGGGGCGGACATTGCCGTCCGCTCTCTTCCGTTAGTCGCGCTGTAGTGGGAACGCGTTCTAAGGGAGAAAAGTTCAAATCCGGTTGATCGACGCCTGAAAATTGCCACAAATTCTAGGGGCCGATCGTGGCTTGAGGTCAATTCTTTCGTCTTATGAACTAGTTAGGCGCGGTTATGGGCGTCGCGGAAAAGCCTGCGCGAGCCCGCCGGCGGCGCACCGGCGGCGCACCGGACATCGCCAAGCGGCAGGGAAATACTTGCTATTCGCTATTTGCTGCGCACGACGTCGTCGTATTTGGGCGCCGCTTTGAGAAAACCGCGGTCGACCATCCAGTCCACCTTCTCCTTAAATTCCTCAGGCTGGTAGGTCGTGACCCCCACCAGTTCCGGCATCAGCCCCGCCGCGCGCTGTTCCGGCGCGAGGTCGCGCAACAGCTCGGCGCGCGAACGCGCGTCGTTCTCGCGCAGCCACTCGATGGCGCGATTGAGCGCGCGGCGCAATTTTGCCGCGGTGTCGTCATCGACGCCGTCGCCGGCAACGATGCCGCCGCGCCAGCGCAGGTCGGCGATTTTGCGCGCGCCGGCCGCGAGCGCGCGGCTGACCAGCGGTTCCATGAGAGCGGCGGCTTCGGTCGTTCCGCTTAACAGCGCCTCGAGCCGGTCGTTGGCGTGAACGAGCGTGATCTGTTCGAACGGAACCCCGGCTGCCTCCAGCGCCTCGATTGCGGCGTAGAATGTGCCGGCATGCCAGGTGACCGCGATCGGCACGTTGCGCAATTCGCTCAACGAGGCGATTTTCGAATCCTTGCGCACCATCAACGCGCCGGTGCGCACCGTGGTATCGAGCCCGATAATTTTGCCGCCGCCGAGCGCCTGCACGCGCTCGATCGCGCCCCATTCGCAGACCGGGTAGACATCGAGCGCGCCATGCTGGAGTTGCGTCTCCTTCCAGCGCCTGGAAAAGTCGGCGACGCGTCCGGCCGCGCCTTTCGGATTATCCTCGTGGTATTCGACATCGAGGCCTTCGGCGGCGAAAAAGCCTTGCTCGACGGCGACGCGCCACGGGCGGTCGTGCGCGTTACTGTCGCTTTGCAATCGGATGGTCCGTGTCATGGTGGTCGTCCCGTTGTCGGCCGGCGCTGCGCCGATCGCCGCACGCTAGACAAATGCCGGGCCGCGTTCAACACCGCCGTGACGGGGCTTATCCCGCCTGGCGGTCCTCAGTCGCGATGGTTGTCGGGCGGATACGACTGATCGTGGACCTGCTCGTCGTAACCGTGGCGGCTCGAATAGAACAAGAGCGTCATCAGCGCGAAGCCGACCAGAAGCGAGAACACGACGCCGAGCGTCATGGCGACGTAGCCGGTCGTCGGCATTGGCGGACCCTGGACCGACATCCAGGCGCGCGCGGCAAACCAAACGGACGCCGCCAAAATCCCGAACAGCGCCACGACAAGGACGACCGTTCCCAACGAGATCAGTTGCCGGCGCGGTTCGCTACCCGGCATTTCGCTCGATTTTACCATGACGTTTAGATAGGCCTGCGCGTTCCAATTATCAGCCACGCACAAATGCGGCTTGCCCTTGCGGCGCGATGCGGCAATGTGGCCGTCAGCGACCGCCCC
Source organism: uncultured Alphaproteobacteria bacterium (assembly GCA_963823225.1). GTDB lineage: Bacteria > Pseudomonadota > Alphaproteobacteria > Rhizobiales > Xanthobacteraceae > BOG-931. Next base: position 1,720,601 of record CAWGKM010000003.1, on the reverse strand, counting down.
AAGGGGCACGTGAGCGGAGCAACAACCAATGGCAATGACCGGAAACCGGGAAGGACAGATCGAACTCGACGCGACTGATTATTCCGGGGCTGGCGGGGCTCTATCGGAGCGTCGCGCCCTATAGCTACGCCATCATCCGCTTCATTGCCGGCGCCATCCTCATTTATCACGGCTACTACAAGCTGTTCGTCACCGGCGTTCAAGGTTTGGCGGATCACGTGGTGACGGTGCTCGGTTTGCCGGTGCCGGTGGCCTGGGCCTACCTGATCGCCATTCTGGAATGCTTCGGCGGCGCGGCGTTGGCCATAGGCTTTCTGACGCGGCCGATCGCGCTGATGCTTACGATCGAATTCATCGTCATTACCGGCTGGCATTCGGGCAATGGCTACGTGTTCGGCAATCCGCACGGCGGCTACGAATATCCGCTGGTGCTGTTGGTCGTCTATGCCGCAATCTTCTTCCGCTGCGCCGGGCGTTGCGCGATCGACCGTCTGATCGGCAAGGAATTTTAAGACGGCTCGCGCCGCCGGACCGTTAGCCCGGCGGCGCCCGCCTGCCGCGCGAAGACGATCAAGCCATCGCGGCCTTCAGATTGGCACTGACCTTGTCGAGATAGCCGGTGGTGGTGAGCCACTTCTGGTTGGGACCGATGAGCGATGCCAGGTCCTTGGTCATAAATCCGGATTCCACGGTGCTGACGGTGACCCGCTCCAGCGTCGCGGCGAATTTGGCAAGCTCGACGTTGTTGTCGAGCTTGGCGCGGTGGTTAAGCCCGCGCGTCCAGGCAAAGATCGAGGCGATGGAGTTGGTCGAGGTTTCGCGGCCCTTCTGGTGTTCGCGGAAATGCCGGGTCACTGTGCCGTGGGCGGCCTCGGCCTCGACGATCTTGCCGTCCGGCGTGGTGAGCACCGAGGTCATCAGGCCGAGCGAGCCGTAGCCCTGCGCCACAGTGTCCGACTGCACGTCGCCGTCGTAATTCTTGCACGCCCAGACGTAGCCGCCCGACCATTTGAGCGCCGCCGCGACCATGTCGTCGATCAGCCGGTGCTCGTAAGTGAGCTTTTTTGCCGCGAATTTATCCTTGAACTCGCGGTCGAAGATGTCCTGGAAGATGTCCTTGAAGCGCCCGTCATAGACTTTGACGATGGTGTTCTTGGTCGACAGATAAAGCGGATAGCCGCGGTCGAGCGCAAAGTTCATCGAGGCGCGGGCGAAATCGCGGATCGAATTGTCGAGGTTGTACATCGCCATGGCGACGCCCGGGCCGGGGAACTGGAACACTTCGCGCTTGATCTCCTTGCCGTCGTCGCCGACGAAGGAGAGATAGAGCTTGCCCTTGCCGGGCACGAGGAAGTCGGTGCAGCGGTACTGGTCGCCATAGGCATGGCGGCCGATGATGATCGGCTTGGTCCAGCCCGGCACCAGCCGCGGCACGTTCTTGCAGATGATCGGCTCGCGGAAGATGACGCCGCCGAGGATGTTGCGGATGGTGCCGTTCGGCGAGCGATACATTTCGTGGAGGTTGAACTCCTTCACCCGCGCCTCGTCCGGCGTGATGGTCGCGCATTTGACCGCGACGCCGACCTTTTTGGTGGCTTCCGCCGCGTCGATGGTGATCTGGTCGCGCGTCTCGTCGCGCTTGTGGATGCCGAGATCGAAATACAGAAGCTTGATGTCGAGATAGGGATGGATCAGCTTGTCCTTGATGTATTGCCAGATGATCCGGGTCATCTCGTCGCCGTCCATCTCGACCACCGGATTGGCCACTTTGATTTTCGCCATGTGAATGAAGTCCTTTGAATTGAGATTTTTTCAACGCGGAGCGGATGGAGGCGGCGGATCAGGCGCGCGTTGAGAAAGGCGCCCCCGCCGCACCGGCGGCGTCGCTATAGCATTCGCGCGGCAGGCGCGGAAGCCGACCCGCCGCCGCGGCGGGTGGGCCCACGAAATGCTCGAAATCTACAACTAAAAGCAGCGACGCTATTTACAACCGGTTATTAGCCTGTATCCTTCTTGCACGCGGGGGGTGCCATGCGCAATTATTTCAGCTTTTTGGTAGCAACGCTTGTTCTACTTGGTTGTGTTGGCGACTGTCACGCGCAGCCTTTCACGACCGCGCAAAACCGCCTGGATGATTTGAAAGCCGCGTTCCAGGATTCGCATCGCGAGACGAAGTCCAGCCGACGAGGCGTGGAGCGCTATTATGATCTAGCGATCGAGAATATCTGCAACGGTGATGAATCCGTTGAGAGCTCGGTCCGTGATTGGATTAATCAATATTTCGCGCGCGTCAGGGATCGATTAGTGCTAATAAGGGCATCGATTGAATTTCGCACGGGTTCGCGAGTCAACATTATTGACCGGCCAATTCTTGAACAAGCAAACACGTTTGATGCGATAGCCCTCTGTGAAAATTTAAACGTCGCGGGTATTCGCAGCTCTGAGGCGGCAAAGGTCACTATCAAGATTAAAATCATAGATGATTGGGACGACAGAATAAGCGCGGCCCTAGCCGGCGCGCGGAAGGGTGCCGAATTCGGTGGGGCGAGAGGCGGGACGGTTGGCTCAGTGGCGGGAGCGGCGATAGTCGGTGTAGCGTCCTTTTTCGTAACAAAGCGCGTCGGTCAAAAGGACCTCGAAGCTCAAGATACACCCGAACCGAGAGCGGCGGCGGAGATTGGCGCGTGGGATAATAGAGAACCGGGCAAGTATGTGACGGGAGCGAGTTTTGTCGGCAATACGCAGAATAGTGGTAGGAAAGAGTGGATCAGAATGACTCGAACGGCCAGGCCACAGCTTATTGCCTTTGAGCACAGCAACGGTAACTTCAACGACATCACCTACCAGATCGATCTCGTACCTCAGCAGATTGATCTCGTGTCTACCCACGACAAGTGGCAAGACATGCTGAACGCGGCCGGTTTCTATACTCGCGATTTGTCGCAGGCGAGCGTCCTCAACGATTTTTGCACAGCGTTCCGCGGCGAGCTCTTGACAGCACTGCAACACGATCGCGATGCTGCGAGCCTTGGCCTTTACGCCCATCTCGTACTGTTCCGTTCCTACTACCCACGGGACCTCGCCACGACCGGGTGTCTCAAAGCCGATGATTGGAAACGCCTCACCGACAGTGGCTACATTCTGGCTGATTTGGTTCCCAAATCAGCCTCGGCAATGCCCGCGCTTGCTCACCGCCGATCGGCCAGCAAGAACCAGAGGGCTAGTTTCCTGACGACGCAGGCCCGCTAGCAGAGGATTGCTTTTCTTCGAGCCCGCAGTACGACCTGAGGCCATCGATGCTGCTTCAGGGTCGGACTGCCCCGATGCCCGGTGCCGGAACCGACAGGACCAAGGATTGGCGCGCGCCGCCGGGGCCGGTTATCGTCCTGGTCGAGCCGCAGCTTGGCGAAAATATCGGCGCCGCCGCCCGCGCCATGGCGAATTTCGGGCTGGCGCGGCTGCGCCTCGTCAAGCCGCGGCAAGCCTGGCCCAATGCCAAAGCGCGCATGATGGCGGCCGGCGCCGACCGCATCCTCGACGGCGCCGAACTTTACCACACCCTTGCGGATGCCATCGCGGATTGCAGCTTCGTCCTCGCCACGACTGCCCGCGCCCACGACCAGGCGAAGCCGGTCATCGGGGCGGCAGAGGCGGCCAGGGAAATGGCGTCGCGCATCGCCGCCGGCGCGACCGTCGCCATTGTCTTCGGCCGCGAGCGCAATGGCCTCGAAAACGACGAGGTGGCGCTGGCCGACCGCATCGTCACTCTGCCGGTTAATCCGGCATTTGCCTCGCTCAATCTGGCGCAGGCCGTAGCGATCGCGGCCTACGAATGGTTCAAGCTTGCCAACGGCGCTCTGCCTTTCGCCATGCCGGAAAAATCGCCGGCTGCGCCAAAACAGCAGCTGCTTGCGTTCTTCGCCCAGCTCGAACGCGAATTGGAGAAGGTCGAATTTTTTCGGCCCCCCGACAAGCGCGAAGCCATGCAAATCAATTTGCGCAACATTTTTACCCGTATGCAGCCCACGCAACAGGATATTCAGACGCTGCACGGCGTGATCATGGCGATCGCGGAAGGACGCAAAGGCCCGGCGCGCGGCGGCGTACTCGACGGCGCGGAAGCCGAAATGCTGCGCACGCTGCTGGCCGAGCACGGCTACGGCCGCGTGCCGAAAGAGCGCGGACCGGTGCGCGGCCTGGCGCGGCTGCTGCGCCGCAATCCGACGGAAGCTGAGCGGACATTGTGGCAGGCTTTGGTCAATGACCGCCGCTTCGCCGGCCGCGGTTTTAAGCGCCAGACCCCGGTCGGGCAGCATATCTGCGACTTCGTCTCGTTTCCGCTGCGGCTCGTCGTCGATCTGGTGCCGGCGGACGAGGGCGCGGCCGCCGCCAAGACGCGTGCGGAAAAGCGCGCCTGGCTTGCCGAACGCGATTACGCGATCGTCGAGGTAGCGGCCGCCGATATCGAGGCCGACCTCGCGGGCGTGCTCGATCGGCTGCGGCGGCTCGTCAGCTCTTGAGCGCTTTGAGCGCCGCCGCCGCGCCCGCGCGCAGCATGGCGAGATCGCTCGACACCGCGAGGAATTTTACGCCGCGCTTGGCGAGCGCTGCGGCGCGCTCGGCCGAATGGCAATAGGCGCCGGGAATTTTTTTCGTCCGTTGCGCGGCGGCGAGGATGCGGTCGAGCTCGCGATCGACGTCCTTCGACAGCGGGTCGAGCGCCTTGCCGTCCGACAGCGCGATCGAAAGATCGGACGGGCCGAGGAACAGCCCGTCGACGCCGGGGGTGTCCACGATCGCGTCGAGGTTTTTCAGCGCGGTGCGGGTCTCGATCATGGCGAGCGTGACCACGAGATCGTTGGCCTCGCGCAGGTAGACCGACTGGTCGGCAAGCCCGGCCAGCGTGGTGGCGCGATGCGGCCCCCAGCTGCGCTCGCCGATCGGCGGATATTTCGCCGCCGCCGCAAGCGCGCGCGCGTCGGCCGGGGTATTGATCATCGGCGCGATTATGCCTTCGGCGCCGAAATCGAGCACGCGGCTCACCGTGGCGAAATCGCCGACCGGCACCCGCACGATCGGCGCCGCGCCGCCTTGGCGGACTGCCGCGATGGCGGCGAGGATGGCATTGAGGTCCCATAGCCCGTGCTGGCCGTCGAGCGTGACCGCGGGGAAGCCGTCGCGGCCGATGGTCTCGGCGACGATCGGGTAGGGCAGGCCGCACCAGCCGGAATACACCGTCTCTCCGGAACGCAGCCGCTGGGCGAGAGTGAAGGCGGGAATGGCCATGGTGCTCGTTATTCTTTCATCGCTATCTTGTGATCGCCGTTAGCGGCCGGCTTTGATGTCGGCAATGGCCTTTGCCATCAGCTCGGTCATGGTGCGGGCGATCTGGTGATCGGACTGGTTAACGCCCTTGGCGTCGAAATCCTTGCGGATCTTGCGCGCGACGTCCTGCTCGCCCTGCTGCTCGAAATCGACCATGACCACGGCGAGCGCGTAGCTGTCGGCTTCGGCGCCGGTCAGACCGAGTTTTTCCGCCGCCCACAGCCCAAGCAGCTTATTGCGCCGCGCGGTCGCTTTGAACTTCAGTTCCTCATCGTGCGCGAACTGCTGTTCGAAGGCTTCTTCGCGCTTGTCGAACGTGGTCATGTGCTTGCCTTGGTTTTGCCTTGGCGCGCGTGGAACACCGCAAATCGCCTGCCGCCTTGCATATCGGCGGTGCCTCGTCAAGGCAACGGCCAGCGGCTCGCAAGATCGGCGTTGCGGTCGAGCCCGCGCGGGTCTATGTCGATTGTACTCCGCTTCACCTTCGGCTAGCTTTCGTGTTGCGGAGGGGCCGCTGAGTTGAGTCGCCGCCCGCCACCGCCGCCGCGGATCTCGACACCCCCAATGGAGCCACGGCATTCCCATGGATTTCACCAAACCCCGGTACACTCCGATGAGCCGCCGTCGCCGCATTTACGAAGGCAAGGCGAAGATCCTCTATGAGGGACCCGAGCCCGGAACGCTGATTCAGCACTTCAAGGACGACGCGACCGCCTTCAATGCGAAAAAGCATCAGGTGATCGAAGGCAAGGGGGTCCTCAACAACCGGATCTCCGAATACGTCTTCCAGCACTTAAACGACATCGGCGTTCCCACCCACTTCATCCGCCGGCTCAATATGCGCGAGCAATTGATCCGCGAGGTCGAAATCATCCCGCTTGAAGTGGTGGTGCGCAATATCGCCGCCGGATCGCTGTCGCAGCGCCTCGGCATCGAAGAGGGCACGCAACTGCCGCGCTCGATCATCGAGTTCTATTACAAGAACGACCAGCTCAACGATCCGATGGTGTCGGAGGAGCACATCACCGCGTTCGGCTGGGCGACGCCGCAGGAAATCGACGACATCATGTCGCTCGCGATCCGCGTCAACGATTTCCTCTCCGGACTGTTTCTCGGCGTCGGCATCCGCCTGGTCGATTTCAAGATGGAGACCGGCCGGCTGTGGGAAAACGATCTGATGCGGATCGTGGTCGCCGACGAGATTTCCCCGGACTCCTGCCGGCTGTGGGACATCAAGTCGAACGAGAAGCTCGACAAGGACCGCTTCCGCCGCGACCTCGGCGGGCTGTTGGAGGCCTATACCGAGGTCGCCAAGCGGCTCGGCATCATGAGCGAGGGCGAGCGGCCCCAGGGCACCGGACCGATCCTGGTCAAGGGTTGAAGCGCTGGCGCCCGCCAGCGCCCACCGCCACCGCCCGCTGGCGGTTGCGGGCGTTGCAATTCATACCTATTGAAGAGGCTATGAAAGCCCGCGTCACCGTCACGTTGAAATCCGGCATTCTCGATCCGCAGGGCAAGGCCATCGAAGGCGCGCTGAGATCGCTCGGCGTCGGCGGGGTCGCGAGCGTGCGCCAGGGCAAGGTCTTCGACATCGAAATCGAGGGCGCCGACCGTGCCGGCGCCGAGGCGGCGCTGAAGAATGCGGCGGAGAAGCTCCTCGCCAACACCGTGATCGAAAACTACCGGATCGAGGTGACGGGATGAAGTCGGCCATCGTCATCTTCCCCGGCATCAATCGCGAGCGCGACATGGCGCGCGCGTTGCGGCTGATTTCCGGGCGCGAACCGGCGATAGTCTGGTACGCCGAGACGCAATTGCCGGCCGGAACGGATCTTGTGGTCATCCCCGGCGGCTTCGCCTATGGCGATTATCTGCGCTGCGGCGCGATCGCGGCGCGCGCACCGATCATGGATGCGGTGCGGGCGTTTGCCGCCAAAGGCGGACTCGTGCTCGCGGTTTGCAACGGCTTCCAGATCGCCTGCGAGGCCGGGCTGTTGCCGGGCGTGCTGATGCGCAACGCGCAGCTTCGCTTCATCTGCCGCGACGTCTATCTGCGCGTCGAGCGTTCCGATACGGCTTTCACCCGCGGTTACAATGCCGGCCAGGTGATCCGCGTGCCGGTGGCGCATGGCGAGGGCAACTACATCGCCGACGGCGAAACCATTGCGCGGCTCGAAGGCGAGGGCAGGGTACTGTTTCGCTACGCCTCGCCGGACGGCATGGTGGACCCGAACTGGAACCACAACGGCGCCATGAACGCCATTGCCGGCATCATCAACGAGGCCGGCAACGTGCTCGGCATGATGCCGCATCCGGAAGACCACGTCGAAGCCTCGATGGGGCGCACCGACGGCCGCGGCTTGTTCGCGGGGCTTGTGGATCACTTCAAGCTGGCGGCGTGACCGATGTCGTCATGCCCGGCCATATGCCGGGCATCCACGTCTTTCATGCTCAAATTAAGACGTGGATGGCCGGGACAGGCCCGGCCATGACGGATGAGATTGCTGCGCTGGCGGATTAAATAATGCTCGTGATATCCAACGAACCCGCCGTCACGCCCAAACTGATTGCCGAGCACGGCCTCAAGCCGGACGAGTACGAGCGCATCCTCAAGCTGATCGGCCGCGCGCCGAGTTTTACCGAGCTCGGCATTTTCTCGGCGATGTGGAACGAACACTGCTCGTATAAGTCTTCGAAAATCCATTTGCGCACGCTGCCGACCAAGGCGCCGTGGGTTATCCAGGGACCGGGCGAAAACGCCGGCGTCATCGATATCGGCGACGGGCTTGCCGTCGTGTTCAAGATGGAGAGCCATAACCATCCGAGCTATATCGAGCCGTACCAAGGCGCGGCGACCGGCGTCGGCGGTATTCTGCGCGACGTATTCACCATGGGGGCGCGGCCGATCGCCTGCCTCAATGCGCTTTCTTTCGGCGATCCGAAAAATCCCAAGACGCGATCACTCGTTGCCGGCGTCGTTGCCGGCATCGGCGGCTACGGCAATTCCTTCGGCGTGCCCACCGTCGGCGGCGAAGTGCGCTTTGACCGCCGCTATGACGGCAATTGCCTGGTCAATGCCATGGCGGTCGGGCTTGCCGAGAAGGACAAGATTTTTTACGCCAAGGCGACCGGAGTCGGCATGCCGATCGTTTATCTCGGCTCCAAGACCGGCCGCGACGGCATCCACGGCGCCACCATGGCGAGCGCGGAGTTCGGCGCCGATGCCGAGGAAAAGCGTCCGACCGTGCAGGTCGGCGATCCGTTCGCGGAAAAGCTATTGCTCGAAGCCTGCCTCGAAATCATGGCCAAGGGCTGCGTCATCGCCATTCAGGATATGGGCGCCGCGGGGCTGACCTGTTCCGCCGTCGAAATGGGCGCCAAGGGCGATCTCGGCGTGACGCTGAACCTCGACAAAGTGCCGTGCCGCGAAACCGGCATGAGCGCCTACGAGATGATGCTCTCGGAAAGCCAGGAACGCATGCTCATGGTGCTCAAACCCGAAAAGGAAAAGGAAGCCGAGGCGATCTTTCGCAAATGGGGGCTCGACTTCGCGATCGTCGGCGAGACGACGCCGACCAAACGCTTCATCGTCCATCATGGCGGCGCGGTGATGGCGAACCTGCCGATCAAGGAGCTTGGCGACGAAGCGCCGCTCTATCGTCGCCACTTCGTCGAGAACAAAAGGCAGCCGGTCATCGACGCGGCTGCGGTCGAGCCGCCAATGGGCATTGCCGATGCGCTGGAGAAACTGATCGGGTCGGCGGATCTGTGCTCCAAGCGTTGGGTGTGGGAGCAATACGACCACATCATTCTCGGCAATACGGTGCAGCGGCCGGGCGGCGATGCCGCCGTGGTCCGCGTCAACGAAGGCCCGAAGGCGCTGGCGCTGACGGCCGACGTCACGCCGCGCTATTGCGAAGCCGATTCGTTCGTGGGCGGCAAGCAGGCGGTCGCCGAGGCCTGGCGCAATCTCACTGCGGTCGGCGCGCGGCCGCTGGCGCTCACCGATAATCTCAATTTCGGCAGTCCCGAGCGGCCGGAAATCATGGGTCAGTTCGTCGGCTGCGTGCGCGGCATCGCGGAAGCCTGCCGCGCGCTCGACTTCCCGGTCGTGTCGGGCAATGTCTCGCTCTATAACGAGACCAACGGCAAAGCGATCCTGCCGACGCCGACCATCGGCGGCGTCGGACTCATCGACGACTTCACCAAATCGATGACGTTGGCGTTCAAGGCCGAAGGCGAGGTGATCCTCCTGATCGGCAAAACCAGCGGCTGGCTCGGCCGATCGCTTTATCTGCGCGATATTTGCGGCCGCGAAGAGGGTGCGCCGCCGCCGGTCGACCTCGCCGCCGAAGGCCGCCATGGCGATTTCGTGCGCGATCTTATCCGCGACGGCCTGGTAACGGCAGTGCACGATATATCGGACGGCGGTCTGCTTATCGCGCTTGCCGAAATGGCGGTGGCGTCCGGCATCGGCGCGGTGCTGGAAGCGCCGTCGCAGCTGCCCAGCCACGCCTTCTGGTTCGGGGAAGATCAGGCCCGCTATGTCGTCACGGCGAAGAATGCCGATGCCGTCGCGCAACGGGCCAAGGCGGCCGCGGTGCCGCTGGTTCGGCTGGGCACTACCGGCGGCGCCGTGCTCGCGCTTACCGGCGAACGCCCGCTGCCGGTCGGCGAACTCAAGCGCCGCTTTGAGGCCTGGCTGCCGGCCTATATGGCCGGCGCGGTCTGAAGCGGAGGCGGCGCATTGACGCTTGGCGGCGAGCGCCCCATTGTGGTCGCAAGCTTGCGCAATTTTGGCGCAAGTTTCGGCCGCAGCGGCGGCGCCGAGGGCCGAAGTCAACGGATGAAGCGCGCCATGGCCATGGCTGCGGGCGACATCGAACGATTGATCCGGGCACGCATCCCGGATGCCGAGGTGACGATCCGCGATCTCGCCGGCGACGGCGATCATTACGCCGCGACCGTCATTGCCGAGTCGTTCCGCGGCAAATCCCGGGTCCAGCAGCACCAGATCGTCTATGAGGCGCTGAAAGGCGAGATGGGCGGCCGGCTGCACGCGCTGGCGTTGCAGACCGGCACGCCGGAGCGCTAGCCGCCGCTCGCCCGATGACCGGCGCCCGTTCTATTGCCGCGCTGCCGCTTGGAACTTTCTTCCCTCGACGACCGCGCCGGCAGCCGAAACTTCGCGATGAAATTCGCTTAATTTGGGCATGACGACACGGCATGGGCTTTGCCGGCGTTTTGCGGTACATATATTGCCGGGCGGACGGCAACATTCGGCGCGGGGGACTGCCCGCGGCGCCGCTGACTGGCAAGGGTGATTTCGATGTCTATCGAGCAATTCATCGATAATGAGGTCAAGGCCAACGAGGTCGTGCTGTTCATGAAGGGCACGCCGCAATTCCCGATGTGCGGATTCTCCGGCCAGGTGGTGCAAATCCTCGATTACCTGGGCGTCGCCTATAAGGGGCTGAACGTGCTGGAAAACGCCGATCTGCGCGGCGGGATCAAATCCTATTCCAACTGGCCCACCATTCCGCAGCTTTACGTTAAGGGCGAGTTCGTCGGCGGCTGCGATATTGTGCGCGAAATGTTCCAGGCCGGCGAGCTGCAATCGCTGTTGAAAGACAAGGGCATCGCGGTGAAGGAAAACGCCCAAACGTAACCGCGCCTGCTGGCCGCGTCCGTGCTTTGGCCTAAGAGGTTATCGCATCTTTTTAGCGATCAGGAAGACCAGCGCCAGCACGATGGCCAATCCGACCAGGCTTTGCGTCGGGATTGCGGCGCTGAATTTCAGCACATTGTCCGCGACACCGGAGACGAATACGCCGGAGTTCTGCCCCAGGATCAAATAAAGCAGAATGATCGATAGGACCGCTAGAAAGCCGACTTCGACGAACGCCCAAAGGTACTGCTTGGCCTTTTCTAAATAATCCAGCATTGCACGGCTCCTAAGGAGCATGCTTGAAGCGTTGGGTGGCAGCTCGCTCGCCACCCAACGTTGTCTCGGTCTCGCGTGTCGTGTGCTTGAGTCGCGCCTGCGGCTCAGGACAGCTTCCGTTCCGAAAACAGCCAGATGATGACGCCCAATGTGATCAAGCCAACGAGGCCGCCATCACCGAGCGACTTAACGAGCGCCATGATGTTGCCGATGACATTGCCGAAGAACGGCAAGTTGGAACCGACGAGAAGCGCCGCGACGATAGCCAGCGCCAGCAGCATCAGGCCTATGTCCGTCAACGCTCCGATCCAGTTCTTGACACTCTGAAACCCATGCATGTGCGTTCTCCCTTTTCAGATTGCCTGAGAAGCCCAGCCGAATACGCACCAACGCAAACAACGGAAATTGCTACTATTTACCGCGTTAGCGTAACGCAAATGGACAAGTTTTCAAGTGGCGTGCCGCAAAACGCGCCAATATCGGCCGGTTTTGCTGCAATTACCGGCAGATCGCGCCCGCGAGGCTGGGGATAAATAGCGCCAACTCAGCGCGAGTAATATTCAACCACCAAGTGTGGCTCCATCACCACCGGGTAGGGCACGTCGGTCGGCGTCGGCACGCGGCTGAGCTTCGCCGTCATCTTCGTGTGGTCGACCTCGATATAGTCGGGCACGTCGCGCTCGGCGAGTGCATTGGCTTCGAGTACCAGCGCGAGCTGTTTCGATTTGTCCTTGACCTCGACCGTGTCGCCGACTTTGACCCGGAAGCTGGGGATGGTGACGCGCTTGCCGTTCACCTTGATATGGCCGTGGCTGATGAACTGGCGCGCGGCAAAAACGGTGGGCACGAATTTGGCGCGATAGATCACGGTATCGAGCCGGCGCTCAAGGAGCCCGATCATGTGCGCGCCGGTATCGCCCTTCAACCGCCGCGCCTCGTCGTAGATGCCGTGGAAATGGCGTTCCGACATGTTGGCATAGTAGCCCTTGAGCTTCTGCTTGGCGCGCAATTGCACGCCGTAATCCGACAGCTTGCCTTTGCGGCGTTGGCCGTGCTGGCCGGGGCCGTATTCGCGTTTGTTGATCGGTGACTTCGGCCGGCCCCAGATGTTCTGGCCCATTCGCCGGTCGATCTTGTACTTCGCCTGGTGGCGCTTGGTCATTCGCGTCCTCGCTGTTGTGATCACGATCGAGGATCGCGCCCTCCTCTGTCCAACCCCGTCCCTACGCTCCCCCGCGAGCGGGGGAGGGTAGCGAGGGGGAGACCGACAGGTTTATAGAGCCGAAGCGCCGGCTTAAAACCGCGGGTCGCGAAACACCGCGCGGGCCCCAATGATCAGCACTATCGGGCCCGCGAAGTGCGCGGTTTCTAGGGGGAAACCCCTGCAGTGTCAAACCGCCCGCGCGAAGCGTCTAGGCTTTCGCCAAGTGTCGCTGCCGCATCGATCGCAGCGCCGTGATCGCGAGCAGCGCAGTCACCGCGTCGAGGGCCGCGACGACGATAAACACCGCGGTCCAGCTTCCGGTCGATTGCTTGAGAAAGGCCGCCGCCGGGCCGCCGAGGATCGAGCCCACGCCCTGCGCGATATAGAGAAAGCCGTAATTCGTCGCCGCGAATTTCGACCCGAACGTATCGGTCAGCGTCGAGGGAAACAGCGAGAAAATCTCGCCCCAGCCGAAGAAAACGAGGCCGGTCAGCACCACGAATAGCGCAGGCTGGTCGATGAAGGCGAACAGGACGAGGATGGCGACGCATTCAAGCGAGAAAGCGAGCGCCATCGTCGTCTCGCGTCCAATGTGGTCGGAAACCCAGCCGAAGAATGGCCGCGTCAGACCGTTGGTGAAGCGCGACAGCGTCAGAGATAGCGGCAGCGCCGCCATCCCGAGCACCAGCGCCTGCGAGACTTTGTATTCGTTCGCGAACGGCCCGACATTGGAGACGACCATGCAGTCCGCTGGTCGACATCATGCTCATCATGACGAACAACAGCCAGAAAATCGGATTTTGCAGCATCTCGCGGGGCGAGTAGCTGCGTTTTGCCTGCGTCGTCGTAGCCGCCGACGCCGAGTAGCCCGCGGGCAGCCAGCCGTCCGGCGGCATACGCAGTCCCTGCGCGACGACGATACCGATAATCCCCTGGATGATGCCCCATACGACCAGCGTGTGGGCATAGCCCGAACTCCTGATCATGCTGTCGATCGGAAAGCTGGTGAAGATTGCGCCGAAACCGTAACCGGCGGCGGCAAGTCCGGTCGCAAGCCCGCGTCGATCGGGGAACCAGCGCACCATCAACCCGATGATGCCGACATAGATGATGCCGGTACCGAAGCCGCAGATCACGCCATAGGTGAAATAGAGCGCCCAGATATTGTCGACGTAGCTCGACAACACCCAGCCGCCGCCCGACATGAGGGCGCCTACCGAGATCAAGAGTCGCGGCCCGAAACGGTCGACCAAGTAGGCCTGCAGCGGCGAGCACCAGGTCTGCAGGATGATCAGCAACGAAAAAGTCCACTGCAATTCGGCGAGCGTGGTGCCGAGCTTCTGATTGAGCGGCCCGGTGAACAGCGTCCACACATATTGCGGGCTGGAGATCGTCATCATGGCGATCACGCCAAGGATGAGTTGGTTCCAGCGGTTCAGATACCAAGCCCTCGGTTCTGCTATGACGGCAGTGCTCATATTCCTTGATCCCCGAATAGTGTTCCCCGGCATCGGCTGTTGAAGCGTGGCCGCGGTGGCCTTCAGGAACAAGTCAAACTCAGCCGAATTTGACTGCAGCGGCTGACGCGCGATTGAGCAGCCGTCAGCGGGTCAAAGACGGCGCCGGTTCGCCCGCGCGGATGCCGAAGCGGGTGAGGACTGCTTGGGGCGCGCGACCCGACGTGAAAATGGCGCGCGTCTTGGCGGCGTCCATCGTTGCCGGCGCGGCGCCGAGAAGATCGGTAACGCGACGCGCAATCGCGGGCGCCGGATCGAGAAAATTCACCGGCCACGGAGCGAGCTGTCGCAAGCGTTCGATCAGCAACGGATAATGGGTGCAAGCCAGCACGATCACGTCGGTCCGCTTGCCGTTGTCGCGAAAGCAGGGCGCAATCTCGGCGCGCAATGCGTCGTCGGCTGCCGGCGCGCCGGCAAGTTCCGCCTCGGCATAGGCCGCAAGTTTGGTCGAGCCGACCAGCGTCACCTCGCAATCCAAGGCGTAATCGCGGATCAGCGCGCGGGTATATTCGCGGCTTACCGTCGCCTCGGTGCCGAGCACGGATACACGTCTTGTCACCGAGGCGACGCAGGCCGGTTTGATCGCCGGCACGGTGCCGACAAACGGCACCGAGAATTTTCTCCGCAGCTGCGGCAGCGCGATGGTCGAAGCGGTGTTGCAGGCGATGACGACCAGATCGGGCCGGTGCGCCGCGATCAGTTCTCCCATCAGATCGACGACGCGGGCAATCAGCACGGGCTCCGCCAGCCCGCCATAGGGGAACGCGGCGTCGTCGGCGACATAAAGGAGATCGGCGCCCGGCCGCGCCGCCGCAATCTCGCGATACACGGTCAGCCCGCCGAGGCCGGAATCGAAGACCAGAATGGTATTACAGGCCGCCATCGCGCGACTGATGACACGAGAAATCGGGTGTCTGCAATATCTCGACCGGCGGGCGGCCTGCGCCGGTTCGCGCCTTGCCTTTAAGCCGTCAGGCTTTCGACCAGGCGCGGCCCCTCTTTCGGATTCGCGCTTATCTGGGCTTGCCGCTTGGGCCGGGCCGGCATCGGCGCGACAAGACCGCTGACGACGGTAAAGGTCAGGATCAGGATCGCCGCCAGATTGCCGTCATGGAATTTGGTGAAGGCGACGGCGCCCATCAGATAGGACCAGAACGGGAAGGCGATCGTCGACACCACGGCATTGACGATCCAGGCGTCGCCGTCCTCGCGCACGTACCAGCAGAACAGCGGCGTCAAAATCAAACCGACGATCAATGCGCCGAGCGCGATGTCGGTCACCGGAAAACCCGCCATCGTGGCATTGTCGCCCCCGGCGACCATCGCCTGTGCGAGGATGGCATTCACCAGCATCGAGAAGCCGATGACCTCGCCCGGGATGTATTTCACCATCCGCGTGAGATAATCGTCGCCGGCCACAGTAGCGGCCGCCGCCGGCCTCGCGCGGGTTTGAAATACGTCGAAACCACCGGCCTGTTGCGGCTCGGCTTCCGCCCTTGTCGGCTTGCGCACCAAACGGCCCATGGCCCTCTCCTGCGTCGGCTGCGTGAAGTTTTACGTCAGGCCACCGAGTCGGGCAAGCGCGGCAAGGGCCGAATAACCGCTATCTAACGCCGATGAACAACATGGTTAACGCCGTCAGGCGCGACCGAAGACGCGGCGGAAGATGGTGTCGACCTGGGCGAAGTGGAAGTCGAGATTGAAATTGGCCGCAAGCTCCGCTTCGCTCAAATGCTTGCGGACGTCCCGGTCGGCCTTAAGCAGCGCGAGAAAATCGCCTCCGCCGGCCCACGCTTTCATGGCGTTGCGCTGAACCAGACGATAGGCGTCCTCGCGCGCAACGCCCTTTTGCGTAAGCGCCAGAAGCACGCGCTGCGAATGGACGAGGCCGCCGAGGCGGTCGAGGTTCTTTCGCATGTTGTCGGGATAGACGATGAGCTTATCGACGATCCCGGCGAGGCGATGAAGCGCGAAATCGAGCGTTACCGTCGCGTCGGGGCCGATCATGCGTTCGACCGACGAATGCGAAATGTCGCGTTCGTGCCAAAGCGCGACATTTTCCAGCGCCGGCACGACGTAGGAGCGCACCATGCGGGCAAGGCCGACGACGTTCTCCGACAGCACCGGATTGCGCTTGTGCGGCATCGCCGAGGAGCCTTTTTGGCCTTCGGAGAAGAACTCCTCGGCTTCCAAAACCTCGGTGCGCTGCAAGTGGCGGAATTCGGTCGCCAACCGCTCGATCGAGGCGGCGACGACGCCGAGCGTTGCGAAATACATGGCATGGCGGTCGCGCGGAATGATCTGGGTCGAAATCGGCTCGACCGCAAGCTCCAGCTTTTCCGCCACATAGGCTTCGACGCGCGGATCGACTTGCGCGAAGGTGCCGACCGCGCCTGAAATCGCGCAGGTCGCAACCTCCTTGCGCGCCAGTTCCAGGCGCCGCAGGGCGCGCGAGAATTCGGCATAGGCGACGGCGAGTTTGAGCCCGAACGTGGTCGGCTCGGCGTGGATGCCGTGCGAGCGGCCGATGGTCGGGGTGAGCTTGAACTCGCGGGCGCGCCGCTCGAGCGCGGATTGCAGCTCATCCACGTCGGCAATGAGCAGATCGGCCGCGCGCACCAGCTGCACGTTGAAGCAGGTGTCGAGCACGTCCGAGGAGGTCATGCCGAGATGCAGGAATCGCGCCTCGGGGCCTATGATTTCGGCGAGATGGGTGAGAAAGGCGACGACGTCATGCTTGACCTCGCGCTCGATCTCCTCGATCCGCGCGGTGTCGAACTTTGCCGCTTTGCCTTTATCCCAGATTCTCTTTGCCGCCGCCTTGGGAATGAGACCGAGTTCGGCCATGGCGTCGGCGGCATGCGCCTCGATCTCGAACCAGATGCGAAACCGCGTCTCCGGCGACCAGATCGCCGCCATTTCTGGCCTGGAATAACGCGGTATCATCGCCACCTCGCCGGCACGCCTGCGCTGTAGCAGATCGGCCGATACTCAACAATTGCACCCTACCGTGCGATGCTCAAACCAATGCCGCGAATCACGGGAGGCCGCCATGAAGTTGCTTGACATCATGCCGCGTCGCGACGCCGGGCTCTACAGCGCGATGGTCAAGAAACAGGCCGAAATCCGCAAAAACGGGCGCGGCACATTTGTCCGGGCCGGTGCGAAGACGCGCGGCGCCACGCGGTGGACGCATCTGCGTTACAAGGGATCGCTCGATTTGCGGCCCGCCGCGGCGGATGCGGTCAGCGTCCGCATCAGATCCTCCGACCACGGCGACGAAGCGCGGCTGCTGTCGTCGTTCCTCGGCTGGCTCGATCGTCACTTCGGCAAGCATATTTCGTCAGTGCACATAAAATATCGCTGATCCGCGGCGCCGGCCGAGCGCAACTCGGTCGCGACTAGCCTTTTTTCTTGAGCATGATCTTTCCGAAAACCGGTATCCACTTTTCGGGATCATGCTCTAAGCCGCTTCGCCGCGCGCCAGCGCCGCGGCGTTGCGGATGGCGGCGATGTTGGCGCGATAGCTATCCGGCGTGCGGTCTTTGAACACCGCGGAGCCGGCGACAAAGGCGTTGGCGCCCGCGCGCGCCGCCGCGGGCGCGACTTCCGGCGTGATGCCGCCGTCGATTTCGATATCGATCGGGCGCGCACCCGCCATGGCGCGCAAGTTGCGCACCTTGTCGAGCGCATCGGGAATGAATTTTTGGCCGCCGAAGCCGGGATTGACCGACATGACGAGGATGAGATCGACCAGATCGACGACATGCTCGACGCTGGTTTCCGGCGTGCCGGGATTCATGGTCACGCCGGCCTTCTTGCCGAGCGCGCGGATCGCCTGCAGCGAGCGGTGGATGTGCGGGCCGGCCTCGACATGCACGGTAATGATGTCGGACCCCGCCTTGGCGAAGGCTTCGAGATAGGGATCGCACGGCGCGATCATCAGGTGAACGTCCAGGGTCTTTTTGGTGTGCGGCCGGATCGCTTTGACGATGTCCGGCCCGATCGAAATATTGGGTACGAAATGTCCGTCCATCACGTCGACGTGGATCCAGTCGGCGCCGGCGGCATCGACCGCGTGCACTTCTTCCCCCAATTTCGCGAAATTGGCGGCGAGGATCGACGGCGCAATGATCAGCGGGCGAGCCATTTGCTGTTCGCCTAACACGCCACCCCCGCGGGGGCAACGCGCCGGAATCGTCGCGCAAATACCGGCGCCGATACACTTGCCGGGCCACGTTCGGCTCGCCAGATTCCCGGTGAACGTACTTGAGCGGAGGCTCCATGGCGCGCGCCGATGTCATTGTGCTGGGGGCCGGGATCGTCGGCACCTCGGTCGCGGTCCATCTCGCCAAGCGCGGGCTTTCGGTGGCGCTCGTCGACCGCGCCGGCGTGGGCGAGGGCACGTCCTATGGCAATGCCGGCGTCATCGAGGGCAATACCATCTTTCCGGCGGCATTTCCGTCCGACTGGGCGACGCTGTTGCGCGTCGCCTTCAAACGCTCGCCGCTCGCCAATTATCATCTGACGTTTCTGCCCCGGATCGCGCCGTGGCTGCTCGCGTTCCGCGCCGCCTCGCAGCCGGCGCGATTGGTCGAAACCGCGCAATTGATGCGGCCGCTGTTTGCACGGGCGGTGGCCGAGCACGACGCGCTGGCCGCGGAGTCCGACGCGACAAAATATTTCCGCCGCACCGGCTGGCTGAAACTTTACCGCAGCGACCGCGCCTTCGCGGCGCTTTCGCGCGAACTTGATCTCGCCGCGAGCTTCGGCATCGCCAATGTCCCGCTCGATCGCGATGCGGCGCGCTCACTCGAGCCCTCGCTGGCGCCGGTGTTCCGGCATGCCGTGCATTGGACCGGCGCGGTGAGCGTGAGCGATCCGCTCGCCGTGACGCGCGCCTATGCGGCGCGCTTTGCCGCGCTCGGCGGGTCGTCGTTTACCGGCGACGCGCGCACGCTGCATCGCGTACATCCGCATTGGCGCGTCGACACCGCTTCCGGGCCGCTCGATGCCGGCGAAGTGGTTGCCGCGCTGGGTCCCTGGTTGCCCGACGTGCTCGGTCCGCTCGGCATAAAACTGCCCTTTGCCGTCAAACGCGGTTATCACCGCCATTTCCGCGCCCAAGGCAACGCTGCGCTCGGCCGACCCGTCCTCGATGCCGAGAACGGCTATTGCCTGGCGCCGATGGAGCAGGGCATCCGCCTTACGACCGGCGTCGAATTCGCCGCGCGCGACGCGCCGCCGACGCCGGTGCAATTCGACCGCCTATTGCCCGCGGCGCGCGAACTGTTTGCGCTCGGCCAGCCGGTCGAGGCGCAGCCATGGCTCGGCGCGCGTCCGTGCTTTGCCGATTCCCGTCCGGTGATCGGTCGCGCGCCGCGCGGCGACGGCTTATGGCTCGCCTGCGGCCACGCCCATTGGGGCTTGACGCTCGGCCCGGCGACCGGCCGGCTCGTTGCCGAAATGATGACCGGCGCGACGCCGTTCTGCGACCCCAAACCTTATGGGGCGGAACGGTTCGTGCACTGACCGCGAATACTACTCGCTGATCGTCTTGACGACGCTCGACTCGGGCCGCGTGTTGTTGCTGGACGAGAACTTGTCCTGCGCGCGGACCATGTCGTCGTATTTTGCCAGCGTCGTCACCGGCTCTTTCGGCACCATATGCACGACCTTGTAGCCCGCCGCCTTGAGCTGGCGCAGCAGCTCCGGCATCGCTTCCGCGGTCGCATGCTGGAAATCATGCATCAGAAGGATACCCTTGCCGTACTTGGCGAGCTTGGTCATCACCGATTTGATCACTTCCTCCGGCTTGCGGATTTTGAAGTCGAAGGTGTCGATGTCGGTCGAGAAGGTCGCGATGTTGCGCGTGCCGAGATAGGCGAGCAAATCCGGCGGCATTTGCAGATCGGGGAAGCGGAAGAACGGCGCGATCGGTCCGTTGACCGCCATATGCACGGCGCTCACCCCCATTTCGATCTCTTGCTTGGCCTGCTCGATGTCGCTGGCATACGGGTTCTTCGCCAGATCCTTGTGCGACCAGGTGTGGCTGCCGACCGTCATGCCGGCTTCGCCCAGCGCCTTGGAGAGTTGAGGAGCCCAGGTGGCGTGCTCGCCGATCTCGAAGAAGGTCGCCCGCAGGCAGTTGTCTTGCAACGCCTTGAGCACCATCGGCGTGTTCTCTGGCCACGGGCCGTCGTCGAACGTGAACACGATCTCCTTGTCGCGCAGGAAGTCGTATTGCTTGAAGTGCTCGGTGCCGAATGCGGGGCCGCCCGTCGTGTCGATTTGGACGATGCGCGACAGGCCGAGTGCGTTGGGATTGTTGCACGTCGGCATGGTCGTGTTGAAAGCTGCGCTTTCGGCGCTGGCTGCTGCCGGCGGCGGCGCGGGCGCTGCCGTGGCCGCGGGCGGGACGACGGACGCCGTCGCATTCTGGGCGACGACGGTTCCGGATGGCGCGCTCTGCGACAATGGCTGGATGGCGGGTGCCGCGGGCGGCGACTTGGTCTATCGCCGCGGACGTCGGCGCCGCAGCCGTACTCGGTGCGGGTGAAACGATATGTGCGGCAAGACCGACCAGCGAGACCGGTCCGGACGCACTCTGCGTTGCGGTAACCCCGAACGCCGCGAGACCAAGAGTGAGCAATCCCGCAATGACAACGACGACGACACGCATCGTACCCTCCGCCACAACCGACAACCGGTTGACCGGGAAGTGAAGTCGTAATCGGCGGGGGAGTCAACGAAAACGAAGGGCCCCCGCCGTAAAGATGCGGATTGTGGTTTCTGCGGCACGTCAAGGGTTGACATTGGCGGCCGGAACTCGGCGTGAAGCCCTTGTCTTAACGGCCGAATTGATCCTTCCAACTCGCCAGCGCGCCGGGCCAGGACAGCGCGGTCGCCGCGAAAACGCCCCGCGCGATGGCGCGGGCCACGACATTGGCGGCGAGCGTCCCCAGCGCCGCGAGCCCGAGCGTCGCATCTGCCAGCGCCCGGCGGCCGGTCGAGGCCGCGAACATCACGTCGCCATCGAGCGGGCTATGCACCGGATAGATCGCGCGCGACAGGCCGGATTGCGCCATCACCGCGAGCCGTTTCGCCTGCGCTTTGGTTAAAACGGCGTCGGTCGCCACGACGACCAGCGTGGTGCTTTCGCGCGCGTTGCCTTTGGTGAGCGGATCGAACGCTTGCGCAGGAAATCGGTTCGGCAGACCGCGCCCGCCATATTCGCCGTTTTGTTCGAACGGCGCCGCCCAGAACCACGGACCGCGGCCGACAATGACGCTGCCGGCGGCGTTCACGGCCGCCAGCGCGCCGACGATAAAACCGTCCGGGCTTTGCGCCGACGCGGAGCCGATGCCGCCCTTGCAATTGACCGTGGTCGCGCCGGTGCCGGCGCCGACGCTGCCGAGTGCGAAATCGGTCGCCGCGCCGGCCGCCGCCGCGTAGCCGAGCTCGCGATAGGGCGGAAAACGCCCCCACTCCTTGTCGCCGCCGCTTAACAGATCGAACAGGATCGCCGCGGGCACTATCGGAACGCGCGCGCTGCGCACGACAAAGCCGCGGCCCTGCTCGCGCAGCCACGCCTGCACGCCGGACGCGGCATCGAGCCCGAAAGCCGAGCCGCCGGACAGCGCAATGGCATCGATGCCCTGCACCGTCTGCGCCGGGTCGAGCAGTGCGGTTTCGCGCGTGCCGGGTCCGCCGCCGCGCAGATCGATCGAAGCGACCGCGGGCTCGTCGAAAATGACGGCGGTCGCGCCCGAGCCGAGCCGGGCATCTTCGGCATGGCCGACTCTTAGCCCGGGGACGTCGGTGATCAGGTTGCGCATGCCGCATATTAGCCTCTGCCGCCTTGCAATCGCCACCGCGGTCGGTGCATTGATGCGCCATGCCGAATGTCACCATCGTTGCCGTGCTGGCCGCGGGGATGCTGAGCTTTCTGTCGCCCTGCGTGCTGCCGCTGGTGCCGCCCTATCTGGTCTATCTCACCGGCACCTCGCTCGAACGGTTAGCCGACGCCGAAACCGAACCGCGGGTGCGGCGAGAAACCGTCGCTGCGGCGTTTTTGTTCGTGCTCGGTTTCTCCACCGTGTTCGTCGCGCTGGGCGCCAGCGCCAGCGCCATCGGCGCGGTGGTGCGCGCCTATTCGGGCGCGCTCGCGGTGCTTGCCGGCATTGCCATCATCGTGATGGGTCTGCACTTCCTCGGACTGACGCCGATCGCATGGTTGCGGCGCGAGAAGCGCTTCGATGTGGCGAAGCCGGTCGGCCTGTGGGGCGCTTATGTGATGGGGCTTGCGTTTGCGCTCGGCTGGACGCCGTGTATTGGCCCGATCCTCGCCGCCATCCTCGCCGTCGCGGCGTCCGAGGCGACGGTGGCCAAGGGCGCCGGCATGCTCGCGGTCTATTCGCTCGGTCTCGGCGTGCCGTTTTTGATCGCGGCGCTGGCGGTGGAACCCTTTGCCGCGTTCCTCGCCCGCTTCCGCAGCCACCTCGGCTTGGTCGAGAAGGCGATGGGCGGCTTGTTGGTGCTGACCGGCATCGCCTTTCTGACCGGGACCGTCAGCCAGGCGAGCTACTGGCTGCTCGATACGTTTCCGGTGCTGGGCAAGATTGGGTGAAAATTAAAGCCCGCCGCGCGGGCGGGCTTTCCGACCTTATGAGATGCGCAGCGGGGCCGCTTACATAGCGCAGCCCGATGGCGGACATTCAACGTAAGTAATCTTGCCGCTCGGGTCCTTCTTCCAGATGTACATCACGTAGTCGAGCTTGGTGATGTCACCCTTCTTGTCATAGGCAAGGTCGCCGAGCACGGTCTTGAAGGCCATGCCGGAATGCATCATGGCGGCGACCTTCTTCGGGTCGACCGACTTGGCCGCTTCCGCCGCCTGCTTGATGATCTGCACGCCGGCGTAGCTATAGAGCGTATAGGCCTCCGGCTCGAAATTCTTGGCGCGGAATTCCGCTACCACGGCCTTGGCTTGCGGCTTGTTGCGTGGATCGGGCCCATAGGTCATCAGCGTGCCTTCCACGCCGGGGCCGCCGACCGAGGCAAACTCGTCCGAGGTGATGCCGTCACCTCCCATCAGCGGCGCCTTGACGCCCTGGTCGCGCATCTGCCGCACGATCAAGCCGCCTTCGGTGTACAGCCCGCCGAAATAGACGAGATCGGCGCCCGCCTGCTTGATCTTGGAGATCAGCGCCGAGTAATCCTTTTCGCCGGTGTTGATGCCTTCATTGAGCACCTCTTTCATGCCGCCCGCTTTGATCGTTTTCAAGGTTTCGTCAGCGAGGCCTTTGCCGTAGGTGGTCTTGTCGTTGACGAAGGCAATCTTCTTGCCCTTGAAGTGGGCGAGGATGTAGCCGCCGGCGACCTTGCCCTGCTGATCATCGCGTCCACAGGTGCGAAAGATGTTCCACATGCCGCGTTCGGTGACGGTCGGGTTGGTCGAGGCAGGCGTAATCTCGAGGATGCCGTTCTCCTGATAGACCTCGGAAGCCGGGATGGTGACGCCGGAATTGTAGTGGCCGATCACGAATTTGACGCCGTCGCCCGCGAAACCGTTGGCGACCGACACGCCTTGCTTCGGGTCGGAGACATCGTCGCCGTATTCGACTGTGATCTTCTGACCGAGAATCCCGCCGGCGGCATTGATGTCGATTACCGCCTGGTCGACGCCGTTCTTCATTTGCGCGCCGGTGGCGGCGTTCGGGCCGGTGATCGGGCCGGCGACGCCGAACTTGACGCTTCCCGCGTTTTGGGCCGCCGCGGATCCCGTCAATCCGAACGCAAGGCCGAGCGCGAGCCCGAGCGTGATGATCCCTTTCATGGTTAGTTCCCCTTCAATTGGAACCGGCAAGTTCGACCTTACCGCAATGTTACGTCATGGCGGTTTGCGGCGCCAGCGCAGCCAGCCGCTCGGTTCGTTGATCCAGCGATATTGGCCGACCATTTGTGCGGCACGCGCGGTCCGGAAACCGATAAATCCGAACGCCATGCAGACCGCGCTGTCCACGACATAATAGTGGGGCGAGATGAGCGTGCCGCCGAATAGAGCGAAGTGAAAGAAGCGAACCGCAGCGCCGAGCAGCAGCATATATGCGACGATCTGCCACCGCGGCCGCCAAGTCAGAGCGATGGCGCGGCCGGCGAGCGTCGCCGCGCCGCCGCCGAGAATGACGGTGACCAGAACAAAAACGCCAAACGAGTCCTCCTCGTAGAGCAATGCGGAGATCGAGCTCAAAGTGTCCGCGTAATTCGTCATTCCACTTGCTGCCGCCCGCCTTCCAGATAGGCGGATTTCACTTCTGGCCGATCCAGCAATTCGCGGCCGGTGCCGGCGAGAGTGATCAGCCCATTGACCATGACATAACCGCGGTGGGCGAGTCTCAGCGCGTGGTAGGCGTTTTGCTCGACCAGGAACACACTGAGACCGTCCTCGGCATTGAGCTTTCTGATGGTGTCGAAGATCTGCCGGGCGATCAGCGGCGCGAGACCGAGCGACGGCTCGTCGAGCAACAGGAGCCGCGGCCGGCTCATCAGTGCGCGCGCGATCGCCAGCATCTGCTGCTCGCCGCCCGACAGGGTGCCGCCGCGTTGAACGAGACGTTGCTGGAGGCGGGGAAACAGCGTCAGCACGCGTTCGAGATCGCGGTCGAATTCACCCGCCGCGGCGACGGTCGCGCCCATCTGCAGGTTTTCCAGAACCGTCATGCGGGGAAAGATGCGGCGACCTTCCGGCGCTTGCGCCAGCTTCAGTCGGGCAATCTCGTGCGTCGGCAGGCGTGTAATATCGCGGCCGGCAAAAACGATTTCGCCTTCGCGAGCGCGGGGGTTGCCGCACACCGTCATCATCACTGTGGACTTGCCGGCGCCATTGGCGCCGATTAGCGCGACGATCTCGCCGTCATTGACATCGAGGTCGACGCCCTTGAGCGCCCGCACGCGGCCGTAATACGCCGTCACGCCGCGCACCGAGAGGAGCGGAACGGTCATAACCCCACCGCCGCTTCGACCTTGGCCACCTCTTCGTCGGCGACGCCGAGATAGGCCGCGATCACTTTTTGATCGTTGCGCACGGCATCCGGCGCGCCGTCCGCGATCTTGACGCCATAGTCGAGCACGACGATGTGGTCGGAAATGCTCATCACCACCGACATGTCGTGCTCGATCAGCAGGATCGAAATGGCGAATTGGTCGCGGATGACGAGGAGCAACTCGTTGAGTTCGGCGCTCTCGTGGGGATTGAGCCCGGCGGCCGGCTCGTCGAGGCAGAGCAACACCGGATCGGTGCACATGGCTCGCGCGATTTCGAGCCGGCGCTGCGCGCCATAGGGCAGCACGCCCGCCGGGTCGTCGGCGCGCTCGGTCAGACCGAAACGGTCGAGCCAGGAGCGCGCTTTGTCGAGTGCCGCGCGCTCGGCGGCCGCGTAGGACGGCAAGCCGAGCACGCCAAGCAGCGTATAGCCTGAGGCAAGCATCAGCGTGTTGTGCTGGGCGACCAGCAGGTTTTCCAGCACGGTCATACCGGGGAACAGCCGAATGTTCTGGAACGTGCGGGCGACGCGCGCCTGCTGTGCCACCAGGTAGTCGGGCATGCGTTCGAGCAGAAACAGCGCGCCGTCAGGCCGCACCATGCCGCGTTCGCCGCTATCGGTCAGGCCCTCAAGCGCGTTCCAAACCGCGGGGTCGCCATGCCGGAGCGCCAACCGGCCCTCGGTCGGCTTGTAAAAGCCGGTGATGCAGTTGAACACGGTCGTCTTGCCCGCGCCATTCGGCCCGATCAGCGCCGTGATGGTGCGGTGCCCGACGTCGAAGGAGAGATCATCGACAGCAAGGAGTCCGCCGAAGCGCATGGTCAGATGCTCGACGCGGAGCACGGTAGAGCCATTGCGCGCCATCAACCGCGTCCTTCCTTGACCAGGTCGGCGGCGATGATCTTTCGCTCCTTGAAGAATATCGAGGGCTCGCGCGTCGCGATCAGTCCGCGCGGCCGCCAGATCATGATCAGCACCATGGCAAGGCCGAACAGCAGCATGCGGTATTGGGTCGGATCGAAGGTGGGTCCGAAAATGTCTTTGAGAAAATTGAGATCGCGCATGATCTCGGTGCCGCCGATCATCACGATGGCAGCAATGGCGACCCCGATCTGGCTGCCCATGCCGCCAAGCACCACGATCGACAGGATGGTCGCGGATTCTAGGAAGGTGAAGGATTCCGGCGAGATGAAGCCTTGGCGTGCGGCAAAAAACGAGCCGGCGAAGCCCGCGAACATCGCACCCATGGCAAAGGCGGTGAGCTTGGTATTGGTGGTGTTGATGCCGAGCGAGCGGCAAGCAATCTCGTCCTCGCGCAGCGCTTCCCAGGCGCGGCCGATCGGCAGCCGGCGCAGGCGCACGGTGACCAAGCAGGTGACGAGTGCCAGCGCCAGGATGAGGTAATAGAGGAAGATGACGCGGTAGATCGGCGAGAATTCCAGCCCAAATCGAGCGGCAAAACCGTCGTCAGCGGCGGTGAACGGGATGCCGAAAAAGCTCGGCCGCGGGATGCCGATGATCCCGGCATAGCCGTTGGTCAAGTCGACCCAGTTGATCAGGATGAGGCGGATGATCTCGCCGAAGGCCAGCGTGACGATGGCGAGATAGTCGCCGCGAAGCCGCAACACCGGAAAGCCGAGCAGAATCCCCCAGAACGAGGACAGGATGCCGGCGAGCGGCAGCAGAATCCAGAACGTCAGGCCGAAGGTCTTCGCTAAAAGCGCATAGGAATAGGCGCCGACCGCGTAGAAGGCGACATAGCCGAGGTCGAGCAGGCCGGCGAGCCCGACCACGATATTGAGACCCCAGCCGAGCATCATATAGATCAAGATTTGAATGCCGAAATTGTCGATCCATTTCA
Organism: uncultured Alphaproteobacteria bacterium; assembly: GCA_963823225.1. Lineage (GTDB taxonomy): Bacteria > Pseudomonadota > Alphaproteobacteria > Rhizobiales > Xanthobacteraceae > BOG-931. The sequence continues at coordinate 1,693,705 of CAWGKM010000003.1, read as the reverse complement.
GCGCGCCGCCCGATCCGGCCGTGAGTAAGACGATCATCGGATAAACGATGACGAAACCGATGGCGAAGGGGACGAACCATTTGGCGAGATTGCTGCGCAGGTTTTGTGGGAGATTTGCTGCCGGCGCGGCCGGCGCGGCTGGCGCCGGCCGATGCGCGCGCTCTGCGAGCCACGGCGCGAGCGCGAACGAATAGATGAAGCGGCCAGCGACGGTGACGGCCACGATCGCGAATAACAGCGGCCAGCGCGTCGTCAGAATGAGCTCGTTGCTGCCATTGACGCCGGTCTGAAAGCCGATCAGCGGCAGGAACATGCCGAAAGCGATCAAGCCGGTGAATGCGGCGTCGCGCAGCGCGCCGACGACATTGACGCGCTCGCTTTGGACGCGCTCGCTTTGCGCGTCGGCCGCCATGTCAGACCTTCTCGACATCCGGCCGGCCGAATAGTCCCTGCGGCAGGAAGATGAGCGTGATCGCCAGCACGGAAAAGGCTGCGACGTCCTTGTAGTCGATGGAAAAGTAAGCCGACCAGAAGGTCTCGATCAGCCCGATCAAGAGCCCGCCGACCACCGCGCCCGGCAGCGAACCGATGCCGCCGAGCACCGCGGCGGTGAAGGCTTTCACACCCGGCACGAAGCCGTCGGAAAAACTCACGACGCCGTAATACATGAGATACATGGTGCCGGCGACGGCGGCGAGCGCGGCCGCGATCACAAAGGTCGTCGAAATCGTACGGTCGACGTTAACGCCGACCAGGGCCGCCATCTTCTGGTCCTGTTCGCAAGCGCGCTGGGCGCGGCCCAGCCGCGTCTTGCTCACCAGATACCAGAACGCCAGCAGCAGCACGGCGGTTACGCCCCAGATGATGAGCTGTTTGTAGGACAGCGTGACCGGAAAATTATTCTGGTTGAATAGCACGAACTCGCCCTGGACCATGGGCGGGATCGATTTGTTGCGCGGCCCCTGTGTCACCTGCACGAAATTCGACAGGAAGATCGACATGCCGATCGCCGAGATCAGCGGCGCCAGCCGGAACGAGCCGCGCAACGGACGGTAGGCTACGCGCTCGATCGCCCAGTTGATGAGCGAGGTGAAGACCATCGCCACGATGAGCACGATGAACAGCGCGAGTGCGATAGAGGAAATGCCAAGCCACGCGGTGAGGATCAGGAAGGCGACGAGCGCGACGAAGGCCGACACCATGAACACGTCGCCGTGGGCGAAGTTCACCATGCCGATGATGCCGAACACCATCGTATAGCCGATGGCGATCAGACCGTAGATCGAACCGAGCGTGATGCCGTTGATGAGCTGCTGGACGAAGTATTCCATGCGTCCGCCGCGCCTTTGCCCCGGATTCGCGCAAGTTAACAGGGAGCTATCGGAGCGGCAACGCCGCGCGACTTGCGCGCGCCCGGCCTAGATGTCCAGTTGCGGCGCCTGGTCCGGTATTGCGGTCACCTGTGGCACGGGCTAGGCCATGGCAAGTGAGCAGGGAGACCCCCATGGACCGGGTCAAATGCGAGGATTTCATCGCCGGCAAAGGCCGCCCGTTCACCGGCGCGGAATATCTTGAGAGCCTGCGCGACGGCCGCGAAGTCTATATCTATGGCGAACGCGTCAAGGACGTCACCACCCATCCGGCGTTCCGCAACGCCGCGCGCTCGATCGCGCGGCTTTACGACTCGCTGCATGCGGAGAAGACCAAGGACCTGCTGACTTGCCCGACCGATACCGGCTCCGCGGGTTTTACCCACAAATTCTTCCGCGCGGCGCGCTCGCGCGAGGAATTGGTCGCGCAGCGCGACGCCATCGCGCACTGGGCGCGCATGTCCTACGGCTGGATGGGGCGCTCGCCGGATTACAAGGCGTCGCTGATGAATACGCTCGGCGCCAATTACGATTTTTACGGCAAGTTCGCCGGCAACGCCAAGGCATGGTACCGGCGCGCGCAAGAGTACGTGCTGTTCATGAACCACGCCATCGTCAATCCGCCGGTCGATCGGGCGAAGCCGGTGGATCAGGTCAAGGACGTGTTCATTACCATCCAGAAGGACACCGATGCCGGGATTTATGTCTCCGGCGCCAAGGTGGTGGCGACGTCGTCGGCGCTGACGCACTACAACTTTCTCGGCCAGAACGCCGCCGTGCCGTTGCACGACACCGATCTCGCCGTGATGTTCATCGCGCCGATGAATGCGCCGGGCGTGAAATTGCTGTGCCGCACGTCCTACGAGATGACGGCGAGCGTGATGGGGACGCCGTTCGATTATCCGCTGTCGTCGCGTTTCGACGAAAACGACGCGATCTTCGTGTTCGATAACGTCTTTGTCCCATGGGAAGACGTGTTATTGCACCGCGATCTCGAAAAACTGAAGATCTTTTTCCCGCAATCGGGATTTTTGGCCGGCTATCAGTTCCAGGGTTGCACGCGGCTCGCCGTCAAGCTCGATTTTCTGGCCGGCATCCTCGCCAAAGCGTTGCGCGCGGCCGGCTCCGACGAATTCCGCGGCAACCAAGCCATGCTCGGCGAGGTGATCGCCTGGCGTCATCTGTTCTGGGCGCTGACCGACGCCATGGCGATGAATCCGACGCCGTGGGTGAACGGCGCGGTTCTGCCGAACCTGCAATCGGGCTCGAGCTACCGCGTGTTTGCCGGCGACGCCTATGGCCGCGTCAAGGAGATCGTCGACAAAATCGTCGCGTCGTCGCTGATTTATCTGCCGTCCTCCGCCAAGGATTTCAAAAATCCGGCGATCGACCGCTATCTTGCCCGCTATGTGCGCGGCTCATACGGCATCGATTACAAGGAGCGCATCAAGGTGATGAAGCTGCTTTGGGACGCGATCGGCACCGAATTCGGCGGCCGCCACGAACTCTACGAGCGCAATTACGCCGGCAATCACGAGGACATCCGCATCCAGGCGCTGTGGAACGCGCGCACTTCGGGAACGCTCGCGCAGATGACTGCGCTCGCCGAGCAATGCATGTCCGAATACGATGAGAACGGCTGGACCGATCCGGCTTGGCTCGATCCCGATGACGTGGCTTATCCCGGCTTGCCAGGCGAGCGCCGCGCGGCGGAATGACGGCAACGGAAAAAGACCATGAGCTGGATCGACCAACGACCCGATGACGCGATGGACGGCGCCTTTACCGCGGTGGCGCCGGGCCCGATCACCAGCGTCGAACCGTTGGTGTTCCGCGAAGCGATGAGCCGGCTTGGCGCCGCCGTGCATGTGGTGACCAGTGCGGGCGCCGCCGGCAAAACCGGCTTCACCGCCACGGCCGTGTGCTCGGTGTCCGATTCCCCGGCGACGCTTCTGGTCTGTCTCAACCGCCGCAGCAACTCAGCGCCCGTGCTGGCGCAGAACGGCGTATTCTGCGTCAACACGCTCGGCGCGGGCGAAGAGAAGCTTGCCGATCTGTTCGCCGGAAAAAGCGGCGTGCATCTGCACGAACGTTTTGCGCTGGGCGAATGGATCACGTTGAAGACCGGCGCGCCGGTGCTCGCCTCGGCCGTGGTCGCGTTCGATTGCCGCACCATCGAAATCAAGGCGGTCGCCTCGCACAATGTCGTATTCGGCGCGGTCGAAGCGGTTCGGCTGGGGCCGGCAGGTGCGGCGCTCGTCTATCACGAGCGCGCCTATAAGCCGGTGTAAGCGCGCTGCAATCCGGCTGCGGCGTCGCCATGACCCGCCATGACCCGCCATTTCGCCGGGAATTCCGACAATTTTTGCCATGATTTCAATCTGTTGCTCATAATTCGCGCAGCCGAAGACGGGAACCTTCGCCACCTTCGGCGGTTACCGCTTTGGGCGAAGGGTCCACACGCTGTTCAAACCCCTCAAAATGACTGGAGAGCGTCCCGATGGCCAACGAACAGAACAATCCGCAGCGCGATCAGCAACAAGGCAATCCGCAGCAAGGCGGGCAAGGCAAGCCCGGCCAGCAGCAGCAGGGCGGGCAGAATAAGCCCGGCCAGCAGCAGCAGGGTGGCCAGAACAAACCCGGCCAGGGCGGCCAGCAAGGCGGCTTGAACCGCTGACCTTCTTGCGTTTGCCAAGGCGGCAGCCGCTGGCAACGCGGGCTGCCGCCTTTTTTGTGTAAAGCGCGCCTTGTTGCTCCGCGGCGGCTTCTTCTTCGGCGCGATCGGCCTATGCTTGTGCCATGAGCGCCATGGCCAATACGTTGCCGCTGTTCCATCTCTACGGCGATCCGCCGGACGATCAGGCGTTCGACTTCATTCACGTCGAGACCATCGCCTCGCGCTCGTCGATCCATGATTGGACCATCCGCGCCCACCGCCATCGCAATCTGTTTCAGATCCTGCTGATCGAGCGCGGCGGCGGCGAGATGACGTTCGATGCGTCGAAGCTTGCCTTCACCGCGCCGGCCGCGATCCTGGTTCCGGCGGCGATCGCTCACGGCTTTCGCTTCGAACCCAACGTTACCGACGGCTGGGTGGTGAGCTTCACCGAAGATGCCGCGGGCGCGCTGACCGATCGCACGGGAGAAGCGCTGCAACGGCTGCGCGCGCTCGCCGAGCAGCCCGTCGTTCCCATCGGCGACGAGACCGAGCGGGCGCGGCTGTCGGCCTTGTGCGGGGAGCTGTTCGAGGAGCACAGCCTGGCGCGCGAAGGCTATCGGCTGGCGATGCGCGGGCTCTTGGTGCTCATCGCCGTCGGCGTGGCGCGACTGGCGGCAAGCCGCGCGCGCACCGGGGCCGTGACCTTGCACCCGGCCGATGCCACGGTCGCGCAATTGCGGGCGCTGGTCGACGAGTTCTTCCGCACCGAACGTCAGTTGGGCTTCTATGCCGAAAAACTCGGCATGACGGTCGACCGGCTCAACGACCACGTCAAGCGCTCGACCGGCGTCACCGCAGGCCATCTCATCCGCCAGCGCGTGCTGACCGAAGCCAAGCGCCAGCTCGTGTTCACCACGCAGCCGATCCACGACATTGCCGAGGAACTCGCCTTCGCCGATCCGTCGCACTTCGCGCGCTTTTTCCGCAAGCAGACCGGAACGACGCCGCACGAATTCCGCGATCAGCGCGGCGGATGATTGATGTGAGCGTGGACTCAGGCGAAGGGCAATGTCCGTTTCGGTGGTAACGCGGACATTGCCAAATGGAGCCGCCGTGACGGCAGCGCCGCGGCGTGGAACAATGCCAGCCGGTTTGCTACATGTCAGCAAAAGGGGGCACCGTGAGCGCTGACCGCGCTGCCATTGTCGGCAGCACCGTCACACTTCTGGGGACGATGCGTGCGGCGCGGCCGCTCGTTCACAACATAGCCAATTACGTGTCGATGGACGTGGCGGCGAATGCGCTGCTGGCCATCGGCGCCTCGCCCGCCATGGTACACGCCCGCGAGGAGGTCGCCGAATTCGTCACGCTAGCGGCCGCGCTCGTCGTCAACATCGGCACGCTATCGACGCCCTGGATCGAAGCGATGATCATCGCCGTCGAGACCGCGCGCGCCCGCGGCAAGCCCTGGGTGCTCGATCCGGTGGGCGCCGGCGCCACTACGCTGCGCACCGAAACGGTCAAGGCGCTGTTGCCGTACCGGCCTTCGATCATTCGCGGCAATGCCTCCGAGATCATGGCGGTCGCCGGCGGCGCCGGCGCCGCGCCAAAGGGCGTCGACAGCGCCAACACCACCGAGGAAGCGCTCGCCTTCGCCGTGAGCCTCGCCAAGCACGAGAGTTGCGTCGTCGTTGCCACCGGCGCGATCGACATCGTCACCGACGGGCGCCGTGTGGTAAAGCTAGGTAACGGTTCGCCGATGATGGCGAAAGTCACGGCGCTCGGCTGCGCGCTCTCCGCCGTGACCGGAGCGTTCGCCGCCGTTACAGCCGACAAATTCGAAGCCGCCGTCGCCGCGGTCGCAGTCTACGGTGTGGTCGGCGAAATCGCCGCCGAACAGACGAAGGGCCCCGGCTCCTATCGCGTGGCGTTTCTCGATCACCTTGAGTCGATCGGAGCAAAGGACATCGAGACGCGCTTGAAGGTCGTCGACTGACATCTTGAAGACCGCCGACAAATATTACGAGCTTTGCCTCGTCACCGATCGCGCCCTTGCGGGCGGCCGCCCGCTGACCGAAGTTGTCGCCGCGGCGGTCAAGGGCGGCGTCACCATGGTGCAGTTGCGCGAGAAGACCGCGCCGACGCGCGCCTTCGTCGAAGAGGCAAGGGCGCTCAAGCGCCTACTGGCGCCGCTCCAGGTGCCGCTCCTCATCAACGACCGGATTGACGTCGTGCTCGCCGCCGGCGCTGCCGGCGCCCATGTCGGCCAGCGCGATATGCCGGTGACGCTGGCGCGGCGGTTGCTTGGGCCCGCGGCGATCATCGGTCTGTCGATCACCGCGCTCAGCGAGCTTGACGGCGAGGGCGTCGAGGTTGCCGACTACCTCGGCGTCGGCCCGATCTTCGCCCAGGCAACAAAACTCGACGCTACGCCGCCCCTCGGACTCGACGGCTTGGCGGAGATCAGACGCGAGACCAAAAAGCCGATCATCGCCATCGGCGGCATCTCCGCGGAAAACGCCGCCGCGGTGCGCTCAGCCGGTGCCGACGGCATCGCCGTGGTCAGCGCCATCATGGGCGCCCGGGATCCGATGACCGCGGCCGCGGCCCTTGTTTCGCGCGGCGACGGCTAGAGCGCGGCCTTAAGTGCAGACTCATTCATTCTGTCGTGCGAATGTCTGTTTGGCCGCGCGTCCCGGCCTCAACTCCGACATGGGCGGAGTTGTGCGGGCCCTAGTTGAGCAAAAATCCGAGCACGGTGTCGGCGTAGGCTTTCGGCTGCTCGATATTGGCGATGTGCGCCGCCTCGAGCACGGCGATCTTGGCGCCGCGAATATGCGCGCGGATGAATTCGTTGCCTTCGAGCGGGGTGGCCGGATCGTAGCGGCCGGCGATCACCAGCGTCGGCGCGCCGATTTTTGCCAGGCTCGGGCGATGATCCATGTCGCGGATCGCTTCGCCGCAACCGCAATAGCCCTCGACGTTCGTCGCCACGAACATTTCACGCATTTTTGCCATCGCCTGCGGGGAGCGTTCGCGGAATCCTTGATGTGAACCAGCGCTCCATATTGGCGTCGACGATCCCCGCCAGACCCTTCTCGCGCACCAGTTTGAGGCGGCCTTCCCACATCGCCTTGTCGGGAAAGTATGAGGCGGTATTGGACAGAATGAGCTTGTCGATCCGGTTCGGCGCATTCGCGCCGAGCCACTGGCCGACCATGCCGCCCATCGACAGGCCGCACCAGTTGATCTTGGCAATTTTCAGCGCATCGAGCACCGCGAGCACGTCGCGGCCGAACCGCTCCATCGAATAGGGTCCCTTCGGCACGCTCGATTTGCCGTGACCGCGCCGGTCGTAGCGCAATAGGCGGAAGTGGCGCGTCAGCGGCGCCACCTGGTCGTCCCACATATGCAGGTTGGTGCCGAGCGAATTCGACAGCATCAACACCGGAGCGCGTTCCGGCCCTTCGATCTCGGCATGGATGATGCAGCCGTCGTCGACTTTGATATCCGGCATTCTTTATCCTCCCGGCGTTTCGCAGGTTTATTAGCACCCTTTCCAGCGGGCGTGCGAGACGGTAAGCGATTGCTGGCGCGCAGCCACGGAGTAACGCCAATGGCGATGACGATGAACGGCGAGTTTCAGCTCGCGGCCCCGCCGCAAACGGTCTGGGAGAAGCTCAACGATGCCGATACGCTCAAGGCCTGCATCCCCGGCTGCGAGCAGCTCGACAAGACTCTCCGACACCGAATTCCAGGCCATCGCCACCGTCAAGATCGGGCCGGTCAAAGCCAAGTTCAAAGGCAAGGTGACGCTGTCCGATCTCGATCCGCCGCAACGGCTACAAAATTTCCGGCCAGGGCGATGGCGGCGTCGCCGGCTTCGCCAAGGGCGGCGCCACGGTCAAGCTCGACGCCCAAGGATGGCGGCACGCTGCTCGCCTACGACGTCGAGGCGCAGATCGGCGGCAAGCTCGCCCAGCTCGGCCAGCGGCTGGTCAACGGCGCCGCCAAGAAGGTCGCCGACGATTTTTTTCAAAATTTCGCGGCGGCGGTCAATCCGAAGAGCTGACGATAAAGCGATCGGCTCGCCGGCATGTCGGGCCGGGATTTGGCCGCGCGGAACTCTCTTGACCGCCGCCTAGGCCGCGGTTCAGACTAATTATCGTTCCAGGGTACGAAAACCGGCAAAATCGCCCCGATTTCGCTCCCGGACGCGGCCGGCGAGCCGAGACCGGCCGGCAAATCGCGACGTTTGACCGGAATTTTCCAGGAGGAGCCCCATGGCAGCAGCCAATGGCAGCGAACACGGCCGCCGTTTCCCTGACGGTGAACGGCAAGCCCGTCACCGCCGACGTCGATCCGCGCACGCTGCTGGTGCAGTTGCTGCGCGAGAATCTGCGGCTCACCGGCACCCATGTCGGCTGCGACACCTCGCAATGCGGCGCCTGCGTCGTCCACGTCAACGGCAAGGCGATCAAGTCGTGCACCGTGCTGGCGCTGCAGCTCGAAGGCGCCGATGTGCTCACCATCGAGGGACTGGCGGCGCCGGACGGACCGCTGCATCCGATGCAGGAGGCGTTCCGCGAGAACCACGGCTTGCAGTGCGGCTACTGCACGCCGGGCATGATCATGACCGCGGTCGATATGGTGCGCCGCAAGGGCAACGACCTCGACGACCGCACCATTCGCGAAGAGCTTGAGGGCAATATCTGCCGCTGCACCGGCTACCACAACATCGTCAAAGCGATCGCCGCCGGCGCCCGCGCCATGCGCGGCGGCGGCGCGGCGGCGAAGGCGGCCGAATAGCGAAGCGGACGATGCCAACGGCAATTTGCCGAAGGGCAATTGCCGGAGGGAACGACCATGAGCGCAACCGGTATCGGCGCCGCAGTGCGCCGCAAGGAAGATCGCCGCTTCATCACCGGCAAGGGCCATTACACCGACGACATCAACCGGCCCGGCCAAGCCTACGCCTATTTCATCCGCTCGCCGCACGCGCATGCCACGATCAAATCGATCGACGCCAAAGCGGCGTCCAGCATGCCGGGCGTGCTCGCGGTGCTCACCGGCGCGCATTTGGCGAGCGACAAGATCGGCAATCTGATCTGCGGCTGGATGATCCATTCCAAGGACGGCTCGCCGATGAAAATGGCGGCGCATCCGGCGCTCGCCAACGGCAAAGCCTGCCATGTCGGCGACCCGATCGCGGTCGTGATCGCCGAAACGCTGGCGCAGGCGCGCGATGCCGCCGAAAAAGTCAAAGTCGACTACGCGCGTGCTGCCCGCGGTCGCCGATCCGGCGGCCGCGCAGAAACCGGGCGCGCCGCAAATTCACGACGTCGCGCCGAACAACACCATCTATCAGTGGCAGCTCGGCGACGCCAAAGCGGTCGAGGCCGCGTTCAAGTCGGCCAAGCACGTCACCAAGCTCGACATCGTCAACAACCGGCTGGTGCCGAACGCGATCGAGCCGCGCGCGGCGATCGGCGAGTACGATTCCGGCACCGGCGGCGTTTACGCTATGGAACACCACGCAGAACCCGCACGTGGCGCGGCTCGTGATCGCCGCCTTCGTCGGCATGGCGCCGGAGCATAAGCTGCGCGTGATCGCGCCCGACGTCGGCGGCGGCTTCGGCTCGAAGATTTTCATCTATCCCGAGGAGGTCGTCGCGCTGTGGGCGTCCAAGCGCGTCGGCCGCCCGGTGAAATGGGTTTGCGACCGTTCCGAGGCATTCCTCGCCGACGCCCACGGCCGCGATCACGTCACCCATGCCGAGATGGCGTTCGATGGCGACGGCAAGATCGTCGCGCTGAAGGCCAAGACCGTCGCCAATCTCGGCGCCTATATGTCGACCTTCTCGTCGTCGGTGCCGACTTATCTCTATGCCACGCTGCTGTCGGGCCAATACGAGATCCCGCAAATCTATTGCGAGGTCGACGCCGTCTACACCAATACCGTTCCGGTCGACGCCTATCGCGGCGCCGGCCGGCCCGAAGCGACGTTCGTGGTCGAGCGGCTGGTCGAAGTCGGCGCGCGCGAAATCGGCCAGGACCCGGCGGAGCTGCGGCGCAAGAACTTCATCAAAAAATTCCCGCACCAGACGCCGGTGATCATGGCCTATGACGCCGGCGACTATAACGCCTCGCTCAAGAAGGCGATGGAGCTCGCCGACTGCAAAGGCTTCGCCAAGCGCAAGCGCGATTCGGCGCGCAACGGCAAACTGCGCGGCATCGGCTTTTCGACCTATATCGAAGCCTGCGGCATCGCGCCCTCGCAAGCCGTCGGCTCGCTCGGCGCCGGCGTCGGCTTGTGGGAATCCGCCGAAGTGCGCGTCAATCCGACCGGCTGCGTCGAAGTCCTCACCGGCTGCCACGCTCACGGCCAGGGCCACGAGACCACGTTTGCGCAACTCGTTTCCGAGCGGCTCGGCATTCCGATCGACGATGTCTCGATCGTGCATGGCGATACCGACAAGGTGCAGTTCGGCATGGGCACTTACGGCTCGCGCTCCGGCGCGGTCGGCATGTCGGCGATCGTCAAGGCGCTCGACAAGGTCGAGGCCAAGGCAAAAAAAGTCGCCGCGCATCTGCTGGAAGCCGCCGAGGGCGACATCGAGTTCAAGGACGGAAAATTCAGCGTCGCCGGCACCGACAAATCGGCCGCCTGGGGCGACGTCACGCTCAACGCCTATATCGCCCACAAATTCTCCGGCCAGGAGCTCGAGCCGGGGCTGAAGGAAACGTCGTTCTACGATCCGACCAATTTCACCTTTCCCGCCGGCTGCCACATCTGCGAGGTCGAGGTCGACACCGAAACCGGCAACACCGAGATCGTGGCCTGGACCGCGGTCGACGATTTCGGCGTGGTGGTCAATCCGATGATCGTCGAGGGCCAGGTCCATGGCGGCATCGCGCAGGGCGTCGGCCAAGCCTTGTGCGAGGGCGCGGTGTACGACAAATCGGGCCAGCTCTTGACCGGCTCGTTCATGGATTATTGCATGCCGCGCGCCGATCACCTGCCAGCCATGAAAGTCGACACCACGGTGACCAAATGCCCGTCGAATCCGCTCGGCATCAAGGGCTGCGGCGAAGCCGGCGCCATCGCCGCGCCGGCCGCCGTGATCAACGCCATCACCGATGCGATCGGCACCGAAACGCTCGCCATGCCGGCGACGCCAAATGCGGTTTGGGCCGCGCTGCAAAAATCGCACCGGCTGCCGCAGGCGGCATGAGGAAATTCATTCTCCCCGCCCGCGGGGAGAGGTGAAAGAATAACGGAGGACTGCGATGTACGCCTTCACCTTCCATCGTCCGCAGACGGTGCGGCAAGCAGCCGGCCTGTTGGCCAAGAACGCAGACGCCAAATTGCTCGCCGGCGGCCAGACTTTGCTGCCGACCATGAAATTGCGTCTCGCCAGCCCGCCGCAAATCGTCGACATGTCGCTGATCGAGGGGCTGTCCGGGATCGAGCTGAGCGGCCGTTCGCTCGCCATCGGGGCGATGACCCGCCACAACGACGTCAACACCTCGCCGGTGGTGCAGCAGGCCATTCCGGTGCTGGCCAAGGTGGCCGGCATGATCGGCGATCCGGCGGTACGCCACATGGGCACGATCGGCGGCTCGGTCGCCAACAACGATCCCAACGCCGACTACCCGGCCGCCTTGCTCGGGCTTGGCGCCACCGTCGTCACCAACAAGCGCCGCATCAAGTCCGACGATTTCTTCACCGGCGGCATGTTCTCGACCGCGCTCGAGCCCGCGGAAATCATCACCAAGGTGATCTTTCCCATCCCGAAGAAAGCGGCCTATCAGAAATTCCGCAATCAGGCGTCGCGTTTCGCGCTGGTCGGCGTGTTCGTGAGTAAGCGCGGTGGCGACATCCGCGTCGCCGTCACCGGCGCCGGCGCAAACGGCGTGTTCCGCGTGAAATCGTTCGAGGAGGCGCTGAAGAAGCGCTTTGCGCCGAAATCGCTGGAAGGCATGACCATTCCGGCCGACGGCATGAACAGCGATATCCACGGCAGCGCCGAATACCGCGCCCACCTCGTCTCTGTGCTGGCGCGGCGCGCCGTCGCCGAGGCGATCGGGAAATCGGCGGCGTGAGTAGCGTGCTGACGGGCTAAATCATTCCAGCCTGTTCAAAATGACGAGGCCGCCAACTGAGGCGGCCTCTCATTGCCTTATGCCGCCTTTTCAGATTTTATCTGGTCTTCGTTCACGGCCGTCATGTGGCTCAATACCGCTTCGACGCCTTTGGCGAAAGCGTCACATTCTTCAGGTTTCACGAAGTCGCCTTGATATTTCCCGCCGAAAAGCGAAATGTGCCTCTTGGCTGGAGACCTTATCAGCATCAACGAATCCGACCGTGTTGCCCGTATCCTGGTCGATCACGTTGGTTCGAAATGAGACCTGAGACACGTAGCCACCACGCATATCTACCCATTCCACTAGCAATCTCATGGTGCGCTCCAAGTTTAGAGAGAACGTAATCAGGACAGTCGTTCGGCTAAATTAGGGCACTACCGTCAGTTGTCGTCGTCGGGGGCAGAAAATGGATTGGATCGGTTCTGCCCCGGCCCATAGGAATAATTCGGCTGATAGGGTGGCGCTTGATAGGGTGGTGAATATGGCACCGGAGTCGGATATGGCACGTAGGGATCAGGCCGCGCGGTGACCGGATCGCAATTACCACCAAAACAGAAAGGGGTAGGGTCACCAAACGTGGCTCCAGGCTCACAAGCCTGCCCAAAGCAGGTTTCGCCGTCGGGGTTTCTGCCAACTTGTGCTTGCGCGGTACCCGCGGCGGCAAAAAGTATCACGAAACAAACGCACCTAATGAAGCCTTTGGACGTTCCCATAGGCACCTCCATTGGTCTTTTGCTCGCGAACTTACCACGAAATCCGGCCACTGTGATTTTCATAACCGGCCACTACACTCGGAAACCGGCCAGCGCCCGCCACCTCTATGAGAAGAAATCAAGAACGAAAATCGAGCAAGCGCGATACTGTCATGCCCCGCGCCGGCGGGGCATCCAGTATTCACCGAAACGGCGGTGTTTACTGGATCATCCGCTTCCGCGGATGATGACAGGCCTAGGATTAGCCATGCGCGCAGGACGCTTCCGGCCGGGGCGACAAATCCCCTGGCCATGACTACGTTGCACCCATGAACAAAGCCTCGCCGCGTCCGCTGCCGGCTTCGATCGGCGCCACCGTCGAACTTCTGGCCGAGGGCGATTATTTGGCCGACCGCTCGCTCGGCACCGTGCTCTATCTGGCGCTCAAAATGGGCCGGCCGATTTTCCTCGAAGGCGAGGCCGGCGTCGGCAAGACCGAAATCGCCAAGGTGCTGTCGTCGACGCTCGGCCGCCGCCTCATTCGGCTGCAATGCTACGAGGGTCTCGACATCGCCGCCGCCGTCTATGAGTGGAATTACGCCGCGCAGATGATCGCGATCCGCGTCGCCGAGGCCGAGGGCGAGCATGACCGCGCCCGGCTCGAACACGACGTGTTCTCGGAGCGGTTTCTGATCAAGCGCCCGCTGCTGCAGGCGCTCGAACCCGACACCGCCGGCGCCCCGGTGCTCTTGATCGACGAGATCGACCGCACCGACGAGGCGTTCGAAGCCTATTTGCTCGAAGTGCTGGCCGACTTTCAGGTCACCATCCCGGAAATGGGCACGGTGAAGGCGGCGCATCCGCCGGTCGTGGTCATCACCTCGAACCGCACCCGCGAAGTGCACGACGCGCTCAAGCGGCGCTGTCTTTATCATTGGATCGGCTATCCGACCGCCGAGCGCGAACTCGCCATCGTGCACGCCAAGGTGCCGGGCGTCGGCAAGAAACTGTCCGAGCAGGTGGTGGGGTTCGTGCAAGGCTTACGCAAGCAGGATTTGTTCAAATCGCCCGGCGTCGCCGAGACGCTCGACTGGGCCGCCGCTTTGTCCGAGCTCGACGTCGTGGCGCTCGATCCCGCCACCGTCTCCGACACGCTCGGCGTGCTGCTCAAATACCAGGACGACATCGCCCGGCTCGAGGGCTCGAAGGTCAAGGAGCTGCTCGACGAGGTAAAGTCGGAGCTAAGGGCGGCGGAGTGATGATCTCACCTCTCCCATGGGGAGAGGTCGCCCGCGTAGCGCGGCGGGTGAGGGGCTCGGGCGGTGCAGGAAAATTACTGGAACGGCTGCTGAGCCATGATCGATAGGCCCGAACCCCCTCACCCCAACCCTCTCCCCTCCGGGGAGAGGGAGCGAGACGGCCGTCTCGCCGAGAACATTCTTTACTTCGCCCGCGCGCTGCGCGCCGCCGGCATTCCGGTCGGGCCCGGCGCGGCGCTCGATGCGCTCGCAGCTTTGCAGACCGCGGGCGTCGGCACGCGCGAGGACTTTTACTGGACGCTGCACGCGGTGTTCGTCAAACGGCACGAGCATTCGATCCTGTTCGATCAGGCGTTCCGCATCTTTTTTCGCCGCCGCGGCTATATCGACCAGCTGTTGGCGATGCTGCTGCCGCAGGCGCCGGCGCCGCCGCAAACCCCGCAACCCGGCGCGGCACGCGTGCAGGAGGCGCTGTTCTCCGGCCTCGACGACAAGCTCAAAAGGGAGCGTGAGATCGAGCTTGACGCGCGCCTGACGGTATCCGACCGCGAGGTGCTGCAGCGCAAAGATTTTGCGCAAATGACCGCCGCCGAGATCGTCGCGGCGAAGGCGGCGATGGCGCGGCTCGTCCTGCCGCTCGCCGAAGTGCGCACGCGGCGGCTTAAGCCGCATCCGCGCGGTCATCTGATCGACATCCGCCGCACTTTGCGCGCCAGCATGAAGGGCGGCGGCGATTTCATCGATCTGCGCTTTATCGGCGCGACGACCAAACCGCCGCCGCTGGTCGCGCTGCTCGACATATCCGGCTCCATGAGCCAGTACAGCCGCATTTTTCTGCACTTCCTGCATGCGCTGACCGACGCGCGAAAGCGCGTCGATACTTTTTTGTTCGGCACGCGGCTGACCAATGTCACGCGGAGCTTGCGCGCGCGCGACCCCGACGACGCGCTCGCCGCCTGCTCGGCGGCCGTGCCCGACTGGTCGGGCGGCACGCGGATCGCCTCGTCGCTGCGCGTCTTCAACAAACTGTGGGCGCGCCGCGTGCTCGGCCAGGGCGCGATCGTGCTTTTGATCACCGACGGGCTCGAGCGCGACGCCGACGATACGCTCGGCTTCGAGATCGACCGGCTGCACCGCTCCTGCCGGCGGCTGATCTGGCTCAATCCGCTGCTGCGTTTCGAAGGCTTCGAAGCGCGCGCCCGCGGCATCAAAGCCATGCTGCCGCATGTCGACGAGTTCCGTCCGATCCACAATCTCGAATCGATGGCCGGACTGGTCGCGGCGCTGCGCGGCGGCGGCCGCGTCGCGGACCCTAAAGCCTGGATGCGAAGCGTGGCGTGAGGCACTATATTTGATCCGATATTGCGGTTGGCGAACGGAGGCAGATTCATGCTCACGACCGACAACGACATTCTCAAAGCCGCCGAGGACTGGCGCAAGAAAGGCCGCGCGGTGGCGCTGGCGACCGTGGTCGAGACCTGGGGCTCGGCGCCGCGTCCGGTCGGCGCGAACCTCGTCATCGACGGGGAAGGAAATTTTCTGGGCTCGGTGTCCGGCGGCTGCGTCGAGGGCGCCGTCGTCACCGAGGCGCTCGACGTGATCGAGAGCGGCAAGCCCAAAATGTTGGAATTCGGCGTCGCCGACGAGACCGCGTGGAAGGTCGGCTTGTCCTGCGGCGGCACGATCAGGGTGTTGGTGGAGAAGGTGGAGTAGCAACGCGCCGCCATGAAACTCGACCTCCTCACTGCGCTTAACGCCGAACGCGCCGCGCGCCGCGCGGCGATCGTCGTTACCAATGTCGACGGCGGCCGGCAGCGGCTGGTCAAGTCGGCCGACATCGCCAAGGATCCGCTGCGCCCGGTGCTTGCCGAACATTTGCGCACCGGCAAAAGCGGCATGGAGCAGACCGCGGAAGGCCGCGTCTTCCTCACGGTTTATGTGCCGGCGCCGCAGCTCGTCATTACCGGCGCGGTGCACATCAGCCAGGCGCTGGCGCCGATCGGAGCGCTGCTCGGCTACGACGTGACCATCGTCGATCCGCGCACCGCATTCGCCTCGATCGAGCGCTTTCCCGACGTCAAAGTCATTGCCGAGTGGCCGGACACGGCGCTGCCGCCGCTCAACGTCGACCGCTACACGGCTTTCGTCGCGCTGACCCACGATCCGAAGATCGACGATCCGGCGCTGATCCACGCGCTGTCGCGCGATTGCTTCTATATCGGCGCGCTCGGCTCGCGCAAAACGCACGCTCGCCGCGTCGAGCGGCTCAAGGCGCAAGGCATCGGCGACGCCGCGATTGCGCGCATCCATGCGCCGATCGGCCTCGACATCGGCGCGGTCTCGCCGGCCGAAATCGCCGTCGCCATCATGGCGCAAATCACCGAGCGGCGGCGCGAGGAAAGCGAACCCGCCGTCACCAAGGCCGCATCATGAAGTTCGGCGCGGTCGGGCCAAAAGACGCGCTCGGCGCGACCGCCGTGCACACCATCCGCCAGGGCAACCTGGTGCTCAAGAAAGGCACGCCGATCGGGCCCGCCGAGGTCGCGGCGCTGCAAGCCGCCGGCATCGCAGACATCGTCGTGGCGCGGCTCGAGCCTGGCGACGTCGGCGAGGACGTGGCCGCGGCCGAGATCGCCAAAGCGGTGGCCGGGGAGGGCGTGCATGTCGATCGCGCCTTTACCGGGCGCGCCAATCTGTTTGCGCAGGTCCCCGGCGTGCTGGTCGTCGACAAGGACGCGATCGACCGGCTCAACCGCGTCGACGAAGCGATCACCTTTGCGACGCTGCCGGCCTACAAGCCGGTGGTCGCCGGCGAGATGATCGCGACCGTGAAAATCATTCCATTCGCGGTCGCGGGCTCCGCGCGCAACGCGGCGCTTGCCGGCGTGACCAAGCCGCTGTTGCGCGTTGCGCCCTATCGCATCCGTAAAGTCGGCGTGGTGTCGACCGTGCTGCCGGGGCTGGCGACCAAAGTGATCGAAAAGACGCTGCAGATCACCGCCGAGCGGCTGGCCCCCGCCGGCGCGACAATCGTCGCCGAGCGGCGGGTGCCGCATGAGCGCGCCGCGCTCGCCCGCGCGCTCGACGAGGTGCTCAAAGCCGGCGCGGAATTGGCCATCGTGTTCGGCGCTTCCGCCATCGCCGATCGCCGCGATGTCATCCCGGCGGCATTGGAAGCGATCGGCGGCCGCATCGAGCATTTCGGCATGCCGGTCGATCCCGGCAACCTGTTGCTAATCGGCGCCGCCGGCGGCCGTCCGGTGCTCGGCGCGCCCGGCTGTGCGCGCAGCCCGAAGGAAAACGGTTTCGATTGGGTGCTCATGCGGTTGCTGGCCGGTCTGCCGGTGCCGCGCCAGGACATTACCGGGCTCGGCGTCGGCGGGTTGCTGATGGAGATCGTCACCCGCCCGCAACCGCGCGAGGAGCCGGTGCCCGAAAAGGGCCGCAACATCGCCGCCGTCGTGCTCGCCGCCGGCCGTTCGAGCCGCATGGGCGGCCCGAACAAGCTGCTGGCAGAGATCGCCGGCCGGCCGCTCATCCGCATCGTCGTCGAACGGGCGCTCGGCTCGCGCGCGCGGCCGATCGTCGTCGTCACCGGGCATCAGCGCGAGCGCGTCGAGGCGGCGCTTGCCGGCCTATCGGTCAAATTCGTGCACAATCCGAATTTCGCCGAAGGCTTGGGCACCTCGCTCAAAGCCGGCATCGCCGCGCTGTCGGCGGAAGTGGACGGCGCCATCGTCTGCCTGGGCGATATGCCTCAGGTCGATGCCGCCTTGATCGATCGCATGATAAGCGCGTTCGACCCGGCAATGGGCGCGCTCGTCGTGGTGCCGACCATCGACGGCAAGCGCGGCAATCCGGTGGTGTGGTCGCGCCGCTTCTTCCCCGACCTCATGACGGTCGAGGGCGACGTCGGCGCGCGCCATCTGATCGGCCGCTATAGCGAGGTCGTGGCCGAGGTGCCGCTTGCCGGGGCGGCCGCCTTCACCGACGTCGATACGCCTGAAGCGCTGCAAGCGGTGAAGGCCGAGCTGGAGAAGACGTAACTCGCCGTCATTCCGGATCGCCACGTAGTGGCGAGTCCGGAATCCATACTCCCGGTGCTGGGGTTATGGATTCCGGGCTCGCGCTTGCGCGCGCCCCGGAATGACGGTCGGATTCACCGTCTGGAAACTCTTCCCGGCTACTTTTTGCAGGCTTCTCAGGGGAGGGGCTTTCCATGGGCGCAATGACGCGACGTTTGGCGCTCGCGGCGGCGAGCATTGGCCTTCTGATCGGCGCGATCGGCGCCGCGCAAGCGGCCGGCGCGCTCGCCGTCGGGGTCTGCGGCGCCTACGGCTACGGCTTCGATTATCAAAAGATCGAGGACGCCCGCGCCGCGGCGCTGGAGAAATGCACCGGCGGCCACTGCAAGATCGTCGGCGTCGTCCGCAAGGGCTGCGCGGCCATGGCGGTCGATGCCAAGAATCCCTGCGGCTCGTTCGGCTGGGCGCTCAATTCGCATCTCGGCAAGGCCGAAAACGCCTCGATGCGGCGCTGCTTCGAATTCGGCGGCCGCGATTGCGTGGTGCGCGCCTGGGCCTGCGACGAGAAGGGCTAGGGCGGCGCCGTCAAAATTTCGCGCTGACGCCAAGCCGCAGATAGGGGCCGGTGCGTTTATCGGAATCGATCGCCCAGCCGCCGCCCGCCGACCATTCCAACGCGCCCAAGCGCCAGCCGGTCAGGTGGCCGCCGACTTCGAGCTGTTGAAAATCGCCGCACCACAGCATCGCGGTCTCGGGACCGACGAACATCGCGTCGAAGACGCGATAGCCGAGCGCCCCGCGCAGGGTGCCGGTCGGACCGATCGAGGCGACCGCGCCGTTGACGGCGGCCATGATATTCGCCGTCGGCCGATACCAGACTTCGGTGGCGAATTGCCCGCCGGCGTAAAGGCCGTGGAGCCGGCTGCCCGGATCGTAGGGCGACAGACGATAGTCCTGCACGACCGGGCCGGCGAATAGCGTCACGGTGAGGCCGCCGCGGACGAACCGCCAGCCCGGCATGGCCGCGCCGGACAGCGTGGTGCCGTGGACGTCGGTTTGCAGCTCGCCCGAATTGTAGCTGTAGCCGCCGCCGTTAACGAGCAGCTTGAGCGTGAAGCCCGGCCCTACGTAGCAAATGCAGGAAGCCATGCTGCGGCCATATGGGGTACATGATGATGGACCGCCCCATATTGACGGATTAGAACGAACAGGCATTTCATCTTGATAACTCTTGCCGGTGGCCAGAGACGGGTGTATGCCCGTCGGCATGGAACCAGACCTCAAAACCATTGAAGCGCGCCAGCGCGAGATCGCCTCCGAAATGGAGCGATTGCGCGCCGAAGCGGAAGAGCTTGAGATCGCGGTCCGCGTGCTCAAGCGGTATTCCAAGGGTAATGGCGCTACCAGCGAAGGCCCGAAATTGGGGCCGCCGCGCCCCGAAGGCGCACCGTCGCTGTTTCAGATGACAGTGATGGTGCTGAAGGATGCAGTCGCAGCTGGCAAGCCCGGCCTGACAGGGCAAGAGATCGTGACCGAGATCGGCAAGCGGTACTGGCCCGGTGTCAAAGGCCAGCAAATCCTGCCGTCGATCTACGGCTTTGGAAAATCCGGTCGCGTCCGAAAGAATGCGAAAGGAGTGTTTTCGCCGATGCAATAACAGGAAAAGCGCCATTTTTGGCGCTTTTCCAATGACTTATGGGGGTAGTTCCCGGCTGGGCAGCCGGGGCACGGTTTGGGCCGATGCAGCACTGGGGTTCGAGTCCCCCTACCTCCACCTTCCCTCTCCCTTCCACCGGAGCGGGACCTTCCACCGAACTGCCGCTCGCGCGCCGGGTCCACACCGGATGTCGCGGGCGGTTTAATAGTGCCAAAATAGCGCCTAACGCAGAATTGTCAAGGATTTGCAATTACTTAGCCATCAAGATGGTTACCGGGGTACCCTCACTCCCCATAATCGAGCCGCAATTCCTTGGCACCAAGTGCCTCTAGACATTGCAATAAAAAGACCGCCGTGAACTTTCCCCGCGCCAGCTTGTTTCGGATATTCGGCTCCGCCTCGGTGACCCCAATATGGGCCAGCTTCTCGACAAGCTGGTTATAGGTCACGCCCCGGCGTTTTAGCTCGGCCTTCAATAGGCCCTTCGCCCGTTCCTCCCAATCGGCCTCTTTTGCCATGCGGCAATCCTCGATACGATTGTCATCATATACGCGATATTTGCCCTTGTAAACAGTACGGGTATGCACTATATACGATGCATAGGCATCGGAGATAGTTACATGTCCCAATCATTCTCCCTTCTCAGTCGCGCCCGGACCCTTTCGCTACGCTCCATTTTCGCGGACGGCGAAGATAGGGCTTACGAGACCTTCCGGCGCTTGCGCTGGCCGGAAAACGACGGCGCGGCGATCTGCCCGTTTTGCGGCCGCCTCGATTGCTACGAGATCAAATCGCGCCGTCGCTTTGAGTGCTCGGGCTGCGGACGGCAATTCTCCGTCACGTCGAATACGATCTTTCACGGTCGCAAAAAAAGCTTCACCGATCTTCTCGCCGCGATCTGCATCATCATGAACGCGGCGAAAGGCGTAAGCGCATTGCAGTTGGCGCGCGATCTAAAGTGCCAACATAAGTCGGCTTGGATTTTGTCGCATAAAATCCGCCAAGCATTAGCGTCCGAAACGGCCAATTCCAAATTGTCGGGCGAGATTGAAATCGACGGCTGCTACGTCGGGGGTCATATCCGGCCCGCGAACCTGAAAGAAAATCGTATTGATCGTCGGCTTGCGCCACACCAAAGCGGCAAGCGCCGGGTCGTGATCGCATTGCGCGAGCGTAAGGGTCGCACGCATACGTTCATCGGCAAACATGAGCCAGAGGGCGTCGAAATAGCGCAGCGTATCGTTGCGAACGGAAGCACGATCATTGCCGATGAAGCGGCGCATTGGGACGTGCTGCCATTCTCCTACAAGACTCTCAGGATCAATCATTCAATCGCGTACAGCTTGGACGGCGTTTCCACCAATCAGGTGGAAAGCTTTTTCTCCCGGCTGCGGCGCATGATCGCCGGGCAGCACCACTACGTTAGCCCGCAATATCTGCATCAATACTCCGCTCATGCCGCGTGGCTGGAAGATCATCGCGCGCTCGACAACGGCGCGTTGACGCATCGCGCGATTGGTTTGGGCCTCCACAATCCGAAAAGCAAAGAATGGTGCGGTTACTGGCAGCGGAGCGAAAAGCAATGAGGACTAGCACGGAAACATACGAGCACACGATCAACGGCCTTCTCCAAAAACGAGCCGAATTGATGCAGGAAATGGCGGCGGTGCAGGAACGCCTTGGCGCGATCACAAACGACATTGAGGCTATCGACCACGTACTCAATCGGCTCGGTCACACTGAAAAGCTGGACGTGACAATGCGCGTGCCTCGCATCGTTTTGTTCTACCGCGGGCAGCTACAGCAATTCTTGCTGAACGAATTGCGCGAACGCGGCCCCGCCACAACGCGCGATCTGTGTGAACGACTTGTCCAGCTAGAGAACAAGGACAAACGGGACCAGCGCATGATGGCAGACATTATCAGTCGCGTCGGAAAGGCGCTGCGCCGGATGCACCAACGCGGCTTCATCGTTGGAACGAAAACAAAAACGATGGGCCAATATCTGTGGCGAATTGCCTAGTTATTCTTCTTGTGGCCGGCCACAGATGGCTCGCCGGCTAATTTCATCCTTAGCAATTCTATAGGCCCCTCTGGCGCGTGCAACGCCGCCGGCAGCCCGAGAACATCCGTAAGGAATAGCCTATCGAGTTCATGTCGGTTCGTGTCTTTGGCTAATTCATTTAACGGCAGTAGTGACTTCGCTGACAGTGCGGAAAATATTTGATCTGATTTCTTTAGTTGATTGTCACCCAATTTTCTCACGTCCAACACTGTTAGATGTTCTAGCGTATTTTTTCCGATGCTGCCGCGTCCGGCCTGTTGTTTGTTTGCAAGCCACCAATAGAGTAAGAGGCCGGGTGTCGTATTGGCCCATAAAGCCAAAGCTCTTTCGTGTCGCTGAGACGAAAGCGAAATTGACAACCACGCGCGACCGCCAATCGTTTTTCGTTTTGTGAACTGCATCGCGGTCGATTGACTGTTGAACCGAAAATCTCGGTTGAAATGGGCGTGCGACGCCGCTGACCATATAGCGTTAATCTTGCGGTCAATTAAGTCCTGTTCGTCGTCATCAATGCCCTTGCGGGGAACGCCTTCGCTTTCGGCCTCAAATGCAATCGTCCGCTCCTGTTCGGCATCGTGTGACCACAACACCGGATAGGTTGGAGTGTTGTTGGACTGGTGTTCGATTATGTCGAACGGCCCGCGTATCCCGCCGGTTGAGGTGCGCCCGTTGATGTCGGCATGATACGGACCGATCTCGCCGATCTTTGCAATCGTCGAAATCGGCAGCGCCAACACCTCGGATTTTTTCGTGCCGGCGAGCCATAGTTTTCCCAACGTGAGTTGGTATGCCGTCTGCGCGAGCGAAAAATCTCTAACACGCGCGAGATTCCATCCCGCACCGATTGGAGCCGTTATTCCATTTCCAACAAGTTCATTTCCAATGAGAATGGGCGTTCCACCGACGGGGCCATCTTCGATCTTACGAAGGCGATTTTGAGCTATCGCGGTATGGATTTGAACAGCGATATTAGTACCGGAAATTGTAGAATCCGGGCGTTCGTTTAGCGTTATGAAACTGGCTCGCTTGCTTGGCGCATCGGTTTTTCGACCCACAACGAGACATTCGGCTATATCCGTATCGGCAGAAAATGAAACATCGGCACCGCCAACGCCAGCATTGGAAACGAATATCAAGTCTCCATAGTGTGCTGTGATTAGATCGCGCGATTCTTCCCAAGATTCACCGAGCATGAAACTGAGCGGAAGCACTAGCGCCAGCGTACCTCCTTCTTTAAGTTTACGGTGCGCAAGAACAAGAAAGACCGAAGCCTCTCCTGCATTGCCGTGTGCGCTTGTGTTAGCGGTCAAATGCTTCAGCACATTGCCCATCATTTTCTGCGTTTTGTCATCCGCCTGAAACGCAGCAAACATGGGATTTCTGATGCCGATTTTCTTTCCTTCATGACCCGTCGCGCGAGTGAATGGCGGATTCATAATCACCATATCGAATCCGCCATGCGGTAAAGATGTCCAAATATCCTTGAGAGATTCGCCAGTCCCCTCCGCCGCTTTGGCGGTAATGGCGAGAATTTCAAAGCGCCGTTGCGGATCGAGAAGATCTATTGATCCCAAGGCGACGCTGCCGTCCGGTTGATGACCATAGGCGAGGGTCATAATGGAGCTTTCTGCATACTTGAGTGTCGGATGCACGCTAGAAAGCATAGAGGCAGTCAAGTGAGCCGCAGCCGGCAACACATCGCAACCCACCAATGAACCGGCCATCATGTAAGAGTGAAGCTGTCTTGCATCTCCGCCGGCCAATTCGTGAAACTGGCCAACGCGCTGGTAGGCGGCTGAAAGCAACGTTCCAGTGCCACATGCAAAGTCCGCGATCCGCATGTGCTGGAGCGCGGCGGTATTGCTCCATTGCTTGCCGGCCGGGGTTTTCTCGCTACGTATCGCTAAACCTGCTAGCAACGCCGCTGCTGCTGGGGTCGTATAGTATGCCGCCAAAAATTTTCGATCCGCGATGAGCCTTTGAAATACGGCCCCGGTAAGATCATGCGACCGCATAAGCCTATGTTCGAGGAGGCGCGCTGCCGTTTTTGCCATCGTGTCAACGACTGGCTTGCTTATGACGGCTGGCGTATGTTCTAGGATACGCCGCGCAATATCAAAAATAGACCAGTAATTGATTTTGAGAATTTTTTTCCACTCGTCGAGCATCGACGATTTGGTTAGATCGCCTGCGCCCTTAAGTTCATCAAGGGAACGTATCTCTCCCAATTTTCCTGGACCGCCCACTAAGCTTTCATGAAACACGAAGGCGTTCGCTAAGATCGCCGATGCCATGCGCCATGTCTGCTCACCGTTTTCTTGTCTCAATTCTTCGCTGATTTTTTTTGTGGCCCCTTCATGCGTGATCGCAACTTCAGCGAAAAGTCCGGCCGCTTCTCTGATACCGGCTGTAAGCTCGTCGGCGGCAACATCCACTACCTCTGGCGGGACGGTCGCGGATTGCGTCAAAAACGAAAGGTCAGAAACAGTCCCGGTGATCCATTGATTGTGAGGCCAACGAGACGCAGTTGATGGCGAGCTTCCCGTAAAAAGGGCCATTTCAAGATCGGTCGCCGTACTTAGCTCCATCTGGAGCTGAGGACTTTGAATCTTCCTTAACCGCTTCGGAAGCCGTACCGCAATCGAAGACAAAATCGTGCGGCCCGTAGTCTTGATGCTTTCGCCGAGCCTAGTGGATCACGTCTGACATTTGAATCCTTGAGGGGATTCCCTGCGGAACTCAATGCATGCGAGTCTGGCGCATGCGAACCGGAATTTCCATCACTCTCAAGCCTGCGGATCGCCGCCGCCTGAAGGCGCTCGCGCGAGATCGCAACACCCCGCACAAGCACGTCTGGCGGGCTGAGATCGTCCTGTTGAGTGCGGACGGTATCGGCACCAATGAAATCATGCGCCGGACCGGCAAGTCGAAAACCTGTGTCTGGCGCTGGCAGGAACGCTTCATGGAGGCGGGCTACAACGGCCTCCTGCACGATAAAACACGCCCGTCGCGCATCCCGCCGCTGGGATCGAACATCACCGAACGCGTCGTGGCCCTCACCCAGACCGACCCGCCCACCGAGGCGACCCACTGGACTTCCGCGATGATGGCGAAAGTCGTCGGCATCAGCGCGAGTTCCGTCCAACGCATCTGGCGCGCGCATGGCCTGCAACCGCACCGGGTCAAACAGTTCAAGCTTTCTACCGACCCGCGCTTCGTCGACAAGTTGCGCGACATCGTCGGCCTCTATGTCGATCCGCCCGCCCATGCCGTGGTCCTCTCGGTCGATGAAAAGAGCCAGATCCAAGCGCTCGACCGCACCCAGCCCGGCTTGCCGATGAAGAAGGGCCGTGCCGGGACGATGACCCACGACTACAAACGTCACGGCACCACCTCGCTGTTTGCGGCCCTCAATGTCCTCGACGGTACCGTCATCGGGTGCAACATGCAGCGCCACCGGCACCAGGAGTTCATCCGCTTCCTCAACGCCGTCGAGGCGCAGGTGCCGGCGCGAAAGGAAATCCACGCTATCGTCGACAACTACGCAACTCACAAGCATCCGAAGGTGCGCCAATGGCTGGCTCGGCATCCCCGCTGGACCTTCCACTTCACGCCCACATCGGCATCCTGGCTCAACGCCGTCGAGGGCTTCTTCGCCAAGCTCACAAAGCGGCGATTGAAGCGCGGTACCTTCCTATCGGTCGTCGACTTGCAGGCCGCCATCAATCGCTTCGTTATCGAACATAATGCCGAACCCAAACCCTTCACTTGGACTGCTGATCCCGACAAAATTATCCAGGCTGTCAGACGCGGGCACCAAGTGTTAAATTCCATCCACTAGCGCGTGCTTCTGGCTCTACCGTGGCGGCCGGCAATACTTCCGTCTCAATCACGACCGGAGAAACGTGCGGCTCCAAAACAAGAATATCGGGCTGAGACCGGCGCTGCTTTTCAATAGCCCGGTATTTTCAGAGGTAACTATCCCCGATGCGCGCCATGCCTGCCGTCCATGCCGAAGCACTGACGCCAAGGCATCATTGATCGTGTGCTCGGTAGTGACCACGCTACACCCCCCACCCGAGATCGGGAGAGTGCCCCAACACGGCTAAGTTGTGGTTATGATTTATGGTTAGCAAAACGTGAAACCTCACCGTTTCCTGCGTTTGCTACGCAGGGCCGGTGAAGCCGTCGCGGTCGAGGCCGGCGGGCGACCACAAGGCGCCGCCGTAAAGGAATTGACCGTAACGCCACAGATCGGTGCCGCCGAACAGAAGGAAAGAGGGGGCGTTGGGCGCAGCGGTGTCCGCCAGGCTCAGCACGATACACGAAAGCATACTGGCGACGGCCACCGCCATCGCGCCAACAACGCGTAATACTGACACCGAGGCCCCCACTGCCCCGCGAACGCTTCACGCTAAAAAGCCGCTCGCTACTTTGCCAAGATGAAACGGCGATAACAACCGCAGAGAGCTGTGGAAAACGCCGGCGATACAACGCCAAGTAGGCGCCGATCGGCCTTGCAGAATTCGGGTATGGCGGCGCGCCGCCGCGCGCTATAGGTCTGCGCCATCGAGCCGGGATCGAGCGATGAATATTGCAGCGCCGCAAATGACCCATTCGGCCACCGCGCGCGCCGCCGCGCCGTCGCGCCAGCGGCTGGCGATCGGTTTTCTCAATTGGGCGCATGCGCTCGATCACTTCGTCATCCTGATCTATCCCACCGTCGTGATCGAGCTTGAGGCGATCTACGGCCGCTCCTATTCGACGCTGATCGCGCTGGCGACCACGTCCTTCGTCGCCTTCGGGCTGTTCTCGCTGCCGGCGGGCTGGCTCGCCGACCGCTGGAGCCGCCGCAACATGATGGCCGGGTTTTATGTCGGTTGCGGGCTTTCGCTCGTCGCTGCGGCTTTCGCGCCGTCGCTGGTGGTGCTCGGCTTGGCGCTGTTTTGCCTCGGCGTGTTCGCCGCCATCTATCATCCGGTCGGCACCGCCATGATCATCGAAAGCGCCAGCCAACGCGGCCGCACGCTGGCGTTCAACGGCGTCTGCGGCAATCTCGGCGTCTCGCTGGCGGCCGGCGTCACCGCGGCGCTGACCGCGGCGTTGTCCTGGCGCGGCGCCTTTCTGGTGCCGGGGCTGGTCTGCGTCGCGACCGGCGCGATCTATCTGTGGCTCGTTCCCGGCGAGACGCGGCATGCGGCGGCGCGCTCGAGCGCGCCCGACGTCGCGCTGTCGACGACCGTCGCCGCGGTTGTGTTCGGGCTTTTCGTCGTGGTCGCGCTGAGCGCCGGGCTGGTCTTCAACACCATCTCGGTGGCGTTGCCGAAAATCATCGACGAGCGCGTCGGCAGCGGCATCTCGCTCTTGATGGTCGGCGGCTTGACGACGGCGGTTTTCCTGTGCGGGGCGCTGGCGCAGATCACCGTCGGCCGGCTGGTCGAACGCTTTCCGCTGCACATTCTGTTCGCCATCGCCGCGGTCATGCAGTTCACCGGCGTGGTGTGGGCGGCCTATGCCGGCGGCGCGTCGCTGTTGTTTGCGCTCGCCTTCACCATGGCGGCCATCTACGGCCAGATCACGCTCAATGACCTCGTCATCGCGCGCTACACCGCCGATGCCTGGCGCGGCCGCGTTTACGCGGTGCGCTATTTTCTCACTTTCATGGTGTCGGGCGTCGCGGTGTCGATGATCGCGCTGCTCTACGGCCGCGGCGGCTTCAACCTCGTGCTCGGCGCGACCGCGGTGATCGCGCTCGGCTTCCTTATCGCCGTGTTGGCGATCGCGATCATCGCCAACGGCGTCGAGAAGGCCCGCCGGCCGCAGCCGGCGGAGTGATCGTCAAATCAAACCGGGTGCCGCGCCGCGAGCGCCATGCCGATCATGGCGGTGCCGCCGAACAGCATATTGATCCCGACCAAGAGCCCGAGCGCCCAGGTTGCCGTTATCGGCAATCCGGTAAAAATGATGCCGGCGAGGATCAGATCGACAATGCCGCTCGCCAGCATCCAGCCCCAGCGGCCGGAGAGCTGGCTCCTGTGCTCAATGGCATACATCAGCGTGGCAATGCCTTCGACCACGAAGAAGGCGATCAAAACCAGCGTCAGCGACAGCGAGCCGCTGATCGGCCAGACGATCAGCACGATGCCCACCAAAATGCCGATGATGGCGGACAGCAGCGACCACCAGAACCCCGGTGCGTGGCGCATCCATAACGTCGTCACCAGGCCGACGCCGCCCGAGATCAGGAACAGCCAGCCGATCACCAGCGTTATCGCCAGCGTCGCGACGACCGGCACGATGACGGCCGCGACGCCGAGAATCACCAAAATAATCCCTTCCAGAAGAAACAGGCCCCAATGCGCACGGACCGCGTTCGCGACCGCACTTTCCATGTCGTCACGGGCCGGTTGGTTCATCGCCATTGTTCGCTCCCTCAGTTCGGGTCCCCAATCGTTAAATGCCGTACGGTGACATGCCTGGGAACCGGAACAAGTTCCATCCGGTCATCATACATAAAAGCCGGCCTTGCATAACCGTCTAGTGGCGCCTATCTAAAGTCCGGCGACGTTGAGCTTTGCGGCTCCGTCGCGGGACGGCCACGGATACGATGGGTGACGCCGGATGTACGCGCACCTCTTCGTTCGTGGCCGTTAGCATATTTGCCTTCACGCCCATTTTTGCCGTCACGCCGCCGTCATCAATCGATGCTAGGTTCCCAACCAGTGGCGCCGGGGCGCGTAAGCGTGATTTGCCCCGCGCCACCACGGCCACGGTGAGATCAGGCGACGCCGGATGAACGCGCGCCCTCGCGCGTGGTCGTTGCCGTTTTGTGCGCCCGCCCGCAAGGCACCCGCGACATCACCATCCCGGCCCGCTATAACCCGCAGGCCATGCAGCGCAAGGTGATCATCTCATGCGCGGTCACCGGCTCCGCCGACACGCCCGGACGCAACCCGGCCGTGCCGGTGACGCCGCAGCAGATCGCCAATTCGGCGCTCGATGCCGCCAAGGTGGGCGCCGCCATCGTGCACATCCATGTGCGCGATCCGAAAACCACCAAGCCCAGCATGGAGACCGCGCATTACCGCGAAGTGGTCGAGCGGATCAGGGCGAGCGGCAGCGACGTGCTGATCAATCTGACCACCGGTCCGGGCGCGCGCTTCGTGCACGACGAGGCCGACCCCTCGAAACCCGGCCCCGACAGCGTGCTGAAATCGCCTGAAGACCGCGTGCGCCACGTCGTCGAGCTCAAGCCCGACATTTGCAGCCTCGACATGGGCAGCCTCAACATGGGCGACCGGGTGTTCGTCAACACGCCAAAGCACCTGCAGGCGATGGCGGCGGCGATCACGGATGCCGGCGTGATGCCGGAGCTGGAAGTGTTCGAGACCGGGCACCTCTTGCTCGCCAAGCGGTTCATCGAGAATGGCTACGTCAAGCCGCCCGGAATGTTTCAGATCTGCCTCGGCATTTCCTGGGGCCAGCCGGCAACGCCGGAGGCCCTGACCTATATGCGCAACCTGCTGCCCTCGGCTTCGCCGTGGTTCGCCTTCGGCATTTCGCTGCACCAGTTTCCCATGGTGGCGCAGACCGTGCTGCTCGGCGGCCACCCGCGCGTCGGGCTCGAAGACAACATTTATCTGGAAAAAGGCAAGCTTGCGCCGAGCAACGCGGCGCTGGTCGAGAAGGCGGCAAAGATCATCGAGATTCTCGGCGATCAGGTCGCCACGCCCGTCGAGGCGCGGCAGATTCTCGGATTGGGCGCAAACCGCCCGTGACGGCGGTCGGTGCGGCCGCGCGACCGAGCAGGGGGTCAGCCAAGGACGGCAAATGAGCATTCGCGTCGCGGCAATAGAGGTCAGCCATTGGCACGCGCTCAACGATGCCGCCTATCTCCGTCATCTGATCGCCATGCCGGACGTGGAGCTGGTCGCCGTTCAGGATTCCGACGCCGCTCTGGTCGAAAAGCGCGCGGCCGAGGTGGGGCACCCGCCGGCCTACACCGATTACCAAAAAATGCTCGGCGCGACCCGCCCCGACTTCGTCGTGGCGCTCGGGCGGCACAGCCGGATGGCGGCGATCGCCCACGATCTCATCGATGCGGGCTATCCGTTCCTGATGGAAAAGCCGATGGGCGTGAGCGCGGCGGAAGTGGAGTTGGTCGCCGCCAAGGCGGCGAAGCAAAACGCCTATGTCGCCGTCCCCTTGGCGCAACGCTACGGCGCTTTCGCCAAGCGCGCCCGCGAACTTCTCGCCGCAAAGCGCTTCGGTCCGCTGTCGCATATCTATGTGCGGATCAACCGCCCGGCGCCGCCGCGCTATCCGGCGTGGGACTGCGCCTGGATGCTCGATCCGGCGCAAGCGGGCGGGGGCGCTCTGCGCAATCTCGGCCCGCACGGATTGGACATGTTCCTTCATCTCACCGGCGAGGAGGCGCAGGTGACGGGCGCGCAGTTGAGCCGCCGCGCGCATGATTGCCCGGTCGAGGACTACGCCTCGGTCATGCTGCGCTCGGCAAGCGGTATTCTCGGCACCGTCGAAGTGGGCAATGTGTTTCCGCGCGACGGCACCGACGGCGAGTGGAAGATCGCCGGACGCGACGCCATCCTCACCATGAAGGACAACGTCGTGAAGCTCGCGACCGGCAAAGGCGACGAAATCCTTCCCGGCACCGACACCACCGCGCCGTATTTCACGACGCTGCGCGATGCGCTCGACCATTGGCGGGACGGCAAGCCGCCGCCGATCGGCGTGCAGGATTGTTTGCGCGCGGTGCGGCTGATCGACCGGGCCTACGCGTGCGCGAAAATGTAGGCGCCGTCGCAAAGCGCCGCAAAAGCAAAAGGCCCGGGACTTTCGCCCCGGGCCTTCGCGATTTCCGAAGTGATCCCGGGTCTGCAGTGCACCACTTCGTGCTGCGCTGCGCCCGGGATGACGCCTACGGCGTCACTTAGAAATCCATTCCGCCGCCGCCACCTGGCATCTGCGGCATCGATTCCTTCTTCTTCGGCAGTTCGGCGACCATCGCCTCGGTGGTGATGAGGAGGCCTGCGACCGAGGAAGCGCCTTGCAAAGCTTGGCGCACGACCTTGGTCGGATCGATGATGCCCTTCGTCACCATGTTGACGTATTCGCCAGCCTGGGCGTCGAAGCCGAAGCCGTACTGATCCCTTTCCAGAATCTTGCCGACGATGACGGAACCGTCCTCACCGGCATTGATGGCGATCTGGCGGGCCGGCGCGGACAGCGCCTTGCGCACGATATCGACGCCGTGCTTCTGGTCTTCGTTGGTCGTGCGCACTCTCCTGAGCGCCTCGCTGGCGCGCAGCAGCGCGACGCCGCCGCCGGGCAGGATGCCTTCCTCGACCGCGGCGCGGGTCGCATGCATCGCGTCATCGACGCGATCCTTGCGCTCCTTGACCTCGACCTCGGTGGCGCCGCCGACGCGGATCACCGCGACGCCGCCGGCGAGCTTGGCCAGCCGCTCCTGCAGCTTCTCGCGGTCGTAGTCGGAGGTGGTCTCCTCGATCTGCGCCTTGATCTGGGCGATGCGCGCTTCGATGTCGGCCTTCTTGCCGGCGCCGTTGACGATCGTGGTGTTCTCCTTGTCGATCATCACCTTCTTGGCTTTGCCGAGCATGGCGACGGTGACGTTCTCGAGCTTGATGCCGAGATCCTCGCTGATCGCCTGGCCGCCGGTGAGGACGGCGATGTCCTGCAGCATGGCCTTGCGGCGATCGCCGAAGCCGGGCGCCTTGACGGCGGCGACTTTCAACCCGCCGCGCAGCTTGTTGACGACGAGCGTGGCAAGCGCCTCGCCCTCGACGTCCTCGGCGACGATCAGAAGCGGCTTGCCGGTCTGCACCACCGCTTCTAACAGCGGCAGCAGCTCGTTGAGCGCCGAGAGCTTCTTCTCATTGATGAGGATGTAGGGATCCTCCATCTCCACGCGCATCTTGTCGGCGTTGGTGATGAAGTAGGGCGAGATGTAGCCACGGTCGAACTGCATGCCCTCGACCACGTCGAGCTCGGTCTCCAGGCTCTTGGCCTCTTCGACCGTGATGACGCCTTCGTTGCCGACCCGCTTCATCGCCTTGGCGAGGTAATCGCCGATTTCCTTGTCGCCGTTGGCCGAAATCGTGCCGACCTGCGCGATCTCTTCGTTCGAGGTGACGGGTTTGGAGTTCTTCTTGAGCTCCTCGACCACGGTCTCGACCGCAAGGTCGATGCCGCGCTTCAGATCCATCGGGTTCATGCCGGCGGCAACCGCCTTGCAGCCTTCCTTGACGATCGCCGCGGCGAGCACGGTCGCGGTCGTGGTGCCGTCGCCGGCGATGTCGGAGGTCTTCGAGGCGACCTCGCGGACCATCTGCGCGCCCATGTTCTCGAACTTGTCGTCGAGCTCGATCTCCTTGGCGACGGTGACGCCGTCCTTGGTGATGCGGGGCGCGCCGAACGACTTATCCAGCACGACGTTGCGGCCCTTGGGGCCGAGCGTCACTTTCACCGCATTGTTGAGAATATCGACGCCGCGCAGCATCCTGTCGCGCGCGTCGACCGCGAATTTGACTTCCTTGGCAGCCATTTGAATTCACTCCTGAGATTTGCTTTTCCTTCCGTCATGGCCGGACTTGTTCCGGCCATCCACGTCTTTGCTTGCGAACAAGCGAGACGCGGGTGCCCGCGGCTATGCGCGGGCATGACGAACACAGTGGGTTACGCGGCCTTCCTGCGGGCGACGGTCTCGTCGAGCACGCCCATGATGTCGGACTCCTTCATGATCAGGAGTTCCTGGCCGTCGATCTTGACCTCGGTGCCCGACCATTTGCCGAACAGCACGCGGTCGCGGACCTTGACGTCGATCGGGATGAGCTTGCCGTTTTCGTCGCGGCCGCCCGGGCCGACGGCGATGATTTCGCCCTGCGAGGGCTTTTCCTTGGCGGTGTCGGGGATGATGATGCCGCCGGATGACTTCTCCTCGGCATCGATACGCTTGACGACGACGCGGTCGTGAAGCGGGCGAAATTTCATGACGTCCTCCTAGGCTATTGAAAAGACTGGTATTGTGTGAGTGGAGCGGTCTCCCAAGATCGCTTAGCGCTGTCCCTCGGCTGACCGCTTGACAGCGACATGGGGGGTAATTTTTCACCCACAAGAGGGGCCCCAAGATTTTTTAGCACTCACTGCGGCGGATTGCCAACAGGGGCGGTCTCGTATTTATCCCTTGACAGCATTTAAGCCTTCTGCTATTCTATCCCTCAATCGCAGGTAGGAGGGCCAGATGGCCAAGGCTGGGGTACGAACTTTCAAAGACTTTTCAAAGCTTTATCCGAGCGACGCGGCATGCCTCGAAAAGCTGATGCAAGTTAACTATGGCGGCACAGAAATCGCCTGTCCGGGCTGCGGCAAGAACAGCAAGTTTCATCGGCTCGCCGAGCGCCGCGCGTATGTATGCCAATGGTGCGGCCACCACGTTTACCCGTGCGCCGGGACGATCTTCCACAAATCGCCGACGCCGCTCACTACCTGGTTTTTCGTGATGTACCTGATGACCAGCACGCGGCATGGCGTCGCCGCGAAAGAGGTGCAGCGGCAGACTGGGGTCACCTACAAGTGCGCTTGGCGCATGTGCCACGAACTCCGCAAGCTGATGGCGAGCGCCGACTTCGGTGGCCCGCTAGGCGGCGGCGGCAAGCACGTCGAAATAGACGAAACCTACACCGGCCCGCGTCAGACCGTCAGGCAGATCAAAGCCAAAGGAAAACACCAAAGCTTTGTTATGGGGATGGTCGAGCGCAACGGCATGATGCGCGCTGGCCCGATCCCGAACGTGTGGCTGACGACGCTTGAAGGCGTCATCAAGAACAACGTGAAACGCGGAACGACCGTCAGCACCGACGAATGGGCCGGTTACAACGATCTTCACTTGCTTGGAATGAAGCACGGCACCGTTAAGCACTCAGCGAAAGAGTACGTCCGCGGCGATGTGCATACCAACACGATCGAGGGATATTTCGGACAGTTCAAGCGCGCGGTGCGCGGCACGCATGTCCACATTTCGGGAAAGCACATGTGGAAATACGTCGCCGAGTTCACCTATCGACGCAATTTCCGGCATTCGCACGCAGTTATGTTTGATCGCCTTGTGGCCGCTTTCGCGCTGCCACGTCTACAAGGCGTGTGAAATCCTCTAGGTGCCATGGATTTTCCTCGCCGGAAAGATCGGGATTAGCGATGTCGGAGCTAGCTATAGGCGGCCCGTCCCCAAGGATCGTTTTTTCGCGTGCGCGCTGTTTTTCAATCGTCTTTGGATGTTTTAACATTTCGAGAAGCTTCCAAGCCGGAACGACACCCATCATACCAGAATTTAATCCGACTTTCATAGGATGATTACTTATGGGTCTACCGGAAGAATCGCAAACTGGTTTCCATTCGTTTAGGTGGCCCCAATTCACTCCCAAAAACCAGGGTCCGAATTGCTGACTTCGTATTGTGTTTGGATTTTTAGGGCGCGCGGCCCACGGCGGAATCAAAACGAAAACTGGTGCGCCGCTATAGCCGGCAACGGACCTACATTCGACGAGATAACTTTCTTGAAGATGCCCATTATCCTGTTTGATTGGTTCCACCGGCATCTGAGCGATATTGCCGAAACGAACGACTGGATTGTTTCGCTGCTTACCGTCGTGATTGACGAATCTTCCGATGGTGTAGACCTCATCACCTATTCCGAGATCATGTTCTTGGATCAGGTCGGGCGTAACAGCGGCGTTGCCTTTTAACAGTTCAAAACCTTTACAGGTGAATGTAAACGGGAAATCTACAAGAAGGATCGCGAGGTCATCGCCGTCCGAGTGCCTAATCCAAGCGCGGTCATCGGTGTCGAACGGAATGGATTTGTTAGCTTCAACATTGATGCGAGCTGTCAAGCCGCCTCTGTCGATGACGTGTCTGTTCGTGACCATATAGAGATGGTTCTGCGGCGCTCGCTCGAAGGGAACCAAAATAAAGAAGCCGCATCCTCCGGCGTGTTCTCCGGCTTCCGCCGCCTGAAACGACGGATAGAGATAGAAAACGCTCTCTAAAATCTGGTCGGGAATGCGCGGCATAGGAGGTTCCCAAGCCGGTACTTCAAGCCCGTTGTCCAGAAGTCTGGGCCGCCAGTGACCGCGATGAATGAAATCAACAGCGGTAACCATATTCAACCCCTAAATGCTGTCAAGGGATAAATACGGGCGGTCTAAGCCTTTTGCAATTGGTTAAGCGGGGCGAACGTAGGGGCGGCCCTTGTGGCCGCCCACGTCGGGAACGGGCGCCCACGAGGGACGCCCCTACGGTCCTATGGTGTCGCGCAACCGGCGCTGTTAGCAGGGACGTTTCGATGCTGCTAGTGCCTTGAAAATAAACAACTTCTTCATTTTTGAGGCTTGCAATGGAGGGGCGAGTCTCGGAACAATCCCCGTAATGGGACGGAGGGCAAGATGGGTTCGAAAGAGACTTGGGTTTCGCAAAATGTCTCAAGTGACTTTCGCCGGCAGCTCGAAGGCTACGGACTGACGACGGCCAACATTCTCTACCGGCGGCCCGATCATCCCTGGCTGTTACAAACCTATGTCTGGCAGGACTACGATCTCTGCCCGATGTTTCCGGTGCTCAACAAATTCCTCAATTTCTGGCTGGAGAAGCTTGAGGGCCCGCTGCACTCGGTCACCGTGGCGCATGCGCGGCTGATCAAGCCGGCCGAAATCCGCGCCATCGACGGCGAGTTCCGGCTGAACTGATTTTCCTAGAAACGTTTCCCGGGCGCGGCGCAGCACGAAGCGAAGCGAAGTGGTGCGCTGCAGACCCGGGATCGTCGCGAACTCAGAGCATCGACGCGCCGAGCCCGCGAAGACCCCGGATCAGCGGCGCACCGCTGCGCGCTGCACCGCATCCGGGGAACGTAGCTGGGTTACGACGGCGTCAGCACCCCCACGATCGCTCCCAGCAAACACGTCTTCAGCGTGCCGGAGACGATCGATTTCTGAATTACGTCTGCATCGCCGCGCGATCTTTTTTGTCGCGCTCATGCAACCTGTTCACGAGCGCAATGACGATGGCTGACGTGACGAACGTCAGGTGCAATCCGACTGTCGCCTCGACCTGCCACGCGGTGTAACTGTTCGGGTTTAAGGCTATGTCGAAGAACTCGCGAAGAAGGCCGATTGCCGAAATTGCAATAATTGAGCCGAGCACTTGCAACTTTAATCCGCTGTAATCCAGGTGGCGAGTCCAGTCGGGCCAATCTTCGCTCCGTGACGGGTAAATCGTCGATACAAAATTAGTGTACCCGACCAAAATGACCATCAGAAGCAAATTCATCACCAACACGACGTCGATAATGGTAAGCGCTTAAATCAAGATCGGTACTTCGTTGAAGCCGCTCGTGACCAGAGTTCTGGCCAGTTGCACGGTCTCCACCAAGGCTTGATACAAGAGAATTATCAGAGCGCACACCAGAAACAGGTAAGCGGGGGCGAGAAGCCAGCGCGAACCAAATATAAGTCGATTTTCAAATACTTTCTCATAATGACTTTCGCGGTTTGGATGCTTGTGCTTGGCGTGCGCATCTATCGCCGCGTCGATCTTTTCTGTTACCGATTGATCGACCACCGGCACCAGAGATTTTTCAAGCCGCTTCGATACAATGCGGTCGACGATCTGCTCGATCGACTTGTCGATTTGGCGCTCGATGGAGATACCAATCGCATCTGACATCACGCGCGGGGATTCTTTCGCAACATCCGACATGTTCACCCCCCTTGACCTTTTGCCAATACTTGCGGTTGTGTCGCCTCCCGTCAACGCCCCCGCGAAGTGAAACGGAGCGGGGGGAGGGAGACCGTGCGACCCGCCTCCGCTCGCCCGGCAAGCTACGGCGGGTTTGAGTCCGCCGAAGCGCGGAGCGCGAAGGCGGAAGCATGGTGGAGGGAGCGTTTTGCCATTCGTCATGCGCGGGCTTGACCGTGCATCCATGCGGCTTTTCAGTTTGATGAACTTTGCGAGCGTCTTGGGGCCTTCATGTCATACGTGCAACTTGACGAAATCGAAAATGTGTTGGCGTCACTTGATATGTTGGGGATACTCGCGCCACACGTCAAAAAGCGTCGGCGTTGGTCGCAATGGAAATGGCTCATTATCGGTGCTCATGATGCGCTTCAAGGTGCATTGGTTTGCGCAATTACGGACTCGACCGGGACCAGCGTTCTAAGCACGAAGTCTGCGAGAAAAATGTTTGAATGGTTTGAAGAAAGATCTGCCGATTATCCCGGCGAGTTCTTGGCTGATTTCAAGTCGTTGCTGAAACGAGCAGCGCTTGAAATCTCCCCGGCGGAAGCCAAAGACATAATGAGACTTCACGGACTGCGAAATGACTTGTCGCACTTTACGCCGAAAAGCTGGAGCATCGAGCTAGCGGGACTTCCAGAAAATCATGAACGTCGCACTGCGACTAATCGTGCAGCTAATGCAGAGTGAGCAGGTAAACTACCACATGACCGGCAATAAAGTACGGCGGATCAGGGACAATGTTAATCTCGTAAGAGCAGCATTGCGCATTGAGACATGATCACGAAAGACGCCAACGCAATGTTTGTCGAAAGGATGGCCAATCCTCACTCCTGGCTTCTGACGGCGGACAATCTGCATGAACAGGCAATTGCACTTTACGGCCGGACAGGCAGAGCGTCGATCACCCTCATAGATAGAGACCGAAGTCGGACAACTTGGGACAGTGTGAATAGGTCGGTGTTCCTACTTGGCGGGTTCGCACTAGAGAATGCGATCAAAGCATTCCTTGTTTATGAGCATCCGGGATGGATTTCGAACGGTGTACTCTCGAAAAAGTTACGTTCGCACTCTCTGACAGATTTGCAAAAGCAATCAGCACTCGTGCCGTTCAAACGACAGTATTTGTGGGTCTTAAAACAATTCGAAGACGAACTCGAATCATGGGCAAGATATCCCTGCGCGCTGACTGCAAGTGAAACCGTACACGAACGTAAGCTGAGCCCAAGATTGTGGAGTGGCTATCTTCGTGTGATGGAAGCGTATGGTGCAAGTCTCAAAAAGTTGCTTTCGAAGGAATGGAAGGGTCCAAATGGATTCATTGGCAGGTGGACATTTAGCGGTGATTTTCTGACTGGGGACACTCGCTATTGACTGCCTGTGTTCAAAGCAGAGCGGCGCCTGCGGGCAGATTTGCGAACCGCTCTCGGGAGTGGCTCAGGGGCTCAGCTCGTCACCCCAAAAACCCGCGCAGCCTCTGGCTCACCTTCCGCGCTTCCGCTTTACCGAGCCGGCCGACGCGGCGGTCGATGTGACGATGTCGACGGGGTCGAAGTGCCTATCGCCAACCGTCATGCCCGGCCATAGCCGTTCGAAGAACGGCATCGCTTCGCTCGCCTCTTTGCCGGGCATCCACGTCTTGTTCCGGCGCACCGAAAGTAAGACGTGGATGGCCGGGTCAAGCCCGGCCATGACGACGAATTAATGGCCGCATAGGCCCTCTCGTCGGCTCTGTCCCCGGTATGGAGACATGACTTGACATCCGTCACCAATACAGTTACTTTGGGGCGAATCAGAAAATCCCGCTCATCGAGGACGCCTTTCGCGAAGGTATTCCCGGAATGCGGAGCGGGTGCGGCCCCGCGGGCGCAGCCATACACTGCGCTCCCGGGCGGCTTGGGTATCACGCCTGCCGGCATTACGACCGGCGCGCGAGGTGCTTCGCTGGACTGGGACAGGGCAGGCGGGTAACGCCCGCTGTGCCTGCGTCCCAGGAAGCCTGGCCTGACGCTGAGCCTGAGGCGACGTAAGTCCCTTTGGCGAGAGCCGCGGTGGAACGCCGGAAGGCGAGCGCGCCTTGCAAGGCGCGCGCCGCATCGCAAGATGCGGAGGAAGGTGATCTGCGTCTGCCGGCGTTCCGCTTTCCTTTTGCTTCGGTGGCGAAGGGAAGAAGAGAAAGAGCCCCGCATTCGTTCGGGGCAGGAATTGGAAAGGGTGGATTTGACAACTCGGACGCGAAAACGCGCCGCGAGAACGGGATCGCTTTCACCTCTCCCCGCCGTGCGGGGAGAAGGAGCGCGAGCGCTGCGCAACCGCCAAGGAGGACATCGTGGGCAAAGCCAAACCCAAGCTGACGACCGCGCGCTATGCGGACCGGTTCGAGGCGGAGAAGGCGCGGCAACACCAGCGTTTCTGCGACGCCTTCGCACTGTGGCGTCGTTGCGCGCGCAAACCGTGCCTGCGCAATCGCACCTGCCGCGGCGATCGGCAGGCCTGCCTGGCGCGTGCGCTCGACGCCGTGCCGCGCGAACTGCAGCAGCGGGCGCAGCGGGACATTTTGGCGGCGACGCCGGCAAATCTCGGCGGACCCGAACGCATGGCGCGGCTGTGCATGCCGCGCGATCTTTTCGACGGCACCGCCGACCGGGACGCGATCGGGGAGTTCAAGCGGCTGCGTTCCGCCGGCAAGATCGTTCAAGGAGGCGAAAATGCGCATACGCTTCGACTTCGGCTCGTTGACGCTCAACGCCGAAACGCTCGATACCCCGACAGCGAAAGCGATCGTTGAGGCGTTGCCGCTGTCCGCTTCGGCGCTGACCTGGGGCGAGGAGGTCTATTTCGAAATTCCGGTAAAGGTCGCGCGCGAGAAGGACGCCCGCGCCGTGGTCACCCCGGGCGAGATCGCCTATTGGCCGGACGGCCATGCCATCGCCATCGGCTTCGGCCGCACGCCGATCTCCAAGGGCGACGAGACGCGCCTGGCCAGCCCCTGCAACATCTGGGCGAAGGCGCTCGGCGACGTGAAATCGCTCGCCAAGGTTCGCGCCGGCACCAAGGTCAAAGTGACGGCCGCCTGAAGCTTTGCGGCGAAATGGAAGCGGCGGCCGCGGTTGTCCCGTTACCGCGGGCGATCGACCCGCCGCGCCAGCGAAATCATCAGATCCCAGGCGTTGCGGATATTGATGACGAGCAGCAGCAGCGCCGCACCGGCCAATAGATTGAGGCCCGCGGTCTTTCCTTTGAAGAGAAGCAGCGCCACGACCAGACCCGCGGCGTAGCAGAACATCGGAATAATGCCGTAGCACAGGCGGTCGGGAAGGTCGGAAATGGGATTGCGATGCACGCGGACCGCAATGACGATCGAATAGATCACGCTGCCGATCGCAGCGACGCCGATCACCAGGCCGAAGGATTCCAAGGTTTGCGTCGGGACGAGCGCGATCAGGCTGAGAAACAGGACGTTGGCATAGTGGAAGACGACCGGGCTCATATAGGTGCCGGTATTTCTTCGGCTCTCCGGATCCGGCGTCAGCACGCTGGTGCCGATCGAGACCGCGACAAACAAAAGCGCGACCAAAGCCGCCGCCGCGGTGCCAAGCAAGATGTAGAATTCGTGCCAGGTGGAGAGCATGGATTAGCCCTCACCCTGAGGAGCGACCCCCGACTTGATCGGGGGGAGCCTCGAAGGGTGCGGCCCAGCAAGTCGATCCTTCGAGGCTCGGCGCGGAGCTTGTCATCGGGCCGGCCACTTCGGGCCGGGCCCGTTGGCGCCGAGCGCCTCAGGATGAGGGATCATGTTTTATCCCCGCCCGACGAACGGCATCAGGTTGGCCATCACGGTCATGAACAGCACGTTGGTGTCGAGCGGCAGGCCCGCCATATAGACCACGGCGCGACCGACATCCTCCGCCGCCATGCGCGCTTCGATCTTTTTCGTTCCGTCGGGCTGCAGCACGCCTTCGCCCTGCACCATGCGGTCGGTCAGCGGGGTGGCGGCATTGCCGATGTCGATCTGGCCGCAGCAAATGTCGTGACCGCGGCAATCGAGCGCGGTCGTTTTGGTCAAGCCGGTGACGGCGTGCTTGGTCGCGGTATAGGCGGCGGAGCCCGGCCGCGGCGTATGCGCCGAAATCGAGCCATTATTGATGATGCGGCCGCCGCGCGGACTTTGCGCTTTCATGATCTTGATCGCTTCCTGGGTGCACAGGAAGACGCCGGTGAGATTGGTGGCGACCACGGCCTGCCATTTGTCGAGCGGCAATTCCTCGATCGGCATTGCCGGAGCGCCGATGCCGGCATTGTTGAACAACAGGTCGAGCCGGCCGTAGGTTTGCTTGGTCTTGGCAAACAGCGACTTGATCGAGGCCGGGTCGGAAACGTCGGCCGGCACCGCGAGCGCCTCGCCGGGCGTCTGCGCGCCTTCCTTGGCGACCGCTTCCAGCATGTCCTTGCGCCGGCCGGCGAGCACGACGGCGTAGCCCTCGCGCATCAGAGCGAGCGTTACCGCTCGGCCGACCCCGGTGCCGGCCCCGGTCACCAATGCGACTTTCCGCGCGGCCATCATCGCCTCCCTTTTTTCGTCATTCCGGAAGCCGCGAAGCGGCTGTCCGGAATCCATAATCACGGATCGCAGGGTTGCGAAAGGGCCGAGATGCTTTTTGAAAGGCGGTGGTTATGGATTCCG
The DNA here is from genome assembly GCA_963823225.1 of uncultured Alphaproteobacteria bacterium. GTDB lineage: Bacteria > Pseudomonadota > Alphaproteobacteria > Rhizobiales > Xanthobacteraceae > BOG-931. Next base: position 1,652,320 of record CAWGKM010000003.1, on the reverse strand, counting down.
GGCTCGCGCGGAGCTCGTCATCGGGCCGGCCACTTCGGGCCGGACCCGTTGGCGCGCCCCGGAATGACGGAAACCCGCCTAGCTCGCCAGCGCGACTTCGAGATCGGGGCTGCCGACGCGGTAGTCGCCGGGCGAAGCAAGCCGATGATCGATCTCGTGCGCGGAGCCGGGCTTACCGAAGCGGAAGCCCTGCATCGAATGCACGCCGGCGGCGCGCAGGAACAGATGTTGCTCGGCGGTTTCCACGCCTTCCGCGGTCACCTTCATGCCGAGGCCGCGGCCGAGGCTGACCACGGCGTGAACGATGGCGGCGGCGTCGGGCGCCTTCTCGATCGAGCGCACGAAGCTCGAATCGATCTTGAGCTTGTCGAACGGGAAGCGCCGCAGATAGAGCAAGCTCGAATAGCCGGTGCCGAAATCGTCAAGCGCGAAACGCACCCCGATGGCTTTGAGCCGCAGCATCGAAAGTTCCGCCGTCTCGAAATTGCCGAGCAGCGTGCTCTCGGTCAGTTCGAGTTCGAGCCGGTTGGCGTCGAAATCGGTCTCGGTGAGAATGCGCTCGACCAGTTCGACGAAGTCGGAGCGGCGGAATTGCAGCGGCGAGACGTTGACGGCGACGGTCAGACCCGGCCAGTCCTTGCCGTCGAGGCAGGCACGCCGCAGCATCCACTCGCCAAGCTCGATGATAAGGCCGGAATGCTCGGCGATCGGGATGAAGCGCGACGGCGGAATCTCGCCGTGGAGCGGATGCGTCCAGCGCGCCAGTGCCTCGACGCCGACCACGGCGTCGCCCGCGGCGTTGACGATCGGCTGATAGGCGGCGCGCAAGTCGTCGTTCTTGATTGCGTGGAGGAGATCGCCTTCCAGCAATTTGCGGTGCGACAGGTCGGCGTCCATCGCCGCATCGTAGATGCAGGCGCGATTGCGGCCTTCGTTCTTGGCGCGGTAGAGCGCCATGTCGGCGTAGCGCAGGATATCGGCGGCGCCGCCGGCGCGGCGGTCGATCACGGCGATGCCGATCGAAGCGCCGATGATGATGTTATGTTCGCTGATGGCGTAGGGCGCGCAGACCGCGGCGATAATGCGGCCGGCGATGGCCTGCAGCGAATACGAATCCGAGGCGCAGGTGGTGATGATGGCGAACTCGTCGCCGCCGAGCCGCGCGACCAAATCGTCGCCGCGCATGATGCGGCTCAGCCGCTGCGTGACGTTGAGGATCAGCTCGTCGCCGATATGGTGGCCGAGCGTATCGTTGACGTCCTTGAAATGATCGAGGTCGATGTAAAACACTGCCGTCGAGAGACCGCCGCCCCGCACCTCGGCGATGGCCCGCTCGAGCCGCTCGCCGAAATAGATGCGGTTGGGGAGCCCGCAAACCGGATCGTGCAGCGCCAAGTGGCGCAATTGGCGCTCGCCGGTGGCGATAGCCGCCGCGGTGCGCCGCATGTGGCGCATCCCCAAGCCCACGAGCAGCGCCAAGCCGGCCAGCGCCAGGATGACGAAAGGCGCCACGCTCGCCACGATTGCGCCGCCGGGCCGCGTCGGCTGCCAGGCAAAGCGCGCGATGATGTCGCCTTGGGTATCGGCGAGATCGGTGACGCGGTCGCCGCCGGCCGGCGCGTCTTCGTCGATCTTGCGCAGGCCCTTCAGTTGCAGGCGCTCGCCGATTTTCTGCAGCAGACGATCGGTAATGTATTTCACGGCGAACACGATCGGCGCGCGGCCGTTGCCGAGCGCGAGATCGGCGCCGGAGCCGACCGCCACCGCGGCGACGATCGCGGGCTTGCCGGTGAAAGGCTGGATCAGCGCGGCGCTGCGGCCGGGTTTTTCGGCAACCTGGCCGGCGATGACGGGGATGGTATGGCTTGGCACGGCGCTGAGCCGCCCGCGCAGGAGGTCGAGGGTCGGCGCAAGCTCGGCCGCCAAATCGATCGAACGGACGTCAATGGCAGCTTGGGACGAGGCGTATTCGATCCGATCGTCGCCGTCGACGATCACTACGATATCGTCGTGGGAGAAGGATTCCAGCCACTTGCCGACGCGCCGTTCAACCCACTGCGGATCGTAGCTGTCGCGGATCTTGAGCGTAGCCCGCGGCGCGGCAGCCGTGCTCTCGGCAAGGTGCAGCGTGCGCTCGCCGTCGTCGGCGATTGCCCGCCTAATCAACTGCTGTTCGTGATTGAACGACAATTCGTCGGCGCTTTGCGCCGACTTCAATACCGCCACGACCACGCAGACGATGGCGACAGCGACAATGACGCCGATCGGCATGACCAGGTTCACGCGTGCCCGATCCCACCGCGACCCTTGGCTGTCCCCGGCGATCTGCGAATGCGCCGAAGGCGACACGGTTCCACCCTTGAATCGACTGGCTCGCCCGGACCATAGGGAGCAAAGCTTTCCAATGACTTGCAATTTGCGCGAGCACGCCGGCGCGGCAAGCGCCACGCCGGGTTCCGGTCGCGGTCGTTAACGGCTCGTAAATGATGCTGCGCCCGCTCCGGGCGGGCTGTTACGGCGCCTCGGCTTTAGCGCCTGTTGGCATAGGGCGGGCGGGGGATGCCGATATGGGCGGCACGCAACGCAGCCGACCACCGTTCGCGCAGGTCGGTGAAGTAGGGCTCCCCCGGCTCGATGCGATAGATCAGCTCGGGATCGCAAGTGTCGCGCCGTAAGACCAGCAGGTCGATCGGCAGGCCGACACTGAGGTTCGAGCGCAGGGTCGAATCGATGGAGACCAAGCCCACTTTGAGCGCGTCATACAGATCCATCTCGTAAGTGATGGCGCGGTCGAGGACCGGCTTGCCGTATTTGTGTTCGCCGATCTGCAGATAGGGCGTGTCGGTGGTGCATTCGATGAAATTGCCCGCCGCATAGATCATGAACAGCCGCATGCGTTCGCCCATGATCTGGCCGCCGAACAGGAACGAAACGTCGAAATTTACGTCGGATGCTTGCAGCGCTCTGCCCTCGTTGGCGTGGACGGTGCGGATGACGTGGCCGACGCGCTGAGCGGCCTGGAACATAGTGGGCGAGTTCATCAGCGTTTCGTGCTCGCCGGTTTCCGGATTGTCGAAGCCTTCGGTCAATATGCTGATCACCGATTGGCTGATCGAAAGATTCCCGGCCGACGCGATCGCCATGACGCGCTTCTTGGGGTCCTTGAAGACGTGCAACTTGCGGAAGGTCGAGATGTTATCGACGCCGGCATTGGTTCGCGTGTCTGCGAACATCACCAGCCCCTCGCGCACCAGAATTCCACCGCAATAGGTCATCGACTCAGTTGCTCCCCAGTACGGCCGTTATAACGGCAGCCGTCCGCTGGCGGCAATGCCGTGTCGGTCACGGTCGCGTGCCTATTGACCGACTTTGATGGCGACCGCGCGCGTTTCCGCGCCCGGGCCATAGTGCATGCCGCGCACCGGCGCGGCGCCGAGCGAATCCAAGCCGATGGCGACGCGCACATGCGCGTCGGTCGGGCAAAGGCCGAGCGCGGGATCGAAGGCAACCCAGCCGAGATCGGGCACCAGCGCTTCCACCCAGGCGTGGCCCGCCGGCGCGGCGGCACCGTCGTCGCCTTGATAATAGCCGGCGACGTAACGGGCCGGGATGCCGAGGCTGTGCGCGGCGCCGATGAAGATGTGACTCAAGTCCCGCGATGGGCCGCCTTTGCGCGCAAAAGCCTCGGCCGCGGTCGCTGCGCTCTCCACGTCGTCGGCGTCATGAGCGAGTTCTTCGTGCAGCCGGTCCAAGAGCGCGTGCAATTCGACGAGAACTTCGCCGCCCTTGGCGGTGCGGACGCTTTGCGCGAAATCCCGGATCGCCGGATCGGCCTGCGTCAAGCCGGTATCGCGCAAGAACAGGCTGGGCCCGAACCGCTCGACGGTGCCGCGCACGACGCCGTTGGTGTTCTGCGTCTCAACCTCGCCGTCGACTTCGACGCTCAGCTCGCTGAACGGGCCATCGGCGGAGAACACGTGAGTGATATTGCCGAACGCGTCCTCATGGGCGGCAAGCCGCGCATCGGCCGAGACATCGATGCGCCAGCGCACCACGAACTGGCCCTCATGGTTGCGTGGCGTGAGGCGGAGCACCTGGATCACGCCCGCGGCCGGTGGATCGTAGCGATAGACATTGCGATGGGCGATGCGCAGGCGCATGTCAGTAATCGGTAATCAGTGATCAATAATCAGACGAGGTTCGCCGGAAGGATAGCTCACGTAACGCTGCCTTGTCCTCGTTCTGATTACTGACTCCTGATTACTGAATTCCTGGTCACAGCAAATACTGCTGCGTGACCGCCGTTCCGAGGCGGTTATTGTCCTCGACGAATTCGCCGATGAATTCGTGCAATCCGTTCTGGAAAATCTCCTCGATTGTGGAGTTTTCGAGCCGGCCGCGCACCGTGCGGGCGTGACGCTGTGCCGGCCCCTGGCGGCCATAGGCGTTGGCGATGCGATCGAGGTTTTGCACCAGGTTTTCGTAACAGTTCGCCAACGAGCGCGGCATCTCATCCTTGAGGATGAGCAGATCGGCAACCAGCCACGGCTTGATGTTCTCGCGATAAACCCAGTGATAGGCGGTGAGCGCCGAAACCGTGCGCAGGATCGACGACCACTGGTAGTAATCGAGCGGACCGCCGATCTTCTCATCGGCGGGCAGCAGCAGATGATATTTCACGTCGAGAATGCGGGCGGTGTTGTCGGCGCGCTCGATATAGACGCCGAGCCGGGAGAACCAGTAGGCGTCGTTGCGCAGCATGGTCCGGTACGCCGATCCGTCGAAGCGGAGCGAGGATCCCAACACCCAGCGGAGAAATCGCGCGAACTCCTCGCGCGAACTCGGACCGTTGCCCCATCTCTTGAGCTCGAGCCAGGCACTGTTGATGGCGTCCCACATTTCGATGGTGAGCGCGGTGCGCACGGCGCGCGCGTTGAGCCGGGCGCTTTCGAAGCAGCTGCGGATCGAAGACGGATTAACGGTCGAAAAGGCGAGGAATTCCGTGACGGTTTCCTCGTTGGCCTCCGTGTAGGTCGTGAAAAAAGCATTGGCGCAGCCGGCCGTGGCGACCGCGGATTCCCATTCATTGGTGGTGCCGACATAGGCGAGCGGCAGCGTGGTGAGCCGTAGCGTCGTGTCGAGTACGTGGGCGATATATTCCGCGCGCTCGACATAACGGGCGAGCCAAAAAAGATTATCGGCGGTGCGCGAAAGCATCGGGCTATATCATCCGTCCAGCACCCAGGTATCCTTGGTACCGCCGCCCTGACTCGAATTGACCACGAGCGAACCTTTCTTGAGCGCAACGCGCGTCAGCCCGCCGGGCACGATGCGAATGCGGTCGCGCCCCGAAAGCACAAACGGCCGTAGATCGACGTGGCGCGGTGCGATGCCGTCATCGACGCAAGTCGGACAAGTCGACAGCGCGAGCGTCGGTTGCGCGATGAAATTCCTCGGATCGGATTTGAGTTTGACGCGGAACGCCGCGATCGTCGCTTTGTCCGCCTTCGGCCCGATCAGCATGCCGTAGCCGCCGGAGCCGTGGACTTCCTTGACCACCAATTCCTCGATGTGATCGAGCACATAGGACAAATGCTCGTCCTCGCGGCAGCGCCAGGTCGGCACGTTCTTCAACAGCGGCGCTTCGCCAAGGTAGAATTTTACGATCTCGGGCATGTAGCTATAGACCGCCTTGTCGTCGGCGATCCCGGTGCCTACCGCATTGGCGAGCGTGACGGTGCCGGCCTGATAGGCCGACATCAGGCCCGGCACGCCGAGCGTGCTGTCGGGGCGGAACGCCAGCGGATCGAGAAAATCGTCATCGATGCGGCGATAGATGACGTCGACGCGCTTTAATCCTTCGGTCGTGCGCATGTAGACGACGTCGCCCTTGACGACGAGATCGCGGCCCTCGACCAATTCTATGCCGAGCTTGTCGGCCAGGAACGAATGTTCGTAATAGGCGGAATTGTAAACGCCGGGCGTCAACAGCGCGACGTTCGGCTCGGCGGACGCGGACGGCGGCGCGACGGATTTCAGCGTGTCGAGCAGCTCGTCCGGGTAATTCTCGACCGGCGCGACGCGGTAGCGCGAGAACAGTTCGGGAAACAGCCGCAGCATGATCTCGCGGTTCTCCAGCATGTAGGAGACGCCGGAAGGCGTGCGCGCGTTGTCCTCGAGCACGTAAAAGGTGTCGGCATCGAGCCGCACGATGTCGATGCCGGCGATGTGCACATAGATGTCGTACGGCACTTTTTGGCCGTTCATCTCCGGGCGGAATACCGGATTCTGAAAAACCAGCTCCTCGGGCACGATACCCGCCTTTAAAATCTCGCGGCGGCCGTACACGTCCTTGATATAGGCATTGATGGCTTTGACGCGCTGCTCGAGGCCGCGCTTCACGGCGTCCCACTCCGTCGCCGAGATGATGCGGGGAATGACGTCGAACGGAATGAGGCGCTCCTGCGCCTCGGGGTCGCCGTAGACCGCAAAGGTAATGCCGATGCGCCGGAACACCAGCTCCGCCTCGCGCCGGCGGAAGTCGAGCACGTCGGGTTTGACCTCGCCGAGCCAGTGCGACAGTTCGGCATAGGCCGGTCGCACGGTGTCCCCGCTGCCTCGCATTTCGTCAAACATCTCGACCCCGGCCCGCTCCCACCACAAACGCCTGCGGTACCGATACTTGTAGCAATCTTCGCGCCAATTCGGATGGGCCGGCAGATGGGCTGAGCGCTGGCCCTTTCCCCCATTATTGCTCACGTTTTGGGCGGTCTGACCATCGCAGCGGCGCCCGCGGTGTAAAACTCCACCATTCCTTGCCACCTGCTTGAGCCGCCATCGCAGCCGGGCTAGAGCAAGCGAAGTACGGAGATCGGGGCATGCCCAGTGGCGCGGCTGAAACCGATGGCGCGATCGTCACCGCCGCCGTCCTTGTTATCGGCGACGAGATCCTGTCGGGCCGCACCAAGGACAAGAATATCGGCTACATCGCCGAATACCTGACCGACATCGGTATCGATCTCAAGGAAGTCCGCGTCGTCCCCGACGAGGAGCCGGAAATCGTCGCCGCCGTGAATGCGCTGCGCGCGCGCTACACCTACCTGTTCACGACCGGCGGCATCGGCCCGACCCACGACGACATCACTGCCGATTGCGTCGCCAAGGCGTTCGGCGTGCCGCTCGATTACCACCCGCGCGCGGTCGAGATCATGCGCGCGCGTATCGCCCAAACCGGCGGCGTGATGAATGAGGCGCGCATGCGGATGACGCGTGTTCCGGCCGGCGCCGAGCTCGTCCTCAACAAAGTATCGGCGGCGCCCGGTTTTTGGATCGGCAATGTCATCGTGATGGCGGGCATACCGAGCGTCATGCAGGCGATGCTCGACTACGTCACGCCTCGGCTCAAGACCGGCGCCAGGATGCTTTCGCAATCGGTGCGCGCCGACTGCCGGGAAGGCGATATCGGCACCGAGCTCGGCGAGATCGCAAAAAGACATTCCGATGTGGTGATCGGCTCCTATCCGTTCATGGACGAAAAAAACGCCGCCAACACCAATGTCGTGGTGCGCTCGCGCGACCCGCAAAAGCTCGCCGCTGCGACAGCCGCGGTCGAGGCGATGTTGCAGCGCGTCAAGGCTGAGCTTGCAAAAGCCTGACCGCCGCGGCGCAATCGCGGCGGTGATTCGTTTTTCATTCCTCCATCGTGGCGCGTCACAGTCATAAGCATGAACCGGCGCCGGATCATCGCCCATGTGTTCGCAGGCGTGTTCGTACGCGCGCTTGCGGCGTTTATCGCGGCGCCGTTGGCGCCGAACGTTTGCGGTGCGGCGGCGGCGGCGCCGCCGGCGCAGCTGCAGGGTTTCGGCATCGTTTATCTGCACGGCAAAGCCGGTTGGCCGGGCGGGCTCGACGGCGGAATTTTGGATGCGCTGCAAGACGAAGGGGCGCTGATAGCGACGCCGGAAATGCCGTGGTCGTTCCGCCGCCGTTACGCCGCCACTTACGACCAGGCGATGGCCGAGATCGACACGGTCGTCGCCGGACTGCAAGCCAAGGGTGCAAGCCGCATCGTCGTCATCGGCCACTCGCTCGGCGCCAATGCCGCGATCGGCTATGCCGCGCGGCATCCCGATCTCGCCGGCGTCGTGGCGCTTGCGCCCGGGCATTTGCCGGAAGCTGGGCGCATGCGCAGTTTCGTGGCCGGCGCGGTGGCGCGCGCCAAAGCCTTGATCGCGGCGGGCCGGGGCAACGTGCCGCAAACGTTTCCCGATATGGCGCAGGGCATCCCGCTGCTCGCGACCGCGACTCCCATTGTCTATCTGAGCATGTTCGATCCCGACGGCCCGGCGGTAATCCCGAAAAATGCCGCGGCCATGGGAGCGGCGGCGCATCCGGTGCCGCTGCTCTGGGTCGCCGGCAAGCTCGACCCGATCGATCGCCGCGGCCCCGAATACGCGTTCGATGCCGCGGCCAAGAATCCGAAGAGCAAATATATCGAAGTCTTCGCCGGCCATCTGACGACGCCGCTAATCGCCCGCAAACAAGTAGTCGAGTGGATCAATTCGCTGTGAGGACTGCGGCACGGCCTGTTCACGGCGATGCGCCTTGTCGCGGCGCGCGCTGATGCTTACGTTTGCTGCGCACGATATTGCGAAAACGGGGTTGTTCGGCGGTGAGCGAAACCGAAGCTCTGTTCGGTGTGCTGCGGCAATCGGCGGCCGCCGATTGCGTCGCGGCAATCGAGCGCGCGGTTGCCAACGCGCCCGATCGCGAACTGTGCCGCGTCAACGCGCTCGATTTTGCCGCCAAGAACGGTCTCGACGAAGAGCGCACCATCGCCGCGTTCCTGCATGCGGCTCGGCTCGGCCTGTTCGAACTGTCGTGGAATGTGCTTTGCCCCGCCTGCGGCGGGGTCCTTGATGCGGGCGCGACGCTCAAGACCGTCAATCACGACGAATACGCCTGCACGCTGTGTGCGACGGATTACAAGCCCACCCTCGACGAAATGGTCGAGGTCACCTTCACCGTGAGCCCGCGCGTGCGCCGCATCGCCGGCCACGATCCGGATTCATTGCCGGAAGTGGAATATTACCGTCAGATTTTCTGGAGTTCGGGCGCCGACCTGCCGGAAAATTTGGCGGACACTCTCGCCGAGTTTACGATCGAATTGATCGAAGTTCCGGCGGGTGAAAAGGCGGTGCTATCGGTGCAGCTGTCCGCTGGCTTCGTCATCGTATTCGATCCGGTGACGCACGGCAGGCAAATCGTCGAGGTGAAAGGCGAGCCGACGCGCGAACGGCAATCGCTGTCGATGGTCTTCAACAAAGTCAGGGCGCCGGGCGGCGCCGCCGTCGCGCTGCGGCCGGGGCCGCTGCGGCTGTCGCTTGAGAACCGCACCGACCGCCGCGTGCTGCCGGCGCTGTGGATCGCCGGCGACGCGCTGCATCATCTGCTTGGCAGGCGCAAGCCCTTCCTCACGGCCAAGCGCCTTCTCACCAATCAGACTTTCCGCGACATCTATCAGACCGACACGCTCGATCCCGATCAACGGCTCAAGATCACGAGCTTGACGTTCCTGTTCACCGATCTGAAGGGCTCGACCGCGCTCTACGAACGCGTCGGCGACCTCGTGGCCTACGATCTGGTGCGCCAGCATTTTGGCGTCCTTAACGAAATCGTGGCGGCGGAGGCCGGCGCGGTGGTCAAGACCATCGGCGACGCGGTGATGGCGACGTTCCAGACGCCCGACCGGGCGCTTGCCGCGGCGTTGCGCATGCGCGAGGAAATGGCGCGCATCAATGCCGAGCGAAACAACGAGGACTTGCTCCTTAAAATCGGCATCCACGAGGGTCCGTGCCTCGCGGTGACGCTCAACAACAGTCAGGATTATTTCGGTCAGACCGTGAACATGGCGGCGCGCGTGCAGAGCCTCGCCTCCTCGCGCGCCATCTACGTCACTCAGTCGGTGGTCGACGATCCAAAGGCGGTAAAAATCCTCGAAAGCTCGGGGCTGCAGCCGACCATGCAGCGCGCTGCGTTGCGCGGCATCGCGGACGAGACGATAGTTTACGAGATTCCGTGAAAGACAAGATCGGATGCCGCAGCCCGAACCGGACAAGCCGCCGAGCCCGGAAAAAATCTTCCCGGTTTCATGGGACCAGTTTCATCGCGATTCCCGAGCGCTCGCTTGGCGGCTCAGTGACGCCGGGCCGTTCGAGGCGATTGTCTGCATCACCCGCGGCGGGCTGGTGCCGGCAGCAATCGTGGCGCGCGAACTCGGTATCCGGCTGATCGAAACGGTGTGCGTGGCCAGTTACAGCCATACCAGCCAGGGCGATTTGAAGGTGCTCAAGGACGTCGCCGCCTCGATCGTCGCCCGCGGCGGCGGGGAGGGCGCCGGCGTGCTGATCGTCGACGATCTCGTCGATACCGGTCAGACCGCGAAGGTGGTGCGGGCGCTGCTGCCGCGCGCCCATTTCGCGGCGGTCTATGCCAAGCCGATGGGCCGGCCCCTGGTCGACACGTTCATCACCGAGGTGTCGCAGGATACCTGGATCTACTTTCCCTGGGACACCGGGCTTGCCTTCCAGCCGCCGATCCGCGAGGCCGGATTGTAGGGTAGGGAACCGCGCTTACGGCCGGCTGCCCCCGGGGGAAGGTTGGGGAGGGGGTCATTGTCTCGGCTTTTATGCGCCAACCGCAGCGTCTATTATCCGTCGCGACAGGGAAGGAGAACGCCATGGACGCCGTCACGCCCAAATCAAAGCACGACACGCCCGATACCCATTCTCACGTCGTGCGGCCGGCCGATATGCAATGGAAAAAGACGCGGTTTGCCGGCTGCGAGGTCAAGGGTCTGTTACTCGACCGGGAGACGGGGCTCGTCACCGCGCTGATGAAGTTCGCGCCCGGCGCCACGCTGCCCGACCACCAGCATGTCAAGATCGAGCAGACCTACGTGCTTGAGGGCAAGCTCGTCGATAAGGCAGGCCCGGCGGCGGGCTTGACGGTCGGCCCCGGCGAATTCGTCTGGCGCGAGGCCGGCAGCCGCCACGTCGCGTGGACGCCCGAAGGCGGGCTTATGCTTGCCATGTTCCAGGTGCCCAATAAATTCTTCGAACGCGATGGTCGCGTGACCGACATTTGCGGCGGCGACTGGGACGAACTGTGGGGGCATGTCTTCAAGGAGTGAGCATGATTTCGAAAAAACCCGGCCCCGACCGATCCGGGCGGATGCCGGTTTTTGACGATCATGCACTTAACCGTGTGATCTTAGGTCGAGGGCCCAGACCATGCTGCAAAGACTCATCCTAGCGGTTGCGCTCATCGCCTGGCTGACGGGGACCGCATTCGCCCAGTTGCCGATAATGCCCAGTGTATCTCTCGAATTGGAAAATCACCGGACGCGGGAGCAGATCGAAAAGGACAAGCAGATTGATAACGCCTACAGATCGGCGACCAAGAAAATTCCCGATCAGAGCTCCGCCAACGATCCGTGGGCCAGTGTGCGCCCTGCGCCGGCGACCGCGCCGCAGAGTAAGCCTGCGTCGCAAAATAAGACTGTGTCGCAGAACAAGAAGCAGCAGTGAACGGACCTAACCGTTGCGGCGGGCCGGGCCGGATCGGGACGGGATCGGCCTTTTCGAATTTATCGTCGCTTCCGGGGCACGCGCCGCGAGTGCTACAAATGCCGCCGCGCGGATGTCCGAACGGATGTCCGCTCCGCGGACGTCCTTATCGATGTCCGCTTCGCGGACGTGGCGAAATGGTAGACGCAAGGGACTTAAAAGTTGCAAATTTAGGACTGCTGTCCGGTCAGACGGGCAGGGTATGTGATCAACGCAATGCGGGCGTGGCGGAACGGTAGACGCAACGGACTTAAGGAAATTGAGTGCGCTCGCGGGAAACCCGAGACGTAGAACTGCTCAAAGTCGGGGAAACCTGTCAGATGGCAATCCCGAGCCAAGCCCGAAAGGGAAGGTGTAGAGACTAGACGGGCAGCGCCTAAGGCTCACGCTACGGCGAAGGTATAGTCCAGACCACAAACGCCATTCGCGGCGGCGGTGAAAGCCGTAGCTGGTACGAAAATCCGTTGGGGGAAACCCCGTGCCGGTTCGATTCCGGCCGCCCGCACCATCCTTCGCCCTGCGGGCTTCGGATGGCGCAGCTAGCCAAAGCCGCATCTTGGGCGAAGGATGTCCCTCGAAGCTCATGCGTAACATGAGCGTAGTGAGACGATTTGTTACGCCACCGCCGCCGCCGGCATCGCCGTTGTTCAACTACGCGTTCAGCCGTCAGGATGACATGCTGAAGTTCGGTGTGATTGTCCACCAATGAGCGACAGGCGCCGCGGCGTTGGACTGCGCCTCCGCGTGCCGTTATGGCGAAGCCTTCCCAGGTTAGGCGCCAGGCGTCGCGGAATTATGCCGCCGCTAATACGGCCTTCCTGACGGCTTGCGGCAAGGCGATCGAACGAAAGAATGATTTCGGGAAGAGATAGTCTTCCCCGGATTTATCGACGATCCGAAGCAGGCTATGCTTTTCGGCGTCGGCGTCGCGGAGCGCGACATAAATTTTGCGCTTTTCGAGCGAGGCCGAATAGCCCTCGTTGCTGACGCATACGACCAGTTGCTTCGCTTGCGATTTTGCCATGGCTTTGCGTTTTAAAGCAGATGTTTGATCTTGAATTCCTTGCGGCCGATTCCGCTGGCTTCGTACCAGTGTACTTCAGCCATATGAATAGAGCCATTGGGCAATCGAATGCGAGCGACGCCCTTGCGTTTGCGCCAGCGGCCCCGCCCATAGATCCTGCGTAGCCGCGCGATTTCACGAATTCCGGTCCCAGCGGCGAACGTCTCGACCTGCGAAATTGCGCCGAGAATCTCGAATTGCATCCTCCGAACCTGTCGAGACCGTGCAATTCCGTCAATGGCACGTGGATAGGAATTTAAGTCTCACACACTTTCTTACACACTTCGAATTTGACGGTCGAAAAACCCAATGAAATAAGGGCTTTTTGCTAGCCTCCAAAGACTTAAAATCCCTTGGGGGCAACCCCGTGCCGGTTCAAGTCCGGCCGTCCGCACCAGCAATGTCAGTGGCTTGTGTAAATACGGCATCCGAATCTGATTTGCTTAGGTTCGCCCTAGGTTCACATGCACCGGCGCCGGCGAGGGCTCGTATTGTTTGTGATCTCCCGGCCGAGAAGCGGAAGGTAGGGCGCGTTCCTGGCCCTCCGCGACGGTTAGTGCGGTGCAGCGATATGTCTGCAATTGGGGGACAAGCGGAAGTCCGAACCCGCGGCCCGTAATGACGTGAATGACCCACGTGGGAAGTGGAGTGTGCATCGCAGCAGTCGAGAGATTGATGATTTTTGCGCTGGGCGAAAACAGCCCTGGTCTGCCACAACAGCGTCACCATCTCGGACTGTTTTGCGCCCCATGGGTTACTTTTCTAGTCTTCGGAAGGGTCACAGCGCAGCCAAAATTCTGTTCGTGATCGGTGGAATAAAATAGCGGGTTCGGCGTTAATAACCGAGAGCCAACGCAATCCAAAGGAGACCGGTCATGAGGTGTTTTCTTTTTGCGTTAGGATTTTTCGTGGTGACAACCGCGATCAACACGCGCGCGGAGGCTCAAAATTATCCGTGGTGCGCGCAATACAGCTACAGGGACGGCGCGACTTGCGGATTCACAACCTTTCAACAATGCATGGCCACCATAAGTGGGATCGGAGGGTTCTGCCAACTTAACAGCTTATACGTTCCAGCCCATCCATCCCCCAAATCCGGAAGGCGACTATGAAGTCATTGCTGTTCGTATTTGGCATTACCGCCGCGGCAACTGCGTTTTGCACCCCGGCCGAAGGGCAAAATTATCCCTGGTGTGCGCAATACGGCGGCGCCATGAGCGGCAGCATGAATTGCGGCTTCTCAACCTACCAACAGTGCATGGCCGATGTGAGCGGTATCGGCGGTTTCTGCATCCAAAACAATACTTACCATCCGCCCGGACCTCATCCGCTCACAAAGTCTCCAAGACGTCCTCATTATTGACCGAATTGTCGCCGCACTACGACTTGTGCAGCAGTTCGCCAACGGTCGCTAGCCGTCCTGGCTTCCACCCGCGGCATGCTGATATCAGTAACTGCTACCCGCCGCCGACGAAGGCCAAATGCGCCGAAAATGATGTTGATGACCCAAGCGACGTCCTGCAAAATGCAGCAGCACTATTGATTTCGATGCATGCCAATCCTCGTTGCTGGAATAAAAAATACACATTGGTGTTCATACACAGAGCCGCAACGCTAGGAGTTCGGCTATGAGACTTTCACTCTTCATGCTGGGACTACTCGCCGGTATGGCGGCAATCGGCACGCCAGCTAAAGCGCAAAATTATCCGTGGTGTGCGGTTCTCAACATGGGCGATGCTGCCTACAATTGCGGCTTTTCCACCCACGATCAGTGCATGGCCTACGTGAGTGGGATCGGTGGGTTCTGCCAACCTAACAACTTATACATTCCGCCTGCCGGACCGCACCCTCACCGCTTTTAGGCGTGAAGCAGACATGACGCGGACATCGCGCTACGTCCGAGCCTAGGTCGCAGCGTCACCTAGTGCAACGCAGCGAAATGACCGCTGTTGGGTGAGAAGCACGCTAATGTCGGCTTATTGGGCAGGAGCGGACTGGGCGCCGCCGATCCAACAGCGCGGGCAATGAGAACCCTCGGCAGGAACGACACTTCTGCGGCCCCGATGTCGGACATGTTCAGGGGTGGGATTGCCTGGAATGCTCACTTGCGTTTCGTGGACTTCTTTCCGCCAGAAGTATTGAGAGCGACGGCCGCGCGGATGAGCGCCTTGAACGCATTCGCGTCAATCTCCTCACCCTCGTGAATGTCGATGGCGCGCCTTACGTTCCCGTCAAGGCTCGAATTGAAGAGCTTGGCGGCATCTTTCAAGGAAGCGCCCTTAAAGAAGGTCAGCTTCACGATCGACTTGTACGACTCTCCCGTGCAGATGCCCCCGTCATGGGACCATACCGGGGTTCCCCTCCACTTCCACTCTTCCACAACACCAGGGTCGGCCTCCCTGATGAGGGCGCGCATCCTTGCGAGTGTCTCGCCTCTCCAGTCACCCAACTCGGCTATCCTATCGCTGATTAGTTTGGAGGCCGCCTTGCTTGCTGCCTTTGGTTGACGCTTCATCTTCCCACCTTTCGTTGGGGACGCGCTTGATATTGCTGCCATCCGCAGATGCCTACGCTATGCAACTTTGTAAACCGTGCCTCGCTCGTCTGAAACGCGATGAGTATTTCTGATCGTGGCGAGGGCGAAATCTTCCACGACTCGCTTTTGCGATGCGTGAGGCAGCTTCGGCCCCGAAACGTCGGTTGCCGTCATGCAGCAATTCGGCAGCGATCGGAGGCATTGCGGGCATGCCTGGCGGGTGCAGAAATCGACGCGGATGAGCCGAGGCGGACAGCAACGTCGCGCCAACATTGCTTAACTTTTATGCAGTCGATTTATCTTGTGGATCGGAATCGATATGCGGCGATTCTGAAGTCGATTTTGATCCAGATCAAGACGCGAGCTGGCGCTCTGCTAAGCTGTGCGCTTGGCGGGCCATAAGGGAAGGGAGGGTTAGAATGACCGCTCCAGTCCCGCGTGAAGGTCAATCGATTTATCTGTTCGAAATGATGGAGCGCCTCGGTGTCGATCCGGGCGGCGGCGCGGTGTCGGTGTTGGGCCTAAGCTACGCCACTGCGTTGAACAGGTGCGAGGCTTGCCCGTGCAAACAAACCTGCCGCGACTGGCTCGACAGCATGCCTCGGTCGGTGGCGGTCGCTCCAAGCTTCTGTCCGGTTGCCGACATTTTGTGCGAACTGCAGGTCGATCAGCCCATCTGCAACCGCGCGCGTTCAGACATCGAGTCGGAGAATATAACGAAGGGGCATGCCTATATCGGCGACCTTGAACGGCTTGAAGCTGAGATCGACGAGATTTTGATTTGTAAGTCGACCGATGATTTGTCGATTGCCGATCTCAAGCGCCGCAAGTTGCATCTGAGAAATCAGATCAAACGCCTTCACCATTAATCGAGTTGCCCGGTCTGAAGGCTTGTCGGACGCCGCTGCGATGTGTCAGCGCCCGGCCGCGGTCGCGCCGGCCTCGAAACTCTCGATGAAGACGAGGCCGATGCCGCGGGTCAATGCGCCCGCGGTGACCGCCGACGCACCAAGGCCCCATAGAACACCGCCGGGAACGATCCACGTCAGCGTCGAAGAGGTTGCGAGGCCGACGCCGGTGGGCGCGGCGCCGCCGATCAGTCCGACGATCAGCGATCGCGTCCGATCGTGCTGGAATGGGACCTGATAAAGCTCGCTCAGCCGTTTCACCATGCGCAGGTTGACGGCGGTCACGCTGGCGATATTGACTACCGGCAGCGGCACGAGCCCGCCCAATGCCGCGAGGTTTTTATGGCGGTCGACGATTTTGCGCGCGAGCGCCCGGCGCCGCGCCGCGAGCTTGTGCGTCAGCGCCGGTGCCGGCGCAACCAAATCGTTGGCGATCGGCGCCGATGAAACCGCCAGCGCCGGCTCCGCCTCGACTTTATCGAATGACGCCGCGGCGTTGCGCGGCGGCGCCTCCTCCTCCGCCGTGAGGCGCGGCGCCAACGCCCGCAGATCGCCAAGCGGCTGCGTGATGGCCTTGGGGAGCGGTTTGCGGGTCATGCGGCCGCCTGTTGCACGCCGAGCAGCATATCGACCTCGTCGGCGATCGCGGCGATCTCATGCGCGGCGTGTCCCTTCCAGCTGATCAGGCTCGGCGTCGCGCCCCACAGGCTTGCCTCCGGATAGGCGACGCGGTTTGCCATCTCGTTTTGCAGCACCGGCAAGCCGGCCTCGACGAGTTCGGAGCGAATGTGCCTGGCAATGACGGAGTTGCGCGTGGTCTGGGTCAACAGACAGCGAAACAGCGGACGCCGGCCATCGGTGCGCTCGGTCAGGATGCCGATCGTATCGAGCATGCGGTCGACGTCGAATGGCGACGGCTTGACGGGGACGAGCAAGAAATCGGCCGCCGCCAGGCAGTCGAACGTCGTCTTGGAGCGAAATCCCGGCGTGTCGATAATGACGAGCCCGTCGCTGCCGGCGAGCCGCCGCGCGGTCTGCGAAGCCTGCTCGGTCGCGTCTTCGACCACGTTGACGCCGCCGAGCGCGCGTTCGCGCGCCACAAGCCGCATGATGGAACGTTGCGGATCGGCATCGATCAGGCTCGGGCGTCGGCCGCGCAGATGCCAATACACGGCCAAGCAACTCGCCAGCGTGCTCTTGCCGCTGCCGCCTTTCATGGTGGCCACCGTGATGATCATACCCGTCACCTCCACGGCCGTTCACATAACGCGGGGCGCGAATCAGCCCCAAAATAGTATCGGATTCAAGCCAAAATGCCTATCGCTATGGCGGCCCGCGCCAGCAGCGGCTCGATCGCGAAGGCGCCGTTGCGGCTCTCCGCCACGCCGGACCGGATTAGACCAATCCAGCCAATCGAGACTCATCGGCGAACTCAACACAGAGCGTCAGTCACCCTCATGAGACGGTAATGATACCGACTTGTTCGGCGCGAGCAAGATTGCCGGTGCCGGGCAGCTAAGACGTTGCAACATAAAATATAATGCACCGCGCCAGGCTCAATTTACGCGCCTTTAATGTCATTTCCCTAATTTCCGCCAATCGCGCCATTGTGCCGGTCAAGCGGCGGGCGGGGAGAATTCCGATGGTCGTAGTCGGCAATTATCGCACGCGCGCCGAATTGCGCCAGAAACCGCGGCGGCAATTTCATTACACTGCGAAAATCATAATCGACGACACAACGCCGCCGATCCCGTGTTCGATTTCCGATATTTCGGAACTCGGCGCGCGGGTCGTGCTCGAACGCGACAGCGAACTGCCGGAAACTTTCTGGTTGCTGTTGACCGCAAATGGCCAGGCGCGGCGCCATTGCCGCACGGTGTGGCGCACCGGACTGGTCATCGGCATCGCATTTCCGCAAGATCGCTAGCCCGATATCTCCATTGGTCGCGTGGCACTGCAGCGGAGCGGGTCGGTGCGGTGCGGCTTTGCCATATTTGCGGCGCAGGAAGCTGCAAACTGGACGCGGGGAATTCGCGCGCTTGGCGCGCGGTGGGCGCCTTTGATGAGAATTGTCGACGACATCGGCATTGCGTGGCTCGCCGGACCGCGTCGCGGGCTCATAAGCCTCGCGCTGGTCGCGCTTTCCGGCTGCGGCATGAGCAACGGAGCCGGCTCGCTGCTGGTCGATCCGGGCCGGTACAGCGCCTATCACTGCAACGACCTCGCCGCGCGATGGAAATTTCTGGTCGCGCGCGAAAAGGAATTGCGCAGTCTCATGGCTAAGGCGGCCGAGGGGGCCGGCGGCGCCGTGATCGGTTCGCTCGCCTACCGGACCGACTACGATTTCGTGATCGGCGAAGAAAAGCTTTTGCAACGCGCGGCGGCGGATAAAAATTGCAGCTTCTCGACCCCGTTTCAGAGCGACCAGATGATTCGCTGATCGGCGCTCGGCGAAAGCCTCGGCTACGACGGCAATGTCAGCACCGCGATCGCCGCCACGATACCGGCGAGGGCGAGGACAATGAGCGCGGCCGCGCTGGCTGCGGTCGCCTTGCCGCCTGCGAACGCGGCGGCATAGACCGCTTTGAGGACGTTATTGGAGGACGCCGCGATCAGGATCGCGGCGGCGAGCGCGGAACTCTGCACGCCGGCTATGCCGCCTTGCGCCAGGTTGAGCACGAATGGATCGATATCGGTGACGCCGACGATGGCCGCGAGTCCGTAGATGCCGGAAATTCCGAATTGCGACTTGGCCACGGCGGAGACGACGGACACCGCAACGAACAAAGCGGCGAAAACGGCCGCGGCGCCGAGTTCGAGCGGATTGATGCTCGCCGCAAGGTGCAGTGAATCTCGCGCCGGTTGGTTTTGCGCCGGCTTGCCGAACCGATATTGCAAGGCACAGATCAAGAATCCGGCGAGCGAGAGGCCCGCGAGCGGCAGCGCCAGGACGCGCGCGAGCGTCATATTGAAGATCGCGACGACTGCAAGGATGCGCAAATACATGATTGCGGTCGCCAGCGTGATGCCGGCTTGCGCATGCCGTTTGAGCCCCGGTTCGGCTTTCGCCTGCCGCGCCAGTACGACCGTCGTCGCGGTCGACGAATAGAGCCCGCCGAGCGCCGCCATCCACAGGCCACCGGCGGCGGCGGTCCAATAGCGCTGCGCCAGATAGCTCGCATAGGAAATGCTGCAGACCACCACGAGCGCGAGCCAGACCTGGCGCGGCGTGATCGCGGTCAGCGTCGTTACCGAATGGTCCGGCAACAGCGGCAAAGCGATTCCCGTCAGGATCAGGAATTGGCCGGCGGTGACGATCTCCTTGATCTCGAGTCGGCGCGCCAGGGCGTGAAGTTGCTCGCGGCCGGTGAGCAGCAGGACCGCCGCCACCGTCATCGTCACCGCGAACCATGGCGGCAGTGCGAGCGCGACGGCGCCGAGCAAATAGGCAAGAACGTTGAGAATGGGGATGACGAGTCCGACATTGGGTTCGCCCTTTTCGTCATGCTCGCGCACGTGCGTGCGATAGTAGACGACGAGCCAAGCGCCCAACACGAGGAGTCCGCCGGTGAAGGGAATGAAATGGGTAGGATCGAAAAGATAGAGCACGCCGCCGCCCAGCGCGAGCATCGGAAAGGTGCGGATGCCGCCGGGCCGTCGCTCGTCGGTGTGCGCAAAAAAATCTTCGAAAGCCAGGCCGAGAAAGAAGCTCAGGCCAAGCAGCAGCGCAACGCTCGCCGGGGACGGTGCCGTGATCATGGCGCGGCAATTATGGAACCGGCGTTCGATCCGCTCAAGTCGGCAACGCCATCGGTTTTTGCGTTGTTTGGCCTGGCCCGATCGTGGCCGCACTGTGTAGACGCGTTATCGGGGCGCCGCGCGGAACCGCGTCCCGTGCCGCAAGCCAGCCCCGTCTAAAGTTTGATGCGCCGCAGCCGCAGCGCATTGCTAATCACCGACACGGAGCTGCAGCTCATCGCCGCCGCAGCGACGATCGGGCTGAGCAGCAGACCGAAAGCCGGATAGAGCACGCCGGCGGCCAGCGGAATGCCGAGCACGTTGTAGACGAAGGCGAGCACCAAATTCTGCCGGATGTTGCGCATGGTCGCCCGGCTGAGCGCCCGCGCGCGAGCAATGCCAGCGAGGTCACCCTTCACCAACGTGACGCCGGCGCTCTCGATCGCCACGTCGGTGCCCGTGCCCATCGCCACGCCGACATCGGCCTCCGCGAGCGCGGGGGCATCGTTCACGCCATCGCCGGCCATCGCGACGACATGGCCCTCGCTTCTCAAACGATGCACAATTGCATTCTTCTGCTCGGGCAGGACTTCTGCCTCGACATCGACAATGCCAAGCTTGCCCGCGACAGCCCGCGCTGTGGTGCGGTTGTCGCCCGTCAACATGACGATGCGAACTCCGTCGGCCCGCAGCCTGGCAAGCGCCGCCGGTGTCGTCGCCTTGATAGGATCGGCCACCGCGATGATTCCGCCAAGTCGACCGTCAATGGTAACAAACATCGCCGTCGCGCCCTCGCGCCGAAGCTCATCGGCTCGGGCTTCGAGGCCCGCGGTACTAATGCCGATATCCTGGAGGAGCTTGGCGTTGCCGACGGCCACCTGTCGGCCACCGATTTTGCCGGTGACGCCCTTACCGGTAACCGAACCGAAGTCTGTCACATCGGTGATCGCTACGCTGCGCTGCTTCGCGGAGGCAATGATCGCAGCGGCGAGTGGATGCTCGCTGGATCGTTCGAGGCTGGCTCCGAGTGACAAGATCGTGGCTTCATCAAAGCCCTCGGCAGGCACCACCGCGACGACGCGGGGCTTTCCTTCGGTCAGGGTGCCAGTCTTATCGGCGACAAGAGTATCGATCTTCTCGAAGCGCTCTAGCGCCTCAGCATTTTTGATTAGGACGCCCGCAGTCGCGCCCTTGCCGACACCGACCATAATCGACATCGGGGTCGCGAGGCCCAGCGCGCACGGACACGCGATAATGAGGACCGAGACCGCGGCTACCAATGCGTAGGCGAAGGCGGGCGGCGGTCCCCAGACCATCCAGGCAATGAACGCGACGACCGCGACGAGAATGACGGCAGGAACGAACCAGGCGGAGACGATATCAGCGAGGCGCTGGATCGGCGCGCGGCTGCGCTGTGCTTCAGCGACCATGTGGACAATGCGCGCGAGTATGGTGTCAGAGCCGACTTTCTCGGCGCGCATGATGAGGCCGCCCGTCCCGTTGATCGTGCCGCCTATCACCGTGGCGCCCGGCTCCTTCTCGACCGGCATCGATTCGCCGGTCACCATGGATTTGTCGATGGCGCTGCGGCCCTCGATCACGATGCCGTCCACCGGCACGCTGTCGCCCGGCCGGACTTCAGACGATCGCCGATATGCACCTGCTCGAGAGGCACCTCCTCGTTGTTGCCGTCGTCGCGGATACGCCGCGCAATTTTCGGCGCAAGATTTAGGAGGGCGCGGATCGCGCTGCCGGTTTTTTCTCGCGCCCGCAATTCAAGAACCTGCCCGAGCAGGACAAGCACGGTGATGACAGCGGCCGCCTCGTAATAGACGGCGACCACGCCCTCCGGCCGCAAAGTTTCCGGAAAAAACCCCGGCGCGAAGGTGGCGGCAAGGCTGTAGAGATAGGCGGCGCCGGTGCCCATGGCGATGAGCGTGAACATGTTGAGCGACCGGTTGCGAACCGACGCCCAGCCGCGCACGAAGAACGGCCACCCGGCCCACAGCACGACCGGCGTGGCGAGTAGGAATTGGACCCACACTGAGATCAGCGGCGGAACATACCGGTGAAGATTGAGGCCTGAAAAATGCGCGCCCATTTCCAGGATCACAACCGGCACGGCGAGCGCGGCGCCGATCCAGAACCGGCGAGTCATGTCGATCAGTTCGACGCTCGGGCCGGTTTCGGCACTGACGCCCGCGGGCTCCAATGCCATGCCGCAGATCGGGCAAGAGCCCGGCGCGGCTTGCCGGACTTCTGGATGCATCGGGCACGTGTAGATCGTGCCCTTCGCCATCGGCGCAGGTTCGACTGCCGGCTTGAGATATTTCTCCGGATCGGCGGCAAATTTGCTGCGGCAACCGGCCGCACAAAAATAGTAGGTGCGTTGCCGATAGTCGTGGCGATACGGGCTCGCCGCCGGATCGACCGTCATGCCGCACACCGGGTCGATGGCCAGGGCGGCCTCACCCGCTGGCGGGCGATGATGGTGACGGTGCGGCGCCGGCTTGCTCATTTTGACTCTCTCCGCCTAGACAGATACCCTATACAGGTATATATTACTGCTATGAGAGACCCTGTCAAGAAATCGGCTGCCATGCGATTGAGCCGCATCGAGGGCCAGGTTCGTGGCGTTGCGCGCATGATCGCGGACGACCGTTACTGCATCGATGTCATCAACCAGATCGAGGCGGTAAAGGCCGCGCTCAAGAAAGTCGAGGACGCGATTCTTCACGATCACATCGAGCATTGCGTCGAGCATGCGATCATTTCCGGCGACGCAGTGGATCAGCGGCGCAAAGTCGCCGAGCTTGTGCAGGTTCTCACTCACGCGACCTCCTAGGGCGCGCCGGACACAACGCCGCACTTGATCTACATCAATAGTGATGACGCCCTTCGTGGCTATGATACCCCCATAGGGTAAGCCGCCGCAAGGCGCGAGCAACGCCTTGCGCGCCGCAGCGAGAGAACGTTGCAGGCAAACCAAAGCAAGGAGCAATGTTATGCAGAGATTGACATTTGTAGGCGCCGCGCTCGCGTTGACGCTGGCGACCGCCGCAGCGATGGCTCAGCCGTACGGATACGGCCCGGGCTACGGAATGATGGGACAATGGGGCCCGCGTGGCACGGCAGACTACGGGTTCATGGGTCCGGGCATGATGGGCTATGTCGGGATGGGGCCATGGATGATGGGAGAGCGCGGCGCGGGCCAGGCGATCTGCAACGCAATGGCCGGCCATACCGAAGGCCGCCTCGCCTATATCAAAGCAGAGTTGAAAATCACCGACGCCCAGGAGCCGTTGTGGAACGCCTATGCCGCCGCTGCCCACGACAATGGAAACGCCATGCTCGCACGTTGCACCACGATGATGAGCGAGCGCGGTGCGTCCACGGTCGGCGTGCCTGACCGGCTTGACCAGAATGAACAACTCTTGGCCGCGCAACTCGACGCCGTGCGGGCAATGAACAAGGCGCTTAAGCCGTTATATGCGGGGCTCAACGACAGCCAAAAGCAGCGCGCCGATCAGATTCTCTGGGGGCCTATGGGCATGATGTGATCGAATGGGCGTCGCGACATGGCAGTTATACGTCGTGAGGCAGTACGGCTGCGGCGCGTGTAGCGGGGCGGTTCATCGCCATGCTGCAGAAAGTTGTAGAGGCGCCGTAAATCCCGATATTCGTCGTGGGGCTCAGAATCGGAGCGAGCCATGACGAAACGGGCCTCGACTAGGGGCAAGGGTAAGCCGCGCCAAAGGTTGCGGTCGTCGCCGATCGCAATCAAGCGCGCTTACGACAAGCCGGCGCCGCGAGACGGCGTGCGTATTCTCGTGGACCGGCTGTGGCCGCGCGGCCTGTCCAAAGCCGCGCTTGCGCTCGATGCATGGCCGCGCCAGCTTGCGCCATCGACGGCTTTACGAAAATGGTACGGCCATGAGCCGGCGCGCTTTGCCGAATTTCGCCGCCGTTATCGCGCCGAGCTTGCCGAGCACAAGGACGAACTTGCCGCGCTGCGCAAAATGATCCAAGGCCGCGCCACGACGCTCGTCACCGCGACGCGCGAGCTTCCTCTCAGCCACGCCGGGGTTTTGCGCGAATTGCTGGCCGGGAAGACGCGGACTTAACCGCTAGAGCCTAATCAGTTTTGATGGAATCAAAACTGATTAGGCTCTAGCTTTTTGGTTGAGCATGATCTTTTCCGACCTTGCTTCGCCCGCCGAAGCGGGCTTCGCGAAGGCGGGAAACCGGTATCCATCCTCGGATCAAGTCCGAGGACAGGCTTTTTCGGGATCATGCTCTAGCCGAATTTCTTGCGCGCCAGCGCGGCGCCTTGGCCGAGCGCTTGCAGTTTTTTCGCCGCGACCTCGCGGCGCATCGGCGCCATGCCGCAATTGGTGCAGGCGATGATTTTGTCTTTGGGCACGTATTGCATCGCCTGTCCGATCACGGCGGCGACTTGTTCCGGCGCCTCAATCTGGTCGGTGGCGACGTCGATGACGCCGATCAGCACGTCCTTGCCGTCGAGCAATTCGAGCACGCGCATCGGCACGTGCGAATTGATGCATTCGAGCGAGACCTGATCGATGCGGCTCTTGGCCAGCGCCGGGAAGAACTTTTCGTATTGCCGCCATTCGGGCCCGAGCGTGGCCTTCCACTCGATATTGGCGGGGATGCCGTAGCCGTAGCAGATGTGCACCGCGGTCTTGCAGGCGACGCCGTCGATGGCGCGGTGCAAAGCCTCGATGCCCCATGCGGCGGCGTCCGCCATATAGACGTTGAAGGCCGGCTCATCGAACTGGATTACGTCGACGCCGTCGGCGGCAAGCCCGCGCGCCTCCTCGTTGAGCAGTGCCGCGACGGCAAAAGCCGTCTTCACGCGGTCGCCATAATGGGCGTCGGCGATGGTGTCGACGACGGTCATCGGCCCGGGCAAGGTGAATTTGAGTTTTCTCGCCGTGTGGGCGCGCGCCAGCCGCGCTTCGCGGGCATGGACGCGCGCGCGCAGCCGCAACGGGCCGACGACGGTCGGACACATCGCCTTGTAGCGATCGTTGCGGATGCCCATCTCGACGCGCTTGTCGAAGTCGATGCCGTCGACCGCTTCGAGAAAGCCGTGCACGAAATGCTGGCGCGACTGCTCGCCGTCGCCGACAATGTCGATCCCGGCGTCCTCCTGCAGCTTGAGCGCAAGCAGCGTGGCGTCGTCCTTGGCGGTTGCGAGTTCCTCGCCCTTGAGCCGCCACGGCGCCCACAACTTGTTCGGCTCGGCGAGCCAGGCCGGCTTGGGCAGGCTGCCGGCGATCGTGGTGGGAAACAGCATTTCGGTGGCTGGCATCGGTTTGCACCGATTACGCGACCGACAAAGCCGCGGGCGGCCGCCAATCGTAAAGCCAATCGTAATGCCGCAAGAGCCGCTCGCCGCCCATCGCGTGCATCGCCGCGTCGCGCAGCATAGCCGTCACGCCCGCCAAGTGATAGCGCTCGCCGTTGCGCGCCGCCAGCCGCTGCACTCTGCGCGTGCGGGCGCCGCGCACCGCGGAATAGGTTCGCAACGCGGCTTCGGCATTTTCCGGCATGCGCGCGAGGCAGCGCGCCGCCACCACCGCGTCCTCGATCGCCATGGCCGCGCCCTGCGCCAGAAACGGCAGCATCGGATGGGCGGCATCGCCCAAGAGCGCAGACGCACCCTGCGCGAAGCTCAGGAGCGGCCGGCGGTCGTAGAGCGCCCATTTCAGCCAGGCTTCGGGCTGGCGCGTAAGCGCGCGCGCCTGCGGCGCCCAGCGCACGGCGGGAAGCCGCGGCAACAGATCGATCCGGCTTGCCGGCTCGCTCCATCCCGGCGCATTCCAGGTGTCGGCGGTGATGACGACGACGTTGATCACTTTGCCGGCCTTGACCGGATAATGCACGATATGGGCATCGCGCCCGAGCCAGAGATGGATCAGCGGCTCGCGGAATTCGGGCGCAACCTCCTGCGCCGGAATGAGCGCGCGCCATGCGGTGCGGCCGGCAAAACGCGGCGGTTCCTTGAATCCGATCCGTGTCCGCGCCGCCGACCACAGCCCATCGGCGGCGATCAGCGCGTGGCCACGCTCGTTCCACAGGCCCGCTGATCCATTCGCCGACACGGTGACGCCGTGGTGATGAGTGGCGAAATCTTCCATGCGCATGGCGAGCTTGAGTGAAACATCGAATTGCTGTGCGACGGCGGCGGCGAGCGCGGCCTGCAGGTCGCCGCGGTGGATGATCCAGTATGGCGCGCCGTAGCGCTGCACCGCCGCTTCGCCGAGCGGGATGCGGACGATTTCGTGCCCGCTCTTGGCTGCGAGCACGCGCACGGCGGTCGGCGCGACGACGTGCGGCCGCAGCCGGTCGCCGAGGCCGAGATCGAGCAGGATGCGCGTGGCATTGGGCGAGAGCTGAATGCCGGCGCCGGTCTCCTCAAGCCGCTCGGCCTGCTCCAAGACGATGACGCGAAAGCCGTTGCGCGCGAGCGCCAGCGCGGCAGTCAGCCCGCCAATGCCGGCGCCTGCGACAATGACCATGCGCGAGGCACGGCAAAGGATTAGACGGCGGCTTCAGTCAAGGCACATTCCGCCGGGCGCGCCTGATTGGGCGCGAGCTTCGGATCGTGGCGGTAAAGCGTCGAGCAATACGGGCAAACGTATTCGGCATCGTCGCCCATGTCGCAATATACGTGCGGATGATCGAATGGCGGCTTGGCGCCGACGCACATGAATTCCTTGGCGCCGATCTCGATGACCGCAACGCCCAAATCGTTGTGGAAATGCGGGACTATCGCGTCCGTCATGCTCTTGATATCCGGCTTCGCGCTTACGGCGGCACCATAGCGGGCCGGGGTTGCGATTGCCAGCACAGCATTGCGGATGGGGCCCGTTGTGAAAAAGCCGCAAATTGCCGGCAGATTATTGGGGATTTGAAGGCCCGACATGAAGACCATGAGCCAAAAACCGTCGCTGCGCGCCGTGCGCCATCCGACCTTCGCGCTCGGCGGCGCCGTCGTTTTTGCGCTCGCCGCGCTTGTATTCATTCGCGGCGGCATTGCCACGCAGAGCGCGCTCGCCACCGCCGACGACCCGGTCAAAATCAGCGACCAGGCGCTCGACCGCACCTTCGACCGGGCCGTCGCCGAACGCGAAATCCGCTCGGCGCTTGCTGCCGGCGATCTCGACCTCGCCCAAAGCTTTGTCGAGCTTGCGGCCGATCGCGGCGTATCGCTCGATCCGGCATTGACCGACCAGCTCAAGCAAGCGAGCGCGGAGCGCGCCTCACCCGTCAACACGGCGGGACGATTTGTGCATGGTCTATGGACCGGGGTGCCCACCGATCTCGCCAGCCTCGCCGGCACCGCCTTTGGCGATCTCTTCGTGTTCGGCGACATCCGCGACGCGGCGCGCGAGGGCACGCATTATCTCACCGGGGAGCATTACGATCCCTGGATTCTCGGCCTTGCCGGGGTGGGCATCGCCATTACCGCCGCGACCTACGCTACGCTGGGCGCTAGCGCGCCGGAGCGGGTCGGCCTCTCGCTGGTCAAGGCGGCGCGCCGGACCGGGCGGCTCAATCCGGTCTTGGCGGTGCGCGCGGCGCGCGAAGCGGTGAAAGTCGAAGGCGCCGGCGGCCTTGTCGAACTCGCCGAAAATACCGGGCGCGTGGAGACCAAGGCGGGCACGCAGGCGGTGATGGACAGCCTCGCGGTCGCCGAACAGCCGCAAGACATGTCGCGGCTGTCGCGCCTTGCCGCGGCCAACGGCGGCAAGACGCGGGCGATCATAAAACTTCTCGGCCGCGCCGCGATCGTGCTCACCGCAAGCGCGTTCAATCTGGCGATGTGGCTATTTTGGGCCGCGTTCGCGCTCTTTGGCTTCTGCGCCTCGTGCAAAGCCGCGGTCGAACGCATGACGCAACGCCACGTCCTGCGGTTAAAACTGCGCCGTGCGCGCGCGGCGTCGGCGTAAGGGCTCCGCCATCGACCGACGGGCGGGCGTGCTTTGCCGCATGGCCGGCTGGATCGTATGCTCAAATCATGCCGGGTTTTTCCAACGATGGCGTGGAGATCGCCTTTCTCGACGAGGGCGAGGGCGAGCCGATCGTGCTCGTTCATGGTTTTGCATCCAATAAGGAGGTGAACTGGGTCGCGCCGGGCTGGGTGGCAACGCTCACGCGTGCGGGCCGCCGCGTCATCGCGCTCGATAATCGCGGCCATGGCGCCTCCGCCAAACTCTACGACCCCGCCGCCTATCACAGCGCGATCATGGCGCGAGGATGTGCGGGCGCTGATCGACCATCTCGGCCTGCCGCGCGCCGACGTCATGGGTTATTCCATGGGCGCGCGGATCACGGCTTTCCTTGCGCTGGCGCGTCCCGGCCATGTGCGTTCGGCCGTGCTCGGCGGCCTCGGCATCCGCCTGGTCGAAGGGCGTCGGGCTGCCGGACACGATCGCGGACGCGCTTCGAAGCGCCGTCGCTCGCCGCCGTGACCGATCCGACGGCCTATCTGTTCCGCGCCTTTGCCGAGCAGACAAAATCCGATTTGCGCGCGCTTGCCGCCTGCCTGCGCGGCTCGCGCCAGACGCTCAGCCGCGCCGAAGTGTCTCGCATCGCGCTACCGCTGTCTGGTCGCGGTCGGCAGCGACGATCCGCTTGCCGGCTCGCCGGACGAGCTGGCCGCGCTGATCCCCGGAGCGCAGGCCCTTGCCATTCCCGGCCGCGATCACATGTTGGCGGTCGGCGATGAGGCCTTTAAGTCCGCGGTATTGGAGTTCCTGTCGGAACGCGCGTGAACTAGGCCCGCGAACTAGGCCATTGGCCCTATATTCCAGGCCTTTGGCCGATAAGCCTTGCCCCTTGGTTTTGGCCTAGCCGCCGCCCAATATGATAGAAGGTCACGCCATTTTCCCGGGAGACAGCGATGGCGCAGTATCAGGCAAAACCGGCACTCGATAAGGTCGATCCGGTCTGGGCGCGCATCCGCCGCGAGGCCGAAGAAATCGTGCGGCGCGAGCCCGAACTCGCCACCTTCATCTATTCCAGCGTCCTGCACCATGACACGCTCGAAGCGGCCATCGTCCACCGGCTGGCGGTGCGGCTCGACCATGCCGCGCTGCCCGGCGAATTGATCCGGCAGGCCTATGCCGACGCGCTCGAGGGAAAACCCATCGATCGGGGAGAGCTTCCGCGCCGATCTGATGGCGACCGTGGACCGCGATCCGGCGACCCATCGCCTGATCGAGCCGGTGCTCTATTACAAGGGATTCCACGCCATCCAGACGCACCGGCTGATGCATTGGCTCTGGCAAAAGGGCCGCCGCGATTTCGCGCTTTACCTGCAAAGCCGCTCATCGGCGGTGTTCCAGTGCGACATCCATCCCGCCGCCGAAATCGGCCGCGGCATTTTCCTCGATCACGCCACCGGGCTTGTGGTCGGCGAAACCGCGGTGATCGGGGATGACGTCTCCATGCTGCATGACGTGACGCTCGGCGGCACCGGCAAAGAGCACGAAGATCGGCATCCGAAAATCCGCTATGGCGTGATGATCGGCGCCGGCGCCAAAATTCTCGGCAATATCGAGGTCGGGCATTGCGCGCGCATTGCCGCCGGTTCCGTGGTGGTCAAGTCGGTGCCGAACAACGTGACGGTCGCCGGCGTGCCGGCCAAAGTGATCGGCGTTGCCGGCTGTCCCGAGCCCGCGCGCTCCATGGACCAGATGTTTCAAGACGAAATTTGAGCTATCACTTATCGGAATCCCGGTCGAGGAGACGCGCGGTGGACGTTCAGGCAGTCAGGAAGCTCGACGCTTATCTGAAGAAGCTGTTCGGCAACGCCCGCATCCGCGTGGTGCCGCTGCCGAAAAAGGAAGGCTCAGCCGAGGTCTATATCGGCGAAGAGCGGTTGGGCGATCTTGAGCTCGACGACGAAGACGACGACCTCTCCTATAATTTTCGGATGGAAATCGATCTGGGAGAAGTCGCCGACATCGATCGGATCAAGCGCTTGGATGCGTATCTGAAGCGAAAATTCGATAACGCGTCCATCCGTGTCGTGCCGCGCGCCAAGAAACAGGATTCGCTTGAAACCTACCTCGGTGACGAGTTCATCGGCGTATTATTTGTCGATGATGAAAAGCGGCCCGGGTCCTATATTCTTGAAATGCCGATTCTGGATATGGATTTAGCCTAAAACTGCGCCGCCGCTGCGCGCAGCGGTTAATTTCGCCGCGAATGCAATTGCGCGACGAGCCGGTCGAAACCGCCGGCGACGGTGCGCCAATCGCCGAACCAATCGCGTGGAAAACGGAACGTGATCTCGGCGGCATCGAGCATCCGCTCCTGAATGCAGGTGCCGGGCACGGCCCGGCCCGGGCGCGTGCAGCGGGCGAAGAATTGCTCGGGATTGCTTCCGAGATAGACCAGATCCTCGCCCGCATAGGGCGTGCCGGCGCGGAACGGCAAAATGGCAAGCCCGTCCGGGCCCGCGCTCGCCTGGGATTCGACATAGCGCGGATAGATGGTGCGCAGCCGCTCGAGCGGCGGCAGCTCCGCGCCCAGGCCGGCAATGGTGACGAACAGCCGCTCGTTCTCGGTTTCGGCCGCCGCCGCGGCGGCGTTCTCGGCGTTGAGCGCGGTCTTGTCGGCCGGCTTGTCGTCCGCTCGCGGCGGCGTCAGCGAGGGCCACTCGAAGGCGAGATCGATACGCTCCTGTTGCCCGGCATGACGTTGCACCGCTTCGCGGATCGCCGCCGGCGGCACGTCGAACAGCACGCCGGCGACGGTGATCGGAATTGCCGGCGCATCGAGCGGCGTCGGTTGGCCCGGCCAGGTCGGCCACAGCACGTAGGAAACGAAGGCCGCGGCGGCGCCCACCAGCAGGACCAGACAAGCGAACGGCAGCGTAACCACGCCGCGCGCTTGTCTGCGCGTTTTGCGTCCGCAAACTGCATGCGCCGTCATGCCGTTGTGCCGCTTTGCACGAATCAGCGGCTCAGTATCGCACGGCCGACATGCACAAATGGGGCAGGCCGGCCGCAGCAAATCTTCGCCGCGCGCTATGGCTTGCTCGGGCCCGACTGTGGTGCGTTCGGTTGCGCCGGCGGCGGTTTTGGCGGCGCCGCGATCTGCGCGGCAAGGATGGCCGCGATTTTGGCGTGCGCCGCGGCGTTAAAATGGATGTGGTCCCACTGATAAAAATCGTCCGGGATTTTATCCGGGTCGTAGACGATGACGCGGATGCCGCGGGAATGCAGGTCGCGCACCATGGCCGCGATATTGGCGGCGCGGGCCTCCTTGGTGCCGAAGAAGCGCAGATCGTTGGCGCCGGGCTGCAAGATCACGATATCGGTGCCCTTGGGCACGGCGGCGTCGAGGCGGCGGCAGCATGCCGGCGGTGACATCGCCGATTGACGCCGGCATTGGTGACGTTGGCATTGATGCCTTTCTTGCGCAGGAGCGCCTGCAAGACCGCGGGATAGGCGTTCTGCGCGCCGACGCCCAAGCCGGTCGTGTTGCTGGCGCCGATCGCCACGATGTTCAGCGCCGCCGCGTGCAGCGGCGCGGCAACGGCGAGGAGCGACCGCTATGGCCGACGCGCGCAGGGCGGCAAAAATCATCGGCTAAGCTCCGGACGCTAAAGTCTTAATCGGGCGGCATTAACCTTTCTTTAATCAATTCGTAGCGGGGCGCGGCATCCTCTGCAATGGCTTGGGCAGAAGGGGGCGCCCGGATGTCCATGCTGCCGGCAATTTCGCCAGAGACGATCGAATCTTTTTTCGCGCTCGCCATCGGCTTTGCCGTCGCCGGCATGTGCGCCAGCTGGCTATCGGCTGTTCAGCCGGCATTTCCCGAGCTTCCGCCAGCTCGAAGTCGGGCCGGTGCCGGCGCGCTTTGCCGCCATCCCGCTGCTGATGTTCTCCGCGCCCTTCATCATCATGCGCAACACGATCCGCGGCCGCCGCATCGAGGGCCGCCGCACCGAGATCGTCATGGTGGCGACGTGTGGCCGGGCTGTGGAGCCTGATGTCCGGAACCGTCGTGGTGCTCGCGCTTCAAACGCTGATCAGCGTCTGATATTCCTTCGTCATGATCTACGAACTCGACGGCCACCGGCCGGATTTGCCGGAAGCGGGCCGCTATTGGATCGCGCCGATCGCGTCGGTGATCGGCAAAGTGCGGCTCAAGCTCGACGCCAGCGTCTGGTTCGGCGCCGTGCTGCGCGGCGACAATGAATGGATCGAGCTCGGCGAGCGTTCGCAGATTCAGGACAACGCGACGCTGCATACCGATCCCGGCTTTCCGCTGACCATCGGGCCGGATTGCGTGATCGGCCACAACGTGATCCTGCACGGCTGCACGGTCGGCGCCAACAGTCTTATCGGCATGGGCGCGATCGTGCTCAACGGCGCGCGCATCGGCGACAACTGCCTGGTCGGCGCCGGCGCGCTCATCACCGAGGGCAAAACTTTTCCGGATAAATCGCTGATCGTCGGCGCGCCGGCGCGCGCCATCCGCACGCTCGACGAGGCGGCGATGAAAACGATCGCCGCCGGCGCCGACATTTACGTCCGGCGCTTCAAGCAATACGCCAAGGGGTTGAAGCCGATCGGATGAAAAAGGTGCGGGCGGCTCCTGGGGGAGAGCCGCCCGCGCGCGAACCCGGTCTGGGGACGGGGAGGGGTGGGGACGTGACCGGGGTCGCGTAACTCCTTGGTACGCGTCGCGCTAGCGCGAGGACGCGGTGGCCGGCGCCGGCTGCGTATTGCCGAGCGCGACCCAAACATTCGGATCGACTTGCGACTGGCGCTTGACGAAGCGGTAGCCGGTGTCGGACCACAACAGGATGTCGTTGGTCTCGTTGTCGAGGATGTACTCGCCCTTGTCGGTTTTCACCGTGAGGATGGCGTGGCCGTCGCCGTGCTGATCGCGCACCACGGTGATCAACAGCGCCTCGCGCGGCCAACCCTGCTGCATCAGCATTTTGCGCTTTTGCAGCACGTAATCTTCGCAATCGCCGTAGCCGTCGTCCGGATAATTCCAGCGCTCGACGACGCCCCAATGATCCAAATCGGTCATCGGCTTGACGTGGCTGTTGACCCACAGATTGACGCGCTGCAGATCCTTCCAAGCCTGCGCCGAAAGCACCACGTCGCGCGGCGCCGCCGGCTTGGTCTTGCACTCCGGATCGTATTCGACGCAGAACTCGACCCAGCCGATGGGCGGGCGGGCGACCTCGCCGAGCGCGATGAACAAAGGACGCTCCTGTGCCGTAGTCCCGGTCGGCGCGGCGAGGAGCGTGAGCGCGATGACGCTCGCGGCCGCACCGCGCTTGAGGATTGCTTCTGCAATCGAATTCATTGTGACCCCTGCCCGTATCGTCGGGGTCACGTTTCGCACAAAGCTTTTGCGGCGCCGCTAAGTTGAGTCGTTCAATTTGAAGTAAAAACGGATCAAGACACAGCAAAAGTCGCACGATCTACGCCGCGAATATTGTATAAAAGTCGAACTATTCTATCTTGATTCAAATTGTAACGACGCCGCAACCGGGCACGGCGGGCGGCTTTGCGCGCGCGGGCCGGCCGCGGGAATCTCCGCCGGCCTCGCGCCATTCGATGCTGCGTCGAGCCGCAGGCGGGCCGGCCAGCCGCAAATTGTCGCCTTCGGGTTTACTGGGCGGTGACGCTGTCTGCGAATTGGGCTCTGCGAATTGCAGTTAGGATCGCGGCGACCTCGGTGGCGAACGTCACCTATGCCGCCGCCTGACAGGTTCAGTTCGCCTTGAGGTTGGCGAAGGCGATCACCTTCGCCCACTTCCCGGCGGCATTGGTAATCAGCGCGCCGAATTGAGACGGCGTCATCGTTTCCGGCTCGGCCCCCAGCGCGACGAAGCGCTCCTTCATCGCAGGGTCGGCAATGATGGCATTGATGTTCTTATTGAGCGTATCGATGATTTCGGCTGGCGTGCCGCTGGGCGCTCCAACGCCGGTCCAGCCGCTTCCGTCGAAGCCGGGCAGGGATTCGGCTATCGGGGGCACATCCGGCAATGCCTCCATGCGCTTCATACTGGTCACGCCGAGCGCGCGCAGCTTGCCGGTATGGATGTAGCCGAGCACCGGCGGGACGGTGGCAAAGACGAGCTGCACTTGGCCGGCGAGCAGATCGGGCAAATAAGACCCGCGATACGGCACGTGAACGATGTTCACGCCGGTAATCATCCTGAACAGTTCGAAGGCGAGATGCGGCGCCGTCCCGGCGCCCTGCGAAGCAAAGTTGAGCTTGCCCGGATTAGCCTTGGCGTAGGCGATGAGCTCAGAGATCGTCTTCGCCGTAACCGATGGATGAACTACGACGACGAAGGGCGTGTAGCCAAGGAACGCGATAGGCACGATGTCGCGAACAAAATTGAAGTCGAGATTTGGATAGAGCGCGGCGTTGGCGGCGTTCCCTGAAATCATCACCAGGAGCGTGTACCCGTCCGGTGCGGCGCGTATGACGTACTCGGCACCTACGTTTCCCCCGGCGCCGGGCTTGTTCTCGACGACAAAATCCTGGCCGAACCGCTGTGCAAGCGGCGGTCCGATGAGCCGCGCCAACACGTCGGGCGCTAACCCGGCTGGAATGTCGACGATCAGGTGCACCGGCCGCGAGGGATAGACCTCCGCACTCGCCAGCCCAGGCATCAACGGCAGACCGGCGGTAGCGGCTGCGAGCTGAAAAAATATACGGCGGGAAAATCTCATCGGTTTCCTCCGATCCATCGCACATTGTCCTTTGGCGCCCTGAATCCGACTGCTGGCACTTTCGGCTGCTGCGCGTGCGCGGCGAGCGCCTCGTGGCCATCCCAAAGGGCCAAGGATAACATCTTATCACGTGTGACGGAGTTCTGCGCCGCGAGCGATCCGGGCGCGCCGCTGCGCCTGCCGCGGACTCGCGCTAGCCGCCGGTGACGCTCTCTTCGAGAAAGTCGGGATGGAGGAGGCGGGTAAATTCGACGGCGAAACCGTCTTCGAGATGGCGCACCACGCGGCCTTGCACCCTGCCCAGCGTGACCAGCGCGCCAATCGGCGGCCGCTCGTTGCTGGCGATGCCGGCGCCGGATTCCGATATGTCGATGACGCGGCAGGTGAGATTAACGCCGTTCGGCAGGATCACGCGGCCGACCGGGTTGCGCGGCACGATACGGCTGTGGCGGCGGTCTTCCGGCAAACCGAGGATGTGACGGTTGGCGAGCCAGGTGAGTTGCGCCGCGAGCTTGTCGCGTTTGCGCGCGGTGGCCGAAATGGTCATGGCAAAGCCGTTCTGAAACTGCCGCGCGATGCGGCCTTCGAGCCGGCCGAGATGATCGACATAGGCGATGATGCGTTCGCCCGCGGTGCCGCCGACCGGCGCGATCAGCGCCATGCCGCCCGGCGACATGTTCACGACCTGGCAGGGAAACTCGCGGCGATCCGCCAGCATATAGCGGCCGAGCAAATTGACCTTCACCCGCTGGTGGCGGCGGCGGTCCTCGCTCAGCGCCCGCAAACTCGCTCTTCGTTCAGCGACGGCCATGCTCATTTCGCCTGCCCGGCAAGCGCGCAACCCTAGGCGGGCGATGTTAATGCCCGGTTAGCCGCCGTCACGACGCGGCCTTTGTGCAAGTACTCGGGATCATTGAAGAACGATACGTCGCGCGGCAATTGACTCCCTCCCCGCAGGGGCGAGGGTGGGGTGAGGGGGGTCGGGGTTGCGAGCAAAACTGAAGCTTCCGAACCCCCTCACCCTCGCTCCCGCCAATCGAATCGGAGCTCGCTCGGCCCCGGATCAAGTCCGGGGCAGGCTCTCTTCCCTCCGGGGTGAGGTGATTCAGCTAACAGCGATTAATGAGTGCGAGGGCGTGTATTTATAAATCGAGTTTGCTTGGCGGTTGGTCAATGTCCGCTTTCCCCCAAAAGCGGACTCTCGACGGCGGTCACGCAAAGTCTGCTTGGGCTAAATGCGGATATCGAAGCACGAGCAAGGCAGGACGATCGAACACGCGGGAACGAGGTTAGTTTCCTAATTTGGTGGCTTCGCTTCAGCCGGACATTTGTAATTCAGGCCAATGCGGACAATTCTCAATGCGCAGCCGAAACATCACTGGATTTAGGAGTGCGATTGACTTAGCGCCGAATTTAATCAACAGCGCAGCTTCACGCGTGCCGTCATGCGCTCAAATTCAAGAAGACTAATGCATACCCAAATGGTAGTTGATTCCGAAAGTCATAATATTATCGTAAGCGTGACTGCCGAGGGTAGCCGCGCTTCCACTGCCGGTAAGAAAAGCGTATTGAGTTCCTGTAAAAGCGGCAGTAGCGCCATTACTCGAATAACGCACATAATCGTATTCGACCTTCCAACTCCAGTGCAGATCGATCATGCGCTCGATGCCGGCACCAAGAAACCAACCGGTAGTCGATGAGTTGCCAGGGTTGGCGGTGGATGTTCCACCCACACCAGTAGCCGTAACATTTCCACCCACTTCTCCGAACGCAGCGCCGCCCGCGGCATACCACATCATGTGGTTTGAATCCGTCAGGAATCCGAGATGAGGGCCGACAAGAAAGGGATCAGCTTGGGTCTGATAAGTAAGGTTCGTAAGGAGTAGTCCGGTCGACGTGATTGTATTTGAGCGCTCTCTCGGAAAGTCATAGCGCGCTTCGAGACAGGCTACGTAAGTCGTAGCGTACTGGTAGCAATATCCACCTTCGACACTCGCTTCCCAACCCTTATGCGTAATCGACTGGACATCTGTTTCCGAAAGTCCGCCGCTGTAGCTCGTCGACTGGCTGTTGCCCCAACTGTAACCCACATTGACGCCTCCGTAAAAACCGGTCCAGTCGAACAGCGGCACGGGCGGCGGAGCCTTCAAGGCCATATCGGCGGCGAGCGCGCCGGCGCTCATACCGAGCGACAAACCAGCCGCAAATAGAAGTGTGATACCCGATCGACGCATGACGGCCCCCGTCCGATTCCTACTTGACGCACATTAAACTCCCGCCGCACCGCGTCAGTCCATCCGAAACCGCCAGCCGCCACCCATTAATCCGGTGCAATAGCTCTGAATTATGCGCAGTGTGTCCGTGCGGTAACAGTACGGGACGGCGAGTCCAAGTACCTATAAAATCTTCATAATGTTCGCTTGAACCGAGGTTTGACATGACCCGCGTCTGCATAGCTGGGGCGTCGCAGCCCAACGCTATGTCCGCTAATGGGGTCATAAACCGCCGCGGCGCAGGACCGGGCTAATGCCGTTCTTTTTAGCCCACTGGGCTTGGCCGCCGGCTTGCGTTACCTGAGGGCGGAGCAAGGAAAGAACACCTTCCAGTTCATACACCGGCATACATGCCGCCCTTAAACATTTTGATCTATTGCAGCGCCTCGCCATGCTGGCTGACGTCGAGGCCGATTACTTCATCCTCCTGCCGAACTCGCAGCGGCACGACGGCACTGACCGCTTTGAGGATGATCAAGGTCAAGATGCCCGACCACAGGATGGTAACGACGACCCCGTAGAGTTGCGCCAGCACTTGTTGGGGATTGCCTTCGATGAGGCCGCGGACGCCGCCCGGCAGTTCCGGACGTCGCTGACAGCGCGCCGACCGCGAGCACGCCGGTGAGAAGGGTGCCGGTCAAGCCGCCAATCCCGTGCACACCAAATACGTCGAGCGAATTGTCGTAGCCGACGTTGCGCTTGAACCAAGTGCAGGCCCAGAAGCAAACGGAGCCGGCGATGACGCCGATCAGCACGGCTTGCATCGGCAGCACAAAACCGGAAGCGGGCGTGATAGTGCCGAGCCCAGCTACTGCGCCGGAGATCATGCCAAGCACCGAGGGTTTGCCGCGGGTCCACCATTCCAGCGTCATCCAGGTGACGGCGCCGGTACTGGCGGCGAGATGGGTGGCGACGATTGCCGTGACCGCGCGCGAATTTGCGCCGAGCGCGGAGCCGCCGTTGAAGCCGAACCAGCCGACCCACAGCAGCCCGGTACCGGCGACCGCCAGCGTGAGATCGAAAGGCGATAGGTTCTCGTGGCCATAACCGCGCCGTGCACCGAGCACGTATGCGGCCACAAGTCCGGCGACGCCCGCGTTGAGATGCACTACGGTTCCGCCGGCGAAATCGATCAGGCCATGGCGGCTAAGAAAACCGCCGCCCCACACCCAATGTGCGATCGGCACATAGACGAGCAGCAGCCACAAGGCGCAGAACATCAGATAGGCGGAAAAGCGCATGCGGTCCGCCACCGAGCCCGCGACCAACGCAACCGTGATGATCGCGAAAGTCATCTGGTACATCATGAACAGGTATTCGGGGATG
Source organism: uncultured Alphaproteobacteria bacterium (assembly GCA_963823225.1). GTDB lineage: Bacteria > Pseudomonadota > Alphaproteobacteria > Rhizobiales > Xanthobacteraceae > BOG-931. The sequence continues at coordinate 1,614,099 of CAWGKM010000003.1, read as the reverse complement.
GTCTTTGCCAGCGGCGAAATCGCATCCGGCGTTATGCCAATGAGAAAAATTTTCTCGAGCGAGCCGATAAAAGCGCCGTTCCCGGTGAAAGTGAGCGTGTAGCCGATGAATACCCACAGGATGGAGACGATGAAAGTGGCGGCGAGAGTTTGCGCCATGGTGGCGAGCACGTTCTTCTTGCGCACCATGCCGGCGTAGAACATCGCGAGGCCCGGAATAGTCATCATCAGCACCAGCCCGGTGGCGCCGATCATCCATGCGGTATCGCCGGCGTCGATCTTGCCGGCTTGCGCAAGAGCGGGCGTGACGGTCAAGGTCGTAGCAGCCACCGCCAACGCGATGGGTAATGGCGCCCGTGTCATTTGTTCCCCCGGTGTTGCTACAGCGCGCCGGCGTCGGTCTCGCCGGTACGAATGCGGACGGCGTGCTCAAGCGGAAGGACGAAGATTTTTCCGTCGCCAATCTGGCCAGTCGCGGCCGCTGGGACGATGGTGTCGATCACCTGCTCGAGCTGTTCGCTAGCGACGGCAAGCTCGATGCGGACCTTAGGCAAGTAATCGACGACATATTCGGCGCCTCGGTAGAGCTCCGTGTGCCCTTTCTGCCGGCCGTAGCCTTTGACCTCGGTCACGGTCATGCCTTGAACGCCGATGCCAGTAAGTGCGTCACGCACCTCGTCGAGTTTGTGGGGTTTGATAATGGCAATGATCCACTTCATGACGTGATTCCCGGGATAGCGGCTCTCACATGCCGACAACGAAAACCCGCTCCGGCTAAGCCGAAACGGGAGTGATCCGCACAGATTAGTGACGGAGAGTTCTAACAATTAAGCGGAATATTCGTCTTTTCCACCGAAAGCCTGCAGGACATGACGACAACTCCGCGCGATGTCCGCTTTACCCCCAACAGCAGACATTGGCTGCGTGTTTATGAGTCCACGCCTAGCTGCGGCCGCCCTGGTGAACGACGAGCTGACGCCGGCGCGGCGCCATGAAACGCGGCAAAATACGTGTCTCGATCGATGCCCCGATATGGCGGCGGCCTGTTAAGGTCAGCGCGCCGATCGGGCTGGCGCCGAGCCATTGCGGTATTTTGAGCGGCGCCAGGATGCCGATGGTGCGGGCGAGGCTCGGCCGGGTGGCGGCAAGCGGCAGCAGCAGAAGCTCGAGTTCGATCGGTTCCCCGTTGGCGTGCTGCGCCGTCACGCCGGCAACGGTGCCGACGCGCTCGCTGTCGAGAATGGCGAGCAAATCGGAGATCACCGGCTGGCTCGCCGCGGCCCAAAGGCCGATGAATGGCTCGCCCTTAAGCTCACGGCCGAACAGCGCGCAGACCCGCGTGCCGGCAAGCCGAAACGGATGACCCGTGCCGCCGTCGAGCGCGAGGATGAAGGCGTCGCTGAGCACTTGGCGAATGGCGCCAGGCTCGATCTCGGCGCGTTCGGGCGCCGCACGTGTACCGCGCCGCTCCTGCCAATACGCATAGAGTTCCCGGCTCGCTGCGTGTTTCATAAACGCTCCCTGCCATCGCGCCATTGCCGCACACCTGTCCCTGACCGGGACAAGGATGGCGGCGAACGGCTGCGTGACGGGGTGCGCAGCAGGTCGCGTGCCGCGCGTGCGTTAACGCACACAGTTGCGGCGTCGACGCGGAATTAAACTTAACGGGACGTTGACGTTGGCCGGGTGGGGTTGACCGGCTAGTGTGGCGGTTCAATTCTTGGCGGCGTTTTCTGAAATTCAGGGAGGCGAGGGGATGTGACCGACGCCGGCGACGCGAGGCCGCGATGCCCGCTGTCGCCGGTGTCGAACGCGGAAGCCCCGCGCAGGGTGCAAAAGGGAGGACGCAGGCGTCCTCTCTTTATCTTTTGTGTTGCGCACCGCTTGTCGCCGCCGCGGCACGCGTCTAGAGCATGTCCCGCAAAAAGCTTGCCCTCGGACTTGATCCGTGGGTGGGAACCGGTTTTGCGAAAACGACATGCTCAAACAATTAGACAGAGCCGGATGACGATTTGAAGAAAAGTCATCCCGCGCTATGTCGGCAAGACTTAAGGTGCAGCCGGTGACGCAGCAATCCGAGCCTGGTTTCTCAGAGCCGATTTTCAACGTGCCGCTGGTCGTCATTGCGACGGTTGGCGCGCTCGTGCTCGTTCATGCGTTTCGCGCCTTCGCGCTCACGGACGAGCAGGACTTGCGGTTTCTTCTGACTTTCGCGTTCATCCCGGCGCGTTACGGTACCGATCTGCCCGGCCATGGCTGGTTGCCCGGCGGCTTCGGCGCCGATCTGTGGACATTTTTCACCTACGCTTTCATCCACGCCGATCTCATGCATCTCGGGCTCAATCTGGCTTGGCTCATACCGTTCGGCACCGCGCTGGCACGGCGCTTCGGGCCGTGGCGCTATATTTTGTTCATGCTGGGGATGGCGGCGATCGGTGCGCTGGCGCATCTGGTCAGCCACCTCGGCGCGATGGTGCCGATGATCGGCGCGTCCGCCGCAATATCGGGCGCTATGGCGGCGGCGATGCGCTTTGTGTTCCAGCAAGACGGTCCGTTGAGCCGCTGGCGAGAACGCTCCGGCGACGCCTATCGGGTTCCGGCCGCCTCGCTTGCCGCGACGCTTCGCGATCCGCGGTTCTTGCTGTTCCTGGCGGTCTGGCTCGGACTGAACGCGTTGTTCGGCCTCGGCACTATCTCGTTCGGCGAACAGGCCGGACAGGAAATCGCCTGGCAGGCGCATGTCGGCGGCTTTTTCGCCGGCCTCCTGTTGTTCGATGCCTTCGATCCGGTCGTTCGGCGCGCAGATCGCGGCACGAAACCGAGCGCCTGAGCCAAATTGGCTCAATGCTGCATTGCAGCACGCACGGCGGTTGTGGCGGCGGAACCGTACACAGGCTAAAAACATTAAAGTCACTGGCTTCGCCGTCGCCGGTTCGCTCCAGGCGGACGGCGGCGCCATGAAGCACCGCGCGGTCTGCCGGAAGCGGAAACTGCTTCGGCAGCGGATCGCGGCAAAACCAGGGAGGCTACGATGTCGGTCAGCATTATTCTCGCCGGCAAGGGTCGCGAAGTGGTCAGCGTCGAACCTAACGCCACGCTCGCCGCGGCGGTTGCGCTTCTCGCCGAAAAACGGATCGGCGCGGTGATCGTGCTTGGCGCGGACCGCCGCATCGTCGGCATCCTCTCCGAACGCGATATCGTGCGCGCGCTTGCCGAGCGCGGCGCCGGCGTGCTCGACGAGCCGGTGAACCGGGTCATGACGCGCAAAGTCTCGACCTGCACCGAGGCCGAGACCGTCGCCAGCATCATGGAACGCATGACCGACGGCAAATTCCGTCACCTTCCGGTCCTCGATCAGGGCCGGCTTGCCGGCATCATATCGATCGGCGACGTGGTCAAGCATCGCCTGCAGGAAATGGAGCGCGAATTCGGCGGCGATGCGCGATTACATCCGCACCGCGTAGCGAGCTGAAGCGGACCGGCGATGCAGTCGGCGCGGGGAATGCGGCAAAACGCATTCCCCCGTCGCAGCCCCGGCGCTATGATGCGGCCTCACGCATTCGCCCGTCGCAACTCCGCCGCTATGATGCGGCCTCGCGCCGCGACCACGACCGGCAATGCCAATGTGAGCACCACCTGCCAGCTCAATTGCACCACCCAACAGATCGCGTGCCAGACGACCTGCGCGCAAAACTCGCCGTCGCAATAGTTTCCCTGCGTCAACTGAGGTCGGCGATGGATTCATTGATCGAATCGATCGCCTTTTCGGTAGCGGCCTGACCGATCGCGATCGCCTCCGCGCCGCGATGAAAGTCGAGCCAGCCGATGCGGCCGATATGCGGCGTGATGTGAACGTCCGGCGGATCGCCGGCGAGTCGCATGCGAGTCAGGCGGTCCTGCATGATGTTGAACGACTCAACCATGACGGTGGGGAACCCGGGCTGCGAAGCGTCGGCGAAGAGATTGCGCTTGAGCGCGCGTTCGGCGCCGAATAGGCCGCGCAAGCGGGCGAAGCCGTTGCGCGTGTGGTTGGGCGGCGCAACGCCGTCGCCGAGGTCGGCGCCGTGGCTCGCGATGGTGGCGCCGCGGCCGAAACGATCGCCTTCCATATTGATCGCGATAACGACCCGAGCGCCAAGCGCGCGCGCCGCCGAGACCGGCACCGGATTGACGAGAGCTCCATCGACCAGCCAGCGGCCGCCGACATGGACCGGCGGGAAAAGTCCCGGTAAAGCGTAGGAGGCGCGAAGCGCCAGCGCCAGCGAGCCGCGCGTCAGCCAGACTTCGTGGCCGGTCCCGATCTCGGTGGCGATCGCGGTGAAACGGATCGGCAAATCCTCGATCGCGATATCGCCAATCGATTCCTCCAACTCGTGCGCCAGCCTTGTGCCGCCGATAATGCCCGAGCCGCCGATCCGCACGTCGAGATAGCCGATGATGCGCCGCCGTGTCAGCGAACGCACCCAGTTCTCAAGCGTGTCGAGCTGATCGGTGGCGTAGCAACCGCCGACCAGCGCGCCCATCGACGTGCCGACGATGATATCGGGCGCAATCCCGTGCGCTTGCAGCGCGCGCATGACGCCGATATGGGCGAAGCCGCGCGCCGCACCGCTGCCGAGGACGAGGCCGATGGTGGGCCCGCCGCGCTTGACGGCGAGATGACCGGCATCGACGGTCTTGGCTGCAACGTCGATGGTACTCACGTGATCCTCGCGACCTTCCACAAAAAACGCGCCAAAGGACGATATCGTTTCGCCGCGGCGAGCCATCATCGGGTCCGGCACGCGCGGCAACAATCGCAAAATCACGATATGGTGAAAGTGACGCTCTGTCAGCTAGATACGGCGTTCGGGGGGCCGCGACTGGGACCGGCCGCTCGGTCCGCGCCGGCTTGAATTCGCCGCGATTAGGATCGACAAAAAACACGATGTCGGGTTGGGTCTTGAGCAAAGTTCGGCGCTGCAACGGTGCCGTGGTTTTGGCCGCGGTTTTGGCCGTGGTCGCGGCCGTTGTGTTCGCGCCGTCGCCGGGCTTCGCGCAAATGCGCAGCCTGCTGCCGCCGCAACCGCCGGCGCCCGCGCCGTTCGCACCATTCGCGCCGCCTGCGCCGGCCGCGCCGTCGGGCCCGCCCGCCCCAGCCGTCGCACCGCCGCCCGGCGCCGCCGCCATCGTTGCGCCGGCGCCATTGGTGCCGCAATCCGCGCCGCCGGCCGCGCAAGCGGTGCCGATCGTTCCGGCCGGACACGTGGCGCTTTCGGTGACTGCGCGCTACGGCCGCGACGCGCCGCTCATCGGCAGCGGGCTTATCTGGCGAGTCTATGCGGCCAAGCCCGACGCGACCGGCATATTCCGTCTGGTCAAGGAGGACCGCACGGCGGCGCCGACTTTCGTGCTGCCGCCGGGCAATTACGTCGTGCATGCGAGCCTCGGACTCGCCAGCGCCGCCAAGGCGGTTCAGTTGCGCTCCGAAACGGTGCACGAAGTCTTCGACATTCCCGCCGGCGGCATGCGGCTCGAAGGCCGCGTCGGCGACGTGCGCATTCCGACCGGACAGATCTCGTTCGAGATCTATCGCCGGCAGCCAGTTCGACACCGGCCGGCGGCGGCCGATCGCGCAGAACGTGATGCCGGGCGACGTCGTGCTGTTGCCCGAAGGCACCTACAACATCGTGTCGAATTACGGCGACGGCAATTCGGTGGTGCGCTCCGACGTGCACATCGAGCCGGCCAAGCTCACCGATATCGTGGTGACCCATCGCGCCGCGGTCATCACGCTCAAGCTCGTCAACAATCCCGGCGGCGAGGCGCTTGCCAATACCCAATGGACGGTGCTCACCCCGGGCGGCGACGTGATCAAGGAATCGATCGGCGCCTTCCCGCGCATCGTTCTGGCCGAAGGCGATTACCACGTCATCGCGCGCAACGAGGGCGAGACCTATCAGCGCGACTTCAAGGTCGTCACCGGCGTTGACGGCGAGGTCGAAGTGCTCGCGCGGTGAGGCGCGCGCGGGCTTGAATTTTCGTATCCTATAGAATACAGTAGTAGTCCGTGATCGAAATTCGCCAAACCGAGCGTTTTGCTCGTTGGTTTGAACGCTTGCGCGACAGAACGGCGCGGACACGAATCCAAGCCCGCATCCGCCGGCTTTCACTCGGTAATCCCGGCGACGTAAGCCCAATCGGGGAGGGTGTATCTGAGATGCGGATCGACTACGGTCCCGGTTATCGCGTTTATTTCATTCGACGCGGTGATGCGCTCATCATCTTACTCGCCGGTGGCGACAAGCGAACGCAACAACAGGACATCGCGACGCCGCTCAGGTTGGCGCGCGACCTTTAGGAGGCTCTTATGACCGCAAACGCGAAGAAGCCGAAAACCAAAAGGCGCAAGACAAAAATCAAGACCTTACCTTGGGATTCCGCCGATTATTTGAAGACCGCCGCTGACGTTGCCGGTTATCTCGAAGCTGTGTTCGAGGATGGCGACCCGGCCTTGGTGGCGGCCGCGCTTGGCGATGTCGCGCGCTCTAAAGGCATGGCGAAAATCGCCCGATCGGCGGGCCTCGGCCGGGAAAGCCTTTACAAGGCGCTGTCGCGTGGCGGCAATCCCGAGCTCGCCACGGTACTCAAAGTGCTGCGTGCGCTCGGTCTCAAACTCAAAGTGGCCGCTTAGCGCGCCGTCGTCACGCCGCCTTGCCGACGCGCGCCGCGTCCGGCGGCACCGCTTCCTGCCCGAGCGCAGACAGCGTGGCGTCGAACGGCATCACCTGCTGACCTTCGCTGCCGAGGCGGCGGATCGACACCGTGCGCTCGGCGGCTTCCTTCTTGCCGACGACGAGCAGCACCGGAACTTTCGCCAGCGAATGTTCGCGGACCTTGTAATTGATCTTCTCGTTGCGCAAATCGCCTTCGACGCGCAGGCCGGCGCGCCGCGCCGCCGCGATCGCCTCGCGCGCGTAATCGTCGGCATCCGAGGTGATGGTGGCGATCACCGCCTGCAACGGCGCGAGCCACAGCGGCAGATGGCCGGCATAATGCTCGATCATGATTCCGGTGAAGCGCTCCAGCGAGCCGAACATCGCGCGGTGCAGCATCACCGGCGTCACTTTGTTCGAATGCTCGTCGATATAGAACGCGCCGAGCCGGCCCGGCATGTTGAGATCGACCTGCACGGTACCGCACTGCCAATCGCGGCCGATGGCGTCGCGCAGCACGTATTCGAGTTTCGGGCCGTAGAAGGCGCCTTCGCCCTTGTTGAGCGTCCACGGCCGGCCGGAAGCCTTAAGCGCCGTCATCAGCGCGGCTTCGGCCTTGTCCCATACCGCGTCCTCGCCGATGCGTTTCTCCGGGCGGTCGGAGAATTTGATGCGCACGTCCTCGAAGCCGAAATCGCGGTAGATCGACAGGATCAGGTCGTTGACCTTGAGCACTTCCTCGGCGATCTGCCCCTCGGTAATGAAAATATGCGCGTCGTCCTGGGTAAAGGCGCGCACGCGTAAAAGCCCGTGCAGCGCGCCGGACGGCTCATAACGGTGCACCTTGCCGAATTCGGCGATCTTGAACGGCAGATCGCGGTAGGATTTGAGCCCATTCTTGAAAATCTGGATGTGGCCGGGGCAGTTCATCGGCTTGACCACGAAAGTGCGCGCGTCCTCCTCGCGCGGCTCGACCAGAAACATCACGTCGCGAAACGTCGCCATATGGCCGGAGGCGACCCACAGCGAGGAATCGATGAGCTGCGGCGCGTTGACCTCGGCATAGCCGGCGTCCAACTGGCGGCGGCGGATGTAGCTCTCCAGCGTCTGGAACAGCGTCCAGCCTTTGGGATGCCAGAACACCGAGCCGGGCGCTTCCTCCTGGAAATGAAATAGATCCATTTCGCGGCCGAGTTTTCTGTGGTCGCGCTTCTCCGCCTCCTCGATCTGCTTCAAATAGGCGTCGAGCTCTTCCTGTTTGGCGAAGGCGGTGCCGTAGATGCGCGACAGCATTTCCCGGCTGGGATCGCCGCGCCAATAGGCGCCGGCGACTTTCATCAGTTTGAACGCATTGCCGACTTTGCCGGTCGAGGTCATGTGCGGGCCGCGGCACAGGTCGAACCAATCGCCCTGTTTGTAGATTTTGATCTGTTGGTCTTCGGGAATGGCGTCGACCAGTTCGACCTTGAACTGCTCGCCCATGTCGCGAAATACTTTCTTCGCTTGGTCGCGCGACCACACTTCCTTGGTGAACGGTTTGTCGCGCGCGACGATCTCGCGCATCTTCTTCTCGATTGCCGCGAAATCCTCCGGCGTGAACGGCTGGTTGCGGAAGAAATCGTAATAGAAGCCGTTGTCGATCACCGGCCCGATGGTGACCTGGGTGCCGGGCCACAGCGTTTGCACCGCTTCGGCGAGCACATGGGCGGCATCGTGGCGGATGAGTTCGAGCGCGCGCGGATCGTCGCGGGTCAAAAATTCGATTTTGGCGTCGCGCTCGATCGGATCGGCAAGGTCGGCAAGCTTGCCGTCGAGCGCCATCGCCACCGTGCGCTTGGCAAGCGAGGGCGAAATGCCCTTGGCGATGTCGAGGCCGGTTGTGCCGTCGGGATAATCCCGACGCGCGCCGTCGGGGAAGGTCAGCGCGACCATTTGAGACTCCTGTTGCTCACTCGCTGCGTACCAATGCAGGTAAGCGTGGCCGGACGAATTTCAGTCTCGCGCGCGGCGCCCTGCCGAGTCCGGTCCGGCAAGGGCGCGCGGGTCAGGCGGGGCGGAATTCGTCCCCCGCCATCTTGCGTAGCGCCACGGCATATACCAGCGCGATTTTTCCGGCAACGCTTGGGGCACGAAATCGAGCCCCGACGTGCCCCACGGCTGACAGCGCAGGAGCCGCGCCAGCGTCATCCATGAGCCGGCCCAAAGCCCGAAGCGGTCGAGCGCCTGATCGGCATACTCGGAACAGGTCGGCAAATGCCGGCACTCGAAACCGATGAGCGGGGAGAGCGTATGGCGATAGGCCTGAACCAGGCCGCGGCCGGCAAGCCGCGGCGCGCGGCGCGCGGCATCAAAGAGCCTGTCGAGATCCATCGCTGCGCCCCGGCTTGGGCTTTTCGAGAACGGACTCATCCTCTGCGCAAATATCTATAGGCCGCGCGCACGTCGAGCGGCAGCCATTCGGTGTAGCGCTGGATATGGGCGTATTGCGGCAGCGCGATTTCGCGCACGGCGGCGTCTTCCGAGACGCCCGCCTTGACGGCGCGCGCGACTGCGCCGCGCAGTTCGACCAGCATGTCGCGGAAGCGCGCCACCTCGGCGAGCGTCGCCGGCGGCCCGTGGCCGGGCACCACCACCGCGACGTCGAGCGCGAGCACGCGGCCGAGCGCGGCGATCAAGCCGTCGAGATCGCAATCGCCGAGCCAGGGAAAACGGCCGTGAAACAAGAGGTCGCCGAGAAACGCGATCTTGCGCCGTTGCAGATGCACCACGATGTCGCCGTCGCAATGCGCCGGGCCGAAATAGTGCAGCCGTACCGTGTCGTCGGGCAGGGCAAATGCAAAACTGTCGGCGAAAGTCTCGTTCGGCGGGCGGATCACCACGGTCTCGTAGTCAGGCAGGCTGATGCGGCCCTCGAACCAGCGCCGCGCCGGATCGCCGTCGGGCACCAGCTCCAAAATATTCTGGCCGAACAGAAAGCGCAGCTTGGTGCCAAAATCGTTGATCGACCATTCCTCGCCCTGGCGCGGACCGAGACACGCATTCATCGCGGCGAGCGTCTTTTCGTGCGCGAGGATCGGCACCTCGGCGAATACCGTGTTGCCGGACGTGTGATCGAGATGACAATGGGTGTTGACGACGGCGCGCAGCGGTTTGCCGGTCTTGCCGAGCACGGCGGCGCGCAGTTGCCGCGCCAGCCGCGGATATTGCTGGGTATCGATGACGATGACGCCTTGCGGAGTTTCGATCGCACCGGCATTGGAATCGCCACCGGCGCCGATCCAGGCATGCACCCCGTCGGCGACGGTGACGAGATGTGCTTCGCTCGCCGGTGCGCTCATGCGGGGGCGGCTACTCCGCCGCGGCCTTGGCGCCGCGTTTCTGCTCGATCTGGCCGATGGCGTCGACCACGGCATCGAAGGTGAGCAGCGTCGAAGCGTGGCGCGCCTTATAGTCGCGCACCGGTTCGAGCACCGCAATGTCGGCCCATTTGCCGTCGGCCGGCGGGGCGCCGTTTTCTTTGAGCATTTTGCGCACGGTTTCGCGAATTTCGCGCAGCTCCGCGGCCTTCGAGCCGACAATGTTGCGCGCCATGATCGAAGACGACGCCTGGCCGAGCGCGCAGGCTTTCACCTCGTGGGCGAAGTCGGTCACGGTGTCGCCGTCCATCTTCAGATCGATGGTGACGGTGGAGCCGCACAGCCGCGACAGCGCGGTCGCCGTCGCGTCGGGATCGGCCAGCCTGCCGATCCGCGGGATGGTGCCGGCAAGCTCGATAATGCGGCGGTTATAGACTTCGTTGAGCATCGCCAAATCGCGGATTTATCCGACCGTAGCTGGGTTTATTGAGTCCGCCTGATAATCCACTATATAGGCGCTGCCGCATTGGATTTGAAGTTCGGCAAGCGCAGCGGGCGGCAAAGGCGGGACAGTTGTGGCGGTGAACTCACCATTTGCAGCGCCGGGCGGCGCCGCCGATCTTGAAGACGGCATTGCGCTGACGCCGAAATTCGACGGCGACGGCCTGGTCACGGCCGTCGCCACCGATGCCGGCACCGGCGAGGTGCTGATGGTGGCGCATATGAATGCCGAGGCGCTGGTCAAGACCATCGCAACCGGCGAAGCATGGTATTTCAGCCGCTCGCGCGGTGCGCTGTGGAAGAAGGGCGAGACCTCCGGCCACACCCAGCGCGTCGTCGAAATGCGCATCGACTGCGATCAGGACGCGGTGTGGATCAAGGTCGAGCAAACGGTCGCCGCCTGCCACACCGGCCGGCGCTCGTGCTTTTATCGCGCCGTGCCGCTCGGCAAGTCGGGTGCGGTCAAGCTCGAATTCGCCGGCGAGAAAGTGTTCGATCCGAAAGCGGCGTATCGCAAATAACCTCTCCCCGCTGCTGGGGAGAGGCGAATTTTGCACTCGCCGGCTCGCGTCACTGTTCTGTTGACATTAGTCACGATTTCAGTTATAAAACCAACGAATCAAATCTCGCCCTAAAAGGACGCCGGCCGGTGATGCCGGACGGCGGGGGCGAGTGCGGTGCCCGCGGGCGTGGCCTCATCAGCTGCGCTCCCGGGCGGCTTGGGTATCATGCCTGCCGGCATTACGACCGGCGTGCGAGGTGCTTCGCTGGACTGGGACAGGCAGGGGCGGTAACGCCGCCCGACAAAAGCGGCCGCGTCCCAGGAAGCCTGGCCTGAGTTGCGCCTGAGGCGACGTAAGTCCCTCTGGCGAGAGCCGTGGTGGAACGCCGGCAGGCGAGCGCGCCCGCAAGCGGAAGGGCGGCGCAAGCCGCCTTTCCGTGGCGCGACCCGCACCCGCTTGGTGCGGGAGGTAGTACCCTGCGTTTGCCGGCGTTCCGCTTCCTTTCTTTCTTTCGCCATTGCGAGCGCAAGCGAAGCAATCCAGTTCTTTACCGTTCCGCTCTGGATTGCTTCCACCTACGCGCTCCGCTTCGGTGGACTCAAACCCACCGTAGCTCACGAAGCGAGCGAAGGTGGGTCGTCGCTTCGCTCCTCGCAATGACGGCCGGTACCGTTCGCTGTTTGACAAACCCGCGCGCAATCGCGCCGTGGGATCGAGTTTCTAGTTCACCTCTCTGCGCCGCGCGGAGAGAGGGAGTGCGCCAGCAATTGCTCGCGCCGTGCCGCTTGGCAAACCGGGTGCGGTCAAGCTCGAATTCGCCGGCGAAAAAGTGTTCGATCCGAAAGCGGCGTATCGGAAATAGGCGCTCAGCTATTCCGCCCGCTCCCGCGCAGCGCCGGCAGGCCAATGCCTGTAGCTTCAAATCCGCCGTCGACCGCGATCGTTTGTCCGGTGATATAGCTGGCGCGGTCGCTGCACAGGAAGAAGATCGCTTCGGCGAGCTCTTGTTCCAGTCCATAGCGGTTGAGCGGGATGGCGTCGTGATAGGCGGCGCGGATCTCCGGGGTGTGGACGGACTTCGCCATGGCGGTGTTCACCGGCCCCGGCGCGACGGCATTGACCCGGATGCCGAGTGACGCCAGTTCGACCGCCTGCTGTTGGGTGAGATGCGCAAGGCCCGCTTTGCTCGTGCCGTAGGCCGTGCGTAGCGTCGAAGCGCGCAGCCCCGATATGGATGTAATGTTGACGATGGCGCCGCCGCCGCTGTCGCGCATCAGCGGCGTCGCCGCCTGCGTACACAGAAACGGGCCGGTGAGATTGACGGCCAAGACGCGCGACCAATCCTCGTAGGTGACGTCGAGGATCGGCTTGAAGATCGCAATTCCGGCATTGTTGACGAGCGCATCGAGCCGGCCGAAATTTTTCGCGACGGTTGCAACCGCGTCGGTAACGCCGGCAGCATCGGCAACGTCGCAAATGATGGCGATTGTCTTATCGGGCTCGGCCAATGCGGCGTGCGTGCGATTGAGCGTCTCGGTGTCGATATCGAGCAGAGCGACGCGCCAACCGTCGGCAAGGAATCGTTTGGCGGTCGCAAGCCCGATCCCGCGCGCGGCTCCGGTGATCAGGGCGGCCTTTTGGGCGGCTTTTTGTGCTGTCGAACTCATCGCGCCCTATGCCGGTTTGTCGGCGCGCGCCAGCAATTGCTGGGCGCGCGTCAAATGCGGCCGGTCGTACATGACGCCGCCGATGCCGACGACGCCGGCGCCGGGATTGGCCGCAAACGCATCGACGATGGCCTGCGCGCGCGCCAGCGCTTCCGGCGACGGCGTGAATACCTCGTTGATGATGGGCACCTGCGCCGGATGGATCGCCATCTTGCCGACGAAGCCGTCGCGGCAAGCCTCATCGCATTCGCGGCGCAAGCCGTCGCTGTCGCGGAAATCGACATAGACGGTGTCGATCGCCGGCACGGCGGCACTGGCGGCGGCGGCGAGGCACAGCACGCGCGCCAGCCGATATGGATCGAGCCAACGGCCGTGCGCGTCGCGGTTGGCGTGCGCGCCGAGCTCGGCGGATAAATCCTCCGCGCCCCAGGTCAGCCCGATCAGCCGCGTGCTGGCGCCGGCAAAAGTGCCGGCGACGAACAAGGCGGCCGCGGTCTCGGTGGCGATCGGCAGAATCTTGATATGTCCGTCGGGCAAACCGTTTTGGGCCTCGCGCACGGCGAGCTTGGCGTCGGCGTGAACGACGGAAGCGCCGCCCTCGGCCTTCGGCAGCATGATGGCGTCCGGTTTCGCCGCTGCGATGGCGTCGAGATCGGCGTCGGTCAGCCCGGTCTGCAAGCCGTTGACGCGCACCACAAGATACGGGCGCGGCGTGGCCGTGACGGCATCCTTGAGAAACGCCGCCGCGCTCTGCCGCGCGCGCGTCTTACCGTCGGGCGCGATCGAATCTTCGAGGTCGACGATCACCGCATCGGCGCCGCTCGCCATGGCGTTGGCGAGTTTTTTGGCGCTATCGGCCGGAACGAACAGGAGCGAGCGCATCGGCCGGGGCAGGGCGGTTACTTCGGCCGCATGCGCATAAAAGCCTGGCGGCGGCATTCGGCGACAAGCTTGTTATCCTGATTGTAGGCGCGGTGGTGAAATTCGACGATGCCGGCGCCGGACCGCGACTTCGATTCGCGCTTGCCGAGGATTTCGGTCGTGGCGTGCACGGTGTCGCCTTCGAACAAGGGGTGCGGGAATTTCACCTCGGTCATGCCGAGATTGGCAATCGTGGTGCCGACGGTGAGATCGCTCACCGACATGCCGATCATCAGCCCGAGCGTGAACAGCGAGTTCATCAGCGGCTGGCCCCATTCGGTCTCCTGTTCGCAGAAATGCCGGTCGATATGGAGCGGCTGCGGGTTGAGCGTCATATTGGAGAACAACATGTTGTCCATCTGGGTGACGGTGCGCGTAAAACGGTGCTCGACGACTTCGCCGGCGACGAAATCCTCGAAATAAAGCCCGCCGCGCTTGTGCCGGGTGGCCGTCTCGCTCGCCATTTTTGCCTCCTGCGCCGTCGTGCCGTCGTGCCGTTAAGCCGACGTTTACCATAATCGTTAAATATTACTAACGCTCGAAACAGCCGGTGGGAGCCGGCAGGGGAGCACGGAAGCCATGCTGGTCGATCCCAGCAATTCGCCCGCCGGCGCGGCGGTGACCGGCGCTATCCGCCAGGCGGCGCAAGCCACCGGGACGAGCTTTCAATACCTGTTGGCGACGGCGCAGGTCGAATCGGGTCTCAATCCGCAAGCCGGCGCCTCGACCTCCTCAGCGCGCGGCCTATTTCAGTTTATCGATCAGACTTGGCTCGCCACCATGAAGCAGTCAGGGGCGGCGCTCGGCTATGGCCAATATGCCGCCGCCATCACGCAGAACGCCTCCGGCCGCTACGAGGTGGCCGATCCGGCGATGCGCGGCGAAATTTTAAGATTGCGCAACGATCCGACCGCAAACGCGGTGATGGCGGGCGCCTTCACCCAGGCCAATGCGGCCGTGCTGTCGGCGCGGCTCGGCCGCACGCCGAGCGAAGGCGAACTCTACATCGCGCATTTTCTCGGCGCTGGCGGCGCGGCGCGGCTGATCTCGGCCGCAGCCGCTCATCCGAATGCCGGTGCCGCAAGGTATTTTCCGGATGCCGCGCACGCCAATTCTTCGATCTTCTATGACCGCACCACGGGCGCGGCCCGCAGCCTGGCGCAAGTGCGCGATCTCCTCACCGCGCGCTACGATGTGGCGGCGCGGTCGAAGCCGAGCATGCCCGCGGTCACAGTGGCGCAAATTACGAGCGAACCGAGCGCTGTTGCGGCGGCTTCCACTGTTCCGACCACTGCGTCGGCCGCCTCCGGCGGCTCCAGCGCCTCCAGCGCCTCCACCGAGCCCACGGCCCGTCCCGTTCGTACCGTCCCGATTTTTCTCGCATCGGCCGCGCCAACCGCATCAGCCACGCCTGCCATCGCTGCCGCGGTGGAGGCGCCGACTACGGCTGCCGCAGCGGTCCCCGATACGGCGGGCATGACCAGCGCCTTTGCCGCCGCCGTTCCAAAGCGCAGCGGGCAAGAAAAACAGATATTCCACAACTTGTTTGCCGATCCCGACCGCACCGGCCCGGTCGCGGAAGTCGTGAGTCAGCTATGGGGCGTGGCCAACGCGGCGCCGGGTGCCAACGGAACTTCCGCTGCGCCGGCGGGCGGCATGCGCGAACTGTTCAAAGATAACGAGCGCGGCACTTAAGCGCGCCGCCGCGCGGGCCCGGTATCCCCGGGAAATCACGGCGATATATGGTGAACGGTTTATTAAGCCCCGCGACGATACCATCGGCATGGACCGCAATTCCGCGCGGCGTGAGCGAGCGATGATCGTCCGCGATTTTCTGCAATGGGTACGCACCGCGCCGGCCGGCGAACGGGCCGAGGCCACGAGCGCGCTGGCGCGCGCCTACCTTTATTCCGAGCTGTCGTCCGACGATCTCGCCGCCGCCGAAGGCGCGATGTTGATGCTGCTCGACGATCCGTCGCCGCTGGTGCGCCGCTCGCTCGCCGATGCGCTGGCCGCCAGTCCAGCCGCGCCGCCGGCGATCGTGATCGCGCTCGCCGCCGATCAGCCGCAGATCGCGGCGCCGGTTTACGCGCTATCGCCGCTATTTGTCGACGCCGATCTGGTCGATGCGGTCGCGACCGGCGGCGCCGCCGTGCAAGCGGCGATCGCGAGCCGCGCCGCGCTGCCGTGTTCGGTTGCCGCCGCAATCGCCGAAATAGGGACGGCGGAAGCCTGCTTGGTGCTCGTCGAAAACCGCGCCGCCGACATCGCGCCGCTCTCGATCGATCGCATCGTCGAGCGCTTCGGTCACCTCGCCGCAATCCGCGAGTCGCTATTGGTTCGCGACGATATACCCGCCGCCACGCGGCAGGCGCTGGTCATCAAACTGTCGCAGACACTGGCCGGTTTTGTCGCCGGCCGCGCCTGGCTCGGCGTCGATCAAGCGCAACGCATTGCGCGCGACGCTTGCGAGAAGGCGACGGTGACGATTGCCGCGGCGACGCCGGAGACCGAACTTCGCCCGCTGGTCCGGCATTTGTGCGCCAGCGGACAGCTCACCGCCGGCCTTATTCTGCGCGCGCTTTTGTCCGGCAATATCGCGCTGTTCGAGGAAGCGCTGGCGGAGCTGACCGATTTGCCGGTCGCGCGCGTATCGGGGCTCATCCACGACCGCGGCAGCGTGGGCTGGCGGGCGCTGTTCGAAAGAGCGCAACTGCCGGCGTCGACCTATCCCGCTTTCAAGGCAGCGATCGAAGCGCTGCGCGAAGGGGTCCCGCTGGAACCGGGCGGCGCCGCGCGGCTCAAGCGGCGCATGATCGAGCGTGTCCTCACCGGCTGCGAAAATGCCGATCTCGGCGAGCTGGCGCCGCTGCTCACGCTGTTGCGCCGGTTTGCGACCGAAGCCGCGCGCGAAGAGGCGCGGCTGTTCTGCGATGAGCTTGTCGCCGAGGATCGGGACTGCGAAGCCCACTCAGTCGCGGCGTAACTTTCCGTCACGTCCCGGCGACGCCGGGAGCGAGCGGCGGCGCAAAAATGCTTTCCAGATAATCCGGACGGAAACGGTTCTCGCTCCTTAGGAAATCGTCGGTGACTTCGCGCAGCCGCTGCGTCAGCTCGCTGGCGACATCGGCGACGTCGGGCCGGGCATGTTCGCGGGTGATCGCCCGCACCGCATCGACGTGCTGGTCGACCAGCTTGATCGGGATGCGCGCGAGCTCGGGGGTATGTTCCAGCAGCCGGCACAGGCTCTCGGCGACGCCGGCAGCTTCGGGATAACCGAACGTGGCCGCCTCGCCCTTGATGTCGTGAGCGGCATGGAACAGCGTTTCGCGCGTCTTCTCGGTAAAGCCCTTGCGCTTGACGTTCTGACGCGCCTTCTTCAAGGCGCTCGCACTCGGTTTGCATCCAATCGGAAAACTCGGAAGAAAGCTCCACCAGCGCCGCTTCGGCGCGCGCCACTGGATCGTCGTTGCCGTCCAGCGCCGGCCCAACCGCCTTGCGCAGCTCGTGCGGCGGCGTGATCACTTCGTGATCTGCGTAAGTCGCAACCGAGGGAGTGTCGTCCTTGCGAGGGGGCATAGAGATTATACTCCTGACGTCAGATCAAGACCTTGGCTTTATCGAGCAGCGGCTGTTGGCGCGAGATTTCCGCCTTGCCGCCCTTGCGCCGTTCCGGGCCGACATAGTTCGGGTTGACGTTGCGCCGCCGGTCCGGCCCGAAATAGGTTTTGCTTTTGATGAACGGCCGCGGATTGGCGACCACGTTGAGAATGCGTTCGTACAGCGCCTTGGCCGAAATCGGCTTGGCGAGGAACTCGGTGACGCCGGCATCGCGCGCGCTGACCACGCGTTTCTTCTCGGAATGGCCGGTGAGCATGATGATCGGCACGTAAGGATTGGCGTTGGCGCCCGGCTGACGGATCATCTGCGCCAATTCCAAACCGTCGAAAATCGGCATCACCCAGTCGGCGATGATGATGTCCGGCATGTAATGGGTGAAGGCTTCGAGGCCGGCGGCGCCGTCTTCGGCTTCGTAGACTTCTCGGGTGCCGAATCCGTGCAACAGCGTGCGCAGGATCCGTCGCATATGCGCATTGTCGTCGATGACCAGAAAGCGCAAGCGGTTGAAGTCGATGCGGACCATACTGCCTCCCGCGCGGCGAACGCGACCGCGTCCAGCCTCGCGCGGTCAATCGTAAGGAACCGTCGTTAACGCTCGGTTAAGCATTCGCGGCTCAGTAGCCGAATTGCTCCCGCAAAATGCGCTCGTCGAGGCTGTGGCCGGGATCGAAAAGCATGTCCATGGCGATCGCGTGATCCATGGCAATATCGACCGAGCGCACCGACCGCACCTCGTCGTGGTCGGCGACGGCGGCAACGGGGCGTTTGGCGGCGTCGAGCACCTCGACCGTCACCCGCGCGCGGTCCGGCAACAGCGCGCCGCGCCAGCGCCGCGGCCGGAACGGACTGATCGGGGTGAGCGCCAGAAGCGGCGCGCCGATCGGAATGATCGGACCCTGTGCCGAGAGATTGTAGGCGGTCGATCCGGCCGGCGTCGCCAGCAGGATGCCGTCGGCGACCAGTTCGGGCAACCGTACCTTGCCGTCGATCAACACGCGCAGCCGCGCCGCCTGATAGATCTGGCGGAACAGCGACACCTCGTTGATGGCGTGGTGGCGGTGCACGCGGCCGGCGGCGTCGCGCGCGCGCATCAACAGCGGATGGATGACGGTGACCTGGGCGGCGGCGAGCCGCTCGATGAGGTTTTTTTCGCCGTATTCGTTCATCAGGAAGCCGACCGTGCCGCGATGCATGCCATAGATCGGCTTGCCGGAGTTCATGAACCGTTGCAGGGTTTGCAGCATGAACCCGTCGCCGCCCAACGCGACGATGACGTCGGAGGTCTCCGGCGGGGCATCGCCATAGCGCCGAATCAGGCGCGCGGCGCGCCCGCTCCGCCTCGGGGGCGTCGCTGGCGACGAAGGCGATGTGCTTGAATACGGCTCGGGTGCGGCGTTTCGGCATGACGGGCAGGCCTTACCGGACGGGCGGCGCGGCGCCGGGGGAGATCGACATGAATGCAAGCGTGGAACGCGCGGTGTTCGTCTATACGACCTATCCGTCCATTGTCGAGGCGGAGACGGCCGGCCGCACGCTGGTCGAGCGCCGGCTGTGCGCCTGCGTCAATATCCTGCCGGGCATGGTTTCGTTCTACCGGTGGCAGGGCGCGATCGAGCGCGGCGAGGAAGTGGTGATGATCATAAAAACCCGAGCGAGCCTCGCCGAGGCGGTGCGCGCCGCGGTCAAACAGATGCACTCCTATACGACACCCGCCATATTGGTCCTGCTGATCGAGACGGTCGATCCGGACTATAACGCCTGGCTCATGGCGGAGACGGTGGCCGAGACGAAATCATAGGGTGGGCACGGCGCGCCGCGGCGCGCGTTCCGCGTCCGCCCTACCGGCTAATACGTCACCGTGCCGTCGATCGCCGCCTTGAGCGCCGTATAGGCACGGCAATCGGTGCCGCAGATGCTGCGCACCTTTTCGAGGTCGTCCTTGGCTTTGAGGACATTGCCCTGTTCGGCCTGCCACATGCCGTAATAGGACCAGGTCAGGGCGTGGTTGGGGTCGGCGGCAAGCGCGCGATCGTACCAGAGCTTGGCGTCGTCATAGCGGCCGAGCTTGCGGCTCGCATAACCGATCAGCGTCGCCACGTCGGCATTGTCGTCGTAGCCCATCGCGCGCAGCACCGCGATGCCGCCGACATAGTCGCCCTTGTTGTAAATAAGCGCGTAGGCCTTGTGCCAGCCGCTGTAGAAGTCCTGTAGCGAACTCGACTTGTCCGGCTTGGTCTTTTTCACTTTCTTCGTACCGGTGGTGCTGGGCGGCTGTTGCGTCGTGGTTTGCGGCGCCGCGGGGCTGGCACCTTCGATGGCCTTGGCGATGGTGGGCGCCCCGGCGGCGGCGCTTAAGAAAATCGCGGCGGCAAGCAATGACGTTGGGCGCATGACCTCCTCCCGGTTCGGACTGCTGCGAAATAAACACCGGCATTATAGCAGTTCATCCCGGCCTGCAGCTTCCCGGCATTACCGGAATTTCACGTAGGTGAACGATTGCCGTCGCGGCACTTCAGGGCGCGTTCAGGACGCGCGGCGTAGATCTCCGTCCGACGAAGAAATGCCTGCGACCTGGAATATGCACCTAACAATGGTGCGAACCGAGGCCCGGGTCGCACGCACCGGCTTGCGGGTGTCCGGCGGCAGACCGCCGCCCCATCCGCAAGCCGGACTTCGAGGCTCCCCCCGATCGAGTTGGGGGTCGCGCCCCAGGATGACGGATCACAACGTCGTCTGCCACTCGATCGGAACGTGCTCGTAGCCGCTCGCGGTCTTGATCAAATGGCCGCAGGCCGGGAACGGGAAGTGGTAGCCGGTGACCAGCATGCGGTCGGCGGCGGCGCGATCGAAGATTTTCTTGCGCGTCGCCACCGCTACGGCGCCGTCGACGTCGAAAGCCGCCTGCCAGTCGGGATGGCGCGCGAACACGGCGGGATGCTGCGCGGTGTCGCTCAACACCAAGAGCGACTGACTGCCGGAATGAATGGCAAAAACGGTATGGCCCGGGGTGTGGCCCGGCGCCGGCAGCGTGACGATGCCGGGCGCGACTTCCTTGCCCGGTTCGTAGCGCGTGACGTTCTTGGCGATATCGGAAAAAATGCGCCGCTGGTTGAGGAAGGTCGGTTTCAGATCCGCGGGCGCGGCATTCATATTGGCGTCGTCCATCCAAAACGCCCATTCCGGCGCCGGCACCATGATCTCGGCATTGGGGAAGATCAGGCCGTTGTCCTTGTCCTTGATGCCGTTGATGTGGTCGGGATGGAAATGCGAGATGACGATGCGGTCGACCGCATTCGGATCGAGGCCGGCGGCGACGAGATTATCGCGCAGCACCCCGGCCGACGGCGCGATCTGGCCGCCGGTGCCAGTATCGATCAGCACGAGCTTGCCCCCGGTATTGACGACGAGCGCCGTGAACGGCGTCGCGAGCTTATCGTGCGGCATGAAGGCGGCATCGAGCGCGTGCTCGACCTCGGTAAACGGCGCGTTCCTGATGAATTTGTCGGTGATCGGCCGGTACCAGATGCCGTCATAGAGCGCGGTCAGCTCGAAGCTGCCGATCCTGTAGCGGTAGATGCCGGGCGTCGCTTTGTCGGCCGGCGGCGCGACGGCCGCGGCCGGATCGGCAGTTGCGGCGAGCGCGGCTGCGGCGGTGCCGGCAAGCAGATTGCGTCGATTTAAGGTGCGACATCGATCGCCTCCCTAAGCGGTCGCCCCCTTGGACGATACCCCAAGCAGCGCCGCCTCGCGAGCCGGGTTTCGGGCCGCTTTCGCTCGGCTTGCAAACATTCGTTGCGGCGGTTCGCAATCGCATGTAGGACCGGCCGGTCAACAAGCGGAACAGCCCGAATGTCGAAACAACAGATGCGCGACGAAACCGAACGTCTCGTGAAAGAGGCATTGGAGCGCAAGACCGTCACCATCAAGCAGGGCAATACCCGCATCGAAGCCAAATGCGGCAAATGCGGCGCGCCGAACCGCGTCTCGGCGGCGCCGGGGCAGACCCGCGTCGCCTATACCTGCAAGGAATGCGGTGCCCAACAATCGACCCTGTAAGCAGACGGCGCCGTAATTGGGATCGCCGATGAAGTGGTGCCGGGTGAGAGAATTGAACTCCCGACCAACGGTTTACAAAACCGCTGCTCTACCGCTGAGCTAACCCGGCTTTTCAATCACTTAGCATTTTCCGGGCACCGGCTGGGCACCCCAAATTTCGCGTTTGATTCACGGCGTATTGATAGCCGGGACATGCGCGAGTCAAGCGCCAGAGCGACGCGCGTTCGCAATCCCTTGGGGCATGCGGCCCTTGGCGGGCGCGCACCGCGGACGTACCGGAGTGAATCCTGCCAGCGGGTTTTCCATCCGCATCCGGTTTTTCCAAAATACGCTGTTGCTGGGGGCCGATTGGCCGCTATAATTTCTCGAAATAGATTAAGCAACGGGGGAAACGACAATGGCTGCCACACGATCTTCACATCCGCTCTTGTCCTGTACTGACGGCGTCGCGAATAGCCTGGCCGATCCGTTGCTCCTCGTGGGGCGTATTTTGATTGCCGCCGTATTCTTGATGACGGTGTGGTTCGCCTCTCCGACTGTCGCTTACCTGACGTCTATCAATTATATCTATCCCGAATTTATGAGTCCGCTCGCCAGAATAATCGAGTGGATCATCGTCGTGTCGCTCGTGCTGGGGATCGGTACGCGCTATGGAGCCTTGCTCGCACTGCTCTTCGTCATTATCGCGGCGGGGACCGCCCATCGCTATTGGGGGTATCCGGAGGCCGCACAACTAGTACAATACATCTTCCTCACCAAAGACATTGCCATCGCGGGCGGCCTGGTCGTGTTGTTCGTAACCGGCGGAGGCCGCTTGAGCATCGACCAGATGCTTGCCGGGAAAAAATAGAGGCATAGCTGCCGCGAGGTCGATATCCGCTTTTGATCCAAAGGCGGCGAGGGATGTCTGCTTTGCGGTGCAAAGCCGACGCGAACTTGACCCTGAATATTTGTAAGTTCGCGGTGATGCCCGCGCCGATCGGGCCGGGCCGCAAAAGTCACCAGGAGGGGTCGGATGCAGGCCGCATTTTACGTCAAGCAGGGACCCGCGCGCGAAGTGCTGCAAATCGGCGAGCAGCCGACGCCCGAACCCGGACCGGGCGAGGTGCGCGTGCGCCTCAAAACCTCGGGCGCTAATCCGTCCGACTGGAAATCGCGCGGCGGCCGCGGCGCGGCAATGTCGGCGCCGCTCGTCATTCCCCACAGCGACGGCGCGGGCGACATCGACAAGGTCGGTGCGGGGGTTGCCAACCGGGTCGGCGAGCGGGTGTGGATCTGGAACGGACAATGGCGGCGGCCGCACGGCACCGCCGCCGAATATATCGCGCTACCCTCGGCGCAAGCGGCGCCGCTGCCGGCGAGCATCGGCTACGCCGAAGGCGCCTGCTTCGGTATTCCGGCGCTCACCGCGCTTCAGGCGGTTCGCCTTGCCGATCTCAGCCCGGCCTCGACCGTGATGGTTGTCGGCGGCGCCGGTTCCGTCGCGCACTACGCGATCCAGCTTGCAAAGCTGCGCGGCGCCCGGGTGATCACCACCGTGAGTGGGCCTGAGAAGGCGGCGCATGCGCGCAAGGCCGGCGCGGACGAAGTGATCAACTACCGGAACGAAAATGTCGGCGAGCGCGTCAAGGTGCTGACCGACGGGCGCGGCGTCGATGCGCTGATCGAGCTCGACCTCACAACGAACGGCAAGGACTATCCGAATATTTTGCGGCCGCACGCCACCGTGGTCGTCTACGGCATGTCGTCAAGCGAGGCAACGCTGCCCACGCTCTGGCTGATGCGCAACTCGATCACGCTTCGTCTTTTTCTTGTTTACGATCTCAGTGCCGCCGATCGCGATGCCTGCCTCGCCGAGCTTGGCGCGCTGCTTCGGAGCAACCGGCTCGTGCATACCGTCGGACGGCGCTTGCCGTTGCGCGACATCGCCGCGGCCCATGAGCTCAGCGAGCGCGGCGAAGTGATCGGCAATATCGTGCTCGATATCGGCTGACCGGCGCCCAGGCTCATGGCCTTGGCGAGCGACCGGCCGGTTGCAAAATCGCCATCATTCACGCTGAATGATCCCCGCCAATTCGGTATCTTGCAATCCGGCCCCGGCTGCGGGAACCAAATGCAGGTCGAGGGCGCTCCGGGAAAGGGGGCTCGATTGTTTCTAGCGCGCCGGTTTGCCGCTGCCGTGACGGCATTGCTGCCGATCGCGGCGGCGTTTTTTGTCGTCCTTTTCGCAGCCGCGGACGCACGGGCCGAAAGTTCATCCAGCCTCTGCGCGGACGCGGCCGAACTCGGGGTGTTGCCCGCGCCGATCGCGCCGTGGAAAGGCGCGCCGTTGCGCGTCATCTTCGCCGCGGAGAAGCCGCTCGAGGGCGAGCTTTCCCTGATCGCGCCCGATGGAAGCGTCGCGGCCAAATCGCGCGACCGCCAAGGCGGGCCGCCGTATTTCTGGTTCGCCGAGGTCGCCTCGCCGGCCGCGGGGACCTGGCGCGCGACGCTGGCGCCGGCCGGCTGCAGCACGATCACGCGCGAAATTGCGGTGCGCGACGAGCCGCCGCCGCCACCACCCGCGACGCCGGCAAACGTCTGGCCCGTGCGCAATATCTGGAACCGCGCGACGGAAAATTTGTATTCGGCATGGATCGAAAAACTGTTCGACGCGCCGCCCGACACGGAGCTGTCATGGCCGACATTGCATGACGTGCTGCGCGATCGATCGCGCAACATGCTGTTCGATTATTTGGGCCGCGGCGAAGACGAAGTGGCGATGGCCCTTCACCCCGACTGCGCCGATATGGTGTATTTCCTGCGCGCCTATTTCGCGTTCAAGCTGGGGCTGCCGTTCGGATATTCGAAGTGCTCGCGCGGCGACGCCGGCAAGCCGCCCAAGTGCTACGGGTGGTACAGCAATCTCCATCCCGATGCGGCGCAGAAGGTCGGAGCTTCGTACGGCGATTATTTGCGGGTCGTCGGCGACGCGGTGCAGTCAGGCGCTGTGCGGGTGCTGGCGACCGACGACAACACCGATTTTTATACCGTACCGTTGACGCAACAGACGCTGCGCCCGGGCACCGTCTATGCCGATCCCTACGGGCACGTCATGATGCTGGTGCGGCGCGTGCCGCAGTCCGGCGGGTCGGCCGGTGTCTTCCTCGCCGTCGACGCCGAGCCCGACGGGTCGGTTACGCGCAAGCGTTTTTGGCGCGGCAACTTCCTGTTCGTGCACGATCCCGCGCTCGGCAGTCCCGGCTTCAAGCGCTTCCGGCCGATCGTGCGCGAGGGAAACGGCGCCTTGCGGCGATTGACCAACGCCGAGATCGCGAAAGACCCGGACTACGACGATTTTTCGCTCGATCAGTCGCAGCTCAGCGCCGAACAGTTCTACGACCGGATGGATGACGTGATGTCGCCCCAGCCGCTCGATCCTTCGCGCGCGATGGAAGACGCGATCACCTCGCTCGACGAGCAAGTGAAGACGCGCGTCACGGCGGTCGAAAACGGGCGAAAGTTTCAGAACGAGTCCCGCGGCGACGCCAATATGCCGGGCGGCGCGGCGATCTTCGAGACGACCGGCGCGTGGGAAGATTTCTCGACGCCGGCGCGCGATTTTCGTCTGTTGATCGCCATCGATGTGGTGCGCGGCTTTCCGGACCACGTCGCGCGGCGGGCCGAGCGCTACGCGATACCGCAAGGCAAGAACGTGGCGGACGTGAAGGCCGAATTGCAGGGCGCGCTCGCCTCGGATCTCGCGACGCGCAAATTCACCTATACGCGCAGCGACGGCTCCGCGTGGACGCTCTCGCTCAAAGACGTGATCGACCGCGCGGCGGATCTCGAGATGGCGTACAACCCGAATGACTGCGTCGAGCTGCGCTGGGGCGCGCCGGCCGGCAGCGACGAAGCGTCGACGTGCAAGCGGCATGCGCCGGCGGCGCAGCGCGCGAAGATGACGGAATACCGCCCGTGGTTCCGCGAGCGGCACTGGCCGACGCCGTCGGGCGCTTAGCGGTCGGCGCATGCCGCGGCGGTATTCGCGGAGCAGGGGAGGCGGCGCCGGCAACCGGATTGCGATGAAGGTTTGCGTTGTCGTCGGATTGGCAATGCTCGCGGGCGGGACCGGTCTTCTCGCGCAGGATGATGCGGTCGGTCTGGCGCTCGACCGGCTGGTGGCGGCCTACCCGCACGCGCTCGCGGGGCATGACGGCAAAGTGCTGCGTTGGCGCGACGGCACGGTCATGCCGGCGTCCGACGGCGCCGAGAGCAAGACATTCCCGCAGCTCATCCGGCACGCTTCCATCGTCGATCAGTTTCGCATCCCCTATCCGCGCGGCCCGCTGGAAAAGCCGCCGGCCGTGGACGCCGATCCGGGCCGGTTCCGCAATACCGCCTTCTTCGCCAAGATGTACGGCGACTGCCGAATGGGTGAGGTATCGCCGCGCCTTGTTTCGCTCGCCTGGCTGCCCGGGAGTTGGGGCAAAACTATCCGCATCACTTCCGTGAACGGCGTCGATGGGCATTTGCGCGCCGTATCGGCGGAGATCGACGCGTTGCCTGCAAAAATCAAACACGCCGCCTACCCGATCGCCGGCACTTACGATTGCCGGGCGGTGGCGGACACCGGCCAGCCGAGCCCGCACAGTTACGGTATCGCGATCGATCTCAATACTGCATTTTCGGATTATTGGTATTGGCGGCCGCATGATGGCCATATCGTTTATCGCAACCGCATGCCCGAGGAGATCGTCGCGATCTTCGAAAAACACGGCTTCATCTGGGGTGGCAAGTGGTATCACTTCGATACGATGCACTTCGAATTTCGGCCTGAACTCCTCGTTGCGCAATGAAATAGCGGTTCTCTTTCGCGGTAGCGGCATTGGGCACAGTCGAATTGCGGGCGATTCCGGCGCGCCCTAAAGTGGGCTTGGCCGCACCGAGGAAATGCCATGCCGAAGCAACATGCGCGCGCGCGTTCGCTCCTGGCGGAGAAAGCTTCGACGCCGGCGTTCGGCCGCACTGGCCTGCCGCGCGACGACCTTGCCGCCTGGCTTGATTGCGACGGCGCGATCGCCGGCGATTTTCGCCGCGATGCGGAGAATTTTTCCCGGCAATGGCGGATCGGAGCCCGGCTGATCGCGCGGCTGCCGGCAAAACCGTCGCGTTCGGCCGCGCAGGCTGCGGCCGCCGCGGCGATCGTTGAGCGCGACCGCGCGGCGCGTGAAAAATTTCTGACCGCCTATGTCGAGGCGATTTATCGCCGCCTGACCGATAATCTTGCGAAATTCACGCGCGTCGAGCGGCTGGTCCGCGATGCCGCCGCGGCGGTGCCCGGCTTGGTGCCGGACGATCGCGCGCTTGACCGCGAGAACGCCCTGCCGCAACGCGACAAAGACGGCGTCGAGATCGATCAGGGCCTGTTTCTCGCGCACGTTCTGGCCGATGCAGCGTGCGGTGCGCATCTGTGCCACGCCATGCTGCTGCCGCGGCCGGAGGCGCTCGAACAAAGCCGCCGCTTCTCCGAGCGCGGCAAACTCGCGCTTGCGGGCGCGACGCTCGAGCGCCGCGGCAAGGCGGCGCTGGTCACCATGCGCAATCCGCGCTTTCTCAATGCCGAGGACGAAACGACGCTCGACGGTCTCGAAATCGCGGTCGACGTTGCCACGCTCGACGCCGAATCCGACATCGCAATTCTGCGCGGCGACACGGTCGCGCACGCAAAATATCGCGGCCGCCGGCTGTTTTCGGCCGGCATCAACCTGACGCATCTTTATCGCGGCAAGATTTCCTACGTCTGGTACGTCAAACGCGACATGGGGCTCGTCAATAAATTGTTCCGCGGCCTGGCGCGGCCGGGTGAAAACCCCGACGAAATTTACGGCGGCACGATCGAGAAACCTTGGATCGGGGTCGTCGACGGCTTCGCTATCGGCGGCGGCTGCCAGCTTCTGCTCGCGCTCGATTATGTGCTGGCGGCGAGCGACGCCTATATGACGCTGCCGGCGCGCAAGGAAGGGATTATCCCCGGCGCGGCGAATTTGCGGCTGTGGCGCTTCACCGGCGACCGCATCGCGCGCCAGGCGATTCTCTACGGCCGCCGTCTCGACTGCGATACGCCGGAAGGCCGCCTGATTTGCGATGAAGTGGCGCCGCCCGGGTCAATCGATGCCGCATTGGATCGGGTCGTTGACGGCTTCACCGGTTCCGGCGTCGTCAGCGCCGCCGGCAATCGCCGCGCCATTCGCGTCGGGCAGGAGCCGCTCGATACGTTCCGCCGCTACATGGCGGTCTACGCGCGCGAGCAGGCATACTGTCATTTCAGCCCGGCGCTGATCGCCAATCTGGAGCGCAATTGGAACGCGCAAAATCGCGCGCCTTAGAGCATATCCAGAAAGAGCCTGTTCCGCGACTTGATCTGACGATGGGAACGGGTTTGCGAAAGGACATGCTCGAACGATTAGATAAAGTGGGATGACGAATCGAAGAAAAGTCATCCCGCTCTGGAAACTGCCGGTGCGGGCGTGATTACCGTGCCGCGGCGAAATTCAGATTGTCGAAGCTTTTCTTCTGCGCGTCGCTCAATTTGGTTTCGAAATTCGCCAGCGCCACCTGGATAGCCAATTCGGAGCGCCATGTCGCATCGAGCCGAGACTCGATGCTTTCCAAACGTCCGACCGCGGTCGGCGGCATCGAGCTCGGACAATGCGCTTGCAGATCGCTCACCGCCTTGCCGAAGGCTTCCTTGACGTCGGCCAATGCCGGCCGCTGCGCGGCGGTCGGTTGCACCGATCTGTCGATCCGGTCGATCGACCAATCGATCGCCGTCGGCGATGCGCTGCAAGCCTGGGCGAGCGCGTCCGACTGTTTGTCCTGGCCGGCGGCAGTCGATGTGGCCGCAACGGCTGCAAACTTTGCCTGTTGTTCGTCGTTCAGCGATTGCTCGAAATCCTGCAGCGGCTGGTGAACGATGTCGATCGCCATGGCCAGCTCCTCGATTTGCGATTCCATGAGCTGCAAGCGAGCGACAGGCTGTGCCGGGATCTCGCTCGGGCAGGCTTTGGCCAGGAAGCCGGACGCCGCGCCGAGCGCGCCGCCGAGTTTCTGCAAAGATTGCATCTGGTCCGCAGTCGGCGCGACCTCGTCGCGAATCCGCCCGACGATCGCGTCGGCATCGACGGACGGTTGGCACAGCCGCCGATCGTGGTGCGCCGGTGCTTTGGCGAAAGCCGTCGAGAAAATCGCCTCATAGCTGAACGGCCAAGACGGCGCGGCGGCCGGGAACAAGACGTTTTGGAAAATGGCCGGCAAAGCGAGGTTCGGATAGAGCAGCGCCGAGGTCACGCCTTGCGCCGATTCGGGGGTCGCGAGCTCATTCGGGTTTGCCCGCATGTAGAGCGGGTGATCATGGCGGTACCGATGCCAGAAAAACGGCACGCCGATGTGGAACGGTCCGATGCGCAGGCCGAACGCCGCGGCCGGCGCTGGAGCAAGCATAGCCAGGCAAAGCGCGGCAATCGCGAGACAAGCGCCGATCTTTCGCATGATCAGCCACCTTTGAATATTGAGCTAGCGTCAACGCGCAGCGGGGCCGGACGGTTCCATCGCCTCTTGCATCGCCACCGGCTCGCCCTGCCGCTTGTCGCCGAGGCGAAGCAACGGCACCAGCACGAAAGCAAAGGCGGTAAAGGCCGCCGAAATCAAGACCAGCGGCGGCAGCGTGCTGTGGAAAACGTGGGCGTACAGAAACGATCCGATATTGTCGGCCAGCGTGGTCGCGAGATTGATGATCGACATCAGCACGGCGAAGGAAAACCCTTCCGCGCGCGGCGGACAGTAGTCGGCGGCCAGCGTCAGCGTCGCCACGGTCGCGAGCATGGCCGAGAATCCGGCGCAGAAGCCGATAACCGCCGCGGCCGGCTCGTTCCAAAAAAACAGGAACGCCATCGTCGTCACCGTGCCGAGCGCGATGCTGAGATTGAGGAGGTTCTTCAAGGTCAGGCGGTTGAAGAACTTGCGGTATAAAAGCGCGCCGACCACCCAGCCGGCCGACCCGATCGATGACAATACGCCGATATAGGCTTGCGAGAATTTTAAATCGTCGGTCATGTGAAAGTAGAGCGGCGTGCTCAGGCCGGGGCTGAAATAGTAGAGAAAGATAAACAGCGCGACGATCCACAATTGCCGTTTTTCGAAAGCTTTCGCCAGACCGCGGAAAGTGTCCTTCATACCCTGCACGTTGACGGTCGTTTTCTTCTCGGGGATCAGAAACAAGGCCCCGACGATGACGGCGAGCGGCGTGAGCCCAACGATGTCGGCGGCGACATGCAAGGCCGAAGCGGGATCAAGGTGCTGCACCAGTTGGCCGCCGAGAAGTGCGGCCGTCATGGCGGCGATGTTGTACCAGAGCCATTGCTGGTTGACGAACGTGCCGCTCTCGTTCAATCGCTGGCCGTTCTCCACCAGAACGCCGCCGCATAATGTGCTCGATATGGCCATCGCGTAGGCCGTGAGCATCAGCGCCAAGCCAAGGTCGGTCGGCGCGGTCAGCTTGGTGACCCAAAAATAGCCGACGATCGCGGCCGTATTGGCGATGACGAGATAACTCCTGCGGCGGTAGCCGAACAGCGGCACGAAATCGGAAACCAGGCCGTAGACCGGCTTGATGATCCACGGCAGGTTGAAGACGGTGACGAAGGCGGTGACCTGAACCGGGGTCCAGCCGTGCACCTCTTTCAAATAATAGTTCAGCGGTTGCGAGATCAGCCCGACGACTTGCCCAAGCCCCTCCACCATATAGACCAGAGCGAAGAAGACGAGCAGATGGCTGATGGCCCTGTTGTCCTGCGGCATCTCGGCGGCGTGGGACGAGAGCGCTTGGTCATTCATCGTATCGGTGCCCCGTGACGTCAGCGACTCGCGTTGACGTCGGCACCTTTATCGATACCGAGTTTCCGCACGATCGTCTCGACAATTTCACGGGGATGCGGAACGATGGAAACGACGATCGGCCGCTCGTCCGCCGTGGGCGGATCGAGCGCCTGGAATTGGCTGTCGAGCAAATCCGGCGGCATGAAATGATCGGCGCGTGCGGCAATGCGCCGCGCGATCAGATCGCGGTCGCCTTGCAAAAAGACAAGGCGTACGTCACGCCGCTTGCCTATCAGGATGTCGCGATAGGGGCGCTTGAGCGCCGAGCAGGCGACGACGCCGCGATTGCCCGCCCGCCGGGTGGCGTCGATCCAGTCGGCGATGGCGTGCAGCCACGGCCAGCGATCGGCGTCGTCGAGCGGCTCGCCGTGGTGCATCTTCTCGATATTCGATTGCGGATGGAACCAGTCGCCGTCCTCGTAGATCCAGTGCAGGCGATGCGCCAGCATCGCGGCGATGGTGCTCTTGCCGCTGCCGGAAACGCCCATCACCACCAGGACGGCGACGCGGTCGGATGGCGCTTGCGCTGCCATTCTAGCGCTCCGGTGCGGCGGCGCGGACGACGAGCCAGACGAGGTCGCCGTCGGCATAAGCGCGATGCGCCGGCAGATCTTCGCCGGCAAGCACGCGGTGCAAGATGGCGCGCTTGTCCGCGTCGTCGACGAGGAACAGCATCTCGCGCGTCGACGCCAACGCCGGAAACGTCAAAGTGACGCGCGGCACGAACGGCGCCATGCCGGCTTTGGCGATACCGAGGACCCAGCGCTGCGTCTCGTTGAGCGCGGGGGAGTGCGGGAACAGCGAAGCGGTGTGGCCGTCGTCGCCCAATCCCATCAGCACAAGATCGAACATGGGCCGCACCGGATCGAGCCGATCGGCGCCGTAAAACGCCTTGAGATCGTCTTCGTAGAGACGCGCCGCGCCTTCGGGGTAATTCGCGTCCGTCGCGATCGGATGGATATTTTGCCGCGGCGCGCGGACGCGGTCGAGAAACAGGCGCCGCGCCGCGCCCATGTTGCTGAGCGGATCGCTCTCCGCGACGAAGCGGTCGTCGCCGATGAACCAATGCACGCGATCCCAAGGCACCTGGTTGCGCCAGGGGTCTTCGGCGAGCAGGCGGTAGAGCCCCTGCGGGCTCGAGCCTCCGGTCAGGCACACCGCGGCGCGCTCCTTGCGCGTGACGCGATCGACGAGCCGCCGTGCCGCGGCTTCGGCCAAAGCCGAAGCGTCCGCGACCACCACGACTTGCGGATGCGATCGGCTGGCCATGAACGAACTCACGCGATCGGCCGCCAGCGCCGGCCGTCCGCGGCGAGAAGCCATTCCGCCTCGACCGGACCGTCGCTGCCGGCGTGATAGGTCGCCAAGCCTTTTCCGTTTGCCGCATCCCAGGCATCGATGAACGGCTGCACCACGCGCCAGCCCGCCTCGATGCCGTCGGCGCGCGGGTAGAGAATCGCGTCGCCGATCATGCAGTCGTAGATCAGCGTTTCGTAGCCGGTCGACGGCGCGATGTCGAAATAGTCCTCGTATTTGAACGTCATGCCGACGCCGCCGATGGCGATCGAAGGCCCCGGAATCTTAGCGTTGAATTCGAGGCCAATGCTTTCGTTCGGCTGAATCCCGATGACCAGAAAATTTTCCGCCAGTCGATCGATCGGCGTATCGCGAAACATCGCGACCGGCGCCTGCTTGAACTTGATCGCCACCTCGGTCTGCTTGGCGCGCAACGCCTTTCCGGTGCGCAAATAAAACGGCACGCGCGCCCAACGCCAATTGTCGATCATCAGCTTGAGCGCGACGTAGGTTTCGGTGGTGCTGTCGGGTTTGACGTCCGCGCTCTTGCGGTAGGCCTCGACGACGCGATTTTCGATATAACCGTCGTCGTATTGCGCGCGCACCGAATTGCGCAGCGCTTCGTCGGCGCTCTGTACTTGGACGGCGTCGAGCAATTGCGCCTTCTCGGCCCGCACCGCGTCGGCGGCAAATCGCGACGGCGGCTCCATGGCGACGAGCGACAACAGCTGGGCCAGATGGTTCGGGACCATGTCGCGTAGCGCGCCGATCGCATCGTAATAGCTGCCGCGGCGTCCGACCGCGAGCGACTCGGCAACGGTGATCTGCACGTGATCGATGTGATTGCGGTTCCAGATCGGCTCGAATAGTCCGTTGGCGAACCGCAGCACCATGATGTTTTGCACCGTCTCCTTGCCCAAATAGTGATCGATGCGAAAAATCTGATGCTCTTTGAGAATGCCGAGAAGCTTTTGGTTGAGCGCGCGCGCGGAATTAAGATCGGTGCCGAACGGCTTTTCGATGACGACGCGGCGCCAAGCGCCGTTATCCTCGCGTGCCAGCCCCGATTGTCCAAGGTGGCGGCCGATCGGGGCGAAGCCGGCCGGCGGCGTTGCCAGATAAAACAGCCGATTGCCCTTGGTTCCGCGCTCGTGTTCGATGCCGGCAAGCTCGTGCGCGATCTTCCGGTAAGTCGCTTCGTCGTCGGGTTCGCCTTGGACATAGGCGACGCAGCCGAGCACGCGCTTGACCACGCTTTGATCCAACTGCCGCGTGGCGAATTTTGGCAGGCTTTTGGCGAGATCGGCGCGAAACGCTTCGCTCGACGATCTACTGCGGGCGACGCCGATCAAGGCGAACGCCTCGGGCAACAAGCCTTCGACGCCGAGATTATACAGCGCCGGCACCAAGAGCCGGTGGGTGAGGTCGCCCGACGCGCCGAAGATCACGAGACAGCACGGGTCGGCCGGCCGCGCCGAGGTGGCGGTCGTCCTGGCGGAGGCCTTCGCCGTCATGACGGTTCGGCCTTGCGGTCTTTAGGCTCGATGTGATCGCCGAAACCTTTGCGCATCGCGGACAGGATTTTTTCCGCAAAAGTATGCTCGCGGCGCGACCGGAAGCGCGTGTAGAGCGCGGCGGACAGAACGTCGGCGGGCACCGCTTCCTCAATCGCGGCCATGACGGTCCAGCGGCCTTCGCCGGAATCCTCGACCACGCCTGCGAAGCCGGCAAGTTCCGGATCGGCGGTAAGCGCGCTCGCCGTCAGATCGAGCAGCCACGAACTGATGACGCTGCCGCGCCGCCACACTTCGGCGATGTCGGTGAGATCGAGATCGAAACGCGCATCTTCCGGCAGGGCGCCGCTGTTGGCGTTGCGCAAGATGTCAAAGCCTTCGGCGAAGGCCTGCATCAGGCCGTATTCGATGCCGTTGTGCACCATCTTGACGAAATGGCCGGCGCCGTTCGGTCCGGCATGGATGTAGCCGTGCTCGGCGCGCGGATCGCGGCCGTCGCGGCCGGGAGTGCGCGGCGCATTGCCGAGACCGGGCGCCAGCGCCTTGAAGATCGGATCGAGCCGGTGGACGGTCTCCTTGGCGCCGCCGATCATCATGCAGTATCCGCGCTCAAGTCCCCAGATGCCGCCGCTGGTGCCGACGTCGACATGATTGATGTTGCGCTCCTTGAGCATTTTGGCGCGGCGGATGTCGTCCTTCCAGAATGTGTTGCCGCCGTCGATGACGACGTCGCCGGCTTGCAGCAATTTCGCGAGCTGGCCGATGACGCCCTCGGTGATCTTGCCGGCCGGCAACATGACCCAGACCGGGCGCGGCGGGCGCAGTTGCTGCACCAGTTTGTCCAGCCCCGCCGTGCCCGTCGCGCCGTCGCGGCCGAGCGCGGCGACCGCTTTGGCATCATGATCGTAGACCACGGCTTCGTGGCCGTTCTGAAGCAAACGGCGCGCGATATTGCCGCCCATGCGCCCGAGACCGATTACGCCGATCTGCATGTGCCGGACTCCTCCTGCGCTCCATTCACGCCATGGCGCGTTCGACCGCCGCTTCGAGCGCGGCGAGGCCCGAATCCAAATCGCCGTTAAGATGTACCCGCAGCGCGCGCCGGCCGCGTTCGGCAAGAACGTCGAAATCGCCGCGGGCTTGCGCGGCTTTCACCACGCCGAAGCTCGCGCGGTGCCCGGGAATGGCTAAATCGTCGGGATCGTTCGCGGTGATCTGGAGGAATACGCCGCTGTCGGGGCCGCCTTTATAGGCTTGGCCCGTCGAGTGCAAAAAGCGCGGCCCGAACTCGAGGCAGGTGGCGACATGGCGGCGGTCGCGCAACGCCAGCCGCAGGCGCTGCAAGCGCGCGGCGGTTTTCTCCTCGCGCGCGAGATAGGCCAGCATCGCCGCGTAATCCCCGGCGCCGATGCGCGCGAAATGCGCTTTGAGCCAGCTTTCGACGCCGCCGTCGGCGCCGGCCTTGCGCAACGCCTCGGCATTTTTCTCGTCGGTATAGAGCGCGATCGATTTATTGGAACAGACCGGCGCCTCGCGCGGCAGCGTGCCCGATTTCTCGAACGCGGCGATGAGTTCGCGCGTTTTGATCTTGCTGGCTTCGACATCGGGCTGATCGAATGGATTGATCCCGAGCACCGCGCCGGCGATTGCGGTTGCGATTTCGAAGCGGAAGAATTCCTGGCCGATATGATCGATCGAATTCTGCACGATGCGGACAACGGGATGTCCGGCCTTTTCCAGCGCGCTCAGTTTTGTCTCGCGTTCGGCGGCGCTTTCGCCATCGAGCGCGAGGTCGATAAAGAAGCGGTCGTCGCCATAGACATCCGGCCGGCCGAGCGGCTCGCCGTCGATGGGGATGAGACCCTTGCCGTGCTTTCCGGTCAACTCCGCGAACAATTGCTCGGCCCAGGCGCCGAAACTCGAAAGCGCAGGCGAGGCGACAATCGTGATCTTGTCGCGGCCGCGCGATGCGGCGGCGCCGAGCGCGATGCCGAGCGCCGCGCCCGGATTCTCCGCCGGCGGCACGTCCGGCCCGCATGAACGCATCATCACGCGCGTCGATTGGACAAGCCGCGCGACGTCGATGCCGGCAATGGCTGCCGGTACGAGGCCGAATGGCGAAAGCACCGAATAGCGCCCGCCGATGCCGGGCACGCCATAAAATATGTGACGGAAATTTTGCTCCTGCGCCAGCCGTTGCAGAGGCGATCCGGGATCCGTCACCGCAATGAAATGCCGCCCGGCCTTGTCCGAGCCGACACTATCCGCCGCGCGCCTGAAGAAATAGTCTTTAAGAATATTGGGCTCGGTCGTGGTGCCCGACTTGCTCGATACGATGAACAGGGTCTTGCCGAGATCGAGATCGGCTTCGTTCGCCTTGATCTGCCCCGCAACGGTGGTATCGACGATGCGCAAGCGCGGCCAGCCGCGTTGCCGGCCGAACGTTGCCGCCAAAACTTCGGGGCCGAGGCTGGAGCCGCCCATGCCGAGGACGACGGCGTCGCGAAATCCTTCGCCCCTGATTGCTTGCGCGAATGCCGTGTAAGTCGCGATTTGCTCATCGCCGGTGCCGTCGAGCCAGCCCAGCCAGCGATCCTCGTCGGCGTTGGTCCACAGCGATTTATCGTGCCGCCAAAGTCTTCGAATATTGCCGCGCTTGCGCCAGTCCTCGGCGATCTCGCTTGCGTTGTTGTCGAGTTGATGACCGAGCGCGAGTTTCAGTTCGTCGATTTGCCGGTCCAAAACTGCAGTGCGTTTGTGGGCAACGGCGGCGAGCAGCTTATCGGCCGCATCGGCGAACGCCCGCACGCCGTCATCGACCAGCCTGTCGGTCACGGCATCGAGTGAAATGCCGGCGCGGCCGAGCTCGCCCAGCATGCGCTGCGCGCCCGCCGCGTCTTCGGTAAGGCTGTCGCGCAATCGGCCGTGGTCGCGGAAAGCCTCCAGCGTGGCGACCGGCATCGTATTGATGGTGTCGGGACCGATCAGCTCTTCGACGTAGAGAACGTCGCTATAGGCCTTGTTCTTCGTGCCGGTCGACGCCCACAACAGCCGCTGCGGCCGGGCGCCATTCGCTTTGAGCGCGTGCCACCGCTCGCCGGCGAACAGCCGCAGATAACGCTGATAGGCGAGCTTGGCGTTGGCGATGGCAATTTTGCCCTTCAGCGCATTCAGTCGGGCTTTTTCGTCAGGATCGTTGACGCGGGCGATCTTTTCGTCGAGCAATTCGTCGACCGCGGTGTCGATGCGGCTGACAAAAAAGCTCGCAACGCTCGCGATCCGCGAAATGTCGCCCCCCTTGGCGGCAAGCGCTTCAAGGCCGGACAGGAAGGCCTCGACGACCTGTTCGTAGACCTGCTGCGCAAACATAAGCGTGATGTTGACGTTGATGCCCTCGGCGAGGAGCTCGCGAATGGCCGGCAGTCCCTCCGGCGTCCCCGGAACCTTGATCATGAGGTTGCGGCGGTCGACTTCCTGCCATAGGCGTTTCGCCTCGGCGACGGTGGCCTTGGTGTCCGTCGCCAGATAGGGCGAAACCTCGATGCTGACGAAACCGTCGGCGCCGCGGGTTGCATCGAACACCGGACGAAGCACGTCGGTTGCTTTCTGGATGTCCTCGACCGCGAGCCGTTCGAAAAGCTCGCCGGCCGACCTGTCGCGCGCCTGCAATAAGCGCGCGATGGCGTCGTCGTATTCGTCGGAGCTTGCTATTGCATGCTCGAAGATCGAGGGGTTGGAGGTAACTCCGCGCAAACCGTCTTCGTCGACGAGCTTCTGCAAACCGCCATTGACGATGAAACCGCGCGACAGAAAATCGAGCCATATCGCCTGGCCATGGTCTTGCAGCGCTTTAAGAGCATTCATTGCCGTCTGATCCTTACCGGCGTCAGTCTCTTTAGTCTTGGTAATGCCATTCTCGGCAATCCGATTCCTGGCAATCCGATTCCTGGCAATCCGATTCCCGGCAGTCCGATTCTTGGCGGCCTGCTATACCTTATCCGGAACGAAACCGAATTTCCGCAGCAAATCTTGGCCCGGGGCTTGTCGCGTCATAATCGAAGCGCTTAGCGGCGCGGGAATGCAAACGCCCCAACTTGTAAACGACCGAAGGTCACGGCTGTTCCAATGCGCTGCGGCGGACCCTAGAATGGTCGCATCGCCAGGCATCGAACGCAGGCAAAAGGTGCCGCTCATGCAACCGTGGAACACCGCACGCGCCACGGCCTTTGGCGCGGCAATCGGTTTCGCCGCGGCCGCGTTCAAATTGTTAGCGCCGTGGAGCGAGCCGCACTCGGCGGCGGCGATTGCGGAAGAACTGGTCGGCGCGGCGCTCGCTTTTGCGCTGTTGTGCGGCGTCGCCGCGGCGTTGCGCAATTTTATCGCGCGCCGGCTGACCTCGCCGGAAACTCAATGAACGTTCTCGATTCCCCGCTGCGCCTTGCCGCGGCCGGCGTCACCGCGGGCCGGACGCGCGGCGTCGGCTGGGTCTAGGCCAAGTTGCCGACGGCAAGCACAACATAGGCGAGGATGGCAACCCAAGCTCCAGAGGTAGTGATGTACGGAATTGGCGTGAGAACACTGACCACTGCGATCACGGCGATCACCAGCGAAGCGATGAACCACCCCCTCGACGGCACATGAAGCTTCACGCTCGCCTCCGCGTGCGGTACTCCGTCGCGCCAACGGCCCGCACCCAATCGCGCTCAGGCGAGGAAACCGCGGACCGACCGAAAGATTTCGAAGACGGCGGCAGCGCCGCCGTCGATTGTAGCCTCGTCCGGAATTCTCGTGCCGGAAGACCCCGCAAAGCAGGCTAATATTTCCGACCCAGTCGTGTCTGTCCGCCAGAGGTCTTAAGTCGAAAGTCGTGGGTGGCAGCTGGTGATTTGCTTTTGCTGCAATGCGCAATGGCGGGCGCCGGTCCGCTGTCCGCCATCGGCTGGTAGCTAAGCTTATCTAAAGTCGTATAGGGGCCGGCCGCCAGAGCAGATACATTTCAATTTCACACCTGCGGTAAACAGTAGGGGAGGATGACCATGGCCGCTCGTATTCCGACGAACTTCCGACGCGTGATTACCGCCGCTGCGGGGGGAAACGTCATCGAATGGTACGACTTCTATATTTTCGGAAGCTTGGCCGCGGTGTTGGCGGCCAAATTCTTCGAAAAGACTCATCCCGTCGCGGCGCTGCTCAGCACGATCGCGCTGTTCACTGCCGGGTTCCTGGTCCGTCCGTTGGGGGCATTCCTGTTCGGCTGGATGGGCGACCGCGTCGGCCGCAAAACGACGTTCCTCATTACGCTCAGCGGCATGGCTCTGGGCACCGGGGCGATCGGGTTAGTCCCGACCTTCCAGCAGATCGGCGTGGCCGCCGCGATCATTCTGTTCTGTTTGCGAATGATTCAGGGGCTTTGCCTGGGCGGCCAATACGGCGGCGCCATCACTTACGTCGCCGAGCATGTCTCAGACGAACGCCGCGGCTACTATACCGGCTGGCTGCAGACTTCGCCCACGCTCGGGATCGTGCTGTCGCTCGTCGTCATCATCGCCTCGCGCACCTATTTCGGCAGCGACGCGTTCAACGACTGGGCCTGGCGCGTCCCGTTCTTGTTCTCCTTCCTCTTGATGTTGATCGCCTACTACATCCGCACCCATTTCCAGGAGTCGCCGATCTTCGAGGAGATCAAGGCCAAGGGAGGGATGACCAAGAATCCGTGGAAGGAGGCATTCCTCAGCTCCAATATCAAGTTCGTGCTGATCGCGACCATCGTGGTGTTGGGCGAGGGCGTGGTCTGGTATAGCGGCCAGTTCTGGGCGTTGTATTTCATCGGAACGGTTTCCAAGCTCGACCCGTTGAGCACGGCCTATATCGTGGGAGCCGGGCTGATCATCGGCACGCCGACGCTCATCCTGTTCGGCTGGCTGTCCGACAATATCGGCCGCAAGCCGGTGATATTGGCCGGCTTCCTGCTCGCGGCGGTGACTTACTATCCGCTGTATTCGTGGCTCGGAACGGCCACGCAGCCAGGCGCCGTCAACTATCCGGTTGCCATCCTTATCGTGGCCATCCTCGTCGCCTATGTCGGGATGGTCTACGGGCCGATCGGGGCGTTCCTCGCCGAATATTTCCCGGCCCGGATCCGCTACACCTCGGTGTCGGTCCCCTATCACATCGGCAACGGCTGGGGCGGCGGATTGGTGCCGTTCATCACCACGGCGGCCTATGCGGCGACCGGCAGCCTCGGCTATGCGCTGATCTACCCGATCGCCGTTCCCGCGGTATGCTTTGTGCTCGCCCTATTCCTGATGCCAGAAACTCGCCAGATGAAAATCTGGGAACCTTTGCCGGCAAAGGCATAATCGGCAGTTTACAAAGAGACAGTGTGCGGGGCCCCGTTCGGCCCCGCACTTTATTTGATTGCAGCCGTTTTCGCTCGCTTCGGGCGCGATTGTCAGGCGGCGGCCGGCGGTTCGGTAGCCGGCAATTAATCTTACTGGATAATTCAGTATTTCAAGCAGCCTTTTGTAAACCAATTCAGCCTGCGTTTTCCATAAAGTACCGGGCAATACCAGGGTCGATCACGGATCGCTCATGCGTCTTGTCCAGGCGGTTTTGCTGCTTGCGGTCACCGCTTCGCCGGCGTTCGCGCAGCGCGCGGCGGAGATCGTCATTCCCGGCAAGCCGGGGGTGCCGGTCTATATCAACGGCATCGATGCCTCGTGGGGCGTGGTCGAGGGTGACTTCGGCCTGGATCGCCCGGGCATGATGGCGCCGACCGTGATCTACCGGCCGCTGGTGGCGACGTTGCCGTCGAGCGTTCCGAGCTATCATCCCACGACCGGCCAGCGTCCCGGCTATGGCCGCTTGGAAATCCCGCCGCCGCCGGATCGTCCGCAGCCGCCCCCGGCGCCGACTTTCTATCGCAGCTGGTCGAGCGGCTCGTCGCCGGGCCCGGTCACCGATTATCCGCCATACGCGCCGCCCACGGTGGAGATTTCACCGCATTTCGGCCGGCGCAATCAGCAGAAATCGAACAATTCGGGTTCGTCGGGCGGTTCAGGCCACAAGTAACCGAGTCAGTCAGTGAAGTCAGTCAGTGAGTCAGTCAGTAAGGAGTGTCATGTCTTTGCATCGCGTTATCCTGGTGGCGGCAGCCACGTTGTTCAGTGTCGGCATGACGTCGATTGCGTCTGCCTGTTGCGACTGGGGCTACTCCGCGCCTGTCGCTTACGCGGCGGTGGCGCCCGTCGGTTACGGCGGCTGCGGCGGTTGCGGCGCGCCCACGGCGGCCGCGGTCTATGCGCAGCCGGTTGCGCCATCCCCGATCCTGGTCGCGATGTCGGTCACCCCGTTCGGAGGTCCGTGCTGTAGCTGGAATGGCTGCGGCGACTGCGGCTGGAGCGGTTGGTCAAGCTGGGGCGGCGGGGGCGGCGGGGGCGGCTGGGGCCGCTGCGGCAATTGCGGCGGCTGCGGCAGCTGCGGACGCGGGGTCGTCTATGCCGCGCCTTCGCTCTATGTGGTCAATCAGGGTTCGGTTTATTCCGGTCCGGGTCTCATGATCCCCTACCAAACCTACGCGCCGGATACCGCTTACGTGCCGGCGACCGACTATCCCTACGTTCCCGGCTACGGCTATGGCGGGGTGCCGGCCTATCCGCCGTATTACGCGCGCCCCTATTATCGTCCGCACATGGCCTACCGTGCGCCCGGCTATATGCATCCGCGGCCGCGCGTCGATCACGGTGCGCCGCGTTGGCACCAGTATCCGTGAACCGACGAAGGCCCGCACCGGTGTCGCGACACGCGTGCGGGCCTTCGTGTTTTACACCGTCGCCTGCGCCGCGATATAGAGCGCCAGCGCCGCGGCGTTCGACACATTGAGACTCTTGATCGCGCCGGGAAGATTGAGCCGCGCCAGGCGGTCGCAAGTCGCCCCGGTCAATTGCCGCAACCCCTTGCCCTCGGCGCCGAGCACGAGCGCCAGCGGTGCGCGAAGTTCCATGGCGCCGAGATCGTCCGGCGCGCCGGAGTCCAATCCGACGACGAGGAAACCGCGTTCCTTCAACCCGGCGAGTGCGCGCGCCAGATTTTGCACGCTGACGATCGGCACCAGTTCGAGCGCGCCGGAGGCGGATTTTGCCAACACTCCGGTCGCCTCCGGGCTGTGCCGCGCAGTGGTGACGACCGCCGCGACGGCAAACGCCGCCGCCGTGCGCAAAATCGCGCCGACATTGTGCGGATCGGTGATCTGGTCGAGCACCAGCACGATGCCCGCGGCCGGCAAATCGTCGATGCCGGGCGAGGGCAGGGGATCGGCCTCTGCGATGAGCCCCTGGTGGACGGCGTCGGGCGTGAGCCGCGCCGCCAGAACGTCGGGCCGCACCACTTCCGGCGGCAAGGGCGGCGTGATGGCGGCCTCGGCGAGACGCCGCACCGCGTTCTCGGTCGCCAACAGTCTTCGGATGCGGCGCGCCGGATTGGCAAGCGCCGCCGTCACCGTGTGCCAGCCGTAAAGCACGACGGTGTCGCTC
Source organism: uncultured Alphaproteobacteria bacterium (assembly GCA_963823225.1). Taxonomy (GTDB): domain Bacteria; phylum Pseudomonadota; class Alphaproteobacteria; order Rhizobiales; family Xanthobacteraceae; genus BOG-931. Next base: position 1,572,523 of record CAWGKM010000003.1, on the reverse strand, counting down.
GGCGCGGGGGGCAGCCGCTCGCGCCGTCGCTCGCGCCGTGCGTCCGGGCCGCGCCCGCGCGGTTTCTTTTGCCATCGGCTTTCGCGCATGCCCCGCTTCTGTCACGCGAGCCGGGTCCTTGGCAATTCGGCCGTTTTCGATTGACTAGTCGTGACGCGCCAACCATATAGCGCCGTCGGTCGGTGCTGCCGGCCGGCGCCCGTCATTGGGTTGCGGGAGAGTGTCCCGAGCGGCAAAGGGGGCGGACTGTAAATCCGCTGGCTTACGCCTTCGTAGGTTCGAGTCCTACCTCTCCCACCAGTCTTCGCGCATTGCGCGCTACGACTTGGCAAGCCATCCTGCGCGAAGATTGCCACGTCGGAGCGAAGCGGAGACGGGCTCCATGAAGTATGTTTACATCCTTCATAGCATTGCTGATTGTGAGCGCCACTACACGGGCATCGCGGATGACTTGAAGGCGCGACTAGCTAAACATAATGCCGGCGAAGTGTCGCATACTTCAAAGTTCAAGCCGTGGCGGGTGAATACCTATATCGCATTTTCCGACGAGGCACGTGCAGTCGCATTCGAGAAATACCTCAAGTCGTCATCCGGCAGAGCCTTTGCGAGAAAGCGGTTATAGGATCTAAGACGCGGTCGTTTGTCCGCAAAACGGTAAACGAAATATCCAAAAATTCGCTGTATTTTTACGCGCATTAGCCCGCCACAGAACAGCGAATAAACCCTATTTTTAGCGTGTTATTTAAACTGATCTTAGACCCTCAACGCTAGTGTGGCGCGATACGGCGGGAAAACAGGGCCCGTCGACGACAACAAAAGAATTTTGGGAAAGGCGTCAACAATGAAAGCCGTCGTCAAGACGGTCGAGCCCGCCGATCGCGAGGCGCGCTTCGACCATATCCGGCCGCACTATCTGGAGGCGCTGACCTTGGTCGAGCGCCTGCACCGGCGTCTGCTCGACGTCATCAAGGACGAATTCGATCGCCGCGGCCGCGCCGACATCAATTCGGTCCAGGCGCTCTTGCTCTACAATATCGGCGACAAGGAGCTGACCGCGGGCGAGCTGCGCACGCGCGGCTACTATCTCGGCTCCAACGTCTCCTACAATCTCAAGAAGCTCGTCGAGATGGGGTTCCTCGATCACCAGCGCTCGCGGATCGACCGACGCTCGGTGCGGATCAAGCTCACCGACAAGGGCTGCGAGGTCCGCGACACCGTCGAAACGCTCTATCAGAAGCATGTGCGCACGGTGGAGCAGGTCGGCGGCATCAACGCCGACGAGTTCAGCGTGCTCAACAAGGCGCTGCACCGGCTCGAGCGCTTCTGGACCGATCAGAATTCTCTACCGATTGTGAGGGCCGCTCATTCGCCAGCTTCCCGTCGTACTGGCGTACCTTAACCCCGGCAGCAATGCCGGGGTCTTTTTTTCGCCAACCCCGGCAGCAATGCCGGGGTCTTTTTTTCGCCAAGCCTCGTTGGGACGGCGGTTTGAATTGCTTCGGCCCGGCGGGCCTCGCAATGACGCGCCAGGCCTCCGTCCGCGCTCGTCCATCCTCTGTCCACCGCCGCCTGTTCATGCTACTTGCGCCCCCGGGCGGCTTTGTGCATTCGGTTTGTGCGTTCGGTTTGTGTGTTCGTTTTTTGCGTTTCTTGGCCGAATTGTGCCTTAATGCTCTTGCAGACACGCGCGCCATGAGCCAGCCGCATCGCCGGGATTATCGGCCCGACCGCCGCGCTTTCTTGCAGCGCTTTGCCGGCACGACGGTGCTTGTCGCTGCTGCGGCGCGGCGTGCTTTCGCCGACGACCGCCCGCTCGATGCGCTGATCGGCGATACCGACCGCGGCGAATTCGGCCAGAATTTCGACCAGGCGTCCCGCACCATCCGCATGCCCAAAGCGTCGGCGCCGACGCTGTCGCCGGCGACCGCGCAATTCACCGAGACCGCGATCAAGACCTACGACGACATCGTCGCGCGCGGCGGCTGGCCGGACGTGCCCAAGGTCGACGAATTGCGGCTCGGCATCCGCAATGCGAGCGTGGTCGATCTGCGCGAGCGGCTGTCGGTTTCCGGCGATCTCGATCCGAGCGCGGTCGGCAACGACATCTATGATTCCTATGTCGCGGAGGCGGTGCGGCGCTTTCAGGCGCGCCACGGCCTGACCATCGACGGCATCGTGCGCGAGGCGACGCTCGATGCGATGAACGTGCCGGCGGCGACGCGGCGCGACCAGCTCAAGGTCAATATCGAGCGGCTCAAGACGCTGACGACCAATCTCGGTCCGCGCTATGTGGTGTGCAATATCCCGGCGGCGCGCATCGAGGCGATCGAGCACGACGTCGCGGTGTCGCGCTATACCGCGGTCGCCGGCAAGCCCGACCGGCCGTCGCCCGACATCAACTCAAAGATCATCGAGATCAACTTCAACCCGTACTGGACCGTGCCGGCCTCGATCGTGCGCAAGGATCTCATTCCGAAAATGCAGGACCAGCCGGATTATCTGACGCAGAACCATATCCGTATCTTCGATATGCGGCACAACGAATTGCAGCCGTCGCAGATCAACTGGTATTCGGATGACGCGACCAATTACATGTTCAAGCAGGACCCCGGCAGTTTCAATTCGTTGGGGTCGCTGCGCATCAATTTCCCCAGTCAATACGGCGTTTATATGCACGACACGCCGCTGAAGAATCTGTTCGGCGACGATTTCCGTTTTCATTCCTCGGGCTGCGTGCGCATTCAGAACGTGCGCGAGCTGGTCTATTGGCTGCTCGACGACACCAAGGGCTGGTCGCCCGAGGAGATCGATAAAGTGATCAAATCGGGCGAGCAAAAGACCGCCCGGCTCGCCAAGCCGGTGCCGCTGCACTGGGTCTATGTCACCGCCTGGTCCGCCTCCGACGGCGTCGTGCAATTCCGCGAGGACATTTACGGCCGCGACGGGCTGGGCGCTCCGGCGATCCCGGCGACGACGAAGCTGTAAGCTGCAATAGCGACCCCGGATGTCGTTTCGCGTCGTCCGGGCTGCATTTTCGCCGTATCGATCGATCGCTTCCGGATTTTACGGCCGGTAGATTCCAGCTAACTTCGCCATCGTCGTTTCAATGTCCGCAGGCGGGGCGCAGCGATGGTCGACAGGCAGATCGTGGAAGTTCCGGGCATCAAGGCGATAAGGCCTTATTCGCAAGCCGTCCGCGCCGGCGGTCTGCTCTTTGTTTCGGGTTAGCCGGGGGTGAATCCTTCGACGGGCGAGGCAGTGGGCCCAGGTTTCGAAGTGCAGGCTAAACAGGCGTTCCGCAACCTCGAAAAGGTCTTGCGCGCGGGCGGCAGTCGGCTCGATCTCGTCGTCAATACGACGGTCCTGGTCGCCAACATTTCGGATTTCCCGCACGTGAACCGCCTGTTCGCGGAATTCTTTGCGGATAATCCTCCTGCGCGCATGACCATGCAGGTGCCGCTGCCGAAAGGATTGCTGTTTTCGATTGGCTGCGTCGCCGTTGTCGCGGCCTGATACGGGGCAATTGAAAACTCTACATCAACGGTATGACTGCGGCCTGAAGCCGATGTCCCCCGCGGGTTCCGTGGGCCCCTAAATCTAGCGGGGATATTCGCCGAGATATCCCAAGCCCTTGCGGCGGCGGCTAGCATGCCGCGTCCGAGCGGTGTATCAGCAGGGGGGCGGAAAGCCGGCCAGGAGTAGCGCGAGGCATGGGAAATGTCGGTTAGCCAAAAAGCCAACGCAACGGACGAGGATTTCTTCTCCGCCGCGCTCGGCGAGGCCGATCCCGAAATCGCCGAGGCGATCGCGCTCGAGCTTGGCCGCCAGCGCGACGAAATCGAATTGATCGCCTCGGAAAACATCGTCAGCCGCGCCGTGCTCGAAGCGCAGGGCTCGGTGCTCACCAACAAATATGCCGAAGGGCTGCCGGGGAAGCGCTACTACGGCGGCTGCCAATTCGTCGATATCGCCGAACGGCTCGCGATCGAGCGCGCGACGCGCCTGTTCGGCTGTTCTTTCGCCAACGTTCAGCCGCATTCCGGCGCCTCCGCCAATGCCGAGGTCTTTATGGCGCTGATGCAGCCCGGCGACACCTTCATGGGGCTCAATCTCGCCGCCGGCGGGCATCTCACCCACGGCTCGCCGGTCAATCTGTCCGGCCGCTGGTTCAAGGTCGTGCCCTATGGCGTGCGCCGCGACGATCACCTCATCGACATGGCGGAGGTCGAGAAACTCGCCAAAGAACACCGGCCTAAAGTGATCATCGCCGGCGGCTCGGCCTATCCGCGCATCATCGACTTCCGCGCTTTCCGCGAAATTGCCGACGAGGTCGGCGCTTATTTCGTGGTCGACATGGCGCATTTCGCCGGTCTGGTTGCCGGCGGCGTGCATCCGAGCCCGATCCCGCATGCCCATGTGGTGACGACGACGACGCACAAGACGCTGCGCGGACCGCGCGGCGGCGCCATCCTTACGAACGACGAGGAGCTGGCGAAGAAACTCAATTCCGCGGTGTTTCCCGGCATGCAGGGCGGCCCGCTCATGCATGTGATCGCCGCCAAGGCGGTGGCCTTCGGCGAGGCGCTGCGGCCGTCGTTCCGGCTTTATGCCAAAAGCGTGGTCGAGAACGCCAAGGCGCTGGCCGAAACGCTTAAAAACCGCGGTCTCGACATCGTCTCCGGCGGCACCGACACCCACCTGATGCTGGTCGATCTGCGCCGGAAGCGGCTGACCGGAAAGGTGGCGGAAGCCGCGCTCGAGCGCGCCCATATCACCTGCAACAAGAACGGCATTCCATTCGATCCGGAAAAGCCAACGGTGACCTCGGGCGTGCGGCTCGGCACGCCGGCGGGAACGACCCGCGGCTTCGGCATCGCCGAGTTCCGGCAGATCGGCGAGCTGATCGTCGAACTGCTCGACGCGCTTTCGCAAAACGGCGTCGCGGCGGATGCGCAAGCCGAGGCAAGCGTGCGCGACAAGGTCAAACGTCTGGTGGCCCGGTTCCCGATCTACGAGGGGTGAGGCATGCGCTGTCCGAGTTGTGCAAGCCTCGATACCCAGGTGAAGGATTCGCGGCCGACCGAGGATTCGTCCGTCATCCGCCGCCGTCGCGTATGTCTTTCCTGCAATTTCCGCTTCACCACGTTCGAACGGGTACAGCTGCGCGAACTGGTCGTGATCAAGCGCAACGGGCGGCGCGTGCCGTTCGACCGCGACAAGCTGCTTCGCTCGGTGCAGATCGCCTGCCGCAAGCGGCCGGTCGAGCCGGAGCGCATCGACCAGATGGTTTCGAAAATCGTCCGCGAACTGGAAAGCCTGGGCGAAAGCGAAGTTTCCTCCGAAGCCATCGGCGAGACGGTGATGGCGCATTTGCGCGAGCTCGACGACGTCGCCTATGTGCGCTTCGCCTCGGTCTATCGCAATTTCCGCGAAGCCAAGGATTTCGAGACGGCGCTCGCCGAATTGTCGGGGGACGAGGCCGCCGAGTGAGCGCGGGAGATGAGGTTTACAATCACGCTCCGCCGAGTAAATCCTCGACGGCAAGATCGATCCCCGGCGGATCCAGGCGCAGTGGGCCTTCGTGAAGCACGTTAGCCGTACCGTCACGCCGGTGATGGGTAACGGTGCGAGCGTCGGGGTCGAGGATCAGATAGTGCGCGACACTGGGCAGTTTGAAATAGCCGATAAGCTTGGCGCTGGTGTCACTGTGCGTTGTGGTCGGCGAAAGTACCTCGACCAGAATTACCGGGTTCGGGATTAACATCGAAGTTGGCGGCGGCGGGCCCCCGCAGTAAACTAGGGCATCCGGCTCATAGACGGTATGTTCGTCGATTCGCACGCCGGGCCCATCTGGCAAAGCCTTGCATGGCACACCGGCGGCTTCTATCGCTTGGCGAAGCGCCAGAAAAACGCTTGCCTTTATGGAAGTGTGAAGCAGCCTTTCTGCCGGCATCGCTACGATCTGCCCATTGATCAATTCCGTACGCCGTCGTTCGGTCTGGCTGTCGCTCCAGGCCAGGTATTCTTCGACGGTCATCGCACGGCGAAGCGCTATATTCATGGTTGCAAGTTTATCATGAGATGCCACTGTGTCGCAAAGCAATGATGCTCGTTTCATGGCGCTTGCGCTGGCCCTCGGCCGGCGCGGGCTCGGCCGTACCTGGCCGAACCCCGCGGTCGGTGCGGTCGTCGTCAGGGACGGGCTGATTGTCGGCCGCGGCTGGACGCAGGCCGGCGGACGGCCCCATGCCGAGATCGAGGCGCTGCGCCGTGCCGGCGCGGCGGCGCGCGGAGCAACGATGTACGTCACGCTCGAGCCGTGCTCGCATCACGGCAAATCGCCGCCCTGCGCCGACGCGATCGTCGCCGCGGGCGTCGCGCGCGTGGTGTCGGCGCTCGAGGATCCCAACCCGGAAGTGGCGGGGGGTGGCCACGCGAAGCTTCGTCAGGCCGGCATCGCGGTCGAGGTCGGGGTCGGCGCCGAAGCGGCCCGGCGCGACCATGCCGGCCATATCCGGCGCATGCGCGATGGCCGTCCGCACGTCATGCTCAAGCTCGCAATCTCCGCCGACGGCAAAGCCGGCGCCGCCGGCCGGCGGCCGGTTGCGATCACCGGGGAGGCCGTGCGCGATCGCGTGCATCTGCTGCGTGCGCAGAGCGATGCGATCATGATCGGTATCGGCACGGCGCTTGCGGACGATCCGCTCTTGACCTGCCGTTTGCCCGGTATGGCCGAAGCATCGCCGCTGCGCGTCGTGCTCGACGGCGCGCTGCGCCTGCCGCTCGGCTCCCGGTTGGTCGAAACGGCGCGCCAAACGCCGCTCTGGATCGTCGCCGGCCCGGCCGCGCCGCGCCCGGCGGAGGACGCGCTGCGGGCCAAGGGAGCGGAGGTGTTGCGAACGACCCCAAGCAGGGACGGCCTCGACCTCGCGGCGGTGCTAAAACGCCTCGCCGACCGCGGCATCACCCGGCTCTTGGTCGAGGGCGGTCCCACGCTGGCCGCGGCTTTGATCGCGGCCGATCTCGTCGACGCGGCCGTTCTGTTCCATTCTGCCAAACCGGTGGGCGCCGATGGGATCGAGGCGCTCGATGGGGCGGCCATGGCGGCGCTGAAAAGCCGCCTCAAGCATAAAATAAGCGCGCCTGTGGGCCCCGACCGGCAAGACCTCTACGAACGTGGATGATCTTATGTTCACCGGCATCATCAATGACTTAGGCGAAGTTATTGAAGTTCACGAAAAAGATGAAGAACTGCGCCGAATAACCGTCGGCTGCAGCTACAACCCGGATTCGATCGCGATCGGGTCCTCGATTGCCTGTTCGGGTATTTGTCTCACGGTGGTCGAACGCACCCGGGCGGCAAATCGAACGTGCTTTGCCGTGGACGCCGCCGCCGAGACCCTGCGAGCGACCACCGCCAAATCGTGGCGGCGCGGCACCAAGCTCAACCTCGAACGGGCGCTTCGCCTGGGCGATGAGTTGGGCGGCCACATGGTCAGCGGCCACGTCGATGGCGTCGCTGAACTGACGGCGCGCGATGAGTTTCTCGATAGCGCCAGCCTGACGTTTCGCGCGTCGCCCGAGCTTGCCCGGTTTATCGCGGCGAAGGGCTCGGTCGCGCTCGACGGCGTGTCGCTGACCGTCAACCGGGTCGGCGCCGACACGTTCTCGGTGCTGATCATTCCGCACACCTTGCAGGTCACCACGCTCGGCGGGTTGCAGCCGGGCGCGAAGGTGAACCTCGAAGTCGACCAGATGGCGCGCTATGCCGCGCGCTTATTGGAGACGCTGCCGCGCTGAGCCGCGCTTGTTCGCGCGTGCCCCGCTTGCTACGACCGGATCGAAACGGAGTTTGAGTCATGGCCGGGCCGCGGCGAGGCACCCGCGAAAAGAACGTCGGCAAAGGCGCGCGCATCCTCGTCGTCGAGGCGCGCTTCTATGACGATGTTGCCGATGCGCTTTTGGCCGGCGCCAGCAAAGCGTTGCAAGAAGCGCGCGCCGCGTTCGACTGCATCAGCGTGCCGGGCGCGCTGGAAATCCCAACCGCCATCGCGATCGCGCTCGATGCGGCAGCGCGCCGCCGCCGCGCTTACGACGGCGTTGTCGCGCTCGGCTGCGTCATCCGCGGCGACACCATTCATTTCGAGATCGTCTCGCAGCTGTCCGCGCGCGGTCTGATGGAGCTGTCGGTCGCCCGCCAAGTACCGATCGGCAACGGCATCGTTACCGTCGACACCGAGGCGCAAGCCTGGGCGCGGGCCCGCGCCGACGAGCAGGACAAAGGCGGCGATGCCGCGCGCGCCGCGCTGGCAATGGTAGCGCTCAAGCGCCGGCTCGGGGCGCGGTGACATGACCGGGGAGAGCAAAGCGGCGCGCAAGGCCAACAAGCGTGGCGCCGCCCGCCTCGCCGCGGTGCAGGCGCTGTACCAGATGGATCTTGCCGGCACCGGCTTAAACGAGATCATGGCCGAGTTCGAGAACCATTGGCTCGGCGGCGAAGTCGAAGGCGTGCAATACCGGCCGGCGGAGGCGGCTTATTTCCGCGACATCGTCGGCGGGGTGGTGCGCGAGCAGAGCCGGCTCGACCCGCAGATCGACGCCGCGCTTGCCCGCGGCTGGCCGCTCAAGCGCATCGAGACCGTGCTGCGCGCGGTGCTGCGCGCCGGCGCCTACGAATTGGCTTGCCGGAACGACGTTCCGGCACGTGTCGTGACGTCCGAATATGTCGACGTCGCCGGCGCTTTCGTCGACAAGGAGGAGACCGGCATGGTCAACGCCGTGCTCGACCAGCTCGCGCATCAATTGCGCGCGGCCGAATTCGCCGGCGGGTCCGGTTAATGTTCGGTGTCGTTACCGGCGTCCTAAATTGTCATCGTCCGCGAAGGCGGACGATCCAGTAATCGCCGAGGTGCGAATTCCGCTCGTGCCGCCGGCGGGTACTGGATGCTCCGCTTTCGCGGAGCATGACAAGTCAAGAGCGGTCACGCTTGATATATTATGGAGCATACTCCAACCACGCGCAGCGCGATGACACATTCAATGGAATCAGCCGAGGAGCGCCTGATCGCGCGCTACTTCCGTCCGCTGGCGACGCATCCCGGCGCCTTCGGGCTCGGCGATGACGCGGCGGCAATCACGCCGCCGCCCGGCTGCGATCTGGTTCTGACCGCCGACGGCGTCATTGCCGGCGTGCATTTTCTGCCCAACGATCCGGCGGAGAGCATCGGCCGCAAGGCGTTGCGGATGAATCTGTCCGATCTTGCCGGCAAAGGCGCCAAGCCGCTCGGCTTTCTGTTGTCGGTCGCCTTGCCGGCGGCGATCGATGAGGCGTGGATCGCCGCCTTTGCCGCCGGGCTCGGCGACGACGCGACGCAATACGGCTGCCCGCTGCTGGGAGGCGACACCGATCATACGCCCGGGCCGTTGTCGATTTCGATTGCCGCCTTCGGCGCGCTGCCGCACGGCGCCATGGTGCGGCGCTCGACGGCAAAAGCGGGCGAGGCCATCGTCGTCACCGGCACCATCGGCGACGCTGCGCTCGGCGTCTTGTTGCGGCGCGACGCGAGTTCTCGCCGAACGCTGGCGCCTGGCGGCCGCGATGAGCGCGCATCTGCGGGCGCGCTATCTCCTGCCGCAGCCGCGCAACGCGCTTGCCGACGCGGTCCGCGAGCAAGCCTCGGCGGCAATGGATGTTTCCGATGGCCTTGCCGGCGACCTCGCCAAATTGTGCCGGGCGTCCGGGCTCGCGGCGGAAATCGACGTGACGCGCGTTCCGCTATCCGACGCCGCGCGCGCGGTCCTCGCGGCCGAACCGGCGCTGATCGAGACGGTACTGACGGGCGGCGACGATTATGAAATCGTGCTGACGCTTCCGCGCGAGAAACTCGGCGCATTCCACGCCGCTGCGGAACAGGCCGGCATTGCGGCAACCGAGATCGGCCGTACAACGGCGGGGCAGGGCGCCCGTTTCATCCGCGACGGCAAGGCGCTGTCGTTCGCGCGGCCGGCCTATTCGCACTTCTAAGCGAATGGCGGGGAGGGAGTGGGGAATAGGAGCGTGTTAGGCCAACGGCGTTAAACACCGACTTATTTCCCTGTCATCATCCGCCTCCTTTCCCTGTCATCATCCGCGAAGGCGGATGATCCAGTAACCACGAGGGTTGGAGTTCTCCTGGACCGCACCGCCGTTTGCACCGGCGATGCGCGTGACACACGACCCGCAGCGGAAGTTGCGACCTTGCTCACAGACGAGAACCAAAGATATTATCTTGACCGAGGTACCGAAATTATCTCTGTTGGCCCCTCGCCGGCATCCAGAGGACACCAGGAATTCCCCATGGGTTTTGCCAGGCACGTACGCCGGGTCAGTCCACGGTTATGGTTCTATTTCAAGTTTCTAAGATATAAATTCTACAACGGCGAGCCGGAAATCTGGGCAATACGGTATTTGTTGGCCGATGGCAAACTTGCTATCGATGTGGGGTCGTCAATCGGGCTCTACTCACGCGAACTGGCCAAATATGCGACAAAGGTCGTTGCCTTCGAGGCTAATCCGCGAGTTGCGGCATTCGCCGAGCTCGTCGCGCCACGGAACGTCGAAGTCTTAAACGTTGCGCTCTCATCGACCGACGGCGAAACAGCGTTACGCATTCCGTTGAACCGGCGCAACAATACAATCGACGATCTCGCTACGATAGAATCGAACAACCCATTGCCTTTTGATCGCGTCGTGTCGGAAAAAGTTGTAATGAAGCGGCTGGACGACTATGGATTTTCCGATTGCGGCTTCGTCAAGATAGATGTCGAAGGCCACGAGGAGGCTGTACTTGACGGCGCAATGTATTTAATCGAAACTCAGCGGCCGATCATGATGATCGAGCTCGATGATCGATTTAACGTTGGAATTGTCAGTCGTGTGACCAAGCGTCTGTCCGACCTCTGCTACGCGGTATATCTGTTGCACGGCGGTCGTTTGCAGCCCGCCAATTTTGACCCATTGGTCCATTCGAACATCGGACGCAATTTCATTTTCGTGCCGGATGAAGTCAAATCGGGGATTGTGTCGCATTTCCGAACCGCGTAGCGAGTTTCTCCGTCCGAAGTTTTCGGTGAGCGGTATGCTGATGAAACTAGGCGCCGCATTCAGAAGACCGCGACGGGGAACCTACTCGGGCTTGATGTCGGCCGCCCTGATCACATCGCCCCACTTCTGCTTCTCGCTGGCGATCAGCTTGGCGAGATCAGCCGGTGAGCCCCCGATCGGCACGCCACCGTTTTCGGCGAACCGCTCCTTAAGGTCGGGTTCAGCGAGGACAGCGTTGATCTCTTTGTTTAGCTTGTCGATGATGTCCGCCGGCGTATTCTTTGGCGCGGCGATGCCGTGCCAGATAGCCGTGTCATAGCCCGGCACGAAATCCGCCAACGGCGGCACGTCCGGCAGTGCGCTCGAGCGGGTCGCGCTCGTGACCGCGAGCGCAGGGAGCGCGCCGGCTTTGATTTGCCCGATAACGACCGGCATTGGCGCAATCAAGACCTGCACCTGTCCCGCGAGCAAATCGGGAACCGGGCTGCCGCGATAGGGGACGTGGACCATATCGATGCCGGTTTTCATTTTGAATAGCTCGCCGTTGATGTGAGGCGCGCTTCCATTGCCGAACGAGGCATAGTTGATTTTGCCTGGATGGGCCTTCGCATAGGCGATCAAGTCGGGGACGGTTTTTATCCCGAGCGCTGGGCTGACCACCATCACAAGGGGTGACTTGAAGGTAGCGACGATCGGCGCAATGTCGCGGGTGATGTCGAAATTCAGATCACGATAGAGCGTCGCGTTCACCGCGTTGGTGATCGTCATCGCAAGGAGCGTGTAGCCGTCGGGAGCCGCATGCACCACCACGTCGGCGGCGATGTTGCTGCCGGCCCCCGGCCGGTTGTCAACGATGAATTGCTGGCCCACCCGCTCGGATAGCGCGTGAGCAATCAGGCGCGCGACGACGTCGGTTGCGCTTGCGGCTGGAAAGCCGACAATGATGCGCACCGGCCGGCTGGGATAGCTTTGGGCCCAGGTACTCTGAGGCATGGCCGCAAGCACGGCGGCACCCGCTGCCACATGCAAAAACTTACGACGGGGGATTTGCATCGTGATGTCCAACGAGTTTGTGCACCTACTGGCCGATCTGATCTTGGCCCGCAAAGAAGCTACAGTAACGCAACCGCCCGGCGGCGTATTGGGCCGCGATGTCGCAGCTTGGCCCGTTGCACTCGGACGCATTTAAGACGTCTCCGCCATTGATCTAAGTCAATGACATCGAAGACGGCTGGTAAGACGCTTTTAATAAAGTTCAACCAGCGAGGAGGTCGACATGATGACGATCGCATCGCTTCAGAAGAACTGTATTCGCTGTGGAGAGCGGCTTACTTCCCCTCAACGATGCACCTACCTGGACGAGGAATTCGTCTGCTACCTTTGCGTCTGCCCCAAGTGTGGATGTGAATTCGAAGCCTCAACCTGTCTCTACCAAGATGCGCCGATGACGCCTCAACTCGTCGAGACATTTCTGCCAAGCTTGTTGATAGCGTGAGCCGCTTGGCGCGGCGAAGACAGCAAGCGTGTTAAAACGCGAACTCATAAACGCGCAGGGAACGTTTGCATTCAGGGCAAAAGCAGACGTCACAAATTGACCGTGTCATGTCCGTGCTCTCGGAGATAATCTGAGTAGTGCATGCGCACCCCCGCTCAAGAACCAAGATGGAGCTGGTCGAATTCGGCAAGGTCATATTGACGCCGACTCGGACTACTGTTCTTATTTACGATACGGCGTCGGTCAATAAAGCCAGCGAGGGGGTGCGCATGCCTTTGATTTTCACGCTTCTAGTCGGATTTATCGCCGGCGTTTTGGCCACCATTTGGTTCTATGACCATGGCGGCCGGATCGCCGTATATGGAAAAGAATATGGACCACCAGCTATCGCGAGCACGGAAGCTCCGGTAGTCGACAAAAACACCATCAGCGTGACGTGGCCAAAATGGTGATCGGCGTTACCGCAGCAGCCCGCGAACTGTTTGCGGCTCGCGCTCAGACCGCGGAGAAGATCCGCCCGACGAGCCACCCGGCAATCGCCCAGCCTGCGCCCGCGAAGAAGCCTACGCAGAACCAAACCCCGATCTGGTAGAGGTTAATTTTGGATGGCATGTTCGGTACTCCCTATAGTGACAAACATCTGTAAGGCGGACAGAATTCAATTATACCGCCTTCCGGTACCGCGGCAATTTAATCGCTTTGGGGAGACAAGCGAAAGTCCGAACCCGCCCCGAAATGACCTTCGTGACCCATTTCGGCGGTGGAATGTGCACCGCAGCAGTCGACGATGAGTTTCTAATCAGCTACGCGATTACCTCGTCGGCGCGAGGTGTGCCATGTCGGCACGCGCGTGTGCGATTTTCTTTTCGTAGATGCGGATTGAAGCGGAGATTTCATCCCGCTTCCTTTTCAGGGTCGTAACAGTTCGGATTTCGGCTATAGCTATAAAAAATGCGGCCAGAACCGGAGCCGACGGAGGTTCGGTTAAGGCCGCTCGGCTCAAGTTTGCGAAGTAACTTTGCGAAGTAACGAAGTAAGGAAACGCCTTCGAGCCGAGCCTGAACAGTAAGCGCCTTAGCTGACGTTGCCTTGATATAAATCAAATGGTCGAGGGCTGTTCGCGCTAGGCATGAAAAACAACGAAACCCTTGCCATGTCTCATGCCCTAGACAAGCATTTGCGGAGGATTTGTGATGGAAACGAATGACGCCCTGAAGCAAAACCGCCGCGGATTTATCCAGCTAACTGGGGCTGCCGCGGCAACTCTCACCTTGGGCGGGCTGCCGTCGGCGGCCCGTGCCGCAAGCGAGGCGACTGGAAAAATAAAGATCGAGAAAGTCGGCGTGATGAGCCCCGGTGACATGGGCCAGGCAATAGCGATTCAGCTCAAAGCGAACGGCTTGAATGTTTACACTGCGCTTGAGCACCGCAGCGAGCGCACCCGTGCGCTCGCGCGGGAGGCGGGATTGACGGATGTAGGTACGGTGACGGAGCTCGTTGCCGAGTGCGACGTCGTGCTCTCGATCATGGATCCGGGCGCCGCAGTCGATTTCGCCCGCGTCGCGGCGGATGCGCTGCGCGCCAGCGGTCGCCATACACTGATTGTTGACTGCAATGCGATCGCGCCGGACACCGTGCACGAAATCGCAGGCTTAGTCGAACAAGCGGGCGGGCGTTTTCTCGACGCCGGCATCATCGGGCCGCCGCCGCGCGGCACGGCGAAAGCCAATTTGTACGTGTCGGGCCCCGGTGCCGCCGATCTCGAACAGCTTGCCGGGCCGCAGCTCGTCGTCCATGTGATTGGCGAAGGCATCGCGGATGCGAGCGCGCTCAAGGTGTGCAACGGCGCCCTTAACAAAGGGACGCAGGCGCTGTGGCTGGAGGTGCTGATTGCCGCACAACGCCTTGGCGTCGCCGGCCTACTCGAACAGCAGTTACAGCAGTCTCAGGCTGAGCGTTATAGTTGGGCGCTCAGCGAATTTCCAAGCTTACCGCCGAAGGCCTATCGCTGGGTGCCTGAAATGCTCGAGATCTCCAAGACCTTGGACGCGGCCGGCATGACCCCGCAAATGTTCCAGGGCGCGGCTGACATCTATCGCTTCGTCGCCGGCACATCGCTCGGTAAAGAGACTCCGGAAAACCGCGACAAAACGCGACTGGGCAAGGATGTCGTGCGATTGTTGGCTCAACGGCGAAGCCGATCATAACGGGCATCGCAGCAGACCGGCGAGCCAGCGAGACGATAGGTATACAAATGTGGCATGTCCCATCAGTGGGATAGTTGAGGACTGTCGAAGCAGATTCCGTGAACGCTGCGACGGAGGGAGAAAAACGCATAGCGGTTCCACGGAATGTGGAACTCATGACATTGTTCAAAGTTAATTCAGCGTGCGCGGTCGCCGGTGCACTGCCGCTCGATATTTATCCGGTGCAGTGGCCATTCGACATTTAGGTGGGCGCGGTTGAGAAGGAGGACACGACCATGTCGTCTGCCCTGATCACCTTTATTCTCGTTCTCGCGATCTTCTTTTGTGTCCTCTATCTGATCTGGATGCTGCCGGTAAGCTGGCGCGTTAGACAGATCATACAGGTCTTGGTGGTCATTCTTGGTCTGACCTACCTGTTAGAGCACCAATCGTTACTACATTTCTGGTGATGATTACTACACTGTCTCGTGATGACAGGAAAGCACAGTCCCGACGATGTTACGGTCATATTTGTCGCCTTTGAGGACGCCTTAAAGACCCTCGGGTTGATTGACCGAACCGATCGCCTCACCAACCTTGTTGCCAAGGCGATAATTGTGTGTGCACAAACCGGCGAACTTGATCGTATCCGTTTGCGGGACTGCGCCCTTAAATCGTTGCGAGATTAGGCCGCCTCAGTTGGGGAACGATCCATATTCTTGCCGGTTGATTATGTGCTTGCGTCGCAGCGGGACGAGCCCACTGCACAAGATAGTGGGGAGACGACCCCAGTTGAACGCGCCAAGGGCTCCGAAAAGGTATTTCGGAGCCCTTAGTTTAGGCAGCCGCCTCAATTCGGGCCACCCGTTGCACCAGTAGCCGCTCGCGCTTCGCTCTTGGCTTCCAAGGAAGCTGAAATATCGCTACTATTCACGCCAGTTTGGGAGTCATCTGGGGCATGTCGGTTGGCCCTACAGTCGCGAGTGTTGCCGGCCGAAACTCATTACCGTATCAGCAGAGGGGGTAGCTATGATTTCAGTCTTAATCGGGGTCCTGATTATTTGCGTCGTCGGTGCAATTTGTTTTTGGGCCATCGAAAAGTTTGTTAGAGACCGTCGTTTGGAAAATCTTCTCAAACTGCTCGTGGTGTTGATTTGCTTGGCGGCGATCCTTCAGCGGGTGCTGCCGCTGACGGGAATTTATTAGCTTCAGCCACCGCTCACGACGAGGTCGGCGATCTCGATCGATAGCGTCGTCCGCAAAGATTCTATTTCCGCTATTGGCCCGCCACTTCACTTAGTGCGGCGCAAGCGAATGTCGGTTTTCGGGGGTACTGCGGAAGTGTTGGAAGCCTACCCTAAATGTCGAAGCTGACCCAAGGCGGACATTCGGAGCTTAAGAGGGTGTGCCGTCTCCGCCACGTCTGCTTGGGCACGCTACGCCGGTATCGTCTCGGTGCATTGAGCAGGCCCGTTCGCGTCGATCCAGATCGAGGACAATCGTCGGGATGCTGCACGATCGGTTGACTTCGCCGCCGCGTACGTTGCCCAGATGCCACACCTGCGGAGTAATCAGTCGCTTGCCTTGTATGTGATGCGCCGATCGGCTTGCTGCCCTCCCGCAAGCTGTGCTGAGTTTTCGGTACTTTCAGCATGCTTGGGCTAAATGGGGGGCGCGACATGCACAAACGTTTTCTGGTAGTCGTGACCGTGCTTGCGCTCGCGAGTGGAAGCGCACTTGCAGCGAAGAAAAAGCAGCCACCGGCTGACCCGCCGCCGGCACCAGCACCCTACAGTTGGACCGGATTTTATGTTGGTCTGAATGCCGGCGTTGGCTTGGGTCAATCCAGCACCGACGCTTCCTACCAATACTATTTTATTCATGGCGAGCCGCCCCTCCCTCCGGTGCTAACTGCAAGTAACAACGTTGGCATGGACGGTGCGATCGGCGGCTTCCAGGTCGGCGGCAACTGGCAGATTGGAAAATTCGTGTGGGGCCTCGAGGGGGACCTCCAATCTTCCGGCCAGGACGGAAGCACGACGTTCACGTGCGCGGCGGGGACCTGTAGCAGCCCCGGGATCAATACAAATTTGACGTCGGCGGTGGCCACCCGTAGCCAAAGGCTCCACTGGTTTGGGACCGCGCGCGCACGCATGGGCATAACGGCGAGCCCAATGAGCCTGACTTATCTAACCGGCGGTATGGCCTGGGGTCGCATCACGACCCAAGACATACTCACGGCCAACGGCACCGTCGCGAAGCTTGTGGACAGCTACCAGTTTAACAGCGACACTACGAGAACGGGGTGGACGATCGGCGCGGGCGCCGAACAACGCTTTTCGGGAAATTGGACCGCGAAGATCGAATATCTCTTTATGGACTTCGGGCGGGTTGGTTCCCCGGAGTTCCTTTATGCGGGGAACGTGACGACGAATTCCGTCGGGCTTCTTATCGATTTAAGATCGAAATTCATCAACAACGTCCTGCGGACTGGCATCAGCTACAGCTTCTGAGGCCAAGCGCTTCGGGCGGCATCCGATACCGGCGGCGGCCAAAGAACGAATTGCTGCCCTGCGGGCGAAGAATTGTTTAATGCGCCTTGGTGACGATGATCGGCCGATCCGCTGCCGGCGCCTGCGCGTATCCCGGTAGCAGCGCCTCGAAGGGAATTGTCAGCGACAGCCTGCTACCGAAATTCGTGCCGCCGTTGAAGATAGAATAGTAGCCGTTGGCGGATAGGCTTATGCCCTTGTTGGCCGAAAAGGACACGCCAGTCTCGAAGCGCTCGACGTTCTGCGGATTGTTGAAAAAGACGACTTGATCCGCGGGCAGTCCGCCCTGTGCCGGAAACGCGATGGAATTCGAAAAATCGAAATAATTGTCATAACTGACTTTGACGTAAGGTTCGACGAAGCCCGCGTCCTGATAGCGGTATAGTCCGAAAAGTCGTGCACTGACCCCGGCGTCTGTGTAATGGGCGTTTCCGCCGCTGATCGTAAACCCCGAACTGTCGGCCAATGTACCGCTTGACTGATTGGCGTAGCCGATGTGCGCGCCGACATCGAGCATCACGCTCCACCAGCGGTCCGTAAACCTCCGGTCATTGCGCGCCATGTTTTCGGGGGTAAAACCGTTCCACACCGGGAATATGTGACCGACTGCGCCGTCCAACGCGTAGCCCTGCGTGCTGAAGCTACCGCTTCCGGCCGCACTCGATTCCGTCGCGCGCCCGGAGCTGAACGCCGTCGTGCCTCCGATGTAATTGTCGTCGACAAGATAGTTCACGGCGAGCGAGGGACTTAGTGTGTTAGCGTGGCCGGACACCGCCGCGCCGCCGTTCGTCGGGTTCTGCGAAAATCTGAACGCGGAATCATAGAGGCCGAATATGGCGGTCAGGTCTTGATTGGCCGCCAGACCGAGTATTGGGCTCAGGTGCAGGATCGCATTTGCTCCGCCCGATTTGGAGCTTGCGTTGGAAGCCGGCATGTTGAAGCTGAAAGGATCGAGCCCAAACCCCTTAAATTGCTCTTTTATAGCCGCATAGCTGGAATCCCATGAAGGATCCATTTCAAGAGCTGTCTGTCGTGCTTCTGCAGCTTGGCTTTGGAGGTAGCTTAATTCCTTCCTCGTGCTATCTATTTCCGATTGCAGCAGGCCCGGTTGAAAAATAAGTGGATCAAGTGCAGACGATATACCAGTGAAGTCTCCGCTAGTGGATGGAATTTAACACTTGGTGCCCGCGTCTGACAGCCTGGATAATTTTGTCGGGATCAGCAGTCCAAGTGAAGGGTTTGGGTTCGGCATTATGTTCGATAACGAAGCGATTGATGGCGGCCTGCAAGTCGACGACCGATAGGAAGGTACCGCGCTTCAATCGCCGCTTTGTGAGCTTGGCGAAGAAGCCCTCGACGGCGTTGAGCCAGGATGCCGATGTGGGCGTGAAGTGGAAGGTCCAGCGGGGATGCCGAGCCAGCCATTGGCGCACCTTCGGATGCTTGTGAGTTGCGTAGTTGTCGACGATAGCGTGGATTTCCTTTCGCGCCGGCACCTGCGCCTCGACGGCGTTGAGGAAGCGGATGAACTCCTGGTGCCGGTGGCGCTGCATGTTGCACCCGATGACGGTACCGTCGAGGACATTGAGGGCCGCAAACAGCGAGGTGGTGCCGTGACGTTTGTAGTCGTGGGTCATCGTCCCGGCACGGCCCTTCTTCATCGGCAAGCCGGGCTGGGTGCGGTCGAGCGCTTGGATCTGGCTCTTTTCATCGACCGAGAGGACCACGGCATGGGCGGGCGGATCGACATAGAGGCCGACGATGTCGCGCAACTTGTCGACGAAGCGCGGGTCGGTAGAAAGCTTGAACTGTTTGACCCGGTGCGGTTGCAGGCCATGCGCGCGCCAGATGCGTTGGACGGAACTCGCGCTGATGCCGACGACTTTCGCCATCATCGCGGAAGTCCAGTGGGTCGCCTCGGTGGGCGGGTCGGTCTGGGTGAGGGCCACGACGCGTTCGGTGATGTTCGATCCCAGCGGCGGGATGCGCGACGGGCGTGTTTTATCGTGCAGGAGGCCGTTGTAGCCCGCCTCCATGAAGCGTTCCTGCCAGCGCCAGACACAGGTTTTCGACTTGCCGGTCCGGCGCATGATTTCATTGGTGCCGATACCGTCCGCACTCAACAGGACGATCTCAGCCCGCCAGACGTGCTTGTGCGGGGTGTTGCGATCTCGCGCGAGCGCCTTCAGGCGGCGGCGATCCGCAGGCTTGAGAGTGATGGAAATTCCGGTTCGCATGCGCCAGACTCGCATGCATTCGAGTTCCGCAGGGAATCCCCTCAAGGATTTAAATGTCAGACGTGATCCACTAGCAAGAGCACTTGCAAGTCTCGGCTGTAGCTGAGAGAGGTTAATAAGCTGCTTCTGAGTGGCCTGTATTTGGAGCAGCAGTTGTACATAATAAGCTTTGTGGGCAAGATTCTCCGCGTTCTCTATCATGCTTCTCATTAATATAAACTGCTGCTCCCCCGCCACGGCCGACATTTGATTTGTCTGTGTCGCTGATGGGGTTGTCGGGCAACCAACGCATCCAGCGAAGCTAACTCTAACAAAAGCGAGCAACAGCGCCGTCGCCAGCACGAGGTTCCGCAGCACTAACGCGCCACCACGCCAAACCATCCGAGCCCCCGAAGCCCCAGCCGTCGTTCCTGGACACCATCATACCGGCGCGGGTGTGCAGCCTGTCAAATGCAGGCACGGTCGGAATCGGGGAAAACGGGCGATATCGCAGGGGTGTTGCCGCGCTGCATCAGTCATGACGGGCGACCATGGCGGGCGACAACATGGCCCCCAACGGACCTGGCGCAATGTCCGAGTTGGGTCCGTTATCGGAGGCTTAACGGACATAAGTCGTATATCGAATTGATGCGCAAATCGTGGAGGGTCCCACAATCGTTGATGATCCTAAAGATGGGTGGGTTGAGGATGTCTTGAAGTTCTGGTTCGAGCAGATTGAGCCGGACCAATGGTTCGAGAAGGACCCGACGTTTGACGCGAGCATTCGGGAGCGTTTTCTCGGCTTGCATGAAATTCTCCTGTCCCGCGGACATAATGGCCTCCTGGCTGATGCGCAGACCGCGCTTGCTGCGGTGATCGTGCTTGACCAGATGTCGCGCAATATGTTCCGCGACACGCCTCGCGCATTTGCCACCGATCCACAGGCGCTCTGGCTAGCGGAGGCCGCCATCGTCCGAGGATTTGACGCCGGCCTAACCAAGGACCAGCGCATGTTTCTGTATCTGCCGTTCGAGCATTCAGAGGATCGCCAATCGCAAGCTCGCTCGGTCGCACTGATGGCGAGTCTCGGCGATCCGGAGTTGCGAAAGTGGGCCGAAGCTCACAGGGCGATTGTAGACCGATTTGGGCGCTTTCCGCATCGCAACGGCGTACTTGGACGAATCTCGACCCCGGAGGAAACCGAGTTTCTCAAACAGCCGGACAGCTACTTGTGACCGCTAGCTGATCGCTTTGAGTCCGCCTTAGGTGGCAAAGCGGAACATCCCGCCCGGCGTCCCGAAGGCGTGCGGCGACTTCGGCTGGCAGTAATCCAGGCCGCTACAAAACGCGATTGTCAGGCTCACCGTTCCGGCCGCAACGCCGTTCAGGTCCCGACCAAAATCCCACTTTGTGGTCAAAATTGCTCAGACCGCATTTTTCGACTGAAATAGTCTGCAGCCGAGCGGTCTCGTCAATGAAGACCAATATGGACGAGTTGGTCCGAAGGCAGAACGTTTAGCGCTACCGATGTCTTATTGAGTGCGTGAGAGAGGACGAGAGCGTGACTAAGGAAACGAAGCAGCCGACGATTTTTAATCTGCTTGCGAAAGAGCAACAACGGCAAAAAGACGCGGGCGATCGAATCTAATCACCTTCTTTGAGAAACAGATTCGCTTACCGCTTATTATACGGACGATCATGGCTACTTGCAGCCCGTATTTATTAAGGCCTCTCCGAACCCTTCGGCAGGCTTGCAGTGACATCTCGGCATCGCATCCAGAATTGATACCTCCTGGAATTTATGTGTACCCCAATGTCGAGAACTATGCGGAGTGCGACTACGCCCTCGCTATCAAAAACAAAGGTCGTCCACCCAAACCGTGGCGATGGGAAATTTACACGGCCGGGAAAAGCAAACCGGTGCAGAAATCTGGATTTTTCGAAACGATGTCTGAAGCTATCCGAACAGGCAAGGCGGCATTGGCAGAACTCCAGGCCAAGCGAGTCACCCTTAGCGCCTCCACCGCAAAATAAATTATCGGATGCATCCTTGTGCTTTGGTCTCTGTACCTACAGATATATAAAAGACAGGCAGTAGCCTGCCCGAGTTGCCCACGAAATGGCGATTTGCCGAAGTTTCCGTTCGGTCACTGGCGGCACTGGTGTCGTCGGCAGGCACCATTCTAATCTCAAAATTGATACTGGCCTGCTTTGCGGATGCCGTTTGTATCCGCACCCGGTCGTGCACGCGAATAAGTGCAAGATGCCCTTCAATTTCTTTAACCGCTAATGGAGTGAGCAGATGAATTTCCTTCCGAGACTGTGGACCATGAGCCCAGAACTAACATCAGATCCGTTTCGTCTCATGCGGCGCGAAATGGAAAATGCGCTTCGCGCTTTCGATCAAACTTCGTCCTCGTCCGAGATTGGGGCCGGCGTGCCGGCAATCAATGTGGCGGAAACAAAGGATGCCTTCGAACTGACCGCGGAACTTCCCGGCGTGGACGAGAAAGACATTAACGTCAGCCTGGACGACAACCAGCTAGTCATTTCCGGTGAGAAAAAGGCGGAGAGCACGAAAGAAGAAAAAGACTGGCATGTCGAAGAGCGGAGCTACGGCTCATTTTATCGATCGATGTCCCTGCCATTCGAGCCGGAAGACGGAGCCGTCGACGCTCGTTTCGACAAGGGCGTGCTATATCTCACGATTAAGAAGCCCGCCAAGGCCATAAGGACCACCAAGACAATCAATATCAAGACGGGCGCTCTACCGCCGACTGGCGCCGCACCGAGGAAGGCCGCTTAATCCTGGAAACCGTTGAAATCGGGGTGGCATGTAGCGTGAGTGTGAATGTTGCGTTCCATCCCGAAGTTGGAAGCCCCAGTCCCAAGCTGGGGCTTTTCCTTGGGGCCTCAAGCTGGCGGTGGCCTCTTTCCCTATTAGAACGAACGCGCGATGTCCGCCTGTGGCCCTTAGCGACAGATATTGCATCGCAAGCGAATGTCGGCTTCCGGGGGCAAAGCTGCCGTGGCGCGGACATCCCGCGATGTCGCAGTTTGACCCTGGCTGTGTAAAAACGCGCCGCCTGTGATTCACTCCGTAGTGTGATTCTGCTGCTGCGGGGGATCAGATGAAGCGCTTTGTTGAGGGCACGGATCGCGGGCAGACGACGCTGTTTCCGGAATGCCTGGCCGACTGGATCGAGGAGAACAACCCAGTTCAGGTAATCGATGTCTTTGTCGATGAACTCGATCTGGCGGAACTGGGATTTGACGGGGTCGCTCCCGAGATAACCGGACGGCCTTCGTATCACCCTTCGGTCCTGCTGAAGCTCTATATCTATGGCTATCTCAATCGAGTTCAGTCGAGCCGGCGGCTTGAGCGCGAGGCTGGGCGCAACGTTGAAGTGATGTGGCTGACGGGCCGGCTGGTGCCCGATCACAAGACGATTGCTGACTTCCGCAAGGACAATGGCGGGGCTATTCGCAAGGTGTGTGCTCGGTTCATCATGCTTTGCCGACGTCTGGACCTGTTCACGGAAGTCAGCGTCGCGATTGATGGCAGCAAGTTCAAGGCGGTGAACAACCGGGATAAGAACTTCACGCGGGCGAAGATGGAGCGGCGGCTGGCGCAGATCGAGGAGAGCGTTGCTCGTTATCTACGACAGCTCGACAGCGCCGATCGTCAGGAGCCGTCGGAGGCGCGCGAGAGCAAGACGATCCGGCTCAAGGAGAAGATCTCGAAGCTGAAGGAGGAGATGCAACGCCTAAATGGTCTCAAGACGCGGATGCTGGCGGCGTCTGACCAGCAGATATCGCTGACCGATCCTGATTCCCGCTCGATGGCAACGAGCGGCCGAGGATCAGGTGTGGTGGGCTATAACGTTCAGGTCGCCGTCGACACCGAACATCATTTGATTATCACGCATGAGGTGACCAACGTCGGGAGCGACCGGGCACAGCTTGCCCATATGGCCAAGGAGACAAAGGCAACTCTGGAAGCGACCAATCTCGATGTCATCGCCGACCGCGGCTACTTCAGCAGCGAAGAAATCCTGGAATGCGACAAAGCCGGCATCACGGTCACATTGCCAAAGCCGATGACCTCGGGCGCAAAGCGCTTCGGCAAGCAAGACTTCCGCTACGTGGCGGAGGAGGACGTTTACATTTGTCCTGCCGGCAAACGGCTTGCCTACTCATTCACAACACAAGAACATGGATTGGTCCTACGCCGCTACTTGACCAATGTCTGCCAGCGCTGCGCCATCAAGCATCGCTGCACCACTGGCAAGGAGCGACGAATCACGCGATGGGAGCATGAGGACGTTCTCGAAGCCGTACAACAGCGGCTCGATGAGCATCCGGAGAAGATGCGCCAGCGGCGCGAGACGGTCGAGCATCCGTTCGGCACGATAAAAGCCCGGATGGGCGCCACGCACTTCTTGATGAAGACACTGCCGTGGGTTGCCTCGGAGATGGCGCTGCACGTCCTGGCCTACAATCTCACCCGCGTAATCAACATCATGGGCATCCAGCCGCTCATGGCCGCGATCAAGGCATAGTCCAAGCCGGGAAACCCTCGCATCGCTACTTCGCTGGGGTCGTTACGCTCCATGCCGTAGAGCGTTTTGACACGGCCAAGACCCATTTCGACCGTTTACTCCCAGTCTTCGGTGCGTTGCAGCACGGGCGGCGCGCAGCTATCGCGACTTTTAAATCGGCATTCTCCGCGTGACCGGTTACGCTGCGCCGGCCACGCTCCCGTTGGCGCAACGGCCAACTCTAAATTTACATTTTTTGACCGGAACACTCAGTGAGATCCCATCAATTTCAGTTAAGCAATGTCTTGAGAATCCGATCGGTGTGCACGAGGCGATCTGCCAGTAGGCGAACCATGAAGTCGTGGAAAGCGGCAGCGATCTTGGGTTCATTTATGTTCATGAGGTTCATATTTTCTCGGGAGAGACCATAGATGATGGAGGGCTCCTCAGTGATGACGTCGGCGGTTCGAGGGAAATTGAGATAGAGCCCAAGTTCACCGATGATCGTTCCGGGGCCCATTTTCCGAATGCGGAACGCCCCCCCGCTTTCAAGATTGAAGATAACAGTAACCAATCCGGATTCGACTAAGTACAGGGCATCCGAAGGTTGCCCCTGCTTGATCAGTATGTGTCCGGCCGGAGTTTCGAACCTTGTTAAATATTTTGCGAGCAGGGGATACTCAATGACTCCGGGAAAGAGTTCTTCCAAATACTCCTGAATGGTTCTTTTTTTAACTGAAAGGTCGGCATTTTCAGTTCTAAGTAATTGGTCCTCGCACCATTCGAGTCCGTGATCCAAGCTCGGAAAAATTTTCCATATTTCCTGGCTTAGCTCGAGGAGTCCTCCTTTTTCCATTTGCTGGGTCGCAATTTCGGACACGTGGGTCAGCACCACTGTAACGCCGAATTTTCGGGCAAGTTGTCCAAGCTTGATAAGGCTGATCACGGCGGAGGAATCAATTCCGGTGACAGCGCGGAAATCGAAGACAAGATATCGTACAGGGATTTGATTGAGATCGTTAAGTCTTTGGCGAACGCGGTTCAATAAGGTATTGGCGCTTCCGAAAAAGATGAAGCCGTTGAGTCTGAAAACCCGGATCATGTCCCCCTGTTGCTCGAGAATCTTTTTCTGATCCGGGGGGCGATCCACGTTGCTGTGCTCATCAGCAACAGAGAAGGCTTGTTTGATAACGCTGAGGCTGCTGTACTTGATAGCGAAGACAATGATTGCGAGAACTATACCAACCATAATGCCTTCAATGAATCCAAAAATGCCGACTACCGCTAAAATAATAACGACGATTATAAAATCAGTTCTGGGCAGCTCGCGTGCGGGTTTATAGACCCACTCGGTTAGAAACTCGATTCCAATGTAGAGCAGCAGTCCGCCAACAAGTGGCTCAGGCACGTAGTTTATTGCATCTGTTCCGAAGGCGAGAACCGCAGCACAACCAAGCGCACAAAACAATCCGACGAGCCGCCCTTTGACGCCCATTCTGAGAACGAATTTTGAAATATTTATAGAAGTGAACCCTACCATCCCGCCGGCTAACCCGGAGGCGATGTTCGCGGCACCCATTACTTTAAGTTCGTGGTCGAGGTCCATTTCCTGTTCGGCAGCGAGCTCGAGGGCGCTAGAGTTCAGCAATAAGGCAACGGCGGTTACCAGAACTACAGTGGCGAGGCTGCCGATTTGCGCGATGATTGGTTTCCAATGTGCTTGGGCAAAGGCTGCGAAAGTAATCACATGGAATTGGCCGTCGGTGGTTGCAGTGTCGACGAGCCATCTGGCGTGCCGGGCTTCGTCAAGTGAGGCCCCACTGGCAAAGAGCGCCGTGTAAAATATGAGCACGGTTGCAACTATGAGGAGGGGCATTACGGCGTAGTGCTTGATCCGCGGTAGTAGTACAAAAGCGGTCAAGGCAAAGGCTAATCCCGGAAGCCAATGCACTATCCGATCAGGCTTGAAGAGATCCGGCGCAGTGGCAAAGGTTACCGCGGCGCCTGTCATCGTCTTAAGAGAACCCAGCAGAAGGAGCCAGCCAACGGAAGCAAGGAAGCCGCAGATTACCGGGTAAGGGATAAACCGGATAAGGCTTCCCAGCTTGAACGTACCAAGCGTGGCGAGGACGGCTCCTGTAATAATGGTTGCGGCGAAGATGGCGGCGGCGACAGAAAATATGGCGGTTTCCGCGGGTATCGATGGAGTAATTACCTCGAAGGTAGCGGTAGCAATGAGTGCGAAGATTGCTGCTATTTTATTTTGAGAAAAGGCGACGACACCTGGATATGAACTGAAGACTGCAGCGATCAGACCGCAAACGACCGCCGAGGTTAGGGTGATCGCAATTCCTGTTCCAATATAGGGTGCAAGGGATCCGGAGAAGATTAGGGCGGCGTAAGCCACTGACTCAATCACGACTAGCGTTAGAGCCGCACACCCCGCTGATAGGCTGGGCAGCATCCCGTCTGGAACCAATTCAGCCTTGAACTTTGACCATAATGAAGCTTGGTTTAGTTGCTTAGTATGTTTGCTGAAGGACCCGGTCATCGGCGTCGCCGTCTCCAGCGGCGTCGCCGCTGCCGCGCCGCCGAGCGCGGTTTTCAATTCCCGCCGTCGGATGTCGATTGCCATTTGATCCGCCCCCAATGGGATCACGGCCGGCTGCAAGACGGGCAAGAATAGCACGCCTCAAAATGCCGGTCTGCGGCCCGAAGCGTGGTTGCCGTAACGCAGCAACTCAGTAGCGATCGGAGCAATAGCGGAAGTGGCTAGAACGTGGTTCGAAATGACGCGGCTGACCCGAAGCGGGCCTTCGGTGTGGCTGTCAATCCGTGTTGCTCTAACGCCAATCCGCCCAATCAAGGAACAAGCGGGAAGACGTAGCACCGCATCGCGATCACGCGTGGATCCGGCCGATGCGTATTTTGCTGAAAACGGCATTGCCGAACTTGCGGCCGCGCGGACCGACTGGCGTTGCATGAGCGCTACTGCGCGCCGCTAAATCCTTTCACCTGCACGCCGGCGCCGTCACCGCGCCCGCGCGGTGGCCGCGGCCCCGGTCGGGTGTTCCTCGTAACCGACCGTTAGCGGCTTGCCGTGCGTCTCGATCGGAACGAAAGTGAATGCGAGAGCGACGGCAAGGCCGCAGCCGGCCAGGAATAGGAAGGCCGGCAGCACGGCGTCCGCCGTCGCCTGCGGCGCGACGAGGTTGCCGGCACCGGCGATCAGCGCCAGACTGAGGGGACCTGCGATCTTGCCCACGCCGTTTGCCGCCTGGCCAAGACCGACCCCTCGCGCGGCGAGCCCGACTGGAAAGATCTCCGCCGTATATGGCGACAGGTTGGAATAGCCGCCATCGAAGAATAGCGCACCGGCCGCCAGCAAAACGATGAAGATCGGAATGCTGCCATAAAACTGATCGTGAAAGACTCCCGCGAGCGCCAGCGTCACGGCAATGCCGAGACCGGAGAGTTGGCCGCAACGTTGCCTGCCGAGCCATTGCGGCAGGAACGAGAAAACGGTCTTGCCGGTGATGCCCGCGAGCGCGACGTAAACGAACAAATGTGCCGCATTCTGAACCGGCATCTTGAGCAGCATGGCGACAATGGTCGGTCCCCAGAGATAAACACCATAATTCGCGGTGCTGATCCCGGTCCACATGATCACCGTGAGCCAGAACCGGCTCGGCACCGAAGAATAGAGCTCGCCATAGCTCACACTTGGCGGGGCGGGCGGACGCGTCGTCGGCATCGGCACCGCTTCGAGCGGCAGCTTCAGCAACCAGGCGACTTCGGCGCGCGCCTGCGAGAAGCGGCCCTTGGCCATCAGCCAGCGCACCAATTCTGGTGAGCTCAACCAGTACAGGATACCGATGACGGCCGGCACGACACCGATCGCGGAAATACCGCGCCAGCCGAGCAGCGAGAGCAACGTTGCCGCCGTCGCGGAGGCCAACAGCGTGCCGATGGTCGCAAAAACGACCGTCAGTCCCGGGATCACCGAGCGGAAGCGGGTCGGGGTGTATTCGACGGTGACCGGGATGATTGCGGCGTTCGAGCCTCCCAAGCCGACGCCGACGCCGAAGCGTAAGAACGCGAACAACACCCACGCGCCGTCGGGCACGAGCGCAATGGCGCCGGCACTCGCGGCACAGACCAAGGTGCCCACCACGATCATGAGCTTGCGCCCAAAAACGTCGGACAGGCCGCCCCACAGCAGCGCTCCGGCTATGGCCCCAAGTCCTGCGCTCAGCAGCATGATCGACGACTGCCCGTAGGTGAGGTGCCATTGCGGACTGACGACCGCGATGACGAACCCGACGATATAGAAATCGAAAAACTCGAGGGCCAAGCCCATCGAGCACAGTGCCATCGTCGACCAGTAGCGCGCATTTGGCCGCGCTTGATCGAAAATCGAAAGCAGGTCGGGATTCGCCGGACCGGCCATTTTAATCCTCCCTGATGTCCGACCCTTCTGCGGTGTCGAACGGCTGCGGACGTTACGAGACACCCGTCATTTATTTTTTGCCCGCAATGATCGGCAGCAGCAGATAATTCTCGCGCTTGCCGTCAAACTGGATCGTCGTCTTGCCGCCGTAGACCGATATCGGCCGGTCGTGCGGATCGTCGTGGAGGAAGGGGCCGCAGCCGGTAAACTCGTTCTTCATGTTGGAGAGCCGTCCGCCGCTGCCGCCCGGATAGACGTAATCGCGCCCGCGCACGGTCAGCGCGATCCGGTAGCCGGCGGGCACGACGATAGACGTCGGCCAGATCTCGACATCGAGTTCATAAACCTCGCCGGGCTTGAGCGGCTGTTTCTCGTCGTGGCTGTGATAAGGCCGGTAAGGCGTGCTGAGTTTTTTGTCGAGCTTGCGATGCGAAGCGCGCAACCACCCTTGCGCGATCGGCGTGTGCGGGTCGAGCGCGCCCTGAAACACCACCTCCGCGAGGTTGGGCGAGAATACCCGCACGATCAGGAAGAGGTCGGCGTCCGCGGTCGATGAGGAGACGTGCAGCTTCGCCGCGATCGGACCGGTGATTTCCGTTTCCTGCATCAGCGGTGCGCTAAGGAAGGTGACGCCGTCGCTCAGCGCGTCGAACTCCACCTTAGAGGTGCCGCTTGACGGCGTCGTCGACAAAGCGAGGTTGGCGGGGTGCAAATGGTACCGGGTCCATTCGGTGTTTGGAATCGGCCAATCATCCTCGTAGCGCTCCACGAATTTTTCGCCCGGATGGCGCACCTGCAGGCGGACCTTGCGCTCCTTGTCCCAGCCGTTCTTCTCGCCTTTGAGAAAATAGTCGAAGAATTGCTTTTGAATCGCGACGCCGTAATCGGTGTAATAGTGGGTCCAATGTTCAATGCCGTGCACTTCGAGCCACTTGTGTTGCGACGCGGAGCGCACATGGCCCTCGAAATTGCCGCGCGGATGCAGACCTTGGCCGCCCCAGTTGCCGGCGGACAGCAGCGGCACCTTGACCTTCGACCAGTCCGGCATCATCGCCTGCCAATATTCGTCGTCGAGGCTGTGCTGGTAGTACGTCGTTCCTAAATCGTAGCGGTTGGCGCCCAGCTCCTCGGCCGTCAGCGTCGGCGGTCCCGATACCCATTCGCCGTTCATACGGCTGCGGTGCCCGCGTGTGCCGAGTCCGTGTTGCACAGAACTCACCTGCATATCGTACCAGTTCTGCGCAAAGGTGCAGTAGATGCCGCCGTGGTGGCTGAGGTCGCGGTAAAAATCGGCCGCGCCCTCCCAGATGCACATCGCGGCGAGATGCTTGGGCTGCAGGCATGCGACCTGCCACTGGTTCATGGCGTAATAGGAAATACCGCTCAGGCCGACCTTGCCGTTCGACCATTTCTGCACGCCGGCCCATTCGATGCACTGCGCGAAGTCCCTCGCCTCGCGCGGCGACCAAACTTCGACGTAACCGGGCGAGCGGCCGCAGCCGCGCGAGTCGACGCGTACGCACACATAGCCATGCGGCACCCACTTTTCGGGGTCGCAGACTTCCCAGCTCTGGTACTTGTTGGTGGAGCCGGCCATGACGTCGGGATGGGTCTCGGCCATGCGCTGCCATGCCGTCTTGTAACCATCCTCGAAATGCAGCCACTTGCCATAGGGACCATAGCTCAGCAGCACTGGATAATGGCCGTCCTTCACCGGGCGAAAGACATCGGCACGCAGCACCAGGCGGTCGTCCAGCTCGATCGGCACGTCCCAGTCGATCGTCATGCCGTCGCGCATCTCGGTGAGTTCTCGATAACGCATGCGCGGCTGCTCCGTCCGTTGCCTTCGTGTGAAATTATGTGAAGTTAGCTTACAGGATTAGGGAATTGTATTTGATCTATATCAAATGTTGCGCGTTGTGCCGCACCTGGCTTTTCGTCAGTCGCGCAAGGAGGCTGTCCGCCGCGCAGTGCCTGCGAGGCGATCGGATAAGCGCCGGCGACTTCCGGTAATGGCCCAATTCGACGGATACTGCAGCGCAAGCGATTGTCGGTTTTCGGGGTTACTGCGGAAGTGTCGGAAGCGCGCCCTAAATGTCGAAGTTGACCCCAAGCCGACATCTGGGACGCCGCGCACCGTCGCACCGTCCTCCAGCATTGTCACTATACGGGGAGCAAGACCTAGGCGTATTCTGGCGCCGCACGTCTGTATGAGACGAGCCATGATGGCAAAGCCCTGGCGCGAGCGAGCGACGTATGCGGCGATGTCGCTTATTGTCGCTTGGCAAACCATCGCCATGGTCGTGGCGCCCGCGCCCAGCACCAGCGGCCCGATCAAGGGGCTGCGCATCGTGCTTGATCCCTACCTACATCTCCTGATGCTGGACAACCAGTGGAATTTCTTTGCGCCGGATGTCGGCGAAGCAGGCCAGGACCCCCTCGGCGTGTTCCTGAGCTATGTGATCGAGGATGACGCCGGCACCTTGCATCGGTTCGATCCGAACGACGGTCTGAACTGGTTTCACCCGAGCTCGATTTGGTTCCCCGCGTGGTATCTCGCCCTTCTCCAGAGTCCGGAAGACTTTGGCGAGGAGTTCGCCGCGTTGTTCTGCCGCGAGCACGCCGAATTGCATCCCGTCACAATCACGTTCTTCGAGGTCGACGAACAGGACTACGGTCCGCTCGATCGTCTGCGCGGCAAGCAGCCGCTGGATCCCGACTTCATCAAAGTATCAACGGTAGAAAGCTTCGAATGTCCGCATTAGCGATTTCCGCGCGCGCCGGCTGGAAGTTGTATGCGGCCGCGGAACAGGCTTGGTCGCGCCTTTGGTTTCAGGAGCGTTCGACGGCGCCGTTGGATCTGGTGCGGATCGGCATCGGCGCGGCGCTCCTGCTCTACTACCTCAGGGCCAGTTCTTATCTGCTCGAATTCTGGGGAGACGCCGGCCTGCTGCCGCGCGCGCTTGCGCTTCGGGATTTGGACCCGTGGATGCAATCTGTTTTCTTCTATTTCACGGCGCCATGGCAATGGATCGCCTTTGATGTGTTGTTTTTGTTCTGCTGCGCGGCCTTCACCGCCGGGTGGCGAACGGCCTGGGTCAAATGGATCGTCTTTATTGGCCACGTCTCCTTCGTCTACCGCAACACGTATCTCATCTACGGCGTCGACAAGATTCTGGCGGCTCTGCTGTTTATCATGTGTCTCGCACCGGTCGGACGCGCGATCAGCCTCGATCGGGTGCGCGCCGTGCGGCGTATCAAGCGCGCGCGCCTCGATGCCGTGCTGCCGCCATACACCAGCCGTTGGGCCGGCGCTTGCATACGGCTCATACAAATTCAGATGGCAGTGCTGTACTTCTATAGCGGCGCGAGCAAGCTGCTAGGAGACGAATGGCGGCACGGTGACGCGATCTGGTTGATCTTCAGTTCGGAGAACTACTACAACGGCCTGCTGCTCGACCTGTTCGCACGGCATTACTGGTTGGTCAAAATTGCGACTTATTCGACGGTGGCGATCGAACTAGCCTATCCGTTCCTGATCTGGCAGCGCGCCACGCGACCGTACCTGTTGGCGGCTGCTATCCTGCTCCATGTTCAGATCGCCTTGTTCATGGGTTTGTTCTACTTCTCCTTTGTCATGATCATGGGGGATCTGAGCTTCGTGCGTGTCGAGTGGTTGCGCCGTCTTGGCGCGGCGTGGAAGCGAGCGATGGGCGACATGGAAATGATCTATGACGGCAATTGCGGCTTCTGCGTCCGCTCGATGGTCTGGTTTCTCGCCTTCGACGGCATGCAGCAGATCAGAGTGCGGGATTTTCGCAGCAATCCGTCTCCCGTTGTCAGCGACGCGCAAATGGAGAAGGCGCTTTATCTGGTCCTGCCCGACGGGCGGGTGCTGCCGGGCTTCGAGGCTTATCGATACGTCGTGTTGCGCGCGCCGGGACTGTGGTGGCAGATTCCGTTCTTTTACGTGCCGGTTTTCAGCCGTCTCATCGGACATCCTATATACAATTGGGTCGCCGGAAACCGAAGTTGGCTGTCGTCTATTTTGATCAGACCACGCCGAAGTTGAGCGGCGCGCGCCGCTCAAACGGCAGTCGATCGTCTCATAACCTTGTGCAAAACCATCGGACATTGGCTGCATCCGGCAGATTTCGCGGTCTGACGCTGTATTCGCCGGATACCTGACGACTGCCGCGGGTGTCTTAGGCGTGGGCCATCCAGCCCATTGTGTGAACCAATGGCTTTGTCGCCCGCATAATTAAAGACCGTAGAGGATATCGCTGGCGCTCGAAAATAAGGCCGAGAACAGCGCAGCAAATCAAGCTCGCTATTAAGGTGACTATCGACCGGACCGGCCCATGCGGCCATTTGCTCAATGCGGCAGATGCTATTGTCATGAGCGGAAAGTGAAACAGATAGATCGATAACGTCAATCCAGCTGCAAACTCAATGACACCCCGAAAACGGATAAGGATATGTTCGATGCGATCGTGCAGACACCACGCGCCGTAGAAATGGACGGCAGTAGAGAGACCCACCGCATACGCCCATAACCAGTCAGCGCACCAAATCCAGTTTTCCCAGGGCGGGTCTGCGCCAATCAATTTAGCTCCGTCAGCGATCAGCGCCTTGTTCCAATGGGCCAACATCATTGAGCCGATGATGACCATAGGCATAACGAAGCATGTCCATGCCGCCGTCCCGCGGACAAGCCGACGTCGCCCGAGTTGATATACGGCCACCCCGAGAAGCCAAATCGGCAACAACAACAGGATGCGCGGCCCAACTATCAACGCGACGACAGAGACGGCGATGTATCTCCAGTTCCCCGGGGCGAAAATGATCACGCCGAAGAAGACGTAGTACCAAAATTCAAATCCAATCGACCATACTGGGATGTCAGACAAAGGGGCAACTGAATGGAACCACAGTTCATTCACAAAGAGGGCCGATGGCAGCAATAGCCAAGCAGAGCCGCCAGGCACGATCCAATGAGGCACCGGATTGATACCCATACCAACAAGATTAATTAAATAGGTCAGCGCAAGCGCTGGTATCAAAACCGACCACAGCCGCGCCAACCGGCTCGAAATGTATAATTGTAGATTGTTCTCTTTCGTGTCCACCACATAGGAAATCACCAGGCCGGAAAGAACAAAAAACACCGTAACCGCGTCAGGGCCGATCGTCCCGGAGTGGAACCAGTCCCCGCCATTTTGCTCAAAGGACGCATGATACAATACAACAGCCAGCGCCGCACTCACTCGCACAAGATCGAGATAGAGCGAAAATCCTCGGTTGAGCCTGCTGCCTGTACCCATACTCACGATACGCAACTCAGTGAACACTATTTTGTTTAGCTTGCTCAAATATAGACTTCCCGTGCGCATGTCTCGTCGCTGAACGGGGATGATACGAACGGCGTCAAAATAACCTTACCATCGACGATTCGATGGGGTAGCTTTTGGCCCGAAGCGTTGGCTAGCTTAGCGCAGCGATTTGTCAGCAATTGAGGAGCTTCGCCGATGACGATCATCGATTCCCAGGTCCACGCCTATGAGGCGAACACGCCGAAGCGGCCCTGGCACAATGTGCCGAACTGGCCCGACCACGTTACCGGCGACGAGATGGTGGCGGCGATGGACAAGGTCGGCGTCGACGGCGCGATCTTCATCTCCGCGTTTTCCATGTACCGCTACGACGCCAGCTATGCGGTGGAAGTGCAGCGCGCTCATCCCGATCGGTTCGCGATCGTCAAGCCGGTCGACCCGGACGATCAGGCCGTGGGCGACGTCATCGCCGACTGGAAGCGGACACCGGGCGCGGTCGGCATCCGCATCATGTTGACCAAAGAGCCGGGACGCGACCGCGACCCGAAAGACCCGGGCCTCGACCGTATCGCGCGCGCCGCCGCAAAACACGACCTTCCGGTCAACATATTATTCTGGGG
Source organism: uncultured Alphaproteobacteria bacterium (assembly GCA_963823225.1). Classification (GTDB taxonomy): domain Bacteria; phylum Pseudomonadota; class Alphaproteobacteria; order Rhizobiales; family Xanthobacteraceae; genus BOG-931. Next base: position 1,538,047 of record CAWGKM010000003.1, on the reverse strand, counting down.
CAACCTCGATGCGGGCACGGCGTTGATCGACCGCCACCCCGATACGCGCTTCATCATCGACCACCTGGCTATCCTGCAGCCGCGCACGCCACCGGCCCCGCCGCAGCCGTGGGCCGACCTGCCGAAGGTGCTGGATCTCGCCAGGCGCAGGAACGCGGTGATCAAGGTGAGCGGCGCCTGCACGCTGTCCCAGAAACCGTATCCGTTTCCGGACATCTGGGATCCGCTCGCGCGCGTATTCGATGCCTGGGGTTTTGACCGCTGCCTGTGGGGCACGGACTGGACCCGCGCCTACGCCGTCGTCAACTACGGGCAGGCGGTCGAGCCCTTCCTCAAGACTGACCGCCTGAACGAGGGCGAGCGAGCGATGCTGATGGGCGGCGCGTGCGCCAAAGCCTATCGTTGGTCGCCGAAAAAAGATTAGCGAGCGTAGTCCGGGTTGAGCGGAACTCTGCGGCGGGCGCAAGGAGCGCCGCGACCGGCCAAAACGGCAGCGTGGCAAAGATGACGAATGGTTCGGCGCAGCTGAACGTTCTGATGTCCGGCGGATTCGCCGCCGCGTACGAGCGGCTGTTGCCGGAATTCAAGCGGGTGACTGGCATCAAGGTCACGACCGGGTCGGGCGCGTCGCAGGGAACAGGTCCGCAAACGATTGCCGCGCAGCTCGCGCGCGGCATGCCGGCCGACGTGGTGATCCTCTCCAGGGAGGGCCTCAGCGAGCTGATCGCCGCGAACAAGATCGTCGCCGGAACGGACGTGGATCTTGCGCGCGTGCCGCTCGGCGTGGCGGTGCGGGCGGGGACTGCGAAGCCCGACGTGAGCACCGTCGAAGCCTTCAAACAAGTCCTGTTCAAGGCCAAAACCGTCGCGATCCCCGGAAGCACCAGCGGTATCTGGCTCGCGACCGATCTTTTTCCGCGGCTCGGCATCGCGGAAAACATCAACGTCAAGGCGATGCCGCGCGGCGCCGACGCCGCCGTCATGGTCGCCGCAGGAGGCGCGGATCTTGCAGTCATGCCGGTCAGTGAAATCGTGCACGCGGCAGGCATCGACTTCGCCGGCAGCATCGCGCCGGAGATTCAGTTCGTGCAGGTCTTTTCAGCCGCCGTCGTGGCCGGCTCGGAAGACATTAAAGGGTCTAGACGACTGATCGACTTTCTTGCCTCCGCGCGCGCTTGCGAGGCCATCAGCAACAGCGGAATGGAGCCGCTCGCGACCGCGAGATAAGGCAAGCGGCTGTGTGGTTTTGGCCCGTTTCGACAGATACTGCAACGCACGCGAATGTCGGCGTTCAGGGTAATTGCGGACGTGCTGGGGGGACACCAAAACCGGCGTTCCTGACCCATTTCGGACTTAGGCCATCACATGCGGCTCGCCTCGGCCGTACTTTCTTCGATTGAAGGCGTTCGGCGAGGACCGAGTTGGCACCGTCGTGGCCGGTCGGTGTCGGGTTGACACGTCGACGAATTTGTCAGCGGCGGGCAGGCCTGTTGGCTAAAACGAAATTAATCTTCTGGATAAGCCGATCGAATTCGATGGGCTTGGTGTCGAACTCGTCGCAGCCGGCCGCCAGCGCCTTCTCGCGCGAGCCCGACATGGCATGCGCGGTCAGCGCGATCACCGGAATGTGCCGCGTCGCCGCGTTGCTCTTGATCCGGCGGGTCGCCTCCCAACCATCGATCACGGGCAGATCGAGATCCATTAGGATAACGTCGGGCAATTCAGCCGCGGCCTTTTCGACTCCGACCGCGCCATCCTCGGCGACCAGCAATTCAAATCCTTCGAGCAATTCGAACCGCATCCGCAGCATGTAAACGTTGTCATCGTTATCCTCGACATAAAGGATCTTGGTCACGAGGCTTCCTCCGGTACCTTCTGTGATCGGCGAGCCTCGGCAACGTGCGCCCGCACGGTTGCGACCAGCTGGGCTGGGTCGAACGTGTCCTTCAACAAGATCCCCTCGACGCCGGAATTGAGACGCGCGCGGTCCGCGGCAGAAAGATCAAGAGCCGTGATCACGATCACGGGAATCCCTCGCCACGCCGGCCGTTCCTGCAACGCCGTGATGAGCTGGAATCCATCCATCTCCGGCATCATGAGATCGAGCAAGATGATATCCGGCACATCGTCCGCCAGCCGGTCGAGCGCCACCCGGCCGTTTTCCGCTTCGCTGATCTGCCATTGCTGCGGTTCCAGCCAGGATCGAATCCGTTCGCGCTGCATCGGATCGTCCTCGACCAGGAGCACGCGCGTGCGCCGAACCCGCGCCTGATGAGGCTGCAGCAGCGCAATCAGCCGATCGCGATCGATCGGCTTGGTGAGGTATCCGGCGGCGCCGAGAGTCATGCCCTTGTGCTGGGAATCGTCAGTGATCGTCGCCATGACGACTGGAATATCGGCGAGTTCCGGGTTGCCACGCAACGCCGCCAGCACCGTCCAGCCGTCGATATCCGGCATCAGGACGTCGAGAGTGATCGCGATCGGGTGCAGCTCTTCGGCGCGCTTTAGTCCTTCGCGCCCGCCGGCTGCGGTAACGACGGAGAATCCCGCGCCGCGCAGATGATTTGCGATGAGCTCACGCGCGGTCAGATCATCGTCGATGACCAAAACGCAATCGCCGCTCGGCAGAGGCTCATCCAACGCGCTCGCGGGCTGGTCGGCGGCGGCGGCCGGCGTTGCCGAGGCCGTCGGCAATCGCGCGACGAAGGTCGACCCCTTGCCGATCTCGCTGGTGACTAGGGCATCGCCGCCCATCATGCGGCAGAGCTTGCGCGTGATCGCAAGGCCGAGGCCGGTGCCGCCGTAGTTGCGCGCCGTGGTTTGATCGGCTTGCACGAACTCCTCGAACAGCTTGTTCACCTGCTCGGGCGTCATGCCGATGCCGGTGTCGGAGATCGCAAAATCCACCCATTCGCGGCCTTCAATCGAATGGGGGATCACACGCAACGAGATTTCACCGCCTTTGGTGAACTTGCAGGCATTGCTCAGGAGATTGAGCAGGATCTGCCGCAGGCGCAGGGGATCGACCAGGAGCGGGGCGATATCGGGCGGGCAGTCGACGATGAGGCGGTTTTTGTTCTGTTCCGCCAATCCACGCGCGGTGCCGACCACCTCGTCGATGAGCCGGGGGATTTTCACCGTTTCCAGATTGAGGTCCAGTTTTCCCGCCTCGATCTTCGACAAGTCGAGAACCTGATTGATGAGGTCGAGGAGATGCTTGCCGGCGCGATGGACGCGGCGGAGCGGCTCGGCGGCCTTTTCCGTGCCAAAACGCGGCGCATTGGTGACCATCATGTCGGTCAGCCCGATGATGGCATTTAACGGCGTGCGCAGCTCATGGCTCATGTTGGCGAGGAAGCTCGACTTGGTGCGGCTCATTGCTTCGGCCTGATCGCGTGCGGCAGTGAGCGTTTCCTCGTAATGTTTGCGTTCGGTGATGTCGCTGTAGATGATCACCGTTCCACCGCCCGGCAGTGGGTTGTGGCGAATTTCAAGAGTTTTACCGTCGGGGCGCGTCCGTTCGAAGATAAATTGTTCGTTGACGGAGGCCGTCAAGCGCCGCACCTCGGATTCGACATCGACGGCGCCGTATTCGCCACGCTCGGCAAGGTAGCGTATGAACTCGGTAAAGGTCGGTTTGCCGTTTAAGAACGACTCCGGCAGTTCCAGCAGCGCCGAGAACTGACGATTCCATGCGGTCAGCTGTAGGCGGCTGTCGAACATGACGACGGCGTGCGCCATGTTGTCGAAGGTGACGCGAAGCTCGGTTCCGCGCCGATGCAGTTCGGCGGTGCGCTCCTCGACAACCTTTTCGAGTTGTGCGGCGGCCTGTTCACGTTCCGCTAATAGCCGATCGAGCGCGATCGCATTGTCGCGAAACACTTCGACGGCGTGCGCCATTTCGGCGATCTCGTCGCGGCCGCCGGTGGGAATAGTGATGTCGCGCCGACCGCCGACGATGGCGCGCATTCCGTCCGACAACACGGTCAGGCGCGTGACCACGTTGCGGCCGACATAGAGCCATCCGATCAGTACCGAGCTGATCAGGCTGAGCGCGACGGCCACGGCCAGTCCAAGCCGGCCGCGGTCCTGGACCGATTGCGTCCGTTCGGTCGCTATCGCAATGTTCTGCTTCGATGCCGCGACCAGGGACTCAACCGCGTTGCTCAACTGGACCGAGAGGTCGGCGTTCTCGACCGTCAGGCGGCGGCCCTCCTGGGCGGCATTCAGCTCGACCTGCCGCGCGGCCATGATGCTGGCACTGCCGATCGCGTCGGCCCGCAAACGGCTGAGCGGGACGATCAACGCGAACGAAACATCGGGATCGAGGCCCGATACCAGATCGTCGATGCGCCCAACCGCCGCTTCGGCGGCAACCCGAATTGTATCGAGCTCGGCCGGCGTCGCGGCGTTGCCGGCGCGGACCAAAGCCTCGAACGCGACCGCCGCCTCCTGCTGAATCTGCTCGAGCGGCGTGAGGTCGCTGACCGCCGCGTTGAGGCGATTGAAGGCCGCTAGCTTTTCCTCGGGAGCACTGCTTGGGTTGTTGAGGGCACGCTGCAGCGCCAGGATATGGCCCTTCAATTCGTTGAATTTCGGAGTCCAGAGGGTGCGGAACTGGTTGTAAGCTTCGAATGCGTCGCGAACCAACGCCGCCTTGCGATCCGCGGCGGCGATGCGAGCCTGCACCGCCGATTTCAGGCTTTCGAGATTGGCTGTGACGACGCGGAAGATGAGCCTGATTTGTATCAGCTGATCGGCGGTCAGTCCTTGACCCGGCAGTTCGTCCAGCTGGCGCCCGGCCTCCATAACTTCCCGGTCGAGCAGCGAGGAAGCCGCCGTGAAGTCCTCGGAATTTGCGGCACCAAGCAGCGCCGGTCCGGCAGCAATGATGCGTCCGGCACGCTGCGCCAGCTCCAAGCTCGCGATCGCTGAAGGAACCGACTTCTCCGTGACCTGATGGAGTGACTTGCCGATGGCATAGAAGGCGTAATTGCCGACCACCGCGGCGACCACGGCAAAGCCGCTGATGGCGATGAACGCCAACAGCAGCCGTTCGCGCAAGCCATGCCCGATCGTTACCCTCTTTAATTCATTCGCTATCTTCATGCTCGCCTGTCAGACATAGCCTCACCCTGAGGTGCTCGGCGCCAACGGGCCCGGCCCGAAGTGGCCGGCCCGATGGCAAGCTCCGCGCCGAGCCTCGAAGGGTGGGCAGCGGGCCGGCATCCTTCGAGGCGCGCCTACCGGCGCGCACCTCGGGATGAGGTTCAGATAAGCCTCATCCTGAGGCATGATTCCATCTTCCAGTACGTCGATGAGCATTTGGGGCGACCGACCAATCAATTCGTTGGAACAAGCGCGTCCGGAATACTGATGCCGACCTCGCGATAGTAACGGATCGCGCCGGGGTGGAACGGCAGGAAGGTATCTTTCACCACATTCTGCGGGAGAGTGTCGCTTGCTGTCGAAGTCGCTTTCACAAGGCGAGGCCGGTTTTCGAAGACCGTTTTGACCAGTTGGTAGACCAAATCGTCAGGGAGATCGGCTCGCCCGATCGCAAAATTGTACATTCCCACTGTGACATAGTCCTTATCCAGGGAGTGGTAAGTTCCGGCCGCGACCTTCGAGGGGCTAAACTCCGGCATCGCCTTGCGGATGGCGTCAATCTGTTCGGGGGAAAGACTGAGGAATGTGACCGGCTCCTTCGCCTCTACGTCCTGAACCGCCGGTACGGGTGTCCCGAGCAGCGTCAGGATAGCATCAATGCGCCCGGCCAAAAGCTCGTTGGCCATATCGTTGAACGATCCATAGACGATTTCGGCTGAAATCCCGAGAACCTTCAATATTGCCGGCATAGTGGCGCCGCTGCCGCCCGCACGTGTTCCGCCACCGATGCGCTTCTTGTCGAGCTGATCGAAGGCCGCAATGCCGGATCGCCGCAGGACCACGACTTGAAACGGGGAATCGTACATCGGAAACAACGCACGCATATTGCGGAAGGACTTGCCGCCGGTCCAATCGCCGGTGCCGTTCCAGCCCTGTAGACCGAGCCCCATCGTAATCAGGCCGAGCTGTGCCCCGCCGCTCTCGATGAGCTTGATGTTGTGGACCGAGCCTTGGGTCGGCAGTGGATTGACCGGAATGCCGAGCTTCTCGGTCAGGATCTGCGCGAGTGCTTCGCCATAGATGTAATACACGCCCCCGGCGGACCCGATCCCAAGGTGAGAGCCTTTGGCCAATCGGGGTTGGCGGCGAGGACACTGGTTGATGTTCCAAGAGCGAGCAGGCAAGCGGCGAATATCAAACCCATAAGTCTGGACATTTGTCTCCCCCTGTTCGCGAAAATGGCCAATCAATCCGTCGGAGCGAGCGCGTCAGGAATGTTGATGCCGACCTCGCGATAGTAACGGATCGCGCCGGGGTGGAACGGCAGGAAGGTATCTTTCACCACATTCTGCGGGAGAGTGTCGCTTGCTGTCGAAGTCGCTTTCACAAGGCGAGGCTGGTTTTCGAAGACCGTTTTGACCAGTTGGTAGACCAAATCGTCCGGCAGATCGGCGCGCCCGACCGCAAAGTTAGGCGCTCCGATGGTGATGTAGTCCCGGTCCAGGTAGCGGTAGGTTCCAGCAGGAATGGTCGAAGGGCCGAACTCCGGCATGTCCTTGCGGATAGCTTGCATTTGCTCGGCAGAAAAACTGAGGAATACGACCGGCTCTTTCGAGACCACATCCTGGATCGTCGGCGCCGGCGCTCCAAGATTTACGAGCATCGCATCGATGCGTCCGGCAAGAAGATCGTCGCCCATACCCTCGTACGATCCATAATTGAGTTGGGATGAAATCCCGACAATCTTTAAGATAGCCGGAGCATGGGTGGCGGCGACCCCTGATGGCGGGCCGACGCCAATACGTTTTCCGTCGAGCTGTGCCCAATTCGCAATGCCGGATCGCAGCAGAGCCACGGCCTGAAACGGATTATCGTACATCGGAAACAGCGCACGGATATTGCGGAAGCGCGCCCCTTTGGTCCACCCGCCGGTGCCGTTCCAGCCTTCCAGGCCCGTCGACATCGGAATCAACGCGAGCTGCTCCGCGCCGCTATCGAGGAGCTTCAAGTTCTGGATCGCGCCTTGGGTCGGCAAGGGGTTGACCGAGATGCCGAGCTTTTCCGTCAAAATCTGCGCGAGCGCGTCGCCATAGACGTAATACACCCCGCCCGGCGAAGCCGTCCCTAAGGTGAGAGACTTTGGCCAGTCGGGATTGGCGGCCAGAACGCCGCTCGATGTTCCAATGGCGAGCAGGCACGCCGCGAATATTAAGCCCATAAGTCTGGACATCGGTCTCTCCTCGTCGCGTGACCGACCAATCAATTCGTCGGCACGAGCGCGTTAGGAATATTGATGCCGATCTCGCGATAGTAACGGATCGCGCCGGGATGGAACGGCAGGAAGGTGTCTTTCGCCACATTCTGCGGCAGGGTGTCGCTTGCTGTCGAAGTCGCTTTCACAAGGCGAGGCTGGTTCTCGAAGGTTGCTTTGACAATTTGGTAGACCAAATCGTCCGGGAGATCGGCTCGCCCGATTGCAAAATTGTAGACCCCGAAGGTGTCATAGTCCTTATCCAGGGAGTGGTAAGTTCCGGCCGCGATCTTGGAAGGACTGAACTCCGGCATCGCTTTGCGGATGGCGTCAATCTGTTCGGGAGACAGACTGATGAATGTGATCGGCTCGCTCGCCTCCGCCTTCTGGAACGCCGGCGCGGGCGCTCCGAGCAGCGTCAGCACAGCATCGATGCGCCCGGCAAGAAGCTCGGTGGCCATATCGTCGAATGATCCATAGTTCATTTCGCCTGAAATCCCGAGCACCTTCAATATTGCGGGAACATAGGTGCCGCCGGTGCCCGCTTTCGGTCCGACGCCGATGCGTTTCTGGTCGAGCTGCGCGAGGGTCGCAATGCCGGATTGCCGCAAGACCATGGCTTCAAAAGGGTTATCGTACATCGGAAACAGCGCCCGCATATTCCGGAGTTGTTTCCCGCCGGTCCAATCGCCGGCGCCGTTCCAGCCCTGGAGGGCGACTCCCATCGTAGTCAACCCGAGCTGCGCTCCGCCGCTATCGACGAGCTTCACGTTGTGGACCGGGCCTTGGGTCGGCAAGGGATTGACTGCAATACCAAGCTTCTCCGTTAGAATCTTTGCAAGCGCATCGCCGTACACGTAATATATCCCGCCCGGCGAAGCCGTCCCCAAGGTGAGAGACTTCGGCCAGTTTGGGTCGGCAGCTAGAACGCTGGTTGATGCTCCAATGGCGAGCAGGCAAGCCGCGAATATCAAACCCATAGGTCTAGACATCGGTCTCTCCTCGTCGCGCGATGGGCCAATCAGTTCGTGGCAGCCAACGCGTCGGGTATACTGATGCCGATCTCGCGATAGTAGCGCACCGCCCCGGGATGGAACGGCAGGAAGGTGTCTTTCACCACATTCTTCGGCAGGGTGTCGCTTGCCCCCGAATAAGCTTTCACAAGGCGCGGCTGGTTTTCAAAGACCGCCTTGACCAGTTGATACACCAGATCGTTCGGGAGATCAGCTCGCCCGATTGCAAAATTGTAGACCCCGAAGGTGCTGTAGTCCTTGTCCAGAGAGCGGTAGGTTCCCGCCGTTATCGTCGATGGACTGAACTCCGGCATCGCTTTGCGGATGGCGTCAATCTGTTCGGGAGAAAGACTGATGAATGTGAGGGGCTCGTTCGCCTCCGCCTTCTGGATCGCCGGCACCGGCGCTCCGACCAGGGTCACGATAGCGTCGAGCTGCCCGGCAAAAAGCTCGGTAGCTGTAGAGTCCCACGATCCATAATTAGTTTCGGCTGAAATCCCGAGCACCTTCAATATTGCGGGAACATAGGTACCGCCGGTGCCCGCTTTCGGTCCGACGCCGATGCGTTTCTTGTCGAGCTGAGCGAGGGTCGTGATGCCGGATCGCCGCAAGACCGCGGCTTGAAATGGCGTATCGTACATTGGAAAGAGGGCCCGCATGTTTTGAAACTTTTGCCCCTTGTTCCACTCGCCGGTGCCGTTCCAGCCCTGCAGGCCGATCCCCATCGTAATGAACCCGAGCTGCGCCCCACCGCTGTCGATGAGCTTCACGTTGTGAACCGGTCCTTGTGTCGGGAACTGGCTCACTGTAATCCCGAGCTTTTCCGTCAGAATCTGCGCGAGCGCATCGCCATAGGCGTAATACGGCCCTCCCGGCGAAGCCGTCCCCAAGGTGAGAGACTTCGGCCAGTTCGGGTCGGCAGCTAGTGGATGGAATCTAACACTTGGTGCCCGCGTCTGACAGCCTGGATAATTTTGTCGGGATCAGCAGTCCAAGTGAAGGGTTTGGGTTCGGCATTATGTTCGATAACGAAGCGATTGATGGCGGCCTGCAAGTCGACGACCGATAGGAAGGTACCGCGCTTCAATCGCCGCTTTGTGAGCTTGGCGAAGAAGCCCTCGACGGCGTTGAGCCAGGATGCCGATGTGGGCGTGAAGTGGAAGGTCCAGCGGGGATGCCGAGCCAGCCATTGGCGCACCTTCGGATGCTTGTGAGTTGCGTAGTTGTCGACGATAGCGTGGATTTCCTTTCGCGCCGGCACCTGCGCCTCGACGGCGTTGAGGAAGCGGATGAACTCCTGGTGCCGGTGGCGCTGCATGTTGCACCCGATGACGGTACCGTCGAGGACATTGAGGGCCGCAAACAGCGAGGTGGTGCCGTGACGTTTGTAGTCGTGGGTCATCGTCCCGGCACGGCCCTTCTTCATCGGCAAGCCGGGCTGGGTGCGGTCGAGCGCTTGGATCTGGCTCTTTTCATCGACCGAGAGGACCACGGCATGGGCGGGCGGATCGACATAGAGGCCGACGATGTCGCGCAACTTGTCGACGAAGCGCGGGTCGGTAGAAAGCTTGAACTGTTTGACCCGGTGCGGTTGCAGGCCATGCGCGCGCCAGATGCGTTGGACGGAACTCGCGCTGATGCCGACGACTTTCGCCATCATCGCGGAAGTCCAGTGGGTCGCCTCGGTGGGCGGGTCGGTCTGGGTGAGGGCCACGACGCGTTCGGTGATGTTCGATCCCAGCGGCGGGATGCGCGACGGGCGTGTTTTATCGTGCAGGAGGCCGTTGTAGCCCGCCTCCATGAAGCGTTCCTGCCAGCGCCAGACACAGGTTTTCGACTTGCCGGTCCGGCGCATGATTTCATTGGTGCCGATACCGTCCGCACTCAACAGGACGATCTCAGCCCGCCAGACGTGCTTGTGCGGGGTGTTGCGATCTCGCGCGAGCGCCTTCAGGCGGCGGCGATCCGCAGGCTTGAGAGTGATGGAAATTCCGGTTCGCATGCGCCAGACTCGCATGCATTGAGTCCGCAGGGAATCCCCTCAAGGATTCAAATGTCAGACGTGATCCACTAGAAGGCTGGTTGATGCTCCAATGGCGAGCAGGCAAGCCGCGACTATCAAACCTATAAGTCTGGACATCGGTCTATCCTCCCATTCAGGACGCACGCTGCCGGCAGCGTGAAATGCTCTGGACTGCGACGGGCCTACGGCCTCTGCGATACCAGTCGGCGATTTCGATACATCGCCAATTTTTCGGCAGCTCTCGGGCAAGCAAAGCGCTTGACCGTACGTGAAACCTACACTTCATAAGTGTTATTGTCGATCCGTACGTGCTATCGGCCGCCCATCATAAGCTCCGGCATCTTACAGGCGGCGGGTGACGAAAAACGTCTCGAGCACGCGCGCCTCTTTGGTTTCAATATTGTGCGGACCGTCGAGAACGAAATCGTCGCCCAAGATTTTTGCCGTCGCGGCGGACGCCAATATCCGGTTCGGCTGGCTTGCGGCCTCGAGCCGCGCTGCCATGTTGACCGTATCCCCCCATACGTCATAGACGAACTTGCGCGTGCCGATGACCCCGGCCATGACCGGGCCCGAATGCAATCCGATCCGGATCGGGAACGGCACCGGCAACCGCGATTGCAATCGCCCGGCCGCGGCGATCATGTCGAGCGCCAGCTTCGCCGCGATGCGGCCGTGGCCGGAACGCGGCGTCGGGACGCCGGCGACCGCCATGTAGTTGTCGCCGATCGTCTTGATCTTTTCGACGCCGGCGTCGTCGGCAAGCCGGTCGAACTCGCTGAAGAGTTGATTCAAGCAGCCGACGATCTCATAGGCCTTCATCCGCGCCGTGATCTTCCCGAAGCCGACCACGTCGGCGAACATAACGGTGGCGTCATCGAAGGAATCCGCAATATTGCTTTCCCCTCTGCGCAGACGCGCTGCGATTTCGGCAGGCAGCATGTTTCGCAACAGACCGTCGGAATCCTTCTTTGCCTGCTCCATCTGGCTCACGTATTCGGTTTGCAACGCCCGCAGCGACTGCTGGCGCAACGCCGCGCCGATCCGGGCGCGCAGGATGGTCGGGTTAAACGGCTTCGGCAAATAATCGTCGGCGCCGAGCTCGATGCACTTCGATACCTTTTCGGTATCGCTGTCCGCGCTGATCATTACCACCGGAATGTCTCTGGTGTCCGGATTACCCTTGATGATCTTGAGAACCTCGTCGCCATTCAGATCGGGCATCATCATGTCGAGCAGAACGAGACTGAATTTTTCCTTGTCCAGCAGAGCGATCGCCTCGTTGCCGCCGGACGCGCCGGTGATACGCTCATGACCGTCGGATTCCAGCAGCAATTGCAACGTATATCGGTTGTCCTCGTTGTCATCGACGATGAGGATGCCTGGAAGCTTCGAATCCATGATGGCCTTGAGTATCGCTGGTTCGAGCGGGTGACTTTCTTCGCCCAAGAGTGATCTGACGGAAGCATTTTGCCAGACCCGATGCGAGGTTACATCATCGACAGCGCTTATTCGAGCGGCTTAGAAAGCGGCCTAACGGCACCGACGCTGGTAGCCTGCCGCCCGATGCGGGAACGGGCGGCCATGTCCGCTCATGGCCCGTCACGACACGTTGCACGACGATCGTTGACGGTTGCTTTCGGGGGCAAAGCGGACGCGCCGTAGTTCCTAATCGCTATCGCGCACCTCGCTATTCGCTATACTGGCTGTTGGGAGTAACGCTCATGCACGACACGACGGCCATCGCGCGGCCCCCTCCCATCCCTCCCCCGCAAGCGAGGGAGGGTAGGGTGGGGGCGGTCGCCGGCAAAAACGCCGATCCGCGCTACGCCGAGCTTTACCGGCACTATCCGACGATCGACTATCTGCGCCGCGCCGCGCGCCGCCGGCTGCCGCATTTCGCCTTCGAATATTCCGACGGCGGCTCCGGCAAGGACGACGCCGGGATCAGGCGCAATTGGGCGGCGCTCGATGCGGTCGAACTGGTGCCGCGCTACGGCGTCATGCCGTCGCTGCCGCCGTGCGAGGTCGAACTGTTCGGCCGCCGCTATGCGGCGCCGATCGGCATTGCGCCGATGGGCGGTCCCGCCATCGTATGGCCCGGCGCGGACAAGCATCTGGCGCGTGCCGCGCAGCGCGTGCGCATTCCCTATACGCTCGGTTTGGCCGGCGGCGCGACGATCGAGGAGATCGCCGAAATCGCGCCGGACGTCTTCTGGTTCCAGCTCTATCGCGCCTGGCGCAACGATCACGCCATCGGCTTCGATTTGGTGCGCCGCGCCGCGGCGACCGACTGCAACGCGCTGATGCTCACGCTCGACGTGCCGGTGCGCACCACCCGCGCCCGCGAAGTGGTGGTCGGTCTCGGCGGCAGTGCATTTCACCCCGATATTGCAATGCTGATGCAGATGGCGCGGTCGCCGGGCTGGTCGATGGCGCTGTGGAAGAACGGCATTCCGCGCTTTGCCAATCTGCGCAGCTATGCCGGCGCCAACGCCTCGATCAACGAAGTCATCGCCTTTGCGCGGCGCGAGCTGGGCGGTGCCTTCACCTGGGAGGAAGTCGCCAAGTATCGCGACCGCTGGAAGAAAACCCTGATCGTCAAAGGCATTCTGCATCCGCAAGATGCCGAGAAAGCCGTCGCGCTCGGCGTCGACGGGCTGTTCGTGTCGAACCACGGCGGGCGCCAGATCGACGCGCTGCCGGCGCCGATCGACGCGCTGCCGGCCATCGTGCGACAAGTTGGTAACCGCGCGACGGTGATGATGGATTCCGGCATCCGCAGCGGCACCGACGTGGTGCGCGCTTATGCGCTTGGCGCCGCCGCCGCCTTTGCCGGCAAGGCCTTCCTATGGGGCCTCGGCGCGCTCGGCGAAGAGGGACCCACGCACGTGATCGATCTTTTGATCGAGGAGACGCAAGCCGCGCTCGGCCAATTGGGCGCGCGGCGGCCGGACGAAGCGCGCGCGGTCGCGATCCGTCATAACGGCGCGCTGCAGTTTTGAGCTGCATGAAAGGAAAGAAAATGAGCAAAGCAAGGCAAGCGCGAAAAGCCAAGAAGGCCATGCCGGCGCCGCGCGCCCGCCGCAAATTGGCGGCGCGTCCGAAGAAGCAGCGCTTTGTCGCCAGCCACCACAGGCCGGACGCGTTCGACGGCGGACTGCGCCGCTACGCCAAATATCGCGATCTCGGCATTGCCGCGGCGACCGGCGGTCTCGCTCGCGCCCATGTCATCAAGATGATTCCGCCGTGCGATCCGGCCGACGTGTCGAAGCGGCATTATCACGACGTCGAATTTCAGATGATCTACGTGCTCAAGGGCTGGATCAAAGGCGAGTATGACGGCGCCGGCGTGGTCACCATGCGCGAAGGCTCGTGCTGGCTGCAGCCGCCGAAGATCAAGCACGCCGTGCTCGATTATTCGGACGATTGCGAACTGCTCGAAATCATCTTGCCGGCGGACTTCGACACGGTCGAGTTGGAATAATTCCCTCTCCCCGCGCGGCGGGGAGAGGTGAAGTCGCCGCTCCGTTGTGGCTAGTATGGATACTATGACCAACTCGCGGGCATCCGACCTCTCCATCCTCGCCGAGCTGGAGCGCAAGGTGTTGTGGCTGGCGACCTGGACCATCCATCACGCCAACCATGTGCGCGAGACTGACGACGGCGTGAAGGTGGGCGGGCATCAGGCGTCGTCCGCCTCGCTCGCCACCATCATGACCGCGCTTTATTTCCACACGCTGCGGCCGGCCGACCGCGTCGCGGTCAAGCCGCATGCGGCGCCGAACTTTCACGCCATCCAATATCTGCTCGGCCGGCAGAGCCGCGAAAAACTCGAACGCTTCCGCGGCTACAAGGGCGCGCAATCTTATCCGTCGCGCACCAAGGACACCGACGACGTCGATTTCTCGACCGGCTCGGTCGGCTTGGGCGTCGCGCAAACGCTGTTCTCGTCGCTGGCCCAGGATTATGTGCGCGCCCACGGCTGGGGCCGAGAAATTAATGGCAAGCCGCGGCCGGAAGGCCGCATGATCGCGCTTTTGGGCGACGCCGAGCTCGATGAGGGCAACATTTTCGAGGCCATGCTGGAAGGCTGGAAGCAGGGCCTGCGCAATTGCTGGTGGATCGTCGATTACAACCGGCAGAGCCTCGATGCCGTGGTCCGCGAGGGCCTGTGGCAACGCTACGAAAACCTGTTCCGCAATTTCGGCTGGGACGTGGTGGTGATCAAATACGGCTCGTTGCAGCAGGCCGCCTTCGCCGAGCCGGGCGGCGAAGTGTTGCGGCAATGGATCGACCGCTGCCCGAACCAGCTCTATTCGGCGCTGGTGTTCCAGGGCGGCGCGGCTTGGCGCAAGCGCTTGCTCGATGAGATCGGCGATCAGGGGCCGGTGACGCGGCTGATCGAGCGGCGCAGCGACGTCGAACTCGCGACGCTGATGAACAATCTCGGCGGCCACGATCTCCCCGCCATCATCGACGCTTTCGACCGCATCGACCACGACCGGCCGGTCTGCTTCATCGCCTACACGATCAAAGGCTACGGCCTGCCCTTTGCCGGCCACAAGGACAATCACGCCGGCCTGATGACGTCGGCGCAAATGGAGACGTTTCGCGCCGCGATGAACATCCGGCCGGGCCACGAATGGGATCGCTTCGAGGGCTTGCGCGAGCCGGCAGCCGACATCGAAGCCTTCCTCGCGCGGGTGCCGTTCGCGGGCGCCGGCAATCGCCGCTTGAGCGCCGCCCGCATCGCGGTCCCGGAAAATCTGTCGATCGCGCTCCAGCGGCAAATGTCGACGCAGACCGGGTTTGGCGCGCTGCTCAATGAACTGGCGCGCGGCACGAGCCCGCTCGCCGCGCGCATCGTCACGGCTTCGCCCGACGTGACGGTGTCGACCAATCTCGGCCCCTGGGTCAACCGCCGCGGCTTGTTCGCGCGCGAAGCCTTGGCCGACACGTTCAAGAGCGAGCGCATCCCGTCGACCTTCAATTGGGAATTCTCGCCGAAGGGTCAGCATATCGAGCTCGGCATCGCCGAGATGAATCTGTTCATCGCGCTTTCGGCGCTCGGGCTGTCGCACGCCATCAACGGCGAGCGGCTGTTGCCGATCGGCACCTTGTATGACCCGTTCATCGCGCGCGGGCTCGATGCCCTGAACTATGCCTGCTATCAGGACGCCCGCTTCATCCTGGTGGCGACGCCGTCGGGGATCACGCTGGCGCCCGAAGGCGGCGCGCATCAATCGATCGCCGAGCCGTTGATCGGCATGGCGCAGGACGGTCTTGCCGCGTTCGAGCCGGCCTTCGTCGACGAGCTCTCCGTCATTCTTTCTTTCGCGCTCGATTACATCCAGCGCGAGAGCCAAAGGAACCAGGACGACGAGCTTTCCGAGCGCAACTGGCTGCGCGACGAGACCGGTGGCTCCATCTATCTGCGTTTATCTACTCGTCCGATCGACCAGATCGACCGCGACATGACGCCGGCATTACGCCAGGCGATCGTCGACGGCGCCTATTGGCTGCGCGAGCCCGGGCCGAACTGCCAAGTGGTCGTGGCCTATAGCGGGGCGGTCGCGCCCGAGGCCATCCAGGCCACAGGCTTGATGGCGGAAGACCGCCGCGATGTCGGCCTGCTTGCGGTCACCTCCGCCGACCGTCTCAACGCCGGCTGGACTGCGGCGTGGCGCGCGCGCGAACGCGGATTGGTTCACGCGCGCTCCCATGTCGAGCGGCTGTTCGCCGGCTTGCCGCGGTATTGCGGCATCGTCAGCGTGGTCGACGGCCATCCGGCGGCACTCGGTTGGCTGGGCGCGGTCAATGGTCATCGCGTGCGCCCGCTCGGCGTGGAGCATTTCGGCCAGACCGGTTCGGTTGCCGAGCTGTACCGGCACTATGGCATCGACGCCAACGCAATCATCGCCGCCGCCGAGGCGATCGCGCCGGGACGGCCGATCCGCTATCTCGGCGTGGCGTGAACGCTTTGTCTCCGGCGGTTTACGCCGGCGGGCGGCGGCGCTAAAGTCGCCACCCACCGTGACATCGGCCACGGACCGACCTCCTCACATGACGGACTGTCTCAAGCGATATAGCGGCTGGATCGCGATCGTCGTCCTTGCCGCGATTTACTATCGTTCGTTCGGCAAAGGCTACGACGCCGTTGCGCTTTACGCCGACGCCGGCCACTGCATTTTGCGCGGCGAGCCGCTGTCGACCTGCGTGCCGATGTTTTCCTATCAGCCGGCGCTGGCCGCGGTGCTCATTCCCTTTGCGCTTATTCCGTCCGTTCTGCAAAAGCCGGTCTGGTACCTCATCTGCGTCGGCTCCCTGGTCTTGACCGTGCGTCTGGCGGAGGCGATGGCCGAACGGCTCTATCCCGGCGCAACGCGCGGCGGAAATCTGATCTGGCTGCGCACGGCGAGCCTGTTTGTTTGCAGCAAGCATATTCTCGACGTGCTCAACTATCAGGCTTACGAAGCGCCGGCGCTGGCGATGATGACGCTCGGTATCTGGGCGCTCACCGTCGGCCGCGAGGCCTGGGGCGGGTTCTGGCTCGCGGCCGCGGCGGCGATCCGCGCAACGCCGCTGATTTATTTGCCGTACCTCGTCGTGAAGCGCCGCACTTTGGCTTGCGTGGTTTTCGTCGCCGGCTTTGTCGCGTTGAGCCTGTTGCCCGACATGATCGGCGCGCTCAAAGGCGGCCACATCGGTTACTTCGACGACTGGGCGCGGCAGGTGGCGGGCCCGGCGTTGACGCCGGGCAGTACGGCAAAACTCGCCTTCTGGAGCAACTGGAACGGCGACAATCTCAACAATCAGTCGCTGCGCGGGCTGGTCAATCGGTTCGCCCCCGGCCCGGTGTTTGGCTTCAGCCCAAAAATGATCCTACTCGCGGTCGACGCCGCATTCGCGGCGGCAGTCGGGGCATTGTTGATGCTCTCGCCGCGCAACAAGGAATACGCCGCGATCGACGGCGCGGTGCTGTTGATCGCCCAGCTGGCGCTTTCGCCGATGACCAGCCGCTATCATTTTATCTTCATCCTGCCGGGCGTCGTGCTTGTGGTCGCCGCCGTCATTCGCGACCGGCGGATGCGGGTGTTCGGCAGTCTCGTGCTGGCGACGAGCTTCCTGCTCCTGACCGGCACCTCCAACGACCTTGCCGGCGTGCGGCTCACCGAATTCTCCTATCGCAATGGCTTGCTAACCGCGGGCGCGATCCTGCTGCTTGTCGCCTTCGCCGCGATGCTGTGGATTTGGCGCCCGCTCGGCATCGCCTCGGAGCGAGGCGATGCGCCGGACCGAGCGGCGGATTTCGAGCCGCAAAGAAGCTCGCTCGTCGCCGACGCGCGCGCCACGCGAAAGCCGAGCTGACCGCCCAGTTCCGCCGCATCGACCGGCGTTAGGTGCGACGGACCGCGAACGGTGCACGCGACCGGCCCGATTGCCAACGGCCACGATCGCAAACAAGAAGAATCGCAAACAAGAGGAAATGACGAAATCCGGCAACCGTAATTGGCTGCTCGATCCGGTTCTTCGCGTTAACGAGCCGCCGGCAAATTGGTGTGAAGTTCGCTGAATTGCATCAGATCGTCAAAAGTATTCGCATTCGTGGCGGCTGGCTCGAATGCACGCCGATTGAAAGCCAGACGCAGCAGGTTGACCAGACCGCGCACGACTTCGGCTTTCGGTATTTTTGAAACGCCGGAGTGCCGTTCGTGAAAATGGATCGGAACCTCGGTGATGCGGGTCGCGTGCCGGGCCAACCGCACGGCCGCGGTGAGAAAAAATGTATATCCGTCAGTTGGAATTGTCTCAATGAGGCCGCCGGGAACGCGATCGAGACGGGCCGCGCGAAACGAAGTTGTGTATTCGCTAATCGGTAGACGAAGAAGCCGGCGGGCGAGGCGGTTGGCGGTCCGGCTCAGCAACAGACGCCATCCTGTGTAGTCGCATTTACCCCCCGGAATAAATCGCGATCCAAGCGCGACGTCCGCTCCCGCGTCCAGCGCCGCCACGAGTTGCGGTATGTCCTGCGGGTCATGGGAAAAGTCCGCGTCGAGAGTAACGATGCGGGCATAGCCAAGACGGCGGGCATACGACCAGCCCAGCCGGTGCGCCGAGCCGATTCCGGTTCGTCCCGCGCGGGAAATGAGCGTAATACGTTCATCGGCCGCGACGCGTTGTTTTAGGAGCGTTCCGGTGCCGTCAGGCGAATTGTCATCGACGACCAAAACGTCGCACGAGATCGGCAAAGTCAAAATAGCGTCGAGCAATCGATCGATGTTCGACCGCTCATTGTATGTGGCGAGAAATACGAGTGTTCCTCTGCGTCGGAAGTCTGTTTCCACTCGCTACACCAAACAATGACGCCGGCGACACCGGAAGGTGAAATTACAAATACAACAGGCACGGCACGCCGGAAAGGGGCCAAAAGTCGACCGAAAAGTCTACCAGGGGCCATGCGGAACCGGGAACGAATTCGATAGTTTAGTTACGGTCCCGCAATGGGACGAACCCATGCCGTCCGCTCCACGGGAATAGGGGCGCACGCGCAGCCAAGGCCGGATCGAAATGCGGCTTGCCATTGCCGGGAAGAGAGGCAAGAAAGCAGTAAGCAAGCCACCGCCCGGCCGAACGCCCGGTGGAAAAAGCCGGATAGAGACCGGATAAAGACATGAATTTTCCAGTGCGCGTCATGGCGGCTCTGGTACTGCTCTGTGCGGGAGCCGCCCTCCCGTCGGCGCCTGTTTACGCTCAAGACATCGACTTCGGTCAGATCGATAAATTCGAATCCTTAGGGACGGGCACCCTGCACGTCGGTTCGCCGGCGAAAGTCATTCTCGACGATGACAAGCGGCACGCCGTCATTCTCACGATCTGGGAGGCCGATGCCGAGACCAAAGTCTATTGGCGATCGCCGGATGGCAATGTTGCCCGAACGACCGTCATACCGGGCAAAGGCGTGCAGACGTTTCAAACCGCTGGAGAATTCCGGCTTGAGGCGGTTGGCGAGCCGTATCGCCGTGTCAAATATGGCTACGTGTTGCTCCGTCTAAAGCGATGAGAGCCTGACAAATCCGTCAGCCGCATGCGGTGCGTCGCGTCGAGCATTTCGGCCAGACCGGCTCGATTGCCGGCCTCTACCGCCACTACGGCATCGACGCCAACGCCATCATCGCCGCCGCCCAGGCGATCGCGCCGGGACGCCCGATCCGGTATCTCGGCGTGGCGTGACACATCGTCGTGTCATCGTCCGCGATAAGCGCGGGGACTAATTTACAGACCGTTTCCCGGATGCGGCGCAGCACGAAGTGGTGCGCCGCTGTTCCGGGATCGTCCCAAGCTCCGAGTTTGTAACGATCCCGGGTCTGCAGCGCATCA
Source organism: uncultured Alphaproteobacteria bacterium (assembly GCA_963823225.1). Classification (GTDB taxonomy): domain Bacteria; phylum Pseudomonadota; class Alphaproteobacteria; order Rhizobiales; family Xanthobacteraceae; genus BOG-931. Next base: position 1,518,270 of record CAWGKM010000003.1, on the reverse strand, counting down.
TTCCGCTTCGCTTCATGCTGCGCTGCGCCCGGGAAAACGCCGCTAGTTCAATAGCAAGCGTAGCCCGGATGAGCGAAGCGATATCCGGGGCCTGCCTCTCCCCCGGCATCCCGCATGTCGCGGAGTTTACCATCGGGCGCGCCTTCGGCGCGACCCCTTGGCTCATGCGGGCTACTCGCTCGACTAACTGTCTAAAACACAACATGAATTTCGGCTTTCTTGCCAGGATGGCTACCGGTAGCTACTATATCGCTATGCCCACCGTGTCCATCAAGGAAGCCAAAGACCGCCTTACCGCGCTCGCCCGCCTTGTCGAGCAGGGGGAAACCGTCGTGGTCACCCGTAACGGCAAGCCTGCATTCGATCTGGTTCCGCATCGCGCGGCGGCGCTGCGTCTGGAGGACGGGGTGGAATTTCTCAAAGCGCGCGGCGTCAAGGAGATATTTCCTTACGTGGCGGACGAGTTTGACGAACCGTTGGCGGAAGATTTCTTGCTCAAGCCGCTGCCGTGATCGATGCGGCTATTGCTTGATACCCATGTCTTGATCGTTCTGGCGCGCCGCGAGCTTGCGAAATTGGGGCGCGGCATGGCCTTGCTGCTGGCCGCGCCGGAAAATGTCGCGTTTGCAAGCGCGGCAAGCTTGTGGGAAATCGCGATCAAGACGCGTCTTCGAAAAATCGATCCCGGTCTCCCGCTCGACGAGCTGCCGGACTACTTGCAGGCGATCGGCTTGAATCTCCTCGTTATCAATCACCGCCACGTCGTGACAACGCTCGATCCCGAACCGGCGACCCGCGATCCGTTCGACCGATTGCTGCTCGCGCAATGCGCCGTGGAACAACTGCGCCTGGTCACGCTCGACCGCATCCTGCGCCGTCACCCTTTGGCCTGGTCCGAGCAAGCGTAGCAAACGTAGGGCCGATTAGCGCAGTGCCGCATGCTTGGAAATGGCGGATTACGCTGCGCTAATCCGCCATTTCTCTTTCGCTTTACGCTGCCCGAAGCGGTTTGATCCGCTTTGCGTCCGACTCCGGACGTATTGCTACCTCGCAGCGAACCGACGCGCTGGGTTAATAGAGACCTCGCGCGCCCCCTTCCTCGCCCATTGGCAACCGATGTAATCTGATCTGAGAGTTGCCGGCGGGATGTGCCAAAGTCGTGTTTTTAGCGGCAGCGCCAATGCCGTCAGTGGGCAAGCACTCCGAAAATGAATCGACTTCAGACAAATCACGGAGAGTACGATGAAGCGATTTCTCACGACAGGACTGGCAATGCTCGCGGGTGTCGCGTTTGGCGCGATCACGGTCCATAGGCTGCATGCGCAAGCCCCGCCGCCTGCTTACGTCATCACGGAACTCGACGTGGCGGACAAGGCGGCTTTTTTGAAGGATTACGCTCCGCTTATTCCGCCAACGTTCCAGCCATTCGGAGGCCACTACATCGTTCGCGGCGGAAATACAGTTTCCTTTGACGGGCGCGCTCCGAAGCGAATTATTGTGACTGCGTTCGATAGCATGGAAAAGGCGAAGGCTTGGCGAGCGTCGGATGCCTACAAAAACCTTATCCCGATGCTGGATCAGATAGTGACGAGCGTTCGCTCCTTTGCCGTTGAAGGGACAACCCAATAGTTTTTGATCCGTTAGTAGATGTACTTATGCGCACGCCTCGTCTACTGCGATGCACACCCCACTTTCGCTGATGGGTCATGAACGCCATTTCTGGCGCATTTCGCCTTCGTCCGCTTTGCCCCTAACAGCGGCCGTCATAGCTGACGTGGTGCCACTTCGCGTGTGGCCATAAGGCGACATTTCGCAATGCAGAAATGCAGCGAACCTTTTCGCCGTTGGACTACCGTGAAGTGAGCCACAGAAATCCAATTTCAGGCGTGCTATCCTGCCCCACATTACAGGGTTGTGATCCCGTCGGGGGAGGGCCCATATGGCAACCGGCATCGGAAGACGGAAATTCATATCAGTGCTCGGTGGAGCAACGGTCGCTTGGCCGTTGGCGGCGCGCGCGCAGCAACCGGTGCGGCCGGTGGTCGCATTGATCAATGTCGGGTCGCGCGATGCCTCCGCACCCCGTGTGACCGCGTTCCTCAAGGGCCTCAACCAATCTGGCTACGTCGACGGTGAGAACGTGACGGTTGAGTACCACTGGCTGGAGGGACAATACGATCGTCTGCCGGCGCTTGCGGCTGACATAGTCCGACGCCGCGTGGCCGTGATTGCCACGCCCGCGAACACGCCGGCTGCGCTCGCGGCCAAAGCTGCGACAGCAACGATCCCGATCATCTTCAGCGTCGGCGCAGACCCGGTTAAACTTGGTCTTGTCGCCAGTCTCGCCAAGCCAGGCGGCAACGCGACTGGCGTAAATTTTTTCGCCGAGGAGGTGGCCGCTAAGCGGCTGCTGCTCCTGCATGACCTGGTGCCCAAGGCCGTTCGTATTGCCGTGATCGTCAATCCAGCCAATGCTTCGACCGCCGAGAACACGTTACGAGAGGTGCAGCAAGCCGCCCCTACCATCGGGCTGCAAATTCGGGTCCTCAACGCTACGACGATCGGCGAGATTGATGCGGCCTTTGCCACCCTTGCGCGCGAGCGCCCCGACGCCATCTTCGTTGCTCCCGACGGATTCTTCAGCAACCGCCGCGAGCAGTTTGCCACCTCGACGGCACGCGACAGGATTCCGGCGGCTTATGCCAACCGCGAACTCGTGGCGGCCGGTGGGCTGATGAGCTACGGAACCGACATCGTCGACTCGTTTCGTCAGGTCGGCGTCTATACCGGCAGCATCCTCAAGGGCGCCAAGCCGGCCGATTTGCCGGTGTTGCAGTCGACCAAATTCGACTTCGCCATCAACCTCCAAACGGCGCGAGCGCTCGGCATCGAGGTGCCGCCGTCGCTGCTCGCCATTGCCGACGACGTGATCGAATAAATCTTTCGCAAAGCGGCAATTGACGGTGGTAATTGGTCGCTGCGGATCATCTTCAACATTTCGAGTACGCGTCGGCCACGTCCGCTGTTGCTCCGATCTCTACCTAATTGCTGCATCACGGCAACCAACGCGAAGGGCGTCGCGGGGCATCTAAGTAAAGGCCCATCCTCTATTTCCAATTCCATAGTTTCCAATCGTCGGTCGCGCACTGTGCCATTTGCCGCCGCGCTTCCGGCTTTGTCGTGCACCGCCTTAGCGCTCGATTATCCAGTGCGGCCTGTCCATTTGATCGTGTTCTTTGCCGCAGGCGCCTCCCCGTATGGCCCAGACGTTACGGAACACGCCTATGTCACTGTTAATGCGACAGCCCCTTGACATCCGTCACCGTTTCAGTTATACTGGCAAAATCCCGCTCACGAAGGACGCCTTTCGCGAAGGTATTCCCGGAATGCGGAGCGGGTGCGGCCCCGCGGGCGCGGCCATACACTGCGCTCCCGGGCGGCTTGGGCATCAGCCTCCCGGCATTATGACCGGGGCGTGAGGTGCTTCACTGGGCTGGGACAGGCGAAGGCGGGTAACACCCGTGCAGACCGCGTCCCAGGAAGCCTGGCCTGAAGCTGAGCCTTAGGGACGACAACTCCCTTTGGCGAAAGCCGCGGTGGAACGCCGGAAGGCGAGCGTGCCCCCTCCCAACCTCCCCCGCAAGCGGGGGAGGAGAAGAGACCAGGGCGCGCGCCGCACCCGATGGTGCGGAGGTTGAGAAACAGCGTCTGCCGGCGTTCCGCTTCCTTTCGTCTTCGATCCGTGAAGCGAAGCAAGGCGAAGGGAAGAAAAGACGAAGAATTCTTGCTCTCCTCGATCAGGGAGAGAAATTTTGACAGCCGTGCTTGCCAAGCTCGCAACGCAGACGCGCTGCGAGAACGGGATTTGTATGTCGCCGCTCCCCGCCGCGCGGGGAGAGCGTAGGCGTCCTTCGGACGCCGTTCTTAGTGCCAAGAACGCCGATGCGGAGCATCGGCTATGTGAACCCCGACTTGATCGGGGGGAACGAGGGGGAGGGGGCCTCACCGCAATTCTGAGCGCCTCAATTCCGCGCCTAGCGGCCCCGCCCCCTCACTCCAACCCTCTCCTCCGCCTTCGCGCTTAGGCGCTTCGGCGGACTCGAACCCGCCGTAGCTCGCCCAGCGAGCGAAGGCGGGGCCGCGCGCGGGGAAAGGGAGCGCGCATGCGTCGTCGCCGTAGCGTTGCTTGGCGCGCGCATTTTTGGCACTGTCCGCGCCGATTTGCGCCGCACGCCTGCACGCGCTATGCGAGGCGCGCCTTCCTTGCGGGCCGGCTTGACCCGGCCCTCCAATCCCCCGGGGTCTGTTTCATGGAAACTTTGTGGCTCATCGTCGGTTGCGGCGTTTTGGCGATCGCCTACGCCATCTGGGCCACGCGCTGGGTGATGGCCGCCGATGCCGGCTCGGAGCGGATGCAGGAAATATCCGCCGCCGTGCGCGAAGGCGCGCAGGCCTATCTCAAGCGGCAATACGGCACCATCGCCGTCGTCGGCGTCGTGATCTTCCTCATCGTCGGCTATTTCCTCGGCTGGCTCGTCGCCGTCGGCTTTGCGGTCGGCGCCATCCTGTCCGGCTCGGCGGGTTTTATCGGCATGAACGTCTCGGTGCGCGCCAATGTGCGCACCGCGCAGGCCGCGATCGGCTCGCTCGCCGGCGGTCTTGAAATCGCGTTCCGCGCCGGGGCGATTACCGGCATGCTGGTGGCCGGGCTGGCGCTGCTCGGCGTCACGCTCTATTTCGGTTTTCTCATCGGCACGCTGCATATGGCGCCGAACGATCGCGAAGTGATCGATTCCATGGTGGCGCTCGGCTTCGGCGCCTCGCTGATCTCGATCTTCGCGCGGCTCGGCGGCGGCATTTTCACCAAGGGCGCCGATGTCGGCGGCGATCTGGTCGGCAAGGTCGAGGCCGGCATTCCGGAAGACGATCCGCGCAACCCCGCGACGATTGCCGACAATGTCGGCGACAATGTCGGCGACTGCGCCGGCATGGCGGCCGATCTGTTCGAGACCTACGTCGTGACCACGGTCGCGACCATGGTGCTGGCCGCCATCTTTTTCAGCGGCGCCGGCGGCGACATGCTGCTGCGGATGATGACGTTCCCGCTCGCCATCGGCGGGGTGTGCATCATTACCTCGATCATCGGCACGTTCTTCGTCAAGCTCGGCGCCAGCCAGTCGATCATGGGCGCGCTCTATAAGGGCATGCTGGCGACGGCGGTGCTTTCGCTGATCGGCATCGCCATCGTCACGCGTCAGCTCATCGGTTTCGGCCCGCTGCCCGGCGCCGACTATTCGGGCCAGACGCTGTTCATCTGCGGCATCGTCGGGCTGGCGGTGACCGGCCTGATCATCTGGATCACCGAGTACTTTACCGGCATCGGCTATCGCCCGGTGCGCTCGATCGCGCAGGCTTCCGTCACCGGCCACGGCACCAATGTGATTCAGGGCCTTGCCGTGTCGCTCGAAGCACCCGCGCTGCCGGCGCTGGTCATCATCGCCGGGATTTTGATCAGCTACAATCTTGCCGGCCTGTTCGGCATCGCCATTGCGGTGACGACGATGCTGGCGCTGGCCGGGATCGTCGTCGCGCTCGATGCGTTCGGTCCGGTCACCGACAATGCCGGCGGCATTGCCGAGATGGCCGGATTGCCGAAGGAGGTGCGCAAGTCGACCGACGCGCTCGATGCCGTCGGCAATACCACCAAGGCGGTGACCAAGGGCTATGCCATCGGCTCGGCCGGTTTAGGCGCATTGGTGCTGTTTGCGGCTTACAATCAAGATCTCAAATTCTTTATCGCCGGCGCCGCCCAGCATCCCTATTTCCAGGGCGTTGCACCCGACTTTTCGCTCGTCAATCCTTATGTGGTCGCCGGTCTGCTGTTCGGCGGGCTGTTGCCCTATCTGTTCGCCGCGCTCGGCATGACCGCGGTCGGCCGCGCCGCGTCCTCGATCGTCGAGGAGGTGCGTCGGCAGTTCCGCGAGCGGCCGGGCATCATGCAGGGCCGCGACAAGCCGGACTACGGCCGCGCCGTGGACATGCTGACCAAGGCCGCGATCAAGGAAATGATCGTGCCGTCGCTGTTGCCCGTGCTCTCCCCGATCGTCTGGTATTTCGTCATCTACTTCGTTGCCGGCGGCGGCGCGCAGGGCAAATCCGCGGCGTTCTCGGCGCTGGGCGCAATGTTGCTCGGCGTGATCGTGACGGGCCTGTTCGTCGCCATCTCGATGACGTCGGGCGGCGGCGCGTGGGACAACGCCAAGAAATACATCGAGGACGGCCATTACGGCGGCAAGGGTTCCGACGCCCATAAGGCGGCGGTGACCGGGGACACGGTGGGCGACCCGTACAAGGATACGGCGGGCCCGGCCATCAATCCGATGATCAAGATCACCAATATCGTGGCGCTGCTCTTGCTCGCGGTGCTGGCGCACTAGAGCCTTATCGGTTTTGATGGAATCAAAACCGGGCTCTAGTTTTTTGTTTGAGCATGATCTTTTCCGAAAACCGGCGTCCACTTTTCGGGATCATGCTCTAGCTCTTGGCGGAAATTGCGGCGCGACCGGATGCGTTCGGCGGGGACCTACGAGCCCCTGCCTTCGAAATTATGAATCATTGTCGTGATCACGTTGAGGTCGTTGCCGGTGGTCGGCGTCGTTTGGCTGACAAAATCGAAGACGTGGCCGTCTTTGAGGCCGTATTCCGCGAGGCGTCGGACTTTTCTGTCCTTGTCGAAATACACGACGATGACGCGCTGGTCCGACACTTTAGTGTTCATGAACGCGATCGGACGGTCGGCTTTCTGCGAAATGTAATAGAACGCTTCGCCGCTGACCGTGGCTACCGTCGACGGCGTGCCAAGCACCAGCAGCACCTGTTCCTGGGAGGCACCGAGCGGAATCTGCTCAAGTGCGCCCTCGGGCAGCACGTAGCCGCGCTGAAATGTTTCGCCGGTGCAGCCGACGAGCGCGAGCGCAAGAAGAACGCCACAAGCCGCGACCGCAGGCCGGCTTTGGCTACGCGCAAAAGTGCCCCTCATCCTCGTCCCTGACTTGCGTGCCGGTGCCGCGTGCCGTACCCCCAAAGCCCAAGATTGGCAATCGACCGACCTTGAGGTGGTCGTGGCGACGACGGTTAACCCCATGAACTTGAGGCGTTTTCGACCCCGCTCCGATGATCGCAGTATCCGCGACCTCTATGGCGCGATCGTGGCGCAAGCGCGCCGCGCCGCCTTCTACAGCGGTTATGGTGTGCCCGACACGGTGCACGGCCGCTTTGATCTGATCGTGCTGCATCTAGTGCTCGTTCTCGGCCGGCTCGGCCGCGACAACGTGGCCGGGCGCGGCATGGGTCAGAAGCTTTTCGACGCGTTCTGCCGCGACCTCGAAGGCAATCTGCGCGAAATGGGGGTCGGCGACCTCGCGGTGCCGAAAGAGATGCGCCGGTTCGGCGAGGCGTTTTACGGCCGGCAGGCCGCTTACCTCGCCGCTTTTGCCGCGGCGGATGAGCGGGAGCTTGAGAAAGCGCTGCAACGCAATATCTTTCATGGCGCGGCTAGCGACCGCAGGGCGGCCCGGCTGGCGCGTTATGCGCGCGCCGCGCTGCGCCAATTCGAAGTCCAAGAGGACAGCGCGTTATTGCGCGGCGAGGCGGCCTTCCCCGAACCCGATTCAATTGCTGATTCCGCTCATGGCTGAACGCAAATCGCAAAATTCCGGCGCTGCGCCGTGGCAGGTTCCGGTCGCGGTGGACGAGGTTGCCGAGACCGGCCAGCATTTCGAGCTTGTCGCCGACGAAAGCGTGCGCGCGGCGGTGGCGCGGGTCGCCGGCTTGCGCGATCTACCGCGGCTCGAAGCGAAGTTCGATGTAACCCGGCTCCAGGCCGGCGGTCTGCAGGTCGCCGGGCTCGTATCGGCCACCGTCGGGCAGAACTGCGTGGTGACGCTTGAGCCGCTGGCCAATGAGGTCGAGGAGACGGTCGATCTCTTGTTCGTCCCGCAGCCGGCTCGCGCGCGGCAGGACGGGGAACCTGAGCCGCGTGACGTGAAGTGGAACGATCCGGAACCGCTCATTGGCGGCGTTATCGATCTCGGCGCGCTCGCCACCGAGTTCCTGATCCTCGGGCTCGATCCCTATCCCCGCAAACCTGGCGCCGCGTTTGAGCCGCCGCAGGATCGCAAGCCCGATGACGGCCCATTTGCGGGCTTGGCCAAGCTGATGAAGGGCTAGCCGCGTGCTTCAAATCCGGACGTCGAACCGCTATTGTCGTGCAATCGCTAGGAATGCCAAAGCCAAAAGCCGCAATAGAACCTTAGATTTGCCAGTGTCGCATTGATTCCGAAGTTCGCATGAAAGTAGGCCGCGACCGCTTGCGAACTTCGGAATTAGGACAATAGTGACCGCAAGGTCGTTCAATGTCAGCTGACAAGGTCCGCATTGCGCTCGATGCGATGGGGGGAGACGACGGCCCCGCCGTGGTCGTCGGCGGAGCGGCGCTGGCATTGGCGCGTCATCCCGGCAGCGAATTCCTGGTCTTCGGCAATAGCTCGCTCGTGGCGCCGCTGCTCGACGCCAGACCGGAGCTTAAATCCGCCTCACGGCTCGTTCATACCGACATCGCGGTGCGGATGGAGGACAAGCCGAGCCAGGCCTTGCGCTATGGCCGCTGGAAATCGTCGATGTGGCTCGCGATCGACGCGGTCAAGAGGGGCGATGCCGACATGGTGGTGTCCGGAGGCAATACCGGCGCGCTGATGGCGATGTCGAAGTTCAATCTCAAGACGTTGCCCGGAATCGAGCGGCCGGCAATCGCGGCGCTGTGGCCGACATTGCGCGGAGAATCGATCGTGCTCGACGTCGGCGCCTCGATCGGCGCGGATGCCGGACATCTGGTCAATCTCGCGGTCATGGGGGCGGCAACGGCGCGGATTCTGTTCGAGCTCGATCGGCCGAGTGTCGGGCTGCTCAATATCGGCGTGGAGGAGGTCAAGGGTCTCGAACCGGTGCGCGAGGCCGGCCGCATCCTGCGTGAAGAAAACCTGCCCGGTCTCGACTACCACGGCTTCGTCGAAGGCGACGATATCGGCCGCGGCAAGGTCGACGTCGTCGTCACCGAGGGCTTCGCCGGCAATATCGCGCTCAAGGCCGCCGAGGGCACCGCCCGACAGCTCGGCGAATATCTCAAGGGCGCGATGAACAGCTCGCTGCGGGCGCGCATCGGTTACCTGTTCGCGCGCCCGGCGTTACGGAAATTGCGCGAACGCATGGATCCGCGGCACGCCAACGGCGGCGTTTTTCTCGGCCTCAACGGCATCGTCATCAAAAGTCACGGCGGGGCCGACGCCCAAGGTTTTGCGGCGGCAATCGAACTCGGCCACGGCGTGGTGCGCGACGAGCTTTTGGCCAAGATCAGGACCGCGCTCGGACGGCCGGGTAGGCTGCCGCGCCAGGCGACAGGTCGCCAAGTTCTTGGCGGAGCCGCCTCGTGACAATTCAGCGCTCGGTCATCCTCGGCTGCGGCAGCTATCTGCCGAGCCAGGTCCTCACCAACGAGGATCTCGCGCGCATGGTCGATACGTCGGACGACTGGATCGTCCAGCGCACCGGCATCCACGAGCGCCGCATTGCCGCCCCGGGGGAGCTGACATCGCATATGGCCGTGCACGCGGCGCAGGCCGCGCTCGTGCACGCCCATGTCGAGGCGCAGTCCGTCGATCTCATCGTGCTGGCGACCTCGACGCCGGACAATACTTTCCCGGCGAGCGCCGTTTCGGTGCAGGCCGAGCTCGGCATCACCCACGGCGCCGCCTTCGATTTGCAGGCGGTGTGTTCCGGCTTCGTCTATGGCTTGGCGACCGCCGACGCGCTGCTCAAGTCCGGCGGCTTTTCGCGGGCGCTGGTGATCGGCTCGGAGACGTTTTCGCGCATCCTCGACTGGACCGATCGCGGCACCTGCGTGTTGTTCGGCGACGGCGCCGGCGCCGTCGTGCTCGATCCGCAGCCGCAGCCGGGCACGCGGGAGGATCGTGGGCTGCTGACCGTCCGGCTGCGTTCCGACGGCCGTTATAAGTCGAAGCTTTATGTGGACGGGGGACCGTCGTCGACCGGCACGGTCGGCCATTTGCGCATGGAAGGACGCGAAGTGTTCCGTCATGCCGTGGCAATGATCACCGACGTAGTCGAGGATGCCTTCACCGCGACCGGCTACACTGCCGCCGATGTCGACTGGTTCATTCCGCACCAGGCCAACAAGCGCATCATCGACGGTTCGGCGCACAAACTCGGTATCGCACCGGAAAAAATCGTCACAACGGTCGACCGCCACGGCAACACGTCGGCGGCCTCCATCCCGCTGGCGCTGGCCGACGCGCTGGCGGATCGGCGGATCAAGCGCGGCGATCTATTACTGTTCGAAGCGATGGGCGGCGGCTTCACCTGGGGTGCCGCGCTGGTGCGCTGGTGAATTCCGAAAGAACCGCCGCGAAGCCCGTTGACCCTGTGCCGACAAGCGAATATCGTTGATAATTCAGCACGATATGTTGATCGACGATCGATCGATTGCCGTGCTCGGGGCTGGCGATGGCGGGAAAGACGGTCACACGCGCGGACTTGTGTGAGGCGGTCTATCAAAAGCTTGGACTGTCGCGTACGGAATCTCGCAACTCTTGTAGAATTGGTTCTCAAGGAAATCACCGACTGCCTTGAACGCGGCGAAACGGTGAAGCTGTCATCGTTCGGCTCGTTCGTCGTGCGTAAGAAAGGTCAGCGCATCGGCCGCAATCCCAAGACCGGCAAGGAGGTTCCGATTTCGCCGCGCCGGGTCATGGTGTTCAAGCCTTCCGCCATCCTCAAGCAGCGCATCAATTCGCGGGACGGCGGCGAAACGCCGTGACGCCGGGAAGCGGGTAACGGTTCCGCAATAGCTCACGCTTCGGTCGCAGCGCGGGGACTCCATTGGAAAAGGCGCCGGATGCGTTCCGCACGATCAGCGAAGTCGCTGACGAAATCGACGTGCCGCAGCATGTGCTGCGTTTCTGGGAAAGCCGATTCCAGCAAATCCGCCCGATGAAGCGCGGCGGCGGCCGCCGCTATTATCGGCCCGACGACGTCGACCTGTTACGCGGCGTGCGCCATCTGCTCTACGGCGAGGGCTATACCATTCGCGGCGTGCAGCGCATCTTGCGCGAACAGGGCGCCGCGGTCGTGCAGAACGTCTGGCGCGCGGGCGCCGCGCCGCCACCGCCGGAATTGGAGGAAGACCGGGCAGGAGAGGGCGCCGGGGAAATCTCGGCCGAAGGACGGTCGGAGCCGAATCTGTTCGGGGTTGCGTCGGCTTCCGGCGCAATGCGCGGCCGCGACTATGCCGATGAACGGCGCGAGCCGAAGATCGCAGGGGCGACGGGGCCCGAGCCGCCGGCGCGGCGCGTCGCGGCGCTCGAGGCTCGGCGCAAACTACAGTTTGCGCACGACGAGCTCGTTGCCTGCCGCCGGATCATCGACGCCGCGTTCCGCCAGGATTGAACGCCAATTCATAACCCGCCCTTGATCGCGCTGCGCAGCAGCTCGCGATAGGGATAGCCGCCATAGGGCCCGATCGGCGCGCCGGTTTTGACCAGCCGATCCAACCTCGACATGAATTCGGCGGCGTCTTTATACAGATCGACGTCGCCGTCGCGCAGTTCGGCGAATTCGGGAATATCCGTGCAGATGACGCGACTGCCGGCGAGGCGGCCCTCCACCACGCAGCGGCCAAAACCTTCGCGCCGCGAATGCACCCAGACAATCTCGTGCTTTTGGTATTCCGCGGCGACCTCGCGATCCGAAAGCTGCCCGCACACGCGCAGCTGGCCCGAGCTCAGGAAGCCGCCGAGCGACGCCAATCTGGGCGCGTCGCCCGCCTTGTGCAGCCCGAGAATCGACACGCGGTATCCGCTCGCCAGCACTTGCGGCAGATAATCCGCCGCGACCGATTCAAGATCCTTGTTCGCAGTGGAGCCGGTGCACAAAAGCAGCGACGTTTTCGCCTCGCGCTTTTGCGGCTCGGCGCGAACCAGCCGTTCGAACGCGTAGAATGTGTTCGGCAAGATCGTCAACCGGCCGCGGCCGAACAGGCCGCTGCCGATCAGCCTTTGACGGGTCAGCTCCGAGATCGTCAAGACCGGACGATTGAGCCGTTTGATGGCGCGGTAGCAGAAAAGATAATAGGCCTTGGACGGCGACATCGGCCGGTTGAGTTGTTCCAGATCGTGCACGACGATGCGCGCGCGGCCGGTGAACAGATCGGCGATCGCGACGGAATTATAGGGATAGAGCGTGAGGTCGGCCCGCAATATGAGCCCGATCGCGGGCAGCACGGTTTGTTCGACCAAGACCGCGATGATGTAGAAAAAACTGCGCGGCAGCTTGCGGCAAATGCCCGGAGCGCGCACGACGCTGACGCGAAACCCTTCTTCCTGCAATCCGTCGATCAGATTGCGCACATAAAGCGGAATGCCGCGATCGAGCACGCCACCGATGAAATCGTTGATGAGGATGTGCAAGCCTGGTCCCTGCGAACGCGAGCGGAGCTTTATGCGGCACAGAGATGGTCGGAGCGGCGAGATTTGAACTCGCGACTCCCAGTCCCCCAGTGTTATATGCGGGACGCTGGTTTACTTTTTGGTTAAAAGACTTACCCCGCCTTCGATATTGCGCTCCGGGTCTTTTTTCGGGACTGCAGCCACTCCGGGGCGTTGGCGACCCGCCGTGGCGCTTGATACGTCTCAGCTAACTGAGAACGATGCCAGCGAACCGTAAGCGTGCGCACCACGCCGCGCGGCTTGTTCGGCAGCATCGGCCTGATGGCAGCCCATTCATGGTCGGTGAGTTCATAGCGCATGATTCGAAGCTCCCAGTTTAAAGCTTAAATCACGGGGCGATGACCAATCGCAATACGGTCTGGTCTTGCTCCGGCCCGGCCGCAAGTCCGCTTTCGGGGCGAAACAGACATCGGCCGGCAGGCAAAACCGGCTGGGTCGGTCGAAAATGACCCGGAACGTCACTTCGCCACCGTCAATTGACGCATTGCGAAAGCTTCGTTCGCCCAGCGGTGGATGGTCAGAAAGCGCTTGACCCCAAATGGCCGATTAGAGAAGCGGACGTTGCGCTTGCAGAGCGTCGCTTTACCTTCACGCACTGCGGCATTACCAAGATTGCAATAGGCCCTATTTTGGGAGTGTGGTTAGTGCGGCTCAGTCGGCTGGCAATTGCAATTGTGGTCATCTTGGCTGTGATGCCCTGGCGCGTGATGCAAGCGCAGCCGCTCAAGAAGGACCCAACGCCCTACGATTACGTCGAGCGCAACGGCGGCGGCGCAACTGTCGTTCCTTACGGACAGCTTGTGCTCGATGGGCACCGTATGATCTGCGGCAACCATGCGACTGTGCTCGACCCCAATCTCAACGATTATGCCGCCGCGCCCTATCCCCAATTTGTCATCCTCAACATGTCGCTGGTCGCCAAAGTGCCGACCGCAGTGAAACTCTGGATTTACAGCCACGAATGCGGCCACCTGTTCGGCGGTCCGGACGAGAACAGGGCCGATTGCTATGCCGTCCGGCGGGGCCGGAATGAAGGTTGGCTCAACGCTGCCGGTTTAGAGCAAGTGTGCCAATTCATTAGCGCCGCGCGGCCCGACGCGCTGCATGCAAGCGGCCCGGATCGCTGCAATCGAATACGCGAATGTTATCGACAGGCCACGACGCTAAAAGCAGAAGCAAAGCTAGTAGCGCCGCCGGCACTGAAGCCGGCCCAGTAGGACAGTAGTGGCGCCCTTTTAATATCGCGCCGCAACCGTGGGAGTGTAGTTGAACGGGATTTTCACATATGCGGCGCCGCCGATAATATTCGTGTCGGTACTTGCCGAGTAGAAGCCTTTGACGCCGACGGTCCCACCACCCGCGCCGCGCGCATCGACGCCAAGTTCGGTGCCCCAGAAAGTGTTGGCCTCCTGAAAGTTGACAAGGTCACCTGTTGGCAATGCGGCCTGGGCGGGGTCGATCAGAGCGTGCGAAAAGCCCAGGCGCTGGTCGAGCGTACCCGCGACGTAAGGCTGCCACGAAAATCCGTTGCTTGGAACGATTGCGAGCAATTTGGCGCGGCCGCCAAGATCGGTATATCTCGCTTCCTCCGTGCCATAGACGAAACCAGAACTATCGGTAAAGCCGTCGTATCGATTGTCCACGTAGCCGATGTGCCCGCTCAGATCGAGGGCAACAATATAGCCGCCCGCTGGTTTTGGCGATGCCTTGGTCGGTAGAACGGATCGGGCTCCCGAGCCGCTCGCGTCGAGGAGCATGAAAACGTGACCGAGCGTCATGTTCGCGAAATAGCCGCTGGTGCCAAAGCTGCCGGTGCTGCCGTCAAAGCTTTCGGTCTCGCTGCCATGACCGAAAGAGAAAGCCCCCGCGCCCTGGAGGTAGGTCGTATTGACGCTGTAAAGTACCGAGCCGCCGATCGTATAGGTATCGGTATGGGCGGACCCGGCACCGATAACCAAGGCCGGCAGACCCACCGCGGTCGCCGCGCTCAAGCTGCTCTGCGAGTAATCGAAGAAGCCGTTGAACAGAAGGTGCTGGTTGGCGCCAAGGGAGACAATCCGGCTTGCGTCGAAAGTACCAAAAATGCCGCCGCCGCCGTTGACGGCACGGTAACTTGGCGTCGTTGTGCCCGCCGCCAGTCCGGCGCTGTCGGTGACGCTGTAGCCGCTGCCGTGCACGACGGCACCCCCGCCCGCTGCACCCCAACCGTCAAAATTGTTGCCGCCATTTACGTACATTCCTAGTGGATCACGTCTGACATTTGAATCCTTGAGGGGATTCCCTGCGGAACTCAATGCATGCGAGTTTGGCGCATGCGAACCGGAATTTCCATCACTCTCAAGCCTGCGGATCGCCGCCGCCTGAAGGCGCTCGCGCGAGATCGCAACACCCCGCACAAGCACGTCTGGCGGGCTGAGATCGTCCTGTTGAGTGCGGACGGTATCGGCACCAATGAAATCATGCGCCGGACCGGCAAGTCGAAAACCTGTGTCTGGCGCTGGCAGGAACGCTTCATGGAGGCGGGCTACAACGGCCTCCTGCACGATAAAACACGCCCGTCGCGCATCCCGCCGCTGGGATCGAACATCACCGAACGCGTCGTGGCCCTCACCCAGACCGACCCGCCCACCGAGGCGACCCACTGGACTTCCGCGATGATGGCGAAAGTCGTCGGCATCAGCGCGAGTTCCGTCCAACGCATCTGGCGCGCGCATGGCCTGCAACCGCACCGGGTCAAACAGTTCAAGCTTTCTACCGACCCGCGCTTCGTCGACAAGTTGCGCGACATCGTCGGCCTCTATGTCGATCCGCCCGCCCATGCCGTGGTCCTCTCGGTCGATGAAAAGAGCCAGATCCAAGCGCTCGACCGCACCCAGCCCGGCTTGCCGATGAAGAAGGGCCGTGCCGGGACGATGACCCACGACTACAAACGTCACGGCACCACCTCGCTGTTTGCGGCCCTCAATGTCCTCGACGGTACCGTCATCGGGTGCAACATGCAGCGCCACCGGCACCAGGAGTTCATCCGCTTCCTCAACGCCGTCGAGGCGCAGGTGCCGGCGCGAAAGGAAATCCACGCTATCGTCGACAACTACGCAACTCACAAGCATCCGAAGGTGCGCCAATGGCTGGCTCGGCATCCCCGCTGGACCTTCCACTTCACGCCCACATCGGCATCCTGGCTCAACGCCGTCGAGGGCTTCTTCGCCAAGCTCACAAAGCGGCGATTGAAGCGCGGTACCTTCCTATCGGTCGTCGACTTGCAGGCCGCCATCAATCGCTTCGTTATCGAACATAATGCCGAACCCAAACCCTTCACTTGGACTGCTGATCCCGACAAAATTATCCAGGCTGTCAGACGCGGGCACCAAGTGTTAGATTCCATCCACTAGGTGCTCGCGGTAAGTTTGGTAAGGCAATTTGGGCGAGCCCCCTGAGGAGCCAAGATCTCCGGGGTTACCGGTGTTGATGAGCAGCGACATAGCCGCGTCAGATAACCCGTATCTGGCTTGAACTTCAAGTAGCTCACCGAGCTGATAATCACTCAAATTTAAAGCCCCTGGACCCCATATCTTCGCGGCTTGGGAGCCGTTTATTGCCCAGGCCGGAGTTGTATTTGAATCTGCAATAACGACGGTGAACGCACCCAATATCGCCAAACCCGCGCCGATGATGCGTCCGCTTCTGTGCCAACCATTTGACCTTCGCTTCGTCATGATATCCCCAAAAGTGCGCGCCGGCCGCCAAATTTTCAGCGCAGCGCGATTCGTCAGAATCTACGCATCCCACGAGACCATACCGCGAAACTCAGCCGTGCGGCGCGTCTAGCCACACGCTCAATGTTCATAGAGATGCTTTTCTGGCGTCTTGTGACGCGAAAGACACACCCCACGCAGTGCTGTTCTCCCGCCGCGCTCGCGGTGCCCGCTCGCACCCTGTTCAGCCGGCCACGACGGAGATATAATGGAGTAAGTGTTCCGGGCAACTCGCTATTCGCCCTGCAAGGCATAGCCCGGCCTGGACCAAACTTGGCCTTGCATCGCCCGCCGCCGCGCCCTCTAATAGTTGCACCGTCGTCTCCGACCGGCCCGGTTGGCGGAGCGGCCATACGTCTGCGTTAGCCGAATAATCCTGCCGCCGCCGACAAAGCTAATGTTAGGCGCTGTCCAGCACGTCCTCAGAGGTGATTTGCGCGAGGATCGTCATTTGGAAAAGATGACGCTGGAGGTTCGGGCTTCAATCATATGACACCGCTGCGTATCACTGAATTTGTTGCAGTGCACGAGGCAGTTGTTGGCCCATCGCGTCATTTCGCTGCCGCGCGGCAATTCGGTCGCTTTCGGACTGAAGCGGACATTGGGCCGGATTTTATGAGTACACGGCCTAGCTCGCCTTCGATACGGCACTCCGGGACTTTTTCCGGGACTGCACCTTTTCCAGGGCGTCGGCGACCTCCGCGTCGAGAACATGCGCGTAGCGCGTCGTCGTCTTGATGTTGGC
The DNA here is from genome assembly GCA_963823225.1 of uncultured Alphaproteobacteria bacterium. Lineage (GTDB taxonomy): Bacteria > Pseudomonadota > Alphaproteobacteria > Rhizobiales > Xanthobacteraceae > BOG-931. Next base: position 1,501,192 of record CAWGKM010000003.1, on the reverse strand, counting down.
GCGATTGAGCGCCCGCTGCACCAGCTTGAGGTTGCTCGCCATGCCGACTCATCTTGTGGTCTCGTGCGATGGCGCGAACCCAAAACCGGGTCGCTACCTCAAATGCTCGGCGCGCCCGCTCCAGCCCACAATGGCCCCGCGATCAAGACACCCTGTTACCCGGAAACAACACAGCAGCTAGAAACGTTTGTCGCGCGCTGCCGGCGCTGGAATTAACTCATTGATTTAAAGAAACAATACCGTCTTAACCAAGCCGGCCGATAGCCAGTTTGACATGTATCAACCCATGGGCCGTGTGCGTGCCATTAAGATACTCTTAAACATAGGGCTTGGGGGCGTGTGTGTCGGTTCGTGCCTCAACCATTGCGCGCCGGTTTTCAACCGTGCGTCGGCAGAGTTCGCCGCGTTTGGTGGCGCGGCGCAGCATTGCTGGTTTCGACCCGAAACGATCTGAACGGGCTTGCGGCGGTTCCATCCGGTGGCCGGCGTTTCTCGCCGTTCTCATTGCCGCTTCGATCGCCGCGGTGTCGGCGCACGCTCAAGACACCTGGACGGGCAATACGTCCACCGATTGGAATACCAACGGGAACTGGTCGACCAGTAACGTACCGACGGCCACTGCGAGCTTCGGCACGTCAACCCAGACCAACGTAACCTTTTCTCAGTCTTCGACATCGATCGGCACGATTCTAATCAACACCGGATCGAGCAACTATTTCTTCGATCTCGGCGGCCACACGCTGAGCGTCAATTCGAGTATCACCGACAACTCTTTCAATTTTATCAGTTTGTCAGACGGCACCATCACCGGCAATGGAGGTATTACGCTCAACGCCGGAGAACTCGCGCTCGGCACGACCGGCACCTACTCCGGCACGACCACGATCAGCAGCGGGGCAACACTGGGTGCCTTGGCTGCCAATGCGTTCAGCGCCAGTAGCGCGGTCACCGACAACGGCACGATCGATCTCGGCCTCACGAACCAGACGATAAAATCGCTGGCCGGCTCGGGCATCATCACCAACTTTAGCGATCCGACCGACGCCACAAACGGCTTCACAACTGCGGCCCCCCCCGCCGTTTTGACGATCAACCAGGGCGGCACGTTTGCCGGCAGTATCCAAGACGGTTACATCAGCGACAACTCGGGACAGCAGCTTTCGTTCACGGCATTGACCGTCAACGGCGGCACGCTGACGCTGTCCGGCGTCCAGGGCTATTCCGGGGCGACGACGCTCAGCAACGGCAGCAAACTTATCCTCACCGGCCAGGGCAGCATCGGCAGTTCGGGCAGCCTTGCGCTGGGGAGCGGAACGACCTTCGACATCTCGCAGGTGAAGGGCCCCATCCCCGGTGTCCCGCTGACGACGATCACGGGAACCGGTATCCAAACACTCGCGGCCGGAACCGGCACGATCAATCTTGGCGTCAACTCGCTGCAAATCTCTCAGACGGGAACTTCGATATTCAGCGGCGCCATTCAGGGCAGCGGCTCGCTGAGCTCGCTGATCATGAGCGGCAGCAATAACCCCAGCAACAGCCAGCTCACGCTCAGCGGCGCGCTGTCCTATGCCGGCGACACGGTTATTGCCGGCAACAGCAATTGCGGCTCGCCTTCTTGCCCTACTGTCACCCTGACCGCCGGCAAGGCGGACGCATTCAGCAACAGTAACGCCGTCGTTGTTCTCGGCGGCGGCACGTTCGATCTCGGCGGCTTCAATCAGCAAATCAAGTCGCTGGAGGACGGCAACGCGGTGCTGCCGGGCTCGAGTTCGGGCTCGGACATAGTGACCAATAGCGGTGCCAGCGGCACCCAGACCTTGACCATCACCGGCAACGCGACCTCGACGTTCTCGGGCGTGATTCAGGACGGCACCAGCGCCACGACGGCGCTGGCTTTGTCCGGCAGTGGCACGCTCATCCTGACCGGCAGCAACACTTATGAAGGCGGCACGACGATCAACAGCGGAGCGACGCTGCAGCTCGGCAATGGCGGCGCCGGTGGCTTAATCAAAGGTGCCGTCATCGACAATGGCACCGCGGTCTTCGACCATTCCGATATCGTCACCATCAACAAGGCAATCTCCGGCAGCGGCGCTTTCGTGCAGAACGGTCCCGGCGCAACCAATCTCACCGGCGCCAGCACCTATACGGGCGCGACGACGGTCAACGCCGGCTTCCTGCAAGTCAACGGTTCGATCACGAGCGCGGTCACGGTGAATTCCGGCGGCGCGCTGAGCGGCACCGGCACGGTGGGTTCGACCACCATCATGAATGGCGGCACGCTGGAGCCTGGGGGCGGCACCGGCACTCAGCTTACCGTCTCCGGCAATCTAAACCTGAATACCGCCTCCAATTATGTGGCAGTGTCTTCAGTCACCGGCAGCACCGCGAGCTTTACCCCGACCCAGGTCGGTGGCACCGCCAACCTTGGGGGCACCTTTACCGCCCTGGGAACGAATAACGGCAGCGAGTTCTCTACCTCAACCCCATACACCATCCTCACCGCGACTGGTGGTATAGGCACGAAATTCTCAGGTCTCAATGTCGCGGGCAGCTTCGGCAATTTTGCGCCGGTTCTCAGTTACACCTCAAGTAGTGTTCTCTTGGGCCTAACCGCCGGCACGAGCTGGACCGGCGGCGTGAATTCGGAATGGAACACTAACGGCAACTGGAACAGTCAATCGGGATCGGCGCCGACGGACGTGGCGACGTTCGGCAGCGCACCAATCACAACCGTCAATATCAAGCCGGGAAACGCGACCATCGGCACGATGTTGTTCACGTCCGGCGCACCGGCCTACACCTTCAACATTAACGGGACGAACTCGCTGATCTTCAGCGGCAACAATGCAATTGGCATCGACGACAATTCATCCAACAAGCCCACAATTAACGTCGGCGGCGCAAGCGCCGGCACGCTGAATTTCCAGAACTCAGCCAGCGCCGGCGACGCCATCATTAACAACAATAGCGGGGGTGCAATCGCATTTTCCGCCAATAGCACGGCGGGCAATGCGGCCATCGTCAACGGGGCCGCAACGACATTTTCCGGCAACAGCACTGGCGGCAATGCGACGATCACCACCAACAGCGGCGGCACGACGACATTCTTAAATAGCAGCACCGGCGGCAATGCCATCCTCGTCACCAATGGCACCGGCATTGTCAATCTTTCCGGCGGGAACATCTCTGCCGGCGCGATTGAGGGGACCGGGGCGGGTGCTCAGATCAATCTCGGCGCCAACACGCTGACCATCACCGCGGGCACTGCCACCAACCTGAATTTTGCCGGCGTGATCAGCGGTAACGCCGGGACGGGCGCCCTTGATATTACCGGCGGCACGACGACGCTCTCGGGGCCAAACACCTATAGCGGCGCGACGACGATCGTACCCGCGGTGTCACTTTTTAACCCCAATCCCACCGCGACACTGGCGCTGACGGGTTCGGGCTCGATTGCTAATTCGAGCAGCGTGGCGATTGCCAGCGGCGGCACCTTCGATATTTCGCAGACCAATACTGGGGCATCAATCAAGACGCTGGCGGACAGCGCCGCGGGCCAAGCCGGCAATGTGGTGCTCGGCGGCTCCAGCCAGACGTTGACGATTACTAATGGCAATCCCGCGATACCGTTTTCCGGCGTCATCGCCGACAGCGGTATAAGCGTCGGCAGCGGCGGCAACCTGACGATTGCGGGCGGCACGCAGACCCTGGCGGGGCTCAACACCTATACCGGCCTGACGACGATCGACTCGGGCGCGACCCTGGCGCTCACGGGTCTCCAGGGCAGCATCGGCGGTTCGAGCGCGGTCAAAGTAAACGGGACGCTCGACCTCTCCCAAGTGGCGAACAATTTTGGCGGCGGCGGCGGCGGTGGCGGCGGCGGCGGTGGCGGTGGTGGCAGCGGCGGCGTCCCGAACTTTTTCGGCACCGCGATCAATTCGTTGCAAGGCAGCGGCGCGGTCAAGCTCGGCGGCACCGCCACCGATCCCAACGGCGCCACGCTGGTGGTGAATGTTGCTGGCTCTGGCACATCGAATTTCGGCGGCGTCATCTCGGGATTTACGCCGTCGCTCGGCACGGAGTCCTCGAACGGCAACTTCATTCCCGGTGGCATCGGGCTGGTCATAAACGGCGGCAACGGCAGCGGCACCCCGCCGACCGGCACCGAGGTGCTGAGCGGGGTTAATACCTATACCGGCATCACCGCCGTGGCCGGCGGCACGCTGGCGCTGTCCGGCAACGGCGATATCAGCGCGTCGTCCGGCGTCGCCATTGCGCCCGGCGCGAACTCTCGACATCTCGCAGGTGAGCGGTACCAGCGCGATGCTTCAATCGATCAACGATATTGGCACCGGCAATGGCAGCACCGGCGGCACAATCGCCCTCGGCAGCAAAAATCTCATTATCAGTGGCTCGGGCATCGGTAACAACAACGGCAGCTATTTCAGCGGCGTCATTCAGGATGGCGGCCTCGGCGGCGGCTTACTTGGCTCGCTGAAGCTGGCCAGCGGCACGCTCACGCTGTCCAACGCGGAAACCTACACCGGCGCCACCACGATCAGCAGCGGCACGCTGCTGCTGCAGTCGAATTGCAGCAACTCATTCTGCAATAGCCAGGCGTCGATCGTCGCGAATGGCGACGTCAGTGCATCGAGCGGCGTGACGCTCAGTGCCGGCGGCGCGTTCGATATTTCGCAGCTCCAAGCGTTCGACAACAGCGACAATAATGTGCCGGCGACGGCGCAGGTGAAGTCGATCAGCGGCAGCGGCGGCGACATCTATCTCGGCGGCAACATTCTCGACGTCACCCTAAATTCAAACGCGACCTTCGGCGGCGTCATCCACGACGGCGGCTCGCCCGCGAGCTTCGGTCCACCCAATACCGGTGGCGCCCTGACCATGGACGGCGGCGGCACGCTGACGCTCAGCAACACCAGCACCTATACCGGCGCGACGACGGTCAATGCCGGCAGGCTGTCGGTGACCGGCGATATCAGCACCTCGAGCGGTGTCACGGTCGCGGGCGGCACGCTCTCGGGCACCGGCCACGTTCCAACCGTGACACTCAACGGCGGCACGCTGTCGCCGGGCACGATCGGCAGTCCGCTCACCATCAACGGGACTCTCTCGATTACGTCGGCGCTTTCCAACTACGCGGTCACTGTTAACCCCACCAGCGGCAGTAACAGCACCACCATCGTCACCGGCAGCGCCTCGCTTGGCGGAAATTTCACCGTCACGGCGAATGCAGGTGGCACCTACACGACATCGGACAAATACACGGTCCTCACCGCGAGCAGCGTGACCGGCAGTTTCGGTGGGATCACTGTCAGTGGCAGCTTCAATGGCCTTGTGCCGATCCTGGTTTACAACTCAAACAGCGTCGTTCTGGACTTAAGTTCGGGCACGATCTGGAGCGGTACTGCCTCATCGGCCTGGAACGGTGGTGGCACTGCCAACTGGAATGGCTCGCCGGTGCCGAACAGTATAAGCGCCGTGGCCGTTTTCAACAATACAGCAGCGAAGACCACCGTCACCGTCGATGCGGCCATCACGGTCGGCACGATGCAGTTCAGTTCCGGCGGGCCGTTCACCTTCAACATCAACGGATCAAACTCGCTGATCGTCGCCGGAACCGGCATCACCGACAGTTCGGGCCACGCGCCCACGTTTAATGTCGACGGCGCTTCGGGCGCCCTGCAATTCCAGAGCTCGGCCACGGCCGGCGACGCCATTATTATCAACAGCGACAGTGGCGGCACCGGCGGCACGACGACATTCGCCAATTCCAGCACCGCCGGTTCGGCTAACGTCACCACAAACACCGGCGGGTTGACGCAATTTACCGGCACCGCCAACGGCGGCAGCGCCACCTTCATCGTCAATGGCACCGGCATCGTCGACTTCTCCGGCACCAGCAATAGTAACCTCACCGCTGCCGCGATCGAGGGCAGCGGCGGTCAGATCAAGCTCGGCTCGAACACGCTGACCATTACAGCGGGCGATCCCACCAAGAGTTTTGCCGGCGAAATCGACGGCAGCGGCGGCAGTCTTGCGATTTCGGGCGGTACGACGACGCTATCGGGCGGCAACACCTATACCGGCACGACGACGATCACCGGCGGGACGTTGAAAGGCGGGGCGACGGATACTTTCAGCGCGGCGAGCCTGACCACGATTAATAGTGGTGGCACGCTCGATCTCGGCGGTTTTGCGCAGAGCATCAATACCGTGGATCTCTCCGGCGGCACGCTCCAGAACGGCGCATTGACCAGCACGAACGGCATCACCTCGACCGGCGGCACGATCAGCGGCATCAGTGGCGGCACGGCACTGACGGTGTCGAGCGGCACCACGACGCTCCAGGGCACCAACGGCTACAGCGGCGCGACGGAGATCAATGGCGGGACGCTGACTGGCAACGCGGCGAATACGTTCAGCGCCGGGAGCACGACGACGATCAATGGCGGTATTGTCGATCTGGGCGGCGTCGCGCAGACCATCAATACGGTGGACCTCTCCGGCGGCACGCTCCAGAACGGCGCATTAACGAGCACGAACGGCATCACCTCGACCGGCGGCACCATCAATGGGATCGCTGGCGGCACTTCGGTGACGCTGTTGAGCGGCATGACCACGCTTGAGGGCAGCAACGCCTATTCGGGCGCGACGATGATAAACGCAGGCACGCTCGCTGCCGGCGCGGCTAACACGTTCAGCATCAATAGCGGGGTGACCGCTAATGGCACGCTCGACCTCGGCAGCGTGAACCAGACGATCGCTTACCTCCTGGGCTCCGGCACGGTCACCAACCTGACCAATCCAACGGGTGTCGCAACGCCGGCGACTGCGCTTCTGACGGTCAACGACGGCGGCATATTCAGCGGCGCCATCGTCAACGGCAGCGTCCCCAACGTGACGACCGCACTGGCGCTTGCCGGCGGCGTCCTGACGCTGAGCAATGCCAACACGTATAGCGGCGGCACGACGATCAATGGCGGCATGCTGAAGCTTACGGGCTCCGGTTCGATCGCGGATTCAAGCTCGGTCACGGTCGGCACCAGCGGCACCAGCGCGACTTTCGATGTTTCCGGCATCGCGGCCCCCTCGATCGTCAGCCTGTCCGGGAACAGCCAAGGCATCGTTACGCTCGGCAACAACGACACGCTGACGATCACCGGCAGCGGCGGCAGCTTCGCCGGCGCGATCAACGGCGCCGGCGGACTGACGCTCAATGCTCCGGGCGGCACGCAGACGCTGTCGGGCGCCAACAGCTACTCGGGCGGCACGCTGATCTCGGGCGGCACGCTGGCCGGCGGGGCTGCGAATACGTTCAGCGCCGCTAGCGCGACGACGATTGGCAGCATTGTCGATCTCGGCGGCTTCGCGCAGACGATCAACACAGTCCATCTCGCCGGCGGCACGATCCAGAACGGCGCATTGACGAGCACGAACGGCATCACCTCGACCGGCGGCACGATCAACGGCATCAATGGCGGCACGGCGGTCATAGTGGCGAGCGGCGCGACGACGCTCAAGAGCAGCAACGGCTATACCGGCGCGACGACGGTCAATGGTGGAACGCTGACCGGCAACGCGGCGAATACGTTCAGCGCGGCGAGCGTGATCGCGATCAACAGCGGCTTTGTCGATCTCGGCGGCTTCGCGCAGAGCATCAACACAGTCAATCTCGCCGGCGGCACGATCCAGAATGGCACACTGACCAGCACGAACGGCATCACCTCGACCGGCGGCACGATCAACGGTATCAATGGCGGCACGGCCGTCACAGTGTCGAGCGGCACGACGACGCTGATGACGCTCAACAGCAGCAACGGCTATACCGGCGGCACGACGGTCAATGGCGGAACGCTGACCGGCAACGCGGCGAATACGTTCAGCGCGGCGAGTGCGACAACGATTAATAGTGGCATTGTCGATCTCGGCGGCTTCGCGCAGAGCATCAACACAGTCAATCTCGCCGGCGGCACGATCCAGAATGGCACACTGACCAGCACGAACGGCATCGCCTCGACCGGCGGCACGATCAATGGGATTGCCGGCACGACGACGGTAACGGCGTCAAGCGGCACGACGACGGTACAAGGCAGCAACACCTACACCGGCGCAACGACGATCAGCGGCGGCACGCTGAAACTCACGGGCTCCGGCTCGATCGCGGACTCGAGCTTGGTCACGGTCGGTGCCGCGTCCGGCAGCGCGACGTTCGATATTTCCGGCACCTCGGGCACGTCGATCACCGGCCTCGCGGGCACCACTAATGGATCGGTCAATCTCGACACCCAGACGCTGACCATCACCAACGCAACGTCCAATCACTGGTACCCCGGCGCGATCAATGGCAGCGGCGGCCTGACGGTCTCGGGCGGCGATCAGGTGCTGGGTGGCAGCAATACCGGCTATACCGGCACAACGACCATCAACAGCGGCGCCACGCTGGGCCTAGTCGGTGCCGGCAGCATCGGCAATTCAAGCAAAGTCATCGACAATGGCACTTTCGACATTTCCGTCACATCGAACCCCGGCACTTCGATCACATCCCTTGCCGGAGCCAACACCGGTCTAGTGGCGCTCGGCGCCCGAACGCTCACGCTTACCAATGCAAATGACACCTTCGCCGGTGCGATTGGCACTACCGGCGGCGATACTGGCGGGCTGACACTCACGGCTGGCACCGAAACTCTGTCCGGCACCAGTCGCTATCTTGGCGCGACGACCATCAACGGCGGCAATCTGGCGGTGACCGGCGCGCTCAGCTCATCGAGCGCCGTAGCGGTCAATTCGGGCGGCACATTGTCGGGTACAGGCAATGTCGGAAGCGTGACGGTCGCGAGCGGCGGCACGCTGCAGGCCGGCATAGGCTCGCTCACGACGGGAACAGGCGCTCCGGCAGTCGCACAGACGCTGACCATCAACGGCAGTCTCATGCTGTCGTCCGCCGCCGACTACATGGTCACGATCAACGGCAGCAATTACAGCACGACGAGCGTCGCCACCACCGCCGCGCTTGGCGGGGCGACGCTCACGCTGGACGTGACGGGGGGCAGCTTCGTCCAAGGCGAACAGTTCACCATCCTCACCACGAACACTGGCGTGAGCGGGACGTTCGCGACGCCCATCACGGTCGACGGCGCCGGCTTCGGCGCTTATGCGGCGAAGGCCACCGTCAACTCGAACGACGTCGTAGTGACCTTGCAATTGCTCACCGGCACCATCTGGCAGGGAACGACCGACGCCAACTGGAACACTGCTACGAATTGGTCCGGGGGTTCGGTCCCGACAGCGACCGATTCAAAACCAGCGAACACTCTTCCAACGTTCGAAAGTAATTCGGCGCCCACGACCGTCGCCGTCAATACCCAAGCGACCGCCGGCGGCATGACGTTCCTTGCCGCCGCGCCGGCTTATACCTTCAACATCAACAGCGGAAACTCGCTGACGCTGAACGCCAGCGGCATCAATGACATTTCGTCTAATCCGCCGCAATTCAGTGTCGGCGGCAGCGGTACCGGTACTCTGACATTTACCAACACAGCCACGGCAGGCGATGCCGGCATTACCAATAACAGCGGCGGCACAACAAACTTTGGCATGCTGGGCGGTACCGACACGGCCAGCGCCAACACCGCGACCATCGCCAATAACAGCGGCGGCACGACGAATTTTTACGCCTCGACCACCGCCGGCTCGGCGACGATCAACACCAACAACGGCGGCTTGACGCAATTTTTCGACAACAGCACCGGCGGCAACGCCACTTTCAACACCGATACCGGCGGCGTGGTCGATTTCTCCGGTAGCAGCGGCCCGAACGGCGACGGCAACATCAACGCCGGCTCGATCAACGATGGTGCCAACGGCGGCGGCTCGATCTATCTCGGCAGCGACACGCTGACCGTCAATGGCGGCAGCTTCAGCGGCGTCATTTCCGACTGCGGCGCCGGCAACACCGCATGCCAAGCTTCGATTGCGAGCGGCAACCCAGTCACCGGCGGATCGCTGGTCATGGCCGGCAGCGGCACGCTGACGCTCTACAACACCGAGGCCTATACCGGCTCGACCACGATCAGCGCCGGCACGCTGGCGCTAGCGTCGAACGGCACCACCAGCGGCGACATCAGCGCGTCGAGCGGCCTGACCATCTACAACAGCGCGACCTTCGACATCTCCGGGCTGACGAGCGGTAGCACGACGGTCGCCTCGATCCAGGACGGATCGGCGATCCCGAATGGCAGCAAGAACATCTATCTCGGCAGCAACGCGCTGACCGTCAACGGCGGCAGCTTCAGCGGCGTCATCTCCGATTGCGGCGCTGGCGGTACTCTATGCAACGCCAGTGGCGCGACCGGCGGATCGCTGGTCATGGCCGGCTCCGGCACGCTGACGCTCTACAATGTCAACGCTTACACCGGCTCGACGACGATCAGCGCCGGCACGCTGGCGCTGGCGTCGAACGGCACCACCAGCGGCGACATCAGCGCGTCGAGCGGCCTGACCATCTACAACAGCGCGACCTTCGATATCTCCGGATTGACCAACGGCGGCACGACGGTCGCCTCGATCCAGGACGGATCGGCGATCCCGGATGGCAGCAGCAACATCTATCTCGGCAGCAACGCGCTGACCGTCAACGGCGGCAGCTTCAGCGGCATCATCTCCGATTGCGGCGCTGGCGGTACTCTATGCAACGCCAGTGGCGCGACCGGCGGATCGCTGGTCATGGCCGGCAGCGGCACGCTGACGCTCTACAATGTCAACGCCTACACCGGCTCGACCACGATCAGCTCCGGCACGCTGGCGCTGGCGTCGAACGGCACCACCAGCGGCGACATCAGCGCGTCGAGCGGCCTGACCATTTACAACAGCGCGACCTTCGATATCTCCGGATTGACCAACGGCGGCACGACGGTCGCCTCGATCCAGGACGGATCGGCGATCCCGGATGGCAGCAGCAACATCTATCTCGGCGGCAATGCGCTGACCGTCAATGGCGGCAGCTTCAGCGGCATCATCTCCGATTGCGGCGCTGGCGGTACTCTATGCAACGCCAGTGGCGCGACCGGCGGATCGCTGGTCATGGCCGGCGCCGGCAACACGCTGACGCTGTCCGGGGCCAATACCTATACCGGCGGCACGACGGTCAATGCCGGTACGCTGGTCATCGGCAACAACAGCGCGCTCGGCACCAATAACCTCTCGCTCGCTGCCGGTACGACGCTGTCGTTCCTCAACACGGCCAATTTCACCATCGCCAACAACATTACAATCTCCGGCGACCCGATTTTCACCCCGCCGGCCAACACCACGCAGACCATCACTGGCGTGATTTCCGACGGCGCCCCTGCCGGCGTCGTCGAGATGAAAGGCGCGGGTACCCTCGTCCTCGCCGGCGCCAACACATATACGGGCGGCACCACTCTGTCCTCCGGCATATTGCAGGTCGGCGTCGATACGACGTACATCTCAGGTATTCCGAGCAATGGCATTGCGTCGTCCGCGATCGGCACCGGAACGCTGACATTCGACGGCGGCACGCTGCAGGCGGGCGGCAACTACACAATCGCCAATGCCGCGCAAATCAACACGACCGGCGGCACCATCGATTCGAACGGTAATACCTTCACCCTCTCCGGCAGCATTGGCGATGGCAACGGTAAGGGCGAGCTGACGATCGCCGACAGCACCGCCACCGGCACGGTCATTCTCTCTGCCGCCAACAGCTATTCGGGCGGCACGGTGGTTTCCGCCGGCACCCTGCAACTGACCGGCGCGGGCACATTGGGCGCGACGACGGGGACGCTGGCAGTGTCCGGCGGCACCCTCGACCTTAACGGCACGACGCAGACGACCGGCGCTCTGACGCTATCGGCCGGCACGATCGAAGACATTGCCGGCGGCGGCGCGCTGTCGAGCAGTTCGTTCGGCGTTCAATCGGGCTCGATCAGTGCGGTGCTGGCCGGCAACGGGGCGCTGAGCAAGACCACTTCGGGAACGGTCACGCTGTCGGGCGACAACACCTATACCGGCGGCACCACCGTGTCGGCGGGGACGTTGGCGCTGTCTGGCACGGGCACATTGGGCGCGACGACGGGGACGCTGGCGGTGTCGGGCGGCACGCTCGACCTTGGCGGCACGACGCAGACGACCGCCGCTCTGACGCTATCGAGCGGCACGATCGAAGACAGCGCGGGTGGCGGTTCGCTGTCGAGCAGTTCGTTCGGCGTTCAATCGGGCTCGATCAGCGCGGTGCTGGCCGGCAACGGGGCGCTGAACAAGACCACTCCGGGAACGGTCACGCTCGCGGGCGACAACACCTATACCGGCGGCACCACGATCTCGGCCGGCACGCTGGCACTATCAGGTTCCGGTTCAATTGCTGCCTCGAGCCTGGTGACGGTCGGCACCGGTGCCGCAAGCGCAACCTTCGATATTTCGGCGACCTCGGGCACCTCTATCACAGACCTAGCGGGCTCCAGCGGTGGCACAATCAATCTTGGCAGCCAAACTCTAACGATCACCACCGCGACTACGCATGGTGCGAACAACTACGCCGGCACGATCAAAGGTGCCGGTGGCCTGACAATCGCTGGCGGCATCCTACAGCTGGACAGCACTAATAACTACACCGGCGTAACGACCATCAATAACAACGCCACGTTGGGTCTGGTGGGGACCAGTAACATCAGCAGTTCGAGCAAGGTCATCAATAATGGCGATTTCGATATTTCTGTAACCTCGGCAGGCAGCTCGATCAAATCTCTGGCCGGAACGAACTCTAACGCCGCAGTGCTGTTGGGCAGCGAAACCCTCACCGTGACTGCGGCAAGTGACACATTTGCCGGAGCCATTACGGGAGCCGGTGGGCTAACGGTACAGGGCGGCACCGAGATGCTGTCCGGCGCCAATACCTATAGCGGCGCGACTACAGTTGAGAGCGGCGCCACACTTATTGGCGGCGCCACGAACACCTTCAGTCCGAACAGCGCTGCCACGATCGTCGCGAACGCGTTCCTCGATCTCGGCGGTTACAGCCAAACGATTGCTTCGCTGGCAGGCGCCGGCACGGTGACGAATAGCGGTACAGCCAGCCCTGCGACGCTGACAGAAGGTAACAACAATAGCACAATATTCAGCGGCATTATTCAGGACGGAACTAGCACCACGGCATTCACCAAAACCGGTAGCGGCACACTGACGCTGTTGGGCAACAACACTTATACCGGCGGCACCAACATCAACGGCGGCACGTTGCAGCTCGGCAATGGCGCCGCCGCCGGCACAATTGCCGGTAACGTCACCGATAATGGCACCTTCGCCATCGATCGCTCCGATAGCTACACCTTTGGCGGCGTTATCTCCGGCACAGGTGCATTCTCGCAAAACGGTACCGGCACAACTACTCTCTCGGCAACCAGCAGCTACACGGGCGCGACCACGATCAACGCCGGCACTCTGTCGGTGACCGGCGACATCAGCTCATCAAGCGGTGTGACTATTCCTTCGACCGGTATCTTGTCTGGGATTGGCTTCGTCCCCAGTGTGAACTTCATCGGCGCGGGCACGTTGAGGCCCGGCGCGGGCACGCTTGCGGTTGGCACCGGCAGCACTCCCACAGCCGCACAGACCCTGACCATCAATGGCAGCCTGACACTTGCAACGGCTGCCACTTACATGGTGACCGTCAATGGCAGCAACTACACGACGACGAACGTAAACGGCACGGCCACTTTGGCAAAGGCGAGCGTGACGATATCGGCCACCAAGGCTTTGGTGGGGACGCCGTATCCCATTCTTACGTCAACTAAACCCATCGCGGGGACGTTTGGAACGGTGTCGGTTTTGGGCGGATACACCGTAGCGTTGAGCGAGTCTAACTCGAATACCGTCGTCGACGCGACCTTCACAAAGGCACAACCTATTGCGCCGTCGGGTGTCGTCAACTCCGGCGGCACGCTATCGCTCGCGAGCATGCAGAACTCGTTCTCGACGACGCTGACCGGCCGGAACTTCGGCTCCCTTGGTGGTACACCGGGCGGCTTCGGTTCGGCATTGGGTTTTGCGCCTGAAACACCGCAAACGCCGGAGGCGCAGGCGCTCTACGATTTCGTCACCCCGCACGACCCGTTCGACGCGCTGATGCGCTCGTTGAACACTTATTATAACCACAGCGTGTGGGCGTCGGCGTATGGCGGCTATAGTAGGCTTACCGGCGACAGCAGTCTCGGAAGTCCGACGGCGATCAGTGGTGGTGGCGGCATTGCCTCCGGCATCGATTTCAGGTTCGGGCCTGACACGGTTCTCGGTTTCGCCTTCGGCGGCGGCAGCACGAGTTGGAGCTTGTCGGACAGCCTTGGCGGCGGCACAAGCGATATCTTCCAGGCCGGGGTCTACGGCTCGCAGCGCTTCGGTGCCGCCTATGTCTCCGCTGCGCTCGCTTATGCGGTGGATTGGATGAAAACCAATCGTAACATCACCACGCCGGCGATCGCGAATCTCACGGCAAACTTCACCGCAGGTGGCCCGACCGGCCGGCTTGAAGGCGGCTATCGCTTTGGTGAGCCCGACTTCGGCGTCACACCCTATGTCGCCGGCGTATTAAGTGCACTGCGTACCCCGTCCTACAGCGAAACCACCGCGTCGGGTACGCCCGGATCCGAGCTGTCCTATGCCAGCCAAACGGTAACCAACGAGCGCGCGGAAATTGGTGCTTGGGTGGAAAAGGTCTTCCATCTCGATAATGCTTCCACGCTGTGGCTCCGAGGCCGAGCCGGCTATGCTCACGATTGGTGGAGCAACGACAGTTTTTCTGCGCAGTTCCTTTCGCTGCCGACACAAAGTTTCACGATGACCGGCATCACGCCGCCAGCGAACCTCGGCCTAGCCTCGCTCATGTCTGAAATCCAATACCCCAACGGCATCTCGCTGAGTGCCAAGTTCGACGCAGAACTGGGCCAAAACGCTTACAGTTTGGCCGGGACGGGAACGTTCCGCTATTCGTGGAAATGATTCAACAAGTGAGCAGAGTCATGTCGCGCGCGCATCACGTTTCTGTTTTCGTCCTTGGGCTCGTAGTCTGCAACTATGCGGCACTGGCTCAGGATGGCTCCCCGACCGACTTTCCCACAGCGCTCCCGGCGCCCGCCGCATCCCTCGCGCCCGCGGCGCCCGCGCCAGCCACCGTGCCGGGCGCGCCGGTTGCCTCACCAGTCATGCAGTCCGCTTTGCAAAAAAGCCGCATTGCGATCGAGGAATGCCGCGAGCGCCGGTTGCGCAAAGAACTGAAAAGCTACTTGGAATCGGCGCAGTGTTCCAATCCCAAAATTTACGCCGCGTGGGAGGAGGCGAGCTATCCCCATATGGATTTAGTCACCGCGTGGCTCAATGCCCGCGAAGAGGCGTCGGAGAAAGTGGATCAACACCTCATCACGCCGAAACAATTCGACGAGCAAATGAGCGCGCTGACAGTTCGCCTGACAGCCGAGGAAAAAAGGCGACGTTCCGGCTTGCTCAGCGTGGCAGGTACCGATCTGCAATTACAGCTTCCGCCGCCGGCACAGGTTGTTGGCGTTGCCACGCCACCGGGGCAGGAGAAACTGCAGGCCAAGAAGAGCGCCGCCGCCCGCGAACGCGCAGCTGCGAGCGCATCTGACCGGGCTTCCGAAACTGGAGGCATTGGGTCTATGGCAGCAGTGTCGTCGCTCGATTCCCACTCCTCTGGAGCACAATCGGGCGTTGGCGGCCCGTTCGTACCGGTTAACCCCAACAGCCCAGCAGCCCGCGCGGCCCTGGCGCGGGCAGCGGCGGCGGCGGCGCCCGGCGAGGGCAGCAATGGTTTGTACGCGCAACTGGCGTCGCAGCGAAGCGAGGCCGAAGCCCGTATGATCTTTCGTGGCCTTCAGTCGCAATATCCGAACATTTTGGGAGGTCGCGACGCCGTCATTCGCCGCGCCGATGATAGCGCTCAGGGGACCTATTACCGTGTCGAAGTCGGTCCTTTGACCGCGGGGCAGGCCAATGAGCTTTGCGACAGTCTCAAAGCCGCCGGCGCTCGGTGCCTGCCGCGATACGAATAGGCGAACTTTTGTATTCTTGCTCTGCCGAATGGCAAGGACTGACTACGTCCGCGCGGCTATCTGCAGGAGTTCTAGGTGAAGGTGCGACAGACTTTGGATCACGCAAAATGATGAGATCGTTATCTTGTTGCTTCAACCCGCTCGGACTGAGATTCGCGGACCCGGTGCGAAGCAGAGCGCCATCGACTGCGTAGGCATTCAGATGCATTAGCGGTTCTCGCTTCTTGACCCGCACAACGTCCTCCATGTCAGCCACTTTATCGTGTGCTTCGCGTACACTTGGATCGAGTGCAATGCGAACAGTGACACCGCGTGCGCGCGCGTCTTTCAGCGCACTAAAATCTTAGATGCGGCGGTGAACGACTCGCGAACGATTGGATTTATTCCGGGACTTTTTGTCGCCAATCACAGACTTTCGCCGCGCTTTGTTCGGTTTTCGTGCGCGGCGGCTCGCCGGGGTATCGTGCAGGAAGCCCTTATTTGAGCGGGTTTGATTGGTCGGAGCGGCGAGATTTGAACTCGCGACCCCCAGTCCCCCAGACTGGTGCGCTAACCGGGCTGCGCTACGCTCCGAAATTGGGCCGACTATAGTGGGCGGCAAGTTAGTGGGCAACATCCGCTCGCTATTTGCGAATTCGCACCGTAAAGTGGCCAAAGTCTCCTGCCGACTGTCGCAATCACCGGATCAACCTTGAAGCGACTTTTCAGCGCCACCATTAATTCGCTGCACGGGCTCCGCGACGGCGTCAAAACCGAGCCGGCGCTGCGCGACGAGGTGGTGTTCCTCGTTGTGGCCGCGGTTTTGGGCCTCGTGCTGGCGCCGAGCGCCGCTTGGTATACCGCCATGATCGGCGTCGTTCTGGTCCTGCTCGCCGTCGAATTTTTGAATACGGCGATCGAGAAGCTCGGCGACCATGTTACGCGCGAGCGGCACAACGATATTCGCCGTATCAAGGATTTTGGTTCGGCGGCGGTGTTCTGCGCGCTGTGCCTTGCCGGACTGGTATGGATTGTGGCGCTCGCCATCCGCTGCGGATTGCTGTGAATAGCGCGCTCGCCGGCGGCTTTTCGCCCGCTCCGGCCGCCGCGGCGCGGATCGGCCCCATGATCGCGGTGGCTGCCAAATATAGCGCTCCGGCGGCGAAGACGATCGTATAGACGGCGAGAAACCCGACGATGTCGAACTTGGCGGCAACGGCAAGCGCGGTGGCAGCGGTCATCGCGACCGCGACCAGCGCCCCGACACGGGCCAAATTGCGGAAATAACCGGTGTGCTGGAGCAGCGTCTCCGCGACGATTTGCACGACGTTGAACAGCAACAGCACCACCAAGATCGGGATGATTTGCGGTGGAACGGTTGCCGCCGACCGCAATAGGAACTTGAAAAGCGGCCCGCCTGCGAAAATCAAGATCGTGCAGGCACAGACGGCAGGCACGGCGCAAAGTCCGACCGCCAGCACGCTCGTTCGAACGAGCCGCCTCACGTCGTGGGTGGCCAGCGCGCGCGTCTGTCCGGGCAAAGTGAGGTCGCAGGCGGCGGAATAAATTACGCTTGTGCCGCGAAAAATGCGGAACGTCACTTCGAGAATGATCGGCGCGGCGCCGAGCCCGAACGCTATCGGAACGAAATAGTAGGGAAAGGTGGCGACGAACACGCCGCTCAAGGTGCCTGTGCCGCTGCGAACGATCGAACCTCTATTCAGCCGGTAAAACGAAATGAGCTCGTGTAAAAAACCGCGCAATCGCGCCGCCAACGCGCCGCGCCGTATGAGTTTTGCCGCGGCTGAGGCGAGCAGTACCGCCCACAGCGCGTCGGCGCCGATCAGGAAGGCGATGAGCGGCAGCCCGGCCAGCATCGCCAGCATCGTTGCGACGACGATGACGCGCCGCGTCAGTTCGAGCTTTTCGTAGAAGATGTAGACGTCGACAGCGATACTGATGCTGCGCAACGAAAACCAGGCGAGGTTGAGCGTGATGTAGAGCAGGAACAGTCCCAACTCCATGGCATCGCGCAGCGTTGCCGATGGTTGTGCAGACCGGATCGCGATGCACGCCAGCGAGGCAACAACACCGAGCAGGACATAGAACAAGATCACGGCGGTTGCCTGGCGTGCGTCCCGCGCGTTGGGTTTGCCGGCAAGGTGACCGGCGCGCAAATTGACGAACAGGATTTTGGCGAGGCCGAGATCGGTCAGCCACAGCGTGTAGCCGATCCCTCCGACCACGATGAAGAGCGAAAACCGGTCCGGCGTCAGCACGCGCGCGAACACGAAGGTCTGGATAAAGCCCATGACGAAGGCGCCGCCGGCCGTGGCCGCGCGCAGCAGGAGATACGGCATCGAGATGAGCCGCTCAGCCGGTCTTTCGACGGTTACCGCGCCGTCCGGGAGCGATCCGATACGAGCGTGCATGGGCTGAAATTCGGCTCCAGTAGGCCCTTAAAAGGGGAACAATGGCAGGGACTCCGTAACGCGATCTTAATGAGCTGGAGCTAACCAAATCGTGAACCAATTCACAGAGTTATGCGATCGGCGCCGCTCGCCGAGACGAGCGGTTGCTGCGCCGGAAAGCCTTCCATGCCGCCTGACATTGCCATCAATGGCCGCTTTCTCACCCAGGTCATGGTGGGCGTGCAGCGCTTTGCCATCGAGGTGATCAAGGCAATCGACGGACTTATCGATAGCGGGGAATACGCCGCGCTCGACGGGCGGATCGAAATTCTCGCTCCCCATGCGGCGAGAGAATTCCCGCTCCGCCATATACGAATGCGGCGTTGCGGGATCGCCGGCGGCTATTTTTGGGAACAGGTGGAATTTCCATTCCATAGCCGCGGCCGACTGCGGCTCAATCTGTGCATGCTCGGCCCTCTCGCGGTACGCCGCCAAATCGTTGTCGTGCACGATGCCACCGTCCGTGCGCGGCCGTCGACATTTGCCGCACGCTTTCGCGCCGCCTACAACTTTTTGATTCCGCGGCTGTGCCGGCGGGCCCGCTGCGCGGTTACGGTCTCGGAGTTTTCCCGCCGCGAGATCGGCAAGTGGTACGGCGTCGATGTCGGGAACATGCCTGTTTGTTTCGAGGGCGGCGATCATATTACCCGGTTTGCGGCGGACAATTCGGTCATCGATCGGCTCGGCCTTGCGGATCGCAAGTTTTTCCTTTGCGTCGGCATGGGCAACAATAAAAACGGCGAAACATTGCTTGCCGCCTTCGTCAAAGCCGGATTGCCCAACACGCTCTTGGTGTTCACTGGCGCTCGCGCGCGCCGGATCAATGGGCCGGATAATGCAAGGCTCTCGGACGGCGTGCGCTATGCCGGTTACGTATCGGATTCGGCATTGCGCGCGTTGTACGAGCACGCGCTGGCACTAGTTTTCCCATCATTTTATGAAGGCTTCGGTCTGCCGCCAGTCGAAGCCATGACGTGCGGTTGCCCGGTGATCATCAGTGACCAACCGGCATTGGTTGAAATGGCGGGCGATGCGGCTCTCCGATGCCAAGCAGAGGACGTCGAAGAACTGGCCCGATTAATGCGCGTCGTCCACGATGACCCGTCGCGCCGCGACGCTTTGATCGCCGCGGGCCGCGCGCGCGCCGCGCGTTTCACTTGGCAGGCGACCGCGCGCACCTTGCTCGATCTCTGCCTCCAGGTCGGCGGCGCGGCGGGAGCCGTGGCGCCGGTCAATCGCGTCGTGCCGCGAGCGGGCGAAAGCTTTTAGCCGACGGCAATGAGCGCCATACTGCGTCCCGCCCTCCAAATCATCGATTTCGTCTGGATCGATCCCGCTGCGCTCGGCCTGGCGACGTCCGCCGAGGCCAACGTCAAAAACCTCCTGGCCGACGCCGAAAGCAATTACGTTCTGGTGTGCGCGGAATCGAATTTTTCCCGCATCCTGGCGGATCAAGACCGCAACAAAGTTCATATCATAGCGATTACCAAGCGCGCCCGGCTGTTGAAGCGCGAGGTCTGGGTGGCATCGCTCGCCGCGCACGCGCTGCTTTCCAATTGGGACGTTTTATACAGCTCCTGGCTGCCGCGCCTGTGCTTGTGCGCGTTGTTGCTGCCGATCAAGTGCCGGCTGTTCGTGCACGATCTGAATATTTTTCGGAAGCGGATTTATGATGCAAAATTCCGTCAGCCTTCGTTGCTTTCGCGCCTGCATCAATACCTTTGCATCAAACGCGCAACGATCGTGCAATGCTTTGCGCGCTCAGTCGCGCGCCAGCTCAAATTGCTGCGTAACGACGACATTCCGGTTGTCGACCAGACCGTGCGGATCGTGTCGCCGGCCGACTGTGTAAAGCGCGACGGTCGCGCGGTGATGTTTCTGGACGAGCGCAATTACAAGGGCGCATGGGCGCTCGATCGTTTCTTTTCCTCAACGCGGAATTTTCGGCTCACCGTGATCGGCAAGATCGATGCGGCGAGTGAAAATCTTCTGAAATCGCGCGGCATTGCGGTGCGTGCGCTGCAACCGTCGAACGAAGACAAATTCAAGTTGCTGGCGGAGGCCGATTTTGTGATTTTCGCCTCCAAATACGAGGGCTACGGCCTGCCGCCGCGCGAAGCCGCGGCACTCGGCACTCCGTCCCTGATCGCGCGGCGCGCGGCGCTCCTCGGCATACCGGCGCGGCTGTCGTTGTCGATCGAGGATTTCGGCGAACGCATCGATCTTGCCGAAATCGCAAAACTCGCCGGCGCCATTGACGGCGAAGCCGTCAAGCAATGGGGCGCGCGGTTTTTGCGGCCGACCAGCACTTTCTGGGGCCGCCATGCGCCGGATCAGCGCGCCGGGCGGACTGCGCCGAGCGCGCCGCGCATTCGCACCGTCGGTTAGTTAATTCAAGTAATTCAGTAAGTTATCCGAAGAGCCGCGGGCATTGCGCGGCCCGGCTGAATGGTTGTCGGTTCAGCCAATTTTCACTTCTGCATGCGATGAAATCCAGACAGCCTGGTCAGATCGTTTGCCGAACGGACCGCTTGAATGACAGCCAAGCGCATCATCTCCTACCCCTACATGATATTGCGCGCCTCGACGGCGGGCGCGACCTTGGGCGCGGGGCTTCTGCAAACGTTCGTGTTTGCCCGCGTGCTTTCGCCGCAGCGATTTTCGCTCTTCATCTTCGTTGCCGCGCTGGGCTACTCGCTTTATTTGGCCGATGCCGGCGTCGTGAAAGTGATGTTCGTCACGCTGCGGCGCCGGTTCCTGAAAAACAAGCCTTTGGGCGTGATCGCCGGTCAGGCAACCGTCCTGTTCGGTTTGTATTCCATGTTTGCGGCGCTTGCGGCGGCGATATGCTTTCTCATCCTTACGGCGCATTTCAAGTATTCGGCGCTCGATAGCACTGAATTGACGCTGTTTTTCCTGTTCAATGCGATCAATCTGCCATGGTTCGCGCTGCGCAATATCAGCATCGCCATCGACGAGTATTTTCACTTCGAAATGCTCGAAGCGTCGCGCCGCGCATTGAATGCCTTGGCGCTATTGGCTTTGTTGCTTGGACTGCCGGTGATGGCTTTTCTGCTGCTGATCAACGCCGGCTGGGTCGCGGCCGCTCTTGCGGCCATCGCGAAACTGCGGCAGCGCCGCGCCTTCGGCGGCAGTTCCCGGCGCAATCTCGTTTATTTGCTCGCGTTTTTCCGCAAGAACGCCCGGCAACTCCTCAGCAGCACCGTGCATGCCGTCAGCGAAACATACATATACAATTTTCCGTATTTCTTGGTGCCTTGGGCCTATGGCCTCGGCGCGCCGACCATCATATTCGATACCGCATACAAGATTTTCCGCGGCAACCAAATGATCTATGGCGCGACGACGGATTTATTCGTTCCGCGTCAGACCCGCGCCTTCAGCGACCGCGATGCGCCGACTTTGGTTCGTGCGACGTTACTCGCTTTGGCGGTCAGCGCCGTTCCCTTGATTTGCATCGTTTCCGTCCTGGCGCTCGTGCACAATCGTTTCTTCGCGCTGCTGCTCGGCCCGGCCGCACATATGCCCGCGGAAATCCTGCCGGTTCTGGTCATCATGCTGTCGGTCAATCTGGTGAAACTGGTGGCGTATTCGGTTCTCGTGCATTGCGGATTTTTCGCTCAAGTGGCGCGGCTTGGCCCGCTTTTCATTGTCGCCATGACCGGCACGAGTTTTCTTGCCATCTGGCTCAAGCTCGATATCGTCGGCTTCATGGCGCTCAACGCCGCCGGCTATACCATCGGCACGATTTTCGCATTTATTACGATGATGCGCGGTCCAATCCGTGTGGCGAGCCAGCACGAAGCCGTTCCGGTCGCGCGCGGGGCGGCTTCCCCGTAGCCGGCAGCGTCAAAAAGATCTCAGGCGAATTGCGCGGCGAATTATATCGCTCACGGCGTGACCGGAAGCATCGCCACGCCTTCTCGGCCCGTCACCTCCCAGGCTTGGCGGCGGCGAAGATTGATCGTCGCTACCGTGAGCCCCCAGATCAGGCCAAGCAAAAGAAAGAAGTGACGCCAATGATCGCTGTCGATGATAAATCCTTCGATGACTTCGCCGCAGAAGCCGCCATAGGCGGCGATGAGATAGTTCTGCCACGGCGTGCGCACGCATGTCGCACCCAGTCCGAACGCCAACGTAGCGAGAACCGTCGCCGCATAGGCGGAGCCGCCGAGCCAACCATAGTCCAGAAATACCTGCATATAAACGTCGTGCTGCTGCCCGCCGTACATGATGCCGAATGCGTTTGGGCCCATGCCGTTCGGGTGATCGAGTATGGCGCCGAGCGCGAGCTCCTGTAATCCGAAACGGCCGCCCGGCCCGACGTCATAGGGCTGGAAGACCTGCGCGCGCTCTACGAACAGGTCGTGGACCGAACCGATCGACAGCAATGCGAGTACGAGCAGGCTTGCCACGACCGCGGCGACGACGCTGAGAAGCACAATGCGGGCGCGCATGCGCGGATCGGGCGTGACCACGAGCAGAAGCACGGTACTGACGATGACCGACACAGCAAAATGCGTCCAGGCGCCCCGCGAGAAGCTCAAAAACAGACCGCCCAACAGGGTCATCACCATTGCCAGTTGGGACAGCCTAACGCCGCGGGTGAACAGCGAGATGATGAGCAATAACAGCGGAAAAATCAGGAAGGGTCCGTAGACATTCGGATCTTTGAATGTGGCGCTGACGCGGTCATTGAGCAAAAAGATGGTGGACCCCGGCAACAGATGAAAAAATCCGATAAAGCCCGCCGCCGTGGCGAACAGAGCCGCCACGATATAGGCGCGGCGCAGGATAGCGAGACGCACCGAATTTCCGTCGCTGAACAAACACGCGAACATGACGGCTGCGGTGGCCAGATAGGCTGAGATTCCGGTGTATTCGATCGCTTTCGGCTGGTCCCCGACCTGAGCGAGCGACAGCAGTCCGCCGATGATCCAAGCGCCCAACAACAGCAAAAGCGGGGTGAGCTTGCGATCGAAGGGTACGCGCGCGGCAATGCAGGCGACCAGCAGCACGAACATCAGCACGTCATGCGGCGACGGTTCGATGAAGGCGACTGCGCTTGTAAGAACCGTGACGAACAGTACGAAGTTCAATAGTCGCTCGGCGAACGCCGAGGAACTGCCGGCGTGCCGCTCGATTGCAACAGCCGTCGCCGGATGGCGGGCGTCCATCAATAGGCGCCCTCGCCGCGAATGAGCGCAAACGGCGTCCGTGCCACGATGTAAAGGTCGAACAAGATCGACCAGTTTTCGATGTAAAAGAGATCGTGCTCGACGCGGCGCAGGATTTTTTCGCGACTGTCGGTCTCTCCGCGCCAGCCGTTGATCTGAGCCCAGCCGGTAATGCCGGGCTTCACGCGGTGCCGCGCGAAGTAACCGTCCACCGCTTCGTGGTATAGGTGGTCCGCGGCCTTGGCGTAAATGGCGTGCGGCCGCGGGCCGACTAGCGACAGGTTGCCGGTGAATACGACATTGAACAGTTGCGGCAATTCGTCGAGGCTGGTCTTGCGAATGAAGCGGCCGACGCGGGTCACGCGCGGATCGTTTTTGGTGACAAGCCTGCTCGCGGTGGCGTCGGCGTGTTCCGCATACATTGAGCGAAACTTGTAGATTTCGACGAACTTGTTGTTAAAGCCGTAGCGCCGCTGCTTGAAAAAGATCGGCCCCCTGCTGTCGAGTTTAATGGCGAGCGCGATCAGAAGCAGGACCGGCGCGACGCAAATCAGCACCAGCGAGCCGATAATCTTGTCGAACAGCCATTTCATCACGACGTCCCAGTCCGCGATTGGCCGGTCGAAAATATCGATCACCGGCACGTGACCGATATAGGAATAGGAGCGGGGCCGAAACCGCAGTTTGTCGGCGTGAGCGGAAAGACGGATGTCGACCGGAAGTACCCACAGCTTCTTCAGCATCTGCAGGATTCGGGTTTCCGCCGAAATCGGCAGCGAGAAAATGACGAGGTCGACGCGCGTGTGGCGAGCGAACTCGACGAGATTGTCGACCGTGCCGAGCTTGGGAACGCCGCCGCAGCTTGCCGAGCTGCGGTCGTCGCCGCGATCGTCGAACACGCCGATGACGCGCACGTCGGAATCGCGTTGTGCGGCGAGCGCGGTGATGAGCTTTTCGCCGCTGCCGTCCGCCCCGACCACGACCGTGCGGCGATCGAGGCGACCCTGCCGCGTCCACCGGCGCACCAGCAGGAACAACGCGCGGCGAAATGCGATCAGCGTGAACAGCCCGACCACATAATAGGTGCCGAGCCAGGGCCGCGAGAATTCGTCGCCCGCTCTCGCAAAGTAGGAAATAGTCACGGCGAGCAGAAATACTACCGACCACGCCGAGGCGAGGCGCATGTATTGTTTCTCATGGCCGCGGAAGGCCTGGACCTGATAAATATCGGCGGCCTGGAACGCCAGCAGAGAGAGCAGCGAAATGCCGATGATGCTGCCGATGTAGTAGTGGGCGGAGTCCGTAAGACGCGCAACGGACCAAAGAAAGAGCGCAAGGCCGATTGTCGCGACCAGAAAGACTTCGATCACGCGGACGATGCCGGCAAGAACGATCGGCGAGTAGGCCTGCTTAAATCGCTGCGCCGCGACCGCAAGCGCGGCGGAAGAAAGCGCGCGCGATGCCGATGCTTTCGCGGCGGCGCGCGGCAGCGCCTTTACCGCCGACGACACCGCCGAAGCCGTCTCGAATATCGTGCTTTGTTCGGGACCCGACATAGTTGTTAACAATCTTCCCCGGTTCGCGTGGGGCCCCAAATCCCCGCACCGTTACTTGCCGCCAACATAGTGAACAATCTTCAAAAATTGGTTATGCGAATTGAGCAACTTTTCGGGCTGCGATGGCTTCGCGATAGGCGGCGAGATTGCACTCCACCATCGTGCGCACCGAAAACTCGTTGCGGACCCGGGCCATGAGCGCCTGCGCGCCGGAACGCAGCCGCTGCGGATCGTCAAGCGCGGCCGTGATTGCGCCGATAAGCGCCGCAATGTCGTCAGGCGGGACGAGCTGAGTGGACCGCGGCCCGAAAATTTCCCGCACGCCGCCGACATCGGTGGCGATGATCGGGAGTCCGGCGGCGGCGGCCTCCAGCACCACATACGGCAGCGATTCGGCGCGCGACGGGATGACCAGCATTCGTCCCAACGTAAAGGCTTTGCGCGCCGGGCAATGACCGATGAAACGAATTTGGTCGGTCAATCCTAACCGATTTGTCTGTGCTTGGAGTTTTGCCGCCTCCGGCCCTTCGCCCGCGATTGTCGCAGTCACGCGGCGGCCGGAGTGCTGGAGGATGGCCAGCGCCTCGATCAGCACGTCGATGGCCTTCACCGGCCGCAGTTCGCCCACGCACACGATGTCCGTGGCATCGGGTTCCGGCGTTGCCGGTTCGAACTCGATCTCGGCGATGCCGTTGCGCACGACGCGCACCATCGCCCGCGGCCGACCGATCACGGTGCGGTAAAGTTCGGCAATATAACTGCTTTCGAACAGAAACAGATCGGTGAGCGGGTTGAGGATTCGTTCGAGCGACCGATAAAAGCCGCCGGTCAGCGTGCCGGGACAGTAGACCAGCGAGCCGCCGTGCGGCGTATAGGCGCGGATCGCGTCAGGCGCGCTCGGCGTCAGGCGCGCCAGGGCTGCACCCTTGGCGCCGTGGCCGTGAAGCACGTCCGGCGCAATGGCGCCGATCCGCCCCGAGATTCGCCACAGTGCATAGACATCGCGCGGGTTCAGTTCGCGCGTGATTGGAACGCGCTCGAGGCCGAGCGCAAGCCGCGGCGCGAGTTCGGCGAGAATGGCATCCGCGCGCGCGCCGCCGGTCATCGAGTCGACGACAAGGCCGACGCGATGGCCGCGCTCGATTTGACCTTGGGTGACGTCCACCACGTGCCGGAACAGTCCGCCAAGCGGCGCCCGCAGGATGTGCAAAATCTTCAGGCTGGTCGGCGCGAACGCGGCGTGCCGCGGCTCGGCTGCGGTCGCGCGCGCCGCCGCGGCCGGCGCCGCCACGCGGCCGAATGTCATCCGGCCGAAGGCCGGATCGATCGGACGCGTATCGTCCATGCCGGGATTCCTAGACTTGATGCCAAAAAGTTAAGCGGGATTGAGGACCCGCGCAGGTTAATAAAGCCTGACGTCGAGCCTGCGGTAGGGCGCCCGGCCGCGCCGCCTTAACCGGATAGCAACCTTAATAGTTTGTGATCAGCCATGGCTTTGCGATCCATCGGTAAGTTCGTAGCGCGGAGTTTCCCAGTGAGCGTGGCGTCGCCCTCGCCCCGCCCAAGAGGCTCGTTAGACGCCGAATTGGATTTGCCGGCCCTCGGCGCGGCGTTGTGGCTCAAAAAATGGAAAATCCTGCGCCCGACGATTTTGGTCGCGCTGACGACGCTTCTCGCGGTCCAGGTGGTGACGCCGCGATACCGCTCGGAATCGCGGGTCTTTATCGAGGGCCGCGACAACATCTATCTGCGGCCGGATGCCGACAAGGACAACAGCAACCGCACCGCCGTCGATGAGGAGGCGGTGACCAGCCAGGCGCAGATCATCCTGTCGCGCGATCTTGCCCGCGAGGTGATCGACAAACTCAAGCTCGGCGAACGTCCCGAATTCGATCCCACGCTCACCGGCGTGTCGCCGATCAAGGCCGTGCTCGGCCTTTTCGGCCTGGTCAAAGACCCGTTGAGCATGACGCCCGAAGAACGCGTGCTCAACGCATATTACGATCGACTGACCGTAACGCCGGTCGAGAAGTCGCGAGTCATCGACATCGATTTCCTGTCTCAGGATCCCGAGCTCGCGGCGCAAGTCGCCAACGCCATTGCCGACGGTTATCTGTTGCGCCAGCGCGAGGCCAAGGAAGAGCAGGCCAAAAGCGCAGGTGAATGGCTGGCCGGCGAAATCGAAACTATGCGGCAGAAAGTGGCGGATGCCGAAACCAAGGTCGAGGACTTCCGCGCTAAGGCCAATCTCCTCGTCGGCGCCAACAATACCACGCTTTCCGCGCAGCAGCTCAGCGAGGTCAATGCCCAACTCGCCGCCGCGCGCGCGCAAAAGGCCGACGCCGAGGCCAAGGCGAAAACGATCCGCGACATGCTGCGGTCCGGCGGGCCGATCGAATCCTCCGACGTACTCAATTCGGAGCTCATCCGCCGGCTAACCGAGCAGCGCGTCACCTTGCGTGCGGAACTCGCCGAGCAATCGTCGACGCTGCTCGACAATCATCCGCGGATCAAGGAATTGAAGGCGCAGATCGACGACCTCGATAACCAGCTTAGGACCGAGGCGGAAACGGTCGCGCGCTCGTTCGAAAACGACGCCAAGCTTGCCGGGGCGCGCGTGGATTCGCAAGTGGCGACCCTCGATGAGCTCAAGGATCAGGCGGCATCGGGCAATGAGCAGGATGTGCAATTGCGCGCGCTGGCGCGCGATGCCAAGTCGCAGCGCGATCTGCTCGAGTCGTATCTTGCCAAATACCGCGAGGCCACTTCGCGCGACACCATCAATTCCACGCCGGCCGACGCGCGTGTGATTTCGCGTGCCACGGTGTCGAACATTCCGGCCTATCCGAAGAAGCTGCCGACGGTGCTGATAGCGACGGTCGCGACATTGGTGCTCAGCTCCGGCCTGATCGTGACCAAGGAGATCCTAGCCGCACCCGTCGGCCCCGTGCCGGCGCGAGCGAACGAACCCGCTGTGGCCTCCGACGCGCTGGCGCCGCGAATTGCGGCGATTGTCAATGAGCCGCGTTGGAAAGAACCGCAACGCAACGAGTTCCGGCCGGGACGAGCCGTCCGCCGCTTCCAATAGCTCGATCGCGAATGTTGCCTACAATCTGCGGCGCTCCGGCGCCGCCGGCGACCGGCTCGCCGTGTTCGGCACCGTGCAGGGAATGAATACGAGCCAGACTGCGATCAAGCTCGCGCGCGCGCTGGCGGAGGATTCGCGCGTCGTGCTGGTCGGGGTCGCTTCAGAGGACGGCGCGATCAAGGGTATTTCGAGCGAACCGTCGGCCGACGGTCTTGCCGAGCTCGCCCGCGGGGCGGCCTCGTTCGGCGGCATCATCACCAAGGACAAGCTGTCGCCGCTGCACTTGATCGCGGCAGGGCATGCACCGATCGACCGGAATGACATTCTGTCCGCGCCCGGCATGGCCACGAATTTCGACGCTTTGGCGCGCAGCTATGATCATGTCGTTGTCGATGCGGGCGCGGCCAGCGGCCCGGGGATCGAGCGGATTGCCGAGATTGCGCCGCACGCCGTGCTGGTCACCGACACGCTAAGCAATGCCGCCACGGGCTCGACGCGACAGCGCCTTCTGACCTCGGGCTTTAGCGATGTGAGGATACTCGTCGGCGCCGATCGCAGTCCCGGGGAGACCGCTGCGGCCGCGTAAACTCGCTAAACGTACCGCGCGCGACAGCCATGGCCGCGGTTGCGACGGTTGACCTCAGTTTGGCCTTGGCAAACTATTATCGACCTAGTGTGGCGGTTCAGAAGTCCGCATCATTCCTTCCCGCGAACTCGCAATGCGGACTTCTGAATCGGGACACTAGCCTTGAGATAGGCAACGTCCATGGCCGGCTTGAAACAGACGATCATACGCGGCGGCTTGGAATCGCTGTATTTCACCGGCGCGCATATTGTGCTCCGGCCGTTTGTCGCCGGGGTCGGGGCCATCTTGACGCTGCACCACGTTCGCCCGCCGCGGCCGGGCCGCTTCCAACCCAATCGCCTGCTCGAAGTGACGCCGCGCTTCCTCGCCCGCGTGGTGAAGAAGCTGCGCCGGTCGGGGCTTGATTTCGTCAGTCTCGACGAAATGCACCGCCGCATGACCGAAGGCGATTTTTCGCGGCGCTTCGTCTGCCTGACCTTCGATGACGGCTATCGCGACACGCTGCGATGGGCTTATCCGATCCTTAAGGACGCCGAAGTGCCGTTCTCGGTTTACGTGCCGACCAGCTTTCCGGACCGTCTCGGCGAGTTGTGGTGGCTCGTTCTCGAAGCGGTGATTGCCCGCAACAATCGCATCGTTGTCGCCATCGCCGGCCGCGACTGCAAGTTTGACTGCCGCACGGTTGCGGAGAAGCGGGCGCTCTATGACGAGCTTTACTGGTGGCTGCGCGGCCGGCCGACCGAAAGCGAAATGCGCGGCGTAGTCCGCGGCATGGCCGCCTATTATCAGGTCGATATCGCGGCATTCTGCGACGAATTGTGCATGACCTGGCCGGAGCTTGCCGAACTCGCCGCCGACCCGCTCGTCACGATCGGCGCGCACACTGTGAATCATCCGATATTGGCAAAGCTGTCGAAAGACACCGTGCGCTCGGAAATGGATTTGAGCCGTTCGGTCATCGAAGCCGCGCTGTCGGTGCAACCGCAGCATCTGTCCTATCCGTTCGGCGACCGCGCTTCGGCCGGCGTGCGCGAATTCGAAATCGCTGCCGAACTCGGTTTCAAGACCGCGGTGACGACGCGGCCGGGCGTGCTGTTTCCCGAGCACGGGCAATGCATGACGGCGCTGCCGCGAATTTCGCTCAATGGCGACTTCCAGCGGATGCGCTATGTGCGCGTGCTCCTGTCGGGAACCGCGACCGCGATGTGGAACGGCTTCCGCCGCATCGAGGCGGCGTAATCCAGAGATCAGGCGTCAGGCATCATCAGTCCTGATCCCTGACGCCCGTTTCCTGACCTCTGGCGCGCTCATCCAACTCACCAATGGCATCGCCGGCAATACCCAGCCCAAGCCGGCGATCACGTAATAGGCAATCGACACCGCGGTGTTGTCGCGGATTGCCGGAACCTGAGCCAGCGCCATTGCGACGAGCGCCCATACGATCACCAGCGCGAACAGCGCGACGGCGCCGATAAATTTGCGCAGGCGGATCGGCATGACGGCGGCGGTTCCAAGCCTCTAGCCTAGTCCGCCCCCGCGAAGCGGGGAAGGAAGGGAGAGGGAATTGTTGCGAGGGCAGGGGGCAGCACTATATGGTCCGCGCGCCCCACACAAGCGAGCCACGACAAGCGATCGAACATGACCGCCCGACTTTCACAACCGCATCGGCGCGCCATCCGGCTCTGGCTTTACGCCGTCGCCGCGCTGGTGCTCGCCATGGTTCTGGTCGGCGGCGCGACGCGGCTGACCGAGTCCGGCCTGTCGATCACCGAGTGGCAGCCCGTCATGGGCACGCTGCCGCCGCTCGACGCGGCGCAATGGCAGGCCGAGTTCGAAAAGTATCGGGCCATTCCGCAATACCGCGAGCTCAACTCCGGCATGAGCCTCGATGCCTTCAAGACCATCTATTGGTGGGAATGGACGCACCGGCTCATCGGGCGGACGATTGGCGTGGCGTTCCTGTTGCCGTTGTTGTGGTTTCTATGGCGCGGCGCCATCGGGCCGGGATTGCGCGCGCGGCTGTGGCTGATCTTCGGGCTCGGCGCGCTGCAAGGCGCGGTCGGCTGGTGGATGGTCGCGTCCGGTTTGGCCGATCGCGTCGAGGTCTCGCAGTATCGCTTGGCGGCGCATCTTATCCTCGCCTGCGTGATATACGTCGCGCTGTTATGGACGGCGCAGCGGCTGGACGAGCAACCCTCGATGGCAGCGTGTCCCCGCATTCGCGCCGCCGCAATTGGCTTACTCGTCCTGGTGCTGGCGCAAATCTATCTCGGCGCGCTGGTCGCCGGATTGCGCGCCGGATATGTCTATAATACCTGGCCGTCGATCGACGGCGCATTGCTGCCGGATGCTTCGCGGCTACTTTTCGATGTTCCGCTCTGGCGCAATTTTTTTGAAAACCCGCTCACGGTGCAGTTCGATCACCGCATGCTCGCCTATGCGATCTGCCTCGTCGCGCTCATTCACGCGTTCGACGTGGCGCGCAGCATGAAAAAAGGCTCGGCCGTCGCCGGCGCCGTACTGCTTGCGGCGGCGATGATGCTCCAGGCGGCGCTGGGCATTGTTACGCTGTTGACGGTCGTGCCGATCTCGCTTGCGCTCATGCACCAGGCCGTGGCGATGCTGGTGTTGACTGCGGCGACAATCCACGCCGCACTTGTCGCTGACCGGGTCCCGCTTGAAGTCATCCCGCTCGCGCGTGCGGCCTCTGAAAGATAGCCGAATAATGGTATGGCGGGATTTCGGCAACACGAACGAACGCGAGCCCGGATGGTTCGACGGCAGCCTTGACGGCTTCCGGGCTCATCCGGAGTTTGGTTTTAGGGCCACGTGGCTCGCCGAGGACCGTTGTTTCCTCCCGGGGCCGCTTGTGCCAATTCACGACGGCAAATCGTCCGCCTGGCAGAAGAATTTCCGCAACGGCGCCGCTCAGCCGCGTCTTGTCTGGAACGCCATGAAAGACATTGGCTAAAAAAACAAAGTCGACGGGCTTCCCAACGATCTTGGCGACATCGAAAGCGTCGGCTTCGACGAATTCGCAATTTGTCAGACCCGCTTTGCCGAGACGAAGCCGCGCCAGCTGCAAAAGCTTGCCGTCGATGTCGATTGCCACGACGCGCCGGGCAAGTCGCGCCATCGGCAATGTGAACCATCCGTCGCCTGCGCATAAATCGACCGCCGCCGCGCCGGCCGTCAACCCGGACTCGATCAGCACGCCAGCCGGGTCGGGCCACAAGGCCTGCCACCAGTCCCCAACCGGCATTTCCGTACCCTGGAAGAAGCCAGAGATCATGTATCTAAAGCCTCAGTCAGCGGGTGGATCATGCACTTCCAACAATGATTGGTAGTCCAGCCGCGCGCCACTCCGGCAGTCCATCCACAAGTCGGCGCGCGGCGAAGCCGCGAGCACGAAGCGCCGCAACGGCTTCGAAGGAAAGCACGCAATAAGGACCACGGCAGTAGGCGATGATTTCTTGTGCGTGATCGAGTTCTGAGAGCCGAGCCTTCAGGGCGCGCAATGGGATGTTCACAGCGTCGGGCAGGTGTCCGAGCGCAAATTCATCCTCGGGCCGCACGTCAAGAATTGTAACCGTCCCAGCACGGGATCGCTCTAGGAGTTCTTCGCGCGAAACCGGTTCCAAGCTATCACGGTCATGAAAATAGCTGTGCAGCACGCGCCCGACTTCGGCGACAGTGCGCTCGGCAATTCTATGCAGCGCTGCCAACAAGGAGAGAACGGCGTCATCGGCAAGCCGGTAATAGACGAATTTGCCGTCGCGTCTTGCAGTCACCATGCCGACGCGTCGCATGTGTTGCAGATGCTGCGAGGTGTTGGCAATCGAAAGCCCAGTCCGTTGCGCGAGGATTTCGACGCTGCGCTCGCCTTGTGCAACCTGCTCCAACAGTTCGAGCCGGTGGGCGTGCCCGAGCGTTTTGGCGACTGCGGCAAACTGGGCGAATAACGCCTGCTTGGGACTTCGGCGCGTCATTGTGGTGAAAGAAACATTCAATTAAATGCTTGAATGATCGCCCGCGCTTTGTCAAGCTAACGCTAACCGGCAGAGGCCGGCCGGAATGGAACCTGCGCGTGACGCCAATGCAGATCGCCACCGCAACCCACCAGCGCGGAATCGGCGCCAATCTTGGCCAGTTCACGCTACAGACCGTTCAGGTTTTCTTCGTCGGCCTGACCATCGGAATGGAACGCACTGTGCTGCCCGCACTCAGCGGGGAGTTCGGCGTAGCCCAGGGCGCCTATTTGTTCCTCGCTGCTTTTGTCCTCTCGTTCGGTCTGGTAAAGGGCCTGTTGAATTTCGTCGCCGGCAGCCTGTCCGATCGGATCGGCCGTAAGCCGGTGATGCTGATGGGGTGGCTCGCCGGCCTGCCGATCCCGATTCTGATCTTCTTCGCTCCGAACTGGTGGTGGATCATCGCCGCCAACGTCTTCCTCGGGATCAATCAGGCATTCACCTGGACCATGACGGTGACCAGCCAAGTTGATCTCGCCGGCAGTCATCAGCGCGGTCTGGCGGTCGGTATCAACGAGGCGGCCGGCTATCTGGCGGTCGGTCTGGCGGGGCTCAGCACTAGTTATCTCGCGGCACTTTATGGTCCACGCTGGGCGCTGCTGCTGTTTGGCCTAGCGGTGATAGCCGCGGCGCTTGGACTCTTGACCGGTATGCGTGATACTCTGGCTTGGGTCCACGCCGAGCACGCACAAACGAATCCAGCAGGAAATACGGCCGATGCAGTGCCGCACTGGAGCAGCGTCTTTCTGCTGGTGTCGTTCCGCGACTCCACCTACCGGGCGCTGTGCCAGGGTGGAGCGGCCAACAAGATCGCGGATACGCTGGTCTGGGTGCTGTTGCCAGTCTATTTCCGCAGCCGCGATCTGAGCCTGGTGCAGATCGGTTGGATCACCGGCCTCTACGCGATGGTCTGGGGTTTGTCACAGCTTTGGACCGGACATCTGGCCGATCGGATTGGTCGCAAGCCGCCGATCGTCGCAGGGTTTGTTCTGCTTGCCTCCGGGATAGCGCTCACCGCGGCGACAGAAAGCGTCGTCTCGTGGTTCATCGCCGCGGTAGTCATGGGCGTCGGCATGGCGCTGCTTTACCCGAACCTGATCGCCGCCATGGCCGATCTGGCGCCGCCGCTGTGGCGCGGTCGCGCGCTCGGCACCTATCGCTATTGGCGTGATACCGGCTATGCGATCGGCGCTTTGCTGCTCGGCGCCATCGCAAACTGGGGCGGCGGAATCGTTCCGGCGATGTGGGGCACTGCGGTGCTGGTGGGGCTCTCGGGGCTGTGGATCGCGCTTGCGGTAAAAGAGAGCCACCCAGGAGTTCGCGCGACTGGAGGGGTTAAGTGAAAAATTGGTTTGGCGACGACGCCGCACGCATTAAACAAGGACGAAGTTGATGAAGACGTTGTTCATCCTCAATGATCCGCCCTATGGCACGGAGCGAGTCTATAATGCGCTGAGGCTCGCGCATGCGCTATTGAAAAAGGAGCCGCAGACGGAGGTGACCGTTTTTCTCATGGCGGACTCGGTCGTTGCCGCCAAAGCCGGTCAGAAGACTCCGGATGGCTATTACAATGTCGAGCGTATGCTCGCGCGCGCGCTGGCCGGCAACGGCAAGGTCTTGTTGTGCGGCACCTGCATGAATGCGCGCGGGCTCGATGATACCGCTCTGATCGCTGGCGCGCGCCGCAGCACGATGGATGACCTTGCAGCCGCAACTGTCGAGGCCGACAAGGTTCTGGTCTTCTGATTGCGCGCGCGCTTACGCCTCGGCCAGCCCCTCTTCGAGGTCACCGATAATATCTTCCTTGTCCTCGATGCCGATCGACAGCCGCACCACGTCGGGTCCGGCGCCGGCCTGGACCTTCTGCGCGTCGCTCAGTTGCCGGTGCGTGGTCGAGGCCGGATGAATAATGAGCGAGCGGGTGTCGCCGATATTGGCGAGGTGCGAGAACAGTTTCACGTTGGAAACGAGCTTGACGCCGGCGTCGTAGCCGCCTTTGAGCCCGAACGTGAACACCGCCCCGGCGCCGTTGGGGCAATATTTCTTGGCGAGGTTGTGATAGCGGTCGCCCGGCAGCCCCGGATAGCTCACCCAGGCGACCTTCGGATGCGTCGCGATCCATTCCGCGACCGCTTGCGTGTTGTCGCAATGCTTGCGCATGCGCAGCGGCAGCGTCTCGATGCCGGTGAGGATGAGGAAAGCGTTGAACGGCGACAGCGCCGGTCCGATGTCGCGCAGCGCCAGCACCCGGCAGGCGATGGCGAAGGCGAAATTGCCGAACGTCTCGTGCAGCACGATGCCGTGATATTCCGGGCGCGGCTCGCACAGCATCGGATAACGCCGCTCGCGCGACCAGTTGAAGGTGCCGCCGTCGACGATCATGCCGCCGATCGAATTGCCGTGGCCGCCCAAAAATTTGGTCAACGAATGCACGACGATGTCGGCGCCGTGCTCGAACGGCTTGCACAGGTAGGGAGTCGCGAGCGTGTTGTCGACGATGTAGGGGACGCCCGCGCGCTTGGCAATTTGTGAAACCGCCGCCATGTCGGTGATGACGCCGCCGGGATTGGCGATCGACTCGGTGAAGATCGCTTTGGTCTTTGGGCTGATCGCTCGTTCAAAGGACGAAATGTCGTCCGGATCCGCCCACACCACGTTCCAGCCGAAATTCTTGAACGCGTGATTGAACTGGTTGATCGAGCCGCCGTAGAGTTTCCGCGACGCCACGAACTCGTCGCCGGGTTGCAGCAGGCAATGGAAAATCAAGACCTGTGCGCCATGGCCGGACGCCGCGGCAAGACCCGCGGTGCCGCCTTCGAGCGCGGCGACGCGCTCTTCGAGCACCGCGTTGGTCGGATTGCCGATGCGCGTATAAATGTTGC
Source organism: uncultured Alphaproteobacteria bacterium (assembly GCA_963823225.1). Classification (GTDB taxonomy): domain Bacteria; phylum Pseudomonadota; class Alphaproteobacteria; order Rhizobiales; family Xanthobacteraceae; genus BOG-931. The sequence continues at coordinate 1,465,304 of CAWGKM010000003.1, read as the reverse complement.
CGAAGGTTTGCAGGCCGAATAGCGAGGCGGCGTGATCGACGCTTTCGAAGACGTAGGACGTAGTCTGGTAGATGGGCGTCGCGCGCGCGCCGGTCGTCGGATCGGGTTGCGCGCCGGCATGAACGGCGAGCGTGGCGAAGCCCGGGATGCGTTCGGTCATAGGTTTTCCTTTGGGCCGATCCTCGTGGAAAAGCGCCGGTCCCGGTTTATAGGACCGGCCGGGGCCGTCAAGGCGCGGCAAGCCGGCTGCGTTAACGGCCAAGCGCCGTCCGCCGCCGCGGCTGCCGCGGCCGCAGAAGTTAAATCAATGACCGCCCTCTTCGCGCTGCACGCGGTCGGCCGCTTCGGTGGCGCCGCCGGGGGCGCTTAAGCGGTTGAGCGACATGCGCTGGATGCCGCCGCCCAGCGTCGTCTTCTTCGAACTGAGCGTGCGCGTATTGACGCCCATCCAGGCAATCTCCGACGACAATCGGCCATATTCGATCTTGGGACAGCGGTTCATCACCACCTTCAAGCCGTTGGCCTCGGCCACTGCCGCCGCTTCGTCGTTGCGTATACCGAGCTGCATCCAAATCGCTTGCGGCCGCGGTGTTAGCGCCAGCGCCTCGGCAACGATTGCCGGCGCATACTGCGAGGCGCGGAAAATATCGACCATGTCGACCGGCACGGGAATGTCGGCGAGCCGCGCATAGATTTTGCGGCCGAGCATGGTCTCGCCGGCATGTCCGGGATTGACCGGGATCATGTCGTAGCCGCGTTCGAGCAGATACTTGAAGGCGAAGTAGCTCGGGCGGTTCGTCTTTTCCGAGGCGCCGACCATGGCGATCGTCTTCACGGTATTGAGGATGCCGCGGATATAGCTGTCCGGATAGGAATCGTGATTCATCGCGCGCGTCCGCGGGTCGGCGATCTGTTCAGCGGTCTTTTTAGCGATCTTGCCATTTCGGCTCGCGTTTCTCGATGAAGGCGCCGATGCCTTCCTCGGCATCGCGCGCCAGCATGTTTTCGACCATCACCTCGGAGGCGTATCTATAAGCCTCGGCGAGCGGCATTTCGGCTTGGCGATAAAACGCTTGCTTGCCGATCTTGACCGTGAGCGTCGATTTGGCGGCGATTTTTTCCGCGAGCTTGAGCGCCGCGGCGCGCTCGTGGCCGGCAGCGACGACGTGATTGATAAGCCCGATGCGCGCGGCATCCTCGGCCGAGATCAATTCGCCGGTTAACAGCATTTCCATGGCGTGCTTCCGCGACACGTTGCGCGACAGCGCGACCATGGGCGTCGAGCAAAACAGGCCGATATTGACGCCGGGGGTGGCGAATTTGGCGGCATGCGAGGCGACGGCGAGGTCGCAACTTGCCACCAGCTGGCAGCCTGCGGCCGTGGCCGTCGCCTGGACCGCGGCGATGACCGGCTGCGGCAACGTCACGATCTGCTGCATCACGTCGCTGCACAGTGTCATGATGTGCTTGAAAAAGGCGCGGCCGCGATCCTCGTCTTTGCGGCGCGCATTGAGTTCCTTAAGGTCGTGGCCGGCGGAGAACGCCGGACCGTTCGCGGCAATGACGACGGCGCGCACCGAGCGCTCGTGCGCGATCGCGGTGAGCGCATCGCCGAGCGCCTCCAGCATCGCCTCGGAGAGGCTGTTGCGGGCCTGCGGCCGGTTGAGCGTGAGGATGGCAATGCCACCCGTATCCTCGCGTTGCAGGATCAGCGACGACGAGCCGGCGGCAGCGGCGGCGGTAGCGGGTTGGGCGTTCATTTGCCTATCCAGATTTTGGGCCTATTCGGCTTTTTGCAGGTTTTGCGATCGAGCCATGCCAGTGTATCGGACTATGCGGCCCGAGGGGAGTTCCATGAGCCACGGCAGAGAAATGGCGGCACCGAAACTGACGCGCAAGGAGCTGGTGGACCGGTTGCGCGCCGAATTCCCGGAAATGTCGCATGCCATGGCGAATTACGAGATCGAGGAGGTCTGGCTTGGTGGCTGCCGACTGCGCCGGCGCTACAGCGAAAAATCGTTGCGTCCCGGCGGCACGTTAGCGGGGGCGACCATGATGTCGCTCGGCGATTTCGCCATGTATGTGGCGGTGCTCTCCGCGATCGGCTGGGTGCCGCTCGCCGTGACCACCAATCTGACCATCAACTTTCTCAAGAAGCCGGCGGCGCGGGACCTGGTCGCCGAAGCGCGCCTGATCAAGCTCGGCAAGCGGCTCGCCGTCGGCGAGATCGCCATTCGATCCGACGGCGAGGACGATCTCGTCGCCCACGTCACGTCGACCTATTCGATCCCATCCCCGATAGCTTGATGGTATTCTTATACCTCTAAGCCAAGCATTTGAGAAATATCCGAAATAAGCCGCCAAACTGATTGACGCCCGGGTACTCCGCGGATAAATAACCGCAGCTTTCAAAAACGGACGCGGATATGAAGACCTTTTCTGCCAAACCCGCCGAGGTCGAAAAGAAGTGGGTGATGATCGATGCCGACGGTCTGGTCGTCGGCCGGCTTGCCTCGCTGGTGGCGCTGCGGCTGCGCGGCAAGCACAAGCCGACGTTTACGCCGCATGTCGACTGCGGCGACAACGTCATCGTGATCAACGCCGCCAAAGCAGTGCTGACCGGGCGCAAGGCCGAGAAGAAGGTCTATTACAAACACACCGGCTATATCGGCGGCATCAAGGAAGTAACCGCCAAGGCGATCCTGTCCGGCCGCTTTCCGGAGCGGATCGTCGAGAAGGCCATCGAGCGGATGCTGCCACGCGGTCCGCTCGGCCGCATCCAACTCGGCAATCTGCGGGTCTATCCGAATGCCGACCATCCGCATGCGGCGCAGCAGCCGGAAGTGCTCGATATTGGTGCGATGAACCGCAAGAATAAGAGGACCGCGTAATGGCCGAGACGATGCAGACGCTCGAGGAGCTGTCGACGCTAAAACCCGCGGCGGCGCCGCAGCCGCCCAAATACGTGCAGAAGCTCGATAAGCAGGGCCGCGCCTATGCCACCGGCAAGCGCAAGGACGCCGTGGCCCGGGTGTGGATCAAGATGGGCGCCGGCAACATCGTCATCAATACCCGGCCGGTGGAAACCTATTTCGCTCGCCCGGTGCTACGCATGCTGATCCAGCAACCGCTCGTCGCCTCGAACCGCCAGGGTCAATATGACGTCGTGTGCACGGTGTCGGGCGGCGGACTGTCGGGCCAGGCCGGCGCGGTCCGCCACGGTTTGTCCAAGGCGCTGATGCGGCACGAACCCGATTTACGGCCCGTGCTCAAGCGCGGCGGGTTCCTGACCCGCGATCCGCGCGTGGTCGAGCGCAAGAAATACGGCAAGGCCAAAGCGCGCCGCAGCTTCCAGTTCTCGAAGCGGTAAACAGCCCATCATTCCGGGGCGCGCCGAAAGGCGCGAGCCCGGAATCCATAGTCACGAAAAGTCGGGGTTCCGAACGCCGATGCAATGTTCCAGCGGCGGCGATTTTGGATTCCGGGCTCCTCGCGGAGCCTGTCATCGGGTCGGCCACTTCGGGCCGGACCCGTTGGCTCGGCCCCGGAATGACGGAACTTAGAAGAACGCCAAGGTCCGGATTTCGATGCTCTCGCGCGGGCGGGCATGCGGCGGCGTTGTCGGGTCCTCGAACGCGGTATGGGCGGTCCAGCGCGCGCGGCCGTCTTTCATCGAATCGAACACCTTGAATACGTAGGCCTCCTCGCGGCGCATGCGCGGGAACCAATACCATTTGTGCGCCGGATTGTACTTGATCGCGTAGGTCTGGCCGATCCGGCCGGGCGCGCGCCGCTCCGAGACGATCATATCGTCCGGCGACAGCGTTTGCGCGTCCGCAATGGCGAGCGGATAGGTCTCGACCGGATGCCGGATCGGCCGCCACACCTGGATGATGGCAAAGCGCCGCTTGAGCAATTCCTCCGCTTCATCCGGCAGAATATCGCGCACGCGCTGCGGCGCGGACCATTCGGTGTAGTCGTTGTGCACGCGCCGCACCACCTCGCGGATTTTCTTGGCTTCGCGCAGCTCGTCGTCGGCAGTGCGCAGCGTGTGGTCGAACACGACGACGCGCTTGGCGCCGCTTTCCGCTTTGATCAGCGCCTCCATCTCCGGATAGTAGACGCGTTTGATCTCGTCCTCGTCGTAGAAATCGGCGACTTTGGTGTCGTGGCGCACGAAACGGAAGCCCTCTCGATCCAGCACAAAGTCCTTCGCATGCGGACGGCCGTTGTGGATGACCACCCGGCGCGGGTCGGGGGTGCCGCCGTAACGCCCGTCGCTGCCGCCGGGCGTGGCGACGATGGTGAAAACCTTGCCGCCGTCGTCGACGATGTAATTGAGCGTCGCCTCGATGGTATCGGGGGCCAAATCTTGCGCGGTGTCGAGTTCTGCGGTCTGGGCCATCGGGGCCTCCTGATGATCTGCCGAATCTAAGCGCGAGGAGCCCCGAAGTGAAGCACTTCCCTCGAATTGCGTTTTGCCGGTTTACCGCCCGGCAATGCTATTCGCGAGCTTTCTGCCGCCGGTAACTCGTACGGAACGCTTGGCGCCTAGTTTGCCGCCGTCAGTCGTAGGGTGGGTCAATGCATCTCGATGTCCATACGCTCTCCGTGGTGACGGTGTTCATCACGGCATTGCTCGGGGCGTTGCTGGTCTTTGCCGGACTCCAGAACCGCAGCATTCGCGCGCCGATGTGGTGGGGCGCGGCGCATATCGTCAACGCCAGCGGGCTCGGGCTGTTGAGTTCCCACGGCGCGGCGCCCGACTTCATAACGAACGACATCGCCAACGCGCTGGTGCTGCTCGGTTACGGCTTGACCTGGAGCGGCGCGCGCGTCTTCGACGGCCGCAAAGTCCATCCGTCGCTGTTGCTGTTGGCGCCGACGATCTGGCTGGGATTATGCCGCCTGCCGGGTTTCGCCAATGCCGATCTGCGGGTCGTCGTGGTCTCGACGATGCTCGCCTTCCTTGCGCTGCGGGCGGCCGAGGAACTGTGGCGCGGCCGCGACGAGCCGCTAATGTCGCGCTGGCCGTCGGTGATCGTGTTGCTCGCCTATGCCGCGGTATTGCTGGCGCGGGTGCCGGCGACGCTCTTGACCCCGAGCTTCCAGGACGACTCGCTGATGCGCGGCCTGTCGTTCGCGCTGCTCGCCTTCGGCACGCTGTTGTTCACCGTCGTCATGGCGTTCCTGCAGCTCAACATGACCAAGGAACGCACCGAGCTCAAACATAAGATCGATTCGCTGGTCGATCCGTTGAGCGGCGTCGCCAATCGCCGCGCTTTCCTCGACGGCGCCGCGGGCCTGCTCGCGCGGCAGGAGGTCGACCAGGAGCCGCTCGCGGTGCTGCTGTTCGATCTCGATCATTTCAAGCAGATCAACGACCAATTCGGCCATGCGATCGGGGACTCGGTGTTGCAAATCTTTGCCGGCACGGCGACGAAGACGCTCGGCGCCGACGTCCTGTTCGCCCGCATCGGCGGCGAGGAATTTGCCTCCTGCATCGCGGTCGGCGACATCGACGAGGCCTATGCCATCGCCGATCGGGTGCGGCGCAACTTCGCCGCGGCCGCGGCCCGCTTCGGCAACGACCGCTTGTCGCCGAGCGTAAGCGTCGGCGTCACGCTGGGCTGCGATCCGCGCGCCACGGTCGCGGAATTGCTTTCGATCGTCGACCGGGCGCTGTACCGGGCCAAGGAACTCGGGCGCAATCGTGTCGAGACGGAAATGCCCTCGGCTACCGACACCGGCGCCGGCGCGCCTTCGATCGTGCCGATCATCGGGCCGGATCGCGCCGCCTTGGCGCCGCGATCGGCCGGCCGGCGTTGGCGCGTTGCCTCGTAAAGCTCGTGCGCCTCGCCGCGGCGCGCGCGATTGGTAAATCCGGAAAATTGCCAAGCGGCAAACTTAAAATCTGCAATTTTCAATACTGCACTTTTCGACGTTTTTTGCGCCAACCCGCGCGATAACCGACACCCTCGGCAAAGCCTGATCGGCAAAGGTTCGGCGCGGCTGCGGATTCCGTGTTAGGTGGTTGTGCCTACACAGGTGAGGAACAATCCCTAAATGTTTGCGCGCCTGGCCGAGGCGGCGACCTCGCTCGACATCGGAACGCTGTTTGTGATTGCAACCTGCGTGACCGTGTTGCTCGGCCTGTTTTTGCTGTTCGCCTGGATGCAAGACCGCATCCAGGCCCTTGCCTGGTGGGGGACGGCCTATCTGATCGGCGGGATTTCCGGCGCACTCTGGCGGCTCGACGGCGTGGTCTCGCCGCCGGTGCCATCGGGGCTCGCCGACCTTCTTTTGTTCATCGCCGTCGGCATGATCTGGAGCGCCGCGCGGCTGTTCCACGGTCGGCCGCTGCGTTGGGGGGCCATGTGCTTCGGTGCCGTGGTCTGGCTTGCCGCGTGCATTGTACCGGCATTCAGCCTTTATCCACCCGCCCGCATCATCTTGAGCTCGATCATCGTCGCCACCTACACGTTCCTGATCGCCGCCGAACTGTCGCGCGAGCGACGTAAATCGGTCATCCGGCGCTGGCCGGCGCTTTTTGTCCCGATGCTGCACGGCGCCATCTTTCTGTTGCCGATGGCGCTGGCGAGCCTCGGCATGCGCAGTCTTGCCACGGGATGGATCGCGGTATTCGCGATCGAGGTGGTGCTCTATGTGGTCGGCGCCGCCTTCATCGTGCTGGTCCTGGCCAAGGACCGCGCCGTGAACCGCTATAAAATGGCGGCGGAGACCGATCCATTGACCGCGCTTCTCAACCGCCGCGGCTTCTTCGCGGCCGCCGCGGCGCTGATGGCGGCCAACAAAACACGGCGCGCGCCGGTCAGCGTGCTCGCGTTCGACCTCGATCACTTCAAATCCATCAACGACCGTTTCGGGCACAAACCGGGCGATGCCGTGTTGGATCTATTCGCCAAGGTCGCGCGCAAGACCATGCGCGCCGGTGACGTCATCGGCCGGATCGGCGGCGAGGAATTCATCGCGATCATCTCGGCCAACCTCGCCGAGGCCCGCATCGCCGCCGAGCGCGTGCGATCGGCATTCCAGGCGGCCGCCGTCGCGCCCGATAGCCCGCAAATTCCGGCGACGGTGAGCATCGGCGTCGCCTGCGGCTTGGCGGACGTATCGATCGACACCCTGATCGCGCGCGCCGACGCCGCGCTCTACCGCGCCAAGGCGAACGGGCGCAACCGCGTCGAGCTGGATAACGAGATGGTCTCGGGCGCGGCGGATCGCCCGGCAGATTTTCCGCGCGACGCAATACCGGTCGCGATGCCCGCAATTGCGGCGCGGTCGGTTCCCATTGCGGTGCGCTGACGCGGCGGTATCCCGGCGCCCGGCGTAAAAATGAAAAAAAGAAGGGCGCCGAAGCGCCCTTAAGTTTGCATCGCTTACTGCAATGCCGGGAGGATACTCACGCCAAGGCTTACGCCGAGTAGTACATTTCGTACTCGACCGGATGCGGAGTGTGCTCGAAGCGGATGATCTCCTGCATCTTCAGGTCCATGTAGCTGTCGATGAAATCGTCGTCGAACACGCCGCCCGCTTTCAGGAAGTCGCGATCCTTGTCGAGATAACCGAGCGCTTCGCGCAGACTGCCGCACACGGTCGGGATCTTCTTCAATTCCTTCGGCGGCAGATCGTAAAGATCCTTGTCGGTCGGCTCGCCGGGGTCGAGCTTGTTCTTGATGCCGTCGAGGCCGGCCATCAGCATGGCGGCGAAGCCGAGATACGGATTGCAAAGCGGATCGGGATAGCGCACCTCGACGCGCTTGCCCTTGGGCGATGACGCGAGCGGAATGCGGCAGGACGCCGAACGGTTGCGCACCGAATAGGCGAGCAGCACGGGCGCCTCGAAACCCGGGACCAGACGCTTATAAGAATTCGTCGTCGGATTTGTAAAAGCATTGATTGCGCGCGCGTGCTTGAGGATGCCGGCGATGTATTGCAGGCACGTCTCCGAAAGATCGGCGTATTTGTTGCCGGCAAACAGCGGCTTGCCGGCCTTCCAGATCGACTGGTGGCAGTGCATGCCGGAGCCGTTGTCGCCGTAGATCGGTTTCGGCATGAACGTCGCGGTCTTGCCGTAGACCTGCGCGACTTGCTGGATGCAGTATTTGTAGATCTGCATCTGATCCGCCATGCGCACCATCGGAGCGAACTGCATGCCGAGCTCGTGCTGAGCCGAGCCGACTTCGTGGTGGTGCTTCTCGACCTTCACGCCCATTCTGGCCATGGCCGCGAGCATTTCCGAACGCATGTCCTGCGCCGTATCCAGCGGCGGTACGGGGAAGTAGCCCTTCTTGAAACCGATATGGTGGCCGAGATTGCCGCCTTCGTATTCGGTGTCGGAATTGGTCGGAAACTCGACTGAATCGATCCGGTAGCCGGTGTTGTAGGGAGTGGCGGAATATCTGACGTCGTCGAAGATGAAGAATTCGGCCTCCGGTCCGAAGAACACGGTGTCGCCGATGCCCAGCGATTTGACGAGGCCGGCCGCCTTTTTGCAGATCGAGCGCGGATCGCGGGTGTAGGGCTCCCCGGTGAGCGGCTCGAGCGTATCGCACACCAGCACGAGCGTGGTCTCGGCGAAAAACGGATCGATGCAGGCGCTCTCGGGATCGGGCATCAATTGCATGTCCGACTCGTGGATCGCTTTCCACCCGGCGATCGATGAGCCGTCGAACATGATGCCCTCGGCAAACGTGTCTTCGTCGACCGTGGTAATGTCGGTCGTGACGTGCTGCCACTTGCCGCGCGGATCGGTAAAGCGGAAATCGCAATATTTCACGTCGCTGTCTTTGATCATCTTCATAACGTTTTTTGGCGTAGTCATAGGATGCATTCCCCTTTCGTAGAGCGGTGACCGAGAGCAGATAAGCTTGTGCTGGAGAGCGTCGCGGCAAGCTGAGTCCAAGGTGGACACTGCGCCGCCGCGCTGCCTCGACGTAGTGGAGCCGGCTTGCGCTGGAAGGACGGTCTAGATGTCGAAGTACAGCGCAAATTCATACGGGTGAGGTCTAAGCCTGATCGCATCCAACTCTTTGCGCCCTTGATTGCCATAGCTCTCACCCCCCCAACATGCGCTAGATCGCGTCAAGTCCGGACTCTCCCGTCCTGATCCGGATTGCTTCTTCGATAGTTGAAACGAAGATTTTTCCATCGCCGATCCGCCCGGTTTGGGCGGCGCGACGGATCGCCTCGATGGCCTTCTCGACCATGTCGTCGCCAAGCACGATCTCGATTTTCACCTTGGGGAGAAAATCGACCACGTACTCGGCGCCGCGGTAAAGTTCCGTGTGGCCTTTCTGGCGCCCGAAGCCCTTGGCTTCGGTGACCGTTATCCCTTGCAGACCGACCTCCTGCAGCGCCTCCTTCACTTCATCGAGTTTGAATGGCTTGATGATGGCCTCGATTTTCTTCATCGCGTTTCGTCTCCCGGCTCCTGGATGAGCGGAATCATCATCGGAACCGAGGCTTTGGTTAGCAGGTCCCGTGCCAAGGCTCCGCACAGCCGAAAACCACAATGAGATCAGAGGGCTATGGCGTGGTTAGACGATGTCCGCAGAGGTTCAGAGTGGGTCTTCGCTGCTAAACTAGGCACGCTGCCTATAATCTCGTCAATGGTGCGGCGGTGCAAAAGTGGCGCGATATTCGCAGCACACAGGTTTCGCTATTGTCCAAGCGGCCATGATTGAACTCCTCAGCAACCTCGAAATGGCGCAAGCCGACCGGTTGGCAATCGCAGGCGGCGTCGCCGGCATTGAGCTGATGGAGAATGCCGGCAAGGCGGTTGCCGAGGCGGCGGCGACGCGCCGTTCGCCCGGCAGCCGCGTCGTCGTGGTGGCCGGACCAGGCAATAACGGCGGCGATGGATTTGTCGCGGCGCGGCTGCTCGCCGAGCGCCGCTACAACGTGAAAGTGTTGCTCGTCGGCGAGCCGAACGGCCTCAAGGGCGACGCGGCGCTCGCCGCGAAAAAGTGGAACGGGGAAACCGCGCCCGCCCAGCCTGACGGGCTCAATGCCGCCGACATCGTCATCGACGCGCTGTTCGGCGCCGGGCTCGACCGCCCGGTCGAGGGACTGGCGCGCACAATCATCGAAGCCATGAATGCGCAAGGCGCGCCGGTGGTCGCCGTCGACCTGCCAAGCGGCATCAACGGTACATCGGGCGCCGTCATGGGCGCCGCCGCGGTACGTGCGGCGCATACGGTTACGTTCTTCCGCAAGAAGCCCGGCCATCTTTTGCTGCCGGGCCGGCTTTATTGCGGCGGCATCTCGGTCGCCGATATCGGCATTCCGGCTTCGGTGCTCGCGCGCATCGCGCCGCAGACATTCGAAAACGTCGCGGCGCTGTGGCGGACGAATTTTCCGGTACCGCGCCAGCAGAGACACAAATACGACCGCGGCCACGCGGTCGTGGTCTCCGGTCCATCGTGGTCGACGGGAGCGGCGCGGCTCGCGGCGCGCGGCGCGTTGCGCGCCGGGGCCGGGCTGGTGACCATCGCCAGCCCCCGCGAGGCGCTGGCGGTCAACGCGGCGGCCAGTGTTGCGGTGATGGTGCGACCGGTTGACGGCGCTGCCGAACTTACAACGTTCCTCGCCGACCGGCGCTTGAATGCGCTTGCCGTCGGTCCAGGCATAGGGGTGAACGAGGCGACCTGCGAACTGGTGCTGGCGGCGCTCGCCGGCGACCGTGCGGTCGTGCTCGATGCCGATGCGATCACGAGCTTTGCGAAGGCGCCGCAGCGGCTTGCCGAGGCCCTGAAAGCACGCTCCCGCATTGCCACGATTCTGACACCTCACGAAGGAGAATTCTCACGTTATTTCAATGCATTGGACGAACGAGCTAAAGCTGGATCGAAACTCGAAAGAGCGCATCTTGCAGCGGCGATTACGGGCGCGACCGTGCTGCTCAAGGGCGCCGATACAGTGGTTGCGGCGGCCGATGGCCGCGCCTCGATTGCCGTCAATGCGCCGGCGTTTCTCGCCACTGCCGGAGCCGGCGATGTGCTCACCGGGATGGCGGCGGGGCTGTTGGCGCAGGGCATGCCGGCCTTCGAAGCCGCCTCGGCTGCGGTTTGGCTCCATGGCGAGGCCGCTACCGCGTTCGGCCCGGAACTTATCGCCGAGGATTTACCGGAGATGTTGCCGCGCGTTTACCGCGCGCTGCTCGCCTAAACCGCGTCACAGCGGCGCAAAAACCGGGCCTATTTTTGTAGTGTCGCGCGGGTCTTGCATGATATAAGCCGCGCCACCGGGCCGCCCTGCGCGTCGCGGGCGTGGCGGAATTGGTAGACGCGCGGGATTTAGGTTCCCGTGACGAAAGTCGTGGGGGTTCGAGCCCCTCCGCCCGCACCAGCCGGGCGGCTTTTCAAAAACTTGGCCGGGATGCGCTCGATCTCGCGCCGCGAAGAGTAGTGCCGATGCAGGTGACAGAAACTGCCGCCGCGGGTCTCAAGCGGGAATACCGCGTTGTCGTCCCGGCCACCGACTTGGAGGCGCGGGTCAAAGAGCGGCTCGACGATATCAAGGGCCGTGTGCAGCTGCGCGGATTTCGACCCGGCAAGGTGCCGGTTGCGCATCTCAAGCGCATCTACGGCAAGTCGGCCATGGCCGAGGTGATCGAAGCGGCGGTGCGCGAGGCCAACACCAAGATCGTCAACGACCATGGTTTCAAACTCGCCACCGAGCCCAAGGTCGTGCTGTCACCGGACGAGGGCGCGGTCGAAGGCGTCATCGCCGGCAAAGCCGACCTCGCCTACACGGTCGAGATGGAGATCGTGCCGCCGATCACGCTTGCCGATTTCAAAACCATCAAAATCGAACGGCTGACGGCGCCGGTAGCTGATTCCGAGATCGATCAAGCACTGCAGACGATCGCCGAGCAGAACCGGCCGTTCGTCGCCAAGGCCGAAGGCGCCGAGAAGGGCGATCGCGTCACCGTATCGTTTCAAGGCACCATGAACGGGGAGCCTTTCGAGGGCGGCGCCGGCACGGATGTGCCCATGGTGCTTGGAGCGGGCCAGTTCATTCCAGGCTTTGAGGATCAGCTGATCGGCATCAAAGCCGGCGAAAGCCGGACCTTCGACGTCAAATTTCGGGAAAAATACCCGGCAGCGGCCGTCGCCGGCAAAGAAGCGAGCTTTGCGGTCACGGCAACGACTGTGGAAGCGCCCGGCGCCGTTACCCTGGATGACGCGTTCGCAAAAACTCTCGGGCTGGAATTGCTGGCCAAGCTGCGCGACGCCGTGCGCGAGCGCATCGAGCGCGAGCACGCGGCCGCGTCACGCCAGAAGGTCAAGCGCGCGCTGCTTGACCAGCTCGACGCGGGTCACAAATTCGATCCGCCGCCGACGCTGGTCGAGGAGGAGTTCAACAACGTCTGGTCGACCGTTGAGAACGACCTCAAGCAGCAGGGTCGCACCTTTGCCGACGAGGGAACGACCGAGGAGAAGGCCCGCGAAGACTATCGCGGCATCGCCGAACGGCGGGTCCGGCTTGGTCTCGTGCTCGCCGAAATCGGCGAGAAAAACAATATCAAGGTGACCGACGAGCAGTTGACCCAAGCCATCGTCGCCCAGGCCCGAATGGTCCCCGGGCAGGAGCAACGGCTGTGGGACCACTACCGCAACAATCCGGCTGCGCTCGCCGCACTGCGCGCGCCGCTGTTCGAGGACAAAGTGGTGGATTTCCTGCTCGAACTTGTGGCGGTCAACGACAAGCAGGTGTCACGGGACGAATTATTCAAGGAAGACGAGGAATAGGCCAGATGGCAGGTCCGACGCGGGCGGTTTTCGCCAAGACGCGAAGCTGTGCGGCCATCCGGAGCTCATCTGCTCTTGTGCGGCCGCGACGAAAGCCAAGTCTCACGTCTTGTCGCGGGAAGTTCCGCGCATATCTGCGATAGTTGCATAGCCAAATGCGTGACTGCGCCGGCTCACCACGACTGCTTCGACAGACCCGACCCGACTCAGTCACATTGAGCCCTAACGTTCAGCCCTAGCGGCAGGTACCCATGCGCGACCCGGCGGACACTTACATGCAGCACCTCGTTCCCATGGTGGTCGAACAGACCAACCGCGGGGAGCGCGCCTATGACATCTATTCCCGCCTTCTCAAGGAGCGGATCATCTTCATCACCGGCCCGATCGACGATGGCGTGGCCTCGTTGGTCGTGGCCCAGCTGTTGTTCCTCGAGGCGGAGAATCCGAAAAAAGAAGTCTCCATGTACATCAACTCGCCGGGGGGGATGGTGACTTCGGGCTTGGCGGTCTATGACACCATGCAGTTCGTCCGCCCCCCGGTGTCGACGCTGTGCACGGGGCAGGCGGCCTCGATGGGCTCGCTATTGCTGGCCGCCGGCGCCAAGGACCTTCGCTTCGCGCTGCCCAATGCGCGGATCATGGTGCACCAGCCGTCCGGCGGGTTCCAAGGCCAGGCCACCGACATCATGCTGCACGCGCAAGAGATCCTGAACCTCAAGCGCCGGCTGAACGAAATCTATGTCAAGCATACCGGCCAACCGCTAAAGAAGATCGAGGACGCGCTGGAGCGCGATATGTTCCTGACGGCCGAAATGGCCAAGGATTTCGGCCTGATCGACAAGGTGATCGAAAAACGGCCTGAGGAACCGGGCCTCAAATCGGAGCCGGTGCTCAAGGGAGTGAGTTAGTAAGGCGCCCGCGCCGCCACAAAAGCGGCCGATTCGTTGGCCCAAAGCGGGTTCCCGGCCATGGATCAGGCGTTTTCCCGGCTGTGTGATCCGGAAAACACACTGGTGCAAAGTCGCGTTATCGTTAATGGATTCTTGGTTGGCACGCCGTTAGCATGTCCGCTTGTGTTGTCTGGCCGGCTGTTGGCACTTTGGCCGCCGGTTCGAGCGCGGGAGGCCGGTGGCGCTACGGAATTTTAGCGCAGTGCTTCGTAAGATGTCGTGTTGAAGTGCTGCGCTGGCGAAGACGGAGACTGGAATGAGCAAGGTTGGCGGCGGCGACTCCAAGAACACGCTCTATTGCTCGTTCTGCGGCAAGAGCCAGCACGAGGTGCGCAAGCTCATCGCCGGCCCGACCGTCTTCATTTGCGACGAGTGCGTCGAACTCTGCATGGATATCATTCGCGAGGAGAACAAGTCCTCGCTGGTGAAGTCGCGCGACGGCATTCCGACGCCGCGCGAAATCCGCAAAGTCCTCGACGACTACGTGATCGGCCAGGATCACGCCAAAAAGGTGCTCTCGGTCGCCGTTCACAATCACTACAAGCGGCTCAATCACCAGAGCAAGCACAACGACGTCGAACTGGCGAAGTCGAACATTCTGCTGATCGGACCGACCGGCTCCGGCAAGACGTTGCTGGCGCAGACGCTGGCGCGCATCCTCGACGTGCCTTTCACGATGGCGGACGCGACCACGCTGACCGAAGCCGGCTATGTCGGCGAGGACGTCGAGAACATCATTTTGAAACTGTTGCAGTCGGCCGACTACAATGTCGAGCGCGCGCAGCGCGGCATCGTCTATATCGACGAAATCGACAAGATATCGCGTAAATCCGATAATCCCTCGATTACTCGCGACGTGTCGGGCGAGGGCGTGCAGCAGGCGCTCTTGAAGATCATGGAGGGCACCATCGCGAGCGTGCCGCCGCAGGGCGGCCGCAAGCATCCGCAGCAGGAATTCCTCCAAGTCGATACCACGAACATTCTGTTCGTGTGCGGCGGCGCGTTCGCCGGCCTGGAGAAGATCATTTCCGCCCGCGGGCGTTCCACCTCGATCGGTTTCAGCGCCAAAGTGATGGCGCCCGAAGATCGCAAGCAGGGGGAAATCTTCCGCGAAGTCGAGCCGGAGGATCTGCTGAAATACGGCCTCATTCCGGAATTCGTCGGCAGGCTTCCCGTTGTCGCGACGTTGGAGGATCTCGACGAGCCTTCCCTCAAGCGCATCCTCACCGAGCCGAAGAACGCGCTGGTCAAGCAATACCAGCGCATGTTCGAGATGGAGACGGTGGACCTCACGCTCGCCGATGAGGCCCTTTCCGCGATCGCCCGCAAGGCAATCGACCGCAAGACCGGCGCCCGGGGCTTGCGCTCGATCATGGAGAGCATCCTGCTCGATACCATGTTCGACCTGCCGAGCCTTGAAGGGGTGGAGGAGGTCGTAATCTCGAAAGAGGTCGTCGAGGGCAGCGCCAGACCGCTCTACATCTATGCCGACCGGTCCGATCGCGCCGGCGGGACCGGTGGAGCGAGCGCCTGACGGGTGCGCGAATCCTGCACCCGCGATTCGGTGCGCGGCCCCTTGATCCGCCTCGGCAACGCGCCGTTTTGCTCGAAAAATCGCGCTTTCTTGACACGCTCGCAGCGCGACGCCACCTATAGTATGCGAATTAAAACAAGCGTACGAGGAATTGCGTGGACTATTCCGGGCAGGGTCTCGTACCCGCCCTTTGGGTGCGCTCCCCCTGGCTTTGCCTCCCCCCGCTCGCGGGGAAGGAAAAGGCAGGGGGCGTGATCCGCTTCCCGGGCTCGGCCGTCCGTCGTCACAGCGCATCCTGCGGGTCTCGACGGGCGTGTACAACAATAAGGAAGTGGGGCCATGACAAGCACCGCCAAACCCAAGCAGCTCCTGATGACCGGTGAGAGCCGGGCCTATCCGGTGCTGCCGCTGCGTGACATCGTTGTTTTCCCGCACATGATCGTTCCCCTCTTCGTGGGCCGCGAGAAGTCCATCAAGGCGCTCGAAGAAGTGATGCGCTCGGACACGTTCATCTTACTCGCGACGCAGAAAAACGCTTCCGACGACGAGCCGGCGACGGACGCCATCTACGGCGTCGGCACCCTGGCGAGTGTGCTCCAACTCCTCAAATTGCCCGATGGCACCGTGAAGGTGCTGGTGGAGGGCGCGGCGCGCGCCCAGGTCAAGCAATACACCGACCGCGACGAATATTTCGAGGCGGAAGCGGTGGTGATCGCGGATTCCTCGGGCGATCAGGTTGAGGCCGAGGCGCTGGCGCGCTCGGTCGTCAACGAGTTCGAGGGCTACGTGAAGCTCAATAAAAAGGTTTCGCCGGAGGTCGTCGGCGTGGTCCAGCAGATCGAGGACTACGCGAAGCTCGCCGATACCGTGGCGTCGCACCTCGCGGTGAAGATTCCCGACAAGCAGTTGATCCTGGAAACGCCCACCGTCACCGAGCGGCTGGAAAAAGTCCTCGGGCTGATGGAGAGCGAAATCTCCGTCCTGCAAGTCGAGAAGCGCATCCGCACGCGCGTCAAGCGTCAGATGGAGAAGACGCAGCGCGAGTACTATCTCAACGAGCAGATGAAGGCGATCCAGAAAGAGCTCGGCGACGAAGAGGGCAAGGACGAGATCGCCGAGCTCGAAGAGAAGATCAAGCGCACCAAGCTCTCGAAGGAAGCGCGCGAGAAGGCGCAACACGAGGTCAAAAAGCTGCGGCAGATGTCGCCGATGTCGGCGGAAGCCACCGTCGTGCGCAATTATCTCGACTGGCTGTTGTCGATCCCGTGGAACAAGAAGTCCAAGGTCAAGAAGGATTTGGCGCTGGCCGAGCAAATTCTCGAGGCCGATCATTTCGGCCTTGAAAAGGTCAAGGAGCGCATCGTCGAATATCTCGCGGTGCAGCAACGCGCCAATAAACTGACCGGACCGATCCTGTGTCTGGTCGGTCCGCCCGGCGTGGGCAAGACGTCGCTCGGCAAATCGATCGCCAAAGCGACCGGACGCGAATTCGTTCGCGTCTCGCTCGGCGGCGTGCGCGACGAAGCCGAGATTCGCGGCCATCGGCGGACCTATATCGGCTCCATGCCGGGCAAGGTGATCCAGTGCATGCGCAAGGCCAAAACGTCGAACCCGCTGTTCCTGCTCGACGAGGTCGACAAGATGGGCGCCGATTTTCGCGGCGATCCGTCATCGGCGCTGCTTGAAGTGCTCGATCCCGAGCAGAACCACGCCTTCAACGATCACTATCTCGAAGTCGACTACGATTTGTCTCATGTGATGTTTATCACCACGGCGAATACGCTCAATATTCCGCCGCCGCTGATGGACCGCATGGAGATCATCCGTATCGCCGGCTACACCGAGGACGAAAAAGTCGAAATTGCGCGCAAGCATCTCATTCCGCACGCGATCGTCAAACACGGCCTCGGTCCGAACGAGTGGTCGGTCGACGACGAAGCCTTGCTCACGATCATTCGCCGTTACACCCGCGAAGCCGGCGTGCGCAATCTCGAACGCGAACTGTCGACGCTGATCCGCAAGGCGGTGAAAGAGCTCACGATCAAGAAGACGCAATCGGTTCAGATCACCGACAAGGTCCTTGCCGATTATCTCGGCGTGCCGAAATTCCGTTACGGCGAGGTCGAGAGCGAAGATCAGATCGGCGTAGTCACCGGCCTGGCGTGGACCGACGTCGGCGGCGAACTGCTCACCATCGAAGCCGCCATGATGCCCGGCAAAGGCAAAATGACCGTCACCGGAAATTTGCGCGACGTGATGAAGGAATCGATCTCGGCGGCGGCATCCTATGTCCGCATGCGCGCGGTCGCCTTCGGCATCGAGCCGCCGGCGTTCGACAAGCGCGACATCCACGTCCACGTGCCGGAAGGCGCAACGCCGAAAGACGGCCCGTCCGCGGGCGTCGCCATGGTCACCGCGATCGTATCGGTGATGACCGGCATCCCGGTGCATCGCGACGTGGCGATGACCGGTGAGATTACGCTGCGCGGCCGGGTGTTGCCGATCGGCGGCTTGAAAGAAAAGCTGCTGGCCGCCTTGCGCGGCGGCATCAAAACCGTGCTCATTCCGGAAGAAAACGCCAAGGATCTGGTCGAGATCAACGACAGCATCAAGAGCGGCCTCGACATCATTCCGGTCTCGCGCATGGACGAGGCGCTGACGCGGGCGCTGGTGCGCATGCCTGAGGCCATCGTGTGGGAAGAGTCGACGGCAAAACCCGTCGACGTGCCCGAGCCGGTGGTGGAGGAAGATTCCTCCGGCCTTACCGCGCATTAAAAGCAATCGGGAAAATTAGCGGCGGCGCCCCGCTCGGGCGCCGCTTTTTCATGTGCGCCGGCGCGTCCCGGGGAGCGCGGCGTTAGCGAAGTTTTAGCCATGTCCGCCACCACGCCGCGCCGGGCGATACCCAGTCGTGTATCCTGACATGGCCGTTTTTTGAGGCTGGCGCATGATCAACCGCTTTCCACGCCCCGCGAAGACCCGCTCGCGCGCACATCAAAGCTCGCGGCAAGTCTTTGCCGTGATCGCGATCGGGATCGCGTTTGCGCTGGGCGCCGTGATAAGCGGTGGCTATGTGGCGGTGGGAAAACGCCCGACGGCGGCGGCCGCAGCGGCGGCGAACGACGACGATATCTATACCGGCTCGATCCTGTACATGACCCATGACGGCAATGCCTGCCGCCAATTGCTGTTCGACAATCAAAACGGCCAATTCACCGACAACGGCGAAGTCGATTGCGAGCGCGCCGCCTATCATGGGCTCGACGGCCCGAAGCGGTGGTCGGCCGCCCGCATGCGGGTCATCAGCACCGGGTTCCGCGGCCACTAAAGCAGTTCCCGACACAATCCAGGCGCGCTGGCCGCAAAACTGTTGGCGGAAAGCGCGACTTTCGCTAGATTTCGCGAGCGGGACAGCGGCTTCGGCGTTGCTCGATCGGCGCCGGCCAAAAAGGCTGAGGGACACGTGTTGAAAACCATTGATCCAATCGTCGGATACGTTGCGCTCGTGATTGCGGCGTTCGCTATTCCAGGCGCGGCTGTCGCGGGCGACGATTTTCCGCTCGCCGGGAACTATACCCAGAACGTCGCCTGCAAAGGCGACGGCAGCGATCCCACCGCGGCCAAAGTCATGATCTCGGCCCAGGAGATCGTCTCCAATGTCGGCGTCTGCACCATCTTGGATACGAAAAAGGACGGCGACAGCTACTTCGCGCGCGTCGAATGCAAGTTCCCCGCCGGGCCGCTGATGGGCGACATCACTTTCACGCCGCGCCCGGATAATACGGTCGAATTCGTCGATCGCGACATGACCTACAAGGCGCTCTTGTACCGCTGCCCGAACTGATCGCCGCGATCGGCTCAGGTTGCGAAACCAGGGAGCTCACGATGAGCTATTATGAAGGTCTACAGGCGGAATCGGTGAAATTCCGCGGCCACAACGGCGACCAGGGCGCCGCCTATTATGCGCGGCCGACGCGCGCCGGAAAATTCCCCGGCGTCGTCGTCATCCATCACCTGCCGGGATGGGACGAGTGGATCATCGAGGTCGTGCGCAAGTTCGCCCATCACGGCTACGCGGCGATTTCGCACCATCTTTATTTCCGTGACGGAGCCGGCAGTCCCGATGACATCGGCGCGCGCGTGCGCGCGGCGGGCGGCGTCGCCGATGCCCAGGTGATGGGCGACACGGCGGGCGCAATGGCCTATTTGCGCGCGCAGCCCAACACTAACGGCAAAATCGGCGTCATCGGCTTCTGCTCCGGCGGCCGCCACACCTATCTTGCCGCCTGCACGCTGTCCGGCATCGACGCCGCGGTCGACTGCTGGGGCGGCAACGTCATCGTCGACGATCCGAAACTCCTCAACGACAAGCGCCCGGTGGCGCCGATCGATCTGACCGAGAAGATGAGCTGCCCGCTGCTCGGCCTATTCGGCAACGACGATCAAAACCCGACCGCCGATCAGGTCAACCGCACCGAGGCGGTGCTCAAGCGGCTCGGCAAGAATTACGAATTCCATCGTTACAACGGCGCCGGCCACGCGTTCTTCAATACTCTGCGCGACGCCTATCGGCCGGAGCAGGCGATGGACGGCTGGCGCAAAGTATTCGCCTTCTTCAACCGCTATCTGGCGGCGTCGGCCGCCGGCAGCATCGCCGCGGAGTAACCGATATGTGCTCCTACATCGTCGAAAAAGCCGCGCTCATCGGCAGCGCCAAGGGCCGCAAAGGCTGGATGCGGATCGACACCGCCAACGTCTATTTCGACCATCCTTATCATTCGACGCTCGACCATGTGCTGGCCATCGACTTCACCAATGAAGGCGAAGGCGGGCGCGACCGCGTTGCGGTCGAACTTTCCGCCGATTCCGCCCGCGCGCTGGTCGAGCGGATTCTTGCCGCGCTCGAGAGCGGCGAGGCCGCACATGCCGCGCCGGCGGTCGCCGTCGCCGCCGAATAACGCCACCGTACCCGTCAAACGCTGAGGACAATCCAAATGAAAATCCTTGCTTATATTCTTGCCATCATCTGCGCGATCGCCGCCGTCATGTATTACACGATGCAAGCCGGCTCATTACCGACGCGGATGCCGGGCTACGCGGAAGGTTCGACGCACATTCACCACCTGCATGCTTACGCTGCCGGCGTCGCCGCCGTCGTGCTGTTCGGAATCGGCTGGTTCGCCGGCCGGCGCTGAGCGGAACGTGCGCCGTCACCGTTCGCCGCGCACCTTGCGCTGCACCCGCTCGTCGAACCGCGCGACGCTGACGACCAGGCGCTGATGGCTGCCGCCGCCGATCGGCTCGAACTCGTCGCGGGCATCGACGCGGAAGGTGATGGTGCGGCCTTCGAGCCGCACGACCTCGGCAGTCGCGGTGACGCGCAAGCCGACCGGGGTTGCCGCGGTGTGGCTGACGTCGAGGTGGATGCCGAGGCTTTGATGGCCGGCGGGAAGCAGGTGCTCGACCGCCGCCAGCGCCGCGGCCTCGATCACATTGATCATCACCGGCGTCGCCAAGACCGCAATGCGCCCGGAACCGACGAACGGCGCCGTGTGCTCGGGACCGACGACGATTTCGGCCGAGCCGGTCTGCCCGGGGCTGATCCGGGCCAGGACGGTGGAGACCTGACCCGAGGTTTGGCCGGAGCTTTGGCGAGGGGAACTCATACCGCCGTCTTATAGCGCCAATTTGCGCAGTGGGTGTCGCGCCGATCGGTGCTACTATGCCGCCCGACAGTCAGGGGGACAATGCCATGCCTCGCTACGCTTTTATCGCTGCCATGCTGGTCGCGCTGTTGCCGAGCGCTCCGTCGTTCGCGGTGACGGCGAAGGAGAAAATGGCCACCTGCAAGTTCGGCGCCGACGACCAGAAACTGCAAGGCGCCGCGCGCGCCAAGTTTATGAAGAATTGCATGGCCAATCGGGACGATCCCCGCGGTCCGGCTCCCGGCGCGGCGCCCGCGGCCGGCGGCGTGCCGCCGCCGCCCAAGCAGTAGCGCGGTCGCAACGGCGGGCTTTGCATTTTTGCCGTCCATTTTACCGTCCTTTTGCCGTCCTTGCCGCGGTCGCCATCGTGCGCGACTATCAGCGACGCAGATGAGGGAAACGCACCATGACCACCGCAGTTCTCGACGCCAAAACCGCCGGTTACGTCAGCGCCGACGTCGAATATCTCCGCCATAGTGACAAAGACAATGGCGACAAGCCGCTCTTGGCGCGCGTGTTCACGCCGCGCGGGCAGGGGCCGTTCCCGGCGCTGGTCGAGTGCCACGGCGGCGCCTGGTGCATGAGCGACCGCACCACCGAGCATTTGCGCCACGAATATATGGCCGCGCACGGCATCGTCTCGATCGCGCTCGATTTCCGCTCCGGCAGCGAGGCGCCGTATCCGGCTTCGGTCGCCGACATCAATTACGCGGTGCGCTGGGCCAAGCTCCGCGCCCGCGATTTTAAAACGCGCCCCGATCTCGTCGGCCTGTCCGGCCAATCCAGCGGCGGGCATCTGGCGATGCTGGTCGCCATGCGCCCGCACGATGCGCGTTACGCGGCGATCCCGCTGCCGGTCGGTTCGCACCGGCACGATGCCAGCGTGCGCGCCGTCGTGCTGTCGTGGCCGGTGATCAACCCGCTGTCGCGCTACCGCCACGCCAAGCGCGCGCTTGCAAGCGGCGGCGGCGACTGGGCAGAAAGCATCATCCCGCGCCACGATGCTTACTGGCGCAACGAAGCCGCTATGGCGGAGGGCAATCCGATGCTGGCGCTCGAGCGCGGCGAGAAGGTTTTGACGCCGCCGGCGATCTGGTTCCAGGGCCGCGGCGACCTCGTGCACGATTACAAGGACGCCGAGTCCGATTTCCCCGGCAACGAGCCGCAACGCTTTGTCGCCGATTACCGCAAAGCCGGCGGCGACATCGCGCTCGAATATATCGACATGGAGCGGCACGCCGGCCATTCGCCGGATCTGTCGAAAACCGGCGACATGTTCGCGCGCATCGTGGAATTCGTCGGGCGGCATATCAGCGTCGGTTGATCCCGGGCGCGAGCGCGCTCCCTCTCCCCGCAGGGGAGAGGCACAGGCGGCCTTCGGCCGCCGTCACTTTACGTAAAGAACGCCGACGCGAAGCGTCGGCTATGGGTGAGGGGGTTCGGAGGTTCAAGAAAAATTCCAGCATTCGAACCCCCTCACCCTCGCTCCCCCCGATCAAGTCGGGGGTCGCTCGACCTCTCCCCTCCGGGGAGAGGTGAAAATGAAATCCCGTTCTCGCGGCGCGCATGCGCGCGCAAGTTTTGTCAAACAGCCAACATTTCCGGCCGTCATTGCGAGGAGCGGAAGCGACGACCCACCTTCGCTCGCTTCGTGAGCTACGGTGGGTTTGAGTCCACCGAAGCGCGGAGCGCGTAGGTGGAAGCAATCCAGAGCGGCACGGTAAAGAGCTGGATTGCTTCGCTTTCGCTCGCAATGACGAAAGATAAGGAAGCGGAACGCCGGCAAACGCAGGTCAGTACCTCCCGCACCAAGCGGGTGCGGGTCGCGCCACGGAGAGTGCGGCTTGCGCCGCCCTCCGCTTGCGGGCGCGCTCGCCTGCCGGCGTTCCACCACGGCTCTCGCCAAGGGGACTTACGTCGCCCAAGGCGCAACCCAGGCCATGCTTCTTGGGACGCGGTCTGAACGGGCGTTACCCGCCTTCGCCTGTCCCAGTCCAGTGAGCACCTCACGCGCCGGTCCTAGTGCCGGCAGGCGTGATGCCCGAGCCGCCCGGGGGCAAAGCTGATGAGGCTCAACCCGCGGGCACCGCACTCGCCCCCGTCGCCCGGCATCACCGGCCGGCGTCCTTTTAGGGCGAGATGATTCGCACCAATATCACTGAAATGGTGACGAATGTCAAGGGCGACGACACAAAATTAGTGACAGTACCCAATAGGCGGAAAACTTGCTAGGAAGATACCGATGCAGAGCCTTGCCATCGGCCCGATCGTGCTGCCGAATCCGGTGCTGCTGGCGCCGATGTCGGGCGTCACCGATGCGCCGTTCCGCCGCCTGGTCGCAAAACTGGGCGCGGGTCTTGTCATCTCGGAAATGACGGCGTGCGCGGCGCTGGCCGCCGGCAAGCGTAACGCCCGGCGGCGCGTGCAGGGCCAAAATGGCGCGGGTGTGCACGTCGTCCAATTGGCCGGCTGCGAAGCCTACTGGATGGCGGAAGGCGCGCGCATTGCCGAGGGCGCCGGCGCCGCGATCGTCGACATCAATATGGGCTGTCCCGCAAAGCACGTCACCAACGGCGCGTCGGGCTCGGCGCTGATGCGCGACCTCGATCATGCGCTGACGTTGATCGAGGCGGTGGTGCAGGCGGTGCGGGTGCCGGTGACGCTGAAAATGCGGCTCGGCTGGGACGATGTTACGAAGAACGCGCCGGCGCTGGCGCGCCGCGCCGAACTGGCCGGCGTGCGGCTGGTCACGGTGCATGGCCGCACCCGCTGCCAGTTTTACCAGGGGCGCGCCGACTGGGCGGCGGTGCGCGCCGTCAAGGCGGCGGTGTCGATCCCCGTCGCCGTCAATGGCGACATCGAAAGTTTCGCCGCCGCCGACGCGGCGCTGGCCGCCTCCCATGCCGACGCGGTGATGGTCGGCCGCGGCGCCCAGGGGCGGCCGTGGTTTCCCGGCCAGCTGGCGCGTTATCTTAAGACCGGCAAGCGCGCGCCGCCGCCGTCGCTCGACGCGCAGCTCGCGCTCATTCGCGCGCTCTACGCAGACATGCTCGCGCATCACGGCCGCGCCATCGGGCTGCGCCACGCGCGAAAACATCTCGGCTGGGCGCTCGATACCGCCGCCGCGACTGCGGGCGCGCCGGCGCATCTGCTGAAAGCGCAAAGGAGCCGCGTGCTGACCGCCACCGATCCGGCGCTGGTGCTGGCCCGGCTCGCCGAGGCGTTCGATGCGTTCGGCGGCGAGCCGGAAGTAGTCCGGATTGAGCCAACGGGTCCGGCCCGAAGTGGCCGGCCCGATGACAAGCTCCGTGAAATCCGGGAAGCGTCGACGAGCGACAATGCCGACCCCGGATTTCACTGCGTTTAATCCGGGCTACGCTTGCTGTCGGCGTAATTGCGCTATTCCGGTTCGCGCGATACGCCGGGATCCAATTTATGGTGCAGCCGCTCGGCGTCGGTGAGGATGTCGACAATCTCGGTGCCTACGTCCTCGACCTTGTGCAGAAAACTCTCCGGCGGAGCTTTGCGGATTTTTTTGCGAACCCGCTTTTTCTTCGCAACAGGTTTGGATTTTTTCTGCGCCGCGGCCTGGCGCCGTTTTTTCGCGACCGCGGCCTTCGTCTTGGCGCGTTTCTTCCTGGTCGGCGCTTTTGCTTGCTTCGTCGCTTTCGCAGCGGCCCTCTTGCGCGTGTTTTTCGCCATTGCCGACTCCAGTCTTTGCCGCAGGATTGCTGCCAAAAGTGCTGGCATGAGAATAGCCGGCTGAGAATAGGCGGCGCATCGGCGCCGCGCCAGGGGCGGCGGCGGACGTTGGGTGCGGAGCGCTCATCCGCCCCCACGAAAGTGGGGGAGGGGATCAGAGCCAAATTCATAGCTCGGCACCCCCTCACCCTAACCCTCTCCCCATCGGGGAGAGGGGACACAAAATCACCGCCCCCGCCGATACTTCATCAACGCGGCGCCGAACGCTTCGAACAATGTGCGGTTGACCGGATTGGCGCCGGCGACGTGCTCGGCGTGCCATTGCACGCCAAGCGCAAAGTTTTGCGCGCCGTCGATGCGGATGGCCTCGATGGTGTCGTCCTCCGCCACGCCCTCGACGACGATACGCTTGCCGCGTTCGAGGATGCCCTGGCCGTGCAGCGAATTGACCCTGATGGTCTCGCAGCCGAGCAATTTTGCGAACGCGCCGCCCGGGGTGAGCCGCACCTCATGGCGCTCGGCATAGATGACCTTGGGGTCGGGATCGATCTCGCCGTTGGCGAGTTGCAGCGCGCGATGGTTGATGCGCCCGGGCAGCTCGCGGATTTCCGGATGCAGCGAGCCGCCGAACGCGACGTTCATCTCCTGGAAGCCGCGGCAGATGCCGAACAGCGGCACGCCGCGCGCCACGGCGGCCTCGATCAGCTTGAGCGCCAGCGCGTCGCGCGGCTGGTCGTACGGCTCGTAGGCCGGATCCTCGTCATGGCCGAAGCGGCTCGGATGCACGTTGGCGCGCGCGCCAGTGAGTAAAATTCCGTCGACCACGTCGAGCAGCGCGCCGATGTCGGTGATGTCCGGCGTGCCGGCAAAGATCAGCGGCAAGGCCCCGGCGGCCTCCGCGACCGCGCGCAGCGGCCGCTCGCCGACCCGCTGCGCGGCGAATTTGCCGTCCGCCAGATGCGCCGAGCCGATCACGCCGACGACGGGTTTTTTCGCGGTCACTGCGGGGCCTTAGCCTCTACGATTCCAGCTTCGGCTTTATCACCTCTCGCCGGACGCGAGGAGAGGTTGGTTTGCAGGCGAGGTTTGCGGGAGCGGGAGAGCGCAAAATTCGCCTCTCCCCAGTGGGGAGAGGCCGCCGAGTGAGCGGCAGCGAACGAGGCGGGTGAGGGGGCGTTTCTTGTTTCCCTCATCCTGAGGTGGCCGCGCAGCGGCCCTCGAAGGATGCGGCTCCGGCGCCGGGGCTGCACCCTTCGAGGCTCGGTGCTGCGCACCGAGCACCTCAGGGTGAGGTAAAGCTACGCCACCAGATCGCGGAATTCGGGGTGCTTGGCGAGATACGCGCGCACGAATGCGCAGCGCGGCACGATCTTCAGCCCGCGCCGGCGCACCTCGTCGAGCACGCCGGCGACCAGCCGCGAAGCGATGCCGCGGCCGCGCGCCTCGACCGGCGTCTCGGTGTGATCGAGCGTGAGCACGCCGCCGTTGCGCCGATATTTCATGAACGCGGTGGCGCCGCCGGCATCGAGCTCGAAGCGGGAGAGGGCTTTGTTGTCGCGGATCGGGGAGGGCATGGCCAATAATGTACGCCGCTCACAGCCCCGCCAAATACCGCGCCATGGCGTCGCGCGCGCTCTCGGTCAGCGCTTTCATCAATCCCGGCATGTCGGCGTTGTTGGTCCGCCGACCGTCGGCGAAGCTCGCCATGGCGGCGACCAGGTATTCGTAGCGAAGCCCGGCAAGCCGCGGCCCTTGGGCGCCGCCTTGGAAATTTTGCGCATGGCAGGCTTGGCAGCCGGCGATCTCGTCGGCAATCGCCGCGGGCGGCGGCGCGGCACCGGTAGCTTGGCGCGCCGGCCAGCGCTTCGCCGCGTAATAGGAAGCGAGCTTGGGCAGGTCGTCCGGCACAACGTCTGTGGCGATGGCCGACATGATCGGGTCGTTGCCGCGACCGCCGCTGCGGTAATCGTTCATTTGCTTGAGGAGATAATCTTGTGGCTGGCCCCAGATGTTCGGCGTGGTCGGGCTGGGCGGCACGCCGTCGGGGCCGTGGCATGAATTGCAGACCGCCACTTTTCTCGGAATAGCGTCGGTGGCCGCGGCGGGCAGGGTCGCGACCGCGAACAGGGCCGCGGCGAAAAGGGTCGAAAACAGACGGTTGAACACGCTTTCGCTCCGTTGTTTTTATAGATCATGGCGTGCGCTCTTATCCTCTCCCCGCGTGCGGGGAGAGGTCGTCCGCCGCCGCTCGCGACTTGTCCGCCGACCCTCCTACGCTCGCTGTGCGAGCTTCGGAGGGTTTGAGTTCACCGAAGCGCACAGCGCGTAGGTGGAAGCGCGTAGCGCGAAGGTGGAAGCGAGCTAAGGCGCGACGGGTGAGGGGGATCAGAGCCAGATTGATAGCTCGGCACCCCCTCACCCCGACCCTCTCCCCGCCGGGGAGAGGGAGGAGAAAGTCACTTCGCCGCCACCGGCGTCTACTTTTTCTTGGACTTGATCTCGTAACCGCTTAAGGCGTCGCCGACGATTTTGGGCATATCGTTCCGCAATCCGCGAAGGCCTCGATCGAGATGATCGAGCCGGCCATCGACCTTGTCGAAATTCCCGACGATTTTATCGAGCTTGCCGATCACGTGATCGAATCCGCGCTCCGTTTTTGCCGCGAACGCGAGCAAATCCTTATGCAGGGCTTTGACCTGCCGCTTCAGTATCGTGTCAGCGTTTGCGGTCACGTTCGCGCCAGACCTGACCCACGACATCGGCGACCATTTTGGATAGGCTCTTGGCGAGATTGTCGATCTTGCGGCCCACCAGGTCGACTTTGCGGGCCACGCCATCGACTTTCCCTTCGACGCGGTCTAGCCGCGTCTTTACAGTGGCGAGATCGTCGCCATTGCGCCGGGTTTGTTCGAGGATGTGGCGCGTGACGAGCTTCTCACCCTCGACCTCGCGTTCGAGCGTTTTGAATTCTTCCTTGGTCACGTCGGCGGGCATCGCCTCATCCCTCGATGGTGCAGTGTAACACGATTCAATCGTTGATCCAGGCGGACTGTAATCCGTCATCCTGAGGTGCGAGCCAACGGGTCCGGCCCGAAGTGGCCGGCCCGATGACAAGCTCTGCGAGCCTCGAAGGATGCGGCCGAGATGCCAACCGAAATCGGCTTGCCGATTTCGGATCATTTTAGTGTCCAAGTCGGCTATAGCCGACTTGGATGCCGTCGCCCTTCGAGGGCCGCTTCGCGGCCACCTCAGGGTGACGGGACAAGGTCACTCCGCCGCTTCGATGCGCTTTTTCTTGGTCGCGGCGGCGCGGCGGGCCATCCGCCTTCGCCCTTCGGGCTACGGCGGACAAGGCACCGATCCTATTCCGCCGCTTGAATGCGCTTCTTCGGCTTTCCCTTTCTATTGAGAACGGGCTTCAAGAATTGCCCGGTGTAGCTCTTGTTCTCGCGCACGATGTCTTCGGGCGTTCCGGCGGCGACGATCTCGCCGCCGGCGTCGCCGCCTTCGGGGCCGAGGTCGACGATCCAGTCGGCGGTCTTGATCACTTCGAGATTGTGCTCGATGACGACCACGGTATTGCCCTGGTCGGTCAATTCGTGCAGCACCTCGAGCAATTTCGCCACGTCGTGGAAATGCAGCCCGGTGGTGGGTTCATCTAAAATATAAAGCGTGCGCCCCGTCGCACGCTTGCTCAGCTCTTTGGCGAGCTTGACGCGTTGCGCCTCGCCGCCGGACAACGTCGTCGCCTGCTGGCCGACATGGATGTAATCCAGCCCGACGCGGTGCAGCAGTTTCAGCGGCTCGCGCACCCGCGGCACCGCCTTGAAGAAGTCCAGCGCTTCCTCGACCGTCATGTCGAGCACGTCGGCGATCGATTTGCCGCGGAACAAGACTTCCAGCGTCTCGCGGTTGTAGCGTTTTCCTTTGCAAACATCGCAGGTGACGTAAACGTCGGGCAGAAAGTGCATCTCGATCTGGATGACGCCGTCGCCCTGGCAGGCTTCGCAGCGGCCGCCCTTGACGTTGAACGAGAAGCGGCCCGGCTCGTAGCCGCGGGCGCGGCTCTCCGGCAACCCGGCGAACCATTCGCGGATCGGCGTGAACGCGCCAGTATAGGTCGCGGGGTTCGAGCGCGGCGTGCGGCCGATCGGCGACTGGTCGATGTCGATGACCTTGTCGAGGTGCTCCAGCCCCTCGATGCGGTCGAACGGGGCAGGGGCCTCGCTGGCATTGTTGAGGCGGCGCGCCAGCGCCTTGTACAGCGTGTCGACGAGCAGCGTCGACTTGCCGCCGCCGGACACGCCGGTGACGCAAGTGAACAATCCCAGCGGAATTTCGGCGGTGATGTTTTTCAGATTGTTGCCGCGCGCGCCGACGAGTTTCAGCGTGCGCACCGGATTCCGCGGCCGGCGATTGCCGACCGGAACCGCAAGCTCGCCGGAGAGATATTTGCCGGTCCAGGAGTTTGCCGCCGCGATGAGGTCGTCGATGCCGCCCTGGGCGACGATAGCGCCGCCGTGAATGCCGGCGCCGGGGCCGATGTCCAACACCCAGTCGGCATTGCGGATGGCGTCCTCGTCGTGCTCGACCACGATCACGGTATTGCCGAGGTCGCGCAGCCGCTTCAAGGTTTCGAGAAGCCGCGCATTGTCGCGCTGATGCAGCCCGATCGACGGCTCGTCGAGCACGTAAAGCACGCCCGTGAGGCCCGAGCCGATCTGCGAGGCGAGCCGGATGCGCTGGCTTTCGCCGCCGGAGAGCGTGCCGCTGGCACGCGCGAGCGTGAGATATTCGAGCCCGACATTGACCAAAAAGTTCAGCCGCTCGCGGATTTCCTTGAGCACGCGGGAGGCGATCTCGTTGTGCTTCCCGCTCAGCCGCGCCGGTAGCTCGGTGAACCATTTTGCCGCGGCCTTGACCGACATATCGGAGACTTCGCCGATATGCAGCGCGCCCACTTTCACGCATAAAGCCTCGGGCTTGAGCCGATAGCCCTTACAAGCCGCGCACGGCACGTCGGTGAAATAGCGGGCGATCTCCTCGCGCGCCCAATCGCTGTCGGTCTCGCGAAAACGCCGCTCGAGATTGGTAATGACGCCCTCGAAGGCGCGCCGGGTGTCGTAGGCGCGCAACCCGTCGTCGTAGGAAAACCGGATTTCGACGTCGCCGGAACCGTACAGGATCGCCTCTTGGGTCTTCTTCGGCAGATCCTTCCACTTGGTGTCGAGCGTGAAGCGGTAATGCTTGCCCAAAGCTTGCAGCGTCTGCAGGTAATAGGGCGAGCTCGATTTGGCCCACGGCGCGATGGCGCCGCGCCGCAGCGTGCGCTCCGGATCGGGAATGACCAGACCGGCATCGATGTGCTGCTCGACGCCGAGCCCGCCGCATTTCGGGCAGGCGCCGAACGGATTGTTGAACGAGAACAGCCGCGGCTCGATTTCCGGCAATGTGAAGCCGGATACCGGACAGGCGAATTTTTCCGAGAAGACCAGACGCTCGGGTCCGCTTTTGTCGTGAATTTTGGCTGTCTTTCTTTTTTCGTCATGGCCGGGCTTGTCCCGGCCATCCACGTCTTCCTTGTCTCTTGAAGAAAGACGTGGATCACCGGGTCTCGCGCCTTCGGCGCGGCCCGGTGATGACGAAGGAGGGTCGGCAAACTCCGCCACCGCAAGCCCATCGGCGAGCTTGAGCGCCTGTTCGAGCGAATCCGCCAGCCGCGCGGCGATATCCGGCCGCACCACGATGCGATCGACGACGACGTCGATGTCGTGATTGAACTTCTTGTCGAGCGCGGGCGCCGCCGCGATTTCGAAAAATTTGCCGTCGACTTTGACGCGCTGATAGCCTTTTTTCATAAACTCGGCGAGTTCCTTGCGGTACTCGCCCTTGCGCCCGCGCACCACCGGCGCCAGCAGATAAAGCCGCGTGCCTTCCGGCAGCGCCATGATGCGATCGACCATCTGCGAGACGGTCTGGCTCTCGATCAGCAGTCCCGTCGCCGGCGAATAAGGCACGCCGACCCGCGCCCAGAGCAGCCGCATATAGTCGTAGATTTCGGTGACGGTGCCGACGGTGGAGCGCGGATTGCGCGAGGTGGTTTTTTGCTCGATGGAAATCGCCGGCGACAGTCCGTCGATCTGGTCGACGTCGGGCTTCTGCATCATTTCCAGGAATTGCCGCGCGTAAGCCGACAGGCTCTCGACGTAGCGGCGCTGGCCCTCGGCATAGACGGTGTCGAAGGCGAGCGAGGACTTGCCCGAGCCGGACAGGCCGGTGAACACGACCAGGCGGTCGCGCGGAATGTCGACGTCGATATTCTTGAGGTTGTGCTCGCGCGCGCCGCGGATCGCGATCACGCGGCGGTCGTTGGCGCGACGCTCATCCGCGCGACGATCTCTTGAACCCTTCGCGGATTTGTCGAACAGATCGTCCATCGCAGCCGGTTTTGAAAAATAGAAATCGTGCCACGTGGTGCGCCGAAGACGCGCGTGAACGCACTATTGGCCCGCAGCGGCACGAGCAGATCCGAAGATAGTGAGAATGACGGCGATTTGCCAGTGCGCGGGGCGGCGATGTCCCCACTGTTAGTGCCAGCCGCCCGCCCAATTGAAGCGGTAATTCAAGCCGAAGATCAGCGTGTTCAGGGTGGAACTGATCGAGACCGGCGTCTGGGTGAACTGATACGTCTTGCTGCCGAAATCGTAGAAGTCGTATTCCAGCTTCGCCGACCAATTCTCGGTCAGGCCGTATTCAAGCCCGGCGCCGGCGGTGAAGCCGGTACGATTGTCGCTGATGCTCTGCGTCCCGGCGGTGACGCCGGTGACGAGCGTGTCCTGGATATAATTGACGTGCATCCAGGCGCCGCCGCCTTTGGCATAAAACAGCAGATCATTGGCGGCGTAACCGAAGCGCCCGGTCGCGCTGCCGAACCACAGCGGCGCGGAGGTGGCGCGCTCCTGAGTTATCGGGGCGCCCCCTGTCACCGACGTGAGGCTGGATCCGGTGATGGCGGAATCGGCCCATGACGCTTCGGCGCCGATCACCCAGGGCGCGAACTCGTAGTTGACGCCGATCTGGGCGCCGCCGATAAGGCCGGCCGCAGAGATATTGATAGTGCCGATAAGATTGGGCGATGTGGCCGTGGTCGCCGACTGACTGACGTGATCCTCCAAGAGGCCGGCGCCGATATTGCCGCCGAGATAGAAGCCGCTCCAGTTATAGACCGCCGGCGGCAGCACCGCGGGGGGATAATAGCTTGGCGGCGTCATATCGGCTGCATGCACCGGCGCGGCAAC
This sequence comes from uncultured Alphaproteobacteria bacterium, assembly GCA_963823225.1. Lineage (GTDB taxonomy): Bacteria > Pseudomonadota > Alphaproteobacteria > Rhizobiales > Xanthobacteraceae > BOG-931. Next base: position 1,433,339 of record CAWGKM010000003.1, on the reverse strand, counting down.
GACCGTCGCCGCCAATGCCAGCGCCGCCAGAGCCGGACTAAGTCGCCTCATATGACACCCTCGGCACCACGCCGCCTGCGTGTTTATGCGGCACTACAACGGTTCTGCAAACCCCTGGATAGTGCAAAAAAACAACAACCCACTGGAATCAATGACATGGCGGGGAGATGGCAGGGACATCGCGGGGCCGGCACACCCCGCCAGGCGCCCGAGGGAGCCGCAATCCGTCAGCGGAACTTGTAGTCGATACCGAGCCGGATCAGGCTGGCGTCGAATTTCACGGTCTCGGACACGACTACTGGGTTGGTGAAGGAGGCGTTCTTGAGATCGACATAGAGGTACTCGATTCTTGCCGTCCAGTTATCGGCAAATGCAGCCTCGACGCCGGCGCCCGCGGCCCAGCCGGGCTCTGTCGTCTTCTGGAAGGCGGTGCCGGAAGCATTAGCCTGGATGCTGCCGAACGCGCCGCCCGCCGTGCCGTAGAACAGGACGCGATCGGCGGCGTAACCGATGCGCGCGCGCGCGGTGGCGAGCCAGGTGTTTTTCGTTTCGCAGCTTACCGGTACACACATCGTGCTGGTGCCATCAATCCAGGAGCCGTCGAAATCGCCCTCGATGCCGAAGACGAAAGCATCGGTCTGGAAATTGGCGCCGAGCGTCGGTCCGACGACAAACCCCGAAGTCGTGAAGTTGCCTGTGGTAGCGCCGCTGGTGACGGAAATCGTGCTCGAACCGAAGCCGTAGCCGCCGTTGACGCCGTAATAGATGCCGCCCCAGTTATAGACCGGGGCCACGGTCGGCACGTAGGCCGCGGGAGCCTGCGGCGGCGGCGGCGGCATCGGTTGTGGAAGATCCGCCGCAAATGCCTGTCCGGCGGCAGCAAACGCCAACGCTCCAGCCACCACTAATCGCCTCATGCGATCCTCCAGTGCGTTGCGCGTAAGACAGCGTCGATGTTGATCTTGCGATCAAACTCGCCGTCGAACTTGCCATCGAACTTGCGACCGAACTTGCGGTCGAACTGAATTATCAACACTGGCCTCGACGGAATCAGTTGCTTACCCCGCCATGCTAATAAGTAGCTGATCCGCCTCGAAAAAGGTGTAACCCAAAAGCAACAACGAGCGCTTTTTCCGGGGCGGCTCAACACGTCAAAGTCGCATGCCGAACCTTTTATAGACGGATTCGCGTTTTCATCAATCGTCATGCTTTGCCGGCCTTTGCCGGCGAGCCCCTTGCATTGCGCCCGAGGAGCGCCTAGAACAAACGCAGAACAGAGTGCGGCGGCCGCGCCCGCGCGGTACTTGTGTGGATAACGCCGATGATCCTTGCGGGCGGCCGGCATCGGCTAGTTATTTGCACTACTGTCCTTGCTGAAGAGTTAGCGACGCGCGCGGACAGCGGAGCGCGGCGCAAATCGGAGCGGAGCAAGTCACAGCGGAGCATGTCATGGCAGGAAGCGTGAACAAAGTGATCCTGATCGGCAATTTGGGCGCCGATCCTGAAATCCGTCGCACCCAAGACGGTCGGCCGGTGGCCAATCTGCGCCTGGCGACCTCCGATTCCTGGAAAGACAAGACGACCGGGGAGCGGCGCGAAAAGACCGAATGGCATCGCGTCGTCATCTTTAACGAAAATCTGTGCCGGATCGCCGAGCAGTATCTCAAGAAAGGCTCCAAGGTTTTCATCGAAGGCGCGCTGCAGACGCGGAAGTGGCAGGATCAATCCGGCCAAGACCGCTACTCGACCGAAGTGGTGCTGCAAGGCTTCCGCGGCGAGCTGACCTTGCTCGACCGTGCCGGCGGCGCCGGCAGTGCCGGCGGGGGCGGGGGCGGCGGCGATGCCGGGGCCGATGAGGCAGGCGGCGAGTTTGGTTCACCCGGACCGACGCGCAAGGTTGCCGCCGCCGCATCGGCGCGCGGCGGAGCGGGCGCCGACATGGACGACGAAATTCCGTTTTGATCTTCGCCCTTCACCCGGCGGCCTTCGGCCGCCGTTTTATGGATCAAAAACGCCGATGCAAAGCATCGGCTGTGGAGCGAAGCGACGCCGCGGGGTGGGGTGATGTGCTCCGAAGATTTCACCGCACCCCGATGCCTTAGCTCACTCCGTTGCCTTGGCATCGACCCTCCCCTTCCAGGGGAGGGTGATTTTCGTTTCGCTCGGAAATGACGCTAAGTCGCGATGTTTGACCTGATCTTCAGCATCAAGTTCGTGCACGTGCTCGCCGCCGCGGCGATGTTCGGCACCTGGCTTTGCCTGGCCGGCTTCATGCTGCTCGCGCACCGCTCGCGCAACGCCCCGGTCGTTGCCGTGATCTCGCGGTTTGTCGTCACTATCGAGCTGACGGTAGTGGCCGCCGCTGTGGCGCTGCAACCGATCAGCGGGTTTCCGCTGGCCTGGGCGATCGGCCTGTCGCCGCTTGGCGAATTGTGGATCGTCATCTCGCTCGTGCTCTATCCCGTCATCGTGGCATGCTGGCTGGCGGCGGTTTTCATCGAAACGCGCATCCGGAACTTGACGCGGGAGGCGGCGCTCAACGGCAGGCCGCTGTCGCAGGCGTACCGGCGCCTGTTCCGCACCTGGTGCCTGTTGGCGGGTCCGATCCTGATCGGCACGGTCGCCGCGATTGCACTGATGATCTGGCAACCGCGGCTCGATTGAGAATTCCGCCGCCGCCGCGGCAACCGCGGCCGCTCGCCCGGCAACGGCATCAGCCGGTGAGGGCGAGGGTTGCTTTGTCCTGCGCGGCGAGCGTGGCAAGCGCTGGTCCGGCCAAGACGTAAGTCAGGCACTGCGGCAGCGGTTGAAAGCCGGTGCGGAGATAGAAGTGTTGCGCCGGGTTATCCGCCCGCACCGTGAGCTCGACGATCGGACTGCCAAGGTCGCGGGCGAGCGCCGCGACGCGCGCCATCAGCGCCCGCGCAACGCCATGGCCGCGGTGCGCCGGCTCGACGAACAGGTCTTGCAGAAAAATCACCGGCCCGTTCCAGCCGGTGATCATGCGCCGGCTGCACGTCGCCATGCCGACGACGGCATCGCCGCTCTCGGCGACGAAAGCGGTGAAGCCGGCATGGGCGCCAAATCCGTCGCGCAACCAGTCGGCTTCGCCGGCGCGCACGGCGTGAGCGGAATCCTCGCCTTCGGCCAGCAGGCGCTTGAGCCGCATCAGCGCCGGAATGTCCCGCGGCTCGGCCGCGCGCACGCCAAATGCGTTCGAGCGCATCGCCTTAATCTCCCGGATTCCCAGACCTGCGGCCGTCATATCCTGATATCGAGCACGCTGCCGATTCTGCCGGTCGAATTCGAGGGCGACGCGAGGCTCGAGCTTGGCGCATCGACGTCGCTGATCGAAGGTCCGTGAATGCCGTTATGCTTATGGTGACCGGAGCTTGGCGACAATTGCTGAAGCGGTGGCTGCGGCGTTGCGGCAGCAGCGATTCCTGGAACGGGCATGGTTTTTTCCCCGAAGCAAAATCCTAAGCGATCATGAAATCTTATAGTTAATGAACGCTTAGCGCCTCACCCGGCGAGAATGCTGCGGATGCCGTCGACCACGTATTGCACGGCCAACGCCGCCCCCAAGCGGGTTCCCCCGATCCCCGGAACGACAGTGTCTGCGTTAGTCGTCATGCCCTCGTGACTCACACACGCCGGCTATGAGGTAATTTTGGACATCGACATAGGGCGAGGAAGGCTCTTTGAATTTTGTGAACGCTGCCGCACTGGGTTCCTCAACGTCCTTTTGCCGCGGATTCGAGCCGGCCTTGCCGGCTCGGAAGAAGACGGCATGTCGAGCACACCGCGATTTGAAGCGCTGGGCATATGCAAAAAACGATGTGAGGCGACCCGCGGCATATCCAATCGGAGCCGATCGCGTAGATGCGGTATGCGTTTCACATCCATCTCGGCGGCCAGTATCCGTATATAATATAGCTCTTCCTTGGTGGCGATTCCAAAATCGGCAAATTCGCGCTGCCCGTCGTGGAAGTCGGCGTCAGATAGCGCCGCTTCGAACAGATCGAGCCAGCCTGATCCTTCCACGTCGCCGCGCGCGCCCTCGTGAAAAAGTATTTTTTGCCGATCGCGAATGAACGTCGGCAGCTCTGAAGGATACAAGTCGTAGAGTGCGCGCAACGGCGCCTTTCCGACGGGCGCATCGCCCGTTTGTTTCACCAAGGCGGATTTATCAAGCTCAGTCGCATAACCGACGACTGATTGATCCAGGAACGGCTCGCGTATTTCGAGTTGGAATTGCATTGAACAACGATCGACCCGTTGAAGATTCGCGCGATGCATCATGCTTAAACATTGCCTCTGCACATGGCGGCCCAGGCCGTTCGGTTGGGTAAAGGCATATTCGAGCGGCGAATAGCCGGCGAACAGCTCATCGGCGCCTTCGCCGCATAACGCGACGCGGAAGCCGTCCTGGTGAATACGCTGCGAGACGAGATAGGTGTGAAGGCTTGGACGAATTACTGCAGGTTCGAAAGCTTCCACGGCATCGACGACCGTTCCGATAAGAGAAAGCGTCCTGGCGCAATGCGCTTCGACGGATACTTCGCGCAAATCGAAACCGGTCTCGTCCGCATAGCGCTTGGCGTAGATGTAATCCGGCGCGTTGTGCCCGACGGCTATGTAGCCGGGTATGCCAGGGTAGAATCGCCGCGCATAATGCGTGACGAGCGTGCTATCGATGCCGCCGCTAAAGAGCGCCGCGACTGGAAGGTTCGGCGGCACACGGATGCGCACGGCTTCCGACAGAATGCGATCGAGCTCCTGTGGCGCGGCGGCGCGCGAAACCGTGGACGCCGGCAGCGTGTAATGGCGCTCGCAAAAATCGTGGGCCAACATATGGCCCGGTGGCAACAACAGAACGTCCGCTTCGGTCGCCTCCAGCAATGGCCGGATCTCCGAGCAAAACAGAACGCCATTATCAGGCGACAGTGTCAGATAGAGCGGTTTCACGCCGAAGGGGTCGCGCGCGGCAAGAAAATCGCCGGTCGCCGTATCGTAAACAACGAAGGCATACATGCCGGACAATCGCTTAATGCCGTCCGGGCCCCAGACCTGAATCGCGTTCGCTATGACCTCGGTGTCGCATTCCGTGCGGAAACGCGCGCCGCGCCCCTGCAATTCGTGGCGCAGCTCGACATGATTGTAGATTTCGCCGTTAAAGGAGACGAGAAAGCGTTCATCGGATGATACTTGCGGCTGCACGCCATGCGCCGCATCGACAATCCGCAAGCGGCGCGTGCACATCGCGACGTTATCGCCGACCGTCACCAGAGGATCGGTAACGTCTCCTCGATGGAGCATTCCCGCGATCACGCGCCGGACTGCCGCCTCAGCGCCATCCCAATTGATGGCGACCGCAATGCCACACATACGCTCTCGCCCCGCGAATACAAAGGAGCACAGTAAGTTGTTAGGGTTAACGGTTCGTTTTCCAATATCAAAGGGCGGCGCATTTATTGTTGCTAATCACACGCGGCGCGATGCTGGCCTGCCCGCTGCGGCAGGACGAGAATGCACACGGTGTTGAAAACGCCGCTGACACAGCCAGGGTCGAAAGCGGACATGACGCGGCCCTAGCCAAAAATGTTGCGGATGCCGTCGACCACGTATTGCACGGCTAACGCCGCGAGCAGCACGCCCAAAAGCCGCGACAGCACGATGTTGCCGGTCATGCCGAGAAGCCGGCCGATCCGATCGGCGAAGGCGAACGTGGCTAGGCACACCGCGGCGACAAGCACCACCGCCGCAAGCAGCACGCCGATCAGCACGAAATCGCCGCCGGCGCGCCCGGCCAAGAGCACGGCGGCGGTGATTGCGCCGGGGCCGGCCAACAACGGGATCGCCAGCGGGAAGGCGGCGATATTGCGCACATGCTCCTCGACGGCCTGCTCGGCGGCCTCGCCTTCGCGGCGCATGCGCACGCCGAGCACCATTTCGAAGGCGGTCGCGAACAGCAGCAGGCCGCCGGCGATACGGAACGCCGGAAGCGAAATGCCGAGCGTATCGAGAAGCCAATTGCCGATCAACGCGGCGCCGATCAGGATCGCTCCGGCAATGACGCTGGCGCGTACCGCGACGCTGCGGCGAGCGCGGCGCGGCAGGCCATGGGTGACGGCGAGGAAGGTCGGCGCCAGCCCGATCGGGTCGACCACGACAAACAGCGTCAACAGCGCTGCGACCGCATAATCGAACAGCATTTTTGGGTCCCGGTTAAGGCCGCGCAGCCGATTGTGCCAGCATCCGCCGCCGCGGTCTTGCAGGCGCCGCCTTTAGGACCGTCAAGGCGCGTTGAATTGTCCAAATAAAGTCTTGAAAATGCAAGATAAAATACCATCTACGCGCTGCCGATAAAGGTGGCGCCGCGACGCCCTTTCGGCTATGAAAATTACCCGCGATTCGTCCAGGATTCTCGCCCAGGATTTGTAAGTGTCTGACCAAGCTACTCCCCCGCCCACGGACGGCGGACCGTCCGATATTCGCCCCGTGTCGATCACGGAGGAGATGAAGAAGAGCTACCTCGATTACGCCATGAGCGTGATCGTGGCGCGCGCGCTGCCGGACGTGCGCGACGGGCTGAAGCCGGTGCACCGCCGCATTCTCTATTCGATGCACGAGAACGGCTACGAATGGAACAAGCCGTACCGTAAATCCGCGCGCATCGTCGGCGACGTCATCGGCAAATATCATCCGCACGGCGATCAGGCCGTTTACGACACGCTAGTGCGCATGGCGCAGGATTTTTCCATGCGGCTGCCGCTGATCGACGGCCAGGGCAATTTCGGCTCGGTCGACGGCGATGCGCCGGCGGCCATGCGCTACACCGAGGTACGGCTCGCGCGCGTGACCGGCGCGCTGGTCGAGGATCTCGACAAGGATACCGTCGACTTCCAGCCCAATTACGACAATTCCGAGCGCGAGCCGGTGGTACTGCCGGCGCGCTTTCCCAATCTGTTGGCCAATGGCGCCGGCGGCATCGCGGTCGGCATGGCGACCAATATCCCGCCGCACAATCTCGGCGAGGTGATCGATGCCTGTATCGCGCTGATCGACAATCCGGGCCTGTCGATCGACGATTTGATCGCCATCGTGCCGGGTCCGGATTTTCCGACCGGCGGCATCATTCTCGGCCGCCAGGGCATCCGCGCCGCCTATCACCTCGGCCGCGGCTCGATCGTCATGCGCGGCAAGGTCGAGTTCGAGACGCTGCGCGGCGAGCGCGAGGCGATCGTGATTTCCGAAATTCCCTATCAGGTGAACAAGGCGCATCTGGTCGAGCGCATCGGCGAACTGGTGCGCGACAAGAAGCTCGACGGGATTTCGGCGCTGCGCGACGAATCCGACCGCGACGGCTACCGCGTGGTGATCGAAATGCGGCGCGACGCGGTGCCCGACGTCGTGCTCAACCAGCTCTACCGCTTCACCGCGCTGCAATCCTCGTTCGGCGCCAATATGGTGGCGCTCGACGGCGGCCGCCCGCTGGTGATGAACCTGAAGGACCTGCTCGCCTCGTTCGTCGCCTTCCGCGAGGAGGTGATCTACCGGCGCACCAAGCATCTTCTCGGCAAGGCGCGCGACCGCGCCCACGTGCTGGTCGGCCTCGCGATCGCGGTGGCCAATATCGACGACATGATAAAACTCATCCGCGCCGCCAAGGACGCCAACGAAGCGCGCGAGGTAATGATGAAACGCGACTGGCCGGCGAAGGACGTCGCCGCCATGGTCACGCTGATCGACGATCCGCGCCATGTCGTGTCGCCGGCGGGCACCACCAAACTGTCGACGGAGCAGGCCAAGGCCATCCTCGATCTGCGGCTGCAACGGCTGACCGCGCTCGGCCGCGACGAGATCAAGGCCGAGCTCGACAAACTCGCCGGCGAGATCGCCGACTATCTCGACATATTGCGCTCGCGCGCGCGCATCCAGGCCATCGTCAAGGACGAGCTCGCGGCGATCAAGAAGGATTTTGGCACGCCGCGCAAAACCCTCATCGTCGATCAGGAAGGCGAGATGGAGGACGAGGACCTTATTCAGCGCGAGGACATGGTCGTCACCGTCTCGCATGCCGGCTATGTCAAACGCGTGCCGCTGTCGACCTATCGGGCGCAGCGCCGCGGCGGCAAAGGCCGCGCCGGCATGCAAACGCGCGAGGAGGATTTCGTCACCCGCCTGTTCGTCGCCTCCACCCATACGCCGGTTTTGTTCTTCTCCTCGCGCGGCCAGGTCTACAAGGAAAAAGTCTGGCGGCTGCCGGCGGCCGCGCCGCAGGCGCGCGGCAAGGCCTTGATCAACATCTTACCGCTCGAGCAGGGCGAAAACATCACCACCATCATGCCGCTGCCGGAGGACGAAAAGAGCTGGGACAAGCTCGACGTCATGTTCGCGACGACGCGCGGCACGGTGCGGCGCAACAAGCTGTCGGATTTCGCCGACGTGCGGCACTCCGGCATCATCGCCATGAAGCTCGACGAGGGCGACGCCATCGTCGACGTGCAAATCTGCACCGAGAACGACGACGTGCTGCTCACTTCGGCGGCCGGCCAATGCATCCGCTTCGCGGTCAGCGACGTGCGCGTGTTCCAGGGCCGCACCTCGATCGGCGTGCGCGGCATCAATCTCGCGGACGGCGATAAGCTGATCTCACTGTCGATCCTGCGCCACGTCGAGGCCAGCGCCGAGGAGCGCGCCGCCTATCTCAAGCGCGCCAACGCGGTGCGGCGCGGCGGCAACGGCGAGGCGGAGGAAAACGGCGCCGATGCCGAGGAGGCCGAGGGCGCCATCGAGCTCGGCGAAACCCGCTATGTCGAAATGTCGGCGGCCGAGCAGTTCGTGCTCACCATTTCCGAAAAAGGTTTCGGCAAGCGCTCGTCGTCCTACGAGTACCGCACCACCAATCGCGGCGGCAAAGGCATCGTCGCCATGGCGATCACCGAGAAGAACGGGCGGCTGGTCGCGTCGTTCCCGGTCGAGGAGAGCGACCAGATCATGCTGGTCACCGACGGCGGCCAGCTCATCCGCTGCCCGGTCGACGGCATCCGCATCGCCGGCCGCGCCACCCAAGGCGTCATCGTGTTCACCACAAGCGAAGGCGAGAAAGTCGCGTCGGTGGAGCGGTTGACGGAGGAAGGCGAGGAGAACGGCGGGGAGTAAGGGCGCAGTTGCTGCGCCCTAGCCATCCGGCACGCTCTGAGTTTTACTGGCCGACAGGGTGGCCGACATGGCGGATGCAGCGGTCGATTTCAGGATCTTGGCGGGGGCCGGCGCCCCCGCGCGCGAATTCAAGGCCGGCGACGTCATCTTCAAGCAAGGTGACGCCGCCCGCGAATTGTTCGTCGTCCAGAGCGGCGAAATCGAAATCCGCCTCGGCAATCGGCTGCTCGAAACGCTTTCCGAATACGGCATCTTCGGCGAGATGGCGCTCATCGGTGCCTCGCCGCGCAGCGCGACCGCAGTGGCGAGAACAGACGTGAAGCTCGTCGCCATCGGGGAAAGGCAGTTTCTGTTCCTGGTCAGCAACACGCCGCATTTTGCCTTGAACGTGATGCGCGTCATGGCGCGGCGACTGCGCGCGACTAACCAAGGCCTGTGAGCAGGGTACGCCCTTGCGCGCGCGCCGCGCGCCGGTAACATTGGCCGCAGTCTCAGCAGGCCGAAGCAAGCTCCGATGACCATGCCGATCGCGCTCAAGGACATCACCATTCACCCGGTCGTCGAGCAGCAGGGCGCGTGGTTCGACGCGCTGGGGTTTTTCCCGAAGCTGACCAAGGAGCTGCTCGACGAGAACCGCTCCTGGCTGTCGCCGACCTTCGTCGACCCGAACGGCAAGTTGGTACTCTGCATCCAGAGCTTCGTCATCAAGACGCCGCGCCACAATATTCTGGTCGATGCCTGCGTCGGCAATCACAAGCCGCGGCCGACGCGGCCGTTCTGGAACATGATGAACAGCGACCGGTTCGAGAAGGAGCTCGCGGCGGCCGGGCTTACCGTGCACGACATCGATTACGTGATGTGCACGCATCTGCACGGCGATCATGTCGGCTGGAACACTAGGCTCGACAACGGGCGTTGGGCGCCGACATTCCCGAAAGCGCGCTACATCATGGCCGACCGCGAGCTGAAGTTCTGGACGGCGCGCGCGAAGGACGATCCGGCAAGCGCGCCGTGGATCACTGACTCGGTGCTGCCGATCGTCGCGGCCAAGCGCGAGCAGATCGTCACCAGCGATTTCGCCTTCAGCGAGCAGGTGCAGCTCATTCCGACGCCGGGCCACACCATCGACCATTTCTCGGTGCTGGTCGGCCGTGCCGGGGAGGACGCGCTGATTACCGGCGACATGATCCATTCGCCCATCCAGGGCAAATATCCCGAGCTCGGCATGATGGCCGATTACGACTCCCGGCAGGCCGGAGAAACGCGGCGCCGGGTGTTCGACCGCTTCCGCGAGGAGCCGACGATCCTGTGCGCGACGCATTTCCCCGCGCCCTCGACGGCGCGAGTGCGGCGCTCGGGCGACGGCTACCAATTCGTCGCGGCGGGCAATTGATCCGCTGCGCGTCCGGCATCCGCAGCGCCGGCCGCGCGTCCTCAGGGCTCATGCCAATGGGGGGAGGTAAACTGAATCGGCCCCGCAATGACGGAGCGGAGCGAATAAAAACGCTCGCCGGGGGCGACTAAATTGGGGTCTTGCCTGACTGATGCGACCCGCAGAGTCGCGCCCGGCGAACCGTCCGTGTGTTTCCCGCTCTGTTGCGGCCCGAACGCGTTACGCAACAGTCATTGCGGCCTCTTGACCCGGTGGAATCATTTGAACCTCCGCGTCAGCAAGGTTGCGACGAAATCTTGGACCACGGGGTTGGATTGTCAAGTTTTTCCTTGCTCGCTCCGGCGCAACAAAGTTCCGTGATCGGCAAGGAACCGAACGCAGCTTGCGTTGACGCGCATCAGCTCGATCACAATATGTGACGAGCCTCGGCGCTTGCCGCCCGCTTGACCGTATCCGGCGGCAAGCGAAATCCGGACTCGATCCAAGCCATGCAGCACCTCATCGCGACCATCGAGCAACACGGCTTGTTGATCGTGTTTCTCAACGTCCTCTTGGCCCGCGGCGGACTGCCGTTGCCGATTATCCCTACGCTGATGGCGGCGGCGGCGCTGGCCGGCCAAAGCGCTTATCAGTTCGCCGGAATCGTCGTTGCCGGCGTGGCCGGCACGCTGATCGCGGAGCTTGCTTTGTATTGGTGCGGGCTGCGCTATGGGCAGCGTTTTCTCGGACTATTGTGCAGGGTGTCGTTCTCGCCGGATTTTTGCGTTCGCCAGACCGAGACGATGTTCGCGAAAGTCGGCTCCTGGTCGCTGCTATTCGCGAAATTCGTTCCGGGCCTTTCGCTCATTTCGGTGGCGATGGCCGGCGTCACCGAGATGTCCGTGGCGGCGTTCCTGCTGCTCGACGGCATCGGCTCGGTGCTGTTCGTCGGCGCGGTGGTCGCGCTGGGCTTGATATTTCACAATGCCATCGCCAGCGTCGTCGCCACGCTGGTCGATTTCGGCACGCTTGGCGGCTTGATCGTTGTCGCCGCGATCGCAGCGTATGCGCTCATCAAATGGTGGCAGCGGCAATTATTTATCCGGCAGCTGCGCATGGACCGCATCACCGTCGCCGAGCTTCGCCGGCTCATCGACGACGGCCAGGAGGTCGTCATTCTGGACGTGAGGCCGAAGGAGGTGCGCGCGCAGGACGGCATCATTCCGGGCGCCGTCTCGGCCCATCCGGCCGACATCGATCCGGTCGTAAGAAAATATTCCCGGGACGCGGAAATTGTCGTTTATTGCGCGTGCCCGAACGAGGAATCCGCCGCCACGGCCGCCAAGCATCTCAAGCAGGCCGGCTTCAAAAAAATACGGCCGCTGCTCGGCGGGATAGAGGCATGGGTCGAGGCCGGACACGCAATCGAACGCGTGCCGTTCGCGGAGGAGACGGCCGCGCGGTCGGTCGATGCCTCCGCGGCGGCGGTCTAGCGCGTCGGGCCCCGCTTGTGGCGCAAAACGGTCGTGCGAGCCGCAAGCTCAGTGTGCTAAATTAAACCAAGCGGGCGATCGAAGTCGGCAAGATCGGCAAAATTCAGCCCGCATCCGGCGGCGCTCCGGCAACCCGCGAGAGTGGCAATGCCCGTCAAAATCATCGGCATGATCGGCGTTGCGCCGCCGCGCAGCGACGCCACACTGCATGTCATCGAGGGCGGCCTGTCGCCGGGTTATGTGGCGGAAGCCGCGCGCGTCCACGAGGCGGCCGGTTTCGATTTGGTGTTGGTCGGCTACTCGTCGTCGTCCGCCGAGGGCTTTCTGGTTGCGCTTCACGCCGCGGCGCACACCCAGCGCCTCGGTTATCTGGTGGCGCATCGGCCCGGTTTTGTGGCGCCGACGCTGATGGCGCGCAAGATCGCAACCTTCGACCATTTAACCGGCGGCAGGCTCGCCGTGCACATCATCACCGGCAAGAGCGACGACGAGCAGGAGGGCGACGGCGACTTTACCCCGAAGGCGGAACGCTATCGCCGCGCCGCGGAATATCTTGAATTGATGAAACTTGCCTGGACGAGCGAGCGGCCGTTCGACTTTACGGGGGAATTCTACCGCGTCAAAGGCGCGCATTCGGACGTGCGCCCGTTGCAAAAACCGCATCCGCTGTTGTTCTTCGGCGGCGCTTCCGACGGCGCGCTGGCGATGGGTGCGCGACTTTGCGACGTCTATGCGATCTACGCCGAGCCGTTAGCCTCGACGCGCGAGCGCATCAAGGAATTTCGCGCCCAAGCCGCGGCGTTCGGCCGCGTGCCGGGCTTCAATGTCTCGGTCCGCCCGATCGTTGCCGCAACCGAAGGCGCCGCCTGGGACAAGGCCAACAAGATCCTTGCCGCCATGCCGGGCAACAAGGATTGGAGCCGCCAGGCGGCGGCATCCGGACCAGTCGACAATGCCGGGCGCCGGCTGATGAATTTTGCCCTGCAAAGCGACGTCCATGACGAGCGGTTGTGGATGCCGATCGCGCGGGTGACCGGCGCGCTCGGCAATACGTCATGCCTGGTCGGCACCGCCGAGCAGGTTGCGGCGGCGCTCCTGCAATATTACCGGCTCGGCGTGGATTCGTTTCTGATCCGCGGTTTCGATCCGTTCAACGACACGGTCGACTACGGGCGCGATCTGATCCCGCGGATCAAGGCGGGCGCCGCCGAGATCGATCGTTTGCAGGCGGCGGGATGATCGTTCGCCGGCCGTCCTGCGACATAATTGTCCTGCGACATTAAATCATAAAGCGTTCGGACCGTTGCGCGACTTCAATAGGGCAGGGGCGGCCATGATAGCGACGTCGGAGGACGACATGGCTGTCGATGCGACGCTCTGGTTCATTCTCGCCGTCGGCATCGCGTTTATCTATTGCGGCTGCATATGCACCGCGCGCGGCAGGAAGCCGCTTTATCCGCGCGACGGCACGGCGGACCGTAAGATGGACTTGGCCGCCTGACGCCGGACCTATTGCCCGCGCCGCGCGGCGGACGCGAAGCGCTTGGCTTCTTCGGCGGCGCGGAACAAAGCCTTCGCCTTGTTGATGCATTCCCGCTGCTCGAAGTCGGGATCGCTGTCGGCGACGATGCCGGCGCCGGCCTGCACATACATGATGCCGTCCTTGATCAGCGCGGTGCGCAACACGATGCAGCTATCCATGTCCTCGCCGGCGGAGAAGTAGCCGACGGCTCCGGCATAGAGCGAACGCTTCTCCTTTTCCAACTCGTCGATGATCTGCATGGCGCGGACTTTCGGCGCGCCGGACACCGTGCCGGCGGGGAAGCCGGCGGCGAGCGCATCGAGCGCGTCGCGGTCGCCGCGCAATCTGCCCTCGACGTTGGAGACGATGTGCATGACCTGACTGTAGCGCTCGATGAAGAATTGATCGGTGACCTTGACGGTGCCGATCTCGGCGACCCGGCCGACGTCGTTGCGCCCGAGATCGAGCAGCATCAAATGCTCGGCGCGCTCCTTGGGATCGGCGAGCAATTCCGCTTCCAGCGCCGCATCTTCGTGCGGCGTCGCGCCGCGCGCTCGCGTCCCGGCGATCGGGCGGATGGTGACGATGCCGCGGCTGCACTTGACCAGGATTTCAGGGCTCGATCCGGCGACGGCAAAACCGCCGAAATCGAGAAAGTAGAGATAGGGCGACGGATTGACGCGCCGCAACGCGCGGTACAACGCGAACGGCGACAGCGCAAACGGCGCCTCGAAACGCTGCGACAGCACGACCTGAAAAATATCGCCGGCGACGATGTAATCCTTGGCGCGTACCACCATGCGCTTGAATTCGTCCGGCGTGGTGTTGGATCGTGGGGCTACGTCGAGCGGACCGAAGTCCGCTTCCGTCGCCGACTTGTCGAGCGGCCGGTCGAGCGCGTCGACGATTGCCGATAGCCGTTCGACGGCGCGCGCGCGTGCCGTCTTCGCGGCGATTCCGTTCTGCACCCGCACAGGGGTGACGACCGTGATGGTGTCCTCGACCGCATCGAAGGCGATGACCAACGTCGGCCGGATGAGGATCGCATCGGGAATGCCGATCGGATCGGGGCCGGGCGCCGGCAAATCTTCCATCAGGCGCACCATGTCGTAGCCGAGATAGCCGAATACGCCGGCGGCCATCGGCGGCAGCGCCGCCGGCAGCGCGATGCGGCTTTCGCCGATCAGCGCGCGCAACGCCTCCAGCGGCGCGTCGTTCGCCGGCACGAACGCTTCGGTGTCGGCATGCGGCGTGCGGTTGATCTCCGCGCGCTTGCCGTTGACGCGGAAAATCAGGTCCGGCTCCAGGCCGACGATCGAATAGCGTCCGCGCACCGCGCCGCCCTCGACTGACTCGAGCAAAAAACTCATCGGCGATGAGCTCTTGGGGCGTGCCCCGGCAACCTTAAGAAAGGCGGAAACCGGCGTTTCCAGATCGGCGACCAGCGTCGTCCAAACGACCTGCGGCTCGCCGGCCGCGTAACGTGCCGCGAACGATTCCGCCGAGGGTTCGATTTGCATTTTAGTGTGCCGATTCCGAGGTTCGTGCCGCCCGCTCTGACGCGTAGTTCGGAATCAAAGCGACAAGCAAATTTAGTTCGTGTCCGGCGTGCCGTTGTTGTCGCCCATGGCCTGCGCCAGCACCGCGGTGTTGATCTTGGTCCCGAGATCGCCTTCGAGCCAACCGAGATATTGATCGGTCACGTCGTCGGGCATCTGGCGCTGCACGGTCTGCTCGACGTGTTTGGCGTCGGGCGAATTCGGCTCAAGCTGGGGCGTTTTGACGTCAGTCACCTGGAACACGATCCATTGCGTCGGATTGTCGCCCGCCGCGCTGCCGAACGCATCCTTGGCGGTATGGAAAATGGCGTCGGTCATTCTCGGCGTGATGCCGCCGCTTGTCCCGCCGCGCTTGAGATCGGCGGCGGTTTGGACCTTGAGACCGTCGGGGGCGGCCACCGCGTCGAACAGATTGCCGCTTTTGAGCTTGTCGAGGAGATCGGCGGCTTTCGCCTTCAATCGCGACGCGGTCTCATCGTCGCGCCAGCGCTGCACGACCTGAGGCTTGACTTCATCGAGCGTGTGATCGCGCGCCGGCGTGATGGCGGCGACATCATACCAGACATAGCCGCCATCGCTCTCGATCGGATCGTTGTCGACGCCGACATCGGAAGCAAACGCGGCATTGACGATATCGGCGCCGTGGGGAAGGTTGGCGGCGGGCTTGCCGTCCGGATCGCGCCCGGACCGGTCGAGGTCGTAACTGACCACGGGCAGCTTTTCCTTCCGCGCCGCCTCTTCGAGCGTGCTGCCGCCGGCGCGATCGTCTTCGATCTTGTCGTGGATGTCGCCCACCTGCGTCTTGGCGCGCTCGAGCGCGATGTCGTTGCGAAGCTGCGGCGTAGCGTCGGCGAGCGATTTGGCCGTTCCGGGCTCGATCTTGAGCGCCGTGACGAGAACCGCGCCGAACTGGCCCTGCACCGGCGCGCTCACTTCGCCCTCTTTGAGCGAGAACGCGGCGTTCGCGACGGCCGGATCGATCATTGCCGATTTCGCCACGGTGCCGAGATCGATGTCCTGGTCTTTGAGGCCGCGTTCGGCGGCGATGGCGGTAAAACTCGCGCCGGCCTTGATGCTGTCGGCGGCGGCCTGGGCTTCCGTCATGTTTGCAAACACAATCTGCTCGATGTGGCGGCGCTCCGGCGTGCCCAAGCTCGAGCGCCGCTCGTCATAGGCCTTTTTGATATCGTCGTCGGAAATGTTCATCCATTTCGCCAGTTCCGTCGGCGTCACCGTCACGACGTCGATCCTGCGGTATTCCGGCGCCCGGAACAGGATCTTGCGCTCCTCGAAATATTTGCCGAGCTGTTCGTCGGTCGGTTGCGGAATAGTGCCGGCCTGCGCCGAGCCGAGCGCCACGTAGTGGATGCTGCGCTGTTCGTTCTGGAACTGATTAATGGCGTCGAGCCAGGCCTGCGGCGGCGTGATGCCGCCGGATATGGTGTCGATGAGCTGTCGGCGCAGCACTTCCTGCCGCTGCTCGGCGATGAAGCGCTGCTCGGTGTAGCCCATGTCGCGCAACAACATCGCGAACCGCGGGCCGTCGAATTGACCGTTCACGTCCTGCAGATGCGGATCGGACGTGATGTGCTTGGCGATTTCGGCGTCGGAAATGCCGAGCCCAATCTGGCGCGCGCGCTGATCGAGCCCGGCCTTGGCGATCATTTCGCCGAGGACTTGCCGGTTGAGGCCGAGCGCGGTTGCCTGTTCCGGGGGTAGCGGATGACCGAGGTCGCGGCCGATCTGCTGCAGGCGCTCGTTATAGGACTGCCGGAACTGTTCGATCGGGATTTCCGTCGAGCCGATGCTCGCCAGCGTCGAGCGGCCGAAGCCGCGAAAAATGTCGTTGATGCCCCAGATCGCGAAACTGCCGGTAAGCACCGCCATGACCCCGGCCATGATGATACGGCCGAGCCAATTTTCGGAAGCCTTGCGGATACCTCGTAACATTGTCCTTAAAGTCGTCCTTAAAGTCGCTTGGGTGGCGCGAGTTTGAGCGATGCCGGCCGCGGGGCGCGCAATATCGCGCAATATAAAGAGCGCCAGCCTTCGCCGCAACCGACGGGTTCTACAGCTAAAACGCCTCTTTCCCGCATGCAATCGACCTGCTAACGGCTCTTTGTCGCAGGCGTTTTGTGCCAGAACTTTTGTGTACCGGCTTTTTGGAGAAACCATGGCGCGCCGGCCGCTGGTCGCGGGAAACTGGAAAATGAACGGGGTTGCCGCCTCGATCGGCGAATTGAAAAAAATCATCGCCGGCGCGCGGACGCTTGCGCAAAGCTCTGCCAAGGTCGACGTCATGGTGTGTCCGCCCGCGACGCTCATTGCCAGCTTCGCCGCGGCGGCCCGCGGAACGCCTGTCGCGATCGGCGGCCAGGATTGCCATCCGCTCGCTTTCGGCGCCTATACCGGAGACATTGCCGCGGAAATGCTGCGCGACGCGGGCGCGCAAGCCGTGATCGTCGGCCATTCCGAGCGGCGCCGGCAGCACGGCGAAACCGATGCGGCGGTGCGCGGCAAGGCGCTGGCGGCGCAGCGCGCCGGTCTGACCGCCATCGTCTGCGTCGGCGAACAGCGCGCCGAGCGCGATGCCGGCAAGACGCGCGACGTTGTCAGCCGGCAGCTTGACGGCTCGCTGCCGGACAGTGTGCAAAATTCGGCGGAAAATTTCGTCATTGCCTACGAGCCGGTCTGGGCGATCGGCACCGGATTGACGCCGACGCCGGGCGATGTCGCGGACCTGCACGGCTTGATCCGCGAGCGGCTCGCCGCGCGCTTCGGCGAAGCCGCGCAGAAGATGCGCATCCTCTATGGCGGTTCGGTGAAGCCGGGCAATGCCAAGGCGCTGCTCGCGGTCGAAAATGTCGACGGCGCTTTGGTCGGCGGCGCCAGCCTCGACGCAGCCGAGTTCCTCGCGATTGCGGGCGTTTATCGGTGACGCCGCCTCGCCTGGGAGGGCGCATCGGTCGCGCCGCGACAGCCATAGAAATGCCGCGCCGGATCGTGTAGAGACGCCCGCGACTTCCTATATCGGGGCGCGGATGGCCGGTGGTGCGTTCCCCACCTTGGCCGCAGGCGGAGAGCAAATGCTGACTGTCGTTATCGTCATTCATCTCATGCTGGTCATTGCCCTGATCGGCGTCGTCATGTTGCAGAAATCCGAGGGCGGCGGACTGATCGGTTCGACCAGCGGCTTTATGACCGGCCGCGGCACGACGAACGTGTTGTCGCGCACCACCGCGGTGCTTGCCGCCGGCTTCTTCGCCACCAGCCTCGCTTTGTCGTGGCTGGCGAGCTTCCAGCGTCATCCGACCTCGATCATCAATACCGGTGGCGCGCCGGCGAGCCAGCAAACACCGGGCGGCGCGCCGCCGGTGCCACCGTTGAGCACGGGCAGCGGCGGGCTTCTCAACCAGTTGGAACGCGGCATACCGGGTGCACCGGCTGCACCCGGCGGCGGGCCGGCCCCGGCGCCAAATCCGGCACCGAGCGGGCCGCAGGTCCCGCAGTCGCAGTAACGCGCCTCACCAAGATCGGCGCCACCAAGACCCGGCGGGTGCCTGCCGCGCGGAGGTTCCGGCGTGGCACGAAGATTCCGGCATAACCTTATGCAATTGAGCGATTTTCAGCCGGCGGCAAGGGCCTTTGCGCAAGGCGCGGCAGATATTCCGCAAAATCGCTCGTCGAATCGTGCCAGCCGCGCTAAGGATTAGGTCCCATGGCGCGGTACATCTTCATCACCGGCGGCGTGGTCTCCTCACTTGGCAAGGGTCTGGCTTCCGCGGCGCTCGGCGCGCTCCTGCAAGCGCGCGGCTACAAGGTCCGTTTGCGCAAGCTCGATCCCTACCTCAATGTCGATCCGGGCACGATGTCGCCGTACCAGCACGGCGAGGTTTTCGTCACCGACGACGGCGCCGAGACCGATCTCGACCTCGGCCATTACGAACGCTTCACCGGCCGCCCGGCGACCCGCCAGGACAACATCACCACCGGCCGCATCTATCAGGAAATCCTCGCCAAAGAGCGGCGCGGCGATTATCTCGGCGCCACCATCCAGGTTATTCCGCACGTTACCAATGCGATCAAGGAATTCATCCGCGACGGCAACGACGGCTTCGACTTCGTGCTGTGCGAGATCGGCGGCACGGTCGGCGATATCGAGGGCCTGCCGTATTTCGAGGCCATCCGCCAGCTCGGCAACGATTTACCGCGCGGGCAGGCGATCTATATCCATTTGACGCTGATGCCGTTCATCCCGAGCGCGGGCGAGCTGAAAACCAAGCCCACGCAACATTCGGTGCGCGAATTGCGCGCCATCGGCATCCAGCCCGATCTCCTGCTGTGCCGGACCGACCGGCCGATCCCCGACAGCGAGCGGCGCAAACTCGCTTTATTCTGCAATGTGCGCGAAAGCGCGGTGATCGAGGCGCGCGACGTCGACAATATTTACGCGGTGCCGGAAGCCTATCATTCGGCCGGACTCGACGGCGAGGTGCTCGCCGCCTTTGGCATCGACAATCCACCGCCGCCCGATCTCGCCACTTGGCAACTCATCAACGAGCGCATCCGCAATCCGGAAGGCGACGTCACCATCGCCATCGTCGGCAAATATACCGGCATGAAGGATGCCTATAAGTCGCTGATCGAGGCGCTCTCCCATGGCGGCGTCGCCAATAAAGTGAAGGTCAAGCTCGATTGGATCGAAAGCGAAGTGTTTGAGAACGAGGATCCGGCGCCGTTCCTCGAACATGTCGACGGCATTTTGGTGCCGGGCGGCTTCGGCCAGCGCGGCGCGGAGGGAAAAATCCGCGCCGCACGGTTCGCGCGCGAGCGCCATGTGCCGTATTTCGGCATCTGCTTCGGCATGCAGATGGCGGTCATCGAGGCGGCGCGGAATCTGTGCGGCATCGAAGCGGCCAACTCGACCGAATTCGGCGCCACGCCCGAACCCGTCGTCGGTTTGATGACGGAATGGATGAAGGACAACGAATTGCAAAAGCGCGGCATCCACGGCGATATGGGCGGCACCATGCGGCTCGGCGCTTATCCCGCCGTGTTGGCCCGCGGCTCGCGCGTTGCCGAGATTTATCACGCCACAGAGATTTCCGAGCGCCACCGCCACCGCTACGAGGTCAACACCACTTACAAGGATCGGCTCGCCCAGCACGGCATGCGTTTTTCCGGCATGTCACCCGATGGGCTGTTGCCGGAAATCGTCGAATATGACGATCACCCGTGGTTTATCGGCGTGCAGTTCCATCCCGAATTGAAATCGCGGCCGTTCGCGCCGCATCCCTTGTTCTCGTCCTTCATCGGGGCGGCGGTGGAGCAGAGCCGGCTGGTGTAATGGCTCCCTCTCCCCGCAGGCGGGGAGAGGTGTTTTTCGCACAGCAGAGGAAACCTCAATGATCTACGAAATGCGCGTCTATCGCACCGTGCCGGGCCGGCTTCCGGCTTTGCTGAACCGGTTTGCCAACACCACGCTCAAGCTCTGGGACAAGCACGGCATCAAGCAGGCCGGTTTCTGGACGACGCTCATTGGCGATTCCAATCACGAGCTGACCTATCTGTTGGCCTGGGAGTCGCTCGCCGAGCGCGAGAAGAAGTGGAACGCGTTCATGGCCGATCCCGACTGGATCAACGCGCGCGCCGCAAGCGAAAAGGACGGTCCGATCCTGCAAAATGCGCGCAACCAAATTCTCCAGCCGACGGCGTTTTCCGCGGTGAAGTGACGGACGAGATGTTGACCCGGGGGCCGGCTGCCGACATGGTCTGCGCATGACCGCCCCGAACCCTATCGTTTCCGTTGGCACCGCGCGTTTCGGCAACAAATTGCCGCTCGCCCTGATCGCCGGGCCGTGTGCGCTGGAAAGCCGGGCGCATGCTTTCGACATGGCCTCGGCGCTCAAGGAGATAACCGGCAAGCTCAAGCTCGGCTTCGTCTACAAAACCTCGTTCGACAAGGCGAACCGCACTTCGGCCGCAAGCGCGCGCGGCCTCGGTCTCGACAAGGCGCTGCCGATTTTTGCCGAGCTGCGCGACAAGCTCGGCGTCGCGGTGCTCACCGACGTGCACGAAGCCGAGCAATGCGCGCGCGTCGCCGAAGTCGTCGACGTATTGCAAATCCCGGCGTTTCTGTGCCGGCAGACCGATCTGTTGGTCGCCGCCGCGAAAACCGGGCGCGCCGTCAATGTCAAGAAAGGCCAGTTCCTGGCGCCCTGGGACATGGCCAATGTCGTCGAAAAGATCACCGGCGCCGGCAATGCCAATGTGCTGGTCACCGAGCGCGGCGTTTCGTTCGGGTATAACGCGCTCGTCTCCGACATGCGCGCGCTGCCGCTTTTGGCCAAGATCGGCGCGCCGGTGATCTTCGATGCGACCCATTCAGTGCAGCAGCCGGGCGGGCAGGGCACCTCATCCGGCGGCGAGCGCGACTACGTTCCGGTGCTGGCGCGCGCGGCGGTAGCGGTCGGCGTCGCCGGCGTCTTCATCGAAACCCATCAAAATCCCGACAAGGCGCCATCGGACGGACCGAACATGATACCGCTCAAAGCATTAGCGCCGCTGCTCGAGCGATTGATGCGGTTCGACGCGCTGGCGAAGCAAGGCTAGAGCGGGATGACTTTTCTTCGAATTGTCATCCCGTTCTATCCAATTGTTTGAGCATGTCCTTTTCGCAAAACCGGTTCCCACTTTTGCGGGACATGCTCTAGGGACGCTCTTTACTGCGTCATTATGTGGATAGCGTCAGCGGCGATCTCGACCGCGGCCGGGCTATTCTCAGCGAGATTCAGCTCCCGCGCTTGCGGCACCAGGAGATAGGCGTTGAGCGGAAAGCCGCAGTCGATCCGGATCGTGACGAGCGGACCTATGACGCGCCGGCCGACGATGCGGCCTTCGAGTCGATTGACGCCGGGCGGCGGGTCGCCGTGCGGCGAACAAAACGTCACGTCCTCAGCGCGGATGCCCAACGAAACGGAGCTTGCCGCCGCCACGGCAGCCGCCGGCGCGGCCGCGCGCAGCGTGCGGTCGCCGACCGCAAGCGTTGCCAATCCGCCGGATATTTCGACGATGCGTCCAGCGAGCACGTTTTCAATGCCGATAAAGTGCGCGACGAACGCATTCGCGGGTTTGCCGAAAATCTCCGCCGCCGGACCGCTCTGCATCACGGTTCCGTCGCGCAGCACGACGATCCGGTCGGCGAGCGTCATAGCGTCGGTGTGATCGTGGGTGACGAAGATCGCCGGGATCGACAGCGCGCGCAGGAACGACAATAGCTCGTCGCGCAATTGCTCGCGGGTCCGGGCATCGAGCGCCGCAAACGGCTCGTCGAACAGGAACAGGTCCGGGGCGCCGGCGAGCGCCCGCGCCAGCGCGACCCGCTGCTTCTCGCCGGGGCTTAAATCCTGCGGCGCCCGCCGCGCCAGATGCGCGACGCCGAAATAGGCAAGGAGCGCGGCGGGATCGCCCTGCGGCGGAAACGCGCGATCGCGCGGCACCGCGGCGTGCTCGCCGCGGCGGGCAATCGCCACGTTCTGGGCGACGCTGAGGTGGGGAAACAGTCCGAAATTTTGCACCACGAAGCCGACCTTGCGCCGCTCCGGCGGCAGTCGCGTCACGTCGCGGCCGCCGATCAGCACGCGCCCGGAATCGGGCCGGTGGAAGCCGGCGATGGTCTCCAACGTGACCGACTTGCCGGCGCCGTTCGGCCCCAAGATGACAAGCGTCTCGCCAAGCGACAGCGCGAAATCGAGTTTTTCCAGGCGAAAGGCGCCGAGCGCGAGCGTGAGCGCCTCGACGCTAACGGCATCGCCGCCGGCGATCATCGGTTTTCCGGCGCCGGCGCGCCGCGTTGCGCAAGCGTGCGCAACAGCACGAACAAAGCGAGCGAAACGACAAGCAGCAGCACCGCCGCGCTCGCGGCCTGGTCGAGCCCGAAGCGCAGGAACAGCTCGTAAATCTTCACCGGCGCCGTCATCGGGTAATAGACCAGGATAATGACGGCGCCGAATTCGCTGATCGAGCGGGCGTAAGTGAGCGTGACGCCGGTCATGATGCTGCGCCGCGCCAGCGGCACGGTGATGCGTAAAAACGTCCGCCACGGCCCGAGCCCGAGCGTGCGCGCAATGTTCTCCAGCCGCGGGTCCACGGCTTCGAAGCCGATGCGCGCGGCGTTGACCGTGTAGGGCGCCGACACGAATAGCATCGCCACCACGATTCCGGCGACAGTGCCCCAGAATCTGAGCCCGGTCAGCGCCTGCAACGGTTCGCCCAGCACGCCCTGGCGGCCGAACACCATCAATAGCGCGATGCCGGCGACCGTATGCGGCACGGCGAGCGGCAGGTCGATCAGCGCGGCGATGACGCTCTTGCCAGGAAACGCCGTGCGCGCCAGCCCATAGGCGAGCGGCACCCCGACCAAAGCGGCGAGCGCCGCGGACAAAAAGGCCCCTTCCAGGCTGAGCCGGATCGCATCGCGCACGTCGGCCATGCGCGCGACTTCGGCAAAACCCGCTCCGGTTTGCGAGAGCGCGAGCGCGATCAGCGGAATAACCAGAAAGGCGACCAAAATGCTGCCAAAGAACCAACACAGCAGATAAAGGCCGCTCGGCCGGCTGGGGGCGCCGTGCCGCCGCCAGTTTTGTGCCGGGCTTGCAGGCATGGATGCGATCTCTATGCGACCGGTCCGCCGGTCAGGAGCCCGGCCAGGGCCGAACCATTTTTTGCAGCTCCGCCGGCATCGCCTCGGCGTTGACCGCATAGGCCGGGCTGAATGCGCCGAAGCCGTTGTCCTTCATCACCGCCTGGCCCTCCGGGCCGAGCAGCAATGCGACGTATTTCTCCGCCATGTCGGCATTCTTGCTGCCGCTGACGATCGTGATGGCATAGACGATCGGGTTGCCGGCAAGATCGCCATTCTTGGTGTGCGCGATGCCCTGCTTGTAATCGGCCGAGTCGGCCGGGTCGCTGAGGTCAATCTTGGCCGGCAGGTCGATGAACTTCAAATGATGCTGCAAGGCATCCGAGCGGTAGATCGCGAGATAATCGATCTGCCCGAGCTGCAACGCGGAGATCAGCGAGGTCTCGGTGTCGCGCATATTGGCGAGCGGCGCGTTGGCCAGGATTTTCTGCTCGAGGCCGGGCTCTTTGTAATACTTCTCCGCCAGATCGAGCATCTGCACGGTCTGGTAGCCGGCCGGATCGGTGTCCGGATTGGCGCGGCCGATCTCGACGCCTTGGCGGGCCAGCACCTTGTACCAGTCGTCGGCATTGATCTCGTTGGCGTACTTGCTCTTGTCGGTATAGACGAAGGTGATTGCGTTGCGGGCGATGCCCACGTACCACGCCGCGTGAGCGGGATTGGCAAACATGTATTTGGGAATGACGTTGTAGTCGGCGACCGCCAACAGATCGGCGTCCTGATGCAGATCGGTGATCTGTTTCGCCATCATGACGCTGCCGCCGAACCGCGGCTGCACGGTCACGTTCGGATATTTCTTCTCGAACAGCGCGTCGATCTGCTTGAACGGCACCGCCAGCGTGCCGGCCGCGAAAATTGTCAGCGTGGTCGGTTCGGCCGCCTGTGCGGCCCATGTCGCCGGCAAGAGGGCGCCGATGCAAGCGAGCGTGACATAGCAAAAACGTAGTGGGTATTTCATATTGACCTGCCGTTCAGCACAGATGCGAAAGTCCCTCATCGAGGACTGTTCATAGCACCGCATAGCAGCGGCGCGCATACGAAATTTAAAATTTCTGGAAAAACCGCCAGCGGTCAGGAGCCGACTTTATTCAAGTCGGATCCCATAGCCTTTGCCTATGGAACGACAAGCGCCTTCCGCCCGTCCTCAGAGTCGCATTCCTGGTGGTGTGCGCCTCGACGAGCAGCTGAAAACATACTCGGACAGTCATCGGTCAAGAATTGAGCGCCGCATACACCGTGCCTAGCACCACGCTGTAGGTCAGCAGCATCGCAAGGGCCAGCAGCGCGGGCCCGATGCCTAGTCCGATACCAAAAGCAAACGGGCCGAGACCGATCAAAGGAAAGAAGATCAGCCCCATCAGAAGCCAGCCGATGACGCCGAAGGTCAATCCCTTGGTTGCGCCATTTCGGCCGGGCAGCAGCCGATTGATACGGGCGAACAAGAATCCAAGAACGGTCATGCCGTTCAAAAATGACAGCGCCCACAGCACGATCGCCGGAACATTCGTGCCGATCCAACGACTGAGCGCGATCTGCAAGCTATGGTACGGCTCAAACGACGGCAGTAAACCGGTCCGGGCTTTGAAATACATGAACAAGGCATGCACGATCGTGCCGCAGCAGCCCGCGACGACCGACCGCAAAATCCAGGATTTTATAATCATCTTTGATGCCGGCGTGTCCCACGCGGTCGGAATTTTTGGTGAACTACGCCCGTATCGCGGCCCATAGGTTTTTTGCTTGACGATCCGCCGCCATCCACCAGCCGCAAATGCCGAGTGCGACGGTGGCGACGATCGGACCGGTCAGCCAGTCCCAAATCGACAGAGAAACCGGAAGCGCAATCTTGCTGGCACCGGCCTGAAATCCGCCGGGAGCGAAAGTCGCCGGATTTTCCCCGGGCAGATTTGTCGGCAAAATGACGTTCATGTGGGCGAGGACTTCGCTACCGATCACGAGTAGAACGAGCGCAAGCGTGCCGGCAAGCAGTCCTTGCAGTGCCATTTCCACAGCGACCTCGCGCCGGACCTGCTTCTGTTCCCAGCCGATCACCCGTAGAATCGCAAGCTCGCGGCTGCGCTCGACCAGATTGCCGAAGACAAAGGTGGCGCCGAGCGCAAGCGCGGCCAGCGCGCCGGCCACGACCGCGACCGAGCGAAAGCGGCCGATCGTCTGTGACACGCCGCCGAAGAGTTGCAACATCGTGCCGGGCGAGGTGACCGACGCGTGGGACAGCCAAGAGGCTATATGGTTTTTGACCGTCTCCGTCTGCGCCATGTCCGATAGCTTGAGGAATACCTGGTTGACCAAGCTCGGCGGCAGACCGGCAAGCTGCCGGGCCTCGTTGATGTCCATGTAGAAATTGCTGGAGACGATCTGGCTACCCTGCTCGATATCGACAACGCCGACCACGATAAATTGCTCGCCGCCGATATCGACGGTCGATCCCGGCGCCAGCCGGTAGAACGCTCCATAGTGCCGCTCGACCAGTATTTCGCGCGTACCCGGTGTTGGCAACCGACCCTGATAGAGCCAGTCGCGCACCCTACCGGGCCCGAGCGCGGGCGCATTAGGCGCCAATTCAATGCCGGTGACTGAGATGAAGCTGCCTTTGCCGAGGTTCCATAAAAGAACGAAACCGGCCGCCTCGGTCACGCCGGGCTCCTGGGCAAGGCGCTGCAATTCGGCGGCACTAATCGGCTCGGCCGAATATGGCAGCATGATCCCCATCTGTTTCGGCACGGCTGATTGTGTGGCGCTCCGCTGAACGATCAAATCGGCGCCGAGGTTACGAAACGGCACGGTGGCAAGGTCGCCGAAAGCGCGGCCAAGCACGTCAAGAGTCGTGACCAGAGCGACCGCCAGCGCAATGCCGGCGATCAATAGCGCGCTGCGCTTCCAGCGATAGGTCAGCTCGCTGGAAACATAGCGCCAATGAATGAATGATCCGGCCATTTTATATCGCTATTTGGCGGCGGTGCCGAGTGCCGCATCCACCGCCGCCTCGAAATCGGCGACGCTCCACGATCCATTGAGGCCTAACGGATTGTCCGCCTTGGCCGGGAAATCCTTGAACTCGACAGCCGTGCCGTCGGGTCGCTTGAACTGGTCGCTGCCATTGATCAGCAGCAGAATTGGAGTATGGCCCTTGAGGCCCAATGCAGCGATCCGCTTCTCGCCCGCAGGACTTTCCGCATCGAGTTCGACGACCTTCACTTGCGTGCCAAGAGAGGCGAGAAAGTCGCGCACCGGCTTTAAGGCGCTCTGCACCGGCCAATGCGGCAAAGCGATGATCTCGACAGTGGGCGGAGTAGCGGCTGCGGCTTGCCCCAGCAGCGGCATTGCCATGCCTGCCAAAACGACTGCGAAAAAATCTCTACGCGTGGTCATCGATAATCCTTCCGTCTTTCATCTCCACGACATTGCCGGCTTTCGCCGCCACGTCGGGATCGTGGGTCACCATCAAGAGCGCGGTGCCGTGCGTTCGGCCGAGATCGATCAAAAGTTCGAGCACCGCCCCGCCGGTCTCCTGGTCCAGATTGCCGGTGGGTTCGTCGGCGAGCAGAATGGACGGGCCGTTCATGAGCGCTCGCGCGATGGCAACGCGCTGCTGCTCGCCGCCGCTGAGGGTCGACGGGCGATAGTTCAGCCGCTCGCCGAGCTCCACCTGCTGCAGAAGGTTGGCGGCGCGCTCACGGCGCTGCGCCGGCGTCGTTCCGGTCGTGAAGAAGGCCGGCAGCAGCACATTGTCGAGCGCGGTGAGCGACGGAATGAGGCTGAAGCCCTGAAAGACAATGCCGATCGAGCGTCGGCGCAGGTCGGCCATGTCGCAGTCGCTCGTGCCTTCGAGCTTTTGACCCATGATGAAGACCTCGCCGGCATCTGGCTTTTCGAGCCCGGCAACGATGCCGAGCAGCGTGCTCTTTCCGGAACCCGACTTGCCCATGATGGCAGTGAATTGCCCGGCCGCGAGCGTCAGATCGACACCTTTCAGCACTTCGAGTTCGCCGTAGCGCTTTTTGACGCCCTTCACGCGAATAGCTGGTGCAGCCGAGGTCGCAGTACCGGCGCCTGTTAGCGGCTTGAACTCTTTGGGCTTCGTCGCTGTCTTGGACATGGAAGGCTCCATCATTCGCTATGCAGCAGCGCCCACGGTTGCGGCCGCGGCATGGCGAGCACCGCTAGAACTGCAAGTAAGCTGATCAAGATGCTGCCGGCCGTCGCGACGCTTGCGATCAGCAATGGGATCGACAGCGGTGCGGTAATGGTCTGGGTCCGATTGAGCGTAGCCTGGGGAATGAAGTGCGGGGTGGAGCTTAAATCCCAGGGCAGGTCGACGGTGACCGACACATGCCCAAGCGCCAACACGACCGCGAGCGCGAGGACGAAACCGGCCGCGGTGCCGATAACCGCGAGAGCAAAATTCTCGACCAGCACTTGCTCGCGGATGTGTCGCCAGGACCATCCGACGGCTTGAAGGATAGCCATTTCGCGGCGCCGTTCGGCTACGGAGGTTGCGGTCGCGCGCCATACGAAGGCCGCCGCGAAAACGCCGATGATCGCCGCAATGATCAGTCCCATGCTCTGCGACAGAAAAAGCACGCCGCTTAGCGCCTGCCGCATGGACAGTTCGCTCGACACGACGCCCTTTTTGCCGAGCAGGTCGGTAATCCTGTTCACCACCGCTTCCAGTTGCTCCCGATTGGCCTTGACCAAGACCAGATTGGTGTCATCCGGCCCGAATGGATAAAGCGCCCGCACCTCCGGCGCCGCCGTGGCCAAGGCTTGCGCCGGCGCGAGCGGCATATAGACGTCGGCGCGTACCACTGTGCCGGTGCGCGCGGAATCGACGATGCCGGCGACCGGAAACGTCTCGTCGCCGACTTTGATATCGTCTCCCACTTTGAAGTGATTGTTGTTGGCGAAATCGCTGTCGATGAGAACGGCTTTGCTGTCGGCTGTGATCGGCTTGCCGGCGACGAGCAGTGCGCGAAACCTGGCGAGGCCTGCATCGGTGTTTTCGATCCCAAGCACCGACTCATATCGATCGGGTTCAAGGTCCCACATATAGACCGCCCGCGTCAGCGATATCGCTCCGGGCAGGGCCTGGATTTGTTTGACCATGTCGGCCGGGATCAACGCATTGGGATGCGGAAACACGAGGCCTTCTAGCTTCGGCGGAATATCCCCCTGCGTCTGCAACACCACGTCGGCGCCGACCGTCTCGATCGGCACCTGCAACGCGTTGCCGTAAGACGTTGCCAGCGCGGTCAGCACGACGGCGGCCACCACTGCCAGCGCAATGCTGATCACGGTGACCAGCGACCGGCCGCGCCGGAAGGTAAGTTCACTGAGAGCGTAGCGAAGGCTGTCCATCACATCTCACCACCGAAAACGGGTCGTAGCGTCACGCACGCGGCTTTGACCGGCGCGGCTGAGTTTTCGCAGGTTAGGGTTTCGGCAACAACAGCACCGCTCCGGTCTTTAGCCCCCAGCGATCGAGGTGAGCCGTGGCGGTGCCGTCAGGCGAGACCCAATGCGCGTGCGTGCGCTCGCCGCCATGGGTCGCGATGCCGACAAGATCGGCCGAGACGTACACGCCCGCGACCTTGCCAGGCACTTCGTCGCCTCTGGTTTCGAGCGAAATCGCGACCGGCAAACCCATGCCGTGCGGCCCTCCGGTCGGCGCCGCGTTGACGTGCATGAAATTGGACGCAAGCGTGCCCGCGATCTCAAACGGGAACGATTTCTCCGGGTCTATGCCGTGAGCCTTCGCCGCGGCGGCGAGATAGGATTCGATTTCCGTCGGGGCAACGTCCCGATCGACATCCACGCTTTGCCATTCGCCAACGGAGGCGATGGACAAAAGCGCGGCGGATTCGGAATTGGCAGCAGGGTGCGCGCCGGGTTTGCCATAGCTGACGATCAGCTTGCCGTCGTAGATCGTGATCTCGCCAATCGCATCGGCAACCGCGCCGAGACCGACCGTGGGATGCTTGGTCATAACGGCGGCTAATTGGACCTTGGCACCGAGTTCGCCCAATTGGATCAGTCTGCGAAACTCGCCGAAGGTTTCGAGGTCGTAAAGCTGCTGGACTCTCGGCACGTACGCATTCGCCGGCGGCTTCATTTGCTGCGGCAGCGCCGGAGCGACCGCGGCAAATGCGCCGACGGCAACCACGGCGCTCCAAAACCACGATTGCGGCATGATCGAGCTCCTCTTTCCGCGCCCCTAGCTGCATCTCGTAGCCTGTGACGCGCGCTCGCCATATGATCCTAATCATATGATCCTAATCATACAGCAAGCGCGTGACCTTGATTATGCTGCCGGCTCGCTTGATCTCGCCATCCGCGGTCATACGGGCGAGCGTCCGGTACAGCGCCTCGTGCGTGAGCCCGAGGTCGACGGCGAGTTCCTTGAGAGTTCCCGGCAACGCGACCGTGCGTCCGTCGGCGCTCATATTGACGGTGAGAAAATGGCGGACGCGGTCGCGTGCGGAATGAATGTTGTGCCGCTCGAGCCTTGTGCGCAGCGCCATGACCTGTTGTGCGAGCATTGCCGCGAAGGCCCGCGCCAGCTTCGGGTCGCGCGCGATTTCGGCGAACAGCACGGCCTTCGGATACAGGCGCACCGCAGCATCGGTCGTCGCGACGGCGTCGCAATGGTAGATCGAGGAAAACAGCGAGGCTTCCGCCAATGTATCGCCTGTTGAGGCTGCTTGCAGTACGGCCTCCCGTCCGCTGCGATCGACGCGGACGAGGCGCACCTTGCCCATCAGAACTTCATACAATCCACGGGTTCTGTCGCCGGAATGAAACAAGGTCTCACCGGCCTGCAGTCGGCGATCGACGGCGCCGGCACGAACAGCTGCGGAAAGCCAATCGGTTGCGGTCACGAGTTAGGTCCAGCAAACATCTTAGTTTGCGCTGCATGGCGCAAGTTCGAGCAGGATACAATGAAACTCACGCAATCGCACAGATCGGCTCTTAGGTTGACCTAGATCAAGGTCGGTACGGCAATTAGTCGCTCTCATCGAACGAAAGGAAACGTCATGTGGGGTTCCATCATCGAAGGCATTTCACCCCATCTCGTCGCCGGCAGCATTATGGTAGCGGTGATGGGCGTCATGTTTGCCGTCCACAAGTGGCGCGGCGGAAAGCACAAGCCGCAGGATGCCCTCGAAATCCTGCGGGCGCGCTTTGCCCGCGGCGAGATCAGTCGCGACGAGTATGAGGAACGGCGCAAGGTGCTTTCCGCCTGACATCGGCATCGCGGTGCGACGGGGACAAGATGCACGAGACGTTCCGCAAAGACCTGAGCCATCTGACCTGGGACGAGGTTTACGCGCGCCAGGTGCTGCGGGCTCCACTGGTCGGCGATTGGATGGATGCGCTGCGCCTCAAGACGGGCGACCGCGTATTGGAGGTAGGGGCGGGGCCCGGCTATGTGAGCTTCGTGCTTGCCGAGCGGGTCGGCGCCGCGGGCGTCGTCTATGCGGTCGATGTTTCGGCCGAAGCGCTGGCCCATCTCGCCCGCCTGCAGAAGGAACGAGGCGTTTCGAACATCGAGCGATTTGTCGGCGACGCGGCGACACTGGAACTGCCGGGCCCGCGCGTCGATGCCGCGCTGATCTCGATGGTCTTGCATCATACCGACGATCCCGCAGGAATATTGCGCAATGTCGCGCGCTTGCTTCGCCCGGGCGGCCTGGCCGTCGTCGCGGAGTTTCATCCCGATGGCCCGTGCGACCACGGACCGCCGCGGCAGCACCGCTTGGCTCCCGACCAAATCCGAACATGGTACGAAGCCGCCGGTTTACTGCGGCTCGATGAGCGCCGGCAGACGCCGGAACACTACATGGTGCTGGTGCGGCGCCCGGCTTGATTTGTCAGGTTGGCGCCGGGCGAAAATTTCTGCAAAAGGATGCAGGCCGCCGATTGCCCAATGTCGGGCCTTGCTGCGTCCAACCAGAGAGCGCCGCTATTCCGCCTGTCCTCAGAGTCGCCTTCCTGGTCGTCTTTGCCTCGACGCTGTTCACGCGCGCGGTCGATCCGGTCGTGCCGAAGATCGCCCACGACCTCGGCATCGACGTCAAAACCGCGGCGCTCTTGTCGACCGCCTTTACTTTTCCCTATGCCTTCGTGCAGCCCGCGCTCGGCACCATCGGCGATTTCTTCGGCAAAACCCGGCTGATGAATTTCAGCCTGATCATCGTGGTGACGACGACTATGGTCTGCGCCTTCGCCGACAGTTTCTCGCTGCTCGTGGCGATGCGCGTGATCGCCGGGATGCTGGCGGGCGGCATATATCCGGTCGGCGTGGCGATGATCGGCGATCTCGTGCCGGTGCATGAGCGCCAAGTCGCGATCGGCCGCCTCCTGGCGGTCGCGCTCACCGGCAACCTGATCGGCGCCACGGCCTCGGGCGTGATCGGCGATCTGTTCGGCTGGCGCGGCGTGTTCTTCTCGATCGGCGCCTTCGGCCTCGTCGTCGCGGCGATCGCGTTCTTCGCCTTTCGCGGTCTGCGGCCCGCCGAACCGAAACCCTTCAACCTGGCCGCCGCCGCGGCTGGATTCCAAAGCGTGTTCGCCGATCCCCGGGCAAAAATCTGCTTCGGCTCGGTATTCTTCGAAGGCATCGTCATTCACGGGCTGTTTCCCTATGTGGCGCTGCTCTTGCTGACGGCCGGGCTGACGCAGTCCTCCTACGCCGGCCTGGTGATCGGCGGCTTCGGACTCGGCGGCATCATCTATTCGCTGGCGCTGCCCGCTCTCATTGTCTGGGTGAGCGAACGCAAATTGATTTTATCCGGCTCGGTCTGCGCGGCCATCGCGTTCGTTCTGATCGCGCTAAACCCGATCTGGTACATGCAGGCGGCGATCTTCGTCGCCTTCGGCATCGGCTTTTACATGCTGCACACCTGCATTCAGCTGCACGCCACGGATTTGACGCAGACCGCGCGCGGTACCGCTTTATCGATGCATTCCTGCGCGTTCTTTTCCGGCCAGGCGCTCGGCCCGATCTATTACGGCTTTGCCTTCGGCCATGCCGGCTTGAGCGCGCCGCTCTTGATCGGCGCCGGCGTGATCCTGATCGTCGGGCTTGTCTGCGCGCGCTACCTGCGCCATCGCCGGCCCGGCGTGACCCTTGCCGAGGGGGTGTGAAAGGCCCATTATTACGCCATCGGCCATGGGGTGCCGCGGAGAACGCGGCTGAGATCAAACCCGTCGAACCTGTCTGGGTCATTCCAGCGAAGGGAGCCGCGTTGAGCGCAACTACCATCGCATCCATCGGCAACCGGCCGCGCGTCGCCATTATCGGCGCCGGCGTGGTCGGGCTCGGCATCGCCTGGCGGCTCGCTCCGCGCGCCGAGGTTTTGGTGTTCGACCGCGGCAAGGCCGGAGCGGGCGCGAGCTACGCCGCCGCCGGCATGCTCGGCGCATGTTGCGAAGCCGAGCCCGGCGAAGAGGCGCTGGTTGCGCTCGGCCGCGACAGCCAGGCGCGCTGGCCTGCTTTTGCCGCAGAGCTGTTGCGCGCCAGCGGCATCGACGTCGAGCTGCGGGACGAAGGCACGCTCGTTTTGGCGCTGACCGCCGACGATCAGGCCACGCTCGCGCATCAATTGGAGTTTGCGCAAAAACTCGCACTCCCGCTCGAATGGCTGTCGGGGGCGGCCACGCGCGCCAAGGAGCCGCATCTTGCCGGAAAAATCGCCGGCGCCGTGTTCAGCCCGCAGGATCATCAAGTCGACAACCGCAAACTCACCGATGCGCTGCGCATCGCCGCGCAGGCCGCCGGCGTGAAAATTCACGAGCACCGCGATGTTACGGAAATTTCCATGCAAGCCGGCCGCGCCACCGGCGTCGTCTTCGCCGACGGCACCAGCGTTGCGGCCGACCGCGTGGTGCTCGCCGCCGGCGCTTGGTCGCGCGGCATCGCCGGCTTGCCGCCGGACCGCCGGCCGCCGGTGCGCCCGGTCAAGGGCCAGATGTTCGCGCTGCGCATGGACGCCGCGGCGCCGCTCCTTACCCACGTCCTCTGGGCGCCGGGCGCTTATCTGGTGCCGCGCCGCGACGGCCGGCTGATCGTCGGCGCCACCGTCGAGGAAAAAGGCTTCGATCAAACCATCACCGCGGGCGGCATGCTCACGCTCCTCGAGGCGGCTTGGCGCGCCATTCCGGCAATCGAGGATTTACCGATCGAGGAAATTTGGGTCGGCCACCGGCCGGGCAGCCGCGACGACGCGCCGATCCTCGGCCGCGCGCCGCTGGAAAATTTGTTCTATGCCACCGGCCACTATCGCAACGGCATTTTGCTGGCGCCGGTGACCGCAGACGCGATGGCGCGGCTGATACTCGACGACGTTGCCGATCCGGCGATCCGGCCGTTCGGACTTGAAAGATTTCTGCCGGCGCGCGCGGCGGAGTAGGGGTATTCGATGGCGCAAGCTCTGCAACAAGCCACCATCCGCATCAACGGCGAAACTGAGCCGCTCGGCGTCGCCACGCTCGATGCCTTGCTGGCGGAAAAAGCCGTCGACACCGGACAGCGCGGCATCGCGGTCGCGCTCAACGGCGCGGTCGTGCCGCGCGCGGCATGGCGCGACACGGTGCTGCGCGCGGGCGACAGCGTCGAGATCGTGCGCGCAAAGCAAGGAGGTTAGTGACGATTCCGATCAATTCGAACCAACGAGAACTTGCCGCTCGTCCCCGCGGGAATGAGCGGAAGAAGCGTTAGGAGAATAAGCAAATGTCCGATCCTCTCGTCATTGCCGGCCAGGAATTCGGCTCGCGGCTGTTTCTCGGCACGGCCCGTTATCCCAATCGCAAAATGATGCTGGACGCGATCGCGGCGAGCGGCACCGAAATGGTCACCGCCTCGATCCGCCGCATCAGCCTCGCCGGCGATGACGAGAGCCTGATCGATCTTCTGGCCGGCCGGGTGCGCTTTCTCCCCAACACCGCGGGCTGCCAGACCGCCAAGGACGCGGTGTTGGCCGCGGAGCTCGCCCGCGAAGCGCTCGACACCAACTGGATAAAACTCGAAGTGATCGGCGACCGCGAACTGCTTTATCCCGATGTCGAGGAGCTCATGCGCGCGACCGAGCAGCTGGTCGCCAAGGGCTTTGTCGTGCTGCCGTATTGCACCGAGGATCCGGTGACCTGCCGCAAGCTCGCCGATGCCGGGGCCGCCGCGGTAATGCCGCTCGGCTCGCCGATCGGCTCCGGTCTCGGCATTTGCAATCCGCATCTCATCGAACTGATTTGCGCGCGCTCGCCGGTGCCGGTGGTGCTCGATGCCGGCATCGGCACCGCCTCGGACGCCACGCTCGCCATGGAGCTCGGCTGCGCCGCGGTCCTGATCAATACCGCGGTGTCGAAGGCGCAAAATCCGGTGCTGATGGCAAAGAGCATGCGCGCCGCGGTCGAGGCCGGCCGGCTGGCGCGCCTCGCCGGCCGCATCGCCAAGCGCACTTACGCCGAACCGTCGAGCCCGCAACTCGGGCTGGTCGGGACGTAACAGATAACGAGCTGTTCGCTCACGAAGCCAATTTTGCCGACAAAGCCAAACGATCGGCCGCGCGGCGCAGGCGTCTGTCGCGCGTCCACAAGGTGGCGCCCGCGGTGAGGCGGGTGGATGCGAGAAGATGCGCATCCACATATCCAAGACCTTGTCCGAACAGCCGGCGCTCACCGATCATATGCAATACTTCCCGGTGCGAGGCGACGATGGCCTGTGGCATGGCGCGCAAGTCATCCAAAATGACACTTCGCGGCGACAGATGACCCAGCGCAAGTTCGCCGATCACGAAGGGATGTGCCAGAATCTCGCTGGCATCAAGAAGTTGCACGAGCGTTGGATTGTGTCTGCGCAGATGTTCGACCCACACCGACGTGTCGGCCAAAATCACTTGCGCGACGCCCGCCGCCGTCGCGGTGCCGTCAGTCGCGGCTGACTGCCGCCGAGGCGCGCCAGCCGCCGCGCGCTCTCGCGCTCGATCAGCGCCTTGAGCGCCTCGCGAACCAGAGCCGATTTCTCGGTCACGCCAGTGAATGCCTGAGCTTTCGCCAACAGCTCATCGTCCAGTGCCAAGGTCGTTCGCATCCGTCGACTCCCTAGGCACGCATTTATCATCATTTGATGCCTAATTCAATGCATATTAGGCCGCAACTCGGGCTGGTCGGGACGTGAGGGATCGTTCTCCGTCATCCTGAGGTGGCCGCGGAGCGGCCCTCGAAGGATGCGGCCCGAGGCGCCAACCGAAATCGGCTTGCCGATTTCGGGTATTTATGTGTCCAAGTCGGCTATAGCCGACTTGGATGCCGTCGCCCCAGCGAAATCGGTCATTGCCGATTTCGAATTCTCACTATCCAAGTCGGCAATGGCCGACTTGGTTGGCTCGCTTCGCTCGCACCTCAGGATGACGGAACTACCGCACCATCTCTCTGACCAGCGGCATCACTTTGGTGCCGTAAAGTTCGATGCAGCGCATGATTTTTTGGTGCGACAGCGTGCCGGCTGAGTATTTCATGTCGAAGCGCGCCAGCCCGAGCGCCTTTACGGTGGCGGCGATGCGGCGCGCGACGGTTTCGGGGGAGCCGACATAGAGCGAGCCGCCATCGGCCTCGCGATCGAATTCGGCGCGCGAAAACGGCGGCCAGCCGCGCTCGGCGCCGATGCGGTCGCGCATGCGTTTATAGTCCGGCCACAATTCCTCGCGCGCTGTCGCGTCGGTCTCCGCGACATAACCATGCGAGTGCACGCCGATCGCCTGCGCCGGCTTGCCGAGCTGCGCATAGGCGCGGTGATAGAAATCGACATAGGGCAGAAACCGGTTGGGATCGCCGCCGATAATGGCGAGCATCAGCGGCAAGTCGTAGCGCGCGGCGCGCACGACGGATTCCGGCGAGCCGCCGACGCCGACCCAGGTCCGCAAGCGGCCGTTTTCGAGCGGCGGAAACACCCGCTGGTTATTGAGCGGCGCCCGCGTCGTGCCATGCCAAGTCACGGCTTCGTTTTTCAGCAGCGCCGCGAACAGATCGAGCTTTTCCTCGAACAGCTTCTCGTAGTCGGAAAGCTCATAGCCGAACAGCGGAAACGACTCGATGAAGGAGCCGCGGCCGACCGTGACCTCCGCGCGGCCGTTCGCGGCGGCATTGAGCGTGGAAAACCGCTCGAAGACGCGCACCGGATCGTCCGACGAGAGCACCGTCACCGCCGAGCCGAGCCACATCCGTTTGGTCCGCCCGGCGATGGCCGCCAGCACGACATCGGGCGCCGACACCGCGAAGTCCGGCCGATGATGCTCGCCGACGCCGAACGCATCGACGCCGACTTGGTCGGCCAGCACCGCTTCCTCGATCACGTCGCGGATCACTTGCGCGTGCGGCAGCGGCCGGCCGTCGGGACCGGCGGTAATGTCGCCGAATGTGTCCAGCCCGAGTTCGACTTGCTGGGTCATGCGTTGGCCATCCCTCCGCGATCAATCTTCCAAACTGCGACTTGATTAGTTCGCCGGGGCGCGGTCAAATCGCCCGATCACGCATTGCCAAGCTTGAATTGGCAAGAAAATGCCGCACTGGCAAAGTGCGACCATCAAATGGGGGGATAAAATGAGAAAGACAACGGTCGTTTCGGCAGCCGTGCTGGCGCTGGTCGCCGGCCCGGCGCTGGCCCAGCAGCCGGCCCCGAAGACGGTCAAGATCGGCTTCATCTCGACCTTCAGCGGCCCGGTCGCCGCCATCGGCAACGACATGAAGAACTCGTTCGAGCTGGGGCTCGACGAGCATGGCCGCAAGCTCGGCGGGTTGCCGGTCGAGGTCGTCTACGCCGACGATCAACTCAAACCGGAAGTCGGCGTGCAGAAAACCCAGGAACTGATCGAATCCGACCATGTCGATTTCATTGTCGGCTATATCTGGTCGAACGTGCTGCTCGCCTCGCTCAAGCCGATCGTCGATTCCAAGACTATGACGGTCGACACCAATGCCGGCCCGTCGCAATTGGCCGGCGAACTGTGCTCGCCCTACGTGTTCTCGACCTCCTGGCAGAACGATCAGACCCCGGCGGCGGTCGGCCTCTACATGAACCAGAAGGGCGTCAAGACCGCGTTCCTGATGGGTCCGAACTATGCCGCCGGCAAGGACATGCTGGCCGGCGTGCAGACGACCTTCAAAGGCAAGATCGTCGGCCAGGAGCTGACGCGTTGGCCCGATCAGCTCGATTTTTCGGCGGAACTGTCTAAGGCGCGCGAGGCCAAGCCCGACGCGATCTTCGTGTTCTATCCGGGCGGCGCCGGCATTCAGTTCGTCACGCAATATGTGCAAGCCGGCCTGAAGGGCCAGATTCCGCTCTACACCGCTTTTACCATCGATGACTTGTCGCTGCCGCGCCTGAAGGATTTGGCGATCGGCATACCCGGCGCCCAGGAATGGGTCGCCGATTTGCCCAATGCGGCGAACAAGAAATACGTCGCCGACTACAAGGCGAAGTACAACATTTCGCCGTCGTTCTATGGCGCGCAGACCTATGACGCCGTGGCGCTGATCAACTCGGCCGTCACGGCGGTGAAGGGCGACCTCACCAACAAAGAGGGCATGCGCAAGGAGATGGAGAAGGCCGACTTCAAATCGGTGCGCGGCAATTTCAAGTTCGGCAACAACCACATCCCGATCCAGAATTTCTATCTGCAGGATGCGGTGAAGAACGCCGACGGCAGTTACGCGCTCAAAACCGTCGCCACCATCGTCAAGGATGACCAGGACAGATTCCACGATAAATGCTCGATGAAGTAAGCGTCGCCTGGCTTCGAGTATCTGCTAACATCGTCATGGCCGGGCTTGTCCCGCCTGCGTGGCCGAAGCCACTTCGGCGCGGCGAAGGCCCGGCCATCCACGTCTTTTACTCAGCAGCCGATGTAAGACGTGGATGCCCGCGACACAGGCGAGCCAACGGGTCCGGCCCGAAGTGGCCGGCCCGATGACAAGCTCCGCGACGCCGTTCTTCGAACGGCTATGCGCGGGCATGACGGCTGCGTGCTAAACGGCACGATAAGTCCATGCTGTATTTCATCGAACAGTTTCTCAACGGCGTTCAGCTCGGCATGCTGCTGTTCCTCTTGGCAGCGGGATTGACGCTGATCTTCGGCATCATGGACCTCGTCAATCTAGCCCATGGCTCGCTGTACATGCTTGGCGCCTATTTTGCGGCGACGTTTGCGGCGTGGACCGACAGTTTCGTGCTCGGCGCCATCCTCGCGCTCGCCGCCACGCTGGTCGTCGGCATGGCGCTCGAAGTCATAGCCATCCGGCGCTTGTACGGACGCAATCACCTCGATCACGTGCTCGGCACATTCGGTCTGTTGCTGTTTTTCAATGAGCTGGTTCGGCTCGTTTGGGGGCCGGCCGGCCTGACGCTGTCGCTGCCGGGCGAAATGCTCAATGCGGTACAGATCCTGCCGGGCCTCTATTATCCGGTCTATCGCCTCGTCATCATCGCAGTGACGCTCGCGGTCGCCTTGCTGCTCTATGGGCTGGTGATGCGCACCCGGCTCGGCATGCTGATCCGCGCCGGCGCCTCCAACCGCGAAATGGTGGGGGCGCTCGGCGTCAACATCAAACTGCTTTACACGCTGATCTTCGGGCTCGGCGCCGCGCTCGCGGGATTTGCCGGGCTGATGCAGGCGCCGATCCTCACCGTGCAGATCGGCATGGGCGAGAACATCCTGATATCGGCGTTTGTCGTCGTCACGATCGGCGGCATTGGCTCGATCCGCGGCGCGTTCGTCGCGGCGCTGCTGGTCGGCCTGGTCGACACGGTCGGCCGCACTTTCGTGCCCGATCTCTTGCATCGCTTCCTCAGCGAAAGCGCCGCATCGAGCCTTGGCCGAGCGCTGTCGTCGATGATGATATACCTGCTGATGGCACTCGTTCTGGTCGTGCGGCCCGAGGGCCTGTTTCCGGCGACCGGCAAATGAGCGATTTGCGGCAAATTTCGCGCGGGAAGTGGCTCGGCCCGCGCGTCGCCATCAATGCCGCGCTTCTCGTTATCCTGGCGCTGGTGCCGATCTATGCGGCGGTCTACGCCGATCCTTTTGCAATGACGCTGTTCAATCGCGTCATCATCCTGGCGTTGGCGGCATTGAGCCTCAACCTGATCATGGGATTCGGCGGCATGGTGAGTTTCGGCCACGCCGTCTATCTCGGCATCGGCGGTTATGCCGTCGGCATTCTGGCCAAGGAAGGCATCGGCTCGGGCTTTATGCAATGGCCGGTCGCGGTCGCGGCTTCCGCGGTCTACGCGCTGGTGGTCGGCGCGCTGTCGCTGCGTACGCGCGGCGTCTACTTCATCATGATCACGCTCGCGTTTGCGCAGATGGTCTATTACGTCGCGATCGGGCTCGACCGCTATGGCGGCGACGACGGCCTGACCATTTATCAGCGCAGCCGGTTTGGCCCGCTCGTCGATCTCAATGACAAGACGCTGTTCTATTACCTCTGCTTGGCGCTTCTGCTGGCGAGCATTTATCTGGTCTGGCGCATCGTCAATTCGCGCTTCGGCCTGGTCATCCGCGGCGCGCGCTCGAACGAGCGCCGCATGCGCGCCATCGGCTTTCCGACGTTCCGCTACAAGCTCGTCTGCTTCGTGATCGCCGGCGCGATGTGCGGGCTCGCCGGCGCGCTCCTTGCCAATCAAACCAATTTCATCAGCCCGGCGATGATGTACTGGACGCGCTCCGGCGATCTCATGATCATGGCTGTGCTCGGCGGCATGCGCGCGATGTTCGGGCCGCTGATCGGCGCGTTGACGTTTCTGCTTTTGGAAGAGTGGCTGTCGCGCGTCACCGAATATCCAAATCTGATCCTCGGACCGTTGCTGCTGCTGGTCGCGATCTACGTGAACGGCGGCATCGACGGATTGATCACCGGAGCGCGCCGTGGCTGAGGCTCTGCTGGAGATCGAAGCCTTGACCAAGCGCTTCGGCGGCGTAGTGGCGTCGGACGCCATTTCGCTGACGGTGGCGCCCGGCAATCTGCACGCCATCATCGGTCCGAATGGCGCCGGCAAGACCACGCTGATCGGCCAATTGACCGGCGAGATCGCGCCCGACAGCGGCCGCATCCGGTTCGGCGGACGCGATATCACCGCGCTGCCGGTCTATCGGAGGAGCCGGCTCGGGCTGGCGCGCTCGTTCCAGGTGACGTCGCTGTTTCCCGAGTTCACCGCGCTCGACAATGTCGCGCTTGCGGTGCAGGCGCATAGCGGCCATTCGTTCCGCTTCTGGCGCGACGCCAGGCGCGAAGCCGCGCTGCGCGAACCGG
This sequence comes from uncultured Alphaproteobacteria bacterium, assembly GCA_963823225.1. Lineage (GTDB taxonomy): Bacteria > Pseudomonadota > Alphaproteobacteria > Rhizobiales > Xanthobacteraceae > BOG-931. Next base: position 1,392,205 of record CAWGKM010000003.1, on the reverse strand, counting down.
CGCGCGCGGCGCTCGATCGCGTCGGGCTTGCCGGGCGGGCCGGCATGCTGGTTGCCGATCTCAGCCATGGCGAGCGCCGGCAGCTTGAAATCGCGATGGCGCTCGCCACCGCGCCGCGCCTGGTGCTGCTCGACGAGCCGATGGCGGGGATGGGCGCTGAAGAATCCCTCCGCTTGGTCGAGACGCTGCGGCGGCTCAAGGGCGGCCTCACCATTCTTTTGATCGAACACGATATGGCAGCGGTGTTCGCGCTGGCGGATCGCATCAGCGTTCTCGTCGATGGTTGCATCGTCGCTTCCGGCGCGCCGGCAGCGATCCGGGCCGACGCCGGCGTACGCCAAGCCTATCTCGGCGAGGGAGAAGGGGCGGCGGATGGCTGACGTTCCTTTGCTCGAACTTTCAGAGATCGAGACGAGCTACGGATTGAGCCGCGTGCTATTCGGCGTTTCGCTCAGAATCGCCGCCGGCGAAATGGTCTCGCTTCTCGGCCGCAACGGCATGGGCAAAACGACGACGGTTCGCTCGATCATGGGGCTCACTCCTGCCGCGGCCGGCTCGATCCGTTTTGCCGGCGCCGAAATCCGCGAGCTTCCGGCCTACCGCGTCGCCAAGCTCGGCATCGGCCTGGTGCCGGAGGGCCGCCAAGTTTTTCCCAATCTCACCGCGCGCGAAAATCTAATCGCCACCGCGGCGAACCGCACCGCCACCGCCGCTACTGCGCGCGATAAGATTTGGACGCTCGATAAAGTGTTGGCGCTGTTTCCGCGTCTTGCCGAGCGCGCAAGCAGCATGGCAAATCTGCTTTCCGGCGGCGAGCAGCAGATGCTGGCGGTCGGCCGCGCGCTGATGACCAATCCGCGGCTTCTCATCCTCGACGAAGCGACCGAGGGACTTGCACCGCTCATCCGCGACGAGATTTGGCGTTGCCTGGCAGCCTTGCGCGCGGCCGGGCAGTCGATCCTGGTGATCGACAAGAACGTCGCGGCGCTGACCCGTATCGCCGACCGCCATTACGTCATCGAACGCGGCCGCGTGGTATGGACGGGCAACTCGCAACAATTGGCGAATGCGACCGAGATTCAGCACCGCTATTTGGGGATTTGATCGGAGGCCTGCCACCCGTAGCCCGCAGGGCGAAGGGCCTAAAATCCTATTTGATAAAATCGGTGCTTGGACCACTCATTAGAAATCGCTTTTTGGCAAAGGCTTTGCCAGAGCCCGACTTGAAGTACCGCTCCAGTTTCCGTGCGGTCGTTTCGTCCGATACGGCGACATACGATTTGAGGACGGCGGGCAGATATTCGCGTGTAGAGACAACCTGTCCGCTTTGATGAGAATTGAATCGACGACGAAGATCGTCAGTCGAGCCAACGTAGATGTCACCGTTACTCAGTTCGAGGAAATACACGTACCACACTATAACAATACCTCATGGGAGGTCTCCCTACGCTCCCAACGGAGCTTCGGGAGACACCCTACGCCCCTGTGTGTCTTCGGGTGGCTTGCCACCCGAAGCCCCGACAGGGGCGTAGGGTGGCGGAAGGGGTGAGATTCGAACTCACGAGGGCCCTTGCGAGCCCTGCCGGTTTTCAAGACCGGTGCCTTAAACCACTCGGCCACCCTTCCGCGGCGCGGCTTGGACTTAGAACGGGCCGTGGCGCAATGCTATACCAACAAAGCTTGAATAATTCCGCCGCGCGCTTGGCGGCCAAGCTGCGCAACGTCCGCCGCTGCAACGTCCCGTTCACTATCGCGCCGGGCTTGTCTTTTTTGGCCACAATCTGACCACGCTGGAATTCGATAGTTTTCAGCATGGGATGGGGGACGATCCGGGGTCGGGCAAGCGCGACATTGCGACGAATTGCGCCGGTTGGCGGCTGCGCCGTTCTTTGCCTGTTGCTTGCCCATTGCGCCAGCAATGTCGACGCGCGCTACGGGGTTTCGCCGAGCGCGCAACTGGTCGAACCGGGCCAGCCGGTGCCCAAGGGCGGCGGCGTCTATCACGTGGGCTCGCCCTATATGGTCGGCGGCCGCGTTTATGTCCCGCAGGAGGACCCGCATTACAGCGCCGTGGGGGTTGCCTCATGGTACGGCTCGGATTTCCACGGCCGCGGCACCGCCAACGGCGAGATTTTCGACGCCGACGCCATCTCCGCGGCGCACCCGACGCTGCCATTGCCGAGCTATGCGCGGGTGACCAATCTGAGCAACGGCCGCTCCCTCATCGTGCGCGTCAACGATCGCGGCCCTTATGCCGCCAATCGCATCATCGACGTGTCGCGGCGGGCGGCGCACCTTCTGGGATTCACCGTTCGCGGCACCGCCTGGGTGCGCGTCGATTATGTCGGGCGCGCGCCGCTGGAAGGCTCCGACGACCGCGTGCTGGAGGCAACGCTGCGGCAGAATGCGCCGGCGCCGGCGCCATGGGACGTGCGGCTCGCCTCGACCTCAATTGTTTCCAATTTCCCCTCGCAACCGCCGCCGCTTCGCAATCAGCGCGTGGCCAGTGCCTCGGCCGACGACGGACCGGCCGCCGCCGGCCCGACGCCGGCGCTGTCGTTTGCCGACCCGTCCGACGGCGGCGGCGACGGCACCGCCCAATTCCTCAACGGCCGCGGGCTCTATTGATCCGAAGAGCGCGTCAAGGCAGTCTTGCGCAAGCCCTATTTTGCGCCGAAATTTCGGCGCAGATTGGCGGGCGTCGCGCTGGAGGCGAAAGTTGCGAAACATGCATGGCGAAGGTCTGCGGGGGAGGGCGCTCCGCGTTGTGTCCGCCGCCGCGCTGGTCGCTGCAGTCGGGATCGCCGTTGCGATGACGCCGGCGCACGCCGCCCCCGCCGCGCCTGCGAAAAAAGACGCGGGCTTTCAGACCAGCATTCCCGCCGCCATTTTGCTCGATCCCGACAGCGACAGCATCTTGTTCGACAAGAACGCCGATCAGCCGGTCGCGCCCGCAAGTCTCGCCAAGCTGATGACGCTGGAATTTCTGTTCAATGAGATCAAGCAAGGCCGCGTCAAGCTCGACGACCAATTCATCATCAGCGAAAACGCCTGGCGCAAGGGCGGGGCGCCGTCGCACGGCTCGACCATGTTTGCCGCCATTCATAGCCGGGTCGCGGTGTCGGACCTCATCCAAGGCATCATCGTCGATTCCGCCAACGACGCCTGCATCGCGGTTGCCGAAGCGCTCGGCGGCAACGAGACCGCTTTCGGCGAGATGCTGACCCAGCGGGCGCGCGAGATCGGCCTCGAACATTCGACCTTCACCAACGCGACCGGTTATTCCGATCCCAATCTGCGCGTCACCGCGCGCGACATGGCGGAGCTCGCCCGCCACATCATGCAGACCTATCCCGACTTCTATCCCCTGTTCGGCCAACGTGATTTCACCTGGGACAATATTCACCAGCAGAACCGCAATCCGCTCCTGGGCATGGGCATCGGCGCCGATGGATTGAAGACCGGCGAGACGGCGGAGGCGGGATTCAACCTGGTCGGCTCCGCGGTGCAGGATAATCTGCGGCTGATCGTCGTGGTCACGGGAGCAAAAACCGACAAAGAGCGCGCCGACGAAGGGCGCAAACTGTTGGACTTCGGTTTTCACGGCTTTCAGGCCAAGATCCTGTTCGCCGAAGGCCAGACCATCGGCGCGGCCAAAGTGTTTGGCGGCGACTCAAGCTACGTGCCGCTCATCGCCCCCGGCACCATCCGGGTGATGCTGCCGCGCGATAACAACGAGCGGCTGCTTGCCCGCATCGTCTATACCGGTCCCGTGCCGGCCCCGATCGTCAAAGGCCAAACCATCGGCCAGCTCAAAGTGTGGCGCGGCGACGATCTCGCGCTGCAAGTGCCGCTGCAGGCCGCCGACGATGTCGGCATCGGGACCATGTCGCAGCGCGCGATCGATGGGGCGACCGAGCTGATGATCGGACTGCTGCGCGCGGGCGTGAATAAACTGTGACCCGGCTGGCCGGTTTCGGCGTGGGAGCGGCGCGTAGCGATGCGGGTGCATGGCGAGCCGAAGCCGCCTATATTGCCTTCGCTTTTGCCGACTCGATCTTCGCATGTTAGTCATGAAACTGAGCGTAAGCTGTTGATAACAATAATCCATGCCTGGGTCGCGATTTGACCGCGGCAGGCTGCGGCGGACCCCAGAGCTGACCCCACAAGAGCTTATGCGATGGATGGCAAATTCATCACTTTCGAGGGTGGCGAAGGCACCGGTAAATCGACCCAAGCCGCGATGCTGGCGCTGCGCTTGGAATCGCTCGGGCTCGACGTTCATTTGACCCGCGAGCCTGGCGGCTCGCCGGGCGCCGAGATCATCCGCCACGTGCTGTTGTCCGGAGCGGCAAAGCCGTTCGGTCCGGAGGTGGAAGCGATGCTGTTCGCCGCCGCCCGCGACGATCACGTGCAATGCACCATCCTGCCGGCGCTGCAATCGGGCAAATGGGTGATATGCGACCGTTTCGCCGATTCGACGCGTGTCTATCAGGGCGTGCTCGGCCGCGTCGATCAACGGCTCATCAAGGGGCTCGAGCGGGTTTCGATCGGCGATCTTGCGCCGGACCTCACCGTGATCCTCGACATACCGGTTGAAGAAGGGCTCGACCGGGTCAAACTCCGGCGCGGGGAGGCCATGCCGGACCGGTTCGAGGCGGAGAACGTGGAATTTCACCAAAAGCTGCGCGAGGCCTATCTCGCGATCGCGGCCGAGGAGCCCACCCGCTGCGTCGTTATTGACGCCAGCGCGGCCAAGGAGGCGGTGGCGAACGAGGTTTGGGAGGCGGTGAAATCGCGGCTCGAACCGGCCAAGCGCATCGTCGCAGACGCGACATCGTAATGTAGCGAGTTCGGCATGGCTCAAGCGGCAAGCGAAGACGACGACACCGACGAGGCGCCGCATCCGCGCGCCACGACGGCGCTGTTCGGCCACCCAGCGGCCGAACAAGCATTGCTTTCCGCCTATCGCTCCGGCCGGGTGCCGCACGCTGTCCTGATCGCCGGTCCGAGCGGCATCGGCAAGGCGACGCTCGCCTATCGCATGGCGCGCTTTGTGCTCGCCCACCCCGATCCGGCGTCGCGCGAAGTGCAGGCGGCGAGTTCGCTTGCAGTCGAAGCCAAACACCCGGTCGCGCGGCGGATCGCCGCCCAGGCGCAGCCCGATCTGCTCATCATCGAGCGCACGCTCAACGACAAGGGCGTGCTGCACAAGCAAATCGCCGTCGACGACATTCGCAAGACGGTGACCTTTTTCGGCTCGACGGCGGGGGAGGGCGGCTGGCGCATCGCCATCGTCGATGCGGTCGATGAATTGAACCGCTCGGGCGCCAATGCGCTCCTGAAAGTGCTGGAGGAGCCGCCGCAGCGCGCGCTCTTGCTCTTGGTCAGTCATTCCGCGGCGCGCGTGCCGGCGACGCTGCGCTCGCGCTGCCGTATTCTGACGCTGCGCCCGCTCGCCACGGCCGACGTCGCCGCGGCGGTCGCCGCTGCAACGGGGTCACCGGCGAACGATCCGGAGGTCGCCGCGGCCGCTGCCGCAGGCGACGGTTCGGTGGCGCGCGCCTTGGCCCTGCTCGACGAGGGCGCATTGGCGCTGCGCCAGCAGGCGCTCGATCTGCTCGATCGGCTGCCGGCGCTCGATGCCAAGGCGCTGCATGCGCTGGGCGAGGCGCTGGCCGGAACCGATCCGGCGCCGCTTGCCGCCTTCGTCGACACCATCAATGCCTGGCTGTCGCAGCGCGTCGGCGGCGGTCGCAACGATCTCGAGCGGCTCGCGCGCCTGGCCGAGGCGTCGGCCAGGATCAATCGCGCGGCGCGCGACGCCGATACCTATAATCTCGAGCGCAAGCCGCTGGTTTTCAGCGTATTCGGCTTGCTTGCCGAGGCGACGCGCGGTTAATACCAACGCTGCATGCCCAGCAAACCCTATTACATCACCACCGCGATTGCCTATCCGAACGGCGCGCCCCATATCGGCCACGCCTACGAGGCGATCGCCACCGACGCCATCGCGCGTTTCATGCGGCTCGACGGCCGCGACGTGTTCTTTCTCACCGGCACCGACGAGCACGGCAGCAAAATGTTGCAGACCGCCGCCAAGGAAAACTTGACGCCGCGGCAGCTCGTCGAGCGCAACGTGCCGCGCTTTCAGGCCATGATGAAAAAATTCGAAATATCGAACGACGACTTCATCCGCACCACCGAGCCGCGGCATTTTGCTTCGTCGGAGGCGATCTGGGAGCGCATGGAGAAGGCCGGCGACATTTATCTCGACAAATATTCCGGCTGGTATTCGGTGCGCGACGAAGCCTATTACGACGAGAGCGAGACCCGTCTCGACGACAAGGGGCACCGCCTCGGGCCCAATAACACGCCGGTCGAATGGGTCGAGGAGGAGAGCTACTTCTTTCGCCTTTCCGCCTACGCCGACAAGCTGGTCGACCTCTATAAGCGCGTGCCCGATTTCGTGCTGCCGAAAGAGCGCATGAACGAGGTCGCCAGTTTCGTGCGCGGCGGCTTGCAGGACCTGTCGTTGTCGCGCACTACTTTCGACTGGGGCATCAAGGTGCCCGGCAATGCCAAGCATATTATGTACGTTTGGGTCGACGCGCTGACCAACTACATCACCGCCGTCGGTTTTCCCGACACGGGAAGCGAAAAATTCAAAAAATACTGGCCGGCCGATTTGCACGTCATCGGCAAAGACATCGTGCGCTTTCACGCCGTGTACTGGCCGGCGTTTCTGCTCTCGGCCGGGCTCGAAGTGCCTCGGCGGATCTTCTCGCACGGCTTTTTGTTCAACCGCGGTGAGAAAATGTCGAAATCGGTCGGCAACGTCATCGATCCGTTCGCGCTGGCCGACGCCTATGGCGTCGATCCGTTGCGTTATTTCCTGTTGCGCGAAGTGCCGTTCGGCCAGGACGGCAATTACAGCCACGAGGCCATCGTCAACCGCATCAATGCCGATCTCGCCAACGATCTCGGCAATCTGGCGCAGCGCTCGCTGTCCATGGTGGCGCGCAATCTCAATGGCGTATTGCCGAAGCCGGGTGATTTTAGCGGCAACGATCGGGCGATTTTGAGCGCCGCCGACGCCATGATCGGCAAAGCGCGCGAGGCGATGGCGACACAGCAGCTCCATCAAGTACTCAACACGATTTGGGCTGTGGTGGCGGATACGAACCGCTACTTTGCCAATGAAGCGCCGTGGGCGCTGGCCAAGACCGATCCCAAGCGGCAGGGCACCGTGCTCTACGTGACCGCGGAGATTTTGCGCCAGGTCGCGATCCTTTGTCAGCCGTTCATGCCGGCTTCCGCCGCCAAACTGCTCGATCTTTTGGCGATTGCGGAAAACCAACGAAACTTTGCTTTTCTCGACGGCAAACACCGTATCGCCGCCGGCGCCAAGCTTCCGGCGCCGGCGGCGGTATTTCCGCGTTATGTCGAGTCGGCCGGGCAGGCGGCGCAGTAGAACGAAAAATGCTGATCGACAGCCATTGCCACCTCGATTTCCCCGATTTTGCGGCAGAGCTCGATGCCGTGGTCGAGCGCGCCCGCGCCGCCGGGATCGCGCGCATGGTGACGATTTGCACGCGCGTGAAACGCCACGACGCGGTGCTGGCGGTTGCCGAGCGGTTTGCCGACGTTTATTGCTCAGTCGGCACGCACCCGCATTACGCCCATGAAGAGCTCGACGTGACGGCCGCCGACCTCGTGGCGCGCACCCAACATCCGAAAGTCGTCGCGCTCGGCGAAGCCGGGCTCGATTACCACTACGACAACTCGCCGCGCGAGGCGCAAGCGCGCGGCTTTCGCAGCCATATCGCGGCGGCGCGGCAGACCGGCTTGCCGCTCGTCATCCATTCGCGCGACGCCGACGACGACACCGCGCGCATCCTGGAGGAGGAAAGCGGGCAGGGCGCCTTCCCGGCGGTGCTGCACTGCTTTACCGGCGGACAAGATCTGGCGCACCGCGCGGTCGCGCTCGGCCATTTCATCTCGTTCACCGGCATCGTGACGTTCAAAAATTCCGACGCGCTGCGGGCGATCGCGGCGGAACTGCCGGCCGACCGCATTCTGGTCGAGACCGATGCGCCCTATCTCGCCCCCGGAAAATATCGCGGCAAGCGCAACGAGCCGGCATATGTCGCCGAAACCGCCAAAGTCCTGGCGCAAACGCGCGGCGTTTCGCTCGACGAGATCGCCAAGCAAACGACCGCGAATTTCTTTCGCCTGTTCGGCAAAGTGCCGCGCTCCGCGCCCGCGGACGAATTTATGCCGTCCGCCCAAATAAAATCTTCCGCCGCGTGAATGCTGCAATGACCCTGAAATTCACCATTCTCGGCTGCGGCTTCTCCGGCGGCGTGCCGCGGCCGGCTCTGGGCTGGGGCGACTGCGATTCAAAAAATCCGAAAAACCGGCGCCGGCGCACCTCGCTTCTGGTCGAGCGGCGCGATGGCGGCGGCGCAACGCGTATTCTGGTCGATACCTCGCCGGATTTGCGCGAGCAGCTCATCGATGCCGAGGTCGACTGGCTCGACGGCGTGTTTTACACCCACGACCACGCCGACCACGTCCACGGCATCGACGATCTGCGCGCGCTGTTTTTGAACCGCCGCCGGCAGGTCGACGTTTTCCTCGACGAGCGGACGTCGAAAATCGTCCGTGGCCGGTTCGGCTATTGCTTCGCCTCGCCGCCCGGCAGCGAATACCCGCCGATCTTGACCGAGCACCGGCTTGTCGCCGGCACGCCGGTCACCATCGCGGGGGAGGGCGGGCCGATCGCGGTCCTGCCCGTGCTGCAGCAGCACGGCAGCATTGCTTCGCTCGGCTTTCGCTTCGGCAAGCTTGCTTATTCATGCGACCTCAGCGGTCTGCCGCCGGAAAGCGTCGCGGCGCTGGCCGACCTCGATGTCTGGATCGTCGACGCGTTGCGTTACCGGCCGCATCCGAGCCATTTTTCGCTCGACGACGCGCTGGGCTGGATCGAGCGGCTAAAACCCCGCCGCGCCATCCTGACCAATATGCACACCGACCTCGACTACGAGGTGTTGCGCGGCAAGCTGCCGGTTCACGTTGTGCCGGCGTTCGACGGGATGAGTTTCAGCGTCGCCGAAGCCCCGTAAATACGGCCATATTCGAGAATGTTCCATAATATGTCTTATGCGAATCACGGGTTTAGACATTGGATTTGCCGGAGCCGGCAACTCCCTCTCCTGCCTCACCAAATTCCCGGTATGAGCCGCCAGCGGACGCGTTCGGCATAGTCGCGGTAGCCCGAAAGTTCTACGTGAAGAATCCGGTCTTCCGTGATGGCCCGGTAAAGCAGAAACGGCAGACTGGTGATCGCCAGGAGTGCCGTTGCGAGCCACGAGCCCAGCGCCACACCGCTCGCCAGCATGATCAGGATGCCGGCGCTATAGCCCGGGTGCCGGATGACGGCGTAAGGCCCGGCCGCGACCACGTAGTGGCCGCGCTCGGCCTGGATGCGGACCACCGAGGAAAAGAACCGATTCACGCGCATCGCCCAGAGGCACAGGGCATAAGCGGCGGCGAAGACGATGAGGCCCACAGCCTGGAGCCACGGCGCGACGCTATCGCTCCAATGGAAGCGTCCGCGGTCGAGCCCGGCCACGATCCAGTGCAGGAACAGCACCAGCGTGAACAGCCACAAGCCCAGCGGCAGCCGTTTGCCGCCCGGACGCATGCGCTCGCGAAGCAGGCCGGGATCGAGCCACAGCAAGGACGCCACCATAACAGCGGCAAGAATTGCGAGGTAAAGCCAAAAGCTCAAGATCGCGACCGTGCCCGCCGAAGCGAACAGCGCGACCCCGGTCAGGATGACGAAAACCGCCGCTTTGCCATAGGCCGAAACCGGCATAACCGCGCCTCGCTGTGGCTCAGGGATGGAACGTTCGTCGCCGCGCTCCGCGCAATGACGAACGCATTCCCGTTCTGATAGGGTCCGCGCCTCCGGCGTGGCCCTATTGGGATTTCTATCATGACTCCTTCGCGCGATATCGGCCGGCTCCTCGACATCATGGCAGCTTTGCGCACGCCGAAAACCGGCTGCCCCTGGGATTTGGCGCAGAATTTTTCGACCATCGCCCCTCTTACGCTGGAGGAAGCCTATGAAGTCGCCGACGCGATTGCGCGCGGCGATCTCGCCGATCTTCGCGACGAGCTCGGCGATCTCCTCCTGCAAGTCGTGTTCCATGCCCGCATGGCCGAGGAACAGGGCGCTTTCGATTTCGGCGACGTGGTGCAAACCATCGCCGAAAAACTTCTGCGCCGCCATCCGCATGTTTTCGGCGAAGAGCGGTCAGTCACGCCGCGAGCCGTCGAAGGTTTGTGGGAGCGGATCAAGAGCGAGGAGAAGGCTGCGCGCCAGAGCACAGCGGGCGAGGAGCATGGCGCGCTCGCCGGCGTGCCGGTGGCGCTCCCTGCCCTGACGCGCGCGCTCAAGCTGCAGGCCAAGGCGAGCAAGGTCGGGTTCGACTGGAACGACCCGCGCGCGGTGTTGCGCAAGATCCGCGAGGAAGCCGACGAGATCGAGGCCGAGCTTGACCGCGCGCCCGCCGACGCCGCCGCGGAAGTCGGCGACCTTTTGTTCGCCGCCGTCAATCTGGCGCGGCATCTGCGCGCCGATCCGGAAGGCGTGTTGCGGGCGACCAATCAAAAATTCGAGCGCCGCTTTGCCTCGATCGAGCGCGCGCTCGCCGCGCGCGGAAAATCGCCGGCCGACGCGAGCCTCGCCGAAATGGATGCGCTGTGGGACGCGGCCAAGGCGGGGGAGTAGCTGCTCCCTCTCCCCGCTTGCGGCCCGCCTTCGCTCGCTCAGCGAGCTACGGCGGGTTTGAGTCCGCCGAAGCGCGGAGCGCGAAGGCGGAGGAGAGGGTTGGGGTGAGGAGGCCTATCCCACCGGGCTCGGAATTGCGGAGAGGCCCCCTCACCCGTCGCGCTTACGCGCCATAGCCGATGCTTCGCATCGGCGTTCTTTACGTCAAGAACGGCGTCCGAATGACGCCTATGCCTCTCCCCGCGCGGCGGGGAGAAGTGAAGAAGCAAACTTCGCCCGCACGGCCTCAGCCTTATCCGGAGCCACACGCACCGTCATGGCAATGCGGCCGTTTTCGTCGCTGGTTTTAGTGATCACCTCGGTGTGGCGGTGCAGCCAGCTCACGCCGGTGCCGTCGGCGGGGTCAAACTCGAGTTCGATGAGCACGCGGCCGGCGGCAAGCCGCGCCTCGATCGTCGCTGCGAGCGCTTCGATCCCCTCCCCCGTCAGCGCCGAAACCGGCACCGGCCGCTCCGCCGCCGGCCGGCGCGCGGCGATGTTGTGCAGCCGCAGGCGTTCGGCCGCGTCGAGCCGGTCGATCTTGTTCCACACCTCGATCAGCGTCCGCTTGTGCGCGGGCTGGTTCTGCGGATCGATGCCGAGCTCGCGCAGGATTTTTTCGACGTCATGCAATTGCGCCGCGGCGTCCTCGTGCGACACGTCGCGCACATGCAGGATGACGTCGGCTTCCACGACTTCCTCCAGCGTGGCGCGGAACGCCGCGACCAGCATGGTCGGCAAATCGGAGATGAAACCCACCGTGTCGGAGAGGATGACGCGCGCGCCGTGGGGCAGCGCCATCCCGCGCAGCGTCGGATCGAGCGTGGCGAACAGCATGTCGGTGGACAGCACGCTCGCGGCCGTCATGCGGTTGAACAGCGTCGATTTGCCGGCATTGGTGTAGCCGACCAGCGCGACGATCGGATAGGGCACGCGGCGGCGGCTCTCGCGATGCAGCGCGCGCGTACGCTTGACCTTGGCCAGTTCGCTCTCGATCTTGGCAAGCCGCTCCTCGATCAAGCGGCGGTCGGCTTCGAGCTGGGTCTCGCCCGGTCCGCCGAGGAAACCGAAGCCGCCGCGCTGGCGTTCGAGATGGGTCCAGGAGCGCACCAGCCGGCTCTTCTGATAAGTCAGATGCGCGTGCTCGACCTGCAGCGCGCCTTCGCGGGTGCGCGCGCGGCGCCCGAAAATTTCCAGAATGAGGCCGGTGCGATCGACCACCTTGGCGTTCCAGGCGGTTTCGAGGTTGCGCTGCTGCACCGGCGAGAGCGCGCAATCCATCACCACGATCCCGGCCTCGAAGCTTTTGACGAGGCCGGCGATCTCCTCGACTTTGCCTTTGCCGAGATAAGTCGCCGGACGCAAATCGTTGAGCATGACGATGCCGGATTGCTCGACGTCGAGATCGATGGCGCGCGCCAGCCCGATCGCCTCGTCAAGCCTGGCCGCGGCCGATCGCTCGTCGGCGGCGACGCGAGCGGGGGCGCGCCGCAGCACCGGCTCGATGACGAGCGCGCGACCGGTCGCCGAGCCGGTCGGGCTCAGCCGGTCAGAGCGCGTGTCGCGGCGGCGCGGCTCCAATCGAATCTATTCCGTGGCCGGCGGTTCTTCGGCGCCTTCGAAGAGCTGAACCGGATGGCCCGGCATGATGGTCGAAATGGCGTGCTTATAGACGAGCTGCGAATGCCCGTCGCGACGCAACAGCACGCAAAAATTATCGAACCAGGTGACCACGCCCTGCAGCTTGACGCCGTTCACCAGAAAGATGGTGAGCGGAATTTTGTTCTTGCGGACGTGGTTGAGGAAAGTGTCTTGCAGGTTTTGTGCGCGGTCGGCTGCCATGGCCGTTGTTCCGTTCTTTGTACCGCGGGCCCCTGCCCCGCGGGTCGTTTCTTAATCCCTTCGCCTGTTTTGTCTCTGTTTTGCTGTTACGCCTTGTCCCGGACACATGGCCCGGAGGGGCCGAAGGGTCGACCATTAGAAGGCGCGGCGGGGAGCGATGCAAGCCCAACTTAGCTGCAGTCCGGAAACACGCGCCTACCCCGTCTCGGCATAGCGGTGAAATTCCCGCCGCAAGGCGACCGCGACCGGACCCGGCTTGCCGTCGCCGATCGCGTGGCCGTCGATGCGCACCACCGGCATCACGATCTGGGTCGCCGACGTGATGAAGGCCTCGCGCGCGGCATAGGCCTCTTGCAGCGTGAACGCGCGCTCTTCCACGGTCAGGCCTTGCGCCTTGACGACATCGAGTACGACCGTGCGCGTAATGCCGCGCAGGATGGCATGATTGACATGGCGCGTGACCAGCTTGCCGGCCGGGGTGACGATCCAGGCATTGGCGGATGCGCCCTCGGTGACGGCGCCATCCTTGTCGACGAACCAGGCCTCGCGTGCGCCCCGGTCGATTGCGGCCTGCCGCGCCAGCACGTTCGGCAAGAGCCCGACCGATTTTATGTCGACCCGCCCCCAGCGGTTATCGGGCGCGCTGACGGCGGCGATGCCCGCGGCCGCGAGCGCTTCGTTGCGCGCCCGGTTGAGCGGGCGCGCCGTCGCGACCACCGTCGGTGGCACCTGCGGCGCCGGGAAAGCGAGGTCGCGCCGCGCCACGCCGCGGCTGATTTGCAGGTAGACGAGGCCGTAGCCGATCCGATTGCGCGCCGCCACTTCGCGCAAGATCACACCGAGCGCGCGCGGCGACATCGGCATGCGGATGCGCAATTCGCCGAGCGAGCGTTGCAACCGCTCGATGTGGCGGCGCTCGTCGACCAGCCGCCCTCCCCTCACCTCGCAGACTTCGTAGGCGGCGTCGGCGAATTGATAGCCGCGGTCCTCGATATGGACCTTGGCGTCGCGGAAAGGAAGATAGCGGCCGTTGACGTAAGCGTATCGGGACATCGGGGACCAGTAATCAGGGGTCAGGCATCGGGCGTCAGGCACCAAGTCTCGGAGCTTTCTTTCCTGATCCCTGATATCTGATTCCCGATTCCTCATCCCCGCTCAGTCGATTCCCAGGGCTTTGAGCTTGCGGTGCAGCGCCGAGCGCTCCATGCCGACGAATTCGGCGGTACGCGAAATATTGCCGCCGAAGCGGTTGATCTGCGCCAACAGATATTCGCGCTCGAAGACTTCGCGTGCCTCGCGCAACGCCAGACTCATCAAATGCTCGCCGCCATTGCCGTTCGGCATGTTCGGAATCATCGAGCCGACGTCCTGCGGCAGCATCGACGCCGTGATCACGGCCTCGGGATCGCCGCCGGCGAGAATCATCAACCGCTCCACGTTGTTGCGCAGCTGCCGGACATTGCCGGGCCAATCGTGCGACTGCAGCACGGCGAGCGCGTCGGCGCCGACATTGCGCTTGGGCAGTCCCGTGGTTTGCGAAATTTGGTTCATGAAATATTCGACCAATTCCGGAATATCCTCGCGCCGCTCGGCCAGCCCCGGCACGCGGATCGGCACGACCGAGAGGCGGTGATAAAGATCCTCGCGGAATTTTCCCGCCGCGATATCGGATTCGATGTTGCGGCTGCTCGAGGAGACGATGCGCACGTCGACGGTGACCTTGGTGCTGCCGGCGACGCGCTGAAAAGTCTGGTCGACGAGCACGCGCAAAATCTTGTTCTGCGTCTCGCGCGGCATGTCGGCGATCTCGTCGATGAACAGCGTGCCGCCGTGGGCCTCTTCGAGCGCGCCGACTTTGCGGCTTTGGGCGCCGTTGCCGCCTTCGACGCCGAACAGTTCGATTTCCATGTGCTCCGGCGTGATGGCGGCGGCGTTGATCACCACGAACGGTCCGTCTGCGCGCGCCGAATGGCCGTGAATGGTGCGCGCGGCGAGTTCCTTGCCGCTGCCGGACGGCCCGACGATGAGGACGCGGCTGTTGGTCGGCGCCACTTTCTCGATCGTCTGGCGCAGTTGATTGGCGGCCGGCGAGTGGCCGACCAGCAGCGCGGCGAGCGGGGCGAGCTGCTTGAGTTCGCGCACTTCGCGCTTCAATCGCGAGTTCTCCAGCGCCCGCTCGGCGACCAGCAACAGCCGGTCGGCCTTGAACGGCTTTTCGATGAAATCGTAGGCGCCGCGCTTGATGGCCGAAACCGCGGTCTCGATATTGCCATGTCCGGAGATCATCACGATCGGCAGTTCGGGATGCTGCTGTTTGAGGCTATCGAGCAATTGCAATCCGTCGAGGCGGCTGCCTTGCAGCCAGATGTCGAGAAAAACCAGATTGGGCCGGCGCGCGACGACCGCTCCGAGCGCCTCCTCGCTGTCGCGCGCGGTGCGCGTGCCGTGCCCTTCATCCTGAAGGATGCCCGCGACCAGTTCGCGAATATCCGCTTCGTCGTCGACAATGAGGATATCGGACGCCATCGTCACACCGCCCGCTCGCGAGTTTCGGCCGGCTCGGCTGACGCCGCAAGCGGTTCAGCGACGAAGCGCAACTGCATCCAGGCGCCGCGGGCGCCCGCGATTTTCTCCGACGCATCGCGCAGTTCGAGGCGTCCGCCATGCTCTTCCAGAATGCGCCCGACGATGGCAAGGCCAAGGCCGGTGCCCTTCTCGCGGGTGGTCACGTAGGGTTCGAGCAGGCGCGCGCGATTTTCCTTCGGCAAACCGACCCCATTATCGATCACATCGATGACGATCGCTGTGCCGTCGCGCTGGGCGTTGACAACGATGCGGCCGCGCTGCAGTTCGGCCGACGGCACCGCCCCGATCGCCTCGGTAGAATTCTTGATGACATTGGTGAGCGCTTGCGAGATCAGCCGTCGATCGAAGCGCGCCGGCATCGTTTCGGCGGCCAATCCGACTTCAAAATCGATATCGGGATGGCCGACGCGCAACAGGAAAACCACTTGGCGTACGGTATCGGCGACGTCCTCGTCGGCAACGACGGCCTTGGGCATGCGGGCGAAGCGCGAGAACTCGTCGACCATACGCTTGATGTCGTCGACCTGGCGCACGATGGTTTCGGTGCATTGCTCGAAGACGGCGGGCTCGTCGACAATCGACTTACCGTACTTGCGGCGAAGCCGTTCGGCCGACAGCTGGATTGGGGTCAGAGGGTTCTTGATTTCATGCGCTATGCGCCGGGCGATGTCGGCCCAGGCCGAGGAGCGCTGCGCCAGCACCAGCTCGGTAATGTCATCGATGGTGATGACGTAGCCGTGCTCGGATGCGGTGGTCTGTTCGCTGGTCACGCGCACCGAATAATTTCTCTCCTGGCCGTCGCGCGTGACGGCGACCTGATGCTGGACCAGGCGCTGATTGCCGCTGCGCGCGGCTTGGAAAATCTCGGCGAGTTCGGGCGCGACCTCGGTGAGCGGTCGGCCGAGAACGTCGCTTTCAATGCGTCCGATCAGCCGCTCCGCCGAGCGATTGAGAATGGAAATCCGGCCGTCGCCGTTGACGCCGATGACGCCGGCGCTGGCGCCGGCCAGCACGGCTTCGGTAAATCGCCGGCGGCTATCGATAAGGTCGCGCGCGCGCACGATGTCGTCATGCTGCGTGCGCAGCTCCTGCGTCATGTTGTTGAAGGTTTCGCCCAATCTCGCGAGGTCGCCCTCCGATCGGTGCACCGGCACCTGGACGTGAAGATTGCCGGTCGAAACCACATTGGCGGCGCCGATCAAACGGCGGATCGGCGCCACCAGCCGATTGGCGAAATCCAATCCGATCCATGCCGAAGACAACAACACGATGAGCGCGATGACGGCGAACATCAGGGCAAACGCAATCTGAATGCCGAGCCTGCGCGCTTCGAGATTGGCGTATTCGACGACGCTTTCCTGGGTCGCGCGCAATTGCTGTACGACCCGCGGATCGAGCAGCTGGGCGACATAGAGATACATGTTATCGTAACCGTTCAGCTTGACGACGGCCGCGACATTCTCGCCTTCCGGAATGAATGCGACCTGCGGCGTGCTTTCGTCGGTTTCGTTGAGCAGCTGCACGGAGGGCAGCTCGAATTTCTTATCAAGCGTGACGCCGGCAGGTTCGACGATCGAGCCGTCCGAATTGATGATGAGCGCTGCGGACAGATCGCGCCCGGCGGTCTGGGCGGCGAGGAATTTGCGGAATTGATCGCGATCGGAATCGAACATCGGCTTGGCCCGTCCGATATCGTAGGCCATCGCCATATCCTGGCCGCGGATCGCCGCAGCGTGCTCGTTGACATAGGCGTTGGCCACGGTCAGCGATTGTTCGATCATGGCGCGCGTGCGCGTCGAGAAGAAGCGATCGAGTCCGCGATCCAGCGTCGTCGATGCAACGACGGCGACGAGCACCGTCGGCACCGCGGCGATAATCGCGAACAGGCTGACAATTTGAATGTGTAGTCGCGAGCCCGCGCGCCCACGCCGGCGCGACTGAATGACGAGCCAAACTTCGCGCCCGATAATGCCGAGCAAGAGCAGTCCGGTCACGGCGTTGCCGAGGAGAAGCTTGACGACCACCTCGTGAACCGGCGCGATCGGCGTCAAGCCGGCGAGCACCAGGAAGGTCGCGGTGGCCGAAAGCAGCGCGATGCCGACGGCAAGCGCCCCGATCAGGCGCGAGGCGACCGGCAACGGCGCAGTGGCCGCCGGATCGAGGGGGGCAACCTGCTCGACGGTTGTCATATGGGCTTCCCGGACACTCGCGACCGTTGAAATTAAAGGGGAATTTGTCGACAGATGGAAACCGCCGCCCGCCCCAAGTGATGCTTTTATACAACAATGTTGCCCAATTGCGACAATTGCTAGGCGCGGCGGTACGGCAGCCCAGCCATTCGTTCATCGGCCGGTTACCGGCGCTCAGCCGCCGCCGGTGCGATAGATCTGAATATCCAAATCGCGAATTTTCTTGCGCAACGTGTTGCGGTTGACGCCGAGTAGATCGGCGGCGCGGATCTGATTGCCGCGGGTCGCGGTGAGCGCGGCGGACAACAGCGGGCCTTCCACTTCGCGCAGGATGCGATGATAAAGGCCGGGCGGCGGCAGGCCCTCGTCAAAGCCGGAAAAGTAGCGCGCCAGATAACGCTCGATCGCGGCCGAAAGATTTTCATCTGCGGTTCTGCTTTCGCCCGGCGCCACCAGCGCTGGCTGTGACAATTCGGCATCGACCACGGCGGCGGTGATCGTCTCCTGCGGATAGAGCGCCGCCAGCCGCCGTGCCAGATTTTCCAGTTCGCGCACGTTGCCCGGCCAGCGATGGCGTTTAAGCCGGTCGAGCGCAGCCTGATCTATCTGCTTCGGCGGCAATCCTTCGCGCTCCACTAGCGCGAAGAAGTGCCGAATCAGATCGGGAATGTCCTCGGTGCGCTCGCGCAACGGCGGCAGCCGCAGCGGCACGACATTGAGCCGGAAGAACAAATCCTCGCGGAACAGTCCCTGTTGGATGAGTTGGCGCAAATCCTTGTTGGTCGCGGCGATGATGCGCACGTCGGCCTTGATCGGGGTGCGGCCGCCGACAGTGGTGTACTCGCCTTGTTGCAGCACGCGCAGCAGCCGGGTCTGCGCCTCCATCGGCATGTCGCCGATTTCGTCGAGGAACAGCGTGCCGCCTTCGGCTTGCTCGAAGCGGCCGGAGCTGCGCGTGTTGGCGCCGGTGAAGGCGCCCTTCTCGTGGCCGAACAGTTCGGATTCGATCAAGTCGCGCGGGATCGCCGCCATGTTGATCGCGACGAATGGACCGGCGCGCCGCTTGCCGTAATCATGCAGCGCCCGCGCCACCAGTTCCTTGCCGGTGCCGGATTCGCCCGAGATCATCACCGTCAGGTCGGTCTGCATCAGCCGGGCCAGCACGCGGTAGATTTCCTGCATCGCCGGCGAGCGGCCGACCAGCGGGATGGATTCGAAATCCTCGACCTTCGCCGGCTGTTGCGCTTTCTCCTTCGGCTCCGACATTGCGCGGCCGACGATCGCGATCAGCTCCTTGAGATCGAAAGGTTTCGGCAGATATTCGTAGGCGCCGCGCTCGGAGGCGCGAATGGCCGTCATGAAGGTGTTCTGCGCGCTCATGACAATGATCGGCAGATCCGGCCGGGCTTTTTTGATGCGCGGCAACAGGTCGAAAGCGTTCTCGTCGGGCAACAACACGTCGGTAATGATGAGATCGCCGTCGCCCTGACTGATCCAACGCCAAAGCGTGGCGGCATTGCCGGTCGAGCGGACCTCGTAACCGGCGCGCGACAGCGCCTGGTTGAGCACCGTCCGGATCGCCGCATCATCGTCGGCGACGAGAATGCTTCCCGCGGGCATCAATGATCCCCTTGTGGTTGCAGGGTGCCGTCCGGCTCGGCGCCCTCACCGCCGTGCGTGGCGGTGTATTTCGGCATGAGTATGCGGAAGACGGTTCGTCGCGGCTGCAACTCGCATTCGATGATGCCGCCGTGGTCGCCGACGATCTTGGCGACGAGCGCAAGCCCGAGGCCCGATCCGCTCGGCTTCGTCGTGACGAACGGATCGAACAGATGCGGCATCAATTCGTCGGGCACGCCGGGACCGTTGTCCCTAACGCAAAATTCGAGCGGCAAGGAAATGCGCGCGTTTGCTCCCGGCAACGACAGCCGCACGCCGGGGCGGAACGCGGTGGACAGCGCAATTTCGCCGCCGGCGTTTTCACCGATCGCCTCGGCAGCGTTCTTGACCAGATTCAAAAAAACCTGAACGAGCTGATCGCGGTTGGCAAGCACCGGCGGCAACGACGGATCGTAGTCCTCGATAAATTTGATATGCCGGGCGAAGCCGGATTGCGCCAGCCGCTTCACGTGGCCGAGCACGACATGGATGTTGATCGGCTCGCGCTCGACCGGGCGCTCGTCGGTGAACACCTCCATGCGGTCGACCAGTTTCACGATGCGGTCGGCTTCGTCGCAAATCAGCTGGGTCAGCGTGCGGTCGTCGTCGTCGGCCGATTGCTCCAGCAACTGCGCCGCGCCGCGGATGCCGGACAGCGGATTCTTGATCTCATGGGCGAGCATGGCGGCGAGCGCGATCACCGAACGCGCCGCGCCGCGATGGGTGAGCTGACGATCCATCTTGTCGGCGATGGTACGCTCCTGCAGCATGACCACCACGTAATCGGTCTGCTCCGGCAACGGCGCCACGTGCAGATCGACCAGCCGGTCTCCTGGATTGCGCGGCGTGCCGAGATCGACCTTGTATTCGTTGACGGCCGCGCCGCGCCGGCGCACCTGCTCGATCAGGGTCAGCAAGGGACTGCCGAACGGCACGAGGTCGCGTAACAGGTGGCGCCGCAGCAGCGACACCGAAACTTCGAAAAAGGCTTCCGCGGCGGCATTGGCGTCGACCACCTTGCCGTCCGCGGCCACAACAATGACTGGATGCGGCAAAGCATTGAGCACCGCGTCGGCAGCCGACGTCGTCGGCAGGGGCTCGACGGCGCTCATTCCGCGAGCCTCGAAGGCGCGTCTCCGACGGCATGCGGGATCGAAAAAAAGCCTTGTAAGCTCAGAGGCTTGGTCGTCAAAATCATGGACCTAATAGGTTCAGGGCGCATGCTGCACACGAATTAGGCGATGTTCCATGCCTGCATAGAGTTTAGCCAAAACCAGACGCGGCGCAAGTGCTGCACTGCAATATCGTTCCCCCTGTGTATGGCCGTATCGCCAAATCGGCCGGTTCGCACAGCCGGGCAAGTTGCGCTAAAGCCATCCCCGAACGGGAGCAAAATTCCATGACTGGCATGGTGGCCGCCGTGGTCGTCGCAGCCGGACGGGGCGAGCGCGCCGGTGGCAATGTTCCAAAGCAATATCGCGCAATTGCCGACGAGCCGATGATCCGTTCGACGCTGCGGGTGTTCCTCAACCACGCGCAAATCGGACTAGTGCAGCCGGTCATCCACCCCGGCGATGAAAACGCCTATCGCGCGGCCACGGCGGGCTTGAATAAATTAGCGTCGCCGGTCCCGGGCGGCGCAACGCGCCAAGCATCGGTGCGCGCCGGGCTTGAAGCGCTGACGGCAAGCGCGCCGGAGCTCGTTCTTATCCACGACGCGGCGCGCCCGTTCGTAAGCGGCGCACTGATCGAGCGCGCCATCGCCGCCGGCAAGCGGACGGGCGCGGCGGTCCCGGGCATTGCCATTGCCGATACCGTGAAAGCGATCGACGCTGCCGCAATCGTCGCTGAAACGCTCGAACGCACACGGCTGCGCATCGTGCAAACGCCGCAGGCTTTTGCTTTCGACCTCATCCTCGACGCGCATCGACGCGCCGCGCAAGCCGGGCTTGAAAGCTTTAGCGACGATGCCGCGCTCGCCGAATGGGCCGGACACCGCGTCACTGTATTCGACGGCGAAACCGGCAACGTGAAAGTGACCACCAACGAGGATTTTGCGCGCGCCGAAATTTTGCACCTCGCAAGCCTTTCCGATGTGCGCACCGGCAATGGTTTCGACGTGCACGCCTTCGCCGCCGGCAACCATGTCATGCTTGGCGGCGTCCGTATTCCGTATTCGCGCGGGCTCACCGGACATTCGGACGCCGACGTTGCGCTGCATGCGCTGGTCGATGCCATTCTCGGCGCGCTGGCCGACGGCGATATCGGGGCGCACTTTCCACCGACCGATCCGCAATGGAAGGGCGTCGCGTCGGAGCGCTTTCTCGCCTTTGCCTGCGAGCGGGTGCGTGAGCGACGCGGCATGATCGCCCATCTCGACGTGACTATCGTCTGTGAAGCGCCGCGTGTGGCGCCGCATCGCGACGCCATGCGCGCCCGCATCGCCGAAATCGCGGGTATTCCGGTTGCGCGCGTCGGCGTCAAAGCGACGACAAGCGAGAAACTCGGCTTTACCGGCCGCGGCGAAGGCATGGTCGCGATGGCGACGGCGACGGTGCGGCTGCCGTGGAGCGCCGCATGATCGACGAAGACTTGCGCCGAACGGCAAAGCGCCTGCTCGATCTGTGCCGGGTGCGCGGACTTCGCATTGCCACCGCGGAATCCTGCACCGGTGGACTCGTCGCCGCCGCCTTGACCGAAATCGCCGGCGCCTCCGACGTGGTCGAATGCGGCTTCGTCACCTATTCGAACGCGGCGAAGGTGGCGCTGCTCGGCGTGCCGGCGGGGACGCTGACGCGCTACGGCGCGGTCAGCGGCGAAACCGCGGCGGCGATGGCCAAGGGCGCGCTGAAAAATTCGCAAGCCGATCTTGCCGTGGCGATCACCGGCATTGCCGGTCCGGGCGGCGGCACGAAGCAAAAGCCGGTCGGCCTGGTTTACTTCGCCGCCGCAAGCCGCGAGGGCCGGCGCCTGGCGCGCAGCCGGCGGTTCGGCAGGATCGGACGGGCTCGCGTGCGGCTGCGCTCGGTCGCGCAAGCGTTCGCTCTGCTCGAGCAGCTTGCGGAAGACGTGCGCGCCTGAACGTCAATACGCCGGGCCGGACGTCAGCGGTGCCACACGCCCTCGCCGCGCCACGACCAATGTCCATTGCCGCCGAAGCCGGACGAGACTTGCCAATGTCCCGGTCGCCAATGTCCGAGATGACCGGCGGCGCGCGCGTGCCAATGGCCGAAATCGCGCCCGGCCCAGCGGTGCTGGTGAAAATCGTGGTGCTCGTCACGATGCCGCAAGCGCGAAAAGTCACGGCCGTGAAAATCGTGGAAGTGGCCGCCGAACGCGCCATCGAACGAGCCATGGCCAAAGCCGTGCGCGCCGCCACCGCGATGGGCCATGGCGTTCACCGAAGCAACCGCAATGACAAGCAAGCATGCGGCGGCAACGGCGAGGAATTTTCTAACAAACATCGACGGCAACCAAATTGGGAATATGGGCGGGACATTATCCCCGTTCGCAACGACAAATTCGACCGTCTTGGCAATCAAACAGTCAAGATAGTTAAGCCTCGGGACGGCACCAAGTCGGTCAAGCGCCATAGACCTGATCGGCGCGCCGTTCGAAGGCGGCGGAGAAGCGGCGGAAGGCCGCTTCGAACATGGCGCCCATCAACAGGCCGAGCGTGCGGCTGCGAAATTCGTAACTAATGAAAAACTCCACCTCGCAGGCGCGATCGCCGGCCGGCCGGAAATTCCAGCGGTTGTTCATTTTGCGAAACGGGCCTTGCAGATATTCGACCAGAATTTCGAGCTTTTTGCGGTCGAGCGTCACGCGGCTGGTAAAAGTCTCGTGCACGAGTTTGTAGGCGACCGTCATGTCGGCGACGACGACCTCCCTGCCCTCTGCTTCGCGCCTGCGCTCGCGCACCCGAAGCGATCGGCAGAGCGGCACGAATTCGGGGTAACGCTCGACATCGGCGACGAGCGCGAACATGTCGGCCGCGGAGTGTCGCACCCGCCGCTTGGTCGAAAATTGCGGCATGAAATCAGCGCGCCGCGCGGTGCGCCTTGAGCCGCGCGAAATCCGCGCCGGCATGATGCGACGAGCGCGTCAGCGGGCTTGCCGAAACCAGCAAGAATCCCTTGGCATAGGCGATCGTGGCCAACGCCTTGAATTCGTCGGGCGGCAAAAAGCGCATGACCGGATGATGCTTGCGCGAGGGTTGCAGATATTGGCCAATCGTCAGAAAGTCGACGCCGGCAGCGCGTAAATCGTCCATCACTTGCAACACTTCGTTGCGCTGCTCGCCGAGCCCGACCATGATCCCGGATTTGGTGAACATTCCCGCATCGATCTCCTTGACGCGCTGCAGGAGCCGGATGGAGGCGAAGTAACGCGCGCCGGGGCGCACTGTCAGATATTTCGACGGCACGGTTTCGAGATTGTGGTTGAAGATATCGGGCCGCGCCGCGACCACGGTTTCGGCGGCGCCGTCTTTGCGCAAAAAATCCGGCGTCAGCACTTCGATCGTGGTGTTCGGGCAACGCGCCCGGATCGCCGCGATCACCGCGGCAAAGTGCCCTGCCCCGCCGTCATCGAGATCGTCGCGATCGACCGAGGTAACGACGACGTGCGCAAGCCCGAGTTTTGCCGTCGCCGCGGCGACGTGTTCGGGCTCGGCCGGATCGAGCGCGGCCGGCAGCCCGGTCTTGACGTTGCAGAAGGCGCAGGCCCGCGTGCAGGTGTCGCCCATGATCATGAAGGTCGCGTGCTTTTTCTCCCAGCACTCGCCGATATTGGGACAGCCGGCCTCCTCGCAGACCGTATGCAGGCCGTTGTCGCGCACGATCCGCTGGGTCTCGACATAGCCCAGCGAGACCGGCGCCTTAACCCTGATCCAATCGGGCTTGGGCAATCCGGGCTGGTCCGGCCGGTGCGCTTTTTCCGGATGGCGCGGACGGCCGGCGGCAATGGTGTCGATCATAACGGCCATAACGGCTCCGTGCGGGTCTCTAGCCGCAACCGATACTTACGAGTGAGTTTGCTGCGCCGCAAGGCGGCTCGGCAGCACGGACAATCAAATATTGAGCACGCGCCCATAGGCGTCGAGCACCGCTTCTTTCATCATTTCCGAGAGCGTCGGATGCGGGAACACGGTGTGCATGAGTTCTTCTTCCGTGGTTTCCAAATTCATCGCCACCACGTAGCCTTGGATAAGTTCGGTCACTTCGGCGCCGACCATATGCGCGCCGAGAAGCTGGCCGATCTTTTTATCGAAGATCACTTTGACCAGGCCCTGATCCTCGCCCATCGCGATGGCTTTGCCGTTGCCGACGAAGGGAAAGCGGCCGACGCGGATGTCGAGCTTTTGTTCTTTGGCGGCCTGCTCGGTTAAGCCCACCGAAGCGATCTGCGGGGTGCAATAGGTGCAGCCGGGAATGAGTCGCTTGTCCATCGGATGCGGATGCAGGCCCTTGATCGCCTCGACGCAGATGACACCTTCATGTTCGGCCTTGTGCGCGAGAAGCGGCGGCCCGGCGACGTCGCCGATGGCGTAAATTCCCGGGACGTTGGTCTTGCAGGCGCCGTCGATGACAATAAAACCGCGGTCGGTCTTCACGCCGAGTTTTTCCAGGCCGAGATTTTCGCTATTGCCGACCACGCCGACCGCGGAAATGACGCGCGCGAAGGATGCCGTCCGCGTGCCGCCCTTGCCGTCGTCGATGGTCGCGGTGACGCCGTCGCCCTTCTTGTCGAGTTTTGTCACCTTGGCGCCGGTGAAAATCTTGATGCCCTGCTTTTCGAAGCTTCTCCGCGCGAAGGCGGCGATCTCCGCGTCTTCGATCGGCAAAATTTGCGGCAGCACTTCGACGACGGTCACCTCGGCGCCGAGCGTACGATAGAACGAGGCGAATTCGATGCCGATGGCGCCTGAGCCGATGACAAGCAGCGTCTTCGGCATGCGCTCGGGCACCATCGCCTCGAAATAGGTCCAGATCAGTTTCTTGTCCGGCTCGATGCCGGGGATGACGCGCGGCCGCGCGCCGGTCGCGATGATGATGTGCTTGGCCTGATAGGCCCCGGCGCCGAGCGCGCCCTTCGGGGCCTCGCTCTTGCCGGCCTTCACCGCGATCTTGCCCGGCGCGTCGATCGAGGCCTCGCCCCAGATCACGGCGATCTTGTTCTTTTTCATGAGAAAGCCGACGCCGTCATTGAGCCGTTTGGCAACGACGCGCGAGCGTTTCACCACGGCCGACGGATCGTAAGTCACCGCGCCGGCGGAGAGGCCGTAATCCTTGGCGTGTTGCATGTAATGAAAAATTTCGGCCGAGCGCAGGAGCGCCTTGGTCGGGATGCAGCCCCAATTCAGGCAGATGCCGCCCAAATATTCGCGCTCGACGATGGCGGTCGAAAAGCCGAGCTGCGCGGCGCGGATGGCGGCGACATAGCCGCCCGGCCCCGAGCCGATGATGACGATGTCGAAATTCGTGTCAGCCATTCAATTCCTCGCGAGCTGGCCTTATCGGGGATCGCAATATAATGTCGCCGCAATCCAATTTCTGCACAAGCGACTTTCCATCATGGCAGAACTTAAAGTCTACAGCAGCATCGGCGTGCGCAGCGCCGCGGAAGCGCTGTTCCGGCAATTCGAGAAAACGAGCGGCCATAAGCTCGCCGTCACCTGGGGCACGGCGCCGATGCTGGCCAAGCGCATTGAGAGCGGCGAAGCGGCCGACGTGCTGATCCTCAGCCGCGCCGGGATCGACGGCCTGAAGAAGCAAGGCAAAATCGCACCCGGCTCCGACGTCACGCTCGCCGGCTCCGGCGTCGCCATCGCTGTGAAAGCCGGCGCGCCGAAGCCCGACATTTCGACGCCCGAGGCGCTCAAGCAGACTTTGCTCAAGGCGAAATCCATCGCCTATAGCGAGCCGTCCGCCGGCGGCGCCAGCGGCGTTTATTTCGCCAAACTGCTCGAACGCTTAGGAATAGCCGACGCGATGAAGCCGAAGACCAAATATCCGCCGCCGGGCGGTTTCTCCGGCGAGCTGCTTTTGACCGGCGAGGTCGCGCTCGCCGTGCAGCAGAAGCCGGAATTGCTGCACGTCGCCGGCACCGAAATCGTCGGCTTTTTGCCCGGCGACCTCAACATGGTCACCGAATTCGTCGCCGGCGTGATGACCGGCAGCAAGAACGCCGACGCGGCCAAGGCGTTGATCGCGGCGCTGCGAACGCCGGATGCGAAAGCTATCTTCCGTGCGAAAGGTCTCGATCCAAACTGAAAAGTCGCGCCGGCCTCAGCCGCGCTGCGCGTCGACCAGCCGCCGGATTCGATCGAACGTCTGCTCCGGTTCGGCAATATCGCGGACGTTGATGCCGCTCGCCGAGACGTTGCCGAAACCGAGCGCGACGAACGGACTGAAGTTACCGCTCGACCCGGTCGCCGGCGTGGCGAGATAGACGGTGCCGAGGCCATAGAGCCGCTGCAGCGCGCCTCTGTGCAGCGTGACCTCGCTCACGTCGCGGAATTTGACAGTCTTGTCATTGACCGAAAAGAAGCCCTCCTCGAATTCGAGCCGGTCGGGGAAGAACTGATATTCGGTTCGGCTGTAATTGAGCTTCTTGCCGACATAGGCGACCAGTGGAAGACCGAAAAAGCCGATCGCGCCAAAAACGACGTACGGCAACGGCGACCCGCGCGCGATCAGCCCGGTCGTCTGAATCATGCCGCCGAAGAAAATGGCTGCCCACACCGTGAAGAACAATTGCAGCGGCAATTGCATCAACAGGGTGATCCAGCCGATAAAGACCGGCCGCACTGAAAATGTCTGCTCGCCGCCTGCCAGCACGGTGTGCTCCCGTAGCGGATATCGGTTGAAGTTTTGTGCCGGCAGCCTTGCGCGGGGTTTATTCCGCCAGGGTTAAGAAATTCGACGGCGGTGCGATTTTTAAACCAACATCATTACCGGATTCTCGATCAGCGCCTTGAAGGCGCCGATCAGCACGGCGCCGAGCGCGCCGTCGACCGCGCGATGGTCGCAACCCATGGTTACGCTCATGATCTGGGCGGCTTCGATCTTGCCGTTGTGCACCACGGCGCGCTCTTCGCCCGCGCCGACGGCGAGGATGGTGGCATGCGGCGGATTGATCACCGCGGTGAAATCCTTAATCCCGTACATGCCGAGGTTCGACACCGCGGTGGTGCCGCCCTGATATTCGTGGGGTTTGAGCTTGCGGTCGCGGGCGCGCAGGGCGAGGTCGCGCATTTCGTTGGAGATCGCCGACAACGACTTGGCCTCGGCGTTGCGCACGATCGGCGTGATCAGCCCGTTCGGCATCGCCACCGCGACGCCGATGTCGGAATGCTTGTGCTTGAGCATGCCGGCTTCGGTCCAGGTAACGTTGGCGTCGGGCACACGCTGGAGCGCCAGCGCCAAGGCTTTGATGACGAAGTCGTTGACCGAGAGCTTGTAGGCTGGCTTGCCGTCCTTGTCCTTGGGCGCGGTGGCATTGATTTCCTCGCGCGCGGCGACAAGCTTGCCGATGTCGCAGTCGACGGTCAGATAAAAATGCGGAATGGTCTGCACCGAGGCGGTGAGCCGCTGTGCAATGGTGCGGCGCATGCCGTCGTGCGACACGACGTCGTAGCTGCCGTCTTCGTAGAGCGCGCGGATCTGCTGATCCGATAGCGATGGCGCGATGAACGATCCGGCTCCAGGCGCGCCGGGCGTAGCCGCCGCACGCAAGCCGCCGCCGACCTTTGCCGCCGCGACATCGCGGGCGATGACGCGGCCGTGCGGACCGGAGCCTTCGATGCGGCCGATATCGATGCCGGCTTCCTTGGCTAGTCTTCGTGCCAGCGGCGAGGAAAAGATTCGGTTCGTGCTAGTCCCCGCGCCATGTCCATTGGTTCGAACCCCCTCACCCTGCGCCTTCGGCGCAGACCTCTCCCCACTGGGGAGAGGTGGAGAAGATGGCGGAGGTGCCTTGGTTTGAGGTGCAGGCGTGGGAGCGGCCGCACGCTGACCAGCCCCCTCTCCCCGTTGGGGAGACGGTTGGGGTGAGGGAGTTCGGGCGCTGGGTGCCGGCCCCTTCCCGGCCGCCGACGCAGCAGCTTTTACATCCTCGCCTTCCTGGGCCAGCACGGCGATGAGCGCATTGACCGCCACGTCGTGGGTGCCTTCCGGCACCACGATCTTGGCCAGCGTGCCGTCATCGACGGCCTCGTATTCCATGGTCGCCTTGTCGGTCTCGATCTCGGCGATGACGTCGCCGGTCTTGACCGCGTCGCCCTCTTTCTTGAGCCACTTGGCAAGATTCCCCTTCTCCATCGTGGGCGACAGCGCCGGCATGAGGATGTTGATGGGCATGGCTTGAAATTTTCACCAAAAAATTTCAGCAGTAGCAAACGGCCTTCGCCGCCTCGACGACTTCGGCGACCGAGGGCAATGCGAGCTTTTCCAGATTGGCAGCGTAAGGCATCGGCACGTCCTTGCCGCAAACGCGGGTGACCGGCGCATCGAGATAGTCGAAGGCGCCTTCCATCACGCGGGCGGCGATTTCGGCGCCGACGCCGGATTGCTTCCAGCCCTCTTCGACGGTGACGAGGCGTCCGGTCTTTTTCACCGACTCGATGATGGTGTCGGAGTCCATCGGCTTTAGCGTGCGCAGGTCGATCACTTCGGCGCCGATATTGTCCTTGGCCAATTCGTCGGCGGCCTTGAGCGCATAGCTCATGCCCATCGACCAGGCGACGATCGTGACATCGTTGCCGGAGCGCACGATGCGCGCCCGGCCGATCGGCAGCACGTAGTCGTCGAGTTTCGGCACCGGCGAGGAATGGCCGTAAAGAATTTCGTTTTCCAAAAACATCACCGGATTGGGATCGCGGATCGCGGCCTTGAGCAGGCCCTTGGCGTCGGCCGCGGTCGATGGCGCGATCACTTTCAGGCCGGGAATATGCGAGTACCACGACGAATAATCCTGGCTGTGCTGCGCGGCGACGCGCGAGGCCGGCCCGTTCGGCCCGCGAAACACGATTGAAAGCTTGACCTGCCCGCCCGACATATATTGCGTCTTCGCCGCCGAATTGATGAGCTGATCCATCGCCTGCATGGCGAAGTTGAACGTCATGAATTCGACGATCGGCTTTAATCCGGCAAGCGCGGCGCCGATGCCGACGCCGGCAAAACCGTGCTCGGTGATCGGCGTGTCGATGACGCGTCGGGCGCCGAATTCCTCCAACAGGCCCTGCGTGACTTTATAGGCGCCTTGATATTCGGCGACCTCCTCGCCCATGACGAAGACGTCCGGATCGCGGCGCATTTCCTCGGCCATGGCGTCGCGCAAAGCTTCGCGCATGGTCATGGTGACGAGCTCGGTGCCTTCCGGCACTTCGGGCTCGGGCATGATTTCGGCTTGCGGAGGTTTCGCAGTGCCGGTCTTCGCCGGCGCCGGCGCGTCCGCTCGCTTCGCCGGCCGGTCTTTTTCTGCGGGGGCTGCGGATTCCGTGCCCTTCGGCGGGCGGGCCGGCTGCTCGGCCTTCGACGTCTTGGCCGGCGCGGACCTGGCGGTCTTGAGTGCGGCGGCGTCCTCGCCGTCGGCGAGGATCATGGCGATCGGCGTGTTGACCGCGACGTCGTTAGTGCCTTCCGGCACCAGAATCTTTCCGAGCGTACCCTCGTCGACCGCTTCCACCTCCATGGTGGCCTTGTCGGTCTCGATCTCCGCGATCACGTCGCCGGATTTTACGCTATCGCCTTCCTTCTTGAGCCACTTGGCGAGATTGCCCTTTTCCATCGTCGGCGAAAGCGCGGGCATCAGGACCGGGGTCGGCATGGCGGTTCACATTGCGTCGCGAAAAATCGCGCTTCACCGATAGACGTCGGTATAAAGTTCCGAAGCGTCCGGTTCGGCGTCGTGGGTGGCGAATTCGGACGCCTCGTTGACGATCGCGCGGACAGCCGCATCCATCTTTTTCAACTCGTCTTCGCTTGCCCATTTCTTGTCGAGGAGCCGCTTGCGCACCTGTTCGATCGGATCGTGCTCGGTGCGGATCTTATCGACTTCTTCCTTGGTCCGGTATTTGGCCGGGTCCGACATCGAGTGGCCGCGATAACGGTAGGTCATCATCTCCAAAATGGTCGGGCCCTTGCCGGCGCGGCACCAGGCGATCGCTTCCTGGCTGGCCGCCTTGACGGCGCGCACGTCCATGCCGTCGACCTGCCTGCCGGGAATATTGAACGACACGCCGCGCTTGGAGAAATCGGTTTGCGCCGAGGAGCGCGTCACCGAGGTGCCCATGGCGTAGCGATTGTTCTCGATGACGTACACGACGGGCAGCTTCCACAGCTCCGCCATGTTGAAGCTTTCATAGACCTGGCCCTGGTTGGCCGCGCCGTCGCCGAAATAAGTCAGGCTGACGCTGTTGTCGCCGCGATATTTATTGGCGAAGGCCAAGCCGGTGCCGAGTGGAACCTGGGCGCCGACGATGCCGTGCCCGCCGTAGAATTTTTTCTCCAGCGAGAACATGTGCATCGAGCCGCCCTTGCCCTTGGAATAACCGCCACGCCGGCCGGTGAGTTCCGCCATCACGCCCTTCGGATCCATGCCGCTGGCGAGCATGTGGCCGTGATCGCGATAACCGGTGATCATCTGGTCGCCGTCGCGCATGGCGAGCTTCATGCCGACCACGACCGCTTCCTGGCCGATATAGAGGTGGCAGAATCCTCCGATCAGGCCCATGCCGTACATCTGCCCGGCTTTTTCTTCGAAACGGCGGATCAACAGCATTTGGCGGAGCGCTTGCAGCTCCTGTTCCTTGTTGAATTCCGGGATGATCGTCCCGATTGCCGCGAGATCCGCGTCCGGCAGCAGTCCTTGGGCGCTCTGAGCCGTTTGCTTGGTTTGGGCGACGGCCATTCTTAATCCTCGAAACGCCATTGTTACCGCAACGTTGGGCAGGCTTCATCCCTTAGCCGAAAACGCCCCATTGCGAAAGTCGGGGCACGCTCGACCGGGGATTGCCGCCGGCGGCCAACTCATTGTCGGGAAATTAATTTCGGAGCCGCCGCGCTCGACTTCAAGGCCCGGTTACGGCGGGCGGGTGGGCCGCGCGTCATACATCATCGTCAAGTCGTTGGGGTCGACATAGTCGAGCAGCGCGCGTGCGCGTTCGTCGAGCATATCGGGATCGATGTCGTCGGACTTAAGTAGCGCGATCCGCCGTTCCCACTGCGCGTGTTCGAGCTTAAGGCGTTGCAGACCGGCGTTGAGGGCGGCCATCTGCCGGTCGATATCCTCCTTGGCCTTGAGCCCGCGATTGCCGCTATAGGCGTTGACGCCGAAATAGCCGATCAGCAAGGCCGCCAGCGCGTAGAGAAAAAGCGCGTTGACGACGGCACGGAGGCGTTTACGCGTGACCATGGCGCCAGAATGTCAGCGCGGCGCTTAAAGCCGGATTAATGGCGCGGGTTACGGCAGCCGGTTGCGAACCTCGTTGAGCACGAAATTGCCGAACCTCTTGCCGCGGTTGCGAAGGAAGCGGAGCACGCCGGCGTCGACGAAATAGGTCAGCAGGATGCTGTCGCGCGTCTTGACTTCGGGGCCGACCGCATCGGCCGAATGCCAGGTATCGGTGCCGACGGCAAAGGCGTAGCCCGAATTCGGCGCAAACGACATTTGCTTGCGCTTGGGCAGCGAGCCGTCGGCAAGCTTTTCGTGAAAAATGGTGCCGATATGAGTGTTCGAGCGGTCGCGCGGCAAATAGAACTGCACGGTGATGCCTTTCCAGCGCGTATCGGTATGCGGCGTGATCAGATAGCCGGGAATATCGCGGGTCAGAATCGGGATCGGATACATGCCGACCTTACGCTTGCCGAACCGGCGCGCCAGCGGCGCCGCGAGCCGGCGCATGAACGCCTCCTTCACCGGGCGCGAGCACAGCGCGCGGCCGACGACGTCCCAAACCGCGCGCTTTTGCGGCGGCAGGTGCCGGATATATTCCGGAAACAGATCGATCTTGACCCGCGTATGAGTGCCGTCGGTGAGATCGTGACCTTTGCTGCGGCCATGCATCGGCCGATAGTCCGTCGCCTCCGGTATTTTGGCGAGCATCACCGCGTAAATATCGTCGGGGAAGACGCGGTCGAACACGAGATGAGTGAACGGCGCATCGGACGAAACCGCGGCGTCGATCGAGCGGGCGATGAAATCGCTCAAGCGTTCGACCGCGAGCCGGCGGTTGCCCGGCTTCAATTCAAGCGTTTGATCCATCGCACGCCAAGGTCTCGACCAGTATCGTCAGCGTATAGCCCCGATTGGCGCTGCCGGACAAGCGCGGGAAGTTTAAACTATCCACTCGCCTTGAACGCCGCGCGCCCGGCATAGCTGGCCTGGGCGCCGAGTTCCTCCTCGATGCGTAGCAACTGATTGTACTTGGCGGTGCGGTCGGAGCGCGCCAACGAGCCGGTTTTGATCTGGCCGCAATTGGTCGCAACCGCGAGATCGGCAATGGTGGAATCTTCCGTCTCGCCCGAACGGTGCGACATCACCGCGGTGTAGCCCGCCTTGTGCGCGCACTCGACCGCGGCCAGGGTTTCGGACAGCGTGCCGACCTGGTTGACCTTGATCAAGATCGAGTTGGCGATGCCGTTCTTGATGCCGTCCGAGAGCCGCGCGACATTGGTGACGAAATTGTCGTCGCCGACGAGTTGACAGCGGGCCCCAAGTTTTTGCGTCAGCAATTTCCAGCCGGCGGAATCGTCCTCGGCCATGCCGTCCTCGACCGACACGATCGGATAGCGTTTGACGAGTTCGGCGAGATAATCGACTTGCTCGCCGACCGCGCGAGTCTTGCCCTCGCCTTTATAGTGGTAGGCGCCGTCCGCGAAAAATTCGCTCGCCGCCGGATCGAGCGCCAGCGCGACTTGTTCGCCGGGGCGGTAGCCGGCCTTCTCGATCGCCGTGAGGATGAAATCGAGCGCGGCTTCCGCCGACGGCAGGTTGGGTGCAAAGCCGCCTTCGTCGCCGACATTGGTATTATGGCCGGCGGATTTGAGCGCGGCGCGCAGCGTGTGGAAGATTTCCGAGCCGGCGCGCAAGGCTTCGGCAAAAGTCGGAGCGCCGAACGGCACGATCATGAATTCCTGAAAATCGATCGGATTGTCGGCATGGACCCCGCCGTTGACGATGTTCATCATCGGCACCGGCAAGAGCCGCGACGCCGCGCCGCCGACATAGCGGTAGAGCGGCAGCTTATTTGTCGCCGCCGCGGCTTTGGCGACCGCGAGCGAGACGCCGAGGATGGCATTGGCGCCGAGCCGGCCTTTGTTCGGCGTGCCGTCGAGCGCGATCATGGTCTCGTCGAGCTTGACCTGCGCCTCGGCGTCCATGCCGGAAAGCGCGTCGAAAATCTCGCCGTTGACGGCCTCGACCGCCTTGCGCACGCCCTTGCCGAGATAGCGCTTGGCGTCGCCGTCGCGCAACTCGACGGCCTCATGCGCGCCGGTCGAGGCGCCGGACGGCACCGCGGCGCGGCCGCGCGAACCGTCCTCCAGCACGACATCGACCTCCACCGTCGGATTGCCGCGGCTGTCCAATATTTCCCGGCCGATAATGTCGATGATCGCGGTCATGCACGCTCTCGGTCTGCGCCGCTTCTACAGGATCGGGCGGGTTGTTGTCATGTGGCTCGGATTGAGCGAAGCGAAATCCGGGGTGGGGCCGTGCGGTGGGCCGCGGATGTCGCGACGCTCGATCCGGGCTACAATCACGCCATGGCGAAGAAGACCTTGCAACTTGGCCGCCCCGCATCGATTCCCGCCTCGCCCGACGAAGCGGTGCTCGACCGCGTCCGCGATCCGCATCCAGACACCAATTACCTCGCGCGCTTCACCTTTCCGGAATTCACCGTGATGTGCCCGGTCACCGGCCAGCCGGATTTCGCCACGCTGGTCATCGACTATGTGCCGAACGGATGGCTGGTCGAATCCAAATCGCTGAAACTTTATCTGAACAGTTTTCGCAATCAGGGCGCCTTCCACGAGGCTTGCACGGTCGCAATCGGCAAAAAACTCGTGGCGCGGCTCAAGCCGAAATGGCTGCGCATCGGCGGCTATTTCCATCCGCGCGGCGGCATGCTGATCGACGTGTTCTGGCAGGCGGGCAAGCTCCCGGCGGGCGTCTGGGTCCCCGATCAGGGCGTCAGAACGTACCAAGCGCGGTAGATTCTTGTGGGAGCATGATCTGTTCGGAAAACCGGTTCCCACTTTTCCGGATCATGCTGTGGTAGCTCGCGAACCTCGCAGCGCCGCGATCAGCGCGCCGACCTCGCGCGCCGGATCGGCCGCGCGCATCACGCCGCCCATCACCGCGACTCCGGCGCAGCCTGCGGCGATGATTTCGCCGATGCGTGCCGCATTGATGCCGCCGATGGCGAGCACCGGCACGCGTGCGGCGTCCGCGATTTCGGCCAAACCCTTGCGGCCGATTTCCGGCCCGTAACCCGGCTTGCTCGGCGTCTCGAAAGCCGGCCCCGCCAGCGCGTAATCGGCCACTTGCGGATCGATCGCCCCGGCTTCGGTGACGGTGTGGATCGAAACGCCGATGAGTTTTTGCTTGCCTAACAGCACGCGGGCGGCCGCGGCATCGCTGCCGGAGGGCAGATGCACGCCGTCGGCGCCGGCGAGTTTCGCCAGGGATGCTTGCCCGTGCAGCATCAGGCGCGCGTCGGCACGATGCGCGATCGGCAACAGCATCCGCAACAGCGGCACCTGCTCGTCCTCTGGCAAATCCTTTTCGCGCAAACTGATCCAGCGGCAGCCGGCGGTGAGCGCCGCGGCCACGATCTCGTTGAGCGGCCGGTGCGCCTGGGCACGGTCGGTCACCAACAGCAAGGGCGGATCGGGAAGCGGCAACACGAGCTCACTCCTTGTCCGCACCCGCGGATTGTGGAAAATTTGGCGGGTGGGATGGTTTGGGAGGCTATCTTATGTTTGCAAAATCGATCGTGACAATCGCGCTCGCCGGCGTGCTGGGTTTGGCATCGTTCTCGCCGGCGCTGGCGGCGAAGCACAAAAAGATGGCGGGCGCGTGCGCTCAGCCGAACGGCCGCTGCGTCTCCGACTGCGATCAGTTCAATTGGTGTCAGGTCTATACCTGCGTCAACGGCCAGTCGACGCCGGTGCCGTTCTGGCGTTGCTTCGAGCCGAGCGGGCTGTGCTTGGCACCGCATTGCTAATTCACCTCGCCCCGCCGCGCAGGGAGAGCCATTAGCAGATCAACGCGAAACCGGCGCGTAACTGGTGACGTTGCCGAGCGATGTGCTTGGGCTGGCCAGCGGCATCAGATGGCGCGGGACCACGACGCGCTGGCCTTCGGCAAGCGGCGCACGAGCCGAGATGGAATTGCTCTGTTCGAGCGACCACAGCGGCACGTGGTAAGTCGCTGCGAGCGTTTTCAAAGTGTCGCCGGCGTGCGCGGCAACCGGCAGGCCTGAATCCCACAGTTCGATCGCGGCCTCGGCTGGGACTTCCAAACGCAACGGCACCGCCTCGCCTTGGTCGCCGGCCGGGGTTGCGGCAAGCTGCACGATCTTGTCGAGCAATTGGTGCTGAATGCGGTCGGCTTTCTCGATGTTGATGTGGACGATCTCGTTGTGTTCCTTGAGGTTATAGCTCGCATAGTGGCCGTGGAAGCGCGCCCCCTGAACGACGTTGCCGCCGCCCATGATGTTTTTGGATTGGTAGATGTTGATATAGCGCTCGACATTGGGCGGCACGTCGTCGGCAATGCGCGTGGGATCGTAGGTGACGAGAAGGTTTACGGGAATGCCCGCTTGATTGAGCGTCTCGGCAAAATCCACCGCCGAATCCCCGCCCATCGAATGGCCGATCAGCGTGATTGGGGCCGGGTCGCGGCGATAATCGCGGATCGCCTCGTCGGCGACTTGGCGCCACATCAGGTAGGTTTGCACCTCGGCAGTGATGCCGGCGCGCTTGATGCGGTCTGCCAGTGTGTCGATGCCGCGCGAATAAATCAGCCCGGCGACGCCGCGGAACAGGTAGACGCGACCGCGCGGTTCGGTGACCTTCTCGGCGGCTGCCGGCGGCGGTGTGGCTGGAACGGCGCTGTCGCCGGCATCGGCGACCGCGACGGAATTTGCATCGGATTTGGCAACGGGCACCGGCGGATCGCCGAGCTTGCCCGCGGCGGCGCGGGCGAACAGCGAGTTGAGCGTTGCCGTGTCGGTCTTTTCCGTCGGTGCGGGCGTCGAAGCCGTTGCTGCCGAGATCGAACCCGTGCTCTGGGGATCCGATGTGTCCGCCGCAGAAGTCGGCCCGGCGCCCTTGATCCACTCGGTTTGCTTGCTCGGCGTGGTGAAAGAGGCGCTCGGATCGACCATGGCATAGCCGCCGCAGCCGGCAAGCCCGGCGGCAAGCAGCAAAACGACGATGTGCCTTGGTTGCATCATGTGCTTTAAGGCGTCGATGTTCGAGCGTCGAAACTGGAAGCGACCGGCCGGGTCAGGCTGTGCTGCGCCGGCTCGGTGCCAAGCACTGGGATGGCGCCCCGCGAATTGTCATCCATCACTCGCCGCAATGCGAGCAGACCGCGAAATCCTTAATTTCCGCCAAATAGGGGCTCAGCAATGCCGGCGGCACAAGGTGAAATCAGGGTGCCGGATCGACTTTTTCGTGGCGGAATGACACTAAGAAACCCGCAATGAACCGCGCGCCCCGCATTTCTTTCGTCTCGCTCGGCTGTCCGAAGGCGCTGGTCGATTCCGAGCGCATCATCACGCGGCTGCGCGCGGAGGGTTACGAGCTCGCCCGCGAGCATGCCGGCGCCGATCTCGCCATCGTCAATACCTGCGGCTTTCTCGACACTGCGCAAACGGAATCGCTCGCCGCCATTGGCGCCGCCATGGCCGAAAACGGCAAGGTCATCGTCACCGGTTGCATGGGCGCAGAGCCGGAGAAGATTACGTCCGCGTATCCCGGCGTGCTCGCGGTTACCGGCCCGCAGCAATACGAAAGCGTGCTCGATGCCGTACATCGTGCCGCGCCGCCGGCGCACCATCCATACACCGATCTGATTCCGCCGCAGGGCATAAAGCTCACGCCGCGGCACTATGCTTATCTAAAAATATCAGAGGGTTGCAACAATCGCTGTAGCTTTTGCATCATCCCGAAATTACGCGGCGATCTGGTCTCGCGCCCGGCCGCGGACGTGTTAGGCGAGGCCGAGCGGTTGGTCGCCGCGGGGGTCAAGGAGCTTCTGGTCATCTCGCAGGATACGTCGGCCTATGGCATCGATCTCAAATATGCGGCGAGCTCGTGGAACGGCCGCGAGGTGCGGGCGAAATTTTTCGATCTTGCCCGCGCGCTCGGCGAGTTCGACGTCTGGGTGCGGCTGCATTACGTCTATCCCTATCCGCACGTCGACAATGTCATTGCTTTGATGGCGGACGGCAAAGTGCTGCCCTATCTCGACGTGCCGTTCCAGCACGCCAGCCCTGTCCTCCTCAAACGCATGCGCCGCCCGGCGGCGCGGGAGAAGACGCTCGAGCGCATTGGCGCCTGGCGGCAGATGTGCCCCGGCCTGACCATCCGCTCGACCTTCATCGTCGGCTTTCCCGGCGAGACCGACGAGGACTTTCCGCAGCTCGTCGACTGGCTCGACGCTGCCGAACTCGACCGTGTCGGCTGTTTCCGCTACGAGCCGGTCGACGGCGCCGCGGCAAACGATCTTGCCGCACCCGTGCCCGATGACGTGAAAGAGGCTCGTTGGCACCGTCTGATGGCCCGCCAGCAGACAATTTCGCAAAAGCGCCTCAAGCGCAAAGTGGGCAGTCGCGAACGCGTCATCATCGACGAAGTCGATGCGAAATCGGGGACAGCCAAAGGCCGCAGCAAGGCCGATGCGCCGCAAATCGACGGCACAGTATTTGTGTCAAGCCATCGCCCGTTGCGCGTCGGCGAAATCGCGACCGTGAAGATCGACCGCGCCGACGCCTACGACCTTCACGGAACTGTGGTGGGCTATTAGTGCACGGACTCTTGCACGCGCAGGGTGTGTCTGCCTTCAAGCAAGAAGCACGCACTGCAAATCGGAGCCGCCACTTCGGTTTACACTCCAAACCGGAAGTCGATAAAAGTGGTGTGACGAATTCCTAAGGGATAATGTTGGCCGAGTTGGATTGTTTCGGAATTGGGTACCTGCGACATACTTTACAGGAGACTGCCATGGCCAAAGCAAAGAGGCGTATTGCGACACGCAAGAAAGCCTCGAAACGACGGAAGGCAAGCGCCAAGCCTGCGCGCAGGAAGGCGGCAAAGCGCGCGACGACGAAAAAGCGGCCGGCGAAGACCGCAGCGAAAACGGCACCGCGAAAGGCGCCAACAAAGGCGCCAAGACGAGGCGCGTCGATCCTCGAAGACACGATCATCGACGTGATCGATGAGCCGGTCCCCGGCGTGGTCCGTGTTACGGAGTACGAAACGATCAGGACGACGACCCCCAAGCGTGGCGCCGGCCCCGAGGCGGACGAATAAGTCAATCCAATTGCCTGATTGCGCTTTGCTACCGAAGGGCCTGTTGAGCCTCGAAGGCCGCACGGTGAGTCTAGCGGACCATCACGCGCTGAAATCCGCACACGTCAGGTAAAGACCCATGAGCAGAGTTGCGTCCATGGAGCCGTAGAAAAGCTTCGTGAGCGGCATGAACCTGCCGCCCCGGGTCACTCAGCCGCCGGAGTGGCATGTTGCTCCTTGTTGGGTACGCCGGGCGGCGGGCGGGTCGCTTGGACGCGAGACGGCGTACCGACGACAGCTTCCTCCCGTCGCGACGATCCTTCGAAACGCGCATTTTCCTCGATCGCCAGCGACCGATGAAAGATATCGCCCTCGACGACGGCGGTGCTATCGAGCTTGACGCGGTTGGCATGGATCGTGCCCTTAATACGGCCGCCTACCGTCAAATCGTCCGCGAAGACGTCGCCCTCCACCTGGGCGCCGGCTGCGATCAGGACGGTCGAGCCGCGTAGCTCGCCCTCGACGCGACCAAAAATCTTCACGGTCCCGTCGCCGACGATCTTGCCGACAACCGACGTGCCGGAACCGATGGAGGACGTCGATTCCAGGGACTCCAGCGCCGCTGAATATGCAACGGCGGAGCGGGGAAACTGCTGCGGCAATGGCGCGCTGCCATTGTTATTTGCCGCATTGCCTTTGGGTAGTCCGAACATGTCGTTTTCCTTCTTTTGGACTCGCTGTCGGAAGTTGGAATTTGTCAGACGGCGTAGCAGATGCGGCGGAAGCGGCGGCCAATTTTCGAACATGTCCCTCTCCTTCTCTGTTGGAAGTTGGATTTTGTCAGATGGCGTAATAGACGCGGTGGAAGCGGTGGCCAAGATGACTGAGCACTTCGCGACCGGTGGATTTGGCTCCTGCTGCGAGATCGTCGATGCCAAGCTCCGTTCCGAGCAGTGTAACCATTTCGCCAAAGCGCGCGACCGAAGGATCTTGAAGATCGGTGACGTCGACCGGCAGTAAATCCATCGCAGCCTGCCCTGCAACTGGACACCGCTGGCCGCCCACGATGGCTTGCAGCTTGTTGTCGGAAGTACTTTCCGGTCGCGGATAACCGTCGGCGTAGCCGACCGAAACCAGAGCAATCCGCGTACGCCGCTTTGCAGTCCAGCCGCCGCTATCGGCAATCATTTCCCCAGGAGCCAAGCTGCGGACCTGCACGATGCGTGCCTGCAGCTCGATCACCGGCAGCATCGGATTGGGTAGGCCGGGCGTTGGATTGACGCCGTAAAGAGCGGCACCGGGCCGCACGAGATCGTAATGAATTTTCGGATCGATGAAGATGCCGGACGAATTGGCCAGCGAAGCAGGAACGCCGTGATAGAGCCGACGCAGATCTCCAAACAGCTTGATCTGGCGATCGGTCAAGGGATGATGGGATTTTTCGGCGTGATCGAGACGGCTCATCAGGAGCGTGATGCCGTGGTCCAGCGAATGGACCCTGGGTGCAAATGCGGCAGCTTCTTCCATCGAAATGCCGAGCCTACTTTCGCCTGTGTCGACGTTTAGCGCGCAACCGCCCGTCCATTGTTTTGAGGTCACGAACACGTCCCATTCGGCCAATTCGATTAAGCTGTTGATGACGGGTCGGGCGTTGACTTCTGCGAAGGCCGGCCCGGTTCCGGAGTAGAACCCGTTGAGAACATAAATTGCCGAGTTCGGCGCAACCGCGCGAACGCGTTTGGCTTCCGGAAGATTGGATACGAAAAAGGTCCGGCAGCCGGTTTTGGCCAGCGCCCCGGCGATTGGATCGATGCCGCAGCCGTACGCGTTGCCCTTGACCACGGCGGCGCATTCGGCCTCGGTGCGCTTCGCCAGCGTGTCCCAATTGGATGCAATAGCCGTCAAATTGATTTTCAGGATACCGCAGGCTTCCGCTTCCGGTGGCCCGTCGAGCGTGACGCATGCCGCAAGCCCTTTATTGTGAACAATGAGCCTGCCGCCTTTATTGATGATTTTTCCGTCGACCGAACCTTCGACGACGACTTTCGCACCCGGCTCGATCGTCAAACTGCCCAGGACGTTGCCGCGAACGTGGAGGGAGCAGTTTCCCTGAACAATTGTGTCGTTGACGACCGAGCCGTGTATATCCGATGAGCCAGTGACCAGCAGCGGCTCGGATTCGGCTCTCTGTGCTGAAAGCATTGCGGCCATCGACACGGTTGGCAGGTTCCCCACTGACCCGAAATACAACTAGTGGTTGCGCAATTCCGAGGAGTCCGCATGCGACTTGGGAGCTTCTAAGTATTCGCACTGTCCCAGCTTCACTGCAAGACGGGTTCTCAACGACCTCGTATTCATGAGTACACACCCGTTCAGCCGCGGTTGCTGAGCAAAAATTCGCCGAGCACCACCTCCACCGTTTTGGTCAGCGTCACCAAGTCGTCCTCGGCGATCGTGAAAGCCGGTGTCAGATACACGATCGAGCCGAAAGGCCGGATAAAAACGCCTTCTGCAATAAAGCGTTGGCGCAAGGCGTTGAGATTTTCGATGCGGTCGAGTTGAACGACGCCAATGGCCCCTTTGACCCGCACATCTTCGACGCCGGGGAGTTTTCGGCACGGTTCGAGCCCGAGCGTCAGCGCGCTTTCGATTTTTGCGACCTGATCGAGCCGCGGTTCGCGCTCGAACAAGTCCAGCGAGGCGTTCGCCGCGGCGCAGGCGAGCGGATTGGCCATAAAGGTCGGACCGTGCATCAGCGCGTTGCCCGGATCGTCCGACCAGAACGCCTCGAACACTTTTCGGCGCGCGATGGTGGCGGCGAGCGGCAGCGTGCCGCCGGTCAGCGCCTTGGAGAGCGTAACGATATCGGGCGCGACGCCGGCTTCGTGAAATGCGAATATCGCGCCGGTCCGGCCGAAGCCGGTAAAGATTTCATCGAAGATCAACAGAAGCTCGTAACGGTCGGCCAGCGTGCGCAAGATCTTCAGCGCGCGGGCATCGTGAAAGCGCATGCCGCCGGCGCCTTGCACCAGGGGCTCGACGATGATGGCTGCCACCTCCCCGGCGCGCGCTTCCAGCAGTTTCTCGAATGCCGCCGTGGTTACTTCGTCGACCGGCAAATCGACCAAAATCTGCTGCGGCAGGAGCCCGCGGAACGCGGCATGCATACCGGCATCCGGATCCGACACCGCCATGGCGCCGGTGGTGTCGCCGTGATAGCCGCCTTTGAACGCGACGATGCGGAAGCGGCCGCGAGCGCCGCGGTTGCGCCAGTATTGCACCGCCATTTTCAGCGCGACTTCGACCGCGACCGAGCCGGAATCGCTGAAGAACACACGATCGAGGCCGCAAGTCGCATCATGTTCGCCGAGCATTGCCGCAAGCCGGCGCGCCAGCATCAGCGCTTGCTCGTGGACAAGGCCGCCGAACATGACGTGCGGCATGTTGGCGAGCTGGCGTTCGACTGCGGCGCGGATGTGCGGATGGTTATAACCGTGACAGGCCGTCCACCACGAGGCAATGCCGTCGATCAGTTCGCGGCCGTCGGCGAGCACGATCCGGCAACCGCGCGTTGCCGCAACCGCAAGCGGCGGGCTTGCAGTCTTCATTTGCGCATAGGGCAGCCAGATATGGTCGAGGCCGGCCGTATACCAATCCGGCGGCGCGGTCATGCCCTTGTTTCCGCTGGTATTGCCCGACATTCGGCGCTTTCATGGACGTTAAGCTCCGGCATTGTGCCTCTCGGCTCGCCCGAGGTCACGTTCGTTGCACGGCTAGGTAAGCAAAGCGATGCGCTCGCTCGATGAATTTGCCGGCGAGAAGCTCAAAGCCCTGGAGCTGGCGCGGCTGCGCCGCATACCGGCGGTGACGGCGCGCGCCGGCATCTGGGCCGAGCGCGACGGCCGGCCTTTGCTGTCGTTCTCATGCAACGATTATCTCAATCTCAGCCGGCACCCCGACGTGATCGCAGCCGCCATCGAGGCGACGGCACGCTACGGCGTCGGCGCAGGTGCTTCGCGCCTTGTGACCGGCAATCATCCGCTTTATGCGCAACTCGAAAGCCGGTTGGCGCGGCTCAAAGGCACCGAGGCGGCCTGCGTCTTCGGTTCCGGCTATCTCGCCAATACCGGCATCATCCCGGCGCTGGTCGGTCCGGACGATTTGGTTCTCATCGACGAACTGTCGCACGCCTGCATCCATGCCGGAGCCAAGCTCAGCGGCGGCACCGTCCAGCTCTATCGCCACGCCGACGCCGGCCACGCCGAAACGCTGCTGGCGGCACACCGTGCCGGCAAGAAACGCGCGCTCATTGCGACCGACGGCGTGTTCTCCATGGACGGCGACCTGGCGCCGCTCGCCGCGCTATCGCGTCTGGCGCAACGCTTCGACGCCTGGCTCCTGTCCGACGATGCGCATGGGCTCGGCGTGGTCGGCGGCGGCCGCGGTTCGAGCTTCGCCAACGGCCACGCTCAAGTGCCGGTCGACGTGCCGTTGCAAATGGGCACGCTGTCGAAGGCGGTCGGCGCCTATGGCGGATATTTGTGCGCCTCGCGCGCGGTGATCGATTTCATGGTCACGCGCGCGCGCACCTTCATCTATTCGACCGGCTTGCCGCCGCCGGTCATCGCCGCCGCCATCGCCGCGCTCGAGGTGATCGAGCGGGAGCCGGTCTATGCCGCCGAGCCGCTGCGCAAAGCGCGACTGTTCGCCCGCGCGCTCAACTTGCCCGAGGCGCAGAGCGCAATCGTGCCGGTGATCGTCGGCGACACCGATGCGGCGCTTGCGGCCTCGCAACTCCTGCGCGACGAAGGCTATCTCGTCGTCGCGATCAGGCCGCCGACGGTACCGGCGGGTACCGCGCGGCTGCGGTTCGCCTTCACCGCTCAGCATCCCGACGTCGACATCGAGCGGCTTGCCGAGGTTGTGCGCATGCGGGTGCTGAGGCGCTAGCGCGGTGACTGCGATCTTCATTACCGCGACCGGAACCGACGTCGGCAAGACTTTCGTCGCCGCCTCGCTGATCCGGCACTTCCGCGGCATGGGCCGCTCGGTGGACGCCATCAAGCCGGTGGTCAGCGGCTTCGACCCGGCACAGGCCGCGGCGAGCGATCCGGGCATCCTGCTCGAGGCACTCGGTCTGCCGGTGACGGCGCAAGCGATCGATCGGATTTCGCCGTGGCGGTTCCGCGCCGCGCTGTCGCCCGATCTGGCGGCCGAGCGCGAGGCCCGCAGTATCGACGTCGACACGGTCATCGCCTACTGCCAAACCGCGATCGAAGCGCGACGAGACATTCTTTTGATCGAAGGCGTGGGCGGCGTCATGGTGCCGCTCGATGCCGAGCGCACCATCCTCGACGTGATGATGGCCTTGCAATTGCCGCTTATCCTGGTCGCCGGCTCTTACCTCGGCAGCATCAGCCACACGCTGACCGCGCTCGATGCGCTGTTCCGGCGTGGATTGCGGGTTTTGGCGACCATCGTCAGCGAAACGCCGGGCTCGACCGTGCCGCTCGAC
Organism: uncultured Alphaproteobacteria bacterium; assembly: GCA_963823225.1. Taxonomy (GTDB): domain Bacteria; phylum Pseudomonadota; class Alphaproteobacteria; order Rhizobiales; family Xanthobacteraceae; genus BOG-931. The sequence goes on along the minus strand of CAWGKM010000003.1, from coordinate 1,348,048 downwards.
GACACGGTGGCGGCGATCGCGCGTTTCGCCGAACCGGTGATCGGATTGCCGCGCAAAGAGCGCAACAGCGCCGCCAGATCGGGCGCCACCGGGGAAGCATTGGGCCGCATCTTCGGTCCGTGACTGCCGGCCTATTTTGCGAAAAACTGCACCTGCATCAGCGTTTCCATCGTGCCTTCGAGATTGAACAGCGCGTGCAAGATAAACGTGAGCAATAACGAACCGCTGCGCCAGCGCATCCAGCCCAGGAACAGGCCGATGACGAAAATCTGCAACATGCCGGTCCAGTCGTATTGGAGATGCAGCACCGCCCATAGCACCGAGATCGCCACGATCGCCGGAAAGGCCGAGCGTTGCGAACGCGCCCAACCGCGGAACAGAAAGCCGCGGAACATGATCTCCTCGCCCGCCGGCGCGACCAGGATCGCGGCTGCGAACATCGGCAAAAGCCAGCCGTCGGCGGCGGCCGTGGTGTAGGATTGCAGTTGAAACGGCGTCACCAGATCCCGCCCGCTCAAGTAGAGCAGCGCGTCGCTGATTGCGATCAGGCCGACGAGGCAGGCGACGCCGAGCGTCATATCGTGCGTGCGCGGCCGATGCAGCGCCAGATATTCCGCTTGATCGGCCCGCGCCAGCCGCACCGCAAGCGCAATGACGCCGACTGTGATCGGATTGGAAATCAGGATGAACAGCGTGACCAGGACGCCGTCGAACGGCGTCTGCAAGATCGTATTCCAGCCGCCGGCGTACACCGACAGCAGCAACCCGAACGCAATGAACTGCCCGGCGAGGAAGGCGAGAACGGCCCAGCCCAGCGTCGCCCAATAACCCCAAATTTTCATTTCCGCCTCGTCATTGTGGGGTGCAAGCCGGGTTTTCGCGACGCTATGCGTCGCGGGGTCCGGTTCAGCCCGCGAGCCCGGCATCCATAAACGCGATCGTTAAAGGAAGTACTCCGGCGCTGAAACTGCGCGTTCTGTGATTATGGATTCCGGACTCACCGCGGAGCCTGTCATCGGGCCGGCCACTTCGGGTCGGACCCGTTGGCGGCGCCGTGGAATGACGTTGCTACGGCACCAGGATGGATGAGCCGGTGGTGGCGCGTCCTTCGAGGTCCTTGTGCGCCTTGGCGGCGTCCTTTAGCGCATATTTCTGGTTGATCGGAATCTTGACCGCGCCTTTGCCGACGACGTCGAACAGATCGTTGGCGATGGCGAGGAGATCCTGCCGTTTGGCGGCGTAGGTGTTGAGCGTCGGGCGCGTGGCAAACAGCGAGCCTTTGGTCTGCAGGAGGTTGATGTTGAAGGCATCGATCTGGCCCGACGCGCTGCCGTAGCTGACGAACATGCCAAGCGGTTTGAGGCAATCGAGCGACGCCGGGAACGTGGTTTTGCCGATGCCGTCATAGACGACTTCGCACAGTTTGCCGCCGGTGATCTCTTTTGTCCGCGCGGCAAAATCCTCGTCGCGATAGAGGATGGTGTGATGGCAGCCATTGGCCTTGGCGAGCGCGGCCTTGTCCTTGGAGCCGACCGTGCCGATGACGTTGGCGCCGAGATGGTTGGCCCACTGGCACAGGATCAAGCCGACGCCGCCGGCCGCCGCGTGGGCCAAGACATTCATACCCTTCTCGACTTTAAAGGTGCGGCGCACGAGATATTCCGCGGTCATGCCCTTGAGCATCATTGCCGCGGCCTGCTGGTAGCTGATATTGGCCGGCAGTTTGATGGCGCGGTCGGCCGGCACCAACCGTTCCGCCGCGTAGCAGCCGAGCGCCACTACATAGGCGACGCGATCACCCACCTTGAAATCGCCGACGCCGGGTCCGACGGCGGTGACCTCGCCGGCGCCCTCGTTGCCGACGACGAACGGCAGGCCGACCGGGGACGGATACATGCCCATGCGGAAATAGGTATCGATGAAATTGACGCCGCAGGCGTGTTGCTTGACCCGGATTTGGCCCTGTCCGGGGGCGGCCACTTCGATCTCTTCATAGGTCATAACCTCGGGCCCGCCGACTTTATGCACGCGTACTGCCGCAACCATTTTTCTCTCCTGTCGTAGGCTCACTATTGAGTTCGGCGGGGATCATAGGCAGCCGGAGGTCGAACACAAGGCGGATCGATGGCGCGCCGATCGCCCCTGCCCTATGGGTGGTGACGACGCAAAAAGCCGACGGCGACGAAATAAATCGCCAACAAGCACAACCCGGCGACCGCCCAAAAGCCCGGCTCGAGATTTTTCGCCACCGAAAGGATCGCAAGCAGCGACCACACCAGCAACGCCGCCGCGGTCAACGCGCGCAAATGCGCGATGCGCACCGGATGCACGACATGAAACGGCACGAAAGTCAGCGCCGCCAGGATTGCCACCGCGCCGGCGCCGAGCCAGGGCGACGGTTTGAGCAGGAACAAATAGAACGCCGCCACGTTCCACAACGCCGGAAAGCCGCGAAAGTAGTGGTCCAGCGTTTTCATCTTCCGGTCGGCGAAGTAGAGCGAGCCGGTGATGACGACGAGAAGTCCCAGCGGGACCGCGAGCTTGGCCGGCAGCAAGCCGCTCGCGGTGATGGCGTAGCCGGGAACGAAAACGTAGTTGAGAATGTCGACGACGAGATCGAGCACGTCGCCCGACCACCGCGGCAGCCGCTCGGCGACCCGCAGGTATCGCGCGAAACTGCCGTCGATGCCGTCGATGACGAGCGCGACGCCGAGCCAGACGAATGTTTGCGGCCAATCGGCGCGGATCGCCGCAAGCAGCGCCAAGAACGCACAGGCGGCGCCGCAGGCGGTGAAGACGTGGACCGCGAAAGCCGCCGTTTTACGCGAGTTCATAAGCTGGCTGGGGACTTCGGGCGGGCGTTGAATTTCATTGTGTGTGGCGGAAATGTAGCAGACTTTGCCAATGCCGGGAGGCAGGATAGGCACCCTTAAATGGCGCTCGCGTTGTACCCTTTTTAGAGGCGTCCATGTGCCGATTATTTGCTGCAATCAGTGTTGCAGCGCTCGCTGTTTTGTCGACCCAGGCGTCTGCTCAATCGTCGGACACCGACGCCATTTTGAAGCGCCTTGAGACGAAGGTCGACGCGCTGGCGAAAGAAAACGCCGAGCTTCGTGAGCGCGTTCGCAAATTGGAGCCCGCGCGCCAGGCGGCAAAGACGAAGTCAGCGCGGACCGAGGTATCTCCAGAGCCCGCTCTCGCCGCGCCGCAGGAAATCGTTCCGCCGACAATCTTGAATGTCACGGCCGAACCGGTCGTGCCTGAAATAAAGCACACGAGCGGCGTTGTACTAGGCTTGGAAGGAGTTCTTGCCAAGCCGTATTACTCCGGCGAAGGCGAACCGAATATCGACGCGCTGGCGGAAAGTCTGAACGTTCCGTTCCTCACGAGCTATCAGCAATTCCCCTACGAGTTCAAAGGCGGTTACCGCGCGTGGTTGGGTTATGTGGATGCCAGCGGCTGGGGCGCGCGAGTGCGGTATTTCGATTACCATCAAGCGGCCTTGGATGACGTCAGCGTAATCTTCGGTGCTCCGTCCGGCAGTTTTACACTGACGGGAGCGCTAACGCTGCAAAAATACGATTTCGAGTTGACCAAGCAGCTACTTTACGGAGATTGGACATTGACGGCATTTGGCGGCGTTAGCTGGGCCACCGCACATCAGCGCAGCGATTTGCAGGCTTTTGGTATTGCGACAACCGATCTAGCACTGGGTTACAATGGCGTTGGTCCCACGATTGGAATGGAAGGTGAAGTAGCGCTGGCCCCGGGCAGCGCATGGTCGGTCTATTACTCCGGTCGTGGTTCCTTGCTCTTCGGCACTCAGACCGATAACACCAATGATACGACTGGCCTTTACCTCGAAGGGCTTCGATCGCAAAGCGCATTTGCTTCTATATGGGAGCTGAGCGCCGGGCCGCAGTGGAAGACACCCGTGGCCGGCGTCGGCGATGTCTATGCGCGCGTGACCGCCGATGCACAATACTGGCAAGGTGTCGGCGACTTCGCGCCAGTTGCCACGATGGCGGCACCCTTCCTTGGCTTGAGCCTCAACCATAATGATTATTCCGGCGGTTTCGGCCTGTTAGGATTTACGGCCGCGGTCGGTATCGAACGCTGACCAAAGCGAAGCCAATTTGCCGCCCTGTTCTTGCCCGGCTTTTCGCTCTAAATCCTTGTTGTGAACGATAGCGTATCACTCACTGCGGAAGTGGCCGTCATTGGCGGCGGGCCGGCCGGCTTGGTCAGCGCGATCGCACTGGCTCTGGCCGGCGTGGACACGCTCTCGATCGCACCGCTTGCCGTGCCGGATCACCGCACCACCGCGCTGCTCGGGAGTTCGGTCACCGCGCTGCAAACGCTGGGCGCATGGCAAGCCTGCGCGCCGCATGCTGCGCCGCTGACAAAACTCCGCATCGTCGACGACACCCGACGGCTGCATCCGCGCGCCGGAAGTTTTTTTCGCCGCCGCGGAGATCGGACTCGAGGCGTTCGGCTACAATATCGAGAACCGCCATCTGCTGGCCGCGCTGCAAGCGCGCGCCGCCGAACTCAAACTGCGGCGCATTGCGAGCCCGGCGCTGACGATTGAGCCCGATCCGGCCGGAGTCACCGTTAAATATGACGCCGGCGCAGCGCGGGTGCGGCTTTTAGTCGGGGCCGACGGGGCGCGTTCGCTGGCGCGCGCCGCCGCCGGCATCGGCACGACGCGGCGGTGCTATCCGCAAACCGCGCTCACGCTCAATCTTGCCCATGCCCGGCGGTATGACGACACACCGACCGAATTCCACACCGAGAGCGGCCCATTCACGCTGGTTCCCCTGCCCGGCCGGCGGTCGAGTTCTCGTTTGCGTGCTCGATCCGGCAAGCGCCGCTGAACTTGCCGCCATGGACGACGCCGAACTTTCGGCCGCGATCGAGCGCCGCGCGCATTCGCTGCTGGGTGCCATGGCCGTCGAGCCCGGCCGCGGCGTTTTTCCGCTTGGGATCGAGACCGCGAAAGCTTTTGCGCGCGAACGTATTGCGCTGGTCGGCGAAGCCGGTCACGTCGTGCCTCCGATCGGCGCGCAGGGCCTCAATCTCGGTCTGCGCGACGGCGCCGCCATCGCCGAAATCGTTGCCGACGCGCGGCGCGAAAATCTCGATATCGGCGCGCCGAGCGTCCTCGCGCGTTACGACCGGGAGCGCCGCGCCGATGTGTTGAGTCGCACCGTCGCCGTCGATCTCCTCAACCGCAGCCTGCTCACGGACTTTTTCCCGGCCCACGGCGCGCGGGGACTTTCGCTCTACCTCGTCGACCGCATCGGCCCGTTGCGGCGCGCTCTGATGCACGAAGGCGTCACGCCGGCGGCCTCGCAGCCGCGCCTGATGCGCGGGGAGATGGTTTGACCGACGGTATTTCCCAGGCAGAACTGGCGTGAAAAGCGGCTTGGCGAGGTCCCGCCGTTCATCCTACGGTTAGCTAGAGCATGGCCCCGAAAAAGCCTGTCCTCGGACTTGATCCGTGGATGGATACCGGTTTTCGGAAGAGATCATGCTCAAACGAAATTAGCCGCGGAACCACGCATGAAACTGCCGCGTAATTTCTTCAAGCCGCTGGCCATCGGCGCACCGGTGCCGCTGCGCGAATTGCCGCCCCGCCTCGAGCGGATGATCCATTTCGTGCCGCCGCATATCGAAAAAGTCCGCGCCAAAGTGCCGGAATTAATCGCGCAGGTCGACGTGGTGCTCGGCAATCTCGAAGACGCCATCCCCGCCGACGCTAAGGAGGCCGCAAGAAATGGCTTCATCGCCATGGCGAAGGCATGCGATTTCGGCGAAACCGGATTGTGGACGCGCATCAACGCGCTCAATTCGCCCTGGGCGCTCGACGACCTTTGCCAGATCGTCGCCGCGGTCGGCCAAAAACTCGACGTCGTCATGCTGCCGAAAGTCGAGGGCGCTTGGGACATCCATTATCTCGATCAGCTCCTGGCGCAACTCGAAGCCAAGCATGGCGTGACCAAGCCGATCCTCATTCACGCCATCCTGGAAACCGCCGAAGGCGTGAACAACGTCGCCGCGATTGCGACGGCGTCGCCGCGCATGCACGGCATCAGCCTCGGTCCCGCTGACCTTGCGGCTTCGCGCGCGATGAAGACGACGCGGGTCGGCGGCGGACACCCCGATTACAAGGTGCTGGCCGATGCCGGCGCGGCGGGGGCGCCGCGCGCGAGCTATCAGCAGGACCTTTGGCATTACACTATCGTGAGAATGGTCGATGCCTGCGCTGCCGCCGGGATCAAGCCGTTCTACGGCCCGTTCGGCGATTTCGCCGATGCCGCGGCCTGCGAAGCGCAGTTCCGCAACGCTTTTCTGATGGGCTGCGTCGGCGCCTGGACGCTGCACCCAAGCCAGGTGCCGATCGCCAAGCGCGTGTTCTCGCCGAACCCGGCCGACGTCGCCTTCGCCAAGAAGATCATCGCCGCCATGCCCGACGGCGGCGGCGCGGTGATGATCGATGGCAAGATGCAGGACGACGCGACCTGGAAACAGGCCAAGGTGCTGGTCGATCTCGCCGGACTGGTCGCCGCGAAGGATCCCGAGCTCGGACAACGCTACGGGCTATGAACGGGCATTCACGAGGTCGAACGACCTTCGCCACAATCGCGGCGTTGGATTATACTGCCTCACAAGCTGTAACATGCGTGCCGCCGTGAACAAGATTCGCAACGCCAAATATCAGATCGGACAAGTCGTCCGGCACCGCCTCTATCCGTTTCGCGGCGTCGTGTTCGACATCGACCCGGTGTTTGACAATACCGAGGAATGGTACCAGGCGATTCCGGCCGAGGTCCGGCCGCACAAGGACCAGCCGTTCTATCATCTGTTCGCCGAGAACGACGAGACTGAATACGTCGCTTATGTCTCGGAACAGAACTTGTTGCCCGATACCAGCGGCGAGCCGCTGCGCCATCCGCAGGTCGCGGAAGTTTTCATCAATGACGGCAAGGGCGGTTATCGTCCGCGCGCGGCGCTGATGCACTGACAACGTGCTTCACGCCGCGCCGCGTTCGGGAACGCCCTGCCCTATTGCTTTGCCGGCGCGGACCCGGCGGGAGGCGCCGCCGAGGCTCCGGGCGCGCCCTGCTGTTGCTCGAGCTTCTTGCGCGCTTCATCGGCGCGCCGTTGCAGCTCGTCCTGCAATTTCTTCTGCTGCTCCTCGAAAACTTTTGGATCGGTCGGCGGGCCGTCATAGGCCTTGGCGAAGTCGGCGAGCGGCAGCACCAGGCTGATCGGCTGGCCGGTCGAATTGATCGCCTGGACGACGAGACCCTGTCCCTTCTTCATCTTCCCGATCATGTCGGGATTGGCTTCGTAGTCAGCCATGCAGCCGTTGGTGAAGCAGATCACGTAAGGCGCGGTCATCGGCTGGTTCTGGTCGATGATCACGCGCGTGCCGTGAATGAGCTGCATGCCGAGCGGCAGCGTGACGCGCAGGATTTTCTTCGGCTCGCCCTCCGGCTCGATCAAGACGGCGGCGACCACCGGCATTCCCGACTCGATGCGGGCATCCTTGCCGGTGAAGCAGACCTGTTTGGCATTGGGATCGTTCTGGTTCTTGAGACAAAACTTGGTCCACGGCGAATAGATCAATTGGGTCTGCTGCTGTTCGCCGGCTTGGCCTTGCGCCGGTGCCTGCGCTGCCGGGGCGGCTGGCGCTGCGGGCGCGGCGTTCTTGGCCGGCGCCTTCGGCTTGGCGGGAGCCTGGGCGATCGCGCGCGAGCCGGTCGCCATGTCAAACGCCATGTCAAGCGCCACTGCAAGCGCGAGCGCCAGCGCCACGGTCAGGATTGCCGACCGGCTGCAAATCTTCCAGGAACAAGTCTTCCGGTGAGCCGTCATTGCGGAAGCCGCCTTCCAGAAATCCTTGCCGATGGCAGCGAGCGTCCACCCCACCGGCCGTGCCGGCGTCGACGCGTTCCAATAAGTCATGAGATGCAGTTCCTCTTTGCTGCTGCCACCCGTAAATCGACTTTGATCGATTTGAAAGGGTAGACTTGCCTGGTCGGATTGGCGTGTTCAATGCGCCGATATCGGGCACGCCCGACATCCGTTGCCGCGCCGTGCGGCCCCCCGCACGACGGTCAATCGACGCAGATTACGGCAACAACGTGACCCCAATAGCCGCCCTTGCCTGGGCCAATAGCCCAATTGCGCGCGCAGATAAAGCCCGCGCCGGCGACGGCGCGCCGCGATAGGCCGCCACTGCGCGCGCCTCGCGGACGGCCGCCGCAGGCTCACCGTGGTACATTTGCCCGTGGTCGACCGAATCGCAGCCAACGCTTTACCGCCGAGAAAACCCCTGCGGAACCATGGAACCGGAGTGCGCGCCGCGTTTTGCGGCTTCCAAATGCTGCTCGGCATGTTGCTCGGCGTCGCGCCGGCGGCGGCGAGCCATGCCATCGCCATGCATGGCGCGCCGGCCTTGGCGGACGACTTTACGGCACTGCCCTATGCCGATCCCGACGCGCCGAAGGGCGGGCGTATCGTCGAGGGCGTGCTCGGCACGTTCGACAGCCTCAATCCGCTCATCGTCCAAGGCGTCGCCCTGCAGCCGGTGCGCGGCTACGTCATCGAGAGTTTGATGTCGCGCGGTTACGACGAGCCGTTCACGCTCTACGGTCTGTTGGCGCGCAGCGTCGAAACCGACGACTCCCGCAGCTTCGTGACCTTCACGCTCGATTCCGCGGCGCATTTTTCCGACGGTACGCCGGTCACCGCCGACGACGTGGTATTCTCGTGGCGGCTCCTGCGCGATCACGGCCGCCCCAATCACCGCGCTTACTATTCCAAGGTCGCCAAGGCCGAGATCCTCGATGCGCGCACCGTGCGCTTCGATTTCGCCGATTTGAGCGACCGCGAATTGCCGCTGATTCTCGGACTGATGCCGGTGCTGCCGAAACACGCGACCGATGTCGCGACGTTCGAGAACACGACATTGGCGAAACCGATCGGCAGCGGTCCCTATGTCGTCGCCGACGTCGATCCCGGAAAAAGCGTCACCTTCAAGCGCGATCCCAATTATTGGGGCCGCGCGCTTGCCATCAATCGGGGCTTATGGAATTTCGACGAAGTACGCTTCGACTTTTATCGCGACCAGAATGCCTATTTCGAGGCCTTCAAGGCCGGTCTCTACGATGTGCGCGGCGAAACCGATCCGCAGCGTTGGCAGACCGGCTACGACTTTCCCGCCGCCCGCAACGGCCGCGTGGTCAAGGAAACGTTCCCGACCGGGCTGCCCAAATTTTCTTCCGACTTCGTCTTCAATACGCGGCGGCCGCTTTTTGCCGACATTCGGGTGCGGCAGGCCATTGCGCTGTTGTTCGATTTCCAGTGGCTCAACCGGAATTTTTTCTACAATCTGTATCGGCGCAGCGCGAGCTTCTTCGATGACTCCGAGCTTTCCGCTTACCACCGCCCGGCCGATCAAACCGAGCGGGCGCTGCTGGCGCCTTATCCCGACGCGGTGCGCCCCGACGTGCTCGACGGCAGTTGGTCGCCGCCGGTCACCGACGGCTCCGGCTACGACCGCGCCACGCTGCGCCAGGCGCTCGCCTTGCTCAATGCCGCGGGCTACGTGCTCAAGGGCACGACGTTGCGCGAGCCGGCAAGCGGACGGCCGTTTGCTTTCGAGATCATGGTGACCAACCGCGACGACGAGCGTTTGGCGCTGGCCTTCGCCAACATGCTCGCCCGCGCCGGCATCGCGGTGCAGGTGCGGCTGGTCGACGACGCGCAATATCAAGGGCGCCTGTCGTCCTTCGATTTCGACATGATCGAATACCGCTGGGAACAGTCGCTCTCGCCGGGCAACGAGCAGAGCTTCTACTTCGGCTCGGCGGCGGCCGATGAAGACGGCTCGCGCAATTATATGGGCGTCAAGAGCGCCGCGGTCGACGCCATGATCGCAGCGTTGTTGCGCGCGGGGGGGCGGCCCGATTTCGTCGACGCCGTGCGCGCGCTCGATCGCGTGCTGATTTCCGGCTCGTTCGTGGTGCCGCTGTTTTACCTCCCCGAGCAATGGGTCGCGCGCTGGGCCTATGTCCGGCATCCGGCGCGCACCTCGCTGTACGGCTACCTGCCGGAAACCTGGTGGCGCCAGCCGGCCAAAAGTCTGCAATGATCCGCGCTGCAATGATCTTTCCATGATGCTTCCATGATGCTTCCATGATGCTTCCATGATTCTTGGCGATCCCGCAGTCGCGGCCGTCGAGACGGCGCCCGGCCAGAGCCGCCTCACGCTCGACGAATTGTTTCGCCGCACGGCGGCGCGGCGGCCGGGCGCGATCGCGCTCGCCGATGCGCCGGACCGGCAAGCGTTTACCGAGGGCCCGCCGCTCGTTCTGTCCTATGCCGAGGCCGACCGCATGATTTCGGCGATTGCGGGCCGGCTGCGCCGCATGGGGCTGCAAACCGACGCCATCGTCGGCATTCAAATGCCGAATATCGTCGAAAATGTTTTGACCGTTCTCGGCGTGCTGCGCGCCGGGCTGATCGCCGCGCCGCTGCCGCTGTTGTGGCGGCGCGCCGACGCGGTCACCGCGCTGGCGCGGGTCGGCGCCAAGGCCTTGATCGCGTGCGGCCGTGCCGGCGGATTCAACCATTGCCAATTCGCCACCCGCGTCGCCGCCGAAGTATTTTCGATCCGCTACGTTTGCGGCTTCGGCGCGGACCTGCCCGACGGCGTGGTGCCGCTCGACGATTTATTCACCGCGGCGAAACTCAGTTCCGTTCCGCCGCTCGATCGCGGCGGCCATGCCGCCGCGCATCTGGCGGTAATGACCTTCGAGGTCGGCGAGGACGGCCCGGTTCCGGTGGCGCGCCGCCATCTCGAACTCTTGGCCGGCGGCTTGGGCGTGCTGCTCGAAAGCCGGCTCGAGCAGGAGGCCAGCGTGCTGTCGACCATCGCGCCCGCCTCGTTTGCCGGCATTTGTCTCGCGCTGGTGCCGTGGCTTCTCACCGGCGGCACGCTCGTCCTGCATCATCCGTTCGCCGCGGACGTTTTCGCGCGTCAACGGCGCGAGCATCGCTGCGGCACGCTGATCCTTCCGGCGCCCGTTGCGTTTCGCCTCGCCGAGACCGGCCTGTTCGCCCATGAGGGACCGACCACCGTGCTCGCGGCCTGGCCGGCGCCGGAGCGGCTCGCCGACAGCGCCGATTGGCCCGAGCGCGACGCCGTCCTTGTCGACGTGCCGATTTTCGGCGACGCGGGGCTCATCGCCGCGCGCCGCGGCGCGGGCGGCCGGCCGGCGCCGATCCCATTCGGTGCGGTCGTCGCGCCGCGCGAGCGCCAAACCGACGGACAAGACGCGGTGACCGTCGCCGAGCTCGGCGCGACCGAGGCCAACACTCTGACGCTGCGCGGTCCAATGGTGCCGCGTCATATGTTTCCCCCGGGCATCGAGCGCTACGATCAGCCGCATTTCGCGATCGGGCGCGACGGTTTTGTCGATAGCGGCTACCGCTGCCGCGTCGATCCGCTGAGCAAATCCGCGACCGTGACCGGGCCGCCTTCCGGCATCGTCAATGTCGGCTTCTATCGCTTTGCGCTCTGCACGCTCCTGGAAACCATCGGCCGCATCGATGCCGGCGCGGCGCTCGCGGCGCTGCCCGATCCGCTGCTGGGCCATCGGCTGGTCGGCAGCGCGGCCGATCTCGAGGCCATGCGGACGGCATTGGGCGGGATCGGCGTCAATCCGCTGGTCACCGCCGCCTTCGCCGCGCATGGCGAGCGCATCTTGCGCGAAGCGATTGCCGCGGTCTGAACGGCGCGCGCGAATTCTCCGCACCCTCGTTGACGGCCCATTAAGGCCGCTTTGGCATGGTTGCGGGCTATTTTTCGTAAAGTCCGCATCCGGCATTTGGCCACCATGGCGCTGCAAGGTCCGTTCGCCGTCATTGCCGACTCACCGGCGCCGGATGTCGTCGAGGCGTTGCGCGCGGCGGGCGCCTTCCCGGTCATCGAAGCGACCTGGACCGACGCGCCGGCGGCGCTTTCTTCGGTCGAGCCCGAAGCCGTCATTTTGGCCGAGCCGCCGGCGGACCGTTCGCGCGCGGCGGCGCTCGCCGAGCTATTGGCCGAGCAGCGGCACAAGACCGGCGGCCTGTTCATGCCGGTCATCGCCCGCACCCGCGACGACGGCGCGGCGGTGCTCCCCGATGCGCTGGCAATTCCCGCCAATGCGCCGGCCCAACGCCTGGTGCGGCGCTTGAGTACGGCGCTGCGCGTGCGCGCGCTGCACGGCACCGTCATGCGCCGCACCCGCACGCTCACCTCGCGCGGCGAACAGTTGCCGGCCTTGCCGACCAGCGATCCGCTCGACGAGGCCAACGTGCTCGTCGCCGGACGCGGCCGCTCTTACCCGGCGCTTTCGGTCGCGGTCGGCGAGCGCGTCGGCGTCATCGGCGCGCTCTCCGTCGAGAGCGCGGCGCGCGCGCTCAATGCCCGCGACATCGACGGCATCGTCATCGGCGACGGTTTCGGCCCGAAGATCGTCGAAGCTTTGTTGACCGTGCTCGCCGAGGACGTGCGCTTTCGCGATCTGCCGGTCACCGTGCTCGGCGGCCCTCCCGTCGTGGTCGAGCCCTTCCTCATCGAGCTCGCCAATCTCGAACGCATTTCCGAAGGGCCGCAACGCTTGGTCGACCGCTTGCTGCCCTATGTGCGCGCGCATGCGTTCGCACAGCGGCTCAAGCGCATGCTGAAATCGCTCGACGCCAAAGGCATGATCGATCCCGATACCGGGCTGCTCGCCCACGACGCGTTCTGGCGCGATCTCAACCGCGCTGTCGGCGACGCCGAAAAACGCGGCGTCGGTCTGTCGATCGCGCGCTTCTCGTTCGACCGCGACGACCGCCGCTTGAGCCTCGACGCCGCGCGGCTGGTCGGCCGGCTGATGCGCCAGGTCGATTTTGCCTGCCGCGAAGCCGACAATTCCATCTTCGCGGTGTTCACCGAGACCGATCTGCGCGCCGCCCACGTCGTGGCGCGCCGCATCGCCAGCGTGCTCAAGAACACCATGCTGGCGCCCGATCGCAAGCGCTCCGGCGTCGAGGCCGCAGTCACGCTCGCCACCTTGAAGCCGACCGACAGCGTCGACTCGCTGATCGCGCGCGTCGTCGGCGAGGTTGCGGCCGGCTGAGCCGCGCGCCATCTATAGCGCGTGCCCGCGCTGCACCGCAGCCGGGAAACGCGGTAATCTCGAAGACGAGCGAATCGAAGGTTTTTCTCATGGCGGTTTCCGATGGCGGATAGTTCCGAGGCGCCCGCTGCCGTGCGCATCGAAGTGGTATCCGACGTGGTGTGCCCGTGGTGCTATATCGGCAAACGCCGGCTCGAAGGCGCGATCGCCCTCACCCCCGACGTCGACGTCGACATCAACTGGCGGCCGTATTTCCTCAACGATTGGATCCCACGCGAGGGCATCGAACGGCAAACTTATCTGGAGACGAAATTCGGCTCGCCCGAGCGTTACGCCGTGATCGCCGAGCGCATTTCGTCCGCCGCCGCGATGGAGGGCCTGCCCTATAACCCGGACAAGATCAGCCGCCAGCCCAACACGCTCGATTGTCACCGCCTCATTTTGTGGTCGCGCAGCGCCACCGATCCCGGCCGGATGAAGCAGCGGCTGATGGAGCTTTATTTTGCCGAAGGCGCCGACCTGTCCGATCCCAAAGTGCTGATCCAAGCGGCGATCGATTGCGGCATGGACGGCGACCTGGTGCGCCGGCTGCTCGCCAGCGACGCCGACGTCGACCGCGTCGAGAACGACGCCAACGCCGCCAAGGAAGCCGGCATCGACGGCGTGCCGTGCTTTGTGTTCGGCGGCAGCGTCATCGTCACCGGGGCGCAATCGCCGGAATATCTCGCCAGCGCCATCGAGCGCAGTTCGGGGCGGCATACGCAGGCAAGGGCGTAAATTCTTCCTGCCCCGCGGTAGCGCGGGGGCGGATAAGCAACCTCGTTCTCGCAGCGCATGCGCGCCTGAGTTTTGTCAAACAGCCAACGATTCCGGCCGTCATTGCGAGGAGCGGAAGCGACGACCCACCTTCGCTCGCTTCGTGAGCTACGGTGGGTTTGAGTCCACCGAAGCGCGGAGCGCGTAGGTGGAAGCAATCCAGCCTTAGCGGAAGAACTGGATTGCTTCCCCCTCGCTCCGCTCGGGGTCGCAATGACGAAAAGAAATAAGGAAGCGGAACGCCGGCAAACGCAGGTCAGTACCTCCCGCACCAAGCGGGTGCGGGTCGCGCCACGGAGAGTGCGGCTTGCGCCGCCCTCCGCTTGCGGGCGCGCTCGCCTGCCGGCGTTCCACCACGGCTCTCGCCAAAGGGAGTCAGCGTCCCTAAGGCTCAGCTTCAGGCCAGGCTTCCTGGGACGCGGTCTGAACGGGCGTTACCCGCCTTCGCCTGTCCCAGCCCAGGGGTGCACCCCCCGCGCCGGTCGTAATGCCGGCAGGCATGATGCCCAAGCCGCCCGGGAGCGGAGTGCAAAGCCGCCCGCGGGCACCGTCCTCGCCCCACCGTGCGGTGTGCCTCCGCACGGCGTCCTTTTGGGCGAGATTTGATTCGCACCCAATATCACTGAAATGGTGACGTATGTCAAGCGCTTTGTCACCATACTAGAGACGGACTGATTTCCCGGGCGCAGTCCAGCCCCATAAGCGCGTTCGCGCGCGTCTTTCGTGCGCTATGGTGCTGCGCCAAATACGGCGGTGCGGATGCCAATGTCCAACCCTGCTGCGCCGTAACAAAAGGGTGTTTCGGCCGATCAACCAAACCTCAACGATGTTCGGCTAGTAAAATCGGTTTTGGGCCGACAAGGCGCATGAACCAAGGGCTTGGCGCATGAACCAACAGCTTGCCCAAGGCGTAACCAAAGACCTTTCGGCCTCTTGCCCGAAATGCCACGCCGACATGGTCTATGTGACGGCTCTGCCGCACCCCCACGCCGTGCAGATGCGGCGAACGGTATTCCTTTGTTTCGGCTGCAATCAGACCAGGAATTATTCGCTTTCGCCGGCCATGGCCGAGGCTTACGCGGTGCTCTGCGCCCCCGAGCGGTTTAAGACGCCGCCGCGGTGAGCGACACGCTGTCGTCGTTCGGCCTCGCGGGCGCGGAATCCTTTGCACGGGTTTGCAGAACTGGGCTCAACACATTCTACCGGCTGTGGCGTTGCGCCAATGAAGTCGCATTTCCCGGATGCGGTGCGGCATGTAATGCTGCACCGCTGATCCGGGATCGTCCCAGGCTCGGAGTTTGTAACGATCCCGGGTCTGCGGCGCACCACTTCACTTCGTTCCGTGCTGCGCCGCGCCCGGGAAAAAGCAGACCCCGGATGTCGCGGAGCCTGTCATCGGGCCGGCCACTCCGGACCGGACCCGTTGGGCTAATCCGCCTACGCGGTAGCCTCGATTCTGATAAATTCAAATAATTCAAATATCGGGTACAAACAGACGCTCGGTCCAATGGCATTACCATCGCTCTACAAATATTTGGGTGTTGAGGGTGCGAGACTCACTCTGCGTAACAGAACTTTCAAGCACGCCAAGCCCTCAGATTTTAATGACACTGAGGATTTGACGATCCAGAGCGTCTTTCCTGAAGCTTTGGAAGATGCCTGCAAGATTATGTACGACGGTTTCACCGACACCATACTAAAAAACATCAACAATCCGCCCACCTGCACCAATGCGAACATGAGGATCAAGGTTGGGCTTATTCAAGAGGCCTTCAGGAACAATCCAGATGCCGCTGAGATCGTCAAAGCCGCTAAGGCAAATGATGTGATTGGAGATGTGTTTGATTTGGATCGCATGAAGAAATCAAACGAGGCTCTCATAAGAGAGATAAACGAATTTCTGCAGGGCTATCGAGTTCTGTGCGTCAGCGAAAGAATTAACTCCGATGAGATGTGGACATGCTACGCCGACAACCATCAGGGCGTCGGTTTAAGAATTCTCGCTAACGCTGAGAAAGATTCAAAATTTTCGCTCTTTCGCAAAGTTGAATACAGCGCAAAGAGGCCCGCGTTGTTTGACGATGCGTTGACCTATCAGGAAAACTCACTGTTTGGCGACCATGAGAAAAATAACAAGCGTTATATTGAAAGAGTGATTTACACGAAAACGTTGGAGTGGGAGCACGAGAAGGAATATAGGTTATGTATTCCGGTGATTGGGGAACGAGATTGGAACCTCTTGTCGTTCCATCCGGAAGAAATCCCTGAGCTTTATTTGGGGGCGAACATGAGCGACGCGGTAAGGACCGAAATCGTCGATCTGGCGAAATCGGTCAATCCCAAAATATTTATTCTTCAGAGCGTCCGGGGTGCCGGGGGACAGATTTCGTTTTATAAATTTTAGGATCGTCGGGAGACGGCGAATTACGCTTTCGGCTAATCCGCCCTTGTAATAACGAGATCGATTATCGTCGGCATGTTCCGAAAGGAATGCTCTGCCGCGGACGGCCATCCGCGGCAGAGCGGCTGGCGATCGGATCGAACCCGCCCTGAGCCGTGTCTGGCTCTCACGTAGCGTGATCGCGCCAGCGCCTTCATCGGACCCGGATGGTTGCCGGAACACATGGTTTGCTCAACAAGGCAGGGTCGACGAAGATGACGAAGATTAGCAGAACAGCGGGAATTGATACATCGAAAGCTAAGCTCGACGTTGCGGTTCATGGTGGTGTCGAGCGCTGGCAGGTTGACAACTCGCTCGTGGGTTGGCGACATCTGGCCGCCGAGCTCACCAGGGCCGAGGTTACGCGGGTCGGCATCGAGGCCAGCGGTGGCTACGAATGCGGTGTGGTCGGCTATTTGCGGGCCAAGGGCTTTACCGTCCTGATCCTGCAGCCGATCCAGGTTAAAGCCTATGCTCGACTACATCTGCGCCGGGCCAAGAACGACAAGCTCGATGCAGTCCTCATCGCTGCCTGCGCGGCGACGATCGATGAGGTGCGCATCGAGCCGGATGAACGCTTGGCAAAGCTGGCTCAACATCTGACCTTCGTCGAACAGATCGAAGAAGATATCGCCCGCTTCAAAGTCCGGCTCGAGCATGTCGGGGATCCGCGATTGCGACGCATGGTCGTGGCCGACATCGCGCGATTGAAGGCGCGGCGTTCGGCCGAGACTGCTGCGGATCGTCACAGCACTGCGCGGCCATGACGATCTCGCCCGCCGCCTCGATCTCGTGCTGAGCGTTCCCGGCCTGGGCGAGCGCACCGCACTCGCCCTCATCATCCGCATGCCCGAACTCGGCCGTGTCAGCCGCGAGCATGCCGCAGCGCTGGCCGGTCTCGCGCCCTTCGACGACGACAGTGGAAAGCATAAGGGTGAGCGACACATCGCCGGTGGCCGCAGGCGGTTGCGCCGTTCGCTATTCGCCGCCGCCCTACCGGCTGCCTTCCGCTGGAACAAAGCTCTGATCGAGCTCTATGCCCGTCTCATCGCACGCGGAAAAGCCCACAACGAAGCTCTCATCGCCTGTGCTAGAAAGCTGTTGATCTACGCCAATACTGTCGTCCAGCGCGGCACGCCCTGGACCGAACGACCGCTCAGCGTTTAATGGTTGCTACGCGCTGGTGTGCCCTCAAAGATACGAGCGCGAGATCTATGCGTTGAGTCAGCACCACTTACATTTTGATGCAAATCAATGCAGCTACATCAGGCCGTCAGATTCTGTATCTGCGATAATTGCGCGCGTCATTGCTACCGAAGACTGCAATGTCCTGGAGTTCAATTAAAAGATTCATTTCGAGCCCAAGGAGAGTGACACCATGAAAACTGGGATCAGGGCCATCATCGTCGTCGCCACTCTACTGTCGGTGTCATCCTTCGCAGCTTTTGCCCAGACCGCGACGCCGCCCACCACGCAGCCGGCGCCGACGCCTACACCGGCCGCGGACGCCGCGAGCCAGAAGGCCTGGCGTGCGTCCATGGCGCGAGTTCCCATGCCGAAGGCGGGGTGCTTCGAGGCCACCTATCCGAGCACCGCGTGGCGGGAGGTTCCGTGCACGACCGCGCCGTCAGTTCCGTATCCGCCGGCGCGCGGGCCCACGCCTTATACCGTGGGCAACCCCCCCAACGGCGGCGGCTCCGACTACGTGGCCCAGGTGTCGTCGGGCGCCATATCCACGGCGGTAGGGTCTTTCGACAGCGTCCCCAGCGGAATTAGCGAGACAGAAATTAACCCGATAACGGGAGCCGTGATCGGCCCCAACACCTTCTCGCTCCAGCTCAACCCGAAGAAATTCGATAGCTCGAATTTCTGGTGCGGGCAAAATCCGTGCTCGGCCTGGCAGCAGTTCATTTTCTCCACCTCGTCCTCCACAGTATTTATTCAGTACTGGCTGTACGGCGGCTACGGATCAACGTGCCCGCCGGGGTGGACCCCGGGCCCAGGCAACAACGGATGCTATACAAACTACAGCTGGCAGTTCTTGGGCCCCGGAATAACGTGCCCGCCGGGGTGGACCTCGGACGGGAACAACAATTGCTATGCAAATCAGGCCGCACCGGTCAACGTTGCCCAGACGATCGCGGACCTGGACCAGCTAAGCCTGACGGGCATTGCCGGCGCGGGCGGCGATACGGTCACTTTGATGACGGGTGGCCAGGGCTACGGGTTTACGAGTTCCGCCAGTGTCCTCAATCTGGCACAAGGAAAAAACTGGACGATCGCCGAGTTTAACATCTTCGGCGACGGTTATCCAAACCAGGCCACCTTCGGCCCCGGATCGACGATCGCCGTCAGGACGAGCGTGGACAACGGGATCATAAACGCTAACGCTCCCACCCCCTTGGCGCAAAGCTTCACGGGCGAGTTGAACAACCTCACCGTGGTGCGTCCCCCCTGTCCCCACGCTGGGGGAGTCGAGCGGGGCGTCGCCATATATCGCGTTCACGGAGAGCAACGTCGGCACCGAGACGTCGATGTGCGCGCACGGAACCAGCATCGGCGAAACCCATCTGACGAATTTCAACGGCTTGCTCTACGATTTCCAGGCGTCGGGCGACTTTCTGCTGGCGCAAGCCGGTTCGGACTTCATCGTGCAAACGCGGCAAGCGTTAACGGTGACTAACCCGAGGTGGATAAAGAACGCAACGATCAACAAGGCTGTCGCGACGCAAATGGGCCCCACTCGCGTCGCCGTCTGTCTCGAGCCGACGCGGCTTATCGTCAATGGCAAGCGCAACGATCTGGCCGACGGCAACACGCTTCCGCTGGCCAGCGGCGTCAGCGTCTCACGCAGCGGCAATGTGTACGTCATCACGCGCCAGGGCGGCGAGACCGTGCGCGCCACGCTCAACAACAACAACATAAACAGCTGGATCGACGTCGCCGTGGACCTGGGCCATCCGCCTGTGGCAGAGGTGCACGGCCTCCTCGGCAACGCCAACGGCAACACCAGCGAGGATGGTATTGCCACGCGCAACGGAACAGTGCTGACGGAGCCGGTTTCGTTCACCGATCTTTATCACAGCTACGCCGACAGCTGGCGCGTCGCGGCAGCCGAACTCGCTGCTCTGCGCGGACAAGAAAATTAAACCCGGCATTCCGGCAAAGCCGTTCTACGCGAACGATCTCGATCCGCAGGCATCCGAGCATGCGCGAGCGATCTGCACGGCGGCCGGCGTAACCGCGCCGGCGCTGCTCGACGCCTGCATGCTCGACACCGCCGTGCTGGGCGGCGGCGACGACACGGCTGCCAGAGTTTATACCCGCGCGGTTGCGCCCCGCGCCGTCTTGCCGCGTCCCGCCCTTTGAGCCGGTCATACGGCGATAAGGCATAACGATTGGCGTAAGCTTTTAATCCGTCATCCTGAGGCGCGAGCGCAGCGAGCCTCGAAGGATGCACAGCCCGAGCGCCGCGACCGTCGCCCTTCGAGGCTCGGCGCTCCGCGCCGAGCACCTCAGGGTGACGGGAAATAGAACCGCGACGTTCGATCCCCCTCACACGTCGGCTTGCGGCTGCGCGTTCAGTCGCGTTCTTCAGTCAGCGCATCGACGGCCCTGCGGATGAGCGGCGTGGCTAACAGAACGAAAGGTATCATTGTCGCCCAGGCAATAAGCCATGACTTGAGCCAGTAGCTCAGGAAAATTCCGTCGTGCATGAATGGAGCGCTCGCAATCGCCGCGGCAATCGCGCAGGTGAAACCAGCCTGGATTATTCCAAAGACAAAATAGCTGTGGCGCTTCGGGATGCTCATCATTCGTAGCCTCGGAATGTTTCGACGCCCGGTCACGTACGAGCTTAATGCCGTAGCCGCTTTTGGCTACTGCCACGACGTTCGATCCCCCTCACCCGGCTCGCAGCGCAGCGCCAGCGACCAAACGCTAGTATCGACAAATAGGCTCAATCGCGCGCCCGTTCCGCCTTGTAATCATAAGACGCGTCCCACTCGAGTTTACCCATCAGGTCAAGCAGGCGCTTTTGCCGTCTGCGCGCAATAAATTCCTGCAACGCTTTGGTGACGGCGGCCTTTTTGGTGCGCTCGCCACTGAGTTCCAACGCGCGGTCGATGAGGTCCGGATCGATCGAAAGATTCGTTGCCATGTCTGTTCCTCCACACATGGTTTGATACAAAGGCGAAGGCCGTACAATCGTCATTGTGGCGACGGCAGAACTGAAACGTTCGATCCCCCTCACCCAGCTCGCCACGCCTTCGCTCCCGTGGAGCTTCGACGGGCTCGCCGGCCTCTCCCCAACGGGGCGAGGCGAATTTTTTATCCGCGTCGGGCATTGGCGGAGGCCGTCATTCCGGGGCCGAGCCAACGGGTCCGGCCTTCGGCCGGCCCGATGACAGGCTCCGCGAGGAGCCCGGAATGACGGCTACGCCGCCTTCGCACCTTTCTCGGCGATGCCGACCAGCGTGCGCAAAATGCCGGTGGCGCCGCGAAGGCGCGCGTCCGGCGTTTCCCATTCGTCGAAGAACACGACTTTCTGGTCGGGCCGCACCCGCGCGCCGGGGTCGTGCTTGCCGATATAGGCGATGAGCCCTTCCGGATTGGCGAAAATGTTGTCGCGCAATGCCAGCACCGCGCCCTTCGGCCCGACCTCGATCTTCTCGACATTGGCGCGGCGGCACAGCGATTTGATGGCGACGATCCTGAAAGGTGCTCCACTTCTTCCGGCAATGGGCCAAAGCGGTCGACCAGCTCGGCGGCGAACGCCTCGATGTCGCGCTCGTCCTCGATCTCGGCGAGGCGGCGATAGAGCGCGAGCCGCACCGGCAGGTCGGCGACGTAATCCTCCGGAATGAGCACCGGGGTGCCGACGGTGATTTGCGGCGACCAGCGGTCGGCGACCGGGGCGGCAATGCCGGCCTTCATGGAGATCACCGCTTCCTCCAGCATCTGCTGATAAAGCTCGAAGCCGACTTCCTTGATGTGGCCGGACTGCTCGTCGCCGAGGAGATTGCCGGCGCCGCGGATGTCGAGATCGTGCGAGGCGAGCTGAAAACCGGCGCCGAGCGTGTCGAGCGATTGCAGCACTTGCAGCCGGCGCTCGGCCTGCGCCGTGATTTTCCGCCCGCCGGGCAGCGTGAGCAGCGCATAGGCGCGCAGCTTCGCCCGCCCAACGCGGCCGCGCAGCTGGTAGATTTGCGCCAAGCCGAACCGGTCGGCGCGATGCACGATCAGCGTATTGGCGGTCGGAATGTCGAGGCCGGATTCGATGATGGTGGTCGACAACAGCACGTCGAACTTGCCGTCGTAGAACGCCGCCATGATGTCTTCGAGCACGCGCGCCGCCATCTGGCCGTGTGCCACCGCGACGCGCACTTCCGGCGCGGTCTTGTCGAGGAAGGCTTTGGCCTCGGCCAAGTCCTCGATGCGCGGGCAGACGTAAAACGCCTGGCCGCCGCGATAGCGCTCGCGAAGGAGCGCCTCGCGCACCATCACGGCATCGAACGGCGACACGAAGGTGCGCACCGCGAGCCGGTCGACCGGCGGCGTGGCGATGATCGACATTTCGCGCACGCCGGACAAAGCGAGCTGCAAGGTGCGCGGGATCGGCGTCGCGGTGAGCGTGAGCACATGCACCTCGGCGCGCAGTGTTTTCAGCTTTTCCTTATGCGCGACGCCGAAATGCTGTTCCTCGTCGACCACGATCAGGCCGAGATCCTTGAACTTGATGGCCTTGCCGAGCAGCGCATGGGTGCCGATGACAATGTCGATGGTGCCCTCGGCGATGCCGTTTTTCACTCTGGCGAGTTCGGCCGCGGAAACGAGTCTCGATGCTTGCGCGATATGAACTGGGTACCCCTTGAGGCGGTCGCCGAACGTCTTGAAGTGCTGGCGCGCCAATAGCGTGGTCGGCACCACGACCGCGACCTGCTTGCCGTTCATCGCCGCGATAAACGCGGCACGCAGCGCGACCTCGGTCTTGCCGAAGCCGACGTCGCCGCAAATCAGCCGGTCCATCGGCCGGCCGGACTTTAGATCGTTGAGCACGGCGGCGATGGCGGCCTGTTGGTCGTCGGTTTCCTCGTAGGGAAACCCGGCGCAGAATTCGTCGTAGAGGCCGGAGCCGACCGCAAGACGCGGTGCCTCGCGAAGCTGCCGCTCGGCGGCGACCTTGATCAGTTCGCCGGCGATTTCGCGGATGCGGTTTTTCATCCGCGCCTTGCGCAATTGCCAGGCGCTGCCGCCGAGCCGGTCGAGTTCGGCGCCGGCCTCTTCCGAGCCGTAGCGCGACAACAGTTCGATGTTCTCGACCGGCAAAAATAATTTGTCGCCGCCGGCATAGTGGATTTCCAGGCAGTCGTGCGGCGCGCCCGCCGCCTCGATCGCGCGTAGCCCGGTGAATCGGCCGATGCCGTGATCGACATGGACGACGAGGTCGCCCGCGGCGAGACTCGTCACTTCGGCGATGAAATTTTCCGCGCGCTTGCCTTGCCGCCGGGCGCGGATCAGCCGCTCGCCCAAAATGTCCTGCTCGGTAATGAGCGCGCCGTCGGCGGTGGCGAAACCGGTCTCGATGCCGAGCACCGCGAGCGCGACGGCGTGGCGCGGCAGACTGAGCGCGGCCGGCCACGACGCGACCGGGGTGAGGTTGAGGAGCCCGTGCTCGGCCAGCACGTGCGCCATGCGTTCGCGCGAGCCTTCGCTCCACAGCGCGATGGCAACGCGCTTGCCGGCGGCTTGCAGCGCATTGACGTGCTTGGTGACCGCCTCGAACACATTGGCGCCGGGCATGTTCCGCTCGGCGGCGAAGTTGCGGCCGGCATGGGCGCCGACGTCGACGACTTCGGCCGCCGCGTCCGGCGGTGCGAACGGAGTGAGCCGCGCCAGCGCCGATCGTTCCAGCCGTTGGCGCCACTCGTCCTCGGCGAGATAGAGCCGCTCCGGCGGCAGCGGCTTATACGGCGCGCCGGCGCCGAACTGATCGAGCGCGTCCTTGCGGGCCTGATAATAATCGGCGATCTGGATGAGGCGCTCGTGAGCGGCTTCCTCCGCCAGCGGCTCGAGCGCGATCGGGCTTGCCTCGACATAATCGAATAACGTCGCCATTTTTTTATGGAACAGCGGCAGCCAATGCTCCATGCCGGCGTGGCGGCGGCCTTCGCTCACCGCTTCGTAGAGCACGTCGTCGGGTCCCGCCGCGCCGAACGCCGCCACGTAGCCGGTGCGGAAGGCCCGGATGGTGTCGGCGGTGAGCTGAAACTCCGCCATCGGCACCAGATCGAGCGCGCGCAGCTCGGCCGTGGTGCGTTGCGTCTCGGGATCGAAGCTGCGGATCGTTTCCAGCGTGTCGCCGAAAAAATCGAGCCGCACCGGCGCGTCCATGCCGGGCGCGAACAAATCGATAATGCCGCCGCGCACCGCATAATCGCCGGCCTCGCGGACGGTGGCGGCGCGATTAAAGCCGTTGAGTTCGAGCCATTGGGTAATGCCGGCCATCGGCAGCACGTTGCCCGGCGCGGCCGCGAGCGATTGTTTGGCGATCAATTCCCGCGCCGGCACGCGCTGCAGCACGGCATTGACCGTGGTCAGCAGCACGGCCGGATGGTCGCGGCTCGTTACGCGCGCCAATCGCGCGAGCGTCATCATGCGCGCCGCCACCACGGCGGCGTGCGGTGAAACCCGGTCGTAGGGCAGACAATCCCAGGCCGGGAACTCCAACACCTCGATGTCGGGAGCGAAGAAGTTTAACGCGCGCGAGACCATCGCCAGGCGGGCGCCGTCGCGGCAGACCACCGCGAGCGAAATCGCCGGCGGATTTTTGTTGCCGGCCGCGATGGAACGGGCGAGGTCCGCAATAACGAGCCCTTCGGCGCCGTCGGCAATGCCGGCTAGCGTCAGCGGCCGGCCGGGCGATAGCCGCTCGCCGGGCGATTTCGCCGGTAGCGGCGACGGCGCCGTCATCGAAGTTTTGGACCCTTCGGCCCCTTTGGACCCTTTGGACGCTTCGGCCCCGCCCCGGCTTGAGCTTGAAAGTTTTGCGCATGAAAACCGACGAGCTGGTGGAGCACCGCGGTGTCATGGTTTGCCGGAACGCTTCGATCGCCGACCACCCAGCCATAAAGGTCGGCATTGGGCACTTCGATCAGGCGCTCGAAATCCTCAAGCGCGCCGTCGTCGAATTTGTCGATATAGGCGTCGGCGAAGCGGCCGACGATCAAATCCATCTCGCGCACGCCGCGCCGCCACGCCCGGAACAACAGCTTGCGGCGCCGCACGTCCAGTCCCTCGCTCGATCGTTCGGTCATCGTCGTTCTAAAGCCTTTGCCAAACGCCAAAAGCCCGGACGCAGCCGGGCGAGGCGTATATAGCGACCGACATTGTAATTGTCATGGTCCGCGCAAGCGGGCCATCCAGTAATCGCCAAGCCCTCATAATTCACTGATTACTGGATCATCCGCCGGAGCCTGTCATCGGGCCGGCCAAAAGGCCGGACCCGTTGGCGGATGATGACAGTATAGGATGGCTTCATGCGCCCGCCGATCCTCAATCCGCTGTTTGCGTCGCTCTCCGCCCTGCCCGGCGTCGGGCCGAAGCTGGAGAAACTGTTCGGCCGTCTGATCGGGCGCGACGGCGAGCCCGCCCGCGTCATCGATCTCCTGTTTCATCTGCCGACCGGTTTCGTCGACCGCCGCAATCAGCCGAAACTCAGCGAGGTTAAGCCCGACACGGTGGTGACGGTGGCAGTCACCGTCGACCGGCACCGGCCGCCGCCGCCGAACCGGCCGCGCGTGCCCTACAACATCGACACCAGCGACGACACCAACACGCTGACCATCACCTATTTCAACGCGCGGGCGGATTATCTGCAAAAGCTGTTGCCCGAGGGCGCGCTGCGCTACGTCTCCGGCACCGCGACGTTCTACGACGGGCATTTGCAGATGGTGCATCCCGACCGCGTGGTCGACGCGGAAGGTTTGGCGCGGCTGCCGCTGATCGACCCGGTCTATCCGCTCACCGAAGGGCTGCATCCGAACCAGCTGCGCAAGGCGCTCGATGCCGCGCTGGAACGGCTGCCGATATTGCCGGAATGGCAGGATCCGGCCTGGCTTGCGCGCAACGCCTATCCGAGCTTTGCCGAGGCGTTGCGGCGCATCCATTGTCCCGCGGCGCCCGAGGATATCGACCCGCAAAGCCCGGCGTGGTCACGGCTCGCTTACGACGAATTGCTGGCAAGCCAGCTGGCGCTCGCGCTGTTGCGCGCGCATATGCGCGCCCGCGCCGGCCGCGGCAGCGCCGCCGAGGGCCGCTTGCGCGCCCGCATCGCCGCGGCGCTGCCCTATTCGCTCACGCCGTCGCAAACGCGCGCGGTCGCCGACATCGTCGCCGATCTGGCGCAGCCGCAGCGCATGCTGCGGCTCCTGCACGGCGACGTCGGCGCGGGCAAGACCGTGGTCGCGCTGATCGCCGCGGCCCAGGTGATCGAGGCCGGCCGTCAGGCGGCGTTCATGGCGCCGACCGAAATCCTGGCGCGCCAGCATTTTGCGACCATCGCGCCGCTCGCCCGCGCCGCCGCCATCCGGCTCGCCATCCTCACCGGGCGCGAGCGCGGCCGCGAGCGCGAGGAAATTCTCTCCGCGCTGGCGGCGGGCGATATCGATCTCGTCGTCGGCACGCATGCTCTGTTCCAGGAAAACGTCGCGTTTGCCGATCTCGCTTTGGCGATCGTCGACGAGCAGCACCGCTTCGGCGTGCATCAGCGGCTGGCTTTGGCGCGCAAGGGCGATGCCGTCGATCTTCTGGTGCTCACGGCGACGCCGATTCCGCGCACATTGGTGTTGACCTATTTCGGCGACATGGACGTTTCCGAACTGCGGGAGAAGCCGGCGGGCCGGCAAAGGGTCGATACCCGCGCCGTGCCGTTGTCGCGCCTTGCCGAGGTGATCGACGCGGTCAAGCGCGCGCTCGACGACGGCCGGCGCGTCTATTGGGTCTGTCCGCTGGTCGAGGAATCCGAAAGCGTCGATTTGGCCGCCGCCGAGGAACGTTACGCCGCCTTGCAGCAGCGCTTCGGCGAGGCGGTCGACATCGTGCATGGCCGCATGCGCGGGCCCGATAAGGATCGCGCCATGGAGCGATTCGCCAACGGCGAAACGCGGTTGCTCGTGGCGACGACGGTGATCGAAGTCGGCGTCGACGTGCCGCAAGCAAGCGTCATGGTGATCGAGCACGCCGAGCGCTTCGGGCTCGCGCAATTGCATCAATTGCGCGGCCGCATCGGCCGCGGCGCCGAGCGCTCGACCTGCATACTTCTGTACCGGGCGCCGCTCGGGCCGACCGCGAAAGCCCGCCTCGCCATCCTGCGCGAGACCGACGACGGCTTCCGCATCGCCGAGGAAGATTTACGGCTGCGCGGCGAGGGCGACGTGCTCGGCACGCGCCAGAGCGGCGAGCCCGGCTTCCACATCGCCCAGATCGGGGTTCACAGTAAGCTGCTAACAGCAGCGAAAGACGACGCGACGCTGGTGCTGGCGCGCGATGCAAAGCTGAAATCCCCGCGCGGCCAAGCGCTGCGCGACCTGCTTTATCTGTTCGCGCGCGACGAGGCGATCAGGCTGTTGGGGGCGGGGTGAAGCGGCTCACTTCGCCGCGGTCGGTTCGACCTTGCGCGCGGCCTGCGCGGCGCGAGCGGTTGCGGCAAGGCTCGCCAGTTGGTCTTTAGCTTCGCCGCCGGGCTGAATGATGCCGGCGGACATGATGAGCTGCATCGCCTCCTCGACGGTGATGTCGAGATCGATCACGTCGCGCCGCGGCACGTAGAAGAAAAATCCGGTGGTCGGATTCGGCGTGCACGGCAGGAACGCCGACACGTGTTCGCTCGCCGGCAGGCGCGCCGCGATATCCGCGCTCGGCGCCTGCGTCAGAAACACCAGCGACCACATGCCCGGCGACGGGAACTCGACCAGTCCGACGTGGCGAAAGCTCGATCCGGAGCTGGAGAACAGCGTCTGGAAAATCTGCTTCGCGGTGCGGTAGATCGGCCGCACGATCGGCATGCGGCTCAATAGGCTCTCGCCGAAGGCGACGAGCCGCCGCCCGATCAAATTGGCGGTGAGGAATCCGAGCAGCGTCAACGCCACAAAGGCGACGATCAGGCCGGTGCCCGGAATCTTGACCGGCAGGTAGGTCTCCGGCCGGTACGCCACCGGAATGATCGGGCGCACCAGATTGTCGACCCAGGTGACGAACCACCAGATCAGCCACAACGTCACCGCGACCGGTCCGGCGACGATCAAGCCGGTCAAGAAATAGGTGCGGATGCGGCTCATCAGGCCCGAAGATTTAATTGCGCTCCCGGACGGTCTCGGGTTTTGATTGTTGTCGTTCATCGTCGGTTCGCCCGCTCTTGCCCTCTGCCGAAAGTATATACGAGCGCGGCCGCGATTTGCACAACGCCGTCGCGGCGCCTATTCCACCGTCACCGAACTATTCAACGGTCACAGATTTGGCGAGATTACGCGGCTGATCGATATCGGTGCCCATGACGACGGCGGTGTGATAGGCCAACAGCTGCACCGGCACGGCATAAATGAGCGGCGCCACCGCGGCGTCGACGGCGGGCAAAGTCAGCGTCGCCACCGGCTGACCGTCGGCGGCATGCGCCGCCTTGGCGCCTTTGGCATCGGTCATCAGGATGAGCCGGCCGCCGCGCGCGGCGACTTCCTGCATGTTGGAAACGGTTTTCTCGAACACTTTGTCGTGCGGCGCGATCACGATGACCGGCATGTTCTCGTCGATGAGCGCGATCGGGCCATGCTTGAGCTCGCCCGCCGCATAGCCCTCGGCGTGGATGTAGGAGATTTCCTTCAATTTCAGCGCGCCTTCGAGCGCGATCGGGAAGCTGGTGCCGCGGCCGAGATAAAGTACGTCGCGGCTTTTGGCCAGATCGCGCGCGATTTGCTCGATCTGCGGTTCGAGCGCCAACGCCTCGTTCAAATGACGCGGCACCTCGATCAGCGCCTGCACCAGCGCTTTTTCGTCGCCGGCGCCGAGCACGCCGCGGGCGCGGCCGGCGGCGATCACCAGCGCGGCAAGAGCCGCCAACTGACAGGTAAACGCCTTGGTGGACGCCACGCCGATTTCCGGTCCGGCAAGCGTCGGCATGACGACGTCGCTCTCGCGCGCGATGCTCGACGTCGGCACGTTGACGATCGAAAGCACGTGTTGCTTATGCGCGCGCGCATAGCGCAGCGACGCCAGTGTGTCCGCCGTTTCGCCCGATTGCGAGACTAGGATCGCAAGCTCGCCGGCGCGGAGCGGCACGTCGCGATAGCGGAACTCGGACGCGATATCGACCTCGACCGGCAAATGCGCGAAATGCTCGAACCAGTAGCGCGCGACCATGCCGGCATAATAGGCGGTGCCGCAGGCGGCGATCGAAATACGGTTGAGCGCGCGGAAATCGAACGGCAATTCAAAAGGCAACGCCACGCGCCCGCCCGCCATATCGAGATAATTCGCCAGCGTATGGCCGACGACTTCGGGCTGCTCGTGAATCTCCTTCGCCATAAAATGGCGATGGTTGCCCTTATCGATGAGCATCACCGAGGCCTGCGATTTGAGCACGGCGCGATGCACGATTTTGCCGGCCCGGTCGTGAATTTCCGCGCTCTCGCGGGTGACGATGACCCAATCGCCGTCCTCCAGATAGCTGACCGTATCGGTGAACGGAGCGAGCGCGATCGCATCGGAGCCGATATACATCGCGCCATTGCCGAAGCCGACGGCGAGCGGCGAGCCTTGGCGGGCGCCGATCAGCAGATCGTCCTCGCCGGCAAACAAAAAGGCGAGCGCGAATGCGCCGCGCAATCGCGGCAACGCCGCCTTGACCGCGGCCACGGCGGACGCGCCGCGCTTCATCTCCTCGGTGACAAGGTGCGCGATGACTTCGGTATCGGTATCGGTCGCGAATTTGACGCCCTTGGCTTGCAATT
Organism: uncultured Alphaproteobacteria bacterium; assembly: GCA_963823225.1. Taxonomy (GTDB): domain Bacteria; phylum Pseudomonadota; class Alphaproteobacteria; order Rhizobiales; family Xanthobacteraceae; genus BOG-931. The sequence continues at coordinate 1,318,607 of CAWGKM010000003.1, read as the reverse complement.
CGCGCCGCAGCTCGCTGAAATTTTCGATGATGCCGTTGTGCACGACCGCCAGTTTTTCGGTCGCGTGCGGATGCGCATTGTTCTCGGTCGGCCGGCCGTGCGTCGCCCAGCGGGTGTGACCGATGCCGATCGTTCCGGCAAGCGGCTCGCGGGCCAGCCTGGTTTCGAGGTTCTTGAGCTTGCCCTCGGCGCGGCGCCGCGTGAGCTTGCCGCCTTCCAGCGTGGCGACGCCCGCGGAATTGTAGCCGCGATATTCGAGGCGCTTGAGCGCGTCGATGAGCTGCGGCGCCGCCGGCTCGCGCCCAATGATTCCGATAATGCCGCACATTCCGCTGAAAGTTCCCCTCAAGACGGCGCCGCAGCGCGGGCCGGCGCGTCGGTAACCGTTAAAGCGCAACCATTTAAACCGCGACAATCAAGTTAGTTTTCGCTTCGTGACATAGTCCGCGGCGGCCGCTCAGTCGCGCGAATGCCGCGTCTTTTTGCCGAGCGATTTCAATCCGCGCAAGCGCGTTGCCCAACCTTCCTTAATGGTTTGGCGCCCGCGCGCCAACGCCAGCGCGTGCGCCGGCACGTTTTCCGTAATCACCGAGCCGGAACCGATATAGGCACCCTCGCCGATCTCGACCGGCGCGACCAGCGCCGAGTTCGAGCCGATGAAAGCATCCTTGCCGATCGTCGTGCGGTGCTTGGCGGCGCCGTCGTAATTGCAGGTGATGGTGCCGGCCCCGACATTGGCATTGGCGCCAACCAAGGCATCGCCGATATAGCTCAAGTGATTGGCCTTCGCGCCGGCTTCCACCACCGCCTCCTTGACCTCGACGAAATTGCCGATGCGCGAGCCGTCGCCGAGCCGCGTGCCCGGCCGCAGCCGGGCGAACGGCCCGACCGAGACGCCCTTGCCGACATGCGCGCCGACCAGGTGCGAGAACGAATGAATGACCGCGCCGTCTTCCACCGTCACCTTCTCGCCGAACACCACATAGGGCTCGACCACGACGTCGCGGCCGAATTTGGTATCGGCGGATAGAAACACCGTCTCCGGCGCAACCAGCGTGACGCCGGCGTCGAGCGCCGCGCGACGCAGGCGCTGCTGCGCCACCGCTTCGGCTTCGCTGAGCTGGCCTTTCGTATTGATGCCGCGCACGTCGTCCTCCTCGGATTCGACCGCCACCGCGCGAAGCTTCATGCCGCGCGCGATCTCGACCGCATCGGTCAGATAAAATTCGCTCTTGCGATTGCGGTCGCCGATCCGCTCCAGTATGGCAAGCGCGCTGTCGCCGGCAAACGCCATGATACCGCCGTTGCAGAGCTTGTTGGCGCGTTCGGCGGCGCTCGCATCGGCGTCCTCGCGGATGGCGATAAGCGCGTCGCCCTCGATGATGAGACGTCCGTAGCCCGCCGGATCGGACGGCCGAAATCCCAGCACCGCGACGACGGCGCCGCCGGCAAGCGCCGCGCGTAACCGCGCCAGTGTCGCCGGCCGGATGAGCGGCGTGTCGGCATAAACGATCAGGATATCGTCCGGCCGGGTTTCGATCGCCGATTTCGCGGCCAGCACCGCATGCGCCGTGCCGCGCCGCTCCTTTTGCACGAAGATGCCGGCATCTGGCATCAGGCGCCTGACTTCGGCGGCCACGTCGTCCTGACTGGGGCCGATGACGATGGCCGTGGACGTCACGCCGGCTTTGGCGACCGCTTCGAGGACGTGCGCGAGCAGTGTCTTGCCGGCGATCGTGTGCAGGACTTTGGGCCGCACCGAATACATTCGGGTGCCTTCGCCGGCCGCCAGCACGATCGCAAGGCAGTTCCGAGGTTTCATCGCGCCTCCGCGGCGCTCTCTTAGCCGAGCAAGACTCTCGCCGAAAGCTAAAGAATTCGGCGAGGCAAACGGTGCCATACGGGTGCAAGCGCCCGATCTGAAGTCCCAAACGACAGAATCTGCTAGGTTTTTAACACTGATTCGTCTCGCGAACCTGCCGGGGCACAGCATGCTCGATCTCGCCGAAGCTGTGAAAGCGGAACCGCCAAGAGTTCTTCCGAAAAGCGCTGCTGCGAAAAGTGCTGCTGCGAAACGCGCCGAGGCCAACAGCGCCGAGGCGAAGAAGACCTTCACCATGGCGGGGCTTCGGCGTTTGACGGTCTGGGGCGCCACGGCCGCCGGCGCCTTGCTGATCGCGGCGTTGACGAGCCGCAGCCCCGTTGGCGTGCAGCGGATGGCGGCTGTCCTCCACCACGGCGGCGGCCTCGCCCAGGTCGCGACGCGCTCCTCCGACGCGACGGCCGAAACGCAGCGGCTTGCCGAAGCCGTGCGCGGGCTCAGCGCCAGCGACGAACAGATCAAGACGCGGCTCGCCGCCGTCGAGCACGATATGGACGATGTAACGGGCTCGATAACCAAACAGATCGAAGCGGCCAACGCGGCGCAGCACTCCGAGGCCGGTCCGAGCGTGGCCGCCACGGCGGCGACCGCCGCTATCGTCCCGCCCGTGGCAATGCCGCAGGCTGTCACCGCCGCGCCGCCGGATACGACGCCGCCGGCCGAGGCTGCGGGCCCGGCATTGCCGCGGACCGAATATGGCGTCGACATCGGCAGCGGGCTGACCATCGAGGCGTTGCGCGCGCGCTGGACGACGATCCGCACCGCCCACCCGCAGCTTTTTGCGGGTTTGGAGCCCATCGTCAGCGTCAAAGAAGTTCCGCACGCCAATCGGGTCGAGTTGCGGCTGGTGGCCGGGCCGTTTGCGGAGGCCGCGGCGGCAACGAAGCTCTGTGCCTCGCTCGCATTGGTCGGGCTGTTCTGCCAGCCGACGATTTTCGACGGTCAGCACCTGGCGGCGCGGTGAGTGGCTGTTGATCGGTCGCGGCCGATTTGACCACCCTCAGCGCAAGGCTTGAATCTATGCTTGAACTGGCATAGATTGCGGAGAGGCTGAAGGACATGGCAGCGCCGCCCGGCGTAGACCAAGCGAAGCCGGTGCGCTGGGTCGCCAGCATCAAGGAGGACCTGAGCGGCTTCCCGAATGAGGTGCGGCGACGGGTCGGCGGCGCTCTTTGGGAAGCACAGATCGGCCGCAAGGCGCCCTACGCGAAGCCACTGCGAGGATTTGGCGGTGCCGGTGTGCTGGAAATTGTGGACGACTTCGATGGCGACACTTTCCGCGCCGTCTACACGGTTCGCTTCGCCAAGGCAGTCTATGTGCTGCACGCCTTTCAGAAGAAATCCAAACGAGGCATTGGCCGAACTGGACTTGATCGACCGTCGACTCAAACGGGCTAGAGAGGACTACGAACAATGGTCAAAAAGCGAAAATCGCAAATTCCGGTGACGCCGAGTAGCGGCAACGTGTTCGCCGACATGGGTTTACCGGAGCCCCAGGAAGAACTGACCAAGGCGCAGCTCACTAGTCACATTAGGCACGTCATCAAGCGCCGACGTCTCACTCAGGTTGCCGCAGCCACGATCATGGGCATCGATCAACCCAAAGTATCGGCGCTCTTGAACGGCCGGCTCGCGAACTTCTCCAGCGAGCGCCTGATGCGGCTTCTTACGGCGCTTGGCCAGGACGTCGATATCACCATTAGGGACAAGCCGCGCAATCGCGTGCAAGGTCGTATCCGCGTTCTGGGCGAGGTACATGCGTGACCCGTAGCGTACTCACCAAAATGAGCGCTGCTGACACAGTGTGAGCCGAGGCAATCATGCGCCGACCGCTTTTTCTGCCGACCGCACGCCAGACCAACTGGCTTCTGATCGTCGCCTTTCTGTCGGTCGGCCAGGCGATGTACATTCGCTACATGGCGATCGAAAATTTAAACGTCGAGCTCGCCTGTCAGGCTGGATTGAAAACCTGGCTGTGCGGTACGTTCCGGCTGGCGATCGTGCTGTTCAATCATGAGGTGTTCGGCGCCGCGGCGCTGGCGGCCGCGCTGCTCAACCTGTTGCGGCCCTCGATCGTGCTGGTATCGCTTGCGCTTGCCGCGGCCGGCTTCGGCATCGTGCTGCATAATGCCGATCTCTCGGCGCTCGCCGCGGGGCTGTTGATCCTCAGCCTGGCGCGTTCCGCGCCCGCGATAGATTAACGGCGAGCCCGATCAGGCCGGCACACAGCCAGATGGCCTGCCAATTGGCGAAGGTTTCGTTGAGCGCGATATAGACGGCCGAGGCCGCCAGCGCGGCCGCGGCAAAAGTTTCAGCCGCCGCGCGCTTGCCAAACTGGCGCGGCGCCGAAATCATCAGGACCAAAAACGGGATCGCGGCCGCGCTTTGCGGCGCGAACGGGATATCGCGGTAGCGCGGGTCGAATACCAGGCCCAGCGCCGTTTGCAGCGAAAGCACGGTGAGCGCGATCAAGGTTGTGCCGAGCGCGACGTTCAATGCATCGCGCGCACCGCCCGAGCGGTCCGAGCGGCCGAGCACCGCGGCGAACGTCGGCTGCATCCGGCCCGCCGCGCAGCCGGCCGCGCAGGCGACCGGCGCGGCGGCGGCGGTGAGCGCGAAGGCGAGCGAGCGCAGCCAGCCGCCCGCGCCGAAACTGTCGATCGGCAGGCGTTCGAGCGTCCAGCCGAACAACACACAAGCGGGGAACGCGAGCGCGACAATCCGCGGCCAAAACAGTGGCGGCGCATCCTTACCGCGGCCGGCCAGCCAAGCGCTTGCGAAGGTAAGCCCGGCAAGCAGGATTCCCGCGGCAGCCTGCATCGGCCAATGCGGGTGATCGGACACGACGCCGCTGAAACTGAATTTCGGCGCCGCCGTGGCGCGGTCGAAAACGCCCCAATAGCCGCCGGTCGCGCCTTCAAGCTGGCGCTTCCAGGGTTGGTCGAAGGCCTCGATGACGGTGAGGCGGAAATTCTCGCGCTGCGCCAGCGCCACGGTCTCGGCGATCGCGCGTGCCTGGTTCGTCGGCGACGGTCGCGCCGCCTCGCGCATGCGGCCCTGGCTCGGCCAGCCGAATTCGCCGATCACGATCTCCTTGTTGGGAATGGCGGCGGCGACGCGTTTGCGGATGGCATCGACATGGGCGGCGGCCAGCGAGGCCGGCAGCGGGAAATCCTCCCAGTAAGGCAAGATGTGGACGGTGACGAAATCGACCGCATTTTTCAGCTCGGCATAGCGCAGCCAGTATTCCCAAACGTCGGCATAGGTAACGGGCTGCGTGACCTGCGCCTTGACGTCGCGGATAAGGGCGCTGAGGTCGGTGTCCGACAAATCGCCGCGCAGCAGCACTTCGTTGCCGACGACGATGGCGGAAATAACGTCGGGAAACTGTTTGGCGAGCCCGACGGCGGTTGCGATCTGCCGGCGGTTGCGCTCCGCCTTGTTGGACAGCCAAATGCCCTGCAGCACTTTCATGCCGTGCCGTTGCGCGATCGCGGCGATTTGGTCCTGGCCGTTCTCGATCGAATAAGTGCGCACGCAATCGGTGTAGCGCGACAATAAAGTAAGATCTTCGTCGATCTGCTGTGCGTCGACACGGGTGTTTTCGATCAGCGGATCCTGGTCGGCGCGAAACGGCGCATAAGACACGCAATAAAGCTTGCCGCCCGCGGCGAGCGGGGACGGCGGCAGCCGAACCGGCGCGCCGAGCCACCACCACGCCGCGGCGATCGCGAGCGCGGTGAGGCCAAAATGCGCAAGCGCTGCGCCGATGGAATTTCCGTCGCGGGGGGCAGACACCGTTTCGCATTAGCCTTGCCGAAAGGCGATGCCAAGCACGCCGCGGCAAGCCCGGATAGTTCGCGCCGTGCACGCTGGACAAATGCACGCAGTTAGGGTGTTCTCTCGCAGGCTATTTCCGGAACGGTCGCCGCAATAACGGCCCAATCCGGTGGCCAAGAAGGCGACCGATAGGTTCGGGGGAACGTCCGTCTTACCGGCTCAATTGGCCCAGCAAATCCAAGGGAATCATGGCGTATCGAGTACTCAGCGTTGTCGGCGGACTGTGTGTTGCCGCCTGGTTCGCCGCGACTCCCGTTGCCCCGCTGATCCCTTCGGCTCTGGCGCAGAGCAACAATCCGAACCCCGCGGAGCAGCAAAGCCCGGCCAGCCAGGACGCCGCCAAGGAAGCCCACAAGATCGACGAATACGCCGAGGCCCAGCGCGCGCTCAGCGGACCGGCCGGCAATCCGGAATGCGTCTGGCTCGGTCGCCGGGTGGTCAGCCTGCTTTGGCGCGACGATCTCGATACCGCTTTCCGTCATCTCGATCTTTACGACCGGTTCGGTTGCCCGAGCGGCCATATTCAAGCCGCTTTCCGCTGCCTGGTGTTGCATTCCAACAACATCGATCCCAAGGCCGCCGATAGCTTGAACGGACGGGTGCAGGCCTGCTGGATCAACCCGTCGCGGCAGGATTTACCGTCGTCTGCGGCGGCCGCACCAAGCCCGACCACGACGCGTTAGCGCCGCGCCATTCCTGAAAACCGCCCTCGGCGCGTCGCATTGGCGCCGCTCGCGCGTTGTTGTCTTGAATTTGCCATTGCGCGGCGTTAACTTAGCTATTGCCGCTCGCAAGGTTGCCTCATCCTTACGACCATCGTCGAACCTGGGGGCAGGTTCGGGCCTGTGTGGTTCGCCCCGCTTGGTTAGAAGTCCATGCGCACCGTCGCTGCCGTGCTCGCGCTCGTAGCGTGCGTGCATGCCGGCTTATGGGCTCTGCTGAGACCGGAAGGAACAGCTCCGGATTTCACCGGTCAGCTCGCCAGCATCTCCTACTCGCCGTTTGCCGACTCCCAGCATCCCGACTACGGCGCCCGTCCGACGGCCGAGCAAATCCGCGCCGATCTCAAGGCCATTGCGCCCTATACGCGCGCGATCCGGACCTATTCGGCGACCGGCGGCGCCGAGTTAGTACCGCCGATCGCGGCGGAGTTCGGCCTCAAAGTCACCGTCGGCGCCTGGATCGACAAGGACGCAGGCCCGCAATGAGCGGGAAATCCGCTCGGCCCTCGAACTCGCCCGCCACTACAGCAATGTCAACGCCATCGTCGTCGGTAACGAGACGACGCTGCGCGCGGAAATGAGCGTTCGACGACCTTATCAAGCTCATCCAAAGGGTGAAGCGATCGAGCCCAGTCCCTGTAACAACGGGAGAAATCTGGACGGTCTGGATCGATCATCCCGAACTCGCCTCGGCCGTCGATTTCATTGCCGCGCACATCCTGCCCTACTGGGAAGGCTTCGACGCCTCGCACGCGGTCGACCACACCATCGAGTTCTACGACAAGCTGCGCCAGATGCACCCCGGCAAGCGCATCGTGATCGCCGAATTCGGCTGGCCGAGCGCCGGCTACAATTTCCACGAAGCCAATCCCGGCCGCATCGAACAGGCCGAGGTGTTGCGCGATTTCGTCACCCGCGCCGAGGCCTACGGCATCGACTACAACATCGTCGAAGCCATCGACCAGCCGTGGAAGACCATGGAAGGCGGCGTCGGCCCCTATTGGGGCATATTCGACGCCGCCCGGGAGGCCAAATTCTCCTGGACCGGCCCGATCACCGATCCCGATTACATCAAGCGCGCCGGGCTTGCCGTCCTGTTCGGGCTGCTGTTGTCGCTTGCCGATCCTCGCCATGGCCGGGGTGAGCGTCACCCAAGCGCTGTTGCTCGCGGTATCCGCCAATGCGGTCGGCGCCTGGTTCGCCGCCATCGTCGCCTTCTGGAAGGGCCATTATTTCGTGCCCGGCGCGGCCTTCGCGCTCGGCTTTGGCATTGTGCTTCTGGTGCCGCTGGTCGCCATCGCGCTGTCGCGCCTCGAGGAGATTGCGGCGATCGCCTTCGGCCGTCCGCCGCGCCGGCTCGCCAATTCGCCGCCGCTGGTGCCGGCCGAGCCTTCGCGCCGAAAGTGTCGATCCATATCCCGGCCTGTTGCGAGCCGCCGGACATGCTCAAGGCGACGCTCGATGCCGTGGCGCGGCTCGATTATCCGAACCTCGAATGCGTGCTGGTGATCAACAACACGCCCGATCCGGCGCTGTGGCGGCCGGTCGAGGACCATTGCCGCGCGCTCGGCGAGCGCTTCAAATTCGTCAGAGTCGAGAACCTCGTCGGCTACAAAGCCGGCGCGTTGCGCGTGGCGCTCGCGCATACCGCAGCCGACGCCGAAATCATCGGCAGCATCGATGCCGATTACGTCGTCGAAGCGGACTGGCTGAAGGATCTGGTGCCGCTGTTCGCCGATCCGCACGTCGGCTTCGTCCAATCGCCGCAGGACCATCGCGACGGCGACCGCTCGCTGATGCATGCCGCCATGAACGCCGAATATGCCGGCTTCTTCGACATCGGCATGGTGCAGCGAAACGAGATCAACGCCATCATCATGCACGGCACGATGTGCCTGATCCGCCGCGCCGCGATCGAAAGCGCCGGCGGCTGGTCGAGCGACACCATCGTCGAGGACACCGATCTCGGCCTCGGCATGCTCGAGCACGGCTGGCTCGCGCATTACACCAACCGGCGCTACGGCCACGGGCTCCTGCCCGACACGTTCGAAGCCTATAAGCGGCAGCGCCATCGCTGGGCTTTCGGCGGCTTCCAGCTGGTGCGCAAGCATTGGCGGCAGCTGCTGCCGTGGGTCGACGGGCTGACGCGCGAGCAGAAGCGCGAATACGGCATCGGCTGGCTCAATTGGCTGGGCTCGGACGCGATCGGCGTCGTCGTTGCGCTGTTGAATATCCTCTGGGTGCCGTTCGTCGCCTTCGCCAATATCGCGGTGCCCGATCGCATCCTCACCATCCCGATCATTGCCGCCTTTACGGTGTCGGTCGCCCATTTCGTCGCGCTCTACCGGCTGCGGGTGCGCGCCTCGATCGGCCAAATGCTGGGCGCGGTCTGCGCCGCCATGGCGGTGCAATGGACGGTGGCGCGCGCGGTCGGCATCGGCGTGATCCACGAACGCATGCCGTTCCTGCGCACCGCCAAGGGCGGCAGCTCGCGCAAGGGTCCCGATTTCCCGGCCTTCTGGGAGGCGGTGATCGCCGCGCTGCTGCTGGTCGGCGCGACTCACGCTCGTCGTCACCAATTACAAGCAGGTCCACGAGATCAATATTTTTGCCTTCGTGCTGGTGGTGCAGAGCCTGCCGTTCCTGGCCGCGGTCGGCTCGCCACGATCGAAGGCACCCGGTTCAACAGCTTCGCTTATTGGCGCGGCGTCGAGGCCAAGATCGGAACCACCATCGGAGCCAAGGCGGCCGATCTGTTGCCGCAGTCGCCAAGCAGGTCATCACCAAAGTCATGGCCGAGCCGCCGAAGCTTCCCGCCGACAACGTCGAAACGGCGCAGTAGCGGCTCACCCCTTCAGCGCGGTTTCCGCGAGCCGCACCCAATAGGACGTGCCGACCGGGATCGTCTCGTCGTTGAAATCGTAAGCCGGGTGATGCAGCCCCGCGCTGTCGCCGTTGCCGACGAAGATGAAGGCGCCCGGCCGCTCGTGCCAGCATGAAGGCGAAATCCTCCGCGCCCATCACCGGCGCCACGTCGGTATCGACCTTGTCGTTGCCGGCGATTTCGCGCGCGACGTCGGCGGCAAACTCCGTCTGCCGCTCGTGGTTCACCAGCACCGGATAGCCGTTGGTGTAGGTGATCTTCGGCCGTTGGCGCCGTAAAGCTGCGCGGTGCCCTCGACCACTTCGTTGATGCGCTGGTGCAGAAGTTCGCCGACCTCTTTGCGTCAGGCTGCGCGCCGTGCCGCGCAGCTTGGCGTGCTGCGGGATGACGTTGTCGGTATGGCCGGCCTGGAACATGCAGATCGACACCACGGCCGCCTCCAGCGGATCGACATTGCGCGCCACGATCGACTGCAGCTGATTGATGATCTGGGCGCCGACCAGAATCGTGTCGATCGGCAAGATGCGGCCGCGCCGCGTGGCCGCCCTTGCCTTCGAGCTCGATCTCGATGTGGTCGGCCGCCGCCATCATCGGCGCCCGGACGGATGGCGAATTCGCCGACCGGCAGGCCCGGATAATTGTGCATGCCGTAGACTTCCTCGATGCCGAAGCGGCTGATCAGGCCGTCCTTGATCATCGCCAGCAGCGCCGGCGCCGCCCTCCTCCGCCGGCTGGAAGATCACCACCGCGGTGCCGGCGAAGTTGCGCGTCTCGGCGAGATATTTGGCGGCGCCGAGCAGCATCGCGGTGTGGCCGTCATGGCCGCAGGCATGCATCTTGCCGGGCACCGTCGATTTGTACGGCAGGCCGGTTTCCTCCTCGATCGGCAGCGCATCCATGTCGGCGCGCAGCCCGACGACTTTCTTGCCGGGCTTGCGGCCGCGAATGACGCCGACCACGCCGGTGCGGCCGATGCCGGGCACGACTTCATCGCAGCCGAAGCTTTTGAGCTTGTCGGCGACCGACGCCGCCGTGCGATGCACGTCGTAGCGCAGCTCCGGATGGGCGTGAAAATCCCGCCGCCATGCGCTGATCTCGTTGTGCAAGTCGGCGACGCGATTGACGATCGGCATCGGCAACGTCCTCGTTATGCGGCTCACCCGGCCGCAGTTCGACCCAATCTAGCAAAAGCTGACGCGAAAAAGCGCGCCAGAGGCGTACCCGGCTGGTAAAGCAGGGCGGTATTGCGTATATTGATCAGTCAAGCGAGCCCGTAGCTCAGTCGGTAGAGCACGTGACTTTTAATCACGGGGTCCGGGGTTCAAATCCCCGCGGGCTCGCCATAAATATCAGAGACTTACAGTCATTTGCCGCGAACCCATGCATGGCTGACAGCGACCAGCAAAATCCAAGCCGGCGCGGTCCGTTGGTCGCGCTGGGCGTCGTCGTGTTGCTGTTCGTGGTCGGCTGGATTTTGGCGCACGAACTTTATGCCAATGAAAAAATAGAGGATTGCGTGCTTTCCGGCCGGACCAATTGCGTGCCCATCGATACCCAGTCGCGATAGGGACGCCCGCTTAGTCCCTGTCGGCTTGCCGTAGCCGTCACGGCAGTTTCACGCCGCCGTCGCGGTGCCGCCATAGATGGCGGGCAGCATGAAAATCATCGGGTGCGGTGCGGGTGCATCGGGGGTGTCTCCAGGAGGATCGACGATGATCGTCCAATCCGCATGCCAAGCTTTATCGACACGGGTATCGCGGCGGGCTTTGGCGACCGAAAATCTGAGCCGGCCGAAATGTCCGCGCTGCGGCAGCATCTTACTCGTCGCCGAGCAATCCCGCTTCGATGCCAAAGGCCGCATCGACCATGACTGGTCGTGCGACGACTGCGGCAACGCCTTCGCCACCTCGATCGGGCTGCGGCGGCTAGAGCCCCCATCCGTTCGTAGATTGCGTACATGCACGATTGGGCTCTAGCCGCCGCCGAGGCCCTGGTCCAGGCAGCTGGAACAGGCAATAATAACCGCCGGCCCGGTGTTTGTGCTGGTGTCGCCGAAACCGTCCACAAGGAGGATTACATGCGTCAAACGTTCGATCGTCGATCGATATTGGGCTTTTGCGTCGGCAGCGCCGCCGGCGCCGTGCTGTTGGCGTCCGCCGCGCCGAGCTATGCCGCCGCCGTGACGTTCAAAGCCGATCTCAAGGGCTCGAGCGAAGTGCCGCCGAACACCGCCGCGGGATCGGGAACGGTAACCGCGACCTTCGACCCTGCGACCAAGCAATTGACCTGGAACGGCAGCTATTCGGGGCTCACCGGGCCGGCTACGGCGGCTCATTTTCACGGGCCGGCCGAGGCGGGCAAAAATGCCGGTGTCGTGATCTGGATATCGGAGAAGGGTCAACCCTTCCCCAGCCCGTTTAAGGGATCGGCCACGCTGACCGACGCGCAGGCTGCGGACCTGATGGCGGGTCGCTACTACGTCAATGTTCACACCGCGGCGAACCCCGGCGGCGAATTACGCGGCCAACTCGTGAAGTCTTAAGTCGCGCTAGTGTCCCGATTTCGAAGTTCCTACGCGCGTTCGCGGCGGGATCAAAGGAACTTCAAATCCACCGCACTAGAGGGTTGCGTCCGTACTGGTGCGTTATGTGACCCGCCGGTCCCGCGTAGCACGGACCGGCGGGTTCGTTTTTCCGGTCATTGCTTGGGAATGTGAGCGTCCACGATCACCTTGCCCCATTTGTCGATGTCGGAGCGCATCCGCGCATCGAGTTCCGCCGGCGTCGAGGCCTTGGTGTCGATGCCGAAATCGAGCGCGCGCTTCCGCACGCTGGCGTCGGCGAGCACCTCGTGCAGCGCCTTGTTCAAGGTCTGGATCACGGCGTCGGATGTCCCCGCCGGGGCGTACAGCCCATTCCATGCCGTCACGTCGAAATTGGCGACACCGCCTTCCTGCACCGTCGGAATATTCGGCAGCTCGGGCGAGCGCTGCGGCGCGCTGGTGGCGATGACGCGCGCTTGGCCGCCGTCCAGCGTCGGTTTGAGTGCGGCGTAGAAATCAATGTCCAGCTGAATGTCGTTGCGCAACAGCGCCACCACCACGTCGGGCGAGCCGCGAAACGGCACGATCACGAAATCGACGCCCGCCATCGATTTGAACAATTCGGCGGTCAGATTCTGCGTGCCGCCGATATTGATAGTGCCGACATTGAGGGTGCCCGGCTTCTCGCGCGCCGCTTTCAAAAAATCCCCGAGCGTCTTGAACGGCGACGACGCGTTGACCATGAAGCCGCACGTGAAATAGCCGATTATCGAAATCGGCACGAACTCTTTCAGCGGATCAAACGGCAGATGATTGAACAGCGGAACGCTGATCGCGGTGCCGTTTGACAGCAGCGCCAGCGTATAGCCGTCGGTGCCGCCCGACAGCGCCGCGCGGGCGGCGGTAATGCCGCCGGCGCCCGGCATGTTTTCGATGACGAAGTTTTGGCCGAGCTTGTCGCTCAGCGCCTGAGCGACAAGACGCGCCGTGACATCGGCGACGCCACCGGCCCCGAAGGGCAGGATCACGCGCACCGGATGGTCGGGATATTTCGATTGCGCCCGCACCGCCGGGGCGGCAAGGCCCGCGGCGGCGAATGCCAATGACAACGCGGCGGTTCGGCGCGTTACTGCATTACGAAATGGCGTTCGCTTCATAATGACCGTCCCTTCCATGAAGCAACTAGTGGTCCGATTCTAACATTCGCATCCGGGTTCGGCAGGCTCTCATGCGAATGTTAGAATCAAAAGACCACTAGCAAATATTAGTCCCAGTGGAGCTTCGGATTTGACATTCGCTTCACGAATTCGCGGCTAGGTGGGTAGCGAATGTCAAATCCGCTCCACTAGTAGCGTCATTCGCCGCCTGACGCCCGATCGAAGGCTGCGACATTACGTCCGTCAAGATTCATATCCGTCACGATTCTTGGCGGTCGCTTTTGGCCGTCCATTGCTCCCGGGTTTGCGCGAGATAATCGGCAAAGCGGCCCGCCGCGATGGCGGCGCGCGCGCCCGCCATCAGCTCCTGGTAGTAGAACAGATTGACGACGGACAACAGCGTGCCGCCGAGGGCCTCGCCCGCCTTGAACAGATGATGCAGATAGGCGCGCGAAAAATCTCGCGCGGCCGGACAGCGGCTCGCCGCATCGAGCGGCCGCGCATCGTCGGCATGGTGGGCGTTCTTGACGTTGATGGGACCGAAACGGGTAAACGCCAGCCCATGGCGGCCGTTGCGCGTCGGCAAGACGCAATCGAACATGTCGATGCCGCGCCCGATCGCGTCAAGCAGGTCCGCCGGCGTGCCGACCCCCATGAGATAGCGCGGTTGATCGGCCGGCAGCGCCGGCGCGGTCGCGGCGACGACCTTGCGCATCGTCTCGGGCGTCTCGCCGACCGCAAGGCCGCCGATCGCGTAGCCATCGAAACCCATCCCGACGAGCGCGCGCACGCTGTCCTCGCGCAACCGTTGATCGTCGCCGCCTTGCACGATGCCGAACAGCGCCCGGCCGGCCGGCGCGGCTTCGAATGCGCGCTTGCAGCGCTCGGCCCAGCGCAGCGACAGGTCCATGGCGCGCGCGATGTCGTGCCCAGCGGCGGGAAGTTTTACGCATTCATCGAGTTGCATGGCGATGTCGGAGCCGAGCAGGATTTGCACCTCGATGGCGCGTTCCGGCGAAAGCTCGACCATGGCGCCGTCGAGGTGCGAACGGAAGGTGACGCCCGCCTCCGTCACTTTGCGCAAAGCGGCAAGCGACATCACCTGGTAGCCGCCGGAATCGGTGAGGATCGGATGAGGCCAGCGCATGAAGGCATGCAGCCCGCCGAGCGCCGCGACGCGTTCGGCCCCGGGCCGCAGCATCAAATGATAGGTATTGGCGAGCAGGATATCGGCGCCGGAAGCGCGCACGTCGTCGTGGTGCACGCCCTTGACCGCCGCTTGCGTGCCGACCGGCATGAAAGCCGGCGTGCGCACGCTCCCGTGCGCGGTCGAGATTTCGCCGGCACGCGCGGCGCCGTCGGTCGCCGTCAGGCGGAAAGCGAAGGAATTCGGCATCGCGGCTTTATTTAAGCGCTTATTCCATCAATGTCGCGCGGCGTGCGTGGATCGCGGAATGTGGGCTCTTACCCTTCGGCAACCGGCGCGCGGAACTTGCGAATGTCCCGCTCAGGGCCAAAGCGCACTGGTTGAAAATGTGCGGCAAAACGGCGGCGTCGCGCAGCCGCTACCCGGGGATTGTCTTGCGAGCGTTCTTGCGAGCGGCAAGAGCGGTCAAACCGCGACCTTGACCAGGAACGACTCCACCGCGCTGCGCATGTTGGCGGCGGCTTCTTCCACCGATTCCGATGCAGTGAGTACGGTCTGCGCCGACTGTTGGGTTTCGGTGGCGGCGCCGGCCACTTCGCTCAATACCGTGGCGATTATCTTGGCGCTGGCGGCGGCGCTTGCCACGTTGTGCGAAATTTCACTGGTCGCGGCATTCTGCTGCTGCACCGACGCGGCGACGGCAGACGTATAGTTATTGATCTCTCCCATGCGGTGTGAGATCCGTCCCATCGCTTCCACGGCCTTGCCGGTCGAGTTCTGCACTTCCAAGATCTGGCTGGAAATATCCTCGGTCGCCTTCGCGGTCTGCGCGGCCAGCGATTTCACTTCTGACGCGACTACCGCGAAACCGCGACCTGCTCCGCCGGCGCGCGCCGCCTCGATGGTGGCGTTGAGCGCCAGGAGATTGGTTTGTCCGGCGATGTTGTGGATCAGCTTGATGACGTCGCCGATCTTATGCGCGGCCTGTGCCAGTGCGTCGATGTCCTGATTGGTCGCATGCGCTTCGCCGACTGCGAGCCGTACCACTTCGGCGGTCTGGTTAAGTCGTTGTCCGATCTCCGCGATTGAATTCGACAATTCGTCGGCAGCGGACGCCGCGGTCTCAACATTGGTCGAGGCTTCATTTGACGTCTGCGCTGCGCCTTCGGCACGTTGCGACGTATGGCCGGAAGCTTTGAACAAGCCTGTCGCCGTCGAGCGCATTTTACCCGCACTGTCGGCCACGGTTTGCAGCAGATTTTCGACGCTTTTGCGGAACGCCGAGATCGCATCCTCGATTATGGCGCGGCGTTCTTCCTGCTGCTGCATCACCGTGCGCTGCTGCTCGGCGTGCCGCCGCTCGGTAACGTCCTCGTGCGTGCCGATCCAGCCGCCCCCCCTCATCGGATGATTCTTGACCAGCAGGAGACGCCCGCCCGTGGACTTGACCTCGTGTTCAATGGTGCGCCCCTGCCCAACCGCGGTCACAAACTCCTTCCGATATTGATGAGGATCGCGATTGAATGTGCCCTTGGCGACCCGTCTCGCCAACACCTCGGACAGTGTGAATCCTGGCTTTACGTCGGCCGGCGTCAAGTCATACATCTTGTAATATTGCGAGTTGCAGACGACCAGCCGCTCCGACGCATCGAACATGCACAGCCCTTGCGCCATGCTGTCGATGGCGGTGTGCATCTGCTCGTTTTCCCGGCGCAGATGCCGATTGAGCAGGGCGTGAGTCAGGCTCATCGTAAACTGGGCAATGAGCGCAGCGACGACGGCGCTAAGAACAGTTTCGGAAATGGTGGGGATGACTGCGGCGGCCCAGCCAGTAGCGAAGACAATCAGCGCGCCGAAACTTGCGGTAAATGAGGCGAACCCAGCAAGCAAAACAATCCACCAGCCGCGCTTGAGGCTCAGGGAAAAAAAAGCTTTGAACATGATTCTGTTATCCGTATCCGCCGTACGGTATTGCCAGCCGATTTTTTTAAAGTTAATTGCCGTAAACTAAATCGTTAACGAAGTGTGAAGAGGCGCGGCGTCTGGCCGCAGCATATCGCGGCTTCATTCACCCAACAGCAAACAGGCGTCGCCGTAGGAGTAGAAGCGGTAGCCGCGCTCGATGGCGTGCGCATAGGCGTGCCGCATCGCCTCAAGCCCGCAAAAGGCGCAGACCAGCATGAACAGCGTCGAGCGCGGCAGATGGAAGTTGGTCAGCAGCGCATCGACCGCGCGGAAACGGTAGCCGGGCGTGATGAACAACGCGGTCTCGGCGGAAAACGGCGCGAACGTGCCGTCGTCGGCGGCCGCGCTTTCAAGCAGCCGCAGCGACGTCGAGCCGACGGCGACAATGCGGCCGCCGGCGCGGCGCGTTGCATTCAAGGCCGCGGCGGTTTCGGCGGATACGCTGCCCCATTCGGGCTGCATGTTGTGGCCCGAGGTGTCGTCGGCCTTGACCGGCAGGAACGTGCCGGGTCCGACATGCAGCGTCACGCGCTGCAATTCGACGCCGCGCGCGCGCAAAGCCGCGGTGAGGGCTTCGGTGAAATGCAGCCCCGCGGTCGGCGCCGCCACCGAGCCTTCCTCGCGCGCGAACATGGTCTGGTAATCGGTGCGGTCCTGCTCGTCGGCGTCGCGGCGGCTCGAGATATAGGGCGGCAACGGCACGTCGCCGCGCTCGGCCAGCGCCTGGTCGAGCACCGCGCCGTGAAAGGCAAAGGCCAGCGTCACCTCGCCGCCTTGGCCGGCCTCCCCCCCTTGGCCTTTCTCCTCGACCGAGGCGTCAAGCTGTTCGAGAAAGCAGACCCGGCCTTCGGCACCGAAACGCACAATATCGCCCACCGCGAGCCGCCTTGCCGGCTTGACCAGCGCGCGCCAGCGCGAACCGTCGAGCCGCCTGATCAGCGTTGCATCGATCGCCGGTTCGCGGTCGCCGCGGCCGAGCCGGCGGCCATGCAGATTGGCGGCCAGCACCTTGGTGTCATTGACGACCAAGGCATCGCCGGGCCGCAGCAACGCCGGCAGATCGCGCAGGTTGCGGTCTTCGAACGCGACCGGCGCCGCGCCCGCGCGCACCACCAACAGCCGGGCGGCGTCGCGCGGCGAGGCCGGCCGTAGCGCGATGCGGTCCTCCGGCAGCGTGAATTCGAACAAATCTGTGCGCATGGTCTCTAGGTTGTTAGCAGCCGTTTCATTTTGAGCATGGTCTTTTCCGAAAACCGGTTTCCACTTTTCGGGACCATGCTCTAAAACCGCATATCGCAACCTTTGGCGCGGCAATCAACGTGACCCCAAATGCGGTCAAGTATACGGCCAGCAAGTCTGCGGTCATCCAGGCGAAGCCCGGTATCGGCGACGTCATCTGGCACCTGCCGTTCATCCGCGCCATCGCGGCCGCGGCGCCGAGCCGGCGCGTGACGTTTCTGGCGCCGCCGTCGAGCGGCGCCAAGGAGTTGCTGGCGGCCGAGCCAAGCGTTACGGAAACGATCTATTTTGAGCACGCCGGCTCGGAGCTCCGCCGCGGCCTCAATCTGATCCGGCTCGTGGCATTGCTGCGGCGGCAGCGATTCCACGCGATCTGGATTCTCGACCGGACCATTCGCCCGGCGCTCGGCGCCATGCTCGCCGGCATCCCCGAGCGCATTGGGCTTGGGCTCGGACCGCAAAAATTCTTGATCACCAATTCCGGCATCGACCATAGCCATTTTCACGACCAGCCGATCGACTGGTTGCGCGCGCTGATGGCGGCGATGCAGGTGCCGTTGCCGTCGACGGAGCCGGATCTGCGGCTGCCCGAAACGACGCTCGCGGCGGTCGCCGAAAAATTCAAGGCCAATGCGCGGCCGTGGATCGCACTCGGCATCGGCGCTTCACATCCCGACAAGGATTGGCCCGACGCGCATTGGGCGGAATTTCTCCGCCTGTTGCGCGCCCGCGCCGGCGGAACGGTATTCTTGACCGGCGGCGGCGCGAATATCGCGCGCGCGCAAAATTTTATTGCCGGCAGCGCCGGTGCGCCGGCCGTCAATGCCTGCGACCTCGGACTCGCCGAAGCGGCCGCGCTGCTTCGCCACGCCGATGTTTTCGTCGGCCCGAGTTCCGGCCCGATGAATCTTGCCGTCGCCGGCAACACCGATGCTTTTGCGCTGTTCGGCTCGACGCCGGTTCTCACTTATTCGAAGCTCATCCACGCCATCGAGCCGCCGGGCGGCCAGTCACCCGACGGCATGGCGCGGATTTCGCCCGCCGCAGTGCTCAAGCACGTCGCGCCGTATCTTTCGCGGCAGAAGGCGCCGAGCTAGGGCATCACCGGGACGGCGATGCGAGCGCGCACGTTTGCTGACACTGTAGCTGCTGGTTAGTGCACTGCGATATGCACGTCGCATTGGCATTGGGATTGGTCAATTGGGTCACCGCCGTTCCGTTCGGCAGTGTGCCAGTCGAGAGGCACGATGATTGGCAATTCGCATACGTAGCGTTGCAGGTCATCATGCAAGTTGTAGTGACGGAAGTTTGCGCCAGCCGAATTTTTCCTTTGGCGAATGCGTCAGCAGCAAAAACATCAATCGCCAATAGTGCCAGTAAGACTGTCAATCCGCGCATTTTACCTATCCGACCCTAATTCATGTCAGCCACGGTAGCCGAACGGCGTCGCCCGCGGAATACTGCATAGCGAGTCCGTTGTTGGCCCAAAGCGCACATTTCGTAATGGCGACGGAGAGTCCGCTTTTGAAGACAAAGCGGTCGTCGACTGGTCGTTGCTCGCCGAGCTTAATTTATGAGTACAGGCCCGAGGACAGCCGGTTCCGCTACTTGGCGTCGGCCGCCACCGATGCATGGACGATTTTGTCGGGATTGGCCGGCGGCTCGCCCTTATGCAGTTTGTCGACCACGTCCATGCCGCTCGCGACCTCGCCGACGACGGTGTATTTGCCGTTGAGAAACGCGCCGTCGGCGAACATGATGAAGAATTGACTGTTCGCCGAATTCGGGTCGCTGGTGCGGGCCATGCCGACGACCCCGCGCGTGTAGGGCACGTTGGAGAACTCAGCCTTCAAATCGGGATATTTGGAGCCGCCGGTGCCGTTGCCGTACTGGCCGTCGCCGGTCTGCGCCATGAAACCGGCGATGATGCGGTGGAACGGCACGTTGTTGTAAAAACCGTCGCGCGCCAGCTGTTTCAAGCGCTCGGCGTGATGCGGCGCGATATCGTTGCGCAGCTTGATGACGATCCGGCCCTCGGTGGTGTCGAGAATGAGCGTGTTCTGCGGGTCGAGACCGGCGGGAAGCGGTTGGGCGGCGGCCGGGGCGGCGGGTGCGGCACACATGACGGCAAACAGTACGGCAAGAACGCGGATCATGTCATCTCCGGAATGATGAGGTTTCAGGTTTTCGCGAATTTCTTCTTCAGCCGTGCCGCAACCTGGGCCGGCACGAAGCCCGAAACGTCGCCGCCCATGCCGGCAATTTGCCGGACCAAAGTGGCGGTGATCGGGCGAACCGCGGGCGCCGCCGGCAGGAACACGGTCTGCACATCGGGCGCCATGCTGGCGTTCATCCCGGCCATCTGCATCTCATAGTCGAAATCGGTGGCGTCGCGCACGCCGCGCACCAGCATAGTCGCGCCGGCCCGCCGCGCGGCGCTGACGACAAGATCGGCGAAGGTGATGCAGGCGAACTCGCAGCCCGCCGTGCGCGCCAAGGGCGCGCAGATCTCGTTCGCCATGGCGAGCCTTTCGTCGGCGGTGAACAACGGCGCCTTGCCGGGATGGATGCCGATCGCAATCACCAGCCGGTCGGCCAGGTGCACGGCCTTGCCGACGACGTCGAGATGGCCGTTGGTGATGGGATCGAACGATCCGGCAAACAGCGCGATGCGTGGCGAGGTTCCCGACATGGCGCAATCTAGAGCCTTATCGATGCTGATAAAATCAGACCCGATAAGGCTCTAGCTTTTTGATTGAGCATGATCTTTTCCGAAAACCGGCATCCACTTTTCGGGATCATGCTCTCTAGCCCGCGCTCCGATGAACCGCAAGCCGCGTTTGCAATCGCGGTCGGGCAATGAACCGCGCGCGCCGCACCGCGGACTAATGCGCGTAGCCGAGCCCGAAAATGACCTGATTTTCGCGGACAAAGTGCCGAATTCCGTTGTTTTTCAATGATCTGCAGAAAACGCCCGAATTGTGATGCGGGTCACTGAGGGTTTTGCTCGTTTCGGCGAAACTTCACATCAGATGAAAAGCAACCAAACCGCCAAGATGGGCGTTGCTCCCAACAGATGGCGAAAGGTTGCGAACAGGGATAGATGTCATGATCAAGACCGTTTACGCCATCGCGGTGGCTGCGATCGCGGCGGCTTGTTTCGTCGCGTTCCCGAGCCTGTCGTTTCAAGTCGAGGCAAGTTCCTCAGTACTGGGCGCCAAGGGCGACCGCGCCGACCTGCGGCCGCTTGGCATAGACTGCGGACAGAATGAGTGGCCGTATTTCGATGCCGCATGCCTGCGCGATGCACGCAATCCGTTGCTGACCCCGCAGCAAGTGCGCATCGTTTCGGCGGACCGTCTGCCGGGCACAAATTCCGGCCGGTAAAGCCGGCCGCTTCATAACCAGAGTTTGCCGTGCTTCTCGGCGGAAGGTGCTTCCCCACCTGCCGCCGGATTTTTTTGCGCCCCGTCATTGCGCGGCGCGGTTATGGCTACTGCACGCCCCCTCCACCATGCGGAGCCTGTCATCGGGTCGGCCACTTCGCACCGGACCCGTGTTGGTCCCCCCTCCCCGCTGTGCTTCGCTTCGCGGGGGCGGATAAGCCGCAAGCTACGTGCTAATCTAGCCGGATGCTTGGTATTTTGACCACTGCGCGGCGCCTTGACCCTCCCGTTGTCCGTGTCTAAGAGCCGCACGGGCCGTATCATGATCGTTTTGATCGACAACTACGACAGCTTCACCTTCAACCTGGTGCACTATCTCGGTGAACTGGGGGCGGAAGTCGACGTGCGTCGCAACGATAAGGTGACGGCTGGCGAGGTCCTCGCCGCCGATCCCGACGCCATCGTACTCTCCCCGGGCCCCTGCACGCCCACCGAGGCCGGCATCTGTCTCGAGCTGATCGCCCAAGCGGCCGCGAGCGTCCCGATCCTCGGCGTCTGCCTCGGCCATCAGGCGATCGGCCAAGCCTTCGGCGGCAACATCGTGCGCGCGCCGGCGCCGGTGCATGGCAAGCTCTCCGAAATCCGGCATGACGGCCGCGGCATTTTTCGCGGCATCGATGCGCCGTTCCAAGCGACGCGCTATCACTCGCTCGTCGTCGATCGCGCCGGCCTGCCGCGCGAATTGACCGTGACCGCCGACACTGACGGCGGTCTCGTCATGGGGCTCGCCCATACCCGCTTGCCGGTGCACGGCGTGCAGTTCCATCCCGAAAGCATTGCTTCCGATCACGGCCACCTGATGCTGAAGAACTTTCTCGACATCGCCGCGGCCTGGAATGCATCCCGCGAACGGCGCAGCGCCTCGCCGCCGACCGCGGCCGCCGCCCCAAAGGCGCGCGCGCGCACACATTAAGGATCGCAACCGTGACCGTAGAGTTCAGGGCGCTCATCGGCAAGGTTGCGACCGGGGCCGTACTCGGCCGCGACGAGGCCGCCGCCGCCTTCGAGCAGATGATGGCGGGCGAAGCCACGCCCTCGCAGATGGGCGCGCTGTTGATGGCATTGCGGGTGCGCGGCGAGACCGTCGAGGAAATCACCGGCGCCGTCACCGCGATGCGCTCGAAAATGCTGCGCGTCGCGGCGCCGCCGGACGCTATCGACGTGGTCGGCACCGGCGGCGACGCCTCCGGCTCGTTCAACATTTCGACTTGCGCGGCGCTCATCGTGGCGGGCGCCGGCGTTCCGGTCGCCAAGCACGGCAACCGCGCGCTGTCGTCGCGCTCAGGAGCTGCCGACGTGCTGGCGGCGTTGGGCGTCAATATCGACCTCAACCCCGAGCAGATCGGCCATTGCATCCGCGAGGCCGGCATCGGCTTTATGTTCGCGCCGACGCATCATCCGGCGATGAAGAATGTCGGCCCGACCCGCGTCGAGCTTGGCACGCGCACGATTTTCAATCTGCTCGGGCCGCTGTCCAATCCGGCCGGCGTGCGCCGGCAGATGATCGGCGTATTCTCGCGGCAGTGGACCGAGCCGCTGGCGCAGGTTCTCAAAAATCTCGGCGCCGAGCGGGTCTGGGTCGTGCACGGCTCCGACGGGCTCGATGAGATCACGACGTCCGGTCCGACCAGCGTCACCGCGCTCGAAGACGGCGTCATTCGCAGTTTCGAGATTTCGCCGGACGACGTCGGCTTGCGCAAGGTCAAACCCGAGGCGCTGCGCGGCGGCGACGCGTCGCTGAACGCCACGGCGGTCCAGGAGGTGCTGGAAGGCAAGCACAGCGCGTTCCGCGACGTGGCGCTGCTCAATGCCGCCGCCGCTTTGGTGGTCGCCGGCAGGGCAAAAAACCTCAAAGCCGGCTTCGATCTCGCCGCTCACTCGGTGGATTCCGGAGAGGCCGAAGGCCGGCTCGACCGTTTGATCGTGGTTTCCAACGATGGCTGATATTCTGGCCAAGATCGCGGCCTATAAACGCGACGAGATCGCCGCGGCCAAGCGGCGCCGGCCGCTCGCCGCGCTCTCGGAAGACGCCAAGGCCGCCGGCGCGCCGCGCGGGTTCCTTCGCGCCATCGAGCGGCGGCTCGCCGCCGGCGGTTATGCGCTGATCGCCGAGATCAAAAAGGCAAGTCCGTCCCAGGGGCTGATCCGCGAAGATTTCGATCCGGCCGCGTTGGCGGCGGCATATCAGGAAGGCGGCGCGACCTGCCTTTCGGTCTTGACCGACGCGCCGTCGTTTAAGGGCAACCTCGAAGATTTAAGCCACGCCCGCGCCGCATCCGCCTTGCCGGCGCTGCGCAAGGATTTCATGTACGACGCCTACCAGGTGACCGAGGCGCGCGTTTACGGCGCCGATTGCATCCTGATCATCATGGCCGCGGTCGACGATGCTTGCGCCGCCGAACTCGAAGCGGCGGCCGCCGCGCTCGGCATCGACGCGCTCATAGAAGTGCATGACGAGAAGGAGTTGGAGCGGGCGCTGCGCCTGAAATCGAAACTCATCGGCATCAACAATCGCGATCTGAAAACCTTTCAGATTTCGCTTGCCACCTGCGAGCGGCTGGCGCGCCGCGTTCCGGCCGGTCATGTCATTGTCGGCGAGAGCGGCATATTCGCCCCGGATGATCTCGTGCGCTTGGCCCGGGCCGGCATTTCGACTTTCCTCGTCGGCGAAAGCCTGATGCGCCAGCGCGACGTCGCCGCCGCCACGCGCGCGTTGCTGACGCGCAATGCCCCCACCCTTCCCTCCCCCGCTTGCGGAGGAGGGAATAGGGAGGGGGCGGCCCGGTAAATGCCCGTGACGCGGCGCGCACGAAAACTCAGCCACTTGAGCACACGCGGCGAAGCCCGCATGGTGGATGTTTCGGCAAAGCCCGCGACCGCGCGCGTCGCCGTGGCCGAGGGCCGCGTGATCATGGCCCCGAAAACGCTCGCCATGATCCGCCAAGGCAACGCGAAAAAGGGTGACGTCATCGGCGCCGCCCGCATCGCCGGCATCCAGGCCGCCAAGCGCACCCACGAATTGATCCCGCTCTGCCATCCGCTCGCCATTTCGCAAATCGAGGTCGATGTGGCGCCCGATGCCAAGCTGCCGGGCGTCACCGTCACCGCGCGGGTAAAGGTGTCCGGCAAGACTGGGGTCGAAATGGAAGCGCTGACCGCGGTCGCGGTCGCCTGCCTCACCATTTACGACATGGCGAAGGCGGTCGAGCGCGGCATGCGCATCGAGGGCATCAGGCTCGTCGAAAAGAGCGGCGGCCGCTCCGGCCATTATCGCGCAAAGGTAGCCGATCAGGCTAGAATAAGTGCGGGTATTGACCGTGACGCTGTTATCCGTAGCAGACGCGCTCGAACACGTGCTCGCGCACGCTGTGCCGCTGCCGCCCGAAGAAGTTCCGCTCGCCGCGGCCGACGGCCGCGTGCTCGCTTTCGATCTCAAGGCGCTGCGCACCCAGCCGCCGGCGGATGTCTCGGCCATGGACGGCTACGCCGTGCGCTCGGCCGACGTCGCCAATGCGCCGGTGCGGTTGAAAGTTATCGGCGAAGTCGCCGCCGGCCGGCCGTTTGCGGCCGCCGTCGGACCGGGGCAAGCCGCGCGTATTTTCACCGGCGGCGTGGTGCCCGAAGGCGCCGACACGGTGGTCATCCAGGAACTGACGCGCCGCGACGGCGATGCCGTCGAGGTGCAAAAACCCGCCGCCAAGGGCCGCAACGTCCGCCCGCAAGGGCTCGACTTTCGCGAAGGCGAGGTGCTGCTCGCCAAAGGCCGCCGGCTCACCGCGCGTGACCTACAACTCGCCGCCGGCATGAACCATCCGCTCGTTCCGGTCTACCGCCAGCCGAAAATCGCCTTGTTCGCGACCGGCGACGAGCTGGTGCCGCCCGGCCGCGAACCGGGCCCGGGGCAGATCGTCTATTCGAACGGCTTTGCGCTGGCCGCGCTCGCCCGCGAGGAGGGCGCCGCCGTCACCGACCTCGGTGTCGTCCACGATACGCTGCAGGCGACCGTCACCGCCGTTGACGACGCGCGCGGCGTTCCGGCCGACATTCTGGTGACCACCGGCGGCGCTTCGGTCGGCGACTACGATTTCGTGCACAAGGCTTTGGCGGCGGAAGGCATGGATCTGTCGTTCTGGAAGGTGGCGATGCGGCCCGGCCGGCCGCTGATGCACGGCCGGCTCGGGCCGATGCACGTGCTCGGCCTGCCCGGCAATCCGGTCTCGTCCTATGTCTGCGCCGTTCTTGTTTCTGGTGCCGCTGATCCGCCGCATGAGCGGGCGCAGCGATCTCACTCTGCCGACCGAATTGGCGCTGCTCGGCATTGACCTGGCTGCCAATGACGAACGCGCCGATTATCTGCGCGCCAGCCTCGAAGCCGGTCCCGACGGGCCGGTGGCAACGCCTTACCCGGTGCAGGACAGTTCCATGATGGCGCCGCTCGCCAAAGCTGATTGTCTTTTGATCCGAGAGCCTTACGCGCCTGCGGCAAAGGCCGGCAGCCGCTGCACGATCGTTAAATTCGAGCGTTAAGCGCGGGTTTGGCGCGACGCCGGTATTCTTCACTTCAAATTAAATGGTTGCGGAACACATATGGAACGGATAGTGTCCGTTCATGCTTTGTTTCGACCGCAGGCGACCTTACCAGGAACTTGCGGGTCAGGAGAGGAAGCCCCCGATGTTGACTCGCAAGCAAGCCGAACTGTTGCGGTTCATCCATGAGCGGCTCAAGGAAGCCGGCGTTCCGCCCTCCTTCGACGAGATGAAGGATGCTTTGGACCTGCGGTCCAAATCCGGCATCCACCGCCTGATCACCGCGCTCGAGGAGCGCGGCTTCATCCGCCGCCTGCCCAACCGGGCGCGCGCCATTGAAGTGATCAAGCTGCCGGAATCGATGGCCCATAGCATCGTTTCGGCCCGCTCGCGCGGGTTCACCCCGAGCGTGATCGAAGGCAATCTCGGCCGCGTGCGCACCGCTTCCGAGGACGAAGGCGGCCGGCCGGTCGCCGTGCCGGTGATGGGCCGCATCGCCGCCGGCACCCCGATCGAGGCGATCCAGACCCGCAGCCATACCATCAGCATGCCGCCCGATCTTCTCACCACGGGCGAGCATTTCGCGCTCGAAGTGCGCGGCGACTCGATGATCGAGGCCGGCATCCTCGACGGCGACATGGCGCTGCTCAAACGCACCGACGCCGCCGAGACCGGCGACATCGTGGTGGCGCTGATCGACGACGAGGAGGCAACGCTCAAGCGCTTCCGCCGCCGCGGCGCCTCGATCGCGCTCGAGCCGGCCAATACCGCCTACGAGGTCCGCATCCTGCCGCCCAACCGGGTGCGCATTCAGGGCAAGCTCGTGGGATTGTTCCGAAAGTATTAGCCGGCATCCTGCCCCGCGATAGCGGGGACCTCTTGCATCCTCCCCCGCTATCGCGGGGGCGGATGACATTTCACCGATCCGCTTCGATATCGCCGTGATGCGGCGCGCGCGCTCAGCCGCCACCGGAAACTTTCGCCCAGCTGTCGCGCAGGCCGACGGTGCGGTTGAACACCAGACGCTGCGGCGTCGAATCCGGATCCGGGCAGAAATAGCCCTGGCGTTCGAACTGCACGGCACTTTGGGAATTTGCTCCCGCCAGTGCCGGTTCGACGCGCGCGGCGGCGATGACTTCAAGCGAATTCGGATTGATCTCGGCGGCGAAATTGCCGACGTCCGGATCGGGCCGCGTGAACAGCGGATTGTAAAGCCGCACCTCGGCGGCGACGCTATCGGCCGCCGAAACCCAATGCATGGTGGCCTTGACCTTGCGGCCGTCGGGCGCGTTGCCGCCTTTGGTCGCCGGATCGTAGCTGCAACGCAATTCGACGACTTCGCCCGCGGGGTTCTTCCGCACTTCGCGACAGGTGATGAAATAGGCGTAACGCAGACGCACCTCGACGCCGGGCGCGAGCCGGAAGAATTTCTTCGGCGGGTTTTCCATGAAATCGTCGCGCTCGATGAAGATTTCGCGGCCGAAACGAACGCGCCGCGTTCCGGCGGCGGGATTTTCCGGATGATTGACGGCCTCGATTTCCTCGCTTTGCCTTCCGGATAATTCTCGATGACGACTTTGAGCGGCCGCAGCACCGCCATGCGTCGTTCGGCGGTCTTGTTGAGATGCTCGCGGATGGAAAACTCCAGCATCGCCATATCGACGACGCTGTTGGCCTTGGCGACGCCGATGCGCTTGACGAAGTCGCGGATCGCGGCCGTCGGCACGCCGCGCCGCCGCAAGCCCGCCAGCGTCGGCATGCGCGGATCGTCCCAGCCGGCGACGTGGCCGCCGCGCACCAATTCGGTGAGCACGCGCTTCGACAGCACCGTATGGGTCAGATTGAGCCGGGCGAATTCGTACTGGTGCGGGTGCGAGGGCACCGGCAGGTTTTCCAGAAACCAGTCGTAAAGCGGCCGGTGATCCTCGAATTCCAGCGTGCAGATGGAATGGGTGATGCCTTCGATGGCGTCAGATTGACCGTGGGCGAAATCGTAGCTCGGATAAATGCACCAGGTTTTGCCGGTGCGCGGATGCTCGGCATGCAGGATGCGGTAGAGCACCGGGTCGCGCAGATTGATATTGCCCGACGTCATGTCGATCTTGGCGCGCAGCACGCGCGCGCCGTTGGCAAATTCGCCCGCGCGCATGCGGCGCAACAGATCGAGATTTTCCTCCACGCCGCGGCCGCGAAACGGGCTGTTGTTGCCCGGTTCGGTCAAGGTGCCGCGCGACGCGCGCATCTCGTCCTGCGTTTGGTCGTCGACATAGGCCTTGCCGGCGCGGATCAGGTGTTCGGCCCATTGGTAAAGCTGCTCGAAATAATCCGACGCATGATAGAGATGCTTGCCCCAATCGAAGCCGAGCCAGCGCACGTCGGCCTCGATGGCGTCGATATATTCCTGCTCCTCCTTGGTCGGGTTGGTGTCGTCGAAGCGCAGATTGCAATGGCCGGCGAATTCCTCGGCGATGCCGAAATTGAGGCAGATCGACTTGGCGTGGCCGATATGCAGGTAGCCGTTCGGCTCCGGCGGAAACCGGGTGACGATCGTCTTGTGCCGGCCCGCGGCAAGATCGGCGCGCACGATGTCGCGGATGAAATCCTGGCCGGCTTCTCGGGTTGGGGCTTCCGCAACCGACATAACGTGATGGTTCCGTGTCTCTATCGTCAGCCGCCGGTACGGGCGGCGCACCGGGATTGAACAACTTGGCCGGCTGGGTCAAGCCCGCCATTGCGGTGGCAGCCGTTTTGCCCCTATTCGCGAGTTTCTGTGCTACACGGGCGCGCGCCCGCGAGCTTTTAGACCGACATGAGCGTCGTCACCCGCTTTGCCCCCTCGCCCACCGGCTTCCTCCATATCGGCGGAGCGCGCACCGCGCTGTTCAACTGGCTGTACGCCCGCGGCCGCAACGGCAAGATGCTGTTGCGGATCGAGGACACCGACCGCGAGCGTTCAACGCAAGCCGCGATCGATGCCATCCTCGACGGGCTCAATTGGCTCGGCATCGCCTGGGACGGCGAGGCCATCTATCAATTCGCCCGCTCGGCGCGGCACCGCGAAGTCGTCGAGCAGCTGCTCGCGGCCGGGTCCGCCTACCGCTGCTATGCGAGCGCGGACGAGCTCAAAGAGATGCGCGAGGCGGCGCGCCGCGAAGGCCGCTCGAAACTCTATGACGGCCGCTGGCGCGATCGCGATGCCAAGGACGCGCCGCCCGGCGTCAAGCCGGCGATCCGGCTCAAGGCGCCGCTGACCGGCGAGACCGTCATCGACGATCAGGTGCAGGGCCGCGTCGTCTGGCAGAACGAGAACCTCGACGACCTTGTGCTGTTGCGCTCCGACGGCACGCCGACCTACATGCTCGCGGTCGTGGTCGACGATCATGACATGGCCGTGACCCATGTCATCCGCGGCGACGATCACCTCACCAATGCCGCGCGGCAGAAGCAAATCTATGACGCGCTCGGCTGGCCGGTGCCGGCGATGGCGCATATCCCGCTGATCCACGGTCCGGACGGTTCGAAACTCTCCAAACGCCATGGCGCGCTCGGCGTCGAGGCCTACCGCGCCATGGGCTATCTGCCGGCGGCCTTGCGCAATTATTTGGTGCGGCTCGGCTGGAGCCACGGCGACCAGGAGATATTTTCCACCGACGAAATGATCGCGGCGTTCGATCTGCCGCAGATCGGCCGCTCGCCGGCGCGGTTCGATTTCGCCAAACTGGAAAATCTCGACGGGCACTACATCCGCCACAGCGACGATGCCGAACTGCTGGCCGAAATCGATCGCCTGCTGCCGCATCTTGCCGACGGCGCGGCGCTGGCCGGCAAGCTGACGGCACAGCTGCGCCAGCAACTTCTGGCGGCCATGCCAAGCTTAAAGGAGCGCGCTAAGACGCTTCTCGATATTATTGATGGCGCACGCTTTCTTCTTGCGGACCGGCCGCTTCCGCTGGATGACAAAGCCGCCGCCGTGCTGACGCCGGAAGCACGTGCGCTCCTGCGCGACATTGCCGCTCGCCTCGGCGAGGTCGAGCCGTGGACGGCCGAGGCGACCGAGCGCACGGTTCGCGACTTTGCCGAGGCGCGAGGCCTAAAGCTCGGCGCCGTGGCGCAGCCGTTGCGCGCCGCGCTCACCGGCCGCACCACCTCACCCGGTATTTTCGAAGTGCTGACCGTGCTCGGCAGGACGGAGAGCCTGGCGCGGCTCGCCGATCAAGCCAAACGCGCAAGCCCGCAACCCGCTTAAGCGCGCTACGCAAGGCTCCCGCCGCCTCGCGCGCCGGCTATTATCTTGCAGTGCACACGGCGTTGCGCTACGCCAATGGGGCCGGGCCGAACATGCCGCCCCAGCCGCCCTAGCCGCATTGGCCATTGCAGCCGCGCGCGGCCTGCCGTCCCCGCTTCAGACATCGAGGCTACGATCATGGACGCGAAAACCGGCGCCAATATCAAGACCGGCACCCTGAAACTCGGCGACAAGAGCTACACGTTTCCGATGTACGACGGAACGATCGGTCCGGAAGTGTTGGACGTGAGCAAGCTCTATGCCGAGACCGGCGTCTTTACCTACGATCCCGGCTTTACTTCGACGGGAAGCTGCGAGTCCAAGATCACCTTCATCGACGGCGACGCCGGCGTCCTGCTCTACCGCGGTTATCCGATCGCCGATCTCGCCGAACACGGCGACTTCCTGGAAACTTGCTATCTGCTGCTCTACGGCGAGCTGCCGAGCGCCGCGCAGAAGGCGGATTTCGTCGACCGCGTGATCCATCACACCATGGTTCACGAGCAGATGAGCCGGTTCTTTCAGGGTTTCCGGCGCGACGCCCACCCGATGGCGGTCATGGTCGGCTGCGTCGGCGCGCTGTCGGCGTTCTACCACGACTCGACCGACATCACCGATCCGACCCAGCGCATGGTCGCCTCGATCCGCATGATCGCCAAAATGCCGACGCTCGCCGCGATGGCGTACAAATATTCGATCGGTCAGCCGTTCATCTATCCGGACAACAAGCTCGATTACGCTTCGAACTTCCTGCGCATGTGCTTCGCGGTGCCGTGCGAGGAGTACAAGGCCAATCCGGTGCTGGCCCGCGCCATGGACCGCATCTTCACCTTGCACGCCGATCACGAGCAGAACGCTTCGACCTCGACCGTGCGCTTGGCGGGTTCGACCGGCGCCAATCCGTTCGCCTGCATCGCCGCCGGCATCGCCTGCCTGTGGGGCCCCGCGCATGGCGGCGCCAACGAGGCCGCATTGAAAATGCTCGGCGAGATCGGCACCGTCGACCGCATCCCCGAATTCGTCAAGCGCGCGAAGGATCCGAAGGATTCATTCCGCCTGATGGGATTCGGCCACCGCGTCTACAAGAACTACGATCCGCGCGCGAAAATCATGCAGAAGACCTGCTACGAGGTCCTCAAAGAGCGGGGCATCAAGGATCCGCTGCTCGAAGTCGCCATGGAACTCGAGAAAATCGCGCTGCACGACGACTATTTCATCGAGAAAAAGCTTTATCCCAATGTCGATTTCTATTCGGGCATCACGCTGCGCGCCATGGGCTTCCCCACCACCATGTTTACCGTGCTGTTCGCGCTGGCCCGCACCGTCGGCTGGATCGCGCAGTGGAAGGAGATGATCGAGGATCCGCACCAAAAGCTCGGCCGGCCGCGGCAGCTCTATACCGGCGCGACGCTGCGCGATTATCTGCCGATGTCGAAGCGGAAATAGTTCAGCGCGGATCGTAGGCCCAGGTCAGATACGCGCCGCCCCAGGTAAAGCCGCCGCCGAACGCCGCCAGGATCATGCGGTCGCCGGCCTTGAGCTTGTCTTCATAGTCCCACAGGCAGAGCGGGATCGACGCCGCGGTGGTGTTGCCGTATTTGTGGATAGTGATCATCACCTGTTTGGGGTCGAGCTTCATGCGCTCGGCGGTCGCCTCGATGATGCGCTTGTTGGCCTGGTGCGGCACCAGCCAATCGATTTGCTCGCTGGTCAGCCGATTGCGTTGCATCAGCTCGGTCGCGACTTCCGCCATGCGGGCGATCGCGAATTTGTAGACCGCGGCGCCCTCCTGATGGACGTAATGCAGGCGCTTGGCCACGGTTTCCGCCGTCGGCGGCAATCGGCTGCCGCCCGCCTTCTGATGCAAATGCGGCATGCCGGCGCCGTCGGAGCGGATCAGCGTGTCGATGATGCCGAATTTTCTGCTCGGCTCAAGCAACACGGCGCCGGCGCCGTCGCCGAACAGCACGCAGGTGGCGCGATCGGTGTAATCGATGATCGCCGACATTTTGTCGGCGCCGACCACGACGATCTTGCGAAATTTCCCGGTCTCGATGAATTGCGAGGCGACGGTGAGCGCGTAGATGAAGCCGGAACAGGCGGCCTGCACGTCGAAGCTGCCGACGGTGCGGATACCGCACATGTCGCAAATAAGATTGGCGGTCGACGGAAACACAAAATCCGGCGTGGTCGTGGCGCAGATCAGAAGATCGACCTCGCCCGGGGCGGTCTTGGTCTTGCTCAAAAGTCCGCGCACGGCTTCCGCCCCCATATGCGAGGTGCCGAGACCTTTGCCCTTGAGAATCCGCCGTTCCTTGATGCCGGTCCGCTCGATGATCCATTCGTCGCTGGTATCGACCATTGCGGCGAGCTCGGCATTGCCGAGCACGTCGGGCGGTACGTAGCCGAAAACCCCGGTGATTGCGGCGCGGATCGGGGATTTCCGGACCGTTCTCTTGGGCTTGCTCACGCGGGATGCTTTTACGGTTACGCTGCTGGCCGGCTGAGTAGGTGCGGCTTAGCAGGATGCTTGTGGCAATGGTAGGGCCGCCGCCGGCGGGCGGTCATCCCAGGCGCGCCGCCACCCCGCTTGGCAATGCAGCGCGGCGGCCGCGCCGGGCGACGTCAAGGACGATTGTCGCGGCTTTGGCGCTCGGCGCTGCGGCGCCGATCGTCATGATGTCGTCGAGGCGGCGGAAGGCCTCGATCTGGCGCCGCCGCTGCGGGGTGTCGGAGAGCAGCGGCAAAAGCGCATCGGCGAGCTTCGCGGACGTGCAGTCGTGCTGCAGAAATTCCGGAATGACGTTCTCGCCGATGACCAGATTGGCAAGGATCACGCTGGAAAGCCTTGCATTTATCCGCGCGAGCCGCCCGATGATCTCCTCGATGAGGGACACCCGGTAGGCGGCAACGGTCGGCACGCCGGCGAGCGCCAGTTCGAGCGTCACGGTGCCTGACGCCGCCAGTGCGGCACGCGCCCGGCGGAAGGCGGCCCACTTTTCGGCCGGCTCGACCACGACGCGCGGCGCCACGCGCCATCTGGCGACGCCCTCGCTCACCTGCGACGCCAGATGGGGCATGGTCGGCAGGACCAGTTCGAGCGGTCCGGCGTGGGTGGCGACGCGCTCGATTGCAGTGCCGAAAATGCCGAGGAGCCGCCGGATCTCGCCCGTGCGACTGCCGGGCAGCACCAGGACGACCGGCGGATCGGCCAGACGGCGCCGCATTTCATCCGCATCGGGGCGCATTTGCCCGATGCGCTCGACCAGCGGGTGGCCGACATAGAGACAAGGCGGCCCGCCGAGCCGCAAATGCGCGGCCGGCTCGAACGGCAAGATCGCAAGGACGGCATCGATATAGGCCCGCATCGCGCGGGCGCGCCCGGGCCGCCACGCCCACACCGAGGGCGAAACGTAATCGAGGATCGGGATCGCGGGCGCGCGCCGGCGCACCCGGCGCGCCACCTGGTGGGTGAAGTCCGGGCTGTCGATAATGACGAGGGCGTCCGGACGCGCAGCGACGACGCTATCGGCGGTCTCGCGAATGCGGCGCAAGATCGTCGGCAGCCGGCGCGGGATGGCGGTGACGCCGATGATCGCGAGCTCGTCGATGGCGAAAGGGCTGGCAATCCCGGCAGCCGCCATCCCTCGCCCACCGACGCCGGCAAGCTTCACCATGCCGCCCTCGCGCTCGGTGAGCGCGCGCGCCAAGGCCGCACCCAGCGCGTCTCCCGACTCCTCTGCGGCGACGAGATAGATCGACAGCGCTCGCCGCTGCGGCGGGTGGTTCATCGTGCCGGATCCTCGCGCACCCCGATGACAAAAACTTTGGCACGGTCGGCGGCGGCAGCGACCGTGGCCGCTTCGGCTATGATCGTGCTGCCGGCGGCGACCGCGATTCCGGCAAGACCGGCGCGCGCAACGTTCTCGATCGTTTGCGGACCGATCGAAGGCAAATCGAAACGGCGATCCTGACTGGGCTTGGGCGCCTTCACCAGAACACCGACGCCGCGCGGCGTCGTCATGCGTTGCTGCCGGCGCAGATCGGCCAGCCGGGCCAAGAGATTATCCGTGCCCTCCGCGGCTTCGACGGCGAGCACACGATTATCGGCAACGACCGCGGCTTGCCCGACGTCGAACGGCCCGAGCGCGGCGATCACTTCGAGCCCGCGCGCAATATCGGCGCGGTCGCGCGGCGACGGTTGATGGCGTCCCAGCACGCCTTCCGCGGCGATGATTTCCGGCGCCGCCTCCGCGACCCCGACAATCCGCAGGCCGCCGGCTTCCATCATGCTCGCCACCCCGGACAGCAGCCAATCGTCGCCGCCGCGAAACGAGCGCGCGATGCGCGGCATCAACCGGATCGTCTGCCAATCGAGGCGCAGTTGGGTGAGCGGCGGCCGCAATAGCGTGCCGATGAACAGTACGTCGCGGCACTGCTCCGCCCGCGCCAGACGGAAGAACCGCCCCGCCTGTCCGATCGCGATCCAATGATGCGCATAGCGCTCGACCACGTTGCGGTCGGCCCAACCCTTGATGCCGAACATCACCGGCCTGCGGCCGCGACGCGCCACGGCATCGGCGACCGCGCCGGGAAAACTGCCGCCGCCGCAAACAATGGCGATTGAATTGCCGGCAGACGCCGCGTCTACCGCGTGCTCGCTCACAACGGGCCGCTCATCAGGCTGCGTCATTGCCTGGCTCATCGCCTTCGCGCCTTCCCCGCGGCTGCATCAAAGGCCGCTTGCCGCCGGCGCGGATGAACGCAATGACTTTTCCCACCAGCGGATCATCGGCAAAATCGCGGGCGACAAACTCGAGTCTGTCGGCGAAGATGCCCTCGCCCGAGAACAGCATGCGATAGGCACGGCGCAGCCGATGCAAATCGGCCCGCGTCGCGCCACGCCGCCGCAAGCCGACGACGTTCAATCCGACCAAATCCGCGATTTGGCCGAGCGCATAGCCGAAGGGGATGATGTCGGTGGGCGCACCGGACAGCCCCGCCATCATGGCGCTCTCTCCGACTCGCACGAACTGACGAATTGCTACGTGACCGCCCAGAAACGTATGGTCGCCGACCGAAACATGACCGCCGAGTAGAACATTGTTGGCGAATGTGACGTCGTCGCCGACTTGGCAATCGTGGGCGATGTGGCATCCCACCATGAAAAAGCAGCGATCGCCGACGCGGGTGATGCCGCCGCCGTCTTCGCTCCCCGTATTCATGGTGACGCCTTCGCGCAGCACGCACCCCGCGCCGACGACGAGCCGCGTCGCCCCACCGCGATAATGGACCGATTGCGGCGGCGTGCCGAGCGAGGCGAACGGATAGACGACGGTGCCCTCGCCGATCGTCGTGACGCCGGTGACGTGGACGTTGGCAATAAGCCGCACGGCGCGTCCGAGTTCGACGTCCGGTCCCACGATGCAATAGGGGCCGATTTCCACGCCCTCTCCTATGCGCGCGCCGTCGGCCACGCGCGCAGTCGGATCGATTGCCATCTATGCCTCGTTCATGTATGCGCCGAGGACGGCTTCGGCGGCAAGAACGCTGCCAACCATGGCCTCGGCCCGGTACCAAAACATGCTGCGACGGCGCGCGACCTTGTGGACGTGATACTCGATCGTGTCGCCGGGAAATGCCGGCTTGCGGAATTTGGCTTTGTCGATGGTCAAGAACAACGCCGTGCGGGGCTTCTCGCGCGATGCCATCATCCGCAGGGTAAGTACACACGCCGTCTGCGCCATCCCCTCGATCATCAACACTCCGGGCATGACCGGGTTTTCCGGGAAGTGGCCGAGAAATTGCGGCTCATTGATCGTGACGTTCTTGATTCCGATGCCGTGCTCGTCGCCGCGAATGTCGATGATACGGTCAATCATGAGGAAGGGATAACGATGCGGCAATAGCCGCAAAATTTCGTGGATATCGGCGACCTCGAGCGTTTCGCCGGTCATGCCCCGTTTCCCTCGGATTTGCCGCCATTGCGCACGAGGCGACGCAGCACGGCCACTCCCTTCATAAAATCGCGCACCGGTTGGGCGGGAGAACCGAGCCAGCGGGCCCCGGCGGGAACATCGGCCATTACCCCGCTCTGCGCGCCCAGTGTGGCGCCGGCGCCGATCGTAACATGATCGGCGATGCCAACCTTGCCGGCCATCACGACGAAATCTCCGACCTGCGCGCTACCCGATATGCCGGTTTGCCCGGCAATCAGACAGTGTCTCCCGATGCTGACGTTATGCGCGATTTGCACCAGGTTGTCGATCTTGCTGCCTTCGCCGATGACCGTATCGCGGGTCGAGCCGCGGTCGATCGTCGTGTTGGCGCCGATTTCCACGTCATCTTGAATGATGACCCGCCGGGTCTGGGGAATCTTCTGATGGCCTTGTCGATTTGGCAGATAGCCGAAGCCGTCCTGACCGATGCGGACGCCGGGATGGATGATCACGCGATCGCCGATCAGCGCGTGGAGGATGGCGGCGCCCGCTCCGATTGCGCAGTCGCGCCCGATGCGGACATCGGGGCCGACAACCGCGCCGGGCCCGATCACGGTGCCGGCCCCGACCTCGGCCCGCGGCCCGATGACTGCGAGCGGATCGATGGTCACGCCCGCTTCGAGCCGCGCCGTCGCATGCACTTGGGCGCTCGCAACGCACCCGCTGCTGTCGAACAGCGATGACGGGCGAAGCGCGGTGGGAAACAGAGTGCGGGCAACGGCGACAAACGCGGCATAGGGATGCGGCGTCTCCAGGACGACAAGGCCGCGCGGGACCGCGGCCGCGAAACGCGGCGCGACCAAGCAGGCGCCGGCGCGAGTGCCGGCCAGCTCGCTTAGATATTTCGCATCGTCGAGAAAGCTGATGTCGAATGCGCGAGCCGTGTCGAGCGGCGCGATATTGCAGATGCGGCGATCAAGCGGATCGCCGTCGCGCGGCTTGGCGCGCGTCAGCGCGGCGATCTCGCCGGTGGTCAATTCGCAGTTCGGTCTGACAAAATCGGGCATACCCGGCCGGGGCGAAGCAACAGGGCGGCGATCAGAACTTGGTCCCGCCGCCGAAGGCAAAGAATTGGGTTCGGTCGTAGTATTTCTTCAGGAACGGATAGGCCAAATCGAAATGCAATGGACCGAATGGCGAGTCCCAGATGACGCTGAAACCAACCGAGGCGCGCACCGCCGCATCGTCGGCGTATTGCATCGCGCACTGGCAGGGGAAGGCCACTGGGACCGCAGGAACAATGCCGTTGATTTCTCCTGTTGTGGGATATGAGGTCTCACCTTTGTAGTCCCACACCGATCCGGCATCTACGAAAACGGCGCCGCGGAAGCCTGAATCCTTGGGCAGGAAGTAGAACGGATATTCGAATTCGAGGCTGGCGCCCCAGTACATCGTGCCGCCGAGATTGTCGTTCGTCGTGCCGGGCGTAATATCGCGTGGGCCGAAACCGGCGGGCTGAAACCCGCGCACGAGATTTGGCCCCATCTTGAAATCGTCGAGCATGCGCACCGTGCCGCCATTGTCCAGACCGATCATGTTGCCGCCCTGCAGGTGCAAAACGCTCACGAGGTCACTGACGACCTCGTAGTATGAACGCATCTCCACGACCGAGCGCATATAGGCCACATCGCCACCGGCGCCGGCAAAATCCTGGCCAAAACTTACAAACACGCCGCTCGTCGGAAGTTTGTTGTTATCCACCGTACTATAAGTCAATCCATATCCGACGCTGGAAGTCATATAGGCGCCCTCAGCAAGCTCCACCCGAATGGGAAGCGAGGCCTGGCCATATTGATAGCAGTTTGCGTCGGGTACATAGCCGGGCCATAACGGCACTCCAAAGGCCGCGGTGGCGGCGGCAATGGCGGCCGGCGTCGGGAAAGTGCTGGAGAAATCTGGATTGATATTGTTGCAGTCGTTCAAATAGCTCGGCAGCGTGATCTGTTGCACATATGCCGAATAGCGCAATTGCAACCCGAGGTCTTCGCGAAGCGGCAGTCCCCATTTGAGGGTGCCGCCATACGAATCGGTTCCGTAAGAAAGATAACTGTTGGCGAGGGTCTCCTTGGCGAACAAATCTATGCCCGCGCTTGACCGGGTATCGAGAAAATACGGCTCGGCGTAACTCAACTGGACGCTGCGAATATACTCACCGTAGGTGGCCGCCGCGCTCGCAAACCGCCCGGTGCCGAGGAGGTTGCGCTCCTCGACGGAAACCTGCGCAAGCCAGCCCTCCGCCGTCGAATAGCCCCCCATGACCGAGAAATTGCCGGTCGACTGCTCTTCGACGTCGATATTAAGCACCACCCGATCGGGCGCCGAGCCGGGTTCATTGGTGATTTTCACCGTCTTGAAGAAATTCAGGGCCTTGAGTCTTCGCTCGGCGCGATCGACGAGGGCGCGGTTATACGGATCGCCCTCGTTGAGGTCCAGTTCGCGCCGGATGACGTAATCGCGGGTACGATAATTGCCGCGAACATT
Organism: uncultured Alphaproteobacteria bacterium; assembly: GCA_963823225.1. Classification (GTDB taxonomy): domain Bacteria; phylum Pseudomonadota; class Alphaproteobacteria; order Rhizobiales; family Xanthobacteraceae; genus BOG-931. Next base: position 1,280,491 of record CAWGKM010000003.1, on the reverse strand, counting down.
GATGCGCTCGATGTAGGCGCGCGTGCCTTCGTCGACGACAAAGACGACGCCGATCGTTCTCGTGTTGGGGTTGCGGTCCCCGCGCGGTCGAACCGTACCGAACGGATAGCCACGCCTTGCGAGTTCAATCGTGATATCCTCAACGGTCTTCTCGATCGCCGAGCCGTTATAGACCTGACCGGGCGCCATCCGCAGATGGGAACGCAACGTCGCCCCATTGACGGCGCGAACGTTGGATTGAATGTCGATGGCGCCGAAGTGGTAGAGCGGTCCTTCCTCGATGGTGAAGGTGACGATGAAGCCTTTCTTGGCGGGATCATATTCGCCGGTCGCCGACACGACTTGAACATCGGCAAAGCCATGCTGCAGATAGAAGCGCCGGATCAGATCGCGGTCGGCCTCGATGCGATCGGGATCGTAGACATCCGTTGTCTGTAGAAAGCTCAGCCAAGTCGATTCGGCGGTTTTGATCACCTCTTTGAGCCGATACGCCGCATAGGACTTGTTGCCGACGAAAACGACGGACTTGATGCCGGTCTTCTCGCCCTCGTCGATTTGGAAAATCAAGTCGACGCGATTGTTCGGCCGTTGGATGATTTCCGGCACGACTTTAACGTCGAAGCGCCCGTTGCGCTGGTAGATCTCGATGATGCGCTGGGTGTCCGCCTGCACCGCGGGGCGCGACAGCGCGCCGCGCTCCTTCGACTGGATTTCCTGGGTGAGCTGCTCGTCCTTCATTCGGTGATTGCCCTCGAAGGCGATCTTATTGATGACCGGCGCCTCCACCACCGTCACGATCAGCTTGCCCGCGGATTGCGCGATGTGGACGTCCTGGAACAGCCCGGTGGCGTAAAGTGCCTTGAGGCCGGCATCGATCTTGGCGGCATCGAGATGCTCGCCGGGCGTCACCTTAAAATATGACCGGATCGTATCGGCATCGATGCGGCGGTTGCCCTGGACGACGATGGAGCTCGCGGTGAGGCCGCTATCCGCAGGAGCAGGCGCCGCGAACGCGGCGCCGGCCATGAAACCAGGCATAGCTAGGCCGAGGAGCAAGCCGGCCACGACCAGCCCTCGTTTCACCCGCACCCACATATCCATGCGCCAAGCGCCCTTATCACCCTCGTGGCCGCCCCCAGTGGCGGGGCTACTCGATCTCCCTCAATGCGTCTCGCTCAAAATCGAAATTGTCTTGATATTCCCGTCACTTCAATGGTCCCCGCAATGTCCTGCCATGCGCGTAAGGCGCTTTAGTGGCGCTGGGCTAGGACGTCGCCAAATGAACGATGTCATTGAAAGTTGCAAATATCATCAACATCACCACGATCGCGAGACCAATGCGAAAACCGACCTCTTGGGCCCGTTCCGAGAGCGGACGGCCGCGCACGGCCTCGATCGAATAGAACAAAAGGTGACCGCCATCGAGAAGGGGAATCGGAAACAGGTTCAGCAGGCCGATTGAGACCGAAAGTACGGCGGCAAGATGGATCAGCGCAACAAACCCAATCGTCGCAACCTCCCCTGAAATCTGCGCAATCCGGATCGGTCCACCGAGTTGATCGGCCGCTTCGCGCCCGACCACGACGCCGCCGAGATAGCTGAGCGTCCGGTCGATCACGAACCAGGTTTCCTGCATGCCCATCCACACCGCTTGCGGGGGCGGAACCGGCTGAAATTTCAGGTCCTCGGCTGCCATCGAGCGGCTGATGCCGAGAATACCGATCCGGTGAACGTTGCCGAAATTGTCTTTGACTTCCTTGAGCGCCGGGGTCGCTTGCAGCACAAGCTGGGCGCCCTTGCGATCCACCTTGATTTGAAGGGTATCGCCGGCGCTTTCGCTGACGATACGCTGCATGTCGGCGAAATTGTCGATGGCCTGCCCATTGATCGCGTCGACCACGTCGCCGGGTTGAAAACCGGCGGCGGCGGCGGGGCTGTCCGGCTGCACGGCATCGACCCGCGCGCTCATTGTTTGCTTGCCATACAACATGAAGATCACGGCAAAAATCACTATGGCCAAGCCGAAATTTGCCATCGGGCCGGCCACAACTATGGCCGCGCGTTTGAGTACCGGCTGAAAGAAGAAACTTTGCGCGCGTTCGCCGTCATTCATGGCCTCTAGGCGAGGTCCATCGGGAACGCTCGCCGGCATTCTCGTCGCCGAAGAATTTCACGTAACCGCCGAGCGGAATGGCCGCGATTTTCCAGCGCGTGCCGTGGCGATCGTTAAAGCCGACCAGTTCGGGACCGAAACCGATCGAAAACACCAATATCCGCACCCCGCAAAGGCGCGCTATCACGAAATGGCCAAGCTCGTGGCAGAACACGACAAGGCTGAGAACGAACAAAAAAGGGACCAGGTAGCCGACAACGCCTCCCCCCAGCGCATGCAAATGCGAAAAAAAATACGACTCCATGACGTTCGCCTGAGCCCCCCGGTGTGTCCCGTCCCAATTGTTTAACGCTAGGACGCCATTGCGGCAATTTCGGGCAGCAGATCGCCGGCCAACCTTCTTGCATTATGGTCAATGGCCAGCGCCTGGTCGACGGATTGTGGCTCGGCGGTGTCTCCCGCCGCTCCATGGCGTCCAGCGTTGCCTCGACCAGCGCTGCAATGCCGCAAAACCCCAGGCGCCGCTCGACAAATTCGCGCACCGCGACCTCGTTTGCCGCGTTGAGGATCGTCGGTGCCGCACCGCCGGCCGCCAGCGCCCGGCGGGCAATCGCCAGCGCCGGGAACCGCACCAAGTCGGGCTCCTCGAAGGTCAGCGTCGCCACCGCCGCCAGGTCGAGCCGCGGCGCGGGCGTACCCATGCGCACCGGCCAGGCCAGACAGTGCGAGATCGGAATGCGCATGTCCGGCGAGCCAAGCTGCGCAATCACCGAGCCGTCGCGAAATTCCACCAGGCCATGGACGATAGATTGGGGGTGGACGACGACATCGAGTTCATCCGGCCTGACTGCGAACAGGTGGTGCGCCTCGATCAATTCGAGCCCTTTGTTCATCAGCGTCGCGGAATCGATCGTGATCTTCGGCCCCATCGTCCAGGTCGGATGTTTGAGCGCCTGCTCCAGCGTGACTTTACGAATGGCTTCGAGCGGCCAAGTGCGAAACGGCCCCCCCGAGGCGGTGAGCACGATGCGTCGGAGATCCTCGCGCCGGCCTGCGCTCAACGCCTGGAAAATTGCATTATGCTCGGAATCGACCGGCAACACCGTGGCGCCGCTCGCCGCCGCTCGCCGCATGAACAATGCGCCGGCACACACCAAACATTCCTTGTTGGCGAGCGCGACGGTTGCGCCGCGTTCAGCCGCGGCAAGCGTCGGCGCCAGACTTGCGGCGCCGGTGATCGCCGCCATGACCCAGTCGGCGGGCCGCTGTGCAGCCTCGATCACGGCCGCTGCGCCGGCCGCCGCTTCGATGCCGGAGCCGGACAGTTCGGCTTTGAGCTCGCCATAGGCCGCGGGGTCCGCGACCACTGCAAAACGCGCGTTGAGTTCGCGCGCCAGGCGCGCCAACGCGCCCGCCTCGCGATGTGCGGTCACGGCTTCGATCCGGTAGCGGGCGGCGTCACGGCGCAACAAGTCGGCCGTACTCGAACCGATCGAGCCGGTGGCGCCGAGCAACGTGACGGTGCGCGGCAACAGAGCCGGTTCGACTTGCGCCAGTGCGACTTTCGCCGCCGTCCGCTTTTGCTTCATCGAACTGCCCATGACGGCCCTACCATACCAAGAGACCCCGTGCGGACGCCGCCAGACCCTGATGCACCGAACCGATCGCGACAGCCACTGCTGCGGCGACCAGAAAGCCGTCGAGACGGTCCATGGCGCCGCCATGTCCGGGAATGAGGCCGCTCGTATCCTTTGCGCCAAATCGCCGCTTTATCGCGGATTCGAGCAAATCACCGCCCTGGGCAGAAATCGAAAGCACCAATGCCAGAACTCCCGCCACCGCCGGTTCGGTTCCAACGCTCGCATAGGCGACCAGGGTTCCGGCGGCAACCCCCCCGGCGAGGCCCCCGATGGCGCCGGCCCAGGTTTTGTTCGGACTCAAATCCGGACACAGCAGCGGCCCGCCGATGGCGCGGCCCGCCAAATAGGCAAAGACGTCCGTCGCCCAGACAGTCGCAAACAGGAAGAGCAGCGCCGCAAAGCCCCGCTCGGGGTCGCCGCGCAACACCGCGGGACCGATCAAGGCGGCGCCGGCATAGAGCACGCCCGCCGCGCCCCAAAGCGCGGGATTTGCCGCCGGGTAGCGGCGCGGCCAAGCCGCCACAAATCCCGCCGCCAACACCGCCCCGACCGCGATCATCGCGATGGCGGCGCCAGCCAGGCTCTGGCCCGCCATGACCGCCGCCGCCAGCAAGGCCACCACTCCCGGCATCAAGATGCGCAGATCGCCGCCGCGGACCACAAGCGAGGACCATTCCCACAGGATGACACCTGCCGCGACCGCACACAGCAGGAGAAACAACCAACCGCCAAAATAGGCGGCGACAATCGCGATCGGCGCGAGCACCACAGCCGACGCGAGGCGCCGCGCAAAATTGTGCGCATCGCCGGTGTCGGCAGGGGTATTCCCGCCTGCGCCAGGGTCGTGCCGGTTCAGTGTGATCACGATCCTGTCTGAGCGATCAGTCCGCCGAACCGCCGCTCGCGCCGGTGGTACTCGGCAATCGCGCTCTCGAGCGCCGATCGGTCGAAATCGGGCCAATTGATCGGAACGAAGACCAGTTCGCTATAGGCGGCTTGCCAGAGCAGGAAATTGGAGAGCCGCTGCTCGCCGCTGGTGCGAATGATGACGTCGGGATCGGGCAAGTCGGGCACGTCGAGATAACGCGCCAGCAGCTCCGGCGTAATATCGTCGGGCGACAATCGCCCCTGCGTCGCTTCGATGGCGAGCCGGCGCGCCGCGCGTGCGATCTCCTGGCGCGCGCCGTAATTGAACGCCACCACGAGAGTGAGACCGTCGTTGTCACGGGTCAGATTTTCGGCCTCTTCCAACAGACCGCGGATGTCGGACGAAAGATCGTCGCGCTCGCCGATGACGCGCACGCGCACATTGCTATTGTGCAGATCGGCCAGGTCGTTGCGAATGAAGCGGCGCAAGAGCGACATCAGGTCGCGAATTTCCGACCGCGGGCGCGACCAATTCTCCGAACTGAAGGAAAAAATGGTCAGAACGGCAATGCCGAGATCGCTTGCCGCGCGGACGGTCTTGCGCAACGCCTCGACCCCGCGCCGATGACCCTGCACGCGCGGCAGGCCGCGGGCGGCCGCCCAGCGTCCATTGCCGTCCATGATGATGGCGACGTGCCGCGGCATATCGAAGCCGCCGCCCGTCGCATTCAACGGCCGCGCTACCTTGCTTGTCGTGCTGACCGCGTCGCTCACACCGTCATGATCTCCTTTTCCTTGCCGGCGAGCATTTTCTCCACTTCGGCAATAGTCGAATCCGTCGCCTTTTGCACCTCGCCGGATTGGTGGTTGTGTTCGTCCTCGCTGATCTTGTGATCCTTTTCGAGTCGCTTGAGAAGGTCGAGACCGTCGCGACGGACGTGACGGACCGCCACGCGGGCGTTTTCCGCGTATTTATGCGCGACTTTTACCAGCTCGCGGCGCCGCTCCTCGTTGAGTTCCGGGATGCGCAGCCGCAACACCTGTCCTTCGGTCGAGGGGGTCAGCCCCAAATTGGAGGCCGAGATCGCCTTCTCCACCGCGTGAATCATGGAGCGGTCCCAAACCTGGACGTTGAGCAAGCGCGGCTCCGGCACGCTGATCGTGGCAAGCTGATTGAGCGGCATGTGACTGCCATAGGCCTCGACCTGGACGTGGTCGAGCAAAGCGGTCGACGCCCGCCCGGTGCGCAAACCCGACAGCTCCTGCTTGAGCGCGGCGATCGCGCCCTGCATGCGGCGCTTGAGATCGTTCATGTCGAATGTCGTCGTTGCCATGACACGGCTCCTTGGCACCTTCCATGGCGCCCATCGCGCGGGCACTCGATCGGCCGCATGAACCGGATAGGCGATCGCTAGCCGACGGTGGTGAAGTGTCCTTTACCGCACAGAACGTTTTCGATCGCGCCATGCTCGCGTATCGAGAACACGATGATAGGCATACGGTTTTCCTGGGCAAGCGCGAACGCCGTTGCATCCATGATTTTCAAACGCCGATCCAGTGCCTCCTGATGGTCGAGCTGCCGGTAGCGGGTGGCTTTCGGGTCCCGCTTGGGGTCGGCAGTGTAGACCCCGTCGACGTCGGTTGCCTTCAGCACAGCGTCGCATTCCATCTCGGCGGCGCGCAAGATCGCCGTGGTGTCGGTGGTAAAATACGGGTTTCCAGTCCCGCCGGCGAAAACGATGATGCGGTTCTCTTCAAAATGCCGCAGCGCGCTCTGGCGCTCATAGGTCTCGCAGACTTGCGGCATTATCAGCGCCGACATGGCGCGGGCGCCGACGCCCGCCCGCTCGATCGCGGCTTCCAGAACCAGCGCATTCATGACGGTCGCCAGCATGCCCATGGCGTCCGCCGTCGGGCGCGACAGGCCGTCCTCCGAGACCTTGGCGCCGCGCAGCACATTGCCGCCGCCGACCACGACCCCGAGCCCGATACCGAGCCGATGGGCGGCGACCAGGTCGGCCGCAAAACGATCGATCGTCGGCTGATGAATACCGAACTTTTCAGGGCCGCTCAGCGCTTCACCGGAGAGTTTTACGATCACCCGCCGGTAGTTCGGTTTCGCCATCGGGATATCCCGCCCTCATCGCCAATTCCCGAACGAAAGGGGTATCGCATTTGCGCGCGAAACCCAACAAACGCCGGTTTAATGTGCACCGGCAAGTGCGGCGACTTCGCCGCCGAAATCGCCGGCGGGTCGCTCGATACCCTCGCCCAGCGCGAAGCGCTTAAAACCGCCGATTTTGATCGGCGCTCCGGCCTTCGCCTCGGCCTCCTTGAGCGCCTGCGCCACGCTCTGCTTGCCCTTTTCGTCGAATATGTAGGCCTGATCGAGCAGGCAGACTTCCTTATAGAAAGTCTTCAGCCCGGATTCGACGATTTTCTCGACGACGTTTGCGGCTTTGCCCTGCGCCTTGGCTTTGTCGGCAAGCACATTCTTCTCGCGTTCGATGGCCGCCGGCTCGAGACCGGACGGATCGATCGCTTGCGGATTGGCCGAGGCGACATGCATTGCCAGGCGACGGCCGAATTCTTTGATCTCGTCGGTCGTGCCGGCGGATTCCAGCGCCACGATCACCCCGATCCGGCCGAGGCCGTCAGCCACCGAACTGTGAACGTAGCTCGCCACCGCGCCTTTACCGACGGAAAGCGCGGCGGCGCGGCGCAGCGTCATGTTCTCGCCGACCTTGGCGATCGTGTCGGCGATGGCCTCGGCGATGGTGATGTTGCCGGCGCGCGCGGCGAGGAGTTTGTCGAGGTCGGAGCCGGCGCCGAGCGCGGCATCGGCGATCATTTTGACCAAGCCCTGGAACAAATCGTTGCGCGCCACGAAATCGGTTTCCGAGTTCACCTCGACCAGGATGCCCTTGTTGGCCGTGACCGCGACGCCGACCAAACCCTCGGCGGCAACGCGTCCGGCTTTCTTGGCGGCTTTGGAAAGTCCCTTCTTGCGCAGCCAGTCGACCGCGGCTTCGAGATTGCCGGCGGTTTCGCTGAGCGCGGTCTTGCAATCCATCATCCCCGCTCCGGTCTGTTCGCGGAGCTCTTTGACCATGGTTGCGCTAATATTCGTCGTCATCGATGCCGATCCGCCGCTCACACTTCCTCGGCCGTGAGTTCTTTGGCTTTGGCGATCCAGCTCTCGACGCGGCCGGGAAGTCCGACCTCCTCGCCGACATTGCGCGCGGCGGTCGGCGACAGCTCGGCGATCTGTTGAAAGTGGAATATGCCGAGGTCGTTGAGCTGCTTTTCGATCGCCGGCGATACGCCGGTGAGCTTCTTGAGGTCGTCGGCGACCCCGCGCGGCCCGGACAGCGGCTCGAAGCCGAGCTTGTTGATCTCGGGCGGCAATTCCTCGATCACCGGGGCGGCCTGCGCGCCGGCGTCGATGCCGTGCGCGCCCTGCGCGCGCGAAATGCCGTCGATCGCCGCCTTGGCGACGAGATCGCAATACAGCGTGATGGCGCGGCTGGCATCGTCGTTGCCCGGCACGACATAGGTGATGCCGTCCGGATTGCAATTGGTATCGACGACGGCGGCGACCGGCACGTTGAGACGCCGCGCTTCCTTGATCGCGATGTCTTCCTTGTTGGTGTCGATGACGAAGACGAGGTCGGGAAGTCCGCCCATGTCCTTGATGCCGCCGAGCGCACGGTCGAGCTTGTCGCGTTCGCGTTGCAGCGTCAGCCGCTCTTTTTTGGTATAGCCCTGCGCCTCGTTGGACGAGAGCATTTCTTCCAGCGTTCGCAATCGCTTGATCGAGTTGGACACCGTCTTCCAGTTGGTCATCGTACCGCCGAGCCAGCGCGAATTGACGTAGTACTGCGCCGATCGCTTGGCCGCTTCGGCGATGGCGTCCTGCGCCTGCCGCTTGGTGCCGACGAACAGGATGCGTCCGCCCTGGGCCACGGTATCGCTGATCGCCTGCAACGCGCGATGCAGCATCGGTACCGACAGCGTTAGATCGATGATGTGGATGTTGTTGCGGGTGCCGAAGATGTATTCCGACATCTTCGGGTTCCAACGGTGGGACTGATGGCCGAAATGCACGCCAGCTTCCAACAGCTGGCGCATGCTGAAGTCCGGCAGCGCCATAATCGTTCTCCGGTTGATCCGCCGCGGACCGCTGAGCCCGGCCAAATGGGCAAGCCTTGGAGAGCAAGCCTTCTGGCCGGACACCGGACGGCCTTGTATTCGACCAAGGTCCGCGTGTGAGGTTGCAGGGCTTATATAGGGTGACTCCGCCGGGTGCAAATAGTCCGTAGGGTGGCCAAAATCGTCCGCTCGGTGCGACCGCGTGGGCACGCGCAGCAACGATTTTGCCCGCGCTCTTGCACCGAACAGTGCGCGTGCCCACCCTACGCGATCACAGCGCCTCGACGGTGACGACCCCGGTCACCGCCTTGATGGCGCCGGCGATCTGCGGCGAGACTTTAAAGCGCCCGGGCAGCTTGACCTCGACCTCGCTGCCGTTTGCCAGCATCAGCACCATTGAGACTTCGCCGTCGCCGTCGCCGCCGCCGTTGCGGCCGTTGCCGATCGGCTCGAGGCGGCGCGCCACGGCGGCGATGGGCTCCCGGTCGCGCAGGAAGATGCGCAAGCCGCGCTGCATCCTTGCCGCCGCCTCGTCGAGCGGCTCGACCGATTGGATGCGCGCGCGCACCTCGTCGGCCTGGACCTCGGCGGTGAGAAACAACAGCACGGCGGTGCCCGGCTCCAACAGGTCGCGGTATTGCGCCAGGCCTTCGGCGAACAGCACCGCCTCGTAATGGCCGCTCGGGTCGGAAAGGCCGATGATCGCCATTTTGGTGCCGTTCTTGGTGCGCCGTTCGGTGCGCGCCACCACGGTGCCGGCGACCCGGCCGGCGCCGGCGCCGTTTTTGACCGCGCGGGCGAATTCGGACCACGGCTGCACGCGAAGCCGCTTGAGCGCCGCGGCATAGTCGTCAAGCGGATGGCCGGAAAGAAAAAACCCGACCGCTTCGTATTCGCGCCGCAGCCGCTCGGCTGGCAGCCACGGTTCGCGCTCCCCCACCACGATCGGCGCCGGCGATGCCGCGCCGGAAAACAGTTCCGATTGACCGCGCGCGGCGTCGTCTTGGGTGCGCTGCGCGGTCGCCAGCATCGCCTCGACGGCGGCATTGGCGCGCGCGCGGTTCGGCTCGATCGCGTCGAAGGCGCCGGCGGCCACCAGGCTTTCCAAGACGCGCTTGTTGACGGCGCGCGGATTGATGCGGGCGCCGAAATCGGCAAGGTCGGAAAACGGCCGCTCGCCGCGCGCGGCGATGATGGCCTCCACCGCTTGCCGGCCGACGCCGCGCAGCGCGCCGAGCGCGTAATAGATGGTGTTGCCCGCGACCTCGAATTCGACGCTGGAGCGATTGATCGAGGGCGGCTCGACTTTTATGCCGAGCCGTTCGGCCTCGGCGCGGAATTCGGCGAGCTTGTCGGTATTGCCCATGTCGAGGGTCATCGAGGCGGCCAAAAATTCGACCGGGTAATTGGCTTTCATATAGGCGGTCTGGTAGGCGACCAGCGCATAGGCGGCGGCATGGCTCTTGTTGAAGCCGTAATCGGCAAACCGCGCCAATAGATCGAAGATCGCTTCGGCTTGGGCCGGACCGACCCCGCCCTTGACGGCCCCGGAAATGAAATCCTTGCGCTGCGCCTCCATTTCCCGACGAATTTTTTTGCCCATGGCGCGGCGCAGTTGGTCGGCCTGCGCCAGCGAATAGCCGGCGAGCACCTGGGCGATCTGCATCACCTGTTCCTGGTAGATGATGACGCCGTAGGTCTCGCGCAAAATCGGCTCAAGTTTCGGATGAATGTAGTCGGACCGCTCCAGCGCGTGCTTGCGCGCGCAATAGGTCGGGATATTCGCCATCGGACCGGGCCGGTACAGCGCGACCAGCGCGATAATGTCCTCGAACCGGTCAGGCCGCATGTCGATCAGCGCGCGGCGCATGCCGGCGCTTTCCACCTGGAACACCCCGACCGTCTCGCCGCGCGCCATCATGTCGTAGGATTTTTGGTCGTCGAGCGGCAGATTGGAAAGGTCGATGTCGATGCCGCGGCGGCGCACCAATTTGGCCGCGAGATCGAGCACGGTCAGCGTTTTCAACCCGAGAAAGTCGAACTTCACCAGGCCCGCGGGCTCGACCCATTTCATGTTGAATTGGGTGACCGGCATCAACGACTTCGGATCGCGATAGAGCGGCACCAATTCGGTCAGCGGCCGCTCGCCGATGACGATGCCGGCGGCGTGGGTCGAAGCATGGCGGTGCAGGCCTTCGAGCTTCTGGGCGATGTCGAAGGCGCGCCGGGTGACGGGATCGCGGTCGCGCTCGGCCTGCAATCGCGGCTCGCCGTCGATCGCGTTTTTCAGCGAAATGGGATTGGTCGGATTTTGCGGCACCAGCTTGCACAGTTTGTCGACCTGGCCGTAGGGCATTTGCAACACGCGCCCGACGTCGCGTAACACGCCGCGCGCCTGCAATGTGCCGAAGGTGATAATTTGGGCGACGCGGTCGCTGCCGTAGCGCTCTTGCACGTAGCGAATGACCTCGTCGCGCCGCTCCTGGCAGAAGTCGACGTCGAAGTCGGGCATCGAAATGCGCTCGGGATTGAGAAAGCGCTCGAACAGCAGCCCGAAACGGATCGGGTCGAGATCGGTGATGGTGAGCGCATAGGAAACCAGCGAGCCGGCGCCGGAGCCGCGGCCGGGGCCGACCGGAATGCCTTGCGCCTTCGCCCACTGGATGAAATCGGCGACGATGAGAAAGTAGCCGGCATATTGCATATTGGCGATGACGCCGAGCTCGAAGGAAAGCCGCTCGCGATAATCTTCGACGCTATGGCCGGGCGCGGTGCCGTAGCGCTTGAGCCGGGCGTCGAGGCCGGCTTGGGCGGCGTGGCGGAGCGCCAGCGCCTCGTCGGCGTCGGCTGCGCTGCGGCCGGCGGCAAAGCGCGGCAGGATCGGCGCCAGGGTTTGCGGGCGGAACGCGCAGCGCTCGGCCACTTCGATCGTCGCCGCGAGCGCCTCCGGCAGATCGGCGAACAATTGCGCCATTTCGGCGCGGCTCTTGAAGCGATGCTCGACCGTCAATTGCCGACGGTCGGTGTCGGCGATGAGCTTGCCTTCGGCGATGCATAACAGCGCGTCGTGGGCTTCGTAGTCTTCGGCGGCCGCAAAGAACGGCTCGTTGGTGGCCACCAGCGGGACGCCGCGCGCATAAGCAAGCTCGATCAAGGCGGACTCCGCCACCCGCTCGGCCGGCATGCCGTGGCGTTGCAATTCGATATAGAGCCGGTCGCCGAACAGACGCTGCAAGGCCTCGCAGCGCGCCAGCGCCAGCGGGTTCTGTCCGCCGAGGATCGCCGCATCGAGCGGCCCATTCGGACCGCCGGTGAGCGCGATCAGGCCTGCGGTTTCGCCGTCGAGCCAGGCGAGCTTGATGTGCGGGTGTTCCTGCGGCGGCGTATCGAGATAGGCGCGCGAGCAAAGCCGCATCAGGCTGCGATAGCCCTCCTCGGCAGCGGCCAGAAGCACAATGCGCCGCCAAGTCTGCGCCGCGCTTGCGTTGCGATTGTCGAGGTCGCCGAAGTCGATTGCGAGCGCGCAGCCGACGATCGGTTGGATGCCGGCGCCGGCGAGTTTTTCGGAAAATTCGAGCGCACCGAACATGTTGTCGGTGTCGGTGAGAGCGAGCGCCGGCTGGCGGTCCTTCTTGGCGAGCTCGGCGAGCCGCGCCACAGTGAGCGCGCCTTCCAAGAGCGAATAGGACGAATGGACGTGCAAATGCACGAAACGGGGATCGGCGGCCATGATCGGGAAACTCGCTGCCTGCGGTCAGACCATGATCTGCCACGATTCTCGCCCGCATGGGGATGGCCGCGCGCCACGTTGTCCCCGCAGTTTAACTTGCCCGCCAGGCTCGATTACAGAACGCCCAGCACCTGCGCCCAGACCGCCACTGTGGCCAGGAATAGGCCCAGCGAAGCCAGCGCCAAAGCCTCCTCAACGACCGCGCGAACCATGTGTCTGCCCTCCGTCTAAAAAGAACGAAACGGGAATATAGTTCACTTAATGTTCTCGGTCAAGCAAGGGCAGTGGGTCAGTTTCAATTGTGGCGGGGAAAACCCCGCTATGATTGAGGAATGGGAAAATCCGACTGGTTCGTCATCATCACCGGCATCATATTCCTTGGCGCGGGGTCGCTTATGACCGCGCTCAGGAAGCGCGTCATGCGCAATGGCGGAGTGGCATTGATAGCGGTCGGCGCGATCGGTCTGGTGTTTTGGTTTGGCTACTATCGGAACGCGGATGCTCAGCAGCCACCCAGTGTGAATGGCAACTGCAATAATTTTGGCAACTACAATGTCAACTGCAATACCTTCAATTTTGGAAGGATGGACCGGCATCTAACCGATGCCGATAAAGACTGGCTGCTTAAAAACATTCCGAAGGATCGATCCATCAGAATGGGATTCTTGGAGAATAATGCTCCGGATGCTCGCCATCTAGTGGATCACGTCTGACATTTGAATCCTTGAGGGGATTCCCTGCGAACTCGAATGCGTGCGAGTCTGGCGCATGCGAACCGGAATTTCCATCACTCTCAAGCCTGCGGATCGCCGCCGCCTGAAGGCGCTCGCGCGAGATCGCAACACCCCGCACAAGCACGTCTGGCGGGCTGAGATCGTCCTGTTGAGTGCGGACGGTATCGGCACCAATGAAATCATGCGCCGGACCGGCAAGTCGAAAACCTGTGTCTGGCGCTGGCAGGAACGCTTCATGGAGGCGGGCTACAACGGCCTCCTGCACGATAAAACACGCCCGTCGCGCATCCCGCCGCTGGGATCGAACATCACCGAACGCGTCGTGGCCCTCACCCAGACCGACCCGCCCACCGAGGCGACCCACTGGACTTCCGCGATGATGGCGAAAGTCGTCGGCATCAGCGCGAGTTCCGTCCAACGCATCTGGCGCGCGCATGGCCTGCAACCGCACCGGGTCAAACAGTTCAAGCTTTCTACCGACCCGCGCTTCGTCGACAAGTTGCGCGACATCGTCGGCCTCTATGTCGATCCGCCCGCCCATGCCGTGGTCCTCTCGGTCGATGAAAAGAGCCAGATCCAAGCGCTCGACCGCACCCAGCCCGGCTTGCCGATGAAGAAGGGCCGTGCCGGGACGATGACCCACGACTACAAACGTCACGGCACCACCTCGCTGTTTGCGGCCCTCAATGTCCTCGACGGTACCGTCATCGGGTGCAACATGCAGCGCCACCGGCACCAGGAGTTCATCCGCTTCCTCAACGCCGTCGAGGCGCAGGTGCCGGCGCGAAAGGAAATCCACGCTATCGTCGACAACTACGCAACTCACAAGCATCCGAAGGTGCGCCAATGGCTGGCTCGGCATCCCCGCTGGACCTTCCACTTCACGCCCACATCGGCATCCTGGCTCAACGCCGTCGAGGGCTTCTTCGCCAAGCTCACAAAGCGGCGATTGAAGCGCGGTACCTTCCTATCGGTCGTCGACTTGCAGGCCGCCATCAATCGCTTCGTTATCGAACATAATGCCGAACCCAAACCCTTCACTTGGACTGCTGATCCCGACAAAATTATCCAGGCTGTCAGACGCGGGCACCAAGTGTTAAATTCCATCCACTAGCTTATGAGATTGCAGAGTTCCTCGCCAGCTCTGGCTATACGAAAATATCTCCGCCGCATGGTCAGATGGTAGTGGGGATGGAAGTTATTGGAATCAAGGTAGACCTAAATCAGGATCATCCAGACCAATCGGTCGGTATTTTCGTCGGGGCCGCCGAGTAGTTTTATCCGGCCTTCCTACTTCTACCGTGCAACCAAGCAACTAACTCATTCCTAATCCACCGCCCCGCATCACCTTCCGTCGCAAAGCCATCAATCGGATCGACGGTGCCGTCGATTAGCGTTGCGCGCACATAGAAGCCGCCGCCGATTTTCCATTCTTCGATTTCAAAGGTCACTTTCGGCTGGCGCTGGCGCTTTGCCTCGAACGCATCGAGCATGTCCACAACGTCAGTCGCGCGACCACGAATTTAGCCGCTTGGCTGAAATCCCTAGGGCGTTTGGGGTGCTTAGTCATTTCGCGTAGCCCTGCGATCTGAGCCAATCTATGCGCCTGACACCCTGCATCCAATCGTCGAAGTCAGCCTTGCTGGTCAGGCCCTTGATGTATCGGATTTCGGCACCGGGACAGTGGGCCTCGATTTGCCAGTCGCCCTCCGCAATACGCTTGGGCTTGAAAATCACGCGAATCCGAGGGGATTTGGCCATGCCGCCGAATATGACCCGCCCGGCCAAGGTCGCAAGCCCTATTCCGGCCTGCCTTATTCAAACTGACCCACTACCCAAGGGCGGGTAGTGGGGCATTTCATTTCGAGGATGGTCAATTTTGGTCAAACTCCCCCTCGCAATGCGCGCGAGATATAGGCCGCCAGCGGGGGAACCATGGCAATTCCGAAGAATGACAAGCACAAGGATTACGTGCGTTACGCCACGCATTGTTTGGACCTGGTGCCTGTGACCAAAGATCAGGACCTTCGTGCCATAAACCGCGAAATGGCGGCCGAATGGCTAAAACTGGCCGATGCTATCGCGCATCCGCTCAAACCAAAGTGATATAGGCCGGCTCAGTTGGCGGCCAGCTTTGGACGACGCCCCGGCCGGTGCTTAGCCCGGTCGGCTTCGATCCACGCTTCGGCTTCCGCGCGGGTCTTGAAGCCGTAGACCGGCTCCATTGGTTGCTCATAACGAGGCAGCACCTTCACATAGAAGCCGCCGCCGATTTTCCATTCCTCGATTTCAAAGATGGCCTTTGGCCGCTTGGCTGAAGTCGCTAGGGCGTTTGGGGCTTTGCTAATGTCACGGCTGCTCATCCACCTGCGTTGAATTGGCTTCTATCCAATCCACAGCCTCATTCTTGGTGGTAAAGCCCTCAATCCGGCGCTCATGGCCCTTATGATACCGGATGATCACATGCCAGCCGGTTCCAGTCTTGTCTGGAAAGGGCTCCATGACCGGCTTTTCGTCAGAATTCACCATGGAAGCAATATGCGCCCGTGGCCGACAGCTTTCGAGCGGTCTCGTTGATTGCCTTAGTCAAACTGACCCACTACCCAAGGGCGGGTCGTGGGTGGTGCTGTCCGGGATCCCTTTCCCATTTCCACCGACCCCTTTTGAAACTGTCGGTCCATTTTGCCGCATTTGCATGCGCGCGGGGCGATATATGCTTTGCCTGGGGACGACATGGTTTTCGTTGGGGCGATACTTCTCATCGCCGTTATTGCCTATTGGGTACACCGCTATATTAGCGACCCCCTCGCGCGAGCGGCTGCGCGCAAAGCATTGCAGGAAAATCCGTGGCAGTGGGCGGTCCTAATCGTAGCGATTGGGATTCTTATAGCGTTCGCTTGGTTCATTGTGGCGTCTGGACCATGAGCGATCGGCGGCGCTGCAATGCGACGGGCAGCCTATTCGTATCGCGGCACGCATTGACCGCCGCCGGCTTTGATGTTGCCGCACAACTGGTCGGCCTCGCCCGACGTCAAGGGACCGACTTCGACGCGGTAATAGCTGCCCTGATTGCCGTCGTCGACGAGCCGAATGACGGCGTCGCGGCCGGCTAAGACCGTCGAATATTGCGCCTGCAGGCTGCGATAGATCACGCGGGCGTCGGCCTCGCTGCGCTCGGAGGCCAGTTGCGCGTAGAAGCCGTTGCTGCCCTCGCCGGGCGCAGCCGCCGCTTGCGCCCGCGCCAATGCGGCGCGCGCCGCGCGGCTATTGGCTGAAACCGGCACGAACGGGCCGCCGACGCCGCCCGCTGCGGCGCCATCGAGGTCTGCCAGCGATCCGATCGTGGCGACGCTTGCGGGCGCCGACGGATCGGTCGGTTGCGCAAAAGCCAATGGCGCGATCGCGGCGGCGCGTTCGCGCGCGGCCGCGCTTTTTTTCGCGGTGAGCTTGTCCTGCCCCGCCGGCGTGACGACGCCGACGACCTGCCCCGGCGGCGGCAGTTGCAACACCAATTGGTTATCCGCCGTAGCGAGCAGCCCGGTGCGGCGGCGTTCTTCCTCGGCCGTGAGCCGCACCGTCAGCTGATCCATCTCCTGTTCGAATTGTTGCGGCGTGAGCTGATGCTGATCCACCTTCTCCGAAGCCGCCTCGCGCGCGTTCAGCCATTCGGTGATCAGGTCCATGTGCGGATAACGCGCCTCCTGCCAGGCGGCAAAGATCTTCAGATTGGAGCACTGGGCCGACGCTTGGTAGCTCGCAAGCTCCTTGTCCAGCCGCCGCTCGCGGCATTCCTCGATCGCCGCGCGGCTGCGTTCCACCGGCCCCTGCATGACGGCCGGGAGCGATTGCTCGACGTTGTTTTGCGCCAGCGCAGCGCAGCCGCTGGCGGCCAGTCCGAGAACGGCGAGAGAAACGATGTGCAAGCGCGGCATGACTCTACCCATCCATTGCCCATTCCATTGGCTTTGCCGTCGATCCCATTGCGAGCCTGCGGCGTCCATCACCACGCATACCGGAACGTTCCGGTGCCGGCTAAGCTATAATAGCTGCTTCCCACTTCGGTATCCAACTGCAGCGCGAACGACATGCCGTTGAGGTAGCTGATCTGGCCCATGAGCGAGGCCAGCCCGACATCGGCCGGCGGCGTGAGGCCGGTCATCGTGAAGCTTTGCGTCGGCAGACTGACGAAATTTGCGTTGAACGAACTGTCGGACCACCAATCGTGCGCGTAGCCGACCCGCCCGCGCACCAACAGCGTCGAGGTGTCCTGGAGCTGGAACCGCTTGCCGGCCCAGACGCCGAGTTCGGCCCGCTCGTTGAGCGGGGTCTCGGCCGCGTAGGACAGCGCGAAGGCGGAGTTGCCGCTTTCGGTATAGGCCGGCAGGCGCAGCGCGCTGAATTCGCCGGCAATGTAAGGTGTCACGTTGAAGTCTTTGACGCCGAAACGGTACCCGGTCTCGATCCGGGCGGTGGCGCCGGGCGCGCTGAGACTTGCCGTGAGGTTGGCGGCCGACGGCAAAGTGACGTAGCGATTGATGCTCATCCAGTCGTACATGACGGCGAGCGCGCCCGAGACGTAAGCGCGATCGCCGAGCGGCTGCGAGCCGTAGATGCCGGCCTGGAAGATCTTGCTGTTGCCGCCGCCCAGCCCGTTCGACACGTTCCAGCCGGTGTCGCCGCCGCCCATGGCGAAACCGAGCACGGAACCGGAGCCGAAGCGGAAATCGATGCCGGAAGCCAGCCCCCCGCCGCCGATTCTCGCCGTCGGCGAGCCGATATTGCTGCTGCCCGTCATCTGGCTATAGCCGCCATACGCCGAGGCCCACACGCTGTGGTTATATTCGGGATTCAATGAGCGCATCAGCGCATCGACCGCGTCGTGCGGGGTGACCGCATCGTAGGCTTGCTGTTGCTGCGGCGTCAGCGGCGTGTCCGGCGCAAAGCCCAGCACCGGACCGAAAGTGCCGAACCCGCCGCTGGACGCGCCAAGATCCGGCTGATGATGGAGCGCCGTCGTCGCGAACGACGTCTGCATGGCGGCGGCCGCCGCCGAGCCGCCGGAATTGCCTACCCCGGAGAGCTGCAGGGCCGCGATCTGCTGCGATCCCGCCGGCAGGTTGAAGAGATCCAGAAACTGGGGGGACAGGGTGTTATTGCCTGACGCCGCATTGATGGCGTTGACGAACGAAGCGAAGCCGGACGGCAGACTGCTCGCATTGAGCTGCGCGCGCTGGAATTGGGCGGTAACGGTGCCGCCGGCGGAGGTCACATCGATTGCTTGCAACAAGCCGACGCCTGGCACATTGAACACCGGGGTCGTGAAAGTTCCGCTCACAGTGCCGGCAGTGAGGACCTTGTAGGCCTGCGTCAAAGAAATGTTGGTCGACGTGATCGAGGCAACCAGACCCGCGCCGCCCAAGGTGGCCGTGCCTGTGACGTTCGCGAAGCTGCTGTTGGGGCCGTTGATCGTGACCATGTACAGGGCGGCGGACGACAGCGTCAGACTGCCGTGGATGGTGAGCGTTCCGTTCGGCGTGCTGGTCGAGCCCGGCGCCAGCGTGCCACCGGCGATGATGTTCAGCAGTGGCACCGTCACATTGCCGATGCCGGCAAAAATTCCTCCGGCATTCACATTCACGTCGCTCGACGAAGTGAGGCTGCCGCCGCTATCGAGCTGAAGCGTGCCGAAATTGACGTTGGTTACACCGCTATAGTTGTTGGCGCCGGTCAGTGTCAGCGTGCCGCTACCGGTGCTGCTTTCGACAATGAGCGGGCCGGTGCCAGTGATCGTGCCTGCCAGCGTCAGCGTTTTGCCGAAAGTATCGATCGCGTTGCTCAAGGTGTTGCTGAGGCTGAAATTGTTGCCGAGGGAGAGGTTATTGGCGCCGGCCTGGAAGGTGCCGCCGCTGAGCGTGACCGTGCTCGTCCCGACCGCGGTGTTGCTGCCAGCCTGCAGCGTGCCGGCGGTGATGGTCGTGCCGCCGCTATAGGTGTTGTTGCCGCCGAGGGTCTGCGTGCCGGTGCCGACTTTGTTCAGAGAGCCGCCGATGCCGGAGATCGTACCGTTGAAGCTCGTGCTCAGATTATTGCTGCCGACACTGAGCGTATTGGAGCCGAGCAGGATCGATCCGCCGGTGACACTCGTGCCGTTACTGATGGAGCCCACGGAGAGCAGACCGTTACCGGATGGGCCGAGACTGCCGGAGAAATTGACGACGCCGCCCGACAGCACATTGAGTTGCGAATTGGCGGCCGTGCTGTTGCCGGAGAACAGCAGCGAACCGGCGACGTTGAAAGTCGGCGTTGTCGTGGTTGATTCGTTGACGACGCCGTTCGTCGCAAGTGTGAGCGTGCCGCCGCTATTAACGGTGATGGTGTAGGCCGGCGCGTTGGCATTGAACAACATCGTGCCGACAGTGACGCTACCGTCTGCACTACTAATGATGACGCTCTTGTTTGTAGCTGTGTCGTCAAAAGCGGCCACGGCGGTCGCGCTGTTGGGCGGAATTCCCCCTTGCCAATTGCCGGCCCCAAGCCAGTCGGACGAAGTCGCACCGCTCCACACGGTGCCAGCAGTCAAGGTCAGCTGAACTTCCGTCGAAACGCCATAGTTCAAAGTCGGCAGATCATTGCCGAAGCTGCCGGTAATGTTGATGCCGGAGAACGTTCCCGAGATTACGCCGGTCGCGCTGAGGATTTCATAGGTCGCGGAGGTGCTGCCGCCGGTTCCGGCGAGCGTCAGCGTCCCCGCAAGCGACGCCTTGCCGGTCACGCTTGTCAGGCTGGTGTCGGCGTCATTGCTGCCGGTGATCGTGGCCACATAATTCGCGCCGGTGGCCATCGTCAGGTTGGTATTGGCCGGGTTGCCGGTAATGGTCAGCGTCCCTATCGGATTGCCGCTTGAGCCCGGTGACAGCGTGCCGCCGTTGTTCACTGTGACGCCGGAAACCGTGCCGATGCCCGACAGTGTGCCGCCGTTGACCGTTACGCCGCTCGACGAGGCGATGCTGCCGATTACCGACAGCGTGCCGGAATTGACGGTTGTGGCGCCGCTATAGCTGTTGCCCACGTTCGACAGGATGACCGTGCCGCCGCCGACGCTGTCGGCGACGTTCAGGTTGCCGCTGCCGGTAATGGCGCCGGTCCACGTCAGCGTATTGCCGTGGGTGTCGAATGAGTCTGTCGGATTATTCAACGTGACGGAATTGCTGAACGAGAGATTGTTCGCACCCGCCTGCAGGGTCTCCTGGAGGATGCTGCCGCTGGCGAACGTCAGCGCGCCGGTACCGAGCGCGCCGTTGGCGCCGACTTGCAGCGTGGCGCCGCTGTCGATGGTTGTCGTGCCGCTATAGGAGGGACTGGCGCCGAACAGTGCCAGCGCGCCGCCAGCGATTGTCAATCCGCCGCTGCCGGTGAACGAGCCGTCATACGGATTTGCCGCCGATCCACCGGCGATGGTCAGCGTATTGCCGCCGAGCGCGACGTTGGCGCTGCTGGAGGTGCCGGACAGCGTGGCGATCGTGGTGGCGCCGTTGCCGCTGATGTCGAAGGTGCCGTTATTGGTGACGCCGCTCGAACTCGCGATGCTTGTCGGTCCTGTCAGCGTCAGGTCGGCGCCGCTGTCGATGGTCGTCGCGCCGCTATACGAGGCGGTGGCGCCGGACAGCGTCAGCGTGCCGCCGGCCAGTGTCAAACCGGTCGTCGTGGTCACGCCGGCGGGAGTGCCGTTTTCAATCGTGCCGGAAAACGTGCCGGTGCCGGCGGTGATTATCAGGACGGGTGCAGCGGTGCCGGTGAGGAAGAGTCGGATTGGAAAGGTTGGTGACTGTGCCGGAACCGGAGAGCGATCCGATGGTCTGATTGACGCTGCCGAGATCGAGCGTGCCGTTGTCGGTCACCGCGCTGTTGGCGCTCAACGCGTTGGCGGCGCCGCCGGCCAGCGTGGCTCCCGAGTTGATGGTCGTTGCGCCGGAATAACTATTCATGCCGCTGAACACAACGGTCCCTGCGGCGCCGGTGCTCGTGATCGTGAGGGTGCCGCCGGGTCCGGCCGGATCATCGGCGATATTCCCCGCTAGCGTGAAAGTATTACCATGAGCGTCGATTATTCCCCCGAGGTCTCCTGGGCTTGCGACGCTGATCTGCGCGGCATTGGCGATCGTGTAGGCGCCGCCCGCCTGCAGCGTGCCGCCGTTGAAGGAGAGCGGCCCGGTACCGATCGCCGAAGACACGATCCCGCTGCTCGGCACCCCCGCGGTGATGAACACCGAATTCACGCCGACGTTGACCGTGCCGGCACTGAGCGTCGTGCCGCCGCTATAGGTGTTGGCGCCCGACAGCGTCAGCGTGCCGGCGCCGACCATGACCAGCGCGCCGCCGGTCGTGCCATTGGCGCTGCCCTTGCATTGATTGCCACTGCCGCAATCGGAGATGACGCCGCTGACAGTCGTACTCTGTGGGCCTTCGAGGACGAGCGTGGAGTTGCCGAGATAGTAGTTGCCCAGCCCGGCGATCGAGTCCGCAGTGATGCTGCCGTCGGCCGCCGGTCCGGTGGACCCGGAAAAATCGACGACGCCATTACCGGTCGTGTTGAACTGAGCGGTTCCGCCCGTGCTGTTACCGGAAAATTCCGTCAGGCCGCCGCTATTGGTGGTGATGATGGCGTCGCCGGCGGTGGCGGCACCCTGGAATGCCAGCGTACCGTTGCTTGAGCCGCCGACATTGAACTTGGGCGCGAGGGCCGGATTACCGGAATTATCGTCGATGCCGGTGCCGCTCAGCGTCAGCGAGTTTCCACCAGCGATGTTGAAGGTGTAGGCTTGTGTGCTGGTTGAGGCGAAAAGCAGCGTGGCGACGGTCGCGGCCGTATTGACGCTGACGGTCGGAGACGCAGAATTGTTTGAGAACGTCGCCACGGTGTTTTGCGGAAGAATCGCATTGGCCGTCGGCACAATCCCCGTGGACCAGTTCGTTGTCGTATTCCAAGTAGAAGTTGTGCCGTTCCAGGTGTTGCCTGCCGTCAAGTCCATCACGACGCTATTTGCATTGTAAGTCAGGTACGGCACGAAATTGCCGAAGCTCCCGGACGCGATGTTGATACCGGAAAACGTTCCGTTCACGCCGTTCGCGGCGGTCGTGCTGAGTACCGTGTATGTGTCACTGGCCGAATATACGCCAGCGCCCGCCGCGATCGAAAGGACACTAGCGAGAGTGGCCGTGCCGGTTCCGGTAACGGCCGCCCAGCTGGTATTGCCGCTGGCATTTGTAACCGCGACCGCGTAATCGGCGCCGGATGCCAGCGTGAGATTTCCACTGATGGTCAGCGGAGTACCGACCGTGCCCGGCGCCAGCACGCCACCGGCGTTCACGGTCACTGCAGAAGCCGTGCCGGTGCCGCTAAGGACGCCGCCGAACTTGACGGCGACACCGCTCAAATCGGCGATCGAACCAGCCCCCGACAGCGCCAGCGTTGCTGTGGTGGTCGTATTGGATCCAATCGTGGTCGCGCCGGTATAGGTATTGGCACCGCTTAGCGTCAGCGTTCCGCCTGTCACGTTCACGCCGGTCGTCGTCGTGACACCGCTGGGCGTGCCGTTGGCAATCACGCCGGCAAACGTACCGCCGTTGTCGATTGTAAGCACAGGCGAAGCCGAGCCGGTCAGCTTGGTTGGATTGGTCGCGTTGGTGACCGTGCTGCCGGCGGCACCATTGAGCACTGCGATGGTCTGGCTGACGCTGCCGAGGTCGAGCGTGGCGCCCGAGGAGACCGTCGTCGCACCAGTATAGGTGTTCGTACCGCTCAGCGTGGTGATGCCGCTCTGCGCATTGACCGCCGCGGAACCGCCGACGCCGTTGATGGTGCCACCGCTCGAGGCGATCGTCCCGGCGAGCAAGCCGCCTTCGATAGTGCCGCCGTTGAGGTTGATCGCGGTGATCGTCTGCGCGTTTTCGCCGAGGCCGAGCGTACCGCCGGCGTCGATCGTAACGGCGCTCGCAGCCGCGATCGAGTTGGTGCCGGTCAGATTCAAGGTCCCGCCGGTAATCGTCGTCGCGCCGCTATAGCTGCTGACCCCCGCCAGCGTCTGCACGCCGCCGGAAACCGTCAAACCGCCCGTGGTGCCAGTGATGGCGCCCGAAAACGTCGACGAGCCGTTGCTGATCGTCAGTGTTTGAGTGCCGACATTGACCGTGCCGGCCTGGCCCGCTGCGCTATCCGCCAACGTCGTGATCAACGTGCCACTGGTCGTACCGGAAATGTCAAAGGTGCCGCCGGTCGCAATTGCCACTTCGCTCGAATTTGCAATCGAGCCGCTACTCGACAGCGCCAGCGTTCCGGCATCGATCGTCGTCGCGCCGGTATAGGTGTTGACGCCGCCTAGCGTGAGGGTGCCGCTGCCGACCTTGATCAAAGAGCCGCCGCTAATCGTCGCGCCGCTATTGAGAATCGAAGCTTCGCAGGCCGTGCCGTTAGTGCCGCAACTGGAGATCACGCCGCTGAAAACCTGACTCGAACTATTGCCGACAGTGAGCGTGTTGGTGCCGAGATAGTAAGAGCCGCCGGTCCCGGCGATCGAGCCCGCGGTGATGGTGCCGTTGGCCGCCGGGCCGGTCGTGCCGGAGAAATCGACGACGCCGGTCCCGGTCGTAGTGAACTGCGCGGTTCCGCCGGTGCTGTTGTTGAGAAATTCCGTCAAGCCGCCGGTGCCAGTCGCGATCACGGCGTCGCCGGCGGTGGCGGCATCCTGGAACGTGAATGTCCCGGCGCTGGCACCTTCGACATTGAACGTGGGCGCATGAGAGGAATTATCGACAACGCCGATGCCGCTCAGCGCCAATGAGTTGCCGCCGTTGATGGTGAAGCTGTAGGCCGGCGCGCCGGACGTGAACAACATATTGGCGGCGGTCGCGGCTGTATTTACAGTGACAGGTCCGCCCGCGCCATTGAAGGTGGCCGTACTTGCTTGGGAATTCAGTGCGGCGGTTGGAACCCCGAGCGACCAATTGCCAGGCGTATTCCAATTGGACGTTCCGCCGCTCCAAATGTTGCCCGCCGTGAGCTCGACCTGGACCTTGTTTGAGCTATAGATCAGATACGGCACCTGATTGCCGAAATTGCCGGTGACGCCGAGGCCCGAGAACGTCCCAGTAACGCCGCTCGCGGCGGCCGTCGTGAGGACCGTGTACAGATTGCCGGGCACATACGTTCCCGTGCCGGCTACGGCTGTGAACGTTCCGCCGAGCGTGGCCGTATTGCTACCACCTGTTACGCTGGTCGCGGTGCTAGCCCCATTGGTACTGCTGATCGAGGCTGCGTAATCGGCGCCTGAATTCAGTTTCAGACTGCCGTCGACGATGAGCGTTCCCGCGTCGCTTGCGCCCGGCGCCAGCGTGCCGCCGCTCGTCACCGTAACGCCTGGGACGGCGCCGGTGCCCGACAGCGTGCCGCCGGAATTGACCGTGACGGCGCTCGACGTGGCGATGCTTCCGGTCACCGCCAGCGTGCCGCCGTTGATCGTTGTCGCGCCGGTATAGGTGTTGGTTCCCGAAAGCGTCGTGGTGCCGCCGGCAATCGTGAGGCCGCCCGAGCCGCTGATCACGCCGGCAAAGCCCGGGGCGGAAACGCCCGCGGTGATCATCAGCGTGTTGCCGCCGAGTTGGATCGCGCCGCACGTCGTGCCGCACGTCCCGCCGTCCGTCTCCTCGATCGCGCCGGCAGTGACGTTGCCCGGGTTGCTGAGCGGCCCGCCGCTGGCGGCGAAATCGACGATACCGCCGGTATTGACGATGAAGACGGCATTGCCGCCGGTGCTATTGTTGTTGAATGTCGTCGTGCTTCCATTATCGGTGACGATCGTGGCGGCGCCGGCCGTGCTGTTGTCGTTAAATGTCGTCGTGCCTGCATTGCTGTTGGTGATGTTGGCAGACCCGGCGGTGGTGTAGGCGTTGAACGTCGTCGTTCCGCCGTTATTGTTTATGGTTGTGGTGCCGGCCGTAGCCGTGTCGGTGAAGGCGCTTGTTCCAAATACCGTCGATCCGCCGCTGTAGTTGTTGATAACGGCATTGCTCGCCGTCGCCGCGATCTGGAATTGCAGAATACCGCCGCCGGCGCTGCCGCCCACATCAAATTGAGGCGGATAGGAGGAATTATTGACGATGCCGACGCCGGCAAGCGTCAACGACCCTCCGCCGTTGATGGTGAAGGGGAACGACGCCGCCGCGCTCGAAGCGATCAAGAGCGTATTGGCGGATGCCACAGCAGTTATGGCGACGGGGGTCGTGGCTGGCGGTGGCGTGCCGCCGAAAGTGGCGACCGTAGTCGCCGGCGCGTTGGTCACGTTATAGGTCGGTACCGTCCCCCCGGCCCAGTTGGTGGTCGTGGCCCACTGATAGCCGACGCCGCTCGTCTCGGTTGCGCCCAGCCAGGCGGTGCCGCCGGTGAGCCCCATGACCACGTTATTATTGGCGTTGTTCGTATTGTAAGCCAGGTACGGCACCAAATTGCCGAAACTCCCGGAGACACCGAGACCGAAGAAAGTCCGGGATACCCCGCCGGTCGCGTTGAGGATCGTGTAGGTGTCCGCGGCTGAGTAGGAGGCCGCGCTTCCCGGCGCAGCCACAGCGGTCACGATACCCGAAAGCGCGGCAGCACCGTTGACGTTGGTCGTGCTGGCGTTGGTGCCGTTGACATCGACCACGTATCCGGCGACGGACGAAAGAGCGAGGCTGCCGTTGATGGTCAGCGTTCCGGTCGGATTGCCGGGCGTGCCGGGTTCGAGCGTGCCGCGACCGATGGCTGTCGTCCCCACCGCGCCGGTGCCGCTCAACATGGCGCCCGGGTTCACGCCCGAGTTCACCGTAACCGCGCTCGCTATCGAACCGTTGACTTGCAGCGTGCCGGCATCAACCGTCGTCGCGCCCGTGTGGGTGCCGGTGGCGTTGAGGATGAGCGTGCCGCTGCCGAGCTGCTCGATGCCGCCGGATCCCGCGATGGTGCCGTTGGAAAAGTTAATCTGGCTGGCAGAGTTGTCGACAATGCCGCCACCAGCGGAATTCAAATCAAGCGTGTTGCCGGACAGATTGAACGAATAACTGCTGGATCCGGTGTTGATTTGAATTGTTTGGATTTGAAACGTTTGGATCGGTGGCGCGGATGGGGGAAAAGTGACATTGGTCTGGGACGACGTACCAAAAATCGCCGTGGTCGTGGGCACGCTGTTTGTCGACCAGTTGCCGGTCGCGTTCCAGGCGCCAGTGCCGGTGGCGTTCCAGGTACTTTGTGCTTGTGCGGAGACCGCAGCAATCGATGCGAAAACGAGAACGGCGAAAAACGTCAGCCGACAGGCCAAGCCCTCGGCAATGCATGCAAGCCGCGCGACCACGCCGGCAGCCGTATCCTGCCGCGCCACGATGAGCGGCCAACGCAGTCGACGCACAAGGGCACATCGACACGGTCCGGTTGAGGCAATAGCGGACGCCACCTACTGATAATCCCCCAAGACGCCAAGCCCCACCCCGGATGGACACTATCGTAATGCGCCGCAAGCGGTCCATGCATGCGCGACCGCCCACGGCCGCGGATGGCGCCCATGGTTAACAAGAATTCGGCTTTTTCGTGAATAAGTTATGCCTCTCTAAAGACGCCCCGACTGGAACCTGTCGCTTTTTCGTTGCGCTGTTGCTTTTCGGCCTTGGCGAGGCGTTTTAAAGGGTGCGCCGCAATGACCATTCGCGGACGAGATCGCGTCGCTGCGGCCGAGGTATGTCTTAGAACAAGCCCGACGGCAGTCGGTAGACATCGGGGCTCTTGGCGTTGGCGATGTAGAACAACAAGAGCACGGTCGGCGTCATCTCGCGTTGATTATTCTGGCCCTGGCTGAAGGTTCCCTGCAGGATCAGCATCGTCGTGCGCTCCTGCGCATCGCTGCCGCGAAACATCAAGATGCCGCCGTTGATCGGCATGTTGGTCGCGATCGTATCGGGCTTGAAGCCGGCAGCGACGAAATGCGATTGCAGCACGTTTGCGTTGGAGTAGAGCTGCTCCGGCGTCATCTTGTCGTCAGTGGCCTTCGACCACGACACGCCGACCTGGATCAGCGTCTTCGACTTGAAGCCAAAAACATAGGAAACGCTCGCTATTCCTCCGCCGGGAAGCACATCCGGCGCCAGCACGGTCAGGACGTGGGTCTGCTCGGCCTTGTTTTCTTCCGACTGAACCGACTCGGACCTTACCTTCAGGTCCTTCTCTATGACGCCCCTCACCTGGGCTTCGGTCATTCCGAAACGGGCCGACCGAAATCCGGTGACCTCGGCAACGACCGGCCCGGCCGGCACAGGCGTCGCCGCACTCGGCGCGGCCGGCATAGCCGGCGCAACGCGATTGGCCGGCGGTACCTGCGCCCATCCAGAACGTGCGGCACCCGTCACGGCGGCCACCGCGATCAAAGCAAAGATCGTCCCTGCGCGTCGATGCCCGGCGCTGCGCGTCATTGAATTCTCCCTATCGGCCGCATCGGTTATAGCAGAGCGCTGCAAACGTCCAACATAGATTTTGATTTCGTCGCAAATCCCTCGATCCGTTCCGGCCTGCCATCCGGAAAGTAGCGCGCACCCAGAAACCGCCGCCGATTTTCTATTCCCCGATTGCAAATGTCGCTTTCGGCTGGCGCTCGCGCTTCGCCTCGAACGCATCGCGCATGTTCACAACATACACCATTTCCCAAAGGCGACCCACTATCGAAGTCGCGGCTGCTGGCCGGTTCCGATCCCCCGGTCGCTGTTTTGAAAAACCGAATTGGCCGTTTTAGGTTTACCCCGGCATAGGCACTAACACATACGCACTAACGCGGAATTGCGCGCCGGCGTTGAACTCATCTAATTTCGCCGCCGATGCGTAAGTTGTTGGCACGGTTTGCGAACGACGAATCCGCGGCGACCGCGATCGAGTATGCGGTGATTGCCGGGTGCGTTTCGCTGGCCATCGGCGCCGTCATCCATGGCCTCGGCACCGCGCTGAACGATACATTCGCCCGGGTTTCCGCATCTCTCGGTGATCAGCACTGGATCATAACAGACCTTGAGGGTCCGTAGGCGGCCCCAGTTGGCAGCTTCGTATTTTCCACAGAGCCACCCTTTTGCCGGGGCGAGGTGAGCCATTTTGGCCGGCATTTGACAGGCAGCCCCGCACCAAAACAGCGCGCGCACAAAACCACTCCGGCTGGCGCGGTCGGACATACGAAAATTGCCCCCTCCCCCCGACGGCCCATGCGATGGAACCTGCCGGGACGCGGAGCGTTGTCGCTGCGTCGTAACGGTCTTGTTCTATTCGGCAATCACGACAACACGCTGAGGAGGGTTTTATGCGAAAATTGAGCATGACGTTGACGGCAGCAGCCCTCATGCTGGGAACGACGGCCATTGCCGCCAACGCGCAAACTCAAGTATTGGGGGCGGCAGGCCTACACGCGCAAATTCAGAACGCGACGCCGATCAAGCAGGCCGCCTGTAACGGATGGGGTCCGTATTGTCCGCCGGGGAGGATCCGGCGCTGCGGGCCATTTCGCTGCTGGTGCGCCCGTTGCTGGTAAAGCGCGCCAGCCTCTGGCGTCCACGACGCGAGCGAGGCCGCCGTCCGGCGGCCTCGTTTTTTTGCCGCCGCGCCGGGCGAGATGAAATAACGCCATGGGTGGCGGCGTTAATGAGTAAGAGCGATCGCCACGCCGGGAGGCGCCATGCGGTTTTCGCCGTCGATGCTTGCAATTGTTATCGTCGCCATTGCGCCCGGCAGCCGGGCCCGGGCGCAAGACTATCCGTGGTGCGCGAATTTCGCCGACGGCGCCGGCGTCAATTGCGGCTTCCCGACCTTACAACAGTGCATGGCCACGGCCGGCGGCAGCGGCGGTTACTGTTCGCCGAACAACATGTACAAGCCGCCGGTCGCCGCGGCGGCGCCGGCGCATCAGGCGCGAAAACATCGCCCGCGCAAGAATTCCCGACCGCAGGCAAAAGGAGCTTGATCATGACGAGATTGCCGTTGCTATTCGCGCTGGTCGCCGTCGCAACTGCGCTCGGCACGCGCGCGCAAGCGCAAAATTATCCGTGGTGCGCTACTTATGGCGCCGGCTTTGAGGGCACCAATTGCGGATTTAGCACTTTCGCGCAGTGCATGGCCGATGTCAGCGGCATCGGCGGCTTCTGCGCGGAAAATAACATGTACCATCCGCCCGCGGCGCCGGCACCGCGCCGCCTGCGTCATCGCAAGCAGTCCTGACGGTCGGCAATTCAGGCCAGCTCGACGACCAGGCCTTCGCGGATGGTGACGCGGCGATCCATTTGCGCGGCAATGTCGAGGTTATGCGTGGCGATAATGGCGGCAAGCCCCGAGGCGCGCACCAATTGATTGAGCGTGCCGAAGACATGTCCCGCGGTGTGCATGTCGAGATTGCCGGTCGGCTCGTCGGCGAGCAGAATGCGCGGCGCGTTCGCCACCGCGCGGGCAATGGCGACGCGCTGCTGCTCGCCGCCCGACAGTTCCGCCGGCCGATGCGTCAGCCGGTCCTTGAGACCCAGATAGCTCAATAGGTCGGTGCCGCGCGAGGCCGCCTCCCGGCGCGGCAGACCGCGAATCATCTGCGGCAAAACGACGTTCTCCAGTGCGGAGAATTCAGACAACAGATGATGGAATTGATAGACGAAGCCGATTTCGGTGCGCCGGATCCGGGTGCGCGCGACGTCGGTCAGCTGCGAGGTGGCGACCGCGTCGATATAGACTTCGCCGGCGTCGGGATGTTCGAGCAGACCGGCGATATGCAACAGCGTCGATTTGCCGGCGCCCGACGGCGCGACCAGCGCCACCGACTGGCCGGGCCACACGGCGAGCTCGGCGCCTTTAAGGATGTCGAGCGTCGAGTTCCCCTGGCGAAATTGCCGGCAGATGCCGTGTAGGAAGACGAGCGGCGGCTCTTGCGTGTTGGCTGTGGACGTTGTGGCCTCGCCTATCGTGGTGGCGTCGTGCATCGCGCCCGATCACTCGTAGCGCAAGGCTTCGACCGGATCGAGCCGCGCCGCCCGCCATGACGGATATAGCGTGGCCAGCAACGATAAGCCGAGCGCCATGACCACCACAGCCGAGGTTTCCTTGACGTTCATATCGGCGGGCAACTGCGAGAGGAAATAGAGTTCCGGCGAGAACAGCTCGGTATTGGTCAGCCACGACAGGAAACGGCGGATGTCCTCGATATTCATGCAGACTAGGGTGCCGAGCAGGAAGCCCGTCACGGTGCCGACCACCCCGATCGAAGCTCCGGTAATGAGAAAGACGCGCATGATCGCCCCTTGCGTGGCGCCCATGGTGCGCAGAATGGCGATGTCACTGCCCTTGTCTTTCACCAGCATGATCAGTCCGGAGACGATATTGAGCGCCGCCACCAGCACGATCAAGGTCAGGATCAGGAACATCACGTTGCGCTCGACCTGCAGCGCATTGAAGAACGTGGCGTTACGCTGGCGCCAGTCGACCATGTAGATCGGCCGCCCGGCGGCGTCCGTCACCAGCTTGCGGAAGCGATCGATATGATCCGGATCGTCGGTATAGACCTCGATCGCGGTGACGTCGCCGGAGCGGTTGAAATAGGCCTGCGCCTCGGTCAGCGGCATGAAGACGAAGGCGGAATTGTATTCCGACATCCCGATCTCGAACACCGCGGCGATTTTGTAGGCCTTGATCCGCGGCGTGGTGCCCATCGGCGTCACCGCGCCGCGCGGCGCCACCAGCGTGAGATTGTCGCCGGCCCGCACCGAAAGCTGCTCGGCCAGCCGCGAGCCGATGGCGAGACCCTGGCCCTCGTCGAAGCCGTCGAGCGTGCCCTGTTTGATGTTGTTGGCGATCGAGGACAGCTTCGCAAGATCGGCGGCGCGCATGCCGCGAACGACGACGCCGGAGGCGTTGAACGGCGAGGAGGCCAGCGCCTGGCCCTCGACGATAGGCGCGGCGAGGTAGACGCCGTCGAGCTTGGCGATGCGGCCGGCGACGGCATCGTAGTCGGTGAGCGGGGATTCCAAGGGCTGGATCAAGAGGTGACCGTTCAGCCCCAAAATCTTCGACAATAGCTCCTGGCGAAACCCGTTCATCACCGCCATGACGATGATCAGCGTGGCGACGCCGAGCATGATGCCGAGGAAGGAGAAGCCGGCGATGACCGAAATGAATCCCTCTTTGCGCCGCGCCCGCAGGTAGCGCAGCGACAACATCCATTCGAACGCACTAAAGGGATGGGTGCCGGTCGGCTCGGCCAGCAGTTTGGCCATTTCTGTCTGGTCCCCGCGAATACCCCGAGTTTCACACGATTCCGGCGGTTTCAAGCCCCGCAACGTCGCAGGTGGCCGCCGCGCATAGGTTCATGCACTCAATTTCACGCGCTCAATCGCGCCACGGCGTCGGCGGCCGACATCAGTTCCCGCTCCCCGTCGGCCCGCCGCTTCACCTCGACCTTGCCTTCGGCCAGACCCCGCGGCCCGACCAGGATCTGCCAGGGAATGCCGATCAGGTCGGCGGCGGCGAATTTCGAGCCGGGCCGCTCGTCGAGGTCGTGATAGAGCGTATCGACCCCCTTGGCGGTGAGCTCGGCATAGAGCCGCTCGCAGGCAGGGTCGGTGTCGGCCCCGCCCTGCTTGAGGTTGAGGATCATGACCTTGAACGGCGCGACCGGTTCCGGCCATTTAATCCCCGCCTCGTCGTGGGAGGCCTCGATAATGGCGGCGACGAGCCGGCTCGGCCCGATGCCATAGGACCCCATCTGCACCGCATGCTCCAGCCCGTCGGGCCCGGTCACCACGGCCTTCATCGGCTCGGAATATTTGGTGCCGAAATAGAAAATGTGGCCGACTTCGATGCCGCGTGCCGACAGGCGTTTGTCGGTCGGAAGCTTGGCGAAAGCGGCCGCGTCATGTTTCTCCGACGTCGCGGCATAGAGCGAGGTCCACTTGTCGACAATGGCCTGCAAGCGCCCGACATGGTCGAAGTCCACGTCCGCGCCCGGAACCTCGAAATCGAGATAATCGCGGTGACAGAACACTTCGCTCTCGCCGGTATCGGCCAGGATAATGAATTCGTGTGAGAGACTGCCGCCGATCGGCCCGCTCTCCGCCAGCATCGGAATCGAGCGCAGCCCCATGCGCGCGAAGGTGCGCAAATAGGCGACGAACATGCGGTTATAGGCGTGCTTGGCGCCGGCAAAGTCGAGGTCGAAGGAGTACGCATCCTTCATCAGGAATTCGCGCCCGCGCATCAGCCCGAAGCGCGGCCGCACTTCGTCGCGGAATTTCCATTGGATGTGGTAGAGATTGAGCGGCAGGTCCTTGTAGGAGCGCACATAGGTCCGGAAGATCGCGGTGATCATTTCCTCGTTGGTCGGGCCGTACAGCATGTCGCGCTCGTGCCGGTCCTTGATGCGCAGCATTTCCTTGCCATAGGCCTCGTAGCGGCCGCTTTCGCGCCACAGGTCGGCCGGTTGGATGGTCGGCATCAGAAGCTCGATGGCGCCGGAGCGGTCCTGCTCCTCGCGCACGATGGCGCAGACCTTCGCCAGCACGCGAAACCCCAACGGCAGAAAGGCATAGATGCCGGCCGCCTCCTGCCGGATCATGCCGGCGCGCAGCATCAGCCGGTGCGACACGATTTCCGCCTCCTTCGGCGTTTCACGCAAATTGGGCAGGAAGTAGCGGGAAAGGCGCATGAAATCCCGTCATGTCCGGAGCTGGAGCCGCGCAGTGAAGCCGCAAGCGCGCCGGAAATACAAGAGGCGGGCAAATCCGGCCCGGATTGCAAGTTTCATTGCAAGTTTCATGGAATTTTTTGCGTCCGGCGGCGGTAACATGATGACAATCGCGGAAAGATAGATTACGAACGTTGCGCCAGCCTGGCGCCGCGATCCGTTTTCGCGGCTGTCTGGGCAGCGGTCCAAGTCTCGGGAGAATGACCCGCGAGCGCAAAGCATCGCCAGCCACACAGCCGCAACCAACCTCCAATAATCAAGCGTGGGTTTATGGGTTAGATGAGGATTTTAAGGCAGGGCCTTGGCCCTGCTTTTTTCTTTGTGCCGAGCATGACCAAGAATGCTGCACTTAGGCTCTGTTACGCACGTTTCAGATTATAACTCTCTTAGATAACATTGATAATACTAGCTATTTCTGGACAAACGGCGCCATGAGGCCGTCGATGGTCACCAGACGCTCGGCATAGACGACGTAGCAGCCGGCATAAATCGCCACCGCCACCACCGTCGTCCACAGTAATTTGCGGCCGATCCTGAAGCTTGTGGGCGCGCCGGGATCGGTTCCGGGGACCATGTCGCCACCCTCATGCTGGCTGCGCACGCCCCAGGGCAGCACGGCGAACAGCGTCACCCACCAGATCAGGAAAAATATCGCCAGAGCCGTGGTGACGGTCATATCAGGCCTGCTCCAACTCGACCAAGGTGCCGGCAAAATCCTTCGGATGCAGGAACAGTACCGGCTTGCCGTGGGCGCCGGTCTTGGGCTCGCCGTCGCCGAGCACGCGAGCGCCTCGCGCTTTAAGCGCATCGCGCGCGGCGCGGATGTCGTCGACCTCGTAGCAGATGTGGTGCATGCCGCCGTCCGGATTGCGCTCGAGGAATTTGGCGATCGGCGAGGCTTTCCCGAGCGGCTCAAGCAGCTCGATCTTGGCGTTGGGCAGTGTGACGAAAACTGTGGTCACACCGTGGTCGGGCTGCGCCACGGCGGCGGAAACGCGAGCGCCCAAAATGTCGCGGTAGACGGCACTCGCCTTGCCGAGATCGGAAACCGCGATCGCGACGTGATTGAGCCTGCCAATCATTTTGCGAAGTCCCCTGCACCCGGCGGGTTCATCTTACACCGTTAGTTCACCGGCCTGTTTTTAAATCCTCGCGCGAGCAAGTCCATTGGTCGGCGAGCAAGTGTACGTGTACTGTAGGTTTATGGATTTTCTTGCCGCCGTATTTCGCGAAGTTGGGGCACCGCTGTCGATCGAGCACATTACGCTCGATCCACCTCGGCCCACCGAGGTCTTGGTGCGTATCGCCGCCGTCGGCCTGTGCCGCACCGACTATCACGTGATGCGCGGCGAGCGGCGCGTAGCGATGCGCCCGATGGTCCTCGGCCACGAGGCCGCCGGTGTCGTCGAAGAAGTTGGCGCCGAGGTCGGCACCATTAAGCGCGGCGACCACGTCGTACTGACTTTTATCCCCGGCTGCGGAACCTGCCGGTGGTGCCGCCAGGGTTTGCATCATTTCTGCGCCGAAGGTCCGCGCATAACCCAGGGACCGCAGCTTGACGGCACGTACCGCCGGCGCGACCGGCAGGGCGTCAGCATCGGTGCGTTTTGTATGATCGGCGCATTCGCCGAACGCACCGTAGTCGATCAGGCCTCGGTCGTCGTGATCGACAGCGACATCCCGCTCGATCTCGCCAGCCTCGTTGCTTGTGGCGTGCCGGCGGGCGTCGGCGCCGCGCGCTATCGGGCGCGGGTCAAGCCGGGTGAAAGCGTACTCGTGGTAGGCTGCGGTGGGGATGGAATGAACGTGGTTCAGGGCGCGCATCTATGCGGCGCATCGAAAATCATTGCCGCCGACATCGTGCCGGCAAAACTCGATTGGGCAAAACAATTCGGCGCAACCCATGGCGTCGACGCACAGGGCGAACGACTGACCCGCGCGGTGCTGGAGCTGACCGATGGGATCGGCGTCGATCACGCCTTCGTCTGCATCGATCCGCCGGCGACGCTGGTCCCGGCCTTCCGCGCCACGACCAAGGGCGGCAACGTCGTGGTGACCGCGCTCACCCCCGATTCCGTAAA
Organism: uncultured Alphaproteobacteria bacterium; assembly: GCA_963823225.1. Classification (GTDB taxonomy): domain Bacteria; phylum Pseudomonadota; class Alphaproteobacteria; order Rhizobiales; family Xanthobacteraceae; genus BOG-931. The sequence goes on along the minus strand of CAWGKM010000003.1, from coordinate 1,245,405 downwards.
GGAGATCGGGATTGCCCCGCTCGAACTGTTGGTGACCCAGAAGGCGATCATGGGCGCGGTTTACGGATTTGCTAGCCCGCGGCGGCAAATCCCCGAGCTTCTTGCGCTGTATCGCAAGGGCGCGTTGAAACTGCGCGAACTGATCACTCAAACTTATCGTCTCGACGAAATAAACCGCGGTTATGCCGACCTCGATGCCGGCAAGAACCTGCGCGGAGTTGTGGTGTTCGATCGCTGAGCGGCGCGGGCGCAGTGCTGTCCGCCGTTGGCGCTGCGCGACGGCGAGTACGGCACGGCGATAGTCCGCAATCGGGGTCAAACCGGCAGTGCTGGCGCACCATCAAACCGACGCGGCCGGCCCGAAGCCGGCCTCGGCCGCGCTTCCGGCCCGCTCCAGGGTGTGGCAAAGTGCATCGCGGCCGGCGCTCAGCTGGTCTCGGCAGCTTTTCTCGAGGAGACTATTTTGGCCAAAATTCCGCAGGTTTTGCACGAGCACATCAATACCGCCTATCCGACGAACGTCTGTCTGATCGGGACGGCGCTGCCGAATGGCTTTGCCCAGATCACGCCGCGCGGCAGCACGATGGTCTTCGACGACGATCACATCGCGCTGTGGGAGCGCGGCAGGCGAACGACGACGGAGAATCTCAAGGACGGGACGCCGGTCACGATCTTCATGCGCAAGCCGGCGTTGCGCGAGGCCGGCATTCTGCCGAAAGGCGGCATTCTTCGGCTCTACGGACGGGCGAAGATCCACAAATCCGGACCGGTTTATGAACAGATCTGGAACCGTCTCATCGAGGCGGAGAAGAAGAGCGACCCGGAAAAGAAGGGTTATGGCGTCCTCATTGCGATCGAGAGAGCCGAGGATTTGTCGGGTCAGCCGCTGACCTGATCCGTCGCCGGTCGCGCTCGATACTGCCGCCGGGTGATCATATTTACGGCCTTTAACGTCATCACGACCTCCCCGGCCTGATTGAAAACTTCGATAAATGAAGTAACCACGCCGCGATCCGGCTTGGATTTTGACGGCGTCGCTTTGAGAACGGTCACGCGGACCGACAGCCGGTCGCCCGGTCGCACCGGCTTGAGCCAGCGCAACTCGTCGAGGCCCGGCGAAGCAAGGCTGGCGACGTGGGTGAGATAATGCTCGACATAAAGCCGCATCATCAGCCCGGCGGTATGCCAGCCGCTGGCGATGAGGCCGCCGAACGGCATCTGCTTGGCTGCCTCCGGGTCGATGTGAAAACGCTGCGGATCGAACCGTTTCGCGAAGGCAATGATTTCATCGGCCTCGACCGCGATGCTGCCGAAGCTATGAACGTTGCCTTCGACATAGTCCTCGAAGTAGCGATCGTCGATGGGGTGCGCAAAAGCCATGGCTAGTTCGGGGTCGGAATTTCCCCGGATACCTCCAACTATCGCATTTCGTTGAGCTTTTTGCAGTCTCTACGCGCGGCTGTCAATCGAGCGCCGCCGCTGCCAGTCAGCAAGCGCCGCCGCGTGGGCGCAAGCGGTCGGTCGCTGTTCGGGATAAAGCGCACGCCGTGCGGACGAGTGAAAGCCCTCTCATCGTCGGATTGCCGCCGTGATATTATCGCCCAAGGACGGGAACATCGCTGCGGCGCAGGGCCGGTTTCGGATTTTCGGTTCCGGCGTATTGCAGAATGACGCGGTTGTCGTTCACGATCGAGAGCAGGCACGTGCTTACCACCACCAAGCCGGAAAAATACAACGTCTACGATCGACCCCACGCGGATTTACGCGAATTCATCGCGCGGGCCGAGGCGGCCGGCGAATTGCTGCGCATCGACGGCGCCGATTGGGACCTTGAAATCGGGACGCTCGCCGAGATCGTCTACCACGCCAAATCCGAACCGCCGGCCATCCTGTTCGAAAACGTGCCGGGCTATCCCAAGGGAATGCGGCTGCTCTCCGGCGCGACCAACTCATCGAAACGGCTGGCGATCGTCCTTGGTTTTCCGGTGCCGCGTGGTCCGCTTGATGTCGTTCGCGCCTATCGCGATCGCATGAAGGCGCACCAGCCGATTCCGCCCAGAACCGTGACCAAAGGCGCGGTGTTACAGAACGTCGATCGAGACCAGCAAGTCGATTTATTGAAGTTTCCGGTGCCGCGCCTCCACGAGCTCGACGGTGGCCGCTATATCGGAACCGATGACCTCGTGATCATGCGCGATCCCGAAGAGAACTGGATCAACGCGGCGACCTACCGCTCGATGGTGCAGGATCGCAACCACGTCAATATCTGGATGTCGCCGGGCAAGCACGGCCGCCAGATTCGTGAAAAATATTTTCGCGACGGAAAACCCTGCCCGGTTCTGATCAGTTGCGGCCACGATCCGCTGCTGTTCCTTGCCGGCGGCAATGAGCTCAGGTTCGGTTTGTCGGAATACGACTACGCCGCCGGCCATCGCGGACTGCCCTATGACATCGTGCCGAGCGAGCTGTACGGCCTGCCGATGCCGGCGCATGCCGAAATCGTTCTCGAAGGCGAAATGGCCACCGGCAATGTAGCCAAGGAAGGTCCGTTCGGCGAATTCACCGGCTATTACGCGAGCTCGCCGAGCGAGCAGCCGGTGGTGCTGGTAAAGCGCGTCTATTACCGCAACGATCCGATCCTTTCGATCGCCTCACCGATGCGGCCGCCGTCCGACTTCTCGTTCAGCAAATGCGTGATGAAGGCCGGCATGATTTGGGACGAGGTCGAGCGCGCCGGCCTGTCGGGCGTCACAGGCGTATGGTGCCATGAGGCGGGCGGCGCCCGAATGTTCAACGTGATCGCCGTCAAACAGTCCTATCCCGGTCATGCGCGCCAGGCTGGGATGTTGGCCGCGAGCTGCCAGTCGGGCTCCTATCTCGGTCGGTTCGTCGTGGTGGTGGACGACGACATCGATCCGACCGATATGTTCGAGGTTCTCTGGGCGATTTGGACGCGCTGCGATCCTGCGCAGGACATCGAGTTCTTCCGTCGTGCCTGGAGCGGTCCGCTCGACCCCATTTTCGATCCGGCGAGCTCCACCAATTCACGCGCGGTGATCGATGCGTGCCGACCATTCGAACGGCTCAAGGATTTTCCGCCGGTTGCCCGCGCCAGCCCGCAGTTGCGGGCCCGCGTGCAAGCCAAGTTTGCCGACGTGCTAACAAAGCTCGGCGTTTAGCGGGCAACATTGCTCGACGCTGCCGCAAACGCCTGCTTCGCCGCGGCGGCGCGGCCGGCGGGTTGCCGGCACCGCTCGATCAGGCGCGCGAGACGGACTGCACGGCCTGGGCGTTTGCATCTTGGCGGTACACTTGCCCCATCGCCAGCACGGCTATGGCCGCGCAGACGAGCGGAATTCCGCCGAGAATGAAGATCGATGAATTCGGCCAATGCAGGGAGATCAAAAATCCTCCGACCAGCGGCCCGACAATCGCGCCGATGCGCCCTATTCCGAGCGACCAACCGACGCCGGTCGAACGCATCGATGTCGGGTAAAAAATAGCGGCGACGGCATTGGCGCTATTCTGACCGCCGACGACGCAAAAGCCGGCCCCGAAGGTCAGCAGCATCAGTAGCGGCACCGCCAATCCAGCCTGCCCCAGCGCGATCACGAACACGCATCCCAGCGCGTAAAGAATCGGCAGGATTTTATATCCGCCGAAGCGGTCGATCGGAATCCCCACGAACAAGCAGGCAATAACGCCGCCGACCTGAAACAGCGTGCCGATGATGACGGCCGTTTGCACCGGAACGCCGGCATCGCTCGTGATGGTCGGAATCCAGTTCTGGAGAAAAAACAGATCCAGCAGGTTCATGAAGAACATGATCCACAAAAAAATCGTCCCCCAAGCGCGCCCGCTGCGGAATAGATGCGCGACCGGCAAGCCCGGCGCGGCTGGCTCGGCAATCTCGAACACTGCGTCAGGCGGCACGTGGAAGTTTCTATCCATGCGCTCGAGGAGATTTGCGATTACCGCGTTGGCACGCTTGGCCAAAACGAGGAATCGGATCGATTCCGGCAACGCTGCGTATTGCACCGGAAGCAGGAGCAACGGCAACAGTCCGCCCACATACCACACCGAGCGCCAGCCGAAATGCGGAATCAACCCGGCGGCAAGGCCGCCGGCCGCGGCGGCACCAAGCGAGAAACCGGTGAACATGATCATCACCAGCGTCGCGCGTCGACGCTCCGGACAATATTCCGCCGTGAGCGCAATCGCATTGGGCATGGCGCCGCCGAGCCCGAGGCCGGTGATAAAGCGGAAGATGAGAAGTTGTGTGCCGTTCGCCGATGTGGCGGTCACGATGGTGAAAACGCCGAATATCGCCGTGCAGATCAGCACGACCCAGCGGCGGCCGATCTTGTCCGCTACCGGCCCGAATAGCAGCGCTCCGATCAATAAGCCGACCAGGCTGGCGACAAAGATCGGTCCGAGCGTCTCGCGGGAAAGCTGCCAGTCTCGCGCGATCGACGGCGCGACGAATGCAATCGATTGGGTATCGAAACCATCGAGGAAAACCGTCAGAGCGCAAAGCGCAACGACCAGCAGCTGAAATTTGCCTACCTTGCGTTCGTTGATGAACGTCGGAATGTCGATTGCTGCTGTTGGCATTTTCCTCCCCTATCGGTTGCCCGAGATTTCCTCGAAGGCGCTTACCGCGCACGGCTCACTCGAATGAGACCAGCTAAATTGCCGAGCGTATTGATCCAGATCAATATCCGCCGATTATCGCGGCAATGCTTGATCAATTCCGCGAAGCTGCAAACCGGGTTTGCGCGGTTAATTGCCGTAAGCGACTACACCGTCAACACATGGACGTGGCAGATCGGCTTTTTGTTCCAGCGCTCGGCGATTGCCGCGCGCACCGCGCGCCGCATCGCTTCCGCCACCGCATCGGGATCGCGGCGGCGCGGCTTTGGCAAGGATGCGAATGCCCGCTCGATGGCATCTCGCGCGATTTCGGTCATTGAGGCACCGGCGGCGTCGGTGTCCGGCAGGCCGACCAATTCGACCTCGGGATCGGCCGCCAGCGTGCCGTCGTCGCGCAACGCCAGCGCCACCGAGACGATGCCGGCAAAACTCAGCCGCCGGCGCGCAGCAACCGTGCGCGCCTCGGCGTTCACTATGAGCGAGCCGTCCTTGTAGAGGCGGCCGGAGGGAACTTCGTCGATGATATCCGCCGGCCCCGGCGCCAGACGGACGAGATCGCCGTTGCGGCAGACGAGCACCTGCGGCACGCCGGCGCGCCGCGCCAGCTCGGCGTGTTCGGTAAGATGCAGCGCTTCGCCATGCGCCGGGATGAGGATTTGCGGCCGCACCCAGCCGATCATGTCGCGCAGCTCGTCGCGCCGGGGATGGCCGGAGACGTGAACGAGGTGGGTGCGGTCGGTGATGACTTCGACGCCCTGCTCCACCAGGCCATTGATTACCCGCGTCACGGCCTTTTCGTTGCCGGGAATAGTGCGGGAGGAGAAGATCACGCGATCGCCGCGCGCGAGCGTGATTTCCGGATGCTCGTCCTCGGCGATGCGCGCCAGCGCCGCGCGCGGCTCGCCCTGGCTGCCGGTGCACAGGGCCAACACTTTGTCGGGCGGCAGATAGCCGTAAGCCTCGGCGCTGCGGAAATCCTGCACGCCGTCGAGATAGCCGGTCTCGCGGGCGACCTGCACCACCCGCTCCATGGCGCGTCCGACCACGACGACTTCGCGCTCGGCGGCGCGCGCGGCGTCGGCCACCGCGCGCAAGCGGCCGACATGGGAGGCAAACGTCGTCACGGCGACGCGGCGAGGCGCGGCGCGGATGAGCTCGGCCAAAGTCTTCGCGACATCGGCTTCCGAGGGCGAGCGCCCGTCACGAATGGCGTTGGTGGAATCGCCGATGAGCGCCAGCACGCCCTCATCGCCGAGCGCCGTGAGTCTTGCCGCGTCGGTCGGTCCGCCAATGAGCGGGGTGGGATCGATCTTCCAGTCGCCGGTATGCAACACGGTGCCGGCCGGGGTGCGGATCGCGAGCGCGTTGGATTCCGGAATCGAGTGGGCGACGTTGATAAAGTCGATGGCGAACGGACCGAGCGTCAAATGCCCGCCCAGCGGCACGATATTGACCGGGATTTGCGGCGCGCCGGGTTCGGAAACACGCCGCGCCTCGAACAGTGCGGCGGTGAACGGGGTGGCGTAGAGCGGCACTTTGAGCCGCGGCCACAGATCGATCAGCGCGCCCATATGGTCCTCGTGGCCATGCGTGAGCACGAGCCCGACGATGTTTTTGCGCTCCTCGATCAGATAGCCGATGTCCGGCAGGATCAGATCGACGCCGGGCAACTGCTCCTCGGAAGCAAACGACACGCCGCAATCGATGATCAGCCATTGCCGTCGCCGGCCGTCGCCGAAGCCGTAGATCGAGAGGTTCATCCCGATCTCGCCGATGCCACCAAGCGGTGCGAACACGAGTTCGTTGTGTGCCATCACTCAGACACGAAGTTGGAACGGGAAAACATCGCCCGCCGATATTTTTTCGGTGCCGCCGCCGGGCAGTTCCAGGACGAGCCGGCCGGCGGAATCGAGACCGACAAAGCGGCCGTGCTTTTCGCCGCCGCCGTTGCGGACCGTGATCTTTTCGCCGAGGCCGCGCGCGATGGCGAGCCAGTCGCCGCGAATGGCGGAAAAACCTTGGCCGCGGTCCCATTGCGCAATGCGCCCGCACATGGTGGCGGAGAGCCGTTGGAACAGTTGCTCCGGCGTCATGGCGGCGCCGTGGGCGGCAAGATCGGTGGCCGGAAAGGACGCCTCACGCGGATAGCTTATGCAATTGACGCCGATACCGATGACGACGGTCACGCTTTTGTCCGGCTCGATTTCGCCTTCGATCAGAATTCCCGCGCACTTGTCGCCGGCGAGCAAAACATCGTTGGGCCATTTGAAGGCGAGCTGTGCTGCCAGCGCCGGGGCCTCGGCGACGATGGCATCGCGCAGCGCCAAAACCGCGACGAAGGCGAGTTCGGGCGCCCGCTCGAAGGAGGATGGCTCGCGCAACAGCAGGCTCGCATAGAGATTGCCCGGCGGCGAGGACCAAACGCGGTCCATTCGGCCGCGGCCTTGCATCTGCGCGACGGCGGTGATCCACAGCGGCCCGCTCTCGCCGCGTTCCCCGCGACGGCGGGCCTCTTTATTGGTCGAGCCGACCGTGCCGAGGGCTTCAAGTCGCACGCCCGCCTCGACCGCTCTGGCGTCAAGCTGCATCAGAACAGGGAATGCGCGGCCGCGCTCGCCACGCCGACGAGCGGCCCGGGATAGAGGAAGAACATAATGTTGAACAAGCCGCAGATCGCGAGCACGACTTGAAGCTCGTAGGGCATATCGTAAAACCCTTCGGCCGGTTCGTCGAAATACATGATCTTGATGATCGCCAGATAGTAGTAGGCGCCGACCACGCTGGCGAGCACGCCGATGACCGCAAGGACGTAGAGGCCGGCCTTGATCGCGGCCAGGAACACGTAGAATTTCGCGAAAAAGCCGGCGAGCGGCGGCACGCCCGCCATCGAGAACAGCAGCATCGCCAGAAAGAAAGCCATCGCGGGGCGGGTACGCGCGAGCCCGGCCAGCTGATCGATCGATTCCACCATCCCCGTCGAGCGGCGCATCGACAGGATCACAGCAAAAATACCGAGCGTCATGGTGATGTAGATCGCCATATAGATGAGCACGCCCTGGACGCCCTCGGACGTTCCGGCGGCGAGCCCGATCAGCGCGAAGCCCATGTGACCGATCGAGGAATAAGCCATCAGGCGCTTGAAATTGCGCTGGCCGATTGCCGCAAAGGCGCCGAGTCCCATCGAAGCGATGGAGACGAAAACGACGATTTGCTGCCACTGCGAGGCGATGCCGGGAAAGGCGACGACCGCGACGCGCACGAACATGGCGATGCCCGCCACCTTGGGCGCCGCGGCAAAAAACGCCGTCACCGGCGTCGGCGCGCCCTCATAGACGTCCGGCGTCCACATGTGAAACGGCACGGCCGAAACCTTGAAACAGAAGCCGGCAAACAGAAAAACGATGCCGAAAATCAGTCCGACGCCGCCCTGGGCGGCCGCTTGCGCGATGCCGGCAAAGCTCACCGTGCCGGTGAATCCGTAAATCAGAGACGCGCCGTAGAGCAGCATCCCCGACGACAGCGCGCCAAGGACGAAATATTTAAGACCGGCTTCGGTCGAGCGTAGATTGTCGCGGTGGCTGGCGGCCACGACGTAAAGCGGCAGGCTCATCAATTCGAGGCCGAGGTAGAGCGCGATCAAATCCGTCGCCGAAATCAGCATCAGCATGCCGAGCGTCGAGAGCAGGATGAGAATGGAATATTCGAACCGCTGCTGGTGCTCGCGCCTGGAATAATCGAGCGACATGGCGATGGCGGCGGCCGAGCCGATCAGCGCCAAAATTTTCAAAAATCGGGCAAAGTCGTCGACAATGAAGCTGCCGCCGAAGGTCGCAAGCTTGCCCGCCGGCAGAGTCAGAAGAATGACGCCGGCAATGACGAGCAGCGCGATGGCGGCGACGTCGACGATACTCCCGCCACGGCCGCCACGCTCGCCGCGAAAAACCCCCAGCATTAACAGCGCCATGGCGCCGATGCCGAGCACGAACTCGGGTAGCAGCGGAACGACCGTGGGCAGCGTCGCGTTCATTGGCTTACTTTGGCCTCACTTGGTCAACGCCGCAGCCTGCACGGCGCCGAGCGCGTGGTGATAATTGTCGATCAAGGCCGTTACCGACGTCGAAGAGACATTGAGCACGAGATTCGGATAGACGCCGAACACGATAGTCAGGATTACCAGCGGCGCCAGGAATGCGATTTCGCGCCAGCCGATGTCCTTGATGAGCAACAGAGCGGGTTTTTCCAGCTTGCCGAAAATTATCTTGCGGTAGAGCCACAGCGCGTAAGCCGCCGACAGGATGGTGCCGAGCGTCGCCAGCGTCGCCACCCAATTATTGACCCGGAAAGTGCCGATCAGCGTCAAGAACTCGCCGACAAATCCCGACGTTCCCGGCAATCCGACATTGGCGAGCGAGAACACCATGAAGACGAAGGCATAGAGCGGCATGCGATTGACCAGCCCGCCATAGGTCGCAATTTCGCGGCTATGCATGCGGTCGTAGACGACGCCGACGGACAGGAACAAGGCGGCCGAGACGATGCCGTGCGAGATCATCTGGAAAATGCCGCCGGCAACGCCTTGCGCCGTCATCGCGAAGATTCCCATGGTGACGAAGCCCATATGCGCCACCGACGAATAGGCGATGAGCTTCTTCATGTCGTCTTGCACCAGCGCGACCAGCGAGGTGTAGACAATGGCGACGATGGACAAGGCGAAGATCAGCGGCGCCAAGTGCTGCGAGGCGTCCGGGAACATCGGCAGCGAGAAACGCAAGAAGCCGTAGCCGCCCATCTTTAAAAGGATCGCGGCGAGGATCACCGAGCCGGCGGTCGGCGCTTCGACATGGGCGTCCGGCAGCCAGGTATGGACCGGCCACATCGGCAGCTTGACCGCGAAGGAAGCAAGAAACGCGAACCACGCCCAGGTCTGCAACGCGAGCGGAAACGGATGATGCAACAGCGTCGGAATATCGGCCGTGCCGGCTTGCCAATACATCGCCATGATGGCGAGCAGCATCAGCACCGAGCCGAGCAGCGTATAGAGAAAGAACTTGAAGCTCGCATAGACGCGGCGCGGGCCGCCCCAAACGCCGATGATCAGGAACATCGGGATCAGGCCGCCTTCGAAGAACAGATAGAACAGCACGAGGTCGAGCGCACAGAAGGTGCCGACCATCAGCGTTTCGAGCACCAGGAAAGCGATCATGTATTCGCGCACCCGGCGCTGGATCGCCTCCCAGCTCGCCAGGATGCAGATCGGCATCAGTGCCGTTGTCAGCACCACGAACGGCAGCGAGATGCCGTCGACGCCCATGGCATAGGTGATCGCGCCGCCGAGCCATGGCCGCTTTTCAAGAAACTGAAAATCGGCGGTGGAGGGATCGAAGCGCCAGACCAGGATCAGCGAAATGATAAACGTAATGAGCGTCGTCCACAGCGCCACCCAGCGCGCATTGCGCACGCCGGCTTCGTCCTCGCGCAAGAATGCGATGAACAGCGCGCCGGCAAGCGGCAGGAAAGTGACGACGGAAAGGATCGGCCAACTGGTCATCAGTGCGGCCCCGCGAACATGAACCAGGTGACGGCCGCAGCGACGCCGATCAGCATGGCGAAGGCGTAGTGATAGAGGTAGCCGGTCTGCAGCCGGACGACGTTGCGCGTGACGTCGAGCACGCGGGCGGAAACGCCGTCGGGGCCGAAGCCGTCGATGACAAAACCGTCGCCGCCCTTCCAGAACAGCCGGCCGAGCCACATTGCCGGACGCACGAACAGAAAATCGTAGATCTCGTCGAAGTACCATTTATTGAGCAGGAATTCGTAGAGCGGCCATTGACTGCGCGCCAAGGCAACCGGGATGTCGGGGCGGCGGATATAGAACTGCCAGGCGACCAAAAAGCCGACGATCATCATGATGGTCGGCAACAGCGAGGTGACAAGCGGCAGCTGCTCCATGTTCTCGAAGATCTTGTTGTCCGCTCCGAACTTCAGCGATTCCCGAAAAAACGCAGCCACCCCGTCGCCTTTGAAAATCGACAGGAACGGCAAGCCCGCGGCGATCGAACCGACCGCGAGCAGCACCAGCGGAATGAGCATGACCTTCGGGCATTCCCGCGCCGTTGCATAATGATGCGGATCGTGCGGCTCGCCGTGAAACGTCTTAAAGATCAGACGCCAGGAATAGAACGAGGTGAGCGCGGCGGCGCCGACCGTCATGATGAAGCCGTAGCCCGCCATCGGATTGGTGCTGGCGGCGGCCGCCTCGATGATCGCATCCTTGGAGAAATAGCCGGCCGTGAGGGGAAATCCGGTCAGAGCTAAAGTGCCGACCAGCATGACGCCGTATGTGTATGGGATTTTGCGCCACAAGCCGCCCATGTGGCGGATGTCCTGCTCGTGATGCATCGCCAAGATCACCGAGCCGGAACCGAGGAACAACAGCGCCTTGAAGAAAGCGTGCGTGAATAAATGAAACATCCCGACCGAATAGGCGCCCACTCCCATGGCGACGAACATGTAGCCAAGCTGCGAACAGGTCGAATAGGCGATGATGCGCTTGATGTCGTTTTGAACCAGGCCGACGGTCGCTGCGAACATCGCCGTCGTCGCGCCGATGAAGGTGACGAAGCCGGAGGCCTCAGGCGATAACGAGAACAGCGGCGACAGCCGCGCCATCATGAACACGCCGGCGGTCACCATGGTCGCGGCATGGATCAGCGCCGAGACCGGGGTCGGCCCTTCCATGGCGTCGGGCAGCCAGGTGTGGAGCAGAAATTGCGCCGACTTGCCCATCGCGCCCATGAACAGCAACAGACACACGGTAGTCAGCGCGTCGACGTCGAAACTGAGGAAATGAAAATTCTTGCCGACGAGGCTCGGCGCCTGGGCGAAGATGGTGTCGAAGTCGACCGCGCCGGTCAGATAGAAGACGGCGAAAATCCCCAGAGAAAAGCCGAAATCGCCGATGCGATTGACGATAAAGGCCTTGATCGCGGCGGCGTTGGCCTCCGGCTTGTGGTACCAGAAACCGATCAGCAGATAGCTCGACAGCCCGACCCCTTCCCAACCGAAGAACAGCTGCACCAGATTGTCGGCCGTCACCAGCATCAGCATGGCGAAGGTGAAGAACGACAAGTAGGAGAAGAAGCGCGGCTTATAAGGGTCCTCCTCCATGTAACCGATGGAATAGATGTGCACGAGCGAGGATATGGTCGTCACCACGACCAGCATCACGGCGGTCAGCGAGTTCGATGCGCAGCGCCCATTCCGAGTGCAGGTCGCCGAAGCTGATGAAAGTGAAGATGGGCACGCGCGCGTCGTGGCCTGCGAACCCGACGTCGAAGAATGCGAACCATGACAGCACGCAGGAAATCACCAGAAACGTGCAGGTGATGAGTTCGGCGGCGAGCGAGCCTGTGGCCGATGGCTCGGCTTGTGATTCCTCGGCATGCGACGAATGAATGACCGCATGCGGCGCGTCGGGCGATGGCGCCCCGCGAGCACGATCCTTAGGAACCGATGGCGCGGCATGATCGTCGTGCGGCGGCGGCGGGCTCTCGCCCGGATAGCGGTTGCGCGCGCCGACAAGAGCGATCGCGCCGGCAATGATGGCGCCGAGGAGCGGCAGAACGACAATGGCTTCGTACATGCTAGAGCCCGCCCCGTTCCACTTGAGTCACACCGCCTGTCATTTTTGTTTGGCGCATGATCTTGTCCGAATACCGGTATCCACTTTTCGGGATCATGCGCTAGCCTTTCATGAGATTGATGTCTTCGACCGCAATCGAGCCACGGTTACGGTAGTAAGCCACCAGAATGGCAAGCCCGATCGCGGCCTCCGCCGCCGCGACCGTGAGCACGATCAGCGCATAAACCTGACCGACGATGTCGCCCAAGAAGCTGGAAAACGCCACCAGATTGATGTTGACGGCGAGCAGAATGAGCTCGATCGACATCAGGATGACGATGACGTTCTTGCGGTTGAGGAAAATACCGAAAATCCCGAGCGTGAACAGGATTGCGGCGACCGACAGATAATGGCCGAGCCCGATCGTCATTGCAGCCCCTGCCCCGACTTCACCTTGACGATTTCTATCGCACTTGCCGGACGGCGCGCGACTTGATCGGCGATGCTTTGGCGCCGCACGTTCGGCTTATGCTGCAACGTCATCACGATCGCGCCAATCATGGCGACCAGAAGGATGATGCCGGCCGCCTGAAAGAAGTAGACGTAACGGGTGTAGAGCACGAGGCCCAGCGCCTGCGTGTTGTTGATGACGCTTGGCGGCGGAATTGGCGCGGCAACGGCCTTCGCCGCGTCCGGCCCGATCGCCCAGGCGCCGACCACGATCAAGAGTTCGGCCAACAGCACCGCGCCGACCAGCGCGCCGACCGGCAGGTAATTAAGAAAGCCCTGACGCAGCTCGGCGAAATCGACGTCGAGCATCATCACCACGAACAGGAACAGCACGGCGACCGCGCCGACATAGACTACGATGAGGATCATCGCCAGAAATTCGGCGCCCAGGAGCACGAACAGTCCGGCCGCATTGGCGAAGGCGAGAATGAGGAACAGCACGGAATGGACCGGATTGCGCGCGGCGATGACCATGACGGCCGATGCCACGGTCGTTCCGGCAAAGAGATAAAAGAAGGCGGCCTGGATGAGCATGGAATGCCAATCTCACCGGTAAGGCGCATCGAGCGCGAGGTTCTTGGCAATCTCGCGCTCCCAGCGATCCCCGTTCGCCAGCAGGCGCTCCTTGTCGTAGTACAGCTCCTCGCGGGTTTCGGTGGCGTATTCGAAATTCGGACCCTCGACAATGGCGTCGACCGGGCATGCTTCCTGGCACAGTCCGCAGTAGATGCATTTGACCATGTCGATGTCGTAGCGCGTGGTGCGGCGCGTGCCGTCGTTGCGCCGCGGTCCGGCTTCGATGGTGATCGCCTGCGCCGGGCATATCGCTTCGCATAATTTGCAGGCGATGCAGCGCTCTTCACCGTTCGGGTAGCGCCGCTGCGCATGCTCGCCGCGAAAACGCGGCGACAGCATGCCTTTTTCGAACGGATAGTTGAGGGTCGCCTTCGGCTTGAAGAAGTAGCGCATCGACACAACGAAGGCTTCCACGAATTCCTTGAGGAACACCGAGCGGGCAGCTTGATCCAGTCTCATGTCAGCCTCTCATCCAGCCCATTTGCCGCCGAAGAAGGGGCCGATCCAATAGCCCAGCGTGGCAAGAAGCGCGATGACGATACCCAAGATCGTCCGGCGTATGATCGATAGCTTGTCCTCGAAGGCGGTGCGTTGCTCGAGCGTCTTCGTCGGCCCGCTTTGGCTGCGCAACCGCCGCTCCACGACGCGGATCGCCGGCAGGTAAATGGCGACCGCAACGATCGTTCCGCCAAGTGCGCCGAGCCAGGCCGGCAGCGAGAATTCCATGCCGTCCTCCGTTCATTTCGGCACCCCGCCGATGATTTGCAACACGCCGGCCACGATCGCGACCATGGCAAGCGAAATCGGCAAAAACACCTTCCAGCCGAGCCGCATCAATTGATCGTAGCGATAGCGCGGCACGAACGCCTTCACCATCGCAAACATGAAAAAGACGAAAAACGCTTTGAGCGCGAACCAGACCACGCCCGGCACCCAAGTAAACGGCGCCACCGGGAACGGCGGCAGCCAACCGCCGAAGAACAGGATCGTGCACATGGCGCACATGGTGCAGATCGCCACGTACTCGCCAAGCATGAACATCATGTAGGGCGTAGAGCCGTATTCCACCATGAAGCCGGCGACCAGTTCGGACTCCGCCTCGACCAGATCGAACGGCGGCCGATTGGTTTCCGCCAGCGCCGAGATGAAGAAAATCACCAGCATCGGAAACAGCGGCAGCCAGTACCAGCCCAGTAACCCCCATGACGTGTTCTGCGCCTGTACGATGGCGGTAAGATTGAGCGAACCGACGCAAAGCAGCACCGTGATGATGACGAAGCCGATCGAAACTTCGTAGGACACCATTTGCGCGGCCGAGCGCAGCGCCGCCAGGAACGGATATTTGGAGTTCGACGCCCAGCCGGCCATGATGACGCCGTAGACGCCGAGCGACGAGATGGCGAAGATATAAAGTATTCCGACATTGATGTTGGATATGACCCAACCGGCATTGACCGGGATCACCGCCCAGGCGGCGAGCGCCAGCACGCAGGTCACGAGCGGCGCCAAGAGAAACACGCCCTTGTTGGCGCCGGCGGGAATGACCGGCTCCTTGAGCACGAACTTGAGCAGATCGGCGAAGGATTGAAACAGGCCCCACGGTCCGACCACGTTCGGGCCGCGCCTCATCTGGACCGCCGCCCAGATCTTGCGGTCGGCGTAGAGCACATAGGCGACGACCGTGAGCAGGATCACGAGGAGGAGCACGCTCTCCGCGAGCATCACCACCAGCGGCCAGATATAGTCGAAAAAGAATGCGGCCATCGTTGCCTCTATTCCGCCGCCGTCATGGCCGGGCGCCCTTGGGCGAGCGCCGAACATTCCGCCATCACCGCCGAGGCGCGCGCGATCGGATTGGTGAAGTAAAAGTCTTCTACGCTCGATGCGAACGGCGCCTTGTCGGCGGCACCGCCGCGCGCGGCGAGCTTTTGGATAGCGGCGGCGTCGGCCGGCGCGACCTGGCCGATGCGCATGAGGTGCGGGTGCGCCTTGAACAGCGCCTGCCGCAATGCCGCAAGCGAGTTGTAGGGCAGCCGGTTTTTCAGCGCGTCCGACAGCGCCCTTAAAATCGCCCAATCTTCGCGCGCGTCGCCGGGCGGGAAGGACGCCCGCGTCGCCATCTGCATCCGGCCTTCGGTGTTGACATAGATCGCCGATTTTTCCGGATAGGCCGCGCCGGGCAGCACCACATCGGCCCGCGACGCGCCGCGGTCGCCGTGCGTGCCGATATAAATGACGAAGGCGCCCTTGGCGATATCGACCTCGTCGACGCCGAGAAGAAATAGCACGTCGAGCGTGCCGAACGCCGCCATTTGCCGCGCCGTCAAGCCGCCCTGCCCCGGCACGAAGCCGACATCGAGCGCACCCACGCGCGAGGCGGCGCTGTGCAATACGCAATAGCCGTTCCAGCCTTGCTTCACCGCCCCGAGATCGAGCGCGGCCTTGGCTGCGAGCGACGCGACTGCGGCGCCGTCGCCGCGCGCCAATGCTCCGGCGCCGACGAGCAGCATGGGGCGCTCGGCCTTGCGCAGCATGTCGGTGAAGGAGTGGCGGGTCAGCGCCGCGAGCGTTTCAGGGCCGGCGCCGAGATAGTCGTAATTATAGGTGAGGTCCGCCTTCGGCCCGATGACGCCGATGGGGAATTTTCCGGCGCGCCAGCGCTTGCGGATGCGCGCATTGAGGATCGTCGCCTCCTTGCGCGGGTTGGAACCGACAATCAGCAGCGCGTCGGCGGCGTCGATCCCGGCGATGGTTGCATTGAACAGATAGCTGGCGCGGCCCCAGGCCGGGTCGAGCGCCGAGCCGTCCTGCCGGCAATCGAGATTGCCGACGGAAAGCCGCGTCATCAAATCCTTGAGCGCGAAAACCTCCTCGACCGCGGCGAGATCGCCGGCGATGGCGCCGATGCGCCCGGGATTGACCTGCGCCACTTTGGCGGCAATGGCGTTGAACGCTTCGGTCCACGTCGCCGGACGAAGCCTGCCGCGATCGCGCAGGTAAGGCTGGTCGAGCCGTTGCGTGCGCAGTCCGTCGACGACGTGGCGCGTCTTGTCGGAAATCCACTCTTCGTTGATGTCGTCATTGGTACGCGGCAGGATGCGCATCACTTCGCTGCCGCGCGTGTCGATGCGGATGGCGCAGCCGAGTGCGTCCATGGCGTCGACCGACTCGGTCTTGTTGAGTTCCCACGGCCGCGCCGCAAAGGCGTAGGGCTTTGAGGTCAGCGCGCCGACCGGGCAGATATCGACCACGTTGCCCTGCAGCTCGGAGCGCATCGCCTCTTCGAGATAGGTGGTGATCTCCATGTCCTCGCCGCGGCCGATGGCGCCGAGTTCGGGCACGCCGGCGACCTCGGTGGCAAAGCGCACGCAGCGCGTGCACTGGATGCAGCGATTCATCGAGGTTTTGACCAGCGGCCCGAGATATTTGTCTTCGACCGCGCGTTTGTTTTCCTGGAAGCGGCTGCCATCCGTGCCGTAGGCCATGGATTGATCCTGCAGATCGCATTCGCCGCCCTGGTCGCAGATCGGGCAATCGAGCGGATGATTGATCAGCAGGAACTCCATGACGCCTTCGCGCGCCTTGCGCACCATCGGCGACCGGGTCTTGACCTCGGGCAGCTCGCCTTTCGGTCCCGGCCGGCAGTCGCGCACGGCCCAGGCGCAGCTCGCGATCGGCTTCGGCGAACCAACCAGCTCGACCAGGCACATGCGGCAATTGCCGGCGATCGACAACCGCTCGTGGAAGCAGAAACGCGGAATTTCCGCGCCGCCCGCTTCGCAGGCCTGGAGCAGCGTGTACTCCGGCGGAACCTCGATCTCTTTGCCGTCGACGATAAGCTTCGTCATCTGGTTCTCACTGGGCGAGGTGTCGCGTTGCGTTCATCGCTTTCACTCCGCCGCCACCGAAACCGGCTCGGGATGCGGGCTGGCGGTATATTCGTCGATGCGTCGCTCGATCTCCGGCCGGAAGTGGCGAAGCAGCCCCTGCACCGGCCAGGCGGCGCCGTCGCCAAAGGCGCAGATGGTGTGACCCTCGATCTCGGTCGTGACTTCCCACAGCATGTCGATCTCGCGCTTCTGCGCGCGGCCTTCCGCCATGCGGGTGAGCACGCGCCACATCCAGCCCATGCCCTCGCGGCACGGCGTGCACTGGCCGCAGCTTTCGTGCTTGTAGAAATAAGAGATGCGCGCCATCGCTTTGACGATGTCGGCCGATTTGTCCATGACGATCACGGCGGCGGTGCCGAGCGCCGATTTCTTCTGGATACAGCCGTCGAAGTCCATCAAGAGCGTGTCGGCCTGGTCGGGACCCGCCGGCACCAACGGCATCGACGAGCCGCCGGGGATGACGGCCAAAAGGTTATTCCAGCCGCCGCGCACGCCGCCGGCATGCCGTTCGATCAGTTCGCGCAGCGGGATGCCCATCGTCTCTTCGACGTTGCACGGCTTCTCGACATGGCCGGAAATGCAATAAAGCTTGGTGCCGGTATTGTTCGGCCGGCCGATGCCGGTGAACCAGGCGGCGCCGCGCCGCATGATGTCGGGCACCTGCGCGATGGTTTCGACGTTGTTGACGGTGGTGGGGCAACCGTAGAGTCCCATGTTGGCCGGGAACGGCGGCTTTAGTCGCGGCATTCCCTTCTTGCCTTCGAGACTCTCCAACAGCGCCGTCTCCTCGCCGCAGATGTAGGCGCCGGCGCCGTGGTGCACGATGACGTCGAAATCGAAGCCGTGGATGTTGTTTTTGCCGATGAGCTTTGCCTCATAGGCCTGCGCGATCGCCGCTTCCAGCCGCTCGCGCTCGCGAATGAACTCGCCGCGAATGTAAATGTAGCAAGTGTTTGCCGCCATGGCGCAGCCGGCGATCAGGCAGCCCTCGATGAGAAGATGCGGATCGTGCCGCATGACCTCGCGGTCCTTGCAGGTGCCGGGCTCCAACTCGTCGGCATTGATCACCAGATAATGCGGGCGTTCGACCTGTTTGGGCATGAACGACCATTTCAGGCCGGTAAAAAATCCAGCCCCGCCGCGGCCGCGCTGCCCGGAGGCTTTGCACTCGTTGACCAGCGTATCGCGACCTCGTTCCAGGATCGCCTTGGTGCCGTCCCAGGCGCCGCGGGCGCGCGCGCCGTCGAGGCCCCAATCGTGCTGGCCGAAGAGATTTTTGAAAATGCGGTCTTTGTCGGCGAGCATCAGCCTGCCCCCCGTTTGGATGGTCGATAGAGCGCTGGATCGGTCAGCGTGGTCGGTCCGCCAACGGGCGCGGAATTGATGCGATCGATCTGCGGCCCCGGCTTCGGCGTCCTGCCGTTGGAAAAATCGTTGATGATCCGGGTCAAGGTATCGGGCGTGAGGTCCTCGTAATAATCGGCATTAATCTGGACCATCGGCGCATTGACGCAGGCGCCCAGGCATTCGACTTCGATCCAGGAAAACGCGCCGTCGGCCGTCACCTCGTTCTCCGCGCCGATCATGCGGCGGCAGACCTTCTTGAGATCTTCCGATCCACGCAACATGCACGGCGTGGTGCCGCAGAGCTGCACGTGAAAGCGCCCTACCGGTGCGAGATTGAACATGGTGTAGAAGGTGGCCACTTCGAGCACGCGGATTTTCGCCATGCCGAGCAGTTCGGCGACCGCCTCGATGGCTTTTTGCGGCAGCCAGCCGCCGCATTGCGCCTGCGCGCGCCACAGGATCGGAATCACCGCAGATTGCTGGCGGCCTTCCGGATATTTCGCGATCTGCTTTTTCGCCCAAGCCAGATTTTCCGCCGTGAAGGCGAAGCTCGGCGGCTGTTTTTCGGCGAGGCGGCGGACGCTCATCGGTCGACCTCGCCGAAGACGACGTCGATACTGCCGATGACTGCCGAAATGTCGGCCAGCATGTGACCGCGGCAGAGGAAGTCCATGGCCTGCAAATGCGCAAAACCCGGCGCGCGGATTTTGCATTTGTAGGGTTTGTTGGTGCCGTCGGCGACCAGATAGACGCCGAACTCGCCCTTCGGCGCCTCGACCGCGGCATAGACCTCGCCCGCCGGTACTTTGAAGCCCTCGGTGTAGAGCTTGAAGTGATGGATCAGCGCCTCCATCGAGCGTTTCATCTCTCCGCGCCGCGGCGGCGCGATCTTGTTGTCGTCGACGACGACCCGGCCCTGGCCGTCGGCGGCGTGCAATTTTGCAATACACTGTTTGATGATGCGGACCGATTGGCGCATTTCCTCCATGCGGATGCAGTAGCGATCGTAACAGTCGCCGTTTTTGCCGACCGGAATGTCGAAATCGAACTCGGCATAGCATTCATAAGGCTGCGCCTTGCGCAAATCCCACGCCGCACCGGAACCGCGCACCATGACGCCGGAAAAGCCCCGCGCCCAGGCGTCCTCGAGTTTCACCACGGCAATATCGACGTTGCGCTGCTTGAAAATGCGGTTGTCGGTGAGCAGCTCTTCGAGATCGTCGCACACCTTCAGGAACGGATCGCAGAAAGCTTCAATGTCGTCGATCAGTTGCGGCGGCAAATCCTGATGAACGCCGCCGACGCGGAAGTAGGCGGCATGCATGCGCGACCCCGAGGCCCGCTCATAGAATCCCATCAGCTTCTCGCGTTCCTCGAAACCCCAGAGCGGCGGGGTGAGCGCGCCGACATCCATCGCCTGGGTCGTGATATTGAGGAGATGCGACAAGAGGCGGCCGATCTCGCAATAGAGCACGCGGACGAGTTGGCCGCGCCGCGGCACCTCAATACCGAGCAGTTTTTCCGCCGCCAGACAAAACGCGTGCTCCTGGTTCATCGGCGCGACATAGTCGAGCCGATCGAAATACGGGATCGCCTGTAGATAAGTTTTGTGCTCGATCAGTTTCTCGGTGCCGCGGTGCAGTAAGCCGATATGCGGATCGACCCGCTCGACCACTTCGCCGTCGAGTTCGAGCACTAGCCGCAATACGCCGTGCGCCGCCGGATGCTGCGGTCCGAAATTGATGGTGAAGTTTCTGGTCGGCGCGTCTGTCATGTTGATTTGCGGCTCGTCCGGCATTCCTCGCTATTCGCCACTCGCCATTCGCCATTCGCCCGCCGTCGCGGCTTTCGCCGCCTTCGCCGCGAGCCGTTCGTTGAACTTGTCCCACCTGACGACAAAGCGATCGTGTCGGCCTTCGCTGATCAAATCCACGCCGTCGTGCGCCCTGACCTTGAAGCCCACGCGCTGGCCGGTGACCTCGATGCACTCGACGTCGACCGTCACCGTCATCCCTACCGGTGTCGCCGCGAGGTGACTGACGCCTACATGCACGCCGAGACTGCCCTCGCCGGGATCGAGATGCGGCGCCAACAACTGCGTGCATACCCATTCCATCAGTACGATCATGAAGCCGGTGGCAAAAACCTTGGGCATCGAGGCGATTTCGGGCGATTCCGGATAGGTATAAGGAACAGTCTTATTCTCCGGCACCTGGTAGGCGAAGCGGTGCGCGATGCCGGGCTTGAGCGTTCCTTTCATGTTACGAACCCTTCGATTTTTCGTCGCCCGGCAGCATGTAATCGGTGCCTTCCCACGGGGAGAGGAAATCGAAATCGCGGAACTCCTGCGCCAGCCGCACCGGTTCGTACACGACGCGCTTGAGTTCGTCGTCGTAGCGCACCTCGACGAAACCGGTCAGCGGGAAATCCTTGCGCAACGGATGGCCTTCGAAACCGTAGTCGGTGAGGATGCGCCGCATGTCGGGATGGCCGGTGAACACCACGCCGTAGAGATCGTAGGTCTCGCGTTCGAACCACTCGGCGCCGGGGAAGACGTCGATGATCGAAGACACCGGCGTCGTTTCGTCGGTCTCGGCTTTTACGCGGATGCGCAGATTGTGCTTCGGCGAAAGCAGGTGATAAACGACGTCGAAGCGCCGTTCGCGGCTTGGCCAGTCGACGGCCGTGACGTCGATCAGATTCCAAAACAGACAGCGCGGGTCGTCGCGTAAAAATCGCATGACCGCAACAATGTCGCGCGCCTCGACCGTCACGGTCAGTTCGCGATACGCAACGGCGTAGCCCGTCACCGCGGAGGCAAGCGCACCAGCGATCGTCTTGCCGAGCGTGTCGAGCGTTTCATCCATTTTCAGCGTTCGATCGTGGCGGTGCGGCGGATCTTTCTCTGTAGCAATAAGAGGCCGTACAACAAGGCTTCGGCGGTGGGCGGACAGCCCGGCACATAGATGTCGACCGGCACGATGCGGTCGCAGCCCCGCACCACCGAATAGGAATAATGGTAGTAGCCGCCGCCGTTGGCGCATGAGCCCATCGAGACCACGTAGCGCGGCTCCGGCATCTGGTCGTAGACTTTTCGCAACGCCGGGGCCATTTTGTTGGTGAGCGTGCCGGCCACGATCATCACGTCGGATTGGCGCGGCGAAGCGCGCGGCGCCAAGCCGAAACGCTCGGCGTCGTAGCGCGGCATCGACATCTGCATCATCTCGACCGCGCAGCAGGCCAGCCCGAAAGTCATCCACATCAGCGAGCCGGTGCGCGCCCAAGCGATGAGATCGTCGGCTGCGGCGACGAAGAATCCCTTGTCGGCAAGCTCGTTGTTGAGGCCTTCGAAAAATCCGTCGTCCGCGCCGACCGGCTTACCGGTGCGTGGGTCGAGTATCTGCTGACGCGGCGTGGCGAGGGCGGGTTCACTCAATCCCATTCGAGCGCTCCCTTTTTCCACTCATAGATAAACCCGACCGTCAGCACGGCAAGGAACAGCATGACGGAACAATAGCCGAAAAGGCCGATCTTGCCGGACACCGAGACCCAAGGAAAGAAGAACGCGATTTCGACATCGAAGATGATGAGGAGGATGGCAACGAGGTAATAGCGGACGTCGAATTTCATCCGGGCATCGTCGAAGGCGTTAAAGCCGCACTCATAGGCGGACAACTTTTCCGGATCGGGCTGCTTGTAGGCGACTATGAACGCCACGACCAACAGCGCAAGCCCGATCACCGCCGCGACGCCGACGAACACGATCAGCGGTAGGTAACCGAGGAGAAATTGAGTCATCGATTGACTCATCGAAAATCCTTCTGAGCGGCAAGCGAAGGACTACATTCCCTTGCTCGGGAACATGCCCTGGGGCGCGCCGTTCCGTGGGGCAACGCCGGTGCGCCGATTTGCCTCAAAATCAAGCGGATTCGCGCTGCCAGCGGAACCGCGCGACCCTTAGCGCAGTGCACAAAAAGGTGCAAGGCGGGCCTCTGCGTGGCCGCCCTGCGTTGACGCCATCGGCATCGCCGATGCTACGATCCCCGGCGAAAAACCCAACGTTGGGGCGAGGTCATCCGCGTCACCGGCGTAACGCTGGAGTGAAGAGAAAATGTTTTTGGCATATCCGCGATGCTTCGCCGTGCTGTTCGCATTGGCCGCCGCCGCAGGCATTGCAACGTCCCGCGCCGACGATTATCCGGCACGGCCAGTCAAGATCATCGTGCCGTTCGGCGCCGGAGGTCCGACCGACGTCTACACCCGCGACCTCGCCGCGGAGCTGCAAAAATCGCTTCATCAGGCTTTTGTCATGGAAAACCGCCCCGGCGCCGGCACCACGCTCGGCACCGATATAGTCGCGAACGCCGCACCGGACGGCTATACGCTGCTGATGGCGAGCAGCACTCAGACCGTCAACGAGACGTTGTACTCACAAAAGCCTTATCGGCTGCTGCGCGATCTGGTCCCGATCGCGCCGCTGATGGAGAACGATCTGGTGCTGGTCGTCCCTCCCTCGGTGCCGGCACAAAACCTGGCCGAGCTTTTGGCGCTGGCTCGCGCCAAGCCGGGCACGCTCAATTTCGGCTCGTCCGGACCGGGCTCGAACTATCACATGGCCGCCGAGCTTCTGAAAAACCTGACCGGGATCGACATCGTGCACGTGCCCTACAAGGGCTCGACCGGCATGCGCACCGATATCCTGAGCGGTCAAATCCAGATGCTGTTCGATTCGATTCCGACGATGGCGCCGATGGTCAAGGCCGGCATGGTGCGCGCGCTCGGCACCAGCGGCTTGACCCGCTCGCCCATTCTGCCCGACGTGCCGACCATCGCCGAAGCCGGCGTTCCCGGCTTTCATTTCAGCCAGTGGGTCGGGTTCATGGCGCCCAAAGCGACTCCGGCCCCGATCATCGATCTGCTCAACAAGACGATCACCGCCATCCTCAGCCGCCCGGACATCAAGGACGCCTGGGAGAAGCAAGGCGCCACGCCGATGGTGATGACCCAGCCCGAATTTGCCGCCTTCATGGCGGCCGAGGTCGCGAAATGGGCTAAAGTGATCGAGGCCAACCACATTGCGCTGATTAACTAGGTGCGAACGATGAACGACGCGACCAAGCCGTCGGCGGCGGCGATCAGGGCTACCGAGCACTGGACCGGCAAAGACGGCGACGTAAAACTGTTCCTGTTCGAGAAGTATGCCGACGATCCGAACAACAGTGTCGGCACGATCTTGTTCGTCCACGGCTCCTCCATGGCGGCGCAACCGACATTCGACCTTCACGTCGAGGGTCGCCCGGATTCCTCGGCGATGGACTGGTTCGCGCGCCGCGGCTTCGATTGCTGGAGCGTGGACATGGAGGGCTACGGCCGCTCGACCAAGGATCGCGACAACAATGCCCCGATCGCGCAAGGCGCCGACGACTGCTTTGCCGCCGCAAGCTATATTCGCAAGCTGCGCGGCAAGCGGCCGCTCTTGAGTTTACGGCATTTCCTCGGGCGCGCTGCGCGCCGCTCTATTCGCGCAACGCCATCCCGATCTGGTTGCGCGGCTTGCGCTCGATGCCATGGTCTGGACCGGCGAGGGCTCGCCGACGCTTGCCGAACGCAAGAAGAAACTTCCGGAATTTTTGGCCAAGAACCGCCGGCCGATCGACAAGGCCTTCATCCATTCGATCTTCGAGCGCGACCATCCGGGCACGGCGGAAGAAAAGGTCATCGACGCCTTCGCCGAAGCGGTGACCGCGCTCGACAGTTCGGTGCCGACCGGCACCTACGTCGACATGTGCAGCAATCTGCCGGTCGTCGATCCGGCAAAAATAACGGTGCCGACGCTGATCATGCGCGGCCAGTGGGACGGCATCGCCAGCTTCGACGACCTGGTCGCATTCTTCGCCCGGCTGCCGAACCCCGACAAGCATTTTGCCGTAATGCCCGGCATTTCGCACGCCAGCTTTCAACAGAAGAATTACGCGCTGGTCTATCACGTCCTGTGGAGTTTCTTCGCCCAGCCGGCGCCGCTCTATCGGGGGTGAGCGCGGCCGAGTCATCGCAATGGCGGGAGCGACGGGACTCGAACCCGCGCCTTATGACGGTGTCTTGAAATCCGTCAGCTCAGTGCCGTCGTGCCGCTCAGGTTGATGTGACGAGTTCGCCGCTCGGCGCCAGCTCGGGCATGGCCGGATAGCGATACTGCCCAAGCGTCATAATCAACATGCAGGCAATCGCCAGAAGAACTTCAAACAACGCGAAGCCGGGCGTATAGCTGTGCATCAACTGGAAGCACCAGCCGAGGATGCTCGCACCGACGGCGTTTCCGAGCAGCACCGGCGCAAACATGAACCCGTGCAGCGCGCCGAAAAAGCGGACGCCGAAATAACGGCTGATGATGAACGACATCAGATCGATCTCGGCGCCGATTCCAAGCCCGAGCAGCACGGTTCCGATCACCGGGTTGGCCATCCCGGTCGCAAGAATGGCGATCCCCACCATCGGCGCGAGCAGGAACAAGACCGCGATGTAAGGCGCGAAGATCTTGTCGATGCAATAGCCGGCGATCACACGACCGACGATGAGCGCAAGACCTGCCGCCGAAAGCGCACCGATCGCCTCGCCGGCGGAAATGCCGCGGTCGGTGAGGAGCGGCACGACATGAATGAGCGAACCGTTGATCGCGGTCGCGGCGAAAAAGAACGTGAGTGTCATCGCCCAGTAGCGCCAGGTGCGTATCGCCTCGGCGAAACCGATGCCCGTGAGCGTGGCAACCTCGCCAGAGCGCGGCGACGCGGCTTTCGGCGTTGCCGGCTCGCGAACGAACAGCGCGACCGGCAGGAAAGCCAAGGCGAAGATGGCGATGCCGAGCCCGACATATCCCATGCGCCAGCCGAAATGTCCGATCAGCGCATTCGACAGTTGCGGGATCAACGCGGTTCCCAGCCCGACCGCAGCCAGCGCCAAGCCGAGCGCCAGGCCGCGCTGCCGGTCGAACCATGCGGTGATCACCTTGCAATAGGCCGTCGGGGTCTGCCCGACCGCCGCTACGCCCGAGATCGCGAACAACAGATAGAGCACGGCGGTCGAGGCGGTCAGTAACGATAAGGCCGCCGTCGCGAGGGCGAATAGCGTAATCGACCACAGCAGCATGGGGCGGACGCCGAACCGGTCCACGAGCCGGCCAAAAAACGGCACCATCAGTGCCGTTATGACGGACGACAGGCCGATGGCGGTCGATATGTCGCCGCGACCGAATCCGAGTTCCTGTGCCACCGGCTTCAAAAACACGCCCGCCGCAAAAACGTTGATGGCGCCCTGTCCTACAATGAGGCCGAGCATGGCGGCGAAGACGATCCACCATCGGTTCCAAGCGTGACGTGTTGCAGGCACGGCATCCTCCCCTTGCTAGTTTTAGTGTCCTAGCCTCATCACTCGTTTGCGCCTTCCGGCATCGACATACCAATCAACCGCCCAGTTTTTTCGGCTTTGATTTAGATCAACGATTTCCAATGATATGCGCGCCAGGGCGGCGATTGGCTCGTGAGCCACCTGCCGGCGAGGTTACGGCTTTCTCCATAAGGTTTTCATTTGGATCAAAGTTCACGGCCACGCTGCGGCACCGACATGCTCGTTGCCGGCGATCGATATCCTTGTGATTCTTTTTGTCGCGCAGATGTGCCAAATTGCGTCGGCTCGTACCCGCAGACGTCTCGCGAGGCCCTTTTGACGCCGTCGAAACCGACTATAGCCGTATTGGCGACGCTCGATACCAAGAGCAAGGAAACGCGGTTCCTCGCCGACGTCCTGGCGCGCGCCGGCGCAACGGCGTTGGTCGTCGACTTGTCCTTGCAATCGCACGGCATTGCCGGTGCCGACGTGACGGGCGCGAGTGTCGCCGCCGCGGGCGGCGCATCCTGGCAAACGCTAAACCAACAATCGCGCCCGACGGCCGCCGCAGTGATGTCGGAGGGCGGCAAAAAGCTGCTGCTCGACCGATTCATCAAGGGGGAAATTTCCGGCGTCATCGGTCTCGGCGGCGCCAACGGCACCAATCTGGCGTGCTCGATCATGCAGGCATTGCCCTATCTTGTGCCCAAGATCATGGTGAGCACGGTGGCTGGAACGGCGGCCGTGCAATGGTACGTGGCAGAAAGCGACATCGTCATGTACCCGTCGATCGGCGACCTTGCGCTCAACCGCATTACCAAATCGGTCATGGAAAATGCCGCGCTGGCGGTGACCGCGGCGGCCAAGAATTGGGCGGCGAAGCAACCAGCCAAGACCGAGCATTCGCCGCTCGTCGCGGTCTCGTCGTTTGGCGGCACGGCGGGCTGCGTCGATCGCGTCAGCGAACGCCTCGAAGCCCTGGGCTACGAGGTTATCTTGTTCCACGCCTCGGGCGCCGGCGGCAAATCTCTCGAACGCCTGGCGGCGTCGGGCGAACTCGCGGGCGTCATCGACGTAACGACGCACGAACTCACCGATTTCATCGTCGACGGCGTGTACTCCGCGGGCAACGGGCGACTGACGAGCGCGGGCGCGGCCGGCCTGCCGCAGGTGATCGTGCCCGGAGCGATCGACCACGCCAACTTCTGGGTGGGCCACGTGCCCGAACGTTACCGGGCGCGCGAATTCTACCAGTACAACGCGCAGAATCTTCTCATGCGCACCAACGCCGATGAGTTCGAGAAACTGGGTCGCGAATTCGCCAAACGCCTCGGCGAAGCCAAGGGACCGGTGCGCGTCCTCGTCCCGCTCGAAGGCTTTTCCGAGCACACCAAGCGCCGCGCGCACGATCTCAACGGCAACGACATGGGTCCATGGAAGCATCCGGAGGACTACCGGATTTTCGCGGACTCCCTCAGAACGCACCTGAAGACCGCCTGCATCGATGAACTGATGTTGCACATTAACGACAGCGCCTTCGCCGATACCTGCGTGGACGCATTCGTCGAAATCGCGAAGACCTGACGCGGCAGCCTTGACTGAGCAGCCATGACTAGCCGAGCAAACCGGTTCGCCTGCAAATTCCCGTCGTGCGCCATAAAACCGACGTGCTGATCGTCGGCGGCGGCGCGGCCGGCACCATGGCCGCGTTCGAATGCGCGGACGCGGGTGTTGAAGTCATCCAGGTCACCAAGGGCCGCGCCACCAGCGGCACGACCACGGTGGCGCGCGGCGGTTTCGCCGCCGCCATGGGCGAGGACGACAGCCCTGAACTTCATCTCCACGACATCCTCAAATACGGCGGCGAATTGATCGACCCCGAGCTGGCGCGCGTCTGGGTTTACGACATTGTCGACGTGGTGCGCGATTTGGAATCCTGGGGGGCGGAGTTCGTCCGCGGCGCGGACGGCCGGCTCGATCTGAAAATGTTTCCGAGCCACTCCAGAGCCAGGGCATGCCATCACTACGATACCACCGGCAATATGATCACCAAGGTGCTGTCGAAAAAGCTGCGCGCCGACACCCGCATCAAAAAACATTCGGTCACGGCCGTCGTCGATCTCATCAAACGGGACGATCGCGTCGTCGGCGCCTGGGGCGTGGACTACCAAAGCGGCGCGCTCGTCATCTATCACGCGCAGCAAATCATCCTGTGCACCGGCGGCGGCAGCGGGCTGTTCTACGTCAACGACAACCCGCCGCAAGTGACGGGCGACGGTTACGTGCTGGGATTCCGCGCCGGCGTGCCGCTGCTGGGCATCGAGATGATCGACTTCCAGGCGATGTGCTGCTCGCCCAAGGAGATGTTCGGCTTCGCGCCGCACCCCACCGGCTTCATCAACGCGGGCGCGGTGTTCAGAAATCGGGACGGCGAGGAGTTTCTCAAGCGCTATTTCCCCGACACCGCGGAAGCATCGACCCGTTCCGAAGTGATCCTCGCCATGGCCAAAGAAATCCACGCCGGGCGCGCCGGTTCCACCGGCGGCATCTTCATGGACGCGACCAAGGTTCCCATCGAAGTCATCCAGAAGCAGATCCCGCACGTCTATAAGACATGCCTGCACCGCGGCATCGACATCACCAAGACGCCGCTGGAAGTGGCGCCGGGAAGCCATACCTGGCTCGGCGGACTCAAGATCGACGTCGACGGCAAGACTCCGGTCGACGGCCTGTTCGTTGCCGGCGAAACCGCGGGCGGCATCCACGGCGGCAATCGCATCGGCGGTTCGGCGCTGTCCGCCTCGCTGGTCTTCGGCCGTCGTGCCGGCAAAATGGCGGCGGCGCTGGTCAAAGCGGCGCCGGGAAAATCGGCGAGCCCGCAAGACGACGCCATTCCCGAATCCGAGCAGGAGTGGCTCGACGACCTGATGCGCCGCGACGACGGTCCCCTGCAATCCGACGTGCGCATGAACTGCCGCATGCTGGCGCATACCAAGCTCGGTCCGATCCGCGAGGAACGCACGCTCAAGGAAGCACTTGCCGAATTCGAGCGCATCGAGCGTGAGGACGTGCCGTCCATGCGGCTCGACCAAAAGGCGCGCAGTTCCGACAAAGTGCGCGGCGAGGAGCTGGAAAGCGCGTTGTCGGTGCGCAACCTCGCGCTATTGGGACGCATCCTTGCCGTCGCCGCTCTCAGACGCACGGAAAGCCGGGGCGCGCACTTCCGGCTCGATTATCCCGACACCGATGAATTGCGCTGGCGCGTGGTCACGCGCCTGCAGCGGGGCGTCCAGGGCACCATCGAGTTTCACACCGATCCGGCAAAGGAGCCGGCGTTTTCCAGTGCAGCTGGCAAAACGGTCGCTGCGAAATAACGGGGTTGATGGCGGCTTCGTTGGCCCTGCGCACCGCTTTGGCGCGGCGCAGCTTGCCAGGCGCGGCGCCGGCTAAGCCATTGAAATGGCGGGAGCGACGGGACTCGAACCCGCGACCTCTAGCGTGACAGGCTAGCGCTCTAACCAACTGAGCTACGCCCCCGCGGGCGCGGTCGGCACTTAAGACCCCCCTCCCGCCAAGTCAAGGATTTAGGGCCAAAATCGGGCTTTTCGGCCTGCCTTAAGCGCGCCACACCGCCGTCCCAGATAGCGCGGCGATGCGGAAAACATCGGTGGAATTGGCAAAACAAGCGTGGTCAGCCGGAGCCGAATTGTTTAATTGCTTCGCGTGAGCGGCGCTTTTCCACGCCACCGCTTCATTTGAGGAGGGACTAATGACGATACCAACGCCTGGTAAACCAACCGCGACTACCGTGACCTTGAAGCATCTCGCCGCGAGCCTTGCGGAGGATAACGAGCTTTCGAAAAAGCAGGCGGAAGCCATCCTTGGCGGCTTGGTGGGAAATATCGTCAAGCATCTGAAAAAGGGTGAGCGCATCCGCATCGGCGGCCTTGGCATCTTGCAGGTGAGAAAACGCGCCGCGCGCATGGGCCGCAATCCGGCCACCGGCGAACCCATCCAGATCAAGGCCAGCAAGAAAGTCGCCTTCCGCGCCTCAAAGGAGCTCAAAGAGGCGATCTGAGCCTCCCGTCGTTAGACCCGCGAAGCGCGGGTCCCGCGTCGCTCATCGCCCGCTTCTTTCGCAGTCACAGAATTGCGAGGCGGCGGGCGGTATTTTTTGGCGTAGCGCCGAGGTACGAAGGCTGGCGCGCCAACCGAAGCAAGCGGGCGGCGCCCGCCTTCGCCCAAGATGGGCTTCGGCGGGCAACCTTCGCGGCGCTTCGCTTGCGAAGGTTGGTGGGCGGTGACGGACTCGAACCGCCGACATCCTGCGTGTAAAGCAGACGCTCTACCAACTGAGCTAACCGCCCTCGCGGCGAGATGTATCGCCGCGCGGCCTCCCCAGGCAAGTGTGCCCGTGAGGCCGATACTCATTGTGCCGTCAATCTCTCGGTAAAAATTTAATGTGTGCCGGTTAGTGCGAAAATATGAGATAACACTAGCGCAAATCACAGGCCGGACCGAATGCCCGGCAGAGGGGGTTCATGTTCCGCATATCGATCTTGACCATCGCTTTTGCGCTCGCAGCGGGTGCGGTCGCGCGCGCCCAAAACTTGCCGCCGCAACCGCCGCCGGTGGCCTCGCCGCTCGGCCAAGGAAACCCGCAGGAACGCGCCGCCTGCCACCCGGACGTGATCAAGTATTGCCAGACGCAAGTGGACGCCAATCCGGACGATGTGCTGGGTATTCTAGGCTGCCTGCAGGCCAACCGCCCCAAGATCAGCCACGCCTGTCGGGAGGTGCTGGCCAGTCACGGCGAGTAAAACCCGAACTGAATTGCCGGTAGCCGGCGCGGCTCCTGCGCGCCCGGTGGGCAAAACGGCGGTAAGGGAACCCGGCATCGGAAGGCAGAACTGCGTTTGCGGTCTAACTCATTTGAAAACAGTCATTTCCTCGCCAATCATCGCGGCCATTTATTTGCTCGACCGCGCGCCAGGAGCATGGCGCATGCTGATCTAGGCTGTGAATCCGCTACCTTGTGGTCGAGTTCTTAAAAACCTTAACAATTGAGCAATTTTGCATGCAATATTCTCCTAGCTGCACTGCACCAATGTTTTGTGCGATGCACCATTTATGCTTATATCTCACCCGTGATTCCGGCGGTTCGGCCGGAGAAAGGGAATGAACTCATGTTGTTATCGATGATCCGCTTCTTCCGCGACTGGAAGCGATACGGGGTCGCAGCGGACGAGCTTTCGCATTTGAGCGACCGTGAATTGGCCGACATCGGGATTACGCGTTCGGATATTCCGCGCATCGCCTGGGAGCAGGCGCGCCGCTAATCCTTGACGCCGGCTACGAGCGTCGTATCGGCAAATTGGCGCCCGGCTTCGGCCGGGCGCTGCCGTTTTCACGACGATGCCGGCGCCATTCCCTTGGCCTTGATGATCGGCAAGGCATGCGGGCCCGACAGGAACTTGACCAGCGCGCGCGCCCGCGCGCCGTCCTTGGCCGCGGCGCCGACGCCCGCCGAATAGACCGTGTAGTTCTGAATGTCCGCCGGCAACGGACCGACCAACGTCGTGCCCGCCACCGGCAGGATTTCACTGATCTGGTGGATACCTATCTCAGCTTCGCCATCGGCAATGTGATCGGCCACCGCGCCGCCCTGGACTAAGACAGCCTTGGCATTGATTTGGTCGGCAATGCCGAGCTGGCCCAGCAAGCGCGCGACATAAATGCCGCTCGATCCGCCGGCCTTGGGATCGATGAAGGCGACCGACTTGGCGGCAAGCAGCGTCCGCTTAAACGCTTCGACCGTTGCAATGTCCGGCAACGGCGCGCCGGCCTTGACCACCACGCCGACGCCGGTCGTTGCCAGGTCGGCGCGCGTGCCGGGCACGATCTTGCCCTCTTTGGCGAGGGTCTCGATCGCTTCCGGCGTCAAAATGGCGACGTCGAATTCTTCCTTGCCGCCGCGGATCAAGGCGAGGTGCTGGCCGACGGTTTGATAGGTGATGTCGAGCGTGTTGCCGCTTTCCTTGCGGTATTGCGCGGCGAGCGCGGCGAGTACCTGTTTGAAGGCGCCGCCGCTGACAACCCTGATTCCGGCGGCTTCGGCGGTTTGCGACATGGCGAAACTGAGCGCGGTTGCGACGACGGTTGGTATAAAGTTCATGCGAACGCCCTCACCTCTTGAACAGCCCCATGATCTCCGCCTTCGCCAGCGTATTGAAATGCAGATTGAAGCCGACGACCGCCGCCGATGTGTCGGCTTTGACGTCGAGCTTGTCGGCTTTCGCGGCAAACACCGTAAACAAATAGCGGTGCGGATGGTCGCCTTGCGGCGGGCACGGACCGCCATAGCCGGCTGCGCCGAAGTCGGTGCGTGTCTGCAACGCGCCTGCCGGCAGCTTGCCCCCCGCACTCCCCGCGCCCTCGGCAAGCTCGCTCACATTCGCCGGGATGTTCACGACCAGCCAGTGCCAAAAGCCCGAGCCGGTCGGCGCGTCGGGGTCATAGCAGGTGACCGCGAAGCTCTTGGTGCCCGCCGGCGCGTCCGACCATTTAAGATGCGGCGACTTGTTGCCGCCGGCGCAGCCGAAACCGAAATCGGCCGACAGGATGAAATTGTTCGGCAGATAGTCGCCGTCCTTGAAACTATTGCTGATGACCGTGAACGTCATTTGTCGTCTCCCAAGCAGGGCCGACAGAACCATAGTCGGCTGCAAGCCGATGCGAAAGGTCGCGTTTGAACATTCGTCCGGCTGCGTGCTAACGGAACGCCATGCCGGTTCTCATGCTCAACGATGCCGCCGCGCTGCTGCCGCAACGCGGCGCGCTGATCGGGCTTGATCTCGGCAGTAAAACCATCGGCGTCGCCGCCAGCGATCCGGATCGACGCGTCGCCGCACCGGTCGAAACCGTTACGCGTCGGCGTTTCAACCTCGATGCCCGGCGCATCCTCGACCTTGCCGCCGAGCGGCGGGCCGCCGGCATCGTGCTCGGGCTGCCGATCAATATGGACGGCTCGGAAGGACCGCAGGCGCAATCGACCCGCGCATTCGCCCGCAACCTTGCGCAGTTGACGGACCTTCCCATCGCGCTCTGGGACGAGCGACTGTCGACCGCGGCGGTCGAGCGCGCGCTGATCGCCGCCGATGCAAGCCGCGCCCGGCGCAAGGCGGTGATCGATGCGCACGCCGCCGCCTACATTCTGCAAGGCGCGCTTGACCGGCTCCTCATCCTGCCCCGCGAAGCGGGGAAGGGGGCATAGGCGGCCTACGGCCGCCGTGCTTAAACTTAAAGAAACGCCGACGCAAAGCGTCGGCTATGGCGTAGCGCGGTGGAAGGGGCGTCGGCGGCGAGGTTAGCCTCTGCGCTGCATGCCCCCTCCACCATGCTTCCGCCTTCGCGCACCGCGCTTCGGCCGACTCAAACCCGCCGTAGCTCGCAGAGCGAGCGAAGGCGGGTCGCATGGTCCCCCTTGCATGTTTGGCAGACCGAATCGGCGCAAGCTGAGAGGTGCGTCGGGGCCGGTGGCCACCAGCCCCGACGCGGATGGCCGGGACCGCTATTCCCCCTGGGTGTTTAGCACCGCGGGGGAGCATGGTCCGTCCGTCCTTCGGCTCTTGTCCTCAACAGATGATAGGGAGCACGTCCCGCATGCAAGGCAAGGAAGCGTCCGAACAAGAGACCAAGGTCAAGTCTAGCGTGGGAATCGATATCAGCAAATGTTGGCTCGACGTCCACGTGTCGCCGGCCGAGGAGCGGCTGCGCGTGGCCAACAGCCATGTGGGCATTCGTCAGCTTAAGCGTTGGCTGTTGCGCCATGAGATTGCGCTCGTCGTGATCGAGGCCACCGGTAAATGGCATCGTCATCTCCATCGCAGTCTGGTGGCCTCCGCCATCCCGGTCGCCGTCGCCGATCCCTATCGGGTGCGCAGGTTCGCCCAGGCGCAAGGCATCTTTGCCAAAACCGATCGGCTCGATGCTCGCGTGCTTGCCTCGTTCGCCGCCATGATGACGCCGTCGGTGCGCGCGCCGGCGCCGCAGGCCGTGGCAGAACTCGCCGAACTCGTTGGGGCCCGCGCCAGCGCCGTCGAAGCGCAGGCCGCGCTCAAGAATCAGCTCGGCACCGCGGAGTGCAAGTTCCTCAAGCAGCAGCTCGAGCGTCGCATCGGCAGAGCCAGCAAGGATATCGCCACCCTCGACGGCGAGATCCTCAAGCGCATCAAGGCCGACGACGGCCTGGCCAGGCGTTATGCCATCCTGACCTCGATCCCAAGCTTTGGCTTTGCGGTCGCGGCAACCCTCATCGCCTGCCTCGCTGAGATCGGCAGCGCGACCGCCAAGCAGATCGGCATGCTGGCCGGTCTCGCCCCGATCGCAGATCAATCGGGCGAGCGTGACCGCGTTCGTGTCATCTGGGGCGGACGCCCGGCCGTGCGCCGCGTTCTTTATCTCGCCGCCCTCAGCGCTACTCGCTTCAACGCCGATATGAAGGCCTTCTATCGGCGTCTCACAGCGGCCGGGAAACCCCCAAAAGTCGCCCTTATCGCCGTCGCCAGAAAGCTCGCTGTCCTTGCCAACACACTCATCAGCGAAGATCGAACCTGGGAGCCGCGCACGCCAAATTATGCTTGACTGTCATCACAGATGCTCCCCCGCTACGCTACGCTACGCTTCGCTCCGCAGGGGCGGATGAAAATTATTCCGGCAACACCCGCTGCAGCAGCAATTCGGCGGTCGCGGCGTCGAGCGGCGCCGCGCCGTAGAGCGCGCCATGCGGATTTTCGAGCCGGGTGCGGCGAAACGCGTCGGCGATCGCGGCTGGCGCGCTCGCCTGCAACGCCGCGACGCTCGCCGCCAGCGCCAATCTGCCGACCGCCTCGCGCGCGGCGCCTTCATTCTGCAAGCTTGCCGCATCGGCCGCGGCCGGCGCGCCGGCCTCGTGCGACAGCATGGCAAGCAGTGCGGCTTCTTCGTCGCCCTTGAGCGCGCGCAACACGTCGAGGCACATGACATTGCCGGAGCCTTCCCAGATGGCATTGACTGGCGCCTGGCGATAGAGCCGCGGCAGCATGCTCTCTTCGACATAACCGTTGCCGCCGAGGCACTCCATGGCTTCGTAGACGAAGCCGGGCGCCAGCTTGCAAATCCTGTACTTCACCGCCGGCGTCATCAGCCGCGCATAGGCGGCCTCGCGCTTGTCGGCGGCGGCACCGTCGAGCGCGCGCGACAGGCGGAACGCCAACGCGACCGCGCCTTCCACGTCGAGCGCCATGTCGGCGAGCACCGCCCGCATAATCGGCTGGTCGTAAAGGTGCTTCTGGAAAACGCTGCGATGGCGGCAATGATGCACGGCCTGGGTGAGCGCCATGCGCATCAAGCCGGCCGAGGCGACCGCGCAATCGAGCCGCGTCAGCTGCACCATCTGCAAGATATTGCGCAGCCCGCTCCCCTCCTCGCCGACGCGCCAGGCGAATGCGTCGGCGAACTCGACTTCGCTCGACGCGTTGGAACGGTCGCCGAGTTTGTCCTTGAGGCGCTGAAATCGCAGATCGTTCGCCGAACCGTCGGGCCGGAAGCGCGGCATCAGAAAGCAGGTCAGTCCGCCCGGCGCCTGCGCCAGCACCAGAAACGCGTCGCTCATCGGCGCCGATAAGAACCATTTGTGGCCGGCGATAGAGTACGCGTCACCCGCCGGCGTCGCCGTCGTGGTGTTGGTGCGCACGTCGGTGCCGCCCTGTTTTTCGGTCATGCCCATGCCGAGCGTCATGCCGGATTTTTGCCACCACGGCCGAAACGACGCGTCGTAGTTCGGCGCCAGCACCTTGGACGCGATTTTGGCGGCGAGTTCCGGCTCGGCGGCAAGCGGCGCCAGCGCGGCGCGCGTCATCGTAATCGGACACAGGTGCCCGGTCTCGATTTGCGCCGCCATGTAAAAGCGCGCGTTACGCGCGACCTCCGCCGGCGGCGCGGCGCGTTTGCCGGTCGCCGACCAGGTCGACGCGTGCAGCCCCGCGGCGACGCTGGTGCGCATGAAATCATGATAGGCCGGATGATATTCGATCCTGTCGCGGCGATTGCCGTTGGCGTCGAAAGCGTGCAGCTGCGGCGGGTTCTCGTTGGCTTGCCGCGCCAGCGCGAACATCTCCGCCGTTCCCCAATGCCGGCCGAAAGCGGCGAGCGCGCTCGCCGCGCCGCCCGCGCCGTTCGCCGTCACGGCTTCCTGCAACGGGATGTCGCTCGCGAACAGATCGACGTTCTCGTAAGGCGGCGACTGGTTGAAAACCTCGTGGGTGTCGAAGCGGATGGCCATGGCAACTCGCCTCGTCTAGGCAGGCAATCCTAGCATGGGGCCGCCGGCTTAAGGTTTTCGGTGCATCGCCGCCCGCTCGCGGCCAAAGCGGGCTTGCTCCACTGCGCCAATTGGGCCTATAGCACCGCTTTGATGACAAAAACCCCGCTGCCGACACGCCATATTATTTCGATCAATGACCTCACCAACAAGGAGATCGAGACGATCTTCGAGGTCGCGCAGGGGTTTTTGACGGAACTCGCCGACGAACACGTCTTCTACCGCATCGGGCGCAGCACCAATCTGGCGTCCAAATTCATCCTGGCCAGTCTGTTCTACGAGCCGTCGACGCGCACCCGCCTGTCGTTCGAGAGCGCCATGCTGCGGCTCGGCGGGGCCAACATCACCAGCGCCGATCCGGCGGTCAGCTCGGCGGCCAAGGGCGAGAGCCTCGCCGATACCATCAGGGTCATCTCCAACTACGCCGACATCGTGGTCATCCGCCATCCGCGCGACGGCGCCGCGCGGCTTGCGGCCGAATACTCGCAAATCCCGATCATCAACGGCGGCGACGGCAGCCACGAGCACCCGACGCAAACGCTGTGCGACTTGTTCACGCTGAAGACGAAGAAGAAAAGCCTCAAGAACATGAAGATCGCGATTTCCGGCGATCTAAAAGGCAGCCGCACCATCCATTCATTCGTCTACGCTCTGGCGCGGTTCGGCGCCACGATCGACCCCCTGCCCGCGCCCGGCATGGAGCTGCCGCCGCACGTCGATCGACGGCTGCGCGAGGAATTTCACTGCCAGATGGTGTCCAAGGATCCCGAACAAGCGCATGGCGGCTCGATCGACGCGCTCTACGTCACCGCGGATCAACCGCATCAGTTGTCGCTCATTCCCGATCCCGAAGTCGATTACGGCCTGCTGGTGCAGAAGAAGATCGACGCCGTCTATGTCACGCGCTTCCAGAAAGAGCGCTGGACGGAGAAAGAGCGACCCTATCCGAAGATCGACGCCAAATTTCTCGACGAGGCGAAATATTCCGATGCAAGCGTCATGCATCCGCTGCCGCGCGTCAACGAACTCGACGCCGCCTTCGATACGGATCGGCGCGCCGTCTATTTCCAACAGGCCGCCTACGGCGTTCCCATCCGCATGGCGCTGATCTCGCTGCTCCTGCATTTGCACAAGAACAAGTCGCTGCACCAATTCAACGGCGGTTTCTCCAAACCGGATCATCCGGTCTATGTGCAGCCGATCGGAACCGGCCTGCAATGCGGCAACGCCAACTGCATCGTCTGTGATCCCGCCGAACAGCAATACGCCGCCAACAAGTTTTACGTCATTGAGGAACAGGTGCCCCACCGCACCAAGCTGCGCTGCGTCTATTGCGAGACCGACATCGACGATGATGCCGCCGCGTCCTTCGTCGTCGCCGACACCGCGCGCCGGACTTTTTCAGCAAGCTTGGCGGCGTTGCCGCGGACGCCGGCCGAGAAGCTCAAGAATTTCGTCATCTTCCGGCGCGATGCCGAAGCGATCGCCGCGGGTTTTGCGCCGCGCGAGACCGGCGGCAGCAGGGCGCGCATGGGCTAGCGCCATGCTGGCTTCGCTTCCCTGGTCGCTCGAGTGTGCCGCGGCCGTTGTATTCGGCTATCTGTGCGGTTCCATACCGTTCGGCGTGTTGCTCACGCGGCTTGCCGGCGCTCCCGATCTGCGCAGCATCGGCTCGGGCAATATCGGCGCCACCAACGTTTTGCGCACCGGGCGCAGGGCGCTGGCCGCCGCAACGCTTGCCGGCGATATCTTGAAGGGCACCGCCGCGGTCGCAATCGCCAATGCCGTGCTCGGATACGATGCGGCGGTCGGCGCCGCGCTTGGCGCGTTTATCGGCCATCTATTCCCGGTCTGGCTGCGGTTTCGCGGCGGCAAGGGCGTGGCGACTTATATCGGGCTTCTGCTCGGCTTCGGTCTATGGGTCGCGCTGTTGGCGTTCTGCGCGGTTTGGCTCGCGATCGCAGCGGCGACGCGCTATTCCTCGCTCGCGGCGCTTTGCGCGAGCGCGGCGGCGCCCGCGGTGCTGTGGTGGCACGGCGATTTCCCGGAAGCGAAATTGTTTTTGCTGCTCGCGGCTTTGTTGTGGATGATGCACCGCGCCAATATCGCGCGGCTCGTCCGCGGCGCCGAGACCAAGATCGGCAAATCCTAAACAGCGGCTATGCAACAAATACCATAGCTTTCGCCCGCATAAGGCAGCGATTGTAGGCTATGGTTTCCGCTCCGCCGGCGAGTAATCTCGGGGTTTTGTTTTGGGGGCGAGGTGAGCAAAAATACGGAAGCCGCAGCTAAGCGAAGGCACGGAAGCCGCAGTCGTCCCCGTTCACAAGATTGGGTACCGGTGCGCTGGTCAACTTAGCGAATTTAGCCGGATTTTCGAAAGGCAAAATCACGCGGAGAGGTCAATACGAGCGACGAGCCGGCAGGTTGGTCATCTACCTGGACAATAACCTCGATCACACCGAGACCAACGTCCGTGCGCGTCTTTACCTCGACGTTTATCTCCGGCCTCTTCGGTGCTAGCGACGCCACTTTAGATACGGCGCGTTCTTTTACGGCGGTCATCGGTTCACCTTCTTGTGAGTACGCTTAACGCGTGTCGAGCGCCGGGGGTTCCTGACACCTATTTGTGGCTGAACCCGGACATGCATTTTTACACGATTCTGAACTTCTAGAAAGGCCCTCAGTGGATGATACAGGGCGTCGGCAACAGAAAAGATGATGGGAACATCCCAACGGGGTTCGAACACCCCGCGAGACTCACTGTCCACCGTCACGAACCCTAGCACAATCGATTTCTGTCCTTTGAGAAATGGCGCTGGCCCGTGGCGCACCGTACAAGCAATCGCACTTCTATATGGTAAAGGCCAAGAATCTTTACGAGGCCTTAAAATCCCCTGTTTGGGAGGCACACGATCGCCCCATTCCGGATCATAGGCACTGAAGCTGGTTGACGCAAAATTTTGGTCCTTCAGGAGATTGTTTGAATAGTAGTGCCACGTGCTGTTCGTGTTATCGAAGAGCTTTAAGAACGGAGGATTCTTTTTTAGTGGATCGTGGTTTCCATCAACACGTCGGTTATCCATCTCGACACAAGCAGAGGACGATCCTTCGTCGCGCACAAGTGTGTAATAATAAGCCTCATTGCCGATGTGGTAGATCAGCTTGATGGACGCTCGGCAATTCGTTCCAGTCAGCGACGTAAAAATCAAAATCAATTGGTCGAGAACATGTCCAAATTTCGTTTTACATACTTCAAAAAATGAATTGAACTGCCTAATATCGGCGCTGTGAGCGGGCTCGTGTTCTTCGATGTACGTGTGAATCTCTTTGACAAGCTCCGCAATGCGATTGGTGTGTCGCGTGATGTTCGCATATTTCTCTTTTCGACTAGTCATCCACTCGCGTACACCAAGCAGTAGGCAGAGAATTACAGCGGTGGCTACAACATAAATTTGTGCTGCGATGGAGCGACTGTTCACGCCTTCGAGCCAATACTTCACACCTTCGAAACCAGCGAGCCATGCGCCGATCCCCGCGGCAAATTCGAGCAGAAGACGGACCCACGCCGGGACCCATGAAAACGCATTGCGAAGCATTAGGCCCCCCGGCCCAACTATTGCTTGTATAGTCGTTTGTCGCATCTGTAGGTGTCAAGTTAGGAAGTTGGGTGGTTCGATGCAGGAATGACGCGAGTGGGCATTGTCACCGAAAAAGTGACACATGTCAAGCGCATTTGTCACTAATACCATGACATCCGATGGCCCGATTACTGCCCCAAGTAACTCTCGGTCTACCGGCGACTTTCGTCTATGGTTCTCAGCCTAAGCGGCACGAAATATTGGGGTTTTGGGGGCGATGTGAGCGAGGACGAAGAACCCATCCGGCTCACGGATGAGCAGCGGCTCGACTGGCTGCGGCTGATCCGAAGCCAGAATGTCGGGCCGCGCGGTATTATGGCGCAAACGCCGGAAGCAAACCGATGCCTACGGGTCCGTCTATGAATAGGGAGGCTGATGTGTAGGAGCGCGCCGTGTTCAGGCGAGCGGTTTCGGCCGCCTTGCTAGTGTGCCTCGTTGCCATAGGCGCAGGCATTGAATTTTTTGATCTCTTGAATGTAAAGAGCACAGAAAAGCGTCCAGTATTTTGTCCCTCTGGTGTCGTGATAATCAATTCGGCCGAACGCGGCGAATGTAGCAAAGCCCCTGTTAATATCGAAAGCGACTGTTGGAGTAATCAATTCCGATTTTCGACTAACATCGAAAGCGTACTCTCCGTTTGGCATCAAAACAGTTTCCGCAGGTTCGGCGCATCGGGCCAGCTGCTTCATCATGTTTGTCAGCCCAGCTTTGTCTTGCTGATTCACGTTTGGCGTATCCGACGCTACGCAACTTTTTACGAGTGGAGCGGGGCTATGGCCGAAATTTTTGACAAAAACGGAGATTTTGAAGGCTTTACCTGCCTCCACGACAACGTCGTTTTGAATCAAATCCATACCAATCCAAGGACGCCCCTCCACTTCCATTTCATTCAACTGTCCTTGCATCACGGACAATTGCCAGCCGAAAATTACGGCACTGATGATGCCGGCCGCAGCGATTACGGCAGTCAAAACGATCATCCACCGATCGCTTCGATCAATTCGATCTACAAGCGCCTGATCGGATATGGATGTTTGGGATCTGTGTTCGTGTTCTGCTATTTCGGGATGTTGTTCTTGATCTGTCACGACCGCTGGCCTCGATTGAACAATCGGATTTCTCTGACCCTTGGCGTGATGTTTTTTCTTATTTCTATTGCGTTTGCGGGACAAGGAATCGCCCTAGTATTCAACGGGCCTTAAATATCTTCCAGTGTGACCTCCTCCCGACCGATTGCAACCAGCGATGCTAGAAAAAAATGGGCCGACATAGTGGCCCGGCTGAGCTTGCTGGCGATGCTGGCCTTAGTCTCCTTGAAGCCGTGCTTTTTGAGCCGGTCGGCTAGATCGTCATAGGTCAAATTGGCCCGTTTTAACTCGGCTTTGACGTGGCGGGCGGCCCTTTCGGCCCATTCCCGCTCCGTTTTCGCGTAAGCCATGCGCCCTCCGTAATTGGCGTATCCGAATAAATGTTAGCATATACGCTAACTTTATCGTTGACAAGTGGTCTATAAGTTGTCATATTCGCTATTACGGTAGCGGATACGGCAATTATGGCTCAACACTTCCTCCTCTCGAAGGCGGCTAAGACCCTGACCCTCGGTCAGGTCTTCCGCATGACGGACGCGGAAGCCGAAATGGCCTTCCGCAAGGTTCGCTGGTCCAGCACTGACGGCGCGCC
This sequence comes from uncultured Alphaproteobacteria bacterium, assembly GCA_963823225.1. Lineage (GTDB taxonomy): Bacteria > Pseudomonadota > Alphaproteobacteria > Rhizobiales > Xanthobacteraceae > BOG-931. The sequence goes on along the minus strand of CAWGKM010000003.1, from coordinate 1,203,747 downwards.
GGTCTGCCCGCATTGCGGGGGCGTCGATCCCTACGACTGCCGACGCCCGAATGGCGCGCCCCGATATGAATGCAAAGCGTGCGGCAAGGATTTTTCAATTACGTCGGGGACGCTGTTCGCCAGCCATAAGCTCCCGCTCAAAGCCTACCTCGCGGCCATCGCGATCTTCTGTAACGAGGTAAAGGGCAAGTCCGCATTAGCAATGTCGCGTGACCTTGGCCTCTCTTACAAGACCGCTTTCGTGTTGCTGCACAAATTACGCGAAGCGATGGCCGCTGAATTGAAAGGCCGCGTGATCGGTGGCGACGGAAAAGTGGCTGAGGTGGATTCAGGATATTTCGGCGGATACGTAAAGCCCGCAAATCTGAAAAACCATCGCGTTGATCGCCGCTTCTATGAGCACCAATCTCATAAGCGCAAGACAGTCATCGTGATCCGCGCGCGCAACGGCAACACGCTGCCTGCTGTTTTCAGAAGCGAGAAACATGCGCTCGATTTCATCCGCCGCCGCATCGCGCCGGGAACCATCGTTAACGCCGACGAAGTCCGCAAACTGGAACGAGCTGCACAGCCGCTTTGAAATGAAGCGCATCAACCACGAGGAAGCCTACAGCCTCGACGGTGCTTGCACGAATTGGGCGGAGGAATTTTTTAGTCGCATGCGCCGGGCCGAAATCGGACATCACCATCATCTAGCCGGCAATTATTTGCTCCGCTACGCGCAAGAGGCAAGCTGGCGCGAAGATAACCGCCACTCCTCGAATGGCGATCAGACTTACCGGATTGCTGGCCTAGCGATGAAGCGCAAGCCGTCAGTGGATTTCAGCGGCTATTGGCAACGTCACCTTGCGAGCTAGAGAACCGGAATATGCCGCACGCATTCAAAGCTAATCCTGACCATCCCGCCGTCGCCTATCTCATTCGGCTTCACGCCGATTTAGGCGGACGCATTCTTGAAAACCGGAAAGAGGCCAAGCGCCTCGCGGAGAGCATGAAGCATGTGGAGGCCGTTATCCGGCTGTTCGATCCGGCCTATGACGTGACCCGTATAGCCGCTCGCCGACGCTACAAGGGCAACGCCTGGTTCAAGCGGGGAACAATCCTGCGGCATGCCCTGGACGTGCTCAGGAAGGCTCAGGGGCCGCTCACGGCTCGGGAAATCGCGGAGCGCATGCTTGCCGCTCGCGGCGTTGCAGGGCCGACGCCCAAGGCCATGCGGAGCCTTATCGCCAGCGTGCAAACGTCGTTGGTCAATCACGATGGAAAGACAGTTGTTCGGGCTGGCGAGGGGATGCCGGCACGCTGGCGAATTGCTTAGGGTATGAATGTTACGCCAGCACAGGTCACTGGATTTGCAGCTAAGTCTCTATATGCGATTTCGGCCCTTGCTGCGCTTTGCTTTTGCTCGGCCGGGTTAGTCGCCTCGGGATTAACGCCGTAGACGATCAGGCAATATCTATAGCGATTTCCAGGTTCCGGACGGCGTTCAATACGAAAGGTACTCATTTTCTAGCTCCAGTGTAATAAAAGGAATCCGATAAAAGCGAGGCCGCAACCCCGCACGTCTATCGGCGATATTATTTGAAATGCGATTGTTATGCGGCTTCTGACCGCGCTTGAATGATAGCGCGATTGGAGGCGCTTGCGCAATGGCTTCTAGCGAGACGGATAAATCGTCCGGAAAACTATCCCCGGCGCGCTTCAGCCTTCCAGTCTTCCGGCATTTGCGCCATAATACCGGGGCCGCGCACGTTTCGCGCTTTGCTCAATCATTTCGGTGGCGCCCGCGCCGCGCTCGAAGCCTTACCGGGCTTGGCGCGCCGCGGCGGCGGGGCCGCCGCGCCGCAAATCTATTCGCGCGAAGAAGCCGAACGCGAATTCGAAGCCTCGCGCCGGCTTGGCGTGAGCTTCGTGGCGATCGGCGAGGCCGACTATCCGCGCCGGCTGCAAATGATCGACGACCCGCCGCCGCTCGTCGCGGTGCGCGGTCATGCCGGCGTGCTGGCGATGCCGCAGGTCGCCATGGTCGGCTCGCGCAATGCCTCGGCCGCCGGCGTCAAATTGACTCAGCGCATCGCGCACGGGCTCACCGAGGCGGGATTTGCCATCGTTTCCGGCCTCGCGCGCGGCATCGACGCCGCCGCCCACCGCGCCAGTCTTTCAACCGGAACGGTCGCGGTGCTGGCCGGCGGTCACGATCGCGTCTATCCGCCCGAACACGTCGATTTGCTCGACGACATTCTGGCCGCGGGCGCCGCGCTCAGCGAAATGCCGCTCGGCTGGGAGCCGCGCGCGCGCGATTTCCCGCGCCGCAATCGGCTCATTTCCGGGCTGGCGCTCGGCGTCGTCATCGTCGAAGCCGCCAAGCGCTCCGGCTCGCTGATCACCGCGCGGCTGGCGCTCGGAACAAGGCCGCGAAGTGTTCGCGGTGCCCGGCTCGCCGCTCGATCCGCGCGCCGAAGGCACCAACGGCTTGATCAAACAAGGCGCGACGCTGGTGACCGAAGCCGCCGATATCGTTACCGTGCTGCGGCCGATCATGGGAATGGAGCTTCCGGCGCGCGAGCCGGAGCACGAGGACGTCGAACCTGCTCAATACGCGGAGCCGGCGCCGGACGAGCGGACGCGGATCGTCGCGGCTTTTGAGCCCCACCCCCGTTTCGATCGACGATTTGATCAGGCTGTCGCAGAGTTCGCCGCGCGTGGTGCGGATGGTGCTGTTGGAATTGGAAATCGCCGGGCGGCTGGAACGTCACGGCGGCGGATTGGTCTCGCTGATATAGTGCCGGCATTGCAATGACGGAACGGCGACCGAAAAATCATCCCTTGGTGTTTTGATCGGCTTCCATCCGCGCCATATCCAGAATGTAACCGAGCGTATCCAAGCCGTTGCGCCGGGCGAGCTGGGCAAGTTCTTCCGTGATCGAGGCGATATAATGCGCCGCACTGTCGGGCGTTTCGTCGCCGTTCGGCCCGTTCTTGTCGTCCCGGTCTGACATATTGATTTGCAACTGGGGATGCGGGGCCCGCCAAAGCAGCGAAGGCCGGACTCCGGGGTTCCACGTACAGCATATACATTAACGCTATCTTTTGTACAATAACAACTTATGAGAGTAACCGGGGGAGTAAAACGGGATTTTGCCTCGATTGGAACGCATTCCCACGTCATCGCGCATGCCAGTTTCTAGCGGTAACGATTTGACAGGCGGGGTCGCATTACCCATGTTCGCCATGGCCTCAGCGCCGAAAAACTCCTCTCGAACAGGCAAAAAGGCCGTAAAATCATTAGGTTATCATGAACCTGGTAGTGGTCGAATTGCCCGCCAAAGCGAAGACGATCAATAAATATCTGGGCCGGGGCTATGAAGTTCTAGCCTCGTTCGGCCATGTGCGCGACCTGCCCGCCAAGAGCGGCTCGGTCGATCCCGACGCCAATTTCCACATGCTCTGGGAAGTCGATCCCAAGGCTCAGAAGCGGCTCAACGACATCGCCCAGGCCGTCAAGGGCGCCGACAAGCTCATTCTTGCGACCGACCCCGACCGCGAGGGCGAAGCGATTTCCTGGCACGTGCTCCAGGTGCTCAAGGAAAAGAAGGCGCTCAAGGCGCAGCCGGTCGAGCGCGTCGTGTTCAACGCCATCACCAAGCAGGCGGTGACCGAGGCCATGGCGCATCCGCGCGCCATCGACCAGGCCTTGGTCGACGCCTATCTGGCGCGCCGCGCGCTCGATTACCTCGTCGGCTTCACGCTGTCGCCGGTGCTGTGGCGCAAACTGCCCGGCGCGCGTTCGGCGGGCCGCGTGCAGTCGGTGGCGTTACGGCTGGTTTGCGACCGCGAACTCGAGATCGAAAAATTCGTCCGTCAGGAATACTGGTCGCTGATCGCCACGCTGGCGACGCCGCGGCAAGAAACATTCGAGGCGCGGCTCGTCGGCGCCGACGGCCGAAGGCTTCAGCGCCTCGACATCGGCTCGGCGCGCAGAGGCCGAGGCGTTCAAACAGGCGCTCGAAACAGCGGCCTTCACGGTCGCCTCCGTCGAGGCGAAGCCGGTCAAGCGGCATCCCTTTCCGCCGTTCACCACCTCGACCTTGCAGCAGGAGGCGAGCCGCAAGCTCGGCTTCGCTCCCGCCCACACGATGCGCGTGGCGCAACGGCTTTATGAAGGCATCGACATCGGCGGCGAGGCCGTCGGCCTCATCACCTATATGCGCACCGACGGCGTGCAGATCGCCGGCGAAGCGATAGACGCCGCGCGCGGCGTGATCGAGACCGATTATGGCCGGGAATACGTGCCGCCGGCGCCGCGCCGCTACGAGACCAAGGCGAAAAACGCGCAAGAGGCGCACGAAGCCATCCGCCCGACCGACCTCGCCTGCCGGCCGCGCGAAACCAAGCATTTTCTCGACGCCGATCAGGCCAAGCTCTACGAGCTGATTTGGCTGCGCACCGTGGCGAGTCAGATGGAATCCGCGGAACTCGAGCGCACGACGGTTGAAATCAATGCCGACGTGGCCGAGCCGTCTCCTTGACCTGCGCGCGACCGGAACAGTGGTCAAATTCGACGGCTTTCTCGCGCTCTACCAGGAAGGCCGCGACGAGGATCCGGACGACGAGGAATCGCGCCGGCTGCCGCAAATGTCGACCGGCGAGCCGCTCAGCAAACGCTCGATCGCCGCCGATCAGCATTTCACCGAGCCGCCGCCGCGTTATTCGGAAGCTTCCCTGGTCAAGCGATTGGAAGAGCTCGGCATCGGCCGGCCGTCGACCTACGCTTCGATCTTGCAGGTGCTCAAAGACCGCAAATATGTGCGGCTCGACAAGCGACGGCTCATTCCGGAAGATCGCGGGCGCATCGTCGTCGCCTTTTTGGAAAGTTTCTTCGCCAGATACGTGGAGTACGATTTCACCGCCGGCCTCGAAGAACAGCTCGATCTCATTTCCAACAGCGAGGTGGCGTGGCGCGAGGTGCTGCGCGATTTTTGGCGCGATTTCATCGGCGCCATCGACGAGACCAAGGATTTGAAAATTTCCGAAGTCATCGACGCGCTCGATGCGCTGCTGGCGCCGCATCTGTTTCCGCCGCGCCAAGACGGCAGCGATCCGCGCGTTTGCCCGACTTGCGGCAATGGCCGGCTGTCGCTCAAATTGACCAAATTCGGCGCCTTTATCGGCTGCTCGAATTATCCCGAATGCCGCTATACCAGGCCGCTGTCGGCGGAGGGCGCCGATATCGGCACCAAAAAGCTCGGCGCAGATCCGAAAACCGGACTCGAGGTCACCGTGCGCAACGGCCGCTTCGGCCCCTATTTGCAGCTCGGCGAAGCGGTCAACGGCGAAAAACCCAAGCGCGCCGGTCTGCCGAAAGGAACGGCGCCCGATGACCATCGATCTCGACCGCGCCCTGGCTTTGCTTTCGCTGCCGCGCGAAATCGGTCGTCATCCCGAGGACGGCGAGCCGATCCGCGCCGGCATCGGCCGTTTCGGCCCCTACGTGCAGCACGGCAAGACCTACGCCAATCTCGATTCCCCCGAAGAGGTTTTTACCATCGGCCTCAACCGCGCCGTGACGCTGATCGCCGAAAAGACGCGCCAAGCCTTCGCACGGCCGCCGGTTCGGCGCCGATCCGGGCCGTGCACTCGGCGATCATCCGACCAAGGGCGGCGCGGTGGTGGCCAAGAAGGGCCGCTACGGCCCCTATGTCAGCCATGACGGCGTCAATGCGACGCTGCCGGCCGATAAAATGCCCGAGACCGTGACTCTCGAAGAGGCCGTCGCGCTGGTCGACGCCAGGGCGGAGCGCAATGGACCCGCCCCGCATGCGCGCCCGCGCAGCCAAGCGGCCCTCGCCGGGCACGGCGCGGCACATCAAAGCTTCCTCCAAACGGCATAGCGCGGCGCGCTGCCAAGCGATCCGCCAACGCCAAGCCGCCACGCAAGACGACGCAAGCTGCCGAATAAATCTCACGCAACGCGCCACGGGCCGAAATCGCGGCCCAAGATTGGGCTGAAGATTGGCCCGATGAGCGGCCTATGAAGCGCCTGCCCTCCCGCGAGCGAGCTCGTCGCCTTCATCCGCGACCGCAGCGGCAAAGTCGGCACGCGCGAGATCGCGCGCGCGTTCGGCGCCAAGAATGCCGATCGCGCCGCCCTCAATCGCATGCTGCGCGAACTTGCCGATGAAGGCCTTATCGACCGGCGCCGCAAGCGGCTGCATCACGCCGGCACGCTGCCGCCCGTGGTGCTCGCCGATATCACCGGCCGCGACAACGACGGCGAACTTCTGGCGCGGCCGACCGAATGGGACGAGGACGCGCACGGCGCGGCGCCGGTCATCCACATCGCCACGCCGCGCCGCGCCCGGCCGGGCGAAGTCGCCGGCGTCGGCGACCGCGCGCTGATCCGCATCGACGAAACCAGCGACGAAGAAACGAGCGGACGCGTCATCAAACTGATCGATCGCACCAAGCAGCGCACGCTCGGCATTTTTCGCGGTCTTCCCGGCGGCGGCGGGCGGCTCGTGCCGATCGACAAGAAGCAGCGCGGCCGCGAGCTCGGCATTGCTCCCAATGCGACGGCCGGAGCGGTGGACGGCGACCTTGTCGCGGTCGAAGTGGCGCGGCACGGCCGGCTCGGGCTACCCGCCGGCGCCGTCGTCGAGCGGCTCGGCTCGCTCAAGAGTGAGCACGCGGTGAGCCTGATCGCCATCCATGCGCACGATATTCCGCATGTCTTTCCGCGCGCCGCGCTTGCCGAAGCCGACGCGGCGCCGGCGGTGTCGCTCGCCGGCCGCGAGGATTGGCGAGACGTGCCGTTCGTCACCATCGATCCGCCCGACGCCAAGGATCACGACGACGCGGTGCATGCCGTGCCCGATCCGCGATCCGCAAAAATCCAGGCGGCTGCCTCGTCAGCGTCGCCATCGCCGACGTAGCGCATTATGTGCGGCCCGGCTCGGCGCTCGATCGCGAGGCCGCCAAACGCGGCAACTCGGTGTATTTCCCCGACCGCGTCGTGCCGATGCTGCCGGAGCGCATCTCCAACGATCTGTGCTCGCTGCGCCCCGACGAAGACCGCGCCGCGCTTGCCGTGCGCATGATCAATCGGCGCCGACGGCCGCAAGCGCTCGCATACGTTTCACCGCGTGCTGATCCGTTCCGCGGCGCGGCTGCATTACGAGCAGGCGCAGCTCGCGGTGTCCGGCCGCGCCGACGAGATCACCTAGCCGATCGCTGAAAACGATCCTCGACCCGCTCTACGCCGCTTACCGTACGGTAGCTGCGCGCCCGCGACGAGCGCGGCCCGCTCGATCTCGACATTCCGGAACGCAAGATCCTGCTCAAATCCGACGGCACCGTCGATCGCGTGATCATGCCGCAGCGGCTGGAAGCGCACCGCCTGATCGAGGAATTCATGATCCTCGCCAATGTCGCCGCCGCCGAAACCTGCGAGCGGAGCAATGTGACGCTGATCTATCGCGTGCACGACGAGCCGGCTCCGGAAAAGCTCAATGCGTTGCGCGAATTTTTGGCGACGCTCGATATTTCCTTGCCGAAGGGCGGCACGCTGCGGCCCGGACGGGTTCAACCGCATCCTCCAGCGCGTAAAGGGCCGCGACGTCGAACGGCTGGTCAACGAAGTGGTGCTGCGCACCCAGGCGCAGGCCGAATATTCGTCGGAAAATTTCGGCCATTTCGGCCTCAATCTGCGCCGCTACGCCCACTTCACCTCGCCGATCCGGCGCTATGCCGACCTCATCGTGCATCGCGCCTTGATCCGCGCGGGCAGAGCTCGGCGTCCGACGGCCTCCCCGACGGCACCGACCCGCGCGCGCTCGCCGAAATCGCCGCCAACATTTCCGCCACCGAACGCCGCGCTATGAAGGCCGAGCGCGAAACGGCGGACCGGCTGATCGCGCATTTTTTGGCCGACCGCGTCGGCGCCATTTTCGACGGGCATATTTCCGGCGTCACCCGCGCCGGTTTGTTCGTCGAGCTCGACGAAACCGGCGCCGACGGCTTCATTCCGGCGCGCACCATCGGCGAGGAATATTTCCGCTTCCACGAGGCCGGCCGCGCTTTCGTCGGCCGCTCGGCGACGCACCGGCTCGGCGATCCGGTGACCGTCGAACTTGTCGAGGCGGCGCCCGTCGCCGGCGCCTTGCGCTTTAAGCTCGTCGGCCAAGATTCGGGCCGCGCTTTGGGCCATGGTCGCGCCGCGGCGGCGCGGACGTTGCAGCCGCCGCGCGAGCGGCCGAAATTCGCGACGGAATTTCCGCATCGACCGAAGTCGCACAAACGGCGGCGTTAGTCAGGGATCTGCAGCGATGGGTGACGATATTTCAAGCGTGACTGCCGGCGGCACGGCGGCCGATCGCGCCGAGCGGCTCACGCGCACCATCCGCGATCAGACCTTTCCCAATCTCAAGCCGCGGGATTCGGCGACGCTGATCCTGATCGACCGCGCCGAGAAAGTGCCGAAGGTGCTGCTCGGCCGCCGGCACGAACGGCACCGATTTCATGCCCGGCAAATTCGTCTTTCCCGGCGGCCGCATCGAGCCCGCCGACCGGCGGATGGCGGTTTCGGCAGGCGCTGCACGAGCGTCACGTCGCGCGGCTGATGCAGCAGGTGCGCCGGCCGAGCGCGGTCAAGGCGGCGGGTTTTGCGCTGGCGGCGGTGCGCGAAACCTATGAAGAGACCGGACTGATGCTCGGAGTTCTTCGCGCCGGCGCCATCACCGCCCCGCCCGGCGCCTGGCAGGCCTTCGCCAAAGCCGGCGTCGTGCCCGATCTGAGCGGCATCCATTTCATCGCCCGCGCCATTACGCCGCCGAAGCGGCCGCTGCGTTTCGACAGCCGCTTTTTCGCCGCCGACGTCGCGGCGATCGCGCGGCGCGACGACGGTTTCGTCGGCCCGGACAAGGAACTGGTCGAGCTGGTCTGGCTGCCGATCACCGAAGCCCGCGCGCTCGATATGCCGGGCATCACCGCGGTCGTGCTCGAAGAACTGCAGGACCGCATCGCCGCCGGCATGAGCCACGATCACCCGGTGCCGCTCTACCGCATGCTGCACAAGCGCTTCGTGCGGGAAATCCTGTGACGTCAGCGTGCTTCCTTGACTTTCGAGGCTCGCCGATTAGGTTGGCGCCAACCCATTCAGCCGAGGTCCCATTATGGCCAAGAGCACCACCATCAAGATCAAAATGGTTTCCAGCGCCGATACCGGCTTCTATTACGTCACGCGCAAGAATTCGCGCACCATGACCGACAAATTGGTCAAGAAGAAATACGATCCGGTGGCCAAGAAGCACGTCGAATTCCGCGAATCCAAGATCAAGTAAGTGCGCGAAACCGGAAACCAAAAGGGCGCCGAAAGGCGCCCTTTTCGTGCCGTCAGCGCCAATCAAATGGTGGCCGGCCGGAAACGGTGTCATGAGGAGGCCACTCGCACCGCTCCCGTGCCGGCCGAACCCCACGGACCCAGGAGATGCGGCGGACCTGAGCATTCCGTAGGGTTATCGATGAATTCGCAAAATTCGGCATCGCCCGGCGCGCTGCAAGGCCCCTGCGATCAGCGAGGAATGCCGTGCCCGGAAGGCTAGCGGAACCGCCGGCGAAATCAACCGCCAAAGCTCCGCCGACCCGGCACAATTGCCGTCAACCAAAAAAATTGTGATTACCGAACCGCCGCGTTCGCCCGCCGCTCAGGCGGCGTCGGGCACGACCCGGTTGCGGCCGTCGCGCTTGGCGCGGTAGAGCGCCTGATCGGCGCGCTTTAACAGCGCTCGCGGCATTGTCGTCCTTGCCGCGCAAGCCGGCGATGCCGATCGAGATCGTCACCGGAATGTGGCGGGCGCCCTGCGGCGATCGCGAACGGCTCGGAAGCGATGCGCCGGCGCAGCCGCTCGGCGACCATGGCCGCCACCGCCATGTCGGTCTCCGGCATGACGATGACGAATTCCTCGCCGCCGTAGCGGCACGCCAGATCGATGCCGCGGATCGAGCGTTTGATGCGCAGCGCGAAATCGCGCAGCACGTCGTCGCCGGCGTCGTGGCCGTGGCTGTCGTTGATCGCCTTGAAATAGTCGATGTCGATCACCAGCGCCGACAGCGGCTTGCCGCGCGCGGCGGCCTGCTCGATCAGCGTGCCGAGATGGCTCTCCATGTAGCGGCGGTTGAACAGGCCGGTCAGCGCGTCGGTGATCGCCATCTCGATCGACATCTGCACGTTGTCGCGCAGCCGCTCGGTGTAACGGCGCTTGCGCACCTGGCTGCGCGCCCGCGCCAACAGTTCGTTCTTGTCGATCGGGCGGATCAGATAATCGTTCACGCCGATTTCGAGCCCGCGCACCATGCGCGCATTGTTGTCGGGTTCGGTGATGGCGAGAATGGGCAGGTTGCGGGTGCGCTCGAGCGAGCGGATCTGGCTGCACAGCCGCAGCGCGTCGAAATTCTCCAATCCCAGCGAGACGATGAGCAGGTCGTAATTGCCGTCGGCGGCGTGGAACAGCGCCTGGTTGGGATCGGCCTCGACCTCGACCGCGTGCTCCTTGGCGAGCATCGCGGCGATGCGTTCGTAGGATGCCGGGCGGTCGTCGACGATCAGCACGCGGCCGTCGCGGCCGGTATCCGCCACCGCCTCGCGCTCCGGCGATTCGATGCCGATCTCGTGCGAGGTCAAAACCCGCATGCGCAGCTCGTCGGTGACCATCTTGAGCCGCGCCAGCGAGCGCACGCGCGCGATCAGCGCCAGTTCGGGGATCGGCTTGGTCAGAAAATCGTCGGCGCCGGCTTCGAGCCCGCGCACCCGGTCGGACGGCTGATCGAGCGCGGTCACCATCACCACCGGAATGTGGTGCGTCGCCGGATTGCTCTTCAGCCGCCGGCAGACTTCGAAGCCGTCCATGTCGGGCATCATCACGTCGAGCAGAACGAGGTCGCATTCGGCGCGCTCGCAGATCGCCAGCGCCTCCGCGCCGCTCATCGCCGTGACGACGTCGAAATACTCCGCCGACAGCCGCGCCTCGAGCAGCTTGACGTTGGCGGCGACGTCGTCAACGACCAGTACGCGCGCGGTCATCGCGGATCCTTACGGATTGCCGAGGAAATGACGGATGGTCTCGATGAATTTGCCCACCGAGATCGGTTTGGAGAGATAGGCCTCGCAGCCGCCCTCGCGGATACGCTCCTCGTCGCCCTTCATGGCGAAGGCGGTGACCGCGACGACCGGGATGTGCTTGAGCTCGGCATCGTCCTTGAGCCACTTGGTGACTTCGAGGCCGGACACTTCCGGCAGCTGGATGTCCATCAGAATCAGGTCGGGCCGGTGCTTGCGCGCCAGATCGAGCGCCTCGATGCCGTTGCGCGTGCCGACCGTCGCATAGCCGTGAGCCTCCAACAGATCGTGGAAGAGCTTCATATTGAGCTCGTTGTCCTCCACGATCAGGACGGTTTTGGCCATCCCCCATTCCCTTCGCCGGTCCCCGGACCGATGCTTGGCCGCAGTTGCGAGAATCGCTTATGGCCGCGCCGCCGGCAGCAAGCGGCAAGGCTAGTCCGGATATGTTACGGAAAGGCAAATGGAACCCCATGAAAAAGCGCCACAGCGCCATCGCGGGAAGCGGCGGAAATGCTGGCGATTCAGGCGCTTGCCTTCATCGCCGAAGAGCCGGAGCGGCTCGCCGGCTTTCTTGCCGCCACCGGGTTGACGGCCGCTGGCATCCGCGACGCCGCGCGCCAGCCTGACTTTCTCGCCGGCGTGCTCGAGCATATGCTCGGCGACGAGATTCTTTTGCTGGCTTTCGCCGACAGCGCCGGAATCGATCCGGCGGCCATCGCGCGGGCGCGCGGCCGCGCTCGGCGGCACACTGGGAACGCGAACGTGCCGTGAGCACAAGCTTCTGCCGCGATTGCCTCGCCGATGCGTCGCCGCAAGCGCGGCGCTGCGCCGCCTGCGGCTCGCCGCGATTGCTGCGCCACGACGAGCTTGCGACGCTCGCCATCGCCCATGTCGATTGCGACGCCTTCTATGCCACGATCGAGAAGCGCGACGATCCGACGCTCGCCGCCGAGCCGGTCATCGTCGGCGGCGGCAAGCGCGGCGTCGTCGCCACCTGCTGCTACATCGCCCGCACCTTCGGCGTGAAGTCGGCGATGCCGATGTTCGAGGCGCTGCGGCTGTGCCCGCAGGCCAAAGTGGTCCGGCCCAATTTCGAGAAATACGCCAAGGCCGGCCGCGAAGTGCGGCGCGATGATGCTGGCGCTTGACGCCGCTGGTCGAACCGCTGTCGATCGACGAGGCCTTCCTCGATCTGAGCGGCACGGCGCGCGTGCACGGCATGGCGCCGGCCAAGGCGCTGGCGCGCTTTGCCGCCGAGGTCGAGAACAAGCTTAAGATCACGGTTTCGATCGGGCTGTCCTGCAACAAATTCCTCGCCAAGATCGCCTCCGATCTCGACAAGCCGCGCGGCTTTGCCGTGCTCGGCGGCGGCGAAGCGGCGGCGTTCCTGGCGCCGAAGCCGGTCGAGCTTCATCTACGGCGTCGGCAAAGTCAGCGCGGCGCGCTACGCCCGCGACGGATTTCACCGCATCGCCGATCTGCAGCGCGCGAGCGAGATCGAGTTGATGCGCCGCTACGGCGAGGAAGGCCGCCGTCTGGCGCGGCTGGCGCGCGGCATCGACAGCCGCGAGGTGAGCGCCGAGCGCGAAACCAAAAGCGTGTCCTCGGAAACGACCTTCGAGCGCGACATTTCCGATTTCCGCGCGCTGGAACGGATTCTGTGGAGTCTGGCGGAGGAAGTTTCGGCGCGGCTCAAGCACAAGGAATTGGCCGGCGCCACCGTGACGCTGAAACTCAAGACCGCCGATTTCAAAATCCGCACCCGCGCCCGCTCGCTGGAAACGCCGACCCAGCTCGCGCGGCGCATTTTCGCCGCCGCGCGCGGGCTCCTCGAACGCGAAGCCGACGGCACCCGCTTTCGCCTGCTCGGCGTCGGCGTGAGCGCGCTGGTCGCGGCCGAGCGAGGCCGATCCCGCCGACCTCGTCGACGGCCGCGCGGCGCCCAGGCCGAACACGCCGTCGACTGCGTGCGCGCCCGCTTCGGCGAGGACGCCGTGGTGCGGGGACTTGGCGTTTGAGGGGCCGGACGAAGCGTAACCGCCCGCCTCACGGGCAGGGCTTCTGGTCTTTGATCTCCAGCGACGTCAGTTTCCCGGTGACGACGAAATCGTTGTAGTCGAGCGTCAAGGCGCGCGAAATGCCGTTCTCATAAAGCTCGAAGCCGATCGCATAAGACGGCGGTTTGTTCGCCGGAATTGTCCGCCTTGTCCTTCTCGAAATAGCTGATCGTGACCGGCCAGCGCGGCACCGCTGCGAGTTTCGGTTCGGCAGCCGCGGCGTCGTCGTGGTTGCGCTCGCCGGGCGCGATTTTGTGGCCGATCACGGTGAGCGTGTCGAACACTTTGTCGCCGGTGTCCGAGCCGTCATAGACCGGAAAATCGAGAATGGTCTTGCCGGCGCGCGCGGCCTTGATCGCCCGCACCATATGCTCGGTCGGAAACACCACGCCAGCGTCGAGATTGAGGCTCTTCTGGCTGCGGCTTTTCGAGATCGACGGCCGTCTTGGTGGCGTCGTGTTCGGCGTGACCGTCGACCGTATCGACCAGGCTCTGGTCGACGAAATTTTGCGACGTGAATTTGAAGCTCTTGGCGTCGGCGCCTTCCCAGGTCGTCGAGCGCAGATCGCTGGTCGATATCTTGCCTTCGCCGGTGTCGAGTTCGGAAACCTGGCGGAACTCCAGCGAATAGCCTTGGCAGGCATTGCCGTCGAAATCGTAGAGGATGCGGCCGCGCACGCCGGCGACCTGCGAATTGCCGCGCGTCTCGCCGAGCGAAAGATCGTAGATCGCCCGGTGCGGCACCAGCACGATAGGGGCGGTATTGGAAGCCTGTTGCGCGCGGGCCGCCGTACACGGCGCGAGGCAAATCAACCCGACGGCAAGGACGGCGCCGCGCAATGCGAAGGTGTCGGTCACGACCATGAACCTATCTCGCTCAACTCGCCTTAAGAGATGGGCCCCCGCCTGCCGTTCCCCCTATTCTGCGCGCGCTTTTGGTTTCTTGCCCTTAGAATTTCGGCGAAGATAGGCACCTTGGCGAGCGCCCGCAACAGCAATCGCGGGCCGCTTGCATGAGCGGCAACGATCGGCGAAGAAAGCCGCGAGTTGGACGCGACAGCTTGCGGAGGAGCCCATGGCCGGCACCGTGGAGAAGAAGTTGCAGGAGCTCGGCATCGCGCTCGTGCAGCCGCGAGCGCCGATGGCCAATTACGTGCCGTTCGTGCGCACCGGCAATTTGCTTCACGTTTCGGGCCAGCTTTGCCTCGACGGCGAGGGCAAGCTCGTTGCCAAGGGCCAGCTCGGCGGCGGCGTGTCGATCGAAGACGGACAAAAGGCGGCGCGCGCTTGCGCGATCAATCTGTTGGCGCAGGTCAAGGCGGCGCTCGGCGATCTCGACAAGGTCGCGCGCGTCGTGCGGCTCGGCGGCTTCGTCAATTCGGCCCCGGATTTCGCCGACGGACCCAAAGTGATGAACGGCGCCTCCGACCTCATGGTCGCGGCCTTCGGCGACAAGGGCAAGCATGCGCGCTCGACGGTCGGCGTCGCTGCGCTGCCGGCCGATGCCGCGGTCGAGGTCGAGGGCCTGTTCGAAGTGTCCTGACGGTTTTGACCGGTGCGGACCTCGCTCGATTGGCTCACCGCGCGACCGATCGCCCATCGCGGGCTGCATGACGCAGCGCACGGGCTCGATCGAAAATACCGCCGGCGCCGTGCGCGCGGCCATCGCCGCCGGCTATGGCATCGAGATTGACGTCCAGATCAGCGCCGACGGCGAGGCCATGGTGCACCACGACGACGTGCTCGGCCGGCTGACCGAGGGCGCGGGCCGGCTCGATCAGTCTCAGCGCCGCGGAACTCAAGCGCGTGCCGTTCCGCGGCAGCGCCGAGCGCATGATGACGCTCGGCGAGCTTTGCGACCTTGTCGGCGGCCGCGTCACCATGCTGATCGAACTCAAAAGCCGATTCGACGGCGACGGCCGGCTGCCCGCCCGCGTCGCCGAAGTTCTCGCCGGCTATCGCGGTCCGGCGGCGCCGATGTCGTTCGATCCGCGCCAACTCGCGTCGCTGCGCCATCAGGCGCCACAGCTCGTATGCGGGCATCGTCGCCGCGAAATACCGGCCGCATCCCTATTGGGATTTGATGCCGTTTTGGATGCGGCACGGCATGGGATATCTCGTCACGCGCCGTGGCGGCGCGGCCGCAATTCGTGGCGTATGGGGTCGCCGATCTGCCGGCGCTGGCGCCGCTCTTCGCGCGGCACGTTCTTGGCCTGCCGCTGTTGACTTGGGCGGTGCGGACCGAGGCCGAACGGCAAATTGCCGCACGCTGGGCCGATCAGATGATTTTCGAGGGTTTTCGGCCATGAGCCGTGTGCAGGATGACTTCGTGGAGCGGCGCGAGCGAGCGGCGGCGACGACGGAGCTGCGCATCAGCGTGGTCAACGCGATCGGCGAGGTCGCCGCGGCCGAATGGGACGCCTGCGCCAATCCGGATTCTACCAAGAATTCACAATGATATCCTTGCTTCGGTTCAGGCGCAGGCTGAGCCGCCGGCGTCCGCCGCCCACCCGGTTAAAAATCAAGATCAGGAAACCGTATATAACCCATTTGTTTCGCATGATTTTCTGCCATGCGTTGGAGGCGTCGAATTCGGTCGGCGGCCGGACCGGCTGGCAACCCCAGCATGTGCTGGCGCGAACGCCGGACGGCACGCTCGTCGCCGCTGCGCCCTGCTATCGCAAAAGCCATTCGCGCGGCGAATACGTGTTCGACCGCGGCTGGGCCGAGGCCTATGAGCGCGCCGGCGGCAGCTATTACCCGAAGCTGCAGATCGCGGTGCCGTTTACGCCGGCGAGCGGGCCGCGGCTGTTGCTGCGCCCCGGCCCGCATGCGCATGCGGTCGCCCGCGCGCTGGCGGGCGGTCTCGTCGAATTGTGCCGGACTTTCCGGCGCCTCCGGCGTGCACGTGACTTTTGCCACCGAACCGGAATTCCGCCTGCTCGGCGAACTCGGCTATCTGCAACGCACCGATCAGCAGTTCCACTGGGAAAATCCGGGTTTTGCAAATTTCGACGATTTCCTTGCCGCGCTGACGGCGCGCAAGCGCAAGACCATCCGGCGCGAGCGCCACGACGCGCTTGCAAAACGGCATCAGCGTGCATTGGCTCACCGGCAGCGATCTCACCGAAGACGTGTGGGACGCGTTCTTCGAATTCTACATGGAGACCGGTTCGCGCAAATGGGGCCGGCCCTATCTGACGCGGTCGTTCTATTCGCTGGTCGGCGAGAAAATGCGCGACCGCATCGTGCTGGTGATGGCCAAGCGCGCCGGGCGCTGGATCGCCGGCGCCATCAATTTCATCGGCTCGCACACTTTATTCGGCCGCCATTGGGGCGCCATCGAGCATCACCCGTTCCTGCATTTCGAGCTCTGCTATTACCAGGCGATCGATTACGCGATCGCGCACAAGATTCCGCGGGTCGAGGCCGGCGCCCAGGGCGAACACAAGATCTCGCGCGGCTACATGCCGACCACGACCTATTCGGCGCATTATATCGCCGATCCCGGCGCTGCGCCGCGCCATCGCCGACTACCTGGTGCGCGAACGCGCCTATGTCGCGGCCGCCGGCGCCGAGCTTGCCGCGTTGGCGCCGTTCCGCAAGGATTTCGCCGTCGAACCGGAATGATTAAACTCGCAAGTATGATACCCGGAGAGCGCGATGCCGAGCTACGATCCCGAACAATATCTTTGCCAAAATTTTGCGCGGCGAATTGCCGGCACATAAGGTTTTCGAGGACGACAAGACATTTGCCTTTCTCGACATCATGCCGCGCGCGCCCGGCCATACGCTGGTCATCCCGAAGTGCCCTGCCCGCAATATTCTCGATATCGCGCCGGACGACCTCGCCTATCTCATCAAGGCGACGCAGAAGATCGCGCAGGCCGCCGTCACGGTCTTTGCCGCCGACGGGCTCACCATTCACCAATTCAACGAGCCGGCCGGCGGCCAGGTGGTGTTTCACCTGCACGTCCATGTCATTCCGCGCAAGAACGGCGTGGCGTTGAAGCCGCCGGCAAGCGTCAAGGAAGATCCCGCCGTGCTGTCCGACCAGGCGCTCAAGCTCGCCGCGGCGCTGAAAGGGTGAGGATCTATACGGGTGCTCGGATAGTCACAGCTCATTCCCGCGAAAGCGGGAATCCAGGGCTGGACGGTAAGCTAAGGAACGGGGTCCCCGCATGCGCGGGACGAGCGGACGTCAGCTCGTTCGCCCGCGCGAGACGCGTTCGATCTCGGCGCGGACCAGGCGCTCGACCATGCCGGGCAAATTGTCGTCGAGCCAGGATTTCAGCATCGGGCGGAGCATTTCGCGCACCAGATCCTCCAGCGTGCGGGCATTCTGCATCAGCACGGTTTGGGCAAGCGTATTGAAGGCGGAATCGACCGCCGCGCTGGTTGCGTTGGAAAGCAGGCGGCTGCGCTCCTCGCCGCCACGCGCGGCTCGTTCGCCCGCCTCGTCGAATCCGACGTCGGACTGCCGTCGATGGTGCGGAACTGCGGTGCGGGACTGGGCACGGCGCTCGCCGCCGGCGGCTGAGGTATCGACGCCGCCATCGACTCGGTGAGATCGAGAATGTCCGAGGATTGATCCGCCAGGCGGACCAGGCTGCTCCAGTGCCGGGCGCGATTCGGCTTCGACGCGAGGAGGGGGCGGCGGGGGCGGCGGCGGCGGCGGCGGGGAAAACAACGGCGGCGAAGACGGCGCCGGCTGCGGTTCGGCCTTCTCCGGCTCGGGCGCCCGCTGCGCGGGTTTGTTGGCGTCGTCGTCGGCGATAATGCGGCGAATGGAGGCGAGAATCTCCTCCATCGACGGTTCCTGCGATTTCGCCGGTTGCGCCATGCCCACATCCTCGTCTGGCTTAGCTACGCCAGCGTTGCGTTCCCCTTAGACCTCCCGGCCAACCCGCGGTCGACCGTGAATCCCACGCTGGCGCCGAATCACGCAACGGCAACTATGCAACGTCGCCGGTAAGTATGTCATGGCGAAAATCGAAGGCAAGGCGCGACTGTGGACATGGGATGCGGCCAACCGGCCAAAACCGAAGCCAAAGCCGGCCTATCTGCCGTCGGGCGTGCGTACGCCGATCCAGGCATCGCGCACCTGCTGATAGTGCACCTGCGGATCGTAGATCAGCACGTTGAGGCCGAGGCGCTGCATCGAGAGGCCGCCGACCGCGGCCAATAGCGCGTAGGACGCCACCACACGGTCGTGCTGGGCGGTGACCAGCGCAACGCGCGCGTTGACGAGTTCCTGTTGCGCATTGAGCACGTCGAGCGTCGTGCGCTGACCGACCCGCGCCTCTTCGCGCACGCCGTTGAGCGCGATCTCGGCGGCGTTTACCTGCGCGGTGGTCGCCTCGATCTGCGCCTTGGCGGCGTCCAGCTGGCCCCAGCTCTGCACCACGGTGGCGCGCGCTTGATCGCGGGTGACGTCGAGATTGAGGCGCTGTTGCCCGACCGTCTCCTTGGATTGGCGGATCGCGGAATATTCGGCGCCGCCCTGGTAGAGCGGGACGGTCAGCGTGCCGAGCACCGAGGCGAGCGTTTGCTTGTTGACGTTGTAAACCGTTTGGTATTCCTTCGAGGCGCTCGCCGTGACCGCGAAGTTCGGATACAGCGCGCCCTCGCTGACCTTCACCCCGAGCTCGGCAATGTCGACGCCGTACATGGCGGCCAGCACTGACGGACTCTGGACCTCGCCTTGATTGACCGCGCCGGGCAGCGCGGGCGGCGAAAAACGGTCGACCGGCGTGCCCGGATCGAGCCGGCCCGGATCGACGCCGATCACGCGCCGATAATTGGCTTGCGAGGTGACGTAATTCGACTGCGCGCCGAGCAGCGCCGAGCGGCCGGCCGCCAGCCGCGATTCGGCCTGAGCGACGTCGGTGCGGGTCACCTCGCCGACATTGAAGCGATCGCGCGTCTGTTTGAGCTGCTCGGTGAGAACTTCGACGTTGCGGCGATTGAGATCGAGGATCGCCTGGTCGCGCAGCAAATTCATATAGGCGGTGGCGGCATCGAGCAGCACTTGCTGTTCGGTGACACGCAACGTCTCGCGCGCTCCCATCACCTGACTTTCGGCCTGGCGGGTGCGATTGGCGGTTTGGAAGCCGTTGTAGAGCGTCTCCGTCGCCGTCGCGCCAAAGCCGCGCTGACCGAGATCTCTGGCAATACTCGAATAGCTGACGGTGTTGGGAAACACCGACTGATTGACGCTGTTGGAGAGTGTGTCGGAATATTGGAAGCCGCCGGAGCCGGTGACGCTGATTTTCGGACGGTAGCCGGATAAAGCCTGCGGCACGTTCTCATCGGTGGCGCGCAACGCCGCGCGCTGGGCATTGAGCGACGGATTGTTCTGATAGGCCTGGACGAGAGCCCATTCGAGCGTGTCGGCCGCCGCCATGGTGCACCCCGCGGCAACGACAACGCCGCCCACCGCGAGGCTTGCGATGATCCGAATATGCGCGCGCAGTCCGCGTCTCATGACGTAGACAAAGCTCCCGCCCTTCCTCCATCCACCCGTCGGCGATGGATCCCTCGCAGACACGCCCCTACCCCCCGGCCAAAGGGCTTAGCCGAAGACGCGAAACGACCGACCTTAAGCTCCTGACGTGCAAGGTGAAACCCCGCAGCTGGGGATGAAATGCAGAAATCTGGGAATTGGCACTTCCGCGCCACAGGCGGGCTTTCCGGCCAAAGCCAGGCCAAAAACCGCAAATCAAGCCGCTGCGAAGGGCGGTTGGACGGGCGGCCGTCACCCAATGAGCTAGAAAACGAAGGCCGGCGGCGCGACAAAGCCCGGGAGCACCGGCGCCGCGGCATCGAAAATCGGGCGGCCGACGAGGCGGCCTTCGATCAGGCGGTAAATCATTGCTTTGCCGTTCGGAGCGCGGCCGAGAATGCAGGCGAGTCGGCCGTTCGGTTTCAACTGGCGACCCAGTCGATCGGGCACGATTTCGGTGGCGCCATTGAGCAAAATGAGGTCGTAGGGAGCGGCCGCCGGCCAGCCTGCGGTCAACGGACCGGTAACAAGGCTGACATGCGCGGCGCCGGCTGCTTTTAGCCCATCCTGGGCCCGCCGCGCCAAAGCCGCATCTTCCTCGAGCGCCACCACCGAGCCGACGAGCCGCGACAATACCGCCGAGGAATAGCCGGTGCCGCAGCCGACATCGAGGACGTAATCGCGGACGCCGACCTGCGCGCCCTGAATGAGCTTGGCGAAAACCATCGGCCTGAGCAGCGACCGGCCGGCGCCAAGCGCGATTTCGCCATCGCGATAGGCTTGGCCGGCGAGCGCGGCCGGCACGAAAAGCTCGCGCGGCACCGCCAGCATGGCCGCGATCAAGTCGAGACTGGTGACGTCGGACGGCCGAATCTGCCCGTCCACCATCATGCGGCGCGCGGCGGCGGTGTCGAACATGTAAGTTCCCAAATGGTGGGCGACAGTTGGTTTTGCGACACCGT
Organism: uncultured Alphaproteobacteria bacterium; assembly: GCA_963823225.1. Lineage (GTDB taxonomy): Bacteria > Pseudomonadota > Alphaproteobacteria > Rhizobiales > Xanthobacteraceae > BOG-931. Next base: position 1,183,107 of record CAWGKM010000003.1, on the reverse strand, counting down.
CGACCAAAACGCAAGCCGCTCGGCCCGGCAGGGTTCCGTAACGGCTGTAGGCATTGCTTAATCGATTGGGTGCAGTTAACCCATGCCGATGTTAGCCTTGGCAATGTTACCCTTGCCGACGCTACCCTTGCTAAGGATGGCCACGTGGCGGAGTGGTTACGCAGCGGTCTGCAAAACCGTTTACCCCGGTTCAATTCCGGGCGTGGCCTCCAGCCTTCGCTCGCGCAGCGAGTGAAGGCTGCCGCGCCGAAGCCCACTTTGGGCGAAGGCGGGCTGGTGCCGGTTGACGCGAGCTACGGCTTGGCAGGACCAGCCTTCGCAAGCGCAGCGCAGCGAAGGCTGTCGCGCCGTAGTCCGTCTTGGGCGAAGGCGGACGTTTCGCGCTTGCTTCGGCTCGGCAAGCCAGCCTTCGCAAGCGCAGCGAGTGACGGCGGCCGCGAGCTTGCGCTCGGCCAGCCGGCCGCAATGAGGGCGGCGGCGGCTTTCAAAGCCGGACCGGCTTTGTTATATGCGAGCCCAACGCGAGCAGGCTTTTCCCCGGTAGCTCAGCGGTAGAGCAACCGGCTGTTAACCGGTTGGTCGCTGGTTCGAATCCGGCCCGGGGAGCCAAAATAAAACAAAGACTTAGATCGATATTCAGTAAACGCGAAAGATGCAAAAATCCGGTCGGGGCAACACCCGTGGCAACAATCAGCAGATTTCGAGGACCAGTTAGATGGTCCCCGCCGAGCCCCTGTGGGACGTTTTCACTCCAGCCGTCATCGCCAAGCTGCAAGCGATCAGATCGCCCAGCGAGTACCTCAAATGCCGGCTGGCGATTCTTGGGGCCGGCGGCCTTAACCCGAGTCGGCTAAATCGCGAACTGCGGGCATTCAAGGCGGCGTGGGAAACGTATCTCACCGCCGCATTCGCGATCGGCCTCTTTGATGACCCGCACGGGATGGACCTGCGCACGCGGCTGACCGGCGATGACGACAATAACTTCCTGTCCGCCGTGAGCGAATGCTTTGCCGCGTGGTATCTGGCGGGCCAGCGTCAGCTCATCGTCCGGCTACGTCCCATTGGTCAGCAGCGGCATTGCCTGGAATTTTTGATCGAAAGACCGGATGGAAACATCAACGTCGAAGTGAAGGCTCCGCACCGGCAGATCACGGAGCAATTTTTTTGGGGCGATGACAGCGAGCTCCTCGAGCGAGCGATTCAAGGGGCGAACAAACAGTTCGCCAAGGGCCAGCGCAATTTGCTCGTGGTTCATCCGCGCTTGCGTCTATCGATTTTCCCCCAATTTAATCGGACACCAATCGAGCGTGCGTTTGTCGGCGAAGAAGTCATCCGTATACCGCTCAACCCGGCGACCGGCGGCCCTGCCGGCCCGGCACATGCCGCGTTTAAGCAGAACGGGCGCTTGCTCAAGCGATGGCCGGAGCCGCGGTACACGCGGATCAGTGCGGCTCTGTTCCTCAATGAGTATGAAGACGGCGGAGAGGTAAAACCCCGCGCCCTCATGATTCACAATCCGAACGCCGAGACACCGCTGCCGCGCGAGATATGGCAGGGAATTCCGGAATTTTTCCTTGATGGCGATCGCTGGCGCTGGTCGGACGAGGAATTGGCCGCTGCTTGATCGGCCAGGGATTGCTCACCATGGCCAATGAACTCATCCGGCCGATCGACCCAGACAGCGCCCATGCAATCGAAGAGTCTGCCAAGGCAGCAGCCAAGGCGATCGACGCCGCGGTCCAAGCTGGCAAATATGTTGGGGAGGTGCTCGGCGATCTCCCCCACGACCTCGTTGGAATTATGGGCGACTGGGTCAAGCACAAGCGTGCTCGTCGATGGGCGGAACTTTCAGCGGACACCGAAAAGATTCTTCGCGATCGCGGCGTTGATAATCGGGTGGATGTAAGTCCGTCCATTGCCATTCCCTTGATCGCGGCGGCGATTAACGAGGACAGAGACGGCTTAAAGCAGCTGTGGGCAAAATTGCTTGCGGCGGCAATGGATCCGACCCGTGCGGCTCAAGTCCGGCTTTCGCTCATTGATGCCCTCAAGAGAATGGAGCCCTTGGATGCGCTCGTTCTGGATGCGGTAAACAAAAACCCGAGCGGAAATTGGACACCAAGTGGCCGAGACGCCTTAAAGGCGGCACTGAACGTGTCACAAGATGAAGTACTCGTATCCTTCGACAATCTCACGAAGCTGGACTGCCTCGCATGGCCGGTTTCGGGGCCGCACATCAACCCTATCATGGCACCGCTCGGCAAGTTGCTAATGCAGGCGGTCCGCGCTTAGTCAGTATCATCACGCAATGACCGCCCCGCGTCGCTTTCCGCCGCCCTGGTAAGAGCAGACATCAATCTGAACGCGCACTTTATCAGCGCGGCTACGCCAATCTGTGATCACTTTTTCAGTAAGTACTCGACCACGCAATCCAAAATTCCCAATTTATCTTTGAGGTCTAAAAACACGAACTGTCCGTTTGCATTGTATTCTAAAAACACTAACTTCGACCCTGTCCACAAAAAATCGAGACGCCCCCATTCAACTCCAATCTTACGCAGGAATGCTACAACCGCTTTACGTTGGTCTTTCGTCAGAGAAAACGGCGCCCATTTCTGTTCCAAACTGAACATGTCTTCCTGATTGCGCCAATCGAGTCCCTTCAACCCTGATCGATCTCTCTCAAAAGCAAAAAGTCCTCTACCACAGACGAAAATTGTTATGTCCGACTTCGCGTCAACCTTTTCTTGTAAATACCACGGGTACCGAGGATCAAGTTTTGAACTGTCGACTTCGGTAGTGAACAGCACTTTATTTGTTGTGGTCAGACCCGAGGTCAAGGATTTAGCGACGATCTTTCTTTTAGAGCGTATTTCGGACTTAATGGCATTTCCCCATCCGCAAATTGTTTTCGGAATTTCGAAATATGCGCTCGCTAGATTTAGGATTTGAATTTTACCATTAAAACGGTGGAACTCGGGATTGTTTCCTTTCGTGAGTGACCGGGCGAGAAACCATCCATAAATCTCGCGGAACACATATTTCACCTCCTCGGCGACATAGTCCTCTTCCTCGACAAAAAAATTGAACGCTTTCCACCAAAAGGCGGCGGTTGCGGTCGCATTCGTTATCTTTAATCCTGTGGGGTTTTCGATGGACCAACTGCCGGGGCGAACGAGAACAGAGTAATCTGAAAAATATCGTAGTTGAAACGAAAGCCCTTATCGCCAATCTTTGAAAAAAGAAGATCAGCAGTCCCATCGTTGCTGCCCGTTAGAACGAGAAGCATCTATAAAAACTAAACTGCTGACCGTTCAATTTCAGTCGTTGTCGTTGTCGTTATCGTTAGGCTTGCCCTGATAGTCAAAAGTTTGAGTGCCGCTAAAGGTGATTGCGAGTTTGAGATTTTTGTGAACTGAAACCTGTGAACTGTGGTCATATTTGTCCTTCGGCACATCGATAGTGATTGGTGCAGTTGCGAGCATTAAGGGGGTAACGAGTTCGATCAGCATGGCTAACCTCCCAGTTTTTCAGCAATGGATTTTAACATCGCTTTCGTCCTATGAAAAGCCTAGCCTGAGCATGCTGGTAACTTGTCCGGCGGACGATTTAGATCCGACCTCAACGTCACGAGCGGCCACGACGCCGATGCCCGCACCCCGCCGTTTCCCGCCGCCCTGGTCGATCGACGAGCATGCGGAGTCTTTCATCGTGAAAGACGCGACCGTCCCCGTGCGCGTTAAGTCATTATTAACCGCGCCTCAGCAGCATCGTGCCTGCCGACGAGGAGGCGCGAATCATGGGCTACATTTTGCCGCGAGCCTTCATTGTGCTGATCGGATGGGGCGCGACGTATTTCATTCTCACCGCGATCTCGACGCACGTTCCGCCGGCCGTGGTCTACTTCACCGGCGTTGCCTGGGTGTTAGCCGGCATTGTCTGCTTCGGTTATCTGTACAAGCTGCGCCGCGAAATGGGATATGCGCACCGTCGCCCGATCGGCGCGCCGGCGCAGCCGGCCCCGCAGCAACCGACCGTACTCGCTCGCTTGCTCGCGACTTTGCCGCCGGGTCGTTGACTGCGCGGCAGCGCCTTAGCCGCCGGCGCGGTTCCAGCCGCGGATGCGGTCGCCATAAACCTCGCAGCCGGCCGGCGTGACCACGACCGTATCCTCGAGCTTGATAAAACCGCGACGCGGATGCTCCAGCGTGGTCTCGACCGACACCACCATGCCGGTTTCGAGCGGGCGGTCGGCATCGTAGGCGTCGTAGGGAACCGGACCCCTATTGGTGAGCCGCGGCGCCTCGTGGCTGACGAGCCCCATGCCGTGCGCGAGAAAATGGATGTGGTTGTGCAGCTTCGATTTCTGTAACAGCGCATCGGCCGCCGCGTAAACTTCCTTGCCGAGCGCGCCGGGCCGGATCGGTTTCATCGAGGCCTGCTCGATGGCTTCGACTTCGGCGAGCAGGTCGACGAGTTCGGCGTCCGGCTCGCCGGCGATGCCCATGCGCGCGACGTCGCCGATATAGCCGTGGTAATTGCCGCCGGAATCGAGCGACAGCACGTCGCCCTTCTCCCACCTCTGGTCGGACGGCGCCCGGTTGAACTCGATCCCGCCGCGATCAGGCAATAGTCGAAGTTCAGTCCGCGCGAGACTTCCTCGCGGCGCAGCGCTTCGGCGAGCTCCGCCTTGGTCGAGCCGGCGCCGCGATTTTTAATGACCGCCGCCATCGAATCGATCACCGCGTCGGAGGCGATGCGCAGCATTTCCAGTTCTTCCGGAGTTTTGCGCGCGCGCAGGCGTTCGAGCACGAACAGCGCGTCGACGAATTCGCTGCCGGCAAACGCGTTGCGCAGGACGGCCGCGGCATCGACCGGGAGAAACGCGACTTCGATGCCGATCCGCTTCGGCTTGGGATTAAGCCGCCGCATATAATCGGCGGCTTTTTCGATCGCGTCGACGGTGCCCGAGCTCTTGGTGTTGATTTCGGACGTCCACAGCGGCGTCACCTCGTTCTGATAGCGATCCATGCGGTGACCGAAGAAGCCGGCCTTCTGCGGCGCGCCCTTGGCATAGACGAAAACCGGCAGGTAACGGCTCAATCCCATCGCGTCCATGGCTTCGAAAAAGAACGAGCGATGGCCGCCGAGGAGGTATTGGATATTATGCTTCGACGTCGCCACCAGCACGTCGATGCCGGCGTCATCCATCAGCCGGTCGAGCAGCGCGGTGTCGAACGGGGCCGTTGCTGGTCGCTTGGTGACGTCGAGCATGATCGATCTCCTTCGCCGGCTGGCTGAGATACCAACTTAACAAATCCCGCAACGTTCATAAACCCGTCCGGTCGCGGCCCCGCCCCGCCGACGCGGCCCGCGATGCTTAGGCCCACAGTTCCGCGCTGGCGAGTTTTGCGCCTTTGACCAGGGCATCGAGCTTCGCCCACATGATGCTCGGATGCACGCGGCGGTGAAACGGTCCCTGCGCAAAGCCGCAATCGGTGCCGGCAATGAGGTTTTCGCGCCCGACCAGGCGCGCCAGCCGCACGATGCGCTCGGCCACCAGTTCCGGATGCTCGACGACGTTGGTGGCGTGACTGATCACGCCGGGAATGAGAACCCTGCCCGGCGGCAGCTTGGCCGTTTCCCAGACCCGCCATTCATGCTCATGGCGCGGATTGGCGCCTTCGATGACATAAGCGCCGACCTTCATCGCCAGGATGAGGTCGACGATGTCCTTGAGCGGCACATCGGTGGTGTGCGGACCCGGCCAGCTGCCCCAACAGACGTGATAGCGGATGCGGTCCGCCGGCAGGCCGGCGATCGCTTCATTGAGCACGTCGACCTGCATGGCCAGCCATTTGCGGTAATCGGCAAAGCTTCCCGGCGGCACCATGCGGTCATAGGTGACGGCGGCACGCGCGTCGTCGAGCTGCAACACCAAACCGGCATCGATGATCGTGCGATATTCGCTGCGCATCGCCGCGCCGATGGCGCGGATCAATTCTTCCTCGCTCTTGTAATATTCGTTCTTGCGGTCGGGAATGACGCTCGCCGGCGCGGCGACGGGCAGGAAACCCTCTTCGACTTTGACCGTCTTCAGCGCCGCCTTGAAATTGTCGATGTCGCGTTTGAGCTCGGCCGTTCCGGTATAGGCGATCGGGCCGACGCACACCGCCTCGACGGTGGTTGCGACGCCCTCGCGCGCGTCAAGCTCGGCATAAAACTCGGCGAACTGCTCGCGGTCGACGCCGCGGGTGAAGGGATTGCCGCCCGGCTTGATCGGCCGCCGCTCGAAACCGCTGAGCCGTTCCAGCACATATTGCGACCAAGAAATCGATTTCCCGAACTCGCCGTCGCTGACGACGTCGATCCCGGTCGCGGCCTGCCGGCGCACCACTTCGGCGACGGAGTCCTTAAGGCACGCCGCGTAGGCGGAGCGATCGTACGGCTTGGCCGCCTGCTTCGCCCGCAAGAAATCCTGCAGCGCCGGCGGCCGGATCAGGCTGCCGACATGGGTCGTTAGAATGCGATCGCTGCTGCGCTTCATGCTACTCGTCGTCTCCTGCCGGTGTCATTGCGAGCGCAAACGAAGCAATCCCGGCGGCCGGCGTCAATTCCGCTTTTGCGAGCGCGGCTTGGTCAAATGTCCGCTTCGCTCCGAAAGCGATCGAAGCGCTCGGTTGCCGCGAATGGACGCGATGGGCCAAGAAGCAACGTGCGCGGAGATTTGCACCTAATTTCTGCACGGGCTAACCAGTTGCAATTGTTGGCCCGAAATACTTGTGCGAAATTCTTGATTTCTGCACTCGCCTTATAAAGAGAGCGAGACGATCCACAAACGCGCTTGATCGGCATCTTTCGTCGAAAAGACCTTCATCGCACCGGGCATCAGAAAGCTGAAAAGTGAAATCGCATGGGCGATCCACTGGACGTCGGTGACGACCGCGGCCCGTTCCCAGCGAGTGAGGTGTTGCATTCCAATCTTGAAATCTTCCACGATCGCATCGGCGTCAATGCCAGCAAAATCGGCTCCAAGCTCGTAATAGAGACGAAGGCGATCGTGGCCAGCGAAAGCCTTCTCGACCGCTGGAATGAGGGTCGAAACGTAGTCGGCCTTCGTCACCTGTCCTCGTCCCGCGAAGGCGATGACATTTTCGGGAAACCCTTTCAATTGCGCGATCATTTGCGTTCTCCAGCGTTAGACCATCTCTCCTGCGGCCCCCGATGACGAGAGCCGTCGTCGAAATCAAAATATAACTCTTGACCGATCGATCGGTCAAGAGTAGCTGTGGCGCATGGCGATCAAGGGACAGCGCACTGCGGCGGGCGAAGAAACTCGCAAGGAAATCCTGAACGCGGCCCTGACGTTGCTGGGGCGTGGCGGCCCTGACGCGTTCAGTGCGGGTGCGTTGGCGCGAGAGGTCAACGTGAGCAAGGCGACGATCTTTCATCACTTCGCGTCGGTCGACGAAATCCTGCTCGCCGCGTGTGATTGGCGTCAGTCTTTGGAGCTTGAAGGACACCAACCGACGTCGGCTCGCGCCTATCTCGACGGCCTCGGCCAGCAGCTGGTCCGCGCAGCGCAGGGCGATCCCGTCCTGCTAAAAGCCCAAGCGGTTTTCGTCACGAGAGCGATATTCGATCGCGAAATGAACGCCCGAATATCCGAAGGCGTTGCCGACATGCACCGCCTCGTCGTCGAGGCCCTACGCGCTCGTCTTCCCTCAAATGTTTCGGACGCTGAGATCGAGTCGATCGCGCGGCTCGCTGAGATGGCGCTCGATGGCCTGATGATCAACTTGGTGATGCGCACTGACGAACGGGCGCAATTCCAGCACGCCTGGACACTGATGGTTGACTTGCTTCTTGCCGGAGCAAAATCGGGCTCATGAAAAGGCGAATCCTCCTTTTCGCGCCATGCGCGTTCAATCTCGCGGAAACCAGCCGCATGGTGGGTCATACGGGACAAATCGCCCCGGAGCCTGCTGCACAGGCGTTGTGCGAGATCCGTTCCCGGTCATTTTCGACCGAGGCAGCCGTTTTTGACAGCCGGCCCACTTCGGCTTCGCCCTGAAAGATGGGGTAATCGGCCGGGCAGCTTGTGGATAGCTGAAGATTTTGGGTGCTGCGCTTCAGGCTGATGGTGAATACGAGGTCACCGTGGTTACGGGCCTCAAGCATCAGAAGGAGAAGCGCAGCATGGACCATTTTGCTGGACTGGACGTATCGGTCAAGGACACGAGCGTCTGCATTGTGGATGACACGGGCAGGATCGTTCGGGAAGTGAAGGTGGCGAGCGAACCCGAGGCTTTGTTGACGGTGCTGAAGAACCCCGCTTACCACTTCAAGCGGATTGGATTGGAAGCCGGGCCGCTATCGCAATGGCTTTACGGCGCTCTCGCCGAAGCAGAGTTCGCGGTGGTCTGTGTTGAGACCCGACACATGCAGGCGGTGCTGAAAGCACAGATTAACAAGACCGACCGCAACGACGCGCGCGGCATCGCGCAGATGATGCGGGTGGGGCTTTACCGTCCGGTGCATGTGAAGACGTTACGCAGTCAGAAGCTGCGGATGCTGCTGACCCATCGCAAGCTGCTGCAGTCGAAGGCCATCGCCATCGAGAACGACCTGCGCGGTACTTTACGCAACTTCGGCCTCAAGGTCGGAATGGCCGGCAAGGTGAAGTTCGAGGCCCGCATCAAGGAGCTGATCGAGAGCCTCCCCGACTTGGCCGAGTTGGTTGAACCAATGCTCATTGTCCGGCGGGCGCTACGTGAACAGATCATCATCCTGCATCGTCGTTTGCTGGCCATCGTCCAGGATGATGAGGTGTGCCGGCGCCTGATGACGACCCCCGGTGTTGGCCCCGTGGTGGCGCTGACCTATCGCGCCACCGTCGACGTGCCCGCTCGGTTCCGTAAATCCAAGGCAGTCGGTGCCGTGTTTGGACTGACGTGCTCCAAGTACCAATCGGGCGAGATTGACCGGAGCGGCAGAATATCGCGCTGTGGAGACGAGATGATGCGGGTCATGCTCTACGAAGCAGCTCAGAGCATGCTGCGTTCGAAGAAATGGTCCTGGCTCAAGGCCTGGGCGATGCAGATCGCCAGGCGCCGCGGTATGAAAAAGGCGATCGTGGCCCTGGCACGCCGGCTGGCCGTGATCATGCACCGCATCTGGGTTGACGGCACCGAGTTCCGCTGGACCAGGGAAGTCGTAACGGCATGAGAGTCGTGCAGGATCCAATCCAATAGAAGGAAACTCGAGCTCCACCGAGCGGTGGAATGATGTCCCTCGCGGGACGATGGATGAGGTGAGTTCGCATGTCCGCTTGGACCTGCCGTTCGTTTGACGGCAAGGCCGACTGAAAGATTGTTCCGCTTCGTCCTCGAATCCCATGATGGAAGGGCCTTGGTGCCGATTCCGAAGAGAAGCACGAGCCCGTGAGTGACATCGACACTGCAGTGGTGATGGAAGGTCTGAAAGCGCTTGACCCCAAACGGCCGATTAGAGAAGCGGACTCTTCAGGGTCCGCCGAGGCGAGTTAAAGTTTCGCGTGGTTACGCGGCGGACCGGGCGGCCGGCTTGGCGCCGGCGATGGCATCCGCGGCGTTGCGCTTGAGGCGATCGAGGATGAGCTCGATCGAGGCGATCTCGATGCGGTTGCGGCCGTTGCCCTTGGCGCGATAGAGCGCGTGATCGGCCTGCGCCAGCAACGCCGAAATATCGAGAACGGCGTCGTAGCTGATGACGATGCCGATGCTCACGGTGGCGACGACGGGCCGGCCGTCGACCTCGCAGGTCGCATCGGCGAAGGCGGTGCGGATATGCTCGGCGATCGTCACCGCCCGCTCCCGCGTCGTGTCGATCAACACGGCTGCGAATTCCTCGCCGCCGAGCCGGCCGAACAGGTCGGCGCGGCGCAGGCAGTTGCCTGTCACCTCGGCGAACAGTTGCAGCACGCGATCGCCGATCGCATGGCCGAAGCGGTCGTTGATCGATTTGAAATGATCGAGGTCGAGCAGCATGACCGCGATCGGGCGCGGATCGATTGCTTGCCGGCGCAGTTGCACTTCGCCGTCCTGCAGGAAGGCGCGGCGATTGGCGATGCCGGTGAGCGGATCGACCAGCGCCGCGGTCTTGTGGCGGTGCTCGGTGCGTTCCTTCGCCATGGCCAGCAGGATGAAGGCGATCGCGATCGTGAACAGCAACGCTTCGAAGCTGAGCACGGTCATCCAGACGCTCTGGAATACCTCGTTACCGGTCGGCGACCACGGCAGCATGGCGCCGAACGGCGTGCGCAACAGGTAGAGCGCACCATGGGCGAACAGCATGAAGATCGCCGGCCAGCGCGATACCAGCGGCTCGCCGCGACCGCGCCAAAACTCGTAAGCCGTCGCCCAAGTATAGGCGGCGATGATGCCGCAACTCAAAAGCACGCGCACGTCCCAGGCGGCGGCAATGCTCGGGATGCGGCACAGGACCAGCCACAATGCGGCGCCGCCGAATAACAGGACCGGCAGCGGCCGGCGCTGGTCGAACACGCGCGCGCCGGTCCAGGTCAGCGCGAAGGCCGTGAACAAGAGCGCATTGGCGAGATCGATCGAGATCAGGTCGGAGACCGACCCGTACATGCCGAACAGCATCACCGACGCCGCGCGCATCAGGTCGGCAAAACCCCACCATGCCACCGCGCGGATCGCCGTGTTCTGCACCCACGCGAACAACAGCAGCAATCCGAGGATTGCCTCCACGTAAATGGTCACCAAGAACAGCGTATTGACGTCGAGATTCATCGCGCTCAACCAGGCTGACCGGACGCGGGCAATGCGTGCTGAAAAACCCGCCCTGCCGGCTTACCCCGGCCGGCGGAAAAAATCGGTGAATATCCGTAGCCGCCGGCTTGTCATGCGTTGTTATAGTTTCGAGGACGTTTCGCCGATTGGCGGCATTTTCGTTAGCCTTGTTTACGAGTTGTGCCTCATCTAGTGTCCCGCCCCCGCTTGGGAATTTACCACCATGCAGCTTGCCAACGGGATCATCGAGGCGATCGGCAACACGCCGCTGATCAAACTCGAACGCGTTTCGCAAGCGACCGGCTGCACCATCCTCGGCAAGGCCGAATTCATGAATCCCGGCCAGTCGGTCAAGGACCGCGCCGCGCTGTTCATCATCGAGGACGCGGTGAAAAGGGGCGAGCTCAAACCGGGCGGCGTCATCGTCGAGGGCACGGCCGGCAATACCGGCATCGGGCTTGCCTTGGTCGGCAATGCCATGGGATTCCGCACCGTCATCGTCATTCCGGAAACCCAGAGCCAGGAGAAGAAGGACACGCTGCGGCTGTGCGGGGCGGAATTGATCGAAGTGCCGGCGGTGCCCTATTCCAATCCCAACAATTACGTCAAAGTCTCCGGCCGGCTGGCCGCGCAAATGGCGAAAACCGAAAAGCACGGCGCGATCTGGGCCAATCAATTCGACAACGTCGCCAATCGCCAGGGTCACGTCGAGACGACGGGACCGGAAATCTGGCGGCAGACCGACGGCAAGGTCGACGGTTTTACTTGCGCGGTCGGCACCGGCGGCACGCTGGCCGGCGTCGGCATCGCGCTCAAATCGCGCAACAAAGCGGTGCGCATCGCGCTCGCCGATCCGATGGGCGCGGCGCTCTACAGCTACTACACGACGGGCAAGCTCAAGTCGGAAGGCTCCTCGATCACCGAGGGCATCGGCCAGGGCCGCATCACCAAAAATCTCGAAGGCGCACCGATCGACGTCGCCTACCAGATTCCCGACGCCGAGGCGGTGCCGATCATCTTCGATCTGCTCGAACACGAGGGGCTTTGCCTCGGCGGCTCGACCGGCATCAATGTCGCCGGCGCCGTCCGCCTCGCCAAGGAACTCGGCCCCGGTCATACGGTGGTGACCGTGCTCGCCGATTACGGCACCCGCTATCAGTCGAAACTGTTCAATCCACAGTTTTTGCGCGAGAAGAACCTTCCGGTGCCGTCGTGGCTCGAGCACAAGTCGAATATCGAGGTTCCTTATGAGTGACCCTTGCGAATGAACTTCACCTGGGCGCCGACGTTAGCTCACTGAGAACAATCATGTTGCGAACCGAGAACACCCCTGCCCCGTCGCCGACGAGCCGCTTTTTAGTCTCCACCGATTGGCTCGCCGAACGGCTGCGCGATCCCCATGTCGTCGCCGTCGACGGCTCGTATTTCTTGCCGACGCAGAAGCGCGACGCCCACGCCGAATATCGCAGCGGTCACATCCCCGGCGCGGTGTTTTTCGACATCGAAGCGGTGGCTGACCGTTCCACGGATCTGCCGCACATGCTGCCGGGCACCACGCAATTCGGCGCGGCGGCGGGCCTGCTCGGCATCGGCGACGACGACACGGTCGTGGCCTATGACAGCACCGGGCTGTTTTCGGCGGCGCGGGTGTGGTGGACGTTCCGCGTGTTCGGCGCGAAAAGCGTATTCATCCTCGACGGCGGCTTGCCGAAATGGAAGGCCGAAGGCCGGCCGCTCGACAGCGGCGATGTCAAACGGCCGGCAAGGAAATTCACTGCCGAAATGAATGTCGGCGCGGTCGCGTTGCTCGACGACGTGCGCATGGCGCTCGCCGGCGACGATGTCCAAATCGTCGATGCGCGCTCGGCCGAGCGTTTTGCCGGCAAGGCGCCGGAGCCACGCCCGGGCCTGCGCTCGGGCCACATGCCGGGTGCGTTCAATGTGCCCTACGATCGGCTCCTCGAGAGCGGCCGCCTCGCCTCGCGCGAAAAGATCACTGCGGCGTTCACCTCGGCCGGCGTCGATCTCGACAAACCCATCATCACGACCTGCGGCTCCGGCGTCACCGCGGCGATCCTGACTTTTGCGCTGCAATCGCTTGGCAAACAGCCGAAGGGCCTTTACGACGGCTCCTGGGCGGAATGGGGTTCGCGCCCCGATCTGCCGGTCGAGCGCGACTAGGCTCATCTTCTCTGAAACATGATCTGTCGCTTTAACCCCCACCTTATTCCTCCCCCTTGCAGGGGGAGGAAAGAGAACGTGGGTTGCTTCTTCCCTCCCCCTGAAAGGGAGAGGGTTAGGGTGGGGGTCACTTAATGCCGACCGCGAAACCCGTCGCTTTGGTGACCGGAGGAGCGAACGGCATCGGCCGCGCCATTGCGCGCCATCTCTTTGCGATCGGCTGGCAACTCGGTGTCTTCGATCTGCCCGAAAGCGGATTGCGCCGCAGCTTTCCCCCACGTCGCCGCAATCTCGTGCTGATCGAAGGCGATCTTCGCGATGAAGATACTGTCGCGGGCGGCGTTGCCACCTTGGTCGAGCAATTCGGCCGGCTCGATGCGGTGGTTTCCAATGCCGGCATCATGATCCGTAAGCCGCTCGGCGGCCTCACGCTCGACGAATGGAATCGCGTCATCGACACCAATCTGACCGCGACGTTTCTTTTGGCGCGTGCCGCCGAAAAACCGTTGCGCAAAGCGCGCGGCGCCATCGTCACCGTCGCCTCGACCCGCGCGCTGATGTCGGAGCCGAATACCGAATCCTATTCCGCGAGCAAAGGCGGCCTGGTCGCGCTCACCCATGCGCTGGCGGTGAGCCTCGGGCCGGATGTGCGCGTCAATTGCGTCAGCCCCGGCTGGATCGAAACCAAGAACTATGCCGCCTTGCGCCGCAAGGATCATACCCAGCATCCCGCCGGCCGGGTCGGCAAGCCGGCCGACATCGCCGAACTCGTCGCCTGGCTGCTCGATAAAAAGCGCTCCGGCTTCGTCACCGGCGCCAATTTCGTCGTCGACGGCGGCATGACGCGCAAGATGATCTATGAGGAATGACGGCGCGTTCAGGACTTGACGGACTTCCGGTCTGGCCCAAAACCTGACATAGCTGCGGAAGGTCGAGAAGTGCAGCGCCGATGGCTAAGACACAAACGCAGTCGACGATGGCCGAATCGGTATTGGTCGACGGCAAGCCTAATCCCGCATGGCTGACGGTCCTTGCCGGGACTGTCGGGCTGGTATTCGGCCCGAGCACGATGACCATCCTATCGTTCGGGGTGTTCGTGCGACCGCTCCAGCAAGAGTTTGGCTGGACGTTAGGGCAGACTGCCTTCGCCGCCACGATTATTTCCTACATGATTATGTTGGTCGCTCCTATCCAAGGCATTCTGACCGACCGGTATGGTGGCCGCGCCGTGGTGATTGCCTCGATACCGATCTTCTGTGCGGCCTACAGCCTGCTCTACTTTCTTCCCAATAATCTCTACGCTTATTACGGCCTCTGGATATTGATACCGGTTTGCGCCGTCGGCGTCTGGCCGCTTTCCTATCTGCGCTCGACCGCCACGTGGTTCGACCGCCATCTCGGACTTTCGCTCGGTATTACCAATTCCGGCATCGGCATCGGCAGCGTCATCATTCCACCGCTTGCCGGCTTCATCGTGGCTCATGACGGATGGCGAACCGCCTACCTCGTATTGGCGGGTGTTGCGCTGGTCGTCACATGGCCGCTGACGCTGGCGTATTTGAAGGATAATCCGGCCGTCGACAAATTGCGTCAGGCGCGACAGGCCCAAATCGGCAGTAGCTTCTCCGAAGCCGCTCGGACGTCGACGTTTATCATCACCGCAATCGTATTCTTTGTGATGGGAAGTCTCAGTTCCGGGCTAGTCGTCCTTCAGGTGCCGATGCTGATCGAGGCGGGCATTTCGCCGCAAATTGCGGCCGGCTTGGCGTCAATCGTCGGCATTTCCATGATCGCGGGTCGGATCGGCACCGGCTATCTGCTCGATGTCTTCCACGCTTCGAAAGTTCTGATGTGTTTCATCCTGGCGTCGAGCCTTGCGGCGCTGATTTTCGCAGTCGGCGTAACGCCGGTCACCGCGCCGTTCGCCGCCGCCTTGATCGGCTTGATCATCGGCGCCGAATTCGACGCGCTCAGTTACCTCATTCCGCGGTATTACGGTCATCGCTCATTCGGCAAGATCTACGGCGCCGTGTATGCCATCTTCCAGCTTGGCGGCGGATTGGGAATTGCATCGATCGGCTTTAGTCGCGATCTCCTGGGCAGCTTTCGCCCGTCGATGTGGGTACTCTGCGGTTTGACGATATTGGCGGGCCTATTGTTCACCCGCATCGGCGAATACAAATACGCTCCCGGACATATCCGAGAATAGAGCGATCTCCGTCGTCTTCGTTGATGGTGGCGGTAGAATTCGCCCTTGACCTTGACGATCTTGACCTCTTGGCCGTTCAAGGCGACGATCGCCTTCGGCCGCCGGTGATCGCAAGACAGCGAAAATTTTTCGCTGATCTTGTCCATAACGGCTCTCTCGAATGAGGTGTCATTCCGGCTGTTTATACCACCGGACGGTTATGAAACTCGCCAAACCCGTCATGGCCGGACTTGTTCCGGCCATCCACGTCTTTGGTTCGACGAGTTCTTAGACGTGGATGCCCGCGACAGAAGCGAGCGAAGCGACGCCGTTCTTCGAACGGCTATGCGCGGGCATGACGGGTCCGAGATAGACCGGTTTCAACGCGGTTCCCGGATTTCGCAACAGCTCAATCCGGGCTACGATAGACCATGATCTTTCGCCAGCTGTTCGATTCGACGTCCGGCACCTACACTTATCTCCTTGCCAGCCGGCAGGGCGGCGAGGCGCTGATCATCGATCCGGTTTTGGAAAAGGTCGACCGTTACCTGCAGCTGGTGCGCGAGCTCGATCTGCGGCTGGTCAAGGCGGTCGACACCCATCTGCATGCCGACCACATTACCGGGCTCGGCGCGCTGCGCGACCGCACCCGTTGCATCACGGTGATGGGCGAGCAGACCCATGCCGACGTCGTGTCGATGCGGGTCGCCGAGGGCGACCGCGTCGAGATCGAGGGCTTGCGGCTCGACGTGCTCTATACGCCGGGCCACACTGACGATTCCTATTCGTTCCTGTTCGCCGACCGCGTCTTCACCGGCGACACGCTGTTGATCCGCGGCACCGGCCGCACCGATTTCCAGAACGGCGATCCGCGCGCGCAATACGATTCCATTTTCAACAAGCTGTTAAGACTGCCCGACGCGACGCTGGTCTATCCGGCGCACGATTATAAGGGCGATACGGTTTCGACTATCGGCGAGGAGAAGCTGTTCAACCCGCGGCTCAAAGTGAAGTCAGTGGACGAATATGCCGAGCTGATGAACAATCTGAAATTGCCGAATCCGAAAATGATGGACGTGGCGGTGCCGGCCAATATGCGGGTCGGCCTGCACCAGGAAGAAGTCGCGCGCCAAGGCTGGGCTCTGACTGCGGCCGAGGCGATGGCGTTCTGCGCCCGCCCCGACGTCGCGCTGGTCGACCTGCGGGAGAAAAGCGAGCGCGACAGGCACGGCGTCATTGCCGGCTCGCTGCATGCGCCCTACCCGGACCTGCAAGAGAATATCGGCTCAGGCGGCATGCTGCACGAATTGGCGCAAGCCTCCGGCAAGCGTCTAATTTTTTATTGCGCCTTCGGCGAGCGCTCGGCGATGGCGGTGCAAGCGGCGCAGGACGCCGGCCTGAAGACGGCCTGTCACATCTCGGGCGGCATCGACGCCTGGAAGAAAGCGAACGGACCGCTGGCGCGGTGACGACTTGCGATCCCGGCGTGACCGCCGCTTGATCCGCAGCGGCTTGATCCACATCAATGCCGGCCGCCGGGTCGCTTGGTCTGCTGATCGCTCCTCTTCACTGGCAGGGGGGATCTTGCCATGGCAAATACGATCAAGACACGCCGAGCGGTTCTTGCTTACGGTCTCCTCGGGACGATCGCGGCTATCTCGCTTCCGGCTCGCGCTCAAACTTGGCCGCAGCGACCGGTCAGATTTATCGTCCCGTTCGGGCCGGGCGCCGGCGCCGATATCGGCGCGCGCGTTTTGGCCGATAAGCTGCAAACCAAATGGGGACAGCCGGTCGTCGTCGAGAACCGCCCCGGCGGCGACAGCGTCGTTGCGATCACGACCTTTCTGAACGCCAATGACGATCACACGTTTTTATTCACGCCCGCCGGAAACTTCACCGTCCATCCGTTCATCTACAGCCAGCTGTCATACGATCCAAAGGATTTTGTTCCGATCGCTCGCCTCTCCAACACCATCCTGGCCGTGGCCGTAAAAGCCGACGCGCCGTTTCAGACCATCAAGGAATTCACCGCAGCGGCCAAGGCGGCGCCGGGAAAGTTCAACGCGGCGATGGTGCAGGGAATTACCGAGTTTACCTTCTGGGGCTACGAGTATGCCGAAGGATTGAAGATCACGCAGGTGCCCTATCGCGACATTACACTCTCGGCGGTCGATCTCGGCGAAGGCCGTCTCCAGGTCGTGATGCTGTCCTATGCCATGATGCAGTCGCAGGTCCAGGCCGGCCGCGTCAGAGTGCTGGTCGTGAACGACACGGCGCGCGCGCCGGTTTTGCCGGATGTGCCGACCGCGCGCGAAGCCGGTTTTCCCTCGCTCGAAGTGGACGGCCTGGTCGGCCTGTTCGGCATCAAGAGCATGCCGAACGATCTCAAGGAAAAGATCGCGGCCGACGTGAAGGCCGTTGCCGCCGATGGCGTCATCGCCGAGCGGCTCAAGGCCACCGGGCAAGTCATCAATATCGGCGGTCCGACGGAATTCGCCGCAGAGATCGAGGGGCAGCGCGCGAAAATCGCCGCCACCGTCAAGGCAATCGATTTCAAACCGGAACGGTAAAGCGGCTCATGCCGTCGCCAATGATTTGACTGTCGCGTCCATCGGAAGCGGGCGTTGTCGAACGCCGCCGCCACGTCTAATGACGGTGCCTCGCGACCGAAACCGACGTTTTGCCATAACCTTCGACAGTTTGCGGTGCGCAGCGTCATGCGCCGTTGGCCGGTCGAACCCAAACCATCTCGGCGACAATCTCAATGCCGGCGAGAGCGCCGGCGGCGGCGGCGGCCTTGTTTCGGTTTCGCGTGAACCGTTTCCCGTTCGCCTGGCTGACGACCGGGCTCGAAGCCGCCGATCTCGTGATAGGTGACCTTGGTGTCGGTTTCGAACGCTCTGACCGCGGGTAAACGGCCCGGCAGTCCGAGCGTCTTCCAGCGCGCGGCAATGCTGTCGTAGACCTCCTTGCGCAGCGCCGTTCGCTTGGAGAACACCGGCAGATGGCGATGTTCCTTGCAGGCATTGATCAAGGCTTTTGAACCATAGGGGCGCTTTTCCGGCGGGTTCTGCGTCGGGTCGAGCCAGGTGCTCCAGGTGTTGCGCAGCACGTCGATGTCCTCGATCGGATTGCACCGGCTCGCCATCGCCCAGATGACCTGGTCCATATCGGTAGGATCGATGTCGTCGTCGACGGCGATGATCCATTTGGTGTAGTAGGCGCCGCCGGGAACCTGGGCCGCCAGCGCCAGCACCTGCGCGGCATGACCGGCGTGACGCTGCTCCATGCTGATCACCGTCATGCCGAACCCGCCCGCGGCGGCGGGATGCGAATAGACGCCCATGATCCCGGGAATGCCCAGCTTGTCGAGATCGTCCCAGATCTTGGCGGAGCGGATCACCGAGAAGAAACCGCTCTGCTCGCACGACGGATAATCCGCCATCAGGGCGTTGGTAAGTATCGGATTGGTGCGGTAGTGCACCGCGGTGACCTTCACCAGCGGACAGCCCGCCTCGGGCCTGCCGTAGTAACCGGGGAATTCGCCGAAGGGTCCTTCCGCTTTTACCGAATTCGGCCGAATGACGCCCTCGATGACAAGCTCGGCATTGGCCGGCAGCAGCAAGTCGGTGGTCGTGCCGCGAACCACCGGTATCGGCTGCCCTTTGATGCCGCCGGCGAACTCGTATTCGGACACGTTCTTGGGAAACGTCTGCGAGCCGACCAGCATGAACAACGGGTCGATGCCCCAGGCGGCGGCGACTTCGATCGGTTTGCCTTGCTGCCAGGCGCGCGTGATGTGAAGGCGCGCATCCTTGCCGGGGGAGAGATAAAGACCGACCTCCGCCCTGCCCTGCTGCATCATCCGGTAGGTGCCGATATTGAGGTACCCGGTGTCGGGATCGCGCGTGATGACCGCGTCGCCCGTCCCCGCGTAACGGCCGCCGTCCAAGGGCCAGTGGCGCGGGATCGGAAGCTGATTAAGATCGATCTTTTTTCCGACGATGGAATTCTCATAGACCGGGGCGTCGCGCCGCGTCACTTCGCGTGGCGCAATACGCCGCTTCAGCTTGTCCTTGGTCCGCCTGATCAACTCGACCGTCGGCGTCCCTGCCGGCTCCTCGAGCGTGAGCGCGATGCGCCTGACGCTCGGGCCGAGGATGTTCCACAGATGCCGGGCGCGAAACGGACTTTTCTCAAAACCTTTCGCACGATCGAACAGCACCGCGGGAGAAGGATTCTGCTTGGCCACGAGATAGGAGATCGCGCTCATCTCCTCATCGCGGTCGACGGCTTGGTCGACGCGCACGAGTTCGCCGATCCGCTCGACCTGCGACAACCACTCACGGAGGTCCTGGATGGGCTGGTTTCGCGGTCCGGCGGACGGCCCGGATTGCTGTTTCGAGCCAACAGGCGGAATTCGCTGCATCTCGTTCATCGGGCCCACCTGTTCATTCAATCCGCCGTGTTGCCGGCGGCCGGCGCCGGCGCCATGCCGCTTGGCATCGCGGTCCGGACAGATCGAATACTATTGAATTGAACGTCCTTAGCGTGCCTTGATCGAAATCAATTGTTGCGTGGGCTCTGCACGCCGGCTGAGGGTCCTACTTGCTTTTGGCTCTCGCCCCGGAGATTTTCATAGTGGCATTCACGCCGGTAAGTGAAGCGCCAACCTACGCGCAGCAGCAACTCAATCATCCACATCGCAAACTTGCCAGGTGGATATTCAATCGCGAACAACTCATTTCCGAAATCAAAAAGTTCGGCTATCGCCTCGCACTCAGCTTTGACCAGGACGTGCCGGTTGCCTACAAGGGCGCGCCTGGTCCCTTGAGCGATGTCAGCATGGTCTTTCACAGGCTGACGGCATCAAATTATGGTAAATCAAAGTAGCCCCACTACCCATGTATGCGAGAACAGGCCGGTTTTTGCGACACCACTACTGGTACTGTCCCTTCTCAAATCCCTATCAAATACAGACACTTCGGGGCGATCGGTCATATTCGTTGTTTGTTCTCCCTAGCTCCCCGCAATTTGGTCATCATCCCGGCTCAGCGGTGCAGCGGACTTGCTGCCTGGAACAATCTGGGTGATTGTCGCTGTTTAGCGCATGATGGTCGGTTTCGGAGGTCGAATTACGAGCAGCACTCGCATAATCTTCGGCGTGCTGATTGCCGCATTTTCCCAGTTCGCGTGGATGGCCGGCGCCAGCGCCGACCCGATCGGGACGGCGGAATCTGTTGTTCCGGCGGCGAGCTATGTGCGCGGCGGCGGCGCCCACGACCTCGCCGTCGATGATGCGATTGAGCAGGACGACGTCATCCGCACCGCGGGCAACGGCTCGACGCAGATTCGTTTCCTCGACGATACGATGCTGACCGTCGCGCCGAATGCAGAAATCCTGCTCGACAAAGGAATTTTCGACGGTGCGCAGGCAAAATCGCTGTCAGTCAAATTGACCAACGGCGCGATGCGCTTCGTCAGCGGCGTTTCCAGCCGTGAATCCTACAAGATCGAAACTCCGTTCGCGACCATCGGCGTGCGCGGCACCGTCGTCGATATCCTGAACGAAGGTTCCCGCACGATCGTCAACTTTGTCGATGGCTCCGGTCCGATCTGCATCGTTGCGACCGGGGCGTGCCGCAGCGTCGCCGCCGGCGAACCGGCATTGGCGATCGGCCCGAAAGGATTTTCGCCGGCGACAGCGGGGGAGTTGGCGCGACTATGGCGTCGGCTCGACAGCGCCCATTTGGCGCTGGCGCGGCAAGGCGGACATGATCCGAGCGCGGCAAGCGGAGCCGCCAAGGGCGTCAACGCTCCGGCCGCCGGCAGCGGCCAGTCGAGCGATACTACCGGCAGCATCGGTAACGGCAGCAGCAATAGCAGTAGCAGCAATAGCGGCAGCAGCAATAGTGGCAGTAGCAATACCGGCAGCAACACCACCGGGAGCGGCGGCACGCCGGCCGGAGGCGGTCTGCCTTTTGTTCCGACCCCGTCCAATATTGTCCTGAGCACGAATCCCATCGGCGGCGCGATTGCCGCCGCGTCCGCCGATACTCTGACTTACGTCGCGAACACCATGAGCCGGCTGTACGGCGCCGCCAATCCGGCCTTCACCGGGACGGTCGCCGGGCTTCAGCCCGGCGACCTTCTCGCCAATGTGACGACGGGAGCGGCCAGCTTCACCGCGCCAACGGCGACCGCGGCCTCGAACGTCGGGACCTATGCGATCGACGGCTCCGGCCTGACGGTGACGAGCGGGAGCTACAGCACCGGAATCCTGCAGGCGCCGGGCAACGCCACCGCGCTCACGATCACGCCCGCGACGTTGACCTTGACCTACACGGCCAACCCAGCGAGCCAACCTTTCGGGACGGCCAACACAACATTCACCGGGACAGTAGCCCCAACGGGGCTTCAGAACGGCAACACCTTGGCTGGCGTGACGACCGGAACGGCCGTGTTCACCTCACAGACAACGGCAACTACACCGGCAGGGCAATACCCGATCGATGGCTCCGGGCTGACAGTGACGAGCACGAACTACATTCCCACCATCCTGCAGGCGGCGAGCAATGCCACGGCGCTGACGATCACGCCAAACACCGGTCCGGGCTTCCCCTTCTCCCTGTTCGAGGTCACCGGCAGCGGTGGCAAGCTTCCGATCCAGATTGGCAACAACCAAAGCAACTTTGCTTACGCTCCGGCCGCGACCGTGACCTACGACGCGGCCAATAACATAACTTCTGCAGTGGTTTCCGGGACGCCCAACGCCGCGGATGACCCCTTGGCGGCGACGCTGACGCATGCCGGCGGACAAAACCAAACGATCATCGGCCCGGCCGTTGTGCTGCCGGGCTTCGGATCCTCTCCGGTCCCGGCGTATTTTCTGGAGTCGTGGACCGGCGGGAATCTCGCCTATTCGCAGTCGGGCACGCCGCCGGGGTCCGTCTCGATAGGCTCAAACACAGCCTTTCAGTTCATGGGTTGGGGCTATACCGGCGACCTGTTCCCTAGCTCAGTGAGCCCATTGAGCCCAACGAGCTTCGGCGGCATCGTCACCTTCAATCTCGAAAATGCATTGCCGGCGGTCTGGGGCAACGGGCAAAGCCCGTCCGGCACTTTCACAACTGGCCAGGTGGCGGTCGCGATCGGAACGACTGCACTCTATTACGGCATGGTCGGTACTGTCTCCATGCCGGGGGAAGGCACGTTCGCGATGTCGACGAACGGTGGGCTTACCAACCCGAAACTAAGCGGCGCCGTTGGGCCAATAAGCGGACAGGTAACCCAAATACAAGCCTATGGCCAGGTGATAAGCGGGCCTGCGAGTGTCTGCTCCCTGACTTGCTACTCGAATGAGAATTTCAACACGATTGCTCCCGGCATGCTCGCGGTCACTTACGCCATCGGCAATGGCCAAAATTTCAACAACAATAATAATAACGACGAGATCACGGGCATCGCCACATTTACGCAGGGGACTACGACCGCGCCCTCACCGTCGGCCGGCTTCGTCTCCTTCATCGATAATTTCCGCTCGTCACAGCTCGTGGCGACCGGTTCTGCGCACGGGATGCTCGCGGTCGCAGACAACTTTCTCACCACGCAAAACGTCACCACGAGCGCGGGTGGCGTGGTGACTGGAACGCAGACCGTCCCAGTCACCAACAACATTCCGGAATTGCAGAGCGTCACCATGGACGCGGTGGGTGGGACTGGAACGCTGGGCACCGCGACCTCGACCGATAACGGCTCGGTGCCCGGCATTCTCAGTTGGGAACGCTGGACCAACGGCACCTTCACCACGCAGTCGGGTGGTACCATCAACATTCCAGCCAATGCCGGCCTGGCCTTTATCGACGGCCAATTGGCCACCAACCTGCCCAACACCTCGTCGGGTGGGCCGTCGCCAGGGCTGGCAGTTCAGTACAGCCTGGTCGGCGGCACCTTGCCGACCGTGACCAATGGCAGCGTGGCGCCCGGCACGTTGCTGAACACTGGCAGTACGGTAAGCCAGATCGGCATCGACTTCGTCCACCTCAAAGTCGGCCTCAATCTGTGGGCCAGCATCGGCGGCGGCACGTATGAAATTCAAACTGCGGGCGGCGCCGCCACCCCAAGCAGCAGTTCGCTCGCGCTCACCAGCAACGGGCTGTTCAGTTCGGGCGCGATCCCGGTCAATGTGAACGTGCCGACCTCATCGCCCAACATCGCCTGCACCGCCGGGTCCTGCACAGCGACCGTGACGGGCTTCCTCGCCGGTGACGGCACCGGCCAGCAAAATAATAATGGCTGTGGCGGATGCTTCCCCTATGGGGCAGCGGCGCCCTATCTCGGCATCAATTACTCGTTCGGCAACTCCAGCGGCCCGTTGTCGGGATTCGTCAGCGGTGCGGCGGCGTTCGGGCGCGACATCCCGGTCGGCAACGTTGTCGGCTACGCCTTTTCCTCGACTCAATCTCTGCCGGCCACCGGCCTACCGACCATGGCGCTCGGCACTAATGGCCAGGCAATCCCGATCGGTGACTCGTCGACGGCCTCCGGGCTGTCGCTAGGTAACATCAGCGTCGGATTCGATAATAACGGATCGAATTTTTTGGATTTCGACCGCGGCGCCTTTGGTAGCGGCTCGCCCACCGCAATCGCCGCCGATCAAGGCTTCGTCTCCGGCATTCTCAGTTGGGAGCGCTGGACGGGAACGTCCACAGCGTCCGGAACGGTCTACGGATGCACCAACAACTGTGGAACCTCTACACCATATAGCCTGAGCTCAAGCCAGGGCATCCACGTCATCGATGGCGTGCTCGCGACCAACCTCCCCACGACCAATGTTACCGCCATCTATAATTACATCGGCGGAACGACGCCCACTATCGCCGACGGCACGCCCGGGGGCGCCGGAGCATCGATGCAGAGCAACAGCCAAGTCGGGGTCAAGTTCGGCGCGAACCCATTGTTCGGCGTCAATCTCAATGTCAACATCGCCAGCAGCAATTTCAATATCCTAAGTTCAGGCGGCGCCGCGTCACCCTCGCTGTCCGCTGCCGGTCTACTCGCCAATCCCATCTTCAGCAATTCGAGCAATCTGACCACCACGGTAACGTCCGGTTCGGGCATTACCGGCTGCATGAGTAAGTGCAACGCGAGCATCAACGGCTTCCTCGCGGGTAACGGCGCAAGCCATCTCGGTATCCTTTATCAATTCAACACGGCCAATCCGGCAAAGACGGTCAGCGGCGCAGCGGGTTTTGCGAAATAGTGAGTAACCCGATGTATCGCGTTGCGTTCGTTCTCAGCGTAGTCATCGGCCTGAGCATGGCCGCCGTGCCGCTCGTCACCGAGGCCGCACTCGCCGCGGTCAGCGGCGCCGACGAAGCGACCCTGGGCGAGGCGGCCGATCTCTTGAGCCAGAAGCAGCCCGCCGCGGCGTTGGCGAAGCTCGGGCCGCTGCGGGCGACGCTCGCCGGCGAGGTCGAATTCGACCTGGTGTACGGCATCGCGCTGCTCGAATCCGGCAAGCCGCTGCAGGCCGAAACCGTGTTTCGGCGCGTGCTCACCGTGCAGCCCGAGAATCTGCTTGCCCGCGCGCATCTCGCTCGGGCGGAGGCGGCGAACGGCGAACTCGACGAGGCGCGCCGCGAGATCATGGTGTTGCGCGCCCGCTCCGATCTGCCACCGGATGTCCGCGCGGTGATGGACAACAATTTGCGGCTGATCGATGACGCGCGGCAACAGCGCGCGCAGGCGCAGGCCGCGGCGCAAGCGCAAGCTCAGGCGGCGAAGCAGGCCGCCGGCAAGCCGCTGAGCGAACAGGACGTCGCAAAAGTCCGCGCGGCGGCCGACCTTGTTCGCGACGAAAATTCGGCCGCAGCTTTTGAACAGCTTGCGCCGATGGAGGCGCGTTGCGCCGGCAATCCCGATTTCGATTACGTCTACGGCATCGCGGCGTTCGATACCGGCCATCCGGCGCAAGCCGTCGTGGCGTTGCGCCGCGCCTTGAGTGTCCGCCCCGACTTTTACACGGCGCGCGCCGAGCTCGGCCGCGCGCTCGCCGCCATGGGCGACCTCGCCGGCGCCAAGCGCGAGTTCGAGACGGTGCACAATGTCCCGGAGCTGCCGCCGATCGCGCGCGACGCCATGGGGCGGCAGATCACGGCAATCGACCAGACGGTCGCAAATCAGAACGCCAAGCACTACAGCGGCTACCTTGAAACTTCGATCGGCTACGACACCAACGTCAACGGCGGGCCTTCCGATCAGACGTTGCTCATTCCGGCATTGGCCTTTCTCGGGTCGGCAACGATTTCGCCGCAGGCGCTGCCGAAGAAGTCGGGGTTCTATGAGCTCGCCGGTGGCTTCAGCGGCACGTTGCCGGTTGACAACGACACGGCGCTGTACACCAACCTCGTGGGCAACATCCATCCGCTGTTCGATTATTCGTCGGAATTTAGCTCCGCGCTGGCCGGCGGCGAGGCGGGCGTGGCACATCAGTTTCAGAACCGCGGCATTTTTTCCCTAGCCGGCATCGCCCAGACTTTCGTGCTCGGCCAGCAGGTATTCCGTGACATCTACGGCGCTGCCGGTCAGTGGCGGCAGCCGTGGTCTGACGCTTTGGAGACGAGCGTCGCGGTGAGCTGGCTGCGGCTCGACTATCCCACCATCGACTGCTCGCCGGTTCCCAGCGGTTGTCAGGACACCAATCGTTTCACCGCGACCGGGACCCTCACGAGTTATTTCGACATGTCGATGAAACCGGCGATTTTCCTGTCGGTCAACGGCGGCAAGGAAATCGCCATCAACAGCGCGTTTGACTTTTACACGTATACGCTCGTCGGCGTACGGGGTGGCTTCGAAATCTCGCCGCTCGCCTGGGTGACGTTTTTCGGGCAAGGCGGCTACGAGAATGATCAGTACGACGCCGATTTCCCGCTGTTCTTCGAACCCCGTCACGACCAGCTGTATAGCGCGCTGGGCGGCGTCGAGTTCAAGATCACCGATTCTCTGAGCGTACGGACCTCGGTGAGCTTTGCCGAAACCCAATCGAACATTCCCATTTTCAGCTACCACCGTGAGATCGGGCAGGCGGCGCTGCGCTGGTCATTTTGAGCGGTGGGTCTTCGCGGACCTTTGGCGGCCTTCAATATAGATAGATGGCCTGCCGAGCCGCAACTCAATTGGGATTACGCGCTCCACAGCCGACTGCTGCGGCAGAAATGTGTAGCATTTTAAGTACCTCTCTATCAATTTTTCAATGCATTGCGGATAGAAGGTAAGCGGAACGCCGGCCGTTGTGCGCGTTTCATCATGAGTGTTCAAATGAATTGACGTGATCAGGAACTTCTCGACAAGCAATTGTGGTGGGTTAGTCCTGCTCCACGAAACGACGGCGTGATGATTTTGGCGATAGTCGCGGTATTTTTTGTTGGCATAACTCTCGGCGGCACCCTCTTTGCGCGCGAAAGCGATGCAGCGCCAACCGTATCGAACGATGTGTTGGCCGCAATTACCGCTCCAAATGCAGCGCCGACACACGCGTTCTAAAGTCCACCCTCTGAGCGAGATTGCAGGAAGCGAAAAGCTGTACCTGCCGAGCCGCAGCTAGCGGCAACTGGCCCGTCTTCGCCTTGCGGGCTTCGGCGCGGCCTTCTCTCGCTGCGCGAGCGAACTAAGTGTCCGCCTTCGCTGAAGCTAAGGCGTGACAGCCTTCGCTTCGCCTGCCTTTGACGTCACTCCAGGTAGGAGATTTCTTCTGGACCATCACGTTACATAATATCCCCTGGCGGGTGATGCGCATTATTGCATATTACCCGTTGCACCAAAATCAGCCTCGTCCGAGGTCGCCAACATCAAGGCGAATGAACCTTTCGCAGTGCGTTTTGGTTGAGCATGATCTTTTCCGACCTTGCTTCGCCCGCCGACCCGCCTACGCTCGCTTCGCGAGCTACGGAGGGTTAGAGTCCACCGAAGCGCGGAGCGCGTAGGTGGAAGCGCGGAGCGCGTAGGTGGAAGCGGGCTTCGCGAAGGCGGGAAACCGGTATCCATCCTCGGATCAAGTCCGAGGACAGGCTTTTTCGGGATCTTGCTCTAAGGCGTGCACGCTCGACCTCGATAGGCGAAAGCCGCAGGAGCGAAGTCCTGCGGCTTTCGTTTTTGCGGCCGCTGCAGGGAGACGAAATTCAGCGGACGCCGGCAATTGCGCGCTTGCGCAACAATTACAGCTGCGAACCTTGATCGCCGCCGCCGCCGCCGTTGTCCTGGCCGAAGCGGCCGTCAGGGCTCCAGCCGTGGCCGTCGTCCAATCTTCGGCCATCATGCCAGCCGTGCTGCATGAAGCCGTGCATGGGATGCTGCCGTAGAATATGCGCCAGCGTCATGAAGCGGCCTTTCTGATCGTCGTTGAGGCTCGCATAAAGCGGCGCGCCGGTATCGGCGATCTTCTTCAGCGCCGCGCTGGTCTTGGCCATGTTGTCGGCGCGCCGCGCCAGCCGGTCGAACGGCGAGGCCGGCGAGGTCGGCGCCTGTTGCTCGGCGGTTTCGCGCGCCTGCCGGGCCTGGATACGCTGGATGCGCAATTGCACCAGATCCCGCATGGCTTGCTCGAACGGCGGCCAGTTTTTCGCCTGGTCCGGCGTCAGCTCGAGGCCGGCCTTCAACGCGGCGATCCGCGCGTCGGCGAACGCATTGATGTCGGCCGCGCTCGGCTGCTGCCAGTGCTCGGCGCGGCCGCCGTGGTCGCCGAAGACGCCGTGTCCGCCAAAACCTTCTTGCGCATAGACCAGCGAAGAACCGGCGAGAGCAACCACTGCCGTCGCGGCCAAAAGTGTTTTGAACTTGACTGGCTTGAGCATACGCTCCTCCTCAAATCGCCAACGTTTGCCAACATAAAGGACCGGCGCGGCTCTAAGACAAGTTAAAGTTTCGACATGTGGGCTTTTGCATGAATTACAACTCTGTAATCTTTTGCCGCGGCGAATTTCATACCGCAATCGACCGTTTAATTTGCGCGGTTGTTTTGGACGTTACAGCGGGCTGCCGCAAGGCCGGCGCCGTATCGCGCCCGCTTAACGCAACACCTGCTGCAGAAACAGCCGCGTGCGTTCGTGCCGCGGCTGCGCGAAGAAGGCTTTCGGCTCGTTGATCTCGACGATCTGCCCGTCG
This sequence comes from uncultured Alphaproteobacteria bacterium, assembly GCA_963823225.1. Taxonomy (GTDB): domain Bacteria; phylum Pseudomonadota; class Alphaproteobacteria; order Rhizobiales; family Xanthobacteraceae; genus BOG-931. The sequence goes on along the minus strand of CAWGKM010000003.1, from coordinate 1,154,781 downwards.
TCCATGAAGATCATGCGGTCGGCGACTTCGCGCGCAAAACCCATTTCGTGGGAGACGACCAGCATGGTGATGCCGTCGCTCGCCAGTTCTACCATGGTGTCGAGCACCTCCTTCACCATTTCCGGGTCGAGCGCCGAAGTCGGCTCGTCGAACAGCATGATGTTCGGGCTCATGCACAGCGCGCGCGCGATGGCGACGCGCTGTTGTTGGCCGCCGGACAGCCGCGCCGGATATTTTTGCGCCTGCTCCGGTATTTTCACGCGCGCCAGATAACGCATGGCGAGGTCCTCGGCCTCTTTCTTCGGCATGCGGCGCACCCAGATCGGCGCCAGCGTGCAATTTTCCAGCACGGTCAGATGCGGAAACAGGTTGAACTGCTGAAACACCATGCCGACGTCGCGGCGCACCGCGACGATGTGCTTGGGGTCGTCGGTCAATTCGATGCCGTCGACGACGACGCGGCCGCGCTGCCAGTCCTCCAAGCGGTTGATGCAGCGCAGCAGCGTCGACTTGCCGCCGCCCGAGGGGCCGCAGATGACGATGCGCTCGCCGTGCGCCACCGTCAGATTGATGTCGCGCAACACATGAAAGTCGCCGTACCATTTGTACAAACCGACGATCTCGACCGCCGGTTTGGCCGTTGTGTCGGTTTGAGGCGCGTCGGGACGATTTTCCATCGCGGCCCCCTCAGCCCCGGTGCGCACGCGCGAGCCGTGCTTCGACGCGGCGGGCATAGCGCGACATGCCATAGCAGCAGACGAAGTAGAACATAGCGGCGAAGGCGTAGCCGGTCGCGCTGGTGACCGGCGTCGCCCAATGCGGGTCGATGCGGGCGGCCTCGATGGTGCGCAAAAAGTCGAATATGCCGACGACGAACACTAATGTCGTATCCTTGAACAGGCCGATGAAGGTATTGACGATATTCGGCAGCGTCACCCGCAACGCCTGCGGCAGGACGACGAGCGCCATCATCCGCCAATAGGGCAGTCCCAGCGCCGCCGCCGCCTCGTATTGGCCGCGCGGGATCGCCGCCAACCCGCCGCGCACGACCTCCGCCATATAGGCCGAAGCGAACAGCGCAACGCCGATCAGCGCGCGCACGAGTTTATCCGGCGCGAAGCGATCGGGAACGAACAGCGGCAGCATGACGCTCGCCATGAACAAGACGGTGATCAGCGGCACGCCGCGGACGAATTCGATGAAGGTCACCGAAAGCAGTTTTACGACCGGACTGTCGGAGCGCCGCCCGAGCGCCAACACGATGCCGAGCGGCAAGGACGCCACGATTCCCACCGTCGCCACCACGATGGTGACCAGGATACCGCCCCACAGCGAGGTCGAAACATAGGCCAGGCCGAGAAGCGGCGCGCCGCTTAACAGCACATAGGACAGGATCGGCAGCACGACGAAGAAATAGACCGCGCCGATGCCGCGGCGCGGCGCCGAAAGCCAAGCCAGCCACGCGATGCCGAAGGCCAGCGCCAAAAAGAAGGCGTTCACCCGCCAGCGTTCGCCGGCCGGATAGAAGCCGTAGACGAAATAGGACGACCAGACGCGGATAAACGCCCAGCAGGCGCCGGGCGCCGGATCGGCCGGCGAAGCCAGGCACGCCTCGCGATCGGCCCCCGACCACACCGCGTCGATCACGAAAAAGCGCAGCAGCGGCGGCACCGCCCAGGCGATGAGAAAAACACAGATCAGCGTGAGCGCGATATTGCCGGGCGAGGAAAACAGATTGGCCCGCAGCCAACCCACGGCGCCGGATTGCGTCGCCGGCGCCGGCAGGCGCGCCGCCGGCGCGCTGCGCAGATAAACTTTTTCGGCCGTCGCCGCCATCGTTCAGCGCTCCACGATGCCGACCGCATGCCCGTAGAGATTCATGAGCAGCGAGGTGACGAGGCTGATGAACAGATAGACCGCCATGGTGACGGCAATCACTTCGACGGCCTGGCCGGTGATGTTGAGCACGCTGCCGGCGAAAACCTGCACCAGATCGGGATAGCCGATGGCCACCGCCAGCGAGGAGTTTTTGATCAGGTTGAGATATTGGCTGGTCAAGGGCGGAACGATGACGCGCATCGCCTGCGGCACGACGACAAGGCGCAGCGTCGGGCGCGGGCGCAAGCCGAGCGCCTGGGCGGCCTCGATTTGGCCGTGCGGCACCGCGAGCACGCCGGCGCGCACCACCTCGGCGATGAACGCCGCGGTGTAGACCGAAAGCGCGAACAAAAGAGCGGCGAATTCGGGCAGCGTTTCGAGCCCGCCCTCGACATTGAAGCGGCCCAGTTGCGGAAAACTGAAGGACAGCGGCGCGCCGGCGAGCGCGAATACCACGCATGGCAGAACGACGATCAGGCCGAAGACGGGCCAGACCAAGCGGACCGGCTCCCCGGTGCGGGCCTGCCGGCGGCGCGCGCGTGCGCGCAAGACGATCGTCGCCGCGATCCCGCACAGGAGCGCGATCGCGACATAGCGGAAATTTTCGCCGAATTCCGGCCGCGGCAGGAACAGGCCGCGATTGTTGAGAAGCCCGCCGCCCGGCAGCGCCACGCTGCCGCGCAATTGCGGCAGCGATTTGAGCACGGCGTTGTACCAGAACAACAGCTGCAACAACAGCGGCACGTTGCGGATCAGCTCGACATAGCCGCCGGCCAGCCGCGCGACCAGCCAATTGCGCGACAGCCGCGCAATGCCGACGGTAAAGCCGAGCACGGTCGCCAGCACGATGCCGATGCCGGCGACCAGCAGCGTGTTGAGAAGGCCGACCCAGAAGGCGCGGCCGAAGCTCGATGTGCTCGCCGAATAAGCGATCAGCGCCTGGCTGATATCGAAGCCGGCGGTATTGTTCCAAAAGCCGAAGCCCGAAGTGATGTGGGCATTGGCCAGATTCTGTGCCGCGTTATGCGCGGCGGCATAGACCAAGCCGCCGACGATGACGAGGAGCGCGATCTGCAGCGCGATATTGCGGGGCCGGTGCGCGGAACGGAGTGAAGGCCGGAGACTTGTCATAGGCGGACCCGCGGTTCGTCATTGCGAGGAGCGTAGTGACGAAGCAATCCAGGGCGGCACGGTAAAGAGCTGGATTGCTTCGCTTCCACCTACGCGCTCCGCGCTTCGGTGGACTCGAACCCTCCGAAGCTCGCACAGCGAGCGTAGGAGGGTCGCTCGCAATGACGGAATGACACGACCGGTTCAGCGGATCGGCAGCCCGTATTGCAAGCCGCCCTTGGTCCACAGCGCGTTGAGCCCGCGGGCGATTTTCAACGGCGAGCCCTGGCCGACATTGCGCTCGAAACTGTCGCCGTAATTGCCGACGTGCTTGATGATGCGATAGGCCCAATCCTTGCTGAGCCCGAGCGATTGGCCGAACTGGTCCTCGACGCCGAGCAGCCGGCGGATATCCGGCGCGGCGGATTTTAACATGTCGTCGACGTTGCGCTGGTTGACGCCGAGCTCCTCGGCGTCAACCATCGCGTAATGGATCCAGCGCACCAGGTCCTCCCAGCTGTCGTCGCCTTGGCGCACCGCCGGACTGAGCGGCTCCTTGGAGATGATTTCCGGCAGCACGATATGCGCGTTCGGGTCGGTGAGCCGCAGCCGCTCGCCGTAAAGCCCCGAGGAGTCGGTGGTGTAGGAATCGCAGCGGCTGGTATCGTAGGCCTTGACCGCCTCGTCGGCGGTGGCGAACGTCACGGTTTTCAGATCCATGTGGTTGGAGCGGAAATAATCGGCGAGATTGAGTTCGGTCGTGGTGCCCTGCTGCACGCAGACCGCGGCGCCGTTGAGTTCGAGCGCGGAATTCACTTTCAGCGATTTGCGCACCATAAATCCCTGGCCGTCGTAATAATTGACGGCGGCAAAATCGATGCCGAGCTGGGTATCGCGCGACATCGTCCAGGTGGTGTTGCGCGACAGCACGTCGACCTCGCCGGATTGCAGCGCGGTAAAGCGGTTGGCGGCCGTCAACGGCACGAATTTGACCTTGGCCGGATCGTTAAAAATCGCCGCCGCGATGGCGCGGCAGAAATCGACGTCGAACCCCACCCAATTGCCTTGCGGATCGGGCATGCCGAAGCCCGCCAGCGTGCCGTTGGCGCCGCAGACGAGTTCGCCGCGGTCCTGCACCGCCTTGAGCGTCTGGGCGAAGGCCGCTTGCGCGCCGAACGCAAACGAAACCGCGATGGCAAGCGCCGTGGCTAGACGTTTCATGATGCGATTCATGATTTGGCCTTTCAGCATGATAGGCGCGCGCAAAAACCCGCGCTGGGGCGCGCCTTTAAGGACCGTATCCCGTCCGCCGTCATCTGAGAACGATCGTGCTTTAAGGTCAAGGGGTTGACGAGAGCGGGCAAGACAAGCGAGGTTGCAGAGAGATCGGCATGAACGACAAGACCCCTAAGGGCCCTCCCCGCGCGCGGCGCGCGGCGACCAAATTGGTCACCGCCGGGCGCGAGCCCGCGTCCTATCATGGTTTTGTCAATCCGCCGGTCTATCACGCTTCCACCGTGCTCTATCCGAGCGCCGAAGATTTTTTGGCCCACCGCGCGCGCTATCAATATGGCCGACGCGGCACGCCCACCACCGAAGCGCTCGAGCTCGCGCTCCACGAGCTGGAAGGCCCGCAATGCGCCGGCGTGTCGCTGTTGCCGTCCGGGCTTGCGGCGATTTCGGCGGCGTTCTTGTCGGCGGTGCAGTCCGGCGACCATGTGCTGGTCACCGACAGCGCCTATGGTCCGACGCGGAATTTTTGCAATCAGATTCTAACCCGGCTCGGCGTCGCCACCACCTATTACGATCCGCTGATCGGCGGCGCCATCGAGAAACTAATGCAGCCGAACACGCGGCTGGTTTATCTGGAATCGCCGGGTTCGCTGTCGTTTGAAATGCAGGACGTGCCGGCCATCGCCAAAGCCGTCAAGGCCAAGGGCGCGCTCGTTTTGATGGACAATACCTGGGCGACGCCGCTTTATTTCCGCCCGCTCGACCACGGCGTCGATCTCGCCATCCAGGCCGGCACCAAATATATCGGCGGCCATTCCGACCTGATGCTCGGCACGGTGTCGGCCAACGCGGCGACGGTGGCGGCGTTGAAAAATACCGTGCGGCTCACCGGGCTGTGCGAAGGCCCCGACGACGTCTATCTCGGCTTGCGCGGCTTGCGCACGCTCGGCGTGCGGCTCGAGCGACATTATGCGTCGGGGCTTGCGGTGGCGCGCTGGCTCGAAACCCGCCCGGAAGTGTTGCGCCTTTTGCATCCGGCGCTGCCGAGCCATCCCGGCCACGCGCTGTGGCAGCGGGATTTTACCGGCGCGTCGGGATTGTTCAGCATGGTTCTAAAACCGGTGCCGCAAAAAGCCTATTACGCCTTCATCGACGCGCTCGAACTGTTCGGCATCGGCGCCTCGTGGGGCGGCTACGAGAGCCTCGCCGTGCCGTTCGATTACGCGCCGCTCCGCTCGGCGACGCGCTGGGCGCCGGGCGGGCCGACCGTGCGCTTCCATATCGGCCTCGAAGCGGTCGAGGACCTGATCGCCGATCTCGAACGCGGATTTGCGGCGCTTAACGCCGCGAGCCGATGAGAGCAGCGCTAGTCTCCAAAAAGCCTCCAAAATCGTCATGGCCGGACTTGTTCCGCCTGCGGGCCGTAGTCCTCGACTAGCAATCCGCGCGCGAGCAGGCCCTTTGGCGGACGAAGGTCCGGCCATCCACGTCTTTCGACGGTGAATGCAAGACGTGGATGCCCGCGACATAGGCGAGCCAACGGGTCCGGCCCGAAGTGGCCGGCCCGATGACAAGCTCCGCGATGCCGTTCTTCGAACGGCTATGGGCGGGCATGACGGCCGGGAAATGCCGTCACTTTTCCATTGACATCGTCACCAATTCCGTTACATAATGGTGCGAATCAAATCTCGCCCTAAAAGGACGCCGTCCGGGTGATGCCGGGCGGCGGGGGCGAGGGCGGTGCCCGCGGGTAGAGCCTCATCAGCTTTGCGCCCGGGCGGCTCGGGCATCATGCCTGCCGGCACTAGGACCGGCGCGTGAGGTGCTCACTGGACTGGGACAGGCAGGGGCGGTAACGCCGCCCGGCAAAAGCGGCCGCGTCCCAGGAAGCCTGGCCTGAGCTGCGCCTTGGGCGACGTAAGTCCCCTTGGCGGGAGCCGTGGTGGAACGCCGGCAGGCGAGCGCGCCCGACAGCGGAGGGGCGGCGCAAGCCGCTACTCCGTGGCGCGACCCGCACCCGCTGGTGCGGGGGGTACTGACCTGCGTTTGCCGGCGTTCCGCTTCCTTATCTTTCGTCATTGCGAGCGCAAGCGAAGCAATCCAGTGCAGAGATAACGATCTGGATTGCTTCGTCGCTTCCGCTCCTCGCAATGACGACCGGAATCGTTGGCTGTTTGACAAACTCAGGCGTGATTGCGCCGCGAGAACGATCTGAACTCATCCGCCCCCACGCTAGCGGGGGAGCATCTGTGATGACAGTCAAGCATAATTTGGGTAGTGGGCTACTTTGAATAAGGCATCGCATCAGATTGCTGCGCGACGGGCAATCTCACGCGAGACCTGTCCAAATTCCGTCCGGGCTTCGGCAATCTGGGCATTATGACCGGGGTTCACATACCCTTGCAGGGCACCTAGCGCGACGCCGTATTTTTGGGCTGCTGGTGCTAAACTATGGAAATTCTTCACACCTCCAATTTTATTGCCCCCCTGTGGAACCAAGGCCGGATCGATGGCCGCAAGGTCCTTGCTTATGCGGTCTCTTACCCGTGGAGCGATTTTAAATTCCCACTCAGCATGAGGATCGGCAGCGTTTCGGCCAGCGTTAACTTTGAACGCAGAGGTAATATATCCGAGATATTCGGGCTTCCCCTTGAACAAACGCGCCCTATCGGCCGCCGATGCCATTTTCCTAATTGCTTCCCAATCAGTAATCCATTTTGCAATGGACCGACCGACCGTTGACAATGCCCGAAGAGAAAATAGATCGGCAGCTACGGGGGTAATGAACGCATCGCAATCAAGCAAAACAGCGCGATTTAATGCACCTACATTTGGCCCCACGTCATAGAGACAAACATCCGCTTTAATCTTAGCGCCCGTATTATTTACGACCTGCGACAGTGCGGTCGTTATATCGTACCCACGAGTCATGCGTGCAAAGCATTCTGTCCACGCCAATGGCAGAACCTCCTCATTTTCCGAAAGCAACACGTCCCCCGGAAGAAGAAAAATCGATTGATTATCAATCTGCAACTCAGGGATAGCGGCAACGCCACCACGCCCTTGAGCAACTGGTTTGACGGCGGACCAAAGAGTTTCCCCAGAACCGTTGTCGTTTGAATCTTGAAGCAATTCTTCCAAGGCAAATTCTTCCAAATAGAACGAAGTCAGATTGCACTGCGGGTCAGCATCGACAAGCAGCACCGTCTTTCCGAGAGAGGCGAGAGCGTCCGCGATGTTGACGGTAAGCGTAGTTTTGCCGACGCCCCCTTTATGGTTGAAAAGTGCGATTTTTTTCATTGGAGAGATTCCTTCAAATTCTCGGATTTGAAAGCAATTCTAGCGCATATAGAGGCCGATACAATCTTATTAAAGTCACGACCCAACTATGCCGCGCGGTTCTCCTCCCATGCCTCCAATACGTCCACAATATCGCCAACCTCCCAAAGCCGTGCCGTGACGCCAGCGGCCATCGCAGGCGTGGTCCGCAGCGTCTTATGGATGCGAACGAAATTGTAGTACATCGCGAACAAGGCCACGGAATGCGCGTGATTTTCAACCTTTTTTGAGAATGCGTTGGTGAGCCGAGTAAACCGGCGGGTATGCATACGCAAATTCAAATTCGACCGCTCGGCAAATGACGTGCTGACATACTTAGGATCGGGATCGCCCTCAACCCGATGCTTGACCGCTCCGATGCACTCTGCCGGGCTATATCGCTTCTCGCCTTCACCGGAAGGGCCGTAAATTTTGACCAGCATCGCATAGTCAATATCTGACCCGAACGCGCCTTCGACCGCCTCCAAATAAGCCTTATGACCGTCGCTCGTTAGCTGCACACGGTTCGCAAGGCGGGAGGCCAAGTCATCCATAAAAATCATGGCCGCGTCGCTATCCCGGCCGCCGACAAACCATGAGGGGATTAATTTCGTATCCGCGTCAATTGCTGTCCACGTCCACACGTCGCCGGCTTGCGGCGGCGCTTTCTTCGCGAGTGGGACGTTCTTTTGCTTGGCGTAGACGAATGCCCAAATTTCATCGACTTGGATGCGCTTACAGGTGAGATTGACGAATACGCGATCCTGATACCAAGCGGCGGCTTGTCCGGCCTCGACCATCAAGCGGCTCACGGCTTTCTTGCTGGTCCCGGTCAGCCGGGTCACGGCGCGAAGGGAATTGCCCTCACATAGCAGGTGGAGGATGCGGGAACGGACTTGGCGGTTGAGCTTGTTCATGCCACAGAATATAAACCATTATCTGGCACAAGTCAAGCATCCGATAACTTTTAACAGGTTTGCGAATAAGTTAATTTGACATTCGGCCGACCACCGCTAGACTAGGTGTCGGTAGATTCGACTATGGCTATACAACTGATAGGGGTGCCGACAGGGTGACGGACGAAACCCAAGGCCAAACATCCCCCGCCGACATCATTCGCCAGGAAATGAATAGGCGTGGCTGGTCCCAAACGGACCTTGCCTATGTTCTGGGGGTCAAAGTTTCGACCATCAATCCGATCCTAGGCGGCAAGCGTGGTGTGAGCCCGGAAATGGCAAAGGCACTAGCGGGCGCTTTCGACGTTACCGCTGAACGCTTTGCGGTAGCGCAGGCAGCGTGGGAATTGCAGCATGCGCGCGATCCCGATCCCGGCATCCTTGCACGCGCTCGCATTCAAGCGGAGTACCCATTACGCGAAATGATGCGACGTGGCTGGATCAAGGAAGACCTCACAAGCGATGAATTGGAGGCTCAACTCTGCCGGTTCTTCAACGTTAGTTCGCTTGCTGAAGTGCCATATCTCACTCACTTCGCTAAAAGAACGGAATACTCGCACATTCCGCCCGCACAGTTGGCGTGGCTCTTTCGCGTTCGGCAAATTGCACGCGAAATGCCAACGCCAAAATATGCACAATCCAATCTGGCAGCGGCGGTCGAGCGCATGCGCGAGATGCTCGGCAATCCTGAAGATGTGAGGCACGTCCCGAGGATGCTTCACGAGGCCGGTGTCAGATTCGCAATCGTCGAAGGGTTGCCGGGAAGCAAGATCGACGGTGTTTGTTTTTGGCTAGACAAAGCATCGCCCGTTATCGGAATGTCGTTGCGCTTCGACCGGATTGATAATTTTTGGTTCGTTTTGCGCCATGAATGCTCGCACGTTCTTCATGGACACGGGCAAGTCGCTGCGATTGTCGATTCTGAACTAGAAGAACTTAAGCTCGATCTTAGCGAGGAAGAACGAGTCGCCAATGGCGATGCCGCGGAGTTTTGCGTTCCGCAAGAGAAAATTCGTTCATTTTATCTGCGGAAGAAACCACTTTTTGCGGAGCGCGACGTGCTTGCCTTTTCTAAAATCACGAAAGTTCATCCCGGTCTGGTAGTTGGACAACTCCAAAAGCTGGCCGGCCGATACGAATTATTGCGACGCCATCTTGTGAGTATCAGACGGCATATTGCCGGCTCCGCCCTAATGGATGGATGGGGAGACGTGGTTCCGGTTGAGCAATAAAGAGGGATACATGGCGAGCTACCATGAACAAATGCGTGACATCTTCCATCAATATCAGGAAGCAGTCTCACCCGATCCTGCCGATCTAAGACAGGTAGCCGCTTGGGCGATCAGCGAAGGCTTGTGGAGGCCGCGCCCTGCCGACATTCATGCACGCTTTGCCGAAGATATGGCGCAGGCGCTTCACGATGACTACCGGACGGACAAGGCGCGTCGGCGCTATCGTGTTAATCACGCAGTGCGCGAGTGGCGCGACGGAAGGCAGTATAGCTTCTGGGCGGACATCGACACGGCACCGCGTAGCCATATGGAAAAGGCATTTCAACAAAGACGTCGTCAAATTGTCGATGACTGTCACCAACTCGCGCTTGATGTGGGCCACTTCAACAGTATTCACCCCGGCGAAGAGCAATACGAATTGCCGCTCAATTTCGAGGAAGACGTTCGGGAAATGATGGTTGCCGAGGGGATCGAAGACGCGGCCTAGCGCCCTTTCTTCCAACGAGCGGCAGCGGCAGTTCTGGCGATCTCGGATCGCTGTTCAGGCGTCAGCGCCTTTGCACGAGCAGGACCGCCTTTCGAGCCCGCCTTATGCGCACGAACCTGCTTCACGGTCGGCCGATCTTCGACCTCGCCGCTGGCAATGTCGATCATGAGCTTGGCGAGTTGGGCGGGATCGCGGGGGCGCTTGGGGCGGCTCATTTGGCGGATATCTCGCACTTAGAGCAAACCACGTCCCTACCTCTTATCTCAAAGCCTTCCGATACAGATTCGACCTTAGTGTCGTAATCAAGTTCGGCTTTATATGATTTGCGGTCAGACATATTGGCGCGGCCTGTGCGTCCGCATTTTGGGCATTTCAACGGAACGTCGTACTTTTCTCGCGCCATAATCGATTATCGCATGGCCGAACGCTCAATTCCATCGCGGAAATGCTGCCTTATTCAAAGGAGCCCACTACCATAATTTGGCGTGCGCGGCTCCCAGGTTCGATCTTCGCTGATGAGTGTGTTGGCAAGGACAGCGAGCTTTCTGGCGACGGCGATAAGGGCGACTTTTGGGGGTTTCCCGGCCGCTGTGAGACGCCGATAGAAGGCCTTCATATCGGCGTTGAAGCGAGTAGCGCTGAGGGCGGCGAGATAAAGAACGCGGCGCACGGCCGGGCGTCCGCCCCAGATGACACGAACGCGGTCACGCTCGCCCGATTGATCTGCGATCGGGGCGAGACCGGCCAGCATGCCGATCTGCTTGGCGGTCGCGCTGCCGATCTCAGCGAGGCAGGCGATGAGGGTTGCCGCGACCGCAAAGCCAAAGCTTGGGATCGAGGTCAGGATGGCATAACGCCTGGCCAGGCCGTCGTCGGCCTTGATGCGCTTGAGGATCTCGCCGTCGAGGGTGGCGATATCCTTGCTGGCTCTGCCGATGCGACGCTCGAGCTGCTGCTTGAGGAACTTGCACTCCGCGGTGCCGAGCTGATTCTTGAGCGCGGCCTGCGCTTCGACGGCGCTGGCGCGGGCCCCAACGAGTTCGGCGAGTTCTGCCACGGCCTGCGGCGCCGGCGCGCGCACCGACGGCGTCATCATGGCGGCGAACGAGGCAAGCACGCGAGCATCGAGCCGATCGGTTTTGGCAAAGATGCCTTGCGCCTGGGCGAACCTGCGCACCCGATAGGGATCGGCGACGGCGACCGGGATGGCGGAGGCCACCAGACTGCGATGGAGATGACGATGCCATTTACCGGTGGCCTCGATCACGACGAGCGCAATCTCATGGCGCAACAGCCAACGCTTAAGCTGACGAATGCCCACATGGCTGTTGGCCACGCGCAGCCGCTCCTCGGCCGGCGACACGTGGACGTCGAGCCAACATTTGCTGATATCGATTCCCACGCTAGACTTGACCTTGGTCTCTTGTTCGGACGCTTCCTTGCCTTGCATGCGGGACGTGCTCCCTATCATCTGTTGAGGACAAGAGCCGAAGGACGGACGGACCATGCTCCCCCGCGGTGCTAAACACCCAGGGGGAATAGCGGTCCCGGCCATCCGCGTCGGGGCTGGTGGCCACCGGCCCCGACGCACCTCTCAGCTTGCGCCGATTCGGTCTGCCAAACATGCAAGGGGGACCGCGCGTAGCGCGGTGGAGGGGGCGTCTGACTCGCCGACTCGCTTTCGTCGCAAGAGAACCGTTGCGGCCCGCGCCCCTTCCACCATCCTTCGCGCTGCGCGCTTCGGATGGTCCCCCTCCCCCACTTCCGTGGGAATGTTCACCTTGACAAAACACCCCTGCCTGCCCACATCTAGGGGTGAGAAGGGGAAATATCATGGCTGCCAATTTCAAGAATCCGATCTTTCAAGATGAAACTAGAGCCCGCGAATGGCTTGAAGGCGAATTATGGCCCGATGGTCCGCTTTGCCCTCATTGCGGAGTATTAAACGGCTCTACAAAGGTCCAGGGCAAGAGCGGCCGTCCCGGCCTCTATATGTGCAACGCCTGCCGTTCCCAATTCACGGTGACGGTCGGCACACTTATGGAACGCTCGAAAATCCCGCTGCACAAGTGGCTCTATGCAACTTATCTGTTGATGTCCTCAAAAAAAGGAATGAGCACACATCAATACCGTCGAATGCTTGGCGTCAGTCTGAAATCCACATGGTTTCTAATGCATCGCATTCGCGAAGCTTTGCGCGAGGGCGGTTCGCCATTCAGTCAGTTGGGCGGCAAGGGCAAGACGGTCGAGATCGACGAGACCTATATCGGCGGGAAAGAAACTAATAAACATCGCAATAAGCGCGTTGTACATGGCGGAACAGGCGGCAAGGAAATCGCATTCGCCCTGGTCGAACGCGGCGGCAAAGTGCGTTCGCATCATGTGCCATCCGTCAATGCACAGACCTTGCGCCCGATTCTTCAAGAGCAAATTCACGCCGATACGAAAGTCATGAGCGATGACGGCGGAGCGCGCGTCGGAAAGTCCTTTGCCAATCATGCGACCGTCAACCATAGCATCGGCGAATACGTGCGCGGCGATGCCCATACGAATACAATCGAAGGCTATTTCTCGATTCTAAAACGCGGGATCAATGGCGTGTATCACCATGTCAGCGCGAAGCACCTTAAGCGTTATCTCGCTGAGTACGATTTCAGATACAACGAGCGTCAAAAGCTTGGCGTGAGCGATATGGAGCGCACGGCAAAAGCGATCAAGGGCATGGCCGGCAAGCGCCTGACCTATCGACGGCCTAACGAAACAACCGTTCATTAAGCGCAAGGTGAAGTCGCGCAAATGATCGAGCAAACAGCACCGATATTGAATATCAGCAGCCTACATTCGGAACCTGATAATCACGCGATTACCGGCTTTCGTTTTGAGGTCCGCTATGACGGAGCACAAGCAATGGCAACAATTCTGGTAGAGACGCCCTCACTCGATCCAGAGCAGCCTGATACCTTTGCTTCCGAATTGCAGCGTCTTGGCAATACTCTCTTGGAAGTGGCACGATCCCCTCAATACATACTTTGGCACCTTCGGGATCGGCGATAATGTCCAGTTTAGTCAGACGTGCGGCAGGACTTTCCATCTATTTTCCCTCAAGTCGCACGTAAAGGATGGCGGAAAATGGGACGATAATATTATAAATTGCCGCTGGTGGTGATGGTGCTCGTGATGGCGGGTCAAACTTATCAAAATAATTGCCAGATATCTCTAGTTCCAAATAATCGTCACCAACCTCAATAAGTTTACCAAATCTCGTATCCTTGCCACCGCCAAGATAAGTGACCTCAATCAGTTGGTCCATGTAAGCTGGGGATTTGAGCAATTCGGCAAGGCTGCCTGCGAAGGCTGGTACGGCCAGCAACAACCCGATCAGAATTGCTATCGTTCTTACGGTAGCGCGCATAGCCGTTCTCTACTCTTCTTACCTTTTCGTCAGATTCTTCTGAATCTTTCGAACTTTCGTTCTAGGTTTGCTGGCTGTCCGATGGTGTGGTTTGGCCTTTGCCATCGTATGGACCGCGCTACGGAATTGTTCCCATGCGTCGGGATAGGTCTCAATTTCTTGTTTTTGTGCCGGAGTTTTTTTCATGGGCAGGAAGTCTAGCGGAATGGATGACGATTACAAGTTGGCAATGGGTAGTTTGATCTTGGAAGTATCGGCACTCGATAGCGCCATTACCGATTTGATTGCGGCCCTGATCGGAATAGATGCGATCTACGCTTTAATCTTGAGTTATCATCAACAGTTTTCAAATAAAGTGGACATCCTGCGTGCCATCTTCCGAATTCTATATCCAGACGAAACCGATCCAAAATTCCGACCTATCGCGAATATCCTAGATCAGACAAAGGCCATCGGGGATTTCCGCAATAGCATAGTTCATGCTTTATGGCATGTTGATGAACAAGGCATTCCCCATGTGGTACGCTTTCAGGCGCGCGGGAAACTTACTCGTTCCCGCCGTCCCGTTCCCATTGAAAAAATTCATCAGTTTTCTTGCGAAGCCACCGAACTCGCGGAGAAGCTCTCAGCTTTTGCAAAAGAGTACCGGGGATACACAAAGGCACCCCTCCAATCGTAACCTTCAGATCGGAACAATCGGCCTGATTCGAAGCGCCAGCCTGTCTTCGTCTATTTACTTTTCGCCTATGTTTTGTCAAGGTGAACATTCCCACTTCCGTGGGGGAGGATGAAGGTGGCCACGCCGCGAGAACGGATTTATTTCACGCCGCCGCCGCCTTGCGGTCGCGCAGGACGAAATAGAGATTGCGCAAATAGACGAACACGCCGAACGCCTGGCCGGCGATGAACACCGCGTCCTTGCGATAGAGCGCATAGACGAGGAGCAGCACGCCGCCGGCGATGGAGAAAATCCAAAACGCCAGCGGAATGACGCTGTGCCCGGCGCGCTCGGAGGCGATCCATTGCACGAGAAAGCGCATGGTGAACAAGCCCTGCGCGATAAAACCCAACAGCACCCACCAATCGAGCCTGGTGACGAACACGTCCACCAAATAGGTCCCGACCGCGTGCGACATATCAATGAGCAAGGGTAACCTCCTCGGATTGGGGAACGCGCTTTTTGCGGCGCACGAGCCACCACACGCCGGCGAGGTCGAGAATGCCGATCCACAGCCGGTCCCACAGCCCGTAATTCGACCTGCCGTGGCGGCGCGGCCGGTCGACGACGTCGACATAGCCGATGGCGAAGCCTTCGCGGCGAACCAGCGCCGGCAAAAAGCGATGCAGCCCGTCGAAATACGGCAGCGTCAGGAACAGGTCGCGGCGGAAGGCTTTGAGCCCGCAGCCGGTATCGCGCGTGCCGTCCTTGAGCACGACGTTGCGAACGCCGTTGGCGATGCGCGACTGCAGTCTCTTAAAACCGCTCGCCTTGCGGCCGATGCGCTGCCCGGCAATAAGCCCGATGCGCGGCGCGCCGGCCGCCAAGGCGGCGATCAGCGCCGGAATGAACGCCGGATCGTTCTGGCCGTCGCCGTCGATGGTGACGACGAGCGGCGCGCGCGCCGCCGCGACGCCGGTGCGAACGGCGGCCGATTGGCCGCAGGATTTCTCGTGCCGGATCTGGCGCAGCCACGGGTGCTGCGCCATCAGGGCGCGCAATTCGGCTTCGGTGGCGTCAGCCGAGCCGTCATTGACATAGACGATCTCGAAGCCGCGGCCGTTCAAGCTTTGTTGCAGCGCCGCGGCGATTTCGCCGACCAAGGGCGCGATATTGCCGGCCTCGTTGCGTACCGGCACGACCACGGAAATTTCGGGAGCGGCAGCGTTGCCCGGCGGCATGTTTGGCGGCATTGGCGCAAGCTTCTAAAGCGCATCCGGCTCCGGTTCAATCGTCACGTCATTCCGGGGCCGAGCGGAGCGAGGAGCCCGGAATCCATAATCACCGCCTTACGGACAATAGCCGCGATCGTCGGACACCTCTTATTCCGTGGCTATGGATTCCGGGCCCGCGGACTTCGCCGCGTCCCGGAATGACTCTTTGAGCGCGGCCTTGATCCGCCGCCACGACGGCCCCGGAAAAGCCCGCAAATCGCGCGCGCCGAACAGCAGCCGCCGCGCCGCAAACCAGCGCCGCACCAGATAGGCGCCGGCGGCGCCGGTGAGCGCGCCGGCGATGACGTCACTCGGATAATGGGCGCTGACGACGACGCGGCTGAACATGATAACGAGCGCATAGAGCCACATCACCGCGCGCGTGCGCGGCCAAATGGCGCCGATCGCGATCGCGGCCGACACCGCCGTCGTCGCATGGCCCGACGGCATCGAGGCCCATTCCGGCCGCCAAACGAACGGCATATAGGCGAACGGATCGTCGTGGCCGCCGACATAGGGCCGCGCGCGCCCGATCAGCCGCTTGACGACGGTCACGAACAGTCCCGGCACGCCGATCGCCAGGAACAAAAAACCGAAGCGCACGGCAAGCACGGCAAGCACGCCCCGCGAAGCCCGCGACAAAGCCGGCACTATCGCCACCGCGAGGGCTAGGAGGAAAAAGCCGAATGGAAACAGAAACCAGCCGGACAGGCCGAAATTGGTGATTTCCTCGAACGCATTTTTGAACCATTGCGGCAGATGCCCCGCCCACGCGCTCGCCGCGGCATCGAGGACGAACATGGCCGCCACGATGGCGATGAGCGCGGCGAGCGCGGCGGCGACGGCAGGCAGCGGCGGCCGCAGCATGCGCGCCGGCGGCAGCGGCGCGATGACGCGGCACCATTGCCCGAGATTTTGCGCCGCGTTGCGCGCCAAGCGCGCAAGATCGCGCCGGCCCGACGCGCGAGCGCTCACGCTCGCCGCCGCCATTTCGTCGGACGGCGCTTTCGGCCCATTCACGGCGCGCCCGTCGATTCGAACACCGCAATCGTCAGCGATCTGCCGATTGAGATGTTGTAGCCCTCGATGCGCGGTCCGCGGTCGTAACGCAACCCGATCGCCTCGGCGCGCAGCGCAAACGCGCGCTCCTGGCGCGCTTCGACGAAGGCGAACCGGCAGCTGCCGCCGCGCAGGAAATCGGCCGCGCCGTCGGCGTTGGTGAAGCGCGTCGCGGTGCCGGCGAGAAAGACCAGGCTCGGCTCTTCGTAACCGGTCGAGGCGGCGACCGGATGCGCGCAACCGGAATCGCGCAACACTTGCGCCAGCGCCACGCTCGGAAACGCTGGCGCGAGTGACGGCACGACCACCGCGTAGATGCCGATGGCGATGAGGACCGACGCCGCGGTGGCGCGTAAGAAGGCGCGCTCGGCGCCGTCGTCGTCGTATAATTGCCAGGCAAAAAGCCCGCATACGATCGCGGCGGCGAAAAACGGCCAGGCCAGGAGCGCCAAGTCGCGATCGATCACGACCGCGCCGACCACCGCGACGACGCTTAAGATCAGCGGAGCGAGGAACCACCACATGACGCCGCGCACCAGCCACACCCGGCGCGACAGCACCTTCGATTCGACCGCGCCGGCGATGAGAATGGCGATCGCCGGATAGAGCGGCAGCACGTAATGCGGCAACTTGGTCACCACCAGTTCGAACACGATCCATGACGGCACCAGCCAGGCCAACAGAAAGCGCGCCGCCGGCTCGCGGCGCACCGCCCAGACCGCCGGCGCCGCCAGGCCTGCCAGCATCGAAGCGGGAAAGAAGGTGGCGAAGAACAGAAGGACGTAAAGCCCGGGCGGCGCGCCATGAGTTTCTTGCGAGCTTGCGACCTTGGCGAGCATATCCTCGCCGACCGAGGCGACCAGGAATTGGTTGCCGACGCGCGCATAGATGGCGACGAACCACGGCAAGACCAGCACAAACAGCCAGATAATGCCGGGCAGCGGGCGCAGCGCCATCAGCCAGCGCGCGGAGCGATCGACGATCGAGGCCGCCGCCGCGGCGAGCCCGACGACCATCAGAATGAGCGGCCCCTTGATCAGAATGCCGGCGGCGAGCGCCGTCCAGAATATTGCAAGCAGTCTCCATCCCGGCCGCGCATCGCCGCGACGCGGCGCCAGATAGACGCGCGCCAGCACGCTCATCGCCACCACCACGGTGAAGAGCAGCACGGCATCGGTCTTGGCCAGGCGCGCCTCGACGCCAAGGATCGTCGAGCCCGTCATCATCAAAGCGGCCAAAATCGCGCCGCGCCGGCTGACGAAAGCGAGCGCGCACCAATAGGTGGCCAAAACGGCGCCGATCGCTCCGAATAGCGACGGCATGCGGTAGAGCCAAATGGTCGTGCTGGCATTGGCAAGTCCGAGCGCACTCGCCGCCTTCACCGCGGCCGCCTGCAGCCAATAGATGCCGACCGGCTTTCTGTAGCGCACGTCGTCCTGGTAGCGGATGTCGACATAGTCTTCGGTTTCGATCATCTGCTTGGTGGCTTGCGCGAAATAGGCCTCATCGCGATCAACCGGCGGAATCTGAAAAAATCCCGGCAGGAAGGCGAGGAGCGACACCACCACCAGCACCACCGCCGCGCGCCGGTGCGAGCCCGCGGCATAATCGAAAAGCGCGGCAAAGCCCCTGGCTGGCCAATAGGACCGCGATGCCCAGCCGCTGGTCGTGCTCATGTCGTTTGCGACCATCGATGGCGCATGATCTTCTCGGAAAACCGGCCCACAGCCCGCATCGAACCCACCGCGGAGGTTCCGGCATGTGTCCCTAACTGCCAGCCGACAATAATGAAAATCGCCTTGCCGCGAAAGGACCGGCAAGGCGCTGCGGTGGCCTTAGCGCGCCGTTGCCCCCGGTATTGACCGTGGCGATGCCGCCGCGCCGTCGTCGAGGCGAACGACAATACTGTCGGCGGCTCCCGAGGCATCCATCACGGTCACCCGCGAAAATCCGGGTCCATCGGGATTGAAGAACAGGCCCTGTCGCTTCTCTCCCGGCACTGGAACGCCATTGACGAACACAGTGAGCGGCGCGACGGCGCCGGTCACTTTGAGCGCCACCGGATCGGGCTTGCCGTCGGTGGTGGACCGATCGAGAAGCGCGCCATCGGGCGGAAAGATAATGTGCAACCGCATCCGCGCCGTTTCGCCGGCAAGCCGGCCCGGCTGAAACTGCCGCAGCGGCGGCGGTAGTTTGGCATTCGATGCGACGAGCACGCCCGCCGGCGGCGGCGGCAATTGAGCCATCGCCGTGCCGAAGCGGGCGAAAGCATCGAACAGGATCGGCGCCGCCGCCGTGCGCCCAACCAGACCCGGCACGGGCGCGCCGTCGGGCCGGCCGACCCAGACGCCGATCGTATGCTTGCCGTCGAAGCCGACGGACCAAGCATCGCGGTAGCCGTAACTGGTGCCGGTCTTAAACGCGATGCGTCCGGCGACGCCGTTTTCCGGCGGCGGCGACCCCAATAGCACATCGCTTAGGTACCAGGCGGCGACCGGATCCATCAGGCGGCGGCCGTACGGCACGGATGTTGCCAAACGTTCGCGCAGCGGCAACACCGTGCCGAGACGCGCGATCCCCGAGTAAAGCAGCACCAAATCGGAAAGTTTTACTCCCTCTCCGCCGATGCCGATGGCGAGACCGGGCGCTTGGCCCTGCGGCAGCGCGAGTGTGGCGCCAGCCTGCGTCAGGCGTGCGGCGAGGCGGCTGGCGCCGACCCGGTCGAGCACGGCGACGGCGGGCAGGTTGAGCGAGAACTGCAACGCCGCACGGACCGTGACCGTCCCCTTGAAGGAAAAATCGAAATCTTTCGGCGCATAGGCGCCGTAGCTTTCCGGCCGATCTTCGATCAAGGTCTCGGGGTGGATGAAACCGTCCTCGAAACCCAGACCGTAGATGAAGGGCTTCAGCGTCGAGCCGGGCGAGCGCAGCGCGTGCGTCATATCGACTTGCCCGGCGCGGCGCTCGTCGAAATAAGCGGGTGAGCCGATTTGCGCCAAAACCTCGCCCGTCGCATTGTCGACGGCAAAAATCGCGAGCGAGATAGCGGGATCGAGCGCCGCGGCCAGCGCGTGCACGCGCTCGCGCGCCAGCCGTTCCAGATTATTCTGCAGATCGGCATCGATGGTGAGCCAAAGCTCGCGCTCGGCCGGGGCTTGCGCCCTCGCCTCGTCGGCCGCGTGCGGCGCCAGCATCGGCATGGAATGGCGCGCCGATGGCACCCGCTCAGCCTTGGCGAGCGCGATCTCGTCGGCCGGTACGAGGCCGGTTGCGGCAAAGCGGTCAAGCACGCGATCGCGCGCTTGGCGCGCCGCCTCGACCGAGCGGTCCGGCCGCCGCTGTTCGGGGGATTGCGGCAAAGCGACCAGCAGCGCCGCCTCGCCGAGCGACAAGTGTCGCGGCTCCTTGCCGAAATAGGCAAGCGAAGCGGCGCGGATGCCCTCGAGATTGCCGCCATAGGGCGCCAGGCTGAGATAGAGCGAGAGCACCTCGTCCTTGGTCAGCACGCGCTCGATCTCGACGGCACGCACGATCTGGCGGAGCTTTGCCGCAAATGTCCGTTCACGGCGCGGTTCGAGCAAGCGCGCCACCTGCATGGTCAGCGTCGAACCGCCGGAGAGAATGCGGCCGTGCGTCGCCAATTGCAGCGCCGCACGCGCGAGCGCCAGCGGATCGACGCCATGGTGCGTGCGGAAGCGCTTATCTTCGTAAGCGAACAGCACATCGAAGAATCGCGGATCGACGTCGGCGACCGTCGCCGGCAAGCGCCAGCGGCCGTCGCTGGTGGCATAGGCGCGCAACAGCCGACCGTTGCGATCGAGGACGCGCGTCGAGAACTCGATATCCTTGCCGAGCGGCGCCGGGCCGAGCGCGGCGATCCACCAGACCGCGACCGCCGATAGCGCAAGGCAGGCGAGCGACGCCGCGGCCACCGCCAAGCGTATTTTCTTACCCGTCATTTTCCGGCCAAAACTTCGACGCTGTCGCTGTCGGTGCGGCCGAAGCGGTCCGGACGATACATGTCTTCGACGCTCGCCTGCGGCCGCACATATTTACCGGGCGCAACCGCGCGCACCACATAGGCCACGCTGAACACGGCGGGATCGCCGCTCTTGCGCTCAAAGGCGGCGGTGAAGCGGTCGTCGCGAAACTCGGTACTCACCGGTTCCGCCGCATCGGTGAACCACGGCAGCGTGCCGGTATCTCCGGACGAAACCAGGTGCGGATTGTCGATCTCGAATCCGGCCGGCAGATAATCGGCGACGATGACGCGGCCGAATTGCGGCTGCGCCTCGGTGATTTTCAACACCACGACAAGGCGGCTGTTCTGCTCGACCTGCGCCGTATCCACGGGGTCGCCGTCGAGCGTGTAGTTTTGACGCTCGATCTTGAACCCGTTCTCCGTTGCCGGCTCAGGCGTCACTGGCACCCCGGTGACCGTCACCACCGCTTTCACCCCGACGTCTCCGGTATTCGCCACCCGTACCGGCGCCTTCAGCGCGCCAGCAGGAAATGTGCGGTAGAGCGGCTGGGTCATCCCCTCGCCGTTGACGTCGAGCGATATTTTGCCGGCGTCCTTGGCGATCGCGCTCGCCGCAAGCAAGAGCCAGGCATCTTCCTGCGTCGAGGTCGGGCGCAGCGACGCGCGCGCGCCTTCGACCCGCTGCACGGCGGCTTGCACGGTCGCGTCGCCGGCGCCGCCTTCGGCCGCCAACGTCACCAGCGCCGCCGCGTCGCGCAAGGTCGAGCCGTAATCGTGACGGCCGGCAAGGTCGGGCCGCGGCTCTGCGCCGATGGCCGCGAGCGCCGCCGCATAGACACGCTCGGCGCGCGCGCGATCGCCGACCATGGCGAGCGCGGCGGCGAGTTGCGCCTTGGCAATCGGGGTCGTCAGCGCATCGAGCTTGGCGTCGGCGAGGTAGCGCAAATCGCCGATCGGCGCCGCGCCGTTGCGCGCCAGCACATAGAGCGCATAAGCAAGGTCGGCGCCGTCGTTCTTGCCGGGGTCGGTGAGATCGGCGGCGGCATTGCGCAACCGATCGAGCGCCAGCTTGAACGCTGTGTCCGGCACGGCAAATTTGTGTTCGCGGGCGCGCGTGAGAAAATCGGTCACGTAGGAATCCAGCCAGACGTCGTCGCCACCGGCGCTCCACAGGCCGAACGAGCCATTGCCGCCCTGACGCGTCAACAGCGCATCGATGGTACCGCGGATACGCGCTTCGGCGCCGCTATCGAGCGCCAGATGCGCCTGGCTCGCGAGGTCGCTGAGATAGAGGAGCGGCATGGCGCGGCTCGTAATCTGCTCCGAGCAGCGGTACGGATAACGATCGAGGGCGGCAAGGAGACTTGCCGCATCGAGCGCCGTGGAGGCGCCGACCGAGATCGAAACCGCGCCGGTGCCGGGAACGAGATCGGCGAACATGTCGTCCGACAGCGTCAGGCTGTCGCCCTTGGCGAGCGGTTGCACGGTGCGGCGCGCTACGATCTGCGAGGGCGAACGCACCGCAAGCACAAAATTCCGCTCCAGCGCGAAGCCCGCCGGTCCGGCGACATTTACTTTGACGGCGCCGCTGCCTGCGGCGCCGGCAATGATCGGCACCGTGACGGCGCCGCGCTCCGTGGCGCGCAAGGTGAGTCTTTGCGTCGCACCGGCGCCGGCAATAACCGTATCCGCGGTCGACACCGCGATCGTGTAATCGCCGGGCGCTCCTTCGACATTGTCGAGGTCGAGATGAACCGTCGAACGGTCGCCGGGCAAAAGGAAGCGCGGCAGAGTCGCCGAAAGCACGACGGGATCGCGCACGGTGACGTCGGCCGTGGCATGGCCGACTTTGTCCTTGCTCCAAGCCACCGCCATGACGCGAAGGGTTCCTTCGAAGTCGGGCACGTCGAACGCGACCTCGGCGCTGCCGTCCTTGCCGACGCCGACGAGGCCGGAATAAAGCGCGATCGGCGGCCCGACCGGTGGACTACTTTGCAATTGCGCGCCTTCGTCGCCGCCGCTGCGAATTTGACCGCGGCCGCCCTGCATGCCGTCGATCAGCTCGCCATAGAGATCGCGGATTCCCGCCGCGAGCGCACGCTGGCCGAGATAGTAATCGTCGGGCGACGGCGGCTTGTAATTTGTCAGATTGAGAATTCCGACATCGACGGCGGCGACCACGATCTTCGCCGCTTCGCCGGACGCGAGCCCCTCGACCTTGATCGGAACGTGCAAGCTCGAATTGGGCCGCAACAGCGGCGGCGCGTTAAGATCGACGGTGAGCGTCTTTGCCGCGCGATCGATGGAAAACCATTGCACGCCGATGGCGCGGCCGGGCATGCGCCGTGCCGGCGCATCGAGCGGCCGGCGCAAAGTCGCAACGAGATAGGCGCCGGAACCCCAATCGCGGCCGACCGGCATTTTCAACTGCGCGACGCCTTCCTTGACGTCGGCGGTCTGGCTGGCGAGCAGCTTATCGCCGATCACGTTGAGCGTGACGCGGCCGGCCGTCCGCGCGGTCACGGCGACCGTCATGGTGTCGCCCGGACGATATTGCGGCTTGTCGAGCGCCACTTCGAGCATATCGGGCGTATCGGCATTGGCTTCGACATACCAGCCGGCGTCGAAGTCCACCGAAGTCTCGGGCCCATTCGGTTCGGACGTCGAAACGTCGAGCCGGTAGCGGCCGAAATTCACCGGCAAAGAAATCCGCGCCGCTTTGTCGGGCGTGGCGTCGACGGTGCCGTCGGCGACGCGGGTGGTCGTCTTGACCGGCTCGAAATTCCAGTCGCCGTCGCGCTTATAATATTGATAGCGCGTGTCGATCCGCAAAAGCTGGTAGTGCAGGCCGTTCTGGGCGACGGCGGTGCCGTCGGGCGCGGCGACGATCACGTCGAAATTGGCGCTGGCGCCGTCGGCGAGCGAGCGGCCCGAAAACAACGGCTTGATGCCGATCATGTTGCCGCTCGGCGTCACCGGCAAAGTGAGCTTGCGCTCGACGGCGCGGCCGCCGGCTTCGCTCAGGCGCACGGCGATTTGCGCTTCGAGCGGATGCGTGCTCGACGGCGGCTTGTCGAGATTGACGGAAAACTTCGCATTGCCCGCCGCGTCGGTCGACGGCAGATCGTCGAGCGACTGCCGGGTGGCTTCGACCTCGTCGTCGGCGAGCCCAAACTGATAGCCGGCAAAGCCCGACCGCTCTTGGGCGGGCGCGATCGTCATGTCGCCTTCGAGGCCCAGATTCCCCGCCGGCGCGCCATAGAGAAAGTGCCCGGCGACATCCATTTCGGCGGGCGCGTCTTGGGCAATATGTCCGGACGGCGAAGTCAGATCGAACGCGATCCGATCGGGGACATAATCCTCGACCAGAAAGCTCGTTTCGCCGACGGCGGCGCGCTTCGGATCGGTGAAAGCGCGCACGTGCCAGGTGCCGGTCGGCGCCGAGGCGTTGATCGGTAAGGCCAGGCTGTAACCGCCCAAGCCCTCATCGGCAACGACCGCGCGCTTGAACTCGACGCCATCGGGCCGTTCGACCGCGAGCGTTAGCGGCACATTGAGCGCGGCGACACCCTGCGCGTCGCGCAACAGCGCGGTCAGATAAACCGTCTCGCCCGAACGATAGACGCCGCGCTCGGCATAGACAAAAGCGTCGAGGCCGTTCGGCGCCGGGCGGCCGGCAACGCCGCGATCGGTCAGATCGAAACCGGGCGTCCGCAGATTAAGGAACGCGTAATCTCCCTGCGGATCGGCCGCGGCCAACAGCGCGGGAGCGGAAGCGCCCTCCCCGTTCGCAAGCCCCGCTTCGAACAGCGCCCGACCGGCGGCGTCGGTGTGACGGGTGGCCAAAACCTCGTTGCCGCGGGAGATCAACCGCAGCTCGATGCCGTTCTTCGCTTGCGCCGTCGCCAGCGAGTTGACGAAAACGTGGATGCCGTCGTTGCCGGAGAACGCGGTCAGGCCGAGATCGGAGACGATGAACCACTGGGTCGCAAGCGAATCGTAGTCGTTGTCGAGGTTCTTGTCTTCCTGCGGCTGCGCCACCATCACATAGACGCCGGGTTTCAGTTCGCCCATCGCCTGGTCGACCGGAAACGCAGTCGTAACCTCGGCATTGAGCGGCCCCGCATCGACCGCGAGCTGGCCCTTCCACACGGCAACGCCGCGCGATTTTGCCAGCCGATTGACGTCGTAGCGGTCAAGGCTCCGCTGGAAATCGCCATTCGCGTAACCGGCGCCGGCGATCGTGTCGATCAGACTGCGGTCGCCGACGCGGTAAATTTCGATGGCGACGCCGCGGGTGTTGACGCTGATGACGGGAATACCCTGCTGGCCGACGCGCGGCAGCACGTAGGCCGAAGTGGAGAAACGCACAAAGGGCTTACGGTCGCGCACATAAATCGCGAAATCCGACGATTTCGACAGCGTCTCGTGCACCGTCGATGGCAGGCCGGCACGCAATGTCACGGTGTACTGTTCGCCGTGTTGCAGACCTTCGACGCAGAGCTGTTTCTCGGCGACCGACAGCGCCGGCTTATCGGTACCGGCGAGAACGACATAAGGCGAGAAGTCGGTGCGCGCCGGCAGGTCTTCCGAAAATTGGAAACAGGCCCGCGGCGAGGCAGTATCGGCGTCAACGGTGTAATCGAGCACGCGGAAGCCGTATTGGTCGCGCAACCGCTCATATTGGCCGCGCACGTCGGCTACTTCGCGCAGTTCGAGCGACAGCCGCAGCGCGTCGAGCGCCGGCCGCCACAGCCGGCGCTGGCTCAACAGCGTGCCGAGGAACGCCAAGCCGTCGGCTTCCTGGTTGCGATCGGCGGTTCGTTGATAGGCGATATAGGCGGCGGTCGACGCGCGCTCGAGCAGCATCGCGCGCTCGCGGTCGTCGGCGGGACGGATTTGCTGAATGGTCCGCGCCAGGCGCAGCCAGGTCGTCGCGTCCGCCGGGACCGCCGCAACGATCTGTCCCAGGATCGTCATGCCGGAGCGGAAATCGTTCTTCGAAAAAGCGGCGTCGGCATCGCGGCGAAGCTGATCGACCGGTTTTGTCGCTACGCCGGCGTCCGACTTGATCTGGGCCTCAAGCTCGACCGCGCTGTTGGCGAGATCGTCGTTGGTAAACGGTTTGTCCGCGGCGCGCGCGGAAAAAGCCACAACGGCCAGGCAAGCGGCGGCCGCCGCCATAGTGCCGGCGCGGAAAAACGAAAACATCGGTGAAGCCCTCCCATGGGCGTAATTTTGGCCCACCAGTCAAGTTGAGGCAAAGATCGTGTCGAGGTCGTGGCCGAACCGGCGCGGCCGGCGCGCGCAGACTTCGTTCACCGTCGGGTCTGGTCGCTGCCGGCGGCGCGATTTAACCCGGCATTTGGGCGACGATTTTATTATATGATCGGCGCGTGCGGCCCCGTAGCTCAGGGGATAGAGCAACAGCCTTCTAAGCTGAAGGTCGCAGGTTCGAATCCTGCCGGGGTCGCCAATAAATAAAATCAACGACTTAGCTGGTATGTCAGGGAGAGTAGGGACAGTTTTTAGGGACAGGTCAGAAACCATCGGGATTGAAAGTGCGGCGCGACTAGATTCAATGCGCGCCGCGGATCAACGCGTGGCAAGGTCGCATGCGCTAGCAAGCCATAGCCCGGCGGCGAGGAAGAACGTGGTTAGGTTTTGGGCCCAGCACCGACCCTGACATAGAAATTCGCAGCACCCTATGTTGCGACGCCATGCTTGTTGCGCTTCCCCGCGCACGGCAAGAATATTCTCAGCCGGGTGCAGCACGAGGTCGTGCGCTCGGTCAGTGTAAAAGAACGAAATCAATATATCCTTTTTGGATTGCCGCCAATGATCGCCGACCCATAGAAACGCATGGGCGACTACCACTCCAAAGAGAACTATGGCGAAGATGGCGAGGGTGGGAGTTGAACGCGGAATTCGAAGTTCGATAATCCCTGCTGCTAACAATGCCCAAAGCGCAACGGTCACCTTCCATTCGTGGCTCCGGCGGTCAGCGATCCGCGTGTTGCGGAATTCAGCAAGGCGCATCAGCGCGTCGAATTGATCAGTGTCCATAGGAACCTCGACCATTATGACCTGCTTCAATCGGTCGGAATTTATCTTACGCGCCTCAGAGAGCGGTTTGCAGCAGGCGAATTGGATAACCTACTTCCGCGCAAGTGACATGGCAGGTGTGAGACGTTTGAACGGAGGCAAGCCGAGCCATGGCGTCGCGCGCATGGATGTGGTGACGTCAAAGATGACTCGACCGGCACCGCGATCGGTCACACGCGCACTCCGCAATCGACTTCCGGTGCCGACCCACTATATCGGCTGGGTGCTGTGAAAACTGCAACCCCCGAGTGGCCTTGGAGCGCAGATGTATCGTGATACAACGTCAAGCGGCGTGAGGGAGATGTTTTAATGAGCGCAGGCCTCGTCATTGCGGCGCGCTTCCATTGCAACAACGCGATATCGGCATGAACTCGCGACAAAAACGTGCACTCATTTGCGGCGTCAACGGTCAAGACGGCGCCTATCTGGCAAAACTGCTGTTGGATAAGAACTACAAGGTTTTCGGCACTTCGCGCGACGCGCATGCTTCGTCATTCCACAATCTAAGCACATTGAAGATCGCGCCCGACGTGG
This sequence comes from uncultured Alphaproteobacteria bacterium, assembly GCA_963823225.1. Taxonomy (GTDB): domain Bacteria; phylum Pseudomonadota; class Alphaproteobacteria; order Rhizobiales; family Xanthobacteraceae; genus BOG-931. Next base: position 1,127,543 of record CAWGKM010000003.1, on the reverse strand, counting down.
AGAAAATCTCCATGGCGCCGGCCGACTTCCGCAACGTCATGGAGGCGATCTCCCTTTCGGACCCCGACGAGATCTATTACCTGTCGGGTCAAAGCTCTGTCGGTCTGTCGTTCGACCAGCCGGCCGAGACGCTGAGTAGCATGACTATTGCTACACTCAACATTCTCGAGGCGATGCGCTTCGTGAAGAAAACCGCGCGATTTTATCACGCCAGTTCCGGCGAATGCTTCGGCGATATCGGCAAACAGGCCGCCGACGAGAGTTTTCCGTTCCGGCCCCGCAGCCCCTACGGCATCGCTAAAGCTGCCGCGCATTTGTTGGTGGTGAACTATCGCGAGCAACACGGCTTCTTCGCCAGCAACGGCATTCTATTCAATCACGAATTGCCGTTGCGCCCGGCTCGGTATGTGACTCGCAAAATCGTCGATGCCGCGCTTGCGATCAAGGCCGGCAGCCCGGAGCGGCTGCGCCTCGGCCGCCTGGATATCTGCCGCGACTGGGGCTGGGCGCCCGAATATGTCGAGGCGATGTGGCTGACGTTACAGGCCGGCGAACCCGACGATTACGTCGTCGCCACCGGCGAGATGCACAGCCTGGAGGAGTTTGCAGCTGCGGCTTTCAGCGCCGTCGGACTGGACTGGCGCCGCCATGTCGATTCCGATCCGGCGTTGTTTCGCCGCACCGATATTCAATTCAGCCGAGGCAATCCCGCCAAGGCGGCCCGCAAACTCGGCTGGCGGGCGCGTAGTAGGATGACGGATGTGGCGCAACGGATGGTCGAGGCGCTGGCCCGCAACTTTCCACCGGTTTGACGGCGCATCAACGACGGCCTGCCCCGAAGTGGCGCTGAGCCCCAGGCCGGTTTGCCGATGCAACATGCCGACATGATTTGATCGGGGCAGCCCCGCCCGGGTCGCCAATATTTTCAAAGGCTTGTCACTGCCGCGGGCGGCGTCGGCACCATGGCTGCTTGACTGAGTTCCGTCCGTTACGAACGCCCGTGGACCGGCCCAATCCCAAGCGCGGCTAAGCCACCCTAGCCTGCCCCCGGCGTTCAGAGTATGTTTTCCGCCACGCCAGCCAAGACCAAGAATAAACATGGCGCCGACTCGGAGGATACCTTGGAGGATACGATGACCAACTCAGCGTTACTCGCCAGTTCCCGCCCGACCCGCCGCCATGTCCTCAAAAGCGCGGCGCTTGGTTCGGTCGCCGCCATTGCCGCCCCCTATGTCAAGGACAGTTACGCCGCCGGTTCGCTGGCGCTCGGCGTCTGGGACCATTGGGTGCCCGGCGCCAACAACACCCTGACCAAACTCTGCAACGAGTGGGGCGCGAAGAACAATTGCGAGGTCACGATCGACTACATCACCTCGCAAGGCGAAAAGGACAAGCTGACGGCCGCCGCCGAAGCGCAAGCCGGCACCGGTCACGACATCATGTCGCATCGCGACTGGAACATCCGCATTCACCAGAACGTGCTCGAGCCGCTCGACGACGTCGTAGGGCAGCTCATCAAGCAATACGGCCCGATCAGCCCGGTCGCCGAATATCTTGCCAGCATCAAAGGCACCTGGCGCGGCGTGCCGACCGCGGTCGGCAGCCAAGTCAAGCCGTGCTGCTCGCGCTTCGATCTCTATAAGCAACATGCCGGCATCGACGTGCGCGACATGTTCCCGGCCGACGAGTCGAAATGGGATCAAGCGAAGATCGCAACGTGGAACTGGGATACCTATCTCGATTCCGCGCAAAAACTCTACAAAGCCGGTTTCCCCGTCGGCTTGCCGATGGGCCAGACCAGCGACGCGGTCGACTGGGTCGGCGCGCTTTTCAACTCCTTCGGCGTGGTGATGGTCGACGCCAAGGACAACATCAAGATCAACTCCGACGAGACCCGCACCGCCTTGGAATACCTCAAGAAGCTGATGGCGGTGAACCCGCCGGAGGTTTACGCCTGGGACGACGCCGGCAACAACCGCTGGCTGATTTCCGGCAAGGGCTCGAGCATCATGAATCCGCCGAGCGCCTGGGCGGTCGCCAAGCGCGACAATCCAAGCGTGGCGGCGAATTGCTGGACCCATCCGATGCCGCGCGGCCCGAAGGGCCGTTTCGTCGGGCAGTTGCCGCAATTCTACGGCGTCTGGAGCTTCTCGAAGAACAAGCAAGCGGCGAAGGATCTGCTGCTCTATATCTCGCAGAAGGACTCGGTGGCTCAACTGGTCGAGGCGTCGTACGGTTACGACCTGCCGTCGTTCAAGACCATGTACGACCTCGCCACCTGGAAGACGGTCGAGCCGCCGCTCGGCACCGTTTACGGCTATCCGCCGCGCGGCGACGAGCAGACTTCGATCGCCGGCGCGCCGGCGCGTTCCGAAGTCGGCGCCCAGATCTACAACCAGGCGATCAACACCGTCATGGTCGCCAAGGTCACGCAGGGCAACGAGAAGATCGACGACGTGATCAAGTGGGCCGAGAACGAGCTCGAAGGGAACGCTGCGCGCCTGAGCGTCGTTTCGGTTACCGATACAAGCTGCATGCCGGCCAAAATCGATTAGCACTTTGGCCGGCATGCGTAATGATGCAATGGCGGCGGGAGGCTGATCCAAAGGATCGGCAAGAAAGCAATGGCAGACACCGTCCAGACATGGTCTCCGGGGCTGCAAGGCCTCAGGCTGCAATCCTCCGCCCGGCAAAACCTGCGGCTGTTCCTGCGCCGGCGCTCGACGATCGCCTTTCTGATGTGCCTGCCGCTGATCGTCATCGTCGCCGGGCTCGTCGTCTATCCGGCGTTCTACTCGATCTATCTGTCGATGCTGAACAAGGCGCAGACCCGTTTCATCGGGCTTGGCAATTTCAGCTTCCTGTTGTCGCGCGACGTGTTCCGGATGGTGGTCGAGCAGACCGCGATCTTCGCGCTCAGCGCGGTGTTCTTCAAAGCGCTGATCGGGCTCATCACCGCGCACCTCATCAACAATCTGCCGGCCAAGGGCCAGCGCAAGTGGCGCGGCATGCTGCTGGTGCCGTGGGTCATCCCGCTGGCGTTGTCGTCGCTGGGCTGGTGGTGGCTGTTCGATCCGACCCACTCCGCCTTCAACTACATTCTCTCAAGCCTCGGTTACGACGAGATTGGCTGGCTGAGCGATCCTTATTGGGCGCGCTTTTCCGTCATCCTGGTCAACGTCTGGTACGGCGCGCCGTTCTTTCTGATCATGTATCTGGCGGCGCTCAAATCGGTGCCCGAGCAGCTCTATGAGGCCGCGGCGATCGACGGCGCCAATGCCTGGCAAAAATTCCGCCACATCACGCTGCCGATGATGCGCAACATCATCGCCATCACCGTGCTGTTCTCGCTGATCGTCACCTTCGCCAACTTCGACATCGTGCAGATCATGACCGCCGGCGGTCCGCGCAACATGACGCATGTGTTCGCGACCTACGCCTTCATGCTCGGCATCCGCTCCGGCGACCTGCCGCTCGGCGCCGCGACGTCGCTGTTCATGTTCCCGATCCTCGGCATCGCGGCGATCTTCATCCTGCGCGGCGTACGCAAGCGCGGCAGGGAGATCGGATGAGCACGGCCGCACTTGTCGCCCGCGGCGCCACCCAAGGTTTCGGTCTGCGCGCCAGCCTGCGCCGCAATCGGCGCTGGGCGCTGATCACGTCTTACGTGTTCCTGGTCATTTTCGCGATCTTTTTCCTCATCCCGCCGTATTACATGGTCGTCACCGCGCTCAAGAGCGATGCCGAAGTGGCGCGCATGGCGACCAATCCCTGGATCATCGCCGACGGCGTCACGTTCGATCAATTCCGCATCCTGCTGACGCAAACCGACTTTCTGATCTTTTTCAGGAATACCGTCATCGTGACGGTCTGCGTGGTCGCGATCACCATGGTGGTCAGCGTGCTGGCCGCCTTTTCGCTCGGCCGGATGAGATTCTGGGGCTCGAGCATCCTGGCGACGGGAATCTTCCTGACCTATCTGGTTCCCGACACGCTGCTGTTCATTCCGCTGTTTCAGATCGTCAAGGCGCATCGGTCTGCTCAACTCCTATTGGGGCATGGTGCTGGTCTATCCGACGCTGACCGTGCCGTTCTGCACCTGGATCATGATCGGCTATTTCCAGTCGATCCCCAAGGAACTTGACGAAGCGGCGCTGATCGACGGCGCCGGCCATCTGCAGATGCTCACCAAGATCTTCATTCCGGTGGCGCTGCCCGGCATCATCGCCGCGATGATTTTCGCCTTCACCGTGTCGTGGGCGGCATTCGTCTATCCGATGGCGTTTCTCTATTCGGCCGACCAGCAGGTTCTCACCGTCGGCACGGTGACGAGCCTCATTCGCGCCGACGTCTACAAGTGGGGCATGCTGATGGCCGGCGCGCTCGTGGCCGCAGCGCCGCCGCTCGTGATCTACGCGTTCCTCATGGACTACTACATCGCCGGCCTGACCGCGGGCGCCACCAAGGGCTAGGCCAAGGACTGAGAAAGGGTCCCGACCATGGCGGAAGTAGCGTTGCGTAACGTCGTCAAGCGCTTCGACAATGTCGAAGCGGTGCGCAACATCAATCTCGACATTCCCGACAACGAATTCGTCGTGCTGGTCGGACCGTCGGGCTGCGGCAAGTCCACGACGCTGCGCATGATTGCCGGCCTCGAGGAGGTCACCTCGGGCGACATTTTTATCGGCGGCGAAATCGTCAATGACCTGCCGCCGAAGGACCGCGACATCGCCATGGTGTTCCAGAACTACGCGCTCTATCCGCATATGACCGCCTTCGAGAACATGTCGTTCGGATTGAAACTGCGGAAATTCCCCAAGGACGAAATCAAAAAACGCGTCGACCATGCCGCGCGCATTCTCGACATCACCGAGCTGCTCGATCGCAAGCCGAAGGCGCTGTCCGGCGGCCAGCGCCAGCGCGTGGCGATGGGTCGCGCCATCGTGCGCAATCCGAAAGTTTTTCTGTTCGACGAGCCGCTGTCGAACCTCGATGCCAAGCTGCGCGTTCAGATGCGCACCGAAATCAAGCGCGTGCATCAGTTGGTGAAGACCACCACGGTTTACGTCACCCACGACCAGGTCGAGGCGATGACGCTCGCCGACCGCGTCGTGGTCATGAATAACGGCCGCATCGAGCAAATCGCGACCCCGCAAGAGCTCTATCATCATCCGAAAACGCTTTTCGTCGCCGGCTTCATGGGCTCGCCGGCGATGAATTTCATCCGCTGCCGCCTGGAGCAGAACGGCGCCGGGCTGCGCGTGCGCATTTCCGACAAGGTCAGCCTGCCGGTGCCGGCCGCGCAATCGGGCCGCTTGCAGCCGCTGACCGGCAAGGAACTGATCTTCGGGCTACGACCCGAGCACATCACCGAGCCGCGCCGCAACGATCGCGACCAGAATTGCGAGTTCACGGCGACGCTGGACGTCGTCGAGCCGATGGGCATGGAGACGATGGTGTTCTTCACCGTCGACGGTCAGGAAGTCTGCGGCCGCGTCGATCCCGGCAGCGCCGCCGGCCCGGGCGAATCGATGCGGCTCTATGCAGACATGGACCGCATGCACCTGATCGATCCGCAGAGCGGCGCGGTGCTCTAGAAAACATCATCCCGGGGCCCTGGGCCCCGGGACGACCTTGCCATCAACCGTCAGTCCTCGACGTAGGCTTCCGCCGAAATATCCTGGCCGGTGTAGTCGGGCATGAACGCAGCCGCTACCAGACTGATGACGGCGCAGGCGGCAATGTAGATCGCGATCGCATAGCCGGTGTGATAAGTGGCGAACAGCGCGGTGGCGATGATCGGCGCCGGACCGCCGGCGATGATCGATGCCAGCTGATAGCCGAGCGAAGAGCCGCTGTAACGCAGGTTCGGCGTGAACGATTCGGCGATGAACGCCGCCTGCGGTCCGTATTGCAGATCGTGCGGAATGAGCGAGAGCACGATGGCGATGAACACCGCCGACGGGATCGCCGTGTCCACCATGCCGAAATACAGGAATCCGAACAGGCCCATGACGACGACGCCGATCAGATACATCTTCTTGCGGCCGATCAGGTCCGAGATATGCCCGGCCAACGGGATGGTGAAGAACGACAGGCAAGCCGCCGCCATCACCGCGGTCAGGATGAAGTTTCGATCCATTTTCAGGGTGCCGACCGCATAGGCGAAGACGAAGGCGGTGAACACGTAGAACGGCGCCTGTTCGGACATCCGAAGCAAGGCCGAAAGGATAATCTCCTTCGGCTGTTTGCGGATGACTTCGAGGACCGGGGTCTTCTCGATCTTCCTGGTGTCCAGGATCTGCTTGAATACCGGAGTCTCGAGGATGCCGAGACGTATCCACAACCCAATGCCGACCAGGATGATCGACAGCGCGAACGGAATTCGCCAACCCCAAACCGCAAAGTCGCTGCCCGCCCAGGCGCTGAACGCAAGGATCGCGAAGTTCGACAACAGCAATCCGCAAGGCACGCCGAATTGCGGCCACGAGGCCACCAGACCGCGCTGGCCTTGCGTGCGCGACCATTCCATCGACAAGAGTACCGAGCCGCCCCATTCGCCGCCGACGCCGATGCCTTGGATCGCGCGCAGCACGGTCAGAATGACCGCGCCCCAAATGCCGATCGAGGCGTAGGTTGGCACGAAGGCGATCAAGAACGTTCCAATTCCCATGCACAACAGCGTCGCGATCAGCGTCGCCTTGCGGCCGATACGATCGCCGTAATGGCCGAAAATCGCGGCGCCGATCGGCCGGCCGACGAAGCCGATAAAATACGTTGAGAAAGCAAGAAGAGTCCCCGTCAGCGCGTCCTCGTTGGGAAAGTAGAGCTTGCCGAAGACAAGACCGGCCGCCGTGCCGTAAAGAAAGAAGTCGTACCACTCGATCGCCGTGCCGACCGTCGATGCGATGACGGCTTTCCGCAGCTGCGCGCTGTGTTCGGCCGCGGGCATTGCCCCGTACGTCGCCGTAGCCATGGCTTTTCTCCCCGTTTCCTCGTTTTTGCGGAGCGGGCGTGTCGTTCCCCCCTCTCCTTCGCCAACGATACTTCGGAGCGCGGCCAATGGCTATAGTGAAGAGGCCACGGGTTGGAGCCCTCTCCCACCGGGCCCGGGCAACGATTATTGGCTCGGCTTGCTCGACGCCATGACGGTGACCGGGGTATCGCGATACATAGCCGGGAACAGGCGCTGCAAATTCGCTACCTTCGGCAGGTCGTTGAACACGATATAGGGATAGGTCGGGTGCACCACTGCAAAATCCTGATGATAGTCCTCGGCCGGATAGAACCCCGATAACGGCTCGAGCTTGGTCACGATCGGCGCATCGAACAGATGCGCCTGTTCAAGCTGGGCGATATAGGCGCCGGCGATCCGCTTCTGCTCGTCATTGGCATAGAAGATGGCGGAACGGTATTGGCTGCCGACATCGGGCCCCTGGTAATTAAGCTCGGTCGGATTATGCGCGACGGAAAAATAAATTTGCAGAATTTTTCCGTAGGAAATCTCGCGTGGATCGAACGTCACCGAAACGGACTCGGCGTGTCCGGTCCGGCCGGTGCCGACCATCTCGTAATGCGCCGTGTCTTTCTGGCCCCCGGCATAGCCGGACACCGCTTGCGTCACGCCCTTGGTGTGCTCATAGACCGCCTGCATGCCCCAGAAGCAGCCGCCGGCGAGAACGGCGGTCTGCAAGCCGCCGCCGGCCGGCGCCGTCGCGTCGAGCGTCGGAGCAGGAATGGCAACGGCCGGTTCGGCGGCCCGCGCCAGGCCGCTCCCAACTAGCACCGCTCCCAACACCAAAGTGCTCGCCAACGTAATGCGTGCCATCTCAGTTTCCTCCAACGGGCGTCTGACGCCGCGGGACGCGGCACCGGCCAATTCTTAGGTCAATTACAGCAACACGCGCCAATCACAATTGTCGCCACGCCGCAACGCGGCGCGGTCACGACATCGTGTCTTGATCCGTGGATGGATGCCGGTCTCCCGCCTTCGCGAAGTCCGCTTCCACCTACGCGCTCCGCGCTTCCACCTACGCGCTCCGCGCTTCCACCTACGCGCTCCGCGCTTCCACCTACGCGCTCCGCGCTTCGGTGAACTCAAACCCTCCGTAGCTCGCACAGCGAGCGTAGGAGGGTCGGTGGACTCAAGCCCTCCGTAGCTTGCATAGCGAGCGTAGGAGGGTCGGTGAACTCAAACCCTCCGTAGCTTGCATAGCGAGCGTAGGCGGGTCGGCGAGCGAAGCAAAGTCGGAAAAGATCATGCTTAAACCGAATCTCTATTCGACCGTTTGATAGCCGCGGATAATCCGTTCCGAGCCGAAGCCCCAATAATTGCGCAGCGTGTCCGGAGCCCGCACTTTCGGCCGCTGCGGCGAGGAATTTGCGTTGATCGCAGCCCATTCCACAGACAAGTCGCGGCCATTAACCGGGTTCCGTCCGTGTATTGCTTTGTCCCGCTGCGGTACGGCTGAAACCGCAGATTAAGGATTTCCATCAATGATGCCTGATCCCGTTAATGACGCCTCATCCCGCCAGGGCGGCCGGATCGACCAAGGCCATGAACGCAAAGCCGGCGCAATCATCTGCCGCCACGCCTGTCGTGGCGACCGAGCTAGGCAGAGCGCGCACCCCGCTCTGCTTCGTCATCGACAGTGACTGCAACATCCGCCATTTCCTGTCGCTCATTTTGCATGGCTCAGGCATCGATACCGAGGAGTTCGCCGATGGCCAGGGGATGCATCAGGCGCTGACGCGCCGCATACCCGATCTCGTCTTTCTCGACATCCCTCTCGAATCGGCCGAGGCGATCGGTTGTGTCGTTGCGCTCGGCGGCAGCAAGTATCGCGGACAAGTGCAGCTCATGAGCAACCGCGGCTCGGCGGTACTGGCGCATGTCAAAAACATCGGCGAGCAACAGCACCTGCAAATGCTGCCGGCGCTACGAAAGCCATTCGAGACCAATGTGATCGTGAAATTGCTTCAGGACCTTAAGCTCGGTCATCCGCCGGCGGTCGCCGGCCGCATCGATATCGACGAGGCCTTGGCGAATGGCTGGATCGAATTCTGGTACCAGCCGAAGATCGATTTGCGGCGGAAACAGCTCGTCGGCGCCGAAGCCTATGCCCGCGCGCGCCATCCCATCCACGGCGTCCTGCTGCCGGGCGCGTTCATGCCAGGCGCCAAGGATTCGAGTCTACTCACGCTGTCCGAGCGGGCCTTGTCCACGGCGTTGAAAGCCGCTCTCAATTTCGCCAAGCTCGGCGTCGTTTTGCGGATGGCGATCAACGTACCCGTCGCCGCCCTGGTGAAGCTGGCCATCGCCGACATCGTGCAGACCTACCGGTCGCAGTTCGAAAAGTGGCCGGGTCTGGTCATCGATGTTCCCGAAGAGCAAATTGTCACCGATCTGGCCTTGGCCCACGACATCACGAAAAAATTGCAGCACCTCGACGTCAAGCTTGCCATCGACGACTTCGGCCGCGGCTATTCTTCGCTGGTGCGGCTCAAGGATTTGCCGTTTGCCGAACTCAAGCTCGATCGCGCCTTCGTGGCCGATTGCGGCACCGACAAGGTCAATGCTCCGCTGTGCAAGACCGTCATCGACCTCGCCCACAATTTCGGCAGCGTCGCCGTGGCGGTCGGCATCGAAAAGGCCTCCGATGCGCTCGCGCTGATCAGCATGGGCTGCGACTACGGCCAGGGCTTTCTGCTTGGTCAGCCGATGCCCGAGGAGCGATTCATCTCGCTGCTTCGCCAGCGCACCAGCCCGCCGCCGCGGCCGGCCGCCCCTGTTCAACCGGTCATGGCGAAGCGGCAAGCCTAAACTGTCCGAACTTTTCGTTGGGCATGATCTCGTCCGACCTTCGCCCGCCGACCCGCCTACGCTCGCTATGCAAGCTACGGAGGGTTAGAGCGCGGAGCGCGTAGGTGGAAGCGGGCTTCGCGAAGGCGGGAAACCGAAGCCCGTCCACGGATCAAGTCCGAGGACAGGTCTTTTTCGGGATCGTGCCCGTCAATGGGTCCAGGCGCCGCGCCGCGTGTAAGCGAAATTGTCGGAATAGGAGATGCGCGGCCGCTTCGGCGGCTTGGCGTCGAACGCTTCATAGGCAATGCCGTTGCGCTCGCAATAGGCGATGGCCTCTTCCTTGGTGTCGAAGTAAAGCCGCACTTGCTGTTTCATGTCGCTTGAACTTGTCCAGCCCATCAGCGGTTCGACCTCGCGCGGCTGCTCGGGTTCATAATCCAGCACCCATTCCTTGGTATTGGCGGTGCCCGATTGCATAGCCGTGCGGGCTGGCTTGTAGATTCGGGCGGTCATGCGCGAACTCTTCTCCGCGTTGGTGGGCTCGCCTGCCGTAGCGAAGCGTAGGCGAGTGGTCGGGGCAGCAGGATTCGAACCTGCGACCTTCTGCTCCCAAAGCAGACGCGCTACCAGACTGCGCTATACCCCGCTGGAAGCGGCTCTCGATACACGGTTCGCGTGCTTCCAGCAAGCCGGGCAAATTTGCGATGCGCTTAACGGGCGTTGCCGAAGATCGATCCGGTAACCCGGTCGCCCGGCGCGATGCCGAACTTGCGCGCGGTGCCGGCAATCACTTCCAGCACGGCGCGCACCGGACCGCCGGATGGGATGAGGGCATTCGACATCGGCTGGGTGTTTTCCGCAATGCGCAGGATGCGGCCGTCGCCTTGGATGAAGATCATGTCGAGCGGGATGTAGGTATTGTGCATCCAAAAGCTGACCGGCTGATCGGTCTGAAAATCGAACAGCATGCCGTGACCTTCCGGCAGTTCCTTCCGGAACATCAGTCCGCGCTCGCGTTCGGCGTCGTTGGTCGCCAGTTCGACGGCAAAGGCGCGCACGCCCGAACCGGTAACGATCTCGATCGTATCCTGTACCGCCGCGGGCGCGGGTGCGCGAGCGTCGACGACCGCGCAGCCGGCGATGACCAGCACGATTGCGGTAAGGCGCACCGCTCGAATGAACCGCAATGCGCGTAGGGCGGCGCGCGCTAGTGGGAAGCGGGACCGAGCGGGCCGCTCTCGGGACGAATCTCGGCCGCCATCAGGCCCTTCGGTCCCGGCCCGTAACGCACCAGGACGAACTGACCGGGGCGCAGTTCGGTCATGCCGAAGCGGCGCAACGTCTCCATGTGAACGAAAATATCCGGTGTCCCCTCTCCCCGCGTCAGGAAGCCGAAGCCACGCAGCCGATTGAACCATTTGACCTGTGCCCGTTCGAGACCGCTCGTGGGCGCCACCGTAACATGGGTTCGCGGCGGCGGCATCTGCGCCGGATGGATCGCCGTCGATTCGTCGATGGAAAGAACCCGGAAGGCCTGCAGGCCCTTGGGCCCCGCCAAAACCTCGCAGGCAACCCGAGACCCTTCATAGGCCGTCTGATAGCCGTCCCGCCGCAAACACGTCACGTGCAAGAGCACGTCGGCCATGCCGTTGTCGGGGACGATGAAGCCGTAGCCCTTGGCGACGTCGAACCACTTGATGACGCCGGACACTTCGATGACGCGCGGCGAAGTTTCGTCGGCAAGAGCGACGTCGGGACCGGCGCCCGGCTTCGATGATTTTTGTTCGATCCCGTCCGACGCCATGACCCGTGGCCGCCGCCGCTTCTGTGCTGGCGCCCTGCGGGCGCATCACGAATCTCGCGAATCGAAGATAACACCGACAATCCGATGCGAAAGGGCAAAAATGCAACACTGCGCTAAAAGCTTCCACCGCCTGTGCACAAAGTGGATTTCCGTCAGTAGAGGATAAAGGGCGCGAGCACGGTGCCGATGTCTTGACGTACGACAAGGTCGGCGATGTCGTCGAATTCGGTCGATTCGCGGTTGATGATGGCAAGCCGCGCGCCGTTGCGTTTCGCCACCAGGGGAAACCCGGCGGCCGGCCAGACCACGAGCGAGGAGCCGATCGCCAGGAACAGATCGCAGGACTGCGCAAGATCCTGGGCGCGCCGCATGGCGGCGTCGGGCATCGCCTGACCGAACGAGACGGTCGCGGTCTTGATGAAGCCGCCGCAAGCCGGACAGTCGGGCGCGCAACCATTCGCAGCGTCCATCCGGGCGCGCACCCACGACAGCTCGTAGCGTTCGTTGCAATCCAGGCATAATGCAAAAGTTGTATTGCCGTGCAATTCAACGACATGTTCGGGCGAAATTCCCGAGGCTTGATGCAAATTGTCGATGTTCTGCGTGATCACGGCCGGCGCCTTGCCGGCACGATAGAGGCTGGCGACCGCGCGGTGGCCGCGCCCCGGCCGGGCGTCGCCGAACTGATCTTGCATGGCAAAGCGCCGCCGCCAGGATTTGTTGCGCGCCTCCTGGCTGGCGAGGAACTCGTCGAACTGGATCGGCGGGTGCTTGGTCCATAGCCCGCCCGGCGAGCGGAAATCGGGGATACCGCATTCGGTCGATATGCCCGCCCCGGTGAACGGTAGGATGATGCCGGCCTCCTCGACCATCTCTTGGAGCCGCGCGATGGCACTATCGAGATCGGGCGCGATCATCTTGGTGGCCGAGCTTCATACCCGCGGTTCGATGTCCTACATTACCGACGGACACTTGACTTGGCGACATTTGCCGACTGCCATTGTCCGACCAGCGGAGGTTCCTACCATGCGGTATCTGCACACAATGCTGCGCGTGCGCAATCTCGACGACGCGCTCGACTTCTATTGCAACAAGCTCGGGCTGAAGGAAGTGCGCCGGCGGGTCGACGAGAAGAATAAATACACGCTAGTCTTTCTGGCGGCGGCCGGCGACGGCGAGCTGGTGGCCAAGGGACCGGCCACCCGGCAGGCGCCGCTGGTCGAACTCACCTATAACTGGGACAGCGAGGACTATGGCGAGGCGCGCTATTTCGGCCATCTCGCCTATGAGGTCGACGACATCTATGCGCTGTGCGAGAAATTGATGAAGGCGGGCGTCACCATCAACCGGCCGCCGCGCGACGGCACCATGGCGTTCGTGCGCTCGCCCGACAAGCAGTCGATCGAGCTGTTGCAGAAAGGCTCCGCGCTGCCGCCCAAGGAACCCTGGCTCTCGATGCCCAATACCGGAAAATGGTGAACCTGGAGCTCGCTTGCCGCTACAGCATGATCCGGAAAAGTGGAAACCGCTTTTCCGAAAAGATCATGCTCAATCAAAATGCTAGAGCGCAATCGCTTCAATCTGAAGCGATTGCGCTATAGGCCAAAGCCCTCTATATGTCGCGCGCTTTAGCAAAGCGCTTTCGCGTTTTCATCGCGCCCTTCGTCTAGCGGTCTAGGACATCGCCCTTTCACGGCGGTAACACGGGTTCGAGTCCCGTAGGGCGCGCCAATGATTTCAATGGCTTAGCTGGCAGGCTATAATCCAAGTCCAACACGTGTCCAATAAGCGGGTAAGGAACGCGGTGCCCGAATGCCCGATCAATCCCCGGATCAAGTTGTCGACATCAGCAGTTGGCCGCTCGACGAGGAGTTCGGTATATTTCCGGTCGGCTCAAAACCAAAGCGTGCAGTTTTCTGCCCGACCCCAGCTCCGTATCCGTTCCTGATCGCCGGACATCGTTACCTTTTCAAGGTGTCCAAGGATTGGCGCATCCTCCAACATTGGTCGGAAGTAACCGCAGACGCCTTGGCGAGGTCGGTCAACATGGCGGCGGCGCCGTGCTTCGTGGCGATGGACAGCCAAGCCGGCGAGGTCGGCGTGCTGGTCGAGTTCTTCTACGGGCATCCCGGTAGCCAAGACTTTCCTCGGCTCCTCTCCGGGGCCGACCTATTGCGTCGCAAAGTCGAAAACTATGAAGTCGATCCTGATCGTCACCACACCTTGAGCAACATCTTGGTGCTCGGCAGATCCTTCTCCATCGAAGATCGCGTCGCAACGTGGGGGCGGTTTCTAGCCTTTGACGCCTTAATCGGGAACACCGATCGACATCCGGAGAACTGGGGTTTTCTGGCTACGAAAGCTGGGGAAGACGATTGGACTTTCCGCTTTGCCCCGTCCTTCGACCATGGGACCAGCCTTGCTTACCAGGTCCGAAACGAGGACATTACGCGCGAGTTGAGTGATGAACGAGTCCAGCGCCACCTCCAGCGGGGCCAGCATCATGCTCGGTGGTCGAACGCCAACCCCGAGCGCGGACACTTTAAGCTGTGCGGCCTATTCGCAGAGGCCTATCCTGAGGCCCTTCCCGTCATGCTAGGCACACTCGATTTTAACATAAATAGGGTCAATGACTTGCTAGCCGGGTTTACCCGAGTTGCCCTGCCCGATGGGACTTGGAACGATGAACGCAGTGCATACCTGTCGAAGCTAATCTCGGCACGACGGAATGCGCTTAGAGAGACGCTTGGAGCATAGATAGTGGATCGTTGGATCAGCCATATCTCTGAACCCAGCCGACTGCTGTTGGCATGGCAGGGACCGGATCCAAACGGCGAACGCACGCGCTTCGCCGTCGGCGAACTATTGCTCAGCGGCAGCGATGTCACGCTGCGCTATCTGAGCGGCCCCGAGGTAGAAAAAGCAAAGAAGCTGGGATTTGCGGGATATCCAGCCTTTAAGTTGGAGCAGCAGGAACACCGCCAGGGTGTGCTTGCCGCCTTTCTTCGCCGATTGCCTCCGCGGGCGCGGCCGGATTTTGATGCCTACAAAGCACAGTTCCGTCTAAAGCCAGATCTTGCTCTCTCAGACTTTACCTTGCTCGCGTACACGGGTGCGAGATTGCCGAGCGATGGCTTTTCAGTGGTCGACACGCTTGACGATATTCGCGCGCCAAGCGAGCTGGTTTTGGAGGTTGTGGGGCATCGTCACTACGTCGGTGCACTGAAAAAGCCGTTGGGCATCGGAGAAGCATTAGAGCTCGTCCCCGAACCCCAAAACCCGCACCACAAGAATGCGATTGTCGTGAAGGCTAAGGGTGAGCCTATAGGTTACGTGAATAGGCTGCAGACGGCTGCCTTTCATAAATGGCTGCGAGAAGGGTCTGTCGAGGCGACGCTCGATCGCTTGAATGGATCGAGCGATCGACCGCGCGCATTCATGTTTGTGCGCATCCGCAGCTCAAATCAGGCGGCAGCTTAGCGGCCATTCCGAGCTGCTGTCTGGCGGGTTCGTTGCGAACCGGTCTTGGTCGGACAGTTGCGCGCGGATGAGGGTCACGATGCGCGACGATGATCTAGATGATTTGATTTCTGCCGCGTGTGACGATGACTTCGATCCCGCAGTTCATGGCTTGGCTGACGGAGGGGGATGTAGCGTCTGCTCACGAGGGCGGTGATTATGACGTGCTTTGATCGGGCCGCCACTTCCATGCGCGGCGAAAACCTGCCTTTTCGGCTTGCGCTACTGTGTAGACATACTTCTCACCCTTTGCAGGTATGATCTTTGTTCGGTCGTATTGCTGATCGAATGGAAGGTGATAAATCCGCTGACCGTCGCGCATCGAAATGTTGCATTTTATAAGCGGATAGTCGGATATTCCGATGTTCTCATTGCATTCAACTTCCAATTTCTTCGCGGCTTCCTTGGCTAACGGCGAAATGTTCGTGGACGTGTACAAGACGGCTTTCGCCCCGGTGATTTTGATGGGGCCTCCGAACAGCGACAACTGTTTCAGGTCATTAAACGTGCCGAGCCGAAAGGCGTATTCTAACGTCGAACCGAATAGCTGAAAGATGTGCTTCTCGTGAATGGTCTTGTCCTTTGACCAATATTTGCATTGGATCACACGCAATTCGGTGCCACGGCGTGCGATAAGATCGCGGCCCATGTCTTGAAGCCCTTCAATCGCGCCGGTAAATTCAACATCGTAGCCGAGCGTTTCGTAGTTATAGCCGATGAAGCGTTCGTAATCGCGCCCAATTTCCCATCGACTCTTTGGCGTTCTTTTCCAGCGGTCGAGCGCGAGTTGGTTCTTGTCCGTTTCCGTTAGCCTTTGATACTCGGCATCGTTCAACCAGCGCCTTACCGGATCGTCGCTAGGCTCAGCTTGCGAGCCGCTTAAATCGACAGCTTCGTCGGGCACATCGTCGCCGACGTAATCCGCTATCCATGGAAACAGCTTCTCATAATACTCGGCGCGGTAGCGCATTAGGCGAAACTGACGCTCAGCCTCTCTGCGCTTGACCCCATGCTCACGCACTACGCCTGCCGCTTTGGTCGCCGCGTGTTTCTTTGTTTCAAGCACCTGAGCGTCCCGCTCGGCTTCCAACGCATGAAGGTCGGCAATCGCCGATGCGAGCCAAGGAAATTGGATTTTTCGTTCGCTAAAAACCTTGTCCAAGGCCCGCATGTGGTCTAGGAGCTTTTTGTATTGAAGTCGGACCGCATCGAGGGTCCGCGCGTGCGTTTTCTTCAACTCAGAAAGTTCGTCGTTCTTGGATCGGACTTCGGCTTGGGCTCTCAGCCGCTCGGCTTGTTCGCGATTAGCCCGTTGCCCGTTCGAGCGCGCCGTCAGAATGGAAATTAATAGGGCAATTCCAAGCGCGATTAGCCAGAACACGTAATTGTCCCCGCGCATGAGCGTCCCCCGAGCGGCAATCCTCCACCGGAAGTGGCCAGATTAGCTCAAAGGTGCGCCGTCACAACCTCGGGGAGCGGACGAGGGCTAAGGGCCGGTGATTTGCTTAGGCGAATGGTCGCGAACGGCACGGTCGGATGGTCGTCACTGCTGGCGCAGATCGTGGGTGACGTGATCCACCGCGGCCCGCAGGGGAAAAAATTCAGCGACGGCCACCGCAGCCCCGGCGGTCTAGTGGTCGGGTTCATGGGCGAGATCGGTCGCGCACTGTGCGCAAGCCGATAAGAGGCTGAGTGGGCGCGGGGCGGCCGACACTGCCCCGCATTTACCTTACCGGCGTGTCGTGAGCACTCTCAAAGACCCCGGTTGATCTCGGCCGTCTACGACCGTAAATCATAGCCACGATCCATCCATAGAGTGGGAGCCGTGCTCCCCGCCAACCTGCCAGCCCCCTCGGTAAGGTGGTCCAAATCCAGGATGGGCCGGTCGCGTATCGACCGGAATTATAGGAGGGCTGTGCCATGCACACCGATCCGACACCCATGCCGTGCTTCACGATCTGTGAGGCCGCAAACTACCTCCGCATCTCCCGCGCGCTCCTCTACAAGCTGATCCGCCAAGGCCGCATCCAGACGGTCAAGATCGGCAAGCGCACGATCGTCCGTAGCGCCGAACTGGAACGCTTCCTCGATCAGCAGCAAGCTGCATAAGGAGCGTGCCATGACCGAGAACGGAAAACGCTCCACTTTGGAGCTTGCGCTCGACTACATCGACAGCCATCCGCGGCGGTACATCTTCCCGATCAAAGCCGGCGCGAAATCTCCACCGCTGATCGCGGACAATCTCAACAAGGCTTCAAACAACCCCGCCCTCATCAAGACGTGGCACGTGCTGCGGCCCGGCTGCAATTGGGGCGTCGCGTTGAAGAAGTCGCGTGTCATCGTTGCCGACGTGGACTGCAAGCCGGGCAAGCGCGGCCGCGAGACCTACGACGCGCTCGATCGCCAATACGGTTGGCCCGCCACCGAAGCGGTGCAGACGCCGAGCGGCGGCCTGCATCTGTACTACGACGGCGAGCACGTGTTCGGTGTAGGCGCGTTCGGCACCGACATCGACTCGCCGAACTACACGCTGGTCCCGGGCTGCACGCTGGCCGATGGCACGTCCTACCGCGCGATGCCAAAGTGCCCGAAAGTGGTCCCGGCCCCGGCGTGGTTCTATGAGGTGCTGAAACGTCAGCAATCGGCGGCGGAAGCCGCGGAGCAAGTCCCGGTCATCGAGCTTGACCAGAATGTCAGTATCCAATGGGCGATCGAGTATTTGAAGCGCGATGCGCCCCCGGCGCGTCAGGGCGACAACGGCGATGCCACCACGCTCAAAGTCGCCGCGACGTTGAAGGACCGCGGCATCAGCGAGGAGATGGCCCTCGAGTTGATGGCTGAACACTACAACGGTCGCTGTGAACCGCCGTGGCAGATCGGTGAAGGAGAGGACAAGGATCGCCTCGATGCGAAGGTGCGCAACGCCTACACCTATCTGAAAAATCGAGCGCCCGGCGAGGACACCGCCGAGGCCGACTTCGCCACCGACCCGGTGCCACCGGCGCCCGAGGAACAGCCGACCGAAGTCCGCCGACCCCATGTGGTGCTGCGCCCAAGCTTTCTGCCGCAGGCAATCGAGCAAGTCGAACGGCATCTGCTCGCCGAGGCAAAGCGGATCAACAACGTCCCGGATCGGATTTTTCAGCGTGACGGAAAACTCGTCCGGCTGAGCCGCAACCTCCTCCCAAAGGGCGAGACGACCGACCAGCATTTCCGCGAACACAATGCGCTGGTGATCGTCGAAGTGAAGCCGAAGTGGCTCGCCAACCGTCTCGACCGCTCCATCCAATTCGTCGGGCCTTCGGCGGGCAACCCGGCAAAGAAAAGCGACAAGGCAAAGCTGGTCCCAAAGAATGCCTCGGCCGAACTGGTCGCGCGCATGATCGAGGACAGCACGCGGTGGCCTTTCCCGGTTCTGCATTCGACGATCGAGGCGCCAACTCTGCGCGCCGATGGCACGATCTTGGATGTGCCGGGTTACGATGAAGCCACTGGGCTGTACTTCGATCCCGGAGATGTGACCTTTCCGAAGATCGACCCTCGGCCCTCGCGCAAGGCGGGCCTCACCGCCCTACGGCAGATCGAGGATATTCTGTGCGATTTCCCGTTCGTGGATGCGCCGGGCTACGAAGGTGTTGCGAAGTCGGTGGCGTTGGCGATGATGCTGACCGGCGTCGTGCGCCGGGCGTTGCCGACCGCGCCCGCTTTCGCTGTCGATGCCAATGAGCCTGAAAGTGGCAAGACGGAACTGATAAAGGTCGTGGGCACACTCATGACCGGGCGCGAGATTGCAGCGCATCCTTTCAGCGACAGCGAGGAGGAGCGCCGCAAGGCGCTGGGGACCGCCTTCATGGAAGGTCGACCGGTGCTGTTCTTCGACAACGTGGATTGCCTGATCGAAGGCGCCGCGCTGAACATGGCGCTCACAAGCGCGATGTTTGAGGACCGAAATTGGGCGCCCATGAGGGCATCGTCGCGCCGACCAACGCGCTGGTGGCCCTCACCGCCAACCATATTCGGGTCGGTGGCGATATGACGGCCCGCGTTCTCGTCAGCCGCGTGGTCCCCGGAAAGAAGCTGCGGGAACGAACCTTCAAATATCCGCGGCTCGTCGAACACGTGAAGGCCAATCGGCCCGAGCTGGTCGCCGCCGCCTTGACCGCATTGCGTGCGTTCATTCTGCACGGTCGCGACCAAGCCAAGCCGTCACGATCCCGATTTAAGGAGTGGGGCGACCTGATCGCAAACGCGCTAGTGTTCTATGGCTATCAGAACCCCGAGCGTGGCGGCGATGGCATCCGGGCTGCGGACCCGGTGAAAGAACAGCAGCGGGAGATTGCGCGCCTTTGGTCTCAATATTTTCCAAAGGACGCGGTGACCGCCCGCGAGCTGCGTGCTGCTCAGCCGATCCGCGAGGCCATTGCTGATGCCACGGGAACGCGGGAGCGCGATCTGACCACCTATCAGGTCTCGGTCTACGTCGATCGGCTCGTGGGTGTTGACCTTGATCTGCCAGTCACGGTGCAGCGCATCGCCGACACCGGCACAAGGCGCAACACCGCGCGCTGGCGCCTCTCACTATCGCCGACGATGGCGCGCGGGGAGGATATGGCACAGGACGAGGACATTTAGGTCGGTGAAGTTAGGGTGCGCAGGGCGCACAGGATCGGACCCATTTCTGCCTCTATACCGAGTAATTAAAAGCTCTTAATTCTGAAGGAGCGGGGTAGAGAGAAGCCGTTCCTGTGCATCCTGCACGACTCCCCCGGGCCTATTTGGATTTTCATTGTTCTGACGTGGGAAATTGGCCGGGTTAACCTTTTTTGCTGCCCTCGCACGCGCGCGCGAGACGGGCGCCGCTCGACATCGAGCTATGGGGTATGTCTGCAAAGCGTGGGGCCTTTCGGAAACGGTGATGTGGCCTACGTTCTGCGCTCGCTCCGAACTTTCATAAAAAGAAATCGACCCCCCTTCCGAAAAGGCCCCCACTCCGAAACACGCGCGTTTCCGAAAAATAAAAAAAACCCTCGTCGCCGTCAGGTCATGCTCACTGCCTCAGCCAACTCATGAAGGGGTTGAACAGCAGCATCAGCGCAGCACCCAACAAGAAGAAGCCGACAACATCTCTGAGAAGGGGAACCAGCATTGACGCGGCGCCGGCAATCGCGTTCAGATGCGCAACGAGGCTGTCGGACGGTGGCAGATCAGCCCACGAGCGTTGGCACGCCAAGAATGCGTCAGCGTCGTTGGGGCACGCCCCGAGTGTCCAGATAAAATCCGTGACTTCCCCACTGCGCACCAGCTCACACCGATCCCGAATGGCCGTTCGGCACGAGGCCAAGTATGCGGTGTATTGCTGCTCAAGTGTCTGGCCCAATGCCTTGGCTGATGCAGCGACGGTATAGACTTTGCGCGCCTGGTACTCGGCCGCGGGAAAAGAAGCGATTGTCGAAGCCGAGCCTGTCACGAACGGCGCCACGACCCCGGCGCAAAGACCAATGCAGACAGCTAGGGCGCGTACTCATAAATCGGGCCAGCTGACTGCGGTTCGTTGAATGTCTGCTTCGCTCCGAAAGCGACCGAAATCGATGCGATGCCGCGAAATGTCGCGAAGGGCCAATAGCGACCAATGCACCGCAGCAAAATGAAGCCTATTCGATCACCTCGTCGGCGCTGGCGAGCAGCGTCTGCGACACGGTGAGGCCGAGTGCCTTGGCGGCCTTGAGGCTGATCACCAACTCGAACTTGGTCGGCGCCTGCACCGGCAGGTCTGCGGGCTTTTCCCCCTTGAGGATGCGATCGACGTAGCCGGCCGAGCGGCGAAATTGGTCGACAGTATCAGGTCCATAAGAGACCAAGCCGCCGGCGGTGACAAAAAGGCGTTCCAAATAGACCGCGGGCAACTTGTGGCGGGCTGCGAGCCTGACGATCGGATCGCGCTGGATCACCGCCAGTGGGCTCGCCGTCACGGTCAGACCGCCAATCTGAGAACGCGCGAATGCCACGGTGCCGCGCTCGAGTTCGCTTATGCTTTCTGGACTTTAAGCCTCGTCTTCTACCAATGAACCGAAAAGGCCCGCTGGTCGCAGGAATAAAAATAACAGCAGCACTGAGAACGCGACAATCTCCTTATAGCCTGCGTCAAAAAACAGCACGGCGAGTGATTGAAGTACACCAAGAATAACCCCTCCCACAAACGCGCCGAGTGGATTTCCTAATCCGCCAACGATTGCGGCGATAAAGCCATTAACGGAAAACGGAACGGCAATATAGTACGCGGTGTATTGTGTCGGAGTTATCAAGATTCCTCCAAGCGCACCAAGCGCAGCGCTCAGTGCGAAGGAATACGCAATCATCCGTTGCACCGGGACGGCGAGTAGGCTTGCCACCTCGGGATTGATCGCGCATGCCTTCATTGCTTTTCCCAACAATGTAAACCGATAGAGCAAGCTCAACATTAAGACGAGAAACAATGAGCCACCAACCATCCAGAAAATCTGACGATCAATTACTACTGCACCAAAATGCAAAGGATCGCCGGGCGTGAACGACGGAAAGCTTAGCGGTTGATCACCAACCAAGTGAAGGACGACATTTTCGACAATTATTGATAGTGCCAGCGTTGCGAGGATCATAATGAATAGTGCAGTCCGGCGACGATATAGGGGACGAATGATGACGAGCTGAAACGCGGCGCCGACAATCGCGGTCAGCACGACGGCGAGGAGTGCGGCCAGGGCAAGTGGGACATAGCCAGACTTGTAGATTACGTGTGTCAGAACGCCGCCCAGCATTACGAACGCGCCTTGGGCGAAGTTGATAATTCCGCTGGCGTTGAAAATGACTGCGAAGCCAATCGCAACAAGTCCATAAATGCATCCGGCCCCGACTCCGCTGACGAGAAACTGAAATATCGTGGCCGTATCATACATGGGTCGCGCATCCTCTCTTGGACGTCATCGTAGAGCCGCCAAGGTAGGCTTCAATCACGGCAGAGCTTGCCTGGATTTCCGTGGGAGTACCGCTCGCAATGCTTTCACCGAAATTGAGAACGTGGATATGGTCGGCAATTCCCATAACCAAACTCATATCGTGTTCTACCAGAAGAACGGCGATATCGCGTTCGCGGATTCGTCCGATCAATGTCGCCAGCTCTTTGGTCTCAAATATATTAAGGCCCGCTGCTGGTTCATCCAGCATGAGAAGCTTGGGCCGTGCTGCAAGTGCCCTGGCAATCTCAAGCAGTCTTTGCTGCCCATAGGTAAGACTATTGGCTGGCGTTTGACCAAGATGAGCGAGGCCAACCTGGTTGAGCAGCTCCATTGCTTCATCTTGAATGCGCACCTCCTGCTCGCGAAGCCAACGCGGGCCGAAAATGGCCGATGTGATGCCTCCGCGAGTTTTGAGGTGGAACCCGACCAGCACATTCTCCAGTGCAGTCATTTGAGTAAACAGCCGCACGAGCTGAAACGTCCGGATCACTCCCACCGATGCGATCTGCTCAGGCCTCCAGTTAGTAATCTCCTGGCCACCAAAATATACATGACCATCGTCTGGGCGATGAAAGCCGGAGATAAGGTGGAAAAGAGTGGTCTTGCCTGCGCCATTCGGTCCGATGATTGCAACGATCGCATTGACGGGCACCACGAAGGACACCTTATGCACCGCAGTCAGCCCGCCGAATCGCTTTATCAGTCCGTCAATTCGGAGCAAATCGCTGGTATCGCCCTTCATGACCGACGCCCGCTAAACGCTTGGAGCAATTGTCCAAGTGAATGCAACCCGCGCGGTGCAAACATAATTACGAGTAGAAGCATCATGCCGTAGACTAGTTGGCGGTAACCTAGGAAACCCGAGAGCAGTGAGGGCAGGACGCTGATCAGAACTGCGCCCAAGATTGGGCCCGTGGTCGTGCCAATTCCTCCGACGAACAGCATAGTGAATAGAAGTGTCACCATTCCCAGTCCAATGACCTCTGGGCTTACATAGCTCACGTAATGCGCAAGCAAAGAACCAGCAATTGAGCCGTAGATGGCTGAGATAGCAAACGCTAGTGGATCACGTCTGACATTTGAATCCTTGAGGGGATTCCCTGCGGACTCAATGCATGCGAGTCTGGCGCATGCGAACCGGAATTTCCATCACTCTCAAGCCTGCGGATCGCCGCCGCCTGAAGGCGCTCGCGCGAGATCGCAACACCCCGCACAAGCACGTCTGGCGGGCTGAGATCGTCCTGTTGAGTGCGGACGGTATCGGCACCAATGAAATCATGCGCCGGACCGGCAAGTCGAAAACCTGTGTCTGGCGCTGGCAGGAACGCTTCATGGAGGCGGGCTACAACGGCCTCCTGCACGATAAAACACGCCCGTCGCGCATCCCGCCGCTGGGATCGAACATCACCGAACGCGTCGTGGCCCTCACCCAGACCGACCCGCCCACCGAGGCGACCCACTGGACTTCCGCGATGATGGCGAAAGTCGTCGGCATCAGCGCGAGTTCCGTCCAACGCATCTGGCGCGCGCATGGCCTGCAACCGCACCGGGTCAAACAGTTCAAGCTTTCTACCGACCCGCGCTTCGTCGACAAGTTGCGCGACATCGTCGGCCTCTATGTCGATCCGCCCGCCCATGCCGTGGTCCTCTCGGTCGATGAAAAGAGCCAGATCCAAGCGCTCGACCGCACCCAGCCCGGCTTGCCGATGAAGAAGGGCCGTGCCGGGACGATGACCCACGACTACAAACGTCACGGCACCACCTCGCTGTTTGCGGCCCTCAATGTCCTCGACGGTACCGTCATCGGGTGCAACATGCAGCGCCACCGGCACCAGGAGTTCATCCGCTTCCTCAACGCCGTCGAGGCGCAGGTGCCGGCGCGAAAGGAAATCCACGCTATCGTCGACAACTACGCAACTCACAAGCATCCGAAGGTGCGCCAATGGCTGGCTCGGCATCCCCGCTGGACCTTCCACTTCACGCCCACATCGGCATCCTGGCTCAACGCCGTCGAGGGCTTCTTCGCCAAGCTCACAAAGCGGCGATTGAAGCGCGGTACCTTCCTATCGGTCGTCGACTTGCAGGCCGCCATCAATCGCTTCGTTATCGAACATAATGCCGAACCCAAACCCTTCACTTGGACTGCTGATCCCGACAAAATTATCCAGGCTGTCAGACGCGGGCACCAAGTGTTAGATTCCATCCACTAGGAGCTTGTGCTGACTGACGTTAATTCCGAGAGATCGAG
Source organism: uncultured Alphaproteobacteria bacterium (assembly GCA_963823225.1). Classification (GTDB taxonomy): domain Bacteria; phylum Pseudomonadota; class Alphaproteobacteria; order Rhizobiales; family Xanthobacteraceae; genus BOG-931. Next base: position 1,103,175 of record CAWGKM010000003.1, on the reverse strand, counting down.
CAGCTGACTCATCCCCGGCGATTGCGCCGAGCGCGCGGCCGATTCGCGAATTGATGATTCGGATGTAAATCCAAAGACCGACGCCGACGAGTATCCAGATGACGTAGTAGTACTGAGTATCGCTGCGCAAGCGCCAAGGCCCAACTCCGAGCGCGGGTATGCCGGAAATACCGAGAAAACCTGCCGTCACCGACTCCAACTGGACCGAAAGTTCATAAACGATCAGCCCGAGCGCAAGCGTCGCCATGGCGAGATAGTGACCTCTAAGTCGCAAGGTCGGAAATCCGATGACCGTTGCCGCAAGCGAAGCAACGAGCGCCGAAGCAAAGAGAGAGGGCAATGCCGGCCAACCGTATCTTGTTGTGAGAATCGCCGTGCCGTAGCAGCCGAACGCGGCGAACGCATTGTGGCCGAACGAAATTTGCCCGGTTTGCCCCATGAACAGGTTGAGACCAATGCAAAGGAGCGCATAAATCCCACCAATGACCATCAGTGAAAGAACGTAGTCGTTTGCCACGAACGGCAACAATCCGAGCGCGATAACAATCGTCAAGAACGCCAATCTCAACCGTGTTTTTGCCGTCGCTACCATCGCTCAGGCCCCGAGATAGAGTTGTGCGAGCACGTCTGGGCTATCGATCTCGTGAGTGGCCATTGTCGCAACGATCTGGCCTGTTCGGAGGACGTAGGCTCGTTCAGCGATTTGGAGTGCAGGCGGCGCTTTCTGTTCGACAAGGAGAATAGTGATTCCTTGCTTCTTGAGCTCGACAAGCGCCTCGAAGATTTCTTCGATAAGAAGGGGGGCCAGCCCTAGAGATGGTTCGTCCAGAAGTAGCAACCGGGGCTTTGCCATTAGCGCGCGTGCGATCGCCAGCATCTGCTGTTCGCCGCCAGAAAGTGAGCCAGCTCTCTGGCCGCGGCGTTCATTCAATCGTGGAAATAATCTAAATACGGCGTCGAATGACGCACTAATCTCTTCTCGCGGCACGTATCCGTATCGGCCATAGGCGCCGAGTTCAAGATTCTCCATGACTGTGAGCGGACCGAAAATTCCACGCCCTTCAGGCACCAAGACCATGCCTGATCTTGCCCGTTTTCGCGTCGACCAATCTGCGATCGATTGCCCACCAAACATGACGCGGCCAGTGGAAGGCATTAGTCCCATCAATGCCCGCATCATTGTTGACTTGCCGGCGCCGTTCGGCCCAAGGACAACGACTGCTTCTCCGGGCATCACATGCAGAGAGCAAGGCTTCAGCGCATCTATTTTCCCGTAAGTGGCTGCAAGCGATGTGGCCTCAAGAAGGGCCCCGTTTGTCGTCATTACGGAATGATCTTGATCTTGCCATCGATGATTTGAGCTAGATAGTAAGGATTCGTCGTCACTCCGTAATGGTTCTTTTCAGAAAAATTCAATTCACCACTTGCACCCTGGAAGCCGGTTATGGTCTCGATCGTATCGCGGACCTTCGATCCGTCCGTTGATTTTGCCTTCTGAATTGCTGCAACAACAACTTGGAACGCATCCCATCCCCTGCTCCCCCAGGTCGGATCGCGATCTTGATATTTTGCTTTCCACAAATTTAGGAACTCTGTGGCAGCTTTGGCGGATACATCATCCTTGGGCAATAGGTCGATGACCTGGATGCGCTGAGCCACGAACAAAAATTGCGGTCCCAACACTTCGGCAGCGCCGCGCATAACCGAAAGGTCGTCAGTGCTGCTCAGGAGAGGCGCTGTTATAGCAAGTTGTTTAATGGCTTTCGCCGCAGTGATGGTACTAGGCCCAAGGCCGAGCTTGAGAACAGCCTCGGCACCCGCAGCTTTGAGCTTTGTAAAGTAGGCTGTCATGTCGGCGTCGGTGGGCTTGTATTGCTCAGCACCGACGATCTCCAAGCCGTACTTCTCGATTAAAGCTTCTGCTGAGCGTTTCTGTGCGCCTGCGTAGGGCGTCGGGTCGAACAGAAGACCGATTTTCTTCAAACCAGCTTTTTGCAAATAAGCGAGCCGAGGCTCAATTTCGAAAGCCGGCAGGGGCAAAAGCGAGAATGCCCATTTATGATCCTCGGCCTTCGGCGGCAAAATCGAACACAGCATCATCGCAATCTGCGCCTGATCGACCAACGGCACGATCGCCGCGTTACCGGCGGAACTGCAGCCATTGATCAACACGCCGACCTTTTCCGATGTAATCATCTTTCGGACGGCAGTTACGGCTTCCGCCGGTTCTGCACGCATATCCTCGAAAACAACATTCACCTTACGACCAAGAACGCCGCCCTTTTGATTCAGCGTGTCGGCGCCAAGGACTACTCCGTCTTTCCAAGGAGCGTCGATCACAGCGAGATAGCCCGACAAGGCGACTGACGCACCCACCTTGTAGTTATCTTGGGCATGCGCGGAGGCGATGACCGCGAGCAAGCAGGACGAAACAAGCAGTAGCCTGCGAATGGAGTACATGATTTTCCTCCCTTGATGACCGGCCAGGATACCGGAACCCCTTAAGACGGTCGGCACGTGTTTCTTATGGCGAGACAGCGTTTTGCTATCGCTAATAATTACGAATGAAAATAATCTTGTCAATGCACGCAATGAGATTCGTGCGGCTTCGCAGTTCGAAGGACTATGTGACAATTGACCGTCTAGGCCGCGGCTCCATGACGGTGCTCACGATCCAAACTGTACCCAAGAGTTCGTGAGATGCGTGCTGCTGCTTTCAAAACTGACGCCACCTGCCGTGGATCGGGCTCTTTCTTGATGAATTGAATAGAGCCGACGATAGCCACCGCCCCTATACACTCTCGCAACTCATCGAATAGGGGAGCAGCAATGGCATTCAAGCCCAGCACGACTTGTTCGGGTGCGGTCGCCCAGCCGCGCTTCCGAGTGATTTCCAGCTCGCGCTGCAAATGGGTCCAATTAGTGATCGTGTGGTCCGTCAAAGCAACCAACGGCTTTCGTTGCAGTCGAGATGCCAGTTTGCCATTGAAAGCAAGTCCCACTTTACCTTGAGCAGACGCATGAAAGAGCAACTCGCTCCCCGAGCGCACTCCAATCTCGAAGGGTGACTTTCCCATCGTAGTGGTTACGACGCGAACTGCTTTCGCTTCAACGGCCGAAAGAACAACGGTTTCGCCGGTCTTATCACGCAGCTCCTGCATCGCGTGCTCTGATGCAGAAAGCAGATCAATGCTGGCCGATGCCATTCGGCCCAAAAGGTGCGACTTGATACCAAGTCGATAGCGGCTCGTTGTTGATGTCTTGGCAATGTAGCCACGGTCCAGCAAAGTTTTTAAATGCCTGAATATCGTTGCTTTCGTCAAACCAAGTTGATTCGCGAGTTCGGTCACACCCATATCTCGATCGGCGAATGACACAGCTTCGAGAACATCAAGTGTTATGCCGACTGATTTGACACTGAGTGCCGATCTTTGGGCCGACGTGCTAGTCATGACTTTTCCTTTATAAAAGAATGAAGCTTTACGCTCCAATGCGAGTTTGCTATCATGGTACGGTGTTTGCCATCGCGGGACAAGATTTAAGCAACATTTTAGTGAGATCGCTAAATTCAGAGCACTTCTGGGGAGACGCGAGTTCGATGCAGAGCAGTAAAGAGAGGATACTTACGACACACGTTGGAAGCCTACCTCGTAACGCCACACTGACGGATTTGCTACTTCGCCGGGAGAGCGGAGAGGCGTTTGATGCGAGCCAACTCAACCGAGAGATGGACCGCGCCGTCGAGGATGTTGCGAAAAAGCAAGCGTCGGCGGGAGTCGATATTGCTAATGATGGTGAGCAACAGCGAGTTGGATTCCAAACCTACGTGCCACAGCGGATGTCGGGATTTGGCGGAGAGTCGAAGCGTCGCCGGTCACGGGAATATGAGGAATTCCCGGCCTTTGCGGATGCAGTTACACGCCGATTTCCACGAAGAAGTAAAAGCAACAGTGCCCCACAGGCAATCAGCGCGGTGCAGTACGAAGATTTGTCGAAGATCAAGCGGGAGATCGATCGCTTTCTTAGCACGGTAGTTAAGACAGGTGATTCATTCGTCGAGCGTTTCATGACTGCGCCGTCACCGGGAATCATCGCCACTACAATGCACAATGCGTTCTACGAATCGCATAAAGCCTATGTGAGTGCGCTTGGACGCGAGATGCGGCACGAATATCTCGCCATCCACCAGGCCGGTCTGTTGCTCCAGATTGATGCGCCCGATCTAGCCATGGAGCGAACCATGTTTGCTCAAGATATGACGGACGATGAATACGTCACATTGTGTGAGATTCACATAGCTGCTTTGAACAGCGCATTGGAGGGTATCCCCCGAGATCGCGTGCGTCTTCATTGCTGCTGGGGAAATTGGGAAGGTCCACATATTCACGACATCGCCCTCGAAAAAATCTTACCCGTACTCTATGAGGCAAACGTCGGCGCGCTCAGCATCGAATTTGCAAATCCGCGCCATCAGCACGAATATCAAGCGTTGCGTCGTAACCCTCTACCGGAGCAGATGGTACTCTTGCCTGGAGTCATCGATACAACGACGAACATTGTGGAACACCCCGAAGTCATCGCGCTTAGGCTGGAGGAGGCAGTTGGCATCGTCGGCGATCGAGAGCGAGTTATCGCGAGCACAGATTGTGGCTTCGGAACGTTTGCCGGCTACGAATGGGTCGCAGAAGACGTGGTCTGGGCGAAACTGAGGGCATGCCGCGAAGGTGCGGATATTGCAACCGCCCGTTTGTGGGGTCGTGAAAAAGCTGCCTAACCGTCCCGGAGTCGCTGCTCTCCATCGCCGTCGAGGTGATCGAGTGATCCTTTCGCAGTGCGGCAATTTTCGGGGCGAAATGACGTTAAGGGTCATTTTCGACCGGGACGCGGCCACCAGCATATCCCGCCATTTCGGCTGTGCCCCCGAAAGCGGAAGTGAAATCAGGGTATTGGCATCTCTCATGACGGGCCGTAGCGGGTTGATGATGCCGCCCGGCGCGTGATTCAAGCTTCGCAAACTGGAGCCTCGAATCATGCGCTACGAACTCACCGACTATGAATGGACGGCCATCAAGCCATTCCTGCCGAACAAGCCGCGCGGCGTTCCGCGCGTGAACGACCGGCGCGTACTCAACGGCATCTTTTGGGTCTTGAGGTCAGGCGCGCCATGGCGCGATCTGCCGGAGACGTTTGGTCCCTATACGACTTGCTACAATCGCTTCGTTCGCTGGGGACGGGCTGGCGTCTGGGACCAGATCATGGATGCATTGGCTGCAATGCATGATGCGGCGGTGCAGATGATCGATACGTCCATCGTGCGAGTGCATCAGCACGGAGCCTGCATCGCTGGCAATAATCAGCAACACATGGGCCGCTCGCGTGGCGGGCTGACGACCAAAATTCATGCCGTCGTGGATACCAATGGCCTGCCGGTACAGATTGGCCTCACGCCCGGCGAGACGCATGACAATCAGCTTTGCTCTGTTCTCCTGAGCGAATTGCGCCCACAAACAATGTTGTTGGCGGATCGCGGTTATGATGCCGACTGGATCAGGGCGTTTGCCAGTGACCAAGGCGCGTGGGCAAACATCCCGCCCAAGCGGAATCGCAAAGAGGCAATCTGCTTCAGCCCATATCTCTACCGGGCGCGTAATTTGGTCGAGCGGTTCTTCAACAAGATCAAGCAGTGTCGGCGCATCGCAACTCGATATGACAAGCTTGCAGTCAACTATCTCGCCTTCATCAAGCTGGCATCAATCCGGATATGGCTGCACGCTTATGAGTCCGCGTCCTAGCTTTCTCGTATTGATGCACATCAGGACCATCCACTGATCGCGTCAAGGCAAATTATGGACCAAATACGGTTCATGTCAGTCTGCCTCATTTCAGCACGATGCGATCCTCTAGAGCACCGAGAAGTATTTGCGCCTCAAGCTGTGATTGTGAGCTGATGGCCGCGAGCGTCCAGCTTCCTTGCACTTCTGGCCCCTCGATCACGCGCACTGATGCACTTATTGATCCCTGGGAGAGACTTGCTGATCCCCCCGACGTGGCTGTCTTGTGGTCGCGCCAAGTTGTAACTAGCGGATGGGTGTCATGAATGCCCATGCCTACCAGCGCGGCGCGAGCAACGTTCGTAAGCGAGGCGATCGGATCGACCCATCCGCCCCGCAATGATGTGAACGAGATTTGGAAACGTTCTTGAGCCGAGACACCGTAGCTGAGCATGACCGTCTTTGCTGAGACGCCCTGCTCAGTGGTTATTTGCGACTGGTCCATGGTGAGAGGGCAGTCATTGAGGATGTTCACATGCGCGGTAGGATACTTAAACTCTGTCGTCTGATCGTTCCATTCCGGCTCAGTTAGACGGCGCATCCGACAAAAAGAGCCCTCGATGCCACTCAGCGTTCGTTCGATCATGTCGGCGGACAAATACATTGGTGTTCCCACCATTGGCGTTCCGACAGCGCTAAAGGCGCTCTTGTTCGCCGCGGCTTGAAACATCCCCTCCGCATTTTGGATTGCTCTGCCGGATTGTGGGCCAAGAAACGGGTCTGCCAACAAAGCGCGCTTGGCGTCCTCATATTCCGCTGTTTTAACGACACGGCCCTCGTGCTCGCTCTGTTGTAGGCTTTTCCAGGTTTCGAGCTGGAATTTCATGCCCAACCCGACAAGTCGATCCATCGTGCGCCGCCACGCTGCGACGACTTCAGGGCTCCTTGGCTCGGGCATCACAGCCCAAAATCTCTTGTGCTCATCGGCGGTCAGCCATCCCTCAACGCTCAGTGTGGTGCGCAGGATTGTCTGCTGCTCAGGTGTGAGCTGCTGTTGCGCGCCGCCAGCAGTAACGGTGATGGTGATCGCTGCGGCGATGATGCCAACAAGGCCCAAGATTGGTGATATTCGCATTTACCCGCGGACCAAATTTCGGACGACCAAGTATGAGAGCAATTCGGCGCGCCTGCAACCTATTGCCCTGTTTCCAAGAAACGCAACTTGGTCTGGGATGATGCGGAGCGAGGCAGAGCATCCACCGATGTTTTCAGCCCCAAAAAAATTTGACACCGACCCCCGAGGGTTTTGGAGGAAGTTGTGAGCGCGGAATAGGAGCTCGCGCGGCGCGGTCGATTTTTCTGCTCCCCCTACCGCACGCGCCGCTGCGGAGGCGCGACCCGCCGGCGGGGAGGTCGCGAGTTGGCGGCGCCGCGCCGGCCAGCTTATGCGCGGCGAACGCCGTCTAAGCCGCTGATCGAGCACGGTTGCGCGCCCTCTTTTTGGATGGATATTGGACATCACGTCTTGCTCTCCTCGGAAAGCACCGGAAATGCTTCATGTGCAGGGATGGTCGTGCGCCATTTACCGCCCTGTTGGGGCGGATTGAATAAGCGTGCGCTGGGGGGCACCAAGTGGCCCAAGCCGTGGAGTGCAAAGACAAATCGGCGTTGCGGTAGCGCCGGTGGCCGTGGAAACCGCTTAAACGTCGGTGCGCGAAATGTTTTCCGCCGATGTGCGTGATCGAAGCACCTCAAACCCACTGCCCAGGCGTCAGAACACTTCACTCGGAACGTGAGGACGGATGTGCATCCAAATGGGCTTATGTCATTGAGCCTGCTGCATAACTGGCCTTCCGTCTTTATTGAGGGCCAAAGTGCATGGGCAGTCAGACCATCCGGCGATGGTTTGGCCATCTATCGCGTGAGCGCAACACCTGTTTTCCCCGGCTCAATGTTTGGGTTTTTCTTGTGGTTTTCGTGAACTGTTTCGAGCTGCGTGGCGTGCAGGTTTTCGCTGAAAATACACGACAACTTGCACTCGGCGAAGCACATCACGGACAGGTCAATCGCATGACCTAATCGGTATGGCTTTTCGACCTGAAAAACCTCATCTGCGCGGCGATCGGCGCCGTGACAAGCACACTTCGTGCAGACTTACAGCAGCAGCATTGAGCGATACCGTCATGCTGCGCTCCTGTCGCATGTCCGTCGCTCAGCATATTGCGGAAGTATGCTGGGCGATGGAGTTGCGTCACGCGCGAGCCGACGCCTCTCCCATGTTCGGCGCGAGATGCCCGCCGGTATCCATGGCTTGATCGAGGTGAGCGAGGTGGCGATGTATTCGGCCCTCGACATGGCGCCCGCGACTCGGCGCCGCTCTGCTGATCGTTGCCGATCGCGCTGCCGCTTTCGGACCTGACGTGCGGCGGCGCGCTGTTCTCGATTGAGGTCCACCGCGCCGATGGTAGTGATCCGCAACCGGCGGCGGTCCGCTTCCGTAAGGTTTAGCCGTCTCGCCAGCGTGTCAGCCCGCCAACGTCGCGGCTTCGCTGTGGCCGCAGCGACGATGGCCTCAACCTCCTCTGCGGTAAGCCACGGCGCCCGCAACGCGATCCACGAGACGATGCTCCTGGACGGATCGCCGTTGCATCCGGCCAAATGGTGAGCGACGATCATCACATCCTCGCGGCCGGCGTCATCATCGGCCAACACTTCCCCACCATGCCGATCGGTGAGGAGACGATTGAGCTCAGCCAACCGCAGCGCCACGATGCTGATTGGCCGGCGCCGGCGCTCTCGATTGATTTCTGCACGTCGAGCATCAGCTTGCGTGGCCACAGCTCGCCCCTCGAGTAGCCGGTGACCACACTTGCGAGGATCCGCACCGGCTACACCGGAAACGGTATTCCTTCCTCGCCTGCGACAACCGGATGCTGGCCTGGTGGCCGCACCGGCATTTCAAATCGACCACCGTCGGCAGCAACGTCACGGTGCCGCGGTACTGGCCGACGAGGCCAGCCGCCTGCGCGCGCATTTCCGCTTTGCTGGGCGGCCGACGATATGGTCCACGCGGCATCTCACCGCAGATGCTTTCGACGCCGCGGCGCGCCATCAGGTTGCGAGCGTTTGTCATGGACCAGTTCAGGCGGGCCATCGCATCGCTCCCTGTGCTGCCCAGCCTCGAGCACGGACAAGCTCGGTCAGATGCGGTGAAGCCACCGACGTCGACGCCCGCTCAGTTCTTTGCTCCCTCCCCGAGATATCGAGAGTAGTGATGGTTTCCGTACCATGAGACGTAGTGCCGGTTTCCGCACTATGGATTGGCGGTTTTCGGTGCCGGTTTCCGTCACTGATATTTGGCGTTTTCCGGCACTGGCGTTTTATTTCGGCGGCCGACTTGTCGGCGTTGATCTTCTTCCACTCGTCGGTCGGCGCCATGTTGCGCGTGTTGCGGTAGGTCAGCCGGAACAGGTTCGGCTTCCGAAACTCGGCGTTGCCGGCGCGGCCGACTTCGGTGATCTCCAAGAAGCCGAGCGCGACCGCCTCCCGGATCGCCGGCCCGATGGCATGGCGATGGATGCCGTAGCGGCAGAAGTCGTCGTAGGTGACCGGCAGCTTGCCATTGTCGACGCCGCCATGGTCGGCGAGCTCGATCTCGATCCGATCCAGCACCCGCCGGGCCGACAAGCTCAGCGTGCACCAAGCCGGCGAGCGCAGCATCTCGATCGTGTGCGGCGCGAACTGCCCACCAATCATCGTGCGGCGATTGCCGTAACGGCGGCTCATCCGGTGATCACCTTCCACACCGTCGCCGAGTGCCCGCTTTCATTCCGACGCCGCTCATCCGTGGGTGCGATCTTGCCGTCGGCGTGCAGCTCGGAAACCCGGGGCCGCACGCTGAGAATGGACCGACGCAGCGCGGTGGCGATTTCGTCGGCGGTGCGGCCAGCCGGCCACTGACGAAGCTCACCCAGCGCCGCGGCACGCAGCCGAGAGGCATCGCCGGCGACGCGGCGGGCAGCCTCCTCGGATGGTCCTTGCGTCTTAAAGCCCGGCTGTCGCGGATACCGCGCGAAGTTTCGCGAATGCTCGCGAGCCCTCGGCGCGTCCTCGCGAAAGAGCGCGAGCTGCACCGCGGCCGTCATGACCGCTCCTCCCGCAGAAAATCTTGGAGGCGGGCGATCAGCTTCGGCACATGCACGCGATCGAAGCGGACGAACGGATCATCGTCATAATCGCGACCTTCCTGGATGATGACGAGCTGGCCGAAGTTGTTGGTGTAGACCTGGGTGGCCGGCTGGCAATTCACCAAGAGGTCGGGATTATCGGCATTCCATTCGTTGCCGATGCGATCGGGCGTCTCCGCTTCGGCTAAGGCTTGCTCCACAATTTTCTTGGCCTTTGGCGGGAGTGACGAAAGAGGATCGGAGGCCGGCTCGGCCGGTACCAATTCCAACTGCGCTACGGGCTTGTTCATGACGCGATCTCCTTATGGGATTGATCGCGCGGTGGTCTTGCGTGAGGCCGAGGTCAGGCGTAAATGGCGGTCCGTCGAGAGCCGTCGAACTAGTTCGCCTACCAGGACCCGCGCAGCCAACGCGCGGGTTCTGTGTTTTAAGCGGCCACCCTGTTCAATCCGCTGGTCAGCGCCACGTCGCGCATCGTCAGGGCGGCGACTTTCTGATCGACGTGGCCCTCGGCGACGGCGCGGCCCAGCGCCTCAACTGCCTGCTTCGCGGCTTGCAGCGCGATCTCGCCGGCGTGTCCGACCTTCGGCAGGTTGGAGAGCCAAGCGTCGGCATCCCGTTTCAGGACGAACGTGCGGCGGCCCATCTTCGTGACGGTGAGCAGGCCACGTTGGACCTGCATATAGTGGTAGGCCGTCTTGCCCGGGTAGCCGTGTTCACTGAGCTTGCGGAAGGGAATGGGGTAGTTCGGATCGGTGCGGTCCATTGGTGCTCATCCTTTAGATTTGGACGAGCGGCAACAGACATGAGTGGAGCGGCCTGTGTCGGCCGGAATAGTCAGGAATGGTCAGTAATTCGAGTGCCTATTCCAGACCAGTAGAGTTTTTCTTGTTCCGCCAGTCTGGTAGCCATTCACCGATCTTGATCCGTAGCGAACTTAATCCAGGCTCACTCCCCCATTTGTCGCTGCAGAATTTGAGAAGCGCTTCTTCGAGGCGGGCTTGTGCGTTCCATTCGGCGTCACTGACATCAAAATCGCCGTGGTGATCCATCAGCCGGCGCCCCTCAGTCTCGATGAGATCCCAATGATATTTTGGCTTTGCTCCGCGCTTGGTTTCAGAGGGGACTTTCTGCGGCGCTTGGGGCTGCTCGGCCCCCGAGATAATCCCAAACGCCATTTTGAACTGATCGCGGAATACCATGACGCCTTTCAAATATTGTAGCCAAACCAGTTCGGAGGGCGTCACCTTGGCGCCGCGCAACATTGCGCCGTAGAGCGCCATCAATTTCTCAACATGGCCGGCGACTCGGCCTATCTCGTCGATTTCGACTATCGGGCCGTTCGGCCCAAAGAGCGAGATGGCCCCTTCCGCGATAGCGCTTGCCAATTCGTGGGCCGCTCGGTCCGGCGTAACGCCGCCCTGCATAAGTTCATCTAAAATCTGAACAAGGCCGACAAGCGTGCTCTCATAGCCGCTCATGACACCGCCTGCGCCGCCAAAGGAAGGTGGCGGGGCAGAGCCGGGCGGCGGTGGTGCCCGGCAACGGCCCGTCGGCCGTGCCCCGCTACGTATAGAATATCACGCACTGAAATCGCGACCGCGGCCGAGCGCCGGCGGTCCACAGGTTTGCTCAGCCGAATTGCGCAACCTTGCGATCGGCCTTGAAGCCGAACTTCGGCGCCGCATCCCGGATGGCGCTGGCGAGATAGGACGGCGCCAGATGCCCGTAGTGCTGCTCGACCATCCTGGTGTCGGAGTGCCCAAGGTTCGTCGCCACCACAATCAGCGGTGCGCCGTTCATGATCGCGTGGGAGGCGTAGGTGTGCCGAAGGCAGTGGAAATTCACCGGCGGGTCGATCTTCGCTTTCAGGCTCGCCTCCAACATCGGACGCGCCTGGTCGGACTTCTGCCACTGCGAGCCGTCGGCCTTGGCGAAGATCAGGTCCGTGCGACCTATGCCAGCGCAAGCGCGCTCAAAGAACCGCCGGCCTTCGTCGGTCAGGTGCACGTGGTAGACCTTCACGCTGCCGTCGCCCTTCCGGGTCGTCATTCGGAGCGTGCCGGCGTCACGGTCGAAGTCCTGCACGACCAGCTTGGCGAGCTGGCTGTAACGGCCGCCCGAGAGCAAAGCGCCCTGCTCCATATGGCGGAAACCGGCATCGGTCGCGTTCACGAGCCGCGTGGCTTCGCGCAGTTCCAAATACCGGACCCGGGCCCTGTTCGTCCCCTTGTAAGGTTTGACCTTCCGCCAAGCGACGTCGGAGGCCACCTTCTCGTTCTCGAATGCCTTGTTGAGCGCGGCGCGGAGCGTCGTCCATATCCGATTGACGGTAGCCCGGCGCTTGCGCTGCTCGTCTTCCCGCTCCTCGTCCTTGAGGTCGTCCGCCATCGCCCGGTGCTTCTGCTTTTCGCCGGGCTTGGTCCGGATCCTTGGCAGCGCCTTCGTCACACCATCCCGCCAGTGCCGAAGGTCCTTAGCCGTGAGCGAACTGACCTCGCGGTCCCCGAGCTTCGGCCTGATGAAAGCGGCGTCCCGATATCGAGCATCGGCGACGGCCGCTTCCGCACGTCCCTCGCTTTCGAGCCAAGCAAGGTAACCATCCATAGCGTCGGCCACGGTGTAGGGTCCCTTGCCGGCCGCCTCTCGCGCGCGCTCAACGCTGCGCTCACGCGCCTGGTCTTGTGCCTGTCGGAAGTTCAAGATGGCGATGCCGTCCGCGTCGGAGAAATCGTCGGCGGCGGCGATCGTCTCCACCGCATAGGTCCGTTCCTTTTCGAGGTAGCACCGGACGACCCACTTTCCGGCCACAGCAGGGCTGCCACGTCGTCCGCGCGGCTTGCGGTAGCCTAGGTGCAAGCCCTCCTCGATTGCGCGATAGTAGGGTTTCCCACGCGGTTTAAGACGCCCTCTAGCTTCACGGGTTTGTAGGGCGGCGTCGCGGATCGTCCGGGCCATGGGACCACCTCATGTCCAACATGTGTCCAATATACATGGATGGACGATCATAGACAAGGACAGGCGGCAATGCTTGATTTTGCGATGGTTATTGACTGTTTAGAGACGATGGTAGACGCTCAGAGACGGGAAATCCGCCCTTTCACGGCGGTAACACGGGTTCGAGTCCCGTAGGGCGCGCCAGCTAGCAAAATCAATGACTTAGCTCGCACTTTGGTGAGAGTGGTGAGAGCTATTGGTGAGAGCAACTTTTCGTGGTTCCGCGACGAGCAATCCGCTGATCCGTTGCGCCTACACCGCGCCCTCCAATGGCGAACGTTTACCGACGCTTGCCGAGCGACGGCGCGCCACCTCGAACGACAGCTTGGAATGGCAGGTCGCCGAAGGCCGGTTGTGCCCAACGCTGCCCTGCCCGTTTGCGTTCCTCTCGCAACCAAATCGGATTTGGATCGGCGTCCAACTCGCGGGCACGTTCGACCGCTTGCGGACTTTCCGCCGTCTGCGCTCGGTTGCTTCGCGCACGCCGTCGATGGTTTAGCTGTTTGCGTCGCTTACGGTTCGTGCTCATGTGGTCCCGCGAAACGTCAATGCGTCGGTGCTCCGTGAAGCCCGAATCGGGTCGCGTCCAGTGTAGCGGCGCATAGCAATTTCGGTGTCCGCCGACAATCGTATAGCCCGGCCGACCGTCGGTCAGGGCCTATTGCATCGGCAATGGCTCTTCGACCTATAGCTTTGATATATCAAAGCTAGGGGTCGGTCAGGGAGGTTTCGGCAATGGCATCGGCAATTGGCAACTACATCAAAGAGGTTCAAGCCGCGCTAAAGCAAGGTAACGCCACCGAACATACCCATCGCCCTGCTCTCAAAAGGCTTGTGGAGGCTCTTCGTCCGAAGATAACAGCCACCAATGAACCGCAGCGTATCGCTTGCGGCGCGCCAGACTTCATCGTCACCGAAAAGAGTGTCCCGCTTGGTTACATAGAGGCGAAAGATGTTGGCGTCGATTTAGATCGCGCGGAGGAAACGCAGCAGCTAAAGCGTTACCGAAATAGTCTGCGCAACCTAATTCTCACTGACTACATAGAATTTCGACTTTATCGAAACGGCGAAATAGTCCAAAGCGCCAAGCTTGGCAAATGGCAAAAAAACGGCGTCCTCCGAGCCGAGCCGGACGGTGAAGCTAAACTAAATACGTTGTTTCAGGCGTTTTTTGACTCTGAATTACCAAGTATCGCCAGCCCGCGTGATTTAGCTGAGCGAATGGCGCGCATTGCTCGGCTACTGCATGATCTTATAAGGCAGGTATTCACCACGGAAGGACAGACCGGCGACCTACACGCTCAGTATGCCGCATTCCAAAAAATTCTGATAAGCGATCTTTCGGTTGACCAGTTTGCAGACATGTATGCGCAAACGATTGCGTATGGTCTGTTTGCCGCACGCTGCAATCATGTCGGCGCGGGATTTCGCCGCGAACGTGCGGGCGCTGAGTTGCCAAAAACAAATCCATTTCTTCGTCGCCTCTTTAATAACATAGCCGGCGCTGACCTTGACGAACGTATTTCGTGGGCGGTCGATGATTTGTCCGAATTGTTGGCAAGGGCCGACATGACTGCGATTTTGGCGGATTTCGGCCACGCCACTCGTCAGCTCGACCCTGTAGTCCATTTCTACGAAACCTTCCTTGCTGCTTATGATCCCAAGCTCCGAGAATTGCGGGGCGTCTATTACACCCCTGAACCCGTTGTCGATTACATCGTTCGCTCCGTTGATCTACTATTGAAGCAAGATTTCAAACTCAAAGATGGGCTTGCCAATTCTAGTCTGGTCAAACTGAAGCGCCCAAAAGCTGGCCGCAAAGGCGAAGAGATTTACGAGACACATCGTGTGCAAATCCTCGACCCCGCTTGCGGGACGGGCACCTTCCTCCACTCCATCATCGCTAGCATTCATGATCGCTTCGCCGGCAATGCCGGCATGTGGCCGAGCTATGTTGCCAATCACCTGCTTCCTAGGGTGTATGGATTTGAGATTCTGATGGCTCCCTATGCAGTCGCGCACATGAAGCTCGGATTGCAGTTAAAGGAGAGCAAGTATGACTTCGGAGCGGATGAACGTCTCCGCGTGTTTCTGACGAACACGCTGGAGGAAGCCCACGAAATGACGGGCCTTCCGCTATTTACACAGTGGTTGGCAGACGAGGCCGCCGCCGCCGGAGACATAAAGAAAAACGTCCCCATTATGGTCGTCATCGGCAACCCGCCGTATTCCGGTCATTCGGCCAACAAGGGCGGTTGGATCAATGGCTTGCTGGGTTCGTACAAGAAAAGCCCAGAGTTGAAAAAGCCTGCACAGGCCAAATGGCTATCAGATGACTACGTGAAGTTTATTCGCTTCGCGCAGTGGCGCATCGAACAGACCGGCTACGGCGTGCTGGCGTTCATTACCAATCATAGCTACCTCGACAATCCCACATTTCTCGACATGCGCGCCAGCTTAATGGCCACCTTCGACGACATGTATCTCTTGGACCTGCACGGGAATAGCAAGAAGAAGGAGCGCGCTCCAAAAGGTCAGAAGGATGAAAATGTTTTTGATATTCAGCAGGGCGTCGCTATTGCCCTTCTTGTCAAACGCAGCGCACGAAGTGCCTCCCATCGCGTGTATCGCGCGGACCTTTGGGGCACGCGCGATAAAAAATACGGCTGGCTGTTAGACCACGACGTAACGAATACCGGGTGGGAAGAAATCACTCCCCCAAATCCGCCTTGGCTATTCGTGAAACAGGATGCCGGATTACTGGCGGCTTATCAGCAGGGTTGGAGTGTCGCGGAAATCTTTGGAAAGAACGGCGATCCCGCGCCGGGCTTCGCTACCCAACATGATGAATTCGCGATCTCCTTCACCGCCGCAGAAGCGGCTGCGAAAGTAAAGGCGCTCCTTGCCACGTCTAATGAGCAAGAAGCCCGTGAACTGTTTTCCCTGTGCGCCCAATCTCAATGGACCTACGTTCGCGCAAAAGCGGAGCTACCTAAACTCAATATCAAAGCAGCAACCATCAGCGTGACCTATCGCCCGTTCGATAACAGGTTCTCGGTGTACAACAGAAACGTGCTAGTCCATCGGCGTGAGCGGGTCAGCAGTCACCTATCGCATCCTAATGTGGCCCTTTGCATTCCAAAGAACCAAGAATCAACGGGCACCACCGAGCTTGATGGTGTGTTCTGCGTTGATCGTCCCGTCGAATTGAATCTTTTTAGACGAGGGGGAGCTTTCGTGTTGCCCCTGTGGCTTTATCCCGGTGAAGAGCCTGAATTGCTCGACCATGGCAAAAAAGGACCGCAAGCTAACCTTGCTGATGACTTCGTTTCCGCTCTTAAGAAAAAGCTCGGGGGAAGCACTCCGTCGCCCGAGCAAATTTTTGCTTACATATATGCCGTCCTGTACTCGCCCAACTTTCGCCGTCGATATGCGGATTTTCTCAGACGCGATTTTCCTCGCATTCCGTTGCCGCAAGAAGCCAACAAATTCAAAAAGATCGCAGTTCTCGGGCAACAACTGGTTGATCTACATCTTCTTCGGAAAGCCGGCCGCGCCATCACGAAATATCCGATAGCTGGCAGCAACCGAATTGACAACGTTCAATTCAAAGCAAATCCAAAAGATGCGAATATTGGTCGGGTGTACATCAATTCCGATCAATATTTTGCCGGGGTACCGAAGGCCGTTTGGGATTACACAATTGGCGGCTATCCGGTTGTGCAAACATGGTTGAAGCAAAGAAAAGGCCGGGACAATCCATTACTGACATTTGATGAGCTACAACATTGCAGCAGCATAATAGCTGCCCTCAACGACACAATCGCTGTTCAATCCGAAATCGACAAGGTGCTCTAGGCGGGTGCGCTTAGCGGCGGCGTGAAGCGGACCACTCGTGCGCTTCGTTATTGGCTTTCTCGACGCTAAGCACCTGTCATTACCCGGTACAGTTTTGGGATGAAGTCCCCGGTTGATACCGGCGCGGAAATCTGATTCGATTCGTGAAGCTGAGACGGGCGCGCGGTGATCGCCTGCCGTCGAGCGCGTGAAGCGCCGGCAACGTCGCGGTGAGAAGTCCCCCAAAATTCGGAGCACGTCACATGCCGCGCCAGCGTCGGCCGATCATGCCTGTTGCGATGAACGTCGCGTTGATTGCTGACAGTCTCGGCATTCGTCGCGCCGATGTGTACGCGGCCATCAAGGCCAGCGAGCTAGGACCAGTTTATCAGCGCGGATTGCGGCGAGTGATCCTCACTGAATCAGTTGTGCAGTGGATTAAATCGTATTGGAGAGTGACATGAGCGAAGCACTAGACAAAGAGCTTGCACGCATCGACCTTGCGTCACGCGCAACACATCTGTTCCGGTCCATCGGACTGAGCGACGAGACGGCGGCCGATGCCTATGCCGCGCTCAGCCCAAAGTTCGCTTTTGAGAACGGCGTGCTGAGCTTCGTTGGTAAGCCGGCCGATGCTGACACCCTCGTCCAATGGCTCAAAGAAAATAATCGCCCGCATTTTTTGCCGGCGGATTCCACAACGAACAACAAATCAACGAACGATGATCCGGCCGTGAAGGCGCCGAAGATGGATGCCGCGCTAGTCGCATCGGCGAAGGCGGGCAACCTCACTGCAAAGGGACAGTTGGTGAAGGCTCACGGCTTGACCGCCGTTGACGCTGTACTCGCCGGCACCGCTGGCGATCACACGTCCGATGCTGAGCGGCGCGCACGTGCTGCGCTCGCCGGCCGCGACAATGCCGGGCGCTTCACTGGCCCGTCGCCGGCTGAGCGTGAGGCCGGCAAGAATAACCCGTGGTCGGCCGAAGGATGGTCGGTAACTCGTCAGGGGGCGGTCACACGCGCGCTAGGCGTCGAGGCCGCTGCACGGATCGCACGTGCCGCCGGCTGCGCGCTTGGCTCTACAAAGCCGGCTAAGGCCGCGTAACCGGAGCGCGTCATGAGCAAGAAGAAACTTCGCAAGGTCGGTGAAGTGCGGCCGGGCCGCATCCCGATCTATGACCGACAAGGCAACCTTCGCGGCAATGTCGGCAAGCAAGCAACGAGCGCGACCGTCGCTAGGTTCACCGGAGAATTCGGCGCCAAGTTCGGCAAGGTCAAAGGCCGTGACAGTTGGAGCTTTCCGAAATGAGCCGCGCACCGAATGTGTTGCAGACCCACCTTGCCGCGTTCTCGGCAGCTATGGACGAAGCGGAGAAACACCGCAGCGTGCTTAGAGGCCGGTTCGGTCTAACCGACCAACAAATCGGGTTTGCAGTGCTTGCACGTCGCGGCCCGAAGTCGAGGCATCCATTCGCCGAATATGCAGCGGCAGTTCACGCCGCACAACGGAAGTTGGGGAGGAACTAAAATGCGCAACCAACATGGACGATTTGACCGGCTCAAGGCCGGCACTGGTCACGACGGCAAGTCACGGGCATTCGCTAAGCCCGGCGAAAAGTCGCTGAGCGTGCACCATGATCCGAACGCGGCGCGGGCCGGTGACGTTGGCCTTGCGCCACACTTCATGAAGCCGGCCGCTCGCAAGGCCCTTCACCCCGTAGCGGTCCATAACGGAATGCACCCTCGGCAGATTGCCGCCGCTGGTATCGGCGGTATGGCCCATGCGACGGGTTATGTGGATGAAGGCGGCACGGCAATTCCGAATAGCGCAGCCGCCGTGCCGCACGCTTACGGCAACGGGATTCCAAAAGTTCGCGAGGCCGCACCGCCGGCATGGAACAACAAATCGCGCACGGGTCCGATTGCAAAGTCGCTCACCGATCCGACACCGCATTCCATCGGGCAATGCCTCATGGATGCAGCGAAGGTGAAGTAACACGCCATGGCTAAGAACCCCGACCACATGAGCGGCATCAACGCACTGCCGCGCACGTCAAGCTGGCAACAGTCGCGCCTCGACGCCGAAGCGGCGCGCGGCTTGTACGGCGGCAATCGTTGGGACGGTACGCAATGGGTCGGCCCGAATGGACAGCCCGTCGCACGGGCGCCGAAACCGCCTAACCCGTTCGGCAAAAACGGAACGCTGTCACAGCAAATCGACAAGAGCTTGAAACTGAATGCGCCGAAAGTGAAGCCGAGCCGCGATCAAGTCAGGGAAGCCGCCAAGTCGCATAAGACACTGGTCGTCACGACCGCCTCGACTTGCTTTGACAGCGTATCGTTCAAAGATGGCTTGGCGACCTTTGTATTTGCTCGCGATGGTTATGTTTGGGAGCAAAGTATGGACGTTGATGACTTCATCGACGACTTCGCGAGCGGCGATTCGCTAGGTGTCACGTGGAACGATCTATATCACGGCGTTCCATCTGAGTGAGAAAACAAACAACCGACCATGGAGGGTCAGTAGAGCAAATGGCAGTACAGACAGGTACAGGTAAAAATCCGAAGCCGCCGGGCGCACCGGCAACGCTTAAACAGGGGACGCGGCCGGCCGGCGAGACGTACAAGACCGGCCCGAACCGATTGACGCGCGGCGGACTTGGCGCCGTTCGTAAAGACCCGATCACGGGCGGGGAAATGGCCCGCACTGGCTACGGACAAAATCAGTTCGGCTCAGCGTCGAGCGCAGGCGTCGCCGAAAGCTCAAAGCTCAGCGACTTCTCGATTGATCCGCCGGACGGTGACCCGGCGCTCGACAAGCTGGTCAAGCAAGGCGTCGGCTACAAGACGAACGATGCGCCGCAAGAGGAAGTTGGACAAGAGCGTCCGATTTCGGATTCCCCAATCGCGCCGGCACACGGGATGCGCTCGCGTTCCGGTGAAGGCGGCATGGTGCCGAGCAAAAACGGCGGCCGGTAATGGCGTGGCGGCCGGGAGATTCGAGAGAAGTTGCCGGCCGTCTCACTGACGAAAAAATCTGGCGTGAGTTGTCGCTTGGACTTCTCATAAATCGGCACTGCCCGGAGTTTTTCGACGATGACGAAGTGAGCCGCGAGCTTCGCCGCGTATGGGCGGACCAGCGGCATCTTCTACCGTGGAGCACGTCATGACCGATCAACTGCCCTCCCTTTTCGATTCCAAAGGCATCTTCACGCCATTGGATGACGCCACGCTCGCGACGTTGGATGCGATGCAGGCGGCGGCCTATTTGGCAGTGCGCGACACGACCGCCGTGCTCACGGCCGCCGACGATGCTTTGAAGCTCGCAAAAGCTCGCCTCACCGACAACATCGCGTTGCAGCGTGCGGCCGATCAATACCTCGCCGACAGCTATCCGAAGCTCACTCACTTCGATCTTTGGAAGCAAGCGAAACGACAATAACGCCGCAACGGCAAGTGCCTTGCTGTTGCAGCCCGGCTCAGTGATTCGCGGCGAAGTCCTAACGGATGGAGTGAAGCTGAGCCGGACCAAATAAAGAGCGTCGCGGCCTTCACAGCCATGGAGCCGCGACGCATCGGCCGACGTTTCCTCACGGGCGGCCGGCCCGCGCCGCTGCTACTCGGCGCGGGAAATAAATGCGGGTCGCCCTTTTGGCGGGGGAGCGACCTGACTAGGCCGGCGGATTCATTTTGCGTGAGGGACTTCCCGCAACATGGTCCGCCGGCCGATCTAACAACGAGTGTGAGTGCCATGCAGGTCGATGCCGAAGAATTTGACTTCCTACAGCGACGCGCTGACGCGCTCGGCTTGTATCTCAATGAGCACCGCAACTATGACCCATGTGTCGGCAGTGGTTCGCTGTACATCCAAACAAAACGGAAGTGGCCCGGCGAAAAATGCACCGGACTTTTGAAGTACGCGACGCCCGCGCAGTGTTGGGAATTCTTCGAGACATACGAACAAGTGAAGCGTGAGACAAGCTAATGAGCGACGATCAAGATTTGATTCGGTCAATGACCGATGGTGCGACGACTGAAACGCGCGCCGCCGTTCCGTGCATTGTCGTGCCGGGTCACGCGATCAACTCGATTGAAATGGAGATTTTGGAGCGAATGCACGGCGAGATTTCCGACATTGGCTTGCCGCCGATCTTTGTCGATCCTGAAATGGGCGAGCTTGAAACGCGCGGCAACAATGAGCCATGGACGGAATTTTTCGACGGTCGAATCCCCGCACCTTGGGAGGCTTACGAACTGGCCGCCGAGCTTGTCGGGATAGTTGAACAGAAATTCGCCGAGCGCATCGCCATCGCGCGTGAGTGCGGAAAAGACGCGACCCGGCAACAGTACATCCAAGCGTGCAAACGAGAAGGAATAGAGCCATGACCACCAAATCATTTCCATCCGGCAACGTCATGCGAGACGGCGGCCTGATTACCGTTGTCGGTGATGCAATCCAACGCGGTGACGTGCTGACGGCCGCCAATATCTCCTTGCTGTGCTCGCAACGGTTCGGCGACACGTTTAGCGACGTGACCGAAGCCGAGCTTGCCGAGTGCATCGCCTTCATGGGAGCCGCGACCGCTGAGCCGGACCCGGTAGCGGCCGGCGACGAGGTAGTCCTCGACGCGGCCAATGCTGAGCACCGGCCGGCGCCGGAAATGAGCCGCGACGAGGCTCAGGAATGCGTCAGGATCGCCGCTGAGAACGTTTTTGCGGGCCGCCGGGAAGTGGCGGGCGCGGAAGCGGAGCGCAAGGCCGCCCTCGCCGCTGTGGCTGAGGCCGTGTTGGTTTGGCAGCGCGGCGGCCGGCGGCCGATGACCCAAGACGAACTGAAACGCGAAACGCTCCGTTCGAATCAAATGGAGCGCGAGCGCAACGCCGGCTTTAGCCGAACCGCGATCACCACAAAGCAATTCGTTCAAAAGCAAATGCGAACCGGCAAGCATCGCGGCAGTGTCGATTTGGTCACGTTGCAGCACATGCGCGCCCGCGTGATCCGGGAGAAGGCGGCGGCGGAAGCGGCGAAGTCTCAGGGGTAAAGCGTCATGAGCAATGGACCGACAGCCGATGAATTGCGCGATGTTCTCGACAAGTATGTCGAGGGCAAGACGTGGGTTGTGGCAATGGCCTCAGTCGGTCGCAAAGAAAAAACAGCGTTTAGCTGGATTTATAAATCGCAGCGCGCCGAACAGTTGCGGCAACTCGACAGCCCGTTTTATCTGAAATGGAATTCAGATGACGACGTGGCCGATGATCCTGACGAAAAACCCGACTGGTATCACAACCATCTGAAATCTGCCGCGCGTGCACGGCGCACGATTGCCTATGAGACGATCCTCGTCAATCAGGCGATGTATGGCGTTGAAGAAATCATCCGTGACGGCAACGGACGAATTGTCTGGCAAGAGGACGAGCGTTTCGTCGGGCTGAGCAATCCCGAAGTGGAAATCATGTTCGGAATTCCAGAGGGCGAAGTTGAGTTCTACCGGATCAAACGCGATGAAAATAAAATGCCGTTGCCCTCAGTGCGCGTCACTCATTTGCCGGCTACGCTCCGCAGTCACGTGATCCGCGCGCTCATGCCGACCGTTTTTGGCGATCATCAAACGGTCGATGTGAACACGCAATCGCGCGTGATCGTCCAACATCAATTTTTGAAACGACCATCCGCACCTTCCCCGCAACCCGAGGCCGCCCTCCCCGCGCCCGTGAGGGTCGAATCGGATTTGGTGCGTGATCTTCGCGAGAAGCTGAAAGCTGGCCCGAAAAATCCTCGTCCTAATGCGCCCGTCCATATCGAGGGACGCGCGACCGGCGACAAGCCCGACAACGTGAGCGGCTTTCCGACCGATGTGCCGCCGACGCCCGACGTGCGCGACCATCCGCGCGCCTATGAAGTACCAAAGCCGACGCCCGCGCCGGCACCGACGCCGAACTACGGTCGGCCGCAACAGATTGATCGGCCCGGCTATGGCTCACGCGGCGGCGATGTGCCGCCCGGCGGGATGCGCGTGCGGTGAAGTCATGCGGAAGTTTTTTCGTCTCGTCTATTTGATTTGGATCAAGCGCCAATGGTGCAATCGGTGAAGCGCCATGGGCGAAAAACTTTTTAAGGTCAAAGCAACGCAAGGCGAAATCGCGGCTGAGCAAAACGCCTATAACGATTGGCTTGCTGGCGTCGAGCCGCAGGACTTCGGACCGATCCCCTACAATGCCGAAGCTGAGAAGCGCGCCGAGCGTGAGCGCGAGCGATGGCACATGCTCGCGAAGGAAAAGGAAGCACTCGCGTCCGCCGAACTGCAACAGCGGATTCTAAAACAGCGGATGGCCCGTGAGAATTCGCCACTCTTGTTCAAGGCGATGCAGACTACCGGCCAGCAAATTCGCGAGATAGTCAACCGCATCATGTTTCACGGCAAGCCGTGCCGGCGATGTGGAATGACGCTGCGCTATCTGAATAGTCGTCGATGCGTCGCGTGCAATCTCGCCAAGGATCAACGGCGCCGGGCCGCGAATTACACCCGATACGTTGGCGTTGCGATTGATGGTCGCTCGCAACAATACGAAGGGGCGCCATGCTCCGCGTGCGGCGGCCGGCTGCGCTATCTGAAAACATCCTGTTGTGTCACGTGCACCAAAGTTCACAACGATGATCGGCACGACCCGAAGGTCCGCCAGCTATACGCGAACGCGCGAACGAACCGCGCTCTTGCTTTCGATTCCGGCGCGCAACGATACGAAGGCAAGCCATGCCGGCGATGCGGATGCACAACGAAGTACACCCGCAACAGCACATGCGTTCAATGCCATAAAAACAAACAGAGGGCGGCATGAGCAAAGACCCACGCACGGCCGCTGAGCGGCGAGAATATATGCGTCAGTATCACGCCGCGCGGAAGGCGGGACAGCCGCCGCCGGGACCGATGGCTGTAAAGCCAAGGGTGCTCGCATTCCAGAGCGGGCAGCATAATCGGCAAGCATGGCCTTACTCTCGACTGTCAATGAAAGAAGATCGGGCGAAGATCACACTGCCCGGCGGCCCGGTAGCGAATCGAGCGGAGCCGGGCAAGCCGAAGTGCTACGGCGATCTTCGCCGGGAGGCATTCGAGCGCGCCGGCCTTGTCGGCTATCGGGGCGCCGGGCCGTTAACCATTCAGCCGACAGACGAGACAGCCGACGACGAGGAAATCGAGGACGAGCAACCTGTCATTTGATGCCATTAACCTTTTGAGGTTAACGCCGAAATCTTGTCGCACCCGCCTGATCTGCATCTAAAACTCTCGACAAATCCGATTCGTTCGGCCTATGGTCCGACCTTCCCCGCGAAGCGACCAGCACCGCTCCGCGTAAGTATCCACGGCCCGGCAACGGGTGACGAGGCGACGTTGATGGAGTGTGTGCGATGCTTATCACGCCCGAACTGAAAGAAGCTCAGCGCGCTCTTGCCGCTGAGAAAAACCGATCCGCAAATTTGCTCGCAACCAACACGCGGTTGCGCAATGAGATTGCGAAATTGCGGAAGCGGACCAAAGAAGCCGAAGATCGCGGCTTCATTCGCGGCAGTGCGGTCACCGTCGCGCATCATATGTGCGTGTGGCACGACACCAATCTCGCGCTCGCGTTCAACGATGTTGTCGTCAATCACATCAAAGGTGAGAAGCCCGACGTGGCGAAGTATGCCGCCGTCGTCACCGCGCTGTGCGAGCGGTACGATGTAGAGCTTCAAGGCGACCGCGAGATTATTTCGATGGTTTATGAGACAACCATTGCGCGGGAGGCCGGCCGTGCCAAGCCAAGCAATTCGTAAAAAGAAAAACGAAACACCCCGCAGCGTTGGGCGCATACGGGGTGCTTGTGTTGTTACGGTCTGCGCCCACCAACAACGAAGGGCTAGCCGGTGATGCGATGGATAACGAATCAGACAACGAAGGTCAAGAGGGTTCTGGCGGCGGAAGGTCGCAGCCTTCAACACCGCGTGAAAAGTTGCTGAGCGAATGGCAACACGAACTCTACAACACGAATGCTTATGACGAATGGGTAGAGACGCATCTATTCCCGCCCGAAGATATGGACCATTGGGATAGCGTCGAAGTCATGATGCAGCCGCGTTTCGACATTGTGGATTTTCAGGGTCGGTCGCCCGCCTTCCATCGTTTTCTAAAATACACCGAAGATGTGCGCGTCAAGCTCAGCGCCGCAAAGCGCATGGAGCGCCATGGCGTCGGCCATCACGCCGGCTCGACGCTCGATCAAATCGAGGATGTGGAAGCACTCGACTTGCTCCCCGATGTGATTCCGGCCGGCGAGCTTACCGTTGCCTACGGGCCGCCGAAAGCTGGCAAGAGCGCATGGGCGCACAAGCTCTCGATCTGCGCATCATCCATTGATGCAGATTTTGACGGCGAGCCGATAATGCACGGCCGCGTGTTGTTCGTGACGCTCGATCCGGGCGCCCGCAAGGCACAGGTCAAGCGGCGCATGATGCAAATCTATGAACGGCTCGGCATCGACCGGCACGATGATAGGTTGATCTTGGTCGATGACGTTGTGTTTTTAGATGATCCTTTGTCGGTCGATTCGCTGCTGAAAAAGAATCCCGGACAGTTTGTGTTGGTCGTCATCGACCCGCTTTACAAGGCGCTGAGCAACGGCGATCCGTCCGTTGCCAGTGTGATGGTCAAAGCGACCGAAGGCATGAAAACGATTTGCTCAGCGACCGGCGCGGCCGTGCTGATCTTGCACCATGATACGAAGTCGAGCGGTGAAATGTTCGGCTCAGTGTTCCTAAAAGCCGCGCTGGATTCCCAACTCTATGTCGAGCGGAACAAAGATGCGGTGACGGTCACCGTTGAAGTCGTGAAGAATGGCGAGCCGCGTGCGACGCCTTTCGTGTATCGCATCGACGGCGCGTTTTTGGAATCCGCTGAGACGCGCACCAACAAAAAGAGTGCGCAACCCGATGCCACGATCACTGTGTTGCGACCTGACATGCTCGCATTGGTGCCGACCGAATGGACGACAACGGCGATGGTGTACAAGCTGGTCGCGCACTTGCTGAGAGGCGCCACGGCATCCGCCAAGAAAAAGGAATGGGAGCGCGTTCGGCAGTCGTGGGAAGCCGCCGGGCTAGTCGCTCAGAACGCTAAGACGCGATCAATGCGCCGCGTTGCGGAGGATGACGAATGAGCAACAATCAGCCGAAGGGCACGCCCGAACAGCGGCGAGAGTACAAGGCGCTGAGCGATCAAGCGCACGGCAACGTTAAGCGCATGAACGAGATTCTAGCGGAGGCTGGCCGCACTGATTACCGGATGGAGTTGCGTGCGATCAAGACCGTGCCGCCGATGACCATTGACGATGATGACGACTACGGCGACCGTGATCCGACCGCACGTGATCGGCGGCCCTATGACGAAGATCGCGACGGCGGCGAGCTATCGGAATTTCGCGACCGCCGCTATCACCGCGACGAAGAAGATGAATACGGTCACTGAGCGCACCGGGCCGGGCGAGCGGCCGAAACCCACATCGCACGACACATCCCGACACCGACAGACGAGGTTCAAACCCCATAAGGGGATTGAACCGTTGTCGCCTCGTTATGTCGCCTGTGCTCAAAAACCGTTGCGGCATCGGAACAACATACACTGAGGCGACAGGCGACAATTTAGGCGACATGATTTCAGGTCATGTCGCCTGTTCTTAGAAACGACTGTGCTGCAATGGTTTCTTTGCCTAGGCGACAGACGACAATCTAGGCGACATTTTGGGTTGTCGCATGTCGCCTAGTGTCGCCTAGATTGACCAAATCGACCCGGATCGCATCCAATGGACCGTCAAAAGTGGGCGCTAACCATATGCACACTTAGCGCAGATTTTGAGCCGTCATTGGTCGAATCTTCATTCCTTTTTAACTTTTAGCTGCTACCGGCCGCACCATCCCCGGATGGATTGGTGAGAGTTGGTGAGAGCCGCGCCGGATTTTCGTTGCGGATCAATGATCGCTTGCCCTCATGGAGGGCTAGCGCGCCCCATAGCCGCGATCCGGTGCGCGATCCGACGTGACCGGCGCCGACCGAGCACCCGGCCAATTGCATCAAATTGTCTGCATCGCTCACACCTGCATCTGGCCGCATAGCGCACGGCGCATCACAGTCGAGCGCAGCGCGTCGCCTGTGCGCGATCATCGCGCCACTGTCTGACGCGGGAGGCTCTTAACACAGTGACCGGCGCGGCCCGTGCGGAGATATGGGGACGGTCGGTCAAAGACGGTCGATTGCGCCAGTGGTTGAATGCCTCCGGTGATGCCTGCACTCTTCCGATACGTCAGGCCCTATCGCTCGCCGGCAAAAATCCGAAAATTTCGGACCCTGTGACGGATGCGCCGGATGTTAAGCATACGCCGCGATGAAACTTGCACCTTGCCCGGCGAAGTGCCAGCTTCCCCACATCGGAAATTAGTTGGCGGCCTCGTTGCCGCGCTCGCCCTTCAAGGTCGGGTACATCCGCGTAAGCGGTAAGAACTAGCCGAGGGACCAACACCCCCTCATTCCGAAATACCGGCGCACGTCATGGTGACGCGCGTCATCTGTAATCGCTTCGCGGCAGTCCGGCGCATCCGGCTCCGCGAGCAACATTGGAGCTATCGAATGACGACGACCAAGACGAAGGCTACAGCCGAGTTGGAATACGAACGCGGCTATGCCGCCTTCATGCTCCGCTGTGGCACCTACGCGCTCGCCCACGCCGCAATGTACGACGACGGCGACGCTCGCGACTGGTGGAAGAAACATCATCTGGCCGGCCATGACGACCAGCCGGAAACGGAAGCCTACCGCGAGGGCTATGCGGAAGCGCAAGAGCGCATGAACCGCGAAATCGGACTGTCACCCGACTTAGCCGCCGGCTTTGGTGCGCCGACGCCCCGTGCTCTCACAGCCATCCGAAGATCGTTGCCGCCGATCACGACGCCGACAACGCCGACGCCGCCCCGCACTCTCACGGTCATTGAGGGCGGCCGGGCTTCTTAATCTCCCCTAGCCGCGAGTGTCGGGAAACCGAATAGCGCGGACGGCGACCAGCGGGCGGTGTTGCTGCAACGAAACAACACCCGCAGTGAGTGACCGGCCTGTCACCGGGGCGCTTACAAAATGATGCCGGGCGCGGGGTACAGAGCCGCGCCCGGCTTTTTGTTGTCAGTGTCGATTCGACTAGAAGCCGATCTTATCGCGATTCTGCCAGGATGAGGACTTGGGTATCGTCCTCGACGATTACGATACGCGCCATTCCCCACGCCCCGACGTAGCTATTTATACGTCAATTTACACAATGCAGGTTGGTCAGATTGGTTCCAGACTTTGACTTGCGCGGCTTAGTAGCCGATTTTGTCGATCCACCTTTTGAGTTGCGGCACGGGCGAGCCTTCGCCGTAGCCATCGCCGACCGTCTTTTCATCGCGCCCGAAAATTTCTTCTTGAAGCTCTTTCCGGCAACCGGCGGCGCGGAGCCGGTCTTTGGCGCGGTGACGTAACGAGTGCACAACCTTGGCCGGATCATCAATGTCGCACTTTTTTCTCAGGAAGCGATTGAGCCTCTTGCTGGCGGCGGCCGACGTACCCGCGAACAATGGCGCAGTGATCGCGCCCGGCAAGTCGTCGAGCACGACCGCCGGGAATGGAACGCGGCGCTTGGATTGCTCAGTCTTATGGCCGACGATCACAAACCGGCAACCGCCTTCAACCTGATCGCGGTTGACTTGCTCTTTCCATTCCACCTTGGTCTTACCATTGACCCTCGTCACGACCTTGATCTTGACGACCCGGCCAATCTCGAAAGCCTCAGACAGCCGCATTCCGGTTGCGGCGAGCATCTTAAAGAGCAACTGATCGTTGGCGCTGAGCGTGCCGAGCTTGGCCTTAGTGGCGGCAATGTCATCGTTGCTGAGCGGCAGACGGTCAATCGAATCGTCGTCATCCTCTTTCGACACGACGGCGCTAAACGGATTGAAGATAAGCCGGTTCGGATCGCCCTCCCTGCCCTCGCTGATCGCGAGATTGACCGCCGATGTAAGCCAGCCGATATTTTTCTGGATCGTGGCCCGCTTCAACGCGCCGCCTTCCTCGCTCTCGTAGTAGGCTACCAGCGCGCGGCCATCGGCACGGGTGCAATCCTTTAGCCGCTTATTGTTAGTCAGCTTTTTGAACAGCGCCCATACTTTGCGGGTGTCCCGCTCAATGCGGGGGTTGAGCTTCTTGTGTGTGATGTAGGTTTCGATCACCTGATCGTCGTCGTTCTTGCCGGCTACAGTGCGACGGGCGCCGCGCCCCTCGCCAATGTCGGCTTCGATGTAGGCCGTCGCCAGCGTCTCGACGGACAGCGGGGCGCCGACGATACCGAAGGCCGGGCCGCCGTTCGGCTCAGTGCGTAGCAGCGCCCCATTGTGGTTGTAGTAGGTCAATTCGCGTTCGGTCGCGGCGATGTGTCCGCCGTCCGGGTCAGTGTGCAAGCCCGGCTCCATGGCGCTTTGCCATGCCGTCTCGATCTTGGGCCGCGCGGCCAGCAAGCGTTTCTTGTGCTCAGCGATCTCCGGCAGTGCGAGAATGACCGCTTGCTCACGATCCGACGTGCCGAGCGACTTCACATACCGCTTGCCTTTCTCGTTGCGAAGCCGGACGAACCAATTTTTAGAACCGGAGAACTGCATCAACCAATCTGTTTTTCGTGATGCCTTACCCATTGCTCACTCCTACTCTGGACTGAGCACGAATATACTTGGTGAGAGAGCTTGGTGAAAGGCGTTGGTGAGAGTGATTGGTGAGATAGTAAACACCGATGGAATGGGCACTTGTTGCATGTTTTGTATCGTGGTATTCCCCTCCCGTAGGGCGCGCCACTTTTGCAAATTGGACCCATAAAAAGAGCGCCGGCCTTAAGGCCGGCACCCATAGGCCGATCGCATGCCGGCGAATTACATGCCGGCATTGATATCCGTCTGCACCGCCGCGGCGTTCGCCGCATCGTTTTGTTGTTCGGCCGCGGCAATGCTGGCGTCCAAGTCTTGGAGGGACTGGTCCTCCTGCTGCATGGCTTGGTCCGACGCGTCGATGGCCGCCTGTGACTGACTGTTATCGACGTCGACGGCGGACGAGATCGGTGAATCAAAGGTCGGGTCGTAGCCGCCGGTATCGCGCGCGGAGCCGACTGTGACCGGAATCGGCAGACCGAACAGGCCCTGGAACAGTTGCCCGATACCAGCGGGCTGGACAAAGACGGGTCTCTGATTGCGCGCGACAACCCTGTGGGTCACATGCGCGGCCGCTGCAGGATGCCGAACGGGAATATCGGCGCCGAACGCGTTTGTGGCGAGCGCGAGCGAAGTGGCGATCACGCTGCAACGGAGGAGCGATTTGGTCGTGTGGGATCTGATGAGCGAGATCATGGCGAACTCCTATGTTTGTCGGCTTTCGCCGAAGAGAGTCCCCAAACGCTACGCAATTAAGGTAGGCTACGCCGGATGAAGACCGCATGGCCGGCCGATGAATTCGCGTCCATATTTTCGGTAATGGGATAGGCCCCGCGCGTGTGCGGCTTTTGCCGCAATGCAGCGCGCACAATTCATCGGCCTGTTGCATTGCAACCAAAATTTTTCCCCGCATCACCCACAGCGTCGACTCGGATCGGTCACGCGGCTGCCACAGAGTGCCGCTAGCGTCCTCGGTGAGGGGGTGGCAGGGAGGACCACGATGACTCTGCACACCGAGACCGCGACACGGGCGCATTTGGTGACCTACCGCAAGAACAATTGTCCACAATGCAGCGAATGGCTGCTGGCTCCGGACTGGTCCGAATATCTCAACGAGCGCTGCGTGCGGCACACCTGGTCGTGCGAGGCTTGCGGCTATCAATTCGAGACCACGGTCATTTTTCCCGCAGCGGCATAATCAATCGGCGCGCGGCGGCGGATAGGCGTGCCGCCGGCCGCGAAAATCCTCCACCAGGCACCCGTCGGCGCTCAAATAATTCGGGCCGACCGGCGATTTGCCATAGCCGCCGGGAATGTCGAGCACATAGGCCGGCTGACATAGTCCCGAATAGCGGCCGTGCAGCGCGCGCATCAACGCTTGGCCTTCGGCGACTGTCGTGCGGAAATGCGCCGTGCCGGGCGCGAGATCGGCATGGTGCAGGTAATATGGTTTGATCCGGGATTCCACCAGCGCCCGCATCAGCTCACCGAGCGTCCCGGCGTCGTCGTTGACCCCGCGCAGCAGCACGGATTGGCTCAACATCGGTATGCCGGCATCGATGAAGCGCGCGCAGGCGGCGCGCGCACGCGCGGTCAGTTCGCGCGGGTGATTGGCATGGAGAACGACGAACGCCGCTTTGTCGCTGCGCAGCGCCCGCACCAGCGCGGCGGAAACCTTCTCGGGCGCCGCGACCGGCAGGCGCGTATGCACGCGGATCACCTTGACGTGTTCGATCGCGGCAAGTCGCGTCACGACGGCTTTGAGCCGGCGCGCCGACAGCAAAAGCGGATCGCCCCCGGTCAGGATCACTTCCCATATTTGCCGATGGTCGCGAATGTAGTCGAGCGCGGCGGCAAGCGCGGCCCGCGACAGCCCGCCCCGGCCGGGTCCGACCGTTTCGCGGCGGAAACAGAAGCGACAATAGACCGCGCAAGCATTGACGAGTTTCAGCAGCACGCGGTCGGGGTAACGGTGAACCACGCCATCGACCGGGCTGTGCGCAGCATCCCCGATCGGATCGCGACGTTCCCCCCGATGCCGTTTCAGCTCACGCCGATCGGGCACGAATTGCCGCGCGATCGGATCGTGCGGATCGGCCGGATCGATCAAGTCGGCGACGGCCGGCGTGATTGCCACCGCATAGCGCGCCGCGACTTGTTCCAGCGCCGCGAGCTGTTCGCGCGGCACCAGGGCGCGCTGGGAAAGTTGGTCGATGCTGCGCAAGGTCTTTTGGATGGCGCCACTCATGGACTGCCTCATTTCGGGCATACGTTTCTTATGCTCGATGCGTCGTCTTGCAAGCAAGCCTCGGCAGCATTCTCATATCACCTCTCGCCGAAAATTGGGGGCGGACTACTGCTCCATGTAGCCCGCAACGTAGGCATCAAACTCCGCGCGTGTGGTGCAAGTCTTGGTTTCGTCGTGAGTGGGCGTCAGCGTGCAAAGAAACGGAATGGTGTCGGGTAGATTGTTGCGGTCAATCCACATGTACGAGGCGTAGCCGCGACGCTCATAGGCATCAACTAGGATGACGGTTTCCGAAAGCTTTTGAGTTCGTTTAGAGAAGTTCGTCATTGAAAGCAGCATCAGACATTTTTGGAGCTTTGCGTTGTAATGGCTCTCGTAATTGCTAGTCACCAATTCTATTTCGCCGCCTTGCTTCCACTCTGCCTCAAATTCTTGATACGCCGTCTTTGCCTGAACCGCACATTGGCCCTGTTGCGGAAGCGACTGTGAGTGCGCAGTTGGGGCGCACGCAACGACGATGACCACTGACAGGATTGCACTGGCGCGCATGCCATCGCTGCATTGTCGGTCGGGTGAACCTTTCCTATATCACGCGACCGGAGGGCCTTCCATGGCAGATGACCAGATCAGCGAACAAGGACGGCAAGCGAGGTTTGCCCGGTGGGAGCAAATCGGCGTCGATCGGATCAAAGCGGACCTTCTTAGCGGCGGCCGTGCCCTAGTTGGTGGTCCGCCTGCGGTGCGCCGTCTGGCGTGGGAATGG
Organism: uncultured Alphaproteobacteria bacterium; assembly: GCA_963823225.1. Lineage (GTDB taxonomy): Bacteria > Pseudomonadota > Alphaproteobacteria > Rhizobiales > Xanthobacteraceae > BOG-931. Next base: position 1,070,624 of record CAWGKM010000003.1, on the reverse strand, counting down.
GTGCGAATGAAAGAGCAGGAAGCCAAGCGGCAGGCCGATGAGATCGTGACGTTGAGACCTGCGGTCTACGGCGTAGGCGTCGATCTTCGGGCGCTCTGGCGGAAACTGTGGGGGGGGTCGCACATGAGGTACCCAACCAAACGGTTTAAGAGCCTCAGTGTGGCTTTGAAGGAACTCGAGCCATTCATTCGAGATGCTCAGCATCTTCAGACCGGGAAGCCGTTCGACAAGTTCGGCGGGCTGCGCTCGCGCGAGCTTGTAGCAAACTGGCTCTTGTGCGCCACGATCAATGCCGAGAGCGGCTCGGATCATATGACGTTCACGAGCGACCCGATCGGGGGTGACGGGATCATCTACAACACCGCGACAGAGGACGCGTACCCCACCGAGCACGTTTTGGTTCCCGAGGAGCGCAACGGCGCCGCAGTGGATGCTGAGGCGCGAATTCTGGAGGCGATAGAGCGGAAGCGCAGCAAGGGCGGAGCGGCCTACGCCTCGGGGAAGTCGCTCGTCGTGTTCTTGAACGCGGGAGGCGGCGTAGAGTGGTTTCCTAATCGAGTAGCCCAGCGGCTGCCTGCACCGCTGCATTTTGCGGTCGTGTGGGTGGTTGGGCTGCATCAGGTGCAGAATGGTGAGTACGTTTATGGCGTGACGCAAATGGACGTGAGTGAGGGCAACGCCATGATGTGGCACGTGCACATCGGGAAAGAGTTCGACACTTGGTGGGTAGAGGCAATTCAGTGAGCGGTTGGCGTTCGAGAAGGGTAAATAGACCCTAGCCCGCCGCGGCACTGGGGCGGTCATCTTTCGAGGCTCCGCCCTGCGCACGTCGTTCGATTGCGTCTTCACGGCATCGGTGCCCATAATACCTGGTCGATGCGCGAAGCGCCCGTCGCCAGCATCACCAGGCGGTCGAGGCCGAGCGCGATACCGCTGGCCGGCGGCATCTGTGCAAGTGCGGCGAGAAAATCCTCGTCGAGCGGGTAGCGCGCGCCGTAGATGCGTTCCTTTTCCGCCATTTCGCGTTCGAGGCGGGCGCGCTGCTCGGCGGCGTCGTTGAGTTCGCCGAAGCCGTTGGCGAGCTCGACGCCGCAGACATAAAGCTCGAAGCGCTCGGCGACCCGCGGCGGATCTTGTGTTGAACCTTGTGCCGGCCGCGCCAGCGCCGAAAGCGCCGCCGGATATTCGTCGAGGATGGTGGCGCGGCCGCTGCCGAGTTTTTGCTCGATGCGTTCCACCAACACGCGACTGAAAATATCGCCCCAGCGATCATCGTCAGCGATGCGAATGTTCGCCGCCTGCGCGGCGCGAGCGAAACCGTCGCGATCCGGTTCTCCGGCCGGCAGCGTGGCGAGGAGATCGATGCCGGCAAAGCGGGTAAACGCCTCGGCAACGCTGAGCCGCTCCGGCTCGGCGAAGGCGTCCGCCGCGCGGCCGCGAAACGTCAGATGCCGCACGCCCGCTGCTTGCGCCGCCTCGCGCAGGAGCGCGGTGCAATCGGCCATCAGCACGCGATAAGATTCGCCCGCGCGGTACCACTCGACCAGCGTGAATTCGGGATGGTGCAGCGCACCGCGTTCGCGGTTGCGGAACACCCTTGCAAATTCGACGATGCGCCGCTCGCCGGCGGCGAGGAGTTTCTTGCAGGCGAATTCCGGCGAGGTGCGCAAATAACGGCGTGCCGCGGTGCCGTCCGGCGTTTCAAGCATCGTGGCGAAGGCGTGCAGGTGGATCTCGTTGCCGGGCGATACTTGCAGCGCTCCGGTTTCGACCTCGACAAAATCCTCCCCGGCAAACCAGGCGCGCAGAGCGGCCACGATCCGCGCCCGCGCCAACAGGATCGGCCGGCGGTCGGCGTGGACGTGGGAGGCCCAAAAGGGCGAGGAACGGGGCGGGACGCCGGGCATCTCTTGTTTGCGGGCAACCGAGGAAATAACTAGCGGTGACGCTCAGGATCGTTATGGTGCGCCTCTTATCGAGGCCTAACCACCCTAACCACCCCAGGAATTCGTCCCGTGAAAGTCATCGCCAGCTCGTTGCGAAAAGGCAATATTGTCGAGATCGACGGCAAGCTCGGGGTCATCGTCGCCACCGAGAACATCCATCCCGGCAAGGGCACCCCGGTGACCCAGATGGACGTTCGCCGGATCAGCGACGGCGTGAAGGTTTCGCTGCGCTACAAGACCACCGATCAGGTCGAGCGCGCCTTCGTCGAGGACCGCAAGCACCAATATATGTACCAGGACGGCGAAGGCTTCCATTTCATGAACATGGAAAGCTACGACCAGGTCGCCCTGCCGACCGATATCATCGGCGACCAGGCGGCCTATTTACAGCCCGAGATGGAGGTGACGATCAGCCTGCACGAGGGCGTCCCCGTCGCCATCGAGCTGCCGCCCAAGGCCACGCTCGAAGTGGTCGAGACCGAACCGACCATCAAGAGCCAGACTGCGGCCTCATCCTATAAACCGGCGGTCCTCTCCAACGGCGTGCGCACCATGGTGCCGCCATTCGTCACCGCCGGCACCAAGATCGTGGTGATGACCGCCGACGGCAGCTATGTCGAGCGAGCCAAGGGATAGGCTGAATGGGACTTTGTCTGGCAAATTGACAAAGTAGCTTCTGGAAGCTACTTTGTGCCTATGCGTTCCGTCGGCCTCAAAGTGCTCAAGAATAAGCTCAGTGAATACGTCCGCCTGGCCGCAGGCGGCGAAACCGTGCTCGTGACCGATCGCGACCGTGTGGTGGCGGAAATCGTGCCGCCGCAGCCGGGGCGCCGCCGCCATGTGGCCGACGCGAATTTCGCCGAACTGATCCGCAAGGGGCTGGTCGCGCCAGCGACCATCGTCGGCAAAGGTCCGCCGCCATCTCATCCGGTTATGACACTGGAAGAATTACTGAAAGATCTCGACGAGGCGCGCGCAGACCGTGATTTACCTTGACAGCTCGGTTGCGCTCGCGCGTGTTTTTGTCGAGCCACGAAGCGTGCCGGATTCGTTTTGGAACGAACAGCTTGTATCGAGCCGGTTACTTGAATACGAGGTCTGGAATCGAATCCACGCGCGCGGGCTCACGCGCCTCCATGAGGCGGCGCGCGAACTGCTCGGCCGCATTGATCTCCTCGAACTCGAACCCCAATCCCTTGCCCGAGCGCTCGAACCGTTTCCGGTCGCCGTCCGCACGCTTGATGCGCTGCATCTCGCCTCGATCGAGTACCTGCGCGAACATCGCATCGACGTTCAGTTGGCAAGCTTCGACGCGCGCATGCTGGTTGCCGCACAGGCGCTCGATATTCCTCTTTATCAAAGCTAATTGGCGGCTCCAGCCGCACAGGTCAATTCTGAATATCTGTTCATTGCCGTCGCGGCGCCGGCCGGCACCGCTTGGCAGGACGCGCGTTGATAGCGATAGTAGAGTTCCGATTTCGGGATTTGACGCGTGCGCGCTCGCCTCACGATTTGCAACACCGTCGTCGCGACCGGGCTGACTTGCGCCGCGCTGTTCGGCTCCATGCCCGCGGCCGTGAGCGCGGAGTGCAAGCCGAGCCACTTCCGGCCGCCCTATTTCATCAAGGACATGGGCGCCTGCGCTTTCGATCCCGAGACATTGAGCTTCGCCGGTACGCCGGTCGAACAGGCCATGTGCCTGATGCGCGGCATGGATGCGACCAGGAATCTCGGGCCGCCGCTTGGCAGTCTGCCGCCTGCGCTCGCCGGCCGCGTCGGCGAAACGAGCGGCCTGCCCTCGCGCGAGGCGCTGTCGAGCTTACTTTCCGAACAAGGCCTCGGCGACGATTTTGCCAGTCATTTGTCGCAGCCGGTATCGCGCGCCTACGACAACGATCCGGATGCGCCTTTGGCGCGGTATTTCGTCATCCACGACACCAGCGGACCGACTTACGGACGCCACGGATTTCCCGACGACATCGATACCAATCCGAAAATCAATAACCTGGCAAATTTCGTCTGTTCGGACGAATGGGGTAAAGCCCACGTCGTCGTCAATCGATCCGGCGGTATGCTGCTCAATCACGAGCTCTCGATTCCCTGGCGCGAGACCAAGTTCGAGCAGGCGGCGGAATTCGGCGGCGCGCTGAAGGGCCTGTTCCTGCACACCGAACTGATTCAACCGCGCCGCTATGGGCGCGGCGGCGACGGGCATTCACCCGATCCGGCGTTTTCGGCCGCGCAATACGACCGGTTGGCGCTGCTTTACGCGATCGCGAGCGTGCGGGCCGGTCAGTGGCTCATTCCCGCCTTCCACGCCGCCATCGATGCCGATATTCCCAACGGCCACGACGATCCGTTGAATTTCGATATCCAAAGTTTTGCCGACAGCCTCGACCGGCTCGTCGAAAAATTGCAACAGCCCGAAGCGATTCAGGCCGCCCATCAGTGATGATCGCGCCGCGTTTAGTCGATGCGCTTTCCGCCGCGCGCAATACGCTGACGGCCTGCTGTCTCATCGTGCCGATCTTGATCTCGCCGGCCGCCGCGCAAGAACCGGCATCGAGCGCCGCGACAGAACCCGCGCCCGATGTCGAAATGCAGAGCCCGCGCGTTGCATCGGTCGAGGTGGACTGGGATGCCGCGCGCGCGGCAGCGCCGGACACGCCGGCGCGGCTCAATGCCGCGACCGAGAAAATCCTGCCAAAAATTGCCGCAAGCCCGGTGCCGGTTCTGCTGCCGTTCGATGCGGCGGCTTTTCTGCGCGACCAAGCGCAAGGTGCCGCCGGCGACAACGACAAATACTTTTTGGGATTTATAAGTCCAACTTTCTTCTTTCCCGGTCCGTCCGGCTACGATGCCGAATTCGCGCTGCAGCCGAAGAATTTCGCCGGGCTCGACCTTGCCTTCGAAAAACCCGTCGACGTGCTGATTACCGGTTCGACGCTCCTTTACGAGCTCGATCCGCCGGCTTTGTCGGGGGAATCGGCCGTGCCGGAACTTGCAGCGGACTTTCCCGGCATCCGCCGCGTGCTTCTCGAAGAGCGGCTGCGTTACGCTTTCACGCGCTTTGGCGTGCCTTATATCGTATCGATCGGATGTTTTGACGGCCCAAACAGCGCGCACCGGCTGTCCTGCCGCGAGGCCGACAAAGTCGCCGTGCGATTTCTGAAGGCGCTCACCGTCGCCGGCGGCGCGCCGCAAAGCGCCCGCGCGCAGACGGCCGCGCCGACGATCGACCGGCCGCAACGCAATGCGCCGGACTTTACCTATTACGCGCCGGGCGATCTGCTTCCCGGCACCGGCATGAAAGGCCAAGGCGGCCGGCCCGACCCGACGGTTTACGCCAAAATCAGATTCCCGATGGCGCAGGCGCCGGCCTACGTCAATTCGCAATCGTTCATGAATTGGGGCGACTGCAATCTTACCGGCCGGGTCCGCCTGCCGGGCGACGGCAAAACCGCGGCCTATCGCTGCCGGGTCAATTCAATTCCGCGCGTCGACGACGAGTCGAAGAATTACGCCTATCCGTGGCGCGACAATTTCTGCGAGCACCGCGACTTCTATGTCGGCCAATGTCCCGCCGGCCTCGGTCACCAAGGCGAGGACATCAGACCGAGCTCGTGCGTGATGCGCGATCCGAGCGCCGGCCGCTGCGAACCGTACCAACACGATCTCGTCGCCGTGCGCGACGGCGTGTTGATGCGCGATCCGGGCGACTTGGCGCTCTATCTGGTCGTCAATGGCCCCGGCGAGCACATCCGGTTTCGCTACTTGCACATGAACCCGCAAATGCTGGACTCAGCCGGCATGGTCAATGGGCGCGTGGTGTCCGAGGGCGAGGTGCTCGGCACCGTCGGCGATTACGGCCGGCGACCGGGCGGCACGAGCTATCATCTGCATTTCAATGCCCAGGTGCTCACCCGCGACGGCTGGGTGTTCGTCAATCCGTATATGACTCTGGTCGCGGCCTATGAGCGCCTGATCGGCGGCCGCGGCCAGGTCGTCCGCGACGCCAATGTCACGGCGATCTCGGCCGGGGCGGCCTCGACCGACGGCAAAGCAAGAAGCCCCACATCAGCGCCACAAACCGGTGCGACATCCCCTGCTCCGCCGCCGCCTGCTATCGTGGCGACGCCCGAAAGCGAATCCGCCCGTGATCACCAAGCCGCCAGCGCCGAGCATTGCCAGACGCGCATCGTTACAGGCCATCGCCGGCGCCTTTGCGGCACTGATCGTGCCGAGAGCCGCGAGCGCCGAAGGCACGCCGTTCGATCGGTGGATCGAGACGTTTCGCATTAAAGCGACCGCGCGCGGCGTCACGGACGAAACCTACACCCGCGTCATGCGCGGACTGCTTCCCGACACGACGGGGCTTGAGGCGATCCGCAATCAGCCCGAATTCAACCAGTAGCTCTGGCAATACCTCAACCGCGTCACCTCCGACTGGAAAATTGCCGCCGGCATGGAAAAAGCGAAGCAATACGCGCCGCTTTTTTCGCGTATCGAAAAGGATTTTGGCGTCGAGCCCGCGTTCATGCTCGGCGTCTGGGGCATCGAATCGGCGTTCGGCGATCCGATCGTGGCGAAGAACCATATGCGGCCGGTCATTCCGTCGCTGGCGACGCTGGCCTGGGGCGAACCGCGCCGCCGCGCCTATTGGGAAGGCGAACTCATCAACGCGCTCCTCATCGTTCAACGCGGCTGGTGCGCGCCGGAGGAAATGGTCGGCTCCTGGGCCGGCGCCATGGGCCACACCCAATGGATGCCGGAAGTCTGGCTGCATATGGGCATCGACTATGACGGCGACGGCAAAATTTCGCCCTACGGTCCGCCGGACGATGCGCTCGGAACGACCGCGCGCTTTTTCGTCGAGCGCGGCAATTATCGGCGCGGCGAGCACTGGGGCTATGAGGTGCGATTGCCGCCGGGTCTCCGCGGCAATGGTTCGCGAACCTACGCCGCCTGGCAGGCGCTCGGCGTGACGCGCGCCGGCGGGGAAGCCTTCCCGCAACCCAATGCGACGGCGCGGCCGTGGCTGCCGGTGCCGGGCGGTCCGGCATTCCTGCTGGGTGCGAATTTCTTCGCCGCAAAGAGCTACAATCCTTCGACGAGCTACGCCCTCGGTCTTTGCTATCTTGGCGACCGCTGTAACGGTGGCGCGCCCTTTGCGCAAAAGTTTCCGGGCAGCGAGCCCGCGCCCAGCCTCGCCGATGTCGAGGAAATCCAGCGCCGGCTCACCGCGCTCGGCTTCGACACCGGCGGCGCCGACGGCCGCATCGGCAACTCAACGACGCTTGCCGTGCAAAACTACCAGCGCAAGGCCGGCATTGCCCCGGCCGACGGCTATGCCGGCGTCGGACTTCTCGCCCGGTTGCGCCAAGGTTCGTAAGCTGGGTCCTAACCGGCTTGTGAATTGGGCCCTGATCCGGTTGGATGAGGCCACAGCCCGCTTCAGCCCCATTGCGAGGAAGCTATGACGCCGCCCCCATCCGCGACCGCTCGCGCCAGAACCAACGCCGCCGACCCCGCGGTCGCCGGCCTCGAGCGCCCGACGCCGGCCGGCGCCAATGCGCCGGGCTTCGGCTCGGACGTGATCGCCGACGCGCTGCGCTCGCTCGATGTCCCTTATATCGCGCTCACGCCGGGGGCGAGCTATCGCGGGCTGCACGACTCGATCGTCAATTACCTCGGCAATACCAAGCCGCAGATGCTGCTCTGCCTGCATGAGGAAGCCGCCGTCGCCATCGCCCACGGCTACGCCAAGGTGACCGGCAAGGCGATGGTCACCGCCGTGCATTCCAATGTCGGGCTGATGCACGCCAGCATGGCGATGTTCAACGCCTGGTGCGACCGCATGCCGGTCGTAGTGCTCGGCGCCACCGGGCCGGTCGACGCCGTCAAGCGCCGGCCGTGGATCGACTGGATCCATACCGCGCGCGATCAAGGCGCGCTGGTTCGCGAATACACCAAATGGGACGACCAGCCGGCCTCGCCCGGCGCCGCGCGCGAGGCCATTTTGCGCGGCACCTGGATCGCCAATACCGTGCCGAAGGGCCCGGTCTACATCAATTTCGACGCCGAATTGCAGGAGGCGAAAGTCTCCGAACAATTGCCGCCGATCGACGTCGCGCGCTACATGCCGCCGATTTCGACCGCGGCGCCGGCCGAGCTCGTTCGCCAGGCGGCGACGATGCTCAAAGGGGCAAAGCAGGTGCTGCTCCTCGCCGGCCGCGCCTCGCGCGATCCGGAGGCCTGGAACTGCGCGCGTCGCGCTCGCCGAGGCGCTCAATGCCCGCGTCGTGACCGATCTGAAAATCGGCGCGAGTTTTCCGACCGACCATCCGCTCTATGTCGGATCGCCGCGCGCGCTCAACCCGGACAGCGTCGAGGGATTGAAGAACGTCGACGTCGTTCTTTCCCTCGACTGGGTCGACCTCGCCGGCGCCTTGCGCTATTTCGGCCCGCACTCCGTCGGCCAAAGTGATCCAGGTTTCGCTCGATCACCGCATCCATAACGGCTGGAGCATGGACCACCAGGGTCTGCCGCCGGTCGATCTCATTCTTTCGGCCGATCCCGATCTGGTGGTGCCGGAACTTAATCAAGGAAATCGGCAAAAGCGCCAAGCCGCACGCCATGCCGAGCCCGCGCAAAATCTCCGACAAGGAGCCGGCCGGCTTCACCAACGAGCATATCGCGCGCAACTTGCGCAAAGTCTTAGGCGACCGGCCGGTGACCTATACGCATCTGCCGCTGTCGTGGGACGATAGCTGGATTACGTTCCGCCATCCGCTCGACTATGTCGGCTCCGACGGCGGCGGCGGCGTCGGCGGCGGGCCGGGCATTTCGGTCGGCGCGGCGCTGGCGCTCAAAGGCTCCGGGCGGCTGCCGATCGCGATCTGCGGCGACGGCGATTTTCTGATGGGCGTCACCGCGGTGTGGACGGCGGTGCATTACAAAATCCCGCTGCTCTTCGTGCTCGCCAATAACCGTTCCTTCTACAACGACGAACTGCACCAGGAGCGCATGGCGCGCGCGCGCAATCGCCCGATCGAGAACAAATGGATCGGCCAGCGCATGGCCGACCCCGAAGTCGATCTCGCCGCCATGGGCCGCGCCCAAGGCGCGGCCGGCTTCGGTCCGGTCACAAAGCCCGGCGATCTCGCAGGCGCCCTGGAACAGGCCATCGCCGCGGTCGATGCCGGTCAGGTTGCCGTCGTCGATGTCCGCGTCGAGCCCGGCTATACCGCTGCGATGACCGCGGCCATGACGCGCGCCGGAAACTGAAAGAGTAAGAACCGTCGCTCCCGGGAGGAGATCATGAACACCGCAGTTCCGCTCAAGACGCTCAAAGCGCAAGCGCTGCATCTGCCGGAGCATCGCGACGCCTTCTATGGCGGCAAATGGCACAAGGCGAAATCCGGCCGCTGCGCCGACGCGATCAATCCCGGCACCGGGGAATCGCTCGGAGCCGGTCGCCGACTGCGGCGCAGCCGACGTCGACGCCGCCGTGAACGCGGCAAAGGCCGCGTTTCCGGCCTGGCGCGATACGCCGCCGCTCGAACGCGCGCGGCTCTTGAAGCGCATCGCCAACGTGCTGCGCGAGCACGCCGAGGAACTGGCGATGATCGACGCCGCCGATTGCGGCAATCCTTACGCCGAGATGGTGCGCGACGCGACGGTCGCCGCGGCGCAAATCGAATTCTACGCCGGCCTCGTCACCGAAATGAAAGGCTCGTCGATCCCGATGGGACCGGGCGTGGTCAATTTCTCGGTGCGCGAGCCGCGCGGCGTCGTCGGCCGCATCATTCCGTTCAACCATCCGTTCATGTTCTGCGCCGGCAAATCTGGCGCGCCGCTCGCGGCCGGCAATACCGTGGTGATGAAGCCGCCGGAACAGGCGCCGCTGTCCTCGCTGCGGCTTGCCGAGCTGATCGGCGATATTTTGCCGCCCGGCGTGTTCAACGTCGTGCCCGGCGGCAAGGAGGCGGGCTCGGCGCTCGCCTCGCATCCCGGCGTCGCCATGATCGCGCTGATCGGCTCGGTGCCGACCGGCCGCGCGGTGATGAAGGCGGCTGCCGACACGCTCAAAGCGGTGATGCTCGAACTCGGCGGCAAGAATGCGCTGATCGCCTATCCGCGATGCCGATCCGGACGAGGTCGCCGACGGCGTCATCGGCGGCATGAATTTCACCTGGTGCGGCCAGTCCTGCGGCTCGACCAGCCGCGCCTTCATCCACGAGAAAATCTACGAAGCCGTGCTGGCCAAGGTGAAGGCCAAGGTCGCGCACTACAAGCCCGGCATCGCCACCGATCCGGCGACGACCATGGGCTCGATCATCTCCAAGACCCAGTACGAGCGCATCCTCGGCTTCATCGATTCCGCCAAGCAAGAAGGCGCGCGGCTCCTGACCGGCGGCGGCCGGCCGGGCGATCCGGCGCTGGCCAAGGGCTTCTTCATCGAGCCGACGGTGTTCGCCGACGTGCAGCCGAACATGCGCATCGCGCGCGAGGAGATTTTCGGCCCCGTCCTCTCGGTGTTCAAATGGAGCGACGAAGCCAAAATGCTCGAACAGGTCAACGCCGTCGAATACGGGCTGACCGCCTCGATCTGGACCAACGATCTCTCCACCGCGCACCGCACCGCGGCCGCGGTGCAGGCCGGCTTCGTCTGGATCAACGAAGTGTCGAAGCATTTCCTCGGCGCGCCGTTCGGCGGCTACAAGCAGTCCGGCATCGGCCGCGAGGAATGTTTCGAGGAAATGCTCGCCTATACGCAGGAGAAGAACATTCACGTGCGGCTCAAGCCGGCGAAGGCGTAGAGACTGTCCGTCATTCCGGGGCCGAGCCAACGGGCCCGCGCGAAGTCGCGCGGCCCGATGACAGGCTCCGCGAGGAGCCCCGAATCCATAACCCCAGCGTTCGTGATTATGGATTCCGGGCTCGCCGCTTCCGCCTACGCGCTCCGCGCTTCGGCGGACTCAAACCCGCCGTAGCTCGCGGAACGAGCGAAGGCGGGTCGCGGCGCCCCGGGATGACTACAGCTTGAACGTCTCGTAGGTCGCCGGATGAAACAGTTCGTCGACGGCGACGCGGCGCGGCGACAGTCCCTCGTAGTGATGCTGGGCGAGGAAATAATCGAGCACTTTGCGGTTTCCCCCAACGCCGTAGGACCAGAAATCGTGGCCGATGAGATCGCGCGCCTCTTTGAGCCGCTCCTCGACGAACGGCAGCGTGACTTTGGTCGCGGAGGTATCGGAGAGTTTCTTTAAGCCCGCCTCCTTGGCCGCTTCGAACGCCTTGAACACCGCGCCGGGCAGCCACGGATGGCGCTCGGCGAGTTCGCGGCGCACGCCGACGACATGCATGATCGGGAAAAACCCGGTGCGCTTGAAATAGTCCTTGGCCACCGCAACCGGATCGGCAAACAGCCAGCCGATATGCGGATGGCCCTTCTCGACGAGCTTCGGCAGCCGCGGCGCAATAAAACCGTCGATCTCGCCCGCTTCGAGCAATCCGGAAATCGTCGCGCCTTCGGGCGCATTGTCGAGCCGCACGCCCGCCGGCAGCTTGACCGTGATCTTTTCCGGCCGCCCGGCGTCCTCGATGCCGCCGCGGATCCAATGGATGTCCGAGCGTTTGACGCCATAATCGTCTTCGAGAAAAGCGCGCGCCCAGACATTGGCGGTGAGCTGATATTCCGGCACGCCGACTTTGCGGCCTTTGAGGTCGGCCGGCGTCTTGATGCGGTCGGTGCGGACATAGACCGAGGTGTGGCGGAAGGCGCGCGACACGAAGGCCGGCACCGCGATATAGGGGCAATCGTTCCGAGCGGTCTTGACCGTGTAGCTCGACAGCGACAATTCGCAGATGTCGAATTCGGCGGCGCGGAAGGCGCGAAAGAAAATCTCCTCGGGCACGAGCGTCATATAGACCGGATCGACGCCGTCGATCAGCACGCTACCGTCGATCAAGGCGCGGGTGCGGTCGTAATCGCCGACGGCGACCGAGAGATTGAGCTTGGCCATTTCCGATCCCTAGGAGCTTATTCGCGACATTTGCGCACCCAGATAGCCGCCTGCGACGGGTCGTGCCAAGATGCTATCTTGCGATCCGTGGTGCGTTGCCACGTTCGACCGGAACCTGGATAGGCTTTGCAATGACGTGGCACCGCCTCTTGTGCACGGCGCTCCTCGTGCTGTTGCCCTGCACCGTCCGGGCGCAAAAGCCGGCTCCGCACGTCTATAGCGACGCCGGCAATATTTTTATCGAGCGCGGCGGCGCCAAGACCAAGCTTACCACCTCGGAAATGGACGTCGATCCGGTGCTGGCGCCGAACGGCGACTTCGTGGTCTATACGCGGCAGGGGCGCGGGCGCACGCTCCATGGCTACGACGCCACGCAGGTCTGCACAACCGAGCCGCGGCCCGACCAGCTGCGCCGGATCGATGTCGACGGCTCCGGCGACAAGCTCCTGCTTAAGGGCCGCAAGGGCGGTCCCGAACAACAGCTCTGCGACTTCAAGAGCAAGCAATTCTCTTCCGACGGCCGGCGGCTTTATTTCCTCACGCCGGGCGGGGCCGCTTCGGGCGCGCTGCACGTCTACGATATGCGCTCCGGTGACGAGCGTTTCGTGCTGCCGGCCAACCATGTTCTGGTGTTGAGTTTCTGCCCGAACAAATACAAGGACGATCTCGTCGTGCTGGCGCACCGCTATTTCCTGCTCGGCGGCAGCTACGATTGGTATTGGCTCTACGATCCGACCGGCAAGAAGGAGCTCGGGCCGCTCGGCCAGTTCGACAACCCCGAGGACATGGCGCGCCAGGCGCACGGCGTGTGGTGCGCGAGCAAGCCGTGAGGGGTTATCGCCCCGCGAACGGCTCGGCCGGCGCGATATCAGTCAGCTTGAATTGCACGCGTTCTTCGCCTTGCCAGCGGTCGAGCGCGAATGTGCCGGCGGCGTGGACCTGCCGGCCGCGGGCATTGCGCAGCGCGAGCCCGAGCTTTTGCCCGGCGGCGCGGAAGGCGATGGCGTTGACGCCTGAGCCGTCGGCCGATTTCAGGCGCACGCGCATATGCGCCTGGCCGACTTCCTCCGCATAGGTCAATGTATGCGCCGGCAGCGCAATGACCGGCTCAGGATTGCCCGAACCGAACGGCCCGGCGCGGCCGATCATGGCGACGAGACTGGCGTCGGCCGCCGCCGCAGTCACCGCGCCGTCGATCAATAGCCCGCGCGAGCGCCGCGCCGTCTCCACGTCGGCGCCGAGCGTGGCTTCGAGAAAAGCGCGGAACTCCGCCAAGGCGCCCTTGCGCAACGTCACGCCGGCCGCCATGGCGTGGCCGCCGCCCTTGAGCAACAGGCCTTCGGTCACCGCGCGCCGCACCGCGCGGCCGATATCGACGCCGACGATGGAGCGGCCCGAACCGGTACCGATGCCGCCGGGCTCGAGCGCGATGGCGAAAGCGGGACGGCCGAATTTTTCCTTCAGCCGCGCGGCGACCAGGCCGACGATTCCCGGATGCCAGCCTTCCGCGGCGGTGACCACCACCGCGCCTTTTTCCTCGATGCCGAGCGCCGCACCGGCCTCGGCTTCGGCCTGCGCCAAAGTCTCCTGTTCGATCGCCTGGCGCTCGCGGTTGAGGCGGTCGAGTTCGGCGGCGATCTTGGCGGCTTCGATCGGATCGTTCTCGATCAAAAGTTTTACGCCAAGATCGGCGCGGCCGATGCGCCCGCCGGCATTGATGCGCGGCCCGAGCAAAAATCCCAAGTGCCAGGCCTCCGGCGGCGCGTTAAGCCGCGCCACGTCCATCAGGCTGACGTGACCCGCCCGCTCGCGCCGGCGCAGCGCGATGAGGCCCTTGGCGACGAACGCGCGGTTCAACCCGATGAGCGGGACCACGTCGGCGACGGTGCCGAGCGCGACATCGTCCAGAAGCGCGAGCAGATCGGGCTCCGGCCGCGCCGCAGTCCAAAAGCCGCGCTCGCGCAGCACCCGATTGACCGCGACGACCGTCATGAAGGTAAGCCCGACCGCGGCGAGATGGCCTAAGCCCGACAGATCGTCGCGGCGGTTCGGATTGACGATGGCCACGGCCGGCGGCAATGCCTCGTCGGCTTGGTGGTGGTCGATGACGACAACGTCGACGCCGCGCGTTTTGGCCTCCGCCAGCGGCTCGATGCTGGTGGTACCGCAATCGACGCAGACCAGAAGCGTCGCGCCGCGCTCGGCAAGCGCGCGCACCGCCTCGACATTCGGGCCCGTAGCCTTCGAACAACCGGTCGGGAATGTGGATGATGGGCTCGCTACCGCAGTGGTGTAAAAATCGCGCCAACAGCGCCGCCGAGGTCGCGCCGTCGACGTCGTAATCGCCGAAAATGGCGATAGTCTCGCCTCGCGTCACGGCGTCGGCGATGCGCTCGGCCGCCTCCTTCATGGCGGTGAGCACGTGCGGATCGGGCATCGAGCGCTTGACGGTCGGATCGAGGAATTCATCGACCGCATCGGCCTCGACGTTGCGGCCGGCGAGAATGCGCGCCAGGAGTTCCGGCAGGTCATGGCGCTGCGCGATGGCGAGCGCGCGCGCTGAACCGCGCTCGTCGAGCCGGTCGCGCCAAGCGCGTCCGGTCGCCGAGTTTTCGACGCCGAGGAATAAGCGACTCTCAGTCATTTCGCCGATTGTAGAATGAATTGGGCGGCAAGACTCTCCGTCAGCCGCGTGCAGATAAGAGGTTATGAAAACTTATCAAGCCGCCGGTGCTCGGCCCTGATCCAGCGGATGGTGCCGCTCGCCGAGCGCATCACCACGGTTTCGGTTTCGATCACGTCCTTGCCGAACCGCACCCCGCGCAGCATGCGGCCGTCAGTGACGCCGGTCGCGGCGAACAGGCAATCGCCCCGCACCATGTCCTCGATCTGATAGATTTTGCGCGCATCCTTGATGCCCATTTTGACGGCGCGCGCGCGTTTCTCCTCGGTATCGAGCACGAGCCGTGCCTGCATCTGGCCGCCGATGCAGCGCAACGCCGCCGCCGCCAGCACGCCTTCCGGCGCGCCGCCGATGCCGAGATAGATGTCGATGCCGGTCTTGTCCGGCTCGGCGGTATGGATGACGCCGGCCACGTCGCCATCGGAAATGAGGCTCACCGCGGCGCCGGCCTTGCGCACCGCCGCGATCAGATCGGCGTGACGCGGGCGATCGAGAATCATCGCGGTGATGGTCTCCGGCTTGACGCCCTTGGCCTTGGCCAGATTGACGATGTTTTCGTCGGCCGGCGCGTCGAGGTCGACCACGCCTTTGGGATAACCGGGACCGACCGCGATCTTGTCCATGTAGATGTCGGGCGCGTGCAACAGCGTGCCGTCCTCGGCGACGGCCAGCGTGGCGATGGCGCCGGGCATGTTCTTGGCGCACAGCGTCGTGCCTTCCAATGGATCGACGGCGATATCGACCTTCGGCCCGCTCTTGGTGCCGACTTTCTCGCCGATGAACAGCATCGGCGCTTCGTCCATCTCGCCCTCGCCAATGACGACGGTGCCGTCGATCGCGAGACCGCTCAATTCGCGCCGCATGGCGTCAACGGCGGCCTGATCGGATTTCTTTTCCGCGCCGCGCCCGCGCAGCCGCGCCGCGGCAACCGCGGCCCGTTCGGTGACGCGCACGATTTCGAGCGACAGAACGCGCTCGATCGCCTGTTGCGGCCGGCCGGACTTCGAGGACATGAAGCAAACTCTCTATTGTTTGATAATTTGAGCATGATCATATCCGAAAACCGGTTCCCATCTACGGATCAAGTGCGAGGAAAGGTTTTTTCGGGATCATGCTTTAGTTCTTCTCGATTCTAATCACCTGGGGGCGGCCGGAAACCACCCGGTCGCGGCGCACTGCGGCAAGCGCCTTGTGCACCGCATCCTCGCTGGTGGCATACGTAATCATGATGACAGGCACCGCCTCGCCGGAGCGGCCGGGTTGCGCGGCGACGCGGGAGCCGGCGTCGTGGCGCTGCACGATCGATTCCAGCGAGATTTTCTGTTGCGCCAAGCGCCGCGCGATCGTCGCGGCGGTGCCGGGCCGGTCGCGCGCCAAGAGCCGAATATAGTAGCCGCCTTCGTGGTGCTGCATCGGCGCCTTGCGGATCGCGGTCATCTGCGCCGCCGGACGCCCGAACGGCGGCGTGCGTACGCCGCGCGCGATATCGGCGAGATCGGCAACGATGGCCGAGGCGGTGGCGACGCCGCCGGCTCCCGGACCGACCAGCGTGATCGGCGCCAGCCCTTCGGCATCGATCGTGACGGCATTGGTGACACCCATGACTTGGGCGATGGCGGAGTCCTTCGGCACCATGGTCGGATGCACGCGCTGCTCGATGCCTTCTTCGGTTCGTACCGCCACGCCCAACAGCTTGATGCGATAGCCAAGCTCGCTCGCGGCGTTGAGATCGGCCGGCGTGATGGAGGAAATTCCTTCGACATAGACCGCTGCGGGATCGATCTTGGTGCCGAAAGCCAGACTCGCCAGGATAGCGAGCTTTTGCGCGGTGTCGTGGCCTTCGACGTCGAAAGTCGGATCGGCCTCCGCATAGCCGAGCCGCTGTGCGTCGCGCAAGCAGTCGGCAAAGGCGAGGCGGTCCTGCTCCATGCGCGTGAGGATGTAATTGCAAGTGCCGTTGAGGATGCCGTAGATGCGCGTGAACGAAGCGCCGTTCAAGCCTTCGCGCAGCGTTTTCACGATCGGAATGCCGCCGGCCACCGCCGCCTCGAAGTTGAGCGCGACGCCGTGCCGTTCCGCAAGCGCCGCAAGTTTTTGGCCGTGGCGGGCAAGCAGCGCCTTGTTGGCGGTCACGACCGGCTTGCCGGCGGCAAGCGCGGTTTCGACCGCGCGCTTGGCGGGATCGCCAGCCCCGCCGATGACTTCGACCAGCACATCGATCGAGGGGTCGCGCGCCAGCGCCACGGGATCGGCGAACCAGCGAAACTTCTTCGCCTCGAAATTGCGTTTTTTGCCGCGCGAGCGGGCGGAGAGCGCGACGAGTTCGATTCCGCGCCCGCAACGCGCGATGAGCTTGTCGCGGCCTTCTTCGAGAAGACGAATGACGGCGCTGCCGACGGTTCCCAGCCCGGCAAGACCGACTTTCAGCGGCGCAGCCATGAAACGTCGTCCGAATTGAAAGGAAGCGACGCGCGACTAACGTCGCGTCGCCATTGGTACGACGTTGTGCAGCATTTCCGGGCCTGTTTCAAGAAAGCGCCGGATGTTGCGCGCCGCCTGGCGGATGCGCTGCTCGTTCTCCACCAGCGCGATGCGCACATGACCCTCGCCGTGCTCGCCGAAGCCGGCGCCGGGCGACACCGCAACGCCCGCCTTTTCGACGAGAAAGGTCGAGAATTCGACGCTGCCGAGCGGCCGGAACGGTTCGGGGATCGGCGCCCAGGCGAACATCGAGGCCGAGGGCGGCGGCACCTGCCAGCCGGCCCTGCCGAAGGAATCGACCAACGCGTCGCGCCGGCGTTTATAGGTTGCGCGCATCTCGTGGATGCAATCGTCGGGACCGTTGAGCGCCGCGGTCGCCGCCACCTGAATCGGCGTGAAGGCGCCGTAATCGAGATAGGATTTGACCCGCCCGAGCGCGGCAACGATGCGTTCGTTGCCCACCGCAAAGCCGATGCGCCAGCCGGGCATCGAATAGGTTTTCGACATCGAGCTGAACTCCACCGCGACATCCATCGCGCCGGACACCTGCAACACCGAGGGCGGCGGATTGTCGTCGAAATAGACTTCGGCATAGGCGAGATCGGACAGCACCAACAGCGAATGCTTCTTCGCAAAGGCGATCAGCTCGCGGTAGAAATCGAGGCTGGCGACGCACGCCGTCGGATTCGACGGGTAGCAGACCACCACCGCGATCGGCTTCGGGATCGAATGCAGCACCGCGCGCTCGAGCGCCGCGAAGAATGCGTCATTGGCTGCGACCGGTACCGAGCGGATGGCGCCGCCGGCCATCAGGAAGCCGAACACGTGGATCGGATAGGTCGGATTGGGAACGATGATGATATCGCCCGGCGCGGTGATCGCCTGGGCGACATTGGCAAAACCTTCCTTCGAGCCGAGCGTGGTGATGATCTGAGTTTCGGGATTGAGCTTCACGCCGAAACGGCGCGCATAATAGGCCGCTTGCGCGCGGCGCAGTCCCGGTATGCCCTTGGACGCCGAATAGCGGTCGGTGCGCGGCTTGCCGACGGTCTCTTTCAGCTTTTCGACCACGTGCGCGGGCGTGGGCAAATCGGGATTTCCCATGCCGAGATCGATAATGTCGGCACCGCCGTTGCGAGCCACCGCCTTGGCGCGGTTGACCTGCTCGAACACATAGGGCGGCAGCCGACGAATGCGATAAAAATCTTCCATGGGTTGCCCCGGCGGTCTTGGCGCACAAACACTACACTAGGATCGGCGTTTTATCATTTGGTTTCGGCGCCGACGGCCGGCGTGCCGTCAGCAGGCCCGCCCTGGCCGTTGCCGGCGGCGGCGGCGGCGGCGGCGGCGGTGGTGCCGCCGGTGGCGGCCTGCGTCGACACGGCGCGCGGTTTCTTCGCCGCATTCGCGGCGGCGGGACTCGATGAATTGGCCGGATTCTTGTCCTGCCCGGCCCCCTGCGCCGCGGCGCTCAAATGATTGCGCTCGGTAATAAGCGTTTCGGTCGCCTGCTGAACCTGGTCGGCATCGAGCGGCGTGTCGGCGCGCGGCGGCGGCATGTCGTGGACGGCCGGGAAAATCGACGGGTAATCGGCGCCCGGCGAGCAGCTCGACATGGCAAGACCGGCCGCGGCAGCGATTGTCAAAGCCGCAAGGCTGCGCATCGTCATATTTTGCCGGCGTTGCACACTGGTCTCCGACTGCCCTGGTGAGGTTCTCGGTCTCGGCTCGATCAGGTCCCGAAACGCCGCCTCGCCACCCCTCAATATTCCAGAAATACCTAAAACCCCAATAATTTACACCGATCAACTCAGAGATCACACAAGCTGTCAAGATAACGTGCTAATATGTCGAAACAAGGACGCGGCGCTTGCGCATCGGCGATAAGCTCTGTCAGAGCGACGCGCAGCTACGCCCGACGCCTTGCGCGCGGCAGCTGAGCAAACCATTTCCGAGGATAAGGTCGGCCCGCGGCCATTGAGGAACGCTCGTGCGTGCACCATCGCAAGAACCTCCGGTCAAGCACGAAACGGTGCAGCAAAAGCCGATGAAGATCGGGTCGCTCGACGTCGAGGCGTTTTCGCACAATCTGGCGCGGCTCGTTGAGGAAGGCGGCCGCGCGCTCGCGGCCTATCTCAAACCGCATGAGGAAGGCCGCGACAACAGCGAATTCGCCGACGAAGTGACCGAAGTCGTCAAGACGCTCGGCCAAGTCGCGGAATACTGGCTCGCCGATCCGCAACGTACCGTCGAAGTGCAAACCAAGCTGGGCCGAGCCTATCTCGATCTGTGGGCGTCCGCGGCGAAGCGGCTCGCCGGCGAAGAGGCTGCCCCCATCGCCACGCCCGCGCCGAGCGATAAGCGGTTCGCCGACCCCGAATGGACGCAAAACCAGTTTTTCGATTTCCTGAAACAGGCCTATCTGCTCACCGCGCGCTGGGCCGACAAATTGGTCAACGACGCCGCCGAGCTTAGTCCGCACACCAGGCAGAAGGCCGAGTTCTATATGCGGCAGATCATCAATGCGCTGTCGCCGACGAATTTCGTCCTGACCAATCCGGAACTGTTGCGCGAGACGCTGCTGTCCAATGCCGACAACCTGGTTCGCGGCATGCAAATGCTCGCCGAAGATATCGCAACCGGCGGCGGCCACCTCAAGATCCGCCAGTCCGATGCCTCGATGTTCGAGGTCGGGCGCAATCTCGCGACCACGCCGGGCAAGGTGATCTTCCAGAACGAGCTGATGCAGCTCATCCAGTACGCACCGTCGACCGCAACCGTGCTCAAGTATCCGCTGCTGATCGTGCCGCCATGGATCAACAAGTTTTACGTGCTCGACCTCACTCCGGACAAATCCTTCATCAAGTGGTGCGTCGACCAGGGACTGACCGTCTTTTGCATTTCTTGGGTCAATCCCGACGCCCATCTCGCCACAAAAAGCTTCGAGGACTATGTCCGGCAAGGACCGCTCGCCGCGCTCGACGCGATCAAGCAGGCAACCGGCGAGGAAAAGGTTCACGCCATCGGCTATTGCGTCGGCGGCACGCTGCTTGCGGTCGCGCTTGCCGCCATGGCGGCCTGGCATGACGATCGCATCGCGTCGGCGACCTTGTTCGCCGCCCAGGTCGACTTCACCCATGCCGGCGATCTCAAAGTGTTCGTCGACGAAGAGCAGGTCGCGGCGCTCGAACAGCGGATGGCCGAGCGCGGCTTTCTCGAAAGCCAGTCGATGGCGGCCGTCTTCAATCTGTTGCGTTCGAACGATCTGTTATGGCCCTACGTCGTCAACAATTACCTGAAAGGCAAGGCGCCGTTCCCGTTCGACCTTTTGTACTGGAATTCCGACGCCACCCGCTTGCCGGCCGCCAATCACTCCTTCTACCTGCGCAATTGCTATCTCGATAACAAGCTGTCGAAGGGCAAGGTGACGATCGGCAATACGGCGATCGATCTCAAGGCGATCAAAGTGCCGGTCTATAATCTGGCCACCCGCGAAGATCATATCGCGCCGGCCAAATCGGTGATGCTGGGCTCGAAATTTTTCGGCGGCCACGTGAAATTCGTGGTCGCCGGCTCCGGACATATCGCCGGGGTGATCAACCCGCCGGCCAAGCACAAATATCATTATTGGACCGGCCCGAAGCCGCGCAACGCCGACATCGAGGGCTGGCTCGCCAAGGCCAAGGAAAATCCCGGCTCGTGGTGGCCGGATTGGCTGGCCTGGCTGACCCGGCAAAGCCCGACCGAGGTGCCGGCGCGCATTCCGGGCGACGGCGCGCTTAAAGCCATCGAGGACGCGCCGGGAAGCTACGTCAAAGTGCGCGGCTAAATGGCCGCAGCAGCAAAATTTGCCGCGAGAGCCGCCTTGCCCCGCCTCCCACCCCGACTTGCCCTTAGCTGCATCGCGTTGTGCGCCGCCGTTTCCATTGCAGCGGCCGACGACAGGGCGATCTGCGGCGCGGTGCCGCCGAAGTCCGACACCCTCGGCGCTTGCAGCCGCATCATTGCCTCGCCGAGCACCAGCGCCCACGATCGCGCGCTGGCGTATTCATTTCGCGCCGACGCAGCGCGCGCGCATGGCGATATGGCAGGCGCCATCGCCGACGACACTCAGGCGCTGACGCTGTTGCCAAATTTAATTCCGGCACTGAACGGCCGCGGAATCGCCTACCTCAATACCGGCGACAATGCGCGCGCCATCGCCGACTTCGATGCGGCGGTGCGCCTCGACCCGCAGGACGCCAAGGCGCTTTACCAACGCGGCGTCGCCAAGGGCAGGAGCGGCGATGCGGCCGGCGCCGATGCCGACATCGCCGCCGCGAAAAAGCTCGACCCCGACGTCGCCGGCAAAATCTGATCGCCGGCGGTTGCGCCCCTGGCTTATGCACAGGCCTTCCAGGCGCGCGCGTTTGCTGCGAGACTTCCGGCGCGGATAAATCCGCAAGACCGGGAGAGCAAATATGTCGAAGGAAATGTTCTGGCTGGTGCTGACGGTTGCGATGACAGGGCTGTTCTGGGTGCCCTACATCCTCGACCGCCTTATGGTGCGTGGGCTGCTGGGGGCGATGGCGAACCCGAGCGCGGCCGACAAGCCGCAATCGGCGTGGGCGCAGCGCATGATGGCCGCGCACACCAACGCGGTGGAGAATCTCGTCATCTTCGCGCCGCTGGTCCTGGCGGCCCAGGCCTTGAGCATCGCGAGCCCGGCAACGGCCTTCGCTTGCGCGCTCTACTTTTGGTCCCGGCTCGCCCACGTCGCGGTCTACACGCTCGGCATACCGGGGTTGCGCACGCTGTCCTTTGCCGGTGGGTTCGTGGCGCAGGCGATCTTGGTGCTCGCAATCTTCAAGCTGATCTGAGCGTCGCCCGGCGGTTTCGCCGCGCTCGCCTTATGGAAACAGCGCGACCTGTTCGAGCCCCATGGTCTCGGGGAAGCCGAGCATCACGTTCATGTTCTGCACCGCCTGGCCGGAGGCGCCTTTGGTCAGGTTGTCGAGCGCCGCGCCGATGATGGCGCGGCCGGCGACGCGGTCGGCGACGACGCCGATGAACGTCATATTCGAGCCGCGCACGTGCCGGGTCGCCGGCACGGTCCCGAACGGCAGCACGTGGACGAACGGCTCCTTCGCGTAAGACTTTAAAAGTAACGCATGAAGACGCTGCGGCGATGCCTTCAGACCACGTAGGTAAATTGTTGAAAATATGCCTCTATTCATCGGCACGAGATGTGGCGTGAAGCTGACTATGACCTCGCGGCCGGCGGCCTTGGAAAATTCCTGGTCGAGCTCGGCCATATGACGATGGTGGCCGACGCCATAGGCGTGAAAGCCCTCCGACACTTCGGCAAACTGCATGTCCTCGCGCGCGCCCCTGCCCGCTCCGGTCACGCCGGATTTGGCGTCGATGACGATCTCGTCGGGGTCGATGGCCTTGGCCTTGAGCAGCGGGATCAGCGCCAGCTCGGCGCAGGTCGTATAGCAGCCGGGATTGGCGACCAGCCGCGCCGTCTTGATCTTGGCCCGGTAGATTTCGGTCAGGCCGTAGACGGCGCGCTTCTGCAATTTGGGCGCGGCGTGGGTATGGCCGTACCAGCGCGCATAAGCAGAGGTATCGGCCAAGCGGAAATCGGCCGACAGATCGACGACCTTGGTGCGCGGCGCGCGCGCCAGTAAATCCGCGACGACTTTTTGCGTCGTGCCGTGCGGCAGCGCGCAGAAGGCGACATCGAGCCCGAGCGCCCGCCAATCGGCGCCCTCGATCGCGGTGAGCTTGGGCAGCGCATAGGGCAAAAATTGCGGGAATACGTCGGCCATGGCTTTGCCGGCGCGTCGCTCGGCGGTGAGCAGCACGATATCGGCGCGCGGATGCGGCAGCAGCAGCCGCAGTAATTCCGCGCCGGTATAACCGGAGGCGCCGAGCACGCCGATTTTTGCCTTTTTCTCTTTCGCAGACATGATTCACCTTTGTCCTTTTTAGGATCAGGCCGAATCCGCAAGCAAGGTATCGGGAGAAAAGTGCCGCGGAACCGGCGGCACGAACGATTAGGCGCGAGCGCGCGTCCGTGCCATGTGGCGGCGACGGCGGCGGCGCTTTAAGGCGGCAATGGGCATCAACAACCGGTCCATGACCCGGCGATATAAGGCCGATGCCGCAAGGCGTCAATGCACCCAAGGTTTGGCACCCAAGGTTTGGCGCCCAAGCTCTGGCACTCATGGTTTTGCCGCGCAAATGGCATAGTCGAGGGTCACGTCGGGGTTGATTCGCCGTCCTTGTCTTGCGCGCCAAATCGCGAAACTCCACATCAGACGAGCCTTGGGGACTAGCCTTGGGAAAACGCACCAAACCGTCCAAGAAACGCAAAGCGTCCAAAACGGCGTCCAAATCGGCGTCCAAACCGGAGCCGAGGACCGCCGATCTTTTTGCCGATCTCGGCAAGCCGCGCCGCGGCAGCGCACGCCGCCGCGGCACGGCGTCCGCGCGCAGCGCGGGCGAGGCCGGCTATACCGCCAAGCACATCGAAGTTTTGGAGGGGCTCGAGCCGGTGCGCCGCCGCCCCGGCATGTATATCGGCGGCACCGACGAAAAGGCGCTGCATCATTTGTTCGCCGAGGTCATCGACAATGCCATGGACGAGGCGCTCGCCGGTCATGCCGACTGGATCGAGGTCGAAATGGCGGCCGACGGTTTCGTCACCGTCACCGACAACGGCCGCGGCATCCCGGTCGATCCGCATCCCAAATTTCCGAAAAAATCCGCGCTCGAAGTGATCATGTGCATGCTGCATGCCGGCGGCAAATTCGACTCCAAAGTCTATGAAACGTCCGGCGGCCTGCATGGGGTCGGCGTGTCGGTGGCGAATGCGCTGTCGGAGCGCATGGAAGTCGAGGTCGCGCGCGGGCAGCGGCTTTACCGGATGGCGTTCGAGCGCGGCAAGCCGAAGACCAAATTGCAGGACGCCGGCAGGGCGCCGAACCGCCGCGGCACTAAAGTGCGCTTCCGGCCCGATCCGCAGATCTTCGGCGCCAAAGTCCAATTCAAGCCGGAACGCGTTTTCAAGATGACGCGTTCGAAGGCCTATCTGTTCGGCGGCGTCGAAATCCGCTGGTCGTGCGCGAAGGCGCTGTTGCGCGGCACCGAGGACGTGCCCGAACGGGCGACGTTTCATTTCGCCGACGGGCTGCGCGATTATCTGTCCGAGACGCTCACCGGCGCGACGCTGGTGCATCCCGACATTTTCACCGGCAGCGCCGGCAAGACAGGTGCGCACGGGACCGTGCAGTGGGCGGTGGCTTGGACCGCCGACGCCGACGGTTTTCTCAACTCGTACTGCAACACCATCCCGACGCCGGACGGCGGCACCCACGAATCCGGCTTGCGCACCGCGCTCACGCGCGGCCTGAAGGATCACGCCGAGCGCGTCGGCCAAGGCAAGCGCGCCGCCGCGATTTCTTCCGACGACGTCATGATCGGCGCCGGCGCCATGCTCTCGGTGTTCATCCGCGAGCCGGAATTCCAGGGCCAGACCAAGGACCGGCTCGCCACCGCCGAAGCGCAAAAAATCGTCGAGCAGGCGATCAAGGATCCGTTCGACCATTGGCTTGCCGGCAATCCCGCTTCCGCCAACAAGCTCCTCGACTTCGTGGCCGAGCGCGCCGAGGAGCGCATCCGCCGCCGCCAGGAAAAGGATATCGCGCGCAAGAGCGCGGTGCGGAAATTGCGCCTGCCCGGAAAACTCGCCGATTGCACCAACAGCGCCGCCGAGGGCTCGGAGATTTTCGTCGTCGAGGGCGACTCCGCCGGCGGCTCGGCGAAGCAGGCGCGCGACCGCGCGACGCAAGCCATTCTTCCGTTGCGCGGAAAGATCCTCAACGTCGCCTCCGCCGGCAAGGATAAGCTCGCCCAGAACCAGCAGCTTGCCGACCTCGTCCAGGCGCTCGGCTGCGGCACCGGCGCGCATTATCGCGACGAGGATTTGCGCTACGGCCGCGTCATCGTCATGACCGACGCCGACGTCGACGGCGCCCATATCGCCTCGCTGTTGATCACGTTCTTCTACCGGCAAATGCCGCAGCTCATCGATCATGGGCATCTTTATCTCGCCGTGCCGCCGCTCTACCGGCTGTCGCACGGCGGCAAGAATTTTTATGCCCGCGACGACAAGCACCGCGATCAGATTTTGAAGAAGGAATTTAACGCCAACGCCAAGGTCGAAGTCAGCCGCTTCAAGGGCCTGGGCGAGATGATGGCGGCGCAGCTCAAGGAAACCACCATGGATCCGAAAAAGCGCACGCTGCTTCGCGTCGTGCTGGTCGCCGACGACCGCAAAGCGACCGAAAAATCGGTCGAGCGGCTGATGGGCGCCAAAGCCGAGGCGCGCTTCGATTTCATCCAGGAGCACGCCGAATTCGCCGACGCGGCGGCGCTAGACGTGTGATTGTCCCATCCTCCCCTCAGGGGAAGAGGATGGCGACACAACCGCGATCAATTGACGAAAACGGCCGTGTTACTCGTGCTGGCAATATCAAATTCTCATTTCGAGTTCGCCGAGCGTGACTCTGCAAGAGTAATCACGACGGCGGCTTGCCCGCGAAGTATTCGTAAAACGTCCAAGAGCTTGCTTATGACCAGCGCCGCGTTGCCGCCAAGCAACGCGCCTAGCAGATGTCTTCACGTCGTGGTCGTTCTGCTCTGCCTTTTGGACTTCCCGCACGAGCCACTCGATAGCTCGCGAGACGAGAGTCTCCGGTCGCTTCAAGTTTGCAACTTTGGCCGGTATATCCTTCTGGTGCGGCGGCGTAATTGTAAATGCCCAGGTATGTTCTTTTGAAAGGTGCTCAAGGACTCTGCCATCGAATGTTGCAAACGCCTTGCTGCACTCAGCTTCGAGATACTTGGCGGGATCAGCTAACTGAGCGCGTGCTATAGCGTCGAGGGAATCGCTCTCCTGCGCAGTGAGCGACTTCCTGACTATCATAGCCAATACGGTTGCAGTCGGCACTTTGAACTCGAGTAAGAAGCCGAGATCGATTTGAGGGCCGTCCGGCGCGACGAGATCAGTTCGGTACTGGATCGCGCTGATCGCCATCCAACTCCGTTCTCGTTTCATCGACGTATCTCCCAATTCAAGCTTAGATTGCATGCCTCGTCCTTAATATTTCTAAAATCCGCGTTCGGCGATCCAGCAAACCAGCCACTATTTTCCGTTTACTCTGATCGCAATCAAAAACGTATTCCGCTGGAATCCGTTCAACGAGCTCACGAATATTTGCTTCGGGTAAGTCCTGTACGCGCCGCGCGGTCTCTTGGATCACACCGATGTCGACAGGAACATGACGGTCATATGCCGGCGGGCAACTCGTGCCACGCCACTCGTCATTCGGCCAACTGTGGGTCATCGAATATGAGTAATCGATATATGCGAGTCGCAGCGGACGTGTCTCGTCGGGATCGACACTTACCAGCAAATTTCCAGGATGGTTATTGTGATCCGTGTTCTGGACCCAAGCGTCAAAAACGCACATTGCAGACATCGCCGTACTCATACGTCGTCGAATCAAATCGGTCAGGCCGCGCAGAGTTGGGTCGCCATTGATCTTGCCCCACTCTCGTGGCTGCGGGAATGGCACCACTGAGATGGCGACATATTGGCAGTCCCCATTATTCAGCGGGCCACGATCCCACAGTGTAACGGGTGGTACGGGAAGTGCCAGATCGTACGCCAAATCAGACGCAATTTTTTCATGGGCTGCGAATGGACAATTATGCGGTTTTAGCGGCTTGGCGACACCGACCAGAGACGCTGAAACCCAATACGAACTCGCGGCACCGCTGAGGGCACCCAGATCGGGTCGCAGCCTCCACTGTTCCCGTGTCACAGGCTGACGCCGACATTCATCGGCGAAGCGGTCCACCCGCTCGTCGAAATGGCGCATAGATTGCCGCAACCCCCCGGCCCAGCCTTTCGAAGCGTAGCAGCAAAAATCATCAGGTCAACCCTCAGTTGTTGTTGAAAACGAGAATTATCTAGGGCTTCTTTCGTGTCCAATCAGCAAGAACCACGCGAGCCTTACCTCGCTCATGTTTGAGATATCTCACCTCCTTCTCGCGGCGCGTCTGGGCGCCCGAGTTTGTCAAACAGCGACGCATCTTCTTCGTCACCGCCGGGCATAGCCGTTCGAAGAACGGCGTCGCTTCGCTCGCCTATGCCCCGGTGGTCCATGATGAAGTGCAGCTATGTCAGCAGCGGAAAATCTGAACCAGCTTCGCCGCCGCATGGATTGCCGGGTCGAGTCCGGCAATGACGAAGTAAGAAAGAACGAAGAAATAAGGAAGCGGAACGCCGGCAAACGCAGGTCAGTACCTCCCGCACCAAGCGGGTGCGGGTCGCGCCACGGAGTAGCGGCTTGCGCCGCCCTCCGCTTGCGGGCGCGCTCGCCTGCCGGCGTTCCACCACGGCACTTGCGGCAGCGACCGAACGCCACCGCTCAACTCCAGTTACGCGCTTCCCGGGACGGTACTAGGTAGGAGCGGGCGTTACCCGCTCCCGGCCGTCCTACGGTGCAGCGGGCGATCAGGCCCGCAGGCCGGTCGTCGTGCCGGCCGGGCGTTTCTACCCGGAGCCGCCCGGGAGCGGGGGTGACAGCCCCGCCCGCGGGAACCGCCTCGCCCCTGTCCGCCGGCGTCACCCGGCGGCGTCCTTTTGGGCGAGATTTGATTCGCGGCGGAATATAACTGAAACGGTGACGAATGTCAACAGAACCGTGACGCCTTCGGACGACTGCAAAATTCACCTCTCCCCTGTGGGGAGAGGTGAACTGGCAGCGGTCTGCGCCTGCGAAAGCGGGGGAATGTTCGTCCCGCGCCGCCGTTTGCTAGTCCTCGAAATGCAGGTTCGCGGCTTTGGCTACGTCGGAGAATTTGACGACGTCGGCGGCGATGATGCGCTTGAATTCCTCGGGCGTTGCGCCGCCCGGCTCGACGGCGAGCGCCTTGAGCTTGTCCGCCACGCCGGGGTCGCGGATCGTTTGGTCGAGCGCCTTTTCGAGCTTGGCGACGATTGCCGGCGGCGTCGCCGCGGACGCAAATACGCCGCTCCATAGTTCCACATCGACCGCGGGGAAGCCGGCCTCGGCCATGGTCGGCACCTCGGGCAACAGCGCCGAGCGCGCCGTGCCGGTGACCGCAAGAGCTTTGACTTTGCCGGCTTTGACCTGCGGCACCGTCGGCGGGCCGTCGGCGATGGTGAAGGCGGTTTGACCTTGCATCACGCTGAAGATCATTTCGTTACTGCCCTTGTATGGAATCATCACGCCGGGCATGCCGGACTTCAATTTCAACAGCTCGATGGTGACGGTGAAGGCCGGCGAGGAGCTGCCGTAGTTGACCTTATCGGCATGCTGTTTTGCCCAGGCGACGAACTCCTTGACGTTGCCGGCCGGATTATCCGGCCCGGCCACCATAAACAGCGGAAAGTGCGCAATCATCGCCAGCGGCACAAAATCCTTGGTCGGAGAATATTTCAGGTCGGGATAAACCGCGGCCGCGATCGACATGGCGCCGCTCGGAGCGACCAAGAGCGTATAGCCGTCCGCCGCCTGCTGCGTGACGTATTCCACGGCGAGGCGGCTGCCGGCGCCCGGTTTGTTTTCGACCACGACCGACTGGCCGAGAAGTTGCGACAGCTTGTCGGACAGGATGCGCGCGAAAATATCGTTGCCGCCGCCGGCGGCGAAACCGACGATCAGACGGATGGGCCGGCTCGGATAGTCGCTCTGCGCGCGCACCGGCGCGATGGCCGCCGCCAAGATCACCAACAGCGCCAGCGCCGACACGATCGGGCCGCGCGCGAAATGACGAACGCTCATTGGGCTTCCTCCCTTGAACTCGGACCGCCAATGGCTAGCACAATCGGCAAGCCCGCGCGCGCCGCCGGATCGACCCGCGCGCGGCTCACTGCCGCCGCGGCTGTCGAGGAAAAGTGAAGGAATCCGTTTAACTTAGTGCGGCGCAGCGGGCCTTTTCAGGTTGACTTTCGGCCAATCGACCCTATGTTGCGCGCAACGCCTTAGGGCAGATTCGACCGCATTCGCGCGTGCTTGCCGATTTCGACCGAAACGGCGCTGCCGGCGGTTTCTCAATAGAGGGTCGTCCTTAACGAGGGTCTATGTCGTTTTCTCATCTCGGCTTGTCCGAAAAGGTTCTCGCCGCCGTTGCGGCGAGCGGTTACAAAACTCCCACTCCCATCCAAGATCAGGCCATCCCCCACGTGCTCGCGCGGCGCGACGTGCTCGGCATCGCGCAGACCGGCACCGGCAAGACGGCGGCGTTCGTGCTGCCGATGCTGACCATGCTGGAGGGCGGCCGCGCCCGCGCGCGCATGCCGCGCACGCTCATTCTCGAGCCGACCCGGGAACTGGCGGCGCAAGTGGAGGAGCATTTCGCCAGATACGGCGTCAAACACAAGCTCAACGTGGCGCTGATCATCGGCGGCGTCTCGTTCGACAATCAGGACGCCAAGCTCACCCGCGGCGTCGACGTGCTGATCGCGACGCCCGGCCGCCTGCTCGACCATAACGAGCGGGGACGCCTGCTGCTCACCGGCGTCGAGCTTCTGGTCATCGACGAGGCCGACCGCATGCTCGATATGGGCTTCATCCCCGACATCGAGCGCATCTGCAAGCTCGTTCCGTTCACCCGCCAGACCCTGTTCTTCACCGCGACCATGCCGCCGGAAATCCGGCGCATCACCGAGCAATTCCTGCACAATCCGGTGCGCGTCGAGGTTTCTCGTCCGGCCTCGACCGTCGCCGCTACGACCCAGCTGTTGGCCCGATCCGGCCGCGATCCGATCGACAAGCGCGACACGCTGCGCCGCCTGATCCGCTCGGCCGAGGGGCTGAAGAACGCCATTATTTTCTGCAACCGCAAGCGCGACGTCGCGACGCTTTACCGATCGCTGTTGCGCCACGGCTTTTCGGTGCTGGCGCTGCACGGCGACATGGACCAGCCGGCGCGCACGGCCGCGCTCGAGCAATTCCGCAAGGGCGAAGTGACGCTCTTGGTCGCCTCCGACGTCGCGGCCCGCGGCCTCGATATTCCCGACGTGAGCCACATCTACAACTTCGACGTGCCGTATCATCCCGACGACTACGTGCACCGGATCGGCCGCACCGGCCGCGCCGGGCGCAGCGGCACCGCGGTTACGATCGTGGCGGGCACGAACGACGCCAAAGCGGTCGCCGCCATCGAAAAACTCATCGGACTGCAGATACCCTTTATGGATAACCAGCCGAGTGCCTCGGCCGCAGCGGCCGCGCCCCGGCAATCGGCCCCGCATCGCGGACGCTCAGGCGGTCATCATCGCCCGCAGCGTTCGGCTTCGGTCGCGCGCATCGACGACGCCAGATCGCGTCGCGCTCCGCCGCCGCCGCCGCCGGCGGCACGTCCGCGCGGAAACGAGACCGACGACGCCTCTCACCTGCCCGCCTTCCTTTTGCGGCCGGTGCCGGCGCGGAATTGACGCCCCGCAGGGGCGGTATTTCTACATCGGGATTTCCCTCACAGACCGCGCCGCGTTTACCGGTCCTTCACCGCCATCTCCTAAGCTTGCGCCTGGAATCGCGACGGCGTTTGCGCCCTCGCGCGTGGTGCGAGACTTCCCAGGGCGATTGGAGACGGCCGCCGTGCCACACGACGAGCACGATAGGACACTTGCCTTTGCCGATATCGCGTTAGGCCAAATTCGCGCCTTGGGCCAGCCCGCATCGCCGCGCAATTTCGAAATCTGGTACCACTACGCGACCGGCTACAACGCGGCCCTCAACCACTCGATCAACGAGACGCTGGCCAAAAAAGGCGCGCTCAGCGAAGCCGATCTCGAACACGTCTACGAAACCTACATCGCGAAGACTCGGGTCGGCGAGCGCGTCGACGCGGTCGGCTCGCGCGTGCTCGACGAGATCAAGCAAGTGCTCGACATGGTCAACGCCGCCGCCGGCTCGGCGACCAATTATTCAGAGAGCCTTGCCGACGCCAGCCAACAGCTGAGACACGCCAAGGACGACACCGCGCTGCGCGCCGTCATCGAGTGCCTGGTCGAAGGCGCCAAGGAAATGGAAGCCAACAACAAGAAACTCGAAGCCCGCTTGTCGGCGTCGCGCGAGGAAATCGAGCAGCTCCAGCAAAATCTCGAAGTCGTGCGCACCGAAAGTCTCACCGATCCGCTGACGACGCTCGCCAACCGCAAGTTCTTCGACGCCGCATTGGTCAAAGGCCTTGTCGAAGCGCAAGAGAAGAACGAGCCGTTATCGCTGTTGATGGTCGACATCGACCACTTCAAGAAGTTCAACGATCAGTATGGACATCTGACCGGGGATCAGGTGTTGCGGCTGGTCGCCATATCGGTGAAGCAGAACGTCAAGGGCCGCGACATCGCCGCGCGCTATGGCGGCGAGGAATTCGTCATCGCGTTGCCGAACACGGCGCTGCAATCGGCGATCACGGTCGCCGACCACATCCGGCGCGCGGTCATGACCAAGGAATTGATGCGGCGCTCGAGCGGCGAGCGCCTCGGACGGGTGACGATTTCGATCGGGGCCGCGGTCTTCCGCCCGGGCGACACCCCGCAGCTCCTGATCGATCGCGCCGACAAGTGCCTGTACGCCGCCAAGCGGCACGGCCGCAATCGCGTCATCTGCGAGGCCGATCCCGAGGCCGACGCGGCGGGCGCGGCGGGCGAACCGGCGGCGCCCGCGCGCGTGGCGTAAGCTCGCCTGAACTGCCGCTCCTCCCCGCGAAAGCGGGGACCAGCATGCATTAATTAAAAACTATTATCTGGATTTCCGCTTTCGCGGGAATGAGCGGCTATCAATGCGCCTCGGCGCCGGTCTCGCCGCTCGCCGGCTCGATTTGAACGGATTTGCCGCAGCCGCAGGCCGCGGTCTGGTTCGGGTTGTTAAAAGTGAATTGCGCGGAGAGCTTGTCGACCTTGTAGTCCATCTCGGTGCCGAGCAAAAACAGCACCGCCTTCGGATCGACCAGGATGCGCACGCCCTTGTCCTCGATCACCTCGTCGAGCGGATTGACGGTTTCGGCGTATTCCATGAAATAGCTCATGCCGGCGCAGCCGCCGTTCTTGACGCCGACCCGCACCGCCGCGATCGGGCGCTCGGCGTTCGCCATGACCGCCTTGATGCGTTCGGCGGCAGCTTCCGTAAGCCGCATCACTTGAGGTCTGGGCCGGGCAGCGGCCATTTCACATTCTCCTCGTCACGACCTGTAATAACTCAAAAATCCTAACGATCCCACCCGCTTGATGTAGTGCGCTGTACCTGTAGACGCAACTCACAAGCACTAACCGTCACCCTGAGGTGCGAGCCAACGGGTCCGGCCCGAAGTGGCCGGCCCGATGACAAGCTCCGCGAGCCTCGAAGGGCGACGGCATCCAAGTCGGCTATAGCCGACTTGGACACATAAATACCCGAAATCGGCAAGCCGATTTCGGCTGGCGCCTCGGCCGCATCCTTCGAGGGCCGCTTCCGCCTACGCGCTCCGCGCTTCGGCGGACTCAAACCCGCCGTAGCTCGCCGAGCGAGCGAAGGCGGGTCGCGGCCGCCTCAGGATGACGGTTCACCGGCTCACCACATATTGAGCACCGTGCGGGCCTCGTCCGACATCCGGCTCGGATCCCACGGCGGATCCCAGACGATGTTGACCTTAGCTTCGCGCACGCCGGGCACGCCGGCCACGGCATTTTCGACCTGGGTCGGCAATTCCGCGGCCGACGGGCAATTCGGCGTCGTCAAGGTCATGTCGATCTTGACCATGCGCTCGTCGTCGATGTCGACTTTATAGATCAGGCCGAGCTCGTAGATGTCGGCGGGAATCTCCGGATCGTAAACGGTCTTGAGCGCGCCGACGATCTCGTCGGTCAAGCGCGCCATTTCGTCGGCCGGGATGCCGGAGGGCTGTTCCGCCGCATCGGCGGGAGCGGCCGGAGCGGCGGCTGCAGCGGCAGCGGCAGCGCCCGCATCGGTTTTCGGTTCATCGGTCATGCGAAGAAACCATCATGAGAAGAAATCCTGCGCTTTCAACAGCGCCTGCGCCAGGCAGTCGATCTCGTCGCGCGTATTGTACATGGCGAATGAGGCGCGGCACGACGCCGTCAGTCCGTAGCGCGCCAACAGCGGCATCACGCAATGGGTGCCGGCGCGCACGGCGACGCCGGAGCGGTCGATGATCGTCGCCACGTCGTGCGGATGCGCCCCCTTGATCTCGAACGAGACGATGGGACCCTTGTCCTTGGTGGTGCCGAGGATGCGCAGCGAATTGATCTCGCGCAGCCGGTCGTGGGCATAGCGCACCAGGTTCGATTCATGACTGCGGATGCGCGCCTTGCCGACCGAAGCGACATAGTCGATCGCGGCGCCGAGCCCGATCGCCTGCGCGATCGCCGGCGTGCCGGCCTCGAACTTGTAGGGCGGCTCGCCGTAGCTGATGCGATCCTCGAATACTTCGCGGATCATTTCGCCGCCGCCGTTGAACGGCGGCATGGCGGCAAGGTGCCGGTATTTGCCGTACAGCACGCCGATCCCGGTCGGACCGTAAAGCTTGTGGCCGGTGAAGGCGTAAAAGTCGCAGTCGATGTCGCGCACGTCGACGTCGAGATGCACCGCCGCCTGCGCGCCGTCGAGCAGCACGGGAATGCCGTGCGCATGCGCGATGCGCGTCACTTCCTTCACCGGAACGCACGTGCCGAGCATGTTCGACATATGGGTGACGGCGACCATCTTGGTGCGCGGGGTCAGGAGCTTCTCGAATTCGTCGAGCAGGAAATGGCCCTCGTCGTCGACCGGCGCCCATTTGATGACGGCGCCTTGGCGCTCGCGCAAAAAATGCCACGGCACGATGTTGGAATGATGCTCCATGATCGAGAGCACGATCTCGTCGCCGGCCTGGATGCGCTCGCGGCCGAACGTGTAGGCGACGAGATTGATCGCCTCGGTCGCGTTGCGGGTGAAGACGATCTCTTCCTTGCGCGAGGCGTTCAGGTACGCCGCGACCTTCTCGCGCGCGTTCTCGTAGGCCTCGGTCGCCTCGTTGGCGAGATAGTGCAGGCCGCGATGTACGTTGGCGTATTGCGTGGTGTAGACCCGGTTGAGCCGGTCGAGCACGGCGCGCGGCTTCTGCGCCGAGGCCGCGTTGTCGAGGTAAACCAGCGGCTTGCCGTAAACCTGCATCGCCAGGATCGGAAAATCCGCGCGGATGCGGTTCACGTCATAGACGCCATTGGTGACCGCCTCATGCATGTCGCTCACGACCTCGCAACCACGCCGCGACGCTTTCCATCAACGCTTCGCGCAGCCCGGCATGTTCGATGCCTTCGATCGCTTCGCCGAGGAAGGCCTGGATCAACAGCGCCTCGGCCTCCGCCGCGGGAATGCCGCGCGCCATCAGATAGAATTTCAGGTCGTCGTCGAGCGCGCCCGCGGTGGCGCCGTGGCCGCACTGCACGTCGTCGGCAAAAATCTCCAGTTCCGGCTTGTTGTCCGCCTCGGCGCGCTCGGAGAGCAGCAGCGCCTGCGTCATCATCTTGGCGTCGGTCTTCTGCGCGTGCCGGCGCACGATGATGCGGCCCTGAAACACGCCATGCGCCTCGCCGTCGAGCACCGACTTGAACACTTCGCGGCTCTGGCAATCGCGCGCAATGTGATTGACGACGAGCGTGGTATCGGCGTGCTGGCGGCCCTTGATGAGGGTGGCGCCGCGGATGCCGGCGACGGTGCCCTCGCCGTCGAATTTCAGGAACAGCTGATTGCGCACCACGGCGCCGCCGGCCGTGAAAGTGAAAGAATTGAAGCGCGCGCGGGCGCCGATCGCCGCGGCCAGCGTCGAGACATGCAAGGCGTCCGCGCCTTCGCCGATGAGCTTGACGTGATCGACATGGGCCTCGTCGCCGACGAACAATTCGAGCGCGGCATTGACCTGGTACTCGCTGCCGGGCGGGCCTTCGTGGCTCTCGATCAGCATCGCGCGCGCCCCCGGTTCGACGACGACCAGGGAGCGCACGAATGTCGCGGCCGGTTTGTCCGACGCCACGAACATTAAATGCAGCGGCCGCTCGATGGTCGAGCCGGCGGCGATGCGGATTACGGCGCCGTCGCCCATCAGGGCGGTATTGAGCGCGACCGCGACATCGCTTAAGGGCGCGAGCTTGCCGAGATGGCCGGCGAGCGCCGGGTCGTTGCCGGCGAGCGCTTGGGCAAGCGAACCCAGCGTAAGGCCGGTCTCCAAATTCGCCAGATCGGACATTTCCGCAACGTACGCGCCGTCGACGAAGACGATGCGACGCGCCTCGACGTCGCCGAGCAAGGCGCCGGCCGATTTGGCGCGCGCCTTGGCCGCGGCATCGGGCGGGCTCGCGAGCGGCTTGGCCTCGCGCATCAGCGCGCGCAAGTCGGTATATTTCCATTCCTCGATGCGGCGATGCGGCAGCCCCGCTTTGGCGAACACGTCGAAAGCGGCGTCGCGCTGCGCCGCGATAGTGTCGCTCCCCGGCAGCGTCTCGCGCGCGCGCGCAAAAACTTGCGCCAGCGCGGTCTCCGCCGCGGTCCTGATGGTGGCGACTTCGGCGTTCACGCCACGATCTCTTCCTGATATTCGCCGTAACCGCGCGCTTCGAGTTCGAGCGCGAGGTCCTTGCCGCCGGTTTTGACGATGCGGCCGTGCGACAGCACGTGCACCACGTCGGGCACGATGTAATTGAGCAGCCGCTGGTAGTGCGTGATGACGACGAAGGAGCGGGTCGGCGCGCGCAGCCCGTTGACGCCGTCGGCGACGATTTTCAGCGCGTCGATGTCGAGCCCGGAATCGGTTTCGTCGAGCACCGCGAGCCGCGGCTCTAACAGCGCCATCTGCAAAATCTCGTTGCGCTTCTTTTCGCCGCCGGAGAACCCGACATTGACCGCGCGGCGCAGCATGTCCTGGTCGATGCCGAGCTTGCCGGCGACCTCGCGCACCTTCTTGATGAATTGCGGTGTGGACAGTTCGGCATCGCCGCGCTTCTTGCGCTGGGCGTTGAGCGCGGTGCGCAGGAAAGTCATGGTGGCGACGCCGGGAATTTCCAGCGGATATTGGAAGGCGAGAAACAGTCCGGCGGCGGCGCGCGCATCGGGCGCCATGTCGAAAATGTTCTCGCCGTCGAACAAAACTTCGCCGGACGTCGGCGTATAATCGGCCTTGCCGGCGAGCACGTAGGCCAGCGTCGACTTGCCGGAGCCGTTCGGCCCCATGATGGCGTGGACCTCGCCGGCATTCACCGTGAGGTCCAGCCCTTTCAAAATTTCCTTGCCGTCGATCTCGACATGCAGGTTTTTCACTTCAAGCAACGGCATTTTCTTCCTGTACTCTTCAAGTGCAATGACCGACCCGTCTACCGTTTATCCCCGCGAAAGCGGGAATCAGTTGTTCCGGGACAGATCTGGGTCCCCGCTTGGCGCGGGGACGAGCGGAAAGCCGCTCATCCGACCGAACCCTCCAGCGAGACCGAGATCAGCTTCTGCGCTTCCACCGCGAATTCCATCGGCAGCTGCTGCAGCACGTCCTTGACGAAGCCGTTGACGACGAGCGCGGTCGCCTCCTCCGCCGACAGCCCGCGCTGGCGGCAATAGAACAGCATGTCGTCGGAAATCTTCGAGGTCGTGGCCTCGTGCTCGAACACGGTCGAGGAATTCTTCGCCTCGATATAGGGCACGGTATGCGCGCCGCATTGGTCGCCGATCAGGAGCGAATCGCAATTGGTGAAATTGCGCGCGCCGCTGGCGCGGCGGTGCGAGGTGACGAGCCCGCGGTAGGTGTTGTTGGAGTGGCCCGCCGCGATGCCCTTGGAGATGATGCGGCTCGTCGTGTTCTTGCCGAGATGCAGCATCTTGGTGCCGGAATCGACCTGCTGGTAGCCGTTGGAAATGGCGATCGAGTAGAACTCGCCGCGCGCATTGTCGCCGCGCAGAATGCAGCTCGGATATTTCCAGGTGATGGCCGAGCCGGTCTCCACCTGTGTCCACGAGATCTTGGCGTTCTTGCCGCGGCAATCGCCGCGCTTGGTGACAAAATTGTAGATACCGCCGCGGCCCTGGTCGTCGCCGGGATACCAGTTCTGGATGGTCGAATATTTGATCTCGGCATCGTCGAGCGCGACCAGCTCGACCACCGCAGCGTGAAGCTGGTTCTCGTCGCGCATCGGCGCGGTGCAGCCTTCGAGATAGCTGACATAGGAGCCGCGGTCGGCGATGATCAGCGTGCGCTCGAACTGGCCGGTATTGCGCTCGTTGATGCGGAAATAGGTCGACAGCTCCATCGGGCAGCGCACGCCCGGCGGCACGTAAACGAACGAGCCGTCGGAGAACACCGCCGAGTTGAGCGTGGCGAAGAAATTGTCGCTGATCGGCACCACCGAGCCGAGATATTTCTTCACCAGATCGGGATGCGCCCGGATCGCCTCGGAGATCGGCATGAACAGGACGCCGGCCTTGGCCAGCTCGGCCTGGAACGTGGTGGCGACCGAAACCGAATCGAACACCGCATCGACCGCAACGCGGCCGTAGCCCGTCCCCGCGCCCTCCGCGCCGGCGTCGTCGGTGTTTTGGCCATCGGTCTTTTGAATGCCGAGCAACGCCTCGCGCTCGCGCAGCGGAATGCCGAGCTTTTCGTAGGTGCGCAGAATCTCGGGATCGATGTCTTCGAGCGAGGTCGGCCCGTCCTTTTTTTTCGGCGCGGAATAGTAATAGAGGTCCTGATAGTCGATCGGGCCGTACTCGACCTTGGCCCATTTCGGCTCGCGCATGGTGAGCCAGCGCTTATAGGCGTCGAGCCGCCACGCCAGCATCCATTCCGGCTCGGCCTTTTTCGCCGATATGAAGCGGACCGTGTCTTCGGAAAGGCCCTTGGGGGCCTTTTCCGATTCGATGACGGTCTCGAAGCCATATTTGTACTGATCAACGTCGATGCGCCGGACCTGATCGACGGTCTCTTGCACGGCCGGCATTTGTCCCTCCGCTCACGGTTTCAAGGACCGCGGGTTGGATTAGTCGGTTATGGCGATGCTCTGCCTTCGTTCGACTGTGGCTCGTCCTTGCCTCGGCTTCACCTTATCTCGGTAGCGCCAAACGGCCGCAAAATCAGTCATTCATGCAGCCGTTTAGGCGGCTATGCTTGGCTCATCCTTAGATAATGCAGTTGCGAGCTTTCTCCAAGCGTTCAGGAACCTTTCGATGTCGGCTTCGGTGGTGCTCCAGCCCAGGCTGGCGCGTACGGCGCCGCGCCGCAGCGCCGGCGAAACCCCCATTGCCGCAAGGACATGGGAGGGCTGCACCTTGCCGGACGAGCAGGCGGCGCCCGACGACACCGCGATGCCTTCGAGGTCGAAGGCGATGACCGCGGTCTCCGCTTTGAGGCCTGCGGCCGCAAATAGCGTCGTATTCGGCAGCCGCGCGGCGCCGCCGGAGCCGCCGGAGCCGCCGGCGCCGAAAATCACCGCCTGCGGCAAGATTGCGCGCAGCCCGCTCTCAAGCAGGTTCCGCAACGCCCGCATGTGCGCGGCCTCGGCTGCGCGTTCGCGGCGGGCGGCCGCGGCGGCGGCGCCGAATGCGGCAATGCCGGCGACATTTTCGGTGCCGGCGCGAAGTCCGCGCTCCTGTCCGCCGCCGCGAATGAGCGGATCGGCGATGTGAACGTCCTCGCTGGCGCGCACCAGCGCGCCGACGCCCTTCGGCCCGCCGATTTTGTGCGCCGACAGTGTCAACAAATCCGCGCCGAGCGCAGCGATGTCGCAGTCGATCCGCCCGGCCGCCTGCACGGCATCGACGTGAAGGAGGCCGCCGGCCGCATGCACAATGGCGGCTGCCTCCGCGACCGGCTGAATGACGCCGGTCTCGTTGTTGGCGAGCATCAGCGAAACCAGCGGCCGCGGCGATTGGCGAACCGCCTCGGCGAGCGCCGCGAGGTTGGCGCGGCCGTCCGGCTCGACCGGGAACTCGGCAATGGCTTGGCGCGGGAACCGGCCGCCGGCGCGCACCGAGACATGCTCGATCGCCGACAGCAAAAGCCGGTCGCGCGGCCGCTTGTCGCCGGCGACCTCGATCGCCGGCGTCAGCGCCAGCATGTTGGCTTCGGTGCCGCTCGAGGTGAAGACCACCTCGCCCGGCCGCGCCTCCACCAGCGCCGCAACCTGTTCGCGTGCGCCCTCGATCACGCGGCGGGCGGCGCGTCCTTCGGCGTGCACCGAGGACGGATTGCCGGGAATCGAAAGCGCGTCGGCAAAGGCCGCCCGCGCCTCGTCCCGCAGCGGCGTCGTGGCGTTCCAATCGAAATAGCTGCGCTCGGGCATGCTGGTTGTGCTTGCTTTTTGTCCCCCGGCCTGTGCTAGAAGTCGCGACCTGCTGCCTGCGCCGCGCCTTGCACGCCGATGGTTCCGAAAATGTGAAGTGCTTATAGACACTTACGTGGGCCGACCGGCAACGTCAAGCGGGCGCGTTTTGAGTCCGCCGTCACATTCGTCAGGCACCGATCGAGGTTGGTAAAAATGCCCGAGGTTATCTTCACCGGACCCGCCGGCCGCATCGAGGGCCGCTACCATCCGGCGCGGCAGAAGAACGCGCCGATCGGCATCGTGCTGCACCCGCATCCGCAGTTCGGCGGCACGATGAACCACCAGATCGTCTATCAGATCTATTACGCCTTCGTGCACCGGAACTTTTCCGCGCTGCGGTTCAATTTCCGCGGCGTCGGGCGCAGCCAAGGCGGGTTCGACCACGGCATCGGCGAATTGTCGGATGCCGCGGCCGCGCTCGATTGGGCGCAAACGGTCAATACCGAGGCGCGCAGCTGCTGGATCGCCGGCTTTTCGTTCGGCGCCTGGATCGGCATGCAGCTTTTGATGCGCCGGCCGGAAATCGAGGGTTTCATCTCGATCGCGCCGCCGGCCAACCTTTACGATTTTTCGTTCCTGGCGCCCTGCCCGTCTTCCGGCCTGATCATTCACGGCGACAAAGACGCGGTGGTGCCGCACCGCGACGTCACCAATCTGGTCGAAAAGCTCAAGACGCAGAAGGGCATCGTCATCGAGCAGAAGATCGTGCCCGGCGCCAACCACTTTTTCGACGGCAAGGTCGAGCCGCTGATGACCGCGATCTCGGCCTATCTCGACAAGCGCCTCAAAGGCGACCGCCGCAACAGCGCGGCGTGAGACGGCGTCGCTCCTCGTGTCTTGCAATCGGCTTGGCCTCGCCGTTCAATAGGTCCAACCAACCCCATCGGGCGGACATCATGCGTCGCACGCGTATCGTTGCCGGCTGTCTGGCCATCGCCGCGTTCGCAATGAGCGGCGGCGGCGCCGCCGCGCAAAACGCCGCGACGCCCGACACCGTCAAGATCGGCCTCGTCGTTCCGATGACCGGGACCGCGGCGGCGGCCGGGCGGGAAATTTCCGATGCCGCCAAGCTCTATATGGCGCAGCACGGCGACACCGTCGCCGGCAAGAAGATCGAGCTCATCGTCCGCGACGATGCCGGCGTGCCCGACAATGCCACGCGCCTAGCGCAGGAATTGATCGTCGACGACAAAGTGAGCTTGCTCGGCGCCGGGTTGACGCCGAGCGCGATGGCGATGGCGCCGGTCGCCACCGCAGCCAAGGTCGCCACCGTGGTGATGGCGTCGGCCGCCTCCGAGGTGACCGACCGCTCGCCCTATTACGTGCGCACGAGTTACACGCTCGGCCAAGAGTCCGGCATCGTCGCCGATTGGGCGATCAAGACCGGCAGCCAGAAAGCGGTCGCGATCTTGTCCGATTGGGCGCCGGGCGCCGAAGCCGGCAAAGTCTTCGCGGCGAATTTCAGCAAAGGCGGCGGCCAAATTCTGGACACGCTCGAAGTGCCGCTCGCCAATCCGGACTTTTCGCCCGCCCTGCAGCGCGCCCACGACCTGGCGCCCGACACCTTGTTCGTTGCCGTGCCGGCCGGACAGGCCGGCGCCTTGGCGCGGCAGTTCTCCGCCCGCGGGCTCGACCAATCGGGCATAAAACTGATCGGGCCGGGCGACATCGTCGACGACGACGATTTGCCGAGCACCGGCGACGCGCTCCTCGGCGCGGTCACCGCGGGATTTTATTCGGCGGCGCATCCCTCGCAGCTCAACAAGGACTATGTCGCGGCCTACAAGAAGGCGACCGGCCACCGCGCCAATTTCATTTCGGTCGGCGGCTATGACGGCATCGGCCTGATCTACCAGGCGCTGGAAAAAACCGGCGGCGATACCGGTGCCGATACGCTGATCGGGGCGATGAAGGGCATGCAATGGGCGAGCCCGCGCGGCCCGATCGCGATCGACCCGCGCACCCGTGATATCGTGCAGAACATTTACATCCGCAAAATCGTAAAGGTCGAAGGCGAGCCGTGGGCCATCGAGTTCAAAACCTTCCCGGCGGTGAAGGACCCGCTCAAGGAAACGGCGACGCAGTAGGAAGCCTGGTCGAATAACAAACGAGCCGACAACCGGACTGGAACCTTTCAGCAAAAAAGGAGCAGAACCGTGCGAAGATTGGTCATTGCCGCCATCATGATGGTGCTGCTGCCGGCCGCCGCTTATGCGCAGGACAATAAGGACAAGGGTCCGCTGACGGTGAAGAGCGAGAAGGAAAAGAAGATCGACGCCGAAATCGACAAGGCCTACCAGGAGTCGCTCAAGCGGGAGGGCGGCATCAAACAACCCGTCAAAGTCGATCCGTGGCAAGCGATCAGGCCCGCCGGCGACGACAGCGCGAAACGCTGACGCTGCGGCGCTTCACGGTTTTGCCAGCACGCCGCCGGTCAGCGG
This sequence comes from uncultured Alphaproteobacteria bacterium, assembly GCA_963823225.1. GTDB lineage: Bacteria > Pseudomonadota > Alphaproteobacteria > Rhizobiales > Xanthobacteraceae > BOG-931. Next base: position 1,028,621 of record CAWGKM010000003.1, on the reverse strand, counting down.
GCGCGGCGCGCCGGTGGTGCCGGGAAACGTGATCGGGCGGCCGCGCAGGCTGCGCACGGCGAGATAGGCGAAGGCCTGCGCCTCAAGCGAATCCGCCGACCAGCCGGCCGTATGCGCGGATTCGATCCGCGCCGGCTTTAGCCGCTCGGCCAGCATTGCCATCAGCGTCGGGTTGCGCGCGCCGCCGCCGGCGACGATCCAGCTCGCCGGCGCGCGCGGCAGATGCGCCACGATGCGCGCCACCGCGGCCGCGGTGAGCGCGGTGAGCGTCGCGGCGCCGTCTGCGACGCCGATACCGTCGAGCGTGGCGCCGACGAAGCCGCGAAAATCGTTGCGGTCGAGCGACTTCGGCGGCGGCTTGACGAAGAACGGATGCTGCAACAGTCGCGCGATCACGGCTTCGTCGACCGCGCCGGCGGCGGCCTTGCGGCCGTCGACGTCGAGCGGTTGCCCGGTCCGCAGCCGCAAAAAATCGTCGATGAGAGCATTGCCGGGCCCGGTGTCACAGCCGATCAATTCCTCGCCGTCGATGTAGGTCACATTGGCGACGCCGCCGATATTGAGCACCGCGATCGGCCCCGTACGGCCCAACCGCCGCACCAAAGCACGATGGAATATCGGCGCCAGCGGCGCGCCCTGCCCGCCCGCGGCGACGTCGGCGGCGCGAAAATCATAGACGACGGGAATGCCGAGCCGCGCCGCCAAAGCGCGCCCGTCGCCGATCTGCACCGTGAGCCCGCGCTCCGGCCGATGCAGCAGCGTCTGGCCGTGGAATCCGACCGCCGCCACTTTGGCCGGATCGAGCGCGTTGGCGGCGAGGAAGGTTTGCACGGCTTCGGCATGCGCATCGATCACCAGTCGCTCCGCCTCGGCGACGACGTCCGGGCGCGCCGTGCGCTCGGTCAAATTCGCCGCGGCGGCGGTGGCGCGGCGCAACAGCGCGCGTTCGGCCCCGGTGTAAGGCCGGCAGGCGGTGGCGCCGAAGTGCGCGATCGCTTCGCCGTCGGTGTCGATCAACGCGACGTCGACGCCGTCCTGCGAAGTTCCGCTCATCAGCCCGATCGCCAACACCGAAGCGCCCGGGGCCGCCGGCGGCGACAAGTCCAATGACGTTCGCTCGGACATCGTGTGGCTCTTTGGCGGCGTTCTTTGAATAACCCTGTTGAATCGCCTTTAAGACCTGTTACACCAGCCGCGCCGCCGCGGCGAACCGCGGCGCGACGCGATCGCTCGACGATTAAACCGGACATCGATGAACACCTACAAGTCCGATTTCCTCAACGTGCTTGCCGCAAGAGGCTTCATCCATCAGGTCTCCGAGCCCGAGGCGCTCGACGCGCTGGCGCGTTCGTCGACGGTTAGCGCCTATATCGGTTTCGACTGTACCGCGCCGTCGCTGCACGTCGGCTCGCTGTTGCCGATCATGATGCTGTATTGGCTGCAGCAAACCGGGCACCGGCCGATCGCGCTGATGGGCGGCGGCACCACGCGGGTCGGCGATCCGTCCGGCAAGGACGAAAGCCGCCGGCTCCTTACCGACGCGGCGATCGACGACAACCTCAAGGGCATCCGCGCGATCTTCGGGACATTCCTGAAATTCGAGAATGCCGGCGGCAACGCCGTGATGGCCAACAATGCCGACTGGCTCAACACGCTCAACTATATCGATTTCCTGCGCGACATCGGGCGGCATTTCTCCATCAACCGGATGCTCGCCTTCGATTCGGTGAAGCTGCGGCTCGAACGGCAGCAGGAACTGTCGTTTCTCGAATTCAACTACATGATCCTCCAGGCCTACGACTTCGTCGAACTTTATCGGCGCTACGGCTGCGTGCTGCAAATGGGCGGCTCCGACCAGTGGGGCAATATCGTCAACGGCATCGATCTCGGCCGCCGTTTGCACAACGCGCAGTTTTTCGCGCTGACCGCGCCGCTGATCACCGCCTCCTCGGGCGCCAAGATGGGCAAGACCGCGGCCGGCGCGGTGTGGCTCAACGCCGATCAAGTGCGCCCTTACGAATACTGGCAATATTGGCGCAACACCGAGGATGCCGACGTAGCGCGTTTCCTCAAACTGTTCACGGTCTTGCCGCTCGACGAGATCACGCGGCTTGGCGCGCTCAAGGGCGCGGAGATCAACGAGGCGAAAAAAGTTCTCGCCACCGAGGCGACCGCTCTCGTCCACGGCCGCGCGGCGGCCGAGGAAGCCGCGGAGACCGCGCGAAAAACATTCGAGGAAGGCGCGCTCGCGGAATCTCTACCAACCGAAGAAGTCGCACGCACCAATCTTGAGAACGGACTGAGCGTGTTGGAGGCATATGTACTGCTACATCTAGTAATGTCGAAGGGCGAAGCACGTCGTCAAATTAGAAACGGTGGCTTGCGAGTCAACGATGTAGTCGTGACCGATGAAAATATGATGCTCACTAGACGGGATTTGACGCCAGAGGGCGTGATCAAGCTCTCGCTCGGCCGCAAGCGTCACGTCCTGCTCAAGCCGGTGTGACGAATCGGTTCTAGTGATTGTTGGTGGTGCCAGTCGCGCCGGTATTGGCGTCGACGTTCGTGGTGCCGTCGGCGGCGGCGGGTGCGATCACCGGACTGGAAGCCGGGAATTCAAACACCTTGCGCAACAGTCCCGGCGCCAGCGCCGACAGCGGGTTGACGTGGAGCACCGGAGTGCCCGGGCTGCCGACCACTTCATAGGTGACGCCGAGGAGGCCTTCTTTATCGCCGCCCATGAACAGTCCCACCACCGGGATTTGTCCGAGCAAATTATTGGCGCCGTAAAGCGGAATGAGCGTGCCGCGCAGGTGCACGTCGTCGGCCGCGTAATCGATCAGGCCGTCGATGGTGCCGCCGAGCACCGGTCCGCGCACCACCCCGTCGTGCAGCGCGACGCGTCCCGACGACCGCATGAAGTCGACTTTCATGGTGAAGAAATCCATTTGGTTGCGCGGCAGCGGAGCGCCGTTGGTCACCGCGCGTTCGAGCTGCGACTTGTCGTGAACGGCGAAATTGCGGACGCTGACGGTGCCGAGCTGGACGGGGTTGTTCGCCGAAGGCGCCTCCATCTGCGTCGTCATCTGACCGCCCGTCATGCGCGAATAAATGTCGGTGAAGCGGAAGAACGCGCCGGCGTCGCTGGTCTCGACGTCGACCAGCTCACGTGCGCCCGGCCGGCCGCGCAGATCGCCGGTCAGCGTTCCATTGCGCCCGATCTTCGCCGTCAGCCCGAGGCTGCGAATCTCGCCGGCGCGACGCGATATTTTCAATTCGAGGCCGCGCAGCGCCTCGCCGTTGAAGCCGAGCACGGCGCCGAGTTTCATATCGAGGTCGATGTCGGGAGCTTGGCGCTTTCCCGGCTGGTCGGTTCCAGGTCCGTTGGTCATTGCCTTGACGAAACCGCGGCCGTCGTAAGCGTCGCCGCGCATGACGGCGCGCAGCGTGCCGTCCGGGGCGCGCTCGATCTTGAGGCTGGTCCGATCGCCGTCCGAGAAGCCGTAGGACGGGAAATTGGCCGATTGCACTTCGCCCGAACCGTCGAGCTCGATGGCGCCTTTCACGCCGTCGCCGGCACCCTCGATCAAAAGATCGTCGATTCGAATCGATTGCGGCTTGGTCGTCAGCGTAAATGTCGCCCGCGCCGGCTTGCCGGCCTGCTTGACCCAACCCGGCAGGAAGCCGTCGATCTGGGCCGGCGTCAGGTCGGCCTGGACCAAGAAACGGCCATCGCGGTCGGACGCGGTGCCGACACGTCCGGCGATGTCGATCGGGATGGCGCCGCTGATCTCGTTCGACGGATCGATGCCGAGATTGCTGCGCACCGTCTCGTCGAGCATGCCCTGAATATGGATGTCGGCTTCGGTGTCGCCGCGCAATTTGCGGTATTCGAGATTGGCCGGCGCGCCGTCGATCTTGACATCGCCCTTCAGCGCGAAGCCCTGGTTATTGGCGCTGATTTTCATTGTCGCGGCTTCGACCTTTTGCCCCATGATCATGTGCTCGGCGGCAAAATTCGTGGCGTCGACGGTGATTGCGTAATTGGTCGACCCGGGCGGCAGATCGGGCTTGAGCGGCAACGCCAGGGCGACGAGCGCGCTCATCGTGCCATGCGTCGTCGCCGGATCGAACGGCGCGCCCGAGGCGTCGCGCAGGCGGTCCATGGCCAAAAGCTCGGCGGCGGCCGGAACCGGGCCGTCGATCTTGAAATGCACGCGCGCCGGCGGCTCGTGCGGCGCGGTATCGGGCACTTCGAACAGGCCCGACGACATGACCAACTTGCGCCCGGAGGGCAGATCGGCCGTCGCTTTGCCGAGCGTAATCTGCGCATCGCGCCCGACGATGCGGACGGTCAGGTCGGCGTCGTGGAGCACCGGCAGGCCCTGCACCGGGCGGACCACGCAATTCGTCGCCAGCGCATCGAGGGTGAGCCCATCGTCGGGCACCGGCGGGCCGCCCGCTCGGAGCGTATCGAGCGGAGCGTTCACGGCGATCACGACGCGCTCCACGTTGCCGCTAATAAGGTGTTCGTTGAACCATTCGCGAACTTTTGGGATGACGAAGACCGGCCATAGCCGTTTCATGGCATCGGCCGACATGCGCGTGGCGGCGAGGCCCGCGGTTAGACGAAGCTCGCCGCTGGAATAATCCGCGTTGCCGGACAGGGCGACCCCGACATCGGTGTTGCCGAGGTCGCCGTGATCGACCACGAAGCGTTTCTTGACCGGGTCGAACAGGCCGGTCACCGCGATGCGATTGAGGATCAGCGGATCGCCTTGGACGGCGAGCGAGTTCAACACGACCGTACCGCCGCCGATGCGAAACAGCCACGGGCCCCCAGTCTGCGGCGGCGCCTCGACCTCCCCCAGAAGCGTGATCCGATTGCCGCCGGAAAGGATTTGAAACGGCACGGCGAGCACGCGGCTAGCGGCATCCCAATTGATCTTGAACTCGGCGCGGTCGATATCGACGCGGCCGTCGGTGTTGTCGCTATCGTTGATGGAGCCGGCATTGGCGACGATTCGGCCGGTCAGCGATTGCGGCACGCCATTCGGGCCGATTTCGCCGCGCAAGCTCGCCGACAGCGGCACATTGATTTGCAGGCTGCCGTCGCCGAACCGGGACGCCAGCAACAGATCGTCGGCGGACACTTGGCGCGCCTCCAACTCAATGCTGCGATAGCCGTTCCGGGTCGGCTTGATCGAAGCCGTCAGTCCCCAGGGTCGCTCCGGATTATCCGAACCCACCGTCACGACAATGCCGCCGCCGTGCGGCCGCTCGACACTGAGACTGATATCCTCAAACGTCCATCGCTTGCCGGTGCGCGCGTCGTCGACAGTGAGCGAACCGTCCTTCAATCCAAGTTCACGCAGGTCGTGGCCATCGAGTCCGGATTCGCCGATGCCGTCGATCCAGGACAACAGCGTGGCGATACTGTCGCTGGGCGGCCGCGACAGCGCCGACCGAGCCTGAGGAGGAGCGTCGGCGGCAGCCCCCGGCGCGGATTTATCCGCCGCGTATTGATCTTTATCCTGCTTCGGTTCTTGGCCGTTGACGAGCGCCGCGGCGGCGATCGGCATGCTGGCCGTCGCGATCGGGCGCTTGTCGGCGCCGGAGGCGAACACGGTGACCCTGCCGTCCTGTTCGATGCGCACGGCCAATCCGGCGCCGACCAGATTGAGGCTTTCGGCGCGCATGTGGCCGCTGAGCAGGCTCATGCCCGAGAGGCGGATCTCCGCCTTCGGCGCGCTCGCGACCACCGTGCCGTCGGGATCGCGCACCACGATATCGCGCACCCGCACCGCGGCGCCGCCGTTTTCGGTGCGCTCGATCTGGGTTCCGCCGATTTCGACGCGCTCGAGACTGCCGAAATTCTCCTCGATGGCGGATATGAGCCATGGGCTGAAGGCGTCGAGCTGGATCGGACCGGCGGAAAGCCGCCACCACAGTCCGGCGCAGCCGAGTACGACAACACCGATAACGACAGCCGAGCCGATACCGACCCGCCTGATAAGGCGCTGATGCCTGGCAAGCAGCCGCCGATAGGCGGCCAAGTAGCGGCCGTCGCCCCAGCGCTCACCGCGGCGGGCGGCCGTCAGGCTGCCCCGGCGTCGCGGATGGACGACGGATTCCCCTCGCGGGAACGCCGCGCTTTGCCTGTCTTGGTTCGTCATGCTCGCTCGGGCGTCCCCTCGTCCGTGGCGCCGTCACAACGATATTGCAGCGAACAGGATACCCACCCGTGATTGCCCACCGAGTGCGGCGGATTTGAAGTTCCTACAATCCAGCGGCGAACTCGCATAGGAACTTCAAATCCAGAAGCCGCACTAGAACCTAACCTTGCTGGTGTCCCCTTGATTCCGAAGTTCGCATGAGAGCATACGGCAAACCCTTGCGAACTTCGGAATCGGGACACCAGGAGCGGTCGACACCCCTGCCCGCGGGCGTATTCTGGCGGTGCAGCTTGCCCCTTGGAAAGCGTCGAAAGGAAGGCACATGGCGCCAAAGCCGACCCGCAAGAAGCCCCACAACAAGGCCGCAAATCCCACCGCGGCTGCCCAATCGGGCGCCAAAGCGCCGAGCTTCACGCTGCCGCGCGACGGCGGCAAAACCGTATCGCTTGCCGACTTCGCCGGGCGCAAGCTGGTACTTTATTTCTATCCACGGGCCGACACGCCCGGTTGCACCAAGGAAGCAATCGACTTCTCGCGGTTGAAAGGCGCGTTCGACCGCGCGGGGGCCGACATCCTCGGCGTCTCCGCCGACCCGGTGTCGGCGCAGGATGCTTTCAGGGGCAAGCACAAGCTCGCCATCGCGCTGGCGTCGGACGAGACGCACAAAATGCTGCAGTCCTATGGCGTCTGGCAGGAAAAATCGATGTACGGCAGGAAGTTCCTAGGCGTCGTACGCTCCACGTTTGTCATCGGCCCCGACCAGCGCATCGCGCAAGTGTGGCCGAAAGTCTCGGTCGAGGGCCACGCGGAAGAAGTTCTGGCCGCCGTCAAGGCGATGTGAGGCGTGCTCCGGCCATTGCCGAAGCATTTACTGAAGTTGGCAAAATGGCAGCAAATTCGAGCCCGCGATTTGCTGAAAATTAACCATAAAAGGCTCAAATCCGCTTCCGACCTGGGTGGGTGGGAGCGTCAATGTCGCAGTGGGCAGCGTCGCGGCCGCAAGAGGCCGCAAGAACGCAATATCCAACGCAATATCCGGCGCAATATCCCGCGCAGCAGGTTTCTCGCGACGGTATTCGCCGCGGCGAGGCGCGCCCGCGCGGCGTGAGCGCGCCGGCCGGCCGCGCTTACACCATCGCGCATGCCGGACGGCAGGTCAGGTTCGGCCCCGTCGCCTTTTGGATCGCGGTCGGCACCGTGGTGATCATGGCCGGCTGGTCGGTCACGTCCGCAACTTATCTCGCTTTCCGCGACGATTTGCTGCGAACGCTGATCTCCCACCAGGCCGAGCAGCAATTCGCCTATGAGGACCGCATTGCCGAATTGCGCGCCCAGATCGACCGTACCACCAGCCGCCAATTGCTCGACCAGGAGCAATTCGAGCAAAAACTCGATGAGCTGATGCGGCGCCAGGCGAGCTTGGAGCAACGCTCGGCGGCCTTGGGCAACATCGCCGACCCGACGGCGACCGGCTCGATCGGGTCGAGCGCGGTAAAGCCGATCAACGACACAACGCCCTCGCGCAGCGACCGCGGCAGGCAATCGAGCATCGGCGCCACGCTCGGGCGCTTGGAAGCGTCCCTCGATCGGGTCGAGCGGCGGCAATCCGTCACGCTCGCCCAGATGGAGAATCGCTATCAAGGCAAGGCCCGCCGGATCCGCGGCGTGCTCGCCGACCTCGGCTTGAAGCTCGACGTCACCCCGCCGGCGACCGGCGGTCCCTTCGTCCCCGTCAAGCTGCCGGCGGCAAATGAAGGATTTGAGCGCGCGCTGCTTCGCACCAGTCTGGCGCGCGCCGACGCCGACCAGCTCACGACCGTGCTGCTCACCGTGCCGCTACGCAAGCCGGTGGCCGGCGCGATCGATGAAACCTCGCCGTTCGGCATCCGTATGGATCCGTTCGTGCACGAGGCGGCGATGCATACCGGCATCGACTTCCGCGGCGACATCGGCGAACCGGTCCATGCCACGGCGGCGGGCACCGTTACCATTGCCGGCTGGAACGGCGGCTACGGCAAAATGGTCGAGATCGATCACGGCGGCGGGTTGACGACCCGCTACGGGCATCTGTCGGAGATCGACGTCGGCGTCGGCGATAAAGTTCGGATCGGCCAGGTCGTCGGGCTGATCGGCACGACCGGGCGCTCGACCGGCCCGCACCTGCACTACGAGACGCGCGTCAACGGCGAGCCGGTCAATCCGCAGAAATACCTCGACGCCGGCAACAAGCTGTTCGGCGGATAGAAAACTACTCTACATCCTCGACTTGTTTCGGCCCGGTGCCGAAAGCGCGCTGCGCCAGCGCCGCTTCGGTGAACCGGTCGATGTCGCCGTCGAGCACGGCCGCGGTGTTGGACGTGGCAACCCCGGTGCGCAGGTCTTTCACCATCTGATAGGGCTGCAAGACGTAAGAGCGGATCTGGTGGCCCCAGCCGATATCGGTCTTGGCGGCTTGCTCGGCGGCGGCCTTCTCCTCGCGCTTCTTCAATTCGGCTTCGTAGAGTTTGGCGCGCAGCATCTGCCAAGCCTGGGCGCGGTTGCGGTGCTGCGAGCGGTCGTTCTGGCAAAACACGACGATATTGGTGGGGATATGGGTGAGACGGATCGCCGACTCCGTCTTGTTGACGTGCTGGCCGCCGGCGCCGCCGGAACGGAGCGTGTCGACGCGAACGTCGGCCTCATTGATGTCGATCTTGATGGCGTCGTCGATCACCGGATAGACGTTGACGCTGGCAAACGAGGTGTGCCGGCGCGCATTGGCGTCGAACGGCGAAATGCGCACCAGGCGATGCACGCCGTTCTCGGTCTTGAGCCAGCCATAGGCGTTGCGGCCCTTGATCTCGACGGTCGCCGATTTGATGCCGGCCTCTTCGCCCTGGGTCTCTTCGAGATAGTCGACCTTGAAACCGTGCGCTTCCGCCCAGCGCACATACATGCGCAGCAGCATCGCGGCCCAGTCCTGGCTTTCGGTGCCGCCGGCGCCGGCATGGACTTCGACATAGCAATTGTTGGCGTCGGCTTCGCCGGAAAGCAGCGCTTCGAGCTCGCGCCGCGCCACTTCGGCCTTGAGCTTGTGCAACGCGGCTTCCGCCTCCGCGATCACTTTTTGATCGTTCTCCGCTTCGCCGAGCTCGATCAGCGTGATCTGATCGTCAAGCTCCTGCTCGATGCGGGCGAGCGCCGCGAGATTATCGTCGAGCGCGGTGCGTTCCTGCATCACGCGGCTGGCGCGTTGCGGATCGTTCCACAGATTGGGGTCTTCGGCCGCCCGGTTCAGTTCGGCAAGCCGCGCGCGCGCCTTGTCGACGTCAAAGATGCCTCCTCAGCAGCCCGATCGACTGCTTGATCTCTTCGACGATGGTCGCAATTTCGGCGCGCATATCAGGTGTCAGGTGTCAGGTGTCAGGTGTCAGGTGTCAGGTGTCAGGTGTCAGATATCTGGTATCAGAAGTCAGATGTCGCAACTCTTGCCGATCCCTGACTTCTGATTTCCTGATACCTGTCATCAGTACAATCCCCCCGTTCCGGTGCGCACGACGTTGCCCGCGTCGGGCGAGACTTGCGTCATCGGGGCGCCGTTGGTGGTATCGGCGCCGATCACCGACTCGCTGTCGGGCGGCGCGGTGCCGGGCTTGAACGCTTCGAGAATGACCTTCGGGTCGCCCGGAGTGGCGCGCATGCCGCTATGGGCGTCGACGCGGATCAGTTTTATGCCGGGCGGCACCGAAAACGGAATCGGCGGTTTGTCGACGAGCGCCACTTTCAGGAAATCCCGCACGATGGGCGCGGCGAGATGGCCGCCGGTCGCCAGGCGCGCGATATGGCGCGGTTTGTCGAAGCCCATATAGACGCCGCAGACGATGTCGGGCGAATAGCCGATGAACCAGACGTCCTTTTCGTCGTTGGTGGTGCCGGTCTTGCCGGCAATCGGCTTGCCGACGTCGCGAACCACGGTTGCCGTGCCGCGTTGCACGACGCCTTCCATCAACGAAGTGATCTGATAGGCGGTCATCGGATCGATCACCTGCTCGCGGCGGTCGACCAGCGTCGGCTCCGGCTGATTTTCCCATTTGGCGGCGTCGCACCCGATGCATTCGCGCGCATCGTGCTTGTAGATGGTATGGCCGTAGCGGTCCTGAATACGGTCGATCAGCGTCGGGATGACGCGGCGTCCGCCGTTATCGAACATCGAATAGGCGGTCACCATGCGCAGCACGGTGGTCTCGCCGGCGCCGAGCGCGTATGACAAATAAGGCGGCAGCTCGTCATAGACGCCGAACCGCTTGGCATATTCGGCAATCAGCGGCATGCCGACGTCCTGAGCAAGCCGCACCGTCATGACGTTGCGCGACTGTTCGAGGCCGAAGCGCAAGGTCGAGGGGCCGAAGAATTTGCCGCCGTAGTTTTCCGGCTTCCAGATGCCGCCACCGCCCGGTCCCATGTCGATCTCGATCGGCGCATCCATGATTATCGTCGAGGGCGTGTAGCCGTTGTCGAGCGCGGCGGCGTAGACGATCGGCTTGAACGACGAGCCGGGCTGGCGCAGCGCCTGGGTGGCGCGGTTGAATTGGCTTTCGTCGAACGAGAAGCCGCCGACCATCGCCAGCACGCGGCCGGTATGCGGATCCATCACCACCATGGCGCCGGAGATTTCCGGCACTTGGCGCAGCCGGTATTGGCCCTGCTGTTGCATCGGCTCGACATAGATCACGTCGCCGACCGAGAGCACCTGGTTGACGTGCTGGATCGGCTTTGCCGGACCGTTCGCCGGTTTGGCCCATTTGACGCCGTCGAGCGGCACGATGCCGACCTCGCGGTCCTTGACGACGGCCCCCGACGGATCGCGCGCCGGCTGCAAGCCGATGCGCGCCGATTGATCGTCGACCTGGAGCACCACGGCCATGCGCCACGGTGTGATATCGTCGAGCGATTTTATGTCGGCGAGCTTGACGCCCCAGTCGCCGCCGACGTCCATTTTCGCGACCGCTCCGCGATAGCCTTGGCTCTCGTCGAAATTGACCAGGCCGTTGACCATGGTGTTGCGCGCCAGCATTTGCAGTTTCGGGTCGAGCGTGGTGCGCACCGAAAGACCGCCCTCGTAGAGCTTGTTCTCCCCGTAATTGTCGTAGAGATAGCGCCGTACTTCCTCGGTGAAATATTCGGCGGCGAAAACATGCGCGCCGGTCGGCCGCACGGTGACGTCGAGCGGGTCCTTCTTCGCCTTGTCGGCGTCCGCGGCGCTGATGTAGCCGTCCTCGGCCATGCGGTCGATGACGTAGTTGCGGCGCGCCACCGCTTCGTCGTGGCGGCGGAACGGATTGTAGTTGTTCGGCCCCTTGGGCAAGGCGGCGAGATAGGCCGCCTCGGCGATGGTCAATTCGTGCACCGACTTGTCGAAATACAGAAGCGACGCCGCGGCCACGCCGTAGGCGCCGTAGCCGAGATAGATTTCGTTGAGATAAAGCTCGAGTATTTTCTGCTTCGAATAGGTGCGCTCGATCCGCAATGCGAGCAGCGCTTCCTTGATTTTGCGCTCGAACGACACCTCGTTCGACAACAGAAAATTCTTGGCGACCTGCTGGGTGATGGTCGAAGCGCCTTGCGGCCGGCGGCCGCTGCCGTAGTTTTCGACGTAGAGCATGCCGGCGCGCATGATGCCGTAAACGTCGATGCCGGGATGCTGGTAGAAGTTCTTGTCCTCGGCCGCGACGAAGGCGTTGGTGACGAGCTTCGGTATCGCCTGGATCGGCAGGTAGAGCCGCCGCTCCTTGGCATATTCGGCGAGCAGCGAGCCGTCGGCCGCGTGCACCCGCGTCATCACCGGCGGTTCGTAGTCTTGCAGCTGCGAATAGTCGGGCAAATCCTTCGAGAAATGCCACAACAAGCCCGCCGTCGCGGCGATCCCGACGATGAACAGGATCGTCCCCGCCGCGAATAGGAAGCCCAAAAAGCGCAAGACCAATTTCACCGCAACACCAATGTCATCGAGATTGTCCCGCCGTGCCCAGACCGGCGCTTTTTCGTGACGAAGTTGGGCCGCAAGGACTCAACGCCGCGCCGGGCGACGACCAGCCAATGTGGCAGTATTGGCCGCGGCCCGCCAGTGACCTTGCACCCGATCGTCTCGTCGCTCGGTTTTTTGTTCAAACTGAGGCCGCCCCGGCGGCGAAAGCGCATCGGGAACATCAGTTTGCCCCGGTGCGGGTGCCGGCGAGGTGGGCCGCAAAATAGTCGTCGATGGCGCGCGCGATCGAGTCCGCCGTGCGGTCGCGCCAACTGTCCGAAAGCAGCGATTGCAGATCCTGCTTATTGGACACGTAGCCGAGTTCGATCAGCACCGAGGGCACGTCGGGCGCGCGCAACACGCGAAAGCCCGCCGACTTGATCGGCTCTTTGTGCAGCCGGGCTTCTTCTTTCATCTCGCCGACGAGTTTGTGCGCAAACTGCGTGGAGTACGTCTTGGTTTCGCGTTGCGCGAGGTCGAGCAGGATGCCGGCGACATCATCCGGCTCGCCGTTGAGATCGACGCCGGCGATGACGTCGGCGCGGTTTTCTTCTTCGGCAAGCCGCGCCGCCTGCGGATCCGAGGCCGTCTCCGACAGCGTGTACACGGTGGCGCCCTGCGCATCGCCCTCCTTGCGCGGCAATGAATCGGCATGGATGGAGACGAACAGCGACGCGCCGGCGTTGCGCGCGATCTCCACGCGGTCGGCGAGCGGCACGAAAGTGTCGTCGGTGCGCGTCATCAGCACCCGGTATTTGCCCGACTTCTCGATGCGCTCGCGCAAGCGTTTGGCGAAGTCGAGCACGATGTCCTTCTCCAATTCGCCGCTCGGCGCCTTGGTGCCGGTGTCGATGCCGCCGTGGCCGGGATCGAGGACGACGAGCGGCCGCGGATCGGCGGAGCGGGCTTGCGGTTCGCTCGCGGGCGGAGTTTCGCTGCGCGCCACTTTTTCGTCGAGCGCGATCTTGCGCAAAAAGCTGTCGCGATCGGTGGCGACGAGATCGAGCACCAGTCGCGCCGGCGCGCCCGCCGCCGCGTCGATGACAAAGGCCTTGTCGACGCGCGCCGGCTTCGTCAGATCGAACACCATCCGCGAGCCGCCCGGCATCACCAGCCCGAAACGAAACGCTTTGATCAGGCCGCGCCCGCTCTCGCCGGCCTGCGGCGGCAATTGAAACGTCATTTGGGGCAGGTCGAGAACGGCGCGATAAGGGTCGGCAAGGGTAAAGACGCGCAGGTCGATCTTGCGGTCGAGGTCCATGACGACACGCGTCTGGGTCTCGTCGCCGCCGAGTCGCACGTCCGTCGCCACTGGAAACGAGTTGGCTGCCGGAACCGTTGCCGGCGGCCCGGCCGCCATTGCCGGCCCGGCGAAGAGCGCACCGAGGAGAGCCCAGCGCACGGCTTGGACAGGCATCGGCTTCCACCCCATCGAGCCCCTCTTACTCCATTAGGGACGCGTGGTTAACCGAAACTTAAACATCGGCAGAAGGCGCATTTGGGCACCGCAAAATTCACCCCCGGCGCGCCAAATCCCACAGGCGACTTGCCAATTCCCCGGTGGCGGCCTTAAGAAGAGTATGCTGACGGTAAAAGGTTCCGGTTGTGTCGCGTTAGGGCATCCGGCAAACGCCTGCTGAAGTACTGTCCGCCAGGATTGAGGCTACCCCGCTTCAGAACAGATTCGAGTGCGGGAGCGTGGCGGAGCGGCGCAAAGCGGCGCCGATGCCCTCGAGGACCAGGACAGCCGGAACCTCGCGCGCGATGCGCGTGCCAGCAGCGTCGAAGCTGCTGAAACTGTGTCGCGCCATGCCGTGAGCGTTCGAGCGAAATTGCGGCCGCGCCCCGCGCTGCCGCCTCATCGCGGTTTGGAGTTCATGTTCGAGGCGCAAGTTCAGGTTCGATTCCGAATCGGCACGGCAGCGTTCATGCGGCGCTGGCCGGCATTCGAACCTTGTCCGCTTGCCGCGCTCGCGCTTTCCGATCCGTACCATTCACCGAAAATCGGGCTCATGCCCTCCTCTCGCGCCGATGCGGCGCGGAGCGAGCGGGCATGCCGGCCCTTAAGAGATTTGCCAATGGCCAACAAAATGCTCATCGACGCGACCCATCCGGAGGAGACCCGGGTGGTCGTCTTGCGCGGCAATCGCGTCGAAGAATTCGACTTTGAATCCGCGCACCGCAAGCAATTAAGAGGCAATATCTATCTGGCGAAAGTGACGCGCGTCGAGCCGTCGCTGCAAGCCGCCTTCGTCGACTACGGCGGCAACCGCCACGGCTTCCTTGCGTTCAGCGAAATCCACCCCGACTACTATCAAATCCCGGTCGCCGACCGGCAGGCCTTGATCGACGAGGAAGAGCGCGCCGCGCGCGCCGCCGATGACGAGGTCGATCGGCGTTCCCGACGGCATCGGCGCCACGGCGGGCACCCCGCCGCCCGCCGCGACGAAGTCGTGCGCAGCGAGCCTGCCGAAGCGCCGGCCGGCGATGCGGTCGACCGGCGAACAATTTGCGCCGCCACCCGCCGCAAGCGACGAGGCATCGCATGCCGCGGCCGAAGCCGAATCGACGCCGACCGAAGCCAAAACGGCGGAACCCGCAGCCGACGATGTGATGATGCCGGGAGACGCCGCACTCGGCGACGATGCCGAACCGGATGAAGCCCAGGCCGACGCTGCCGAGGCGGGCACCACCGTCGCGCCCGCCGCCGATCACAGCGACACCGAGCACGCCGACATGGTCGAAACCGCGAGCCCGCCGACCGCCGAGAACGGCGAGGCCGCCGCCACGGAAGTCCGCGAGCGCGAGAACGGCGAGGAGGATGAAACCGGCGAAGAGGTCGTCGAATCGGTCGGCGGCGCGGACGCGCTCGAAGAAGTCCCCGATCACGCGCACCGTTACCGGCGCCAGTACAAAATCCAAGAAGTGATCAAGCGCCGCCAGGTCATGCTGGTCCAGGTGGTCAAGGAAGAACGCGGCACCAAGGGCGCGGCCCTGACGACCTATCTGTCGCTGGCCGGACGCTATTCGGTGCTGATGCCCAATACCGCGCGCGGCGGCGGCATCAGCCGTAAAATCACCAACGCCGAGGACCGCGCGCGGCTCAAAGAAGCGGCGGCGGAACTCGAAGTGCCGGAAGGCATGGGCGTCATCCTGCGCACCGCCGGCGCCAACCGCACCAAGATCGAGATCAAGCGCGATTTCGAATATTTGCTCCGCCTGTGGGAGACGGTGCGCGACCTGACGCTCAAATCCACGGCGCCGAAACTGGTCTACGAGGAGGGTTCGCTGGTCAAGCGCTCGATCCGCGACCTCTACACCAAGGACATCGACGAAGTAATCGTCGCCGGGCCCGAGGCCTATCGCGAGGCCAGGGATTTTATGCGCATGCTGATGCCGAGTCATGCCAAGAACGTGAAGCTTTATGCCGAAACGCAGCCGCTGTTGTCGCGCTACGGCGTGGAGAATCAGCTCGACGCCATGTTCTCGCCGGTCATGCAATTGCGTTCGGGCGGTTACATCGTGCTCAACCAGGCCGAGGCGCTGGTCGCCATCGACGTCAATTCCGGCCGCGCCACGCGCGAGCACCATATCGAGGACACCGCGCTCAAGACCAACCTCGAGGCGGCGGACGAAATCGCGCGCCAGCTTCGGCTGCGCGACCTCGCCGGACTGATCGTCATCGACTTCATCGACATGGACGAGAACCGCAACAACCGCTCCGTCGAGCGGCGGCTGAAAGAATGCCTCAAGCACGATCGCGCGCGCATCCAGGTCGGCCGCATTTCGCATTTCGGACTTCTCGAAATGTCGCGCCAGCGCATCCGAGCGAGCGTGCTGGAAAGCTCGACCGAGAAGTGCCCGTATTGCGGCGGCAGCGGCCACGTCCGCTCGGTATCGTCGCTGGCGTTGCAGGTGCTGCGCGCGCTCGAGGAACAGCTCATCAAGGGCGCCATGCACAATCTCATCGCGCGCACGCGGCCCGACGTGGCGCTCTACCTTCTCAACCAGAAGCGCGCGCATCTGCGCAGCCTGGAAGAGCGGTTCGCCATCACCATCACGATCAGCGCCGATGAATCGGTGAGGGCGCCGCAGGCCTTCGTGATCGACCGCGGCGAGCAGGTGCATACGATCGAGGCGGCAAAGGCGCTCCTCGAGCGCAGCAAAGCCGTCGCCGCGCCGCTCGAAGAGGAGGACGACCTCGAAGAAACCGACGCACTGGAAGACGAGGAAGCCGAGACAGCCGAGACAGCCGAGGTAGCGGCGGCGCCGACTGCGGCGCCCGAGCCGAGCGAAGCCGGCGCGCGGCGGCGGCGCCGGCGGCGGCGCGGCGGCCGCAACGGCGGCGAAGGCGCGCACGGCCAACCTCATGAGCCGATGCCGATTTCCGAACTCGGCCGATGAATTCGCCGCCGAAGCCGAACATGAGACGCCGGCGGACGACGAACTCGCCGCGCAGCAACCCGAATCCGCGCCGCAGGATCATGCCGAGCGAAGCGAGCCGCGCCGCGACGGCGAGCACGGCGAGCGGCGGCGGCGGCGCGGCCGCCGCGGCGGCCGGCGCAATCGCCATCGCAACGGCGAGGCGAGCCACGGCGGAAGCGATCGCGGCCGGCACGCGCCGCAGCAGGAATTCGCGCCGGCCGAACAGCTAATCGCACCGCCGGCGATCGAACCGGAACTCAAAGATGCGGTCGCCAACTTCGACGCCGCGCCGCGCCCCGTCTCGCCGGCGCCGGTGGCCCCCGCGGCGCCGCAGCCGGTGCCGGCGCAGGAATTGCCGCGCCGGCGCTCGACCGTGCGCGAACCCGCGCCCGCCGCCGCCGCCGGCAGCGAACAAGCGCCGGCTGCGCCGGCTACGGCAACGCCGCCGCCCGCCTCACCCACCGCGGAACCGGTCATCGAGACCAACGAGCCCGCCGACGGCGACCGGCCGCGGCGCACCGGGTGGTGGTCGCGCCGTTTTGCCGGCGGCTGACGCTCGCAAACGCTCGCTGCATTTAGGTGGGGCATGATCTTTTCGGAAAACCGGCGTCCACCCCGGATCAAGTCCGGGGCAGGCTTTTTCCGGATCGTGCCCTCATGAAAAGCGGCTGGGTCGACCGCGACGCCGACGCCATCGCCGCGCATTTCGCGAAAACACTTGGCGAAAAGAAAACACTTGGCGAAAAGGAAACACTTGGCGAAAAATCGGGCATCGGCCGCGACCTTGCGCGTGATTTGGCGCTGCGCGTCTACACGACGCGGCTGCTCGGCCGCGAGGCGAAGCTCGTGCTGCATGGCGGCGGCAACACCTCGCTGAAGACGCGAATGCGCGACCGCCTCGGCGCAGACGTCGAGGTGTTGTACGTCAAATCCTCCGGCGCCGACATGGCGGCGATCGAACCCGACGGATTTCCGGCCGTTCGGCTTGCCCCAATGCGCGATTTGCGCGCGCTCGAGACAATCGACGATGAAGAACTTGTCGGCATCGAGCGCGCCAATCTGATCGATCCGACGGCGCCCAACCCGTCCGTCGAGATGATGCTGCATGCGTTCCTGCCGCACAAATTCGTCGACCATACCCACGCCACCGCGGTGCTCGGCGTGATCGACCAGCCGGACGGCGAAAAAAAGTGCGCCGAGGTTTTCGGCGGCCGCCTGGCCTTCGTGCCTTATCTGATGCCGGGCTTCGGCTTGGCGAAAAAGGCGATCGAGGTTTTCGAGCGCGCCAAGCCCAGCGACGGACTTATTCTCAGCAAACACGGCATCGTCACCTTCGGCGACACCGCGCGCGAGGCTTACGAACGCATGATCGAGATGGTGTCGCTCGCCGAGGATTTTATCGAACGCAACGCGAAGTCCATCGTCTTCGCCAGGCTATGGCGCGAGATCGCGCCGGTGGCAGCGGTCGCGCCCATCGTGCGCGGTGCATGCAGCGCAAAGGACGAAACTAACGAGGGCGCCTGGCGCCGGCTAGCTCTCGAATTTCGCACCAGCAATGGCTTGCTCGATTTTTTCGACGGCACGGACCTGGAGCGCATCAGCCGAGCCGGCGTCGTCACGCCGGACCACACCATCCGCACCAAGAACTGGCCGCTCGTGCTACTGCACCCGGAGGTCGGCAAGCTCGATGACTTCAAGCGCAAAGCCCACGACGCGGCGGGCGCATTTGCGGCGCACTATCGCGAATATTTCAAGCGTCACAACGCGCGCGTCGGCGGCAGCAAACACGAACTCGATCCGCTGCCCCGCGTCGTGCTGGTATACGGTCTTGGACTATTCGGGCTCGGCCGCTCCAAGAAAGAAGCTATTATCGCCGCCGATATCGCCGAAGCCTGGGCCAAAGGCGTGAGTTGCGCCGAAGCCATCGGCCGCTTCGAATCGATCGCCGAGGCCGACATGTTCGATTGCGAATATTGGCCGCTCGAACAGGCCAAGCTCGGCCAGCGTCAGGAATTGCCGCTCGCCGGACAGATCGTCGCGATCACCGGCGCCGGCGGCGCGATCGGCGCAGCGACCGCAAGAACATTCGCTGCGGCGGGCGCGGAGGTCGCGCTTCTCGACGTGAATTTTTCTGCCGCCGGCAAGCAGGCGGCGATGGTCGGCGGCAGCGCCTTGCCGGTCGCCTGCGACGTAGCCGACGCGGAGTCGGTGCGCACCGCATTCGACAAAATCGCCGAATACTTCGGCGGCGTCGATATCGTGGTGTCGAATGCCGGGGCGGCGTGGCAGGGCCGCATCGGCGAAGTCGACGAAGAAATCTTGCGCAAAAGCTTCGAACTTAATTTCTACGGCCATCAGCGCGTGGCGCAGGCCGCGGTGAAAATCATGCTGGCGCAGGGCACCGGCGGGTGCCTGCTCTTCAACGTCTCAAAGCAAGCGGTCAATCCGGGCCCGAATTTCGGTCCCTATGGCATACCCAAGGCGGCGGCTCTGGCGCTGATGCGGCAATACGCGCTCGATTACGGGGCCGACGGCATCCGCGCCAACGCGGTCAACGCCGACCGCATCCGCTCGGGGCTGCTCACGCCCGACATGATCGCTGCGCGCGCCAAGGCGCGGGGCTTGAGCGAAAAAGACTATATGAGCGGCAATCTTCTGCAGCGCGAAGTCACCGCCGAAGATGTCGCGCAAGCTTTCCTGCACCAGGCGTTGGCTTTGAAAACCACCGCCGACGTCACCACCGTCGACGGCGGCAATATCGCCGCGGCGATGCGGTAAATAAATGCGGATATTGATCTATAAAAGGACCCACTCCGGCGATCCCGATCCTGAAACAGGCGTGTTCGGTAATCACAACTGCATGGGGATGATGCGAGGTTGGCGATTTGATGCGGTCATCGGCATTGGTGGCGTAAGATCTGAACCTCAGCGCCACGCCATAGCGCGCAAGCTAACGTGGATCGGAATCGGTCCTCGCAAGCTGGATGATGGTCCGAGACCAAAGTTGGCGTTCAAACATTTTCTACACTTCGGGAAGCGAGGACAGCTTCTTGAGAAGATCGCTCCGACGTTGGCTAAGCGCATGTATGGCAAAAATGTCAGGTTCCTCCTTGATTCATTATCGGAAAAAGAGAAGTCAGAAATTACTAGAATTCTTTGCCTCGCGAAGGACGCGCCGCGTTCAACCCAACAGGCCACAAGAAATTCCTGGATCGCCAGTCACCAAATTAAATCTTGTGGCGGCCAATACAAGCGCGGAGGGCTAGGCACATTCATAGTGAGCTGTTTTGCCGGCAAAGGCATCGGCATCGACTTCGAAATTCCAGAATGGCACGGTGAAGAAGCACGTCCCGCTACGTTCCGTCGCCGCTAATCGCTCGACAAAATCACGTTCTTCAAAATCGGATAAATCTGGTTCTCCCAGCGGTTGCCGAAGAACACCCCGTAATGGCCGACGCCGGCCTGCATGTGGTGCCGCTTGAGATAGGGACGCAGCTTGCTGCACAGATCGTGCGCGGCGACGGTTTGGCCGACGGCGCAGATGTCGTCGCGCTCGCCTTCGACGGTGAGCAGCATGGTCTTGCGGATCGCGCGCGGATCGACGCGCTGGCCGCGCCATTCGAGCTTGCCGAGCGGCGGCGCGTGGTCCTGGAAGATGAGCTGCACCGTTTCGAGATAAAATTCCGCGGTGAGATCGAGCACGGCGAAATATTCGTCGTAGAAGGCTTTGGTGATCGCCGCCTTTTCGATCTCGCCATTGGCAAGATTCTCGTAAAGCTCCTTATGCGCCTTCACGTGCCGCTCGACATTCATGCTCATGAAAGCGGCCAGCTGCACGAAGCCGGGATAAACGCGGCGGAAAGCGCCGGGATAGCGCAGCGGCACCGACGCGGTCAGCGTGCGCTCGAACCAGTCGATGGTGCGCTTCTTGGCGAGCTCGTTGACCTTGGTCGGATTGACCCGGGTGTCGACCGGCCCGGCCATCAGCGTCATCGAGCGCGGTTGCGCCGGATTGCCGGCCTGCGCCATGACCGCGACGGCGGCGAGCACGGAAACGCACGGCTGGCACACCGCCAAGACATGCGAGCCCGGACCCATCGTTTCGAGAAATTTGATCAGGTGATCGGTATATTCGTCGACGCCGAACCGGCCCGCCGTCAGCGGCGCATCGCGCGCATTGTGCCAGTCGGTGATGAAGACGTCGTGGTCCGGCAGCATGGTGCGCACGGTCGCGCGCAACAGCGTCGCGAAATGTCCCGACAGCGGCGCCACCAACAACACCCGCGGCTGCGCGGTGGCGATGTCCTTTTTGAAATGCAGGAGCGTCCCGAACGGCGTGGTCGCCGCCGCCTCCTCGCAAACCTCGACTTCCCGGTTGCCGACGGTGACGGAGTCGATGCCGAAGGCCGGGCGGGTATGGGTGAGGCCCGCCCGCGCGATCAGCTCATAAACCGCGGTGAGATTGCGTAGCGCCGGATGGTCGGACAGCAACGGCGGGTTGCCGGACGCAGCCGCCATGCCGGCCCACGCCCGGACCGGCACCATGATGTCGGATTGCAGTTGGTAGGCGAGATACAGCATCCGTTGTCCACGGGCGCCGTAGCCGCCTGATGACGGCTCATCTCGACTCCCCCAACCGGTAAAAACTAGTGCATTTTTTTTTGCACTGCGACAAGAATGTGAACATCCTCACAGCCGGGGATGGGTGTTGGCGCCGCACTGCCTAAAAACCGGGCCGATGCCGCCGCGGGGCGCCAGATTCCGATCGTAACTCTTTGATTCAGTCCGCAATTTCAAACAAGAGCGCAGGCCATGTCCAAGGCTACACTGACCATCGCCAGCAAGAATTACGGCTCGTGGTCGCTGCGCGGCTGGTTGCTTTGCAAAATGGCGAACCTGGACTTCGACGAGCAGCACGTCTCGACCGACGATCCGTCGACGCGCGCGGAATTGTTGTTGCTGTCGCCGTCGTTCCTGGTGCCGTGCCTGGTGCATGACGGCATGAAAGTGTGGGACACGCTGGCGATCGCCGAATACTTGCATGAGATCAAGCATGAGGCCGGGCTGCTGCCCGCCGATCAGGCGCAACGCGCGCATTGCCGCTCGATCTGCGGCGAGATGCATTCCGGCTTTTCCAATCTGCGCTCGGCGCTGCCGATGAATATCAAAGCGCATTTTCCCGGCTTCAAATCCTGGGCCGGCGCGCGCGCCGACATCGACCGCATCGCCGCGATCTGGCGCGACTGTTTCGGCCAGTACCGGGGCCCCTATCTGTTCGGCAAGAAACCGTGCGCGGCGGACGCCATGTACGCGCCGGTTTGCTCGCGCTTTACCACCTACGACGTGGCGATCGAGCCGCAGGCGCGGGACTATTGCCGCACCATCATGGCGCATCCTTTGATGGCGGAATGGATCGCCGGCGCCAAGGCCGAACCCGACGAGCTGGAAGAGCTCGACGTCGAGTTCTAGTGTCGTTCAATCCCACTCCATCCGGCCGGAATAGGACCAGTCGACGACCCGGCCGTCGCGGCTGGCGAGCGCGGCAATCTCGGCCATTTCCTCTTCACCCAGCGTAAAATCGAACAGCGCGGCATTCTCCGAAAGCCGCTCGAGCTTGCTGGTGCGCGGAATGACCACGATGTTCCGCTGCACCAGATAGCGCAGGCAGATTTGCGCCGCGGTTTTCTTGTGCGCGGCGCCGATCCGCGCCAGCACCTTGTCGTTCTTGGCCTTGCCGCGCGCGATCGGACTGTAAGCGACCGTCGCCATGCCGTGGCGGCGGCAGGCCGCGATCACCTTGGACTGATCGAGAAACGGGTGGCATTCGACCTGATCGCAGACGATGGGTTCGCTCGCGATCTGCAAAGCCTCGCCGATCTGCGCCACGGTAAAGTTGGAGACGCCGATATGGCGCGTGAGGCCGTCGCGCTTGGCCTTGCACAAAGCGCCGAGCGTTTCCGCGAGCGGGATTTGCGGATTGGGCCAATGCAGCAGGACGAGATCGACTTCGCTCAGACGCAGGCGCACCAGACAATCGCGCACGGCGCGCTCGAACTCGCGCGGCGCAAAATGCGACGGCCAGATTTTGGTGGTCACGAACACTTCGTCGCGCTCGACGCCGGACGCGCGCAGCCCCTCCCCGACATCGCGCTCGTTGTCGTACATTTCCGCGGTATCGACGTGGCGGTAGCCGAGCCGCAAGGCCTGCTCGACCACGCGCGCGCAGGGCCGCCCGCGCAATTCCCAGGTGCCGAGCCCGACCAGCGGGATTTTCGCGCCGTTGGCCGGGACGCTCGGAATCGGTCCGATCTCAGTCACGTATCGCTTAATCCCATTTGGGCGCCTGCGGCGGACTGACGATGCGCGCGTCCGGGCGCTTCAAGCCGGCGATTTCTTTCATCTCCGCGTCGGACAGCTTGAACTCGAGGCTGCCGAGATTTTCGGCAAGCCGCTCGCGTTTCGAGGTGCGCGGGATGGGAATGATGTTTTCTTGCTCGAGATAGCGCAGCGCGACCTGCGCGGCCGATTTGCCGTGCGCGCGGCCGATGCGTTGCAGCGTTGCGTCGCCCGGCACTTTGCCGCGCGCCAGCGGGCAATAGCCGACCACGGCCATGCCGTGACGGCGCGCCGCGGCGATGATTTTCGACTGGTCGAGATAGGGATGGGTTTCGATCTGCAATGCGACGAGCGGCTCGCTCGCCGCCTTGTTGGCTTCGTCAAGCATGGCGACGTTGAAATTCGCCACGCCGATATGCTTGGCAAGCCCCGCTTTTTTGACCTTGCACAGCGCGGCGATCGATTGCGCCAGCGGAATTTGCGCATTCGGCCAATGGATCATGAGGAGATCGACCCACGGCATATCGAGCTTTTGCAGGCTTTCGTCGACCGAGCGCTCCAAATCCCCCGGCGCCAGCCGGTTGAACCAAACCTTGGTGGTGAGAAACACCTCTTCGCGCTTGATGCCGGAACGCCGCAGGCCGGCGCCAACCTCGCGCTCGTTGCCGTACATCTGCGCGGTATCGAGATGCCGGTAGCCCAGATGCAACGCCGCCTCGACCATATCGACGCACAAGTCCTCCTTGAGCGTCATGGTGCCGAAGCCGAGGATCGGGATGCGCGCGCCCTTACTTTCAATGACCTGCATTCGCTGTTCCTCGCAATATAACCCGGTGCGGGCGCAAGCATCGTAGCCCGGATTGCGAATGCAATCCGGGGGAAAATTTGCGCCGATTGAGACCCCGGATTGCGCGTCCGCCTACGCGCTCCGCGCTTCGGCGGACTCGTACCCACCGTAGCTCGTGCAGCGAGCGTAGGTGGGTTGCGCAATCCGGGCTACAGGCCGAAGTCTTAGCGGACGACGTCAGCGCGCCTTGCCGAGCACCGCAAAGGCGGCGGCGGGGGCCTGTTCGAGGACTTTGAGCAGCGCCCGGGCCGGCCCGCGCGGCGAGCGCTTGCCCTGCTCCCAATTGCGCACAGTCTCGACCGGCACGCCGATCCGCGCCGCGAAGGCGGCCTGGGTCAGCCCGGTCTGGCCGCGCACATTGCGGGCATAGGCGGCGTCGTTGCCCGGCGCCGAGCGCGCCGCATTGTGCGCCGCCGCCGCGATCGAGCGGGGATCGGTGGCGATGGCCCGTTCGCTGCCGTCCGGCAGCACTTCGACCAAACGGCCGTCCGCTTTCAGTCGCACGCGCAGCATAGCGTTCGCCCCCGCGGTTGCCCGGCATTTGAGCTGTGGACATCATAGCTGATTCGTCGTGGATTCAATGAGTTAGTGAGCCTACGACCCGTTCAACTAGGCCACTGTGCTAGGGTCCATTGACCTACTCGGCCAATGGCCGCCGAACCCGCACCTGAGTTTTCGCCTTGCCGAACCTGCAGATCGACGCCAAGCGCCTGTGGGACACGCTGATGGAAACGGCGCGGATCGGCGCGACGCCGAAAGGCGGTATTTGCCGGCTGACTTTGACCGACTTCGACCGCCAGGTGCGCGATTGGTTCAAGGCGCAATGCGAGGCGCTCGGCGCCAGCGTTGCGATCGACGAGATGGGCAACATGTTCGCGCGCCGGCCGGGCAAGAACCCTGCCCTGTCGCCCATCGCCATGGGCTCGCACCTCGACACCCAGCCGACCGGCGGCAAGTTCGACGGCGCCCTCGGCGTGCTTGCCGCGCTTGAGGCGCTGCGCACGCTGCACGATGCGGGCTACCAAACCAACGCACCGCTCGAACTCGTCAATTGGACCAACGAAGAAGGCGCGCGCTTTGCGCCGGCCATGCTTGCCTCCGGCGTGTTTGCCGGCGTCTTTACGCGCGCCTACGCCTATTCGCGCACCGATCGTGACGGCAAGACGTTCGGCGCGGAATTGGCGCGCATCGGTTACCAGGGCCAACAGCGAGCTGGCGAGCGTCGCTTCTCTGCGATGTTCGAACTGCATATCGAGCAAGGCCCGATCCTCGAAGCCGAGGGGCGCATGATCGGCATCGTGCAAGGCGCCGAGGGCGCGCGCTGGTACGAAATCACCGTCGGCGGCCAGGCGGCCCATAGCGGATCGACGCCGATGCGTGGGCGTAAAGATGCGCTCCTTGGCGCCGCGCGCATGATCGAGCGCATCGCGGCGATCGCGCGCGAGCACGCCCCCGACGCGGTCGGCACCGTCGGCCTCCTTGAGAACCGGCCGAACAGCCGCAATGTCATTCCCGGCGAGGTCTTTTTCACCGTCGATTTCCGCCACCCCGACGACAAAATCCTCGACGCCATGGAGGCGAAATTGCGCGCCGCGCTCGGCGAAATCCTGAGCCCGATGCAGCTGACCTATGATGAAGCGCGGATCTGGCAATCCGCGCCGGTCAAATTCGCAGCCGAGCTGATCGATTGCGTGCGCATCGGCGCCCAGCAAGCCGGCTTCGCCTCGCGCGACATGATCTCCGGCGCCGGCCACGATGCCGTTTACATTTCGCGCGTGGCGCCCACCACCATGATCTTCGTGCCCTGCCGCGGCGGCATTTCGCACAACGAAGCGGAATCGACGAGCTTGGAGCAATGCGCCGCCGGCGCGCAGGTGCTGCTCAATGCGGTGCTGGAATTTGATCGGAGGTTGGGGTGAGCCGCTTGTCATCCTGCCGCGCGCAGCTGCGGCGACCACGCAAATGTGCTAGGGTGATTCCATGACGAAAGCTGGCAAACCAAAAGAGACTGGGAAAGCCAAGAAGCGCAAGGCCGCGCGTCCCACGGCTAAGACACAGCGCCTCACCATCGGCCTTGCCGGCTTTGAGAAAGTCAGCGCGATCGAAGGTCTGCACCTGACGCGCGACATGAAAAGGACCTTCAGCACGCTTGAGCGCCAGGGCGCCTCGGCGGCGCAGCGACGCGCCGCCATCATTAAAAGATACGGCTGAGCCTCCTTGTCCCGTCGATGTATGACAGCATAGACGATCCGTATTGCTATCCCGGAACGAACGTTCTCAAGAACCGCCGTAATCTCCGCACGCAAGACGCGCTCGACCGCTTCGAGACGGCGATTACGGCGCAACGGTTCAACGAACCGATGCCGGCCGGCAAGCTGACCGAACAGCACTACCAGCGTGTCCACCGGCACATATTCAGGGACGTGTACACCTGGGCAGGCGAATACCGGGAAAAGGTTCGGATCAGCAAGGGCGACAGCACATTCTGCTACCCAGAACACATCCCCCGCCAAATGGCGAAACTGTTCGAGGGCTTACGACGCGATAACTATCTGCAGGGTCTATCTGCGCAAGAGTTCGCACGAGGCGCAGCGGCCTTCCTGGCGACGCTCAATGCCGTGCATGCCTTTCGTGACGGCAATGGCCGGAGGCAACTCGCATTTATGGGGCTTCTGGCGAAGGCTGCCGGGCATCCGTTGCACCTCGATAGAATAATCCCGGACGATTTCCTGGCGGCTATGATCCGCAGTTTTCAGGGTGACGAAGAACCGCTGCTCGAACAGATTGCTCGACTGCTCTAGGAGGATGCGTGGAGCACCAAGCGTAGCCCGGATGAGCGAAGCGACATCCGGGGTTTGCCTCTACAACTCTAACCCGCATATCGCTACGCTCATGCGGGCTACTTGCTATAGATGAGGCGAACCATGCTGACGACCAAGCGTAAGCCGGCCACGGTCGGCGAGATTCTTGTCGAGGAATTCATGCAGCCGATGGCATTGACCCAGGCCGCACTGGCCAAGGCGATGGGCGTTCAGCGCAAGCACGTCAACGAGCTGTGCAATGACCGCAGGAAGATCACGGCCGCGACCGCGCTCATCCTCGCGCGCGTGTTCGGCAATAGCCCCGACTTCTGGCTCAATGTGCAGCGGCGCAACGATCTGTGGCAGGCGATGAACAGTCCGCGCCAGCGCCAACGGATCGGACGCGCAAGGCGACTGGGTGCGGCGGCGTGAATTGCCGCGCGACATGATTTCCGGCGTCGGGCACGATGCCGTCTATATTTCGCGCGTGGCGCCGACCACCATGATCTTCGTGCCCTGCCGCGGCGGCATTTCCCACAACGAAGCGGAATCGACGAGCTTGGAGCACTGCGCCGCCGGCGCGCAGGTCCTGCTCAATGCGGTGCTGGAATTTGATCGGCGCTTGGGGTGAGCCTTAGGTCATCCTCCCCCGTGAAAACAGGCGAGGTGCCGCCCCAACGGGTCGGCGCGAAGCGCCGCCCGATGGCAAGCTCCGCGCCGAGTCCACGCCTATACTTTCGTGATACGGTCCGCGGGAGCTTCGCGGAGCCTGTCATCGCGCTGGCCGAAGGCCGGACCCGCTGGCTCAGCCCGCCCTATGGCACCCGTGAATGGCCTACGAATTTGAATTGCATGAACTCGAAGGGCCTTTCACGGACGCTGAAGGCTCTAAGATCGTTGAATTCATTCTCGGCTTTGATGCCGAGGCGAGCGTCGTTGTGGTTATGTCCGTAATGCTGGTTCCTACCGAGCAGGCCGACACTCTGGAGCTCTGTTTCGGAATTAGAAGAAAGGACGATGCAGGCAATGTTAACCGTCCAGACTATAGTAAGGAGGGCAGCGCTACATACATCCCAAAAGGCAGCAAGAATGACGTTTTGGAAAGCATAAGCCGGGCCGTTTCAACGGTTGTCTCGGATACGATGCCGGAACAAATTATAATGGAGACGTTTTATGCCAACCTACCCCCTGAAGCGCTTACGAAATACTCTGTAATTGGTGCAAAAATCATTGTCTGTGGCTATATCGTGGAAGAAGACTTTCGGGACCCGGATAGCGGCATCAACTATTGGTTATTCAAGAAACGCGATTGAGATTGGACACTTAGCGGAGTAAGGTCGACATATAGACCACAAGGAGGTGACCCATGAAGCGAACGAAAATCGTCGCTCTGTCTCGTGCGGCCACCCGTCGGGTGTTGGCAAACGAGGTTGGTGTCCTTCCGACGACGAAGAAGCAATTAGAAAAGCTGGCCGCGCATAAAAAGAAAAAGGCCGCCGGCAAGCAGGCCCAGCCGCATCACCGCGCCGCGGCCGGATAGCAAAGCCTCAGCAAGCCCTATGTGGGCTCAGCCCACGAACGCCGCGCGTCACGGTAACGGA
This sequence comes from uncultured Alphaproteobacteria bacterium, assembly GCA_963823225.1. Classification (GTDB taxonomy): domain Bacteria; phylum Pseudomonadota; class Alphaproteobacteria; order Rhizobiales; family Xanthobacteraceae; genus BOG-931. The sequence continues at coordinate 1,000,431 of CAWGKM010000003.1, read as the reverse complement.
GACGTGATCTTGACATCGTCCCCGTTTCAGTTACAATGCGCGAATCTCGCTCAGTGAAGGACGCCTTCGGCCGAGGGTACTCCCGAAGGCGATTATCTGCCTCTTGACAGAAGTAGCCGGTCACCGCTATGGCGAAACCCGCGTGACAGGTTGGCGCTAGGGAAGGGATGGCTATTCGCCGCCGTCCTGTTCGGGCTGTTCTTCGGAGCGGACCATCACGAAAGTGATGCCCATGTTCTGATAGCGCCAGAAGTAGGTGTATCGGCGATTGAAGGAGTCGATAAAGGCGACGTGCCCGTAAAAATAGAGGGGGCGTGTCCCGTCCATGGCAGCTTTTGCAGCGCCAACGTTGAACCCGGAATCCCGCAATCCGCAATCGACTGCCTCCGATTGAGCACTCCCGTCAATAACGGGCCGAACGAGCGTAGCCAGCGGGATTTCGTGTTCCCAGACCCTTTGACCTTCGACGCCTTGAATGAGCTGGTAGCCAATCTCTGTCACGACGGCAGGCGTTTTACCCAAGTTTTTCAAGAGAAAACGTACTGCCGGGCGAGTACTAATGAAGGTGTCGTCATCCCATGTTCCGCCCTCGGCACGATTGCCGAAATTGTACATAGTGACCGGCGCAATCGAATCTTGAAGGTTGCTTCCCTCGATAACGGCATAGAGGTGAGCCCGTTCCGCACTGATCAGGGCGTCGGCATTCCGTTTTGCGGCATTAGCAGCCTCTATCGCCGCATTGGCGCTGCGCCGCGCGGTCTTGTCGGCGCGGATCAGAAAGAAAATCTGGAAAGCCGAAACGATGGCCAGCAAGCCGGTAAATACGCTCAAAACGAAAGTGTAGAAAGCAACGGGGTCTTCCCAAGTCCGATTCCAGACTATCGAAAGCCTTTGCCCCAAGGATTTGGCTGGCTGCTTTTGGTTGGCGCTGGAATTGGTGCTGCCTTGGCTGGCGCTTACTGCATGATCGTGTGGTGGTGGCAACGATGACGCCCGATCTAGCCACCCGAATCCCGCCACGAGGCACGCAAACAGTGCGATTACCACTGTCTGTCGCCGACTTAGCATCCCGCGATAGCCGTTCCGAACATGTCAGGGTTGAAGCGATTGTTATACCGGAACTGAAACTCGGCAACATAGAGCGGCATATATTTGGCGCTCATCTTGTGGAACGTGCCGACCACGCCGCGCTTGAAGATCGACCAGAAACCTTCAATCGTGTTGGTGTGGACCGCGCCGATTACGTATTGGCCTTTAGAGTGATCGACGCTGGCAAGCGGGTAATCCTTTTTCAGTTTCTCATAGCCGCTCCAATCGTCAGTCGCGAGCAAGCTGACTTTGTGCGAGACGACTTCCTGCACGAAATTGTTTGCAGTCTGTGCAGTGACGTGTTGCAGGACGCGAGCAATAACATTGCCCTTGCGCTGCACTGCGCCGATGATCGGCGTTTTGCCGCTGGCGAGACCACCACGGCCGCCGCTCTTTTTGTTCCAATGCCGCCACTGGTCTTTTCCGCCGACGTAAGTTTCATCGACTTCGACAATGCCGCCCAATTTGGTTTCCGGCTCAATGAGCGCCGCACGGATTTTGTGCGTCATATTCAGCGCGGTTTCGTAGGAGCCGAAGCCCAACTGCCGCTGAATTTGAAGGCTGGAAATTCCCTTTTTGCTGGTCAGCATCAGATGCACGACCTTGAACCACTGGCGCAGCGGCTTGTTGGTGTTTTCAAAGATCGTTCCAGCAATAACAGAAAAGCGGTAGCCGTCCTTCGCGCATTTCTCGCACTGCCAATGCCACTTGCGCGACGGCAGGTCATAGACAGCGGGATTGCCACAACGCGGACAGCGCACGCCATCAGGCCATCTGCGAGCCTTCAGGTACGCCTTGCACGCATCTTCGTCACCGATAGGAAATCGGTCCTCAAATTGACCCTCTGTCATCTGGTGAACCGGCTTAGGACGTTTTGCCATGGCGGCTACTCCCCTACCTCGATTGTAGGAGCATCTTGCCATGGTTGAGGGCTTCTGTCAAGTTCCAGATAATCGCCCTCCCGAATGCGGAGCGAGTGCGGTGCCCGCGGATGGGGCCATACACCCTGTTCTCGGGCGGCTTGGGCATCAGCCTGCCGGCACTATGACCGGTGCGCGAGGTGCTTCGCTGGACTGGGACAGGCGAAGGCGGGTAACGCCCGCTCAGACCGCGTCCCAGGAAGCCTGGCTTAAGTTGCGCCTTGGGCGACGTAAGTCCCCTTGGCGAGAGCCGCGGTGGGACGCCGACAGGCGAGCGCATCCGTCAGGATGCGAGCCGCACCCGATGGTGCGGAGGTTGTTAAACAGCGTCTGTCGGCGTTCTGCTTCCCTTTCGCTTCAGTGGTGAAAGGGAAGAAGGAAAGAGACGAAATCTTGCTCTCCTCGTTGCAGGAGAGAAATTTTGACAGCTGTGCTTGCCACACTCGGGCGCACATGCGCCGCGAGAACGGAGCAGGCTTGCCTGTTACCCGTCATCCTGAGGTGGCCGCGAAGCGGCCCTCGAAGGACGACGGCCCGAACGCCGCGGCCCGGCATCCTTCGAGGCTCGCTGCGCTCGCACCTCAGGATGACGGGAACAATGCTTGCACCCGGCGGAGAGGCCCCCTCACCCCAACCCTCTCCCCGCGCGCGGGGAGAGGGAATCGCGAGCGGATTGGAGGAGAAAAATGTTTGACGACTGCGCGAGCTTTGAGGCCGAGGCCCCCTCCACCACCCTGCTTCGCAGGGCGGTCCCCTTCCCCCGCTGTCGCGGGGGAGGAAGAATATCACCTCGTCTTCTCGAATATCTCCCGGCCGATCAGCATGCGGCGGATTTCGCTGGTGCCGGCGCCGATTTCGTAGAGCTTGGCGTCGCGCAACAGCCGCCCGGCCGGGTAGTCGTTGATATAGCCGTTGCCGCCCAGGCACTGGATGGTTTCGAGCGCCATCCAGGTCGCCCGCTCGGCCGCGTAAAGGATGGCGCCGGCGGCGTCTTCGCGCGTCGTCTCGCCGCGATCGCAGGCCTTGGCGACGGCATAGACATAGGCCTTGGCGGCATTGAGCGTCACATACATGTCGGCGAGCTTGGCCTGCATCAGCTGGAAGCGCCCGATCGGCTGGCCGAATTGCGAGCGCTGGTGCACGTAGGGAATGACCAGGTCGAGACAGGCCTGCATCACGCCGAGCGGCCCCGCCGCCAGCACCGTGCGCTCGTAGTCGAGCCCCGACATCAAAATGTTGACGCCGTTGCCGATCACGCCGAGCACGTTTTCGCGCGGCACTTCACAGTCCTGGAAAACGATCTCGCTGGTGTCGGAGCCGCGCATGCCGAGCTTGTCGAGCTTCTTGCCGGCCGAAAAACCCTGGAAATTCTTCTCGACGATGAAGGCGGTGATGCCGCGCGCGCCGGCGGTGCGGTCGGTCTTGGCATAGACCACGAGCGTGTCGGCGAGCGGGCCGTTGGTGATCCACATTTTCGCGCCGTTGAGAATGAAGCGGTCGCCCTTGCGGTCGGCGCGCGTGCGCATCGACACCACGTCCGATCCCGCGCCGGGCTCCGACATCGCCAGCGCCCCGACATGTTCGCCGGAAATCAGCTGCGGCAGATAGCGCCGCTTCTGCGCGTCGTCGCCGTTGCGCCTGATCTGGTTCACGCACAGGTTCGAATGCGCGCCATAGGACAGGCCGATCGCGGCGGAAGCGCGCGAAATCTCCTCCATCGCCACGCAATGGGCGAGATAGCCGAGCCCCGCCCCGCCCCAGTCTTCCTCGACCGTGATGCCGAGCAGGCCGAGCGCGCCGAGCTGCGGCCAAAGTTCGCGCGGAAAGCTGTTGGAACGGTCGATCGCCTCGGCGTGCGGCGCGATTTTGTCTTTGGCAAAATCCCGCACCGTGTCGCGCAGCATATCGACGTCGCTGCCGAGGCCGAAATCGAGGCCGGGCAGGTTGTTGGAAAGCATCGCGCGCTCCCTCTGCGGCCGGGCGAGGCGAAGACTACGCTCTATAGATTCTATAGATAGCGGCTCGCCGCGAGGCTGTCAGGATGCCGCGTCGGCGGTTCGCCGCGCGCCCGAGCGCCCCGCCGGCGGCCGCGCCAAGAGCTTGTCGATCGCCTCCGCCGGGCCCGGCTTGGCGAATAGAAAGCCCTGCATCTCGTCGCAGCCGGCAAGGCGCAGCAGCACCCGCTGCTCGTCGGTTTCGACGCCTTCCGCCAGCACCTTCATGCCGAGCGCGTGGCCGAGCGTGACGACCGACTGGATGATGGCGCCGGTTGTGCCGGCGGTGCCCAGCGAGGCGACGAAGGTTCGATCGATTTTGAGCCGGTCGAACGGGAATTTTTGCAGATAGTTCAAGCTCGAATAGCCGGTGCCGAAGTCGTCGAGCGCGGTCGAGACGCCAAGCGCGCGCAAGGCTGCGAGCTTGGCTTGGGTTTCCTGCGGATTGTCGATCAACATGCCTTCGGTCACTTCGAGCACGAGGCGCGAAGCAGCCATGCCGGATTCGGCGACGAGCGCGCCGATAAGATCGACGAGGCCGCGACTGCGCATCTGCACCGGCGACAGGTTGACGGCGACGAACAGGTTCGGCCACCGCGCGCCGTCGGCAAGGGCGCGCCGCAACACGATCTCGCCGAGCCTGTTCATCAGACCGCTCTCCTCGGCGAGCGGAATGAACATCGCCGGCGCGATCGCGCCGCGGGTCGGGTGCGTCCAGCGCGCCAGCGCTTCGACGCCGACTATGCCGCCGCCTTCGGCGGCGACGACCGGCTGATAGTGAACGTCGAACGCGTTCCGCTCGATCGCGGTTTCGAGTTCGCGCAGATAAAAGCGGCGCTCGGAATGCTCCTGGTGAATTTGCGACACGAAGCGCCGCACCGATCCGCGCCCGCCGCGCTTGGCGGCGCGCAGCGCCAGCGCGGCGTGCCGACTGAGTTCATCGCCGGTGGTGCCGTCCTCCGGCGCCTGCGCGATACCGATGCCGGCGCTGATCTGCCAGGTCTGATCCATGTAGATCGGTTCGGCGAGCGCGGCGGCAAGTTTTTCGGCGAGTTCCATCCCGCATCGCGCGTCATCGCCCGCCGCGATCACCGCGAATTCGTCATCGTCGAATCGTCCGATCGGCGTGCCGGCGGGCAAGGCGGAGCTGAGCCGTTCGGCGATGCTGCGCAGCATGGTGTCGCCGCCGGCCCGCCCCAGCGCATCGTTGACGTCGCGGAAGCCGTCGAGATCGATCAGCATGAAGGCGACGAAATGGCGGCGGCGCGACGCCATCGCCTCGTCGAGGCGTTCGAGCATGACACCCCGGTTGGCAAGGCCGGTCAGGCCGTCCTGCGTCGTCAGCTTATGGATGGTTGCGATGTTGCGCGCGCACGAAGCGGCGAGCCGCCGCGTTGCCCGCACTGCGAGGAATGCGCCGGCCGCCAGCATGATGCCGACCGCTCCGGCAATGCTCCACAGCCAATCCATCGCGCGAATGAGCGCGCGGTCGGGCGTCCAACTGAACCAGCCGACGATACGGCCTTGCGCGTCATGCAGCGACTGCACTTCGCGGCCGCCATCGGCGCTCGGATCGGCATCGAACCTTAAATCGGCGAGCCCGGTGCGCCGCTCGATCAGGCCGAGCTGGCCGGCGTCGAAGCGATCGACGTCGCCGAACACGACGTGAAGCTCGTCAAGCGCGGTCTGTAATGCCGCGTGCCGCTCGGCCGCGAGACGGCTGTCGTTGCGTTGGGTGACGCTGAGCCCGATCGCGGCGCAGACGAGCACGAAAAGCGCCAAGACCAACAGCACGACCGTGCCGATGCGCGCGACCGTGCGGCCGGGCATGGACGAGCCCGCCGGCCCGTCCGATCGCCGCCGTGCCCAGCGCTTGCGGGCTGCCGCAGCGGCTTTCATCCCTACGCCTCACACCGACTCCAAAGCCGAAAGGTAAGCGTGCGGGATTAACGGCAAGGAAAGGCGGCCGGGCCGCTCGAATTTCGCCGATAGTGGTATTTGCGCACTAGTTATCAACAGGGGAACGGCGCCATAAAAGGCCGTTCACGTGGCGTTAACCAAGCCAATTCCTATTATTCGCATGAGGGTTAGCGGTCCCGGCAACGTTTCCGGTTCTGAGGGTGGGGATGCCAAACTTTAGAGCAGGCCTATTGGCTGCGGCTCTCGCGACGACGGTCATTGTACCGCTCGCCGCGGTATCGGCTCGCGCCCAAAACGCCCAAGAGCCCGCGCAAGAGCCCGCGCAAGACAAAGCTCAAGACCAAGCCAAAGACCAAAGCCAAGTTCAACGCCAAGACCAAGTCCAGGCCCCGGCTCAAACTCAAGACCAAGCCTCAGCTCAAGCCCAAGATCGGGCGCAAGACCAGACCCAAGACCAGGCGCAAGACCAGGCCCAAAAGCCAGCGCAAGACCGCGTCGCGGCTTGTCCCGGAAATCCCGACGCGCTGGGCACGAGCCGGGTGCTGCCAATCGATTTCAGCCAATACCAACAGCTCGGCAGCATGCAGTATCCGGACTCGCTGCCGCTCGACGATGGAGAGGTCGTTCTCACCTTCGACGACGGGCCGCTGCCGCCCTACTCCAACCAGATCCTCGACATTCTCGCCGCGCAATGCGTCAAGGCGACGTATTTCCTGGTCGGGGAAATGGCGCGAGCCTTTCCCGCCGCGGTACGCCGCATCTACCAAGAGGGCCACACCATCGGCACCCACAGCGACCATCATCCGACCGGCTTTGGAAAAATGCCGGTTGAACGAATGGCCGGGGAAATCGATGGCGGAATTGGCGATGTCAGTGCCGCGTTCGGCGGCTATTCGAGGTACCTCGCGCCGTTCTTCCGCATCCCCGGCCTGGAGCGCTCCGATCTGCTTGAAAGCGAACTCGCCGAGCGCGGGCTCATCATTTTCAGCGCCGACGTGGTGGCCGACGACTGGCACCACAACATCACGCCGAACCAGATCGTCTCGCTGGCGCTGAGCCGTCTCGAAGCGCGCGGCAAGGGTATTTTACTGTTGCACGACATCCACCCGAAAACGGTGGCGGCTTTGCCCGCTCTACTGGCGCAATTGAAGGAGCACGGCTTCCGCATCGTGCAGGTGGTGCCGTCCGCGGCTTATGAGATCGCGATGGCGCGCAAACCCGCGACCGTCACGCTGGCATCGGCGGTACCGGGCGAACTCAAGATCGACGACGGCATCGACGGTAGCGGCTTAAGACCGACTTGGCCGCAGGCCGCCGACGACCGCGCGCCCGACGACGCGGCGCTGCCGGTGCCTGACGTGGCGGCCTTCGATCCCGATACCGGCTTGACGGTCGACAGCAGCGAGGCGCAATGGCCGCGTCCGCCGGAAGTGGCGGCGCCCGCGCCCAGTTCGCAAGCGGCGGCGCCGCGCGTGCGGAAGTTCGCCGCGCATCGGGCGAGAGGCAAGCGAGATATCGCCGGTTCGAACGAACACGAACGGCTGCAACCGGATCGGCGTCATTTCCGCCCGCGGGCGCACGCGCGGTCCGGCGCCGACGGCGACCACGCCGGTCTCGTTTCCAAGATCAAATCCGTCGCCGCGCTATTCTCGCCGGCAAAGTCCGCGCATTGATGGGCTGAGAATTGGTGTCCGCCGTCGTTGCTCGCGGAACTGCGGCGCGACAGCCTCCGCCAAGCTAGTTGCCTGTGCATGGGCTTGCCGAGCTGGCGCCCGTAAGGCGCGAAGGCTGGTGCGGTCGAGAGGACTCGAACCTCCACGGGTTGCCCCGCTAGCACCTCAAGCTAGTGCGTCTACCAATTCCGCCACGACCGCATGTGGGGTGTCGCGCGCGTAAGGCCGCGCGAACCGCGGATGTAACAGCTAGGCTATTGCGGGACAAGGCGGGGCTGCAAAGCCCGGGCGGCGGAGGTTCACGTGCCGTCCGGCATCCGCGGCAACAGATGTTTGACCTCGACGGCGATCCGGTTGCCGCTGACGATGACGGTGCCCTTGGCTACCGGCAGGTTATTGGCGAGGATGCTCACCTCGTCTTCCTCCGAGGCGTCGAGCTCGATGATGGCGCCGCGGCCGAGCCGGAGCACCTGGTGGATCGGCATGGAACTGGTCCCCAAAACCACCGCAATATCGATCGAGACGTTGCTGAGAGTTGCCAAGGAGTCCCCCGTTCCGGTTTTGGCGTTGGTGAGTCTGAGTGATAGTGTCGCCGCGCTATGGTTACGAGGTGGTTAACACGCGCGGCGACCTGACGGTTGGACTGTTGCCGGCGGCCGGCTCCGCACCGGTCGAATGGCTGGTGAGCGATGGGCCCGTGGCCTATGAACGGGCGCTCGCGATCATGACCGCGCGCGCCGAGGCGATCGCGCGGGGGCAAGCGCGCGAATTGGTTTGGCTCCTCGAACACCCTGCCCTTTACACCGCCGGCACGTCGGCGCGGCCGGAGGAGCTGATCGAGGCGCGCTTTCCGGTCCATACCACCGGTCGCGGCGGCCAATTCACCTATCACGGTCCCGGCCAGCGGGTCGGCTATGTCATGCTCGATCTCAAGCGCCGCGCGACCGACGTGCGGCGCTTCGTCGCCACGATCGAGCAATGGCTGATCGACGCCTTGGCCGCTTTCGATGTGCGCGGCGAGCGCCGCGACGACCGCATCGGCGTTTGGGTGCGGCGGCCGGACAAGCGCTCCGGTTCGGCTGACGGTTTCGAGGACAAGATCGCTGCCATCGGCATTCGCGTGCGGCAGTGGGTGACGCTGCACGGTTTTGCTCTCAATGTCGAACCGGACCTATCGCACTTTTCCGGCATCGTGCCGTGCGGCGTGACCGAGCCGCGCTACGGCGTCACCTCGCTCAGGGATTTAGGCTTGAGCGTGTCGATGCCGGAGGTGGACCTGGCACTGCGCCAAACTTTCGCTCCGCTGTTCGGCGCAACATTAGACCATGATCCGATCAAACTTAAACCGATCATGGTCTAGCTCTTTTGTTGGAGCATGATCTTTTCGGAAAACCGGTTTCCACTTTTCCGGATCATGCTCGAGACGCTCAGGCGCTGCCGAGCACCGAAAATAATTCGTCGCGCCGGCGCAGCGCCACTTCGGCGGGGTCGGCTTCGCGGTGATCGACGAAATCTACCCGCGCGCCGGGCGGGCCGGCGCGGCAGTCTTCGATCATGGCCGCGACCGCGTCCTCCAGCCCGGTGAACAGCGCTTCGACCGCGCCGTCGCGCCGATTGCGCACCCAGCCTTGCAGGCCGCGCTCGAGCGCCATCACCTCGGTCCAGGCGCGAAAGCCGACGCCCTGGACGCGGCCGCGGATCAGAACATAACGGTGCACGTTCAAACAAAGTCTCCAAGCTTGCGGTGGCCCGCCCCGCCGGGACGGCTCGGCAACCATTCAACCAAAGAAGCTATGTAGGCCGGCGGCATTTCCCACTGCCGCGCCGCCTTGACCACGAGTTCCATGTAGCCGGGTTTCGGCGCGCCGTGCGGACGGCCGCGCGCGATATAAACCAGCGCCGGGTGGCGGCGGCCGGCTTCATGCACCGGCATCGTCGCGGCGCGATAAAGTCCGCCGGCGATGTTTTCCCAGGCGTCCAGCGTGATGCGGTTGCGCGGGCTGAGCCGCCACAGCACGCCGTAAACCCATTGGCCGCGCGCCGGCTCGACCGAGGCGTAGCCGTCCGCGGTGATGACGAAACGATGGTTTGCCAGCCGCGCCACGCCAATCGGCACGGCGGCAGGCGCATGCTTGCGCATGACGGCGCGATGCATGTTCGAACCATAGGCGAAATGCAGCATCACACCTTTTCGCCAACGCTCGGCTGGGTGGCCGCCCAGATCGTGAGACCGAGCGCGGCAATAATCGGCAGAAATGCCATCAGCGTGAGAATCGCAACGACGATCCAGGCGAGATCGTAATGGGTCGCGCCGAGCAATGTCGAAACGATGTAGAGCATCAGGATCAGGCCCAGCGCGCCGGTCGCATTCGCGTTCATCATCGGCCCGTCGGAGGTGTTGAAGAAACCATCGGCCACGATCAATAACAGCACGATCGCCAGCACGTAGAGCAGGCCAACGCCCAAGGCGAGGCCGTTGCCGCGCCCGGCATCGTGCAGGCGTTTGGCGTGCAACATAAACCAGATCCAGATCAGCACGGCCTGGGCGGCAATGAACGGCCATAGCCCGCCCCGCGCAATGACGTCCGGCATGGTGAGCAAATGCGAGGCGATGCCGAACAGATAGACGGCGGCCGCGCCATAGACGAAGGGCTGCGGCCGCAGCCGCCCGGAGGGCGAGAAGAGGAAGTGCAGTGCCTGCATTCGCTTCATTCCGTCACCCTGAGGTGCGAGCCAACGGGCCCGGCCTTTGGCCGGCCCGATGACAAACTCCGCGAGCCAACCAAGTCGGCTATTGCCGACTTGGATAGTGAAAATTCGAAATCGGCAAAAGCCGATTTCGCTGGGCGACGGCCGCATCCTTCGAGGGCCGCTGCGCGGCCACCTCAGGATGACGGGACGGACGGCTTTAAGCAAATTCCATAATCACCGCGTCAACGGCGACGCTGTCGCCGGGCTTGACCCGGATTTTCGCAATCGTGCCGTCGCGCTCGGCGCGCAAAATGTTTTCCATCTTCATGGCTTCGACCACGGCCAGCGTCTCGCCGGCCTTGACCTCCTGGCCTTCGCCGACGGCAAGCGACACGATCAGGCCCGGCATCGGACAGCGCACCGCTTTTTCGCTTCCCGACAGCTTCTTCAGCGGCATCAGGCGGGCGTAGCGCGCCTCGCGCGCGGTATAGACGAAGGCTTTGACCTCGACGCCGCGATAGACCAGCTCGAAACCGTTGGGGATGGCGCGCACATGCATGGCGACCTGTGCGCCGTCGATCGTGCCCGACCAGACCGGCATGCCGGGACTCCAGTTCGAGGTCAGCACGTGCCGCGCACCGTCCTCGAAGGTGACCGCGATCGCTTGCCCGTCGTGCTCGACGTCGGCCTGAATTTCGTCCGGACCGAGCCAGATGGCGCGCCGCCGCTCGCGCGTGAGCGCGGAGTTCAGTTGTCCGGAAATTTTCCGTTTGCGCTCGCCGAGCACGTGGTCGATGGCGGCGGCGACGGCGGCGATGGCGCGCGCCGTGGCGCCGGCGGGCGCGACGCGCTCGAAACCGCGGGGGAATTCCTCGGCGATGAAGCCCGTGCTCAGCTCGCCGGTGCGCCAGCGCGGATGCCCCATGATCGCGGCGAGGAACGGGATGTTGTGGCGGATGCCCTCGATGGTGAAGGCATCGAGCGCGTCGCTTTGGGCGTCGATCGCCGCGCGCCGGGTCGCGGCGTGGGTGACGAGTTTGGCGATCATCGCATCGTAATAGAGTGAAATCTCGCCGCCTTCGCTGACGCCGGTGTCGACGCGAACGGTGACGCCGTCGCGCACGCCCTCGGGCGGCGGGCGGTAACGCACCAGCCTGCCGATCGAGGGCGCAAAATTGCGATAAGGATCCTCGGCATAGATGCGGCTTTCCACCGCCCAGCCGGAAAGCTTGACGTCGCTTTGCTGGAGTTTGAGCGGCTCGCCGGCCGCGACCCGTATCATCTGCTCGACCAGATCGATGCCGGTGACGAGCTCGGTCACCGGATGCTCGACCTGAAGCCGCGTGTTCATTTCCAGAAAGTAAAAGCTTCGGTCCTGGCCGGCGACGAACTCGACGGTGCCGGCGCTGTCGTAGCCGACCGCCGCGGCGAGCGCGACCGCCTGGGCGCCCATCTTCTTGCGCGTTTTCTCCTCGAGCAGCGGGCTCGGCGATTCCTCGATGACCTTTTGATTGCGGCGCTGAATCGAGCACTCGCGCTCGCCCAGATGAATGACGTGACCATGCTTATCGCCCAATATTTGGATTTCGACGTGGCGCGGGTCGGTGATGAATTTTTCGATGAAGACGCGGTCGTCGCCGAAACTCGATTTCGCCTCCGAGCGGGCACGCGCGAAATTCTCCGCAACCTCCGCCATGGTGAAGGCGATGCGCATACCCTTGCCGCCGCCGCCGGCGGAGGCCTTGATCATGACCGGATAGCCGATCTCCTCGGCAATGACGATCGCCTGATCGTCGTTCTCGATGACGCCGAGATGGCCGGGAACGGTCGAGACCTTGGCGCGGGCGGCGGCCTTTTTCGACTCGATCTTGTCGCCCATGGCGGCGATGGCTTTGGGGTTCGGCCCGATAAACACGATGCCGGCCGCGTTAAGCGCAGCCGCGAAAGCGGCGCGCTCGGAAAGAAAGCCGTAGCCCGGATGCACGGCCTCGGCGCCGCTTGCCTTGCAGGCGGCCACGATGCTCTCGATCACCAGGTAACTTTGCGCGGCCGGCGGCGGGCCGATCGCGATCGCCGCGTCGGCCATTTCGACGTGCAGCGCATCGCGGTCGGCGTCGGAATAGACCGCGACGGTTGCAATGCCCATCCGGCGCGCGGTCTTGATGATCCGGCAGGCGATTTCACCGCGATTGGCAATCAAGATCCGCTTGAACATAGCGATGAACAATCCCGCGAACCGGCCGTTCGCCTTTGCGGCGGCATCATGGAAATGTCAATGTTCGTGCCACAACAGCGACACGAGGAGCGCCAGCGCCAGCAGCGCGGCCACGCCCTGCCAGACCAGCACCGGGGCGCGTTGATAGAGCGTCAACGGCTGCTGCCCCGCAAGCTCGGCGCGCGCCGGTCCCGCTTCCATCTCGACGGCAAATTCCATCGCATCGCGAAAGCGCTCGGCCGGATCGACGGCGATCGCGCGCCCGAGCGCAGCCTGGAGCCACGCCGGAAGGTCCGGGCGCAGCTCGGAAAGCGCCTTCGGCCGGTCGCGGCGCGGCGGGCTCACCGCATCGAGGTTGCCGTAGGGGTACTCGCCGGTAAAGGCGCGGAACATGGTGACGCCCAGCGCGTAAATGTCGGTCGCCTCGTCGCCCGGCATGCCGGCAAACATTTCGGGCGCCATATAGGCCGGCGTCCCTGGGATATCCTTAGGGGGAAAATCTTCCAGCCCGGGCACGCGCACCACCCCGAGATCGATCAGCTTGAGCGATGCCCCGGGCTCGAGGATCACGTTGTCCGGTTTGATATCGCGATGAATGATGCCGGCGCGGTGGAGCGCCGCCACGCCGCGGGCCAATTTGATGGCGATATTGCGGCCCTCCTCCAAGCCCAGCGACGGGCGACGCGTCAGCCGCCGCTCCAGAAGTTCGCCCTGATAGAGCGGCATGACCGTGTAAAGGCAGGTTTGCCGTCCGGGGGGCAGCTCGATTATGCGACCCACCCATGGGCTGTGCACGCGCGCGCCCACCCACGCCTCGCGGACGAATGCGGCGTGGTAGGTGGCTGCGGCCGCGACCTGCGGCTTTGGAAATTTCATCGCCACTTCGCCGCCCTCGACTTCGTCAACCGCACCGAACAAGCGGGTGTAGCGGCCGTCGGACATCGGCACTTTGAGCACGAAACCATCGATCGTTTCGCCGTCGATCGGCACCGGGATCAGCGGCAGCTGCATGATGGCGGCGCCGATGTCGGCCGATTCCACGGTCGGCAGATTGACAACGTCGACCACCAGGGCCGTGCAATTGTCGGTGCTGCCGGCGTCGAGCGCGGCGGCTACCAGCGCGCGGGCGGAATCCTCCGAAGCAGAGCGCTCGCGCAGGATGCCGGCGATGGCTTCGGCCGTCAGGTAGCCGTGCACACCGTCGCTGCACAACAGGAAACGGTCGTGCAGCGTCACCGGCTGGGCGGCGTAGTCCAGCCGCACCTCCGTTTCGACGCCGAGCGCGCGGGAGAGAATGTTCGACCGGCCGGTGCCGCCCTCGCGCAGGTGGTCGGTGGTCAGGCAGGCGAGGCGGTCGCCGCGCAGCCGATAGACCCGCGTATCGCCGACATGCAGCACATGCGCTATTCGCCCGCGCAGCACGAGAGCGGTGAATGTGCATCCCATCCCCGCCGACTCGACGTCCCGTTGTCCCTGGGAATAGATCCAGCGATTGAGTGAATTAAGCACGCGCGCCGCCGCACGCCGCACCTCCATGGTCTCGGGCAGGTCGTAAAATCCATCGAGAAAACCACGCACCGCGGTCTCGGCGGCGACGCGCCCGCCTTTGGCGCCGCCAATCCCATCGGCGATCGCCGCCACGACGTCACCGCGCGGTTGCGGCAGTTCCCAGCCGAAAATGGCGCCGCCAAAATCTTCGTTGCGCTTGCGCGGTCCCGTTTCCGAGGCAAAACCCACGCTTGCTCTGACGCCGGCCACCCGCTCAGCCATCGCCGCCGCTCCCGTGCCGCGCTGCCAGCGTGGAATTCGGCTCCGCGATCGCGGCTTTAATTCTCCAGCTTGCAATGATCATGGAGGAAATTGCCGCCGGTGGCCGACGCCAGAATGACCGTAAGATTTCCGGATTTGCGATCGAGCGTGTAGTTCCAGCCAGTGCTGGCGTCGCGCCAGGAAATCTTGGCGTCGCTGATAGTGGCCGGATTGGAGTCCACGATGCTCCGTTTGTAATCGATCTTGATCTGCCAGCTCGCGCCGCTGGACGGGTTGGTGCAGGTGATCGCGGTCTCGCCGCTTTGCGCGTCGTCGGCGATGGCGGGAACGGCGGTGGCGGGAACGGCGATACTGAGAGCCAGTGCCCCTATTCCCACCGCCAATGGCCGAGTCACTACCAACGGTCGCACCATGTCTGTGCCCACTTTCTGATCATAATGCGGATTTTTTAGCCAGCGCTGCTCTGGTTCCGCCAAATCCCTCAGGGGAAAACGTAATCAGTCAATGTTTGGTTAACCTGGCATAGAATTTGCGATCCCTCAATCGTTCTGCCCGTGTGCCGTCGGCGCACTGAGGGCAATTTTGGGGGAAGGCACATGGCACTCGTACCATCACCACAATGGCTAGACACCGGCGATAACGCCTGGCAGCTGGCGGCGGCGACTTTCGTCGGCCTGCAAAGCATTCCAGGATTGACGGTTCTCTATGGCGGCATCGTCAAGAAGAAATGGGCGATCAACTCCGCCTTCATGTCGATGTACGCATTTGCATCGGTCCTCGTTGTCTGGGTTCTGTTCGACTACAACATGGCGTTCGGGCCACAATGGTTTCCATTCCTCGGCACGCCGAGCTTGGCGACGTCGGCGATCTTTACCCTTGGCCAAGCGACCATTCCGGCTGCGGCAGCAGGCATGCCGCCGCTCGCCTTTCCAATGGCGACGCTGATATTCTTCCAGTTCGTGTTCGCCGCCATCACCGTGATCATTCTCGGCGGCTCGCTTCTCGGCCGCATGAACTTCACGGCCTGGATGATCTTCTGCCCGGTATGGATGACGCTGGTCTATACCGTGGGCGCGTTCAGCCTGTGGGGTGGCGGCTGGCTCGCTAGCATGGGTGTGGCGGACTTCTCGGGCGGCTACGTCATTCATCTTGCCGCCGGCGTATCCGGATTTACCGCTGCCTGGGTGATCGGGCCGAGGCTTCAGGCCGATCGCGACCATTTCCCTCCGAATAGCCTGTTGGTGACCCTGGTCGGCGCCGGCATCCTGTGGATCGGCTGGGACGGCTTCAACGGCGGCGACCCGTACTTCGCCAACGCCGATGCCGGCGCGGCGGTGCTCAACACCAATACGGCCACCGCAGTGGCGCTACTGGTTTGGACGCTGATGGACAAGATGGCCTATGGCAAGCCGTCGGTTCTCGGCGCGGTCAACGGCATGATCGCGGGCCTCGTGGCGATCACTCCCGCCGCCGGTTACGTGGACGGTATCGGCGCAATCATCATCGGCATCGTGGCCGGCATCATCCCGTGGCTCAGCATGAACAAGTTCCAAAAACTCGGCTTCATGCAGAAAGTGGACGATACGCTCAGCGTGTTTTCCACCCACGGCGTGGCCGGCCTGTGCGGCGGGCTGATGGTGGGGCTTCTTGCCAACCCGGCCATGCTGCAATACATCGGCACCGACAAGGACGCACCCGGCATCAACGTGACCGGCTTGTTCTACGGCAACGCTCCGCAGCTTCTGCTCCAGGCCGAAGGTGCGGCGTTCATCATCGTCTACAACGCGATCGCCACCTTCATCATCCTCAAGGTGATCTCGATCTTCGTCAGACTGCGTATGGATGAGGCGACGTTGAAGGTCGGCGACGACGCGGTCCACGGCGAAACCGCCTACGCGATCGGCGCGGAAGGCGAGTAGTCGGAGCTGTGACTTCTCTTCACCTGCGAGCATGATGGCCGCTCGCAAATCGGGGTCCGCGCTACTCCTCTTGTTGCGCGGACCCATGGCGGCCCCAGCCGGGGCCGCCCTTTTTTTATTCGCGCATTGCAGTGCTGCGATTTCTCAGTTGCGGTTTCACAGTTGACTTGGCGATAGTCAGACGGTCGTCATCTGCAGCCGTCAAAACACGCCTGCTTTCCCGTTCAGTAGTCGCGCCGCCACCGGTGCTACATTGGGATCAAGGAACGGCCCGTGCGCCGGGCCTCCGCCGCGATCCAGTCGAGAATGGCGACATCGACCTCGTCGAAGCCGGCGGGCAGGCGCCGGCGCGCCGGCGGCGGCGGCCGCGCCGACCGCTCGGCAACGACAATTGGCGAGCGCGCGATCACGGCGGTGAGCGTCTCGAGAAGCGTATCTTGCTCGTCGATTGCCATTGTCACGATGCCTCATCAGCCTTCAGCCGGCCAAACGCGCGCCATCCGGTTTGGTTCCCATTGGTCGCGCGGCTTGGCGGCTTCCGTTCAAAGCTCCGATGCCAGGGTGGCCCGGCAAGGGCCGCACTGGGGCAAACTCGGGGCATCGCGGCCGATGTTGTGGCGATCGCCGCAGCCGGTTGCCGCCCGCACGGGTTGCAACGCGCTGAAAATGCCGCCGAAAGCTCTTGAAAATAACTTCCCGGATTCACCCGGCGGTCAGACGATTATTCGCGCGTTGGCCATCGTACCGAACAAATAATGCTTTCGGCGCAAGGGAATTTTACCCAACGGAAGGCTGGTATTGGCGGCGCCCGAGCCGTACATAATAAGAGGAAATACTTTTCGCGAACGTCGTATCGGATCAAGGATGGAGGATGTCCATGGCTCTTGCGATTGGCGATACCGCTCCGGATTTCGAAGCCGAAACCACGGAAGGCAAAATCCGTTTTCACGACTGGATCGGCAACAGCTGGGTCGTGCTGTTCTCGCACCCCAAGGATTTTACGCCGGTCTGCACCACCGAACTCGGCACGATGGCGCGGCTCAAGCCCGAATTCGACAAGCGCGGGGTCAAGATTATCGGGCTGTCGGTCGATCCGGTCGACAACCACAAAAAGTGGGCCGGCGACATCAAGGACGTGGTCGGATACGCGCCCAACTATCCCATGATCGGCGACACCGACCTGAAGATTTCCAAGCTCTACGGCATGCTGCCGGCGTCAACGTCCGGCACCGCGGCAGGCCGCACGCCCGCCGACAATCAGACGGTGCGCAACGTCTTCGTCATCGGCCCGGATAAGAAGATCAAGCTCGTGCTGGTCTATCCGATGAGTACGGGCCGCAATTTCGACGAGGTGCTGCGCGTGGTCGATTCATTGCAGCTCACCGCCAAGCATCGCGTCGCGACGCCGGCGAACTGGAAGCAGGGCGAGGACGTCATTCTCACCGGCGCGGTGACTGACGACGAGGCAAAGAAGCTTTATCCGCAAGGCTGGAAAACGCCAAAACCCTACATGCGCGTCGTGCCGCAACCGCGGCAGTGATTACATCGCATTGCCACTGAATGTGAGGGCGCGGCCGTGGCCGCGCCCTTCCATTAGCTAAATGTCTTGAGTTAAATTTCTTGGGGGCCGTCATGAATCCCGAAGCCGAACTACAGCCGCCGTTCGCCGAGTTGATGGGCATAAAAGTCACGCACGTGTCGGCGGACAAAGTCGTCGCCGAGATGCCGGCGCGCGGCGAACTCAACAACCGCTTCGGCGCGCTGCACGGCGGCGCCGTCATGGCGCTCGCCGACAATCTCGGCGGCACCGCGACCATAGCGAACCTGCCGCCGGGCGCGCACACCGCGACCATCGAAAGCAAGACCAACTTTTTCGCCGCCATTGCGATCGGCGATACGGCGCACGCCGAATGCACGCCGCTGCACCGCGGCCGCACCACGATGGTGTGGCAGACGCGCATCACGCGCGGCGACGGCCGGCTGTGCGCGCTGGTGATCCAGACGCAACTCGTCATTGCGCCGGAGAAGGGCTAGGCGAGCGACCCCGCTTGCCGCCGCTCAATCGATCCGCGAGGCGTCGCCGCTAAATTCCATTGCACAATAAAAAGCGCCGTGGAATTGCGCGGCGATTTCGTCTTCTTTTTTACCTTGCGCCAGGATTTCCGCCGCGAACGTTTCGGAGTCATCCTCGGGACGATAGCCGAGGAATTTTACGTTGCTGTTGTCCCACCGGCTGCGTAGATTTTTGGAAACGCCATAGACGATCACGAAGTGGTAATTCGGATGATCGATGCAGCGCCGCACGAGCTGCACCATGTCGCGGTGACTGATCCATGTCAGCAATCCGCGGGCGTCCACCGGCCGGTCGGGCGTCCGAAAGGTGCCGATGCGAAGACAGGCAACGCTCAAGCCGTGCTTGTCGGCATAGAGGCGGCCGAGCGCCTCGCCGAACACTTTGGAAACGCCGTAGCGGGAGTCCGGCCTCGGCGCGACCGTATTGTCGATGAAACGCTCGCGCCGATGAAACCCGACGGCGTGATTTGAACTGGCGAAAACGACGCGCCGGACGCTCTGGCGGCGCGCGGCCTCGAAGACGTTGTAGCAGCCCGCGATATTGAGCGGCAGCACCTTGTCCCACTCGGCTTCCTCCGGCACTCCGGCGAGATGCACGACGCAGTCAATTCCCGCCAGCGCTTTCTCGAGCGCGGCCATGTCGCGGATGTCCGCCGAATGGATTTCCTCGCCGGCCTCGGCCGTGCCCAGCGGGGCGATGTCGAGGAGGCGAATAAGCCGATAGCTGCCGCGAAGACCCTTGCGCAGGGCGTCGCCGATTTTCCCGGCGGCGCCGGTAATCAGTATGCGTTCCATAGCGGACTCCTAGAGCATGATCCCGAAAAAGCCTGTCCTCGGACTTGATCCGCGGATGGATACCGGTTTCCCGCCTTCGCGAAGCCGCTTCCACCTACGCGCTCCGCGCTTCCACCTACGCGCTCCGCGCTTCGGTGGACTCAGACCCTCCGTAGCTCGCACAGCGAGCGTAGGAGGGTCGGTAGACTCAAACCCTCCGTAGCTCGCGAAGCGAGCGTAGGCGGGTCGGCGGGCGAAGCAAGGTCGGAAAAGATCATGCTCAACCAAAAAGCTAGCGCCCGGTTTTGACTCCGTCAAAGCCGGTTAGGCTTTAGGACTCGCGCGCCGACGGCCCGACATCGCCGAAGCGACGTCGATAGGCGCGTATATAGGCAGCCGGCGAAGGTTCCAGATGGCGCCGCGTCAACGCGATCAGCTCGTCGCGATTAGAAGTCCGCAACGCGGCTATAATTTCAACGTGGTCGCGGCGCGCCCGATCGAGCGCGTCCGGGTTGGCATTGGCATAGGATCTGATCCCGTAGACCTTTTGCGCAAGCTGTTCGATCGTCTCGGTCAGACACGAATTGCCGCATAAATCATACAAGGTCCGGTGAAAATGAAGATTGCAGTAGAAAACCGTCAGCAAATCGCCGGCGTCGACTGCAGCGCTGTATTTGCGCTGTATGTCTTCGAGTTTGGCGATGTCGTCGCGAGCAACGGGAAATGGCAGAATTCGCACTGCCATGACCTCCAATTCCTCGCGCACCGCATAGATCTCCGTGACTTCCTGCGGTGAGAGGTCGCGCACTATGGCGCCGCGATTTGGAATGCGCTGAATAATCCCCTTTTTCTCGAGTTCGAAAAAAGCCAGCCGAACGTCGGCACGGTGCGTGTTGAATTGCTCGCACAGATCCTGCTCGATCAGCCGCTCACGCGGGTGGCGCCGGCCGAGCACGATTTCTTCTTCCAGCCGCGTGGCAATCAGTTCGGCAATGGCCGGTCCGCGCGCGCCGCGCTTGGCCGCGACTTTGCGCAGTTGTCGTTTCGCCGGTGCGGCTGCGCCGCGCGTCGCCGGCTTT
This sequence comes from uncultured Alphaproteobacteria bacterium, assembly GCA_963823225.1. Classification (GTDB taxonomy): domain Bacteria; phylum Pseudomonadota; class Alphaproteobacteria; order Rhizobiales; family Xanthobacteraceae; genus BOG-931. The sequence continues at coordinate 980,314 of CAWGKM010000003.1, read as the reverse complement.
TGCCGCAGTGTCCTGCTTATGGTCATGGGCAATAGGCAATCCCTGAGCTCAAGACCCGGAGGTGCTCGGTCAGCGGGCTGCATAATGCAAACGCCCGCTGTTTGCAATCTTAGATATAATATTGTATACAATTGACGGCCGGCGCTCGCAGGACGAGAAAACAGGCGCTTTGGGCGCCGGGCCAGCAAGCTTTTCGTCGCGGATCGCGCCGCAGCGCGCGAACGCTTTTGGCGTCATGGGAGGTGAAGATGAAAAACCACCGGGATCCGACATCGCATAAGCGGCAACGCCGCAGAGACTTCCTCGTCAAGACCGCGGGCGGCGCGTTGGCCACTGCCGCGCTCGCCGCATTTCCGCTCCGATCAAGGGCGGCGGAACCCGTGAACATCGGGGCGCTTTACCCCGTCACGGGAAGCATGGCCCAGATCGGCCAGGGATGCGTCAATGCAGCCAAACTCGCGGTGCAGATGGTCAATGACGCCGGCGGCATCAAGTCGCTCGGCGGGGCCAAGCTCAACCTCGTCGTCTCCGACGTGCAAAGCGACACCACCGTCACGCGCACGGAGACCGACCGGTTGATCAACGGCTATAAGCTCGCGGCGATTCACGGTTGCTTTGCCAGCGCGCTCACGCTGATCGCGAGCGAGGTAGCCGAACGCGCGAAAGTACCGCTGATAACCGGATCGAGCACCGATCAGCTCAACAAGGACCACCACTATACGTTCACGCCGTTCGCGCGCGCTTCCCAGTTCGCCCAGGCGCAGTTGCAAATGTCGAAGCTCGTCAGCGACAAGCCGAAGGTGGCGGTCATCTTCGAGAACACCGCGTTCGGCACCTCGACGTCCAACGGCCTGCGTGAAAAGGCGCCCGGCGAGGGCGTGGAGATCGTGATGTTCGAGCCGTACTCGGCGGGTTTCGCCGATGCCGGTCCGCTGATCAACAAGGTCAAGGCCTCGGGCGCCGATACGCTGTTCGCGGTGTCCTACCTCAACGACCTCATTCTGATCGTGCGCACGATCAAGCAAGTCGGCCTCAAGATTGCGCTCAACGGCGGTTCCGGAGGTTTCGTCATTCCCGACTTCTACAAGAGCGTCGGCACGCTCGCGGACGGCCTGCAGGGCGTTGCGCACTGGAATCACGATTGCGACCCCGACGCCGAGAAGGTGAACGCCGTATACAAGAAGCAGTATGGCGAGTTTCTTTTCGAATATGCCGGCGGCCTCGTCGCGCAAACGTTCATGATCGCCGACGCCCTCGAACGAGCGGCGTCGACCGATCCGGAAAAAGTGCGCGACGCACTGGCCACGCTGGACGTATCCTCGGGTTATGCTGCGATGGGGCCCGGCGGGCGAGTGAAGTTCGGTCCCGACGGCAAGAACATCTACGCCCACCCGGTCGGCGTGCAATGGCAGAACGGCGATCTGGTCAGCGTTTTTCCGAAGGAAGATGCCCGCGCCGCGCTGATAAAAACTTAAACTGCTCTAGGGTCCGATGCTGGCGACACTGGCACAGGCCGTCATAAACGGCCTGCTCATAGGCGGAATCTATGCGCTTGTGAGCATCGGCGTGACGCTGATTTTCGGCGTCGTGAAAATCGTGAACTTCGCCCAAGGCGAGTTCGTGATGATCGGCATGTATATCAGCTTCTTCCTCGCCACCCGCTACGGGATCGATCCGTTAGTGTCGCTGGCCGTGTCGATGCCGGCGCTGTTTTTGATCGGGGTGTTGTTGCAGCATTTCCTGATCCGCCGGGTTCTCGGACTCGGCGATATGCCGCAGATCTTCCTTACCTTTTCGCTGTCGCTACTCTTGATGAATGTGGCCTTGCTGCTGTTCACCGCCGATTACCGTACGGTGCAAACCCCATATTCGGACACCGCGCTTTATCTCGGTCCACTGTACGTCCCGGTAGCAAAGCTTATCGCCTTCGTCCTCGCGATGGCGCTCAGCGGAATTCTCTGGGTCTTCCTGCACACCACGGATATGGGCAAGGCGATGCGCGCCGCAGCGCAAAAGCCCGAAGTGGCGATGCTGATGGGTATCAATCCGGAACGCGTGTTCTGCGTTGCCGTCGGCGTGGCGCTGGCGCTCGCCGGCGCCGCCGGCTCGCTGCTCATGCCGTTTTATCCGGCCTCGCCGATGGCCGGCCAGGTCTTCGTGCTGATGGCGTTCGTTGCCGTCGTTCTGGGGACGCTGGGCAACGTCAAAGGCGCGCTGGTCGCCAGTCTCATGATGGGCGTCGCGGAGTCGCTGGGGATCCAATTCGTCGGCGCCGATTTGGGGTTGATCGTAGTTTTCCTGATGCTGCTGCTGACGCTGGCATTGCGGCCAAGCGGCCTGGCCGGCGGCGGGGTGCGATAATGCGCAAGTCCCATACTTCCGGCCTGGTTTGGCTTGGCGCGATCGCGGTCGTTCTGGTCCTGTTGCCATTGGTAGTGACGAGCCGGTTCGCGATCGACATTTTTATCAGGGTACTGCTGTTCGCATTCATCGGCGTTGCCTGGAACCTCATCGGCGGCTACGCCAAGCAGCTCTCGCTGGGCCATGCCGCCTATTTTGGGCTCGGCGCTTACACCTCGACGATATTGCAAATTCGCTTCGGCATCTCGCCCTGGATCGGGATGATCGCCGGCGGCGGCGTGGCAATGCTGGCAAGCCTGCCGATCGGCGCATTGTGCTTCCGGTTGCGCGGACCGTATTTCGCGATTGCTACGATCGCGACCGCTCAAGTGCTGATGCTGCTGTTTTTAAAATTTCGCGATTTCGCCTGGGGCGCCGAAGGCACGACGATACCCAATCTCGGCAACGCCCCGCTGATGATGCAGTTCGATGCCAAAGCGGCATACTATTATATCGCGCTCGGCCTGCTGGCGATCGGCCTTGCGATCACCTACCGGATCGAACGATCGTGGATGGGATATTACCTGGTCGCCATCGGCGAGGACGAAGACGCCGCCGAAGCGATCGGCGTGAACACGCTACGGATCAAGCGGGACATATATTTGATCAGTGCATTTCTCACGGCGCTGGCCGGAACCTTTTACGTTCAGTACATTTACTTCATCGATCCGGCGACCGCGTTCAGCTTCAATATTTCGGTCGAAGCGGCTCTGGTGTCGATCGTCGGCGGAATCGGAACGTTGTGGGGACCGGTCGTCGGGACTGTCCTGTTGGAAGCGACGTCGGCGCTTTTGCAAAGCTGGCTCGGTAGCTCGGTGGGCGGGATACAGCTGACGGTGTACAGCCTGATTCTCATCGCCGTGATCCTTTGGCGGCCCACCGGGCTGCTCGGCGTGCTGACGGATGCATATGAAGGCATCGTCCGGGCCGGCCCGGTGCGAGCGAGACAGGCGACGCTCGATGGCTGAGGCGCTCGTTGTCAGTCATCTCAGCAAACGGTTTGGCGGACTGCGCGCCGTTCAAGATCTCAGCTTTTCGGTTGGCGAAAACGAGATCGTCGCGCTGATCGGGCCCAATGGCGCCGGCAAGACCACGAGTTTCAATCTTATTACCGGCTTTCATCGGCCGGACGGAGGTTCGGTGTTGGCGTTCGGTCGCGAGCTCGTCGGTCTGCGGCCATACGACATTTGCGCGCACGGTTTGGCGCGCACATTTCAGGTGGCGAGACCCTTCGGCCGAATGACGGTCTTGGCCAACGTGATGACCGGCGCGTTCTTGCGCCACAAAAACTCCGATGTTGCGCGCGCCAGGGCCCGCGAGGCGATCGAATTTGTCGGACTAACGGCCAAGGAACACTCGCCAGCGGGCGATTTGACCACTATCGACCAGCGGCGGCTCGAAATGGCGCGCGCGCTCGCAACCGAGCCGCGATTGCTGCTGCTCGACGAGGTGATGGCCGGACTCAATCCGGCGGAGATCGATCAAGCCATCACGCTGGTGGGAAAACTGTCCAAGCGCGGGCTGACCATTATCATCGTCGAGCACGTGATGCGCGCCATCATGGCCGTTGCACGTCACATCGTGGTTCTCGATCACGGGCAGAAAATCGCCGAGGGCAGCCCCAAGGAGGTCGTTACCAACCAAGAAGTCGTTCGCGCCTATCTGGGCTCCGGTTACGTGCATGAAGCGACGCCGGGAGAAATTCGGTGTTAGCGGTGTCGGCAGCGAGCGCCAGCTACGGGTCCGTCCCCGCAGTCCGCGACGTCAGCATTGAAGTCGGCGAGGGCGAAGCGGTCGGCCTGTTGGGAGCGAACGGGGCGGGCAAAAGCAGCACATTGCGCGCAATCTCGGGTCTGTTGCGCCTGACGTCGGGCACCATCACGTTTTTGGGCACAAATATCGCTTCGCTGCCGCCCTATAAGGTCACCGAACTTGGCATCGCCCACGTTCCGGAGGGCCGTCAAGTGTTCCCCGAAATGACCGTGCAAGAAAACCTCGAGATCGGAGCCTACGTGCCGAGTGCCAGGGCCGTTCGCGGCCGTACGCTCGACCTTGTTTTCAGCATATTCCCGGTGCTGGCCGAGCGCCGCAGCCAACTCGCCGGCACGATGAGCGGCGGCGAACAGCAGATGCTCGCCGTCGGCCGCGGTCTGATGCTAAAGCCGCGCTTGTTGATGCTCGATGAACCGTCGCTGGGCCTGGCGCCGGTGATGACCGATATCACGTTTCAGAAAATTCAGGAGATCCACGCCATGGGCACGGCGATCCTGTTGGTCGAACAGAACGTCGCCCGCGCGCTGACGCTGGTGCAGCGAGCCTACGTGCTCGAGAGCGGTAAAGTGATCATGCATGGGACCAGCGCCGAACTGGCAAACAATAAACAAGTCCAGGCGGCCTATCTCGGCATTTAGCGCGAGACGGCCGGCTATTCGCGCTAGGCCCCGGCAGGTCGCGGCCCCGCACATGGAACTTCGGCTCGCCGCCCGCCGTTAGCATGGGCAGCTCATTTGACCGTCCGTGCCGCTGCCTCATTGCCATGGACGCGAACACACCTCACCGCAAAAAGACGCGATTGCATCACGTCGTCGCGCGCTATCGCGATGCGCGGCAAACGCTGCATACGCCGGCGTCGCCGCAGAGCCGCTATGGGCTGGACTGGATGAACTTTTTTCTCGCCGACGTGCAGACCGGCTTCGGCACCTTTGTCGCGTTCTATCTCGCCCATCTCGGCTGGTCGGAACGCAGCGTCGGCTTGGCGCTGACGCTGGGCGGCTTGGCCGCGGTGGTAAGTCAAATCCCCGGCGGCGCGCTTGCCGACGCCGTGTCGTGGAAACGCGGACTGATCGCCGCCGGCATCCTGATGATCGGCGCCGCGGCGCTCATTCTGGCGCTGGCGCCCTCTTACTATCTCGTGCTGTTCGCTTCGCTGTTGCAGGGCGCAACCGGAGGCATCATCACCCCGGCGATCGGGGCGATCAGCCTCGGTCTCGTTGGACGCCGCGCCATGTCGCTGCGCACCGGCCGCAACTATCGCTACGCCGCCGGCGGCCACGCGGTGACCGCGGCCCTGATGGGGCTCGTCGGCGCCTATTTTGCCATGAGCGCGATCTTCATCGCCGCGGCGAGCCTGTGCATTCCCGCCCTTATTGCGCTCGGCCTGATCCGTCCGGATGAGATCGATTATGCCCGCGCCCGCAATGCGGCGGCCGGTGCGCGTCCGCACGAGATGGGACGCGTGGCCGATCTCGCAAAAAACCACAGGCTCATGCTGTTTGCCGCGGCGCTGATGCTGTTCCAGCTAGCCGACGCCTCGATGCTGCCGCTGATCGGCGAGAACCTGGCGACCACGATACCGACGCAGGCGCCGCTGTGGATGTCGGGACTGATCATCGTCCCGCAGATCGTGGTCGCGATTTTCGCGCCGTGGGTCGGCTATCATTCCGAAAAGCGCGGCCGCAAGCCGCTGTTGTTGATCGGCTTCGCGGCGGAACCTATACGCGCCGCATTGCTGGCCTTCACCAACGCCTATGCGTTTCTGGTCGTCGCGCAATTGCTCTCCGGCATCACCGGCGCGGTCATCGGCGTCTTGACCGTCCTGGTGATCGCCGACCTGACCGCCGGCACCGGACGCTTCAATCTGGCGCAGGGCGCCGTCGGCGCAGCGATCGGTATCGCCGCTTCGCTCAGCACATTGGTCACCGGCTTTCTGTTCCAGGGCATCGGACCCGTCGGCGGCTTCATCGCCATCGCCGCCGTCGCCGGCGCGGCGACCGGCCTGATTTGGATATTCGTCTCCGAGACCAAGCCCGCGGATTATCCCGAATGAACGGCCAATCCCGACCGCCGCCGCGGCTCACTCAACCTTGATATTTGCCGCCTTGATGATGGGCCACCATTTGTCGGCTTCCGACTTTTGAAAGGCGGCAAACGCCTGCGGCGACTGGAGATCGCGCGAGGCGATCTGCTGCCCGAGCTTGTTGAGCTTGTCCGTCACGTTGCTATCCGCCAGTGCCGCGACGGTCGCAGTATGGAGCTTGGCGAGGACGTCCTGTGGCGTGTCCTTCGGCGCCCACATGCCGAACCAGATCGACGCATAGAATCCCGGCAGGCCGGCTTCGTCGGTGGTCGGGACGTCGGGCAAACTGGCCATCCGAGTCTTGGACGGGACGGCGATGGCCCTAATCGTGCCGGCCTTCACCTGAGCCGTGAAATTGGACGACGGCTCGATCATCATGTCGATCTGCCCCGCCATCATGTCTTGCACGGCCGGAGCGTCGCCGCGATACGGCACGAACTGGAACGTAGTCCCGGTCGCTTTCTCGAACGAGATGCCGGCGAGGTTGCCGGTCGATCCGACGCCGGGAATGCCCACGGTGGCCTTGCCGGGATTGGCCTTGAGCCAGGCGATCAACTCCTTCAGGTTCTTCACCGGCAAGCTGTTCTTGACGCAGATCAAGAGCGGCTCGTAGGCAAGCTCCGCGATCGGCGTCAAATCCGTCAGCAGATTGAAATCCAATTTGTAGAGACCGCCGATCAGAACGTTCGTCGTCAAGGTTCCGACGCACAGCGTGTAGCCGTCGGCCGCGGAATGCACGACCTTGGCGACGCCGATGCCACCGGCGGCGCCGGCGAGATCTTCGACGATTACCGTTTGACCGAGCGACTTGCCCATCGGGTCGGCGAGAACCCGTGCCAGCACGTCGGTCGCCCCGCCGGCGGCGAAAGGCACCACGATGGTGATCGGCCGCGTCGGATAATCGAGCGCGAATGCGAAATTCGGATAGCTGCCGGCGGCGGTCGCTCCAGCGGCGAGATGAAGAAGATTTCTGCGTGACAGGATCATGTTTGTTTCCCCTTTTATGGCGGCGACATACCGAGTTCGTTCATTCCGGCTTGAGGTGCGCGAATTGCACCACCTTGCGCCACTTATCCGTATCGGACGCGATAAATTTCGCGAAGTCCGCAGGCGAATTCGGCGGCATGACCAGGCCGCCGAGATCGTCGAGCCGCGCCTTGACCGTCGGGTCGGCGATCGCCGCGTTTATTTGCTTATTCAGCGCTGCGATGACTTCGGCCGGCGTGGCTTTGGGCGCGCCGAAGCCGATCCAGCCGAACGCCTCATAACCGGGCAGAAACTCGGCCACCGCCGGCACGCCGGGCAACATGTCCAGACGCTCGGGCGTGGTCACCGCCAGTGCACGCAGCTTGCCGGCCCTGATCTGCGGCAGCGCAGTCGGGGTCACGTCGAACATCACTTGCACCTGACCCCCCAGCAGATCGGTGATTGCCGGAGTAGAGCCGTGGTAGGGCACATGGACAAGATCGACACCGGCCATGAACTTGAACAGTTCGCCCGCGACATGTTGCGGTCCGCCGACGCCGGCCGATGCCATGTTGATCTTGCCCGGGTTGGCTTTGGCGTATGCGATGAATTCCGGCACGGTCTTGGCGGGGAAGCTCGGCAGCACTTCCATCACCAGCGGCACGCGGAAAACGCCGGCAATCGGCGCGATGTCGTGCACGAAGTCGAACGGCAGGCCGGGGATGAGCGCCGCGTTGATGGTATTCTGCGAGTTCACCAACAAAAGCGTGTAGCCGTCCGGTGCCGCATGCACCACCAGTTCGGTCGCGATATTTCCGGTGGCGCCGGGACGGACTTGGACGACGAACTGCTGACCCAGATGTTGGGAAAGGTATTGCGAGACCAAGCGCGCGGTAATGTCGGAGGAACTCGCGGCCGCCTGGCCGACGATTACCTGCACCGGCCGCGCCGGATAATCGAGCGCCGCTGCGCGCCGCGGCACCAAGGGCAGCGCGGCCGCGCCCGCCCCCAATTTTAAAAAAGTTCGGCGTTTCACGGTTTCCTCCCGAGGCCTTGGCCGCGCAGCTTAACACTATATCCGCGTTCCGAGCTTTGTCAGCAGATGCGCAACCGTCGCAGCCGTCCGAGGCTACGCCAAGCGGCGTTGCAGCCGCGCCTCGCGCAGAAACAGGAACAGGCCGGTCGTCACCACGATGGCCGAGCCGACGAGAAGGCTGATCGAGGGGACTTCGCCCCAGACGGCAAATCCGAACGCCAGCGCCCAGACCAGCATCAGATAATAGAACGGCGTCACCGCGGGCGCGGGCGCCAAGTGGAGCGCCTTGGTCCAAAACCATTGTCCGATCGCGTTGGCAAAGCCGGTTCCGAACAGCATGGCGGCGTCGAGCGGGGTCGGCCAGCGCCAGCCGAAGACCAGAAGAAAACTATGAAAGAACGCCAGCACCGCCAACTGCCAGATCACCAGCGTATTGGCCGATTCCGTCCTAGTCATGCCGCGCACGGCGACCGTGACGGTGCCATACAAGACGGCATTGATCAGCGCGAACAGCGCGCCCAGCGTCAGCGAATTGGCGCCGGGATTGGTCACGATCAGCACCCCCAGAAAACCGATCACGAGCGCGCCGCCGCGCACGTAACCGGCCGGCTCCTTGAGCCAGAGGATCGAGACCAAAGCCGCAAATAGCGGGGCCGAGAAATTGATGGCGACGGCGCCGGCGAGCGGCATCAGGCTGAAAGCCAAGAGCAAGCAGAGCTGCGAGACCGATTGCGACAGGCCGCGCGCGAGGTGATCGCGCGGCCGGTGCGTTGCGAACACCGACAAACCGGTGACTGGAAGCATCACCGCGGCGCAGGCGACGAACGACGACAGCGAGCGCAGGAACAGCACCTCGCCCACCGGATAAATCCCGACCAGCCATTTGCTCGCCGCCGACGAGCTCGCGAACAAGACGGTCGCGATGACCATCATCAGGATGCCGCGCGGCACGTTCTCGGTCCGGCCCCGCATTGGCTCGAGATTGGTGCGCCCGGCAACCGATACGCTGGAAGCGTCCGCGTGCTTTTCGCCGGTTGGATCGTTCATCTCCCGACCGCGCGCCATCAAGACATCGAATATCAACACATGAGACGTGAACAGATGGGACGTGAACACATGGAGACGCCGAAAGCAACGCCGCAGCCGATCGTCGAGAAGCTCAACGCGGAAGCGAGAAAAGCGCTCGCCGACCCGACGGTGAGGGAACGCATCGAGGCTTCCGCCGGCCTGCCGTGCGACAGGCCGCTCGCCGATATCACCGCGTTCGTCAAAGCCGAAACCGCCAAATCGGCCGAGGCGGTCGAACGCGCCGGGGTGACGGTAAAGTGGAATCGAGCGGCCAAGTCAAACCAATATGCTGGCGCGCTCGGAGAGATTCGAACTCCCGACCCCAAATTCGAAGCCTGCTTCAAGTTTTTTGAAATCGTTCGATGCTGTTGGGAATCTCCGTACGGATCTACGCGCAGCAAGCAAACGCCGGGGCGCCTAACCGATGACGCGCCTCGGTGGCGCCGTCGTGCCGGAAATTCTCCGACGGCGCCAAAAGCAGACGTCATCAAACATAACAAACAACGTCACATCCGAACATAGTAGCCGGAAAACTATGGTAAAAAATCAGCCGCAATCAGGTCGTAAGACCCTTTACGACCGTGCTCATAAACCTTAGCTGCGGTCGCATAAATCAATTTGCGGTTCGAATCAAACGCGCTGAGAAGTCCAACCTCATCGAAACTCATGTCGGGTCTAATTCTCTTCAACGCATCGGCATTGACGAAAAACGATGCCTCCATTGCGCTATCATGCCCCCAGAACCGCACGGCACGCCGCGTTGCATCATAAAAGCGGCTTTGATTTGGAAAATTAAGCGTCATGGTTTAGGTCGCGTTCTTGAGCCGCCTGAAGTTCTTGAGGATCAATGGCCACCATCTCGACCGAGGAAGCAGAATTCGCCCGGCACGAAGATCATGGTGGACACGCGGCGATAGACGGGAAATGACAATTCTTCGATCAGTTCTTCGTCCGTCACGACTCGATAGTCTCCGGGCGGCAAGGTTCGATCGACACCTTTCAGCTCAAATGGATGACTGAAGACGACGGATTTGCTGTGCGAGCGCGTGGTCATCGCGCTAAGCCGCCGCGCCGCGGATCAGGGGATAGTCCATGCTCTCGTACAGGCGACGAATTCCTCCCCTGTCATATCTCTCCTCGTCGACTTCGAGACAGGCTCCCAGAAGAAACTCAGGTGGAAGCTCTTCGATTGCGAAGCGGATGGCGTCCGCCGCGTGGCCAAACCGCCTATACCCAATTGGTTGTCGCCTGGATTTTCGATGGCGGCTAGGGAACAGCTCCGCTTCGGCCTTATAATCAAATCTTACTATGGCTTGTTCGACCGCCACTTGTTCGACCGCCACTTGTCCGACCATGACTTTTTCTACCATGGCTTTTCCTCCGATGACTTGGGCCCCCGTTTCGGCTGCGGTTGCATCCAGTGCTGATCGAGGCCGCAGCAAAGCGGCCTCGATCTCGTGATTGAGCTCGCGTTAGATCTGGCGTCCCTTCAACACGGCGTCAACGTCGCGCTGAGCCTGAGACTTCTCGAGGCTATACTTGGCAACGACCTGAGTGACGAGATCATCCCTGCCCTTGAGCGCGGACAGATCCTGCGCGGAGAACTTGCTCCATTTTGCGCCGATCTCCTTGAGAACAATCTGCTTGGTCTCGGCGGGGGTCTTGGAACTTGCAGCGGCCCTGTTTGTGTTTGCGGCCGTATTCGACGGTGCGTCTGTCATTTAAATATCTCCAAAATATCCATGAAACATCATCTGAATGTGAATCATTCAAACAAGACCCATATATGGAGATGAATTGCGGTAACCACAGGGGTGGTTGAGCGTTTGATCGAAATAAATAAGGTTCGCCTGTTCCAGGCCAAAAAGGCAAATCACCGAGGACTAGCCAATTTCAGGAATCGCGTAGTGGACGTCGCAATTCGACGTGATCGTCCCCATATACCGTTGCGACATCCAATAATCAGACATTACGGCATCGTCGAGCGGCAGCGCGTTCGGCCCATGTCACGGAGGGAATTTCCATGTTCACGGCAGAGCAATTTCGCATGAAAGCGGCAGAAAGCGGTAAATCAATCAAAAATACCGACGTTCCGAGCGAAATCCGCAAATTCGAGCGATCAATGGAAAGCTTCAGTCAGTTGGCCCAAAATGAAGACTGGCTGGCGAACAATTTCGACAAAATGATCCGTTCGCAAGACGTACCTTCCGAAGACGGGGCCGTTGGAAAGCGGCTCGACCGCAAGCCTGTCGCAGAGATCGAGGAGCATATTCTGCGGTGCCTCGGAGCGGCCGTCATCATGCAGTGGAACACGATCCCGACGAAGCTGCAACGCGAGCTTTTCGATACCGCAGGCTCGCTGGGGGACGTACTACAAACGATCACGCTGCGAGGCCAGATAGCCCGGTTCTTGCATGACCACAAGGATGAAGAGAAACCCGCAGATTGTATTTCTAAAACCCAATTTGACGAAAGGAACGCCTGATGGCGCATAAGTTCAATGTCGGTCAAATAGTCGAGCTGGAGCCGGCAGTGTTTCGATCATCAGCCCTTGGTCCCTATGAAATTCGCCATCTCGTCCCCGCCTCGGACCGAGATCCCGACGATCCGTGCTACCGCATCAAGAGCATCGCCGAAAAGCACGAGCGCGTTGCACCTGAAAGCCAGCTTACGCTCTCGGAAAGCGTTTTCGCTTAAAGCGATAGCTCCGCGATCTAGTGAGAGTCGGTTATTGCCGACGGACAAAGGCGTCAAGGAGAAGGCGATGCCGGCTTCGGGTTACAAGCGGCCGTGACGTGGGCTCGTCGTGATGTCTGCTCTTACCTTGCCTGGCCTATGCGACGAGCAGTGACGGGAACAACGACGCATAGATAACGTCCCCTGTCTTGATATCCCTCATTGACCCGGAGACGGCCGGAAACGAGACGGCAAACTCGAAGCGGAAGTCACATCCCCAGCAGTGCCAAAGATGACGAACTTGCCGCTCATTCCGATACTCAGACCATTCGGGGGCAATCAACTCGTTACTGCATCGGACGCAGGTCATCCCAAATTTGGAACGACGATTGGTTAGTATCGTCGTCATGGTAATCTCCCTCATTCCCCATCGCTGTGACGCGAAGAGGTAATGGAATTATGGCGATCGGATTATGGAACGATTCGCTATGGTCCACATCTGGAGCACGAATCGTTCCTGTTTCCTTGTAACACCCCCACCGAATAAGGGAAGCTTTATATTGATGCGCGGCGCATAAGACGCATGACATGCAACCCGCTGTCGGCAAAATCATTGTCCGGTACCCGGTAGACCCAGCATCGAGTAATCGCAGATCGTCCAAAACAGTCCCGGACCGGCGCTTTATTTCTCGATCCCTATTGTGTTTTTCATTCGGCACCCCATGTCGATAGAGAGGCAAGCGGTCGCTTGTCCGAAAGCTGCCTATAAATCGGAGACGTACCGAAGTCTCCGTTATTTCTAGTTGGCAGCGCCAGTGCCGTCGGCAGGCACCATAATCCTTTAAGTAGAGTTGCGTTCGGCACGGGTGCTAATAGCACCCGTGCCGGTGCGTTTGCACGTTGCTTGCAGCGCGCATCCCTCTCATCGAAAAGGCAAAAGCCATGCAAGTTCCTTCAATTCTACGGGGCGAGTCGCGAACTCGTCTCCTCCAAGGAATAGCCACCGGCGCCGTCGCGTCTATGGTTATCGGGTTTTCTTGGGGCGGCTGGATGACTGGCGGCACCGCCAACAGACTTGCGGCCGAGCGGGCTGATACCGCCGTTGTGGCAGCCCTCACGCCGATCTGCGTGGAGAAATTCCTGCAGAACGGCGATGCGAAAGCGAACCTGGCAGTGCTGCAAAAGATCTCTTCGAACTGGGAACAAGGTGATTACTTGCAGAAGGGCGGCTGGGCGACACAGCCGGGGGCTGCCTCCTCGGACTACCACCTGGCCAGGGCGTGTGCAGAGAAGTTGGTCCAAGACAAAACTGCAGCCCAATGAACTGAATCGTAGGATCTCAACTGCGGCGTTGAGCCGACATCCTCTGGGTTCGCCAGTGGACTATGATTGTAGGCAGAAATTGAAAAGCTCTGTCACTTTCAAACGCCCGAGCCCATAGGAACCCCAGAACCTCTGCGGCAGACGCCAGGTTATTGAATTCGCTGGCGCGCTCGGAGAGATTCGAACTCCCGACCCCCAAATTCGAAGTCTGGTGCTCTATCCAGCTGAGCTACGAGCGCGCTGCCGGCACAATAGTCGCTTCGCCGCAAAAGTCACTGCGGCGGAACTTTCGCCGGGTTCCATCGTTATGCCGGGTTTTCCGCCGCGGTATTCCACGCAACCCGGGGAACGGAAGCGGCCACATCCAGTTATCCCTCGCACCAACGATGGCGGGAGACCCATCATGTCTAATTATATGTCCGACTATCGGACCACGAATCTCGATTTTCACAACCCGGATGATCCATTCCGTAACGATCCCAAGCTGGATCCGAATGTGCGCGCCGCTAGCGCCATGTGGGGTTGGATCGCTGCCGCGGTGTTCGTGGCGATTGTTTTGGTGCTGGCGCTGGGCGCCGGTCACAAGCCGGCACACCTCGGAACCAATATGGCGGCCAACACGATGGCGCCGCCGGCAGCGACCCGTATGGCGCCGACCACCGTATTGCCGCCGAGTGCCACGCCTGCGCCGGCGGTGACTGCGCCACCGCCCATCGCTCCGGCGCCGAATACACCGACGCAGCATTAGCGCAACGCGCGAACGCTGCCTGATCGGGAGACTGAAAGAACGGCCCCGGTTTCCGCCGGGGCCGTTTGCCACAGCATGTTAATGCCGCGCCGCAATCCCGGCGCGGCGGACCAGGCCGACGAACTGCGCGCCGATTTCATAGCCGAGCCGCCACACCACCCGATAGCTGCACTCCTTCGCCAAATCCTCGCCGGAGAGCAGCAGCACAAAGCTATCCGGAACGTCGAACCCCTCGACGTAGAGCCGCACGCCACCCGTGGAAATGTCGGTAATGAGACAGTCGCGCGGCAGCGTGCCGTTGCCGAGCTGGATTTTTGCCATGCGGTTGATAAGCCGCCGTCGCGCTTGGCGTCGGTCGGCGGAATTTCTCGAATGCATAAGCCACGGCCCTTGATTGCGGCTGCCGCCCGCTGTGGCGGCCGTCGCCTATTCGGCGCAATGCCATAACAAAGCGCCATTGCAGGCCGGCTAAGACGCATGCAGGTATTTTCGCTGGATTTGACTGAAATGTTCGGCTTCCAGCCGCCGCGCTATTCGAAGGCCGGATCGATCGGCACGCGATAGCCGTTGGCAAGGCGGTTGGTTTCGTTCGCCATGCCGACGACCGCCATCAGCTCGCCGAACATCGCCTCGCTCATGCCGGCCTTGCGCGCCGCGGCGCTGTGGCTGGCGATGCAATAGCCGCAGCCGTTGGTGACGCTGACCGCGACATAGATCATCTCCTTGGTGAGCGCATCGAGCGCGCCCGGCGCCATGACGTCCTTGACGCTCGCCCAGGTGCGCTCCAGCGTCGCCGGATCGTGCGCGAGATATTTCCAAAAATTATTGACGTCCTCGACCCGCCGCGTCCGCTTGATGTCGTCGTACACGGCGCGGATTTTCCGCGAGGCCTCGCCATACTCGATCGGTTTGAGCGTCGTCATGGAATTCTCCCCACGCTCGAACTGTCATCGTCGGGGCCGGATTGTGGCTTGCCGGGCAACCGGGCACAATCGCCCCCGTGCGGCAAACGCAAGCGGACGGGAGAGCGTGCCATGCCGAAGACACTGGATTATTTCGCCGGCAAAACCGTCATCGTCACCGGCGCGGCGAGCGGTATCGGCCGCGCCACGGCGCTGATTTTCGCGCGCGAGCACGCCAACGTCGTCTGCGCCGACATTAACGAGAAGGGCGCGCGCGACACCGCCGCCGCGGTCAACGGCCAGGGCAGCCAGGCGCTGGCCTTGCACATCGACGTCACCTCGCGCGCGCAAGTGGGCGAGATGGTGCGGCGCGCAATCGACGCCTTCGGCGCCGTGCAGTTCTTGTTCAATTCGGCGGGCGCCGCGATCCGCCGCGCCAAGTTTTTGGACATCGACGACGCGCTGATGGCGAAAACCTTCGCGCTCAACGTCAACGGCACGCTCTACGGCATGCAGGCGGTGCTGCCGCATATGCTGCAAAACCAGCACGGCGTCATCGTCAATATGGCGAGCATGGCGCACCGCCGCGGCGGTCCCGGCGCGTCGATCCATTACGCCGCGGCCAAGGGCGCGGTGGTGTCGATGACCATGGGCGTGGCGCGCGAATTCGCCAACCAAGGCATCCGCGCCGTGTCGATTTCGCCGGGTCCGATCAGAACGCCGTTCCAGGATGCAGCGGGGTCGTCGCCCGAACTCGTCCAGCGCTTCCTCGACGACGTGCCGATGGGCCGCTTCGGTGAGCCGGAGGAAATCGGCGAGCTGGTGCTATTCCTGTGCTCGGACGCCTGCCCGTTCATAACCGCCGACACGGTCTATGTGAACGGCGGCGGCGGCTGGCGGTAAAACCGCGGCGGACCGCAGCACGGCGGTTGCGCGGCGCGTCGCGCCGCTTACACGTTACTGCTGCGCCTGGCGCTATTTCAATCTTGACGTTAATTTGCGGTTGTGCAGACTATCGGTTGGGAACCGCTCGTGTTCAACAGGGCGGGTGGAGCTGTCAGTTGCGTCCGTGGCATCGCATTGCGGTGGTCGTGTTCGCGGCGGGTTATCTTGCCGCGTGCACCGAGGTTGTCGATCTCACAACCAACTCCCGATACGCCCAATACAATCGGTCGACCGACTGGGCCAAAAACGAAGCCATCCTTCTCAACATCGCCCGCGCCAGCGAATATCAGCCGCTGAATTTTCTCATCTATAACGCATACTCGGGCTCGGCGACTGTTTCCGCAGCGGCGAGTTCACCCGCGTTCGTCGAAGGACCGTATCGCACAAACGCGCAAAAGCAATTCAGCTACGGCAGCGGCGCGCTTACCGGCAGCGCCATGGCCAACGGTTCAATCAGCGTCCAAAATTTGGACACGCAGGACTTTTATGATGCCCTGTTGTCGCCGGTCGACTACACGAACCTTTACGAGTTTCAGCGGCAGGGCTACCCACGTGAATTGTTATTCCGGCTGTTCACCGACTACGTCAGCATGAAGCCGCTGAATGGCACCCAGAGCCCCTATTCATTCATCGTCTACAATGATCCGAAACCCGAAAAGCAATGCGTTGACGTTCCTGCCGAAATCAGCCGCCAACTCTACGGCCATCCGCTGGAGCCGGGCGGAGACAAGATTTGCTTTCAGGATTTGGTCCTGTTCGCGCTTTTGTCCGGCTTGAGCTCCGAGGTAAGACCCATTGCGGTAGCATCGAGCACTGGAGGCGCAAAGCCGGCTGCAGCCGCAAAGCCGGCCGCAGCACCGGCTTCGAGCCCGAGCACGACCGCGCCAAAATCGCCAACCTCCGAAGGCCGCCTCTGTTTTGACGATGCGCTCGCCAATCGCGCACAGGATGAGTATGAGCACGCGACCCAACAAAAGCTCCCAGCGGCGCTGAAGCATGTGAGCTATTACCCGGCGTGTGGTAGCACGTGGTCCTCGGCATCATCACCCAAAAAAGGCGTTCAATCCGGTGCGAACACGTCGTCCGGCGCTCAAAAGCTAAGGGTGGAAGTGAATCCCAAAATGAAGACCGGAAAGCTGGTATGGGACATTCACGCCTTGGGAATATCACATTCGATCGAGATCGGAACCCGCTCGACATTTTCCATTTATAATTTTCTCGGCAGGCTCATGCACGATCAGCACAAATCCGATGCTGACAACGTCGATATTAGGTTCGATATTAACAGCATGGTCGATCCGACGGCCGACGATCCCCACGTGCTCACAGTCTACAAAGGACAGCCGGCCGGATGTTTCGTCAGCGCCACGCTCGACCTCGGCATCTATTGCGTTCCCATCGACGGCGCGGAAAATACCAAGCGCACTTTCAGTATCTTGTCTCAGCTGCTGGCGTTGAAAACGACCACGGGCGACTTGCAGATTCAGCCAATCTTCCGTCTTCTCTCGCAATAGCTCACTATATTGCGTCACATCTTTCCCGCGCTGCGCTCCTCGGCCAAGTTCAACAGATCGCGCGTGCGCGCCACCGTCGGGAAGTTTTTGTCGAAGTCGGCGATCAAAGGCTTTAAAACCTCGTCCTTCATCGCCGCGTCGAGCTTGGCCTTATCGGCGAATTGATAGACCGCGTAATGCACGCCGGCATCCGCCGTGCTCCAGAACCGCCAGCCCTTCTCCGCCCTGAAAACCTTCATCGCGCGCGGCAGGTGGTCGGTCGAGTACCAATGATCGAATTTTTGGCGCAAGCCTTCGGCGACCACCGCGCGCACCATGAAAAAAGCTTTGGGCATGATGTTTCCTCCCTACACCTCGCCCCGCTGCGCGGGGAGAGGGAGATTATTACTCCCCGCGTATCCCGGCCGCTTTGATGATCGGCCGCCATTTCTCGATCTCGGCCTTGTGGAACGCGGCAAGGCCTTCCGGCGTCTGCTGCTCGCGCGATGCGACGTCGAGGCCGAAATTGGCGAATTTCGCCCGCAACGCGGGATCGGCCAGCGCCGCCACCATGGCGGTATTGAGCTTGGCGATGACGTCGGGCGGCGTGCCCTTGGGCGCGAAGAAGCCGAACCAGCCCAGCATGTAGAAGCCGGGCACGCCGGCTTCGTCGGCGCTCGGAATATCCGGCATCGAGGGCGAGCGCTGCGGCGCCAGATTGACCAGCGCCTTGATGGTGCCGGCGCGCACCTGCGGCAGCGCCACCGCGCCCTGCACCAGCAAAAGATCGACTTGCCCGGAGATCAGGTCGGTCATCGCCGGACCGGCGCCGCGATAGGGAATGAACAGCACTTTGGTGTCGGTGAGCTTTTGCAGAAGCAGCCCGCCGACCTGCGCCGTCGCATTCTGATTGACGAATTTGGCGTCGCCCGGATGCGCCTTCATCCACGCGATCAGCGTCTTCATGTCATCGGCCGCAAACGCCTTTGGCGCCAGCAGCAGCTGCGGATTGATCGAGACGAGCCCGATCGGCGCGAAGTCGGTCGTTAAGTCGTAATTGATGTTGTAGATGATGGCCCCGACATGGGTGTCCCATTGGCCGATGTCGATGGTGTAGCCGTCGGGCGTGGCGCGCGCGAGCCGCCCCACCGCGATCGAGCCGCCGGCGCCGCCGATATTCTCGACGATGACCGGCTGGCCGAGCGCCGAGCCCATCTTATCGGCCATCAGCCGCGCGGCGAGGTCGGTCGAGCCGCCCGGCGGAAACGGCACGATCAGCGTGATCGGGCGCGACGGAAAATTATCGGCGCGCGCGGGGGCGAGGAAGGCGAGGAGCGTGAGCGCAATCGCAGTGATGAAATTTCGCATGTTTCCGGCCGATCGTTTTGTGCGCGACATCTTACGCTGCCCTCTCCGCTTGCGGGAGAGGAAACATCCCGCCCCGCGAGGGGCACCCCGCCGCGTGAACGCGGCGGGGACCCCGTTGCGGGGAGTGGGCATAGGCGGCCTTCGGCCGCCGTTCTTTAAGTTAAAGTACGCCGACGCAGAGCGTCGGCTGTGCCGTAGCTCGCGAAGCGAGCGAAGGATGGTGGCAGGGGCGCGGGCTCCGACGATTTTTCTGCGACGGAAATGAAGCTCCACCTCAGACGCCCCCTCCACCACCCTTCGCTCGGTCTCCCTGCCTTGTCATCGTCCGCGAAGGCGGACGATCCAGTAATCACCATCCGTCCGAGAGTACTGGATGCCCCGCCTTCGCGGGGCATGACACATGCTCTCACGGGTTCGTCGGGTGGATAATGCACTCTCGTTCTCGCGACGCATCCACGTCCGAGTCTTGCAAGCCGCAATGTCAAACAGCGCGTCATTGCGAGGAGCGAAGCGACGACCCACCTTCGCTCGCTTCGTGAGCTACGGTGGGTTTGAGTCCACCGAAGCGCGGAGCGCGTAGGTGGAAGCAATCCAGCCTTAGCGGAAGAACTGGATTGCTTCGCTTGCGCTCGCAATGACGAAAAATAAAGGAAGCGGAACGCCGGCAGACGCAGTGTTTCATGTTGCCGTGCCAGCGGGCACGGCCGCGCGCCACGGAGTGACGGCTTGCGCCGCCCTCCGCTGTCGGGCGCGCTCGCCTGCCGGCGTTCCACCACGGCGCTTGCGGCAGCGACCGAACGCCACCGCTCAACTCCAGTCACGCGCTTCCCGGGACGGTACTAGGTAGGGACGGGCGTTACCCGCTCCCGGCCGTCCTACGGTGCAGCGGGCGATCAGGCCCGCAGGCCGGTCGTCGTGCCGGCCGGGCGTTTCTACCCGGAGCCGCCCGGGAGCGGGGGTGACAGCCCCGCCCGCGGGAA
This sequence comes from uncultured Alphaproteobacteria bacterium, assembly GCA_963823225.1. GTDB lineage: Bacteria > Pseudomonadota > Alphaproteobacteria > Rhizobiales > Xanthobacteraceae > BOG-931. The sequence continues at coordinate 960,553 of CAWGKM010000003.1, read as the reverse complement.
CCGCCTCGCCCCTGTCCGCCGGCGTCACCCGGCGGCGTCCTTTTGGGCGAGATTTGATTCGCACCGAATATAACCGAAATGGTGACGAGTGTCAAAGGTTTTGTCACCGAGACAGAGACGCAGTGGTTGTTTGCGGTTTACCCTTTCACGTAGTATATTTATGCCATGATCCGCTCGTGGCGCAATTCCGTGACCCGCAAGGTCTGGGAAGGCGAACGGCCGAACCAGTTTCGCGGGCTCGATTTCGAGGCGGCGAGCGACCTTCTGCTGGCTTTGAATGTCGCCAAGGCGCTGAGCGACCTCAGTCCGCTTAAAAGCGTCGGCCTGCATAAGCTGAAAGGCGAACGCAAAGATCAGTGGGCGATGACCGTGAATCAACGTTGGCGCATTTGCTTCGAATTTCGCAAGGGTGACGCTTATGACGTCGAGATCGTGGACTACCACAAAGGATAAAAGCCATGCCTGCTGCCGCACATCCGGGCCGTCTGTTGAAGCGCGAAATAACGGCGCGTGAATTGAGTGCCAACCGGCTCGCGCTCGACATCGGCGTGCCGTCCGGCCGGATCACCGACATCCTGAATGGTCGACGCTCCATCAGCGCCGACACAGCGGTCCGCCTCGGCCGTTACTTCGGCAACAGCGCGCAATTTTGGCTCGACCTGCAAAGCCAGCACGATATTGCCGTGGTCGAGCGTGAGCACGGCGCCGAGATCGCCCGCCGGGTGCGGCCGTCGGATGCGGCGTGAAAAGTGACGACACCGACGCCGAATATTGCCATCGGCTTCAGCGGGTGGCGATGAGGGAACGAACATGCCGAGCATACCGTACTTATTGATCCGAAATGTTGATCCGAGCACTTACAACCGCGTGCGCAAATTGGCGAGGGCGCGTCGAAAATCTTTGTCTGATACCGCGCGTAGCCTTTTGCACCGCCATTTGAGCCAGGAAGCCTGGAAGGACGCTGCCGATCAGTCCAAGGTCGCGGCGGCGCGCAAGGCGAAGCTCGAGGTAAGAAGGATTTAGCCTTTCCTCTCGTCATGCCCGCACATAGCCGTTCGAAGAACGGCGTCGCTTCGCTCGCCTATGTTGCGGGCATCCACGTCTTGTTGCTTACGTCGCTCCAAAGACGTGGATGGCCGGGCCGCCGCCCGCCGAAGGGTTATGCGCACCGACTTTTCCAATGGTAATGCTATGGTCGGCAGGCGGGACAAGCCCGGCCATGACATGACGGTGGACAATTCTGTAAGGCGGGCTGAGCCAACGGGTCGGCGCGAAGCGCCGCCCGATGACAAGCTCCGCAAAACCCACCATGCAGCCGAGCGGTTGTTGATGAGTTTCGCTTCGCTCAACCCATCCCGAGCTAGGGATCTTTAAGTGATCGAAAAAAGAGGATCCTGGTAACGCACGCCTTTCCTGCGGGCTTCCGCGTCAATCTTCCGCAATTCTTGGATACGAAGTTTCGAGCATACCTCACAGAATTGGGTGCCTAACAGTGTGAGGTAATAGTAGTGAAGTTCTATCTTTGTATCTTGATCTTGACCTTTCACCTGCACAGAAAGATTGATTATCGCATAGCGAACCAATCCGAGAGACTCTAAAATGGATAAATTCTCCTCATCGTGAATATGTGTTTCTGCAACAAAATCATACACTCCACCCGGTTCGTCATTTTGGCCCTCGAGAAATACGTTAGCCAGCAGCACGCCAGGTGTGTTAAAGGCGTCAACGATTTTATCTACTGTTGCATTGACCTTTTTCTTGCTCAGCAGCTTTCCTCGAAATCTATTCTCAAAAAACTCGCGAACACCGTGTTCAGAAAAATCGAGAAAGGAGTTACCAAAATTGGCAGCTGGGAAGTCAAAATCTTTGTAGCGATTGAAGGCCACACGTTCTAAGCATACAGCTTGACTGCCAGCCAACTCTCCAAGAATTCCGATGAAATGGCCTGCACCCGGTTCCGAAGACACCGAGTTAGGTGTTTTTATGGGACCGGAGGTGAGTCATGGAAAGGCGGAAGTTTACACGCGAGTTCAAGCTTGAGGCTGTGCGGCTGATCAACGAGCGGGGCGTGTCGTATGCCCAGGCCTCGCAGGATCTTAGTGTGCATCAGTCACAGTTGCGCAGTTGGGTGAAGGCGCAAGCGGACGATCCGCAGCATGCGTTTCCCGGCCAAGGTCAGATGAAGCCGGAGCAGGCTGAGATCGCGCAGCTCAAGCGCGAGGTGATCAGGCTGAAGGCTGAGCGCGACATCCTAAAAAAAGCCGCGGCCTACTTCGCGAAGGAATCGACGTGAAGTTCGCCTTCATCGCGAAGCACCGGGGGATCTGGCCGGCGGATTGGTTGTGCGGGGCGCTCGGTGTCTCGCGGGGTGGGTTCTATGCCTGGCTGACACGACCGCGCAGTCAGCGCAGCCGGAGCGATGAGGAGTTGGGCGCCAAGGTTCGCGCAAGCTTCCTCGCCAGCGATCGAACCTATGGCGCCAGGCGGGTGTGGCACGACATGCTTGCGGAGGGCGTATCATGTGGCCTGCACCGGATCGAGCGATTGATGCGGCTACAGGCTCTCAAAGCCCGTCCGCGCCGGCGTCGACTGCCGCCCGATCTGGGTGAGCGGCAGGTCGCCGCCGTCGCTCCCAACGTGCTCAACCGCACCTTCGAAGCGCCCGCTCCCAACCGCAAATGGATCGCTGACTTCACTTATGTCTGGACAGCGGAAGGTTGGCTCTATGTGGCTGCGGTGATCGATCTGTTCTCGCGGCGCGCGGTCGGCTGGTCGATGAGTGCTGAGATGACGGCCCAGCTCGTCACCGATGCCCTGGTGATGGCGATCTGGCGACGAGGCAAGCCCGACGCGCTACTGCATCACTCCGATCGCGGTAGCCAATACACCAGCGAGCAGTTCCAGAAGCTGATGACCGACCACGGCGTCGTCTGCTCGATGAGCCGTGCGGGCAACGTCTGGGACAATGCGGCGATGGAGAGCTTCTTCTCCTCGTTGAAGACCGAGCGCACAGCGCGCAAAACCTATCGCACGCGCGACCAAGCCAAGGCTGACGTATTCGACTACATTGAATGCTTCTATAATCCGAAGCGTCGGCATTCGACGATCGGATATCTAAGTCCCGTGGAGTTCGAGATGCAGGCGGGATTCGCTTAGGCGGGTGTCAACCAAACCGGGTGCAGGCCAAAACGTGGCTGTACCTTTACATCCTCTGCCGCTGACGCTAACAAATTTGCCCACCGATCGATCATCACGTCATCAGTAACGTCCTCTAGCGAGGCCATTTCCACTGCCGGAACAAGTATCTTTCGAGAAATAGGCTTGGATATGCGCGCTGTATCCACCCTAGCGCGAACTTCTTGTGCAACACGAAAGAGAGTTTCCTCCTGCTGAATCCGGAGCAGACGACGTTGAAAGTTCAGCGCGTCCCCCTTAAGACCAGCCCATTCTGTAATTGGGGAAAGCAGAGTTAGCCACGCTCCCGCTTTAGCACGGGAAACATCGGGCGGAATAATCTCGGTTGTCGTCTTTTTTCGCTGATAGGTTGCCTTTGCAATCGCCTCGAGTCTCGCGCTCCCCTTCGCGCTGATTTCCGTCCCTGGCGAATTCTTTCGAACCATCTCTTCTAAACCGGCAAATTATCGTGCCTGCGGCCCGGCAACTCGACCGTCTTGCCGCGCAGCATGGCGAGCGCGCGGGCGACGCGAGCGCGCGTGGCGTGCGGCATGATCGCGTCGTCGATAGTGCCGCGCTCGGCGCTTTTCATCATATCACCGCCACATGCCGCGGCTCGGCGCCGCGCACGGCGCGCAGCGGAATGCTGCGGTCGAAGGTGACGAGCCGGCCGCCGTGCTTCACCGCGAGTGCCAGCAGATAGACATCGCTGATCTGCTTCGGCCCGAGGATATGCCTCCGATCGAACAGGGCGGCCTCGGCAATCGAGACATCGTCCGGCCAAAACTCATGGCCTGGCTCGGCGAGTTGCAGCCTCAGCTGTTCGATCGCTTGAGCCGCCGTCGGCCGCTTGGGATATTTTCCTTGGCAAACGATGCGCACAAAACCGTTCTGCGTCAGCGGGCATGACGACCAGCCGTTATCGCGTTCATTGCGCCACCACGCCAGAGATGCGGCGTGATGCACGTGCGCGCTATCCATCAGAGCCAGTAGAACGTTCACGTCCAGCAGCGCGCGCATCGTCCTGATCCAACTCCTCCTGGATTTTATCGATCAACTCGTTGGTCACGACTGCGCCGCGCGAGGGCAGCACATACCAGCCGTCCTTGTACAACAGGCCGTGCGGCGCAGCTTCGCTGCCCTCGGTGCCAGCGGCGCGCGTAAGCGCCTCGCGGACGAGGTCAGAAATGACCTCCCCGGCAGTTGAATTCTGCGCCTTCGCCAGCTCCTTGGCTGCCGCCAGCACATCATCGTCGATTTCGAGAGTGGTCCTCATGCATCTGATGATAATGCATCAGATGCACTGATGCAAGCGCTTACACCAGCGGCAAGAAATGAAATTCTGAGTCGTCATGCCCGCGCTTGTCGCGGGCATCCACGTCTTAAAAGCCCAGCCGGGTCAAAGACGTGGATGGCCGGAACAAGTCCGGCCATGACGCTGTAAGTGAGCCACGATTAAGAGCCGTTGGTCTCACACCGGCAAATTGTCGTGCTTGCGGCCCGGCATCTCCACCGTCTTGCCGCGCAGCATGGCGAGCGCGCGGGCGACGCGAGCGCGCGTCGCGTGCGGCATGATGACGTCGTCGATATAGCCGCGCTCGGCGGCGATGAACGGCGACAGGAAGCGCTCCTCGTATTCGCGGGTGCGCGCGGCGATCTTGTCCGGATCGCCGATGTCGGCGCGGAAAATGATCTCGACCGCGCCCTTGGCGCCCATCACCGCGATTTGCGCGGTCGGCCAGGCGTAATTGACGTCGCCGCCGATGTGTTTTGACGCCATCACGTCGTAGGCGCCGCCGAACGCCTTGCGCGTGATCACGGTGACCAGCGGCACCGTGCATTGCGAATAGGCGAACAGAAGCTTGGCGCCGTGCTTGATCAGCCCGCCATATTCCTGCGCGGTGCCGGGCAAAAATCCCGGCACGTCGACGAAAGTCACGATCGGGATAGCGAACGCGTCGCAGAAGCGCACGAAGCGCGCCGCCTTGCGGCTGGCGTCGCTATCGAGCACGCCGGCCAAAACCATCGGCTGATTGGCGACGAAGCCCACGGTGCGACCGGCAATGCGGCCGAAGCCGACGACGATATTGCGCGCGAACGCCTCCGACAGTTCGAAGAAGTCGCCCTCGTCGACGACTTTCAAGATCAGCTCCTTGATGTCATATGGTTTGTTTGGGTTGTCGGGTACTAAACTGTCGAGCGACATGTCCTTGCGCTCGACGTCGTCGAACGACGGCCATTCCGGCACGCCGGAGGAATTATTGGCCGGCAAAAAATCGATCAGCCGGCGCATTTGCAACAGCGTCTCGACGTCGTTGTCGTAGGCGCCGTCGGCGATCGAGCTTTTGGTCGCGTGCACCGAGGCGCCGCCGAGCTCTTCCGCGGTGACGATCTCGTTGGTCACGGTTTTGACCACGTCGGGGCCGGTGACGAACATGTAGCTGGTGTCGCGCACCATGAAGATGAAATCGGTCATCGCCGGCGAATAGACGTCGCCGCCGGCGCACGGGCCCATGATCACCGAAATCTGCGGGATGACGCCCGAGGCGATGACGTTGCGCTTGAACACTTCGCCGTAGCCGCCGAGCGCCGCCACGCCCTCCTGGATGCGGGCGCCGCCGGCGTCGAACAGGCCGACGATCGGCGCCCGCGCGCGCATCGCCATGTCCTGGATCTTGACGATTTTGCCCGCATGCGTTTCCGACAGCGAGCCGCCGAACACGGTAAAATCCTTGGCGAAGGCGAACACGGTGCGGCCGTTGACGGTGCCGAAGCCGGTGACCACGCCGTCGCCGGCAATGTGCGATTTCTCCATGCCGAAATCGGTCGAGCGGTGCTCGACGAACATGTCGAGCTCCTCGAACGAGCCGCGGTCCATCAACAATTCGATGCGCTCGCGCGCGGTGAGCTTGCCGCGCTTGTGCTGCGCCTCGATGCGCGTCTCGCCGCCGCCGGCGCGCGCCGAGGCACGGCGCGCTTCGAGCTTGTCGAGAATGTCCTTCATGATGAACTCCGAACGGCCCCGACCGGCCGGATCGTTATCCCGGTTTCATAGCAAGAGGTTTCATAGCAAGACAGGAGCCGAGCGTCATCTCCCAGCTCACAAACCGTCATCCTGAGGTGGCCGCGCAGCGGCCCTCGAAGGATGCGGCCGAGGCGCTTGGGCCGTCCACCTACGCGCTCCACGCTTCGGCGGACTCACACCCTCCGAAGCTCGCCGAGCGAGCGTAGGAGGGTCGCCCTTCGAGGCTCGCCATAGCGCGTCGAAGACGCGCGTAAACGCGCTAATGGCTCGCACCTCAGGGTGACGGGAAATCCCCTACGACCCCGCCACCTCCTCCACCGCTTTGACGATGCCGGCATAGCCGGTGCAGCGGCACAGGTGCCCGGAGAGCACCTCGCGGATTTCGCCTTCGCTCGGGTGCGGCTTGCGGGCCAGGAAATCGGTGAACGACATCAGGATGCCCGGCGTGCAGAAGCCGCATTGCAAAGCGTGATTGTTGCGAAACGCCCGCTGCAGCGCATTGAGCGTACCGTCGGGCGCGGCGAGCGCCTCCACCGTTGTGACCTCGCGGCCCTCGGCCTGCACCGCGAGGGTGAGGCACGAGCGCGCGGCGACGCCGTCGATCAGCACGGTGCACGAGCCGCAAATGCCGTGTTCGCAGCCGACGTGGGTGCCGGTCGCGCCGAGCCCGTGGCGGAGAAAATCGCACAGCAGCGTGCGCGGCTCGGCTTCCGCCGCAAGCTTGCGGCCGTTGAGCGTGAGCGTAATGCCCACGCGCTCGCTTTTGTTCACGCGGCGCATTACGTTTTCACTCCTTTGGCCTCCGCGATCACACCCGGGCCGAGATTGCGCAACAGGTCGCGCCGCAGCGCCGCCGAGGCGTGCAAATCGTCGTAGCCCTCGAGTTCGTCGGCCCATTGAGCAATATCCGCCGCGCCGTTTTCGATCCGGCGCAGCAGCGGCCGTCCGGCCATGCCGCCGACGCCGAGCCGCACCGCGCCGCCCCCGTCGGTCACGGCCGCAACCGCGACGATGGCGAAGTCGCCATGGCGCCGCGCCACTTCGCGAAAGCCGACGCCGCGTTCCCCGGTGACCGGAAATCGCACCGCGGCGATCAATTCGTCGGCGGCGCGCGCCGTGGTCAGCATGTCTTTCTGAAAGTCGCCCGCGGCAAGAACGCGGCTGCCGCGCTTGGATTGCAAGACCACCTCGCCGCCGAGCACGGCCAGCGCCAGCGCGATTTCCGCACTCGGATCGGCGTGCGCGATCGACCCGCACACGGTGCCCTTGTTGCGGGTCTGGAAATGGCCGACGAACGGCAGCGCGGCGGCGACGAGCGGCAGTTTTTGCGCAAGGCGCGGCCACGCCAGCAATTTGTTCTGCGTCACCGCGGCGCCGATCTCGATTGACGCGCCGCGATCGCGGATGGCGTCGAGCTCGGCAATGCGCGAAATATCGATCAGCACTTTGGCGTCGACCAGCCGCAGATTGAGCATCGGAACGAGCGACTGGCCGCCGGCCAGAACGCGCGCGTCCTCGCCGTATTCGGCAAGCAGCGCCACCGCTTCCTCGGCCGTATCGGGCCGCACATAATCGAAGGGCCGCGGTTTCATGTCGCCGATCCGTCATTGCGAGCGGAGCGAAGCAATCCAGTCGGAGATGCCGGCTCTGGATTGCTTCGTCGCCCCGTCGGGGCGCCTCGCAATGACGCCAGCATGGCGTGGATGCGCCGCGGCGTCGCCGGCAAAACAACGTCTTTGACGCCGAGCGCGTCGGCAATGGCATTGGCGATGGCCGCCGGCGTCGACATGCAATTGCCCTCGGCGAGCCCCTTGGCGCCGAGCGGGGTGAACGGCGACGGCGAGGCAAAATGCAGGATCTCGAGTTCGGGGATTTCGCTCACCGTCGGAACCAGATAATCGGCGAAGGTGCCGCTTAGGAACGCGCCCTCCTCGTTATAGGCGAACTCCTCGTAGAGCGCCGCCGCGATACCCTGCGCGAAGGCGCCGCGGATCTGGCCTTCCGCGATCGTCGCATTGAGCACGCGCCCGGCATCGTGCATCGACACATAGCGGTCGACGCGCACCTGATAGCTTACGAGATCGATCTCGACGCCGCACATGTCGAAGATAAAGCCGTAAGTCAGCGAGGTGTTGATGCGATCGTCGTGCGACGGCGGCTCGAGCTCGGGCGGCGCCCACACGCCGGTTTCGCTCAAGGCCGGCGCCATGCCGTCGGGCAACAGCACCGGCGACCAATGCGAGGTGGCGGCGACGCGGCCAAACGGCAGCGCATTGTCCGGATTGGAGCGGCTGCGGATTTTTCCCTCCGCCAGCTCGACGTCCTCGGCCAGCACGTTGAGCTGCTTTGCCGCGATGGCTTTCAGCTTTTCGCACATCTGCACCGCGGCGAGGTGCGCGGCGACCGCGGTGCCCGAGGCGAACCGGCTCGAATAGGTGCCCGCCGCGATCGACCATTGGTCCTTCGCGGTATCCATCTCCAAAACGACTTCGACGTCGTCGGCGGCGAGCCCCAGCTCGGCGGCGACGATCTGCGCCAGCACGGTCTCGTGGCTCTGGCCCTGCACGGTGACGTCGGCGGTCACCGTGACCGCGCCGAGCGGGTCGATATTCACCGTCGCCATCGATATCGCGCCGCTCTTCGGGCCGGCTTTTTCGCGGGCGGCAGCCGTCATCACGGTCGACAGATAACCCATGTTCGACATCGCCGGCTCGACCACCGCGGCAAAGCCGATGCCGTATCGGCGCCCCGCCGCGCGCGCCGCGTCGCGCCGGCGCTTGAGCTCGGCAAGCCGGCCGTCGCCGACGGTCAGCTCGAGCGCGCGCAAATAGTCGCCCGAATCGTAAAGCGCGCCGGCCGCGGTCCGGTATGGGAATTTTCGCGAAGGGATCAGATTGCGCCGGATCACCTCGAGCGGATCGAGTTTCAGCTCGATCGCGATGCGCGCCATCAGCCGCTCCAAAGCCAGATAAAGCTGCGGGCCGCCGAAGCCGCGAATGAGGCCCGCCGGCATTTTGTTGGTGAGCACGACGCGGTTCGTCACCGCGACGTTTGCGATGTCGTAGGCGCCGGTCACCGCGCCATGCATGCGGTAGAGCGGTCCCGGCATCGGCGCGCGCAAAAACGCGCCGTAATCTTCGAGCTGATCGAGTTTCAGCGCCAGGATGCGGCCGTCCTTGGCGACGGCGGCTTCGATTTCGGTGATGCGGTTCGGTCCGGAGCTTGCGGCGACCAAATGCTCGATGCGGTCCTCGACCCATTTGACCGGGCGGCCGGTGATTTTCGCCGCAAGCGCGATCAGCACGACATAGGGAAACACCGAAAGCTTTATGCCGAAACTGCCGCCGGAATCCGGCGGGATGCGCAAGCGCAATTTCGGCCCCGGAACGCGCAGCGCGCGCGCCATGACCGGGTGCATGGAAAACGGCCCCTGGAAATTCGCCAGCACGTCGTAGCTGCCCTTGGCGGCGTTGTGCTGCGCGACCACGACATAGCATTCGATCGGCGTGAACGACAGACGGTGATATGGCACCGTCATGGCGACGCGGCGGTCGGCGCGCGCGAAGGCCGCCTCGGGATCGCCGTAGGAAAATTCGCGCACCGAGATTTGGTTGGTCTTGGCTTCGGGATGCAATAGCGGCGCCGCGGCCTCGCAGGCGAGCTTCGGATCGATCGCCGCCGCGAGCGGCTTATAGTCGACCGCCACCAGCTCGGCCGCGTCCTCGGCGATATAGCGGCTTTCCGCCACCACCAGCGCGACCGGCTCGCCGACATAACGCACGCGCTCCACCGCAAGTGCCCATTGCTGCACCGGCACTTTGATCACGGCGAGGAACGGCTCCGAGAGCTTGCGGACGTCTTCGCCGGTGACGACGGCCCACACGCCGTCGTGCGCCAACGCCGCGCGCGCATCGATGCCGACGATCTCGGCATGAGCGTGCGGGGAGCGGACGACATGGGCGTGCAAAGTGCCGACCGGGATCGGCAGATCGTCGGCATAGCGGCCGCGGCCCGAAAGCAGCGCGGGGTCCTCCTTGCGGAGCATGGGCTTACCAAGCCGTTCCGACATGATTTTACGCCGATCGCCCTCCGCCTTCTCTCTACATCCGCGGCGCTATGTTGTCAGCACACACGCGACCGTGCGCGGCGCTGGCGCGATCCGTCCTGCTCAATTAACATCCCGTCATTCCGGGGCCGAGCGAAAGCGAGGAGCCCGGAATCCATAGTCACGGACCGTGGTTATGGATTCCGGACTCGCCGCTTCGCGGCGATCCGGAATGACTGTAAGAGATGTCGATGAATCAATCCGGCACCGGTTCCGGCATCGGCCAGCCGGTCCGCCGCCGCGAAGACTTACGGCTCGTCCGCGGCGCCGGCCGCTACACGGCGGATGAAAATCTGCCGGGCCAAGTCCATGCCGTCATGGTGCGCTCCCCGCACGCGCATGCGCGCATCCGCGCCATCGCGAGCGATCGGGCTTTGGCCGCGCCCGGCGTGCTCGCGGTATTGACCGGCGCCGATTTCATCGCCGACGGGCTAAAGCCCATTCCGCATAAGCCGTGGTCGCCGCATCCGGCGGAGACCAAGCTTCACAACAGCGACGGCACTGCGCCGTTCGAGCCGCCGCATTATCCGCTGCCGGCCGACAAGGCGCGCTTTGTCGGCGAGGCCGTGGCCATGGTCGTCGCCGAGACCGTGCACGAGGCCAAAGACGGCGGCGAGCGCGTCGAGATCGATTACGAAGTTCTGCCCGCCGTCGTCGAGACGGTCGCGGCGGCGCGGCAGGATGCGCCGCATGTCCACGACGCCGCGCGCTCGAACGTCTGCTTCGATGCCGAGATCGGCGACGCGGCGGCGACCGACGCCGCCTTCGCCCGCGCCGCGCATGTGACGCGGTTCGAGACCTGGGTGCAACGCGTCACCGGCGTGCCGATGGAGCCGCGCGCCGCGCTCGCCGAATTCGATGTCGCGACGGGACGTTTTACGGTTTACGCCGGAAACGGCGGCGCAGTTCGCCTGAAGAACGATCTCGCCGCCATCCTCGCCGTGCCGCCGGAGAAAGTCCGCGTGCTGATGGGCGACGTCGGCGGCAATTTCGGCACCCGCGGCATGATCTATGCCGAATTCGCGCTGGTGGCGTGGGCGGCGCGCAAGCTCGGCAGGCCGGTGAAATGGATCATCGAGCGCTGCGAGTCGTTCTTGAGCGACTATCAGGCGCGCGACCTCGCGGTCGAAGCCGAGCTCGCGCTCGACGGCAACGGCCGGTTTCTCGCCATCCGCGGCTCCAATCTCGGCAATCTCGGCGCCCACACCACCAATTTCGCGATGGTGCAGAAGGGCGTGCAGATGATGTCGAGCATCTACCGCATGCCGGCGGCGCATTTTCGCGCTCGCGCCACGCTCAGCAATACCTCGCCGACACGGCCCTATCGAAGCGCCGGCCGGCCGGAAGTGATTTTCGTCATGGAACGGCTGATCGATCTCGCCGCGCGCGAGTGCGGCTTCGACCGCGTCGCCATCCGCAAACGCAATCTCGTGACCGAACGCGAGATGCCCTACAAAAATCCGTTCGGCGTGGAATACGACAACGGCGATTATATCGGCGGCATGAACATGGCGCTGAAACTCGGCGACTGGGCCGGCTTCAAGAAACGCCGCGCCGCGGCGAAAAAGCGCGGCAAATATCGCGGCATCGCCGTCGGCAATTACGTCGATATCTCGACCGGCGTGCCGCGCGAGAAGGCCGAGATCACGGTTCTGCCCGAGGGCGCCGTCGAGCTCGTCATCGGCATCGTCTCGCAAGGCCAAGGCCACGAGACGAGCTTCGCGCAACTCGTCACCGAGTGGCTCGGCGTGCCGATCGAATGCGTGCGCTTCGTCGCCGGCGACACCGATCGCGTCACCGTCGGCGGCGGCGCGCATTCCGGCCGCGGCATGCGGCTCGGCTCTATCGTCATCAAGAAATCGTCCGACGGTATCATCGAGAAAGGCATGCGCATCGCCGAGCATTTGTTGGAAACCGCCGCGGCCGATATCGAATTCAAGAACGGCCGCTTCGCCGTGAAAGGAACCAACCACGCGGTCGGCCTGTTCGAGGTGGCGCGCGCCGCGGCCGAACGCAAGAATTTGCCGGACGATTTAGCCGGGCCGCTCTATGCCGCCTGCGACGAGACCGTGGCCGAGGCGAGCTTTCCCTATGGCGCGCATGTCTGCGAGGTCGAGGTCGATCCCGAAACCGGCAGCGTCAGGCTCGTCAACTATGCCGCGGTCGACGATGTCGGGCGTGCGGTCAATCCGCTGATCATCCACGGCCAGGTCCACGGCGGCATCGCCCAAGGCGTCGGCCAGGCACTGTTCGAACATGCGCATTACGATCCGCAGAGCGGGCAATTGCTCGCGGGCTCGTTCATGGATTACGCCATGCCGCGCGCCGCCGACCTGCCGTTCTACGCAACACAGTTGAGCGAAGTGCCGTCGTCGACGCATCCGCTCGGCATCCGCCCGGCGGGCGAAGGCGGCACGGTGCCGGCGCTCGCCGTCGTCGTCAACGCCATCGTCGATGCGCTGGCCGAATTCGGCGTGCGCCACGTCGAAATGCCGGCGACGCCGGAGCGGGTGTGGCGGGCGATTAACGACGCGCGCCGCTGAAGCGCGAACTCATTGACGCGTAGAGATAGTTTCATGGCTGCAAGTCCGATGAAGGCAAGGTCATTTGCCGCGAGCTTGATTTTGCTTCCGCTGTCTGGGCTGAGCGAACATCGCCGGGCTTGCTGCTCGCTCGACCCCGTCGCGAACGACCCGAACCTGACCTCACCGGCTTGAGAGGATGACTCAACTTCTCAAGCAACAAGGGAGAGCACAATCGTGCTTTCGCGGGACTTTTCTTTGCGTCGCCATAGAAAAGCATCAATACCCAAGCTACGCCCCGGCGGATCGATCAAGTAGATTAGCTGCAGGACCACCAAAAACATGTAGGTCCAGGGCCATTCGCCAGGTGCGTCGTAGAGCCCCAGCCAGAGATTGATTGCCATTAATGCACCCAGCAACGCGCCGAGGCGGGTAGCTAATCCGAGTATCAGCGATGCGGCGATCGCAACCTCAATCGCGTATACCAACGGCCCAAATATCGCAATATTGGGCAGCACTATGTCCCGCACGAGGACGCTTTGCAGCTGTGTCGAGGCGTGCTCAACCATCTCTTGCATCCAGTGGATCAGCCCCCAATCGTAGTGAGGTGGCACCTTCCAAAGCGACTGCTGCCACCACATTGTGCCAATGACGATGCGGAGCAGACAGATACCAATGTGCCTGATCGAGCGCTGCGCCGGATCGCTCCGCCAAGCAAGCACAGCGGTTGCGGCGCTCGCTAGGAGCAGAAGCCAAAATACCGGCCTCGGCCAGCTTGCATCTGCGAGAAACGACAGCGCATCACTCAATGGATCCGGTCGCATTTTCTAAACCTTTATGCTGCGCGCTGAAACCAGCTAAATTGGAACCGCTGTATATTGCCGCCGGGCGTCACGTGGTCGTGTCGGCGGCTCTCTCTGAATTTGAATGAGTGGCCGAGCACGGCGGCAAGCGAAGTGGCATCGTGCCGGATGACCGGCAGACCGCTGCATCGCTCCGGCCCATCCAGTGCAAACGTTCCGATGATAACGTGTCCGCCTGGACGCACTGCCTTTCGCACGCATTCGGCGTATGCAGCACGATCGCTTGGCTCGGTCAGAAAATGAAAGGCGGCGCGATCGTGCCAAAGGTCGTAGTTTTTGGCTCGCTCCCATATCGTCACCTCTGCGACAATCCAAGCCACGTTTTTAGCGCGTGCGCCTAGTCTTTCCCGTGATGTTGCCAGTGCCTTTTCCGAGAGGTCGAGGACAGTGACCAAGCGGAAGTCTTCCGCAACGAGCACATCGACTAGACGAGATGCTCCGCCTCCAATATCGACGATGGACGCCTCATGATCGACTCCGGTTGCTCGGATGAGGTCGAGCGAAATCGCTGGGCTCTCCTGAAACCAACTGACGTCCCGCTCACCCTTGTTTTGATAGACGTTTTGCCAGTGGGCCTGTCTTTCAATCGTGCTCACGTCTATTTTCCCTCGCCGCCTGAAGGAACCCGTCAGGAGCTTATATGTCATCGGCCCCTATTCTCGACAACAAGGATGATCCGAACGAGCGTTCAGTGTTTGAGCCGTCTGCGCTTTTGCGCGAGGCGCGCCGACAGAAAGGGTTACCGGTTGCCGGCGTACCGCCGCTCTGTATTCTCGATCCTGACGGCGACATTGTTCGCCGCCTCAGAAAGTCCGGACAAGCAACGCCGTCCGCTGTGTGGCCCTGTTATCATACTGAACTTTACGAATTTGCGCTCGCCGGCAAGACCGCCGGCATCATCGGATGCGCTGTCGGGGCACCCTTCGCGGTATTGGTTGCCGAGGAGCTGTTTGCGTGCGGATGCCGTGTCCTAATCAGTCTAACTTCGGCCGGCCAAATCGTTCCAGCGGGCGATCCACCTTATTTCGTCGTCATTGATCGCGCAGTACGCGATGAAGGCACCAGCTACCATTACGCGTCTCCTGATACTTTTGCCGAGGCGGCCCCTCATATCGTCGAAACGGCCATAAGTGCCGCCACAGACGCAGGCTTGCGCGCTTATGTCGGACCGAGCTGGACGACCGACGCGCCATTTCGCGAAACTGCCACTGCGGTAACGGCGGCACGTAAAAAGGGCGTGCTGGCGGTCGAGATGGAAGCTGCCGCGCTTTATACATTTGCGCAAAAGCGGAACAAAACGGTGCTTTGCCTCGCGCACGTGACCAATAGGATGGGCCTCACCGAACGCGATTTTGAAAAAGGCGAGGCAGACGGGACGGCCGATGCATTGATGCTCCTTGGAGCGCTCGCCAAGGTGCTATATCCAACCGCCAGCGACTAGCGTCGATGTCAGCTGTTGGCCCGGAGCGTCACCTAGTGCGATGCAACGAAATGACCGCTTCAAAAACGATGACAGCAACAAAACTGAGGCGTTTCATGGCGTCTCCTCTCTCGTTGGAGAAATGACGGCCGTTCCGTTAGTTTAGCCGCAGCCATCGCCGCATGATTGAAATCATACGGTGGCAGCGAGTAATTGATGTACATCAACGCGAAATTAACCGCCGCATTTAGGCTCAATCTAGCTCGTTCTAGCATTGGAGGAAACTGGTCATGAGGACAAACCTCTCGATGATTCGGTTACTGGCTTTCAGCGTGCTGATCGCGCCGCTGCAAGCGATCGCCCAGACACAGCAGCAACCAACAACTCCGCCGCAGAATTATTACGGACCTGGTCCGTGGCATATGTGGGGCTATGGCTATGACAGTGGCTGGCCATTTTGGGGAATGTTTCCAATGATGCTCCTGTTTCTGGTTCTCCTCTTCGTGATCATTTTCTTCTTCGCGCGCGGTTGCATGGGCGCGCGGCATCACTGGGGCCCGATGTCCCACGATTGGGGTGACCCGACCCATTCGGCGCTGCAAATCCTCAATGAGCGCTTTGCCAAAGGCGAAATCCAGAAGCCGGAATACGATGAGAAGAAAGCCGCGATCCTCTCTGGCGCGCGGCGTTAGCAACACGCAGATGGGCGACTGGCGCCCAAATGGGATGAGGCAAAAACGAAAACCAAATTGATAAGAATTTCAGCAATGCTTTTGCAGTGCAGAATGTCCGAGTCTGGCCCCTCGCGACGCGTTGTCCTGAATCGGTTATCGGTCGCTTTCCGGGCATCGGGGACGTCGCAGCTCGTCCGCCCAGGCGCATTTATGAATTCACACCCGAGTTCTTAGCGCCTGCGTCATTTGCTGCCGCCTCCCCGGACGGCACTTTTCGGATGCGGCTGCGCACCGCGTCGCGCTCGGCTTCGCTCATCTTGGCGCGCAGCGTCGCCTCGTAGGCGATGCGCGCCGGGCGCTCGAATACCATCAGCCGCGCGCCGAGCCACAGCGCCTCCTCGATCGAATGGGTGATGAAAATCGACGTGGCCCCGGACGACGGCACCGGCGGTGCTGTCATCGCCCACCAGGATTATGCCGAAATAGGAGCAATGGGCGGTGGCGACGGCAGACGGTTCTACTTTGACGCAAGTCCCTCTTCGTCTTTCAAGGCTTCGTCGATGGCGCGGATGGTCGCTTGAACTTCGATCATGTTCCTGCGCCATTGCTCTGTATCGGCTCGCGCAAATGGCTTAGCTAAAGCGATCGCCAACTCCCGTCTTGAGTCCACGAGACGACCCCGGGCGCCTCTCAGTACGTCGGCATGCTCCTTTGCCATATTTATCCCTCCATTTATAGCCACCGTAGCAAGCGCGCGCGTCAGCGAGCGCCTCCCCATTGCCACGCCGGCCTTTACGTTATTTCAGGTGATCGCTGTTATCCGCGCGCCGGGTAGATCGCGATCGTTTCGATATTCCTCGATCGCACGCATGATTAGCTTTTTGACATTCTCGATTGTAACGTCATCGCGTCGCTGGATACCGATCTCCTCGCTTACGTTCTTGGGTTGTTTCGGCTGGCCTGTCAGGTCGAAACCGTCGCCGCAGGTGACCGTGACCACCCCACCGCGCGGAACAATCAAATAGGCACGGCTTTGGTGGCCCTTTCCATAGCCCGACTGATCTTGCCGATCCTGCTGATCCGTTATGCGGAAAGCAATCGACGCGGGCCGTAAGGTTTTTCCGGTGCGGCCGTACTGCCGAATTTCTACTTTGCCGCCGAGCGGGTGCAATTTCTGAGCAGCAGCCTGTAATTGGGGCAGCACCACATTGCTCAATACGGCGATGTCTGCATCGGCTTCCGCCTGCAAACGCTTTGCCTCTGTGGGGGCTTCCAGTTGTTGGTCGTGTTCAAGCTTCGCTTTCTTGAACGCGTCACCATAGTCGTCATCGCCGCCGGCCATGTTGAAGCCTTTCCTGGTTGCTCGCGTTCGGCGGCAGGCCGCCTAACGCGCATCGCCACCGCCCGGCGGCTTTTATATTGGACTTAGCCCCGTCGGCTCGGAAGCCGCCGCCTCAGCCTGTGCGCTCGCGTGGCACGTTCTCATTGGCTGCTGCTGGCTCAAATGCGATCGGGTCGCCTTGGCCTAGCTGCACCGCAAGTCCCTGATGGCCGCCCGCGTCGCGGAGAATGGCGTCAAGATCGTCAGGCTTCTGATCGGGACTACTCGCGATCCAACCCCACGGAAGGGCGCGCGGGGCGCCCCACATGCGGTTCACTTCACCTTGAGGTTCTCCGCCGAGGTCTTCCCCTTGTTTGCAACCTCTTCGTACTCGACCTGCTGGCCCTCGTTGAGGGTCGACAGACCGGCCCTCTCTACCGCCGAGATATGGACGAAAACGTCCTTGCCGCCGCCTTGCGGCTGAATGAACCCATAACCTTTGGTCGGGTTGAACCACTTCACGATACCGGTTGCCATCGCACGATGTCTCCATTTTGGAATTTCGATGATACCGGCAGACCACGCCGAATCCAAGAGGTTGCCCGCCACGCAAGGCGGTATTGCCCTTCTGGCGATTACCAAGAAATTCGATCAATCAGGGTTGGATCACCGTCCGGCGCTCGCGGGCTATTCACCGGCTTGGATATGCACCGGCATCCGGCCTTCGATAGGTACCAAGAATCCTATCCCAGAAGAAGTGAATTACAGCAAAATTACTATCCGCGTGACGGTGATGAACAAAGTGCAGCTCCTGCTTGCGTCTGAACCACGCGAACCTTTGAAGCCGCGATCCCTCTACGTGATATTCCTTGTCGAAAAAGACGTGCGCGCAAAACGACGCCGCACCTGCGATTACCATCACCACAAAAAGACTTAGCGGTAATAAGAAATAAGCGCACCCTCCGACTATAAATATAGGAATAAGGAAGTAGGGCGTCGTGTTGCCTTCGTCACCGAGGTACGTTGGAGAGACAAGATGAGCGTCGGAATAATGGGTGTGATGGAAGTTGATGTGGTTGCGAAAAATCTTACCGCCCATTGGATGGTGGGCGACCTTATAATGAATCAACGTCTGCCCAAATGACATGACCAAATGCGTAGCGGCAGCAGTCACGAGAAATAGCGAAAGCTCTAGAATGAGCGGTGATACCGGCTGGAGCACGAGCGCTTCCTTTGGCTTAAGGAACCAATCTAGTACGATAGCCCGGTCGTGTCAGATCGATTGTAGTCGCCACGAGGACCCCAAAAAGGCAGTCCGTCACGCCAGCGGCCATCGCTTGGGTAACTCGTAGCTGTTTTTCCGCAGTGCAGGAGGCCGTTCCTGGCCCATCGCGACATCCGGTCTTGAGGCGGGTTTCGGTCGCTTTCGGGGGCATAGCGGACATCGCAAGTCGTCCGCCCAGGCGCATTTATGGGTTCACACCAGAGTTCTCGGCGCCTGCGTCATTTGCCGCCGCCTCCCCGGACAGCACTTTTCGGATGCGGCTGCGCACCGCGTCGCGCTCGGCTTCGCTCATCTTGGCGCGCAGCGTCGCCTCGTAGGCGATGCGCGCCGGGCGCTCGAATACCATCAGCCGCGCGCCGAGCCACAGCGCCTCCTCGATCGAATGGGTGATGAAAATCGACGTGGCCCCGGTCTGCCGCAACAATTCACGGAATTCCCCGCGCAGCGCGTTGCCGGTGTGCTCGTCGAGCGCGCTGAACGGCTCGTCGCACAATAGAATATCGGGCTTGCCGGCAAACGCCCGCGCGATCGACACGCGCTGGCGCATGCCGCCCGACAGCGCATGCGGATAATCGTTCTCGTGGCCGGACAGCCCGAGCCGGGACAGCCACGAAGCGGCGATCTCGAGACGTCGCGGCCGCGGCATTTTGTTGAGTTCGAGGCCCAGCGCCACGTTGTCGATTGCGCTGCGCCACGGCATCAGCCGGTCGTTCTGGAACACGATGCCGATCTTGCCGCGGAACCAGGCGAAATCGGCATAGGGATCGTGACCTTGCACCGCGACGCGGCCGGACGACGGGCGCACCAGGCCGCATATCAGATTGAAGGTCGTCGACTTGCCGCAGCCGGTCTTGCCCAATATGGCGACCAGCTCGCCGCGGCCGATCGTGAAGCTCAAGTCGCCAATCGCTTCGAGCGGCGCGCCGTTGCCGTGACGCGGAAACGTTTTGCTCACCTGCTCGAACAGGATTTCCGCCGGCTCTTTCACAATGCTTGCTCGGCAAAAGCGCGATAGCGCAACATGCGATTCTCGATAAGCGTGATGACGCCTTGCACGATAAGCACGAAAATGACCAGGACGAGGGTCCAGGCAATGGCGCCGGCCATGTCGAAAATCTGCTGCTGCTCAAGGAGCTCGTAACCCACGCCGCCGGTCGCCCCGACCAGCTCGGCGACCACGACCACCCGCGCGGCGTTGCCGAGATTGACCTTCCACGCGGTGAGGATGCCGGGCAGCACCGTCGGCCAGATCAGCGCGCGGAACAGGTCGATTCGAGACGGACGAAACGCCAGCGTCATCTCGAAAAGATCCTTCGACATGGCGCGATAGGCGTCGAGCACCTGGAAGGTGAAGGCCGGCAGCGTGGTCATCACCATGATGAAGAAGATGCGGAACTCGATGCCGCGAAACCAGATAATGGCGATCACGACCCATGACAAAGCCGGGATGCCCTGGTTGAAATTCAACAGCGGATAGACGTAACGCTCGAAGCTCGCCGAGCGGGCCATCGGCATGGCAAGCAGCGTGCCGAGCACGAAGGCGCCGGCGAGCCCGGCGAGAATACGCGCGCTGGTCGCCAACGTGTCGGCGATCGAGTTCCAGGACGTGAATATCGCCAATAGACGCGTGGCGATTTCCGGAACCGACGGAAACAGGAAATGCGGCACGAACAACGAGACGATCTGCCAGACGACGGCGAGGCCGGCAAGCGCGAGAACGGTCTCGTAACGAAAGCCGATGAACGCAAAGGGTCTGCCGGCGGCGCGCGCGCTCGACCCTCCGCCGCCTGCGAGCGCCATCATTCCATCTCGCCGGTATAGATTGAAGAGCCGGGAGGCATACCCTTGAAGAGCCCGACGTCGATTCCGGCCCGGTAGGTGGCCTCGATTTCCTTGCCGATCTTTCCGGCCGGCTGGATGTCCAAGGCAAGCCGTGAATTATCTCGAATCAGCGCCGCGATCGCCTGCCGTTGGGCATCGTTGGTGAGCGTCGCGACCAGCGGCGCCGCCGCCGCCGGGTTCGCCACGACCCAAGCGGCCGCCTGCTTATAAGCGCGATAGAGACCCGGAATGAGATCGCGGTGCGCATCGATCCATTCCTGATGCGCCGCCACGCCGAGATAGGGCAGCGTGCTGCCGCCGGCGAACGCGCGCCAGACCTTGGCGATATTGAGGTCGATCGTGGTGATCTTAGGCATCGCCGCCTTGACCAAGGTGTAGGCCGGCTCCCAGAGTTGCACCGCGTCGGCGCGCTCGGCGACGGCATAGCCGACCAGGCCCGGGGTCGCCGTGTTGACGACCTGGAACGAGTCGGGATCGACGCCTTGTTGCTTCGCGAACCAGGCGAACATCGTGTAGTTCGTGGTGCCCTTGGCGGCGGCGAGCTGTCTACCCTTGAGATCGGCAAGCGTCTTGATCTCCGGCCGGCTGGTCACCACCGTGCCCCAATAATCGAATAGATTGAACAGATAGCTGGTCTTGATGCCGCGCGTGGCGCCCAGCCCGAGGATCAGCACCGAAGCGCTGCCGCCAACCGCGAAGTCGCCGGCATTGAACTCCGTCGCGTAGGCGTCCGGCGGCCGTTCGGCAAAGGTAATGTCGATGCCGTTGGCGATATCGAACTTTTGCTGCTTGATGACGGAGGGAAACATCGCGCCGAGCGACGGCGGATTGAACACCACGATGGTAACCGGCGCGGGCTCGGCGGCGCGCGCCGGCCCTCCCGCCAAGGCGGCTATTGCAAGGATCGCGGCGGCGGCGATGGGAAACTTTTTCATGGCTCTTGCCTGAGGCCCGCTTCGAATGTCTGCGCGAGGGGCGTTCGTTTACAATTTGCCCGGCATGGTGCTAGATAAGTTGAAGTCATTCAAGATGCAGGCGACGGACGGAGGCGAATTTTCTGGCCCCACAGGAGCGGATTTGACCGTGCAACCTGTACAATCTCCGCGGCCGCGATTTCGGCAAAATCCTGCTGATCAAGTTGTCGGCGGTGGGCGACGTCGTGCACACCTTGCCGGTACTCAACAAATTACGGCACCGCTATCCGAAGGCGCGGCTGGATTGGCTGGTGCGGCCGGCCATTGCCGACTTGTTGCGGCAAAATCCGGCGATCGACAATGTGATCGAATCCTCGCGCGAGGAGTGGTCGTGGCGCATGGCGCCGTTTGTCAACTCGGCGCGGCTCGTCGCCACGCTGCGCGCCGCCCAGTACGATCTGGTGCTCGACCTGCAAGGCCAGCTGCGCAGCGCCGTCTTCGCCTTCGCCTCCGGCGCTCCGGTGCGCATCGGGTTCGACCGGCCGCGCGCGGCGCTGTGGAACACCTTAGCGCGAACCATCCCGGACGAGGCGAAGAAGCACGCTTGGCAGGGCGCGCGCGAGGGAAGTTGGCTCGCTTACACCCATCACATTCCGCTGCCGACGCTCGACGCCCACCCGGTCGAGCGCTACCTCGGCGTTGCGCCGATGCTCGGCCTCGACGAGGGCGCCGCCGACTTTTCATTTCCGATCCCGCCGGAGGCGAGCGCCCGCATCGATGCCTTGGCGGACTATTACGGCATCGCCGGAACCAAACTGGTCGCCCTGGCGCCGGCCACGAATTGGGAAACCAAGCAATGGCGCAGCGACGGCTTCGCCGAAGTCGCGCGTCATTTTCTAAAAAAGGGTTTTGGCGTGGTTCTGATCGGATCGGACCGCGAGCGCGGAACTTGCGAGGACGTCGCCCGCCTGGCGCCGGGCACGGTCAACCTCGCCGGCGAAACGACGCTGTCCGAGCTTGCGGCGCTCATTCGCCGCACCACGATCAGCGTCACCAACGATTCCGGGCCGATGCATCTTGCCGTCGCGCTCGACCGGCCGGTGGTCGGCATTTTCGGGCCGACCGACACGGTATGGGCGGGCCCTTACCGGCGCGACGGCGCGGTGCTGCGCACCGAGCTGCCGTGCTCGCCGTGCTATTTGCGTCAACTCAGCCGCTGCAATTTCGGCCACGCCTGCATGCAACAGGTCGGTGCCGGCGCGGTGATCGAGCGCGCCGAGAGCATTCTCGCCAAGCTGCCGAGCAGGACGAAGCCAGCCGCGCCACCGACCAGCCCGCGGTAAATAATTCGGGCGTGGATTCATAAACCCCTGCGCAATGCGCGCTTACAGGGGAAAGGCCGACATCTCGCAGAACGGTCGCTATGGAAGATTCGGGCGGTGACGACCGGCCTCACTCCGGCTTGATGCCGGCGAACTTCACGACCTTCGCCCACTTCTCGGTCTCTGCGGCGATGAACTTTGCGAAATCATCGGGTGAACCCGCAAACGGTTCGCCGCCCAAGTCGACAAGCCGCGCCTTGAACGTCGGATCAGCGAGGCCGGCATTGATCTCCCGGTTGAGCTTATCGACAATCTCGGCAGGGGTATTTTTCGGCGCGCCGATCCCAAACCACGCAGTCGCCTCATAGCCCGGCACGGATTCAGCCACGGTCGGGACGTCCGGCAGCACGTCCTGTCGTCTTGCGGTGGTCACCGCGAGCGCACGCAGCTTGCCGGCCCTGATGAATTCGAGCGACGACGGCAGTGGATTAAACGTGACCTGCACCTGCCCGCTGAGCAGATCGGGAAACTGGCTGCCGCGATAGGGGACGTGGACCATATCGACGCCGGCCATCATCTTGAACAGTTCGCCGGCGACATGGTTCACGCTGCCGATGCCGGGCGAGGACATGTTGATCTTGCCCGGATTCGCCTTGGCGTAGGCAATGAACTCCGGGACAGTCTTCGCCGGCAATGACGGATGGACCATCATTACGGCCGCAACGCGAAGAATGCTTGCGACGGGCTGGATGTCGCGGATGAAGTTGAAGTTGAGCGCGCTGTAAACCGTCGCATTGATGGCATTTGTCTGCGTGACCCAGAGCAGCGTGTAGCCGTCAGGCGGTGCATGGACGACCGTGTCGGCAGCGATATTGGTGCCCGCACCGGTCCGATTTTCCACGACGAATTGCTGACCGAGCCGCTCCGACAGCCATTGGCCGATCAGCCTGGCCGTAATGTCGGACGACGTGCCGGCGGGAAAGCCAACGACGATGCGCACCGGCCGCGTTGGATAAGATTGCGCCAACGCGATCCGCGATGCGGCCGAGAATGCGGCTGCACCTGCCGCCAGATGCAGGAATTTGCGGCGGGGAAGTTTCATTCGATCACCTCGTCGGCGATGGAGAGTACCCACCGTGAGACCGCGTTTAGCTTTTCAAGCCGGCGGCGCGCGCGACTTGGGTCCAGCGCGCGATGTCGCCGCGAATGTGAGCCGCGAACTCATCCGGCCCGACATCGAGCGGTTCATAACCCTGCTTATGCAGCGAGTCCACCGCATCCGCCGTGTGCATGGCCTTACGCGCGGCATCGGCAATGGTAGCGACGATCGGCTGCGGCGTAGCCACCGGCGCGAGCAGGCCGAGCCAGAGGTTGGTGTCGAAACCTGCGATACCGGCCTCCGTCATGGTCGGCACGTTGGGCAACACGCTCGCACGTTTAGCGCCCGTCGTTGCCAGCGCAACGGCCTGGCCTGCGTTGATCTGCCCGATTATCGAAGAGCCGATGACGAACGACAGCGTGATGCGGCCTGCGATCAAATCGGTGACCGACTCCGGGCTACCCGGGTAAGGCACGTGCACCAATTTGATGCCGGCCTGTTGCTCGAACAGCACCCCGCAAAGATGGGGCAAGCTGCCGGCGCCGACCGAGGCGTAAGTCAACTCGCCGGGCTTTGACTTGGCGAGAGCGACGAGATCGGCAACGCTGTGCACGCCGAGCGCGGGATTGACGGTCAGAAAGAACGGGCCCTCGGCGAGCTGCGCGATCGGTGCAAAGTCCTTGCTCATGTCCAAGGGCGGAGAAGAAGGGTTGACGATCTCGTTGGTCAGAGTTGAAAGCGCGGGCAGGAAGAGCGTGTAGCCGTCCTTCGGCGCGCGGGCGACATATTGCGCGGCGATGCTCGATCCTGCGCCGGGCTTATTCTCGACGATGATTTGCTGACCGAGAACGGGCCCCGCGCCACGGGCAAAGATGCGCGCGATCACGTCGGAGGCCGCTCCGGCGGTGAAGCCGACGATGAGCCGGATCGGGTGCGAAGGATACGTATCCGCGATCGCAATGCGCGAGGCCGCGGGTATCGCGGCGGCGCCCGCCGCCAGATGCAGAAACTTTCTACGATGAATTGCCATGGCGTTTCCCCACAATTTTAATTCGGCGTGACCCGCACGCGATCGCCTTCGGGCTTGAGACTAGCACCGAGCTTGCCGCTTCGCGCGGCGAGATCGGCGAGCGTCTCGGCCTCGTCGGCAAGGCGGCACAGGAACGACTCATTGTCGTCGTTGCTGCGCACAAAGCGGAAGTGACAGCCCGCGACCGTACCGCGCTCGAACGTCACCTCGACCAGCATGCCGATCCAGCCGGCATGCTTGTGGCCGAGATGGCCGGTCGAGAACGTGAGATTGCTCAGGCCGTAGAAGATCGGTCGGCCGTTATGGACTTCGACCGGCAGCGCGTAATGCGGCCCGTGTCCGATAACGACATCGGCGCCGGCGTCGATCGCGGCGTGCGCAATATCCGTCATGTATTGCAGCGGTTCGCGCCCGAGGCCCCAGTGGCAGGAGGCGACGACGATGTCGGCTTGCGGCCGGAGCGCCGCGATGTCCTTGCGAAAGTCAGCGAGATAGGCGGCATCCGCCCAGGTCACGATGAGCGGCGGCACGCCTGGCCGGTTCGGCGGCGGAACGCCGGGCGCAATCCGGCCCATCGGCACCTGATAAGCGGTGTGGCCGCGGATCACGGCGATCCCGGGTGAATCGGCGTGGGCCTCGTGATCGGTCGGCCAATAAACCGAGCTGCGCTGCACGACGCCGACGCGCAGGCCATTGCGGGCGATGATGGCGGGAGCGCGCGCGGCGGCAAGGTTGGCGCCGGCTCCCGTATGCAACACGCCGAGCTGATCCAGCCTGGCGATAGAGGCGGCAATGTTTTCCGCGCCGTAATTGACGTTGTTGGCAACGCCCACGGCGTGGATACCGGAGAGCTGCAAAGCCTCGCCGGCGATCTGCGGATCGGCAAAAAAGCCCTCGTTGGCGTGCGACTGCCGCGACGGCAGATGCAGGCAGCATTCCAGATTGGCGAACACGGCGTCCGCGGCGTGCAGCTCGGCGGCAACCTGCCGGAACGGAATCGTGGCATCGGTCACGTTCATGAGATTGACGTCACCGGTCAGAATTAGCCTGCCCGCCATTTCCCATGTCTCGCAGAGTCCGATGTCTCGCCGGAGAGATCGGGCGCTGTCTGCCGCGCAAGCGCCCTAGTGCCAATACGGCGGATAGCCGGACGTTTTCTCCTGCGCTGCCAGAAGCCGCAGCATGGCCGGCCATTCCAAGACGCCATAGGGCCGCCGCGTGCCCGGCTGATAAAGATGCGCGGTATGGGCGAGCACGTTCTCGCCCGGCATGGTCAGCTCGGTGCGCGCCGCCATGGCGTCGACCTGCGACCGGCACGACATTTCGAGCTGATACATCGTATTGAGGGCTTGCTGGATGGTGGCGCCGCAAGTCAGCAGGCCGTGATTGCGCATCACCATGGCGTCGTGCGGCCCCAGATCGCGCACCAGCCGCTCGCGCACGTCGGTCTCGATCGCCGGCCCTTCGTAGTCGTGATAGCCGATATGGCCGACAAAGCGGATCGAGGTCTGCGACAACGGCAACAGCCCGCAGGCCATCGCCGCGACCGCCATGCCGGCGCGGGTATGGGTATGCAAAACGCAGGCGACGTCGGGCCGCGCCTTGTGGATGGCGCCATGGATCACATAGCCGGAGACGTTGATGCCGTAATCGGTGTCGGGCTTGGCCACGATATTGCCCTCGACGTCGATCTTGACCAGGCTCGACGCCGTGATCTCCTTGTACAAAAGGCCGTAGAGATTGATGAGCAGATGCTCGGTGCCGGGAATGCGCGCCGTGATATGGTTATAGATGAGATCGGTCATGCCGTAGGCGTCGACCAGCCGATAGCAGGCGGCGAGATCGGTCCGGGTCTGCCACTCTTGCGCCGACACTTCGTTGCGGATTGATTTAAAGTCGGTCGAGTAATTCACGGGCGTGCCTCCGTTCCATCAGCATAGCTTCCCGGGCGCGCCATGTCAGGCGGCAAAATGTCAGGCGGCAAAATGTCAGGCGGCAAGATCGGCGAAATCCTGCGCAATCACGTCAAGGACAAGCTCGCGCGCGGCGAGGTCGTCGCCTCGATGACGGTGCGGCTCGTCCGCGGCATCGAGATCGCGCGCATCGCCAAGACCGCCGGCTTCGACAGCCTCTATGTCGATATGGAGCATTCGAGTTTTTCGCTCGATACCACGGGCCGGATCTGCATCGCCGCGCTCGAAGCCGGCATTACGCCGTTCGTGCGGGTGCCGGGCGTTAACGAAGTGCCGCGCGTGCTCGATGCCGGCGCGCTCGGCATCATCGCGCCGCATGTCCGCTCGGCCGACGAGGCCCGCGCCTACGTCAGCGCGGCGAAATATCCGCCGCTCGGCGACCGCTCCGCCGCCGGCCCCCTGCCCCATCTGCACTACCGCTCGTTTCCGGCCGCCGAAGCCGATGCCGCGCTCAATGCCGCGACCACGCTGATGGTGCAATTCGAGAGCGACGAAGCGCTGGCGAACGCCGACGCGATCGCCGCCGTCGACAGGCGTCGATATGGCGATGATCGGTTCGAACGACCTGCTCGCCGACTGGGGCTTGCCCGGCCAATACGAACATCCGCGCCTGCGCGAGGCCTATGCCAAAACCATCGCCGCATGCCGCAAGCATGGCAAGCATGTCGGCGTCGGCGGGCTTGTCGAGCCGTCCGAAGCTCGCGGCGGAATTCGTGCGCATGGGCGCGCGCTATGTCTCGACCGGCACCGATCTCGGCTTTTTGCTCGCGGCCGCCACCGCCAAAGCGCAGGAGGTGCGGGACATCAGTCTCGAATGACGCCCAAGAAAGCCTCATGAATCCTTTCACCTACCACTCCGATCCGGTGCGCATCGTGTTTGGCGCGCGCGCGATCGGCGCGCTCGCCGCCGAAGCCGAATTCCACAAAATGTCGCGGCTGTTGGTGCTGTGCTCGAAGACGCGCGCCGATTTGCCCGCCGCGTGACCGGCGCCATCGCCGATCGCTGCGTCGGCTTTTGCGACGCCGCCGGGCAAAACATGCCGCGCGAGGCGTTCGAGCGCATTCTCGCCGACATCAAGCGGCACGATGCCGACGGCTTCGTCGTGGTCGGCGGCGGCTCGCCGATCGGGCTCGCCAAGGCCGCGGCGGCGACGACCAAGCTGCCCTATATCGCCGTCGTCACCACTTATTCCGGCTCGGAGATGGCGCCGCGATGGTATATCGGCGTTGCCGACACAGCGCGTCACCGGCGACGGCCCCGGCAGCGCTGCCCGCGACCGCCATCTACGATCCCGAACTGACGCTCGATCTGCCGCCGCGCGTCTCGGCGGCAAGCGGCATGAACGCCATGGCGCATGCGGTCGAGAGCCTCTACGGCATCGACACCAATCCGGTGGTGGCAGACCATGGCCGAGGAAGCCATTCGTCTGCTCGGCGCGAGCCTGCCGCGCGATCGTGCAAAATCCGCGCGATCTCGGCGCGCGCACCGACGCGCTCTACGGCGCCTGGCTCGCCGGCAAATTTCCGCGCCAAGGTCGGGCTCGAACACGCCATCGCGCAGCGCGTGCGGCAATGGTTCAATCTCGACCACGCCCAAACCCACGCCATCGCGACGCCCTATGCGATCGGCTTTAACGCCGCCGCCGCGCCCGAGGCGATGGCGCGCATCAAGCGCGCGCTCGGCGTTGCCGATGCGGCGCGCGGGCTTTACGACCTCAACGTCCGCCTCGGCCTGCCGACCGGGTTCAAAGGCCTCGGCATGCGCGAAGAAGATATCGGCAAAGCCGTCGAAGTGGTTGCGGCGGTCAAGATCGCGCATCCGAAGCCGGTGTCGAAAGCCGACTTTTCGAACATCATCGCCCAGGCTTACGCCGGCGAGCCGCCGCGATTTTGAAAGCGCCAGTCATGACCGCCGCAACCGCCGGCTCCGGAATGAAATGGGTCGGCCGCGCCATGCGGCGGTTGGAAGACCCGGCGCTGGTGACCGGGCGCGGGCGCTTCACCGCCGATCTTGCCGCCGCGCATTACGTGCGTTTCGTTCGCAGCCCGGTCGCCTCCGGCCGCATCGTGCGCATCGCGGCGCCCGACGGCGCCAACATCATTCGCGCCGCGGACCTCGACGGCGTGCGGCCGATCCGGCCGATGCTGCACAAATTCGACTACCGGCCGATCGAGCAGCCGATCCTGGCGAAAGACGTCGTGCGCTTTGTCGGCGAGCCGGTCGCCGCGGTGTGGGCGCCGACCGGCGCCGAAGCCGAGGATATCGCCGATCGGGTCGAGATCGAGATCGCCGAACTGCCGGCGGTGGTCGACGCGCGCGAGGCGCTCGCGCCGGCGGCGCCGCGCGTGCACGACACCACCAATGTCGTGGTCGAAGGCCGCATCAAGACCGCCCGATTTCGACGCCGTGCTTGCCAAAGCGCACCGGCGCATTGCGGCTTAACGCGCGCTCGCGCCGCCAGAACGCAACGCCGCTCGAAGCGCGCGCCGCGCATGCCGCGTTCGATCCGGCATCCGGCCGCACCACGCTGACCTGCGCCACGCAGATGCCGCATCTGACCCGCACCGCCATCGCCGACTTGCTCGGATTTCCCGAATCCGACCTGCGCGTGATCGCGCCCGACGTCGGCGGCGGCTTTGGCCAGAAAATGTCGCTCGCCTGCCGAATATGTCGTGCTGGTGTGGCTGGCGCGGCAGCTGCGCGAGAGCCGTCGCCTGGAGCGAGGACCGCCGCGAGAACCTGATCGCCGCATTCCATAGCCGCGACCAGCATGTCGAGCTCGAAGGCGCATTCGATGCCGACGGCAAGCTGGTCGCGCTCGCCGCGGACGTCGTCGCCAATATCGGCGCCTATTCGTGCTTTCCGACGACCTGCGGCGTCGAGCCGCTGATGGCGCTTGCCGAACTGCCGGGACCCTACGACGTGCGCGCCTATCGCTGCCGCGCGCGCGGCGTGGCGACGCATACCTGCACCATGGCGCCCTATCGCGGCGTGTCGC
Source organism: uncultured Alphaproteobacteria bacterium (assembly GCA_963823225.1). Classification (GTDB taxonomy): domain Bacteria; phylum Pseudomonadota; class Alphaproteobacteria; order Rhizobiales; family Xanthobacteraceae; genus BOG-931. The sequence continues at coordinate 930,985 of CAWGKM010000003.1, read as the reverse complement.
GGCCGGTCATCACCTTCGCCGTCGAACGGCTGATGGACAAGGCGGCCGCCGCCTTCGAGCTTGAGCCCGGTCGAAATCCGCCGCCGCAATCTGATCGCGCGCTTTCCCTATACGTCGGCGACCGGGCTTGTGTTCGACGAAGGCAGCTATATCGAGACGCTCGACCAGGCCGCCGCGCATGTCGATCTGCCGGCGTTCCGCGCCCGCCAGCGGAGCGCGCGCGCGCACGGCCGCTATCTCGGCATCGGCTTTGCGACGTTTTCCGAGCGCACCGGCTATGGCAGCCCGGCCTTCGCCGCGCGCGGCATGGAGATCACGCCGGGATGGGAAACCGTCGAGATCGTCATGGACCCGTCCGGCCGCGTCGAAGCGCGCATCGGCGCGAGCCCGCACGGCCAAGGCTTGCGCACCACGCTGGCGCAACTTATCGCCGACGAGGTCGGCATCGCGCCGCATCAGGTGCGCGTCGTTGCACGGCGACACCGATCGCACGCCCTACGGCTGGGGCACGTTCGCCAGCCGCTCGCTGGTGATTTCCGGCGGCGCCGCGCTGCTGGCGGCGCAGAAAATCCGGCAAAAGCTCCTTGCCATCGCCGGTCATGTTCTGGAGGCCGCGCCCGGCGACATCGTGCTGGAGGACGGGCAGCGCCAAAGTGTCGGGCACCGATCGCACGGTTGACGATCGCGGCGCTGGCGCGCGCCGCCTATCACGGGACGCACCGCTTCGACGGCGACGTCGCGCCGGGCTTGAGCGAAAGCGCCCAGTACGATCCGCCCGGCACGTTTTCCAATGCCTGCCACGTGGCGATCGTGGAAGTCGACGCCGAGACCGGCCGCGTCGGCATCGAAAAATTCCTGGCCGTCGAAGATGCCGGCCGCATCATCAATCCGCTGATCGCCGACGGCCAAGTGCACGGCGGCATCGCGCAAGGCATCGGCAACGCGCTGTTCGAGGAAATCGTCTACGACCGGCTCGGCAACATCCACACCGCGACGCTTGCCGACTACCTGCCGCCGACCTGCGGCGAAATTCCGCCGATCGAATTGCACCACATCGAGTCGCCGGCGGCGTCTTCGGTCACCGGCGCCAAGGGTTTGGGCGAAGGCGGCGCCATCGGCGCGCCGGCGGCAATTCTCAACGCGGTCAACGACGCGCTGTCGCCGTTTAGCGTCTCGATCGACGAAATCCCGGCAACGCCGCAGCGAATCAGGGCCGCCCTACGGGCGGCAGGAGTCAGGGATCAGGAATCAGGAATTGGGGATCGGCAATATCGCAAGCCTGATGCCTGATGCCTGATGCCTGATGCCTGATGCCTGATGCCTGATGCCTGATGCCTGATGCCTGACGCCTGACGCCTGACGCCTGACGGCTGATGCCTGACGGCCTGACGCCTGATTACTGGTGCTCGCGCGCCGACGCGATCGCCAGATAAAGATACACGCCAAGCAGCGTCATCTCGACAAACACGACGAATATGCTGCCGCCATAGACTTGCGGAAAAAACACTTCGACCGCCGCCATCGAGACGACGGAGGTGAGCCACACCACCGCGCCCCAGGCCGCCGCGAGCCACAGCCCGACCGCGGCGACGAGATCGAGCACGGCAAAAAACACCGTCGAGGTCTGCCAGGCGATGGTATGCGCTTGAAAACCGCTCGTCGGCGCCGGCGCCGATGCCGCAGACCTGCGCCCAATGATAGAGGCCCTTGATCAGCGACATCGCCGGCCATGATGCGCAGGAACAGAACCAGATACTCGGTCCAGGTGCCGCGGCTCGCCGTCCTGATGACCCGCACCGGCTCGAGCATGTCGCTCGGCCGGGTCGGCCGCCGCTGCGATTGATCGCTCATGATGTCCCCAGTAAAAAGTTCCCAATAAGTCCCGTCTGCCTGGCCGGCGGGCCAGAGGCAGATGCAGGAGGCAGATTCGTGGCGGCAACCCCATCCCGGAGCGATAGAGGGCCGGCAAAAGCCCGTCAACGCCGCGGATTGGCTGCCATTAGCCGTAACCATGAGCCGTAAAATGTCGCGCTGGCGCTGAGTGGCACCTTAGGCTGCGGAAGGGGTAAAATCGGCGGCGAACGGAGTGCACCATGGCGATCAAATTCGGCCGACCGCTGGAAAAGCGCCGCCTGGCGCCGGTCGAGGCCGAGGCGCCTGCCGAGCGCCTCGATCTCGCCATCCGGCCGCGCCGCAACCGCCGCGCCGAATGGGCGCGGCGCATGGTGCGCGAAAACGTGCTCACCACCGACGACCTGATCTGGCCGCTGTTCCTGGTCGACGGCACGAAGGTCCGCGCCGGCGTCGAATTCGATGCCCGGTGTCGAGCGGCTGTCGGTCGACGAGGCGGTGCGCGCCGCCGAGCGGGCCGCCAAGCTCACGATCCCCTGCCTGGCGCTGTTTCCCTATACCGAGCCCGGCCGGCGCGACGACGCCGGCTCCGAAGCGCTCAATCCCGACAATCTCGTCTGCCGCGCCATCCGCGCGATCAAAAAAGAGGTGCCGGAAATCGGCGTGCTCTGCGACGTGGCGCTCGATCCCTATACCAGCCACGGCCATGACGGGCTGTCTGCGCGACGGCGTCATCCTCAACGACGAAACCGTCGCGGTTCTGGTCCGCCAGGCCTTGGTCGAGGCCGAGGCGGGCTGCGACATCATCGCGCCCTCCGACATGATGGACGGCCGGGTCGGCGCCATCCGCTCGGGCCTCGATGCGGCCGGCTTTGCCGACGTCCAGATCATGGCCTATGCGGCCAAATACGCGTCCGCCTTCTACGGCCCGTTCCGCGACGCGGTCGGCTCCAGCGCCACGCTGATCGGCGACAAGCGCACCTACCAGATGGACCCGGCAAATACCGACGAGGCGTTGCGCGAGGTCGAACTCGACATCGCCGAGGGCGCCGACATGGTCATGGTCAAGCCGGGCCTGCCCTATCTCGACATTCTGCAGCGGGTTAAAGACGCCTTCGCCATGCCCACCTTCGCCTACCAAGTGTCCGGAGAATATGCGATGATCATGGCTGCCGCCGGAAACGGCTGGCTCGACGGCGACAAGGCCATGATGGAGAGCCTGATCGCCTTCAAACGCGCCGGCGCCGACGGGGTACTGACCTATTTTGCGCCAACAGTTGCGGAGAAACTGAAGAAGGGCGGCGTGTAAAAAACCGCCCCCGCCCGGAATGCAATAACGAGGCGGATGTGATGCGTGATTACGACGACGACAATATCCGGCTCTACACGCCGGTCTTGCAGCGGATCATCATCCTGGTGGCGGTGATCATCGCCGTGCCGGTGGTGATGTGGACCATCACGACTTTTGTCCGCACCTATGTCGCGCCGCCCAAGGCGCCGACATTCCAGCGCGTGACGGAGGATCAGCCGTCGAACAGTGCATCCGACGCCTCGCAGGCGGCGAGCGCGCCCGCGGTCCAGCAGGCCCAGGCGCCCGCGCCCCCGTCGCAGATGGCCGATTCGGGGACTGCCGGCGGCGCGCCGACGCCGCTCCTTGCGATCAAGAAGCCGGCCGCCGGCGATCGGCTCCAGACCGTCGACGGCACTGCGCCCGCAGCCGCGCCGCAAATCGCCACGGCCGCGCCGCCACCGGCGATCCAGCCTCAGGCACCTGCCGCCGCAGCCCAGCCGATGGCGGCCCCCGCACCGGCCGCCCCGATGGCGCCGCCGCCGCCGTCCGGCGCAATGGCGGACTCCCTCGCCAAGGCGAACGGTGCCGCGCCGGCATCCGATCACGGTATTGTCTGGCCCAATCCGAATACCAATGCGCCCCCCGATATCGGCATGGATAACCGCGCCGGCGGCGGGCGAAAGTTTGCCGCGCAGCAGCCGCAGACGGCGAGCGATAGCGCGAGCGAAGACTGCTCTGCCGGCGAGCCGCTTGCCGGCCCGATCCCGCTGCCGCGCCGGCGCCCCAACCAGTTTGCCATGTTGCAGACGACCGGCTTGCAGACGACCGGCGTGCCGTTGCCGCGGGCGCGCCCGGCGGACGCTCCCGCTGCGTCCACCACCGTCACCGATGCGCCGTCCTACGGTTACGACCCCGGGCAGGGGCAACATTAGCCGGGGTGACCGCTCCGTCCGTGTACCGAATCGTGCGCGGGCGTTTGACCGGCGCCCATGTCACACTCCAGCGCCCTCACTCCAGCGCCGCGCCGCCTGCCATTCGCACCGGCTGGTAACCGTCGTCCTTGAGCGCGCGAAAGATTTGTTCGGCGTGGGCGCCATCGCGCGTCTCCATGGTCACGTCGAGCTTGGCGCCCTTGGCCGGCACGTCGAGGAACAGCCGATGATGATCGACGCCGAGAATATTGGCGCCGAGTTCGCCGAGCCGGCTGGCGATTTGACCCAAAATTCCGGGCCGGTCGGGAATGGTCAGGCGGAACGAGACGATGCGGTCCTCGCGCTCCAATTCGCGCACCATGATGGAAGCGAGGATGCGCGGATCGATATTGCCGCCGCACAGGATCAGACCGACCTTGCGGCCGGCAAAGCGCGCCGGCTCCGCCAGCATGGCGGCAAGGCCGGCGGCGCCCGCCCCTTCCGCCATCGTCTTCTGCAAGGTGAGGAAGGCGTTGACGGCGCGCTCGATCAGCGGCTCGTCGACGAGGATAATGTCGCGCACGAGTTCGCGCACGACCGGCAGCGTCAGCTCGCCGGCTTCGCTCACCGCGATGCCTTCGGCGAGCGTGGCGCCGCCGCACGGCCGGTCGGCGCCGTGGATCGCATTCCACATCGACGGATAAAGCGCGCATTCGACGCCGACGATCTCGATCGACGGTTTGACCGCGCGCGCCGCGATGGCATTGCCGGCGATCAGCCCGCCGCCGCCGATCGGAACGACCAGAACCTCGAGATCCGGCGCCTCCTCCAGCATTTCCAGCGCGATGGTGCCTTGGCCGGCGATGATGTGCGGCATCGTCATAGGGGTGGACCCAGACCAGATCGCGTTCGGCCGCGATCGCCTCGGCGCGCGCCTGGGCTTGCGTCAGCGTCTCGCCGCAGAGCACGACGCTGGCGCCGAGCGCTTCGGTTGCCTTGACCTTCACGAACGGCGTCGTCACCGGCATGACGATGGTGGCCGGAATGGCGAGCCGCCGGGCATGATAGGCCACCGCCTGGGCGTGATTGCCGGCCGACATGGCGATCACGCCGCGGCGGCGCTCGTCGGCGTCGAGCGCAGCGAGCTTCACGCAGGCGCCGCGTTCCTTGAACGAATTGGTGACCTGCAAATTCTCGTATTTCACGAAGACCTCGGCGCCGGTGAGCGCCGACAGCGGCGGCGCCGCCAGCAGCGGCGTGCGCAGCACATGGCCGGCCATGGTGCGCCGGGCCGCCTCGATATCGGCAAGCGTGACCTTCACCGGATTTCCCCGTGACGAACGCGGTTGCATTGGCGGTCGTTGTTGGCTCATGGCCGTGGCATTATAATGCGAATTCGAATGATGACAGATTCGACCCGGTCACAAGCGCGGAACCGGCGCGGGTCCCGGACGGATCGGCGTCTCGCTCGACGTCAAGCCGCATGCCTACGACCCGGCGGCCAATCCGGAACTGTTCGACGGCGTGCTGGCCGCGCCGGGTCGTTGCCTTCGTCATCGACCTCGATCATCATCGCCATCCCGCTGGTCGTGGCGTCGATGTTCATCTTCATGTTCGGCCTTGTCACGTTCGGCCTGGGCTGGGCGCTGTTTTGGCTGCTGTCGCCGGCCTCGGTGATCTGGGCGCTGTTCTATTACGGGATTACGCTCGGCAGCCCGGCTTCGGCCACCATCGGCATGCGCGCCATGGAGATCGAAATGCGCACCTGGTACGGCGCGCCGGCTTATTTCGTGCTCGGCGCGGTCCATGCCATCGTCTATTGGGTCAGCGTCAGCGTGCTGACCCCGTTCATCCTCCTGGTCGGCTTTTTCAACGCCCGGCGGCGGCTGCTGCACGACATGCTGGTCGGCACCGTCCTGATCAACAATGCCGACCGGGCGGCGTCGCTGCGGGCGCGCGCGATCGCGCTGACGCGGGAATTGGCCTTTGACGGCGGGCCCCGCTCGGGCGATGTTATGCGGCGGCCGGATTCGACTGCCCGGCCGCGACGCCATGCCATAACGTCCCCGTGACCCAGCACTCGCGCGACACGCCGCAATTCTACCTCACCGCCCCCTCGCCCTGCCCTTATCTCGCCGGCAAGGAGGAGCGGAAGGTCTTTACCCATCTGGTCGGCGAGCGCGCGGGCGAGCTCAACAATATCCTCACCCAGGGCGGCTTTCGCCGCAGCCAATCCATCGCCTACCGGCCGGCCTGCGAGGGCTGCCGCGCCTGCGTCTCGGTGCGCGTCGTCGCCAAGGATTTTCGCCCGACCCAAAGCATGCGCCGCATCGCGCGGCGCAATGCCGATATCGCGAGCGAGATGCGGATCGCGGTGCCCACCTCCGAGCAATATGCGATCTTCCGCGCCTATCTCGATTCCCGGCATCGCGACGGCGGCATGGCCGACATGACCGTGCTCGACTACGCCATGATGGTCGAGGACAGCCATATCGAGACGCGCATCATCGAATATCGGCGCCGCGAGCCGGGCAGCGCGCCGGGCAAGCGGGGCACCGGCGATCTCGTCGCCATCGCGCTTGACCGACGTGCTCGGCGACGGGCTGTCGATGGTCTATTCGTTTTTCGAGCCCGACGAGGCGGCGCGCTCGCTCGGCACCTTCATGGTGCTCGACCACATCGCGCGCGCGCAGCGCATGGGCCTGGCTTACGTCTATCTCGGCTATTGGGTGCGCGGCTCGCGCAAGATGGACTACAAGAGCCGCTTCCTGCCGCAGGAACGGCTGATGCCGGACGGCTGGGCAAGAGTGGAATAAACATGAGGTAATTGGCATGGGGTTAATGGCGACCAGCTGCAGTAAAATTGATCAGCAAGGGAGAGTTTTCATGCGACAGTCCATGTCAGTCTTTTTCGCCGCAGGCGTTCTCGCGCTCGGCATAACGGCCGCGCTCGCGCAGACGCGCGCCGGCGACGACGGCCGATACGTCCAAGGGCAAAGCGCTCGTCGACGGCAAGGGCATGACGCTCTACATCTTCGACAAAGACACCGCCGGCGCATCGAACTGCAACGACCAATGCGCCATCAATTGGCCGCCGCTGATGGCAGCCGCCGACGCCAAGCCGGCCGGCGAGTGGACGGTGGTCACGCGCAAGGACGGCGGCAAACAATGGGCCTACAAGGCAAGCCGGTCTATACTTTCCACAAGGATGAAAGCCCGGCGACGTCACCGGCGACGGCGTCAACAACGTCTGGCACATCGCTGCGCCATAGACGCCGCCATCAGAGCGCCAAATCGTCGAGCGTCTTCAGCGCGTAGAACTGCACCGGTTCATTACGCCCCTTGACCGGCGCCTGATGCAGCTCGTGGCCGACCAGCCGCAGGCCGGCGGCCTCGGCCGCCTGGCGCGATATGATGACGAGGCAGCCATAGTCCTTGGTCAGGCTCTCCAGCCGCGCGCAGGTGTTCACCGTGTCGCCGATGGCGGTGATGATTTGGGAGCGCGGCGGACCCATCGCGCCGACGATCGCCTCGCTGTGATGAATGCCGATGCCGATCCGCAACGGCTCGCGCAAGTCGCCGCGCAGCCGCTGGTTCAGCTGGTCGAGCCGGGTCAGCATTTCGCGCGCGCCGCGCACGGCATCGACCGCGCCGGCTGCCGGGTCGGGGACGTTGAGCCCGTAAAGCGCCATCAATCCGTCGCCGGTGAATTGCGAATAATGTCCGTTCGTGGCGTCGAGCGCCTTGGTCATCTCGTAGAAAAACTGATTGAGGATGAACAGCACGTCGTAAGGCAGCTTGGCCTCGCCGATCGTGGTCGAGCCGCGCATGTCGACGAAGACGACGGTGATCGCGCGTTCGCTGCCCTCGAGCCCGCCGCGCACGGCGCCATCGGCGGCGCTGGCATCGGCGGCAAGTAACGGCATCACCGAAATATCGGCGGTCGGTCGGATCTGGCAGGCGAGCCGCATGCCGGACGTGGCGCCGATGCGGGCAAGCGCTTTGGCTTCCAGCCCGGACGGTTCGGGAAGCCGATCGAGGCCCTTGGTCACCAGCACACGACAGGTGGTGCAGCGCGCCCGCCCGCCGCACACCGAGGCGTGGGCGATGCCATTGGCGCGCAGCGTTTCGAGCACGGTGGCGCCGGGCAAGATCGGCACCGCGCGCCCGTTCGAGTGCGCCAGCATCGGCGGCTTGCGGCGGCGGTAGTTCCAGTTGCGGATGCCGCGTCCGGCAAACGGCAACAGCACCAAGCCGAAACAGATCCCCCAGCCGATCTGCGCCATTCGCGTTATCTCGGCCGTGGCCTTCTCCGTCAGATTGGAGTCGTCGAGCGACGAAGGTGCAAAATCGGGGTCGGCCTTGGCCTCGCGCAGCACCTGATTGCCGCCGGTGACATAACCGGCAAGCGCCAAGGTCGGCAGCAACAGGCCGAAGCCGAAAAACAACGGCCGCCAGTTCGGATACCAGCGCTTGGTGCGCAGCCAATAATGGATGCCGATGCAGGCATGGGTCCACACCGTGATCACCGCGAGCATCTGCACTGCGCCGAGCCACGGGAACATCAGCCACTGAACGATAAACACCGTGTTGTAGTACGATGGTGACGTCGAGCACGCTCTCGGCGATGCGGGTTGCCACCACATGGAACATCAGCAGCGCGGGAATGCACAGGCCGAGCGAGAGCTGCGCCCATTCCCAGCGGGTGAGCCGCAGCGAGCGCCGAATGTAGATCGACCACAAGGCGTTGCAGTAATGGACCAGAAATGCCGTTAGCAGGATCGCCGTGCCGATATAGGTTCGCCACGGATACATGAGAAAATTGCGCGTCGCCTCGGCATCCTCGAACGAAACCAGCAGGAGGCAATGCGCGGTCAGATGACAGATGACGAAGGCGAGCATGACCAGCGCGCTGACGAGCCGCAGCCTGCTCCGCCATTGCCGAAAGTCCCAAGTCATCCGCAGGGTCTCCAGCCGCACTCGCGCAAATCGGCGCGTTTTGAATTTGACCGCTTTGCAGGGCGAAAAATTCCCGGGCAGCACGGGATTATAGGCAGTTTTCGCCGAAAGCTAGGCCGGCCGCGCGATGGCAAAAAACCTCAAACCGATGCTACGGGCCTTCGGCATTCTCCCCGCCGGCGACCGCACGGCCGCCGGCATTGTCGAATTTGTTGGTCTTGGGAAAACCCTTGGGCGCGAGACGGCCGGCATCGGCGCGGTTGCCGCGCCAGTCGGCAAGCTCCTTGAGCGACAGATTGAAGACCCGCCCGGCGGAATCGGTCCAGCTCAGGCCTTTTTCCACCTCGAACGTCTTGATGTCGGAAAGGCCGCCGTCCTTGTGGCGCTGCAGGCGCACGCCGCGGCCGCGCGTCATCTCCGGCACTTGCTCGATCGGGAAGATCAGCATTTTGCGGTTTTCGCCGATCGCGGCGACGAGTTCGCCCTCGACCGGCGCGACGGCGCGCGCCGCGTCCGGCGCTTTCACGTTGAGGACCTGCTTGCCCTTGCGGGTATTGGCGAGGCACTCGTCCTCGGCCACGACAAATCCCCTGCCCTGGCGGCTTGCCACGATGAGCTTGCGGCCGCCCTGATAACGGAACACCGAAACGACATCGGCATCCTGTTCGAGCTCGATGAACAGCCGGATCGGCTCGCCGTGGCCGCGGCCGCCCGGCAGTTTCGCCGCTTCGATGGTGTAGAAGCGGCCGTTGGTGGCGAAGATCAAAAGTTTCGACGTGGTCTCGGCGAAGAACGCGATCTTCAGGCCGTCGTCGGCCTTGAACGCGAGGCCCGAAAGATCGGCGACCTGGCCGCGCAGCGCGCGAATCCAGCCCTTCTCGGAAACCACGACGGTGATCGGCTCGCGCTCGACCAAGGCCTCCTCGATAGCCGCCTCGTCGTGCTCGGGCGCTTGGGCAAAGCCGGTGCGGCGCTTGCCGAGCGGCGTCTTCGGCCCGAATGCGTCGCGCACTTCCTTGATTTCTTCGGCGATTTTCTTCCATTGCTGCTTCTCGGAGCGCAATCAGTTCCTCGATCGATTTCTTCTCGCGTGCGTAAATCCTTGTCCTCCTGGCGGATCTCCATCTCTTCGAGCCGGCGCAGATTGCGCAGCCGCATATTGAGGATGGCGTCGGCCTGGACGTCGGACAGCTTGAAGCGTCTTCATCAGGACCGGCTTCGGCTCGTCCTCCTTGCGGATGATCTTGATGACCCTGATCGAGATTGAGATAGGCGACGAGATAGCCGCCCAAGACTTCGAGCCGATGCTCGATCTGCGCCAAGCCGATAGCGCGAGCGGCGCAGCAGAACGTCGCGGCGGTGGGCGAGCCATTCGCTGAGCGCTTCGGCAAGGCCGACGACTTTCGGAATGCGGCCGCGAACGAGCACGTTCATGTTGAGCGGCACGCGGCTTTCCAGCTCGGTGAGCTTGAACAGGCTCTCCATCAACAGCGCCGGATCGACCGCGCGCGAGCGCGGCTCGAACACGATGCGCACGTCTTCGGCCGATTCGTCGCGCATGTCGGCAAGCAGCGGCAGCTTCTTTTCGTTGATCAGTTCGGCGATGCGCTCGATCAGCCGCATCTTCTGCACCTGCCAGGGAATTTCCGTGACCACCACGTGATAGGTGCCGCGGCCGGTGTCCTCGGTCTTCCAGCGCGCGCGCAGGCGGAACGAGCCGCGGCCGGTCGCATAGGCCTCGGCGATGGCCTCCGGCGGATCGACGACCAGGCCCGCCGGTCGGGAAATCCGGACCCGGCACGAATTTGAGCAGCGTGCTTGGTGCGCGCGTTCGGCTGCTCGATCAGATAAAGCGCGGCGTCGCACAGTTCGGCGGCATTATGCGGCGGAATGGAGGTCGCCATGCCGACGGCGATGCCTTGCGAGCCGTTGGCGAGCAAATTCGGGAACGCCGCCGGCAGGACGACCGGTTCCTGCAACACGCCGTCGTAGCTCGGCCGGAAATCGACGGCGTCCTCGTCGATGCCGTCGAGCAGTAAGCCGCGCGACTTCGGTCAGGCGCGCTTCGGTATAGCGATAGGCCGCGGCATTATCGCCGTCGATATTGCCGAAATTGCCCTGGCCGTCGACCAGCGGATAGCGCGAGGAAAAATCCTGCGCCAGGCGCACCAGCGCGTCATAGATCGCCTGATCGCCGTGCGGGTGGAAATTGCCCATCACGTCGCCGACGATCTTCGCCGACTTCTTGAACGCCGCGCCGGGATCGAGCCGCAGAAGCCGCATGCCGTAGAGGATGCGCCGGTGCACCGGTTTGAGCCCGTCGCGCGCATCCGGCAGCGCGCGGTGCATGATGGTGGACAGCGCATAAGCGAGGTAGCGCTCCTCCAGCGCCTCGCGCAGCGCGATTTCCTGCACGCCGCTCGGATCGGGGGGAATCACTTTCTTGTTCATGAGCACGCCGACGCGCTACCGCCTTGTGGCGCCGGAACAAGGGATGCCGCGAGCGCGGTGACAAAGCGCGCGCGCGCTTCCGGCACAGGCAGGCCGCGCGGCGCAAAGGCGTGGCGGTCGAGGAAAAATCCGGTGAGCGCGAAAGCATCGGCGAGATCGGCCGCCGATTCCGGCTCACTTTCCGCTGTGCAGAAAGGCCGGCAGCCGCATCAGCCTGTCGCGATAGGCCTCGCCGGCGGCGCGCGACACCGCGCGGCCCGATTTCGGCGAGACGTAGATGAGATCGTCGGTCGCGCCGGTCGCGGCGCAGGACGACAGATCGAGGCCGAAACCCAGCTCGGCCAGAAAGTCGAGCTCGAAGCGCGCGATCATCGGCGCGGCGCGGCGTGGATCGTCCAGCGAGGCCAGGATCGCTTCGAGCGCTGTCGTAAATACCCGGCATGCGGCTCGCGCTCGGCGAGCAAGCGGCACAAGGCCGCCAGATGCGTGACGCCGTGGACGGCATGCGCCGCCGAGAGAAATCCCGCCGCGCGCAAATTCAGTCCCTCGACCGTGTAATGGCCGAGATGCTCGTCGAGCCGCGCCCGCCAGGTCGCGCGCACGCATTGCCCGGCTGCAAGCACGCCGCGCAAGCGCGTGCCGGCGCCGCCGCGCACCAGGCCGAGATGCCGGCCGTGTTCGCGCGTCATCAATTCGAGAATGACGCTCGTCTCGCCGTGGCGCTTGACGCCGAGCACGATGGCTTCGTCGGTCCATTGCATGGGTGGTATGTAGTCATACCTGTCATCATCCGCGAAGGCGGATGATCCAGTAAACGCTGAGCACTGCGATGATTACTGGATGCCCCGCCGTCGCGGGGAATGACAGGTCATTCCTTCGGAAACTCCAATCCCATTTCCCGGTAGCGCTCCGGATCGTCGCCCCAGCCTTCGCGGACCTTGACGTGGAAGAAAGGTGCACCGGCTGCTCGATGGCCGCGGCGATGTCGGCGCGCGCCGCGGCGCCGATCGCCTTGATCGCCTGGCCGGCCTTGCCGAGCACGATTTTGCGCTGACTTTCGCGCTCGACATAGATCGTCTGCTCGATGCGCACCGAGCCGTCCTTCAATTCCTTCCAGACCTCGGTCTCGACCGTCGACTGATAGGGCAATTCCTGATGCAGCCGCAGATAGAGCTTTTCCCGCGTGATCTCGGCGGCAAGCTGGCGCAGCGGCGCGTCGGAAATCTGATCCTCGGGATAGAGCCACGGCCCCGCCGGGACGTGCGCGGCAAACCAGCTTTTGAGGTCGGCGACGCCGTCGCCGGCGAGCGCCGAGACCATGAAGGTTGCGGCAAAGCTCGCCCGCTCATTGAGCTTCTGCGTCAAGGCGAGCAGCACCGGCTTTTCCACCAGATCGACTTTGTTGAGCACGAGCACCTTCGGCGCGCGCAGGTCGACAGAGCGTGCGCAAGATCGTTTCGTCGTCGTCCGTGATGCCTTTGCGCGCATCGATCACGAGCGCGACCAGATCGGCGTCCCGCGCGCCGGTCCAGGCGGTGCCGACCATGGCGCGGTCGAGCCGGCGCCGCGGCGAAAAAATTCCCGGCGTATCGACGAAGACGAGCTGCGCGGCGCCTTCGATGGCGATGCCGCGCATCAGCATCCGCGTGGTCTGCACTTTCGGCGTGACGATCGACACTTTGGCTGCCGACCAGCGCATTGAGCAGCGTCGATTTTCCGACATTCGGCGCGCCGATCAGCGCCACGAAGCCGGCAGCGCTGCGTTCGGCGGCCTCAGCCATCGCGCCGCGCGCGCCGGACGCCCTCGCGCGCCAGCATGGCGGCGGCGGCGGCCTGCTCGGCGGCGCGCTTGGAGCGCGCCAACACCTTCGGCGGGCGCGAAACTGGGAAGCTGCACGGCGACGCGGAATTCCGGATTGTGATCGGGGCCGGAGCGCGCCACCTCGCGATAGGCCGGCGTCGGCAGGCCGCGCGCCTGCGCCCATTCCTGCAACACGGTTTTCGGATCGCGCAGCGGCTGCGCGGTGGCCCGCAGGCGCACCTGCCACAGCCGCTCGACAAGCTCCTCGGCGGCCTTGTAGCCGCCGTCGACATAGACCGCGCCGATCACCGCCTCGCAGACGTCGGCGAGGATGGCCGGGCGGCTGCGCGCGCCGGCATTGTGTTCCGAGGAGCCGACCCGGATGGCGGCGCCGAGATCGATCGCGCGCGCGATCTCGGCGCAGGTTTCCTTGCGCACCAGATCGGCGAGCCGGCGCGACAGCTCGCCTTCGTCGGCCTTGGGAAAGGCGCGGTACAGCATGTCGGAAATAACCAGGCCGAGGACGTGGTCGCCGAGAAATTCGAGCCGCTGATAGCTGCCGGCGCGGTTGCGCGCGCCCTTGAGCGCCGAAATGTGGGTCAGCGCGCTTTCCAGCATCGCGGCATCGGCGAAACCGATAGCCGATGCGATTTTCGAAAGCGGTCGGGGCGCGCTTGCGGCGCCGCGGCTCTTTGCGGCGCTTCGGCTGCGGCGACGGCCGCAGCGGCAGGGACCGGCGACCGGCGGTTCGCGAACTATTGGCGGGCTTGGCTTTCTTGCGGCCACTCATCGTACCAGCGTGAACAGGCGGTTCCAGCGCACCGCCCAAGGCCAGCGCCACACCTCCCAGGCGTGGGTATCGTCGCGGATCGAGAAGAAGATGATTTGCGCGCGGCCGATCAGATTCTCGAACGGCACGTAGCCGACCTGGCTGAGCACCCGGCTGTCGGTCGAGTTGTCGCGGTTGTCGCCCATCATGAAATAATCGTCCGGGCGGCACGGTATAGACCGGCGTATTGTCGTAGAAGCCGTTATCGGTGAGATCGAGCGTGTCGTAGCTGACGCCGTTCGGCAGCGTCTCGCGATATTGCTTGACGCGCTGAACGACGCCGTCGTCGTCGGTGATGAAATCGTCGACGCGCTGGCGCGGCACCGGCGTGCCGTTGATGTTGAGCACGCCGTCGATCATCTGAATGCTTTCGCCGGGCAGCCCGATCGACGCGCTTGATGTAATCGATCGAGTCGTCCTTGGGCAGCCGGAACACCACGACGTCGCCGCGCTGCGGCTGCGAGCCGAAAATGCGGCCGGAAAAAATCGGCGGCGAGAACGGCAACGAGTAGTGCGTATAGCCGTAGGAATATTTGGAGACGAACAGATAATCGCCGACGAGAAGCGTCGGGATCATCGAACCGGAAGGAATATTGAAGGGCTGAAAAAGAAAAGTCCGGATCACGACCGCGATGATCAGTGCATGGAACACCACGCGTACTGTCTCGGCAAATCCACCTTCTTTTCGCTTGGTTCCTGTCTGCACGCTCATCGGCCTGTTGTCTCGCATCCCACGCGCCCGCCCGCGACCTTGTAGCCTCTGGGGCAGACACAAGCAATTGCGCGGCAATCGTGCGCGGGAATTCGCCGCGGGTTCGTTTTATCTAGGAATCCCATGAGTTTACCAGTTAGCCCCGGCGCACATGACGAATTTTTCATTGTCGCTATCGGCACGGCAAGTGCCGGCCAATCAGCAAGCGGGCGCCGCTAGCGGCCGCCAACGGCGACGGCCGAGATGACGACAAATGCGTGCGCCATGGGCCCCTCATCGGTGATCGTGAGGTCGATGCGCGCCTGGTATCCTGCGGGCGTGATCGCCTCGCAGGCGGCGTTTGGCGCCGCCGGTCAGTTCGATGGTCGGACGCCCCGACGGCAGGTTGACGACACCCATGTCGCGCCACCACACGCCGGCGCGCAGACCCGTTCCCAATGCCTTGGCGCAGGCTTCCTTGGCGGCAAAGCGCTTGGCGTAGGTTTCGATCCGGTTGCGCCGTTTGTCGGCTTTCGCCCGTTCAATCGAAGTAAAAACGCGGTCGAGGAAACGCTCGCCGTGGCGGTCGATCACCTTGGCGATGCGGCGGGCATCGGTGATGTCGGAGCCGATGCCGAGAATCATGGCGCGGTCCTGGTTCGGTGCCCGGCCACGATCGATGGCCGATCGCATCAAGCGCACCGCCGCGCCGAGGCCGGCGAAGATCGCCTCGCCGATCGAGAAAATGGCCGATATTGAGTTCGACGATCGCGTCGAGTTCGGCGATCTTTTCCGCGGTGATGAAATCGAGGCCGTGGCCGGCATGGACTTCGAGGCCCGAATTCCTGGCCTGGGCGGCGGCGCGCGCAATGCGGTCGAATTCCGCGCCGGCGGCCGCGGCGTTGCCCGCAGCGAGCGCTTCGCACCAGGCGCCGGTGTGAATCTCGATCACCGGCGCGCCGATCGCGCGGGCGGCATCGATCTGCTTCGGCTCGGCGGCGATAAAGAGCGAGACCCGGATGCCGGCGCCGGCCAACTCGCCGACCGCGCCGCGCAATGCCTCGCGCTGGCCGGCGGCGTCGAGACCGCCTTCGGTGGTGCGCTCGGCCCGCCGCTCGGGAACGATACAGGCGGCATGCGGGCGCAGCTTGCAGGCAATGCCGACCATCTCCGGCGTCGCCGCCATTTCAAGATTGAGCGGCTTTTTGATGCGCGCTTTCAGCCGCATGACATCGTCATCGACGATATGGCGGCGGTCCTCGCGCAAATGTGCGGTGATGCCGTCGGCGCCGGCCGCAATCGCGATCTCGGCGGCCTTCACCGGATCGGGATGACGCCCGCCGCGCGCGTTGCGCACGGTGGCGACGTGGTCGACGTTGACGCCGAGGCGGATAGGAGGAGCGGGCATGCCGATTGCCTTTGCGCCGCACTTACCCGTTCACGCGCTCGGCATGAGCGACCACTTTCTTCGCCCGCAATTGCGAGATGATCGAAGTGAGGTGCTTGAGATTATAGACTTCGAGATCGATCGTCAGTTCGGTGAAATCGGGCGACTGACGCATCATGCGGATATTGTCGATGTTGCCGTCGTGTTCGGCGATCACTTGCGCGATCTGCGCCAGCGTGCCGGGCTCGTTGACCGAGTGCACCGCAAGCTGCGCCGGGAACCGCTGCGGCGCCTTGTCGTCGACGTCCCAGCGCACGTCGAGCCAGCGGTCCGGCTCGTCCTCGAAAGCTTTCAGCGCCTCCGAATGGATCGGATAGATGGTGATGCCCTCCCCCGGGGTCATGATGCCGACGATGCGGTCGCCGGGAACCGCGCCGCCTTTGGGCGCGAAGTGCACCGGCAAATCCGTGTTGATGCCGCGGATCGGGATCGCGGTACCGTGCTCGCCTTTGTCCGGCACTTTGAACTTCACCGCCTTGGCCCATTTAAGCCCGAACCAGCCGCTCTCCGATTTCGGCGCAACCGGCGTGACGCGCTCATCCTTGTAATCGGGATACATGGCGCGCACCACATTTGAGGCCTTCATCTCGCCGCGGCCGACGGCCGACATCACGTCCTCGATCGAGGCGCGCGCCAGCCGCGGCAAGGCGCCTTGCAGCTTCTCATCCGAATATTCGATCTTGGCGCGCTCGCACAGCCGCTCGACGATGCGCCGGCCCAGCCCGGAATATTGGTTGCGCACGGCGACGCGCGTGGCGCGGCGGATGGCATCGCGTGCCTTGCCCGTCACCACGATCGACTCCCACGCGGCCGGCGGCGCGGTTTGCGCCTTCGAGGTCAAAATCTGAACCTCGTCGCCGTTTTCCAGCGCCGAGCTGAGCGGGCCGATCTTGCCGTTGATCTTGGCGCCGATCGCCATGTTGCCGACGTCGGTGTGCACCGCATAGGCGAAATCGATCGGGGTCGCGCCGCGTGGCAGCGCGATCAGCTTGCCCTTCGGGGTGAAGCAAAACACCTGATCGTGGAACAGTTCGAGCTTGGTGTGCTCCAAAAACTCTTCCGGATTGGAGCCTTCGGCCAAAAGCTCGATGGTGCGGCGCAGCCAGCCATAGGCGCTCGATTCCCGCGACAGCATTTCGGTCGGCGAGCCTTGCTCGTCCTTGTACAGCGCATGCGCGGCGATGCCGTATTCGGCGATTTGCTGCATGTCGCGGGTGCGGATTTGCAGTTCGACGCGTTGCTTGCCCGGCCCGATCACCGTCGAGTGGATCGCGCGGTAATCGTTTTGCTTCGGCGTGGAGATGTAATCCTTAAACCGCCCGGGAACGACCGGCCACGACGTGTGCACGATGCCGAGCGCCTGATAGCACTCGGCGACGCTGTCGACGACGACGCGGAAGCCGAATATGTCGGAAAGCTGCTCGAAGCCGACCGCCTTGCGTTCCATCTTGCGCCAGATCGAATAGGCGCGTTTGCGCCGCCCGGAGACTTCGGCGGCGATGCCGCGATCGCCGAGTTTCTTGGCGAGCTGCTGTTCGATCTCGGTGATCCAGCCACTCGATCGCGCGGCGAGGGTTTCGAGCCGCTCGGTGAGGACCTTGTAGGCTTCCGGATGGAGTTCGCGGAACGCCAGGTCTTCGAGCTCTTCGCGCATCCGCTGCATGCCCATGCGGCCGGCGAGCGGCGCGTAGATTTCGAGCGTCTCCTCGGCGATGCGGCGGCGCGCCTCGGGCGGCTGATAGGCCAGCGTGCGCATATTGTGCAGCCGGTCGGCGAGCTTGATGAGCAGAACCCGGACGTCGTCGGCGATTGCCAACAGGAGCTTGCGCAGGTTTTCGGCCTGCTTGGCCTCCTTGGAGACGAGTTCCAGCCGCTTTAATTTGGTCAGGCCCTCGACCAGAAGACCGATTTCGCGGCCGAACACCCGGTCGATCTCGGCGCGGGTGGCGTCGGTATCCTCGATCGTGTCGTGCAGCAGCGCCGCCGCTATGGTGGCGTCGTCGAGCTTGAGATCGGTGAGAATCGCGGCGACTTCGAGCGGGTGGGAAATGTATGGGTCGCCCGAGGCGCGCTTTTGCTCGCCGTGCGCGCGCATGGCGTAGACATAGGCGCGGTTGAGCAGCTCCTCGTTGGTCTTTGGATTGTACTGCTTGACCCGGTCGAGCAGCTCGTATTGCCGCATCTGGCGCGGCTGGCGCGGCTGGCGCGCCTTCGCCGGCGCCTGACCGGGCAACGGCAGCAAATTCGGGCCGCGCGCCGGCGCCGCCCGCGACCGGGGCTGGTTTTGCATGCGCGGCAGATTAAGATCGGTCGGCGAGCGCGCCATGACGGCCCTTTGCAGCCTTTGGCGACCGGTTCCGCCCGGAGCGTCAACCAAAGGCGATCACAAAGATATCATGGAGTTGCGCCGGCGCCACAAGACGCGCTGGGCGGCCGGCCGCCCATGCCGAGCTTGGCGACCGGCAACGCCCGCCGGGCAAAGCCGGGTTTGGTTAATATCGTCGCAAAGAGCCCGCCGCAGGCGGGCAACGCAGAGCGCGGCTTTACTCTTCCTCGTCCCCGGCATCCGGCTCGGGCTGACTTTCCGGAGGCGTCAGGCCCTCCAGGCCCTTGAGCAGCTCTTCCTCGGACATGCGGTCGGTGGTGACGTCGGTATCGTCGGCATCGACCCCGGTGCCGGGCGCGCCGATCAGCGGCACCGTCTCGGGTTCGGGTTCGTCGACCTCGACGTATTTCTGCAAGGAGTGGACGAGTTCCTCCTTGAGATCCTCCGGCGAAACCGCCTTCTCGGCGATCTCCCGCAAGGCCACCACCGGGTTCTTGTCGTTGTCGCGCTCGACGGCGATCTGCGTGCCGGACGAGATCATGCGCGCGCGATGGCTGGCGAGCAGGACCAAGTCGAACCGGTTCTCGACCTTGTCGATGCAATCTTCGACGGTGACTCGGGCCATTTGGCGAGGCTCCTGGGCTTTAGCCTTGGGGCGGGCTCCGGGCGGAGTTCCCACGATGTGGCGCTTAGGTATCGTCAGCGCCCGGCCAGCGCAAGAGCGATTTTCGGCTTGCGATTTTCGGCCGGCGGCTCTTAACTTGGCGCCGTGCGGCGCCCGGTCACGCAAGATTCCGGGAACCCGATCGCGGAGTTCCGAATCATACTTTCGGAAACGCCGCGACGGGGTGCCGCAGTACTTTCGCCGCGGTTTATTTGCCACAACGCTGGTGGGGGCGGCGCTCGCGCATCGCATGTTCCCGATGCCGAGAAAGCTGATTTGAGAACGTCGGAATCGTCTAATCCATTGCGGTCGATCCGGTTTCATCACGAGAAACGGTCACGAGAGACACCATGTCGGCACAAATCGAAAAAATCGCCTTGTTCATTGACGGCGCCAATCTATACGCCACGGCCAAATCGCTCGGCTTCGATATCGACTACAAGCGGCTGCTGCGCGAGTTCCAGTCGCGCGGTTATCTGGTGCGGGCGTTCTACTACACCGCGGTGATCGAGGATCAGGAATATTCCTCGATCCGGCCGTTGATCGATTGGCTGGATTACAACGGTTATACGGTGGTCACCAAGGCGACCAAGGAATTCGTCGATCAGACCGGCCGCCGCAAGGTCAAAGGCAACATGGACATCGAGCTTGCGGTCGACGCCATGGAAATCGCGCCGCATATCGACCAGATGGTTCTGTTCTCCGGCGACGGCGATTTCCGCTCGCTGGTTGAAGCGGTACAGCGCCGCGGCGTGCGCGTGGTCGTGGTATCGACGATTTCGACGCAGCCGCCGATGGTCGCCGATGAATTGCGCCGGCAGGCCGATCAGTTCGTCGACATCGTCGAGCTGCAAAACAAGATCGGCCGCGATCCGGCCGAGCGCCCGATACGCGAGCCGCGGGAACCGCGCGAGGGCCGCGAGCCGCGCCATACCCCGCAATTTCTCCAGCGCAGCCCGGCCTCGCCCCGCCTCGAAGTCGAAGACGAGTTCGAAGACGAATAACCGCCAAGTGACCGCCAAGGAACGCTGCGATGACGCGCCCGAGCGGAATGCCCGGCCGCGACTGCCCACGCTGTCCGCGTCTGGTCGCCTTTCGCAAAACCTGGCGCGCGCAACAGCCGGGATGGTTCAACGCCCCGGTGGACTCGTTTGGGCCGCTTGACGCGCGCCTGCTCATTGTCGGGCTTGCTCCCGGGCTGCGCGGCGCCAACCGCACCGGACGGCCGTTCACCGGCGACTATGCCGGCGATCTGCTCTACGCAACGCTTGCCGAGTTCGGATTTGCGCAGGGAACCTATCGGGCCGACCCCGATGACGGTCTCACCTTGACCGATTGCCGCATCACCAATGCGGTGCGCTGCGTGCCGCCGGAGAACAAGCCGACGCCGGAGGAGATCGCGACTTGCCGGGATTTTCTCAACGCAACGGTCAGGGAAATGATTAAACTTCGCGTCGTGGTCGCGCTGGGGCGGATCGCGCACGAAACCGTCGTCGTCGCGCGCGGCGCCCGGCGATCGGAATTTCTATTCGGCCACGGCCGGATGCACCAGATCGAGGCGATTACATTGTTCGATAGCTACCACTGTTCGCGCTACAACACCAATACCGGCGTGCTCACGCCGCAAATGTTTCGCGAGCTGTTTGCGCAGGTGCGCAAACAGCTCGACGCCAATCCCTAATCTGTCATGCCCGGCGCAGGCGGGGCATCCAGTAGTCGTTGGCCGGCTCGCCAGTACGCGGGAGTTTGAAGATTACTGGATCATCCGCCGGAGCTTGTCATCGGGCCGGCCAGTTCGGGCCGGACCCGTTGGCTCAACCCACCCTACCGATTGCGCAGCCAAGCAATCACGTTCTCAGCGTTTTTGTCGGGCGGGAACACCGGATAGAACGCCTTTTTAATCGTGCCGTCCTCGATGACCAGCGCCATGCGTTTCAAGAGCGTCATGCCGGAGGTTGAAAAAGTCGGCAGCTTAAGCGCGCGGGCGAATTTAAGATCGGCATCGGAAAGAATTTGGAACGGCAGATGCAAGCGTTCCGCGGCTTCGCGCTGATAGCCGGTGTCCTGCGTGGACAAGCCAAATACGTTGGCAATGCCGAGCGCCTTGAGCTCGGCAAAATGATCGCGAAAGCCGCACGATTGCGGCGTGCAGCCGCGCGCGCCCGGGATATCGTCCCATCCCGGCGGGGCATCGATGCCCGGCACGCCGGTGCGCGGATAGATGTAGACGACCGTGCGGCCCTTGAGCCGCGACAGATTCACCGCCGGCCCGCGCGTCGCCGGCAGTGCGATATCCGGTAATTTCATGCCGGCGAGATGCCGCGCGGCGCCGTCGTCTTGCGGCACCGGGATGTCGGCCGGCAGGAAAGTCGGATCGTGGGTGCCTGGAGCTTCCCTCATTTCTTTTCTCCTGCGTACGACATGAACTCCATCAGCGAGCCGTCGGGATCGCGGAAATAAACGCTGGTGCCCGCACCCTTCGCCCCGAAGCGCTGCATCGGGCCGCTTTCGATAGCAACGCCGCAGCGTTGCAGATGCGCGACCGCATCCGCGATCGGTCCCATCCATTCGAAGCACAGATCGCTGTTGCCGGGCACAACCGGCAGCCGCGCGACCTCGGCGGGCTTTACGCCGGGGCCGTGAACGTTGAGTTGCTTGTCGCCGAACCGGTAGGCATAGCCCGCCGGCCGCGCAATGAGCTCGGCGCCCAATACCGTGGTATAAAACGCATTGGAACGCTGCCAATCGGTGACGTGGATTACGCAATGGTCGAGCTTGGTGGGCGGCATTTCTTCACCCTTACCCCTTTTGCCGCATCAGGCGGCCGCGCTCGCGCTCCCATGAGCGCTTCTTTTCGGTCTCGCGCTTGTCGTAGAGCTTCTTGCCGCGCGCTAGCGCCAGCTCGATCTTGGCGCGGCCCTTTTCGTTGAAATACAACTTCAGCGGAACGAGCGTCATGCCCTCGCGCTCGACGGCGCCGACCAGCTTGTTGATCTGGCGTTTGTGCAGCAACAGCTTGCGCGGCCGTTTCGGCGCGTGATTGAAGCGGTTCGCCTGCTGATATTCCGGAATGTTCGAGTTGATCAACCAAATCTCGCCGCCGCGGGCGTCGGCATATGATTCCGCGATCGTCGCCTTGCCTTGACGCAGCGATTTGACCTCGGTGCCGGTGAGCGCGACGCCGGCTTCGAACGTTTCGTCGATGAAGTAATTAAACCGCGCCTTGCGGTTGTCGGCGACGACGCGGAGCTTGCGTTCGGTCTTTGCCGCCATGTCGCCGTCCCGTTCAGCAATTCTTCAGCGCGTCGCGGATTTCGGTCAGCAACTGCACTTCCTTGGTCGGCGCCGCCGGCACGGGCGCCGCTTCCGGGGTCTTCAACCGATTGATACCCTTGATGCACAGGAACAGCACCCAGGCGATTATCAAAAAGTTCAAGCCGATGGTGATGAAATTACCCCAAGCCAGCACCGCGCCCTGCTTTTTCGCCTCAACCAGGGAGCTCGCCGTCACCTTGAACGACAGCGGAATGAAATAGTTGGAGAAATCGAGACCGCCGGTGACGGCGCCGATAAGCGGCATGACGATATCGTTGACCAGCGAATTGACGATGGCGCCGAACGCCGCGCCGATGATCACGCCGACGGCAAGATCGACGACGTTGCCCCGCATCGCGAATTTCTTGAATTCCTCAAGCATCGAATGGTTCCTTAGCGAGATCGATTGGTTCCCGCTCCCCGCGTGAGCGGGGATCTGAGCTCCGTGCGCCGGATTCCCGCTCTCGCGGGAATGAGCGGAAAATGCCTTCTCAGTTGATCAGGCCGGCGTGCACCATGGCCCGGCGAACCGCGACTTGCGCCTTTTCGGTCGCCGGCACCATCGGCAGCCGCAGCGCGTTGGCGCATTTGCCCAGAAGCGACAGCGCATATTTGATCGGCGCCGGACTGGTTTCGATGAACAGGTTGATGTGCAGCAGCGCGAGCTTATCCTGCAGCTTCAGGGCCGCGGCATAATCGCCGCGCAGGCATGCCGCCTGGAATTCGGCGCACAGCCGCGGCGCGACGTTCGACGTCACCGAAATGCAGCCGTGGCCGCCGTGGGCCATGAAACCGAGCGCGGTGATATCCTCGCCGGACAGCTGATTGAAGTCCTCGCCCATCGCCACACGTTGTTGCGACACGCGCGCCATGTTCGCGGTGGCGTCCTTGACGCCCGCGATGTTCTTCAGTTCGTACAGGCGTTGCATAGTATCGACCGACATGTCGATCACCGAGCGCGCGGGGATGTTGTAGATGATGATCGGAATGCCGATGGCGTCGTTGATCGCCTTGAAATGCTGATAGAGGCCTTCCTGCGTCGGCTTGTTGTAATACGGCGTGACCACGAGCACGGCGTCGGCGCCGGCCTTCTCCGCGTGGCTCGCCAGATCGATCGCCTCCTTGGTCGAGTTTGAGCCGGCGCCGGCCACGACCGGCACCCGGTTGCGCGCCTGCTCGACGCACCACTCCACCACTTCCTTGTGCTCGTCATGGGACAGCGTCGGGCTTTCGCCGGTGGTGCCGACCGGAACCAGCCCGTTGGTGCCCTCGGCGACCTGCCAATCGACCAGGTCGCGGAATGCTTTTTCATCGACCGCACCGTTCTTAAACGGTGTGACGAGCGCGGTGAATGAGCCTCGAAAGCTTGTCTTGGCGGTCATGACACGATCCCCGGCGCGGCAACAGACTGCCGCATAAATATCGGGTCAGGGCGGGCGTTGAAAGCCCCTATTATTGTTATCTTGGCGGGAAATCGTAACGAACGCAGCGGTGCGGTCGGCCCCGCTTTGGCCTTAAAATTGTAAATTGTGGCAGCGGCTTGCGCGGGTTAGGATTTCTTCAACCTAACCGGCCGAAGAGAATCTCGGCAATTTCGGCGACACACCTACCGGGAGGGATTGTGCCGGTTTTTCGGTCTATTGTGCTCTGCGCCGCCATTGGCATCCTGACGGCCGATGCGCATGCCGCGCCGCCATCGCAGGCGGTTCCATTGCCGCGGCACCGGCCGGCGATCAAAACCGACAAAGCCGGCAAGGCCGCAGCGGCCAAATCTGCGGCGCAAAAGCCGCCGGCGCAGAAGGCATCCCACCCTGCCCCGCTTTCGATCGCCCCTGCAGCCGCATCGGCGCCGGGCGCAGTTCCCGTGACGGCGGTGCCCGCGAGTGCGGTGGCGCAGGCGCCGGCAGTCCAAGCGCCAATATTGGCGCGGTCGCCATCGCCCGCCCCGCCCTTCGTTACCGCGACGAGTTCGGCGACCTCGCCGCTGGATCTCGCGGCGGTCAAGCACGCCATCGATCTCGCGGGCAAGAAGCGCCAGGACGAAGCCACCGACGTCGGGCGCAGCATTGCCGATCCGCTCGCCCGCAAGCTCGTGGAATGGGTGATCCTGCGCAGCGAAGACGGCTCGCACGATTTCTCGCGTTATGCCGCGTTCATCGCCGCCAATCCGAGCTGGCCGAGCATTGCGACATTGCGGATTCGAGCCGAGGCGGTGTTGTGGCAAGAGCAAGTCGACCCGCAGGCCGTCATCGCGTTTTTCAACGTCGAGGCGCCGCGCACGGCCAAAGGCCATTTCGCGCTCGCGCGCGCGCTGCTCACCCGCGGCGACGTCGCCGGCGCCGCGGCGGTTTTGCGCGACAGTTGGCGCAACGATGGCTTTTCCGAAGATCTCGAAGCACAGGCGCGTCAGATTTTTGCCGGGCTCATCACGCCGGCCGACGACGAAGCGCGCATGGCGGCGCGGCTCTATGCCGATGACGACGACGCCGGATTGCGCGCGGCGCGCCATCTCGATAATGCCGTGGCGCTTGCCGTCGTCAAAGCACGCGCCGCCGTCATCAACCAGTCCGCCAACGCCAAGGCGCTCCTTGAAGCGATGCCGGAGGCCGCGCGCCGCGATCCCGGCTACATGTTCAGCCGCATTCAATGGCTGCGGCGCGACGACAAGATCGTCGAGGCGGCACAATGGTTGAACGCGGCGCCGCACGATCCAGCGAAGCTCGTCGATGTCGATCAGTGGTGGGTAGAACGCCGCCTCATCGCGCGAAAGCTGCTCGATCTCGGCGATGCCAGAATGGCCTATCAGGTCGCCAACGACGCGACGCCGCCGGTCAACGGCAATTACCGCGCCGAACAACATTTCACCGCTGGCTGGATTGCCCTGCGCTTCCTGCATGAGCCGGCAATTGCGCTTGCCCATTTTGCCCGGATCGCCGACGGCGCCACCAATCCGATCACGCTGGCGCGCTCGTTCTATTGGCAAGGCCGCACCACCGAAGCGCTGGGGCGCGAGCAGGACGCGCAGGCGCTTTACCAGGAGGCGGCGCATTATCCGACCGCCTATTACGGCCAGCTGGCGCGCGCCCGGCTCGGCCTCGACGAGGTCACGCTGCGCACGCCGCCGGAGCCGCCCGCCGAGCATCGCGAGCTTGAACTCGCGCGCGCATTCGAAATTCTCTACGCCGTCGACGAGCGCGACATCGTCGCCACGATGGCCGCCGATCTCGCCGAGAAGGCGACCGACACCGCGGCGCTGGCGACGCTTGCCGGCATCGCCGCCCGCCACAATGACGCACGCGCGACGCTGCTCATCGGCAAGGCCATGCTCGGCCGCGGCTTTGCTTTCGAGCGCTATGCGTTTCCCGACTTCGGCATACCGAACTACCAGCAGATCGGTCCGCAGGTCGAGCCCTGCGTCGTCTATTCGATCGTGCGCCAGGAAAGCGCGTTTAACCCGAAGGTGGTGTCCAGCGCCAATGCCATCGGCCTGATGCAGGTCACGCCGGAGGCCGGGCGGGATACCGCCAAGAAATTCAATGTCGTCTTCAATCAGCGCCGGCTCGCCGACGATGTGGTCTACAACGCCCAGCTTGGCACCGCCGAACTCGGCAACGAGATCGCGACCTGGCGCGGCTCCTATATTCTCGCGTTCGTCGCCTACAATGCCGGACCGCGCCGGGCGCGGGAGTGGATCGAGCAATACGGCGATCCGCGCGACCGCAATGCGGATCCGATCGACTGGATCGAGCGCATTCCGATCTCGGAGACGCGCAATTACGTCGAGCGCGTGATCGAGAACATGCAGGTCTATCGTGCTCTGATCGAAAACAATCCAAAGCTTTTGATCGATGCCGACCTGCGCCGCGGCAGCTAGAACATGATCCCGAAGAAGCCTGTCCTCGGACTTGATCCGTGGGTGGGAACCGGTTTCCCACCTTCGCCAAGCGCGCTTCCACCTACGCGCTCCGCGCTTCCACCTACGCGCTCCGCGCTTCCACCTACGCGCTCCGCGCTTCGGTGGACTCAAACCCTCCGTAGCTCGCACAGCGAGCGTAGGAGGGTCGGTGGACTCAAACCCTCCGTAGCTCGCGAAGCGAGCGTAGGGGGGTCGGTGGACTCAAACCCTCCGTAGCTCGCGAAGCGAGCGTAGGGGGTCGACGGGCGCAGGAGGGTTGGAAAAAACCATGCTTAAACAAATAGATAGAGCGGAATGACGATTCGAAGAAAAGTCATTCCGGTCGACAAATCGCAGCTCACATCGGCTCGACGCTAAAGCTGCGTGGGCTCTCGCCGCGCCGCCAGATGTCGACCATCGTTGCGTAGGCGGCCTCGATGTTTCGCGTCGAGCGCTCGGTATCGAACAGCGGCGCCGTAATTCGGTTGCGCGCCAGCTTTTGGCGCAGCGCTGCCAGGCGGGCCGGATCGCGGGCGAGCGCAAGCGCACGCGCTTCGTAGTCGGCAAGCGACGGCGCGATCAACTCATCGAGGCCGACCGCCTTGACCAGGCTCGCTGCAACCCGGCCCGCGAACGTCGCTCCGGGACAAGTCAGCACCGGCACACCGGCCCATAACGCATCGCTCGCCGTCGTGTGTGCGTTATAGGGCAACGTGTCGAGAAACAGATCGGCCTGCCGCTGCCGCGCCAGATGCTCGGCGACATCCGGCAAACGCGGCGCAAAGATCAGCCGTTCCGCCGCCACCCCGCGTTGCTCCGCTGCGCGGCGCAGATTGGCCTGCGCCGTGACATTGGCCTCGCTCAGCCAGAGGACGCTGGCGGGCATCGCCGCCAGGAGCCACATCCACACCGCAAAAGTCGTGGGACCGAGCTTGTACGAATTGTTGAAGCAGCAGAATACGAATCCCTCTTCCGGCAATCCGCATTCGCGCCGCGTCGGCGTCCGCTCTGCGATTGCGCGCCGGTCGTCGTTGACCAGATAACAGTCGGGCAGCCATACCACCTGCTCGGAATAAAACGCGCGCTGCTCTTCGGGGATGACCGTGGCATCGGCGAGAATGTAATCGAAACAGTCGGCGCCCATCGTGCCCGAATAGCCTAGATAATTGACTTGAATCGGAGCCGGCCGCCGCGCCAGAACGCCGAGCCGATTGTGAATTGTGAATCCCATGAGGTCGACCGCGATATCGATCTCAAGCCGCCGGACAAGATCCGCAATGTCGTGATCGCTTTGCCGACCGACATCGATGAAATTCTCGAACGCACCCTTAATTCTATCCCGCATCGGCGAATCGCGATCCGCACCGAACGATATCGCCGTTGTTTCGAACCGCGCCTTGTCGTGATGCTCGAACAGGCCGGCGGTCAGATAGCCGACCGGGTGCTCACGGAAGTCGCCGGACAGATAGGCGACCCGAATGCGATCGTGGGCATAGACTTCGCCGCGCCAAATCCCAGCAACCCGCGGCCGATCTTGCATCTGGCGCATCGCGCATTTTTGCTGGTCCTCGGCCGACGACGATACCGCGAGCAAATGGAATGGAGTGCTGGCCGGCTTCTGCTGCCGTATCATTGACAAGAGTCGCGCCGTCTCCGCTTCCAGATTTGTCCAGTCGCACAAACAAAGCTTCGCAAACAGCCGCGCGCCGGGCGCGTAGCCCAGCTCCGGGCCGAGCGCCACTGCCCTGTCATAGGCGGCGAACGCCTCGTCATATCGTTTCGTCGCAATAAGGATGTTGCCGCGGCCGACCCATGCCTGAGCGAGGTCGGGCTCGAGCGCCAGCGCCCGGTCGTAGGCAGCCAAGGCCTCGCCGTGCCGCTCGACCTCGCCAAGCACTTGACCGCGGCCGACCCAGGCAAAGGCGAGATCGGGCTTGAGCGCCAGCGCCCGGTCGTAAGTCGCCAATGCCGCATCATACCGCTTGAGCGAGCCAAATATATTGCCTCTGTTGACGTGCGCTTCGGCGTAGCGCGGCTGAAGAACGAGCGCCCTGTCAAAACTCGCAAGCGCCGCATCATATTTCTTCATCTCTGCGAGCACGGAACCTCGCTCGTTAATTGCGGCAATATGATTTGGCGCAAGCAACAGAAGCTTGTCGAACTGGGTCACCGATTCTTCCAATTGTTCCAGTCTGAATAATGAAATCGCGCTGACGTATAAAAGCGGAACGTTGGCAGGGCTGAGTTGAAGCCCGCACTTGGAAATTTCGAGCGCAGATTTGTAGTCCCCCATCTGAAATAATATCGTGGCATAGTTTTCCACGAATTCGGCCCTTGGCGGCTGAATTGAGAGCGAGCGATCCATAAAAGTTTTTGCTTCCTCGTAATTCCCGAGAATCGCTTCAATCATGCCCAAGTAATGCAGCGCGTAATAATTCTTCGGATTCCGCCTTACAATCTGGCGATACAAGTCGGCCGCTTTATCAAACCTGCCCCCTTGATGAAGAGACAGCGCTTTCCGAAGTTCCTGTTGATCCTCAAAATTCGACATGCCGATGCTCGTGACCGCCGAGAAACGCTTTTGCGCGACCCGTTTTAAGCTGCTCAAGCGGCATATTCGGCAAGGCAGCCGATACCGACTTTCGGGTCAAACAGAATCCAATTCTGCCGGTAAAGCATTGACATCGCAAGAATATTTTGCGCTTAGCGCCGGCTCCTATGTTTGCCCAGGCTACCCAAGGCCGGTACATTAGCGTTCCCCAACCGGCCGCTTTGACGCGTCATCATCGAGAAAAGCCGTGACCAGACCATCCTCTCAGTTTGTCGAAGCGGCGAACTCCGTCCGCGCAACCGGTAACGACAAAAGCGTTTTCGTCACCGCGCAGGACGGCCTGCGACTGCACGTGCGCGAATACGGATCGCGCACTGCGCCCGCGCTGCCGGTGGTCTGCCTACCCGGCCTGGCGCGGACCGTTGCGGATTTCGAGGTGCTGGCGCCGGTGCTGGCGAACGGCCGGCCCGATCGACGGGTGATCGCGATCGATTCGCGCGGGCGCGGCCAATCGGACTACGACGGCAATCCGGAAAACTATAACGTGGCGGTCGAGCTGGGCGACGTCGCGACGGTGCTGACGGCGTTGGGAATCGGCGCCGCCGTTTTCATCGGCAGCTCGCGCGGCGGCATCCTCACCATGCTGCTCGGCGTGGCGCATCCGACCGCGGTCGCCGGCGCCGTGCTGCACGACATCGGCCCGGTGATCGAGCCGAAGGGATTGGCGCGCATCAAAAGCTACGTCGGAAAGCTGCCGCAGCCGCGCAATTTCGCCGACGGCGCCGATATCCTGCGCCGGCTGTTCGACGCCCAGTTTCCCAAGCTGACGGCCGAGCAATGGCTCGCCGCCGCGCACCGCACGTGGAAGGTCGACGACGGCGAATTGGTGCCGACCTACGACGTGCGCTTAGCGCGCACGCTTGCCGAATTCGACATCGAGCGCCCGCTGCCGTCGATGTGGAACGAGTTCGACGCGCTGGCGCGGGTGCCGATGCTGGTCATCCGGGGCGCCAATTCGGACATCCTTTCGGCGGCCACGGTGACCGCCATGGCCGCGCGGCGCGCGCAAATGCAAATCATCGAAGTGGCGGACCAGGGGCATGTCCCGCTGCTCGACGGCGGCGACCTCATGAGGCAGGTGGCCCAGTTCGTGGCCGCCTGCGAATAGCCGCGAGCGGTGTCGCTATCGATCCTGCCGCGTAAAGCGGGGCCGGACCAGGCGACAAAGAAAAATCCCCGGCGGACGAGCCCGCCGGGGATCCGGAAATTCACGCCTCGATCAGACGATCAGGGCAGGAAGTCCTTGTGCATGCGGAACGTTCCCGACCAAGCGTTCTCTGAATCACCGCCGACTTGCAAGGTGCCAGTCCCACTGCCGGCCGGAGCCGTGGCTGCGATCGGAATGGCACCAGGTACGAAGCCGGTGGACGACGAGGCGCCGTTCAAATGATTATACATCACCTCGACACCGAGATAGAACGACTTGGTGACGTCCCACTGCAGGCGGCTGCTGGCACCCCAGGTGGACCAGTTGTTATTGCAGCCAGGCGCTGCGAGAAAGAGGGTCGCCCCCCCTTCGCCTTCCAGATTGCAGAGCAAGCCGTTGGCCTGGTCATCGTAACTGACCGCCGCATAGGCGCCGACAAAGGATTCATGTACCGCCGGCGTCCAGTAATGCTCGTAAGACGCGTTGACACTCCAAGCCGTCGTCAGATTGCACCCTGTCCCGGGGGCGTATTCGCCAAGGGTACCGTAGACGCAGTCGCTCATGATGCCATACGAGCCGGTGTTGCCCTGCTGGTCCGACTCGTTGCCGGTGACCGGCTGGAACAGATAGCGCAACGCACCCTGGGTGTAGTTCACTTCACCCTGGAAGTAGTCGCCTTGCGCGACCGACGGGAAGTTCAGCCGCAGACCGGCACCGACGACATAACCCCACGTGTCGCTCGGATGACCGCCAGTGAGGTCGCCGACTGCGTCGGTGTCATAGTACGTTGGATTTACCTCATGCGCTGCAGCCATGACCTGGGCACTGCCCCAAGCCTGGTCGACGCGGAGGTTGCCGACGATATCGGGCGCCTGGAAGCCGGCGTAGCCTGGGATATTAGTGGCCCCCGTGACTCCGCCGAAGTTCGGGCCACCCGCGAAGGTACCCGTTTCGAAGTCACCGCCTTCGTTCTCGATGATCTGCGTAGAGCGGCGGGCTTCGGCCGAGATCGTCGCCGATAAACCGTTGCCAAGCTGTGCGGTGTAGGCAAACAACGTCTGACCGCCGTCGCCAGTGTCTTCTTGCGGAAGGTACGCGGCGCGATAGGCCACGGCCGGACCGCTATAGAAGTCGTAGAACGACTGCGTCAGACCGGCAGTGATACCCGCCCATTGCAGGAAGGCGCGGTTCGAGCTGAACGTGCCTTGCCCGACGGTTCCGTTGCCGCTGGTTGCGACTTGGGCCGTCGTGCTGTCGCTAAGGCCGACGTCGATATAGGCGCGGGCCGTGCCGTAAGCGGTCTGCTCACGGGCGTCCGCGGTGATGTAACCGCGCTCGCGCATGACCAAGTTGCTGGTATTGCGAATATTCTGCTGTCCCGCAAAAGGACCCCAGGTCATGCTGCCGTTGTCATTACCGTAGGTCACTTCCGCGCGCACCCAGCCACCGATCTTGATACACATATCGGTGCCCGGCATATAATAGAATCCCGCCCCGTAGAGGCTGCAGACCTTCACGTATTCGACCGCCTTGGCCTTAACGGGAAGATCAGCTGCCTGCCCCGCAGTAACCGCAACCAGAGCGGCCGCAGAGCCGAGGAGGAGGCTTTTCACCATCTTCATTTTGAACCTCCAGTTGTTTGCCGTGGGAGGGTTCCGTCTCTGCCGGGTGACTCGCACCCTTCGAAGGTCCCCTTAGTCCCCAAAACCACCCGGTCTTTCCAATTCCCGAAAACACCGGACGAGTCGACTTTGGGTTCCCCCCTCCGTCGCACGCTCACATTAACCAACGGGTCGGGGGGTGCAACGACGAACTGCCCGAGTCACAGGCCGATTTGACCGATTTCGGCGAGGTGTTGCGTAAAAATCACGCAGCCAATAGTGCCTTGCCGGGCGCCGGCGGCCCTGTCGGGTTCCGGGCCAGGCCTCATTTCCGGCGTAAAATCAATAAGTTCTGGGTCAGCCATCGGCGCATCGGCGGCGGCCGCAATGGCCTGCGGATCGCGGCGCCCCCCCAAGGGGAGGGTTGAGGGCGCTTGACCGGGCTGCCAGCGCGCCTGCCGGCCGCGTTATGGCCCTTGACAGCATCGCTACTGCGTCCCGGCAGCGCCACGGCAGCACACAATGATTGCTAGATGCCTTGTCCGCCGTTTGTCGCGTTGGTGACGTTCACCCGGAAGTGCTGGATTTCTTTGCGGCCGCCGGCGAACGTGACTTCGATTTGAAATTCGTCGGCGCCGTTGAAGTCGGCGGCGGCGCGATAGAACGCGACCAAGGCCGGCGCTTCGATCGCCAAGCATTGCTTGAAATTGGTAGCCTTAAGCGTGGCGCGCTTGACGCTGACCGTGCCGTGCGCCGGCGGGCTGGCAAGCCGGATCGCCGGCAACGGGCCGGACGTGCAATCCGGGCGAATAGTGGTGTAGATGCCGACGCGCACGTCGCGGCCCGCCGCCGCCTTGACGTCGCGCTCGACCAAAATCGCTTGCGCGCAAACCGCCTGCCCCGACGCGCAGAGCAACAAAGCAACAGCGAGCCAGTACGGGGTCATCACGGGCATCGAGC
This sequence comes from uncultured Alphaproteobacteria bacterium, assembly GCA_963823225.1. Lineage (GTDB taxonomy): Bacteria > Pseudomonadota > Alphaproteobacteria > Rhizobiales > Xanthobacteraceae > BOG-931. The sequence goes on along the minus strand of CAWGKM010000003.1, from coordinate 898,235 downwards.
GACTCTATTGTTGATCCACCAAACGGCTACCAGAAGTGCTTGCGCGCAAACGCGTGGCCGGAACCTGATTTGAGATAGTTTTCGAATGAACCAGCCTTGGATTTGTTTGAAAAGGCGACATAGGTGACCAAGCGCCAGGGCTTGGATTTGGCGGTATGCGCAGATTTACCGGCATTATGTTCTCCCAGACGCTGCCTAAGATCGCTGGTTAGTCCAACATACCGTTCAGCGGGATCAGACACGCTCTGCAAAAGGTACACATAATACAAGGACGGGGGCCTCCTTCGCTAAAGCTTCGGAGGGCATCCTGCTTCGCGCTAAGGCCGGGCGATAGTCCTGCGAAGCGCGTCAGCGCGAAGCAGGATGGCCTGCCACCCGAAGCCCGCAGGGCGTAGGGTGGCGGAGAGGAAGCCCGCCATGAACTCTCCCCCGTTATCCCGTTGTATCCCACCATCCAATAATAATGCGGCTTCCTGAGCGCGAAGATTCTTTACGCCTCCCCTACTATCCCGCTATATCTCAAACCCTGACATGGATAGGGACATGGGAGGGCGAAATGAGGGTCATCGAACGACTCAGTGAAGACGAGGCGCGGAACGCCGAACCCGACGCAGGCAAGTTCGTTAAGCGGCTGCTCGACGGCGCCGGGCTCTATTTGCAGGCCACTAAGGGGAGGGACGGCGTCAACCGGAACTGGATATTCAGATACGAGCTGGACGACGAACGACATGATCTCGGCGTCGGTCCGCTCCACACGGTCACCCTCGCCGACGCGCGCCGCAAGGCGGCCGAATTTCGCCGGTTGATCCTCGATGGCATCGACCCGATGCAGGAGCGCATTGAGGCCAAGCGCGAGCGCCTCGCCAAGAAGGCGGAGCGGGTGAAGACGACGACATTCGAGCAATGCGCAGAGGCGTACTACAAGATTCATCACAAAGGCTGGAAAAACGAGAAGCACCGCAGGCAATGGCTCTCGACGATGAGGGACTACGTCTACCCCGTGATCGGCGACCTGAACGTGGCCGATATTGAAACTGCGCACATCGAAAAAGCCCTACAGCCGATCTGGGACAAAATACCCGAGACGGCGTCGCGCGTGCAGGCGCGCATCGCAAACGTCATGAACTTCGCGACGGCCGGCAAGCTCCGCACCGGCGACAATCCGGCGCGTCGGGAATACGTCAAAGCGCGACTTGGTAAGCTGCAAAAGGACGTCGAGCATCACCCCGCGTTGCCGTTCGACGATGCCCCGGCCTTCCTTGCCGAGTTGCGCGAGCGGAAATCGACGTCGGCGCACGCCCTCGAATTTACGATCCTGACGGCGGCGCGAACGAACGAGACTATCGGCGCGACGTGGGACGAAATCGACCTAAAAAAGAAAATTTGGGTGATCCCGAAAGAGCGCATGAAGGCTGATCGGGAGCATCGCGTTCCGCTTTGCGACCGCGCCGTTGAGATTCTCAATGACCTGCCGCGTCGTGGCGCACACGTTTTTGCCAGCATCACCGGCAAGCCGCTTTCCAACATGGCGATGCTGGAATTGCTGCGCGGCATGTCACCCGGTTACACCGTGCATGGCTTCCGCAGTTCGTTCCGCGATTGGGCGGCGGAGCGGACCGCCTATCCCGAGTTCGTCGTCGAGATGGCGCTCGCCCACGCCGTCGGCGATGACGTCGTGAAGGCTTACAAGCGCACCGACCTGTTCGCCCGACGCGTCCGCCTCATGAAGCAGTGGGCGGACTTTCTCGCGACTCCGCGCACGGTCAAAGGGAGCAAAGTTCACGACCTGCAAGCCGAGCGGAAGCGGCGCGGCGGTTGAAAAGCGCGGGCCAAAGGTTATCCACAGGGAAAGTGCGCGCGTCCTATTTGCGTCCCGGGGTATCTCCGGCTATCTCAATTTGCGCCCGCGATTCGCATCGGGGGCACGCTCTGAACATGGGAAAAGTGCCCGGCCATCGGGGAATGGACCGGGTCAACCAGCGGCCCTCCGAGGTGAGGCCGCCAACCATGAAGGCGTGCCAATGCAGCCAGACTCTTCCGTCACCGTCGGAATTGTTCCCCTCGTGCGACCCGTTGCGGTTTGCATCGAGGATGCAAGGCCGTTGCTCGGCGGCAAAGCCGTATCCGGCATCTATCGCTTGATCGGTCGCGGCCAGCTCCAAGCCGTGAAGGACGGGAAGCGGACTCTCGTCACGCTGGCCAGCATCGAGCGTTACATGTCGAGCTTGCCGCTGGCGACGCAAATCAAGAAGGAACGGCCGGCGCAGCCATATCGCCCGACCGTGCGGCGCGTCGGCAATCGCCAATGGCGCGCGTGAGTGAGCTTTCTAAAGGGCGTCGAGCGCGGCCACCGCAAGGGTGAGCGCGCCCGACAGGGAATCGTTTGGGATTGGGAGCCCGAACGAGCCCCGCATAGAACCTCAGCGAACAGGAATCAAGTTCCGCGCCGCTGGTGCCGGCGCACACACCGATGGTGCGTGCGATGACCCGGCACGCAAAGACGGCCAAGCTCATCGAAGATGCAGTGGCGATCCTCGCCGAGCACCATCCGATGACGGTGCGCGACATCGAGGTCGCGTCATGACCGCCGAGCGCGATCGCCTGCCCGATAGACGCCTGTGCGAGTCCTTCAGCTTCACTTGCGGCCGCATGAACTACGTCGCGAGCATTTCCAGATTCGCCGATGGTCGCCTCGCCGAAATTTTCATTACGAATCACAAAGTCGGGTCCGACGCCGACGCGGCGGCGAAGGATTCCGCCGTCGTGGCTTCAATCGCGCTGCAATTCGGCGTTCCGGTCGATGTAATCCGCAAGGCTTTGCTGCGGGACGCGCGTGGCGTCGCCAGCTCGCCCTTAGGCGTGGCGCTCGACATCCTCGCCGACGAGGATGGCCGATGAAGCGGCGCAACAGCACCGACCGCACCGGCCGCTCGAAAAAGTGGCCGCGGCACGTGCGGCTATACCATTGGCTGATGGCAACGGCGGCCTGGAAAAGTCTTAACGGGAATCAGCGCGCCATCTACCTCGACATGGCGGCGCGCTACGACGGAAAGAACAACGGGACCATCCCATACGCGGTGCGCGACGCCGCCGATGGCCTTCACGTCAGCAAGGCAACGGCCGCCCGTGACCTAGCCGTGCTGCGGGAACGCGGTTTCATCGTGCCCGTGACCAAAGGTGCCTTCAGCCTCAAGCAGCGCCTCGCGACCACTTGGCGATTGACGGAATTTAACTGTGATGTGACCCACGACTTGCCGACAAAAGACTTCGCGCGCTGGTCTCCCGAAATTCAGAACACGGTCTCACCACAGACCCGCACGGTACCCGTGGTGAAACCGAACGGTACCTGTAGCGAGACCGTGACTCCCAAACCCAGCCCTGACGGTACCTGTAGCGGGACCGTCGCGCCCATATTGGCCGCCCCACGGTCTCACCACAGGTACACTAGTAAGTTACCAGGTGGTGTTCCTGCCGACGCAGCGCCGCCGATAGCGCGCGACTGTGCCGGCGACGACCGCGCTACGCGGCTCAAAATAGCCCGCGCGACATTCGCCACGCTCGGCATTGATACGGCTAGGCTTGCCGACGACACGTTGTTACGTGGTGCCGAACTGGCGCGACGGATTTCCCAGTGCGAGCGCGTGCCAGGATCGAACAAGCGGCGGCCCGCCGCAATCGCGGCGTGGGAGACGTTCGTCAAAGAACATTTGAGCGGGGGCCAATGACGCTACCGGAACCCGCGCACGTTCGCGCCTCGTTGGGCGTTTTTCGTCGCGGTTGCGAGCGGCGGCCGTTCGACGGTTACCGGAGTTCGGCGGAGATGCTCTCCGCACTTTATCCCCGTCACCGTTGCACTTAGGCTACGTTGGGCGTAAGAAACCATTTCTGTATCCATGTTTCGCCGCCCGTCGTGAGACGCGCGCAAGGCCCTGAGATGGACAGCGATAGCTCCCCCGTTGAGCCGCTTGCAAAGCGCGTTGCCTACTATCGGCGTGTCTTTGCCAAAGGCGTTGGCAAGACGCCAACAGCATTGCAGCGGCTGGCGATCACGAGAGCGGCGCGGCTGACGGCAATCGCTGAAGCCGCCGCCTGCAATCCGAGCATCAGCGCGAATGACGTTGTGCGCCTCGACGGCGCTGCCTGCCGCGCACGGCGCGACATGGCCGCCGCTATCGCTGCCGCCAGGCCGTCACCGAAGCTCGGGCCGGATAGCTTGCGCGAATATGCCGCCTCGAAATACGCGAGCGCGACATGAGGGTGCTTATCCCCATGCGGCAGGCGCTGGCCGACAAGGCCGTGCTTGGCGACGCACTGTCCAGTCCGTCATGGCGCAACTGGCGCATCCTTCTCATTGCCGCTGCCGGCGAAAGGCTGACGCCAGCCGAGCGGCGCATCTTCGCCAAGCTGACGGGGCGCAAGCGCGAGCCGGGCGTCATGGTCGCGACGTTGCTCATTGTCGCCGGCAGGCGCAGCGGCAAGACGCGAGCCATGAGCGTGTTCGCGGTATGGCTGGCGACGTGCGTCGATTGGTCGGCCTGCCTATCGCTTGGGGAGCGTGGTGTTTGCCTGTTCTTGTCGCCGGTCGAACGTCAAGCCGAGGTCGCGCATGGCCACAGTGCGGCGCTGATTGAACACGTCGAACTGTTCAAGGCTCAGGTGTCGGCCCAGACGGCAGGCTGCATTGAGTTGGCGAGCCGGATTGAGCTGCGCACCGAGGCCGCGAACTGGCGGCACAATCGCGGTTCGACGTGCATTGCGATATGCCTCGATGAGAGCGCATTCCTTCGTTCCGCCGACGACTCCGCGAACAGCGACGTTGAAATCGTGACGGCTCTCAAGCCGTCGCTGGCGACGACGGGCGGCCCGCTGTTGCTGACATCATCGCCCGCCGCGATGGAAGGCGTGGTCTATAAGCTGTTCGAGCGGCACCACGGCGAGAAGGGCGACAAGCGCATCCTGGTGGTGAATTGCGACAGCCGCACGCTCAATCCGACACTTAGGCAGGACGTTGTCGATAAGGCGTTCGAGGATGACGCCGTCGCGGCATCGGCGGAATACGGTGGCCAATTCCGCGCGCCAGTGTCGAATTATTTGGAGCGGTCAATCGTGCAGAAATGCGTCGAGGCGGGCGTGACGCAACGTCCCGCGCTGCCCGGGGTCTTTCAGGTCGGGTTCGTGGACGTGGCCGGCGGGAGCGGCCAAGATTCCTACTGCGCTGCCATCGGTCACAAGCGAATGGACGAGGGCCGCACGGTTTGCGTGATTGACGCTCTATTCGAGGTAAAGCCGCCGTTTGATCCGGACGTGGCCACGGCGCAGTGCGCGGCGCTGCTGGCACAATATTCCATCAACTTCGTTATCGGCGACGCCTATGCCGCACAGTGGCCGGTGACGGCGTTCGGCAAGCACGGCGTCAGCTATCAAACATCGCCGTTGTCGGCGTCGGAATTATACTTGCACTCGCTCCCGGCGTGGACTGCGGGGCGCGTGGCGATGCTCGACCATCCGAAGGCGGTCGATCAATTATGCGCGTTGAAGCGCAAGCTCGGCCAGGCCGGACGCGAAATCATCTCGCACGTGCGCGGCGGCCACGATGATTTGAGCAATGTCATCGCCGGGTTGTTGTGGCGGTTGACGCCGGTCGAGCAGGCAATCGGGGAAGGCTATCCCATCGTCGTCGTCGGGCCGCGAGCAACCTTCCCAGGCGGCTACCCAGGCGCTGCGGAAGATGCCGCATATGCGGCGCTTACCGGCGGCGGCTACGGCGGAAATAATTTTCTCGGAGGCTTTCGCCGATGAGCGTCGCCGATTTTGTCGAGCACAAATTTTGCTCCGCACTCGCCGCGCGGCTAAAGGCGTCGGCCGCTGCGCTCGAGATCGCGCGGCTGAACTTTGCGGCGGGTGTGGTCGACGCCGTTGCCGTCGACGACGCCATTTCGGACTTGCTGACGGTCGCCGCTGGCATCCGGCGCGACCTTGCGACGTTCCAAAAATGGAGGGCGGCGGCATGACCAGGACTGAAGAATTGCGGCGCGACCGTGCCGCGCTGATCGAGAAAATCGCCAGTTGGCAGGCGCGGATCGCCAGCGATACCGTCGATGACAGCCACAGCCGGCACCGCCATGACGTTTGGCGAGAACGCATCGCAGATGCACGCGCGAAGATCGCGAGCATTGATACCGAGCTCCGCGGGATCGAGACCGACGCCGCGGCGCGAGAGGTGCCGGAGCTCATCGCCGCCATCGAGGCGCACGGCGCGGTTCCTCAGCTTACCGGCCGGTTGCAAGAATTGTTGTCGGTGCTTCGGCTGCACAAGCGCATCGGAGCGTCGGCCGAAATGGTCAGCTTGAAGCTGGAGCGCCTGACCAGCCTTGGCGCGCACCAGGGCGTGCGCGTCGCTGACAAGTGGTCGGACTTTGCCGGCTGGATCAGAACGCCGCCCGCAACAGGGCGTGACAGGAGCGAAGCAGCATGAGCTACGGTTACATCCGCAAGCAATCGCCGGCCATGAAATCGTCGGCGCGCATCGCTGCCGGCGCGCGCCGCTACGGGCAACTCACAAAGCTACACATCGATTCCGTCGATGCTGGCGTCGGCACGCGCGTCGCTTTTTTCAAATCCCAGGAGTTTCAAATGGAAGATATCTTGAAAAGTTTGGACACGCCGGCAGATCAAATCTGCAAGCGCGCCCTCGCCGGCGAAGTTCCCGAGCCAATCATGTTCGCGGCGATGTCGAAGCTTGCCGAACAATATTTCCCGCTGGAAAAATCGCGCGAGTTGGCTTGGGTGAAGTTCACTGAAGGCTGCGCCATCGGCAAGCGGATGGAATTGATCCGTCACCAGTTGCCGAGAGGCACGTTCGAGCAACGGGAGGACTTGGCGAAAGCGTTGGCGGTCCCACATGCCGAGCGCGCACAGCCGCAACCGGACGATGACAACGGCGAGGATCCCGACGAGCAACTCAAGGCGCTCGCCGAGCAGCATCGAAAGGAACATCCCGAACTCACGCACGCTCAAGCCGTCGCGGCAGTTCTCGCCACGCCGGAAGGCAACGAGGCGTACCAGCGTGCAAAGGCTACTCATCTTCGGAAGAACAGCGCCTGACGTGCGCCGATATGGTGGGCCGCTGGTCGAAAGCCGAAATCGCGATCTTGAGACGGATGGCCGCGCGTGGCCTTCCCGGCACCGTGATCGCCGTCGCCCTCAATCGCACAGCACTGTCGGTGAGAGTAAAGGCGGTCGAGTTAGGCGTGCGGCTGCGGCCACTGAAGATGAACAACGAAATTAGATTCGACGTTACGGACAAGGTGAGGTTCGATCTCGACGCGAAAGCCAGCGCCCTTGGCTTTCAAACGCGGGCCCGTCTCTGCCGAGCCCTTGTCGCCATCGCCAGCGAAGATGGTTTGATTAGCGGGATCATCGACGCGGAACCGTTGGGGCGCGCGGCCGCAGCGGACGCAGCATCATGTTTGAGGATCAAAGTCGCATCGGAGAATACGGGGAACGGCCGAGTATGAAACCCCGCATCGCCGATCTTTCAGATGACGGCGCGGTTAGTCACCTCTCGCGCCGGCTTACGAGCGCCGGGGCTTTGGCGGTGGAACTAGCTTGAAGTAGCAGAACCCTCGCGCCGCGATCTCTTCGGCGGCATCTTCATAAATCTCTGACGTGCCCGCCGGCATCAGCTCCCATTCCTTCGGATTGAGGTGAGCTGGCAGGCCAGCGCCCGGCATTGTCGCCATGCGCTCCATCGGCTGCTTCTTCTTGCGAAATACGTCGTACAACGCTCCCTCGCTTTTTGCCTGTTAGAGTCCGCCCATGACCTTAATGAAGATTGAGAATATCTTCTTGGCCAAGTCTTGGGCTTCGTGGTCTGAAACCTCAAGCGGAGGATAGGCTTCGCCCGAAACGGGCGGCTTCGCCGTAAGCTTTTCCATCAGTTTTTGGAATCGCAACTCAAGGGCCGGCGAAAGATGCTGCACTGTTCCGGCCGACCTCCGCAACGTAAGTAGCGGGATCAAAGCGAACCTCAGCCTTTGCTGGAGTGACCCTGTGCCAATCAATTCAGCAACGGCTTCGGAAAATTTCTGCTTGGCGTAACTATTGTCGAGCATTGCCCCCCTCGCTTTGCCCCTGCGGGCCTCGCCCATGCGATTTCCGCGTGGTGCGCCGTCCGGTCACCGGATGATCCTCGAACTGCACCAGCGGCGATTTATGGGCGATTTCGACATGGATAGAGAAATGGTTTTCATTCATAGTCCGTCATAAGGCTTTGAAAACACACAGACATTGGCGGAGAGGAAGGGATTCGAACCCTTGATACGGCTTTGGACCGTATAACGGTTTAGCAAACCGCCGCCTTCAGCCACTCGGCCACCTCTCCGATCGCGGAAGACCGGTATTTTACGGGCTTTCGGTGGTCAAGGTCACCCGCGATTGCACGCCCCAAATCAACGCGTCAATCCTGCCGTACGTGCCGCTTTGGATGGCGCGGGCGCGGCACCGCAGCGGGCGTATTGGGACCCGGTCCATATGGATTGACGTTGCAGAAGCCGCGATTGCCGGCCAGCACGTTCGGCACGCATTCTTCCACCGTGCGATATTGGCAATCCCAATAGACTTCGCCACTGCCAATTTCGATGACCGCGCACCACGGAGCGTCGCCAAAGGCGCGGCTTTCGGGAACGGCGAACGCCATCCCCGCCGCGAAAGCGGCAGTTGCAATCACGACATTGGTGATCGTTCGCATTGGATCATTCTAGGTTGCCGGGCGCGCGAAAACAACGCCGAACGGAGGGCTTTCAATCGCCAAAAGAACTGCCGAGCACTTGCCGCTTTGTTTCGCGTTTCCTTGCCGCTGTCCGGCAATTTGAACTGAAGTTGACCCTTCCGGGCCGGTTCGCTAGCACGAAAGCCAGTTCGCGATGAGCCCTCGATAAGAGCGATGAACCGCAAGCAAAGACGAGCCTCGGGTCATTCCAGCGCCAAGCGGGCCTCGCGTTCGACACCGGCGCCAAAACTTGCCGACCTGTTCGGCGCCGCGGTTGAGCGCCATAATGCCGGCGCGCTCGCCGAAGCCGAGCGGCGTTACCGCGACATCCTTGCGCTCGCTCCGAATCACGCCGAAACGCACAGCCGGCTCGGCGCCTTGCTGATGGCGCAGCGCAAGATCGGCGAGGCCAGCGGGCATCTCGAGCGCGCTCTGGCGCTCAATCCCGGCCTGTTCGAAGCTCATGGCAATCTCGCCCAGGCGTACATGGCTGTGGGACAGATGGAGCCGGCGGTCCAGGTTCTCAGCCGAGCGATCGAGATCAGGGACACGCCGCAAGGCCGCGCACTGTTCGCCGATTGGATCAAAACCATCCGATTTCGGGGAACCGTCGACGCCCGCGTGCGCCGGCTGGTGCTGCGCGCACTGGTCGAAGGCTGGGCGCGGCCACGCGAGCTGACGGCCGCATGCATCAGTCTGCTCAAGTGCGGCGGCGTCATGAATGACTGTATCCGGCGCGCCGAGGCGGCATGGCCTATGCGCCTGCCGGCTGCGGAATTGTTCGGTGCATCGGGTCCGGCTGCGCTGGCGGATGACGAACTGCTGTGCCGCTTGCTGGAATGCGATCCGATCACGGACATCGGACTGGAGCGATTGCTCGCCGATGTCCGCTTCGCCATGCTGACGATGGCGCGCGGCGAGGCTGCGGCCGTCGGCGAGCGTGACCTGGAATTTTACAGCGCCATAGCGCGGCAATGCTTCCTCAATGAATACGTTTATGCGCTGCCAGACGACGAAGCGGATAGCGCGCGCAATGTGCAATCGGCGCTCATCGAAAAAATCAAGACCGCTGCGCCAATTCCGCCACTGTGGCCGGTCGCGGTCGGCGCTTATTTTCCGCTTTTTGCGCTGCCCGACGCGGAAAGGCTGTGCGAGCGGCCGTGGCCGCAATGCGTCGAAGCCCTGCTCGCCCAGCAGATCAAGGAACCGGCGCAGGAACGCCGGATCGCGGCGAGCATTCCCGTCCTCACCGGCATCGACGACGAAGTATCGCGCGCGGTGCGTCAGCAATACGAAGAAAATCCCTACCCGCGCTGGGTCACCCGGCGCGCGGCCGCTCCAGCGGTCCGCCGCAGTGCCGTTTCCCCGCAACCGGCTCCCGATGTGCTGATCGCCGGCTGCGGCACCGGCCTTTCCTCCAGCGAGTTCGCGCGTCAGATGCCGAGCGCCCGCATCCTGGCCGTCGATCTGAGCCTCGCCAGCCTGAGCTACGCCAAGCGCATGGCGCAAAAACTCGGCTTCGGCACCATCGAATTCGCGCAGGCCGATCTTTTGCGCCTAGGTGCAATCGGGCGACAGTTCGATTTCATCGACGCCTCCGGCGTGCTGCACCACCTCGCAGATCCGTGGCAAGGCTGGCGCGTGTTGCTGTCGCTGTTGCGGCCGGGCGGCACCATGCAGGTCGGCCTTTACAGCGGCCTGGGACGCCGAAACATTGTTGCGGCGCGGGCGCTGATCGCGGAACGGGGCTACCGGCCGATTGCGCAGGACATACGGCGCTGCCGCCAGGACATTATCGCCGCCGCCGATCCATTACTGCGATCGCTGACGGAGCGGCATGAATTCTACACCACCAGCGAATGCCGCGACTTGTTGTTTCACGTGCAGGAGCATCGGATCACATTGCCGGAGATCAAATCATTTATTGCGGCGAACAATCTGAGCTTCGCCGGCTTTATGCTCGATCCGCCGGTCGTGCACAAATTCGCCGCGCGCTTTCCCGAGCGAGCCGCGCTGACCGATCTCGATCGCTGGCACGAGTTCGAAACCGAGCGACCGGATACCTTTGCCGGCATGTACCGGTTCCAGGTGCGAAAGCCGCCGACGCAATCGCCGGCAACGACGGCGAGCCCCGATTCGACCGGGTAGGCCTGCTTTGCGGCCTCAGGCCGCGATCGGCGCCGCCGCGGTCTCGTTCTGGCCACGCAGCCAATCGCGTGCCGCGCGCTGAGCGGCGGCGATCTCGACGTCCGACATCTGATTGGCGACTTCGCGGCGCAGCCGAACGGCGTCGACGTTTCCCTTCATCGCCGCGAGATTGAACCACTTATGCGCGGAGACCAGATCGACCGGCATGTCGCGGCCGACCGAATAAGTCATTCCGAGCTCGAACAGCATATCGCCGGCGGCGGGGCCTTCGCCGAGCGGCGCCGCGTTGCTGTCGAGAATTTCAAAACGAGCCATGGCGCATTCCCCTGTCTGTGCCTTTTGACCTGTCTTCTTTGCTTTCGCGTTTTCGTCGGTATTTTCACCTACCGACACGCCGATAATCGTCGGAAGATTTGAACGGTGGTTTAAGTAATGCGATGAATCGATCCTGAACCGCGCGCCGCGGTCCGGCGTATTTTCGGCAACGCTTCGTTAGCCAACTAGGCAACAGCCGTTGCCTCGACTATCTTTCTCCCCCGTTGGACCAACGAGCAATCGAGGTTGCGATGAAAATCTATCGCATGGCGGCAGCCGCGCTGTGGCTTGCGGCGGCCGGATTATCGAGTGGGGCAATCGCGACCGGGACTGCGCTCGCCGCCGATGCCCTGGGCACCTGGTATACGGTCGACAATGACAGCCAGGTCCGCATCGTCAATTGCGGCGGGGCGATCTGCGGTACGCTGGTATGGCTGAAGGTGCCGAACGATCCGGCGACCGGCCGGCCGAAACTCGACAAGCACAATGCCGATGCCGGCAAGCAAGGCCGCCCGCTTCTTGGCGTACCAATCGTTCTCAGCATGAAGCCGAGCGGACCCAATCAATGGTCCGGCGACGTTTACAACGCCTCCGACGGCAAGACCTATAGCGGCTCCTTCACCATAACGAGCGACAATACCGCCGATCTCAAGGGCTGCGTGATGAGCATCATTTGCAAATCGCAAACCTGGACCAGGGCAAAATAGGTTTGCGCTCACCGCGCCCGCTGGCCGAACAGCACCGCGCGCACCTTCGGGTCGCGCATGTCGACGCTTGAAGCCGCCGCGATACGGATGGCGAAAGCACGCTTGACCGGCTCGCGCGCGCGGATGGTTTCGAACCAGCGTTTGAGGTGCGGGAACTCGCCGAGGTCCTGACCCTGGCGCTCGGCAAGCCGCACCCAGCCGACGGCCGCCATGTCGGCGATCGAATAGCGGCCGGCCAAAAATTCGCGGCCGGCCAGCCGCGTGTTCATGACGCCGTAAAGGCGGTTGACCTCGTCGGTATAGCGCGCGATCGCATTGATGATCGGCTCCGGCGCATAGTGACGGAAATGGATCGCCTGTCCCGCCATCGGACCGAGCCCGCCGACCTGCCAATACAGCCACTCCTCGACCGCGATGCGGGCACGCTCCTCGCGCGGATAGAATTTTCCGGTTTTGCGGCCGAGATATTGCAGGATCGCGCCGGATTCGAAGACCGAAACCGGCCGCCCGCCGGGGCCGGCGGGATCGACGATCGCCGGCATGCGGTTGTTCGGCGAGATCGCCAAAAACTGCGGCGTAAATTGTTCGCCTTTCGAGATGTCGACGGGACGCACGACATAGGGCAGTCCGCACTCTTCGAGCATGATCGAAATCTTCCAGCCGTTCGGCGTCGGCCAATAATAAAGCTCGATCGGCTTCTCGCGCCGCGCCGCCGCCTTCCCGGCGGCCGCGCGCTTGATTGCGGCGGCCGCGTTTTTGCTCGACGATTTGCGCGCGCGCTTCATGTCACCGCTGACCGCAAAGAAAACGGCGCCGCGGATTGGCTCCACGACGCCGGTGAAAGTTTCGGGAGGATATTGCCAACACACCGAGGGCGTCGGCGAGATGGCTGAGGCGCAAGTGCGCCGGTTGCATTGCCCGGCGCGAGGTTCGGCTTTCCGTCTCCCGTCTTCGCCGCCGCGTTAAGTAAACGCGATTGCAAAGTTCGCACCTCCGTCCCGCCGACGCCCCCCGTCGCCCACCGCAGCCGGCCCGTCTCGGAAGATCTTCGATCCATCCTCGAACGCGGCCGGCCCGTGTGACGCGATCCTCGACACATGCGATGTCGAAGACCGATTGCCGCGTCGGCTATTTCTTCTTCCGACGCTTCTTCGTCTTCTTCGCCGCTGCTTTCTTTCTGCGCTTCGCCATTGCTGCCCTCCTAGCTTGAGTGGATGGCGATATCGTGCGGACTCGCGAATTGATCTGCACTGCCATCCGATTACTACAGCAGGAAAAAAATAACAGTGACTCCACTTAATTTTGTGTGTAGGCGCCGCCGCCGACCGTCGCGCGCCGCGCGCGTCACACCGGGCGGCCCGCCGCCGCGCGAAAAAATTTTTTCGTCGCGCGGTTTTACGCAAAAAATTTCGCATAACGCGAAAATGCCGATGAAATAAGGGTTTTAAGCGCGTTGTATTTTTGGCTTTTGCCGCCGGCCGTCGCCGGCACGCGCGCTGCGCGCGCCGATTTGGTGGCGCGATAATTCGCCATGCGGCGGCTATCGCGCCGGCAAAAAAAATTTTGCAGCGGATGGCTTTGCCGGCGCATTGACGGCTCCGGCAAGGGGCAAAACGGGCGAATCAGTGCCAACCGATTCGCGTCAACGGCGCCCGATGACCGCGCGCGACGCGTCATGGCGAGCTTGCGCAAACGATTCTCGCCGTGTCGCGGTCTTGCACGCAGCGGCAACGAGGCGTCGCGCGCGCGCACCGGCGCGGCGTGGAACTTTTGCGCTTAAGCGCCCAACCTCTTCTTGAGAAGGTCGTTGACGGCCTGCGGATTGGCCTTGCCGCCGGACGCTTTCATCACCTGGCCGACGAACCAGCCGATCGCCTTCGGGTTCGTTTTGGCGTCGGCGACCTTGTCCGGGTTCTTGGCGACGATGTCGTCGACGATCTTCTCGATCGCTGCAATGTCGGTGACCTGCCGCAAGCCGCGCCGCTCGACGATCGCCCGCGGGTCGCCGCCCTCGGTCCAGACGATCTCGAACACATCCTTGGCGATTTTTCCGGAAATCGTGCCGTCCGCCATCAGATCGAGGATCGCGGCGAGCTGGTTTTCGTCGATCGGCGAGGTCGCGATGTCCTTGCCTTCTTTGTTGAGCCGGCCGAACAATTCATTGATCACCCAATTCGCCGCCGTCTTGGCGTCGCGGCCCTTGGCGACCGCCTCAAAATAATCCGCCGTTTCGCGTTCGGCGACGAGCACATCCGCGTCGTAGGCGTTGAGCGCGTAGTCGCGCATGAAGCGCCGCTTCTTCTCGTCCGGCAGTTCCGGCAGGCTGTTCTGCAAATCCGCAACCAGCGCCGGCGAAAGTTCCAGCGGCAACAGATCCGGATCGGGGAAGTAGCGATAGTCGTGCGCCTCCTCCTTGGTCCGCATCGATCGCGTTTCGCCCTTGTCCGGATCGAACAGCCGCGTCTCCTGCCCGATCGCGCCGCCGTCCTCGATGATCGCGATCTGGCGGCGCGCCTCGTGCTCGATCGCCTGGCCGATGAAGCGGATCGAGTTGACGTTCTTGATTTCGCAGCGCGTGCCCAATGCGGCGCCGGGCTTGCGCACCGAGACATTGACGTCGGCGCGCAGATTGCCCTTTTCCATGTCGCCGTCGCAGGTGCCGAGGTAGCGGAGCACGCTGCGGAGCTTGGCGAGGAAAACCTTGGCCTCGTCGGCCGAGCGCAGATCCGGCTTCGACACGATCTCCATCAGCGCCACGCCCGAGCGGTTGAGGTCGACCAGCGACGTATCGGGATTTTGCTCGTGCAGCAATTTGCCGGCGTCCTGTTCGAGGTGCAGCCGCTCGATGCCGACGCGCACCGTCTCGCCGTCCGGCATGTCGACGACAACCTCGCCCTCGCCCACGATCGGCGATTTGTACTGGCTGATCTGATAGCCGGCCGGCAGATCCGGATAAAAATAGTTTTTGCGGTCGAACACCGATTTCAGGTTGATCCGCGCCTTGAGCCCGAGCCCGGTACGCACCGCCTGGCGCACGCATTCGGCGTTGATGACCGGCAGCATGCCGGGCATGGCGGCATCGACCAGCGAGACATGCGCGTTGGCCTCACCGCCGAATTCGGCCGAAGCGCCGGAGAACAATTTCGCCTCTGAAGTGACCTGGGCATGGACCTCCATGCCGACGACCACTTCCCAGCCATTGATGAGCTTTGAATTGCGTGCCGGTGCATCCATGGCGCGTCGGGTTACGCGCTTACACGGCGCGCGGCAAGCCCCGCGCCCGCTGGCGCGGGAACGATGCGGCAACCCGTCAGCTCGATTGCTGGAGACTTAGCCGCCGCACTTGGCGGTGCAGAATCCGGTGTAGCAGGGCAGCACGGCCGTGAACACGCCGTTGATGCACAGCTGCTCCATGCACCACATCGTCTTTGGATCGCAATTGTACGAACAGATCGTACCGGAGTTGACGACGCCCTTCTTGCCGAAGGCGCAGGCGCCTGGCGGCAGCTTCGCCTTGGCCGAAGCGATCGACGGAAGCGCGACCGCAGCCGCCAGAATTGCGACTTTTACGATTGACGTCACTCGCATCTTTGTCCCCCATCCGTTGCGAGCCATTATCTTACAATGTAACAAAACCCGCGCAAGCCATCGCGGCGACGCTCGCGCAAATCTCTGCTAAGATGGCCGCACAAAATCCGCGCCGGCAAAATTCGCGCCGATTTGGAGCGCAATAGATGGACGCCATTGCCGAGAACGATCGCCCGGTCGCAAAATTGCGGACCCCGCGCGCGCGCATCGGTCTGATCATCCCGTCGGTCAATCGGATGACCGAACCGCAGTTCAATCGCTACGCGCCGGACGGCCTCGGGGTTTTGGTGGCGCGCGGCCGGGTCGCCGGCCAGCCCGGCAAAACCGTCGCCGAGCTCACCGACGAGATTGCGCACGCCGCCGGCACGCTCGCCGACGCCGCGCCCGACCTTATCGTCTTTCACTGCACCAACACGTCGATGAAAGAAGGCGCCGACGGCGAAGCCCGCATTATCGAGCTGATCCGGCGCACCACCGGCATCGAGGCGTTGTCGACTTCGAGCCTGGTCAACGACGCCTTGCGCGCGCTCGGCATCAAAAAGCTCGTGGTCTTAAGCCCCTACATGTCGAACGCCAATATCGTCGATTACCTCACCGCCGCCGGCTTTGAGGTCGTGGCGGAGGTCGCGCTCAAATGCAAAAGCCCCGCCGATTTCGAGACGGTGACGCCGCAGCGCTGGCTGGAACTCGCGCAAGAAAACGACACGCCGGAGGCCGACGGCATTTTCCTCAGCTGCACCAACACCACCCAGATCGAGGCGGTGGCCGCGATCGAGCAAAAACTCGGCAAGCCGGTGGTCAACAGCAACCAGGCGGTGCTGTGGGGCTGCCTGAAGCGGCTGAAGGGCAAACTGGGTCCCGCGACGGCGCTGCCGCAAGAACTCGGACGGCTGATGAGCGATCTCGACTTATGAGGTGAACGCGGCTTCGCTCACGTCTTCGCTTATTTGCCCTCGCGCCAGATGCCGAGCGCTTCCTGCGCCGGCCGGTCGGAAATCGAGAACAGCACCGATTCCTTGCCCGCGGTGTGGGAGTAGCGCTTCCACGGCGGCACCACGAAGACGTCGTTCGGGCCCCATTCCAAAACCTTGCCGTCGACATTGGTCGAGCCGCGGCCTTCGGCACAGACAAAGATGGCGCCGTCGGTCGAGCGGTAGGGCTCGCCCCTAAAACCTTTCGGCAGCATGGCGAGCCAGGCCCCCATGGTCGGCAGCACCGCACCGCCGGTGACCGGATTGGCGTAGCGCACGCGCGCGCCGTGGCGCTTATCGATGTCGCCCGCCGCCATCATGCGCTCGACGATCGGGCGGGTGCGCGCGTAAGTGTAATTGATGACCGGCGTGCGGTTCATGGCCGGCGTGCCGTCCGGCAGCACGCCGGAGCCGTAAAACGACAGCGAGTCGCCGTCCTTGCGCGCGGTCTGCTGTGTCGGCTCGTCGAAGTTCTCGGCAAACGACGTTTCGAAGAAGTTGACCGCCGGCACGTCGAGCACGTCGAGCCACAGCATCGGCTTCTTCGACGGATTGCCGTGATCGTGCGGCGCCCAGTTCGCGGTGATGACGAAATCGCCGGGCGACATGAAGGCCTTTTCGCCCTCGACCGCGGTATAGGCGCCCTCGCCGTCGAGCACGAAGCGGATCGCCGCCGCGGCATGACGGTGCGCGGGCGCAATTTCGCCCGGCAAGATCATCTGGATGCCGGCGAACAGCGTATTGGTGGCGCGGGATTCGCCGCGCAGCGCCGGATTTTCCAGAATCAGCACGCGGCGCTTGGCCTCTTCGGCGGTGATCAGGCTGCCGGATTCCATGACCAGCGATTTGACGTCGTCGAAATGCCAGACCACCGGCACGCAGCGCGATACCGGCTCCTTGGTGACGATCGAATTCATCACCTTCCACAACGGCGTCATGTCGTGTTTGGCGATACGCTCGTAATAGGTTTGCCGGACCGCCTCGATATTGTGCTTCGGGCCGGGCTTGCCGTTGGTTTTCTTCGCGGCGGCGACCACCAAATCTTTCGCCGACATGGCGTCCTCCTGAACCTCGGGAATCCGGGTGCTTTTGCCAGACTATAGTCAAAGCGCTCGATTGCGGAAATAGCGCGGAATGGCAGGCATAGCGGGGCTGCCATGCGGGTGGCTTAAGCTGATGGGCGACGCGATCGACCCCAAGCACCGATTGCCTTCGTCACCTGCTCCACGGGCTTGCCGTTAGTTGGCCCGGAACTATTTGAACTTTGCGGGCTTGCACGGTTAAGGAGTTGACGATGAAACGATTGGCTTTTGCTGCTGCGGTCCTGGCGTTGGGTTTCGCCGCTTCGACCCCGGCCCGTGCCGACTACGCCGTAGTTCAGCTTCAAGACGGCTGGTGCAAGATCTGGTGGGACAGCAGCGCCGCCCCGTGGGGCGATAGCTGGACCGAAATCGCCTATGGCCTGCCCGACTGGCTGACCGCGTCGGCGGCGCTCAATACCGCGCGCGCGCAAGGGGTCTGCCGGTAGCAGAAAGCCGGTTGCGGCTTCTCAGTTGTTCGTCGCGCCGCCGTCGACCGCGATGGTCTGGCCGGTGATGAAGTCGCTGTCCGCCGAGGCGAGAAAAACCAGCGCGCCGAGCAGGTCCTCGGGATATTCGTCGCGCTTGAGCGCGCGGCGCACGATCGAGGGCTGGCGCGATTTCTCGAGATGCTGCGGATTCTCGTTGACCACGCTGTCGCTGAGCGTAAATCCCGGCGCCAAGTTGTTGACGCAGATATTGTGCTCGCCGAGCTCGCGCGACAGCGCGCGCGTGAATGCGGTGACCGCGCCCTTCGACGTCACATAATGCGAGAAATTCGGGATGCCGCGGGCCACGGTGCCGGAGCTGATATTGACGATCTTGCCGTATTTTTGCGCGATCATGTGCGGCGCGACGTGCTTGGCCATCAGGAATACGCCGCGCACGTTGACCGCCATGACGCGATCCCACAGCGCAACGTCGATCTCGGTGGCCTTGGTTTCCTGCAGCGGCGCGAACAAAGCCGCGTTGTTGACGAGGATGTCGATCTTGCCGAAGCGCTCCATGGTTTTTCCGACCAGCGCTTTGACCGCGCCCTCGTCGCTGACGTCGGTGACGGAGCTTGCCACCGAATTCGCGCCGTGCTGGCGCGCCAGCGATTCCGCCAACTCCTTGCCGTCGGCGACGTCGGCGATCATCAGGCGCGCGCCTTCGGCGGCAAGCCGCTGCGCGTAATGCCGGCCGATGCCCTTGGCGCCGCCGGTCAAGATCGCCACGCGGCCGTCGAGACGTGCCATGCCGGCCTCCTCCCTCGTCTTGTCTCAGCTCTCAGCTTTTGCCGCCGTGCTGCTCGATGAACTTGGCGAAGGCGGCAAGCTGCTGCTTGATAAAACCGACGGTCTGCTCGTCCTTGATCTTCCCGGTCTTCTCATCGATGCGCTGCGAGCAATTGCCGATGAAGATCTCCGGTTTGTTCATGGTCAAGGCGTCGAGGAAGATCATGCAGCGGCGCAGATCGTACTGCATGCGGCCGCCGCCGAGAATGCCCGCCGCGGCGGATATCAGGGCGATCGGTTTGCCGGCGAACGGCTGGTTCGGCAGGCGCGACACCCAGTCGATCGCGTTCTTCAAGCCGCCGGGGATCGAAAAGTTGTATTCCGGCGACACGAAGATCACGCCGTCGGCGTCACGCACGGCCTCGGCAAGCTTTTGCACCGGCGCCGGAAAGCCGGTCGCGTTTTGGGCGTCGGCGTTATAGAGCGGGAATTCGGCAAACGACGGTGCTTCGGCGATTTTCATGCCCGCCGGCGCATAGCCGGGGAGCAAGTTCAACACCATCCGATTATATGAGCCCTTGCGCAGGCTGCCGCAAATGCTGATGACGTCAAGTGTCTGGTCGGCCATAGCTATCCCCTTAACTGTCTTACCTCTTATGTGCTCGGTGAATTCAATAAAGCCGGCGCGACGATCTCCTTCCAGCTTTGCGGCGGGGCCGCCAGCTCGCCGTGCCGGCCCATGAAGTCGGCCATGGTCTGCACGCCGTAGACCGCGCTGCCGAATTCGTCCTTGATTTCCGCGATCACCGCCGCCATCGCGGCACCGTTAAGCGTCCCCGAAGGTTCGTGGGTCAAGTAGATTTGCGCCGCGCGGCGCGGATCGTCGTGGATGATGCGGGCGGCTTCATCCATCGCCTTGTCGATCGCCTCGGGCATTTGCGGATGCGCCTCGATATAGGCCTTGGTCGCGCCCAGGATGAGGAACGAGGATTTGCCGCCCATCGCCTCGGACGAGGTGAGCAGCGGATGGACATTGGCGTCGCGCAGCGCGAGCTCGGTGAACGGCGGCGAGGCGAAATAGGCGGTCACCGTTCCTTGACCGGCGCCCTCGACCAGCGCGGCGATGGCGTCCGCAGGCGGCAGCGCGACAACCTGATCGCGCAGCCGGTCGTACCGGCCGAAAATTTTTTCCGATTGCAGCTCCAACGCATACATCTGCGGCGAAGTCAGCGTCGGCACCGCGATACGGTCGGCCGGCTTGAGGTCGGCCAATGACCGCTCGTCCGGCCGATTGCCGAGCAGCGTAAGCGGCATCGACGTGACGCCGGAAACCGCAAAAATCCGGTTCGGCGTGTCCTTGGCCTTGGCCCATGCCGCCAACAGCGGCGCGGTGCCGAACGGGCCAATATCGAGCGCGCCGGAGGCGATGGCGTCCTGCACCTGCGCGGCGCTCATCAAACGCGGGAAGCTTGCCTTGACGTTGAGGTGCGCCTCCTTGGCGTGCTTCTCGACCAGCTTCAAATCCTCGCAGATATAGACCGGCAGGAACGCCAAGCCGAAGCCGATGCCGATCTTGACCTCGTCCTGCGCCAGCGCCGGCATGACTGAGGCCACGAGAGCGAAAAGCGCGGTGAGGCTGCGCCACAACATGCGCACTCAGCCGGCTTTTTCGTCCGCGATCGGATTGCGCAATACTCCGATGCCTTGGATTTCGACTTCCACGATATCGCCGTTCTTCATCCACACCGGCGGCTTGCGCGCATGGCCGACGCCGGACGGCGTGCCGGTGAAGATGATGTCGCCGGGTTCGAGCGTGATGCCCTCGGTGATGTAAACCAGCATGTCGACGACCGGGAACATCATATTGTCGGTGTTGTCGGACTGCATGACCTGGCCGTTGAGCCGGCTCTCGATCTTCAGGCCCTTGGCGGCATTGGGTAGTTCGTCGGCGGTGACCAGCCATGGGCCGAAGCTGCCGGTGCGGTCGAAATTCTTGCCCATCGCCCATTGCGTCGTCTTGCGCTGATATTCGCGCACCGAGCCTTCGTTGCCGCAAGAATAGCCGGCGATGCAGGACGTGGCGTTCGCCGCGGTCAGATGCTTGGCGCGCTTGCCGACGACCAGGATCAGCTCGGCTTCGTAATCGAGCGTTTCGGACATCCGTGGCCGGATGATTGGCTCGCCGTGCGGTACGATCGAGGTGAGGCAGCGGAAGAAGATCGTCGGAAATTTCGGAATATTGTCGCGCTGCGAGCCTTCCTTGACGTGTTCGAGATAATTCAGGCCGAGGCAGATGATTTTTCCCGGCCGGCCGACCGGCAGCGCGTAGCTGAGTCCGGCAAGCGGCTTGCGCGCACTGGCCGGCGCCCTCTTGGCAATATCGCCAAGCGATTTGGTGTCGCCGTTATTATTCCTCAGCCACTCGCCGAGATCGCTCGGCACTTTGGCATCGGCGGCCGCCAGATCAATCACCCGATCGCCCTCGACAACGCCGAGCCGCGGGCCGCTTTGGCCTTCGAACGCCACGATTTTCATGAGTGTTTTCCTTGATGACGTCCATGGCCTTCTGATGGCCGGCCGGGACTATAGTTCACCATCCCTTGCAGAGGGAGGGTTGATGCCGAGCGTAGCGAAATCAGGTGGGCGCCAATGTACGGCTCGCGGTTGCGCCATCACCTTCAGCCTCGACTGGGCCTCGATTCCCGGCCAATCCCCGCCAAATCGCTTGCAGGAGCCACCAGCAGCCGAACGCAAGACGTCCAATGAGCCAACTGCCGCCCGAAAGGACTGCGAACGTCAGCGCGCCTACGATCGATAGCAAGATTGCTGCGAATTTGATGCGCGTCAGCGCATTTGCCGCAGCGGCGTCCGCCGGATCGGCCGGGCGCGGACCATTCAGAATTGACATTAGCTTGAGATCCTCGGCAATATCGGCAAAGCCATAGAGGATACCCATGCACTCACAGAAAATGGCCAACCGCCCAAACAGCGGAGGGAACGAAGCGGCGGCGACGGCCGCCAGCCAGAATAGCACGATAAAGCTGGCGAGGCAGAAAGCGAAAAGCACATCCCACCGCAGAACGGAGTTTGTGTAAGTGGCGAGCGCGCCTCCCGCTTTGTCCCTGAAGTGATCGAGATAGATCTCGTCATAACTCCACAGCCGCTCCGGAGCGACCGCCACCTTGACATCGACTGCACCGGCCGCGTCGCCATAGCTGAGATCGAACAGTCGCAGCGGTTTGCTGCCGAGGCTCGCCGCTGCACGCAAAGCTTTGTCCACTGTGTTGCGGCGCCAGGCGGTCATGCCAAACGTTACGATGGTGGCGAGGATAGCTAGTCCCAGCCATGGCCCGAAATGCGACTGGGCGACCGCCGCCAGCACATCCCAAAAGTTTTGCACGAATTGCATGCTCGTTCTCAACCGCTGCCGCCGAAGAACCGTATCAGCCAGCCGCAAAAGCCGGTGTTGTTCGGCGCCTGCACCCGGCGCGGCGCTTCTGTTATTTCGTCGCTGCGTTTCGTCGCTGCGTTATCCTTCTCGAAATCCAGGCGTTTGACCTTTTTTGTTTCCATCGCCGTCAGCCACCTTTTGCGCCGAGGTCGCAAATAGATGTCGTTTCTCGGCACCGGATAGGTGGTGTCTTCTCCCCGCGCCCAGGCGCTCTCGTGCACCTCCTCGGTCTCATTGATGATACACACCGGACGTGGCACCGGCGAGCTAATTAGTTTCCAACATGTCGTGAGGGAATTCATCAGGCGGCCCGTCGGGTACGGTTCCGAGTGGTCAAGCACTGGTTTAATGCAGGCCGGGTTAAGACCGAGCAGTTTATACCCCTCATGCTGACCATCCCCGTTAAGCTGGGCCAACATCCACAGGAACGTCGTATCGGAGAGCCCGTGCTGCGGGTAGCCACCGCCGACATTTGAGTGCACGCCGGGAAACCAAACCTGTTTGAGCACTTGCGCCGCCCTGTTCGCGGCGGCCGCCGGCGCCTGCCCGAGTTGCCCGGCGGCAGGTTGCTCGGCTTGTCGCGCGGCTATGCGCGGCGGAACCCAAACCGCCGCCTGAAAATTTCCGCGCCGCTCGTCGATAGCGAGCGCCTGGAAGGCGTACCGGACATGAGAGCCCAGCTCGGTCTGATAGAAGGCGAACGTCTGGAGGCAAAACCGGGAACCCGGAATGCCAAGCGCCCCCACCGTATCCCATACACCGACACACTGGATATGCACCGACCTATGCCGGTCAGGCACCAGCTCGTCAATTGCGCTCGGGTCGGGATCCTGGCTCGAATACCAGTTCCACACAGGTATGAATTTTTGCATGTCGGCTTTACGCAGCACGCCGACAGTGCCGATCATGCCGGCAATGCTCCGCGCAACGAAGGCACCGCGCGAAAAGCCGAATAGAAAGATTTCATCGCCTTCGACGTAATTGTCGACGATGAAGCCGTAACAGGCCTTGACGCTGAGCGAGAGCCCGACGCCGGCGCCGCCGCCGGCGATGCGGTCAACGATATTCCCGGTGCCGACGCCTTGGTGATAGTAGACCAGTTGCGATATGCCGTGGTCGTCCACCGAAGCGATCGCCCGCACCAGGCGGATGACATTGGTTTCGCGCTTGCCGTCCGGCCAATTCCACGTTCCGTCGCAACACACGATGAGCCGGCGGCGTCCGGCTTTGGGCTCCGGCCACTGCCGCACATAAGGAGCCCTGCGCTCTGCCAGAAATCTCGTCCGCAGTTTCGGATTAGGCAGCACGGTGAGACCGAAGCGCCAAATCAGTTCGACAATCGCCTGGACCGGAACGATGCCGATGGCGATTTGCCCCAAAAACTTCAAACCGTCCGGAATGATGCCGATGGCGAATTGCACCGCAAACTTCAAACCGTCTGGAATGCTGCCGGTCACGATTTGCGCCACAAAATTCAAAACGTCTAGAATGACGCCGATCGCGATTTGCGCGACAAGCTTCCAACCGTGCAACAATTCGCCGAGCACGTCCCAAAACGCCCACGATCCGGGCCAAAGGGCACGCAAGGTCGGACCAAACGCGAATGCTAGCGCGCAGATCACAATGGCGAGCACGCCATTGCGAAACGTGGCGTGGAAAATGTCACGCACCAGACCGTAGGGCGAGTCATCGTCGGCCGGCAAAGGCTCGCCAGGGTCGCGAAACCATTGACGGAAATCGACTGCGGCAACGCGCGTCGTGCCGAGGACGACGCCCAACAGCAGGCCGAAAGCGATACCGGGTTGCGTCGTGAAGTTGATGGCGGACCAAACCGCGCAGGCGACGACGATGGCCCAGCCGACCATACGGAGCACGATGGAAATGAGCGCCTTCACGACCGCACGCCTCGCCTGCCGACCCTATTCGCCGCCGACAGCATGATGATAGCCACCGCGGGCGCGATGGTCATCGCGGCGCCGATCGCAAGCGGCGTCGCGTAGCAAGGAAACAGTGCGGAGCCGAAATAAAATCCGTAGCCGGCCCAAACAAATGACGGAAGCCAAGTTAAAAAGCGCAGTACTTTTTGTAAGGTGATGCGCACCTTCGCGGTGTCGCGCACGCCCAGCCGATACGACAGCGAGCTAAGCAGCATCGCCAGCGCGAGCACGTCAATGACTAGCGCGCCGTGGGTGCCGACAAACCACCCGAAGTCCGCAGCAGCCGGGCAGCTGCCCGTTGGAAACCAGTCCATCCCTCGCCCCCGCAGGCACTGGATTAGCTTTCAACGCCTTGCGGGCGGCGTCAAGCCCCGGTTGTAGCAGCAGAGGGCGACAGCCAAGGCGTTTGGTGACGACCGGCGCCAGCGGCGCGGCGGGGGCCGGCGACCGGACGGTCACGACAGAAAGTTCGCACGCAAGAGTTCCCGCGCCGCCATGGCCGCGCGCAGATCGAAGCCGTTGACGATGGCCAGGCGGAAGCCGCCCGGCGGCATGGCGTGGCTCTCCGGCGCGCGGTCTTGGTGGAAGGTGATTTGGACGCTGCTGACGCCCGGCATGCGTTTGACCGCGTCGACGAGCGCCGGCGGCGGATGCCGGTAACGCCGCCCGTTCGGTCCGAACAGCACGACGCTGTAGCCTTCGCTGCGATCGTCGTCGCTAAAATCCCAATGACCCCGCTCGTAGAGGCCGACCACCGCGTCGACCCAGCCGGGTCCATAGAGATCGGGCCATTGGTCGGCAAAGCGCAAATGCGCCTCGATGATGGTTTCGCCGATGGTTTCGAGATTGAGCATGCCGGTGTAACCGGCGAGATTTTTTTCGATCCATGCGCCGCAATGGCTCTCGATGCCGGGGTCGGGTTCGGCGTGCACGATCCAGTAATCGAAGGTGCCCTCGCCCGCGGGCTTGCCGGTGACGTGCCGCCACCAAAGCGGCTCGCCGTCGACCACGGCGGCATCGCAGGAAACATGCCGGCCGTGCAAGAACGTCATCCAGAAATGGCCCGCCGTGTAGTGCTTCTCGTAATCGGCCGGCGAAGCGAGCACGCGGCTGCCGATCCCCATGCCTTTGAGATTGACGATCGGCTTGGAGAACACCGGATAACGCGGCGGCGCGGTGCCATGCGGCCCGGCATCGAGATTTTGCGAGAGCGCCAGCGCAAGCTTGTCGTAGACGAAGCGGTGCGCCGGATACCATTGCCAGGCATCGCTATCCTCGGTCGGGATATTGGCGGCGGTGGTCACATGCGCGAAATATTGCAGGCGCCACGGATCGGCTTCGCAAATGGGCATACCAGGAATCAGGTAGCAGGTTTCAGGCGTCAGGTATCAGATCATGCGCAAACGTCATCATCCAGATCCCTGACACCTGATTACTGATTCCTGATTGCGTGCACGCTGAACCGGCCGTCGCTCCAGACCTCGAGCGGCGACCAGCCGCTGCCGCGCGCCAGCGCCGCGAACGAGGCCGGCGTGTATTTGTAGCTGTTCTCGGTGTGGATGGTTTCGCCGGCGCGGAAACCGATCGCCGTGCCATTGACCTTCACCTTCTGCCGCTTGGTGCTGGCGAGGTGCATTTCGATGCGGCTTTGCTCGCGATTGTAGAAGGCGTGGTGCTCGAACGCGGTCAGATCGAAATCGGCGCCGAGCTCGCGATTGATCCGCGCCAACAGGTTGAGATTGAATTTCGCGGTCATGCCGTCGGCGTCGTTGTAGGCGGAACCCAGAATCCCCGGGTCCTTGACCAGATCGACGCCGATCACCAGCACCGCGCCGACCCCGAGCACGGCGCCGGCATGGCGGAGGAATTTTGCCGCCTCATGCGGCTCGAAATTGCCGATGGTCGATCCCGGAAAAAACCCGACCCGCGGCAGCGCGGCGATCGCCGGTGGGATGTCGAAGCCTTGGGTGAAATCGGCGACCAGCGGATGCACCGCAAGGCGCGGGAAATCGCGCCGCAACTGCGCCGCGTCCTGGTGCAGGAACTCGCCGGAAATGTCGACCGGAGCATAGGCCTCCACCGTCGCCGCGGCGCCAAGCAGGATGCGCGCCTTCTTGCTCGAACCGCTGCCGAATTCGATCAAGGCGCAGCTCGGCGGAAACAAGGACGCGATGGCCGGCGCATTGTCGCGCAACAGCGCGAGCTCGCAGCGCGTCGGATAATATTCCGGCAGTTGCGTGATACGCTCGAACAGAGCCGAGCCGACGGAATCGTAAAAATATTTCGGCGGCAGCCGTTTCGGCTTTGCCGAAAGCCCGGCAAGCACGTCGGCGGCGAAGCGATCCGCCGTCGCGATGGACGGCGCCGCGCGCAGCGCGGTTTGCAATGCTGTTGCCATGGCGATGCTCAGTGTTGGTATTCCGCAAGCCGCAATCCGCTGAATTGCCAGCGTGCCGACGGGTAAAAGAAATTGCGATACGAGAGGCGCGAATGGCCGGCCGGCGTCGCCAGTGACGAGCCGCGCAATACCATTTGATTGACCATGAACTTACCGTTGTATTCGCCGAGCGCGCCGGGCGCCGCCCGGTAATCGGGATAGGGCGAATAGGCGCTGCGCGTCCATTGCCAGACGACGCCGAAGGCGTCGCCGATGGCGCCGTTTCTGGCCGCGACTTCCCACTCGCCCTCGGTCGGCAAATCCTTGCCCGACCAGCGTGCAAACGCATCGGCTTCGTAATAGCTGACGTGACAAACCGGCCGAGCCGGTTCGACGCGGCGCAGCCCGCCGAGCGTCATCGAAAACCACGCGCCGTCGATCTTGCGCCAGTAGCCCGGCGCGTTCCAGCCTTGCGCCTCCACGGCGGCAAAGCCGTCCGACAACCACAGCGTCGGCGTGGTGTAGCCGCCGTCGGCCATGAAATCGAGCCATTCGCCGTTGGTGACCAGCGCCGGCGCAAGCCGCACCGGCCGCAGCGCGATCTGATGCGCCGGTTGTTCGTTATCGAAGCAAAAGCCGTCGCCGTCGTGCCCGATCGTCTCGATACCGGCGAGCGTGGCGGCTGCGTCGGAGCGTTCGCCGGCCCGCGGCCATTGCCAGTCCGGATCGTAGGCCGGATGCGTCGCGTTGAGCGAAAACGCGTGCAAAATGTCGGTGAGGAGCAGCTCCTGATGCTGTTGCTCGTGATTTAGCCCGATCTCGATGATCGGAACGAGCCGGCCGAAATCGCTCGCGGTTTCGATCAGCGCCGCGACCGCGTCATCGACATGGGCGCGATAAGCGGCGACCTCGGCGGCGCTCGGCCGCGTGACCAGGCCGCGCTGCGGCCGCGCCGCGCGCGGGCCGGCGGCGACGTAATAGGAGTTGTACAGATAAGCGAAACGCTCGTCGAACGGCCGGTAGTCTTTGGCATAGGGCCGCAGCAGAAACTGCTCGAAGAACCACGTCACATGCGCGCGATGCCACTTGGTCGGGCTCGCGTCGGGCATCGACTGGACGACCTGATCCTCCGGCGACAGCACGCTTGCGCGGCGCTCGGTCTCGGCGCGCACGGCGCGGAAATTTCTCAGCCAAAGCTGCCGCGGATCGGCGGCCGGCCGTTCGACCGCGACACCGTCTTCCCGCAGCAGGATGGGCCGGATCGGCGAGCCGAACGCGCTTGGATAAAGCGGAGCCTGGCATGATAAATGTCCGCAAAAGGCGGGATTAACTGGATAATTTCAAAGGCTGGGAAGATAATCGGTCCCCGGCATCCTGGTTCCATAGATGATCCATCCGCCGCAGACTGCAATCCAATTCGGCGCCTGCTAACGCGGATGTGATCGCGCCGCGCAAGCGGCGCGAAAACCGCGGCAAAGTTGTCATAACTAGGCCTGCCGAACGTATGATTTTGCCGGTGCATGATTTTGGCCGTTGCGGCGGAACCCGGCGCGATCGGCGATGAGAAAAGCGCGTGACGAACCGAAAGAACATTCCGGCAAGACCGATGCTGCCGCGCGAGCGCGCCGATTATTCGGCGATCGTCGACCGGCCGCCGCTCAAACTGCCGGGCGGCGCGCGCCTGGTGTTCTGGACCATCGTCAATCTCGAAGTCTGGGACATCGGCAAGCCGATGGCGCGCCAGGTGCTCGCCCGCCGACCGGCGTGACGCAGCTTCCCGACGTGCCCAATTGGAGCTGGCACGAATACGGCATGCGGGTCGGCGTGTGGCGTTTCTTCGATCTGTTCAAGCGCCAAAACATCCGCCCCACGCTGGCGATCAACGCGCGGGTCTGCGAGGACTACGCGCGCGTCGCGCAACAGGCCAGGACCGACGCTTGGGAATTCATGGGCCATTCCTACCAACAAGGCCCGATCCACAACGAACCCGATCAGAAGGCGATGATCGCGCGCTCGCTCGACGTCATCGAGCGCTTTTGCGGCAAGCGGCCGGTCGGCTGGCTCGGCCCGGGCCTGACGCAAACGCTGGAAACGCCGGACCTGCTGGCCGCGGCTGGAATCAAATATATCGGCGACTGGGTCTATGACGACGAGCCGACGACGATCCGCACCGTAAACGGCCCGCTGGTGACGCTGCCCTATACGATGGAGCTCAACGACATTCCGATGATGGCGGTGCACCACCACGAGGCCGAGTATCTGTTAAAGCGCGCCATCGACCAGTTCGACCGGCTCTACGCCGAAGGCGAAAAGCGCGCAAAAATTCTTGCGCTCGCCATCCATCCTTATCTCAGCGGCCAGCCGCACCGGATCAAATATCTCGAAGCGATCTACGACTATGCGCGCCGCTTCGACGGCGTCGTGTACTGGACCGGCGAGGAGATTTTGCACTGGTATCTGGAATGCGCCGCCGCAAAATAGCGTTGGCAACGCTGTTGCTCGCGAGCACGCTCCTCCTCACCGGCGCCGCGCAGGCCGCGCCATGCCGCACGGGCGGCCCTTACGACGGCGTGGCTACCGGATTTCGAGCGCGAGGCGACGGCGGACGGCGTGTCGCAGAGTACGATCGCCGCCGCCGCGCCTTACCTCACTTACGACCAGCGCATCGTGAATATCGACCGCGGCCAGCGCGTCTTCACCCAGACGTTTCTTGGAATTTTCCGACCGCATGGCCGCCGCCTATCGCATTCAGACGGGCGCGGCGAAGATCAAGACCTACGCGCCGGTGTTCGCGCGCATCGACCGGCAATATGGCGTGCCGGCGCCGGTCATTGTCGCGTTCTGGGCGCTGGAAAGCGATTTCGGCGCCAATATGGGCAATTACCGTTCGCTGCCCTCGCTCGTCTCGCTGGCCTACGATTGCCGGCGCGCCGACCGCTTTCGCGCCCAGCTGCTCGATGCGCTGCGGCTGATCCAGCGCGGCGATCTGCGGCCCGACGAGATGATCGGCTCATGGGCCGGCGAGCTCGGCCAGACCCAGATGATGCCGTCGGAATATTATCAATACGCCGTCGACTATGACGGCGACGGCAAGCGCGATCTGTTGCGCAGCGTGCCCGACGTGCTCGCCTCGACGGCGAATTATCTGGTCGGGCTCGGCTGGAAGCGCGGCGAGCCGTGGCTGACCGAAGTGCGGGTGCCGGCCAATATGCCGAATTTCCTTGGGATCAGGCCGATCTCGACATCCAATTGCCGCGCGCCAAATGGGCGGCCTATGGCGTCACGCTCGCCGACGGCCGGCCGCTGCCGGCGGACAATCTGCCGGCTTCGCTGCTGCTGCCGATGGGCCGGCTCGGCCCCGCGTTTCTGGTCTACCGGAATTTCCAGGTCTATCTGCAGTGGAACAACTCGCTGGTCTATTCGACGACCGCGGCCTATCTCGCCACCCGCATCGCCGGCGCGCGGCCCGCTGCATCGCGGCAATCCGCCGCCGGCGCTCGCCTTTGCCGACGTCAAAGCGATGCAGGCCATGCTGGCGCGCGCGGGTTATGACGTCGGCACGATCGACGGCTTTCTCGGCCTGAAGACGCGGCAAGCGGTCAAGGCGATGCAGCAAAAATACGGCCTGCCGGCGGATTCCTATCCGACCGCGGAATTGCTCGCGCGCATGCGCGCGGGGCAATAGGTAATCGCGCCCGGGCGTGCCGCCCGCGTGGTGACATAATAATGTGCGACGCCCGCAGCCGTGGACGACAGACCAAGCTTGCTGCTACAGGCGAGCGGCGGCCGGGCGGGGCGGCAGCCTTTCTGGGGACGAAAATCCAGTGCTTTTCGACGGCGCTTGCTCTAACCGCTTGACCGCGCCCGGCGCCTTGGCGGAAGATACTGAAAAGACAGCAGTTTTTCTTTATTCCAAAGTAAAACGCTGCATCTTGCACCGGGCCTGCCGCTTGGAGTGCCGCTTGGAGTGCCGTTTGGCATAATGTTACATTATAACGTCATAGTTTGCCGGACACGGTGGAAGACCGGGGCGACGCAGCGACGGCGAAAAATGGGACGCAAAATTGTGAAAGATGAGATGCAACATAACCGTCGCACATCGCGATTGAGCTTGATCCGCGCCTTGTGGTGCGCCCGCACGCATGCCGCCGCGGCGACCGCGGCTGTTGCGGCCGCTCTCCTGGTCGCGACGCCGTTCGCGCCTGCGGCATTTGCTCAAGGCGCTCCGGCGCCAGCCGCCGCGTCTAATCCCGCTGCCGCCCCAGCGCCTGCCGCTGCGCCAAGTCCCGCTGCCGCATCGGCGCCTGTCGCTCCCGCTCCCGCCCCCACTGCACCAGTCGCGCCTGCAGCCACGCCGGCAACAAATACGCCCAATGCGGCAGCTCCGCCGGCGCCGAATGCCGCGCCGGCCGCGCCGGCTACGGCCGCGCTACCGCCAAACACCCCCGCGATCAGCAGCGTGGAACTGCCGCAGGATCTCTCGCCCTGGGGCATGTTCGAGGATGCCGATCTTCTAGTGAAGATCGTCCTGATCGGGCTCGCCTGTGCGTCGCTGGTGACGTGGACGGTGTGGCTCGCCAAGACGTTCGAATTGCGCACCGCGCGAAACGAAGTGCGTCAGGACCTGCGCATCCTCAGTCAGTCGGCGACGCTCGCCCAGGCGCACGAGCAATTGCGCGACGGCACCACCCCGGTCTCGCTGTTGATGCAGGCGGCCGGCCAGGAAATCCGGCTTTCCGCCAATCTGCGCGCCGAGGGACTTAAAGAACGCATCGCCTGGCAGCTTGAACGCATCGAGCTCGCAGTCAGCCGGAAAATTTCGCGCGGCACCGGCGCGCTGGCCACCATCGGCTCGACGGCGCCGTTTGTCGGGCTGTTCGGCACGGTATGGGGCATCATGAACAGCTTCATCGGCATTTCCAACGCCCACACCACCAATCTCGCGGTGGTGGCGCCGGGCATCGCGCAAGCCTTGCTCGCCACCGCGCTCGGCCTGTTCGCAGCGATCCCCGCGGTCATGATCTACAACGTGCTGGCGCGCCAGACCGCGCATTACCGCGCCTCCCTCGGCGACGCCTCGGCGCCGTGATGCGGCTCGTCAGCCGCGATCTCGACCGCGCCAAGCTGCCGATGACGCACGCCGCCGAATAAGCGTTAGAGAATTAGTCCAATGGCCATTCGTCTCGATCACGGCACCGACGAACTCACCGAGGTGCACGACATCAACGTCGTGCCGTTCATCGACGTGATGCTGGTGCTGCTCATCATTTTCATGGTGGCGGCACCGCTGGCGACCGTCGACGTGCCGGTCGATCTGCCCTCTACCACCGCACAGCCGCAGCAGCGGCCGCCGAAGCCGGTCTATCTGACGTTGAAAGCCGACGGCAGCCTCGCGATCGGCGACACCGCGGTGCCGCGCGATGCGCTCCCCGACGTGCTCGCCACCGCGACCGGCGGCGACAAGGAGCAGCGCATTTTCCTGCGCGGCGACAAGGCGGTGCCCTATGGCGACGTCATGGAATTGATGAACGATCTCCGCGCGGCGGGTTACCTCAAAATCGCCTTGGTCGGCATGGAAACGCGTGAGGCGAAATGACCGCGCTTGCGCTCACCTGGTTCGAGGACGATGACCCGCGCGATTTGCGGCGCTGGGCCATTGCCGCGGCCGTCGTCGTCGCCGTCCACCTCGGCGCCATCGCGGGCTATGCCTTCATCCACCAGTCCGACGAGATCGGCGACGATTCCTCGGTCGTGGCGGTCGAGCTCGCGCCGATCGACGACACCGTCGATCAGCCCGAAGTGGCGCCGGTGCCCGAGCAGCAGCAGACCGAGGTCGAGCAACCACCGCCGGAAACCGCGCCCGTGGTCGCGATGCCGGAACCAAAACCGCTGGAGCAAAACCAAGAGAACAAGCCGCCGACGCCGGCCATGCCGGCGCGCACCAAGGGCGGCGCGCCGCGCGTCGAGTCGTCGTGGCAGACCGTACTCGTCAAGCACCTCCAGCAATTCAAGCGCTATCCGAGCGAGGCGCAGGAGCGCGGCGAGGAAGGCGTCGTGCTGCTGAGCTTCAGCGTCGATCGCAACGGCCATGTGCTGTCGCGCGAGGTCCTGCACAGTTCCGGCTATCCCGCGCTTGACGACGAGGTCGTGTCGATGATCGAGCGCGCCCAGCCGCTGCCGCCCTTCCCGGCGAGCATGCCGGAGCCGAAGCTCGACCTGACGGTTCCGATCCGCTTTTCGCTGCGCTGATAAACCGTCCCGCCCCGTGCAGCGGAACGGCGCGATGATTCTACTCCGCCGCCACGCTCAGCCGAGCCCGCTGGCGCGCGCCTGGTCCTTGGCCATCACCGCCCAGTCGTGCTCGGCCTCGCCGTGCGCCACCGCGCCGACGAGGCGATCGCGCCAGACATTGCCGCTCGGAAGCGGCACGCCGACCGCGCCGCCGGCCTCAAGCGCGAAATTGGCATCTTTCAATCCCAATATCGCGCGCTGGCCCGCCGGGAGGTAACGCTCCTCGGCGATGATCTTGCCGTAGATTTTATAGGCCGAGCAGGCGAACAGGCCGTCGGTCATCACGTCGTAAAACGCCTCGGGCACGACATCGTATTTGCGAATAAGCGCGAAACCTTCGCCCATCGCCTCGATGGCGCAGCCGAGCACGAAATTATTGGCGATCTTGATGGCGGCGGCCGCGACCGGATCGCCGCCGGCTGCGAAAGTCCGCCGCGCGATCGCTTCGAACAGCGGCCGGCAGCGCTCGAGCCCATCCTTCGCCCCGCCCAGCACCATGCCGGCCTGGCCGGAGGCAACCAGTTCCGGCCGGCCGAGCATCGGGGTCGCGAGCAAAATTTGCCCGCGCTCGCCGTGCAGCTTTTTGAGCCGTTGAACGGCCGCAACGCTGTGGGTGCCGGCGCAGATATGAATACCGCCTTGCGGCAGCGAGTCCAAAAGCCCGCCGGCCTGGCCGACGACCTCAGCCACCGCCGCATCGTCGGCCAGCATGGTAAAGACCGCCGCGCCGTAATTCGCCGCCGCCGCGATCGAGGCCATCGGCTTGGCGCCCATGTCCGTCAGCGGCTTTAGCTTTGCCGCGGTGCGATTGTAGACGCCGATGTCGTGGCCGCCGTCGATGATGCGGCGCGCCATGGCCTGGCCCATGCGGCCAAGCCCGATGAATCCGACCTTCATGAGATTGCTCCGTCAGACGAGTTGCCCGCGCACCCAGTCGAGCTCGCGGCAGACATAATCGACAATGTCGCCGGTTTTCAGATTGTCCGGCAGCACGTCCCAGGTATAGGTCTCGATTTCCAGCTGGCGCGACAACGGCTTGGCTTTGTGAAAGCGCAGCGCCTCCTCGATGGCAAAGCGCGTGGTACGGAACGGCCCGAGATCGTCGAGGAAGATCGGAACGTGGAAGTGCGTGCGCCATTCGCGCGGCCCCGGCTCCTTCTCCCACGCGGCAAACGCATCTTCGAGGTTGAGAAAGCGGGTGAGCTTGCCGTTCCTTCTTCTCGATGGTCTGGGTGAGATAGATGGTCTTGGCATAGCGCTTGAGCGTATCGACGATCGATTGCGTCACTTCGGGGACGTGCAGCGCGGCGGCTTCCTGGAGCTTGAAGATCGGGATGCCGGCGTCGACCAGCTTTTGCAAATTCTCGGCGATGTTCTCGTATTCCACCGCCTGGTGGCAGATATCGAACACGACGCCGAGATGCCGGCGCAGCGCGACATGGGCCTCCGAGATCGGGATGCGGGCGAGCTTGGCGAGGCGTCTCGGCGGCGGCGCCGGAATAAAGATGGTGGGTGAAATAATCGACCGTCTCGTCGGTGGTTTCGAGGAAGCAATACGGCTCGGGTTCGAGCGCCAGCGTCACGACGCGCCCGGTGCGTTCGCCTCGAGCTCGACGAGATGCGCCACGACGCGCAGGACATGGTCGGTGTAGCTTGCGACCACGGCGTCGCCGGTCACCCGCGGCTTGAAACCGAGCGGCGCGCTCTGGATCGACGGCGAGATATCGGTGCGCGCAAACGTCGGCCAGCACGTCGGCGACGTTCATGGTGTAGCGGGTGCGCTCCTCCGAGCGCCAGTCCGGCTCGTAGACCTGTTCCTTCACCGTCGTGCCCTTGAACGCGCCATAGGGAAAGGCGTTGACGGTGTAGAGATACATGTCGTTGTCGCCGAGAAACTTTTTCAGTTTTTCGCGCTCGGCTTTGCTGTTGACCAGCGTGTTGCGCCGAATCCGCCGACAACCGCAGCGACACGCCGAAGGCTTTGTTGCCGGCGATGCGCGCCTTCACCTTCGGCACATAAGTGTTGAGCGAAGCCCACATCTGCTCCCAGTTGTCGCCGGGATGCACCAGCGTCGAATAGGTCAAATGGCCGAGGCCGTTGCCGAGATCCATGTCCGGTTTTCCAATTCTTGGCGTTTGCGGAAGGTCAGTCGACGCGCTCAATCTTTTGCGAAGCCGCCGAGCGGACGATGGCCTCGGTCACGGCGACGCCATGGATCATCTGGTCGTAGGGGATCGGAAAGGCCGGTCCGCCCGCCGCCGCCTTGGCAAAGGCTTCGAGGCAAGCGCGCGCCACGTCCATGCTCGCCGCCTGCCAGGTTTTGGCCTCGCCCTTCACCGGCTGGAACTTGCAGGTGCCGAACAGTCTTGTGCGGCGCTCCTCCGACGAGGCGCCGGCGACGTGAGTGACGCCTTCGAGCCGCAACCAGCCTTTGGAGCCGAACACCTGAAAGGAAAAACCGGGCCCGGTCGTGGTCATGGTGCCGAGGTAACCCGACATGCCCGCTTTCATGCGGAACAGGATCGAGGTGGTGTCGTCGGCATCGATCGTCGCGGCGCGGCGAAAACTCTGGGCAAAGACGTGGTCGATCGGTCCGCACAGGTCGATCATGCCGTCGACGGCGTGCACGCCCATCGGCATCAGGCCGCCGCACGGCGTTTCCGCCTTGTCGGCGCGCCAATGACTCGGATTGATGAACAAGACATTGGGGAACGTCATGGTCGCTTCGACATGCAGGATGGTGCCGAGTTCGCCCGCGCGGATCATGTCGCGCAGCTTGACCATTTCGGGATGAAGCCTGCGATTGTAACCCAAGCCCAGCGTGACGCCGGCCTTGCGCACCGCCGCGACGGCGTCTTCGGCTTGCCGCTTGGTCAGCGTGAATGGCTTCTCGCAGAACACGTGCTTTTTGGCCGCCGCCGCGGCCGCCACCTGCGCGCCATGCATGGAATGCGGCGTGGCGAGAACCACGGCATCGACGCCCGGATCGGCGAGCACCGCCTCGTAATTCGCCGCCAACCGAAATCCGTTCTTCTTGGCAAAAGCTTCGAGTTCCGGCGTCACGGTGCGGCTCGCGCCGGCGACGAAGCGGATGGCGTCGCTGCCTTGGGCCGATTCGGCAAGCGTCTTGCCCCACCAGCCAAGCCCGACGATGGCCGCCTTGATCATTTGCAAAACTCCCTAATCCGCCCCGCTGCCTAGCTCAAACCGCGTAATAATAGTGCATCGCCACGATCAGGCAGCAGATCGCCCAGAACAGGCAATACTCGTAACCGCCGATGTTCCACAGCCATTTGCCCTTGGTCACTTTCCACACCGCAACAGTCGCGACCAGCATATGGACGCAGGCGAGCGCCGCCGCATACATCGGCAGGATCGCGAAGATAAGTCCGATGGTGAGGAAGACTTCGATGACGCAGGCGGTGTACATCCAAACCGCCGGCGGCTTGAACTTTGCGGCGACGAAAAAGCCGAGCGCCTCCGGAACGAAGAATTTGGCGTAGATATGCGGGATGAAGAACAACCCGCAAATCAGGCGCAGGATATTGATGCCTTGGGTCAGATCGAAATTTTGCAGATAGCCCGACATGGTCTCCCCCGCTTTCCTTAAGCTTCCTTAGCCTGCCCACTGCGAGATTACCATTGGCCGCGGCGCAGCGAGCGATCTCACGCGTCCAGTTCCTTGAAATAGCGGTAGATGCCCCATTGGCTGAACGCAACGCGCCGCTTCGAGGCGAGATAGGCCTTGATCCGCGGCCGCTTCGCCACGCGGCCGTGCAGCGCGACGAGGCCCGGGATTTTCTTCTCGAACCGCTTCATGCGCTTGGGGAATGCATAGCGCAGGCCTTCGACGATCTGGAACAGCGACAGATCGACATAGCTCAGGCGGCGGCCGACGCTGAACCTGCCGCCGTTTCGTTGCAGTACGCGCTCGAAATAGCCGAGCATTTTCGGCGCCTGGTAGCGCCAGAAATCCTTGGTGCGCCGCCGCGCCGCCGGCCGCTGCTCCTCGAAATAAAGCCATCCCGACACCGGATGATGGGTGTCGTGGATGCGCACGACAAGATCCGAGATAGTGAGCTGCAATTGGTGCGCCCATAGCCGGCCCGCCTCGTCGCGCGGCGCGAGTTTGAGCCGCGGACCGAGATAGAACAAAATTTCCGCGGTCTGCGCGATGACGAGCTTGCCGGCTTTCAGGAAAGGCGGTGCGTAAGGCGGATGCGCGACGCCGCGCCCCGCCATGATTTTCATCATCGCCGGCACGCCGCGTTTGCCGCCCCGGCGCGCGACGTCGAGGTAATCGGCGCCGGCTTCCTCCAAAGCGAGCCGGATGAATTCGCCGCGGCCCTGGATCGAGGGCCAGTAATAAAGTTCGTAGCGCATCGGACTACGGCGCGGCTTTATACTGCTCGTCGGTCACCGGCTCCATCCAGGTCACGTGCTTGCCGTCGAGCGCTTCCTGCACGGCGACATGCTCCATGACCGTGTTGGGGCCGGCGCCATGCCAATGCTTCTCGTTCGGCGGAATCCACACCACGTCGCCGCCTTTGATTTCGCGCACCTTGCCGCCGAAGCTCTGCACCCGGCCGGTGCCCGATACGACAAACAGCGTCTGGCCGAGCGGATGGGTGTGCCAGTGGGTGCGCGCGCCCGGCTCGAAGCGCACCAGACCCGAGCGCACGCGCGCCGGCGCCGGCGCCTCGATGATCGGGTCCTGCCAGACCGTGCCGGTGAAGGATTCGGCGGGGCCGCGGCGCGACGGCCGCGAGCCGCAGGGGTGAATGTCCATTTTATTTCGCTCCCTATCCATGACGGCCGTGTTCCCGTTCGCTCCCGGGCGAACCGGCCGGCGGCGCTAAGATAGTGGAAAATGTCGCACGATACTGCGGCAATTCTTGCCCGTATCTGTCTTGCGGGAGGCCTCGAAAAAGGCTGAGTATGCAAGCCGCGGAAACCTGTCGGCCGCAGCGAACAAAAATGAGCGACCACTCCGGGGAGGGATCATGATCTTTGCACGCGCGCTGGCGGCGTCGCTTTTCGCCGCGTGTCTTTTGCCAACAGGCAGCGCTTCGGCGCAGACCTATCCCGATCGTCCCGTTACCATGATCGTGGCGTTCCCGCCCGGCGGCGCCGACGACGCGACCGCGCGCATGATCCAAGACGCCATGCAAAAAACTCTGGGTCAGCCGATCGTGATCGAAAACGTCGGCGGCGCCGGCGGCATGATCGCCGCGGCCAAGGCCGCCCACTCCGCGCCCGACGGCTACACCATCCTGCAGCACCAGGATGCGCTGGCGGCGGGCATGACGCTTTATCCGCATCTCGACTTCGACGCCGAGAAGGATTTCGTCCCCATCGGCCTCGTCAACACCGTCTCCAACACGCTGGCGGCGCGGCCGACGCTGCCGCCGAACAATTTCAAGGAGCTTTTGGCCTGGATGAAGCAGCCCGGTCAGAACATCAAGATCGGCCATCCCGGCGTCGGCTCGTTCGGTCATTTGTCCGAGGTGCTGGCCTTCCAGGAGATGGGCGTGAAGGTCATCCAGGTACCCTATCGCGGCGCCGGTCCGGCGCTGGTCGATCTGTTGTCGGGGCAGGTGGATATGGGACCGATATCGGCGGTGGTCGCCCAGCCGCTGGTCAAGTCCGGCAAGCTCAAGGCCTACGCCATCATCGGCAGGACGCGATTTGCCGGCTTGCCGGAGCTGCCGACCATGCTCGAGCTCGGTTATAAGAAGCTCGATATCGATTTCTGGCACATGCTGCTGGCGCCGGCCGGTACGCCGCGCCCGATTATCGACAAGCTCAATGCGGCGCTGCGCGTCGCGCTCGCCGACCCCAAGGTGAAAAAGCTCTTTGCCGACGGCGGCATGGACGAATACCCAACCGCCGAGGAGACGCCCGAGGCCGCGGCTGCCTTGCTCAAGCGCGAGATCAAACTCTGGGGCGAGGTGGTCCGCGCCAACCACATCGCGTCGCATTAGGAATCTACCTCACGAACTTGTAGCGAAAGCGCTCGCCGTCCGGCTCGATGCGCCCGGTGGTCGGATGGGGAAAATGGATCGGCAGCACGAATTTGCCGGTCCCGGCGGTCTCGCTTAAGAATTTTCGCCGCGAGCGCGCCGCCTCCGCTTGGTCCCAGTCGAACACCGTCGACCAGCCCGGCTCGCGGCATTGCAAGGCGTGATGCATCAGGTCGCCGATGACGACCGCATGCCGGCCGCGCGAGCGGATATTGACGCAGCAATGGCACGGCGAGTGGCCCGGCGTCGGGGTCAGCCAAAACGTATCGTCGAGCGCATAATCGTCGTCGACCAAGAGCGCCTGGCCGGCCGCGACTACGGGCTCGCAATTGTAGCCCCACACATTGCCGCCGCCGCCGGGCCGGTTCTCGCCGCGCTTGTTCGAGGCTTCCCACGCGGCGTATTCGCCTTTGTGGAAAATGTATTTCGCCTTCGGGAACGTCGGCACCCATTTGCCGTTGCGCAGCATCGTGTTCCAGCCGGTGTGGTCGATGTGAAGATGCGTGCAGAACACGTAGTCGATGTCTTCGAAGCGAAGACCGGCGGCGCGAAAACCGTCGAGCCAAGGCTGTTTCGGAAAATCCATCGGCGGCGGATAGCCCTTGTCCTCGCCGGTGCAGGTGTCGATCAGGATGGTGTGCTTGGGCGTGCGCACCACATAGGTCTGATAGGTGATGACCATCTTGCCGGACGCCGGGTCGAAGACCTCGCGATCGAGCTCGGCCAGATGGCGTCGGCCAATCTCCGGATCATAAGCCGGAAACATCTCTTCCGGCTTCCGCCACGGCCCGTCGCGCTCGATGATGCTGGTGACGGTGATGTCGCCGATGGTGAGCTGTTTCATGTCGTTCCCGCCACCGCCATCTTTTCGTTCGTCCCCGACTCCGGCATCAGCGCCGCGGCCTTCAGTCCATAGCGCCATGATGGCCCGACCTTAGCGAGCCGGCCCGGCGAAGGGAACCGGGCCCGGAAGGGACGTCGGCGAACGACGTTCTATTAGGAAAAAGTAGAGTAATATCCCGGCACCATGCAGGAGGCCCATGGCGAGCAACGTCACTTATAAAGCGCCAATCATCGCGCGCATTGCACAGGCGCGCCTAGCGCGGTCGCTCGCCGTGCTGCTGGCGATTGTCGCGTTCGGGCTTGCGCTCGGCGCCTGCACCAGTTGCGACGTGCCGAACTTGCTGCCCCATCAATCGGGACCGCAGTCCTGCCACGACGGGCCGGCGCCGCAGTAAACGCCTATCGCGTCGTTATGAGCGTGGCTGCTCGGTGTTGGCAAGCGCGTCGGGTCCGGTCGCGCCGGGCGCGGCATCGGCGTCCGCGCTGTGATCGATTTCCGGCAGCACCTCGCGGCGGGGGTGCCCGTAAGCGTCGGCCAGTTGCCGCAGCGACAGATCGGCGAAAGCATCCGCCGCATCGTCGTGCCACCAGGTCCAGATCAGCCGGATCAGCATGACGAGGAGCGCGAGCTGGAACATCAGGCCCAGCACCGAGGCAACGCCGCTCAGTTCGCCGATGACGCCGTGACCGAACAACAGTCCGATCACGCCCGAGCCGAGGAAGCCCGCGGCGAAACCGCCGATAAGATCGCCCCGGTTGAACAAGCCGCCGAGCGAGCCGCTCGGATAAGTCGGCTGCGCGGCGGCGGGCAACAGCGAATAGTCGAACGCGCTGTCGCCGTCGAAGGCAGCCGACGCGGCGGCGGCCCCGCCGGCGAAACTCAGTCCGCCGGCAAATCGCGCGTCAGCCTCCTCGGTCCAGATCAACAGAGCGAGCGCCAATGCGACAAGCGCGGCGAGCGATGAAAGCCATCGCGCCGACGTTAGCGTTTGGGTTCCGGCAAATCGGTGCACCGCGCGACGCCTCTTGGCATGCTCTTGGCATGCTCTTGGCATGCGCAATGCGCGAGTCGTCCGCCGCGGTTGCGCCGCCGCGTGTATCTACGCCGAACATCGCTCGATGCGGCCTGCCGCATAGCGTCGCACGCGCCGATGTCGCACCAGGCATGCGTCGGATGCGGGGCGGTTTTTACCGCGCGCGATCAGGCCGCAAGCGCCCCCTGGCATCGCGTGGGCGTGAACATTATGAGTTGCGGCCTTGCGTGACTGACGTGGGCCCGACGGCGCAGCCCGAAAAAGAAAAACCGATCGGCCGCCAGTATCGGAAGACGCCGCGCACGACGGCGCAAATCATGGGCAGGGGGCCGGTGTTCCGGGAACTATGGCATTCCTGTACGCATCGTTGACCAGCCCGATGATACCGCCGCTGGCGTTGGTTTGGTACGCCGACGGTAGGGGGGAATTTACGATTAGAACCACCGGGATGTTGCATTTGAAGATACCGACATACGTGTGGAGGGCGTCGCCGGACCTAGTATTAATAAGGGCTCCGTTCTTGCAGGCATAAGGGTTGGGGCAGTCCGATCGCGTCGAGCAATCCCAACCAAGGCAGCCGGCGTGCATCTGGATCTTCTCGTTATCGGTGAGCAGCACGTTGCCGTTGACGAGGTAGTAGATCACATCGAAGAGATCGCTGGCACTGAGCACCCACCCGCCGCAGGAATCCCGCACCGTGCCCCAGTTAGTGCCAGCAGTGGTTCCAGCTGGATTCGGATAGGAAAGTATATCAGGAGTTTCCGCAGCGGGAGGTGAGCACGTGCGTCGGAGAATGCCTACCGGCTGCAGCACGGACTGATTTATGTAGTTTATGTAATCCTTGGCGCTTGCGGCCGCCCGCAGCGTATCGATCTGTGATTGGGTGGAGCCCGCCGGAATGGAGATCGAGTCCCCCGCCATATTCGGCAGCAGGATGCGAAATAGCGCAAAGTTGCAATCGTTATAGACGGGCTTTCCGATATCCGAACTGTTCACGCCGTTCTCGATCACCATTTTCAGGTCAGCAAAAGATCCTGTGCTCCTGTTACCATCAACGCAGTACTCGGTGCCATTTACCGTGAGGGGCCGGATCCCGGCCGTGTGGGTGAGAAGTTCTTTGAACGTAATCGTCTGCATGATTGCGGGCGCGTTCTGCTGCCAGTCGGAATAAAGGTACTGCCAGATCGGGGTGTCGAGGGTTAGCCCATTGCTCGCGAGCGATTGGAGGACGCCTATCGTTGTCAGAATCTTGCCGACGCTCGCCACGTTGGTCAAAAGGGTGGTTGCCATTGTCGTACCACTGGGGGATGCGTCGGTGGCCGTTTGCGCCAGCCCGCCGGTGACCGGCGCGATATTGTCGACAATGGCGACATAGCCGACGACATTGGCCCCCAGTACCTTGGAAATGTTAGTGAGAAATTGGCTCTCCGAGACGCATCCCAGCAGGTCGCAGACCGTGACACCCTGGGAAATATTGGCGACGCATGTGACGGCAACAGTGACTGTGGCAGAGGCAAAATTGACCACTGCCGAACCGTTGCTTGGCGTGCAGGCTTGGTTAGGGGGCTGGGTGATCACGCTTACGGCATAGCTGCCGAAGTCTTGCACGCTGGCAGCGAACGTGGAAGTTACGTTGCTCGTGATCGTGAGCGGCGAAGCGCCATTGTCCTCAAGGACCAACACGCCGCCATTGAGACCAGAAACCGTGACGCTGACGCTGAACGGACATTGTTTTAAGGCGCTGTTGTAGCTGGACTGGCAGGCTTGTGCCTGAATTGAGGTTCTCCCGGCGCAGCAAGCCGCCGTATAATTTGCGCATTGCGGCGCACTCGGCGCGCATGGCGGACCCTGGTTCCGGAGGTTTGGAAGCGCGCTGATGCACGCCTGGTAGTTGGCGAGCGCGGTTGCTGGGCATGTCGCTGCCAGACAAGGAGCGCTGACGACGCAGCTCGCGAGCAGCACGATGCGAAACATCCATTTTAGCGTGCTCATTTAGACCCCCCGGCGCAAGGGCTGATCGGTTGCCGCATTGCAAAAATTTCCTTCGGCCTCTGTCGGGCGGACCGGGATCAAGTACAAGGCCGCCACGCTGGTGGGAGCCCCAGCGAATATTCCGGTGATAATTTGCATCAGACATTCCCCGGATACTCCAGGGGATGATGGGCATTATCCGCATCCGGCCTTGCCTTGGCAACGCTATTTGAGCGCAAACCGCCGCCGATGGCGGTCGGAGCGGTCGCCGGCAGGGCGCTGTCGGAACTGGCTGCTTTTCCTTTAGATCAATGTGAGCGCAGCGCGCCGTATTCTTATCAGCCGCCGCGAAGCGGCTGGGGACCACGCGCGGCATGGTGCAGGCAGCGCGGACGGCGCCGGCGAAACGACATGCGTGAAACACGCGCGGTCAGGCCGCAAGCGTCCTTTTCACCTCGTTGACGAGCTGCTTGAGCGTAAACGGCTTGGCCAGGAACCCGACGTCCGCCGGCAGAGGCTTTTGGAAGGAGTCCTCGGCATAGCCGGAGACGAAAATGATTTTCAGTTTTGGATTGCGGCTGCGCAGTTCCCGCAGCAGCGTCGGCCCGTCCATTTCCGGCATGACCACGTCGGAGACGACGAGATCGACCTGCCCGTCGGATTTTTCCAGCACGTCGATGGCCTCGACGCCGTTGCCGGCTTCGAGCACGGTGTAGCCGCGCGAGGCAAGGCCGCGGGCATTGAGTTGGCGCAAGCCCTCCTCGTCCTCGACCAAGAGGATCGTGCCCTCCCCGGTGAGATCTCGCCGCTCCGGCTGCTTGGCGTCGAGCGCAGCCAAGGCGGCGATACGGTGGGCCTCTTCGGCGTTGAGATCGTAGCGCGGCAGAAAGATGCGGAAGGTGGTGCCTTTGTGCGGCGCAGAATCGACATATACGAAACCGCCGGTCTGCTTGATGATGCCGTAGACCGTGGACAGGCCGAGACCGGTGCCCTTGCCGACCTCCTTGGTCGAGAAGAACGGCTCGAAAATCTTGCCGACGATTTCTTCGGGAATGCCGGTGCCGGTATCGGCGACCTCGACCAGCACGTAGTC
This sequence comes from uncultured Alphaproteobacteria bacterium, assembly GCA_963823225.1. Taxonomy (GTDB): domain Bacteria; phylum Pseudomonadota; class Alphaproteobacteria; order Rhizobiales; family Xanthobacteraceae; genus BOG-931. The sequence goes on along the minus strand of CAWGKM010000003.1, from coordinate 854,419 downwards.
GGCGGCCGGCATGCCCTTGGCGTGAAAACGCGCGCATTCCTTCGCGGCGATATTCGAGGTGCGGACCTCGAGCCGCCCGCCCTCGGGCATCGCGTCGCGCGCATTGACCGCGAGATTGACGATCACCTGCTCGAATTGCGAGATATCGACCTTGACCGGCCACAGGTCGCGCTTGTGCACCACCTCGAGGCTGACTTTCTCGCCGATCAGCCGGCGTAACAGCATCGTCAGGTCGCTCAAGACCTCGCCGAGATCGAGCACTTGCGGGCGCAGCGTCTGCTTGCGCGAGAACGCCAGCAGATGCCGCACCAGGCTCGCCGCCCGGTTGGCGTTCTGCTTGATCTGCATGATGTCCGCAAACGACGGATCGGTCGGCTTGTGCGCGTTGAGCAGAAAGTCGGCCGCCAACATGATGGCGTTCAGCACGTTGTTGAAGTCGTGGGCGATGCCGCCGGCAAGTTGGCCGACGAGGTCCATTTTCTGCTGCTGCGTGACTTTGTTTTCAAGATCGCGCTGCGCGGTTGTTTCGAGCGCGTAAACGATGGCGGCTTCCTGGTCGCGGTCCTCCTCCTCGACCGCGGTCACATAGAAGCGTCCGGACCGCTCGCCGTCGCCTGCAAGCATGGCGTCGACCGGGGCGATATCGCCCTGGCCGAGCGCCGCCTGTTGGATGGCGCCTTGCAGCGCTTCGCGGTCGCGCTCGGCGACGATGGCGAGGATGGAGCGATCTTCGCCGTCGGCGCCCCGGGCACGATGGAACAGTTTTGCGAACAAGGGATTGGTCCGCACCACCCCGCCATGCTTGTCGATGGTGGCGATCGCCATCGGGGTGTGGTGGAAAAACCGCATGAAGCGGATTTCCGCGGCGCGCTGCGGATCGGTGCCGTCGTCGCGCGCGCGATTGAGAACCAGCGTGCGCGAAGCGCCCGGCGCGCCGTCGGAGCCGTAGGCGAGCTTGTGGAACACCCGCACTGGCAGCGTGCGCCCGCTGCGCGTGCGCAAATCGAGATCGAGCACTTCGGTTTTGACTTCGCCCGGCGCGCCGTGCAGCGTCGTCAACAGCGCCGCGCCTTCGCCGACGACCAGGTCGGCGAGCTTGAGCCCGCCGGAGCCGACCTGCGCCAAATCCTGGTCGAGCCAGTTGGCGAGCGTGGCATTGAGATAGACGATGTCGCCTTTGTCGTCGACCGAGAAGAACCCGGCCGGCGCATGATCGAGATAATCGATCGAATGCTGGAGCACTTGAAACACATTCTCTTGCCGCTCGCGCTCGGCCGTCACGTCGGCGAGCGACCAAACCGCAAGCCGCGCCTCGCGCCGGCCGGTTCCGAGCGGACGGATCTTGAAACGCAGCCAGCGCGCCGGCCGGCCCTTGATTCCGGAAATGCGCACCTCTTCCTCGAGGCGCTTGCCTTCGCGCGCCGCCTTCAACAACCGGTAGATCGCCTCCGACGCATCGGCGTCGCCGATGAACGCGCGCTCGACCGGCCGCATGTCGTTGGCGTCCGTCGCATCGATGAGATCGAGATAGGCGGCATTGGCATAGACGACGCGGCCGTCGCCGTCGGTGACCACGATGGCGTCGGAAGCGCCGTCGACCACCGTCTTGACCAGCGGATGACCGGTCTGCGCCGCGGAGACGCGCAGGATGCCGCAGGCCAAAGCGAACAGCGAAAACACCCCGACCGTGGCGAGCACCGCCAGACAAGGCTAGAATATACGGCTCGGCATTGCTGCCGCCGGCGAGCACGATGGCGGTCGCGGCGGCGACCAGCATGGCGGCGACGATAAGCACCAGAACGACGCTGCCGCCGCGGCCGGCGCCGGCGCTGCGATCGACCGCTGGGCGCGTGCCGGCGCCGTCCGTCGCCGCGCCGATGGAGGTTGCGTCGATGGACGTTGCGCCGTTCGGCGTTCTGGCGAGGCCGGGCGCCGTCATCGGCTGCTCAATCTTGGCCCGTTCGATCTTGGCCTGCTCCGTCATGCCCCGCTTTCAGTGCCTTGCGCCGTTGAATCGCGCAAGGGGCTTTGCAAAAAACGTACACAATTTGAGCGCCCTTACGACGGCTGGAGGACCGAGCCGCGCAGCCGCATGACGTAGCCGATGATTTCGGCAACGGCGCGGTAATGCTCTTGCGGGATTTCCTGGTCGAGCTCGACGGTGGCGTGCAGCGCCCGCGCCAAAGGCGGGTTCTCGATCACGGGAATGTCGTGGGCTTCCGCCACTTCGCGGATTTTGCGGGCGATCAGATCGGTACCCTTGGCGACGCAGACCGGCGCGTTCATGCCGCGGTCGTATTGCAGCGCGACCGCGAAGTGGGTCGGGTTGGTGATGACGACCGAGGCCTTGGGCACCGCGGCCATCATGCGCTTGCGCGCGCGGACCATGCGCAATTGCCGGATTTTGCCCTTGATCGCGGGATCGCCCTCGGCCTGGCGGAACTCCTCCTTCATCTCCCGCACCGACATTTTGTGGCGGTCGTACCATTGCCGGTATTGGAACAGGTAGTCGGCCGCCGCGACGATGGCGAGGATCGCCACGACGGTGCCCAGCATTTGCACGGCAAGCGCGCGGGTCAACGGCAGGATCGCCGCCGGGTCGGCGGCGATCAGCCCGCCGAGACGCTGGCGCTGCGGCCACAACAGCGCCGCGATCACCCCGCCGAACAAAGCGAGCTTGGCAAGGCCCTTGGCGAAATTGACCAGCGCCTGCCGGGAAAACAGCCGGGCGAGCCCCGCCGCCGGCGAGATGCGCGAAGCGCGCGGCACGAGCGGCTCGACCGAGAACAAGATGCGGTGCTGGATGGCATTGCCGAGCAGCGCCGCCACCGCAACGACCGCAAGCGGAATGCCGAGCGCGGCAAGAACCTGCGTCGCCAGCGTCTTGGCGAGATTGTCGAGCGCCGAGCCGTCGGCCGGAATTTGATGGGAATTGGCGAGCAAGCCGGCGAACATCGCTTCGAGCTGCGCCGCCGTCGGGCACCGCGAACATCATCAGCGCCAGCGTGCCGCCGGCGATGGCGAACCAGGTCGAGACTTCGAAGCTCTTGACGACGTCGCCGCGCTTGATGGCTTCCTCGAGCCGCCGCGGCGTCGGGTCTTCGGTGTGCTCGGTATCGTCGCGTTCTTCGGCCATCGTGCTGGACTATCCGGCGCTCGCTTAGGCGTGCGGGGCGAGCTCGTGCAGCACGCCGCCGGCGTAATCGAGAAACAGTCCCATCATCGAGCCGAGCACCACGATCAGGAACAGAAACCCGATCATGATCGAGGCCGGCAGCGCGACGAAGAACACCTGCATCTGCGGCATCAGCCGCGACAGCACGCCGAGCCCGAGATTGAACAACAGTCCGAACGCCAAAAACGGCGCGGCCAGCTGGATGCCGATGCGGAAGGCGCCGGACACGGTTTTGGTCATCAGCGCCGCGACATCGCCGGCGGCGGGCACCTCGCCCGGCGCGAACAGCGTATAGCTGTCGTTGAGCGCGGCGATGACCAGGTAATGCATGTCGGTGGCGAAGAACAGCGTCACCGCGAGCATGGTGAGGAAATTGCCGAGGATCGCGCCTTGCTCGCCTTGGGTCGGATCGATCGCGGTGACGAAGCCCAAGCCGAGCTGCTGGGCGATGACCGAGCCGGCGACTTCGAGCGCCGAGATGGTCAGCCGGGCGGTGAGCCCGAGCACCGCGCCGATCAAAATCTCCTCGATGAGCAGCACGATCGCCGGCGCCAGCGCCGTGGTATCGATGTGATAGTCGTTGCGGTGCAACGGCACCAAGACCGCGGCCAGGATCAGCGCGATGCCGAGCCGCAGCCGCGTCGAGACGTTCTGCTCGCCGAGCCCCGGCAGCAGCATGACCATGGTCCCGATGCGCGCGAACACCAGGAGGAAAGCCGCCCCGAGCGCCGGCAGGTAGGAAATGTCGATCCTCACGGCTAAGCTCGCTCAGCCGCTGGTGATATGCGCGGCGATCCGCAGAAAGTTCGCGTGCAACACGTCGGCCATGAACGGCAGCGCGATCAGCAGCGCCAGGAAAATGGCGAGGATTTTCGGCACGAAGACGAGCGTCGTCTCCTGGATCTGGGTGAGCGCCTGCAGCAGCGAGATGGCGACGCCGACGATCAGTCCGACCAGCATCAGCGGCGCGGCAACCAGGAGCAGCGTCACGATCGCGTCGCGCGACACGTCCAAGACTTCGGGTCCGGTCATTTTGTCGTGCCTCTTCCCGTCATCCTGAGGTGGCCGCGAAGCGGCCCTCGAAGGATGCACGGCCCGGGCCGTCGCCCTTCGAGGCTCGCTGCGCTCGCACCTCAGGGTGACGGGCGCAGTGCCGAAGTGGATTCAGATCGGCATTTTCAAAACGTCCTCGTAAGCCGCGATCACCTTGTCGCGCACCGAGACCAGCGTCTGGAAGGCGGTTTCGGTTTCGGCGACCGCGGTGACGACGTCGACCATGTTGGCTTTGCCGGCGGCGACCGCTTGCGCTTGGGCGTCGGATTTTTGCGCCACTTCGGAGACGGCATCGATGACGTCTTTGAGGATCGAGCCGAAGCTCGGGCCCGAGCCCGCCGCGTTGCCGGGACCGCCGCTCGCGATGTTGGCGGTGTCGTCGCGCATCCGCGCCAGCGCGGCATAGGCATTGGCGGCAATGGTCGGTGTCGGCATGGTCAGGCCTTGAGCATATCGATGGTGCGCTGGAGCATCCGGCGGGTGGCGGTGATGACGTTCAGGTTCGCCTCATAGGACCGCTGCGCGTCGCGCAGGTCGGTCATTTCGACCAGCGTATTGACGTTCGGATATTTGACGTCGCCGTGGGGATTGGCGGCCGGATTGCCGGGCTCGTGCCGGACCAGGAAATCGGAACCGTCGGGTTGGATGGGGCCGAGCTTGACCAGCTGCGCGCCGAGCGTGCGGTCGAGCTCGGAAACGAAGGTCACGATCTTGCGCCGGTAGGGATCGCCGCCGGGCGTTTGCGCCACCGAATCGACGTTGGCGATATTCTCGGAAATGATGCGCATGCGGCCCATCTGCGCGCGCAGACCCGAGGCCGCGATCGAGAGCGATTTAAAGAAGTCCATGCTGGCCATGGCTGTCCGCTCGCAAAAAGACCGCGCCGCTTTGCCTTACTCTTTGCCGGCGGCAAGCTTGATCAGATCGAGACTGTGCGTGTAGAGCGAGGTCACCGCCTCGTAGTCCATCTGGTTGGAGGCCACCTTCATCATCTCGTCTTCATGGCTCACCGAGTTGCCGCGCGGGCGAATCTCGTAGCGGGCGGTTTCGTCGGTGGCGAATTGCGAGCCGCCCCCGCCGCCGCCCCCGACGATGTGTCCCGGATCGGTGCGCACCAGCTCAAGCGAAGCCGCCGACAATTCGCGGGAGAAATCGAGTGGCGCCAAGTCGCGCGCCCGGTAATTCGGCGTGTCGGCATTGGCGACATTCTCGGCGAGAACCTGCTGGCGCGCCTGGTGCCACTGCATGCGCTCGCGCAGCATGGCCAGAATCGGAATGTCGGAAATCGGCATCGGTACATCCCCGTTCAGTACATTCCCCTATTGCCCGGCAGACTTTGCCGAGCCCATGGTTAATGGCCGGTTAAAACGCGCTTTAAGCCGGTTTTGCCATTAAACCGCCGTTTACCATGGGAATGCTTGGGACATCGGCTTTGAGGGGGAAATCGGCTATTGTCCTTAAGGCTTTGTTAGGAAACGCGGCGGCAAATGTTACCGGCGCCGTTAACCTTTCCGCGACCGGCCGGACGCCGTAACGAAACGGGGAGCAGTGCGGATGTTCGATACTTTGTTCGGTGCGGAAATGCCGCTCGCCGTGCGCTTCTTTCTGGCATTCCTCATCGTGCTCGGGCTGATCGGCGCGACCGCATGGGCGGTGCGCCGGTTCGGCACCGGCCGGCTCGGCGGCGCCGGCGCGCGCGGCCGCCAGCCGCGCCTTGCGGTGATCGATTATGCCAGCGTCGACGGCCGCCGCCGCCTCATCCTGGTCCGGCGCGACAATGTCGAACATCTCATGATGATCGGCGGGCCGACCGACGTTGTCGTCGAGGCCAATATCGTGCGCGCGGTCGCCGCTCCCCGCGACTTGCCCGGCGCGCGTCCGAGCGCCGGGATCGAGGCGCTGCCGCGCGCCGTCCCGTTGCCGGAAAGCGGCAATGGATCGTCGTGGCCGTTGGCGCCCGAACCGGCCGGCAGCGCGCGGCCGGCGCGGATCGAGCCATTATCCGATGAATTGTCGCGGCCGTTCCAGGGGCTCGACGAACCGCCGCCGCGGCCGCAGCGCAATACGCTGGCGGCTTTGGCCGACGAACTTTCGACGCGCCCGACACCGTCGCGTCGCCCCTCCGGCGCGCGTTCCCTAGCGGACGAGCCGTATCAAGAACCGCGCGGCGACACGCGTGCCGAATCGCGCAAACCCCTGACGCCGCCGGCCGCTCCGCTTGCTGCCGAATCCACGGCCGATCAAAGCTTGGCCGACATGGCGGCGCGCCTGGAATCGGCGTTGCGTAAGCCCGCTACCGATCGCCCGGCAGGGTCGTCCGCGCGCGCGGCAATGCCGAGCGAACCCGATGCGCCGGCCGAGGCCGCGCCGCCGCCCCCGCCGCCGCAGCGCCCGGCTCGCCAAAGCGAGGGCAAGCGCCCGGAAGCCAAGCCGGGCCAGAACAAATCGACGCTCTACGACAGCCTCGAACAGGAGATGGCGAGTTTGTTAGGCCGTCCGACCAAGACCTGATGCTCGCCCCATGGGGCCGCCGCGTTCGGTTCATAACCGTAGCGGCCTCTGTAGCGGCACTTCTGTTCTCGGCGACGCCGCTCGCCGCGCAGGATATCAGCATCAATTTGGGGCAAGGCGCCGCCGGCGGCGCCGGGCTCAACGAGCGCATCATCCAGCTCATCGCGCTGATGACGGTGCTGTCGCTGGCGCCGAGTATCCTGGTCATGATGACGTCGTTTACCCGCATCGTCGTGGTGCTGTCGCTGTTGCGCACCGCGCTCGGCACCGCCACCGCGCCGCCTAATTCGGTCGTCATCTCGCTGGCGCTTTTCCTGACCGCCTTCGTGATGGGGCCGGTGCTCACCCGGGCCTATGACGCCGGCGTCAAGCCGCTGGTCGCCAACGAGATCACCGTCGATCAGGCGTTCGAGCGCGCCGCCGTGCCGCTGCGCGGTTTCATGGAGAAGAACGTCCGCGACAAGGATTTGCAATTGTTCCAGGATCTGTCGGGCGAGAAACAACCGGACAAGCCGGAAGACCTGTCGATGCGGATTCTGGTTCCCGCCTTCATGATTTCCGAGCTCAAACGCGCCTTCGAGATCGGCTTCCTGTTGTTCCTGCCGTTCCTGATCATCGACCTCGTCGTCGCCTCGGTGTTGATGTCGATGGGCATGATGATGCTGCCGCCGGTCGTGGTGTCGCTGCCGTTCAAGCTGATCTTTTTCGTCCTGGTCGACGGCTGGACCCTGGTCGCGGGCTCGCTCATCCAAAGTTACGGGACGTAGGGGCGGCCCTTGTGGCCGCCCGGCTCGATGGCCTCAGCGGGCACCCACAAGGGGTGCCCCTACGTTGGGCCCCTTGTGGCCCGCGTCATTTGAGTCAAACGCGGCACCGGTGTATATACCAGCCGTCTACACATGTAGACGTGATCATCTACACAGGTTCGGCCATGGCCCTGCACATCCGCGACCAGCGTGCGGCGAAACTCGCAAGGCGACTTGCGGCGCGCAAAGGCACGACCATGACGCAGGCGGTGGTCGAGGCCCTTGAAGGCGCGCTGGCGCGCGAGGAGCGGCCGCTGGCGGAGCGGCTCGATGAGATCGCCCGCGAGGCCGAGCGTTTGGGCAACCGCGCCCGAGGCCGCACCCCAACAAAGCAGGAAATCGACGACCTCTGGGGCAACGAGTGATTTTCGTCGATACCTCGGCGGTCATCGCTATCATCGCCCGCGAACCGGATGCGGCGATGTTCGCAGGCAAGATCGAAGCCGAGGACGAGCGCATTACGTCGGCCCATGTCCTTCTTGAAGCATCGATGCGGCTTGCATCCGTGCTTTCCCTTTCGCCGACCGTCGCGGACATGCTGGTGACGCGGCTGTTGCACGAAGCCGGCGTCGCTATTGTGCCGATCACCGAAGGGATCGGACACGCTTCGGTCGCCGCATTCGAGCGCTACGGCAAAGGCCGCGGAAAAGCCAAGCTGAATTTCGGCGATTGCCTGTCCTATGCGTGCGCCAAGGCGCACGGCGCCCGGCTTCTGTTCAAGGGCGGCGACTTCGCGCAGACCGATATTGCCAGGGCGTGACGCAGCAAGTTCGGCTCGACACCGCGCTTCTGCTCGTGCTCGGACTGGCGCGGTAGTTGGTCGACGGCTAGTCGCCGGCGCGCAGGTTTTGCTCAATGCGGTGCTGGAGTTTGACCGAAGGTTGGGGTGAGCATCACGGTATTGGCAACAGCTCTCGAAAGCTCTTCGTTTCATGCTCAGACGGGCCTTCTTCAGACGACGCGTGACGCCATACATGTAGCGCACGTTTCTGTCCGAGATACGGTCTCAATTGCTCATAGGCCTCTGTGCTTGCGACGACAACGCAACCCTCACCTCGGACGGGACGCTCACCACCGTGCCGGCGTACACCGCCGTCGCGCCACCATATGGTCCGGACCGCTGGGTTACCAGCAGCATCAAAGTAAGAGAAATCGTTCGCCTGATCGGGTACCAATCCTACCTTCTCTGCCAATCGCGGGCACAAGACGAGGAGTGAATCTGGCACGGTGTCAGCAATGTCGCGGCGGACTGACGCTACCCCTCCATGCGCGAGTTCATCATAAAGCGGAATTGGCTGGTCAAAGACTTCTAGCTGAGGAAGTTTGAACAAAGCCTCGTCGAGTTCATCTCCCTCCAAGAGGCCATCGCGCAGCAAAATTAGCGTCTCTTCTTTCAAGGCGCGCCGGTACGACACCCTATCGAAAGAGGCAGCAGAGGCCAGTAATGTCCATCCATCGACTACCGGCCATTTTGCCCCATTTGAAGCCGCGTTCAGCCATTCGTCTAATTCCTTCTTACTGAAGGAGCTAATTATCTCCGGACGTTTCAAGCCGGCCGGTCTAGGACTCGGTGCTGGCGTCATAATTACAGACGAAGGACCGCCGCTTTCGCTGAGAAAATAGGGCATTCCGACGGGATCAAATTCATTGGCAAGTGCAAGCTCCCCTCCTACCTCCCTTACTGCTCGAAACGCGGCAACAACCGCCAGACGCCGATAAAAAATTTCCAGGTCTAAATCTTTGAGCCGCTGGAGTTGCACCTTCACCGCCTCTGGTCCGAAAGCCAACTTACCGCCATTACGACGCATGAATTCTCCGGTACGACGACGCAGCATCGCCATGTCAAATCTCGTCGCGTCCGCTAATATCTTCAGTGGGCGCTCAAGCGGCCAGGTCCAACTGTGCGTATCCTCTGTCCAAAGACCCGCTTTAGAGGCGGTCAAGCCCGTCGGACGATCAAAATTAGAAGCCATCGGGTCGGGCGGTAACGTTAGTGAATAATAGGGCGCTAACTCGCGAGTTAGCGGATGTACGTCGATATCCAGTTCTTGGGCAAAGAGCCCTGCATATTTCAACATCGCTAGATCATCGCTCTTGAGCCACTCTTTAGCCCAATCCGCCGCACACTGCCTGATGTGTGAGGAATGTCTTTCCTCCCAGGCAATGCGAGCACCTTCGACGGCATGGTCTCCGCCAGCACGCCTCAACCGATCAATCAAACCAGCTACGATTTGCGAACCGCCAGAAGGTTCAACTAGCTCTTGCGCGGCAATCCTTACTTGCCAGGACAGAGCACTGGCCATCAGATCAATTGCCTGGAACAGAAACTCTCCGACTAACTCTTCTTCCGTGGTCACATCTTCCCTAAGCCGCAGGTCTTCGCCCATTTCGTAATCGCGAAACATAACAAGATGGGCTGTCAATATGTCCCAAATACGTGCCCAGGACGGTCTTGGGGAGAGCAAATCGAAAACATCGGCCAGATCAGGAAGAAGCGAACCAGTCCATTCGCGCCCATCGCTCAAGTCCTTGGCAATGGAATCAAATGCACGTTGTCTGGCTGCCTCACCTTCCAGTTCAATCAATATTCGATGGAGCCTGAACTTACTTCCTCCTTGCCACTGCCCCCACGACCCACTTTCCTCAGCCTTCTTGCCTAGCCGATCCGCGTAGGCTCGCGCTTGATCCCGTTTCCCAGCAGCAACTGCAGCCAGTGCAGCCGCCATCATCGCCCTCTCTTCATTAGCGAATTCTGGAAGCCGCATAATCTCTTCGACGATGGCATAGTCGCCCTGACCGGCGAGCCGCTGAAAAGCACGAATAGCTTCGTAATGCCTGTCATCTTCTTTAGGTACCGGGAGAGCATTCGCCAATTCACGAAGAGACGATATTGCCTCAAATGGATTCTCATCGCGCGACAGCGTTTTTGGGAGATGATCGTCGCTCCACCGGCTAAGTGTTGATTTCAGATACGGATGCGCCGCGCGCTGCTGCGTTAGCACTTAGCTGCTTTAATAAAGGAAATCTTATTGAAGCATCTGCATCAACTTCGATGCACTCGACCGCATGTGCGACAATAGATGGCCGCTGTTCTTCTGGTGCGTACTTCAAAAGTTCGGGGTATATCCCCTGCCGAAACTCATCCATAAACGGCAGCGCCAAGCGACCGAAAACGCAAGCACAGATAGATGCCAAGTTTTGACGGCGTTGCACGAGGCCCTTGAAAATGCCCCCGAGCAGAGTTGGCCACGATACGAGGCCGTCATTTTCTGCCTGGCAGGCCGCCGCAGCCGCCAGTCTCGGTTCGCACTGAGCAGCTTCTACAAGATGATCTGCCAAAACGCGGCGAGCGGCACCGTAACCTTCCGTGTGAGAAAGTCCGTTAAGCAGACGGCAAAAAAACATAACCCGATCGGCGCGCCGGCTCGGATCCTCAGCGCACGCTCGCCGGTATACATCGCGCCATAATTCATATTGAGCGTCTTTCCTCGCTGGGAGTCCAACCCCAAGCGTGCCCTTGTGCATATCCCGCAATAATTCGCAGGCCTTTTCTTTGCTACCTATCTGCCCAAGGGTTTCGGCAGTTTCAGCGATCTCTTGGACGTATTCCTGCGGAGTCCTTTCCCCACCAATTTGCTCAGATATTCTCAGGCGCGAAACCGCCTTTGCAGTATCCCTTTCAAGATCGAAGATTACCAACGCATAGGCGCGCCTAAACACGGCGCCATTTAGTTGGCTGCCGTCGCCGTCTAGAATTGTGTCGATTTCCGCTATAACTAACTTCAAAACGTCATCGCCGTGAATATGCGCCGTCTTAACAACAGCTCGCGCCACCAGAGCGCACGCCTTGTTGACTTCCCAACGATCGGAATCAAACGTGGGCGAAGGATCGACTTGGCGCATTAACGTTAGAAGCTGCTTGACTTCTGCCCAAACAAACCCAGGGCTTTGCTTTTTGCCAGCCTTAGCTGAACCGGCTAGCGCCCCAAGCGTCTCGAGACGACGTTGAAAGGCGCTTAGCAGCATACTTGAAGCATATTGCCGGGGCGCGGCGGCAACACCCAGTTGGGTCTCGATCTCAGCATGTTTTAAAACTTCGCGGCATGAAGGGACAAACCAGTCCATTGGATGATCGGTCTGACGTATCAGATCGGGCGGCGGCACGTCCAAAAAGAACACCTCTGCTAAGCCTCGCTCTGAAAGTCCGAGGGCCAAGCGCGTCGCCCGCCGCCGCAAACTAATATGCATGCTAGCGCAATCTCCGGCCGCTGCTCGGAGATGTGCTTTTGCATCGTCGTCGCGCTCAAGGTCGTATGCTGCCTCTGCTGCCACCACGCGGAGGAGAGAAAACGATGACGAATTTACCTCAAGACTTTGCATGATTGACGTGAAATAACATTCAGGCGCCTCCTCTAGTTTGCTTCGAGCAGCGCGCACCTTAAGGTGCTGTTTGAGATAATCGAGACTGCCCGAACTCTCTCCATCCACGCTCTTCTTGCCGGAGCCGCTCAAGTGAAGCGAGAAAATGCCGTGGCTCCCGGAAGATAAGCACGCGATCAGCCCAGTCGAGCAATTCTTCATCGGACCTGAACGCATCAACGGGTTCAGAGCCGAGCAGCTTTTCAATTGGCTCGTGCTCTTCAAAGAGGCGCCGAGCGTCATCGAAGCGGCGGTCACTCAGCAACGCGTCCACAACCGAATAATGGGCGGTTACGGGAAGGCGTATGCCCTCAGCAGCAATTAGACCAAGCGCCACGTCCAATTGCTCGGTCGCAATGTACGCACCCAGCAACGCCTCGACGCTAATCGCGTCTGCCCGCATTTCGATTTCGTGCCTGCACAGCAATAATTCAAATAGCTTCTCTGGCACTCGACTTTCTCGCACCGCTCCAAATGCAAGACGAATATCATCGTAGATATCCTCAGGATTCCGACCCTCGGCAAACTGGTTTCTGAAGCGTTCCGGCGTGGCGAGCCGCAAGACCGCACGACTATCTTGGGCGCGGGCACGGTAACGCAACTCCATCCAACGCTGAGGGTCGTTAGGCTCTGCCCCCTTGGCCATCTCCGCAAGTTCTGAATATCTGAGTTGAATAGCCGCCTCATCGCGCTTGCCAAGCCTGGTGCTGATTTGATCAAGCAGAAATAAACGGAAGCTATTGTGGAAAATAGAAATTCGGTTGCGTGCATCTATTTTCAGAAGATGTGCCGCCGCGCGGAAGGCCGCGTCAGTCGCTTTACTACCAACAATCTTGTCCAATTCGATCGAAGCGATAGCCCCTTCGATCAAAGCCACATAGGCCAATGCACGCTTGGCTTCTGATTGATTTTCGAGATCATGCCAAGCGCGGAAATAGAGTTTTGTGACGTCACGACCGGGTGCAGCGTTTATAGCCAACCAGCTTTTCCGCTCCTCCTCAGAGGAGGATCGCAATAACGCTTCAATCAGATAACGGACAGATAGCGGATGACCTTCTGAACGCTCATACAATAGGCCGCGATCAACATCGTCTGGAACACCTGCAATCTCAGCAAGACGGTGAACTGCCTCCCGTGACAACGGCGCAATATTTATTTACCGGCCAATTTCCTTCGCTTGGTAACGGACATTCGGAGGTATGTCATCTAAATCAAGTCGTTGCGTTCCAAGTACGAATATTACGCCCGTTGGAAGCGACGCTGGCAAAGGCAATTCGCGAAGAAACGAGTGCTCAGGACGTTCCTCACGCGGCACATGGTCGAGACCATCAACCACGACGACCGTTTTCACGCCTTCGGCTTGAAAACGCTCTCCAGCAGCTTTTAGTAAGCGCTCAAGCTGCGACCTCAACTCAGGCACTTCTGAACCGGGGAAAATGTCGTCACCTAAACCTTGCTTCTTGAATTGTCCAACTAAATCGTGGAGGAAATCAAATGCCTCAGCACGTCCTAAGCCGTGTCCTTCATTCGGTAGGAAAGCGAGATAGCGCATAAAAATTGCGCGCGGAATTGGGAGCAATCCCGCTTGAAGTAAAGTAGACTTGCCGCTGCCCGGCAGGCCAACCAGGCTGACATAGCCTGATGGAATTTGATCAAAGGCGGCTTTCAGTTCGCCTTCGGTGGTTGGGTTGGATTGAACGAGAGAGTCAACCGGAAACGCGTGCTCGTGACGTAAGTTGAACGGCCCGGGCCACCGCAGCCGGTTTAGTAGTTCTTCGGCGGTCCAATGATCCTTGTCTGCACGGTCGGCGACTAGTCGCGGAAGCAGCGCAGATAAATCCGCCAAGCGGCGATCATCAAATGACGTTGTCGCGTGTCCGCCGGGGTATCTGTAGGTACCCCCTACTTGGAAAACGACGCTTTTCCAAAGTGCAGAGAATTCCTCATCCGAGAGACCACTTGATTTTAATAATTCGTCGATGAACTTCTGAAATGGGGAAGAGCGCCATTCCTGAAGTGACAACTGGGGACCCCTCGCGGCATGTAAACGAAGAAATGCCGCTGACGAGACCGGGTCAGCGCCTTTAGCGGCGAGGTTGTCAGCAGTCGATGGGAAATCATCAGTAACAAACGCGACCTGAATGATCTTCCCTGGGTACGCCGCCCTCAGCTTAGTTGATGTTTCAACGAAACGATCAAGAAGTTTTCGCGCTCCCAGCAATAATTCGTGACATCTGAACATTTCCGGGTCTCTACTCGATTTTACTTGGTATCCAACGACTCGATCTTGAAGGCCGAGTACAATGTCGTCGAAAGAGCCAGCCGTTCGATCAGCTAGACCAACCCATTGCAGTTTGCCAGTAACTAACCCGTCGTAAATTAGCCGTGCAGAGAAATCGTACTGGGGCATGTACCCGCGCATCGCGCGTCGCTCGCCCTCACCGGACGGGGTTTTAATCTGGTTTGTTCGTCGTCGGGCCATGTCTTTCGAATCGTGTGCTTACCTGGTCCTCAAAATACCACGGGACAAATAGGCTGGCTTGGCCACTTAAGTGCTTGAGCGGGTAGGAGTAAATATCTGTGAGCTGAATGCAGCGGCGATCCATACTTCGAACATGGAAAATGCACGCGGGAAAATGGTCACAAAAACCGCGACTGCCGCTTGACATCCGTCACCGTTTCAGTTATAGGCGGCGAATCTCGCTCAGTGAAGGACGCCTTCGGCCGAGGGTACTCCCGAAGGCGATTATCCCGCTGTTGACATAAAGAGTGAATCCCCGCTATGGGGACGACGGCGTGGCAGGCTGGCGACGGACCGTGACAAAAAAGCCCCCGGCTGGGGGTTTGTCTTAGCTGCTGCGCTAATAGGCAAACTCGTATTCGGGATCATTGATGGGTGTGAAGCGGCCGCTATTGGGCTGCAAACATCGAGCGAACCCGGTAACTCTCAATCCTCCGCTTTCATCCCCGTATTGGACATAGCCAACGCACATGAGGAACAGGCTTTTTTGTCTCAACTTCCCAATATCGAGGACATTAAGCGCCGTATCTGTGAGGATGCCTGTGATTGCGTGGGTGCCGCTGACGATCGGTATCATTCCCGAAGTGTCGATGACGTGAAATTCGTTTCCGACATTCATGTTCACAATATCTTCAACCAAAAATGTGCGCGCGGCGAACTGGCGAACCAACGCATCAGTAGTCCCCTGATTGGTGAACGGTATTTGAATTTTCCATCGCTCGTCAGGGACAAGGCCGTGCTCACCAGCGAGGCAAACGCCGCGGACGATGAGGCGCGGACGATGGGTGGCGAAGAATTGCAAACGCTGAATACTAGTTTGGTTCCTCGCAATTTGCCTCTGATGGTCGGCGATATCGGCCATCCGCGCAGTGAGCCGTGTGGTTTTTTCGCTGGAAAGCCAAAGGGTCAAGGTAAAGGCAGTGATGGCGACAGTGGCGGCAGCAATGATGTTGTCGTGAGTCGTGTAATCGAAAAGAAAAACCAGTCCGCGCATGATCCCTTCATGGAAGGTGGCGCAGGTTTGATTGCCGGTGCGGTTATCAGCATCTTGATAATTGCTTATTACAAGGCATCCAGGCCATGCTGAAGTTTCCCAACTTAACACTTCGGCAAACGCCAAGTAGGCCGCCGTCAGGTAAAACAGGAACCATTTGTCGGCGCGGTTTAACATCCGCTTATCGCCGTTCCGAACATGTCGGGATTGAAGCGGTTATTGTAGCGGAACTGAAACTCCGCGACGTACAGCGGCATATATTTGGCGCTCATCTTGTGGAACGTGCCAACCACGCCGCGTTTGAAGATCGACCAGAAACCCTCAATCGTGTTGGTGTGAACTGCGCCGATTACGTATTGGCCTTTAGAATGATCGACGCTCGCAAGCGGATAATATTTTCTCAGTTTCTCGTAGCCGCTCCAATCATCGGTCGCGAGCAAGCTGACCTTGTGGGAAACCACTTCGCGCACGAAATCGCTGGCGGCTTCCGCGGTGACGTTGTGCAGGACGCGAGCAACGACATTGCCCTTCCGCTGCACCGCACCGATGATTGGTGTCTTTCCAGTGGCGAGGCCGCCACGACCGCCGCTCTTCTTGTCCCAATGCCGCCATTGATCCTTACCGCCGACGTAGGTTTCATCCACTTCGACGATGCCGCCCAATTTGGTTTCCGGCTCAATGAGCGCCGCACGGATTTTGTGGCACATGCCCCATGCGGTTTTGTAAGAGCCGAACCCCATGTAACGCATGATCTGCAATGCGCTCATGCCCTTCTTGCTGACGAGCATAAGGTGCGCGACTTTGAACCAGTCGCGGAGCGGCTTGTTGGTATTCTCGAAGATCGTGCCAGCGATGACCGAGAAGCGATAGCCGGTAGAGCCGCCCGGAGCGCATTTGGTGCACTGCCAGTGCCACTTGCGCGACGGCAGGTCATAGACCGCAGGATTGCCGCAACGCGGGCAGCGGACGCCCTCGGGCCATCTGCGGGCCTTCAGGTAAGCCTTGCACGCATCTTCGTCACCAATCGGGAAACGGGCCTCGAATTGAGCCGCCGTCATCTGGTGAACCGGCTTAGGACGTTTTGCCATGACTACCTCCCTAACGTGGGAGGATATTGCCATGCCTGACACCTTATGTCAAGTGCGGCATAATCGCCCTCCCGAAAGCGGAGCGAGTGCGGTGCCCGCGGGCGGAGCCATACACTGCGCTCTCGGGCGGCTTGGGCATCATGCCTCCCGGCACTATGACCGGGGTGTGAGGTGCTTCACTGGGCTGGGACAGGCGATGGCGGGTAACGCCCGTTCAGACCGCGTCCCAGGAAGCCTGGCCTGAAGCTGAGCCTTAGGGACGCCGACTCC
This sequence comes from uncultured Alphaproteobacteria bacterium, assembly GCA_963823225.1. Classification (GTDB taxonomy): domain Bacteria; phylum Pseudomonadota; class Alphaproteobacteria; order Rhizobiales; family Xanthobacteraceae; genus BOG-931. The sequence goes on along the minus strand of CAWGKM010000003.1, from coordinate 837,582 downwards.
CTTTGGCGAGAGCCGTGGTGGGACGCCGGAAGGCGAGCGTGCCCGAGAGGGCGCGAGCCGCACCTGATGGTGCGGAGGTTGTTGAACAGCGTCTGCCGGCGTTCCGCTTCCTTTCGTCTTCGATCCGTCAGGCGAAGCAAGGCGAAGGGAAGAAAAGACGAAGAATTCTTGCTCTCCTTGATCGGGGAGAGAAATTTTGACAGCCGTGCTTGCCACGCTCGGGCGCAAATGCGTCGCGAGAAGGAGGAAGTTTGCCTGTTTCTCGTCACCCTGAGGTGCGAGCGGAGCGAGCCTCGAAGGGCGACAGCCGAGGCGTTCGGGCCGCATCCTTCGAGGCGCGCCTTTGGCGCGCACCTCAGGATAAGGGGGGAAGTTCGCTAATTCCTGGCAATGATCTCGCGCGCGCCGCGATGCACGGCCGGCGCGGCCGAAACCGTGCCGGGGCGGCGGCGGAGCAAGCGCGACGGCCGGCGGCGCGCGATTGTCGTGCGGCGGCGGCGGCGCCAAGCCGGCGCTTCGACGCGCAACGCGCCGAGCCGCGCGAACGGCTCGCGCAAGCTGCCGTCGCGCTCGGCGACCAAAAGCGGCAGCCCGAGCACGCGGCCCCAGCTCTGCCATTCGGCGACGATGTCGTCGGTTTCCGGCGAGGCATAAAGCGGCAGCGACAAAGCCGGATCCGCGTGTTCGAGCACCACCGCGATCGCGCTCGGCGCGCTGCCGGCATCGCCGTAGAGCCGGATCGCCACGCCGCGATAGGCGGCGACCGGCATGTTCAAAGCCATGCGCATGCCGGCGACCGAACGGCGCACCACCACGCGCTCGCGGTGCAGGTCGACGATGCGGCGGCGCTCGTCGGCCGCCTCGTCGGCGGCTTCGAAACGCACGGGCAGAGAGAAGGGGTCGAGCCGCAGCGGGGTTGCCCCGGCGCGGCCCGACCCGGCAGCGTTCCTGCCGGCTTCCATTTGACGCCTCGAAAAGAAAGGCTCCCGCCGGGCTGTTGCCGCCCGGTTGCCGCAACCATGCCACAGCGCGGTCGCGATCGGCTTAAAAACCCTGGTTAAGGGGACGTAGTACAAGCGCGAGCGCGCCGCATGATTGACGAGTCCTTGCCGGTGTGGCGCGATTTTTCCGAATTGCCGGTTGAATTGCGCGCGGCGCACGCACATTTTGGCCCTAGCCGTTCGTCTTGTTCGCCCGCGCAAGCTCCCATAAACCACTCGCCAAACCAATCGCCGACCGAAAATGTCCTCGCTGTTCGACCAATCCGAGCTAACCGATCTCGCCGGCCGCCTGGTCGCGGCCGCGCGCCGCGCCGGCGCCGATCAAGCCGACGCGGTCGCGCTGCGCTCGATCTCGCTGTCGGTCGAGGTGCGCGACGGGGCGGTCGAGGAATTGCAGCGCTCCGAAGGCGACGACGTGGGCTTGCGCGTTCTGGTCGGCCGGCATCAGGCGGCGGTCTCGACCAACGACCTCAAAGCCAATGGCCTCGATGCGCTCGCCGCGCGCGCCGTCGCCATGGCGCGCGCCGCGCCCGAGGACGAGTTCGCCGGCTTGGCCGATCCGGCTTTGCTCGCCCGCGCTTTTCCCGATCTCGATCTGCTCGATCCCGACATGCCGGGGGTCGACGTGCTCGAAGCCCGCGCGCGCCAAGCCGAGGCCGCCGGGCTTGGCGTCAAAGGCGTGAGCAAATCCGGCGGCGCCTCGGCCACCGCGGGCATCGGCGGCATGGTGTTGGTGACGAGCCACGGATTTGCCGGCGCCACCATCGGCTCGCGGCACTCGGTCTCGATGTCGGCGATTGCCGGCACCGGCACCGCCATGGAGCAGGATTACGATTTCTCCTCGGTGCTGCACGCCGCCGACCTCGAAGCCGCGGACAAAATCGGCCGCACCGCCGGCGAGCGCGCGGTCGAGCGCCTCAATCCGCGCAAAGTCGCGACGCGGCGGGTGCCGGTGGTGTTCGATGCACGGATTTCCGGTTCGCTGATCGGTCACCTCGCCGGCGCCGCCAACGGCACCGCCGTCGCGCGCGGCACGAGCTTCCTGCGCGAAAAACTCGGGCAACGGGTTTTGCCGCCCGGCATCGAGGTCGTCGACGATCCGTTGCGGCGGCGCGGCCAGCGCTCGCGGGCGTTCGACGCCGAGGGCGTCGCCACCCGCAGCCTCAACCTGGTCGAGGACGGCGTGCTCAAGACCTGGCTGCTCGATTGCGCCACCGCCCGCGAGCTTAAGCTGCAAACCACCGGACACGCCCAGCGCGGCGTCTCCTCGGTGCCATATCCGGGCCCGAGCAATCTTTATCTGAAACCTGGCGCCAAAAGCCCGCACGAGCTGATCGCCGAGATCGAGGACGGCTTTTATGTCACCGACCTGATCGGCATGGGCGCCAATCTCGTTACCGGCGACTATAGCCGCGGCGCCGCCGGCTTCTGGATCGAGCACGGCAAGCGCACATTTGCGGTCAGCGAGGTCACGATCGCCGGGCATTTGAGCGACATGTTCGCGAAACTCGCCCCGGCCAACGATCTCACCTTTCGCTACGGCACCAATGCGCCGACCTTGCGCGTGGAGGGCCTGACCGTTGCCGGCCATTGAGGTTGAGGAACTCTCGCAAATCGCGGCGCGGCTGGCGGCGGCCGTGCGCGAGGCCGGCGCGCTGGCGCGCTCGCTGTTCCAAACGCCGATGAAAAACTGGACCAAGGGCCCGACCTCGTCGCCGGTCTGCGAGGCCGACATCGCCGTGAACGATTTATTGCGCGAGCGCCTCACCGCCGCTCAAGGCGGCAAGGACCTCGGTATCGCCTGGCTGTCGGAAGAAAGCGCCGACGATCCCAGGCGGCTTGCCGCGCGCCATGTCTGGATCGTCGATCCGATCGACGGCACCCGCGCCTATATGGCGGGGCTGACGGATTGGGCGGTGTCGGCGGCGCTGGTCGAGGATGGCCGGCCGATCGCCGCCTGCCTTTACGCGCCGGCCACCGACGACTTCTTCATGGCCCGGGCGAAAGCCGGCGCCACGCGCAACGGCACCGCGATCGCGGCGACGACCGGGGCGCAGCTTGAGAACGCGCGCATCGCCGGGCCGAAAAACCTGCTGGAACGGCTTGCCGCCGTGGCGCCGCCGTTTTCGATCGTGCCGCGGGTGCGCTCGCTGGCGCTGCGGCTTGCCGGCGTCGCGCGCGGCACCTGCGACGTCGCCTTTGCCGGCGGCAACAGCCACGATTGGGACCTTGCGGCGGCCGATCTTTTGGTGCACGAAGCGGGCGGCGCGCTTTCGCCCGTTGCCGGCGGAACCGTCGTCTATAATCGTCCCGTGCCGCGGCATGGGATGCTCGTCGCGGCCGGCCGGGACAGGCATGCGGCGCTCATCGAATTCCTTGGGGATGGACGTCTCGCGTTTTCATAAACCGCGTTCGAGCGCGTGGATTGAACACCATGGCTGACATGCCAACGGCGAAGCAGTTGCTGCATTTGATGTTCGGCGCCGCGCGCGACGGCACGTCGAACGTCGAGTTGCGTTATTTCATCGTCGGCCTGCATCGCCTGCTCGACCGGCAAGGCCGGGCGCCGCAGCGCTAGAGTTGATGCATGCGGTTCTGGCAGCAGATCGGACGGCAGCACTGGGCCAAGGTGACGATCGGAATCGCCACCGCCGAATATCTGCGCTTTGTCGGCCTGACGACCCACTTCACGCTCGAGCCGTCCGATATCTATGAGCGCGGCGAACGGGATATGCCGATCATCCTGGCGTTCTGGCATGGCCAGCATCTGTTGGCGCCGGTCGCGCGCAAGATCGAGCACCGCGTGAATATGCTGGCGTCGCGGCATCACGACGGCGAGATCAATGCAATTGCCGCCGAACGGCTCGGCATCGGCACCATCCGCGGCTCGGGCAATCTCGGCGGAGGGTTTGTGCATAAAGCCGGCGTCGCCGCCTTCCAATCTATGCTCGACTCGCTCGCCGAAGGCAGTTCCGTCGCGCTGTCGGCGGACGTGCCCAAACGCGCGCGCGTCGCCGGGCTCGGCGTCGTCAAGCTCGCGCAAGCCTCCGGCCGGCCGATCTATCCAAGCGCCATCGCCACCAGCCGCCGCTTCGTGCTCGATAACTGGGATCGCACCACGATCAATCTGCCGTTCAGCCGCGGCGCCGGCGTCGCCGCCGAGCCGATCAGCGTTGCGGCCGATGCCGACGAGGCGGCACTGCAAGCGGCGCGGCGCCTACTCGAAGAGCGGCTCAATGCGGCGACGCGGCGCGCCTACGAGCTTGTCGATAAACCGCAGCGCGGAGCGTAAGCGTGGCCGATCGTCTGCCGCTCGTGTTGCGTTTGTATCGGTTGGCGTTGCTCGCCGGATCGCCGATCGCGCCGGCGTTCTTGGCGCGGCGGCTGATGCGCGGCAAGGAGCATCCCAGGCGCCTCGCCGAGCGCCGCGGCGAACCGAGCTTGCGGCGTCCCAACGGCCCGCTGGTCTGGGTGCATGGCGCCAGCGTCGGCGAAATGCTTGCCGCGGTTGCGCTCATCGAGCGGCTGCGCGCGCAGGATTTCGCCGTGCTGGTGACTTCCGGCACCGTCACCTCGGCGGCGCTCGCCGAGCAGCGCCTGCCGAAAGGCACCTTGCACCAATTCATTCCGCTTGATGCGCCGGGTTTCGTGCGGCGTTTTCTCGATCATTGGCGGCCGGGTCTGGCTTTGTTCGTCGAATCCGACTTGTGGCCCAATCTCATCTTATCGTGCGCGCAACGCAGAATTCCGCTGATCGTGATCAACGGCCGGCTGTCGGATCGCTCGTTTCGCCGCTGGCGGCTGGTGCCGGGCGCGATCGGCGCCTTGCTCGCGCGCTTCGATCTGTGCCTCACCCAGTCCGCCGCCGATACCGAGCGCTACATGCGGCTCGGCGCGCCGCGCGTGACGACGACCGGCAATCTCAAGCTCGACGTGCCGGCGCCGCCGGCCGATCAGGCGGCGTTGCAACGGCTGAAAGAAATCGTCGGCACGCGGCCGGTAATCGCCGCGGCCTCGACGCATCCCGGCGAAGAAGCCGAAATCATTGCCGCGCATCGGCGCTTGCGCGGCAAATTTCCGTCGCTGTTGACGGTGATCGCGCCGCGCCACCCGGGCCGCGGCGAGAGCATCGCGGACATCGCCAAAGCCGCCGGCGTCCCCGTCGCGCTGCGCTCGCGCCGGGCGCAACCGATGCCGGATATCGGCGTCTATGTCGCCGACACGCTGGGCGAGCTCGGGCTGATCTACCGGATCGCGCCGATCGTGTTTATGGGCGGCTCGCTGGCGCGCCATGGCGGTCAGAATCCGATCGAAGCGGTCAGGTTAGGCGCCGCCGTGCTGCACGGACCGCATGTTTGGAATTTTGCCGAAATCTACGCCATGCTCGACCAAAGCGAGGGCGCCGCGCTGGTGACCGACGGCGAGGCGCTGACCGCGCGGCTTGACGCGTGGCTTACCGACGCGCCGGCGCGCAAGGCGGTGGCGGCGGCCGCGGCCGGCACCGTCGAACGGCTCGGCGGCGCGCTCAAGCGCACGCTCGCCGCGCTCGATCCCTATCTGATGCAGCTTCGGCTCGAGCAGCGAGCGTCATAGATGAGCATGATCTTTTCCGACCTTCGTGCGCCCGCCGACCCTCCCTACGCTCGCTTCGCGAGCTACGGAGGGTTTGAGTCCACCGAAGCGCGGAGCACGTAGGTGGAAGCGTGCTTCGCGAAGGCGGGAAACCGGCACCACCCCCGGATCAAGTCCGAGGGCACGCTTTTCGGGATCGTGCTCTGATGCGCGAGCCCGACTTCTGGTGGCAGCCGGGCACCGGGAATCTTCTGGTCCCCTTCGCCGCGATCTATGGTGCGGTGGCGGCTTTGCGCATGCGCGCGGCGGGGCGGTCGGCCGGCCTGCCGGTCATTTGCCTGGGCAATCTCACCGTCGGCGGCGCCGGCAAGACGCCGGCGGCGATCGCGGTCGCACAGCTCCTGCACGCCGCCCATGCGCGGCCGTTCTTTCTGAGCCGCGGCTATGGCGGGCGGCTTGCCGGTCCGGTGCGGGTCAATCCGGCGGTCCATCGCGCCGGCGAAGTCGGCGACGAACCGCTGCTGTTGGCGCGGCTTGCGCCCACCGTCGTCGCGCGCGACCGCGTCGCCGGGGCGAAATTGGCGCAGTTCGCCGGCGCCAATGTCATCGTGATGGACGACGGATTGCAAAATTCCTCGCTCGCCAAAAATCTCGCGATCGTCGTCGTCGATGGCCGCCGCGGCATCGGCAACGGCCACATCATCCCGGCGGGCCCGCTGCGGGCGCCGCTCGGCATGCAGCTCGATCGCGTACAGGCGCTCATCCTCGTCGGTCCGCCGGACGGCGCGGCTGGCGTGCTCGATCGCGCGCGCCGGCGCAGCATCGCCGTCTTTCACGCTCGCCTCGAGCCCGATCGCAGCGTCATCGCGGCGATCGGCCGGCGCAAGGTTTTCGCCTTTGCCGGCATCGGCGATCCCGAGAAATTCTTTGCGACGCTGACCGCGGCCGGCATCGAAGTCGCCGAACGCGCGAGCTTTGCCGATCATCACCGCTACACGGCGGCGCAAGCGCAGGATTTGCTCGCGCGCGCGCAGGCCAAAGGCCTGATGCTGGTGACCACCGAGAAAGATTTCATGCGGATTGCCGGCGAGCCGCAGCTCGAGGCGCTCGCCGGGCGCACCGGCACGCTGCCGGTGCGGCTTGTGATCGAGGAAGCCGGGCAATTCCGCCAGATGATTTTGCAGACGGCAAAGCGCGGCGCTCCGTTATCCTAAGACGCCTAGATGAAGGTATTTAGGTTTGCGGTTTGCGCGCGTAACCCGACGCCGCCCGCTGCAACACGGCTTCGGGCGTGGCATAGGCCTCCTGCAAATCGACGCTCCAGTAGCGCAGCTCCTCGATCGGGATCGGCACCCCGGTTACGGCGCAGCGCACGAAGGCGCCCGGACGCACGACGCGAAAATCGCCGTCGAGAAATTTGATGTCGGCCTCGCCGGGCATCGGGGCCGGTCGATCGGTACGATTGAGCAAAAGCGCCTCCGGCGGCTCCAATCAGCGTTGGACCGACCCGCTCGGCGGACGGCCCACCCTCGAGACGGCAACATAATCACTCCGCCTCCGGGACGAAAGCCACCACCCAGACGCGGCGGCGCGATATCCCGTTGCCCTAGCCGAATTGGCGCCGCGCCCGCCGCTTCGGCTGGCGCCCTGGCACTCGCCGGCCCAAAACAAAAGCGCCGCGCCGACGGCGATCGGCACGGCGCCAGAGTGACGCGCTAAGTCCCGCGTCGGAAGCGCACGATCACCACCAGCAGTGCCGGTAGCCGTGGCGCCACCAGCAATGATGATGATGGTGATGCCACCACCGCACTTGCGTCACCGAGCCGGTGTCGGCAGAGCCGACGCCGGTCAGCGGCGCGATCGGCGCGGCTTGCGCAGTCCCGGCAACGGCCGCGAAGAGCAATGCAGCGGCCGCCATCGCAAAAACAGTCCGTGTCATTTGTCGTTCTCCTTCGGCGCGAACCTGTGCACCGAACATAACACGTCAACATAATGGCGGTTCCGCGACAGCGGCCGTCGGGCGACATTAACAAACAGTCAGAAACTTTTGGATTTTTTTCGACTCAAGCGAGCGCGAACAGCACCTTGGCGTTGCCGCGGCCGATCTTGCGGCGATCCGCTTCGGCGATTTCGGCGGCGTCGAGCCACGAACAAGCCTGCGCATGGTCCTCGAACGGATAATCGACTGCGAACAAGACGCGGTCGGCGCCGATCGTCAGGATGGCGAGGATCAGCGATTGCGTGCAGAAATTGCCGCTGGTCGTGACGTAAAAATTATTGCGAAAATATTCGGCCATGGTTCGCTTGGCCGGCCGGTTGGGCAGCTTGGCAAGCCGGTGATCGAGTCGCCAAAGATCGTAAGGGATGCGCTCGCCGAGATGGCCGATGACGATTTGCAATTTCGGCAATTCGTCGAACAAACCGCAGCCCATCAGACGCAGCGCATGGATCGCGGTCTCTTCGGCAAAATCCCACGGCGAGCCGACGAGCCAGGGATGGCCTTCGTAGCGCTGGCGGCGGCTCGGCAGCGAGTAACGCGGGTGTAGATAGAACGGCACGCCAAGGCGCTCGACCTCGGCCCAGAACGGCCGGTATTGCGGCAGGTCGTAATAGACCGCGCTGTCGACCGAGCCGATTTGCGAAAAACCGTTGACCAGCGCGCCTTTGAATTTGAAGTCGCGCACGCAGCGCTGCAGCTCGGCGGCGGCGGCTTGCGGATCCTGCATCGGCAGCGCCGCGAGCGCCGCGAAGCGCCCGGGGCGCTTGGCGACGGCCGCCGCCAGGGCGTCGTTGGCCGCGCGCGCCAATTCGACCGCCTTGGCAACCTCGGGGACTTCTTGGATGCCGTTGGCATTGAGCGACAGCACCTCGCATTCGATGCCGCAAGCGTCCATCTCGGCAAGCCGCCGATCGAACAGATCGATCAGCTTGCCTTGGATTTGCGCCCAATAGCGGGTTTCCGGGTGACGCACCGATTTTTCCGCCGTCTCGGCGATGGCGAAATGTTCCTCGACTGCGATCTTGCCCTGCATCGCGCTACCCCGCGCTTGATCTAAAACAGATTGCCCTGGCCCGAACCGGCGCCGCGCCGCCCGCGCGGTTTTGCCGCCTCGCCCGCCGGTTTGGCACCAGCCCCCGCGTCATCGGCGCGGGCGCCGACGCGACCATCGGCGAACTCGATTTCAAGTGGCATGCCCGCCGTCACCGCGGCGGCGGTGCGCAACGGGCGGCTCGCCGCATCGCGAATGAGCGCAAAACCGCGCGCCAATACGCCGCGATAGGACAACGCCGCGAGCAATTGGCTGCCGCGCTCGGCGCGCGCTTGCCGCGCGGCGACGAGATGGCGGACCGCGCGTCTGGCGCGCTCGGCGAACGCAGCCATCCGCTCGCGCCGGCGCTCGATGCCGCCGCGCAGCAGGTGCGGGCTCAAGCGGCCGGCGATCCGCGAAAAGCCGACGTGGTGGATTTGCGCGTTGGCGCGCAGCGCGCGGCCGAGCGCTGCGGCGGCGTGATCGAGCCGCTGCCGCGGCAGCGCCAATAGCTCTTCGCCGTCCGGCAGCGCGCGCGCCGCCGAGCGCAACTCGCTCCGCCGCGCCTCCTGGTTACGCCGCCAACAGGCCAGTGCCCGCCGCGCCAGCGAATCGACGTCGAGGAGGAGTTCAACGCGCACCGGCACCGCCATCTCAGCGGCCGCAGTCGGCGTCGGCGCGCGGCGGTCGGCGGCAAAATCAATGAGAGTGACGTCGGTTTCGTGGCCGACCGCGGCGATGAGCGGAATAAGGCTCGCCGCCGCGGCGCGGACGACGATTTCCTCGTTGAACGACCACAGATCCTCGAGCGAGCCGCCGCCGCGCGCGACGATGATGAGATCGGGCCGCGGCGGCGCACCCTCGTCCGCCAGCGCATTGAAGCCCTCGATCGCGGCGGCGATCTCGGCGGCCGAGCCCTCGCCCTGCACCTTCACCGGCCAGACCAGCACGCGGCGCGGAAACCGGTCGGCCAGCCGATGCAAAATGTCGCGAATGACGGCGCCACTCGGCGAAGTGACGACGCCGATGATCAGCGGCAGATAGGGCAAGAGCTGCTTTCTCGCCTCGTCGAACAGCCCCTCGGCGGCGAGTTTTTGCTTGCGCTGTTCAAGCAGCGCCATCAGCGCGCCGAGGCCGGAAGGCTCCAGCGTTTCGACAATGATCTGGTAGCTTGAGCGGCTGGGATAGGTTGTAAGCTTGCCGGTGACGATGACCTCGAGGCCTTCCTCGGGCCGAAGCCGCATTCGGCCGAATACGCCTTTCCAAATCACCGCATCGATCTTGGCGCTCTCGTCCTTGAGCGCGAAATAGACGTGGCCCGACGAGTGCGGGCCCTTGTAACCCGACACTTCGCCGCGCACGCGCACGTAACCGTACGAATCCTCGATGGTGCGCTTGAGCGCCGTCGACAGTTCGGAGACGGTCTGTTCCGGCAGATTGAGACGCGGTTCGTTCATGAAGGTTGACGAATAGGTTCCACTCGTGGCGATTAGTGCGGCGTATCGCGAGTGCGGGTCAAGGCCCCGCTGGCAAGTCCGACCAAGCGTTTTGGCATGACCATTCTGCCATGAATATTCTCTTGTTGGGCTCGGGCGGCCGCGAGCACGCGCTGGCCTGGAAAATGGCGGCCAGTCCGCTCGCCGATAAGCTTTTCTGCGCGCCGGGCAATGCCGGCATCGCGCGCGAGGCCGAGTGCGTTGCGCTCGAGCTTTCCGACCATGCGGCAATCATCGCATTTTGCCGCAACAACGGCATCGACTTCGTCGTCGTCGGGCCGGAGGCGCCGCTGTGTGCCGGCATCGTCGACGATCTCGAAGCCGCCGGCATCAAGAGCTTCGGCCCGAGTCGCGCCGCGGCGCGGCTTGAGGGCTCCAAGGGTTTCACCAAGGATCTGTGCCGGGCGAACGGCATTCCGACCGCCGCCTACGAGCGCTTCCGCGCCGCCGCGCCGGCCAAAGCCTATGTTCGAAAGCGCGGCGCGCCGATCGTCGTCAAGGCCGACGGGCTGGCCGCCGGCAAGGGCGTGGTCGTGGCGCAAAGCCTCGCCGAAGCCGACGCGGCGATCGACACGATGTTCGGCGGCGGCCCGGTCGTCGGCAATTTTGGCGAGGCCGGCGCCGAAATTGTGATCGAGGAATTCCTCGCCGGCGAGGAAGCGTCCTTCTTCGCGTTGTGCGACGGCGAGACCGCGATCGCGCTCACCACGGCGCAGGATCACAAGCGCGCCTTCGACGGCGAAAAGGGGCCGAATACCGGCGGCATGGGCGCCTACTCGCCGGCGCCGAATATCGATGCGGCCATGAGCGCGCGCATCATGGCTGAAATCATCGAGCCGACGACGCGGGCAATGCGGGCGATGGGCGCGCCGTACCAGGGCGTGCTCTATGCCGGACTGATGATCGCATCCGACGGACCGAAGCTCATCGAATACAATGTCCGCTTCGGCGATCCCGAATGCCAAGTGCTGATGCTGCGCCTGATGTCGGATCTCGTCCCGGCGCTGCTCGCCAGCCATGACGGCATGCTCAAGCGCATCGACCTGCGCTGGTACGCCGAACCGGCGCTGACCGTGGTGATGGCCGCCAAAGGCTATCCCGGCGCTTATGCCCGCGGCACGGTGATCGAAGGCCTCGACGAGGCGGCCGCCGTCGAGGGCGTGGAGATTTTCCATGCCGGCACCAAGGCGGGGCGCGGACACATCCTCGCCAATGGCGGACGCGTGCTCAATGTCTCGGCGACCGGCGCCTCGGTTGGGGAAGCGCAACGACGCGCCTATGAGGCGATATCCCGCATCCGCTGGCCCGGGGGCTTCTACCGCCGCGACATCGGCTGGCGCGCGGTGGAGCGGGAAAGTACCGCTCAATCAGTACGCTAGCATTCGGCGGTGATATCGTATATACTTCAGGATGAGGGTATATACGGAGCCTTCAATGGCCATCCTGATCAAGGACCAAGAAGCCGATCAAATGATCCGAACGCTAGCGGAGCGCACTGGTGAGAGCATCACCGATGCCGTCAAGGAGGCGGTACGCGAACGTTTGCAGCATGTCCCCCTCAAGGAAAATGAGATCGCTGCGCGGAAACGTAAACTCGCGGAGCTGTATGCCTATTTCGATTCGCTGCCGGTGATTAATGAGCATCTCACTGATGATGAAATCATCGGCTATGACGAGAATGGATTACCGACCTAATGGTTGTCGATACGTCCGCGCTGACCGCGATCATTCTTCGCGAGAAGGAACGCTTCATTTTTGATGATTTGATATTGAGGACGCCCACTGTCGTCATGTCGGTCGTTTCTGTCGTGGAAACGATGATCGTTTTGATGAGTCAACGGCGAGAACCTGACGCCGCAAGGCTCGATGAAATTATTGCCGACCTACGCATTGATGTTCGGGGCGTTGATGGCAAGCAGGGAATCCTCGCAAGAAAAGCCTTTGAACAATACGGGAGAGGACGATCGCCAGCGGCGCTCAATTTTGGAGATTGCTTTGTCTACGCGCTGGCAAAAGCGCGCGAAGATAGTTTGCTTTTCAAAGGCGATGATTTTGCCAAAACCGACATCGTGCCGGCGTGGCGGCCGGCGGACTAGAGCGCATGACATAGGACGGAGCTATCCTCCCCTATGACGAACACAGACCGCCAGAGCGCCTTTTCCGGCACCACGGACGTCGTCGAGCGGCTGCGGTTCGATGTCGGGCGGCTCGAGGCCTATTTACGCGAAAAGCTGCCGGGCTTCGCCGGCCCCATCGCGGTCAGCCAGTTCAAGGGCGGCCAGTCGAATCCGACCTATCTCGTCGAAACGGCGCTGCGGCGCTACGCGTTGCGGCGCAAACCGCCCGGAAAACTTTTGCCCTCCGCGCACGCGGTCGACCGCGAATACCGGGTGATCAGCGCGCTCTATGCGCAGGGATTTCCGGTGGCCGAACCGGTGCTGTATTGCGCCGAGGAGGACGTCATCGGCACGGCGTTCTTTGTCATGGCCTATGTCGCGGGCCGCGTGTTCTGGGAACCGCTGATGCCGGCATCCGATCATGCCGAGCGCGCGGCGGTTTACGACGCCATGAATGCGACGCTGGCGCGCCTGCATAGCTTCGACCCGGCGGCGATCGGGCTTGCCGATTACGGCCGCGGCGAGAACTATGTGGCGCGGCAGGTCGAGCGCTGGTCCAAGCAATACCACGCTTCCGAAACCGAGCGGGTCGAAGACATGGAGCGCCTGATCGCCTGGCTGCCGGCGCATGTGCCGCCGGGACAGCCGGCGCGCGTGGTGCACGGCGACTACCGGCTCGACAACCTCATCCTCGCGCCCGATGCGCCGAAAATCTTAGCCGTGCTCGATTGGGAACTCTCGACGCTCGGCGATCCGCTGGCCGATTTCTCCTATCACCTGATGCAATGGCACATGCCGCCGTCGGACGCCGGCACCGGCTCGCTGGTCGGTCTCGATCTGGCCGCGCTCGGCATTCCGTCGCTCGACGCCTATGTCGACGCCTATGTGGCGCGCACTGGGCTCGATCCGCGGCCGCATTTGCCGGTCTATTTCGCCTACAATTTCTTCCGCCTCGCCGCGATCATGCAGGGCATCGCCGGCCGCGTGCGCGACGGCACCGCGACCAGCGCCTTCGCCGCGGCCAAGGCCGAGCTGGTGCGGCCGCTTGCCGCCAAGGCCTTCGAATTCGCCCGCCAGGCCGGCGCATGAAAACCTTCGCGCTCGCGTTGGGCGGCGGCGGCGCGCGCGGGCTCGCCCACATCGCGGTGATCGAGGCGCTCGACGAGATGGGCGTGAAGCCCGCGGCCATCGCCGGCACCTCGATCGGAGCTTTGATCGGCGCCGCCTATGCGGCCGGCATGCGCGGCAAGGACATCCGCCGCCACGTCATCAGATTTGCGCACGATCGTCGCGAGACCGGGCGGCGCCTGCTTGCCGCGCGCGCCGGGACGTTATCGGATCTGTTGTCCGGCGCGTTGAGCCAGGCAACGCAGCTGGACGCCGAAAAATTCTGCGCGCAGTTTCTGCCGGATGCGGTGCCCGAAGACTTTTCCGCGCTCGAAATTCCGCTCATTGTCATGGCGACCGATCTGCATCGGCGGCAGGAAGCGGCATTTTCGTCCGGGCCGCTGCGCGCGGCGCTCGCCGCCTCGATTGCCTTTCCGGGCCTGTTCCGCCCGGTCAGCGTCGATCGCCGCGTCCTGGTCGATGGCGGCGCCACCAACCCGCTGCCGTTCGATAGGCTGCTCGGCCGCGCCGATGTCGTCGTCGCCGTCGAGGTGTTCGGCGTCCCGGCGGCGGAGCGCAGCGACATTCCCGGCGCGTGGGAGAGCATGTTCGCAACGCTGCTCATCATGGGTTCGACCATCGTCGCCGCAAAATACATGCACGCGGCGCCCGACCTCGTGATCCGGCCCAATGTGGCGATCTTTCGCACGCTCGATTTTTATCAGGCGAGCGCCATCATTCGATCCGCCGAAGCGGCCAAGACCGAGGTGAAGGAGAAACTCGGTCAGCTGCTGGTCCGCTGATAACGGGCCCCGCGCTGTCATGCTCCGCGAAGGCGGAGCATCCAGTAATCACTGCCCGCACCACGAATACTCGATTGCCCGCCGGCGCGGGCAATGACAACTAGTGCCGAATTATCTCCGCTCGCGAAAGAAATCTCGTAGCAGCGCACTCGCCTGCGCTTCCGCCAGCCCGCCATAAATTTCCGGCCGATGGTGGCAGGTCGGCGAGGCAAAAAACTTCACGCCGTTATCGACCGCACCGCCCTTGGGATCGGCGGCGCCGTAATAGAGCCTGCGGATGCGGGCGAAGGCCACCGCGCCAGCGCACATGGCGCACGGCTCGAGCGTGACATAGAGATCGCAGGCGTCGAGCCGCTCGGAACCGAGCTTCGCTGCCGCCTGGCGGATGGCGACGATCTCGGCATGGGCGGTCGGATCGCGGTCGGTGAGCGTGCGGTTGCCGGCCCGCGCCAGCAGCTTGCCGTCGCGCACGATCGCGCAGCCGACCGGCACCTCGCCGCGCTCACCGGCGGCGCGGGCTTCGGCCAAGGCCATATCCATAAACGACGCCATGGTCGCCAGCGGTCCTGTCTGCTATCAGCCGCAGAACTATGAACGGCAACGACGAACAGCACAAATCCGGCGAGCGTATCGCCAAGGTGATCGCCCGCGCCGGGCTTGCTTCGCGCCGCGCGGCGGAGGATTGGATTGCCGCCGGGCGGGTCGCCGTCAACGGCGCGGTGATCTATTCGCCGGCGCTCAATGTCACCGCCCACGACCGCGTCAGCGTCGATGGGCAACCGCTGCCGAGCCGCGAGCGCACGCGGCTTTTCCTTTATCACAAGCCGCGCGGTCTGTTGACCACGCATGCCGACCCGCAGGGCCGGCCGACCATTTTCGCGCGTCTGCCGCAACACCTGCCGCGGCTCGTCAGCGTCGGCAGGCTCGACTTCAATACCGAAGGCTTGCTGCTTCTCACCAATGACGGCGCGCTCGCGCGGGCGCTCGAACTGCCCGCGACCGGCTGGTTGCGGCGTTACCGCGTGCGCGCGCACGGCTCGGTCACGTCGGCCGCGCTCGACGCATTGCGCGCCGGCATCACCATCAGCGGCATTCACTACGGGCCGATCGAAGCCAAGCTCGAACGCCCGCAAGGCTCGAACCTGTGGCTCAGCTTTGCCATTCGCGAGGGCAAAAACCGCGAAGTACGCAACGTGCTCGGCCATCTCGGGCTGACCGTGACGCGGCTTATTCGCGTCTCGTTCGGCCCGTTCCAGCTTGGCGAGCTTGCCGAGGGCGCCGTCGAAGAGGTGCCTACCCGCGTGCTGCGCGCGCAGCTCGGCGATCAGCTCGTGGCGCGCTCGGGTGCGGATTTTTCCGCGCCGGTCTCGCCGCCGCCGCCCCCGCCAAAGCCGAACGGCAAGCGCGCGAGCGCGCGGCCGATTTCGGCAAGCGAAAAACGCAAAGCTCGCCAATCCTCGGATCATGCTTGGCGCGCGCACCAGGACGATCGTCCGACGAAGAAGCTCCGTCGCGCATTTCGCGGGCTTCGCCACAAGTCGGAGGTGCAGGTCCGACCCAGCGGCGAACCGCGCGCGGAGATTTTGACCGACCGTAAAGGCCGCCGCGTTGCGGTCGAGCGCTACGGCCAACCGCCCGCTAACAACCCGCCGCGGCAGGAGGTTGCCAAGCGCGAGCGCCAAGGCCCGCGTCAAGGCCGGCGCCACAACCGCCGTCGCGCTTCGGATCGCGCCTTCGGAGCGCGCCAGCGGCAGCCCAAGGGCCGCTAGGACTTGCAAGGACTTGCTATCGGCCTACTTACTGCCGCGACCGTGACGGATTGACACTTGCTGCAGCCGGGTCGCGCGGGCACCCGGGCGCTTGGGCGGCGCGTGTTTTCTGAGCGGGCTGATCCATGCATAGTTGGCGCGCGAAACGGAAAAATATCCGCACACGGCACATAAGATGGTCCCTTTGCCGCTGCACTTGGCGCAACGCTTGTTTTTCATATTAATTTCTTAGTTATTTCTTAGTTTCTTATCGCTGGTTGCCGGGCCAATAAGCGCACGCGCAATTTTTACGGCGTTTGCCTTGATTCGTAAAGCGCTCTAAGTAATGAGTGAGGCATGATCTTATCGGACCTTGCTTCGCCCGCCGAAGCGGGCTTCGCGAAGGCGGGAAACCGGTTTCCAGCCCCGGACCGAAAGTCCGAGGGCGAGCTTTCCCGGATCACGCTCTGATGCGCGTCGTCGGCGGACGGCTGCGCGGGCGCCCGCTCGCCGGCCCGAAAACGAACGCAATCCGCCCGACCGCCGATCGCTTGCGCGAATCGCTGTTCAACATTCTCCTGCACGCCTATGGCGATCCGGTCGCCGGCGCGCGCGTGCTCGATCTGTTCGCCGGTACCGGCGCGCTCGGGATCGAGGCGGCCTCGCACGGCGCGGCGTTCGTGCTGTTCGTCGACGATGGCGCGGCCGCGCGCGCGCTCATTCGCGAAAACGTCGCCGCGCTCGGGCTTGGCGGCAGCTGCCGCATCTTTCGCCGCGACGCGACCAAACTCGGTCCGGCCCATCCGCTCGAGCCGTTTTCGCTCGCGTTTCTCGATCCGCCCTATGGACAAAACCTCGCCGCGGCGGCGCTCGCTTCGGCGCGCGACGGCGGTTGGTTCGCGCCTGCGGCCTTGATCGTGGTCGAAGAAGCGGTGAAGTCCCGCTTCGCCCCACCGGATGGATTTTCCGAACTCGAGCGGCGCGCCTACGACGATACCGAGGTGATATTTCTCAGATTCAATTCGCGCTGATGCCGGCGGCATGGACGATCTTGGTCCAGCGCGCCACCTCCTCGGGCACGAATTTGGCGAGGTATTCGGGCGTGCGGCGCTCCGGCGCGACGATTTCGAGGCCGAGGTCATTGAGGCGCTTGCTCACGATCGGATCGTCGAGCGCGTCGCTCATCGCCCGGTTGAGCTTGCGCACGATTTCGTCCGGCACGCCCGGCGGCAGGAAGAACGCGTTCCAGACGCTCGCTTCCACGCCGGCCAGGCCTTGCTCGGCGGTGGTCGGCAAATCCGGAATGATCTTCACCCGGCGCGGCGACATCACGGCAATGCCCTTGACGACGCCGTTATTCGCCAGCGCCGCCCCGGTCTGGATGGTGGAGCACATGTAATCGAGCCGCCCGGCGATCAAATCCTGCTGCGCCGGTCCTTCGCCGCGATAGGGAACATGCGTCACGGTCACGCCCATCGCCATATTGAGCAGCACGCAGGGCAGATGCGTGCCGGAGCCGACGCCGGCCGAGCCGAATTGCATGTTGCTCTGGTTCGCCTTCACATAGGCGATGAAGTCCTTAAGGTTTGACGCCGGCAGGTCCTTGCGCGCGATGAGGATGCGCGGCGATTCGGTGGCGAGCCCCACCGGCGTGAAGTCGGCGACGGAATCATAGAGCGGCGTCTTGTAAAGCGCTTGGCTGTAGGCGTGGGTGCCGCTATTGCCGATCAGCATGGTGTAGCCGTCGGGCGTCGCTTTCGCCACCCGCAAGCTTCCCTCCATGCCGGCGGCCGCACCGATATTCTCGACCACGATCGGCTGGCCGAGAAGCCGGCTCATGCCGGCCGCCTGAATCCGCGCGCTGACGTCGACGCCGCCGCCGGCGGCAAACGGCACGATCAGCGTAATCGGTCGCGTCGGCCAATCTTGCGCGCGGGCCGGCGCCCATAGCGCAAGCAAGGCCACGGCGGTTGCCGACAAACGCTTCCAGTGCATGTCGCACTCCACGTTTCATTTTCTTGGAGCATGATCTTACCGGAAAACCGGTATCCACCCTCGGATCAAGTCCGAGGGCAGGCTTTTTCCGGATCATGCGCTATCGCCGCCCGAACAGCCGCTCGATGTCGGTGAGCTTTAATTCCACATAGGTCGGCCGGCCGTGGTTGCATTGGCCGGAATTGGGCGTCGCCTCCATCTCGCGAAGCAGCGCATTCATCTCTTCGGGCTTAAGCCTTCGCCCGGCGCGCACCGAGCCGTGACAGGCCATCGACGAGGCGACCGCCATGAGCCGGCGTTCCAGCGGCAAGGTCTCGTCCCATTCGCCCATGTGCTCGGCAAGATCGCGAATAAGCCCGCCGCCGTCGATCTCGCCGAGCAGCGCCGGCGTTTCACGCAACGCCACCGCGCCGGGGCCGAACGCCTCGAGCACGAGGCCGTAGCGCGCCAGTTCCCCGGCGCGCGCGAGCAGGCGCTCGACGTCGGCTTCGTCGAGTTCGACGATTTCCGGGATGAGCAGAATCTGCCGGACGACGCCGGTCCTATCGAGCGCGGCTTTGAGGCGCTCATAGACGATGCGTTCGTGAGCGGCGTGCTGGTCGACGATGACCAGCCCGTCGCGCGTCTGCGCCACGATATAGGTCTCGTGAATCTGGGCACGCGCGGCGCCGAGCGGATGATCGAGAAAATCGGCGGCGGGCGCTTCGATTTCGCTTTGCTCGGCGAAACCGGCGCGCAGATCGGCGGCGGGGGAGCCGACGTCGAAGGCGGCTTGTGCCGCTTCGGCAAAGCCGCCGCGTAATCCCCCTCCCCACCCTCCTCCGCTTGCGGGGGAGGGATAGGGAGCCGGCCGCCGCGGATCGTACGGCTGCGCCGGCGAGCGCCGCCAATCCCAGCCGCGCTGCGGAGGCGCGACCGCCGGCCGGAACGCCGCAATGGTCGCCGAACCGCCGGTCGTCGCCGCGCGCGTGCCCTCGCGATGGAGCGCGGATTTGAGCGCGTGCACGATCAGCGCCCGCACCAGGCCGGCATCGCGAAAGCGCACCTCGGCCTTGGCCGGATGCACGTTGACGTCGACCTCGCGCGGCGGCAGCGCAACGAACAGCGCGACGAGCGGATGGCGGTCGCGCGGCAAATAATCGGCATAAGCCGCGCGCACCGCGCCGATCAACAGCTTGTCGCGCACCGGCCGGCCATTGACGAACAGATATTGGCCGAGCGCATTGGCGCGCGTCAGGGTCGGCAGCGCGGCAAAGCCTTCGATGGTCACGCCGTCGCGCTCGGCGGCGATGGCGACGGCATTGGCGCGGAAATCGGCGCCGAGCACGTCGCCGAGCCGGGCAAGCCGCCCGGCCGCGCCGGGCAGCGTCGCGGCAAAGCTTTGCGGCGCGCGTTCCTCGCCGGCGAGCGTGAAGGCGACGTCGGGCCGGCTCATGGCGAGCCGGCGCACCGCTTCGCGCACCGCTTCGGCTTCGGTGCGGTCGAGCTTGAGAAATTTCAGGCGCGCCGGCGTCGCATAGAACAGATCGCGCACTTCGACGCGGGTGCCCTCGCCGAGCGCCGCGGGCTTGACCGCGGATTTCGCCCCCGCCTCGACGTCGATCGCCCAGGCATGCGGCTCGCTTAAGTGCCGGGTCGTGATCGTTAATCGCGCGACCGCGCCGATCGACGGCAAAGCCTCGCCGCGGAAGCCCAGCGTGCGGATCGACACCAGATCGTCGTCGGGGAGCTTCGAAGTGGCGTGGCGCTCGACCGCGAGCGCCAGGTCGGCGGCCGTCATGCCCTCGCCGTCGTCGCTGACGCGGATCACCCGGCGTCCCCCGCCGTCGGTGAAAATGTCGATGCGGCGCGCGCCGGCATCGAGCGCGTTTTCCACGAGCTCCTTGACGACGCTTGCCGGGCGCTCCACGACCTCGCCCGCGGCGATGCGGTTGACGACGGCTTCGGACAGCTGGCGGATGGGCATGACAAGCGGCTTGAAGACCAATTCGGCGGCAACCGTAGCCCGGATTGCGTGCCGGCGAAATCCGGGGCAGAAACCCAGGCAAATTGCCCAGCCGGGCGGCGGAGTAAGCAATGATCAATGCGGTCCTGATCGGCTTCGGCGCGATCGCCTTTGTCATCGGCGTGATCCTCTACTTCGTTCAATTCCGGCAAGGTCTGCGCGCCGATGCCAGCAAAAAATGGCCGACCGCCGCCGCCACCGTAACCGCGTCGGCGATGGAAAAGTCGCCGGACTCGAAATGGCGCTACCGGGCGGCGCTGCAGTACAGCTATCGCGTGGGCGCCAAGCAGTACCAATCGAGCCGCGTCTTTTGGGGCGGCAATGAGGGCCGCAAGAAACACATGGCATCCGTCGTCGCCAGCTATCCCGCGGGCGCCAAGGTGCGAATCTATTACGACCCGCAAAATCCGGCCGAGGCGGTCATCGATCCCGTTCAGAATACCGGATCGAGGCCGCTCGTTCTCTACGCGCTGGCGATGATGACGCTCGGCCTATTCGCTTTCACCGGCGGACTCTACGCGCTGTTCCACTGAGCAGGCGTTTTCGATCGCAATTATTCAATCGCAATTATTCAATCGAATGTCCGCTTGGCGCGCCGCAGCCGCTTGATGCCGGCGCGGTGCTTCTTGCCTTCGATGCGGCGCTCGCGCGAAGCCCTGGTCGGCTTGGTCGGCCGCCGCTTGATGGGCGGCACCGCCGCGCGGCGAATGAGTTCGATCAGCCGATCGAGCGCGTCGGCCCGGTTGCGCGCCTGGGTGCGGTGACGCTGCGCCGTGATGACGAGCACGCCGTCGCGCGTCAGCCGCGAGCCGGCGAGCCGTTCGAGCCGGGAGCGCACGTCGCCCGGCAGCGCGGGCGAACCGCGCACGTCGAAGCGAAGCTGCACCGCGGTCGAAAGCTTGTTGACATTCTGCCCGCCCGGACCGGAGGCGCGCACGAAAGATTCTTCGATCTCGCGCTCGTCGAGGTGGATATGGGCGGTGACGCGGATCATAGCGTCACGGTAGCTCGGAATGCGCCTTAGCGGAATCCGGAATCCGGGGGGCCTGTCGGCGGGCCGGCCGAAGGCTCGACCGGCCGGTTCAAACCGGGTTGGCCAATTTCCATATTGGCCGACGCGACGCCCTCGGGCCTGCCGACCACGGTAACCAACAGGCCGTTGTCGAGGAGACGCTTGGCCACGCGCCGGGCGTCGTCGAGCGTCACCGCCTCGATCATCGCCGACCGGCGCTGGAAATAATCGATGCCGAGATCGTCGAGCTGCAATTGCACCAAGAGCGAGGCGATCTTGCTCGACGTGTCGAGATTGAGCGCAAACGAGCTCTCGAGATAGTTCTTCGCCTCGGCGAGTTCCGCGGCGGTCGGGCCGTCTTCGGCAAATCGATGAATTTCTTTTTGGATGAGATCGATCGTTTCGCCGGTGCGGTCGGCGCGCGTCGCGGTGCCGCCGAGAAACAGCGCCGCATGATTGAGCCAAATCAGGCCGTCGGACACCGAATAGGCAAGGCCCCGCTTCTCGCGCACCTGTTGGTAGAGCCGCGAATCGGACGAGCCGCCGCCGAGAATGTGATTGATCAGATAGGCGGCCATGAAATCGGGGTCCTTGCGCGCGATGCCGGGACCGCCGAATTCAACGACCGCCTGCGGCACGTCGAGGTCGACGACGATGCGGCGGCCGAGACCTTGCGGTGTTACGTTCTCGACCGGCATCAAATCGGGCTGCTGCGGCAGCGCGCCGAACACGCGATCGAGGAGCGGCTTTAAGGTCGCGGCGTCGATGTCGCCGACCACGGCGATCTTCAGGTTTTGCCGCGCCAGCACCCGGTGCGTATAGGCCTTGAGATCGTCGATGGTGATATTCGGCACCGATTCCAGCGTGCCGGCGACCGGCCGTCCATAAGGATGGCCCGCGAACGCGGTTTCCCACCAGCGGCGGCTCGCGATATCGCCCGGGCTTGTCGTCTGGCGGCGAATGGCCGAGAGGATTTGCGCCCGATTGAGCTCGACGTCGGCCGCATCGAAGCGCGGCGCGGTCAGCGCGAGCTGCAACAAATCGAACGCCTCGTCGCGGTTTTCCGTCAGCGTACGCAGCGAGCCGCTGAGCTTGTCGCGTTCGGCGGCGAAATTCATTTCGATCGCTTTGCGTTCGAGCCGATCCGCAAAAGCCTTCGAATCGAGATCGCCGGCGCCCTCGCCGAGAAGCGAAGCGGCAAAATAGCCGGTGCCGGCTTTGCCGGGCGGATCCTGCACCGAGCCGCCGACGAAAGCGAAGTCGACGGCGATGAGCGGAACCGCCGGCTCGTGCACGAGCCAGGCCTCGATGCCGCCGGAACTCACCACGCGTTCGACCGTGGTCGCGCGCGCGGGATGCGACGCTGAAAGCGCCAGCGCGATCGCCAGCGCCGACACAACGCCTGCAAGCGAGACGCGCCGCAGGGCGGAACAAGAAGTAGCAGGCACAATAGCATTCACGAGTGGCTCTCCTCGGGCTGCAGGCTTTGCACGAGATAGCCGGTCACCGAGCGGCGGCGATCGAGCCAGGCGCGGGCGGCTTGTTGCACGGCGTTCAAGGTCACGGCGCGGATGCGGTCGGGCCAGGTGCGGACCATGTCGACGGTCTGCCCGGTCGCCAGCGCCGAGCCGTACCAGCGCGCCAAGGTCGACTGGTTGTCCTGAGCATAGACCGCATCGGCGATCAGCCGGGTTTTGGCGCGATCGAGCTCGTCGGCAGTGACGCCATGGTCGATGACGTCGTTCAGGACGGCATCGATGCCGGCCTCGACCTGATGCAGCGACACGCCCGGTTTCGGCGCGCCGTAGACGCCGAACTTGGCGTAGTCGAGCGCGGTGCCGGAATAGATAGGCGCCGGCATTGAGCGCGATGCCCTTGTCGACGACCAAAGTCCGGTACAGCCGGCAATCTTCGCCGCTGCCGAGCACATGGGCGAGAACGTCGAGCGCCTCGCTTTCGCCGGGCTTGGCGGTCGTTTCCGACGGCACCAGATAGTCGCGGCTGACGCTTGGCTGCTCGACTCTGGCGTCGGCGAGCGTGACGGTGCGCGGCGCCTGCGGCGCCGGCTCCATCGGCCGCTGCCGCGGATTACTCTCGGCGCGATCCGCAACCTTGCCGTAGGTCGCCTCGGCGTCGGCCTTGACGTCGTCGGGCGTGACGTCGCCGGCGACGACGACGATGGCGTTATTCGGGGTATAGAAACGCCGATAAAACGCCAAAGCATCTTCGCGGTCGAGCTTTTCGATTTCGTGCCGCCAGCCGATCGCCGGCCGGCCATAGGGATGGTTGAGGTAAAGCGCCGCGTCCATTTGCTCGCCGAGCCGCGCGCCCGGATTATTGGCGATCCGCATATTCTGTTCTTCGAGCACGACGTTGAGCTCGGGCCGTACCACGTCGTCGGTGAGCACCAGACCGGTCATGCGGTCGGCTTCGAACGTCATCATCTCCTTGAGGTGCGCGCGCGGCACGCGCTGGAAAAAGCCGGTATAGTCGCTCCCGGTGAAGGCATTTTCCTGCCCGCCGATTTCGGCGACGTGCTGCGAGAATGTGGCGCCGGGGTTCTTCGCGGTGCCTTTGAACATCAGGTGTTCAAGGAAGTGCGCCAGGCCGGATTTACCCGGCGTCTCGTCGGCGGCGCCGACTTTGTACCAGATCATGTGAGTGACGACCGGCGCGCGATGATCGGGCACGACGACGACTTGAAGGCCGTTCGACAGCGCGAAATGCGCAACCTCGGGGCCGCTGGCGGCGCGCGCGGTGCTCGCGGCGGCGCCGCAAAGGGCGACACCGAGCGCCAGAACGGGCATCAATATTTTCGACAACACATCACCTCCGCGAGCAGAAACGCGCGCCCCAGAAAGCATCCAACGTTACGCTTTAGATTGGGGACCCGCACCGGCCGCGGGGGTCCATTCAAGCCTAAGATCGTTTCGCGCCCAGTGTTTCGCCTATCGCACCGGCTCCATGCGCTCGCCCAGCGTTTTCGGCTTGTACACTTTGCGCTCCGGCCCGACGCCGTAAGGCTGATCCACCGACGGCGTTTGATAGCCGGGCGGCGGATCGGTCAGGCTCACGCGCGGCGGCTCGCCGGTAAACGTGCCGTAGTCTTCCTTCTTGAGCCAGTCGAAGCTGAAGATGCTTCGCTTCGGTTCGCCAAGCTGGGCGGGCGTGCTCTGTTCGGGAGTGCCGGGAGCGGCAATGGGCTTGCCGACATTGAGTTCGTTCGGGCGCAGCGGGCGGGAGGCTTCCATCTGGTAGTCGTATGGGCGCGGGGTGGTGACTTTATCGGCGTCCTTGGCCGCCTCGTGCTTCTTGATCTCGGGATCTTTGGGCCAGTCGGGGGCCGGCGGCGCGTTCGATGTCATCGGCCGCGGCAAATCGCGCGTTGGCGGCACGACCAGCGGCGAGCGCTCGCTGTAATTGATCTCGTATTGCGTCTGGAAGGGATTGTGCAGGCCCAAGGTGTCCAGGAACTTGTCGGTGAACGACTCTTTTTGTTGAACGTCATTATCATCGCCGGCGCGTGCGGCCGAATAACTGCCACCCACGACGAGCGCGGCGAGCACCCCGCCCAGCGCAACGTGTCGGAGTTTCGTCCTGCGAACTTCGCAGCCGCCGGTTTTGCGGCCGGCTCTGTGATCCTGCGGCATGCCCTTACCCCAATTTGCCCGCATCAAACTTGCCGATGCACCGCTTATGGGAGAACCTAAATCCACACCCGGCAGCAGGTTTATACACGCGATCGGGGCGCTTTTGCGGCACCCCCGTGCAAGAGCGATTCATACAGCAGTCCGACCACCCCGGCAACAATGGCGACGTCGGCCAAGTTGAACACGTACCAGCGGAATGTAAACGCGGCTGTGTCGATGTGAAACAGCACAAAATCCGCCACTCCCGGCCAATGCAGCCGGTCGATGGCATTACCGACCGCGCCGCCGATGATCAGGCCGAGCGCCGCGGCAGTCAGCCGCGACGGCGCCCGGCTCAGCCAGACCCACAGAAAGATCACGGCCGCCACCTTGAACGCCAAGAGCGCCCACGGACCGACACCGCCCTGCTGCGGCAACAGGCCGTAACTGATTCCGGTATTGAAAGTGAGTAACAGTTCGACAAACGGCGTTAGCGCCACCGGCCCGCGGCTGGCGAGATCGAAGTCGAGCAACAACCAAAATTTCGAAGCCTGATCGACCAGACAGGTGATCGCCGCGATGGCAAGCCCGAACGCGCTCAACCGTCCCCAAAGATAGGAGCCGGCCGGCTTATCTTGCGCCGCCTCCGCCAAGCTCGCCCCCTACTCGGCCGCCTTGCGCAAAGTCCGCTTGTGCATGGCTTGCCATTCGCGCAGCGCCTGGGCGTCGCGCGGCGTGACGTCGGGAAATTGCGGATCGAGACCGACGGCGGGAGAAATCTTCCAGGACCGCGCGCATTTTCGCCCTTGCGCCAACTGCACAACGACGGCGACGCCGGCCACATCCGGCAGCCGGAAGGCCTCGGGCGGGCCTTCGCCTTCGATCAGCGCCGCGCCCGAAGTGATGCACAGTTCGGCAAGATCGACGTCGACGACCGCGGCAAACAGATCGGGATCGCCGATGTGCACGTTTGGATACGCCTCCAGCGAAGAGCCGATGCGCTTTGCCGCGCGCTCGATTTCGAGCGCGCCGGTGACGACGCGCCGCACATTGCGCAATTTGCGCCATTTCTCCGCCAGCGCATCGTCGCGCCAGGTCGCCGGCGCCGGCGGAAAAAGCTCGAGATGCACCGAATGCGCCGCCGGATCGCGCGCCAGCCACGCCTCCTCGGCGGTAAAGCACAGCATCGGCGCGAGCCAGCACACCGTGGCGCGGAACAGATGATCCAGCACGGTGAGACAGGCCTTGCGCGTCGTCGACGAATACGGATCGCAATAAAGCGCGTCTTTGCGGATGTCGAAATAAAACGCCGACAGATCGACCGTCATGAAGGCGTTGAGCACGGCGAAGATGCGCTTGTAGTCGAAATCCGCGTAAGCGCCGCGGATGAGCGAATCGAGCTCGGCGAGGCGATGCAGCATCAGCCGATCGAGTTCCGGCATCTTTTCCGCGGCGACGCGGTCCGCGGCTTCGAAATGCGCCAGATTGCCGAGCATCCAGCGCAGCGTGTTGCGCAGCTTGCGATAAGTGTCGACCGTGGTTTTGAGGATTTCCGGCCCGATGCGCAGATCGTCGGCATAATCGGCGGCGCAAACCCACATGCGCAAAATGTCGGCGCCGGCCTGGCGTATCACGTCCTGCGGCGCGGTCACGTTGCCGAGCGATTTCGACATTTTGCGCCCATCCTCGTCGAGCACGAAACCGTGCGTGAGTACGACGTCGAACGGCGCGCGCCCGCGCGTGCCGCAGCTTTCCAGCAGCGAGGATTGAAACCAGCCGCGATGCTGGTCGGAGCCTTCCAGATACATTACCGTCTCGCCGCCGCCGTCGATCTTACGCTTGATGTGCGCGAGGCTGGCGAAGTGAACCGGGTCTTCGAGCACGAAAGCGTGCGTCGAGCCGGAATCGAACCAGACGTCGAGGATGTCGTCGACTTTTTGCCAGGGCTCCTTGGCGAGTTTTTTGCCGAGAAAGCGCTCGCGCGCATCCGGCCGGTACCAGGCATCGGCGCCCTCTTCTTCGAATGCCTCGACGATGCGGACCTTGACTTCCGCGTCGTCGAGGATGTCGACCGCGCCGTCCGGCTTCTCCTTGATGAACAGCGTGATCGGCACCCCCCAGGCGCGCTGGCGCGAAATCACCCAATCGGGGCGGGTCGAAATCATTCCCCCAATGCGGTTTTGGCCTTCAGGTGGAACCCACCGCGTCGAAGTAATTGCTTCGTGGGCACGCTGGCGCAAAGTCAGTCCTTGTCTCGGCGGGAATTCGATAGGCGTGTCCATCGCGATGAACCATTGCGGCGTATTGCGGAAAATCACCGGCTTCTTGGAGCGCCACGAATGCGGATATTGATGTTTGAGCCGGCCGCGCGCGATCAGCATGCCGGCCTCGATCAGCGCCTTGATCACCGCCTCGTTGGCGTCGCCCTTCTCGCCTGTGTCGGTGAGCACGCGCTTGCCGGTAAATCCCGGCGCCTGGTCGGTGAAACGGCCGTCAGCGTCGACGGTGTAAGGGATGGCGGTACTGATGCCACGTTCGTGCAAATGACGGGCAAAAAAAGTCCAAACGTCGAAGTCCTCACGACCGTGGCCTGGTGCTGTATGAACGAAACCCGTGCCAGCGTCATCGGTCACATGACCACTCGAAAGTAATGGCACATCAAAGTCGTAGCCGGATAAGACATGCCTAAGAGGGTGCGAACAAAGAAGGTGACTAACAGTCGGAAGATCGACTGGGGAGCGCCGTTCATAAGCAAGCACGCGGGCTTGCTTCATGACATCCAACGCAAGGGGGTCAGCGAGTACAAATTTATCGCCGCGTCTAGCCCAATTTCCCTCGGGCGCATCGACCACTTCGTAGAGACCGTATGAGATCTCGGGAGAAAAGCTGATCGCCCGATTGCCAGGCAATGTCCAAGGAGTCGTGGTCCAAATCACAACGGAAGCGTCGGCAAGCTGAGCAAGGTAACGATTCAACGAGTCGTAATATTCTTTGCCCGCGTTGGTTAGTGTAGCGGCGCCGGCGAGAATTGCCGGGCGTGATTTTTCTATATTGATTGGAAACTTCACCCACACCTGATCCGAGACATAATCCTCGTACTCGACCTCGGCTTCGGCGAGCGCGGTCTTCTCGACCACCGACCACATCACCGGCTTCGAGCCACGATAGAGCGTGCCGTTGGCGGCGAACTTCAACAATTCGCGCGCGATCTGCGCCTCGGCGAAGCAATCCATCGTGGTGTAGGGATGCGCCCAGTCGCCGACCACGCCGAGGCGCTCGAATTCGCCGCGCTGCACCTTGATCCAATGCTCGGCGAAGGCCCGGCACTCGCGGCGGAATTCGACCAAGGCCTTCGGGTTCGACAAATCCGGCTTCGGCTTGCCCTTGGCGCGGTAGTTCTCCTCCTCGATCTTCCATTCGATCGGCAGGCCGTGGCAGTCCCAGCCCGGCACGTAATTGGAATCGTAACCGAGCATCTGCTGGCTCTTCGTCACGACGTCTTTGAGGATTTTATTGAGCGCATGGCCGATATGGATGTTGCCGTTGGCGTAAGGCGGCCCGTCGTGGAGGACGAATCGCGGCCTGCCCTGCGCGGCCGCGCGCAACCGTTCGTAGAGGCCGAGCTTGTGCCAGCGCGCCAGAAGCTCCGGCTCCTTCTGCGGCAAGCCGGCGCGCATGGGGAAATCGGTCTTGGGCAGAAACAGCGTCTCTGAGTAGTCGCGCGGCTTCGTCGGCGGCTCGTTCATGGCCCGCCTTCTAACAAGCCCGGTGCGGTGCGGGAAGGGTCACTCCTCCACCATCGAAGCAACAGGCCGGGGACTTGCCGCGATTCTAAATCGCGGGAATCGCCTCAACCCCGCGCCTTCCTCCGTTCTCGCGACACGGCACGTTCGAGTGTGGCGTTAATACGCGTCTGCCATCCCGGCCCGCCGGCGCGAAAATAGTCCAGGACATCGGGGGAAATCCGCAGCTTGACGGCCTGCTTGGGACGCCCGCTCACCGGAGGGCGGCCACGCCGCACGAGCCTGTGACCTTGATACACGTCCGCCGAACGGAAAAATTCCCTCGTCAATTCCGGCGCGTCATCGGAATCGGCCCATTTCTTCTTTCCAGATCCTTTGTTCCTTCGCATGAGCGTATCTCATTGACACGATGTGGCGCATATCGTCACGGGGCGTCCAAACCATTACCACTAGACGGCCGTCGAGAAATCCCGCGGTGATAAAACGCGGCTCCCCGCTTTTGCCGCCGTGTGTGCCACGCGTGACGTGCAAGCCGGCAAAGACCTCGGCGGCGCGAGCGAAATCCAGCCCCCGCTCCCGCAGGGTCTTGGCCCGCTTCGCTGCGGTCCAGCTGAGGTTCATATTATTTATGTACCCCCAAAAATCAAGGGGTCCACGCTAAATCGGCGGGAGTGCGCCGGGCACGCGCGCCAGGGCTTCGCGCGCCAGGGCTTCGCGCGCCAGGCGGCTGTCCTCCTGCATTTGCCGAATAAGATCCTCGGCGGAGGCAAACATCGCTTCGTCGCGAAGAAACGCGATGAAGGTGACGTCGATGGTTTCGCCATACAGCTCGCCGGAAAAGTCGAACAGGAAGATTTCAAGGAGCACGATGCCGGTATCGAACATCGGCCGCCGGCCGAAGTTCGCCACGCCGTCGTAGCGGCGCCCGCCGCGGCCCACGCGCACCGCATAGATGCCGTGGCGCAGCCCGCACGTCGCGTCCGGTATCAGATTTGCCGTCGGGAAGCCGAGTTCGCGGCCGCGCTTGTCGCCGTGCATGACCGGCCCGGAAAGAAACCAGGGATAGCCCAACAGCTCCGCCGCTTCGTCAAGCCGTCCGGCGGCGAGCGCGTCGCGGACCGGTCCGGACGACACCGCGCGCCCCCGGTCCTCGAAAAGCGGCACCACGTCGACCGTAAAGCCGCGTTTTTTGCCTTCGGCCACGAGAAAATCCGGCGAGCCGGCGCGGTGCATGCCGAAATGGAAGTTCAAACCGATCACCGCGCCGGCGACCGCGAAGCGCTCGACCAGAATGCGGGTGACGAATTCGTCCGCGGTCAGGCTGGCGAGCGCGTCATCGAAGGTCAGCACGATGGCGCCGTCGAGCCCGGTCGCGGCCAGGAGCCGCAATTTGGCGGCCGCGTCGGTCAGTCGGAACAGCGGCTCGCCGGAATTGAAGAAGGCGCGCGGATGGGGCTCGAAGGTCAGTGCCGCGGCGGGCCGCTTTAGTGCCTTTGCCCGCGCTTGCGCGGCGGCGATGACCGCCCGGTGGCCGCGGTGCACGCCGTCGAAATTGCCGATGGCGACGACCGCGCCATCGAGCGCGTCATCGGGCGCCAAATCGCGCACGACGCGGAAGTTTTTCGTCGGCATCGGGGTCGCGATGGTTAACAACCGGTATACGGCATGACGGTCGAAGTGGTGCCGCCGCGTCGGCCGCAAAGTCAAGCACCGCAAGCTTTGCCGATCGGTCGGGGCCGGTATTACGCGGTTAACCCCACGTTCAAACACCCCATGTAGCTTGCCCGATTGGGAAGCGAACGGTCGGGGCGGGACCCTGCCCCGACGTGAAGATCAGTCGATGCCGGCAAATACTTGCGCGCTAAGCGCGCCAGACCGCGCCGGTCGCGCGGCTAGGGAGCTAAAGAGCGATGGCGCTCGATCCGAAAATGCCCGTGCTCGTGGTCGACGACTACAGCACCATGGTGCGAATTATCCGCAATCTGTTGCGCCAGCTCGGCTTCTCCGACATCGACGATGCCTCGGACGGCGCCACCGCGCTCGAGAAGATGACGACCAGGCGCTATGGGCTGGTGATCTCGGATTGGAACATGGAGCCGATGACCGGCTTCGACCTGTTGCGGCGGGTGCGCGCCAATCCGGAAATCGAGATGACGCCGTTCATCATGGTGACGGCGGAATCCAAGACCGAGAACGTGATCGCGGCGAAGAAGGCGGGCGTGAACAACTATATCGTCAAGCCGTTCAACGCGCAGACGCTCAAGGCCAAGATCGAAGCGGTATTCGCCGAGAAGGTCGAGCCGACCTCCGCCTAAGGGCGCCGGCGCGCCGACCGAGGCTCTCACCAGACAAGCTTGCGCATCACCGCTTTCGGCGCGACGCCGGCGGCGGCAAAGATCGCGTTGAGCGCGGCCATGTCGGGCGCCTCGCGCGAGCCGTATTGCTCGGCATGGATGCCCGAGGTGACGAACATATAATCGAGCCCGAAAGCGGCGGCGCCCGCAAGATCCGTGCGCACCGAATCGCCGATGGCGAGCACGCGGCGGCGCGCCGGCATCGTGCCGCCGCGCAGGCCTGCCGCCGCGGCCAGCGCCGCCTCGTAGATCGGGGCATGCGGCTTGCCGCAATAAAGCACCCCCCCGCCCAGCGCCGCGTAAGCGTCGGCAAGGGCGCCGGCGCAATAGACCAGCGTGTCGCCACGCTCGACGACGATGTCGGGATTGGCGCAGATCATGAATAGCGAGCGAGCGCGCATCGCCGCGAGCATGTCGCGATAGCTGTCCGGCGTTTCGGTCGTGTCGTCGAACAGGCCGGAGCACACCACGTAGTCGGCGCGCTCCAGCGGCGTGAATTTCACCTTAAGGCCGTTGAAAATCGAAAGGTCGCGTTGCGGGCCGAGATGAAACACGGCTTGGTCGAGCCGCGCGGCGACGATGCCGCGGGTCACGTCGCCCGAGCTCGTGATCGCGTCATAGGCCTGCCGCGGCACGCCGAGCCGGTCGAGAATGCGCGCCACCGCCTCGCTCACGCGCGGCGCATTGGTGATCAGGATCGCGGTGCCGCCGCGGCTTCGAAAGCGCGCCAACGCGTCGCAGGCGTCGGCAAAGGCGGTGACGCCGTTATGAACGACGCCCCAGACATCGCACAACAGCACGTCATAGTCGCGGGCGAGCGGCTCAAATCGTTCGCTGAAATCGGCCAAGTGATACGCTCAAGTGCGCCGCATCCCGGCCCGCGCCAGTTGGGCGAGATTGCCGCCACCCGCCGGCGCCGCGACGTCGCCCGCCGCCGGACCCAGCGTAGCATCCTTGCCGGAATTCTCGGCAGTGTCTTTGGCATCGCCGGCGACGCCTTGCAGCGCTTCCGCGCGCACCGGGCGCGGCGGCGAGAACAAGAAGCCCTGCCCGAAGCGCACGTCATAGTCGAGCAGATCGACCACCGTGGACTCGCTCTCGATGCGCTCCGCGATCAGATCGATGCCGAAGCGGCCGAGCAGATCGGAGAAATCGGCCGGATGGATATCGGTCGAGGCGATGCCGATCCGGTTCAACAATAGCGGCGCCGGCGCCTTGACGAAACGGAAGCCGCGCTCGTTCAATTCTCGGGCGTTGACGCGAAGGTCGGTGAGGTTGTCCATCGAGAAGCGGAAGCCGCGTTCGGCGAGCGCGGCCATGCTCTCGTGCTCGATCGGTCCCATGGCGCGCACCGCGCTCTGGGTGAATTCGAAGACGAGCGCCGGCGCGATGGCGCGGTTGGCTTCCATGAATTCGAGAAATTTCGGAAAGCCGGAATCGGTGAGCGTCGCCCCGGCGAGATTGCAGAACAGGCCGATGTCGCGGTTCTTCAACAGCAGCCGCCGCACCACCTGCACGCAGCGCAGCGCCGAGAGATGGTCGAGCTTGGGCATCAGCGAGCCCGCCTCGGCATAAGCGATGAAATCGCCGGCCGCGACGAGATCGCCGTTCTCGGCCTTGAGCCGCGACAACGCTTCGTAATAACGCACCTTGCGCTGCGGCAGCGTCACCACGGGTTGCAGATAAAGATCGATTCTGGCGGCCTCGATGGCGCCGGCGATCGCGGCGATGATGCCGTCGCGGTCGAGATTGGCGAAGGCGGCAATCTTGCGCCCGATCGGCGCGGCCGGTGCCGGCGACGCGGGCGCCGCCGCAAGAAGCGAATCCGTGGCCGCCGCGGCGACAGCGCCGGTCGCGGCCGGCGCGATATCGACGGCGGCTGGCGGCCGGCCGCCGCCGGAGAGCGCCACTTCATGTGCCGCGACCCAGTCGGCCAACTGCTTGACCAGCGTGGAGAGTTCCTCGATTTCGGCGGAGAGCGGTTGCGCCGTCGCCAAGGCGCGGTCGATCACCGAATCGACCTTGACCTCCATCGTGTTCACGCGGCGGCTGAACTCCGCCAGCTGGCGGGCGAGATCGCCCGAGCCGCGGGCCAGGTTGGCAAGTTGGTTGCTCACCTCCAGGCGATCGCGCTTGCGCGCGGCAATGGCGTTATAGACCGCCAGCACGGTGAGCGTACCGAGCGCCACCAGCGCCGACTCGGCGCCGGTGAAGCCGAAGCGCAGATAGACCACAAAGCCGAGCGAGCCGGCGATGAGCACCATGCAGGCCGCGATGAAGATGGCGCTGATGCGCACCATGCCGCAGAACCCCCGTTGTGGCGACGATTCGCGCCCGGAGCCTAGCAGTGTCCACAAGCGCGGCGAGGCCGCAAGTCCGGCCTAGTGTCCCGATTCCGTCGTAGCCAAGCCTATGCCGTGGTTTTATAACGCCAAAATTCGATGGCCGTCAGTGCGATGACCCAAACCGTTCCTGCCGAGGCAGCCGTAACGGCCCCCGCAGCCGCGCCAAAGCCCGGCTTGATCGGTTGGATCGAGCGCCGGCCGCAAGCCGCATTCGGTTGGTTTTTGGCCCTGCATTTTGCGGTCTGGACCGCGCTGCCGGCGCTCTTCTACGCCAATCTGCCGCTCGACCTCATCGAAGCCCTCACCTACGGCCGCGGATGGCAGCTCGGCTACGACAAGCTGCCGCCGTTGCCATGGTGGCTCGTCGAAATCATGCATCGGGCGTTCGGGGCGGACGTCGCCTATTACGCCTTGGCGCAAGCCGTGGTGCTGATCGCCTTCGCTTTGGTCTTCGCCACGGCGCGGCCGCTCGTCGGCGCAACCGGCGCGCTGGTCGCGGTGCTGATCATCGACGGGCTGCATTATTTCCAATACACGGCGGTGAAATTCAATCACGACGTCGTTCAATTGCCGTTCTGGGCGCTGGCCGGCTATGCCTTTCACGCCGCGCTCAAGCGCGGGCGGCTCGGCCACTGGGTCCTGCTCGGTTTCGCCTTCGGCGGCGCGCTGTGGGCGAAGTATTTCGTCGTCATGCTGGCGGCGCCCTATGCGCTGTTCATGCTGTTCGATCCGCGCGCGCGGCGCGCCCTGGCGACGCCCGGGCCGTGGCTGGCGCTGGCTGTTGCGCTCGTCATCGCCGCGCCGCATGTGGTGTGGCTGTTGCAGACCGATTTCCTGCCCTTCGCCTATGCCAGCCATCGCGCCGCGCCGGCGCGCGGCTGGTTCGATCACTTCCTGCATCCGGCTCTATTCGCCGGCAGTCAGATCTTCTTCGCCCTGCCGTCGCTGTTGATTGCGGCGGCGTTCGTTTGGCCGCGAGCGACAACGGCACCGCTGCCCGTCGCGGCGGATTCCTTCGACCGCCGCATCGTCACGCTGTTGGCGTTCGGTCCCGGCGTCGCCACGCTCGCGCTCGCCGCCGCCAGCGGACGCGGCACCGTCGCCATGTGGGGCTATCCGCTGTGGCTCTATCTCGGCCTGTGGATGGTGATGGCCGCGCAATCGAATCTGGATACCGCGCGACTGACGCGGGTCGTCGCGGCTTGGGCCGCGGTATTCGCCATTTTCGCCGTCGTCTTTGCCGCCAATTATTCGCTGCTGCCGCGCTTCGATCACCGCTACCGCGCCGTGTTATTTCCCGGCGACCAGCTCGGCGCAACTTTGACGGCCCGTTTTCACGCCGCGACCGGGGCGCCGCTGCGCTATGTCATCGGCTCGATGTGGGACGGCGGCAATCTTGCGCATTACTCGCCGGACCAGCCGCAGGTGCTGATCGATGGCGAGCCTGGCCGCGCGCCATGGATCGATCTCGACGATCTGCGCAAAGACGGCGCCATGGTGGTGTGGACGCAGGGCAATCTCACCGCGCTGCCGCCGCAATTCGCCGCGATCGCAGCCAATGCCGCGGTCGGCGCGCCATTCGATCTGCCGATGCGCCGCGGTCCCGGCGAAGTCCATGTCGGTTGGGCGATCTTGAAGCCGCAGTAGTCGTCATTCCGGGGCGCGGGCTTTTGCCCGCGAGCCCGGAATCCATATTCGCTGACCTGTGATTATGGATTCCGGACTTGCCGTTGCACGGCAATCCGGAATGACAAACTACCCCACCGCCCGGATCACCCGCCCCACCTTATCGAATATCTCCCCGATCTGCGCCTCGCTCACGATCAAGGGCGGCATGAGTTCGATCGTGTCGCCGGCAATGCGCACCATGAGGTCTTCGTCGTAGAAGGCTCGCTCCATGATCTCATAGCCGCGCAGACCGGGCGCGCCGGCGCGCGCTGCGAGCTCGATGCCCGCCACCAGGCCCACGGTACGAATATCGAGTACACCCGGTAAGGCTTTGAGCGACATCGCGGCGTCGGCCCATTTCGGCTCCAGTCGCTTCGCGCGTTCGAACAATTTTTCATCGCGATAGAGATCGAGCGTCGCCAGGCCGGCGGCGCAGGCGAGCGGATGCGCCGAATAAGTATAGCCGTGAAACAGTTCGACGACGTGCTCGGGACCGCGCATGAACGCTTCGTAGATGCGGTCGCACGCGATCACCCCGCCCATCGGCACCGTGCCCGAGGTGACGCCCTTGGCAAAGGTGATCATGTCCGGAACGACGCCATAGCGCTCGGCGGCGAAAGCATAACCGAGGCGGCCGAAGCCGGTAATGACTTCGTCGAAGATCAACAAAATGCCGTGGCGGTCGCAGATCGCGCGCAGCTTTTGTAAGTATCCTTTGGGCGGCGGCAGCACGCCGGTCGTGCCGGCCATCGGCTCGACGATGACCGCGGCGATGGTCGAAGCATCGTGCAGCGCGACGATGCGCTCGAGCTCGTCGGCCAGGTGGCCACCCCAATCCGGCTCGCCCTTGGTGAACGCCTGATGTTCGCGGCTATAGGTCGCCGGCAGATGGTCGACGCCGGTTAAGAGCGTGCCGAAGAACTTGCGGTTGGCAACGATGCCGCCGACCGAAATGCCGCCGAAGCCGACACCGTGATAGCCGCGCTCGCGGCCGATCAGCCGCGTGCGCGCGCCCTCGCCGCGCACGTTATGATAAGCGAGCGCGATCTTGAGCGCGGTGTCGACGGCTTCCGAGCCGGAATTGCAGAAGAACACGCGGTTGAGATCGCCCGGCGCCAGCGCCGCGACCCGGCTCGCCAGCTCAAAACTTTTCGGATGGGCGAACTGGAACGCCGGCGAATAATCGAGCTCCGCCGCCTGGGCTTGGATCGCCGCGACGATCGAATCGCGGTTATGCCCGGCATTGGTGCACCACAGCCCGGCGGTGCCGTCGAGCACGGCGCGGCCCTCGGGCGTGTAGTAATGCATGTCCTTGGCGCGGGCGATCAGCCGCGGCGCGCGCTTGAACGCGCGGTTCGACGTGAACGGCAGCCAAAACGATTCGAGGTCGTTGGGGATGGGGGCCGTAGCGGGCATGTCACTCTCCGGCGTCATGCCCGCGCTCGTCGCGGGCATCCACGTCTTTACTATTGCAAGATGGAAGACGTGGATGGCCGGGACAAGCCCGGCCATGACGAAATCGAGTAGGCTTGTCGCAACGAATCGCGGCTGCTACGACCGCGCCAGCCCGTTGGGACGCACTACGCATGGCCGACAAGCCCGAAAAATCCAACAAGCTCAAGGCGCGGCTGCCGCGCGGGCTCACCGACCGCGGCCCGGGCGAGATCGCGGCGACGCGGGCGATGATCGAAAAAATCCGCGCCGTCTACGAGCTTTACGGCTTCGAGCCGGTGGAGACGCCGGCCATCGAATATACCGACGCGCTCGGCAAATTTCTGCCCGACCAGGACCGGCCGAACGAAGGCGTATTCTCGTTCCAAGACGACGACGAGCAGTGGTTATCGCTGCGCTACGATCTGACCGCGCCGCTCGCCCGCTATGTCGCGGAAAATTTCGACACGCTGCCGAAACCCTACCGCAGCTACCGCATCGGCACCGTGTTCCGCAACGAGAAGCCCGGCCCCGGCCGCTTTCGCCAATTCATGCAGTTCGACGCCGACACGGTCGGCTCCGCCTCGCCCGCGGCCGACGCCGAAATGTGCATGATGGCGGCGGATACGATGGAGGCGCTCGGCATTCCGCGCAACGCTTACCTTGTGAAGATCAACAATCGGAAAATCCTCGATGGAGTTCTAGAGGGAATTGGACTTGGTGGTGAAAAGAATGCTGCAAAACGGCTAACCGCCTTACGTGCGATCGATAAACTGGATCGCTTAGGTGTTGGTGGAGTTCATGCGTTACTTGGTGAAGGCCGCAAAGACGAAAGCGGCGACTTCACTAAAGGTGCTGGGCTAGATCAAAATCAGATACGTTCGCTTCTTGATATCTTTGGTATGCCGGTGAGCATCACTCGGCACAATCCTGATGGCAGTGGCGGACACAGCGACCTCGATACGATTCAACACCTACGCGCTCTATTCGACAATTCGCGTTATCATGAAGGGTTGGACGAATTAGAGCAGATTGCGAAGCTGAATATCTCTGCCGGATACGGAGCCGACACTACGAGCATGCCTCGGATTGTTCTTGATACATCCGTCGTGCGTGGTCTGGAATACTATACTGGCCCGGTCTTCGAAGTTGATTTAACCTTCCCGATCGCCAGCGACGACGGCAAGCCGGTGCGGTTCGGCTCGGTGGGCGCTGGCGGGCGCTATGACGGGCTCGTCTCGCGGTTTCGCGGCGAGCCGGTGCCGGCGACGGGTTTTTCCATCGGCGTGTCGCGGCTGCTCGCCGCGCTGGAGCATCTCGGCAAGGTCGATTTGAAGACCGAGCCCGGCCCGGTCGTGGTCACCGTGTTCGATCGTGACCGCATCGCCGATTACCAGAACATGGTGGCGGCGCTGCGCAACGCCGGCATCCGCGCCGAGCTTTACCTCGGCGCCGGCAAGTTCGGCCCGCAGATGAAATATGCCGATAGACGCAATAGCCCTTGCGTCGTCATCCAGGGCTCCGACGAGAAGGCCAAAGGCGAAGTCACCATCAAGGATTTGATCGTCGGCGCCGAATTGGCCAAGCTGGAAAAGGGCCGCGAGGCGCATTTGCAGAAACAGGAAGAGGCGCAGCGCGCGGTGCCGGAGGCAAAACTCGTCGAAGCGGTGCGCGAAGTGCTCGCCCGCCACGGCCTCGCGCCGCGCTGACGCGCGCTACATTTTCATGTGGTCCATGTTCATGTGCCCCATCGGGGCTCAGCGATAGTTTTACCGGATGACGAAACCGAACTCGGACGCGTCCGAGCTCGGTTTCATCCATCAAAAGTCCGCGTGCAGGCGCGCCGAAAGCACCGAAACCGGGCCGCGATCCTCGTTGTACGCCGGGTTGACGATGAACTGATAATCGAGCGTCAGCTTGAAGTACGAAACCGGCAGCGCGTAATAGGTCTCGACGATCTGTTCGGGACCGGGATGCGGCAGCATGCCGTCGCCGACCAGAATGCCGGTTCCGCCGTCATTGAGAAATTCCTCGTGGACTTTGGAAATGCCGTTGACCACGCCGGCCAAGCCAAACGTGTCGTCCGGCCGCCCCCATTGCTTGCCGTTGAGCGAAAGGCCGGCCGCAGCGGTGCGATCGACGTCGGTGAACTCAAAGGGTTCGAGGTTGCCGTCGGCCCAGCCGGCGCGCGCGAACAGTCCGAGCGCTTCGGTGACCTGTTGTTCGAGGTTGAGGCTCACGCCGCCGCGGCTTTTGTACTCCCGGACCTGGGTGATGTCGGCCGGGCCGCCGGTCAAAGCGGCCAAATTAATCGCATCCTGGAAACTGCCCATGCGGCCGCGGGTGAGGAAGCCGGTGACCGCGATTTTGCCGGGCTGTCCCCAAAGCGCATAGCGGCGCTCGATCTCGCCGTCCCACTGAAACTGGTCGAACGTCGGATCCAGATTCGGTGGTGTTCGGCGCAATCGACAGATCGAACACGCCGCCGCGCAAAGTCCACTGATCCTTGTACCACTCGACCGCGCCGCCGTAGGTATAGGCCCACGCGTCGGCGGCGTAGTCGAACGTCCCGGTGTCGGCGATCGTCCAATTCATGAAATCGTTGCGGGGATCGTGGGCGTATTTATTGGTGTCGAAAACGTCGGTCACGGCGAACTTGCCCAGCGTGATGACCAGCCGGTCGGCGGTCTGCGAGCCGCTGAACTGATTGGCGCCGGCCTCCAGCTTTTCAGTGTCGCCGCCGAGATTGATCGTCTGCCTGATGAACATGCGCGGCAACCGCAGATAGGGCACCGAGGCTCCGACCTTATAGGCCTCCCCGCTCGGAAATCCGGCGGCGCCGAACGTGCCGTTGAGGCCGAAACCCTGGTCGATTTCCGGGTCGACCCAAAGCTCGGCGCCCGACCACAACCGCCAACCCAAGAAGGCCGTGGCGTCCCAGGTCTCGCGCCCCTGGTTCGGCGTGAGACTGTTCGGCCCGGCATAAGGCGCGTGGAATGAGGGTACATATTGCTCCAGGAAAGTGGTCTGGCCGTGGATCGCGAAGTCGTCGGTTTCGAGCGCCGGCGACGCCGCCGCAGCGTCGGCGGATTTCGAACTGTCGCCGGCAAGCCGGTAGTTCAGGCCGACGCGAAGCTCGTTGAGCGTCAGGTCGGAATCGAATTGTTGCGCGCCGAGCGGAAACAGGACGCTGCGGCTTCCATAATCGGTGAACAGATATTCGACCCGGGCGGTCCAGTTCGACCACAATGCAGTTTCGACGCCGCCGCCGACCGTCCAACCGGCCCGCGGCACCATGAACAAGGATTCTACCGTGCCGGGAACCGCCGTACCGCCTGCCGGCGTGCCGGCCAATTGCGTGCGGGTGAATTGGTCATAGGTCCAGGCAAAGCCGCCGGTCGCATAAAACAGCCAGTTGCCCGGCGCATAGCCGACGCGGCCGCGCACGGTGCCGGAAAATTCCACCTGCTCGGAATAGCTGGCGACGCCGATCGATGGCGATGCGAGCGTATTGATGCCGCTGATCGTGTGTAGGGGCGTATCGGCAAAGCTTGGGAACGATACGTCGGCCTCGAGGCCAAGCAGCCAGCGCGATGGCAGCAAATAATTGTACCCGCCCTGGAATCCGGCAAAGTCGCTGCCGGTATCCCGGAACATATCGTAGGCGTTGAACAGATCGAGCGAGCCGGAGAGGCTCGGCGCCGCCGCCCCGGTCTCCGTCGCCGACCAGTTCGACGACCCGGCCGCGTAGCCGAAATGCGCACCGAGATAAAATCCGGTCCAGTCATAGGCAACCGGCACCGCCGGCGGCGGTGCCTTGGTCGGCAAGATATCGTCGGCCGCGAGCACGCGCTCCGCGCCAACCAGCGCAACCCAGATGACAGCCCCCACGACGAAACTTTTCACCGCCCGCCCCACACCTCGACCATTTTCAATGGTCATTGTGACAATGACATTTTCGCGAAGGCATTTTCCCGAGTTCCATAGCGCAAGCACGCTCGCCGCGCGACGATGCGGGTACGCCCCGTCGCCGAAAGCGGTCAGGCGTGTCGCGACGGCCACATCGCTACGGAGGAGGCGCGCGGCCTAGAACTCGGCGTGAAGCCGGCCGGCGAAAATATGGACCGGTCCGCGGGCGGCGTTATAGGCGGGGTCGGCGACGAACTGATAATCGAAGCTGAGACTCGACCAGGTGTTGAGGCTGTAGGAGTAATACGTCTCGATGACCTTCTCCGGCTGATAATTGAGCGCGCCGTCGCCGATCAAGATGCCGAGCCCGCCGGCGGCGAAGTAGGCCCGCGCCTCGGGCGAGAGACCCTCGATGAGGCCGGCCACGCCGATTTTGTCGTCGGGGCGCCCCCAAGTGGTCCCCTTCAATTGAGCGCCGACGGACAGGCTTTCGTCGCAATCGGTCCAGGCGATGATTTCGTCGAGGCCGGGGCTCCAACTTGCGCGCGAGAACACGCCGAGGTCGGCGGTGATCGCCTGTTCGAGATTGGCGTTGAAGCCGTAATTGGTTCGCACCTGGCGCACCAGCGTGATGTCGGGATAGGTGGGGAGTGTGATCGGCTCGGCGAGGGCTGTGGCGTAGCTGCCCATATTGGCGCGGTTGGCCCATGCCATCAGCCGCAATTTGCCGGGCTCTGCGAACAGCGAATAGCGCAATTCGAGTTCGCCGATATATTCGCCGTCCGGAAAATTTGTGTCGTAATTGTCGCCGTTGGAGACGTCGGGAACCAGGAAGTAGCCGGCTCGAAAAGCCCAGAATTTCTGGTTCAGTTCGGCCATGGCGCCCCAGGTATAGCTGATCTGGTCCATGGTCCAGTCGTAGGCACCGCAGCAATCCATATTCCAGTTGAAAAACTGCGTTCGCCCGTTTTGGGCATAGGCGTTGTTGTCGAAGAAGTCCGTGACCGCGAACCTGCCGGCGATAAGGGTGAGCCGCGAAATATCCGCCTTGCCCGCAATTTGATTGGGACCGTCCGCGATGGTCTCCTGTTCGCCGCCCAGCCCGAACGTTTGCTGTACATAGATGCGCGCCACGTCGAAACGCGGCATCGGGAAACTTGCCTTTTGCGCTTCAAAACTGGGGAAGGCGGCGATGCCGTGGGTCGTGCTGAGACCGAAGCCCTGGGTGATTTCCGGATTGATGTAGATGTCGGTGCCGTCCCACGGGCGAAATCCGGCGAAGGCGGTCGCGCTTACGGTATTCTGCGCTTGGCTGTCGCCCTGCAGGCTGTTCGCGCCTGCATACGGCGACGGAAAGTCTGGATAACCCTGCTCGATGGCGGTGAACTGGCCGTGGATATTCCAGCGGTCGGCTGCGATCGGCCACGGATTGTTGCTCGCGCTCGCGGGCGCATCGGCATTGACTGCGCCGAGTTTGTAGTTGAGCCCGAGCCGGAGCATCCCGATGTCGAAGGCCGACTGGTAAGCAGTGCCCAAGGGAAACACGCCGGCGACGGTTCCGAAGCGGTCGTAGAGATATTCGATGCGTGCCGTCCAGGCCGGCGCGATCGCGACCTCGGCGCCGAGGCCGAGCGCCCAGCCGGTGCGCGTGAGCAGGATTTTGTCTTCATCGCTGGCGGCGCCGGGCGTCTCGCCGAAGCGCGCCTGCGACCAGGCGAAACCGCCGGTGCCATAGATCAGCCAATGATCGAACGCGTAGCCGAAGCGCCCGCGCAGCGTGCCGATATAGTCGATCTGGTCGCTGACGGTGGTGCCCGCGGGCGTTTGTCCGGTAAAGATCGCGCCATCCTGGTAAAAATACGGGAACGTGATGTCGGCTTCGGCGCCAAGCAGCAGACGCGACGGGAAAACATAATTGTACCCGCCCTGCACGCCGCCATAGAGGCTGCTGAACGCATCGCTGAAAACCGTCGGACCCGGATCGGACAACGTGCTGGTCCCGCCGCCCATGCCGTAGGCGACGTGGCCGCCGACATAGAAGCCAGTCCAGTCGTAATCGGGCGCAGGCGGCGGAGCAGACGGCGCCTTCGCCGGCGTGGCACCCGAGAGCTCGGCGGCATGCGCGTGCCCAGCAAGCGCGAACAGCGCTATGCCGGCAACGAACAATCCCCTCATCGGCGCCCCGCCCGGTACGCATGAAGCAACACCTACAGTCTATAACCTAGGCTACACTTTGCAATATGTTCTACAGTAACAAAAAGCATTGCCGTGCGACCGCGCGCGGACCGCGATCGCTTGCGATCCGTCAACCGCCTTAGCCCCGGCTCCTCCGCGAATGCCGCATCGGCCGCGCCAATATGCCAAGCGCATTCGAGCGCGCCTGCCGGCGAATTATGCCAGCGGCAGACCAGGACCGGCCGGCGCAGCCGCCGCGATAAAGCGACGCAACGACCGCTGGGCCGGTTATCGTTGCCAGGCGTCGCCGTTGCTGCGGAGCGTTGCCCGCGGCCACGGACAACCCCGCGAAACGTTGCGAGTTTTGTGAACATCGCTCACCGTCCTTGCCGCGGTCGCGGTCGGCTCGGTGAGCGACAAACGGCCGGCTAGGTCCAGGATTCGAAGGCGGCAGCGCTCGACACCCCGCCAGCCGCCCTATACTATACCCCCTATCCTATATAGCATACCCCCTACCCTATCGACCGGAGGTGGTCAACCTTGTCCCACACCAAACAGGAAAAGCTGAAGCTCTTGAATCGCATCCGGCGCGTGCGCGGCCAGATCGAAGCGGTCGAGCGCGCGCTCGAGGACGAAAAGGGCTGCGCCACCGTGCTGCACCTGATCGTCGCGGCGCGCGGCGCCATGAACAGCCTGATGACCGAAGTGATCGAGGACCATATCCGGCTGCACGTCGTCGATCCGACCAAGGACGCCGAGCGCTCGCGCGGCGCCGAGGAGCTGATCGAGGCGGTGCAGGCCTACCTGAAGTGAAACCATCAGCAAGAACGACATCGAACCGAAAGACCGGACCGGATGACAATTGCCAGCGCAGACAATCGAGTCGGCCTCGTAAGAGAGGCACTTTTCTTTGAATGGATCACCATTGCATGGATGGTGATCGAAGCTGTTGTAGCAATTGGGTCCGGCATCGCGGCGCATAGCATTACCTTGACGGCTTTTGGTCTCGACAGCGTCATCGAATTAATATCGGCGGCCGTACTGATTTGGCGTCTTGGAGTTGAGCTCAAGCACGGCAAAGAGTTCTCGGAGACAGCCGAACGGCGCGCCAGCAAGATCGGCGGTGGTCTTCTGTTCGCATTGGCGGCTTACGTCGTGCTTAGCGCGGCAGGCAGCATAGGGAATGGACAGGGAGAGGAA
Source organism: uncultured Alphaproteobacteria bacterium (assembly GCA_963823225.1). Lineage (GTDB taxonomy): Bacteria > Pseudomonadota > Alphaproteobacteria > Rhizobiales > Xanthobacteraceae > BOG-931. The sequence continues at coordinate 794,243 of CAWGKM010000003.1, read as the reverse complement.
TTTTCAATGGTTGGCCTCGCATTGGCCGTTGCAGCCATTCCAATCATGTATTTCCTCGCCAAGCGAAAAATCTACCTCGCGGAAAGAATCGGCAGTCGGGCTCTTAGGGCCGACGCCGTTGAATCAATTACCTGTGGCTGGCTGTCCTGTGTCGTCGTGGCTGGCCTCACCGCTCAATACCTCGTCGGGGCATGGTGGATTGATGCGGTGACCGCACTCGGGATCGTCTGGTTTGTCGTCAAGGAAGGGCGAGAGGCTTGGACAGGCGAGGAGTGCTGTGACGACTGCCGCTAAGGGTCGCATACGCGACACGCTGAAGTGAATTGTAAGACCGCGTGAGGACCGATCATGGCGGACACCTTGTCCGGCACCCACAGCCACGTTTTTCTCGGCGAAGGCCACGAGCAGAACGAGCGCCGCACCTGGACGGTGATCGTGCTGTGCAGCTTCATGATGGTCGCCGAGATCGTCGGCGGGCTGTTGTTCGGCTCGATCGCGCTGGTTGCCGACGGACTGCACATGTCGACGCATGCCAGCGCGCTCCTCCTCGCCGCGCTCGCCTACCGCTATGCGCGCCGGCACGTTAACGACGCGCGTTTCAGCTTCGGCACCGGCAAGCTCGGCGACCTCGCCGGCTTCACCAGCGCCATCGTGCTGGCGATGATCGCGCTCTTGATCGGCTACGAGGCGATCACGCGCTTCATCTGGCCGGTCGCAATCGACTTCAACGAAGCCATTCCGATCGCCGTGCTCGGCTTGATCGTCAATGTCGCAAGCGTGTTACTGCTCAGCGGCGGCAACCATGATCATGGTCATGGACACTCCCATGGCCATGCGCACGGCGGTCATGACCATGAGCACGATCAAGCCCACATCCTGCAAACGAGCCGCGGTCCTTTGACGCTCGAAATCTTCGAAGACGGCGTGCCGCCGCGCTTTAGGTTGTCTTTTTCGAGCGGCGCTCTCGCCGCGGACGACGTCACTATCGAGACCGTGCGCCCGGATGGCGCGCGCCAAGCCTTTGCCATGACCGCACGCGCCGGCTACCTGGAAACCATCGGCGAAATCCCGGAACCGCACGCCTTCACGGCTCGGCTGTTGTTTGGCCGCGGCGGCGAAAATTACGCGGTCGAATTCGCCGAGCATGACCATGGCCACGCCACGGCGCATCGCGACAACAACATGCGTGCCGCCATCGTCCACGTGCTTGCGGATGCGGCGGTCTCGGTGCTGGTCATTGTCGGCCTCTCGCTCGGGCGCTTTCTCGGCTGGGCCTGGATGGACCCCGTTGCCGGCTTGTGCGGCGCCGCCGTCATCGCCGCCTGGTCCTACGGCCTCGTGCGCGATACCGGCGCCATCCTGCTCGACATGAATCCCGACCGCACCATGGCCGAGCGCATGCGCGCGATCATCGAAACCGACGGCGACCGCTTGACCGACCTGCATTTGTGGCGCCTCGGCCCGGGTCATCTGGGTGCGATCCTTTCGGTGGCGACGCAACGCCAGCGTGGGCCCGATTATTATCAATCGCTGCTGCGCCGGTTTCGTGCGCTGTCGCACGTCACGATCGAAGTACAGCAGCGCTGAGGCCGGCACCGCCCTACCAGGCGACCGGCAATCGATAGTTGAGCCCAACCCGCACCAGATTGTCTTGCAGGCGGCCGGTCACCGTAACGAAAGGCGGCGGCGGCGTGCCCCCGACTTGCGCCACGGTGATATTGCCGGTGTCGAGGTAAAGATATTCGACACGCGCGCTGAGATTGTCCGTGATGGCGGCTTCGAGGCCGCCGCCGGCCGTCCACGCGCCGGTCGTGTTCGACGAGCTGGCGGAGCCGATGGCGGCCACATTCACGGTGGAATAAAGCTGGGTGGCCGCGCCGCCCGCCGTTGCATAGACGAGCAATCGGTCGAACGCGTAGCCGACCCGGCCGCGTGCCGTTGCGATCCATGGAATTTGAACGGTGCCGGACGCAGATCCGGCCGTGATCGATTTGGTCGCCATCGAGCCGTCGAAATCGGCCTCGAAGCCCACCACCACGGCGCCGATTTGGTAATTGTAGCCGATCTGCGCGCCGCCGATGCCGCCCGGGATGCTCGCGCTGCCCGATCCACTGCCGTCGGAGGGGGTTTCAGTTACCGTGGCGGATGCATAGCCGGCATTGAGACCAAGATAGAGGCCGGTCCAATCGTAATATGTAGGCGCCGGCGGCGGCGACAGGTCGGCCCCCCACGCCGGCGCGGTGACCGCCAAAACACCGGCGACTGCGGCGACGACCTTTATGCGCGACGACATGACTGACCTCATATCTTCTTCGAAAAGCCGACGAAGTAACCGCGGCGCGGCCCGTATTGCGGCGCGAACATGCCGATGCCGGTGCCGCTGCGGATCTGGTAGATCGTGTCGAACAGATTGACGACGTCGAAGCGCAGCGTGACCGGCTTGCCGTCAGGCTGGGCGAATTCGTGCGAGATGCCGGCGTTGAACTGCGCGTAAGGCGGTTCGGTCCCGATATTGGCGTCGCCGGTGCGCAGCCCCGAGCCGTAGACCATGTCGGTCGAGAGTTTGGTGCCGCACCAGGTATCCCACCACGGCTCGCCGGGGCTCGAAGGCGCGCCGCAAAATTGATAGGCGAGGCCGGCCGAGCCGGTCACGATCTGGGTGTGATCGGTGTAGATCCAATGTGTCGCGAGGTACTGGAACCGGGTCAAACCGCCGAGATCTGCAAGTGCCACAGTGTTGTCGATGAGGTACTGGTTCGTCACGACGTCGTTGGCCTTCTCTTGGCTGACCGCGAGGTTGCCATAGGCCTGGAAATTGCCACTCTTGAATTTCGCACTGAACTCGATGCCTTCGGCGATGCCCTTGGCGTAATTGAAGGCGCTGAGCACCAGCGCCTGGCCGAAAGTGCCGTTGTCGATCAGGTCCTTTGCATCCTTATAATAGGCGTCGAGTCCGAGCTCGAGCGTGGGGCAGTCTTTTGCCACGGACGAATAGCATTTGAACGGAATCTTCTGGTCGACACCGGCGTCGAAATAGTGCGAGCGCTCCGGCAGCACTGGGTTCGCTGGGCCGGGCGTCGTTCCTGTCGTGTTGTTGAACAAGTTGTTATTAAACGGCGCCGCCTCCACCAGTACTGGCGGCGTGAAGTAGCGCGCATAGCCGGCATGGAAGGTCGTGTATTGCCACGGCTTGTAGGTGAAGCTCACCCGCGGGCTTAATTGGTTGGCATCGACAAATTGCCACATCTGGTCGAAGCGCAAGCCGGCATTCATGGTCAGCTTGTCGGTTATTTTCCATTCGTCCTGGGCATAGACGCCGGCGAGCCAGCCGACCTTCGCTACGTCATCGGTAATAGATTGCGGCGTGTTCACGGCAACGAAAAGCGGCGGCGGGGTCGGTTCGACCACCGATGTATTGTCGACCCAGATCTGTTCGGCGCTGACGGTGAAGCCGGCGCGAACCGTATGCGCCGGATTGATCAGGTACGACGCGTCGGCTTGTATGCCGTTGCTGTAAGATTGTCGGCTGACGTCTGTGGCGATGCCGTTTAACAACAGGTCGCCAATCGCATCCGGCGTAAAATGCAGATTGTTGTAGCGGGTGAAATAGGAAATTTGCCCGTCGAAACCGGGAGTCGATCTTTGCAGCGCCAGAACGCCGTATTGGGTGAGCTCGTACTGGTTCTCGTTAAGCCTAGAGGAATCAAAAGTGGTAGCCCCGAGCACCGGAACAGCGATGCCCGCAAAGAGCGGCGCGTTGGGGACGTCGGGAATCTGGTAGTTGTTGACCGACGTTCCTGTGATCAGGCTCAGCCGTGTCCACGGATCGACGAACGTCGACATGTAGCCCAAGCCTTTTTCCTGCGACGAAAAATCGTGAATGGCGTTCAGCGACGGCAGCGGGTTTTCGATGCCCTCGGTGGTTTGCAGATATCTGCCGGTGAAGAAATATTGGACGCCGCCGAAACAGGCCGCGGTTGAAGATGCCGGCTTCGGTCGTTCCGGAGGGGCAGTTCGCGCCGAAGGTGCCACCATATTCGAAGCTCGGCTCGAACGTGCCGCGACTGCCGCCGTAATAGCTCACGCTGCCGGAATTGTTGAACACGTCGTTGCGGGTGGTAATGTCGACGAGACCCACCGTGCGCAGGCCGAACTCGGCCGGCAGCGCGCCGGTGACCAGCGCTATGGTGCCGATCAAGCCGGTATCGACAACGCTGCTGAAGCCGGTGACGCCGTCGGGCAGCATGACGCCGTTGATGCGGAATTGCACATTGGCGTGGTCGTTGCGGACGTGGAGCAAGCCCGAGGCGGCGGAATCCTGCGACACGCCCGGCGCCTGCAGCAGCACTTTCTCGACCGGCGCATTGCTGCCCTGCGGCAGCACCTCGATGGTGTCGTGGCTGATCGTGTCGGAGGTGGTGCCGACGGTGGTGTAGAGATTGCTGCGCGCCTGATCGAAGCCGTTGCTTTTCTCGTTGAGCTGCGCGGCCGGCGACGGCGGCGGCGGTTGTTGCGCGACCGCGGCCGGTTTTGGCTTGATATGCGGCGCCGTGATCGTCAGTTGTGGAAGATGCTCGGGAGATTGTGCCTGCGGCGCCGGCACCTGAGAGGGCGGCGCTTGCGCCGGCTGCGGCTGGGAAGGCTGCGCCGCAGCGGGCGGCGTCGGCGCCGGCTGATCTTGGGCGCACACCGTTGCGTCCAACGCCAGCAATACCGCGAGCGCCGAACCGCCGAGAAACAAGACGCGATAGCTAAATAGAGACATAAGACACCGCCGGAATTTGCTGCAACGCTGGCCGAAGCGGACAGTCCAATGACGGTCGTGCTGGCGCGGCAAATCGCGTGACGTCGAATCGGGAAGCAAGATGCCACGTTCGATCTTGCGGGCATTGCCGGCGCGTTTAGAAAAATGGCGCGGCAATACGAAAAGATCGGCGCCGACCGTGCGCTCAGGCGGCCGGCGGGGCGCGCGATCGGAAGACAACGCGTCGCGGCTCGACGATGCCGCGCGCGACGCTGACAATACGCTCGATGCGTTCGAAACCGATCGGCACCGGCAGTTTCGGCGGCTCGGACACGAACGAGGTCGAGACCAGGAAGATCGAGGCGCAGATCGCGCAGTAATCGTCGTCGCCGGGATTTTGCGCCGGCGCCGGTGGCGAGGTCTGGGCGATTACGGTGTTATGCGGTCTGGTTATGGCGACGTGGGATGCGGCGCGCAGCGTGCCGTCGAGATGCACATGCCCGAACGACAGCACGATTTGTAGCGCCAGCGCCGCGAGCGCGAGGTATGCGCCGTGCCGCTTATAGCAATGAACCCACCCCATCGCGGCATGCTAACGTTATAATGTTACGTTAAGCAAGAGGGGCGCTCCGTCCGCCAATCCGTAACATCCCGCGGCGTGCGGGATAAGCGTTAACGGCGCGGCGCGATCTTCATCGAATAGCGACGCGCGCCGTGCTAAAGGGCCGCCGCATATCGCAGCGCCGTGGCGCGGATGCGCATGGAAAGAAAATATGTCGAGCAACGCACCGACCGGTCCGGACGCCCGCGCGCAAGCGCTGGTCGCGTCCTATATGCGCGCCGGCTATGGGCGGATCGAACCGCCGCTGCTGCAGCCCGCCGAGCCATTCCTCGACCTTTCCGGCGAGGACATCCGCCGGCGCATGTTTCTCACCACGGACCCCGACGGGCGCGAATTGTGCCTGCGGCCCGATCTGACCATTCCGGTGTCGCGCGGCTATCTGCAATCGGAAGCCGCCGGCAAGCCTGCCGGCTTTTGCTATCTCGGCGCGGTGTTCCGTCATCGCGAAGGCGCGGCGTCCGAATTCCTCCAGGCCGGCATCGAAAGTTTCGGCCGGCCGGACAAGGCGGCGGCCGATGCCGAAATGCTCGCGCTCGGGCTCGAAGCGACCACGCAATATGGCGTGAGCGCGCCTGAGATCCGCATCGGCGACGTCGGGCTGTTTGCCGCTTTCGTCGCCGCGCTCGATCTGGCGCCGGCGTGGAAGCGCCGCCTGATCAAGGATTTCAACCGAAAATCGTCGCTCAAGCACGATCTCGATCAAATGACGCTGACTGCCGCCAACGGTCCGCCGGAATATCAGGGCGTGCTCGCGGCGCTTGCCGGCTCCGACCCCAAGGCCGCGCATCATCTGGTCACGGACCTGCTCTCGATTGCCGGGATCGCGACGGTCGGCGGCCGCTCCGTCGCCGAAATCGCCGACCGCTTCCTCGAACAATCGGCGCTCAACGCGCCGACCCGGCTGCCGCGCGAGACCCGCGCGCTGATCGAACGCTTCCTGTCGCTTACCGGCGATCCGGACGAGGCGGCGGGCGAACTGCGCGCGCTCGCCGCCGACGCCAAAATCTCGCTCGGGGCGGCGCTCGATTTGTTCGAAACGCGCACCGGATTTCTCGCCGCCCGCGGCGTCGACGTGCGCGCCATCGACTTCTCCACCGCCTTTGGCCGCGGCTTCGACTATTACACCGGCTTCGTGTTCGAGCTGCATCATGGGGCCAACGATTCGCCGCGCGCAAAAAGCCCGCTGGTCGCCGGCGGCCGTTATGACGGCTTGCTCACGCGCCTGGGGGCGAGCGAGCCGATCCCGGCGGTCGGCTTTGCCGCCGCAATCGAGGATCTCGCCGCTTGCGGAGACAAGCCATGAGCGCGCCGCTGATCCTTGCCGTGCCGTCGAAAGGACGGCTGCAGCAAAACGCCGAAAGCTTCTTCGCCCGCGCCGGCCTCGAACTCGTCAAGCCGCGCGGCGCGCGCGATTATCGCGGCACTATTTCAGGCTTCGACGGCATCGAAATCGCCTACCTTTCGGCGGCCGAAATCACCGCGCAACTTGCCCAAGGCGCGGCGCATCTCGGCGTCACCGGCGAGGATTTGGTGCGCGAAATGATCCCGCAATCGGACGCCCGCGTCGTGCTCATCGCCGGCTTGGGCTTCGGCTTCGCCAATGTCGTCGTTGCGGTGCCGCAGGCCTGGATCGACGTGCGCAACATGGCCGACCTCGACGATGTCGCGACGGCCTTCCGGCTCAAGCACGAGCGCAAGATGCGGCTCGCCACCAAATACGCCAATCTGGCGCGCGATTTTTTTGCCGCGCACGGCATCGTCGATTACCGCATCGTCGAAAGCTCCGGCGCCACCGAAGGCGCGCCCGCGGCCGGCACCGCCGAAATGATCGTCGACATCACCACGACCGGCGCCACGCTTGCCGCCAACGGCCTTAAAGTGATCGAGGACGGCGTCATTCTGCGCTCGCAGGCCAATCTTGTCGCCGCGCGCGCCGCGGCTTGGGACAAGACGCAGCGCGACACCGCGCGGCTCCTGCTCGACCGCATCGCCGCGCAAAAACGCGCCGAGGCGTTTTGCGAAGTGCGCAGCCGCTTTGCCGGATTGAACGAAAAAGTGCTCGGCGCCGCCCGGGAAAAATTCGGCGTCGCCGCCCCGTTCGGCGGCCCGACCTCCTCCGGCATGCTCACCCTGCACTGCCCGCCCGAAACGGTGCACGCGCTCGCCAATTTCTTGCGCGAGCACGGCGCCGAAGCGGTCTCGGTCGCCGCGCTCGATTATGTCTATACGCGCGACAATCCGCTCTATGCCAAGCTCGCCGCCGAGCTCGATAAGCGCGCGTAAGCCCGGTATTACGGCGCAAACGCCACCCCATGCCGGGAGTGATCGCCATTTTCGCGCGGTCGCGTCGGGCGGCTTTGTGACCGTTTCACCGGATTTGAACTAGCAAAGCAAAAGCGCCCGAGGAGCTCTCATCGGGCGCTTCGCCGTCCGGCCGGACTTGCCTCGTGGTACAGGGTATGACCCTGGCGATAGAGGCGTCACGAACTTTCGCGGCGTGACGGAACACTCTGAAAGGCGGTCGAGCCTGTAGTCCTGCACCCTCTTGGGGCTCCGAATTGGTTTCGGGGCGCTACAGTCGTACCTTCCTAACCAGCCTCTCTCCGTCCCTAGACCTTGCTATCGGTTGAGCCGCAATCAGCCTGATAGTCATCTTTTGCGGTGCTGACAAATCACATTTTTAGCGCGCCCTACGAGTGAAGGACACACGATATGGCCGACATGGCCGAGATTTATGCATTGTGGTCCACACGGGACGGACGTGTCCGGTATGTAGGGGAGTTTGGTGACCGCCTCGCTCAATTCAAAGAGCACGAGGGTCGTTGGTCGAACCAGTACCTTGTACGCAGATGGTTTCATGACGAGTGGCGGCACGGCTATCTAATTGGACACGCGCTTCTTGACACATGTCCTTACGACAAACGGTATGAGGTCGAAAGAGAATGGATTTGGCGCTTTCCCCGAGCCGACCTGCTGAACGTCCATAAGAAGCGTCCTTGGTGGAATCCAACGCCAGCCAGTTGCACCCGCGTTACTGAAATCGACAACTACATGCGACGGCATAAATCTAACTTCGAGGGCTTTCATAACATCCACTATGACAGCCACATGGGCTATTTCCGCGTGCTGGTCTACGATGGAGACGCGGCCCGGTGGTTGGAGGGTGACGAACTGCCCGGCGGCAGCGAACCCATCTGGTTCTCTGATTTAGCTAGGGCGGTGAGTGCGCGGGACAATGAACAGCATTTCTACCGAGCACTTATGAAATCCCGTCGCCGCGAAGGTATTATTGAGGGCCAGAAGCGGGAACAGGAACGTTTTCGGACGGAGGGCGGTTTCGTCTGGGGGGATTAGAACCCTGCTAATAGATTCGGAGAGGTCCCAAGAGTCGCAGAAAACAATAGGTTACAGAAAGGTGCGGGCAAATACGACCCTTTGAAGCCTAAGTGGTATTTCCCATCGCGCCCGCACCTTGGGCTGCCTCTGGTCCGAGCCGCATTGTTGATGCGTGTTGGAACTAAACCACCCAGTAGTCGTCAGCCAACCGTTGGGGATAACCGGCGAGAGGTGGAGGCGAGCCGGGGTATCATCAAGCCATGACCCCCGAACAGCCGCGAACGGACGCGAACAGTCGCGACCGTTGGCCAGACCACCAATATACCCTCTCCATTGAGCAAGTGGCCGAGCTGTATGACAAGGCAGGCCACCCGCGTACCCCGCGTGCCATCCAGAAATACTGTGCCCTCTCAAAGCTCAATTGCCACAAGGTCGAGACCGAAACTGGCGAAAAATACCTGGTAGCGCCCTACTCGGTGGACCGCCACATCGCCTACATCAACGAGGTCCGAACAGTCGCGAATACTCGCGACCAGACGCGAATAGTCGCGAGCGTTCGCTCTATGGAAAATAAGCGCGATGAAGGGACGAATAGCCGCGAACAATCGCGAACGAACGCCGTCGTTCGCAGCCCCGAAGATCGGTACGTCGTCCTTCTCGAAAAGGAAAACGACTTTTTGCGTGGCCAGGTGACCGTGAAGGACAGCCAGATCGAGGCGTTGCTTGAGCGCGACAAGGAAACCAACACGCTAATCCACCGGCTGCAAGCCATGCTCGCCCCGCTTTTGGTCGCGCCAAAACACGAGGCACCCATCGAGCAGAAAAGTCCCCCCGACGAAGCAGCAGGGTAGCGCGCCTGTCCCGAAAATGGTCATACTTGGGACAGTCGAAGAATACAACACTCACGGCTGCGCAACCCCCCACAATCAAAACGCAAGAACAATTAGGCTGCAAAAGCTCCTTCTTGCGACGTACGTATGCAAGTGTTCAAAGAAGCGATCAAGAAGGTGTGGGAGTCATCTCCGGCCGACCCGTCCTGTCGACATGCAGACATCACCGCAGGCGACAATGTTCACCGGAAGGCGCACAATAAAGGTGCTTCGGCTTTGTCCCCACCCGAGGACCACGTTTCCGGCCTCAAGTCGTCAGCTTAACAAGATGGGGACGGAGACGTAAAGCTGGAGCAACGGATAGGCCGAGCCGGAAAGCATTCACACGAGAAATTTATTCGATCGGTCAGCTTAGGGGGAGATGATGCGAGACGGGGAACCGAACATCTACATTGCACTTGCGACAATCCGGAATGGCTACATTCAACTGCAGTGGAGCCGCGTTCAGTCATATCTTGTCTTTAATATTGTCGCACTGCCTCTCGTTTTTGGAACAGGTCAAGTAGAGAATGTAAAGTTCATTCTCTGTCTGATCGGAATTGTATTTCATACTTTCATTCCGCTTGCAGTTTTGCGCGGGGAACGCTGGACGCGTTATTGGAATAAAAAAATGGCAGAACTTGAACGGCTTGATCAACAAGCCGCTAATAAGTCAGGGTCCCGTGTTTTGGTGTTCAGCGATCCGAGATTTGAGGCCATGCGTACCAGCCGAATCGCGTCTAGAAAAATATTTGCTCCTATTGCAATAGCGCTTGAGGTCATTTGGATTGAGGAAGCGGTTCGTCATGGTTTATTGTTAGTGCACACTGGAGTATGAAAGGGGGTTCACCCAACTCAAGCATTTTTCGAAGTGGCTAGTAAGAATAAAGCCGCCTGTGTGCTGGCGGCTTGAGTGATATTCTTCTGTTTAACATGATGACTCACGACGCTCGCGCCTGACAGATTTCCATTCTCTAGAAAGAGCGGCGAGCAATATTATCTCGATAAGTCCGAAAGCGACCAAGAGTACGCAATAAGGTACCACGGTGCTCATTCCGAGAACTCCTCTTTGGTTGGAATATCCTACACAAGCAGGCGTCAAGGTTGGTGCCCTGATGCCTGCCGGCGAGGTAAGGAGTGCTTGGAAATGAGGGGGAACGGCTAGCGGGAACTATACACGATAGGCAAAAAGCGTCCAGCGATGGCCGGGTCACCAGCTATCAGCTAGCAACGGGCCTGGAAGTAAGCTGGGAGCGAGGAAGCTATGAAACAAGCGGCATGTTCAGCATGCGGGAAAGTGTGGCCCGCAGAACAGACAGTGTGTTCTTGCGGGGGTACTTCGAAGACATTCGGCGTGCCCATTGAAGTCAAAACGGGTTCCTGGCCTGCACCCGGTTTGGTTGACACCCGCCTAAGCGAATCCCGCCTGCATCTCGAACTCCACGGGACTTAGATATCCGATCGTCGAATGCCGACGCTTCGGATTATAGAAGCATTCAATGTAGTCGAATACGTCAGCCTTGGCTTGGTCGCGCGTGCGATAGGTTTTGCGCGCTGTGCGCTCGGTCTTCAACGAGGAGAAGAAGCTCTCCATCGCCGCATTGTCCCAGACGTTGCCCGCACGGCTCATCGAGCAGACGACGCCGTGGTCGGTCATCAGCTTCTGGAACTGCTCGCTGGTGTATTGGCTACCGCGATCGGAGTGATGCAGTAGCGCGTCGGGCTTGCCTCGTCGCCAGATCGCCATCACCAGGGCATCGGTGACGAGCTGGGCCGTCATCTCAGCACTCATCGACCAGCCGACCGCGCGCCGCGAGAACAGATCGATCACCGCAGCCACATAGAGCCAACCTTCCGCTGTCCAGACATAAGTGAAGTCAGCGATCCATTTGCGGTTGGGAGCGGGCGCTTCGAAGGTGCGGTTGAGCACGTTGGGAGCGACGGCGGCGACCTGCCGCTCACCCAGATCGGGCGGCAGTCGACGCCGGCGCGGACGGGCTTTGAGAGCCTGTAGCCGCATCAATCGCTCGATCCGGTGCAGGCCACATGATACGCCCTCCGCAAGCATGTCGTGCCACACCCGCCTGGCGCCATAGGTTCGATCGCTGGCGAGGAAGCTTGCGCGAACCTTGGCGCCCAACTCCTCATCGCTCCGGCTGCGCTGACTGCGCGGTCGTGTCAGCCAGGCATAGAACCCACCCCGCGAGACACCGAGCGCCCCGCACAACCAATCCGCCGGCCAGATCCCCCGGTGCTTCGCGATGAAGGCGAACTTCACGTCGATTCCTTCGCGAAGTAGGCCGCGGCTTTTTTTAGGATGTCGCGCTCAGCCTTCAGCCTGATCACCTCGCGCTTGAGCTGCGCGATCTCAGCCTGCTCCGGCTTCATCTGACCTTGGCCGGGAAACGCATGCTGCGGATCGTCCGCTTGCGCCTTCACCCAACTGCGCAACTGTGACTGATGCACACTAAGATCCTGCGAGGCCTGGGCATACGACACGCCCCGCTCGTTGATCAGCCGCACAGCCTCAAGCTTGAACTCGCGTGTAAACTTCCGCCTTTCCATGACTCACCTCCGGTCCCATAAAAACACCTAACTCGGTGTCTTCGGAACCGGGTGCAGGCCATCCAACGTTGTGCTGCTCAAGACCGTGACGCAGACGGTTTGGAAGAAGCACTGGGGCTGGATTATTTTCTACCTCGTATTTCAAATCGCTACCGCGACCGCATCATATTGGACCAGCGACTACGTCAGCGTTCTCTATTCCTTGGTCGTGGACACGGTCGCAACCTTGATTGGGCTCACCATCGTGGTGAAGGCCGTGACCATAACGAAGGACCACTGACAGCATGCGCGGGCGAGGAGAGGCTACCAGGCATGGTAGAACGAACTGTACCAAAAATGCTTATTCTCGCGATAGTTATGAAATCTCCCGCAAGCATTCCCAAGGTCAAATTACCAAAGCGAAGATCAGCACCAAACACTGTTAATGGCACCGCACCGCCCGCCAAAGATCAATAACGTCAAGCGCCGGCAGACAAACAAGTTCTAATTTCGCACCTGAAGCCCCCGGGGATAAACTCGCGCCGTTCGCCGAATGCACCGTATAATGAGGCTACATGGAATATTCATCCATGCAGCCGATCAGCGCGATCCTGAAAGACAGGAACATCATCCTGAAGGGCGCCGACGCTGCCACCGCGAAGGGCTTCACGCAGGTCCCTAACTTCCTCCTCAAGTCGAATAAATTAAGCTCGGGAGACAAACTGGCGTTCGCCATGCTGCTCAGTTACGCGTGGCAGAATGACTTCTGCTTTCCCGGACAGGCAAGGCTTGGGGAGGACATGGGCCTACACGAGACCAACGTTAGGAAGCACCTCAAAGTGCTTGAGGCCCATGGCCTCTTGACCATTACACGCCGGGGCCAGGGAAAGACCAACATCTACACCCTCAACCTAAAGTCCCGGAAACTCTAACGGTCCAGACCGAGCAAAAACGCTCGCTCTAGACCGAGCAAAAACTTCACTTCTAGACCGAGCAAAAACGCTCTGTCCTCTATAAGAATATGCATTCAATGATATTCATTCATAAATACACAAGAGTTTCGCTCATTCTTTGAAGAAAGGAAGGGCGCCGCGACCGGGTACAATGACCGGTATAATCCAGTTTGTACCCTCAACGACCTACTCCACACCCTTATATTCTTACAGGTGCTCACAATTTCCCCCCGCATTTGTCGGGCGCGCCGCCCGACCCCGTGCCCCCACTTCGCCTGCAATGCTGACGCCTGAGCGTCGAGCATTGTTAAAGCGTGGCGAAGCTGGGGGCCCTCCGCTTGCCTGTCGCCTCGCCGGCTCCGGCGCTTCGGGCTGGGCGCACGGGGTCGGCCGGCTCCGCCGGACGCCCGTCGCATAGTCGCCGCGCTGGGGCGCGGCTCCTTGCTTTGGGTCTCCGACAAATGCGGGGGGTTAGAGCACGTGAGTTTCAAACAGTCCTGACGACCCATCCGGGTCGGGTCGCTTCGCTCCTCGGTACTCGCATGAGCATGCGCTTGCTGGTCTATGTCGCGGCTTAAAACCAAACCCCGCGAAGCGGGGTTTTGGGATCTGCCGGCGGAAAGGGAAGCGAGGCGCTCGTGACTTTCCGCCGACGACATGGCGCGTTTTGTTATCCACACCGCCGCATTGGTTGGCACACGATATAATTTCGGGAGCGATCCCAGCTCGATAATCCGGAACAGCCTCTGCGTACCGCGCCGGCACCGCTCCACCACAAGCAAGCCCGGCGGGCCACCACCTACCACAACTCCACAGTTGGTAGGACGGGGTGGCCGGCGTTCCGCCTCGACCGGAACGCTTCGCACCGGGGGCTGTATCGGAATTATGGAGCCACGACCACCCATCATTGCAATAAACGCCCTTGGCGGTCCGATCGTATTCTCGCGCGAAGAGCGCGAGCGACACCTGTATATCGTCGGCAAGTCCGGCTCCGGCAAAAGCACCGTCCTCTTCAACCTCGCTATGCACGACATCATGGCGGGGGAGGGAATCGCGGTCATCGACCCGCACGGCGATCTTGCCGAGGCCATCATCGACGCCATTCCGGCCGAGCGAACACACGAGGTGTGCTACTTCAATGTTGCCGACGAGCACTGCCCGGTTGGCTTTAATCCGCTCGCTCGCGTGCCGCTGCGGCGGCGAGCGCTCGCCGCCGCGGGTATTGTCTCCACATTCGAACATTTGTGGAGTAACAGCTGGGGACCGCGGCTATCCCACTGGCTGTCCATGGGCGTCGCAGCGCTTCTCGCAAGCCCTCATCCGACGCTGATTAATCTCTCGCGTATGTATACGGACGATAAATTCCGCTCGCGAATAACTACGCACATCACCGACCCGGTCATCGCCCAATTTTGGCAACAGGAATATCCAAGCTACGATCACCGCCTCCGCGCCGAAGCCGCATCTCCAATCCTAAATAAAATAGGACAATTCAGCGCCTCGCCGGCACTGAGAAATATTCTCGGGCAAGTCGCCCCGAAATTCGACTTGGCGCACGCAATGGACCATCGCGGCATATTGATCGCGAACCTCGCCAAGGGACAGATAGGGGAGCAGGCGTCCGACCTCATGGGCTCGCTTTTGCTGTCGCACCTGCAACTCGTCGCCATGGCGCGTAGCGACAAGGCCCCCGGCGAGCGGGTGCCGTTCTTCGCCCATATCGACGAGTTTCAATCTTTCAGCACCGACGCGTTCGCGTCGCTGCTGTCGGAAGCGCGCAAATTTGCGGTCCATTTTTCGCTCGCCAACCAATACACCGAGCAGCTTACCGACGCGGTGCGCGCGGCCGTGCTCGGCAACGCGGGAACGCTCATGGTCTTCCGGGTATCGGCAGCCGACGCTAAGATACTTGCCCCGGAATTTCACCCGCTGCCGGCGCACGAGCTAGTTGATCAGTCGCCGCACAGAGCCTGGCTACGACGCGGCGACAGCGGCCACCGCGCTGTCTTCGTCTCGCCACGCCTGTACGGCTCTCGGAATCGCCGTGACACGATAATTGCGCAGAGCCGCCGCAATTTCGGCCGGCCGCGTGAACTTGTTGAGGGGTCTTTTGCCTAGTTGCTCGATATTCCGATGCCGATAGAGTGGCGGGGAAGGGACTACTGTGCTATATTGTCAGCATGACCACCAAGCAGCTCAAGACCCTGTTGGAGCGCGCTGAAACTTGGCCCGAAGAAGACCAGGACGAACTTGCCCAACTGGCGCGCGACATTAAAGCCCGTCGCAGCGGCGTGTACCGAGCGACGCCCGAGGAACTGCGCGCGATCGACGAGGCCGACCAAGGCGGCGTAGCGAGCGACGAAGAAGTACAAGCGGCGTTCACGAAATTTCGCCGCGCCTGAACTGGGCATTATGATACAATGCCACGTATGACAAAGAAGCTTGAGGAAGCGATCAATAAGGTGCGGGAGTTGCCGGAGGCCAAACAAAATGAGGCAGCCGAAATGCTGCTGGCGGTGGCATCCAAGAACGCCGCGCCAGTGCGGCTGGACGATGCGACGCGCATCGCGATACGTGAAGGCCGCCAGCAGGCCTGGCGCGGCGAGTTTGTGACCGACAAGGACATGGCCGCGTTTTTCAAGCGGCACGGCGTCAAGTACAGCGGCACATGAGGGTTCGGTATTCGCTGCGCGCTCTCGGCGATCTCGACGCGATCTACACGTACCTTGATGGACGCGCTCCGGCTGCAGCACGATCGGCCAAAGAGCTAATTAAGCGCCGCGTGCATCGAATTTGCAGGAAGGGGATTCATGGTATATTTCCTGGGGAGGCGGCTTTGTCCCAGTGTGCTATGATGGTTGCTATGGCAGACAAGCTGAAGGAATTGCTGGAGCGAGCGCAAGCCTGGCCCGAGGAGGCCCAGGAGGAACTTGTGAGCGCGGGCCTTGAGATCGAGCAGGAATACGTGCACTCCAAGCCCCGCTCGGAGGGCGAGCAGAAGGCCGCGCGGGAACGGGCGTGGTTTCGACTCGAACGGCTTTTTGCGCGGATGCGTGCCCTCAACCCACGCGCGCAACGGCGCACTGCCGATGAAATCAGGAAAGAGGAAGAAAACATCGCCGAAGAGATCAGGATGATGCGTCGCCAGCGTCATGCCTAGGGCGGTGTTCGACACCGGCGTCTTGGTGAGCGCCGTGCTCAATCCCGTAGCCGGAGGAGCGTCATTCGACCTCCTCCGTTTTGCTAGAGAAGACCGGTTCGATCTCCATCTCTCGCCGGGCATCATCGAAGAGACCGCGCGGGTACTGCTCACGAGCAAGCGCATCCGCGACCGCTATCACTACGCCGATGCCGACGTGTCGGAATTCTGCAGCGATTTGCTTGCGGTGGCAGTAATGGAAACCGAACTGCCACACGTTCAAGCGTCGCGTGACCCCAACGACGACATGATTCTGGCCTGCGCGGTCGCCGCGCGCGCCGACTACCTTATCTCGCGCGACAAGGACCTGCTTTCGATCGGCGAGTACGCCGGAACCAAAATCATCACTCCAGAGGCTTTCTTGGCTGTGTTGCGAAAGGCAGGCAAGACACCATCGTAATTGAACGGATGGCCTTGCGAGGCCGACGGCACTGGATGCCATTTTTCCCGTAAAGCGCTGGTCAGCGAGTGTGAACCATCGCGGGGTTGTCGCCGTTAATTGTGATGGTCGGCAGTTCTATCTAAATGAGTTCGGCATTCGCGAGCTGAATCCTGTTCGATATACCGGCCATGGCATGGCGGCGAGTGCGGCAACCGCAACAACGCAATCAACAAAAGGGAAGGCACTCATTTAAGGGCTCAGCAGAGCCATATCTAAGCGTCGCACAATATTTAGGTTTCTGCGATGGCGGTGGCGCACTCAGGTTGAGCGCCCGCACCGACGCGAGCCGTCACAGAAACCTTTTTGCACGAAACCGCGGTCAGCGGTCCGCAGCTATGGAGATTGAGCGATCGTTTGCCGGAGAATGGCTTGTCGCTGGACGGCAATCGAGAGGGAGCGCGGCCGAAAGTCTGGTGCTCGCCGCGATGGTGGCATTGTTGGTGCGCTCAAAGATGGCGTCCGATGGACCGGAATAGCGGTTGCGCCGAATCCGCCGCCGCTCGCCGATGCGGTGCATCGGGCGATCAGGGACGGCGATCGTAATAGGTTTTCTGATGCGATCATGAGCTGTCGAACGGTTGCGTGTAATGCGGGCGGACTGAGAGGGGAGTTTGCCAATCGAACGTCTCGACGATCTTCATCCGGCCGCCACAACATGGGCAGGCGTGTGTCTCATCCGGCGAATGCGCGATTAGATCGTCTTCGGTAGGGGAGACCTGGATCGGTTCCGCGACACCCAGGAGCTGCCGACAAAGTTTTATCCTCTCAGAACGATGACCATTCGCGAAAAGGCCGTAATGACGAATGCGGTGGAAGCCGTCCGGCAACACGTGCAGCAGGAAACGGCGAATGAACTCGCTGGCGACGAGCGTCATCACCTTGGCCTTGCCGTCCTGCCGGTAGTCCTTCCATCGAAAGCAAACCTTGCCGTCCGAGAGCGACAGTATCCGGCTGTTTGAGATCGCGACCCGATGGGTATAGCGCGCTAGATAGGACAAGACCTGGCGCGGACCCGCAAACGGACGCTTGGCGTAGACTACCCACTCGCTCTTGAGCAGGGGATCGAGGTAAGCGCCGAATGCGTGTGTGGGCGCAAGACGCGCCAGATTGCCAAAGAACTGAAGCTCTCCCGCGCCATGCAACGCCACTAAACGTTCTGTGAACAATCGCCGGAACAGCCGCGAGAGCACGCGGACCGGCAGGAAGAAGTTCGGCCGGCATTGAATCCAATGCTTCCCATTTGGCGAGATTCCGCCCGCCGGGACGATGCAGTGAACGTGGGGGTGGTGATCGAGATTCTGTCCCCAGGTGTGGAGCACCGCGATGAAGCCGATGTCGGCGCCAAGGTGCTTCGGATCGGCCGCGATGGTAGTTAGCGTATCGGCGGCGGCCTTGAACAGAAGGCCATAGACCTTAGCCTTGTTCTGGTAGGCGATGGCACCGATCTCCGCCGGCAGCGTGAAGACCACGTGGAAATAGGGGACTGGTAACAGCTCGGCCTCGCGGGCCGCCAGCCATTCCGCCGCCGCCGACCACTGGCATTTGGGGCAGTGGCGGTTGCGGCAGGAGTTGTAGGCGATACGGGTGTGCGCGCAGTCCTCGCAGCGCTCGACGTGCCCGCCGAGCGCGGCCGTGCGGCACGCCTCAATTGCCGACATGACGCGGAGCTGGCCAAGACTCAAATGGCCGGCGTTCTCCGTCCGCCATGCCTTGCCGTGGCGGCGGAAGACATCCGCCACCTCCAGCTTGGGCCGGAACATGTTCGCCGCATCAAGTCGGCGGCGCCGCCGGAACCTTCAGAAGCTCAAACGGACTTTGGATTTGCCGGATCGTATTAATGGCGACACGGGCGTAGCGCGCCGTGGCATTTAGATGCCGATGCCCAAGCAAATCCTGGATCACCCGGATATCTACACCCTGTTCCAACAGGTGAGTGGCAAAGCAATGCCGCAGCGTATGCACGGTGACGTTCTTGCTGAGACCGGCGACTTCAGCCGTCTGCCGGCAAACCCGCTCTAGCTGCCGCGCCGTGATATGCCGCTGCGGATCGGCTCCAGGAAACAACCACTCGGACGGGCGATCGATCTTCCAATAGGACCGCAGGAGATCGAGCAACTGGTCAGACAGCATCACATAGCGGTCTTTGCGCCCTTTGCCCTGCCGCACGTGGATGACCATGCGGGCGCTATCGATGTCCTTCGCGGTGAGCGAGATCAGCTCGGACACCCGCAGGCCCGCGGCGTAGATGGTGGCGAATGCGGTTCTGTATTTGACGTTGTGAGCCGCCTGCAGAAAGCGGCTAACCTCCCCTCGTGACAGAATGGCGGGCAACGGGTCGGACTGTCGCGCCAGGGGGATATGGTCGTGGGCATCCTTTATGCCCATGGTCGTCTTGTAGAAGAACCGAAGCGCACACATGATCTGGTTGATCGCTTGTGGTCCGAGTCCGCGACCAACGAGGCTCAGCTGATACTGGCGTACATCTTCAAACGTCAGCTTGTCTGGCGACTTGCCGAAATACTTGCTGAAGTTCTTGACGGCGCGGATGTAAGCGGCTTGAGTTAACGCCGACATGTTCCGAAGGCTCATGTCGTCGGTCATGCGTTGCCGCAATGGAGAGATTTGCTCTGGCATGGAAAGCTCCTGTCGGTGAAAGGCACACACGTGCAATCCTGACAGGCGCCGGATCGACCGGCTGGCGGCTTCCCCGCCATTCACAGTCATACAAGGTTCGCGAAATATTTAGGTTTCTGCGATGGCGGTGGCGCACTCAGGTTGAGCGCCCGCACCGACGCGAGCCGTCACAGAAACCTTTTTGCACGAAACCGCGGTCAGCGGTCCGCAGCTATGGAGATTGAGCGATCGTTTGCCGGAGAATGGCTTGTCGCTGGACGGCAATCGAGAGGGAGCGCGGCCGAAAGTCTGGTGCTCGCCGCGATGGTGGCATTGTTGGTGCGCTCAAAGATGGCGTCCGATGGACCGGAATAGCGGTTGCGCCGAATCCGCCGCCGCTCGCCGATGCGGTGCATCGGGCGATCAGGGACGGCGATCGTAATAGGTTTTCTGATGCGATCATGAGCTGTCGAACGGTTGCGTGTAATGCGGGCGGACTGAGAGGGGAGTTTGCCAATCGAACGTCTCGACGATCTTCATCCGGCCGCCACAACATGGGCAGGCGTGTGTCTCATCCGGCGAATGCGCGATTAGATCGTCTTCGGTAGGGGAGACCTGGATCGGTTCCGCGACACCCAGGAGCTGCCGACAAAGTTTTATCCTCTCAGAACGATGACCATTCGCGAAAAGGCCGTAATGACGAATGCGGTGGAAGCCGTCCGGCAACACGTGCAGCAGGAAACGGCGAATGAACTCGCTGGCGACGAGCGTCATCACCTTGGCCTTGCCGTCCTGCCGGTAGTCCTTCCATCGAAAGCAAACCTTGCCGTCCGAGAGCGACAGTATCCGGCTGTTTGAGATCGCGACCCGATGGGTATAGCGCGCTAGATAGGACAAGACCTGGCGCGGACCCGCAAACGGACGCTTGGCGTAGACTACCCACTCGCTCTTGAGCAGGGGATCGAGGTAAGCGCCGAATGCGTGTGTGGGCGCAAGACGCGCCAGATTGCCAAAGAACTGAAGCTCTCCCGCGCCATGCAACGCCACTAAACGTTCTGTGAACAATCGCCGGAACAGCCGCGAGAGCACGCGGACCGGCAGGAAGAAGTTCGGCCGGCATTGAATCCAATGCTTCCCATTTGGCGAGATTCCGCCCGCCGGGACGATGCAGTGAACGTGGGGGTGGTGATCGAGATTCTGTCCCCAGGTGTGGAGCACCGCGATGAAGCCGATGTCGGCGCCAAGGTGCTTCGGATCGGCCGCGATGGTAGTTAGCGTATCGGCGGCGGCCTTGAACAGAAGGCCATAGACCTTAGCCTTGTTCTGGTAGGCGATGGCACCGATCTCCGCCGGCAGCGTGAAGACCACGTGGAAATAGGGGACTGGTAACAGCTCGGCCTCGCGGGCCGCCAGCCATTCCGCCGCCGCCGACCACTGGCATTTGGGGCAGTGGCGGTTGCGGCAGGAGTTGTAGGCGATACGGGTGTGCGCGCAGTCCTCGCAGCGCTCGACGTGCCCGCCGAGCGCGGCCGTGCGGCACGCCTCAATTGCCGACATGACGCGGAGCTGGCCAAGACTCAAATGGCCGGCGTTCTCCGTCCGCCATGCCTTGCCGTGGCGGCGGAAGACATCCGCCACCTCCAGCTTGGGCCGGAACATGTTCGCCGCATCAAGTCGGCGGCGCCGCCGGAACCTTCAGAAGCTCAAACGGACTTTGGATTTGCCGGATCGTATTAATGGCGACACGGGCGTAGCGCGCCGTGGCATTTAGATGCCGATGCCCAAGCAAATCCTGGATCACCCGGATATCTACACCCTGTTCCAACAGGTGAGTGGCAAAGCAATGCCGCAGCGTATGCACGGTGACGTTCTTGCTGAGACCGGCGACTTCAGCCGTCTGCCGGCAAACCCGCTCTAGCTGCCGCGCCGTGATATGCCGCTGCGGATCGGCTCCAGGAAACAACCACTCGGACGGGCGATCGATCTTCCAATAGGACCGCAGGAGATCGAGCAACTGGTCAGACAGCATCACATAGCGGTCTTTGCGCCCTTTGCCCTGCCGCACGTGGATGACCATGCGGGCGCTATCGATGTCCTTCGCGGTGAGCGAGATCAGCTCGGACACCCGCAGGCCCGCGGCGTAGATGGTGGCGAATGCGGTTCTGTATTTGACGTTGTGAGCCGCCTGCAGAAAGCGGCTAACCTCCCCTCGTGACAGAATGGCGGGCAACGGGTCGGACTGTCGCGCCAGGGGGATATGGTCGTGGGCATCCTTTATGCCCATGGTCGTCTTGTAGAAGAACCGAAGCGCACACATGATCTGGTTGATCGCTTGTGGTCCGAGTCCGCGACCAACGAGGCTCAGCTGATACTGGCGTACATCTTCAAACGTCAGCTTGTCTGGCGACTTGCCGAAATACTTGCTGAAGTTCTTGACGGCGCGGATGTAAGCGGCTTGAGTCAACGCCGACATGTTCCGAAGGCTCATGTCGTCGGTCATGCGTTGCCGCAATGGAGAGATTTGCTCTGGCATGGAAAGCTCCTGTCGGTGAAAGGCACACACGTGCAATCCTGACAGGCGCCGGATCGACCGGCTGGCGGCTTCCCCGCCATTCACAGTCATACAAGGTTCGCGAAATGTAGGTTGTGCGACGTATCAAGAATGGCCCTGTTAAGCCACTTCCCTGCTCTTGACACGTCACGCACCGTGTCCTGATGCAGATCAGGCACGCTTTGTGTCTGCCGTAGTCCGTTCATGCCCCCCAAAGCCGACATGATGTCGCTTCGGCCAGCGGACGATGGGCCGGACATAAAACGTAACGGTCCCTCTCCTTACCCATCCTGATCATCGCGGGTGCGCGCGACGCGTCGGTGTGCTAGACCTAAGCCGATGGTGGGGATGGAACATGACCGCAGCCGAGCACTATGCCGCGCGGGTCAATGCGGTTCTGGCGCAGCGCGCGCGGCTTCGCGGGACGGAGCCGTCGGGCGATCTCTTCGGCGATCTCGATCCCGACCATCCGCTTCTCAAGGCCGATCCGCGCCGGCCGCTCGACGCCAATCTCACGGCGCTCGCCGATTTGATTGAGCCGTCGGACGCGATCGTCGATGTCGGCGGCGGAGCGGGGCGCATGTCGCTGCCGCTCGCATTGCGTTGCCACTCCGTCACCAATGTTGATCCCTCGGCAAGCATGGGCGCAGCCTTCCTCGCCAACGCCAAGGCCGTCGGAATTGGCAATGTTGGTCTCGTTAAGAGTGATTGGCTCGCGGCGGACATGCCGCAAGGTAGCGTCGCGCTCGTCAATCACGTCACATACCTCACACGCGACATCGTGCCCTTCATCGAGAAGCTTGAGCGCGCCGGCTCGCGCCGCGTCATCCTTACCGTCAACGCGCCACCGCCGCCCTCCTGGAACCGCGTGCTCTTCCGGCTCGTCCATGGCGAGGCGGAGGAAGTGGTGCCCGGCCATGCCGAACTCATGAGCGTGCTGTGGGAGATGGGCCGGCTGCCCGATCTAACGATGCTGCTGCCACCGAATGTACGCTACATCGTGCCGCTGCCGAGCCGGGCGGCCGCGCTTGCCTACGCCGTGCAACGCCTCGCTAACGAGCAATGGGCCCATTGGCCGGTCGCTGCCGCGTTCGAGGCGCACGCCCGCGCCACGGTGGAGCAGCATTTTGACGAGCTTTACGCGCAAGGCCCCGACGGCTTCACCCCGCGCTGGATCGCCCTGGGCCGGGAGGTCCTCATCACCTGGCAGCCGGGCAAGTAGCCGAAGCCGCCTGGTCGCGACTACCAAATCGCAATCCGTTTGACGCAAAGAATACGCGCGTCCTCAAGGCCGCTCCGCTAGCTCCCCTACCGCGCAGCGGTTTAGTGCAAGATCTTTTTTACGACACTAAAATCTCGTCTAGTCAAGATTAGCCATCGACCGATTATTTGATATAATTTTCTACATGAACAAGAAACAACTAAAAGACCTCTTAGATCGCGTTTCAGCGTGGCCGAAAGAGGACCAGGAAGCGGCGTTTGATTCACTGACGACAATTGAAGAGGAGCGCCATGTCGATCCGACAATGGAGGAGGACATCATTCGATCGCGCGAGGACATCAAACATGATCGCCTCACCTCACAGGATGCTCTCAT
This sequence comes from uncultured Alphaproteobacteria bacterium, assembly GCA_963823225.1. Classification (GTDB taxonomy): domain Bacteria; phylum Pseudomonadota; class Alphaproteobacteria; order Rhizobiales; family Xanthobacteraceae; genus BOG-931. The sequence goes on along the minus strand of CAWGKM010000003.1, from coordinate 770,773 downwards.
CAAAGAATTGCACCTTTTTGGAAATTGATGGATGTTTATTACACGAACACCGCAAAACGACAGCTCAAGAAACTTGAACATCACATCCAGGAACGCATCGTCGATAAAATGCGCTTTTTCGTTGCCCAACCCGAACCGCTACAATTCGCGGAACCTCTCGGCGAATGCGACGTTGAGCTGCAACAAAAAATCCCCTTAGAAATTGGTCTTTTGTGGCCCTCCTCGCATTCCCTCTCGAATTTTAGCACTTTTTCCCTCCCTTTTTGAGGTCATCGATCAAACAGCCCGTCAATGGACAGAAAAAACTTTTGAATTATTTTTTTCTCTACTCCCGCTTTTGCCGTCTCGACCGCTTTGCGCTTCGCAAGCGATTTTTGTTGTGCTGCCGAGCCTGTTCTTGCCAAACTTTCGTGACCTCCATGAGCGTGGCATCGTCCAGTGCCACCACTTCAAATGGCAGTTTTTGATCAATAATCACGCGGCGCAGAAATAGTTCGATGGCGCCGCTCAAATTAAGGCCGATCCGGTGTAGTACGTCCTCGCTGGCGTATTTGATCTGCGGATACACCCGGGCACGCAATGTTTCAGTGCGTAACAGCGCGCTCATGCAGGCAGTATACCTCAGCGCTCTCCACACCTGCCACTTGAGCGTTCCCCGTATGAGGTACACTAGGTGCAGTGCGTTTCCCTTAAACAGGCTGGCGAGTTGCCCATATCGTACCTACGCGCCGGCTGAACTACGCGCACGTAGCCCGTATGCTTGCGAGAGTCCGTGTACTTGTATGTATACGCATCTTACGCTGGCTGAGCGGGAAATAATTCGAAAACTGCGGACGCAAAAACGACGGCCGGCGTACATCGCGCGCGTGCTTGGCAAGCATCGCTCTACCATTTGTCGGGAAATAAAACGCAACACCCTCGAAGGCTGGTATTACTACGAAAAGCATGCCCAATCCTTGATGCTGAAGCGTCGTCTCGCGGCCAAAGCGCAGTTTAGGCGAATCGACCGTGACTACATGCTCCAGGCGCACGTCGAGGAGCAGATGAAGAAAGGATATTCGCCGGAGCAAATAGCAGGCGTCATGCGGCGTCTGGGGCACTCCCAGCAGCTCTGTTACAAGACGATCTATGCTTGGGTCCACCGGCGTTGGCAGAGCCGGAAATTCTACTTGCGTTTCAAAGGCCGTCCACGCGTGCGGTATGGGGAGCACAAGCGATTGTGGCAGCCGCACCGGCGCCACATCAGCCAGAGGCCTCGGATAGTCGATAAACGGCTACGAGTTGGGGACTGGGAGGGCGACCTGGTCCATGGGGTGAAGGATGATTCCCGCCATTCCCTGCTCACGCTCAACGAGCGCGTGACCGGGTTCTGTGTCATCTGGAAGCTCAATACGCTCAATCCGGTAGCCGTCGCCTACCACATCTCACATGCACTAGGGGACATTGCCATTCAGACGATCACGTTTGATAACGGGTGGGAGTTTGGGCAACACAAGCGCATCGAGAAGCTCCTTGGCTGCAGGGTGTATTTCACCGACACCCATAGTCCACAGCAGCGCGGTGCAAATGAAAATCTCAACGGGTTGATCCGGGAATTTTTTCCGAAGGGCACTTCCCTTGCGCATGTGAGACAAGCCGATGCGACCAGGGTAGCTACCCTACTCAACGGACGGCCGCGCAAACGTCTCGGCTACGACACGCCGCGCAATGTATTCGCTAAACTCACCAATGCGTCGCACCACGTGGTGCGCTAACAGGGTCGTTGATGTATCCTTGTGGGATGGATCGAGGATTTGTTGCGCAGATCGAGCGGTTGGCTTGCGGGTGCTGATAGGTCAGAGGAGGCTGTCATTTGACAGATTTCTAATCTGTGATTCAATAATAAAGGCTGTGACCTCGATTGCTCGCTCCAGTGGCTGAATTCATTTGGCCATTGCTTGAGCAACGGAGGATCAATGTGAATTCCAAGAATAGAAGGCTCTTCAAGAAAGAACTCTCAAGGCTGTGCGCTCTTGTATTCACCGCAGGTCTAGGGATCGGAATATTGCTAGGAGGAGCAGTGACGCATCTCTTCTAAGCGATGATTTAATAGGACATCTTACCCCCTTTTCGGGGGGTCTTTGTTTGCTCAAAAGTTGCACTTCAAGCTACAATTCTGTCTCACAGGATATGAGGCGTATCGCTTTCGGGTCGGAGACTATCGTGTGACGTTCGAGCTGAAGGATGACACGGTTCATGTACTTTCAATCAGACGTCGAGACGAAGCGTATCGGTAACTCCCCCCTTCCCTTCTTAAACATTACTCGTCGACATTTTGGCGTCCGCCTTCGGCGCCGGGCTCTCGTGAACGGAGCCGCTCCGCGTCTCCGCCATCGGGCTTTGATCCCTGACGCGGCCGGACTTCTACACTCTAACCGAATTCTTTGTCTCAACCGCCTCGATGGTGTAGGATGTGCGCGGTTCGTTTCTCGCGCGGGGCGCGCCATGCCTAACCCCAAATTCAAAGTCGGCCAAACCGTAGAGCTCTCACCCGCGATCGCTCGAAACATGCCCGGCGGCACGTATGAAATCACCAAGCAATTACCGGAGCGCAACGGGGAGTTTGAGTATCGGATCAAGAACATCAATGAGTCGCATGAACGTGTCGTGCGAGAAATCGAACTGGTGATAATAAGTCGTACTTGATCGCTGCCACCCCCATCGAGCCGCTCCCCTTCCCTTTCTTTACTGGACATGCCAACGCGCGTAACTCAGGCCCGTCACAAATGTGCGCGGGGCTTATTTCCGCGCAATCAGTGCTTATATAATTCTCGCTCCCCGACCCATAAGAAATACCGCTCAACGCCACAATAGGCAGGAGTTTTATCCAAATGTGGCCGCATAGGAGACGTTTTTCATGACTTCAGATCAGAACCGACAACGGGCAGAAAGAAATTTCAAGCAGGAAGAGCGAGCGCGGGATGGTCGAAAGGCGATGGCTGAATATGAAATTCAAGCTCGCGCCACTCGCGCAAAGACCGAACGTTTAAAAGCGCTTCGATTAGCTAAGGAAGCCCAGGCGCAGACCGAGGAGCCGCCGGCCAAGCTGACCGTGCGGCGTCCCGCTCGCCGCGACAAATAACGGCTCCTTGCTGGCGCAGCGACGCTCATGCACCCGACGAAGATACAATGACAGTCGATGAATCCAAGGCCCTCAAGAAGGGCGACCGCGTTTATTGGCAGGGAGCTGCCGCTGACAGCGGCATTATCACCGAAAGAAGTTGGGACGCGGTCACCATCGCCTGGAACAATGGGCAGGTGGCCAGAGTACACCACGGAGATATGCGCGAAATTCGGAAAACGCCGACACAGCCGCGTTCTGTGTAAAGGCAGCCACGATTTTGAAATCGTTCGGCGAGGTACCTGCAAACTTGGACGAGTTTTGAACGTCGGAGGTAAAGGTGATGGCGCGCAACATCCTCATATTTGCAGATGGCACCGGAAACGAAGGCGGCCTAATACCCGACGAAAGCCGAACCAACGTGTACAAACTTTACCGAGCCACTCGGACTGGTCCAGAGTCGAATATCGATCCGAGCCGCCAGATAGCTTTCTATATTCGAGGAGTAGGGACACCGACTGCAAACGCGGTTGGAGTTTTGCGCGGTTCCTGGGAAGTCTTCCAGCAAATGATTGGAGCCGGCCTCACATCCCGAATAGTCGATTGCTATGCAGCCATCATCAGCGTTTGGCAGCCGGGCGACCGAATTTACTTGTTTGGATTTAGCCGAGGAGCCTACACGGCTCGCTGCTTGGCTCACGTCCTCGAATTAGTTGGCATTCCCACCAAAGCGAATGGACGCCCCCTTAGCCTCGAACCCGCGGCACTTCGCGCAGTTGCGAAGGCTGGAGTAAGAACGATGTATGCGGTGGGACTTCCCGTCAAAAATCTGGACAAGCGAAAGCAAAATTTGGAGGCATTCCGAGCGACGTATGACTGTATGATTGGTCCCGGAACCGGTACAATTCCCTACTTCGTCGGGGTGTGGGATACCGTCGCAGCACTAGGATGGACCCATCTTGCACTGTCGAAGTTTTTTTCGCCTACCTACGACATGCATTTTGTGCCCGACATCCCGTTTGCCCGGCACGCCATGGCAATTGATGAATATCGCAGAGACTTTGTCCGTGTACCCTGGGGCGGATCGGGTACCGTCCCGGATGGTGACATTGCAGGGGTCACACGATTTCGTCAGGTCTGGTTCGCCGGCAATCATTCCGACGTTGGAGGGAGCTATCCAGAAAACGAATCCCGACTGTCCGATATTGCGTTAATGTGGATGGTCGACTTCATCTCTAAGGAAATTCCATATGAGATAGCGCGCGTTGCGATCAACGAAGACTTTTTACACTTGAACCCATCCTATGATGGCATGATGCATGACGAGCTAATGGTCGGCCACGGACCGTCGCAGAAAATTCATTTTTGGCCTGCAGGCGAAAGGAAGGTCGATCCAACGGGAGAGTTGCACGAGACAGTAATAAATCGACTAGGGTTAGCGAAAGTACGCAATTACACAGGGTACGGTCCATACCGACCAAAATCGCTGCAGGAGCATCCCAAGGCCAAACCGTTTTACAAAGATTAGCAGCTTACTGGGTGAGACGTCGCAATCCTCGCAGTTTGACATTTGGTCCCAATAGCCCATCCGCAGCGAGTCGCTCCCCTTCCCTTTCTTTACTGGATAGGCCGCCGCGTCTCGGCTCTTTCAGGGGCTCAGGTTCGCGGCTCAGGAAAAAAGAATGTCCATATCGCGAAGCGCTTTAAGTCAATCCGATCGTTATCTTCTGCCCGAGCGAACCGGCCCGTAATTAGGGTACGCTGGGGCATATTGACGATATTGAAATGGTGCCGGTGGCGCCTGGTAAGTATAAAAATTGTACTGTGGTGGCGGAACATACCGTGGAGCGACCGGAGGGTTAACTGGCATTTGACCAAGACGATTTACGCCCTCGGCTATCTCAGGCGACACCTCAACAATCTCTTGCCCGTTTTCAAGAATCCAGTATTGAGCATTAGCTCGGCTAGTCAGCAACAAACCAATGCCGACTGCCAAGATGCTCCACAACGCGATCCACCTTGTCATTTGACCCTCCAGCTTGAAGTAGTCTCATCTTCGTATCGGTGGCCAACGGCAGTCTATTACGAAACGTTTCCGCCGACTACAGGTCGCCTTGGCGAAAAATGGACCCGGTGGACTTATAGTTGGACCACAACTCTCCCCCGAAAAACAATACTCCGAGAAGTGTTGCTACAATCCAAGTTAGGGCCGCTAATCCTCTGACCCAGACGATAACTAAATTGTTCATGTATTGAGTCTGAAATGCAAAGTGACTAACGGTCAAAACAATTTGGCAAACTAGTGCAACCATAAAATTAAATGCCGACCAAAAAAATCAATTCATATTTTTCTCAAGTATATAGGCACTTTTTGAGCCACCGGCGTCTAATCGACTAGGCGAACCAACTCTCCCTTCCCTGTCGTCCATTCAACTTGCAGCGGATTTCTTGCCGCAAGCGTCTGCCGATCGACGAACAGAAAGAAATTCGACCCTCTCCCCTCAGTGATGCTGCGCACAGCGCCCACCATGTTATGCATGCGCTCCCGCGAGCTGGTAACGGTGAGCACCCGCATTTGCTTCACGCCGAATTGCTCGATATGCCGTTGGGCACGCCATCCGTCGTAATACGTTTTCAATTTTCGCCGGATGCTGCGATGATCTCCCCCGCTCCGGGCAATGGGAATTGTTCCGCGATCAAGTTCAAGCAAGAAATACGCGGCCGTCTCGTCGCGAAACGTCAGCCCGAATAGTCCATCCGGCACCACCGTCCATCGCTCTCTCCTTCCCTGTTCAACGCTTACGGCTTCCCAGCGCAGCGGCTCCCGCGCCGATCGCGTCTCATCGGGAGCCGCTGCGACGATTTCTTCTTCCCTAACGAGGCTAATTTTTTCATCAGCACGAAACGCCAATTCAAAACCCACCATGAAGTTGGCGATGTCGAGCGTGTGGGCGAGGAAGATAGCGCCGGCTCTCTTGTTCTTTTCCGACCAGTCCACGCGGCTGCTAATGCGCCGGCCGTACTCGCGCAGTGCCCGGGCGCCCTTTTGCCCCAGGCCATAGGCAAACGGCCGCGGTCCCTGATCATGCATCGTTGCCAGCTGCGATTTCGGGCGATCAAGGTAGCCGTGGTCATAGAGCGAGCGCAGGCAGCGCAGCACGCCTTGGGGGCTTCCGCCATCGAGGAGCGCCAGTTGTGTCGAGGTGAGGAAGCGATGCCGCGACACGTGCGCAAGGAACGCCAAATCCCGCTCGGTCAGCTCCATTCCGCGCGGCGTCTCGGTACGCCGAAACAGCTTCGCCCGTGTTTTGATGGGAGCTGCCACCTCCATAGCTACATTCTACCTCACGATTACTGCGCGCCCCTCTGGTTCGATACCGGAACACGAAACGTCTCCGGTTCCACATCGATCGTTGCCGTCGTCGCGAGAAGGTGCTGGCGACGTACCCGCAGGTGGGCTTCGGCTTCCTCGATTGGCAATGCCGACGGGCTTACCTCGAACACAGCCGTGCGGAGCTTCGCGAACGCTTCATCGGACAGCGGTATGCTCGCCCGATACGGAATTTTCACCATCGCGGTCTCAAGCCCGTTTGGGCCGACATAGTTGATGATGCATTGGCCGGTCGGGAGCGAGCGCAGGATTTGCGCCGCCTGATACAGCATATTTTCTTTTGAGTGCACGCCGCCTGGCCGCAGCGCCATGATCGGAATCAGCGCCTCACTGTACCCCTGCGAATATGCCAGTCCGGAGCTCGACCCGGAGGTGGTCGTTTCGCCGACGGCGCGCCCATTCGAGCGCGCAATACCTTCGCTTTGAACGACGCTCTCGCTGCGGCCGACGCTGTGTGTCTCGCCCTCGCCTACCGTCTCGGCCGTAAATCGGCCGCGTGTTGTCGATGTGCTGCCGCTCACGGTTGACGATGAGCCGCTTGTCGTTGCACTCCCCAATCCGGATGCACTGCCGGTGCTATAGCTGTAGCTGTCCGGGAGGCCGATCGCTAAGGCAGAATCGTAGCCATACTGATGCCCTTCGCTGCCGGAATCGGTTTCCGATTGGGTCTCCGACGTGCTCTCGGTTTGCGACCAGCCTTCCGTCTCGGTTTCGCTTTCGCTCTCGCCGACGGTCTTCGAGCGGTTCGTGCTGACGCTGTCGGTGACTGAGTTGGTGACGCCCCGCGCGCTCCCTTCGCTGCGGGTTTCCGCGACACTGTCGGTGACGCTATGCGCGGTCGCCTGGTTGGTACCGGTGCTCGTCGTGGTCCCGCCGTTGCGCAGCATCCCGCGTTCATGCCCGACAACGGTTTCCTTCGTGAGCGCGGCAATGGGCTTTTCCAGATCGAGCGGGATGAGCATTTCCGCAAGATCGGTCGCCTCCCTATGGTCCTTAACGCGGAAGGCCACCTTGATGTTAGTGGCGTTGCGCACGGCCGACAGAATTTCCTCATCGACGCGCTCTAATTGTGACTGCCATTGATGGCCGAGCACCATGGCGCAGCCTTGCTTACGCAATTCCGCGAGCGCGACCGGCACGTCACCGCTCAGATAGCGCTGGCATTCGTCGAGATAGACCGGGAAGAGGCGCTCTGGCCGTTGCCTGCGCTTAGCGTGGAATAGCAGGAAACGTACCAGCAGCCGGCCGAGCAGATCGGCACCCTTTTCGTAGACAAGAGTGCCGCCTGAAAGGTTGGCAAGGATGATGTGTCCTTCATCCATCGCCTCGCGCAGATCGATGACGCGCTCGGTCTGTCCCACCATGGTCCGTATCGACGGCGCACGAATGAGCTTCGCAATCCGGTTGCGGGGGCCGGTCACCTCGATGCGCAGATCGTGCCGGTCGCCCCTTTCGGCGCCCAGCCCCTCCAGCCATTGCAACTCCCGCTGCGCGTACTCGTCCTCCACTTCATCAGCCAGTAGCCCGCGCAAACCGTCCCCATCATCGGGGTCGAGTACCGCCATGGCCTCCGCGAGCGTCAGTCCGCGCTCCGCCAGCGCGCCAAATACCGCTGGCAGGAGCCGCTGGATGGTCGGCTTGGCATCCGGATTTTCGTCGCCCCACAGGCGCTCAAATGCCTCCAGCGCGGCTTCCGCAATCACTGTCGGGTGATGGCCTTCCGGCAGCGCCAACGGGTTGAAGCCGGTGCAGTGCGTCGCTGCATTGGGGTCGATGAGGTGGACCGGACGGGTCTTGGCGATGCCACTCTCGCCAAGCCAGGTCAGGAGACGCCGGTATCCTGAATCCTTGTGATTGCCATGCGGGTCGACAAATAAAATGCCATGGCCGTTTTCAATGTCCTGGCGGGCCATACTGGTGAGCAACGTGCTCTTGCCCCCGCCCGTCGTGCCACTCACGACCATATGTTCCCGCCGGCTCGTTTCATCGAGCGAAAACGCAATGCCGTTTCCGTCTCGACCGAGCACAATCGTCTTGTCGCGCCTCATCGTGATCGCCGGCACCGCCGGTCGTGGTATTGCCGAGGGGACGGATGGTGGTGGCGCCGCTCGCCGCCGCAATGGCACATAGCGGGCTTCCCGCTCGCGCCGCGCGGCAGCCAGCAGCTCTTGGGCACGATGCAAAGCACCACTCATCCGCGATCATCCGGGTGGCGGCTCTCGCCTGTCATTTCACGCTCAGCAGCTGGGCAAGCATGCGCTCTAGCGCGGCTTCATCGGCGACCAGCTGCGTGCGTTCCTCCGTATCCTCGCCGTCCGCCCGCATTTCCCGCAGCCGGCCCCTGACGCCTTCCAGCAAGCCGTTGATGACAACGGCGTGTAAATCGGCATTCTCGGCGGCCGTGCTTGGTACTTCGGCCTGCGGCGGGCCCTCCGGCTTGGACGCTTCAGCGGCGGCCATCTTGGCTTCGGCCGCGCCCACTTTGCGGCGGGCCGCTTCGGTGTTGAAGCGTTCCTCACCGATCATGTGTTTGAGGGGCTCGAATTTCTTTTTTGCCCGCAGCGTCTGCCGCGCCAGCAGAATATTGATGTCGGCGTTGACCAGCGCCTGCGTCCGGCGTTTGCCGGCGAGCGCTCGCTGATGCTCATCTTCCGCAAGCTGGTCCCGCTGCCGGGCAATTTCGTTGTCGTGCAGCTCGCCGCCCAGTTCCTGCCGGACCGCATATTCGTGCGCCGCATTCTGCGCTTTCTGAATCTTGGCCATGGTTTCGCCTACGACATCCATGAGCTGCCCGTAGACCCGAGCGTGCGCTATCGCGGCCTGCATCGCCCGCACATTGGCGGCGGCGCGGATGCCAAAAGCCAAAGCAGCGAAGGGGCCCCGCACCGCTATGGCCTGCTTAGTCCATCCCACCTCCGGCAGAGGTCGCCCCTGCGGTACCAGGTCTCGACGATCAGACGGGCTGTCAGGCATCGGGAAGCCTCACTTTCATCTGGCGTTTGAGCAGCTCCAATTGCCAGGTGTTCATGGTGGCGCCCGCCTGCATCAGGACGCTCATGTAGTCCTCGGGCGTCGGCACTCGACCCTCCGCCAGGAGTCGTGCTCGCAATTCCTCAAACGCATCGGCCATTGTCGCGTAGGCGATACCTATGAAAACCCGGCGCGCATACCCAACGAACCATGCTCCGCAGGACGCCCACAGCACCATCCAGGACAAACGGTCATCGATTACCAAAGATGCCGGATGTGGCGGCCCATCGAATATTCTGTGGGCTTGCGACCATTGCAGCGGCAGGAGACGCTCGCCGATTCTCGGCAGCGCGTCATAAAACTCATAGAAGCAAGTTAGTGCGTCGATATTGGTGAGCGCGAGGGCATTGAACCACAAAACGCCCACGTTCAGCAGAACGACTGCCGTTGAGAACAGCAGAAAAACCACCAGTTCATCACGCTCAATTTCCGAGAACCCGCCTAGCCCGCACAAGAACAACAATGCCAATGGAACAAACACACAACAATCGACAACTGCGGACCCCTCCAGCCTTTGCTCAGCCTCGGCGCGCGAGGAGGATTTGCCTGGATATGAGAACGGCCGCTGCCATACCGAAGACCACGGCAATACCACCAAGGCCGCGCATTTCGCGCTGGCTGTGGAGGGCATCCATACGGTGGCAATGGCCGTGTAGTCGCGCAAGCCAATGTACAGCACTGACCGGAAATAGATTTTCTCGAAGACCCATTCGGATTGCTGTTGATATTCGACGCGGTAGGACCCGTTGGCATCGCGCGATATGCCCGTCACGTGAAAATACACTTGGTGTTCGGGCAGCGTGTGGACGAAAAATGTATCGCATGGAATGAAGGTGAGAAATTTCATCGTCTCCGTCTTCGAAACGTAGTCGTCCCACCATTGCTGTCGCGTGCACCCCAGCAAACTGCCGAACATCGGGATCAGCAGCAGAGCCGATAGCAAATTCCGTTGCGCAGCGCGCATGATAAGGGACCCGATATCCGGCCCGACACACGCGCGAACTTGAATTATTCTGGTTTACAGTCAAATCACGCCGCAACACCGTCGTTTACAGTCAAGAGTGCGCTTGACTGTAAACCGTGTATGCTTAGTTCCGGCTCCGCCTTGTTGGCCGTCGCCTGACTTTTCGGGCGCCGGTCGTGCAAGACGGAGACCTACATGAACGTTGACATAGTGGCCGGCGAAATCCCGCCGGTCCCCTTCCCCGTCCAGTTTCTCCACATTGAGCTTGCGCCGCTCATCGACGGGCGATTCTCCGTCGTGGTGCAAGCAACGCTGCTCGACGAAGAAGTGCTTGAATTCGTCGGTCAAGACCTCGCGAGCGCCCATGTCGACAGTCTCGACGAGGCGCTTGCGGTAATACGAGCAAACGTCGGCGCGCTTAATCCTTCGTCCGCACGGGCGGCGGCGTAAGGAGCCGGCGATGAATACTGCCGCGCTCAACAAAGTCGACCGCATCCGGGTGCTCAACGACAATTTCCGCAGCACCTTCCTCGGCGGCCAGGTAGTCATGACGGCGGGCGTCAATGCCCTGCCACTCGATATTAAGGCCCGCGTGCTCTTGGCGGTTCAGTCCTTCAACGACTTCACGAAGGGCAATGATCCGCACCGCGAGCACGACTTCGGCAACTTCGAAATCGAGGGCGAAAGCTACTTCTTCAAGATCGACTACTACGCCCCCGACATGGATTGCGGCTCGGAAGATCCCGCCGACCCGGAGAAGACGGCACGCGTACTCACCATCATGCGCGCCGATGAGTACTGAACCACACCAACCGCAAAGGAGTTGACCATGGCTGCTCAACAGCCCGCCTATCAGGCGTACACTGTCGTCAAGCGCGAAGGCCAAGATGATTTTTGGCTCAACATCGGCGCTGCGTTCATGCATCAGGACGGCGAAGGCTACAATGTCCTGCTGCAGGCGCTGCCCATCAACGGCAAGATCGTTCTGCGCCCGCCGAAATCGCAAACCGAGGAAACGACCAACACGCCCGCGAAGGATAACAGCAAACGGCGCACCGAAACCCGCCGCGAGAAATAACAGTTCTTTGAACTTTCAGGCTCGGCAGCAATGCCTACGCCCGAAACTCAGCCCCGCCACTCACGTGCGCGGGGCGTTCATTTACCAGCCCTCGTTTCACCATCATGCGCGTATGCAATATCTGCACAATGTAGGAATTGGTCTTCTTCTTTGTTTTAGTTTCGTCATTGCTGGGGTGCTCGGCCTTTTCCATCCTTCTGAATCTTCGATTTCCTCATCAAATCAAATCGCTGCTACGACGACACAAGCAATCACAATTGTAGACCAATCATCGACAACAATGGCTACAATTCTTGATTGCCAGGAAATGCCAACTCTATACACTAAAGACTCTAAATATGTGTACTACGAGGGCGTAATAGTTGCGGGGGCTGATCCCGGCTCATATGAGGACGTCCCCCTTTCAAACACAGGTAATTGCTCCGATTACTTTAAGGACAAATCACAGGTGTACTTTATGGGCTCTGCGCTCCCGTTAGCAGATCCTCGTACCTTTTCTGCGTATGTTCTCGAAGAGGAAGGAGGAGATAACGAATACGGTATTGATAAAGACAATGTATTCTTTGATGGAGCACAAATCCTGGGAGCCGATGCCTTAACGTTCATTTCGTATAACTATGCTCAGTCGTGCGGACTCGGCTGTGTGTTCACTGCGCGCGACAAAACCCATCTCTATTTTGAAGACCGAATTGTAACGCCACCAAAGTGACTTCTACTGTGTAGCTATGACCGAATAGGTCACTCCCTTTGCGGTCTCTTGATTGAAATATCTCGCAGTAATTTCCGCCGGCTGCCCTGGAATTGTTGTTCCATTCGGAGCGGTATAAGGGGCATATTGATCGAGTATGTACATACCCACAATTGTGCCCGCTGGATTTTTAATGTAATCGACAAAAATTGCTGCGTGTGCGAATTGACTGAGGCCAGTTGCCTGCGGATTTAGGATACCGTCAGCCGGATAATAATATTTTCCGTCCGCACCCATTTTGAATGTCGCAATAGGGGTACCAGGTGTCAGAGCGGGGTAATTTCCCTGCGCATCTGGAGCAAGGTTTATATCGTGTTCGGAAGAATCCTTCGCTATTGTCCAACCGGGTTGCGTAGAAGTCGCCGATGTCAAACCTACCGGAGCTAACGCCTGAACCAACACCGCACACTCTTGATTATTTTCCGTTGTTTCCGGGGGATAAATATATCCATTGTTTGGCCCTCCGGTTTCGTCGGCCTTTGCAGCAATGATCGGCGCCGCGTATTGTTCCGCATATTGGTATGCCGCAGCCAGCGTTAACACGATAGAGCCAGCGTTGGTTACTTGCAGTCCCGTTCCCCCTGTGCCATTTCCTGCACCGGCCGGGGGCGTCGTAGCCGGATACGGCACCACATAGACATTCTGACCGTTGATCTTCTCGAAATTTGGCAATGGGGACGATCCCGAGGTCTGCGTATTGGTCGTGTTCCCCTGTTTCGGGTCGACGAACTGTTCCCACCCCGGCTGCAAGTTAGGTGTCCCCGACGTGTTCGAGTTCAATCCACTACTAGGCACGCCATTTGGAAATTGCCAGAGCAGATACGGATATCCGTTGTTGATGCTCGGATTGCTCCCCCAAATCGTCGGGTCGAATCCGCTCGGCAGTCCAGATGTGAACTGCGCCGTGGTCAAACCGCTCGCGCCGTTAGCGCATCCGCTATTTACGCAAAATCCAACAGCGTTCGTCAGGCCTGAGGTTAGAGAGTCCCAATAGCTATTATTATTAACAAAGCCGGCGAAACCTCCCCCGACGAAGCCTCCGATCGGATAACCTCCAGTGACCGTTCCAGTCGCATAACTGCTTATTACGGCGCCCGTGCCCGCTTCCCCAATAAGGCCACCGACATAAGATAATCCGGTGACCGACCCGCGCGCATAACTGTCTAAAGTGCCTCCGCCATCCTGTAAACCCACCAACCCGCCGATTGCACTGCCGGAACCACTATAACCGGCGCTGCTGCTACTGACGGAACCCGTCGCGTAGCTGCCGTAAATCTGGGCACCCTCCCCGTTATCGCCGACTAGTCCTCCAGCAATATTGCCTCCAACGACCGCGCCAGTGGAATAGCTGTTGGAAATTTTTGCGGCATTGAAAAAATTCGTGCCGACCAACCCGCCGGTATTAGCATTCGCCCCGGTAGCCGGTATTAGCATTCGCCCCGGTAACAGAACCAGTGGAATAGCTGCCGTCAATCGTTCCGTTCGCGTTTGAGCCAACCAACCCGCCTACAAAATCAATTCCCGTGACCGCGCCGGTCGCATAACTGTTAGTAATGGTTGCCGCGCCGGTGAGAGGCTCGTCGCCGTTTTCCCCAACGAGCCCGCCCACTGCACCGATGCCGTTCACCGCCCCAGTCGCATAGACATTTACCACCGTGCCCTCGTTGTACCCGATCAGCGCGCCCACGAAGCTATAGCCGCTCACCGTGCCGCCGAGGAGGCCGAGGTTCTCAACTATGCCGCCGGTGCCGACGTAGCCGAACAGTCCGACATAGTTCGACGAGGGCAAGGACACAGTCAGCCCGCGGATCGTATTGCCTTGTCCGTCAAATACACCGTTAAAACTAGGAGCACTGCTCCCAATCGGCACGAATCCGGTGCCACCGTTCCAACTTGCTGCCGGGCTCGCGTCAATGTTGTTTGCCAGCACATAGTCGTTTGCCAGCAACCCCGGCGAACTGCCGATGCCCTGGAGGCCGTAGATATCCGCGATCTGATAGGGGGAGCCGCTTGATCCGTTGCCGCCCAATGCCCGTAGGAACGAGCCGCCAGTGATGCTGAAGTTTTGCGCAGTAAAGTCCGGGAGCGGGGACGCAACCTGTGTCCAGTTACCCGCCGCAAGCGTGAATGTATCGACGTCGATCGCGGCAGTCGCCGTAATGGCACCGTTCGCGTTGAGCGTCAGGGTGCCGGCCGGCATGTTTATCGGCTGATCGATCGTGAAGCTGGCCCCAGTGGCGTTGATCTGTTGGTTTGCAAGCCCGTTGATCAGCGCCTGCACGGCCGCGTTGCTGCCGATGGCGCTGGAAAGGCCAGCGGACACGGAAGACAAAGTCCCGGCACCGCTCGTCAGGTTGAGATAGCTTTCGTAGATGTTGAGGTTATACACCGATCCGGTGGCATTCTGCTGGAATGCGGCGCCGCCGGTCGTGTAGATCAGCACCTGCGAGCCGGAGGCCGAGATCGTACCCGACGGGAGCAGGAAGTCGTAGTAGCCATTGGCTCCACTCGTAACAGCACCACCGGTCGATAAGGACGGGACCGACACGCCGTTGACAACATCCGCCACGGTGACGCCACTGATCGGAGAGCCGTTGCCGCTGTACACGTAGCCGGCTACCGCCTGCGTTCCGCTAGGCAACTGCCAAAGCAAAAACGGATAGCCATTGTTGATTGCCGGGTTGATGCCCCAAGTGTTGCTGAAATCAAAATTGCTGTAGGCGCTCTGCTTAAAGCTGTAGTTCGCGGTACCCGATTGGCTGGGATCACTAGTGACCGCCGTCGCGCCGACGCTTGTATTATCGCCGTAGGCGTATTTCTGGCCAGTTGAATAAGTATCCCAATAAGACCCAGTCACGAAGTCCTGGATATGATAGCCAACAAGTCCACCGATAAATTCATTCGGCCCACCAGTCACTGGTCCAGTCGCATACGATTGTGTAATCGTCCCGCCGAAAAGATTATCTCCAGCGAGACCACCTATGCCGACGCAAGAGCAAGGCTGCGCAGTTCCCCCACCTGACGCCGCCCCAGTCGCATAAGAATCTAGGATAAGGCCTGCATTTGTTCCAACAAGGCCACCAACAGCCTCACCCTCGCTAAAGTTGCTGGTTACCGCGCCCGTTGCATAAGAGCGCACAATGCTACCACCTCCGTCATTTTCCCCCACCAGCCCCCCGACATACGGTTGGTTGCCGGTGACCGACATTGTTGAATACGATTGAGTAATTGAGCCACCGTTTTCGGCGACCAGTCCACCCTCAAATCCACCAGTACCGACATTGATCGATCCGGTTGTGTAGGAGTTGAAAATTGTCCCAGCGCTTAAGCCAACAAGACCGCCGTCTAGGAGAGACCCGGCGGAAACGAACAAATTTGTTAGTCCCAAGTTGCGAACAATACCGCTCGCCCCAAGATAGCTGACTAAGCCAATAAACTCATAATCATCAAATGGACCGCCACAAAAAAGTGTGCAGTGTGATATGGTGAGTTGATCGACAGTGTACCCATTGCCCTCCAAAATCCCCGTAAATGGATTGAGACTACCGCCTGCTCCCCCTCCAATACCTTGACCAAAACTTAGTCCAATTGGAACAAAGCCTCCGTTCCAACTCGCCGTCACACTCGCATCGATGTTCGTGCCGAGCGCATAAGTGCCAGACAAATTGTTTTTGATGTTCTGCAGATCATAGACGGTGTTGACCAGCATATAAGCCGTAAGCGCTCCGCCGCCCGTCACATCGCCGGTAAAATTCTCAGTCGGATTTACGTAGCTGGTATTGTTGACGACGCTGCTGCCAGGATTAACCGACGGATTGTATAAAATCGACACCGGCCCCGTAGTCGAAACTTGTGCCCCGTTGCCGAAGCTCACCGTGCCGACGCCGGTCCCCGTATTGTCCGCCGCTAAGATGACCGCCGCACCAACCGTATTGGTGATGTTGGCGTCAACTGCGATGTTGCGATAGGCGCCAAGCGTCAGGCTGTTGCCGCTATTCCATGTTATGCTCGAGTTCAACGAAGATGTCGCCGTTTCCTGATGGGTTCGCAACGCCCGGGCCGCTGGAGCCCGAAGCTGACGTTTGTATCGCGACATTCGTTGTGGCGAGACTTGAAGCAATGGTTGCCGCGGCGCCCGAGTCTATCGTCAAGTCGTAGGGATCAAGCAGCCACGATCCGGTCAACCCGTGCGGAGCGGACGTGTCTACCCACGCGTCGGTAAAGTTGAGCACGTGTCCCGAGGTTTCGACAAAACCGCCATTGCCGCCGCTCGTTCCACCGGTTGCTAAAATAGTCCCGTAAAATGTTGTCGCCTGAGCGGCCCATACGACCACCTTGCCGCCGTTGCCCCGGCCGGTCGCCGAAGCATTTATGACGGAGCTGGCATTGACACTCACCGTCGTGGCGGTCGGCACCGCATAGGATTGCAATGCCGCCTGAGGGATCGCCGCCACCGCGGGATTGGGATTGCCGCCGCCGGTGTTGCCGCCAATCAGCACCGCCCCCCCGCCGGCCTGGCCGGAGGCGTTGATATTCGCTCCACTGACCTGGATGTTTTCCCCGGTAATTTCGATCGTGCCGCCGGTCGTTCCTTTCTTCTTGCCGGACGCCGAGAGCTTGCCGGAAACCTTCACAGGCTGCGTCGGCGCTCCTGTCGGCGTATTTGCGCTCGTCGCGGCACCAAGCACGATCATCCCGTCGTGTGTGCCGATGGAATTGGCTTCGATGACGCCGGTATTGTTGATGACGGAGTCCACCACTTGGCGGGCGGCAACCGCGGTCAGCTCGACGCGTCCCCCATTGGCCTTGAGCGTGCCTTCGTTACTCACGAGCGCCGAGAGCGGCTTTCCGGTCGAAACGTCAAACACACTTGCTGCAATTGAATCGCTGACACCGAGTGTGATGAGACTGTCGCCGTAGAAATCGAGCGTGAAGCCGTTGCCGGAAGCCAGCGCGACTGTACCGAATTTCGCTGTGATGGTGCCGGTATTGCGTACGCCCGGCGCCACCAGCGCGGCGAAGCCGCCGCTCTGCGCCGTGATGGTCCCCTCGTTCACGATGGATGAGTTGGGCATACCGGGAATTGAAAAGTTGTAGCGGCCGGCCATGAAATCGCTATTCGCAATGTCATGCGTGGTCGCGAGGAACGCCGCGGTGTCGACCTTTCCGGCGGGCCCAATCAGAATGCCGTCCGGATTGACGAGGAACACCTGCCCGTTGGAAGAGAGCGAGCCATAAATTTGTGACGGCCCGAGGCCTCCAGTCACGCGATCAAGCTCAACCGAACTCGCGCTCGGCATATTGATTTTCGTGCTCTCCCCCGCCCCGATGTTGAACGTGTTCCAGTTGATGATCGCGCTGGTGCTCTGCTGCGTGATGGTAACCTTCGGCGTCCCCTGCCCTTGCACCGATGCGCTGCCGGCCACCACCTGGCCGCCAAGCGGATTGGCGAAGACCGGCGCGGCCGCGAGCGGCACCAACGCCGTCGTGGCCAGTAGCAGTCTTTGTAACCGCCAGTACATTCAGCTCGCCCCTAATACTTCGCCGTAAGGGTGAAGAAGAAACGCCACTCGTCTATCGGTCCTTCAATCGCCTTCGCTGCTTGCAGGTCCGCACTCAAGTATTGCGTCCAACCGAGACGCAGCCCGGCTCCCGCTGAGGCTGCGGTCGCATTGGCCGGCGTGCCGATCGCGGGCGCGGTGGTGTGGAGCGCACCGTAATCGCTGAACGCATAGAGCTGAGCTTGCGTGAGCTGTGGAATTATCGCCGGCAGGTCGTAGCGCAGCTCGCTAATGGCCTCGATGCACGAGTCGCCGAGGAGCTGAGAGGGATCGAAAGCGCGGCCGAAATAGCGGCCGCCGTAACCGCATTGCTCGGGCGAGAGGAGCGGCGTGAAGGCATACTGGCCGTAGGCGGACACATACGCCGAGAACCGATCGAACAGCGGTTGCATGCGGCTAACCGTTGCCTCGACTTTGGTGAAATCGACGCGGCCAGCCGCCCGCGAGGCCAGCGGATTGCCGTTTGGCGTGCTGCCCAGGCCCTCAATGCCTTGGCTCACGGTCAAATTAAACTGATTGATGCCTTGCCATTTGTCGGCAAAATCAGCGTCGGCTTTGGCGCGAAAACCGCGCAGCCGATCGTCGTTGAACGGCGCACCCAGCACGTTGCTTTCGTTATTGCTGGCGAAGAACAGACCGGAGAACGTTAGATTTTTCTCGCGCGAGCGGATCACCGAATATGAGAAGCCGGCGTCCCCATAGGGACCCAGCGTCCGATATTGCAGGATTTCGAGCTGCGCCGTTCCGGGCGTGCCCCAGGCGTAACTGGCATCGGCAAAGAAGGCGAGCCCTTCGCTGGTGAGCACCTGTTTGTAGTTGGCGGCAACATATTCCAGTTCGTTGAGCGGAATGGCGGCCGCCCACGTCATCGTCAAAGCTTCGTGTTCCCCGACCAGATTGTTAAGCGTAGCCGAGCCCTGGAATTCCAGCGGCCCCCGCGCGGCTGTGCCGCGATTGTCAAATTGAACGCGCGCATCAATGGGCTTCTCCGTCACTGCCACCATGAGAATGGACGCACCGGCATTTTTCGGGTCGGGCTTGAGGCTGGTAGAAAATTTCAGACCGGGCAGATCGCCCGCCAGCAGCAAATAGCGCTCCAGGGTGCGGATATTCGTCGGGCGGTCGGAGATGATCCTCGCCGCATAGTCTGTGAAGAAGTCGCGATAGCGCGAAAGTTGGGGAGGCCATTCGACGTGGCTGACATAGCCTTCGATGACCTGAATGCGGATTACCGCACCTTTCGGGCTAAGCTCCTGCGGCGGCACGATAGCGCGCGACAGCACGAAACCGTCGCTGCCGTACCGCTCCGTGATGCGCCGAGCCAAATCATAGACTGCAGTGAGCGAAACCGTCTTACCGATCAGGTCGGCATACAGCGGCGCCAACTCTTCAGCGCTGTAGACGGTCGAGCCGATGACACGAACGCCGCGAACGAAAACTTTGATCTTCTCGGCGCCGCGTGGCGCCGCGGTGCTCGGCAATGCAATCGCGGGGCCGGCCGGTCGCGCCAGCGGCGCTTGCGGTTCGATAAATTGCTGCCGCGCCCGCCCGGGCTGCTCGCTCGGCGGAATAACTTGTGCAACGGCGACGAATGGAACCGCCAACATCGCCAACGCCGCAAAAATGCGGCACGCGCCGGCAAACATGTCCCCAAAACCCCAACCGGGGCTATCGTCCGCAATCAGCGGTGCACAGTCAACCCGTCCTCAACCGCTTCGGTTACCGCTGCAGGCTTCAATTTTGCTGCCGGCCGGTCGTCCTGCGGGGGCTGTGCTGCGCTCACATATTGTCACCTGAAATGGAAATTCAGGACCACGGCGCGGTGAAGTGGAAGCAACTCAGCAATTCGCTGAGCAGGACTTGAGTCGCAATATTATAACGTTGCCGGTCACAACACTTTGAAGTCCGGCTGTGCCTACACGCTAGCCCTAGCGGGCCTTCGAGCAGCATTTGCACGTTCCCAATTTTAATTCTAGAAGATTAGGCACGGCACGTTGCCGGAGCCGACCGCGTCGCTATCAAGGGGCTGTGTATGCCACGCGGTCGACTTCGGAGTGTTCTAGATGGACGTGCCGAAACAGACTTGGCCAAGTAAGCGCGTAAAGCACGCCACCCGCCCAATCGTGTTCGACGAACCCGCGCTCGGCCGCGGGTTTTTTGTTACCTGGCACAGCCGAACCGAACCACCGGTCATCCTCGACACCAGTTGAAAAGCAGAGAGCCCGAACGCGTTGCACCGCGTTCGGGCTCAAGAGTCTGATTGCCCATCCACCACCCTGAGAAGGAGATGAAAGTGTCAACGCAGACCCAAACTGTACCGTATGATCGAATTGATTGGCGTCAGAAGCGCACGAATCGCTCTTCTGATGTTCAGTATTGCACGGCAACTGCCGTGCGCGAAATGAGTAATCCCCAACCCGTCACAGCACTGCGACCGCCGACCGAGGGGCCGGCGGGGGGATGGGATGCCTACAACAAAGCAGTTCTAATACGCCTAATCAGCACTGCCATCGAAGAAGCCGCCGCCGCGAGGTTTATTCGACCTCGCGCTTGCGGATTTTGTTCATAGGACCATGCAGGAGGCCACCATGCGCTATCGCGAACCGCATGCGACGATCGTGGAAATTCACATCACCACGGTGTTCGACGAAATGGAATTCGCACCAACGGCGAAGCCAATCTTCGTATCAAGGATTCCGGATACTCAACACCGTGTGGCAACCGTACAGGAGCCGGGCTGTTTCGAAGCCAGCGACTTTTACATGTGTCGGTAGAATCTAATCGCGAATAGGATGCCTGCCGAGATCGGCAATTTGGGAGTTTTGTCGAACGAGTTATTGGACGCGCGTGCGGCCGCAAGACACCTCGGGTTTTTGCCCGAGGTTTTTAATAAGTGGCTTTCGCGCGGATTTATTCCACCACCTTCATCTCAGACCGGTGGCTGGATGACGCACCAGCTCGATAAGGCGATAGAGAAAATTCTTCATTTTGGCTTTGGTATTTTTGCTCCGCCCAAAGCGAGCTACATCACCATTTCCAATTGCCAGCATCTTCGCAAGAAATTATCCGACGATCGAATCGTCTACTACATGAGGCACTGCATCCTTGGGCGGCACCTTCCTTCCGATTGGAGGTCGCCGGAGTTTGCGCGCGTTCTCATCGCCTGCGAGCGCGAGCTTGCCGCCGCCCATACTACAGACTGTGCCCCAGCGCCGCAGAACCAATCCCCCACTACGCCTCAGCCGGGCCCCGCCGATCCGGCGAGCCTTCCAAAACTCGTGACGCGGAAACATGCGGCTGGGGAACCTGAATCTCGCCCCGCGGCACCAGCGGTGCGCAGTCTCAGCGACTCCCCTTCCCCGCTACTACACGGACATTCGCGCCGCCGAGCCGCAATCACGCAAGCCGACATTGCGCGGATCATTCGCGCCGCCAAGCAGGCCGGCGCCACCGAGGTCGAAGTGCGCATGGCAGAGCGCTCAACAATCCTCATTCGCTTGCAGGCACCCACGCCCGACACACCCCTTGCCACCAACTCCGAGGTTATCCTCTAATGCCGCTCATGCCCCGACCTCGACCGCCGCATTTGCACCGCGAGATTTCTCGCCACGGGAAGCCCGTGTGGTACCTGCGCCTCGCCAAGGGCCCGCGAATACGCATCCGCGGCGAATACGGCACACCGGAATTCAATCAAGCCTATGACGCCGCAATTGCCGCCAAGCCGGTAGAGCCTCCCACACTATTCAGCGCCAAAAGTCTCGGCTGGCTCATTGAACAGTATCGCCGGAGCGCCGCCTGGGCGAAGCTTTCCTATGCCACGAGGCGCCA
This sequence comes from uncultured Alphaproteobacteria bacterium, assembly GCA_963823225.1. Lineage (GTDB taxonomy): Bacteria > Pseudomonadota > Alphaproteobacteria > Rhizobiales > Xanthobacteraceae > BOG-931. The sequence goes on along the minus strand of CAWGKM010000003.1, from coordinate 749,073 downwards.
GCGCGAAAGCATCCTTCAAGCAATCACCAACAGCGCGGGTCGCGAACCCATTTGGCGCATTGACAAGACGGCGATCGAAAATGGCATCGCCCGCCGCCTCAACCGCGCACACGCCGCACGCCATTTCCTGCAAACGATGCGCGGCATCTTCCGTTGGGCGATCGACGCCAAACACACCACCAATGATCCGACCGTTGGGCTGAAAACAATCCGGCCGCGCACCGACGGGCACCCGCCTTGGCCGCAGGAATGGTGCGACCGCTTCGAGGCTCAATGGCCGCGCGGCACGCGCGAGCGGGTTGCCCACGACGTGCTGCGCTTTACGGGGTTGCGGATAGGTGACGCCGTTCGCCTCGGACGGCCGCATGTCAAAAGCGGCGTCGCGGTTATCCGCACCGAGAAAAACGGCGAGATCGTCACCATTCCAATCCTGCCGCCGCTGAAGGCCTCGTTCGACGCTGGCCCGATCGGCGAATTGACGTACATCGCCGGCGCCGGCGGCAAACCGTTGACCAAGGAGTCCTGTGGCAACTGGTTTCGGCAAGCGTGTCGAACAGCGGGTGTGCCCGGTTCGGCACACGGGCTGCGCAAAACAGCGGCGACGACAGCGGCTGACAACGGCGCGACCGAAGCGGAGCTTGAAGCACTGTTTGGATGGCGCGGTGGCGATATGGCGTCGCTCTACACGCGCGCCGCCAACCGTGCGCGGCTCGCCCGCGGCGCCGCCAGCAAACTTCTGACAGAACGGGACACGAACATCTATTCCCGCACCTCCCCAAAAGGTGCGGGCCGGAAACGAAAAAACTTAGAAATAACAATGCGTAAAAATTTCGATGGTGGGCCCGGGAGACCCACGACGCCGACCGCGTCGCTAAAGACTTCAGCTAAGTCGCTAATCTGCCCGAAAATTCGCTAATCGCATCAAGGTTTGGTACACCCACAAGGGGGGAGGGAACAGACCGTCATTCCGGCTTGATTGCGGCGAATTTGACGACCTTCGCCCATCGTTCGGTATCGTCGGCAATTAATTTGCCGAAGCCAGCCGGCGTATCCGACACCGCGGTATTGCCGAGGTCGGCAAGTTGCGCCTTGAAGGCGGGATCGGCGACGATCGCGTTGACCGCCGCGTTCAATTTGCCGACGATCGCCGCCGGGCAGTCTCTCGGCGAAGTGATGCCGTTCCAGACATAGGCCTCGTAGCCCGGCACGAAGTCGCCGATCGGCGGCACCTCCGGCAGCGCCTCGGTGCGCGAACTCACCGCGAGCGGCCGCAATTTGCCGGCGCGTATCAGCGCAATCGAGGCGGCGACATTGTCGAACATCACTTGGATGCGCCCCGCCAAGAGATCGGACAAAGCCGGCGGCGAGCCGCGGTAAGGAACGTGGGTGAACTTGGTCCCCGTCATCAGCTGAAAAAGCTCGCCGGCGACATGAGTGGCGCCGCCGGTGCCGGCCGAGCCCATATTGATCGTGCCGGGATTGGCCTTGGCATAGGCGATGAATTCCGGGACCGTCTTTGCCGGAAACGACGGGCCGACCTCCATGACCAGCGGGCTCCTCGAGAAAATCGCGACCGGCGCCATGTCATGGGCGAAATTGAAATCGAGTTCGGGATAGAGCGACACGTTGATGGCGTTGGATATGCCGGCGAGGAACAGCGTGTAGCCGTCGGCGGGCGCATGCACCACGTAATCCGCGGCGACGTTGCTCGCCGCGCCGGGCCGGTCCTCGATGACGAACGGTTGGCCGAGCCGCTCCGACAGCCGTTGTCCGACGAGCCGCGCCAGGATGTCGCTCACCCCGCCCGCGGTGTAGCCGACGACAATGCGCACCGGCCGCGCCGGATAGGCGTCTTGCGCCGGCGCGCGCAGCGAGGCCCCGGACATGGCGGCGGCACCCGTTGCCAGTAGCAGGAATTGACGGCGTAAAAGCTTCATGGTGCACTCCGCGTGGCGCGCTCGCCAAAAGCATGCAATTCGCATACTGCGCCCGAAAATTCTGCGTCCGGAAATTCCAATGGCATCTTCACCCACGCTCCGCAACACGCTGACGACGCTGGCGCTGGTCGCGCTCGCACTCGCACTCGCCTCGGGCGGCGCCGAAGCCGCGACTTACCCGGCCGATAAAATCACGCTGATCGTCGCCTTTGCCCCGGGCGGCATTGCCGACACGTTGGCGCGTTTGATCGGTCAGGGCTTAAGCGAACGGCTGCATCAGAGCGTGGTGGTCGAGAACCGCGGCGGCGCCGGCGGCAACATCGCCGCAGGCGCGGTCGCGCGCGCCGAGCCCGATGGCTATACGCTGCTTGCCACCACCACTGCGCTCGCCATCAACGAGACGCTGTTCGCGAACAAGCAATTCTCGGCAAGCGATTTCAAGACCGTCGCCATCGCCGCGTCGAGCCCGGAGGCGCTGGTGACCAGCCCGACCAATCCCGCCAACAATCTCCCCGACTTCATCAAGGCCATGAACGGGCGGGCCATCAATCTCGCCGTGCCGGGCGTCGGGACCGGTTCGCATATCGAGGCCGAATATTTCTTCAAGGTTTTGGCCAAGGCGGCGGTGCAGCCAATCCCATTTCAGGGCGGCGCGCCGGCGATCAACGCCACGATCGGCAATCAGGTCGATCTGATGGCGACCACGCTCGGCGGCGGCGCGGCGGCGCAGATCGCGGCCGGCAAGCTCAAAGGCCTCGGCATCGCCGCCGAAAAGCGCGCCGCGGTGGCGCCGAACGTGCCGACCTATGCCGAGCAGGGCTTCCCGGGCTTCACCGCGGCGTCCTGGGTCGGCTTCTTCGCGCCCGCCAAGACCGATGCGCAAATCCTCGCGACGCTCAATGCCGCGATCGACGACATCGTGAAATCGCCCGAGGTTCGAAAAAAGCTCGCCGATATGGGCTTCGACCCGATTACCGGCTCACCGGCTCAGGCCGACGCCATGTTCGCCGCCGAGGTCAAGAAGTGGGGCGGCATGGTCAAGGCGCTCGGCTTGTCGATCCAATAGCGGCACGGAAACTGGATTGTTTCTTGACTGGGGCGTCGACTCGCAATCGCGCCGGCGGCTGCCCGCTTTGGCGGCGGAGCAGACGTCACAAATTGGATTTGCCACGTCCGCTTCCGACCCGAAGCGGCATGGATGCTTGGAGGTGTTGCGCCCGATTGACGTGCGGACCACACCTGCGATGGCCGCTGGTGTCACGAAGAAACTTTGGGAAATTGGCGATATCGTAAACGTGCTCGAAAGCTTCGAGAATAGTAGAGCGGGCTGCATAAGCTAATATATCTCACCGGCCGTGTTTTAGACCGAAGATTGCTTAGTACTTGAGGCCGATGCCATCTTCAGCCAAGTGACTGACATTTGGAGAAATTCGTCTTCAAGCGCCTGATCGGTACAGTCCTTTGCGAACTCTAGCATCTTGGCGGATTGACGGTGACAAAATGCGGGAAAATCGCGTTCCATGGCGCGCTCCCTCAAACCTGTGCAGGCGGGAGCGCAACAGGTCTCTCGGTCACCGGTGCCCGAAGGTTTGTTGTCTTATTCTCTGCCGATGATGGCTAAAAGCTTCTGCCTTTTCGCCGAAGAAGTTCAGCCCTAAATGCCTTATTCAAAGGAGCCCACTACCCGACCGCCTGGATCGGCACACGACGTTACGCCCGCAAATCGCGGGCCTTGCACAGAGATCACTCAACTGCATTATGAGAATTGACCAGGTTGGGGGATGTTTATGAGACTTCGCCGCCGGCTCTCCGTCCTCGTCGCGATCGCCTTAGCACCCTCGTTACTGCTAACGGCATATAATGCCGCACGTTGGCGAATATTTCTCGAAGACGAAACGCGTACTACAGCGCTTTCCGAGGCGCGCATTACCTCTGCCGAATTCGAAAAAATAATCGATAACAGCCGTCAGTTCATGACGGCCATGACCAAATATCCCGCAGCCCCGGATTACAAAGAGCAATGCGCTTCTTATTTCAAAGCCGTAATTGCAAATAGTCCGGTTTTTCGTGGAGTTGCGATCATCGATAGCGACGGTAAGTTTCATTGTTCGACCATTCCGTTTCCGGCGGCACTCGACGTCCGGGATCGCATTTATTTTGATGAATCTTTGAACCGTAGAAAACTCGCCGTTGGAACGATCACGGAAGGCCGCGTAACGCATTCCACGTCAATTCATCTGTCGATACCGTACAAAGATACCGACGGTTCGATAAAAGGAGCGATCATCCTCATATTAAATCCGGAAAAATTGGCTGAAAGTCTGCCGGCGTACCCATGGCGATCCGTGCATCGATTGGTCGTTCTAGACGGCGAAGGGTCGTTAGTGCTCACCCTTCCAACAACGGATTTTGAGGAAGCCGGCGCCATTGCAAAACTAATCGCCCAAAAAATCGATCACGCGGCTTCTGGCACGATTGATATTAAAGATTCAAATGGCCGCTCTCTGATAGTCGGGCTTGCTGCGCCAAATGGCGCGACTGAAGGTCTATTCACGGCAGTTGCGATTGATCGCGATTTGGCTTTGGCAGAGACCTCAATTATCAACGTGCGCGGCATTGCATTCGATTTTATCGCCATACTCCTTGCTGTTATTGGCGTTTGGTTGGCTGCTTACGTTATGATCGATCGTCCTATCCGCGCGATTATCAGGAGTGCGCGCAAACGGGAGGCAGGCGATACGTCGGCGCAGTTTCCCAAACTCCGGTTTTCGGACGAATTTGGACAGCTGAGTGCGGCATTGACTAGAATGTCGGACCGGATCGATGAACTACTTAAGCAAAAAGACCTTCTGTTACGTGAGCTTCAACATCGCGTGATGAACAGCCTCAATTTACTTTCGAGTCTGTTGGAGATGCAACGGCGGTATATCGCCAATTCCGCGGCGAAAGAACACCTTGCCAATGCGCGAGACCGCATCATCGCGATGGGAACGGTTTATCGTCATCTTTATCAGGCCGATACCTTGGAATATGTGGAATTCAGTGAATTTCTAAACACAATTTGCAGTCGAAGCGAGATTGCCTATGTTGGAGCCAACAGGCCATCCATTAAAGTCGACGCCGAGCCGCTTGAGCTTTCAGGCGCGCACGCTATTTCCCTTGGCATGGTGACCCATGAATTAATAACGAACGCGCTTAAGCATGCCTATTCGGAAAGCGCATCGGGGACCATCGAGGTCACATTGAAACATAACAAGGACGGCAGTATCGATTTTCGCATTTCTGACCATGGACGAGGACTTCCACGCGACTTTGAGATAGAAAGTAAATCTTCCTCCTTGGGAATGAAGGTCATCGCCTCAACTGTGCGCCAGCTTGGCGGCACACTTGAAATCAACCGACTTAATCCGGGAACCGAGTTTGTAATCCACCTCCCCGCCAATATCGAGCACCGAACCTAACTCTAGTCGAGAACTCGATATTCAAGTGAAGCAACAATCGAATGCGGTTCCCGGGCGCCGCGAGGAAAAGGCCCATGAAAGGTCCATGAAAGGCCCATGAAAGGCTGTCAGCTCAGGGCCATGAGCGAACATTCGCATAGTCTCTCAGGGGCATCTCGACACGGTTTAAGCACTGTGCCGGGATGGAACCAACCGCCGCCTGACCGCGTTGCTTCGTTCGCAAAGTCACTTTGGACGGAGACGGAGCCATGCCGGTTTTGCTTGGATTTATTCTCGGGGTGGTGCTGACGATTGTCGGCGCTTACGATTATGATGCTTCGACCGGCCGCGCCGCCAACGGCTTGTCGGCGAGCGCGGCCAGCGGCCAAGCGCCGATGGTCAATTGGAACGTCGTCAGCGGCGATTGGCAGAATTTCCAGACCGCCGTGCGCATCAAGGCTGAAAATCTGGAACGCAAGCTGAAAGAGCACAGCTAGCCGTCATTAAATAAAGACCTCTGCCGGGAGTGGCCGGGGCTGCGCGCGCTTGAAGCGACGGTCAGATTTTCGACTTGCCGCGGACGCGAAACACCACGAAATGCGACAGCGAGAAATTGACGACGAAGCTTGCCAGGATGGCGACGGCCTTCGCCAGCCAAACCGGCAGCAGCAGAATTTCCGCGGCAACGACCAGCGTCGCCGTATTGGCGATCAATCCGGCGATGCCGGAGCCGACGAAAGTCAGATAAAGGCGCCAGCGCAATTTGCGTCCCGAACTCGGCGGCGAAGGTAATGGACGAATTTAGGACGTAGGAGACGCTTACCGCGACGATCCACGACGTCATGTTGGCGGCGATCAACAAAACGGCTTCCGGCTCGCCGCAGCGGCACCAATCCGCCAGCCAAACGAATACGGCCAGCGCCGCGACGGACCGTTCGAGCACCGCACGCGCCAGCAAAAAAACGCAATAATCGACCGCGGAGTTGATAACGCCGACCAGCGCGAACGCCGCCGCCTTGAGGCTGACTGCGCGATTGCGCCAGGCGTCGGCAAACTTGGCCCGGGCCGTATCGTAGGGCGAAAGCGAGCTCATTGCCGCTCCCGCATAGCACGTTCGGCGGCGTGCGCCAGCGGCTCGGCATTAACCTTGTTTCCGCGGCAAAAGGGGGTGGGCGCAGAGTTGCGCTTTGCGCTATAAGCCCCGGCTGAGGACTAAACCGATGATCCCTGCGGAGCCCAGAATTGCGCCGCTTGCCCGCGACCGCAATCCGGCGGAGGCCGGCGCGCGCGGCCTGTCGATCGTGGTGCCGCTTTATAACGAGGCGGCGGCGCTCGAGCGTTTGCATGCGCGGCTCGTCGAGGTTGCGCAGCGGCTCGCCGCCAGCCGCTCGCTGCCCTGCGAGGTGATCTATGTCGACGACGGCAGCAGCGACGGCACGCTCGCCATCGCCCGTGATTTGCCGGCGCGCGGCCTCGACGTCCAGGTGGTCTCGCTGTCGCGCAATTTCGGCAAGGAGGCGGCATTGCTCGCCGGCCTCGATCATGCCCGGCGCGGCGCCGTGCTTTTCATCGACGGCGACGGCCAGCATCCGCCCGCGTTGATCGAAACCCTGGTCGGCCACTGGCTCGACGACGATTGCGACGTGGTTTACACGGCGAAAGCCCATCGCGACAACGAGTCGTTTTCCCGGCGCGTCGCGGTGAAATCGTTCTACACGCTGTTGAACTGGGGCGCGCGCACCAAGATTCCGGCCGACGCCGGCGACTTCCGGCTGTTGTCGCCGCGCGCGGCGGATGCGTTGCGGCAACTGCCGGAGCGCAACCGCTTCTTCAAGGGCTTGGCGAGCTGGATCGGCTTTCGCCAGATGCGGATCGATTACGAGCCGGAAGCGCGCGTCGACGGCCGCTCCACCTGGAACGCGCGCCGGCTGATCGGCCTGTCGCTCAACGGCTTGACCGCATTCTCGGTGGCGCCGCTGCGTTTTGCCACCATGCTCGGCGTGGTGCTCGCCGTGATCGCATTCATATACGGCTTGCAGATCGTCTACGAGACCTTGGTCTATGGCGGAGACGTGCCGGGTTATCCGTCATTGTTCGTCGGCATCATGGTGCTCGGCGGTATGCAGCTCATCATGCTCGGGGTGGTCGGCGAATATATCGCCAAGATCTTGGAAGAGATCAAAGGACGGCCGGTTTATTTCGTCGCCGAGCACGACATGAAACTCGCCAAGGACGAAAAAGGCGCCGAGACCGGCGCCCGCACCGCGGCCGAATGAGCGAAGTGGGTCTGCGCCGCATCTGGCTCTGCGCCGACGATTACGGCATTTCGCCCGCGGTCAGTGCCGCGATCCGCGACCTCCTGGCGCGGCAACGCATCAATGCCACCTCGGCGATGGTCGTGGCGCCGAGTTTTTCGCAACGCGAAGCGGCGGCGCTGGTTGCGGCCGCCGCGACGCGCGCCGCGATCGGGCTGCACCTGACCTTGACCGCGCCGTTTCGGCCGCTCTCTGCCGGTTTTACGCCGCTGCGCGGGGGCGCGTTCCTGCCGCTGCCGGCGATGGCGGGCCGCGCGCTGGCGCGTGCGCTGAAGCCGGAGCCGCTGGAGGCCGAAATTTCCAGTCAGTTCGCGGCCTTCCTGGCCGCGTTCGCCCGCCCGCCGGATTTCGTCGATGGCCACCAGCATATTCACCTGTTTCCGCAAATTCGCGACGCGGTCCTGCGCGTCGTCAAGCAAGCCGCGCCGCAGGCGTGGCTGCGCCAATGCGGCCGGCCCGCTTTGGCGCGCAAAAGCCTCGCCGATCCCAAGGGCCTCGTGCTCGACGCGCTCAGCGCGCGCTTGCGCGGCCTTGCCGTACGACACGGCATGCGCACCAATCCGGCGTTCGCCGGCACTTATGGGTTTGCCGCGCGCGCCGATTACGCAAAACTATTTCCGGGCTTCCTCGATGGTCTGCCGGACGGCGGCGTCGTGATGTGCCATCCGGGGCAAGTCGACGGCGAATTGCGGCGGCTCGATCCGCTGACCGATTTACGGCAGCGCGAATACGCGTTCTTTCGCGACGACGCTTTTCCGCGGCTGCTCGCCGCGCACGGCGTCGCGCTCGCCTAAAGCACCACGACCTTGGTGCCGATCTTCACCCTGTTGTAGAGGTCCTCGACGTCGGCGTTGCGCATGCGGATGCAGCCCGAGGACACGTTGCTGCCGATGGTCCAAGGCTCGTTCGAGCCATGGATGCGGTAGAGCGTCGAGCCGAGATACAGCGCGCGCGCGCCGAGCGGATTGCCGAGCCCGCCGGGCATGAAGCGCGGCAGGCCAGGTTGCCGCTCGATCATTTCCGGCGGCGGCGTCCAATCCGGCCACTCCTTCATCGCGGTGACCGTGTGCACGCCCGACCAGGTGAAGCCCGGGCGGCCGACGCCGATGCCGTAGCGTAGCGCCTTGCCGCCGTCCTCGACCAGAAACAGAAATTTGTTCGGCGTATCGACGATGATCGTATCCGGCGGTTCGTCGCCGTGATAGTCGACGACCTGACGCTGGAATTTCGGATCGACCGGATAATTCGATTCGTCGGGCGGGTTCGCCGGCGCGGAAGCCAGTGCCGGGGCGATGGCGGCGGGCTGCGGTTGCGGGGCTTGGTAGCCCGGCAGCAGCGGATAGACGTGCGAAACCGGAACCTCGATCGTCGGACCGCCGAAGATCGCCTCGAGGAAGCCGCCGCCGCCGGGACCGGTCGGGGCCGGCGGCGCGTAAGTTTGCGGCACAGCAGCCGCGTAGGTTTGCGGCGCAGCCGCCGCGTAGGTTTGCGGCGCAGCCGCCGCGTAGGTTTGCGGCGCGGCCGCCGCGTAAGACTGCGGGACGACGGCGTAGTTCGCCGGCGCGGCCGCATAGCGCGGCTGGGGCGCGTAGACATAATATTGCCGGGGCGCAGCCGGCGCCGGCTGCGTCGCATAAACCGGCTGGCTCGCGACGTAAGGATAGTAGGTGACTTGGAGGGGATCGGCGAAAGCCGACCCGCAAAGCGCGCTCGCAACGAGCGCAGTGAACCAGATCCGCCGCATTCTTTGGTTACTCGTTACGCAAGTTTCACACTGAGCCCGTTGCGCGCCGACCCTCAGCGCAAGCCGCGCGCACGCTCATCCGGCGACTACGCCCGCAAACCTCGACTGTTTGGTAAATAAATTGCGCCGCCGCCTTATTGGTACATTGTTCATCAAGTTACGGTTTATTTTGTGTCAATGGTTGGATGTTTTGGTTAATCGGAGGTTGCCGTCTTGCGCCGGCGCGGAGCCACGACGGCGGGGAGGCGTGAACGCCCTATTAAGCGGGAAAATTCTATTCTTCGACGGGGCGCGATCCAGAAAGATCATCCTCGATAGTACCCACCTGGTCGGACAAGAAATGGCCGAACCACGCAAGGTTTTCCGTATCGAACAAACCGCCGCGGCGCGGCGGCGCCCAATCGCCGGCGCGATCGGCGAGCGCGAAGCCGACCGCGTCGGCGGCAATATCGAGACGCCGCAGCCGGCGCATTTGACGCGCATCGCCCGCGAACTCGACGCCGTGACCGCCGGCACCGCGCAGGCGACGCAAAAAATTCTCGCCGCCGCCGAAGAAATCGATCAATTGGCCGACAACCTTTCGGCCGCGCTGAAGGGCAAGCTCGAGCGCGAGTTGGCGCAGGACATTTCCGATCTCGTTATCCGCATTTTCGAGGCCTGCAATTTTCAGGATCTCATCGGCCAACGCGTCGACAAAGCGCTGACCATGCTTAAACTGATCGAGGATCACGTCGCCCGCGTGCTCGACCGGATCGAGACCGCGCCGCCGGCGTCGACCGGCCACGCCTCACCGCGCCTGCACGGCCCGCGGCTCGACATCGACCACGGCCATATCGCGCAAAGCGACATCGACGGCATGTTCGACGGCTAGCTTTGCCGCCTTATCCTAGCCGGGTCTCCTGATCGTCAGGAAGCAGAGCAACGCCGCTGCGGCGAAGCCGGCAACCAGCGTAAGGCCGATCGCGTCGGAGGCGCGATCGGCGACATAGGTCACGACCACCGGCGCCAGCGCCTGCACCACCAAAAACGGGCCGCCGATCCGCCCGACCAGCCGCCCATAGCCGGCCGCGCCGAATAAAGCGAGCGGCACCGTGCCGCGCGCGATGGTCAACAGACCGTTCGCCATGCCGTACATCACGGCAAATGCCGCGGCGGCAACGGCGGAGAATGGGATCAGCGCCAACAGCACGAAGGCCGCGACCAATAGCCCGATCGAAAAGCGCGCGATCCATAATGGATGCAGTCGCCGCGCAAAGAAAAGCTCGCAGACGCGCGCCAAGACCTGCGCCGGCCCGAACAACATGCCGATCGCGACCACGGTGTCCGGCGCGAGCCCGAACCTTCGGAAAATGGCGAGCAGCTGCGCCGACAATGCCGACGGCACAAAGGCGTAGGCCGCGAAACCCGCGGCGACCAGCACGAAAGCGAGACCGTGCGCCGGCACAACGGTCGCCGGTTTGCGCTCGGCGGCAAGCGCGGGCACCGCGCGCGCGGCGCCGCCGGCGTGCCGGCGCGGCAGCGCGAAAGCGTGCAACGGCGCGGCGACCAAGGCGAGCAATGCGGCATAGACCAGATAAGTGCCGCGCCAGCCGACGCGGTCGATGAGAAATTGCGTCGCCGGCCAGCTCACCGTCGAGGCAAAGCCGCCGGCCAGCGTCAACGTCGTGATCGGCGCCCGCGCGGCCGCGCCGAAAATGCGGCCGAGCGTGGCGAAAGCCGGATCGTACAGCGAAGCCGCCATGGCGACGCCGAGCACCGTCCAGACCGCGAAATAAGCCGCCGCGCTCGCCGCGGTGACGAGACCGACCAGGCCCGCCGCGCCAAGCAGCGAGCCGATCGGCATCACCATATGGCCGCCGAGGCGATCGATGGTCGCACCGACATAGCGCGAGCACAGCCCGCCGACGAACAGGCCGAGGGAAAATCCGCCCATGGCGAAAGCCCGCGACCAGCCGTGATCGGCCGCGATCAACGGCACGGTCAGCACCGGCGGATAAAACAACGCGCCCCAGGATAAAATCTCGGTCACGCCGAGCACGCTCACCGCGCGCCAAGGTCCGAAGATGAATTCGCGAGCGGTCGGCATTTATTGGTCCGTCATTCCGGGGCCGAGCGAAGCGAGGAGCCCGGAATCCATAGCCACGGTTCGTGATTATGGATTCCGGACTTGCCGCTGTCGCGGCAATCCGGAATGACGAAAGCCCTACTGCGCCGGCGGCTTCATCGGCGGCTTGCCGGCGGCGCGCCCCATGCCTTCGGGCGCGCAGCGCACATAGACGCCGGTGCCATAACGGCTGGCGATTTCCGGATCCATCCAGCGCAGCACCATGGTGCGGCCGTCGAACGACACGATTTCGCGGTCTTGCGGTCCGCCGGGATCGCCGGGCGGGCCGATATAGTTCTTGCCGCTGGGTGAGCCCTTGAGCTGCAATTCCTGCAATTGCGCGCGAGTCGGCGAGATACATCATGACGCCGCCGTTCGGCCCGCGCGTGATCTCGACCGGCTGGCCGCATTGGCCGCGCGCCGCCGCCGCCGTGCGCGCCAAATCCTCGTCCTTGTGAAAGGCGCCATAGCCCCAGCGGCCGACGACGTCCTCCGGCCGGTACTTTGACGGAATTGCCGGTTCCGTCATCGTCGGCGGCGTTTGCGCCTCGGGTCCCGGCGGCGGATTTGAGGTGCAGGCCGAAAGCGCGAGCGCGGCAACGGCGACGATGCTCGCCGCCAATGGCAAATGACGCAGCCAAGCACGCATGACGAGTCCCCTCCAAGGCGCACGCGGCCGTTCTACCGCCTCGACCTTTCGACTTTGTTTCAAACCGCCCCCCGCCCAGGCGAAGGTCGGCCAGGATTACGGCTCCGATTTGGCGGCTTCGCCGCTTTGCCGGCGGCGGAGATTATCAGCGAACGCCGCGTAGCGAATGGCAAGTGGACGCGTTTTGCGATTTGCAATTCGCCATCCGCCATGCGCCCGCCGGCCGCCTTGACACTGCCAAGCCGACACCCTATGTCCCCGCGTGGCTAGCTGGCACTCAATCGTTAAGAGTGCTAAGGCACTGTAAACAAGCGCTTTTTTCTAACGTCGCAGCCGCCAAGCGTTCCGCAACCAGCGTTGCGCAAGGCGGTAGGGCAATGAGGGTGAATATGGCGAAAACGAAGTTCCGGCCGCTCCATGACCGGGTGGTCGTCAGGCGTATCGGTGCCGAGGAAAAGTCCAAGGGCGGCATCATCATTCCCGACACCGCCAAGGAGAAGCCGCAAGAAGGCGAAGTCGTTGCGGTGGGTCCCGGCGGCCGCGACGAGAACGGCAAGCTGATCGTGATCGCGGTCAAGGCCGGCGACCGCGTGCTGTTCGGCAAATGGTCCGGCACCGAAGTCAAGCTCGACGGCGAGGAACTCCTGATCATGAAGGAGTCCGACATCATGGGCGTCATCGCCTGAACACTTAACCCCTCATCCTGAGGTGCTCGCCCATAGCAGGCGCAGCCTGCGTATACTTGGCTGCGATGGCGAGCCTCGAAGGATGAGGCCACTGAGCAACACCCTTCGAGGCTCGCGGCTTCGCCGCTCGCTCCTCAGGGTGAGGACTGAAACAGGAGCAAACTAAAATGTCCGCGAAAGACGTAAAATTTTCCACCGATGCGCGCGACAAGATGCTGCACGGCGTCGAGACGCTCGCCAATGCGGTGCGCGTGACGCTCGGCCCCAGAGGCCGCAACGTCATCCTCGACAAATCGTTCGGCGCGCCGCGCATCACCAAGGATGGCGTCACCGTCGCCAAAGAGATCGAGCTCGACGACAAGTTCGAGAACATGGGCGCGCAGATGGTGCGCGAAGTGGCGCAGAAGACCAACGACCAGGCCGGCGACGGCACCACGACCGCGACCGTGCTCGCCTATGCCATCGTCAAGGAAGGCGTCAAATCGGTCGCCGCCGGGATGAACCCGATGGATCTCAAGCGCGGCATCGATCTCGCGGTCAAGGCGGTCGTCGAGGACATCAAGAAGCGCTCCAAGAAGGTCGGCTCGTCCGCCGAAGTGGCGCAGGTCGGCACCATCTCCTCGAACGGCGATGCCACCGTCGGCAAGATGATTGCCGACGCGATGCAAAAGGTCGGCAACGAGGGCGTCATTACGGTCGAGGAAGCCAAGGCGCTCGAGACCGACGTCGAGATCGTCGAGGGCATGCAGTTCGATCGCGGCTACATCTCGCCCTACTTCATCACCAATGCCGAGAAGATGGTGGCCGAGCTCGAAGACGCTTACGTGCTGCTGCACGAGAAGAAGCTCTCCGCGCTGCAAGCCATGCTGCCGCTCCTCGAAGCGGTGGTGCAGTCCGGTAAGCCGCTCCTCATCATCGCCGAGGACATCGAAGGCGAGGCGCTGGCAACGCTTGTGGTCAACAAGCTGCGCGGCGGGCTGAAAGTCGCCGCCGTGAAGGCGCCCGGCTTCGGCGACCGCCGCAAGGCCATGCTCGAAGACATCGCCATCCTGACCGGCGGCCAGCTCATCGCCGAGGATCTCGGCATCAAGCTTGAGAGCGTCACGCCGGCGATGCTCGGCCGCGCCAAGAAGATCGTGATCGAGAAGGAGAAGACCACGATCGTCGACGGCGGCGGCAAGAAGAAGGACATCGAAGGCCGCGTCAGTCAGATCAAGGCGCAGATCGAGGAGACCACCTCCGACTACGACCGCGAGAAGCTGCAGGAGCGGCTCGCCAAGCTCGCCGGCGGCGTCGCGGTGATCCGCGTCGGCGGCGCCACCGAGATCGAGGTCAAGGAGAAGAAGGATCGCGTCGAGGACGCGCTCAACGCCACCCGCGCCGCGGTCGAGGAAGGCATCGTGCCGGGCGGCGGCGTGGCTCTGCTGCGCGCCAAGAAGGCGATCGGCAGGCTGCATAACGACAATGCCGACGTCCAAGCCGGCATCAATATCGTGCTCAAAGCCTTGGAGACGCCGCTGCGCCAGATCGCGGAGAATTCCGGCGTCGAGGGCTCGATCGTGGTCAACAAGATTCTCGACAGCAAGTCGGAGACCTACGGCTTCGACGCGCAGACCGAGGAATACGTCGACATGGTCGCGAAGGGCATCGTCGACCCGGCCAAGGTGGTGCGCACGGCGCTCCAAGACGCCGCCTCCGTCGCCGGCCTTTTGGTCACGACCGAGGCCATGGTCGCCGAATTGCCGAAGGAAGCCCCCGCCATGCCGGCAATGCCGGGCGGCGGCGGCATGGGCGGCATGGGCGGCATGGGCTTCTAAGCCCATCCACCCAATGAATCTCTGATGTTCGAAGTCGGCCAAGGCCGACTTCGAATGGCGGCATGGGCTACTGACGCGAAGCGTCATCCCGGGCGCGGCGCAGCGTGAAACGGTGCGCCGCAGAACCGGGATCGTTACCCGCAATCACGAACAAACAAAAGGCGCGGCCGAGGCCGCGCCCTTTTCATTCTGTCTCAAATCACACGGTGGACAGTCTCAGCACCGATGTAGAACGTTCCCGACCTCAATTCCTTGAGCGACCGTCCGGGCCGATTTCAGTTTACGACTTGGATCTGTCGCTGAACTATCTGTTCAAATTCTCGCGGCGCGGCAGCTCGCGCCTGCCATGCTCCTTCATATCCATTGTCGTCTGGACATTGGCGTTCCATCAGGACCGTCAATCCCTCATAGTGCTTAGGAAAGAAGCCAAAGGCTTCGAGCAGCCGAACGGTATTCGGCAAATTCGGAACTCTGAGCCGAGAATTATTCGGTTGCGGCAACACAAGCATGATCGGACCTCGTAGGTTGCGGCACAGGACAATTACACTATACGATTTGGCCCGCTGGCACCACCCGATACTGTGGAGGAAAACGATGGCATGGGAACCGGTTAAAAAAAGTTTGCTTGATCTTGCTAGCGACATGGGGAATGCGCAACCAGGTTCGATCACTCACACCATGGCATCTGCGGAATTTATGCGGCGACAAACTCGTGCCCAAATCAATGCGACAAAATATATGTGGTGGTCGGTCCTTGCGATTGCGATTACGTCCGGATTGAATGCCGTATTTGCTTTTCTGACGTGGTATGCTCCGCATATTCCGAAATAGCGGGACGGCGTTCACAATCAGGAGCGCGCGTCTTGTGGGATGATGTGGGGAGGATTGCATGGGAGACGTAAACAATGAGCGCAAAAGAGCAAAAAACTCGTCAGGAACTGACCGCAATGATTATGCGACAGATCAGGCAGTATCCAGATTTGGACGATATTGTTGATGTTGCAATTACGAGGCCAGTAGCCGCAGCGCATCAGCCTAATTGGGATGCCACGTTCACGATGCACGGACAACTGACGCCTCCAAATGCGGCATTTCAAGTAATCAAAGAATTACGCGCCAAATACGATTTGACTGGGAATTAGGGCCAGCCCCGAGTTTATTTCCGCAAGGTTGCGACGAGACCGATTGCGGCGCCTATTGCTCCTGTCAGGGCGACGGCAAAAGCCGTCAGAACTTTTAATCTAAGTTCCCAAAACTTCCAACGTTCATTGCGTTCGTTGCGGATCGCAAGCCGCAGTTCGCTTATTTCTTTCTTGAATGTATCAAGTTCCTTATTTTCAAATAGTTCGTCGGCTTTTTCCTTGCTCCAATCTACAAAAATTCCGAGTCTTGCGGCCTCTGAGCGATATTCTAACCATTCTAGAAGTAGCAAACTGGCCTGCACCCGGTTCCGAAGACACCGAGTTAGGTGTTTTTATGGGACCGGAGGTGAGTCATGGAAAGGCGGAAGTTTACACGCGAGTTCAAGCTTGAGGCTGTGCGGCTGATCAACGAGCGGGGCGTGTCGTATGCCCAGGCCTCGCAGGATCTTAGTGTGCATCAGTCACAGTTGCGCAGTTGGGTGAAGGCGCAAGCGGACGATCCGCAGCATGCGTTTCCCGGCCAAGGTCAGATGAAGCCGGAGCAGGCTGAGATCGCGCAGCTCAAGCGCGAGGTGATCAGGCTGAAGGCTGAGCGCGACATCCTAAAAAAAGCCGCGGCCTACTTCGCGAAGGAATCGACGTGAAGTTCGCCTTCATCGCGAAGCACCGGGGGATCTGGCCGGCGGATTGGTTGTGCGGGGCGCTCGGTGTCTCGCGGGGTGGGTTCTATGCCTGGCTGACACGACCGCGCAGTCAGCGCAGCCGGAGCGATGAGGAGTTGGGCGCCAAGGTTCGCGCAAGCTTCCTCGCCAGCGATCGAACCTATGGCGCCAGGCGGGTGTGGCACGACATGCTTGCGGAGGGCGTATCATGTGGCCTGCACCGGATCGAGCGATTGATGCGGCTACAGGCTCTCAAAGCCCGTCCGCGCCGGCGTCGACTGCCGCCCGATCTGGGTGAGCGGCAGGTCGCCGCCGTCGCTCCCAACGTGCTCAACCGCACCTTCGAAGCGCCCGCTCCCAACCGCAAATGGATCGCTGACTTCACTTATGTCTGGACAGCGGAAGGTTGGCTCTATGTGGCTGCGGTGATCGATCTGTTCTCGCGGCGCGCGGTCGGCTGGTCGATGAGTGCTGAGATGACGGCCCAGCTCGTCACCGATGCCCTGGTGATGGCGATCTGGCGACGAGGCAAGCCCGACGCGCTACTGCATCACTCCGATCGCGGTAGCCAATACACCAGCGAGCAGTTCCAGAAGCTGATGACCGACCACGGCGTCGTCTGCTCGATGAGCCGTGCGGGCAACGTCTGGGACAATGCGGCGATGGAGAGCTTCTTCTCCTCGTTGAAGACCGAGCGCACAGCGCGCAAAACCTATCGCACGCGCGACCAAGCCAAGGCTGACGTATTCGACTACATTGAATGCTTCTATAATCCGAAGCGTCGGCATTCGACGATCGGATATCTAAGTCCCGTGGAGTTCGAGATGCAGGCGGGATTCGCTTAGGCGGGTGTCAACCAAACCGGGTGCAGGCCAGAACGATTTTTTGAATTTAAATGATTACGTCGATTTCGTAACGAAGCAGATCGCTTGGCGCGAGTACGAGCGTCAGAACGGCGCTCCCATTCCCGGAGCGCGTCGGTCATGGCCTCATAAACCCAAACTGCCGTGTGTGCGTCGAATAGAGTTGATCCGTAAGATGATAGATCGTCAGGCAAAACAAGCTCCATCACGCCGCAAGCGGCGGCGGCTATCCGGCGGGCACCCCCGAGACCAATCTTAGGCTTTTTAGGCCCTTCAGAAGCTATTGATTTCCATAACCTTTTTACCACGTACCCGCCAAAAATCCCCAACGCTCGCATTTGCGGTCACGCATACGGAGACTGATCTTGACATCCGTCACCATTTCAGTGATATTGGTGCGAATCAAATCTCGCCCAAAAGGACGCCGCCGGGTGACGCCGGCGGACAGGGGCGAGGCGGTTCCCGCGGGCGGGGTTGTCAGCCCCGCTCCCGGGCGGCTCCGGGTAGAAACGCCCGGCCGGCACGATGACCGGCCTGCGGGCTTGATCGCCCGCTGCACCGTAGGACGGCCGGGGACGGGTAACGCCCGTTCCTACCTAGTGGATGGAATCTAACACTTGGTGCCCGCGTCTGACAGCCTGGATAATTTTGTCGGGATCAGCAGTCCAAGTGAAGGGTTTGGGTTCGGCATTATGTTCGATAACGAAGCGATTGATGGCGGCCTGCAAGTCGACGACCGATAGGAAGGTACCGCGCTTCAATCGCCGCTTTGTGAGCTTGGCGAAGAAGCCCTCGACGGCGTTGAGCCAGGATGCCGATGTGGGCGTGAAGTGGAAGGTCCAGCGGGGATGCCGAGCCAGCCATTGGCGCACCTTCGGATGCTTGTGAGTTGCGTAGTTGTCGACGATAGCGTGGATTTCCTTTCGCGCCGGCACCTGCGCCTCGACGGCGTTGAGGAAGCGGATGAACTCCTGGTGCCGGTGGCGCTGCATGTTGCACCCGATGACGGTACCGTCGAGGACATTGAGGGCCGCAAACAGCGAGGTGGTGCCGTGACGTTTGTAGTCGTGGGTCATCGTCCCGGCACGGCCCTTCTTCATCGGCAAGCCGGGCTGGGTGCGGTCGAGCGCTTGGATCTGGCTCTTTTCATCGACCGAGAGGACCACGGCATGGGCGGGCGGATCGACATAGAGGCCGACGATGTCGCGCAACTTGTCGACGAAGCGCGGGTCGGTAGAAAGCTTGAACTGTTTGACCCGGTGCGGTTGCAGGCCATGCGCGCGCCAGATGCGTTGGACGGAACTCGCGCTGATGCCGACGACTTTCGCCATCATCGCGGAAGTCCAGTGGGTCGCCTCGGTGGGCGGGTCGGTCTGGGTGAGGGCCACGACGCGTTCGGTGATGTTCGATCCCAGCGGCGGGATGCGCGACGGGCGTGTTTTATCGTGCAGGAGGCCGTTGTAGCCCGCCTCCATGAAGCGTTCCTGCCAGCGCCAGACACAGGTTTTCGACTTGCCGGTCCGGCGCATGATTTCATTGGTGCCGATACCGTCCGCACTCAACAGGACGATCTCAGCCCGCCAGACGTGCTTGTGCGGGGTGTTGCGATCTCGCGCGAGCGCCTTCAGGCGGCGGCGATCCGCAGGCTTGAGAGTGATGGAAATTCCGGTTCGCATGCGCCAAACTCGCATGCATTCAGTCCGCAGGGAATCCCCTCAAGGATTCAAATGTCAGACGTGATCCACTAGTACCGTCCCGGGAAGCGCGTGACTGGAGTTGAGCGGTGGCGTTCGGTCGCTGCCGCAAGCGCCGTGGTGGAACGCCGGCAGGCGAGCGCGCCCGACAGCGGAAGGGCGGCGCAAGCCGCCTTTCCGTGGCGCGCGGCCGTGCCCGCTGGCACGGCCTCATGAGACACTGCGTCTGCCGGCGTTCCGCTTCCTTATTTCTTTCGTCATTGCGAGGAGCCAACGGGTCCGGCCCGAAGTGGCCGGCCCGATGACAGGCTCCGCGACGAAGCAATCCAGAACCGAACCGCTGCACTGGATTGCTTCGCTTCGCTCGCAATGACGGTCGGAATCGTTGGCTGTTTGACAAACTTGCGCGCGCATACGCGCCGCGAGAAGGGAATACTATTTTCACCTCGCCCCGGAGGGGAGAGGTCGGATTGCGCAGCAATCCGGGTGAGGGGGTTCGGATGCCGGGGCTTTTCTCGTACGTCCGAACCCCCTCACCCCAACCCTCTCCCCTGCGGGGAGAGGGAGTGCGCGCGCGCCGCGAGAACGGATTTGCATTATCCGCCCTCCCCTCCAGGGGGAGGGGCAACGCGTTCAATTCGTCAGCAGCCGGAAGCGCAGCGTGGTGGCGCCCGATAATTCGACGAGATCGCCCTTGCGCCGCCACTTGGTGACCTGGGCGAGCGCCGCAACAAGCGCGGCGTCGCGCGATTGCCGGTCCGGCTCGCATTGCGCCGCCGGCAGGTCGGTTTGTGTTTGGCCCGGCACGATGGCGATCGAATCGTCGCCGACCGTGGCCTGGCCGCGCAGGCTCGCGCACCACAGATCGATCGTGGCAGAGCCGTCGTCGTCGATTTCGAGCATCGGGATGCGCTTGGAGCCCGGCATCGGCGCGGCATCGAGCATCAACTCGCTGCCGAACGGAAACGGCTCGGTCGCTTTCGCAGGCAGAGCGCTCGCCGAGAACAGGAGCAAACCGGCCAAAGCAAAACGCATTATCGTCTCCGCTGTGAGGCGCAACGAAATGGGGCCGCGACAGGCGGCCCCAAAACGCTTCAGTCTAGGCTTTGCCGGCTCAAGCGTGCGGCAACGCCGCGATGCCGGGGAAGAACAGATAGCACGCGATCCCGATCAGCACGACATAGATGAGCACCACCATGGTCCAGCCGAAATTGTGGCGGATCACCTCGCCCTCGTTGCGCACGTACTCGCTGGTCGACACGCCGACGCTTGCGGTCTGCGGCGCGATCGGCTTGCCGATCTCGGCGCCGATCGAGTTCAGCGTCGGCAACAGCATCAGCGGCATGCCCAGCACTTGCCCGACCAGCGCCTGGAACTTGCCGAACATGGCGTTGGTCGAGGTGTTCGAGCCGGACAGCGCCACGCCGATAAAGCCCAGGATGGGCGCAACGACGATGAAGTATGGCCCGAGCTCGGCGAAGGCTTTGGCGAGCGAACCCGCCATGCCCGAGTAGTTGAAGTCATAGGCGAGGCCGAAGATGAAGACGCCGACCAGGCAGGCGCCCCATACCTGCGACCAGGTCTTTTTCCAGATCTGGGCGAGCTGCGCGCCGCTGATCCGCAACACCAGCGCCACGACGATCCACGAGGCCAGGACCGCGCTGCCGCCGACGAACGGCGTCCAGTTGAAGATGGCGGCGATGGTTCCGCCCGGTGTCAACGTGGTGGCGGCGGTGACCTGCAGGTGGAGCACAACGATTGCCGGCAGCTTCGACCACGGCCCGGTCCAGGCGACGACGATCAGGATCAGTAGGATGATCGGCAGCCAGCCCTGGAACACTTCGCCGGGCGTGAGCCCATGGCCCTCGGCCTGCGCTTCCTGCGCCGCGGTGATCGGAACGCCGCCATAGCCGAGCGTGCGCGCCGGATGCCAGAATTTGAGCAGGACCAAGAGGCAGAAGAAGCAGACGATGGCGCCGATCACGTCGGGCAGATACGGCCCGAGATAGATCGAGGTCGGCAATTGGCCGGCGATGTAGCCGAGCGAGCCGACGATGGCGAGCGGCCAGCCGCCTTTTATGCCCTCCTTGCCGCTGACGAGATAGAGCAGCACCCACGGCGGCAGCAGCGCCACGATCGCCACGATCTTGCCGACCGAGCCAGCCAGCGCAAGGAGCGGCATGCCGGTCACCGCGGCGAGCGCGATGATCGGAGCGCCCAAGCGCGCCATAGGAAACCGGCGCGTTGTTGGCGATGGCCGCGACGCGGATGGCGTCGAGCGCCGGAATGCCGAGCGTGATCAGGATCGGGGCGACGAAGGCCCAGGGGTAGCCGAAGCCGACCAGCCCTTCGAGCAGCGCGCCGAACGCCCAGGCGAACAGGATGGTCTGCACCCGCACGTCGCGGGTTCCCTGCTGAATGAGCCAGCGCCGCAGCTTGTCGAAGGCGCCGGTCGTGACCATCGTATTGAACAGCATCACTCCCCAAAACGTGATCCAGTCGACGTTCCATACGCCGGTGGCGGAGCCGTAAAGATAAGCCGCGGACCCCATCGTCGAACGGCATCTGCCAGACCCATAGTGCCGAGCAGGAAGGTGACGATCGAGCCGATCAGCACGGCGAGCCACGCCGACATGCGCAGGCCCGCCAGCAGGAACAGCAGCAGAGCTACCGGAATGAGCGCGACCAACCAGGTCAAGAACAGGTTTCCGGTCGGATCGAGTATTTGCGTGAACATGGACTGTTCCTCCCCAAGTGCCCCCAAGGGCTTCTGCCGTCTCATCCCCGTCCCCCTCGCCCGAGGACGGGCCGTGCCACAGTGCCGCGCCACGCGACATCAAGAAAGCGAAATTTATCCCCAGCCGTGGCGCAAAACCGGCGAATTCGCGGCCGTGGCCATTGTGCGCGACAATGTGCACCTGTCGCAAGCCGACGCGCAAGGACTGCCGTTGGGGGCCGGCTCGTGTTATTGCACCGCACCAAGAAGGCCGGATGCAGGTCCGACTCGCCCGTTCGATTGCTAACTATGGCGATGCTTGTCGATCGTTGCCTATTGCTCCGCGTCCAACCCCTTAACGCCGGAGGTCTTCCGTGAAACGCCTCGCTGCGACGCTCGCCACGATTTGGCGGATGTCCATTCCCTATTTCCGCTCGGAGGATCGCTGGCCGGGGCGCGCCCTGCTTGGCGCGGTGATCGCGATCGAATTGTCGATCGTCGCCATCACCGTGATCCTGAACCAGTGGTACAACCGATTTTACAATACGCTGCAGGACCGCAATTGGGAGGCCTTCGTCAGCGCCATCCTGTTCTTCTGCGTGATCGCCGCGATCTACACCGTGCTCGCGGTCTATCAGAACTACCTCAATCTATGGCTGCAGATCCGCTGGCGGCGCTGGATGACGCAGACCTATCTGCGGCAATGGCTCAATACCGCCAACCATTACCGCATGCAGCTTCTCGGCGACGCCGCCGACAACCCTGATCAGCGTATCGCCGACGATTTGCAGATGTTCGTGCAGAACACGCTTTCGATCGGACTCGGGCTATTGAATTCCTGCGTGACGCTGGGCTCTTTCGTCGTCATTCTATGGACGCTGTCGGAAAACGCGCCGCTGCATCTGTTCGGCGCGTCGCTTTGCCATTCCCGGCTATCTGGTCTGGGCGGCGCTGTTCTATGCGGTGATCGGCACCGTGCTCACGCATTTGATCGGCTGGCCGCTTATTCCGCTCAACTTCCGGCAACAGCGCTTCGAGGCCGATTTCCGCTTCAACCTGGTGCGCAGCCGCGAGAATTCCGAGCAGATCGCGGCGCTGCGCGGCGAGGCCGCCGAGCGCGAGCGTCACCTCAGCCGCTTCGGCCGCGTGGTTACCAATTGGATCGCCATCATGCAGCGGCAGAAGCAGCTCACGTTCTTCACCCAGAGCTATTCGCAGGCCTCGGTGATCTTTCCCTATCTGATGGTCAGCCCGGCCTATTTCTCCGGCGCCATGCAGCTCGGCGGCCTGATGCAGACCGCATCCGCCTTCAACAGCGTGCAGACCGCGCTGTCCTATTTCGTCTCGGCCTACCAGTCGATCGCGCAATACCGCGCGGTGGTCACGCGGTTGTCCGGATTCGAGGACGCCATCGTGGCCGGCCGCGAAGTCGCGCTCAAGCAGCCGGCCATCGAGGTGTTGCCGCGCCAGGCCGCGACCGTGATTTCGATCGATCAGCTTAAGGGTTCGGCTGCCGAACGGCGAGCCGCTGGTCAATGCCGAGCATATCGTGCTTGCGCCCGGCGAGCGCGTGCTGGTGACCGGGCCGTCGGGCGCGGGCAAATCGACGCTGTTCCGCGCCATCGCCGGGATCTGGCCGTTCGGATCCGGCCGCGTGACGGTGCCGCAAGACGCCAAGGTCATGCTGATGCCGCAGCGGCCTTATTTCCCCGTGGCGACGCTCGCTGCGGCCGTCAGCTATCCCGGCCAAGGCCGGCACGTTCGACGACGCCCGCCTCGCCGAGGTGCTCGGCGCGGTCGGGCTTGCCGCGAATGGGCCGGCCGGCTCGACGAAGAGGCGCACTGGAACCGGATGCTGTCGCAGGGCGAGCAGCAGCGGCTCGCCGTCGCCCGCGCGCTGCTCCAGGCGCCCGATTACCTGTTCCTCGACGAAGCGACCGCTTCGCTCGACGAGCCCGCCGAGGCGATGCTGTACCGGCTGCTGCAGGACCGGCTCAAGGGCACGACCATCATCTCGATCGGCCACCGCTCGACGCTCGGCGCCTTCCACCGCCGCCGCGTCGAGGTCGTGCCGAGCGAGCCCGCCTCGCAAGTGCGCGACGTGCCGCTGGTGTCGGCGGCCGAGTGAGGCGAGTAACAAACGAAACGGCCGGCGGCGTTTCCGCCACCGGCCGCAAATCTGCGAAAGTCTCAGCCGGTCTTACTTGAGGCCGCTGAGGTTGGTCGCGAAGGAGAGCTTGGCGATATAGGCCGCGCTGCACCAGTTGGAGCCCAGGCCATTGGGATTTTGCGCCGTAACGTTGCTCGGCGAGAATGACGAGTTTGACGCGCTGGTGAAGGCGTTGCACTCGGCCTGGGTCAGGTTGGTGCCGTAGTAGCGCAGATCGAGCGTGAAGGCCTTATAGGTCCAGCCCAAGCCGGCGTCCCAAGTGGTGTAGCTGGTATACTTCACGCCGTTGACGAACGGAGCGACACCCGTGGCGTAGAAAATGTTGCTCGTGCCGAGATCCCAGTATCCGAGGTCGCCGGAAATATAGCCGCCGAGACCGCTATTGGCGGGGAACCACGAGCCCGGCGCGGTGAAGGTCAAGTTGCCGGTGAAGAAGTTGCCCCAAGCGCCGGTACCGGCCACGTTCGGCGAGTAGTAGTACTGGCCGCCGACGCTCCATTGATCGCTGATCGTATAGGTCGCCTTGGCGTACCATTCGTAGAAGCTCTCGTTAGCTACTACTTCGTTGCCGGGGAAAGGACCCGCGTTATTCTTGTTCGGCACAGCCCCGCCAGCGGCCGGGCCGTTGCACCCGCTGATGCCGCCAACATTGGCCGCGCCGTAGCAATTGCCGCCCGGATACCAGTAGTACCAAAAGCCGAAATCGAGGGCGAGCTTATCGAAGGTCGGCCGGATACCGCCGTAGAAGTCGATTTCCGCCGCGGCGTTATTCGGGAAGTCGATGCTCTCGCCCGATACGCCGACATAGCCCTGCAAAGTGGAGCTGAAGTTGTAGCGCGGCTCGAAGCCGGCTTGCGTCGACGGATTATGCGCGGACTGCGTGATGCCGCGGAAGTTATAGTCCGTCATCAAGGCCGCGGTGATCGCGACGTCCCAAGGCGAGGGCGGCGGCGCCGCCGCCGGCGGGGCCTTGGTGGCCATATCGGCGGCCATCGCGGTGGAGCCAGCCAGACCGGCGACCAGCACCAACGATAAAGCGACTCTCTTCATAACTTTGCCCCTTCTTCTGTCCCTGGCTGTATCGGGCGACGCACCCCGTCGGCAACCGCTACGGACCCAATCCCTGCCAGCGCTCGGCGCGCGGCTTTAACCTTCATGAATTCTTGAATTTTACCGGGGAACAGCCAAGCTCAAAACGTCGGCAAATGCTGACTTTTTATGCGTTTTGCGGGATAACTTCACAGTTTCTTAGGACCTGTGGCAGGCGGGATACACTTTTTGTCCCCAACCTGCTCATTGACCTGAGATTTTCGTCCGGGTTGGGATCGAGCACGCGCCCCGCGCGTTCTTGGCTATTACAACGGCTGCGCAGGATGGATTGAACGGAGACTGGAGCATGAAGGCAGTTGTTGACGGCCGCGTCGTCGCTCAGAGCAAAGACGTCGTGGAATGTAAGGGATATCAATACTTTCCGCGCGCGGCGGTGCGCCTGGATTGGCTCGAAAAGGCGGCTAAGACCGCCGACGATCGGGCCTGTCCGCACGGCGTGCAATTCTACGACGTTGTCGTCGACGGCAGGCGACATGAGCGTGCCGCCTGGTGCTACGAAGCGCCCCGCCCGGAGATGAGCGAGGTCGGCGGCCGGTTCGGCTTCTGGCAGGACGTCGAAGTGACGTAAGTGCTTTTCCTTACGCCGCCTGCTTCTTGCGATTGGCCTCGAGCCGCGCGTCGACCAGCGCTACCTGGGCGTCGATCGCCGGATTGCTTAGCCCCTTCTGCCTGGCGATGAGCTGAACGAGCTTGTCGGCGCGTTCGATAAACGGCGCGCCGTTCTGCAATGCCCGCGCCGCCGATGCCGGCCGCGTCAGCGACTGCGCCGCGGCGGCATATTTCTCGAACGGCACCAGGTCTTCGGGCTTGGCGCCGAGCTTGATGCAGAGATCGTTGACGAAATTGTAGACCGAGCGCGAGGTCTCGATGTCGCTATGCACCGCTTCCTGCGCGGTGCGCATGCCGTCCTTGGTCACGCAGCGATAATTGCCGGCGCACAGCATCGCCCATTTGGCAAGCGGCACGAAAATCGAATCGTAAACCTTGAATTTGACCGGCAGCTCGATCTTGCCCTCGGGCGCATCGAAGCGCGCGGCTTCGACGTCCTTCTCGAGCCGGCGCAGTATAGCCGTGCTTTTTTCGTCGTCGAACCTTGCGCATTTGAAGTTGGTCGGCAGCGTGACCAGCAGAAAATTGACCTTCTCGTCGGGCGGCCGGATTGCCTGCGGATCGGGACTATTCAACGTGATCGTCTTCGGATCGAAGGAATCCCAAACGCGCGGGTCGGTGTACGCCGGCTCCAGCGCTTTGTAGTCGAGGCCGGGAATACGTTTCACATAAGGCAGCGGCGGCATGTTCATGATCGACATGCAGGGCACGCGCGACTTCGCCACCGCATCGAGCAGTTCACGCACGCCGGCCGAGCGATACTGCGGCTCCTGCATGCATAGACCGACGAGATCGTATTTCTTTGGGTCGACGCCGGCGGCGGGACCTGCCGTCACCTTGCCGGGCAGTTTGCGCGATTCGAGCAGGACCGGATCCTTGCGGCCGCGCACCGGCAGGCGAACCTTGAAGCCTTCGGCGTTGATCAGGTCGGCTTCGGCGGGCAGGCAGACCAGATGAATTGAGTGACCGCCGAACAGGAGCTTCGACGCGAGCAGCGACCCGTAGGACGCGCCCATCAGCAGGATGTTGTAGGTTACCGGCATAACGCACCTCCTCAACTGAGCGATACGGCCGGTTCGCGCCGGCCGGGAAACGGGATCGAGGACCGGCGGCCAGACGCCGCCGATCCTCATGTCACGCCAATGCTATTGGCGTCGCTGGGCCTATGCAATGCAGGCCGGCAGCGCGGGCGCAGCGCTCTGTTGCGCAAAAGCAAAGCGTCAGCTGCCACCGCCACCGCTGCCGCTGCTGCCGCTGCTGCCGCTGCTGCCGCTGCCGCCACCGCCGAAACCCGAGCCAAAGGGGAGCGGCCAGGACGGCGCGGGAGCCGGCGAAGGCGCCGCCGCGTGCATCGGCGCGGGCTTCGGCGCGACGCGCTTGGGTGCCGCCTTCTTCGCCCTTCTCTTCTTCGTCGACTTTTTCGCCGCTTTCAACGTTCTCTTTTTCTTGCGGGCCGGAGCGGCCTTCTTCTTTTTTCTCGCGGATTTCTTCCTCGCTTTTGCCTTTTTCGCCATGATCGACCTCCCGATCCTTGCTACCGATAAAAAATTCGTGCGCCTCCCATGCGGAGACCGGCATTGTCACGCGACGCCGACCGAGCTGCGCTCAGTCAGTCGCCGCGGCCGGGTGCATCGGCGCGCGCGGCCGATACCCCCGCAACGTCGACGGACAGGGACCCCCCGTGGCCCAATCGATCAACTCGACCGTATGGACGGTTGGAAGGTCCGTGCCCGCTGCGATTTGCGTGATGCAGCCGAGATTGCCTGCTGCGATCACGTCGGGTCGCAGTCTCTCGATAGTCCCGACTTTGCGCTCGCGCAACCTCCTTGCGATGTCAGGTTGGAGGATATTGTACGTGCCGGCGGAGCCGCAGCACAGATGACCGTCGGGTACGTCCTTCACCACGAAGCCGAGCTTTGCCAACAATTCTTTCGGCTGCCGCGTAATACGCTGCCCGTGTTGCAGCGAGCAGGCGGAATGATAGGCAACGATAAGTCCTGGCGCGTCGCCGGTAGGCTTGAGCGGCAGGCCGGCGAGATATTCGCAGATATCTTTGGCCAGACCCGAGAAGCGGGCGGCGCGTTCGGCGTAAGCCGGATCGCCGCGCAGCATGAAACCATAATCCTTCAGCGTCGTGCCGCAGCCCGAGGCGGTGATCAGGATCGCGTCGAGGCCCTTCATGGCGGTAAAGGCGTCGATATTGGCGCGCGCTTGCGCCAGCGCCTGTTCTTGCCGGCCCATGTGATGGACGAGCGCGCCGCAGCAGCCCGCGCCCTCGGGTATCACGACCTCGATCCGGTGGCGGTTGAGCAGGCGGATCGCGGCGGCGTTGATGTCGGGCGCCAGCAGATCATTGATGCAGTTGGGGAACAGCGCGACGCGCGCTTTGCGCGCGGCCGTTGCAGTGCCGTTGGCCGGAAATGTCTGCGGCGCAAGCGGCCGGTGCGGCGGACGCCATGGCGACAGACGCAGCATCGCGGCGATCCGCGAAAACCCGATCGCGGCGGCGAGCGGGGCGAACGGTTTGGCCAGCCGCGCCACATGCAGCACCAGGCGGAAGCGCCGCGGATAGGGCATGACCTTGGCGAGCGTCGCGCGCAGCAAGCGTTCGACGAGCGGACGGCGATAGGTTTTCTCGATGTGGATGCGGGCGTGATCGACCAGATGCATGTAGTGAACGCCCGACGGGCACGTCGTCATGCAGGAAAGGCACGACAGGCAGCGGTCGATGTGCAGAACGACCTCCGCTGTCGCCGGCCGGTCGTGCTCCAGCATGTTCTTGATGAGGTAGATGCGCCCGCGCGGCGAATCGAGCTCGTTGCCGTCGAGCACGTAAGTCGGACAGGTCGCGGTACAGAAGCCGCAGTGCACGCAGGCGCGTAGAATTTTCTCGGACTCCGCGACATCCGGATCGGCAAGCTGCGCCAGGGTGAAACTAGTTTGCATGCTACACCCCCGCCCACATGCGCCCGGCATTGAGCACGCCCTGCGGATCGAAACCTTTGCGCACGCGCGCCGTCAATGCCGCAAGCGGCGCCGGCTCGGGCGTGAACACCTCGACCGCGGCGCGCACCGCGGCCGGGGCGCGAATGAGCGTGGCGTGACCGCCGGCGGCGGCGAGCGTCGAACGGATGAACGGCGCGCCGGCGTCGTCGCTCGCCGGCAACGCGGCCCAGATCAGCCCGCCGGCCCAATCGTAGAGAACCTCCGCGTCGCGTTCGGCGGCCAGCGTGCGGCCAAGTTCGGTGCCGCGCGTCGGCGCCGTCGAGATGCGCCAGAGGTCGCGCTCGCCCGCCAATCCGTTCGCCGCGAATGGCGTCACGTCGCGGACCGCCCGCCACAACGCCCGCGAGGCAGCCTCGCCGAGCATGCCGAGCTCGCCGAACGGCGCCAGCAGCTTTTCCAAGACCGACCTGCGTTGCGCAACCGAGGGCGGGACGCCTTCAAGACGGAATGCGGTCGTCGCGGCTTGCGCGGCGGCCGTTTCGGCGATCCGGGCGGCAATCCGAGCCGGCAGGTGCGCGGCGGCCGAGACATCGCCGAACGAACCCACCGCCGCCGCCATGACCTTGCGCGCGGTCACCTCGTCGAGGTTGAGCACCAGTATCGTGGCCTCGGTTTCGGCCCTGGGCAGCGTCTTGATCGTCACATCGGTCATGGCCGCGAGCGTGCCCCAGGAACCGGCGAGAAGCTTGCACAGATCGTAGCCGGTGACGTTTTTGACCACGCGGCCGCCGGACTTGAAAGTCTCGCCGCGGCCGGACACCGCGTTGAAGCCGAGAAAATGATCGCGCGCGGCGCCGGCCTTGATCCGCCGCGGCCCGGAAAGATTTGCGGCGATCGCGCCGCCGATCGTGCCGGCGCCGGTTTCCCCGCCGAGCAGCACGGCGTAATCCATCGGCTCGAAGGCGAGTTCTTGCTTGCTTGCCGCCACCAGCGCTTCGATTTCGGCAAGCGGCGTTCCGGCCTTGGCCGACAGGACAAGCTCTTCGGGTTCGTAAAGCGTGACGCCGGAAAGCGTCGAGAGATCGAGCGTCGCATCCCATTGCGCGGCGCGGCCGATGCCGCGCTTGGTGCCGTGGCCGACAAGCTCAAGCGTTTTGCCTTGCGCAAGCGCCCAGCCAATCGTCTCCTCGACTTCCTTGGCGTCGCGCGGTTTTAAGGTGTCGGCCATCGGGCACCACCATCATTCGGCGGCGGCGGCCGCAGGCGTAGCAGGCGCAAAGGCCGGCACGATCTCGCGCGCGAAGCGGCGCAGCTGCGCGCTGCCGCCGGCGACGGTGAGCAAGACATAATCGACGCCCGCGCTGCGTAAATCCTCAAGCAAGCCGGAGATTTCATCCGGCGTGCCGTAAAGCGCGTTCTCCTCGGTGCCGCCGGGCTTGTCGGCATAGGCGAGAACGTGCGAGCCGGATCGTGTTCGGCCCTTGCCGCCGGGCGTGCGCGAGACATCGACGGTGCGTTTGGTATGGGCAGCTTGGCGCGCCAGCGCGGCTTGTTTGTCGGCCTCATCCTTGGCGACGTAAAGCTGACGCGCCACCGCCACCTGCATGGGATGAAAGCGCAGGCCGTGCCGCTTACGCTCGGCTTTATAGATACCGATGCGCTCGGCGATTTGCGCCGCGCCGGCATATTGATCGAGGATCAGGTTGAAGCCGCGCGCGGCGGCGGCGCGGATCGAGCGCTCGCTGCCGGCGGCCACCCAGAACGGCGGGTGCGGCTGTTGCGCCGGCGGCGGCTCCACGACGATATCTTCGAAATGCCAGAAGCGGCCGCGGTGCGAAAAGCGCCGGCGCTCCGTAAACGCGCGGATCATCACTGCGATCGCTTCCTCGAAGCGCGCTTCGGCCTCTTCGGGAGCGATCTGGAAGCCGTTGAACTCGCTGTGCCGATAGCCCTTGCCGAAGCCGAAATCGAAGCGGCCGCCGGAGACGAGATCGAGCGTCGCCGCCTGTTCGGCGAGCAGCACCGGATTGTGCCAGGGCAACACCATCACCGCCGAGCCGAGGCGGAGCGTCGTGGTGCGCATGGCGAGCGCCGTGAGCAGCATCAACGTCGCGGACGCCTGGTTCCAGCCGGTGAAGTGATGCTCGACCAGAAAGCTCGAATTCAAATCCGAGCGCCTCGGCCTCGACGTTGAAATCGAGCCAGTCGCGAAAGCCTTGACCGGTTTCCGGGCCGAGATCCCGGCTGTTCGCCTGCGCCGAACTGAAAATACCGAACTTCATGGCGAATTCTTCTGACTGCGAACTCTAAAACCGCGGAATGTCGGGAAAGGCGACGCGCCCGGCATGCACGTGCATGCGGCCGAGCTCGGCGCAGCGATGCAGCGTCGGAAACACTTTGCCGGGATTGAGCAGGCTTTTGTCGTCGAAGGCGCATTTGAGCCGCTGCTGCTGATTGAGATCGGCCTCGGAAAACATCACCGGCATCAGATCGCGCTTCTCCACGCCGACGCCGTGCTCGCCGGTGAGCACGCCGCCGACTTCGACGCAAAGCCGCAAAATATCGGCGCCGAAATTTTCGGCGCGCTCGAGCTCGCCCGGCTTGTTGGCGTCGTAGAGAATCAACGGATGCAGATTGCCGTCGCCGGCATGAAACACGTTGGCGACGCGCAAATCGTATTTCACCGACAACTCCCTGGTGCGCTGCAGCACCAGCGGCAATTTGGCGCGCGGAATGGTGCCGTCCATGCAGTAATAGTCCGGCGAGATGCGGCCGACCGCCGGGAACGCAGCCTTGCGGCCGGCCCAGAACAACAGCCGCTCGTCTTCGGAATTGGAAATGCGGCAGGTCACCGCGCGGCATTGGTTGGCGATGCCCTGGACCCGTTCGAGCAGGTGATCGACCTCGTCGCTCGGACCGTCGAGCTCGACGATCAACAGCGCCTCGACGTCGAGCGGATAGCCGGCATGGACGAATTCCTCGGTGGCGCGAATAGCGGGACCGTCCATCATTTCCATGCCGCCCGGAATTATCCCCGCGCCGATGATGCGCGCGACGCATTCACCGCCGTCCTCCGAAGTGGGAAAGCCGATCAGCGCGGCGCGGGCGGTCTGCGGTTTCTTCAGGATGCGGACCGTCACTTCGGTGACGACGCCAAGCATTCCCTCCGAGCCGGTGACGACGCCTAACAGATCGTAGCCGCCGGAATCAAAGTGTTTGCCGCCGAGCCGCAAAATTTCGCCGGTCATCAGCACCAGCTCGCAGCCCAGCACGTTGTTGGCGGTCATGCCGTATTTGAGGCAGTGCACGCCGCCGGAATTCTCCGCGACGTTGCCGCCGATGGTGCACGCGATTTGCGACGACGGATCGGGCGCATAATAGAAGCCGGCGTGCTGGACCGCCTGCGACACCGCGAGATTGGTGACGCCGGGCTCGACCACCGCGACGCGGTTGTCGAAATCGATCTCGCGGATGCGGTTGAACTTGGCGAGCCCGAGCAGCACGCCGTCGCCGAGCGGCAGCGCGCCGCCCGACAGCGAGGTTCCCGCCCCGCGCGGCACTACTTTGACGCCTTCGCGGTGGCAATAACCGAGTACGGCGGCGACCTGCGCGGTGGTCTCCGGCAGCACCACCACCATCGGAAGCTGACGATAGGCGGTAAGCCCGTCGCTTTCATAGGGCCGCATCGCGGCCTCGGCGGCGATGACGCCCTCGCCGGGCACGATGCGCTTGAGCGCGGCGACGATTTCGGCGCGGCGCCCCAGCACCGCCTGGTCGAATAGCGGCATCAAGATGGGCATTGGAACCTCTTAAATGCTTCCGCGCTCATTATAGCCCGAAAAACCCGGTCCGGCGCGGCAATGATGGCGGTTGACACGCTGCGCCTGGCTCGCTTGGCTGCCGCGGGCGCCAGCGGCAAGTATCGGAAAGGTAGACGCGATGACAAGAACGATTGCGATGACAAGAACCACGATGACGGCGGCACTGATCGCGGCGGCTGGCGCGGCCATGACGCAGATCGCCGCGGTACATCCGGCGTTGGCGCAGGACGCCGAGAAGGGCCGGCAGGTGTTCAATATGTGCTTGCCCTGCCACTCCGTCGGCCCCGGTGCCCAGAACAAGGTGGGCCCCCTTCTTAACGGCCTCGACGGCCGCCATTCCGGCACGGTCGCGAACTTCGACTATTCGCCTGCCAACAAGAATTCGGGAATTGTGTGGAACGAAGCGACGTTCAAGGAGTACATCAAGAATCCCAGCGCCAAGATCCCGGGCACCAAAATGCCGTTCGCCGGCATCAAGAACCAGCAGGAGATCGACGACCTGTGGGCCTATATCAGCCAGTTCGACGCCGCCGGCAATATCAAGAAATAGATTTAAAGCGCAGCGTCGGCCGTTTGATCTAGCTCAACCACCGCGACCGTCGAACATGAGATAAGATCGCCTTATGGCATCGCCGATACGGGGAAACGGCTCCATGATCAAAGATATCGTCGTCAATCTCAGCGTCAGCAAAGACGGCGGCCCGGCCAGCGATTATGCGGTGTCGGTCGCGGCCGCCTTCTCCGCGCACCTGACCGGGATTGCTTTTGTCTTCGACCCAATCGTTCCGGTCTCGGGCACGGGCTATATACCCGCTGAAATTATCGAAGCGCAGCAGGCCGACAACGAAGCCGCGGCGAAGGCCGCCATCGATCGCTTCGCCGCGGCGACCGCGCGCGCCGGACTTTCGGCCGAACCGCTCACGATCAGCGCCAGTTTCGCCGGCGCCGGCGACCAGTTCGGCCGTATCGCGCGGCGCTTCGATCTGGCGATTGTCGGCCAGGCCGAACCCGAGACCTCAACGGTTGACGACATCATCGCCGAAACCACTTTATTCGATTCCGGCCGGCCGATGATCATGGTGCCCTATATCCAGAAGGCGCCGCTCAAGCTCGGCAACGTCATGGTCTGCTGGGACGGCAGCCGGCCGGCGGCGCGCGCCATCGCCGATGCCATGCCGCTGTTGGCGAAAGCCGGGCGCGTCGAGATCGTCATGATCACCAACGAACGCGGCAAACAGCACGAGATCGAGGGCGCCGACATGGGCCAGCATCTCGCCCGTCACGGATTGAAAGTCGACGTCCACCGTATTGCCGGCGGCAACATCGAGGTCGCCGATGCGCTGTTGTCGCACGCCGCCGACAGCGGTGCCGATTTCATGGTCATGGGCGGCTACGGCCATTCGCGGTTGCGCGAATTCGTGCTCGGCGGCGTGACGCACTCGATCTTTCGTTCGATGACGGTGCCGGCGCTGATGTCGCATTGACGGATATCGGGTATCAGTAATCAGGTATCAGGATTCCTGGTGCCCGATGCCTGATCCCTGATGCCTGCCACTACCAACCCCCGCGCCCGCGCGTCGGCGACGCCGAGCGCGCGCAAGGCGACAAGCGCCAACGACTGCACCACGTCGCGATCACCGCCGGTCGCCTCCGGCGCGAGCGGACCGATCAAGGCCTCGATCAAAAGACCGACCAGCGCGGCTGCCGCGAGCGTCACGTCCTGCTCGGGCAGGTGACCGCCCGCCACCGCTGCCGCGATGCGTGCCGAAAATTCGGCGGCCAGCGATTTGCGGAAGGAAAGCCGCGCCGCATCAAGCTCGGCGTCGACCGGTTCCGCGATCGCCGCAAAGGTGAGGCGGCGGTTGCGCAGCGCGCGTGCGCTAAACGTCACGATCGCGGCCGACAGCGCCGAGAGCGGCCCGGGCGCGACGGCGGCGGCGCGGCGCAGCGCGCCGATCTCGCGGTCGGATATTTCCGAAAGCAATGCCGTGACCAAATCGGTCTTGCCGGGGAAATAGCGATAGACGGTTCCCGCGGCGATGCCGGCGCGTTGCGCCACGGCTGCGATCTGCACCGCCGCCATGCCGCCGTCGCTTGCCGCGGCGCGCGCCGCGGCGATGATGGCCGCGTGCCGGGCGGCGAGCCGGCGCACGACGTTCTCGGTGCGGCGATAGGGCATTGGCGCGTCGCGGCAAGGAATCGCAATGACGTTTGCGGAATAACTGAACCACGATTCAACCAAACCGGCAACGCGCGGCCATTCCGTCGCAGCAGGCGTTTTACCCTTTGGCGCGGTCTATTCCTCTGGCATAGGGAAGCTCTCGCAGGTCTGCCCCGGGAGACGACCATGATCGGTAAATCGGTTATCGCGGCGGCCATCGCCGCCGGCCTCTGTGTTGGCGCGGCGGCGCCCGCCAGCGCTGAAGATTATCCGTCGCGGCCGATCATGATGATCGTGCCGCTTGCTCCCGGCGGATCGACCGATGTGTTGGGCCGGATCATGGCGCAGGCCATGAGCGTAAGGCTCGGCCAGCCCGTGGTCGTGGAAAACGTATCGGGCGCGGCCGGTGTCATCGGTGTCACGCGCGCCGAACGCTCGGCGCCCGACGGCTATACGATCCAATGGGGTATGTGGGGAACTAACGTAGCCAATGGCGCCATCTACGATCTCGGCTTCGACCTCCTCAACGATCTCGAACCGATCGCGCTGGTCGCGACGCAGCCGTTCCTGATCGACACCCGCAAGACCATGCCGGCCAACAATTTGAAGGAATTGGTCGCCTGGCTGAAGGCAAACGCGGGCAAAGCGACGATGGGCACGTCCGGCGTCGGCTCGCCGAGCCATGTCGCCGGCGTCTTGATGGAGCAGCTGGTCGGCGTGAACTGGCAGATGGTGGCCTATCGCAGCGCCGGCTTGGCGCAGCAGGATCTGCTCGCCGGCACAACCGACCTTCAGCTCGATACGCCGGCGGTGTCGCTGCCCTATGTGCAGTCGGGCGCGCTGAAGACCTACGCCGTCACTGCCAAGGAACGCATCGCGGTAGCGCCCGACATCCCGACCACCGACGAAGCGGGACTGCCGGGATTCTATTTCTCGTTCTGGCATGCGCTGTGGGCGCCCAAGGGCACGCCGAAGCCCATCATCGCCAGGCTCAACGCGGCCGTCGTGGCCGCGCTCGCCGATCCCGAAACGCGCAAGAAGCTCACCGATCTGGCGCAGGTGATCTACCCGCCCGATCAGCAAACGCCCGAGGCGCTGCACGCCTTCCAGAAGGCCGAAGTCGACAAGTGGTGGCCGATCATCAAGGCCGCCGGCATCAAGGCGCAGTGATAATTACCCTCTCCGCTGGAGGAGGAGGGTGATTAGCAAGGCTTTCTAGCCGCCCTTCTCCGCGAGCGATCTGGCGCGGCTGCGATAAGCGAGGGCGAGCGTCGAGCCTTCAAATCCGTGCGGAATCGCATGATTTAGATGGTGGACAACACCCGCCCGACGAGCCACGCGGCGATCGCCCAGCCCGCGCCCGTAAAAAAGCCTACGCACAACCAAACGCCGATTAATCGGGCGTTGATGTTGGAGGGCAACTCGATTCGCCCTATCGGTAGATCACTCAACCGATGAGGATGTTACGCGCAGGGCGGGCGCAAGCTGAGTTGGCAGCTTGCGCCCTCGTCCTGGTTGTACGCTTTACTTCGAGCAGGTGTTTGTGAAGGCGTGGCACCAATTGCCCTTATGGCACACCGTTTTTGCCGGACCGCAGGCACATTTCGCAGTTGCCTGCATCTCCGTTTGACACGACGCGAGGGCCTTGTGCATGTGCATATGCCCCTTATGCCCCTTCGCCTGAGCCATTCCTACAGACATTCCAATTGCAAGCAGCGCTACGGCGATTGTCCTCAGCATGGTTTCTTCTCCCTACCTATGCAGCGCAAGTCTATATGAACATCAACGTCGGTGCCAAGGCGGTCGAATAGGATATGGCGCGCCGGCTGCTAAGGGGCTTTAAGCGGACATGGCTTGGACAGCGTTGAAAGACCCTTGTCGACCCGGAGGGGACATCGCGCCAGGGCGTGCGCCTGAAGCACTGACGACCAGGGCGGCGGCTTATTGCGATGCTAAAATTCTTCGAGCAGGCGCCCGAGGCCGGGAATCTTGTCCGTGATCCCGTTCTGGCGCAGCGCATGCCAATAGGTTGCCGTACTGATCGCAATCACCGGCTTGCCCAACCAGTTTTCGGCTTCGGCGGCGAGACGCACCATGCTGAGGTTGGTTCCGACCTGGAAGATCGCATCGGTATCGCGGCCGTCGCCGTTGAGCTCGATCAATCTGCTCCGCAAGAAGTCGGGTGGGACTTCGGCAATGCCGGTCCAGCTTTTGCACGCCAGATAAATGTCGCGAACGACCTCAAAACCCGATTCCGTGAAATATCGCCTCACCTCGGCATTGGCGACGGGATAATAAGGAGACAGGAAGGCAATGCGCTTGATGCCGCCATAGGCCTTCAACGCCGCGGTGCTGGAATGCGCGCCGATGCTGACGCCAACACCGGACTCGCGCTCGATCCTCGCCACGAACGCGTCCGCTCCCGCGACGCCGCCGTAGAACGTGATCGATGACATGCCCATCACAAGATAGTCCGGCGCGCAGGTCATGACGCTGCGCACGGCATCCAGGACGTTGTTGCCGATGGCTTGAATCCCGGCGCTGAATGTCTCGTTGCTCACCGCTTGAGCGTTCGGGGTAAAAATCCGACTGTAATGATTGGTGACGCCCGGCGGCCGCATCATTTCGAAATCGGGCTGCACGACGGTGTTGGTGGACGGCCCGATAACGCCAAACTTCTTCCGCCAGCCCAGCACATCTCGCATTCGCGAAAACTCTCCGGAAAACTCTATCCGCAAAATCCTAGCGCAAGACGAACTCGCGCTCAACTCCCTAGACAAAGGCATGCGCCGAAGCGCACGACATCGCAGTAAGCCAGGTGCGCTCCCCAATGGGGGTCACGCCCGATGCAATGTGGGGAAGAATATCACGCCCCAATGGGCAGGACTGTGACGTCGCGCCCCGGTAAGCCTTTCAGCCGCCCTTTTCCGCGAG
Source organism: uncultured Alphaproteobacteria bacterium (assembly GCA_963823225.1). Classification (GTDB taxonomy): domain Bacteria; phylum Pseudomonadota; class Alphaproteobacteria; order Rhizobiales; family Xanthobacteraceae; genus BOG-931. Next base: position 711,553 of record CAWGKM010000003.1, on the reverse strand, counting down.
CGATCTGGCGCGGATTTTGGCGAGCGTGACGGTCGGCGTGATGGCTTCGGGATCGACGGCCAAACGCACAATCGCGGGCTTGCCGGAAGCCTGCGCCGCCTTGAACGCGGCCGGGAAATCTTCCGTTCGCTCGACCGAGACGCCGAAGCCGCCGAAGGCGCGCGCATAAGCGGGAAAATCCGGATTGCGCAAATCGGTCGCCGACACGCGGCCGGGATATTCGCGCTCCTGATGCATGCGGATGGTGCCGTACATGCCGTTGTCGACGATGATGACGGTCAACGGCAAATCGTATTGCACGGCGGTCGCGAATTCCTGGCCGTTCATCAGAAAATCGCCGTCGCCGGCGAGGCAGACGACGGTCCGTTCGGGATAAAGCCGTTTCATCGCCACCGCCGCCGGCACGCCGTAACCCATCGAGCCCGAGGCCGGCGCGACATGCGCGCCGAAGCGGCGGAAGCGGAAGAAACGGTGAATCCATGCCGCGTAGTTGCCGGCGCCGTTGCACAGGATGGCGTCGGGGGGCAGGTTTTCGCGCAGCCAGACCATGACCGCACCGAAATTGACGCCGCCCGGCTGCGCGGTCGGCTTTTCGGTCCATTCGATGTAGTCGGCATGGGCGGCCTTGGCGTCGCCGGCAGGCGCGTGCGCGAATTCCAGGCGCTCGAGCGCCGCGGCAAAGGCCGTCGGCGTCGCATGGATCGCCAGATGCGGACTGTAGACGCGGCCGAGCTCCTCGGCTCCCGGATGCACGTGCACGAACGTCGTCTGCGGGCGCGGAATGTCGAACAGCGTGTAGCCCTGCGACGGCAGTTCGCCGAGCCGGCCGCCGACGACGATGACGAGATCGGCGGACTTGATGCGCGCGAGGAGTTTCGGATTGGGACCGATGCCGAGGTCGCCGGCGTAACAGGGATGAGTCTGGTCGAACAGCGAACCGCGGCGGAACGTCGTACACACCGGCAGCGCATATTGCTGCGCGAACCGGGCCAAGCGATCGGACGCCGCTTGCGACCAGCGGCTGCCGCCCAAGAGCATGATCGGCGCGCGGCGCGGCGCCGAGCATTTGCGGCGAATTTCTCCATCTCGGCCGGCCCCGGCGAGGTCTCGATCGGGGCAAACGGCGGCGCGTCGTCGACGGCGACGCGCTCGACCAGCATGTCCTCGGGGATGGCGACGACGACCGGACCGGGCCGGCCATTGGCGGCGGTGTAAAAGGCGCGCGAGACGATCTCCGGCACGCGTGCGGCATCGTCGATCTCGGTCGCCCATTTCGCCATCGTGCCGAACACGGCGCGATAGTCGAGTTCCTGAAAGGCCTCGCGCTCGCGGGTGTCGCGCGCGACCTGGCCGACGAACAGCACCAGGGGGGTCGAAATCCTGGCGCGCGATATGGATGCCGTGCGAAGCGTTGGTGGCTCCGGGGCCGCGGGTGACGAAGCAGACCCCGGGCCGGCCGGTCGCCTTGCCGATCGCCTCGGCCATCATGGCCGCGCCGGCTTCCTGACGGCAGACGGTGATGGCGAGATCGCTATCATGGAACGCGTCGAGCACCGCGAGATAGCTCTCGCCCGGCACGCAGAAAACGTGACGCACGCCGTGGACGCGCAATTGATCGACCAGAACCTCGGCGGCGCTGCGCAAATTGTCCTTGCCGCGCATCGGCGTCTCCTTCGAAGGCTTATCCGCCCTGCCCTATTCCAGGCGAAAATTGGTATGGGACGCGCCTGTCATTCCCGGATTCAATAGCGCAAATCGTGCGCGGCCGATACTTGCGGGGTAAAACTTGCCAGGACCGGCGCTGCCCCTGATTGACTAAGCGGGGCCGATGACGACATAAGCGGCAGCGGATTTAAGCATCGACACAAGGGACCGGCCATGGCGAGCACGGGGTCTTCTGCATCAACCGCCGGCCACGCGCCCGACGTCACGCGGCGCGATTTTCTTTATATCGCGAGCGCCACGGTCGGCGCGGTCGGCGCCGCGGCGACTTTAGTGCCGCTGGTCGGTCAGATGAACCCCGACGCCTCGACGCTGGCGGCCGGCGGGCCGGTCGACCTGGATGTCAGCAAGATCGCGGAGGGCGCCCAGGTCGTCGTGCGCTGGCGGGAACGGCCGATTTTCGTGTTCCATCGCTCGAAGCAGACGCTGGATTTGATGCAGAGCAGTCAAATGGTCGCGCTGTTATCCGATCCGAATTCCGAACAGACGCAGCAGCCGCCCTACGCCGCCAATTGGCACCGCTCGATCAAGCCGGAATTCGGCATCCTGGTCGGCATTTGCACGCATCTCGGCTGCATCCCCTTGTTCTATCCGGCGCCGAACGCAACGACGCCGGTGTCGGACTGGCCGGGCGGCTATTTCTGTCCCTGTCACGGCTCGAAATACGATCCGGCCGGCCGCGTCTATAGCGGCGTGCCGGCGCCGTACAATCTGCCGGTGCCGCCGTATCGCTTCGTCAGCGACACCACGCTGCGCGTCGGCGAGAACGATCCCAGCGCCGTGGCCTGGAATTTCGATTCCATTCGCCAACTGTAATCGGCGCTGCGACGTAATGTTCGATTGCGAACGCGTCCAATCAGTCGGCGAAGGGGTAGCGCTGGCGCGCCTTCGACGCCAAGCACTCGGCCTCAGTCAATAGATCGAGGATCGTCCTCAGGCCCGAAACCAGTTGCGCGAAGCCGAGAACCGGCAACGGCGCCATTGCGGCGCGAATTGGAAGCGTCGACATTCCACTTATTCCTTTATTTCTTTTGTTGCGCGTGTTCGCGGCTGTTTCGCGAATGCCCGAATCCGGCGTCAGCGGCGGCAATTGGAGAGAAAACGGCTCTCAATCTCGCGCTCGACGTCGTCGGTGAATTTGCCGCCGGTTCTCTCGAGATAGAGAGCGATCTCGCGTTCAGCCTCGCTCCGGCGCGCCGCGAGGATTGCCTCGAATAGCCGGCGCCATAGCCGGCCGATGCGGCCGGGCGCTGAAATCCGTGCGGCGCGCGAGTTCGCGCGAAGCAATGGCAGCTGGGACGTAAGCCATGAACTATCTTCCTTTCAAGAACCGACATTCCAGGGCATTTCCCCATCGTTTCTGTTCTTATTGCAATGCAACATAGTCCGATTTCGTGTGGCACAGAAATGTCCGGAGAACATGTATTCTATGCGCGTAGGTCATACGCTGCATCGCAGCAATGCCGTAATTGCGTTAAGGAAGTCTAAATGCGCCGCCAGGCAAGGCTTTTGCGCTTAAAAGGGAGGGATTTGCCCCCACTCTTTCGCCGCAGCGTCGTGCTTTCGTGCCGCGGCTCGCCGATAATACCGCATGTCCTTGCGGCAGAAGTCCTTCGATTGGCGCTCCATCGCCGTGGCGACGGCCGGGTTTTGCGCCTTCGTCAATCTTTATTCGCCGCAAGCGCTGTTGCCGCAACTGGCGCGCGAATTCCATGTCGGCGCCGGCGAAATTTCCTCGCTGATGACCGCCGGCACGGCCGCCATCGCGCTGACGGCGCCGTTCACCGGCGCGCTGGCCGACGTCGTCGGGCGAAAGCGCCTGATCACCGCCGCCATGTTCGCCATCGTGGTGCCGACCGTGATCATGACCTTCGTCGGCAGCGTGCCGGAGATGGTGTTCTGGCGCTTTGTCCAGGGCTTGCTGCTGCCGCCGATCTTCACCGTCGCGGTCGCCTATATCGGCGACGAATGGCCGCCGACCGACGTCGCGCGCGTCGCCGGGCTTTACATGTCGGGATCGAGCATCGGCGGATTTTCCGGCCGTTTCATTCCCGGCGTGTTGACCGACGTGATCGGCTGGCGCGCCGCCATTCAGGTCGTGGCGCTGCTCACGCTCGTCGCCGCCGTCATCGTGGCGTTGACGCTCACCCCGCGAGCGGCGCTTTGTGCGCTCGGGCGGCCTGGTCCTCGTCGCTGCGCGCAAATGGTGCGGCATTTCCGCGATCGGCGGCTGGTCGCGACCTATGCCATCGGCTTCGGCGTGCTGTTCAACTTCATCGCCACCTTCACCTATGTGAGCTTTCATCTGGCGGCGCCGCCCTATTTGTTTTCGCCGACGCTGTTCGGCGCGCTGTTCTTCACCTATCTGGTCTCGAGTCCGCTGGTGCCGTGGGTCGGCCGCGGCATCGCGCTGTTCGGCCGCCGCCGTTTCGTGCTCGGCATCATCGCGCTATGGATCGTCGGCGCCTTGCTGATGCTGGCCGCCGCCGGTCGCGATCATCATCGCCGGGCTGACGCTGTGCGCCGTCTGCGGCATGGTGTGCCAGACCGTCTCGACCGGCTATGTCACCATGACCGCCAAGGAGGGACGCTCGTCGGCGGTCGGCCTCTATGCGTCGCTCTACTATATCGGCGGCAGCGCCGGCGCCTTCCTCACCGGCCTCGCCTGGACCTTGGCCGGCTGGCCGGCTGCGTCGCGACGATCGTCGCCATGCAGGCGATCATGGCGGTGATCGTCGCGTTCGCGTGGGATTAGTGATGAAGCTCGGAAATGAAAGGGGGAAGCGCCATGGTGTCGGAGAGCCAATTCGCATTTCTGCGTTCGATCGATACGCCGACCGTGTGCAATCTGATCGAGATCGTCGCGCCCGAGCGCCGCGGCGCGGGCTATACGGTCGTCCATCTGCACTGCCCGTTTCCCGATCTGCCGCCGATGGTCGGCTTCGCCAAAACGGTGACCATCCGCGCGCGCGATAAGGTCAGCGGGCCGAGCTACATGCAAAAGCGCATGGACTATCTCGATTATGTCGCGGCGGCGCCGCGGCCGAGCATCGTGGTGATCGAGGACAAGGACGAGCCCGCCGGCTACGGCGCGTTCTGGGGCGAAGTGCAGACCAATGTGCACAAGGCGCTCGGCTGCCTCGGCACCGTCACCAACGGCTCGATCCGCGACATCGCGCAGGTCGCCGAGGGCTTTCAAATGCTGGCCGGCTCGATCGGCCCGTCGCACGCCTATGTGCATGTGGTCGAGTTCGGCATTCCGGTGACCGTGCACGGCATGGCGGTCAAGAGCGGCGACCTCATCCATGCCGACCGCCACGGCGCGGTGGTCGTGCCGGCCGACAAAATCGACGCCATGAAGGCGGCGCTCGACGGGCTGATGAAGCAAGAAGCCCGCATCATCGCCGCGGCAAAATCCGGCGGCGGCGTCGAAGCGATCAAGGCGGCGTTCCGCGGCTGATCGAACGGGAGGAAAACATGGGCCACAAGATCGCCTTTGTCGGAGCCGGCGCGGTCGGCGGCTATGCCGGCGCGCATATGGTGCAGGCCGGCGAGGACGTGACCTTCATCGATCCGTGGCCGGCGCATGTCGAGCACATGCGCAGGCACGGCCTGCGCGTGACGCACGCCATGAAGGAGCCGGAATTCACCGTGCCGGTGCGCGCGCTGCACGTCACCGACGCGCAAGCGCTCGCCAAGGAGAAGCCGGTCGACATCGCCTTCGTCTGCATGAAGTCCTACGACACCGCCTGGGCGACCATGCTGATCCGGCAATATCTGGCGCCCGACGGCTACGTGGTCTCGCTGCAGAATTGCATGAACGAAGAGACCATCGCCGGCATCGTCGGCTGGGGCAAGACGCTCGGCTGCATCGCCTCGAGCATCACCGTCAACCTGCCGGAGCCCGGCCTCATCCATCGCGGCGCCGCCAAGCACGGCGCGGCGCACACCGTGTTCCGCGCCGGCGAAGTGCACGGCCGCATCACGCGCGCGCGCGCAGGAGATCTGCCGCCTGGTCGCTTATTCCGACAGCGCCAAGGTGACCAACAATCTGTGGGGCGAGCGCTGGTCGAAGCTCGTCGCCAACGCCATGCAGAACGGGCTTTCCGCCTGCACCGGGCTCGGCGGCGGCGACATGCTGAAAGACGATGCGATCCGCCGCTTCTCGACCCGTCTCGGCTCTGAAGCGATCCGCGTCGGCCAGGCGCATGGCTATCAGCTCGAGGAAATCCTGCACCTGCCGCCCGAAACCATCGCGCGCGCCGGCGAAGGCGACGAGGCGGCGATGCGCGCGTGCGACGCGCAGCGCTTCAAGGACTTCAGGCCGCACCGCGGCCGGACAGCGTCCCTCGATGGGCCAGGACATGCAGAAAGGCCGGCGCACCGAGATCGAATTTCTCAACGGGTTCGTGGTGCGCGAGGGCGAGAAGGTCGGACTCGCCTGCCGCGCCAATGCGGTGCTGACCGATATCGTCAAGAGCGTCGAGAAGGGCGAGCTGAAGGCCGACCCGCGGCATATTACGGAGCTGCGGTTGAATTAAGCGACAACGACTGCATTGCTCGTTCAACCGTTTTGGATCACGGAGCTAATGAACTTGGCGCCGACGTCGCGGCCCTGCCGCCAGACCACCTTGTAGGTGCCGTCCCGGGCGGGACTACCGCCGGGAAACAGCAGCACGAATTCATCGATCACTTCGATGCCGTTGAGCTGAAGCCGGACTCCTTCTTCGGAGATATTGGTGACCAGGCAGTAGCGCGGCGCAATGCCGACCCCGAGTTTGATTGTCGCCAACCGTCCAAGGCGCTGACGCGGTGACCGGCGCCTTTCCTCAATGTCGACTGAACTCATACCGCGCGGCTCCGCCTTTGCGGGCCGCGCCTGCCTCACCGGCAACAGCCCCTCGTAGTTATACGTACCGGACGGCAATTGCGCGCCGCCTAATCCGTCCGCTCGAATTCATTTCGCATTTTCGCAAATTGCGAGGAGCCGTTGCACCGAAGCAAGCCTAGTACCCCAAGCGGGCGCGCGGCCGCTCGCGTTCGCGCGCGTTCGCGCGCGAATTACGCGCCGGCAGTTAGGATCGGCGCTGCACTGCTTCGCGCTGCACCGCATCCGGGAAACACTGGCTGTGATGAAGACCGCCCGCGCTCACGCCTGCGTCTGGGGCTCCATCGGGCCGGGCTCCGGGCGCGGCCGATTGCGGCCGGCTCCGGCGGTCGGCACCGTCGAGGTCCGCGGCGTCGTCGGCTCGATCACGGATTCGCGGCTCGGGCGCTTGCCGAGGAGCAAATCCTTGATCTCGTCGCCGGTCAGCGTCTCGAATTCGAGCAGGCCCTTGGCCAGCGTTTCGAGATCGGCGCGCTTCTCGGTGAGAACGGTCTGCGCCTCGTTATAGCCGGCTTCGACCAGCCGCCTGATCTCGGCGTCGATCTTCTGCACGGTCGCTTCGGAAATGTTCTGCTGGCGCGACACCGAATAGCCGAGGAACACTTCTTCCTGGTTTTCGCCGTAGGACACGGTGCCGAGCGTCTCGGAGAGACCCCAGCGCGTGACCATCAGGCGCGCCAGCTTGGTCGCCTGCTCGATGTCGGACGCCGCACCCGACGTCACCCGCTCGCGGCCGAACACCAATTCCTCGGCGACGCGGCCGCCCATCATGATGGCAAGCCGCGACGTCATCTGCTCGAGGCTCATCGACAATTTGTCGCGCTCGGGCAATTGCATGACCATGCCGAGTGCACGGCCGCGCGGGATGATCGTGGCCTTGTGCACCGGATCGGTCGCCTTGACGTTGAGCGCGACGATGGCGTGGCCGCCCTCGTGATAGGCGGTGAGGAGTTTTTCCTCCTCCGTCATCACCAGCGACTTGCGCTCGGCGCCCATCATCACCTTGTCCTTGGCGTCCTCGAACTCGACTTGGGTGACCATGCGCTTGTTGCGCCGCGCCGCCATCAGGGCTGCCTCGTTGACGAGGTTCATCAGGTCCGCGCCGGAGAAGCCGGGCGTGCCGCGCGCAATGGTCTTGAGAACGACATCGGGCGCCAGCGGCACCTTGCGCACGTGCACTTTCAAAATCTGTTCGCGGCCGACCACGTCGGGGTTCGGCACCACGACCTGGCGGTCGAAGCGGCCGGGCCGCAGCAAGGCCGGATCGAGCACGTCGGGCCGGTTGGTCGCGGCGATCAAGATGACGCCTTCATTGGCCTCGAAGCCGTCCATCTCGACGAGCAACTGGTTCAGCGTCTGCTCGCGTTCGTCGTTGCCGCCGCCCAGCCCGGCGCCGCGGTGGCGGCCGACGGCGTCAATCTCGTCGATGAAGATGATGCAGGGCGCGTTCTTCTTGGCCTGCTCGAACATGTCGCGCACGCGGCTGGCGCCGACGCCGACGAACATCTCGACGAAGTCGGAGCCGGAAATGGTGAAGAACGGCACGTTGGCCTCGCCGGCGATGGCGCGCGCCAACAGCGTCTTGCCGGTGCCGGGCGGACCGACCAACAGCACGCCGCGCGGGATGCGCCCGCCGAGCCGCTGGAATTTGGCCGGATCGCGCAAGAATTCGACGATCTCCTGCAGATCGAGCTTGGCTTCGTCGACGCCGGCCACGTCCTCGAAGGTGACGCGGCCATGCGCTTCGGTGAGCAACTTGGCGCGGCTTTTGCCGAAGCCCAGCGCCTTGCCGCCGGCGCCTTGCATCTGACGCGACAAAAAGATCCACACGCCGATCAGCGCCACGAACGGCAACCATGAGATCAACAGCGACACGAACCAGGGCACGTTGTCGCTCTGCGGGCGCGCCGTAATGCTGACGCCCTTATTATAGAGGCGCTGCACCAGCGACGGATCGCTCGGCGCATAGGTCTGGAAGGTGCGCCCGTCGCTGTAGGTACCGTGGATTTCGGGACCCTGGATGAGAACGTCGCGCACGCGACCCTGGTCGACGTCATTGAGCAGTTGCGAGAATGAGATGTCCTGCGACGTCGTGTGCTGGCCCGGGTTCTGGAACAACGTGAACAAAGCAAGCAGCAGCAGGACGATGATGACCCAAAGGGCGAAATTGCGCAGATTGGCGTTCATCTTCAGTCCTTGCCGCGACCGAGCGCAGGCCGACGGCTATGCCCGCAAATCGTGGCGGCTTCACGTTCCCCACATCCGGCAATGTAAGCGCCTGGCCGCCCCCTGCCAAGGTAAGGCGTTCCGTAACCCGCCGATTATACGGCTATTTCTTAAAGCCTCTGTTGCGTTTCTTGGGCATGGCTAATGGGCGCCGGGCCGGCGCGCGCTCCACCGTGAGCCGGTCGCTATCGAGCGTAATCAGCGCGCCGGCGAGCGTTCGGCGCAGCCGGGAATGGGCCTGCCGCAGGCTGTCATAAAGCGTCTCGAGTTTGGCAAGCTCGACCGGGCCCTCGTCGCCGGTATGCGCGATGGCGCGGCCGAGGAGTCGCAATGCCACCTCGGCAGGCAGGCTCGCGAATCGCGCGCTATCGAACGCGACCGGACCGCGTTGCCGCCAGCGGCCCGGCGCCAAAGCGACGCGCGCGGCGCTGACGGCGAATTCGATGGCCGATTCGGCGCGCCGCATCCGCATCGCCAGCCGCGCCAAGCCGCGCGCATCGAGCCCCTCGCACGCCAGCGCCGGCATCAATCTGCGCAGCCGCGCGCGCGTAAAGCGCGGGTCGCGATTGGTCGGATCCTCGCTATAGGCGACGCCCGCCGCCTCGAGCGTTGCGATAAGCCGGGCCTTGGGAATGCGCAGCAGCGGGCGCACCAGAAAAATCGCGCCTTCCCCGCTCATTGAAGGACTATTGGGCAGCGGCGATGCCTGCGCCATGCCGGCAAGTCCGCCAAGCCCGCTGCCGCGGGCGAGACGGAACAGCACGGTTTCCGCCTGATCGTCGAGCGTGTGCGCGGTCAGGATATGACCGCAGCCCGCACGCTCGGCTGCTTGCGCCAACAGCCGATAGCGCGCGTTGCGCGCGGCTTCCTGCAGACCGGATTTGGGTTTCTTGCCGCGCCAGCGCAGCGTGCGGTGAGCGACGCCGAGACGGCGCGCCAGACGCTTGACCGCGGCCGCCTCGCCGGCCGCTGCCGCGCGCAGGCCGTGATCGATGGTGACGGCAACGAGTTTCGGCGCGCGCCGGCGTGCTTTCGCCCAACGCGCCGCGATCACCAAGAGCGCCGTGGAGTTGGGACCGCCCGAGACCGCCAGGATCAACCCGCGCAGATTTTCAAGTCCGGAGAACAGCTCGTTCGCTTCGTCGTCGCGAACCGCTTTTTCAGCAGTGGACACGCTTTTGTTCCCGGTCCACGCTCTGCTTCACGCTGATCGAAGCGTGCGGATATTTGCGCAAGACTTCTCCCAGCGACGCGCAGGCGGCTTCCTTTTCGCCCAGAGCGGCGAGCGACTGGCCGAGCCGCAACAGCGCATCGGGCGCGCGCGCGGTGGTTTCATACTTGGTGGACACCGCGAGGAAGGACTCGGCGGCGTCGCGATAATGCTGGTCCTGGAACAAAGCCTCGCCCAGCCAGTATTGGGCTTCGGGCGCCAACCGATCGCTCGGATATTTGTGCAGGAAATCGCGGAACGTCTCCTCCGCAAGCCCGTAGTCTTTGTGCAAGACATATCCATAGGCGAGATCGTATTCGTCTTTGGGCGTGTTGCTCGGCGGCAGCGCCGCCTCCTGGGTCGCGCCCGTTGCACTTGGATTGACGGGCGGTGGCGGCGGCAGCGCACCGCCCGCGGTGGCGCCGGCCTGAGGCGTGGCGGGGCTCGAAAGGTCGAGTGGCACGCCGGGTTGGCGCGGCCCGGGCGTCTCCGCGACCGGCGCCGGAGGTTCCGTCGCGGCAGTGCCGGTGCCGAGCGGATGCGGCGCGCCGGGTGCGTTGGGATGGAGCGCCGGATTAAAGGCGTCGTGGCCGGGCGCCGGCGCCGCTTCAACCGGCGCGACGGACGCCGCCGGTGCATTGGCAACGACGGGCGCGGGCGCCGGCGCGTAAGGTGGTGGCGGCGGCGAGTATTGCGCAGTCGGAGCAGGCGGCGAATATGGCGCGGCCCCCGCGGCCGGTGGCGGCGCGTACTGCGCCGTCGGCGCCGTCGGCGGCGTCGGCGAGGCGGCAGCCGACGGATGCGCTCCGCCCTGAATCTGATCCTGCAAGCGTTGCACTTGCTGCTCGAGTTGCTGATTGCGGTATTGCAGCTGCTCCACCGAACCGGTGAGATCGCGGATCGTCTCTTCAAGCCGGCCGATGCGAGCCACGAGATCGCTGGGCGAATCCTGCGCGCCGGCGGCATCCGCCCCCAGCAGGCACGCGAGCGCGATCACGAAAATGGGTGCGGAGCGGATCATCGCTTTCGATATTTTCGTTGGTTTGCCGGTATCTACCATAGCCCATCCTAAGACCAAATTGTGACTATGGCCGCATGGCGGCCGCGCCGGGGCCGGCCGCTGCGCCGGCTTGGCAAGGCGAAGCATCGCAGCGAAATGCAATCGGCGCCGATGACGGCGCCGATCGTTTACGATCTAGCGGTGCGGTAGCGCGCTACGAACTCTGATCGAGCACGGTCACGGCGCGACGGTTCTGCGACCAGCAGGAAATATCGTTGCACAGCGCCACGGGCCGTTCCTTGCCATAGGAAATGGTGCGCATGCGTTGCGCCGGAACGCCGCGCGAGATCAGATATTCGCGCACGGTCTCGGCGCGGCGGGCGCCGAGCGCGATGTTGTATTCGCGCGTACCGCGCTCGTCGGCGTGGCCTTCGATGGTGAAGGCGTAGCGGTTGTAGTTATTGAGCCACTGCGCCTGCTTGTCGAGCGTGGCGCGGGCCTGATCGGAAAGCTCTGAGGAATCGGTGTCGAAGAACACCCGGTCGCCGACATTGACGACGAAGTCCTGCTGGCTGCCGGGCGTCGCGGCCGCGGCCATGGCGCCTTGATCGTCGTGCTTGGCGCAGCCCGCGATCGCGAGCGCCGCCATGATGACGGCGGCAAACTTGGCGCCGCGAATGATATTCGCCATGTTCATTCCGGTGCCTCCATACTAACCTTCGACCGGACATGGTTGGTCTTCAGCGGGTCTAGCAGCGCCTTCGTTAAGCGGAGGTTCCGTCAACCTTGATGCAGCCTTGCAAAGATGCCTCGAGCCCGCGGATTCCCCCGGAAAGCTTTTGCAATGGTTAATGGAGCATCAATGCGGCGACTCTGTGGAGCCGCCGGCGTTTTTAGGACAGTAGCGGGGACCATGCCGGATCGGAGGCATAGTTCGGCGTCGGTACCCGCTGCTCGTTTCGTCCGGCGATATCGATGGTGAAAAGCGACGGCCCGGAATTGCCGCCGGGGTCGCGGAAGAACATGATCACCTGCCCGTTGGGCGCAAAAGTCGGGCCTTCGTTGTGGAAACCCTTCGGTGAGGATGCGCTCCCCGGTCCCGTCCGGTTTCATCACGCCGATCGCAAACTTGTCGGCGGCGAGCCGGGTGAAGGCGATGTAGTCGCCGCGGGGCGACCAAACCGGCGTCGAATAGGTGCCGTCGCCGAAGCTGATGCGCTGCGCCGCCCCTCCGGTCGCGGCCATGACGTAGATCTGCGGCTGACCGCCGCGATCGGATTCAAAGCAAATCTGCGAACCGTCGGGCGAGTAGGAGGGCGCGGTGTCGATCGCCTGAGTGTTGGTCAGCCGCGTCGTTGCCTTGGAGCGCAAATCCATAACGAAGATGTTCGAGTTTGCGCCTTCCTGCAAACTCATAATGACGCGCTGGCCGTCCGGCGAAAACCGCGGTGAGAAGCTCATGCCGGGGAAGTTGCCGACGATCTCGCGCTGGCCGGTCTCGATATTGTAAAGATAGACGCGCGGATCGCCCTGGCCGTAGGCCATGTAGGTGATCTCCTGCGTCGAGGGCGAGAACCGCGGCGTGAGCACGAGTTCCTCGCCGCGCGTGAGATAGCGCACGTTGGCGCCGTCCTGATCCATGATGGTGAGCCGCTTGATGCGGCGCTCCCCCGGGCCGGTCTCGTCGACGAACACGACGCGGCTGTCGAAATAGCCGCCTTGGCCGGTGAGATGCTCGTAGATCGCATCCGAGATGATGTGGGCGATGCGGCGCCAGTTGTCCGGGGTGGTGAAATATTGCTGGCCGGCAAGTTGTTGGCCGGCGAGCACGTCCCAGAGCCGAAATTCGGCCTTGAGCCGCCCGTCGCTCTGCCGCGTGACCCCGCCGGTGACCAGCGCCTGGGCGTTGATGGCGCGCCAATCGGCAAACCGCGGGACGGTGTCGACGCTGGTGATCGTTTCGGTAAAGGCGGCGGGATCGATCGGGGCAAACAGGCCGCTGCGCTGAAGATTTGCGGTGATGATCTGGGTGACGCCCGTTGCGGTGTCGTCATCGGCTTCGCCGCCGCCGATGAATTTGGCTATCGCGATCGGCAACGGCTGGAAATTGCCCCCGGTGATATCGAGGCGGACCACCGCGCCGGCATAGCGCGGCGCCAGCGCCAAGCCGCCGGCGAGGCCGCCGAGCGCAAGCGCGCGCCGGCGCGTGATGACGAGATTGGGTCTATGCCGAAGCGTCATAATGCCTGGTTTCGCCTGACTTAGCCGCCGAGCAGTTGTTGCGGATCGAATTTGAGCTCAAGGTCTTTCCACTGCTCGTAATGCTCGTGCTTGAGCATGGTGAAGGGTTGACACAACAGCAGCGCACGCTTGGCGCTCTCGGCCAGCGCGGGGCCCAATGCCGATGCCGTGGCCTCGACGAGAACCGGTTCGTGTCCCAATGAACCGTCCGGCTTGAACAGAACACGAAGCACGACATAGACTTTGGAATTGGCGTCGACGCCGGGCGGCGGGCTCCAGCAGCTCGAGATGCGCGCGCGCAACGCATCGATCTCGCTCAGCGATAATTGGGCGGCTGGCGCGCCATTCGCGGCGCCGAGATTGGCCGTGTCGTTGACCGTTTCGGCGGCCGCGATCTGACGTCGCGGATCGCGCTTGTCGAGCAACTCGGCGACCTGATTGGCGTCGAATTTCGGTTGATCCTTGGCGGCGTCTTTTTTCAATAAGTCGGCGATCTGATCCGGCTTGTATTCCGGCGGCTTCGGTTTGTCGGACTTGTCCGCCTGCTTGGTATCGGGCTTGGTATCGGTTTGGGGTTGCGGCTTGGACTTGCTCGAGTCGGTCGTGATCTCCGGCTTATTCGCGACTTTGGCGGCGAGTTGATCGACCGGCTTGGGCGTGTCGACTTTGTCGGCGAGCGGCTTTGGCTCGTCGATCTTAAGCTGCGGGGCGTTCTTGACGCCTTGCGTGAGCTTGGTGAAGTCCTGCTCGGATATGAACTGCACCGGCAGCGTCTCGACCGGCGGCGCCTCCATCGGCTGCGCCGACATTGCCACCAGGCACCCGAGCAAGGCGGCGACGTGACCGACGCACGATATCGTCATGCCAGGGTCAGGTTTCATTTCTTGTCCTGCTCGACTTCGGTGACAAGGGCGATCCGGTGGTAGCCCGCCGCCGAAATCCGTCCCATTACGCGCATCATGGTACCGTAGTCGGCCTTCTTGTCACCACGGACATAAATGAGGTTGTCGGGGTTGCCGCCACGGGCGTCGACGATCGCCTTGAGCTTGGGCATCAAATCGTCAAGCTTGATCTCGTCGTGTTGCAGGAAAATCTGGCCGTCGACGTTGACCGACACCGTCAGCGGCTCATTTTCCTGTTCGAGCGCCTTGGCTTGGCTCTGCGGCAAATCGATCGGCACGCCGACCGTGAGCAGCGGCGCCGTGACCATGAACACGATCAACAGGACCAGCATGACGTCGACGAACGGCGTCACGTTGATCTCGCTCATGACCGCGCGGCGGCGGCGGCGTTGCCTGCCGACCACGCTCGCGCTTGGGGTGCCTATTCCCATCCCTTGCCCCTAGCCCCGTTCGTCGATCTGCCGCGACAGAATCGCCGAAAACTCGTCGGCGAAGCCTTCCAGTCGCTGCGCCTGCCGGTTCACTTCGGTCACGAATTTATTGTAAAAAATCGTCGCCGGGATGGCGGCAACGAGGCCGATTGCGGTCGCAAACAACGATTCCGCGATACCGGGCGCCACTACCGCGAGCGAGGTGTTCTGCGAGGCCGCGATCGACTGGAAACTGGTCATGATGCCGGCAACCGTGCCGAACAGGCCGATGAAAGGCCCCGCCGAACCGACCGTCGCCAGCACCAGGAGCCGCCGCTCCATGTGCTCCACTTCGCGCGCAATAGCGACGTTCATCACCTTTTCGATCCGCGTCTGCAGGCCGGCGAAGGAGCGAGCATGGCCTTCGAGACTTCGCTTCCATTCGCGCATCGCGGCGACGAATAATGCACCGGTCGAATGCCCGGGCTCGGTGGCGAGCGACTTATAGAGTTCCTCGAGCGACCGGCCGGACCAGAACGCCTCCTCAAAGTGATCGCCGGCCCGGCGAAGCCGCGAGAACAACAGGGTTTTGTCGATGGCAATCGCCCAAACCCAGACCGAACAGACCAATAGCCCCACCATCACCGACTCCACGATCCAGTGGGCGTGCCAGAACATGTGGAAGAGCGACAGGTTGGCGGATGTCAACGGTGCGACCGACGACGCGATGTCGGTTGGATTCATAGGGCGTCCTTTCGGCGGTCCGGCCGCAGCGACCGAGGGCGAGGCCAAGCGTTGGGCTGGGAACTCGTTCGGTACTCAGCCATGACCGGGGCGGCGCACTGGCGCCGGGACCAAAGGGTCACGACAGGCCGCCGCTTCGCGCGCGCCGACCAAGACCCGAAATTTCGCGAGGACCCGAGCCGGACCCGTCACCGGCGGACCGAAATCAATCGCGAAACTTGTCCAAACTAGGGCGCAACACCGGTCGTTCCCGCTAACGAAGCCCGACTGTACTTAACGGGACGTTAAAACGGGCCCGATGGGATTCAATTCCCGCTTTTGTCGCTCCCGGCCGGGGCGACAACGTCCTGATCCGCCTTCATGGCGATGCGCAAAGGCTTTGGGATCGGCCGCGCCCGGCCGTCGCTGATGAAAGCGACACGCACGCGCGCCTCGACCAAAAGTTCGTCGCCGCGCAGGATGCGCTGGAGCACCGTGGTCGAGGCGCCCTTGACCTCCTCCGGCTCGGTGACGATGTCGAGCACGTCGTCCATGCGCGCGGGCTTGAGGAAGTCGATGGTCATCGAACGCACCACGAAGGCAAAGCCCGGCGCCTCCTTTTCGGTTGCCTCGAACAGCGCGCGGTGGTCGGCGCCGATCAGCCGCAGATAATTGGTCCGCCCGCGCTCCATGTAGCGCAGATAATTGGCGTGATAGACGATGCCGGTGAAGTCGGTGTCCTCGTAATAGACGCGCACGGTGAGCACGTGCCGGCCGTCGCGGATTTCGCCGTCGAGGGAAACGCCGGTCATTCTGCTACGATCTCCACGGCACCGGCTCCGCCATCGCGTGCTCCCAGTTCCGGCCGTCGAACAGGTGGGGTTTTATAGCGCCTGGATCGACGCCGTCGAGGCAGCGCACGTTGACGTCGATCTTATCGGGGTCCGAGCGCGGAACGTAGAATGGATGAATGCCGCAAGTGGCGCAGAACGTGTGTTGCGCGGCGCCGGTATTGAACCGGTAGGTGGTTAGCGCATCCTTGCCGCGTATGAGTTCGAACGCCTCGGGCGGCACGATGAGATGCAAAAAGCCCTTCTTGGCGCAGATCGAGCAATTGCATTCGGTCACGCGCGATAGATCCGCCGTCACGCGAAACCGCACCCGGCCGCAATGGCAGCCGCCCTCGTAGGTTTGCGGCACGGTTTTAGCCGGCGCGCGCCATTGGCGGCGACGGCTGCGGAACGTCCATTTTCCATTCCTTGGCGGCTTCGATCCAGGAGACAATAGCCTCCTGCACATTCTTCAGTGCTTCTTCCGGTGTCTCGCCGTCGGACATGCAACCAGGAAGATCGGGCACGGTCGCCAGATAACCGCCGCCATCGCTGTCAGCCAAACGTTCGATGCGCACGGCATATTCGAGTTTCATCGACTGCCTCCGTACGTATCAATATAACGCACAAGCTTGCGAATGTAGACCGGCTTAATCGGCCGCCGCGCAGGTATGGTCAAGATTTCTCGTGCTCCTGGATGTCGCATATGGGTGTGCGAAGTGCCTTTTCCAGACCAAAAACTAAGGCCGTATTTTCGGCACAACGCCTCAACATCCTGAATTCGCCAGTCGCCGGTTGGATTGCGGCGCATACTTTCGAGCAGATCGCTAGCCATCAATCGGTCTCTCCCGCACCGAACAACCCGAACTGCGCGGGATCGCGCGCCGGCTCGGGCAGGCCGAGGTGCCGGAAGGCGTGGCCCGTGAGCAGCCGGCCGCGCGGCGTGCGCTGCAACAAACCGCACTGGATGAGATAGGGCTCGATGATGTCCTCGATGCCATCGCGCGGTTCCGACAACGCTGCCGCAAGCGTTTCGACGCCGACCGGGCCGCCGCCGTAATTGACCGCGATCGTGGTGAGGTAGCGCCGGTCCATGGCGTCGAGGCCGGCGCCGTCGACTTCGAGCGCGGCCAGCGCCTTGTCGGCCACGGCACGATCGATCGCGGCGGCCCCGGCGACGGAAGCGAAATCGCGCAGGCGGCGCAGCAGCCGGCCGGCGATGCGCGGGGTGCCGCGGGCGCGGCGCGCGATCTCATTGGCGCCGTCCGCGGTGACCGCGATGCCGAGCACGCGCGCGCCGCGGTTGACGATCTCCTCGAGCTCGGCCTCGGCATAAAAATTGAGCCGCACCGGAATTCCGAAGCGGTCGCGCAACGGATTGGTGAGAAGGCCGGCGCGCGTGGTCGCCCCGATCAGCGTGAATTTGGCGAGGTCGATCTTCACCGAACGCGCCGCCGGTCCTTCGCCGATGATGAGGTCGAGCTGAAAATCCTCCATGGCCGGATAAAGGATCTCCTCGACCACCGGATTGAGGCGATGGATTTCGTCGATGAACAGCACGTCGCGCTCTTCGAGATTGGTGAGCAGCGCCGCGAGATCGCCGGGTTTGGCGATCACCGGTCCCGACGTGGCGCGGAAATTGACGCCGAGCTCGCGCGCCACGATCTGCGCCAGCGTGGTTTTGCCGAGCCCGGGCGGGCCGACGAACAAGACGTGATCGAGCGGGTCGCGCCGCGCCCGCGCCGCCGCGATGAACACGGCGAGGTTGGCGCAGACTTGGCGCTGGCCGATGAACTCGGAAAGCCGCTGCGGGCGCAAGCTTGCCTCCGTCGCGTCTTCGTCGCGGCGTTCGGCCGTTATCAGCTTGCGTCCGGTTTTGCCGTTCACCGCTGCGGCCCCCGGGTATATTTGTTCGGCAGCAATTCGGCGATCGGCACGACTTTCGGCGACTTGCCGTCCGGCACGATCACGCGCGCCTTCGGATCATAGTCGAAAATCAATTCCCGGCACGCGCCGCACGGCGACACCACGGCGATGGCCTGGTTTTTGTCGGCGGGCGACGGATGGCGCACCGCGACGATCATATCGATGCCGGCATCGCCGAGATCGACGATGGCGCGACCGAGCGCGACCGCTTCGGCGCACACCGCCATGCGGCCGAGATAGGCGTCGAGATTGACGCCGGTGAAGATTTTTCCCGAGCGGGCGCGCAACGCCGCGCCGACCTCCTGCCAGTCGTCGCGATAACGGCGTTTGATCGTCGCGCGCGCGGCCGCGATCAATGCCTGGTCCGCCTCGCTCAATTTCGCGGGCCGCTTTCTGTTAGGTCGTTTCACTTCGCCAGTTCCCGTAAACCCAGCCGGATCAGCGTCGTCGCCTCCGCCCCCTCGCCGGCGCTCCTCGCCGCAGCGGCGATGGCGGCGGCCGCCTGCATCTGCGCATAGCCGAGATTGACCAGCGCCGAGACCGCGTCGGTGACCGGCTGCGGCGCCCGTTTTTCGTCGAGCGCGCCGGACAGCCGCACCAGCGCCGGATCGACGTCGGTATAGGCCGGCGCCTTGTCTTTCAGCTCGGTGACGATCCGTTCGGCGACTTTCGGGCCGACGCCCGGCGTGCGCGCCACCATCGCCTTGTCGCGCATCGCGATTGCCGTGGCGAGATCGGCGGGTTTGAGCGTGCCGAGCACCGCAAGCGCGACCTTGGTGCCGACGCCCTGGACCGTCTGCAACAGCCGGAACCATTCGCGCTCGACATCGGTGAGAAAACCGAACAGCCGGATCTGGTCCTCGCGTACATGGGTTTCGATCGACAGCGTCGCCGGTTCTCCCGCGCTCGGCAATTCCTGCAAAGTGCGCGCCGAACAATGCACCAGATAGCCGACGCCGCCTACGTCGAGGATGACGGAATCCTCGCCGTAGGAGTCGATGACGCCCTTGAGCTTGCCGATCATGCGATCGCCACCTTCAGCACCGCGCTCCGGCGGTGGTGCGCGTGGGTCACGGCGATGGCGAGCGCATCGGCGGCATCGTCCGAACCCGGGTCGGCCTTGGGCAAAAGCACGCCGATCATCATCCGCACCTGCGCCTTGTCGCCGTGGCCGGCGCCGACGATGCTTTTCTTGATCAGGTTCGGCGCATATTCGGCGACCGGCACGCCGGCCCTGGCCGGCACCACCATGGCAATGCCGCGCGCCTGGCCGAGCTTGAGCGTCGCCCTGGCGTCCTTGCTGACGAAGGTCGCTTCGACCGCCGCCTCGTCGGGGCGGAATTCGTCGAGGATACGCATCAACCCGTCATGGATGGCCAGCAGCCGCGCCGAGAGCGCGTCGCGGTCGTTGGTCGTCACCGAGCCGCAGCCGAGAAAACTCAAGGCGTTGCCGGCAATCTCGACCACGCCCCAGCCGGTGCGGCGGAGGCCGGGATCGATGCCGAGGATGCGAATCGGGCGGGTGACCATGACCCTGTTGATAGCATTTTGATGCAGCAATGACCGCAATGCCCAAGCGCCGCTCGCGGCTCGGCGCGCCGGCTGATAAGGAGGCCCATCAGAGACTTACCCCCGCGGAATCGCATGACCCCCGGTCTCGGCTTCGCGCTCGGCGCCATGCTCTGCTTCGGCGTCGGCGACCTCATCTACAAGCGGGCGGCCGCCGCCGGCGTCGAAGCCGGCGACTTCACCATGCTGCAGGCTTGGACCTTCTGTCCCGGCATCACGCTCTATGCGTGGCTCACCGGGACGCTCGATCCGCATCTCTCCGCATGGTGGGGTTCGCTGGCGGGAATGTTCCTGCTCATCGCGACCTACAATTTCGTCCGCAGCCTGCAGGGCGGCGCGGTGAGCACCAACGCGCCGATCTTTCGGCTGAACTTCACCATCACCGCGGCGCTGGCGATCCTGTTGCTAGGCGAGACGCTGACGCTTGCGAAGGCCGCCGCACTCGCTTGCGCGCTCGTCGCTGTCTGGCTGCTGCTCGCCGAGGCGGGCGCGGAACAGGAGAAATTCAGTTTGGCATCGCTCACCCGCGTCGTGATCGCGACCGTGGCAATGGCGTTGGCCAATTTCTCTTACAAGGTCGGCCTGCAACACGGTGCGGTACCGGAAACGATTATCGCCGCCCAGGCCTGGACATTCTGCTCGCTGGCGACGTTGTTGCGCTTGCTGCAAGCGCGGCGCTTTTACCTCACGCCTGGAGCTTGGCGCTATGCCACCTTCGCCGCGCTGGCGCTCCTGGTCGCCTTTGTGCTGCTGATACACGGACTCGCGCTCGGGCCGGCCAGCGTGCTGGTGCCGGTGGCGCAATTAAGTTTCGTGTTCACCGCGCTCCTTGGCGCGGCGATCTTCCGCGAACGGCTGGATATGAGAAAATGCACCGGGCTCGTGGCCGCCGTGATAGCGCTCGTGCTGTTCGCGGTCAGCTGAATTGCGGCGTGACGCGCGCTCTTTCAGAGCGCTACCCCTCGCCGCTTACGTAGGAAGTGAAGGAATTCAATACCCTCGCGCAGTCGACGCTGCATCATTTGCGGACTGCGGACCATTTCGCTCACGATTGAGGCGATCTTGCCGGAGCGAAAATAGAATCGCCGATAGAATTCCTCGACCGAATCGAACATCTCCGTATGGGTCAAATGCGGGTAATGCAGCGGCGCGATCTGGACACCATCTTCGTTGACGAGCTCGGCGTGCGCCTCGTCCAGCCAGCCGTTTTTCACGGCTTGATTGAACAGAAACGTCCCCGGATAGGGCGCCGCAAGCGAAACCTGTAGGGTATGCGGATCGATTTCGGTCGCGAAATTGATCGTCTCCTCGATGGTTTCCTTGGTCTCGCCGGGCAGCCCGATAATGAAAGTGCCGTGAATTGTAATGCCGAGGTCGCGGCAATCCTTCGTGAACTTTTTGGCGACGTCGATCCGCATCCCCTTCTTGATATTGTGAAGGATTTTCTGATTGCCGGATTCATAGCCGACCAGCAGAAGACGCAAGCCGTTGTCACGCAACGCTTTGAGCGTTTTGTACGGCACGTTTGCTTTGGCGTTGCACGACCAGGTCACGCCCAGCTTATTAAGCTCCCTGGCGATAGCCTCCGCGCGCGGGCAATCGTCCGTGAACGTGTCATCGTCAAAGAAGAATTCCTTTACCTCGGGAAACGCCTTCTGCGCCCAGGCAATCTCCTCGACGACGTGCCCGACCGAGCGCGTGCGGTAGCGATGTCCGCCCACCGTTTGCGGCCATAGACAGAACGTGCATCGTGATTTGCAGCCCCGCCCCGTGTAAATCGAGATGTATGGATGCTTCAAATAACCGATGAAGTATTTTTTGATATCGAGATCGCGCCGGTAGACCGGCGTGACGAACGGCAGCAGGTCCATGTTCTCCAGGGTAGCGCGTTCATCATTATGAATGATGACTCCCGCCGCATTTCGGTAGGACAAGCCGGCGATCCCACTCAATGGCCGTCCGTCAGCGACCTCCTTGACCGCGAAGTCGAACTCATTGCGGGCGACAAAATCGACCAAGGGCGAAGCGTTCAGGCTGCCTGCCGGATCGACTGCAACCTTGGCGCCGACGAGCCCGATCTTCAGCTGGGCGTTCGCTGCTTTGAGTGCCTCGATAGTCTTGATGTCGGACGAAAACGACGGCGCCGAGGTATGGAGCACGACGAGATCGTAGTCGCGCGCCTGCTCCGCCACTTCCGAAAGCTTGATGCGATGGGGCGGAGCGTCGATCAGCTTGCTGTTCTCGACGAGCGCCGCCGGCTGGGCGAGCCAAGTCGGATACCAGAACGAGCGGATTTCGCGGCGCGCCTGGTATCGCGATCCGGCTCCGCCATCGAAGCCATCGAACGAAGGCGCCTGAAGAAACAACGTCCGCATCACGATTTCATTTCATCCGGATAGGCAAGCGTATGTCGGCCAGCGTGCTGTCATCGACCGGGCACTATATTGCGCCGCGCCGTTCCGTGCACGCAAAAGCCAAAGCTTAAATTCACGCCGGCGTCCTCCGCTGATCTTGCGGCAACGGCGCTGTTTTGCGCCCGAACAGTATCCGCCGGCCTTCAAGTACTTGCCACGCCAACAAGGCCGGTACGCCGAGCACGAGATCGGGAACTCGCTTAATGAGGGCCATGGCCAGTCCGACGTCGGCCGGAACCCCGAAAATCACACTTGCGGCGATCAAGGCGCCGTCCTGCACGCCCACGCCTCCCGGCAGGACGAATACAGCCGCGCGGCTGCCCTGCCCGATGCTTTCAATAGCGATTGCTGCGGCCGGGCTCACCGGATATCCCATGAATAAGAGAGCGACCCACACTTCCGCGGCGCCGATAATGACCCCCGCGAGATGGACGATGAACGCTGCCGAAAGGCCGCGACCGTTTCGCCAGATTTGTTGTAACTGCGCGCCGAGATCGGCGACCTGGTTGAGCGCGGCCCACTGCCGTTTCTCGCCAAACGCAACCAGGCGCCAAACGACGAACTCGAATCTGCCGAAATTCAAAGTGAGGAAAAACCCGGCAACGGCTGCGACCGCGATTGCCAGCATAACGAACGTCGTTGCCGTTAGCTGATGGGTGCCTGCGAGGTCCAGGACAATGCCCAGCCCGGCCAGCACAAATATCAACAGGCAGACGACCTGAACAAAGATGTCGATCAGAATGCTGGCGATGGCCGAGTTCAAGTCGACTCCGAATTGTGCAAGAAGTCTGGCACCGATGACGTCACCGCCAAATGCGGCAGATGGGAACAATGTATTGATTGCTTCACGAATAAATCGCAGGCCGACAAACACGCCAGGTCCGCGCCGTATCGGCCCAAGAAGAAGACACCACCAGCCGGCGCCGGCCACGGCGAGCGCTGCCGCTCGGATGACGATAACGAGCGCCGCTCCCCACTGCGAGCTAAGGACCGCCTGCAGGACTGAGGCAAAGCCGTAATAGGCAGTGAGACCGGTCAGCAGCGCCAAGCCGGCGATTGCGGTGAGGGCCGTGAAAATTCTCATGCTAAGAACCGTATAGCGAATTTCCGGCACCGTATGCCATAGCAAGACTTTCGGCCTCCGGGCCGGTGGTATGTTCTCGGCCCAAAGCGCATCTTGCGGAGGAGGCCGAACGTCCGCTTCGGGGGAATAGCGGACGCGCGCCCGGGTTCACGCGCTCATGCGGCTTACCAGCGCGTCGGAAACCTCGAAATTGGCGTAGACGTTCTGCACATCGTCATGCTCGTTGAGGTTTTCGATGAGTTTTAGGACTTTCTCGCCGTGCTCGTCGTCGACCGCAACCGTGTTCTGCGGCCGCCAAGTAAGCCCGGCCTTGCGCGGCTCGCCGAATTTGGCTTCCAGCGTCTTGGCGACCGAGCCGAAATGATCCTGCGCGGCGTAAACCTCATGCGTGCTCTCGGTGGAGACAACGTCGTCGGCGCCGGCTTCCAGCGCCGCTTCGAACATCGCCTCGGCGCTCGCTACTTGCGCGTCATATTCAATGACGCCGACATGATCGAACATGAATGAAACCGCGCCGGGCTCGGCGAGGTTGCCGCCGCTCTTGGTGAAGGTCGCGCGCACCTCGCCCGCGGTGCGGTTGCGGTTGTCGGTCAAAACCTCGACGATCAAGGCGACGCCGCCCGGCCCGTAGCCCTCGTAGCGGATCTGCTCGTAATTCTCAGCCTCGCCGCCCGACGCTTTCTTGACGGCGCGCTCGATATTGTCCTTCGGCATGTTCTCGGCGCGCGCCGCGATGATCGCCGCGCGCAACCGCGGGTTCATCGCCGGATCGGGCAGGCCGAGCTTGGCGGCGACGGTGATTTCGCGCGCCAGCTTGCCGAACAATTTGGAGCGCACCGCATCCTTGCGGCCCTTGCGGTGCATGATGTTCTTGAACTGCGAATGTCCGGCCATGACGCGATTTCCGTTCTGACGTCATTGCGAGCGAAGCAAAGCAATCCAGTCTTGCGGCGGCAGTTCTGGATTGCTTCGTCGCTTCGCTCCTCGCAATGACGCCGTATAAATATATCGCCGCCGGAAACTCAAGCCCAGAACGCCGGCACCGCTTGTTCCAGGCAGCCGCCAAGCCGCACGGCGCCGGCGCGCGTGGCAAGGCCGCTCGCCGGATCGGTCTCGACGGCGGCGGCGCACAGCGTCGCCGGGCCCGTGGCCGGCTCGAAACGCGCCGATGCAACGCGGGTCAAGAACCGCTGCAGCGGTTCGTCCTTGGCCATGCCGATCACCGAATTGAAGTCGCCGGTCATGCCGACGTCGCTCATGAACGCGGTGCCGCCGGGCAGCACGCGCAGGTCGGACGTCGGCGCGTGGGTGTGCGTGCCGACGACGAGAGTGGCGCGGCCGTCGCAGAAAAAGCCCATCGCCTGCTTTTCGCTGGTCGCCTCGCCGTGAAAATCGACGACGATGGCGTCGGCGCCTTTCGGCAATGGGCATGCCGTAAGCTCGCGGTCGAGCGCGGCAAAGGGATCGTCGAGCGGGTCCATGAAAATGCGGCCCATGGCGTTGACGACGAGTGCGCGTGAACCGTTTTTGGCTTCGATCATGGCGGCGCCGCGGCCGGGCGTGTCGGCCGGATAGTTGATCGGCCGGATCAGCCGCGGCGCGCGCTCGATGAAGACCAGCGCCTCTTTCTGGTCCCAGGCATGGTTGCCGAGCGTAATCGCGTCGACCCCGGCATCGATGAGCTCGCGATAGATCGTTTCGGTGATGCCGAAGCCGCCGGCTACGTTCTCGCCGTTGGCCACGACCAGATCGAGCTTCCAATCGCGAATCAGACCCGGCAGGCGCTCATAGACGATGGTCCGCCCGCTGCGCCCGACAATGTCGCCGACGAACAGGATACGCATGCTCAGCGGCCTCCGATCGCGATCGCCTCGCGCTCGGTTAGCACGAGATCGAGCCGCGCGTCGCGCTCCGTCGCCGGCACGGCGGGAATTTCCTGCATCGCAAAGGCAATGCCGACGGCGGTGACCGATTTAAGCGAACGCAATCGTGCAATCGTCATATCGTAATAGCCGGCGCCGTAGCCGATGCGATGGCCGGTCCGGTCGAAGGCGGCAAGCGGCACCAGCAAAATGTCGGGCTCGACTTCCGGAGCTTCCGGCTTCGGCTCGCGGATGCCCCAGACGCCGGCGGCGAGCGGGGCGCCCCATTGCCAGGCGCGCATGATCAGCGGCTTGCCGCGCCCGGCGACGACCGGCAGCGCCAGTTGCGCGCCGGCCGCGGCGAGCTTCTGCATCAGCGGCAGCGGATTGATCTCGCTCTTGAGCGGCATGAAGCCGGACACGATGATGCCCGGCGCGACGGCAAGCGGAAATTCCCGCGCCGCAATCGCGTTTGCGGCGGCTTGCCGCGCGGCCGCCGGCAATGCATCGCGGCGGGCGAGAGCTTCGCGGCGGAGGTCGGATTTTTGATTTACAGCCGAACTCCAATCCAGACCCGTCATCCTGAGGTGCCCGCGCGCAGCGCGGGCCTCGAAGGATGCTCGCCAAAGCGCTCGGCCGTCACCCTTCGAGGCTCCGCCCGGTCAAGTCGGGCATCGCACCTCAGGGTGACGGAATAAAGAGTGCGGAGCCGCGCCGGCCGTCGGAGCAGCGATCCCGGGTTCCCTACGTAAGTAGGTGGGCGCCATGTGTCCGAGCCCACGAGCCCGGTCAGGGACAGCTCCCGTTAGGATCGATAAGGCCCCGGGGATATGGCTCCTGACGCACCAGGCAGCCCCGCTTCGCCAATGTAGTGCGCAATCGCGGCGAACGCTACTTTGCGAACGTTACTTTTCGCACGTTAACTTGGCCGCTCGCGCCGCCGCGCCATAATCCCGCGTCAGTTCCGCGCCTGCGCGTCGATCAGTGGCGTAATCCGCCGGACCGCCACGCGGCGATTGGCGCGCTCGGGTCCCTCGGTTGGAATCTTCAGATCCTGCTTGCCGTAACCCTGCGTCACCAGGTTCTCCGCAGCGACCTGAAATTGCTCGGTCAACGCCACCGCCACCGCTTCCGCGCGCCGGTCCGACAGCGACAGATTGTCGACGTCGGAGCCCACCGCGTCGGTATGGCCTTCGATCAGGAAGACCTCGCGCGGATTGCGCGAAATGGCGCGATTGAGGGCAGCGGCGATGATTGCCAACCGCTCGACCTGATCGGGCGTGATTTGCCACGAGCCGGTATCGAACGTGATATCGAGATCGATGCGCGGCATCAGCGCGCGCAGCGGCTGGTTATAGAGCACCTGATCGAGCGTATAGACGCCGTTGACGGCTTCGACCGGCGGTTCCTCCAACACGCCGTAGATCGCGGCTTCGTCGGCATTGTCGGCGTCAAGAATATACTGGTCGGGTGGAATGCCGACTACCGGCGGCGGCAGATCGAGAAACATCGCATCCGGCTGCACGGTGGCAAAGCCGTTGTCGATGATGACGATCTCGCGTCCGTCGCGATCGCGCCGCACGCGGCGCAGGAGACGCCCGTCGGGACCGTCGAAGTCGATGATCTGCATGCCGTCGGGCCGCATCACGACGCTGACGGTATCGTTGCCGCGGCGTTCGACATGGACGTCGCGCGCGCCCACCGCGAAGCGATCGACCTCGTTATGGCGGATGAAGGCGCGATTGCCTTGCTCGACGATCGTGCGGTCGGGCTCGCGAATGAAGACCTGATTGCCTTCGCGTTGTTCGTGGCGCTCGCCACGCAGCTGTTCGATTCCGGCCGTGGGTGCCTGACCCTTTGGAGCAAGAAACTCCTGCCGGCGGATGGTCTGCGTCGGCGGCGGTACCGCCGCCGGATTGGCTGACGGCGGTGCACGTTGGACGTTCGCGAGGGGCGGCGCGCCGCCGGCCGGCGCGTTTCGATTGGTCTCGTTGCGCGACGGCGGCGGTGGCACAGGCGGCGCGTGTTCCTGCAGCCGTTCCTCGCGCGACGGCGGCGGTGGCACAGGCGGCGCGTGTTCTTGCAGCCGTTCCTCGTGCGGCGGAGGCGGCGGGGGCGCCGGCGGATGCGGCGGCGGCGCGGGATGCGGCGGCGGTGCCGGCGGATGCGGCGGTGGCGGCGGCGGCGCGGGATGCGGCGGCGGCGGCACTGGATGCGGCGGCGGCGGCGCCGGATGCGGCGGCGGCGGCGCTGGATGCGGCGGTGGCGGCGCTGGATGCGCGGGCGGTGGCGGCTTCTTTTGCTCTTCGGGTTTTGCCGGCGCAGCCTGTGCCAGCACCTCGCCGGTCAAGGGCGCAGCAGCAGCACTCGCAGTCCAGATCGCGCCGGCTACCGACGCGATCGTGCCGGTCAGGAGAAAATACCGCGTTAATTTCATTTAAATGGCCCCCACAACGACCCGGCCGGTAACGACTCAAACTCAAATAAGTTCCCAAACTAATGCACAAGCCAATGAAGAAGACGACCGCCGCAGTGTCGCGCCTCCTCGGCGGCGCCGCTAGCCAAGCGCGACGCCGCCGGCGCCAATGGTCGCATTGAGTTTCTTGGTGATGCCCTCGATCCGCTCGGCCGCGGCGGCAAGCGCCGCCGCGATGGTGGCTTGCGTGGCCTTATTGCGGTCGGAGGCCGCGACGCGCGCGCCCTCCAAGGCGGCGAGTTCCTCCTCCAGCCGCTTGACGCGAAGTCCGGCTTCCGCGAGTTCGTCGGCCACCGTGAGCGCCGCCATCACCGTCAGTCGCGTATCGCCGATCTCGCCGAATTTCGCGCGCAGCCCGCTGATCCGGTTATCGAGCTCGCGCGCCAGATTCATGAGGCGGCCTTCCTGGCCATCCTCGCAGGCCATGCGGAATTGCCGGCCGTTGATGGTGACGGTGACCTGAGCCATTAGATTTGGGCCATTAGTTTTGGACCATTCGTCTTGAATCGTCTCTCGGTACTCACTCTTCCGAATTCAACACGTCGCGAATGGTTTCAATCGCCGCATCGATGCGCGCGGCAACTTCGCGATTGGCGGTTTCGAGCGCGCGCGCGCGCGCGGTCGACTCGTCAAGCTCGCCGGCAAGCCGCGCCCGGTCGCTGCCGAGCGCATGGACTTGGTTGGCGAGCGAGGCCTCGGCGCGATCGGCCTCGCGCCGCCGCTCGGTCGCCGCCTCCAAGGCATCGAGCGCCAGCGTCAACCGCCGCGTTGCGGTTTCGATCGAACCGGTATCGCTCATGGGGCCATCCGCGGGGCCATCCCAGCCGTCGCATCGGCCATGAAAATCGTGCGACGGCAATCGGTTATCGGGGGAAGCTTACGTCGTATCGCGGGAAAGCGTCAACGGCGCGGCTGGTCGCCTGTGCATGACGTAAGCGGGGAACCGAGGCGCAATTGACTCGGTTAACTCCCATGTTATCTGTGCGCCCGCCTGTTCCGATGACCGCATTGCGCGCGCTTTCGCGCCGCGATTGGCCAGCCCGATGACCAAGCCGGACCGTCTTTCAGCGGCGAGCGCAACTCTCGCCCAGCCTTCCCGTTTTCCCGCCGCCAGCGCGGCGGGTCCGGCTGGCGCGGCTGCCGCCTCGCGCGCCGATCACGACCGCATGGCCAATGCGATCCGCGCGTTGGCGATGGATGCGGTCGAGCGGGCGAAGTCGGGGCATCCCGGTCTGCCCATGGGCGCGGCCGATGTCGCCACCGTGCTGTTCACCCGCTTTCTCAAATTCGATCCGGCCGATCCGGCCTGGCCCGATCGCGACCGTTTCGTGCTCTCGGCCGGCCACGGCTCGATGCTGCTCTATGCACTGTTTTATCTTCTCGGCTATCCGAAGATGACGATCGACGAGATCAAGCGCTTCCGCCAGCTCGGCTCGCTCACCCCCGGCCATCCCGAGTACGGCCATACCCCCGGCGTCGAAACCACCACCGGCCCGCTCGGGCAGGGACTTGGCAACGCGGTCGGCATGGCCATCGCGGAGCGCCATCTCGCGGCGATCTTCGGCGGCGATATTGTCGATCACACGACCTATGTGCTTTGCTCCGACGGCGATCTCATGGAAGGCATCAGCCAGGAAGCGATTGCGCTTGCCGGGCATCTGCAGCTGAAAAAGCTGATCGTGTTCCATGACGACAACGGCATTTCGATCGACGGGCCGACGTCGCTGTCGGATTCGGTCGATCAGGTGGAACGATTCAGGTCGGCCCGTTGGGCGGCCGCCCGCATCGACGGCCACGATCCGGGAGCGATCGCCGCCGCGATCGAAACGGCGCAAAAATCCGACCGCCCGTCGCTGATCGCCTGCCGCACCACGATCGGCTTCGGCGCGCCGCACAAGGGCGGCACCGAAAAGGCGCACGGCTCCCCGCTCGGCGCCGACGAGATCGCCGCGGCGCGCAAGACGCTGGGCTGGAATTATCCGCCGTTCGAAATTCCCGCCGACCTTCTCGAACAAGTGGCGCAGCTTCGGCGAGCGCGGACGGCCTGCGCGGCTTGCCTGGGAGACGCGTCTCGCGGCACTCGCGCCGGACAAGCGCGCCGAATTCGAACGCCGGCTTAAGGGTGAGTTCGGCGACAGGCTCGCCTCCGCCATCGGCGGCGTGAAGCAAAAACTTGCCGCAACGCCGAAAGATATTGCCAGCCGCGCGGCGTCTGAATTCGCGCTCGATACGCTCACCGTGGCGCTGCCTGAAATGATCGGCGGCTCCGGCGATCTCACCGGCTCCAACAACACGCGCGCCAAAGGCATGAAGGTGTTGGACGCGTCGGATTATTCCGGCACGTTCATTCATTTCGGCGTACGCGAGCACGGCATGGCGGCGGCCTTGAACGGCATGGCGCTGCATGGCGGCATCGTTCCCTATTCCGGCACGTTCCTGGTGTTCTCGGATTATTGCCGCCCGGCGATCCGGCTCGCCGCGCTGATGGGCCAGCGCGTCATCCTTGTGATGACCCACGATTCGATCGGCCTCGGCGAGGACGGCCCGACCCATCAACCGGTCGAGCATCTCGCGGCGCTGCGCGCCATTCCGAACCTGAAAGTTTTCCGCCCGTGCGACGCGGTCGAAACCGCCGAGTGCTGGCAGCTCGCGCTGCAATCGAAAGACGCACCCAGCGTACTCGCGCTGACGCGGCAGAACCTGCCGCAACTGCGCGCGGGTTTCGACGAACGCAATCGTTGCGCGGCGGGCGGCTACGAGCTGATCGCGGCGGATGACGATGCGGCGGTCGTGTCGCTGTTCGCCTCCGGCTCGGAAGTCGCCATCGCGGCCGAGGCCAAAAAACTCCTCGCCGCGCGCAAAATCTCGGCGCGGGTGGTCTCGGTGCCGTGTTTCGAGCTTCTGCTCGCTGCGCCGGCCGACGCGCGCGCGGCGGTCGTCGGCAAGGCCAAAGTGAACGTCGCCGTCGAAGCCGGCATCCGCCAGGGCTGGGACGCGATCGTCGGCTCGGATGGCGCTTTTGTCGGCATGACCGGATTTGGCGCCAGCGCGCCATACAAGGATCTTTACCAACACTTCGGGCTGACGGCGGAAAAAGTAGCCGCCGCCGCACTGGCGCGATTATGAAATTAAAGGATACATAGTTACATAGTGCCGCGTGCCGCCCCCGCCGGGGCCGGCGGCGAATGGAGACCGGGAGGAGACCGCGAAATGTCGGTTCGCGTTGCCATCAACGGGTTCGGCCGCATCGGCCGCAATATCTTGCGCGCCATCGTCGAAGCCGACCGCACGGACATCGAAGTCGTCGCGGTGAACGATCTCGCGCCGGTCGAAACCAACGCGCATCTGCTGCGTTACGATTCCGTGCACGGCCGCTTCCCCGGGAAGGTGACGGTCAAGGGCGACACGATCAGTTGCGGCAACGGCGCGATCAAGGTCACCGCGATCAAGGACCCGGCGCAATTGCCGTGGAAAGACCTCGGCATCGACGTGGCGCTGGAATGCACCGGTATTTTCACCGCCAAGGACAAGGCCGCGGCGCATCTGATTGCCGGCGCCAAGCGCGTGCTGGTTTCGGCGCCGGCGGAAGGCGCCGACTTGACGGTCGTCTATGGCGTCAACCACGACAAGCTGTCCAAGGCGCACCTGGTCGTCTCCAACGCCTCGTGCACGACCAATTGCCTGGCGCCGGTCGCCAAGGTGCTCAACGACGCCGTCGGCATCGACAAGGGATTTATGACCACGGTGCACGCCTATACCAACGATCAGCCGACGCTCGATCAGGTGCACAAGGACCTCTATCGGGCGCGCGCGGCGGCGCTCAACATGATCCCGACCTCGACCGGAGCGGCAAGGGCGGTGGGCTTGGTCTTGCCGGAGCTCGCCGGCCGGCTCGACGGCGTCGCCATCCGCGTGCCGACGCCGAACGTCTCGGTGGTGGATTTCAAGTTCCTCGCCAAGCGCGCCACCACCAAGGACGAGATCAACGGCGCGGTCAAACGCGCCGCCGAGCAGCAACTCAAGGGCATCCTCGGCTATACCGAGGCGCCCAACGTGTCGAGCGACTTCAACCACGATCCGCATTCGGCGGTTTTCCACATCGACCAGACCAAGGTGATCGACGGCACGCTGGTGCGCGTGATGTCGTGGTATGACAATGAGTGGGGCTTCTCCAATCGCATGGTCGACACCGCGGTGGCGATGGGCAAGCTCGGCTGATCCTCGAGCCTTCGCGCGCGTCTATGCAGTCCTTCCGCAGCCTCGACGATGCCGACGTCAAAGGTAAACGCGTGCTGCTGCGCGTCGACCTCAACGTACCGATGGCCGACGGCAAGGTTTCCGACTCCACCCGCATCGAAGAAGTCGCGCCGACTATCACCGAGCTCGCCGGCAAGGGCGGCAAGGTGATCCTGCTGTCGCACTTCAACCGTCCGAAACAGCCCGATCCGAAACATTCGCTGCGGCCGGTGGCCGCCGAAGTTGCGCGGATCGTCAAGCGACCGGTCGCGTTCGC
Source organism: uncultured Alphaproteobacteria bacterium (assembly GCA_963823225.1). Lineage (GTDB taxonomy): Bacteria > Pseudomonadota > Alphaproteobacteria > Rhizobiales > Xanthobacteraceae > BOG-931. Next base: position 679,557 of record CAWGKM010000003.1, on the reverse strand, counting down.
CGCGGACTGCGTCGGCCCGCAAGCGCAAGCCGCCGTCGCCAAAATGAAGGATGGCGACATCCTTTGCCTGGAAAACACCCGTTTCCATGTCGAGGAAGAAAACAACGATAGGGAATTCGCCAGGAAGCTTGCCGCGCTCGGCGACATTTTCGTCGACGATGCGTTTTCGGCCGCCCACCGCGAGCACGCCTCAAACAGCGCGATCGTCACCGCCTCGAACCTGCCCGCCTATCCGGGCCGCGCCATGAAGAAGGAACTCGACGCGCTGGAGAAAGCCTTCGAGACGCCGCAGCATCCGGTAACGGCGATCGTCGGCGGCGCCAAGATTTCGACCAAGCTCGATTTGCTCGGCCATCTGCTGGCCAAGGTCGAGACGCTGGTCATCGGCGGCGCCATGGCCAATACGTTCCTCTTGGCGCAGGGCAAGGCGGTGGGCAAATCGCTCTGCGAACGCGAGCTCGTCGATACCGCGCGCGATATCATGGCCAAGGCGAAGTCGCTTGATCGCGAGATCGTGCTGCCGATCGACGCCGTGGTCGCGCCGAAACTGGCCGAGCACGCGCCTTCGCGGGTCGTTGCGGTGGACGAGGTCGGCGCAGCCGACATGATCCTCGATATCGGCCCGCGGACGATCGAGCACGTCATCTCGGTTCTGGCGCGCACCAAGACCCTGGTCTGGAACGGCCCGTTCGGCGCCTTCGAGCACGAACCGTTCGACAATGGTACAATCGAGGTCGCCGAAGCCGCGGCGGAACTCACCGCGGCCGGCAAGCTTGTCAGTTTTGCCGGCGGCGGCGATACGGTGGCGGCGCTCAATCGCGCCGCCGTGAAGGACCGGCTGACCCATGTGTCGACCGGCGGCGGCGCCTTCCTCGAATTGTTGGAAGGCAAGACGCTGCCGGGCGTTAAGGTGCTTATCGTTCCCCGGGCTTCCCCCAAACGGGGATAAATGAGAGTGGCTGCCGGACCGCCGGCGCCGAACGTCAGGTCGAGAGATTTGGAGGGCGCGATGAACTTAAGCGAATTGAACAAGGTCCAAGATTTGAACAAAATTGCTGTGGCGATGGTCGCTCCCGGCCGCGGCATCCTGGCCGCCGACGAATTGAGCGGCACCATCAAGAAGCGCTTCGATACGATCGGCGTGGAATCCACCGCCGACACCCGGCGCGACTATCGCGAAATGCTGTTCCGCACCGGCGATGCGATGTCGAAATATATTTCCGGCGTCATTCTCTATGACGAGACCATCCGGCAAAGCGCCAAAGACGGCACGCCTGTCGTCAAGCTGATCGAAAAATCAGGCTCGCTGCCGGGCATCAAGGTCGACAAGGGGACAAAGCCGCTGCCGTCATGTCCGGGCGAAGTCGTCACCGAGGGGCTCGACGGCTTGCGCGAGCGGCTGGTCGAATATCGCGCGCTCGGCGCCAAATTCGCCAAATGGCGCGCGGTCATCGACGTCGGGCAGCCGCATGTGCTGCCGAGCTATACCTGCATGAGAGCCAACGCCCATGCGCTCGCCCGCTATGCCGCGCTGTGCCAGGACGAAGGCATCGTGCCGATCGTCGAGCCCGAAGTGCTGATGGACGGCGGCCACGACATCGACCGCTGCGTCGAAGTCACCACCTGGGTGCTCAAGGAGACCTTTCAGGAGTTGTTCTTAAACCGCGTCGCGCTCGAAGGCATGGTGCTCAAGCCGAACATGGCGGTGCCCGGCAAGAAGTCGGGCAAGCGCGCGAGCGTCGACGAAGTCGCCGACAAGACGCTCGCCGTGCTCAAGGCTTGCGTGCCCGCCGCGGTGCCCGGCATTGCGTTTTTATCCGGCGGCCAATCCGACGAGGAGGCGACCGCGCATCTTGACGCCATCAACAGGCTGGGCACCCTGCCCTGGCGCGTCACTTTCTCCTACGGCCGCGCCCTGCAAGCGGCGCCGCTGAAGGCGTGGTCGGGCAAGCCGGAGAATACCGCGGCGGCGCAGCGCGCGTTCTCCCACCGCGCCATGATGAACGGGCTCGCCACGCGCGGCCAATGGCAAGCCGATCTCGAGCGCAAAGCGGCGTAGGTAACATCCGCCCCCGCGACAGCGGGGGAGGATATCGCCGGTTCCGTCATGGCCGGACTTGTTCCGGCCATCCACGTCTTCGGTTTGCAATGAGCCCTCCCCGCCCGCCGCAGCGCCTCTATCTCATCACGCCGTCGCTTGCCGACATCGAGTTGTTCGCAGCGGAACTCGACGCCGCGCTAACGGCCGCCGATATCGCCGCGGTGCTGTTGCGGCTGACCGAGGCCGACGAGCGCGCGCTGATCGAGCGCGCCAAGGCGGCGGCCGCCATCGTGCAGCGGCGCGATGTCGCACTGCTGCTTGACGGTCGTCCCGAACTGGTGGCGCGCGCCGGCGCCGACGGCGCGCATCTGACCGGCATCGCGGCTTTCGTCGCCGCGCTTTCTTCGCTCAAGCCCGACCGCATCGCCGGGGCCGGCGGCTTGCGCAGCCGTCATGATGCCATGCTCGCGGCCGAAGCTGGCGCCGACTACGTGATGTTCGGCGAGCCCCCACCCTTCCCTCCCCCGCAAGCGGGGGAGGAAAAAACGGGTGGGGGCCGCCGCCCGCCGTTCGACGAAGTGCAGGAGCGGCTGACGTGGTGGGCGGAGCTTCTCGAAATTCCGTGCATCGGTTATGCCGCCAATCGCGACGAGGTCGGACCGTTGGCGCAAACCGGCGCCGATTTCATCGCACTCGGTGAATGGATATGGAAAGAGCCAAACGGCGCGGCCGCGGCGGTTGCGGTAGCGGCCGAACATCTCGCCGCGGCGACCGCGCCGGTCGCGCGATGACGGCCGCGGCACGCATCGCGCTCGCCGTGGTGTGGCTCGGCGTCGCCTGCGCAGCGGCGGCCGCGGCGCCCGCGGCGCCGGCAAACGCGCCCGCGCCCGCACCCGCGCCCGATCTCGCCTTTGGCGCGTTTCAACGCGGCTATTTTCTCGAAGCCTTCCGGCTGGCGACGCAACGCGCCGCGGACCAAGCCGACGCCAAAGCGATGACGCTGCTCGGCGAACTCTACGGCAACGGCCTCGGCATTCCGCGCGACGATAACAAGGCGGCCGAGTGGTACAAGCTAGCCGCCGCGCGCGGCGATGCCAACGCCATGTTCGCGCTGGCGATGTTCGCGCTCCAGGGGCGCGCCGGCCCGCGCGACCGCGAGCAAAGCGCCAAATGGCTCGCCGCCGCCGCCAAGCTCGGCCATCCGCAAGCCGCTTACGATCTCGCGCTGCTCTATATCGAGGGCCAACTGTTCCCGCAGGATTTCAAGCGCGCCGCCGAACTGTTGCGCACCGCGGCTCAAGCCGGCAGCCCGGACGCGCAATACGCGCTCGGCACCTTCTACAAGGAGGGCCGCGGCGTCCAAAAAGACATGCACGAGGCGGTGCAATTGTGGGCGGCCGCGGCGCTCGCCGACAATACCGACGCCGAGGTCGAATACGCCATCGCGCTCTATAACGGCGACGGCGTCGACCGCAACGAAGACGAAGCCGCCGCGATCTTCCGCAAGGCGGCGCTGCACGGCAGCGCCATCGCCCAAGATCGCCTGGCGCGGATTCTGGCGAGCGGGCTTGGCGCGCCGCGCGATCCGGCGCAAGCCGTCAAATGGCACCTCGTCTCGCGCGCCGGCGGCGAGACCGACATCACGCTCGACGAGTTCATGGCCAAGCTCAATCCGGCGACCCGCGAAGCCGGCGAGAAAGCGGCCAAGCCTTGGCTCGACGCGCTGAAAGCCGCGCAGCAGGCGCGCGAGCAGGCGGCGCAGCAGCCGTCAGCGGCGCCGGCGCAGTCATCGCCAGCGTCGCCGAAGGCGAAGCCTTGATCTTGCCTCTTCCCTCCCCCCACCCGGGCCGCGCTTGCGCGCGCCCGCTGACTCGTCACCGTCAGACAGGCCTCGTTATTTATATGGGCGAGATCAACGCTCGGCTGTCATTTGATTCGTTCCCACATTTAGACTAGGCACTCTCGAAGTTGGGTAATGTGTTGCTAGTGTCCTACGCTCCCTGTGAGGCTCCGGTGAAGCCAAGACGGCAAACGCATGCACGGCGTCGAGTGACGAAGGTGTCGTTATGAAGGCACTGGGCAAGGTCCGGATCAGGTAGCGTGTTCGACGATAGGCATTCGTTCATCACGCGCGCGTTCTTACGCGCCGCGTTTGAACTTGACTACCGCGCCTATGCGGCCGAGCACGATGCAGAGCTGCTTAAACGACTGCGGGATTGGGACGGCCGCCTGCAATTGAGCGAAACGCAGGCCGAGGGCGCTTTCACGCAAACCTTCTTCGTCGATACCTGGGGCTACGGCGAAGCGGGTCGCGTGCCGCCCGAAGAGCATACGATCATCGCCAAATTCCCAATTCCCGGAGAGGGAGCCGGCGGAGGGGTCGGCGAAGCAGACCTGGCAGTCGGCTGGTTTCGCGGCCGTGAGGACGCCATTCCGCAGGTTCTGTGCGAGTTCAAGGATATTCGCTCCAAGCTCGATGCCAAGCAGCACCGCAAGGGCAGCACGCGCAGCCCAGTGGAGCAATGCCTCAACTATGTGCGAGGCGCCCGCCGCGGGCTCTTTGGCAACGAACCGGTACAGCCCTGGTGGGGCCTCGTCACCGACATGAACGAGTTCCGCCTGTATTGGTGGGACCGAGCGCCATCGGAATACATTCGCTTCTTCATTCGCCGTGAAGACTTGCTCTCGGGCGAATACGATCTCCTGAGCGAATCGGCCGAAGCGCGCTTCGACCGCTACCTCTTCGCAAAACTTTTTTCCCGCGACATGCTGCTATCGGAAGCGGGCCGTCCGCTTCTGCTCCGCTTGGTGGAGCGGCAGTGGACGCGCGGGCGCCGGCTCGAAGGCAAGTTTTACGAGCACTACAAAGAAGTACGCGAGCGTCTCTATAATGTACTCAGCCTGAACAATTCGGAGTTTCCTGGCCGGCCAGGCGACCTGCTGCGGCTGACGCAGAAGCTTCTCGACCGCTTCATCTTCGCGTTCTTCTGCGAAGATATGGGTGAAAGGACTGTTATTCCCGCCCCAACTGATCCGGGATTTTGTTCGAAGTCGCAGTATTGAGCCATTTTATGACGAGAATGGCTCCGATTTATGGGAGCAGTTCAAGCGCGTTTTCGAAAAGATGAATACTGGCGGTCCATTGAACCGCGTGACGCTTCCGCACATCAATGGCGGGCTGTTTGAACAGGACCCGCTCATCGACGGCTTGACTATCCCGAACCATGTCTTCGCGAAAGCTGGACAAGGCGTTAACGAGGCGAGCCTTGAGAGCGATAAGACGACGCTATTTTATCTGAGCGGTCGCTACAATTACGCGGCGCGCGGCGACGTGGAGGAAAGCATCAGCCTTTACACGCTCGGGCATATTTTCGAGCAGTCGATCACCGAACTTGAGTATCGGGAGGGAGAACTCGAAGGCCGCGAGACCATCGCAAAGCTCTCGAAGCGAAAGCGCGACGGCGTCTATTACACGCCAGAGCCGGTGGTGAATTATCTGGTCGAGCAGACGCTTGAGCCGTGGTTTGCGGACGCCAAGACAGCGTGCGGCTATTCGCGCCCGGAGGAGGGAACGCCGACCGCCGCAGCGGCCGCCGCTTATCTCGAACGTCTCAAAACAATTCGCATCATCGATCCTGCGTGCGGCTCGGGCGCCTTCCTAATTTCCGCCTTCCGGCGGCTTCTGGCGGAACGGATCGCGGCGGAGCGCGATGTTGAGCGTGCGCGAGGCAGCACGGCCTTGGCTATCGACGAGACAATGCTTATCGCCGATATCTTGCGCGACAACGTCTATGGCGTCGACATCAATCCGGCGTCAGTCGAGATCGCCAAGCTGGCGCTGTGGCTGCATTCGGCGCGGGCGAAGGCGCCGCTTTCGTCCCTTGAGCGCACGATCCGGATCGGCAACAGCCTCGTTGGCGAGGATTTTTGGGCCGGCCGCAAGAGAACCGCTGATATCGAAGAGCGCGTGCGGAGTTTCGATTGGCGCGCAGCCTTCCCGGAAATCTGGCCCGATGGCCGGGAGGGCGGCTTCGATATCGTACTCGGCAATCCGCCTTACGTGAAGCTCCAGAATTTGATGAAGGTGGACCCGGACGTGGTCGCTTATCTGACGAGGGCCCGCGGCAGCGACACCTATGCAAGCACCCAGACCGGCAATTTCGACCTCTATCTCCCGTTCATCGAAAAGGGGCTGCGTCTGCTCGGCCAAGGCGGACGCATGGCGTTCATTGCGCCGAGCCTATGGACTGTGAACCAGTACGGCGAAGGATTGCGCCGTCTGGTGCGCCACGGCCGCCATCTCGACCGCTGGCTCGATTTTAAGGCGCACCAGGTCTTTGAGGACGTCATCACCTACACTGCTTTGCAGTTCTACACGCGCGACCCGCGGGATGCTGTGCGCATCGCGGCGGCGCCGAACGGGGACATGGTGGATATCGACTGGTCGGACGCCGACCTTGCCGTGCGGTACGACGACTTCCCGGAAGACGGCGAGTGGCTGATGGCGACCGGCCCGGAGCGGGCACTGATCGAGCGGCTGGCACGGGATTGTGCGCGGCTCGACGATCCAGCGCTGACCGCTGGGATTATCGTCGGAATTCAGACGAGCGCCGATCATATTTATCATATCGATCGGCTCGGGACCGACCGCTATCTGTGCACGCCGAAAGGAAAGGGTGCAAAATCTTTCGAGGTCGCGATCGAGGATGCGATCATGAAGCCGCTCGTCTCCGGCGCGGAGGCAAAACGCTATCAGGAGCCAGAGACGAACACGTATCTGCTCTTTCCCTACGAGCGTGAGGCACGCGGCACCATGCGTTTGATCTCGGCTACCGACATGGCGCGGCGCTTCCCGAACGCCTGGGCGTATTTAAGCAGGTGAGAAAAAGAGCTGCGCGGTCGCGAATCGAAGGCGTTCGATAATGACGAATGGTATCGGTTCGGTCGTAACCAGAACATCGATAAGCAGGATGTTCTTAAATTGATAGTGCCGCGCCTTGTGGAGCATTTGAAGTGCAGTTTGGACTCGGGCGGGCGCTTTTATTTAGACAATGTCGATGTTGGAGGCGTGCTTACAGCGTCGAACGTTGATCCCGCATACTTGATGGCTGCCCTCAATGCTCCGGTATGTGACTTCGTTTTCCGTACCACATCTAAGCCTTTTCAGAACGACTACCGCTCGGCTAACAAACAGTTTATTGCTCCATTGCCGATTCCGAATGCCTCCGCGGCGGTGCACACCGACATTGCGGCCGCCGCGCGACGGCTGCAACAGAGATGGACGTATCGGCGCGATCTTTTGCGGCAGGCAGCCGAGCGGCTCGCTGTACTGGCACGCGCACGCCAACCGGCCCGCTGGCTGTGGCCCGACCTGCCGGACCTGCCGCAAATGATCGAGCGCGCGCCCAAAGGGTTGCGCCTTCCGGGCGATCGCCGCGATTGGGCCGAGGAGAAGCTTGATGAATTAGAGGCGAGTCGTCTGGAGGCCTTGCAGGCGGCCCTCGATCGCGGTGGCCGGCGCGAAGTGCGCTTTGAATCCGGTGAGCTACGCCTCTATGTCAGTGGCGCCGTTGTTTTGGACAAAATCTATCTTGACGAGATCGCCGGCCCCTTGACCGAAGCGTACTGGCGTTGGCTACTCCTCAGCGGGCCGGCACGGGAGGCGGAGCGATTCGCGGCGGACCTGCGGCGCCCGCCGGCGGCATCCGATGCACCCGCCGCCGCGCAATTCCTCGATCGTGTCGCGGCCCTGGCCGAAAAAGTCGCCGCGATCGAAACCGACGAGCGCGCCATGAACGAGACGCTTTACCAGCTCTATCGGCTCACGCCGGAAGAGCGAAATCTTGTGGAGAACGAGCGTGGGCGCCGCAATGCGGCTCTCGCAAGCGGGTGAATTGCGGACGCGATCCGCGTAAAGTCGAAGCCATGAATCAGCTCAAGCTCTTCCGCTCCGAACGCCACGAACCGTCACCTGGCCGGACATCCGATCCGGCCTACATCCGCAAGAGCCTCAGTAGACTCCTACGCATCGCCCGCGAGGCTCAGATCATGCCGTGGAGCGACGCCGAGACCGAGAGCTGGGAGAAGCTTTTTCCCGAGCTCGCCGGTTCGCTTCCTAGCGAGGAGGCGGAGGTATTGACGTCCGAATTCAGAAGCGAACTAGCCCGGCTGCGCTCCGGACGCTAAAAGCGACGCCGAGACCCGCGACGAAGGACAGGGCATTCTCGGCGGCAAGCATGATGTCGAGCAGGAGCGCCGCGTCGCGCCAGCTCTCGTCGGATCGGTTAGGCGGCATAGACAGGCTCCGCGCCCGTCAGGATGTGCCGTTTGCGGATATAGTTGCGGCTGGCCTCGATCACCTTGCGGTCGACAAGATCGACGCGCCGCGCGAGCAAGGCTTCCAGCGCCTCTTTGAAATCTAGAAAGCGCGTAAGATCGTCGTCCTGCGCTGCGAATTCGACCAGGAAATCGACATCGCTGCGCGCCGGGTCGAAATTTGCCTCGCGCGCAGCGGAACCAAACACTTCGAGCCGCCGCACGCCAAAGCGACGGCACAATTGCCCCAGCTCGTCGCGATGTAATGCAATGTCGGCGATCATCCGACGCTCCATGTTCCGAGTGATTATAGCACGGCCTGATTCGAGGCTCGCTCGGAGCTTGTCATCGGGCCGCGCGACTTCGCGCGGGCCCGTTGGGCGGGCGCCTCAGGATGAGGGATAAAGTCGTCACATTTCTGTTGACATCGTCACCATTTCAGTGATAAACGGTGCGAAGGCGATTACGCAGGAGTTGACAAACGCTCTCAGACATGGCAATATGCTCCTACGCCAGAGCTTAGGGGTAGAATGTCATGGCAAAGCGCCCGAAACCAGTCCCACAGATGACCATGGCCCAGTTTGAGGCCAGTTTTCCGGTCGGCGACGATGAAGCCTGCCTTCGGTACTTGGTCGCCCGGCGCTGGCCGGAGGGCGTCCATTGCCCGCGCTGCGGCAATACGGACCTCTACGATGCGTCTAGCTACAAGCCATTCCACTGGCAGTGCCGCGCGTGCGCGCCACAGGGCTATCGTTTCTCGGCCTTGGCGGGCACGATTTTTGAGAACACCAAGAAGCCTCTCCGCGACTGGTATCGGGTCGCCCATTTGATGTTTTGCAGCAAGAAGGGCATGAGCGCCCTGCAAATCCAACGCATGATGGGCTTCGGTAGCTACAATACGGCGCATCTCATGTGCCACAAAATTTGCGCGGCGTTGATCCAGCCGGAAATTAGGCTGGGCGGTATTGTGGAAATGGATGAGACGTGGATCGGCGGCAAGGACAAGAACCGCCATTGGAACAAGCGCAGCGGCAAGAGCGGCTTGGGTTCGGGCAAGACACCAATCATCGGCGCGGTCGAGCGGCAGGGCAACGTCGTCGCCCGCGTGCTTAAGCGGGTCACGTCGCAAGCCATGCTCGATTTCGTGAGTGAGGCCGTTTCCAACAAGGTGAGTCTGCTGGCGACGAACTCGTGGGTTGGTTATAGCGACTATCTGCGCCACTTCCCGCATGCGATGGTTGACCACAGCAAGCATCAATACGTTGTTGGCGCGGTCCACACGAACACGATTGAGGGTTTTTGGTCGATCTTCAAGCGCGGCGTGGTCGGCACGTTCCACAAGATGAGCGCCAAATACATACCACTGTACGTCGCGGAATTTCAGTTTCGTTATAACAACCGCTTCAATCCCGACATGTTCGGAACGGCGATAGCAGGCTGCTGAGACGAGGTCACTGGCATCCGTCTCAGCTAACTGAGAACGATGCCAGCGAACCGGAACCGGAGCAATTGGAGTTGCCATTTGGCCGTTATCCATGAGTGGCGACTATTGCCAAAATTACACCGAAAAAAACCCCGCCAATAAAGGCTATAAGCAAGTGAGCGCAGTAATCAGAAAACGGATCGGAGAATTTCTGATCCTTCTGATTTATTTGGCGATAGACGCCTTTGAGGTATGGCCGCATTCGCATGTTTGGGCACTTTCAGCGGTGGTGGCTGGTATTGTTGCTTTGATGCTGCTCGACGGCGAGTTCACGTACAAATGGATTGCTGCCGTCGGTGCAATTGCTTCTATCGGTGCTGGCGCGACTTATTGGACGGTAGGAAATCCGGCTGATGTTGACCGGCCTCACCTCAACCTCACTGATGTAAGATTTGCTGGCGGCGCTCCGCTTCAACCAGGGGCGCTCAATATCGAATGGCGAATTATCAATAGCGGTAAGATGGATGCCATCGTTTCCGAGGCTAAAACAACTCCCGCCGTAATAACGGGCACCATCAAGAGACTGCCCGAAACGCCAATTTATATGAACGCCAAACCCGCCTTGAAGGGCATAAGAATCGTGCCCGGAATACCACTTCTCGGTGCTACCCCGACCGACTTGCTCCTTACACAAGAACAGGTCGATGGCATCAAAGCAGGGACCGCTTGGTTGTTCTATTACGGCTATGTCAAATACCAAGGCGGCGAATTTGACTTCATCGCAGAATACAATCCGCAGGTGCACGTCTTCGTAAGAGCCAATGACGAGTTTCCGGCCTATAGCCGCGCTGAATGACCCAATGGCAATCGCCAGCCTGTCACGCCAGCAACCCCGGTAGGAGGATTTCCTACCTTTGTCAACTCCTGCGTAATCGCCGGTGCGAATCATTCTCGCCCGCAAAGGACGGCTTGCGGCAGGCATGCCGCAGGACGGGGCGAGGGCGGTGCCCGCGGGCGGATTTGCACTCCGCTCCCGGGCGGTCCGGGCATCAAGCCTGCCGACACTATGACCGGCGCGCGAGGTGCTTCGCTGGAAGTGGGCAGCCCGTCGGCGGAGTGAACCCCGCCCCTTGGACGGTCTCGCCCACGAAGCCTGGCCCGGATTGCGCCTTAGGGACGACGACTCTCTTGGGCAGGAACCGTGGTGGAACGCCGGCAGGCGAGCGCGCCCGACAGCGGAGGGCGGCGCAAGCCGCTTCTTCGTGGCGCGACCCGCACCCGCTGGTGCGGGAGGTAGTACCCTGCGTTTGCCGGCGTTCCGCTTCCTTATTTCTTCGTCATTGCGAGGAGCCAACGGGTCCGGCCCGAAGTGGCCGGCCCGATGACAGGCTCCGCGACGAAGCAATCCAGAACCGAACCGTTGCACTGGATTGCTTCGCTTCGCTCGCAATGACGGCCGGAATCGTTGGCTGTTTGACAAAACTCGGGCGCAAAGGCGCGCCGCGAGAACGGATTTTTGTGCGCATCTTGCGTAGGGGCGGCCCTTGTGGCCGCCCTGCGGCGCACGCGCATCGTTGCGCCACGGGCACCCACGAGGGGTGCCCCTACGATTGCAAACACGACCCCCGGCTTGACGCCGCCGCTTAAAACCCTACGAGAAGCCGTCATGCTCCACTCCGCGGTCCTCAACGTCATGATCAAGGCGGCGTATCGCGCCGGGAAGAGCCTCAAGCGCGATCTCGGCGAGGTCGAGAACTTGCAGGTGTCGCTGAAGGGGCCGCGCAATTTCGTCACCGCCGCCGATCGCCGCGCCGAAGAGATCGTGCGCGAAGAGCTCGCCAAGGCGCGGCCGGATTACGGCTTCCTCGGCGAAGAAGGCGGCGCCCGCGAAGGCGCCGATAAGACGCACCGTTGGATCGTCGATCCGCTCGACGGCACCACCAATTTCCTGCACGGCATTCCGCATTTCGCGGTGTCGATCGCGCTCGAGCGCAGCGGCGCGATCGTCGCCGGGCTGGTCTATAACCCGGCCAACGACGAATTGTTCGTCGCCGAACACGGCAAGGGCGCCTTCCTCAACGACAAGCGCATCCGCGTCGCGGCGCGGGTGAACCTCGCCGAGGCCGTCGTCGCCTGCGGCTTGCCGCATTACGGCCGCGGCGGCGACCTGGCGCTGGCGCGCAACGAGATCGCAGCCGCGCAGCAGCATTTTGCCGGCTTGCGCCGCTATGGCGCCGCCACTCTCGATCTCGCCTGGATCGCCGCCGGCCGGCTGGACGCTTATTGGGAGCGCGATTTGTCGCCCTGGGATCTTGCCGCGGGTTCGATCCTGGTGCGCGAAGCCGGCGGCTTTGTCAGCGATCTCGACGGCGGCGACGCCATCTTCGCCAAGGGCCAAATCGCCGCCGGCAACGACACCATGCACCGCGAGCTGCTTCGCCTGCTCAAAGAGGCCGGCAAAGCAACGGCAAAGCAAGCGGCGGCGCCGTGAGACGTGCGCTCCGCGTCCAATTCTGGTATGCTAATTCAATGAACAAGGTCGTCGAAACACTTTTGGAACGCGTCGCCGATTGGCCGGAAGAAGCGCAGGCCGAATTGGTGAGGTCGATCGTCGATATCGAGACGAAGCATTTCGGGGTCTATAAGCTGAGTGCCGAGGAGCGGGCCGCCATACGCGAGGCCAAGGCGCAAGCCGAGCGGGGCGAGTTCGTGCCCGATGAGGTCGTAGCGGCGTTCTACAAACGCGTTGGCCTGTGAGGGTTCGGTATCTTCCGCGGGCCTTTGCAGATCTCGAAGCGATCCATTCATATATTGAAAAACGCAATCCGGAAGCGGCTCTTCGAGTCACGGCCGCTATCACGAAATCAATCTCTGGCTTGGCCGACTTTCCGGAGATTGGACAGGCCGCGGACGAGGAAAACGTTCGCGTTCTACGCAGCGCGCATCGCAGCTACAACATCTTCTATTCAGCGATGGGCGAAGAAATTCAAATTCTTCATATACGACATCCGGCTCGCAAGCCGCCCGGCGCGGACGAACTGTAGGAAAGATGGAGAACGCCGAATTCACGTTACGGCCGTATCAGCCGCGCGACGAGGACGCTTGCATCGCGCTGTGGCTGCGGACCTGGCAGGCGGCTTATCCGCAGCTCGATTTTAACGCGCGGCTCGAGTGGTGGCGCGCGCGCTGGCGCAGCGAGCTTGTGCCGGCCGCCGCAATCGTGATCGCCGAGGCCGCAGGCGCCAAGGAACGTACCAAGGACCGCACAATGATCGGCTTCGTCACCGTCGATCCGAAGACGCGCTATCTCGACCAGATCGTGGTTGGGCCGCCGTTTTGGCGATCGGGCGTCGGCACCGCGCTCCTCGCCGCAGCCAAGCGCATTTCGCCCAACGGGCTCGATCTCGACGTCAACACCGACAACGCGCGCGCCATTGCCTTCTATGAGAAATGCGGTTTCGTCATCACCGGCGCCGGCAACAATCCGATCTCCGGCAAGCCGGTGCACCGCATGAGCTGGCGGCCGTGACCGTCATGACGAGATTATTGCGCGCCTGCCGTCAAGGATTCCGCCATGGCGGCGTCGAACGATCGGGAATCCACTTTCAAATAGGCGAGATTTTCTTCGGCGATCACCACCGCCTCGGCGACGCCCGGCACCTGCCGCAGTCGCGCGGCGAGGTTTTCGGCATCGCCGGCCTTGCCGTCGGCAATGGCAAGGAGCCGCGTCGTCAGATAGCTCGGTTGCGCCATGGTGGCCGCGGCGACGAGCCAGAGCAACGCAATCGCCGCAGTGAGCGCAAAAACGCCGGCGTCGCCGCCGCGCTGGTGCGCGAAGCCGCCGACAACGCCGCCGACGAAAATGCCGAGGAACTGCAAGCTCGAATAAACGCCCATGGCGGTGCCCTTGGCCTCGGCAGGCGCCGCCTTGGTGATCAGCGACGGCAGGCTCGCCTCCATGACGTTGAAGCCCGAAAAGAAGACGATGAGCGCCGCGAGCAAGACAAACAAATTGCCGGTGCCGAAATAGAGCATGGTCTGGCTGACGAGGAGCGCCGCGACCGCGCCGACGAACACGCCCTTCATGCGGCGATACTTCTCGGCCACGATGATCGCCGGCACCATCACGGCAACCGAAACCACAAGCACCGGCAGATAGACCATCCACTGCGCGCGGTCCGGCACCTCGAGCGTGCCGCGCAACAAGCCGGGCACGACCAAAAAACTCGCCGTCAGCATGGCGTGCAGCGCGAATATGCCGAAATCGAGCCGCAACAGCTCTTTGTCCCGCAACACCGCGCCGATCATTGCCGGCACGGCCTCGGCGTCGCGATGCACGCGCGCGCGGCGCGGTGTCGGCACGACAAATTCCGTGATCGCAATGCCGGCCAGCGCCAGGGCGACCATCAGCCAAAAGATGCCGGGTACGCCGACGAAATTCGCAACGATCGGGCCGGCCACGAGCGCCACCATAAACGAGGCGCCGATGGTGACTCCGACCATCGCCATCGCCTTGGTGCGGTTTTCCTCTTTGGTCAGATCGGCCACCAGCGCCAAAATGACCGAGCCGACGGCGCCCGCGCCCTGCAGCGCGCGGCCGACGATGACGCCGTCGATCGAGGTGGAAACGGCCGCCACGGCGCTGCCGATCCCGAACAGGACGAGCCCGAACACGATCATGATCTTGCGTCCGACCCGGTCCGAGAGGAGACCGAAGGGAATCTGCAACAGCCCCTGACTCAGTCCATAAATGCCGAGCGCCTCCCCGATCAGGTAGGGATTGGCGCCCGACAGGTTGCCGGCATAGGCCGCGAATACCGGATAGATCATGAACAGGCCGAGCAGCCTCACGGAGAAGACTGCCGCGAGGGAACCGGCGGCGCGGAGTTCTTGTCGTTCCATCGTATCTATTCTCCGGCCGACGGTTGCCGCCCGCATGGCGACACCGCGAGCCGCGCGCGATGCTCAAGCGCTATTGCAATGGCAACCGGTCGGTCTCGGATGGCGTGGCGAACTTAACAGCGGGCCGGACAATGCCCTGCGGCTTTGCTGCGGGTCAATTGCGGCGGCTTGTCTCGCCGCGCCGGCCGCGTTATAGAAGCGCCGAATTTTCAGCGACATATGCAATAGAGCGGCAATAAAGCCATGAAAGCCGACACCCACCCCGATTACCACCTGGTCAAGGTGGTCATGACCGACGGCACCGAATTCACCACGCGCACCACCTGGGGCAAGCCCGGCGATACGCTGCATCTGGATATCGATCCGAAGTCGCATCCGGCCTGGACCGGCGGCCAGCAGCATCTGGTGGACCGCGGCGGCCGATTGTCGCGGTTCCAGAAAAAGTTCTCGGGCTTTTTGAGAAAGTAGCCGGGACCGGCCGTATTAGGCGTCCTGCTCGAACGCCGCCTTCAGCAGTCCCCATTGCCGCTCGACCGGATTATCGGCCGCGAGCTTCGGCGCCGCCGCCGCGTGCATTGTCGCGTCGAGGCGGCGCACTTCGGATTGCAACCTCGTCGAGCGCGTGATCAGTTCCTGCAGCTTTGCCGGCAATAGCGCCAGCGATTTGGCGTCGCCCGGCTCGCAGGCGGCGAGTCTGACCTTGCTTTTTTCCTTGTTGGCCTGGGCGAGCGTCATCTCGCCTTCCTTGACCGCCCGGTGCAGCAAAAGCCACGAGGCAAGCTGCATCAGCCGGGTCGTCAGCCGCATGCTCTCGGTCGCATAGACCAGGCCGGCGCTGCGTTCGAGCCTCTTGGATTCCTGCCGGCCCGAGCCGTCGAGATAGCTCGCCGTCTCCTCGACCAGCGCCATGCCATCGCGAAACAGACCCGCAAACACCTGGGAATTTGCCAACCGCTCGCTAAACGAGACCGCGCCGGCTTCCATCGCACGCTTGTCGGACATTTACGCCTCACACCGTCGCGCCAGCATCGCGCGGCATGCGCGCGCTGTCCAGCGTCGCCGAGGGTGAACCTGCCGACATAGTTGCCGGGCGAAAAGTCCCTGACGGCGGGTGCACTTAAGAAAAAAAGAGCCGCCGTTGCCGGCGGCTCAAGGTGATAACAGGGAGGCGTCAAACAGAGTGGACAGGAGCCACTCGATGTCCAGAAGATGGACAATACCTGTAATGAACGAGAAAGCTTAACGAAAGGTTAAGGAATCACAGAAACTTGGCAAACCTTTTCAGATTCAGGACAAGGCGCGGTCCGCCCGCATCCACTAACTTATTGAAAAAGGCTCACTTCTTAAAGAACGTATCGGCTGCCGACTTCACGGCGCGCTTCTTGACCATGTCGGCCTCAAGCCGCGCAATCTCGTCGCGCAAAAGCGCAATGCGGTCGGTGAGTTCGGCGGCCGACAACAGTGTCAGATCCTGCCCGATCTCGTGGGCGATTTTCTTCTTCGGCTTATCGTCGTCGTCGACGGCGGGCATTTTGCTCATTCCACCCGGCAATTTTAACGATGGCGGCTGCGGTTGTCACACCACCGCGGGGTGCCGCCGCGGGCCAGCAACCACATTGGCAAAATTGTCCTGACCCTTTGAAAGTAAACGGGAAATATCCTTGCCCCGCGGCGCATCAGAGGCTACTAACGGCTCCGGGCGCCAGGGGGCCGTAGTTGGGATTTGGCGCCAGCGGGCCAGGCGGTCGCGAATTCGGCGCAAAGCCCGGTAGGGTAATCATTCGGGGAATTCTGTGATCGTGGTGGCGCAAACGGCGCCGGCTGCCGGCCTCGGAGGGGTTTCTTGGCATTTTCGCGCGCCGCCGATTTGAGCGCCAAGTTAAGCGGCAAGCAATTTTGCGCGACCGCATATCGTGCGTCGACTTTTCGCGCGATCGCCTGTGCGATTTTGGCAACCGCATTGGCAGGCCCGGTCGGGGTGTCCGCGGCGCAAGCCGTCGAAGCCGTCAACGTGCGCACCGACGCCCGGGCCATCGATCTGACCGACGCGGTCGAATTCCGGCACACCGACGGCGACCGCATCCAGGTCTCGACCCCGCCCGGCGCGGACGGGATCATCCGGCGCATCGAAGTGCGCGCGCGCGAAGCCGGCGGGAACTGGGCGGTCTTTGCGCTTGCCAACAATGGCGACGAGCAGATCGACCGGCTCATCGTCGTGCCGCATTATCGGATGGTCGGTTCGGGCGTCATTTGGCCCGATCTCGGCCTGTCGCGCATTGTCTATATCACGCCGTCATCGGGCGACCCGCCCGAGCGGCAGGGTAGCGCCGACGCCGATGTGTACCGCATCACGCTCGACCCCGGCACTGTGATCACGTTTGTCGCCGAGCTGCGCACCGATAATCTGCCGCAGCTGTATTTGTGGGAGCCCGACGCCTACAAGGACAAGCTCAATTCGCTCACGCTCTACCAAGGCATCGTCATCGGTATTGCCGGCTTGCTGGCGTTGTTCTTGACCATCCTGTTCGTAGTCAAGGGCAGCGTCATGTTCCCGGCTGCGGCCGCGCTTGGCTGGGCGGTGCTGATCTATATCGGCATCGACTTCGGATTTTGGCCCAAAGTCTTCGACATGTCGTCAGGCGCCGAGCGCATCTGGCGGGCGTCGGGCGAAGCAATCCTCGCAGCCACGCTGTTGGTGTTTCTGTTCGCCTATCTCAATCTGAACCGCTGGCACGTGCGCTACGCCCACATCACCGTCGGTTGGCTCGCCTTTCTCGGCGCGCTGGTCGCGGTCGCGCTATTCTCGCCGGCGGTTGCCTCGGGCATCGCGCGCATATCGCTGTTCCTCATCGCGGTGCTCGGCTTCGCGCTGGTCATCTACCTCGCGACGCACGACTATGACCGCGCGGTGATGCTGATCCCGACCTGGCTGCTGCTGGTGGTCTGGGTGATCGGCGCCGCGCTGACGGTACTCGGCTTCCTCACCAACGACATCGTCGGACCGGCCTTGCTCGGCGGCCTGGTCCTCATCGTCATGCTGATCGGCTTCACGGTCATGCAGCACGCCTTCGCCGGCGGCATGACCAGCGGCATGGTGTCCGACGTCGAACGCCGCGCGCTGGCGCTCACCGGCGCCGGCGACATGATTTGGGACTGG
Source organism: uncultured Alphaproteobacteria bacterium (assembly GCA_963823225.1). Lineage (GTDB taxonomy): Bacteria > Pseudomonadota > Alphaproteobacteria > Rhizobiales > Xanthobacteraceae > BOG-931. The sequence continues at coordinate 661,719 of CAWGKM010000003.1, read as the reverse complement.
GACGTCTCGGCCGACAAGGTTTTCACGAGCCCCGAGACCGAAGCGGCGCTCGGGCTCAAACACGGCTCGCTCGACGGCCCGGCGGCCAAGTGGCTCGATGTGCTGCATCAGCTCGACCGCGATCGTTTTCGCGCCACGCTCGACAGCGTGCTCGAACAACGGCGCGGGCGCGTGGCCCAGGATTTCCGCCTGCGCACCGCCGACGGACATTATCTTTGGTTCGCGTTGCGGGCGCGGCCGGTGGTCGGCTCCGACGGCGAGGTGGTTCGCCTGGTCGGCACGCTGAGCGACGTCAGCGAATTCAAGACCGCCGAGGAGCGGCTCTTGCACGACGCCGTGCACGACAACCTCACCGGTCTTCCCAACCGCGAACTGTTTCTCGACCGGCTCGAAGCCGTGCTCGGCCTCGCCAAGACCGACGCGGGGATTCGGCCGACCGTCATGGTGGTCGATCTCGACCGCTTCAAACAGGTCAACGACTCGGTCGGCATGGCGGTGGGCGATTCGATCCTGCTCACTCTGGCGCGGCGGCTCGGGCGGCTAATCAAGCCGCAGGACACGCTGGCCCGCCTCTCGGGCGACCAGTTCGGCCTTATTTTGCTCTCGGAACGAGACCCCGCGCGCATCACCGCGCTGACCGAAACCATCCGGCGCACGCTGCGCGCTCCGATCGGCTTCAGAGACCGCGAAATATTCCTCACCGCTTCGATCGGATTGACGCTCGGCAACAGCGAATCGCAGCGCGGCGAGGAAGTGCTCAAGGACGCCGAGCTTGCCATGTATCACGCCAAGCGCGGCGGCGGCGATCGCATCGATGTGTTCAAGGCCGCCATGCGCGCGCGCAAGGCCGATCGGCTGTCGATCGAATCCGATCTTCGCCGGGCGCTGGAACGCGGCGAGATCACGATCCTGTATCAACCGATCGTGCGGCTCGAAGATCGCGCCATCGCCGGTTTCGAAGCGCTGGCGCGCTGGAATCATCCGAAACTCGGCCGGGTATCGCCGGCCGAGTTCATCAACGTCGCCGAGGAAACCGGGCTGATCGTCGAGCTCGGTCTGTTCGTTCTCGATCGAACCGCGCGCCAACTCTCGACCTGGCAGCGGACGCTGCGCCATCGCGAAACCGTGTTCGCCAGCGTCAACGTGTCGTCGCGCCAATTGCTGCGTCACGACCTGATCCAGGACCTGCGCACCGTGCTGGCGCGCGCGCCGTTGACGCGCGGTACGCTCAAGCTCGAACTGACCGAATCGGTGGTGATGGGGAATCCGGAACACGCCGCGCAGATGCTGCACCGGATTCGCGAACTCGGCGCCGGCTTGGCGCTCGATGATTTCGGCACCGGCTATTCCTCGCTCGCCTATCTGCAGCGCTTTCCATTCGACACGATCAAGATCGATCAGTCTTTCGTGCGCACCACTGCCAAAGGCACGCGCCCGGTCATTCTACGCTCGATCATCACGCTCGCCCACGATCTCGGCATGGACGTGGTGGCGGAAGGCGCCGAATCCGATTCCGACGCGGTCGAGTTGTTTCAGCTCGGCTGCGAATTCGCGCAAGGTTTCGTGTTCGGCGAACCGATGAGCGCCGAGCGCGCGGGCGCGCTGCTCGAGCCGGAACACTCTGTCAGGGATCAACGAACGGGAATCAGGCAGAAGGTCAGAATTTTCTGATTGCCGATTACTCATTTCCGATTTTTGATTGCCGACCGCCGCTAAGCGTGCCCCGCCTCGCTCGACAGCATGCCGAGGTCGATGCCGATCTTCTTCAATGCCAGTTCGTATTTGCCGTCGATATCGGGGCCGAAAATCAGTTCCGGATCGGCCGAGCAGTGCAGCCAACCGTTGCCTTGAATCTCGTTTTCAAGCTGGCCGGGCGCCCAGCCGGCATAGCCGAGCGCGAGGATGGCGCTGGCCGGCCCGTCGCCCCGCGCGATGGCCTTGAGAATGTCGATGGTGGCGGTGAGACAGATGCTGTCGTCGATCGGCAGCGTCGAGTTCTCGATGAAGAAATCGGCCGAGTGCAGCACGAAACCGCGCTCGGTCTCGACCGGTCCGCCGCGCATGACTTTCACCACGCCGGCCCGCGTCGGCAGCTGGATCACGTCGGCGGCCGGTATGACGTTGAGCTTCACTAAGAGATCGGAAAAGTTGATGTTAGGCGCCGGATGATTGACGACGATTCCCATCGCGCCTTCCGAGGAATGCGCGCAGACATAGATCAGTGAACGCGAAAAGCGCTCGTCGCCCATCGCCGGCATGGCGATCAGCATCTGGCCGTCGAGATAGCCTCGGCGGCGCCCGCCTTTTCCCGATGTGCCGCGCGGCAATTTCATAATGGAAAGGTTAGCCCATCGATCCGCATTTGCAAACGAAGGAACGGACCAAAAGTTCACGATATGCCCTGGTGTCCCGATGCCGAAATTTGCCAGTGCTGGCGGCACATCGTTGCGCGAACTTCGCAATCAAGGGGACACCGGTAAATCCAAGATTCTAGTGCGGTTTTTGGATTTGAAGTTGCAATGCGAGTCAGCCGCGTGGCTGTAGCAATTTCAAGTCCACCGCAGTTGCACAATTGCGGCAAGGAGGTGGCGCAAGTCCGATGTGCCGGCGCGGTCACGATCATTTCAGTGGCGTTTGTAGGTGGTTCGCCCTAGACAGCAGCGATGATGACACGCGTGCGATTAACGATTGCGGCGGTCGCGTTGACCGGCCTGGCCGGCATGCCGATCGCATGGGCGCAAGACGCTTCCGCCTGGGATGCGCAGACTCATACCGCCGCGCGGCTGATCGCCGGCGCGATGGTCAAGACCCCCGAGGCGGCGTTTCTGCGCGCGGGAATCGAGATCAAGCTTGACCCCGGCTGGAAAACCTATTGGCGCGATCCCGGCGATTCCGGCGTTCCGCCGACGTTCGATTTCTCCGGGTCCGGCAACGTAAAATCGGTCACCGTGTTGTGGCCGGCGCCGGAGCGATTTTCCGACGGCGCCGGCGGCAATTCGATCGGCTATGTCGATCATGTCATCCTGCCGTTGCAGATCGCTCCGCAAGATGCCGCGAAGCAAACCTCGCTGCACCTCAAGCTCGGCTATGCCATCTGCGGAGACCTATGTGTGCCGGTCGAGACCGATTTGACGCTTGCGCTCAACGGCGACGGCGCCGAGGAAGCGGCAATCGAGCGGGCGGATATGCGCGTGCCGCGCCGCGTGCCGCTCGGCCCGGCGAACGGCCTTGCCATTCTCGCCGTGCATCGCGAGCCGGGAGAGCCGCACCCGCGCGTCGTGGTCGACGTTGCCGCCCCGGCGGGCGCGCCCGTCGATCTCTTTGTCGAAGGGCCGACGCCCGATTGGTCGCTGCCGCTGCCTGAACCGACGGCCGGCAACGGCGCCACGCGTCGGTTCAGCTTCGATCTCGACGGTCTGCCGCCCGATGCGAAGCCTGCGGGGGCGACGCTCACTCTCACCGCGGTTTCCGGCGACCGCGCCATCGAGGTCCCAGCCCATCTCGACTAATTCGCCCGCGCCGCGCTACTTTATGCGCCGGGAAACGTTCATCCTATAAACCATGCGAGAGGATTGAGATCATGGCTATCAAGGTCGGCGACCGCGTACCCAATGGCACCTTCACGGTAATGACGGCCGACGGGCCGAAGCCGAAGACCGCGGACGAATTGTTCAAGGGCAAGAAGGTGGTGCTGTTTGCGGTGCCGGGCGCCTTCACGCCGACGTGCCACAAGAACCATCTGCCGGGCTTCGTGAAGAACGCCGGCGCGATCAAGGCCAAGGGCATCGACACCATCGCGGTGACCGGGGTCAACGACGTGTTCGTGATGGACGCCTGGAAGAAGGCCTCCGGCGGCGACGCCATCGAGTTTCTGGCCGACGGCAGCGCCAACTGGGCCAAGGCCCTGGGCCTGACGGCGGACTTGACCGAGCGCGGGCTCGGCGTGCGCTCGCAGCGCTACGCCATGGTGGTCGACAACGGCGTGGTCAAGACGCTCAACGTCGAGGATGCGCCCGGCAAGGCCGAGATCTCCGGCGCGGAGAATTTGCTGAAATCGCTGTGAGAATTCCCTCTCCCCTTGCGGGAGAGGGCTACTGTGTCACCCTCTCCGCGCCCGAATCTCCGCAATCGCTTCGTGTACGAGTTGGTCGGCACGTTCGTTCAATTCATGGCCGGCGTGACCTTTTAACCAGTGCCAGCGCACGTGATGTTGTATCACCGCTGCATCGAGCCGCTGCCAGAGTTCGCCGTTCTTGACCGGCGTCTTGGCAGCGGTCATCCACCCGTTGCGCTTCCAATTATGAATATACTCAGAGATACCGCGATGTACGTATTGGCTGTCCGTGTGCAAATCGACGGTCGATGGCTTCTTCAGCGCCTCGAGCGCGGAGATCGCCGCCATCAGTTCCATGCGATTATTAGTGGAGAACGGCTCGCCACCCTTGAGCTCTTTTTTGTGGACTCTTCGAGATAAGAATTGCGGCCCAGCCGCCAACCCCAGGATTGGGCGAGCAACCGCCATCAGTGTAAATGACGATATGCGGCCTGGCGGTCACGTGCGCGCTCCCTCCGGTTCGCTCACTCCGTAATCGCGGGCGCTCTTGACCTTCTGGTGGAAGCGGAGCTTGCGCGCATATTCGCGCGGGTCCTTCGGCCGCACCATTGCGCCGGGCGGTACGTCGAGCCAATCGACCAGCCGGGTGAGCAGGAAACGCAGCGCCGCGCCGCGGGCAAGCAGCGGCAGACTTTCCCATTCCTCGCTCGACAGCGGACGCGTCTTGGCATAGCTCGCCAGCAGCGCGCGGCCCTTGGTGACGTTGTAGGAATGATCGGACTCGAAACACCAGGCATTGAGGCAGATGGCGACATCGTACATCAGCGTATCGGTGCAGGCGAAATAGAAATCGATCAGCCCGGACAGCTTGTCGCCGAGGAAGAATACGTTGTCCGGGAACAGATCGGCATGGATGACGCCCTGCGGCAGCCCGCGCGGCCAGTCGCGTTCCAGCACGTCGAGCTCGGCGGCGACCAGCGTTTCGAGATTGCGCTCCACCTTGTGGGCGCGCTCGCGGCAGCCTTGGTAGAGCGCCCGCCAGCCGGCGACCGAGAGCGCGTTTTCCCGCTTCATGCCGAAGTCGGCGCCGGCAAGATGCAGCCGCGCCAAAGCTTCGCCGAGCGCCGCGCAATGGGCCGCGCTCGGCCGGCGAATCCACATGCCGTCGAGGAAGGTGACGAGCGCCGCCGGCCGCCCGGCGAGCTTGCCCAAAACCTTGCCGGCGCGATTTTTCACCGGTTGCGGGCAGGTGATCCCGCGGCTCGCCAAATGCTCCATCAACGCCAGAAAGAACGGCAGGTCGCGCTCGGCGACGCGCCGCTCGTAGAGCGTGAGGATGTAGTTGCCGCGGCCGGTATGGACCAGAAAATTCGAGTTTTCGACGCCCTCGGCGATGCCCTTATAGGCGAGCAGCTCGCCGATGTCGTAACCGGCAAGGAAACGGCCGAGGTCCTCCGCCGTGACATCGGTATAGACCGCCATGAAGGGCTCCAATCTTTCGCGACTTGCCCGGCCTGCATGTCCGCGTCAAGGTGCGGTGCCATCGTCATCCGCGAATACGTTCCAAAGGTCATTCCCCAGATCGCGCGCGTGCTGCCGCTGTCGCGGGCCGCCGAGGCGCATCGCATGATCGAGCGGCACGAGGGTCACGGCAAGATCGTGCTCGACCCGCCACTGGGGTGACGTTCACGAATCATCAATCGGCTGGGTCGCGCGCACCGAGCCGCGCGCCGCGAACGTAGTGTGCCAATTTGCGAGGCGCGCATGGGCTTTGCGCCAGTCCTCCTCGGCATAACGAAAATCGAGATAGGACAGCGCGCAACCGATCGCGATGTGACCGATGCCGAACGGCGCGGCGGCGAGCGCTTGCGCCTCGCGTTCCAGGTTTTCCAGCACCGCAGCCTTACGCGTGGCGGCGCTTGCCTGATGCATTGCGGATGGCTGCGGCCGAGCGCGCTCGTCGCGATTGAGCACCAAGAGATCCAAGAACCCGTCACCGAGCGCCTGGCGCCGCAGCGCCGTGATGCGCGCCTTGGGCTCCGTCGGAAAAAGTTTCGGCGCGCCGTCGAGCGTGTCGAGATATTCGCAGATCACCGGCGAATCGTAGAGCACCGTGCCGTCGTCGAGCACCAGCGTCGGTATTTTCGACAGCGGATTGTCCCGCATCAATGCCGCATGCGGTTTGGCCGTTGCCGCCACCGTGCGCACGCAGTCGATGCGATCGACGACGCCGCGCTCATGCGCGACGATCATGACCTTGCGCACGAACGGCGAGCGCGGCGACCAATGCAGCTTCATGAAACGCTTCCTAATTTCAGCTTTGCAGCGATCGCCACGGCTTCCGCCAAACCTTTTGCGATCCGGCAGCCGGCGGCGGCGAGCGCTTGGAGCTTCGCATCGGCGCCCTCGCGCGCGCTGCCGACCAGCGCACCGGCATGGCCCATCTGCTTTTGCGGCGGCGCGTGGCGGCCGACGACCATGGCGATGACGGGCTTGGCGAAGCCGCGCGCCGCCTCGGCGAAGGCATATTCCTTGTCGCCGCCGATTTCGCCGCAGAACAGCACTGCCGCGGTCGCCTCGTCGCCGGCAAGCGCCGGCAAATATTCGTGCGGATTGCGCCCGATCACGCTGTCGCCGCCGATATGGGCGACGAGGCGCTGGCCGATCCCGGCGAGCGTCAATTGCCGCGCCAAAGCGAGCGCCACCGTGCCGCTGCGCACGATCACGGCGAGGCGGCCTTGCCGGCAAAAGCTCGGCGCGATGGAGCCGAGCAAGCCGCGGCCCGGCACAAAAATTCCGAGCGTGTTCGGCCCAATGAGCCAGCTGCCGGCGGCGCGGGCGCGCGCCACCGCGGCGAGCGCGTCGTGCACCGGCACGTATTCGGCGGCCGCCATGATGGTCGCAATGCGCGCGCTGGCGCATTCGGCGATGGCGTCGCGCACGCCCTCGGCCGGCGTGTAGATCAGCGCGATATTCGGCTGTTGCGGCAAATCGCCGATGCGGTCGTAGAGCGGCAAGCCGTCCATGGCAGTGCCGCCGCGGCCCAGCGCGACGCCGCCGACGAGCGGCGTGCCGGCCTCGATCATGCCGGCGACCTGGTTGCGCGCGTAGCGTCCGGTCGGGCCGACCACCGCCACGCGCCACGGCTCGGCATCGAGGAACGGCAGGCGCATGAGGCCCGACATGCGATAAGCTCCGCCACGGAGAACTCAGCCATTATGCGACTTGCCGAGGTCGACGGAAAAGCCTTGTTGCGCCGCCACGGTTTTGCCGTGCCGCGGGGCGTACTGCTCTCCGCCGGCGAAGGCCCGCCTGATGCGGCGGCATCATGGCCGGGCTTTTTGTTGAAAGCGCAGCAGCTCGAAGGCGGCCGCGGCAAACGCGGGCTGGTGCGACGCCTCGCCAAGCTCGCCGAATTTCGCGACGCGCGGCGGCTGATCGTGGCCACGCTCGACGACGCCGATACGCCGCTGTTGCTGGAAGAGGCGCTGCCGATTGCGCGCGAAATCTTTGTCGCGGTCCGCATCGACGGCACGCGGCAAAGCCTCGAGCTTCTCGTTGCGCCGCAAGGCGGCGAGAGCGTCGAGCAGTCGGCGAAGCTGGCGCGCATTCCGATTGCCGGCGACCCCACGCCCGATGCGATCTTTCCGGCCGTCGCCAAGCTTTTTCCGCGCGAGCTTGCGGCGCGGCTCTCACGCTACGCCGCGCGGCTCGCCGACGTCGCTCGCCAGGAGGATCTGGAGCTTTTGGAGATCAACCCGCTGGCGCTGACGGCGGACGGCGGCCTCCTCGCCTGCGACGCCAAGATCATCCGCGACGAGGCCGCCGACTTCCGCCACGAGCCGGGCGAGTTTCCGGTCAGCCGCAGGCTCGCCGCACGCGCCATGACCGCGCTCGAGCGTTCGGCGCGCGAGCTCGGCTTCCAATTGGTCGAGACGCCCGGTGATGTCGTTCTCGTCACCTCGGGCGCCGGGCTTGCCATGATGATGATGGACCTTTTGGCCGATCATGGGCTTGCCGCCGCGAGCTTTATGGACAATCTGCGCGGGGCCCCCGATGAGACCATGACCGAGCGGCTGCAAATCGCCCGCGCGCTCGCGGCGCGGCCCAACATCAAGGCGATCGTGTTCCAGACCGTGATTGCCTCGCGCTCGCTCGCCGAGCGGATCGACGCGCTCACCGCCTGGATCGCCGCCGCACCGCTGCCCAAGCCGCTGTTCGTCGGGCTTGCCGCCGGCCATGCCGCGACCCGCAAGATGAGCACCGACGCGGCGATCGCAAAGCTCAACGCGCTCGGGGTTGCCGCTTTCACCGATCCGGTCGCATTGGTGAAAGCCGTGGCGCAGGCGGTGAAGTAATTTTAGCGCGCGCCCTGCCCGCGCATGGCATAGAACGCCGCGTAGAACCGCTTGCAGGCTTCGGCGAAGCCCCTGCCGCTTTCCCGGCGGGGATCCGAGAGGTTGAAACTGTAGTAGCAGCCGTCGCCGCGGCAGGCATAAGACCGCGTCCCGCGCAGCCGGTCGACGTATTCCGAATTCTCGTGGCCGCAGTCCGGACAAATCAGCAGAATTCGCGCGGTCGATTGAACTTGACCGATGCTGCTATCCCCCATGGCGATGGCCCCGTCCGTCGCGGAAAAATTTGCCGGTGCGAATCGGGGGCAGTTTATCAAAGGCTCGTTAACTGAACGTGGCGGCGGGGCTTATCCCGGAAATTATCCTCAGTCTTGAGCTTGTCCGGCGCGAATCGGCGCGGCAGTATGAGCCCCAAGACCCCGGCAAGGGGCGCCTGCCAAAGGGGGAATTCTACGGCTGTGCCGACACCATCTGGGGCGCGCGCATGAAGACCATTCTCGTTCCGACCGAGCACGGCTCCACCATGGTATCGGCGTTGGACACCGCGCTGTTGCTGGCGCGGAAATTCGACAGCTGCATCGAGGGTTTTCCGCTGCGCCCGGCGGTCGCCGATCTCGTCGCCATGGATCCCGACAGCGGGCTGACCATGGTGGCGGTCAAGGAAAACGACGCCGAGATGGTGCGGCAGGCGGAAGCGCTGTTCCGCTCGTTCATGAACGACCATCGCATCGCCGCGCGCGCCGGCGAGGGGCCGGTATCGTTGTCGTGCGCCTGGCTCACGGACGCGCCCAGCGGTCACGATTTCGTCGGCAGCTACGGCCGCGTCTTCGACATCATCGTGCTGGCGCGGCCCGGCGACGAATGGCAGAGCCCGTCGATGATCACGCTGGAATCCGCACTTTTCGAAAGCGGCCGCCCGGTGCTGATCGCGCCGCCAACCTCGCCGCGCTCGCTCGGCGCCAACATATTGGTGGCGTGGAATAGCAGCACCGAACAGGCGCGCACCATGGCGGACGCCATGCCGCTGCTTCGCCTCGCCGAGCGCATCACCATATTGACGGTCGAGGGCGCCACCGTCGCCGGACCGAGCGGCGAGCAGATGGCGCGTTCGCTGAAGATGAACGGCATCTCCGCTCAAACCATGACGATGAAGCCGGCCGGCAAGCGCAGCGCCGGCGAAACCATTCTCGCCAAGGCCGACGAGCTCGGCTGCGATCTCATCGTCAAGGGCGCCTATACGCAGAGCCGGCTCCGCCAGATGATTTTCGGCGGCACCACGCGGCATATCCTCGCCAATGCCAAGCTGCCCGTGCTGATGGCGCATTGATCTTGCAACTGATCCCGCATTTGGCATCGCTGTTTCAGGCCCTGTCTCCGTTCGCCGACGCGCTGCTTCGCATCGCGGTCGGGCTTGCGCTCGTCCCGCATGGGCTGCGCAACACCTTCGGCTGCTTTCCCAATACCGGCGGGCCCGCGCTTAGTCTCGCCGAACTGGCCAAGCAACTCGACGAGCGCGGCTACCGGCCGGGAAGATTTTGGGCGCCGGCGATCGCGGTCACGCAGCTCCTCGGCGGGCCGCTCCTTGCGCTCGGCCTGTTCACGCGGCCGGTTGCCGTCGCGGTGCTTGTGTTCCTGTTGGTCACCGATGTCGAGCGCTGGCGGCTCGGCCGGTATTTTTGGAACCAGCTCGGCGCCGAATATACGCTGATGTGGACGATCGCCGCGTTCTACGTTCTCGTGCACGGCGGCGGGCTCTATTCGCTCGACCACCTTGTCGGCTGGGAATTCTAACAGGAGTGAGCCGTGCCGTTTACGGACGCCAATGGCGTGAGCCTGCATTATGAGCTTGCCGGCGCGCGCGGGCGCTCCGTCGTGCTCATGCACGAGCTTGGCGGCACGCTCAATTCGTGGGACGGCGTCGCGCCGCGGCTCGCCGCGCGATTTCGCGTGCTGCGCTACGACCAGCGCGGCGCCGGCCTTTCGGAAAAAGTGCGCCAGGAATTTTCCAACGACGCGCTGGTCGAAGATTTCGCCGCGCTCGCCGCAGCCGTCGGGCTTACCCCGCCCTATCATTTCGTCACCGTCGCCGCGGCCGCCACTCAGGCGCTGCGCTTTCTGGAACGGCATCCCGAGCGGGTCGGCGCGCTGGTTCTGTGCAATCCGGCGCCCGGAGTGGATGCGACCCGCGCAACGGCGCTCGACGAACGCGCCGCCTTCGCCACCCGCGAGGGCATGCGCGCTTCGCTGCCGAGGACGCTGGCGCTGTCCTATCCGCCGACGCTCGGCGACCGCGCCGCCTATGAGGCCTATCTCGGACGCTACCTTGCCAACGATCCGGTCTGCTTCGGCTTTGCCTTCCGAGCCCTGGCGCGCACCAACATGCTGCATATGCTGCCGCAAATCCGCTGTCCGGCCATGATCGTCGCCGGGCGCCACGACACTGTGCGGCCGCACGCGGGCTCGGCCGAGCTTGCGAAAAAGATTCCCGGCGCGCGCTACGAGGCGATCGACGCCGGCCACTTCCTGCCGACGCAAGCGCCGCAAGCGCTCGCCGCGTTGCTCGAAGATTTTCTGCCAGAATGAAAGCCCATCCGCCAGGAAACCGCCATGAAGATCAAAGCGAACGGCATCACCATCAATTACCGGATCGACGGGCCGGAGCGCGCGCCGGAAAACGCGCCAGAGAACGTGCCAGATAACGTGCCATGGCTCGTTTTCTCCAATTCGCTCGCGACCTCGATGGCGATGTGGGACGAGCAGGCGGCGGCGCTGAAAAATTCGTACCGCGTGCTGCGCTACGACCAGCGCGGCCACGGCGGCACCGACGCGCCGGCCGGGCGCTATGCCTTCGACACGCTCATTGCCGACGCGCTCGGCTTGCTCGACGCGCTGTCGATCGCGAAGGCGCATTTCGCCGGACTGTCGATGGGCGGCGCCACCGCGCTCGGCCTGGCCGAGCGCCATCCGCAACGTTTTACGCGCATCGTCGTCTGCGACTCGCCGTGCCAGTCGACGCCGCAATCGAGCCAGCAATGGGAGGAACGCATCGCGGTCGCGCAGAAGGACGGTATCGCGGCGTTGGTCGAGCCGACCATATCGCGCTGGTTCCCGCCCGAGACGGTGGCGAAAAATCCGCCGCACCTCGACAAGGTGCGCGCCATGATCCGGGCGACGCCGGTCAACGGTTTCGTCGGCTGCGCCGCGGCGCTCGCCGACCACGACTACGCCGCCGCCGTCGCCACGGTGAAGCCCCCGGTGCTGTTTCTGACCGGCGACAAGGACGGCGCCGCGGGGGCGATGCGCAAGCTTCACGAAAAGCTTGCCGGCTCGCGGTTCGTCGCGCTCGCCGGCGCCGGCCATATTTCCAATATGGACCGGCCGGCGGAATTCACCCGCGCCGTCGGCGATTTCCTGGCCGCCGGATAGACGCGTTATGTCGTTTCGGCGCGGCACGCATGGGCTAGCGCCTTTGCAAAGATTTGGCCGAGCTACTATACCTTCGCCAAAGGGATGCGCTCGCCGCGCTCGACAGGAGAAAACGTCATGGCAACGGTAACAATGAAGGCCCCTGCCCCGGGCGGGCTTTCCAACAAAGCGCGCGAATTGATGGAAGCCATCAATACCGAGGCCGGCAAGCATAACATCTGGGTCCGCACCCAGGCCAACGCGCCGGCGCAAAAGCCGTGGTTCAGCGCAACCGGCGGCGAAGGCTCGGGTCAGCTCGGCTCGGGCCGCGTCGCCGTCAATCAGATGAAAACCGTTCCCTATATGTGGAAGTGGAACGAATATAACGGCTACCTCACGCAAATCTCGGAGATCGCCAGCAAGGCCGACGTGTCGCCGATCGAATTCGCCGACCGCCAGAGCATTCTGTTGCTCAATCCCGGACTGAACGGCCGCCTGCAGGTGACCAACACCATCCGCTGCGCCATCTCGATCTACAATCCCGGCGACGTCGCGCCGGTGCATCTGCATTCGCCGAACGCCAGCCGCACCATCCTGTCCAAAAAAGGCGGCTATACCGTCGTCGAAGGCGAGCGCGTGACGGCCAACCGCGGCGACCTCATCTTGACGCCGAACGGCACCTGGCACGACCACGGCAACGATTCCGCGGAGCCGGTGATCTGGATCGATACGCTCGACTGGCCGCTGATGGAATTCCTCGATGCCGCCTGGGTCGATCACAACATGCCCGGCGCGCAGGGCAACACCAACGTTCAAGCGGTCACATATAGCGAGGGGTACTCGCGCAGCCTCTACAGTCACGGCGGCATCAAGCCGGCCTTCGTCGACCATCAACGCGGCGTCGGCCACGCACCCGCGCCGCTGTTCCATTATCGCGGCGAGGACGTCAAGGAAATGCTGCACAGTCTGCGCAAGGAGAAGGGCGACCCGTACGAGGGCATCAAGGTCGACTTCGTCAATCCGGTGACCGGCGAGCCGGTGTTCAAGACGCTCAATTATTCGGCACAGCTGTTGCGCCCCGGCGAAGAGACCGAGTTCAAGCGCGAGACCGCCGGCACCTATTACGTCTGCATCGAAGGCTCCGGCGCCACCGAAGTCGGCGGCAAGCGTTTCGAATGGGGCCATAACGATTTGTTCGTGGTGCCGAATTTCCTGTGGCGGCGCCACATCAATACCGGCAAGACCGACGCCGTGATCTATTCGGTGTCCGACGCCGCGCTGATGCGCAATATCGGCCAATATTACGCGCAAGGCCGCGCCAAGAACGGCAAGGTGACCGAACTCAAGCTGCATTAAGCCGCCTCTCTCACGTCCTTGCCATTGCGACCGTAGGGGCACACCCCTCGTGGGTGCCCGTGGCGCAACGATGCGCGTGCGCCGCAGGGCGGCCACAAGGGCCGCCCCTACGACATACAAACCCGTTCTCGCGGCGCGTATGCGTGCGAGTTTTGCAAGCCGCAATGTCAAACAGCGACGGATCGTCATTGCGAGAAGCGAAAGCGACGACCCACCTTCGCTCGCTTCGTGAGCTACGGTGGGTTTGAGTCCACCGAAGCGCGGAGCGCGTAGGTGGAAGCAATCCAGAGCGGTACGGTAAAGAGCTGGATTGCTTCGCTCCCGCTCGCAATGACGAAAGAAAGAAATAAAGAAAGGAAGCGGAACGCCGGCAAACGCAGGTCAGTACCTCCCGCACCAAGCGGGTGCGGGTCGCGCCACGGAAAGGCGGCTTGCGCCGCCCTCCGCTTGCGGGCGCGCTCGCCTGCCGGCGTTCCACCACGGCTCTCGCCAAGGGGACTTACGTCGCCCAAGGCGCAACTCAGGCCAGGCTTCCTGGGAGGCGAATGTCTGCCTCTTGACAATTTCTCTGGGTTGTGGCAATATCCGCCTACGCTCAGGTTTCAAGGGGTAGCCGCCATGGCAAATCGTCCTAAGCCCGTTCCGCAGATGACCGTCCGCCAGTTTGAGGACCGCTTTCCTATCGGTGACGACGAAGCGTGCCTTCGCTACTTGGTCGCCCGCCGATGGCCTCAGGGCGTCGCCTGTCCGCGTTGCGGCAACGTCGATCTTTATGACGCCTCCAGCTACAAGCCGTTCCATTGGCTCTGTAAGGCGTGCGACAAGCACGGCTATCGCTTTTCCGCCTTGGTCGGGACGATCTTCGAGAACACCAAGAAGCCTCTCAGGGACTGGTATCGCGTCGCCCACTTGATGTTCGCCAGCAAGAAGGGAATGAGCGCCCTGCAAATTCAGCGCATGATGGGCTTCGGCTGTTACGAGACGGCCCATTCCATGTGCCACAAAATCCGCGCCGCCATGATCGAAGCGGAAACCAAGCTTGGCGGCATTGTGGAAGTCGATGAGACGTGGATTGGCGGCAAGGATCATAACCGTCATTGGAACAAGCGCCACCACGGCATGGGCGGCGGCGCCGGAACCGGCAAGACGCCGATCATCGGCGCGGTGCAGCGCAAGGGCAACGTGATTGCCCGCGTGCTCGATCATGTGACCCAACAAAACGTTGAAAAGTTCGTGCGCGAAGCCGTGTCCAACAAAGTCAGTCTGCTGGCGACGGATGAACACCAAGTCTATTGGGGTTTGAAAGAATATCCGCGCGAGTCCGTGAAGCACCGTAACGAGCAATACGTTGTCGGCGCGGCGCATACGAACACGATTGAAGGCTTCTGGTCGATCTTCAAGCGCGGCGTGGTTGGCACGTTCCACAAGATGTCCGCAAAATATATGCCGCTGTACGTCGCAGAATTTCAGTTCCGCTACAACAACCGCTTCAATCCCGACATGTTTGGGACGGCGATAGCAGGCTGCTGAGGCGTGGTCACTGGCATCCGTCTCAGCTAACCGAGAACGATGCCAGCGAGATTGAACCGGAGCAACTGGAGCTTTTTGCGCCATGGGAATAGCAGTCATTTGCGCCACAGGATACGGCAGGTACTTGCAATCGCAACGGTCAAAGCAAGAATTGCGATCAGCATCCTTCTGCGCCATTCAAGAGAGTAAGAACTAGTGGATTCTGCGGTATCGGCACTCCAGGAGACATTTTCGACCAATAACGATTGGGCCGAATGGTCCACTCTTGTCATCGCGGTCGGATTGCTCGGCGAACTCCTTATACTGTTCGCATTTTCAAAGGAAATGAGCGGGCTAGAAAAAACGCTACTCGTCATTGCAAACTTTGTTATTTTTGCTGGCGTTGGTGGTGAATACCATTTTGGCTCTAAAGCGAATGAGGCGGGAAAAGAAATACAACGTCTTTCAAATGAAAAAATCGCCGCGTTGACTGACGATGCTGAAAAGCAGAAGAAAGATACAGCTACAGCGGATGAGAAAATAAAAACTCTCGACAAAGATATTGAATTGCTAAAGGGAGACAATCTCGAAAAGGAAAAAGAGATCGTCGATCTCCAAAAACAACTCGCTGACGCACAACGGCACATAGCCGCCCGCGATATTTCCGACGACCGGCGGGCAAAATTCGTCAATAGCATCAAAGGCCACAAACGCACAGTTACGCTTATCCTGCCCGACGACCAGGAGGCGAGAGCCTTTGGGGTCGAACTGGTCCAGCCGATGCTAGAGAAGGCTGGTTTCGTGGTCAAAATCGAAGACCTCCAAGGCACGTCCAAACACGTTGGCATCATCGTTTGCGACAACGGGGCTGGAGAAATTAAGCTCCACCAAGCGTTTATAAGGGCTAAAATCCCGGCAAGATTATTCACTCCGAAGGCGCCCGATTATCCTGATTTTTGCCACCCCCGCTTGGTAGGGGCGGCCACCTTTCGAGTGTTCATAGGCCAGCGGGACATTCCGCTCGCACCTCACTGATTATCGCCAGCCTGTCACGCCAGTCGCATAAAGAGTGATTTTCCATCATTGTCAACTGCCAGACATTCGCCTCCTGGGACGCAGGTGCGGCGGGCGTTACCCGTCGTCCCTATCCCAGTCCAGCGAAGCACCTCGCGCGCCGGTCCTAGTGCCGGCAGGCATGATGCCCGAGCCGCCCGGGAGCAAAGCTGATGAGGCTCTACCCGCGGGCACCGCCCTCGCCCCTGCCGTCCGGCATCACCCAGGCGGCGTCCTTACGGGCGAGATTGATTCGCACCAATATCACTGAAACGGTGACAGATGTCAAGAGCTGTCATTAAAGTCGTGACCGCCGCGGCAGCGCCAAAAACAATCGGAGCGCGGCTTGGCCGCGCTCCGCTTTTTGGCAGTCAAAGGATACCGGCTGTCAGGCGCCTTTCAGCTTCTTGTTGCACTCGCTGTAATAGCCGCCGCCCTTCTGGATCCATTTCAGCCCGCCATTGGCATTGGTCGCCTTATTGGCGTTGTACTGGTCGAGGCAGGTTTCCATGCGGGCCTTGCCCGCGGAAAGCTTCGAATATTTGGCATCGACCGCGCTCGGAAACACGGCGTTGCCGACTGCGACGGGCGCTGCGGCGGGCTTAGGCGCAGGCGCCGGCGCGGCGGCAGGCGCGGACGCGGCAGCAGGTGCCGGCGCCGCGGTCGCCTCGGTGCCGCATTGCGCCTTGCGGAAGTCGTTCCATTTCATGCCGTTGAGCGTGCCGGCGGCCTTGGCCGCTTTGTACTTGGCGCTGCATTCCGCCATCGTCAGCGCATTTGCCGAGGTGGCTTGCAGGGCGACGGCCGCCAGCACTGCGGCGGCACAGAAAGCGACGTAACGCGTGGTCATGGCTGGTATCCTCGTGTTGTGTGATTGACAAACCAATTCGCAAGATCGGGCGGCGGAAGGCTCGATACTCCTATTCGTTCGGCACACCCTGCGCAATCAAAAGTCTGCCATGAGCGCCGGGGCAAGAAAAGCCGGTGCGGCGGCGCGCAAAGAACTTCATTTCATCGCCCCATGGTCATGAGGCGCCCCGATCATGTCGGCGCAGCCGGCGCGGGTCGCCCAATATTCCCAGGCCCGCCAGGTCTCGGTCGAAGTTGGCTTATAACCTCTAAAGCGCGCCGCGATTTCGCCCTTGGACAGCGGCTTCGGCCTGCCGCCCATGCGCAGCACGTTCATCTGCACCCGCGCATTGCGCGGCAGGTAAACCGACAGCCGCACCACTTCGATGATCGAGCGCGCCGCCGAAGCAAAGCCGTGGCCGCGCATCAGCGCGACATTGCCGGAACCTAAGCATTTCGCCAGGTCGCGGCCCTGCGCCATGTTGGTCACCAGCATATTGGTGTCGCCGAATTTCTTGCGGATGTCCCAGACCGGCACCTTGCCGCCGATGAAGCTGCCGGAATGGATCACCGGCTGCAGCGGCACCTCAATCAGCCCGAACGGCAAGGTGTCCTCGGCATGGGCATGAACCACCGCCGACACGTCCGGCCGCGCTTCGAAAATCGCCGCATGGATGAAGCGCTCCAGATACGGCTGGCGAATGTCGTTGACCGGCTCGCCTTCGGCGTCGAACTCGATCAGGTCGTGGCGTTCGACCAATTCCGGCGCCCGCGAACGCGACATAAATAAGCGCCGCGGATTGTCGGGATGGCGCACGCTGATGTGACCGTAGGCATCGACCACGTCTTCGTTGGAGAGGATGCGGTTGGCGACGACGAGGTCGCGCAACAGATCGTCGAGTTGGCTCATGGGGCGTTTCCGTCTTTCATTGGCACTTGTATCGAAACACTGATCGATGTGTCTGTCATCATCCGCGC
The DNA here is from genome assembly GCA_963823225.1 of uncultured Alphaproteobacteria bacterium. Lineage (GTDB taxonomy): Bacteria > Pseudomonadota > Alphaproteobacteria > Rhizobiales > Xanthobacteraceae > BOG-931. The sequence continues at coordinate 644,160 of CAWGKM010000003.1, read as the reverse complement.
AAGCGGATGATCCAGTAACCACTGCGCCCTCAGCGTATACTAGATGCTCCGCCTTCCGCCTACGCGCGCGGCGCTTCGGCGGACTGATACCTGCCGAAGCTCGCCTCAGCGAGCGAAGGCGGGTCGCGGAGCATGACAAACCGGGCTCAGCCGTAAGTTGGCACGAATAGATCGTCGACTTTGACCGGGCCTGAGATCAAGCCCAAATCCAGCTGGTATTGAATGAGCGCCTCCATCGTCGCCCGGTTGGGCTCGACGCCATACGGCCACGGATCGCCGCCGAATACCTCCCAGATGTCGTCGATCTCGCGCATCAAAAACGGCGTCATATAGCGCACCGCGCGCAGGTTGAAGAGTTTTTCCAGCGCGATCTTCTTCGATTTGACGAAGGCGTCGTAGAGGCTCGTCGCCACGAACGGGTAGCGCTCGTAGACGCTCTTCTTGATCGCGACCAGATGCATGATCGGATAGATTTTCTTGCGCTTGTAAAGCTCGATGTCGCGCGCGACATAATCCGGAAACAGCCGCACGACGTCGGGATTGCTGCGAATTTCGTCGGGCAAGCTGGTGCCGAGCGTGGCGTCGATGGCGCCTTCCGCGAGCAATCGGCCGAGCGTCTTGTCGGTTTTGTTGTTCTCGATCGAGATTTTCTGCAACAACGGCAGCACGGTCGGGCTGCCGTGGGAGCCCGCGGTGTTCATCGCGCCCTGCACCCAGTGGATTTTTGACAAATCCACGCCGAATTCGTTCTTCAACATGCCGTTGATGAAGATCGCCGCCGTCATCGTATAGAGCGGCACGCCGACGCGCTTGCCGGCGAGGTCTTTCGGGTTTTTGATTCCGGATTTGCGGTTGATGGCGATAAAGCCGAGCCGGAACGCGATCGAGGGAAACACCGGAATGGCGACGAACGGGCACTCGTTGCGCGCGAAACGCTGGGTGAATTCGGAAGAGGAATATTCGGCGACGTCGAATTCCTGCCCGCCCGACATGCGGTCGAAGATCGGACGCGGCTGATCGATGGCGATGAAATTCAGCTCGATGCCGTCGGGCTTCACCTCCCCGGTATAGAGCGCCAGCATCCGGTCGTAGAGCGCGCAGGCAAACGAAAGCTGTAACTTGGCCATGAACGCGACGCCCTCCCCGCTTTTTCTGCGGCGGTACGGTTAGCACGCTGCTTTACGGGCAGGAAGACGATTGTCATCATCCGCGAAAGCGGATGATCCAGTATCCACGATGGCTCGTGTGTGGCACGGCCGCGCGGCAATCGGACTTCGGCGTTTACTGGATGCCCGCTTTTCGCCTACGCGCTCCGCGCTTCGGCGGACTCCAACCCGCCGTAGCTCGCAGCCCGAGCGAAGGCGGGTCGCGGGCATGACAAAACAGGTTTCATTCGATCACCTCGTCGGCGCGGGCGAGCACGGTCTGCGGAATGACGAGGCCGAGCGCCTTGGCGGTCTTGAGATTGACCACCAGCTCGTACTTCGTCGGCACCTGCACCGGAAGGTCGGCCGGCTTTTCGCCCTTGAGAATGCGGTCGACATAGCCGGCCGCGCGCGGAAACTCGTCGAGGAAATTCGGCCCATACGAGATCAATCCGCCGCCGGCGACATAGTATCGTTCGACGTAGACCGCGGGCAGTTTGTACCGGGCGGCAAGCGTGACGATCAGAACACGATGAAGCGACGACAACGCGCTCGCCGTCAAGATCAAACCGCCATTCGCGGAGCGCGCGAAGGCCGCGACGGCGCGCTCGATCTCGGCCGCGTCGCCCAAGTTGACCGAGCTCACTTCGACGCCGACCGACGGCGCTACCGACTGGATGACGGCGAACTGGCCGATCCCCGCGGTTATGGCGGGATCGCGAAGGACCGCCGCGCGCGTCACGCCCGGCGCGATCTCCTTGAGCAGCTCCAGCCATTTTCCGCACAAACTGTATTCGAACATCACAAAGCCGGTCGCGTTGCCGCCCGGCCGCGACAGACTGTCGACGAAGCCGGAGCCGACCGGATCGGGGACGATCGCGAATACGATCGGCACGGTGCGGGTTGCCTGGAGCAACGGCCCCATAGGCGAGCCGCCATAAGTCAGGATGACGTCAGGCGCAAGCGCGACCAGTTCCGCCGCGTATTTGCGCATGTCGGCGGCATTGCCCGCGGCCCAGCGGGCGTCGATGCGCACGTTGCGGCCGTCAGTCCAGCCCAATTGCTGCAGCCCTTGCAGGAATGCCGCGTAGCGCCGCTGATCTTCCGGATCGTCCGCGGCGGCCGGGCTGAGCACGCCGATGCGCCGCATGCGTTCGCCCTGCTGCGCACGCGCCGCGAGCGGCCAAGCGAAAGCCGCGCCGCTAAGAAGAGTAATAAAGGCGCGCCGTCCGATGTCGGCGCTGCGCGATGCCTCCATGCCGTCATGGCCGGGCTTGTCCCGGCCATCCACGTCTTTGCCTGCGCCCGAGAAGTAAGACGTGGATGCCCGGCACGAGGCCGGGCATGACGATCGTTTGTAATCGGGCTTCATTCAATCACCTCGTTCCGAAGCGTCGGCGCTCAATGCAAATCCTTGCGCAAAATCTTGCCGATATTGCTCTTCGGCAATTGGTCGCGGAATTCGATGACGGTCGGGCGCTTGTAGGCAGCGAGGCGGTCGTGCAGGAATTTGGCGAGATCGGCCTTGCCGAGCGCCGGATCGCGGCGCACGACGAACAGCTTCACCGCCTCTCCGGTGCGGGCGTCCGGCACGCCGATGACGGCGGCTTCGAGCACGCCGGGATTGAGCATAACGACGTCTTCGACCTCGTTGGGAAACACCTTGAAGCCGGAGACGTTGATCATGTCCTTCTTGCGGTCGAGCAGCTTCAAGAATCCCTGCGCGTCGAACACGCCGATATCGCCGGTCTTCAGCCAGCCGTCGGCGGTGAGGACGGCTTTGGTTTCGTCCGGACGCCGCCAGTAGCCGAGCATGACTTGCGGGCCGCGCACCCACACTTCGCCGTCCTCGCCGACGGCAAGCACGTTGCCGGCATCGTCGCGGACGGTCACCTCGGTCGAGGGCACCGGCAGACCGACCGTGCCGAGCTTCGGCTTGATGAACGGATTGATGCACACCACCGGCGAGGCTTCGGTCAAGCCGTAGCCTTCGACGACTGGGCTGCCGGTGATTTCGCGCCAGCGCAGCTCCACCTCGCTTTGAATCGCGGCGCCGCCGCCGACCGCCACGCGCAGCGCGCTGAAATCCAATTTGGCAAAATCGGGCGCGTTGACCAGCGCGTTGAACAGCGTGTTGACGCCCGACATCCAGGTGATGTGGGCGTCGCGCATGACGCGAATGAGCCGGTGCAGATCGCGCGGATCGGGAATGAGGTAGTTCAAGCCGCCGATGACCGCAAACGACAGCATGTTCGCGGTCAGCGAAAAGATATGATAGAGCGGCAGCGGCGTGAGCACGCGCTCATGCTCGACATCGACGTCGGGTCCGGTCCAGGCGAGGCACTGCAACGTATTGGCGATCAGATTGCGGTGCGACAGCATCGCGCCTTTCGGGGTGCCCGTGGTGCCGCCGGTGTATTGCAGCAAAGCCACCGCGCCGGCGTCCGGCGGCGGATCCTCGTAGCGCCCGCTCGGCGGGCGGTCGCAGGCGTCCTGCAGCATCGTGAATTTTTCGAACCGCCAAGACGGCACCGCCCGCCGGATATAGGCGTTGGCGAAATTGAACGCCCAGCGCTTGAGCATCGGCACGAAATCGCCGAGACGCGCCACCACGACCCGGCGAATTTTCGTGGCGGCGATGATTTCCTGGAGCTTGTGGGCGAAATTCTCCAACACCACGATAACGACGGCGCCGGAATCGACGAGCTGGCCTTGCAGTTCGCGCGGCGTATAGAGCGGATTGACGTTGACCACCGTCAGCCCGGCCCGCAACGCGCCGAGAAACGCGACCGGATAGGCAAACATGTTCGGCAGCATGATCGCGACGCGGTCGCCGGGGCGGCAGCTTGTCTCTTCGACCAGGAACGCCGCGAAATCGCGGCTGTCGCGGTCCCATTGCGCGTAGCTCATCCGCACGCCGAGGCATTCGAATGCGGGGCGCTCGCCGTGCGCCCGGCAGGCCGCGATCAGCATCGCGGCGACTGACGGATAGGCGCCCGGATCGATGGTCGAGGGCACGCCGGGGGGATAGGAGGTAAGCCAGATCGGCTCGGCCGCCTTACGCTCGGCCGGCGCCGCTTCGCTCGGCGACAAGGGCGTCATCGAATCCTCGGCACGGCGGAAAACAGCGGTGGGCCGTTTTTCGCCATCATCGTCGATTCTAGCATCGAACGCAGGCGGCAAAACAGCGGCCGCGTGCCGCGAGCCGACGCCCAGAGTCATTCGGGAGTGCGGCGCGCTTGCGGCGGCTAGAGCGCCTCGACAAAAGCCACCATTCGCCGGCGCTGCTCGGGGTCGGGCAAGGGGCCGCGCATGGCGCCGAGATTGTCCGTCATGTGCGCCGGATCGCCGGTGCCGGGGATGACCGCGGTCACCCGCGGGTCGCCCAAGAGGTATTTGAGAAAAAACTGCGCCCAGCTGTCGGCGAAGTCGCGCGCCCAGTCGGGCACGGCCGCCCCGCGCACGGCGCGGAACAGCCGAGCGCGGCCGAACGGCAGCGCGGTGAGCACGCCGGCTTTGACTTCGGCCGCCAGCGGCAGGATGCGCTTTTCGGCCTCGCGGTCGTCGAGCGAATAGTCGATCTGCACGAAATCCGGCTTCTCGCGCGCGAGGATCGCCTCGACCGCGGCAAAGTCGCCGTGAAAGGTCGACGTGATGCCGATATAGCGGCAGACGCCTTGGGTTTTCCAATCCTTGAACTGCGCCAGCGATTGCTGCGGGTCGCGCGCGTTGTGGAGCTGGAGCAGGTCGAGCTTTCCCGTCTTCAATCGACTCAACGAGCGCTTGAGCTCCGCGGCGTCGGGCGTCTCGAGTTTGGTGGCGATGAACAGCTTGTCGCGCAGGCCGGTTGGCACGATCGCCTCGCCGAGCACGGTCTCGGCATCGCCATAGGACGACGCCGTGTCGATCAGCCGCCCGCCACCCGCGACCAGCGCCTGCACGACCGCGGCCGCTTTCCGGCGCGTCGCCGCATCGGCATTGTCGAAGACGGCGGCGGTGCCGAGACCGACCGCCGGCAACGCTTCGCCGCTACTCGGGATGGCGCGCGTGATGAGCGGGCTCGCGGTTTGCGCGCGCACCGGCGGCGCCAGCGCCGCCGCCCCGGCCGCCGCCGCCGCCGCCGGCAGCATGGCAAATTCGCGCCGCGTCATTCGCATCGGCATCTCATTCTCCCGGGACCGCCGCCGCATCCAATAGCACGGCGCGGCGCTCCTGTGCCGATCCCAGCACCGCCGACAGCATAAGCCAGCAGCCGGCTACCGGCAGCGCGCACAGCGCAATCGCGCCGAGCTTGAGCCCCAGCGCCTGCAAGCTGTCGAACACCCAGCTATATAACGCGTCGGAGCCGCGATAGATCACCACGTCGATCAGGTTCTTGACCTTGTATTTCTCTTCCCTGCCGAGCACCGTATAGAACACCTGGCGCGCCGGGGTGGCGACGGCGAAGTGAATCCACCGCTGTATCACTTGAGCGACCATCACCACGGCAAGCGTCGGCAGCAGAAAGACCGCGAGGAAGCCCGCCACATAGACCGCAGGCAACGCCGCGGCGGCGACACCCGTGCCGAAGCGCTTGAGCAATTGCGCGGTGGCGAAAATCTGCGTGACCAGAGAGAGCAAATTCACCGCCAGATCGATGCCGGCGAAAATGCGGGTCTGCGCGCCGGCGCCGTGCACCTCGGCCGCGACCACGTTGATCTGTTCGAAATAAAGGATCGTCGCGCAAAACGACTGCAAACTGATCCAGGCGGCGATCCCGAGCAGATAAGGCGAACGAAAAAGCTCGGGCAGCGCCGCGAAGGCGCCGCCGCCGACGCGCTGCGGCTCGCCCTGCCGCTCCACCCGCGCGGTCGCCGCGCGCTCCAGCCGATAGACGCAGAACACCGCCGCTTCCAGCAAGATCACGGCTGCGATCAACAGATTGACGGGACCGAGCGGCACCGACAGGGCGATCGTGATGACCGGGCCGAGCAGCGCGCCGGCGGTGCCGCCGGCGCCGATGAAGCCGAACAATCGCTTGCCCTGGTCGGCGGTGAACAGGTCGGCCATGAACGACCAGAACACCGCGACCGCAAACAGGCTGAACACGCTGACCCAGACGTAGAACACGCGCGCGACGATCACCGGGCCGACATCGAGCGTCAGCAACAGCCAGAACAAAGCCAGGTTGGCGGCGAAGAAGTGATAGACGACCGGGATGAACCGCGCGCGCGGCAGCTTCGCCACCAGCGCGCCGTAGAGCGGCTGCGCGACCAACAGCGTCGCGAACGTGGCGGTGAACAGCCACGGCAGGTTCTTCACGCCGCCGGCAATGCCCATCTGATCGCGCAGCGGCCGCAGCACGTAGTAGCCGGCAAGCAGCGTGAAGAAATAGGCGAACGACCACACCGCCGCGGCGCGTTCCTGCGGGGTCGCCGGCACGGCCTGCCCCGACCAACGCCGCAGCGCGGTCATGGCGCCGCTCATTGTCCCGCGCGCTGCGCCGCTGTTGGCGCCGCTGTTGGCGCCGTTCATGGCGCCAGTGACAGCTTTTGCTTGAGCTCGGTTGCGCTCACCGGCTGGCCGTAGCCCGGCCCGCCGCGCTGAAAGCGGCGCGCATCGGTCAGCTTGCCGACCACCACCGGATCGAAGCCGGCGTCGCGAACCAGCCCCGCCGCGATTTGCACCGCCTCGGCATCGTCGCCGGCGATCGGCACCGCGAGCTTCGGATCGGCGCGGTTCGCCTCGCGCGCGAAGATCATGTAGGACATCGTGTTGAAGGCGCGCACCAGCCGCGTACCGGGCAGGTATTTCTGCGAGGTCACGCCGATGCCGTCGCGCTCGACTTCGTCGGCGATCGCGCCGTCGCGCGCGGCAGCGGCGTTGCAGGCATCGAGCATGATTTTGCCCTTGAGCGCCGCGCCGTAAGTCTCGCCGATCTGCGGCAGCGCGCCGTACGGCACGGCGATGAAAAGCACGTCGCCGAACGCGATGGCCTGGTCGACCGTGCCCGCTTGGGCGTTGGCGCCGAGGCCCGCCACCAGATCCTTGAGCGCCTCGGGATGGCGCGACGAGAACAGCACGGGGTGGCCGGCCTTGACCCATAGCCCGCCGATCGTGCCGCCGATATGGCCCGAACCGATGACGCCGATGCGCATCTTGGCGCCGCCGTTGGTTTGGGCCGGCGCGCGTGCCGGCCACAAAGCTGCGCCCAAGAAGAGCGCGCCGCCGCCGGCGAGCACGTCGCGGCGGTCGCAGTGAATAAAGTCATGGCCGGGCATCGAAGCCTCCTTCGTATTCCGGTTATCGGGATAAGCGCAATCTTGTGGGCCACATTATGAGCGCCGCGGCGATGCGAGCGTAGTTCTCTAAAGTATGATCGGCAAAGCCGCTTTACCTCCGCCGCGCGGGGCAGCTACGTCGCGCCGACATATCTCTCCAGCGTCATCGGATGGCGCGCCTGCGCCGGCTCGCGCGGCTCGACGCCGGCAAATCGGCTTGCTTGCGCGAACCATTGCGCGCGCGCCGGAAGCTGCCAGTGGCGGGCCCCGGCGTGGGAAGCGTCCCAGCGCACCGGCTCGTCGTCGATATCCATGCATTGGTAATGGGTGTTGAACAGCTCGATGCGGTGGCCGTCGGGATCGCGCAGATAGACGAACAGCGCGTGACCGGGCCCGTGCCGGCCGGGCCCGAATTCGACGTTCTCGGCAAAACCCATTTGTGCGGCGAGATCGCAGACGTAAAAGAACAGATAGGATTCCGGAATGCCAAACGCGGCGTGATGCAGCCGCGGCCCGGCGCCGGGCGCGAATACGATGTCGTGCGGGTTGCCCTTGCGCTGCAGGAACACGAACAAAGGCTCGTCGCTGCCGTCCGGCGCGATGTATTCGGACAGGCGGAATCCCATCGCCATGTAGAATTCGAGCGCGCGCGCCACGTCCGGCACCAATAGTTGGAAGTGATCGATGCGCTGCGGCACCGCGCCATGGTGATCTTTGAACGACACGACGAGACGCGGCTTGCGCGCCATCGTGGCGCAAAATTCCAGCGGCGCGCCGAGCGTGTCGCTGACATGCAGCGTGCGGCCCTGATGCGGCCGCTCGACCCATTGCGCCGGCAGTCCCGCCTTGTCGAAATAAAATTTCGCCTTGTCCAAATCCTCTTCGGTGAAGCAGCGCATGCCGACGCGCTCGGCCGCCGCCGCGGCTGCGCGCTTGAGCACCAGCGAATGATGGCAGGCCTCGGCGACGCCGCGCAGATAAATCGCATCCTTGCCCTCGTCGCTGACGACAAAGCCGATCAGGTCGACGTAAAAGGCGCGGCTTTTGCCGAGGTCTTTCACGTGCAGCACGGCATGGCTGGCGCGCGTGACGTTGAACGGCGGATTGTAGTTCGGTTTCGGGATGGGCACGGCAACCTCTTCACCTCTCCCCGCGTGCGGGGAGAGGTCGAGTGACCCCCGACTTGATCGGGGGGAACGAGGGTGAGGGGGCGAAGCCGCGATTCTGAGCGTGGCGGAAGCGCCCCCTCACCCCAACCCTCTCCCCGCACGCGGGGAGAGGGAGTGCGCGAGCTTGACACGTTTAGAACCCACATTCATACCGCCTTCGATCTTCCGGTGACGGAGTGAATGCATGGCGGTCGCCGCCTCGGCACAACGCCAAAATTATCGCGGCTTGCGCGGCTGGCTGGAAACGGTCGACGCGCTCGGCGAGCTTGAGCGCGTCTCGGGCGCCCATTGGGACGTCGAAATGGGCGCGGTCACCCATATGCTCACCGAAAAAAGCCGCGGCCTGGCGCCGGCGATCCTGTTCGACGACGTGCCCGGCTATCCGCATGGTTTTCGCACGCTCTACGGGCAACTGTCTTCGATCAAGCGCATCGCGCTCACGCTCGGATTGCCGCTCGACTACCAGCGCAAGGTCGATATCGTGCAGCGCTACCACGCCCGCATGCAGGAGCTGAAACCGCTGCCGCCGCGGTTCGTCAATGACGGCCCGATATTCGAGAACGTCGTCGAAGGCGACGCCGTCGACGTGTTGAAATTCCCGGTGCCGCGGCACCACGAGCAAGACCGAGCGCGCTTCATCGGCACCGCCTGCTGCGTCGTCACCAAGGATCCCGACGCCGGCTGGTTCAATCTCGGCGCCTATCGCAGCCAGGTCTATGACGGCAAGACCGTCGGCTGCCAGATCACCGAGGGCAAGCACGGCCGCATTCATCGCGACAAATATTTCGCGCGCGGCGAGCCGATGAAACTCGTCATCCTGTGCGGCCAGGACCCGCTGTTGTTCATGCTGTCGTCGAGCCCGCTCCCCGAAGTCAGCGAATACGACATCGCCGGCGGGTTGCGCGGGGTGCCGATCGACGTGGTGCGCGGCCCCTATACCGGTTTTCCGATTCCGGCCGATTGCGAAATCGCCATCGAGGGCGAAACCGTTCCCGGCAAAACCAAGCCGGAAGGTCCGTTCGGCGAATGGATGGGCTATTACTCCGACGACACCCAGGAGCGGCCCTACGTCGACGTCAAGACGATCCTGCACCGCAACGATCCGATCCTGACCTGCGCGCCGCAGCATAAGCCGGTCGACGAGACCGGGCTCCTCAAAGGCATCGCCGGCGCGGCGCAAATCTGGCGCGCGCTCGAGGCCTGCGGGGTTCCCGACGTGCTCGGGGTGTGGAATCACGAAGCCGGCCCGTCGACGCGCTTTACCGCGATCCAGCTGCGCCAGCGCTATCCCGGCCACGCCCGCCAAGCGCTGCACGTCGCCTGCGCCTGTCAGGGCGGCGCTTATGCCGGCAAATGGACGGTGGTGGTCGACGACGACATCGACGCCGGCGATCTCGACCAGGTGCTATGGGCGATGTGCACGCGGTTCGACCCCAAGGTCGACATCGACCTGGTGCAGAAGGCCTGGGCGTCGAAACGCGATCCGCTTTATCTGCCCGGCAATTTCAACAACCGCATCCTGATCGACGCCTGCATTCCCTACGACATGAAGCTCAAGGGCACTTTTCCGGCGGTGGTCGACGTCAGCGCCGATCTGCGCGCCAAATTACGCGCGAAGTTTCCAAAATTATTTTACCAGGGCGTGGACTCTCATAAATGAGCGGAACGTCCGGTATCGGGAGAATAGCGGACATGGCGCAAACAGGCGGTCATGTCTGCTGGTGACCCTGAGCGTCACTATCTCCACCGTCAATTGATGCAATGCAAAAAGGATTTTGCCTCGATAGACACACCCCAGAGCGACATCGACACCGTAGTCGTGGATAGTCTGAAAGCGCTTGACCCCTAACGGCCAATTAGAGAAACGGACATTCCAATGGGGCTTGCCCGCGACAGAGGCGCCCAATTTCACTACATTTGTCGGTCTGGCTTCGGAGCGATCCATGAGGACAGTTGGAGGGCTGTTCACGGGTGCGGTGATGCTTTCGGCAACGGTGTTGGCGGCACTGATGACGGCTCCGGCTCTGGCGCAATCGTTGCAGGACTTAAAATGCACCGCTAGGCCCGACATCCCATGGGACGCGCAGATCGCCGGATGCACCGACGCGATCAATTCAGGAAAATTTACCGGAACGAACCTCGCGACGCTCTTCGTCAACCGCGGCGTCGCATCCGCGGCCAAGGCCGACCTCGACCGCGCCATTGCCGACTACGGCCAGGCGATCCAGCTCGATCCCGATGACGTTGCCGCCTTCGTCGACCGCGGTATTGCCTATCGAGCCAAAGGCGACCTCGACCGCGCCATCGCCGATGACGACCAGGCGATCAAGCTCAATCCCGATGACGCCTTTGCCTATACTGCCCGGGGCTCCGCATACCAAGCCAGGGGCGATCTCGGCCCTGCCATCGCCGACTTCGACCAGGCGATACGGCTCGATCCCAAAGCCGCCGCCGCGTTCGCCAACCGCGGACTGGCGTACCAAGCCAAAGGTGACCTCGACCGCGCCATTGCCGACTACGACCAGGCGATCGTGCTCGGTCCAAATAATGCCATCGCCTATTACAACCGCGGCAACGTGCACGCCGCCAAGGGTGAGTTCGACCGTGCCATCGCCGACTACGACCAGGTAATCCGGCTTGATCCCACTTTCGCCCGTGCCTTCAACAATCGTGGCCGCGCATATTTAGCCAAGAAGGACTACGACCACGCAATTGCCGACTACGATCAAGCTATCCGGCTCATTCCCGATTACGCCCTCGCACTGTACTGGCGCGGCAAGGCCAAGCAGCTCAAGGGTGATATTGCCGGCGGCAATGCCGATGTTGGCGCCGCAGAGAAAATCGATCCGAACATTGCCGCGCAGCGCTGAGCTCTGATTGGAAGTGACGGTGCCGAGGGATGTCCGCTATTGAGGGGAAGGCGGGCGTCGCGCGCAGTTGACACCATCTCCGCTTGTGACCCCAAGCCGACATCGGGTGTCAGCATCACATGGGTCGATGATATTGGGAATGCAAGTCGAAATAGCGTCGTAGACGCCGATTGCAGTCCGCTCGGCAATGCTGCAACTTGCGCACGCCCAAGAGGGAGGCCTCGCATGTCAAGCCGCGTCGTGTCCTCGCCGAGGTCAACGCGGTCCTACGGTTCCCGTCTGCCCGGGAAGAGGATCTGCGCCGTAACCCTGCTGGGCTGTACCCTGCTGGGCTGTGTGCTGCTCTGCGCTTGCACGCCGAACTCCAAATGGGAGGACACAACGGGCCAGGGGCGGACGGACGAGCAAAGGAAGGCGGACTACGGTGCGTGCTACGAGAAAGCAGGGTTCAAGCCGGATGGAACGCATCCCCCGCTCAACGAAGGTTTTCCGGCCATCACGAAGTGCATGAGCGAGCGCGGGTGGAGGCTGGTAGCCGAGCCCATCAAGAAATGGGAGGACACGACGGGCCAGGGGCGAACGGATGAGCAATGGAGAGCGGACTACGGCGCGTGCTACGAGAGAGCCGGGTTCAAGCCGGATGAAACGAATCTCCCGCTCAACGAAGGCTTTCCGGCGTTCACGAAGTGCATGAGCGAGCGCGGGTGGAGCCTGGTAGTCGAGCCTATCAAGCGATGACGCGAGTCACTGGCTCGGTATAGAAAGGCACCCGATCTCGGGGTGGATGTAGATCTCCGCGACGGTCAGCTTTATCTGCGTCGCATGAGAGTCGCCTTCAGGCCGATGTTGTCCGCCTCTGGCCCGTTTCGTCGTTTGCCGCGATGCAGCGGTTTGGTTGCTGTCGGAGTGAAAGCGGACATCCCTCGACCGACGTAAATCGGTCGTTCGTGACCCACAGCGGTCATTGAGCGTGCTTTACTGAGCAGTTGCACAAAGCCAGTCTGGGCCCCTTCCAGAGCGCCCGTTTGAGCCGATACGATGCCGTGTCCTGAGCCTTGGGGAAGGCAATGAGACGGCGCTCCAGAGCAGGTGGCGAACCAGCTAAATTGCGACACCGCAAAGCGGTAGCGCTAAAGCGTCGCATTACGACAAAGCCCGTGCCCGGTCGCAGTTCCTCCGCTACCAGCCAGAAAACCGAGGCTATACAGCTCACCCGCGAGCGGGACGAGGCGTTGGAACAGCTCTCCGCCGCCTCCGAGGTTCTCAAGATTATCAGCGCATCGCCCGGCGAGCTGGAGTTGGTGTTTCAGGCCATGCTGGCAAATGCCGTGCGCATCTGCGAGGCCAGTTTCGGGGTTCTGTTTCGCTTTGAGAATGGCGCGTGGCGTGCGGACGCGATGTTCGGCGTCCCGCCGGCGTTTGCCGAGTTCTGGAAGCGCGGACCACAACGGCCCGGTCCGCGCACCGCGCTCGGCCGCGTCGCCGAGACGAAGAAATCTGTTCATATAGTCGACGTCACCAAGGAGCCGGCCTACATCAAGGGCGAGCCGATTTTCGTCGCCGCGGTCCGCCTCGGGCGCTTTCGGACAATACTCAACGTTCCGCTGCTCAAGGACGACGAGCTGATCGGTACATTCGCGATCTACCGCCAGGAGGTTGGCGCCTTCACCGACAAGCATATCGAGTTAGTGAAAAACTTCGCTGCTCAGGCCGTCATCGCCATCGAGAACACGCGGCTGCTCAACGAATTGCGCGAGTCCCTTCAGCAGCAGACCGCTACCGCCGACGTGCTCAAGGTCATCAGCCGCTCGACCTTCGATCTGCAGACCGTGCTCGATACGCTGGTGGAATCCGCGGCGCGGCTGTGCGATGCCGATCATGCTTGGCTGTTCCGCCGCGATGGCGATAGTTATCGCTGGAGCGCCAGTTACGGTCACTCTAGGAATGAACACGCACGCATTAAAGACTATTTCCTTATCCATAACATTTTGCCCACTCGGACGTCGCTAGTGGGGCGCACGGCGTTGGCGGGCAAGCCAACTCATATTGTGGATGTACTCGCGGACCCTGAATACAAAATGGCTGAGGCGCAAAAACTCGGAAACTATCGCACCGCGTTCGGCGTTCCGCTGCTGCGCGAGGGCGAGACCATCGGTGTCATTGGGCTGTTGCGCAGCGAGGTGCGGCCATTCACCGACAAGCAGATCGAGCTGGCAATCACCTTTGCCGACCAGGCGGTGATCGCCATCGAGAATGCGCGGCTGCTCAACGAATTGCGCCAGCGCACCGACGATCTCACCGAGTCGCTGGAGCAACAGACGGCGACGTCCGAGGTGCTGAAAGTCATCAGCAGTTCGCCCGGCGATTTGCAGCCGGTGTTCAACGCGATGCTGGAAAACGCCGTTCGGATTTGCGACGCGAAATTCGGCGTGCTGCACCGCTGTGATAACGAACGCATCAATACGGTTGCGCTGTTCGGCGCGCCGCCTGCGCTTGCCGCCTATATTGAGGCGCAAAGTCCGCGTGTACCGCCTCCAGGAACCCCTCTCTATCGCATGATGCAGACAAAAGACGTGGTGCGAATCGCCGACGACTTGTTGGAACCGGTGGTGAGCCCGCCGGCAAAGTTCGCTGGCGCGCGCTCTCTAATCGCAGTACCGATGCTTAAAGAGGATGTGCTGATCGGCGCCATCGTCATCTACCGCCAGGAGGTCCGGCCCTTCACCGACAAACAAGTTGAGTTGGTGAAAAACTTCGCCGCCCAAGCCGTTATCGCCATCGAGAATACGCGGCTGCTCAACGAATTGCGACAATCGCTGGAGCAGCAGACCGCCACCGCAGATGTACTGCGCGTTATCAGTTCCTCGCCGGGGGAACTGGAGCCGGTATTCCAGGCGATGCTGGAGAATGCCGTCCGTATCTGCGATGCCAAATTCGGGACGCTCCAACTGCGTGAGGACGATGTCTTCCGCGTTGTCGCTATGTTTAATCCGCCGCCGGCCTATGCCGAGGCTCGACGGCACAACCCATCGATCTATCCCAGCACACACAACGCCCTTGGACGCGTGATCGCAACTCGGCGGCCCGTCCACATTACCGATTACACGGAAGAACTTGCTTATAAGCAGGGTGATCCGGCGGCTGTCAGCATCGTCAAACTTGCCGGAGCGCGAACTCTCGTCATTGTTCCGATGCTCAAGGAAGACGATTTGATCGGTAACATTCTGCTCTATCGGCAAGAAGTCCGTCCGTTCACCGACAAGCAGATCGAGCTGGTTAAAAATTTCGCCGCACAAGCCGTGATAGCCATTGAGAACACGCGGCTGCTCAACGAGCTACGTGAATCCCTTCAACAGCAGACCGCAACTGCCGAAGTGCTCAAGTTGATTACTCGCTCGACCTTCAACCTGCAAAGCGTCCTCGACACGCTCATCGAATTGGCCGCAAGTCTGTGTGAGGCCGATCTGGGATATATCGGACGTCCTAAAAATGACGGTTTTTTCCAGGCGGAGGCGAGCTACGGATTTTCGCCTGCGCAAAAGGACCTCGTGAACCGCACGCCCTGGAAAGCCGGGCGAGAGAGTGCAATCGGTCGCGTGCTGCTTGAACGTGCCCCGATTCACATCGTCGATGTTGCGACCGATCCAGAATACCGCATGGTCGAAATTCAAAAAGTCGGCGGATATCACTCCGTCTTTGGCGTGCCTCTCCTTCGTGAGGGAGTGCTCATAGGCGTGCTTGTGCTAGCACGCCGTTCCGTGCGCCCATTCACCGACAAGGAGATTGAACTTGTATCGACCTTCGCCGACTAGGCGGTGATCGCCATCGAGAACGTGCGGCTGTTCGAGGCCGAACAGGAGCGCACGCGGGAACTGGCGAAGTCGCTTCAGGATTTGCGCACCGCCCAGGATCGCCTGGTGCAGACCCAGAAGCTTGCCTCGCTCGGCCAACTCACCGCCGGCATTGCGCACGAGATCAAAAACCCGCTCAATTTCGTCAACAATTTCTCGGGCGTTTCCGTCGAGCTGATCGATGAGTTGAGCGAGGCGCTGGCGCGCGTGCAAACCGACGACAAGACCAGGGCTGAAATCGCCGAATTGGCAAACACCCTGCGCGGCAATCTCGACAAGGTCGTGCAGCACGGCAAGCGCGCCGACGCCATCGTCAAAAATATGCTGCTGCATTCGCGCCAAGGCTCTGGCGAGCATCGGCCGGTGGAGATCAACGCCTTGGTCGAGGAGAGCCTCAATCTCGCCTATCACGGAGCACGGGCCGAGAAGCAGGGCTTCGAAATTACCCTGAAGCGGTCCTTTGACCCGGCCGCCGGTGAGGCCGATCTGTTCCCGCAGGAGATCACACGGGTGCTGCTTAACCTGATCTCAAACGGGTTCTACGCAGCCACGAAGCGGAAGGCCGAAGCCAATGGGGTCAATTACGAACCCACGCTTGCTGCCGCGACCAAGAATCTCGGTAACAGCATCGAAATCAGAATCCGCGACAACGGCACCGGCATACCACCCGAGGTGAGGGAAAAGCTGTTCACTCCGTTTTTTACGACAAAGCCTGCCGGTGAAGGGACTGGGCTAGGCCTTTCGATTAGTCACGACATCATCGTCAAGCAACATGGCGGGTCTATAGAAGTCGATACGCAGCCTGGCGAGTTCACCGAATTTCGGATCGTTCTACCGCGCGCAGGTGCATCCCTTATCAAGTCGGGATGACCGCGATGTGCGCCAGAATTTGTGTAAATTTTTTGCAGTGCAAAATGTCGCCTATTGGCCCTTAGCAGACATGCCATTCGCACTGCCGAATGTCTGCATTCGGGGGTAATGCGGCCATCGGTAGTCCAGCGAATTTTACGGGTACACGCCTAGCCAATGACGAGTGACGACCGGCGAATAGTGTTTTGCACTATTCGCCATTCGCGATTTCGGCAGTCGCTTTCTTACTGATTCTCCGCGAACAGCTGCTTGCCCATGGTGTTGAAGCGCGCCTTCTGTTCGTCGGAGAGCGAATTGTAGAAGTCCGCAAGCGCCGGCTGAACCGTCTCGACGCCTTGCAGCATGGCGCCAAGTCGCTTGCCGATCGCAGCGAGTCGGCCAGGCGGCGTTGCCGGCATTTCGCTCGGACAGGCCGCCTTGATAGCGTCCGCGGCCTGTGCCAGCACCGACTGCAATGCTTCGAGCTTGGCGCGTTGCGCATCGTCGGGCTTGACGGCTTGACCGATCCGATCGCCCGGCCACGCCATGATATTGGCGTTGCATTGCGCCGCCACGCTCGGCGCGGTCTCCTGGCCCTGCGCGGCCTGCGCGTTGGGCGGCGGCACGGGCGGCGCGGGCGGCGCGGGCGGCGCGATATCGTTGAAGCGGGCTTTTTGCTCGTCACTCAGCGAGTCGTAGAATTTCGTCAGCGGCGGACTCACGATGTTCACCGCGGCGACGAGCGTTTGCAGGCGCTGCTGCATCTCGGCCAGCCGCGTCGTCGGCGTGAACGAGACGCTGGTCGGGCAATGCATTTTGATCTGGTGGCTCGCTTCGACGATGGCGTTGCCGAGATCGTCGAGCAATGCGGTTTGCTGCTGACTCGGCTGGATAGCGCTCTGGATCTGATCGATCGGCCATCCGGTGACCTCGGCGGCTTCATCGGCGCAGCTTTGCGCCATGTTCTGCGTCAGGCTCGCCATGCGCGCCGGCGCGCCCGGTCCCTGCACGTATTCGCCATAGTCATAGGGCGAGAAGATGGACTCGTAGATGTCGCCGTAGCCGTACGCCCAGAACGGATCGTAATCGCAGTAATCCCCGGGCCACAGCGAGCAATAGAACACATCGCCGTAGGCATAGGGCCAGAACAGCGGGCCGATCCAGCCGAGATGACGGTAGGGGTGCCAGCCGTGGCCGAAAAACCGCCGGAAGGCGGGATCGCCGGCGAAATGGCGATGCGCCCTAAACGACGCCGGGTCGGCGCCGCCGACGGGATGATGATGAGCGAAGGCCGTCAGGTGGCTGCCGGCCGTCAACGGGTGCGCCGTCTTCAACGGATGTGCCGTCGTCAACGGGTGCGCCGTCGTCAACGGATGAACCGACGGCGTGACGTGGCGGGTCAACCGAGAGCCGACGTTGGGATGCAACGACGGCCGGGCAAAATGAGTCGCGTGCGAAGTGATATGCGGCGCGAAGTGCGCGCGCGCGGCATTGAAATGCGGCGCGGCAAAATGCGGCGCGGGATGCCCGCCGCCGCCACTGGGATGCCCGCCGCCGCCACTGGGGTGGCCGCCCTGCGGCTTCGCCGCCATCCCGGCGGTCGCGCAAAGCAAAAGACCGATCGCGGCAAAACTCGCTGCAATTTTCACCGGGGCAATCTTTTTCATGGCAATTTCTCCCTTGCGTCATTGCCAACGTCAGGTCGCCCCCGGCGTTCCGAAACATCCGCAAGCGTGATGCTGCGCTGCACCACACCCGATAGCGGCTGCCATTAATAACAGCCCACTGAGTCGTCTCTTTGACCTCGATCAATTTGTGCGCCGGCAACCGGGCGCGCCAGAGTACGCGGTTCATCAATTTTGCGTGCACGATCGGAATAAAACTGCGCGAACGGTGCGCAGTGTCGCTTGAATAACACACGCCCGACAGAACGACGCGCGGCGGCTTCGCGGCTGCCGGGCGCGGTTGATATTCAGCCATGCGTCGGGCATGGTTGATGCGATCGCCGGGGGCGAAGATCGCGCAGCGGCTTGTTGTTTTTGCGGCTTACAGCAACGGATTTCCGGCAGTGCCTGCGTTGGCCCATGCGAGTGTGCATCGGGGTGGTTGGGTGCGACGCGCGGGTCTTTCACGCACGCAAGCCTGGGCCACCGCTTTCGCATTCGTCATCGCATTGACGCTTGCCGCTTGCGCGGTCGGACCGAATTATTTCCGCGAACCGGCGCCGACACCGACCGCATACAAGGAGCTCAAGGGTTTTAAGCTCGCCAATCCGAGCGACGATGTCGACCGCGGCGATTGGTGGAAAGTCTATCGCGATCGCGGCCTCGATGAGCTCATGCCGCAAGTGGAGGTTTCCAACCAGACCGTTGCCGCCGATGCCGCGGCCTATGAGGAGGCCCGCGCGCTCATCAGGGAGGCGCAAGCGGCGCTGTTGCCGACGGCGACCGCTTCCTACAACGTAACCCGCACGCGGACCGGGCCGCTCGCGGCCGCCGGCGGCAGCAGCAGCGGAGGCCGAACGCCGTCGGGCGCGATCTATTCGACGACCTACACCGGTACCGTCACCGGCGGCGGTTCGAACGGCCTCGGCTGGGAGATCGACGTCTGGGGCAAATTGCGCCGCCAGGTCGAAAGCAACATCGCCGAAGCGCAAGCCAGCGCCGCCGATCTCGACAATGCCAAGCTCTCCCAGCAGGCGCTGCTCGCCACCGCCTATTTCAACATGCGCGCCATGGATGCCTTGCGCGCTCTGCTCACGCACACGATCGCGGAATACAGAAAGACCTACAACGTCGTGAACAACCAGCTCAAGGCCGGCTACGGTCCGCCCGGTACCACTGGCGGCATAACGAAGGGCGACGTTGCCGCCGCGCAGGCGCAGATTCTGACCGCCGAGGGGCAGTTTCTCAATGCCGGCGTGCAGCGCGCGCAATACGAGCACGCCATCGCCGTCCTGATCGGCCGGCCCCCTGCCGAACTCACCATCGCACCGCGGGGGCTGTCCGGCGGCATTCCAAAAATTCCGGTCGCGGTTCCATCCACGCTGCTCGAACGGCGCCCCGACATTGCCGCCTCGGAGCGGACCATGCAGCAGGAGAACGCGCTGATCGGCGTCGCCGAGGCGGCTTATTTCCCGGACATCTCGGTTTCCAGCATGGTCGAATACATCGGCACCATTCCGCTGCCGCTCAATGCCGCGCATGCGATCGAGTCGATCGGCGCGGCCGGAACGCAAACGCTGTTCAACGGCGGGCTGACCGCGGCGCAGGTCGATGCCGCGCGCGCCACCTATTGGCAGAGCGTCGCCAATTACCGGCAGACCGTGCTCACCGCGTTTCAGGGCGTCGAGGACGAGCTGGCGGCGATCCGCCTGCTCAGCCGGCAGCTCGCCGTCGACGAAGAGGCGGCGCGGCAAGAACGCATCGCCGTCGACGTTTATGAGAATCAATTGGCGCGCGGCCTGATCGCCTACACGACCGTCGCTCCGGCGCAAATCATCTTGCTCGCCGACGAGGAGGCCGCATTGACGGCGCGGCAGGATTTGTTCCTTGCCAGCGTCACCTTGATCGAGGATCTCGGCGGCGGATGGGACACGACCTTGCTGCCGGACCAGGTGCAGTTGTTGAAAGGCTTCTCGCTCGTTCCCAAACTCGAATCGACGGTGCCGCTGCCGGTGGAGCTGATCCCGGCGCCGCAGACGCCGTCCAATCCGCCGACCGCGCCGCCGCCGGCCGCGCCGTAGCGGCGGCAAAGAGCGGACCGGCCATGATTTGGCCGCAGCGGCGCGGCAAGGCCGCCGCCGAGGCCGGTGAGGCCCTCCAAACCCTTGATTTTTCGGCCGTTTCCGAGGAAACTGGGCATACGAGCACGAATCCCAAGCAATGCTTGCTCGATTGCTCCGTCCCCATCTGCCGGGCCGGCCGGCCGCCGAGTCATGAGCGAATATTCATTAGGCGGATGGGGCCGATTGCGCACATTATAAGCTGACAATGTCGGGACACACGACCGCGCATCATGGACGAGCGAACGCGCAGAACGAATGACGATTCGGCGCCGCGCCTGCGCCGGGCGATGCCGCTGCCGGACATCAGGACGCTATGGCGTTCAAAATCCCGATTTGGCGTCGGGCTGATTGTGCTGTTGCTCGCTTTGGGCGTGTACGAAACCGTGCACTGGCTAAGGTCGCCGCCGCCGGGCGGACGCTTCCCGCAAGGCGGGGCGCAAAGCGTCGGCGCCGCAACCATTGCGCTGGACAATATCCGCGTCATCGTCAATGCGCTGGGCACCGTCACGCCGCTCGCGACCGTGACCGTGCAGTCGCAGATCAGCGGATATTTGACCAAAGTGCCGTTCAAAGAAGGCCAGATGGTTCAGCAGGGCGAGCTGCTGGCGCAAATCGACGACCGGCCTTACGTGATTTTGAAAGCCCAGTACGAAGGCCAGCTCGCGCACGACCAGGGCCTGCTCAGCCAGGCGCAGGCGGACCTCGCGCGCTATCAGGCGCTGGAAAAGCAGCAATCGATAGCGGTCCAGCAGGCCGAGGATCAGAAATTTCTCGTTCAGCAATACGAAGGCACGGTGAAGCAGGACCAGTCCCAGGTCGACACGCAGACGCTCAACATCGCCTATTGCCACATCGTCTCCCCGGTTACCGGCCGGGTCGGCCTGCGCCTGGTCGATCCGGGAAATTACGTGCAGGTCTCCAACAGCACCGGCATCGCGGTGGTCACCCAGCTGCAACCGATCACGGTGATCTTCTCCATTCCCGAGGACGATCTGCCGGAAATCATGCCGCAACTAGATACCGGCACCCCGCTTGTCGTCACCGCCTATGACCGCGCCAACGTCCGCGAACTTGCCACCGGCCGGGTCGCGGCCGTCGACAACCAGATCGACACCACCACCGGGACCGTGAAGGTGCGCGCGCAATTCGACAACACCGACAATGCGCTGTTCCCAAGCGAGTTCGTCAATGCCAGGCTTTTGGTGAAGACCCTGAACAACGTCGTGACGGTGCCGACCTCGGCCATCCTGCGCGGCGCGCCGGGCGCTTATGTCTATGTGATCAATCCCGACAGCACGGTATCGGTGCGGCAGGTCGTGACCGGCGCGGTCGACGGCGACCTGACCGCCGTCAATTCCGGACTCTCCGCCGGCGAGCGCGTCGTCATCGACGGCACCGACCGCCTGCGCGACGGGCTGCACGTCACCGTCGCCGCCGAGCGCGGCCAGTCGAACCCGCCGGCGGGCGCGCCGCCGCCGACAGGCGGCCAATAGCGCGCCGGCGAACTTGGACAAGTCGATAATCCTGCGCAGCGGTGAAACGGCGCGATGAACGTCTCGGAACCCTTCATCCTACGTCCGGTGGCGACGACGCTCTTGATGGCGGCGATCATGCTCTCTGGAATCGTCGCCTATAAGTTCCTGCCGCTGTCGACCTTGCCCGAAGTCGACTATCCGACCATCCAGGTCACGACGCTCTATCCCGGCGCCAGCCCGGAAGTGATGACGTCTTCGGTCACCGCGCCGCTGGAGCGGCAATTCGGGCAAATGCCGGGACTGAACCAGATGACATCGGCAAGCTCGGCCGGCGCCTCGGTGATCACGCTGCAATTCAGCCTCGACCTAAGCCTCGACGTCGCCGAGCAGGAGGTTCAGGCCGCGATCAACGCCGCCGGCAACCTGTTGCCGAGCGATCTGCCCGCGCCGCCGGTCTATTCCAAGGTCAACCCCGCCGATGCGCCGATCCTGACGCTCGCGGTTACCTCGAAAACTCTGCCGCTCACCGAGCTTGAGGATATGAGCGAAACCCGGCTCGCCCAGAAAATTTCGCAACTGACCGGCGTCGGTCTGGTCAGCGTCAGCGGCGGCAACAGACCGGCGGTGCGCATCCAGCTCAATCCGCAGGCGCTCGCCGCCTACGGCCTCAATATCGACGACGTGCGCACCACGATCGGCAATCTCAACGTCAACACCCCGAAGGGCAACTTCGACGGCCCGGCGCAGGACTTGACGATCAACGCCAACGACCAGCTGACGTCAGCGGATCAATATCGCAACCTCATCGTCGCCTACCGCAACGGCGGCCCGGTCCGGCTGTCGGACGTCGCCAGCATCGTCAGCGGCCCGGAGAACACCAAGCTCGGCGCCTGGGCCAACACCACGCCGGCGATCATTCTCAACGTCCAGCGGCAGCCCGGCGCCAACACCATTCAGGTCGTCGACCGCGTCCAGAACTCTGTTGCCGGCGATCCTGTCCTCGCTGCCGTCCGCCGTCGACGTTGCGGTGATAAGCGACCGCACCGTGACGATCCGCGCTTCGGTTGCGGACGTGGAATTCGAGCTCGGTCTTGCGGTCGTCCTGGTCGTGATCGTGATCTTCCTGTTCCTGCGCACGTTTCCCGGCACGATCATTCCAAGCCTGTCGGTGCCGTTGTCGCTGGTCGGCACGTTCGGGGCGATGTATCTGCTCGGCTTCTCCCTCGACAATCTCTCCTTGATGGCGCTGACCATCGCCACCGGCTTCGTCGTCGACGACGCCATCGTCATGATCGAGAACATCGCCCGGTTCGTCGAAGGCGGCATGGCGCCGCTCGAAGCGGCGCTGCGCGGCTCCGCGCAGATCGGATTCACCATCATTTCGCTGACCATCTCGCTGATCGCGGTTTTGATCCCGCTGTTGTTCATGGGCGACGTCGTCGGTCGGCTATTCCATGAATTCGCCATCACGCTCGCGGTCACCATCGTCATTTCCGCCGTCGTGTCGCTGACGCTGGTGCCGATGATGTGCGCGAGATTGATCCGCCATCATCCCGACGCCGAGCGCACCCGCTTCGATCTGCAGGCCGAGCATGTCTTCAACGCGGTGATCGCGCAGTACGCCCGTGCCCTGAATTGGGTGCTGGACCGGCAGCCGGCGACGCTGGCGGTCGCCGTGCTGACCCTGGCGTTGACCGTTCTGCTCTACGTGCTGATCCCGAAAGGCTTCTTCCCGGTGCAGGACACCGGCCTGATCCAGGCCATTACCGAGGCCTCGCAGAGCATTTCCTATGACGCCATGGCGGACCTGCAGGACCAGCTTACCGCGGCGGTGCTCAAGGATCCGGACGTCGTCAACGTAAGCTCGTTCGTCGGCGTCGACGGCACCAACCAGACGCTCAATACCGGCCGCCTGCTGATCACGCTCAAGCCGCACGACGAGCGCGACCTCACCGCCAGCGAAATCATTCGCCGCTTGCAGGGCGAGGTCGCCGGCGTCGTCGGCATTTCACTCTACATGCAGCCGGTGCAGGATCTGACGATCAATTCGACAATCAGTAAATCGCCCTATCATTTCGTCCTTGAGGACGCCAATCCGTCCGAATTCAACACCTGGGTGCCGCGGCTCATTGGGCGCCTGAATCAGCTGCCGCAGATCGCCGACGTCGCCAGCGATCAGCAGCAACAGGGCCTGTCGGTCAATCTCGTCATCGACCGCGCCACTGCCGCCCGTTTCGGCATCACGCCGGCCACCGTCGACAACGCGCTTTACGATGCGTTCGGCCAGCGCATCATTTCGACGATCTACACCCAGTCCAACCAGTACCGCGTCATATTGGAGCTCGATCCCTCGCTGCAGCGCGCACTCACCGGGCTAGCGTCGATCTATCTGCCGTCGTCGACCTCCTCGACCAACGGCCAAGTACCGCTGTCGGCGATCGTTCATGTCGAACAGCAAGCGAGTCCCTTGCTGATCACGCATTTCGGTCAGTTTCCCGCCACCACGATCTCATTCGACACCGCGCCGGGTTATTCGCTCGACACCGCCGTGGCTGCGATCCAACAGGCGGAGAAAGACGTCCGCCTGCCGTTGAGCTTCATCACCGCGTTTCAGGGCACCGCGGCGGCATTTCAGTCCTCGCTGACCAACGAGGTATTCTTGATCATCGCCGCCGTGGTGGCGATGTACATCGTGCTCGGCGTTCTCTACGAAAGCTTCATCCATCCGGTCACCATTCTCTCGACCTTGCCGTCGGCGGGCGTCGGCGCGCTGTTGTCGATGATGTTGCTGCGTTACCAGCTCGACGTCATCGCCATCATCGGCATCATTTTGTTGATCGGTATCGTCAAGAAGAACGCCATCATGATGATCGACTTCGCGCTCGACGCCGAACGCGTCGAGGGCCTGCCGCCGCGCGACGCCATTTATCAGGCCTGCCTGCTGCGCTTCCGCCCGATCATGATGACGACCATGGCCGCGATTCTCGGCGCGCTGCCGCTGATGCTGGGAACCGGAACCGGCTCCGAACTGCGGCAGCCGCTCGGCGTCGCCATCGTCGGCGGCTTGATCGTCAGCCAGATGCTCACGTTATTCACCACGCCGGTCATTTACCTGTATTTCGACCGTTTGGCCGTGCGTCTGACCGGGCGGCGGCCGGCGAATCCGCTGGTTCCGGGAGCGCCGGCCGAATGAACATTTCCGCGCCCTTCATTGGCCGGCCGGTGGCGACGACGCTGCTCACGCTCGGCATTGCGCTCGCCGGCGTCCTGGCTTTCTCGAAATTGCCGGTCGCACCCTTGCCGCAGGTCGACTTTCCGACGATCGCGGTCAACGCCCAGCTTCCCGGCGCCAGTCCGACAACGGTGGCGACCAGCGTCGCCGCACCGCTGGAGCGGCATCTCGGCCAGATCGCCGACGTCACCGAAATGACCTCGAACAGCGGCATCGGCCAGACCCGCATCACCCTGCAATTCGATCTGAGCCGCGACATCGACGGCGCCGCGCGCGACGTGCAGGCGGCGATCAATGCCGCCCGCGCCGACCTGCCGGCGAGCCTGAAGACCAATCCGACCTATCGCAAGGTCAACCCGGCCGATGCGCCGATCCTTATTCTCGCGCTGACGTCCAAAACGCTGACGCAGGGCCAGATTTACGACGCGGCGAGCAACGTCTTGGCGCAGCGGCTGTCGCAGTTGAGCGGCATCGGCCAAGTCATTATCGGCGGCTCGGCGCTGCCTGCCGTTCGCGTCGACCTCAATCCGCAAGCGCTTTTCAAATACGCCATCGGACTCGAAGACGTCCGCGCGGCGTTGGCCTCCGCCAACGCCAACAGTCCGAAAGGCGCGATCGACGACGGCGCCAGCCGCTATCAAATCTATACCAACGATCAGGCCACCAAAGCCGCCGACTATGCGCCGCTCGTGGTCGCCTATCGCAACGGCGCGGCGGTCCAACTCACCGACGTCGCGACGGTGAGCGATTCGGTCGAGGATTTGCGCAATCTCGGCATGGCCAACGGTCGACCGTCGGTACTGGTCATCCTGTTCCGCCAGCCGGGCGCCAACATCATCGACACCATCGACAGCATCAAGGACGAATTGCCGCATTTGGAGGCGGCAATGCCGGCGGACGTCAACGTGACGATCGCCATCGACCGCAGCACGACCATTCGCCAATCGCTGCACGACACCGAAGCGACGTTGGTGATCGCCGTCATCTTGGTCACGATGGTCGTTTACTTCTTCCTGCGCAATTTCAGCGCCACCATGATTCCGTTCGTGGCGGTGCCGGTGTCGATCCTCGGCACTTTCGGCGCGATGTATCTGTTGGGCTACAGTCTCGACATCCTGTCGCTGATGGCGCTCACTATCTCCACCGGCTTCGTGGTCGATGACGCGATCGTCGTGCTCGAAAACATATCGCGCCATATCGAGGCCGGCATGCCGCGCGTGCAGGCGGCGTTCCGCGGCGCGCGCGAGGTCGGATTCACGGTGCTGTCGATCAGCCTGTCGCTGATCGCCGTGTTCACTCCTATTTTGCTGATGGGCGGCATCCTCGGCCGGCTATTTCGCGAATTTACGCTGACGCTGTCGCTGGCGATCCTGATTTCGTTGGTGATCTCGCTGACCACCACGCCGATGATGTGCGCCTTGTTCTTACGCGGCCCCGCGGCGCGGCAGGGCACTCCGCGCCGCAGTTTTTTCGACCGGATGCTCGGCGGCTACGAGCGCACGCTGGGCTGGGCGTTGCAGCACAGCCGGCTCGTGCTCATGATCTTCTTCGGCGCGATCGCTCTGAACGCGTTGCTGTTCGTCGTCGTGCCGAAAGGATTTTTCCCGGAGCAAGACACCGGACGGCTGATCGGCTCGTTGCAGGCCGACCAAAGCGTCTCGTTCAAGCTGATGACGCAGAAGCTGCGGCAGATGGTGGCCATCGTGCAGGAGGATCCGGCGGTGCAAAACGTCGTCGGCTATACCGGCGTGGGCAGCGGCGGCGGCTTCGGCCAGATCAATACCGGATCGGTGTTCGTCTCGCTCAAGCCGATCTCGCAGCGGCCGCCGATCGACGAAGTGATCGCGCGGCTGCGGCCGAAGCTCGCCCAAGTCCCCGGCGGCCGGCTGTTTTTATTTCCGGTCCAGGATGTCCGCGCCGGCGGCCGTCAAAGCGCCGGGCAATTTCAATACACGCTTCAGTCCGACAGCGCCGACGATCTCTACAAGTGGACGCCGCGGCTGGTCCAGGCGCTGGAACACAATCCGGTGATAGCCGACGTCAATTCCGACGCGCAGCAGCACGGCCTGGAGTCCGATCTCATCGTCGACCGCGACACTGCCGCGCGGCTGGGCATCACGCCGGCGCAGATCGACAATACGCTTTACGATGCATTCGGTCAGCGTCAAGTGTCGGTCATCTACAGCGCAGTCAATCAGTACCATGTCGTCATGGAAATCGATCCGCGTTACACCGAATATCCGGCGACGCTCCGCGATATTTACGTGTCGACATCCGGCGGCGGCGCCTCCGGAACCCAGACCTCGAATGCGCCGGCGGGCACCGCGACCGCCGGTACGAAAAGTTCGAAGAATTCCGCGTCGAATTCGACGTCGACGTCGGCGACAACCGCCAACAACAACTCGGCACGCAACGCCGCCATCAACGCGCTTGCCAATACCGGCAAAGGCAGCACCTCTTCCGGCGCCGCGGTCTCGACCGCCAAGGAGACGATGGTGCCGCTCGCCGCGCTGAGCCATTACAATGCGGGCAATGCGCCGTTATCCGTCAATCACCAGGGCCTGTTCGTCGCCACCACCATTTCGTTTAATCTGCTGCCGGGCGCGGCGCTCGGCGATGCCGCGAACGAGATCAAAACCGCGATCAACAAAATCGGCATGCCCGCCTCGATCCGCGGCAATCTCGCCGGCACCGCACAGGTATTCGAGCAATCGCTTGCCAACGAGCCGGTGCTGATCGCCGCCGCGATTGCCGCCGTTTACATCCTGCTCGGCGTGCTCTACGAAAGCTATATCCATCCGATTACGATACTGTCGACTTTGCCGTCCGCCGGCGTCGGCGCCTTGCTGGCGTTGATGCTGTTCCATACCGAATTCGACATTATCGGACTGATCGGCGTCATCCTACTGATCGGCATCGTCAAGAAAAATGCGATCTTAATGATCGACTTCGCCATCGAAGCGAAACGGTCGCAGCATTTGAGTTCCGCCGATGCAATCTTTCAGGCTTGCCTGTTGCGCTTTCGGCCGATCATGATGACGTCGACCGCCGCCATCCTCGGCGCCATGCCGCTGGCGCTGAGCTTCGGCAATGGCGGCGAAATCCGCCGCCCGCTGGGGATTTCGATCATGGGCGGGCTGCTGATCAGCCAGATGCTTACGCTTTACACCACCCCGGTGCTCTACCTGTACCTGGATCGGCTCGGTCAGTGGTCGTTGCGGACGCGGCAGCGGCTGTTGCCGGGCCTGTTCGGCGCGGCCGGCTCGGTCGGATGACGTGCCAATAACGTGATTTTACTTACGCTTTCGGGAGCACAGCCGAAATGGCGGAGCTTACTGCTGGCCTCGTCCCGGTCAAAAATGGCCCCGCAGCGTGGGTTCGCTGCGAGACTTCGGTGCAACGCACCACAGATACCGTGCAGCTATCCCGACTTACATGCTCGATCAGTTATTCGATTACTTCGTCCGCGATCGAAAGCACGTCTGGCGGCACCTCGATGCCGAGCGCTCGCGCCGTTTGCTGGTTGATGGCGAACACGAACTTGGTCGACTGCACGACCGCCAGGTCGGCGGGCTTGGCGCCCTTGAGGATGCTGCCGGTATAGACGCCGACTTGTTGATACGCTGCCGCGAGGTCGGTTCCGTAGCTCATCAGCCCGCCCGCCGCGACAAAATCACGGTTCCAATAAGCCGCTGGAATCCTGTCACGCGCTGTCAAGGTGGCAAATTGCCCGCCGCGGCTGCTGAAGAATCCGTCGGGAGCGACGAAGAGGGCATCGGGACGCTCGCGCGCAAAGGTGGCGAAGGTCGCATCGATCTCGCCGATCGTTGTAGCCTTGAATATCTGGATTTGCAGCCCGACGGCGGGGGCGGCTTGCTGCACTTCCCGCAACGTGGCCTCGGCCGTCGACGCATTGGCCGGATTGACGAGCACGGCAATACGAACAGCCTTGGGCAGCAGATCGTGCAGGAGCCGCAGCCCCTTCGCCACCACTTCCTGGCCGAAAAAATTGACGCCGGTTGCGTTGCCGCCAGGCCGGGCGAGGCTGGCGACAAGACCAAGCTTGACCGGGTCTTCGCCAACACCGAAGACGATCGGGATCGTGGTTGTTGCAGCTTTGGCCGCAATCGCGGCGGGGTTGCTGCCGGGCGTGGCGATCACGGCCACTTTTCGGCGGACCAGATCGGCCATCAGGGCCGGCAGGCGACCGTATTGGCCCTCAAGCCAGTGGTACTCGACCGTCACGTTCTGGCCTTCGACGTAGCCGGCTTCCTTCAGACCTTGGCGGAACGCGGCCATATAGCGCGCAGAGCTATCGGCCGACCTGCCGCTGACGAACCCGACCACCGGCAGCGCCGGCTGCTGCGCGCGCGCCGAGCGCAGCCAAGAGGCCGCCGCGCCGCCGAGCGCAGCAATAAATTTCCGCCTTGCGATGTTGATCGCCATCGGACCCTCCAGCGGAGGTCACGCGCACTGGATCAGTAGCAACGATAGCATGCCTCAACACAAGGGTCTGTAACGTAATTCACGCGGCGGCGAGAATCCGCGCCAGGCCCGCCGGCCGGAAACGGCACCACCATCGTGATCGGGCGCGATAGATAAGTCTCAGCCCTGGCGAGGCAAGATAGGACCGGAAGACCGGAAGCGACCAAACTGATCACGCCCATGCCGGAGAGGGGTGCGATGTCTTTGCGATGCACCCCTCCAAGGTTTCTTCCGGCCTCGACCCGTTATGGAAGCTCTGATGTCATCTTGTGATATTCAGCCTCAGTCCAGGCTCTGGAGGTGCGCGTCCGAACGTTTCCTCGCGAGCAGAGTGCGAGCACGAATTTGGCGACGTTGTCCCCATTCGGGGTCTCGACAACGGCAATGAGATCGGAGTCGCCGGATGTCATATAAAGCGCCTTGTATTCGACCCCGAATTTTTTGGCCAGCTCCCGGCCGTTCTGGGCGCGCTTGGGCGCCTCCTTGATCGCGCGGATTGCTTGATCCGTCCAACTCATCGAAATGATAAACATCGGCATGTTGTCCTCCATTTGGTTACGCACAGAAAAGTCGTGCCCGCCGACGGGATGAACGCTGCCTCAAAAAAGGACTCCGGCACGTCCCGATGGCAGCTCTGCAATCACGCTACACCGACGGCCCGATCCCAGGAAGGGGTCGCTTCCGGGATAGAAGCGGACATTCAGCGAACTGCGCTTACAGAGCCGGATTTATGAGCACGCGCCCTAGACGAATTTGGGACGAACCATCACTCACCTTTAAGAGCCTCGAAGACTAGACTATGAAAGATATTTTCGGTTTACTCAATGCAGATCGATTTAGTTACGACACCGTCTATAGCGCAAGACGCAGTGTGCTGGACTGAGCCGCTATGATTAACGAGCCGACTTCCACCAACGAGAGCGAGGCGCTCAACCGGGCGATGGGCTCAGGTCCACTCGGCGCGGTCGTACTGGCCGGCATCGCGACGGCGATCGTTGTCGCGATTTGGTTTGTATTCTACCTCTTCGTCTTCATTCCCCGTGCCGTTTCTTGATGAGGCGCATTTTGCATGCCTGACGACCCCCACTCCTCAAGTGCGGATGCGCAGCGAGCAGCGCGGGCCGAAGGACAGTGGACGGCCTTCGCGATAGTCGTCATCGTTATTCTTGTTGCGCTAGCGGCATTTTCCGGCATCCACTACGCCACGATGCCACAGACCCGGGTCGAGACCGTCAATCCCAGCGCCTTGCATCTCGACGGTGAGTTCGTGGAAAGCAATCTCGGGAGCGCAATCGAGCCCGATGGCTCCGTCACGGTGCGCGCTCTCGGCCAACAATATTCTTTCACGCCGCAATGCATCCTCGTTCCGGCGGATACTCCTCTCACAATCAGGGCGACAAGTTCGGACGTAATCCACGGTCTTCTCATCGAAGGGACGAACGTGAACTTGATGCTCATTCCCGGGTATATTTCGGTGATCACGGCGCGGTTCGAAAAGCCCGGCGAACACCTAATGCCTTGCCAAGAATTCTGCAGCGTCGGCCACGAAGGAATGTGGGGCAACGTCAGGGTGATCGATAAAACGGCCTTTGCGGATCGCGCAGCAAAGAATCGGAGACTGTCCTGTGTTGAGTAGCAGGCGCCTCATCCTCGCGCATTTCTGGCTTGCTTTTGCGCTGTTCGGACTTGCTCTGATTCTGGGCACTTGGCAGATGGTCGTTCGCAGTCCTCTGCACGCTTGGATTAGCGATCCCGAGTGGTACTACAGGTCGCTCACGGCCCACGGCACCGTGATGGCTTACGTGTTTCCGACATTAATCGCGATGGGTTTCGGGTATGCGATCACCGAGGCCGCGCTCAAGCGGCCTCTCATCGGATTGCGATGGGGCTCGCTAGGATTCTTTCTCGTCGCCGTTGGGGCGGTGACCGCGATGGTTCCGGTCGCGTTGGGGCTGTCCTCGGTTCTCTACACTTTTTATCCGCCACTCATCGGCAATCCGTTCTACTACATTGGCGTTGTCCTGGTCGTAGTCGGATCCTGGGTGTGGGTCGCGCTCATGTCCGTCAATCTGCATGCGTGGAAGCGCGATAATCCAGGCAAGCCAATTCCGCTTGCAATGTTTGCAAACGTCGCCGGCGCGTATCTTTGGGCGTGGACCGCCGTCGGTGCAGCGCTCGAGCTGCTTTTGCAGATCCTGCCGGTCGCGCTCGGATTCAAATCGACCATCGATGCCGGACTGGCGCGTGTGTTCTTCACATGGACGCTTCACGCGATCGTCTACTTTTGGCTGATACCAACCTACATCGCGTATTACACGATCTTCCCGCGGGCGATCGGAGGCAAGCTATACAGCGACACGATGGCGAGGATATCTTTCGTTCTCTTCCTGGTAGTGGCAATGCCCATCGGCATCCATCACGCATTTGAGGACCCGGAGGTCGGAGCGGGCTTTAAGTTCATTCATTCGGCCTTCACCGCTCTCGTCACGCTTCCCACACTTCTGACCGTGTTCACGATCTGCGCCTCAGCAGAGATTGCGGGTCGGCTCCGTGGAGGCAGAGGCATAGTTGGTTGGGTCGTAACGCTTCCCTGGGGCAACCCGATCATGCTTGCGGTGGCGCTCTCGTTTGTCATGTTGGGTTTTGGCGGCGCAGGCGGAATCATCAACATGAGCTATCAGCTCAACACCACGATCCATAATACCCAGTGGGTTACCAGCCATTTCCACCTGATCTTCGGCGGCGCGATCGTCATTATGTACTTCGCGATTGCCTACGATCTTTGGCCCCATCTCACAGGCAGGGCGCTTGAGAGCTACCGTTTGATGCGGCTGCAGCTGTGGCTTTGGTTCATCGGCATGATCGTAACCACCTTCCCGTGGCACTATGTCGGCCTTCTCGGGATGCCGCGCCGCATGGCGTATTTCGATTTCGCCAATCCGTCCCTTGCCCCCGAAGCCCTTTGGTCCAGTCTTTCGGTTATTGGCAGTTTCATTTTGTTGATCTCGGGCATCCTATTCCTCGCAATTCTGTTGCGCGGCCAGACCGATCGCAGGATCGTTCCGGAAGCATATCGCTTCAGCACGGCTCTACACGCCCCGATCTCTATTCCTGCGGCCCTCAATGGGTATGCGTTGTGGGTCGGATTAATGATCGGCCTAACCCTAACGAACTATGGATTCCCGATCGGACAATTGCTTGCGCGCGCTGACACCTCTGTTCCTGCCGTCTATGTGGGAACCCGGCAATGACCAATGGACCGATTTTCTCGCTCAAGAACCCGTGGCTTTTAGGTAGCGTTGCCATTGCCGCGGGTCTCGTCGCCATAACCGCCGCCGGCGGGCTTATCGTGCTCCCTTATGCACAAACGGCTACCAGCATCAGCAGCATCTGGGATGTGATTTGCGGCGCCGCCGGCGTGCCGAAGAAGGAAAGCGCCGCCAGCCCGGTACTGCCTACATTCAAGATTCTCCGACGTTATTGTGACATCGACAACGCTCAGCCGTTCGAACCGGGAGTCAGTCCAACGCGGAGCAACATCGGCCCAGCGATGTGCAGGGTGTCACGGTCCCGTTGGCATCAGCAGCACCGATTTCCCCAACCTCGCCGGTCAATATGCGGCGGTCATCTATAAGGAGCTTCGCGACTTCAAGTCGGGGGCGCGTGTCAGCGCGGTCATGGCGCCTTTGGCGCAGCCGCTGTCCGAGCAGGACATGGTCGACCTCGCCGCTTACTATTCTTCCCTGCCCCGCCTGCCTGCCTACCACCCCGAGCAACGGATGCCGGTACCGCGGGTGGTGGTGAACGGTTCGCCACTGCGTGATATTGCTCCGTGCGGAGCTTGTCACGGCGGTCTTGATCGTAAGGCCGGCAGCCCGTCGCTCGACGGCCAACCCGAAGCGTACGTCAAAGCTCAACTGCAAGATTTCAGGAGCGGCACCCGTCACAATGACGTCGGCCAACAAATGCGCAATGTCGCGCGCTCAATGACTGCCACTGAGATCGATGAGGCCGCTAAATACTATTCGTCTCGACCATCAAACGTGCAGACTCAGTGATCATCCTCAAAAAGCGGCGCCTTCCGTTGCTGTCGTTCGGAACGTATGCGCTGCTTCGTGGGCTCACCGGCGTCTTCGATCATCAGCGGATGTGAACCGGCCTGCGGCTGTAACAGCACGGTTCAGGCCCGTCTTGCTGGAGCGGGCCGAGTAGTGCGCGCAAGCGATGGATATCGGCGCGGGCGCCGACGATTTGCGGGCCCTTGATGCCTTCGTCGATGTTCGGATCGGCCTCCAGACGATCGATCAGTTTGACGTCCGCATAAATGGCGTCGCGAATGCACCAGTAGCACGACGCCTCGGTTTGCCCAAAGTCTCCGGCCGCCGCCGGCGATGCGCCGCAGACGACGGCAACAAGGCCGCCCAGGATTAGCATCCGATTCATTGCGCGCTCCATCGCCGTGCCGCTATCATAGCCAAAGCACGGCGCGGTGGAAATGCCACGGGAGTCATCTGGGTAATGCCGGCGCAATCGTATAATGTGCCGATCCTAGTGCGGTGGATTTGAAGTTCCTACTATTTAGCCGCGAACTCGCCTAGGAACTTCAAATCCAAAAACCGCACTAGCACCATATATTTGCTAGTGTCCCTTTGATTCCGAAGTTCGCATGAGAGGGGGCAGGTAGCACTTGCGAACTTCGAAATCGGGACACTGGGAGACGCCATGATCAAGGACATCGTTGTAATTTTGAATGCCCGCGAGGCGGAAAATCCCGCGGCAGACTATGCAGTCTCCGTGGCCGGCGCGCTCGAAGCCCACCTCACGGGAATCGCGCTCGTCTACGACCCGATCGCTCCGATGTCGGAATTGGGCTACAATCCCCGCGAAGCGATCGATGTAATCGATCGGCTGCGGCGCGACAATAACGTCGCGGCAAAAGCGGCAATCGACCGATTTATCAAGGCGACCTCGCGTGCCGGCGTCTCGGCTGAGCCGCTCACCCTCGGCGCGAGCTTTGCCGATGCGGGCAACCAGTTCGGCCGCATCGCGCGGCGCTTCGATCTGGCCGTTATCGACCAGACCAAACCCGAGTCGAGGGCGGTCGAAGCCAATATTGTCGAAAGCGCCGTGTTCGATTCGGGCCGGCCGGTGATCTTCGTGCCCTACATTCAGAAAGCGCCGCTCAAGCTCGACCGCGTCATGGTGTGCTGGGACGGCAGCCGGCCGGCGGCGCGCGCCATTTCCGATGCCATGCCGCTGCTCGATCGGTCGGGACGCGTGGAATTAGTCATCGTCGCCAGCGAGCGCAGCAAGCAGGAAGAAATCGAAGGCGTCGACATGGGCCAGCACCTCGCCCGGCACGGGCTCGATGTGGTGGTGCAGCGCATTACACGGGGCGGCGTGGATGTTGCCGACGCGCTGCTCTCGCACGCCGCCGACGCCGGCACGGATTTCATCGTCATGGGCGGCTACGGCCATTCGCGCCTGCGCGAGTTCGTGCTGGGCGGCGTGACGCGCAGCATTCTTCGTTCCATGACGGTGCCGGTACTGATGTCGCACTAGAGCATGATCCGCCGCGGCGCAATTCAAGGCGCCGGCCGATCCGGGGCTCCAACCATGACCAGTGCCACAGCGGGACATCCAGCGCCCACCGCCGCCTTAAGCCGCAACCTTCACCGCATCGTCGTCGTCGGCGGCGGGGCCGGCGGGCTCGAGCTCGCGACGCGGCTTGGCGACACGCTCGGGCGGCGCGGCCGCGCCGACATCGCGCTGATCGAGAGGGCGCGCGCGCATCTGTGGAAGCCGCTGCTCCACGAGGTCGCCGCCGGCAGCATGGACGTGGCGCAGCACGAATTGGATTATCTCGCCCAGGCCTATTGGCACGGCTTTCGCTACCGGTTCGGCGAAATGATCGGCCTCGATCGCGCCCGGCGCCTGGTTCATCTTGCCGCCAATCGCGACGACGAGGGCCGCTTGATCACACCCGAGCGCTCCGTCGGCTACGATACGCTGGTGATCGCGATCGGCAGCGTCAGCAATGATTTCGGCACGCCGGGCGTGAACCAATACGCCATCTGCCTCGATACTCCCGAGCAGGCGCAGCGGTTCAATCGCCGTCTGGTCAATGCCTGCCTGCTCGCCCACACCCAGGCCGAGCCGGTGCGGCCGGGCCAGCTTCACGTCGCGATCATCGGCGCCGGAGCGACCGGCACGGAACTGTCGGCGGAACTGCACCGCACCGTGCGCGGCGTCGTGGCCTTCGGGCTCGACAAGATCGATCCCGACAAGGACATCAAGATTACTCTGATCGAGGCCGCCGACCGCATCGTGCCCATGCTGCCGAAGCGGCTGTCCGACGCCACCGCCCGGCTGCTCGGTAAGCTCGGCGTGGAAGTGCGGACCGGCGCCCGCGTCACCGAAGTCAGGCGCGACGGCGTTGAGCTTGCCGGCGGCGAATTCATACCGTCGGAGCTGGTCGTGTGGTCGGCGGGCGTACGCGGTCCCGACGTACTGAAAAATCTCGACGGGCTCGAGGCCAGCGCGACCTGCCAGCTTGTCGTGCGTCCGACGCTGCAGACCAGCCGCGACGAGAGCATTTTCGCGATGGGCGATTGCGCCTATCTGGTCCAGGACGGCGAGACGCACCCGGTGCCGCCGCGCGCTCAGGCCGCCCACCAGCAAGCGGTATTTCTTTTCAAGCAAATCCCGCGCCGCTTGGCCGGCCGGCCGATCGAGCCGTTCCGCTATCGCGATTTCGGCTCGCTGGTGTCGCTCGGCGAGTTCAGCACGATCGGCAGCCTGATGGGCTTTATCTCCGGCAAGGGCCTGTGGGTCGAGGGCTATTTCGCCCGCTTGATGTACCGTTCGCTTTACAAGATGCACGAGACGGCGCTGCACGGCCCGTTGCAGGTCGCCCTCGATACCGTCGCGCGGGCGATGACGCGGCGCACCGAGCCGCATGTGAAGCTGCATTGAACGGCCGACATTGGCTTGACGGAATCGCCCGACCGGGAACTACCCTGCACTCGCCTATGACGAAAACCGCGCCGCCGAGGCGGTAGCTTTTTGATTTATGTCAATGTCCCCGCGCCGCAGGGGATCATTAAATAGCGAAATGCAGGCATACGCCGCGACGGCTAGGTGCGTGCAAATCATATCGTTGCCTGAGCTGACGTATGCCTCTCTTCGATGGAGGATACGATGTCGAGGGTTCCATTCTTCAACGTTCATCGTTCCTGGGAAGACTGGGTCGGCATGCTGGTCGGCGTGTTGATCGGGTTCTCTCCATGGCTTGCCGGGCAACAGGACAATCCAGCCGTCTTGGGCAATGCGCTTCTGGTCGGCCTGCTTGTGCTCGGTCTCGCGCAGCTCACGTATGCCGGCTTGACGCGCTGGGAACAAGTCGGTGAGATTGTTTGCGGGCTCTGGTTGATCGCGTCGCCGTTCACGTTTGGCTACGCCGACTTGGGCGTACTGCGCTACTGGCATTTCCTCCTTGGTGCAGCCGTGGTGCTGATCGCTGCGCTGGAGCTTCGGCAGGACTGGATGCCCGTGATTGCCTCGCGCAACCGTTCGTCATCGATGTCGCCCGACGACATCTTCATCAGTCCGATACTGTGATGCGAAGCGGCGGTTGACGGCGGTTGGCCGGACTCCTCGCCAAGGCGCGAGCGGTCGGGAAAATGATGTTTGATGGAAGTCGACCGCCGAGTTCGCGGTGACTCGATGCCATTCTTTGCACAATCCGCGACCCTCAATCGGGAGGATCGCGTTTGCGTGCAGTCAGAGCTTGAAAATCCGTTCCGCGTTTTTGCCTGCAATCTGCTTCGGCGCACGGCCCGGCAGCGCATTGACGCGTGCGAGACAACCGGCCATGTCGCCGATATTGTGCGGATAGTCGGAGCCGTAAAGCACATTATCCGGCGAGCCGGCGACCTTAATGCAGAGTTCGAGCGCCGCCTGGTCGTAGACGACCGTGTCGTAAAAAATGCGCTGCAAATAGCCGCTCGGTTTGTCCTTGATGACGGCGGAGCAGGCCGGAATTTTTTCATGGCAGACGTCGAAGCGCCCGGCGAGGTACGGCAACGCGGCTCCGGCGTGCGCGGCGATGAGTTTGATGTTCGGATATCTGTCGAGAAAGCCGGAAAAGATCATGTGCGCAAACGCCAATGTCGTATCGAACATGAAGCCGACGGGTGGAACGAGATTAAATGCCTCCATATGCATCTCGCGCACGCCCGGCGGAGCGGTGGGATGAACGAGGACCGGCAGCGCCATGCGGTCGATTTCGGACCACACCGGAGCAAATTGCGGATCGATCAGGCTTCTGCCGTCGATGGAGCCAAGCACCATGACGCCGACGGCGCCGTCCTTGATGCAGCGCGCGAGCTCGGCCGTGGCGTCATCCGCGTATTGCCACGGCAGCGATGCGAACCAGCGGATGCGATCCGGTCTTGCGCGCTGTTGCTCCGACATGGAGTCATTGACCAGGCGGGAAGCCCGCAGGCTGATGTCGCGGCCTCCCCAGAATACGTTGGGGCATGTCAGCGAAACGATGGCGACATCGACGCCCGCTTTGTCCATGTTCCTGATGCGCATGTCGTAGTCCCACATTCCCGGCATCAGAGTCATGAACGGGGCGTCGTAGAGATGCACGGCGTTCTGGTTTGCCGGCGTTTTTTTCACGCTGTATTTGCCGCCGCCGTGGGCGCGAAGAAGCTCGATCCAATCCAGCGTGAGCATATGGGTATGAATGTCTATGACGGGCATCGTGATCTCGTTTCTTGAGTCGATGTCGATCCAGCGATGAAAGATCGAACGCCGCGGACCGGCTCGATGGTACGCCATGGAAGCCGTTGCGTCATTCTTGGAGCAACCCCACGGCAGCGCGATATCATGCCGGAAATTGAATGCGCTTCGGCCGTTCTCGGGCCGTGGCGCTGCAATCCGGCAGCGATCAGAGGCAGAGCGGACACGCCGCCGACGGTCCTGATCGGTCGAAATTGATCCATCTCGAAGCCGACATCAACGTTGCGCCTGCACGGCTTAATGCCGCCGCAGAAGTTCTCATTGCTCTCCACCCGCCTGATGAGGCAAAAACGACGCCCGCGATGGTCGAGTGGATGCGCCGATCCCTCACGGCTGCGTGGTGCGTCCGTCGTTTTTCAGGACTCTCGACTTTTCTTGCAAGGAGGATGACTTGGATCTCGGGCTCAAAGACAGAGTTGCTATCGTTACCGGCGGCAGTCGCGGTATTGGCAAAGCTTGCGCCAAGGAACTGCTTGCCGAAGGCGCTTGCGTCGTCCTGGTCAGCAAGAATCCCGAAATCAACGCCGCCGCCGTCGGCGAGCTGGGCAAACTTCAACCCGACCGTGTCCTTGGCGTTCCAACGGACCTCACCGATGACGCCGCGATCGCGGCGATGACCACGCAGGTGGTTGAGCGGTACGGCCGCATCGATATTCTCGTGAACTCGGCGGCGACCGTCATCCCCCAGGACTTCTTTAAGATGGACGACGGACATCTGACGCGCCTCCTCGAGCAAAAATTCAACCCTGCCGCCCGCTGTATTCGCCACGCCGTCCCGAACATGCGCAAACGAAAATGGGGCCGCATCATCAATATCTCCGGGCTTGCCGGGCGGCAGCCGCATTTCACCGTCGTGCCGGCCGCCCTCAATAATTCCGCCATGCTCAACTTGACCAAGGCGCTCGCCGCCGAGCTCGCCAAGGACAATATCCTGGTCAATGCCGTCGTGCCTTATATCATCGACACCGAACGGCAAGATGAGACAATGCGGGAATGGGCGCAGATGACCGGCCAAGCCGAGGCGGAGGTTCGCAAGCGGCGCGTCGCCACGCTCCCCATTGGTCGAATGGGCCGTCCCGACGAGGTCGCGGCGGTCGTCGCCTTTATGGCCTCGGAGCGATCGAGCTACGTCGTCGGCACCGCCTGGTATGTCGATGGCGGCGGCTCGATGACGCTCTGAGCGCCCAGCCAACGCGTTCTCACCTAACATCAAGTTGCGCGGCCGGGATGGCTCGGCCCCGATCCGCGCCGTGACACAAATAACATGGCGCAGGCGACATGCCCCGTGCGACATCGCTCCGCTACACACGGCGTTGTAAACAAGTTAGCTTCCCGAAGAACAACCGCCGGAAACGCCATGAACATCCCTCGTCGCCGATTTCTCCACTTAGCCGCCGGCGCTGCCGCGCTTCCTGCGGCGGCGCGCAGCGCATTCGCCGACAGTTATCCGACACGGCCGGTGCATCTTGTCGTCGGTTTCTCGCCCGGCTCGGCATCCGACATCAACGCGCGTCTTGTCGGTCAATCGCTGTCGGAGCGGCTGGGCCAACCATTCGTCGTCGATAATCGCGCGGGTGCCGGCGGCAATATCGCCTCTGAGTTCGTCGTGCGAGCTCCGGCGGACGGTTACACGTTGCTCTATGGGTCGACGGCGATCGCCATCAACACGACGCTCTATGAAGGCAAACTTAGTTACAATGTTTTGCGGGACCTTGCGCCGGTCGCGAGCGTCGTGCGGACGCCGTTCGTGATGGAAGTCAATCTCGACCTTCCAGTCAAAACCGTTCCTGAATTCATCGCCTACGCCAAGGCCAATCCGGGCAAGATCAACATGGCGACCGTAGGACCCGGCAGCGCCCAGCATCTCTATGGCGAGTATTTCAAGATGATGACTGGGATCAATATGGTGCCGGTACACTATCATGGCGCGGCGCCGGCAATAACCGATCTGATTGCCGGCCGGGTCCAGGTCATGTTTGACGTCATCGTTTCCTCGATCTCCTTCATCAAGTCCGGCCAGCTCCGGGCGCTGGCCGTCACCACGGCGACGCCGCAGGAGCTGCTGCCGGGTGTCCCGACGATCGGCGAGTTCGTGCCGGGCTACGAAGCGAGCGGTTGGCAGGGCGTCTGCGCGCCGAGCAACACACCGACCGAAATCATCGACAGGCTCAATCGGGAAATCAATGCGGCGCTTACCGACGGCAATTTGAAGGCGCGGCTCGCCGAGCTTGGCGGTCAGCCGTTCGCCGGCACCCCGGCCGAGTTCGGCAAGTTCCTCGCAACCGAAACCGAGAAATGGGGCAAGGTGGTCCGCGCCGCCGACCTCAAGCCGGATTGAACGCCGCAATGTCGTTCGATGCGGGGGCCTGCGATATTCCGATCACTTCGCTCTACAAGCCGGATTTATGGCTACGCGCCCTGCTATGGTAGTCGTAAATTCCGCCAGGCTAGGGAGCGAGACCGATGAACGGCGCCGAGACGATTGCCGAAATACTCAAGCGCGAGGGCACGGAATTTCTTTCCTGCTATCCGCGCAATCCGATCATCGAACCCTGCGCCGCGCTCGATATCAGGCCGATCCTTTGCCGCCAGGAGCGCGTCGGCGTCGGCATCGCCGACGGTTTTACGCGCATCAAGCGCGGCAAGAAGAACGGCGTGTTCGCCGCCCAAGCCGGACCGGGCATCGAGAACGCCTTCCCCGGCGTCGCGCAAGCTTACTCGGAGAACGTTCCGCTCCTGATCGTCGCCGGCGGCATGCCGCTCAACCGGCAATATTTTCATCCGGTTTTTCGCGCCGCCGAAGTCTATCGGCCGGTGACCAAATGGTCGGCATTGGCGCATTCGGTGCAAGAACTTTCCGATCTCTTGCGCCGCGCCTATCAGGCCATGCGTAGCGGCAAACCCGGTCCGGTGCTGATCGAAGTGCCGGACGAAGTCTTTACCGCCGAATACAAGGGCGAGCTCGACTACGCGCCGGTGCCGGTGCAACGCGTCGCGCCCGATCCCGCGGCCATCAACAAGGCCGTCGAGATGCTGCTCGCCGCCGAGCATCCGCTGTTATGGGCCGGACAGGGCGTGCATTACGCCGAGGCCTCCGAACGGCTGGCGGCGCTCGCCGAACTCATTCCGGCGCCGGTGGTCGCCACCAATCCCGGCAAGAGCGCGATCGCGGACAGCCATCCGCTCGCGCTCGGCGCGGCGACGCGCTCGCGCTCAAAACCGTTCGCCGATTTTCTCGGCCGCGCCGATCTTGTCCTTGCCATCGGCTCGAGCCTGACCCGCACCAATTTCGGGCCGGCCGTGCCGCCGGGCAAAACCATTATTCATTCCAGCAACGACGCATCCGACATCAACAAGGAATATCGCGTCCAGCATGCGGTCGTCGGCGATGCCGCGCTGGTGCTCGACGCACTCATCGCCGAACTGAGCCGGCACAAACACGGCAGCGGCGGCAATACGCTCGCCGATCTGAAGGAAGACATCGCCGCCGGCAAGAAGGCCTGGCGCGCAGAATGGAGCAAGCATCTCGATTCCGACGAGACCCCGATCAACCAGTATCGCGTCATCCGCGACATGATGCGCACGCTCGATCGCGACAACGTCATCATCACCCACGATTCCGGCAGCCCGCGCGAGCAGCTCTTGCCGTTCTGGGAGACCACGGCGGCGGGCTCGTATATGGGTTGGGGAAAATCCACCCAGCTCGGCTACGGCCTCGGCATCACCATGGGCGCCAAACTCGCCGCGCCGAAAAAACTGTGCATCAACGTCATGGGCGACGCCGCCATCGGCATGACCGGCATGGATATCGAGACCGCCGCGCGCAACCGCATCGCCATCCTCACGGTGGTTTTCAACAACGGCGTCATGGCGGCGGAACGCGACGTGCTCAAACTCTCGACCAAGAAATACGGCGCGCTCACCGTCGGCGGCAATTACAGCAAGGTCGCGCAGGGCCTCAACGTCGACTCCGCGCGCGTCGAGAAACCTACCGACATCGTGCCGGCGCTCAAACACGCGGTCGCCGCCACCGAGACCGGCGTGCCGTTCCTGCTCGAATTCATGGTCAAGGAAGGCTACGACTTCTCGCGCTATGCCTGACGGCGATTGCCGCCGGCCTGCGGTTCGTTTGTCGCGGGGCTTCTTAGGGATTGAAATAATGACGGTACGCTATTTTGAAGATTTTGCCGTTGGGCAGGTTTTCAACACCGGCCGGCACCGCGTCGACAACGAACAGATTTTCGCTTTCGCCAGGCAATTCGATCCGCAGCCTTTCCATGTCGACGAGGCGGCGGCGCGCCAATCGCCGTTTGGCGGACTGGCTGCCAGCGGCTGGCATACCGCGGCAATGACCATGCGGCTGATGGTCGACGGCGAGTTCAAGCCGGCCGGCGGCATTCTCGGCGTCGGTTTCGACGACCTGAGCTGGCCGCGGCCGGTTCGGCCCGGCGACGAATTGCATGCCAAGAGCGAAGTGCTCGACGTGCAGCCCTCTAAATCGAAACCCGACCGCGGCATGATCCGGGTGCGAACGACAACGCTCAATCAAAACGACGAAGCGGTGATGATGTTTACCGCTAAGCTTTTGGTGCCGTGCCGGCCGGCGAGCGCAGCGAGCGGTTAGTCTGAGAGGAGTTTGCGATGCGTATTCTTGTGGTCGGCGCCGGCGCAATCGGCGGCTATTTCGGCGGCCGGCTCAAGGACGCCGGCCGCGATGTGACGTTTCTGGTGCGGGCGCGGCGCGCGGCACAACTGGCGAAGACCGGCCTCGTCATCCGCAGCTCGTTCGGCGACGTAAATCTGCCGGCGCCGCCCACCGTCATGGCCGAGACGCTGCGCGAGCCATTCGACCTCATTCTTCTAAGCTGCAAAGCCTACGACCTCGCTTCGGCGGCCGATGCGTTTGCGCCGGCGGTCGGCGCGCAGACCGCGATCCTGCCCTTGCTCAACGGCATGGCCCACATGGATTTTCTCGCCGCGCGCTTCGGCGCGGGCGCCGTGCTTGGCGGTCAATGCGTGATCTCGGTAACGCTCGACGCCGAAGGCCGCATTCTGCATCTCAACGACACGCATGGCTTGTCGTTCGGCGAACAAGATGGCGCGAAGTCCGCACGCGCCGAAGCGATTGCCGCGGCGATGGCGGGCGCGC
The DNA here is from genome assembly GCA_963823225.1 of uncultured Alphaproteobacteria bacterium. GTDB lineage: Bacteria > Pseudomonadota > Alphaproteobacteria > Rhizobiales > Xanthobacteraceae > BOG-931. Next base: position 601,080 of record CAWGKM010000003.1, on the reverse strand, counting down.
GCTTCGAGTCGCGGCAGACTACGGCCATTCTGCAAGAAATGTGGGAAAAATGGGTCCTCATCGCCACTATGGCCGGGATCACTTGCCTGATGCGGGCGGCGGTCGGCGACATCGTCGCGGCGGATGCCGGGGATCTGGCGCTCGCGCTTCTCGATGAATGCTCGGCAATTGCCGCGGCGAACGGCTTTGCGCCCCGCCAGGCAATGACCGCGCGCAACCGGACCATGCTGACGACGCCGGGCTCCACATTTGCCGCCTCGATGCTCCGCGACATCGAGCGCGGCGCGCCGACCGAAGCCGACCACATCGTCGGCGATTTGCTACGCCGCGGCGGGGCGCAGCCGGCCGACTATCCGCTCTTGCGGATCGCCTATGCGCATTTGCGGGCTTACCAAGCGCGCCGCAAGCGCGAGAATGCCGCCGCACCCGCCGGCTAGCTGGAAATTTCAGCGCGCGGCATTATTATTGAGCCGAGAGAGGGCGATCATGGCCAAGATCACGTACCACATTGTCGAGCACGACGGCGGCTGGGCCTATCGAGTCAACGACGTGTTCTCCGAACCATTCCCATCCCACGACATGGCCCTGGCGGCGGCGCAGCGCGCGGCTCAAGAGCAGCACGTGCCGGGAGAAACGCGAACTATCTCGTGGGAAGACAGCGACGGCCATTGGCACGAAGAGCTGGCGCGCGGCGACGATCGGCCCGAAACCGACGTCGAGGGCTGATCGCCGCGGGGAGCTTGGGCTTGTGCATTGCCATCGCCTCGGTCAACGCCACGCTGCAAGCCGGCATCGTCGGCAACGATTATGCGTTCGCGCTCGCCGCCGCGCGCGCGATCGCCGACTTGTCGCCCGCCAAGCGCGACGCGGACGCCAATCTGCTGCCTCGCCTCGTCGAGCTGCGCAAGCTTTCCTTCCACGTCGCGCTTGCGGTTGCCAAAAAGGCGCAAGGCGAAGGGCTTGCCGATGCGCGCTCGGACGAAGCCAGCACCGCCGCCATACGGGCCAAGATGTGGGAGCCGCGCTACGCGAGCTACCGGCGCCGGCCGGGCTAGGCCGCGGACTCATTTTGCTTCCACTTTCGCGGGATTGTGTTGCAAAACTTTTTTTGCGGTGCGTGTAAATTTTTCCAACGGCACTGATGCGCCCGTCCAAAAACTATGTAGGGGTCACATGAACAGTCTGATTGCCAACCCGCTGCCCTTGTAAGCTCGATCAGCGGCACCCTATCGCCGAAAACTCGTTTCGACGGGCGCGCTACTGAATTTTACCGCCCCCTCAGTTTTGAGTTTTGCAACACAACCGCGGCATAGCGGACATGGCCGGTCTTACTGCCAGCTCGACCCGGTTGCGAATGACCCTGAAGAGAAGTCGCGACGGCACATGGCGTGGGCCACCATCGCACTGCGAAGATTGACTCCAGGCAACGGAATCAACGTCGCCTGTATGGCTTTCTTTAAATCGATTCCAAATTAGCTAGCTCGTTATTATCCTAATTTAACTTTGCTCCATAGAATTGTACTAGTTCTAATCTTTGAAATTTTCTTGACCAAAAGATTTACCGCGCCTCTATACAGAAGGCTCGCAATTCTCACGACGAATATTTGCGGACTGGGGAATATAGCGTCATGGGTTTGAACACGAACGCATGCCCAAAAGCAAGTTGGTCGAGACGATTGCCGCTCGCCGTACTAATGACCGCAGCGGCACTTCTGGCAATGTCTGGGGGCGTACTCGCTGGTGACAATGATGCCGATACGAATGCCGCGAACCAGAAGCTGTTACAGAGGCTTGACGTAATGGAGCAGCGTATCAAATCGCTCGAAGCGGAACTCAAGCAGAAAGACGCGCCGCCTTCTCCGCCGAAGGCGTCAGCGAAGAGCACATTAGACGCCAAGCCACAAAGCGCGACAAACAGGACTTTTCAGGCTGCCGCTGCGCCAGCGGGTACGCCCCCAGCGGAGATTACGCCTGAACAGCCGACGAGTTCGGACCAGTCCCGAAATTCCACGATGCCGGCCACTCCAGGGAAGGCGGGCGATAAGGCGATTCTCGGCTTGGTCGACTCCCCCGTGCCCGGTCTGGCGATCGGCGCTTACGGCGAAGTCTATTACGGCGCGATGCAAAATCCGGCTGCGGGTGGCCAATGGCAGCTTGGTTCCGATGCCGCCCGCCGCCTGGTGCTGCTGCCGACTTACGACATCACTGACAACATTATCTTCAACGCTGAAATCGAGTTCGAGCACGCGGGCGCAGGTTTCGACAATGACGACAAGTTGCACGGCACCGCCGAGATCGAGCAGCTTTGGATCGACTTCAAAATCGCCGATCCGTTCAATTGGCGCGCACCCGGTATCGATCTGGTCCCGATCGGCTACATCAACCAGCATCACGAGCCAACCGAGTTCTACAGTGTCTTTCGGCCGGAACTTTATAACGGCCTGATCCCGTCGACCTGGAAAGTTCCTGCGACCAGCATTTACGGTACGATTGCAGACGGCGTGAAATATCAGGTGATGCTCAGCGCCGCCCAAGAGGATTTCGGCGATTCATTCGACTGTCGCACCGCTGCTAATACGGTACCGCCGGGGAGCGGCACGACGCCTTGCACGGCGGGGGGAGCCTGGTATTTCCCGGGCATCGACGGCCTTAATGCGTTGACATTTTCTAATCCGCCGCTCGGCGACTTTCGCCAGCTCTCCAACTCGCTTGCGGTCTCTGGCAGGCTCGATTTCATGGAGCCCGCAGCGATCCCCGGCTTGGCATGGAGCATGAGCACATATTACACGCCCAATACCACGCCGCGTGGGGCGCATGACGACATGGGCAACCTTTTGGGTCCGTCGAGCCTTGCGATGTTCGATGCCGAGTTCCGTTATCGGGTGCCGGACACTGGCTGGGAATTTCGCGGTGAAGGCACCTATGTAACGTTTGGCGATCCCGCCAACCTGCGCGCCAACAATGACAGCGATCCAACCGACAATGTCGGTAAATCGATGTATGGCGTCTCCGGCGAAGTGGCCTATCATGTCCCGCTTGGCACGATCCTGCACAGCGAATGGGAAGCTGTGCCATTCTATCGTTACACCTACGAGAATCTGCAGACGGGCGGTTTCGCTGGGACCGACCTGAACACGCCCACCGGGGCCGGGCAGCTGCAATTCCACAATATCGGCATTGCAGTGTTTCCATCGCCGAACCTGGTGCTTAAAGCGACTTACCAGAAAGTGATCAATCGCGCTCCCGTCGGGACGCAATCGGATTCCGTTCTGGGTGGCGTTGGATTTTTCTTCTGACGAGCAGTGCTGATCAACAACTGCGGAGCTACTGAGCAAGATGACCGGATGGATTCGATGGGTCGCGCCGGCTGCGGCTGTCATTTCTGTGACTGCACCAGCCTATGCAGTTCAATACCTGTCCGTCAGCGAAGCGCAAAAGCTTGCATTTCCGTCGGCGAGCTTCACCGAATTGGAGGCAGGCCGCGTCTGGAAAGCAAGCACCGGCGGCATCTTCGTGCTTGACCACGTGGTCGGAAAACATCTCTACATTGATTACGCCGTGTCGATTGAGAATGGTCACGTCCGGCGCGTTGATATACTCGCCTATCGCGAGTCTTACGGCGGCGAGATCAGAAGCCCGAGTTGGCTTGCACAGTTCGTCGGGAAGACCAGCGCCAGTCCGCTCAAAGTAGGCAGCGACATTCGCAACATTTCAGGCGCTACTCTGTCGTCGCTGCACGTCACCGAGGGCGTGAAACGGGTTTTGAGCGCTTATGGACACCTCCGATAGCATTTGCCGAGCACAACCGGTGCTTGGCACTTTCGTCGAGGTTGCCGCTGCGGGGGCGGCTTCTTGCGACCTGCAAGATGCCATCGACGAGGCATTCGGCGCCGTCGCGCAAGTACATCGGCTCATGAGCTTCCACGATCCGCAAAGCGATGTGGGTCGCCTTAATTGCGAAGCGTTCGCTTGCGCAGTCGCTGTCCATCCTTGGACTTATCAAGTCTTGGAAACAGCATTGGAACTTCATCGCCGTTCAGCCGGCCTATTCGACATTACGATTGCGCCGTTGCTTCAGAAACGGGGTCTTCTGCCTCGCAGTATGAATGATCCCAACCCCATTGTGGAATGGACGACCGTGGCGGATGCTGTGGAATTGCTTGACGGACATCGTGTTCGCTATCGCGACCCCCGCGTTAGGATCGATTTGGGGGGTATTGCCAAAGGCTTTGCCGTCGACCGCGCGCTCGAAGTTCTTCGAGAACGTGGATTTGTGCGGGGCCTCGTCAACGCCGGCGGCGATCTTGCCGCATTCGGAGCCAAGCCTGAATTGGTCCACATTCGCAATCCCAATGATCCGTGCAGACCACTCTGCCAGGTCGAACTCTGCAACGCCGCGCTGGCGTCGAGTGCTCGAATATTCGATCCGCTCCAATCCTCGGATATTGGAGAATGTGCGGTCAATGATCCAAGCACCGGAAGGCAAGTCTGTGCTGTTGCCGGCGCGACGATTTGCGCGCCGTTTTGCACGGTCGCCGACGCGCTGACGAAAGTCGTCATGATCGCCGGCGAAGGGGCGACGGGACCGCTGAAGCAATATCGCGCAAGTGCACTCTTAGTCCTGGAGTCTGGGGATGTCTGGATTACGCCGGACTGGCCGGATGCCGTCCGCCCTGCAGCTTGATTATCGATTTCGCTGGGGGCTTTACGCGGCTTTCTCGGTCCTGTTCGTGACTGGCACTGTCTGGCCGATCGCAGACGCCCTAAAGAATTCCCCGAGCGGAGAATTCTGGCAGGCAGTATCGGCTGACCTACTTACGATCCACGGTGGGGCCACGATGGTGACGCTCCTACTGCTGGGCGCCCTCATTCCGGTACACATTCAGCGCGCTTGGCGAAGCCGCCGCAATCGGCTCACCGGGATAGCTATGGCGACATCAAACTTCGTGCTGATCGTAACCGCGTTTGGGCTCTATTACGCAGGATCGGATGTATTCCGCGCTTGGATCAGTGACGTTCATATTGCAGTCGGCATCCTCTTTCCCGCTGTGTTTGTTACCCATGTATTGACCGGTAGGCGCCGCATGAACCGGGACGGAAATATTTCTTAGTGTTAAACCTTGATTAAGAATGTACTTTGCTGCAGTACCCGGCGCGCGCGCCAGGACCGGAAAGCAAAAGCGGTTGCCGGCGACGGCCGCGGCCGCGCCGCGACCGGTAAGCAAGCGCCGCGGCAGCGACGTCATCCGCGGCGTCACCACATTCGGCAGGCCGCGCAGCCGCTCGGCAATGGCGAGGCGTCCGGTCCGGCGCACTTGCGCCGGATGATTGATCACCGGCCGGCTTGTCCGCGCCAGCACCTTGCCGGCTGCGTCGAGGCCTTCGCCGCACAAATCGGCATCGCCGATGCCGTTGAAGACCACGTCGTGCGGCGGCAGCGTCGCCGCATCGTCGCAATACTCCGTCACCAGGACCGAAGTTCGAAAATGGCGATCGTCGAGGATTGAACTTGTCGGAATATTGCCGCCAAGCGCCGAGACCAACAACAGGACGGCAATCGGCGAGCCCTCGCCGCGGTAAGGCAAGGTCGTAAGAAAGTGGTCTTTGAAGCCCCTGTCGCGATGCCGCCGGGCGCCGGCCTCGTCGCCGATCTCGGCCAACAGATTGCCCATGCCGCGATGCGCATGAACATGGCCGGGATCGACCGCGAGCGCGGCTTCGAAGTGGACGCGAGCCTCCGAGCGTTCGCCGATCAGCAACAACAAGTTCGCCAGATTGACGCGGCCGTTGGCATTATCCGGATGATGCCGCACCGCTTCGTTAAACAGCGAGCGCGCCGCCTGCCGATATCCGGCATTGAGCACCAGCGTGCCAAAATCGTTGAGCGTGCCAAAATCGGTCGGCCGGCGCCGGATCAGCTCGATATAGTCGCGCTTGGCCTCCTCGAACGAGCCTTGCTCGCGCAATAGACCGGCGCGCTCAAAGCGCGCGGCGAAGCAATCCGGATCGTGCGCCAGCGCCCGATCGAGCTCACGCAAGCGAATGCCGCGGGCGGCACCGGCGGTGGGGGCGGTCCGGCCTTCGATCGCGGCAGCCGAGGTCTTGGTCATCGCGGCGCGAATCATTGGGGTTACAGTGCCGCCAAATTAGAACAAAATTTACCATGCAGGGGCACGATTTGACGGCAGTTCGAGGCGAGGCACCCGTCATGACGACAACCGCGGCCGGCAACACCGTCACTTTGGGCGACCCGGTGCCGTGGTTCGGCGCGCCGCTCGTCGGCGACGGCGCTTTCAATCTCCAGGTGGCCGCCGGCCGCTGGATCGTGTTGAGCTTTTTGGGCTCGCCGGCCAATCCGAAAGCGAAACGGGAACTCAACGAGCTGTTGCGCGATGCGCCGCTATTCGACGAAGACCGCATCGTGTTCGCCGGCGTTTTTACCGCACCGCCCGTCGATCCGGCGCAATACGCCACGCTGGCGACGCCGGCGATCTCGTTCATCGCCGACTATGACGGCGCGATCAGCCGCTCGTTCGGCGCCGCCGAAACGCCGCGCACCGTCGCGCTCGATCCGATGTTGCGCGCGGTCGCCGATATTCCCTTGGATTTTGCGGCCGGCCACGCCAAGACAGTGCACGAAGTTTTGCAAAGCCTGCCGGCGGTCGACGATGCGGCCGGCGTGCCGCTGACCGCGCCCGTGCTTATCGTGCCGCGCGTTTTCGATTTTGCGCTCTGCGACCTCCTCGTCCAATTCTACGACAAACTCGGCGGCAAGGATTCCGGTTTTCTCCTCGACAGCGAGGGCAAGACGGCAACCGTCGTCGACTACCGGCTCAAGCGCCGCAACGATCTCGGCATCGTGCGGCCGGAATTTCGCAACGCCATCCGCGGCCAGATCGTGCGCCGCCTGATCCCGGCCATCGAGCGATTTTTCCAGTTCTCGGCGACCCGGATGGATCGCTATATCGTCGCCTGTTACGACAGCGCGATCGGCGGGCATTTCCACCGGCACCGCGACAATGTCAATGCCGGCGCGCAACACCGCCGCTTTGCAGTCACCATCAATCTCAACAAGGATTACGACGGCTGCGATCTCGTTTTTCCCGAGTTCGGCCGGCGCAGCTATCGCGCGCCGCACGGCGGCGCCGTCGTTTTCTCGTGCGGCGCGCTGCATCAGGTGACGCCGGTGACGCGCGGCCGGCGCTACGCCTTTCTCGCTTTCCTCTATGGCGAAGCCGATGCGGCGCTGCGCGAGGCCAATAATGCCAAGATCGTCCAAACTGAATTCCGTTACAGCGGCGGCACCTCGGACCGCCTGTTTCCCGACGAAGACTGCGCGAGCGAGCGCCGCGCCGGCTGAGCGACAGGCCGCCTTGACGCGCGATCGGCCGGTCTCATTTCCGGCGTGACAGCGCCAAATATCCCGGACAATAATGGTCTCGATCGATCGTGCGGCCCGCCGCCGCGTGCAGGCGCGCGCCAATAAGGGGAGACGCTGCGATGGACCTGGCGATGACGGGCAAGAAGGCGATCGTCACCGGCGCGAGCGCGGGCATTGGCAAGGCGATCGCGCGCGCGCTGGCGCGCGAAGGCGTCGATGTCGCGATCTGCGCGCGGCGAAAAGAGCCCTTGGAAAAAACCGCGGCCGAAATCGCTCATGAGAGCGGCCGCAAGATCGTTCCCATCGTCGCCGATCTCACCAAGCTGGCGGATGCCGAAAACTTCGTCAACAAGGCGCATGCAGCGCTCGGCCGGATCGATATCCTGGTCAACAATGCCGGCTCGTCCCCGGGCGGCGTGCTCGATCATTTGAGCGAGGAAGATTGGGCGCAATCGCTGCAACTCAAATTCATGGGCTACGTGCGCTGCATGAAGCATGTGCTGCCGATCATGCAGAAGCAGAAGAAGGGCCGCGTGGTGAACCTGATCGGCAATGACGGCGTGAAAGTCTCCTATTGGGAGATCGCGCCGGGCGCCGCCAACGCGGCCGGGCAGAATTTGACCAAATCGCTCGCCAGCCAATACGGCAAGGACAATATCAGCTTCGTCGTCGTCAATCCCGGACCGGTGCGCACCGAGCGCTGGACCGGCCTGGTCAAGGCCATGGCGCGCGACATGAAGCTAAGCTTCGAGGAAGCCGACAAGCTTGCGCCGGCGAGCATTCCGCTCGGCCGCATCGCCGAATGCGAGGAAGTCGCCAATCTCGTCGCCTACCTCGCCTCCGACCTCGCCTTTTTCGTCAACGGCACCATGATCGAGATCGACGGCGGCCAGGACAAGGTGCTGATGGACCGCATGCGCGATAGGTGATGTTCTTCCCCCCGTGGAAACGGGGGGATTTCATGGCCTGCGTCACCGTCTGCGCTTGGCAAGCCGCGGCGCTGCATTATAGTCGACGCAAACGCGCGGCCGCTCGGCCAAGACAAGACGCGTCGGGGATCCAAGGGAGGGGGAAATAATGTCGGTAACACGCGCGATCGATCTTTGGGCCGGCAAACGTCACGCTCTTGCCGCCGTGGCGGCGCTCGCCTGCTTCGTTCCAGCGGCTCCGGCGCTGGCGGCGGATTTCACGATGAAAATCGGCACCGCGACGATCAACGAGACACAGCACCAGTTCATTAAATTCTACAAGGACGAGGTCGAGAAGGCCTCCGGCGGCCGCATCGAGGTGCAGATTTATCCCGCGAGCCAACTCGGCCCGATCCCACGCGAGATCGAAGGCGTGCAGCTCGGCGACATTCAGGGCTATGTCGGGCCGGTCGATTTCTTTGTCGGCGTCGATCCGCGCTTCGGCGTGTTCTCGACGCCGATGCTGTTCCGCGACGAGGCCGATGCCGCGGCGACGGTCCACGATCCGGCCATCGAGCAAGCGATGTTCGATCTGGCGGCGCCAAAGCGCATGGTCGGGATCGCCACGTTGAACCTCGGCGCTTCGGACTATGGCGCAAAAAACGCGCTGCTGCGGCTGGCGGATTTCAGCGGCAAGAAACTGCGCATCAACGGCACTGCGCTCGAACGCGCCAAGATGGCCAAGCTCGGCGCCACCGGCATCGGCATGCCGCTCTCCGAAGTGGTGCCGGCGCTCGACCAGGGCACCATCGACGGCACCATTTCCGGCCTCTCGGTGTTCGTGTCGTTCAAGATGAACGATCTTCTCAAGGTGATCACCGTCACCAACGACACCTTCATCATTTCGATTGCCGTGATCTCCAAACCCTGGCTCGATACGCTGCCGGCCGACCTGCAGAAGATCGTCGTCGATTCGGGCAAGGCGGTAGAGGCGAAGTCGCAAGCCTGGGAAGTCGATTTTTCCAAGAAACTGGTCGGCGACTGGACCGGGCTCGGCGGTACCGTGCACATGTTGCTGGCCGACGATCTCGCGCGGATGAAAACGTTGCTCGACCCCGTGGGCGACGAGACGACCAAGGATCAACCGGCGGTGCACGACATGCTGCAAAAGGTCCGTGCCGCCGCCGCGAAGAATTAGATCCATGCGGGAGATCCTGCGGCGGGGCGCGGCCGCGCTGATGGCGGGCTTGCGCTTCGCCGCCGGTGCGATGCTGATCTTGAGCGTCGGCATCAATTTCGCAAACATCATCGGCCGCTATTTCCTTTCGGTGTCGCTGTCCTGGGCCGAGGAGGCGATGCTGTTTTTGATGATCGGCTGCGTTTTCCTCGGCGCCGCGCCGGTCGGCTGGATGGGCCGGCATATCCGCATGGACGTCGTCGTCTCGCTGTTGCCCGAGCGGGGACGCAAGGCATTCGAGCTTTTGTCCGATCTCGTCACCATCGCGACCTGCATTGCGATCGCGATCTTCGCCTGGCCGGTCATGACCATGCTCGCCGAGCTCGACCAGCGCAGTGCGTCCGCCAATATCCCGCTGGTCATTCCCCAGGCCGCGGTGCCGCTCGGGCTTGTCCTCATGGCGGCCCTGATCGCGGTACGGCTCTACGTGCACGGCGTGCGCCATGGCGAGGTCGTCTCCGCCGAGGACCCCGAGCGCTGAAATGTCGGCGAATTTCGTCTATTTCATTTTGCCGGTGATTTTGCTGATCCTCGGCTTGCCGATTTTCGTCGTTCTGCTTCTGACCTCGATGGCGGCGATCGTGTTCGTGGCGCACGTGCCGATGCAAGCCGTGCAGACCTACATGTTCGGCAGCCTCGACAATTTCCCGCTGCTGGCGGTGCCGTTTTTCGTGCTGGCGGGCGAGATTATGGGCAAGGGCGGCATCGCCACCCGCGTCGTCACCTGGGTGGTGTCGATCATCGGCGGGGTGCGCGGGTCGCTCGCGGTGACCACCGTCGCCTCCTCGGAACTGTTCGGCGCCATGGCGCACACCTCCGTCGGCACCGTCGTCGCCATCGGCCGGCTGTTGTTTCCGTCGCTGACCAAGCACGGCTACAGCGAGCGCTTTGCGGTCAGCCTGATAACCTCCTCGGGCGCGGTCGCGGTAATCATTCCGCCGTCGATCTCGATGATTCTTTACGCCATGACGGCGCAGGTCTCCGCCATCAGGCTGTTCACCGCCGGCATCCTGCCGAGTCTGCTCATCGGCGTCGTCGACGCCGTCTACGTGCTGATTTACGCGCGGGTGAAAATGGTGCCGCTGTCGTCGCCGGCGCGCTGGAAGAACATCTGGGCCGCGACCCGGGAAGCGAGCTGGGCGATCGGCACCATCGTGGTGATCTTCGGCGGCATCTATGGCGGGGTGTTCACGCCGACCGAAGCCGCCGGCGTCGCGGTGGTCTATTCGCTGTTCGTGGCGACGTTCGTCTACCGCGAGGTCGGGCTTGCCGAACTGTGGCAGATCATCGCCAATTCGGTGGTGCTGATCGCGCAAATCCTGATCATCGTCACCGGCGCCGGCGTTTATTCCTGGCTGATGACGACGAGCGGCATTCCGCAAAATCTCATCAATGGAGTAAGCGCGATGGCCTTGCCGCACTGGCAGACGTTGTTGTTCGTCAATGCCGGGCTTTTGGTCGCCGGCAGCTTCCTCGAACCGCCGGCCGCGATCCTGATCCTCACCCCGCTGTTGCTGCCGGTCGTCGAAGCCGCCGGCGTCAACGCACTGCACTTCGGCATCATCATGGCGGTCAATCTCTCGATCGGCCTCTATATGCCGCCGTTCGGGCTCAACCTGTTCGCCGCGCGCGCCATCTTCAACCTGCCGATGGGCATGATCTATCGCGGCGTGCTGCCGTTCGTCGTGGTGAATTTTTTCGCGCTCTTGGTGATCACCTACGTACCGGCGATTTCGATGGTGCTGCTGGGCAGGTAGTTCGTTTGCTGCAATGATCGCACCGTCGCTGCTTGCAATGTCTCGGCGATGAAGGCGTCGACGTCGCGCAACACCGGAACGAGAACGCGCAGAAGCGGCGCTAGCGCAGCAATGATGAGGTAATGGCCGATGCGTCGATAGGTCTTCACGGTGGCGGCATTGCCGGCGGTAGAAAGCCGCGCCGCCAGCCGCGTCGAATTGCCGGGCTCGACCAGCCGGTCGCGGCCGCCGGTCAGCAACAGCGCCGGCGGCACACCGGGCGCAACATGGAAGATCGGCTGGGTCTCCGCCCGGTCGGCGCCGCCGAAAATCGTCTGCAACGTCGCATCGCGCAGCGGCAGGTAATCGTAGGGTCCGGCAATGCCGATCAGCCCGGCTATATCGCGCCCGGGAACAAGCCCGACATCCGCCAGCCAGCGCGCATCGATCGATAACATTGCGGCGATATGGGCGCCGGCCGAATGGCCCTGCAAAAACATTTTTTCCGCATCGCCGCCGAAGCGGCCGATATTGTCCTTGACCCAGCGCACGACCAGCGCGCCGTCTTCAAGAAACTCGGGATAACGGACTTCCGGATAGATGCGATAATCCGGCACCACCGCCACATAGCCGCGCCGCGCCAGCGCCTTGGCGACGTAGCGATACAGCGCCTTGTTGCCGCTGCGCCAGCCGCCGCCGTAGAAAAACACGATCACCGGCGCCGCGACGGCGTCGACGGGGCGGCAAATATCGAGCCGCTGCCGCACTCGCTCGGCGTAAGCGATGGAACGCGTGAGTTGTATACCGATCCCCATGCTGGGTCTGGAGTAAGCAGCCGATCCGGACTAATTAATGGCAACAATCACCCTCGCGAGCGCGTGAAATGGCCAATGGAAAAATTGATTTCCCGGTGTCAAACGTCCGGCGTTTTCTGGAACCGGGACCGATCGTTCTCGTCTCGTCGGCCTGGCGCGGCGAGCGAAACGTCATGACCATGGGCTGGCACACGGTCATGGAATTTACGCCGTCGCTGGTCGGCTGCATCATTGCCAGCAGCAATCACAGTTTCGCCCTCGTCCGCCGCAGCCGGGAATGCGTCATCAATGTGCCGACGACGGCGCTGACCGACGCCGTGGTCGGCATCGGCAATTGCTCGGGCGCTTCCGTCGATAAATTCGGGAAATTTGAATTGACCGCGGAGCCGGCGAATAAAGTCGGTGCACCGCTGATCGCCGAATGCCACGCCAATTTCGAATGCCAGCTGAGAGACGACAGTCTCGTCGACCGCTACAATTTCTTTATCTTCGAGGTGGTGAAGGCGCATGTCGCACGGCGGCCGAAATTTCCGCAGACCCTACACTACACCGGCGACGGCGTGTTCATGGTGTCCGGCAAAATCATCAGCCGGAGGAGTCGAATTCAGGCCGGAAATGCTGTAGGCCGCCATTGCGGGCCAACGGGTCGGGCCTGAAGGAAGCAATCCAGTCGTACGCCCACCGACGTGGATTGCTTCGTCGCCGCGCTCCTCGCAATGGCGGTGCTGTTGCTTGGAATTTTCGTTAAAGTTTAGCGGATCGTGCACGCCATTCTTAGAAAATTTGAGCGACATTGCTCGGATCGAGCGCCGCTGCGTTCGCCGTCTCGGCAACCTCGCGCGGCACCGATCCGAGCGCCCTATGAACGATTTCTGGACCAACTGGCTCGAGGCCGTCCGCTTCACCTGCGAGGCGCAGGGCGTCATCTCGGCCCGGCTGATGCTGTTCGCTTCGGGCGCGCCAAACGCCGGCGATGAAGCGACCCGCATGATTTCGGAAAAGATCGTCGCTTTCACCGATGCCGGAATCGCCGCGGAACGCGCGCTGGCGGACGGGCTCGGCCTCTATGCCGCCGCCGAGCGGGCCTATTCGCCGCTGCAACGCTGCGTGCACGCCAACAGCGACCGGCTCGCCGGCGCCTTGCACTAAGACTTACATTTTCTTCCCCACGCGTGACTGGGGAAGATAAACGCCTTGACCCCCACGACGGCGCCACCGGCTGGCGCGGCACTACTCTTCACTTGCGTTTCCCGGATGCGGCGCAGCGGCATCAGCGTGTTTACGCGCGTCTTCGACGCGCTATGGCGGTGCACCGCTGATCCGGGACCTTTTCAGATTCGGCGCTTGTAAAGGTCCCGGTTCTGCAGCGCATCACTTCGTGCTGCGCTGCGCCCGGGACACGTTTCACGCCTTGCCGAGCGGCATCGCCGCGAAGCGCGTGGCGTCGCGACCTGACCACGAGATTAATTCGAGGAAAGCTTCGTTCGGTTCCCCTTGATGGAGAGGTCGAAGCCGATCTATGCGGCCCGCGCCGATGGTGAGAAATGCGCCGACTATTCTCTCACTTCACCGGCGCGGCGTCGGGGATAAAACGCTGGCCGAACACCGGCTCCTTGTACGGCGTCGGCGGCAATTGCCAAGCGCCAGTCGAAGGCGGGCGCGCTTCGGCGTCGACATGCACGTCGAGCAAAAACGGCTTGTTCGCCTTGATCGCATGTTCGAGCGCGCCGCGAAAATCTTCGGATTTTGTCACGGTCAGCGCATCGACGCCCGACGCCTTGGCCCAGGCGGCGAAATCCGGATTGTACGGTTTCTTGTTGGCGCCCTGATGGAACATGGTGCCATGCTCGCGGCCGCCGAACATGCCGAGCTGGATGTCGCGGATCGAGACCCAGCCGAAATTGTTCCAGATCACCCAAACCACCGGAATATCGTATTCGACCGCGGTGCAAAGCACATGCGGCACCATGGTGAAACAGCCGTCGCCGGTGACCGCGACGACCGGGCGATCCGGTGCTGCGAGTTTTGCGCCGAGCGCGCCTGAGGCGCCAAAACCCATGCCTGAAAAGCCCCAGGAATTGAGCATGGTCTGGGGTTGGCGCGCGTTCCAGAACTGCATGTACCAGTTGTGACTTACGCCGACGTCGCAGCAGATGATGCCGTCGGGCGGCAGCACCGCCTGGCAATCGGCGACCACGCGCTCGGGCCGCAGCGGCGACGCGTGCGCCGCGAAATTCGGCCGCACGAATTTTTCCCACTCGGCGCGCCATTTGGCGATAGCTGCGAGCCATTCCCCCTCCCTTCCCTCCCCCGCTTGCGGGGGAGGGTTAGGGTGGGGGCCCGCTGTCGCGCCGCGCCGTTCGAGCTCGCCGAGGATTTGCCGCAAAAACGTGCGTGCGTCGGCGAGGATGCCGAGATCGGGCGGATAATTGCGGCCAAGCTCGGCCGGATCGACATCGACATGGACGAGTTTGGTCGCCGGGAAATTCCATGAATAGCCGGGCATCCATGACGACGCCGAGCGGTCGTCGAAGCGCGCGCCGATGGCGATGACAAGGTCGGCGCGGCGGCCGGCTTCGTTGGCGGGAAACGCGCCGTTTCTTCCGATGAAGCCCAGCGACAGCGCATCGGTCATGTCGAGGCAGCCCATGCCGTTGGGCGAGGAGATCACCGGGATCGCAAGTTTCTTGGCGAACTCGGTCAGTTCGCGGCTGGCCTCCGACAGCGTCACGCCATGGCCGATGAAGATCACCGGGCGCTGCGCGGCGAGAACCATGTCGAGCGCGCGCGATATTTCCTCAGGAGCGGCGCCGCTCCTTTGCGCGTTCAACGGCGGCGCCGGCGGCGGCAGTTCGACGTCGTCCACCTCTTGGAAAACATTGAACGGAACGTCGACATTCACCGGCCCCGGCCGGCCGGACAGCATCGTCGTCATCGCCTGGCGCAAGGCGAGCGGCAGCATGTCGACGCGGGTCGGCTGGAAGCTGCGCTTGACCACCGGGCGCACGATGTTGACGAAATCGGCCTGGAAGTGGCGGTTGATTTCCTGGAACGGGCTGCGGTTGAACTGCGAGGTCGGCACGTTCGCGGTGATGGCGAAGAGCGCCGATGAATCGGTCAGCGCGCAGGCGAGCGGCATGACGATGTTGCAGGAGCCCGGCCCGCACGAGGTCAAGGTCGCCACCGGCTCATGGCGGACGCGGAAGTAAGCGTCCGCCATGTGGACGGCGACCTGCTCGTGGCGCGGCGAGACGAGTTTGATGCGGTCGCGCGCCGCATAGAGCGGATCGAGCATGCCGACATTGCCATGCCCGCAAATGCCGAAGACGTAGGGTATGTCGTTGGCGATGAGATATTCGGTGATCAGCTCGGCGCCCTTCATTCGCGGCATTGGTGTTTCCTGCTGGCTTAAGTGGTGCTGTGGGCTGAAGTCCATTTCTATCCGATCCGGAACGTCATTGCGAGCCGAGGAGGGTAAGTGTGATCGTTCTCGCGATGCGATCGCGCCCCCCTCTCCCCGCAGGGGAGAGGTGAAAATAAAGCGATCTCATTCTCGCGGCGCGCCTTTGCGCCCGAGCGGCAAAAATCCGGTGACGTGAAGCGCGAAACCGGGGCGGAACAGAGTGGCGAGGTGGTGGTGCCTCGGTGCTTCTGTTCGCTTTGCCCGTTTCGCCGTAGCCCGGATTGAACGAAGTGAAATCCGGGACTTTCCTCCCCGGGTTTTGCTTCGCTCAACCCGGGCTACGAAAGAAAAGAAGCGGAACGCCGGCAGACGCTGTTTAAAAACCTCCGCACCATCGGGTGCGGCGCTGCCTCCTTTTCAGGAAGCAGCTCGCCTTCCGGCGTTCCACCGCGGCTCTCGCCAAAGGGAGTCGTCGTCCCTAAGGCTCAGCGTCGGGCCAGGCTTCGTGGGAAACGGCGTCAAACTGAGCGGACATGGCCGCCGACGCCCTTCCCACTTCCAGCGAAGCACCTCGCGCGCCGGTCGTAATGCCGGCAGGCATGATGCCCGAGCCGCCCGGGAGCGGGTTGCAAGCCCGCCCGCGGGCACCGTCCTCGCCCCGATGGCCCGGCGTGCCTCCGGACCACGTCCTTCACGTGAGCGAGGATCGTAATGTAACTACTTCAGTGACCAATGTCAATAGCTGGTCTCCGAAAAAGAGACATGGCAAGGCTCGCCGGCTAAATCCCTCTCAGACCAGTTCGGTCGTTTTCGGGGCGAAGCGGACATGATTCCGCAGGCAAAACCTGTCGGGTCGGTCGAAAATGACCCGAACCGGACATGGACGGCGAGAATTGCTGTGATGCACAACACGGCTCTCATCCAATGATGTGGCACGGTGTAGTCCTCGGCGTAAGGTGAGGTCCATGAGGCGACGGGATTTTATTATGCTTCTCGGCGGCACGCGCCGACATTTACGCCCGGCGCTTCAAGCAATTTGCCAAGGGACTAAAGCCAGTCGGGTGAGGTCGGATTGACTCTCACATCCGTAAGCGCGCGACGCCTTAACAGATAGGTTCGCAGGCGACCGTAGTCTTTTGCCGCCCGCATCATGCCGACATACTCACAAATCAGTTCCTTGTCCTGAAGCAGCGTGAACAGCGCGGCAAATGGCTCTGTGACATAAACCTCTCCCGGCGGGGTACTCGGCTCGAGCCGAGCCGTACGACTGATGTGGCTTCCGGTGAAGGAAAGCGATTTCAAGATCGGATCGTGAACCTCAAATACCGCGCCGGCATCCAATCCCAGCCGCAGCCCGAGTGTTGCGGGCAGGCCGATGACAAGGAAATCAAGCTCAGTCAATGCCGACTGAATTTCCAAAGCGCAGCGTGCCGCCGGGCCAAGCTCGCTGAATACAACAAAAAGTCCGTCGCCCCATGTATTCCGCGTGACGATGGCGCCGCTATATTGGTCCAAGGCCTTCGCGACCGCGAGCATCACGTGGTCATAGAACGTGAGCATCTGACGGTCGGTGAGCCGGCTGAAGCCGTGGAAATCGCCGAACATGATGGCGCGAACCTGACGCGGTGGCAGATCGCGTTGCGATCGCTGGAGCTGGGCGGCCTCAGCCGCGTTTGCGGTGAGCTTGCCCTCGCTGCTTATCGTCACGGTTTTTAGGCCGTGACTTTGCCATACCCGAATGTCCACGAAGGTGCCGGCCTGATCGGCTGTTTCTTTGCCGTCCCACACCGCCAACTGGATGGGTTCCGATGAAAATTGGTGGGCGCGCAGTAGCGCCAAACCCATGGCCAGGCGTGCCGCATAGGCAAACACTCCCACATCCCCGATATGCTCGCCTTCGGTGGCGTGGACCACGCGCACTTGTTGAAGGCACTTATCGAAACGGTCCAACCAGTTCGGACCACCGTTGGCGACCGACTCTTTAAGAAAGCTGTCCCTCGCGAACGGAAGTACGACGTCAACCTCGGCCTTCCGGGCCAGCAGCGCTTCGACGAACAGCGTGTCTGCGCCACAGGCGAGAGACCCGTAGCCATAGCCGACATTGTGACTGGCGAGTTCGTTTTTAATTTGCTTGGCGACGCGCGCTTCGGCTTGAGCCGGAAAGCGGCCGGGCGTGCCGGCGGGAGCAATCATATGTCCGGTATAGTAAATGACAGTTCGATTTCGCAGCGGCGCGATGATTCCGCGATCGATCCGCTTATGATCGCAGATTTGGATAAGTTGCTTGCGCGTTGAAGCAATCGATGCGGCATTGGTCGACAGCGCGGCGGCTCGCTCAATCGCTCTTTGGGCATCGTTCAAATCGTCGAGAAGAAGACTAGCAGCCGCCCGATCGGCCGCCAGCTGATAGGCTTCGTCATCGGTTTGCGGCTTGGATTTCGCACATTTTTCCACGATCTGCGCGGCGATGTCCTTAGCGCGGGCGGTCTCGCCACTGAGCTCGTTGAGAACGGCCGCGTTTATCCCAAGAAAAGCGCTTGCCGTTCGGCGATAGATGGACTCGTAATGTTCCGCCGCCTTTTTCAGCTTGGCTGGGCGCTGCGCGGCATCCTCCGCATAGGCCTCTTCGCGATCGAGCCGCGCGCCGAGCGCGGCGATGTTTTCCTCCAGGTGGCCCTTGAGGAAGGCTGCGGCGAGATCCGGCTGCAATCCATACCGCAGCCACAATTGCTTTGCGCGTTTGTTGGCGCCGGTGCGCGACAGATTGAGGATCGCTCGATATTGAAGCTCACGCGCTTCGGGATGCTGTTCCAATCCCAGAAGCGCCGTGTCGCAGGCGGCAAGATAGTTGCCGGACTTCTCCGACTGCGCGGACAGCTGCGACCAATATTCGATCGGTTGTACGCGCTCGGTGGGTTCCAACATGTCCTCCATGCTTGGCTCTCCTCGGCGGCCTAGCGCAGACATCAAGTCGCCGCGTCGGACTGGACAGATCGCCGTTTAAGTGGGCGAATTCCTTGCGGCCGACCTCCCCGATGTTTTGGCGCGAACAGTTTCCGCGTAGCTGCAGTTCTGTGCCGCTAAGAACCAGTATGGTCACCTGCCGTGCACTAATATCCAGCGAACCCCTGGCCCGTGCAACGTATCTGTACGCACGTCGTCACGAGCACATTAGCTGCCAAAGCACGGTTCGTCTGCCGCACCACCATTCCTCGCCAGTCCCGCATTTGCTAATCTCATCCGGGTAAGGGCGAGAGAGCGCCGAATGGTTGCTGATGCCGAGGATGGGCAGGGCGGCGAGCCGAAAGCCAGAATATTTATCTCCTATTCGCGCAGGGATATGGCCTTTGCGGATCGCCTCGAAACGGCGCTGAGAGCCCGTGGGTTCGAACCGCTGATCGATCGCACCGAGATATATGCCTTCGAAGACTGGTGGAAGCGCTTAGAAACTCTGATTGGCCGAGCCGACACCATCGTATTCATACTTTCGCCCGATGCAGTCGCTTCCGACGTAGCATTGAAGGAGGTCGCGTATGCAGCCTCACTCAACAAGCGTTTTGCGCCAATCGTCCACCGCCGCGTGGAAAATAGCGCGGTGCCTGAACCGCTGCGGCGTTTGAACTTCATTTTCTTCGATGATTCGGCGCGTTTCGAGGCGAGTGCCGATGCGCTCGCCGAGGCGCTGCAGACCGACATCAGCTGGATCAGGCGGCACACTGAGTTCGGCGAAGCCGCACGGCGCTGGGCGGCGACCGGCCGTCCGAACGGGCTCCTGCTGCGCCCGCCTGTCCTGGAAGAAGCTGAGGCCTGGATTACCTATCGCCCATATGGCTCGCCACCGCCAACCGCGGAGACCCAGACGTTCATCGCCGCGAGCCGGAAGGCTCAGGTCGTCGCAAAACGCCGCAAGAGGCTGGTGCAAGCCGCCATTTACGTGCTGTTGGTCGGCATCATCGCAGGTCTCATCGGCTGGATCAATCAGGCGTACATCATAAAACAGTGGACTTGGTACCTGACCATGCGGCCTTACATGCTCGCATACGTTCGACCTTACGTGCTTACGGTGGCGGCTGAACGTGCGCTGATGCCGAGAGCGACCTTTCGCGAGTGTGCCAAGGACTGTCCCGAGATGATCGTCATTCCGGCGGGTAAGTTCACGATGGGATCGCCGCCGACTGAAAGCGGACGCTTTGATAATGAAGGCCCGCAGCATGAGGTCACGATCGCAACGCCATTCGCAGTGTCGAAGTTCGATGTGACGTTCGCGGACTGGGACGCCTGCGTCGCGGCTGGTGGTTGCTCCCAAGTCGACGACCAGGGTTGGGGGCACGGGAGGCAGCCGGTGATCAACGTGAGTTGGGACGAAGCCGAGAATTATGTCGCGTGGTTCTCCGAGATGACAGGCAAGCCCTACCGTCTCTTGACTGAGGCCGAATGGGAATATGCTGCGCGCGCCGGCACCACGACGGTTTATTACTGGGGCGACGACATCCGCGACGGCGACGCCTATTGCAATGGCTGCGGCAGCAAATTTGACCTCACGAGGACCTCACCGGTCGGGTCGTTCAAACCGAACGCGTTCGGCCTTTACGACATGGAGGGTAACGTGTGGCAATGGGTACAGGATTGCTTTCACAGCGACTATAAAGGAGCGCCCACAGACGGGTCGGCCTGGATCGACGAAGATTGCAATGGCCCTCACGTCACACGCGGAGGTGCCTTTAACCGTGCTCCCCGGCCGATCCGTACGGCCGTCCGCGTCAGACGTGCCGGCGCCAACAAAATTGGGAATATTGGCTTCCGGGTCGCAAGGACACTTCTCCTTACGATTTCTTTGCCAGTGACGGAAAAGCGGTGAGCAAAAGGCGCGCGAGAATCCTCACCTATGGGGTGGGCCGAGCGCCGCCATGACCTGCGGCAAAAGATGCACGGCGACCGTTCGATAACCTTCACCGCCGAAATGCTCGGCATCGGTGTGTTTTGCACCCATTCCGATGAATGAACCCGTCACGATCACCTTGATACCGCGCGCTGCCAACTTGGATCGGATTTGAGCGACGTACCCCGCTTGTTGGTCGCGGATTCCAGCTTTATTGTCGTTAAGATTTGCTGGATTAAGCAGAACAAGACGGGTCCCGCTGGGAACCGTCGAATCAAGCCGCGCCAACATGCCGGCCGTCGTATCACCGTTGACGCCGGCGTTGATAATCTGGACGTCATAGCCTTTGGCCTTGAGCATGGCCTCAAGCTCGGCGGGATACGACGTGCCGCCTCGGCCGACTGTGTTGCTCGCGCCGAGCGCGACGATGATCGTTGCTGCCTGTGCCGTGGCGACGAAGCCAAACGCGACCAGCATCAATAGGCCTACAGTGAAATATCGAGTTTGCGCTGTGATTGACGTATAGCGTTGCATGACTTCCTCCATATGCGTATTGCTGATCCCAGCGGACAGCGCGCCGAAACAGTTAAGCTTAGGCTATCTATCCGACATTCTCTGCGAAGCATATTAGCTCTGATTAAAGCATACCGCGCTTCAAATTGACGGTTTGTGACGTACTTCACAGTCCGACGGGATGTCCGGAATTGGCCCGCCACTTCACTTAGTGCAGCGCAAGCGAATGTCGGTTTTCGGGGTTACCGCGGAAGTGTCGGAAGTACGCCCCAAATGTCGAAGATGACCCAAAACAGTCATCGCGGCGACTTTCAATTTGCACTGCAAAAAACCTCGCACCCATCATTCGATCACCTCGTCGGCGTGGGCAAGGATCGACTGCGGAACCGTAAGCCCGAGCGCTTTTGCAGTGTTGAGGTTGACCACCACCTCATATTTGGTCGGCGCCTGCACCGGCAAGTCGGCCGGCTTCTCGCCCTTGAGGATGCTGCCGGTATAGACGCCGACTTGATGATGTGTATCCGCGAAATCAGTGCTTTCAGTGCTTATTGTGGCAAATCCGCCACATCGAGGGAGAAATTTCTCCGCCTCATCCCGTTACACACACACCGCATTGTTAATGTGCCTGAATGGGGGCATTCTGACACCGAGAATTCATGTCATCTGCTGGAATATCGGCTTATGCGAAGGCTGTTCATTGGGACTGCGATTTCGCTGGCTGTGGTGGCGTCGGCCGCCGCGGCCGACTTGCCAATCCTCACCAAAGCGGCTCCGGTTCCGCTCTACGATTGGAGTGGGTTCTATGTTGGAGGTGGCCTCAGTTACAGCTGGGGCCGGGTGTCAGACACCGGAACATTCCAGCCGAGCTTCACTTCGACGGCAACCGTCTTTAATGCCGCGCCCACGACCTGGGCCCCCAACCACAAACTCACGGGAATGGACGGCGAAATTCAAGCCGGCTACCGGAAGCAATTCGGCACCATGGTGCTGGGCACCGAGGTTGTTGCGCGGTTGACCGACGAGCACGGTAGGGGAAACTGCTATCAACCGTATCCGACCGGATACCCCACCAACACTCCCCCAACTACTTCGCCCGGTACCGCCGGCGGAGCCTTTTCGTGTTACAAAGACACGAGATTGAACTCCACCGAGGCGGTGTTGTTCGAGGTCGGTATGCTGGCTACACCACAGCTGCTACTTCAAATCTCAGCTGGACCTGCGGCCGGTCAGATCTCAACCACTGACTCACTTGCTTTTGCGTATCCGGGAGGAGCTGTGACTTCTGGTTATTCTAGCCACAGCACCGACAAAGCGGGGTACTGGGTGGGCGGTGGCGCCGAATATGCCGTTCTTAGCAACCTGCACCTCAAGCTCGAATACTACTACATGGACTTCGGCACTGTCGGCACCAACACCCAGTGGGCCGACACGACCGGCGAATGCACGGTGACGGCCTTCAACTCATGTGTCCACAACTTCGCGAATCAGAGACGCGTGACCGACAATTCCGTCTTGATCGGAATCAATTATAGCTTCGGGGGCGGAAGCATCGTCGGCGCACCGATCGTCACGAAGTAACTGAGCTTCTCGGTCTCGTCGTTACACGTCATTTGCTGCCGTGGGCCAGACGCCTCAAAATGGAGGTCTGTGACCCATTTCACGGCGGTCCGAGCGACCGGAGGCACGACCACCTAACGCTGATAGGCGAAGATTTTCGCAACTCTTTTGTTGCAGTGCATGATTCCGGTTGTGGCCCATCGCGTCATTTCGCGGCACCGCAGCAGTTCGGTCGTTTTCGGGGCGAAGCGGACATGATTCCGCAGGCAAAACCTGTCGGGTCGGTCGAAAACGACCCGAAGCGGACATTCCGCAACTGCCGTAGTCGCGCGGATAAAGCAATTACTTAATCTTGAGCCTGACCGCGGACTCCTTCCCCCGATTGCTCTCGATCTCGTACTCGACGGCTTGTCCCTCATTGAGCGTGCTCAGGCCAGCCTGCTCAACAGCCGAAATGTGGACGAACACGTCCTTGCCGCCACCGCCGCCTGTGGGTTGAATGAACCCATATCCCTTTGCCGGATTGAACCACTTCACGGTACCTGTAGGCATTTCAGTCTCCAATGCTGATCATGCACGATAGAGGTCGCGCCCGGCCGCAACAAGGCATGTTTAGCGGCGTCGCTGCCAACGCGGCGGTTTGAATATGGACACTCCGTATCGCCTGCTTCTGGCCCCTCACGTTGCTTGCCGTAATGCGGCAATTTGGTCGCTGTTGGAGGGAAAGAGGCAATCGAATCTTAAGTCTACGGGTCAGCTTTGCTTTTCGTCCGATGGAGGATCGGTTTCATCCGTCGGCGGCCCGACTTCGGCGCGCTGGGCTTTGCGCAGCGCAGTTTTCTCGTCCTTCTTTCGCTGTTTCTCCTCGCTCCGAGCACGTGCCGCCCTCGCTCGCTCGGCTCGATCTCGTCCGTAATTTGGTTTGAATGCCACGGCGTTCTCGCTGGTTGATTACGCACTTGTCGGCGTTATATAAGCGCGTCGCCATGCCATTGCAGCGCCATATGTGCACGTCGAAATCGTAACGGCAGGGATAAACAAGACCGCATGGCGACACGGCAAGAGCGAATCGACGCCTTCACTCACGAGGGTGTTCCACCGGGCCGCGCCGGTCGGCGACAGCCGCGGCAGCTTTCGGGGGTAAAAAGGACGCGCCTAGGATGACGTGACCGCGACCTTCGCGGCAAATATTCCCTCGATTTTGGCCCTCAGGGTTTGGGCGGTGAACGGCTTGACGATGTAGTCATTCACGCCCGCCTTAATTGCTGCAACCACGTACTCGCCCTTGGATTCCGCCGTCATCATGATGAACGGCGTCGATTTGGTCGCAGGGTCCTCCCGCATTCGCCGCAGCAGGGTATAGCAGCAGCGTGACGCGAGCGCCGGGCGAGCGCATCCCGCCCGGCGCCCCGAAGGCGTGCGGCGACTTCGGCTGGCAGTAATCCAGGCCGCTACAAAACGCGATTGTCAGGCTCACCGTTCCGGCCGTCGCAATGCCGGCTGCAATCTCAAGTGCTGCGTCCGAGATTTCGTATATGAGGATTTTATCTTCGGTATTGTCGATGATGGGTTCATTCACGCCGTTACCCCCTTCTTCTCGAAATGCGAATGATATCACTATATTCCCACGCGCCTGCTAAAACGAAATTATCTCTACGGCGCGATCGTCCCATTGAATGCTAAAAACTTTGGTTTTCATCACCCGGATGCCGGACGCTCTTGGGGTAATAGCAGATATGGCAGGACCTGCTGCTGGCTCGACCCGGTCGCGAATGACCCAAAGCAACCGATTGCTGCGAGACTTCGTTGCAACGCAGCACGGCAAGCGTGCAGCTAGGCTGAAGCCTGCTCCCCATCGAGCAATTATCCGGTCAGAAACTCAACACGACCGGTGTCAAGATCATAACGTGCCGCTACTACCTTGACTTTGTTTTCTTTGATTAGATGCAAAACGATTTCGCTTTTGGTCGCGACCTTTGTAGCTGTTCGTTTCGCACTTTCGCGAACCGTATTGTCCACAAAATCGCCGGGCTTGCCGCGAACAGCCTTCGCAGCAGGGACGATGGCATTGACCATGGAGCCTATGGAGCCTGGAAGTTTAGTGTGCTTCTCAACAACTGCGCAGGCGGCAGCGACAGCCCCACATCTTTCATGACCCATAACCACAATCAGGGGAACTCCAAGATGTTCGGCACCGTATTCAATCGTCCCCATTGTTGCAGTATCGACCATGTTGCCCGCGTTACGCGCAACAAAGAGCTCGCCTAAGCCGAGCCCACCAAACAGCAGTTCAGGCGGAACGCGGCTATCGGAGCAAGCGATAATCGTTGCCCATGGCGTTTGCGCTTTCGCTACGTGTTCGCGCTGGTTTGAGAGATCAACCGCGCAGAGCTGAGGAGCGCTAACATATTTCTCATTACCAGCCTTCAGTTTTGCGAACGCTTCGTCCGCTGTAACGCTCGTTGTCGCAGCGCCTGCTGCAAAAGACGGGCGCGCGCGGAAGACGCTCGTTGCAGCGATGCCCGCCGCTGACAGTGAGAGGAACTTGCGGCGGTCCAGCGGATGTTTATAACATTTGACGCACATTAATTTGACCCTCCCTGCTTTCTTCGATTGCTCGCGGTCGCGCTATTCATGGCATGCCCGTCGAATCGAAATTCTCCCGGTGAACCCCAAACCGGCATAAACAGTCGCGTTTTCCCTGTTCTCTTGCAAGATGGACGCGAGCAGGGTGCCCCTCGCTTCGATTGCCGTAATGCAGCATGGGTGGGTGCTGTCCTAATTCCGAGGCTTTTGTCCTAATTTCAATGAGATAGTGTCCTAACTTGATTGCACAACCGATTATCTTTCAACCGCTACGTAAGATTACGTAATTGAGTTGGGGTGCAATGGGGGCATTTAACTTGCCGCCTCAGTGAAATTCGCATTGTCCTCCGGGAGCGGGGCAATGGCTGTTTCGCAAGTCGAACGATTACGAAAACAATATCTTCGTTTATTGAATTTCGCCGACGACGCTAAGCGGCGAGGTCAGGTCGGTTTTGCTGATCTGCTAACCCAAAGTGCAGTAAAAATTCTCGATCAAATCGCGGCTCTCGAAAAGCAGCCTCTGCAACGGCGGCAACAACAGTCTCAATCCACCGACCACAAAAAGAACGAATAGGCTGCTTGGTTGCGCTACGTATTTTCGGTACTGGCCCCTTTCCATCCTTAATGGTCCCTTTTGAATTTGAGGATGGCCCCTTTTGTGTGTTCAATTTTGAACAGCTGTAGGTATATCCGTAATCCTCGGTTGTATCTTTTTTAGTTCCTTTGCCCTACCGTCCGACCGTGACTGACACCACGCCAAGACCCCTATTTCAGTGCAGTCGGTTTTGTTTTGAGCAGGCGAAGTCCTGTTTGAAGATTGCACGGTTGAACGTCGGCCCGGCGCATAGGGGAATGTTTCTTCAATTAGCGCGCCAGTGGAGGCACTACGCCAAAATGTGCGGTGGTCGCCAGAATTTCTGGCTTTCGTGGTGCCAGAGAAAACCTGATCCCACAGAATAAGTGGCGTGAGATCAGATGAGTGAACTAGCGCGTTTGATCCTTATGTGGACCATCGCAGCAACGATCTGCGGAATAATAATCTACGCTTCCCTTGCTCATATCAGGATTTAAGGCCGCCTCAGTTGGCGGCCTCTTTCATTGGCCCTTGGGCTTCCAAACGCCGCCGACCTTTTCCATCCCAGTCATCGGTGGGATTTCATCCGCCATTTCCAAGATAGCTTGGTATTTGCCTAGCATTTCTTGGAGTTTTTTGAGCCCCTCCAGGTCCACGGAAGCCTGAATATCCAAGCGATTGCCGATTGAAGGGGGAAAGGAGTGATTGTCCTAATTTCAGTTTGCGCTTGTCCTAATTCGGACATTACCCACGGGTGAGTACTGTCCCCTTTCGACCCTTCCCGAACCCGATTGGCCCCTTTTGAATTATTATGGAGTGACCCTTTTTTGAATAGTAATCGCAACTCAAAATGACTAAATTGACGTTCTCCTCAATGAGGAACCTCAGGGAGAAAACCATGCGAAAGCTAGTGGTCATCGTCACTGCAACGACCGCACTATTGCTCGCGGGTGGGCTTGCCTCAAACGCTCAGACCTCACGCGGGGCAGCAAATATCCATGCGCAGGCGCAAAACTTCACGCCGATCGAGAAAGCCGCCTGCGGGCCGTTTTTTGGCGCACGGTGCGGTCCATACCATCGTTGGGTCTGCGGTCCCTATGGCCGCTGCTGGTGCGCCCACTGTTAATTGCGACAGGACCAACTAATCGCGACACCTAATTTCACTAGCTGTGGGAGGCCGCCTCAGTTGGCGGCCTCTTTCGGCTTATCAGGCGGCGCGAGTTGTAACCGCTCGATTTCTTCTGCCAAAAATAGACCTGGCTGAGGTGGCGGAAACGCCCGATCGAACAGCATTTCAAAAAACTTCCATTGGCCGGTAACGTCGTTTGCTGCAAGAAAGCGTCCGAAATTGAGGGCAAAGCGGAAATGTCCGGCTTGCTCCCGAAATGTCGAAAATGACGCAAAGCGACCGTTCGCCGCGAGAATTCGCTGCAACGCAACACATGCAGCGTGCGGCCATCCCAACTTGTAAATGCCCAAACAGGTAGTCGATCACCTCGTTGGCGCGCGCTCGAACCTACGTGATTGACCCCAAGCGGGCTTCGCTGGGTTAACGCCACGTTAACGCGATCCGTTGGATGGTCTCTGTCAGAACAACGGTTTCGGAGACCTCGCGATGATGCCCGAACTCTACATACCGCTTGAAGACGAACCGTGTCCTGTCGCCGATCAAATGCTGGGCGAGATGTACCGCGCCAGCGCGCATGGGCTGAACGAACTCATTGCGACCGTCTCGCCAACAGCAAGGGCCATGCTGGCTGTGTATTGCTACCGCCGCGCACACCTTGCTTCGATCGGATTGGCGATCGCGGCAACCTGCGAGAAAG
Organism: uncultured Alphaproteobacteria bacterium; assembly: GCA_963823225.1. GTDB lineage: Bacteria > Pseudomonadota > Alphaproteobacteria > Rhizobiales > Xanthobacteraceae > BOG-931. The sequence goes on along the minus strand of CAWGKM010000003.1, from coordinate 573,665 downwards.
ACGACTTGACTTCGTTGGGGGGCAACGCCGGTGCCATCCTGTTCGAGCGATCGCGTGAAGCTCCGCAGTCAGCTCTCCCCGATGCCCGCGCCAATGGCCGGCGGAAAATTACTCTGGCGGCCGGGTCATTTCGCCATTCAAAACCAACCGTGAACAAGGAGAACCCTTTCTCCTGACTTTCAGCGGTGCAAGTATCCGCTTTCAGCCCTACGCCGGCGTGGGAAAAGCCCCTTCCTCATTAAACTGCTCGCAAAACACGAAATGTTATTTTTCGTTTATGTGCTGGGAAGCCGACACAAAAATGATTGCCGAACCTATGTCGGCTGGACGACTGACATAAAGAGACGACTCCAGCAACACAATGGAGGACTCGGTGCCAGGTCGACCCGGGGGCGGAAATGGATTCTGCTCTATTCCGAACGCTGCAAAACCCGCAGCGAAGCCATGAGTCGCGAGTGGTACATCAAGCGTGACAGAAAGTTTCGCGCCACACTGCGCGAAGCCATTCGAACCTGATCGGAGAGTCCGCTTTTAGAGGGATTGTGTTGCAAAACTCACCGGCTGGATATTACCAGATGTGCAATAGCGATTCGTGTTGCAGCAGATAGACCAGACCGAGAATAAGGATTACGATTTGTATGATCATTCTGAATCGCCACGCGATCGGGAGGAACGTGACCAAGTACTCGACCAGAAAGAAAATCGCTAAAACGATTACCAGTGTGATTAAGTTAGATGACATAATTTGTACTCCTTCTGCGCTGCGCGAACGTGGCCCTTAAATATCCAACACCCCCGGCTGTACGACGCAATTGCCCCCACATCACCTCCGCTCCTGACCCGGAACGGACAATCGGAAACATCGGCGCAGGTCCGCTTCACGACTGCCGCACGATGTTCCGCGCCTGATCAAAGTAGTCAGATCATGTGCATCGCCTATTCATCTGCGTTTTCCACGGGGATGAAAGCTCCTCCAAGCCCAGAGGATGATAATGGCTCCTACCGCAGCAGCGATTAAACGTATAGTCGCAACATAATTCGATAGAGCCACCAATGCTGCTAGATGGTATCCGGTGTACGAGCCCGCTACGCCGACTAGAGCGCTGGTGATATAGCCGTGAGGCGAGTGCACCTGTTTCTCGTAAAGCCAGCCGATAATGGTGCCAATCAGAATGATTAGGATTAGCGTGACGACTGGGTTTGCAAGCAATGTTTTCAGGTCGTTCATGGCCCCTCCGTATGGTGGCTGAGATGATCAGTTCTCGCTGACCAGCTTTAGTTCTGCGGTTACAATACAATGCTTGAGCGACCGGGGAAACGTATTCTACCAGTGAAAGGCGGAGGTTTCCGCGACACTTTTGTTGCAGTGCATTAGTCTGCTTCCGGCCCATCGCGTCATTTCGCGGCACCGCAGCAATTCGGTCGCTTTCGGGGCGAAGCGGACATGATTCCGCAGGCAAAACCTGTCGGGTCGGTCGAAAATGACCCGAACCGGACATCCGGCGTGTGCTCGAAAATCATTGGCCGATCTGCTAGCGAGTACAGGTCAAAACATGGGGGCGGCGGCTATTCGTCGAGCGGCTTACAATTCGACTCATCGGTGTGGTATCCGTCGGACTTAACATGCCGGTATGCGCGGATATTGTCCGCTTCGCACTGCAAAGCTGGCGGATGCCGGAACCGGCGCGGTAGAAAATGGCTCAACAAACCTATTAAAGAAGCCTTCCGCCGATTTTACCGGCGTTCCTTTGCGCTGGAACCTGTCCCATGAATCAGCGAAATCCCCACCCCGTCGTCGCTTGCTTTGATGGTCTCTTGGGCATACGCGATACCATTCGGCGCTATGTGAAGGAGAATCCGAACGATCCCGGCGGACATTTCACAAATTATTGCGCGATTAATTTCATGAACTCAAACGCGCAGCTGTTTCAGGACCTGCTGGTGATCTTCCTCCTGAAAGGCAAACGTAATGGCTTCTTCGTTGAGTTCGGCGCGACCAACGGCCGCGATCTCAGTAACACTTTCGCGCTCGAGGAGCATTTCGGCTGGAAGGGCATACTGGCGGAGCCGGCCAAGTGCTGGCATTCAGCGCTGAAGACTAATCGCAAGGCGGCGATTGACACCCGTTGTGTCTGGTCGCAAACGGGTGCACAGCTCGAATTTAAGGAAACCGAAATTGCGGAATTGTCCACGCTCAGCAACCTGGTGGACAGGGACTTCAATAAGGGCGCCCGTGTGAAGGGCACGACCTACTCGGTGGAGACCGTTTCGCTCAACGATCTGCTGAAAATCCACAATGCGCCGCGAGAAATCGATTATCTGTCCATCGATACTGAAGGTTCGGAACTGGCGATCCTGCAAGCTTTTGATTTCGCCGATTACGATATTAAGATCATGACGGTCGAGCACAATTTCATTGAACTGGACCGGCAGGAAGTCTTCAAGTTGCTCAGTGGCAAGGGCTTCATTCGGCTGTTCGAGTTCCTGTCCAAATTCGATGATTGGTACGTTAGGCGTTCGCTGCTCGGCCTGTGATGCCAGAAAGCGCGCTTATCCCTTTGGAAGGTTACAGGATGGTCTACATGGCCGCTGCTGGCCCATCGCGTCATGTCGCGGCGCCGCAGCAGTTCGGTCGCTTTCGGGGCGAGGCGGACATGAACCGGATTTATGAGGACACCGACTCGTCCCGCAACCCCGCCTGCTTGACCAGCGGATAGGTCACGTCGCGGAATTCGCGCATGCCTTCGATATAGCTCGTAGCTGTAAACCAGTCGAACGCCAGACCCAAAGCGCCGGACTATCCTACCCATGGATTTGGTGCCAACGCCCTGATGTCGCTTTGCACATCGATTACGGCCGGCTTGCCGCAGGAGATGGCCTGATCCAGAGCAGACCGGAGCTCCCCGGGCTTTTCTACGCGAATGCCTACCGCTCCCATCGTCTTGGCAAAATCGGCGAAGTTGATTTTCGAGAAGCACCACATTTCGCCTTGTTTTGCCGTCGGCTTCCCGTCATAGGCGCGCTTGAACAACAGAGTTTCCTGGTTCAGAGAGTTGTTATTGTTGATGACGGTGACCGTTGGGATCCCGCAGCGGACAGCCGTTTCCAACTCCTGCATGTGGTACCAGAATCCGCCGTCGCCCGTGAAGCAGACAACTGGCTTGTGCGGCTGCGCGCATTTTGCGCCCAGAGATGCCGGGAAGGCCCATCCGAGCGATCCCGCCGCCCGCAGGTAGTCCCAGCGCGTACTGTTAATCCAGAGTTGCTGGCAGGACCACATGCCTGCGTGGCCGGTGTCACAAACAACAATAGCGTCATCGGGCAGGCAGTCGCCGACCTCCTTCAAAATGCGTTCCGGGCGCATGGGTACGCTATCGGAGTTGCGCAGCGGCTCCGCTTCCGCCCGCCATTCGCTAACCAGCGCCGTTACTTCCGCCAACCACGTCGCTTTCTTCACGCCTGGTTTCACTTCCCCGAGCAGCGCTTGCAGCGCCAGCTTGGCATCGCCCAGCAACGAAACCGAATTCGGATAATTCCTTCCCAAGTCACCAGGATCGATACCGATCTGTATGACTTCGGTTTTAGGCGCAATAAGCTCCCAGAAGTGCGTTATCATGCTGCCGGTCTGGCTTCCCACGAAGAAAACCAGGTCCGCCCGCTTCAAGATTTTGTTGCTGCAAACGCGGGAATAAGTTCCAGGAACGCCAAAATACAGCGGATGGTTTTCCGGCAGCAGGGCATACGCATTGAGTGCGGTGGCAATCGGGATAGAGAGCGCTTCGGCGACTTTCAACATCTCGGCGCCGGCCCCTGACCACCTGGTCCCGCCACCCACGATGATGACCGGCCGCTCGGCCTGCTGCAGTCGCCGGGCAGCGTCTTTCACCAGTTCTTTCTCCGGCGCGGGCCTATGAGCGGGAACGGACGTGTACGGCTGCTCGACAACCAACTCCAGCTCCGCGCTTTCGTACTCGATATCGCCCTGGAAGCGGTCCGCTCTTCCGGTCAACATCAAATTCACCGGTCCGGGTGTACCCGAGGTCGCCTCGCGGAAGGCCTGCCGCATAAGGTCCGGAAGGCGTCCAATTGTGTCTACCTGAAAATTTGCTTTTGTGTACTGGTTAAAGGTCGGATAGTCGTCACACTCCTGGTATGCCCCCTTGTGCTTGTAAGCACTTAGCCGCCCACCGGTAAAACTAATAACCGGGCTGTGCCCCATAAAAGCATCGCGCAGACCGGCGGCCAGGTTTGACGTACCGATATTCTGTGCTGCGCAAATTCCCGGCCGCCGCGAAGCCCGGGCATAGCCATCGGCCATGTAGGCGGCGGCCTTTTCTCCATGCGTCAGCACGCGCTTGATCGGCATGTCATCCATCGCGGCCAACGTACGAGTCAGTACGGTTGGCACGAAAAAGATCGCCTTGACGCCATAGGCATTCAAGAACTCCGCAATGAACTGCCCACCGGTAATTTTTGACATTGTCCACCTCCTTTGGCGCCGCAATGGCGCATGAAGTAATCAAACTTCGTGTCGCGCGAGACCCATGAGGTGCGGCCCTGCAGGAACCGCACCTCCGGCTTGTATAACTGCCTCGTCGGCAGGTGGACTAGGTGATCGAATAGCATGACTGTCACGCTGCGCCGCATATGTCGCCGTTATGCCCCATCGCGTCATGCCGCGGCAGCGCAGCAGCTCGGTCGTTTTCGGGGCGAAGCGGACATGAACCGGCGGACAAAGCCGAGTTCATCGGTCGAAAATGACCCATCGCCGACATCGGCAACTCGATTTGTTGTGATGCAAACTGCATCAAACCGAGCGTGGAACGGCCAGCGGTTGCACGGAAGATTTCAAGGTGTAAGCGCTGCCTTCTGTGATCCGGTCATAATCGGTAAGGCGAAAAAAACCTTGCCGCCAAGAGCGAAGACGCGCATACTGTTCAATAGGGCGCGCACCGCCAAGGGGGAAAACTCATGTTGCGATCGACGCAGCTTCGGTTCGTGGCGATTGTATCGCTCGCAGTGGCCACAACCTCGCTGACCAGTGCTTCCGCACGAGCATTCAGTCTGGGAAATGGTGGAACCACCGAGGGCGGCAATGCTGCGTTTGCTGATCCAGACGAACAGGTCGGCAAAATGTTTGGTCTCGACCAAGGTGGGGAACCATCCAAGTTAAGCAGTCCGGCGCAGTTTGATCCCCAGCCGGGCAAGTCAAATCCATACAAGCACTTTCACTTCGACAGCCTTACTACGCCCCCCGACCCTCTTTCCCGCCCGAGCAACTGAACCTGTTTTGATTTTTCGGACAGGCGATAATCATCCCGGTCGAGCAGCCGACCAAATCGACGCTTTCAGTTAACCTGAAGACCGCTAAGCTACTCGGCATTACGGTGCTGCCGACTCTGCTCGCTCGCGCCGACGAAGTGATCGAATAACTGCGTTTCTGCTGCGATTGCTTACGTCTGCTTATGGCCCATCGCGTCATGTCGCGGCACCGCAGCAGCTCGGTCGCTTTCGGGGCGAAGCGGACATGAACCGGATTTACGAGGACACCGACTCGCGCCGCAAGCCCGCCTGCTTGACGAGCGGATAGGTCACGTCGCGGAATTCGCGCATGCCCTCGATGTAGCGCGGCCACGACAACAGCACGCCGTCCAAGCCGATCTTCGACAAGGTCAGCAAACCATCCACGATCTGCTCCTTGGTGCCGATCAGCGGAAAACCGCCCCAGCCCGAGATCATCATCTCGGCCATGGCGTTCCTTCGCTCCTCCGGGTAGTCGCGCTTGTTGATCTCGGCGCCCATCGTATCGATGACGTTGCGGGCGGCGGCCCAGTCGCCCTTGTCGTGCACATAATAATGGTAGAAGTCGCGGGCCTCCTTCTCGGTCTCGGCCTGAACGATGGTGGCATTGCTCCACACTTTCACCTCACGGCCGTAAGATTCGCGCGCGAGCTTGTGGTAGGCCGCGACATGGGCGGTATTGGTCGCGATGTCGTGGCTGCGGATATTGGTGAACGCGAGATCGCAGTGCTGGCAGGCGAAGCGGCGGCCGCGCTCCGAGGAGCCGGCATTCATGATGACCGGGTAAGGCTGTTGGATCGGCTTCGGCTGCAAGTAGCCGCCCTTGATGCGGTAGAACTTGCCGTCGAAGTCGAACTTTTCGTCCTCGCTCCAGAGCCGCTTGACCACGGTCAGCCATTCCTCGGCGCAGGCGTAGCGGTCTTCGTGTTCCATGAGCGCGACGCCGAACATTGCCATTTCCGGAAAATTCCAGCCGTTGACGACATTGAGCGTGTAGCGGCCGCCGGAAATGTGGTCGATGACGGTCGATTGCTTGGCGGCGACGATCGGATGGTTGAGCGCGACATGGGAGGTCGAGATCACGCCGGAATGTTTTGTTGCCCCGGCAATGCCCGCGGCCCAGGTGAAGGTCTCGAAGCCCGGACCCTGCGGATCGGTTGCCCCGCCAAAACCGCGCCAGCGCGCGACCGGCACCAGCGCCTCGAATTCCATCTCGTCGGCGAGCTTGGCGAGCGTGACGGTATTTGGCCAGGTGATTTCGAGCCGGCCGTCGAGGTCGGACATCACGCAGCCGGAATCGAGATTGGTCTGAAAGGTGCCGAGCTTGAGCTTACGGCTGCCCAGCGCCGGATTGACCTCGCGGCGGTCTCTTTGCTGCGGTGTGTAGCGCGCGCTTTGCGTCATCGCCTCGACCGCCGGCAATCTGGACTTCGCATCCGGTTTCGACATTTGATGAAATACAATAGAATGACCGAGAGCGTGGCAAGTCCAAGAAAGTATGCTGAAAGTAAGCTCATGAATCGCGCGGCCTGGGTCGAAAAATGGGGCCGCGCCGCGCCCGAGCGCACCGCGATCTCGTTCGGCGCCACGGTTCATTCAAGCTACCGGCAATGGGCGGCGCGCTCGCGCGTGCTTGCCGGCAACCTGCGCGCGCTTTGCCGTCCCGAGGACCGGGTGGCGATCGCCATGACCAATCGCCCGGAATTCCTCGAAGCGCTGTTCGCGATTTGGCACGCCGGCCTCGCCGCGGTGCCGATGAACGCCAAGCTCCATGCCGAGGAACTCGGCTACATTGTCGGGCATTCGCAAGCGTCCCTCATCCTGGCGACGCCCGACCGCGCCGGCGACGTCGCGCCGCATGGCCGCACCATCGCGACCGGCAGCGCCGAGTGGCGGCGCCTCGGCCAAGGCGACGGCATCGACATCGTGCCGCGCCGCCCCGACGATCTTGCCTGGCTGTTTTACACCAGCGGCACCACCGGCCGCCCGAAGGGCGCGATGCTGACGCACCGCAACCTGATGGCGCAGAGTCTGGCTTATCTGTCGGATATCGAGCCGGTCGGCGCCGGCGACGCCAAGCTTCACGCCGCGCCGCTATCGCACGGCTCGGGCCTCTACGGCCTGCCCTTCGGCGCGCCGGGCGCCAACAATATCGTTCCCGAAAGCGGCAGTTTCGATCCGGACGAGATCGCAACGCTGCTTGCGGCCCACGGTAACGTCAGTTTCTTCGCCGCGCCAACCATGGTGAGCCGCCTCGTAAATCACGCGGGCTTTGCCGGCGCCGATCATCGCGGCCTGCGCACCATCGTCTATGGCGGCGGCCCGATGCATGTCGAAACCCTGCTGCGCGCCATGGACTTGCTGGGGCCGAAATTCGCGCAGATCTACGGTCAGGGCGAAGCGCCGATGACCATCACCAGCCTGTCGAAGGCTGTTCATGCCGACCGTTCGCAGCCGCGCTGGATCGAAATCATCGGTTCGGTCGGGCTGCCGCGCACCAATGTCGAGGTCCGCATCGGCGACGCCGACGATCGCGATCTGCCCGCCGGCGAAATCGGCGAAGTGCTGGTGCGCGGCGAGGTGGTGATGCCGGGCTATTGGCGCGATCCGGAGGCAAGCGCCAAAACCTTGCGCGGCGGCTGGCTGCACACCGGCGACGTCGGTACATTCGATGCCGGGGGTTACCTGACGCTCAAGGACCGCTCCAAGGATTTGATCATCTCGGGCGGCAGCAACATCTATCCGCGCGAGGTCGAGGAAGTGCTGCTGCGACATCCCGATGTGATCGAGGTTTCGGTCATCGGCCGTCCGCACCCGGATTGGGGCGAGGAAGTCGTCGCCTGCGTGGTGGCGCGGCCGGAGCGCACGGTGTCGGCTGCGGAATTGGACGCGCTGTGCCTTAACGCCATCGCGCGGTTCAAGCGGCCGCGCGACTATATTTTCCTCGATGCGCTGCCGAAGAACAATTACGGCAAGGTCTTGAAGACCGAGTTGCGCAAGCATCACGGCGGCAACGCCGGCAATCGCGGCCCGGCTGAGCGCGGGCGCGGCGCATTCAGTTCCCCCGGCGCCCCACCCGGCGCGCCAGATAATCGAAATTGATGGCGAACTGTTCGGGCTGGCTGATGTCGGCTTTGAGCTTCTCGATATCGGCGCGCGGAAATTCCGGCGCGGGGTCGCCGGCCGCCTCGGCGAGCAACTGCACCATTGCGCCGTTCTCCAGCATGATGGTGCCGATGACCGCCTCGGCGATGCTCGCGCCGGTGACGACGACGCCGTGATTCTTCAACAGCACGGCGCGGCCGCGCCCCAGCGCGCGGGCCACCCCGGCGCCGAGCGCCGGGCTGCGAATGAGATTGATCGTGTCGGCATAGATGCCGAGCGCCTCATGAAACAGCGCGCCCGGCTGGCTGTAGCATTTGAGGCCACGGCCGGTCGCCGACAGCGCGATCGAATAGGTCGGGTGCGTGTGGATGACGCAATTGACGTCGGCGCGCGCTTTAAAAATCTCCGAATGGATATAGACTTCGCTGTGCCGGCGCGCCGAGCCTGAGACGACATTGCCGTCGAAATCCACGGTGAGGATGTTTTGCGGCGTGATCTCGTCGAGACCGAGGCTGTGCGCCTTCATGAAGAACAGGTTCGGAGCGTCGGGCAGGCGAAACGAAATATGGCCGCGGGTGAAGTCGTCCTGGCCCTGCGCCACCAAAATCCTGCCGGCAACGATCAGTTGCCGCTTGATGGCTTTATGCGCCCGATTTTCCCCGGTCGCTTTGGTTCGCTTCGTCCTTGCTCCGGCCATATCCCTCACCCAGTTTCATTGCGCGCAAGCGTGTTGCCATGAATGAGATCATGGATCGCGCTCACCTTCTCGACAACCGCCGGCGACAGGACGAAGGGATAGACATCGAGGAGGCCCATCGTCCGGTTGAGGCTGTTGAGCGCATTGCTCAACGGAATCCAGGTTTTAATCAACGGCGAGGGGTCGCGCACGTTGTACGGATCGAAGTCGACCTGAGCATCGAGTTCGCCCGGCCGCGCCAACCGCGGACGCACATACATGCCGAAGGCGCGGGCCATTTCCAGCGTATCGACGATGTGCATGTAATGCGCCCAGGTTTCGGCAAAATCCTCCCAGGGATGCGATGACGCATAGGCGCTGATGAAATTCTCCTGCCAGTTCGCAATGGCGCCGTTGGCGTAATAGGCTTGCAGCGCCGCCCCGTAATCCACCGTCTCGTCGCCGAAAATCTTGCGGCAGGGTTCGACGAGGCCGCCGTCGCGCACCAACAGATCCCAAAAATAATGCCCGACCTCGTGGCGAAAGTGGCCGAGCAGCGTGCGATAGGGCTCGTGCATGATGGTGCGCCGCTTCTCGCGCTCGGCGTCGTCGGCCTCTTCGATCGCGAGCGTGATCAAGCCGTTGTCGTGGCCGGTCATCACTCTCGGGCCGTCGAAATAGGGCGGGCTTGCCAGAAAATCGAATACCAGGCGCTCGCTGCCGTCTCCGTTGCGCTCGTCGAGCGGCAGATCGAGCTTCATCAACGTGTAGAACAGACGATGCTTGGCGATCTCGATCTTTTGCCAAGCGCTAACGTTGCTTTCGATACGCGTGTCAGGGATCGTCCGGTTGTGCCGGCAGGCGGCGCAGTAAAGGTCGGCCGCGCCGGCCTCGATCAGCCAATTGCAGACGCCGAACTGCGCATTGGCGCAAAAGCGACAAAGCTTGTTGCCCATGGCAAGGGCGCGCCAGGCGTCGCCGGCGGGCTCCAACGCCGACATCGTCATGAGCTCGGGGATGAAGCCGAGGCGGTACGAACACTTTTCGCAAACGGTGTTTTCAAAATAGAGCAGTTGCTCGCAATGCTGACACTTGAAGAGTTTCATTTGCCGTTTCGATGGTTTCGCGTTGCAATGGGCGACGTCGGGGCCCGCGAATCGTTCGGCTGCGGGCGCATTCGACCCGTTTTTCGCCGCCAAATCCACCGGTAAGGGCACCGGGCTCTCGGGCTGGACGCCGGTGGACGCAATAAGCCGCGGGAATTTTAGGCGCGTGCCGCCGAACGAGGCCGATCGACGGGCTCGGCGCGCTCCGCGCCCTGGATGAAGATCTTCTGCAACATGTCGCGCTCGATCGGCTTTTGCAGAATCGGGATGCCGGAAAAACGCGCATCGACGCTGTCGGCGTCATAGCCGGTAACGAACGCGAACGGCACGCCGCGTTCGGCCAATATTTCGGCGACGGTATAGACCAATCCATCGCCGAGATTGATGTCGAGTACGGCGGCGTCGAAGCGATCCTCGCGGGCCGCCGCCACAGCGTCGGACGCTGTCGAGACAGGGCCGATCACCTGGAAGCCGAACTCGGCAAGCGTGTCCTGGATCATCATGGCGACCAGTGCCTCGTCCTCGACCAGAAGCACACGCGGCTTGTCCTTGCCTTTGAGCCCGATGGCAGAACCGTTGCCGCCGTTGCCGTTTGGGACGGGATTGAACGCGCGAGATTTCGTCAGTTCGCTGCGCGGGATCGCGACTTCGCAACGCAAGCCTTGCGGGTCCCAATCGAACGACGCCTTGCCGCCGAGCTGCTGTTCGATACTGGCGATGATGACTTTCAGGCCGAAGCTGCGCGAGCTCGGTTGCACAATGTTCGGGCCGCCGTTTTCGGCCCAGCGCAAGGTTAGCGCCTCGCCCTGCAATTGCCAGTCGAGATCGATTTTGCCGGTCGGCGACGACAGCGCGCCGTGCTTGGCCGCGTTGGTAGCGAGTTCGTGCAAAGCCAGCGCAAGGCCTTGCGCGGTCGCCGGCTGCAACGAAATATCGGGGCCGCTGAATTTTATCTTGTCGCCGGCGCGATAGGGCGCCAGCTCTTCGGAAACGAGCGTGGCGAGATCGGCGCCACGCCAGCGCGAATCCGAAAGCAGCGTATGGGCCCGCGCCAGCGCTTTGATGCGGCCCTCGATCGCCTGCACGTAGTCGTTGACGCTTTTGGCGCGGGTGAGCCGGATGATCGACTGGATCACGGCCAGCGCATTGCGGGCGCGATGATCGACTTCGCGCGCCAGCAAGACCTGGCGCTCGTCGGCTTCCTTGCGGTCGGTAACGTCGATGGTGACGCCAGAGACGCGCAGCACTTTGCCGGCGTCGTCGACGGTGGCCACCGCGGTGCCGATGCACCAGCGGATTTCGCCATTCGGACGCAGCACGCGGAACTCGGTCTGCTGGGTGCGCGCGCCCTCCGCCATGCCGCGAGCGATCATTTGCAGCGAATTCCAATCGTCAGGATGAATCAGCTTGCGAATGATGCCCGCAGTAATTTTGAACTGGCGCGGTTCAACCCCGAAAATGCGATGCTGACCTTCGTCCCATTTCCAGTCATCGGTGAGCAGGTCCCAATCCCACGAGCCCATCTGGCCGGCGGCGAGCGCCAGGCTCCTGCCCTGCTCGCTCTGCCTCAGCCGCACGTTGGAGGCTTCCAACTCCGCCGTGCGCTCGGCGACGTAGCGCTCGAGTTGCGAGTTCAATTGCTCAAGTTCGCGCGTCTTGCGGAACAGCTCGGCGAAGACCCGCACCTTGGCGCGCAACACTTCCGGCACCACCGGCACCGGTACGTAATCGACCGCACCCATTTCATAGCCGCGCAACCGGTCGACGTCGGTCAAATGAATGGCCGAGATGAAAATGATCGCTGTCTTGCGGAACCGCGGATGCTCGCGAATCATCGCGGCCAGTTGAAAGCCGTCGAGCTCGGGCATGCAAACATCGATGAGAACGACGGCGACGTCGTTTTTGAGCAGGAATTGCAGGGCCTCGCGCGCCGACGACGTCTTGACGAGATTTTCGCCGAGCTCGCCGAGGATCACCTCGTAGGCGAGGAGTTTGTCGGGCTGATCGTCCACCAGGAGGACGTTGAGTTTCTCGGGCGCTTTCTCGTTCATGGGATGCCGCCTAGCGATGCAACCACATCCGCAGCGCAGACAGGAGCTGCTCGGTGTTGACCGGCTTGGCGAGATAATCCGACGCGCCGGCTTGTAGGCATTTCTCGCGGTCGCCCTTCATCGCCTTGGCGGTCAAAGCGATGATCGGCAGGCGGCGATAGGCCCGATCCTGACGGATCTTCTCGATGGTCTGATAGCCGTCCATCTCAGGCATCATGACGTCCATCAAGACAATGGCCAGCGCCGGTGTTTCCGTTATCAGCGTGATCGCTTCGGCACCCGTCGTGGCAGTGAGCACGTTCATGCCGCGGCGTTCCAGCGCGCTCGACAGCGCGAAAATATTGCGCGGATCGTCGTCGACAAGGAGCACGGTGCGGCCGACCAGATCCTCGTCGGAACTGTTCAGCCGTTCCAGCATGTGCTGCTTTTCGGGCGGCAGATCGGTGATGACGCGGTGCAGGAACAGCGCGGTCTCGTTAAGCAGCCGCTCCGGCGACTCGACGCCCTTGACCACGATGCTGCGCGCCATGGTGTAAAGTTGCGTATCCTCCTCGGCCGACAATTCCCGGCCGGTGAAGACCACGACCGGGATGTCGGCGAGACTGGTATCGGCGCGCATGCGCTCCAACACCTCGAAGCCAGACATGTCCGGCAGGCGGAGATCGAGCACGACGCAATCGCAGGGGTTCTCCTGTAGCGCGCTCAGCGCTTCGTTCCCCGTCCCGGCATTGACGATTTCGATATCGTCATGGCCGAGCAATGCGCGGATGCTCATCTGCTCGATCTGATTGTCCTCGACGATCAAGAGGCGCTTGCGGCGCGGCTCGGCAAATTCCTTGATCCGCGAGAGCGCCTCGTCGATACCTTCGCGCGTGGTCGGCTTGTTGACGAAGGCGAAAGCGCCGCGCGCCAGCCCATGCTGGCGGTCTTCGTCGAGCGAAACGATCTGCACCGGAATATGCCGGGTGAGCGGGTTCTGCTTGAGCTGGCTGAGCACGTTCCAGCCCAGCATGTCGGGCAGGAACACGTCGAGCGACACCGCCGTCGGCTGATATTGCTTGGCGAGATTGAGCGCATCGTCGCCGCGCATCGCCAATAGTGCCTTGAAGCCCTTGTCGCGCGCCAGATCGACCAGGATGCGGGCGTAGTGCGGATCGTCCTCGACGATGAGCAGGATGGCGTCGCCGGCTTGGATATCGAGACGGTCGTCGGGGATCGGCTCGATGGCGCGCTCGGGGACGATGTGAATGCCGCCCTGCTGGCCCGACCCCGTCGAGGCGGCCGCCGCCGCGCCGGCGTGGATCGCCGCGCTCGGGCCGACGTATTTAATCGGCAAATAGAGCGTGAATGTCGATCCGCTGCCGGGCGAACTGCGTAGATGGATTTCGCCGCCAAGCAGGCTTGCCAGTTCGCGGCTGATGGCGAGGCCGAGGCCCGTGCCGCCGTATTTGCGGCTGGTCGAGGCGTCGGCCTGCTGGAACGCCTCGAAGATGAGCTTTTGCTTTTCGGACGGAATGCCGATGCCGGTGTCGGTCACTTCGAACCCGACCACCATCGGCGACTGACTGAGCACCGGATGGTCCGCGCTCCAGCCGCCGAGAGCGACGTTGACATTGAGGCGAACGCCGCCCTGCGCGGTGAATTTGAACGCGTTCGACAGCAGGTTCTTGAGCACCTGCTGCAGCCGCTTGGTGTCGGTGGTGATGCTGCGGCCGAGATTGGGATCGACATGGACCTCGAACGACAGCTGCCGCGTTTCCGCCTCGTGGCGGAACGGCCGCGCCACCATGTCGAGCAGGTTCGAGAAGAACACCTCCTCGGCGTCGATGGTGACGGTGCCGGACTCGATCTTGGACAGGTCCAGAATATCGCTAATGAGATTGAGGAGGTCGGTGCCGGCGCCGTGGATGGTGCGCGCGAACTCGACCTGCTTGCCGGTCAGGTTGCCTTCCGGATTGTCGGTGAGCTGCTGGCCGAGGATCAGGATCGAATTGAGCGGCGTGCGCAGCTCGTGCGACATGTTGGCCAGGAATTCCGATTTATACTTCGACGTGAGCGCAAGCTCGGTCGCCTTTTCCTCGACCGCGCGGCGGGCTTGCTCGATTTCCTGGTTCTTGCGTTCGACCTCGACGTTGCGCTCGGCGAGCTGCTGCGCCTTTTGCTCGAGCTGCTCATTGGTTTGTTGCAGCTCCCTTTGCTGCGCCTGCAATTCGCCGGCGAGCTGCTGCGACTGCTTGAGCAAGCCTTCGGTCTGCATCGTCGCCTCGATCGAGTTGAGCACGATGCCGATCGAGGTGGTGAGCTGCTCGAGGAACATGGTCTGCAGCGTGGTGAATTCGTGCATCGAGGCGAGTTCGATCACCGCCTTGACCTGATTCTCGAACAGAACCGGCAGCACGATATTGTTGCGCGGCGGCACCTTGAACAGCGCCGAGGAGATTGGAACCGTGCTTTGCGGCATGTCGGTGATCAGCATGCGCCGTTTGTCGAGCGCGCACTGGCCGATCAGGCCCTCGCCCGGATGCAAAGTTTGCGGGTGGCCGTTGGCGCCGTCGTCGGCATAGGCCGACAACAGGTTGAGACTGCTCTGCTTCTCCTCGCCTTCCATCTGATAGATGACGCCCTGGTGGGCGTTGACGAGCGGCGTGAGCTCGGAAAGCAACAGCCGGCCGACCGTGGTGAGATCGCGCTGGCCTTGCAGCATGTTGGTGAATTTCGCGAGGTTGGTTTTCAGCCAATCCTGCTCGGTGTTGCGGTCGGTGGTGAGCCGCAAGTTGTCGATCATGGTATTGATATTGTCTTTGAGCTCGGCCACTTCGCCGCGCGCCTCAACCTGGATCGAGCGCGTCAGATCGCCCTTGGTCACCGCGGTGGCCACTTCGGCGATGGCGCGCACTTGCGTCGTCAGATTGGCGGCAAGCAGATTGACGTTGCCGGTCAGATCCTTCCAGGTGCCGGCGGCGCCGGGCACGTTGGCCTGACCGCCGAGCCGGCCTTCGACGCCGACTTCGCGAGCGACCGTGGTCACCTGGTCGGCAAAGGTGGCGAGCGTGTCGGTCATGTTGTTGATGGTCTCGGCCAAAGCCGCCACCTCGCCTTTCGATTTCACCGCGAGGTTTTGCTTGAGGTCGCCGTTGGCGACCGCAGTCACCACTTTGACGATGCCGCGCACCTGTTCGGTCAGGTTGGCGGCCATCACGTTGACGGTATCGGTCAAGTCCTTCCAGGTACCGGCGACGCCGGGCACTTCCGCCTGGCCGCCGAGCAGGCCCTCGGTGCCGACTTCACGCGCCACGCGCGTGACTTCCGATGCAAAACCGTTGAGCTGATCCACCATCGTATTGATGGTGTTTTTCAGCTCCAGAATTTCGCCTTTCACGTCGACCGTGATCTTGCGCGACAGGTCGCCGCGGGCCACCGCGGTCGTCACTTCGGCGATGTTGCGGACTTGCGTGGTGAGGTTCGCCGCGAGCAGGTTGACGTTGTCGGTTAAATCTTTCCAGGTGCCGGCGACGCCGGGCACCACCGCTTGACCGCCGAGCCGGCCGTCGGTGCCGACCTCGCGCGCGACGCGCGTGACTTCGGCAGCGAACGAGCGCAACTGCTCGACCATCGTATTGAGCGTGTCTTTGAGCAGCAGCATTTCGCCGCGCACGTCGACCGTGATCTTCTTCGACAGGTCGCCGCCGGCGATGGCGGTCGCGACTTCGGCGATGTTGCGCACCTGCGCGGTGAGGTTCGACGCCATGAAGTTGACGTTGTCGGTCAAATCCTTCCAGGTGCCGGCGACGCCGGGCACACCGGCCTGACCGCCGAGCTTGCCTTCGGTGCCAACCTCGCGGGCGACGCGCGTGACTTCCGAGGCGAACGCATTGAGCTGGTCCACCATGGTATTGATGGTGTTTTTCAGCTCCAGAATTTCGCCTTTCACGTCGACCGTGATCTTGCGCGACAGGTCGCCGCGCGCCACGGCGGTGGTCACCTCGGCGATGTTGCGCACCTGCGCGGTGAGGTTGCCGGCCATCGAATTGACGCTGTCGGTCAAGTCCTTCCAGGTGCCAGCGACGCCGGGAACGTTGGCCTGGCCGCCGAGCCGGCCTTCGGTGCCGACCTCGCGGGCAACGCGCGTCACCTCGCCGGCGAAGCGGTTGAGCTGATCGACCATGGTGTTGAGCGTTTCTTTGAGCTGAAGGATTTCGCCGCGCACGTCGACCGTGATCTTGCGCGACAGGTCGCCGCCGGCGATTGCCGTCGCCACTTCGGCGATGTTGCGGACCTGGCCGGTGAGGTTCGACGCCATCGAGTTGACCGAGTCGGTCAAGTCTTTCCAGGTGCCGCCGACGCCGGGCACGTTGGCCTGGCCGCCGAGCTTACCTTCGGTGCCGACCTCGCGCGCGACGCGCGTCACCTCCGCGGCAAAGGCGTTGAGCTGGTCCACCATCGTATTGAGCGTGTCTTTCAGCTCCAAAATTTCGCCGCGCACGTCGACCGTGATCTTGCGCGAGAGGTCGCCGCGGGCGACCGCGGTCGCGACTTCGGCGATGTTGCGCACCTGGCCCGTCAAGTTGGAGGCCATGGAGTTGACCGAGTCGGTCAAATCCTTCCAAGTGCCGGCGACGCCGCGCACCAGCGCCTGGCCGCCGAGCTTGCCTTCGGTGCCGACCTCGCGCGCCACGCGCGTCACTTCGCCGGCGAAGGCGTTGAGCTGGTCCACCATGGTGTTGATGGTGTCTTTCAGCTCGAGAATTTCGCCGCGCACGTCCACTGTAATCTTCTTCGACAAGTCGCCGGAGGCGATGGCCGTGGACACTTCGGCGATGTTGCGCACCTGCGCGGTCAGGTTCGAGGCCATCGAATTGACCGAGTTGGTCAAATCCTTCCAGGTGCCGGCAACGCCGAGCACGTTGGCCTGGCCGCCGAGGCGGCCGTCAGTGCCGACTTCGCGCGCCACGCGCGTCACTTCGCCGGCGAAAGCATTGAGCTGATCGACCATCGTGTTGATGGTTTCCTTCAGCTGCAGGATTTCGCCAGAGACGTTGACCGTGATTTTCTTGGACAAGTCGCCGCCGGCAATTGCCGTGGCGACGTCGGCGATGTTGCGGACCTGGGCCGTCAAGTTGCCGGCCATGAAGTTGACGCTGTCGGTCAAATCCTTCCAGGTGCCGGCGACGCCCGGCACTTGCGCCTGGCCGCCGAGCTTGCCTTCGGTGCCGACCTCGCGCGCCACGCGGGTGACTTCGGAAGCGAACGAGTTGAGCTGGTCCACCATGGTGTTGATGGTGTCTTTCAGCTCGAGAATTTCGCCGCGCACGTCGACCGTGATTTTTCGCGACAGGTCGCCGCGGGCGACAGCCGTCGTCACATGCGCGATGTTGCGCACCTGGTCGGTGAGGTTGCCGCACATGGCGTTGACCGAGTTGGTCAAATCCTTCCAGGTGCCGGCAACGCCCGGCACGATGGCCTGGCCGCCGAGTTTGCCGTCGGTGCCGACCTCGCGCGCCACGCGGGTGACTTCGGAAGCAAACGAGCGCAGCTGATCGACCATCGTGTTGATGGCTTCCTTAAGCTGCAAAATCTCGCCGCGCACGTCGACCGTGATCTTC
Source organism: uncultured Alphaproteobacteria bacterium (assembly GCA_963823225.1). GTDB lineage: Bacteria > Pseudomonadota > Alphaproteobacteria > Rhizobiales > Xanthobacteraceae > BOG-931. The sequence goes on along the minus strand of CAWGKM010000003.1, from coordinate 555,823 downwards.
TTCGACAGGTCGCCGTTGGCCACCGCGATCGTCACCTCGGCAATGTTGCGGACCTGCGCGGTCAGATTCGAGGCCATCGAGTTGACGCTCTCGGTCAGCTCCTTCCACACGCCGGTGACGCCGCCGACTTGCGCCTGGCCGCCGAGCTTGCCCTCGGTGCCGACTTCGCGCGCCACGCGCGTCACCTCGGAGGTGAACACGTTGAGCTGCTTGATCATGGTGTTGACGATTTCGGCGGAGCGCAGGAATTCGCCCTTCAACGGACGGCCATCGACGTCCAGCTGAACGGTTTGCAGCAGGTCGCCCTGCGCCACCGCGGCGATGGCGCGGGTCACTTCGGTCGTCGGCCACAGCAGATCGTCGATCAGCGAATTTACCGAGGCTTCCATCTCGCCCCAGGCGCCGTCGGGCAGTCCAAAACGCACGCGCTGCCGGGTGCGGCCTTCGCGGCCGACGACCTGGCCGACGCGTTCGAGCTGCCGCGCCATGCGCTGGTTGGTGCCGGCGATCTCGTTGAAAGTGTCGGCGATCTTGCCGAGAAGACCGACGCGGTCGCCGGCCATGCGCACCGAGAAGTCGCCGATCCGCATCGCTTGCAGCGCGTGAAGGAGTTCCGCGAGACCGCCCGCATCGATGAGGTCATTGGCTTGATCATCGACCTGGGCGTCGGCATTACCGTTGACCTGGGGTTCGCCGACCGGAGCGGCGGGAGGGGTGGAACCGTTGGCCGATGGGGTGGCAACAACGTCTTCAGCAGTCTGCATGAATGTCTCCAAAGCCCGGCGCAGATGAGGCGCGGCATGCGGTGATGCGGCACAGCGCGCCGGACCGGCTCAAAAGCCGCGGCGACACCATCATTAGCCGACGTGGAAACCCCCTCACGATCGGGCCTCAACCTGCCATACCTAGACGCCAAACGCCGTCCGTTGCGGAAGGTTCCGGCGCAAAATCGGTTTGGTGTAAAAGTTCTACGGCCGGGACGCCGTGGCCCTGGTCGAGATCATGGCCCCGTCAAGCTCGCGGCAATGTGAATTTTGTCCTATGAAAGATAGCAGCCAAGACAGCGTCCAAGCCACCGTTTTCAAGCTGCTCGGCGATCCGGCGACCTATGGCGGGGGCAAGGTGCGGCGTTTCGCGACCCATGCCGCGGTCGTGTTTCTGGCGGGCGACCGCGCCATAAAAGTCAAGCGCGCGGTGCGCTATCCGTTTCTCGATTACTCGACCTTAGCTAGGCGCAAGGCCGCCTGCTCCGCCGAGCTCGAGGTCAATCGCAAATTCGCCCCGCAGCTTTATCGCCGCATCGTTCCGATAACGCGCGCGGCCGACGGCTCGCTCGCGCTCGACGGCGCCGGCGAAGCGGTCGAGTGGGCGGTCGAGATGATGCGGTTCGACGAGGACAACACGCTCGATCATGTTGCCGAGCGCGGCGAGCTCGACGCGGCGCTCACCGGCAAGCTCGCGACGGCTGTCGCCGCCATGCATGCGCGCGCCGAACCGGTAGAGGCCGGCGCATGGATCGCCGCCGTCGCGGGCTACGTCACCGACAATACCGCGGCGTTGCAAAAACACGGCGACTTGTTTCCAAGCCGCGCGGTCGCCGAACTCGAACAAAAGTCGCGCGCGGCCTTCGCCCGATTGCGGCCGCTCTTGATTGCGCGCGGCCGCCAAGGTTTTATCCGCCGCGGCCACGGCGATCTTCATCTCGGCAATATCGCGGTTCTCGACGGCGAGCCGGTGGCATTCGACGCGCTCGAATTCGATCCCGTTATCGCGTCGGGCGACGTGCTCTACGATCTCGCTTTTCTATTGATGGATCTCGTCGAACGCGGCCTCGATCGCGCGGCCAACGGCGTCTTGAACGGCTATTTCTCCGCGACCCGGCGCAGCGAAGATTGCGACGGCATCGCCGCCTTGCCGTTTTTCATGTCGCTGCGTGCCGCGATCCGCGCCAAAGTGACCGCCGCGCGGCTCGATCTCACTGCGGCGAAAGACCGGGGCGAGCTCGCGCAATCGGCAAAACGTTATTTCGATCTCGCGCTCGAACTGTTGGCGCCGGCACAACCGACGGTCGTTTGCATCGGCGGATTGTCGGGCACCGGAAAAACGCGCTTGGCGCGGGCGCTCGCGCCTCTATTGGCGCCGATCCCCGGCGCGCTGGTGTTTCGCTCGGACGTCGAGCGCAAGGCGCTCTACGGGCTCGCCGAGCACGATCGACTGCCGGCGCAAGCTTATCGCACCGAAGCGACCGAGCGAGTTTACCGGATCCTGACCGATAAGGCCGCGCGCACGGCGCGCGCCGGGCATTCGGTCATCGTCGACGCGGTATTCGCCAAGCCGGAGGAGCGCGCCGCGATCGAAACGGCGGCCGCCGCGACGGGCGCCGATTTCCGCGGCCTGTTCCTGGTCGCCGACCTGCCGACGCGGCTGCAAAGGGTGGGGACGCGCGGACCCGATGCGTCGGATGCCGACGCCGCGATAGCGCGCCGGCAGGAGGAATTCGACATCGGCGCCCTCGGCTGGACCGTCGTCGATGCGTCCGGCTCGCCCGAACAAACGCTGGCCAAAGCCTGCGCGGCATTAAAATAAGGCGCGCGCGGGCGATCGAACGGCGCGCCTAAACCGCCACCTCTTTATTACGGCACTAGCACCGCCGCACCTTGCAGCCGTCCCGACCGCAAATCCGCCAATGCCTCATTGGCGCGGGCCAGCGGATAAGGCACGGTCGCCGTGACGATGCCGGCCTTGGGCACGATGGCGAAGAATTCCTCGCCGTCTTTGCGGGTCAGGTTGGCGACCGATTTCAATTCTCTTTCCTGCCAAAGAATACTGTAAGGAAAGCTCGGAATATCGCTCATATGAATTCCGGCGCAGACCACGCGTCCGCCCTTGCGCACCGCGCGTAGCGCCGCCGGCACCAGCGCGCCGACCGGTGCATAGATGATGGCGCAGTCGAGCTCCTCGGGCGGGGCGTCGCCGGAGCCGCCGGCCCAGCATGCGCCGAGTTTTTGCGCAAACGCTTGTGCGGCGACGTCGCCGTCGCGGGTGAACGCATAGACGTCGCGCCCCTGCCAGCGCGCCACTTGGGCAATGATGTGAGCGGCCGCGCCGAAACCGTAAAACCCGATTTTTCTTCCCTCGCCGGCCATTCGCAGCGAGCGCCAGCCGATCAGTCCGGCGCATAACAGCGGTGCCGTCGCCACGTCGGAAGCCGCATCGGAAGCCACGTCGTCGCCGCTTTCGGGCAGCCGAATTACAAAACGCGCGTCGGCAACGACATGGCTGGCATAGCCGCCATCGCGCGTGTAGCCGGTGAATAACGGCCGGTCGCAGAGGTTCTCCCGGCCGTCGCGGCAGTACCGGCATTGGCCGCAGGTTCGGCCGAGCCAAGGAATGCCGACCCGCATGCCGGTTGCGAGCTGATCGACGCCGCCGCCCGCGGCATCGATGCGGCCGACGATTTCGTGGCCCGGCACAATGGGGAGTTTCGGATTTGGCAACTCGCCGTCGACGACGTGGAGGTCGGTGCGGCAAACCCCGCAGGCGGCGACGCGAACCCTCACCTCGCCATCGGCCGGCTTAGGATCGGGCCGCTCCTCAAGTTTGAGCTTTTCGCCGAGCCGTTCCAGCACCATCGCCTGCATTGCAGACCTTCGCCTTTGCGCCGCTCGACGCTGGCGCATAACACCGCGGCGGCGCTGCGCCTCCGTTAAAAAGCTAAGCGCTCGCCGTCGCTCGAGCAAGCGATATGCCGTGTGCGCTGGCTAAGCGTCTTCCTCCAACGGCTCGAAATGCGGCCGGAACCAAACCTGCGCGATCAGCGTGGGCACCACGGCGCTGCCGATCACGGCAGTGAGCAGGACCGTGTATTGACTCTGATCGATGATGTGGTTGGTCAGGCCGAACAGCGCCGAGATCGAACCAAAAGTCAGACCGGTCGACATCATCAGCGTCGTATACATTCCCTCGCGGTTGTTGAACTGGAAATATCGCGTCAACGGCAGGATGCCGATGAATTTTGTCAGCATCTTCATTGCCAGGAAGGCGCCGATCAGGCCGGCGCCGGCGAAGACTGCGTGCGCTTCGATCAGCGAGCCGGCCTTGAGGAAGTAAAACGGCGTCAGGAACGCGAAGCAGATCGCACGCATGCGTATCTGCAGCTCCCGTTGGCCGACAAAGAATGGCGCCAGCGCCATACCGACCAGATAGGCCGGCAGGACAGCCTCGCTTTTTCCGAGATTGGCGAGACCGCCAAGCCCGAACAATACCAAAAACAAAAACTTGATTTCGGGTTCGCTCGTTCGTCGGCCGATGCGCGCGAACAGCCACGGCACGAGCCAAGGCAGCGCGGCGACCACCGCAATGGTCACGACGGCAAACAGCAGCAAATACAGATTGTAATTGGCGAAGATGAGCCCGAGCGCCAACACGGTGCCGATGTCGTTGATGAAGCAGGCGGCAAGAATGATCTTGCCGAGTTCGATGCGGTTGTAGCCGGTCTCGACCATCACGGCATAGACGACCGCCACCGATGTCGTAGACAGTGCGATGCCGCCGATCTGCGCCTGCGGCCAGGGCCAGCCAAGGCCGTAGCGCGCCAGCAGCAGGCAGCCCAGATACGGCGCGAAGAAGCCCATCAGCCCGATGGTCACGCTTGACGCAAGATTTCTTTTTACAACGTGGGGATCGATATCGGTGCCGGCGAGAAACGTGAGCACGATCGCACCGAAGCCGGCGATATAATTGATCCAGGGCGTGAGCGGCATGCCAATGGTGTTGCCCGCGATGGCGCCCACGACAATTTCAAAAAGCGCGGCCGAGATCGTTATCCAAAGCGACCCCATGGCGGCGATCAGCGCCAGCGCCATCCACAGTGCCGATTGAAACCAAATATTGTCCATTGCCTTCGTCCTTTCCGTGCGTGCCAAACAAGGCACAAAAAAACCCGCTCGCCGGCGGGCCCACGAAAAGGACCCCCTCCGCACAAGCAATGCGGCAGGGGTCATCAGCTCTGTCGAGCGGTTTTGGGGAACCCCATCCCCATCAGCTCACGTCGACTCTATACACCGAGATCCGCAAATGCTTCAACTTGCCTTGAACTTTTTCCTGTGAATTGAAGTTCTTCAGGCGCACCTTGCGGGAACTCACGCCCGGATATCCGGGGGACTGGCTGGGGCGGGAGGATTCGAACCTCCGAATGGCGGAATCAAAATCCGCTGCCTTACCACTTGGCTACGCCCCAATGCCGCGTCGGATTGCCGCCGGCCTATGTCTTCGGCCCGGCGCAAGATAACGGCGCGCCCCCCGCGGATCAATGACGCCTAGGCTGGCGGCTATCAACGCCCGCACCGGACCCTATAATGAACCGCATTATATAATGTGTCGTCCCAGCGCCGGACCTGCGGGTCGAAAGAGGAACAATGTCCGAACCTGTCGTCGTCACCGATGAGGGCGCTGTCCGCATCATCCGGCTGAACCGCCCCGAGAAGAAGAACGCGCTGACGCAGCCGATGTATGCCGCGATGACCACCGCGTTGCGCGAGGCCGGAGCCAGCGCGGCTACCCGCTGCGTCATGTTTGCCGGCGGTCCCGGCGCTTTCTGCGCCGGCGCCGACATCGGCGAGTTTCTCGAAGCGGCCCAGAGCGGCGGCCTTCGGCCAAGGACGCTCGAATTTCTCAACGCGCTCGTTCGCAACGACAAACCGCTGGTCGCCGCAGTCGGCGGGCTCGCCGTCGGCATCGGCACCACCATGCTTTTGCATTGCGATCACGTCGTCGCTGCGGCCGGCGCGGTGTTCTCGACGCCGTTCGCCAAATTGGGCCTCATTCCCGAGGCGGCATCGAGCCTGCTCGCGCCGATGCGCATGGGTTACGCGCGGGCCTTTGCGCTCTTGGTGATGGGCCGCCCGCTCTCCGCCGCGGAGGCCAAAGACGCCGGCATCGTCAACACCGTGGTCGATGCCGCGGCGGTCGACGCGACGGCGTTGCAGGCGGCGCAGGAGATTGCGGCGCTTCCCGCCGGCGCCGTCGCCGTCGCGCGGGCGCTGATGCGCGGTCGCCTCGACGAGGTCGTCGCGCAAATCGAAACCGAAGTCATGCATTTCAAGGAACGCCTGCAATCCGAGGAAGCGCGCGCCGCGTTCGCGGCGTTTCTCGCGCGCAGGAGGTGAGGTCCGCCATGGCGCTTGCCGGCAAGACGCTGTTCATCACCGGCGCGTCGCGCGGCATCGGGCTGGCGATCGCGCTGCGCGCAGCCGGCGACGGGGCCAATATCGCGATCGCTGCGAAAACCACGCAACCGCATCCAAAACTTGCCGGCACGATCTATACCGCCGCCGAACAAATCGAGCGCGCCGGCGGCAAGGCACTGCCGCTCATAGTCGACGTGCGCGACGAAACGCTGGTACGCGACGCGCTCGAAAAGACCGCGGCGCGCTTCGGCGGCATCGATATCGTCGTCAACAACGCCAGCGCGATCCAGCTCACCGGCGTCGCCGAGACCGACATGAAGCGGTTCGATCTCATGCATCAGATCAACGCGCGGGGCACGTTTATGGTCTCGAAATGGGCCATTCCGTTTTTGGCAAAGGCGGCCAATCCGCACATTCTCATGATCTCGCCGCCGCTCGACATGAAGGAGAAATGGTTCGCGCCGCACACCGCCTATTCGATGGCGAAGTTCGGCATGAGTCTCGTCGTGCTGGGCTTAGCCGGCGAGCTGCGCGGCAAGGGCATCGCCGTCAACGCATTGTGGCCGCGCACCGTCATCGCCACCGCGGCGGTGCAGAACCTGCTCGGCGGCGATGCCGTGATGCGCCAAGCGCGCAAGCCCGAGATCGTGGCCGATGCCGCCTACGCGGTTTTCTTAAAACCGGCGCGCGACTTCACCGGCCGCTTTCTCATCGACGACAATTTTCTCGCCGCCAACGGCGTTACCGATTTCGAGCGCTATCGTGTCGACCCGACGCAACGGCTGGTGCAAGATTTCTTCGTCCCGGACGACATCGCGCCGCCGCCGCAGGTCCGGACGATCGATCATTTTGGAGGCCGCCCGTGACCTACCAAGCCCCCCTCCCCGATATCGGTTTTGCGCTCAAATACGGCGCTTCGCTCAAGACCGCCATCGCGCAGGGCCTGTTCGGCGAACTTAGCCTCGATGACGTCGACGCGGTGCTCAACGAGGCCGGCCGTTTCGCCTCCGAAGTCATCGCGCCGCTCAACCGGGTCGGCGACAAATACGGCACGCCGTTCAAGGACGGCGCCGTCACTACGCCGCCGGGCTGGAAGCAAGCCTATCGCGCATGGCGGTCGGGCGGCTGGAACGGCCTTGCCGCGCCGACCGCGTGGGGCGGCCAAGCCTTGCCGCAGACCGTCAACGCCGCCTGCACCGAAATGTGGCATTCGGCGTCGGTGGCATTTGCCGACGGGCCGATGCTGACCATGGCGGCAATCGACGCGCTCAACGCCCACGGCAGCGACGCGCTCAAGCGCGCCTATCTGGAAAAGCTCGTGTCCGGCGAATGGATGGGCACGATGCAGCTCACCGAGCCGCAGGCCGGCTCGGACGTCGGCGCGCTGCGCACGCGCGCCGAGCGCGCCGCCGACGGCAGCTATCGCATCACCGGGCAAAAAATTTTCATCACCTACGGCGAGCACGACCTGACCGACAACATCATCCATTTCGTGCTCGCGCGGCTGCCGGATGCGCCGCTGGGCACGCGCGGCATTTCGCTGTTCCTGGTGCCGAAGTTCCTGCTCGATGCCGGCGGGGCGCCGGGGCCGCGCAACGACGTGCGCGCTCATTCGATCGAGCACAAGCTCGGCATCCACGGCTCGCCGACCTGCACCATGATTTTCGGCGACACGGGCGGCGCGACCGGTTTTTTGATCGGCGAAGAAAATGCCGGCATGGCCTGCATGTTCACGATGATGAACCGCGCCCGGCTTGCCGTCGGCCTGCAAGGCGTCGGCGTCGCCGAGCGCGCGACGCAACAGGCGCTCGCTTATGCGCACGAGCGCCGGCAAGGCCGCACCGCCGGCTTGAAGCCGGCGGAGATGGCGCCGATCATCGTCCATCCCGACGTGCGGCGCATGCTGCTGACGATGCGCGCGCTCACCCACGCCGCGCGCGCCATCTGCTACACGACCGCGATGGCGCTCGATCGCGCCGAGCGCAGCGCCGACGAGGACGCGCGGCAAGCGGCGGACCGGCAAGCCTCGCTCTTGACCCCGGTGGCCAAGGCGTTCTCGACCGACATCGCCAACGAGGTCGCTTCGCTCGGCATCCAGGTGCACGGCGGCATGGGCTATATCGAAGAGACCGGCGCGGCGCAGTTGTTTCGCGATGCGCGGATAGCGGCGATCTATGAAGGCACCAATGGCATTCAGGCGGTCGATCTGGTGACCCGCAAATTGCCGCTCGCCGACGGCGCCGCCGTCGCCGCGCATTGCGGCGAATTACATGGCATTATCAATATGTTGGATGCTAGCAACGATCCGGCCTTCGGCTGGACTTCAGTGCGGCTTGGCGATGCGGTCGAGAGCTTGTCGCGGGCCACGAACTGGCTCATGGCCCGGCTCGACAAGGAGCCGGACGCGGCGCTTGCCGGAGCTACGCCTTATTTGCGGCTGTTCGGCATTGCCACCGGCGGCTGCCTGTTGGCGAAACAGGCGCTGGCGGCGCTGCGGCTCGGCGGCGATACGGCGGCGCGCCTCGCAGTGACGCGATTTTTTGCCGAGAATTTTGCGGTTCAATCCGGCGCGCTGGAACGCATCGTGGTTGAGGGCGCGCCGGGCGTGCTCGGCGCCGATGCCGTACTTGCGTTACCGTAGGGTGGGTTGAGCCAACGGGTTGGCGCAAAGCGCCGCCCGATGACAAGCTCCGCGAAATCCACCGTGGGCGACGAGGAATAATTGATGGGTTTCGCTCCTGCTCAACCCATCCTACACTCCATAAATGTCCACTCTCTTGCTCACCCATCCCGCCTGCCTCGAACATTTGACGCCGCTCGGCCATCCCGAGCGTCCCGACCGGCTGCGCGCGATCGAACGCGCACTCGAGGCGGAAAAATTTCAGATGCTCGCGCGCGCCGAGGCGCCGCGCGCGCCGCTCGAAATCATCGCGCTGTGCCATCCGATGGACTACATCGTGGCGCTGCGCGACGCGACACCGGAAGAAGACATAATCCACCTCGACGCCGACACGTCGATGTCGCCCGGCAGCTTCGAAGCGTGCTTACGCGCGGCCGGCGGCGCGGTGCATGCGGTCGACGAGGTTTTCAGCAAAAAAGCCGGTAACGCTTTTGTCGCGGCGCGCCCGCCCGGGCACCATGCCGAGACGGCGCGGCCGATGGGCTTCTGCTTTTTCGACAACGCCGCCATTGCCGCGCGCTATGCGCAAAATCGCCACGGTATCGCGCGCGCCGCGATCGTCGATTTCGACGTGCATCACGGCAACGGCTCGCAGGAGATTTTCTGGGCCGACAAGACGGTGATGTACTGCTCGACGCATCAGATGCCGCTGTTTCCGGGCACCGGCGCGGTCGGCGAGAGCGGCGAGTACAACACCGTTGTCAATGCGCCGCTGCGTCCCGGCGACGGCGCGGAGAAGTTTCGCGACGCGTTTGAGAGCCGCATCCTGCCGCGGCTTAACGAGTTCAAGCCGGAGTTGATCGTCATCTCCGCCGGCTTCGACGCCCACATGCGCGACCCGCTCGCCAATATCAATCTCGAAGAAGCGGATTTCGCCTGGGCGACGCAAAAGATCATGGACGTCGCCGATCGCTGCGCCGGCGGCCGCATCGTCTCGCTGCTCGAGGGCGGCTACGACTTGGAGGCGCTCGGCAACTCGGTGGCGGCGCACGTCGCTGCGTTGATGCGGGGATAGCAGCGCAACGCGCGCAAAGGCGATACAATTAAATTATCGAGTCGGAGTGCCGGGCGATGGCGCAGAATGCCAATAGCGATGTCGGGAAACTGCCGTTCGAGCGGGCGATCGAGGAGCTCGAATCGATCGTCAAACGGCTCGAAGAAGGCAAGGTGCCGCTCGAGGAGTCGGTCGCCATCTACGAGCGCGGCGAGGCGCTCAAGCGGCGCTGCGAGGATCTGTTGCGCCAGGCCGAGGCGCGGGTGGAAAAAATCACGCTCGGCGCCGACGGCAAGCCGACCGGTACCGAGCCGCTCGACGTGGAGTGATCCTCCGGCCGGCGCGCCGGGCCGGCAGGTTCCTTATCCCTCTGATCGGCAATGCAAGTTAGTGAAAAAACTTTCGGCATCGCGCGGAACCGCTGCCAGCACCCGCGCGGAAAGTATTCGCTGTGACGAATAAGAGGCCGCCAACTGGGCGGCCTCCGACGCGACTTACCAGACGTAGTACCAAGAGATCACAATTAAGACGATCGCCACGGCGCTCAAAAGGGCCAATTGCGCCGGTAAGTTGTTAGCCAGGCCACGGCCTTTGTATTCAGTTTGCATAGTCATGATGACCACCTCCGGTGAAGGAGCCATCGTCGAACGGTGGCAATGCAGGAAACGTCTATGGATCGAAATAGGCATTGATTTAAATCAACCAGTGAAAAGGGGTCGCTCGGATGGCAAAAAGGGCCATCAGCTAGGGGGAAATTAGGTCAAAAGCGGCAAAAGCGGCCCGCACAAAAAAGACTTGACATCCTAGAACAAATAGTGAACACTTATCGGTTCGGGTCACTACAGGGTCTTGGGGTAGAATCATGGATTCGGACCAGAAAAGCGCATGGCTGCGCCAACTCGACGCGGAATGCCCGTATCAGGTGGTGCTGCCGCGGCAGCAGCTCGCCGACGACAGCGAGATCATGAATTTCCTCATCACGTACGTCGAAAAATTCGACATGTATGTCGAGGACGATTACGCCGCCTTCGTGCGCTATTGCTTCGCTGATCCGTTGGATGCCGAGATCTTCCGCTCGCGCTTCGAGCCGAAGGCCGAGCGGTTCAAGCTGGCGGGGTGAGCGGTAGGACAGACAAAATCGTTTGTTCTAAGTCGCCGCGTGGGCATTGCGCGCGCACGATTCTGCCCGCGCGCAATAAGCTCAAGGGCGCGCACGATGCCCTCCCTACTATTTATCCGGCAATCTCTGCCGCACCTTGCCGATCTCGGCCCAAGGATCGCTCCACCGGTCGTGCCTGAGCTGCTTTTTCATATTGAGCACGGTGAACTGGTTGGCGCCGGTGGTGCGCGAAAGCGCCTCCCATGATACCGGCGCGGACACCGGCGCGCCGGGCCGGGCGCGCGTCGAATAAGCGGCGACCGAGGTCGCCTCGCGCGTGTTGCGCAGATAATCGATGAAGATGCGGCCCTTGCGCAGCGCTTTCGTCGTCTTGGCGAGGTAGCGTTGCGGCGAATCGGCGGCCATGGCGGCCGCAATGCGGGCGGTAAAGGCCTTGGCGGCGTCCCAATCGGCACCGTCGATCGGCACCACCACATGGATGCCTTTGCCGCCGGAAAGCTTGGCGAAGCTTTCGAGCTTCTCCGCTTGCAGCCGCGCGCGCGTCTCCTGCGCCGCGGCGACGATCGCCTTCCAGGACACGCCCTCGCCCGGGTCGAGATCGAACACCATGCGGTCGCACAGATCGAGGCGACCAAGCCGCGAGCCGCGGGTATGGATCTCCAAGGCGCCCGACTGCACCAGCGCGATGAGATCGTCGAGCTTCTCCACCGCGATAACATCGTGCTCCTTGGCGTCGACGACATGGCGCAGCGGCGAGTCTTTGATGTTGCCGGCGATGTGCTTCTGAAAGAAGCATTCGCCCGTGGTGCCCGCCGGGCAGCGCACGATGGCGAGCGGCCGGTCGACGAGGTGCGGCGCCATGACGTCCCACACGCCCACGTAATATTGCGCCAAATCCTCCTTGGTGACGCCGACATCGACCCAATAGACCCGGTCGGGATGCGTCAGATGCACGTTGGCGACGTCGGCGTTGGGCTTTGCGCTTTTGCTGCCGCTCTTTTTCGCATGCGCCCGCCGCGACTTTCGCACCGCTTGCCGCTGCGCCATCGGCGCCGCCGGCGCCGGCGTTTCGCGCACCACTTCGCGCGCCGGCTTGTCCTCGCGCAAGCCCTTGAATGAAGCCTGCCGCAGCAAGCCGTCGTGGGTCACGCCGCGGAATTCCGCCTCGACGACCAGTTTCGGCGTCACCCAGACAACATTTTTGCGCCGCTCGTCCGGCGGCAGTGTCACCGGCGCCCGATCGGTCCGCAACGCTTGCAGCCGCTTCCATAAGTCGCGCGCCGTTTCGTGCGTATAGCCGGTGCCGATGCGCCCGGCGTAACGCAGCTTGCCCCGGTCGTGAAACGCCACGGTCAGCGCGCCGATGGCTCTGGGCATCGCGGTCGAGGGGCTGAAGCCGACGACGACGACTTCCTGGGCATCGTGGCATTTGCTCTTGATAAAATTTTCCGACCGGCCGGAGCGATACGGCGCGTCGCGCAGTTTCGACACGACGCCTTCCAGCTTCATGTCGCAGGCATGCTTGAGGATCAGCGGGCCGTCCTCGTCGAAATGCTCGGCATAGCGAATGGCGCGGCTTTCGCCCTTCAAGAGCCGTCGCAACACGGCTTTGCGCTCGACCAATGGCTCAGCCGTCAGATCGCGGCCGTCGAGATGCAGCAGATCGAAGGCCCAGTAGACGAAGCGATCGCTGCGGTCGTCTCTTAAGTCGGTCTGCAGCAGCGAGAAGCTCGAAATGCCGTGAGCGTCCTCCACGACCAGTTCGCCGTCGATCAGCGCCGTCGTCGCGGGAAGCGCGGCGACGGCATCGGCGATGGGCTTGAAGCGGTCCGTCCAATCCAATCCCTTGCGCGTGAGCAGACGCACCTTGCCGCGGTCGAGCCGCGCCTCGATGCGGTAGCCGTCGAACTTTATCTCGTGCAGCCAGTGCTTGCCGCTCGGGGCATCGGCGTGCAGCGTGGCGAGAGCGGGCGGGATGAAGTCGGGCAGCCGCGCCTTGCTTTCGCCCGAGCCGCGCCCGCTTTGGCGCGCGACTTTGGTTATGGCGGCCTTCCCGCGCTGTTTTGCCGCCGGTCTATTGACCGGTTTTGCCGCCGCCGCCGGCTTGTCTCCCGCGCTTTTTCCGCCACGGTTGCTGTGCCAGAGGCGCTTTTTGCCGATGCCGCCGGCGATCTCCTCGATCGATCGGCCGCTGACCACCGACAGCGGCTTCTCCTCCAGGATGTCCTGGCCGCGTCCGCTACGCGACTCTGCGTCCCTACCTTTGATCAGGAGCCAATTGTCGTGGCGGTCCCGTTGGCGCGACCGCATGCGTACGAGGTGCCATCGACCGTGCAATTTTTCGCCTGCGAGCACGAAATCGAGATGGCCCTTGGCATAGCCCAGGTGCGGATCGCCTTCCGGAATCCAGCGCCCGCGATCCCAGATCATCACGGTGCCGCCGCCATATTCGCCCTGCGGAATGGTGCCTTCGAAGGAATTGTACTCGATGGGATGGTCCTCGACTTGGACCGCCAGGCGCTTTTCGGCGGGATCGAGGCTCGGGCCGCGAGTGACCGCCCAGCTCTTCATGACGCCGTCCAGTTCGAGGCGCAGGTCGTAATGCAGCCGGCGTGCGGCGTGTTTCTGGATAACGTAACGGCCGCCGCCCCCCCGACCCCGGCGGCCCGGGCGGCCGCGCGGCTCCGCCGTGACGTCAAACTTTCGCTTTTTGCGGTATGCTTCCAGCGCCACGGTGAACCAACTCGCGCGTCTTGTGACTAAGGGGAGGTACCGTTGGCCCGGTCGGCCGGCCGCCGGCACCCTGGTAAAGCATTGAACTTTACATAGATGATAGCGTTGAAGGGGTGAATCTCACGTGGGACTCTAGATAGTAAGGCCATGCAAAGGCTTGTCGTTCCGCCCGGACCGTGCCTTGCCCCGCAGGACGGCCCAAATTGCGTTCCCGGCTTAGAATGTGTAAGGGTTTTGGAATCTGCGTAACCATACCCATCTGAGTGAGCCATAAGCGGGCCGTACCGAGCCCCAATAATCGGCGTTGGACCGAAATAAAACTTTGGTCTCGAAATAAGGAGCGTAGCGTGACGGTTTCGTCAAAGACCCCATTGCTCGACCAAATCAAGACCCCCGAAGACCTTAGGCGCCTCGAACCGGGTAAGTTGCGGCAGGTCGCGGATGAGTTGCGGCAGGAGACGATCGACGCGGTCGCGGTCACCGGCGGCCACCTTGGCGCCGGCCTCGGCGTGGTCGAGCTGACGGTCGCGTTGCACTACGTGTTCGATACCCCGACCGACCGGCTGGTTTGGGACGTCGGCCACCAAGCCTATCCGCACAAGATCCTCACCGACCGCCGCGACCGCATCCGCACCATCCGCCAGGGCGGCGGGCTGTCCGGTTTCACCAAGCGCGCCGAGAGCCGATACGATCCGTTCGGCGCCGCGCATTCGTCGACGTCGATCTCCGCCGCGCTCGGCATGGCGGTCGCCCGCGATCTGCAGAACAAACGGCATAACGTCGTTGCCGTCATCGGCGACGGCGCGATGTCGGCCGGCATGGCCTATGAGGCCATGAACAATGCCGGCGGCATGAATTCGCGACTGATCGTGGTGCTCAACGACAACGACATGTCGATCGCGCCGCCGGTCGGCGCGCTCTCGGCCTATCTGGCGCGTCGCGTTTCCGGCCGCGGCTATCGCCGTTTGCGAAAAATCTTCCAGCAGATCGCCAAGAACATGCCGAGCAAAATGCTCGAGCAGCGGACACTGGCGATGGAGGAATATGCGCGCGGGCTTCTGACCGGCGGCACGCTGTTCGACGAACTTGGTTTCTACTATGTCGGCCCGATCGACGGCCACAATATCGATCACCTGTTGCCGGTGCTCGAGAACGTGCGCGACGCCAAGAATGGGCCGTTCCTGGTTCACGTCGTCACCCAGAAGGGCAAGGGTTATCTGCCGGCGGAGAATTCCGCGGACAAATACCACGGCGTCGTCAAGTTCGATGTCGCCACCGGCGCGCAGCAGAAAGCAAAGGCCGCCGCGCCCGCCTATCAGAAGGTGTACGGCGAAAGCCTGATCAAGGAAGCACGCAAGGACGACAAGATCATCGCCATCACGGCGGCGATGCCGTCGGGCACCGGCGTCGATCTGTTCCAGAAGGAGTTTCCGAACCGCACTTTCGACGTCGGCATCGCCGAGCAACACGGCGTCACGTTCTGCGCCGGGCTTGCGACCGAAGGTTTTAAGCCGTTCGCGACGATCTATTCGACATTCTTGCAGCGCGCCTACGACCAAGTCGTGCACGACGTCGCCATCCAGCGGCTGCCGGTGCGTTTCGCCATGGACCGCGCCGGCCTGGTCGGCGCCGACGGGCCGACCCATGCCGGGTCGTTCGATATCGCCTATCTCGGCTGCCTGCCCGGTTTCGTGCTGATGGCGGCGGCCGACGAAGCCGAGTTGGTGCATATGGTGGCGACCGCCGTCGCGATCGACGATCGCCCGTCGGCGCTGCGCTATCCGCGCGGCGAAGGCCGCGGCGTGCCGATGCCGGAACAAGGCAAACCGCTCGAAGATCGGCAAAGGCCGTATCCTGCGTGAAGGCACCAAGGTTGCGCTGTTCTCCTATGGCGCGCGGCTCGGCGAATGTCTCAAGGCCGCCGACGAGCTGGCGACCTACGGGCTATCGACGACGGTCGCCGATGCGCGGTTTGCCAAGCCGCTCGACGTCGACATGCTGCTGCGGCTCGCCCGCGAGCACGAAGTGCTGCTTACCATCGAGGAAGGCTCGATCGGCGGAATTCGGCGCGTTTGTGATGCAGACCCTAGCCGAGCATGGCGTGCTCGACCGCGGCTTGAAGGTCCGCTCGATGGTGCTGCCGGATATCTTCATCGATCAGGATTCGCCCAACGCCATGTACGCCAAGGCCGGCCTCGACACCAAAGGCATCGTCGCCAAGGCGTTCGAAGCGCTCGGCCAAAACTTGCGCGGCGAAGTGGTGAAGCTCGCCTGACCGCCTTAGGGTGGGCAAAATCGTTTTTCGTTGAAGAGCCGCGTGGGCATTGCGCGAGCGATTTGCTCACGCTTTCAGGCTGAACGGGCGCAATACCCACCCTACAAACGCCATGACCCGACAACGTGCCGATCGCCTGTTGGTCGCGCGCGGCCTGTTCGAGAGCCGCACGCGGGCGCAGGCCGCGATCGCCGCCGGCCATGTCACGGCCAACGGCATTGCGGTGCGTAAGCCGTCTGACGAAATCCCGTCCGACGCGGTCATTGCCGCCGGGCCCGCACATCCTTTCGTGTCGCGCGGCGGCGTCAAGCTTGCGGCGGCGCTCAATTCGTTCGCCATCGACGTTCGCGACGGCGTCTGCCTCGACGTCGGCGCATCGACCGGCGGTTTTACCGAAGTGCTGCTGGAGCGCGGCGCAAAACTGGTCTACGCGGTCGATGTCGGAACGGACCAGCTTCACGCGCGCCTGCGCGGCCGCGGCGATGTGGTCTGCATCGAACGAACCGATATCCGCGAGCTCGATCCGGCGCGACTGACGCCAAGACCGGATTTTGCCGCGATCGATGTCAGCTTCATCTCGCTTGAATTGGTGCTGCCGGCGGTCGGAAGATTGCTGACGTCCCGCGCAATAATCCTGGCGCTGATCAAGCCGCAATTCGAGGGCAAGCGCCGCGGCGCCAAGAAAGGCATCAAGAAAGGCATCGTGCGCGATCGTACCGTTCACACGGCGGTCTGCGAGGACATCGGCGCGTTTATGACGTCGCTCGGCTGGCGCGTCGGCGGCGTCGTTGCCTCCGCCATCCTAGGCGGCGACGGCAATCGCGAATTCTTCATCGAGGCCAAACGTGACTGAGTGTCGTGGTTGAGCGCCTCTTGATCGGTCGGCTCGGCCAGCGCGGCGACGGCATGGCCGACGGTCCCGACGGCCCGATCTATGTCCCCGGCACGTTGCCCGGCGAGACCGTCGAGGTCGAGGACTGGCCCGGCCATCCCGATCGGCGGCAACTCCTCTCTGTGGAGACACCGAGCGCGCAGCGCATCGCGCCGATCTGCCCGCATTTCGGGGTGTGCGGCGGCTGCGCCTTGCAGCATTGGCAGACCGCCGCTTACCGCGCGTGGAAGCGCGATCTGGTCGTCACCGCGCTGCATCAGGCCGGCATCGAAGCGCCTGTCGCCGACCTCATCGACGCCCACGGCGACGGCCGCCGCCGCGTCGTGTTCCACGCCCGGCGCGGCACCCACGACGTGCTCGAAGTCGGTTTTTCGGCGGCGCGCGCGCATCACGTGATCGCGATCGACCGCTGCCCGATCCTCGCCAAAAGCCTCGACGGCGCGCTCAAGGCCGCCTGGGCCGTGGCGGAACTGCTCGATCCCACCAACAAACCGCTCGACATTGCGGTGACCGCGACCGATGCCGGCCTCGACGTCGACCTGCGTGGCTCCGGCGCGCTGCCGGCCGATGTGATGACGGCGCTGGCGCGCGTCGCCGCGCGGCAGAACCTGGCGCGGCTCACCCGCCACGGCGAATTGATCGCGCAATCGCGCCCGCCGAGCCTGCGCATCGGCGCCGCCACCGTGCTGCTGCCGCCCGCGGCCTTTTTGCAGGCGACGACGGACGGCGAAACGATTTTGGCGCGGCTCGTCCTTGACCGGTGCGCCGGCGCCAAAAA
This sequence comes from uncultured Alphaproteobacteria bacterium, assembly GCA_963823225.1. Classification (GTDB taxonomy): domain Bacteria; phylum Pseudomonadota; class Alphaproteobacteria; order Rhizobiales; family Xanthobacteraceae; genus BOG-931. Next base: position 538,163 of record CAWGKM010000003.1, on the reverse strand, counting down.
TGTTGCCGACCTGTTCGCCGGCATCGGCCCCTTCGCGCTGCGGCTTGCCGCGCTGACGCGGGTATTTGCCGCCGACGTGGACGCCGCCGCCGTCGCCGCGCTCAAGCGCGCCGCCGCGGCCGCCGCGGGCCTCAAGCCGGTCGCGGCCGAGCGGCGCGATCTGTTCAAAAATCCGCTGCTCGCCGACGAGCTCAATTGCTTCGGCGCCGTCGTGTTCGATCCGCCGCGCCAGGGCGCCCAAGCGCAAGCGCGCGAGCTTGCTTCAAGCGAGGTTCCGGTGATCGTCGCGGTGTCGTGCAACCCGGCAACGTTCGCGCGCGACATGCGCCTTTTGCGCGACGGCGGCTATCGGCTCGCGAACGTAACGCCGGTCGATCAATTCCGCTATTCCGTCCATGTCGAAATTGTCGCGCGGCTGGAGAAATAACGCGTACACAATTCCGTCGCGTCCAACTGCGACGAATCGCTCGCATAAATCACCGTGTCAAACGCCCCGCCGTTGGCTACGCTGAGGCGGATCGAACTCGATTCGCTTCCGGGTGATGCGATGCAGGCGCGGGCACAACGGACCCTGATAGGCATTGCCGTTCTGATCGGCGCATTGGACGCGCGCGCGGCGCAGGCCGCCGAATGGCGCTATTGCATCGCGCCCTCGTCGGCGCAGCGCACGATCTATATGTCGACGTCGTTTCCCAATAACGAGTCGATGGAGACGATCGAGGCGGCATTCGGCCGTGCGCTCGATCGTGCGATGCTGCAACACGATTCCGTGCAATGCCCGCGCGGCGATGCGCAGTCGATCGCGGCCATGAAGCTGCAGGCGATTCAGTTCAACCAGGCCAGCGGCAACAAGATCGTTCAACTCAACTGGCGGCCTTGAGCAGGCGCGCCATGAGAACGCTCGTTCTTGCATTCGCATTCGCCGCCGCTCTCGTCAGCATCGACAACGCCGCGGCGCAAGTCTATCCGTCGCGCCCGGTGCATCTGGTGGTCGGTTATCCTCCCGGCGTGGCGCCCGACATTGTCGCACGGTTGATCGCGCAACCGCTGTCGGACCGGCTTGGGCAGGCATTCATCGTCGACAATCGGCCGGGCGCCGGCAGCAATATCGGCGCCGAGACCGTCGTGCGCGCCCCGGCCGACGGCTACACGCTCCTCGTCGTCACCTTTGCCAACGCCGTTAACGCGACGCTAAATCAGAACCTCAATTTCGACATCGTGCACGACATCGCGCCGGTCGTCGGTACCTTTCGCGCGCCTACGGTTATGGTGGTGACGCCGTCGCTTCCGGCCAAAACTGTTCCCGAATTCATCGCCTATGCCAAGGCTAATCCCGGCAAGATTAATTACGTATCGAGCGGCCACGGGACGGTGCCCAACGTCACCGGCGAGCTGTTAAACACGGTGGCCGGCATTCAGCTGGTTCACGTGCCCTATCGCGGCAGTTTCCTGCCCGATCTGCTCAGCGGACAGGTGCAGCTTACGTTTGTTCCCCTGGCGACGGTCATCGGATACGTCAAATCCGGCAAGTTGCGGGCGCTGGCGGTGACCGGCGCGACGCGCTCCGATGCGCTGCCCGACGTGCCCGCCTTGGCGGAGTTTTTGCCGGGCTTCGAGGTGAACATCTGGCACGGTATCGGCGCACCCAAGGACACGCCGCCGGACATCGTCGACAAGCTCAATCGTGAGATCAACGCCGTGCTCGCCGATCCCAAGATCAAGGAGCGGTTCGCCGACCTCGGCGGCACGGCGATCGGCGGCTCGCCCGCCGACTTCGGCAAGCTCATTGCCGATGAAACCGAGAAGTGGGGCAAAGTGATCCGGGCGGCCAACATCAAGCCCGAATAGGGGCGAGCCCCGAAGCGGCCGCGATCAAATGCCGAGAAAGCGCGATTTGATCTCGTGGTTCGCCCACAGCTCCTGCGGCGGCGCCGAATAGACCACCTGGCCCTTGCTCATCACGTGCACGTAGTCGACTAGCTTGAGGGCGAGGTACGCGCTCTGCTCGACCAACAGAATCGACAGACCCTCTTCCTTAAGCTTTTCGATCGCGCCCCACAGGCCCTGGATGATGATCGGGGCAAGGCCTTCAGACGGCTCATCCATAATTAGACAGTCGGGGTTCGTCATCAGCGAGCGGCCGATCGCCAGCATTTGCTGTTCGCCACCGGAGAGCGTTTTCGCACGCTGGTGGCGGCGCTCGCGAAGGTGCGGGAATAGTTTGTAGACGCGTTCGAGATTCCAGCGATGGCGATCGAAGCTGCGCTCGGCGACCAGCAGGTTTTCTTCCACGCCAAGCGTCGGAAACATGCGGCGACCCTGCGGGACCAGGCCAATGCCGCCGCGCACGATCTCAAACGAGGATTTCTGCGTGATGTCGTCGCCTTTGAATACGATCTTGCCACGGCGCGGCGGAGTGAAGCCGACGATCGAATTCACTAGCGTGGTCTTGCCGACGCCATTGCGCCCGAGCAGACCGAGAATCTGTCCCTGCTCGAGTCGCAGGGATAGCCCCTGGAGAACGTAGGCGTCCCCGTAATAGGTGTGAATATCCTGGACCTCGAGAATCGCCATGATGTCATTCGGTCCCCAGATAGATTTCCTGCACCTTGGCGCTTGAATAAATCTGTTGCGGCGTGCCGGTCTCCAGCACTTCGCCGAAGTGAAGAACCGAGATTTCCGACGCCACGTCGAACACCACGTCCATGTCGTGCTCGATCAGCAGGATCGCGAGTCTAGGATCGAGCTTCATCAGGAACGCGGTCATCTCGGTGGATTCGCCCGAGGACAGGCCGGCGGCCGGCTCGTCGAGCAGCAGGATTTTCGGGTCGCTGGCCAAGCCGAGCACGATTTCGAGTTGACGCTGCTCGCCGTGGGAAAGATGGCGCACTTCCACATCCTTGCGGTCGAGGAATCCCACTTGTTCGAGCAGATGATGAGCCTTGTCGTAAATCTCCCGGTACGACGACATGAAGCGCCACATCACGAATTTCGACGGCCGCAGACCCTCGATCGCCAGCAGCACGTTGTCGAGCACGGTCAATTTAGGAAACAGTGTGGTGACCTGGAAGGTGCGCGCCATCCCGAGCGCGGTGCGCCGGTGGCTCGGCCAATCGGTGACGTCCTGTCCGAACAGCATCACCTGTCCTGCCGTCGCCGGGAAGATGCCGGTGATGACGTTGAACAGGGTGGTCTTCCCGGCGCCATTCGGTCCGATAATGGCCTTGCGGTCGCCCGGCTTGATGGTGAGCGTGACGCCCCGCACCGCGCGCAGACCGTCGAAGCTCTTGCACAGGTCTTTCAACTCGAGAACGGGCGCATCGCAAATTGCGCCGCTGTCGCTATTCACGCTCGCAATCCTCTGACCGGTCGAAAGATTTTCCGAGGCCCTTGTTACAGAGCCCCGGCATTTGTTTTTGTTATTCGCAGAACTTACAGGGTGGGAAGTCGCGGTCATAGACCGGCTGCTGGAGGAACTTCTCTTTCCCGTAAGTCCAGAACTGGCTGACGTGCGGGTAGGTCTTGATCACGACGTTCCACAGCTCGTCCTTGTCATAACCGAACATCTTCTTCTTCTCGACTTTCTTGATGTAGATGTTCTGGATCGGGTTGCGCATGTCGTCGAGTTCGACCGGGCCCCGTGTGGCGTCGAGCTTGATGCCCTGCATAATTTTGATGAACTGTTCCGGACCGGGAAATTTGCCGCCGGCCTTCGTCATCGCCGCATCAAGCCACATTCCGGCGGTGTAGTTGTTTTCCGAGTAGTAAGACGGTACTTTGCCGTACTTTGCCCGGTACGCCTTGACGAACTTTTCATTCGCCGGCGTGTCGAGCGCGGCGCTGTAATGCAGCGCGGAGACGTCGCCGATCACCTCATCGCCCATGAACGGCAGTCCGAATTCGTCGTAGCTGGTGCCGCCGCCGATGAGCGGCTTTGTATAACCAGAGTCACGCAGCTGCTTGGGAAATTGCAGCGACATCGGCCCCACCATCAGCGAGAACACCGCGTCGGCGTCACTCTTGATCGTCGGGATGTAAGGCCCGAAATCCTTGGTGCCTAGCGGAGGCCAGATCTTCTGGATAATCTTGCCGCCGCAGTCCTCGAACGCCTTCTGGAAACCGCCGACGGATTCGTAGCCGAAAGCATAATCCGCGCCGATCGTGACGATCTTCTTGTAACCTTGGTCGCAGGCCCACTGGCCGAGCGGATGTGTCGGCTGCGAGCTCGAATAACTGGTGCGGAGAAAATATGGATACTTGCTGAGTTGCCGCTGCGTCAGATCGTCGGCTGATGAGACGGTGGAGATGTAAAGCGTCTTCTCGGCGGTGCTTACCGGCGCCAGCGCGTAACCGGTGGAGGCCAGAAATCCGCCGATAATCATATCCACCTTGTCTTGCAGGATCAGCTTCTTGGCCTTGGTGACGCTTTCGTCCGGCTTGCCTTGGTCGTCTTCGACGATGAGTTTCACGTCGGCGCCGCCGAGCTTGCCGTTGTGCTCGTCGAGATACATCTGGAAGCCGTTGACCATGTCCGCGCCAACCTGGGCGTAGATGCCGGTGGTTGATGCGATGTAGCCTATGCGCAGTTCTTCCGCGCTGGCCGGCGCTGCCGCAGCGAGGCCGACTGCGACACAGCTGCCGAATAGTATTTTTCGCAGTTTGTTTGACATTGTCATCACTCCCTTGTTGCCGTCGTCTTCCCGACGTAGGTCAGGAAGCATTCGTTGCCAGTCTCTTCGAACCTTTTTGTTTGCCTTGAGATGCGAATCGCTGCCGTAGACGCGACGGGATTCCCATCAGGCCCATCGGCAGATAGAGAATCGTCAGTACGTAGACGCCGCCGAGCACGTACTGCCACCACGGCACCAGCGTGCTGAGATATTCGCGCAATCCGAACACGATGGCAGTGCCGATGGCGGCGCCGACCAGCGTGCCGGCGCCACCGAGCACGACCATTAGCAGTGCGTCCACAGACGTGGTCAAGACGACCGTTTCTGGGCTGACGTGACCATTGGTGAACGCCCACAGTACACCGGCAAGACCGCCGAAGCCACCGGCAATCATGAAGGCGATGTATTTGTGCAGCCAGGTGTTGTAGCCGAGTATCTGCATGCGCAGTTCGCGCTCGCGGATGCCGGTCAGGCTACGGCCGAACGGTGAGCGCACCAACACATACATCAGCCCCATGGACGCGGCGAAAAACGCAAACACAAGGTAGAAGAACGTCACCTCGTTTCCCAGATCGAGACCGAAACTCGGCCGGGCGTTGAGATTGATGCCGTTGTCGCCGCCGGTGAGCGAATTCCAGCGATAGGCCATGCCCCAGACGCATTGGCCGAGCGCGAGCGTGATTATCAGGAAATAATCGCCGCCGGCGCGTAACGCGAACAGCCCGAATAGCGCCGCCAGCGCAGCGCCAATCAGAATACCGAGCACGACCACCAGCCAGAAATCCCAGCCCAGGCCGAAATGAAACTTGGCGGCCAGAATAGCGGTGAGATAGGCGCCAGCACCGAAATAGGCGGCTTGCCCCATCGATGCGAGGCCGGTGTAGCCGAGCAGGAGGTCGACGCTCATGGCGAGAATGGCGAAGGCCATTGCGCGCGTCGCCAGCAGTATGACAAACGAGCCTGAATGTGGAATGATTGAGGCGAACGCCACCAGGGCGGTGGCGACCATCGCGATCTTGATTTGCTGGCTTACCATCGCTCGGTGCCCACTAGCGTCCGAACAGGCCGGTCGGCTTAATCGCCAGGATTAGGACCATCGGCGCGTAGAGTGTGAAATAAGAAATCTCCGGGAACAGCGCCTTGCCGAAATTATCGGCGAGGCCGATCGCCAGCGCGCCGATCGCGGCGCCGCTCAGGCTTCCCATACCGCCGACGATGACAACCGCGAACGCCAGAGGCAGCATCTCAAAATCGAGGCCGGGATAGACGCCGAGAAAGCCGCCGCCGGTCACGCCACCGACGGCGGCCAGAAACGCGCCGAGCGCGAAAATGAACATCGAGATACGGTTGGTGTCGATGCCGACGCCGCGCGCCATCTGCGCGTCGTCCACGGTCGCGCGCACGGCGGCGCCCATGCGGGTTTTTTCCATCACCAGCCATAGCGTGACGCCGATGACCAGGGCGAGCGCGATCATGAAAATCCGGTAGGCCGGAAAGTACATCCCGCCGATTACGATGCTTTTTGTCAGCATTGCGGGCGGATTAATGTCCATATTATTGCCGCCCCAGATGTCGAGCGCGCCCTGCTGGAACAGGTAGGCAAAGCCCACCGTGAGCAGCATCTGCCGCAACGTTTCAAAACCCAGGGGGCGCAGAAATACGCGCTCCATCGCCAGGCCAATCAGCGCGACGGCGAGCCCGGCCACTGGAATCGACAGGGTCCACGAGCCTGTGGCGTTGATCACCGAAAGTGCGATGTAGCCGCCCCAAAGGAAATAGGCGCCATGAGAAAGATTGGCGATCCGCATGACGCCGAAAATCAAAGACAGGCCGCTACCCACAAGGAACAGCAGCGCACCGTAAGATATGCCGTTGAAAGCTTGGATCACCCAGAAATGCGTGTTCATTTTCGTGCAGTAAAGCCCTTGTCAAAGAGCACTCACCGTGAGCGTCGCAGGCCCAACCAAAGACCGGCCAAAATCGATTAAAGTCGTTCGGCGTCCGCATCGCAACCCCTGGGCGACGAGCGCGCCCGCGGACTGCATCCTTACCAACCTGACATACCTGTTGAGATAAACCGAATCTGCTCTTTTGCTCGCAGGCCGACTGCTTATGCGGCGCCGATCACGCTTCAACTTTGATCATGGGAGGGCCTTCTTGCATATGCCCGATGATGCAGGCAAATGAGCAGCCCGAGTCAAGGATGGTGCTGAGTGTCGTTTCGCCGCACTCACGCGCGACGGAGCATCACGACATCGTTCCCATAGCTCGCCTTTGGGCGCGTCGCACAGCCGATAGGAGAATTTGATCAAGATCAAAGCAACTCGGATAGATTAATGAGCAACTCGATAATAACGGACTAGGTATCATAGGCAATTGATACAGCAAAAAGGGGAAGGTGGGCTCGAAGAGCCATCTTCAGCGAGTTCGATAGGCGCCGTGGTTCTGCTAGTGCGCGTCGAGCCGCAGGTTCAAGATATTGTCTGGAAAATCATCCGAGCATTCTTCCAACAGGCGACGTCGTGAGCAATGGCTGACGCCCAGCGTTGAGCTGAATAGTTCGGACTTCAAATGCTCGGACTGGGTATAAAATAGAAATGCGCGAAAACACGAACCGTTCAACGGAGATATGACGTGGAAGACATCTTCACACAGAGTGAACACCAGCGTGCCATCGTGGAGACTGTCTCGCGTTTCGTCGATGCGGAGGTCAAGCCGCGGGCGGCGATGCTTGATGCTAAACTCGATCCGGCGGAGGGCTTTTCCTGGGAAATCGTCGAGAAGGCCCACGCGGTTGGAATCCGCACTATGACGCTAGACGATAAATGGGGCGGCCTTGGAACCGATTCCCTCACCACCTCGATGGTGATCGAGGAACTGGGGATCGGCGATCTCGGCGTGTCGGTCATTTTTGCTCAAACGTTGAAAATTGCGCAGATCATGCAAAAAGCGCTCACTAAAGAGCAGCAGGAGCGTGTTTTGCCACGGTTCGCGCAAGACCCGCGCGGCATGTTGGCGATCGGGATTACCGAGCCCGACAACGCATCCAACTATTTCCTACCGTTCCCCGTGCCATTCCGAACCACCGCAGAGAAGGCCAAGGGCGGCTGGATTGTCAACGGAATGAAGCATTTCATTTCAAACGGCAACCGTGCGAGCTACTACTTGCTGTTCGCGCAGAGCGAGAAAGGCAAGCCGATGGCCGAGGGAACGACCTGCTTCCTGCTGGAACGGGAGCGACCCGGTTTCAGTATCGGCCGCGTGCACGACAAGATGGGCGAGCGCCTCGCCAACAATGCCGAGCTTATCTTTCAAGATTGTTTTATCCCAGACGAGAACGTCGTGGGCAAGGTCGGCGAAGGCTTCAAGGTCCTAAGTGAATTCTTCCCGCAGTCGAACGCTTATGCCGGGGCCTCGGCGCTAGGGGTCGCGGTCGCGCTGTATCGCAAAGCGGTCGATTGGGCCAAAATGCGCATTCAGGGTGGCAAGCCACTGATCGAACACGACGGAATCCGGGCGCAGCTTGCCGAAATGAAAATGCTGATCGATGCCTCACGTTCCTATATCCACCGCGCGTGCTGGCTGGCGGACCATCAGGAGCAAGGCTGGGACAAAACCTTGGGCGTGCTGCCGAAAGTGATGGCTTCGCAGGCGGCGTGGAAGATCGCTACGTGGTGTCTCGAGATCCATGGCGGCCATGGCTACATGAAGGAAGTCGGGGTCGAGAAGCTGGTGCGCGACGCCGCAGCTTTTCTGCATTCGGACGGCGTCAACCGGACACTGTGTCTGAAGGCCGCGAATTTTATGTTTCAATAACCCGCGCATTCGAATCAGGATGATCCGATGAAAGCAATGGTTCTGCGAGGGCCGAACGCGCCATTCGAGATGACGGAACTTCCGGATCCGGTGGCAGGCCCGGGCGAAGCCGTCGCGCGCGTGATTAGTTGTGGGTCCGGGCTTACGATCCAACACGTGAAAGCCGGCCGAACGTTGGCCAAGTTTCCGCGCGTGATCGGGCACGAAATCACCGGAGAGATCGTTGAGGTCGGCGCCGGCGTGCGGGGACTTGCGGTCGGAGACCCGGTCACCGCCTACTATTATCTTAATTGCGGACACTGCCGTTGGTGCTACGCCAATCTGGAGCCGTTGTGTCTTAATACCGGCGGAAATGTCGGGATCGATTGCGACGGCGGCTATGCCGAGTACATCAAACTTCCGGCCCATATCTTTCTCAAACTGCCACCTGGGTTAGATTATAAGGCGCATCCGGCCGAGATCGGTGTGGTCACCGACGCGCTCGCCACGCCTTACAAGGTACTCAAGCGGGCACAGGTTAGGCCTGGGGAGACCGTCGCGGTATTTGGTGCCGGCGGTGGCCTCGGCATCCATCAGCTGATGATGGCGAAGTGGGCAGGTGCCAAGGTGATTGCCGTCGATGTCGCCGTTGACAAGTTCGACGCCTGCCGCAAGGCGGGCGCCGACGAGGTGGTCAATGCTGCGGAGAGCAATGTGCTGGAAGCATTGCTCGATCTTACGGGAGGTCAAGGCGTCGACGTTGCCGTCGATTACGTTTCGGCTACTTCGACATTGGAAGCCGCCACCCAAGCACTCGCTCGACGCGGGCGTATGGTAACTCTGGGCGGCGCCGGGAAGTCATTCCAAGTGTCGGCAAAAGACCTCTTGTACAAGGAGCAAACTGTGCTGGGCAGCCGATACGTAACGCGCCTCGAGATCCTGGAGACGTTCGATCTCGTTGCGCGCGGCGAGGTCTGGCCTTTGGTCAGCGACATCCGGCCTATGGCAGAGGCCGAAGCGCTGCACGAGCGTGTGGAACGCGGCGCGGTCATTGGGCGCGCCGCGCTCATGATCAGCTAGGGCGTCGGCGGCACGGCGGATTCGCCCGAAATGTAAATATTTTCCATAGACGAAGTCACGGGGAGTTTCGGAGTTGACGCGCTCTCGGATTTTTATCACGCAGCCGATTGCCGGAAGCGCGCTTGAGCGGCTTCGCTCGGTTGCCGACGTGGAAGTCAATCCCGATAGCGATCGTATCCTCGCGAAGGACAGGCTCTGTGCTGCTGTTCGCGAGCACGACATCCTCTTTGCGCTGCTGCACGACACGGTCGATTCCGACGTACTCACCGCGAACCCGAAGCTCAAGGCGATCGCCTCGATGTCGGCCAACGCAGACCGCATCGATGTAGCCGCGGCGACGGTGCGCAGGATTCCCGTCACCGTAATCCCGGCGGTCGCCGTTACCGAGGCTACCGCTGACTTGCATTTCGGTCTCTTGCTCACGGTTGCGCGCCGCATCGTAGAGGGCGACCGACTCGTCCACGCCGGCTTGTTTCCGGGCGCGCAGTCAAACCGTCTCGCCGGTGTGCGGGTCTGGGGCAAGGTGCTCGGTCTTGTCGGCGGCAAGGGGCGGATCGGTCAAGCCGTAGCACGGCGCGCGACAGGTTTCGGCATGCGCATTCTTTATTGTGGCCCGCACCGCATGGCCGAGGCCGATGAGGCGAAGCTCGGCATGACATTCGTGCCGCTCGACCAGCTGTTGGCTGAATCCGATTTCATATCATTGCATCCTTCGCTGAAGCCTGACACGCGTCATATGCTCGGGGAACGCGAGTTCCGACTGATGAAACGCACTGCATTTTTGATCAATACTTCGCGCGGTCCAATCGTGGATGAAAAGGCGCTCGCGCGTGTGCTTGCAGAAAAGCAAATCGCGGGTGCAGGTCTCGACGTGTTCGAGAATGAGCCTGTCGTTGACCCAGCGCTCTTGAATCTGACCAACGTCGTGCTCACTCCACATCTCGGCAGTGCGGTGATGGAAGTGCGCGAAACAATGGCGCATATCGTGGTCGATAACATCATGGCAGTCCTTCAGGGGCTACAGCCGCCGAACTGCATCAACCCCGAGGTCTATGCAGTCTAAATCGTGCTTGCTTGTGAGTGCCACTAGAGGAGTCGACGTAGAAGCGGGCAATCGACGGTGGGCTCCCGTCCCGCCTCGGCCGGATAGCCGAGGGTGCGACCGATTGATCCTGCCGCCCCGGCTCGATCACCGCGGGCGGGATAAGGATTGGCGGAGGTGTACGCACAATTCCAATTTTGTGATATTGCACTTGCCGGTCGGTCAAATCTCAGCATCAAAGGATCCGCAACAATGGCTAGCGTTCTGTTTTCGCCCATCACCATGCGCGGGCTTACTCTTGCCAATCGCGTCGTGGTCTCGCCGATGTGCCAATACAATTCCGATAATGGCTCGGCGAACGATTGGCACTTGATGCATCTCGGCAGTTTCTCGCTCGGCTGCGCGGGGCTGGTGATGTGCGAAATGACCAACGTCAATCCGCAGGGACGGATTTCGCCGAAATGCGCCGGCATGTGGTCCGACGACAACGAGAAAGCGCTCAAGCGGGTGCACGATTTCTGCCGGACCTACGGCGTCGCCAAACTCGGCGTGCAGCTTGCGCATGCCGGGCGTAAAGGGCCGACGACGCCGCCGGCGGCGGGCGGCAAGCCGATCCTGACCAAGGAGGAAGGCGGCTGGACGCCGGAAGCGCCGTCGGCGATTCCCTATGACACCGGCTGGCCGATGCCCCACGCCATGACCAAGGAGGACATCAAGCGCTGCATCGGCGAATTTGCCGACGCGGCCAAACGCGTCGAGCGCATCGGCTATGACGTGATCGAGCTGCACGGCGCTCACGGTTATCTCGCCCATCAATTCCTCTCACCGCTCTCCAACAAGCGCACCGACGAATATGGCGGTTCGACCGAAAACCGCATGCGCTTTGCAATCGAGATGTACGAGGCGGTGCGCGCCGTATGGCCGGAGCACAAGCCGCTCGGCATGCGTGTCTCCGCCACCGATTGGGTCGACGGCGGCTGGACGCCGGAGGAAACCGTCATCCTGGCGAAGGAGATGAAGAAACGCGGCATGGACTACATGGACGTGTCCAGCGGCGGGCTCGATCCGCGGCAGAAGATACCGCTCGCGCCCGGTTACCAAGCGCCATTTGCCGCCAAGGTGAAAAAGGAAAGCGGCATCACCACCATGACCGTCGGCCTGATCGCCGGCTACCGACAGGCCGAGGACATCGTGGCCTCCGGCATGAGCGATATGATCTGCCTCGCGCGCGGCGCCATGTGGGACCGCAATTGGGCCTGGCACGCCGCCGAGGAACTCGGCGCCGAGACGCCGTACGCGCCGAAGATGATGGGCTGCCATCCAAAGCTGCGGCCGCAATTGTTCCCGAACCGGGCGCAGCCGGCGAGCTGACGCGACCAGCGAAGGATTAATGCCATGAACGCTAATGCCAAGGACGATCCGCAACCGAACGACGCCGACATCCTCGCTTTCGAAATTTCCGACGCGGCGCTGGAGGCCGCGGCGTGCACAATGCCGGGCGCGGCGATGTCATTTCCCAATGCTCCAACCGTCAGTATCTTGGTCGTGTGCTGCAGCAACGACTAGGTTACCGCTTCACTCGATCACCTCGTCGGCGCGGAGCAGAACGGATGTCGGCAAATCAATGCCGAGCGCCTTGGCGGTCGTGAGATTGATGACCAATTCGAACTTGGGTCGGCAGTTTATCAGTTTTCGAGATTGGCGCCCTTGGTTTCCGGTGTGCGGATAATCGCGACGATCGCCGCCACCGCATAGCACATCACTAAAAGCCCGATATAAAGATAGGCGTCGTGAATGCCGTAGACGCGCAGGATCTGCCCGGCGACAATTGGGATCAAGCCGCCGCCGTAAACCTGCGCGAGTTGATAAGCCGCGCTCGCGCCCGAAGCGCGATAGCGGGTCGGAAAATTCTCGGTATAGAAAGTCGGGATCGCGCCGTAGCCGAAGCCGAACACGAAGCCGATGATCTCGGCGATTGTCGCTAACAGGAAGCTGCCGGTATTGACCAGGTAGAATACGGCAGGGCGAAAATCAGGAAGACGGCGGCGGCGGTCAACAAGATGGTGCGGCGATTGATGTAGTCGGCGAGGAACGAGCCGATGATCATGAACACCAGCATGAAAGCCGCGGCGATCAACCCGATCTCCTCGGGCTGGTTTCCGGTAAAGCCGACCGCCTTCATGTAGCCGGTGCCGAACACGAAGTAGAGGAAGAACGCGCCGCCGAACATGGCGTTCACCAGCGAGGTGCGCAGAATGGTCCACGGCATTTCGCGCCAGACCTGGCTGGCGGGATATTTCAGGATCGCGACCTGCGCCTTGTGCTGCTCGAACACGAAGCTGTCCATGGTGCGGGTGCGGATGATGAGCCCGACGATCGCCACCAGGAAGCCGACGAAAAAGAAGATGCGCCAGCCCCAGGCCGTGAAATCCTCCGGCGTCATCAGCGATTTGACGAAGATCACCGAACCGAAGCCGAGCAGAAGCCCGATCGGAATCGCAAAGCCGACCCACGCGCCCCAAAAGGCACGGTACTTCGATCGCGCCGCCTGTTCGACCACCCAGGTCGAGGCGGTACCGAATTCGGCGCCGAAGCTGATGCCTTGCAGCAGCCGGAACACGATCAACAGCACCGGCGCGATCACGCCGATGCTGTCATAGGTCGGGGTCAAGCCAATCGCCAGCGTGGCGACGCCCATCAGCACCAGCGCGTAGACCATCGCGTCCCTGCGGCCGTACACGTCGGCAATATTGCCGAAAATGTAGGCGCCGACCGGACGGATGATGATGCCGAGACCGTAGACGCTGATCGCGGCGGCAACGGCGGCAAGGCCGGGCAGCTTGAAAAAGATGCCGCCCCAGACGGTGGCTGCGATGACGCCGGTGACCAGGAAGTCGTATTGTTCGATCACCGAGCCGACGATGCTCGCCAGCGCCACTTTATAAATCTGACCGACGGTCGGACCCGCGGTCGAAGTTGCGGCGACGTTACTCATGTTTTTCCCCCAATTACGATTTTCAATTTCTGCGCGTTGCCCCGCCGCGATCGCGCACCAAGCCGTCCAACACCGATTATAAGCGCGATTGCCGCACCGCCAACCCGGCTGCGTCGGCTCGCGCGAGCCGCCGGTTCGGCATCGCCGGGCACAGCGCCGCTTACGCTTCGACCGACTCCGTTCCCACGATCTCGATGCCGAAGCCGGACAGGCCGATATAGGTCGTGGGCGGCCGCGACGAGGTGATGAGCCTGATGGAATTGACGCCGAGGTCCTTGAGGATTTGCGCGCCAAGACCGACCTCGCGCCATTGCCGCGTGCGCGCTTCGCCGGACGCGGTGTCGGACGATTTGGGGATCGAGATGACCGGCACGCCCGCGGTGCCGTCGCGCAGCAGCACCAGCACGCCCCTGCCCTCCGCTTTGAAGCGCCCGAGCGCCTGGTGGATCATCTTGGCGCCGCCGAACACGTCGGAGATGATGTCGGCGCGGTGCAGCCGGGTGAGCACGTTATTGCCGTCGCCGACGTGGCCATAAACGAAGGCCATGTGATGAACCGCATCGAACGGCGTGATGAAGGCATAACCGGTCAGCGTGCCGATCTCGGATTTGACCGGAAATTCGCCGACCCGCTCGATCAGCTTGTCGCGCGCCTGGCGGTAGGCGATCAGCTCGGCGATGGTGATGCGGTGCAGTTTTTGCCGCTCGGCGAAGGCGGCAAGCTCAGGGCCGTGCATCACCGTGCCGTCGTCGTTCATCAGTTCCGCAAGCACGCCGACCGGCGGCAATCCGGCGAGCCGGCAGAGGTCGACGCAAGCTTCGGTATGGCCCGAGCGCATCAGCACGCCGCCCACCTTCGCCACCAGGGGGAATACGTGCCCGGGCCGCACGAAATCGGCAGGCCCGCAATTGCCGTTGGCGAGCGCGCGCACGGTATTGCTGCGTTCTTCGGCGGAAATCCCGGTGGTGAGGCCGTGGCGGACGTCGACCGAAACGGTGAACGCGGTGCCGAGCGGCGCGTCGTTGAGCGCCACCATCGGATCGAGATGCAGCCGCCGCGCCTCCTCCGGCGCCAGCGGCGCGCAGACGATGCCGGACGTATTGCGGATGATGAAGGCCATCTTCTCCGGCGTGCACAGGCTCGCCGCGACGAATAGATCACCTTCGTTTTCGCGGTCGTCGTCATCGGCGACGATGACGAGATCGCCGCGCGCAAAGGCGGCGATAACCGATTGGATACGTTGGTGCGCGTCATTCATTCTTTCATCGACCCCCACCGTACCGTCAGCGCGCCGGCGGCGGAAACGGCCACGCCGGGGCATCGCCGACCTGGCCGCGCTGGCGTAGATAATGGTCCGCGATCACGCAGGCCACCATGGCTTCGCCGATGGGCACCGCGCGAATGCCGACGCACGGATCGTGACGGCCGGTGGTCGAGATTTCCGTCTCATGGCCGTAGCGATCGACGGTGCGGCGCGGAATGAGAATCGAAGATGTCGGCTTGACCGCAAAGCGCGCCACCACCGGCTGCCCGGTCGAAATCCCGCCGAGAATGCCGCCGGCATTATTGGACAGGAAGCGCGGCTTGCCGTCATTGCCCATGCGCATCTCGTCGCCGTTTTCCTCGCCGGCGAGCTCGGCGGCGGCGAAACCGGCGCCGATCTCCACACCCTTGACCGCATTGATGCTCATCAGCGCCGCGGCGAGATCGCCGTCGAGCTTGCCGTAGACCGGCGCGCCGAGCCCCGCCGGCACGCCTTCGGCAACGACCTCGATGACCGCGCCGATCGACGAGCCGCGCTTGCGCAAGCCGTCGAGATAGTCGCCGAGCATGGCGGCGGTCGCGGCATCTGGGCAGAAGAACGGATTGCGCTCGACTTCGGCCCAATCCCAGCGCGCGCGATCGACGCGATGCGGCCCCATCTGCACCAGCGCGCCGCGCACCTTCAATCCCGGTACGATTTTGCGCGCGATGGCGCCGGCGGCGACCCGCATCGCGGTTTCGCGCGCGGACTGGCGGCCGCCGCCGCGGTAATCGCGCAAGCCATATTTGACGTCGTAGGTGTAATCGGCGTGGCCCGGCCGATATTTGTCCTTGATGTCGGAATAATCCTTCGAACGCTGATCGACATTGTCGATGACAAGCGCGATCGGCGTGCCGGTCGTCAGTTGCGCGCCGGTTGCCTCATCGACGAATACGCCGGAGAGGATTTTTACCGTGTCGGGTTCCTGGCGCTGCGTCGTATAGCGGGACTGGCCGGGCCGGCGCCGGTCGAGATAGGGCTGGATGTCGGCCTCGGTCAGTGCAATGCGCGGCGGGCAACCGTCGACCACGCAGCCGATCGCCGGCCCGTGGCTTTCGCCGAAGGTCGTGACCCGGAATAAATGACCGAAAGTATTGAATGACATGACGCACTGATGACGCTGAATGGCTTGGCTGAATAGGCGCGGGGTTGGTAGCCCGCGCATTCCATCGGGTCAAATCCGCTCCGGGCTCGCGTTACGCCGTTCGCATCTGCGGCAAAAACCGTGCGTCGATCTCGCGCTTGCGAAATCTTGCCGATGGAATGCGCGGCGCTTAAGCCACCTTACTACAAACATTCATGCTGCATTCATCTCGCTGAACGGCGCTTCATGACAACCTGAATATCCGTTAAGCCACGGAAAAATCAGAGTTATTTCAATTTTCTATTTGCGGCGTAACCGTGACTGTGCCATCGTTGAAATAGTTCGACGTTCATCCTGCGTCCCCAGCAGCCACGGGGTATTCACCCCCAGGTTCGGGCGGCTTGGTTTCCGCTTCGCCTACCGGCGCGTTCCTGTTTTGCTTCGTTAGAGCCCCCTATGGTCGATGTGACACCTTTGTTGAGCCTCGCGCGCACGAATTCCGTTGCCAAAAACGCGTGCGCGCCGCGCCCGGGCGATTTCAGCAAGGGTAAGATCGCAATCTTGTTCGTGGTGCTGATGGCGATCACGTCAATACCGATCCTGCGCCATCCGTTGCCGCCGATTTCCGATTATATCAATCACCTCGCGCGCATGCATATTATCGCGACGATCAACAGCGATCCCGATCTTTCCCGTTACTACGAGATCGACTGGCAGGTGATCCCGAACCTGATGATGGACCTAATCGTGCCGCTGTTCGAGCGGGTGATGAACGTCTATTTGGCAGGGCAGGTCTATACGATCTTGAGCTTCGCGCTGATCCTGTCGGCCACGGTGGCGCTCCATCGTCAGCTCTATGGGCGCTGGTCCGCGCTGCCGCTGATCGCGTTTCCGCTGCTCTACAACAACGTCTTCCTCGTGGGCACGATGAACTACGTCTTCGGCATCGGGCTCGTGCTCTGGGCATTGGTGGCCTGGGTCGGGCTGCGCGAGCGCAGCCGCGCGCTGCGGCTCCTGGTATCGGCGCTGTTCGTCCTTGCGTTGTTCTTTTGCCACCTGTTCGCGCTCGGGGTCTACGGCGTCGGGCTGTTGGCATTCGAGTCGCACCGCTTGTGGACCGCATGTGCGCGCCTGCGCCGCTCTTCCGGTCGTGACGCCGCTCGCCGGACGCTGCCGTGGCTGATCCTCGATTTTGTGATCACCGGCCTGCCGTTCCTGCCGGTGCTGCCGCTCTTGATGATGAGCCCGACCTGGGGGCTGTGGCAGAGCTATTCCTGGGAGCTTGACGGCAAGATCGACGGCCTCATCTACGTCATCGACGTCTACTCGGACTCAGTCGCGTGGGTGCTTGCCGCCGTCATCGCATTCCTGGCGGGCTGGGCGCTGCGCGAGCGGGCGCTGTCGTTCCACCCACTTGGGCTGGCGCTGCTGGCGGTCGGGGCCATTATCTACATGGCGTTGCCGCGGGTCTTGTTCGACACCTACATGGCTGATCAGCGGCTGCCGATATCTCTGGCGTTCCTCCTGGTGGCCTGCATCGATGTCGACTTTCGCCAACCCATCGTGCGGCAGGGCTTTGCGGTCGCCGTGGTGCTGCTCCTGGCCATGCGGGTGGCCGAGGTCGAGAGCAAATGGACGAGTCTTTCGTTCGGCATCGAATTGTTCCGCAAGTCGGTGCAACTCGTCAACCGCGGCACGAAAGTACTGGTCGCGTATGCGGACCCAAATGGCGGCGACAGCGTCCGCGATTACGGCCTCGTCCATGCCGATTGCATCGCGATCATCGACCGCTCGGCCCTGGTGACAACGGCATTCACGGTCGTCGGCAAGCAGATCATGCATGCCCGCCCCCATTATCGCAACCGGGTCGATACCGAGGACGGCACGCCGCCCCAGATCGGGAATCTTGTGGAAGTCGCTGATCACGGAGCCACAGTTGACGCGGACTATTGGCGGCTCTGGAAGTCGGATTACGACTACCTGTACGTGCTGTTCACCAAACCCGGCTTCGAAAATCCCGATCCGACCCATCTGACCGAAATATTCACCGGCAAGCGCTTCGTTCTCTATCGCATCGAGCCGTCTAGGGTCACGGAAGCCAGTAAGACCACGAAATAGGCCTGCTACGCATAGCGCGCCATCTTGCCGTCGGAAAACACATAAACGACGCCTTGCACGATTTGCGCATGGGTCGCTTCCTCCTGCGGCTGCAAATGCAACAACGCCATCAGCGCGCGGACGCCGCCGCCGTGCGCGGCGACCACGGTGTCCTGCGTCAGGCCCGCATACCAGGCGCCGATGCGGGCCGTGAGATCGCGATAGCTTTCGCCGCCGGGCGGCGCAAAATCCCATTTGTCTTGCTCGCGTTTCGCCAGCATGCCCGGCATCCGGGCGTCGATTTCCGGCAACGTCAATCCTTCCCAGTCGCCGTAGGCGATTTCCATCAGCCGCTCGTCGACGGCGTAAGCGCGCGGATCGAGCCCGAGGCTGGCGCGCAACACTTCCATGGTGCCGCGCGCCCGCTTGAGCGGGCTCGACACATAGGCGAAGTCCGTGGGCTGGCGCCGGTCGCGTACGAACAAATCGCGCAGCAATTCGCCGCATTCGGCGGCCTGTTGCCGGCCGCGCGCGTTCAGTTCCGTGTCGCGACGGCCTTGCAGCCGTGCCTCGACGTTGAAGTCGGTCTCGCCGTGACGAACGTAATAGAGGACCGGCATGGTACGCTCGGATCGCCGCTCGTCCCCGCGACGGCGGGTGCCCATTGAAACAATTACTGGATTCCCGATCCCGCGGGAATGAGCGGAAAATTCCGCTGCGTCATTCCTCACCGACGGTGATGTCCGGTGCGTCCGGATGCTTCATGCCGACGATGTGATAGCCGGCATCGACATGATGCACCTCGCCGGTGACGCCGCGCGACATGTCGGAAAGCAGATACGCTCCCGCCTCGCCGATTTCTTCGATAGTGACGTTGCGCCGCAGCGGCGCGTTGTACTCGTTCCATTTGAGGATGTAGCGGAAATCGGCGATGCCGGAAGCGGCGAGCGTCTTGATCGGCCCCGACGAGATGGCGTTGACACGGATGTTCTTGGTGCCGAGATCGGCGGCGAGATAGCGCACCGAGGTTTCGAGCGCGGATTTGGCCAGCCCCATCACGTTATAGTGCGGCATCCATTTCTCCGCGCCGTAATAGGTCAGCGTGAGCATGGCGCCGCCGTTCGGCATCAGCTTCTCGGCGCGCTGCGCCAGCGCCGTGAACGAGTAACAGCTCACCAGCATGGTCTTGGTGAAATTATCGGCCGTGGTATCGATATAGCGGCCGTCGAGCTGATCTCTGTCTGAAAACGCGATGGCGTGGACGAGAAAATCGATCGCGCCCCAGGCCGACTGCAGGGCCGCGAAGGCGGCATCGATGCTCGCGGGTACTGTCACGTCGCAATCGCCGACGACGATGCCGCCGGCCTGCTCGGCCAGCGGCTCGACGCGTTTCTTGAGCGCATCGCCCTGATAGGTGAAAGCAAGTTCGGCGCCGTGCGCGCGGCAGGCTTTGGCAATCCCCCAGCCAAGCGAGCGCTGGTTCGCAACCCCCATGACGAGGCCGCGTTTGCCGCGCATGAGGCCCGAGAGTTCGGCCATTCTCCTGACCCCATACGGCGACTTCCAAACCCGGCCTCCTATGGCATAGGGTCATGGGGCCATCAAGCGCGCGGAATAGGCGGCCGCCGGTGGTGTTGTTGAATGCGTATGTGTCGTTAATAGCGCTCGAACCGCCGCAGATCTTAACGTTCCTTGACGGGTGAACTGCTTGAACGAGTTCCGGGAGCAGATCGAGGCGGCAATTCCGGCGCTGCGGCGTTATGCGCGTGCGCTGACGCGCGACGCCGAGACGGCCGACGACATCGTGCAGGATACGCTGGTCCGGGCGCTGCGCGCCGAGCACTTGTTTCACGGCGGAGATACCCGCGCATGGCTCTATACCATCCTGACCAACCTCAATCGCAACCGGCTGCGCAGCTTGTCGCGGCGGCCGGTGCTGACGTCGATCAAGGACGGCGATGCGGCGACAGGCGGCCCGGAATCCGGCAGCCGCGATATCGCACGCGCACTCGACGAGCTCGCCGAGGACCAGCGCTCGGCATTGCTGCTCGTCGTGCTCGAAGGCCTTACCTACCGCGAGGTCGCCGAAGTGCAGGGCGTGCCGATCGGAACGGTGATGTCGCGGCTGGCGCGTGCCCGCAGTCAAATCAAGGCTTATCTGGACGGCGAGCGTCCCGCGTTGCGCCGCGTGAAATGAAATGAATAGCGAGAGAAGACGATGATCGATCGAGACCAATTTGTGGGCGAAGACGAATTCAACGCCTATGTCGACGGCGAACTGCCGCCCGGCCGCGTCAGCGCGGTCGAGGCATGGCTCGCGACGCATCCGGAAGATGCCGCCAAAGTCGCCGCCTGGCGCAAGCAGGCCGAGCTCATCCGCGCGCGTTACGGCGCCGTCGCCGACGAAATGCCGCCGCAGCGTTTCAACGTGCGGCGGTTGACGCGCCGGCGCTATGGCGCGATGGCCGCCGCGGCCGCCGCGATCGTCGCGGCCTTTTTCGTCGGCGGCGTCACCGGCTGGACCGCCCGCGGCGTCGAAGCAGCGAGCCCATCCGATCTGGCGCGCTTTACCGCCGACGCGCTCGATGCCTACAGGCTCTACGTGGTCGAGGTCCGCCACCCGGTCGAAGTGCCGGGCGACCAGCGGCCGCATCTGGTGCAATGGCTGTCGAAACGGGTCGGCTCGCCGTTGCGCGCGCCCGAACTCGACAGCATGGGATTAAAACTCGTGGGCGGCCGGCTCTTGCCGGGGCCGACCGGAGCGACCGCGTTCTTCATGTATGAAAACGCTTCGGGCGAGCGCTTCACGCTCTATTGCGGGCGCACCAGCGATAGCGACACGGCGCTGCGCTACACGACCGGAGCGCAGAATGCGGCCTATTACTGGGTCGACGGCGACCTCGCCTACGTCCTGTCAGGGCCGGCGGAGCGCGACAAGCTGCGCGAGATCGCGCAGGCCGCCTACGATCAGATCGACCGCCACAGCACGCCGGCGGGCGGGTAGTTGTCACATATCCTTGCGCGGATCGTACGGTTTTTCGCGCTGCCACTTCTTCATCAGTTCTTCGAGCTCGGCGTCGTGGCGCTCGGGCAGCACGATGCGGACGGTGGCAAGCAGGTCGCCGCGCCCGGTCTTGGCCGGAAATCCCTTGCCCTTGAGGCGGAAGGTGCGTCCGCTCGAGGTCCATGGCGGGATCGCGATCTCGACCGGCTTGTCCAGCGTCGGTACGCGCACCTTGGCGCCGAGCGCGGCCTCGTAAAGCGTCACCGGCAAATCGAGCCGCACGTCGGCGCCTTCGAGCGTGAAGACCGGGTGCGGCGCGATCGAGACGGTGATGAGCAAGTCGCCGGGACCGGCCTGCCCCGCCATGCCCTGGCCCTTGAGCCGAATGTGCTGACCGTTGGTGATACCGGCGGGAATTTTGACGTCGACATTCTTGCCGTTCGGCAGGTGCAGGCGCTGCGTGGAACCTTTGGCGGCGTCCGGCAGCGACACCGACATTTCGGCTTGCACGTCGGCGCCGACGCCGAAATCCTCCTGCTCGAACGTCGATCCGGCGCCGCCGCGCGCACCGCGTCCGAATGCTTCCTTGAGAATGTCCTCGAAACCGCCGAAGCCGAAGCCGCCGCCGCCGCCGCGCCCGCGCCGGGTCGTTCGCGTAAAACCCTCCGGCCCGAAATTGAAACTTTCGAAATTCGCGTCGGGGCCGAAGCCGCCACCCGGCCCGCCACCCGGTCTTCGGCCGCCGCCGAATCCTTCGAAGCCGCGGAAGCGCGGCTTGCCCTCGGCATCGATCTCGCCGCGATCGAACGCCTTGCGCTTGTCGTCGTCGCCGAGCAGCTCGTGCGCGGCGTTCAATTCGGCAAAGCGCGACGCCGCCTTGGGATCGTTCTTGTTGGCGTCCGGATGCAGTTTTTTGGCAAGCCGCCGATAGGCGCTCTTGATATCGCCCGCGCTCGCCTTGCGATTGACGCCCAAGACTTCATAGGGATCACGCATCCCCATCGAACTCCGCTAAATCTCTCGGGCCGGCCCCGCCCGCCCACGTGTTTCCTACCGGCTTCAATGTGGGAGTAAAACGCTCGCCACGCAATGCAACAAGCGAATCGGCGCAAAGCTCGCAGCGATGATAGGCGCTTTAGCTTGGCTTGAGGGGCTTTAGTCGCGTCACTTCCCAGGCGCCGCTGGCGGTGCGGCAGGCGGCGCCCTGCAGCCAGTCTTGTGCCGTGCCATGCACGTAACTCGCCAGGAAATCGCGGCACGGCAGGCCGCCTTCGCTATAGGAGGTGGCGAGCGGCGTGATATTGCCGCCGGCGCCGGTTTGCGGATTGTGCCACGGCACGCTCGTATCCTTAGCCCCGTGGGCGAGCGCGTCCGAGGCGGCGGCGCGCGCATAGACGAGATCGGCTTCCGCCGGCCCCGGGGGTTCGACGGCATCGACGGGCTGGCCGGCCGGCTGGGCGATCGAGCCGGTTGGCTGCGTGTCGGAATCGTCCTGCGAAACCAGCGAGGCGAGCCGGTAGGAGCAGCCGGCGACGACAAGCGCGCTTACGACCGCCCCGATAACCGCGACGCCATGCAACCGCCGACATAGGCGTGGCGCTGCCGTTCCATTATATAGAGACCGGCGGCACGCTTCCCGACCGTCCCAGAAGGGCACTTAGGTACTCCGAGAATGTCCGACGCGGCGCCCATTGAACACCCGGCATGGTTAACGGGCGGTGACTTCACCGCGGCCGACGACCCGCTGCGCCTATTTGCCGTCTGGTTTGCCGAGGCCAAGCGCTCCGAGCCGGTCAATCCCGACGCCATGACGCTCGCCACCGTCGACGCCGACCGCCTGCCCAATGCGCGCATGGTGCTGCTGAAAGGTTTCGATGAGCGCGGCTTCGTGTTCTACAGCAATGCCGACAGCATCAAGGGCCACGAACTCGCCGCCGCGCCGAATGCGGCGCTGACGTTTTATTGGAAATCGTTGCAGCGTCAGGTACGGCTGCGCGGCACCGTCGAGGACGTATCGAACGAAGAAGCCGATGCTTATTTTGCGACGCGCTCGCGCATGGCGCAGATCGGCGCCTGGGCCTCAAAACAGTCGGCGGCGCTGGAAAGCCGGCTGGCCTTCGAGAAGGCGATCGCACGCTTTACCGCGAAATTTGCCGTCGGCACGGTGCCGCGGCCGCCTTATTGGGTGGGCTATCGCGTCGCGCCAACCGAGATCGAATTCTGGCAGGAGCGGCCGTTCCGCCTGCACGACCGCATCGCCTTCACCCGCACCAGCATGACCGCGCCGTGGACCAAGACGCGGCTTTATCCGTGAGCTAAAGAAAAAATATGCCGACCAGCAACCAGCCGCGCCGCACCTTGCTCCTCACCGGGGCGAGCCGCGGCATCGGCCATGCCACGGTGAAGCGCTTCTCCGCCGCCGGCTGGCGCGTCATCACCTGTTCGCGTCATCCGTTTCCGGAAAATTGTCCGTGGGAAGCCGGCCCCGATGATCATATCCAGGTCGACCTGGCCAATCCTGAAAGTACCGAGCAAGCCATCGCCGAGATCAAGCGCCGGCTCCATGGCGAGCTGCATGCGCTGGTCAACAACGCCGCGATCTCGCCGAAAGCCGCCGGCGGCAAGCGGCTCGGCTCGATCGAAACTTCGCGCGAGGACTGGCATCATATTTTCCAGGTGAACTTTTTCGCGCCGATCATGCTGGCGCGTGGGCTCCTGGAAGAGCTGAGCGCCGCCAAGGGCTCGGTGGTCAACGTCACTTCGATCGCCGGCTCGCGGGTGCACCCCTTTGCCGGCACGGCGTATTCGACGTCGAAGGCGGCGCTCGCCGCGCTCACCCGCGAGATGGCGGCCGACTTCGGCTCGCGCGGCGTGCGCGTCAACGCCATCGCGCCGGGCGAGATCGACACTGCAATGCTGTCGCCGGGCACGGAAAAGATCGTGGAAAATATCCCGATGCACCGGCTCGGCACGCCCGACGAGGTGGCGAAGATCATCTACGTCTTATGCACCGACACCGCGTCTTATGTGAACGGCGCCGAGATCCACATCAACGGCGGCCAGCACGTGTGACTAAAGCGGAACGACTTATCTTCGAATCGTCATCCCGCTCTAGCTTATTGTTGGAGCATGATCTCTTCCGAAAACCGGCATCCACTTTTCGGGATCATGCTCTACCGCACCTGAAAGACCAGCTTGCCGCGGAAGTGACGGGACTCGCTTAGTCGATGCGCGTCGGCGGCTTGCGATAAACGATAAAGCTTGACCTCGGGCGGTCGCACGGCACCGGAGGCAACCAGCTCGGCAACGCGCTCCATGGCTTTCCGGGAGCGGGGCACCGGCGGCCGCAGCGACGTTACATCGGGCCGATCAGGTTTTGGCGCCTCGGCGCCGGAGGCGATGAACGCGGCGCGGCCGCCCGGCTTGAGGACGGTGAAGGATTTCTGCGCCACGTCGCCGCCGACCGTATCGAAGACGGCGTCGCACCCGCTGACCAGCTTGGTAAAATCCTGCGCGTTGTAGTCGATGACTTCATCGGCACCGAGCCCGCGCACATAGTCGCGGTTCGCCGCGCTCGTCGTGGTGATGACGCGGGCGCCGATATGCTTGGCCAATTGGATGGCGAAGCCCGCAACGCCGCCGGCACCGCCCTGGATCAAGATCGTCTCGCCGGCCTTGAGCTGCAACGTGTCTTCCAGGGAGTTGACCGCGGTGAGACCGGTGAGCGCCACGGCGGCGGCGTTGACATGCGAAAGCCCGCCGGGCTTTCTGGCGACGACGGCGGCCTTGACCGCGATTTTCTCGACATAAGTGCCCTCGCGGCCGGCCTCGAGCACGCCGAACACCGCGTCACCCAATTTGAGGTCGTCGACGCCGCTGCCGAGTGCACCGATCACGCCGGAAAAGTCCCGCCCCGGAATTTGCGGAAATTTCGTTTGCGCATGCCGCGCATATTGCCCGGCGCGAAACTTCCAATCCGCGGCATTGACGCTGGCGGCATGGACGTCAATGAGCACCTCGCCCGGCGCTGCCGCAGGATCGGGCAAATCGCCGTATTTCAGGACTTCCGGGCCGCCAAACCGTTCAATGAATGCAGCTTTCATCTGAATCCTTGCCTCGCGTCGGTGTTGATTACAGGTTCACCCAATGGGCAGCTTTTCGTACACCCTTGCGACGAAACGGCCCATCCGACAAACGGCTCAGACTCGCGGCCCGGACGAGGCTTGCCGGGAAAGGGCGATGGGATAGACTGCCGGCAGGCCGTCGTCTGCCATGAGACGACCGCAGGTTTCAGGGAGGTAGTGATAATGAGCAATTGTGATAGGCGCAGGGCGTCCGGGCCGATGTTTGGGCTCGCATCCGCAAGCGCGGCTGTTCTCGCCCTTGCATTCGCAACGCCCGGCTACGCGCAATCCGCCGATACCATCAAGATCGGCGTCATCGCCGAGGCGCAGTCCGTCGCCGGCTCGTCGATCCCGCAGGCCGCGCAACTCGCGGCCGACGAGATCAATGCCGCGGGCGGCGTCAACGGCAAAAAGATCGAGATCATCTCCTACGACGATCATTCGACGGCTCCGGAAGCGGTCCGCGCCTTCCAGCGCGCGGTCAATGAGGATCACGTCAACGCGGTGATCGCCAGCTACATCAGCGAGGTCGTGCTGGCGCTCGAACCTTGGACCGGCCGTCTGAAGACCGTGATGGTGACGCCCGGCGCCGCTTCCGACGTCATCACCGAGAACATCGCTAAGGATTATAACAACCTCAAATACACCTTCCACGGCTATTCGACCTCGACCAGCATCGCCGACGCCACCTGTGACGCGGCGAAGGACCTTCTGGTGAAGGACCTTCACATGAAGAGCGCCGTGGTCATGAGCGAGGATGCCGCCTGGACGACGCCGCTGGACGAAGAATACATAAAATGCCTGCCTAATATTGGGATCAAGGTGGTCGACCATATCCGCGTGTCGCCCGACACCACGGATTTCACGCCGATCTTCAACAAGATCGAGGGTGAGAAGCCCGACGTGATGATTACCGGCATTTCCCATGTCGGCGTGCAGCCGACGGTGCAGTGGAAACAGCAGGAAGTGCCGATTCCGATGTTCGGCGTTTCCTCGCAGGCGACGAATTCCAGCTTCTGGCAGGACACCAACGGCGCGGTCGAAGGCGTGCTGTACCAGTCCTTTGCCGGACCGGGCGTCGCGGTCACGCCGAAAACGTTGCCGTTCGTGGCGGCGTTCAATAAGCGCTTCGGCAATAACCCGTCCTATTGCGGCTACACCTCATATGACGAGGTCTATTACATCGCCGACGCCATCAAGCGGGCCGGGTCGACCGATCCCGACAAGCTGGTCGATGCCTTGGAAAAGACCGACTACGTCGGCACCATCGGCCGCGTCCAGTTCAAGGGTAAGGACTCGCCCAATCCGCACGCGCTCAAGATCGGTCCGACCACGATCGCCGGGTTGATGCTGCAATGGCAGAACGGCAAGCAGGTCAATCTGTGGCCGGAAAAAGTCGCCAACGGCAAGCTGAAATTCCCGAGCTTCATCAAGCTCGGCTCGGCCGACTGACGAGGCAATGATCGGACGTTCCGAATTCTCCCCGCCCGCGCCCGCGAGCGGGGAGAATGCTTGATGGGAGCCGCGTGAGTGAGCGTGGTGTTCTGGCAAATCCTGATCGACGGCTTCGCGATCAGTTCGCTTTACGCGCTCGGTGCGATGGGCTTCGCGCTCATTTTTGGCGTCTCCGGCGTGCTTAACCTGTCGCACGGCGCATTGATGGTCGTGGCCGTCGTCGCCGCCTGGGCCGCCGGCAACGATCTGCATGCCGGGCCCTATGCCGGGGCGGTGCTCGGCGTCGGCAGCGGCCTTGTCGCCTCGCTGCTGACCTATTTCGTCGTGGTGCGCCCACTGCAGCAGACGCGCAAAATCCGCGAGGAGGAGAAAGAAATTTTCATCCTCACCGCGACTCTGCTGTGGGGCATCATGATTCAGGAGCTGATCGCCTATCTCTATACCAACAATGCCAAGACCGTGGCGCCGATCGTCGAAGGCGTGGTGTCGATCGCCGGCGTGCGCACGCCGTCGAACGAGATATTCACCGCGATCGTATGCTGGCTCGTTATCGCCGTGCTTTGGCTGCTCGTTAACCGGACCCGCGCTGGCAAGGCGGTGCTGGCTGCCTCGATGAATCCGCGCGGCGTGACGCTGCTCGGCATCGAACTGTCGCAAATCTACATCGCCGTGTGGGCGATCTACGGGCTCCTGGTCGGCATTGCCGGCGTGCTGCTCGGCATGTTTCTCGGCGTTTCGTCCTATAGCGTCGGGCCGCTGACGGCGAGCGCGTTCGCGATCGTCGTGCTTGGCGGCCTTGGTAGCGTCTCCGGCGCGCTGATCGCGGCCTATGTCGTCGGCTATCTCGAAACCGTGACGGCGTATCTGATATCGCCGGCCTATCGCACCATCCCTGCGCTGTTGCTTCTCATCGCGGTGATGTATGTCAGGCCGCGCGGACTGTTGGGGCGCCGCTAGATGGGCTCGTTTTCCGCCACGCGCGTTCTCCTCGTCGCCTTAGGCGCCGTCCTGCTCGCGTCGTTTTTGCCGCTGTGGCTCAACGCCTACATCCTCGGGCTGTTGACGATGGCCTACTATTCCGGCGTGTTCGCGATGGCATGGGACCTGCTGTTCGGCTTCGCCGGTGAAGTCAATTTCGGCCCGACCTTCCTGATCGGCACCGGCGCCTATACCGCCGGTATCCTCGACAATCTCTACCAGCCGCCGATCTGGCTCTGCGTCGCCGCCGGCACGCTCGCCGCCGTCGCCGGCGGCGTCGTGCTCGCACTTCCGGCGCTCCGCGTGCGCGGGCCGTATTTCGGGCTGACCACGCTTGTCGCCGTGCTCATCCTGGAGAATTTCATAATTGTCGATGCCCACCTGACCGGCGGCGAAAATGGGCTGACGGTGCCCGACGTCATCTCGATCAGCGACACTACAAATTACGAGATTGCGCTGTGGTTCATGGCGGTCAGCGGCGCGATTCTGTTTTCGCTGGCGCGCTCGCCGGTCGGGCTGATCCTGCAGGCGAGCGGCCAGGACGCGGTGCAGGCCGGCGCGCTCGGCTTCAACGTCACCAAGCACAAGCTGACGGCTTTCATTATCAGCGCCTTCTTCTCCGGCCTCGCCGGCGCGTTGTTGGTTTTCTACGTGGGCTCGGCCTCGGCCAGCTCGCTGGTCGATATCACGGTCGGCGTGCAGATCATCATCGCCGCGGTGCTCGGCGGCCGGCGCACCATCCTCGGCGGCGCACTCGGCGCCATCTTCATCATCGCCATGAGCGAGGCGCTGCGCCCAATCGGTGATCTGTCGAACTTCGTCGTGTTCGCCATGGCGCTGGTCGTGGTGTTGTTGTTTCCGAGCGGCTTCTTCGGGCTGCTCATGGGCACCAGGGAAGACGCCTGACATGGCCGAGGCCGCCCATCTCGAAGTCTCCGGCCTGACCAAACGCTTCGGCGGCCTCGTCGCCGTCAAGGACATGGCGCTCAGCGTAGAGGCCGGCAAGATCTTGGGCCTTATCGGACCCAACGGCTCCGGCAAATCGACGGTGATGAAGCTCATCATGGGGATCGAGCGCCCCAACGCCGGTTCCGTGCGCATCAACGGCACCGAAGTCGCCGGCTGGCCGTCGCATAAGATCGCGCGGATGGGCGCCGGCATCGTGTTCCAGCATTCGCGTCCGCTGCATCGCCAGACCGTGCTCGAGAATATCAAACTTGCGCTTTTACCCGACAAGCTCACCCGGCTGTTCGCCGATCCGAAAATCGACGAACACGCGCGCGCTATCGCCGCGCGGGTCGGCTTGAGCGCCGTGCTCGACCGGCGTCCGGCGGCTTTGCCGTTCGCCGATCTGCGCAAGATCGAGATCGCCAAGGCGATTGCACGCGATCCGCAGGTGCTGTTGATCGACGAGCCGTTCGCCGGGCTCACCAGAACGGAAACCGCGGCCTTTTCCGAGCTGATCTGCGAACTGCGCGACGACGGGCGCGCGATCCTTCTGGTCGATCACAACGTCAAGAGTGTCGCGCGGCTGGTCGATCGCGTGCTTGCCATGTATGTCGGCGAGCGTATCGCCGAAGGCACCTCCGACGAGGTGATGCGCAACGAGACGGTGCGGCGCGTCTATCTCGGCGGCAGCATCGAGACGGCGGCGCGACCCGAAGCCTCATTCCGCGATCGCACCACCCCGTTCCTCGAAGTCGACAAGGTCAGCGTCCATTACGGCAAGGCGCAAGCCCTCGACAATGTGTCGATCCACGTGCACGCGGGCGAATTCGTCTCGGTGGTGGGACTGAACGGCGCCGGCAAGACGACGCTGTTCAACGCTATATCGGGTTTCCTGCCCTATTCCGGCAACATTCGCCGCGACGGCGCGTCGCTGCGCGGCATGACCGCGGCGACGATCGCCCGCGGCGGCATCGTGCAGTGCCCCGAAGGCCGCGAGCTGTTCGTCGACATGACGGTGCGCGAGAATCTCGATCTCGGCGGCCAGCATTTGCCGCCGGCCGAATGCGCCGAGCAGATCGGCTGGCTGTTCGAGCTATTCCCGATTTTGCGCGAGCGCCAGAAGCAGGCGGCCGGCACGCTGTCCGGCGGCGAGCAGCAGATGCTGACGATCGCGCGCGCGCTGATGATGAAGCCGAAGCTGCTCATCCTGGACGAGCCGACGCTCGGCTTGGCGCCGGTCATCCTCGAACAGCTGTCCAAGGCGCTGGAACGCTTGCGGCAGACCACAGCCATCACCGTGCTCCTTGGCGAGCAGAACGTCACCTTCGCGCTGCCGCATGCCGACCGCGTCTATATGCTTGAACACGCGCGCATCGTCTGGGAGGGCGAGCCGGCGAAGTTCGCAGCCGGCGCCGGCACGGGGTATTTGTAGACAGGCCGGCTCGCGTATCGTGCGTACCAGCGGGCGAGACGCCGCTCGGGATGGCGGGCTAGAATTGCGCCAAGCCGAATTCACGCACAGGAGCGTTTCATGATCCGCAAGGCGAAAGCGGTGTGGCATGGTACCGGCCGCGCTGGCAGCGGCAATCTATCCACCGATTCCGGCGTGCTCGCCGAAACGCCCTATTCGTTCAAGACCCGCTTCGAGAACGAGAAGGGCACTAATCCCGAAGAGCTGATCGCCGCGGCGCACGCGGGATGTTTCACCATGGCGCTCGCCTTTCAACTACAGGGCGCGGGCTTCACGCCCACTGAGCTCAGCACCGAAGCGGCTGTCAGCCTCGATCCGGAAGGCCAGGGTTTCCGCATCACCCGTTCGGCGCTCACGCTGCGCGCCAGCGTGCCCAAGCTAGACGAAGCGACCTTCACCCGGCTGGCGGGCGCCGCGGAAAAAAACTGTCCGGTGTCCAAGGTCCTCAACGCCGAGATCACATTGGACGCCAAGCTGGTTTGAGGCGCGGCTAATACAAAAAATCAAGCACCGCGGTCTCGGCAAGCACCGCTTGCGGAATGCTGTGCCGGGCGGAGCGGGCGCGCTCCTCGGCGGTCTGCGTCGCCTGCAGATAGGCGCCGAGGTGGCGCGCACGCTCGATTATTTTTTTGTTATCCGGCAGGCGCTCCGCCTCGAAGCGGCGCAATGCGGCCGGAACGTCGTCGGCATCGAGCGCCGCGGCGAGCGCCGCCGCATCGTCGGCCGCCTTGGAGACGCCGGCTGCGACATGAGGCCGCGCCACGAAGGCCGCATCGCCGATGACCGCGACCCGACCGAAAGCGAGCCGTGGGCTTTCCAGATCGTAGATCGGCTGCAGGATCGGCTCGTCGATCAACCGTACGATCTCGCGGAACTGCGGCGCCAACAGCCGCTCGGCTGCGGCGCGCATGGCGGCGATCGGCGCGGCGCGGATGAGCGGCGGTGGAATCGAAATCGAATGGGTGACGCCCGATTTGTCGGTAAGCAGCGCCGGCAGCTCGGTCGTTTCATCCGCCGGCCGATACCACACCACATTGTACCGGCGTTGGCCCTCCCGCAATTCATTATCCGGCCCCGTTACCGGATAGCCGAGACACTGCTCGCCCGGCGGCAGGCAGAACGTCATATCCATGAATAATTCGCGGTGGATGGCCGACGGGATGGCGCTTTCCGGGAGCAGTGCGCGCCACGCCACATAGCCGGCATAGAGCGGCACGACGTCGGGCGCGCATTGCTGGCGCACGGTCGAGCGCAAGCCGTCGGCGCCGATGAGTACATCGGCCGCCACCGTGCTGCCGTCGCTCAAATGCGCAACGATGCCTTCCCCGCTTTGCACGAATGCCCGTAAGCCTGTGCCGCGATGGTAACCCTGCGGCGCAAATGCATCGCGCAGCACGCGATAGACGCGCTCCCAGGCGGTGAGCACCTGGGGGCATTCGAGCGTCACAGTGACGCGGCCGGCGCGATCCAGGATTTTTCGGGTCGTCATGGCGACACCGAGGTCGCGGGTGTCGAGGCCGAGCGCGTTCAGGCGCGCGATCAGCTCGGCTTGGGCGACTATGCCGGCGCCACGGCCGGCAAGCTCGTTGGCGACGCGCTCGAAAATATCGACGTCCCAGCCGCGCCTGGCAAGCATGATGCCGGCCAAAAGCCCGCTCATCGAGCCGCCGATTACCAGCGCGCGGCGCTTCCTGGACATGCAAAAATCCTGCTATTTCCCAGGCCCGAAAGGTTTTCTATATTGTGCCTACAATCGTTGGAGGAACGCCATGGCTCTGACCATGCTGGATAAGGCCACCGACCGCGCCGACAAATCGGCGTGGCCGCCTGCGATCGCGGCGGAATTCGAGCGCGAGCGGCAGAGCAATAATGGCTGCGTCGGCACCGCGCTCCTCTCCGAGAGCGAACGCGTGCGGGTCTGGATCATCCGTCTCGCGCCGGGCGAGCGGATCGGATTTCATCGCCATGTGCTCGATTATTTCTGGACCGCAGTGACGGGCGGGCGCGGCCGCCAGCATGTGCATGACGGCACCACCGTCGAATATACCTATCAGCCGGGCGAAACCCGCCACGAAACCTATGGCCACGGCCAGTACAAGGTCCATGACCTCGAAAATCTCGGCGACAAGGAGATGGTCTTCATGACCATCGAATTCCTCAACAGCGCCAACAAGCCGCTCGCCATTCCGGACAAGGTGCGCGCCGCGGCGTAGCGCCCCGTCATGCCCCGCGACCCGCCTTCGCTCGCTGTGCGAGCTACGGCGGGTTGGAGTCCGCCGAAGCGCGGAGCGCGTAGGCGGAAAGCGGGTCATCCAGTATTCACGCATTGGAAGAGACTTTACCGATTACTGGATCGTCCGCTGAAGTTTGTCATCTGGCCGGCCACTTCGGGCCGGACTCGTTGGCGGATGATGACAATGAAGAAGCAGTCTAGCCAAGCGGGGGCGCTTCCTGCACATTGGCGTGGGGTTGGGTAGGCTGAGTAATGATCTTTTCGTTCGATCTCCTCATCAACGCCGTCGTCGCGGGCATCCTGATCGGCGGGTTCTATGCGGCGGCGACAGCCGGCGTGTCGCTGGCGTTCGGCATTCTCGACATCGTCAACATCGCCCACCCCGCCTTCATCATCCTCGGCTCCTACATCGCCTATATCGTCAACACGACTTTCGGCTTCGATCCGATTCTCACCGCGATCGTCGTGATGCCGGCGTTCTACGCGCTCGGCGCCGGCATCTACCAGGTCTATTACGTCTCGTTCGAAAAGCGCGGTCAGGAATTGCTGCGCGGCCTCGCCTTTTTCTTCGGTCTGTTGTTCATCACCGAAGTCTCGCTCGTTCTGTATTTCGGCGTCGATTACCGGTATGTCGATGCGCCCTATATCGGTCCGACCTGGCACCTCGGCGACATCGAAATGCCGCTGCGTATGCTGGTGCCGTGCCTGGTGTCGCTCATTCTGATCGCGGTGCTCCAGCTCGTCCTGACGCGCACCTTCATCGGCCGCGCCATCATGGCGGTGGCGCAAGATCAGCTCGCCTTGCGGCTGATGGCGATCGATCCGATTCGCATCAAGCGCATCGCGTTCGGAATTTCGATCGCGACCGCCTCGGTCGCCGGCGCCTTCCTTATCATCATTCAACCGGTCGAGCCGTCGGTCGGCCGCCAATATATCGGCCGGGTGTTCGCGATCTGCGTGCTCGGCGGCATGGGCAGCCTGCCGGGGGCCGTGATCGCGGCGATGCTGATCGGTATCGTCGAAAGCCTGACGTCGACGTTCTACGGACCGTCGTGGGCCCCCGCGGTGTCGTTCGGCTTCCTGCTGTTGACGCTGGCGGTGCGGCCGGCCGGCATTTTGGGACGGTGACCGTGCGCACGCCCGTCTTCTTCATCATCTGGCTCGCCATCGGCGGCGCCCTGTTTGCAGGATCGCTCGCGGTCGGCAACGATTATGTGTTTTTCGCCGGCTACGTCGTGTTGCAATACATCGTGCTGTCGACGGCGTGGAACATCCTCGGCGGCTACTGCGGTTATGTGAATTTCGGCACCGCCGCTTTCTTCGCGCTCGGCGCCTATTCGACCGTCGCCATCTACAAATTAATCGACACCAACGAACTGCCGCACGTCATTCCGATCCCGGTGCTGATGCTCGTCGGCGGCGTGGTGTCGGGCGTGGTCGGCTTCGGCATGGGCTATCTTACGCTGCGGCTGCGCGGCGCGTTTTTCGCCATCGCGACGCTGGCGCTTGCCGTCGTCTTGGAGACGCTGGTCGTCAATTGGGACTATGTCGGCGGCTCGCGCGGCGCCTATATCATCCGCCCCGAGGAAATCGAGCCGATAGGCAATTACATCAGATATTTGTTCCTGCTCATGATGTTGCTTGCCGTGGCGGCGATCACCATTGCCCGGCTGATCGAGCGCTCGCGGCTGGGCTACGGCTTTGCCACCATCCGCGACGACGAACTGGCGGCCGAGGCTTTGGGCGTACCGACGCTACGACTGAAACTGATCGCCACCACCATCTCCGGCGTCTTGATGGGAATGGCGGGCGCGCCGTTTCCCTACTATATCAGCTATCTGCAACCGGATTCGACATTCGGATTCGATTATGCCGTCAACTCGATCGCCATGCCGCTCATTGGCGGCACGACGAGTTGGGTGGGTCCGTTGATTGGGGCCATCCTGCTCGGTTCGCTGCAGCAAATCGCGACGGTGACGATTTCATCCGCGGTCAATCTGCTGATCGTCGGCGTCCTGCTTGTCGTCTTCGTCATCGTGGCCCCGAACGGCATCGTCGGCCTCGTTCATGCCTATGTGCAGCGCAAGCCGGATGATTTCGTCGGCCGCCGCCGGATCGACGCCGATGCGCCGGGGGCCGTGCCATGACCGAGCTGCTTCAAATCGACAATCTCGGCAAGCGTTTCGGCGGTTTTGTCGCGCTGGAAAACATCTCGCTGTCGGTCCAAGCGGGCGAGCGGCTCGGCCTCATCGGACCGAACGGTTCCGGCAAGTCGACGCTGGTCAATTGCATCTGCGGCACGCTGCGTAACGAGCAAGGCGCGGTGCGCTTCGATGGCCGGCCGCTCGACGGACTTACTGCGCATCAGCGCACCCGCCTGGGACTGGCTCGTAGCTTTCAGCTGCCGCGGCCGTTCGTCAGCCTGAGTTTGATCGACAATATCCGCATCCCGCTCCTCTACACCGTCGCGGCGCGCGGCGCCGTCCGCTCCGCCCACGACATCGACAGGCGATGCGCCGACCTGTTACGCGAGGTGGGACTGGAGGAAAAGGCGCAGCGCCTGCCGCGCGATCTGACGCAAGTCGAGATGCGCAAGCTCGAATTGGCGCGCGCCATGGCGGCCGAGCCGAAGCTCCTGATCGCAGATGAGTCCATGGCGGGCCTGACTCATTCGGAAATCCAGGATATTTTGACGCTCCTGGTGCGCTTGAACGAACGCGGCGTCACCATCATCCTCATCGAGCATATCATGCGTGCGGTGATGAGCTTTTCACAGCGGCTCATCGTGCTGGTGTCCGGGCGAAAAATCGCCGACGGCAAGCCGGACGACGTCATGCGCGATCGGGAAGTAGAGAAGGCTTACCTTGGCTAGCAGCCTTACCATTGCCGGCATTCACGCCTCCTACGGGGCGGTGCGCGTAATCGACGACGTCTCGCTCAAAGTCGACGGCGGCGAAACCGTGGTGCTGCTTGGCACCAACGGCAACGGCAAGTCTACGCTCATGAAATGCATCATGGGCATCGTGCGGCCGAGCGAAGGCGCGATCGTCGCCGAGATCGACGGCATCCATCACGATCTGGTCGGCCGCACCACCGAAGAGATCGTCGATCTCGGCATCGCGCTGGTGCCGGAGGGCCGCCGGCTGTTCCCGAAGCTGACGGTCGAGGAGAATCTCCTGCTCGGCGCTTTTCGCCGCGCGGCGCGCGCCGAGCTTGCGCGCAACATGGCGGTCTGCTTCGAGACTTTTCCGCGGCTTGCCGAGCGCCGCGCCCAGCTCGCCGGCAGCCTCTCCGGCGGCGAGCAGCAGATGCTGGCGCTCGGCCGCGCGCTGATGCTGGCGCCGAAAATCCTCCTGGTCGACGAGCCTTCGGTAGGCTTAGCCCCGATCCTGGTCAGCCGCACTATCGACGCGATCAGCGAAATGAAAAAGCGATATTCTTTGACCGTTTTGATGGCGGAACAGAATTTTACCCAGGCGATCCGCATCGCCGACCGCGGCTATGTCATCGTCCACGGCAAGATCGCGTTCGAGGGTCGCTCGACCGATGAGCTCAACAACAACGATCTGATCAAGAAATTTTATTTAGGGCTGTAGCGTTACCGCACCGGAAAATCGAAATAGGTGTCGGGGAACGGCTCGCCGCGCAGCGTAAAATGCCACCATTCCTTGTCGTAGCCGCGAAAGCCGCGCCGGCGCATCGCCGTTGCAAGCAGCATGCGGTTGGCGTGCTGCTCGGGAGTGATGGTGGGGTCAGCGGTCCATGATTTTGGGCTGAAAAAGTCGAAATGGGTTCCCATATCCAATTCACGAGGTTCGAGCTCGGTTCCGTCCGCGCGCGCCAGCGTCAGGTCCATGGTCGAGCCGCGCGAATGGCCCGAATGCGAGGCGATATAGCCGTCGCGGAACAGCGTGCGCTTGTCGACGTCGGGATAGAACTCCGCCTTCGTTGCTTGATCGCCAGGATTGCGCGCCCAGCGGACAAAATTCATTACCGCGCGGACCGGCCGGTAGCAGTCGAACACTTTGATGCGCAGGCCATGCGGCGCGAGATCGCGCGCGACCTCGGCGAGCGCATCGGCGGCGGATTGCGTTAACAGACAATGCGGCGCCTCGTAGCCCTCGATCGGCCGGCCGACGAAATTGTGCGAGCCGGCATAGCGCATGTCGACGACGAGCCCCGGCACTACGGTGGATGCATCGACGAAGGAAGCCGGCCGTTCTTGGGCGGCCGCTTGCGTGGCGACCATCGCGGCCAATGCGAGGAGTAGCGAACAGCGAATTGTTATCCTCCCCCGCTGCGCTACGCTACGCTTCGCTTCGCCGGGGCGGATATGCGAACTATTGCGGGCACGCGGAGACCCACTGGCCTTCCAGCGTATTTTGCGTGTCGACCGCCGGCATCCCCGCCATCTCCGCCTTGGTCCGCACCGTCCCGGTATAGTGATGCGGGCTGTCGAAGTTGAAATCGCCCGAAAGCTCTGTGTCGATCTGGCCCTTGCAGACCAGGTGCCAGGTGAGCCGCGGCCCGTCCAGGCTGCGCTCGATCGGCGCGCACACGGAATTTACGGTCGTCGGGATCGGCGAGAACGTGGCGCCGAGGTCGCGCGTCTGGTCGGCGGTTAGGCATTTGGACGATTCGTGCGGCGGGCCGACCACACCGCCGGTTGCGGTCTGGGTGACGATCTTCCACAGGCCCGGGTCGATGCCGCTGGCGGAAGCCGCCGGCGCCGTCAGCACCAATGCCGCGATCAAGCTAACGCGGTAAGCCGTCAACATGCTTCCCACACGAACTCCGGGGCCATGTTTGCCCTAGCGCCTTTGTACTTTTGGCACAAATGCGTCCCTCGTTAACCCCCCGGTAACCATATACCCGGCACATTTTGCCTGGGGGGCATAATCGTTTTCACCGCACTCTCGGGGGCAGAGCCTTGGATACCAGCGCGGCCCCGCTTCTTCGCGCCGGCGGCCCAGCCGCCGCAGCGCATAGCTTTGAACCACGCGACCGCAGACGGGGCCGATCGAGCGGCATGACCGAGGCAACCACGTCCGAGCGCGGGGAGACGGCGCTGTCGCGGCTCGTCGACCTCGGCACCATGCTCCGGCGCAGCGATATCGCGTTGGCGCTCGGCATGATGACCATTCTGGTCATCCTCATTCTGCCGCTGCCTCCCGTTTTGCTCGATTTCTCGCTCGCGGTGTCGATCACCTTTTCCGTGCTGATCCTGATGACGTCGCTGTTCATCCAGGCGCCGCTCGAATTCTCCGCTTTTCCGACGGTGCTTCTGATCGCAACCATGCTGCGGCTGGCGCTCAATCTCGCCTCGACGCGGCTGGTCCTCGGCCATGGTCACGAGGGCACCGCCGCCGCCGGCCATGTCATCCAGGCGTTCGGCAATTTCGTCATGAGCGGCAATTTCGTCATCGGCATCATCGTGTTCACGATCCTGGTAATCGTGAATTTCGTGGTCATCACCAAGGGCTCCGGACGCATCGCCGAAGTTGCCGCGCGCTTCCACCTCGACGCCATGCCGGGCAAGCAGATGGCCATCGACGCCGACCTCAACGCCGGCCTCATCGACGAGACGGAGGCGCGGCGTCGGCGCAAGAACCTGGAAGACGAATCCAACTTTTTCGGCGCCATGGACGGCGCCTCGAAATTCGTGCGCGGCGACGCCATCGCCGGTCTCCTTGTCGTCATGATCAACATCATCGGCGGCATGATCATCGGCATCGTGCAGCAGAACCTCAGTTTCGCCGAAGCCGCCCGCACTTACACGCTGCTCACCGTCGGCGACGGCCTGGTCACGCAAATTCCAGCGCTGATCGTCTCGACCGCCGCCGGATTATTGGTTTCCAAAGCGGGCGTCGCCGGGGCCGCCGACAAGGCGCTGCTCGGCCAGCTCTCCGGTTACCCCAAAGCGCTCGGCATGTCGGGGGCCGTCATGCTGGTCATGGCGCTTTTGCCCGGCATTCCCATGGTGCCGTTCGTCGCGCTCGGCGGCGGCACCGCGGCGCTCGCTTATCTGATCGACCGCCGCGCCAAACAGGCGGTCGCGGACGAAGCGAAAAAGGCCGACACCGCCAAGAGCGCGCCCGCCGAGGAGCCGATCGCCGCCTCGCTCAAGATGGACGATCTCAAGATCGAACTCGGCTATGCGCTGTTGCCGCTGGTCAACGCCCCCGACGGCTCCGACCGCTTGACCGAGCAGATCAAGGCGCTGCGCCGATCGCTGGCGATCGAAATGGGCTTCGTCATGCCCGCCGTGC
This sequence comes from uncultured Alphaproteobacteria bacterium, assembly GCA_963823225.1. Classification (GTDB taxonomy): domain Bacteria; phylum Pseudomonadota; class Alphaproteobacteria; order Rhizobiales; family Xanthobacteraceae; genus BOG-931. The sequence goes on along the minus strand of CAWGKM010000003.1, from coordinate 499,615 downwards.
GCATCCTCGACAACGTGCAGCTCGACGCCAACAGCTACATCATCAAGATCAAAGAGGTCGAGGCCGGCACCGGCAAGGTGTGGCATGGCCAATACATGGTGATGGATCCGTCAGGCAATCAGGTGACGCTGCCCGGCACGCATACCACCGAGCCGACATTCGGACTGCCCGCGACCTGGATCGACGCCGCGCTCAAAGAGGAGGCGTCGGTCAAGGGTCTCACCGTCGTCGACGCCGCCACCGTGCTCGCCACGCACCTCACCGAACTCATCAAAGCCAATATGGCGGAGCTGCTCTCCTACGGCGAGGTCCAAAAATTGATCAAGGAACTGCCGAAGGAGCAAAGCGAGCTGATCAAGGACATTGTGCCGGCGCAGATCAACATTTCCGGAATCCAGCGCGTGCTGCAAATCCTGCTCGCCGAGCGGGTGTCGATCCGCGATCTTTCGACCATACTCGAAGGCATCGCCGACGGGCTTCCGGCAACACGCAATGCCACGATGCTCGCCGAGCATGTCCGCGCCCGGCTCGCGCGCCAGCTCTGCGCCCAGCACGTGACCGCGGCCGGCACGCTGCCGATCATCGCGCTCACCGCTAAATGGGAGCAGGCGTTTGCCGAATCGATCGTCGGCCAGGGCGACGATCGCAACCTCGCCATGCAGCCGTCAAAGCTCACCGAATTCATCAACCTGGTACGGGAAAAATTCGAGCAGGCGGCGAAGGACGGCGAAGCGCCGGTGCTGGTGACCTCGCCGGGCATCCGGCCGTTCGTGCGCGGTATTATCGAGCGCTTCCGCGCCCAGACGAGCGTGCTCGCGCAATCGGAAATCCACCCCCGCGCACGGCTGAAAACCATCGGCAGTATTTAAGCCGGGAAGACCGCTATTGCGCCGGTGCCGAGCCGCCGCAGCGCGGCATCGGCGCGTTGCCCAACAGATTAACACAAGTCGCTATAGGGCCAACGGATTTTGACCTGTGGGCGGAACCAACCGGCATTTCAATCGTTATCACAGGTCTTCAAGGTTCGGTGAAGACGCGTTCTGCAGACAAAATCGGTACCTAGTTAGTCGGTCGAGTGAACCCTTTGGCCCGGCTGCCGCGACTAATGGGCAGAAACGGGAGGATGTCATGAACCATTCGATGTACGGCGCCGACCGTGCGACGCATTTGAAGATCGTCGTGATTGGGCTTTTGTGCGCGACGGTGGTCGCCGTGGTCGGCATATTTGCGCATGTCAGCAGCGGCATCGACCTCGGCACCGACGCGCTGGTCAAAGCAGGCCAGCCGACGACTCTGACTGGACATCTGCCGACCATTCGGTAAGCATTAAATTTCGCTACCCGGCCAATTCAGGACCGTTCTCAGCTCGGCGATCCGGGAAGCGCTTCCACCATTTTGCCGGTGAACAGGATCGGCCCGGTCGGCATGCCGCTCGGCGAGCCGCCGGCTGGCTCGAGCGAGACCGCGTAGCTTGACGCCCGCAGCGCATCGACGTCGAAATCCGCCGGCAGCGGCCGGGTGGTAAATTCCTCGGCGCCAACGAGACCGAGCGAACGCGGCTTTGCAGAATTGCTCGCGATCGACCACAGTTCATAGCTACGGCCAACGTCCGCAGCAGCGGTCATTCTGCGCACGGTCATAATCCGGTTCTGGGGATCGACCGTGAGCAAAAATGCCGGCGCGGTCGGCTCCTGCTGCAACACCGCCACCAGCCGTGGCCCGGTCGCCTGCGCCGGAACCGCCGCCGGCGATTGCCGGCCGAGCGGGATCAGGCTTGGCGCAAACCGGGCAACCGCGACATACATCGCGAGCACGGCGGCAATCGCGCTCATAACGACCGTGATGCCGCGCCAGCGCCGCGCTTGCCGCGCAAGATAAACGATCTCCGCGCCGCGCTCGATCCTACGCTCAATTCTTGGCGCCGGCGCCGGCGCCGCGGCTGGCGGTGCGGACGGCGGTTGCTGTTCGGTTTCCGGCTCCGACTGCGGTTCCGGCGGCAGCAGGCTTGAAGCCAGCGCGGCCACGGGCGAGGTTTCGTCCAAATCCCGCGGCAGGGCGGGCGCAGGCTCCGATGCCGGCTCCGACGGCAGTTCCGCCATGGTCTCCGGCGCAGTTCGCGTTACTGCCTGCTCGATTGCCGGCAGGATGGCATCTACTTTCGCCGCGCTGCGGCGCTCGGGGCCGACGATCCCGGTCATGATCTTATCCCAGAGCTCCGGCGGCGGCTCGACCGCCTCGACCATGACATTGAGTTCGCCGAGCCGGCGCTCCCATACGCGCACGATCTCGCCAAAACCCGGATCGATCACGAGCAGCGCCTCGGCTTGGTCGCGCTCGTCGGCGGAGAGCGTTCCCAAGACGTATTCGGCGGCAAGAGCATCCCGGTCGTCGTCGTACATTTTCACTCCACGGATTAGCGTCCCATACACTCGCGAATTTCGAGCAGACTACGGCGAAGCCAGGTCTTGATCGTGTTCACCGGAATATCGAGCTTCTGCGCCAGTTGGTCGCGGCTCCAGCCGCTGTAATAGGCCAACAGCACAATGCGCTGTTTTTCCGGGTCGAGCTTGCCGAGGCAGGAGAGAAGTCGCTTCAGCTCTTCCGTCATTTCCCGACGCGCGAGCGGGGCCGGCGCCTCGGCGGCGACCTCCATCGCTTCGGGCTCCTCTTCGATCGAGATATCGCCTCGTTTACGCACGATATCGATGGCGCGGTTGCGCGCGATCGCCACCATCCAGGTAATGGGGCTGGCGATTGCGGGATCGAACTTGTCGGCCATTTTCCAAACCTTGAGGTAGGTCTCCTGCATGACCTCTTCGGCCAATGCCGGCCTGCCCAAGATACGGAGCAATACGCCGTAGAGTTTCGCGCGAGTCTCGCGATAGAGGCGCTCGAAAGCGGCCTCGTCACCCTTGGCGACGGCGTCGAGCAGCCAGACGAGTTCCGTCTGCATCAGCATGACGCCCCCCGGCCCCAAGTAACCGCGCACATACCCGCCCACATGAATCCGCCCGCACCAACCCACGCCACGGCCGATTATCGCCGCGGAGCGTGGCCTTCGTCGAGGGCCGAAAGGGGGGACATTTCGTCATTCCGGGACGCCGCGATAGCGGCGAACCCGGAATCCATAGCCCCAGCGCTGGGATTATGGATTCCGGATTCCGCGCGGAGCCTGTCATCGGGCCGCGCGACTTAGCGCGGGCCCGTTGGCGCGGCTCCGGAATGACGGGCTAGGAGTTAGGCCGGGGCGGCGCCGGGACCGCGCAGCAGGGCGATGCCGTCCAGCTCGACCTGCTCGGCGGCATTCTCCGCCTCGCGTTCGCGCATCTGGTCGCGCTCGTCGAGCAGTTCGACCTTTTTGAGGTCATCGAAAGCCTCGCCCAACGCCGATTTCGCATCTTCGAGCTGGATGCGCAGATCGTCGGCCGATCGCTTGAGGTTTTCGCGCCGCGCAATGGCGGCTTTGGCATAGGTCGGATAGGCAAAATGGCCGGGATCGTGAATGCCGGCGCGATCCTGCTCGGCCCGGATTTCGCGCTCGAGATCGCCCGCCATGCGCTCGAATTCGGCGATCATGGTTTCGATCTGCGCAACTTTACGGCGCTTCTCGTCGACCTGAAATTTCTTCAGCCGAATGAGCGTCTCTCGGGACTTCATGGACTACATACTCCCCCGAAGCCGTTTCCGGAAACAATTGGGAGCCATAGTGCCGAGCGAACCCCATCGCGCGGCGCCCCCGATAGCCCGGATTGTGGCATGGATAAAGTTAGCGTTCGGTTTCTGCGGCGGCCACAATTTGCGCCAGCTGGCGATATCCTTCCGCCAAGCTGGTTGCTTCTTCCTTACTTTGGGCCAGAAAGTCCTCGATCGGCTTATGCAGCCGGATGGCCTCGTCGACCTCCGGGCTGGTCCCGGCGCGGTAGGCCCCGAGCCGGATCAGTTCCTCCATATCCGCATAGGTCGCCATCACCTGCCGGGTCCGGGCCAGGACCGGCAAATAGGCCGGATCGGCCGCCCGCGGCATGGTGCGCGACACCGATTTGAGGATATTGATGGCCGGATAGCGGCCGCGCTCGGCGATGGCGCGTTCCATGACGATATGGCCGTCGAGAATGCCGCGCACGGCGTCGGCGATCGGCTCGTTATGGTCGTCGCCGTCCACCAGCACCGTGAAAATGCCGGTGATCGTGCCTTGTTCGGTGCCGGGCCCCGCCCGTTCGAGCAGCCGCGGCAGTTCGGTGAAGACGGTCGGCGTATAGCCTTTGGCGGTCGGCGGCTCGCCGGCGGACAGCCCGATTTCGCGCTGCGCCATGGCAAAGCGCGTGACCGAATCCATCAGCACCAGCACGTCCTTGCCCTCATCGCGGAAATATTCGGCGATGGCGAGCGTCACATGGGCGGCCTGACGGCGCATCAGCGCCGGCTCGTCGGAGGTCGAGACCACGACCACCGAGCGGGCGAGACCGGTCTCGCCAAGGTCGTCTTGCAAGAATTCCTGCACTTCGCGGCCGCGCTCGCCAATGAGCCCGATGATCGAAATATCGGCCGAGACGTTGCGCGCCAGCATCGACAACAGCACCGATTTGCCGACGCCCGAGCCCGAGAAAATGCCCATGCGCTGGCCGCGGCAGCAGGTCACGAACGTATTGAGCGCCCGCACGCCGAGGTCGAGCGGCGCGCCCACCCGGCGCCGCGCATGCGCCAGCGGCGGCATATTGCGGAACGGATAGGGCGAAGCTCCCAGCAAAAGCGGGCCCTTGCCGTCGATCGGCTCGCCCAGGGCGTTGACCACCCGGCCGAGCCAGCCCGCCGACGGCCGCACCGCGCCGGCAACCGACGTCACCAGCGCCCGGCAGCCGCGGCGCACGCCTTCGAGCGGCGCGAACGGCATTAACAAAGCGTTAACCCCGGAAAAGCCGACCACCTCGCAGGGGATGGTCTTGGCGGCCGTCTCGATCACGACCCGGGCGCCGACCGACATTGCATGCAGCGGGCCCGCGACCTCGACCATGAGCCCGCGCACGCCGACCACGCGGCCGTAGATCTCGATGCCGTCGAGTTCATTGATCTGCTCGGCAAGCGCCTTCATGACCGGCCCCAACAATCGTCGCCAGAGCGGCCTCGGTCCCGCCCCCGCCATCGCCCCGAAAGGCATGACCCCGAAAGGCATGACCCCGAAAGGCACGGCTCCGAAAGAATGGTTACTTCCGAAGCCACCTTCTTAATCGCTTGTTTACCCGGGCCGTTAATCATTGCGGTGTTGTCCGAAGAGCCAAGGCAGGCTCACCCATCCAGGACGGAGGGGCGAGTTGTTTGAGTCGGTTAGCGCCGAAACTTAATCTGGGACATGAACGCAAACGTGGCTAAAAAACCACTACCACCCAACATCTTAAGGCGATTCGGGAGAATTTGCCTACTGGATGCTTGCGGAAAGGAATCAGGTTTTGTTAACCATAGCGCCGTTACTGTCCCGAATCAGTTTGTGCAAGGCGTTTTCCGGGGGCCGCCGCTGCGGCGTGCCGACCTTGAGCCCTCGCGGCGAGGAAGGGGCATGGCATGCGCGTATTGCTGATTGAAGACGATAGCGCCACCGCGCAATCGATTGAGCTGATGCTCAAATCCGAGAGCTTCAACGTCTACACCACCGATCTCGGCGAAGAAGGCATCGACCTCGGCAAGATCTACGACTACGACATCATAATGCTCGACCTGAACCTGCCGGATATGTCGGGATTCGAGGTGCTCCGCAGCCTTCGCGTGTCGAAGGTGAAGACGCCGATCCTGATCCTGTCGGGACTCGCGGGCATCGAGGACAAGGTCAGAGGTCTCGGCTTCGGCGCCGACGACTACATGACCAAGCCCTTCCATAAGGACGAATTGGTGGCGCGCATTCACGCCATCGTGCGCCGCTCCAAGGGCCACGCTCAGTCGGTCATCAATACCGGCGACCTCTGCGTCAATCTCGATACCAAGACGGTCGAGGTCAACGGCGCGCGCGTGCATCTGACCGGCAAAGAGTACCAGATGCTGGAACTCCTGAGCCTGCGCAAAGGCACGACGCTGACCAAGGAAATGTTCCTCAATCACCTCTATGGCGGCATGGACGAGCCGGAGCTGAAGATCATCGACGTCTTCATCTGCAAGCTGCGCAAGAAGCTCGCCAATGCCTCGAACGGCAAGAACTACATCGAAACGGTGTGGGGCCGCGGCTACGTCTTGCGCGAGCCGGCAGAGGACGAGGTCAAAATTCCGGCCTGAGCGCAACGCTGAAAAGACATCAAAACCCCGGCCAGCGGCCGGGGTTTTTCGTTTGCAATCCCGTACGATCTCACCTTCCGCCGTTGACGGCGACGAGCCGCGGGCCGGACGTGGGCTTGGCAGGCGAGGCCCGCGACGCGTTGGCGTTAGGCACGTAAAGGCCGCGCTTGTCGGCCACCGTTTTGAATCGGTCGGTCAGCCCCACGACCGTTTCCGCCGCGCCGAGCACGAGGTAGCCGTCGTCGGCAATGACCCGCGCCAGCCGATTGAGCACGTCGGTCTTGGCGACCTGGTCGAAATAGATCAGCACGTTGCGGCAGAAGACGAGGTCGAAACTGCCGAGCTGGTAGAAATCGGCCAGCAGGTTGAACTGCCGGTATTTGACCATGGCGCGGATGTCCGGCGCGATCTGCCACAGCTCGCCGATTTGCGTGAAATGCTTGACCAGAAGCTGGATCGGCAGTCCGCGTTGCACTTCGAACTGGGTGTAGAGACCGGCCTTCGCCTTCTCCAGGACCTCGCCGGAGAGGTCGGTGGCGAACAATTCGATGCGCCAGCCGGCGATTTGCGGCTCCATTTCCTTGAGACACATGGCCAGCGAATAGGGTTCCTGACCGCACGCCGCCGCCGCGCACCAGATGCGAATGGCGCGCGAATTTTTCCGCGCGGCCAGCAAGGCCGGCATGATCGTCAGGCGGAAATGTTCGAACGGCGTTTTGTCGCGGAAGAAGAACGATTCGTTGGTCGTCATGGCTTCGACGACGGCGGTCATGAGCGCGGGCTCGCGCGCGACTTTCAGCGCGCCGACCAGTTCGCCGAGATTGCCGAGGCCGGCCTTGCGCGCCACCGGCAACAGCCGGCTCTCGACCAGATATTGCTTGTCGGCCGACAGCACGAGGCCGGAGCGCTCCTTGAGGCACTTGCGCAGGTAGTCGTAATCGAGCGGCGTCACGCGCGGACCCCCGAGAACAGGCGAATGATTTTTGGCGCGATCTGATCGAGCGGCAGCACCGCGGAGCACAAACCGGCTTGCGCGACCGAGCGCGGCATGCCCCACACCACGCTGGTTGCCTCGTCCTGGGCGATCACGCTGCCGCCGGCAGCCACGATATCGGTGGCGCCGCGCGTGCCGTCGGCGCCCATGCCGGTGAGAACCAGCGCAAGCGTAGCGGCGCCCCATACCGCAACCGCCGAAGTGAACAAGGCATCCACCGCGGGTTTGCAGAAATTGATCGGCTCATCGTCGCCAAGCGCGATTCTGATGCCCTCGGCCGTGCGCACGACGCGCATGTGGCGGCCGCCCGGCGCGACGTAGATGCCGCCGGCCAGCACCGGCTCGCCGTGCTCGGCTTCGTGCGCGCCACGGCCGCCGGCGCGCGACAGATGCTCGGCCAGCACCGTGGTGAACATCGGCGGCATGTGCTGCGTGATCAAGACCGGCGCACGGTCGATCGCGGCCGGCAGCTTTTCGATCAACGCGGTGAGCGCCTGCGGTCCGCCGGTCGAAGACCCGATCACCAGCGCGCGCGGCGCCGTGGCCGCGAACGGCCGCAAGCGCAGCGGCGCCGTTGCGGTTTCGGGCGATCCGGTCTTTCGCGCCCGCAGCGCCGGCACTATTTCGCGCGCCGGAACGCGAACGTAGGCGTGCGGCGAAAATCTGGCGCGGCCGAGCGTGCGGACTTTCTCGATCAATTCGCGACGGAACGGAATCGACGTCGTGGTCTCGCGCGCCGTTTCAGGCTTCGGGATATAGTCGGCGGCGCCCAGCGCCAGCGCGCGGAAGCTTATTTCGGCGCCTCGCCGCGTAAACGTCGAGACCATGATCACGACGAGGTCGCGCTTTTTCTGCAACAAGAGCGGCAAGGCGGAAATGCCGTCGAGCTCCGGCATTTCGATGTCGAGCACGACGACATCGGCCTTGCTGTGCTCGATCTGCGCCACCGCCTCGCGCCCGTTCGACAGCGAAGCGACGATCTGCATGTCGGGTTCGGCATCGACCCAGCGCGCCAATAGGCTGCGCACGACGACGGCATCGTCCACGACCATCACGCGGATGGGCTTATCGGTCCGGGACGCCGGGTTGGCGGCTGCGAGGACGGTACTCATACTACCTACGAAAACTTTCGCTACGCTGACTCTACTCGGACGCGACGCGGCAACTTATGATCTGGGGTTTGATCTTTTCGGAAAACCGGTTTCCCACCCTCGGATCGCGTCCGAGGGCAAGCTTTTCCGGATCATGCCCTAGATCAACCCGACTTCCTGAAATTTGGCTTCGACAATGTCCTTGTCGAATGGTTTCATGATGTATTCGTTGGCTCCGGCATGCAACGCGCGAGCGATGTGGGCGACATCGTTCTCGGTGGTGCAGAACACCACTTTGGGCCGGTCGCCGCCGGCAAGTCGGCGCAGGGCCCGAAGGAAATCATAACCGTCCATTTTCGGCATGTTCCAATCGAGCAGGATCGCGTCCGGCATTTGACGCTGGCAAGATTTCTATCGCCTCCTCGCCGTTCTCGGCTTCCACGATCTGAAAGTCGAGGCCTTCAAGAATACGCCGCGCCACCTTGCGGATGACGCTGGAATCGTCGACAACCAAGCACGTTTTCATAATGTCCTCACTCTATGCTTAAGCGGACGAAGCCGCCGTCCCGTCTCTGCCTGTAACCTGTTTATTGCCGTTCCCATTCATGCCGCCGCCGCTTCGGCGCCGAGATCCAAAATCCGGTCGACGTCGAGCACCACGAGGAGCTGGCCGTCGAGCCGGAACACGCCGGCCGATACGCGCGCGAGCTTGCGATCGAGATTGATCGGATTTGACTCGCGCTCGTCGTCCGGCAGTTTGAGCACTTCGCCCACCGCATCGACCAAAAGGCCGAACGATTCAGCCCCGGATTCGATGCCGATCGCCATCTGCGCCGCGGCATCGGCGTGCGCTTGCAGGTCGAGCCGATTGCTCAGATGGATCGCCGTGACGATACGTCCGCGCAGATTGAGCACGCCCGCGATCTCCGGTCCGGCAAGCGGCACCCGCGTCATATGGGACGGCTTGAAGACGTCCTGCACGCGCTCGATCGGCAGACCGAACAGCTGCCCGGCGGCGGTGAAAGTGACGTATTCGGTTAATCCGGTGCTGTCGTTCATCGCTGTCACGCTGCCCGACCGACGTCGGCGCTCTGTTCCTTGATCGCCGCGATCAGCCCGGTGCGATCGAATTTGGCGACGAAATCGTGGAAACCGACCGCGCGCCCGCGCTCGATCGCCTCGTCGGAAACCATGGCGGCAAGCGCAATAATGGGTATCGCTGCGGTGCCCGGCACGCCGCGCATCGCTTGGGCGAGCGCAAACCCATCCATTTCTGGCATTTCGACGTCGGTCACGACGAGATCGATCCTGGTGTCGGATTTAAGCGCCGCCAGCGCATCCGACCCCGAGCCGACGGCGATGACCTGATAACCGACCGCCTTGATCAGCGGCGCCAGCATGTTGCGGAAAAAAGCGGAGTTGTCGACCAGCAGAACGGTGCGCGCCGGCCGCGCCGCGCCGCCGTCGCCGCGGCGGAACCAGTCGGCAAACGCCTGCGGCAGGAAATGCCCGACGTCGATGACTTCGGTGGTGTTGCCCTTGACTACGGCGTAGCCGAGGACGCCGAGACGATCGCTGGCCACTTCGATGTCGAGCCTATCCTCGACGATGTCGACGATCTCGTCGACCACAAGCCCCATCGAGCGGTCATGATCGGAAAACACCAGAATCGGCTGGGCGCCTTCCTTTTTCAGGCCGGTCTCGGTATCGATGCGCAAAAGCGGCATCAGCTGATCGCGATATTGCACGAGATGGCGGCCGTCGGAAATCTCGATGCGGCGGCAATCGATCTCCTCGATCCGCGTGACCAGAGAAAGCGGCACCGCTTTCGGCCGCTGCGAGCCGGCGCGAAATACCAGGAGCGAGACGGTGTCTTCGATGGCGACTTCCGCGCCTTGCTTGAGTTCCGGCGCATCGGCCTGCGCCGCCTGCGCGGCGCGGCCGAGCGCCTGCGCCAGGCCGTTCGGGTCGACGATCATGATGACCGAGCCATCGCCAAGGATGGTGGTTCCGGAAAACACCGCGATATGCCGCAGCTTCGACGACATCGGCTTGATCACGATCTCCTCGGTGTGCAGCACGCCATCGACCACGACGCCGAACACTTGGTTGCCGACCTGGATGACCACGACGAAGCCGGCCTCGCGGTCGCTGTCGCCGAGCCGCAGCACGTCCTTGAGATGCAGGAGCGGCAACAATTTGCTGCGCAGCCGCAACACCGGCGTGTCCTTTATGCGTTCGATGCGGTGTTCGCCGGTGCCGCCCAAGCGGACGAGTTCGAGCACCGAGAGTTGCGGAATGGCGAAGCGTTCGCCTGCCGCCTCGACGATGAGCGCCGAGACGATGGCGAGCGTGAGCGGAATCTTGATAGTGAAGGCCGTCCCGCCGGCGGCAACGGACTTCAGCTCGACCGTGCCGCCGATCTGCTCGATATTGCTGCGCACCACATCCATGCCGACGCCGCGGCCGGAAACGCTTGTCACCTGCGTGGCGGTGGAAAAGCCGGGCGCAAAGATGAAATTGCAGATCTCGCTGTCGGACTTGCCCGCCATATCGGCTTCCTTGGCAAGCCCGATCTCGACGGCCTTGGCTCTGATGCGCCCGGGATCGAGGCCGCGGCCGTCATCGGCGATCTCGATGATGATGTGACCGCCTTGGTGACACGCGGAAAGACGGATTGTTCCGCTCGGCGGCTTGCCGGCGGCAATTCGCTCCTGCGGCTTCTCGATGCCGTGGTCGGCGCAGTTGCGGACGAGATGGGTGAGCGGATCCCTGACCAGTTCGAGGACTTGGCGGTCGAGCTCGGTCTCGGCGCCGCGCATTTCAAGTTCGATCTGCTTGCCGAGTTCGGCGCAGAGATCGCGCACGACGCGCGGCAGTTTCTGCCAGGCATTGCCGATCGGCTGCATGCGCGTCTTCATCACGCCTTCCTGAAGTTCGGCGGTGACGTTGGACAGCCGCTGCAACGGGATCTTGAAGTCGGAATCTTCGTGCCGGCGCACGATTTCGAGGAGCTGGTTGCGGGTGAGGACCAGTTCCGAGACCGTGGTCATCAGCTGATCGAGCGTGTCGACGCTGACGCGGATGGAATGGCTCGCGAGTTTTTCAGTCGTCTCGGCGGCAGGCTTTTCGCCCGGCTCGAGCACGGGCTTCTCGCCGGCTTGGCCGCGAGCCGTCTCGCTGCGCCGCTCGTCGGCGGGCGCGGCTGTGGGTTTGCCGAGGGGTGCCGATGGCGCCGCCGCCGCGTCCCGCCGCGCCAGACGGTCGAGCAGCGCGATCAAGTCGCCGTCGTCGCCGGCCGGTTCCTGCGCGTTAGCCGCCAGTCCGTCGAGGATCGTTTTGATGCGGTCGATGGTGGAAAGCGTGAGCGTGACGGCCTCGGCGGTGACCGGCATCCCGTCGCGGAATTTGCCGATCAGGTTCTCGGCGGCATGCGTCAGCGTTTCGAGCCGGGACAGCTCGAGAAAGCCGCAGGTGCCTTTGATAGTGTGGACCAGGCGGAAAATGTTGCCGAGGATCTGGCCGTTGTTCGGCTCCTGCTCGAAACGCACAAGCTCGGCATCGACCAGATCGAGGCTCTCGCCGGTTTCGGTGAGAAAGTCCCGTAACAACTCGTCCATTACTCAAGCGCCTCGTCGCCACCGGCGGCGCTCGCTCCGCCGGCACACGCAGAACGTGCAGTTCGCCGTCCGGCACGCACGGCGCGCGCCGCCCTCGCCAGGCGTGGTGCGCCTGATCGGGCGTCTTCAGTTTGTTGCCAAAGCGTTTAATTTCTGTTGCGGGAACCCGGCGTCCGGGGCACGCGCAGCCGCAAAAGCCGCTAACGGGCCGTTACAACCACCGCTTCGCCCTCGGCAGCCGCTGCTACGGTCAGCCCGCAATCCCGGGCCAGGATCCCGGTATAGAGCGGCTGGATGGCGTGGGCGTCGACGGCCTGCGCGGGACTGCCGCTCAGGAGTTCGGCGGTGGCAGGCGTCAACCGGGCGTTAAGCCCGGCTGCCGTGATCCGATAGCCCGCCCCAAGGGGTTCTGCGGTCAGCGTTCCACCACGTGGAATCGTGCCACCGGCGACAACCAGCATGTTGAGCAGGAGTTTTGCCCGGTTTTTCGCCACTAATTCGCGTGGCAGATTCCAGACGATCGTCGTCTTGCCGTCTTCCAGGAGGCCGCGCGCGGCCTTTTCGGCATCGCCGAGCTCGATCTGGGCGCCGACCGAGCCGGCCGCGCCGAAAGCCAGTCGGCAGAATTGCAGCTTGGCGGACGCCTGGTGCGCGCTTTTCTTGATCAAATCGAGCGCGAAGGTCCTGGTTTCTTCGTCCTTGTCCTCGTCCAGAACTTCGAGACCGTTGACGATGGCGCCGATGGGACTGATCAAGTCATGGCAAACGCGCGAACACAAGAGCGCCGCAAGATCGAGGGCGCCGATGGCAATGGGACCGGAAACGGGGGCGGACATGAGCGGCTCCACGGCACGGGATGTGATCCGTCCGTGTCACAGCGCATGCGATTCGGCAATCGTGCTCGGATGCCGATTATGCTACACGGCATCCCCTTTGCAGCCGGGAGCCATACGTGCCCACCTTCGATATTGCCGCGTGCGCTTCGCTCATGGACGAGCTGACGGGGCTCAGCGCGCGCGCCGCGCTTGCGATCCGGGACTGGTCCGGCAAAGGCGAGGTTCGCAGCAAAGCCGACGGCTCGCCGGTGACGGCGGCGGACGAGGCCGCCGAAGCCGTGATCCGGGATGGTCTGGCCCGCCTCGCTCCGGACGTTCCAATCGTCTCGGAGGAACATGCCGCCCGCGAAAAGCCCACGATTCCGACCGGGGCGCGCGCGAGCTATTTCCTGGTCGATCCGCTCGACGGCACGCGGGAATTCATTGCCGGCCGGGACGAATATACGATCAATATCGCGTTCGTCGGCGCCGGCACGCCGCTGCTCGGCATCATCACCGCGCCGGCCTTGGGGTTGACTTGGCGCGGCATTGTCGGCCGCGGCGCCGAACGCATCGCGCCTAACGAGGGCCCAACTTCGCGGGCAACCGAAATTCATACCCGGCCGCGCCCGGCACGCGACGCCGTCATCATGGTGAGCCGCTCGCATCTCGAAACGCGCACGCGCGCCTATGCCGATGGCTTTCCGCAGGCCAAACTTGTGCAATGCGGCTCCGCGGTCAAATTCTGCCGCGTCGCCGAAGGCTCGGCCGATCTATATCCGCGGCTGGCGCCAACGCGGGATTGGGATGTCGCGGCCGGTCACGCCATTGTCAGAGCGGCGGGCGGAGCTGTCACCGCGCCCGACGGATCGCCGCTCCGTTACGGAACCGATGACCTCTTGATCCCGGGCTTCATTGCCTCGGGCGCACTCACGGCGTGAGGCCGCGCAATACTTCCGGCCATTTACGGTCGGCCGAACCGATGGCGCGGTCCGGATCGGCTGCGAATTTGTCGCGCCGGGCGCCATCGTAGAACAGGAACAGCCGTTCGCCGGCAATGAGCCAGACATTGGGATTGCCCGCGACCGCGACGCCGCGCGCGACGCCGAGCGGATCGTAGCCGCCATAGCGCGGCATGTAGACTTCGGGCTGCGCCGCGAAAGCCGCGCGATCGCCGACATTGGCAAAGCGCCAGACCGCGCCGCCATAGCGCAATTCGCAATCGGCGTTGCCGGTCATCGGCTTGCCGTCGGTGAAGAAGGCGACCGGGTCGTAGCCTGAGATCGCAAGGCCGGTATGCCAATCGACCACAATCCTTTCGGTGGCACTGGCACGGGAGGTCGGCGGCCCGGCGGCCAGAACGAAGCCAAGGCCGGCATAGGCGGCAAGCCCCGCGCCGGCCGCCAACCCGGCGCAGTATTGCTTCCGTTTTCGACGTGCTGTGGTCATAGTCTCGGCCAAGCCTTGAGGTGATTCGGACAAGCTCCAACTCAGTTAAACTGATCGCGTGAGCAAGGGGTTAAGCGGAGATCTGACCATGAATCTCACCTTGCCGGTCGCCGCTGTCGCCATCGTATTGGCAGCGCTCGAAGCCGCCCCCGTCGCCGCCCAGACCATGCCGGCCCAGCCGGTGCCAGCGCAGGCCCCCCCACCGCAACCGGCGCCGTCAAACCAGTTCTCGGCGAACGAAGTGATCGATGCCGGGCACCGCTTCTTTGGCGGGGTATCGCGCGGCCTTGCCATGGTCATGCAGAAAGCATTCAGCCAGTGGGGCCAGCCGAACGGCTACATTTTGGGCGAAGAAGCCGGCGGCGCCTTCGTCGGCGGCCTGCGCTATGGCGACGGCACGCTTTATACGAAAAACGCCGGTGATTTACGGGTGTTTTGGCAGGGCCCCACCGTCGGCTTCGATGCCGGCGCCGACGGCGCACGCACCATGATGCTGGTCTATAACCTGCCGCAGACGGGAGCGATCTTCGAGCGCTTCGGCGGCATCGACGGATCGGCCTATTTTGTAGGCGGTTTCGGCATGACCGCGCTGACCGCCAACGATATCGTGCTGGTGCCGATCCGCTCCGGCGTCGGTTTTCGCCTGGGCGCCAACCTCGGCTACCTCAAATTCACCGAACGGCCCACGTGGAATCCGTTTTGATCTGGCGCTTTTCGGGGCAAAGCCGCTAAATTCATCGAACCATTGGCGCGGCGGCCAAAGTCGGTTTAGGTTAACGGGGCGTTAAAGTGGTGCAGCGCGCACCCGCATGGCATGGTCGTGCGACGGCAGCGGTGCGGCTGGAGGCGTAGAGTCATGATCGAGTCGGTCATGTATTTCGGGATCGGGTTCCTGGTCGCGGCCCTGCTTTGCCTGCTGTTCGTCCCGCTCGTGCATAATCGCGCCGTCCGCCTGACCATGAAGCGCCTCGAAGCGGCAACGCCGTTGTCGATCGCCGAAATCCGTGCCGACAAGGATCAGCTGCGCGCCGAATTCGCGATGTCGACCCGGCGCCTCGAAATGAGCGTCGAGAAAATGAAGGCCAAGACGACGACGCAACTCGTCGAACTCGGCAAGAAGACCGACGCCATCAATCAGCTCAAGAAGGAGCTCGGCGAAAAGACCGCGACCATCTTCGCCTTGGAGGCGCGCGATAAGACGCTGCGCGATCAATTGCGCGCCACCGAGGAGGAATTCCAGATCAAGTCGGGCTCGCTGCGCGAGGCCGAACGCCTGCTCGCCGACAAAGAGTCGGAGCTGACGAAATTGCTCGGCGAACTCGGCGAACGCTCCCTCATCGCCGATAGCCAGCGCACCGAAATCGCCGCGCTGCACACCCAGGTCGAAGCAATGAAAGTCAGCGTCGCCGACCATGAACACGCGGTCGCGGAGGCCGAAGGGCGGATGACGCGCGAACGCGCCGACGCCGAAACGGCGGCGAATGAATTGGCCGCGGCGCGCAGCAAGCTCGGCGACCTCGGCACGCGAACCAGCGAATTGGAGCGGCAACTGTTCGTGCAGACCACCGAAGCGGAGCTCCTCAACCGCCGCGTTCAAGAGCTTGAAGTGCGGCTCGGCGAACAGGGACGCATGCTCGCCGAACGCGATTATCAACTCGACCGCATCACGAGCGAACTCGAAGCCGCGCGCAAGACGGAGCTCGATCTGCGCAGCGAACTGGCGACGTCCGGAAATCGCAGCAGCACGGCCGTGGACAGATTCCGTTCCGATATTGCGCAACTTGAAGCGCAGCTTGCCACCGCGATCGAGGAACGCACCAAGCTGCAGCGCGAGATCGGCACGATGAAACGCGACGCCGAGTCGACCTGGGCGGCCGAGCGAGTCGAGAATGCGCTGCTGCGCGAACGCATCAACGACGTCGCCGCCGAAGTCGCCCGCCTCACCGCGACGCTGGAAGGTCCGGGCTCGCCGATCGAATCCATGCTGGTCGAAGCATCGAGCGTCGGCCGCGGTGCGGCGGCCGCCACCAGCCGCGACGACGCATCGGCCGAAAACGGCAATAGCGCGCCGGAGAACAAGAACACGCTTGCCGATCGCATCCGCGCGCTGCAATCGACCGCTTCGCGCGTGGCGTCGACGAATTAATATCCGTCATTGCGAGCAGCGGATGCGGCTATGCAATCCAGACGGAGCGCTGGATTGCTTCGGCACTACGCGTCGCAATGACGAGCGCGTCGAACCTCGCTTGACACCCCGAAGCGCCGGACCTTACATCTCGGCGACTTGGACGGGCGCTTAGCTCAGCGGGAGAGCGTTCCCTTCACACGGGAGAGGTCGTAGGTTCAATCCCTACAGCGCCCACCAGCCTTCGCTCGCGCAGCGAGTGAAGGCTGCCGCGCCGAAGCGTCAGCGAAGGCGGGCGGTGCAAGCTCCCGCGAGCTACGGCTCGGCAAGCCGGCCGCGCGTCTGCTTCGCCCCACGCCGGCGCCGATGCAAATCGAAACGGAAACTGGCAATCGTTTCGGCTGCCGTCCCCGATGTTGCCGCGTTCCGCAGCTTAACGATATTAGCTAAAACTATTAAAAGTCTCGCTCGCGGGGTTGCGCTCTTTTCGCTTATAGCTGTAGCGTTCGGGGCGGTTAAATTAGGTAGTCTCAGGGGCGTTTTATCCCCTTTCAGAGCGAGTTATGGTTAACCGAAACGGGTTTTCGGCAAAGGCGGCATTGGCTATAGCTGTTGTGGCAGTTGCGACGCTTTTAGCGTTGCCTGCCAAGGCGAACACCTATTTCGATTTTTCCTACTATGGGACCGGGGTGGCGGGCAGCGGTGCATTCACCGCCAGTGGCACTGCCGGCAATTACACCTTGACCGGCGTAACGGGCATTGCGAACGGTCTCGCTATCACCGGGTTTTCCGCTTACGCCAACTCGGACAATATGGTGTTCTCGCCATCAACCCCGGCCATCAGTGAAGGCGGCATTTCGTTTACGTCATCCGGCGACACCTGGAACATTTATTCGCTGGGTGGGAGCTACTACATCACCTCCGTGAACCTGTTCAACGATCCAAATGGAGTTGGCGTCGTCGGGGGCACCTTCGGTACTACACTTGCTTCGTTATCGATCCAGGACCCACTGCCATCGACCCCGCTGCCATCGACCTGGACGATGCTGATCGCCGGCTGTCTCGGCCTCGGCTTGTTGGCGTATCGCGGGTCGAAGAAAGGCGCCGCTGCTATCGCAGCCGCCTGATCGCTCATTAAAGCGGACTTCCCGTGTGCGTGACCAGAAAGCGATCTGTGCTGCGCATAGCCAAAACACCGACAGGCGATCACTCCGCCGCATTCCAGTCGTAAGCACCGACACCCTGCAGGAGCAGGAAGCGGCAGTCGGCATCGCCGTTATTCGCCACCAAATGAGGTGTTCCGGGCACGATCTTATGGCTGCTTCCGGCCGCGAAGCGCTTTTCCACGACCGTAGGCTCGCGGGTCGAGATTGAGAGGACCCCTTCGAGTACGAAGTAATGGTCCGTACTTTGCCGGTGATAATGCCAGGGAATGGCTTCGCCGGGCGCGAGCGTGAATACGCGCGCCTGCACATCGCTGCCCTTCACGACGGGCTCGACGCGCTTGACTTTGTAAGCCGGTGCTTTCGTCTGATCGGAGGCTGACATGATCTCAACGATCCTGAGGCGACAGAGGTCCTGCATGTGGCGCTTGCCGTCGAAGCCCGCGGAGGCAAAGCTTAAATAGCCGCGTCAATCCAAATAATCACCCCAACCGAATAACGATCTTGCCGAAATGGGCGCCCGAAGCCATGTGCTTGTAGGCCGCCTGAACATCGGCGAAGGCGAACACCTTGTCGATCACCGGCTTGATCGCGTTGGCTTCGATGGCGCGATTCATCGCCATGAACATCTGCGTCGAGCCGACGGATATACCCTGCACATTGGCGCGGCGGGCAAAGATCAATCCCGGATTGAGCTCGGTCGCGCCGCCGCTCAAGCCGCCGATCAAGGTGATCTTGCCGCCGACGCGGATGGCACCGAACGAGCGCGTCAGCGTTGCCGCGCCGCCGACTTCGACCACGTGATCGACGCCCGCGCCGCCGGTGAATTCCATCGCCGCCTTGTCCCACTCAGGCGTCGTCTTGTAGTTGATGCCGAATGCTGCGCCGAGCGCCTTGGCGCGCTTGAGCTTCTCATCGCTCGATGAAGTGATGATGGCGCGGATGCCGAGCGCATGCGCGAATTGCAGACCGAAGATCGAGACGCCGCCGGTGCCTTGCAACAGGACGGTGTCGCCGCCCTTGAGTTTGGCGTGCTCCATCATCGCGTGCCAGACCGTGACGCCGGCGCAGGGCAGCGTTGCGCCCTCCTCCAGCGACAGATGCGGCGGGATTTTCACGACGCCATCCTCTTCCAGCACCGCATAGTCGGCGAGCATGCCGTCGATACCGCCGCCCAGCGCGCTTAAATGCGCGTCGGCCGCGGGCTCGCCGCCCGGCCAGCGCTGAAAGAAATTGCCGGCAACGCGGTCGCCCGGTTTTACGCGCGTCACGCCCGAGCCGACCTCGATCACCTCGCCGGCGCCGTCCGATAGCGGAATGACGTTCTCGCGCACCGGCATGCGGTAGCTGCCGCGCACAATGCCGAGATCGCGGAAATTGAGCGAGCAGGCTATGACTTTCACCAAAACCTGGCGATGGGCCGGCTTGGGATCGGGACGCTCGACTTGGCTGAGCGCCTCGATGCCGGCGCCGCCCTTGGGCAATTGATAGGCTCGCATGGGTTCCCCATTTTGCCGATGCCGCATTCGCGGGCGCGGCTATCGCCCTCGCCGGTTCGGAATGTTGTTCGGCAATCTCCTTCGGGGTTGGCCGGGCGTTCCTCCTTGCGGGCGATTCAACGGCTGCCGACCGCCCGGCGGACGGTTGTTGTTTGGTTGTCCGCCCGGCCGATGCTGATTGTTCGGTTGACGCGGCGCGTTGTGCAATTGCCGGCGCCGGATCGTCATCTGCCGGCCGATATTGTGCGAGACGTTGAGCCGCTGCAACACGCCGCGATCGCGCGCCAACTCCTGCGGCGGGATTCGATAGGGCATGGCGGCCAGTCGGCCGCCCGCGCCGATGCGAAGCGAAAATGCGCTGGCGCCTTGGCTCAGCGCGCCGATCCGGGCGCCCTGGCGGTCGAACACCTCGATCTGGCCGACGTGGCCGTCGGCATCCGGATAAAGCTTTACGGTCGGCGCGGCGGCGGTACCGGCTGCCGGCACGTCGACCACGCCGGTGGTGCCGCGAACACCGAGTACCGCGTTCGGCGTCGTGATTTTCATGTCGCCGGTCTTGGCGACGAGGCTGGCGACAAAAGCGGCGGTGCCGAGCGCGACATTGAACGAAGCGACATTGGCATTGCCGCCTTGCGTATAGACAAAGTCATCGACGACGATGCGGGTATTGGCGGACAGGCTGAACGTCGTCTCGTCGTCGAACGTGACGCCAAGAGAAGAGCCCGCCGCGGTCTCCAGCGTATCGTTTTTGAATATGGGATCGGCAGCCTTCAATGCCGCGGCGGCGGCGTTGGCGCGCGTCACCGTCGCGACGCCGCTTATGGTCGCGACCTGGCCGATCGTAGGGGCGGCGGGTTGCGGTGCTTGCGCCGGCGCTGGATTTTGCGCGCGCGCCGCGAGCGGCCAAAGTCCCGGCCACGCCGCCGCCGCGCCGGAGAGAAGTGCGATGAATTCGCGCCGTTTCATGTTCGCCTAGAAACGCAACCCCGAGCCGATATCGTAACGGCCGAACCTGGCATGGCAACGGCTTAATTCGACCTGGCCCGGCCGCGCGCGGGCTAATGAAAAGCCGCCGCCAGCTCCTTGGCGCCCGGTTTTTTGATCTCCTCGTTCATTTGCACGTCGGTCGCCGCGATCAGCTTGGCGACCACGTTATTGCGCTGCGCGACGGGGTTGTCGGCATAGCCGCTCGGCTGGAAGAAATTCGCCGTCGGCACCTTGTCGCGCCATGACAGCGGCATCGTCACCATATCGAAGCCGTTGCCGTCGCCGGTGAGGTTCATCATTTCAAGCTCGGCGGCGCTCAGCGGCGCGGCAAAACCCTTGCGGCGCGCGAACATAAGCGAATCCAGCAGCTTCTGCGTTTGCAGCAAAGGACCGACGTCGAGATCGAGATTGAGCGCATGCACGCCGAGACCTTTTTCCGTGTTGGCCAGGATTTCATGCTGGCCCCAGGCGTCCGGAACGCTTCTGGCAAACGCGATCATCCGGCGCACGATCTCGATCTTGTTCTCCAGCGGCCATTTCTGGTCGTCCGGCAATTGCGCCACCCGGGCACGTAAATCCGCGACGAATTGGTTGCCGTCCTCGGCCACGATCTCGACCGAGTTGGTTGCCAATAACTGGTTGTAGCCGAGTGCCGTGGTGATGGCGCGGGCGTGCTTATTATATTCAAGGCCGGCCTCGACCTGGTAATCGCCGTTTCCGGTCGCCTCGAATCCGTAAATCCGCACCACCTGCTCTCTGGTCAGCCCGGCCGCGAGCGCCACTCTGGCATAGACGCGCTTGAATTCGTCGTCGCTTTGCGGCAGTCGCGGGGTGAACTTGAACTCGCGCTGCGCCGCGGCAAGAAAATCGGCGACCACCGGCACATAGACCGGACGCGGCGGCACTTCCGGTTTTATGGGATTGCGCGGTTTCGGCGGCCCGGTATAGACCGGCGGCTGATCGAGCACGTAATCGTCGAGCGCGAGTTCCTCGCCGCGCGATCGCTTGGCATTGCGCAATTTCCGCTTGGCGGCAACCGAATTCCAGTATGCGTTCGCCACGGCGGCATAGAGCTCTTGGGCCCTGTTATAGGCGTCCAGCGCACGGCGATATTGCGCCAGCGCCGCTGCAAGATCCGCTGGCGCCGCGATAGCGGGCTGATTGGACTGAGCTGCGGCGAACCCGGCGCCGAGCATGGCCGGCGCGACGACGAGGCAGGTGGCGAGCAAATAGCGCAAGCCCCGATATATCGAACCGATCCTCATTCCCTCGCCGTCCGTCCCTATGCGATGTGCTCTGCCCCGCCTTCATAGCCGATTCTGTGACGCAACGAGGGCGGCCGAGCTGCCGCCTCCGTGAAAACACTCTATCAACCATGGCTGCAAAAAATCGACGGGACCGCCGCAAACCGCGCTTTCGGCGATCGCCGCGGTTAGCGCCGGCGCCGCATCGCCTGAAAAACGAACGGCCTCTGCCCCGAGGGAGAGGGGCCGGAGGCCGTTCTGATGCCGGAAGGCGCCCCATCGCACGCCCCACCCCGACACTTCCCCGATCATGCCGAACCGAAGTTGACCGATCGTTGACGCGCCGGGCGCGGCGGCAGTCGCGCTCGCCTATTTGGCGGTCGCCTAATTCAGGCTCGTCGAGACGGTCGAGAACGTCGTATTCAAATTCGTACCCAGCGCCGCGACGGTGGCAATGATCGCGACCGCTATGCCCGCCGCGATCAGGCCGTATTCGATCGCGGTCACACCCGCCTCATTGGCCAGAAAGCTCAATAGCAATTTGCCGAAATTGCTCATGACTTTTGTTCCTCTCACCCGTTGGAGTCGCCCCTCGAATCGAAGGCCGTGCTCGATTGCGCGTCGACCAACGCGCATAGGGGAATCTACCGATGCTGATGAAGCGAGCCGTTAAAGTCGCCGCAAAGATTGTCGGCAAAACAAGCGCAAAAGTCCGCGCGATTCACCGCGACTGCGGTGTGCGCGACAGGTTTTTCTCCGCGAGTTCGGCGAGATATTCGCGCCAATAGTCTTCACGGTTGCGGCCGAGCTCGAACAGATAATCCCAGCTGAAGATTCCCGTCGAATGCAGGTCGTCGAAAACCAGCCGCACCGCGTAATTGCCGACCGGATGCAGCTCCAGGATCTGCACGTTCTCCTTGCCGGCTACGGTGCGCCGCTCGCTCGGCGAATGTCCTTGCACCTCGGCGCTCGGACTGCGCACGCGCAAATATTCAGCCGCCAAATCGAAGCTCTCGCCGCCGTCGAAGGCGACGGTGAGCGTCTTGCGATCCTTATGCAGGCGCAATTCCGTCGGCCAAGGACTCATCATGCCTCGCCGCTCATCGCGTCAATCGAGCGTGATGTGGCCGTCGTCGATCACCTTCTTCCATTTCTCGTATTCCGACTTGGTGAAAGCGGCGCCTTCGGCGAGGCTGGTGCCGCGCGGCGTCAACCCGAACTTGGCGAAGGCGGCCTTGAGCTGATCGTCCTGCAACGCCTTGGCGATGCCGCTATTGAGCTTCGCCAGCACTTCGGGCGGCATTCCCGCCGGCCCGTAAATGCCGAGCCAGAGATCGACCGAATATCCCGGCAGGAACTCCGCCACCGTCGGCAGATCGGGGTAGACCGGCGAGCGCGCAAGTCCGGTGGTGGCGAGCGCAATGACGCTGCCTTTGCTGGTGAACGGCAGCGCCCCGGCGATACTTGAAAACTCCAACTGCACTTTATTGCTCATCAGGTCGACGAACGACGGACCCACTCCTTTGTACGGCACGTGGACCGCGCTGATTCCAGTGCGCTGCGCCCACATCGCGGCGGCGAGGTGCGGCGAGGTGCCGACGCCGGCGGAAGCGTAATTGAGCATGCCGGGATTGGCTTTGCCGTAAGCCACCAGCTCCGAATAGTTCTTGATGCCGAGCTGCGGCGCCACGACCAGGACCTCAGGCGAGGAATTGATGATCGAAACGGTCACCATGTCTTTGAAAACGTCGAAGGGCAATGACTTCTGCAGCGTCGGATTGATGACGACGCTCGGATCGATCAGAACGATATTGTAACCGTCGGCCGAGGAATGGGCGACATAATCGAGGCCGACAATGCCGCCGGCGCCGGGCTTGTTATCGGGGACGATCGTCTGTCCCAGGACCTCGCCGAGCTTCTGCGCCACGACGCGGCCGGCAAAATCGACGATGCCGCCCGGTTGGAATGGCAAGATCAGATGAATGGGCCGCGACGGAAACGTTTCCGCGCGCGCCGGCGCGGCGAGCGACAACAGCAATGCCGACCAGAGCAGGATGTGCCTGCGCGATTGAAAGCTCCTCATATCGTTCTCCTTCTCCGGACGCTCTTTCGAACCGGGGCAGTGTGCGCCCGCGGCACGGGCGCGTCAAAAAGTTTATTTTTTCGCGCCTTGCGCGATCATTTCGACAAGTTCGTGCGGCATGACCGGCATCTGTGCGATATGCACATTGAACGGCGACAGCGCATCCTCGATCGCGGAAATCACCGCCGCGGCGGCGGGAATGACGCCGATCTCGCCGACGCCCTTGACGCCGAGCGGATTATGCGGCGACGGCGATTCCTTATACAACGTCTCGAATTTCGGCAGATCGGTTGCGGTGGGAAGAAGATAGTCCGCGAATGTCGTGGTGACCGGCTGGCCTGCCGCGTCATAGCCCATCCATTCCAGCACGGCATTGCCGACGCCGTGGGCGATGCCGCCATGGACCTGGCCCTCGACGATCAGCGGATTGACGCGGCGGCCCGCATCCTGCATCGCGACATAGCGTAAAATCGTGACGCCGCCGGTTTCGACGTCGACCTCGACCTCGACGACGTGACACGCATTGCTATAAGCGAGCTGATCGACGCGAAAACTCGCGCTAGCTTCGAGGCCGGGCTCGATGCCCTTCGGAAAGCCGTAACCCGGCGCGCCCTTAAGCACGCGCGCGAGCTCGCCGAGTTTGACGGCAAGCTGCGGCGCGCCGACGACGCGAACCTCGCCGTCGACGATTTCAAGATCCTCTTCGGCGGCTTCAAGCATGTGGCCGGCGAGCTTGCGCGCCTTCGCCGCGACCGCTTCCGCCGCGATCTTGACCGACGAACCGGCGGTGACCGTTTGCCGGCTGGCGAAGCCGCCCAGGCCGAGCGGCGCCGCCGCGGTGTCGCCGGCAATCACGCTCACGTCCTGCGCGCGCACGCCGAACGCCTCGGCGCAAATCTGCGCCAAGGCGGTGGCAAGTCCCTGGCCCATCGGCGCGGCACCGGTCGAGACCGTAATGTGGCCGGTCGGCGAGACGCGAACATTGCCGAATTCGAACGGGCCGCGGCCGGTGCCTTTGATGCCGTGGGCAAGCCCGATGCCGATATAGCGTCCCTCGGCGCGCGCCTGCGCTTGGCGGCGCGGAAAATCGTCCCACGACGCGGCGCTTAAGATTTCCGCCTGGCAGCCGGGATAATCGCCGCTGTCGTATTGCACCTGCTCGCCGGAGCGCGTTTTGAGCGGCTTGAGGTACGGCATTTTCTCGGCCGGGATGAGATTGCGGCGGCGCAATTCGGCGCGGTCGAGTTTCAGCGCCTGCGCCAGACGATCCATCATGCGCTCCATGGCGAACGCCGCCTGCGGATAGCCGGCGCCGCGCACCGAAGAAACCGGCGCCTTGTTGGTATGGATCGCGGCCACGTCCATCGCCAGCGCCGGCACGATATAAGGGCCGGTAAGCGTGGTCGCCGAATTGTACGGAATGTTCACGTCCTGCAGCGCGTAGGCGCCGATGTCGTGGATGAGGCGGCCACGTAGACCGCGCACACGCCCGTCGGCGTCGGCGGCCAGCTCGATCGACCAATATTGGTCGCGCTCCTGCGCCGCATTGGTGAAATACTCGCGGCGGTCTTCGATCCATTTGACCGAGCGGCGCAGCAGCGTCGCCGCGGCGACCACCGCAACGTCCTCCGGATAGACGCACAGCTTCGGCCCGAAACCGCCGCCGACGTCCGGCGTCGCCACCCGCAGCCGGCTTTCGTCGAGATCGATATAGTCGGCAAATGCCGTGCGCAGATCGTGCGCCTTCTGCGTCGACGCCCAGACGACGGTCTCGCGATCGGAAATTTGCGCCAGGATGGCGCGCCCTTCCAGCGAATGCGCGGAGCCGCGATGAATCCATAAATCATCGCGCACGACACGGGCGGCCTTGGCGAAAGCCGCATCGACGTCGCCATAGCCGACCTGGTAGGCGATGACCCGGTTCGAGGCAAGCTCGCGGCGTACCGCCGGCGCGCGCTCGAGGCGGCAATCCGTCGCCGCCGGCTTAACGTCGTAATCGACGGCGACCAGCGCCGCGGCGTCCTCGGCGATATAGCGGTCTTGCGCGACGACGATGGCGACCGGCTCGCCGACGAACGACACCTCGCCGTCGGCCAGCGCGAACGGCCAGCTGCGGTCGAGTTTGGTGCCGGAATTCGAGACCCGCACCATGCGCCTTTGCTTCATGACCGGCGCGAGATCGTCGAGCGTCAGCACCGCGACGACGCCCGGCAGCGCACGGGCGCCACCGGCATCGACGTCGCGGATCAACGCATGCGGATGCGGGCTGCGCACGAATGCCGCGACCAGCACGCCGGCCGCGGCGATGTCGTCGACGAAGCGGCCCGTGCCGGTCAAGAGCGCGTGGTCCTCAAGGCGCGGGACGCGCGCGCCGATCAATGCGCTCACTGATTGACGCTCGAAATCGCCTTGGCCGCCTTGTCGAGAACGTCCTTCGGCGTGGCATAGACTTCCGCCAACAGCGCGTCGATCGTCGCCGCCGTGACCGGGCGCACGTCGAAATTGAGCTTCTGCGCCTCGGCGAGGAAATCGGCATCGGTCATGGTCGCATCGAACGCCGCGATCAAAGCCTTTTTACGGTCCTCGGGGATGCCGGGTGGCGCCGCAAACGGCCGCGCCATGGCCTGGCTCGCCAGCAGAAGCCTGACGATCTGCAGCTGCTGCGGATTGCTGACGAGATCGGTCGCGAGCGGCACGGACGCCATTTCGGGCTCCTTCTTGAGCGCCGCCTGCACGATGATGTTGACCGAATGATCGCTAAGCCATTCGCCGTGGCGCGTCTTGATCGTGCTCCATGACAGGCCGCACAAGCCGTCGACCTCGCCGCGCTCCATCGCCAGCGTCACGTCGTTGGTGCCCGGATAGCCGGTGACAAGCTGAATCTTGGCGCCGAACACGTTCTTGTAGAGCAGCGCCCAAATGTCCGGGTCGGCATCCGCGCCCAAGCCGCCGAGCTTGGACGGCTTGGTGAGAAAATCGTTCCAGTTCTTGATCGGCGATTTATCCGACATGACGCAGGTCGTATTGTCGTCGGTGACGCTGCCGAGCCAGGTGAATTTGCGGCTGTCGAACTCGGCTTGGCCCATCAGCGGCGCAATTCCCATGCTGCGCGAAAACGTGCCGAACACTGAACCGTCCTTGACCGCCACGGAGTAGATGTAGTTGGCGGAACGCAGGCTCCCGGCGCCGGTCATTTGCTGCGCGATGATCGAAGGCGCCCCCGGAATGTGCTTGCCGATATAGCGCGCCAATAGCCGCGCATAAGCGTCATAACCGCCGCCGACGCTGTAGCCGATGATCAGCGAGACATCGCGGCCCTTGTAAAAGTCCACGATGTCGTCGGCGCCGGCGAGACCGCCGAACACGACGAGCGCGGCAAGCGCGGCGAAGCCGGCTACCGCGTTGCGCAATATGCCCGATCGACCCATGTTTCCCCCCTTCCGGTGATGCCCGGGTTGCCATAAGGATAGCTAAGTTTTGCGGCCGCTGAACAGAGCGACGAGCTTCGACCAAACGACGCGGGCGATGAGCGCCAGGCCGGAAATCGGCTTGGCGCCTTGCTGCGGCAGTCTTGACTTCAGGCGCCGCAGGCGCCGGCGATTGCGACAGCTGCGCCCGCAAGTTGCTCGCAAACTGCCCGACGATCTGCGCGGCGGTCGCCTCGATCATGCCGACGCCGCGGCCATGTTGCGCGACCGCCCCCGACAGCATCAGGTCGGTGTGGATCAACACCTTCGCGCCGGCACCGTTAGGCTCGATGCGAAACGTCGCCGTGGCATTGGCACCGCCGCGGCCCTTGGCGTCGCTGCCTTGCGCCGTCACGCGTGCGGTTCGCTTGATCTCGTCGATGCTGTCGAAGGCGACGCGGCCGGCAAAAGCCAGCGCCACCGGGCCGAGCCGGACCGAAATCTTGCCCTTGTAATTTTGCCGATCGACGACGTCGGTCAATTCCGCGCCCGGCATGCAGGGCGCGATGCGCGGAATGTCCATCAATACCGCCCAGGTTTGCGCCGGCGGCAGCGGCACGTCGAACGAATTGTCGAATTCCATTTATTGACCCTGGCGCACTCCAATCAGCTCCGGCGCGCCGATTTTCTCCCAAATCCAGCGCGCGCAGGCGAACAGGCGGTCGTCGTCGTAGCGCGGCGCGACCAATTGAATTCCGACCGGCAGATTATTGGGGCCGCGATGGGTCGGCAGCGTCATGGTCGGCGTGTGCAGCGCGGTCCAGATCGCCTGCATGCTGGGATCGCCGGTGGCGCCGAGCCCTTGCGGCGCCTCGCCCGGCACGCACGGCACCAACAGCACGTCAAACTCATCGAACACCGCCGGCAACAGCGCGCGGCACTCATCGAGCCGCCGCAGGCCCGCGACATAGTCGTTCCGCGAAATCTTATGACCGTTTTCGATGTAGCGCCGCAGTTGCGGCGACAGCTGTTCGCGATGCCGGTCCCACGCAAACGCCATGCAGGCGGCGCGCTCGTAAAAGCCGATCGTTGCGCGCGCGACGACATGCAGTCCATTGAACGCATCCGGCAAGTCGACGTCGCGCAACTTGGCTCCGGCTTTGTCGAGCTTGCCGGCGGCTTCGGCGACCGCGGCTTTCGTTTCGTCCTGCGCGGTGCCCCATAAATCCGTGCGCCAGACGCCGATCCGCGGCGCGGCGTCCAATTGGCGCGGCGGTTGCGGCGCCTGCATGCGCAGCACGGCGGTCAATAGCTCGATGTCGTCGATCGAGCGCGCCAGCCAGCCAATGGTGTCGATCGAATCGGCGGCCGGCCACACGCCGGCTTTGTTGAATGTGTTGTAGGTCGGCTTGTAGCCGAAAATGCCGCAGAACGACGCCGGGCGCAGCACCGATCCGCCGGTCTGGGTGCCGAGCGCCGCCGGCACCATATGGTCGGCGACCGCCGCCGCCGAGCCGCTCGACGAGCCGCCGGGCGTATGCGCGGCATTGTGCGGGTTGGTGGTTTGCGCCGGCGCGCTGCCGGCGAATTCGCAGGTGGCGGTCTTGCCGAGGATCACGGCGCCGGCGCGGCGCAGCAGCGCGACGCAAGATGCGTCGGCGCGCGGCCGGTTGCCGCGATAAAGCGGCGAACCCATTTCGGTCGGCATGTCGAACGTATCGATGGTGTCCTTGAGACCGACCGGAACGCCGTGCAGCGGTCCCCGTCGCGGCCCGCGATCGAGCGCGCGCGCCTGCGCCAGCGCCAGCTCGGCCTCGAAATTGACCCAGGCCTTCACCGCGCCATCGCGCGCGGCAATCCGCGCCACGCAATCGCGCACGACCGCTTCGCAGGTCGTTTCGCCCGCTGCGATCGCATTTGCGACCTCGGTCGCGGAAAGTTCGTGAAGCGAGCGTTTGACCTTCACGTCCATTGCCAAACCCCGCTCAATTCTTGCCGGCGCGGCCGGCGGAAGTGCCGGCGATCCTGCCGAACACGGTGCCCGACATCAGGCCGGTGCCGCCGGGATAATTGAAGTAGAACAGGCCGCCGACCAATTCGCCCGCCGCATAAAGGCCGCGGATCGGCCGGTAGTCGATGTTGAGCACCTCGCCTTCGGTGTTGATGCGCAAGCCGCCGAAGGTGAAGGTGACGCCGCAGGTGACGGCGTAGCCCTCAAACGGCGGCGCGTCGATGGTGTTCGCCCAATTGCTTTTGTTGATGGCGAGCCCTTGCGTGCAGCGGCCGTCCTTGACGTTCGGGTTGAACGGCACGTCGGTCTTCACCGCGGCGTTATATTCTTTGATCGTCTTTAAAAACTCGGCGGCATTCACCCCTTCGAGCTTTTTTGCCAGCTCCTCGATGGTGTTCGCGGTGACTTTGGTGATCTGCCGGATGCGGTATTCGTCGCGTTGCAGGTGTTTGGTCTTTTGGTCGAAAATCTGCCAGGCGAACTGGCCGGGCTGTTCCAGCACGACGCGGCCGTATTTGGCGTAGGTGTAGTTGCGGAAATCGGCACCCTCGTCGACAAAGCGCTTGCCGGTCGCATTGACCAGAATGCAGAACGGATAGGAGTGTTTCTGGAATTGATCGCCGACGGAAAGATCGCCGAATTCCGGCGCGTTCATCTCCCATTGCACGGCGTGGCAACCCGACCAGTTGCCGCACGGCGCGGCGCCGATGTCGAGCGCCATGCGGATGCCGTCGCCGGTGTTGTAACGGGTGCCGCGCACCTTGGCGAGGTCCCAGCCGGGGCCGAGATAGCGCGTGCGCCATTCCGGATTGGCCTCGAAGCCGCCGCAGGCGAGCACCACCGATTTGGCGCGCAGCTCGCTCACCTCGCCGTGCTCGCGCACGCGCAACCCCTCGACGCGGTTGCCGTCGAACAATAGATCGAGCCCGCGCGTCGAATAGCGGATATCGATGCCGCGTTTTTTCGCCGACGCGGTGAGCATATCGATCAGGCCCGGGCCGCCGCCGACCGATTCGACGGTGAGCCCGCCCCAGAACTTGAACTTGCCCTCGATCTTGAACGCCTGACGGCCGTAGATCGGGATCAGCCGCACGCCCTTGTTGCGCATCCAATTGAGCGACTCGAAACTTTTGGTGACCAGCAACTCGACCAGGTCCGGATCGGCGCGGTTTTGCGTGATGCGCGCCATGTCGTCATAAAACTGGTCGGCGGTGTAAGTGCCGAAATCGGTGGTTTCGATCTCGGCCGGCGTGAGATCGGGGACCAGCGTCTTGATGTCGTCGACGCCGTTATAGACGACGCGGATCGAGCCCGCGGTGAAACGGCTGTTGCCGCCGGATTCCTCCTCGGGCGCGGCTTCGCACATGATCACCTTGGCGCCCGCTTCCTGTGCCGCCAGCGCCGCGCAGAACGCCGCATTGCCGGCGCCGACGACGATCACATCCGCAACTTGATTTGGCATTTCGATCACTCTGCCGCCTGCGCGGCGCCGCCATGCGCCTTTGACCACGCCGCGGGATCCTTCATGAACTTTTCCACTTCCTTGAGCTTGGCCTTGTCGAACTTGCCGCTCTTCTTCGCCACGTCGAGCACGTCCCACCAGGTGGCGAGCGCATGCAGCGTGACGCCGAGATCGCCGAGGATTTTCTTGCCTTCGGGAAAGATGTCGTAGAAAAACAATACGAAGACATGGTCGACCACCGCGCCGGCACCGCGCAGCGCCTTGCAGAAATTGACCTTGCTGCGGCCGTCGGTGGTCATATCCTCGACCAAAAGCACGCGATCGCCCGCCTCGATGTGGCCCTCGATCTGCGCGTTGCGGCCGAACCCTTTCGGCTGCTTGCGCACATATTGCATCGGCAGCATCAGCCGGTCCGCCATCCAGGCCGCGAACGGAATGCCGGCGGTCTCGCCGCCGGCGACCGCGTCGAATTGCTCGAAGCCGACGTTGCGCAATATCGTCGCCACGCCGAATTCGACCAGCGTCCGGCGCACGCGGGGAAACGAGATCAGGCGCCGGCAATCGGTATAGACCGGGCTCGCCCAGCCGGAGGTGAAGATAAAAGGCTTGTCGGTCATGAAGCGGACCGCATCCACCTCCATGAGCATTTTCGCCGTCAGCTCGGCGATGACCTCTTTGTCGGGAAAGCCTGACATCGTTCCATCCTTCGGCTGTCACCTTCGCGGGGCAAGACAATAGTAATTTATGCCACCACCTTCCATGCGATGGTCTCGCCGCCGCGATAGATCAAGGCGCGCTCGTCGGGACCCGGCACCTTGACCTCCTCGGGCGCGGTCCAAGGCGTCTTCTCCAGCGTAATCCTGTCCTCGTTCGGCGGCAGGCGATAGTGCTTCGGGCCGTTGAGCGAGGCAAAGGCTTCGAGCTTGTCGAGCGCGCCCTCCTCCTCGAATATTTGCGCATAGGTCTCGATCGCGACCGGCGCGTTGAACATGCCGGGAATACCGTTGGTCGAGACCTTTTTCGCAAAAGGATGCGGCGCCGAATCGGTGCCGAGGAAATAGCAGGCCTCGCCCGAAGTCGCCGCCCGGCGCAGCGCGGCGCGGTCGCGCGCGGTTTTGATCACCGGCATCACGTACATGTAGGGTTTCAGCCCGTGGCCGAGCCAGTCGTTGCGGGTCAGTATCATGTGATAGGGCGTGATCGTGCCGCCGACCTGCGGCGCTGCGCTGCGCACGAAATCGACGCCGTCCTTCGACGACAGATGCTCGAGGATGAAGCGCAGGCCGGGAAATTGCTTGATCCATTTCGATAAGAGCTTGTCGATGAACACCTTTTCGCGGTCGAAAATATCGACGTCGGGCGCGACGAATTCGCCGTGCATGAGGAACGGCATGCCGATCTTTTCCATGCGCTCCAAAACGCGCACGACCTTGCCGTAATCGGTGACGCCGAACGCCGAATTCGTGGTGGCATGGGCCGGATAAAGTTTTACGCCGGTAAACAGCCCGTCGCGGAAGCCGCGCTCGACGTCGTCGGGATCGGTGTCGTCGGTGAGATAGCAGGTCATCAGCGGCTTGAATTTCGAGCCGCGCGGCAGCGCCGCCATCACCCGCTCGCGATAGGCGACGCCGTCGGCCGTGGTGCGCACCGGCGGGACGAGATTCGGCATCAGGATGGCGCGGCCGAAAATCTTGGCCGTGAACGGCAGCACGGCTTTGAGCATTTCGCCGTCGCGCAGGTGCAGGTGCCAGTCGTCCGGCTTGCGGATGGTGATGCGCGTGGCCATGACCTTAACTCTACCCGATCGGCGCGGCGGCCGCCGCAAAGGTCTCCATCGGCGGCTCGTCGATCATCGCGCCGGTCAGATCGGCGACGCGCGCGAACCCGCGCTTGGCGCACCACGCTTCGAGCCCTTCGATGATCGCGATCATGCCGGTGGGATTGCGGAAGGTGAGATAGCCGATCATCACGGCGGTGGCGCCGGCCAGCATATATTCCACCGCGTCCTCGACCTTGACGATGCCGCCGCAGCCGATGATCGGAATCTTCACCGCCTTGGCGCATTGATAGACCATGCGCACGATAATCGGCTTGATGCCGGGGCCGGATAAGCCGCCGAATTTGTTGCCGATCGCCGGCCGGAACGTGTCGGTGTTGATCTTGAGCCCCAAAATCGTATTGGCCACGACCAGCGCGTCGGCGCCGCCGCGTTCGGCCGCCTTGGCGACCGCCACCACGTCGCCGGCATTGGGCGACAGTTTCACCCACATCGGCTTGTCGGTCGTGGCGCGGATGAGCTTGACCACTTCGTAAGTGTGCTCCTCATGCAGCGCGAAATTGCCGCCCTTGGGATCGCGCGTCGGACAGGAAATATTGACTTCGAGCACGTCGATCGCGGATTTCGCGACGTCGCGCGCCATGGCGGCGAAATCCTCGATCGTGGTCGCCGAGATCGAGCCGACCAGCGGCGGGGTGAAGCGCTTATAGTCCGGCACCTGGTGCTCGAAGAAATAATCGATGCCCTTGGTCGGCAGCCCGATCGAATTGATCATGCCGCCCTCGACCTCGGCGGCGCGCGGCGGCGGATTGCCGGCGCGGTATTCGCGCGAGACGGTTTTGGCGACCAGCGCGCCGAGCCGGTTCAAATCCATCACCTGGGCGAGATCGGTCGAGAAACAGCCGGACGCCGGCATCACCGGATTTTGCAGCGTCACCGCGCCGATCTTAACGCGCATATCTACCATCCGACCGCCTCCTGCATGTCGAACACCGGGCCTTCGATGCAGACCCGGCGCAGCTCTTTCTTGCCGTTGACCTCGAAGGTGCGGACGCAGACGTAGCAGGGGCCGAGCCCGCACGCCATGACCTGCTCCATCGCCACTTGGCCCGGAATGTTATGCGCCTTGCCGAGCCGCTTCATGAGTTGCAACAGCCGGTTCGAGCCGCAGGTGAAAAATGCGTCGGCGCGTTTTTGCGCGACCAGCCGCTCGAGGATTTGCTCGACATTCTCCACCGCGCTCGAGCCGTCGGTGTCGAGCACGCTGACGACGTCGCCGGCCTCGCGAAAGAACGTATCGGCCATGACGAAATTCGGATCGCGCGCCGACAGGATCGCGGTGACCCCGACGTCGTTGTCGCGCGCCAGCTGCGAGATCGGCCCGAGCGTGGCGATGCCGACGCCGCGGCCGAGCACGACAATGTGCCGCCAGGCCGGATCGAGCTTAAAGCCGACGCCGAGCGGACCGACCATGTTGAGAGCGTCGCCCTTTTCCAGCGTCGCCAAGCCGCGCGTGCCGCGGCCGACGCATTTGTACAAAAATTCGATCCGGCCGCGCTTGCGGTCGACGCGGTAGACGCTCTGCGGGCGGCGGAAAAACAATTCGCCGACGTCGGGCGACGGGCAGAGCAGATTGAAGAACTGGCCCGGCGTGACGGCGAGCGCTTTGGGCGAAGCCTCGACGACGAGATGCTTGTATTCGGAATTGACCCACTCGTGAAACACGACCGGGCACAACGACTCTTCGGCGAGAATGTGCGCCGCCGCAGCAGGCGCGCGTTTCGGCACGCTTTTGCCGACGACGAAAGGATCGGATGCGAACGGCTCAATTATCATGGCGTCAATCCGATCGTCCCAGCCGGCATCCGTCGTCCCCAGGGCTTAAATGAACCGGCTTTGTACCAAAATCAAGAATTTGTTCCAATTTTTGAACATACCGGATTATTACCTTGTCAAACAATAGGTTAATTCGACAATTGGCGGGGCTAAAACCGTCATCCTGAGGTGCGACCCCCGACTTGATCGGGGGAGCCTCGAAGAATGCGGCCGGGGCGCTAGGGCCGCGGCCCTTCGAGGCGCGGCTTCGCCGCGCACCTCAGGGTGACGGACTATTATGCCGCGACCGCCGCGGCGGCGGCCTCGGCGTCGGGCTGCCGGTAGGCCTTGAGCCGGGGCAGGACCTCGCGAGCGAACAAAGTGAGGTTGTCGACGGTCTGGGCGTGGGTGAGGAAGCCGGCTTGGCCCATCATCAAAAGATTGCCCATGCCGCCGCAATGTTCGCAGAACTCGACGATCTGGTCGTAGACCTCGCCGGGCGTGCCGCAGAACAGGATGCCGGCGGCGATCAGTTCATCGATGCCGGCGGTTTGCATCGAGATCACCCGGCCGTCTTTGGTAAAGGAACGCGGCGGGGTTTCCCCGCGCAAGAGCCGCGCATTGTCCTCGACCGGCAGATAGCCGGGCGGATTGCGGAACGGCAGGTGCACGATCGGGCTGGTGCGCAGATAGCCGGCGACGAGCTCGCCGCGCGCCCGCGCTTCGTCCTTGTCGTGGGCGACCGCGACCAGGCCGAGATAGGCGAAGCGGTCGGCGCCGGGCGCCTTGCCCCATTTGGCGACATAGCCCTTGCGGTAGGCGTCGTAGAGCTTGCGCGTGCCGTAGCCGGTGCCGAGCGTCGCCATGACGTAACCGCGCTCGCCAAGAACGCGCGCCTGCGTGCTGCTGCCGGTGGTCGACCACACCGGCGGGTGCGGTTCCTGCCACACCCGCGGCCAGACATTGACCTGCCGGTAGTGGAAAAATTCGCCCTCCCAATTGAACGTTTCATCGTGCGTGGTCATCGCCTTGAGGATGAAATCGTGGGCCTCCCAGAAGCGGTCCATCAGCTCGGTCGGATTGCGATTGGAGGCGGCGATTTCGTAGGGAATGCCCTTGATGAAACCCATGTCGAGGCGGCCGCGCGAGATCACGTCGATGGTCGAGAGCTCCTCGGCGGCGCGCAGCGGATCGGGCCGATGCCCGATCGGATAGCCGAGCACCAGAAGCCGCGCCTTCTTGGTGGCGCGCGCCAGCACCGCAAGTCCCACCACCACGGATGACGACATGCAGGTCGCGGTTTGATGATGCTCGTTGAGCATGATGTCGAGACCGAGCTCGTCGCACAGCTGATACTCGTCGTAATAGCGGTGGAACAGATCTGCGGCGACGCGCGGATCGCATTTGCGGTTGGGCAGAATCACGCGCAGCGAGCCGGAATGATCGTTCCAGGTCGGGTAATAGGCTTGCTCGCTGAACTGATAGACTCGCATGGCGCGCGCTCCCGACCCCGATATTGTCATTTGCCGGCCGCGAAAGCCAGAATGCGCTCGGCAAAGAGTTTCGGCTGCTCCTGATGCGGGAAATGCCCGGCGCGCGCGATCGTCTCGAACCGCGCGCCCGGGATCATGGCGCAATAGGCGCGGCCGTAGGGTTCGCTGAGCATGCGGTCGTGGGCGCCCCACAGAAACAGCGTCGGAATGCGGATGCGGTGCAGCCGGCTTTTCAGCCGGGGATTGTGGAAGTACGGATTCCAGGCAAAGCGCGCGGTAGCTTCGCGCGCGCGCGCGGCGGCGAGCACCTCGGCGTCCGGCAGCGCCTTGTAGTCGCAGCGCCCGACATTCGGATCGCAATAAGCGACGGCGAGATATTCCGGCTCGGTGAGCGCGAAAATATCGGCGATGTCGCGGGTCTGCCGGTCGCCGACCTTGATGCCGACGGCGTTGGCCAGAACGAGCCGCGACATCCGCGCGGTGGATTTCACCGCGATCTCGGCGGCGATCCAGGCGCCGAGCGAGACGCCGACCACGGTGAGGTCGGTAACGCCGAGGCGGTCGAGCAAATCGAGATAGAAATAGGACAGGTCGTCGACCGAACGCATGCCCGGCGCGACGTCCGAGCGGCCGAACCCCGGATGCGTCGGCGCGATGACGCGCGCGGCTTTGGCGAGTTCCTCGATCGCGGCCATGGCCGGCGCCATGCCGTTTTCGGCGTGCAGAAAAAGCAGCGGTCGTCCGGCGCCGCGCTCGATCAAGTCGATCCGCATGCCCTCGACGACAAGCGAACCCGCCGCGTTCTCTGCCGGTTGCAGCATTCCCTCTCCTAACAGCCGACGGCTTTTCAAGCTCGGCCGGTTGTTCTACCACGGCAGTCGCGTTTTGCCATTGCGCGCGGCTCAGAGCGGAGATGAGCAAATGACAGACGGCGGCGTCACGGTCCACGACGGCATCGCCTATGCCAACCACGACGGCGTCGAGCTTCTGGGCGATCTTTATCTGCCGAAGGGGGTCAAGTCGGCGCCGGCGCTGGTCGCCGCGCATGGCGGCGGCTGGGTCCAAGGCGCGCGTAGCGCCTTCCAATATTGGGGACCGTATTTGGCCGCGCGCGGCATCGCTATGTTCGCCGTCAGCTATCGTCTCGCGGCCAAGACCAAGACCTTCCCGCAAGCGGTGCAAGACGTGCTCGCCGGCGTGCAATTTCTTCGCGGCAAGGCGGGCGCGTTCAATATCGATCCGACGCGCATCGGGCTTCTTGGCGCCTCCGCGGGCGCGCATCTGGCGGCGCTGGCGGCGCTGGGCGCCAAAAAATTCGCCGGTGGATATCCGCAGGATGCCTTCGCTTCGGCCGACGCGAGCGTCAAGGCGCTGATCGGCGTTTACGGCATCTACGATGCCGTGGCGATGTGGACGAGCTATCAGGTCCAAGGCGGGCGCGAGAATAACTTCCAGAAATTCATCGGCTGCCCGCCGATGGCGGACCGGCAGCTTTATTTCGACGCTTCGCCGATCAGCTACGCGACCTTTTCCAACAACACAATCGGCGTATTGCTGGTGACCGGCACCGAAGACGAACTGGTCGATCGCACGGCGCACACCGATTCGTTCCAGCTCGCGCTCAAACAGGCCGGCTTCTTCGTGCGGCCGTGCATCGTACCCGGCGCGCCGCATTATTGGATGAACGATCCGATCGACGAGCCGGGAAGTTTTACCGGCTTTCTGGCGCCGCGGCTCATCCGCTTCCTTGCCGAGAAGCTGTGAATGCAGGGCGGCGCGCTATGGTTACCGTTTGCTCGTTCACCGTTAATCGCGATAGCGATTCATTTACCATCATGCTTCTGCTATACGACCGCGCCTCAGGCAACTTTTGGCATAGGAGGCACCAATGTTGAAGCAGTTGCAGCGTTTCCTGAAAGACGAATCCGGCACCGCGGCGATCGAATACGGACTTCTCGCTTCGGGCATTTCAGTGGCCATCATTCCCTCGGTCGGTAACGTGGGAACCAAACTGGTCGCTGTCTTCACTGCGGTTTCCAACGCGCTGTAAGTCGGCGGGCGCTCGCCGCGCCCTCCAGCACCGGCACTTTGGGCCGACGGTTCGGCCCGAAGCCGGCCCCATTCGGCGTCCGATCCGCATCGCGGCGTCATAAAGTCTCACGCGCCTTCCGTCACCGGCAAAGTCAGCGCCGAAGGATGCGCCGCCGAATGATAGATGGTGTCGGTGCCGATCTTGCTCGGCACGTAATAGTGCGTCCACAGCACGTCGGTGACGACGGAATCGCCGTTGACGATTTCCAGCCGGATGCGATTGCCCTTTTTGAACCGGTGCGCCATCGGCTCGATGCCGATGTCGAAGCGGTAGATTTTGCCCGGCTCGATCGGCTCGGGATCGGCATGGCTGTGATAGGGCTCCATCTCGCTCGATTTTTTCGGATCGAGCGCGCGATGCGAGGCGCGCAGCCAGCCCTTGGTGATCCAATACGCGGCGGGATTGAGCGTCTTGCCGCGGTCCTCGGCCGATTGCGGCATCTGCTCGGAGAGTTTGACGAAAAAATCCATGTCGTCGCGCGTCGATGAAGCATAGAGCACGAGCTTGATCGGCCCTGCGATTTCGAGGTCGGTGTCGAGCGGCGCGGTGGTAAAGGTCAGCACGCGGCGCGCCGGGTCGGGCGCGTTGTTCGGGCCGAAGCCGACCACTCCCATCAACCAGCCCGGATTCGGATAGTTGTACGAGGTCTTGTCCTCGCCCGACGCTTTGTCGCGCGCGAGCGTGCCGTCATTGAGCGAGGTCACGCTGCCGGATTTTTCGCCGCTCAAATGCCAGGCGAGGTAACGCACGCCCGCCGGCGGCCAGGTTTCCGCGCTGCGCACCGCGTCGGCCCCGCGCACGAAATATTCGATCGCCGGGCGATCGACATAGTCGGTCTTCAAGCCT
Source organism: uncultured Alphaproteobacteria bacterium (assembly GCA_963823225.1). GTDB lineage: Bacteria > Pseudomonadota > Alphaproteobacteria > Rhizobiales > Xanthobacteraceae > BOG-931. The sequence continues at coordinate 461,384 of CAWGKM010000003.1, read as the reverse complement.
TTGAGATAATGGTCGTAGAACGGCAGCAACAGTTTTTCATGCAGTTCGCGGCTGTTGAACTCGCGGTTGGCGACGAACGCATTGACCGGCCCGATCATCTTCAGTTTCTTCGGACCGCTGGCGCGGCGGAAGCCGTCGATATTGCCGCGGGTGTGCAAATCGACCTTGCCCCAGACGCCGACCGAATAAAGCGGCACCTCGATCTCGTGCAGCCGCTCGGCGGCGCAGCGCTCGCGCCAGAATTCGTCGTAAGTCGGATGGGTTTGCAGCAGCAGATTAAGATCGCAGGTTTGCTCGCGCGGCTGCTCGCCGTTGGCCGGATGGCGATTGATGATGCGGTTCTGGTTCCACCAGTAACTGCCGAAAAAATCGCCGAGCATGCCGCCCTGATAGACCGAGGCGCGGTAGGGGTCGTTCAAGCCGTCGAAGGCGGCGATGCAGGCGAGCGACGGCGGTTTAAGGATCGCCATCCACCATTGCAGCATGCAGAAATAGGATTGCCCGATGCCGCCGACCTTGCGGTTCGACCAGTTCTGGCGGCCGAGCCATTCGACGACGTCGTAGAGATCCTTCTGCTCGTTGCGGTCGAGCAGGCGGAATTCGCCGCCCGATTTGCCGCAGCCGCGCACGTCCATGTGGGCATAGACATAGCCGCGCTCGACATAGAGCTCGATCGGGCCGGTTTCGCGCCAGAGAAATTGCGGGCTCGCCGGCAGCGCATTGTTGTCGTAGCGGTAGGGCGACGGCGCCAGCACGACCGGGAACGGCCCGTCGCCGCCCGGCATATAGAGCGCAACCGCGATCTCGACCCCGTCATGGACGCGGATCTTGACCTCGCGCGGCTTCGCAAGTGCGGCGTTCGTCATTGATGTCCCCCGGTCTTGGATTGGACCTTAGGAAAAAGCGGCCACGCGGGCAACGCGTGCTCCCTCTTTTCCTCCCCCCGTGCAAACGGGGGAGGATGAGTCAGATCGTTCTCGCGGCGCGTATGCGCGCCCGAGTTTTGTCAAACAGCCAACATTTCCGGCCGTCATTGCGAGGAGCGGAAGCGACGACCCACCTTCGCTCGCTTCGTGAGCTACGGTGGGTTTGAGTCCACCGAAGCGCGGAGCGCGTAGGTGGAAGCAATCTAGCCTTAGCGGAAGAACTGGATTGCTTCCCCCTCGCTGCGCTCGGGGTCGCAATGACGAAAGAAATAAGGAAGCGGAACGCCGGCAAACGCAGGTCAGTACCTCCCGCACCAAGCGGGTGCGGGTCGCGCCACGGAGAGTGCGGCTTGCGCCGCCCCTCCGCTGTCGGGCGCGCTCGCCTGCCGGCGTTCCACCACGGCTCTCGCCAAGGGGACTTACGTCGCCCAAGGCGCAACCCAGGCCATGCTTCCTGGGACGCGGCCGGAGCGCTCGGTCCAAAACGGCCGCCCCAACCGGGGGGCGGAGACCTTGCGCAGTTTTAGCGGGCGTTACCCGCCCCGCCTGTCCCAGTCCAGTGAGCACCTCACGCGCCGGTCCTAGTGCCGGCAGGCATGATGCCCGAGCCGCCCGGGGGCAAAGCTGATGAGGCCGCACCCGCGGGCACCGCACTCGCCCCGCCGTCCGGCATCACCGGACGGCGTCCTTTTGGGGCGAGATTTGATTCGCACCTATTATCACTGAAATGGTGACGAATGTCAAGCGCTGTCTCCGTATCAGAGACGCCCTTGTTGCTCAACGCGCGCTCCCTCTCCCCTTGCGGGGGGCCAAGCGGTTCCTGAAGGCCGAATTGGCGCGGGCCGATATCGGGTATCGGGAATTGGCCGAACGGCTCAAAAAGCACGGAATGAAAGAGACGGAGGCCAGCATCGCGAATAAGATCAGCCGGGGGACGTTTTCGGCGACGTTCTTGCTAGCGTCGTTGAAGGCAATCGAGGCCGACAATTTTCGGCTGGACAGCGTTTGATCGTCAGATGACGCGGCTTCAAAAAGCGGCAACGATAATCGCGCTGGCGCTTTGCTTCGCGGGAGCCATTGTTGGTGAACTGCGGGATGCATCACACGCCCCACAATCGCCAAGCCAATACGCCGCCGCCAAGAACGAGAACAAAGCCGCCGCCAAGACCATAGAAGAACGGCATCAAGCCACCGAAGAGGCCATCGCTACCTACACTCTGTGGCTCATGGCATTCACTGGCATCCTTGCATTCGCTACTGCCGGATTGGGAGTTTTTAATTTTTTCCAAATTCGTCTCGCCCGTGCCGAATTTCTCTCTACCCATCGGCCAAAAATGCGGGTTAAGCATCTCTGGCTCACTAGCGATATTTCGCAGCCCGTGCCGATTACTGCAAATTTGGTCTGCGTGAATACAGGGGCGGCTGATGCCATCCTTGGGCAGATCGGTGTGCGATGCCATATTGCTGGAAACGAACGGGTGTTGCCCGCTGATCCTAATATGGCCGCCACTCTTTATCTCAACGGGAACCGCCTTGCTTCCGGGCTCAATTGGACACTTCGTGATCTCAATATCGGCCGCATTCTGACGCCACAGGAATGGGCAGACATCCAACAAAAGCGGGCACAACTGTATTGCACCGGTTGGATAAGTTACTACGACGGGGCTGGACGGTTGCGCATCACTGGCTTTTGCCGAGTACTGGAAGTGCCCCAAGGGCATGCGGTTCTCACTACGGCCAACGCTCGCTTTCGCATTTGCCAACATCCCGATTACGAATATCAAGATTAGCCATAACCCGCCTCGCCAGATCAGTAGCCAAGCCATGAATGTTCCGAAAAATGGTGCCACCAATAGCGCCCAAGGAAACCAATAAAGAGGGGTGCGATGGATAGATTCTGGGCTATTTGGAATTGGGTCCGCGATCCAAACAATTTGACCGCTGTTTCGACGCTCGTAATTGCCGCATTTACTATTGTGTTGGCTTGGGTCGGGTACTGCCAAGCACGCCTCATTCGCAGAAGCATAGACCTTGCACGCGCTGAGTTCGTTTCGACTCACCGACCGCGATTGATCCTCAGAAACGTTTATCAAATAGCTGAATCGGTCGAATATCTTCTGGTGAACATTGGCGACACGAAAGCCACAATCGTTGAAAGCGTTGTCATAGTAGAGCTTATGGAACGAGGGAATCGGTTCGCGCCCTTGCGGACTATGGATCGTAATGACATTGGCCGAATTGAAATTGCCGCTGGCGAACCGAAGGAATTGAGTTGTCCGATTCCTCCAGAGGCTAGTTTTTGGATTAAATGGCCAGATGCGCGACGAATCGGCGTCGAAGGTCCTCCAATCGTGCAAGACCTCTATTTCGTCGGCGCAATCATCTATGCCGATGATTTGGGTGTGAAGCGCCGAACAGTGTTCCGCCGTCAATGGTCCGATAGCAGCCTCACTTTTTTGAGGCTTCATCCTGACGACCAACGCGATCATGAATATTCCGATTAGGAGTTTTTGGGCAGAAACCCCACTTGCCCAAAAAGGGGCGGCAGATCGTGGATTATCGTGGATTATTGGGCAAAGCCCCTTGCGGGAGAGGGAAGAACCTCACAGCCCCAAATAAGCCCGTCTGATCTCCGGCTTGGCGGCGAGCTCCTTGGGCAGGCCTTCGGTGAAAATGCGGCCCTCGGCGACGACGTAGGCATAATCGGAGAGCGCCAGAGCGAGATGCACGTTCTGCTCGACCAAAAGAATGGTCAGGCCCGCCTCCTTCAGCCGTTTCAATGTCGTGAGCAGCTGATAGACCACGACCGGCGCCAGCCCGAGCGACAATTCGTCGATGATCAGGATGTCGGGATCGGACATCAGCCCGCGCGCGATCGCCACCATCTGCTGCTCGCCGCCGGACAGCGTGCCGGCGCGTTGCTTGCGCCGCTCGGCGAGGCGGGGGAACAGCGCGAACACCTGATCGAGGCGATCGGCGAAGCTGCGCGCCCCGCGTTGCGAATACGCGCCCATTTCGAGGTTTTCGGCGACGCTCATGGCGGAAAACAGCTGGCGGCCTTCCGGCACTAGCGCGAAACCGCGCGCCGCCTTGGCGTGGGTCGGCAGGTGCGTCACGTCCTCGCCCTCGAACGTCACGCGCCCGCGCCACGGCGCGATCGAGCCGGCGACCGCGCGTAACGTCGTGGTCTTGCCGGCGCCGTTGGCGCCGACGATCGCGGTCAACGCGCCGCGCTGCGCCTTCAGCGACAGGCCCCACAGCACTTGCACCTCGCCGTAGCCGGCTTCCAGCGCTTCGACTTCGAGCAGCGCCTCAGACATCGGCCGCGCTCCCCTGCAATTCGGCGGCAAGTTTCGGATCGCCGAGATAGGCCTCGATGACTTGCGGATCGCGCGCCACCTCGGCCGGCAGTCCTTCGGCGAGCTTTTCGCCGGAATTGAGCACGATGATGCGGTCGGACAGGCTCATGATCGCCTGCATCAGATGCTCGATGATGAGGATGGTCACGCCGCGCTCGCGGATGGCCCGGATGACGCCGATCATGTGCTCGATCTCGGTCGGGTTGAGCCCGGCCAACACCTCGTCGAGCAGCAATAGTTTCGGCCGCGCCGCCAGCGCGCGGGCGAGCTCGAGGCGCTTCTTTGCGGCGATGGTCAGGTGCAGCGCCAGCAACTCGATGCGGTCGTCGAGGCCGGCGATCGCGACCGCCTCGCGCGCCACTTCGCGGGCGCGATGGAGCGGCAGGTTGTCGCGACCGAAACAGGCGCCCACCGTGCAGTTCTCCAGCACCGTCATATTGGTCAGCGGCTGCACGATCTGATGGGTGCGGGCGAGCCCGTGGCGGGCGATGCGGTAGGGCTTTTCCCCGGTAATGTCGACGCCGTCGAACACGATCCGCCCGGTTTCCGGCGCGAACACGCCATTGAGCAGATTGAACAGCGTCGATTTGCCGGCGCCGTTCGGCCCGATCAGCCCGAGAATTTCGCCTTGCTGCATGGCGAAGCTCAAATCGTGCACGGCTTGCAGTCCGCCGAAGCGCTTGCTGACGTGATCGAGTTCGAGGATCGCCGTCATTCGAGCACCCGCTTGGTGCGCGGGAAACGGCTATAGATCCAACCCATGAGCCCGGACGGGAAGAACAACACAATGATGAGCAGCAGCACGCCGGCAATCACCAACTGGAAATTGGAGAAAGTCGCCGTCGTCAGGAGGTAGCCGCGCAGCTCCTCGTAGAGATAAGCGCCGAGCGCCACGCCGGTCACCGTGCCCTGCCCGCCCAGCATGCAAATGACGATCGCCTCGGTCGACAGCGTCAGATCGAAGGCATCCGAGGGCTGGATGAAGGCGCCCTTGAAAAAATAAAGCCCGCCGGTGATCGCGGGCAGGAACGCCGACGCGCTGTAAACCAGCGCTTTATAGCGCGACGTCGGCACGCCCAGGATTGCCGCCGCATCCTCGTTCTGGCCGATGGCGATCAGGCCCAAGCCGAATTTCGAGGTCTTGATCGCGTAGCTCAGATAGAGCGAGAGCCCCATCACCGCGACCAGCGCGAAGTAGATGATCCAGAGCGCGCGCGCAGCGCCGCCGAGCGGTTGGAAAACCTGCGGCGAGATATAGATGCCCGACGATCCGCCCCACGGCCCGAAATTCTCGGCGAAGGCCTGCACCCCCTCGATGATGCCGATGGTCGACAGCGCGAAGAACGGGCCGCGCAGCCGCAGGATGCCAAGGCCGAAGATGAATGCCAGCGCGCTCACCCCGATCCCCGCCGCGAACAGGCTCGGCGCCAGCGACCAATTGTGCGCGTCGATCAGCCAGACGCAGATGTAGCCGCCGAGGCCGAAGAAGACGACGCTGCCGAAATTGATGTAGCCGGCATAGCCGAGCATCAGATTGAGATTGCTGGCGAGCGTGATGTAGACGGCGGCGAGCGCCAGGCTCTCGCGCAGTTCCACGTCGTTGCCGATCGCGGGCAGCGCCGCAAAAACCGCAATCGCGAGCGTGATGATCCAGAAGAACGGGCGGCGGACCATCACAAGGCTCCGCGCCGCGACGCGAATATCCCGCCGGGAAACGCGATCAGCACCAAAACGAACAGCGCGAATTCGATCACCAGCGTCCAGCTCACCGGCACAAACGGCGTGACCAGGCCTTCGAGCAGGCCGAGCGCCATGCCGCCGAGCAGCGCGCCGACCGGATTGCCGAAGCCGCCGAGCACGGTGACGACGAAGCTTTTGAGCTGATAACCGTCGCCCGAAAGTACGGTGAACGGAAACAACGTGCCGATCAGCATGCCCGATACGCCGGCCAGCGCCACGCCGAGGCCGACGGAGATGGCAAGCAGCCGCGTCGTCGGAATGCCGACCAGCTCGGCGGCCTCGCGATTATTGGCGACCGCGCGGACTGCCTTGCCGATGCGCGTGTTGTGCAGAAAAATATAAAGCGCGGCGGCGATCGCCGCCGCCAGCACGGCGGCGAGAATGTGCGCGCCCGGAAACGTGTAGCGGCCGAGGCTGACGCCCGGCAGCGCCACCTCGACGTTGAACAGAGCGGTGCCCCACACCGCGGTGCCGACCCCGATCACCACCAGATTGACGGCAAAGGTCGACAACAGGCTCATCAGCGGCGGCCGGCCGACCATGCGATGAATGGCGATCCAGTACAGCGCCACGCCGACAAAAAAACCGCCGATCAAGACCGGCGGCAAGGTGAGATAGGGCGACACGCCGAGCGAACTGGCCAACAGATAGAGCCCCATCATGCCGGCGACGATCATCGCGCCATGGGTCAGGTTGATGACGTCCATGACGCCCCAAATGAGCGTCAGCCCCATGGCGGCGAGCCCGTAGACCAGCCCCACCAGCACACCGTCGATGATCGAAGCGAGGATGCCGAGCATTCGTGGATTGGGCGGTCGGGACCGGCGCGGGCGCCGGTCCCGGGCTAACTCTTAACTACTGCGTGGCCGGAGGTATGGGATAGAGCAGATCGGCGGATTTCGCCACTTCGGGCCAGACCACTTGGCGGCCGAGCTTGCCGTTCACCATCTGCCATTGCGCCAGCACCATCTGATGCGCCTCCTGCAGGCCGTGGTGGCCCGGATCGGTAGCGAATTTGAGGTGACCGTAGAAGGTGGTGACGTCCATCGCGTTGAGCGCCGCCGTTACTTTTTCCGGATCGATGGAATTGGCTTGCTCGATGGCGTGCTGCAGGACCGCGCCGGCGGTATAGCCCGACGCCGCATGATAGTCCGCGGGCACGTGGAACTTGTCTTGGAACGCCTTGGCGAATTCCGGCGTCGTCGGCCCGAATTGCGGCTTGTAGGAGACCTGGACCTCCCATTGCGACGGCACGGTGACGCCCATCGCGGCGCGCCCCAGTTCGCCGAATTTATCGTCGGCCGGCGCCACCAAGATCGACACCCACTTCATATTCGCCTTTTGGTCGTACATCTGGCGGGCCAGCGTGGCGCCGTCGGAATAATGGCCGCCGCCCATGAACGCATCGGCGTTCGATGAGACGATCTTGTTGACGATCGGGCCGAAGTCGGTGGTGGAGGGCGCGTAGGATTCATCCATCACGACCTCGAGTCCGGCGTCTTTCGCTTGCTGGACGGCCGCGGCCAGCACGACCTTCGAGAACGGATCGTCGGAATAAACCGCCGCGATCTTGGCGTGCGGATCCTTCGCCTTGAGCGCCTCAACCGCGCCGGAGAGGTAATGGCCGGCCGAAGTAAGCACCATGAACAGGTACTTGTTGCCGAGCTCGAAGGGTTTCTCCTCGGCGCCGCCGGAGTTGATCATGATCTTGCCGTACTGCTCGGAGATCACGGCCGCCGGCGCGGTGAGGCCCGACGAATAGGGGCTGAACAAGAATTGCGCATGGTCCTCGTTGATGATGCGCGTGTAGAGTTGCTGCACGCGGCCGCCTACCGACTGGTCGTCGTAGCTGACAAACTTGACCATATAGCTTTTGCCGCCGGCCTTGATGCCGCCGGCGGCGTTAACCTCGTCGCGCCAGAACTGATAGCCGCGCGACTGGCCCAATGAATTGACGTTGAGCGGGCCGGTCTGCGATTCCGTGAAGCCGACGGTGATGGTGTTGTCCTGGGCGAAGGCCGGCGCGGCAAAAAGCGTCGCCGCGGCGGCCAATAGGCAAAGCCGTTTCATGGATTCCTCCCTGTTCGCTCCTAAAGCGATTGCGGTAGCGGTGCTGGCCGGCGTTCGGCCGCACTTAATCTCACCGCCCAATACCCCCACAATAGCAAAGAGCATCGCACAATCTGGGCCTAAAGGCCATCCGCGACAAAATCTCGCGCATGTTCCTGTTTCCCTCGCGGCAGAGGACGACGGCAAGGATTTGTGCGACCATGATTCACTTACCGGGATGCCGGCCGATGCTTCGCCGCAGCAATCCAAGCTCATTACCGTGGTAAACTGCCGGGGTCGCGTCGCTAAGTCGTCTTAACCTGCCTGGCCGGCGTTTCAGCGCCGTCGCCGTATTCACGATTTGACGTCAGAGATAGGAGACCCTCATGCGCATTGTCCGGTTCGTGCTCGCCGGCGCCGCCACCGCCGCACTGGCCATCGTGCTGGCCATGGCGCCGGCCGCCAACGCCGACGCGCAGACCAAGCTGACCATGGGAAAGATCATCGGCGGCGACGGCTTCCACGTTCCAACCTACGTCGCGCTGGACGAGGGTTTCTTCAAAGCGGAAGGCCTCGATGCCACGCTCGTCGAATTGCAGCCCAGTACGCAGGTTACCGCGGTTCTCTCCGGCAATCTCGACTGCGCGCCAATTCCCTCGGGTGGGGCGCAAGCGGCGCTGAGCGGCGCCAAGATCATGTACATCGTCGGCGAATCGCTCAAATCGCAATGGACCATCACAACGCGCCCGGACATCGCCAAAGCGGAGGACCTCAAAGGCAAGACGCTGGGTTTGGGCCGTCCCGGCGGCGCCGACTACGATGAGGCGCAGGCGGTGCTGCATCGCTTCTTTCAAATGGACGCCGGCAGGGATTACAAGGTCATCTCGTTCCAGGGCGAGGCCGAGCGCATCGCCGCCATCGTCAACAACGATATCCAGGGTGCCTCGCTCTCGGTTCCGCATGCCGTCGTGGCGGTCAAGACCGGGCTGAAGGTCCTGCTGCGAACCGGCGACTACATACCGCGAGCCGGCGGCACGATCTGGTGCATGCAAAGCTTCGTCGAGCAGCATCCCGACACCGTCAAGAAGATCATCCGCGCCATCGCCAAGGCGGTGATGTATTTCCGCACCAATAAGGAAGGCTCGATCAAGGTGCTGGAACACCATATCGGCAGCATCAAGTCCGACGAGGAAGCCGGTCTGATCTGGGACCAGCTCCACGATTCATACGGCGCCGAGCTGCCGAAGGACCTGTTCCGGGACATCCTCGAGTCGCGCCGGCTCACCATGATCGCCGCGAGACAGTGGCCGGAGGACAAGCCGCTGCCCGATCCGGAGCAGTTTTTGGCCCGCGATCTGCTCGATTCGACGCTGAAGGAAATGAACTACGTGCCGACCAGCATTGCGGCGCCGACGAAGTCGGACTGAAGACTTTCATCCGCCCCCGCGGAGCGAAAGCGTAGCGGGGGGATGAAAGTTCAACTTGCGTTGACGTGCTGCGGCCGCCAGCGGCTCATGCGCTCTTCCAGTAGCTTGACCAGCCCGGTCATGACCAGGGAGAGCGCCGCGAACACGATTAGACCGGCAAATACGACGTCAACCTTGAAGCTGCTCGCGGCGCGGACCATGACCACGCCTAGCCCATCTTGGGCGCCAAAAAACTCGGCCACGACGACGCCGAGGACGGCGCGACCGATCGCAAGCCGCAGCCCAACCACGATAAAAGGCAGTGAATTCGGGACCACGACGAGACGCGCGATGTCCCATTCCTTGGCGCCGAACGAACGCACGACGTTGATCAGGAGCTTATCGGCGTTGCGCACGCCCTCGTAGGTGTTGATCAAGAGCGGGAACAAGGCGCCGAGGAAGACGATGGCGACTTTGGACCACAGCCCGATGCCGAACCACAGCATCAAGAGCGGCAGGAAAACGAGCCGCGGCGTCGCATTAAACGCGGTGATGAACGGATCGAACATCGCGTTCAGCGTGTTCGATCGGCCGAGCAGGACGCCGAGCGGCAAACCGGCGACGATCGCCAAGGCAAGCCCAATCGCGAATGCGGTGGCGCTCGCCCCGAGCGGCGCCCAGATCGAGCCGGTGGCGAACATCTGCCACAAGGTGCCGACGATTTGGCTGGGAACCGTGAAGAACAGTTTCGTCCCCTCCTTCATCGGGACAAAGGAGGGCAGGAACTGCCACACCAACAATAGCGCCACGATGCCCGCGGCTCCAAGCGCGGTCGGCTCGATACGCCGCCACAGGCTCCGCGCCGGCGCCGCGGCATCGGCACGAACGACCGCGGCGACTTGGACCTCGGGAGCTTGGATTTCGGCCATGATCTATTGCCCCCTGCGCCAGGGAAACGCCGACCGCTCCGCCCACCGAATGCCTTCGGTCAACGCCACGGCGATGGCCATGACCGCGAGAATGCAGGCGAACATGCGGTCGATGGCAAACAGGTCGCCGAAGCGCGAAATCGCGTAGCCGATCCCCTCGGAAGCGGCGAAGAACTCGCCGACGAGAACACCGATCAGCGCCCGGCCGACGGCAATGCGGGCGCCGGCGACGATATAGGGCAGAACGCTCGGCAACAGCACCTTCAGATAGATGTCGCGCTCGCGGCCGCCGAGCGAGCGCACGACGTCGATCAGCAGACGGTCGGCGGCGCGCACGCCGGCGCACGCATTGAAGATAAACGGGAAGACGGCGAGGGAAAAGACGATGATCGCTTTTCCCGATACGCCAACGCCGAAGAAAATCACCAACAGCGGCGCCAGCGCAACCAGCGGGCTTGCATAAAACACGGTCATCAGCGGATCGAGCGCGTAGCCGATCCGCACGCGCCAGCCCATGACCATACCGAGCGGCACGCCGACGATAACCGCCGCAACGAGACCGACGAAGAACGGGACCGCGCTGACGGCGAGATCATGAATCAAATCCCCGCTTTCGATCAAATCCACATAACCCGCCGCGATCAGGCTCGGTTTCGATATGAACAGCGGATCGAACGGCACGACAAGGAATATCGCCTGCCAGACCGCGAAGAACAGCACCACCGCAAGCCCGCCGAGCAGGACGTTGCGGTAGCGTTCGGCGACGCTGCGGCGGGATGAGGTTTCCATGGGCTAGATCGCAATCTCGTCCTTAAGCGTATTCCAGATTTCGAGCTTGAGGCGATTGAATTCCGGCGTTACCCGCATCTCGTATTCGCGCGGACGCGGCAGCGCGATGGCGAAAATCTTCTTGGCCCGTCCCGGCCGCTTGCTCATGACCAAGACACGGTCGGAGAGATAGATCGCCTCATCGATTTGGTGGGTGACGAACAGCACGGTCTTGCGCGCTTCGCGCCAGACGCGCAACAGCTCGACCTGCATCAGATCGCGCGTTTGCGCATCAAGCGCGGCAAACGGCTCGTCCATCAGCAGCACATCGGGATCGGTCGCCAGCGCCCGCGCCAGGCCGACGCGTTGCTTCATGCCGCCCGACAATTCGTGCGGATAATGGCTCTCGAAGCCGGTAAGCCCCACCAGCGCCACGAGCCGCTCCGCAATGGCGCGGCGCTTGCCGGCGGGTAGTTTCTTCAGCTCGAGCCCGAGCTCGATGTTGTGTTGCACCGTCCGCCACGGCAACAGCCCGAATTCCTGAAAAACCATCGCGCGATCGCTTCCCGCCCCGCTGATTTTTCTGCCGTGCAGCAGCAACTCGCCGGAATCCGGTTTGATCAGGCCGAGCAGGATATTGAGGAACGTGGTTTTGCCGCAGCCGGACGGCCCGACGATCGACAGAAACTCGCCTTCCTGAACGTCGATATCGAAGTTGGCGAGCGCGCGCACCGGTGCGCGGTTCGGCGGCCGAAAGCTCAGGTTAACATTGCGACCTTGAATATACGCTGTCATGAGGCCGATCCGACGCTCGCGGCATTGGCGGCAATCAAGCATACCGCGCGCGATTGTCCAGACCGTTCCCGCTTGGCGTGGACGTGGATTGCCCCATGAGCCGGGCGCGGCACACGAACTGCGATTGTCCCGGCGCATGACGGCCGCAGCGGCAGGAATTGCCGTTCGCGCCATTGGTCGCTGAATTTGCTGTTGTTTTTGAGCGGCACTCGGTCCGCTGCGTAGTGCCGCCGTGTATCCCGAGACAACTGCAAGCTATCGGTGCCGCGATACGGCGCTCCTATCATGATTTGCCAGCCCCGTGACGGTTGCATCTTCGGCTGAAACAACGACGCTTCGGCGTCCTTTAGGTCCGTTGCCTATACAATCCTGCGCCGGCGGTGCTATCTTGTTTTTATTGGAGGAATATTCTCGTTGGGGCGGCGCGGAAATATCGCATGCGTATCGGTATATTGTCGATAAGCGCGCTCGCCGCGCTCGCGGTGACGGGTTGCGGAGGAATCGCGCACAACGAGGCGATCGGGAATGCCACTAGCTGCGCGCGGGATATCAACGCCGCATCGGAGATGCCGATCGTCTTCAGCCGCCTGTGGCTCGGCGACGGAACCGATACCGCGGATAAATTACGCGACCCGGCGCCGCTCACTCCCGAACAAAAGGCCGCGTACACCAATCTCCACAATAGAGTGCTGCAATGCCGGCGGGCCGTCATCTCGGCGAACGGCGCATCTTCAACCCCGCAGACGGTATACCAGGACGAATATTCCCAAAGAAACGATGCCATTTACGACAAGCTGGTGAACGACGATCTTCCCGTCGGCCTCGCCAACAAATTTTTCATCGAAAGCACCGGAAAGTTTCAGGCCGATATGTTGAGAGATAATCCCCGTTCCATCCCTCCCGAGCAGATCGCGCGACAACAGAGCGCGGAATCGATGCTCAGCACGACGGCGGCCGAGATGGCGGCGGCGGCGCAGGCCGAGGCGGAGCAGAACAAACACAAGCGAGGAAAGCAGCGTCAGGCAAAGCGGACCGCGCCCGCGCCCGCCCCGCCGAATTGCGCATGGGTCGGCAATACGCTGAATTGCACCCGCTAAACGGTCACAAGATTGCCGTTCGCATTCGATAACGCCGCACGGACCGATGTGTGATCAGCTCGATGTTTAGTAAGGTGGGCGCGCGTCTCTCGTTGCTGAAAAAGAAAAGCCCCGAACATTGTCCGGGGCCTCGTGACCTTTGCAGGCTCGCAACCGATCAGTCTTTTGCCCCTATTGGGGGGCCATCTCGGCTGCACCCCGATTGAATTTGTAGTTCACGCCGAGCTTGACGAGTTGTTCGGTCTCTTTGATCGCGCTGCTGGTGGAGAATGCGGCGCACGCCGGGTTGCACAGGACCTCGGGTAAATTCACAACCGTATTGCCGTAGTCGATGTAGTTGTATTCGAGCTTCGCGGTCCAATTGTCGGTGAGCGCGTACTCGAAGCCCACGCCAAGCAGGACGCCGGTGAAAAGCGCGTTGCCGCTCTCGGTGTCGCTGAAATTGGTGCTCGTATCGTTCAGCGTGTAATCAAATTGACCCAAGACAACGCCCAACTTGCCGTAGATCAAGGTGCGGTCGAAAGCGACGCCGGCGCGTACCGAGACGGCTCCGTCCCAAGGATTGCGCGAGCGCCTGTCATTGGAAGAAAACCCGCCGTTAGTGAAAGAATTATAAGAGCGGTCGTACAGACTAGACCCCCAAAATTCGCCCTCGATGCCGATGACGAACTGCCTCAATTGAAGGTCACATCCGGCCTGCGCGCCGCCGAGCACACCGACGCCAGAAAACACTCCCTCCTCCGTGGTGAAGCTTGATGTCTGCCAGCCGCCTCCGCCATGGACGCCGATATAGCAGCCGCTCCAATTGTAGACGTAGGGTATCGGCGCGGCCGCCAATGCAGGCTCCGCGACTAGCGTCACAACAGCGACCACCCCGAACAAAAATCTATTCATGACGACACGCAACGTTCTATTTTCAAACCAATTTCTTCCGTTAGTGATCGGATCAGTGTTTTGCGGGTATCAGGGGGCCATCTCGGCTGCACCCCAATTTAACTTGTAGTTCACGCCGATCTTGACGAGTTGTTCGCTCTCCTTGATCGCGCTGCTGTTGGAGAATGCGGCGCACGTCGGGTTGCACAGGACCTCGGGTAAATTCACAACCGTATTGCCGTAGTCGATGTAGTTGTATTCGAGCTTCGCGGTCCAATTATCGGTGAGCGCGTACTCGAAGCCAACGCCAAGCAGGACGCCGGTGAACAGCGCGTTGCCGCTCTCGGTGTCGCTGAAATTGGTGCTCGTATCGTTCAGCGTGTAATCAAATTGACCCAAGACAACGCCCAACTTGCCGTAGATCAAGGTGCGGTCGAAAGCGACGCCGGCGCGTACCGAGACGGCTCCGTCCCAAGGATTGCGCGAGCGCCTGTCATTGGAAGAAAACCCGCCGTTAGTGAAAGAATTATAAGAGCGGTCGTACAGACTAGACCCCCAAAATTCGCCCTCGATGCCGATGACGAACTGCCTCAATTGAAGGTCACATCCGGCCTGCGCGCCACCGAGCGCCCCTACGCCAGATCCCGCTAATCCCGCCGTGGTAAAGCTCGACACCTGCCAGCCGGCTCCGGCATGGACGCCGACATAGCAGCCGGTCCAGCTGTACACCACGTCTGACGCCGGAGCCGCCGTTGCCGAGCCCGCGGTCAGCGCCGCGAAGACGACACCAATACTCAGGCCAATTCTCACAACTAAAGCCCACCACTACGAGACAACCGAAATCTTTGCTCGATCAAGCTTACGCCCGAGCCGCGGCTCCGTCTGTGATATAAAGGCAACGCTAGCGCCGAATAATATCGCGCCTCGACGCGAAGCTGATTTGCAGTGCGGGAAATTTCAACGGGCGGTTCAATCGCCGCCGTCGCGACAGAAAATCGGGAGGAATGGTCGGAGTGGCAGGATTTGAACCTGCGACCCCCTCGTCCCGAACGAGGTGCTCTACCAGGCTGAGCCACACTCCGCCAATACAAGGCCGCGCCGCGGCTTATACAAGCGGCATTCCCGCCCTGCAAGCCGGGGACTTATCGATAAGCATGATCTTTTCCGAAAACCGGAAGGCCACTTTTCGGGATCATGCTCCCCGCGCCCGTGCGCACGCATTAATTAGGCACTAAAGTCTCGCGATGACAGCCCCGATACCGACTCGCGTCGTACGCGCCGACGCCGCCGCGATCGAGCAAGCGGTGCAATGCCTGGCATCGGGCGGGCTGGTCGCCTTCCCGACCGAGACCGTGTATGGGCTCGGCGCCGACGCCACCAACGGCCGAGCGATCGCGCGGCTTTACCAAGCCAAGGGCCGGCCCAGTTTCAATCCGCTGATCGCCCATGTCGTCGATTTCGCGGCGGCGCGCGCGCTCGGCCGCTTCGACGCCGACGCGGCGCGGCTTGCCGAAACTTTTTGGCCGGGCCCGCTGACGCTGGTGCTGCCGAAAGCGGCCGGTTGCGCCGTCGCCGAGCTCGCGACCGCCGGCCTCGATACGATCGCCGTGCGGGTGCCCGATCATGCGGTGGCGCAAAAAATCCTTGCCGCGTTCGGCCGACCGGTGGTCGCGCCCTCGGCAAACCGCTCCGGCCATGTCTCGCCGACCCAAGCCGCGCATGTGCTCGCCGATCTGGGCGGCCGGATCGATTTCATCGTCGACGGCGGCGCGACGCCGGTCGGCGTCGAATCGACGATCGTCGCTTGCCTCGGAGCGGCGATATTGCTGCGGCCCGGCGGCGTGCCGCGCGACGCGATCGAGCACGCGCTGGGCCGGCGGCTTGCCGATCCGCCCGCCGGGAATGTCGCCGTGGACGATGCGCCGCTCGCGCCAGGCATGCTGGCCTCACATTATGCGCCGCGCACGCCGTTGCGGCTCAATGCCAAGCGCGTCGAACCCGGCGAAGCCTTGCTCGCGTTCGGACCGCAACTCGCCGCCGGCGCCGGACAAGCGGCGAGCCTGCAAAACCTATCGGAACGCGGCGATCCCATCGAAGCGGCCGCGAACCTGTTCGCGCATTTGCGCGCGCTCGACGCGGTCGGCGCGACATGCATCGCGGTGATGCCGATCCCGCACGAAAATCTCGGCGAAGCCATCAACGACCGGCTCATGCGGGCGGCAAGGCCGCGTCAATCGTGCCGCTGAACGGCGCGCTTGCGCCGAGATAAAACGGCTGTCATCTATGTGATTGAGGAACGCACGTCCGATGCTCGATAAGCCGCCCGATAAGCCGCCGGCCAAGACCGACGCCGCGCTGCTGGCGCGCTTTGCCGCCATCGTCGGCGACAAATACGCCATTACCGATCCGGACCTTAAGGCGCCCTATCTCGTCGAAATGCGCAATCTGTTCCAGGGCCGCACGCCGATGGTGTTGCGGCCGGGCTCGGCCGCCGAAGTGTCGGAAATCCTCAAGCTCGCCAATGAGACGGCGACGCCGATCGTGCCGCAGGGCGGCAATACCGGCCTGGTCGGCGGCCAGATTCCGCACCACAACGAGATCGTGCTCTCGCTTAACCGGCTCGATCGCATCCGCGAAGTCGATCCGACCTCGAACACCATCACCTGCGAGGCCGGCGTCACCTTGCAGCGCGCGCGACAAGCCGCGGCCGACGTCGACCGGCTCTATCCGCAACTCCTGCCGTCGGAAGGCAGCTGCACCATCGGCGGCAATCTCGCCACCAATGCCGGCGGCACGGCTGCATTGGCTTACGGCATCGCGCGCGCGCACGCGCTCGGGCTCGAAGTCGTGCTGGCCGACGGCCGCTTGCTCAACAATCTCAACAAGCTCAAAAAGGACAATACCGGCTACGACTTGAATAACATTTTCATCGGCGCCGAAGGCACGCTCGGCATCATCACCGCGGCGGTGCTGCGCCTGGTGCCGCGGCCGCGCTCGATGGAGACCGCCTTCGCCGGGGTGGCATCGGCGCAGGCCGGGCTCGAACTGTTGGGTCTGGCGGCGGAACGCGCCGGCGGCGACGTCACCAGCTTCGAAATCATGACCCGGCGCGGCATCGAGCTGGTTTTGCAGCATGCCGCCGGCTGTCGCGATCCGCTCGATACGCCGCATCCCTGGTACGTGCTGATCGAGCTCTCCTCGCAGCGGCGCGAAGGTTTACGCCTCTTACTCGAAGAGGTCCTCGAGCAAGGCATGGAACGCGGCCTCGTCGGCGACGCCGCCATCGCCGACAGTATCGAGCAGGCCAAGGCGTTCTGGCGCATCCGCGAAATGTTCGGCGAGGTGCAGCGCCACGCCGGCGGCTCGATCAAGCACGACGTTTCGGTGCCGGTCGCCGCGGTGCCGGCTTTCATCGCCGAAGCCGACGCCGCCGTCACCGCGCTCATCCCCGGCGCGCGGCCGCTGCCGTTCGGCCATCTCGGCGACGGCAACATCCACTATAACGTCACCCAGCCGGCGGGCGCCGACAAAGATGCGTTTCTCAAACGCTGGAACGAAGTGAACGCCGCGGTGTTCGCGGTGGTGAAGAAGTACGGCGGCTCGATTTCGGCCGAGCACGGCATCGGCGTGATGAAACGCGAGCTGTTGCCGTCGGTGAAGGATGCGGTCGCGCTCGACCTGATGCGCTCGCTTAAGCGTATGCTCGATCCCAAAAACATCCTCAATCCCGGCAAGGTGCTGTAGCCGCCGCCACGGCCCGACAGCCCGCTAGCGGCCGAACGGCGTCATCGACATTTCAGTTTGCCGAGAGCGTTTCGGAGTAGCGCGCATAGAACAGATCAACCCGATCATGCCACATGCTTACAAACGCGCCGGAGGTGAGATTGTCGACCGACTTCCAAATTTGTTTGATAGCCGGAAGCGTATTCTGCCAAATCGCCCGTTTACACCATTTTTCGCCTTTTTCCCGGCCTTCGTCGGTCGCACACATGGATTGCCAGGCGATCCGCTCCGGATGGCTGACGTGTTCCGCCGCTCCCTGCGTTCCCTGTTGATGGATCAAGTAGAGATCGTACAAGGTCGGTTTCCTGTGCGTGTCCAATTCAAACAGAATAGCCGCAGTCGCAAATTTGTAGGCGGCCGCAATGGCATTATCGCGACGATTAACGATGTCTCCCGATCCATACTTGTCAAACTCGTAATTACTGAGCTGGAATAGACCGATATACGATCCGGTGCGCTGATTGGGATCGAAATCGGATTCGATCTTGGCGACCGCCGTCATAAAGCTGACATCCAGACCGAAGGCATCGGCCGCGAGCTTGATCTCCTCAATGGGCGTTCCGATTGGAGTATTTTCCAGCGACTCGAAAACAGTATCCGCCGGATTCTGTCGGGCGGCACTTCGGAATAGGCGTAATAAGCCAGATACGTGAGATCCTGTTTTGGCGGCGTTGCATCGGGGGACCGACCCTCAAGCGCGGCGTGCTCCTCGTTAGGCTTTACCGGTTCGGCTTGCGGCGCAGCGACAGTTTGTTTTTCCGGGCTGCGGATGGCGGCGTCATC
The DNA here is from genome assembly GCA_963823225.1 of uncultured Alphaproteobacteria bacterium. Classification (GTDB taxonomy): domain Bacteria; phylum Pseudomonadota; class Alphaproteobacteria; order Rhizobiales; family Xanthobacteraceae; genus BOG-931. The sequence continues at coordinate 442,876 of CAWGKM010000003.1, read as the reverse complement.
TTGGCGCAAGACCGCCGGTTCCTGCCGTGAAAATGGAAACGGAATCGCAATCGCAACGATAATGCAGCCAAGCTGCAAGATTTTCATTGCCGCTCCCCGAACTGAGACAGTTCCCGAAACGATACTAAACGTGATTTGCGGCTTCGTCTAATATGGGCTTGGCCGGACGCCGCCCGATCCCGAAAACAGCCTCAATCCCGGTAAGTTGCGGCAGCAAACGTACCTAAGCGAAGACGGTCGACGCCGAGGAAAAAATGGAAAAACTGATCATCACCGTCGCCTGCGATTCGCGCACCTCCTATCCGATCAATCATCATTGCCCGCCGCAGGAGGACATTGCGGCCGTGGCGCGGCAATACATCGACGCCATCAAGGCCGGCGCGGCCATTGCGCACATCCACGGCATTCGCACGCTGGAAGAATCGATGCAGGCCGACGGCAAACAGGTATCGCGCATCGATCACGACGGCTGGCGGCGGCTGCGGGAAGCGATCCTGGCCGAAGCCGATCCGGTCATGCAATTCGGCGTCGCCAGCGCGCGATTGACGGAGAAGGTCAAGCTGATGACGCTTCACCCGGACATGATGGCGGTGGCGTTCAACGCCCATGACGAATACTTCAATCCCGATCCGCAGTTCGCGCCCAAGCGCATGATGGCGATCCATCCGGTGGAGGAATTGCTGGCTTATGCCGAGGCCGCGCAAGCGCACAAGGTGAAGCTCGAAGTGGAATGCTTCCACACCGGCGCGTACTGGAATCTCGAATTCATTCGCCGGCAGGGCTACCTGAAGGCGGACACTTACACCACGTTGTTTCTCGGCTGGCCCGGCGGCACTTGGACGCCGCCGACCGAGAAGGCGCTCATTTATATGGTCGATCACCTGCCGGAAAACTGCATCTGGAACGTCAGCGTGATGAACCCGCGCAAGCAATGGGACCTGCTGTCGCTCGCGGTCTCGCTCGGCGGCCATGTGCGCGTCGGCTACGAGGACAATCCCTATATCGCGCCGGGCGAGCTTGCGAAGAACAACGCGGTGCTGGTGGAGCGGATGATGAAAATCGCGCACGGCCTCGGCCGCGACGTGGCGACGCCGGCCGAGGCGCGCCGAATCCTCGCGCTCGACCGCGCTGGTGCGTCATGAACCTCTTTCGACGAGTCGGCGTTGTCGGATCTGCTGCACTCAAGCCAACTTTAGTAAAATAACGCGGCAACGTTGCGATCACATTGATATGTTCTGCATATTCTTCCTTATGGATTTGGCTGAATTGAATCTTTACGACTTTTGGCCAAACTCCGCGCCATGACCGAGACACTCACGGCCTATATCCACCACAAGAAAGCCGAACAAGAGCTTTTCAACGCGCGTCAGAAATTGATTCATCTTGTCGAGATGTATGACAGCGGGCGATGGCGCCGCCTTTACAAAGAAGCCGTATTCGCCGCGACTGTCCGTAAGGCGAGAGAGGCGGTTGACCATTGGGCGGACGTGCTTACCAAGTTGGACCGCGGCGAGTGACGGATCGCAATGCCGCGATAGCACCGAGCCTTAACGGGCGGGCGCGCCCATTGCCTCCCCGGCCCGAAATTGTCTCGCCAACATATTTCTTAGCTAATCCATCGTAATGCGCGTACCGGTCGCGCCATTCAACAGCCGCTTGAGGTGAAAGCTCGCCAGCTGGTCGTCGGTTTCCTTGCCGACATGGGAGGCAAAGGCCGCCATGGCTCCGGGATCGTTCGCCTCCAATTTGGCGAATGCGGCCAAATAGGCCTTGGTGGCCGTTCCGCCGTATTGCTTGGCCCGCAGCGGCTCGAACGCGCGCAGCGTTCCGCTGCGGCCGCGCAGCAACAGGTCGCCGACCGGCCGCCCGCAAAAATCCTTTACTTTCTCCGCCAGCGTCGCGCTGACGCAGATGCGGGTGCCGAGTTGCTTGTTGGCGGCTTCGAGCCGCGCCGCGACGTTCACGGTATCGCCGTAAGCGGTGTAGTCGAAGAATCGGCCGCCGCCGAAATTGCCGACGATCGCCGGCCCGGCGTGAACGCCGATCCGGGTGGCGCCGAGCGCGATGCCTTTCTTGCGGCAGCGTTCGCGGAAGCTTTCGGCATATTCGTCGAGCTCCAGCGCGCAGGCGACGGCACGGGCGGCATAGTCGGGCTGCGCGCCCGGCGCTCCGAACAGCACGTGCAAGGCATCGCCGACGATCTTGGCGACCGTGCCGTCATGGGCGAACACGATGTCGGTCATGCCGGTGAGGTACTCGTTCAGCAGCGGCCCGAGCACGTCGGGCTCCAGCGTCTCGACCAGCGCGGTGAAATTGGCAATGTCGGTGAACAGCGTCGCGATCTCGCGGCGCTGCCCATTGAGGTCGACGGCGCCGGTATCGCTGGCGAGCCGCTGCACGAGGTTGGGCGAGAAGAAACGCGACAGCGAGGCATAGGCGCGCTCGGCCTCCGCCTGGCGCTTGCGCGCCTCGCGCAGCGATTCGATATGCCGCAACGTCTTGGCGATGGTGGTTTCCAGATCGGCGAAATCGATCGGCTTGGTCACGAAATCGAAAGCGCCGCGGTTCATGGCGGTGCGGATATTGGCCATATCGCCGTAGGCCGAGACGATGATGGTCGATATCCGTTCCTCGCTCTCCTGCATTTTTTGCAACAGCGACAGCCCGTCCATTCTCGGCATATTGATGTCGGTGACCACGAGATCGATGTCGCCGTTCGCCTTGAGCGCCGCCAGCGCCTCGACGCCGTCGCGGGCGAACAGGAAGCTCACCGCTTGGTCGCGGATCTTGTGGCGAAACTTTTGCAGGACGAGCGCCTCGAGGTCGGGCTCGTCGTCGACGACCAGGATGCGTGCGTTCATGCTGCGCGTTCCACCCGCGTTGCGCTCCCATCGCGAGAAAAATCATGGCGCAAAACGAAATCGGTCGGTTCGAGGACCGGAACATGGAGCGTCACGCTCGTCCTCCCGATTTGCCGAGAAACGCCGCCGCGCGCGGCAGCACGATGCGGAATTCGGTGAATTCGCCGGGCGCGGTATCGACTTCTATAGTCCCAGAATGCTGCTTGACAATGATGTCGTGACTGATGGAGAGGCCAAGGCCGGTGCCCTCGCCGGCCGGCTTGGTGGTGAAGAAGGGGTTGAACATCTTCTCCCTCACCTCGACCGGAATGCCGGTGCCGTTGTCGCGAATCCTGATCTCGACGCGGTCGCCGAGGTCTTTGGTCGCGGCCGACAGCGTCGGCTCGTAGCCGTCGGCGCCCGCCCGGTCCTTGCGCTTGGTCGCCGCATAAAATCCGTTGGCGATTAGATTGAGCAGGACCCGCGTGATCTCCTGCGGATAGAGGTCGGCCTGACCGGCGGCGGGATCCATGGACCGCTGCAGCGTGATGTTAAAGCCCTGCTTCTCGGCGCGCGCGCCGTGATAGGCGAGATTGAGGCTCTCCTCGACCAGCGCGTTGATATCGACGGGACGGTGCTCGCCGGAGCCCTGACGCGAATGCAGCAGCATGTTCTTGACAATCGCGTCGGCGCGCTTGCCGTGCTGCACGACCTTGTCGAGATTGCCGCGCAGGGTGTTCGCCAATTCGGCGATCTCGGCCGCCGTCTTGTTGTCGGCCTTCACGCGCGCCAGCGTCTCGCTCAACTCGTCGATCAGCTCGATGGAAACGCCGGAGAAATTGTTGACGAAATTGAGCGGGTTTTTGATCTCATGGGCGATGCCGGCGGTCAACTGGCCGAGCGAGGCAAGTTTTTCCGTCTCAACTAAGCGATCTTGGGCGGTGCGCAAATCCTCCAGGGACTTGCTCAAATCGGCGGTGCGCTGGCGCAATTCGTTGAGCAGCCGCGTGTTCTCGATGGCGATCACGGCCTGCGCGGCGAAATTATTAAGAAGCGCAATCTGTTTGTCGGTAAATGGCCGTACTTCTTGACGGTAGATAACGATCGCGCCGACGAGCACGTCGTCTTTGAGCATCGGCACGCGAATGATGGAGCGCGCGCCACCGTACTTCGCCGCGTCGCCCGGGACAGATTCCGCGGCGGCATCGGCGGTGTGATCCACTTGTTTTGTCCGCATGAGCCGTTCGAGCGGCGTACCGGGTGCTGGCCGAAACATTCCGCGCTGCCTTTGGAACTCGACAAGCTCGGCGGGTGTGCAAAACTGCGCTGACACGCCGAATGCCGCGCCGTCGAAGCGAAACAGCGTGCCGAATTTTGCCTCGCAGATGCGCGTGGCGTTCTCCAGCATGGCCTGGAACACCGGCTCCAGTTCGCCGGGGGAACTCGAGATGACGCGCAGCACCTCGGACGTCGCGGTCTGCTGCTGGAGCGATTCGGAGAGGTCGTCGGTGCGCTGGCGCAATTCGTTGAGCAGCCGCGTGTTCTCTATGGCGATGACCGCCTGGGCCGCGAAATTCTTCACCAGCTCGATTTGCTTATCAGTAAAGGGGCGAACCTCCTGACGGTAAATGACGATCGCGCCGGCCAATAGATCGTCCTTGAGCATTGGTACGGCAATGGTGGATCGCGCGCCGCCAAGTCTGGCTGCCGTGCCGGGGAAGGCTTCAGCGGCGTAGTCGGCAGTGTGATTAACCTGCTTTGTCCGCATAACGCGGTCGAGCTGAGTGTGCGGCTCAGGCAAAAACGGCCCGCGCTGCCTGTAAAACTCGAAAAGTTCGGGCGGCGTACCGACTTGCGCCGCGGGGTGGAATACTTTGCCGTCAAAGCGGAATAGCGTTCCGAACTTGGCCTCGCAAATGCGCGTGGCATTCTCCAGCATGGCCTGGAACACCGGCTCTAATTCACCGGGCGACGAACTGATGACGCGCAGCACTTCGGATGTAGCAGTCTGCTGCTCCAGCGATTCGGTGAGATCGTCCGTGCGCTGGCGCAATTCGTTGAGCAGTCGCGCGTTCTCGATGGCGATCACGGCCTGGGCGGCGAAATTCTTGAGCAACTCGATCTGCTTGTCGGTAAACGGCCGAACTTCCTGGCGGTAGATGGAGAGTGCGCCGATAAGCTCCTTTTCCTTGAACATCGGCACGCCGACAAAAGTGCGCCCGCCGGCTTCCTTAACGATCGCAGTATCGGCGAAGGCTTTATCGGCCGCGAGATCGGCAATACAGACCATTGCCTTGGTTTGCAAAAGGCGCATCAATGGCGAGTTCGGATGAACGGTCGGTTGGCGACGCCGCAGCTCTTGCAAAGCAGGCGAGGCGCCATGCATTGCCGCAACCCGCATGGTACCGTCGTGGACCAGTGCCAAATTGCCGGATTTTGCTCCGCAGATGCGAACGGCGTTTGCCAGCATCGCTTCGAAAACGGGCTCCAGCTCGCCGGGCGAGCTTGAGATCACGCGCAGGACTTCGGAGGTCGCCGTCTGCTGCTCCAGCGATTCGGAAAGCTCGCGCGTGCGCTGCTGTTCGGCTTCGAACAGCCGCACGTTCTCGATCGCGATCGCCGCCTGATCGGCAAAGGTGGAGACGAGTTCGATCTGCTTATCACTGAAGGGAGCGACGGCTTTGCGCCCCAGAACGAGCACGCCGACTGGCTTGCCTTCCCGTATCATCGGCGCGGCCAAAAAGGTACGATAACCTCCCTTTAGCGCTACAGCGCGATAAGTGTATTCTGGATCATTCAGGACATCGGGCACCTGAACGACCTTACCCTCCATCAACGAACGCCCGACGACGCTGCCGCGCCCAGATTGCATGTGAACGGTCTTGTTAAACTCAATCCAATCGGGCGGGAATTTGTAATTGGTGACGTGACGGAAGCCAGAACCATCCTCCCTGGTGATGGCGCCCATATCAGCCGCGCAAAGAATTGATGCGGACTCCGTCAGGGTATCCAGCACCACTTGTAGATCGAAGGTCGAGCGGCTGATGACCTTGAGCACGTCGGCAGTGGCGGTCTGCTGCTGCAGCGATTGGCGCAATTCGTTGAGCAGGCGGGTGTTCTCGATGGCGATGACCGCCTGGGCGGCAAAGTTCTGCACCAGCGCAATCTGCTTATCGGTGAACGGGCGGACTTCCTTGCGGTAGATGACGATGGCGCCGATCAATACATCGTCCTTAAGCATCGGCACGCCGACGATGGATCGCGCGCCGCCAAGTCTGGCTGTCGCTGCATTGACGGGCTGAGCGGCGACGTCGGCGCAGTGGCTCACCCGCTTTGTCCGCATAACCTGATCGAGGATAATGCCCGGTGTCGGTTCAAACGGCCCACGCCGCTTTTGAAATTCATCAAACTCCCGCGGCGTACCGACACTCGCCGCCATGTCGTACATTTCGCCATCGAACCGGTACAGCGTGCCGAATTTGGCGTCGCAGATGCGCACAGCATTTGCCAGCATGGATTTAAATACCGGCTCCAGCTCGCCGGGTGACGAGCTAATCACACCCAAAACCTCGGACGTGGCGGTCTGTTGCTGAAGCGACTCACGCAATTCGTTGAGCAGCCGTGTGTTCTCTATGGCAATCACCGCCTGAGAGGCAAAATTCTCCACCAACGCAATCTGCTTCTCGGTGAACGGTCGAACCTCTTGGCGAAAGATACCGATGAAGCCAACCAACTCGCCGTCCTTGACCATCGGTACGTTAAGCAAAGTCCGGATGCCGCCGAGTTCAACGCCGATGGTTGCCATGGGATCGCGAGAGACATACGCCTCATCGGCACTGTAGTCGGCGATGTGAACAGGCCGTTGAGTTCTAACCAGACGACTGACGGCATTTAGTGGCCCCGGGCGATGGGTCTGACTTTGCAAGGCTTCGAAGAATTTTTGAGGTAAGCCGATCTTTGCGATAATCCGCACGGTGCCATTCTCGAAACGGAACATGCCTCCAAAGCTGGCCCCGCAGATCCGGGTGGCATTCTCCAGCATGGCCTGGAACACCGGCTCCAATTCGCCCGGCGACGAACTGATGACGCGCAGTACGTCCGCCGTCGCCGTCTGCTGCTCCAGCGATTGCCGCAATTCGTTGAGCAGCCGCGTATTCTCGATGGCGATGACGGCCTGCGCGGCGAAGCTCGTCAGGAGTTCGATCTGCTTGTCGGTAAAGGGGCGCACTTCCTGGCGATAGATGATGATGGCGCCGATGGCTTTGTCGCCTTTCAGCATCGGCACCCCGATCAGCGTGCGCGCGCCGGCAAGCTTGATCGTGGCCTCGCGCAGCTTGTCGCCCAGCGTCGGCACCGCTGCTATGTCGGTCACCTGGTAGCGTTCCTTGGTCCTGAGCAGCTGTGCGACTCCCACCTCGGGGTTGAGGTCGTCGAACGCGTTCCGCCTGCGCAGAAAGTCGACATAAGCCGGTGGCGCCCCGTATGTTGCGCCAATGCGGAGAGCTTCTCCCTCGCGTAGAATAAGATTGCCGAACTTGGCGCCGCAGATGCGCACCGCGTTCTCCAGCATGGCCTGGAAAACCGGCCCCAACTCGCCCGGCGACGAGCTGATGATGCGCAACACTTCCGAGGTCGCGGTCTGCTGCTCCAGCGCCTCGTTCAATTCGCGCGAAAGCCGCGCGACCTCGGTCGCCTCGCCGGCGGCGGAGCCGGGAGCGGGCGCGGCTTTTGGCGCAGTGCGGGGCTTGAGCGCTGCCGTTTTCGGCCGCGCCGCATTACGTGGTTTGCCGCCTGGTCCAGAGCGCCGTTGCATTGCTTCCCTCAGGCTTTAAGGCAACGCATGGTAGCGGGTCAAACCGGCGTGTTGGAAGTGGCCGGTTCAGCTTGCGAACAGCCGTGCCGGTGCCTCGACCGCAATGCGCCGGCAGGTGTCCCGGTCCGGCGTCGCATCGCGGCCTTGCGCGCGCTGCCGCAGGGTCAAAGTTGATAAAAGTCAACAACCGGTCAGATACTTTCTTTTATGCAGGGTGCGCCAAAACCGCACGCAGATCGAGGAGGCAACGATGCCGTTTAGGAACCGAGCCGAGGCGGGACGCAAACTCGCGGCGGCGCTTGCCGGATATCGCGGCCAAGATCCCGTGATCCTGGCGTTGCCGCGCGGCGGCGTCCCGGTCGCGGCGGAGGTCGCCGCGGCGCTCGACGCCCCGCTCGATTTAATTTTGGTGCGCAAGATCGGCGTGCCGTTCGAGCCGGAATTGGCGATGGGCGCGATTGTCGACGGCGGCTCGCCCCTGATCGTGCGCAACGAGGACGTCATTCGTCAGGCCGGCATCGCGGAAGCCGACTTCAAGGCGGTTTGCGATGCCGAATTTTCCGAGATCGAGCGGCGCCGCAAGCGCTATCTGGGCAATCGCGGTGCCGCGGACGTCAAAGCGCACACCGCGATTGTGATCGACGACGGCATCGCGACGGGCGCGACGACGCGCGCGGCGTTGCGCGCCACCCGCATGCGAAACCCGAAGCGCCTGGTGCTTGCCGTGCCCGTGGCGCCGACCGAGAGCTTGGCCGAATTGCGTGGCGAGGCCGACGACGTGGTTTGCCTCGAGGAATACGACGCGTTCGGCGCGATCGGCTTCTATTATTCCGATTTCCGCCAGGTGCCGGACGAGGAGGTGATCGATATCCTCAAGCGGTTTCCGGCGCAAACGCGCAAATCCCCAAAATCGGCGGCGTGAGGAGAATTGATCATGGCCGACAATGCCCCCGACAACGTGCCGGATCTGTCGATCTCGCCGGACAAGGTTTGCTACATCATCGCCAAGGCGCGGGAATTCGACGCCAAGGACGTGGTGACCGACCCGGACGATTCGTCGAATGCCACGGACGATGCGATGGTGTCGGTGCTGGAGGACCACCCCGATGACCCGGTCGTCCAGGAAATCCGCGCGGCCATCTTCGGCATGAGCGAGGACGAGCAGATCGATCTCGTGGCTTTGGCCTGGCTCGGCCGCGGCGACGGAACGCTCGACGACTGGGACGATTTGCGCGCGGAGGCCTCGCGCGCTCACAACAAGCGCACGGCAGCCTACCTGCTCGGCATGCCGCTGCTGTCCGACTATCTCGACGAGGCGCTCGCGCAGTTCGGCAAATCGTGCGAGGAATGAGGCCGTTGCCGCCCGGCCCGGCTCAATGGGACGTTTAGACGCGCAGCCCGTGTTTGCCCAAAAGCTTCACGGTTGTCGCTTGCGTACCCTTGTCTCCCGGTTCCTCGGCATAGGTGACGCGCGAACCAACGCGCAAACGGGAAAATCCATCGCCGAGAACACTGTTGCGATGGAAATATACTTCCTGGCCGTCGCCGGTCTCGATGAAGCCGAACTCGCCGGACGGATCAAGTCGCGCCACCGTCCCGGTCGGCGGTCCCTCGTGATGTTTCACCTGGCCCTGCGCGCGGCGAACCTGATCCTGAAGCTGTCGGCGCGCGTGCTTGAAGGCATCGTCGATGGCGAATGTCAGATCGGCATGCCGCTCGTCGGCCGGCGGAGTCCTTTCAACGTTCACCTCGCGGCCGTCCGGTAGCGCAAGGCGAATGTGAACCTCATAAAGGCCGCTGGTGCGATGATGCCCACCAGGCCCTTTCAGCACGACCCGGCATGCGGTCACCCGGCCCCAGCGCTGGTCGAGTTCGGCCACGTGCTTTTCGATGGCATCCTGGATTTGCGGAGTGCCGGTCATCCCTTGAAATTGGATTTCGGGCGGCGTTTGCATGATTTCGCTCCAATCTGACCGGTTTCATATTTAGCGCCGAGCGAATTGGCTCGCTTTGATGCATATCAAGATGGCCGAGCCTAACTTGAGGAGCATCGCTCGGGGCGAATGAGGCGGCGACGAGACCGAACCCGGCGCGGCCTTACTTCGGCCGAACCACAACCGGCATTTTCGAGAGCTTGGACAGAATTCGGCAACGGCGACGGATTGGCACCCATTCGTAGAGAAAAATCTCCAAAGGCCGCCACATGGCGACCCATCCGATGATCAACATGCCTTCGCCGAAAATTTCGGATGCCGCATGATTGGCGAAGGAGAACGCCAGTTCCCGCAACAGCACGCAGCAAAACAAAAAGGCCAGTCCACTGACGAGCGCGATCCGGCCGTCGCGGAACAATAGACGCAGCCGCCGCCGTTCGTGGACCTCGCGATGGGCGAAATAATTGTGGATCGCCTCGCCGAGATTGGCGGCGCCGGGATCGGGCAATTGATCCCTGGGCAGGTGGATCACCAAAGCGAGCGGACGCTGGCGGGGAATCTCCTCGGCCGAGCTGATGATGTACTCCTCGGCGTCCTGGTCGAGGTCACGCTCGTGGAACGGCGACGGGTCGAGCGAGTTGAAAAGCTGAGCCAACCGGCTGAGGTTGATTTCGATCTTTGCCTCCGCCATGGGTGGATCGTGGTATTCCGGCGCAGCCATGACGGGGATGTGCTTTCCTGTTTGGCTTGATTGTCCCGCAACCAAGCGCTTCATTAAGCGTAGTCATTTTGACCAAGATCAAGGAAAATGAGAGCCGCTCAAGCGCAAATTGCACTCGTCGTGTGCCGCGCGGCTTCGATTTTACAGGTTCCGGCCAAGCGCAGCGTCGAGCTCGCGGGAAGAATCATGCGGACTTCTGAACCGCCACACTAGGAGCCGAAATGAAAGTCAAGATTGAGATCATCAAGGCCGGCAGGCGTTTGCACGAAGGCGTCTATGAGATCGACGATACCGAGAGCTTTGCCGCGGCATGGAAGGACATTTGGGTCAAAGCCCGCGAACGGTGGATGGCCAAAACCAGCAGTATCGGCGATCTGATGGATTCGATGCACGGCAGCGTCATCGACGAACTCAACGGCGCGGAAATCAAGTTGAAGAAGCTTTGAGGAAGTCGCGTTCGCCTTGTAGCCCGATCAATCGCCGCCGCCGCAGATCAGCCTTAACCTTGCGCCATGCTCGACGTGAAGCCAACAACCGGCCCTGGACTACAGCCGATCGCGCATTGCGAGCCGTCGTTCGCCGACAAAGTCGCGTTTCTGATGCGCGGAAACTCTTATCGGCCGCCCGCGCGCGTGGTGGTCCGGCGCGAGAGCCACATGTCGGAGGTCTTTCTCGCCGACGACAGTGTCTACAAGCTGAAAAAGCCCGTCCGTTTCCCCTATCTCGATTTCTCGACGCTTGGCCGCCGCGAGGCGGCGTGCCGCGCCGAGCTGAGGCTCAACCGCCGCCTGGCCCCCGACGTCTATCGCGAGGTTATCGCGCTGGTGTGGTCGCCTTCGGGTCTCGCGGTCGGCGGCGCCGGCAAGATCGTCGACTGGCTCGTGGTGATGAACCGCCTCGACGAGTCCGCGATGCTCGACCGCGTCATCGGCGAAAAGCGCCTGCATCGCTGGCAGCTCGACCGCGTCGCCGCGGTCCTGGTGCCGTTCTATCGGCGCGCCCGCGCCGCATTCATCTCGCCGGCGATCTACCGCACGCAGTTCTGGCGCAGCCTTGCCTACAATCGGCGCATACTGCTTGACCCGCACTTTGCGCTACCCGCCGGCGCGGTGCGCTACATCGACGCCATGCAGCGCCGCTTTATCGCCGCGCGCGGCGAGCTACTCGCCGAGCGCGTGCGAACGCGATGCATCGTCGATGGGCACGGCGACCTGCGCCCCGAACATATTTGGCTCGGCGACCCGGTCCGCATCATCGACTGCCTGGAATTCAACGCGCGTCTGCGCATGGTCGATCCGCTCGACGAAATCGCGTTCCTGTGCGTGGAGTGCGAGCGGCTTGGCGCTGCCTGGGCGGGCGAATATTTGCGTCGCCGCATCGTGCACGCGCTGCACGACGGACATTCCGACGCGCTCTTTACGTTTTATCGCTGCCATCGCGCGACGCTGCGCGCGCGTCTTGCCATTGCGCATCTGCTCGAAGCCGATCCACGCACGCCGGAGAAATGGCCGCTGCTGGCGCGCGCCTATTTGCGGCTCGCGGTTGCCGATGCGGTGCGGCTGGAAAAAAGCCTCAGAAGACGAAAAGGTCGGTAAGCGCTTCGCCGGAGTGAAGACGGCGAACGGTCTCGGCCAATAGCGGAGCCACCGGTAGAATATCGATCTTCGCTCTTGCGGCGGCCTTGCCAAGCCGAAAGGCGGGAACCGAGTCGGTCACGACCACCCGGTCGATGGCGGCATCCATGACGGCGGTTTCGGCGCCCGGCATGAACAGGCCATGCGTCACCAGCGCCAGGACGCGTGTTGCGCCGGCACGCCGGGCGGCCTGGGCCGCGCGCACGAGCGTACCCCCCGTGCTGATAAGATCGTCGATGACCAGCGCAGTTGCGCCTTCGACTTCGCCGACGAAAAGATCGCCGGAGACCACGCCGGCGCTGCGGCGCTTGTCGGCGAAGCCTTTGCCGAGCGGGCTTCCCAGAGCGCTTTCCAACGCCTCGCGAAACAGATCGGCGCGCTTGGTTCCGCCCGGATCCGGCGACACCACGCATAGCTTCTCGGCGGCCAAGCCCTTGGCATAGTCGACGAACAGCGGCGCCGCGGTCAGCGCTACCGTCGGGCAGCGGAAGGCGTTTTCGAAAGCGGCCGGATTGTGCACGTCCAGCGTAACGACCGCATCGGTTCCAACGGCTTCGAACAGGCTCGCCACATAACGCGTGGTGACCGGGTCATTGGCTTTGGTGCGTCGATCTTTGCGCGCGTAGCAAAGATAAGGCGTTATCGCGGTCACGCGCGCAGCGCCGGCGTCCTTGAGCGCGCCGATGAAGAACAGCAGCCGGCACAGTTTGTCGTTGGCGCTTTGCTGCGGCCCGCCGTACAGGCCGTGCAGCACGAAAACGTCGGCGCCGCGTACCGACACGAGCGGGCGCGCCTTGTGTTCGCCATCCTCGAATTCGCGTTCCTCGTGCGCCGCCAGAGATCGGCCCGCGGCGGCGGCGACTGCGGAGCCGAGCTCGTCGCTGCCGTGCAATGCGAACAGACACAGTTCTCGATCCGCCATGGGCCAGCCCCGTCGCGTCTATTAGACTCCCGCCGGCACGACCGACACATGCGGCTCGGCCGCGGTTGTCGCGGAACGAATCGGAGGGAAATCGTCCGCGGTGAGCGTCTCGCGCTTGAGCAGCAAATCGACCCCGGCATCGAGGTCGCCGCGCCGCGTCCGCAAGATCTCGCAGGCGCGATCGAAGGCGTGACCGAGCAGGTCGCGAACGGCAATATCGATCTCGCGGGTGGTGGCTTCGGCCGCCTGAACGTGATTGCCGCTCGGCATTGCTAGGAATGGCTGCGGCGCCGGCGCGTAGGTTCGCTGGCCGATCTTGTCGTCCATGCCGTAACGGGTCACCATTTCGAGCGCGATTTCGGTGGCGCGCTGCAGATCGTCGGCGGCGCCGGTCGATATTTCGCCGTCGAATACGATTTGTTCGGCCGCGCGCCCGCCCATCAATACGGCGATGCGATTCTCCAAATTGCCTCGATTGAGCAGGAAACGATCCTCCGTCGGGCGCTGGATGGTATAGCCGAGCGCGCCGACGCCGCGCGGGATGATCGAAACCTTCTGCACCGGATCGACGCCGGGCAGCGTCGCCGCCACCAGAGCATGGCCCATCTCATGATAGGCGACGCGGCGCCTTTCTTCGTCGTTGAGAATGCGGCTCTTCTTCTCCAGTCCCGCGACTATCCGCTCGATCGCCTCGGTGAAATCGTTCAGGCTCACCGCCGCAGCATTGCGTCGCGTCGCGACGATGGCGGCTTCGTTGACGAGGTTGGCGATGTCGGCGCCGGTGAAACCCGTGGTCTGCCTGGCGACGGCGTCGAGATCGATGTCCGGCGCCAGCCGCACCTTGCGCACGTGAACGTTGAGGATTTCGAGCCGGCCTTTGCGGTCGGGGCGATCGACCAGGACCTGGCGATCGAACCGTCCGGCGCGCAGCAGCGCCGGGTCGAGGATTTCCGGCCGATTGGTCGCGGCCAGCAAGATCACGCCGAGACTCGGATCGAAGCCGTCGAGCTCGGCGAGGAGCTGATTGAGCGTCTGCTCCTTCTCGTCGGTGCCGCCAAAGCCGCCGGGCACGCGGCTGCGCCCGAGAGCATCCAGCTCGTCGATGAAGATGATGCAGGGCGCGGCCTTGCGCGCCTGGTCGAACAGGTCGCGCACGCGCGCGGCGCCGACCCCGACGAACATTTCGACGAATTCCGAGCCGGAAATCGAAAAGAACGGCACGCCGGCCTCGCCGGCGACCGCCTTCGCCAGCAGTGTCTTGCCGGTTCCCGGAGGACCGACCAGCAAAACGCCTTTCGGCACGCGCGCGCCCAGCCGGCCGTAAGACTTCGGGTCGCGCAGAAACGCGACCAGCTCCTGCAGCTCGAATTTCGCTTCATCGACGCCGGCGACGTCTTTGAACGTCACCTTGGTGTCGGTCTCGACGAAGACTTTGGCGCGCGATTTACCGACCGTCATCAATCCGCCGAAACCCTGCTTCTCGGCGACGCGCCGAAACAGGAACATCCAAATCATGTAAAAGATGACGGCCGGAACGACCCAGGACAGGATCGTCTGAACGACGCCGCCGGACGGCGCGCCATTGACGACGACCTGATGAGCCGCGAGCTTTTCGGCCAACTGCGGATCGACGCGGACGGCGAAAAATTCGCGCTTGCCGCTCGGCAGCGGCTCCTTCAGCGTGCCCTGGACGGAATCCGTGCTCACCGTAACGTCGGCGACCTTGCCTTGATCGAGCAGCGTCTCGAACTCGCTGTACGGGATGGTCTCGACCTGCGAGTAGCTGGCCCAGAAGACCTGGAACAGCAAAATACCCATCATGGCGGCAAGCACGTACCAGATCATAATCTGGCGTTTGCGCGCGTCAGGTGTCAGGTTCGCGGCCATGACTCTCGTCCATTTGCGCGCCAATTTTGTCTGGCGCGGCCCGGCCTGGCATTGATATGCCGCAAATAGTCTTCGCTTTCGATCTCCGATTTACCTCACATTGCGAACGCCCGCGCCTTCGTCCGCTCGACCTCCTCCCTGGGGAGAGGCGAAACGAGCCGTCGCATCGCTACCCCAACTTGATGTTGGCTTCCTTCACCACGCGGCTCCATAGCGCCATCTGGTCCTCGACGAAGGCGCCGAATTCGGCCGGCGTGTTTCCCCGCGACTGGATATTGAGCTCGGCAAAGCGCGCGGTCACTTGCGGCGAAACCAGCGCGGCGTTGAGCGCGGCGTTGAGCTTGCGCACGATCTCCGCCGGCGTGCCGTGCGGAACGAATACGCCGTTCCAGTCGTAGCCTTGAAAACCCGGCAGCGTGTCGGACATCGGCGGAATATCCGGCAGCGTCGCCAGCCGGCCCTCGCCGGTGTTCGCGATCGCCTTCACCTTTCCCGCCTTGACCAGTCCGAACACCGACGACCCGTTGGCGAAAACGAAATTCACCTGCCCCGCCATCACGTCCTTGATGGCCTCGCCGCCGCCGCGATACGGCACGTGATTGATCTTGATGCCGGCCCGGCCGGCGAACAGTTCGAGCAGGAGATGTTGCAGCGTGCCGTTGCCGGATGACGCCATGTTTATGCCGTCGGGCGAGGCTTTGGCGAAAGCGATGACGTCGGCGACGGTGTTCACCGGCACCGACGGCGTAACGACGAGGATATTGGCGACCAGCCCAACCAGAAAAACCGGATCGAAGTCCTTGCGGTAATCGAACGGCAATTTCTCGTAGAGCGAGCCGTTCACCGAGAACGCGGTGGCGTCGTGCAAAATCGTGTAGCCGTCGGGGGAGGCCTTGGCGACCACCTCCTCGCCGATGGTGCCGCCGGCGCCGCCGCGATTTTCAATGGCGAAGGTCTGGCCGAGATCTTCGGAGAGCTTGGCATAGAGGATGCGCGCGGTGGTATCGGCGCCGCCGGCCGGCGGATAGGGCACGATGACCCGCACCGGCCGCTGCGGCCAAGTTGCTTGCGCGTGCGCCCGGCCGATGAGCGGCGTGGCCGAAGCCGCGGCCGTGGCCGCCAACAGCATGCGTCTTGTGAGGTCGGTGCCGGTCATCGCTTCCTCCCGCGCCGCCACCGCGTTGTCAGCAATCGGGTGGCTGCCCAAGCATAACTGGGAAAAGATCAGTCTAGATCATTCTTTGGAGCGTACCATGTCTTGCATCCCCCACGGCGAAGCGGCCATTGCCGACGCGGAACCGACTTTTTCGCGGCCGGCATTGCTTGCCGGCGCCATGAGCCTGGTGCGGACCTGGTCGAACCGGCGCCGGCAGCGCCGGGAGCTGCTCGATTATATCGCCAGCGATCATCGCGTGGCCGCCGACATCGGTATCACCGGTTGCGAAGCGCGCAACTGGTCGCAGCGCCCGTTCTGGCGCCCCTAGAATGGCGCCCCTAGAGTAATGACGCCTGATCGTCGGGCTCTTTGGTCTTTTTCCGCTTCGCCGGTGCAGCCGCGCCGGACCGCTCCGGCGCCGCCGGCGCCGCCGACAGCGGCGCGATCAGCGCGGCGGAATCGTTGCCCACGCGGTTGACGGCGGGCGAAATCTCGTAAGCTTCGAGCAATTTATCGTCCGCCGGCGCGATCAGCGCGGCGGCGACATCGGCCTCGACGTTGCTGCAATCGAGCCACAGATCGAACGCTTCCTGCGGCACGAAGACCGGCATGCGCTCGTGGATCGCGGCCAGTGTGCGGTTCGCCGCCGTGGTGATGATGGCGGCGGTATCGATCTCTTCGCCGTTCGGCCCGGTCCAAGCCTCCCACAGGCCGGCGAAGGCGAGCGGCGGCGCGCTGCCGTCAGGCTTGCGTTTGGCGCGCACGAAATAGGGCCGTTTCGGGCCGGGTCTGCCGCTGGCTTGTCCCGTTGCCTGCCATTCATAGAAACCGTCGGTCGGGATGAGGCAGCGCCGCCGCCGCATGGCATTGCGGAATGCCGGCTTCCCCAGCACCGATTCGCCGCGCGCGTTGATCAGGAGCGGAAAGGTTTTCGGATCCTTCACCCACGACGGCAGCAAGCCCCAGCGCATCAGGGCGAAAGCGCGTTTGCCGTCGACGAGCCGCACGACCGGGATCGGCTGCGTCGGCGCCACGTTATAACGCGGCGGAAAATTCGGCCGCTCGCTATAGCCGAACAGCGCCCGGATCGCTTCCGGCGTCGAGGTGATGACATAGCGTCCGCACACGGTTAAGCATCCTCGGCTGACCAGCTTGCTAAGCACAGATATAAGCCGGATCGGGCTTGACTTTAATGAGCGCGGCCGACAGCGCACGAACTTATCCGACGCGGCCCTATCTCGCCGTCAGCGCGGCGATATTCCGCGACGGCCGAGTGCTGATCGTGCGCCGGGCGCGTCCGCCCGCGTACGGCCTCTATACGCTGCCGGGCGGCGGCGTCGAGCTCGGCGAGACGCTGGAACAGGCGGTGATTCGCGAGGTCCGCGAGGAAACCGCGCTGACGATCGAGCCGGTCGGCCTCGTCGGCTTCCGGCAGGCCATCGCGCGCGACGATGCCGGACGCGTCGAGCGGCATTTCGTCATTCTGCCGTTTGCCGCGCGCTGGATCGGGGGCGAGATTTCGCTCAACGAGGAATTGGCCGAAGCGCGCTGGCGCGCGCCGGCCGAGCTTGCCGGCCTGAAGACGACCGACGGCTTGGCCGAAATCGTCGCCGCCGCCGCCGAACGGCTTGCCGCGTCCAGCCGGGCATGATCCCAAAAAAGCCTGACCCCGAACTTGATCCGGGGATGGGTACCGGTTTCCCGCCTTCGCGAAGCCCGCTTCGGCGGGCGAAGCAAGGTCGGAAGAGATCATGCTCAAAAACATCCGCCTCAACCATGCCGCGTTGTCATGCTTGCGGTACCGCGGGTGCGACCCTTAAGCTTCCCGGCCATGCCGATGCTTCGATGTTTGCTTGCCGTTTTGCTGACGCTTTGTCTTGCCGTCCCGGCGCGCGCCCAGTTCTGGAACGCGCCCCTGGCGCCCCCGTGGGCGGCAAAGCCTCCCGCTGCCGCAAAACCTCCCGCACCGGGCTCCGTGCCGGTCGCCCCGGTAGGGCCGCCGCAGCCGCCGGCGCAGGACCAACCCGCCCTTTACGATCGCGACCTGCAACGGCTGTCGGAAATCCTCGGCGCGCTGCATTTCCTGCGCGGCATTTGCAACTCCAACGAAGGCCAGAAATGGCGCAACGAGGCGCAGGCGCTGATCGAGGCCGAAGCGCCGACGGGCGGCCGCCACGATGCGATGGTCGCCAGCTTCAACCGCGGCTATCGCGGTTTCCAGCAGAGCTACCGGACCTGCACGCCCGCGGCCAATGTCGTCATTCGGCGCTATCTCGAAGAGGGCGCCAAGATCGCCCGCGACATCACCGCGCGTTACGCCGATTAGCGCGGGAAATCGCGCCGCCGGGCGCATTAACCCTGCCGCGAACTTCGCTCTCAAAAGCCCGTAAGCGGCGTGCTAACGTCCGCTTTCGGGCAGGGACGCCGCCGGCCGCGGCGATGGCATAACAACAATGACGATAGCGACGCAAAATCTCGTGGCTCGCGAGGCTCTGGCCGAGCACGAGCAGAAACGCCTGGCGCTCGCTTACCTTCAGGACGCCTGGGCCGAAGCGTCTCACGACGGCATCGACGGCGATTGCCTGGCGCAGACCGCGCTTTTTCTGGCCCTCGCCGAGCTGATCACGACCTATGGCGAAGAGGCGACCGCCCGCTACGCCGAAAGTCTCAGTTCCCGCATCCGCAACGGCGAATTCTCGGTCAAGCTGTCGCGCCAGTAACGGCGCTCGGTTCAGATGCGGTTTGGATGAAGCACGCGCAAGCCGTAGTAACCGCACAGCACGGTCTCGACGTCACCGGGGAAAAACGGTTTCTTGAGAAAGGCCGCGCCGAGCTCGCGCGCGCGTTTGGCCAGCGCCTCATCCTGCGTCGACGTTATCATGACCACGCTAACCCGGCGATGCTCGCGCCTGATCTCGGCAAGCGTCTCCAGGCCTGAGAAATTCGGCATGTTGTGATCGAGAAAAACGAGGTCGAATTCGTCCTCGTGCATCAGCTTGAGCGCGGTGAGGCCGTCGTCCGCCTCGGTCACGTCGAATGGGAAGCGCGTCGCCACCAGGGCTTTACGCACGATCGCGCGCATGGTCGGCGAATTGTCGACCACCAGCACGCGGCTCGGCAGCCGCACGCGCTTGGAGCGCTCGAGCAGCCAGCGCGATTCTTCGAGCCGCGAGGGCTTCCCGGCGATCGCGTCGGTGGCGAAAGCGACGGCGGCGGCGGTCGCGGCCAGATGGATGGAGAACGGCGGCTGTGCCGCGGCGCGCAGCGCCCTAACCACCTGCGCGATCTCCTCCGCCGGCAGCGCCCCATCGAGGTAGGCAAGATCGGCATTGTCGGCGATCACCTTGCAGGCGGAAGTCGCATCGGCGGCGTCGATGACTTCGATCGGCACCGAAGAGAACGACGTCGCTTGCCGGAATAGCTCGCGCAGGTCGTCCTCCCGCGACACCACAAGCGCGCGCAAAGATAACAATTCTTCGGTCATGCGCCCCCGTCGACGCTTGCCGCGAGTTCCGTAACCGGACGATCTAACTCGCGGTGCCGGATGATCGTTCCATCGGCCGCCGCGCCGATGACGCAAGGAAATTCATCCCAAAAAGAACACCGGCGGTGGCTCGGCAATTCCATAGAATATCTCTAATTTTTAGATTCTGAAAGAAACTCAAAGGTGCCGAGATCAGCCTTGCGGTTGCATCGATGCCGGCTTAAGCCATGGCCCATGAAGACTTGGTCCGCATGAAAGCCGCCCTGCTCCCGGACCGCGGTGTCGTTAAAGTCGCCGGCGACGGCGCGCGGAATTTTCTTCACGGGCTTGTCACCGCGGATATTCTGCACCTGACGCCCAGCGTAGCACGTTTCTGCGCGCTCTTGACGCCGCAAGGCAAAATCATTGCCGATTTCATCGTGGCCGAGGCGCCGGCGGCGGACGGCGGCGGCTTCTTTCTCGACACCCCGCGAGCGCTCGGCACGAAGCTCGTCGAAAAACTCAACCTCTACAAATTGCGCGCCAAAGTCGTCATCGAGGATTTGTCCGAGATTCTCGGCGTGCTCGCGGCATGGGACGGCGGCGGCACGACCAAATACGGGCTGTGCTATGCCGATCCGCGGCTGCCGGCGCTCGGGCTTCGCGTGATGCTACCGCCGCACCTTACCGCCGCCGCCATAGCCGATTTCGGCGCCACCCTTGTCGCGGCCGGCGAATACGAGGCGCACCGCATCGCGCTCGGCGTGCCGCGCGGCGGCATCGATTTCGGCTACGGCGATGCCTTCCCGCACGAAGCCGACATGGACCAGCTCGGCGGCGTCGATTTCGCCAAAGGCTGCTATATCGGCCAGGAAGTGGTGTCGCGGATCGAGCATCGCGGCATCGCGCGCACGCGCGCCGTGCCGGTCCGCTTTGACGGCGCAGCGCCGCAAGCCGGCGTCGCGGTTAAGGCCGGCGAGCGTCAGGTCGGCACCATGGGCTCGGCCGCGGCCGGGCGCGGCTTGGCGCTCCTCCGCCTCGACCGAGTCGACGACGCGATTGCGCAGGGCGAGCCGCTTACGGGCGGCGGCGTGCCGATCCGCCTGGTCAAGCCGGACTGGGCGCGATTTGCCTTTCCCGGCGAAAAGGCCGCCCAATGACCGATCGTGCCCGCCTCCAACCTGCCGATGAGCAGATCGCCAAGCGCTGCCCGTGGCCGAAACAAGACCCGCTCTACATCGCCTATCACGATGAGGAATGGGGCGTGCCGGAATACGACGACCGCGCGCTCTACGAAAAGCTGGTGCTCGACGGTTTCCAGGCCGGGCTGTCGTGGATCACCATCCTGCGCAAACGCGAAAATTTCCGCCGCGCCTTCGACGGCTTTGTGCCGGAAAAGATCGCACGCTACCGGCCGAACAAGATCGAACGCCTGATGGCGGATGCCGGCATCGTGCGCAATCGCGCCAAGATCGAGGGCGCGGTCGTCTCGGCGCGCGCCTGGCTCGACGTGATGGAGAACGGGCCCGGCTTCGCCAAACTGTTGTGGGATTTCGTCGACGGCCGGCCGAAGGTGAACCGCTATCGCACCGTGGGTCAGGTGCCGGCGGAAACCGCCACCTCGCGCGCCATGTCCAAGGAGCTGACGGCGCGCGGTTTCAAATTCTGCGGGCCGACCATCGTCTATGCCTTCATGCAGGCCGTCGGCATGGTCAACGATCATCTTATTACCTGCCACCGCCATGAGGCCGTTCAAAAAACCGGCAAATAAGAAACGCGCTATGTCGAGCCCGCGCGCCTGGCAGCGGATGCTGTCGGGGCGGCGGCTCGATCTGCTCGATCCGTCTGCGCTCGACATCGAGATCGAGGATATCGCGCACGGCCTCGCGCGCGTGGCGCGCTGGAACGGGCAAACCAGCGGCGCGCACATTTTTTCCGTCGCCCAGCACTGCCTGCTAGTCGAAGCGCTCGCGCGCGCGCGGGTGCCTCGGCTCGATCGCAGCCGCCGGCTCGCTGTGCTCCTGCATGACGCGCCCGAATACGTGATCGGCGACATGATCTCGCCGTTCAAGGCGGTGATCGGCGACGCCTATAAGGCGGTCGAGCGGCGGTTGCTCGCGGCAATCCATTTGCGCTTTGGACTGCCGGCGCAGCCGGCGCCGGAACTCGAAGAGCTGATCAAGTTCGCGGATCGGCAGGCGGCCTATCTCGAAGCCACCCGGCTTGCCGGCTTTGCCGCGACCGAGGCGCGGCGGTTCTTCGGCCGGCCGCCGGTGTTCTCGGCCGCGCTGGAGCGCGATTACCTAAAACCGTGGCCGGCCGAGACGGCGCAAAAGCGCTATTTCGAGCGCTTCAAAAAGCTCACCAGTGCGTAAACGCCGGCGTCACATTTGCGCCGCTCGGGACACCTATATGATAAAGACAATGGCAATCGCTTGATCCCATGATTCACGTCTGCTCGCTTTCGCGTCTGCAAGAAACCGTCGAAGACAGCGGCGCCCGCCATGTCGTGTCGCTGCTCGGCGACGAAGTCCGCCTGCAACGGCCGCCGGGTATCGCGCCGGAGAACCATCTGTGGCTGCGGTTTGACGACATTTCCGCCCCGCTCGACGGCTATATCGTGCCGGGCGAGGAGCATGTCGCCGACCTCCTCAGTTTCGTGCGCGGCTGGGACCGGCGCGCGCCGCTCGTGGTCCATTGCTTCGCCGGAATCAGCCGTTCGACCGCGAGCGCCTATGCCGCCGTCTGCGCGCTCAATCCGGCGCGCGACGAGGCGGCCATCGCGCAGGCGCTGCGGCGCGCCTCGCCGACGGCGACGCCGAATAGCCGCATCGTATCGATTGCCGATCGGCTGCTGGGCCGCGCCGGCCGCATGATCGCCGCGATCGAAATCGATCGGCCGCGGCGTATTCGCCGCGGAGACGACGCCGTTCCGGCTCGAGCTGGAGTGAGGAATTCGGAAAGCGCGATTATTCGGCTAATGACGGCCGCAATAGCGGCCGCATGTTCGAGACCGGCGTCGCCGACGGCCGCTCAGGCGGCCGCGCGGACGACCGCTCGGACGACTCGCTTGTCAACCGCGTGCGCGGATTGCGCTGGGAGAAGTCGCAATAGGCGAAGCCCAATCCGGCGAGCGAACCGCGGAAGCTCCGGTAATCGAGCTTCTGTACGCGGAAACACGGCGTGATCGGCAAGCCAGACAAGTGCGCGCACATCGCCGTGCCGTCCAGCCTGATCGTGCCGGCCGGCAAGGCGGCGAAGCGGGGTGGACCCTCGCCGCGAATTCTTATGGTGCCGACCACGGAGCCGTCGGGAAAAATGCGCCCCATCCCGGCAGTGCCCTCGAAGCAGGTATAGGCGAACAGTTTTCCCACCACGAAGGCGCGGGCCTGTTCCGGTCCGAGATCCTCGGCCGCGGCCCAACCTGTCCCGGCGATTGCGGCCCCCAATAAACACGCACCGACCACAGCTACGCGCAGCAACATCGACAACTCCACTCTCGACTTAAGCGCGATGTTAACAAGATTTCTTAACCGTCCCCTTACCATAGCGGCCTCGCATACTGGTCGCAATCGGTAGCCAAATGCCGCAACCTTTACCCGATCTTTACCACAATCCGTCCGCGCACCCGTCCCTCGACGATGCGGCCACCCGCCGCGATCACGCCGTCGAGCCCGATCTCGCTCGTCATCGCCGCGATCTTGGACCGGTCGAGGTCGCTCGCCAAGCGGCGCCATGCCTCCTGCCGCATCGGCAACGGGCACATCACCGAGTCGATGCCGATGAGCGAGACGCCGCGTAGAATGAACGGGGCGACCGAGGCCGGCAAGTCCATTCCGCCGGCAAGTCCACAGGCGGCGACTGCGCCGCCGTAGCGCGTCATCGACAGCACATTGGCGAGCGTCGTCGAGCCGACGGCATCGATGCCGCCGGCCCAGCGCTCCTTGCCGAGCGGGCGCGCGGGACCGCTCAATTCCTTGCGCTCGATTATCTCGGCGGCGCCGAGCCCCTTGAGATAGCTTGCCTCCTCCGGCCGGCCGGTCGAGGCGACCACCGCGTAGCCGAGCTTGGCCAGGAGCGCGACCGCAACCGACCCGACGCCGCCCGCAGCGCCGGTCACCACCACCGCGCCGCGCGCCGGCGTAAGCCCGGCCCGCTCCAGCGCCATCACCGCGAGCATCGCGGTATAGCCGGCGGTGCCGATCGCCATGGCCTCGCGCGCGCTCATGCCGGCCGGCAGCCGCACCAGCCAATCGCCCTTGACGCGGGCCTTCTCGGCATAGGCGCCGAGATGGGTCTCGCCCAGGCCCCAGCCGTTGAGGACGACCTTGTCGCCGGGCTGCCAGCCGGGATGCGAGGAGGATTCCACGGTGCCGGCGAAATCGACCCCGGCGATCATCGGGAAGCGGCGCACCACCAGCGCCTTGCCGGTGACCGCGAGCCCGTCCTTGTAATTCACCGTCGAGTATTCGACGCGCACGGTGACGTCGCCCGCCATCAGGTCCTTGTCGTCGAAATCGGTGAGCCGCACCGTCTGGCCGGCGTCCGTTTTATCGATAACGATGGCCTTGAAGGTCGCCATGCCAACACCTTACGCTTCACGCGTCACGCCGGAGCCGGCGTGACGGCTTCTTTAGGCCGGCACGGCCGCCATGCGCGGGACCGGCTTTTCCACGATCGGCAGATTGATCAGCGCCGACAGCACGCCGAACGCGATCGCCAGATACCACACCGCATCGTAGGAACCGGTGCGGTCGAACACGATGCCGCCAAGCCAGACGCCGAGGAAGCCGCCGACCTGGTGGCTGAAGAAGGCGAAGCCCGACAGCGTCGCCAGCCAGCGCGTGCCGAACATTAACGCGATAATGCCGTTGGTCGGCGGCACGGTGGAGAGCCACATAAAGCCCATGGCCGCGCCGAACGCGATGCAAGTGACTGGCGTGACCGGAAACGAAATGAACGCGAAAATCGCCGCGGCGCGGAAGAAGTAGATGAACGAGAGCAGGTAACGCTTGGGCATGCGGTCGCCAAGCCAGCCGGAGAACACCGAACCGACAATGTTGAACAGACCGATGGTGGCGATGGTCCAGCCGCCGACTTCCGCCGACAGACCGCGATCGACGAGATAAGACGGCATGTGCACGGTGATGAACTGAAGCTGAAAACCGCAGGTGAAGAAACCGAGCACCAAGAGCACGTAGGAGCGGTGGGCGAAGGCTTCGGAAAGCGCATGCCGCAGCGATTGCGGGGCGGCCTCGCGCACCGATTCCGACGGCGGCGTCGCCAAAGCGAGCGATAGCGGCAGCACCGCGAGCATGCTGACGGCGAAGATCGTGAGCGTCTGTTGCCAGCCGAACGTGTCCATCAGCGCCACCGCGACCGGCGAATAGAGAAATTGGCCGAACGACCCCGCCGCCGTGCCGAAACCGAAGGCGCGCGAGCGCCATTGCACCGGCACGAGCTTGCCAAGCGCCGCGAGCACGACCGGAAACGAGCAGCCGGCAAGACCGAAGCCGACGAGCGCGCCGGCCGAGACGTCGAGCATGGGCGCGCTCGTGGCATGGGCCATCAGCGCCAGGCCGAGAGCGTAGAGGAGCGCGCCGGTGCACAGCACCCGGATGGTGCCGAAGCGATCGGCAATGATGCCGCCGAGCGGCTGGCCCACGCCCCAGAGCAAATTCTGCAACGCCAGCGCAAAGGCGAATACGTCGCGGCCCCAGTGATTGGCGATCGACAGCGGCGTGAGAAAAAAGCCGAGCGTCGAGCGCGGCCCGAACGCGATGATCGCGATCAGGCAACCGCAGCCGATGACCAGCGACGGCGTACGCCAGCTACTTCCGATCTTGGAATAGTCTCTCATGTCGCCCCGGCAAGAACTGGGGTTCGAAAAGCCGCGCAGCATAATGGGTCGGTCCGGATCGCCCAAACGAAAATTTCGCGCTCCGGACCGGCTCGTGCATGGCTGAACCGCCGATTGGCGCATGGAATAACCGCCGTTTGCCATAATCGCCCGCAGTGACTATGGATTTACGACAAATGTCGCTGCTGCGTTCCGACGCTTTTCTGTCCCCGCTCGAGATCGAAGCGGCGGTGACGCGTGCGCTCGAGGAGGATCTCGGCCGTGCCGGCGACATCACGTCGATTGCGACGGTGCCGGAGGACACCACCGGCCGCGCCGTGCTCAACGCCCGCCAAGCCGGCGTGATCGCCGGCCTGCCGCTGGTCGCCGCGGCGTTCCGCCGGCTTTCGCCGCAGATCGAAATCGCCCCGCATGCGCGCGACGGCGCGGCCATCGAGGCCGGCGCCAAGCTGATGACGATTTCCGGCAATGCGCGCACCATTCTCGGCGCCGAGCGCGTCGCGCTCAATTTCCTCGGCCACCTCTCCGGCATCGCGACCGCGACCGCCGCCTTCGTGCGTCGCATCGCGCACACCAAGGCGCGCGTCATCTGCACGCGCAAGACCACGCCGGGGCTGCGCGCGCTGGAAAAATACGCGGTGCGCTGCGGCGGCGGCTACAATCACCGTTTCGGCCTCGACGACGCGATGCTGATCAAGGACAACCACATCGCGGTCGCCGGCGGCATCGCGGCGGTGCTTAAGCGGGCCAAACAAACCGCCGGCCATCTGGTCAAGATCGAGATCGAGGTCGATTCGCTCGACCAGCTACGCCAAGTACTCGATGCCGGATCGGCCGACGTGGTGCTGATCGACAATTTCGATCTGGCCTCGATGCGCAAGGCCGTTGCCTTGGTCGCCGGCCGGCTGGTGATCGAAGCCTCGGGCGGCATCACGCTCGACACCGCGGCCGCTATCGCCGAAACCGGCGTCGATTATCTGTCCTCGGGCGCGCTCACCCATTCGGTGCAGAATCTCGACGTCGGGCTGGATATCGAGATGTGACGCCTGTCATGCCGGGGCCGAGCGCCCCGGAATGACGAGGCTAAAGCTTCGCGGTAGCCGCGCTCTTATCGTCCGCCGGCGCCGGCGAGGCCGAGGCTTGCGGGCTCTTCACCGCCGCATTCGCGCCGTGCGGCGCAGGCTCGGGATTTTCGTTCAGGACTTCGGGATCGAGCCGCACAGCGACCATGGCCGGACCCTGGCCCCAGACCGGCTCGTCATTGCCGCTGCCCCAATTCAGCGGACGATAGAACGTGTGCACGCCGAGGTGATAGAGCCGCGCCATTTCGTGCACCCAGCTCGGGTGCACCCAATAGGCATGATAGTGCGTGGCGTGGCCGACTTCGGCGAGCCAGATCTTGCCGTCGAGCGTATCCTTGGCGATGCGCTTGGCCTGCTCCCACATGTCGGGCTCGTCGATCTGGCTGAGATCCTTGCCTTCGCAGGCGAAGGTGAACTGGCAGGCCAGATGCCGGCCGGCGTTCTGGTAGACCACGCCGCAAACGTCATTCGGGTAAACGCCGGAGAACACGCGGTTCATCACCACTTGCGCGACCGCCTCCTGGCCTTTCAGCGGTTCGCCGCGCGCCTCGAAATAGACCGCATCGGCGAGACATTTCTCCGCATGCGCGCGCGGCTTGCCTTCGAGCCCGAGGAGCTGCGCGGGACTTAGCACGCGGCTGTTGTCCTTGCCCGGCACCCTCTCGCCGCCTTCGTCGGCGCTGTAATCGGCGCCCTCAAGCGCGGAAAGTTTTATGCCGGAATCTTCGGAAGGCGCGGCCAGGATCGGCTCCGCTCCCGGCGCCCAGCTTTGCAGGCCCGACGGCGCGCCCATGACGCCGGTGCCGAAATAGATTTCCGCGCTGCGGTGGCCGGCATCGTCGTCGAGAAACGACATCGCTTCGGCTGCAGACGGCGCCTGGTCGGCCTCGCCGGAAGCGGGTATTTCGGGCGGCTTGTCGGCCAAGACCATGTCGTCGTCGGCGATATCGCCGGCCGGCGCCATTGCCGTCGACGTATCGTCGTGGACGTCCATTTGCACGACAAGCGGGGCGGCATCGTTTTGCGCGGCGTGTCGTTGCGCCGTGCCGGGCTGCGGCGCCGCCGCGGACGGCTCTCCAGGTTGCACTGCGGGCAGGCTCGCCGGATTGCTCGGCGCCGGCGCGATATCGCTCGCCGGCAGCCGGTCGCCTTTATGTTCGCGGTTGACGAGCGGATATTCGATCTGCCGCGCATGGCGGGCGGTCGGCGGCTCGTCGATTTTCCACGCATAGGCGTCGAGCGAGCGCGGATCGAAATTGACGGGCTGAAAGCCGGGCGGTTCCGGAATCGCCGAGCCGATCGGACGGCTATAGCTGAAGGTAGCGGCCTCCACCGTGCCGAACGGCGAGGCGATCATGTGCCAGCTCGTGGCAGCGCCGCGCTGGTGCGCGACCAGGGCCGCGAGATCCTGATAGCCGACCGATGTCGGCATCAGCGCCACGCAGAACGCACTGAACCAGAAGCGCGCCGAATAAGCCGCGCCCATTACCCCAACACGCGACGCCAACATTACCCCTCGCGCCCACACGCGCACGCAACGCGAACTCTAACTCTGTTATGGAAACGCCACCGCAGTGGCGCGAATGCGACGGTTTCATTTATTGTCGGGTTAACGTTGCGAACGCGTTAATCGCGCGGATACGCACAAGCACTGCGGCGCCGCATTGCAATTATGCTTGCGAAAGTGTTTTTGAAATTCCGCATCAATGCGCTTCGAACGCGCCGCGTTGGAATTTGATTAACCACGATCGAAATGCGCGGGTGGAACTTTGGCGGTTCCGGCTAAGCGTCCGCACTTGCCCGCTTGCCCAGCGCCGCTTGCGCCGCGGCGAGCCGGGCGATCGGCACGCGAAACGGCGAGCACGAGACGTAATCGAGCTTGACCTCGTGGCAGAACGCGACCGAAGCCGGATCGCCGCCGTGCTCGCCGCAAATTCCCAGCTTCAAATTCGGCCGCACCTTGCGGCCGCGCTCGGCGGCGATGCGGATGAGTTCGCCGACGCCGTCGCGGTCGATCGAAACGAACGGGTCGGCCGGCAAAATTCCTTTCGCCGTGTAGATGCCCAAAAAGCTCGCGGCGTCGTCGCGGCTGATGCCGAAGGTGGTTTGCGTCAGGTCGTTGGTGCCGAACGAGAAGAATTCGGCCGTGCCGGCGATCTCGCCGGCCTTGAGCGCCGCGCGCGGCAATTCGATCATGGTGCCGACCTGGTATTCGATCTTGCTCCCGGTTTCGGCGCCGACCGTCGCCGCCATGGCGTCGATGCGCTCTTTGACCAGATCGAATTCAACCTTGCTGGCGATGAGCGGCACCATGATTTCCGGCACGACGGGCTTGCCGGTCGCCCGCCCGGCTTCGACCGCCGCCTCGAAAATCGCGCGCGCCTGCATTTCCGCGATCTCCGGATAGGCGATCGCAAGCCGGCAGCCGCGGAAGCCGAGCATCGGATTGAACTCGTGCAGCTCCCGTGCGCGATCCGCGAGCTTTTGCGGATCGGCGCCCATGGCGCGGGCCACATCGGCGATCTCCTTCTCGCTGTGCGGCAAGAATTCATGCAGCGGCGGATCGAGCAGGCGGATCGTCACCGGCAAGCCGCCCATGATCTTGAACAGATCGACGAAATCGGCGCGCTGCATCGGCAGAAGTTTCGCCAGCGCGGCGCGGCGCATCTTCTCGTCACCCGCCAAGATCATCTCGCGCACGGCGCGGATGCGGCCCTCGTCGAAAAACATATGCTCGGTGCGGCACAGCCCGATGCCTTCGGCGCCGAATTTGATCGCCGCACGGGCGTCGGCCGGCGTGTCGGCATTGGCGCGCACTTTCAGCTTGCGCGCGGCGTCGGCCCATTTCATCACCGTGGCGAATTCGCCGGCCAGCGCCGGTTCCAGCATCGCCACTCTGCCGGCGAGCACCTGGCCGGTCGAGCCGTCGATGGTGAGCGTGTCGCCTTTCTTCATCGTGGTGCCGCCGGCCGTCATGGTCTGGGTGCGGTAATCGACGCGCAGCGCGCCGGCGCCGGAGACGCACGGCTTGCCCATGCCGCGCGCGACCACGGCGGCATGCGAGGTCATGCCGCCGCGCGTCGTCAAAATCCCTTCCGCGGCATGCATGCCGTGAATGTCTTCCGGCGAGGTTTCGACGCGCACCAGGATCACCTTGCGGCCCTGGCTTTTGAGCGTTTCGGCTTCTTCGGAGGAAAACACGATTTCCCCGCAAGCGGCGCCGGGCGAGGCCGGCAGTCCGCTGGCGATCACCTTGCGTTCGGCTTTGGGATCGATGGTCGGATGCAGCAATTGATCGAGAGCCGAAGCATCGATCCGCGTCACCGCCTCGGCTTTGGTGATCAATCTCTCCTGCGCCAATTCGACCGCGATGCGCAACGCGGCTTGCGCGGTGCGCTTGCCGCTTCGCGTCTGCAACATCCACAGCTTGCCCTGTTCGACGGTGAATTCGAGGTCCTGCATGTCGCGATAATGCCGTTCGAGCTTGGCGTGGATGCGCTTGAGTTCGGCAAAGGCGTCCGGTAGCGCCGTCTCCATCGACAGCTTGTCGGAACCGGCCTGTTTGCGCGCGGCTTCGGTGATCTCCTGCGGGGTGCGGATGCCGGCGACCACGTCTTCGCCTTGGGCGTTGATCAAAAACTCGCCGTAGAGCTTTTTTTCGCCGGTCGACGGATTGCGCGTGAACGCAACCCCGGTCGCCGAGGTGTCGCCCATATTGCCGAACACCATGGCCTGCACGTTGACCGCGGTGCCCCAGCTCTCCGGAATATTGTGCAGGCGGCGATAGGTGATGGCGCGCTGGTTCATCCACGAGCCGAACACGGCGCCGATCGCGCCCCATAATTGCGCATGCGGATCCTGCGGGAACGGCTTGCCGGTCTCCTCCTCGACGCGTTTTTTGTAGCGGACGACGACGTTTTCCAGGTCGTCCGCGTCGAGATCGGTGTCGAGCGTGTAGCCCTTGCGGTCCTTGAGGTCGTCGAGGATTTCCTCGAAGTGGTGGTGAGCGATGCCGAGCACCACGTCGGAATACATGGTGATGAAGCGCCGGTAGCTGTCTTGCGCAAAGCGCCGGTCGCCGGATTTTTTCGCCAGCGCCGCGACCGTAACGTCGTTGAGCCCGAGATTGAGCACGGTGTCCAGCATGCCCGGCATCGAGGCGCGCGCGCCGGAACGCACCGAAACGAGCAGCGGATTTGCCGCGTCGCCGAATTTTTTCCCGGCGATGCGGCCGACTTCGCCGAGCGCAGCTTCGACCTGGGCTTTGAGGTTTTTCGGATAGGCCTTGCCGTGCTCGTAGAAATAGCCGCAGACCTCGGTGGTGATGGTGAAGCCGGGCGGCACCGGCAGGCCGAGATGCGCCATCTCGGCAAGGCCGGCGCCCTTGCCGCCGAGGAGGTTGCGCAGCGAGGCGCGCGCGTCCGCCCGTCCGCCGCCGAACGCGTAGACCCATTTGCCTTTGCCGGCGCTAGGCTTGGCGGCGCGAGCCGGCGATTTTTTCACGGACCGGCGTGACGATTTTGCGCGCGATTTGACCATAGGATCATGTGTTCGATCGGTTGTTCGATCGGCCCCGGCTGCCTTTACGCCAATCCCGGCGCTCGATGCAACGCCGGCAAGGCTCAATGCAGGTTGACGAAGTGATGAATGCTGTTGAGCCCGACTAGGCCGATGAAGATGAGATAGATGGCGACGATATAGTTCAACAGCCGCGGCACCAGCAGAATCAGGACGCCGGCGATGAGCGCGACAATCGGCGAAAGCTCGGTAGCGTTGATAATCATGGATTTTCCTCGGGGTTGGAAGGCAATTCGGCAAGGCGAGCGGCCGGCAATCGACACATCTACAACGCGCAGGCCGCAGCTAGGTTCTATCGTCATTCCGGGGCGCCGCAAAGCGGCGAGCCCGGAATCCATATCCACAGGCGCCGGGCTTATGGATTCCGGGCTCGCGGGCTAAAGCCCGCGCCCCGGAATGACGAGATCACCCCTCGATCCGGGAAAAATCGGCCACGGCGCGGGTCGCAGCGCGGATTTCGTTGAGCAGTTTGAGCCGGTTTTCGCGCAGCGCCTTGTCCTCGACATTGACCGTCACCTTGTCGAAGAAGGCGTCGACATGTGGGCGCAGTTTTGCCATGGCCGTCATCGCGGCGGCGAAGTCTTCCTTGCCGACCGCGCGCGTGGCCTCGGCCTTGGTGGCATCGATCGCTTTCGCCAGCGTCTTTTCTTCGGTCTGCTGGTAAAGCTTCGGCTCGGGCGCTCCGGTATAGTCGCGGCCGTCCTTCTTTTCCTCGATGCGGATGATGTTGGTCGTGCGCTTATAGCCGGCGAGCAGATTCTTGCCGTCCTCGGTGTCGAGAAATTTCCCCAGCGCCTCGACGCGGCGGACGATGAGCAGAAGGTCGTCCTGGCCTTCCAGTGCGAACACCGCATCGACCAGATCGTGCCGCGCGCCTTGCTCACGAAGTTGGACTTTCAGGCGATCGGCGAAGAAAATCATTAGATCGGCAAGAACCGGCCCGACGCTCTCTTTCGATAAACCCTCTGGCGCACCGTGTTGGCGAATATCCAGAATGATTTTGTTGCCAACATCCAAACCGACTATTCGAAGTCCCTCTGGAGGCATGTGTTCGCTGTAGGGCACACTCGGAATTTTACCACCCTGAATTTGAGTCGCGAGGACCACAGTGTGAGCAAATAGCCATTTGAAAAGGGGAATCCTGAGTCCATTGTTTAGAATGAGGCGCAGCACACCCAGCGCTGCTCTTCGGAGTGCAAAAGGATCTTTGCTGCCTGTGGGCTTTTCATCGACTGCCCAAAATCCAACCAACATGTCGATCTTGTCCGCGAGCGCAACAGCGACCGAAACAGGATCACTCGGCACAAGATCATCCGGCCCCTTTGGCTTGTAGTGATCCTCGCAGGCATGCGCGACAGCCTCGTCCTCGCCCTGCTCTTCGGCGTAGTATTTCCCCATCGTACCTTGCAGTTCGGGGAATTCGCCGACCATTTCGGTGAGCAGATCGGCTTTGCAGAGCCGCGCCGCGCGCTTGGCCTTCTTCACATCGGCGCCGACGAGCGGGGCGAGTTCCGCCGCCAGCCGCTCGATGCGCTCGATGCGGTCGGCCTGCGATCCCAGCTTCTCGTGAAAGACGATGTCCTTGAACTTCGGCAGCCGGTCTTCCAGCCGCGTCTTCAGATCGGTGTCGTAGAAAAATTTTGCATCCGACAGCCGGGCATGGATGACGCGCTCGTTGCCGGCGACAATTGCCTTGCCGCCGTCCTCGGCTTCGAGATTGGAGACCAGGATGAATTTGTCGACCAGCTTGGCGTGCGCGGCGTCGCGCAGCACGAAGCATTTCTGGTTGTTGCGGATGGTGGCGCGGATCACTTCCTCGGGAATTTGCAAAAACCCCGGATCGAACGAGCCCATCAGCACCACCGGCCATTCGACCAGGCCGGCGACCTCGGCCAACAGGCCGTCGTCCGCGACCAGTTCGAGCCCTTGCGCGAAGGCGAGCTGCTTGGCCTCGGTAAGGATGATTTTCTGCCGCCGCTCGGCATCGGGCACGACCTTGGCCTGGCCGAGCTTTTGCAGGTAATCGGCAAGCCGGCGCACCGTGAACGGCGCCGGCGCCATGAAGCGATGACCGCGCGTCTCGTTGCCCGCCGCGATACCGTCGACCGCGAACTTCACGATATCCGGCTCCTCGGTTTCCGGCCCGAACGTGGCGACGATGGAATGCAGCGGCCGCACCCAACGCAGAGACCCTGTTTGGAACCCCGGCGAAAATCCAGAAGAAAATGCACCTTGGTTTGCTGATTGCGCACCCCAGCGCATCGATTTCGGCCAGGGAAAGCCTTTGATGACGTCGGGCAGAATTTCGCCGATCACATCGAGCGCGGCGCGGCCGGGCTTTTCGATCGCCGCGACATAAAAATCGCCCTTCTTGTCGGGCTGCATTTTGGCCTCGGCGATCGAATTGAGGCCGGCGGCTTTCAAAAACCCGGCGATGGCGGCCTCCGGCGCGCCGACGCGCGGGCCTTTCTTCTCCTCGCGCAAATCCGGCTGGCGCACCGGTATCCCGTGCACGGCAAGCGTCAGCCGCCGCGGGGTGACGAACGTCTTGGCGCCGTCATAGACCAGCCCGGCCTCGACCAGGCGGTCGGTGACGCGTTTTTTCAAATCCTCCGCCGCCCGCGCCTGCATCCGCGCCGGGATTTCCTCGGAGAAGAGTTCGAGCAGAAGGTCGGGCATTGCTAAACGCGGCGCGTTCTATCCCCTCCCCCTTGTGGGGAGGGGAAGAGGTCAGCGTCGCACTGTCGCGACGGTGACCGAGGGGTGGGGGTAGCGACGATCGCACTCTAAATCGTTTCTAGAACGCCATCGATATTCTGCAAAACGTCAATGTTCCAAAAGCGTAGAACCCTATAACCCTCGTTTTCCAAAAACCTGGTCCGCTTCGCGTCCTTTTCGGCCCGTTCGGAGTGCTGTCCGCCATCGAGTTCGATCACAATCTTCAGCTTAAGATTGACGAAATCGACGATGTAACGATCGAGATGTACCTGTCGGCGAAAATGCGAGCTTGGTGCAGCGAGACGGTAACGCAAGTGCCACCAGAGTTTCTGCTCGGACTGCGTGGGATTCGATCGCATCGCACGCGCACGAATCTTATTCGCCGGCACAATGCTGCGATCACGCGGCGCCCAAACTCGTTCTTCGTCTTTTGAAGATCGCTTCCCGATCACCGAACAACCTCTCGACCCCCACCCCTACCCCTCCCCACAAGGGGGAGGGGAACTAAAGCGCCTTATGCGTGCCGTCGCACATCGGCTTTTTGCCGGAGCGCTTGCAGGCGCAGAACCAGGCCTCCTCGTTCTGCGCCGGCTTGTATTCGATCGGTCGAAAGCTCGTGACCTTGTGCGAACCGTCGCAGAACGGCTGCGACTTCGAGCGCCCGCAGGCGCACCACCAATAGCTCTTGCCGGCCTCGACCTTGACCGCGATCGGCCGCCGGCCGCCGATTTCAGGCATTCCGCTCACGTCGCTCATATTGCTTTCTCCGCTCCGCTCATAAGTTTTTCCCGCCGCCCGCGGTCGCAAGCCACGCCTCGCCGCACGCTTTGGCGAGCTCGCGCACCCGCAGGATGTAGCTCTGCCGCTCGGTCACCGAAATCACGCCGCGCGCGTCGAGCAGATTGAATACGTGGCTCGCCTTGATGCACTGGTCGTAAGCCGGCAGCGCGAGTTCGTTGCGCTCACCCTTGACGCCGATCTTCAACAGCCGCTTGCACTCTTCCTCTGCGTCCTTGAAGTGGCGAAACAGCATTTCGGTATCCGCGGCGTCGAAGTTGTAGCGGGAATATTCCTGCTCGGCCTGCAGGAACACGTCGCCGTAAGTCACCTTTTGCGCGCCGTCGCGGCCGTTGAAATTGAGCGCGAAGACGTTATCGACCCCCTGCACGTACATCGCCAGCCGCTCGAGCCCGTAGGTGAGCTCGCCGGAGACCGGCGCGCATTCGAAACCGGCGACCTGCTGAAAATAGGTGAACTGCGACACTTCCATGCCGTCGCACCAGCATTCCCAGCCGAGTCCCCAGGCGCCGAGCGTCGGGCTTTCCCAATCGTCCTCGACGAAGCGGATGTCATGCAGCTTGGGATCGATGCCGATGGCATAGAGCGATCTCAGATAAAGCTCCTGCAAATCGTCCGGCGACGGTTTGAGGATCACTTGCAGCTGATAGTAATGCTGCAAGCGGTTGGGATTTTCCCCGTAACGGCCGTCCTTGGGCCGGCGCGACGGCTGCACAAAGGCCGCGTTCCAGGGCTTGGGCCCCAGCGCCCGCAACGTCGTCGCCGGATGGAAGGTGCCGGCGCCGACCTCCATGTCGTAGGGCTGCAAAATGACGCAGCCCCAATCCGCCCAGTAGCGCTGTAAGGCGAGAATAAGCCCCTGAAACGAGCGCTCGGGGCGCATGTGGAGCGGCAGATCCTCGTTCATGAGCCGTTGTTGGTGGAACGCAGCGGCAACGTCAAGCCTCGACCAACCCGCCGGCTCCTGATACCTGATTCCTACTCACTGATGTCTGATACCGGGAGGAGATTGTGCGAAAAGTTCGAGGCTTCCTGATCGGTGCGGCCGCGGCTCTGGCGTTGCTGGCGCCGCAATTTGCAAAGGCGCAGGATTTTCCCGCCCGGCCGGTCCGCATCGTGGTCGCGTTTCCACCCGGCGGCCCGACCGATTTCGTCGGCCGCGTTATCGCCGACAGGATGACGGCACTGCTTGGCCAGCGCGTCTATATCGACAACAAGCCGGGCGCCAACGGCACGCTGGGCGGCGGCGACGTCGCCAAATCCGAGCCCGACGGTTATTCGCTGTTTCTCACCACCGCCGGCGCGGTGACGGTGTCCCCGCACATCATGCCGAACATGCCGTTCGACACATTCCGCGATTTCGCGCCGGTCGCTCTCGTCACCAAAGTCACCGAGGTCATCGTGGTGTCGCCGAAACTCGGCATCAAGACGGTCAAAGAACTCGTCGCGATGGCCAAGGAAAAGCCCGGCACAATTCCCTTTGCATCGACCGGCATCGGCTCGCCGCCGCATCTCGCTCAGATATTGCTCGATGCATCGGCGGGCGTGCAATTCCTGCACGTGCCTTATCGCGGCGCCGCGCCGGCGCTGACCGATTTGCTCGGCGGCCAGGTCCAGGTGCTCTCCGCCGACGTGCCGGTGCTGATCGCGCAGATCCAAGCCGGCTCCGTGGTGCCGATCGGCGCGGCAGCGGACAAGCGCGACGCCATCCTGCCCGACGTGCCGACGCTTGCCGAGCAAGGCTACCCCAATACCGACGCGTCGAACTGGTATGCGCTCTTGGCACCGGCCAAGACGCCGCCCGCGGTAATCGCCAAGCTCAACAAAGCCGTCGACGATGCACTCGCGGATCCCCAGGTTCACGACAAGCTCGTCAAAGCGGGCGCAACGCCGGTCGGCGGCACGCCCAACTCGCTGGGCACGTTCATGAAGGCCGAATACGAGAAATGGGGCCGCGTCGTCCAAGAGAACGGCATCAAGGAGCAGTAAGGTGTAAGTTCTTCACCCCGGCCGGTATTCGCCGGTCTTCGGATCGCGCTTGAGTTTCGGCAACGCATCGCGATCCGTCGGCTCGACGGCGGCTTTGCCGCGCATTTCATCGAGTTCGGAATTGACGCGGTGCACTTCCTTGACACACCAGCGCGCCACCAGGGCCGCGCCCATGACGCCAAGCGCAAAGACAATCAGCGGCGGCATTCTAGTCTCCGGTTTATCGATTGAGCATGATCTTATCCGAAAACCGGTATCCACTTTTCGGGATCATGCTCTAGAGCCCATATCGCGCCCAAATGGCGCGCGCTTCAAGCGCCGAAATCAGGTCCTCGGCAAGACCAACCTGCGCATGCGCTCCCTGCATCATCATGTCGTGGCGGCCCACCCCGAAGACCCGGCGCCCGAGGAAGCCGCGTTCCGCCGTCACCAGGGGGGTAACGACCTTATCGCCGAATCGTTCGCGCAAGGTCGCGCGAAGATCGCCGATGGCGTCGACGAAACCGAGTTCCAGCGCCCGCCGGCCGGTCCAATATTCGCCGGAGAATAAGACATTTTCCGGACCCGCCAGCTTGGCGCCGCGCCGCGATTTAACGAGCGCGATGAAGTCGTCGTGGATTTCCCGCTGCAATTTCTTCAGCCGTTCGACGTCGTCGGGGTTTTCGGGCAGGAACGGATCGAGCATGGCCTTGTGCTCGCCGGACGTATAGAGCCGGCGCTCGATGCCGATTTTCCCGATCAGCTTGTCGAAACCGAACGACCCGCCGACGACGCCGATCGAGCCGACGATCGAGTGCGGATCGGCGACGATCTCGTCCGCCGCGCAGGCGATCATGTAACCGCCCGAGGCGCCGGCGTCTTCGATAAAGGCGATGACCTGACGCTTTTTCTCCTCCGCCAATTCGCGGATGCGGCGGAAGATCAGGTGCGATTGTACCGGCGATCCGCCCGGCGAGTTGATGGCGAGCGCGACCGCCGCGGCGCCGCGCATGGCAAACGCGCGATCGAGCGTGCGGGCGATGCCGGCCAGCGACAGGCCCGGCCGCAGCGGGGTCGAGAATCCGATAATGCCGGTCAACCGCACCACCGGCACCACGGGTCTGTCGCGGCGAAAACGCTGAGGGATGACCGGAGCCAGCACGCCGACGGCGCGGCGGCAAAGGTCTCGGACGCGTTCTCCCGTCCACGGCTCGGTCATGAAAATTCAGATATGACGGCGCGCATAAACCCTCAAGTAACCGTTTATTAACGTATGGAACGCTTTTTGCTTCGTGTTCGGGCGCCGTCAACGACAGCGGAGGCGAAGCAGCGATGAAGATCTACTTCCTCTTGATGATAATCAGCGTATTTGTCGCTCTTTCGTACATTCCCATTCGCACCGAGGCAAAAAAGAAGCCAGCAGTGCAGCCCGATTCGCATACCAGCCTAGTGCCCAAAGGCTGAGCAGTATGCGTCTGTAAGTACCCGTATTAATTCCCGGAATTCCCGGCCGGCGACCGGTTTCAATTCCCAGCCAAGGCGAGAGCGGCACCGTCGCGCAGCACGGCTTCGGCTTGCGCGGTCGGCTTGCCGTCGGCAGCGGCAAGCACGAAAGCAGGGAGCAGCGACAGCGGCCCGCTTGCCTCCTTGCCGGCACAGACCAGCACGCGGATTGCCGGCATGCCGGGCTTGGGGTGGACGGGCAATACCGAAATCGCGCCGAACCGGTGCGCGAGCGCCGCCAGCACGTCGCCGAGACCGTCGGCGCGCCAGATCAACGTGACCGTACCCGACGGGCGCAGCAGCCGCGCCGCCGTGCCGAGCCAAAGCGCAAGCGTGTCATCCGACGCGGTCCGCGCGATACGGCGGCCGGGCTCGGGCGACGGATTTTGCGGCGCATTGAACGGCGGATTCATCAGCACATGATCCGTCGATTCCGGATGCGAGCCCGGCGGCGGCGAACGCCGCCGCGGGCGCCGTGGCGTCCAAACAGACCGCGCGCACGCGCGCCGAAAGCCCATTACGCGCGGCGTTATCGCGCGCCAGCGCGGTGAGCGCCGGATCGATCTCGACGAGCGTGACGGCAAGGCCCCCGACGCGGCGGGCCAGCGCCAGTCCCGCCGCGCCCACGCCGGCGCCGAGATCGACCGCTTGCTCGCCGCGATGCGCCGGCGTCGCCGCCGCAAGCAATATCGAGTCATGTCCGAATCTGTGGCCGCGCACCGGCTGGCGCAGCACGAGCTTGCCGCCGAGGACGGCATCCTCGCTGACTTCGCCGGCTTCAACGGACATTGGGGCGAAGCTCGTTGCCGAAACCGGCATCCTCGAGAAGCCGCCGCGCCACTTGGACTTCATCCTCGCCGACCAGGATGCGGCGGGGGAAAATGCCGATCGAGCCTTCCAGCACGCTCATATTCTGATCGACGACCATATGCTCGATGCGCGCGCCGTTGAGCAGCGCTTCGATCGCCGAAATCAGCACGGCATCGTTGGTACGGACCAGTTCGCGCATTAATCAGCTCCGCCGCCGTTCCTCGCCCGGGGCGCGCAACGCGAGATAGGCGATGAGTTTTTGCTCGCGCCGGCCGCGCGTCACGGTATCGAGGATTAAACCGCAGGCAATCGCGAGAAAGCCCAGCAGCATCAGGCCCGTCGACAGCACCGCGGTTGGCAGACGCGGCACAATGCCTTCCTGCAGGTAGGTAATGACGATCGGAATGGCCAGACCGATTGATATGATGATGAGCGCCAGGCCGAAGGCGCCGAACAACGACAGCGGCCGTTCCGCACGGTAAAGCTTCAACACCGTCCAAAGAATGCGAAAGCCGTCCTGCCAGGTCGAGAGCTTGGAAGCCGAGCCGGCCGGCCGCGAATAGTATGGCGTCGCCACCTCGCCGACCGGCAGTTCGAGCTCGAGCGCATGTACCGTCAGTTCGGTCTCGATCTCAAAGCCGCCGGACAAAATCGGAAAGGATTTGACGAAGCGGCGCGAGAAGACGCGGTAGCCGGATAGGATATCGGTGAAGGCGCGGCCGAAGATATGCGCGACAAACCCGGTCAACAGCCGATTGCCGGCGCGGTGACCGGCCCGATATGCCGCCGCCTCGCGGTCGACGCGTGTGGCGACCACCATATCCAGCCGATCCGCGACGAGCTTTTCGATCATGACCGGCGCGCTCGGCGCGTCATAGGTCGCATCGCCGTCGACCAGCACATAAATATCGGCTTCAATGTCGTTGAACATCCGCCGCACCACGTAACCCTTGCCCTGATGGACCTCGCGCCGCACAACGCCGCCAGCGCGTTCGGCGGCCGCGACGGTGCCGTCGGTGGAATTGTTGTCGTAAACATAGACGGTCGCGGCCGGCAGCGCCGCGCGGAAGTCGGCAACTACTTTGCCGATCGCGCGTTCCTCGTTGTAACACGGCACCAGGACCGCCACGTCGTACCGGCTGGTAGCTATGTTGGCAGCGGCCAGATCGTTGCTTGACATTCCTCCGCTCCGCCGCCGCGTCGTGTCGCCAGGTCCGTGTTGCGGATATATTGGCATCGGCCAACATTCCGTTATACATGCGGGCATATACGCAGGCATATTTGCCAGCATACTTGCCGGCATACTTGCAGGCCTACTTGCAGGCCTACTTGCCGCATCACCATAGCGTTTCTATGCTGGCGCGTCCTGTGGAGAAGGCTTAAGTGGCCGTTGTCGTCCCCTTCGAAAGCCCGCACGCGCCGTCGATCGACCCCTTGGTCGACCTCGTCGCCGCCGACATGGAGCGCGTCAACGCCACCATTATCGGGCGCACCGGCTCCGAAGTGACGATGATCCCGGAAGTCGCCAATCACCTGATCAATTCCGGCGGTAAGCGGCTGCGGCCGATGCTGACGCTGGCTTTGGCGCGGCTCACCGGTTATGCCGGCGACGGCCATATCAAGCTCGCCGCGGCGGTCGAGTTCATGCACACCGCGACGCTCCTGCATGACGACGTGGTCGATGAGAGCGAGTTGCGCCGCGGCCGGCTGGCGGCGCGCATGCTGTGGGGCAACGAGGCGAGCGTGCTGGTCGGCGATTTCCTGCTCGGCCAGGCGTTCAAGATGATGGTCGAGGTCGGCAGCCTCAAAGCGCTCGAAATTCTCTCCGCGGCCGCCGCGGTGATCGCCGAAGGCGAAGTCATGCAGCTCGCCGCCGCCAAGAACACGGCGACGACCGAGGACGAATATATCGCGGTCATCCGCGCCAAGACCGCCGAGCTGTTCGCCGCCGCTTGCGAAGTCGGTCCCGCACTGTCGGCGCGGCAGAAGGCCGAGCAGGCCGCGAGCCGCTCGTTCGGCATGAACCTCGGCATCACGTTCCAATTGGTCGACGACGTGCTCGACTATGGCGGCGCCTCCTCGCGCCTGGGCAAGAACATCGGCGACGATTTCCGCGAAGGCAAGATCACGCTGCCGGTGGTGCTCGCGTTCCGCCGCGGCAGCGACGACGAACGCGAATTCTGGCGGCGCACGCTGGAACGCGGCGAGACCACCGAGGCCGATCTCGATCACGCCATTGGGCTGATGTCGAAGCATCGCGCGCTCGAAGACACGATCGGCCGCGCCCACCATTACGGCGCCATCGCCCGCGACGCGTTGGCGTTATTCCCCGAACTCGAAGATGAAAGCCGCGCTCGCCGACACCGTTAATTTTTGCATCGCGCGGACGCATTAATTCAGCTCAGTCGCGCGCAACCACCAGTGCGGATGCTTGCCGCTGAGGATTTTCGCCGCCGCCGTTGCTTCCGCCGCGGATGGAAACAACCCAAAGCAAGACGAGCCCGACCCCGACATGCGGGCGAGACCGCAGCCGGGTAGCGCGCGTAAGGCCGTAAGCACATCGGCGATTGCCGGCACGAGCGCCATCGCTGCGCCTTCGAGATCGTTCGGCTGCGTCATCAGAAGCTGCAGAAACTGCTCGTAGCCGGTCGCCTTCGCCAGCGCCGCGAGGTCGAATGGACCGGCATGTTTGGTTGCGGCGATCCAGCCGGCAAAAACATCCTTGCGTCGAGAGCGCGGCACCGGGATTGACCAGCACCGCATGGAGCGGCGGTAGCGCAAGAGGCGCGGAGAGTTTTTCGCCGATGCCGCGCATCAGCCGCGGCGCGCGGATCGAGACAGACCGGCACGTCGGCGCCGGTTGCGCTGCGCCGCCTCGTAAAGGCGCGGGTCGCCGCGCGCCAGATCGTTCGCCCGCGCCAACAGCCGCAGCGCGGCGGCCGCATCGGCCGAGCCGCCGCCGAGCCCAGCCGCCACCGGCAGGTGCTTATCGAGATGGAAGGCGCCCGAGACGATACCGGGGATGCGCGCAAAAAGCGCATGCGCCGCCTTAATCACGAGATTGTCGGTGTCTTCTCCGGCATGCGCCGCCCGCGCCCCGCCGACCGTCAGCTTGAGCTCGCCACCCGGCGCCAAAGTCAGCCGGTCGCTGAAATCGGCGAACGCGACCAGGCTTTCGATCTCGTGATAGCCGTCGGCGCGACGGCCGAGCACCCGCAGCGTCAGATTGACCTTGGCCGGCGCGTTCTCAACAAGCGGAACGGGCAAGGAGGGCCCTCACCCGCCGTTGCCGGTCTTTTTCGCCTTGTCGGCATCCGCCGCAGAATTCGCCTTGTCGTTATCGGTGGCGGCATTCGACTTGCCGGCGTCGGCCGCGGAAGACGTATCGGCGGGCAGCCCGTTTTTGAGCTTGGCCTCGATCTTCGGCAGGTCTGCCGGCTCCGGATTGAGCTCCTTGGCGTGCGACCACTGGAAGTGCGCTTCGAGCGTGCGCCCGACTCGCCAATAAGCGTCGCCGA
The DNA here is from genome assembly GCA_963823225.1 of uncultured Alphaproteobacteria bacterium. Classification (GTDB taxonomy): domain Bacteria; phylum Pseudomonadota; class Alphaproteobacteria; order Rhizobiales; family Xanthobacteraceae; genus BOG-931. The sequence goes on along the minus strand of CAWGKM010000003.1, from coordinate 400,671 downwards.
GATGATCGTTGATGGTCGGGTCTTCGGGCTTGAGCTCGACGGCGCGCTCGAGATTTTTAACCGCCTCGTCGTAATTGCCGGTGCGGAAGTAGGCCCAGCCCAGCGAATCGACGATATAGCCGTCGTCCGGCCGTTGCTCGACCGCCTTGCGGATCATGTCCATGCCTTCGTCGAGGTGGACGCGCTGGTCGACCCATGAATAGCCGAGATAATTGAGCACGAGCGGCTGGTCGGGATAAAGCTCCAGCGCCTTTTTCATGTCGGCTTCGGCCGCCGGCCATTGGTGCGAGCGCTCGTAGCAGATGCCGCGGAAGTAGAACATCACCCAGTTCGATTTCTCCGGCTTCGGCACCGGTCGATGGCCTTGCCGTAGGTATTCGCGCAGTCGGCGAAATCCTTGCGGCCGCGCTGAATGTTGCCCAGCTCGATGATCGCCTCGCTGTCCTTGGGATGCTCGGCGATGACGTGTTCGAGCCGCTTCTTGGCTTCGTCGGTGCGATCGAGCGCATCGAGATCGACGGCCATCTGGATTTCGGCATTGCGCGCGAGCGGCGACGACGGCGGCACCCGCTCATAGGCCTTGATCGCGAGATCGGGCTTCTTGAGATCCTCGTAGAGATCGCCGAGCGAAAGCAGCGCCATCGGATGCGACGGCTCGAGATAAAGCGCAAGCTGTAGATAAACGAGGGCGAGATCCTCGCCGCCGCGGCGTCCGATCGAGGCGCCGAGCCCGTAAAGCGCCTCGGCGGCGCCGGCTTGCGGACGACTCGACGAGCGGCGGAATCTTATCGCCGTCGGCAATCGCCTTCATCTCACTGTCGATCAGCGGATGGTTCGGCAGCTCCTTGGCGAAGTCCTGGTAGATTTTCAGCGCGTCGTCCTTGCTGCCGGTGCGCGACAGATAGCCGCCATAGGCTTCAACCGTGCGCAAAGCCGTCGGGTCGGCCTTATGCGCGCTGGCGTAGCGCTTGCCGGCATCCTTCTTGTCGCCCGCAAGATCGAGGATGAGCCCGGCGTGCAGATCCTTGAAAATGCCGTACCAATCCGGGCCCGACAGCTTGTCCAGCGTATCGATCGCCGTGTGCGTATCGCCCAGCGCCGGCATAGGCCCAGGCCGACAACAGCGTCGCCGTCAGATCGGTCACCGGACCGCGCACCGATTGGGCAAACTCCTGCCGGGCGAGCCCATAATGTTTCTGCTTGAGTTCGCGTATGCCCAGCACGAGCCGCGAAATGCGATCGGTGTGATCGACCGCAAGCAGCCGCTCGGCAAGCTTGCTCGCCCCTTCGACATCGCCATCGCTGAGCACGGAAAGGAAAGTGCGGCTGAGCAGGTCGGGATTGCGCGGATCGAGCTTCAGCACGTCCATGTAATAGGTCGCCTCGGCGGCGGCATCGCGCTCTTCGCCGGCATGCCGGGCGGCGAGATAGCTGCCGGCGGCGTTCTCGGGCGAGAGTTCCTGTTGCGCCGGCGCTTGAACGGCGGCTGCCTGGGCGGCAACGGCCGATCCAAGGCTCAAAGCGACGGCAATGCCGACAATGGCGGCATGCCGGGGCAGCGGCGAATAAATCACGAGATCTCCATTGGCAAACTGGATCGGCGAAGCGGGAATCGCGCGCCCGATGTCCTTTAAGTCGGCGCGAGAATGACCTTTTTGCCGCGTGCCCGCAAGGACGCAAACTCAAGTTCCCTTGCTCCGCGATCCCGCGCCGCACGGCCATTTAGGCCCCAACGGCGGCGAAATCGCGGCGGCGCCGCCCCATCACATATTCGGATAGTTCGGCCCGCCGCCGCCTTCGGGCGGCACCCAGGTGATGTTCTGGTTCGGGTCCTTGATGTCGCAGGTTTTGCAGTGGACGCAGTTTGGCGCGTTGATCACGAACCGCGGTTGCCCGGCTTCCTCGACCCATTCATAGACGCCGGCCGGGCAATAGCGCGCCGACGGACCGGCATAGACGTCGTGCTCGGACGATTTTTGCAAAGCGCCGTCGCGCACCAGAAGATGCACCGGCTGGTCCTCTTCGTGATTGGTGTTCGACAGATACACCGAGGAGAGCCGATCGAAGGTCAGCTTGCCGTCGGGTTTGGCATAGGCGATGGGCTGGCATTTCGCCGCGGGCTCGAGCGTCGCAAAATCCGGCTTGCCGTGCTTGAGCGTGCCGAGCAGCGAGAAGCCCAGCGTGCTGGTCCACATGTCGAGCCCGCCGAGCGCGATGCCGGCGGCGGTGCCGAGCTTCGACCATAACGGCTTGGCATTGCGCACCCGCCACAGATCGCGTCCGATCGGCGAAGTGCGCCATGCCGCTTCGTAGCTCGCAAGCTCGTCATTGGCGCGTCCCTGCGCAATCGCCGCGGCGACCTGCTCCGCCGCGAGCATACCCGACAGCATGGCGTTGTGAGTGCCCTTGATGCGCGGCACGTTGAGGAAGCCCGCGGCACAGCCGATGAGTGCGCCGCCGGGGAACACAAGCTTCGGCACCGACTGCCAGCCGCCCTCGCTGATGGCGCGCGCGCCGTAACAAATCCGTTTTCCCCCGGCGAAGGTGCCGCGGATGAGCGGATGCGTCTTCAAGCGCTGGAATTCCTCGAACGGCGACAGATAGGGATTGCGGTAGTTGAGGTGGACGACGAAGCCGACGGCGACGAGATTGTCGTCGTAATGATAGAGGAACGAGCCGCCGCCGGTGCGGTTGTCGAGCGGCCAGCCGAGCGTGTGCTGCACCATGCCTTTGCGATGTCGCTCGGGCGCGACCTGCCAAAGCTCCTTGAGCCCGATGCCGAATTTCTGCGGCTCGCGATCGCCGCGCAGCCCGAAGCGTTCGATCAACCCCTTGGACAGGCTGCCGCGCGCGCCTTCGGCGAACAGCGTGTATTTGCCGCGCAGCTCCATGCCGCGGGCGAAGCCGGCTTTGTGATGTCCGTCCTTGGCGATCCCCATGTCGCCGGTGGCGATGCCGGCGACCGCATCGTTCTCGAACAACACTTCCACGGCGGCAAAACCCGGATAGATTTCGACGCCGAGCGCTTCGGCTTTGCGCGCCAGATAGCGGCAGACATCGCCGAGCGAGACGATGAAATAGCCGTGATTGCCCATCAGCGGCGGCATCAGGGTGAGCGGCAGCCGCAGCGCGCGCGAGGAGCCGAGCGCGTAAAAGCGGTCTTCGGTGACCTTGGTCTTGATCGGGGTGTCTTCGCTGCGCCAGTCCGGGATGAGTTTGTCCAGCCCAATCGGATCGATGACCGCGCCGGATAGAATATGCGCGCCGACCTCGGAGCCCTTTTCCACCACGACGACGGTTTTGTCGGGCGCGAGCTGCTTGAGCCGGATCGCCGCGGCGAGGCCGGCCGGGCCCGCGCCAACGATGACGACGTCGAATTCCATCGCCTCCCGGGCCGGAAGCTCCGCTGCGGTCATGGCCTGCTCCGTGTCGCGGACAACTGTTTCATGCTTTCCACCGCTCGCCTAGACTTTGTGCGCCGGCTGTGAAATTGCCACGCTCATGATTGTCGACCGCAAACCAGCGCGCGATCTGATCGCGTTCTACCTGGACGCCGGCGCCGATGCGCTCATCGGCGAGGCGCCGGTCGACCGCATGGCGGAAACACCTCCCCCTGAAAGGGGGAGGTCGAGCAGCGAAGCTGGCCGGGTGGGGGTCAAACCGCTACGCAATGACCCCTCCCCGGATCGCGTTCCGCGATCCGACCCTCCCGTTTCAGGGGAGGGAAAAGGGCGCCCGCCCACAATATCGCCGGCGTCGCCCGAAGCCGCGGTCATGGCGGCGCGCGATGCCGCGCGGAACGCCCAGACGCTCGATGATTTGTGCGCGCTGCTCAAAGCCTTCGAAGGCTGCGCGCTACGCGCGACCGCAACGCAACTGGTCTTCGCCGACGGCAATCCGCAAAGCCGCGTCATGTTCGTCGGCGAGGCGCCCGGCCACGACGAAGACGTCATCGGCCGTCCGTTCGTCGGCCGCTCCGGCAAATTGCTCGATCTGATGATGGCGGCGATCGGGCTCGATCGCTCGAACGCTTACATCGCCAACGTCGTGCCGTGGCGGCCGCCCGGCAACCGCACGCCCACCCCGCAGGAAACCGCGATCTGCCTGCCCTTCATCCGCCGCCAGATCGAGCTTGCCAACCCGGATATTCTGGTCTGCCTCGGCGGCCCGGCGATGCAAACGCTGCTCGGCATCAAGGACGGCATTACCCGCGCGCGAGGCCGCTGGCTCACCTACGACACCGGCACGCGCGAAGTGCGGGCGCTGCCGACCTTCCATCCCGCTTTTCTGCTGCGCAGCCCGCTGCAGAAGCGCTTCGCCTGGCGCGATTTCCTGGCGATCAAGAAGGCGCTTGCGCCGACGATCACTTGACCTTCATGTAGTCCGGCGGGCCGCCGGCCAAAAAATCCTCGCGCGGCGGCGAAAATACGTCGATCACTTCGGTATCCTCGGGAAAGAACGCCTCGTGTTCGACGCCGCCCGGGATCACCACGACGTCGCCCGGCCCGCAGGTCCGCCGCTCGCCGCCGAGCCGGAATTCCATCTTGCCTTTGAGCATCCAGGCGATTTGCTCGTGCGGGTGTTTGTGCGCGGACGCGCGAGCGCCGGCCTTCATGCTCCACCACACGATCATCTCCCGATCGCCGGCCGCGATCTTGCGCGTGATCTTGTCGGTGACGCGCTCCTCGGGCAGCGTGGCCAGCGAGGCGAAGCCTGAGAGCTTTGGCATGTTAGTTCTCCTATGGAGTTCGTCTTGAATGTCCCTCAGCGCAGCGCCACCAGAATCGCGCCAGTGGCGACCAGCACGACGCCGAGCCAATTCACCGTCGAAAGCCTTTCGCCGAGAAATACCACGCCGAATACGGCGACCAGCACGACGCTCAATTTGTCGATCGGCGCGACCTGCGCGGCATTGCCGAGTTTCAACGCGCGGAAATAGCACAGCCACGACGCGCCGGTGCCGAGCCCCGAGAGCAGCAGAAACAAATAGGTGCGGCTCGGAGATTTCCGTCGGATTTTGGAATTGCCGGGTGGCGTAGACGATCAATCCCAAGACGCAGACCACGACGATGGTGCGGATGAAAGTCGCCAGATCGGAATTCACGTTGGCGACGCCGACCTTGGCGAAGATCGCCGTAAGCGCGGCAAACACCGCCGACAGCACGGCCCAAAATTGCCAAGAAAGAGACCACGACGAAATCGTGCCGGCGTTCATGGTACCATTTCCTTCCGTTATGCGGTCTATCCCACCGCAAACTTGAGAGCGAAGATCGCCGCCAGCACCAGCACCGCGGGTTTGGCGTCGGCAAATTTGCCGGCGATGAGCTTGGCCAGCGCATAGGTGATGAAGCCGAGCCCGATGCCGGTCGCGATCGAATAAGTCAGCGGCATGGTGATCGCCGCGACCACCGCCGGCGCCGCTTCGGTGATGTCGTCCCAGTCGATCTCGGCCAAGCCGCGCGCCATCACGCAGGCGACATAAAGCAGCGCCGCCGAGGTCGCGTAGGCCGGCACCATGCCGGCCAGCGGCGCGAAGAACAAAGCGGCGAGGAAAAAGATCGCCACGAACAAGGCGGTCAGCCCGGTGCGCCCGCCGGCGGCGACGCCGGCCGCGCTCTCGATATAGCTCGTTGTCGTCGAGGTGCCGATCAGGGAACCGAACATGGCGGCGAAACTGTCGGCGATCAGCGCCTGCTTCATGCGCGGCAGGTTGCCGTCCCTGTCGGTCAGTCCGGCGCGGTGGGTGACGCCGATCAGCGTGCCGGCATTGTCGAACACGTCGACGAACAGAAAACTGAAGACGACGATAAGAAAGGAAGCTTCGCCGACGCGCGAAAAATCGAGCGCCAGCAAAGTCGGCTTGAGCGACGGCGGCGCCGAGACGATGCCGGTATAAGTGGCAAGACCTAATGGAATGCCGATCGCGGTCACGATCAGGATGCCGATCAGCGTGCCGCCGACGATGCGGCGATAGTTGAGCGCCGTGATCAGGACCAGGCCGAGCAGGCAGAGGATCGCGACCGGATTGCGCAGATCGCCGAGCGTGACCAGCGTCGCCGGCGACGCCACCACGATCTTGGATTGTTCGAGCGCGATGATGCCGAGAAACAGTCCGACGCCGGCCGAGATGGCCAGCTTCAAGTTCCGCGGGATCGAATTGATGATGTATTCGCGGATGCGGAAAATCGAAATCAAGAAGAATATCACGCCCGAGCAGAACACGGCGGCGAGCGCCTGCTGCCAGGTGTATTTCATCGTCAACACGACGGTGAAGGCGAAGAATGCGTTGAGCCCCATGCCGGGCGCGAGCGCGATCGGATAATTGGCGTAGAGCGCCATCACCGCCGTCGACACCGCGGCCGCAATGCAGGTCGCGACGAACACCGCGCCTTTGTCCATGCCGGCATTGCCGAGAATCTGCGGATTGACGAACACGATGTAGACCATGGTCAGGAACGTGGTCAGCCCGGCGACAAACTCGGTGCGCAGGTTGCTGCCGGCCCGCTCCAGGCCGAACATTCGTTCGAACACGGATTGCGGCTGTTGCGCGCGGCTGGTGCCGACGTCGTCCACGGTGTCCCCCCCCTCGCCTCGCTGCGACCATTATATTATAGAGCAATTCCACGGCCGTAGGTGACGGAGTTCCGTCATGCATCTGGATCCGGTTCTGCTGTCGCGGCTGCAATTTGCCTTCACGATTTCATTCCACATCATTTTTCCGACTTTTACGATCGGGATCGCCATCTATGTCGCCACGCTCGAAGTCTTATGGGGCTGGAGCGGGGCCGAGCGCTACAAGCGGCTCGCCGTCTTCTGGACCAAGATTTTTGCGGTGTCGTTTGCGATGGGCGTCGTCTCCGGCGTGGTGCTGTCCTATCAGATCGGCACCAACTGGAGCCGTTTCTCGGCGATTGCCGGCAACGTCATCGGGCCCCTGCTCGGCTACGAGGTCTTGATGGCGTTTTTCCTCGAGGCGTCGTTCCTCGGTATATTGCTGTTCGGCGGCGACCGTGTGCCGCGCTGGCTCCATATATTTTCCGCCGTGGTGGTCGCCGCCGGCACCACGTTTTCCGCGTTCTGGATACTGGCGGCCAATAGCTGGATACAAACGCCGGCCGGCTACACGATGAGCGGCGGCATCGCCTATCCGGCGGACTGGTGGGCGATCGTCTTCAATCCGAGCTTTCCCTACCGGCTCGCGCACATGCTCAATGCCTCGCTGTTAACCGGCGGCTTCGTCGGGATCGCGGTCGGCGCGCGCTATCTGCTGGCGGGCCGCCATATCGAAGAAGCGCGCACCATGCTGCGCATGGCGATCTCGCTGACGGCCGTGTTGGGGCCGCTGCAACTCGTCCTCGGCGACCTGCACGCCGAGAACACGCTCAAATACCAGCCGATCAAGATCGCCGCCATGGAGGCGCATTGGGACTCCAGCAAGCCGGCGCCGTTTGAACTGTTCGCCTGGCCGGACGAGAACATAGAGAGCAATCTCTATTCGATCTCGCTGCCGCATATCGCCTCGCTCCTCGTTACCCGGCAATGGGACGGCCTGTTTCCCGGATTGAAGGACGTGCCGCCGCAGGACCGGCCGCCGTTGCCGAACGTGTTCTTCGGCTTTCGCATCATGGTGGCGATCGGTCTTTACATGATCGCGGCGGCCTGGTTCGGAGCGTGGCTGTTGTGGCGCGGGCGATTGTTCGAGACGCGCTGGTACCTCAAAATCGTCGCGCAGACGTGGTGGGTTGGCTTTGTCGCCGTCATCGCCGGCTGGGTGGTGACCGAATGCGGCCGCCAGCCGTGGATCGTGCACGGCGTGCTGCGCACCGCGGACGCGGTATCGCCGCTGCCGGGCGAAAGCGTTGCGGCCACGCTCATCCTCTTCGTGCTGATTTATCTCACCGTGTTTTCGTTCGGCATTTATTTCATCAATCGGCTGCTCGCGCGGGGCATCCAGGAGACGGATCTTGCGCACCAAGCGCCGCAACTCGCCGCCGGTCATCCGACTTTCGACGGCGCCGGAAGGCCGCGCTAAGCCATGGGCCCGATCATCACAGCCGAGCTGCCATTGATCTGGGCCGGCATTCTCGGCATCGCGGTGGCGTTCTACGTCATCCTCGACGGTTTCGACCTCGGCATCGGCATATTGTTCCCGTTCGCCGAGAACGACGCCGAACGCGATCGCATGCTGGCTTCGATCGCGCCGTTCTGGGACGGCAACGAAACCTGGCTGGTGCTCGGCGGCGGCGGCCTCCTGGTCGCGTTTCCGCGCGCCTATTCGATCATCATGCCGGCCTTCTATCTGCCGCTGATCGTGATGCTGCTGGCGCTGGTGGTGCGCGGCGTGACCTTCGAGTTCCGCGCCATTGCGCAACGCAAACCGTTCTGGAACGCGGTGTTCGCCGGCGGCTCCACGCTGGCCGGCCTATGCCAGGGATTTGTCCTCGGCGGGCTCGTTCAAGGCGTCAAGATCGAGAACGGCGCCTATGGCGGCGGCCCGTTCGATTGGGCGACCCCATTCGGACTGCTCTGCGCGCTCGGCGTCGTTGCCGGCTACGCGCTCCTCGGCGCGACCTGGCTGATACTCAAGACCGACGGCGAGATGGCGCGCCGTGCCGCGGTAAAGGCGAAGGTGCTGCTCGTTGCCGTGCTGGTCTTCATGGCCGCGGTCAGCATCTATACGCCGCTTTCCTCCGCGCGCATCGCGCAGCGCTGGTTTACGATGCCGAACCTCGTTTATCTCGCGCCGGTGCCGATCCTCACCGCGCTGATCGCGCTGGCGCAATGGCGCTGGATTGGCAGACGGCGTGAGCTTGCGGCGTTCCTCGCAAGCGTCGCGCTGTTTCTTCTCGGCTATCTCGGCCTCGTGATCTCGACCTTCCCTTTCATCGTGCCGCCGACGCTGACGATCCGCGACGCCGCGGCGGCGCCGTCGAGCCAAACCTTCATGCTGATCGGGACGCTCGTGCTGTTTCCCGTCATTCTCGGCTACACCGCATTCACCTATTGGCTGTTTCGCGGCAAAGTGCGCGAAGGCGCGGCGTATCACTGACACCGATCAACGTGACGCCGCCGCGGCGGGCGGCGGCGCCGCCGCCACGCCGCCCGGCCTGATCACGCCCCATCCGACCCACATCACCGGCAGCCTGCCCTGGACCGGCCGGTCGAAAGCGCGCGGCACTTCGGCAACGAGGTCGGGGAAATAGGCCTTGATGTCGGGCGGCGGGGTCGGCGATGGGTCGGCGGCGAGCCAGACCACGACGGCGCCTTTGTCGCGGATCTCGTCGGCGGTGACCCAGGGCGAGCGCGCCGGGTCGGCGTCGAAAAACACGCTCGGCCGGCTCGGCGCGGCGAGCGCGACCAGCGCGGCGAGGTGGGGATCGCCGGTGACCACCGCAAGCGGCTGCCCGGTCCTGCGCTCGAAACTGTCGGCGAAGAAGCGGCCGATGGCGCTTGCCGGCTGCGCCACTCTCAGATCCATGCCGACGGTCCACGGCAACAGCACGATCAATGCCGGCACGAAGACCGCCGGCACCACCAGAAACCCGGCCCAGGCGAAGCCGAGAATGCGTTGATGATAAAGCTCGATGCTGTCGCCCGCGGCGATGACGACGGCGAGCCCGGACAGCACGACCAGCGGTGCGGCGCCGCCGATCGGCAGCGCGCGCCCGAGGACGACGGCGAAAATCGTGGCGAGCAATGCGGGGGCGAGCGCAAAGACCTTCACGAAGGTCACCGCGAACGGATCGACCGGCCGGCGGTTGAGCGAGGGCGCCGGGCTGCCGCGCACGCGCGGGAAGCCGCCCGCCAGCACGAGTAGGATGACAAGCCCGGCATGGGCGAGCGCGAGCCCAGCGAGAAGCCGCAGCCATAGCGCGGTGTTGGCGGCGCCAAGACCGGCATCGCGCAATCTTGCCAGCATGGGCGCCAGCCGGTCGCTCAAGCCTTCCAGCCAGAGCAGATGCAGGAATAGAAACACGACGAGCACGACCGCCGCGATCCAGGCTTCCATCGCATCGAGCGCGGCGCGTCCGCGCTCGCTCGCCGCGGTGAACAATGCCAGCGCGCCAAGCAGGATCAGCGCCGCATCCGATGCGAGAAGAAGAAGCGCAGCCGCGCCGCCGAGCACATACCAGGATTGCCGCTCGCCCTGCATCACGGCCCGCCAGTAATGCAAGAGCGCCACGGACCACAGCGCCATGGTCAGGATCGGCGGGCCGAAATCAGGCGACGGCACGGTGAATAGCGAAATGCCGACCATCAGCAGCATCGTCATGGCCGCGTGCGTCGGACCGACGATGGCGCGGCCCAGCGCGAACACGCACCAATAGGTCGTGACCACGCAAATCTGCGCCAGCACATAGACGCCGAACAGGCCGGCGATGCGAAAGGCAATCTCGGCGAGCCAGTAGGCGAGCGGCGGGCCGACGCCGGCGTCGAAGCGGAATTCGTGGCCGATGGCGAGGAGCTGCGCCAGACCGTCCGGCGGCGCCGCGTAGAACAGCAGCGGCACCAGTATCCATACCGCGGCCTGCGCCAGCGTCGCCAGCCAGAACACCAGCACCGGGCGCGCGCGCAGCATTTCGACGTAAAGCGGAACGTAGAACATCGGACCGGGCGGGCACGGGAGGCAGGGAGCGCGTTGTGCTCCCTCTCCCCGCGTGCGGGAAGAGGTGAAATTGGCGCTGCCCTATACGGCGGCCCGGCTACAGAGGCAACACGTCGAGGACGGCCTCGTCGGCATCGGCGCCGAGTTCGCCGAGCGCCGTCGCCACCGGCGAGAACGAGCGGCGGTGGTGGATGGTCGGGCCGAGCCGGTCGAGCGCGGCGAAATGCTCGGGCACGCTGTAGCCCATATGGTGCTCGAAGCCGTAGCCGGGATGCGCAGCGCCGAGGCAGACCATGAGCCGGTCGCGCGTCACCTTGGCGACGATGGACGCGGCGGCGATCGAGGCGACGAGCCCGTCGCCGCCGATCACGGCCTCGCAATCGCAGCCGGCATCGACGCGGTCCCGGCCGTCGACAAAGACAAGACGCGGGTTTACCGGCAGCGCGCGAACGGCGCGGGCCAACGCCCAGAGCGAGGCGCGCAAAATATTGTCGCGGTCGATCCGCGCCGGCGGCGCCAGCGCCACCGCGACTTGGGCGCGGGCGCAAATGCGCTCGTATAAGACCTCCCGCCGCTCCGGGGTCAGCCGTTTGGAATCGTCAAGGCCGCGCGGAATATTGTCCGGGTCGAGAATGACGGCGGCGGCGACTACCGGCCCGGCGAGCGGTCCGCGCCCGGCCTCGTCGCATCCGGCCACCGGCCAGATCCCGCGCTTGAGCGCGGCCCGCTCGCGCCGGAAAGTCGGCCGCGTGACGATGTCCTCGTCGAGCGGCAGGCGCGCGGGCGCGGCTTGCTTGCGACCGGTTGCATTGCGACTCATGCCGCCATGATGATCACGCGGCGGCGCCAACCGCAACGTCCACGATTAAAGCAACGTCAATTGCTCCGCGGCCGGGCGCGGCGGGCGGAAATGCTCGGTGGTCGTCTTGACGCTGGTCAAGTTGAAGCCGAGCCGCTCGCAGGCAACTTCGAAGCGGCGGCCGATCATCCAGGCGATCGGGCCGGAGCCGGTCATGCGCTTGCCGAAAGTAAAGTCGTAGTCCTTGCCGCCGCGCGTGTCGCGGATGAGTTTGAACACACGCTCGACGCGGTCGGGAAAATTCTCGGTCAACCACTCGCGGAACAGGTCGCGCAATTCCAGCGGCAAACGCAGCAGCACATAGCCGGCGTGACGCACGCCGGTTTCGGCCACCGCTTCGAGAATGCGCTCCATTTCCGCGTCGTTGATCGCCGGGATGATCGGCGCGAGGAGCGTCGAGGTCGGCACGCCGGCCTTGACCAACTGCCGCAAGGCGTCGAGCCGGCGCGGCGGCGTTGGCGCGCGGGGTTCCATCAGCCGGGCGAGCTTGGCATCGAGCGTCGTCACCGAAATCGCCACCTTGACCAGGTCGCGCTTGGCCATGCGGGTGAGAATGTCGAGATCGCGCAACACCAGCGCCGATTTGGTCACGATACCGACCGGATGACCGGCGCGCTCCAAGACTTCGAGGATGCGGCGCGTGATCTGATAGCGGCGCTCGATCGGCTGGTACGGATCGGTATTGCTGCCGAGCGCGATGATCTTCGGTACATAGCCCGGCGCCGATAATTCGCGCTCCAGCAATTCCGGCGCATTGGGCTTGGTGAACAGCTTGGATTCGAAATCGAGCCCCGGCGACAGGCCGACATAGGCGTGCGTCGGCCGCGCGTAGCAATAGACGCAGCCGTGCTCGCAGCCGCGATAGGGATTGATCGAGCGATCGAAGGAAATGTCCGGAGAGTCATTATGGGCGATGATCTTGCGCGTCGCATCGACCGTCACCGTGGTTTTAAACGGCGGCAATTCGTCGAGACCCTGCCAGCCATCGTCAAAGGCGACGCGCGCCAGTGGCTCGAAGCGCCCCGACGCGTTCGACAATGTGCCGCGGCCGCGGCGGCGCTCGCGGTCGACGGCGGAACCCAACTCGCCCGCCGGCGCGGAGGGCAGCGGCGCCGGCGGGCGTCTCAACGCGGATGAACGAACTCATCGATGACTCCTGGCGCAAAGCTAACGCGGGCCGGTGAACAAAACAAGAACAATTCTTCGTCAAAGATGCCCATAATCCAGCCTTGGAGCCTGTCGGATCAGGCCCTATTGAGCCTTCTGGCCAAGCGCGACGACAAGTCTTTGGGAGAAACGGCGCGAGCCGCGGCACATGCTGAGCGTCATCATCCCGACGCGGAATTCGGAACGGGCGCTGGTGCCGACGCTCGCCGCGCTTGTCTCGGGCGCAATCGCCGGGCTCGTCAGCGAAGTGCTGGTGGCCGACGCCGGCTCGCAGGACGATACCGCAGCGGTCGCCGACCTCGCCGGCTGCAAGTTCATCCCCGGCGAGGCGCCGCTTGCCGGGCGGTTCAACGCGGCGGCGGCGGCGGCGCGCGCGCCGTGGCTGTTGTTCCTGCGGCCGGGAACCGTGCTCGACGCGCCGTGGACCGGCGAAGTCGGGCGCTTCGTGCAGCGGCCCGCGCAGCTCGGCCAAGCCGCCGTATTTCGACGCGGCGGTCCATTGCAGCCGGCGTGGCGCGAAGTCGTGCTGCTGCTCGCGGCCGTGCTTGGCGGACTGCCGCGTCCCGAACAGGGCCTGCTGATTTCCGCTCGATTCTATGCCGCGCTCGGCGGCCATTCCGAGCGCGCCGCCGATCCCGAACGGGACCTGCTGCGCCGCATCGGCCGATTTCGAAACATTACGCTGTCGACCAACGCGTTCACGCAGATACTTGACTAAGTCAACTATCACCGCCGCGCGCCATATTTATCAGAAGGCCGGATTCAAGCTGATGCGCACCGAGCGGCATAATAGTTGGGGACAGCCGGTGATCAGCGAGGTTTGGGATTTGGAATTGTAAGTGAAGCCGTCATTCCGGGGCCTCGCGAAGCGAGGAGCCCGGAATCCATAATCACCATTATCCTGGAATAGGCGCGGGCCGTCGGAATTCATACGTTCGTGAATATGGATTCCGGACTCGCCGCTTCGCGGCGATCCGGAATGACGAAGTCGTCACACCGTCGCGCCACCGAGCGCGGTCAGCAAAAGTGGGCACCGGTTTTGCGTCCGACCGCGCTCGCAAATTATAGTTGGCACGCAATCCGGGCGGCTGACCGGTTCCCACTCAGCCTGATTGCGTGCGTGCCTTCGACCGGCGCAAATGCTCGTCGAGCCGCGGCATGATCTCGACGAAATTGCACGGCCCGTAGCGGTAATCGAGCTGGCGCACCAGAATCTCGTCCCAGGCGTCCTTGCAGGCGCCCGGCGAGCCGGGCAGGCAGAAGATATAGGTCGAGCCGGCGATGCCGGCGGTGGCGCGCGACTGGATCGCCGAGGTGCCGATTTTCGGGAAACTGATCACCAGAAACAGCGCCGAGAAGCCGTCCATCTTTTTCTCGAACAATGGCTCGACCGCTTCCGGCGTCACGTCGCGGCCGGTGAAGCCGGTGCCGCCGGTGGTGATGATGACATCGATCATCGGATCGGCGATCCAGGCCTTTACGCGGGCGCGAATGGCGTCGATGTCGTCGTGCACCAGGCTGCGCTCGGCGACGAAATGGCCGGCCGAGACGATGCGCTGCACCAATAGCGCGCCCGACTTGTCGTCCTTGAGCGAACGCGTGTCAGAAACCGTCAGCACCGCGATCTTGAGCGGCACAAATTGTTTGGACTCATCGACGCCGGGCATCGGCACACCTTTACTCTACTATATCTTCCGCTCGTCCGCGCCTGCGCGACGGCGCGACGGCGTGCCCCGCGCGGGAGCAAGCGGATATTACACTAAAGCTTGGCCGCCGACATCGTATTGCAGGCCGCGACTTGGCCCGAATTGAAGCCGTTGAGGAACCAGCGCTTGCGCTGTTCGGACGTGCCGTGGGTGAAGGAATCGAGCACGACATAGCCCTGCGTCTCCTTTTGCAGGCGGTCGTCGCCGATGGCAGAAGCGGTCTGCAAGGCCTGATCGACGTCGCCCGGATCGAGGAAGCTGTGCTTATTTTGGGCACGGTTCGCCCACACCCCGGCATAGCAGTCCGCTTGCAGTTCGACCCGCACCTGGAGCGCATTGGCGTCGCTCTGGCTCGAGGAGGCCTGCTGCGCCTGCACGGTGTGCAGCATGCCAAGTTCGTCTTGCACGTGATGGCCGACTTCGTGCGCGATCACGTAGGCTTCCGAAAATTTGCAGGCGTTGTCGTTCGCGCAGGCGTCGAACTTGTCCTGCATATCCTGGAAGAACGAAATATCGAGATAGACGTCCTTATCGCGCGGACAATAGAACGGCCCCATGGCCGATTGCGCCAGACCGCAACCGCCCTGGATCGCGCCCGAGAACAGCACCAGCTTGGGCGGATGGTAGGTTCGCCCGTTGGCCGCGAAGATTTCCGTCCAGCGGTCCTCGGTATCGCCAAGCACGGCGGCGACGAAATCCATTGTCTGAGCGTCCCGCGGGCTCGTCGAAACCGGTCCCCGATCGGTCTGTTGCGAGGGCACCCCGCCGCCGGCGAGAATTTGCGCCCCGTTGATGAGCACGCTCGGGTCGATGCCGAGCGCCCAACCGATCAGGCCGAGAATGATGATGGTGCCGATGCCGAGGCCGTGCGCCCCGCCCGGCATGCCGAAACCGCCGCCCGGCGAGCTCGCGCCGCGCTCGTCTTCGACATTGCTGCTGCGGCGGAAATCATCCCAGCGCATCGTCATTCTCCCGTCATCGATCCGGCGCTCCAGCCGTCATCGTCGGTGCCGCAAACACCAACCGCGCGCCCGGAATTAACCAAGTTTCTCCCGGCATTTATTGCCTAGTGAAGACGCCGCGCGGTTAAGTCGATTTTTACTTTGGAGCGGCATCATCCGCCCTGTCGGTTGTAGGTCCCGCGTCGCCGATCGCGTCGCCTGAGTCAGAGTTCTGAGTCATGGTTGTGTCGCGTCGCGGGGCGTCCGTAGGGACGCCCCGCGTGAGTTTTGAATCCCAAGAGTCGAAAGTCGAGTCGAAAGTCGGGTCGAAAGCCTCCGCGCGCGTTCTCGTCGGCGATTGCGTGGCCGAGATGACGAAGATCCCGGCTCAATCCGTCGATCTCGTCTTCGCCGACCCGCCGTACAATTTGCAGCTCGCCGGCGAGCTGAAGCGTCCTGACGATTCCCGCGTCGACGCGGTCGACGACGATTGGGACAAGTTTTCCAGCTTCGAAGCCTATGACGATTTCACGCGCGCCTGGCTGATGGCTTGCCGCCGCGTCATGAAGCCCAGCGCGACGCTGTGGGTGATCGGCTCCTATCACAACATTTTCCGCGTCGGAACGCTGCTCCAGGATCTCGGCTTCTGGATCCTCAACGACATCGTCTGGCGCAAATCCAATCCGATGCCCAATTTCCGCGGCCGCCGCTTTACCAATGCGCACGAGACCCTGATTTGGGCGGCGCGCGACGCCGCGAAGCGGAATTATACGTTCAACTACGAGGCGCTCAAGGCGGGCAACGACGACATCCAGATGCGCTCGGACTGGTTCATCCCGCTGTGCACCGGCGAGGAGCGGCTCAAAGGCCGCGACGGCAAGAAGCTGCATCCGACGCAGAAGCCGGAGGCGCTGCTGGCGCGCGTCATCCTCGCCGCATCGCGCCCTGACGATCTGGTGCTCGACCCGTTCTGCGGCACCGGCACGACCGGGGCCGTCGCGCGCCGCCTGCAGCGGCGCTTTGTCGGCATCGAGCGCGATGCGGATTACGCCGCGGCGGCGGACAAACGCGTCGGCGCGGTCACGCCGCTGGCCGAACCGGCGCTCGCCTCCTTCATGACCGCCCGCGAGGCGCCGCGCGTGCCGTTTTCGGCGCTGATCGAGCGCGGACTGGTATCGCCCGGCATAAAACTCGTCGACGCCAAGCGCCGCCATCGCGCGCTGGTGCGCGCCGACGGCGCGCTTGCGCTCGGCGACGCGGTCGGCTCGATCCACCGCATCGGCGCGCTCGCCCAAGGGCTTGAAGCCTGCAACGGCTGGACCTTCTGGCACATCGAAACAGCGCGGGGCTTGACCGTCATCGATGCGCTGCGCGCGCAGGTGCGCGCGGAGATGGGCGCGGGCTGAAATCTCAGACGCCGGCCGGATCGGCCCCTTAAGCACCATTCGGATTGCCTAAGGCCAGGCCAGCCGCGCTAAATTCTCGTATTGCGAGAAGTAATTAAATTTGCAACATTGACGCGAGTTCGGGTCCTCTGGGGGCACCTGGGCTGAATACTCCTGCCTGCGTAGCGGCACGACCGCGTCTTGCAGCCCAATTCGCTTTTTTCGCACGCCCATAAACCTTTTGGGCCGGCGATTGAGATGCATGTGAATCGGCTTGTCGCCGCGGGCAGTGCAACGATTTCGAAAGCCAAGCATTGGGGGAAAACCGATGAAGCGCACACATCTTGCGGTTGGCGCCGTTTTCGGCGCGCTGTTGTTGTCGTTGGCTCCGTGCGGACGCGCCAAGGCGGCCGACGCGCAATGCACCAGCACCGACCAAACGACTGTCGACATAAAGTACTCTACAGAGCACGTTGCGATCTGCGGTAAGCCGGTGAACGGCCACTCAGACATTTATGCCTATCTCGGTATCGAATATGCGACGGCAGAGCGGTGGCGGCCGCCGACCGCAACGCCGCCGTCTAGTGAGGCCGGCCAGCATATCGAATTCGGGTCGATGTGCTGGCAGCCGCAGCAGGGCTCCCAGCCGCTCAAGCCGCCGCCGAACGAGCGTTGCCTCTATTTAAACGTCTGGGCGCCCGCTTCGGCGATCAAGCAAGGCGCCAAGCTTTTGCCGGTGCTGGAATTCATTCACGGCGGCGCGTTCAAGATCGGCGCGGGTTCGGATCTTGACGGGACCATGCTCGCGACTAAGGGCGCGGTCGTGGTGACGTTGAATTATCGTCTGGGCGCGTTGGGTTTTCTCAGCGCCAACGCTCAAGGCTCGGGAGATATTCGCGGCAATTTCGGCCTGCTCGATCAGCAGGCGGCCATGACCTGGGTGCACAACTACATCAAAGCGTTCGGCGGCGATCCGAACAACATCACGCTGTTCGGCGAAAGCGCCGGCGCAATGTCGGTCGGCCTCCACACATTCTCAATGCCGTCTCCCAAAGAGCCCTTGTTCGCCAAGGCGATCATGGAAAGCAATCCGATGGGCGTGCACTACAAGACGGTCGAGGAGGCCCGCGAAGATACCAAATTAGGCAGCATCGTTCTTTCGACTGGTGGAAATACGTTTCTGCAGGAGCTTTGCAACGCGTACAAAGGCACGCCCAATGGTTCAAGTTCGTGCCAAGACGATCCCTCGTGGCTGACGAAGGTAACGGCGAGGCAGATCATGGATGTGCAGAACGGCACCACCGGGGCAAACGAGGCAACCAAAGCGAACAACGAAACCCTCATGGCAAATGCCGAGATCACAGCCCGCTTGCAAGGTTTGTTGGCGGGCGGGATCGACACCCAGCCGCTGCCTTGGGCCCCGGTCCTCGATAAGCCACTTGTCGTCGGCCAACCTTATGACGGCTATGCACCGTCCGTTATCGCTCGCAAACCGCTTATGTTTGGGGTCAATCGGGACGAGGGAGCATTGTTCACCGCGGGGCTTTTTGCGGCAAAACCTATTTTAATGGTGGCCTTAACGCCCACCGTATACAAATCGATTTTTCTGCCATTGGTATTTCACGGGTACGATGGCGTTATCGCACGAGTGCCCCGCTATGATACAAGAAATAAACGGCTTAGAAGTTACTACAACGAAGCAGGCGCCGCGCTTGCGAACTTGATGACGGATTATGTCTTCACCTGCGGAAATCTGGCCGCAGCGAACGCCGCGGCGCAACAGGCGAAGGATACGCCTGTCTACGGTTATATCTTTACCCAAGCACCCTTCTTCGACATCTACAATCTTCTGGGCGGCGATTTCGACCATGGTGCTTGCGAGCCGGTGACTAAAAATGCCTGCCATGCCAATGAACTGCCGTATGTGTTCAATAGCTTGGCGATGGTCACAACGGACCAATATAAACCGCGCCGATCCGACCAATCGCTCGCCAACGCGATGAGCGACGCCTGGTTCGCCTTCGCGCAGGACCCTTCCAAGCTTGGCTGGAAGAACTACCGCGACAGCGGCCGCATCGTGGAATTGAATGGAGACAAGCTCAGCACGCCGTTGCCCAGCTACGACGTCGACGCAAAAGCGCATTGCACGAACATTTGGCTTAAGCAAAAGCCTTACGCGCATTAAAGCAAGCGCAACCCGGAGCGACCGCCCCGGACCGAGTCCCGGGCGGGCTTTTTCGCGATCATGCTCCTAGCGGCCCGCCACCACCATGATCTCGACCTTGTAGTCGGGCGAGGCAAGGCCGGCCTCGACGGTCGCGCGCGCCGGCGTGTTGCCGGACGACACCCAGGCGTCCCACACCGCATTCATCTCGGCGAAATTCGCCATGTCGGTGATCCAGATATTGGCCGAAAGAAGCTTGTTCTTGTCGGTCCCGGCCTTGGCGAGAAAGCCGTCGATTTGGGAGAGGATGCTTTTGGTCTGCTCGGCGACGCTCTTGCCCCTGGGCGCGTCGGCGACGATGCCGGCAAGATAAACGGTGTCGCCGTGGACGACGGCCTTGCTCATGCGCGGCCCGCTGTCGTGACGTTCGATTTTCATGATTGAGCCTTCCGTGCTCTCTCTGCCCGCTTGCGGGCAGAGGTGTATCGCCCCCGATCGAGCGCGTGCGCAATGACCTTGCGCATCAAGCTCGGCAGCGCTTCGCCGTCAAGTTCCGCGAGCGCGACCCAGCGCGTGCCCTTGGGCGGGCGCGTGCGCGCCGCAACGTCGGTGCTATAGACGGCGAGTTCGAGCGGGAAGTGCGTGAACGCGTGACGCACCACGCCGGGAATTCGGCGCCAACTCACCTCCCTCTCGCCGCCGGGGAGAGGTGAAGAAAAACGAGGCGCCGCACGCAACGCAGTCTTGCCGTTAAAATCCGCCACCCATTCCGTCGTCGGCACTTCGGTCATGCCGCCGAGCAGGCCGCGCGCCGGCCGCGTGCGAAGGAGTAGGAAACCGTCCGCTCGCCGCGCGACGAAGGCGGCGCCGCGGCGCAAGGCGCCTTCGCGCTTGCGCGCGCGATGTGGAAACGCTTCGACCTGCCCACGCCGATGTGCCGCGCAGTTTTTGTTCCAGGGGCACAAGGCGCAGGCCGGGTTGTTTGGCGTGCAGACGGTGGCGCCGAGATCCATCATGGCTTGGGCGAAATCGCCGGCGCGGCGTTGCGGCGTCAGCGCCCGCGCCAGCCGGGAAATTTCCGCTTTCGCCGCCGGCAGCGGCTTTGCAACCGCGTAGAGCCGCGCGACCACCCGTTCGACATTGCCGTCGACCGGCGTCGCCGGCACGTCATAGACGATCGCGGCAATGGCGGCGGCGGTATAGGGCCCGATGCCGGGCAGTTCGCGCAGCGCCGCCTCGCTCGCCGGTATTTTTCCGCCGTGGCGCTCGACCACGGCACCCGCGCAGGCGTGCAAATTTCGCGCGCGAGCGTAATAGCCGAGCCCGGCCCAGGTCTTGAGGATGTCATCGAGCGGCGCCGCCGCCAGCGCGCCGATGTCGGGCCAGCGCGCCAAAAACCGCGCGTAATAGGGCGCGACCGTCCTAACCGTGGTCTGCTGCAGCATGATTTCGGAGAGCCAGACGCGGTACGGATCGGCGCTTTGGCCCGGCGGCGCGCGCCACGGCAGGGCGCGGCGATGCCGGTCGTACCAGGCGAGCAAAGCGGTGGGTTGCGGTGACGAAATCGCGGCTTGGCGCTTGGCGCGCTGTCGTTCGTCCGCGTTCGCTGCTACCGTTGTGGCCACGACCATCGTGCCGACGGATGCCAGAGTGTGAGAGCATGGACAAGTCCTCCCGCGCGTTTGCCAAGCCGCTGCGCGACCTCGTCGGCAAAATCGTCGGCGAGACTTTTACGCGGCAGGGTTTTGCCTCGGCTGAACTGGTGACGCGCTGGCCGGAAATCGTCGGCGTGGAAATCGCCGCCCATAGCGAGCCGATCAAAATCCAATGGACGCGTCCGGCCCCGGCCCAGGCCTCTCCCGCAAGCGGGGGAAGCTACAGGGCAGGCCGCGACGCAAGCGCCGCGGCGACCCCGGCGCGGGGGCAACAGCCCGGCACGCTGGTGTTGCGGGTCGAAGGTCCGGCGGCGATCGAGATCCAGCACCTCGCCGACGTCATCTGCGAGCGCGTCAACCGCTTCCTCGGCTGGCGCGCCGTGGCGCGGCTGGCGTTACGCCAGGCGCCGTTGCGGCACGGCGAGCGCAGAGCCGCGCGCGGCACCGATCCCATGGCGGCGGCGCAAATTGCCGAAAGCCTGTCGGATGTCGGCGACGACAATCTTCGCGAGGCACTGGCGCGGCTGGGCGCGGCAATCAAGCGACCGTGACCGTAGCGCTGCAGGGGGTTGGCGCGCCGGCGCGCTAATGCCACATTGTCGTCGGCAGAATTCCTTGATCAGGAGTTCCTGCTCGAACCAGGAGTGCACTGTGTCCTTTAATCGTCGTCAATTGTTCATGGCCGGCGCGACATTCAGCCTCCTCGGCGTCGGCGCGGCGGCTGCCGGCCTGCCGTGGCTGACGCGTCCGGCCAAAGCCGACGACACGCCGTCCGCAGCCGATCTGGCGGATGCCGGTCCCAACGGCGACGTGATGCTCGGCTCCGATAAAGCGCCGGTGACGATCATCGAATATGCCTCGATGACGTGCCCGCATTGCGCGCATTTCTCGGCGACGACGTTTCCCGAGCTGCAAAAGCGCTACATCGACACCGGCAAGGTGCGCTACACGCTGCGCACATTCCCGCTCGATCAGCTGGCGGCGGCGGGATTTATGCTCGCGGTCTGCGGCGGCAAGGACAAATACATGGCGATCGTGGAGACGCTGTTCGCCAAGCAGGCCCAGTGGGTCGTCGACAAGCCGGTCCCGCCGCTCGAGGAGATCGCCAAGCAGTTCGGCTTTACCGAAGACCAGTTCAATCAATGCCTGGCGAATCAGAAGGTGCTCGACGCCATCCAGGCGGTGCGCGACCACGCCGTCGAGAAGCTCGGGATCAATTCCGTCCCCACTTTCTTCATCAATGGAAAGAAGTTCGTCGGCGACATCACGATCGACCAATTGGCCAAAGAGATTGACCCCTATCTCAAGCAAGGATAAGGGTTTTTTGCCTTCGCGCCGCCGCCTTTCGGCGCCTTTCGAGCCCCCGGGGCGAGCCGCGAGGCGGCACAAAGTCTGGATAATGTTGCGCCGCTTGTTGCGCTCGGAGTCGCGACGATTCATTCTGCGCGCCGATGCGGCAAACCTCCCGCGCCACCGGGCGCAAGCTCTTGACGTGAGCTTTTAACGATTCCCGGCTTCGCCGCAGCGTAGGAAATGGACGTGCCAAGCGAATGAAGCTCACGCGGCTGCGCCTGATCGGCTTCAAGTCCTTCGTCGAACCGACCGACTTTGCGATCGAACCCGGGCTGACCGGCGTCGTCGGCCCGAACGGCTGCGGCAAGTCCAATCTGGTCGAAGCCGTGCGCTGGGTCATGGGCGAAGCTTCCCACAAGGCGATGCGCGCGGCCGAGATGGACGACGTCATCTTCTCCGGCAATACCGAGCGTCCGGCGCGCAACCATGCCGAAGTCGCGGTCTCGATCGACAACAGCCACCGCAAGGCGCCGGCCGCCTTCAACGAGTTCGATACGCTCGAAGTCTCGCGCCGCATCGTGCGCGAGCAAGGCTCGATTTTCCGCGTCAACGGCCGCGAAGTGCGGGCGCGCGACGTCGCCATACTGTTCGCCGACGCCTCGACCGGGTCGCGCTCGCCGGCGCTGGTGCACCAGGGCCGCATCGGCGAGATCATCCAGGCGCGGCCGGATCAGCGCCGTCGCGTCCTCGAAGAGGCCGCCGGCATTTCCGGGCTGCATGCGCGCCGGCACGAAGCCGAGCTGCGGCTCAATGCCGCCGAGCACAACCTGGTGCGGCTCGAAGACGTCATCGGCCAGCTCGCCGCCCAGGTTGCCGCGCTGAAAACCCAGGCGCGGCACGCGGTGCGCTACCGCAATATTTCCGGCCAAGTGCGCCGGACCGAAGCGCTGCTGTTGCACCTGCGCTGGATCGCATCGCGAACCGAAGTCGCGGAGACCGGGCGCAGCAAGGATGAGGCCGTTCGTGTCGTCGCGGCGCGCACCGGCGAGCAGGCGCAGGCCTCGACCCGCCAGGCGCAAATCGCCGCCGCGCTGCCAGGCTTGCGCGAAACCGAGGCCAAGGCCGCCGCCGGCCTGCAACGCCTGGTGATCGCGCGCGAAACGCTCGACCGCGAAGAGGCGCGCGCCAAGGAGCGCATCGGCGAACTCGACCGCCGCATCGACCAATTCGCCGCCGACTTGCAACGCGAGCGGGCGCTGGCCGGCGACGCCGAGGCGGCGCTCGCCCGGCTCGCGACCGAAGAGCGGGCGCTCAAAGCTGTGGCGCAGGAAACCGATGCACGGCTAAACGGCGCCAACGAGCGCGTCGCGGCGGCCGATGCCGCGCTGGCCGCGTCGGAAAAATCATTTGCCGAACTCACCGGCGCGCTGGCCGACCTCACGGCGCGGCGCAATCAACTTGTGGCCGGTTTGCGCGACCAGGGCGAGCGCGCGGCGCGGCTCGATGCCGAGTTCGCCAATATCGACGCCGGACTGAGCGCGAGCGGCGGCGGCGCGCCCGATTTAACGGCATTGGCGAAGGCACTCGCCGGCGCGCAGTCCGCGCTCGCGCAGGCGGAAACAGCCGCACAGGGCGCGGAAGCCGCGCACGCGCGCGCGCGCGAGGACATCGACGGCGCGCGGGCGCCGCTCGCCGCCGCCGAGCGCAGCGTGCAGCGGCTGGAAACCGAGGCCAAGACCATCGCCAAGCTGCTCGCGGTCGAGAATAAAAATATGTGGCCGCCGGTGATGGATGCGATCGCGGTGACCAAAGGCTACGAGAAGGCGCTCGGCGCCGCTTTGGGCGACGATCTCGACGCGTCCGTGGGCGCTTCCGCGCCGATGCACTGGGCCGGCGCGGCGCTCGATCCGTCCGATCCCAGCCTGCCAAGCGGCGTCGGCGCGCTCACCGGCTATGTAAATGCGCCGGTCGAACTGCAACGCCGGCTCGCCCAGATCGGCGTCGTCGAGCGCGCCGACGGACCCCGTCTCGCCGCGCTGCTCAAGCCCGGCCAGCGGCTGGTTTCGCGCGAAGGCGATTTGTGGCGTTGGGACGGCTTTGTCGTCGCCGCGCACGCGCCGACCGGAGCCGCACGCCGGCTCGCCGAACGCGGTCGCCTGCAGGAAATCGACGGCGAGCTTGCAAGCGCGCGCGGCGAAGTCGAGACCAAGCGCCGCGTTGTCGAGGCCGCGGAAGCAGCGCTTACCGCGGCAGCCGCCGCGGAAACCGACGCGCGCGCGCGCTGGCGCGAAGCGCAGCGCCTGACCGACGCCGCGCGCGAGGACCACGCCGCCGCCGAGCGGGAAATCGGCCGCGATGCGGCGCGCATCTCCGCGCTTAGGGAAGCCAAGCAGCGGATCGGCGCCGGCCGCGACGAAGCGAAGCTCGCCCGCGGCGAGGCGGAAAAGGCGCTTGCCGCGCTGCCCGCCGCCGCCGACATCGAAAAGAAACTTGCCGCGGTCAACGCGGTGATTGCCCGCGAGCGCGGCACCTGCGCCGAGCTGCGCGGTCAAGCGCAGGCGATCGCGCGCGAGGTCGAGCTGGCAAATCACCGCCTGGCCGCCATCGCCGCCGAACGGCAAGCCTGGAACGAGCGCAACGACAACGCGGCGGCGCAGATCGTCACGCTCGGCCAGCGCACCGACGAGGCGGCAACCGAGCGCGCGGAACTGAAAAACGCACCGCAAAAGTTTGCCGGTCAACGTCAGGCGCTAATCGGCGAGATCGAAACCGCCACGGCCGAACGCCGCGCCGCCGCGGATCGGCTGGCGGCGGCCGAAACCGAACTGGCCGAGGCCGACAAGGCCGCGCGCCTTGCCCTTGAAGCGGTCGGCGAAGCCCGCGCCGGAGCCGCGCGCGGCGAGGAACGCCATGACGCCGCCAAGCGCCGGCTCGCCGATATCGAGCATGAAATCCGCGACACGCTTGCGGTCGAACCGGCCGCCGCCGCGGAAGTCGCCGAGCTCAAGCCGGATGCGCCGGCGCCCTCGATCGCCGAGGTCGAGGCCAAGATCGAACGCATCCGGGCGGAGCGCGAGCGGCTCGGCTCGGTGAATTTGCTCGCCGAGCAGGAATTGCGCGACGTCGAAGCGCAGCATTCAAAGTTGACCGCCGAGCGCGACGACCTCATCGAGGCGATACGGCGGCTGCGCCAGGGCATCCACAGCCTCAATCACGAAGCGCGCGAGCGGCTGCTCGCATCGTTCCAGATCGTCAACGAGAATTTCAAAAAACTGTTCGCGGAATTGTTCGGCGGCGGCAATGCCGAGCTGCAACTGATCGAGAGCGAGGACCCGCTCGAAGCCGGGCTGGAAATCATGGCCAAACCCCCGGGCAAGAAGCCGGCGACGCTGTCGCTGTTATCCGGCGGCGAACAGGCGCTCACCGCGCTCGCCTTGATCTTCGCCGTGTTTCTCACCAACCCGGCGCCGATCTGCTTGCTCGACGAGGTCGACGCGCCGCTCGACGATTACAACGTCGAACGCTTCTGCGACCTGCTCGACGAAATGACGCGCTCGACCGACACCCGCTTCGTCATCATCACGCATAACCCGATCACCATGGCGCGCATGAAGCGCCTGTACGGCGTCACCATGGCCGAGCGCGGCGTCTCGCAGCTGGTCTCGGTGGATCTCGAGGGCGCGGTGAAGCTGCGCGAGGCGGTTTAGGGCCGTCATGCCCCGCGAAGGCGGGGCACCCAGTAATCACAGACGCTCGGCTATTCTCGCACGCCGCGTGCATGCCATAGCCAAGAGTTTACTGGATCATCCGCGGAGCTTGTCATCGGGCTGGCCACTTCGGGCCGGACCCGTTGGCGGATGATGACAGTGACGCTTAGTTCTTGTTCAGCTTGAACAGCTTCACCGCATTCTCCCGGCCGATCTTGACGCGGTCGGGCTCGCTGATCGGGCAGCCATCGAACCAGCGCGCGGCGTGATCGATATTCTCGAACGGCCAGTCGGCGGAGAACATGATGTGGTCGGCGCCGATCACCAGCATCGCTTCGATCAGCGCCTGGGTGTTGAAATTGCCCGATGTCGTAATATGAAAATTGGCGCAGAAGTAGTCGCGCATGCGTTTCTTGGCCGGGTAACTGTGCCGATTCTCGATCCAGCCATTGGCATTGTCGATGCGCCACATCGCAAAGGGCAGATTTTCGCCGAGATGGCCGAGGACGATATTGAGCCGTGGATGCTCGTCGAACAGCCCCGAACCCATCAGGCGCAGCGCGTGCACGGCCGTCTCCTGGCCGAACGCCCAGATCGGACCCATCAGCCAGCGGTGGCCCTCATAAATTTTGGCGTCGCGCGCGATGGGATTGCGCGGATGCAGATAGAACGGCACGTCGAGCCGCTCGACCGCCGCCCAGAACGGCCGGTATTGCGGCAGGTCGTAATGGACCGCCGTCTCGGCATCGCCGACCTGCGAGAAGCCGTTGACCAGCGCGCCGCGAAAGCCGAGCTGCTTCACGCAGCGTTCAAGCTCGCGCGCCGCGCCGTCGGGGTCCTGCATCGCCAGCGCCGCGAGGCCTTGGAAACGATCCGGCCGCTTGCGCACCGCTTCGGCCAGATAATCGTTGGCCTTACGCGCGACCTCGGCGGCGCGCTTTTTGTCGGGTATCGCCTGCACGGCGGGCGCGTTGAGCGACAATAGAAAGATCTCGATGCCGTTTTCGTCCATCTCGCGCAATCGCCGGTCATGAATGTCGAGCACGCGGCTTTTGACTTCCTGCCAAACGCGGTCGGGAAAATATCCGTGGGAATCTTCGAGCGTCTCGGGAATCGCGAAATGTTCTTCGAGTGCGATTTTACGCTGCATACTTTCTTCCTCCCGCCGTTGCGCGACCCGGCATCCATTACGGTTCACCGCTCCCCGGCGCATTAATCTTAACACGGCAACCGAGCGCGCAACCGCCTTGCCGGCCGATTTGGCACGGAGCCGCTGGCACGATTCTCGCGAGACCGCGGCGTAACCTCTCGCGCTGTCCCATTTCGGGGCGGCGGCGGGACGGGTTTGCCATAGCGAAGCCGCCGCGCCGATGAACATTCAGTCCAGTTTCACGCTGGCATCCCCGCCGCAGACGAGCCAGGTCCTGCGCGCCTGGGCGCTGCTTTCGCGCGGCACTTTTTCCACCGCGATCTTCCTCATCGACCTGGCTTGGATCGTGGCGACATCGTGCATCACCGGCATCGTTTATTACCGCGTCGCTTACGGCACCATCGGCGCGATTTCTTCCTACGTCCAGGTCGGCATTCTCGCGGCGAGCATTTTCGCCATCTCCAACGTGTTCCGCGGCGAATACCGGCTGCCGAATTTTTTCGCGTTTAAGCCGCACGCCCGGCGCACCATCCAATTGTGGAACGTCACGCTGATTTGCCTGCTCATGCTCGGGTTTTTGGCGCAGATCAGCGTCGACTATTCGCGCGGCTGGATCGTGCTGTTCTATTTCGTCACGCTCGCCGGCTTGATCGTGCTGCGCTTTCTCATTGTACGCATCACCGCGCTGGGGCGCGCCGCCGGATTGATCTCGGCGCAGCGGATTTGCCTGATCGGGACCGGCGCGCATATCGGCGCCTTCGTTCAGCGCTACCAGCCGTGGGCGCTCGGGCTCAATATCGTCGGGTGCCGTTTTCTCACGCCGGTCGCGGCCACGGCATCGGCCGAAAACCGGCGCGCGGTGCTCGATCGCGACCTCGCCGAAGCGGTTGCCAGCGTGCGCAGCCTCGAACCCGACGCGATCTATCTGTTGTTGCCGTGGTCGGCGACCGAGATCATCGACCGCTGCGCTGAGACCCTCCTGGCGCTGCCGGTCGAAATCCATCTCGGACCCGAGCAGATCCTGCACAAATTCGACGAAGTCGAGCTGGCCAAGATCGGTCCGCTTGCGAGCTTGCAATTGACGCGGTTGCCGCTGTCGCGCGCCGAGGTGGTGCAGAAGCGCTTCTTCGATCTTATCTTCGCGTCGCTAGGGCTGGTCATGCTGACGCCGCTGATCCTCGCCGTCGTCATCCTCATCAAGCTCGACAGTCCGGGACCGATCTTTTTCGTGCAGCGCCGCTACGGCTTCAATCAGCAGCCGTTCCGCATCATAAAATTCCGCACCATGCGCGCGCTGGACGACGGCGCCGTCGTCCCGCAGACCAGGCGCGACGATCCGCGCTTGACCAAAGTCGGACGCTGGCTGCGGCGCTGGAACATCGACGAACTGCCGCAGCTGTTCAACGTGCTCGCCGGCGACATGTCGCTGGTCGGCCCGCGGCCGCACGCGCTGTCGCACGATCGCGACTACGAAGGCCGCATCTCGCTTTACGCGCGCCGGCACAACGTCAAGCCGGGCATTACCGGCTGGGCGCAGATCAACGGTTACCGCGGCGAGATCGACACCGAGGACAAGATCAGGAAGCGCGTCGAGCACGACCTGTTCTACATCGACAATTGGTCGTTCTGGTTCGACCTGAAAATCATCGCCCGCACGCTGTTGTCGCCGGCCGGCTACCGCAACGCGTATTGATCGGCCCGGAACTACCCCGCAAGCGTCGCGATGGCGGCGACCGCACCGGCGGTGACCAGCGCCGTCGACAGCCATAAGACGCCGATCAGGAGCCACAACGGCCGCGCTTTGGGGACAGCCGGCGCCGGCGGCGGGATCCAGGATTGCAGGGCCGGCTGGCCCAGCCGCAGCGCGGCGCTGGCGCGCTCGATATCGTCCAATTCGCGCGCCAGCTGCTCTTGCTCGAACCGGCTCAGCGCGCTGACATCTTCCGAGATCTTATCGGTGGCGCGGCGGCGCAGCGGCGCGAAGCCGCGAGGTTCGCTCCGGATGGCGTCGTCGCCGGAATGGCTCGACGGCAGAGAACCGAGATCATGCTCGAACATCGCGCGCGTCCCGTTATCGTCGGATGAATTTTTTAAACGAGACGGCGCGCGCACGCGATGCCGATCGAAGGCTAACCTTAACGGCTGCGCCAGCTCGCCTAGATTCGGCCTCTCCCGGCCTGCGGGGAGAGCCATTATATGGCGGCTATGCTATTGATTGCGGCCGGTAAACCCGGCCGCGCCGGCGAGCGACGCCAAGGAGCCCGTAATGTCCACCTCGACCGTCATCGTTCTGGCCGTGATCGTCATTGTCATCATCTGGGCAATCGCGGTCTACAACGGCCTCATTGCCATGCGGCAGCGGGTCAACGAGGCCTTTGCCGATATCGACGTGCAGCTGCGCCAGCGGCACGACCTGGTCCCCAACTTGGTCGAGACGGTGAAGGGC
Organism: uncultured Alphaproteobacteria bacterium; assembly: GCA_963823225.1. Taxonomy (GTDB): domain Bacteria; phylum Pseudomonadota; class Alphaproteobacteria; order Rhizobiales; family Xanthobacteraceae; genus BOG-931. The sequence goes on along the minus strand of CAWGKM010000003.1, from coordinate 371,592 downwards.
TATGCCGCGCATGAGCGCGGCACGCTCGACGAGGTCGTCAAGGCGCGCAATGCGGCCGTGGCGGCGCAGGGGCCGGCGCAACAGGCGGCGGCCGAAAACATGCTCTCAGGCGCTTTGCGCCAGCTCTTTGCGCTGTCGGAAAACTATCCCAACCTCAAGGCGAGCGCGAACTTTCAGGAATTGCAGGCCGAGCTGACGGATCTGGAGAACAAGATCGCGGCGTCGCGTCGCTTCTTCAACAATGCGGTGCAGGAATACAATACCGGCATTCAGCGTTTCCCCGCGGCGTTGTTTGCCTCGGCGTTCGGCTTCGCGCCGAAGACTTTCTTCGATCTCGGCGGCGAGCGCGCCAGCCTCGGCGAGGCGCCGGCGGTGAAGTTCTGACGTCATAGCCATGGCCGCTTACGGTCTCTACAGCCATATTCAGTCGAACCGCCGCCGTTCGATAATCCTGCTCGTCGGCCTGTTTTTCCTCGTTTACGTGCTGGTCTATGCCGGCGCGCTGGTGGCCGAGGGGCTGTCAGTCGACGCCGATCTCGACACGCTCATGCAGCTCGCCTGGATCGATTGCCTCAAGGCGGCGCCGTTTGCGACCGTCGGCACTGCGGCCTGGGTGGTCATCGCCTATTTCTTCCATCAGAACATGATCGATGCGCTCACCGGCGGGCGGCAAGTGCAGCGCAGCGATCAACCGCGGCTCTACGATCTTTTGGAAAATCTCTGCATCTCGCGCGGAATTCCCACGCCCAAGCTCAAAGTGATGGACGCCGCGGCGCTCAACTCCTTCGCCACCGGAATGAATGCCAAGCAATACTCGATCACTGTCACCACCGGCCTGCTCGATCGGCTCGACGACGCGGAAATCGAATCGGTGCTCGGCCATGAGCTGACGCATATCCGCAACGGCGACGTCCGCATGATGGTCATCGCCGTCATTATCGCCGGCGCCGTTTCCTTCTTCGTCGAGCTGGTTTTTCGGCTGTGGTTTTATAACAGCTTCGGTTTTCGCGGCGTGCGGTCCGGCGGTCGCAGGGGTGGCGGCGCCGGCCTGGCGGTCCTGATCGCTGTCGGCTTACTCGTTATCGCCTATGTGCTGTCATTCGTCATTCGCCTGGCTTTGTCGCGCTCGCGGGAATTTTTGGCCGATGCCGGCTCGGTCGAGCTCACTAAAAATCCCGATGCCATGATCTCGGCGCTGCGCAAGGTCGAAGGCCGCGGCGAACTGCCGGTTGCAACTTCCGCGCTGATGGAAATGTGCCTCGATAATCCGCGCGAGGGCTTCGGCGAATTGTTCGACACTCACCCGACCGTCGAGGCCCGCGTCGCGGCGCTGGTGAAATTCGCCGGCGGCCATGACCCGGGCACGATCGCGCTGCCGCCGCCGGGAAGCGACGATCGAGTAGCTGCCGGCCCGTGGGGTTTGCCCGAAAGCGCGCCGGACGAGGCCTCCGCCGCCGCGCTCGCGTCCCCGTCCGGGACGGCCGACGGCGCAGCGGGACCATGGTCGGATCCGCCCGCTGAACCCAGTTCCGCCGCTTCGTCCGAATCGACGCCCGGACCCTGGGACCCGCATCGCGGCGAGTAGCCCGGTTGGGCGCCCGAATTAACCTTAACAACTTACAAATAGGGCAAAAATCGCCTTCGCAGGCCCCCGGACGGCCGATCAGGCTTCCAAACGGCAGCGCGGCTGTGTAGAAGCGGAACTTGAGGACGGAGGACGCGACGCGCTCGACTTGGCACTCGACTTGGCGCTCGACTTGGCCCTCGACTTGGCCGCAGTCTTCTTGCGCAGTTGCGCAGCCGGTCGGAATGAGTGTCGTGGCGCTACGGCGTCAGTGAGGGTTCGATCATGGCTAAACCAGCGTTGATCTTGGTCGGTGCCGACAAGGGCGGCGTGGGAAAAACCACGATCGCCCGCACGTTGCTCGACTATTTCGCCGCGCATCATGTGCCGACGCGGGCGTTCGATACCGAATCGCCCAAAGGCACGTTGAAGCGCTTCCATCCCGACGTGAGCGACGTCGTCGACGCCACCGTGGTGGCCGACCAGATGCGGATTATCGACACGCTGTCGACCACCGACGCGGCCGTGACGGTAGTCGACGTGCGCGCGGGGCAGCTGTCGCCGACGCTGCGCTCGCTGCGCGATATCGGCTTCCTCGATGCGGTCAAGAAGGGCCAAATCAATTTCCTCGTCTTCCACATTCTCGGCTCCTCGATTGCCTCGTTGAACGAGATCGAGGAAACCGCGCCGTTTACCGCCGACGCCAAATATTTCCTGGTCAAGAACTTCATCAACAACACCACCTTCTTCGAATGGGACCAAGCCACCCATGCCTCCTATTTCAAGAAGCTCCGCGACGCGGTGGTGCTTACCATTCCCAAGCTCAACGAGATGGCCTACGAGCAGGTGGAGCTTGCCTCGGTTCCGTTCCTGAGCTTCGTCGCCAACAAGAACCCGACGGGCGACACCGCCAATTACTCGTTCGTGTTGCGCGGCTATGTGCGGCACTGGCTCGGCAATGTCTGGGGCGAGTACGATCGCGTGAAACTTCTCGATATCTCCGAAGCGGCCTCCGGCGGAGCGTCGGGCTCGCGCGCGCAGGCCGCCAACCGGTCGTAATCAAGCGATAAACGCCTAGACGTCCGGGCGCCGCTTTCGTCCGGCGCTGGCGCATGCGCCGATAAGTGGAACCTCTTTTCGGAACAGACTATGATTGAAGCGGATGCCGGCGTCTCGTGAGGTCCGGCTCTTGTTCCATCGATGGGATTCTTTGCGGAGATGCCGAAGAAAGCGCCGCTCTACATCGTCGCCTCGCAACATCCGCGAGTGGGCAAGACGCTGATCGCCAGGCTCTTGATGGAGTTTTTCCGCCTGGGCGGCAGGCCGCTGGTCGGCTACGATCTCGATCCGCGCGAGCCGGCGCTGGCGGCGTATTTCCCCAACCTCGCGTGGACCGTCGACATCGCCGATACGCGCGGCCAGATGGCGCTGTTCGACCGGCTCATTGCCGACAGTTGGCGCACCACCGTCATCGATCTCGGCGATGGTCTATTCGAGCGGTTCTTCGCCGTGATGGCGGAGATCGGTTTTGAACAGGAGGCGCGGCGACGGGGAATCGAACCGATCGTGCTGTTCATCACCGACGCCGCGCCGACGACCGCGCGCAGCTATGCCGAGTTGCGCCGCCGGCTCCGGCAAACCGCCTTCGTGCCGGTGCACAACGAAGCGGCCGCGTTCATGTTCGTCGCGCAGGATTTTCCGCCGACGCGTCCGGAATGCGGCTACATCCACATCCCGCGCCTCTCTCCGCTGGTGCGCGGCGTCATCGACCGGCCGGGTTTTTCGTTCGGCGCTTACATGGCGCACCAGCCCGGTGGACCGACCGAAGTGCATAGCTGGATCGGCGGCATTTTCGCGCAATTCCGCGAGCTCGAACTGCGGCTGCTTATCGGCGAACTGGAATCCTCGCTGCGCGGCGGCCTGAGGGAAGCGGCTCGGCAGAATCCGTAGCTTCGTCATTGCGAGGAGCCAACGGGTCCGGCCCGAAGTGGCCGCCCGATGACAGGCTCGGCGACGACCCGCCTTCGCTCGTTTCGCGTCTAATGTCCCTCGAAGCTGACCAGCGTGCGCACCGGCACGCCGAGCTTGCGGATTTTAGCCGCGCCGCCGAGCTCCGGCAGGTCGATAACGAAGCAGGCGGCGACGACATTGGCGCCGATCTGCTGCAACAGCTTGACCGCGGCCTCGGCGGTGCCGCCGGTGGCGACCAGATCGTCGACCAGGATGACCCGCTCGCCGGCGATCACGGCATCCTCGTGCATTTCCATCTCGTCGATGCCGTATTCGAGCGAATAGCCGATGCTCACGCGCTTGAACGGCAGCTTGCCCTTCTTGCGGATCGGCACGAATCCGCACGAGACCTGATGCGCGATGGCGCCGCCGAGAATAAAGCCGCGCGCCTCGATGCCGGCAACCTTGTCGATCTTGCTGCCGGCCCAGGGCTGCACCAATTCGTCGACGGCGCGGCGAAACGCCCGTGCATCGCCCAACAGCGTGGTGATGTCGCGGAACATGATCCCCGGCTTGGGATAATCCGGGATACTGCGGATCGCAGCCTTAAGATCGTTCTCGAATGCCACGGTGGTCATGAATCTGAACCCGACGGTCGCCGGCCGCGCTTAGCTCCGATATCCGGTCGGCGCTCACCGCTTCTCCAGCTCCGGATCGTGCAGCACCGCATGCCAGACCCGTTTTTTGGTGAAGTAAAGAAGTCCTGTGAAGACGACCAGGAATATCATCACCTGGAAGCCGAGCCGTTTGCGGGCATCGAGCGTCGGCTCCGCCGCCCACATCAGGAAGGCGGCGACGTCGCGGCCATATTGATCCACCGTCGTCGGCGTGCCGTCGGAATATTCGACCTGGCCGTCGTTCAACGGCTTCGGCATGCCGATGGCCCCGCCGGGGAAATACTTGTTGTATTGCCCGCCCGGCGGCAGCACGAAGCCGGCAGGCGCATCGGTATAGCCGGTGACGATGGCGTGGATGTAGTCCGGCCCGTCCTCCTGGTACATCGTGAAGCCGTCGATGATGAATTGGGGGAAGCCCCACTCGTAGCTGCGCGCCTTGGCGAGATCGGACATGTCCGGCGGCAGCTTACCGCCGAGCGCCGCGCGGGCGGCCTGTTCGTTCGGGAACGGCGCCGGGAAGTAATCGGAAATCTTGCCCGGCCGCTGAAACATCTGGCCTTCGTCGTTCGGACCGTCGGTTACCTGAAAGGTCGCCGCGATCGCCGCCGCCTGCGCCTCGGTGAATTGCGGGCCGCCGGGATCGGCGAGATTGCGGAACGACAGGAGCTTCAGGCTGTGGCAGTTCGAACAAACCTCGCGATAAATCTTGAACCCGCGCTGTAGCTGCTCCGGATCGTAGACGCCGAACGGCCCGGAAAACGACCAATGCTGCCGCGGCGGGGCGTCCGCCTCCTGTGCCGACGCCAAGCTCGCGACGCCCGATAGCGATGCCGCGAGCGTCAACGCCAAGACGACGCTGCGACGACGAATGCGGTGAAGATCCATTGGCCGGGCCTCCTTAACCGCGCGCGCCCGGCGGCGGCGCCGATGCTCCGAGGGAGACGTCACGATGCAGCGCCGATTCGGAGATCGAATTCGGCAGCGGCTTGGTCTTCTCGAACAGACCGAGCAGCGGCAGGATGATAAGGAAGAAGGCGAAGTAATAGGCGGTGAGAAAGCGGGCCGCGATCACGTAGCCGCCGACCGGCTCCTGCGAGCCGAGATAGCCCAGGCCGATGACGCTGGCGAAGAAGATAAAGAGGAACTGCCGGAACAACGGCCGGTAATTCGCCGAGCGCACGCGCGACGTATCGAGCCAGGGCAAGAAGGCGAGAATGATGATCGAGCTCGCCAATGCGGTGACGCCGATGAGCTTGCTCGGGATCGCGCGCAGAATGGCGTAGAACGGCAGATAATACCATTCCGGAACGATGTGCGTCGGGGTCTGGCCCGGATTGGCCGGAATGTAATTGTCGGAATGGCCGAGATAGTTCGGGATGTAGAAGATGAACCAGGCGAGGACGATGCAGAACACGCCGATGAAGAAGCTATCCTTGATCGTCGCGTAGGGCGTGAACGCGACCGTGTCCTTCTCGGTCTTCGGCTCGACGCCGGTCGGATTGTTCTGTCCGGCCACGTGCAGCGCCCAGACATGCAGCACGACCACGCCGGCGATGATGAACGGCAACAGGTAGTGCAGCGAATAAAAGCGGTTGAGCGTCGGATTGCCGACCGCGTAACCGCCCCACAGCCAGGTGACGATCGAGCCGCCGACGCCCGGCAGCGCCGAGAACAGATTGGTGATGACGGTCGCCGCCCAGAAACTCATCTGGCCCCACGGCAGCACGTAGCCCATGAAGCCGGTGGCCACCATGAGCAGGAACAGGATGACGCCGAGGATCCACAGGACCTCGCGGGGCTCCTTGTACGAGCCATAATACATGCCGCGCGCGATGTGGACATAGACGGCGAAGAAGAAGAACGAGGCGCCGTTCGAATGGATGTAGCGAAGCAGCCAGCCGTAGTTCACGTCGCGCATGATGCTTTCGACGGAATTGAAGGCGTAATCGACGTGCGGCGTATAATGCATCGCCAGCACGACGCCGGTGACGATTTGCACGCCCAGCATGAAGGTGAGAATGCCGCCGAACGTCCACCAATAGTTCAAATTGCGCGGCGTCGGGTAGGCGATAAACGACGAATAGACGAGACTAACGATCGGCAGCCGCCGTTCGAACCACTGCATCAAGGGGCTCTGCGGCTGATAGGTCGAATGTCCGCTCATAGTCGAACCTTATCTACCTGATTGAGCGATGCTTGGCCGATTCGTCGCAGCGCCGGCAGCTACAGTGGCAATGCAAAGGACGTCCCGGCGCGTGGGCTCCGCCGTTGGGATTGCTGTCACAGCCTCGAACCTCGTTCGTCTTGCCGGCCATCCCGTCCGCGCTGCGAACCGCCCCCGGTAGGCCCCGTGCGGCGGCGGAAGGACCGCTCGCCTCCGGCCTTGGGAAGGCCCCAGGCGACGCATTCCGGCGGCGTTTTATTGGCACCCTTGCCGGGAGAGTGCAAGTGTGGCTTCGACGACACCCACAATGCCATGCAACTGCACCCTCGCCGGCCTGATGCATGAAATTACGCATCGCCGCCGACCGCCACCTAATGCCCGGATATGGCCCTAAGCATCGCCCTCTATCAGCCCGACATCCCGCCCAACACCGGAACGGTGCTCCGCCTGTGTGCGTGCCTCGGGATCGAAGCCCATATTATCGAGCCGGCTGGCTTCGCCACTTCCGACCGTGCCTTTCGCCGCGCCGGCATGGACTATCTCGATGCCGTTACGCTCAGGCGGCACGCCTCGTGGCGGGATTTCGAAGCATGGCGGCGCGCGGCGGGTCATCGTCTCGTCCTGTTCACGACCACAGCGCGGCTGTCCTATTTCGATTACCGCTTTGCGGCCGGCGATATTCTGCTGTTCGGCCGCGAAACCGCGGGCGTGCCGCAAGACGTGCACGCCGCCGCCGACGCGCGGCTGGCGATCCCGATGCGGCGGGGCTTGCGTTCGCTCAATGTCGCGCTCGCCGCCGCCATGGCCGCCGGCGAAGCGCTGCGGCAGATTGGGCAAATGCGGGAATGAATTGACGGGAGCATGGCGGCTTGCCAGTTCTGCACGTCGCGTGAACCGAAAGGAAAGCGCGCGCTTTTGTGACGGTCTCGCGGCAGGCGGCAGCAGCGGCTAAACTCGTTGGCATCATGGATACCGGCAATATCGAAGCGCGCAAAGACACTGCCAAGGTTTGGTTCGAGAGCTTACGCGACCAGATCGTCGCAGCGTTCGAAGCAATCGAGCACGCGCTGCCGTCCGGCGCGCCGCTTGGCGATCGCGCGGCGGGCCGGTTTGCGCGCACGCCGTGGAGCCGCACCGATCACAGCGGCTCTCAACCGATCTCGGGTTTACCCGAGATCGGCGATCCAAACGCTGGGCCGGCAACAGCTGGCCCGGGCGGCGGCGGCGTCATGGCGATGATGAAGGGCCGCGTGTTCGAGAAAGTCGGCGTCCATGTCTCGACCGTGTTCGGCGCCTTCGCTCCCGAATTCCGCAAGGAGATTCCGGGCGCCGCCGACGATCCGCGCTTTTACGCCAGCGGCATTTCGCTGATCGCGCATCCGCATAATCCGCATGTGCCGGCCGTGCACATGAACACGCGCTTCGTGGTCACGACCAAATCCTGGTTCGGCGGCGGCGCCGATTTGACGCCGGTGCTCGAGCGCCGAAGGAGGCAGGACGATCCCGACACGATCGCGTTCCACGCCGCCATGAAGGCCGCCTGCGACGCGCACGCCGCGGTCGCGCCCTACGACAAATTCAAGAAATGGTGCGACGAGTATTTCTTTTTGAAGCACCGCGGCGAGATGCGCGGCATCGGCGGCATTTTCTACGATTACCTCGAAACTGATTTCGACGAGACATTCGCCTTCACGCAAGCTGTCGGCCGCGCCTTTCTCGACGTCTATCCCGAACTGGTGCGAAGGAATTTTGCCAGACCCTGGACCGCGGCCGAGCGCGAGGAGCAGCTCGTCCGCCGCGGCCGCTATGTCGAGTTCAATCTGCTGTACGACCGCGGCACCATTTTCGGCCTGCGCACCGGCGGCAATGTGGAATCGATTCTTTCGTCGCTGCCGCCGCTGGTGAAGTGGCCTTAACAAGGCACATATCCCGGACGCGGTGCAGCGCGCAGCGATGCACCGCTGATCCGGGATCGCCAAACGCTCCGAGTGCCCGGCGATTCCGGTTCTGCAGCGCATCACTTCGCTCCGCTTCGTGCTGCGCCGCGCCCGGGAAAAAAGCCGATGACTACCGCACCGCCCCTGCGATCATCATCGTGCCGCCGACGATGACCACGGCGTCGAGCAGCGCGGTATGCAGATGCATCGGCAGCCGCTCGACGATGAATCTGGCCAAAAACGTGCAGGGAAAGGCGACGGCGCTGATGAGAAGCCCGATCCAGATTACGTTGGAGGTGAGCACGCCGGCGGCGCCGAATACCGAAAGCTTGACGATGCCCATAACGATCGACACCGTCGCGTCGGTGGCGATCACGGCGGCACCTTCGAGACCCGCCGCCATCAATAGCGACAACAGGATCACGCCGGCGCCGGTGGTGCCGCCGACGACGATGCCCCAGCCGGCGGCGGCGGCGGCATAAGCTTTTTCGCCGAGTTTGTGACCGCGCCGCTTGAGCAGGCGGCGCAACGGCGCGGTCGCGATCAGGCCCGAGCCGATCACCACGGCCGCGCCGCGCCCGGTGAGCAGCGTATAGAGCCAGGCGCCGAGCACGCAGGTCGGCAGCGCGCAGACCAGCCCGATTGCGGCGCGGCGCGGATCGAGGAAACGGCGAAACGCGAGAACACGCGCGGTATTGGTGAACATCGCCGAAATGGCGATGATCGGCACGACCGGCGCGGCGCCGACCATCGGCACCAGCACGAGCGGCATCAGCGCGCCGGTGCCATAGCCCGCGACCCCACCGGTAATGGCGGAGAACGCCGCCAAGGCGACGATGAGCACAAGCTCGATGAGCGACAGGTCCGGCAGGAGCGGCATGTTCGGGATGAGCTGGGCGGATTCGGCCGTTGACTTGACGATATTCAGTTACGAGAACAAAGAAAGGTCATACAGGCGCACTGCACAAACCAAAAGTACGAACCAGGAGTACCGGCATGGATTTGGGAATTAAGGGCCGCAAGGCGATCGTGTGCGCCTCGAGCCGCGGGCTCGGGCTCGCCTGCGCCAAGGCTTTGGCCGCGGCCGGCTGCGAGGTGGTGATCAACGGCCGCGACCGGGAGCGCCTTGCCGCCGCCGCCGCCGAATTGAAGAAGACCGGCGCCAAAGTGATCCCGGTCGCCGCCGACGTCGCCTCGCCCGATGGGCAAAAAGCGCTTTTCGCCGCCTGCCCGGAGCCGGATATCCTGGTCAACAACAATGCCGGGCCGCCGTTTCGCGACTTCCGCGAACTCGACCGGCAAAAAATGCTCGACGGCGTCGTCGCCAACATGGTCGTGGCTATCGAGCTCATTCAGAAGGCGATCGAGCCGATGATCGCCAAAAAATTCGGCCGCATCGTCAACATCACCTCCGGATCGGTGAAGATGCCGATTGCCGGCCTCGACCTGTCCTCCGGCGCGCGCGCCGGCCTCACCGCATTCCTCGCCGGGGTCGCGCGTTCGGTCGCCGCCTCCAACGTCACCATCAATTTCATCCTGCCGGGGATATTCGAGACCGACCGTTTCCGCTCCAACGTCGAGGCGACCGTAAAGAAAAGAAACATCAGCTACGAGGTTGCCCTCGCCGAACGCATCAACGCCGTGCCGGCCAAGCGCATCGGCAGCCCGGACGAGCTCGGCGCCGCTTGCGCGTTCCTCTGCTCGGCGCAGGCCGGCTACATCACCGGACAGAATATTCTCATCGACGGCGGAACATTCCCCGGCGCGTTCTAAAGACAATTGGTAGGCTGGGTTAGCGCCGCAGGCGCGTAACCCACCAGCGGCTTTCGGTGGGTTTCGCTTCCGCTCAACCCACCCTACGAAAAGGAACCCGTCATGAAACTCGTCCGTTACGGCGCACCGGGCCGCGAAAAGCCCGGGATGATCGATGCCCAAGGCAAAATTCGCGACCTGTCGAAAATCGTGCCCGACATCGCCGGCGAGATGCTGTCGCCAAAAGGCCTCGCCAAGCTGCGCAAGCTCAACCCCAACAAGCTGCCGCTGGTGCGCGGCAAGCCGCGCATCGGACCGTGCGTCGGCAAGGTCGGCAATTTCATCGGCATCGGGCTGAATTATTTCGAGCACGCCGCGGAACAAGGTCTGCAACTGCCCAAGGAACCGGTCATCTTCAACAAGGCGCCGAGCTGCATTTGCGGGCCGGACGACGACACCATCATCCCGAAGGGCTCCGCGAAGCTCGATTGGGAAGTGGAGCTCGGCATCGTCATCGGCAGCCGCGCCCGCTACCTCGCCAAGGACAAGGCGCTCGACGCCGTCGCCGGCTATTGCCTCGCCAATGACGTGTCGGAGCGCCTGTTTCAGATCGAGCGCGCCGGGCAATGGACCAAGGGTAAAAGCTGCGAGACGTTCGGCCCGCTCGGGCCGTGGCTCGTCACCAGGGACGAGATCAAGGACCCGCAAAATCTTGCCATGTGGCTTAACGTCAACGGCGAGAAACGCCAGCATGGCAACACTTCGACCATGATCTTCGACTGCCGGCACATCGTCTGGGCCTGCTCGCAATATTTCGTCATGGAGCCGGGCGACGTCATCGTCACGGGCACGCCGGCCGGCGTCGGGCTTGGCATGAAGCCGGAGCCGAAATTCTTGCAGGCCGGCGACGTGGTCACGCTCGGCATCGAAGGGCTCGGCGTGCAGCGGCAGAAGATCGTAAAGTTCAAGATGTGAGGCTCGCGATGGCGGGGATGATGCCGTGTCAGCCGCTTCGGTGCCCGAGATGCGCTTTCTCCAGCATCACGTGAATACCTTTCGAGCCGTTCACCACTTGGGTCACGCGTAAGTCGGCGGCCAAGCTGCACAGCGTGTAGGCGTCCTCCCGCGATAGGCCGGTGCGGGCGCAGATAAGCTTGATCATGTCGCGCAGCGCGATCACCACCGCGTCGTCGAGGTCGGGATCGAAAGCCATCGTGACGACATGGGTCGGAGTTTCCGCCATCGGCCATTCGAGCTTCATATCGTCGCGCACATGCAATTCGAACGTGCCTATCAGGCCCGTCTCGATTGCGGTGATGCAGACTTCGCCGTCGCCTTGCACGCCATGACCGTCGCCGACGGAGAACAGCGCGCCATCGAGGTGGATCGGCAAGTAGAGAGTCGTGCCGGCGACCAGCTCCTTGTTGTCGATATTGCCGCCGTTGCGACGCGGCGGCGGCGAGGCCACCGCGCCCCAGGCCGGCGGCGGTGCGACCGCCATGACCCCGAAGAACGGCTTGAGCGGCAATTCGAGGCCCCACGGCAACCGCCCAATCATGCGCGCGCGGTCAAGCGGAATATGGATGATGCGCGTGTTTGCAAAATCGTCCGGCAACGCGCCGCCAAGCGGTCGGATGGCGTTGTAGCCCCAGTCGTAGTTGAGATCGATTGTCTTGATGCGGACCTCGAGCACCTGACCGGCCTTGGCTCCGCGCACGGCGACCGGTCCGGTCATGATGTGCGGTCCGTTCAGTCGCTGCGGCACGCTGGCGTGAATCGCCGATAGCGCCGCCGGCACGATCAAGCCCGAGCCGGGTTTCGGCATGGCCTCGGGCGCGCCCGACACCGTCGACATGATGACTTCGTCGCCCGGTTCGATGGTGATGAGAGGCTTGAGCGATGCGTCGAAAAAGCCCCAGTGCACCGTACCCGGTCCTGCTTCCAGGCGATGTGTTCGCATTCAAGCGCCCTTCAAATCGGCTGAAGTGCAAAAGTGCCGAGGCGACCAATATAATCCATTTCAGCGGTCGGCGCGCCCACCCATGCGCGAAGCGCCTTCGGGCGGCAAATTGATCTCGGTCAAAGCGGTTTGACGCGCCGACGCTAACCTATTGCTGCGCGGGAGTGCCGCACGAGCGGCACGACCATCGGAGGTGGAGTTGCAGCCGTTTGCCTATATCGCGGCAAGAAACGCGGACGATGCCGTCGCCCTCCTCGCCGAGCATGGCCGTTCGGCCAAAATCCTCGCCGGCGGAACGGATCTGTTGGCCGATTTGAAATCCGCATCCGACGTGCCGGGCCTTGTCATCGATATTTCGCGCGCTGCGGATTTGCGCGGCATCGCCGTCACCGAGGACGGTTTGCGCATCGGCGCTCTGGTCACCCACAGCGAGCTGATGGAATCGCCGCTGATCCGAGACCTGTTCCCGGCCTTGGTCGACGCGGCGCATTCGATCGGCGCGGTGCAGACGCGCAACATGGGCACGCTCGGAGGCAACCTCGTCACGGCCGTGCCGTCGATGGACAGCGGTCCGACATTGCTGGCGCTCGACGCCCGCGTGACCGTGGCGAGCCGCTCCGGTCGGCGCCGGTTCCCGCTCGCAGAGCTGTTCGTCGGCCCGCGCCAGACCAGCCTCGGCGCCGATGAGCTGCTGTTCGACATCGTGATCCCGAAGCAAAATCTCGGCAAGCCGGCCGGTTTTCAAAAATTCGGCCTGCGCAAGGGGCAGGCTCTCGCGCTGGTCAATGCGGCGGCGAGTTTTTGGACCGATCGCGGCACCGACCGGTTCGTCGAGCCGCGCATCGCGCTCGGCGCCGTGGCGCCGACGGTGATCCGCGCGCCGGAAGCGGAAGCCTATTTGGCGGGACGTTCCATTACGCCGGAAGCGATGGCCGAAGCCGGTCGAATTGCCTCGAGCGAAGCCAAGCCGATCAGCGATTTCCGCGCCAGCGCCGGCTACCGGCGCGATCTCATCGCCGTATTGGTCAAGCGTGCCTTGGCGGGCGCCCTGGTGCTGGCGCAAGCAAAACGGATGGAGGCGGTTGCGTGACCGATGTGACGATCATCGTCAATGGCGAAACGCGTCGCGCCTCGGTGCCGCCGGAAACGACGCTGCTGGCGCTGCTGCGCGATCATTTCGGCCTCACCGGCGCAAAGGTCGGATGCGACGTCGGCGATTGCGGCGCTTGCACGGTGATCGTCGACGACCGGCCGGTCAATGCCTGCCTGATGCTCGCCGGCCAAGCCGACGGCCGCCGCGTGCTCACGATTGAAGGCGTCGCCGGCAACGGCAAGCTGCACCCGTTGCAGAAGGCGTTCGAGGAAAGCGGCGCGCTGCAATGCGGCTTCTGCGGGCCGGGAATGATCCTGTCGGCCAAAGCGCTGCTCGACCAAAACCGCGAGCCGTCGCGGCAAGAAATCCGCGATGCTTTGGCGGGCAATCTGTGCCGTTGCACCGGTTACGCCAAGCTCGTCGATGCGGTGTCGGACGCGGCGCGGGCAATCCAACGCGAGCAATCACATGGCTGAGCAATAAAATGGCTGATGAGCAACGCGTGCTCGAACGGAGCCGATTGGCGCTCGATGCGGCGTGGCGCGGCGTCGACGACAATGCCCGGTTGCCGGCCGCCGCCCCGCCGCAGACCGTGCCGGCCGCGCCATTGGTGCCGGTGCCGGGGCAGCAGATTCGCGCAGTCGGTCAGCGCGCGACGCGTCCCGACAGCCGTTATCACGGTCTCGGTCGGACCAGATATATCGACGATATCACGTTGCCGGGCATGCTCCATGCCAAAATCAAACGCGCGGGCATCGCTTCGGCGCGCATCAAGCGCATCGACACCAGCGCTGCGGAGTCGATGCCAGGCGTGATGGCCGTCGTCATCGGCCGCGACATCCCGGTCAACTCCTTCGGTCCGACGTTTCAAGACCAGCCGGCGCTGGTCGACGAGGTGGTCCGCCATGCCGGCGACGGCGTCGCCGCGGTTGCCGCGGTCAGCGAGCAGATTGCGACTGCGGCACTGGAAAAGATCGTCGTCGATTACGAACCGTTGCCGGCGGTGTTCGATCCGCTCGAGGCCATGCGCGACGATGCGCCCAAGGTCCATCCTCCCAAGAGCAACATCTATCACAGCCTGGCGATCCGCAAGGGCGACGTGGCGAAGGGCTTTGCGCAATCCGACCATGTTTTCGAGGGCCACTTCACCTCGCAGATGGTCGAGCACGTCTCGATCGAGCCGCACGCGGCCATCGCCGACTGGGACGCGAACGGCCGGCTCACGGTGTGGGCGACGATCGGCCGGATCACGCTGGCCCGCGCCGACCTTGCCCGCATGCTGCGGCTGCCGATGAACAGGATTCGGCTCATCGGCACCGTCATCGGCGGAAATTTCGGCGGCAAGAACGAGATCACCCAGGAGCCCGCGCTGGCGCTCTTGTCGAAAAAAACCGGCCGGCCGGTGAAAGGCGTGTTGAGCCGCGGCGAAGAATTCACCGCGAGCACGGTGCGCCACCCGTTCATCATGGACTATAAGACCGGCGTCACCAAAGACGGCCGCATTTTGGCGCGCACGGCGCGACTGGTCCTCGATGGTGGGGCCTATTGCTCGTGGAGCGAGACCACGCTCGGCAAGTCCTGCATCCTCGCACCCGGTCCCTATAAGATCGACAATGTCTGTTCCGAGGCGATCGTCGTTTACACCAACAAAACCATGGCCGGCGCGATGCGCGGATTCGGCGCGCCGCAAGTGTGCTTCGCCTATGAGTTCGCACATGGACGACATCGCGGCGGCGCTCGGCATCGATGCGCTCGCGATCCGCCTGCGCAATGCGTTCGAGGAAGGCTCGGCGAGTCCGACCGGCCAGGTGCTGCAGAGCGTTGTGGTGAAGGATACGCTCTTGAAGGCGGCGGAGCGCTTCGGCTGGGAGGCACGCTCATGAAGCGGCGCGGGCGTGGCGTGGCCTGCATGTGGTATCCGATCGGGTTTACCGTATCGGCCAATCCGAGCGCGGCCGTGGTGAAGATGAACGAGGACGGGACCGCCGTCGTGCTGACCGGCACGGTAGAGACCGGCCAAGGCTCGCTTGCCGTGCTCGGCCAAATCGCCGCCGAGGCGCTGGGCATTGCGTCCGATGACGTGCATCTGGTGTCAGCCGACACCGATGCGACGCCCATGGATACCGGCGCGATCGCGAGCCGCACCACCTACGTGACCGGCAACGCGATCCGGCTCGCGGCCGAGAACGCCAAATCCATCCTGCTCGAAGTCGCCGCGCAGGTGCTCGGCGTGGCGGCGAGCCAGCTCGAGGCGCGCGATCGGCGAATACAGGTCACGGGATTCCCGCAATGCGGCGTCCCCATCGGCGAAATCTGCAAACGCGCTCAAGTGACGCTAGGACAGCCGCCGATCGGCAGCGCGTCGTGGAACCCGCCGACGGTGGCGCTCGACCCGGAGAACGGACAAGGTAAGCCGTTCGGCACCTATGTCTACGCGACCCAAATCGCCGAGGTCGAGGTCGATGACGAGACCGGCGAGGTCGAGGTGCTCCGCATCGCCGCGGCGCATGATTGCGGCACGCCGATCAATCCGATGTTGGTCGAGGGACAGATCGAAGGCGGTATCTCAATGGGGATCGGCTTCGCGCTGCAAGAGGAAATGCTGTTTGACCGCGACGGCCGGCAGATCAATCCGAATCTGACCAATTACATCGTACCGACCACGCTCGACATGCCGGAGATCGACGTCGATATCGTGCAAAATTACGACCCGACGGGCCCGTTCGGCGCCAAGGGGGTGGGCGAGCCGAGCCTGGTACCGACCGCACCCGCGATCCTCAACGCCGTTTACGATGCGGTCGGAGTGCGCATTACGTCGCTGCCGGCCACGGCGGAAAAAGTGCTCGCGGCGATCAAAGCCAAGCGCGGCGATGGGCGCAAGCAGATACCGGCCTGACGCCTGGCCAGAGGCAGTGGTTTGAGCTTGCGCGCGAGCGCGACCCCGCAAAGCGCAGCATGTAACGCTTGGTACCGCCGAAGGTCTGCCGTCGGCATCGGCTCATTCAGGCCGCGCCGCTCGCATGCGCCAATTCATCAACGCGCTTGATGTGGGCCACGGCGGCCTGCGCTCCACCGGTCTTGGTCATCAGATCGAGCGAACTGTCGTCGTCGCCTACGGGCGTGAGCGCCTGGTCCATGTAACGAAAGCGGTTAGGGTCTCGCGCCGCGCTCATTGCTGATGCAGCGAGTTTCGACAACGCGACCAGGATGGTGACAGTCTTGCGTAAGGTCTCCCATCCAAGGCACGGCCAGAAGATCAAGGCGGGCTCCACCGGCAGGTCCGGCCGACGCTCTGAAGGATGTCGCAATCGCAAAACGCCGCTCTGGATCGGATGAAGCCCTTCGAGCCCGACGGTCAACGAGAAATTCAGCAGCAGCTTGACCATACTCGTCATTGGGGCTCCGGTCGCGGCGGCCCGCCGCAAAAGCGTCCGCATGTGCTCCTTGGAATAATAAAGGCCCCAAGCCTCTTTGTAGATAGAGGTCCATTCCTTGCGAGTCATATTCGGATGGTCGGTACAGACATTTTCAAGGTCGTATTTGTTGAGATCGGGCTCCATTTCGCCCCCATTGCGCCAGAGTATTTGATGATCCTCCGAACCCGGGAGCGGAGTGAGGCAAAAGAACTCCATGATATCAAGCGGCAGTTCGCGTTGGATGATTTCGATGTCGCGACGGATCGAGGCGGGAGTATCGGCGGAAAAGCCTAAAATGTAACCGGCAAGCGTCAAAACCCCTTGCGCTTTCCACGCCAACAGCATCTTGCGGTATTCCGTGATTTTGTTCTGGCGCTTCTTAGCGGTGGCGAGATTGTCCGGATTGATATTTTCAAGTCCGATAAAAACGCGCGTGACGCCGGCGCGCTTGGATTTCTCGATGAAATTCGGCAGCTTGTGACATAGAGTGTCGACCTGGATCATTAGGCCAAGTGGAATGTCGTCGACCTCGCGAAGTTTGATCAACCGATCGAGAATAGCCTCCCAATCTTTGTTACGAGCGAAGTTATCATCCGTAATAAAATATTTGCAGACGCCCTGAGCCCAATTGACGCGTACCAGCGCTTCGATGTCATCCGGCGAGCGAAAACGCGACTTGCGACCCTGCACGTTAATGATCGTACAGAACGAGCACTCGTAGGGGCACCCGCGTCCCGCGTCGAAGCTGGAACTCAGGCCAAGCGTGCGGCGGATGTTGGTGATGGGAAGGAATGGTATCGGCGTACCTTCGATGCCCGGCAAATCTTTCATGAAGTTGTAGACCGGCTGCAGTCGGCCTTCGGCAACGTCACGCAGCAAAATGTCGAGCCGGCCCTCCACCTCGCCCGCGAACATCGACACGCCCAATTCACGGCAAGCATCTAGTCCTACGGCCTTGCCGTCGAGCATCGACAGGCAGCCCGAGACATGAAAGCCCCCAATGGCAACTGGAATCCCGGCCGCACGCAACGGACGCGCCAAGTCCAGCGCGCGCGGATACTGATTGGATTGCACGCCGACCAGCGCGACCAGGCCGAAATTGCCGTGACGCTTAAATCGCGCTACCAGTTTCCGAATGTCGACTCGTTGGCTGAATTCGTCGATTGCTTCAAGGTCGATATCAACGTCAGGGCCGAGCACCTTGCGCTCGATGCATTCGAGCGCAACGCCGTAGATCGCGGCCAGAGAGTTCGAGGGGATAATCGCACGCCACCAGCGGATCACATAACCATCTTCACCGTAATGCGACGGCTTGACGAGGACGAATTGAAATCGTCGATCAGCGGCTGGTTTCGACAAATTTCCGCATCCTGGCTGCAACATCACACCTAGCAGCCCACCCAATAGATTTAAGCCTGCGCGGTCAAGCCCGTTGCCGCGTAGCGTAGCGACCACAAGGACAGCGCGCTGACCCTACCGATTGATCGAACGGCTCTGCGACAGTGTGGCGCGGTGGACGGGACATTTTAAAATCGAAAAAGCCTTCGCCCGGATTCGGTATCGCGCCGATCAACCGGCAGGCCATGTCTCGATCGGCTCATTACACCAGCATCCCGACTGCTGCGATGCACACTCGACTTCCGACCGGGTCAATCGCTACCGAGGTGACTCCAGTGGAATGTCCGCTTTTGCCAATAGCGGACATTCCAGATCGGCGAAAAGCGAAGAATGCGCGGCCCCGGCGCAAGCAGCCGAGTTCGCGTCGCTAGCGTTTCAGCAGCGGACTGCCGTAGAGGCCGGTCGGCTTGACCAGGAGGATCAGCAGCATAATGGCGAACGGCGCCATCTGTGCCAGCGGCGCATAGAACAGGCTGCCGAGCGAAACAACCTGGCCGACCAGGAAGCTGGAGATGAGAGTTCCTTTGATGCTGCCGAGACCGCCGATGATCACGATCATAAACACAAATGCCAATACATCGAGCCCCATCTGCGGATCCACCATGATCAGCGGCGCATAAAGTCCGCCGGCGAGCCCGGACAACCCCCCGGCGATGGTGAATGCGATGGTAAAGAGCCGGTAGACGTTGATGCCGAGGCCTTCGACGTGCTCGACGTTATCGATGGCGGCCCGCATCGCCTTGCCGATGATGGTGCGGTTCAAGAACGCCCAGATGCCGACATAGACCAGCACCGCCACGGCGACGATGATCAGGCGGTAAACCGGAATCTCCGTGCCAAGCACGTCGATTTGGACATCGATGGGAACCGCCACCGGAAGCGGCACCAAGCCCCAGAAATATTTGATGACGCCGACGCCGCCGATCAGGATGCCAAAGGACGTGATCATGGTGAAGGTGATGTCGCGTTCGTAGATCCGCCGGTAAACCAGCCGTTCCGCGGCGAGGCCGGCGAGCGCTCCGGCCGCCGTGCCCGCGATCACGCCAAGCCACAAGCTTCCCGTGACAAAACTGACGGAATAGGTGACGTAGGCGCCGATGGAATAATACAGCAGCTGATCGAGGCTGATGACGCGCATCAGCCCGAAAACGAGGGACAGTCCGATCGCCATCAGGAAAAAGATACTCCCCAGGCTCAAGCCGAACAGGACGCCGGAGATTAACAGCTGGTTGTCGATCATGGCGCCTCCTCTTCCACGCCGGTGACGGCGGTCGGCGCCGCCGCGCGGGAAAATGCCTTCTTCAGCAGCGGCTCAAGCGTGCCCCAGATGCCTTTCTCGCCGGCGAGCATGATCAAAACCAGCCCGAAGCCGATGATCAGCTCCCAGTTGCCGACGAATTTGCTGATCAGGTCCTTCATGCCGATATAGACGAGCGAGCCGACGATCGGCCCGTACAGCGTGCCGACGCCTCCCAGGATCGTCACCACCACCGGCTCGGGGGTGCGCGCCGCGCTGGTGATCTCGGGACTGACAAAGCCGAGATAGACCGCATACATCGCCCCGGCCAGCGCGGTGGTCGTATTGGCGACGACGAAGGCGGCCAAGCGGATTCTGAAGTTGCTGTAACCGAGAAAGGTGAGCTTGTCCTCGTTGAGCTTGGTCGCCAGGCAGCAAGCACCGAACAGCGAGTCGTCGATATATTTGTAGAACGCCCAGACCGCGAAGGCGACCAACAGCGCGAAGATGAAGAACTGGTCCGGCACGGACAAATCCAGCACCGGCGTCGACGCGATGCTGGTCAGAAACCACAGCCCATTGTCGCCAAAGGTAATGCCCGCCAGCGCCTTTTGCATCAGATAGTAGATGATCACCGCTAACGCGAGATTCACCAAGGCGAAGTAGTCCTTGCGCAACCTGACAAACAGAGCGCCGACGGCAAGCGACACGACGATTCCCGCCGCGATTCCGCAAAGGATGCCCACATACGCGTTGTTGCCGAAATAGAACAGGTAAAACGCGGCTCCATAGGCGCCGACCGCGAGATAAGCCGGCTGGCCGAACGATATGAAGCCGACCCGGCCGAGCAGAAAGTTGCAGCCCATCGTGTAAATCGAGAACAGGACGATCTCGTTGGCAAAGGGCAGCGGCAGAAATACCCGGACCAAAGCGAGCAGCGCGAATGCCAGCACCAAGCCCCGCCACCAACGCACCGCATTCATCGCGGAGTGCCAAATATCGATCGTCGTTTCCGGGACCAGCGAAACGACGGCTTTCGAATCTTCCGATGCCGATCTGAACGTCATCAGAGGTACCGTTCACAGACTTCAGGCCTGATCAATTCCCGATCCGTCAATTCGGCCATCATCCGTCCCTCGCATAAGGCGTACACCTTGTCGGCGATGGCGCACACCAGGGGCAGGTTCTGCTCGACGAGCACCAGCGCGGTCTTCTTCTTCAATTCCGAAAAAACCTCCTTCAGCTGCGACACGATGCTGGGGGCCAAGCCTTCGGTGGGCTCATCGACCAACAGCAGCTTGGGGCTGCCGAGGATCGATTGGCCGATCATCAGCATCTGACGCTCGCCGCCGCTGAGATACCCCGCCTTACGATCCATCAGTCTCTTGAGTTTGGGAAAGTACTTGGTGACCTCGCTCCAGTCGTAATCATTGGTCGCGTAACTACCGAGCTCGAGGTTTTCCCTGACCGTGAGATCGGAAAAAACTTTCTTGTCCTGCGGCACGTACTTGATTCCAGTTCCGGCGACGAGGAAAGCCGCCATGCCGATCAGGCTGGTCGTGTTGAAGGTGATCGTTCCCGCCGTCGGTTTCAGAAATCCCGCAACGGTCTTGAGTAGCGTGGTCTTGCCGGCGCCGTTGCGGCCGACGCATGCGACGACCTCGCATGGCCGCACCTTCATGCCGACGCCGAAAAGAACCTTCGACTCGCCGTAGGCGACATTGAGCCCGGCCACCGTCAGCATGTTGTCGCCGTTTATCATGAAACGGCGGCTCGGCTCGGCTCGGCAGGAGTTTCGATCTGCCAGTAGCTTCTTCGCACCTCCGGGTGCCGCAGGCATTCCTCAACCCCGCCGTCGGCAATCACCCGGCCCTCGTGCATCACCGTCAGCCGCTGCACGAAGTCCTGTACGTGCGAGAGCTTGTGCTCGACGATCAGGATGGTCTGCCGGCCGACGCGCTTGCGCAGCACTTCGAGGATTCTGTGGATCTCGGACTCGGCAAGCCCCGCGAGCGGTTCGTCGAACATCAGCACTTTGGGCTCGCCGAGGAGAGCCATGGCAATCTCCAGCAGCCGCTTTTCGCCCAAGCTGAGCTGCCTGACCTGCCGATCGCGCACAGCCTGCAGCTCGAAGGTATCGAGCATCTCGACGATCTTGTCTTCGTTGTGTTGTGCCTTGCAGGTGTTGAGCAACAGCCGCAGCAAAGAAGGCTTCCGGTATGCCCTGAAGAAGGCGATGACCAGATTGTCTATGACGCTCAAATTGTCGAAAGTTGACGTCAGCTGAAACGTGCGCATCATCCCCATGGCGACCCGCTGCTGCGGCGTGCGATGCGTAACGTTCTGCCCTTGGTAATAGATGGCTCCCGCGTCGGGCCGGTAATACCCGGTAAGGAGATTGAAGAACAGGCTTTTGCCGGCGCCGTTGGAGCCGATAATTCCGGCGACCTCATTCTCCCGCAACACATAATTCATGCTGTCGAGGGCAACGAGGCCGCCGAAACGCTTGGTGAGGGATTCCGTCCTGATGATCTCGGCGCGCGGGTCGGCATTCACGTTCGGCTTTCCTCTCGCACTCTGTCCCGCCGTCCCCACGATGACGTATCCGCGCGGCGCGTTGCGACCTTCCCGCCCAAAGGCCGACGCGCGCCTCCGGCATAGAGGCGCGCGCCCGCGGCGGAGACGGCTTTAATAGCCGAGAGTGCTAAGCTTTGGTAGCACCGCGTCGCCTCCCAGCGAGCCCACGACCGTGAACAGATCCCATGGGTTTTTCTGTTCGTCGGGACCTTTGCCTTTCACCAGTAGGGCGGCATACTTATAGACGGCCGAGTGGTCCTCGCGCCATCGGGCCGGTCCCTTGATGCTGTCGAACGCGCCATTGTTCGCCATCAGTGCCGCCGACACCTTTTGCGGATCGAAGGATTTGGCGGCTTCGAACCCCCTGAACATCTCCGAATAGGCGATATACGCGATCGCCGCGTAGGCATCGGGCGGCGTTTGGTAGGTCGCGCGGAACAGATCGGTGAACTCCTGCGCTTGCTTCGCCGCTTCCTTGTCCGGGAACCCGCTCAAGTCGTAGTAGAAGAAGTGCATCGCATAGACGCCCTTGAGTGCTTCGGGGGGAACTCCTTTTGCCACCACGTTAGTGATGAAAGCGTTGAAGATGGCCATCTCATTGCCGAGACCCATCTGTTGGACCTGTTTGAGCAGGGCCACCGCATCGGCGCCGAATTGGGCGAACATAAAGACGTCGGGCTTCGCGGCGCGAACCTTCTGCAACACGGTCGTGAAGTCGCTGGTGCCCAGCGAGACCTCGTCATAGCCGGCAATCTCAGCGCCGTATTCCTTGGCGGCCGCGTAGACACCGTCGCGCATGTCCCAGCCAAAGCTATCGGTGCGCGCGAGGAAAAAAATGCGTTTCTTGCCCAGGGTTTTGACGGCCGATTCACCGGCCATATAGCCGACCGTCCAGGGGCTGTAGGCTGCGCCAAAGGTGGAGTCGGCGATCTTGCCCTTGGTGAAGGCGTCTTTCGCCATGACGCAGACCGGGAAATACGGCAACGGCTCTTTGGAGACGATGGCATTGAGCGCGTAGGCGAGCGGCGCCCAGGTCTGACCGCCGACGCCCTTGACACCCTCGGACACCATGTAACGGAAACGCCGAACACCGACGTCCAGCTTGGCTTCGTCATCGTCGACGACGCCTTCGACCTTCACTTTTCCCCACGGCATATTGAGGCCGCCGCGTTTGTTGACCACATCGATGGCCAGCAGCGCGCCCTGCTTTTGCGTTTCCGCCACCGCGGCGAACGTCCCGGTGAGTGGCAATAGGATGCCGACCTTGATTTGGTTAGGTTGGTCCGATTGTTGCGCCACCGCGACGTGTTGACCCAGAATGCCGCAGACTGCCGATATCGCCAGCAAAGCGCACAGCTTTTTCATCTTTCGCTCCCTCCGCTTGCGCAAAGCATTGCCGCTTTCGCTCGAGCCGCAGGTCACATGGCATTACATGTCACGCGCCCTCAGCTGGCGGCGTCACATGCGTCACACAACCCACAATATCGGCAAGCTACTGGAGCCGCACCTTGTTGCCTTTGATTTAAATCAATATCTTGGTGAGGCTGGCATGGAAAAAGTTCGTCTAATACGATCCGCGCGTCGAATGCAGTTCGCCGCATGAGCGGCGTCGAAGGGAGCACGTTATGGCACAGCAGCCTTGGAAAACCGACAATTGGTTCGTCAGCGAATGGAACTACGCACCCGAAGTCACCAAGGACTTCAAATTCGCTAAAAACATCAAGATCCATGACGTCACCCTGCGGGATGGCGAACAGCAGACCGGCGTCATTCTGAGCAAGGACGAGAAAATCCGCATCGCCGAGGCGCTGGCGGAAGCCGGCGTGCACCGGATCGAAGCCGGCATGCCCATCGTCTCCCCGTCGGACAACGAGGCGATCAAGGAGATCGTCAAGCGCAAACTCGGCCCCCAGATCTTTTCATTCGCGCGCTGCATGAAAGAGGACGTCAAGCGCGCCATCGACACCGGCGTCAACGGCGTGGTGATGGAGATCCCGTCCAGCAAGCACATGGTCGATCTCGCCTATCGCTGGCCGATGGAAAAGGCGATTGAGACTTCGATCGAGGCCACCAAATACGCGCACGATAATGGCCTCGAAGTCGTCTTCTTCCCGATCGATTTCTCGCGCGCCGAACTGAAATGGGCGTTGGATCTGATCGAGCGCGTCGGCAAAGACGGGCACATGGATGCACTCGCGCTCGTCGACACGTTTGGAGTAGTGTCGCCGCATGCCATGCGCTATTTCGTGCGCGAGGTGCAGAAGCGCATCAAGAAACGCCTCGAAGCGCACTTCCATCAAGACTTCGGCATGGGCGTCGCCAATACCATCATGGCGCTGGCCGAGGGCGTCGAGGTCATGCACACCACCGTGCTCGGCATCGGCGAGCGCTCCGGCAATGCGCCGATGGAAGAAATCGTCATGGCGCTGAAAACCATGTACGGCATCGACGTCGGTATTGACACCACCAAGCTCACTTCGCTGGCCAATCTGGTGCAACGCCTGACCGGCGTGGCCGTGCCCACCAACAAGGCCATCGTCGGCAGCGCTCTGTATCAGATCGAGTCGGGCATCATCGCCAGCTGGTTCAAGAATTGCGGCGAGAAGTACGCCACCGAGCTGTTTCCGATTCGCTGGAGCGCCGTCGGACAGCCGCCGGCGGAAGTCGTCATGGGCAAGGGCAGCGGCATCGACTCGGTCAATCTCTGGCTGCAGCAGATCGGCATGCAGGTGTCCGAGGAGGACGCCCTCAAGATATTGGCAGCGGTCAAGGCCTACTCGCTCAAGAACAAGAAAATGTTGTCCCATGGCGAGTTCCGCGATCTGGCGAAAAGCGTGGTCAAACGCGCCGCGGCATAGAGCTGCAACGGGCAAGGCCGGCCGACGTCGGCGGCCGCGCGGCCTGCGATAAATCAAGCGCGCCCTCGTTGCGTGACGGGCGCGCGCCAAAGCTTTGCGCAGGCAAAGCCGTGGAGGGGTGCGGTGGCAAAGAAAGCGAAGGTCGTCCTCACCGATTACGTGTGGGAGTCGCTGGAACGTCGAGAAAAAGACGCTCGACGGACTTGCCGAGATTGTCGCCCTTAAGACCAAGACGCCGGACGAGTTCGTGCCGCATATCGGAGATTGCGATGCGCTGCTCAATACCTATGCCGGGCCGATCACGGCGGCCGTGATGGCGCGCATGCCGGGTTGCAAGATCATTGCCCGGTACGGGATCGGGGTGGACACCATCGATCTCGAAGCGGCCACCAAAGCCGGCATTATTGTCACCAATAATCCGACCTACTGCATCGAAGAGGTGGTCGAGCATGCCATGGCGCTGCTGCTGGCCTGCGCCCGCAAGGTGGCGTTGTACGATCGGCTGGTCCGCGCCGGCAGGTGGGAACTGCCTCCCGGAAAGCCGATGTTCCGCCTGGCCGGCAGCACGCTGGGGCTGATCGGCTTCGGCCATATCGGCCGGCAAATGGCGGTGCGGGCGGCGGCATTCGGCATGCGCGTGCTGTTCTTCGATCCCGTCGTCGAGGACGGACAACACGACGGCAAAGCCAAGAAGGTGGATCTGCGCGAGCTGTTGCGCGAAGCGGACTTCGTCTCGCTGCATCCGCCGCTGCTGCCGCAAACCCGCAAAATGATCAACGACGAGACGTTGCGGCAGATGAAGCCGACGGCGTATCTGGTGAATTGCGCGCGCGGGCCGATCGTCGATACCGAGGCGCTGGTGCGGGCGCTGGACGCCAAAGTCATAGCGGGCTGCGCGCTGGACACCACCGATCCGGAACCGCTTCCCAATCCTCACCCGCTACGGGGCAGAGAGAACGTCATCATTACCCCGCATGCCGCCTGGTACAGCGAACAAGCCATGGTCGGGCTTCAGGCTGGGGCCCCCGGCGAGGTGCGCCGGGTCCTGACCGGTCAATGGCCCGTCAACGTCGTCAACCCGGCCGTGAAGGGCAACAACCGCGCCGGCCTTTAGCCGCCGAGCGCGGCGCCAAACCGAAAATACGGAGAGAACGGGAGCCGGCACATGAGCGCTAAATTGGGCGCACTGATGCGGCCGCGCATTTTTGTCACGCAGCCGGTGGGCGAGAGCGCGCTTACGCGGCTGCGCCGGGTCGCCGACATCACAGTGAATCGCGACAGCAGCCGCATCCTGGCGAAGGGCAAGCTATGCGCGGCGCTGCGCAAACACGATCTCCTGTTCGCGCTGCTCCACGACACCGTCGATCGCGATGTGCTCGCGGCCAACCCGAAGTTGAGGGCGGTGGCTTCGATGTGCACCACGCCGGACCGCATCGACGTTGCCGAGGCGACGCGGCGCCGCATTCCGGTAACGGTGATCGCGCCGGTGGTCCATGAAGCCACCGCCGACATCGCCTTCGCCCTCCTTCTCGCCGTCGCCCGCCGCATCGTGGAAGGCGACGAATTGGTGCGCGCGGGAGGATTTCCGGGCTCGCAATCGCTCCATCTCGCCGGCGCCGGGGTCTGCGGCAGCACGCTGGGGCTGGTCGGAGCGGGCCGCGTCGGCCAGGCGGTGGCCCGCCGTGCCGCCGGCTTTTCGATGCGCACGCTCTATTACGATCCTCGCCGCAAATCGGAAAGCGAAGAACGCGAGGCCGGCCTCACTTACATGCCGTTCGATCAATTGCTGCGCCAATCCGATTTCGTCTCCGTCCATTCGCCGCTCGACAGCAATACGCGTCATCAGATCGGCGCCCGCGAGTTGGGACTGATGAAGAAGACGGCGATCCTCATCAACACCGCGCGTGGACCGCACGTCGACGAGGCCGCCTTGATCCGCGCGCTTAAGGCCGGACAGATCGCCGGCGCCGGGCTCGACGTCTTCGAGCATGAGCCGCGGATCGCCGCGGCGCTGCGCAAGCTGCCGAACGTGGTGCTCACCCCGCACCTCGGCAGCGCCGTGCGTGCGCTGCGCGAGCACCAGGCCAATCTCGTAGTGGACAACATTTTCGCGCTGCTCGACGGCCGCCGGCCGCCGGATTGCGTCAATCCGGAAGTGCTGGACGGCAAGATGTGAGGGGCGCTACCCCCTCTCGCGCCTGCCGCGCCTTCGGCAAAACGCGCGACCAGGTCAAAACTTGGTCGCGGCAGGCCATGCCGGGATCGCATTGCTGGCGCCCTCTGCGCAATTGCATCGGGTGGCTTGCATGATCGGGATTTTTCCGACACTAGTGCGCGTAGCAACGCGCAGCGGGAGAACGACATGGGAGCGAATTTCGGCATCTCCGGGACGGATTGGCAGCAGCGGGTCAACTGGGACCGGCTGCGCGAATATCGTATCGAGCGCGCGCGGGCGATGATGAAAAAGCACGGTCTCGGCGCGCTTTTGTGTATGTACGACGAGAACTCTCGCTATATCACCGGCGTGATGTCGCCGGGCTGGACCCGGCTCAAGCCGGGATTGCGCTACGCCATGCTGTGCGGCGACGGCCGGCCGATATTGTTCGAGCAGGGCGACATCGGCATCCAGGTCGAGCGCCACTCGCCGTGGCTGCCGAAGAAGAACGTGCGCCACTCGTTCACCTGGATCAAAGGCGCCGCCGGTCCGGCCGCGACCCAGCAGGTGACCAAGTTCACCAAGGCGGTGTTGCAAGCGATGAAGGAAAACGGCGTCGCCGGCCAGAAACTCGGTTGCGACTTCATCGACATCAACATGATCAACATCTTCAAGGAGAACAATATCAACTGGACCGACGGCATGACCCCGATGATGGAAGCGCGCGCGGTCAAGAACGAGGACGAGCAGGAATGCTTCCGCATCGTCGGCGCCATCGGCGACGCCACGCATTGGGAATGCATGAAATTTTTGCGCCCCGGCATCACCGAGAACCAGGTGACCGCGCACCTGATGGAATACCTTTATAACTTCCCCGGCATGGAGGACGTCGAGGACGTCATCGTCTCGTCCGGCCCGAACACCTGGCCGAACTGGCGCAACTTCTCCGACCGCATCATCCAGCCCGGCGACATCGTGTTCATGGATTTGGCCGCGCTGACCTGGAACGGCTACAAATCCTGTTATTACCGCACCTATTGCGTCGGCAAGGAGCCTACCCAGGAGCAGAAAGACACCTACGACATCGCGCTGAAGTGGCTCTATGACTCCATCGGCGCGGTGAAGGCCGGCGCCACCACCCGCGATATCGCGCTCAAATGGCCCTCCGCCATGGAGACCTGGGGCTACGAAGACGAGGACCAGGCGGCGGCGAACCTTTGGGGCCACGGGCTCGGCCTGGCGCAATACGATCCGCCGGTGATTTCGCGCATCTGGTCGCTCGATCATCCGGTCGAGATCAAGGAAGGGATGACCTTTGCGCTCGAGACGCAGCATGGCAAGAACTTCCGCTACGGCGTGCGCATCGAGGAAATGCTGATCGTGCACAAGAACACAATCGAGATCGTCTCCCACTTCCCGGTCAAACAGATCACCGTGGTCGATCCGCTGCCCGGCTACGGCGATCACGTGAAATAACAATCGCGTACAACTTATGTACCGTCATCCTGAGGTGCGAGCGCAGCGAGCCTCGAAGGATGCACGGCCCGGGCCGTCGCCCTTCGAGGCTCGGCCTTTGGCTGAGCACCTCAGGGTGACGGATTGAGAGATTAGCTGATGGCGTCCGCTTTCATCCTCCCCCTTTCCTCCCCCGCCGCGCGCGAGCCCGAACGCGTCGGGCCGAAGGCCGCGAATCTTGCGGCGCTCGCGCATGCCGGCCTGCCGACGCCCGGCGGTTTTTGCATCGCCGCCGATGCCTATCGGCGGCAGATCGCGCATCTCGGTCTGATGGATTTGCTGCGCGACTTCCCGCAAGCCGACATGCCGACGCAGCGGCGGCTTGCGGTCGAAATCCGGCTGAAACTCTATCAGAGCGATCTCGCGCCCGACGTTCTCTCCGACGTGCTCACGGCCTGGTGGGCCGAGGAAAAACCGGCGGCGGTGCGCTCTTCGGCGCTGATCGAGGATCGCGCCGGCGCGAGCTTCGCCGGTCAGTTCGAGAGCTTTCTCGGTGTTAGCGACGACGGCGAATTCCTCACCGCGCTGCGCGCCTGCTGGGCGGCGCTATGGACCACCAATGCGCGGCGCTCCATGGCCCAGCACGGGCTCGATCCCGCCGACACCGCGATGGCGGTGCTGGTGCAGCCGCTCATTGCCGCGCGCGCATCGGGCGGCGGTTTGAGCGAAACCGCCGACGGCCAGATGCTGCTCAGCGCCACCTGGGGGCTCGGTTCGACGATTGCCCAGGGCGAAGTGGTGCCGGACCGCATCGTGCTTTCCCGCCAGGGTTTCGTGCGCTCCAACGTTGCCGGCCGCAAGCACTACCGCGAAGCTTGCGTGCATGGCGCCGGAACTGGCGCCGGGACTGGCGCCGGCACTTCGCCGCAAGCGGTGCCGCAAGCGCTGGCAAGCACGCCCTGCCTCGAAGCCGGTCAAGCCACCGCGCTCGGCCGCCTGATGCGCAAGGCCGAAGACCTGCTTGGCATGCCGGTCGAGATCGAATGGGCGCTGGACGAAGCAGGCTTCAAGCTCCTGCAGGCGCGGCCTCTGCATGTCGCACCGGCCCAGGTGCCGGATGAAATCTGGCTCAAACATCCCGGCTTGAACGGCCATCCCGCGGGCATCGGCTGGGGCTCCGGCCGCGCCGTGGTGGTGAACTGCGAATGCGAACTCACCCGCGTCGGCCCGGGCGATATCCTGGTGACGCGCGTCGCCGGGCCGGCATTGAGCCACATCTTGCCGCGCGTCGGCGGCGTCGTCGCCGAGCTTGGCGGCTCGACCTCGCACCTGGCTTCGCTCGCCCGCGAGCGCGGCATTCCGGCGGTGCTCGGCGTGCTCGATGCGACGCGGCGCATTCCGGACGGCGCCCAGGTTGCGGTCGACGGCGTCGCCGGCGTGGTGCGGTGGCTCGTCTGATGAACGCGCCGCGCCCGCGCATTTTCGTCACCCAGCCGGTGTCCGAGCATGCGCTGAAACGTTTGCGCGCGGTGGCGAGGGTGGCCGTGTTCGCCGACTCGAGCCGGATCATTTCCAAGCGCACGCTGATTGCCGCCGTGCGCAAGGCGGATATTCTGTTTTGTCTCCTGCATGACCAGATCGACCGCGCCGTGATCATGGCCAATCCGAAACTGCGCCTGATCGCGGCGCAATCGATCACGGCGTCCAACATCGACGTCGAGACGGCAACCGCCCGGCGCATTCCCGTCACCGTGACGGCGCCGATCACCACCGAAGCGACCGCCGATCTCACTTTCGGCCTGATGATTGCGGTGGCGCGGCGCATGCTGGAGGGCGACCGGATGGCGCGCGCCGGGAAATTCCCCGGCGGCCAGTCGGCGCATTTGATGGGCTCCTTCGTATGGGGCAAAACAATCGGGCTCATCGGCGGCGGCGGCTTGATCGGCAAAGCGGTGGCGCGCCGGGCGCACGGTTTTGCCATGCGCGTTCTGTATTGGACGCCGCGGCGCAAGCCGGAGCACGAGGAGCGCGAGGCCGGCCTTACCTACGTGCCGCTCGATCAATTGCTGCGCGAATCCGATTTCGTCTCGCTGCATTCGCCGCTCAACAAACAGACGCGACATCAGATCGGCGCGCGCGAGCTCGGCATGATGAAAAAAACGGCGTTCCTGATCAACACCGCGCGCGGCGCGCTCGTCGACGAGGCCGCGCTGATCCGCGCGTTGGCGAAGAAACAGATTGCCGGCGCCGGTCTCGACGTGTTCGAGCGCGAGCCCAAGGTCGACAAGAGCTTACGAAAAATGCTCAATGTCGTGCTCACGCCGCATCTCGGCAGCGCCACGCCGGAAGTGCGCGAGGAAATGGCGGCGATTGTCGTCGACAATATTCTGGCGTTCCTGGCGGGACATAAATTGCCGAATTGCGTGAACCCGCAGGTGTTCGCGTTGTAAGACCGCAATACCTCTCCTCCGCCTTCGCGCTCCGCGCTTCCACCTACGCGCTCCGCGCTTCGGTGAACTCAAACCCTCCAAAGCTCGCAACGCGAGCGTAGGAGGGTCGGCGGACTCAAACCCGCCGTAGCTCGCTGAGCGAGCGAAGGCGGGCCGTGCACGGGGAGACGTGAACTTACTCCTCCCGCTGCCACACGACGATCACCCGCACCGTCTTGTCGCTGATGTTCGGGTGCGGCATTGGCGGGCTCTCGATGTAGAGTTTGTCGCCGTCGAAGCGGATGGCGCGCACCTGCTCGCTGCCGACCCAGGCCTCGTTCCACGCCACCTCGACTTTGGTGACGACCTTGCCGTTTTCGACCCGGTAGCGGCCGGTATAGGCGATCATGGATTTCAGCGCCTGCGCGCGATCCGCCTCGGTCTTCGGCACCGGACGGTTTTCCGCGGTCATCAGCGCGAGCCAGCGGCCCCCGGGGGTTGCGATCTGAATGCCCTTGGGATGCTCGCCATAGACCGGCACGCGCTCCTTGGTCGCTTGATCTTCATAAACGACCGAGACGAGCCGCCAGGTGCCGACGATCTGCCGCCGCAATTCTGCGTCGTCCATTGCACTCACTCCGCGGTCCAGCCGCCGTCGAGCACGAGCGCCGAGCCGGTCATCAGCGAGGCAGCGTCGGAGGCAAGAAACACGATGGCGCCGGTCACTTCGTCGAGCTGGCCGAGGCGGCCGAGTTTTATCTTCGACAGCACCTCGTCGCGAAACACCTTGTTCTCGAAGAACGGTTTTGTCATCGGCGTTTCGAGAAACGTCGGTCCGAGGCTGTTGACGCGAATGTTGTGCGGCGCAAGCTCGATCGCCATCGCCTTGGTGAAACCCTCCATGGCGTGTTTCGACGCGCAATAGACGGTGCGGCGCGCGGCGCCGACGTGGCCCATCTGCGACGAGATATTGATGATGGAGCCGGGCAGTTTTGCCTCGAGAAGCCGCAGCGCCACCGCCTGCGCCGCAAAGAACGCCGCGCGCACATTGAGCGCAAAGATGGCGTCGAAATCCTCGACCTTGACGTCGGGCAGATAGGCCGGCCGGTTCATCCCGGCATTATTGACCAGAACCTGAAACGGCGCGGCGGCGGCGATTGCGCGCCGCACGGCTTCGACGTCGGTCACGTCCAGCACCAGCGCATCGGCGCGATCGCCGCGCGCGCGGATCGCGGCCGCGGCTGCCTCGATCTCGGATTTGGTGCGCGCCGCGAGCGTGACCTGGGCGCCGGCCGCCGCCAAGGCCGACGCCGCCGCAAGCCCGATGCCGCGCCCGCCGCCGGTGACCAACGCGCGCCTGCCGTCGAGGCGGAAGGACGGCGTTTTGGCGAGATCGATCGCAGTCACGTCACTCCGCCGCCTGCGCGTAAGGCACGTTGCGGCCGCCGTAGCGGCGCACGCGCACATTGGCCTGCTCGGCGTGCGCGACAAAGCCTTCGAGCATGCACAGCCGCGAGCAGACTTCGCCCATCGTGGCGCTCGCCGCGTCGGTGAGCACTTTCTGATAGGTGCAGGTTTTCAGAAACTTGCCGACCCACAGTCCGCCGGTATAGCGCGCCGCCTTCTTGGTCGGCAGGGTATGATTTGTTCCGATCACTTTATCTCCGTAGGCAACATTCGTGCGCGGGCCGAGGAACAGCGAGCCGTAATTCTTCATGTTGTTGAGGAAATAATCCGGATCGCGCGTCATCACCTGCACGTGCTCCGACGCAACGCGGTCGGCCTCGCGCACCATTTCGGCCTCGTCGGCGCAGACGATGACCTCGCCGTAGTCGGCCCACGCTTGGCCGGCGATGTCGGCGGTCGGCAGGATGGTCAGCAGCCGCTCGACTTCTTTCATGGTAGCGCGGGCGAGCTTTTCCGAATTGGTGATCAGCACCGCGGGCGAGGTCGGGCCGTGCTCGGCCTGGCCAAGCAGGTCGGTGGCGCAGATTTCGCCGTCGACCGTGTCGTCGGCGATGATCAACGTCTCGGTCGGCCCGGCGAGGAGATCGATGCCGACGCGGCCGAACAATTGCCGCTTGGCCTCGGCAACATAGGCGTTGCCCGGCCCGACGATCATGTCGACCGCGGCGATGGTCTCGGTGCCGAGCGCCATGGCGGCGACCGCCTGCACGCCGCCGAGCACGAAAATCTCGTCGGCGCCGCCGAAATGCATCGCCGCCACGATCGCCGGATGCGGCCCGCCCTTAGACGGCGGCGCGCAGGCGATGATGTGCTTCACGCCGGCGACGCGCGCGGTGACGATCGACATATGCGCCGACGCCACCATCGGATAGCGCCCGCCCGGCACGTAACAGCCGATCGAATTGACCGGGATGTGCCGGTGGCCGAGCACCACGCCGGGCAGCGTCTCGACGTCGAGATCGCGCAGCGTGTCTTTCTGCGCTTGCGCGAAATTGCGCACCTGCGCCTGGGCGAATTTGATGTCGTCGAGGTCGCGCTTGCGCACCTGGCCGATGGCGCGCTCGACCTCCGGCGGCGTCAGCTTGAACGAGGCCGGCGTCCAGTTGTCGAATTTCTGCGACAGCTCGCGCACGGCCGCATCTTTGCGCGCGTCGATATCGGCGAGGATGGTCTCGACCGTCTGGCGCACCTTGGCGTCGGCCGCCTTGATCGCGCTCGCGTCCATTCCGCGCTTGAGGTAGCGGGGCATCGCACTACTCCTCCCATCGTCATTGCCGGGCATAGCCGTTCGAAGAACGGCGTCGCTTCGCTCGCCTATGCCAGGCATCCATGCAGCATTCGCGCTTGTTGAAGCGCCGTATGGACCCCCGGGTCAAGCCCGGGGGTGACGGCGGAATAATCGGCACGCGAGCCCGGATCGGGCTTCGCCCGTCCGGGATGACGCCTACAGCGTCATTTTATCGCCTGCGGATTGATCGGCGAACCGGTGCCGCCGGTGATGATGAGCGGCGGCCCGCAAAAGAAGAACTCGTAGACGCCGTCGTCGTCGCAATCTTCCGCGAGCTCCTTGAGATAGAACATTTCGCCCATGCAAAGCCCCATGGCCGGGATCACCACCCAGTGCCACGGCTGGTTCGCCTCGGTGGTTTCGTTCGGCCGCACCTCGACGCCCCAGGTATCGGTGCAGATCGCCGCGATCTGTTTGTCCTGGCACCAATAGCAGTT
This sequence comes from uncultured Alphaproteobacteria bacterium, assembly GCA_963823225.1. Classification (GTDB taxonomy): domain Bacteria; phylum Pseudomonadota; class Alphaproteobacteria; order Rhizobiales; family Xanthobacteraceae; genus BOG-931. The sequence goes on along the minus strand of CAWGKM010000003.1, from coordinate 337,778 downwards.
CTCGAATTTGACGCCCGGCGCGTCGCCGCCAGCATAACCGCCCCAGGCCTTTTCGGTGAGGCAGCGCTCCATCTGGCCGGTGCGAATGATGACGAAATCGCCGCGGCCGATCGACACGTTTTGCTCCTTGGCGCATTTGTCGAGCTCGTCGTTGGCGATGCTTTCGCCGTCCTTGAGCCACGGCACGCCGCGAAAGCGGGCGATGTCGAGCAGCACGCCGCGGCCGACCATTTTGTTTTTCGAGTGCTCGATGCCGAGCACGTTCAATCCCTTGGAATCGATCAGCTTGGCGTCGTGGCCGTTATAGGCCTTGTCCTCGTAGAACACGTGGCCGAGCGCGTCCCAGTGCGTGGCGCCCTGCACGCACAGCATCAACGTGTCGTCGGCGTAGCGGACCTTGTTCCAGTCCTGCCGCCCGGCGATCGCATCGGTGCCGGTCGCCAGCATCTGATGGATCGGATTGAAGCGGCCGCCGAACAGGCCGGTCTGCGGCCCGTTGGCATCGAGCGGAATGCCGAGCGCGAAAACCTTGCCGGTGCGAATGAGGCTTGCCGCCTTGACGATGTCCTGCGGCGCGACCTGGTTGAGCGTGCCGATGTGATCGTCTTTGCCCCAGCGGCCCCAGTTCCTGAGTTTCTTCGTCGCTTCGGCGATCGCCTGCTTGCCGACCTTGATGTCCATTGCGATCTCCTCATCCCCTGCTGTGAACGTTTCCCGCGGCGGTCAGGGGGCGCCAGAAGGTGCGGCGTCAGTCTGGCACAAATGTATCCGGCGTGAGTAGAATAAATGCCGCAATTCATCATGCTATGAATGTGGAATATGCATACCGCGGCCGTATCGCACGGCGGCGGAATCGAATGCGCAGTGGAGGCATAACAATGAAGCTTTTAAGTTTTGCCGCCGACGGCAAGGAAGGTTTCGGCGCGGCAAGCGGCGACGGCGTAGTGACGCTGAACGATAAAATCGGCCAGCCAAATCTGCGCGCCGCGCTCGCCGCCGGCGCCGGCGCCTTGGCGGCAATGCACAAAGCCGCCAAGGACAATAAGCCCGATCGCAAGCTGGGCGCGATCAAATTCCTGCCGGTGATCCCGAGTCCGGAAAAAATTCTCTGCGCCGGCATCAATTACCGCTCGCATGCCGCCGAGATGAGTCGCGAACTGCCGAAGCAGCCGAGCATGTTCGCGCGCTTCGCCGATACGCTGGTCGGTCACGGCGGCGAGCTGATCCGGCCGAAGGTTTCCGACAATTTCGATTTCGAGGGCGAGCTTGCTTGCGTCATCGGCAAGGGCGGCCGTCACATCGCGGCCGAGCGCGCGCTCGATCACGTCGCCGGCTATACCTGCTTCGTCGACGGCAGCGTGCGCGACTACCAGAAATTCTCCGTGACTTCCGGCAAGAATTTTCCCGGCACCGGGCCGCTCGGGCCGTGGCTCGTCACCACGGACGAAATTCCCGATCCCGGCCGGCTGAGCTTGATCACGCGGCTCAACGGCAATGAGGTGCAGCACACGACCACCGATCAGTTGATCTATTCGATCCCGCAGATCGTCGCGTTCTGCTCGGATTTCACCGCGCTCGCGCCGGGCGACGTCATCGCCACCGGCACGCCCGAAGGCGTCGGCCACAGCCGCAAGCCGCCATTGTGGATGAAGCCCGGCGACACGCTCGAAGTCGAGATCGCCGGCATCGGCATTTTGCGCGCGCATGTGGTGGATGAGTGATCTCCCTCTCCCCGCTTGCGGGGAGAGGTAATTTATCCCGCCAACCCGAACAACTTTACGGCGTTGCGCCAGCAGATTTTCTCGCGCTCGGCGTTCGACAGCGGCAGCGAGTTGAGCACCTTGATGGTGTCGCGGATGTAGCCCGGCCCTTTTTCCTTGTCGAACGGGCAATCGGACGCGAACAGCACGTGGTCGGCGCCGAAGAAATCCAGCCCGCAGACGGTCGCCGCGCGCGCGCCTTCGACCGCGGTGTCGCCGTAGAAATCCTTGAAATAATCGTACGGCCGCTTTTTGAGCGATTTCAACAGCGCGCCGTAATCCTCGTCCGAGGTGCGCACGCCGAGTTGATCGAACGAGTGGCCGACGCGGCCTTCGAGGTACGGCACGACGCCGCCCAGATGGTGCGCGATCACTTTCAGTTCGGGATAGCGGTCCATGATGCCGGAGAAGATCAGGCGCGCCAGCGTCACGCCGGTCTCGTAAGGCCAGCCGAGCACGCTGCAGATTTCGTATTTGGAATATGTCTCGGTCGGATAATCCGGCATGTCGCGCGTGCGCGCCGGATGCAGCAGGATCGGCTTGCCGGATTTGGCGATCGCCTCGAAGATCGGCAGAAACTGCGGCGCGTCGAGCGGCACGCCGTTGGCGTTGGTGCCGAGTTGGATGGCGTTGGCGCCGTTTGCGAGCGCGCGTTCGGCCTCCTTGGCCGCGGCCTGCGGCGCATTCATCGGCAGCAAGGCCGACCAGCCGGCGAAATGCTTTGGATGTTTGGCGACGACTTCGGCAAGGCCGTCGTTGCCGATCTTCGCCATGTCCGGCGATTGGTCCGGCCCCCACAGCCGCTCCATCGGCGGCAAACCGTGCGAGAGGAGTTGGGTGTAATCGTCGAAGGACTCGACGATGCGAAGCCGCAAATCGACGTCCGACAGCGCCGGAATGCCGCGCACGCGCTTGCCGAGATCCTTGGCGCCCGCCGGCGTTTCCAACAGCGCCTCGTAATAGCGCTTGGGAAAAAAGTGATTGAAGGCGTCGATCGTGCGCATGCGATCTCTCACCCCGCCTGCGCCAGCCAAGACATCAGCCAGCCCGCAATGGCGAACGCATCGGCGTCGCGGTCGAAAAAGCCGATCACCTGCAAGCCGAGCGGCATGCCGCCCACCTCGAACACGGGCAGCGACAGCGCCGGCACGCCGAGCAGCGAAGCCGGCACCGCGAATTCCGGATTGCCGGTCGAAGAAAGCCCCGCCGGCGCGCCGCTCGGCGCGGCGAGCGCGATGCAGGCATCGCAGCGCGCCGTCAGTTCGGCATGAAGCGCGCGCAGCCGCGCCCGGTCTTTGAGATCGGCGCGATGCTCGGCGAGCGTCAGCTCCTCGTATTTCTGCGCGCGCTCCATGATGGCGCGGCTTAATTTGCTTGCGTCGCGCTCGCGCATGGTGCGGAAAAACCAGCGCGTCTCCCAACCGTTGCAGCGGTGCGACAGTTCGGCGGCGTGAACCAGATCGGTTTCCAGCGCCGCGACCTTGTCGTCGTTGTGCCGGGTGCGCACCTCGATGCCGGCGGATTTGAGCCGCATCGCGCATTCGTCGAGCTTTTCTCTGGCGCCGGCCGAGGCGGCCTCCCAGCCGGCGGTTTCGAGCACGGCGAGGCGGCGCGGCTTCGCCGCCGGCGGCAGCGCGTCCGGTCCCTGCAGGCCGGGCGTGCCGGCGTCGCCGCCGACCCGGGCGACAATCTCGTGGGCGACCTGCCAGACGTCGCCGAGCGAGGCGCCGAGAATGCCGGTGCAGCTCTGGCTCTGATAATCGTGGCTGCCCTCGCGGTTGAGCGCATTGACGCTCGGCTTGAAGCCGACGCAGCCGCAAAAACTCGCCGGCCGGATGGTCGAGCCGATCACCTGGGTGCCGAGCGCGGCGGCTACGATGCCGGCGGCGACGGCGGCCGCCGAGCCGCTCGACGAACCGCCCGGGGTGTGCGCGGTATTCCACGGATTGCGCGTGCCGCGCGGATGCGAGGCGGCGAATTCCGTCGTCACCGTCTTGCCGAGGATCACCGCGCCGGCGTCGCGCAGCGCGCGCACGGATGCGGCGTCCTTTTCCGAGCGCCAGCCGGAAAACAGCGGCGAGCCCATCTGCGTCGGCATGTCGACCGTCTCGATGACGTCCTTGATGCCGACCGGCATGCCGTCGATCGGCGAGCGCGGCTTCGCGCTACGCCAGCGTTCGACGGATCGATCCGCCGCCGCGCGCGCGGCCGGCAGGTCGGTGACGACGAAGGCGCCGATCCGCGGCTCCCAGTATTCAAGCAATTCGAGCGAACGTTCGAGGAATTGCCGCGGCGTTGCCTTGCCCGAGGCAAAATTTTCTGCCGCCGCGAGATACGAGCGCCGGACCGGCTTGATTTGCTCCGATGCTGACACCGTTTCTGCTGCCCTTTCACTACACTGTCATGCTCCGCGAAGGCGGAGCATCCAGTAGTCACCGCGCGATTTGCCGTGACTTTGCCTTATGGATTTCGATTACTGGATCGTCCGCGTTCGCGGACGATGACAAGACGTCATGTCTTGCTCTCATCGTAATAATGAATCTCATAGAGCATGCAGCCGCGCTCGGACTTGAACGGCCCATGGTAGACGCCCGGCGGACGGCAGGCATAGGTCGGCGCCTCGAAGCTCTCGCCGCCCTGCCCTCTGGCGTCATTGCCGACGACGAGATCGCCCGACAGCAAATACACCTCTTCCCAGTGGTCGTGGACGAACGGCGCGGTGGTGAAGACGCCGGGCCCAATGCGCAAAAGCCGGGTGCGGCTGCCCATTTTGCGGGTCTCGTCGAGGTCGCTCGCCAGGATTTTCTGCTGGATGCCGGCCGGGTAGCCCGGCGGCGTCGCCCAGCCTCGATTTAAGTCGACCTTGTGGAACTCCAGATGCGGCTTGTTCATCGGCATGACACGCTCACTTTCGCGCGCGCATGGAGCGCTCCTCGGTATGACATTGCAAACGCTTGGGGCGCATTGTACATGGGGTAAAGGCTTGCGCAATCGAGCGAAAGTTACGCCATGCACGAAATCGCCGGCCAAGTTCATTGGCACGAGCCGTCGGGTTTCAAGCGCGCCGGATTCGGCAAGTTCAACCGGCCGAAGACGCCGTACGACCTATTCATGGAATCCGAGGACATCCCGATCTACCGCGATATCGGGGTGAGCAAGGTGCAAAATCTGCCGCTGAAGGATTGGCCGCGCATGGGCGGGCGCGGCAGCTACATCCAGCTGCACGGCACCGAAGGCAAATGGGGCGCCTACGTCGTCGAAGTGCCCGGCGCCGGCGCGCTCAACGCCGAAAAGCACATCTACGAGGAAATCTATCTGGTCGTCGAAGGCCGCGGCTCGACCGAGGTCTGGCTCGACGGCGAAGCCAAGCGCCACGTGTTCGAATGGCAGAAGGGCTCGTTGTTCTCGATCCCCGTCAACGCCATGCACCGCATCGTCAATGCCGGCTCGGCGCCGGCGCTGCTGCTTGCCGGCACCACCGCGCCCAATCTGATGAACCTTATCAACAACGCCGAAATGATCTTCGATTGCCCGTATCAGTTCCGCGACCGCTTTTCGGGCGCCGACGATTTCTACAAATACAAGGACGACATCGAGCCAGATCCGGTGCGCGGGCTCGCCATGCGGCGCACCAATTTCATTCCCGACATCGTCAATTGCGATTTGCCGCTGGACAACCGCCGTTCGCCCGGTTGGCGCCGCGTCGAGCCGTTCATGACCGGCAACACCTTCTATCTGTGGATCGGCCAGCACGAGAACGGCCATTATTCCAAGGCGCACGCGCACACTTCGGCCGCCGTGCTGATCTGCGTCAAAGGCAAGGGCTACACTTACACTTGGCCGGAGCAGCTCGGCCTCACCCCGTGGCAAGACGGCAAGGCCGCCGAGGTCAAGCGCGTCGATTACGAACCGGTCGGCATGGTGTCGGCGGCGCCCGGCGGCGCGCGCTGGTTCCACCAACATTTCGGCGCATCGAAGGAGCCGTTCCGGCTCACCGCCTGGTTCGGGCCGTACAACCCCGGCCGCGAGCCCGGCCCGCCCGGCGAGAAGCACATCGATTACACGGCGATGGATATTCCCGAGGGCGGCACCGCGATCCCCTATTACATGGAGGATCCGTTCCTGCGCCGGGAATACGCCGAACGCATGAAGGCCGAGGGCGCCGAGAACCGCATGCGGCCGGAATATTACGAGCGCGATTACCGCGGCTTGCTGCCGAAGGAATGAGTACGCGGCACACACGCTCCTTGCATTGTCATGCCCCGCGAAGGCGGGGCACCCAGTACACACTGTCGCGAACCGGTCTACGCACATTCGCGAAAACATTTCGGTTACTTGATCGCCCGCTTTCGCGGACGATGACAGGGTAACCGCATGAGCGACGAGCCCCAGGGCGGCCGCATCTTTTTCTCCAATACCGGGCGCACCTTCGGCGAGGAAGACGAGCTGTGCGTGCTTTCCGTCGGCGTCGATATCGGCTCGTCGACCTCGCACCTGGTATTTTCGCGCATCGTGCTGGAGCGGCTCGATAGCCGCTACGTCGTCACCGAGCGCGAGAGCTTTTATCAGTCCGACATCCTGCTCACGCCGTATGCGGCCGAAGACACGATCGACGCCGATGCGCTCGGCGCCTTCATCGAGCGCCAATATAAAGACGCAAAAATCGACCCGGACGAGATCGATACCGGCGCGCTCATTCTGACCGGCGTCGCGGTGCGGCGGAAGAACGCGCGCGCGATCGGCGAATTGTTCGCGCGGCAAGCGGGCAAAATGGTCGCGGTCTCAGCCGGCGACAGTCTGGAATCGGTGATGGCGGCTTACGGCTCGGGCGCGGCGGCACGCTCGATCCGCAACGGCGCGGCGGCGATGAATGTCGACGTCGGCGGCGGCACCGCGAAGATCGCGGTCTGCGCCGACGGCAAGGTGATCGACGTCACCGCGCTCGACGTCGGCGCCCGGCTCATCGTGCTCGACGAAAGTCGCCGCATCGTCCGGCTCGAAGAGGCCGGCCGCCGCTTCGGCGCGGAGCTCGGATTAAAGCTCGCGCCGGGCGCGATGCTGACCGAAGACGCGGCACGCGCGCTCGCCGCGCGCATGGCCGACGGTTTGTTCGCGGCGATGCGCGGCGGCTCCCCGCGCGCCGGCGGCGCCGCCTTGTTGCGGCTCGAGCCGCTCAAGTTTCGCGGCGAGGTGTCCGACGTGAGTTTTTCCGGCGGGGTGTCCGAATATATTTATGGCGGCGAGGCCAAAGGCTACGGCGATATCGGCCCGCAGCTCGCGGCCGAAATTCGCGCGCGGCTTACGGGCGGACCGCAACTAGCGCGGCCCGACGCGCGCATCCGCGCCACCGTGATCGGCGCCTCGCAATATACGGTGCAGGTATCCGGCTCGACGATCTTCGTGGCGCCGTTGGAGACGCTGCCGCTGCGCAACGTGCCGGTCATCGCGCCGACGCTGCCGCTCGGCGGCGACACCATCGATGCCGCCGCCATTGCCGCGACGATCAAGGCGGCGCTGGCGCGGCTCGATCTCGGCGACGGCGAAAGTCCGGTCGCGGTGTTCGTGCCGTGGCGCGGCTCGGCGACGTATCGGCGGCTCGACGATTTCTGCAATGGGGTCGCGGAGGGACTGCAAACGGTGCTGGCGCGCGGCCATCCGCTAGTGCTGGTCGGCGACGGCGACGTCGGCGGCTTGATCGGCATTCACTATTGCGAAGAGATGAAGCTGAAAAATCCGATCGTTTCGATCGACGGTCTGGAACTGAAGGATTTCGACTATATCGACATCGGCGCCATCCTCGACACCTCGGGCGCGGTGCCGGTCGTCATCAAATCGCTGGTGTTTCCGGCAAGCGAAGGTCGCGGCAAGGATCGGCAGACCGAGCGCGCAGTGGCCGGCGCTGCGGCTGCGACTTAGAGCATGATCCCGAAAAGTGGGAACCGGTTTTCGGATAAGATCATGCTCAGACGCAAAATCCAGACCCTGATCCGATTCAATCGAATTGGATCAGGGTCTAGGGCGCGGACTCATAACAAGCAGAAGCGGACAATCCTGCTCGGTACCAAGAGAAGCGCGCCTTAATTCCACGTCATGATCGAACATCTTTCGGACCGTCCGGTGGAATTAGGGCAAAAGCGCCCCGGAATCATCCAATCAAGATCACATCGACGCCCCAATGCTTGCCGATCATTCGCTCACGACCGCGCACGACCGCGTATCGCAATTTAACGCGCGCAACTCGCAAGCGCGGCATTGGAGTGTCAGACGTTGCGGATCTGCAACGCAAGTGTGTGTGTGTTGCGTAAGGCGTAGGTCCGCCGTTCGGGGGACGACATGTGGGGAGGCTTATGGCGGCCGCACCGGCCATTTCAGGTGCTTTGCATATTGGTCGCGATTTCGCTGACCGCAGCGGTTTCCCTGCAATTCGGTCCGGATGGGCGCGCCGGCGGCCAACCAATACCAGACAAACCTAATCTCGGAAGCCTCGGCGAACGTCTGAACGCCAACACGATTGCGATCGTGTCTGGCAATCCGAACGCGACCTATCTGAGCATCGCATACGATCTATCGGCTGTACTCGACGATGGCGATAATTTTCGCGTCCTGCCGGTGGTCGGAAAAGGCGGCGGCCAGAACATTCGCGACGTCCGCTTCCTCAAGGGCGTCGATCTCGGCATAACACAGTCGGTTTTGCTCGATGAGTTTCGCAGTAGCGGCGAGATCGGCAACATTGACGACAAAATCGTCTACATAACCAAGCTTTTCAACGAGGAAATGCATCTCGTGGTGCGCGCCGATTCGGGAATCGACACGCTTGACCAACTCAATGGCAAAAAAGTCAATTTCAGCGATATCGGCAGCGGGAGCCAACTATCGACGCGCGATATTTTTCGGCGGCTGGGCATCAAGGCCGAAGAGGTCAATATGGGGCAAGCCGACGCATTCGAGAAGCTCAAAACCGGCGAAATTGCTGCGACAGTGCTGATCGCCGGCCAACCCGCTGCATCGATGCTCAAGCTACGCGCCGCCGATGGATTCCGCTTTCTGCCGGTACCATTCGCAAAGCCGTTGCAGGACGAATACCTGCCTGCGGTGCTCAGCAGTACCGACTACCCCGGTATGGTCGAGAGTGGCCACGACATTAACACGGTCGCGGTTGGCGCCGTACTCATCGCCTACAATTGGCCGCGAGATACAGATCGCTATCGCCGCATCGCCAAGTTTGTCGAAGCGTTCTTTCCGAGGCTTGCAGAATTCCAGGAGCCGCCGCGTCATCCAAAGTGGCGAGAGACAAATCTCGCTGCCGTCGTGCCCGGCTGGACGCGATTTGGAGCGGCTCAAGAGTGGCTTGATCGCAACCGCGAGAAGCAGTCGATGCAAGCCGTAACGCACGCGCAGTTCGATCAATTCCTGGCGACGCGGCACGCGTCGGGCGGAGGCGACGAGGCAAGCAGCCCGGAAATGCGCGAAAAACTATTCCAGGAATTTCTCAAATGGCAGGCTGGCCAGCGTCAATGAACCACGCGGAGGAACCAACCGTCGTTTTGTAACCGTCGGAGCTTGAAAGCACTGGGAGGCGATCATGAGTTCTCCGATCCGCCACGCTCAAGATCACGATGCAGCTTTGGTGTATGCGCCACCATGGGCGCGCGATCGAGCAGCGGCGCCGTCCGGACGGTCTCCACAATTACCGACTGGAGAGCCGCCGCGTAGCCGGCGCGATAATGAGAGGCAGCGGGAGTTTAGCGGCGATCGCGCAATGCTGGCACTGCAGCGTCAGCTCGCGCTCAATCCCGATCTAGTTCCCGTCCCCCCTGAAGAGCCCAAACATTTGCTGCCGATTGTATTGCGGATGTGCGGCGTGGCCATTGTCGCGGCACTCGTCGCGTGGGCTATGGTATCGCTGCCGACGACCAAAAAGTCTGGAGGCGGATCCGTCGAGGCCGGTACCGAAACGCGACCGGTCGTTGTCAATCGCGTCAAACTGGTTCACTTTCCATCTCCGGCAAACGTGTTGCCCGCAGCACCGGACACGGCGGAGGAGATAAACGCGTCACCGCCGCAACCCGATAACTCGCCGGCACCGTCGCTGCAGCCCCCCTCATCAACGTCAGTCGGCGCGGCTCCCGCGCTCGACAACGACGAAATCGCGAACCTGGTCAAACGCGGACAAGATTTTCTCCAGAACGGCGATTTGATCTCCGCACGGCTGATACTGCAGCGCGCGGCCAAAGCCGGCAGCGCGGATGCCGCACTCGCGCTTGGAGCTACATTCGACCCGCTCGTCATCCGGCGGCTCGGCGTCATCGGCATAGAGCCCGATATCGCTCGCGCTCGACAATGGTACCAGAAGGCTGCGGAGCTCGGCTCAGCCGCCGCCTCGCAACAACTCACGGCGCTGGACCGGGCGCAATGAGGAGATTTCGGCGGTTGTAATCGGATCACTCACAACGAGGCGTGGATCATGGCGGGCAGCCAACCCGACTTTATCGGAATCGTGCGCAAATTTTCCGGGGCGGTAATCGATGACGAGGGGGTTCCTCATTTTGAGTTTGCTTTGACGCTTTCCTCGGAAGAGTTCCTTCATGCTTATCCACGGGAGGTCGTGCACTACATCGATCTCACGCAGGACAACGCGCCGTCGATTGTGACGCTTGTAATAGCGGCTTGCGCCTTTCAGTTTCCGATCGAAGTGTTCGTGAAAGGGACGACATCACAAGAAATACGAGTTGTCGATGTTCAGAAAGCAACGGCCTTAGAAAATTGACGCCCTACACCGCCGACAGCCACGCTTATGATGTCGCTATCGAGTGCGCGGCGCTCTGCATGATCGCTTTGGGATCGTCGGACAGTGAGGAGTTCCGCGAGCACATGCGCGACGCGTTTCGCGAGGCGCTTTACTTGCGCGGCGCCCTGCTCGATGGCGAGCAGTTTGTCGACAAGTTCGAGGCCCGCAATGTGCTTAGTGACGTCGTTACGCGCGCAATTGCAATCTTCTCCGGCAACTTTATGCCGCTCGAAGACATAAATATCTCGCCCGAGATCGGCAGCAGCGCCGAAATGGCCTTGTACGACAGTCTGCGTGCCGTACTTACCCGGATCGATGAAATGTGCCTATCCGAAGATTAATGGCTGGCTGGAACGATTTGCGCGTGTTACGTCCGATTCCGGCCTGAGGCGAACCCGCGCAGGGGGGACCGGTCGAAATCACGTGCGACGTTCGCCTATGGCCTAGGCTGTGTAAAAACACAAAAAATTGGGAAGCGACGAGAATGATTTTTTTCAGATCAATTGAAATTGGACACGCTTAAGAATTTTCGTGAATCACACGGCGACTCGAAGCATCATTTATTCTATCGCCGTTACGCGTCGCTGCGTTTTTACACGACCAAGGCCCATAACGGACACGCCGCGACTGCCACAGAATGTCAGCTTTTGAGAGTAAAGCGGACATCGGCGCCATCCTCGACACCTCGGGCGCGGTGCCGGTCGTCATCAAATCGCTGGGGTTCCCGGCAAGCGAAGGCCTCGGCAAGGATCGGCAGACGGCGCGCGATCGCTCCCGCTGCGGCGACATGGCGCCAGCTGCCCATTGCGCATTTCTTGTGCGTTGCACAATGGCGAGGCGATGTGCGGCGAAAACGGGCAACTGGTTGTCCTAAACGGTTCCCCCGCTCGGCGCATAAGGCGTTCAGAATATTCAATAAATTCGACGTTGCCGCATCCGCCCGGCATGGCATGCATCTTGCGGTTCCGACCGGCAGAGGCGTTTGGCGCGCGCGCAGACGCGGCGACCGGCAATGCCGCACCCGCCAGCGCGCGACGGACGATCAATACCGAAGGAGACGGACCATGGATTATGTGAAGCCGGCCGACGTCGCAGTGGCCATGATCGAGTCGGGCAGGCGCAAGCTCGCGCTTTCCCCGCGCGACCTTTTGATCCGCGGCATGCTGTCGGGCGCCATTCTCGGCGTGGCGACGAGTCTCGCTTTCACCGGCGCGGTGCAGACCAACTTGCTTCTGGTCGGCGCGCTGATTTTCCCGGTCGGGCTGATCAGCATCGTGCTGCTCGGTCTCGAACTGGTCACCGGAAGCTTCGCGCTGGTGCCGCTGCCGTGGCTCGACCGCGAGGCAAGCGCCGGCGCGGTCGTCGCCAACTGGGCCTGGGTCTTCATCGGCAATCTGATCGGCAGCGTCGCCTATGGCGCGCTCCTTGCCATCGCACTGACCAATATGGGAACGGCGGCGCCGACCGGCGTCGCCGCGCGCATCGTGCAGATCGCCGAATTAAAGACGATCGGCTACTCCGCGCTCGGCTTCGCCGGCATGGTCACCTGCTTCGTCAAGGCCATGCTGTGCAACTGGCTCGTTTGCCTCGCCATCGTGCTGGCGATGACGACGACCTCGACTATCGGCAAGATCGCCTGCGCCTGGATGCCGATCTTCATCTTCTTCGCGCAAGGCTTCGAGCACTCCGTCGTCAACATGTTCATCATTCCGACCGGCATGATGATGGGCGCGAAGGTCACGGTCGCGGATTGGTGGCTGTGGAATCAGATTCCGGTCACGCTCGGCAATCTGGTCGGCGGCTTCACCTTCACCGGCCTTGCCATCTACGCGACCTACAAGCCGCGCGTTCCCGGCAAGGTTTTGGCGCCGACGCCGACCGGCGTGCCCGCCGAATAGCACGCCACATCGCGACGACTGGAGGTCGTGAAAATACGGAAGATTTGATGTCGGGGGATTTCGAGCCAGAACAGAAGCGCTATCTCGAAGGCTTCATGGCCGGGCTGCAGATCGCCAAGGGCGCGCGGACTGCGGCCGGCGCGGCCGGCGCGGCGGGCACTGCCGCCGCCGCGCCGTCGGAGCCGACCGGCCCCGATGCCGCGGCGTTGCGCGCGCAGGATCGCGTCATCAAGGCCGGCGGCAAACTGTCGGATCCGGAAAAATTCAAGCGCGAGCTGAATCCGTTCGACGGCTATGAGCGGCTGAAGCAACAGGCCGCCAACAACGAAGCGCCGAAGCCCGACGACAATTTCCGCTGGCGGTTTTTCGGCTTGTTCTACTGCGCGCCGACGCAGAAGGCCTATATGTGCCGGCTGCGCATCCCCAACGGCATCCTCGCGCATTGGCAGCTCGCCGGGCTCGCCGGCCTCGCCGAACGCTATGCCGGCGGCTACGCCCATGTGACGACGCGGGCCAACCTGCAAATGCGCGAGGTCGAGCCGAACAACGCGGTGGCGATGGTCGAAGCGATCCAGGACCTCGGCCTGTGCTCGCGCGGCTCGGGCGCCGACAACATCCGCAATGTCACCGGTACGCCGACCGCCGGCATCGATCCGCAGGAACTGATCGACACCCGGCGTTACGCGCGCGAATGGCATTTCCACATTCTCAACGACCGCTCGCTCTACGGCATCCCGCGCAAGTTCAATGTCGGCTTCGACGGCGGCGGCGTCATCGCCGTGCTGGAAGACACCAACGACATCGGATTTCAGGCCGTCGAAGTCAAAGTCGGGTTTGGCGTCGAGCCGGGCATCTGGTTTCGGCTGATGCTCGGCGGCATCACCGGCCATAAGGACTTCGCGCGCGACACCGGCGTGATCGTCAAGCCCGATGAGGCGACCAAGGTGGCGGATGCCGTGGTGCGCGTCTTCATCGACAACGGCGACCGCACCAATCGCGCCAAGGCGCGGCTGAAATACGTCCTCGACGCCTGGGGCTTCGAAAAATTCATTGCCGCGATGGAGGAAAAGCTCGGCCGCAAGCTCGTGCGCGTGCCGGCCGAGGCGATCGCGCCGCGTCCGGCGTTCGACCGCCTGGCGCATATCGGCGCGCATCCGCAAAAGCAAAAGGGCTTTTCTTGGATCGGCGTGGTGCTGCCGGTCGGCAAGCTCACCGCCGCGCAGATGCGCGGGCTGTCCGAGATCGCCGCGGAATTCGGCGACGGCGATATTCGCCTGACCGTCTGGCAGAATCTGCTGATCTCTGGTGTCCCCGCCAAGCGGGTTGTTGCGGCGCAAGCCGCCATCGAAGCGATCGGGCTGTCGACCAAGGCCACCTCGATCCGCGCCGGGCTCGTCGCCTGCACCGGCAATGCCGGCTGCCGGCTCGCCATGTCCGATACCAAGCGTCACGCCGAGGAGATCGCGCGGTGGTGCGAAGCGCGCGTCCAGATCGACCGGCCGATCAATATCCATCTGACCGGCTGCCCGAACTCATGCGCGCAGCATTACATCGGCGACATCGGGCTGCTTGGCGTCAAGGTGCAAATCTCCGCCGACGGCGACCAGGTCGAGGGCTATCACATCCACGTCGGCGGCGGCTTCGGCCCGGACGCCGTGTGCGGCCGCGAGGTCTATCGCGACGTCAAAGCCGACGCCGCCGCCAAGACCGTCGCGCGCATGCTCAAAGCCTATCTGGCGCACCGTAATTCGGCGGACGAGAGTTTCGCGGCGTTCACGCGCCGTCACGAGATCGACGCGCTCAAAACCATGTTCGAGCGGGAGGCGGTCGAATGACGCAGACGACGCCACCGCCGATCCCGGCGTTGATTCCGGAAAGCGCGCCGTTTTCCGCCGAGCAGCGCACTTGGCTCAACGGCTTCTTCGCCGGCCTGTTCTCGCTCGACGGCGGCGTCAACGCGCTGTCGCCGGCGGAAACCGCGGCGCTGATGAAAGACGTCATTGGCGGTGCTTCGGGCCCGGCCCCGCGCGAGCCGCTCGACGACGGCGACGACGGCCAAGCGCCGTGGCACGATCCGGGCCTGCTGCTGAACGATCGCTTGCAGCTCGCCGAAAACCGGCCGCTGCGGCGGCGCATGATGGCGGCGATGGGCCAGCAGGATTGCGGCCAGTGCGGCTACAATTGCGAAGATTACGCCAACGCGATCGTTCTGAAAAACGAGGAGCGGCTCAATCTATGCGTGCCGGGCGGCAAGGAAACCGCGCGCATGCTCAAAACGCTCTATGCCGAGTTCGGCACGCTTCCGGCGGCGGCCAAAGCGCCGGCGAGCGCGCAAGATCCGGCGCCGGCGCCGGCGCCAAGCGCGGGCAGCGCCGCCGCGACGCCGGTCGCCTCGCGCAATCGTCCCGCCGAGATTACGTTTGCCTCCCGCACCAAGCTCAATAAGCCCGGCTCCAACAAGGAAACCTGGCACGTCGATCTCGACCTCGGCGAGACCGGGATTGCCTACACGGTCGGCGACTCGCTCGGGGTCTTTGTCCGCAACGACCCCGCGCTGGTCGATGCCGTCATCGCCGCAATCGGCGCGCCGCCGGATTTTCCGATCGCCGGCCGCGCCTTGCGCGACGTCTTGACCGACAACTCCTCGCTCGGCGTCGCGCCGGACATGCTGTTCGAGCTGATCTCCTACATCACCGGCGGCGAGCGCCGGCAGAAGGCGAAGGCGCTCGCGTCCGGCGCCGATCCGGACGGCGACGCGGAGAGCCTCGACGTGCTCGCGGCGCTGCAAAAATTTCCCGGCGTGCATCCCGATCCCGAAGCTTTTGTCGAGGCGCTCGATCCGCTGCAACCGCGGCTCTATTCGATCGCGTCCTCGCCCAAGACCGCGCCCGGGCGGGTGGCGCTCACCATCGACGCCGTCCGCTACACCGTCGCCAAACGGCCGCGCCTCGGCGTGGCCTCGACGTTCTTCGCCGAACGCATCGCGCCCGGCGCCAAGATCAAGGCCTATGTGCAAAAGGCGCAAGGTTTCGGCTTGCCCGCCGACGCGTCGGCGCCGATCGTCATGATCGGCCCGGGCACCGGGATCGCCCCGTTCCGCGCCTTCCTGCACGAGCGCATGGCGACCGGCGCGACCGGCCGCAACTGGCTGTTCTTCGGCCATCAGCGCCGCGATTTCGATTTCTTCTACCAGGACGAATTGGCGGGCATGAAAGCCGCCGGCGTGCTTAACCGGCTGTCGCTCGCCTGGTCGCGCGACGACGACCGCAAATTTTACGTGCAGGACCGCATGCGCGAAGCCGGACGCGACTTGTGGGCGTGGCTTGCCGACGGCGCTCATGTCTATGTTTGCGGCGCCATCGCCATGGGCAAGGGCGTCGAGCGCGCTTTGCTCGAGGTGATCGCGAGCCACGGCGCGCGTTCCGCCGATCAGGCCGCCGCTTTTCTCGCCGAGCTCAAGAAGAACGGCCGCTATCAGACCGACGTTTATTGAGGGCCCCGGCGGAATAATACCGGCGGCCTGACGAATTGACTCATCTGACTGTCATCACCCGCGAATGCGGGTGATCCAGTACTCGCAATAGTTCAAGTTCATCCGCACCGCTTGTGATTACTGGATGCTCCGCCTTCGCGGAGCATGACAGGGCTAAGATTTAACGCCGTCGGTATAACCCGCTCTCACTCCAGCTTGGCGCCGGATGCCTTGATGACGGCCGCCCATTTCGGGATTTCGGACTTGATATAGGCGGCGAATTCATCCGGCGTACCGCCGACGATATCGACGCCGAGCGCGGCAAGCTTCGCTTGTACGCCGGGATCTTTGAGCGTTTCGATCGTGGCGCGATGCAGCGCGTCGATGATGGGCTTCGGCGTCCCCGCCGGCGCCACCAGGCCATGCCACGTCGTGGCTTCGAAGCCGGGAAGTCCGGCTTCATCCATGGTGGGAATGTTCGGCAGAACCGCGCTGCGCTTGAGCGTCGTCACGGCCAGCGCACGGACCTGACCGTTGCTGAGAAAACCCATAACGCCCGACGTCGTCGCGAACATCATTTGGTCGTCGCCCGCGATGACGTCCTGCAGCGCCGGCGCGGACCCTTTGTAAGGAACATGCACGATGTCGATATGGGCCTCGGCCTTGAACAATTCGCCGGCAAGATGCGCCGCCAAGCCGTAGCCGGAGGAGGCGAAGTTGAGCTTGCCCGGATTGGCCTTGGCGAGCGCGATGAGCTCGGCGAGCGAGTGCGCCGGCACGTCGAGATTGACCACCAGAACGTTGGCCTGGGTGCCGATCAGGCTGATCGGCGCAAAATCCTTCACGGCATCGAAATTAATCTTGGCGTAGAGGCTGGCATTGGTGGCGAGGATGGCGTTGTTGCCCAGCAACAGCGTGTAGCCGTCGGGCGCCGCATGCGCCACGATTTCGCCCGCGACGTTGCCGCCGGCGCCCGGACGATTATCGACGATGAACGGCTGGCCGAGCAGGCTGCCGAGCTTGTTGGTGATGATCCGCGCCATAATGTCGCTCGCGCCGCCGGGCGGAAAGCCGACCACGAGCGTCACCGGACGCTGCGGATAGTCGGCGGCGCCGGCAACCGCCATGGCGGCGAGAAGCGTGAGCAGGCCGGCGGCGGCGGCGATTATTCTTTTGAGCATTTTCGTCCTTCCTAGCGCGCACGTATAAAGCCCCTGAAGGGGGCGTTGGCAAGCGCGCCGGCGGGGGCTTACCCGCACTCTCCGCCGATGGCACGCGCGCCGCACTGGGGCTAACATCGTCCATTCGATCCGCAGAGAGGCGCCGATGCGCACGGGAGCCGAATATCTGCGCGCGCTCAACGACGGGCGGCGCGTTTTTGTCGACGGCGAGCTGGTCAAGGACGTGACCGCGCATCCGGCGTTCCGCGGCGCCGCGCGCTCGATCGCGATGCTTTACGACATCGCCGCCGCGCCGGAATTGCGCGAGCGCATGACGTTTACCTCGCCCAAGACCGGCCAGCCGGTGCATCGCTCCTGGCAGATTCCGAAGACGCACGCCGATTTGCGCGCGCGCCGGCTGTTTTCGGAAACCTGGGCCGAGGCGACGTTCGGCCTGATGGGCCGCGCGCCCGATCACGTCGCCGGCTTTTTCGCCGGCTATGCCGCCACCCCGAAATTTTTTGCCAGCGCCGGGCAGCAAAAATTCGCCGACAATCTGGTCGCATTCTACGAGTTCATGCGCGACAACCACATTTATTGCTCTTACGCGATCGTGCCGCCGCCGATCGATCGCAGTAAACCGGCGCACCAACAGAGCGATCCGACGCTCTATGCCGGCGTGGTCAAGGAGCGCGACGACGGCATCGTCATCAAAGGCGCGCAGCAACTGGCGACCGGCGGGCCCTTATCCGATTACATCCACTTAAGCTGCATCCAGCCGTTGGCGCCGGGCGATGAGAATTACGCCAATTGCCTCGCCGTGCCGGTCGCCGCCGAGGGCGTAAAACTTTATCCGCGCAAGCCGTTCTCGCGCGCCGGCAGCGCGGTCGATTATCCGCTATCGAGCCGGTTCGACGAGGGCGACAGCTACGTGATTTTCGACAACGTCTTCGTGCCGTGGCAGCGCGTCTTCATCTACCGCAACGTCGAATTGTCGCGCGACCAGTGGCGCAAGACGCCGTCGCACTTGCTCGGCAATCACCAGGCGCAGACCCGCTACGTCACCAAGCTGCGCTTCATGGCGGGGCTGGCGCAGCGCATGAACGAGATGACCGGCAATGCCGGAAACCCCGCGGTCGTCGGCATGATGGGAGAACTCTGCGCGCTGGTCTCGATCTACGAAGCCATGCTGCACGCGCACGAGACCATGGCAACGATCGAGGACGGCGTTTTATGGCCGTCACGGACCGCGTACTATGCCGCCAGCGCCATGCAGTCGGAACTCAACGGCCGCATGCTGGAAATCGTCCGCGAAATGGCGGGCGCCGCTTTCATCACGCTGCCGTCGTCGGACGCCGATTTCGCCAATCCCGAAATCGCGGCCGACCTCGAGCGCTATATGCGCTCGGCATCAACCGACGCCAAGACGCGCGTAAAACTGATGCGGCTCATCTGGGATTTCCTCGGCTCCGAATTCGGCAGCCGCCACGCCCAGTACGAAAAATTCTACGGCGGACCGTCATTTGTAGCGAAGCAGACTCTCTATCGCAATTTCGACTTCAAGCGCGCCGGCGCGCTGGTCGATCGCGCGCTCAATTTGCCGGCGGTGGAGTGACACGGCGATTGCGAGTAACCGATGGATTTAAAGGCCTGAAAAAGCGCGCTTTCAGGAACTTGAAAAGAGCTTCGATTTCGCCTATATTGCTCGACGATGAATAACCCACCCGTAGCTTAGCTGCGGGCCCAAAGGCCGCACTGGGGTAAAACCTGGGGCGGCCTTTTGCTTGGGGCGCACGATGTCGCGCACTATAGTCTATGTTGACGCGCTCAATCTCTATTACCGAGCCCTCAGATTCACCACGCACAAATGGCTAAATCTGGAGGACCTCGCGGCTGCGTCGCTCCCCGCAACGTGCAATGTTATTGCGATCAATTATTATTATGCCCCCGTATCTGGCAGAACCGATCCCGACGCGCCGCGGCGCCAGAATGTGTATCTACGTGCGCTAAAAACATTACCTCTAGTTTCTACTTACCAAGGAAATTTCCTTGCAAACCAAGTATGGGCTGGTCTGACTAATCCGCTAGAATTTCGACCTCGTCGCTGGTTCGCATTCATTTATCCACGACCTATTGTGGCGCGTGTTTGGAAGACTGAGGAAAAAGGTTCAGACGTGAATCTCGGAGCGCACCTCGTGCGCGACGCATTTCAAGGCAAATTCGACACTGCTGCAGTCCTTACAAACGATACCGACCTCGTGGAGCCGGTTCGCATTGTCGCGCAAGAATGTAGGCTTCCGGTTATCCTACTAGCACCAGTGAATAAACCTGCTACGTCCCTTATTAAATACGCGACTAATGTGCGGCACATACGCCCGTATCTCGGGCCGAGCCAGTTTCCCAACCCCGTGATAAATGCCAAGGGCGAGCAAATACACAAACCGCCCACTTGGTAAGCCATCAAATAGCCAGCGTAGGGTGGACAAAGCGACCCTCCTACGCTCGCTGTGCGAGCTTCGGAGGGTTTCAGTCCGCCGACCTTCCTTCGCCCGCCGAAGCGGGCTTCGCGAAGGCGGGAGCGCAGAGCGCGAAGGCGGAAGCGTGCCCACGGCTGATTTGCAGTTAGCGTTGACGCTGACGTGGGCACGGCGCGGAGCCTGTCATCGGGCCGCGCTTCGCGCGGACCGTTGGCGCCTTTGCCGATCCTACGCTACGCTAGGCTGTGCGGGCTCATTTTACCTATTTTAGTCCATTGGAAGTGAGAAATACTTCCCAAGCGTCAATGCATTCCCTAGCTAGCTGGAAGGCGTCTATCGGCCCGTTTGATGTAT
Organism: uncultured Alphaproteobacteria bacterium; assembly: GCA_963823225.1. Classification (GTDB taxonomy): domain Bacteria; phylum Pseudomonadota; class Alphaproteobacteria; order Rhizobiales; family Xanthobacteraceae; genus BOG-931. Next base: position 317,869 of record CAWGKM010000003.1, on the reverse strand, counting down.
CAACCTCCCACTTAAGCTGGATTTTCTGCGATCCCGCTCCCAGGTTGAGCCCGTAATGTTTCGCCCCGAAAGCCGGCGCTTCGTTGCTTCGCGGGTTCGTCAAAGAGAGATGCTTGGAAGAATTGCAAATATCTGCACAGAGCCTCAGGCAGCGCGTTGATGTTATGTACGGCTCAACCGCATTTTGAATAGCAACCGGTACGGCTGAATCATTCTTTATCCAATCTTTGAGGTGATAGCTGTTCTGGAAGAAAGCATAAATGTCATCCACGTAGTTTTCTGAAAATGAATCATGGGTTCGCCCATTATTCAGGGCGGAAAATCTGTCGTACCAGCGCTTCACCCTTTCATACTGTTTAACATATGTTGTGGACATTCCGATCGACTCCGAGACTTGCCGTTTGCCCTAACGTGGGCACGGCGCTGCGCGCCTTTGCCCACCCTACGCTTGCTTGATCCAAGAGTTGCACGAACTCGGAATTGACACCGTCTTTTGGGAGGCGGCATGAAGCGACTGAATATAGCGGAAGAAAGCAGTTTGGCGGCGGCTGGCGGGGGGCAACTCTCGGATGTACGATCCTCAGAGGGGAAACGTTCATGCGTGAGGCCGTCTACTTCATTGCAAGTTTGGCGGGGGCAGCAGTGCTGACTGCGCTTGCAGTTCTAGTACCGCCAGAATCTCCGCTATGGAGAACCCTTTTATACGGCGGCATTGTCGTTCTGCTGCTGTGCGCTATTGTGCTTGCAATTGATATGGTCCGACGCTGGCGAAAGCCATTAGCTGGCGCGTCGGCTGGAACCATCGGATTTCGGGTTAGCAGCAAAGATAATCTATTTTTTAATGTCGAGAGTGTCGGGTTTGACAAGGGTTTTGAGCTTACCGAGAGTGCGACGGGAAACAGATTTTTTAATACGGCCGCGCGGCGAGCATGTGCATCCGAATTAGATGATCTATTCGCCGAAGGCGTCAGGGAACGTAACAGGCTGATTCCGACGATTCCCGATTTTGACCCGCAAAAAGAAGATCGAATATTGTCGCAATGGAACGACCGCGTAATGGATCATTTTGGAGATATTGTCGCTGTCAAAGACGTTTCACGTTTCAGAACGCTTAATCTTTTCGTTCCGCTAGTTCATCGCTATCCCGACAAATCTGCTGCACAAGATCGCATAGAGGCGATCTGGACGGAGAAACTCCGCGTACTGCGGGAAATTATCGAGGCTGTAGGTCAATGATGGCTTTAGCATTTTATTCGGAAAGGTTTTTGGGCAGATTCTTCATCTGCCCAAAAACCCCAATAGAAGGGGGGGTTATTAGGCAAAGCCCCTCCGGGCAGAGGGAGTTCGCCTGCGCAAGCCTCTTCCGACTCGTCATGCCCGGCCTTGTGCCGGGCATCCACGTCTTAACAGCGGCGTTCGTCCGAAGACGTGGATGGCCGGGACAAGCCCGGCCATGACGACTTCTGGCGTCACTGTAACGGAGACGTGATCTTGACATCCGTCCCCATTTCAGTTACACTGGTCGAATCTCGCTCAGTGAAGGACGCCTTCGGCCGAGGGTACTCCCGAAAGGGCGATGTACCCCTACTTGACATAGGAATTGCGATAATATATATACTTTCATGCTGGTTATCGGCAGAGTGGTTTTTAGGGGGATATTCCTATGTTGGCCAAACCCAAGGCGGTCCATCAACTGACTTCGGCCCAATTCGACACCATGTTTCCGGTCGGAAACGAGGACGCCTGCAAAGCCTATTTGATGGCCCGGCGCTGGCCCCACGGCGTTCGCTGCCCGCGTTGCGGCAACCCTGCCGTCTATGACCTGCCGTCCCGTAAGTGGCACTGGCAATGCTCCAAATGCGGCGGAAGCGGCTATCGCTTCTCTGTGATCGCCGGCACGATTTTTGAGAACACCAACAAACCGCTCCGCGATTGGTTCAAAGTCGCTCACCTGATCCTGACCAGCAAAAAGGGAATGAGCGCCCGCCAGCTCGGCCGCTACATGGGCTTCGGCTCGGTCAAAACGGCGTGGATGATGGCCCACAAAATCCGCTTGGCGCTGGTAGAGAAAGACATAGAGAAGCTTGGCGGCATCGTTGAGGTTGACGAAACCTACATCGGCGGCAAAGAGAAAAACCGCCACTGGAACAAGCGGCATCACGGCATGACGGGCGGCGAAGCTACTGGCAAAGTCCCGGTCATCGGCGCCGTGTCGCGTAAGGGCAACGTGGTCGCGCGGGTCCTCGATCACGTCAACAGCATCAACGCTCAATCCTTCATTCGCGAAATGGTTTCTAACAAAGTCAGTTTGCTGGCGACCGATGAAAGTACCGTCTATGACGGCTTGATCGAATATCCGCGGCAAGCGGTCGATCATCATCGTAAGCAATACGTGGTCGGCGCCGTTCACACCAACACGATCGAGGGTTTCTGGTCGATCTTCAAACGCGGCGTGGTCGGCACATTCCACAAAGTCAGCGAAAAATATCTGCCGTTGTACGTTGCGGAGTTCCAGTTCCGCTACAACAACCGTTTCAACAGCGATATCTTCGGAACGGCGATAAGCGGATGCTAACCACCCATGTCTAATCCCCAAAAAACTTCCCAAAATCAACGACAACAGGGCGATCAAAAACAAGATACCCCCAAGCCCCTCATGGCGGCATGGGCCAAACAAAAGTACGAATCCTATAAGACCGCAGCCTGTAGCCATGCAAAAAAATGCTTTCGCGGACCATGGTGGTTTCAGCAAAAGGAACCAGTCGCGCGATTCACTGGTTGGGTTGCTCTTTTCACTTTGGCTCTCGCCAGCATCGTCTTTCTGCAAACCTGTATTTTGAGCAATCAACTTAGCGAAATGAAAATTGACCAGCGCCCTTGGGTCGGTGTTAACGCTCTCAGCTATCCGCCAGATTATCCGTTCTCTGTCGCATTCATAAACAGCGGTAAATCGCCAGCCTTTGATGTAACGATCAATGCCTTCATTTGGACAGAGAGCACTTCGCCAATGATTCCTATGACTCGATGTACTAAAGATTGCAAAGTCATCGGAATTGAGTTGCTGCCTAATGTTCCCTTCACGTCTGTTCTTTTGCGTCCCACCGGAGATACCTACGGCATCATCGTCGGCCGGGTCGATTATAGTGATGGAGATGGAACCCCGCACAAAACCGGCGTATGCTTTGTACACAACATTGGCTCCCATGATCTGCGCGACTGCGGCATTCTGGGCAGCAACTACGCCGATTAAGCCGAAGGCTATTAGTCCCCAAACTAGCGACCTTGCGACCGGCCAAAAAAGGCCGAAAATATTCCCAAAATTGCCAATTCCGGGACAAAGATCAATGGTTACAAGCCATTGATATATTGCGCTGAATATTATGTCAAGTCCGGGTACATCGCCCCCGAAAGCGGAGCGAGTGCGGTGCCCGCGGATGGGGCCATACACCCTGTTCTCGGGCGGCTTGGGCATCATGCCTCCCGGCACTATGACCGGGGTGTGAGGTGCTTCACTGGGCTGGGACAGGCGAAGGCGGGTAACGCCCGTTCAGACCGCGTCCCAGGAGGCGAATATCTGCCTCTTGACTGGTTGGGATCACGGGTGGAAACTACTTCTAGGGATACTGTCTCTAGGAGAAAATCATGCCTGTGATAATCGAAGCGTTGACCATTGCGGGCAGCATCGGGGCGCTTATTTCCTGGCCCGCTCTGGTTATCGTGGTCGTCCTTTACGTCGCCTTCCGGCGTGCGGGGCGTGACATGGAGAAAAGATGGAGGCCACTTCTCTATGCATTCCTCATTCTTTGAACAGTTGGCTATGCGGTTGATATAGCTGATCGACTCGGGTGGATTCGCGCACTTCAAGTGCGCTTACCGCTTACCGATGTCTATGATTGCACACGAATGAATGAACAAGTGCCACTTGGCGGCTACAATTACCACCATTGTACCTTCAAAAACGTGACGTTCGTAATCAATGGTATGCCAGCGCAAATTAACAACAGCACAATTTATTATCCGATTGCAGTGACGACCGACGATCCGAAAATCGAGTCCGCAATTAGCACAATAAATTTCCTGGGAATGTTAAGGGGAAATTTTGTGCAAAAAGATTCCGGGAAAATTCTACCTCCTCTCGGCGAAAACGCCACGTTCATCCCTGGTCCGCCAAAATGATTTCAGCATCCCCCGATTATCGTTCCGAACATGTCGGCATTGAAGCGGTTGTTGTAACGGAACTGAAATTCCGCAACATAGAGCGGCATGTATTTGGCGCTCATCTTGTGGAATGTGCCGACCACGCCGCGTTTGAAGATCGACCAGAAACCTTCAATCGTGTTGGTGTGAACGGCACCGACAACATATTGCTCAATTTTGTGTTTCACGGACTTGACGGGATAATCTGTCAGGCCATCATAAACTTGGTGCTCATCAGTCGCCAGCAAACTGACCTTGTGCGATACGGCTTCGCGTACAAAATTTTGAACATTGATTTTCGTTACGTGGTCAAGCACGCGAGCGATCACGTTGCCTTTGCGCTGGACCGCTCCGATGACCGGAATTTTGCCAGTGCCGGCGCCCCCGCCTTTGCCGTGGTGCCGCTTATTCCAGTGGCGATTCTTATCCTTGCCGCCGACCCATGTCTCGTCAACTTCGACAATACCGCCCAATTTGGTTTCCGGCTCAAAGAATGCGGCGCGAATTTTGTGCGTCATGTGCAGCGCCGTTTCATAAGAACCGAAGCCCATCTGCCGCTGAATTTGCAGCGAGCTAATGCCTTTCTTGCTGGTCAGCATCAGGTGCACAACCTTGAACCACTGACGCAGCGGCTTGTTGGTATTTTCAAAGATTGTGCCCGCAAGGTGCGAAAAACGGTAACCCTGATCCTTAGCGCACGCATAGCACTGCCATTTGAAGGGCATCGAGCTAACCAGGAATACCCTCACATTGCCACAGCGCGGGCAAACCACGCCGTTAGGCCAACGGCGGGCGACAAGATACCGCTTACAGGCATCCTCATCCCCGGCCGGGAACATGGCCTCAAACTGCGCTTCGGTCATCTGGTGGACTGGTTTGGGTCGCTTGGTCGCCATGACGGTTCCTCCGACTGTGACCCTAATATAGTCCCCTTTTCCGTGCCAGTCAAAAGGCAGATATTCGCCTCCCAGGAAGCCTGGCCTGAAGCCGAGCCTTAGGGACGACGACTCCCTTTGGCGAGAGCCGGGTGGAACGCCGGAAGGCGAGCGCATCCCAAAAGGATGCGCGCCGCACCCGATGGTGCGGAGGTTGAGAAACAGCGTCTGCCGGCGTTCCGCTTCCCTTCCGTCTTGTAAAAAGCGAAGGGAAGAAAGAGACGAAACCTTGCTCTCCTCGTTGTAGGAGGGAAATTTTGACAGCCGTGCTTGCCGCACTCGGACGCAAATGCGTCGCGAGAACGGGAGAGTTTGGCCATGGATCGCTGCAACGACAACTTCGCCGTCTACTTCGCCATGCTGAAGGCCGGCTTCAAGCGCAAGCCGAAGGTGGGTCCGGTGGAATACGCGCGGCGCCTCGCGGTCGAAAGACTGTCGCTGCAAAGGCGCTATTGCGACGCCTTCGCCCTGTGGCGGCGCTGTCGGCAACCTGCCTGCCGCAGACAGCAAAGCTGCCGCGGCGACGCGAATGCCTGCCTCAAACGCGCGCTCGGGCGCGTGCCGCCAGACGTCCAACGATGCGCGCGCCAAACCATCGTCGCGGCGATGCCGCGCAATATCGGCGCTCCCGAGCGCGAGGCGCGGCTATCCATGCCGTATGATTTTTATGAATAGAAAGGTGAAATGTGAGACGAGGAAAGAGCTCGCGATTATGCCTTGGCGTCCGCGGTGACGCGCCCCGCCCCGCGCACGCCGTCGGCGAGCGCGCGCACCAGATCGGCGACGGCGGCGACCGTTACCGGCGTCGCCTTGCCGCCGGGATCGAGACTGCCGTGCAGCGCCTCGACCAAAGCCGAGCCGACCACGACGCCGTCGGCACGTCCGGCAATCGCGCGCGCCTGCGCGGCGCTGCGCACGCCGAAGCCGACGCAGACCGGAAGTTTGGTGTGGCGCTTGATGCGCGCGACCGCTGCCGCGACCTGGCCGGTATCCGGCGCGGCGGCGCCGGTGATGCCGGTGATCGAGACGTAATAGACGAAGCCCGAGGTGTTGGCGAGCACGGCCGGCAGCCGCTTGTCGTCGGTCGTCGGCGTGGCAAGCCGGATGAAATTGAGCCCGGCGGCAAGCGCCGGCAGGCACAATTCGGCGTCCTCCTCGGGCGGCAGGTCGACGACGATCAGCCCGTCGACGCCGGCCGCCTTGGCGTCGGCGAGAAAACGCTCGCCGCCATAGACGTAGATCGGATTGTAATAGCCCATCAGCACGATCGGCGTCGCGTCGTCGCCGGCGCGGAATTCGCGCACCAGGGCAAGCGTCTTTTTCATGTTCACCCCGGCATGCAACGCGCGCAGGCCCGCCGCCTGGATCGCCGGCCCGTCGGCCATCGGATCGGTGAACGGCATGCCGAGCTCGATGACGTCGGCGCCGGCTTGCGGCAACGCCTTGAGGATTGCGAGCGCGGTGGCGTAGTCCGGATCGCCCCCCATGGTGAAAGTCACCAGCGCGCCGCGGCCTTCTTGTTGGAGCGCGGCAAAGCGCCGCTCGATGCGGGTGGTCATAAGTGCCTCACGTCATTGCGAGGAGCGGAGCGACGACCCGCCTTCGCTCGCCGAAGCGAGCTTCGGCGGGTTTCAGTCCGCCGAAGCGCGGAGCGCGTAGGCGGAAGCAATCCAGCCTCCGTGCCGCCGCCGCTGGATTGCTTCGCTTGCGCTCGCAATGACGAGCCACCAAGAGTTCCGTCATCGCGCTTTGTTTCCCAGATGCCGCGCCACCGTCTCGAGATCCTTGTCGCCGCGGCCGGACAGATTGACCACCATCAGATGATCCTTCGGCTTAAGCGGCGCGAGATCGAGCACTTTGGCGACCGCATGCGCCGGCTCCAGCGCCGGAATGATGCCTTCGAGCTTCGACAGCAGCTGAAACGCGCTCAGCGCCTCGTCGTCGGTCGCCGAGAGAAACGCGATGCGGCCGACGTCGGCGAGCCAGGCGTGTTCCGGCCCGATGCCCGGATAATCGAGGCCGGCCGAGATCGAATGCGCCTCGTTGATCTGGCCGTCGTCGTTCATGAGGAGATAGGTGCGGTTGCCGTGCAGCACGCCCGGCCGCCCGCCGGCGATCGAGGCGGCATGCATGCCGGTGTCGAGGCCGTGGCCGGCCGCCTCGACGCCGTAGATTTCAACGTCCTTGTCGTCGAGAAACGGATGGAACAGGCCCATGGCGTTCGAGCCGCCGCCGATGCAGGCGATGAGCGAATCCGGCAACCGGCCTTCGGCCTCCTGCATTTGCTCGCGCGTCTCGCGGCCGATGATCGACTGGAAATCGCGCACCATCATCGGATAGGGATGCGGCCCGGCGATGGTGCCGATGCAGTAGAACGTCGAGCCGACATTGGTCACCCAGTCGCGCAGCGCCTCGTTCATCGCGTCTTTGAGCGTCTTGGCGCCGGACTCCACCGGCACGACCTTGGCGCCGAGCATGTTCATGCGGAACACATTCGTCTTCTGCCGCTCGACGTCGACCGAGCCCATGTAGACGATGCATTCGAGCCCGAAGCGCGCGCACAACGTCGCGGTGGCGACGCCGTGCATGCCGGCGCCGGTCTCGGCGATGATGCGCTTTTTCCCCATGCGCCGCGCCAACAAAATTTGGCCGAGCACGTTGTTCACTTTATGCGCGCCGGTGTGATTGAGCTCCTCGCGCTTGAGATAGATTTTGGCGCCCAACAGGCCGGAGGCCGCCCGAGACCTGCAGTGATTGGTGAGCCGCTCGGCGAAATAAAGCGGCGACGGCCGGCCGACGTAATGCGTCAGGTAGCCGTCCATCTCGGCCTTGAACGCCGGATCGGCCTTGGCTTCGCCGTAAGCCTTCTCCAGCTCGAGAATCAGCGGCATCAGCGTCTCGGCGACAAAGCGGCCGCCATAGATGCCGAAATGGCCGTGGTCGTCCGGCCCGGTTCGGAAGGAGTTGAGTTGCTGCACGGTCATGGCAAAACTCTCTCACGCCGCCGGATGGCTTTGCTTGGATTGCGCCGCGCGCGCGGCGCGCACGAAGGCGCGGATCTTGTCGTGATCCTTCTCGCCCGGCGCGCGCTCGACGCCCGAGGATACGTCGACGCCGGGCGCCCGCGTGATGCGCAGCGCCTCGCCGACATTGCCGGCATCAAGCCCCCCGGACAGCATGAACGGCACGCCCGGATCGAGATTTTGCAGAACGTGCCAGTCGAACGGCTTGCCAAGCCCCCCCGGCCGCGTCGCCTCGCGCGGCGCGCGGGCGTCGAACAACAGATAGTCGGCGACGGCGGCATAGCGCGCGATCGCCGCGAGGTCGGCCTTGGTCTCGACGGGGATCGCCTTCATCACCGGCAGCTTGAACCGCGCCTTGATGGCGGCCACCCGCAACGGCGATTCGTTGCCATGGAGTTGCAGAATGTCGGGCCCTAGCGCGTCGACGACGTACGACAATAACGTGTCGTCGGCATCCACCGACAGCGCAACCTTCTTCGCCCTGCCCCGCACGCGCGACTCCACGGCCGAAGCGGCCTTGAAAGACAGATTGCGCGGCGACGGCGGAAAGAACACGAAGCCGACCATGTCGGCGCCCGCCTCGAGCGCGACATCGAGGGCCGCCGGCGTCGACAGGCCGCAGATTTTCACTATGAGCGACATCAACTTGCCCGGTCGTAGAATTGTCCGTCCAGAACCGCCGCCGTTCTACATCCCCGCGCGAGCTTTGTCTTGCGCGGCGCCGGCCGGGTCGGTTACCGCACCGGCGCCCTCAGCTGCAGGCGCTCGGGGGGCTCGGGCGGCTTGGGCGGCTCGGCCGCTTGCGGAACGCTCGGAGCGGCGCCGGCGGCGCGTTTATGTAAATCGAGTTCCTGGCGCAGCTTGCCCAACTCGCGTTCGAGCCGGCGCGCGGCGCGCCGCCACCTGCCATGCCGCAGCCACGCGGCGGCGCCGCCGATCATGACGCCGAGAATCAAGAGCGCGATGACCAGCGCGAACAGCGGCAGCGTCATCGAGGCGGCGGGGTGCTCCGCACTGAACGGGTCGAACGACACCGTCACGGTCTGCCGGTTGGCCACCGCGAAGGCGACGATGACAACGGCCAGCGGCACGAGAACGAGCGCCGCGACGATCCTGCGGATTACGATTGCGGCCGATCGCGGAGCGGCGGTCAACCGGCGCCCGGGCGATTGAGCCGCTCGCGCATTTCCTTGCCGGTCTTGAAGAACGGCACGCATTTCTTTTCGACGGCGACGTGCGCCCCGGTGCGCGGATTGCGCCCGGTGCGCGCCGGCCGCTGCTTCACCGAAAACGCGCCGAAGCCGCGCAATTCGACGCGGTCGCCGCGCGCCATGGCGGCGATGATCTCCCCGAGTATGGCGTTGACGATGTTTTCGACGTCGCGCTGATAAAGGTGTGGATTCTGCGCGGAAATATGTTGCACCAGTTCAGACTTGATCATTGTTCGCCGCCTGATTGCGGGTCAAATCGGGTCGCCCGCGAACGCCGCTTTGGAGTCGCGCAACCACGGCGGGCCGAAGCAAGAAGCGCCGCCGCTTTAGTTCGCGCTGGCAGGGTGCCAAAGGGCCAATAGACCGTCAAGATTGAAACGCTCCATGGCGTCGAGACCGCCCCAGGCATCGAAACGCCGCGCCAGGGCGCCGAGACCCGCCGCGTCGAGCACGGCGTCGGCCGCGGCGTGCAGGAACGGCAGGTCGCCGAACCGGCTTTTCAGCTCATAGTCGCGCACCGGCAGCTTGGTATCGACCTGCTTCTCCTTGCCGAGCCAGGTCAAGGCGGCGCGCTCGTCGCCAATCTCGTCGATCAGCTTGAGCGCGATGCCTTGATGGCCGGTGAAGACGCGGCCATCGTCCACCGCCGCGAGCTGGTCGACGGTAAGATGGCGGCGGTCCTGCACGATGCCTTTGAACCAGGCATAGGAGTCCTGAATGATCGAATTGAGCGCGGCGATAGCCTCGGGGCTGGTCGGCTCGAAACCGTTCGGCGCCGCCTTAAGCGGCGACGATTTCACCGACTCCACCTTGACGCCGATCTTGTCGAGCAGGTCGACGAAGTTGGGATATTCGAACAGCACGCCGATCGAGCCGACCAGCGAGGTCTGCTGCGCCACGATGTGATCGGCGGCGAGCGCGGTGATGTAGCCGCCCGACGCCGCCATGCTGTCGACGACGACGACGAGCGGTTTCTTGTCGCGCAGCTGCGACAGCGAGTTCGAACAATTGCTCTGAACCGGCGGTGGTGCCGCCCGGGCTGTCGACATGGACGATAACGGCACGCGCCGTCGACGAGCGGCCGAGCCGGTCGAGCTGCCGGACCCGCTCCTGATCGCCGCGGATCAAGCCGGAGATGGTCACGCGCGCGATATAGGGGCGCACGCCCGTCAGGCCGAAACGGTTGCTCGCGAACCCCGCCGCTCCGGCAATGCCGACAACGATGATCGCGATGGCGAGCACGCGCCAGAATGTGAGCTTGCGCCGCATGCGGCGGCGGTCGACGATCAGGTCGGCATCAAGCGACATGGCTTCGCTCCCTATCCAGCTTCGTCATTCACTCTCCGGCATCTTCCTTTTCGCCCGCTTCGTCGCTCTCCTCGCCCTTGCGCTTGAGCGCGGTGCCCAGGATGTCGCCCAACGTTGCGCCGGAATCGGACGAGCCGTATTGCGCGATCGCTTCCTTCTCCTCGGCGACTTCCAGCGCCTTGATGGAAACCGAAACCCGCCGGCTGCGGCGATCGAACTGGGTGACCCGGGCATCGACCTTCTGGCCGACGGCGAAGCGATCGGGACGCTGCTCGGAACGCTCGCGCGCCAGCTCCGAGCGCTTGATGAAGGCGCCGAATTCGGTGCCGACGATCTTCACGTCGATGCCGCCTTCCTTCACCTCGGTGACTTCGCAGGTGACGACGGCGCCCTTCTTGAGCTCGCCGGCGGCAGGCTCGGCCGGCGGAGCTCCGCCCGCGAGCTGCTTGATGCCGAGCGAGATGCGCTCCTTCTCGACGTCGACGTCGAGCACCTGCGCCTTGACCTTGTCGCCCTTTTTGTACTCCTCGATGACCTGCTCGCCCGGGCGTTTCCAGTCGAGATCGGACAGGTGCACCATGCCGTCGACATCGCCGTCGAGGCCGAGGAACAGGCCGAACTCGGTCTTATTCTTGACCTCGCCCTCGACCGTCGAGCCGGCGGGATGTTTCTCGACAAACACTTCCCAAGGATTGCGCATGGTCTGCTTTAAGCCGAGCGAGATGCGGCGCTTCACCGGATCGACTTCGAGCACCTGAACCTCGACTTCTTGGGAAGTCGAGACGATCTTTCCCGGATGCACGTTCTTCTTGGTCCACGACATTTCGGAGACGTGGATCAGGCCCTCGATGCCGGGCTCGAGTTCGACGAAGGCGCCGTAGTCGGTGATGTTGGTGACGCGGCCCTTGAGCCGCGTGCCGACCGGATATTTCGCCTCGATGCCCTGCCACGGATCGTCGAGCAGCTGTTTCATGCCGAGCGAGATGCGATGGGTCTCGTGGTTGATCTTGATGATCTTGACCTTGACCTGCTGGCCGATATTGAGCACCTCGGTCGGATGATTGACGCGCCGCCAGGCGATGTCGGTGACGTGGAGAAGGCCGTCGATGCCGCCGAGGTCGACGAAGGCGCCGTAATCGGTGATGTTCTTGACCACGCCGTCGATGACCTGGCCCTCTTCGAGGTTCTGCACCAATTCCTGGCGCTGCTCGGCCCGCGTCTCTTCCAACACGGTGCGGCGCGAGACCACGATATTGCCGCGACGGCGATCCATTTTGAGAATCTGAAACTGCTGCGGATTGTTCATCAGCGGCGACACGTCGCGGATCGGCCTGATATCGACCTGCGAGCGCGGCAAAAACGCGACCGCGCCGTCGAGATCGACGGTGAACCCGCCCTTGACCTGGTTGAAGATGATGCCTTGCACCTTCTCGTTATTCTGGAACGCCTTTTCGAGCTTGCCCCAGCTCTCCTCGCGGCGCGCCTTGTCGCGCGACAGCACGGCTTCGCCGAGCGCATTCTCGATGCGTTCGAGATAGACCTCGACGGTGTCGCCGACCTTGATCTCGGCGTTGCGGCCGGGGCTTGCGAATTCGCGCAGCGCCACGCGGCCCTCGGTCTTCAATCCCACATCGATGACGGCCAGGTCGCGTTCGATCCCGACCACAGTGCCTTTGACGACGGCACCTTCCTGTAAATTGCCATTGCCGAACGATTCATCGATCAGCTTGGCGAAGTCCTCGCGCGTTGGCACGGCGGCGGCGGCTTGAGCCATAAGATACTCCCGGCCCCTCGAATGGAAATGATCCCGAACATGGGGCAGCCGCCGGCAAGACCGGCGGTTGGGGCCAAGGCCATACGTTCAGGAAAGCTTGCGTTCGGGCCACGCAAACGAAGCGATGAGCGGGCTTACCTCCAATGACGAAAGCGCGGTCAACGGCGCCTTCGGCCCGCTCGAACGGCCTCGATGATATCGACGGCGGCCCGGAATGCGGCGTCTATACCCAAATGCGTGGTATCGAGCAAGTGCGCGTCCGGGGCCGCTTTCAGCGGCGCGACGGTGCGCCTGGAATCGCGCTCGTCGCGCCGCAGCAGGTCGGCCAGAACCTCGGCCTCGCTGGCGGTTTCGCCCCGCCGCTGCAGTTCGAGCACGCGGCGTTTGGCGCGCACTTCCGGCGTCGCGACGACGAATAGCTTCACGTCGGCGCCGGGCGCGATGACGGTCCCGATATCGCGGCCGTCGAGCACCGCGCCGGGCGGCCGTGTCGCAAATCCGCGCTGGTAATTCATCAAGGCTTCCCGGACTTGCGGGATCGCGGCCACCACCGAGGCGGCCTCGGTGATCGGCGCCAATTTCAGCGCATTGTCCTCGAATTTGGTCGGATCGAGCGCGATCGCGGCTTCGGTCGCGCGTGCGGCATCGTCGAGCGGATAGCCGGCATCGAGCATGGCCTTGGCGACCGCGCGGTACAGGAGCCCGGTGTCGAGATGATGCAGGCCATAGACCGCCGCGAGCTGTCTGGCGATCGTGCCCTTGCCCGAGGCGGCCGGTCCATCGATGGCAATGATCATGATAAATCCGCCCCGAGCCCGCGCATCAATTCGACAAAACCCGGAAAGCTCGTTGCAATAAAAGTGCCGTCGTCGATCGCAACCGGCTTTTCGCTGGCAAGCCCGAGCACGATCGCCGCCATGGCGATGCGGTGATCCATGTGGGTTGCGACCATGCCGCCGCCTGGGGCGCGGCCTCGGCCGTGCACGATGAGATCGTCGCCGTCGACGTCGGCGGCAACGCCGTTGCCGCGCAGCAGCGCGGCAGTGGCGGCGAGCCGGTCCGATTCCTTGACCCGCAGCTCCTTGAGCCCGCGCATCACGGTTGAGCCTTCGGCAAAGGCGGCGGCCACCGCGAGCACCGGATATTCGTCGATCATGGTGGGCGCGCGCGACGCCGGGACCTCGACTGCGCGCAGTCCGCCCGAGCGAACGCGCAGGTCGGCGATCTCCTCGCCGCCCTCATTGCGTCGATCGAGCCGCTCGATTGCAGCGCCCATCTCGCCGAGCGTGGTGAACAGCCCGGTGCGCAGCGGATTCATCATCACGCCGGTAAGGATCACCTCCGAGCCCGGCACCAGCAGCGCGGCGACCAGCGGAAACGCCGCCGAAGACGGATCGGCCGGAACCGCGATCGGCCGCGGGGTAAGTTCCGGCTGGCCTGTAAGCGTGATGCGGCGACCATGGCCTTGCGCTTCGACCCGAATGTCGGCGCCGAAATGGGCGAGCATCTTCTCGGTATGATCGCGCGTCGGCTCGGCTTCGATCACCGCGGTTTTGCCCGGCGCCGCAAGGCCGGCCAACAGCGTCGCCGACTTCAATTGCGCGGAAGCAACCGGCGGCTTGAACACGATCGGCATCGGATGGCGCGCGCCGGCAAGCGTCAACGGCAAGCGGCCGTCCGCCGAAGCGAGCGCACGCGCGCCGATGCGTTGCAGCGGATCGAGCACGCGTTGCATCGGCCGGCTGCGCAGCGAGGCATCGCCGTCGAACGTCGCCGTAATCGGGCAGCCGGCGACGGCGCCGAGCGTGAGCCGGCAGCCGGTTCCGGAATTGCCGAAATCGAGCGCGTTTGCGGGTTCGGCAAAGCCGCCGACGCCGACGCCATGGATCGACCATTGCCGCTCGCCGGTGCGCTCGATGCGGGCGCCAAGCGCCTGCAAGGCCTTTGCGGTACTAAGCGCGTCCTCGCCTTCGAGCATGCCGCCGACCCGGGTTTCGCCGACCGCGAGCGCGCCGAGAATAAGCGCCCGAATCGACATCGACTTGTCGCCGGGGACGCGCGCGGTCCCGCGGAGCGGGCCATTGCGGCGGGCGGTAAGCGGAATGGAGTTCGCGTGCATGGGCTTTGATCCAGCCGGCGCCTGCGGCAGCGCCTTTATAAGCGCCCTCTATCATGGGGCGCGGCGGCCCGTCATCCCGTCGTTTTTTCACCCTCGGCAGGGCGCCCGCGCGCCGCCGAACGACTATTGACAGCCGCCTTGCGACTAGCCAAGTGAAGCACCCGTATTGCGCGATGAGGATGCGGACCGTGGCCAAAGCCGAACTGGGCACCAAAAGGCTCTGCGCCAACTGCGGCGCCAAGTTCTACGACCTGAACAAGGATCCGATCCACTGCCCGAAATGCAACGCGGTTTACGTGGTGGTGCCGCTCGTGACCCGCGCCCGGCCGGAGCCGGTGCCGGTTGCGCCGCGCCCGCCCGCCCCGGTCGAGGAAGTCGCCGTACCCGAACCGAAGGAAGTCGAGACCGTCTCGCTCGAAGAGGCCGACGCCGAGGCGCAGGGCGCCAAGAAGCCGGCGACCCCGGGCGAACCGGGGGCGGAGGAGGAAGAGGTCGAGATCGACGAGCCCCTCGACGATGCCACCTTCATCGAAGAGCAGGAGGAGGAGGATGCCGATGTCACCGACATCATCGGCGGCGAGATCGCAGACGAGGAGGAAGGCTGACAGGCATCAGGAAACAGGAGTCAGGAATCAGGAAGAGCGGACTCCCGTTCGCACCATCCTGACCCCCGACTCCTGATCTCTGATGATTGAATCCCTGAAGGGGCCATAGCTCAGTTGGGAGAGCGCTTGAATGGCATTCAAGAGGTCGGGGGTTCGACTCCCCCTGGCTCCACCAAGTTTCCCCTAACGCCTTGGAAAACTTATCGTCCATTGTGGAGCAAGCGTCCGATTGCGCCCTTGAAAGAGCGCTAGACCGGTCCAATGCTGAGGGACGCGGCGATGCTGAGGGACGATAGGGATAATGGAAGCGGTCGGCGGCTTGCCCCGCGCAACGTGCTCGGCGAGCCCCTGGAAATCTGCTCGATCAAGCCCATGGCGGGCTTTTATCGTGACGGCTGCTGCAACACCGGGCAGGAGGACATAGGTAGTCACACGGTCTGCGCCGTAATGACTTCGGAGTTTCTCGAATTTTCCAAATCGCGCGGCAATGATCTGTCAACACCGGTGCCAGAATTCGGCTTTCCAGGGCTGAAGCCGGGTGACCGCTGGTGCCTGTGTGCACCCCGCTGGCAGGAAGCGCTCGCGGCCGGCCAAGCGCCCCGCGTCGCCCTGCGTGCCACCCATCAGGGAGCGCTGGCCTATTGCTCGCTCGCCGATCTGAAGCGGTTCGCCGTGGACCTGGCGTGACAGCGCACGATAATTCGGCTCGACGGAATTCCAGTTGAGCCGCCGCGGTCACGAGTTTGATTCCGTACCTCGACCTTCTCAAAAAATCACTTTTAGACGCGATTTACGGCGAGCGCCCGCTCGAGAGTGCGATTCTCCAATGGTTCTCGGCCAATCTTTCCTCGAAAGCAAATCGCGGTCAGGCCGGATTTGATCAAGATCAACGCGTTACGGGCTGAACCATGGCTTTATTTCAACCTATTCGCGCGTCCGAGCACACTTAGGAGCCTACGGGATTTCAGTAAATTTCGGAGCAAGTTTGTGCACGAAACGCACGAGGTGCGCATTCATGGGCGGGGCGGCCAAGGCGCCGTCCTGGCATGTTCGATTCTCGCGCAAGCGCTGATCGACCAGGGCAAATACGCGGTCGCGATTCCCTCGTTCGGATTCGAGCGCCGCGGCGCCCCGGTTGCGGCTTTTCTGCGTTTCGATACCGCGCCGATCCGGGCGATGACCAACGTCTACCATCCCGATTGCGTCGTTTGCATCGATCCCACTGTTCCGCGCACGGTCGATATTTTCGCCGGCATGAAGCCAGGCGGCGTCGTGGTGCTCACAACGAAGGAAAAACTGAAAGACTTCAAGTTTCCAGAATCTGTTTCACGCGCCGGTCTGTGCGATGCGGTTGGCATCGCTCTTTCGATCTATCGAAAGCCGGTAACCAACGCGGTGATGCTCGGCGCGTTCGCACGCACAACCGGACTGCTGACACTCGCTGCGCTCAAGGAAGCGCTTCAGCAAATGGATTTCCGCGACGCCGGATTGACCGAAAACCTGGCGGCAGCCGAGCGCGGTTACAATGAGACTGAGGTGTACGAATTGAAGAGGATGGCTCATGCAGCGGCAGTCGCGTGATCATTTCGACGCGTCGACCATCCCCGACGATCTGGCGCCGATCGCCACCGTGCTGAGTGGAATGCTGCCTGGCGACTGGCGCAGCATGCGACCGCTGATCAATCGGCTTAAGTGCGTCAAATGCGGACTGTGCTGGCTCTATTGTCCAGTGCAATGCGTGGTCGAGAAGCCGCGTTGGTTCGAATTCGATCTGGCCGTGTGCAAGGGGTGCGGTGTTTGCGCGCAGGAATGTCCGCACCACGCGATCCGCATGATTGAAGAGGTGGGCCGATGACTACCGTCGCCGATGCATCTCGTTCCGCCTCCAATAAGCCGAGCTTTGTCGTCTGCGAAGGTAACGAGGCGGCGGCAATCGGCGTCGGCTTGGCACGCCCGGACGTCGTCGCGGTTTATCCGATTACCCCGCAATCCTCTTTGGTGGAACACCTCTCGCAGATGATCGCCGATGGCCGCTTGCGGGCCGACCTCATGAATGTCGAGGGCGAACATGCGGTGATGTGTGGATTGCAAGGCGTGGCATTGGCCGGCGGCCGGACCTTCACGGCGACCTGCGGGCCGGGACTTGCCTTCATGTTCGAGCCTTACGTCCGCACGCCCGGCTTGCGGCTGCCGATGGTCGCGTCGCTGGTCACGCGGGATTTGCTGAGTCCGCAATGCGTCTGGGGCGGACAGCAGGACGCCATGATTGTGCGCGAAGCCGGTTGGATTCAGATGTATTGCGAAACGGTGCAGGAGATCCTCGACACCACCGTCATGGCCTACAAGATCGCCGAGCACCGCGACGTCATGTTGCCGATCAACGTCTGCCATGACGGCAACTATCTGTCTTTCGGCGTCACCAGGGTCGAGGTGCCGGATCAGCAGCACGTCGATGAATTCCTCGGTCCGCCGGCCACCAACTGGCACATTGCGCTCGATCCCTTGCGGCCGATGGGAGTCGATCCGCTAACCGGCGGCGCCGGGGGCGCCGGCCCGCGCAACTTCGTGCGGTATCGCAAGGGCCAGGTCCGCGGCATGCAGAACGCACTTCGGGTCATCCGCGAAGTGCACGCAATGTGGGGTGAACGCTTCGGTCGTTATCACGCGCCGCTGGTCGAGGAATATCGCCTCGACGATGCCGACTATGCGCTTGTCACCATCGGCAGCATGACGGGCGCCGCCAAGGATGCGGTCGACATCGCCCGCGATAATGGGGAAGCCGTCGGCCTCATCAAAATCAAGACCTTTCGGCCATTCCCGCTGCGGGCGATGGTGGCCGCACTCGCGAAGGTGAAGCGTATCGGCGTGGTCGATCGCTCGGTGAGCTTTGGCTGGAATTCCGGACCCGTCTATCAGGAGACGTTGGGAGCGCTCTACCACTGCGGCAAATCGATTCCGGCCATCAGCTTTATCGGCGGCCTTGCCGGCGCTGACATCACCGTCGAGCATTTCGCCCGCGCCATCGCGCTCACGCGCGAAGCAGAATGGGGCGGGACATCTAACGAACCGATCTGGCTGAACGAGAACGATTGAGAGAGTCATGCACAGCAAGTACCTGATCGCCGGCAGCAGCCACGCGGCCTTGGAAGCGGCAACGGCAATCCGCCTCATTGACGCCGACGGCGCGTTGACGCTGTTGACGCGCGATGCGCATTTGCCGTATTCGCCGACCATTCTGCCCTACGTGGTGTCGGGACGCTCGCAGCCAGGCGATGTTGTTCTGCACGGTCCGGCTTATTTCAACGATAACGCGATCGCATTCGTGCCCGGCGCGGCCGTTGTCTCGGTCGATCCGTCGCAGTCGAGCCTGCGCCTCGCAACCGGTGAGACTTGGCAGTACGACCGGCTGCTGATCGCCACCGGCGCTGCGCCCACGCTGCCACCGGTGCGCGGCCTAACCGACGTGCCGTTTCATGTACTGCGGTCGATGGATGACGCCATCGACCTGCGGCAGGCGATGGGGCAGGCCCGCTCGGCGATCGTACTGGGTGCCGGCCTTATCGGCATGCACGCCGCTGAAAACTTGGCCAAGGCCAAGATTGCGGTCACGGTGATCGAATTGCAGCCGCATGTGCTCGCAGGATATTTCGAACCGAAAGCCTCGGCCATCATTGAACGGACGTTCGCCCGCAATGGCGTTCGCATGCTGATGGGGCAAACGCTGCGCAGCGTCGAGCGGCGGGGCGATGGCTGTCTCGCCACGCTCACCGACGGCAAGACGATCGCGGCCGATCTGTTGCTGGTGTGCACAGGGGTTAAGCCCAACATTGGATTTCTGAATGGGTCGGGCATCGAGGTCGACGCCGGCATTTTGGTCGACGATTTGATGCATACGAACCTGCCGAATATCTGGGCCGCCGGCGACGTGGCGCAAGCGCGCGGGTTTTGGGGCGGCAAGGTCGTCAACGGCATTCTGCCGAGCGCAGTCGAGCAAGGTCGCATTGCGGGAGCAGGCATGGCCGATGACGCGGGCGTTACGCCTTTTGCGGGCGCGGTGCCGCTCAACACCTACAGTTTCTTCGGACAACAGGCGATTTCCGTCGGCCGCGGCAGTACCTGCAACGGGTTCGAAATTGAAGACAGCGGCGACGTGGCCAACGGGGTCTACCGGCACATCGTCCTTAACGATGGGCAGTTGGTCGGTATCGCGACGATCAACGATTTCGTCGATGCCGGGATCATGCGGCAGCTCATTCTGCGAGGCACCGATCTATCTCCCGTCAAGGCCGAATTCATCGCCAATCCACAGCTGACCGGGCGACAATTGATGTCGCAGATCTGGCGTTAGGGGCGCATCGTGGGCAAGTGTTTCAGCACCCTGCAATTCCATGCCAGTCGCTGCGACGGCTGCGGTGACTGCATGACCGCTTGCGCGCAGGCCAAAGCGAATACCGACGATCAATCGTATTCGCGGATCCGCATCCTTCCCAAGACCGCCAGCGAGGGCTTCGAGCTCGCGCTTTGCCGGCAATGCGCCGATCCGATCTGCGTGATGAATTGTCCATCCGGCGCGCTGTCCAAAAACGGCGACACAGGAGTCGTCGACTGGGCCGAAAGCAAATGCGTTAACTGCCTGTTGTGCACCGCCGGCTGTGCCTATGCCGGCATCGTCTATGAGGCCAAGGTCGGCCACGTCACCAAGTGCGATCTGTGCGACGGTAATCCAGCCTGCGTAATGGCTTGTCCGAATGAGGCACTCGAGTATCGCACCGCGGCGCGCATCTTCAATGCGTATGCCGACAAGGAAGACATGTTCTGCCGCGGCCTCGCCGCCTGTCACGGCTGCAACTCCGAACTCTTGATCCGCCACACCATGCGCATGGTTGGACCGAACGCGGTTGTTGCCGCGCCGCCGGGCTGCATCCCCGGCATGGGAACAGTCGGCTACAATGGTCAAACCGGCGCCAAGGTTCCGATTTTCCATTCACTCTTGACCAACACCGCCACCATGCTGGCCGGCGTCAAGATGCAGTACGACCGCGTTGGGCGGGATGTCACGGCGATTGCGCTGGCGGGTGATGGCGGCACCTCCGATGCCGGATTCCAATCGGTCTCTGGTGCGGCCGAACGTAACGACCCGATTTTATTTATCTGCGTCGATAACGAAGGCTACATGAATACCGGCATGCAGTCGTCAGGCGTGACGCCCTACGGTTCGTGGACCTCGACCACGCCAGTCGGCGGCCAAATGCAGGGCAAGCGCACCGAGGCTAAGAACCTGCCTCTTATCATGACGATGCACAATTGTTCCTACGTCGCCACCGCCTCAACCGCGTTCCTGGAGGACTATTACGCGAAGCTCGAGAAAGCGATCGAGGTCGCAAAGACCGGGATGGCCTATCTCCATGTTTACGCTCCCTGTCCAACCGGCTGGCGCTTCCCGTCCGGGATGACAACCGAAGTGTGCCGGATGCAGGTTCGCACGAACTTCATTGCCTTATGGGAGTACGATCCGGCAAACGGGCTGCGATTTACGCATCCGGTCGATCGGCCGGAACCGGTTGCTAACTACCTCAAGATGATCGGCAAGTATCGCCATCTGAGCGAGGAGCAGATCACCCATATCCAGCACACGGTCGATGAAAAGATCAATTATTTGCAACAGCTGACGCAGATGGCGGCAGCCCGACACCTCGAACCGGTTCATTAAATCGCAGTCGAAAAAGCCCGTTGCAGCTTCGTACCGATAACCGAGGCGCACGAGCCGTCTTTAGGCGGCATATTGGTGTCCGGTACGGTACGGGCTTATGCGCTTCGATAGAGTTTTGTCAGCACGAATTCTCGATGTCCGAGTGCCTCGGCGGCGGTGAGTCGCCCGTTCG
Organism: uncultured Alphaproteobacteria bacterium; assembly: GCA_963823225.1. Lineage (GTDB taxonomy): Bacteria > Pseudomonadota > Alphaproteobacteria > Rhizobiales > Xanthobacteraceae > BOG-931. The sequence goes on along the minus strand of CAWGKM010000003.1, from coordinate 296,815 downwards.
CGGTGCGCAGGATCATCTCGATCAGCGCGTCGCCCGCTTGCGGGATTGTCATTTCCCGCCGCAATATGCCGGACACGTCGAGATCGACATGCTCGGACATGGTGCGCGCGGTGCGCGGATTGCCGGTGATCTTGATCACCGGAAGGATCGGATTGCCGATGATGTTACCCTGTCCGGTCGGGAAAGTGTGCACCACATAGCCGGCGGCCGCCATCAGCGTCACGCATTCGGCGGCGGCCGATGAAGTGTCCATGTAGTAGAGACCGTGGCCGCGGGTCGGCGCCTGCGCCGGTTCGAGCACGTCGATATATTTGCAGGTACGGCCGATCTTCTCAAGGTTTCCGAGCGCCTTTTCCTCTATCGTGGTCAGCCCGCCGGCGATGTTGCCCTTGGTCGGCTGCGACTCCGACAGATCGTCGACCTTGTGCGCCTGAATGACATTGTCCTCGTAGGCCTGCCACGCCTTCATCCATTTCTCGCCGATCTCCGGCGAGATCGCGCGCGCCTTGGCGAGTTGCTCGGCGCCGGTGATTTCCGTGGTCTCGCCGAATATGCCGTAGATGCCGAGCGGGATGAGCTTATCGTACATGTTGCCGACGGTCGGGCACGATGCGAGTCCTGTCGTGGTGTCGCTCTCGCCGCACTTGGTCGATACCCACAAGTCGGAAATATCGCATTCCTCGCGTTTGAGTTCGGACGCCCGTTGCAGGAAGTCCTTTGCAGCGCGCGAAGCGCGCGCGACCGTATCGATATCGCCGTGCAGTTCGATGCCGAAGCCGGCGGCCGGCTTGCCGGTTTTCTTGATGCCCTCGACCACGCGACTGGTCCAGCCTTCCTCGATGCCGATCACCACGACGGCGGCAACGTTGGGATTCGAACCGGTGCCGATCAACGTGCGGAAGAACAGTTCCAGATCCTCGCCGAACTGCAGGCGTCCGTAGGCGTGCGGGATCGCGAGCGTACCTTTGATATTATTCGCCACTGCTTCGCAGGCGGCGTTGGAGAGATCGTCCAGCGGGAGGATCACCACATGATTGCGGACGCCGACGCGGCCGTTCTCGCGCCGCCAGCCCATGAATTTCATGTTCGACTTGCCGTTACCTTGCGCCATATCACCACCGCTTGGTCTTGAGGTTATGAACGTGGACGTTCTCGCCCTTGCCGATATCGGCCACCGCGCGGCCGATGTCGTGGCCGTATTTCAAGACCGTGTCGCCCTTCTTGATGTCGACGAGCGCAATCTTGTGGCCGATCGGCACGTCCATCTTCGCGGTCAGCTTGAACGATGAATTATCGGCCGTCACGACGCAGAGCATATCGGTCCCCGCCTTGAGGCCTTCGACCGTGACCACGCCGACCGTGTCCTTCTTGTCGTGCACCAGCAATTGCGGAACGGCCATGGCGCTCTACCTCCCCTTGTACTTCATTTGTCTAATTTCTCCGTCATATACGCAAGTCGCCGCCGCTTGGACAACTGCTAAATTGACGCGATGCGAATTTAAACTCGCGATGATAAAAACAGCCATTCGTTTCTGAACGCGTAAGAGTGATAGCTTCTATCAGCCTCTGCCGCACCGCCATTTCGCGCAAATTCGATGCCACCCCGAGGAATATGCCGGCTTGCGCATGGGTGATACTGCCATGCATGAGCGATCACCGATCGGTGTGTCGATCGCGGGTGTAGTGGAGTTCTGCGAAGCTTTATGATCATATAGTCCAAACGAGACTAGATAGGGACAAACGGCAGCGCGAGGAAACGATGGCGCAGCAAGCAGCGGCAAGGCAAGCGACCGACCGCGTGGATCTTGGCACCATGACCATTCTCGCCTTCTCGGCGACGGCCGGAGTGCTGGTCGAGTTTTATGACTTTTTCATCTTCGGCTACGCCGCCGCCAGCGCCTTTCCAAGTGTCTTTTTCCCCAACCTGTCGCCGACGCTTGGCTTGGTGTTTTCCTATTTGGCGTTCGGCGCGGGCTTTCCGGCGCGGCTGCTCGGCGCCTTTATCTTCGGACATTTTGGCGATCGCATCGGCAGGAGATGGTCGTTTTTGATCAACATTCTGATCGTGGGCGCCGCAACTTGCTTGACCGGCCTACTGCCCGGCTACGCAACGTTGGGTCTTGCCGCTCCGATTATTCTGGTGTGTTTGCGCACCATCCAGGGGATCGGCCTGGGCGGCGAGTTCGGCGGCGCGTCGTCGCTGCTTGCTGAATTCGGCTCGCAGCGCCGCCATCCGGCGTTCTGGATGTCGCTGGCCAATCTCGGTATTCCCGGCGGTGCAATGGCCGCCAGCGCCGTCCTGCTGATGCTATCGGGCAATTTCGCGACTTTCGGTTGGCGGATTGCGATGCTGCTTTCCGCCGTGATCGTCATTCCGGCGCTGCTGGCACGCTACAAACTCGCCGACTCTCCGCTGTTCGACCGGCTCAAGCAGCAGGATCAGCTGTCAAAATTGCCAAGCTTCGACGTTGTGCGCGTTTACGCCCGTCCCATCGTGCTTCTGGCTCTCGTCTCGGCCTTCCAGCAGATGGATGGCTACGTCAGTGGAACGTATGTCATATCCTTCATGCACTCCGCCGGCATTCCGCTGTCGATGGCGGCAATTGTAATCTTTATCAGCCGGATCGGAGATATTGGCGGCGTGGCGATCAGCGGCCCCGCTGCCGATTATTTCAAACGAAAAATCGTCGCTTATGTCGCCATCGTGGCCACGACGCTACTTTCGGTTCCCTTTGTCCTGGCCATCTTGAATAAACAGATCGTGCTGGTCATCGTTCTGCAATTCCTCATCACCTTCTTCGGCATCGGGTTGTTGCACGGACTCGCTCCGATTCTCACGTCGGAGAGCTTCCCGACGAAGTACCGCTATTCAGGAACCGGTATTTCCTACAGCCTCTCTGCGATATTGGGCGGGATGATAGCTCCGTCGCTGCTAGCTGGACTAATCGGCCAGGATGTTGCCGCCAAGTGGTACTTTGTTCCGATCGTTTACGGGAGCTACTGCGTGATCGCGCTGGTGGCGTTGCTATTTATCAGAGAGACGCGGGATATCAGCCTGCAACAGCTGGATAAGGAAGCCGCGCTGACGGAAAAAGTGCTCGAAGCTGCCGGGGCGTGAGGGGCCGCTGCGATTTGTCTCGGTTGAACTCCAGGAAAACGTCAAGAAAACGCCGAGAGAAAGTGTAGCGACGTCGAGCGCGCGCCCAGCGGGCGATTACGCCGCCAACAAGCTTGCCACTGCGGCGGCTTCTTCCTGAAGCTCATTCATGGAGAGGTCCATGCGCTTGCGGCTGAAGTCATCGATGGGGAGGTTCTGCACGCGGTGATATTCGCCGCCCGAGCAAGTGGCCGGAACGCCGTAAATGACGCCCTTGACGATCCCGTAACTGCCGTCGGACGGGATGCCCATGGTCACCCATTTACCATTTGTGCCGCGAAGCCAATCCCGGACATGATCGATTGCGGCGTTGGCGGCGGACGCCGCCGAGGACAGTCCGCGGGCCACGATGATCGCCGTGCCGCGCTTGGCCACCGTCGGAATGAATACATCGCGATACCATGCCTCGTCGGCGATCAAGTCCTTGAGACTTTTGCCGTCGACGGCTGCGAACCGGTAATCGGGATGCATTGTCGGCGAGTGATTGCCCCAGACGACAACGTTCTCGACCTCCGCGACCGCCGTCCCGGCACGGGCTGCGAGTTGGGAGAGCGCACGATTGTGATCGAGCCGCATCATCGAGGTGAAATTCTTGGCCGGAAGATCCGGGGCGCTTTTCATCGCCACATAGCAATTGGTATTTGCCGGATTGCCGACGACCAACACCTTAACGTCGCGGCTTGCCACCTCATTGAGGGCCTTGCCCTGCGTTCGGAAAATGTTCGCATTGGCCTGCAATAAATCCTTGCGCTCGATATCCGCGGTGCGTGGCCGTGAGCCGACCAGCAAAGCCACCTCCGCATCGCGAAAGGCGATTCGAGGATCATCGGTCTGGATGATGCCGTTCAACAGCGGAAATGCGCAATCGTCGAGCTCCATAACCACACCCTTGAGGGCGGGGAGTGCAGTCGGAATCTCCAGAAGCTGAAGGATGATCGGCTGTCGGCTGCCGAGGAGCTCGCCGCAGGCGATCCGAAACAGCAGGCTGTATCCAATCTGCCCCGCAGCGCCCGTGACGGCCACGCGCATCGGTTTATTCATTTTGTCTCACCTTTGCTGTAACTCGACAGGATTTTCGCTCAGCCCAACGGGATGGACGGGCGCTCCTAAGGTCTAAGCACGATTTTGGCGGCCGCGGTAGCGCCGGCGTCAAGATCGCGGAATGCCCGAGGTCCGTCCGCCAAAGGCCGCTCTTCGACCCAGTCGAGAGGTCCGAGCTTGCCAGTCGCAATGGCATCGAGAGTTTCGCGAAATTCAAGCGGCGTATAACAATAAGTGCCGGTGACGATGATCTCTTGCAGCGTGATCTTGCGGACGTTGAGTCCTTCCGATCCTGGCAACAACCCGACATGCACGATCACTCCGCCCGGTTTGACCAAGCGGCAGGCGGCGGCCCGTGTGGCTTCTGCCCCGACCGCATCGATGACGAGATCCATCAACAATTTTGGCGGCTCGCGGTGCTCATTCGGCGCGTAGCATTGGAATGGGCCGGCCCGCGAGGCGGTGCGCCGGCGCGCGGCATTGGGCTCGCCGATGTGAATCTCCCGCGCTCCCTGCATTGCGAAAACCAAAGCGCAACCAAGCCCGATAGCCCCACCTCCCAGCACCAAACAACGGCTGGCCGATAGCGGGCGAAAGAGCAGCCGGGCGCCCAGGCACACGGCATGATAGGCGACCGCGAGCGGTTCGGTGAGAGCGGCTTTTTCGGTTTCAAGCTTGTCGGGAATAGTGAAAAGATTGCGCTCCGGCACGCGCACGAGTTCGGCGAACGCACCCGGACGCGGCGGCACCGAGAGCAGCTCGCGCGATGGACACAAATGCGGACGGCCGCCAATGCACCAATCGCAGACGCCACAAGTGACAAGCGGATTTACCGCGACGCGCGTGCCCGTATTCGGACCGCTGACGATGGATCCGGCCGCTTCGTGTCCGAGTACGAGGGGCGGCGGCCTACGCGAGTCGTGGCCGTGATAGGCGTGCATATCGGATCCGCAGATGCCGACGGCATCGACGCGGACCACGACTTCATCGTTGCCGGGCATCGGCTCCGGCTCATCCCGGCATTCGAGAGCATTCGGTTCGGTATAAACGAGCGCTTTCATGGGTTTTCATTTCGCTGAAAAGCCGCCATCGACGAACAGGGTCTGCCCGGTGATGTAACCGGATGCATCCGAAGAAAGAAATACAGCGGCGCCGTAAAGGTCCACAAGCTCGCCATTGCGGCCAATTGCGGTTTGCGCGGCGCATTGGCCGGCGCGAACCGGGTCGGCAAATATTGGAGCAGTCAGCTCGGTCGGGAAGAAGCCCGGTGCAAGGGCGTTGCAGGTGACACCGTGTCGCGACCACTGTTCGGCGATTGCCCGGGTCAGCTGCACGATGCCGCCCTTGGCTGCACCATAAGGTGCCGAGTCCGGGAACGCACGCTGTGATTGCAGCGAGGCGAGATTGATGATGCGCCCCCAGCCGCGCTCCGCCATGCCGGGCGCCAACAATTGCGTCAGGCGAAACGGAACGCGCAAATGAATCGCGAGATGGCGATCGAATTCCGCAAGTGAAACATCCTCAAACGGCCGTCGCAAATTCATGCCGGCGGCGTTTATTAAGATGTCGATGCGGGATGTCAGCCGACGGGCGACCTGCACCACACTCTCCGGCCCGTCGGGCGCTTCGAGATCAGCCGAGATTGTTTCGGCCCTGAGACCATCGGTGCGGAACTGCTCGGCCGCCGCACCGAGCTTGGCTTGGCGTCGTGCGACCAACACGACGTCGGCACCGGCCAGTCCCACGGCGCGAGCCATGGCCAGGCCAATTCCCGCGTTGCCGCCGGTGACGAGCGCGACACGGCCGGTCAAATCGAACAGCTGGGCGAGGCGGAACATTAGACCTCGACGGGCGGGCCCATATCGAAATTGTGGCCGGGGAAATATTTTCGCATGCGCTGGTCGGCGGTACGCGCGTGAGCTTCCATTCCCTCAAGCCGCGAAATGCGCGCGGTTGGCGGAGCCAGCGCTTTACAGGCGTCTCGATCGGCGCGCTGCCATGTCAGCGGTTTGAGAAATTTGTGCACCGATAGTCCCGCCGAATAGCGCGCCGCAAGCTTGGTAGGCAGGATATGGTTCGGGCCGGAAGTCTTGTCACCAAAAGCGACAGTCGTTTCCTCGCCGAGGAACAGCGATCCGTAATTGGTGAGGCGATCGAGCCACCAGTCCAGATCCCCGGCGTGAACCTCCAGATGCTCGCAAGCATACCGGTCGGAGATTTGGGCGAGCTCCTCCCGCGACGTGCAGAGCACGACCTCTCCATAATCACGCCAAGCGGCGCCGGCGGCATCATGTGCGGTCGCGGGGAGAAGCTCGATCAGTTCGGGGACGCGCCGTATGACGGCATCGGCCAGTTCGCCGGAGGTGGTGAAGAGCCAGGCCGGACTTTCATGACCGTGCTCCGCCTGGCCGACTAAATCGCTTGCGACGATTTCGGGATCGGCGCCGGCATCGGCGATGATGGCAATTTCCGACGGGCCGGCGAAAACATCGATGCCGACCTTGCCGAACAGCATGCGTTTGGCTTCGGCAACGAACTTATTGCCGGGGCCGACGATAACGTCAGCCGGCTTGCCGCTAAACAACCCGAAGGCCATGGCGGCGATGGCCTGGACGCCGCCGAGCGTCATGATGATGTCGGCGCCGGCGATTTTCAAAGCGAAGAGAACGCAAGGGTGAATGCCCTGCCCCTTGTGAGGTGTCGAGCAGGCGATCACCGTTTTGACGCCGGCGGCCTTGGCGGTTGCAACCGACATATAGGCCGATGCGATGTGGGCGTAGCGGCCGGTCGGGACGTAGCAGCCGGCAACGTTGACCGGAACGAGGCGCTGCCCCGCGATCAATCCCGGCAAGAGTTCGACCGAGAAATCGCCGATGCTTTGGCGCTGCGCCAGCGCGAAACGGCGGACCTGACCGGCGGCAAACTCGATATCCCGGCGTACCGCTTCTGGCACTTCGGCGGTCCGGCGCTCGACCTCCTCGCGCGATAGCACGATCGGACCCGTCCACCGATCGAGCTTTTGCGCGTAGTCGCGCACCGCTTGCTCGCCGCCGGCTTCGATCGCGGCGAGCATTTCGGACACGACAGATTGAGCCTTTCCCGCTTCGGTTTCGGGAGTCTTGCCCGCGCGCTTGAGATACGTGGTCGCCATCAATCGCGCCTCTTTGCGGGCGGCCGGACGGTCCGGCCGCCGCACGGCAGTTGACTCGGTCAGTTCGACTTGTTGTCGAATTCAGTCGCGAAGGCTTTCAGTTTCGGATCGGAGGCGACCATTTTCATATAGTCGTCGGTGATGTAGGACTTGGCGTCCGGCGCCTCCGGCAGCGTGCCGACACTGACCATGAACTTGCCGATCTCGGTGAACCATTGATCGACCTTGGATGCGCCCGTGCTGCGATCCATGATCTTGAGCTGCTGATCGAGCAGGAACACCGGCCGCAGCGCGAACTCCTTGTCGATCGCCTGGTCGGAAATGTCGACGCCGCCTTGAGCGTAGAAAGTTTTCGTCATGTCGTGGGCCGCCTTCGGGTTGGCCTTGGCCCAGCTCCAGCCGCGTAAATACGTGGCGAGGTAAGCGGCAACGTTTCGCGGGTTCTCCTTGGCATAGTCGGCGCGCACGACCAGGGCGCCTGGAATGATCGCGCCGGCATCGGCGCCGGTGCATAGCGTCTTGGCGCTCGCCTTCTCTTCGAGCGTATAGTTATTCGGCGCCCATACCCCGACCACGTCGCTATTGTTCGATATGAACGCGGAAATGATCTGCGCTTGGCCGAGATTGACGAATTGCACGTCACCGAACGCAACGCCGAACTTCTTGAGGCAGCTGCGAACGGCATAGTCGCCGGTCGAATTCGTCGTCAGCAGAATTCGCTCGCCTTTAAGACTTTGCGGGTTGCCATTAAAGCCGGCGAATTTGTCGCCGCGCACCATCATGACGTTGGCTTTGGATTCGTCGTTGGTTATTCCGATCGTGAGCAGCCCCGACCGCGCGGCGCCCAGGACTGCGGGTACCGAGCCGGTGCCGCCGACGTCCCAGGATTTCGCCTGCGCCGCCGCAACTTGCGGTGCTCCGGCCGGAAACACGGAGAACGTCGGGGCCAGCCCAACCTCCTTCCACCAACCCTTCTGGGTGGCGAGGTAATAGGGCAGCGCCCAGTACAGTGCGGGCTGATAGCTCACGCCGATCGGCGTTTGCGCCGATGCCGCGGCCGGGATGCCGGCCAAAACCCCTACGATTGCGATGGCGGCACTCGATCGTCTCCACATCTGTTCCTCCCTTTGTTGGGCTTCCTCGGCCCTCGTGCTCAGCGGTCGCGCGCGCTTTTTTCCTCGCGAAGCGAACGCCAGATATGGGTACGCCAATGGATGAAAGACTCAAGGTCCATGACGTCCTCGATCCGCTCGTGCTGATCCCATTTTTCAGCCAGCCGCACCGAACGGATATCGATCATTTCCTTGATGCGACCGGGTCTGCGGGTCATGATGGCGACGCGGTCGGCGAGATAAACTGCTTCCTCCACGGCATGGGTAACGAACAATACCGTGCGCGGGTTGATCCTTGCGAGCCGCACCAGCTCTTCTTGCATCATGGTGCGGGTCTGGGCGTCGAGCGAGCCGAATGGCTCGTCCATCAATAGGACGTCGGGTTCAAGCACATAGGCGCGGGCGATGGCAACGCGCTGCTGCATGCCGCCGGAAAGCTGATGCGGGAAAGCGGTTTCATACCCTTCCAGATTCATCAGCATGATCGCTTTGGCAATGCGGCTATTTCTCTCGGCCTTGGCGATGCCCTTGTTTCTAAGCCCGAGCGCGATGTTGTCGAACACCGTCTTCCAAGGAAACAGCGCAAACTGCTGAAAGACGACCGCGCGGTCCGGTCCAGGTCCGCGAACGCGACGGCCATCGACGCTGACCGAGCCGGCGGTCGGAAACTCAAAACCCGCGACCAGACGAAGACAGGTGGTCTTGCCGCATCCCGATGGTCCGACGATTGCGACGAACTCCTTGTCGGCGATGGCGAGATCCACCCGTTCCAAAGCAACGAAGCCGATCTTGCTGCCAAATGCCTTGCGGACGGCGTCGAAGGTAATGGTTGCCATGCGGCGCCCTATGCAAATCCCCGCCGCCGCACGGCCGCTTCAATCCAGCGCAAGGCGACGTCGATAAGGAAGCCGACAAGTCCGATCGCCACCATTGCGCTCATCACGGTCGCGGTTGCGATGTTGAGCTGCGCCTGCACCATCATGAAGCCGACCCCGGTCGAGGCGACTATGAGTTCGGCGCCGATCAGCGACTGCCAGCCGAGACCCGCGGAAACCCTCAGCCCGGCGACGATCGAAGCTGTGGAAGCCGGCAGCAGGACCTCAAGGATAATGTGAAAATTACTGGTGCCAAGCATTTGTGCCGCTTCGATCAGCGGGCGGCCGACAAAGCGCGCGCCGCGATAGGAATTGATGAGGCAAGGCGGAAATGCGCCGGAAAATATGATGAGGATGGGTCCGCCAATGCCGGTGCCGAACCACAATGCCGCGAAAGGAACCCAGGCAATCGGAGCGATGAAGCGGAACGCGTCGAAAACGGGCGAGACGATCTCGTCGAGCACCCGAAACCAGCCCATCAGGAGGCCGAGCGGGATGCCGACGGCTGCACCGAGCAGAAAGCCGTAGGCGAAACGGATTACGCTCGAGGCAAGATGTTGCGGCAGCGTCGCGCCCGCGAATTGCGTTGAAAGCAGTTGAACGAAATTGGTCGCGACCTCATAGGGCGTTGGCAGGAACGCACGCGGCACCGCGCCTGACAACGAAAGCAAACTCCAAACTCCAAGGAAAAGGACAAGACCCACGGTGCCGTAGGCCGTGGTTTCAATTCGGGTCAGAGGCCGCGACGGATCGCCGATCACTAGGAGGTCCTCGCCATTTGTATCCATGGTAGTGCGCGCGTCTCGACCTCGGCGAGAAGGCGCGTCATGGCCCAGCCGAGGATCGCAACGCAGGCCATGCCGACGAAAATCATGCCCGGATAAATATCCTGCTGGGCGACATTGAGAATGCGTCCCAGGCCGTAAAGCGCACCGACAAGTTCAGCGGCGACAAGCGTGGTCCAGCTCGCTTGGAGCGACAGCCGCAAGCCGGTGAAGATCAAGGGCGCGGCGGCTGGGATAAGCACTTCTGCGACGAAACGATAACGCGGCGTGCCGAGCATGCGTGCCGCCTCGATGACATAGGGCTCGATCGTCCGCACGCCGGTGAAGCTGTTGATGACCGATGGCACGAACGCGGCAAACCAGATCACCATGACCTTTGCGGCATCGCCAATGCCGAGCCAGAGGATCGCCAGCGGTATCCAAGCGAGAGGCGGAATCGGCCTGATGAGCAGAAACACCGGGTTGATGAGCGCTTCGGCACGCCGACTCCACCCCATCAATAGTCCTAGGGGAACGCCCGTCCCCGCGGCCACGATAAATCCAAGGACGACAAGCCTCAGACTTAGTAGGACATGTTGATAAAGCAGGCCATTGGCATAGCCGGTGAATGCCACCTGCCGGAACGAAAACCAGACGTCGACCGGGGATGGAAATCGACCGGGAGAAATCAAGCCCAGCGCCATCGTCGCCAAATACCAAAGCACGCTGAGCGCTGCGATGGTGGTCAGGCCGATTCCAAAGCGTCGGCTCATTTGCAGGTTTACTCCGGCGAGGACGTGTCGCAAACGGTTGCGCCAAAATTTCACGCTGACAGGCGAGCGTCAACACGCTGGCGAACGTGTGGCCCGAACTCGGTCGCGCCTCGAGGGGCGACGCACTGTCATCATGTCATATCCGCCTCGTACCGATGCCTGCTACGCTTATCAGTCAATCAGAATACCGGGATTCAAGATACAGAGCGGGTCCAGCCGCTGCTTGACCGCCCTCAGGGCGTCGGCAAACAGTTTGGGCCGCTCTCGGTCGTACCAAGTCCGGTGGTCGCGGCCCAGCGCGTGATGGTGTGTGATCGTCCCGCCCGCGTTGACCATGGCTTCCGAGGCGGCGGATTTGATCGCCCAGAACTGCTCGACCAGTTTTGGTTTGTCGCCAAGCGCGTGCCATGTGAAGTACGGTGCCGGCCCGTCCGGATAAAGATGGGTGAAGCGCACCGTACATGCGCCTGCGCGGCCGGTAACCTCGCGGATCGCGCGCAACGTCGCTTCCTTAACCCGGGTCTGGAACTCCATGTAGCGGTCCCAGGTGATGCAGCTTTCGGTGGTATCGCGCATCACACCGCGCGCAATCGCGTGCTCACGAAGATATGGGCCGCGCAGAAACTTATCGCGCCAGTTTCCAGCGGCGCCGCGGCGCTGCGAATTTTCCTCGGCCAATGCATCACGATTCCATTGGCCGCCGTAGTCGCCGCAAATTTGCAGCGCCCGGTTCATCCACGGCTCGAGGGGATGGTCTGCCGATTCGAAGGAAAGTATCAGCACATCATCGGTGCCATCTCCGGCTTCGGTAAATTTGGCCTCGTCACGTTCGATCAGTCGAGCGTTGGCCGGATATAGTCCGGCTTGGCCGATCGTCCGCACGGCGGCGACCGCCTTTTCATAGTCGCGAAAGCGCACGGTCGTCGACAGGCGAAACGTCGGTCGGCGATGCAGCCGCACCCACGCCTCGGTGATGATGCCGAGCGTGCCCTCAGAGCCCAGAAACAGCCGGTCCGGATTCGGCCCCGCCCCCGAGGTCGGCAGTCGACGTGTCGCAATCAAACCCGCCGGCGTGACGACACGCAGGCTTTCGATATGATCGTCAATCTGACTGTAGACCGTCGCGTAATGTCCGGCGGCGCGCGTGGCGATCCAACCGCCCAGCGAGGAGAACTCCCATGCCTGCAGGAAGAAACGCATCGTCAGGCCGGTGGGCTTGAGCTGAGCTTCCAGATCGGGGCCGAGGACGCCACCTTGGATCCGCGCCGACTGGGATGTCGTGTCGACCTCCATCACCCGATCAAGGTACTTTAAGTCAATCGTCACCGTACCGCGGTAGCGATCGTTGCTAGGCGGATTCACGCCGCCAACGACGCTGGAGCCGCCGCCGAAGGGGATCGCGGCGACATCATTGGCCCCACACCAGTCGAGTACCGCGCGGATTTCGTCCTCGTCGCGCGGGTACGCGACCGCGTCCGGCGGATTGGAGAAATCCCGCCGGAGAATCATCCGCGCGAGGTCATGGACCGAGCGGCCGTAGCAATGAAGAAGACGATCGTATTTGTCACTGGTGCAGAATTGCTGCAAGGCTGTGGGTAACGATATCCGGGGCGATCGCAACGAGATTTCCGACTCGCGCGGCATAGCTGCCGGATCGAAATCGTCGATCCCAAAAAGGTCCGACCAGGCACGCTCAAACCAGCCGAGTTCTTCCGCTGGAACAACGTCTCCCTCAAATCCCCAGCCGTAGAAGCTGCGCCTCTTTTCGCGCATTAGCTCCTCCTTCCGTGTCTCCCAACTCGGCTGATACCGATCCGCAGGGGCATAATCTTACTTCGAGGTGCATCAGCATCGTGCAGGTGGCAGTCGCCTCACCGGTCAGCGGAGAGCGTACGACGCGCACGCCCCCTTGATACTGCCATAAGCTCCTTCACAGACGCGCATTCCGAGTTCGATCTCCTTCGCGACGAATCGCTTGGGCCTCGCGCCGGCGCACAATGGTGCTCCACAAGCGCCGATCACAACTAGGCTAAGCGGCTGATTCGTATCGGATTACGCGGCGCAAAACGATAACCCCCTCGGCTCGCCGCTACGCCACTGTGCAAGCAGGATCGAATATGTGCGGCGCCTGGCCGCGCCGGTCCGGTATCGGACGTGCTATGCTAACCGAGGCATGCCAGGGAGGTAGGGATGCGTGAGAAATGGACCGGCGCAGCGCGCGTTGCGGCGCTTGGCCTGACACTTGCGTTGGCGCTTGGCGCGGCGGCGACCGATCCGCTAGCGGCGCAGCAGCGTACACCGACCGCGGCGCCGGCGATGCAGCCCGATCCGAATCTCAACACCGAAGATCAGCTCGCCCCGTCGCAGATGCAGCAAGCGATGCCCGCCGCCGTGTCCGAGCCGAACGGCACGCTTGGCAAGCCGGCGCATCCGGCGATGCACGCCCAGACCGAAACGCCTGCCGCCGCTCCCACCGCCCCTGCCGCGCCTCGCGCCGCGCCGGCCAAACCCGCTGCCGTCGGCCCCCGCGTGGTGGCGTGCAGCGGCATATTCGGCAAGGACTCGAGCCATCTGCGGCTCGCCATGACCTACGACTCCAAGAACATCACCTTTGCCGACGTCGACGCCAATAACGGCGCCAAGGTCCAAGCCTCGATCCTGTTTCCCAACGATCCGACGCGGCGCCTGGAAGTGTGGTGGTCCAACCCCGCCGCCCGCAGCGACACTTATCTCATCGTCATCAACGGCAAATCGACCTGGGTCGCTCCGGACGGCATGAAGCTTGGGCTCAATCTCGCGCAGCTCGAAAAGCTCAATCACAAACCGTTTAAACTCAAAGGGTTCGACAAAGACGGCGTGGCGACGGTCAGCGACTGGGACGACGGCGTGCTCGCGAATCTTCCCGGCGGCTGCAAATCCGGCGTGAGTTTGCACGCCGATCCCAAGGCCTCCGCCGACGCGGTCGGCGCAATATCGGCCGATAAGGAATACAGTTCGTCCGATCCCGCAGTGCGCGCTGCCAAGCCGACCGTCAGCGAAATCCTCATCGGCTATTAGAGTCTTCGTCGAGCGCGGCTTAAGGCATCGGCTAGTTGGGCTTGGGCTTGGCGGGTTTGGCCGCCGGCCCGGCCGAGGTGTCGGATTGCTCGTTATGCAAGTTCCGCACGTCGCGCGCCATTTCCAGGCAGGTCAGCAGTTCGGTGTAGCTCGAATCGCCGCCCATCCTCGATTCATTCGTGCAGGCGGTCTTGTCGGCCGACGAGAAGCTCGACCATTCCTTGACCAACTCGTCACGAATGGCCTGCTCGCTGTCGAGACAATTTTTCTTCTCCTCGGAGATGTCGGTGTCATGGAACGAGACACCGCCTTGTTGCGCGATACCCTGACAGACCTGCTCCACGTTCAGCGTGGGGACGCTATCGGCGACCGGCATGATGAGGTGCGCGCCAAGGATCAATAGCGGGGGGAGAATCATGACCGTGCTCCGTCAAGCTGGTCGTTACTTATACCACGTCTGGGATGCGGGACCAGCAAGCATGCGCCGGCGCGTGGAGGCTTGACCGGCAACGACCGGCTCACGCGATCTCTTTAAGGACGGCTGCGGTCGGCGACACGGTCGTCGCTGAAGCCCACTTTGCTGCCGAGCCGGCCGACAATCTGTTTCACGATGCTCAGACGGCGGCGAATTCATCCTGCATTGGCCGGCTGCATGCGGGCGCGTACGGAGGCCGCGAGCGTCATCGGATCGAACGGTTTTGAGATCACGCCCGCGGCCCCCAGCGACTTGAATTGCGCGAGCTCGTGCGTCTGCACACGAGCGGTCATGAAAACGACGGGAATGCCGGCGGTCTGCGGATTCCCCCGCAAATGCCCAAGCGTCGTCGGCCCGTCCATGGCCGGCATCATGACGTCGAGGAGGATGAGATCGGGCCGCCATTCCGCGGCGGCCGTGAGCCCGTCTTTGCCCGAAGCGCAACCGCGTACCGCGAATTCCGAGTCCAGGTTGAGCGACATCTCCACGACTTCGCGGATGTCGGACTCGTCGTCGATGTGAAGCACGCGAAGCAAACTCACGCGACGTCTTTGTCGTTGAGAGGAGAAAAGCTGCCTACCAAGCGCTTGCGCAAGGTTGCGACGAGCTTGTCGACGGATGTGCGCGACTTGATCAGCGCGGCTCGGACTTGCACGGCGGATATGGGATTTGCATCGTGCGGCGAAAACACAACGAGCGGTATGGCATCACCCTCGCTGTCACGCAGCTCGTGCAGCAGATCGAAGCCCGACCCGGCGGCCAGCGCGACATCGAGCACAGCGACGTCGAAGCGGTTGGCGGCGAGCGCCCGGCGCGCCTCATCGATCGATTCGACCGACATGACTTCGGCCTTGGCGCCCAGAGCGTTGGCCACGACACGAAGCAATTCCGGATCGGAATCGACATGCAGGATACGCGGGCGCGCGATCCCATTGCGGACAATCGGCCGATCGAGCACGCGCACCAGGCGGGCGACGTCGATCGGCGTGTCAAGCCAGTCCAATATGTTGAGGAGAGTGGAGGGCTGCTCCTCATCGTGGGCTGGACTAAGGTCCGCGGACAAGACCACGAGCAGCGTGTTGTAAATTTGCGGTTGCGCCCGCAGTTGCTTGATCAGGCTGATGCCGTCGCCTTCGGGGAGTTGCAGGTCAACCAGAATGGCGACATAGGTCGCCGCGGCCACTCGTGCGACCGCCTCGTCCGCCGTGAGCGCGACGTCTGCGAGAAACCCCGCTTCGCGCAGTCTGTCGCAAAGCGCAATCGCCGTCTCGGGATTGTCCTCACAGAGCAATACATGAAGGTGCGATTTCCTGAAGAGATGAGATTGCTCCTTGATCGCCTGCGCCCAATTGGGCAGATCGACGTAAAAAATCGCTCCCCCGCCGGGCGCATCCGCAAAGTCAACCGTGCCGCCGAGCCGAGTGACGATCTGCTTGACGATGCTCAAGCCGAGGCCGGTGCCGCCCTTCTGTCGCGCGTCGGTGGCGTCGGCCTGCGCGAACTTTTCGAAAATGCGGGGCTTGAATTCGTCCGGCACACCATGGCCATGGTCTCGCACCGAGATACGGGCGGTCTCGTTTCGCGTCTCGATCGCGACGAGCACTTCTTCGCCGGGTGGCGAGAACTTGATGGCGTTCGAGAGGAGATTGGTGACGACTTGCACAAGCCGGTCAGGATCCGCGCGCACATCAACGGCTGCGGATGCCGAGTTCGAGCCGAATCCGCACGTCGTAATCTTTGGCAAACCCGAGCGTTGCTTCGATCGTCTGCTCGATCAGCGGTCGCAGCTCGACGCGCTTGAAATTGAAGACCGCCTTGCCCGACTCCATTTTTTCGATATCGAGAATGTCATTGAGCAGACGAATGAGCCTTTGGCTATTCGTGTATGCGATCGTGAGCAGCCGCGAGGCGGGGTCCGGCAACCTTCCAACCGCGTTGCTGGTGAGAAGACCGAGCGCACCCGCGATCGAAGTGAGGGGGGTACGCAGTTCATGGCTGACAATGGACACAAACTCGTCCTTCAGGCGATCCAGGCGTCTGCGTTCGGTGATATCAACGATCACGCTGAGAACATGCAGCCCATGGGCCGTTTGGATCGGGTTAAGCCCGATTTCGACCAGAAATTCCGTGCCGTTTTTGCGCCGAGCGAAGAAATCGCGTCCTATCCCCATGCGACGCGCTTGCAGCTTCGCGCCATATCCGGACCGATGCTGCAAATGCTGCGCGCGTAAGCGTTCTGGAAGGAGAATGTCGACCGACTGGCCGATGAGTTCTTCGCGCCGATAACCGAATATGCGCTCGATTTCGGAATTGGCCATGACGATGCGGCCGGCGCTGTCGGTCATGAGCATACCGCTGGGACAGGCTTCGACCGCCAGTTTGAATTTCTCGTCCGCGAGTTCGTGCTTTTCGACGCTGTTTGTCATGCGCTGGCGCGATCCCTTCAGGCGTCGCGCGGCGGCGCGCTTCGAAAACACCGCGGCCGATTACCTATGGCGATGGCGCCCTTGCGCTCTCCGCGCTCTCGGCGGTTGCGTTGCGCTGATTTCCGTTGTTCATGACGATGCGCATGAGATCGACCGAATTTTTGGCGCCGAGCTTGTGCATGATCCGGCCGCGATGGATTTCCACCGTGCGCGGGCTGATGCCGAGATTTCTCGCGGTTTCCTTGTTCGACGCGGCGGCGGCGATTTGGGCCAAAACCTCGCGTTCGCGGCGCGTGAGCTGATAATAGCCCCGGATCGCCGGCGATAGGACCGCGGTAGATTCGTCGCGTTCGCGAATTTGCTTCCACGCTTCGATCGCCTCGACGACGCGCGCGACGATAGCGTCGGCATCGAGCCGTTTCTCGAGATAGTCGAAGGCGCCGTTGCGCATCGCCTGGACCACGTTTAACACGTCTTCCTGTGCGGAAATAATGAGAACAGGCGCCGGATAGTTCCTGGCGTCGAGCTCCTTGAGCACTTCGAGCCCCGACGTGCCGGGCATGCAGACATCGAGCAGGACACAGGCCGGAGCTTGATCGCGGGCGAGGCGTACGAAAGACCTTCCATCCGTAAAGGCGGCAGTTTGAAATCCTGCATTACGGAGAATCGCGGAAAGCGCCTCGCGCATGTCGTAGTCGTCGTCGACGATATAGATCTCGTTGCTCAGCATCGGTTCGTCCGTTCGAGCCTTCGTTCGAGCTTTGGCGTTGTTCCTTCGGTTGCCGCGCGATTTGCCGGAGCCTCACACCGCTCATGCACGCAAAGGCTACGCTGTGCGGCGCAAATCCTCGCGCTGGGCATCTCCTCAGCGGCCCATCCAGGGTCTTGGAGCTTCGCGCAGTTGCTTTACGCGAAGCGCCGACGACCCACACGCCAAATCAGTCGGCCATCAATCTGCCATGACATGCCCTAATTCGCTGTGCAAAATTGCACAACCGGTGCGGATTTTGCGTACGTACTAACACGAGGGGTTGTTGCTAATGATTTGTTTGTATGTCTGGCTGGTTGGTTTGACCGAATGCCGACCTAAAAACCTCGTCATGCGGCGAACAAGACGCGCCGTGCCTCTTACCGTTTCGCGATTGACGCCGATCTCGACGCCGGCTCCTCAACGTCGAGCGGACTGTCGTGCAGGACGACGTTTAACAAGGAGCTATGGACGTTGATGCGGCCATTATAATCGATGTAGCCGAGCTTGCGAAATTTGTTCATGAAATAATTGACGCGGCTACGCGTCGTCCCGATCAATTTCGCCAAAGTCATTTGGTCGATCTTCGGTACGATCTGATCGGTTCGGGTCTCCTTCCCATAGTTGGCCAACAGTAAAAGAGCGCGCGCCAGTCGCTTCTCGCTCGAATTGAACAAGTGATCGATCAAATGCTCGTTCAGGCGGACGTTCTGGGTCAAAAGGTATGCGATGAGAAAATCGCAAAAGGCCTGGTCGTCGTGCATGGCGCGGACTACGCTGGCCTTTTCCAGCCGCGCAATGATGGATTTGCTCATGATTGTCGCCGTCGAAATGCGCAGCGTTTGTCCGCTCAGGCAGCCTTCGCCGCACAAGTCACCGGCGTTGCGGATCGCGACGATAGCTTCCTTGCCCTGCTCGGAAACGACGGAGAGCGTCACCTCGCCTTGCTGGATGTAAAAAACGGCGTCGGCAGGCTCGCCTTGGCGGTAGAGCAGCGTTCCGCTCTTGAGCCGCGAAACCGTCACGCCGCCATAGTTCGCGACGAAGGCCGCGACATCGAACGATTGCGTTGAGTTCGACGGCGCCGCCGGCGGCGGACGGATTTATGCTGGTTTTTGCGGACACGGCTTTCCTCCGCGCCAGCCATCGTCGTCATCGCACACGCTCTGGCAACCGCAGTCGCAGCGCTCATGGATGACTGGGCTTTTTCTTATCAAGCGCGCTGCGCGAGCAATTTCAGACGAAGCCGGGTTAACTGAGAAAACGCTACGGCCGGTCTGTGTGCGATACCTAACATTAGGTTGCACAACTTTGAGTTGTTCGCTATTGGCATTTGTGACGGTTTCACAACTTGATGGTTCCGTCGCGGAGCGCGAGCGCCACGGCATGCGTCCGATTGACGGCGCCCAGTTTTCGCACCGCCCCCTGCGCGTGCTCGTCGACGGTTCGTTTCGCGATGTGGAGAATTTCGCCGATTTCCCGGGCCGATTTGCCGTTCGCTGCCTAGCGGAGAACTTCGCTCTCGCGAGGCGTTAGCTTGTTTTTTGTCGTTGGCCGTCGGCGCAAGACAATCTCCCCGCGAAGATGGCGTCGCCTCCATCCCAGGACGGGTCGAAGCAGGCCGTACTGACTAATTTGGCACCAAAGCTGCGTATAATGTAGGCAGAATTACTTATAACCGTAATTGTGATATTTACGGGTATCGCGCATTAGTCGAGGGCAAAATTGTGGGCAGTTATTAAGGGCATGCTCGCTGGTTGCGGAAAGTTGATTAGCATCAACCAATAGAGGGGCGAGGCTGTCCTGGGGCCCATCGTGCCAAAGCGGCATGGACGGTGCGACGAACGGTCGCGTCGGATTATTGCTGCGGCGCCGGGCCGGCGTCAGTCACCCGCATCTTCGTCGGAACGACCACCGCGGCGGCGCGCATATCATCTGCCGCTTAGCTCATCTTCGTTCGGCACAACGATTTCAGCGCGGGATCGCCTGCACCGCGATGCCGGTATTGGGATCGACCACCAGGATGCGGTCGGGCTCATAGACGTAGCGATAGATAAAGGGCTCGGTATAGCTATCCTGCGCCACGGGCGTCGTGCCGACTGCCGGCGCCGGCACGGCCGGCGGAGGCAACACTTCGTCATAGAGCGGTTGCGGAGCGGCCGCGATCGGCGCCGGCGCCACTTCGTCATAGAGCGGCTGCGGCACAGTCGTGACGGTACGAGCGACTACAGTCGGCGCCGGCACGACGCGCCGCGTGATCGTCCGCGTCGTTACGATTTGGCGCCGCACCGTCCGTAGCGCCGGCCGCACCGTGCGTATTGTCTCGGTGGTTTGCACCGTCTGGACCGGTTGTACGATCTCCCGCGTGATCACTGCCTGCGCGTTCGCAGCAGGCGCAGCGGCGACCAGCGCCAAACCAAGCGCGGTGGAGGGAACGTGAAATCTCATGGCGTACTCCCTGTGCAAATGCCGTTCGGGCGCGATGTTGGAACGACGGCCCAAGCCATCAAGGCCAACGCCCTTGTGCGTTTAGCGTTCCTGTTTGCCCGCAATTGCCGCCGATTGGCGCTGGTCGGGCGCGGAACCGATCAGGAGAACCGATCAGGAAACGTCAGCCGGGTTCCGTTGCCGCAATGTCGACGCACTCACGCCGTCTCGGAATCGTGCTCGCGCGCCAGAGCGCCGCGCAACACGGCCGCGATCGGCAGGGTGATGAGCACGAAGGCGGCGACCAGCGTGAGCGCCGTCCATATCCCGAGCGCGTCGCCGACCCGGCCGAACAGCACCGGTGCGATCGCGCCGGAACCGATCGTGCCGGTATAAAAAATGCTCAGCGCGCGAGTGCGCCAATGCGGCGCCACCAGATCGGGCACCGAGCCGTACAGCACCGTGGAAGTGCCATTGAGCGCAACGCCGATGACCGGAAGCAAGAGCAGCGCGGCGCCAAGCGGCAGCGGCACCAGCGCCACGATCCCCGCCGCGGTCAGACCCTCGGTCAACAATACCGTTCCGATCGCGCCGATGCGGGCGCCGATAAAGGCGCAGGCGAGCTTGCCCGCCGCGCCGCCGGCGAAAACGAGCGTCATCGCCAGACCGATCGTCTGCAGGCTCGCTCCCTTGTCCTTCAGCACGAACGGCAGAAACAGCAGAAAGCCCATGCGCGTCGCGCTGTCGATGATGCCGAGCGCGAGCAGCAGCGGGAACGCGAACGGTTGCCGCGATTGCCGACGGACTGCATCGAGCTTGACGCTCGACGCAACGGGTGCGTCGCGATCGAAGCGCGGCGTGACCGGGAAAATCGCCGCTGCCAGAACGAAGCCGAGGCTCCCCAAAATCGCCAGCGCCGGGCGCCAGGCCATGGCGAGCAGCATCAGCGAAAGCGTGGCGGGCAAAGTCATCTTGCCGATATCGCCGGCGAAATTGTAGGTGCCGAGCGCTTTGAGCGAGCGCCGGCCGGCGAAGGCGCGGGCGACGAGCGCAGAAGCGATCGGGTGCTGGCTGCTGGCGCCAAGTCCGCCGAGGAACAGTGCGCCGAGCAGCATGGCGAAGCCGGTCGAGACGCCGGCGATGCAATAACCGAGCCCGGCGAGCGCGGTGCCGAGCGCGAGCACCGTGGCGGCGCCGAACCGTTCGGATAGCAAGCCGGCCGGAATCTGCAGGGTTGCCATGGCGCCGACGAATATGCCGCGCAGCACGCCGAGCGCCGCGTAATCGAGACCGAACTCGGCCTGCCAGAGCGGCAGCAAAATGTAGATCATGTCGGTATAGCCGTCGTGCAGGGCATGCGTGACGGCCGCGATCGACCCGGCGCGCCGCTGGTCGGACGACAGCTGCGGCGCCAGTGCCGTGAAATCTTCCCAGTGAGGCCTGCGCATAGGAACCTGCGACACGTTTTATACCCGTCCCTAAAGCATGAATCCGACAAGTGGAAGCCGGTTTTCGCGCCTCGATTGACCGCCGCAATCGCGCGGTGCAGTCTGCGGCCGGAAATCGGAATCGCGCGCAGACTTTGCGAGGAGGAATCATGTTCGGCCTCGGCGACCTGTTCCAGTGGGAGCGGTTCGTGACGCCCACCGTGATCAAGGTCTTCTACTGGCTCGCCGTCGTGATTTCCGTCCTGCTCGGCTTCGCCGGCGCGGTGAGTTCGCTCACGACCATGGCCTATAATCCGTTCGTCGGCATGATCTTGCTCATCGTCAGCGTGCTCGGCGCCGTCATGGGCGTGATCCTGGCGCGCATCATCGCCGAATTCGTGCTCATCGTGTTCCGCATCAACGAACACCTCGGCGCGATCAGGAATCAGGGGCTCAGGGGTCAGTAATTTAGGAAATCACGGATCAGGGATCAGACTCTCTGCCTGATGCCTGATGCCTGACGCCTGCCACCTAGGTCGCGAAGCGAAAGTGCATGACGTCGCCGTCCGCCACCGCATAGGTCTTGCCCTCGAGCCGCATCTTGCCGGCGTCGCGCGCGCCGTTTTCGCCGCCGCAAGCCACGTAGTCGTCGTAGCCGATGGTTTCCGCGCGGATGAATCCGCGCTCGAAGTCGGAATGGATGACGGCGGCGGCCTGCGGCGCCTTGGTGCCGCGCGTAATGGTCCAGGCGGCCGCCTCCTTGGGGCCGGCGGTGAAATAGGTGATCAGATCGAGCAAGCCGTAGCCGGCGCGAATGAGCCGGTCGAGGCCCGGTTCGCGCAGCCCCATGGCGTGTAAAAATTCGTTGCGCTCACTTGGCGCCAGCACGGCGATTTCCGCCTCGATCTTCGCCGAGATGACCACGCAGGCTGCGCCTTCGGCTTTGGCGCGGGCCTCGACCTGGCGCGAGAAATCGTTGCCGGTCGCCGCCGCAGCCTCGTCGACGTTGCCGACATAGAGTACCGGCAGCGCGGTCAACAGGCCGAGCATGTGGAAGGCTTTCTCCTCCTCGGCGCGGCGCTCGACCAGGCGCGCCGGCTTGCCGTCGCGCAAAAGCGCCAACGCCCGGTTGGCCAGATCGAGCGTTTCCCTGGCCTCCTGCGCGTCCTTGTCGCTGCCTTTGGCTTTTTTGCCGAGGCCTTCGACCCGTCGTTCCAGACTGTCGAGATCGGCGAGCATCAGTTCGGTCTCGATGGTATCGATGTCGGCGACCGGGTTGATGGCGCCGGCGACGTGCGCGACGTTGGCGTCGAGAAAGCAGCGCACCACGTGCGCGATGGCGTCGACCTCGCGCACATGGGCCAGGAACTGATTGCCCAGCCCTTCCCCGCGCGAGGCGCCGCTGACGAGGCCGGCGATGTCGACGAAGGTCAACCGCGTCGGCTTGATCTTGGCGGATTTAGCGAGCTTGGCGAGCACTTCGAGGCGCGCGTCGGGCACCAAGACCTCGCCGACGTTGGGCTCGATGGTCGAGAACGGATAATTCGAGGCCTGCGCCGCCGCGGTCGCGGTCAGCGCATTGAACAGTGTCGACTTGCCGACATTGGACAAGCCGAGAATGCCGCATTTGAAGCCCATGGAATCTTATTTCACCTGTCAGACGGCGGTTCACGCCTCCTCGGTATCGGAGTGAGAATTCACCGCCTCGCTAAATCCCTTCGCGGCCATGGCGAGGTGGACCTTGTTCTGAAAGCTCGCGTCGTCGCCGGCGACGATCAGTTCGGCATTATCGGCGATAACGGCGATCAACGCCTCGACCCAGCCGCGCTCGCTTTTGGCGAAATCGCTGAGCACGTAATGCTGCACCAAATCCTTATCGCCGGGATGGCCGACGCCGATGCGGACCCGCCGGTAATCGTTGCCGACGTGCTCGGAGATCGAGCGCAAACCGTTGTGGCCGGCAATGCCACCGCCGGTTTTGACCCTGACCTTGCCGGGAGGCAGGTCGATCTCGTCGTGCACGACCGCGATGTCGGCGAGCGGCAGCTTATAGAAGTGCGCGGCCTCGGCGACGGCGCGTCCGGATTCATTCATATAGGTGCCGGGCAGCAGCAAGAGCGTGCGCTCGGCGCCGATCGGCCCTTCGCAGGCAACGCCCTGGAAGCGTCGGCGCCACGGTCCGATGCCGTGACGCTTGGCAATCGCCTGCACCACCATGAAACCGATATTGTGCCGGTTGCCGACATAGCGCGCTCCCGGATTTCCCAGTCCGACCAGGAGCAGCATCGGCATTGCCCCGCGACAGTGCGGAACCTCACTTCTTTTCGGGCGGGGCGGCGGCCGGCGCGGCGGGTGCGCCCGGCGCGGCGCCCGGAGCGGTACCTGGAGCGGCGCCCGGAGCGGCGCCAGGAGCCGCACCCTCGGCGGGCACGCCGGCTGCGGCGGCGGCGGCGGCGGCAGCCGCTGCGGCGGCGGCCGCTTCGGCCAGCGCCTTCATCTCTTCCGCATAGCCCGACGGCGGCACCACCGTGACCAAGGTGACGTCACGGCGTTCAACCACGCGCACCCCCTCCGGCAGCGTGACATCGCTCAGATGTTTGGAGTGATTGATCTCAAGCTCGCCGACGTCGACGTCGATGCCGGCCGGGATGGCGTCGGCGCGGCAGCGCACCGCGACGGTATGGGTGACAATCGAGACCGTGCCGCCGCGCTTGACGCCCGGCGACTGGTCGGCGTTGCGCACGTGAATGGGGATATTGACGCGGATCGTCGCCCCCTCGCCCAAGCGCATGAAGTCGACATGCAGCGGCAGGTCGCGCACGGCGTCGAGCTGAAAGTCGCGCGGGATCACACGGTGCTTTACCCCGTCGATCTCGACATCATGGATGGTCGTCAGGAAATGGCCGGCGTAAATGCGCTGGCGCAACTCGTCGTAATCGAGCGAAATCTGCAGCGGCGGCTTGCCGTCGCCATAGATAATCCCCGGCACGCGGCCGGCGCGACGATCGGACCGGGCGGGCCCCTTGCCGGCCCGCGAACGCACCACCGCCTTGATCAGATTGACGCTCGCCATAATGGTATCCTCGTCTAAACCACTGTTATAGAGGGGAAATTCGGCGGCTGCCGGCGCGGCCTGCCGGTGCCGCCGCGGCCGCGGCTTCTATAGCGGCGCCAGTCTTGAAAAACAAGGAATGTGCAGCCGACGAAACGCCGCTTCAGAACCTGCCCGAATCGAATGGCCCCGCGGCCCCATCCGGCGTCTGCGAGGGAAATGGCTCGGCCGCGGCGCCGCCACCCGATGGCGGGGAACTTTGCGGCGCATTTGGCGCAGCGCCGGTGGAGCCGCTTGCGGCGCGCGCCGCTTCGAGCGCGGCGATACGAGCCTTGAGCGCTTCGTTCTCCTCGCGCGCCAGCCGCGCCATATCCTTGACCGCCTCGAAATCCTCGCGCTTGACGACGTCGAGATCGCGCAAGATGCGCTCCGCCTGACTGCGGAACAGCGTCTCGAATTCGCGCCGCACGCCTTGGGCGACGCCGGCCGCATCGTTCATTAACCGGGCGACCTCGTCGAAGAACCGGTTCGTTGTCTGCACCATCGGCACCTCCGTAGCCCGCCGGCCAATCGCACCCGCCCCGCTTGCTATGGATCGAGACAATGGCGATGGTGCGGCGCGCCCGCAAGGGGCTCGGCGCGCCTTTAAGGAAAGCCCAGTCGATGTTCGTTCTGCCGGTCATCCCGTATCCCGCAATCAACCCGATCTTGATTTCCATCGGACCGTTTGCGGTGCGCTGGTACGCATTGGCCTACATCGTCGGCATTATTGCGGGTTGGTTCTACGCGCGCGCCATCGTTGCCTCGCGGCGGTTATGGGGCGGCCCGGCACCGTTCACCGTGCTCGACTTCGACGATTTCGTGATTTGGATCACGCTCGGCATCATCCTCGGCGGCCGCACCGGCTACGTGTTGTTCTACAATCTTCCGCTTTTCGCGGCGCACCCGCTGCAGATTTTCGAACTGTGGAACGGCGGCATGTCGTTCCACGGCGGCGTCGCCGGCTGCGTGGTCGCGATCGTGCTGTTCGCGTTGCGCCGGCACATCCCGATGCTGTCGCTCGGCGACGTCACCGCCGCGGTGGCCCCGATCGGCCTGTTTCTCGGCCGCATCGCCAATTTCATCAACGGCGAATTGTGGGGCCGGCCGACGGACGTACCTTGGGCCATGGTGTTTCCCAACGGCGGTCCGATCCCGCGCCACCCCAGCCAGCTCTATGAGGCGGCGCTGGAGGGTGTCGTGCTGTTCATCGTGCTTGCACTGTTGATGCGCGCCGGCGCCCTAAAGCGGCCGGGCGTCGTCGCCGGAGCATTTGCGCTCGGCTACGGCGTCGCGCGCATCTTTTGCGAATTTTTTCGCCAGCCCGATGCGCAGCTCGGCTTTTTATGGGGCGGCCTGACGATGGGAATGCTGTTATGCATTCCGCTGATGCTGGCCGGCATTGCCGTCCTCGCCGTCGCATTGACGCGCGCACCGACGACGAAAGATGGCTGACGAGCGCTCACCGCTGGAGAGCGAGATTCGCCGGCTCATCGCCGTCGCCGGGCCGATGCCGCTCGCCGAATATATGCGGCTGTGCCTGACGCATCCGCAATACGGCTATTACGTCAACCGCGATCCGCTCGGCGCCGGCGGCGATTTCATCACTTCGCCCGAGATCAGCCAGATGTTCGGCGAGTTGATCGGGTTATGGATGGCGTCGGTCTGGCGGCAAATGGGCGAGCCGGAAAACGTGCGCGTCGTCGAGTTGGGACCCGGGCGCGGGACTTTGATGCACGACGCGTTGCGGGCGGCCAAGGTCGTGAAAGGTTTCCGCGACGCGATCGTCCTGCATCTGGTCGAGATCAGTCCGGCCTTGCAGCGGGTCCAACAGCGGCGGCTGCAAGATCTCGACATGCCGATTTTGTGGCACGCTGCGCTCGCAGAGGTCCCCGGCGGCCCAAGCATCGTCATCGCCAACGAGTTCATCGATGCACTGCCAGTTCGCCAAGCGGTCAAACAGGGCGACGGCTGGCATGAACGCGTCGTCGACATTGCGTCCGACGGCAACCTTTTCATCGGCGCGGCGCGCGATCCATTGCCGTTCTTCGAAGCGGCGATGCCGCGCGGATTGCGTGTTGCCCCCGTGGCCGCGATCTACGAATGGCGCAGCGACGATATCGCGCTCGAACTGGGCCGACGCCTGCGCAACGAGGGCGCGGCATTGATCATCGATTACGGTCATGCCCAATTTGGCTTGGGCGACACGCTGCAAGCCGTCGTCGGACATTCCTTTACCGATCCGCTGGGCGCGCCGGGCCAAGCCGATTTGACCGCTCACGTCGATTTCGAGGCGCTGGCGCAGTGCGCGGAAGGCATGGGCGCGCGCATTCACGGGCCGATCCGCCAGCGCGACTTGTTCCTGCGGCTGGGCATCAAGCAACGCGCCGAGGCGCTCAAAGCGAGCGCGCCGGGGCGCAAGGCGGCCGACATCGAGCTGGCACTGTCGCGGCTGACCGCGGACGGCGCGCACGGCATGGGCGAATTGTTCAAGGCGATCGCCATCGCCGCGCCGGAACTCGGCCCGCTTCCCGGATTTGAGACGCCGTCATGATGATCGAGGCTTCCTCGCTGGCGCTGACCGGCATCCGTCATGCCTTCTTCACCCGCGACGGCGGCGTGTCGGGCGGCTTTTATGCAAGCCTCAACGGCGGCATCGGCTCGCGCGATGCCGCCGGCAATGTCGTGGAAAATCGCGCGCGCATGGCGGCGGCCTTGGGCGTCGAGCCGCGCCGCCTGGTCACCGCCTATCAGATCCATTCGCCGGACGTGGTGGTGGCCGAGACGCCGTGGCCGAGCGACGTCCGTCCCCGCGCCGACGCCATCGTGACCCGCATGCGCGCGCTCGCCATCGGCGTCACTACGGCGGATTGCGGGCCGGTTCTGTTTGCCGATCCGGCCGCGCGCGTAATCGGCGCCGCGCATGCCGGCTGGCGCGGCGCGCTCGCCGGCGTCATCGAGGCGACGGTCGCGGCGATGGAGCGGCTGGGCGCCGCGCGCCGCAACGTCCGCGCCGCCATCGGGCCGATGATCCGGCAAGCTAACTACGAGGTTGGCCCCGACTTGATCGCGCGGTTTACCGCCGAAGACCGCGCCAGCAACCGCTTCTTCCGCCCCGCCGCGCGCGACAGCCATGCGCTGTTCGATCTGGGCGGCTATGTCGCGGCGCGGCTCGAGCGGGCCGGCGTCGGCGCCTTGGAGGATCTCGGTCTTTGCACCTATGCCGATCCGGCGCGCTTTTTCAGCTATCGGCGCGCCATGCACCGCGCCGAAGCCGATTACGGCCGGCACGTCAACGCGATTGTGCTGACGAGCGAATAAAGAATGGGCGAATAGCCGCTCGATTAACCATGATGCGCGCCAAAATAATCGAGCGGGGACAAGGCCCTGAATCATGTTGCCAGCCCGGTAACCGGCTTGTATCAGGTCGGCGAAAGGCTCGGGCGCGCGCGCAGGAGAGCGGGGATGGCGGGCAACAACGGAGCGATGAAGCTCGTCGCCGGCAATTCCAACCCCGCGCTTGCCGAGGCCATCGGCGGCCATCTCGGCATGCCGCTGACCAAAGCCGTGGTCCGGCGCTTCGCCGACATGGAGATTTTCGTCGAAATCCAGGAGAACGTGCGCGGCGCCGACACCTTCGTCATCCAGTCGACGTCGTTCCCCGCCAACGATCACCTGATGGAATTGCTGATTATCATCGATGCGCTGCGGCGCGCCTCGGCGCGGCGCATCACGGCGGTCATCCCCTATTACGGCTACGCCCGCCAGGACCGCAAAGTCGGGCCGCGCACGCCGATTTCGGCAAAGCTCGTCGCCAACCTGATTACCCACGCCGGCGCCGATCGCGTGCTCACGCTCGACCTGCATGCCGGGCAGATCCAGGGCTTTTTCGATATCCCCACCGACAATCTGTTCGCCGCCCCGGTCATGATGCGCGACATCCGGCAGCGCTTCGACGTCGCCAAGGTGATCGTGGTGTCGCCGGACGTCGGCGGCGTGGTGCGCGCGCGCGGGCTTGCCAAGCGCATCGACGCGCCGCTCGCCATCATCGATAAACGGCGCGAGCAGCCCGGCGAATCCGAAGTCGTCAACGTCATCGGCGAGGTCGACGGCGGCATCTGCATCCTGGTCGACGACATCGTCGATTCCGGCGGCACGTTGATCAACGCCGCCGACGCGTTGCTCGAAAAGGGCGCCAAGGAAGTTTACGGCTACATTACCCATGGCGTGCTCTCGGGCGGCGCGGTCGCCAGGGTGGGCAAATCGCAGCTCAAGGAACTGGTCATCACCGACTCGATTCAGCCGACCAAGGCCGTCGCCGGTTCGAGCAATATACGCGTGCTGTCGATTGCGACGCTGATCGGCGAAGCCATCAGCCGAATCGCCGCCGAAGAATTGGTGTCGAGCCTGTTCGACTAGCATCCTCAGCCTCCGCGCGACTCCCTCTCCCCGGTGGGGAGAGGCACAGGCGGCCTTCGGCCGCCGTCACTTTACGTAAAGAACGCCGACGCGAAGCGTCGGCTATGGGTGAGGGGGTTCGGAAGTCCGAGAAAAATTCCAGCATCCGAACCCCCTCACCCGCTCACTGCGCATAGCCGATGCTCCGCATCGGCGTTCTTAGCACTAAGAACGGCGTCCGAAGGACGCCTACGCTCTCCCCTCCGGGGAGAGGTGACAATGGAATCTCGTTCTCGGAGCGCATCTGCGCCCGAGGTTTGTCAAACAGCCAACATTTCAGGTCGTCATTGCGAGGAGCGGAAGCGACGAAGCAATCCAGAACTTTATTGCTTCACTGGATTGCTTCGCTTCGCTCGCAATGACGAAAAAGGAAGCGGAACGCCGGCAGACGCTGTTTCTCAACCTCCGCACCATCGGGTGCGGCTCGCGCCCTCTCGGGCACGCTCGCCTTCCGGCGTTCCACCGCGGCTTTCGCCAAAGGGAGTCGTCGTCCCTAAGGCTCAGCTTCAGGCCAGGCTTCCTGGGACGCGGTCTGAACGGGCGTTACCCGCCATCGCCTGTCCCAGCCCAGTGAAGCACCTCACGCCCCGGTCATAGTGCCGGGAGGCTGATGCCCAAGCCGCCCGAGAGCGCAGTGTATGGTTGCGCCCGCGGGCACCGCACTCGCTCCGCATTCGGGAGTACCCTCGGCCGAAGGCGTCCTTCACTGAGCGAGATTCGCACCGTTTATCACTGAAATGGTGACGGTGTCAAGAGAGTCTCTGGAAAGGAGACACGTAGCTCAGCCGCGTACAGCGGAAAAAGCATTGAAAATCGTGTGGATGTTCTTGTAATGTTCTCGTTCCCTGCTACCTATGGGAAGGGACAAGTTCATGTCCGACTATGAACTCCTACGTCGGCGTATTGGACAGGCCGGGGTGGATCGGCTCATTGCACTCGGACTGAGTCTCGCTCCGGGTCCTGCAGGCGATTTGCCCAGCGAGCCTAATGCTGAGATCGCCCGGAATCGACTGGTCGCACGGAGTTTAGTAGCGAGCCGGCGCTTCATAGGATACGGAAACGGGAATCGGGACACCCAATTTGCCATCGAGGACTTAACAGTGGAGCACTTAGAAAATGTTCGTTTGCTGGCGAGCGAGCAACTAGACCAAAGCAGACGCGCAGTACTCGGACAATTTATGACGCCCGCACCGATTGCGAACTTTATGGCGTCACTTTTTCAACGTTGGCCAAGTCAAATTTTGTTGCTGGACCCAGGCGCTGGTATCGGATCTTTGGCTCATGCTTTCGGACGGCGCTTTCTTCGAGCAGCGTTCCAATGGCACGCTGAAAGTTGCCGCTTATGAAATAGAAGCGTCACTTATACAATATTTATCGGAGCATCTCAGTGAACTGAAAGACAGAAGCCAACGTGTCGAGATTGAAATTATACAACGAGACTTCATCCGCGAAGCGGAGTTCGCTGCCTCATTTCAAGACCAGCGTTTCACGCACGCAATTTTGAACCCACCATACCGAAAAATCGCGTCAAAATCGGAGTACCGAAAGCTTCTCAGGAATATCGGTTTAGAAACGGGAAATTTGTACACTGCATTTCTAGCCCTGGCTGTAGAGCTAACATCTGATGGCAGTGAAATCGTCGCGATCATTCCTAGGAGCTTTTGTAATGGTTCTTATTTCCGTCCGTTTCGGGCTTGGCTGCTCGATAGAGTTGCCATTTGCCAGATTCACGTTTTCGAAAGCCGTAACAAGGCGTTCGCGGATGACAATGTTCTGCAGGAAAGCATTATCATTAAGCTTGTAAAGCGAGGCGAGCAAGGTGCCGTTGTTATTTCAACCTGTCATGATGGATCATTTAATGGCTATATGGAGCGATCTTATCCATTCGAGAGTATTGTGAAGATCGGGGATGCACAGCAATTCATTCATATACCTACTTACGAAACAAATGGTGACATTGGATGTATGACACTGGCGAATCTTGGTTTGGATGTAGCTACTGGCCCGGTTGTGGATTTTCGACTGAGAGAACACTCCTTATCGACTCCCAGAACAGGTAGTGTCCCTTTGTTATACGCTCATCACTTCTCAGGTGGCGCGTTGCAATGGCCGCGCCATCATAAGAAACCAAATGCGCTGCTCGTCAATGAAATTACCAAAAAATGGCTCATGCCAAGCGGTTGGTATACAATTACAAAACGCTTTTCCGCGAAGGAAGAACGTCGAAGAATTGTCGCCTATGTTGTTGATCCGAGAAAGCTTCCGTACGATCTCTATGGCTTTGAGAACCACATTAACGTGATCCATCGTAACAGAGCTGGCATTACCGAGGACTTAGCGCGTGGTCTTGCCGTATTCTTGAACTCCACAGCCGTAGATCGGCACTTCCGAAATTTCAGCGGACATACTCAAGTCAATGCGACGGACCTCCGATCAATGAAATTTCCGACCGAACAAACTCTCATTGAATTCGGAAGGTGGGCAGCAGAACACCAAACCGCAACTCAGAATGACATCGACGCGTTTGTAGAGAATTTTGATGGTCACGAAGCAGCAGCGCATTGATGAGGCTCTTCAGGTCCTTTCAGACCTCGATATGCCGAGGGCCCAACAAAATGAGAGATCGGCGCTTACCTTAACTTGCGCTACTCGATCTGACCCCTACGAAGGCCTGGAAGAATGCAACTTCGCCACTGATAGGCATAACTCCTATCATGGACTGGGCGAGGGACCACTATGACAAAGATTATAAACCAAACACCCGCGAAAGTGTTCGTCGAAACACGATCCATCAATTTATGCAAGCAGCAATTGTGGTTCAGAACCCAGATTTGCCACGGCCTATAAATAGTCCAGACACGGTTTATCAAATTGAGCCGACCTGTCTGGCGTTGATTCAAACATTTGGTACGAAAGAATATGAGCTTCGGCTAAAGGGGTTTAAGGCCACGCAGGTAA
Organism: uncultured Alphaproteobacteria bacterium; assembly: GCA_963823225.1. Classification (GTDB taxonomy): domain Bacteria; phylum Pseudomonadota; class Alphaproteobacteria; order Rhizobiales; family Xanthobacteraceae; genus BOG-931. Next base: position 264,875 of record CAWGKM010000003.1, on the reverse strand, counting down.
GCCTCGCCTCAAAATATGCTAAGCAACGAGATATGGCATTGGTCCCAGTCGTTGTCGCTCCCGACCAAACAATTAAGTTAAGTGCTGGAGAACATAGTCAGCTGATCAAAAGGATCATTGAGGAATTTGCTCCGCGCTTCGTGCCTGGCGGACGCTTGGTGTATGTCGGCGACACGGGCGATAAGATGGGGTACTTCGACAAAAGTCTTCTAGCTTCGCTTGGCGTTACTGTGGACGAACATGGGAAAATGCCCGACGCCATTATTTATTATGAAGCAAAGGAATGGCTCATTCTTGCCGAAGCCGTTACTTCACATGGGCCGGTCGATGCGAAGCGACACGAAGAGCTGGCGCTGCTGTTCAAGGATGCTGATCCTGGCTTGGTCTTCGTTAGTACGTTTCCCGATCGCCGGACATTCACGAAATATATCGAAGCGATTTCTTGGGAAACGGAGGTCTGGTTGGCCGACAATCCTAGCCACCTAATACATTTCAACGGCGCGAGATTTCTAGGACCATACGAGACGCAGTGAATTGGCGGTAGGGCCTCGGACGTGATCTTCGCCGACCCTCCCCACCGCCTCGGGAGGAGGTGCCGAGCGAGGGAGGGCCCTCCTGGTCATTGCGGGCGCGAGAGCGACCCTGCGCTGCCCAGCGCTCTCTCCCCGACGGGAGAGGGGACGTAAATTCGATCGCTCGACGGCCCTCCGAGTCAACTTGTCGCAGCCGGGCCTGTGGACGGCCCGATTTCCCGGATTGTGCCGGGGCGGCAAATCACTTCATGACTGCCGGCAGCGGCGGCGGTGGAGGCTCTTGCGCGAATTTTGGCGGCATGATTCAAGCCGGCGGGGGTTGGCGCGGCGACTGATTCGCAGGTCGGAGTCAATCCGCGGGCCGGACTTGTTGCTGCGTCAAATCGCTGCCGGCCGCCGGCCGGAGTCGTGAGGTCCGGTCCCCGAAGTTTTGGGTGCAGTCGCGTGCAGTCCCCTGTGGCGTGCGCATTTCCACTCTTGTTCCACCTTTGGCGTTCCACCTTTGGCGGCACTGTGGAGGCGGCATGTCCCTGATCGAGATCGCACGAGATTCCCGCAACAATCCGCTCGACGTGGTCGAGCGCATGGCGGCCGGCAACAACTGGCCGTTCGAGCGCGCCGGCGAAAACGAGATCGGGCTGGTCGTCACCGGGCGCTGGACCAATTACCAGGCCTCGTTCACTTGGATGGGCGACATCGAGGCGCTGCATCTGGGCTGCGCCTTCGACATGAAGGTGCCGGAAGCCCGCCTTGCCGACGTGCAACGGCTCATCGCGCTCATCAACGAGCAATTGTGGATCGGCCATTTCGACGTCTGGACGGCGAACGGCCTGATCATGTTCCGCCATGCGCTGGTGCTGGCCGGCGGCGTCGCCGCGTCGGGCCGGCAATGCGAGGCGGTGTTCGGCACCGCGCTCGATTCCTGCGAGCGTTACTTTCCGGCGTTCCAATTCGTGATCTGGGCGGGCAAGTCGCCGCGCGAGGCGATGGACTCCGCGATGTTCGAGACCGCGGGCGAGGCGTGATCAGCGCCGGCCGGATTTCCGATTTAAGCGATTTTTCCCGCCTGCTCGTTCTGGTCGGCGCCGGCAAAATGGGCGGCGCGCTGCTCGAGGGCTGGCTGCGGCTCGGGCTTAATCCGAAGCACGTCGCGGTGCTGGAGCCGCAGCCGTCGCCTGAAATTATAAACCTTGCCGGCCGCGGCTTGCGGCTCAATCCGGAGCCGCAAACGTTTGCCAACGCCGCCGCCATCGTCGTCGCGGTGAAGCCGCAAGCGGCGGCGCAGGCGCTGTCCGCGCTTTCGCCGCTGGTTTCCGCATCGACCGTCGTGGTCTCGATCATGGCCGGACGGACATTGCATTTTCTGTCCGGCGCGCTGGCGCGACCTTGCGCGATCGTGCGCGCCATGCCGAATATGCCGGCCGCGATCGGCTGCGGCATTACCGTCGCGGTAGCGCGCAATGCCGATCCGGCGCAGCGCGAACTCGCCGACCGGCTGCTGTCCGCCGGCGGCGCGGTGGAGTGGACCGACGACGAGACGCTGATGGACGCGGTGACGGCGGTCTCGGGATCGGGACCCGCTTACGTCTTCCTGCTGGCCGAGGCGCTCGCGCAAGCCGGCGCGGCGGCCGGCCTGCCGCCGCGGCTGGCGGAGAAGCTGGCGCGCGAAACCATCGCCGGCGCCGGCGAGTTGTTGCATCGCTCCGCGCTCGACGCCGCCGCCTTGCGCGAGAACGTGACCTCGCCCGGCGGCACCACCGCGGCGGCGCTGGCGCTGTTGATGGGCGAAAACGGCTTGGCCGCGCTGATCGGCAAGGCGGTTGCGGCGGCGACCGCGCGTTCGCGCGAACTGGCCGACTGACTGGCCGGCTAAAGCCTGCCGCGGCGCTTGGTGCCGCCTTGGAACGCTCGGGCGGAGGGCCTACATTCAACCTGACGCGTCCGGTTCAGGAGTTCAGTCTTTAGGAGTTCAGTCATGGCCCGCAAACCCGCTCGCAAATACGCGGGATCCACCGGCAGCACCGCCGCGCCGGCCAACGACCGCGAAAAAATCGTCGCGGCGTTCCTGGCGCTGCTTGCCGAAAAGCGGTTCGAGCAGATCGGCTTTGTCGACATCGCCGACGCCGCCGGTGTCTCGCTCGCGCAATTGCGCGGCGAGTTCGCCTCCACGCTCGCCATCCTTGCCGCCCACATCAAGGCCGTCGACCGCGCCGTGCTCGCCGAGGATTTCGGCGACATGGCGGAAGAGCCGCCGCGCGAACGGCTGTTCGACGTGCTGATGCGCCGGCTGGAAATGCTCGGCCCGCACCGCGAAGCGGTTCGTTCGCTCATGCGTTCGGCGGGCCGCAATCCGCCGCTGGCCCTGGCGCTCAACGCGCTTGCCGTGCGCTCGCAGCAATGGATGCTGGCCGCCGCCGGCATCGACGCGGCGGGCCCGCGCGGCATGATGCGCGCCCAGGGACTGGCGCTGTTGTTCGGTTCGGTGCTGCGCAGTTGGGTCCATGACGACGATCCGGGCCTGCCGCGCACCATGGCGGCGCTCGACCGAGCGCTGGCGCGCGGCCAGCGCTTTGCCGGCATGCTCGACGAGCTTTGCCGCGTGCCCGAGCGGATCTGCCGGCTGCGCCCGCGGCGGCGCCGGCACTCCGAGGATTCCGAGGAATCCGCGGCGGCCTAGAGCCCAGTCCGTTTTGGTGGAATCAAACCGGGCTTCAGCTTTGGCGTCTTCGGCGTTGAAGATTAGAAATTCTATAAAGAGATATTTTTTCTTTGCACGCCATTACCGCCTGCGCTAGTCATGGTTTTGGACTTTATCAATTCACCGCCGGCTTTCGCGCAATGATCGTCTGCTCCTGCAACGTGCTCAGCGACCACGACGTGCGCGCGACGCTCGTGGGCGGCGAAGCGCCGCCGCGCACGACCGGCGACGTCTATCATTGCCTGGGTTGCAGCGCCCAATGCGGGCGCTGCGCACGCACCATCCGGCGCATCATGGACGAGGCGCTGGCCGCTGCCCGGCCGGCGTGCTGCCGCGACGCCCGCTAGCGCGGGATGACTTTGATCTTCGAATCGTCATCCCGCTCTATCTAATTGTTTGAGCATGTCCTTTTCGCAAAACCGGTTCCCATCCCCGGATCAAGTCCGAGCACAGGCTTTTTGCGGGACATGCTCCCACGCGTCTCGTGATGACTTGACTGCAAGGCCGTGGCGGCGGTCGCCGCCGGCCGCTGCCTTTCGGCGTTCACGGCGCGGCGCTATATAGTCGAGGCGCCCCGCCACAGCCAGCCAATTGCAGGAGCACGATCATGAAAGGCGAGCCCGGTGTCATCGATTACCTCAACAAAGGCCTCCGCCACGAACTGACCGCGATCAATCAGTACTGGCTGCATTACCGGCTGTTAGACAACTGGGGCTATAAGACGCTCGCCAAGCAATGGCGCAAGGAATTGACCGAGGAGATGCAGCACGCCGACAAACTGGTCGAGCGCATCATCTTCCTCGATGGCTTTCCCAACATGCAGGTGCTCGATCCGCTGCATATCGGGCAGAACGTGAAAGAAGTGCTCGACTGCGACCTTGCCGCCGAAATCTCGGCGCGCGCGCTGTACGAAGAAGCCGCCACCCATTGCCATTCGGTGCGGGATTACGTGTCGCGCGACCTGTTCGAAAAACTGATGCACGACGAGGAGGAACACATCGATTTCCTCGAAACCCAGCTCGATCTCGTCGCCAAGCTCGGGCTCGAGCTCTATGCCCAGCATCACATCGGCGAAATGGACGAGGACGCCGGCTAGGTGGAAGCGGGCTTGGCGAAGGCGGGAAACCGGTTTCCGTCCACGGCTCAAGTCCGACGACCGGCTTTTTCCGGATCATGCTCTAAAGCGGCGTCCGCCTGCCGGCGCCGACGCGCTGTCACAATCGTTTACGAATCCTAACCGACCGATTGCCGCCCGTTTGCCGCCCGCCGGCTGCGCAGCGACTGTCGCGGCGCCGACACATTGCCGGCCTTCGCGGGCCGTCCGGTCATTAAAAACCGTGGTTAAGAATTAAGGTTAAGACCCGTTTAAACATTTGCTGCCTAACTTCGCCCAGCTCAACGACGGTGCTTCGCCCGTGCACGCGCGAACACGTCGAAGAAAGGTCGAAGCGATGGTTCGCGTCAGACTCCTCATCTACGCCGCGGCGGCCGCCGTGGTCAGCACCACGGCCTTGGCCGCCGATATGGCGCAGCCTTTGCCGCCGCAGCCGCAGCTGACGTACCAACCGATGCCGCTGGTCATGGCGCAGCCCGAGGGCGCCTGGTATCTGCGCGGCGATATCGGCGTCGGCATGACCAGCCAACTCGACTTCGTCTTTTTGCAAAATCCGCTCAACTCCAGCAACTTCGCCATCCAACATGCCGCCATGGCGGATACCGTATTTTTCGACGTCGGCGCCGGCTATGAGCTCAACAACTGGCTGCGCTTCGACGTTACCGGCGAATACCGCACAAAATCGGCCATCAACGCGTTCGGCATCTATTCATTCGGCGGCGGCACGTTCGGCGATCAGTACAACGCGTTCCTGAAATCCGATATTTTCCTCGCCAATGCCTACGTCGATCTCGGCACCTGGAATTGCCTCACCCCGTTCATCGGATTCGGCATTGGCGGCGCGTACAACACCTTCGCCGACCTGACCGATATCGGCATTGCCACGTCCGGCAACGGCATCGGCACCGACGCCAGTCAATTGAATTTCGCCTGGGCGCTGCACGCCGGCCTCGCTTACAACGTGACGCAGAATTTCGACGTGGAGCTTGCCTACCGCTACCTCAGTTACGGTTCGGTCACCGACCAGATCCTCTGTATGGGCGGCTGCATCCCCGATTCCTACCGGCTGCAAAATCTGACCTCGCAAGATTTCATGCTGGGCGTGCGCTGGAGATTCCCGGTCGAGTCGGGGCTGACTTATGTCGAGCAGCAAGCGCCGGTCATGATGCAGCAGGCCCCGCTCTATGCGCAGCCGGCGCCGGTCTATCAGCCTGCGCCGATGATGGTGCCGCAGCAGGCGCCGATGATGGTGCCCCAGCAGGCGCCGATGATGGTGCCCCAGCAGGCGCCGATGATGGTGCCGCAGCAGGCGCCGCTGTCGACCCGGGGCTGATCGGGGGGCCGGGGGCCGGCGACCCGGCCGAGCTAACGCTCCATTAAGGTTAATGCCTGATGATCGCGCCCAAACGGCCGCTTTATGCGCGCCGGAGGACGGAGAGGGCGCGGCTGATGCGTTGGCTCATCTGTGCTGTAGGCGTGCTCGCGCTGGCGCCCAGCGCATTCGCGCAAGATTTCGACGCCCTGCGCGGTCCGCAGACCGTCGGGCCGCCTAGTTTCATGCGTTGGAGCGGTTTCTATTTTGGCGGTCAAGCCGCTTACAGTGGAGGCACCGCCAATTTCCAGGGGACCACGCAAGGGCCGTTGGCTTACCAATTGCGCGACAGCGTGATCGAGTCCACCTACTCGCCGTCACAGTGGTCGCTGCTCGGCAACGACGGCGCTGATGCGACATCCTACGGCGGTTTCGTCGGTTTCAACACCCAATGGCAGGAACTCGTGCTCGGCGGCGAGATCAACTATTCGCGGGCCAATATGGCTTTCGCTGCGCCGAGTACGCCAATCGATCGTTTGGTCACCACTGTAGATCCCAATACCCAGGCAGAAACGCTGTGGAATCTCGGCGCAAACGGCAGTGGCACGCTGCGTCTGATCGATTATGCCTCGCTGCGCGCGAGGGCCGGATGGGCATTCGGCAACAATTTCCTGCCTTACGGCTTTGCCGGCTTTGTCGTCGGCCGCGCCGATTTTAGGGAGTTGGCCGAAATCGGGGGGCCAACGGCAACCACTGGGCCAACACTCATCACGAACCCGGCGACGGGAACCACCACGACCTACGTTCCGGCGCCCGTCCTACCCTGCAATCCGTCCGTCCCCGAGAGCTGCTCCTTTTTCGAGGCCGGAAGCAGCGACTCCGCAAATGCAACCTTGATGTATGGCTTTAATTTCGGCGGCGGCGTCGATATCGCGCTGATGTCCAATGTCTTTCTGCGCGGAGAATTCGAATACATCCACTTCTTGCCATACAATGGTATTGTGCTCGACATGGCTACCGCCCGCATCGGCGCCGGCTTCAAATTCTAACAGTTCAGAGAAATGGCGCTTGACGGCGGCGCCTTCACTCCTTAATGGCAACGGCGGGACACCCCTCCCCACCGAGGGGCGACTATCTGGAAGGATAGGTCATGACGCTCGCGATGCCTCCCATGCGGCCGGTTGTGCCGCATTTTTCATCCGGCCCCTGCGCCAAGCGCCCCGGCTGGACCCCGCAAAAACTCACCGGCGCCGTCCTCGGCCGCTCGCATCGCTCGAAAGCCGGCAAGGCAAAGCTCAAACGCGCCATCGATCTCACGCGCGAAGTGCTGCAAGTCCCGGCGGACTACCGCATCGGCATCGTGCCGGCCTCCGATACCGGGGCGGTCGAAATGGCGCTGTGGTCGCTGCTCGGCCCGCGGCCGGTGACGATGCTGGCCTGGGAATTTTTCGGCGAGGGTTGGGTCGGCGACGTCGCCAAGGAGCTTAAACTCAAGGACGTGACGGTATTGCGGGCCGCCTATGGCGAACTGCCCGATCTCGCCGCGATCGATCCGGCAAGCGATATCGTGTTCACCTGGAACGGCACGACGTCGGGTGTGCGCGTGCCCAATGCCGACTGGATCGCCGCCGACCGCACCGGGCTTTCGATCTGCGATGCGACCTCGGCCGCGTTCGCGCAGGCGCTCGACTGGCCAAAACTCGATGTCGTCACGTTCTCCTGGCAGAAGGCGCTGGGCGGCGAGGCCGCACACGGCATGCTCATCGTCTCGCCGCGCGCGGTCGCCCGGTTGGAAGGCTACACCCCGCCATGGCCGTTGCCGAAAATCTTCCGCATGACCAAGGGCGGCAAGCTCAATGAAGGCATCTTCCGGGGCGAAACCATCAATACGCCGTCCATGCTGTGCGTGGAGGATTATCTCGACGCGCTGGATTGGGCGAAATCGATCGGCGACCTTAATGGCCTGCAGGCGCGCGCCGACGCCAATGCCAAAGTCATTGCCGATTGGGTCGGGCGCAGCGCGTGGATCGATTTTTTGGCGCGCCAGGAGGCGCTGCGTTCCAACACCTCGGTCTGCCTGAAGGTCGTCGATCCGGCGGTGCGCCGGCTGTCGCCCGACGCACAAGCGGCGTTCGTCAAAGGCATCGCCGCGGCGCTGGAGCAGGAAGGCGTCGCCTACGACATCGACGCCTATCGCGATGCGCCGGCGGGACTTCGCATCTGGTGCGGTTCGACTGTCGAGCGGGCCGACGTCGAGGCGCTCACGCTGTGGCTCGATTGGGCCTATGCCAAGGCCAAGGACGCACTGGCGAAAGCGGCTTGAACCACTCTGTTAGCCTCCCCTGGAGGTGAAGGAAGAAAGACCATGACTCCCCGCGTACTCATCTCCGATGCGCTGTCGCCGGCTGCGGTCCAGATTTTCAAAGATCGCGGCCTCGACGTCGAATTTCAGCCCAATCTCGGCAAGGACAAGGACAAGCTTGCCGCGACGATCGACGGCTTCGACGGGCTCGCCATCCGCTCCGCGACCAAGGTCACGGCGAAAATGCTGGAGAGTGCGAAAAATCTCAAGGTGATCGGCCGCGCCGGGATCGGCGTCGACAATGTCGACATTCCGGCGGCAACCGCGCGCGGCATCATCGTCATGAACACGCCGTTCGGCAATTCGATCACCACCGCCGAGCATGCGATCACGTTGATGCTGTCGCTGGCGCGGCAAATCCCCGAGGCCGACGTTTCGACGCGCGCCGGCAAGTGGGAAAAGAACAAGTTTCTCGGCGTGGAGATTTTCGGCAAAACGCTCGGCATCATCGGCTGTGGCAATGTCGGCTCGATCGTGGCCGACCGCGCCATCGGGCTGAAGATGAAGGTGATCGCCTACGACCCATATCTGTCCGCCGAGCGCGCGCTCAAGCTCGGCGTCGAAAAAGTCGAGCTCGACGAGCTATGGCGCCGCGCCGACTTCATCACGCTGCACACGCCGCTGACCGACAAGACCCGCAACATCGTCAATGCCGAGACGCTGGCTTTGACTAAAAAGGGCGTGCGCCTGATCAACTGCGCCCGCGGCGAACTCGTCGACGAGGCGGCGTTATGCGAGGCGCTCAAATCGGGCCACGTCGCCGGCGCGGCGCTCGACGTGTTCCGCGAGGAACCGGCGACGGCGAGTCCGCTGTTCGGCCTGCCCAACGTGGTCTGCACGCCGCATCTGGGCGCTTCGACCATGGAAGCGCAGGAGAACGTCGCGCTGCAGGTCGCTGAGCAGATGTCGGATTACTTGCTGCGCGGCGCGATTACCAACGCCGTCAACTTTCCTTCGATCAGCGCCGAGGAAGCGCCCAAGCTGAAACCCTTCGTGGCGCTCGCGGAAAAGCTCGGCTCGTTCGCCGGCCAGCTCACCGACACCGGCATCAAGCAGGTGCAGATAACCTACGAGGGCGTGGTCGCGGCGATGAACACCAAGGCGCTGACCTCGGCCGCACTCGCCGGCCTGTTGCGGCCGATGTTGCAGGATGTCAACGTCGTCTCCGCCCCGATCGTCGCCCGGGATCGCGGCATCGCCGTCGAGGAAACCCGCCGCGATGCCGAAGGCGACTACGACAGCCTGATCACCGTCACCGTGACGACCGATCGCCAGACGCGGCACGTGTCGGGCACCGTCTATGCCGACGGGCGGCCCCGCATCGTCAATATCAAGGGCATCCGCGTCGACGCCGAGTTCGCGCCGTCGATGCTTTACGTGACCAATCAGGACAAGCCGGGCTTCGTCGGCCGCTTCGCCACGCTGCTCGCGGAAGCCGGCATCAACATCGCGACCTTCCATCTCGGCCGCGAGTCCGCCGGCGGCAACGCCATCGCGCTGGTCGAGATCGACGGCGCGGTTCCGGCCGGCGTGCTCGCCAAGGTGCGGCAGATTCCGAACGTGCAGCAGGTCAAGCCGCTGACGTTTTGATACGCCTACTTCCTGGTCGCGGTCGTAATCCCGGTGAAGACGAGCCCATAGCCGACGGCGTGAAAAAGCTCAAATCGCTCGCCCAACAGCGCGATCGCCAGCACCGAGCCGAATACCGGAACCAGATGAATGAACGGAGCTGAGCGGTTGGCGCCGATCAGCTCGATGCCGCGGTTGAGGAACAGATAGCTGAGCAGCGATGGAAAGATGCAAACAAAGGCGAAGCTCGCCACGCTTTCGAGATCGAATACCATCGTCCGGCCGCTGGCGATCTCCCAGATTACACCCGGCACCAGGAACAGCGCGCCCCAGCCCATGCCGACGGCGAGAAACGAAAGCGGATGCATGTCAGGCCGCTCGCGCAGGTAGGCCGCATAGAACCCATAAGCCACCAGAGCGATCACGAAACAGACGTCGCCGCGATTGAATTCGATCGCGAGCAGCGTATCGAGACTGCCGTGACTAATAATGACAAGGACGCCGGTGAGCGAGATGCAGATGCCGCCGGCCTGGCGTAAGCTCAGCCGCTCGCCGAACAGCACGAAGGTCCAGATCGCCACGAACAACGGCCCGACCGATTGCAGGAGCAGCCCGTTGATCGCCGTGGTGTATTGCAGGCCGTAATAGGCCAGCGTGTTGTAGACGGAGAAACCGACGAACGCGATCAGTGTCATCCGCCCGGCATATTTGCGGATGATCGGCCAATCGCGAACCAGATGCCGGGCGGCGAACGGCAGCAGGATCGCAAACGCGCCCGCCCAGCGGATGAACGCCAGCGTCACCGGCGGCACGTGCCCGGCAATGAAGCGGCCGAGAACGGTGTTGCCGGCCCAGAATAGCGACGTGAGCGACAATAAGAGATAAGGCTGGTCGAGGAACCAGCCGCCGATGCGGCGTTGGCCTTCGGGTCGGCTCTGGGCGCGCGCCCCCGGCATGCGTGTTCCCTGTCGCCACGTTATGCGGCTGCGGCAATCGACCCGCCGCCATGCCGCATTACCGCCAGAACAGGCGGCCCAAATCTCATTCACAGGGACAAGGCTAACGCAAAATACTCGGAAATAACAATAATTTAGCTGAAACCGCGCCGGCCGGCCCGAGGCACTTTTCCTTGCTTCCGGCAGCGGCATCCATTATCCGGATCAGTCGGCTGCGGCCGGTATCCGATCCATTCGAGCAGTCATCGGCCTGTTGGGGACTATTCCTCATGGCAAATGTTGTCGTGGTCGGCTCCCAGTGGGGGGACGAGGGCAAAGGCAAGATCGTGGATTGGTTGTCCGAGCAGGCCGACATCGTCGTCCGCTTCCAGGGCGGCCACAATGCCGGCCATACGCTGGTGATCAACGGCACCACCTACAAGCTGTCGCTGTTACCGTCGGGCGTAGTGCGGCCTGGCAAGCTTTCGGTCATCGGCAACGGCGTGGTGCTCGATCCGCAGGCGCTATTGGACGAGATCGCCCAGATCAAGAAACAGGGCATCACCGTCACTCCCGACAACCTCCGCATCGCCGAGAACACGGTCCTGATTCTGCCGCTGCACCGCGAGCTCGACGCCATCCGCGAATCCGCAAGCGCGGCGCTGCGCATCGGCACCACGCGCCGCGGCATCGGCCCCGCTTACGAGGACAAGGTCGGCCGGCGCGCCATCCGGCTGATGGATCTGGCCGACGGCGCGACGCTCGATCGCAAGATCGAACGCCTGCTGACCCATCATAATGCGCTGCGCAAGGGTCTAGGCCTTGCGCCGATCGAGATCGCGGACGTGCGCAAGGAACTTTTGGGCGTGGCGCCGCTCGTGCTGCCCTACATGGATTCGGTGTGGTCGCTGCTCGACCAGAAGCGGCGCGAGGGCAAGCGCATTTTGTTCGAGGGCGCGCAAGGCGCGCTGCTCGACGTCGACCACGGCACCTATCCATTTGTCACGTCCTCGAATACGGTAGCGGCGCAGGCGGCGACCGGATCGGGGCTCGGGCCCGGCGCGATCGGATATGTGCTCGGCATTTGCAAGGCCTATACGACGCGCGTCGGCGAGGGACCGTTTCCCACCGAGCAGAAGAACGAGATTGGCCGTATGCTTGGCGAGCGCGGCAAGGAATTCGGGGTCGTGACCGGCCGGCCGCGGCGCTGCGGCTGGTTCGACGCCGTGCTGGTGCGTCAGACCGTGCGAACGAGCGGCATCCACGGCTTGGCGCTGACCAAGCTCGACATCCTCGACGGCTTTGCGGAGATCAAAGTCTGCATCGGCTATCGCCTGGATGGCCGCGAGATCGATTATCTCCCCGCCAGCGAGCACGCCCAGGCGCAGGTCGAGCCGATCTACGAATCTATTGCCGGCTGGCGCGAACAAACCGCGCGAGCGCGCTCCTGGGCCGACTTGCCGGCCCAGGCGATTAAATATGTCCGTAGAATCGAGGAGTTGGTCGGCTGTTCGGCCGCGCTGCTGTCGACCAGCCCGGAACGCGAGGACACCATCCTCATGCATAATCCGTTTGAAGCCTAAGGTGAAACTTTCGGGAGCCGAGCGTAAGCTCACAAGATGGCCGACTATCATCCGCTCATCGCCCGCGCCGTAGACGGGCTTGGCACAAGCACCGGCGAAGCTCGCCGGGCGCTGTATGAGCGAGCGCGCGCAGCTTTGGTCTCGCAGTTGCGATCGATCAACCCGCCGCTCTCCGAGGCCGACATCACCCGCGAGCGCCTCGCGCTTGAAGACGCGATCCGCAAGGTCGAGGCCGAGGCCGTGCACAAAGCGCGCACCGAGCGCCCGGCCGCGCCGCCGCTGCGGTCGAACCCGCCCGCCGCAAGAACGCCGGTTCCGCCCGCAGTCCCGGTTCCGCCGCGGCGCGACCGCCCGGGCCCGCCATTAGGCAGCATGCAGCCGTTATCGCGGCCCGAAGCGGCACGGCCCGCGCCGCCCCGGGCCGAACCGCCGCCGTTGCGAATGCAAAGCGAGATCGCTGCGGACGACGCGCAACGGGCGGCGCCACAAGTAAGCGCGCGGGACCGGTTATTGAACGCCCGGACATCGTCGATCTCGCGAGAAGGGCTCAAGGGTTTTCGCGACGTCGTCAACGAGGTCGACGATCTGGGCGCCGCTTCGGCGCAGGCGGCAAAATCGGCGCGCGATACCCGCGATTCCTATGGAGCCGCATCGCCGCAGCAATTTTCCGACGAAGACGAGCTGCCGCCGCATGACCGGATCGAGCAGCGGTTCGATACCGATGAGGCGGATTTTCTCGATGACGAAGCGCCGCACATGCGCACGCTCGAGCCGTCCTACGATCTGGAAGACGAGCCGCAGCCGCATTTCGCGCGACCACGCGCGCCGCGCGCCAGGGAACCTGACGAACGTTACGAGGAGCCGCGACCGCCACGCTCCTATCGCGGCCTCGCCAAGTTCGTCGTCGCGCTGATCATTCTCGCCGGTCTTACGGCGACGATCTCTTGGCAGTGGTCCAATATCGCGGGCCTCTACCAGTTCGTGTCGCACATGCGATCGCGACCGAGCCAGAGCGCGCAAACCCCGGCCGCCGAGCCCAAGTTTGCCGGGCGCGTGCCGCAGGAGCAAAGCCCGGGACAAGCGCCCGCCGCGGGCACGGCGAGCGACCAAAATGCACCGGCGGTGGCGCAACGCGTCGTGCTCTACGAGGAAGATCCGAACAACCCGCAGGGCCGGCAATATGTCGGCTCCGCCGTTTGGCACACCGAAACGGTCTCGCCCGGCAGCGGGCTTGCGCCGGAGCTTGAAGTGCGGGCGGACATAACGATCCCGGAGCGGAACATGTCCGTGACCTGGACGCTCCGCCGCAACACCGACCAGGCGTTGCCCGCCAGCCACACGATCGAAATCATGTTCAACCTGCCGGCCGATTTTCCAGGCGGCGGCATCGCCAACGTGCCCGGCGTGTTGATGAAGGATTCCGAGCAGGCGCGCGGCGTTCCGCTGGCCGGTCTTGCGGTCAAAGTCACGAACGGATTTTTCCTGATCGGCCTCTCCGCGGTCGATGCCGACGTGCAACGCAACACCCAGCTTCTCAAGGAGCGGCCGTGGTTCGATATTCCGATCGTCTATAATAACGGCGGCCGCGCCATCTTGGCCTTGGAAAAGGGCCCGCCGGGCGATCGTGCATTGGCGGATGCGTTCGCGGCTTGGGCAAAATAAACTCGGATATCGTTGCGGTCATCCGGTATTGTCGCGGCAGCTGTACTTTGGAGTTTTGAGTGGGGACACGTGCAAAGATGAGTTCATCCGGCGCCGGGAAGCCGAAGCCGGCCGCGAATTCCTCCGTTGCCTCGGCGCTGCGCACGCTGGATACGGAGGCCGAGGGCATAGCCGCGCTCGCCGCGGCAATGTCCGATGGACTGGGAGCGCCTTTCGTCTCTGCCGTCGAGACCATCCGGGCGGCGCATGGCCGGGTGATCGTGACCGGGATGGGCAAGTCCGGTCACATCGGCCGCAAGATCGCCGCCACGCTCGCCTCGACCGGGACGCCGGCGTTCTTCGTGCACGCCGCCGATGCGAGCCACGGCGACCTCGGCATGATCACGTCGGACGACGTGATGCTGGCGCTGTCCTGGTCGGGCGAGACCGAGGAACTCAAGGATCTGATCAATTATTCCCGCCGTTTCCGCATCGTGCTGATCGCGGTGACGGTGAATGTCGAAAGCACGCTCGGCAAGGCCGCCGACATCGTCTTGGCGCTGCCGGCCACGCGCGAAGCCTGCCCGCATAATCTTGCGCCCACGACGTCGTCGCTGATGCAGCTCGCGCTCGGCGATGCGCTGGCGATCGCGCTGCTGGAAAGCCGAGGCTTTACGGCGGTCGATTTCGGCGTCTTCCATCCGCGGGGCAAACTCGGCGCCGCGCTGAAATTCGTCTCCGATGTCATGCATCCCGGCACCGCCGTGCCGCTGATCAGGCGGGGCGCGCCGATGTCGGAAGCGATCGTCGAAATGTCGGCCAAGGGATTCGGTTGCGTCGCCGTCACCGACAATGACGGCAAGCTTGCCGGTGTCATCACCGACGGCGATTTGCGCCGTCACATGCGGGTGGACTTGCTGCAAGCGCCGGTCGATGCCGTGATGACGGCGTCGCCGAAGACCGTCCGGCCCGACCAATTGGCCAGCGAGGCCTTGCATCTGCTCAATTCATCGAAAATCACGGCGCTCATCGTCGTGGAAGCGGGTCGGCCGGTCGGCATCTTGCATTTCCACGATCTCCTGCGCGCCGGTGTGGCGTGATGCGGCTAATAAAGTCCGCCCGGCACCACGCTCGAATCTTCAGACGGCGGATTGTCCGCAGGTGCGACCTGAACTGCAGGCGCGACCTGAGCCGCAGGCGGCGGCTGCGCGGCGGTCTTCGCTGCGACGGCCGCTTTCGCGCCGGTCGCGGGCGGCTTCATCGCGTCCTGATCGGCTTGTCCGTGGGCGATGAATTCCGCATAGCCCGGATCGCCGGGCCGCGGCGGGACGTCGTCGGGCATGCCGCCGGCCCAGTGCGGCCAATGATCGGCGACAAAGCTGGAAAAACCGTTCTCGGAGGCGCCGCCGCACGAGCCCAGCATCGAACCGAGACAGAGCGCCAATGCCGCCGCGATAAGCCGCTTGACGATCATGTGCGCCGCCGGGCTTTTGCAGTCGAACCCGCTGGGAATTTGCATCGAGCGCCGTTAACCATTGCTTGTGGCCGCGGAGCGGGTCTTTAGCTGTGCAGTCATGCCGATGTTTGGCTTTGCGACATCCCGCCTGCCGCGTCTCGTTTTAGAATACGGGCGTTGCTGTTTTCAACCGGCCGGGCGCGTCTCCACATGCACGGATTTGATGGCGGGACTGTGGTCTCGGCATCGGATTATCGATGCACGATCGCGATTGTGGCGCGCGGTTCGCCACGCCGCGCTGACGCTCACGCTCGTCATAGTGCCGGGATGCAGCGAGCTGGCGCGGCCGAGCGAAGCCGCACCCCCGGGCGCGCCGCCGCCCTACGTTTCGCTGGCCGCCAAATATCTGCTTTCGGCATTGACCGATCGCACTTTCTACGACGGTTTCGAGATTTCCAGCTTGCGCTGGGTCGATTCCATGAAGGGATGGGCCTGGCTCGCTTGCGTGCACTTTCAGGATCACGGTCATCCGCGCAGCTATGCGCTGTTCATCCAGGACAATGTCGTCGTCGATGCGCGATACGCGGTCGAGACCGATCGCTGCGAAAGTCAAACCTACACGCAGTTCGATTTGGTGACGGGGCAACTCGGGCGGCCGACCGCGCCGGTGCAGCCGTCGCTGTATTAAGCATAGCCGACCCAAGGCGATGTCTGCTCTCGGGCAAAACAGACGTGACGCGAACATCCCCGAACGTCCTTCGATGATCCTTAACGTCGATTTGCCACCGTCAATTGACGCATTGCAAAAGGCTCATTCGATCACCTTATCGGCGCGCGAGCACGGCCGGACCATTCCGTCAGCGAGCATTCATTACGCAGAGGCAAAGCTCGCAAAACTCAGTGAAAATCATTCGGCTGCTTCGCGCTTAGCGTCAGGCACCATACTAACGTCGGGCATGAAACCTTGTGGGTAAGTCGAAAGATCTTCAGGAAGCGTTGCACTGAGTTTGCAGATAAGACCCGTCGGCTCGAAAATTGTCTCGACGGTTCCACCGAATTGGTCCAGTGCCCGTGACAGCAACCGCCTACCAAAACCGGTCTTGGTCGGGGTGCCGACGGCGGGTCCGCCGCTCTCACGCCATTCGAGGTTCAGGCGTCCGTCGGATAGCGACCAACTGATTGCCACCTGACCACGCGCACTCGATAAGGCGCCGTATTTTGCAGCGTTGGTGGCGAGTTCATGGACTAACAATGCCATCGTCATCGCCAACTTGGGTGAAAGAAGAACGACCGGTCCCGCAATCTTAATTCGGGAGGCCTCGTAGGGACCCAGTTCGGCTGCCAGGATTTCCCGAAGGCGCGCCCCTTGTCCCTGCGTCTCCAGGATAAGATCGTCGGTGGCCGACAACGCGGTAAGACGGCCTAGAATAGCATCTCTCGTTTGCGGGCTATCGCGGAGTTGCAAACTTATGACGGCCTGGATGGTGGCAATTTTATTTTTCAATCGGTGGGCAAGCTCCTCGACAGTCAGCTTGCGAAATTTCTCTTCATCTTCAAGTCGCCTCGTAAGCTGGCGGTAGTGGTCTGCCGCCCACACAATGAGCAAAGAAGCGGAAAAATAGATTAGCAAGCTGACTGCGTCTTCGGGTGTTTTGGGGAAAAAAGCGAAATGCGGGGGCAGGAACCCCCACCACGCAATTGTGCCACTCGATATTGCAGCATAGATGCCAGCGCCGGCTCCCCCGACCAGGGCAGCAAATAGCACTGCGGGGTAAAAAGTCGTAAAGACCTGAGCGTCTGGGCTGGTAATATGCCCAATTGACCAGTGTAGGAGAGCGGCCACAGCGACGCATAATGTGGAGAAAGCATAGGCCTGCATGGACCCCGGCAAAATAACCCGGTGCCAATTCGCACGATAATTGTCGTCAGGCCCGCGCACGCCCCTGCCTCGGAACCGAGAAAATATAAAATACATCTAAGAATTGCAGTCTAGAGAATTGAGGTCAAGCTGGCCGTTTAGTGCGGTACCGCACTAACTTTGGAGCCTTATTGCAGGAGACTGCTTCTGGCCCTCACGGGACATTCCGTGACCGCGGCGGAGAGTCCGCTTTTGGCGGCAGAGCGCACATCGACTTGTCGCTGCGACGATCAGCTCGACGCACTCCGCGTCGGCGCGAGGTGGGGCATGAACGGAGGGCGGGTGACCGGCGCATCCGGCGTCACGCCGCCTGCCGCATCGCCAGCGCCTGATCGACCGCGGACATGACCTGGCTCGCCGACAGTTCATCGAGACATTGGCTATGGCTGTCGAGCCGGCGCTCGCAGCCTTCGAGCTGGCACGGCAGGCAGGGCAGCGGATTTTGCACGAGCCAGACATTGCCGCGGTGCTGGATGGTGCCGGCCGCGACCCACGGGCGGTCGAGACCGCCAAGCGGCCAGGGTCCCCATAGGCGCGGATCGGTCGGCCCGTAGAGTGCAACCGTCGGCGTTCCGGTGGCGGCGGCGAGGTGGGTGTTGGCGGTATCCGGACCGATATAGACGCGTGCGGTTGCGATCAGGGCGGACAGTTCCGGCCATTCGAGCTTGCCGTCGAGACGCACGACATTGCCGTCACGCCAGACTTCGTCGAGATAGGCGCGATCCGTTGCCGCACCGGTGACGACCGTGCCGAGGCCGCGCTCGCGCAGCGCCGCGGCGAGCCTGCGCCAGCCATCGAGCGTCCAGCGCTTATAGACGAACATCGGCGCGGCATGGATGACGGCATAAGGCTGCGACGGCGCCAGCGCCGGGCGTCCGACACCGCAGGGGCAGACGAGCTCGGCCTGCCCGGGAATCCCGAGCACCTCGGCAAGGCGCAAATTTTCCAGAACGCGGTGCCGGCCGCGGTCGCTCGTATAGGAGCGGCTGAGCGCGAGGCGTTTGACCGCGGCGCCGAGCCCGTCCGCTTCGACCGGGCCGGCGCTTTGCCGTCCGGCGATGCAGGCGAGCAAAGTCGGCCGGTCGCCGGTCTGCGTCGACAGCGCGAGGTCATAGCGTTTGAAAAGGCGAAACAGCAACGCCAGAGTTTCGCCGATGCCGGGACGCTGCCGGATCGTGAGAATTTTCGCAAGATCGGGATTGCCGGTCAAAATTCCTTCGGTTCCGGCAAAGACCAGGGCGTCGATCGAGGCTTGCGGGAACGCCCGCTTCACGCTGCGGATAAGCGGCGTCGTCAACAACACGTCGCCAAGCCGGCGCATCGCCACGATGAGCACCCGCGGCGAAGCGGCCAATCGAACGGGTTTCATTGCAGCGCCACCGAAGGACTTTTGCGCCGCGGCGTGTCGTCGGCGGCGTCGAGCCAGGACAGGCCGCGCACGGCGCGCACGCGCGTGCCGCGGATGAGTTCGCCGAGCCGCGCCCGATTGGCGGGCAATTGCGAGCGGTCGTTCTGCGGATGCCACAAATGCAAGACGCCGGTCGCGAACCGGCCGTCTTTGCGCCGCAGACCGGCATGCAGGAGACGCACCACGAGATCGGAATCCTCCAGGCCCCAACCGGCATAGGCGCAATCGAAGCCGTCGATGCGATCGAGATCGCGGCGCGCAACCGCGAGATTGCAAGTTTGCGCACCCTCCCAGCTGTTGCGGTGGAGCTTGCGCAATGGTCCAAGCGGCAGGCGCAGCGTCGGCAGCAGGCGATTGATTCCGCCACCCAGCCGTCGGCTCAGCAAAGCGGCGAAATTCCAGGCCTCAGGCGTCAGTCCTCGCGCCAGCACGGCATCCGTCAGCTCGCGCGACAGCAGGATACGGTTTCCGGTGACGAACCAGCCCGGCTGGTAGAGCCGGCGATGCGTGGCGATGAAATCGGCGCTTGCCAGGCAATCGCCGTCGAGAAAAATGCAAATTTCTCCACCGCTGACGCGAATGCCGCGATTGCGGATCTCGGCGCCGCGGAAACCGCGATGCTCATGGCGGACGTGCTTAAGCGGCAGCTTTAGCCGCGACTTCCAGCTTTCGACGACGCGGGCGGTATCCGGCCGCGAGCCGTCGTCGGCAATGACGATCTCGAAATTGCGGTCCGATTGATGGGCAAGCGTACGCAAAACCGCATCGAGCGCGGCCTCGCGGTTATAGGTCGTAACGATGACCGAAATGAGCTCAATTGCGGCCACGG
Organism: uncultured Alphaproteobacteria bacterium; assembly: GCA_963823225.1. Classification (GTDB taxonomy): domain Bacteria; phylum Pseudomonadota; class Alphaproteobacteria; order Rhizobiales; family Xanthobacteraceae; genus BOG-931. Next base: position 245,517 of record CAWGKM010000003.1, on the reverse strand, counting down.
CGGCTCACTCTCCCGCCGGTTCCTTCGCCGGCTGCGCGCGCTCGACCATCGCCGTGGTCGAGTGACCTGGCACCAGATCGACGAGCATCACGGTCCCGCCTGCCGCCTCGACCACGTCGTGACCGACGACGTTGTCGTGACGCCAGTCGGCGCCCTTGACGAGCACCGCGGGGCGCACGCGCTTGATCAATTCCAGCGGCGTGTCATCCTCGAACACGACCACAAGGTCGACGGCTTCCAGCGCTGCGAGCACCTCGGCACGGCCCTCGGCCGGATTGATCGGCCGGCCTTTGCCCTTGAGCCGCCGCACCGAAGCGTCGCTGTTGAGACCGACCACCAGCCGATCGCAGGCGGCGCGGGCTTCGGCCAGCAATTTGACATGGCCGCGATGGAGCAGATCGAAGCAGCCGTTGGTGAAGCCGATGCGCAAGCCGTGGCGGCGCCATTCGTTAAGCCGCTCATCGAGCATCGACCAGTCGAATACGATCTTGTCTTCGGGCGCGAGCGAGGCGGCCGGAAGAATACGGTGGCGCAATTCGGCAAGCGAGACCGTCGCGGTGCCGCGCTTGCCGACGACGACGGCGGCCGCGGCATTGGCGGCGCGCATGGCGGAGTCGAAGGGCGCTTTCATCGCCAACAGTACCGCCATCACGGCGGCGACCGTATCGCCGGCACCCGACACATCGCGCACCTTGACCGGATAGGCAGGAATATGCTGCGGCGCATGACCGTCGACGTGCAGCGTCATGCCTTCCTCGCTGCGGGTGACGAGAACGGCGTCGCTGGCGACCATGCGGGCGAGCTCGGCCGCCGCCCTGCCGATCTCGGCTTCGGTCGTCACCGGCCGATGCACGGCCATGCCCAGTTCTTGACGGTTCGGCGTGATCAACGTCGCGCCCCGGTAAATACTGAAATCATGGCTTTTCGGATCGACCACGACCGGCTTGCCCAGCCGGCGCGCGCTGTCGATGATCGCACGGATGACGCGCGGCGTCAGTACGCCCTTGGCGTAATCCGACAATACGACCGCGCCGGACTGCGGCAGCGCCGCTTCGGCTTGCGCAATGACCGCGGCCTCGCTGGCGAGATTCGCCGGCTGCGCCGTCTCCCAATCCGCCCGCATCAGATGCGCCGAATGATGCTCGGAGACGAAACGCACTTTGCGCGTGGTGTGCCGGCCGGGTTCGACGACGAGATGGGGAACAACCGACCCCTTGAGCTTGGCGAACGCATCGGTCAGCGTTCGGCCGGCCTCATCCTTGCCGATGAGGCCGACGAACAAGCAATGCGCCCCAAGGGCTGCGATGTTGCGCGCCACATTGCCGGCGCCGCCGATCTCGACCTCGCTGCGCGCGACCGCGAGCACCGGCGTCGGCGCCTCCGGCGAAATGCGCGTGACTTCGCCATAGACGAAATCGTCCAGCATGAGATCGCCGACGCAGAGGACGGTCTGCTTCGGGATAAGCTTGAGGGCTTCTGCAAAATCGAACATGTGTGTTGCCGCGAGCTCAGCGATAGCGATCGGCGCAATCGAGATAACAGTTCACGTAGCGCTTTACCGCCGCCTCGAGCGGGGTGAAGTCCGCATTATAACCGGCGCGCCGCAGATTTTCCGTCTCGGCCTGCGTGAAGTACTGGTAGCTACCGCGGATCGAAACCGGCATGTCGATGTATTCGATGGTGCCGCGGCGGCCCAGCGCCGCGAACATCGCCATCATCAGGTCGCGGAAGCTGCGCGCCGCTCCGGTGCCGACGTTGAAAATTCCCGATACGGCCGGCGTCTCGATGAGCCAACGGACCACCGCGATCGCGTCGTCCACATAGATGAAGTCGCGCTTTTGCTCGCCGTCGGCGATGCCGGGCCGATGCGACTTGAACAGGCGGATCGGCTTGCCGGCCTTGGCCTCGTCGAAGCGCTTGGCAACGAGGCTCATCATTTCGCCTTTGTGATATTCGTTGGGGCCGAACACATTGAAGAATTTCAGCCCCGCCCATTGCGGCGGCAGCTTGTCCTTGCGGCGAACGCGCTCGATGACGGCGAGATCGAACAAGTGCTTGCTCCAGCCGTAGAGGTTCATCGGCTTGAGCCGTTTGAGGCGCGCCGTTCGACCAGTCGTCGCTGTAGCCTTGCCCGCCGTCGCCATAGGTCGCCGCCGACGAGGCATAGATGAAGGGCGTGCGCGTCGCGGCGCACCAATCGAGCAGGCGGATCGACAGCCGGAAATTGTTCTCCATGACCGCGTCGGCGTCGGTCGCGGTGGTCGACGATATGGCGCCGAGATGAATCACTGCGTCGAGCTTGCGTCCGTCGAGCCAGGCCATCAGTTCCGCCGGCGGCACGAAATCGGCGATCTCGCGGTTGGCGAGATTGCGCCACTTGCCATCGCTACCGAGCATGTCGTTAACCACGATATCGGCGCGTCCGGCCTCGTTGAGGCTCGCGACCACGTTCGACCCAATGAAACCGGCGCCGCCGGTAACCAATAACATCGACCGCAAGTCCGGTTTTAGGGTTGCATCGGCTTAGCCCGACCCCACCGATCCTTTGCCCCAGTCTGGCATGCCGAGCAACAGCGGGGGCGCGATCCGGGGGCGCCAGTTGACAATGGAATTAACAACTGAACGGCAATTCAGTCAAATGAGATGGAATATAATTCATATTTTATGCGGCGGATGCCAGCAGCGGGAATTCGCAAAGCCGCGCCGGTATATTAGCCTGCCGGTCCTTTCCTGGTCATCGCCGGATCATGCAAACCATCTCAGCCTATATCCTGGCATTCAACGAAGCCGAGAAAGTCAAAGCCGCAGTCGAAAGCGTGCTCTGGGCGGACGAAATCGTTGTCGTCGACTCCCACAGCACCGACAACACCGCCGAAATTGCCACTGCGCTCGGGGCACGCGTGGTGCAGGTACCGTTCAAGGGCTTTGGCGATTTGCGCAATCATGCCATCGACGCCTGCCGCTGCGATTGGATTTTCAGCCTGGACGCCGACGAGCGCTGTAGCCGAGCGGTGCGCGACGAGATCCTCGATCTCATCGCCGGCACGCCGCCGTTCGACGCTTACCTCGTGCCGCGCCAGAGCTTCATGATGGGCCGCTGGATTCGCGGCTCGGGCTGGTATCCAAACTTCCGTCAGCCGCAGCTGTTCCGCAAAGGCAGCATGCGTTACACCCTTGAACCCGTGCACGAGGGCTACGAAATCCTGACGAAAAAGCCGGTCGGCGCGCTGCAAAATGCGATCATGCAGTTTCCATTCCGCGACCTCGACGAACTGCTCAGGAAGGCCAACCGCTATTCGTCGCTCGGCGTGCCGAAGCTCGCCGACAAGCGCGTGTCCATGGCGAGCGCGCTGGGCCACGGGCTGTGGTCGTTTTTGAAGCACTACATTTTCAAGCTCGGATTTATCGACGGCTGGGCCGGCTTCGTCATCGCCTTCGGCAATTTCGAGGGAACCTATTACCGCTACGCCAAGCGCTATGAAAAAGCGCAGAATTGGGCGCCGCCGCCGAGCGAACCGCTGCGGCGCGAAGCCAAATCCCGAGCCGGCGCGTCAGCCGCGACATAAGAATGAATCATAATTCAAATAATGGCTCGGACCGCATTCCCATTCTGATCGTTCCGTATATGTGGATCGGCGACTTCGTGCGCTGCCATTCGGTCGTCAAATTGCTGCGGACCCGGTTTCCGGATCGTCCGATCGACATGCTGGCGACGACGCTCTGCGCGCCAATCGCCGATTACATGCCCGGCTTGCGAAGAGCCATCGTCGTCGACCTGCCGCGCAGCCGTGTCGCGCTGGCGCAGCAGTTTGCGCTTGCCACGCGGCTCAAGGGCCAAGGCTACGGCACGGCGCTGGTCATGCCGCGGACCTGGAAATCGACGCTCGCGCCGTTTTTTGCACGCATTCCCGAGCGGACCGGCTTTATCGGCGAGGCGCGCTTTGTGCTGCTCAACGACCTGCGCTTCGGCGAGCGCCGCTTGCCGCGCATGGTCGACCGCTGCGCGGCGCTCGCTTTGCCGGCGGACGCCAAGCTGCCGCCGGCATGGCCGTTGCCGGAGCTCAAAGTGCCCCGGGCCGAAGTCGATTCCTGGCGCAAGAAGCGCGGGCTAAATGCCGACGGGCGGCCTGTTGTGACGCTTGCCCCCGGCGCCGTCGGCCCGTCGAAGCGCTGGCCGAGTGCGAGCTACGCCGCGCTGGCCCGTCGCCTTCTCGGCGAAGGCTTTGCGGTCTGGGTGCTGGGCGGCCCGGATGAAAGGGCGCTCGCCGCAGAAATCGTCGGCGACACGCCGGCGCGCGATCTGACCGGACACGATCTGCGCGACGCGATCCTGGCGCTCGCCGCCGCCGCCGCCGCGGTGTCTAACGATTCCGGCCTTCTGCACATTGCCGCGGCGCTCGGCACCCCCTCGATCGGGATTTTCGGACCGACCAGTCCCTGGCACTGGGCGCCGCTCAACCCCCTCGCCGCGACCATAGAAACGACCGGCGAATTGCCATGCCGGCCGTGCCACAAGCCGGTCTGCCGCCTCGTCCATCACCGCTGCATGCGCGACATCGCCCCGGAGCAGGTCCTCGCCGCAGCCCGCCGGGCGCTGGCGGCAATACCCTCGGCAGACCACCCCGGACCGGCGGCTTAACGCAGTATTCGGTAAATCGGAGTAGGGCCAGGAGCACAACGCAATGGGTCGGGCAACATGGCCGTCCTGGTCACCGGCGGAGCCGGCTATATCGGCAGCCATATGGTGTACGAGCTGGTTGACGCCGGCGAGCCGGTCGTCGTGCTCGATAATCTGTCCACCGGCTTTCGGTGGGCCGTCGCCGACCATGTGCCGCTGATCATCGGCGAGACCGGCGATCAAGCCCTGGTCGGCCGGGTCATCCGCGATTACGGCATCGACGCGATCATTCATTTCGCCGCGTCGGTCGTGGTGCCGGATTCGGTCCGCGATCCGCTCGCCTATTACCGCAACAACACGTCCAATTCCCGCGCGCTGATCGAATCCGCGGTCAAAGGCGGCGTGCAGTATTTCATTTTCTCATCGAGCGCCGCCGTCTACGGCAATCCGGGCGAGACGCCGGTGGCGGAGGATGCACCGACGCTGCCGATTTCGCCCTACGGCTGGTCGAAGCTAATGACGGAAATCATGCTGCGCGATGCGTGCCGCGCCTATGGGCTGCGCCATGCGATCTTGCGTTATTTCAACGTCGCCGGCGCCGATCCGCGAGGCCGGACCGGCCAATCGAGCAGGACGGCCACGCACTTGATCAAGATCGCCGCCGAAACGGCGCTGCGGCTGCGCCCGACGCTTGAAGTTTTCGGCACCGATTATCCGACGCCGGACGGCACTTGCATCCGCGACTACATTCATGTCAGCGACCTTGTCACCGCGCATTGCGATGCGCTGCGCCATCTGCGCGCCGGCGCGCCGGCTTTGACGCTCAATTGCGGCTACGGCCATGGCGCCTCGGTGCTCGACGTGATCCGGGCGGTCAAGCAGGCGTCGGGCGTCGATTTCAAGGTTATAAACGCGCCGCGGCGGCCGGGCGACGCCGCCCGCCTCGTAGCGGGGACCGAACTTGTCCGCGCCACGCTCGGCTGGCGGCCCCGCTTCGACGACCTTTTGACTATTGTCTCCCACGCACTCGCCTGGGAGCATGAGCTCATAGCGCGGCGGTCCGTCAGTCAATTGCGATCGGTGAGCGGCCGCGGCGCCGGCCGGAGCCTTACGAAATCGCGGCCGCGGAGTTGAGCGGCGGCAAATTGTTGATCGTCGCCGGTTTCATTTCCTCGCATCGCTCCATATATTCCCGATGTGAACGAATCGGGAGAGACGACATCGCGTGAACCGCATTTGCGCGCTGCCACATGAAGGAGACATCATTGTCGACATCGTCAACGAAATCGAGTGAGGCTCACGCTCGCGCCGAAGCCAGTTTTAGGAAGCAAGAGCGCGCCAAGGAGGGCGCCAAAGCGATGATGGAATATCAGGCAACCGGGCGTGCGGTGCGGGAGAAGATGGCGCGATTGAAGGCGCTTCGTTTGGCAAAAGAGGACGCCGATAAGAAGCGGGAACTTGCCGACAAACGTTCGCCTACGCAACGCTAGACGCTATCACGCCACGCCCGGCGTGATTGCCCGATAACGGTCTATGCCGCAGCGGCCGTCATTTGAGAAAAAACCAGGTCAGAGCGGCCACCGCAAGAAACGATGCGGCCGAATAGAAGATGATCTCGAAACTATGCAGCGGCGCATGATTCGACATAACGGAAACATGCGCGCATTCGCGCCGGATTAGTAGCCTTTTCTCAGAGACTTGGCACGAGTTAGTGCGGCGCGCCTTGAAACGAACACATCGATAGCCCATATGAGGCGGCAGCCTCAGGGCCTTGGCGAGCCGCGTGGTACGGATTCCCGTGAAAACGGTCTCCGGCTCGCTTTTTCAGATTTAATCGGCACCCAGATCGCGCGGGGTGTCTTCACCCCGTCTCGCGGGCCCTGGCGCATTGTTCTGCGCCAGCCGCGACGATGCGCAAACCAGAAAGCTCAATCGTTGAACTCATTTGATGGCTTCAGCCTTAACGAAGCAATTACGCGTGCACTCGCGGAAGAAAATTACCTGGCGCCGACGCCGATCCAAGCACAGACCATCCCGATCGTCATGTCGGGTCGCGATTCGATCGGCATCGCCCAGACCGGAACCGGCAAGACCGCCGCATTCGCGTTGCCAATCCTGCATCGTCTCGCGGCGAACCCGCAGCCGGCGATTCACAAGAGCTGCCGCGTTCTCGTACTCAGTCCGACGCGCGAACTGTCCAGCCAAATTCTCGACAGCTTTCGCGCTTACGGCCGCCATCTGCACATCAGGACCGCGCTGGCGATCGGCGGCGTGCCGATGGGCGGGCAGGTCCGTGCGCTGCTCAACGGCGTCGATGTCCTGATTGCGACACCGGGCCGCTTGCTCGATCTCGTCCAACGCAACGCGCTTCGTCTTGGCAACGTCGAGTTTCTCGTGCTCGATGAAGCGGACCGAATGCTCGACATGGGATTCATCCACGACATTCGAAAAATAATCGCTAAGCTGCCGGTAAAACGGCAGACGCTGTTGTTTTCCGCGACCATGCCGAGCGCTATTGCCGAACTCGCGGGCCAAATGCTGCGAAATCCGGTCAAGGTCGCCGTGACGCCGGCCGCTTCGACGGTCGAACGGGTCGAGCAGCGCGTCATCCGCGTCGATCGCGCCGGCAAGCCGGCAGCCCTTGTCGACCTATTGCGGCGCGAGACGCTCGATCGCGCTCTGATCTTCACCCGGACCAAACGCGGCGCGGACAAGGTCGTAAGGGGTCTGGTAAATGCCGGCATTGCGGCCGAGGCGATCCACGGCAACAAATCCCAGAATCAGCGCGAACGAGTGCTGGCGGCGTTTCGCAAGGGCACGGTCAGGGTTCTCGTCGCAACGGACATCGCCGCCCGCGGCATCGACGTCGACGGCATCAGCCACGTCGTGAATTTCGATGTGCCGAATGTGCCGGAGACATATGTGCATCGCATCGGACGCACCGCACGGGCCGGGGCGGCAGGCATCGCGATCTCGCTGTGCGACGGCGCGGAAATGGCATTCTTGCGCGATATCGAAAAACTCATTCGCATGTCCATTCCCGTAGCCGACACCCGGACGCCTTCACGCCGGTCCGGGTTTGCGACCGCAACGCCCACGGCCGCCCCATCGGTAAGCAATACCGCGCGTGAACGACAGCGATTTGGCGGCGGCCACGACGGGCGCCGGCAACGGCATCGCGATGAATCCAGCGAAACCGTGGACGGATTCGCGTCGGTCGCCTTCCTGCATCGTACAGCCCGGCCCCGGCGCGACCACGGTTCCCGCCCGCCGCATGGGCCAACTCTTTTCAAGAAAGGAACATAAATTGTCGAAGGAAGAACTCCTGCAATTCGAGGGCCTCGTTACTGAAATTCTGCCCGATGCCCGCTATCGCGTTCAGCTCGACAATGGACACGCCCTCGTCGCCTACACAGCCGGACGGATGAAAAAGAACCGAATTAAAACGCTCGCCGGCGATCGGGTAACGGTCGAAGTCTCGCCCTATGATCTGGAGAAGGGACGCTTGATTTTCCGCCACAGGGACGAACGCGCCGGCGCGGTGAGCCGTGCGCCGCAGCGCAATCAATTTCGGCGACGTTAACGCGCGACCGACATGCCGGCTGCCGGTGCGGCTGAAGGAGTATCCGCGATGATAGAATCCAGCCACAAATTCAAGGTTGGGCAAACGGTCGATCTTATCCCATCGACTTTTCGGTCCGCGGCAACGGGGACCTACGAAATAATAAGCCTGCGGCCGGCGGAGGATGGGACCACGCGGTATCGAATCAAAAGCAAGAGTGAATCCCACGAGCGCGTGGTTTCCGAAAGCGACTTGGTCCTTTCGGCGGCAATGAAATTCAATCGCGATTGAGGAACGGCCGCCTAAGAAAACCAGCGATGTTCAAGATTCTCGAGCTCAAAAGCGCACTTTCCGCGCCGGCGACGGAAGTCGGCCGTGGCTATGCGACGCGTGAGGAAGCCTTAGCTGCGGTTAAACGGCACCTCAAGACCTTCAATCTCTCCGGACACAACCCGGAGGGAAATTATTGGTGGGCGCGGGATGCCGAAGGCTTGCGAAAGTGCTGGATTTCGAGCGTCGACTAAAGCAGCCGCTAGGTCTCGCCTTCGAGCCGGTTGAAGTCGGCGAGTATTGCCGCGATTAGCCTTTGTCTTCGCGGGTCCTGTCCCGCAGGCGTGCCCGCGAACAGATTGAGAAGGTAACGCGCTTTATCGGCGGCGTCGTGCCAGCTCGTCGCCGGCGCCGCGATCAAATGCGATTCCAATTCATCTTGCCGAAGCCGCAATTCCTTCTCATTGGCCTCCACGTTCGCCAACAGCCGGCGAAGTTCCGTCGCCTTCTGCGCCGCCATCCCGCGATGCCGATCGAGATTGATCGTCTTGTCGGTCACGATCGCGGACCGCGACGCCTTAACGGATATTCGGCGCTCTCGTACAGACGACGGATGTCATCGCCGCTATAGCGGCGCTCGTCGACCTCGAGGAAGGCGCCGATGAGAAGCTCCGGCGAAAGATCCTCGATGGCGAAACGGATGGCTTGCGCGGCTTGCGTAAACCGCTTGTATCCGAGCGGTTGACGTCTGGGTATGCGCTTTCGCGTCGGGAACAACTCGGCGGCGGCACTATAGTCAAATTGGGCAAACTGCAGCTCACGCTGCGCCGCCAATGAATTTGGCGCATAGGCGCTGGAAGAGGCCTTTGTCATTCAACTATCTCCAAAATAGGATCAAAACACGATCCGACCGAGCATTATCCAAGTAATATATATAGGTTGCGTAGCGCGGGAATGCCAGCGACATCATATACGCTTGGGAATATCCGCTTGGTACCGTTAGCGAACGCGCGAGCCGTCCGGTACCGGATCTGCCGTCACCAACATTCCTCGGCAGGCGAGCGCTTGCTTTAAGTCTTGGATCGCAATGTCCGCCGTCGCGCTGCTATTGGCTGTCTCCAAGCGGCGAAGCAGCACCTTCAAGGCAGGATTCTTGTCCCGAATGACCCACCTGCGCGCAAACACCCTGGCATCATGAAGGCTTGTTACCCGGACGATTTGCGTGGCGCCGGGAAAACTGGCATCGAAATAATCGGCTGGGTCAGGCATTCGATCACCGAAGTTCAGCCACAATGGAACGGCTGGATTGGGAATTCAATGGCGCCGGCAGTAATGATCCCCGGTGTTCTCCGCCGAATTTCCATTTGCCATTGCGCTACAGCGAGAATTGTCGGTAAGCATTCGGCTCGGATCGGCCGCGCAAGCGCCAATGGAACTATCCTAAGCGCTGAATTTACTTGAAAAACTCCTTTAGGGCGGGCAAGAACGCGCGGCCGCAGGAGGCGACGCTTGCCAGACGGACCACGCATGAAACCCGCCACGGCCACTGCCGCGGACAACTATTCGACGATCGCCCTGGTGCGCCGCCTGTTGTTCGACGAGGCGCTCGGGCATTGGCGGCGCTACGCTATAGCTTTCGTGCTGATGGGCGTTGCCGCCGCCGTTACGGCGCTCACCGCCTACCTCCTCGGCACCATGACGAACGAGGCCTATGTCAATCATAATTTTCACGGCATCGTCCTCATCGGCCTGTTCGCCATGGTGATCTTCATCCTGAAGGGGTTCGCGACGTATGGTTCGACCGTCCTGCTGTCGTGGATCGGCAACTCCATTATCGCCGACAATCAGCGGCGCATGTTCGACAAGCTGTTACAGCAGAACATCGGCTTCTTCGCCGACCGTCACTCTTCCGAATTCATCGCACGGCTCACCACCGGCGCCGCCGCCGTCAGCGGGGTGATCAATCTGCTCATCACCGCGATCGGCCGCGATCTGATGTCGCTGATTGGGCTGTCGATCGTCATGGTGATCCAGGATCCGGTCATGTCGATCGCCGGCTTCATCATGGCGCCGCCGGCCTTCTTCTTTCTGCGCAAACTGATCCGCCGCGTGCGCGGCATCGCACGGATGCAATTTACCGGCGGCACCCGCATCATCGAAACCATGCAGGAAGCGCTGCAAGGCATGCGCATGGTCAAGGCCTTCGAGCTCGAAGACGAGATGCGGCGCCGCCTCGGCAAAAGCGTCGCGGACGTGCGGCACGAATTCGAACAAGATGGCGCGGGTGGCGAACCGCGCCAGCCCGCTGATGGAGATGCTCGGCGGCTTCACCGTCGCACTGGCGACGATCTACGGCGGCTATCGCGTGATCGAAACCGGTGCGACACCGGGCGAGTTTGTGTCGTTCATGGCGGCGTTCCTGCTCGCCTACGAGCCGGCCAAGCGCCTGGCGCGGCTCAATATCGACCTCAACAATAATCTCGTCGGCGTGCGCATGCTCTACGAGGTCATCGACAGCCCGCCGGGCGAGCCGAGCGACGACGACATGCCGCCGCTGGCCTTGACGACGGCGCGCGTCGAATTCGCCGACGTGCGCTTTGCCTACAATGCCGATACGCCGGTGCTGCGCGGCATGAGTTTTGTCGCCCAGCCGGGCAAGGTCACCGCGCTGGTCGGCCCGTCGGGCGGCGGCAAGACGACGGTGCTCAATCTCCTGTTGCGCTTCTATGACGTCGCTTCCGGGCGCATCCTGATCGACGGCCAGAATATCGCCGCGGTGTCGCGCCGCTCGCTGCGCCGGGAAATCGCCTATGTCGGCCAGATCGTCCACCTGTTCCGGGGAACGATCCGCGACAACATCGCGCTCGGCAAGCTTGACGCCAGCGAGGCGGAGATCGTCGCCGCCGCCAAGGCTGCCCACGCGCACGATTTCATCATGAGCTTCCCCGCCGGTTACGATACCCCGGTCGGCGAGTACGGCTTGCAGCTTTCCGGCGGCCAGCGCCAGCGCATTTCCGTCGCGCGCGCGCTGATCAAGAATGTCCCGATCATCCTGCTCGACGAGGCGACCGCGGCGCTCGATTCGGAATCCGAGCGCCACGTGCAGGAGGCGCTTGCCGAGCTCAGCAAAGGACGCACGACGCTGGTCGTCGCGCACCGGCTGTCGACGATCATGCACGCCGATTGCATTCTCGTGGTCGAGGACGGACAGGTCGTGGAGTCCGGCCGACACGAGGAACTGATGCACAAAGGCGGCCGCTACGCCTCGTTTTACCGGCTGCAACTCAAGGGGCAGTCGTCGCCCGCCCGCGATACGATGACCCCGCCGGTCGCCGCCATCGCTTCGTCCGGCTGAACCTCCTCTCATTTCGCTCCAACGCGAAACCGTCTCATGAGCACCGCCGCCGAAAGTTATGTCATCCCGCAGCCGCCGCAGGCGGCGATTCCCGTCGCCGGCACCGACAAGTATTTTCCGGTCCGCCGGTTGTGGTGCGTCGGCCGTAATTATGTCGAGCACATCAAGGAGATGGGCCAGGACCTGCGCGAGCCGCCGTTCTTCTTCGCCAAGCCGGCCGACGCCATCGTGCCGGACGGCGGCACCGTGCCCTATCCGTCGCTGACCAAGGACATGCACCACGAGGTCGAGCTTGTGGTGGCGCTCAAGAGCGGCGGCCGCAATATCAAGACCGAAAAGGCGCTCGACTGCATCTACGGCTATGGCGTCGGCATCGATCTGACGCGCCGCGACCTGCAAATCGCCTCGCGCGATATCAAGCGGCCGTGGGAGATCGGCAAGGCGTTCGACCATTCGGCGCCGTGCGGGGCGCTCAAGCCCGCTGCCGAGATCGGCCATCCGTCGAAAGGGCGCATTACGCTGAAGGTCAACGGCAAGATCCGCCAGGACGGCGACCTCAATCAGATGATCTGGAAGGTGCCGGAGATCATCGCCAAGCTTTCCGAGATGGTCGCGCTTGCGCCCGGCGATATCATCATGACAGGCACGCCGTCGGGCGTCGCCGCCACCGTCGCCGGCGACAAGATCGAATGCGAGGTCGAAGGCGTCGGCAAGCTCAATGTGACGATTGGGCAGCCGCTATAATAAGCCCGTCATTCCGGAAACCGCCAACGGGTCCGGCCTGAAGTGGCCGGCCCGATGACAAGCTCCGCGATCGTCCGGAATCCATAATCACCGCCAGCGCAGAACCCGCTTGGACAGTGGTTATGGATTCCGGGCTCGCGGGCTTTCGCCCGCGCTCCGGAATGACGATGCGACATAACGAATGGAACTTGAGTAAAATTCGCGCGTTGAGACGGCACCATAACCTCATCGGAGCTCATCATGGGCGCCCGCCGTGTCACCTTGCGCGTGCAACCGCCCGTTCCCTACGGCGATGTCACACTGGTGCCGGCGCCGCTGAGCGAGCGGCCGGAAGCCGATCTGGCCCGCGCCATGGCGGCGGCGCTCGCTGATATCGAGGCGCCCACGGCGGCCGACGTTTACAATCGTCTGCGTCAGGCCTTTCCGTTCGCACCGCTGAGCGCGCGCGCGGCGGCTCTCGCCGCGCTGATGGAGCGCATCCGCCGGCCGGCGCATTAGCACCGGCCAATCGCTCATAATCCAAGATAGGCGCTGCGCACGCGGTCGTCGGCGAGGAGTTCGGCGCCGCTGCCGGTCAGCGTCACGCGGCCGTTTTCGAGGACATAAGCGCGCCTAGCAAGCTTTAACGACAGCGCGACATTCTGCTCGACGAGCAAACAGGTCGTGCCATCGCGGTTGAGATCGCGGATGGCGTCGAGCACATTGCGCACCAGGGTCGGCGCGAGGCCGAGCGATGGCTCGTCGAACATAATGAGCTGCGGCGCGCCCATCAGGCAACGGGCGATGGCGAGCATCTGCTGCTCGCCGCCGGACAGCGTGCCGGCCGGCTGATGCGCCCGCTCGGCGAGCATGGGAAACAGGGCCAATGCGCGTTCGCGATTTTTCGCCCGATCGGCGCGGGCGCGCGGCAACATGGCGCCGATGTCGAGGTTCTCGTCGACGGTGAGCGTCGGAAACACTTGGCGCCCCTCCGCCACCTGGCCGATGCCGAGATCGCAGACGCGATGGCTCGGCCAGCCGGAAATATCGGCGCCGCGAAAGAAAATCCGACCGCGCGTCGACCGGAGCATGCCGGCGAGCGTGCGGATGAGCGTTGTCTTGCCGGCGCCATTGGCGCCGACAATGGCGACGATCGCGCCCTGCTCGATCTCGAGCGACACGCCGTCGAGCGCCTGGACGTCGCCGTAGAACACGTCGAGGTTCTCGACGCGGAGCATCACACCGCCCCGATTTCAGGAGAGGATTGGCCCAGATAGGATTGCACCACCGCGGGGTCGCGCACGATCGCCTCGGGCGCGCCTTGCGCGATCGCCGTGCCGTGATCGAGCACCAGCACGCGCGAGGCGAGCGCCATCACCGCGCGCATGACATGCTCGATCGATAGGATCGTCACGCCGGTGTCGCGGTTGAGCTCGCGCAAGGTCGCGACCATGCGGTCGGTTTCGGTCGGCCGCAGCCCGGCCATCACCTCGTCGAGCAGCAATAGCCGCGGCTCGGTTGCCAGCGCGCGTGCGACTTCGACGCGTTTGCGATCCGACAGCGTCAACGTCGCGGCCAGCTGGTGCCGCCGATCGAACAAATCGAGGCGCCGCAGCAGAGCTTGCGCGCGGTCGCGCGCGGCGCCGACGTCATGCCGGTGCAACAGGGCGCCGACGACGACATTGTCCTCGACGCTCAATGCCGGAAACGGCCGTACCAACTGAAAAGTCCGGGCGATGCCGCGCCGGCATATTGCATCGGGCGGCAAACCGCCGATCGGCTCGCCGGCGAAGCTAATCGTGCCTTCGTCCGGCGTCATCGCGCCGGCGATCATATTGAACAACGTGGTCTTGCCGGCGCCGTTCGGCCCGATCACGGCGAACAGCGCACCCTCGGGGACTTCGAAGCTGACGCTGTCGACCGCGACAAGGCCGCGGAAGCGTTTGCTGACATTGACGAGCGAGAGGAGCGCCGTCATCGCCGGCTCTCCGCCACGCCGAGCCGTCGCGCCAGCCAGGGCCAGATGCCCCCAGGCAGCGCCACGATCACGAACAGGAGGCAAAACCCGTAGAACACCTGCTCGGCGCCGGGCAGATCGACGCCGAACGCGGCCAGCGCGGAGTTAAGCGTCTCGGCAAGGCCGGTGAGCACGAAGGCGCCGAGGATCGGTCCGAACAGCGTGCCGGTGCCGCCGATAATGGGTCCGAGCATCATCGCGATCGAGCGGGAAATGCCGAACACCTGTTCGGGAAAAAGGTTATTGTAGAAAAAAGCATAGAACACGCCGGCGAACGAAGTGACGGCGGCGGAGATCGTCACCGCGTACATCTTGTAGCGAAAGCTGTCGATGCCGGCGGCGCGCGCCGCTTCCTCGTCCTCGCGGATGGCGAGCCAAAAGTAGCCGATGCGGCTCTTCAACAGCGCGCGGCACAGCACGAACGCGGCGAATGTCGCGGCGAGGATCACGTAATAGAACATCGTCGGATCGCCGCGCAGCCGCCACGGATCGTTGTGCGCGTATTGCGCCACCGGCAGGAACAATCCCGCCGAGGCGTTGACGAAATCGAGATGGTCGAAGCCGATGCGCGCGAACTCGGCAAAGGCAATGGTGAGGATGGCAAAATAGACGCCGGCGACGCCGAAGCGGAAGGCAAGGAAGCCGATGATCGCTCCGCATGCCGCGGCGACCGGCATGGCGGCGAGAAAACCGAGCCACGGGTCGATGTCGAAGCGAGTGAACAGCACCGCCGCAATATAGCCTCCCAGGCCCGCATAGAGCGCGTGGCCCAGCGAAAGCTGCCCCGCGAAACCCATCATGATGTTCCAGGCTTGGCCGGTATAGGCGAGATACAGAATGAGAATGAGAACCGTGATTAGATAATCGTTGACGATCCACGGCGCGACGAGCAGCGCCGCGAGCAGCGCGGCGAGCAAGACAATCGTCCGGCGCGACAGGCCGTCGGCGAGTCGCGCGACGATGGCAGTGGGCCCGGCGGCCATCACGTCGCCCTTTTGCCGAGAATGCCTTGCGGGCGGAACAGCAACACCAGCACCAGAATGGCGAAGGCGAACATGCTCTTGGCGGACGGCGTGAACAGCAATCCGGCAAGCGCCTCGGTCAGCCCGATCAACAGGCCGCCGATAAGCGCGCCGGACATCGAGCCCAGCCCGCCGGTAATGACAATGACGAAAGCCAATAGCGTATAGGTCGGCCCGATCATCGGCGTGACGTCGACGATCAACGTCATCATAACGCCGGCGGCGCCGACGCAGGCGGCGCCGATACCGAAGGTCAGCGCATAAAGCCGGTTGACATTGAGCCCGACAACGAGCGCGCCGGTGTAATTGTCGGCGCAGGCGCGGATCGCCTTGCCGAGGAGCGTGAAACGGAAGAACGCAAACAACAAGGCGGCGAACAGGATCGCGGCGCCGCCGGCATAGAGCTTCGAGGCATCGACGATCACCGGACCGACCTGGAAACTGTCGTAGGCGTACGACGTCTGCACGGTATGGGCGTCGGGACCGAAGATAATCAACAACACGTTGACGATGACGATGGCGATCGCGACCAAAAGCAGGAACTGGATATATTCCGGGCGGGTAATGAAGGGATTGATCAATCCCGCTTGCAGCAGATAGCCGAACACGAACATCACCGCGGCGATCGGCACCAGCATGATCAGCGGATCAAGGTGGAACGCCGAGAACAGCACGACCGCGAGAAACATCGCGATCGACATCATCTCGCCGTGGGCGAAATTGACGACGCGGATAACGCCGAAAATGACCGACAGGCCGAGCGCCATCAGGCCGTAGACCAGGCCGGTCAGAATTCCGGCGACGGCGACATTCAGATAGACGTCAAGCGTCACCGATCAGTCCCGCCTCACGCGCGATCCTGATACGGCTTCATCGGCCATTCCGGCTGCCCGTTGGCAGCCTCCTTCGGCGCGATCGTGATGAGCTTGCCGCCGCGGTTCTGAATCGCGCCGCCCTTGATCTTGTCGTTCTGACCTTTGGCGTTGAACTGGATGCCGGGTCCGATGCTGACATTGTTGGTGATATTGGTGGTGCGGATGGCGTCGGCCAGCGCTTTCGGATCGGTCGTACCGGCCCGTTTGAAGGCGTCGGCGGCCACCAGCAACGCTTCGAACGTGTAAACGTGGTTGGTGTTCATGTTGACGCCCGGATTGCTCTTGGCCAATGCGGCTTCGAGCGTCTGGGACAGCTTCTTGTTCGGGTCGTACCAGGGCACGCAGCTCATCGGGCCGTCGGAAAGCTTGCCCAGCGTTTTGATGTACTGATCCTCGTACCAACCGGGTCCCATGCTCAGGATCGCTTGCGGGGTCCAGCGCTGTTTGACCAACTCGCGCGTTATCAGCATTGCGTCATTGAGCCGGCCGACGATGAGGATGGCGTCGGCATTGGTCGCCTTGGCCTTGGTCACTTCGACGGAAAGATCGCGCGCCGCCGGATCGTAGGAAATTTCGTCGGCGACCGTATACGGCATGTTATATTTCGGCATGACCGCGCCGATGCCTTTTGCCATCGCCGTGCCGAAGGTGTCGTTGACGTGCATGAACACCACCGTCTTCGGCGCTTTGCCGGTAATGCCGAAGACTTCCTTCTGGTCGGCGAAGGCGTCGCCCAGAATCATCGCCGCGGTGGGGAAATTGCGGAACACGAATTTGTAGCCCTGCTCGGTGATGTCGGGCGCCGCGGCGATATTGATGACGAGCGGAATGCCCTTTTGTTCGGCGACCTGGGCGATGGCGGTGGTCTGGCCGGAATCGAAGGCGCCGACCAGGAGCTGCGCGCCGTCGCTGATCAGCTTTTCGGCGCGTTCGCGCGCGGTGTCGACGTTGGATTCGGTGTCGCCATTGATGATCGCAAGGTCCGGCAGCCCCAACGACTTCAGGATCGGGGGGGCGATATCGACGCCGCGCTGGCAATCCTGGCCGATGCCGGCCTCGAAGCCCGAACGCGGCAACAGCACCCCGACCTTCAGGGGGCCGTTCTGGGCCCGCCCGACGGCGGGGGCGGCGATTGTGGCGGCGGCGGCGGCCGCGCCGGCGAGCAGGCGACGGCGGGTTGCCAGCGGGCTGGTGCGGGTCACGGTAAATCCTCCCGAGAGTTGGCGAAATGCTAGGAAACTGCCGCGTCCGCGGCAAGCGCCGATTATGTCTCAATTTGCGCTAAATAGGGGAATTATCACCTTGACATAGTAGCCTACATGGCGTAGTATACCTCTAGTCCAGAGGATACTCGTCATGAGCGACCTTTCAAACCCCATTTTCCACAACGAAAACAAGGCCCGTGAGTGGCTAGAGGCCAGGTTATGGCCGGATGGCCCGATTTGCCCCAAGTGCGGCACCATCGGGCAGGCCACGCTCATGCAGGGCGATTCGCATCGCCCCGGCCTATACCAGTGCAACGCCTGCCGGGAGCCGTTCACCGTCACCGTGAACACCCTGTACGAGCGCAGCAAGGTTCCGCTGCACAAGTGGCTTGCCGCGACGCATCTCATCATGGCGTCGAAAAAGGGAATGAGCGCGTTGCAAATCGGCCGGCTATTGGGGCTGAGCAAAAAGACCGCGTGGTTTCTCTGCCATCGCATCCGGGAATTGTTGCGCGAGACTAATCCCGACATGCTCGGCGGCGACGGAATGACCGTTGAGGTTGACGAGTCGTTCGTCGGCGGACTGGAAAAGAACAAGCATGCGCGCAAGCGCCAGCATCTAGGCACTGGCGGTTCCGGCAAGGAAGCCGTGGTCGCGCTGGTCGAGCGCGGAGGGCGCGTGCGCTCGCATCACGTCCCCGAAGTCAACGCCAAGACTCTCGCGCCGATGCTTGAGGCGCAGCTTCACGGCGCGAGCTACGTCTATACCGATGAAGGCGGCGCGATGAAAAAGGCTGGCGCTCAATTCAAGAAGCACGATTCGATTAATCACAGCATCGGCGAATACGTGCGCGGCCCGGTCCACACCAACACGATTGAAGGATATTTTTCGATCATGAAGCGGGGCATTCACGGCGTCTATCATCACGTCAGCCAACAGCACCTGAAGCGTTACCTCGCTGAGTATGACTTCCGCTACAACGAGCGCGAGAAGCTTGGCGTCAGTGACGCGGAGCGGATGGCAAAATCGGTGCAGGGCATCGTCGGCAAGCGCCTGACTTATCAAACAGCTCGTCGTTAAGAAGCGCCGACGTGAACGCGCTCTATTACGGCGACAATCTCGACGTGCTGCGCGAAAGCATCGCCGACGAAAGCATTGATCTGATCTATCTCGATCCGCCGTTCAACTCGAACGCTTCCTACAATGTTCTTTTCAAGGCGCCGAGCGGCGAGCAATCGCAAGCGCAGATCGAGGCGTTCGAGGACACTTGGCATTGGAACGAGCACGCCGAACTTGCCTTCGATCAGGTGATGCACAGCGGCAATACCGAGGCCGCGAACATGCTCAATGCCATGCGCTCGTTCTTGGGCGAGAACGACATGATGGCCTACCTCGCCATGATGGCCGTGCGGTTGATCGAACTACATCGCGTACTGAAGCCGACCGGGTCTATTTATTTGCATTGCGATCCGACATCGAGTCACTACCTTAAAATCCTATTGGATTCGATTTTTGATCCACGGCGTTTTTTGAACGAAATTACGTGGAAGCGAACAAGTTCTCACAACACGGCGCGCCGATACGGCAATGTCGCCGATAATATTTTGTTCTACAGCAAGACCGACGAATATCTTTGGAATCCGCAATTCACTGCGTTTAGCGCGGAACAACTAGGCCGTTACAAACCAGATGAAACCGGCAGACTCTACAAGGGCGAAAATCTCACTGCGGACAGAGCCAACTCCACCTCTGGCAAGTTTCAATGGCGGGGTACTATGCCCCCCCCAGCCGCGGCTGGGGCTATACGATTGAGCAACTTGAAAAATGGTGGTCCGAAGGCCGCATTTTGACCCGTAAGGATGGATCGCCACGAATGGACGGTCTCAAGGTCTATTTGGACGAATTACCGGGACAACCGCTTCAATCCGTTTGGACTGATATTGAGCGCATTGGCAACACATCGGGAGAACGACTTGGGTATCCGACGCAGAAGCCGCTTGCATTGCTAGAACGCATTATTCACGCTTCCTCAAACGAGGGCGATCTTGTG
Organism: uncultured Alphaproteobacteria bacterium; assembly: GCA_963823225.1. GTDB lineage: Bacteria > Pseudomonadota > Alphaproteobacteria > Rhizobiales > Xanthobacteraceae > BOG-931. The sequence goes on along the minus strand of CAWGKM010000003.1, from coordinate 225,819 downwards.
CTCGATCCTTTTTGCGGTTGCGGGACGGCGACGCATGCGGCCGAGAAATTGCACCGGAAATGGATCGGAATCGACATCACGCATCTTGCCATCGGCTTGATTGAGCGTCGCTTGAAGGACGCATTCCCCGGAATCAAATTTGATGTTCACGGCACGCCGAAGGATTTTGCCGGCGCGGAGGATTTGGCAAAACGCGACAAGTTCCAATTCCAATGGTGGGCCGTGACGCTCATCAACGCCGTTCCCTACGGCGGCAAGAAAAAGGGCGCGGACAGCGGGATTGACGGTTACTATTATTGCAAGCCGGACGGCAAAAAGACCGAGGCGGGAATTGTTTCAGTCAAAGGCGGCGAGACTTTGCATCGCGATATGGTCAGCGATCTACGTGGTGTCATGGAACGAGAGAAAGCGCCGCTCGCCGTACTAATTACGTTGCGTGAGCCGACCGCGCCGATGGTCAAGGAAGCAGCGGCGGCCGGATTCTTCGATACGCCATTCGGTAAGTTTTCGCGGTTGCAGATTGCGACGGTAGACGACATGCTCGATGGCAAGCTACCGAAGTTGCCGCCGCAGGAATACGGCGGCGGCTATAAGCAAGCTCCCAAAGAGCAAATCGGTAAGCAAGACAAACTCATTTAGCCGGGCCACAATCAATTTGCACTGCCCTTTCCAGCATGGAGCCATGACGATGGCAAAAGTTGCCCCATATCACACAGATTCACCAGAATATCCGCCAGAGCATCGTGAGGTCTACCACGACCATGATGACTGCCACGACGGGAAAGCTATCAAGTCTTGGCATCGCAAGAACGGGACCGGCGGAAAGAAACGTTGCGAAGTATGCATCAAACTCGGCTAATAAACGCGCTCTCGAAATGTGATCTCCCAATGCGGTCCCGTTGGTTCATTGGCATCGAGTACGTGCCAAACGCGCCGAAGCGCCAAGATTGGGAGGCCACAAGCAAGACACGCTGCCACGGCGCGCCATCCCGCTTCTGGCGTACCGTGAAATTTGATCGTGGGTTCCGGGAAAGCATGTCCAGGACCGCCCTCGCAGGATTCAAAAGTTTCGATACCGCAAGCCTGCAACCGTTCGACGGCTTTCTTAATGCCGCGATCTAACTTTCCGGGAACGGGCAGTTTTGGAGATTGTGATCTGGACATGCAAATTCGGTCCGGCTAAGGTTTCTGCCAGATCGGCCAATGATCTAATGATTCTCACGGCCCCCGAAATGCAGTCGGCGGGCCGTTCCTGTTTTACAGAGCAATACCTAGACGCGGTACTCGATCTGGCGTTTGGGCCGTTTAGGCGCCGGCCGATGTTTGGGCTTGGTCCGCAAGGCCGCATCGACGGCGCGCTCGAAACGGGACCAGCCGTCAGGCCGCAGCTCGCGGTCACTGATGCGCTCGGTTCGCGGACGGCGCTTTCGCGTCATGTCGGGATAGTAGTCCCTCGAATCGGAAAGGGCTATACCTGCGCCAGCCTGTCGCGCTACCCCTACCGCTTGGGGCTACTATGTCAAGGTGATAATTCCCCTAAATAGCTGCATGACCGCCGCGGCGATGCGGAAAAGCCTGCGGTCTTGGCCGTTGCGCGCGATCAGCATGAGCCCGACCGGCAGCTTGGCCGGCAGCGGCAGCGTGACGGCGCAGAGGTCGAAGAAATTGACGATGTTGGTATTGCGCAGCACCGCCGCATTGCGCGCGGCAAAGACCGCAGGATCCGCCACTTCCGCAATGGTCGGCGCGACGATCGAGGTTGTCGGCATCACCAGCACATCGAGCGCGTCAAGCCGCGCATCCATGGCGCGGACGAGCCACGCGCGGTCGCGCAGCATTTCGACATAGTCCGCCGCCGAAACGGCGCAGCCGCGCTCGATGCGCGCGCGCACATTCGGGTCGATGTCGGCGGCGCGCCGCTGGATCCGGTCGCGATGGATGGCGCAGGCCTCGGGCGGCGAAATGCCGCCCTTGGCATTGACCGCGAGCATGTCGTCGAACAGCGGCAGCGTTTCCCGGCTTACGCGCACGCCGGCTTGGTCGAGCCGTTTGACCGCGGCGGCGAATGCCGAAGCGACCGTATCGTCCAGTCTATCGAGCGGCAGTCCCTCGGCAATGCCGAAGCGCAGGCCGGCAAGCGCAATCGGCTCAAGCGGCGCAAATGCCTCGCCGGCCATCACCGCGTCGGCTTTGGCGCAATCGGCGACGCTGTTGGCAAGCGGTCCGACCGAATCGAGCGTATAGCTCAACGAGAAGGCGCCATCGGTCGGGACTCGCTGGCGGCTCGGCTTGAAGCCGACGAGCCCGCACAAAGCCGCCGGAATCCGCACCGAGCCGCCGGTATCGGTGCCGATTGCGATCTCGCACATGCCGTCGGCGACGGCGACGCCCGCGCCGGCCGACGAGCCGCCGGGCACGCGCGCGCGATCGCGCGGATTGCCGGGGGTGCCGAAATGCGGATTGGCGCCGATGCCCGAAAAAGCGAATTCGGTCATGTTGGTCTTGGCCACGATCACCGCGCCCGCCGCGCGCAGCCTTTGCACCACCGCCGCGTCGGCAACGGCCGGCGCCGCTTCCTCGGCGAGAATTTTCGAGCCCGCGCGCGTGATTTCACCCGCAACGTCGAACAAATCCTTGATGCTGAGAATGACGCCGTCGAGCGGGCCGAGCCGAATTCCGCGCGCGGCCCGCGCATCGGCGGCATCGGCCGCGGCGCGGGCGGCGTCGCTATAGACCGTGAGGCAGGCGCGCTTGCCCTCGCCCTTTGGATCGGCGATGCGCGCCAGCGCCCGTTCGAGTCGATCGCGACACGACAAGGGATTCATGCATTGCAGACCATGCGCCGAAACTGCCATCATCCGCAGATTAACGGCACAAGCGGAGGAATGCCACCATGCCAGAATCTGAGGCCGGCGATTTGCTTCATCGGCTTCGGCGAAGCCGGCCAAGCGATCGCCGCCGGGTTGCGCGAGGCGGGCGTGGAACGGATGTCGGCTTGGGACATTCTGTTCCCGCACTCCGGCGGCGAAAAGCTCCGGCAGGCCGGGCAAGCTTGCGGCGTGCGTTGCGCCGGCTCCGCAGCCGATGCGGCGCGGACGGCGGACATCGTGATCTCCGCCGTCACCGCCGCCTCCAGCGTCGAAGCGGCGGTTTCGGCCAAGGCGCATCTTGCCGGCAGGCCGTTTTTCCTCGACATCAATTCGGTCTCGCCCGGCCGCAAGCAGGAGACTGCAAAGCTCCTTGGCGACGCCGCCCGCTATATCGACGTCGCCGTGCTCGCGCCCATCCATCCGGCGCGCCATCGAACGCCGATGCTCATTGCCGGCCCCGACGCCGAGACGATTGCGCCGACGCTCGCCGCGCTCGGTATGCGCGCCGGTATCGGCGGAGCCGAAATCGGCGCCGCCGCCGCGATCAAGATGGTGCGCAGCGTGATGATCAAGGGCATCGAGGCGCTCACCCTGGAATGTTTTTTGGCCGCCGCGCGCGCCGGCGTGATCGACGAAGTCGCCGCCTCGATGAAGAACAATTATCCCGGCCTCGATTGGGGAAAGATCGTGCCCTACAATCTCGAACGCATGGCAATTCACGGCGAGCGGCGCGCCGCCGAGATGGAAGAGGTCGCCGACACGTTGCGCGAACTCGGCGTCGAGCCGTTGATGACGACGGCCACCGTCAAGCGCCAGCGCGAAATGGGCCAGATCGGCAGTCAACAAACGGTGCGCGGCGCGCTCAAGGCGGACCGCGCCGCCATGCTCGGCGCTATAAGCGCCGCCGCCCGCGATCGGCATTGATTTTTCGGAAGGAAGGACGGGAATTACGTTTCGGTTTCCCCGATATGCCGTGCTATCGTGACTACGGGATGCTCAAGCAATCCCGATCAAGGGGGGAGAAATGAAGACTTTGCGAACTGTCATCTCGTGTCTTGCCATAGCGGCCGCGGTTGCTCTTTTTACAATCGCCGCCTCGGTCGGCAGCAGCGCCCAAGCCGACGGAATCTGCACTTGGATATGGCAGCCGGTTTGCGGCGTCGGAAAAGACGGCAAAAAACATACCTGGGCCAACGACTGCTGGGCCAAAAACGACGGCGCCAAGCACATCAAATCGGGCGCCTGTAAATAATCGCACAGCTGCGATCGCGATCGATGCCCGGCAGGAACGGCCTCGCTCCTGCCGGTCGCGGTGGCCGCACGGTCACCGTCGCCTGCCCTTCCGCCGTTCGCGCGGCGTGACCCGAGAGGTCTTCGGCACCGGCCGGCGCGCCACCTTGACGGCGCTCCGTCGCGGCGGCATGGCGCCGGCCGCTTCAAGCCGCATGCTCCAATATTCCCAGGTCCGCGTCACGACGTTGGGCATCGATCCGAGCGCGCCGGCGAGCCTGATTTCGCCGCGGTGCAGGGCTTGCGGCGTGCCGAGCGCGAGCGCACGCAGCTGATAGTCGGCGTTCTGGCACATGAAGATCGCGCGCGACACCAACTCCTTCAATCCGCCGCCGACCACGGTCGCGCCATGCCGGTTCATCAGCACCGCCGAGTGCCCGCCGAGCGCCCGCGCCAGCGAGCGGCCCTCCTCCTGCTTCACGACCAAGAGGTTGGTGTCGCCGAACTCGTCGTATTGATCCCAGAACGGCATATCCTCGCCGGCCGCCGCGCCGAGATGAAACACCGGCACGATCGGCTTGCCGGCGACGGCGAACGGCATCACCGCCGGCGCGTGATGATGGCACGACCGCCATGACGTCGCGGCGCGCCTGATAGATGCAGCCGTGAATGACGCGTTCGGCGTACAGATGCACCTTGGGCGGGCGCACCGGCTCGGAATCGAGCGTAAATTCCAAAATATCGTCCGGCTCGATGAGCAGCGGCGAGCGCGAGCGCGACAGCAGATAGCGGCCGGGATCGGTCGGATGGCGCACGCTGACATGACCGAACGCGTCGAGCACGCCTTCGTGGGCCAGAATGCGGTTGGCGAGCGCCAATTCCTCGATCAGTTCGGTCATCTTTTCGGGCACAATTTTCCCCTTGCGCACTAGCAAATATATGATGTTAGTGCGGCTTTTGGATTTGAAGTTCCTATGCGAGTCGGCTGTTGGATTGTAGGAACTTCAAATCCACCGCACTAGCGGGCACCCGGGCTTATCGTCACGCCTTCAGCGCGCGCACATTGAAAGCGCGGATGGGCCGATGCAGTCCCTTCAGGTCAAGCTCGCCGACGGGCTCCATATTGGCGATCGTCTCGACGGCGACTTGAACCCGCCCGTCGATCAGGATCTGTCCGTCGCCGGCTTGCGCGCACAGCCGCGAGCCGAGATTCACCACCGTGCCGTTGGCCGAATAGTGGAAGCGGCCCTCATAGCCGACGTTTCCCAAAGTGGCATGGCCCGAGGCGATGCCGATGCCGAAGCCGAGCTCATGACCGAGACGCCGCCATTTTTCCGATAGCGCCGCCATGCGCGCGCGCATCTCGACCGCCATGCGCACCGCGCGCACCGCCGGATCGAGGCAGGGAATCGGATCGTTGAAGATGATCAGAAGCCCGTCGCCGGCGAAGTGCTGCAGCGTGCCTTCGAAGCGATCGATGCATTCGCCGAGACACCGGTAATATTCCTGCAGGACCGAGATGATGTCCTCCGGCTCGGCGCGCTCGGCAAAGGCGGTGAAGCCGCGCAAATCGCAAAACACCACGGTGATGTCGCGGCGGTGGCTCTCCAACAGCTTCTCGTCGGATACCACGAGCTTGGCGATCTGCGGCGACAGAAAGCCTTTGAGCCGGTTCATCCGGTCAAGCTCGGCGACCTGGTCGTTGACGCGCTGTTCGAGCGTCTGGTTCCAGGTCGCCGAGATCCTTGGCCTGAGCCTGGACCTGGTCGTGCAGTTCCTTGATGCGCAGCATCGAGCGCACGCGGGCAACCATGGCCGCCTGATCGATCGGCTTGGTCAGATATTCGTCGGCGCCGGCGTCGAGCCCGGTGACGACGTCCTGCGAGGCCGCGCGCGCCGTGCACAATATGATCGGGATGAACGGCACCGACGGATCGTTCTTCAGCCGCCGGCAGACCTCGAAGCCGTCGAGCTTCGGCATTTCCACGTCGAGCAGGATGAGATCGGGAACATTCTGTTTGGCGCTCGCCAATGCTTCTTCGCCGTCCGCCGCCTGAAGCAACTCATAGCCGTGCTTGCCGAGCCGCGTGACCAGAATGTCGCGGTTGGTCTCGTTGTCGTCGACCACCAGGATGCGGGCAGGATTGCTCATGCGGACCGGCGGCGTTTCCCGGACGCGGTGCAGCGCGCAGCGGTGCACCGCTGATCCGGGATCGTTACAAACTCTGCGTCTGCGAAGGTCCCGGTTCTGCAGCGCACCACCATAGCGCGCGCTTGACGCGCGTGAACGCGCTTATGGTGCTGCGCTGCGCCCGGGACACGCGATTGCGGATTCACGGCAGGAATTCCTTGATCTTGGCCAGTAACTGCCGGGGGCTGTAGGGTTTGGTGATGTAGGCGTCGCAGCCGGCCGCGCGCGCTTTGCCCTCGTCGCCGCTCAGTGCATACGACGTCACCACGATGATCGGGATATTTTTCAGTTCCGGGTCGGCCTTGATCCGGCGCGTCGCCTCGTAGCCGTCCATCAGCGGCATCTGAATATCCATGAGGATGAGATCGGGACGTTGCTGTTTTGCAGCGGCGACCCCGGCCTCGCCGTCCCAGGCCTCCGTCATCTCGTAGCCGACGCTGCCAAGGAGGTCGCGGAGGATCTGCCGATTATCCTCCTGATCCTCGACGACGAGAATGCGCTTGCTCATGCCTTTCCCACCTGTTGTTCGACCTTCAACGGCACCGTGAAGGAGAATGTCGATCCGCTGCCGAGGCTCGAACTCGACCCAGAGCTTGCCGCCGTGCATTTCGACGATGCGCTTGGCGATCGCCAGGCCGAGGCCGGTGCCGCCCTTGGCCTTGGTCTGCGCGCTCTCCGACTGCTGGAACTCCTCGAATATCTTGGCTTGGTCGGCTTCGGCGATGCCCGGGCCGGTGTCGCTCACCGCAATGGTGTAGCTGCCGTTGGCTGCCGTCGCCTTCATTGCGACTTCGCCGGTGTCGGTGAACTTGATCGCGTTGCCGACCAGATTGAGCAGCACCTGCGAAAGCCGCCGCTCGTCGCCGCGCGCGGCCGGCAGGTCGGGCGGCACTTCCAGCTGGAAGCCGAGCTTCTTGTTGCCGGCCAACGGCTCGATCGCGACATAGACGCCCTGCATCATATCCTTGATCGGAATAATCGTTGAGCGACAGCACCAGCTGTCCGGCCTCGATCTTCGACAGATCGAGCACGTCGTTGATCAGGCCGAGCAGATGCTTGCCGTTGGTCTGAATGCGCTGAAGCACGTTGCGCATCTTCTCCGGCGGCTCGCCATAAATCTCATCGAGGATCAATTCGGCGTAGCCGAGAATGGCGTTGAGCGGCGTGCGCAGTTCGTGGCTCATATTGGCGAGGAACTGCGATTTATGCTTGCTCGCCTCCTCGACCTGCCGGCTCTTGTCCTGGATTTCCTCGAACAGCCGCACGTTCTCGATGGCGATGACCGCCTGATCGGCGAAGGTTTGCGCAAGCTCGATCTGCTTGTCGGTAAACGGACGCACCTCCTTTCGCATCAGGACAATCACCCCGGTCGGCGCGCCTTCGCGCAGCAATGGCACGCCCAGTAACGTGCGGATGTGGGCGGCTTCCACCACGTCGGTCATTTTATAGTCCGGATCGGCCCTCACATCGGGAATTTGGATCGTTGCGCCTTGCATCACGGTGCGGCCGACGACCGATCCGGTTCCGACCGGAATCGGATGATCGGCCATGAACGCCTTGAATTCGGGCGAGACGCCGTACATTGCCACACCCCGATAGCCGTTGCCCTGCGCGCGATTGATAGATGCCGTATCCGCTTCGCAGAGCCGGGCGGCCGATTCCACGAGCGTATCGAGCACGGTCTGCAGATCGAAAGTCGAGCGGCTGATGAGTTTTAGCACGTCGGCGGTGGCGGTCTGCTGCTGCAGCGATTGACGCAATTCATTGAGCAGGCGCGTGTTCTCGATGGCGATGACGGCCTGGGCGGCGAAGTTCTTTAGTAGATCGATCTGTTTGTCGGCGAACGGGCGAACGTCTTGACGGAAAATGGTAATCGCACCGACTAACTCGTTTTCCTTGAGCATTGGTACGACCAGCAGCGTCCGAGCGCCGCCCCGATCCGTGAGCATCCACGATGGATCCCCTTCACGGTAGCTCTCGTCTGTCCTGACGTCGCCGATGTGCAACACTTGCTTGGTCGCAACGACACGTCCAAGCGGGTGTTTTGCATCAAACGCGAACCTCGGCTCCCGCCGCCGCGCCTCGACGTACGCGTCTGGTACATTATGCATCGCGACGACGGAGGAGGTGCTATCCGGATGGATAAGATTCAGGGTGGCGAATTTCGCTTCGCAAAGTCGCGTCGCATTCGCCAATATAGTCTGGAAGACGGGAGCAAGTTCGCTCGGGGAACTCGAAATAGCGCTCAACACCTCGGACGTCGCGGTTTGCTGGTCCAACGATTCGGTGAGCTCGGCCGTGCGCTGCTCGACCTTCTGCTCCAGTCCGGCATAGGACTCTTGCAGCCGGCCGGCCATGTCGTTGAATTGATTGGCGAGCGATTCGACTTCGTCACCGGTCGTAATCGAGATGCGCTGGGAAAGATCGCCCGAGCCGATGCGCGCCGCGCCCGCGCGCAGCACCTGGATCGGCCCCACCATGCGCCCGGCCAGGAACATGCCGGCCACGAAGGCGAGCGCCAGCGCGCCGAGCAGCACGAAGCCGGTGCGCTGGATGGATCGATAAAGCGGCGCGTAAGCCTCCTCGATCGGCGTTTCGACGAAAACATACCAGCCGAGCGGATTGACCGGCGCATAGGCGGTCAGCACCTTGTGACCGCCAATGTCGTCCGCTTCCTGCACGTCCTCGCCGTTGCCGCCGGCGCGGGCGGCCTTCACCTGGGCGAGCTTCGACATGTCGGTATTGCGCAAAACCAGGCTGATGTCGGGATGCGCGATCAGACGGCCGTCGCCGTCGACGACGTAAGCGTGGCCGTGCTCGCCGACCTTGATGCTCGAAATCACATCCCAGATGAGCTTGAGGTTGACCTGGGCGATGCTGACGCCGGTCTCGCGCCGCGTGCCGGCAAGCGAGAGTGTCATGTAGGGCTCGGATTCGCGGCGGAAATAGACCGGGCCGTAATAGACCTTGTGCGCGACGGCTTGGGTGAACTCCGGTTTGTCGGAGTAGTCGATGCCGCTGCCGACCACGTCCATGGTCAGCCGCGACACTTTGAGCTGCTCGTGGCCGGAGGCGTCGATCTGGGCAAGTTCGGTAATGGCGGGCACTTGGCGCAACAGCCGCAATGCGTCGAACCGGCGCTGGTCGAGCGTGCTATCCGCCCATGGCAGTTGCGTGGTCCAGCCGAGCTGGCTTTCGATCTGGGTGATGAATTCTTCGATCTTGTCGGCGGCGGCTTGCGCCTGCTGATGCTGGAGATCGATCAGCGCGCTCTTGTGCTCCCGATAGGAGAACCACACTTCGAACGCGCCGTTGGCGACCAGCGCCAGAACCACCACGGTGACGAATAAAGCAAGATATTTGATGAAAAGCCGGCTGCGCACGATCGACGCGCCGGATGCCGAGGCAGCCCGGCTGGGACGATCGGTCGGCCCGCCCATCGGCGCGCCGCTTTTCTGGTCCACGTCCGCTTTCATGCCGTCATCTTAGCAGATTTTCCTTCTCCCTTGGACGGGCGTGCAAAGGGGTAATCCTGCCGCGCTGGCGCAACGGGGACTCCTACCCCTACCCCCCACAACGGGGCTGGGAATATGTAATCCCGCCGCCTCACTCGATGACCTCGTCGGCGAGCGCGAGCAGTGTCGGCGGCACGGTGAGATTCATCGCTTTGGCGGTCTTCAAGTTGATCACGAACAGGTAGCGCGTCGGCTGCTCGAACGGCAGGTCGGCGGGCTTTTCGCCTTGGAAAATACGGGCGGCGAGCGCGGCGGCGCGATCGAACGATTCTTTCGGGTCCGCGCCATAGGACATCAGGCCGCCGTCGCGAGCGATAAAGTCCTGCTCATAGATTGCCGGCAGCCGGTGCGCCAGCGCGTAATCGAACACGCGCTTGCGATTGAGCAGCGTGAGCGAATCGGAGACCATGAGGATGGCATCCGGCGGATTGCGGTCCATGGCCGCGAAGGCCTCGTTGAAGTCGTCGGGTTCGCGCACGCCGAGCGGCTCTACCGTGACGCCGATTTCCTTGGCGGCCTGAGCGGAAGCGTCATAACGCTGCGACATGCCGAGGTCGTCCTTGTTCCACAGCATGGCGACCTTGCGAAGCTGCGGCGATAATTGCTTCAAGAGCCCGAGGCGCTTGGTGGAAAGCGCGGCGGCATCGTCGGCAATTCCCGTGACGTTGCCGCCCGGCCGCGCCAGGCTCGCGACCAACCCGGTCTTCACCGGGTCGCCCGAGCCCGTCGCGATCACCGTCGGCACGCCCGATGCCTTGGCGGCCGCCGCGGCCGGGTAGCTGACGGTCACGACCACCTCGACATTGGCGGCTTTCAATTCCTGCATCAGGTTCGGCGTCTGGCCTACATTGCCCGACGCGCCGCGCGCTTCGTAGGCGAGGTTTTGCCCGAGCGTGAAGCCGCGTTTCGCCAGCCCGGCGATCAGCATCGCGCCCGGGCCTGCCGTGGGCGCGATCGGCGGCCCGACGGTGAGCGTGCCGAGGCGATAGATCTTCGCGGGCGTCTGCCCGGCGGCAGCGCCGGGGACAACTGTCATCGCCCCGGCGAGCAATTTAAGAACATCGCGGCGTTTCATGGCTGGTCTCCTTCGGCTAAATCGTGGCGCTGGTCTGCGCTCAAGCGAATAGTCGCTTCCGTACCAACACCGAAAGTTGCAGTTTCATTCGATCACCTCGTCGGCGCGGGCGAGCAACGCCGATGGGATTTCAAGACCCATCGCCTTTGCAGTTTTCAGATTGATGATAAGTTCGAACGTCACCGGCTGCTCGATAGGCAGGTCGCCTGGCTTCGCGCCATGCAAAATCTTGTCGACGTAGAGCGCGCCGCGCCGGAACAGGTCGGTCAAGCTCGCGCCGTAGGCCATCAAGCCCCCGTCGGCCACGTTTTGGCTGCGCTGGAACAGCCCGGCGATACGGTTCTTCAACAGAAAGTCGATCACCCGGCCCATCTGCGCCTGGTGCACGGGATCGTTCGTCGTCAGTACCGCGTCCGGATGATCGGCCGACAGCTGCGCGAAGACGGCATCGAAATCGTCCGCTTTTCTCGCCTCGAGCGAAATAAGCGTCATGTGAAAGGCCGCCGCCGCCTTCTGAAATTCCGGAAAAATCGCAGCGCTGGACGCGTTGTCCGGATTCCACAGGATTGCGATGCGCGCGGCGGCGGGAATGGCATCTCTGAGGATTTGCAGCCGCTTCGATACGACCTCCGGGCCGAGGATGGTGTTGCCGGTGATATTGCCGCCAGGCCGCGCGAAATTCGAGACGAGCCCGGCGCCGATCGGGTCGCCGATCGCGATCGCGACTATCGGAACGCTGTTGGTCGCTTGCTGCGCAGCCTGCGCCGCTGGGGTGGCGAATACCGCGATGACGTCCACCGGAATCCGAGCGAGCTCATTGGCGGCGGCGAACAATCGATCGGAAACCCCATCGGCGCGGCGATACTCGAATGAGATATTTTTCCCTTCGATATAATTCAATTCGCGCAATTGCCGGCGAAACGGATCCCACAGCGGCGAATTGTCGATGATGCCGACGCGCGCGATCTTTCCCGCGGCGCGGGCCTGGGCGACCAATGACGCCGCTGCCGCCGCGCCGCCAAGGAGCGTGATGAATTCCCGCCGCCTCATGCCACGTTTCCCGGATGCGGTGCACTACAGAGCGCCAGCGGAGTGGTGCACCGCCGATCCGGGACCTTCGCACACTCGAACAGCGACGGCGAGAGCAGATAGCTCGCAAGCTCGAAGCGTGAAATCTGCTGTCGCTTGATGAATGTCCCGGAACGGCAGGCTGAGCGAGACGGCGGTCTTGAGTCGACGCTGCAGTTTAACGGCATCTGCCCGTAAATTTGAGCGCGGGCGCGTTGCGGCAAAGGAGAAATTCTCCCGTTCTTTCAATTGGTTTCTTGGATGGGACGCGGTTTCCGCGGGTAATTACGACTGGCCGACCGGGTCACGACAGCGTAATTTATCGCCGGCTCGACGGCATCCACCGCCAAGGGGTTGGCGTGAAATTCAAAGACGCGTTCGGCAGTATTGCGCATCTGACCGCGCCGTTGCGCCGCTTCGGGGCATCGTCCTTCGCCCGTATCGTCGTCCTTGTCGTCGGTTTGATGGCAATGACGGCATACACGATACCGGATTTGCAGAACGCGTCGGGTGGCTGGCTGGTCGCGTGCCTTTGGTGTTGCCTCGGCTATTTTGCGATCGAGAGCGTGGTCCGCGCGCGAAACGCGTTTCGCGCCGGCCAGATGCGACGTCATGTTCTCTCGGTATCGGGTTGCGTCGACCTCGGCGGCATGACCGCCGTTCCGATCGCGCTTGCATGCGGCGTCAGTCCGCCCACGGCGTGGCTGTTTGCGTCGTTGTGGGTGCTCAAGCTCGCTCAAAACTCGCCCGCGTTGGCGCAGATCGGCCGCGTGTTCATGCTCGAGGCAAAACCGCTGGCGAGCGTCTTCGCGCTGTTTCTGATCATCCTGTTCCTGTCGTCGGCCGCCATGTATGTGATGGAGCGCGACCAGCAGCCCGGCCCATTCGGCACGCTGCCGGCGGCATTGTGGTGGGCGGTGGTGACCCTGACGACGACCGGCTACGGCGACGCGGTGCCGCTGACGCAATTGGGACATCTGCTCGGCGCTTTCGTCATGATCTGCGGCATCGCCACGTTCGGCTTGTCGACCGGCATTCTCGCCACCGGCTTTGCCGCCGAAAGCCGGCGACGCAATTTCATCCAGACCTGGGATCTCGTGAGCAAGGTGCCGTTCTTCCAATCGCTCGACCCGTCGGCGATTACCGAAATAACCCATCGGCTGCGACGCCTTGAAGTACCCGAGCGAACGGCCATCATTCGCCGCGGCAAGGTCGGCGATTGCATGTACTTCATCGCGGCGGGCGAAGTGCAAGTGGATATCAAGCCGACGCCGGTGCGGCTCGGCGTCGGCGCCTTTTTCGGCGAGCTGGCACTGCTGCTCGCGGATTCGATCCGCACCGTCAACGTGACTACGACGATGCCGTCATCGCTCCTCATCCTAGATCTCGCCGATTTCCGCACGCTGACCGCCCAACACCCCGAGCTCAAGCGCGTCATCGACGCCGAGGCCCAGCGGCGCATGAGCGAGAACCAGCAGGGGCGGGAGCGGCAGCGTCTGGGCAGCGCATCGACGGCCTGAGGTGAAAGAAAATCGGCAAGAGAAGGAAAGTCGGTAAGGGAATTGGCAACGCAACCGGCAAGACTTGACGAGCTGAAACCTTTAGCACTCAATCCGGCGCGTTCGCTTGCGGCCGCGGCCGACGACGGTTTCCTGCGTTGCCACCAACGAACCGAAGTCCGTTTGCAACCGACCTGGATGCACGTATGGCAAACCGTGTTGCATTGATTACCGGGGCGACCGGCCAGGACGGCGCGTTTCTGGCCGAGCTATTGCTCGGCAAAGGCTACACGGTGCATGGCATCAAGCGGCGGTCGTCTTCCTTCAACACGGCGCGGGTCGACCACCTCTATCAGGACCCGCATGGGTCCGGCGTGCGATTTTTCCTGCACTACGGCGATATGACGGATTCGACGAATCTCATTCGCATCATTCAGGAAGTGCAACCGACCGAAATTTACAATCTCGCCGCTCAGAGCCACGTTCGCGTCTCTTTCGAGACGCCCGAATACACGGCGAATGCCGACGGGCTCGGGACGCTGCGTCTGCTCGAGGCCATCCGCATCCTGCGGCTCGAGGACAAAGTGCGATTTTATCAGGCTTCGACGTCGGAGCTTTACGGCCTCGCGCAGGAATCTCCGCAGCGCGAAACGACGCCGTTTTATCCGCGCTCGCCGTATGCGGCGGCAAAGCTCTACGCCTATTGGATCACCGTCAATTATCGCGAAGCCTACAAAATGCATGCCTCGAATGGCATTCTATTCAATCACGAAGGGCCGACGCGCGGCGAAACCTTCGTGACCCGCAAGATCAGCCGCGCCGTCGCCGCGATCGAGCTCGGCCTGCAGGACAAGCTTTTCCTCGGCAACCTTGCCGCCCGGCGCGATTGGGGCCACGCCCGCGACTATGCGGAAGGCATGTGGCTGATCGTGCAACAGCCGGAGCCCGACGACTATGTGCTGGCGACGGGCGAAGAGCATTCGGTCCGGGAATTCGTCGAGAGGGCGTTTGGCTGCATCGGCCGGACGATCGAATGGCGCGGGTCGGGACGCGCCGAAAAAGGCCTCGATGCGCGCGACGGCCGCGTGCTGGTCGAAATCGACGAACGTTACTTTCGACCGACGGAAACGGACGCGCTGTGCGGCGATCCCAGCAAGGCGCGGCAAAGGCTCGGTTGGCGTCACAGGGTTTCATTCAACGAATTGGTGCGTGAAATGGTCGATGAGGATTTGAAAGAAATCCGTCGCGCCGGCGCACACCGTCACGTGCACGATTAGGGCGGCGAAGACCCATGAGCGGCGCACCGGTCATATTCGAGTTACGCGGCAAGCGCGTTTTCGTCGCCGGTCACGCCGGCATGGTCGGCTCCGCGATCGTGCGCCGCCTCGAACGCGAAAAGTGCGACATCGTATTCGCCGCGCGCGGCGATCTCGACTTGCGGCAATCGGACCAGGTCGACCGCTTCATGGCGCAGGCCAAGCCCGACGCGGTCTTCGTCGCCGCCGGCAAAGTCGGCGGCATACGCGCCAATAGCGCGTTTCCCGCCGATTTTCTCGCCGACAATATCGCGATCGCGCTCAATACCATTCGCGCCGCCGACCGCTGCGGGGTACGCAAGCTCGTCTATCTCGGGTCGTCCTGCGTTTATCCGCGGCTGGCGCCGCAGCCGATGTCGCCGGACATGTTGCTGTCCGGATCGCTCGAGCCGACCAACGAGTGGTACGCGATCGCCAAGATCGCCGGCATCAAATTGTGCGAGGCGTACCGGCTGCAACACGGCGCCGATTTCGTTTCGGTGATGCCGACCAATCTCTACGGACCGGGTGACAATTATCATCCCGACGACAGCCACGTTCCGGCGGCTCTGGTGCGGCGCTTTCACGAGGCCCGCGTCAATGGCGACGCCACCGCGATCGTCTGGGGCACCGGGTCGCCGCGGCGCGAGTTCCTCGCGGTCGACGACCTCGCCGATGCCTGCGTCTTCGTCATGAAATGCTATTCGGATTTGCCGTTGCTCAACATCGGGACCGGCGAAGACATAACGATTGCCGAATTTGCCCGGCTGGTCGCCGATGTGGTCGGCTACCGCGGCAAGATCGTATTCGACACGTCGCGGCCGGACGGTGCGCCACGCAAGCTTCTGGACGTATCGCGTATCAATGCGTTGGGCTGGCGGGCGGCGACGCCGTTGCGGGAGGGCTTGCAGCGGATGTATGCCGACTTCGTGGGGCGATACGCCACCATCCGTGAAAAAGAAAAACAGCCGTCGCATTGACGGCCCGCGCTGCCCGGCGGCGAGAAGCGCGGCTTTCTCGAAGACGGCGACGAGATCATTTTCCGCGGCTTTTGCGAAAAACGCGGGGCGGAATCGGAGGGCGAGGCAAATTTGTTCCGGGTCGTTCTCAGAAAGTCCGGGACGGCAACTTCGGATTCAATACCTTGCGCGCGCTTTCGGCGCCGGTCACGGGCAGACCGGCGGGATCGATCAATCCGACCTGCACGAGCACGCCGGCCTGATCCCAATAGATGTGTTCGTGCGAGATTTTGTCGCCCTTGAAGCCGACGATCACGGCGACCGCCATCTCGACCGCTTTCCCGGTCGGCGCCACGCCCGGCAGCAGCCAGTCGACGACCGTCGTGTGGGTAAAACTGATGAAGAGTTCCTCGACCACCCGATCCTCGCCGACGGTGCGCGACACGCTCTCCATTTTCACATCCGGCGGAAAGAACTTGCCGACCAGATGATCGCGATAGAAGGCGCGCACGCCGTCGCGGCCGACGCCTCCCGCCATGGTGGGGACGTGGTTGAGGTGAGGATCGTCGCTCATTGTTGCCATCGTGGTGTCGAGATCGCCCGCGAGTTCCGCGCCGACGTGTTTCTCGAATAGCGCCACCATCCGTTGCTGTTTTTGCGATAACATGCCGATGTTTCCTCCGACCGTGGTTGTCGTGCGCGACGGCGCCAAGCCTCGCCCGGCACGCGGGCAGAGGAGTTTAATGGATCTCCGGCTCCGCGATGCGGGCCTGGCCCTGCAGAAAATCGAAGTCGCAGCCCTCGTCGGCTTGGCCGATATGTTCGGAATACATCGCGCCGTAGCCGCGCGGGTATTTCGGCGCCGGCGGCTGCCAGGCGGCGCGGCGGCGCGAAAACTCCTCGTCGCCGACATGCAGATGGATGCGCCGCGCGGCAACGTCGACCTCGATCTCGTCGCCGGTTTGCACCAGCGCCAACGGCCCGCCGACAAAGCTTTCCGGCGCCACGTGCAGGATGCAGGCGCCGTAGCTCGTGCCGCTCATGCGCGCATCGGAAATGCGCAGCATGTCGCGCACGCCGGCTTTGAGGAGCTTTTTGGGAATCGGCAATTGCCCCCATTCCGGCATGCCGGGACCGCCTTTCGGCCCGCCGTTCTTGAGTACCAGCACATGGTCGGGCGTGACGTCGAGATCGTCGCGATCGACTTCGCGCGCCATGTGATCGTAATTCTCGAACGCGATCGCCTTGCCGCGATGACGCAGCAAGCGCTGGTCGGCGGCGGCTGGCTTCATCACGCAGCCGCGCGGCGCGAGATTGCCGGTGAGCACCGCGGTGGCACCCTCGGGATAGAGCGGATTTTGCAGCGAGTGAATGACCTCGGGCAAATGCACCTTGGCCCCGCCGATATTTTCGCCGAGCGTGCGCCCGGTGACGGTGATGCAGGAAAGATCGAGCAAGCTCCGCAGCTCGCCCATCAGCGCGCGCAGGCCCCCGGCATAGAAGAAATCCTCCATCAAAAATTTGCCCGACGGCGTGATATTGGCGATCACCGGCACTTGCCGCGAGATGTCGTCGAAACGGGCCATGTCGAGCGCGATGCCGGCGCGGCGCGCCATGGCGATGACGTGGATGATGGCGTTGGTCGAGCCGCCGAGCGCCATATGCACGCGGATGGCGTTGTCGAACGCGGCCGGCGTCAAAATTTCGTCGGGCGTCAAATCCTCCCACACCATGTCGACGGCGCGGCGGCCGGCGGCGGCGCACATGCGCGGATGATTGGCGTCCGGCGCCGGAATCGACGAGGCGCCGGACAAAGCAAGACCGAGCGCCTCGGCGATCGCCATCATGGTCGCCGCGGTGCCCATCACCATGCAGGTGCCGAACGAGCGCGCGATGCCGCCCTCGATTTCGTTCCACTCGTCGTCGCCGATGCGGCCGGCGCGTTTCTCGTCCCAGTATTTCCAGGCGTCGGAACCGGAACCGAGCACGTGGCCGCGCCAGTTGCCGCGCAGCATCGGCCCGGCGGGCACGTAAATCGCCGGCACGCCCATCGAGATCGCGCCCATGATCAGGCCGGGCGTGGTCTTGTCGCAGCCGCCCATCAGCACCGCGCCGTCGATCGGATGGCTGCGCAGCAGCTCCTCGCATTCCATGGCGAGGAAGTTGCGATAGAGCATGGTCGAAGGTTTCACCAGCGGCTCGGCGAGCGACATTGCCGGCAGCTCGATGGGCAAGCCGCCGGCCTGGTAGACGCCGCGCTTCACGTCTTGCGCCCGGGCGCGTAAGTGGCCGTGGCAGGCGTTGATGTCGCTCCAGGTGTTGATGATGCCGATCACCGGCTTGCCGACCCAATCGGGGCGATCGTAGCCCAGTTGTTGCAGCCGCGAGCGATGGCCGAACGAGCGCAGATCGTTCTTGCCGAGCCAGCGATAGCTGCGCAGCTCCTCGGGCGACTTCTTGTTGCGAGGTGCCATGCGCCGACTGTTTAACCGGCAACCGGCGCGCGGATGGCGGCGAGCAAAATCGCGGACACGATCGCGCGCCTACTCCGCCGTCGCGCCGGTGGCCTTGACCACCGGCGCCCATTTGGCGGTTTCGTCGCTGACGATCTTGCCGAAATCCTCCGGCGTTCCCGAAATGAGCGTGCCGCCGAGCTCGGCCAGCTTGGCCTGCATGGCCGGATCGGCGAGCGCTTCGTTCAGCGTCTTGTTCAACTTGTCGATGATGGGGCGCGGGGTTCCGTTCGGTGCGACGACGCCGAAAAACGCGCTCGCTTCGTAGCCCGGCACGGTCTCGGCGACGGTCGGCACGTCGGGCAGCGCCTTGTTTCGGGTCGCGGTGGTCACGCCGAGCGCACGCAAGCGGCCGGACTGAATATAGGCGATCGACGACGGCAGATTGTCGAACATGACCTGGACCTGACCGCCCATCAGATCGGTCAATGCCGGCGACGCGCCGCGATAGGGCACGTGCACGAGGTCGACGCCGGTCATCATCATGAACAGCGCGCCCGACATGTGCACCGAGGTGCCGATGCCGGACGACGCCAGATTGACCTTGCCCGCATTGGCCTTGGCGTAGGCGATGAATTCGGCGACCGTCTTTGCCGGCACGTTCGGATTGACCTCCATCACGTTGGCCACGCGGATGATGCCGGCGACCGGCGTCAGATCCCGGATGAAGTTGAACGAGAGATTCTTGTACAAGGTCGCGTTGATGGCATTGGCCGGGTTGGCGAGAAAAAGCGTGTAGCCGTCAGGCGTCGCGCGCGCGGCCATCTCGGTCGCCAGGTTGTTGCCGGCGCCCGGCTTGTTCTCGACCACGAATTGCTGATGCAGATGCTCGGACAGATATTGGCCGATCAAACGTGCGCAAATGTCGACGGTGCCGGCCGGCGGGTAGCCCACCAGAAGACGCACCGGATGGTTCGGGTAATCGTCGGCGGCAAGCGCCGCGCCCGCGCCGGCGACGACTAAAAACGCAAACGCGGCGGCGACGAAGCGCGGCAATAGACGCTGCATGGTGCTCTCCTTGTCGCTCTCGTCATTCCGGGACGCCGTGCAGCGGCGGACCCGGAATCCATAACCACGAAACTTGCAGAATCTACACTGCCGGTGCCGAAGATCTGGCACTGTGATTATGGATTCCGGGCTCCCTCGCTACGCTCGGGCCCCGGAATGACGAGCAGCCTACGCGCCATCGATCGTATCGCACAAGGGTTGCGCGCCTCCTTCTCCCCGCGTGCGGGGAGAAGGTTGGGATGAGGGGGCGTCGCCACTAGGCTCACAATCGCGGAGAGGCCCCCTCACCCTCGTTCGTTTCGCTCTCTCGACCTCTCCCCGCGCAGCGGGGAGAGGTGAAATAGAATCCCGTTCTCGCAGCGCCATGCGCCTGAGTTTTGTCAAACAGCCAACGATTCCGGCCGTCATTGCGAGCGAAGCGAAGCAATCCAGTGCAGCGGTTCGGTTCTGGATTGCTTCGTCGCGGAGCCTGTCATCGGGCCGGCCACTTCGGGCCGGACCCGTTGGCTCCTCGCAATGACGAAGAAATAAGGAAGCGGAACGCCGGCAGTCGCACTGTCGTCAGTCCCGCACCAGCGGGTGCGGGTCGCGCCACGGAGAGTGCGGCTTGCGCCGCCCTCCGCTTGCGGGCGCGCTCGCCTGCCGGCGTTCCACCACGGTTCCTGCCCAAGGGAGTCGTCGTCCCAAGGGCGCGGCCCGGGCCAGGCTTCGTGGGCGGCAGCGCCGAACGCGGCGGGGGTCACTCCGCCGACGCCGCTCCCACTTCCAGCGAAGCACCTCGCACGCCGGTCATAGTGCCGGCAGGCATGATGCCTGAGCCGCCCGGGAGCGGAGTGCAAATCCGCCCGCGGGCACCGCCCTCGCCCCGTCCTGCGGCATGCCTGCCGCAAGCCGTCCTTTGCGGGCGAGAATGATTCGCACCGTTTATCACTGAAATGGTGACGGATGTCAATAGAAATGTGACGGCCAACTAAGCGGGCTAAACGGCTCAAAAAGCACGGCCTAAAAGAAACCGAAGCCTCGATCACGAATAAGCTTAAGCGGGGGACATTTCCGGCCACGTTCTTTCTGGCGTGTCTTGCGGCCTTAGAACTGGATGGCGTAGCTTTGGAGGAAATCTAGCTGGAGTTGTTGTGTGCCGGACGAAGATACTCCTGAGTGGCGTCGCCACTGGGAAGAACTGGGGGCGGAGCTAAAGCCCCCAGGCGGAGAGACCGCCATCCCATCCCAAAACGCCGTTGAAGAAAAAAATCGAGGCGGCCAGAAAGAAGGGGAACCCGGCGAACACGATCCAAACCGCCCATCCACCGATTTCGCGGCTCTTATCGACGCCATAAAGAAGGAAGGCGTTGCCTACCGCAAAGAGGAACAACGCGAGGATCGCGGAAAGAAATTTCGTGAATGGACTACCATTGTCCTGATTGCCATGACCTTCGTTGCCGTGTGCTGGCAGGTCCATGAAATGATTAAGGTCTATGGACCGATAAAATTGCAGGCTGATGCGGCTCAAAAATCGGCCGAGGCTGCCAGCCAATCCGCTGTCGCCGCCAAGGAACAGGCTGAAGCTATGACCAAACAGGCCGAAACGTCCGCCCAAGCAATTATCGGCTCTCAACGAGCGTGGGTTGGACCCACAAATGCTACTTTTGGGGCGGAACCGGCTATCGGTAAGCCCATCGAGGTTACGATTCAGTATCAAAATACTGGCAGAGAACCGGCGCTCGCTTTCCGTTATTTTTCTGATCTGTTCCCTGCAACGATAAAAGAACAGACCGACGGCACTGTAGAAAAAACTCTTTCTGATTACCTTAATGCTTGTAGAGAGATGAAAGAATGGAGCGGCGGAAGTGTCATCTATCCAATCAGTGGGACTTTCGGAGGCGGTTATAACCTCAACATTAAATCCAAGGATGATTTTGTGGATGAGCCCATGACAAAAGGAGACACTCTCGCCATTCTGCGAGGGTGCTTTGCATACCGTAGCGTTGGTATGCCCCATCACAGCTATTTTTGTTTCTTTTACAAACAGGGGCAGACGAAGATTCAAAATCTCAGCATCTGCCCAACTGGGCATTACGCCGACTAGCAATCCTAAAGCGGCCCAAGCCGCCCGCCAGGACACGACGCGCTCCTACACGTCAGCCTCCCGTCTTACAGGTGGTGAAGGGGGCGCGGCCGGGCTTGTGGCGTTTGCGCCATAATACCGGTGTAGCTTTATACCGGTGTAGCTTTGGAGGAGATTTAATTACTCTCTGCTATTTGGTGCCTCGAAGCTCCTGGTATCAGTTCGATAAGAGTGAAATACGCTTTGAGGTTTTCGGTATTTAAGCAGCGCGGAATTGTCAATTCCCCTTCTTTTGAATCCTGGATTTCACTAAACCATCCACTTTCGCCCCATATTATATAAATGAAATAGCTATGACCTCGGACGCAGATCGGGCATATGATTCCAATTGATCCAATTAGTTTATCGCCTTTCTTGATATAGCCCGCGTTTATTGATGCTTGAAATATGCCTTCAGGTCCACTGGAAGTATGCGGGCGCAATACGTCGAAAGTTGAAGTAGGAATAGGAAGCGGATCGTCCCCGGAACTGCCGACTATGTAGGTTCGTAAGTCGTCAGTATTCCAAATGGCGTAGGATCGTTTTATATCGCGCGCAATCGCGTCGGAATGATTGTCAAGCACTAGAGAGGGCGACCGCAGATTTACAAGCCGCATGGTTACCTCTGGCTCAGGTGGTGCTGGGATCACAATGAAACATAAAATCGCACCAAGACAGAGCAAGATGCCAAAGCCAAAGCCGCTAATTGCTGTCCACTTCGGCATGTCACGCCAAAGATAGGTGGCAAAATAGACGGCAATTGAAACGCCGATACCGCCGACCGCTAATGCGAAGCCAAGTTTCGTCAAAAAATCCATATTCCAGCCTCCCATGAAATCGGACCCAGGCCAATACGACTTGGGGCGCGGAATCTCCGGTTTCTGAGAGAAAGCCCAAGCATGGCGACCGTAATCTATTCAGTCGCTAGCTTTGGGCTTGTGGCGTTTGCGCCATAATACCGGACTAACTGTCGGCAAAGTTAGATGTGAAGTTCGCTCTTGCGTAGTCAGCGTAGACCGCCGAACCCGCGCACTCTTCCTCCTGCCCCGCGCAAGCGGGGAAGTGGGACCATCCGAGCGAGTGAAACGAGCGCAGGATGGTGGAAGGTGCGCCGCTGTTCCGGGATCGTACCAAACTCAGAGCCTATAACGATCCCGGGTCTGCAGCGCATCATTCCGCTTCGCTTCATGCTGCGCTGCGCCCGGGAAACGACGCTACTTTGGCGCCCAACGCTTACGCGGGGGCGGATGAAAGCTTCTCCATCATCCCGCGCATAAACCGCACGGCGGCGGGGCCTTTGAGTGCGCTCGCCCACAGCTCCCGCGCCATGGTTTCGTGCAAGGCGAGCGCTTCGGCCGCCGAGGTGATCATGGCGACGCCGACGCGGATATTCGGCTCTTCGCCGAGCCGGAACGGGCTCAGCGCCAGAATTTGCCGGTCGGGCTGGCGGAAAATCTGAAAGCTGGTATGCGGCAGGGTATCGCGCACGATGCCGATCTGCACGCCGATCGGCTCGTTTTCCATCAGCGCGGTGAAATGCTCGGCCTCGGCGCGGGCGAGCGCGCGGCGCTCGCGCCGGATGGTTTCGTCAAGATCGAGCCGGCCGACCAGGCCGTTGCGCAAAAACCGCTGCATTTCGGCCGCCGAGATCAGATTGACGATCGCCGGACGACGACGCCGGTAAGTCTCCTTGCGCCGGCGCAGCACCTCCATCAGTTCGTCGATCTGGGCGAGCGCGCGCTCGCGGCTCGCGATCCCCTCCGGCACCGATTCGCGCAGCACCACGCCGAGCGCGCGATCGAAGCCGTCCGATGCAAGCACGTAGGAGATCGGCCCGGCGAGCACGACGATGTGCTCGGCGGTTTCCTCGATTTGCCGCATGCGCTCGAAATAGCTGATCGCGGAGGCGATATATTCGACGCCGACACCGAGCAAGGTCGGCACCGACACTTTGAGCAGCTCCGCGAGCCGCTCCAGCGTCTCGATCTTGGCCACCTCGCCCTTTTCGAACCGGTACAGCGCGGTGCGCGAAATGCCGAGCTGTTGTGCGATCTCCTCCGCGGACAGGCCGGAGCCGAGACGAAACGCCTTGAGCCGGTTGCCGATGTCGTCGAAGCGGATGGCCATCACGGCCCGCGCATGCGTTTGGCGGCGTCGAGCGCGGCGACGACGATATTGTGGTAGCCGGTGCAGCGGCACAGGTTGCCCGAGAGGCCGATGCGAATGTCCTGTTCCGTCGGATCCGGATTGTCGCGCAGCAGCTCGATCAGCGTGATCAAAATCCCCGGCGTGCAAAAACCGCATTGCAGGCCGTGATTGTCGTGGAATGCCTGTTGCAGCGGATGCAGCGTCGTTGCATCGGGCGCGATGCCTTCGACGGTGGCGATCTCATGACCGTCGGCTTGTACCGCGAGCATCAGGCAGGAGCGCGCCGAATGGCCGTCGAACAAGATGGTGCAGGCGCCGCAGACGCCGTGTTCGCAGCCGAGATGGGTGCCGGTGAGCCCGAGCCCATGGCGCAAAAAATCCGCGAGCGTCAGGCGCACCGGCACCGTCGCCTCGCGGCGCGCGCCGTTCACGGTGACCGTAATCGTTCGGGTCTGGCTCAGGTTCTCACTCATGCGCGCGACCTCGCGACGATGCGCTCGTGCGCCTTGAGCAGCGCGCGGCGCGGCAGCACCGTCGCCAGGTGCCGGCGATAGGAGGCGGGCGCGTGGATGTCGTCGACGGCGTCGAGTTGCCGCAACGGTTCGCAGATTTCGCGCAAGCGTCGCTCCTCGATCTTGTCGCCGACCAGCGCACGCTCGACTTCGTTCGCCCGCACCGGCGCCGGGCCCAAGCCGGCGAGCGTCACCGCCGCGCGCGTCACCTTGCCGTTGCCGTCTTCCTCGATCAGCGCCGCGGCCGAGACAATCGCGAAATCGCCGTGGCGGCGGGAAAATTCGACGAAGGCGTAGCCGTGGCGCGCCGACCAGCATGGAAAGCTCGCGCCGGTGAGCAGCTCGTCGGGCTCCAGCGCCGGCGTCATATAGGCGACCGGGAAATCGGCGAACGCGATGCTGCGCGCGCCGTTCTTGCCGGTCGCCGTCAGTTTGGCGTCGAGCGCGGCCGCGACCGCAACCAACTCGGCCGCCGGATCGAGATGACACAGCGAGCCGCCGAGCGTGCCGCGATTGCGCGTCTGCCGGTGGCCGACTTGTACAATCGCCTCATGCATCAGCGGGCAGCGCACGCGCACGGCGTCGGAGAATTCAATGTCGCGCTGGCGCGTCATTGCGCCGATTTCAATGGCGCCGATTTCGAGCGCGCCGTCGCGCTCGCGGATATAGCTCAAGCCGTCGACGCGGTTGAGATCGATGACGTGGTCGGGCAGCACGTAACGCATGTTGAGCATCGGCATCAGCGACTGCCCGCCGGCGAGCAGCTTGGCGTTGTCGAGGCTCGTCAGCAGGCCGACGACGTCGGCCGTGGTGCGCGGATCGTGATACGAGAATGCGGGGGGTTTCATGCCGGGCTTCGGACTTGGCGCGCTTTGACTCTGTGCGAAAAACTGTGCATCAATCCAAAAAGATACGCTAGTGTCCCGATTTCGAAGTTCGCAGGCGTTCGCGGCACAGTTTTATGCGAACTTCGAAATCAAAGGGACACTAGCAACTATACGAGCTAGTGCGGTTTTTGGATTTGAAGTTCCTATGCGAGTTTAGCCGCTAGATTGTAGGAACTTCAAATCCACCGCACTAGTCCCAAAGTTGAAACCAGCCGATGAGTGCAGCGCGATGAAGCCCGCGGCGTTCCGCTATCACGCGCCGAAAACCGTCGACGAGGTGGTCGCGCTGCTCGCCGAGGTCGCCGCGGAAGACGGCCGCGTGCTCGCCGGCGGCCAGAGCCTGGTGCCGACCATGGCGTTCCGGCTCGCCAAGCCCGGCCATCTCGTCGACATCAACGGCGTTGCCGCGCTCAATCGTCTCGAAGTCGCCGGCGGCAAGCTCGTCATCGGCGCCTGCGTGCGCCACGCCGCGTTTCACCGGCCGGTTTGCGCCGGCCCGCTCGGCAAACTGCTGACCGACGTGGTGCGCCATATCGCCCATTATCCGATCCGCAACCGCGGCACGTTTTGCGGCTCGCTCGCGCACGCCGATCCGGCGGCGGAATGGTGCCTGGTGCTGGCGGCGCTCGACGGCGAGGTTTTGGCGAAAAGCGCCCGCGGCGAGCGCGTCATCGCGGCGCGCGATTTCTTCAAGGGCATCATGACCACGGCGCTCGCCGACGACGAGCTTCTGGTCGAAGCGCGGCTGCCGATCCTTCCAACCGATGCGCACTGCGGCTTTTACGAGTTCAATCGCCGCGCCGGCGATTTCGCGCTTGCCATGGCGCTCGGCGTCTACCGCGTCGAGGGCGGGAAAATCGCCGCGCCGCGGCTTGCGGTCGGCGGCGCCGAGGTCAATCCGCGGCGCATCGCGCAAGCCGAGCGCGCGCTCGAAGGCGCCGCGCCGGGCGACGCCGCGTTTCGCGCCGCGGCGCAAGCGGCGACCGCCGTCATCGATCCGATGGAGGACAGCGTCAACAGCGCCGAGTTCCGCCGCGACCTCGTGCTTGCGGTGACACGCCGGGCGCTCGAACGCGCGGCGAAGTCGTGAGCCTCCGCCCTGTTCTTTTATCGTCATCGTCCGCGCAAGCGGACGATCCAGTAAACGTCGGCGTATGCCGATACACGACATCGCGCAACGGCGATTACTGGATGCCCCGCTTGCGCGGGGCATGACAATCGAGGTCGACCGCGACAAGATGAACACGGAGGCCAAAAAACCCTGGATCGGCCAATCGGTCGCGCGGCTGGAAGATCCGCCGCTGGTCGCCGGCCGCGGGGAGTTCGCCGGCGACATTAATTTCCCGCACCAGCTGACCATGCGCATGGTGCGCTCGGCGTACGCTCACGGCCGCATTGTGGCGGTCGACGCGGCGCCGGCGCTGGCGCTCCCCGGCGTGTTCGCGGTGTGGACCGCGGCCGATATTGCCGAAGTGCCGCCGATCGATTTTCGCGAGGGCTCGATCCCGGCGCTCGATCCGTACCGCCAGCCGGTCCTGGCGAGGGAGCGGGTGCGCTATGTCGGCGATCCGATCGCCGCCGTGTTTGCCGCCGATCCCTACATCGCCGAGGACGCGGCCGATCTCGTCGCGGTGGAAATCGAGGAACTGCCGCCGCTGCTCGACGCCAGCGCCGCGCCGGTCGAATTTTCGCCCGGACATTCCAGCGAGGCGGCGCTGATCCAACAAGGCTATGGCGACGTCGAGGCGGCATTCCGCGACGCCGCCCACGTCGTCGAGCTCGAACTTGCCATCGGCCGGCATTCCGGCGTGCCGCTCGAGACGCGCGGCGCCATCGGCCGCTACGACGCCGCGCGCGGCATTCTCGAATTGCACGGCGCGGCCAAGGTGCCGCACCGCAATCAGGAACTGCTGGCGCGCATGCTAAGGCTTTCGCCGAGCGCCATCCACGTTCATGAGTCCCATGTCGGCGGCGGCTTCGGCACCCGCGGCGAGCTTTATCCGGAGGACGTGCTGGTTTGCGTCGCCGCCAAGAAATTCAACCGTCCGGTGAAATGGATCGAAGACCGGCGCGAGCATCTGATCGCGGCCAATCACTCGCGCCAGCAATTGCACAAGGTCCGCGCCGCCGTCGACGGCAACGGCGTGATCCTGGCCATCGACGACCGCTATTTCCACGATCAGGGCGCCTATGTGCGCACGCACGCGGCGCGCGTCGTGCACATGACGGCCGGCATCCTGCCCGGGCCCTATCGCGTGCCGGCCTACCGCGCCATCGGCCATTTCCGCCTCACCAACAAGACGCCGGCGGCGACCTATCGCGCGCCCGGCCGCTACGAGACGACGTTCGTGCGCGAACGGCTGGTCGATGCGATCGCGCGCAAACTCGACATCGACCGCATCGAGATCAGGCGGCGCAACTCAATCGGCGCCGACGAAATGCCCTACCCGCGTCCGCTCGAAGCGTTGGGGGAGGAAATTCACTACGACAGCGGCGACTATATCGGGCTGCTCGACAAACTCTTCGCCGAGATCGGCTGGGACAAGCTCAATGCCGAGGTGACGGCGCGCAAAGCCGCCGGCGAGCTGGTCGGCATCGGCGTCGCCATGTTCGTCGAGAAGAGCGGGCTTGGACCGACCGACGGCGTACGTATTGCCATCGACGATTCGGGCATGATCGAAATCGTCACCGGCGGCGCCTCGCTCGGCCAGGGTTTCGAGACCGTCATGGCGCAGGTCGCCGCCGATGCGCTCGGCGTCGACTACCGGCGCTGCCGCGTGATCCACGGTCAGACTGATCGCATCGCTTACGGCATCGGCGCGCACGCTTCGCGCGCCACCGTCATGACGGCGTCGGCGACGCATATCGCCGCGCTGAACGTGCGGCGGAAGGCGCTCGACGTCGCCGCCGAACTGTTGCAGACCGCGCCCGAGGAACTCGACATCGTCGACGGCGAAGTTGTGCGCAAAGACGGCAAGCCCGGACCTTCGATCGGCCTCGGCAAGGTCGCGCAGAATCTCGCTCCCACCGCGAAAACGCGCGGGGCCCGCGCGCCGGGACTATCCGCCGAAGGCTGGTTTAGGACCGAGCATCAGGTCTATCCGTACGGCAGCCACGTCGCCGTCGTGCGCGTCGACAGCGAAACCGGCGGCGTCAAGGTCGAGCGCTATTGCATCGCCTACGACATCGGCCGCGCCATCAATCCGGCGCTGGTGCGCGGCCAGATCGTCGGCGGCTACGCGCAGGGGCTGGGCGGCGCGCTGTTGGAGGAATTCACTTACAGCGAGCGCGGCGACCCGCTTGCCGTCAGCTTTGCCGATTATCTGCTTCCCACCGTGCACGAGACGCCGACGCCGGAGGTCTTGCTGCGCGAGGATTACACCTCGCCGCTCAACCCGCTCGGCATCAAAGGCGCCGGCGAAAGCGGCATCACCGGCGTCGGCGCGGCGATCGCGTCCGCCATCGACGACGCCATCGGCATTCCCGGCGCGGTGCGCGAGCTGCCGGTCACCCCGCAGCGGCTGAAGCGGCTTTTGGCCGAGCGCGGCGGCAAGGGTTAAGCGCGCTTACTCCGGCGGCGCATCATTCCGGCTTGATGTTCGCAAACTTCACGACCTTGCGCCACTTCCCGGCTTCCGCCGCAACGAAAGCGGCGAACTCGGCCGGCGCACCTGGCAGCGCCGTGCCGCCCAGCTCGATCAGGCGCGTTTTGATCTCCGGATCGGCAAGCCCGGCGTTGATCTCCCGGTTGAGTCTGTCGACGATCGCCGCGGGCGTGTTCGCCGGTGCGCCGATGCCGACCCATTGGCTCGCTTCGAAGTTCGGCACGAACGAGCTCACCGTCGGAACGTCCGGCAACAGTTCGGACGGCGTCGCGCCGGTCACCGCCAGAGCGCGCAGACTTCCGGCCCGAATGAATTCGATGAGCAGCAGCACCGTGCCGATAACGCCGTCGATTTGCCCGCCGAGAGCGTCGCTGATCGCCGGCGGCCCGCCGCGATAGGCGACAAGGACGATGTTCGCGCCCGTCTGCATCTTGAACAGCGCGCCGGCGACATGCTGCGGCGAGCCGATGGGCGGCGTGCCTAGGTTAATTTTGCCGGGCCTCGCCTTCGCCGCCGCGATCAACTCGGGAAGCGTTTTTGCCGGGAACGGCGAACGCACCGTAATGACCATCGGAAAGCTGACGACGCCGGCGACTGGCGCGATGTCGCGGACGAAATCGAAATTGAGGTTGTCGTAGAGCGAGGTGTTGATGGCGTTGCTAGCCGAGACCAGAAGCAGCGTGTAGCCGTCCGGCGCAGCGCGCACGACCGCCTCGGTGGCGAGATTGCCGCTGGCGCCATTGCGGTTCTCGATGACGAACGGCTGGCCGAGGCGCTGCGAAAGCCATTGACCGATCAGGCGCGCGATGACGTCGGGGGCGGCGCCGGGCGTAGAGCCGACGATAAGGCGGACCGGCCGCGACGGATAGGTCTCCGCCCGGGCGCGGCGAGCTCCCGCCGGCAGCGCGGCGGCGCCGGCCGCGGCGGCCGCCAGATGCAGAAATTGGCGCCGCAGATATTTCATCGTCGCTCCATGCCACCGCGGCGCCGGATCAGTCGGCCTTGACGCCCGCGAACTTGACCACTTTGGCCCACTTCTCGGTTTCCTCGGCGAGAAACTTGCCGAATTCGGCGGACGGCAGCGGCACGATCTCGCCGCCGAGATCCTTGACCGGCACCTTGAGCTGCGGGTCGGCAAGGCCGGCGATGATATTGCTGCTGAGCACCTCGACGATGGCGGCGGGCGTGCCGGCGGGCGCACATACTCCGTTCCAGGCGGTCGCGTCGAAGCCGGGGAGGACTTCGCTCATGCTCGGAACATCCGGCAGAACCTCCGAGCGCGTCGCGCTGGTGACCGCCAAGGCGCGCAGCTTGTCGGTTTTGAGGAATCCGAATGCGCTCGACAACGTGATGATGAAGGCCTGAACTCGTCCGGCAAGCAAATCGGTGAACGCCGGCGCCGGACCGCGATAAGGCACATGGACGAGGTCGATGCCGGCCGTCATTTTCATGAGCTCGATCGCCACATGCATCGGAGTGCCGATGCCGGGCGAGGCGATGTTGATCTTGCCGGGATTGGCCTTGGCGTAAGCGATAAAATCGGCAAGCGTGCGGGCCGGGAACGACGGATTGACTAGCAGCACCATCGGCAACCGGATTGAACCGGCGACCGGCGCGAAATCGCGCAGGAAATTGAAATCGAGCTTGTCGTAGAGCGTGGCGTTGATCGCATTCGCCGTCAGGCAGGTCATTAGCGTGTAGCCGTCGGGTGCGGCGTGGGCGACGGCTTCGGCCGCGATATTGCCGCCGGCGCCGGTGCGGTTCTCGACGACGAACGGCTGATGCAGCCGCTGAGCCAGCCACTGGCCGATCAGCCGCGATATCAAGTCGGGCGTGCTGCCGCCGCCGAAGCCCTCGAAGATTCGCACCGGCCGCGTCGGATAATCGAGCGCGCAGGCGTATCGCATAACGGCGGGAGCGGCGACCGCAGCCACGGCCAAATGCAAAAAGCTTCGGCGGGGGATTTTCATGATCCGGAACACCGGCACGGCACCGCAGCTAGCGCGCCGGAAGCCTATCCCGCCAGATTGAATGTGAGAAGTGCCGCGGCCGCCCTTGCTGGGCGGCGCGCACGGCTTGCCGCATTCACGATTTTTTCTTCGGTACCCTCTTGCCCTTCTTGCGCGCCTTCGACAGACCGATGGCGATGGCCTGCTTGCGGCTTTTCACCTTGCCGCCGCGTCCGCTTCTGGCGGTGCCGCGTTTGTAGCGGCGCATCTCTCGTTCAACATCGCTGCCGGCGCTGCGGGAATATTTGCGCTTTCTCTTGGCCATTTATTCCTCCTAAACAAAATCGCGGTTCGCAACCGAGCCGCTTCGTCTGGCGAAAGCGTTCCTGCCGGGTTGGGCGCGCGAAGAAACCGTCGGCTTCGCCAAAATTGTTCCTCGCGGCCTTTCGCCGGTAGAGCCGAAGATTCATATGCCCTGGAAAGCGCGCTGGCGACCCTCATCCGGACATGGCATAGTTTCGCGAACCGGCGCAGACCGGCCAAGGGAGGTAAGCATGTCAAGGATTTTAGCTGCGGCCGCGCTGGCCGCCGTGATGGGTTCCGCCGCCGCGGCGCAGGCCCAATATCTGATCGTCGGCAATGACGAGAAGCTGGTTTTCAACGACGGCAAGGCGGTATTGAGCCCGCCGGGCAAGGACACAGTGACGATCGTCGACATCCGTGACCGCACCAAGCCGCGCATCGTCGTGAGCCTGCCGCTCGAGAACTCGGTCGTCGGCCCGCCGACCAACCTTGCGATCACGCCGGACGGCAAGCTGGCGCTGGTGGCGAATTCGCTCGACGTGGTCAAGGACGGCGACACTTTGAAAAACGTCCCTGACAACAAACTCTTCGTCATCGACCTGACGGTCTCGCCGCCGGCACTCATTGCCACGGTCCAGACCGGCAAGCAGCCTTCGGGCTTGGCCATCAATCACGCTGGAAATTTGGCGCTCGTTACCAACCGTGCCGAAAACACCGTGAGCGTGTTGTCGATTTCCGGAAAGACCGTCACCGTCGTCGGCACGGTGGCGCTCGCGCCCGCCGATGCGCCGAGCCAGCAACCGTCCGCCGTGGCGATTACGCCCGACGGCAAGCGCGCGCTGGTGGCCAAGGCGCTGACGAACAGGGTCGCGCTGCTCGACATCGACGGCACGAATGTGACCTACAAGGGCTACGACATGATCACCGGCGTGTTTCCCTACAACGTCCAGATCACCGCGGACGGCAAGCTCGCCCTGGTCAATCACGATGGCAATACAGGGCTTCCTGACGGTCAAGTGAGCCCGGTGGCAGTCATCGACATGACGCTCGATCCACCACGTGTGGTCGATCAGGTGGCGGTGGGCGACGGGCCGGAAGGTTTAGCGGTAAGCCCGGCCGGCGGCTATGCGGTGTCGCTCTTGACCAACGGCTCCGGTGGCTCCGCGCCGAACAACGCCTTTTTCCGCCACGACCACGGAATTGCGGTGCTGCTCAAGATCGACGGCAAGACGGTGCGCAAGGTGGGGGAGACGCAAGTCGGCGCCCTGGCCGAAGGCATCGCCTTCAGCCCCGACGGGCGGTTTCTCTATGTCGCCAATCTGGGCGAACAGGAGCTGGCCGCTTTCCGACTCGAAGGCGACAAACTGGTAGCCGTGGGGTCGCCGCTCAAGCTGCCCGGCCATCCCGCCTCGATGCGCGGCAGCACGCCTTAAACCGGCGCGCGCGATTTCGTCACGCGCCCTTGGGCTCGGCGTCGAGCCGGACGACCCAGCCGTCGAGGCCGGGTTTTGCCGCCGGATAGCGCGCGAGCACGAGTGGATCGTGGCCCGGCACGACATGGCGCGGCGAAGTCGCGAGTTTTCGCAGCGTCACGTAGCCCTCGACGACTTCCTCGATATTGTAGGTGAGCGGAAATACCCGGCCGCCGTCCATATGGGCATAGAGATGCGAGGCGTCGGCGGCGAGCACGACATAACCGATCCGCGTCTTCACCCGCACGCTCTGCAAGCCCTTCGAGTGACCGCCGATGTGATGCACGGTGACGCCCGGCACGATCTCGTCCTCGCCGTCGTGGAACGCGGCGCGGCCGGCGAACACCTTGCGCACCATGGCGACGACGTCTTCGACCTCGAACGGCAGGCGCAGCGCGTGGTGACACATGCAGCGCCCGGTCGCATAAGCCATTTCGCGATCCTGCAGGTGATAATGCGCCCGCGGAAACAGATCGTAATTGCCGCAATGGTCGTAATGCAGATGACTGATGATGACCTTTTCGACGCTTTCGGGCGCGATGCCGAGCGCGGCGAGCCCGTCGCGCACCGGTTTTATCATTTCGCGCTGGCGTTTTTTGCCCATCGCCTCGTCGAAGCCGGTATCGACGACGATCGTGCCGGAGGGGCCGACGATCGCCCAGACGAAGAAATCGAGCGGCTGCAACACGTCGTGCGGATCGCCGTCGATAAAATTCGCCGGCGACCGGCGCGAATGATGGCCGTAGCGGATCGCGTAAACTTGGTGGATGTCGTCAGCCATGTTTCCTCCCCCGTCATCGAGTGTTTGATCGATCCTAACACCGCCTTGGCGTAGGCAAACGAAAAACCCCGGCGCTTATCGGCGCCGGGGCTCTAATTTCACAACTCAGGCTTACGCTACAGGACTTAAGCTACAGGTCGCACGCTACAACAGATCGTGGAATCGCAACCGGCAGATCACAATTGCCCGTACTTGCGCAGCACCGCGCGGCAGTCGTTGCTAATGCGCCAGCTATGGGCGGCGAGCGTCGCCCCGCAGCGCAACAGGTTGTCCCAGGTCATGCCGCCGGAGTGGTCGCAGAGTTTCGCGGCGGCCGGCCGGCACGGCGCCAGCTCGGCGAGATCGATGGCGTTCGCTGCGGTGACGGAAAGGCCCAGAACAAGGCCCATGAAAAGGCAAGCGAAAAGGCCCGCGGTTAGTGTCCTCATCCTCTATCGTCCCTCATGTCAGCTGGAAGCGTTCTGGATAGCCGCTGCAGGCCGGAAAAGCCAGCATTTTTTGCATCGCACAAAAATATTTAAAGCATTGGATGAATTAATGATTTTGACGTATGCCGATTCGGCATGTGTGCGCTGCCGCATCGTCGCCGCAATTGGCCGCCCGCGGCCTGTAAATCAGCGCCCTGGCAGGACCGATAAAGCGATGCCCGGCACAAGGCGGCAATAAAGCAAATGCCCGATGTGGGACTCCTCTCCCTGGGCATTCGGCGCAGTCAAACGTAGAATTTGAATGGCTGCCGGTCGGCTCCTTTTGCCGAGCCCATCGTCAATACGTCACCGACCATATTGGCAAAGCGGACAGTGACCGGCAGGCCATCATTGAAATTGCAGGAGTTATAATTGATTTTTGTAAGCCCCATGATGTCATCGAGAACCGTTCGGATAGAGAAAGAGGCCGTCCTTGGGATGGGCCGTGACTTGGCGCAAACCGAATTCCAGATTCGGCTCGCGGCAATGTAAAACTTCCAAAGAGGGTTCAGGAAAGGTGGTCACGGGTCATCCTCGGGCTCGGGGCGGCCCAGGGTCGAGCTATCCGACTCTTCCTCCTCGTCACTGATCGTATTTGGCAGGTACGTACTCACGGGCGACGTGAACAAGAGCGGCGCGGCCTCAAGCAGGATGTCCGCGGAGGGCGACAAGGGGAGCCGCAGGAAGGACGACTCTCCGGAGAGAAGCTCAAGAAACGCCATGATCCGGCCGTGCCACTGCTTATTGCGCCAGCCCTTACACACCGTTCGGCGCAAGCGATGTTGTCTCTTCACGTCATCGAACGGATCGTCCGCTTCGTCGCCTTTCAGCGGAGCGAACAGGACGCGCGACTTGAGCTTGAAATGCGGAAACGGCCAAGAGGCTGGTAGAGCGCTCACGCCGAACTGCCAGAGGCAGCCCTTGGCGATGTTTCTCAGCATGGAGGAACGGCGATCACCTTGTTTGCCCCAGGGGATTTTCTGACCGACCTGTGCTTGGCCCTTTGCGACGTGAAAGCCCGCATCTTTCGAGTACTGATATTCGAGTAAGCCGTGGTCGCGACAAAGTCGATTCCATGCCTGCCGAAACATGGAATTCACAATGTTTGAAGCATCTCTCCCTTCAAGCCTTAGCTGTGCGGTGCCATCTTTAAAGAATTTTGTGAGGTCGAATTCATGCGCTATCGCGAACCTGCCGATCGCCGAAAAGGATTCATCGATTTCGGGCAACGTTCCGAAGGCAAAGAACCCTTGCTCGCGCGCCACCGCTGGATAGCGTGAGGATTGGCAGGCATCGTTCAAAGCAAAGCGATTGACCGCGCCGGTCGGCACGAAATAGCGGATGACATCCGGTAATTCGACAATGCGTAGCCAATTCGAGGTGAGACGCTCGGGCTCCTTCTTGATTTGGACAGCGCCACGCCGCCTGAAGATTTCCCAATTGGGATTGATGTTAATGTGCGATGGATCGCAGGGGACCTTTTGGCGCTTGAGGGTAGCGAGCAACTTGTTCAATCCCTCGGCCCAGCCGCGCACGAAGTCGACGTATTGAAGCTCGCCAATTCCAAACAGCTTCTTGTACGGCTCAAGGCGAAGCGGGATTATGAATTTCGGATCGTTTAGCTGCTTCACGAGATCGCTGGCGATGCCGATTTCCTCCTGCACGCTCTCGCTAGCGAGCGTGCTATCGCGGCAGCACAACAGCATCTTGATGCCGCGATTCTGAAGGGTGCCGGTGATTTCTTTCCGCCAGCGCGTTCCGGCGTCCAAACTCAGGATATCTGCAAACACAACATAGCCTTCCGCCTCCAGCCGGGGCGCGAGCCACAAGGCAAACTCGTCATCGCCTGGCGTCGCCTTGCTAATGAAGAGGAGGTTTCGAGCGGGCTGCGGCACCGAACCGGGGGCGATTTCAGCGGGTACGAGAGCGGTCACGTCATTCCCTAAGCAACGATTCGATTCGGAAGTATCGTACAGACATGGGGCTCGGGGAGATTAATTGGTTCCAAGAGGTATCATTTTATCCCCACAACCCACCGGACAAGAGGGACATCCCCCCAGAAAATCAATGGTTTAATAGGCTTAGTGCATGGATTGTCAATGAAAAAACTTGCAAGGACGGGCCTAATTCCCTATATTGTCAGGCATGACGAAGCTCCAAGAACTCAAGAGGCATCTGCGGCCGGGACAGGTCTATCGCCGTGAGGACCTGGCGCGCCGGTCAAGCGCCGTGGACCGGCACCTCAAGCAGTTGGTTGAGGAGGGCACGCTCACGAAACTGGCGGGCGGCCTCTACGCGTATCCGAAAGACACGGCATTCGGGAAAGCACCTGCGGAAGACGAAAAGCTGGTCGGCACCTTCCTTAAAGACGATCGGTTTCTTCTCACCTCGCCCAACGCCTACAATAGCCTTGGAGTCGGCACGACCCAGCTTTACGACAAGACCGTCGTTTATAATCACAAGCGCCACGGAACTTTCGTGCTGGGCGGGCGGAAGTTTGATTTCCGCGTCAAGCCGACTTTTCCCAAGAGGCTGAGCCAGGAATTTCTGCTGGTCGATCTCGTGAATAATCTCGACCGGCTCGCCGAAAGCCGGAATGAAGTGCTCGCGCGCGTGAAGGAACGTGCGGCGTCCTATGATGCATCACGCTTGCAGCGGACCGCGCACGATTATGGTAACGTGAGGACCAGGAAGTTCTTCCGATCCTTGCAACAGAACGCGACGCCTCGTGTCGGCTGATTACCTTCACAACCATCCGCAGTTTGCCGATCTGATCCGTATCGTCGCGCAACAGAAGCGCATTGATCCAGCCCTGGTCGAAAAAGACTACTGGATCATGCACTGCCTCTACGGGCTGCAACGACTGAGCCTGAAATTCGAGTTAAAAGGCGGCACTTCACTCTCGAAGGGCTTTCAGATCATCAACCGATTTTCGGAAGATATCGACATCCGTATTGAGCCGCCGCCAGGCCAGGACGTGAAGACCGGGCGCAATCATGACAAACCTGCACACATCAAAAGCCGCAGGGACTTCTATGACTGGCTTGCGAATAAAAAAATCCGCATCGACGGAATTATCAAGGTCGAGCGCGCTCACGAGTTCGACAATAAGAACCTTTTCAGCGGCGGCATCCGGCTGCGTTACAACCCGACAGCGGTGCCGCTCGTCGGCGTAAGAGAAGGCGTTCTACTGGAATCGGGTTTCGACA
This sequence comes from uncultured Alphaproteobacteria bacterium, assembly GCA_963823225.1. Classification (GTDB taxonomy): domain Bacteria; phylum Pseudomonadota; class Alphaproteobacteria; order Rhizobiales; family Xanthobacteraceae; genus BOG-931. The sequence goes on along the minus strand of CAWGKM010000003.1, from coordinate 189,159 downwards.
CCGTAACGCCGAACACCGCGAAGGACATAAGTTCGTGGGTGTATGACTACGCTGCTGGCAAGGTGGATATCATCGACAACCGAGCGAATGGCGTGGCATGTTACGATCCCGGCTACACCCTCGTTGAAAAGCTCCAGACCATCTCAACGAAATTCCGGCTGCAACAGGAATCGAAGGACCGGCCAATCGATTTTATGCGTCACTACTACGACGTTTACAGTCTTCTTAAGCGTCCTGAGGTCCAGGCCTTCATCGGGACAGACGCCTACAAGGCGCATAAGGCTAAACGATTTCGTCGCGGCGACAATCCGAATATCGCGCAAAACGAAGCCTTCGTTCTAAGCAATCCGGAAACGCGGAAAGCCTACGAAAAGGCGTATGAGGACACAAGCGCCTTATACTATGGTGACAAGCCAAGCTTCGATCAGATTCTGAAAGAGATCGCCGCTTGGGCCGACCGGCTATGATGGTTGCGCTGGACGCGCCATTAAATTGGCATGTGCTTGAATTCAACACTGCCTCAGGCCGCGGCGGCGAGATTGCCGAACCGCTTGAGATTCTCTTTCTGCTTCTCATTGCGCGGCGGCAGCTTGAACAGCCGCGCCGCGGTCCCGCCGAGAATGTTGTGCTTGGCCTTCTCCGACAGGAACGGCAGATCCCAGATCGTCGACGGCAAGTCGAAATCCCAGTGCGGGTAGTCCGAGGAATACAGGAGCTGCGTCTCGGCATTCATCATGCGGAACGTGCATTCCAGCGCGCCCATGTCCTGGATCTCCATCGGCTGCGAGGAATAGTACATGTCGCGCATATAGTCCGACGGCTTCTTTTTGAGCAACGGCGCTTCCGACGGCCGCAGCATGTATTCGTGGTCGAGCTTCTGCATCAGGAACGGCACCCAGGCGAGGCCGGACTCGATCCAGATCACCGGCAGTTTGGGAAAGCGCTCGCCCATGCCGTTGACCACCCAGTTCGTGCAATGCAGCACGTTGTACCAGGTGAACCCGAGCGCGTGCGCTGCGAGGAAGCGATTGCAGCTTTTGTAGATCGGCTCGCCCCAGTTCGGGCCGGAATGGAACGACAGCACCAGGCCGCGCTCTTCGAGCGCGCGGTAGAGCTTCATGTAAGCGTTGTCATAGACCGCGCAGTCGGAGCGCACGGTGGTCACCATGAAGCCGCCGACATGCTTGCGGTCGCCGAACATCTCGACCTGGCGCAGCGCCGCTTCCGGCGTATTGAACGGCAGGCACAGCATCGAGAAGAAGCGGTTGTCCGACTCCGGGAGGATTTTTTCGGTGAGCCAGCGGTTATAGGCCCAGCACAGCTCGACCTCCATTTCCTTCTGCGGATGCAGCCCGATATTGAGCATGCCGGTCGGGAACAGGCAGGAATAATCGACGCTCATCGCGTCCATCCAGCGGTGCCCAAGCTGAATGTCACGCTGTGCGCCTTTGAGACCCTCGGTCTTTTCCGAGCTGCGCATCGGGTAGCGGGTGACGCGGCCGCCCATGTCCTGATAGCCGACTTGAGTCGGGCTGATGCCAACTCGGTTCGTCCTGCTGCGGCTCGACATGCTGAGCTGGCGCAACACGTCGTTTTCCATATAGGGCAGAAACTCGTCGAAGCTTTCGTTCTCGTAGTGATGCGCATCGACGTCGACGATCACCACGTCGTCGAGACTGCGCCGGTGGGCCTGCTTGCGCGCATGGGCCAGCAAGCGGGAGGTGTTGAGCTCCTCGATCGTTACGCGGCGACCGCGATCGGCGATGAGATCCATAGCGTTTCTCCGTTCCAAAATCTTTCCGATGACGGGTTCAGCGGCCCGTCCAGTTCTGCCACATGCCGAGCTCGAACACGGCGAGATCGGCTGCTCTTAGCAATCCGCTCGCCGTAACCATGACGTCGGTGGCGGAAATCGAATTCTTCGGTATCGGCGCCAATTGCTCGCCGGCTTCACGGCGCGCGGTATAGACCCGGCAGGCCGCGGCGATCAGCGCCTGCAGCGCGTCGGCGCTGACCCGGTCGAGCTTGCCGTCGACGATGCTGCGCTCGAGCATCGCGGCAACGCGCTTGGCCTCGGCCGAAGCGTCATCCGCGACCGCGACGGTCGGCTTTGGCGCCAGCCGAACCGTGGCCGGGCGAAGCTTCGCGGCGGATTTCGCCGCAGACCTGGCCGCGCGCTTAGGCGACGACATAGAGGTCTTCTCCCTTTTGCACGGTCTTGTACTTCTTCAGCCGCATCTTGCGATTGCCGACGCACTCACCGGTGCGCATGTCGTATTCCATGCCGTGCCAGGGACAGACGAAGTGCATCTCGTTCTCGGCAAAGAACAGGCCCATCGAGGTCTTGTCCGGCCGCAGTCGTTCCTCGACCGCGGCGATGGTCAGGCCCTCACAGGCCGGGCCGCCCTGGTGCAGGCAAAAATTGGTGTAGGCGTAGAATTCGCCGTCGTGCCGGAACACGCCGATCTCGTGGTCGCCGACAAAGACGATGCGGCGGTCGCCGTCTTTGAATTCCGCAAGTTTCGCGACGAATTTCTCGGCCATCTGCGTTACGCCCTCGCGTTTTACCCTTGCTTTGACCTTTTCGGCTCGCCCTCGGCGGGGCGATTGGGCGGCCGGACTCGGCTGCCAAGCTTCTATTTTTAACATAGATCAAAGCCCCGCGCGACGGGCATTGCTCAAGCCCAGCCGTGTTCCCACCCCGTCATTCCGGGGCGCCGCGAAAGCGGCGAGCCCGGAATCCATAACCACCGCCCACAGGATGACGGAACTTACTTCGAGAACCTCCCCTTTCGTGATTATGGATTCCGGGCCCGCGGACTTCGGCCGTGTCCCGGAATGACGTCATACCATCCGGTTCTCGATCTCGCCGATCTTTTCCACCCAGAGCTTCACCACGTCGCCGGCTTGCAAAAATTCGCCGCGGCCGGCGCCGACGCCGGCGGGCGTTCCGGTGAGGATGATGTCGCCGGGGTAAAGCGTCATGCCGGCCGACAATTGCTCGATCTGCTCGGCCAGCGTGAAAATCATGTCGCTGGTATTGGAATTCTGCTTGAGCACGCCGTTGACCCAGAGTTTCAGGCCGAGCTTTTGCGGGTCGCCGACGTCGCTCGCCGGCACGATCCACGGCCCGAGCGGACAAGAGCCGTCGAACGTCTTGTGCTTGGTCCAATCCCATTTGAACGGCGAGGCATCGGGAACCCCGGCCCGGCGGCCGCGGTCGCGCGCGGAAAGGTCGTTCGCCACCGTATAGCCGGCAACGTAAGCGAGCGCGTTCGTCTGCGGCACGTCCTTGGCCAGGCGCCCGATCACAGCGGCGAGTTCCACCTCCCAATCCATCTGCTTGGCGTAGCCGGAGATTTTCACCGCCGCCCCCGGATCGGCGATGGCGTGCGGCGCTTTCAGGAAATGCCAGGGCTTGAGTCCCTGGCTGTGCGGATCGGGCGGCGGCGGCCGGCCCTCGCGCGCCGCCATTTCCGCGGCATGGTCGGCATAGTTGGCGCCGGCGCAATAGATTGCCGAGGGAAATCGGACCGGCGCCAGCAATTTGGTCTTGGCGAGCGGCCGGCGCTTGCCGCGGCCTTTGGCGGCGCCGGCCGCGGCCTTTCGCAGCGCGCCTTCGGCCGATTTCCAATCCGCCAGGATGCCGATGACGCTTGCATAGGCCGGCTTGCCGGTGAGCCCTGCCGCGTCGAACACTTCCGCGCCGACGACGAGTCCCGCGCGCGCACCCTCGCTCGATTTATAGGTCGCGAGCCTGTAGCCGGCGGGCTTTACGGCAGCCATTTTACGGAAGCCATATTTTCGGAAACCATGGGCGTTCCCTCCTTCAAGTCAAAATCCGGGCCGCGACCAAACCGCGAACCCGCGCGATTGGCAAGGCCGCCGGATGACCGCTCTTGAGTTCGCTGTGGCGCGGTGATTGATTCCGGTTCGGATCGGAAGGCCGGAGAACGACCATGATAAAAGCAAGACGCATCGGACACGCTACATTCGAGACGCCCGACGTTCCCCGCCTGATCGACTATTACACGGAAGTGATGGGACTCGTGCTTGCCGAGCGCGACAAGGACCGGGCGTTCCTCGCGACCAAAATCGGCCAGCTCGCCGTCCAGATCAACAAGGGCGATGCCGAACGCTGCATCATGCTGTCGTTCGAGGTCTCCCCGGATTCCGACTTCGGCGCACTCGCCCGCGAACTCGGCAAGCACGGCGTGCCGAGCGAACTGCGCAACGATTCGATTCCCGGCATCGGGCCGGTGCTGACGTTTCGCGACAACAAGGGCACCACCATCGCGCTGTTCAAGGAATGGAGCTACCTCGGCAAGCACTTGGCGCATCACGGCGTCGGGCCGTTAAAACTCGGCCATGTCGCCTGGGTGGTCGACGACCCGCAGAAGACCGCGGAGTTTTACGAAAAGGTTCTCGGCTTCAAAGTTTCCGACTGGATCGACGACTTTTTCGTATTCATGCGCTGCAATACCGATCATCATACCGTGAATTTCATCCGCAGCAGCAATAGCAAAATGCATCACATGGCCTTCGAGCTGAAGGATTTCATCCATTTGCAGAATTCCTGCGACCTGTTCGGGCAAAAGAAAATCCCGATCATCTGGGGACCGCTGCGCCATGGGCCCGGTCACAACATCGCCACCTATCACCGCAATCCGGACGATCAGGTGATCGAATTTTTCTGCGAGCTCGATCAGATGGTGGACGAGGAGCTCGGCTATTTCGAGCCGCGGCCGTGGCATCAGGACACGCCGCAGCGACCGAAGACCTGGGTCGCCGGCAAGACCAATGTGTGGGGCCCGCCGCCCACGCCGGATTTCCATCGCGCGAGGGATTAGCTCCCTCTCCCCGCTGCGCGGGGAGAGGTGTTTTGCGTCAGCTCCTTCGGCTCGCCGTAGAGCCATTCCATCCCGGCCATGGCGTCGTCCGGCGTGCGCGCGCCGAGCATCATGTTGCGCAGCTCCTTCGCCACGCCCGAGGCGTGATAGAACTCGCCATAGACGCGCGCCATGATCTGCACGCGGCCGGTGCGCAGATAACGCGCCTGCTTGATAGGCGCGGAACGCCGCGGCGTAATCGCCCTCGCTCTCGACGATTTTGCCGGCGAGGCACACCGCGTCCTCGATCGCCATGCAGGCGCCCTGCGCCAGATATTGCAGCATCGGATGCGCGGCGTCGCCGAGCAGCGTGATGCGGCCGCGGCTCCATTCCTTGATCGGCGGCCGATCGCACAACACCCACATGCGCCAGCTCTCGATCTTGTTGAGAAGCGTGCGCACCGGCTCGCAGGTCTTGGCGAAACGCTCGTGCAGCTCGGCTCGGATCGCCGAAACTGTCCCAGCCCTCTTCGTAGCGGTTGGAATGAAACACCGCGACGAGATTGAACAGTTCGCCGGTGCGCAGCGGATAGTGCACCAGGTGCACCTTCTCGCCGGCCCACAGCACCATGTCGCGCCAGCGGAATTTCTCCGGCATTTCCGAGGTCGGCAGCACGGCGCGATAGGTGATGTGGCCGGCGGGTTTGGGCTTGCCGTCGCCGACCAGCATTTGCCGGATGGTCGACCATAATCCGTCGGCGCCGATCAAGGCGGCGCCGCGATACTCTTTGCCGCTTTCGGTCTTCACCGCCACGCCGTCGCGCGTCTCGTCGACCTTGACGACTTTCTGCGACGGATCGAGGCGGATGCGATTGGACTTGCGGCAGGCTTCGAGCAGCACATTATGCAAATCGGCGCGATGAATGAGCGCATAGGGGTGATGGAATTTTTTGCGAAAGGCGTCGCCGAGCGGAATGCGGGTGACTTCCTCGCCGGTGATCGAGTCCATCATAATGAGATTGTTGGGAAACACCGCGAGCGCGCTGACCGGCTCGATCAGGCCGAGCACGTCGAACATCCAGAACACGTTGGGCCCGAGCTGAATGCCGGCGCCGATCTCCTTGAACTCGGCCGCCTGCTCGATGACCTGCGCGGCAATTCCCCGGCGCGACAGCGCCAAGGCCGCCGCGAGCCCGCCGATGCCGCCGCCGACGATCAAAACCTGCTCGGTCTTTCCAAGGGCTCATTGCCGCGTCGCCTCCGCAGTCATTGTAGAAGGCGGCGGACTGCGGGCAAGACCGGCACCGCCAAGGACTTAAGCCAAGGGCTTACGCAATCCGATCGCTGATCTGCGCCCGGTGGCCGCTGACCGCGGCGGCGGCATCGTGGCGCAACACCCAGCCGAACGGGAGATTGAGCAAGCGCCAGCGTCGCCGCGCCGCCGAACGCCACCATGAAATCGACGGTGCCGAGCGTGCTCGCGCCACGCCAAGCGAGCGATAAATGCAACAGCGCCGCCGCGAGCGCGATGCCGAAGCCGCGGCTCAATTGCTGCGACATGCTGAGGATGCTGGTCGCCGTGCTCATCTGCGGCTGCTCGATGTCGGCATAGCTCATGGCCTGCGTGGCGGTGAATTGCAGCGACTGGAAGAAGCCGCCGATCAACAGCAGCACGAAGATCAGGGCCACCGGCGTCGCCGCGGTGAAGAATGCACACATGGCAATAGTTGCAGCGCTGATCACGCTGTTGACGATAATGACTTTGCGGAAGCCGAAGCGGCGCAGGATCGGCTTTGCCGTCACTTTCATCGACATCGAGCCGACCGCGGTTGCAAAGGTAATCATGCCCGAGGCAAACGCCGTCATGCCGAACACGACCTGGAGCAACAGCGGCAGCAGAAAAACCAGCGAGCCGGCGCCGGCACGAAACAGCGAGCCGCCGCTGATGCCGGTTTGAAACGTGATGATGCGAAACACCGAAAGGTCGAGCACGGGATACGGGCAGCGCCGCAAATGGCGCAGCGCGAGCGTGCCCAGCACGACGCTGAGGATGAGCAGCACGACAAGCTCGTCAATGTCAGCCCGCCCGCGGCCGACGGCCTCGATGCTGTACATCATGCAGAACAGCGCGGCGCCGATGAGCACAAAGCCGATCATGTCGAATGGGCGGTGCGTGTCTTCCTTTGGATTATCGAAGAATAGCGTAACCAGCACGATGCCGAGTATGCCGATTGGGACATTGACCAGGAAAATCCAGCGCCAGGAGAAATACGTGGTGATGAAGCCGCCGATCGGCGGTCCGAGCACCGGGCCGAGCTGCGCAGGCACTTGTAAGTAAGCCATCGTGGCAACAAGCGCCGTTTTCTCAACACTGCGGAACAGGACGAGGCGCCCGACCGGCACCATCATGGCGCCGCCGAGACCCTGCAATACCCGCGCCGCCGTCAGATCGAACACGTTGCCGCTCACCCCGCACAGGATCGAGCCGAGCGTGAAAAGCGCGATTGCCGCGCGGAAGATGGTGCGGCCGCCGAACCGGTCCGCCGCCCAGCCGCTCACCGGAACGAATACCGCAAGGCTGAGCAGATAAGCGGTGACCGCCACGCTGAGCCGTACCGGATCGGTGTGCAGCGAGATCGCCATCTGCGGCAGCGCCGTGGTGATCACGGTCGAATCGATCTGCTGCATGATGATCGCCGAGCCGACGATCATGGCGACAACTTTGGGATTTCTCCGGGACGGCATGGAAGCATTGTATAGCCTCATCCTGAGGTGCGAGCGAAGCGAGCCTCGAAGGATGGCCGCCAAACGAAATTGCATAGCGTCGCCCTTCGAGGCTCGGCCTTCGGCCGAGCACCTCAGGGTGAGGACTATTTTGGCAGCGCGGCGAGCACGCGCTCGGGCGTGATCGGCATCTCAACGATCGGGGCGGCACCGAGCGGGCGCAGCGCATCGTTGACCGCGTTCATCACGCAAGCCGGCGCGCCGGCGGTGCCGGCTTCGCCCGCGCCTTTGGCGCCAAGCTCGGAATCCGCCGTCGGCGTCACCACGTGGCCGATGTCGATGTCCGGCATTTCGCCGGCCATCGGCACCAGATAATCCATCATGTTGCCGTTCAGCAGCTGGCCGGCCTCGTCGTAGAGGCAGTGCTCGAACAAAACGGCGCCGATGCCTTGCACGATACCGCCGCGGATCTGCTCGTCGACGAGCTGCGGGTTGATCACCGTGCCGCAATCCTCGACGCACCAGTGCTTGAGCAGTTTTATCTCGCCGGTCCGGATGTCGATCTCGAGATAGGACGCTTGCACGCCGTTGGTGAAGGCGAACGGCCAGGCCCGCGGCACGTAATGGCGCGTGACCATGAATTCGGCTTGGAATCCCGGCGGCAAAGTGTCGGGCCGGAAATAAACCACGCGCGCCACTTCATCGAGTCCCATGCGCTCGCGCCCGGTGTCGGCATCGACCACGATGCCGCCGCGGATATCGAGCGTCTTCTGGTCGGCCTGCAGGATCGACGCGGCGGCGGAGAGCACGTTTGCCCGCAGCGCCTTGCCGGCCTGCCACGCCGCCTCGCCGCCGATGCCGGCCGCGCGCGACGCCCAGGTGCCGCCGCCATAGGGCGTATTGTCGGTGTCGCCGGTGAGAACGCGCACGCGCTCGATCGGCACGCCGAACGAGCTGGCCACGCACTGCGCCAAGACGGATTCGGCGCCCTGACCCTGCTCGGTGACGCCGGAATGGACGAACACCGCGCCCGCCGCGTCGAGCCGCACTGTGGCGCCGTCCTGCGACGATATGCGCGCGCCGCCGACGCCGTAGAACGCCGCGGACGGATTGGTCACTTCGATGAAGGAGGCCAAGCCGATGCCGCGATGGATTCCCCGCCCGCGCAAGCGCGCCTGCTCGGCGCGCAGTTTTGCGTAATCCATCATCTGCAAAATTTTGGCGAGCGAAGCGTGATGCGACAGGCCTTCGAATTTCAACCCGGCGGCGCCGGTCGCGGGATATATGTCGTCGGCAAAAAGATTGCGCCGCCGGATTTCCGCCGCATCCATGCCGATCTTCGCCGCCGCCAGCTCGACCAGGCCTTCCGTCACCGCGGTCGCGATCGGATGGCCGACGGCGCGGTATTGGCACATGACGTTCTTGTTCTGAAAGACGACGCGGGCGCGGGCGCGGTAATTCGCGCACGTGTAAGGGCCGCCGACCAGATTGACGACCTGGTTGGCTTCGATGCCGCTGGTTCGCGGATAGACCGAGTAGGGCCCGATGCCGGTCAAATCGTCGATCTCGAACGCGGTGATCGCGCCGTCGCGCTTGACCCCGATTTTCGCTTTGACGCGATGGTCGCGCGCATGGATGTCGGTGACAAAACTTTCGAAACGGTCGGCGACGAATTTAACCGGCCGCTTTAAAAGCTTCGCCAGCGCCACCGTCGCCATTTCGTCGGCATAGATGTGCACTTTGATGCCGAACGAGCCGCCGACATCCTTGGTGAGAACGCGCACCTGGTGCTCGTGGAGACCAAGATGTTTGGCGAACAGGTTTTGCGTCATATGCGGCGCCTGCGTGCCCTGATAGACGGTCAGGCGCGCTTCGCCCGGATTCCAGTCCGCGACGACGGCGCGCGGCTCGTTGGTGACGCCGGTATGGCGGCCGAACGTAAAAGTCGTCTCGACCACGGCGTCGGCCTCGGCAAAACCCTTGTCGGGATCGCCGGCGTTGAGCGCGCGCTCGAAAGTCAGGTTGTCGCCAAGCTCGGGATGGATCACCGGCGTTTTGGCGTCCAGCGCGGTTTCGGCGTCGGTGACGGCGGGCAAGACTTCATAATCGACGCCGACAAGCGCGCAGGCGTCCTCGGCCTCGGCGCGCGTCTTCGCGACCACGGCGCAGACCGCCTCGCCCTGCCAGCAGGCGCGCTCGACGGCGATCGCATGCTGCGGCGCCGATTTGATGCCCTTGAGATGGGTGAGCACGCCGACCCAGGGCGTGATGATCTTGGCAAGCTCCGCGCCGGTGACGACCGCGACCACGCCGGGAGCGTTTTTCGCCGCCGCCGTCGCGATGCGTTCGATACGGGCATGCGCGTGCGGCGAGCGCACGAAGGCGACATGGGCCATGCGCGGCAGCACGACGTCGGTCACATATTGGCCGCGGCCGTGCGTCAACCGCGCCAGATTGGGCCGCGGCACCGAGCGGCCGATATAGGAATTGGGCCGGTCGAGCGCGCTAAGCCCGGACGGCTGATCGTCGGCGATTTTCATGCCGTCGCTCCCGCGCGCGCCTGCGCGACGAACTCGATGGCGTCGACGATGGCCTGGTAGCCGGTACAGCGGCAGTAATTGCCGGAAATATGCTCGCGGATCATATCACGGCTCGGCACTCCGCCGCGCGACAGAAGCGCCTGTGCGCCGATCAGCATGCCGGGCGTGCAGAACCCGCATTGCAACGCATTGCGCCTCTGGAATGCCTCCTGGAGGTCGGCAATCGCGCCGGAATCCGAGATGCCTTCGATGGTCTCGACCTCGGCGCCATCGCACTGCACGGCCAGCACGAGGCAGCCGCGCACCACTTCGCCGTCCAGGCGCACCGTGCAGGCGCCGCACACGCCCTGCTCGCAGCCGATATGGCTGCCGGTCAGTCCCAAATCTTCGCGCAGGAAATCGACCAGCGTCCTGCGGGGCTCGACGCGCTGGCGCACGACCTCGCCATTCACGCACAGGCTGACTTCAAGATCGCGCTCGCTCATGACCGATCCGAAAACGGCTGACGCCCTCATACCACCTCGTTGCCCACGATGGAACGCACGATGTCGATGGCGCGGCGCAACAGCGTCATCGACGCTTCGAGCGTGCGGAAGGCGGCATGCGCCGTGAGCGTCACGTTGGCCATGCGCGCCAGCGGATTGTCGGGCTCAAGCGGCTCGGCGTGAAACACATCGAGCCCGGCATGGCGGATGCGGCCCGATTGCAGCGCGTCGATGAATGTGGCCTCATCGACCAAGCCGGCGCGCGCGGTATTGACGAAAATCACGCCGGGCTTCATGCGCGCAAACTGCGCGGGTCCGAGAAAGCCGCGCGTCTCCTCGTTGAGCGTGAGATTCATCGAGATCGCGTCGGAGCGCGCCAAGAGTTCGTCGAGGTCAACGAGCGGGAAGCCCGGACGCGGCGTGCGGTTCCAGGCGATTGCCTCCATGCCAAGCCCGCGGCCGATGCGCAACACCTCGCTGCCGATGCCGCCGAGCCCGATCACGCCCAGCGTCTTGCCGAGAAGCTGCACGCCTTCGTGCGGTACCCAGGTGCCGGCGCGCACTTCGCGATCCATCCGCGCGATGTCGCGGCACGAGGCAAGCAACAGCGCGATCGCGTGCTCGGCGACCGCGGTGTCGCCATAGTTCCTGATGGTGTGAACTTTTATGCCGCGCGCCGCCATGTCGGCGAGACTCATGTAGCTCGCCGGCCCGGTGCCGAGAAAGACGATGTGCTTGAGCCGAACGCAGCGATCGACCAACGGCGTCGGCATATAGGAGTGATCGTCGATGGCGATGTCGTAGCCGTTCAGCACGCGCGGCAATTCGGACTGCTCAAACGGCGTGCGATTGACGTCGATCGGCGGGTCGTCGGCACGCAGCACCCGCCGCCACACCGGCGCCAGTTGATCGTTGCAGTCGAGGAAGAGCGCTCGCATTCCCTCACCCCGAGTCTCTCCCCGCGCGGCGGAGAGAGGGAGATCGCCGTTGACGGTTGCCGCGCCGACTTCTAACACATCGCCCGGACGGTGACAGTCAGGAGCTACGACATGCGCCTTGCCAGCTACGCTTTGCGCGGCCGGCCGAGTTTCGGCGTGGTCGCCGGCGATGGCATCGTCGATCTGCGCCCGCGGCTGCTCCGCTTCGCCAGCCTTGGCGAGGTGTTTCGCGCGCAAGCTCTCGACCAGGTGAAGGCGGCCTCCGATGGCGTGCGTCCGGACGTGCCGCTTAACGAAGTCGAGTTGTTGCCGCCGCTTGCGGCGCCGGAAAAGATCCTCTGCGTCGGCATCAACTACGCCAACCGCGGGGCGGACTATAATGTCACCAACACTCCGAAATATCCGAGCATGTTCTATCGCGCGCCGAATTCGCTGGTCGGATCGGGGCAAAATCTGGTGCGGCCGAAAATCTCCGAGCAGCTCGACTACGAGGGCGAGATCGCGATCGTCATCGGCCGCGACTGCAAGCACGTGGCGAAAGACCGCGCGCTCGCCATGATCGCCGGCCTGACGCTGTGCAACGAAGGCACCATCCGCGATTGGACGCGGCACGGCCAATTCAACGTCACCCAGGGCAAGAATTTCGACGCCAGCGGCGGCATCGGGCCGTGGATCGAAACCGAGTTCGACCTGACGAAGCCGCTGCGTCTGACCGTGCGCAAGAACGGCGAGGTGACGCAGGACGACACCACGGCGAGCATGATCTTCTCGTTCGCCGACATTATCGCCTATACGACGGGTTTCATGACGCTCAAGGCCGGCGACATCATCTGCACCGGCACGCCGGTCAAAAAGACGCCAAAGATCGATCCGCCGGTTTGGCTCAAGCCGGGCGACACGATCGAAGTCGAGTGCCCCGAGATCGGCGTGTTGCGCAATAAAGTGGTGGACGAGGCGTGACGGCGCGCGCCCGCGCGGCCTGCGTCATCGGCTGGCCGGTCGAACATTCGCGCTCGCCGCTTATTCATAATTATTGGCTCAAAGCCTACCGCATTCCGGGCGAATACCGGCGCGAGGCGGTGCCGCCGGGTGAATTCCGCGCGTTTCTGGAATCGCTCGAAGCGCGCGGCTACGTCGGCGCCAATGTCACGGTGCCGCACAAGGAAGCGGCGCTCGCCTGGTCGCAGCCGGACGACCGCGCCCGCGCCGTCGGCGCCGCCAATACGCTGTGGCTCGACGGCGTCGTTCGCTCGACCAATACCGACGTCGAGGGTTTTTTGGACAATCTCGACGCCTGCGCGCCCGGTTGGGATCGCAATTTGGGCAAAGCCGTCGTGCTCGGCGCCGGCGGTGCCGCGCGCGCGGTCGTTCACGGACTTCGCGAGCGCGGCGTCGAGCGTATCGTCGTGGTCAACCGAACGCCGCGGCGTGCCGAGGCCCTGCATGCGCGCTATGGCGCGCGCATCCACCCTGCCCGCTGGGACGATCGCAATGCCGTGCTCGACGATGCGGAACTCGTCGTGAATGCGACGACGCTCGGCATGGTTGGAGCGCCCGATCTCGCCCTCGAAGTTGGGCGCCTGCCAAGTAACGCTATCGTCGCCGACCTTGTCTATGTGCCGCTGGTCACCCCGCTGATCCGAACCGCCAGGGCACGCGATTTACGCACCGCCGATGGGCTCGGTATGCTGATGCATCAGGCCGTGCGCGGTTTTCTGCTGTGGTTCGGGAAAAGACCGGAAGTGACCGCGGAACTGCGGGCGCTGCTCGAAGCCGATCTCGCCCTTCCGCCGGCGAGCCCCTAGGAATAAGCTTGCGTCTTCGGGGTTTTAAACCTGTCGCCATAAACTGCAGGCGTCAGTCAGAGGGAGGAGTAACATGTCAATTCTGACACGACGAATGGTGGGCGCGAGCGCCTTTGCGGTGCTCTTTGCCACGTCGTTTGCCGTGGCGCAGGCGCCGCAGCCACCGCCCGTGCGCGTGCGTGCGCCCATCGAAAGCATCGACGGCCCGATGCTGACCGTGAAATCGCGCGACGGCGCGGAAATAAAGATCAAACTCGCCGACAATGCGCCAGCAACCGAGGTTGTCAAAGCATCGCTCGCCGATATCAAACCGAACTCTTACATTGCAGTGACCGGCATGCCGCAGCCCGACGGCAGTCAAAAAGCCGTGGTGGTCGCCATTTTCCCGGAAGCATCGCATGGCCTTGCCGAAGGCCACCGTCCGTGGGACTACGAGCCCAATAGCACGATGACGAATGCGACTGTGGATCAGGAGACTGCCGGCGTCGATGGCCAAACGCTGACGTTGAAGTATAAGGACGGTGAACAGAAAGTCGTCGTGTCGCCAACCACGACAATCGTCACCCTCGCCAAAAAATCCATTGCCGATCTGAAGCCGGGACAAAAAATCGCCGTCTTTGCCGCGAAGAAACTTCCGGACGGCACGTTCGAAGCTCCAAATATTCAATTCGGCGATTACGGCGTGTGGCGGTAACGACCGCAATCTCCGCCGATGTGAGCTTGCGGACGACGCGCCTGCGTCATTGTTTTGGAGCGTGACATGACAACCGCATTTCGCTGCACTGTAATCTTTGCCGCCGCGCTCGCGGCGACGGCGGCACTGGCGCAGCAGCCGCCGCCGCAGGCGATACGCGGTACGCTCGACAAGATTGAGGGCTCGACGGTTTTCATCAAGCAAGCCCAAGGGCCGGACGTGAGCGTAAAGCTCCTGGACAACGCCAACGTATTCGGAGTGAAGGCGGCAACCATCGCCGATGTGAAGCCGAACGACTTCATCGGTGTCGGCGCCATGCCGCAGCCGGATGGAAGTCAGAAGGCGATTCAAGTGACGATCTTTTCCGAATCGCAACGCGGCACCGGCGAGGGCTTCCGGCCGTGGGATCGCCCCGGCTCGACCATGACCAACGGCACGGCCGACAGCATCGTGTCGAGCGTCGACGGCCAGGTCGTCATGGTCAAATACAAGGGCGGCGAGCAAAAGATCGTCATCGGCTCGGATGCGAAGATTCGCATGTATGTCCCCGGCACCAAGGACCAGCTCAAGCCCGGCGCTCTGGTTTCCGTGTTCCGTCCCGAGAAGGCGCCCGACGGCTCGCTGCAGACCGCGCGCATCAATGTCGGCATCGGCGACATGGTGCCGTAGGGTTATTCAATACGGCGAGCGCCATTTGGCACGGCAATTGCTCCTTGTCCGGGCATTAGCCGTGCTAAATCAACAGGAGGTCGTCCATGACACGAGCCGAACTGACCGAGAAGCTCATCGGCATCAAGCGTGAAAAGGGCTGGAGCTGGAAATATATCTGCGGCGAAATCGGCGGCATGTCGCCGGTCTTGATCACCGGCGCGGTGCTCGGCCAGATGAAGCTGACCAAGCCGCAGGCGGCCAAGGCCGCCGAATTGTTCGGGCTCAGCAAGAGCGAACAGGCGCTGCTCAACGAGGTGCCAAACCGCGGCTCGCCGATGCCGCCGACCGATCCGCTGATCTATCGGTTCTACGAACTGGTGATGGTCAACGGCCCGGCATTGAAGGTGCTGATCGAGGAAGAGTTCGGCGACGGCATCATGTCGGCGATCGACTTCGACCTCGCCATGGAGCGCCAAGCCGACCCCAAAGGCGATCGGGTCAAAATCTCGATGTCGGGAAAATTCCTGCCGTACAAATATTACGGCGCGACCGGCAACGCGCAGGCGTATGGGTACAAGGAAGAGTAACTTGTCATTCCGGGGCGCCGCCAACGGGTCCGGCCCGAAGTGGCCGGCCCGATGACAAGCTCAGCGGCGAGCCCGGAATCCATAACCACCGACTGCGAATATAGATTCCGGGCCCGCGGGCTTTGCCCGCGTCCCGGAATGACCTTCACCAGTGCTTGTTGCAATGGCGGTGGAAATTGTTGTCCGTCCAGCAGTGGCCCTTGCCGATGGACGGGCCCCAGAACGGCTTGCCCCACACCGCGCCGACCACGCCGCCAACCACCGCGCCGGGAGGGCCGGCAACGACGAGGCCGGTTCCGGCGCCGGCCACTGCGCCCACCATGTCGGCGCGCGCGTTCGAAGCCGCCACCGCCCCGGCAAGAACTGCTGTCGCCAGGAAAAGCTTCCGCATAACGCTACTCATCTCGCTCAAGGCGGCGCCAAACTGGGCACCGTTTGCGTGGCAGTTTGGGTATCACGATAACCTTTTCATAAGGTTGACGGCGCGGAAACAACGCCAAATCGCGGCTTTGGTTGCACCGGGCCGGCCGATATTTACATCGCCACAATGACGCGGCGATCGATGTCGGCGATGCTGCGTACTCCGGTCAGCGCCATCGATATGTCGAGCTCGTTACGGATGATCTCGATGGCGCGAGCGACGCCGGCCTGGCCGTCGGCGCCGAGCCCGTAAATATAGGCGCGGCCGATCATGCAGGAACGCGCGCCGAGCGCGAGCGCGCGCATGACGTCCTGGCCCGAGCGGATGCCGCCGTCGAACATGACTTCGATGTCGGAGCCGAACGCGTCGGCGATCGGCGGCAGTGCGGAAATCGAAGACGGCGCGCCGTCGAGCTGGCGACCGCCGTGATTGGACACGACCAGGGCCGCCGCGCCGACCTTGGCCGCAATGCGCGCGTCCTCGACGTCGAGGATGCCCTTGAGGATGAGCTTGCCGGGCCAAAGACTTTTGATCCACTCGACGTCTTTCCAGCTCAGCGACGAATCGAACTGCTCGGCGATCCACTTCGACAGCACGCTGACGTTGGTCATGCCGGGATAGTGACCGGCGATATTACCGAAAGTCTTGCGCTTGCCGCGCAACACGCCCATCGCCCAGGCGGGCTTGGTGGCGATGTCGATCAGGTTTTTGATGCGGATTTCCGGCGGAACGGTCATGCCGTTCTTGATGTCGCGATGACGTTGACCGATAACCTGAAGGTCGACGGTGAGAACGAGCGCGCTACATTTGGCGGCACCGGCGCGCTCGATCAGCGCGCGGATATAGCCGCGGTCCTTCATGACATAGAGCTGGAACCAGAACGGCTTGTCGACGGCCGCCGCGACATCCTCGATCGAGCAGATCGACATGGTCGAAAGCGTGTAAGGAATCCCCGCTTGCTGCGCCGCGCGGCACGCCAGGATTTCGCCGTCGCCGCGCTGCATGCCGGTAAGCCCGACCGGCGCCAGCGCTAGCGGCAGCAGCGCGGGCTCGCCGAGGATCGTCGTTTTGGTGCTGCGATTTGCGACGTCGCGCAGGATGCGCTGGCGCAGCGTGATGCGCTCGAGATCGGCGCGGTTGGCGCGCAGCGTTTGCTCGGCATAGGAGCCCGCTTCGCAATAATCGACGAACGCGCGCGGGACCTTGCCATGATAGGTCTGCCGCAGGTCCTCGATGCAAGTTATGGTCTTCATGAGCGCCGTACCCAGCTTTCCAGTCCGCCTTTCATAGCACAAAGCACGCCTGTTGCCGGCAGGTAGCAGCCGCGGAACCGCGGGGGTCGATCAATCGTTATTTCAATGGCTTGCTACAGACCCCGCGGCCGCCATTTGCGAAGGGCGACAATAATGGATGATTGGAACAGAAATCGAACGCTGCAATCGGATGCTGCCGGGCCTGAGCCCGACGCCAAGGATCGCGACGGCAAGCGCCGCAACCGGGACGCAAGGCGGCAGGAACGGCTCGATGACGCGCTCGAACGCGGCCTGGAGGATACCTTTCCCGGTTCCGATCCGGTGTCCGTCACTCAACCGGGGCGAAGCGTGCATGACAAGAATGAGGCGCAAAAGCGCTAGCCGGTTCCGACCGGCCGGCGCGCTACGTCTTTATCTTGTTGATTCCGCTCGTCCTTATGATAAACGCGCAGTTGCGCGAGTTGGTAAGATTACCCAATATTTTTTGAAGCAGTTAAGACCAGGAACGGGCTAATATCGCCATTCCAGGGGCAGGCGGTGGGGGCCCATAGATGGTTCGCAAATATTTCGGCACCGACGGTATTCGCGGCCGCGCCAACGGCGTGATTACGCCGGAATTGGCGCTCAAGGTGGGACAGGCGGCCGGCCTTGTCTTCCGCCGCGGCGAGCATCGCCATCGCATCGTCATCGGCAAGGATACCCGGCTGTCCGGCTACATGATCGAGACGGCGCTGGTCGCCGGCTTCACCTCGGTCGGCATGGACGTGCTGCTGCTCGGTCCGATGCCGACCCCGGCGGTCGCCATGCTGACACGCTCGATGCGCGCCGATCTCGGCGTCATGATTTCCGCTTCGCACAATCCGTTCGACGACAACGGCATCAAGCTGTTCGGGCCGGACGGCTACAAGCTGTCCGACGAGGTCGAGCATAAGATCGAGGCGCTGATCGACGGCGACATGACCAAGCGGCTCGCCAAGAGCGCGGAACTCGGCCGCGCCAAGCGCATCGACGGCGTTCACGACCGCTACATCGAATTCGCCAAGCGCACCATGCCGCGCAATCTTTCGCTCGACGGTTTGCGCGTCGTCATCGATTGCGCCAACGGCGCCGCCTATCGCGTGGCGCCCGACGCGCTGTGGGAGCTCGGCGCCGAAGTCGTCCCGATCGGCGTCGAGCCGGATGGCCTCAATATCAATCAAGACTGCGGTTCGACCGCGACCGACGCGCTCACGCACAAAGTGCGCGAGATGCGCGCCGACGTCGGCATCGCGCTCGACGGCGACGCCGACCGCGTCGTCATTGCCGACGAGCACGGCCACCTGATCGACGGCGACCAGCTCCTCGCGGTGATCGCGGAGAGCTGGGCGGAGGACCATCTGCTCACCAAGCCCGGCATCGTCGCCACGGTGATGTCCAATCTCGGCCTCGAGCAACACCTGAAATCGCTGAAGCTCGGGCTCGTTCGCACCCCGGTCGGCGACCGCTACGTGCTCGAATGCATGCGCCAGCAGGGCTATAACGTCGGCGGCGAGCAGTCCGGTCACATTATCTTGTCGAATTACACCACCACCGGCGACGGTTTCATCGCCGCGTTGCAATTGCTTGCGGTCGTGAAAAAGAAGAATAAGCCGGTGTCGCTGGTTTGCCACCGCTTCGAGCCGCTGCCGCAGGTGCTGCGCAACGTGCAATACCGCGGCGGCAAGCCGCTCGAACACGCCAAAGTGCGCTCCGCGATCGCGGATGCCGAAAATCGCCTCAACGGCCACGGCCGACTGGTGGTGCGGCCGTCGGGCACCGAACCGGTGATCCGCATCATGGGCGAGGGCGACGACAAGGCGATGGTCGAGGAGATCGTCGACGGCATCGTCGACGCGCTCACCGCGCACGCGGTGTGAATAAATTTCCGGGCATTTCCCGCTCCTTTCGTTTCAGAATTGGTCACATTGGCAGGAGCCGCTCCGTTGCCAGCCATGGACGTTTCAATAGATCTCGAAATATCTCTTGACGCTGAGATTTAATTTCGATATTCGCTGAATTATGGAACAATTAGACGCAGTAACTGCTCTGGCCGCGCTCGCCCAGAACAATCGGCTCGACGTTTATCGCCTGCTTGTGCAGGCAGGACCGGAAGGCATGCCTGCGGGCCGTGTCGCCGGCACCCTCAAGCTCGCGCCGAATACGCTTACCTTCCACTTCGATCGATTGCGGCAGGCAGGACTCGTAACCGTACGACGCGAGGGCCGTTTGATGATCTATGCCGCGCGCTACGACACGATGAACGGGCTGATCTCTTATCTCACCCAAAATTGTTGTCGCGGTGAGCCCGAGCAATGCGCGCCAACTGTTGTCTGCAAGCCCGCGCGTACGAAACGCGCCAAGGTTCCCGCTTAAAAGGAGCTTCCTCCATGAAGCGCATGCATGTTCACGTCGCTGTCGACGATCTCAGTCGGTCAATCGGCTTCTATTCGGCTTTGTTCGATGCGCAACCCGCCGTGGTGAAGCCGGATTACGCAAAATGGATGCTCGATGATCCGCGCGTGAACTTTGCCATCTCGACACGCGGTCGCGAGCCTGGCCTCGATCACCTTGGGATTCAGGTCGAGAACAGAACGGAATTGCACGAAGTTTATGCCCGTCTGCGCAAGGCAGGCGGTGCGGTCATCGAGCAGGGCGAGACGGCCTGCTGCTATGCCAAGTCGGAGAAATCGTGGATCGACGATCCGGCCGGGATTGCGTGGGAGACCTTCCACACGACGGGCGAGAACACCGACTATGGCGACGGCAGCGGCGAGCGTGAAGCCCGCATGGCCCATTCCAAGGCCTGCTGCGTACCGCAGGCATCCGTTGCTCAGGAAGCTGCATCGGGATGTTGCAAGTAAGCCTGGTACTGCCAGCAGAGCGAGGATCAGATGATCGAAGTGGTCGAGAACAAGGTATTCAACGTGCTGTTTCTCTGTACCGGAAACTCAGCGCGATCGATCATGGCCGAGGTGATTCTGAACCGTGCCGGACGGGGCAAGTTCCGAGCCTTTTCGGCAGGAAGCCAGCCGAAAGGCCAGGTTCACCCTTACGCCCTCGATTTGCTGAGGAGATTGCACTTCGACGTGACTGGGCTGCGGTCTAAGAGCTGGAAAGAGTTTTCGGGTCCGGACGCGCCGAAGCTCGATTTCGTTTTCACCGTCTGTGACAATGCTGCGCAAGAAACCTGCCCGGTTTGGCCAGGTCAGCCGATGACCGCGCACTGGGGCGTACCCAATCCTGCGGCCGCGACCGGTACGGAGGCGGAAGTGCGGTTTGCCTTCGCCGATGCACTGCGGATGCTGACGAACCGCATCAATATTTTCGTGAGCCTGCCGCTGCGGTCGCTCGACCAGCTTACCCTGCAGAAGCAGTTGGATGCCATCGGTAAGACAAAGGACGCGGGCGCCAAGTCCGTTACGGCAGCAGAATGAACGATACGTCTTCGTTTCTCCACTGGAGCGCCTGCTATTGCCGCGATCCGGCGGCACGTGGGCCGTTGGCCGCTTTTCTCAACCGCGCAACCGCGGGGCTCACCGAGGACGACCGAGTTTGACCATGTCCACATTCGAACGCTACCTTACGGTTTGGGTCGCTCTTTGCATCGTTGTTGGAATCGCGCTTGGGCATTTCTTTGCCGCGGTGTTCCACGACATCGGGTCGGCCGAGATCGCCAAAGTCAACCTACCAGTGGCCGTCCTGATCTGGTTGATGATTATACCGATGCTCGTGAAGATCGATTTCGCGGCTTTGTCGCGGGTCAAGGAGCATTGGCGGGGCATCGGGGTCACACTCATTATCAATTGGGCCGTGAAACCATTCTCCATGGCGTTCCTGGGCTGGCTCTTCATCGGATGGCTGTTCAAGCCCTATCTCCCGGCGGATCAGATAAGCAGTTACATCGCCGGCCTAATCTTACTTGCGGCGGCACCATGCACGGCGATGGTGTTTGTCTGGAGCAACCTCTCGGATGGTGAACCGCATTTCACGCTCAGCCAGGTCGCGCTCAATGACGTGATCATGGTGTTCGCCTTTGCGCCTATCGTCGGTCTTCTGCTTGGCATATCGGCAATCACCGTGCCATGGGAGACTTTGCTCCTCTCGGTCGTTCTCTACATCGTCGTGCCCGTCATTATTGCGCAGGTCATTCGGCGGAGCGTGATCGCGAGCGGTGGACACGACGCGCTCACGCGGCTGTTGTCCACACTGCAGCCGATTTCGCTCGTGGCGCTGCTCGCTACGCTGGTGCTTCTGTTCGGCTTCCAGGGCGAGCAGATCCTGGCCCAGCCCCTAATCATCGCAATCCTGGCCCTGCCGATCGTGATTCAGGTCTATTTCAATTCCGCACTTGCCTACGTCCTTAATCGCGCAGCCGGCGAGGCGCATTGTGTTGCCGGTCCGTCGGCGCTCATCGGCGCCAGCAACTTCTTCGAATTGGCTGTTGCTGCCGCGATCAGTCTGTTCGGCTTCAACTCGGGGGCGGCACTTGCGACCGTGGTCGGCGTTCTAATCGAAGTTCCTGTGATGCTTTCAGTCGTGAAGATCGTGAACAACACACGTGGCTGGTATGAAGCCGGCGCGACTGTGCGGCAGCGTATCGCAAGCGAGAAAGCAAGAGGCTGAGAGGTGGATATTGTGATCCATCACGATCCCGGCTGCACCACGGCGCGCAGTGGACCTTCGCAGTGGCTCGCGGAGGTAGCGACCACTGTCACTCCGATCCTGCCGCATTGCGCCTGCCGGCATGCTTGCGGCGGTCGTCCTTGGCCGCTGGTTTTGGCGGACGCGAGTGGAGCTGCTGCAAGGCAAGTAGACGACGCTCCTGGGGCATGGAAGGATGTCAACTTGGTACTATTGAGGCAGTGCGGGGGTAGAGAGTGGCAAGGTGGGCACAATTCGCCTTTCGCCTTGCAGCACTGGCGACAGGGCTGGCGGTAATATTACCCGGTTCCGCGACTGCCGGCCCGCCGTTCGTTACCGACGATCCCGAGCCGGTCGACTATCAGCACTATGAGTTCTACACGTTCTCGATGGGGACCCATGTAAGCGGCGACACGTCCGGCGTCGGTCCCGCTTGGGAATTCAATTACGGCCTCATTCCCAATGGGCAATTCCATATCATTGCGCCGCTGGCATTCGACAGTCCTAGCGGCGGCCCATCGCAATTCGGCGTAGGCGATACCGAACTCGGCTTCAAATATCGATTCATCGATGAAGACACCAACGGCTCACGTCCCATGGTAGGCGTGTTTCCGCTCCTCGAAATGCCGACTGGGGATGAAGCGAGCGGCCTCGGTGCAGGTCATGTGCGCGCGTTCTTTCCCGTTTGGGTGCAGAAGAGCTTCGGCGATTGGACGACCTATGGCGGCGGCGGCTATTGGGTCAATCACGGCGGCGGCACGCTCGACCAGGATTATTGGTTCTTCGGCTGGCTTTTGCAAAAGCAGGTAACGAAGAATCTTGCAATCGGCGGTGAAATTTTCCATCAGACCCCCGATACAATGGGAGGAGAAGACACCACCGGATTCAACATTGGCGCGATTTATGACTTCGACGACCACAACCATTTGCTAATTTCGGCTGGGCGGGCGCTCCAGGACGCCTCCGAAACAAAGCTCTATTCGTGGTATCTCGGGTATCAGCTGACGGGACCATAGGCCGCGCTTGGCTGATCGGACGAAAGGAGTTTGCCGTCATGTTAACGCGGCGCCAATTTGCAGGCGGCTCTGCGGCAATTTTGTCGAGTGGCCTCATTGGCAGCCGGTCTGGAATGAGCGAACCAGCGCCGTTCAGCACTCCTCTGCCCATCCCGAAGCTGATCGATGCGGCGAATCAGGGCAATGCCGTCGAACTAAAGGTCATGTCCGGTCGGCACGCGTTCCTCGAGGGAAAGCCGACGCGGACCTATGGCTATTCGGCACCCATCCTGGGACCAGTCATCCGCCTGCGCCGCGGCGATGAGGTGGAGATGACGGTCGAGAATGAGCTCGACACTGTCACAACAGTGCATTGGCACGGGCTTTTGGTGCCCGGCGATAATGACGGCGGGCCGCAGCAACTTATCTATCCAGGCGCCAGCTGGCGTCCGGCCCTGAAGATCGATCAGCCGGCCGCGACGCTTTGGTTCCATCCTCATCCGCATCACGACACCGCTCGCCAAATTTACATGGGCCTGACGGGAATGATCATCATCGATGATGGCTCCGATGCTCGACTCGGTCTCCCGCGGACGTTCGGCATCGACGATTTACCGATTGTCCTTCAAGATCGCTCGTTCAATTCTGATGGGTCGCTTGAATACAACAACAAGGACCTAAACCCGCTGGACGTGATATACGGAGTCAGAGGTGAGAGCATTATCGTGAATGGAGCAATCGTCCCGTTCGCCAAAGTTTCGCCCGGTCTGGTGCGGCTACGACTTCTCAATGCCGCTAACGCCCAGAATTTCGAGTTGCGCTTCTCCGACAAACGCACGTTTTTCGTCATAGCGTCAGACGGAGGTTTTCTTTCAGCACCGGTGGCGGTCACGCAGCTCACGATTTCACCCGCAGAGCGCTTTGAAGTTCTCGTGGACTTTGCGAACGGAAAAGCGGTCACGCTTGAAACCGGGCCTGACGAAGAAATGGGCATATTCGGCCGTGTAGCGCCGGATGGCAGCGCAGACTACGTGGCTGTGATGCGCTTCGAACCGACGGCAATGACGCCCGTCGTCAAGGAATTACCGACGCGCCTTGCCGAGCCCGCCGCTGTTTCTCCAGCGTCGGCGGTGCAACGCCGGCAATTCGTTCTCAACAGTGGCTTATGCGTAAGCCGCCCAGAAGCTGGCGCACATACCGGCATGCCCGCTCTCATAGGGATAAATGGAAAGCCCTTTGACATCGGACGCATAGATGTCGAGACAAAGCTTAGAACGACCGAGGTCTGGGAAGTCGTCTCGATCGGAATGGCACATCCGTTTCATGTCCACGGTGCATTGTTTCGCATCTTATCAATTGAGGGAGCGCCCCCGGCAGCACATCTCACGGGCTGGAAGGACACGGTGCTCGTCGAAGATAAGGCAGAACTTCTCGTCGCCTTCAATCGGCCGGCGACGCGACAGCATCCCTTCATGTATCACTGCCACATCCTCGAACACGAGGAGGCCGGTCTGATGGGACAATATGTATGCGTCTAGTTCAAAAAGCCAGGAACCGATCAGAGTGGATACAGAACCTGTTCAAAAATACCAGCGATCCGACTCGCCATGGGAAGTGCTGCTCGCATTCGCTAAACTCGGCGTGAGCTGTTTTGGCGGGCCGATCGCTCACATTGGTTATTTCAGAGAGGAATTCGTCGTCCGACGTCGTTGGATCGACGAACCGGCCTTCGCCGATCTCGTCGCGCTGTGCCAATTTCTGCCCGGTCCGGCCAGCAGCCAAGTTGGATTTTCCATTGGATTGATGCGGGGCGGCTATCTAGGCGGCCTTGCGGCATGGTTTGCCTTCACGCTGCCATCCGCCATATTGCTCGTCCTGTTTGCTTACGGCGCGAACTCCCTTCAGGGACCGATCGGAGCAGGCCTGCTGCATGGCCTTAAGCTCGTCGCGGTCGCGATTGTGGCCCAGGCTGTTTGGGGAATGGCGCGCACGCTCTGTCCTGACCGCGAGCGCGCATCGATCGCCGTGATCGTGGCCGTGATCATTCTGTTCAGCTCCTCGTCGGTCGCTCAGATCGGGGCGATCGCCTTGGGTGGCGTTGCGGGTCTGTGGCTGTGTCGCGCCGCGCCGCCGGAATTGAAGAATCAAAGGCATATGGTCATCCCGGTCTCGCGCCCGATGGGCGTGCTGGCACTTGTTGCCTTTTTCTTGCTGCTCGGTGCGCTACCGCTGTTGAACACCATGATCCATGCGCAAGGCCTCGCGCTGTTTAACGCATTTTATCGATCCGGCGCTTTAGTGTTCGGTGGCGGCCATGTCGTTCTGCCGCTCCTGCGCGAAGCAACCGTGACGCCGGGATGGGTCAGCGACGACGCCTTCCTGGCCGGCTATGGCGCGGCGCAAGCTGTGCCTGGACCGCTTTTTACGTTCTCGGCCTACCTCGGGGCAGTCATGAAATCGCCGCCGGACGGCGTAGCCGGCGCGGCCATCAGCCTGATTGCCATTTTTCTCCCGGGCATCCTCGTGCTCATGGGCACATTGCCGTTTTGGCAGACCTTGCGGCGACGCTCCGGTGCTCAAGCGATCATGCGGGGCGTCAATGCTGCGGTAGTCGGCCTGCTCGGCGCGGCGCTTTACAACCCGGTCTGGACGAGTGCGGTGAAGTCTTCGGGAGATTTCGCGCTGGCGCTGGTCGGGTTCATTCTTCTCGCCGTTTGGCAAGTTCCTCCGCTCGCCGTTGTCGCGATCAGTGCGCTCGGAGGGATCGGTCTGGCGCTGATCACTCACGCCGCCTGAGGCGGCACCTCTACTCACTCCCGCGATTTGAGAAACTGCGCGAATGCTCTCAGCGTATTCTCCGAGACGTAGTGCTCGATGCCCTCGGCGTCGGCCTCCGCCGATTCGGTCGGAACGCCGAGCGCCTCGAGAACATCGACGACCAGCCGGTGGCGGACCCGCGCGCGATCGGCCAAAGCGTGCCCCTTCTCGGTCAGAAACACCCCGCGATAGGGTCGCGCCGTCGCCAATCCGGCGCGCTTCAAGCGCGATATGGTCTTGATCGCGGTGGCATGCGACACGCCGAGGCGCCGCGCAATGTCGGTCGGCCGCGCTTCGCCCTCGCCCTCAAGGAGATCCGCGATCAGCTCGGCGTAATCCTCAAGCAGCGCAGTCGACTGCGCCGACCGCGTCTTGCCGAAACGGCGTGCTTGGGTTCCTTCCGCGGGAAGCTTGCCCATGGCGACCTGGTGACCGAGCCGGCGTCGGCCGACGCCCGTGCGAGGGCCCAGCCGAGACCATACTTTGCTCACCGTGTCAAAGTGTAGCTATGGCTACAACATGAAGCCGTTGACGAAAACGGCCGCGATGGCTATACTGTAACCGATGCTACAATTTCATGTAATTGCTGCATGCGGGCCGGAAGGATGACCACTCCGAGCTTAATCGAATCGATCGGGCAGCCGGCAGCATCGCTGACCGAACGGACCGTCGCCTCAGCGCACCAGGTGCTGGCCGGCAAGCCTCGCGGCGTGCGCACGGCGCTGGCTTTCGCCGGCCCGGCGATCGTCGCCTCGATCGCCTATATGGATCCGGGAAATTTTGCGACCAACATTCAGGCCGGCGCGAAATACGGTTACGGGCTGCTGTGGGTGGTGCTGCTCGCCAACGTCATCGCGATGCTTTTCCAAGGCCTCTCGGCCAAGCTCGGCATCGTGACCGGCCACAACCTCGCCGAACTGTGCCGCGATCACTTTCCGCGTCCGGTGGTCTGGGCCATGTGGGTGGTCAGCGAGATCGCCGCCATGGCGACCGATCTCGCCGAGTTTCTCGGCGGCGCTATCGGGCTGGCCTTACTATTTCACCTGCCGCTGTTCGCCGGGATGGTCGTCACCGCGATCGTCACCTATGGCCTGCTGATGTGCGAGACATACGGCTTCCGCCCGCTCGAACTGATCATCGGCTCGATCGTCGGCGTGATCTGCGTTTGCTACCTGGTCGAGATGTTCATCGCGCCGGTTGATTGGGCTTCCGCGGCGTTCCATATGGTCACGCCGCAGATCGCCGACGCCGGGGCGCTGTTGCTGTCGGTTGGCATCATCGGCGCCACCGTCATGCCGCATGCCATCTACCTGCATTCGGGCCTGACCCAGGCGCGGGTGCCGGTGCGCGACGATACCGGCCGGCGCATGGTCCTGCGGTTTTCCAACAGGGAAGTCGTCATCGCGCTCAGCGTTGCCGGCCTGGTCAACATAGCGATGGTCATGATGGCGTCCGGCGCGTTTCACGCCGGTCATCCGGAAGTGGCGGAGATCCAGACCGCCTATCACACGCTCACGCCGCTGCTCGGCGCCGGAGCGGCCGCTGTGTTTTTGGTCTCGCTCATCGCCTCTGGCGTGTCGGCCTCGACGGTCGGCACCATGGCGGGCCAGATGATCATGCAAGGCTTCATCGGCTTCCGCATTCCCGTGTGGGTGCGCAGACTGGTGACGATGCTGCCGGCTTTCGTCGTCGTGGCGCTCGGCGCCAACGCCACGAATGCGCTGGTCATCAGTCAAGTCGTGCTGTCGAT
Source organism: uncultured Alphaproteobacteria bacterium (assembly GCA_963823225.1). Classification (GTDB taxonomy): domain Bacteria; phylum Pseudomonadota; class Alphaproteobacteria; order Rhizobiales; family Xanthobacteraceae; genus BOG-931. The sequence continues at coordinate 162,011 of CAWGKM010000003.1, read as the reverse complement.
CGCGCTGCCGCTGCCGATGATCTCGCTCATCATTTTCACCAGCAGGCGCGATATCATGGGCGCGTTCACCAACGGCGCCCTCACCCGCGTCATCGCCGTGATGGCGACCGCTGCGGTGCTCATACTCAATGTTCTTCTGATTGCGCAGACTCTGATGTAGCGCGGATTGAGCGCGGCAATTCCAGGGCTGCGCGTTTGTGTAGCCCGGATTGAGCGTCGCGCAATCCGGGCTAGGGCTTTCGTTCGAACGTTAAGGCGCGGTCGACCATACGACCGCACCGCCGCACACTAGGACAGAGTCTTCAGATTTTCAGCGGCCGACTTGCCGGTCTTGCGGTCCACCACAACCTCGAAAGAAACTCGCTGGCCTTCCCTCAGCTCGCGAAGGCCGGCGCGTTCAACTGCGCTGATATGGACGAAGACGTCTTTGCCGCCGCCCTCGGGTTGAATAAATCCGTAACCCTTCTGCGCATTGAACCATTTCACGGTACCGTTGTTCACGGGTATCTCCTCATAGACGTGTCGATGTGAGCCGCGCGAGTATGCCCGGCCCGGTTCGCTCGAGATTTTGGTGAAGGATCGTCAGTCAGGCGCTTATCAGTCGCTGAAAGGCCAAGTCATTCGGCCGAAAACTCGATCCGAATATATTTACCGGCAATGGGCCTCTTTCGCAAGACCGTGCCGGGCCGATTGTGACAGCCGGAAACAGAGGCTTAACATAATCCAAACAGGGGAAATTATTCCGCAACGGCGACAATGTCGCCGCGTTTTGCCGATTCCGCCACGGCTTCGAACACCGCCATGCCATGGAGCACGTCGGAAATCGGCACCGGATAGGGCGTTCCGTCGCCAATGGCGCGGGCGAATGCCGTCATCTCCGCGTGCAACATGTCGAAGCCGGGAAACTCCAAAATCTCATCCGCCGGCGCCGCTATGACCCCGGTCGGCGCGGCGCTGGCGACCGGCGCGAAGCGGAATCGGGACAGGTCGGGACGGGAAATTTCGGCAAGCGCGCTCGTGCCGTAGGCGATGAATTCGAAATTGGTGGCGGTCGCGACCGAACAGAAGATCAGCCCGCTCGCGCCGCCGTCGAAGCGCAGCATGATCGTGGTCGTATCGTCGGAGCGGCCCGGGTAATTGCGCGCGGTCACGCAGCGCACGTCGCGCACGCGACCGGCGAATTCGATCATGTGGTCGAGCACATGCACGCCGACGGCGGTGAAAGCGCCGCCCGGCGCCTCTTCGGGCGCCGCGCGCCAATTGTCCGGCGCGATGAATTGCGCGGTTGAAGTCGTGTGCTGCGCCACCATGGCGATGATGTTGCCGAGCCGGCCGTCCCCTATCCGGGAACGCAGCTCGGCGACGCTCGGGTGGAAGCGCCGCGTCAAGCCAACCGCCAGGACCAATCCGGCTTTGCCCGCGGCTTCGGCGACGCCAAGCGCGCTTTTAAGATCGAGCGTCAGCGGCTTTTCGACGAAGACGTGCTTTTTGGCGGCGATAGCCGAAAGCGCCTGCGCTTGGTGCTGGCTGTGCGGCGTCGCCAGGACGACGGCGTCGATATCCGGGGCGCGCAGAATATCGTCATAGCTGCCGACCAGCGCGATCCGCCTCTGGCGGCAGAATTCCTCGGCGTTCTCGCGTGTGCGGGTGTAGGCAAGCGTGAAGCGGATATCGTCGCTCTTGCCGGCAACGGCGTCGACCAGCGAGCGGCCCCAGCGACCCAGTCCAACAATGCCAGCGCGTATCGGCGCCATGACGGTCAGCATAGCACGCTCAGGGCGCTTGCCGGACGGCAAGGCCGATGCAACAACAGATCGTCAACCGGAGGAAATTGCCTATGCGTACCGTCGCCCTTGAAGAACATTTCTCGGCACCCTCGCTCAGCCGCCGCATCGCTCAGGACGTTATTCACCGCCGCGGATTCCGGCCGCGAGCGCTGTCTCCGGGGGCGCCCAATCCCATGGAATTGCTGCCCGAGATCGCTGAGGGGCGGCTCAAATCGATGGACGAGGCGGGGGTGACGGTGCAAGTGCTGTCGAACGCCGGTCCGGGTCCCGATCTTCTCCCGGGCGCCGACGGCATCGCGCTCGCGCGCGAGATCAACGATCACCTGGCGGGGGCCATTGCGCGCCATCCCGACCGCTTTGCCGGTTTCGCCTGCTTGCCGCTGCAAAGCCCCGAGGCAACACCTGCCGAACTCAAACGCGCGGTCAAGGAGTTGGGTTTCGTCGGCGCCATGGTCAACGGCACGACCGACGGCCGCTTCCTCGACCACCCGAGCTATGACGGGCTGCTTGCAGCCGCCGTCGAGCTTGACGTGCCGATCTATATCCATCCGCACATTCCGCCGGAGCCGGTGCGGCAGGCTTATTTCTCCGCTCTGCCGGAGGGCGCAGCCCGCGTGCTCGAAACCGCCGGCTGGGGCTGGCATTCGGAGACCGCCGTTCATCTCCTGCGCATGGTGGTTGCCGGTACGCTCGATAAGCATCCGCGGCTGCGGCTGATCATCGGCCATATGGGCGAAATGCTGCCGATGATGATGGCGCGCATCGACCAGGTCTTCAAAGCCGATATCGACCACCTCAAGCGGCCGATCACCCGCGCCATTCTCGATCAGGTCTGGCTCACGACCAGTGGCATTTTCGACCAGCCGCCGTTCATCGCCGCGTTGCAGACGTTCGGCATCGACCGCATCATGTTCTCGATCGACTATCCGTTCGCGCCGAACGCCGCCGGCCGCAGATTCCTCAATAATGTCGCGCTGGCGCCGGCCGATAAGGCCAAGCTCGCGCACGGCACCGCGGACGCGGTGCTCAAGCTGAAGGCTGGTAAGGCGTAACCGGCACCACCCCCAGACCCGCTAAGGGTCGGTTAATATCGACCTGCCTGATTTGCATCGCGCGGTTGTGGATCCACATTGATCTAGCGCAAGGCCGGCCGGCGCCAATAGCGATAGCTCTATCGTTGCGGCTGTAATCGAACCGCATGGAGTCGGGCGCGTGGTCCGTGATACGGGGCGGTATCTATAAGCCGCGTCGAATTGTGTTTCGCTCGCCACATAAAAAAACCCCCAGAATACGGATGCCGACATGGTCGAGACCTATGTGCAACCTCTGAACCTGCAGGGCCATCGCGCATCCGCCGACTTTACCGGATCGCGTTCCAGGCCGAATCTCGCCGCGGTGCCGGACTATCTGATGAAAAATTATTGGTGGGCATACGTCCATCCTCGCGCCGTCAAATTCTGGGACCGGCTGTGGCTGATCAATCTGATCCTGTGGGGAAATTACAATCGGCTGCGCGACGCGGCCTTGGCGCAATGGGGCGACACGCTGCCGGGCGCGACGTTGCAGGTGGCTTGCGCCTACGGCAATCTCAGCAGCCGCCTCGCGCGCAATGTCGCGGCTGGCGGTGGAACTCTCGACATCGTCGACGTGTTGCCCGTCCAACTGCAAAATATGCGCTCGAAATTGCCTGCGGGAGCGCCGGTACGGCTGTTGGCGATGAACTCGACGAAACTGCAACTGCCGGACTGCAGCTACGACCGGGTGCTGTTGTTCTTCCTGCTGCATGAGCAGCCTGCGAATGTGCGCCCTCAGACGCTGCGCGAGGCGTTCCGCGTCGTCAAGCCGGGAGGCAAGGTCCTGATCGTGGACTACGCTAAGCCGCGATGGTGGCAGCCGCTGCGTTACACCTGGCCGCCCTTCCTCGCCGCGCTCGAACCTTTTGCGCTCGGCCTGTGGCGCGAATCCATCGCCACGTGGGTGCCGGCCGCTTGGGGAAGCCAAATAGACTCGCATCGGTTCTTCGGCGGGCTCTATCAGATGACGACCTTCACGCGCAGGCAACCCTCCTGAGATAGGCTGTTGCCCAAACGCCGGTGCGCGATTGCGCGCAGTCCGGCCCTGATGAGCACCGCCCGACCGAGTCCGGCATAGCGATGTCAACTTATCGTCTCGATAAAGTATTTGCGCCGCGATCCGTCGCCGTCGTCGGCGCCAGCCCGCGCGACAAGTCGCCGGGCCGGGCCGTCCTGAAGAATCTGCGCGGCGCCGGCTTTGCCGGCGATATTCACCTCGTCAATCCCCATTATGACGCGATCGAGAACGTGCGCGCAGTCAAATCCTATGCCGACCTCCCGAGTGTACCCGATCTCGCAGTGATCGGCGTGCCGCCATCGGCCGTCCCATCCATTGTTGCCGCGGCGGGAGCCAAGGGCACGGCGGCCGGCATCATCCTCACCTCGGGTCTCGGCCATGGATCCGGCTCGCTCGCCGAGGAATGCGAGAAAGCCGCGCATGCAACCGGAATGCGCCTCGTTGGACCCAATTGCCTCGGCGTGTTGGTGCCGCGCGCCAAACTCAATGCGAGTTTCGCCGCATCGATGCCGCGATCGGGGGACCTTGCGCTGGTCTCGCAGTCCGGCGCGATTGCGACCGGATTGGTGGAATGGGCGTCGGTTCGCGACATTGGGTTTTCCGCCGTGGTGTCCATCGGCGACAGTATCGACGTCGATCTGGCCGATCTGCTGGATTTCTTCGCCGTGGATCGGGGTTCGCGGGCGATTTTGCTCTACATCGAATTGGTCAAGGACGCGCGCAAGTTCATGTCGGCGGCGCGCGCCGCCGCCCGCGCCAAACCGGTGCTCGTCGTTAAGTCCGGACGCCACGCCCAGGGCGCCAAGGCGGCGATGACGCATACCGGCGCACTGGCCGGATCGGATGCCGTCTATGACGCCGCGTTCCGTCGCGCGGGTCTGTTGCGGGTGCTCGATCTCGACGAATTGTTTGCCGCGGCCGAGACACTCGGTCATTTGACGAGCCTTGCCGGCAAGCGCCTTGCGATCTTGACCAATGGCGGCGGGGTCGGCGTGCTCGCGGTCGATCGTCTCGCGGATTTCGGCGGCGAACTTGCGGACATTTCGCCCGCGACGATGAAGAAGCTCGATGCGGCGTTGCCGCCGATCTGGTCGCACGCCAATCCCGCCGACATTGCCGGCGACGCGGACGAACAAAGATACGCCGTGGCGCTCGAACAATTGCTCGATGACAGCGCCAACGATGCCGTTCTGGTCATGAACGTGCCGACCGCGCTGGCATCGCCGGCCGAGGCGGCGAAGTCGGTCATTGCCGTGACCGAGCGCCACCGCAAGACGCCCGGTCCGGCAAAACCGGTCTTCGCGGTATGGATCGGCGGCGGCGATCCCGCGGCGGAGGCTTTCGATGCCGCGGCTATTCCGAGCTACGCGACCGAAGCGGACGCGGTCGGCGGCTTCATGCATCTGGTGCGATACCGGGAATCGCGCGAGCTGCTGATGGCGACGCCGCCCAGTATGCCGCAGGATTTTGCGCCGGATACCGGCCGCGGTGCGCCCGGTCATCGACGCCGCTCTGGCCGACAAACGCACCTGGCTCGATCCCATCGAGATGACGACGGTGTTCTCGGCTTATGGGATTACGATTACGCCGGCGAGCCTGGCGCGCAACGCGGACGAGGCCGTTGCGGCGGCACGGCCCCACCTTGCCGAAGGCAATTCCGTCGTGCTCAAGATTCTGTCGCCCGATATCGTGCACAAATCCGAAGTCGGGGGCGTACGGCTCAACCTCACCACGGAACAAGCGGTGCGCCGGGCCGCGGCGGAAATCCTCGATCGGGCGCGGGCCGCCAAGCCCGATGCGCGGATCACTGGCGTGACCGTGTTTCCGATGATCGTGCGGCCGAAGGCGCGCGAACTCATTGTCGGGCTGGCCGACGATCCCACTTTCGGTCCCGTTATTGTCTTCGGCCAGGGCGGCACCGCGGTCGAGGTGATCAGCGACAAGGCGCTGGCACTGCCGCCGCTCGATCTTACATTGGCGCACAGTCTGATCGCGCGCACCCGGGTATCGCGCATACTCAAGGCTTACCGCAACGTGCCTGCCGCGGACGAGCAGGCCATCGCGCTCGTTCTGGTGAAGCTCTCCCAGCTTGCGGCCGATTTTCCGGAAATCCGCGAGATCGATCTCAACCCGGTTCTCGCCGACGAAACCGGCGTCATCGCCGTCGACGCCCGTGTCTCCGTCGCCCCAGCCGAGCCGAGCCACCGCGGACCAGCGGGACGTTTCGCGATCCGCCCCTATCCGAAGGCGTGGGAACGCCACATGACCTTGCCGGACGGGACGAAGGTTTTCGTACGTCCGGTCCGCCCGGAAGACGAGCCATTATATCCGCCGTTTTTCGCCGCCGTAACGCAACAGGACTTGCGGCTGCGGTTCTTCGCTCCAGTGAAGGAATTCAGCCACAACTTCATCGCGCGGTTTACTCAAATCGATTATGCGCGCGCCATGGCCTTCATCGCCATTGACGAGGCAACCGGACAAATGCTGGGTGTCGTGCGCATCCACGCCGACGCCAACTACGAGAACGGCGAATACGCCATCCTCGTCCGCTCCGATCTGAAGGGCCATGGTCTCGGCTGGCTGCTGATGGAATTGATGATAGAATATGCCCGCGCCGAAGGCTTCAGCGCCATTCGCGGGCAAGTCCTGCGCGAGAATACGACGATGCTGGAAATGTGCCGCGAACTCGGCTTCCGGATTTCGTCGGATCCGGAGGAACCTTCCCTCGTTGTCGTGAACCTGCCGATCTAGTCCGGACACTCATCATCGGCAGCCTTTTGCCGGCCGACAAATCGTTTAAGCGCCGCCGCTACTGTTTGGATGCCGGGCTCTCGTCAAGCCGCTGCATTGCCTTGCTTGGCATCGTCCTCGGCGGAGGGGAACGCCATGCCGGACATGGGCTCGACCCAGACCAGATGGTCGTGCACCTTTTTGACGCCCGCGACATTCTCGGCTGCGACGACAAGTCCCCGGCGCTCGCGCTCATCAGTGACGACGCCCCACAATTCCACAATGCCGTTCTTGACGACAACGTTGACACGCGGCGCCCAGTGCTGCTGGCCGATGGCAGCCAGAATATTTTCGCGGATCGTCGAGTCCCCGCCGGCCGGGGCCGGCATCTCGCGGGCGATACTCGCCAGCGCGTGCATCAGATTGGCGCGGCTGACGATGCCGACCATCCGTCCGCTGCGCATGACGGGAAGCCGCTTGATGTGACGGCGTTCCATGATCTCGACGACGGCCTCAAGCGTACCGTCTTCCGCGATGGTTGAGGGATCGGGCGTCATGATCTCTTCGACTTTCCTGCCCGAGGTGTGCACATATTCCTCGGCAAGCTTTCCCGGCCCGACGATGAATTCGAGCCATTTCGGCCGCCGACGCTGCGTGCCGAGTTCGCCCCGCCGCAGAAAGTCGCCCTCGGTAACGATGCCAACCAGCTCGCCTTCCGTGTCGACGACCGGCAGGCCGCTAATCCGGTTTTGCAGCATCAAGCGTGCGGCTTTGACGACCGGCTCATTCGCACCGACGGATACGACGTTTCTTGTCATGACGTCTTTGACTTGCATGATCCCTCTCCGCGGTCTCGATTTACCCCCGATAGCGGCGATGCGATCTCAACCGTTCATCCGGCTCAGGGCCGCGCGATTGCGCAGCACGATGCGCCGCGACGTCGGCACCTCGATCGTGGCCGCGCATTCCAACGAGGTGAGCGTTCGCGAAACGGTTTCGATCGTCAGGCCGAGATAATCGGCGATGTCCTGGCGCGACATCGGAAGCTCGATGGCATTGCCGCCCGACACGCGCTCCGCCATTTCCAGCAGGAAGCTGGCGACGCGCTCCTGCGCGCTCTTGATGAGGAGCAGGATGCGATCCTGCACCCGGCGCAGCTCGCGGCCCGTGAGCGTAAACAACTGCCGCGCTACCGATGCATTGCGGCCCGCCAGCGCATCGATCGTGCTACGTTTGACGACGAGTATTTTGCTGTCGGCGATCGATTCGGCGGACAGCGTATGCTCGGCGGCGAATTCGAGGCCGAAAATATCGCCGGCCAGATAAAACCCGCCGATCTGACGGCGGCCGTCGTTGAGAATTTTGTAGGTGCGCACGCTGCCGCTGAGCACTTTGTAAAGGTAATCGGCGGGCTCGTTCTCGCCGAAAATTTCCGAATTGCGGGGATACGCCATTATGGCGCCCATCAGCAGCATCGATTGATCGAGCGCCGATTGATCGAGATCATGGACCTCGACCGCGCGGTCGTGCAGGTAAGCGGGACCGTGCGCCGCATGGCGAATCGGCATGGTCGGGCGGCGGATTGCGTCGCTGCGAATTGCGGTGTGAGCAGGCATGGGCCTTTACCTCCGGAAGGTTGCGGAGGTATTGCTAGGCTTGCGGCGAGAGGCGGAAAATTCAGATATTGACCCTAAGGGCTTGCCCTTAGGTCGCCAGACGCACATGAAGCCATTGAATCGGCGGCCTTCTTTCTGGTCTAACAGCAATATGGCAGTCGACGCTTAACGACCGTTCGATGGCTGACACGATTCCCGACCTGCAATCCTACCCGCCGGGGCGGCGATTGAAGATCTCGGCTTCGCGCACGACGATTCGGCAATACGGCATCGCCATTGCGGCGATCGCGTTGGCGCTCGCCGTAAAGCTTGCCCTGATATCGGTGCTGCGGGGCGAGGCCTCCTATCTGTTCTTCCTGCCGGCGATCCTGATCGCCTCGGCATTCAGCGGCTGGGGACCCGGGCTTCTCGCCACCGTTCTCGGCCTCATTCTGGGTCTGTATTTCATTGTCGACGTTCGCTCGCCAACGATCCCTGACGCCATTAACGCCGTCACATTCACCCTGGTCGGCATCGCCGTATCGTGGCGCGGCGAGCTCTTGCGCCGCTCCCGCGTCGCCGCGGCAAGCAACGCCCAAGAGACCGAAGCGCGCGAGGCTCATCTTAAATCGATTCTCGACAGCATTCCCGACGCGACAATCGTGATCGACGAACGCGGCCTCATCCAGTCGTTCAGTTCGGCGGCGGAGCGGCTGTTCGGCTATGCCGCCGCGGACGTGTTGGGAAAAAACGTCAAAATGCTGATGCCGTCGCCGTACCGGGAAGATCACGACGGCTACCTCAACCGCTATTTGCGCACCGGCGAGCGGCGGATCATCGGCATCGGCCGGGTCGTCGTCGGCCAGCGCAGCGATGGCTCGACGTTTCCCATGGAGCTTGCCGTCGGCGAGATGCATGTGCGCGATCGGCGTTTCTTCACCGGCTTTATCCGCGACCTCACCGAACGGCAGCAGACCGAGGCCCGGCTCCAGGAATTACAGTCCGAGCTCGTTCACATCTCGCGGCTGACCGCGATGGGCGAGATGGCCTCGGCCCTTGCCCACGAACTTAACCAGCCCCTATCGGCCATCGCTAATTACATGAAGGGATCGCGCCGGCTCCTGGAAAATCGCGCCGACGAAAGCGCAAGCCTGATTCGCGATGCCATGGACAAGGCGGCCGATCAGGCGCTGCGCGCCGGCGATATCATCCGCAGGCTGCGTGATTTCGTCGCCCACGGCGAGAGCGAGCGGCGCGTCGAGGACGTCAAAAAGCTGGTCGAGGAAGCAAGCGCGCTGGCACTGGTCGGCGCCAAGGACAGGGGCGTGCGGGTGCGCTTCGCGTTTGCGCCGCGGCTGGATTTCGTGCTCGCCGACAAGGTGCAGATTCAACAGGTTCTGCTCAATCTGATGCGCAACGCCATCGAGGCGATGGAAGACACCCCGGCGCGCGAACTGGTCGTCGCAACGGCGCCGGCAGAGGATGACATGGTAGAAATCAGCGTCGCCGATACCGGGTCTGGAATTGCGCCGGAGATCAACGCGCAACTATTCCAACCGTTCGTCACCACGAAGCGTCAGGGCATGGGCATCGGCCTGTCGATTTCGCGCACCATCATCGAGGCGCACGGCGGCTCGATCGCGGCGCGGCCGAATGCCGGCGGCGGAACGGTATTTACCTTCACTTTGCCCGCCGTGACCAAGGAGGAGGCCGGCGATGGCGTCTGAAAAGCGGATCGTACATGTCATCGACGACGATGAGGCGCTTCGCGAATCGCTGGCGTTCCTGTTGCGTTCGGCGAACATCGAAGTAAAAAGCTTCGCCAGCGCCAAAGCCTTCCTCGAGACGCTGCCGGATAAAGATTTAGCCTGCGTCATCACCGATGTGAGAATGCCGGAGCTCAGCGGCATCGATCTGTTGCGGCGCTTGAAGGAGCTTAAGATCGCCGTACCGGTCATCGTCATCACCGGCCACGGCGACGTCGCACTTGCGGTCGAAGCCATGAAAATAGGCGCGATCGACTTTCTGGAAAAACCTTTCGATGACGAAGTGCTGCTGGCCAGCGTCGAGACGGCGCTGCAGCAATACGGCGGGCAGGCCAAGCGCAAGACCGAACGTGCGGAGATCGAAAACCGTCTGGCGAGGCTATCGCCGCGCGAACGCGACGTGCTCGGCGGGCTGGTGGCCGGCCGCGCCAACAAGCAGATCGCCTTTGACCTCGGCATCAGCCCGCGGACCGTGGAAATCTACCGGGCCAATCTCATGAACAAAATGCAGGCCGGAAGCCTGTCGGACTTGGTGCGCATGGCGCTCATCCTGGGGATTTTGGGATCGGAGTGATGCGTCTTCGCCTCTCCCCCGCAGGAGCGGTCGATGCCATAGACGCCGATTAGGGGTGATCGGTTGCCTGTCACCCCCCTTCCCGTGCCGATTTGAGCCATATCAATGCGGCTGCGGTGGCTTCCCGCCATTTTTCCGGCGATGATGCCGCAATCCCACGTGACGGTGCAAGCGCCGGTCATCGCCGTCGTCGACGACGATCCGGCGGTGTGCAATTCGCTGAAATTTTCGCTCGAACTCGACGGCTTCACGGTGCGCGCCTATCGCAGCGGCGCCGACCTTCTCAGTGCCGGCAACCTCGGCGATTGCGACTGCTTCGTCATCGACCAGCGCATGCCCGCCATGAGCGGACTGGAACTGATCGCAAGACTGCGCGAGCGCAAGGTCGCGACGCCCGCCATTCTCATCGTCAGCGATGCCAGTGCCGCCGTGTGTGCGCGCGCGGCCAAGGCCGCTGTTCCGATCGTGGAAAAGCCGCTCCTGACCAATACACTCGTGGAGAAGATCCGCGAGGCCTGCGCGCGGGCTTGATGCGCCGCGGTGCTGGCGCTCCCTAGGGGACTCGAACCCCTGTTTTCGCCGTGAGAGGGCGACGTCCTGGGCCGCTAGACGAAGGGAGCATCAATGCGGTGAATTTGAAGTTCCTACAGGCCGGCCGAAAACTAGCACAGGAACTTCAAATCCAAAACCGCATTGAAGTGGTAATTTGCCAGAGTCCCTTTAATTCCAAAGTTCGCATAAGCGTGCGCCGCCATCTCTTGCTAACTTCGGAATTGGGACACTGGTTCGAAATAACCGCCTCGGCCGGGCCATGCAAGCGTTTCGCTCAGGGCTCAGGGCTCACGGCTCGGTCGTAAAGCGCAGGCGTCCGGTTTGCTTGAGCGTCTTGATATCGAAAGTGCGCAGTTCGCTCGCACCGTCGACCTCGAGCAGCACCGCAACGCGTCCCGCCGAAGCCGAGGTGGAGACGACGCGGGCGCCCTTCGGCAGCGCGATGACGCCATTGCTTGCGGTGCCGAGGCCGGCGGCAAAAATCCGATAGCCGACGACGGTAACCACCGCCGCGATCGCAAGCACGGTGGTCAGCGCCGATATGATCATCATCACCCGCGCCCGCGCCACCAGCTGCGCCGCCTCGGACTCGGCGGGAACCGCGCCGACTGATAAATTGCCGCGTAGTTTGCCGGATAGATCATTCATGACGCCCACCCCATCCCCGCCGACATCGCTTCGCGTCGCAGCCGATGAAACCGGCGAGCGGCTCGACCGCGTGCTGGTCCGCCACCTCGCCGCACTGTCGCGGTCCCGGCTCAAGGCGCTGATCGAAGCCGGCGCGGTCGTCCTTGACGGCCAGACGATCCGCGATCCGAGCCACCGCGTCAATTCCGGCGCCGCGATCTCAATCGACCTGCCGCCGCCCGCGCCAGCCAAGCCGGCGGCAGAGCCCATTCCACTCAATGTGGTCTACGAGGACACCGACATCATCGTCATCGATAAACCCCGTAACCTCGTCGTTCATCCGGCCGCCGGGAATTGGACCGGCACGCTGGTCAACGCGCTGATCGCCCATTGCGGCGCCAGCCTCTCCGGCATTGGCGGCGAGCGGCGGCCCGGCATCGTGCACCGGCTCGACAAGGACACGACCGGGCTGATGGTGGCGGCCAAGAACGACCGCGCGCACCGCGCGCTGGCCGCGCAATTCGCCGACCATGGGAAGAGCGGCGAGCCGTTCGAGCGCGGCTATCTCGCCTTCGTCTGGGGGGCGCCCGAACGCCCGCGCGGCGTGATCGACAAGCCGATCGATCGCGACCAGCGGGCGCGCGACCGCATGGCGGTGCGCCAAGGCGGGCGCCAAGCGGTCACCCATTGGCAGCTGCTCGAGCGCTATCGTGGGATCGCCAACAAGGCCGGCAAGGGCGGAAAACCGGACGCGCCGGTGGCAAGCCTGCTCGCTTGCCGGCTCGAAACCGGCCGGACCCACCAGATCCGGGTCCATTTGGCCTCGATCGGTCATCCGCTTCTGGGGGATGAGGTCTATGGGGCCGGATTCCGCACTAAAATCGCGCTTTTGCCGCCAAATGCGCAAGAAGCACTCGCCGCCCTTGGCAGACAGGCGCTCCATGCTCATATATTGACCGTTAAGCACCCATCGAGCGGCGAAATCCTTCGGTTCCGGTCGGAACTACCGGCCGATCTTGCCCGTTTGCGTGATGCGCTGGTCGGCGGTCGGGCCGGTACCGGCGGCAAATAGTCCGGCGATAAGTAGGGATTTACCGATTTCGCGGGTTTTCACAGCCAATTGAGTGAGATCCAGGCAGTGTCGCGCCGAAGTGATGCCGTCTCCCTTTCACTCGCCTGATTCGACCGTGTATGTTGCGGGTGCGAAGTAATTGGAACTGGCGCCGTCGGCTCGGGGAGCGGCGGCCCAATTCGCCTGCCGCCCCGCGGGGGCATGGATAAGGAGGGCGCTATCATGGCCCAGACTGCAGCTTTGCCCGTTTTATCGGGCGAAACCGGCCTCACCCGGTATCTGGAAGAGATCAGGCGGTTCCCGATGCTGGAACCGCAGGAAGAATTCATGCTGGCCAAGCGTTGGCGCGAGCACGGCGACCGCGATGCCGCGCACAGGCTCGTCACCAGCCATCTGCGGCTCGTGGCCAAGATCGCCATGGGCTATCGCGGCTATGGGCTGCCGATCTCGGAAGTGATTTCCGAAGGCAATGTCGGGCTGATGCAGGCGGTCAAGCGGTTCGAGCCCGACAAGGGCTTTCGGCTCGCGACCTACGCCATGTGGTGGATCAAGGCCGCCATTCAGGAATACATCCTGCGCTCGTGGTCGCTCGTTAAGATGGGCACCACCGCCAACCAGAAAAAGCTGTTCTTCAACCTGCGCAAGGCCAAGAGCCGCATTTCCGCGCTCGACGAAGGCGATATGCGGCCCGATCAGGTCAAGCTCATCGCCAAGCGGCTCGGCGTCACCGAGCAGGACGTCATCGACATGAACCGCCGGCTCGGCGGCGATGCCTCGCTCAACGCCCCGATCCGCGAGGACGGCGATTCCGGCGAATGGATGGATTGGCTGGTCGACGACAGCGTCAGCCAGGAGAGCCGGCTTGCCGAGTCCGAGCAATCGGACAACCGGCACAAGGCGCTCGGCGAAGCGCTCACCGTGCTCAACGATCGCGAGCGCCGCATTTTCGAGGCGCGGCGGCTCGCCGACGATCCGATCACGCTCGAACAGCTCGCCGATGAGTTCGGCGTGTCGCGCGAGCGCGTCCGCCAGATTGAAGTGCGCGCCTTCGAGAAGGTGCAAAAGGCGGTGAAGTCAAACATCGCGCACATCGAAAATCCCGAAGCCGCCGCGGTCGCGGCGGCGGCGCATTAAGTTTTCGTCCGCTCGTCCCCGCGACCCGCCTACGCTCGCGCGGCGAGCTACGGCGGGTTTGAGTCCGCCGAAGCGCGGAGCGCGTAGGCGGAAAGTGGGGACCCAGCTTTTCAAGCAAAAAATCCTGGATTCCCGTTTTCGCGGGAATGAGCGGGAACTCATTCCCCCAGCGCCCCTTTGAGTGGCCGGTGGCAGGCGATGATCATGACGCCGGCGACGCATTAAACACGGAACCCGCCGGAAAAACCTTCATTTTGGACATTTGAGGGGTGTCTCTGATATTGCGACATAACACTTGACATCGTCCCCGTTTCAGTTACTATTCGCAGCGAATCAAATCTCGCCCGTAAGGACGCCGCCGGGTGACGCCGGCGGATAGGGGCGAGGCGGTTCCCGCGGGCGGGGCTGTCACCTCCGCTCCCGGGCGGCTCCGGGTAGAAACGCCCGGCCGGCACGACGACCGGCCTGCGGGCCTGATCGCCCGCTGCACCGTAGGACGGCCGGGGACGGGTAACGCCCGTCCCTACCTAGTACCGTCCCGGGAAGCGCGTGACTGGAGTTGAGCGGTGGCGTTCGGTCGCTGCCGCAAGCGCCGTGGTGGAACGCCGGCAGGCGAGCGCGCCCGACAGCGGAGGGGCGGCGCAAGCCGCCTTTCCGTGGCGCGCCGCCGTGCCCGCTGGCACGGCGCCATGAAACACTGCGTCTGCCGGCGCTCCGCTTCCTTTATTTCTTTCGTCATTGCGAGGAGCGAAAGCGACGAAGCAATCCAGTCTGAGTTTCCGCTCTGGATTGCTTCGCTATCGCTCGCAATGACGGCTTGAAACGTTGGCTGTTTGACAAAATTCGGACGCAGATGCGCCGCGAGAACGATAACGTTCATCCGCCCCCGCGAAGCGGGGGAGGATGCAGAACTACTCCCCCAGCGCCCCTTTGAGCGGCCGGTGGCAGGCGATGATCATCGCGCCGGCGAGCGCGGCAATGGCGGCGACCAGGAGAAAAAATTCCGGCTTGTCCATCCGGCTCCAAAAGCTGCCGATGAACCCCGCAAGGAACCCACCGGTAAAGCTTGTCGCCAGCCACACCCCCATCATCATCGACAAAATGCGCGCCGGCGCGACCTTGGTTACGAGCGACAGCCCGACCGGGGACAGATAAAGCTCGCCCAGCGTGAGGACCACGAAGTAGCCGAGGAGCCAGAGCCAGCTCGCCTTGCCGCCGGCGGCGTCGAGCGCGGCCAGCACCATGATCAGGTTTGCCGCGGTCACGCCGCAGCAGCCGAGCGCCATTTTGGTGACGGTGGAAGGCTCCGACCCGCGCGTAGCCTGCCGCGCCCACAGCGCGACGATAAACGGCGTGAAAGCGAAGATCATGAACGGATTGAAGGCGAGAAACCACGTCGTGGGGATCTGCGCGGCAAAGCCGAGCAGCGCGATGATGCGGTCGGTATCGGCATCGGCCCACAGTATGGTCGTATTTCCCATCTGCTCGTAGGTCGCCCAGAACAAAGTATTGGGCACGAACAGCACCAGGAGCGCGGCAACGGCACGCCATTCGTCGCGGCCAAGCGGGCGAGGCTCGATATGCGCCGCCCGCGCTTTATGCAATTCGTCGGGCGGTAAATGCGGCAGCGCGTAAAGATAGATGCAAAGCCCGATGCACATGCCGACGCCGGCGGCGGCAAAGCCGTAGTGCCAGCCGGCCCTCTCGCCGAGCGTGCCGCAGACCAGCGGCGCCAGGAACGCGCCGACATTGATGCCGACATAGAAGATGGAATAGGCGCGGTCGCGGCGGTGATCGCCGGGCGCGTAAAGCCCGCCGACCTGGGTCGAAATATTCGGCTTGAAGCAGCCGCTGCCGAGGATCAACGCCAATAGCGCAAACAGGAAGAGCTGCTCGACCGCCATCATGAAATGGCCGATCGCCATCAGCACCGCGCCGACGATGACGGTGCGGCGCTGACCGAGCACGCGGTCGGCGAGAAGTCCACCGAAAATCGGCGTAAAATAGACCAGCCCGGTATATAAGCCCCAGATTTGCGACGACAGCGGCTGCACGTCGAGCGGGCCGAATATCCCTTCGAGCGCACGTTTGACGGCGAGCAGGCCGACGACGGTGCCGGCGTGATCGGGCCACAAAAGATACTTGGTCATGTAGAGGACGAGGAGCGAGCGCATCCCATAATAGGAAAAGCGCTCCCACATTTCCGTCGTGAACAGGAAGGTGAGGCCGCGGGGGTGGCCGAATAGCTCGCAGTCTGTCATCGACGCGATCGGCAACATCCGTGGAACTGCGGTCAATCATGAAGGCTTAACCTTGCATTGTCATGGCCCGCGAAGGCGGGCCATCCAGTAATCGCGGATTGGCCTTGAATAAACTCGATTGCCGATGATTACTGGATCATCCGCTTGCGCGGATGATGACAATAAAACAACATCGGCGCCACGGAGGACCAATGTCTGCCACCTACCCCGAAGAAGCCAAAAACTTCCGGCTCATCGGGCACGATCCTTCCGCGGCCTGGGGCGGCGGTAGCCTCGTGCAGGTGCACAAGGGCCATGCCTATGTCGGCGCGGTCGGCGGCTCGAGCTATAACGGCCCGGAAGGGTTCACCGTGCACGACGTGCGCGAGCCGCGAAAGCCGCACAAGGTCGGCGAATTCCGCGCCCCGCCGGGGGTGCATTGCCACAAACTGCGCATCGTCGGCGACGATCTTCTGTACGTGAACTCGGAGCGGCTCGCCGGCGAGAAGGGCAAGAACGCGCGCGCCGGCTTTTTCATCTTCGATGTCTCGAAACCGGCGGCGCCAAAACCGGTCGGCTTCTATGACATGCCCGGCTCCGGCCCGCACCGTTTCGGCGTCGATCTTTCCCGCAAGCTCGCCTTCATGCCGAACGACGCGCCGGGCTGGGCCAGGCGCGTGATCTGGACGCTCGACATTTCGGATCCGCTCAAGCCGGAGGTGATCAGTATCTGGGGGCTGCCGTGGATGAAAACGGATTCAAGCGATGTCGGCAACGATCCGCATCCGGCCGAGGAGGCGACCACGCTGCACGGCCCGCCGACGATCCGCGGCAACCGCATGTATTGCGCCTGGTGGGGCGGCGGCATGGCGATCATCGACTGCACCGACCTGCGCGCCATGAAGCTTGTCGGCCATATCAAATGGTCGCCGCCGTTTCCCGGCTCTACGCATACGTGCTGGCCGATCGGCGACCGGCCTTATCTCGTCGTCACCGACGAGGCGCGCGCCAAGAAAAAGTTCTGGGACGCGCAGTTCATGTGGATCATCGACGCGCGCGAGGAGAAAAATCCGCTGCCCGTGGCGACCTTCATGCCCGAGCGCGAGAAATATTTCGATCGGCCCGGCCGCTTCGGCGCGCACAATATTTTGGAGAATCTCCCCGCCGACGGGCCGTGGAAGGACATCGTGTTCCTCACCTACTTCAACGCCGGGCTGCGCGCAGTGAACGTGGCCGATCCGCTACAGCCGAAGGAAATCGGCTGCTACGTGCCGGAGACGCCCGCCGGTGCGCCGGGCGTCCAGTCGAACGACATCGGCTGCGACGACGACGGCCGGCTTTATTTGATCGACCGCTGGGGCCAGGGCATGCATATTCTGGAATATACGGGGTGACCGCGTCACCTCCCCCTGGAGGGTGAATGCAAGCTACCTCGCCGGCGCAAACCCGAACGTGCGCTCGAAACGTTTGGCGTAGTCCGGCCACACCGGCGGATTGACGATCCGCGGCACCGGCCTGCCGTCGAGCGCATCGAGCACCTGTTCAGCCGCGAACCGGCCCATCCGCACGCGCGCCTCCTGTGTCACGCCCGCGGTGTGCGCCGTGACGATAACGTTGTCGAAGGCCAGCAGCGGATGATCCGCCGGCGGCGGTTCCTTCTCCCACACGTCAAGGCCGGCACCGGCGATTTTCTTGTCGCGCAGCGCCTGTTCGAGCGCCGCTTCGTCGTGAATGAATCCGCGCGCGGTGGTGATGAAATACGCCGTCGGCTGCATCAGCGCGTATTCGCACGCGCCAATCATCTTTCGGCTTTCATCGGTGAGCGGACAATTGATCGAAACGAAATCGGCGCGCCGTAACAAGTCGTCGAGCTCGACCTTGGCGGCGCCGCGCGCGCGCATCTCTTCGGCCGAAAGATACGGGTCGTAGGCGATGACCCGCATGCGAAACAGCCCGCTGCAAAGCTCGGCGATCCGCCGCCCGACGTTGCCCAGCCCGACGATGCCGACGGTCCTGCCGAGCGCCTCGTTCCCGATATAGGCGGCGCGCGACGTCAGCGTGCCGGCGCGCATCGCGCGGTCGCACTCAACGACGCGCTTGATCAGCATCAACATCATGCCGAGGACGTGCTCGGCGACCGACTCGGCGTTGCCGCCGGCCTGGTTGACGACCAGGATGCCGCGCGCGGTGCAGGCCTCGACGTCGACCGTGTCGTAACCGGCGCCGTTGGTCGACACCAACAGCAGCTTCGGCGTCTTTCTCAAGAACTCGGCGCTGGTGTGATAGTGCCGCGCCAGCTCCTGGCGGGTCGAGCCGGTCTGATAGGCGTGCGCGGCGGCAAGCACCGGCGTGGCCACCGCGGCGGGGCTGTCGTGTTCGAGCGTGTCGAGCCGCACGTCGTCGCGCTTGCCGAGCATCTCGACAAAACCAGCAGGCAGATGCGGCGAGACCAGAAACACGCGCTTGTTATTGACGGCGTTATTCATCCCGATTTCCGTCCCCTTCGCTTTATCCAAGTCAGGCGCGCGGCACGGTGAGTGCCGCCAGTTGCGAAATATCTTCGCTGTCGTCCAGATGCCAGATCGCGTCGATCAACGGCGCAATATCGTGGCGCGGATTCCAGCCGGCCGCCGCTGTGCGCAACTTTTCCTCGAGATCATCATCGCTCATCGGGTTTAAGTCGCTGCCGCGCGCCGCCGGCTGCGACAGCTCGTGAAGCTTGCCGTCCGCGGTGGCGATTTCGACGGCCGCGGCAATCGTGGCGAAGCTTTCATCGCGCACGATCTCGACCTTGCTCCGCAGTGCTTGAACTCTCGGATCGTTCACGCAGGCGTCGGTGAATTGCTCGACGCCGGCCTTGCCGGTGACGAGCGCAGCGGCGACCGCGTGCTGCACGCTGACTTGCGATTGGCCGCTGGTCGATATTTTCGGGCGGTCGGTGCGAACCGCAAGCAGCGGATTGCCGGTGACCTTGACCTTCGCGACCACGGCCTCGGGATGGTCGCGCCGCCAATCGAGCACGCAATCGAGCACCGGATGAACCACGAAGCCGCACGGATAGGGTTTGTAAGACGTCTTCATGATCTCCCAGCTTGAACCGAGGTTGTCGGTGAGAAACGACAGCTTCGGCGTCTCCCCTAGCGCGTTGTAATAACCCTGCACGCCGGTGAGCGGCTCGGCAGGTCCGGCAAAACCATTCGCGGCCAACAGCGCCGACCATAGACCGTTGCGCGCGGCATTGCCGACGCCGACGCTTTTCGCCGGCGTGCCGAGGCATTCGCACAGACCGGCAGATTGGGTCGCCGCAGTGCCGAGCGCCGACACCATTTGCTCAGGCGTCAGCCGCAAAAGCTTGCCGCTACTGGCGGCGGCGCCGAACACGCCGCAGGTCGCGGTGATATGCCAGCCTCTATTGTAGTGGCTCGGCGACATCGCCAGCCCGATGCGGCATTCGATTTCCTGGCCGAGCACGAAGGCGAGGATGAAATCGCGGCCGCTCACGGGCTTGAGTTCGCCGAGCGCCAGGAGCGCCGGCGCCAGCGGCGCGGTCGGATGGATCACCGTCGGCACATGGGTGTCGCAGAAGTCGAGCACATTGGCGCTCGCCGCGTTGAGAAATGCCGCGCCGAGCGCGTCGATGCGCTCGCGCCGGCCGATCAATGTCGCCTGCTTGCCGCCCGTGAACGCCGCGAGGGATGCAAGCGCGATTTCGAAGGTCGCCGTGCGGCAGCCGGTCAGCGCCACCGCGAAAAAATTGACGAGGGAGCGCTTGGCCGCGTGCGTGACCTGCGGCGGCAGATCGCTCCAGCGCGTATCCGCTACCAGCCGGGCCAGGCGTTCAGTCACGCCGGGATTTTGCAGCATGGCTATCGAGCGACCGACTGACGGCGCGCTATTCCGCCGCCAGCGCCGCGCCAAACTGGCCGGCGCGAACCAGCCGGCCGGGCAGCGCGCCGGTGTGCTCGCCGCGCTCGAAGATCGGCTCGCCGGCAACCAGCGTCGCCTCGTAGCCTTCGACGCGCTGCACGAAGCGCCGGCCGCCCGCCGGCATGTCGTGGACGAGTTCGGGCTTCTGCACTTGCAGGCCGGCAAAATCGATCAGGTTGACGTCGGCGCGCAGCCCCGGCGCCAGCCGGCCGCGGTCGGTGAGACCGAAGAAATCGGCGGTCTCGCTGGTCTGCCGCTTGATCAGATGTTCGAGCGGCAGCCGCGGGCCGCGGCTGCGATCGCGGCCCCAATGCATCAGCATGAAAGTCGGCACGCCGGAATCGACGATCGAGGTGCAATGCGCGCCGCCGTCGCTCAGGCCGAGCAGACAGGCCGGATCGTTGAGCATTGCAAAAATCGGCGCGTGATCGCCGGTGACATAGTTCACCACCGGGAAGTAGAGATATTGGCCTTCGGCGCCGGTGATGTAGTCGTAGGCGACCTCGTCGGGCGGCCGTCCGGTACGCTTAGCGATGGCGGCGACGCTCTTTTCCGGCGCCGGCTCGTAATCCGGCGGATTGCCCATGACGTAGAACCTGTCCCACTTCTTGGTGACGGCCTGGCGGAATTGCGCGAGTTTAGCGACGTCGACGTCCGCTGGCGCTTCGGCGAGAATTTTCCGCCGCAGGTCCGGATCGCGCAGCCGCCTGCGCTGCTCGTCGATCGGCAGGCTCTCGACGGCTTTATAGCTCGGCCGCACCGTGAACGGATTGAGCGCGGTGCCGATGCCCATCATGACGCCGATCGGGCGCCCGGCGATCTGCGCGGTCATCGACAGACCGTCGGCGCGCGCGTCGTGCACAGCCTTGATAAGCCGCCGCCAGCGCTGCGGATCTTCGTAGCGGTCGGTCAGCAGGAACCAGATCGGGCGGCCGGTCTGCCGCGCCAGCTTGGTCATCCAGGCAAGCTCATAGTCCTCGTCGTCGAAATCGCTGTTCATGCCGAAGGCCCCGGCGCCGACCGCGCCGAGCGCCGAGCCGATGCCGACGAGCTCATCGGCATCCGCGTCGCGCGAGGCCACCAGCTCGCCGTCCGGCGTCTTGTGCGAATCGGTGCGCGAGGTGGTGAAGCCGAAGGCGCCGGCCTGCAGCGCCTCGACGGTGAGCCGGCGCATTTCGGCGATGTCGTCCGGCGTGGCCGGCTCGCGCCGCACCGCGCGGTCGCCCATGACATAGACGCGCAGCGGCAGATGCGCGGCCTGCGCGGCGATGTCGATCGCGCGCGGCCGGCGCTCCAGCGCAGTCATGAATTCGGGAAAGGTTTCCCATTCCCAGGTCAGACCCGCAGCCAGCACCGGGTTGGGAATCTCCTCGACGCCCTCCATCAAATCCATCAGCGCGCCGCGGTGGTGCTTCTTCACCGGCGCGAAGCCGACGCCGCAATTGCCGAACATTACGGTGGTGACGCCGTGCCAGCACGACGGCGCGAGCAATGGATCCCACATCGCCTGGCCGTCATAATGGGTGTGCACGTCGACCCAGCCGGGCGTGACCAGAAGGCCGGCGGCAGCGATGTCGCGCCGGGCCGGCCCTTGCTTGCCGCCGACCGCGGCGATGCGGCCGGCTGCGATGGCGACATCGCCGGTGAAGGCCGCTTTGCCGGTGCCGTCGATAACGGTGCCGCCGCGAATGACGATGTCGTGCATGAGAGCCGCTCCTGGGCCGGCGACGTTGCGCCGAAATCTTTGGCGATGATGCACCGGCAATTTGCCGCGCGCAACGCGCTTCTGTTAACGTTTCATTCACCATAACGTTTTATCGACCGCGCAAGGGCTTCGCTGCGCTTGTCGATAATTTTGCGAACGAGGACATCCATGCCGAAGACCGTTCTGACGGCACTCGTTGCGGCGACCATTCTGGCGGGCGGATCGCCTGTCGACCGCGCTGCGGCGACCCCTGCCGCGGCCTCGGCTCACGGCATTGCCGACGCGAAATTCATCCGCGAAGCGGCGATTGTGTGCGGCGGCAGCGGCTGCAACCCGGTGCAAACCAAGTCGCAAAAGCGGCGCAAGTTTAACCCGCTGGGACGCGGTTAGGCCAAAACGCGAGACGCCGGACCTGGTTCGGCACCGACAATCCGATAGATGGTCCTTTTAGGACCCGGCGCCGAAATAGGATGTTTGTCCCGCAGCCTCGTCCGTTTGCAGCAAGAGATTTTTATTAGGCCGGCGGGGCGGCCCGATCATTGAATATTGGCTCCGAATATTCCAATTCAGTCACCCAATCGCGCTCGCTAAGCGGCCGAGGTGTGTCCGTGACGCCGATCCCGAACATTGTCATTCTCGCCGGATTCCTGATCGGCCTCGTCTTCGGCGCCGTCGGTCTCGCCAGCGGCTTTTGCCTCACCAGCGGGCTGCGCAATTGGTGGACGCGAGGCGACGGCCGTCTGGTCCGTAGCTTTGCGCTGGCGCTGGCGGTGGCGATTGCCGGCACTCAGGTCTTGGCGGCGCGCGGCGTCGTCGATCTCGGCCAGTCGATCTACTTGCAGCCGTCGTTCTCCGCTCCGCTCATGCTGTTCGGCGGCGTCTTGTTCGGCTACGGCATGGTGGCGGCGAACGCCTGCGCGTCCCGGGCCTTGGTGCTGCTCGGTCGCGGCAATTTACGCTCGCTCGTCGTGGTCGCCACCGTTGCAGTGACCGCGGAGATGACCCTGAAGGGTCTGATCGCTCCGCTGCGCATTGCCATCCTGCATTGGTCGCAAGCGACATTGCATGACAATTCGGTGCCGGCGTTGTTTTCGGCGTCCGGTTTCAGTGATTCAATCGCACGCCTCCTCGCCGTCGCGGCGATCAGCGGCATTTTGCTGGCGTTCGCATTCTCGCACGCGCCGTTTCGGCAAGCCAAAGGACAGATCGCGGCCGGCGTGGCGATCGGAATCCTGATCCCGGCCGGCTGGTTCGCCACGGGCTATCTCGGTGCCGATCCTTTTAATCCGGCGCCGCTAGCGTCCGCCACTTTCGTCGCGCCGATCGCCGACACGATGCAATATGCGATGCTGTCGACGGGTTCGACTTTGAATTTCGGCATCGCCGTGGTCGCCGGCGTGCTGCTCGGCAGCTTCGCCACCGCACTCTTAACGCGGCGGTTCGAGTGGGAGGGCTATAGCTCCTCCCGCCAGATGCTGCGCTCGATCGCCGGCGCGGCGCTGATGGGCTGCGGCGGCGCCATGGACTATGGCTGCTCGATCGGTCAGGGCTTGACCGGGCTGTCGACATTGGCGGTGCCGTCGGTCGTGGCGGCGACCGGTATCTTGCTCGGCGCAGCGGCCGCGTTGCGCAGCCCAGTACGCATAACGGCACTGGCGGCCGCGTAAGCGAGCTTGCAAAAAGATTACGCCGCCGCGAGTTGGCCCACGTCTTCGAGCACCATATCCGCGCCCTTTTCCCCGATCATCACCGCGGCGGCATTGGTATTGCCGGAGACGACGGTGGGCATGATCGAGGCGTCGATCACCCGCAGCCCCGCGACGCCGCGCACCCGCAACCGTTCGTCGACGACGGCGTTCGGATCGGACCCCATGCGACACGTCGACGTCGGATGATAGACCGTGGTGCCGGTGTCGCGCGCGAAGGCGAGAAGATCGGCGTCGCTTTGGCACTGCTCGCCGGGGGCGCGCTCCTCGGCGATGTAGCGGCGCATCGCCGGCTGGCTCATGATCCGGCGCATCAGTTTCAAGCCATCGACGACGGTGTCGCAGTCGGCCCGCACCGACAGATAGCGCGGTTGGATCGCCGGCGGCACGCTCGGATCGCTGGATTTGATGCGCACGAAGCCGCGGCTCTGCGGGCGCAATTGGCAAACCGAGGTCATGAAGCCGGGAAATGCATGCAGCGTGGCGCCGGCGGTGTCGGCGGAAAAGATCAGGAAATGGATTTGCACGTCGGGCGAGGCGATCTCGGGCCGCGTGCGCAAGAACGCTCCGGCGTAGCCGGCGCCGATGGTGAGCAGTCCCTTGCGCGACAGGATATAGCGCAGGCCCGCGCCGTAGCGCTGGCGCCAGTGATTAATCACGTCGTTCATGGTGATCGGCTCGGTGCAGCGGTATTGCATGCGGATTTGCAGATGGTCCTGCAGGTCGGCGCCGACGGCCGGCATGTCGGCGACGACCGCGATGCCCAAGTCGCGCAACAGTTTCGCCGGCCCAAGCCCGGAGAGCTGCAACAGCTGGGGCGAGTTGAACGCGCCGCCGGCGACGATGACTTCGCCCACGGCGGAAGCCGAATGCGTCGTCGTGCCCTGACGGTATTCCACGCCGATGGCGCGGCGCCCGGAAAACAGCACGCGCGTTGCCAGCGCGTTCGATGCAATCGTCAAATTAGGCCGGCGCCGCGCCGCCTTGAGATAACCGACCGCCGTCGAACAGCGCCGTCCGTTTCGCGCCGTGAGCTGGAAGTATCCCGCCCCCTCTTGGGTCGCGCCGTTGAAATCGTCGTTGCGCGGGAACCCGGACTGTTGCGCCGCTTCGATGAACGCCTCGCACAACGGATGCGGCTCGCACACATCGGAGACTTTCAGATGCCCGCCGGCGCCGTGGTGCGCGTCTGCGCCGTGCTCCTGATCCTCGGAGCGGCGAAAATACGGCAGCACGTCGGCGAAGGCCCAGCCGGCATTGCCAAGCTGCCGCCAGTGGTCGTAGTCCTGGCGCTGGCCGCGGATATAAAGCAGCCCATTGATCGAGCTCGAACCGCCCAAGACCTTGCCGCGCGGCTGGATGATCCTGCGGTTGTTGAGTTCGGGCTCGGGCTCGGTCGAATAGAGCCAGTTGACCTTGGCATCGGCGAACAACTTGCCGTAGCCGAGCGGAATATGAATCCAGATATGGCGGTCGTGCCCGCCGGCTTCCAACAGCAGCACGCGATGGCGGCCCGAGGCGGTGAGCCGGTTGGCGAGAACGCAGCCGGCGGAGCCGGCGCCGACGACGATGTAATCGAAAGACGCCGCAGGCGAAATCGCTGTCATTGTCCGTTTCCCCCTACTCCATTCTCATCGCCGTAAATCGCAAGTATAAGTTGGTTTGCCATTACGTCGAGGGAGGTTCGCGTGAATAAGTTCGGCATCGGTCAACCCGTGCCTCGCGTCGAGGACCCCCGTTTCATCACCGGCCGCGGCAGCTATGTCGACGACTTCGAACTGCCGCGCCAGTGCTACGGCGTCGTGGTCATGTCGCCGCACGCGCATGCCCGCATCAAGAGCCTCGACACTGCGAAGGCTTTAGCCGCCGGCGGCGTGCTTGCCGTACTCACCGGCGCCGATGTCAAAGCCGACAAGCTCGGCGGGCTGGCGCCGCCGATGCCCGAGGACATGGGCGGGCCGAAGGGGTTCCGCACGCTGCGCGCCATTCTCGAAGCCGACAAGGTGCGCGCGGTCGGCGACCGGGTCGCCTTCGTCGTCGCCGAAACGCTCGCCCAAGCGAAAGATGCCGCCGAGCTGATCGAGATCGACTATGAACCGCTGCCGGCGGTCGTCAGTGTCGAGGACGCGGTGAAGCCCGGCGCCCCGGCGCTGTGGGACGAGGCGCCCAATAATGTCGCGTTCACGCTGATGATGGGCAACAAAGACGCCACCGAAGCCGCCTTCGCCAACGCCAAGCACGTCGTTTCGCTCAAGCTCACCAACAGCCGCATCACCGCCAATTCGATCGAGCCGCGCGCCGCGATCGGGCAATATCATCCCGATGCCGACGGCTATACGCTCTACTCGACCTCGCAGAATCCGCACGGCACCCGCTCCGCCGTCGCCGGTCAAGTTCTGAAAATTGCGGAAACGAAACTGCGCGTGATCTCGCCCGATGTCGGCGGCGGCTTCGGCATGAAGCACGGCGGCTACCCAGAGGATGCGCTGGTGGTGTGGGCGTCGCGCCGTGTCGGCGGCCGCCCGGTGAAATGGGTGTCGACGCGGTCCGAGGCGCTGCTTGGCGACTCCCAAGGCCGCGACCAGGTCGTCACCGGCGAACTGGCGCTCGACGAGCGCGGCAAAATTTTGGGCCTGCGCGTCAATGCGCTACACGCCATGGGCTCGCACGTGTTCGGCGCGGCGATGGTGGTGCCGCTGTTTGCGATGCGGCTTGCCCCCGGCGTTTATCAGATCCCAGCGGTGCACGCCGTCGCCAGAGCCGTGCTCACCAACGCCATTCCCACCGCGCCCTATCGCGGCGCCGGCCGGCCGGAGGCGACCTATCTGATCGAGCAATTGCTCGACCGCGCGGCGCGCGTCGTCGGCATCGATCCGGTCGAGATCAGGCGGCGCAACTTCATCCCGTCCGCGGCGATGCCGCACAAGCTGCAAACCGGGATCACCTATGACAGCGGCGATTTCGTCCACGTGATGGACGAATGCCTGAAACTTGCGGACTGGAACGGTTTTGCCAAGCGCGCCGCGGAATCGAAGAAGAACGGCAAGCTGCGCGGCCGCGGCATCGGTTATTTTCTCGAAGAGGCCGCGGTGTTCAACGACCGCATGGTGCTGCGCTTCGATCCGAGCGGCATGCTCACCATTCTTGCCGGCACCCATTCGCACGGCCAGGGCCACCAGACGGTTTATTCGCAAATGGTATCCGAATGGCTCGGCGTGCCGTTTCAGAACATCCGCTTCGTGCAAGGCGACACCGACGCGGTGCCGATCGGACGCGGCAGCTACGGCTCGCGCAGCATGCATGTCGGCGGCAATGCGCTCAAACGCGCCGCCGACGCCATCGTCGAGAAGGCAAAACCGATGGCGGCGATGATGCTGGAGGCCGCGGCCGGCGACATCGAGTTCAAGGACGGCGCGTTCCGCATCGTCGGCACCGACCGCGCGCTTGCCCTGACCGACGTCGCCAAGGCGTTCTATCGCCCGGCGATGCTGCCGCCGCAATTCGACGTCGGGCTTGAAGCCTCGGGCACGTTCGCTGCGGAGCCGCCGAACTATCCGAACGGCTGCCACGTCTGCGAGGTCGAGGTCGATCCGGAAACCGGCGCGGTGACGCTGGTGCGCTACGCGGCTGTCGACGACGTCGGCAAGATCATGAATCGTCTGCTGTGCGAGGGGCAAATCCACGGCGGCGTCGCCCAGGGCGTCGGTCAGGCCTTGATGGAGGCGATCGTGTTCGACGGCTCAGGCCAGCTCGTCACCGGCAGTTTTCAGGATTACGCGATGCCGCGCGCCGACGATTTTCCCGAACTCGTTTCGGAACTGACCGAGGTGCCGGCGAAGACCAATCCGCTCGGTGTCAAAGGCGCGGGCGAGGCCGGCGCGACCGGCGCGCCGCCGGCGGTGATCGGCGCGGTCCTCGATGCATTAAAACCGCTCGGCATCGAGCGCATTGACATGCCGGCGACGCCGAACCGCGTCTGGGCGGCGATCCACGCGCGCGGGAGTGCGAAAGCTGCGGAGTAATGCCCGTGAACGGAGCGCCAAATCTTTTCACCGACGACGCGGCCTAGCTGCTGCCCATCGACGCCGATGGACGCATCGCCTACGAGGCCTCCGCCAACGCCGTGAGGGGCCGCGTTCCGGCTTAATGACGGTTATCGCATCTTCTCCGGCAGGACCGCTTGGCGGCCGAGTTGTTGCCAGGCCGCCGGCGCGCCGGCTTGCTTTGCCGCTTCGGCGGGTGGCAGTTTTTCGTCCCAACGCACCGCGATGAAACGCTGGCCGCTGACGCCATCGGAGGCGTTCGAGCAAAGCCAGATCAGCGGCGGGATCATCACCTCGGGCGCGATCAGCTTGGAGCGGTCGGGCGCCATTTGGCGCGATACCAGGCGCGTGTCGGCCGCGCCGCCCGGCACCAGCACATTCGCCGTCACGCCGGTGCCCTCGAGATCCTGCGCGAGCGCCGTGAGAATCGCCTCGTTGGCGGCTTTGGAGCCGCCGTAAGGCTGCATCAGGCTGCGCCACATCGTATCGAGGCTCGTGGTCACGTTGATGATGCGGCCGAATCGTTGCGCCAACAGCGTCGGCAGCACGGCTCGCGTCATCAGGAAAGCGGCGATGACGTTGACCTCGATGACGCGGCGGAATTCTTCCGGCGTCGTCTCCCATAATTTCCCGGCCGGCCGGCCGTCGCCGCGGATCAGCCCGGTATTGATCCCGGCATTGTTGATCAGGATGTCGAGGCGGCCGAAACGCTCGGTGACGCCGCGCACGATTTTTGGACCGCTGTCGTCCCAGGTGACGTCGGCGAGGATGCCGAGGAAGCGCTCGCCGGCGCCGCGGTCTTCCGCGGCGCCCTGCGTTTCGTCGAGCGCCGCCGCGTCGAGCTCGGCCGCGGCGACGCGAGCGCCGGCGTCCAACAGCCCGAGCGTCATCGCCCGGCCGAGGCCGCGCCCAGCGCCGGTGACAATGGCGACTTTGCCCGCAAGCGTTCCGGCGAATTTCCCGGTCATGGTCCGTCCTTTTAGGTGTTGTAGCCGCTGTTAATGACACGATTATAGGAGATTATGTGAGGCATCTCTGCGCTGCGGCTGGTTGCGCGGGGGCGTTGCGCGGCCTATATTCCGGCAGCTTTCCAGTCATCTTCGATGACGTAAGTGGCTTCGCCCGAACGGGCGGGCGGGGCACCGAGGAGATTTAGCCATGGCGACCGCGCCCTTGATGCCGAAAGCGACAGCCGTGTGGCTCGTCGAGAATACCTCGCTGTCGTTCGACCAGATCGCGCAGCTTTGCAATCTGCATCCGCTCGAAGTCAAAGCCATCGCCGACGGCGATGCCGCGCAAGGCATCAAGGGGCTCGATCCGATCCTGACCGGGCAATTGACCCGGGAGGAAATCGCCGCGGCCGAGGCCGATCCGAGCCACAAACTGCACATCGCCGACCCGAAGGTGCGCCTGCCCGAGGCCAAACCGAAAAAGGGTCCGCGCTATACGCCGGTGTCGCGCCGCCAGGACCGGCCGAACGCGATCCTGTGGCTGGTGCGCAACCATCCCGAACTCAAAGACAGTCAGATCATGCGGCTGGTCGGCACCACCAAATCGACCATCGCGGCGATCCGCGAGCGTACCCACTGGAATTCGGCCAATCTGACGCCGCTCGACCCGGTGACGCTCGGACTTTGCTCGCAGATCGATCTTGACCACGAAGTGCAGAAAGCGGCCAAGGAAAAACCCATCCCGGTCGAGGAACAGGGCGCCACGCTGTTGCCCGCCTCCGTCACCACCGCGCCGAAAGAGGAACCCGAGCCCACGCCCGCCGAAGTAAAGAAGTCCGAGGAGCTCAACGTCGAGGCGGTGTTCGCCAAGCTCAAGCAGCTCGGCGGCAAGGGGGAGTAGTTGTCATGCCCCGCGCAGGCGGGGCATCCAGTAATCGGCCTGCTTGAGCGGTGCATACTGGATCGTCCGCCTTCGCGGACGATGACAGAACGTCACCCCCTATCGTTGCGCAGCACCACGCAGGCGCCGCCGGCGGCGATAAGCTTGGTGCAGAATTTCTCCAAATAAGAACGGTCGTCGTCGTCGATGCGGATGTTGTAGCGCACGGCGCTGGCGAGCCCGATGCCGCGGCTGCGGATCACGATCGGCTCGCGGTCGCCGATCAGCGCGGCGTATTGTTTCTGGATCAGGCGATAGATGGCCCAGGCTTTGCTCTCCGACCAGTTGGCGGTGAGTTGCATGCCCCAGCGCGGCACGTAGCCGGCGATGCGCTGCGCTTCTTTCTTCGGCGCCAGGATTAGATTGGCAAGCCGCGTGCACGGCACGCCCTGCGGGATTGTGGTCTCGGAGATCTTGGGCGGCGACGCCGACGCCCAGTCGTCCGCCGTCCAGCCGGTGATGATCGCCACGTAATTGCGCGTCTCGCTCGGCAGCGCGCGATGGTTGGCAAGGAAGGCGGCGACCCGTCCGGGCCCGGCATTATAGGCCGCTGCGGCGAGGCCGAGATTGCCGAATTGGACTTTAAGATCGCGCAGATAGCTCGCCGAATGATGCAGCGCCTCGATCGCATCGAACGGATCGACGAGCCCGCGATAATCCGCCGTCGCCGGCATGAATTGCGCGATGCCTTGCGCGCCTTTGCGGCTCACGGCTTGGGCGTTGAAGCGGCTCTCCTGCCAGATCACGCGGGCAAAGAACTCGACCGGCAGTTCGTTCTCCGCCGCGTCCTGCTCCACCGCGCGGCAGATGTCGTCGGCGGTCGGGGGAGTGTTCGGGGTGGGCGACTGGCTTTGTGTTGCCGCCGGCGCGCTCTGGCCGGTGGGCGCAGTCTGGCTTTGGGGTGCCGGCGGACTCGCGGGCGCCTGCGCATTCACGTGCGCCCCCGCAATCATCACCGCGCATACGAGCAACTGTCCGCCTAAACGCGACATGCGGGGTAGCGTATAAAAACGAGCCTTGTACCGCTATATACTCAAGACCATGAGCAGGAAATCGGGAAATATCGTGAAACATACCGTGGCTGAGCTACGCGCAATGGAAAAGCGCGGCGAGGTCAAGACCGACTGGAAAGCTGCGCCGAAAAAGCCCCTGCCCTCCGGCCGCGATCCCGACGACGCGATGGAGGAGATCGACTGGCTCACCATGGTATTACCGAAACCGCGGCGCAAGGGCGCTAAGTTGGCAAAGCGCCGCGGCTAATGAAATACAAATCGGACAAAATAGCAGGGAAATTGTTTCCGATTGTCGAAACTGGAAAGCAGCACATCATTACTGGAAAAGATCGCAACTTTTCTGACGTCAGAAACAAGGAATTAGAACACGCGCTATACAATCTTCGCAACCTCATAGGAGCAACAATGCGCGCGTCGATGCAGATAAATGGCGTATACGAGGACACCATTGTCTGCCACAAAATGATCGGAAGCTTCCCTTGGAATCAGCGTCGCATTAGCAAAGCGCAGCATTTGCGCTTCGTGTGGGCCCAGTTCACCAACCTCTGCTATATGTTTGAAGAGAGGTTCAAATTATTTATGAATCTCCAACATAAGACTATGGCCTCGTTTAAAAAGAGAAAATCACAATCGATCGCCGAAGGATTAAAGAAAATTCGTGGCGCGTTGGGTCCGCATATCCGTCAGCGCGGACAAAACACCCATGAGTGGTCAACTTCAAATCCGCACGCGGAACATTTTGACACTATAGAATTCATAAATTCAGTTGAACAACAAAGCGACGGCCCATTAGGAAATGTTGTAGGTCAATTTCGGACGACAAGAATGCTGATGCGCTGGGAAATTGAAACAGCTCTCAAATTTATGGAAGACTTCTTGCTAGATATGTTCGAGACGCAAATTCCAGAACTTGCTGAGTGTGCATCAGTTTTCAATGAGCTAGTTGAAAAGGCGCGAAGACACGAAGTTTCGATAAGGGAAAATGAGATCACAATGTTTCGTCAGCAATCGTAGCCCGGATCGAACGAAATCCGAGTCAGCTTCGCCGCACAATCCCGGATTTCGCTTCGCTCCATCCGAGCTACATTTACGCCCCCACGCCCTTGCCCTTCAGCGCGCTGCCGATCTCGTCGAGGATCGCCGGATCGTCGATGGTCGCCGGCATGTGTCCAGGCGTCGCCGTCGGCGATTTTTTTGATGGTGCCGCGCAGAATTTTTCCCGAGCGCGTCTTCGGCAGCCGCGCCACGGTGATGGCGAGCTTGAACGCGGCGACCGGGTCCGATCTTTTCGCGGATCAGCGCCACGCATTCCTTCTCGATCTCGGTCGGCGGGCGGTTGACGCCGGATTTGAGCACGATGAAGCCGCACGGCACTTCGCCCTTGAGCTCGTCCTTGATGCCGAGCACGGCGCATTCGGCGACGTCCTGGTGCGAAGCGAGCACTTCTTCCATGCCGCCGGTCGAAAGCCGATGGCCGGCGACGTTGATGATGTCGTCGGTGCGGCTCATGACGAAAATGTAGCCGTCGTCGTCCTTGAAACCGGCGTCGGCGGTTTTGTAGTAGCCGGGAAATTCGTCGAGATAGCTTTCGCGCATGCGCGCGTCGGCCTGCCACAGCGTCGGCAGGCATGCCGGCGGCAGCGGCAGCTTGACCACGATCGAGCCCATCTTGTTGGCCGGCTGCTTCGCGGCACGCCTCGTCGACGATGCGGATGTCGTAGCCGGGCATCGGCACCGTCGCCGAGCCGTATTTGACCGGCAGCGCGCCGAAGCCGACCGGGTTGCCGGCGATGCACCAGCCGGTCTCGGTCTGCCACCAATGATCGAGCACCGGAATTTTCAGGAGATTCTCCGCCCACGCCACCGTGTCGGGATCGGCGCGCTCGCCGGCGAGGAACAGCGTGCGGAATTTCGACAGATCGTATTGCGCGAACAGCTTGCCTTGCGGGTCTTCCTTCTTGATGGCGCGGAACGCGGTCGGCGCGGTGAACATCGCGGCGCATTTGTGCTCGGCGATGACGCGCCAGAACGCGCCGGCGTCGGGCGTGCCGACCGGCTTGCCCTCGTAGAGGATCGAGGTGCAGCCGTGAAACAGCGGCGCATAGACGATGTAGGAGTGGCCGACCACCCAGCCGACGTCGGACGCCGCCCAGTACACTTCGCCCGGCTCGACGCCGTAGAGATTTTTCATCGACCATTTGAGCGCGACCATGTGGCCGCCATTGTCGCGCACCACGCCTTTCGGCCGCCCGGTCGTGCCCGACGTGTAGAGGATATAGAGCGGGTCGGTGGCTGCGACCGGCACGCAATCGAAAGCCGAGCGGGCGTGGACGAGCGCATGGTCGCGCATTTCCGCCCAATCGCGGTCGCGGCCTGTCGATCATCGTCGCTTGCGCTTGCGGGCGTTGCAGGATCAGGCAGGCGTCGGGCTTGTGCGCCGCGAGCGCGATCGCCTCGTCGAGCAGCGGCTTGTAAGCGACGACGCGGCCCGGCTCGAGGCCGCAGCTCGCCGACAGGATCGCCTTCGGCTTGGCGTCGTCGATCCGGGTGGCCAGTTCGCGCGCGGCGAAGCCGCCGAACACCACGGAATGAATGGCGCCGATGCGCGCGCAGGCGAGCATCGCGATGGCCGCTTCCGGCACCATCGGCATGTAGAGCATGACGCGGTCGCCCTTGCCGACGCCGAGGTCGCGCAGCATGCCGCCGAGCACCTGCGTCTCGGTCAGCAGCCGATGATAGGTGATGGTGCGCTTTACGCCGGCGAGCGGCGAATCGTAGATGATCGCGGCCTGCTCGCCGCGCCCGGCATCGACGTGGCGGTCGACGGCGTTGAAGCAGGTGTTGCAGACGCCGCCGACAAACCAGCGGCCGTAGATGCCGGCCTTGGGATCGAACACCGTTTTCGGCTTTTCGAACCAGTCGATGTCGGCCGCCGCCTCGCCCCAAAAGCCTTGCGGATCGCGCTGCCAGCGCGCGTAGACCTCGTGATAACGGCTCGAACGGGCGTCCATAACGCTGCCTCCCGGGTTTCCGCCTCATTCTCGACCGCGCGCCGGCGTTTGCAAGCCGTGCATCGCGGGCGATATCGCGCTGCACCCGTGACATTGGCCCCACGGCCGGGCATTGATCTGTGTCAGGATGCGCGCTCGCGCAGCCGCGATTGTCGGCGATTCCCCCATTCCCGCGGCATTGATCGAGGCCGCTCTTTTTCGCTACGCTGAAAGAACCGGTAGCGAATGGAAAGCCATGCCGACGCCCTACGATACCGATCTCGACCGCAACCCGGCGAATTTCCAGCCGCTGACGCCACTGTCGTTCCTGGCGCGCGCAGCCGGCGTCTATCCGGACCAGACCGCGATCATCCACGGCGCGCGGTCGTGGACCTATCGGCAATTTTATTCGCGCGCCAGGCAGCTTGCTTCGGCACTCGCCAAGCGCGGCATCAAGCGCGGCGACACCGTTGCGGCCGTGCTGGCCAACACGCCGGCAATGCTGGAGGCGCACTACGGCGTCGCCATGGCCGGCGCGGTGCTCAACACCATCAATACGCGGCTCGATGCCGCCATCATCGCGTTTACGCTCGACCACGGCGAAGCCAAGGTGCTGATCGTCGACCGCGAATATTCCAAGGTGGTGCAAGGGCGCGCTTGCGGCCTGCAAGGCGCGGCCGCTCGTGATCGACTATGACGATCCGGAATTTGCCGGCGCCGGCGAGCGGCTCGGCAATCTCGACTACGAGGATTTTCTGCGCGACGGCGATCCCGGCTTTGCCTGGCCGATGCCGGCCGACGAATGGGACGCCATTTCGCTCAATTACACCTCCGGCACCACCGGCGATCCCAAAGGCGTCGTCTATCATCACCGCGGCGCCTATCTGCTGGCGATGGCAAATGTCATCACCTGCGGCATGGGCAAGCATCCGGTCTATCTGTGGACGCTGCCGATGTTCCACTGCAACGGCTGGTGCTTTCCGTGGACGCTGTCGGTGGTCGCCGGCACCCATGTGTGCCTGCGCGCGGTCCGCGCGGCGCCGATCTACGACGCCATCGCCACGCACAAGGTCACGCATCTGTGCGGCGCGCCGATCGTGATGTCGACGCTGCTCAACGCGCCGGAGCATGAGCAGAAAGCCGCTGCCGCATGTCGTCGAATTCGTCACCGCCGCCGCGCCGCCGCCGGAATCCGTGCTGGCGGCGATGAAAGCGGCGGGCTTCAACGTCACCCATGTCTATGGCCTCACCGAAACCTACGGCCCGGCGAGCGTCAACGATTGGCACCGCGAGTGGGACGCGCTGGCGCCTCCCGAACAGGCGGCGAAGAAAGCGCGCCAGGGCGTTGCCTATCCGGTGCTCGAAGCGCTCGACGTGCGCGATCCGGCGACCATGGCGCCGGTGCCGCGCGACGGCGAGACGCTGGGCGAAGTGATGTTCCGCGGCAACGTGGTGATGAAGGGCTATCTGAAGAACAAGGCGGCGACCGAAAAGGAATTTGCCGGCGGCTGGTTTCATTCCGGCGATCTCGGCGTCATCCATCCCGACGGCTATATCCAGCTCAAGGACCGCTCCAAGGACATCATCATTTCCGGCGGCGAGAATATTTCCTCGATCGAGGTCGAAGATGCGCTGTACAAGCATCCGGCGGTGCAGGTGGTGGCCGTGGTGGCCAAGCCTGACGAGAAATGGGGCGAGACGCCGTGCGCCTTCGTGGAATTAAAGCCGGGCACGGCGGCGAGCGCCGAGGAGCTGATCGCTTGGTGCCGCGACCACCTCGCCGCCTACAAATGCCCGCGCACCATCGTGTTCGCCGAAATCCCCAAGACCTCGACCGGCAAACTGCAAAAATTCAAGCTGCGCGACAAGGTGAAGGGGGCGTGATGGATTCCCTAAGTCGTCATGCGCGGGCATAGCCGTTCGAAGAACGGCGTCGCTTCGCTCGCCTATGACCCGCGCATCCATGCTGGCGGGTCGCAATCGAGAATACTGAAGTAAGCCCGCAGGTGCCGCAGGTCAGCATGGATTGCCGGATCACGCCCGGCAATGACGACCGAATTACCGACTAATGGACGAGCGCTATCTTGCCGCAGCCGCGCGATCTCGTCCTTGACTTGCAATTTCTTCCGCTTCAATTCCGCAATTTGTAGGTCGTCGGCGGAGGGGTGGGCGAGGGCTTCGCTGATTTCCTGTTCCAGTGCCTGGTGTCGTTTCTCAAGTTCCGCAAGATGCGATTCAATCGCCATGTGGCCTGCCTCCTTGCGTCAGATTGCTGCCCGTTCGGATCATCCTACACCCATACAAAGCACGTGAAGGATACTCCATTTTAGCGCCCGCGGAAATCCCCCGCTGTGCACGGTTCGCCGCAATTAGGCCGTGCGGGCTTGTCGGCCATTAACCAAAACGCGATAATCCAGAGTGACTTACTTACAGCCACTTACTTGGTAACTTACCTGGCAGGTTAGCCGGCGCCTGAGCAGCGAAAGCGCGTGCCAAACGGCCGGCTCAGGCGCGACCAAGGCGGCGATGACGAAAGAGGAAGAACGCGAGCTTCGGGCGCAACTGGCGCGCCTGCAGCAGGAGCATCGCGACCTCGATGCCGCGATCGCGGCGCTGCAGGAATCGCCGGGCTCCGACCTCATCCAGGTGCAGCGCCTGAAGAAGCGTAAGCTGCACTTGCGCGACCGCATCACTTTTATCGAAGACCAACTGACGCCGGACATCATCGCGTGAACTCCTCCTTCACACGGGGAGAGGTAATTCTCTTGCGTTCGTTCTTGCGCGCGTACATCGCCGCATCGGCGCGTTGCAGCACGTCGGCGGCGGCATCGAGCGCGCCCAACAGCGCGACGCCCGTGGAAGCGCCGACAACGAGCGTCGAGGCGTTCCAGAAAACCGGCGTCGAATAGACGGCCGCTTCGAGCGCGGCCGCCTTGGCCGCCGCGGCGGCGCCATCGACGTTCCACAACAGCACGGCAAATTCGTCGCCGCCGACGCGCGCCACGACGTCGGAGGCCCGCACGTTGCGCGTGAGCGCCGCCGCGATCGCCTTGAGCACGGCGTCGCCGGCGGCGTGGCCGTGGCGATCGTTCACCGGCTTGAAGCCGTCGAGATCGACATAGAGCAGCGCCGCGCTCGTGCCGTAGCGCTTGATGTAGGCGAGCGAGCGCTTGAGCTCGCGCTCAAAGCCGCGACGATTGAGCACGTCGGTGAGCGGATCGATGTCGATCCTGGCTTCGAGCTCGGTGATGCGCGCGCGCGAGGTTTTGAGTTCGGCGGCAAGCGCGTCGACCTCGGCCGCAAGCCGCATGACGCTCGCGCGCGACGGCGCCCGCACCGATTTCGGCCGATCAGTTTCGTCGGCTTGAGCGCGGCGCGATTGCGGCCGCGGCCGCGCTGAGGGAATCGGCTTGGACTTCGCCGCCCGGTTTTTCATGCGTCCCCGCCGCGCGAATCGCCCGAGCATAGCCTGACCGGCCCGATCGAGCAGCGCCGGTGCCGCGTTTCGCGAAAATCGACAAATATTACAAATATTTAATGCTGCGGCAGATTGCCGCAGCCGTTGCCGCCGCGCAGTCCTGCGCAAGCGGGAATCCGGACTCGGTGGGCGCTGGCGCGGGGACGCGCAGAGGGGAATCACTCCGCCTGAAGAAACGCCACCGGCGGCGTCGCTGCATCGGAAAACACCGCCGCCGTCAGAGGCCCGCCGAACACCGCGCCGGTATCGAGGTTCAGCCGATTGCTCAGCAAATCCGGCACGCCGGAGCCGAGCGGCGTATGACCGTGAACGATCAAGCGGCCATAGTCGCGGCCGTCGGTAAGGAATGGCTCGCGGATCCAGAGCAGGTCAAATTCGTGCTGCGCATCGAGCGGCACTTGCGGATCGATGCCGGCGTGGACGAAAAACCGCCGGCTATCGTCGTAAATCAACGGCAACGCGCGCAGCCACGCGACGTGATCGCGTGGCAGCTCGCCCACATCGGCGACGTCATAGCTTTGCAGCGTCGCCGCTCCGCCCTGCCAAAGCCAATCTTCCACCGGCATCGCGCCGTCGATGACGGCAAGCAGCATGGCTTCATGATTTCCCATCAGCGCCACGACGTCACTCGGCATTTTCGCCTGCAGGGCAACCAAAAACCGGATGACGTCGGCGGACTGCGGCCCGCGATCGATGTAATCGCCGAGAAAGACGTACTTGCGCGCACGGCCGCCGGCATGCTCCTCGCAGCGGGCGATCAGGCGCTCTAGTTTTTGCAGCGCGCCATGAATATCTCCGATTGCGTAGGTGAATGACATAAGTTCGCCTTGTGGGGAGCCCGTTCTAATGATGGCCGGATTCAGGCATAATCGTTCAGTCTGCGTTCACCTATAAATGGGAACTTTAGACGCCAAGGGGCGGTTGGGGTGCGGAGCGAACACCCATTGTCGAGGTGATGTCATGAGAAAGTTTTTGGTTGCTCTCGTTGCGGCGGCGACGCTCGCCGGAGCGGCAGTAGCAACGTCAGGCCCAGCGGAAGCGCGCTGGGGCGGCGGCTGGCGTGGCGGCGGTTGGGGATGGGGATGGGGCGGCTTTGCCGGCGGCGCCCTCATCGGCGGCGCGCTCGCCGCACCATATTATTCCCCGTACGGTTATTACCCGTATTCCTACTACGGCTACGGGTATCCCTATTACGGGCGTCCTTGCATATGGCGGCGGGTGTGGAACGGTTACGCCTGGGTGCGCGCCTGCGTCTAAGCCTGCGGGCGCGATTTCCCAGGCCGTTATTGGCTGCGAAATTTGCGGTCGAAGCGTGATTTCGGCATCAAACTTCCGCCAAATAGTCGATTTTCAATAGGGACGGGTCTGACATAAATCGGGGGTTTACCGGGGACTTCCCGCTCATCCACGTTCCAGATCGGCACCCGGCCGATCATATCGAGGACAGCACATGCACAAATCGATCATCGGCCTTGCCGCAGCCGCCGGCCTCGGCTTGGCCACTGTGGCCGCCCCGGTCCCGGCCAACGCTTATTGCGTCGGCTGCGCCGTGGGCGCGGGAGTTCTCGGCGGCGTGGTCGCGGGCGCTATTGTCGGCAGCGCCATCGCCAACAACCCGCCACCGCCGCCGCCCGGCTACTATCCGCCGCCGCCCGCCGCGTATTATCCGCCGCCCCCGTCGGCTGACCCCGGCTATGCCGAGCTCGCGCCCGGCTGTTACTGGGGAAAGCGTAAGGTTTGGATCGAAGGCGTCGGTTACCGCTGGCGGACTGTGCAGGTCTGTCAGTAACGTGTCTTTTCGTAACGGGTCTGCCCGCAAGCTGGGCTGCCCTGATCGCGCGGCAGCGTGTCCAATTCGGCCGGCCGGCTTGAAATAGCCGGCCGGTTTTTTGTGGCGCAATGGCTTTGCGGTGACTTTGATCGTGAGCGCCGTTAGCGCATGATCCCGAAAAAGCCTGTCCTCGGACTTGATCCGTGGATGGATACCGGTTTTCGGAAAAGATCATGCTCAACCAAAAAGCTAGAGCCCGGTTTTGATTCCATCAAAACCGATTAGGCTCTAGCCTGACGCAATTTCACCGGGCCGGCTGTTCCATGCGACCATGCCGATAGAGACGACCACGGACGTGGCGCACCCGCTCGCGGCGCGGCGCGGGACGACAATGGGCGGTGCCGATGAACGCGGCGGCGCAACGCAAGCCGACTTCACGAAAACGCGCAGTGTCATCGCGCGAGCGCTCGCCGCTTCCGGTGCGCTCATATCGCGGGCGTGGTCCAAGAATCGGCGCACGCTATCGGTCTCGCGCACGATGACGGCGCTCGGCTGGATCGCGGCGATCGCGCTTTGTCTTTATGTCGGCGCAGCGACGATGATTTATCTCGCGCAGCGCTCGCTGATGTATTTCCCGGACACGACCCACACCACGCCGGCCGCGGCGGGCCTGCCCGAAGCCGAAGAAGTACCGCTAATCGCGTCAGACGGCGTGCACATGCTGGTCTGGCACGTTCCGCCGCAGGACGGCAAACCGGTCATCGTTTACTTCCACGGCAATGGCGGTTCGCTGCGCTATCGCGTCGAGCGCTTTCATAAGCTCATCGGCGCCGGCATCGGGCTTGTCGCGCTCGAATATCGCGGTTACGGCGGCCTCTCCGGCAGCCCGAGCGAGCCGGGCCTGATCGCCGACGCCGAAGCCGCCTACGCGTATGCGGTGGCACATTATCCGGTGCAACAGATCGTACTGTGGGGCGAATTGCTCGGCTCCGGCGTGGCGGTCGCGCTGGCGGCGGAAAAACCGGTCGGGCGCGTCATCCTGGAAGCGCCGTTCACCTCGGCGCTCGCCGTCGGCGAACGCCATTACTGGTATCTGCCGGTGCGGCTTTTGATGAAAGATCAATTCCGCTCCGACGAGCGCATCGCCAAGGTCACGGCGCCGCTCTTGATCCTGCACGGCGTGCACGACCACATCATTCCCTACGCGATGGGCGAGCGCCTGTTCGAGCTCGCCAACAAGCCCAAGCACATCGTGCGGTTCCTCGACGGCGGCCACGAAGATCTCGACAACGACGGCGCGCTCGATGCGGTGGCCCGCTTCCTCGCCGGCGATTTGGATTAGGATCGTTCCACCCTCATTGCGGCACGGTCATCAGCTCGAGCACGTGCCCGTTCGGATCCCGAAAATAGACGCCGCGGCCGCCGCCCCAGTCGTTGAGCTTGCCGTCGTCGAGGCTCCAGGGCGCGCTGCCGAAAACAATGTTGCTCTGTTTGATACGACGCAGGATGGCGTCGAATTCGCGATTGCTGACGTGGAACGCGAGATGATGACTCTCGAACTTCGAATCGTTGTCGAACAATAGCGTCAACGACCTGTTGACGCGCACCGGCGCGAAATGGCCGGTGCGCTCGCGCTTGAGACCGAAGATTTTCGCAAAAAAATTGGCGGCGGCGACCTTGTCGCGCGCCGGCACGATGGTGTGATTGAGCGTAACGGTCATGGCGCTTCCTCTCGATGCAACGCTTAGAGCCCTATCCGTTCTGACTGAATGAGAGTCGGGCTCTAGCATTTTGTTTGAGCATGATCTTTTCGGAAAACCGGTTTCCACTTTTCCGGATCATGCTCTAGAACGTCGGATAGCTCTGGCCGATCTTGCCCCCGACGCGGGCGAAGCCGGCTTTCGCCGGCTCGTATTTTTCGTTGATATTGAGCGCCTTGGCGTAGGAACCGGCGGCCTTGTCGGTTTGCCCCAGCCGCTCATAAGCGAGACCGCGGCTGGTCCAGGCCCGAAAATTCAGCGGATCGAGCTGCACCGCCTGATCGAGATCGCCGGCCGCCGCCTTAGTATCGCCGAGCGCAAGATAGCTGAGCGCGCGCGCGACATAAGGCTCGGACTTGTCGTCAGCGAGACCGATCGCGGTCGAGAAATCGTCGATGGCGAACTGATGCTGCTGCTGGCTTTGATAGAGCAGGCCGCGATTGTAATAGGCGTCGGCATTGTCGGGCCTCAGCCCGATCGCCCTGTTGAAATCGGCGAGCGCCTGGGCGGTCCGTCCTTGTTCGCGGTAGACGATGCCGCGGCCAAGATAGGCGGGCGCATAAGACGCGTCGATCGCCAGCGCCTTGTTGTCGTCGGCGAGCGCCAGGTCGAGCCTTGAGGTCTTGCGGTAGATGAGAGCGCGATTGGCATAGGCCTGCGCGTAATTGGGGTCGAGACCGATCGCCTTGTTGAAATCGGCGAGCGCCTGCTCGTTACGGCCGGCCTGGCCGTAAACCGCGCCGCGCATGTTGTAGGCTTGTGGATCGTCGGGGTGTTTCTCAATGACCTCGCTGAGCGACGTCAGGTTCGATTGCGACGGCGCGTACAGCGTGCTGTCGGCATTGGCCGCCGGCGGATTGCCGAGCGTCGTGCAGCCGGAGAGCGCGAGCGCCGCAAAGAGCAGCGCCGACCACCCCGGTATATTGGGCGCAAAGCGTCTGCCGTCGAGCGCGGCGAGGGTCGATCGGGTCATCGGAAGAAATGATAACACCCCGGCGCGCCAGAAAAACGGCACGGGCCGATTCATTCCCAGCCGTTCGCAAAACTGAATTGTCTTGCTCAGCCGAAGCGGGGCGCGCGCGGCGGGCCGGATCGGCCCGCTCCGGGGCCGGTGGTCGGCTTGGGTTTCATCGGCAAGAGGCCCTCGCGCTGCAATCGCTTGCGCGCAAGCTTGCGGGCGCGGCGGATCGCCTCCGCCTTCTCCCTCGCCTTTCTTTCCGATGGTTTTTCGTAATGGCCGCGAAGCTTCATCTCGCGGAAAATGCCCTCGCGCTGCATCTTCTTCTTCAGCGCCTTGAGGGCCTGGTCGACATTGTTGTCACGGACGAGAACCTGCACGCGGGCTCCTTTTCCTTTCGGTTCGCGGGATTGCATGGCGGCGAAGGCACATGACCTGCGCCGCCGGCGCGGCGTTTAGCAGAATTGGGCCGGAAATGCTAGTCGGCAAAGACCGGGGTCACGTGCGCCATCTTGCGGCCGGGACGCACCGCGGCCTTGCCGTAAAGGTGCACCGCGGTGGCTGGCACGGCGAGCCAGCGCCGATAATCCTCAATCTTGCTGCCGATCAGGTTGGTCATTTCCACCCGGCCGCGCGCGAAGGAAGCGCCGGATTATGGGGCCGTGCGTTACCGGTGCGAGGCGGCTATTCTGACGCGGTCGGCCGAATGGCCGAGAATTGCGGAGCAGCGCCGATGCAAATGAGCCAGATGCACTACCTGCCGTTGGCGCCCGGCTTCTTCGCGCTGCTGGTCGGATTTTTCTTCATCGTCCTCATCCTGCGCTCGGTGCGCTATGCCTATGAAAGCCTCGGCGTCAGCTCCCGCGCCGCGCTTTTTCTCCTGTTCGGTTCGCTGCTCGGCAGCATTTTCAACATACCCGTAGCCGAGCTGCCCCCCGAGCGCGTCATGTCCGACCGGATCATCGATTTTTTCGGCATGCGCTATGAAGTGCCGATGGTCAGCGATTGGGCCGGCACGGTGATCGCGGTCAATGTCGGCGGCGCCGTCATTCCGACGCTGGTGTCGATCTATCTTCTCGCCAAGCGCGGTATATGGATCAAGGGCTTGGTGGCGACCGCGATCGTCGCGCTGGTCATTCATTGGATGGCGTATCCGGTGCCCGGCCTCGGCGTCGCCGTGCCGGTGTTCGCGCCGGTCATCATCACCGCTGCCATCGCTATGCTGCTGTCACGCGAGGACGCCGCGCCTCTAGCCTACATCGCCGGCAGCCTCGGCACGCTGATCGGCGCCGACCTGACGAACCTCGACAAAGTGCGCGGCCTCGGCGCGCCGGTCGCCTCGATCGGCGGGGCCGGAACGTTCGACGGCATTTTTCTCACCGGCATTCTCGCCGTCCTGTTGGCGAGCCTTTACTCGCGGCCGCGCGCGGCGCCGGCGCCATAGCGCCGGACAGATGAGCACCGGGATGAACGAAGTTAGGGCTGCCCCCGCAATCGCGCATTATCACGCGCATGTTTATTATGACCCGGCGAAAACCCGAGACCGGGCCGAGCGGCTGCGCCGGCGCGTTGCCGCAGAATTTCCCCAAGCCAAGCTCGGCCGCTGGCACGACGAACCGGTCGGACCGCATCCGCAATCGATGTATCAGATCGCGTTCGCCGCCGACATGCTGGCTGCGTTCGTGCCGTGGCTGATGCTCAACCGCGACGGCTTGACCGTGCTTCTTCACCCGGAGACCGGCGACGATTTGACCGACCACACCGCGCATGCCGCCTGGTTCGGCGCCGTGCTGCCGCTGCGGGTCGAGGTCTTCAAGAAACCGTAAGGCTCAGAGTCCGCGTTCGCGTTTGAGCCGGTCGACGTAATCCTCGATCTCCGGCGGCAGCGATTCCAAACCTTTTTGCCCGGCGACGGAGAAATACGGCCGCAGCTTCGACCCGACCAGAAATGGCGGCTCGCGGCCGGCGGGAATGATGCGGTCGAAGGCGACGACGATCAGCACCGCCAACAGAAAGATGCGCACCGCACCGAGCGCCGCACCCGCGATACGGTCGAACAGCCCGGCATCTTCCCCGACGAATTCGGTCACGGCACCGCGACCCAGCGCGCCGAGCACGATGCCCGTCGCGGCAAACACGACAACAAGCACCACCCAGGTCTTGTCGGGCGGTATCGAGAAGCGGCCGGACAGCAAATCCATGACGCGGGGCGTGAGCGCAATCGCGAACGGCGCCGCGAGGAGGTAGCCGAGAATTGTTGCGAGACTCCGCAACAGACCCGACATGAAGCCCATCACGATGGCTATGATGGCAAAGGCGGTGACGACGGCGTCGAAAGTGTTCATGAGTCAGCG
The DNA here is from genome assembly GCA_963823225.1 of uncultured Alphaproteobacteria bacterium. Taxonomy (GTDB): domain Bacteria; phylum Pseudomonadota; class Alphaproteobacteria; order Rhizobiales; family Xanthobacteraceae; genus BOG-931. Next base: position 118,248 of record CAWGKM010000003.1, on the reverse strand, counting down.
CGGCTGGCCGTCAAAAAATTCGCGCTCGAAAATTTCGCCGAGTGCGGCGTAGAAAAAGCCGTTGAGGCGTCCGATCGGATGCAGCTTCTTCATGTCGATATAGCCGTCGGTCATGCAGGCCGGGTCGACGTGGATATAGACCACCTCGCCGATCACCAGCGGGTGCCGGTTCGGCCCGAGCTCGATGACCCGGTGCAGCTTGCACTCGAAATGGATCGGCACCTCTTTGACGCGCGGCGGCCTGACCTTCACGCTCGGAATCGGGGTGAGGCCGGTCTTGACGAATTCCGAGTCGCCCTCGGGGATCGCGTTGGCCGAATCCACCATCTCTTTCCACACCGGCTGCGTCACCACGTTGAAGCAGAACTCGCCCGTCGCCCGGACGTTCTTCAAGGTGTGCTTCTCGCTGCCGTCGGGATTACGCGCGATGGTCAGCGAAATCATCGGCGGGACGACGCAGACCACCGTGAAGAAAGAAAACGGCGCGAGATTGGCAATGCCGTTGTTATTCACCGTCGAAGCCCAGCCGATCGGCCGCGGCACCACCGAGCCGGTTAGCAGGCGATAAACCTGCCGTTTATCGACAACCGACGGATCGAATTCGAGATAGTCAGACATGACAGTCAGCCATGATAGTCAGACATGACATGGGCGCGCTGTGACCAAGGAAACCAACTTAGCATAGCGTGGAGCCGGCAACTATTTTGCGCAGGTTCCCCTCGCCCCAACGGGGAGAAGGTGCCGAGCGCGCAACGCCCGCGGGGCGGGAGAGGGGGAACGGAACAAACTGCACGACTTGATCCCCCTCTCCCGCTCGCTACGCTCGCGACCTCTTCCCAATGGGGAGAGGCAAAGGGGGGCTGCGGGATATGTCGCCAACTGTGCAGGCGCAGCGTCAAAGCGTAGCGGTCGTCGGTCTCGGCAGTATCGGCGGCGTCGCCGCCGGCTGCCTCGCCGCCACGGACCGGTACGACGTCATCGCCTGCATGCGCCGGCCGATCGAGCGGCTGATCCTCGAACGGCCGCAAGGCGCAGATATGGTCGCAGTAGAAGTGCCGCTGCGTGCGCTCGCCGATCCGACGCAGGCCGAGCCGGCCGACTGGGTGCTGTTGTGCACCAAGACGCATCAGACCGCCGCGGCGGCGGCGTGGCTCAAACGCCTGTGCCGGCCGTCGACGCGGGTCGCGGTGCTGCAAAACGGTATCGATCACGTCGCGCGCGTCGCGCCGCTGGTGCAAGGCGCCGCGGTGGTCCCGGTGATCGTTTATTTTAATGGCGAGCGGCTGGCGCCGGATCGGGTGCGGCTGCGGCAAGGATCCATCCAAGACGTCGCGGTGGAAGACAACGAAGCCGGGCGCGCCTTCGCCAAACTCCTCGACGGCACGCCCTTGCGCGTGCTGTTGAGCGAGGACTTCGCCGTGCTGGCGTGGCGCAAGCTTTTGATCAATGCCGTCGCCAATCCGATCACCACGCTCACGCTGCAACGCCAAGCAGTGCTCCGGCGTCCGGACGTACAGGACCTCTGCCGCGCCATTTTGCGGGAAGCGGCGGCGGTGGCGCGCGCCGAAGGGACAAAACTTGCCGACGACGAGCCGGCGCGCGCGCTGGCGACGCTATTCACTTTTTCCGGCGAACTCGGGACCTCGATGTATTTCGATCGCCTCGCCGGGCGGCAGCTCGAAGTCGAGGCGCTCACCGGCGTCATCGTCGCCAAGGCCGCGCGCCACGGCATCGCAACGCCGCTCAACAGCGCGCTGCTCACGCTCCTGCGCGCCATCAACGACGCAGCGGAGAAGCCGTAGATCAACGTCGCGAGTTAACGACCTGCAGCGCGACCGGGCAGAGGCCGGAAAAATGAAGTTCTTCGGCCGCCGCCGGCGTCACGTCGATGACGCGGCTTTTATCGAAAGGTCCGCGATCGTTGATCCGCACAACGACCGTGCGGCCGTTGCGCAGATTGGTGACGCGGACCAGCGTTCCAAACGGCAAGGTGCGGTGCGCGGCCGTGAGTTTTACGGGAGAATACGCTTCCCCGCTCGCGGTCGTGCCGCCTGTCTGCGTGCAGATCGCGGCGATCGCGCGTTTATTGGCCGCCCCGGCCGGCGCGCTGATCGCCAACATCACGGCGAGGCACAACACCCTTTTGATCACGCGTCAGCTCCCGCGCTTTCCCAAACGGCCGATCCGGCACTGCGCAAGCGTAACCGGATGGCGCGCCCCGGTCCACCTGCGGAAAAAAGAGGAACGGGTCAATCCGCGCCACATTTGCTAAGCTCTCGGCCGATTGCACGGGGGGAGGAAAATGAAAACGCTCGTTTTAGTCCTTGGCGTTGCGCTGTTCGCGGCGGCGGCGGCGCCGGCGCAGACGCAAACGCCGACCGTCGCGCCGGCCGATGCCAAGGGCCATGTCGGCCAGACGGTCACGGTCGAAGGCGCCGTCAGCGACGTTTACATCGCCCGTTCCGGCGTCACCTTCATCGACATCGGCGCCCGTTACCCGGACAATGCTTTCGCGGCAGTTATCTTCGCGGACGACGCCGGCAAGTTTCCGAACGTAAAATCGCTCGACGGCAAGACCGTGGATATCACCGGCCCGGTGCGGCTCTACCGCGGAAAGGCCGAGATCATCCTGAAGTCCGCGGACCAGATGCAAGCGAAATAGCAAGTCGGTGCTAGGGTGGCGCGCGTGACGAAGACCGAATAGGTTTGCTATGAGTCCGCCATGACACGGCGACCGACCTACGATCCGCGCAGCGCTGCCGAGAAGGCTTTCAAGGCGGCGACCACCCCCAAGCCGGAGCTGCCGCCGTTGCCGGCGAAACCGCCGTCGCTGCCCGGGGCCAAGGAAACGGTATCGCTGCGCATCGACCGCGACGTGCTCGATTTCTTTCAGGAAGCCGGCCCGGGCTGGCAGGACCGCATCAACGCGGCGCTGCGCAAGGCGGCGGGGAGGTAGCGCGGAGCTTGGAACCGAATCTTCGCCAAACGGCCCCGCGAACTGCTATGTCACTGCGCAATCGCATGATTCTCGCATAATTCTTGGCAAAGGACGGGATATGGCAGAGAAATCCAATAGGTATGAGGCGAGCGCGCAATTCGCCAAACTCCAGCGCGCCAACGATGCCAAAAAGGCAACGTCGGAATACGAATCCACGGCGGCGGCGCTGCGCGCCAAGACCGAGCGGCTCAAAGCGCTGCGCTTGGCAAGAGACGCCGCCACCCCGGCGCCGGCGCCGGCCGCTGCGAAACGCAAGAAGAAAGGCAAGTCCGGCAACTTGTCGGATTGGCTTGACGGCGAGGCCAAAGAAGGCCGCAACGGCTAAGCCGGCAAGGCGCTTTGCATGACGGCATGACGCGGCGCCGCGGCAGGCAGCCGGGAAGTCGTTTTTTCTCTGTCATCCTCTGCGTGGTCTTCATCCTCCCCCGCTTCGCGGCGGCGGATGACTCAATTCGCGCTTGCGCGATGGGAACCCGGTCAGAGGGTTGCGGGTTTTGTAAACGTCCTCCGTTCCGGCTTCATCGCCGCGCGATGTTCGCCGGCCTTTCCCACCGCTTCGGGGATGGGGAAATGAAAGTCGCGCCATGCTGAGACAACGATGATCCCGAAAATGCCCGTCGCCGGACTTGATCCGGCGATGGGCACCGGTTCTCGGAAAAGATCATGCGCAATCAAAATGCCGCGGCATGGGTCGCACTCGATCAGAATCGAGATGGCCTTAGCGGCCCATCGTTACCTGTCACAAATCACAATGGCGCGGCGCAGCGTTTCCGGCCTTATCGGCGTCGAGAGGCCGAGGGGGCAATGAATGACGGGAACAACCGCGCGATGACGGAACCGAAGCCAGAAGATCTCGAAGCGGCGCTATACATTCACGATACCGCGCTGGCGCTTGCCAAGCTCGCCGCCGCGAGCAAGTTCCAGCGGCTGACCTACCTGCTCAGCCTGGCGGCAACCGAGGCCGCCGATCGCGCGGCCGACGGCGCCGCGCCCCCGCGCCGGTCGCCGTGACGGTCCCGGCGCGCAAAATAGCCCGGTCCCCGGCTACAGCCACCGCTTATCCTCCCCCGCAACTCGGTCCCCGCTACGCAAGCGCAGCGGGATGCCCCGCGCGCGGGGGCGGATGATTCTCTTTTTCGTCATTGCCGGGTGCCTGTCCCCGACTTGATCGGGGATGATCCGGCATTTTGTTTTCAGTCTATATGTTTGTTCGACCGTCATCTTGTGGATTAAACTGGGTGCCTTGGTGAACCGAAAAGTCGCGTTATGAGCATCGATAAGCAAAGCGGCAAGATGGCCTTCGTGTGCGATGTGTGCGGCACACGTTTTGAGGCTGAAGATAAAATCGACAAGCAGCCGGACTTCAACGCGTTGTGGACTGCCGCCAAGAAGCAGGGTTGGCACGCCCGCCAGCAGCGCGGCGGCAAATGGCACACCGCATGCCCGGATTGCGCCACCGACAATTGGAAACTATGGAATTGGAAATAGCGCGAAGGAGCGGAGGATGGGTGGAGCCAACGGGCTTATTCGCCATTGTGATCAATTTTGCTCAGTCCGGGCCGCGGCCGCGTGGGAAGATTAATGCGCGCGGGGCCAACGGAGGGCCGCATGTCAAACATTCAGATAAAGCAGCGGGCTGACGCACAATTTCGAAAGCTGCCTGGGGTCGAGGACGGCAACAACGCCCAGTCGGACTACGAAGCCGCCGCGGACGCCCTTGCCGCCAAGATCGCGCGCCTCAAGGAGCTTCGCCTGGCGCGAGACGCGGCCGAACAGGCTGCGCCGCCGCCGGCCGTCCCGGCGAAAAAGGCCGGCAAGAAGAAAAAGCAGAACAAGCAGAAAGAGCGCACCGGCGTATCGTTAGCGGATTGGCTGAAGAGCCGCCACGCCGGCGGGCACAACAGTTGAGAATGGCAAGCGCTACGCTTGCTTGAGCGCCCGTCCATCGCGTGGATTGTAACCCGGATGCGCGGGCTTTCCTCCCCCGTGTAAATAGGGTCCCCGGCGCGGCGGGGTGCCCCGCGCGGGGGCGGATGATTTTCGTTTTGTCATTGCCGGCCGCCTGATTATCGGCAATGCTGCAGTCGATGCGTCTTCTTTGTTGCTGCATGGCGCTCTTGGCGGCGCTCACCACGGACGCGCTCACCACGCAAGCTTGGGCGGGCACGCGCGCCTACGTGATGAACGGCCTTTATGTCGGCACCGGGCTGGCGAAGATCGCCGAGAGACTTCGCGCGCGCGGCGATAACGTCATGTACGGCAGCTACACGGAGGCCGACGCGTTTGCGGCGGACGCCTGTGCGCATCCTGCGGAGCGGATCGTCGTCATCGGCCATTCGTTCGGCGCCGAGGCGGCGGCGCGGGTCGCAACGCAGGCCGCAGCCTGCGGCGCCCGCGACGTAACCATGATCGGCGTCGATCCGGCGGCCCCAGCCGCGGTCAGCGGCGTGGCGCACGCGGTGAACTTCGTCGGCGAGTACCACGGCACCATCGCCGGCGCACAAAATATCCCGGTCCCCGGCTACAGCCACATGGGCATCATGGAAAGTCCCGCGATGCAAGCGCGCATCCTGTCGGAAGCGCAGTGACAAACCATCCTGCCCCGCGCGGGGCGGATCCATACGGCGGCTAGGCTTTCCCGGATTTCGTGGAGTCCGCACGTGGACGCGGTCCGCGCGATGCGGCTTCGTCATCCGGACCACACGTCCGCGCTGCGGTTGTCCATCGGCCCGGCGGCGGGCTCAGCCGAAAAACCACGACTCCGGGTCGGCTATCGGTTCGCCGGCGTTCAAGGCCAAGACGCCTTTGACGCACCGGATCAAGGTCCAGATCACCCACCACAGCAAGATCAATCCGCCGATGACGACGTGCAGCGCGACGACGCCGACGACGACGAAAAGCAGCCCGATCCAAAAGGTTCTGATCTGAAACCGGAAATGGGTGCGGCTGACCGGGTCGGCCCGGTCGCCTTGCATCGACGCGATGATGACACCGATCACCGCCGTAAGCCCGGTGAAAAAACCGAGCAGATATAAAATATAGACGGCCAGCGCCAAGCCGTAATCCGAAATAATCGGCGGTCTTGCCGTGTCGGCTTTATTGTCCGCGGCGGCCTTGGCCATTTGCCCCTCCTCCTTTGACGCCGTGAAAGCTTGCCTTTGCGCCCTCGCAGCAAGCGGGCCGGCGCCGGCATCAGCTTGCCATGACCGGCGACCCCGTCACAACCGGAAATGCCCGCGGTAGGAAAGCACGTAGGATGGGTAGAGCGGAGCGATACCCATCATAGGGCGGCGAGGGTGAGTGATGGCTTTCGCAAGGTCTCGACCCATCCTACCGCGCTTGGGGAACGAGGGCATTCCGCGCGGCATGGCGCCCGTCATGGCGCCGAGGTACAGTGCCGAATCGTCCATGCGCTGCGGCGCTTTTGATGTGAGGGAGAACTTACGATGCAAGTCTTGTCGAGATTACAAGTCTTGTCGGGATTGAGAGCCAGCCTCCTCGCCATCGCGGCGCTCGTCGGCGCGGCGTCGGTTGCGAACGCCGATAGCGGCACGATCAGCATCCGCATCTTCAAGGCCGGGTTCGTCATCGGGGGCTCGGCCGGCAGCGGCGTGCTGACGTTCCAGGGCCGCAGCTATCCGCTGTCGATCGGGGGGTTGAGTTACGGCTTCACCTTCGGCGCCTCGGAGACGCACTTCCATGGCACCGTCAGCAATATCAGCCGCCCGTCCGACGTCAACGGCGTCTACGCCCAGGCCGGCGCCGGCGCAGCCGCCATCAGGGGCGCGCAGGCCGTCGTCCTCACCAATCAAAGCGGCGCCGTGCTGACGCTCACCGGCGAGCAGAACGGCCTGATCGTCAGCCTGGATTTGAGCGGACTGGCGTTGTCGCTGAAGTAAGCGGCGGCGGCGGGGCTAACCCCGATTTCACTGCGCTCTATCCGGGCTACGCTGGCTGGCGTTTGGTAGACGAATATGTGAAAATCGCGCGGGGGAGGCGATGACGGATGCCACTATCAGCAAAGGCGTTGAAGAGAGGTTGGGCGGCGGTCACAGGTGGCATCATCGGGCTTGGCGCGTTAATTACGGCCATCAATACTATTTTTACAGATACGAAGCCGTGGGTGTGCAACATCCCTGGGATTTCCTATTTGTGCGAAACTCCTGGCCCGCCGGAAACGTGGAGCGACTATCTCGGCGGCCCTGGCGGTAATCCGTTCGATCCGCTGACCTGCGGCCCCGAGCAGGCGCTGGTCGGACTTTATGGCAGGGCGATCGATCAGACCATCGGGCCGTTCGTTTTTGCGGTTGGGCCAATTTGCGCACCCGCTCATTTCAATTGGCGTCACCGGCTCACTTCGCTGTCGTCCAATGCGCTAACCAAGGTTGAATTGGCCGGAACCAAACCGGGAAATTCATTCGAGTTGATGTGCCCTGCCGGTACCGTAGTGGTTGGCATAACGGCGCAATCCGCTGCGATGGGGGTGACAGATCCCAGCGGGCAATCGAGTAGGCATGACTACTTGGTCGTACCGCTGGCCTTAAAATGCTCTAGCGTTTTGAACTCTGCAGATGCATCCGCGATCCAGACAGTAACGGGCTCCGGGGAATCGCCAGGTAACGCAAGCCAAAAGCCGTTCGATTGCCCGAATGGCAATGTAGCCTTCGGTATCAAAGGCAGGTCTGGTGATTTCGTTGATGCGCTCAGCCTCGGTTGCCGGCGGACTTAATAGCAAACAAGTAGTCCCGATTGAGCACTGGCGAAATCCGGGATCGTGCCGCGAGACTGGTTCCGGATTTCGTGGAATTTACACTTGGGCGCGCATCGCGCGACCCGAGTGCTCAATCCGGGCTAGGCTGGCTTTAATATCCTTCGTCCGGATCAGCGGGTAACGAGAGGTCGCGACAAAACGCTTCGGCATTTTCTCCTTGTTTAGGGCTGGTCAACTGATCCGGTTCACGCAGAAGTCCCTGTTTTTCGAATTCTGACCTCTCTTTTGAAATCCGTTCGTCGAACATAAGGCCCGCTATTCCGCCGCGCACAAGTGCGAGGCGAAGTGAAAGTGGAATGGATTCGGGAATTGCTATGCCAAGGATCACCAACGACATGAAGATCAAACGGTAGAACCAGATGTCTCCCATTTAAACCTCCTGTGATCGAAAGATTCCTAAGTTAATACGCGACCCACTGGCTCGCACTGATTCGAAAATCAGCTGTCATACCAGCCCTTTGCCCACGATCGCTTTGGTGAGCAGACGATTTTCTTGAGAGTCAACGATTCGCTTGGAGCGACAAGCAAAGCTTTGTGATCGGCGCCGACAATATCGGCACCGCGCTGCTGCTCACCGGCGAGCAGAACGGCCTGATCGTCAGCCTGGATTTGAGCGGACTGGCGTTGTCGCTGAAATAAGCGGCGAAGCGCGTAGGATCGGTGGGGCGACCTGTCCGCCGTAGCGCGCAGCGCGTAGGCGGAAGCGATACCCATCATAGGGCGGCGAGGAAGAGAGATGGGTTTCGCAAGGGCTCAACCCATCCTACGGGCTTTGGACGGAATGGCGGATTGTGCTTCGCTTTCGCGGCACAATTGAAAGTTGATCGAAAATCTCTATGCTACCCGCGCCGCGGCCGCAGCCGTCAACCACCGCCGCCGCCCAGGGGAGGATCGTCATGAAGCAACCGAGGAGGCGCGTGCCGGCGCGCACCACCGTCGAAGTGAACGATGACGTGTTCAAGCAGGTCTACGACGCGCCCAGTGCGCTACCCGGAAAATATCGCTGGCTCACCTCCGACGCCGATGTTCGCGTGATCGAAAAGCTGCTCGGTCTTGACCCCCAGGCGATCGGCGCGCCGCTGTGGGTGAGCGGCGACAGACGCAATTGCGACAAGTGCGGGCGCGAGACCAACTGGCTCGACATCGTCTCCTCAGCGCTCGCTAAGGTCCACAACAAGGCGATGATCGCGACGGTGATCTTGGGCAAGCAAAAGTTCGTCAATGTTGAGGTGCCGCGTGCGATCGCCGACCTCGTCTGCTACAAATGCAAGACGCCGGTCACCGACCTGCGCAGTTTCAAGTGCCACAACTGGGCCTACGCCTTCGGCGACCTCAAGCGCGTCTTGGAGAAGGCGGGACTGCAGGAATAAGCAAGCAGCCTGGATTAAGCGCCAGCGAAATTCGGGATGGGCGCAAGCGTAGCCCGGATTTCGTTTCACTCAATCCGGGCTACGCTTGCTACTCTTGCTCGAATGAAAAGATTTCCGACGCAGCAAATTTGTGGTGCTGCTGACAGTGCTGGCATGGAAAAAAGTCATATCCATGAGGGTGTGGCTTCTTTCCCCTGCTCGGATCAGGGTCGATGATGATCGTTTCCTGCGTATTCGGGCATTTGGCCCCGTAATAGGATGCGCCGGCGATTGGCGGCCCATGGAATGAGGGGACGTATTGCTTATCAGCCATTGTGAGTCTCCTCGATGTGTCGACATCGGGTGTCCTACAACAAGTGCCCTACAAAGCCTTATTGCTCTCCTTCACCTTATCCGCCTCGACATAAACTTGTGCGCCCATGTCCAAGAACTTCTTCGACATGTCCGCCATCCCCGCCTTCGCTATTGCTTCGGCGGACGGGCCCTGCTCCTTATCATTGAGCGTCGCCGCGTAATCGCGCACGTCCTGGGTGATCTTCATCGAGCAGAATTTCGGCCCGCACATCGAGCAGAAATGCGCCACTTTGTGGGCTTCCTTGGGCAGCGTTTCGTCGTGGTATTTGAGCGCGGTGTCGGGATCGAGCGAGAGGTTGAACTGGTCTTTCCAGCGGAAGTCGAAGCGCGCCCGCGACAAAGCATCGTCGCGCAGTTGCGCCGCCGGATGGCCCTTGGCGAGGTCGGCGGCATGGGCGGCGATCTTATAAGCGATGACGCCGTCCTTGACGTCGTTGCGGTCGGGCAGGCCGAGATGCTCCTTCGGCGTGACGTAGCAGAGCATGGCGGTGCCGAACCAGCCGATCATGGCGGCGCCGATCGCCGAGGTGATGTGGTCGTAGGCCGGCGCGATGTCGGTGACCAGCGGGCCCAGCGTATAGAACGGCGCCTCGCCGCATTCCTTGAGCTGCTTGTCGACATTGATCTTGATCTTGTGCAGCGGCACGTGGCCGGGGCCTTCGATCATCACCTGGCAGCCTTTAGCCCAGGCGATCTTGGTCAGCTCGCCGAGCGTCTCCAGCTCGGCGAATTGAGCGCGGTCGTTGGCGTCGCGGATCGAGCCGGGGCGCAAGCCGTCGCCGAGCGAGAACGAGACGTCGTAGCGCCGCATCAGATCGCAAATCTCGTCGAAGCGCTCGTAGAGAAAACTCTCCTTGTGATGCGCCAGGCACCACTTGGCCATGATCGAGCCGCCGCGCGAGACGATGCCGGTGACACGGTTCGCCGTCAGGTGGATGTAGCCGAGCCGCACGCCGGCGTGGATGGTGAAATAATCGACGCCCTGCTCGCACTGCTCGATCAGCGTGTCCTTGTAGCACTCCCAGTCGAGCTTGACCGGATCGCCGTTCACCTTCTCCAAGGCTTGGTAGATCGGCACGGTGCCGATCGGCACCGGCGCATTGCGGATGATCCATTCGCGGGTGTTGTGGATGTTGCGCCCGGTGGAGAGGTCCATCACGGTGTCGGCGCCCCAGCGGATCGCCCACACCATCTTCTCCACTTCCTCCTCGACCGAAGAGGTGACGGCGGAGTTGCCGATATTGGCGTTGATCTTGGTGAGAAAATTCCGGCCGATGATCATCGGCTCCAATTCGCCGTGATTGATGTTGGACGGGATGATGGCGCGGCCGCGCGCCACCTCGTCGCGCACGAATTCCGGGGTGACGAAAAGCGGCACCGCGGCGCCGAAGCTTTCGCCGTCGGCGCGCGCCGCTTCGGCGCAGTCGAGCATTTTCTTGCGGCCGAAATTTTCGCGCTCGGCGACGTAGATCATTTCCTTGGTGACGACGCCGGCCCGCGCCCATTCCAATTGGGTGATGGGGTGCTGGCCGCTCGTCCCGCGCGCTCCCTCCCCCGCCTGCGGGGGAGGAGCAGAAACGCCACGCAGCGGCCGCGGCGTGTTCGGAAAATTCCGCGCCAAATGCTTGCCGGACACGTTGCCGTTGTCGAGCGGCTTGATCGGGCGGCCGTCATATTCCTCGACGCCGCCGCGCTCGCGCACCCAGTCGACGCGGCTGCGCTTCAAGCCCGCCTCGACGTCGATGGCGACGTCGTTGTCGGTATAGACCCCGGACGGATCGTAGACCCGCACCGGCTCTTCGCCGGCGCCCTCCGAGAGCGGGATCTCGCGCAGCGGCACCCGCAGGTCGGGCGCGGCTTCCGGCACCGAATAAATCTTGCGCGAACCGGCGATCGGGCCGGTCGTGACTTTCGGCGTCGCGAGATCGGATTCGGACAGCGGCTTGTTCATGACAGTGCTCCTTGAAGCTGATTACGCCACGTAGCCGAAGTAACAAAGCACGAGGCCGAGTATCCCGGTGACGGCGCCCGCCACCGGGATGAACGGCTTGTTGCGGAGCATCTTGGCCGCATAGCGCATGATCGTTTCCGGGATCAGGATGCGCACCGCGCCGCGAATGAGCAGCAGACAGCCGATCAGCGTGATCAGGACCCGCCAGCTCATCAGCCACACATTATGGGTGAGCACGATGGCAAGCCCGGCGGCGAAATCGAGGAAGCCGAACAGGTAAACCAGCGTCACGCTCTTGACCACTTCGGCCGCGAGCGTGCGAAAGGTCTTGGGATTGATGAGGACGCTGGCGCCGACGATCAGGAACAGCGGGCCGAGCAACCGGGCGAGAAAAATCGATGCCTGCATGTCACGCTCCTAATGTCGCGCTCCCGCGGTGGTGACGGGCTCGGCTGAGACGGCGTGCTGCTTTAAGGGCAAGTCCCCGTCCCTTCGCCGGAATAACCCGGATCAGGTTCAAAGGGTTTTTCTCAGCCCGCTTCCGGGCACCCCTCGGAACACCACTAATGTAGGCCGCCGTACGGGGGTGTCAACGCAGGGGAGGGCGGAAAAATTGTGTCAATAATCCTTCAGCAGCCGCTGGATGTAGTCGAGCTCTTCCGGCGGCCGGGCGAAGTCGCCGAAGCGCTTGCGTAATTCCTCGATGATGCGGCGCGCGCGCTGCACGTCGATCTCGCCCGGCACTTTCACCGTGGCGTCGTCGCCGTATTCGCGGCCGCGCAGCGGCCGGCCGAGCGGATCGGTGTCGTCCTCGGCGCGCGATTGCCCGAGCCGGCCGCCGCGGCCTTGCCCGGGACCCTGCCCCATCTGTTGCTGCATCGATTGCGCCATGCCTTGCGCGCCCTTGCGCAAAGCATCGAGCGCGCGGCCTTGCGGACCGACCGCGTCCTCGGCATCGCCGGCGCCGAGATCGCCCTCCGCCTCGCCCATGGCGTCGCCGGCGCGGCCGAGCTGGTCCAACCCGTCCTGGCCCTGACTTTGGCCCGGCTCCTGCTGACCTTGCTGGCCTTGCTGGTTTTGGCCGAAGCCGCGGCTCTTCAGTTCGTCGAGCAATTTGTTGAGACGGTCGTGCAGCGCCTGCTGGTTCTGCCGCAACTCGCCCATCGCATCGCCGCCCTGTTGCGGCTGCCCCGGCTTGCCTTGCCGGCCGGGCTGGACGTCTTGCTGGCGCCGATCCTGACCCTGCTTGAAGGTGCGGTCGCGCAACTGCTGCTGCTGGTGGATCATGTCGCCAAGCTCGTCGAGCTCCGACATCATCGCGTCGCCTTCGTCACCGTTGCCGTCCGGGCTCGCCATCTGCAGGTTTTCCATCATCTGTTCGAGCTGCTGCAACAGCGCCCGTGCGGCGTCTTTGGCGCCGTTGCGCGCCAGGTTCTCCAGCCGGTTGAGCATACTTTGCAGGTCGCGCTCGCTCAGTACGTGGGTATTGGGATCGAGCGGACGGGCGAGCTGCTGGCTGTTGCGCATTTGCTCGGCCAGCGCCTGCATGAAGCGGTCCATCGCCGCGCGCAATTGGTCCATCAGCGCTTTTATCTCGTCGTCGCCGGCGCCGCGTTCCAGCGCCTGCTGCAGCGCGTTTTCGGCGTTGCGCAAAGCCTGCTGCGCGTCGGCTATGTCGCCGTCCTCGATACCGACCGCCATTTGCCACAGCCGCGCCGCGACGTCGCGCAAATCGTCGTCGGTCTTGGCGCGAACCAGCGACCAGAAGATCGAGCGCAAGCCGAGATAGACGCCGGCCTGCGGCGTGTATTTTTCCGGCGCCAGCGCCAGCGCGTCGAGCGCGGTGATGACGAGCGGGCGGGTATTGGCGTCCATCGCCAGATCGCGCCGCTGTTCGACCAGCGCCCGCGCCAGCGGCTTGGTGAAGAACCGCTCCGGCAGCCGGAACGAAAACGGCTCGCTCTTGCCCTCGTTGCCGCCCTCGTCGTGGGCAACGAGCGTCATCGTCACTTCGGCGCCGGCCCAGGGATGGTCGGTCAGATCCTTGATGGTCTGGCCGACTCCGTTTTTGGTGCGCGCCTGCGGCAGCGTGAGCGCGAAGTCGGGCGGGCCGTAGAGCGGATGCGGCTTCTGGCCCGCGGCGGGCGCATCGTCCTTGCGGGTAAAAGTCGCCCGCGCCTCGCTCACCCCGTAATCGTCCTCGAGCCGGTAGGACAAAAGCAGCGAGCCGCGGTTCTGCTGCTCGGGATCTTTAGTGAGTTCGATGGTCGGCGGCTTGTCGGGGATGGCGTTGAACGGCCAGGTTAATTCGTTGCCGGCGCCGCGCAGCGTGGCGGCCCCGGTCGCCGCGATCTTGAAGCGATGCTCCTCGGTGCCGGCCGGCGCATGCACGTCCTCTTGCGACGGCGTGACGCCGCCGCTGCCGGACACGTCGAGATTGATCTTGCCGGTCGAGCGCACGATCAGCATCGAATTGACCGGCACCGCGAACGGTCCGGCAGCCTGTGCCGTCTGTTCACCGGGATGAATGCCCGGCAGCACGATCGGCGGCTTGCCGGTATAGGCCGGCGGCATCACCCAAGCGTCGACGCGGAAATTCGCCGGCAGCACCACGCCGGCCCAGTCGAACGCCGCGGCGACGCGCTGCCACCTTTCGCCGCCGGCGGCGAAGAACGTCGCGATGCAGGCCACCAGCACGAGCGCGCGCAGCGCATAGGGGTCGCGCCGGGCGACGCGCGGGGAAGGCGTGCCGGGTTTTAGCGCGCGGGCGGCGGCCAAAGCGCGCTCGACATGGGCGTTCCACAAAGCGAGCGAATAAGGATCTTTCGAGGTGACCGCGAGTTCGTCGGCCATCGCGGTGGCCGGGCGATGCGAGAGCCCGCTGCCGCGATCGAGCCGGCGCAACCCCTCGGTCGTCGCCGGCATACGTAAAGAGCCGAACGGGATCAGCGCCGCGAGCACGGCGCCGGCGAACGCGACGAGGCCGATGGTACGGCCGAGCGCCGGCAGCCACAGCCACAGTCCGAGCCAGGACACGGCAAGGAAAAATCCGACCGCGGTGGCGAGCGTCGCCAGCGCCGGCCACAACCGTTCCCAAAGAATGGTCCAGCGGGCGCGCCGCACGGCCGCCTGCAGCGCCGCTCGCGGCACCGGCGCGACGCCGCGGCCGGGGTCAGGTCGAGGCACAGGCTGTTCCGTCACAACAGGCTCCAGGGCTGCTCCAAGACGGCAATTGTGCGCGACAACACGTTAACATGAGGGCCGGTTCAAGGCACTCGACGCTTGGCAAAATCCAAGCAATGCAAGATCGAAGCCAGGCTCACAGCCAAGCCGGCAGGCGGTCGAGCGCGATCAGCTCTTGCGCCGTCTGGCGCGGCCGGATCACCGCGTATTCGCCTTTTTTGACAAGCACTTCGGGAACGAGCGGGCGGCTGTTATAGGTGCCGGATTGGGTCGCGCCATAGGCGCCGGCGCTCATCACCGCAAGAAGATCGCCGGCTTGCGGCTCGGCCAGCGCGCGGTCGAGCGCGAGGAAGTCGCCCGATTCGCAGACCGGGCCGACCACGTCGGCAATGATTCGCCGCGCGCCGGCCGGCGGCTCGCGCACCGGGCGGATGTCGTGGTGCGCATCGTAGAGCGTCGGGCGGACGAGGTCGTTCATCCCGGCATCGACGATGACGAAGGTTTTGGCCTCGCCCTGCTTTAGGTAGAGAACGCGCGTCACCAGGATGCCGGCATTGCCGACGATGAGCCGGCCCGGCTCGAAGATGAGCTTGCACCTAAGATTTTGCGTGGCGCGCTTGACGATCGCCGCATAAGCGTCGGGATCGGGCGGCGGCTCGTTGTCCTCGCGATAAGGAATGCCAAGCCCGCCGCCGAGATCGATATGGGTGATGGCGTGGCCGTCGGCGCGCAATAGGCCGACGAAATCCGCCAACAGCGCAAACGCATTGCCGAATGGATCGAGCTCGACGATCTGGCTGCCGATATGCATGTCGACGCCGATGACGCGCACGCCCTTGAGCTTCGCCGCGCGTGCATAGACCTCGCGGGCGCGGCTGATCGGGATGCCGAATTTGTTCTCGGCCTTGCCGGTCGCGATCTTGGCGTGGGTTTTCGGATCGATGTCGGGATTGACACGAATGGAAATGTCCGCGGCGCGGCCTTTGGCGGCGGCGATGGCGGCGAGGAGTTCAAGCTCCGGCTCGGATTCGACGTTGACGCAGAGAATATTCTCTTCGACGGCGAGCGCGAGCTCGCGCGCGGTCTTGCCGACACCCGAGAACATGATCTTGTCGGACGGGACGCCGGCACTGCGTGCGCGCAACAGCTCGCCCTCGGAGACGACGTCGGCGCCGGCGCCGAGTTTTGCCAGCGTCGCGATCACCGCCTGGTTGGAATTCGCCTTCATGGCGTAACAGACCAGCGCATCGACGTCGGCGAAGGCGCCGGCGAAGACCTTATAATGGCGCTCGATGGTCGCGTTCGAATAGCAATAGAACGGCGTGCCGACGACGCCCGAAAGCGCGATCAGATCGACCGCCTCGGCGTGGAGCACGCCGTCGCGATAGGCGAAATGGTGCATGGCACGTTTTTAGAGCATGAACCGGAAAAGGGGAAACCGGTTTTGCGAAAGGACCGGCGCACGCGGCCGCTATTGCAAAAGCGGATCGAGAATGAATGGTCGTTTCGGACCCGGCGCCGCCACCGGATTGCCCTGGGCGTCGAAGCCGGTTTTCATCGCGGTGTCCTGCGGCGAGCCGGGAGCGGGAGAGCCGTCCGGCAAGGTCAGCTGCGATGTCGCCGCCGGAGTGCCCGGCGCAGGCCCCGGCGGCAGTTCGAGCGGTCCCTCTCGCCCGCAGCCGCATAGACCCAGCGCGGCAATGCCGGCCACCGCGAACGCAATAGCGACATTCAAACGAACAGCGGCCAAACCACGCTCCAGAAAGGCTTTTTCAGTTCGCAGCATAGCAGATCGGATCGCCGCGGCGACATTGTGTCGGCCAAGTCTTGGTGTCTGCCAAGTCTTGTCAGGAATGTCTTGCCAGCGTCTTTACGGCTTGTTTTTCAGCCGTTTGAGCCAGCGTTTGGCTGCGCCGCGGACATTGTTCGGTGCCGTGCCGCCGTAGGCCCGGCGGCTTTTCACCGACTTTTCGACCGACAGCACGGCGAATACCGCCTTGGTGATCTTGCCGGTGATCTTGGGCTCGACCGCCTGCATGGTCTTCAACGGCAATTTATCGAGCGGCACGCCGGCCTGCGCCGCCGCGGCCACGATCCGCCCGGTGACGCGATGCGCCTGCCTGAACGGCAGATTGAGCCTGCGCGTCAGCCAGTCGGCAAGATCGGTGGCGGTCGAATAGCCCTCGCCGGCGACCTGCCGCATCCGCGCGACATCGGGCGCCATATCGCGCACCATCCCGGTCATCGCGGCAAGCGACAAAGCGAGCGCGCCGATGGCATCGATCGCGCCTTCCTTGTCCTCCTGCAGATCCTTTTGATAGGCGAGCGGCAGGCCTTTGATCACTATCAACAGCGCCGCCAGCGCGCCGACGATGCGGCCGGTCTTGGCGCGGACCAGCTCTGCCGCGTCGGGATTGCGCTTCTGCGGCATCATTGAGGAGCCGGTGGTGAATTTGTCGGACAGCCGGACAAGGCCGACCAGCGGCGACGACCAGATCACGATCTCCTCGGCGAAGCGCGACAGATGTACGGCGGTAATCGCGCAGGCCGACAGCGTTTCCAGCACGAAATCGCGGTCGGCGACGGCATCGAGCGAGTTCGCCATCGGCCGCGCGAAACCGAGCGCCTTCGCCGTCATGGCGCGATCGATCGGGAACGACGTGCCGGCGAGCGCGCCCGAGCCGAGCGGGCTTTCGTTGAGCCGCGCGCGCGCGTCGGCGAAGCGGCCGCGGTCGCGCGCCGCCATTTCGACATAAGCCAGCAAATGATGGCCGAAGGTCACCGGCTGCGCCGGTTGCAGATGGGTAAAACCCGGCATGACGGTCGCGGCATGGTCGAGCGCCTTTTCGGCCAGCGCGCGCGCATAGGCGGCGAGCGCCAACTCGATCTCGTCGATGGCATCGCGCACCCAAAGCCTAAAATCGGTCGCGACCTGATCGTTGCGCGAGCGTGCGGTATGCAGTCGCCCCGCCGCCGGCCCGATCAGCTCGTCAAGCCGGCTCTCGACATTCATATGAATGTCCTCCAGCGCCCGCTTGAAGGCGAACTTGCCGGCTTCGATCTCTGAGCGGATCGTGTCTAGACCGTGAGCGATCCGCTTTGCATCCTGCGCCGTGATGATGCCTTTTTTAGCGAGCATCGCCGCATGCGCCTTGCTGGCGGCGATGTCCTGCCGGTAGAGCCGACGGTCGAACTGGATCGAGGCGTTGATGTCCGCCATAATCGGATCGGGTCCCGAGCCGAAGCGTCCGCCCCACATTTTGTTGCTCATGACACACTGTTCATGAAAGTTGCGCCGAGGCTTTGTAATCGATGACCGAGCAATCCGCCACTTTGCTGCGCAAAATCGGCCGCCTGCGGCTGGTTTCGGCCGCGGTCGCAATGGCAATCCTTGTCATCCTGGCGGGGGTATACGGGATAGCGCGACTACGAAGCAATCCGGCCGATGCGGCCTGTCAGGCGGCGGTTAATACCGCAAAACGCATCGCGCCGCTGGTGCATGGCGAAGTCGCCGCGCTCGCGGTGGCGCAAACGCCGTTCCGCGTGCCCGATCTCGCGTTTAAAGACGCCCAAGGCCACGATAAGACGCTCGCCGATTGGCGCGGCCGCACCGTGCTGTTCAATCTGTGGGCGACCTGGTGCGTGCCGTGCCGCCGCGAAATGCCGGCGCTCGACGCGTTGCAGGCCAAACTGGGCGGTCCGGATTTCGCGGTTGTCGCCGTCAATATCGACACCCGCGACCCGCAAAAGCCGCTCGCTTTCCTCAAAGACGTCGGCGTCAACCATCTCGCTTATTATTCCGACCAGAGCGCGCGCGTATTCGAAGACCTGAAAACCGCCGGCAAAGCATTCGGCATGCCGACGACCGTCATCGTCGATCCCAACGGCTGCGAGATCGGCACCATGGCCGGCCCCGCCGAATGGGCGAGCGACGACGGGGTCAAGCTTGTGAATGCGGCGGTCGCCGACGACGCCATCGGCGTCACGCGCTGACGTCGAGGCTCGTTCCGATATTCGCCCCGACGTTGGCGAGCGGGGCGGCACTTTGCTGCGCGGCGTCGATCAATTGCACGATCGAAGATCCGGTTTGCGCGTTCATGCGCGCGAGCCGCGCCGCGACGGCAAGTTGCATCATGCCGGTCTGGGCGCCGAAGAACGCGGAAATGAGGTTCGTATCCATAGTCGCCCCGCAGCTTACGGCGCCGACGTTTAAGAACGGATGAATCGGATCGAGCCAATTCGATAGCGTCATTCCGGGGCCAAGCGAAGCGAGGAGCCCGGAATCCATATCCGCTGACCTGTGATTATGGATTCCGGATGTGCCGCTTCGCGGCACTCCGGAATGACAAAGCAGTTGACAGCCGCCGGCTCCCCTGATACTAAACCATATGGTTAAGTTTTCAGACGCCGCGCTCGATCGCACCTTCGGAGCGCTCGCCGATCCGACGCGGCGCGCGCTGGTGATGCAGCTCGCCGCCGAGCCCGGCCTGTCGGTGAGCGAACTTGCCGCGCCGTTTAAATTTTCGCTGCCGGCGATCATGAAGCATCTCGGCGTTTTGTCCGACGCCGGGCTGGTCGCGCGGGCGAAAACCGGCCGCGTGGTCGCCTGCCGGCTCGACGCCGAGCCGATGCGCGACGCCTTCGAGTGGCTCAACCGGTACGAAAAGTTCTGGTCCGAGCGGCTTTCGAGCCTTGCCGCATATCTGGAGGAAGAGTCATGGCAGTCCAAGCAGCCACCAAACCGAGCCTCACGCTCAAGCGCCGGCTCAACGCGCCGCCGGCGAAAGTCTTCGCCGCCTGGACCGATCCGGAAAAAGTGAAAGGCTGGATGGGTCCGGGCGAAGTCAAAGTGCTCAAGGTCGAATGCGAGCCGCGCGCCGGCGGCCGTTTCCGCTGGCTGATGCAAAATCCGGCCGGCGAACAGCACGACGTCAGCGGCGTCTATCGCGAATTCATCCCGAATGAAAAGTTGGTTTTCACCTGGGCTTGGAAGACCACGCCGGAACGTGAATCATTGGTGACGGTGCTGCTCAAGCCGCACGGCGACGGTACCTTGCTGACGCTGATTCACGAGCAATTCTTCGACGAAGAAGCGCGCGACCGCCACCAGAGCGGCTGGACCGGCGCGCTCGACAACATGGAGAAATTTTTCGCGTGAAGTCCGTAGGGTGAGCAAGACACAGGGAGCAATATTCCATGCCGGTAGCGATCACCGCCCTTTATGCGGCAATTCTGGCGCTCATCGTGATCGCGCTCGCGGTCAATGTGACGGTGCACCGCGCCAAGCTCAAAATCCCGATCGGCGACGGCGGCAATCCGCAAATGCTGCGCGTGATTCGTCTGCACGGCAATGCCGTCGAATATGTGCCGTTTGGCGTGCTGCTGATGGGCCTCTATGAACTCGATAGCGGAGCGCACGCCGCATTGCACATTGCCGGCGTCGCACTCGTTGCCGGGCGTCTGCTCCAGCTATGGGGCATGTGGAGCACGGTCGAGCCGACATTCGGCCGCGTCGTCGGCCAAAGCTTGACGTGGCTCGCGATCGCCGGGCTGGCAGTTGTCAATCTGTGGCAGATCGCATGATCAAATGCGGCCGGCGTCCGTGCGCGCCGGCTGGTCAGTTCAATGACAGGAGTCGATCATGAAACTTTACGGCTTTGCCCCCTCGCCGAATACTTGGCAGGTCCGCGCGCTCGCCGCCTATCTCGGCGTGCCGCTCGATTTCGAACCCTTGGACCTCACCAAGGGCGACTCGCACACGCCGGCTTTTCTCGCCGTCAATCCAACCGGCCGCACGCCGGCTTTGACCGACGGCGATTTCAAGCTGTGGGAGACGCTGGCGATCATGCAATATATCGCGGGCAAAAAACCGAATTCGCTGTGGCCGAACGACCCCCGCGCGCGGGCCGACATCGTGCGCTGGCAGAGCTGGAACCTGGCGCACTGGAACCGGGACGCCTGGGTGCCGGTGCTGAGCGAGCGCTTCATCAAGAAAATCCTCAATCTCGGCCCACCCGACGAAGCCGTCATCGCCAAGGGGGTCGAGGCGTTCAACAAAGAGGCCGCGATGCTGGACGCGCATTTGGGCAAGCAGAAATACCTGGCCGGCGATGCGCTCACGATCGCGGACTTCGCGGTGGTGGCGGCGCTGTTCTACGCGAAGGAGGCGGAATTGCCGCTCGGCCCATATCCGCATCTGCGGGCCTGGTCTGAGCGAGTCATGGCGCTGCCGTGCTGGCGCGACACCGCGCCGCAAATGCCGGCGGCGGCGTAGCTTGTTTACCTCTCCCCGCGCGCGGGGAGAAGTCGAGCGAACGAAGTGAGTGAGGGGGCGTGGCCGCAATTCTGAGCCAAGCGGAGAGGCCCCCTCATCCCGACCTTCTCCCCGCACGCGGGGAGAAGGAGGCGCGAGCGGCCAACCGCATAAGATTATCTGGTCGGCACCGGCTTTTCGCCGCGGTAGTCGTAGAAGCCGCGCTGCGTCTTGCGGCCGAGCCAGCCGGCCTCGACGTATTTCACCAACAGCGGACACGGCCGGTATTTTGAATCGGCCAAACCCTCGTGCAGCACCTGCATGACCGCGAGGCAGACGTCGAGGCCGATGAAGTCGGCAAGCTCGAGCGGGCCCATCGGATGGTGGGCGCCGAGCCGCATCGCGGTGTCGATGCCCTCGACATTGCCGACGCCTTCATACAGCGTGTAGATCGCCTCGTTGATCATCGGCAACAGGATGCGATTGACGATGAAGGCGGGGAAATCCTCCGCCACCGCGATCTGCTTGCCGAGCTTGGCGACGAATTGCTTGGTCGATTCGAAGGTGGCGTCGTCGGTGGCGATGCCGCGGATCACCTCGACCAGTTCCATCAGCGGCACCGGATTCATGAAATGAATGCCGATGAAGCGCTCCGGCCGGTCGGTCGCGGCGGCGAGCCGCGTGATCGAGATCGACGACGTGTTGGTGCCGACGATGGCCGCCGGCTTCAGCGACGGGCAGAGCGAGGCAAAGATTTTGCGCTTGGTCTCCTCCTGCTCGGTCGCCGCCTCGATGACGAGATCGCAGTCGCCGAGTTCGCCGAGCGTGTTGGCGGGCGCGATGCGCTTGAGCGCGGCTTGGCGCTGCTCGTCGCTGATGCGCTGACGGCTGACTTGCCGCGCCAGATTGCCGGTGATGGTCGCCAATCCCTCGGTGATGCGTTCGGCGACGATGTCATTGAGCAAAACGTGATAGCCCGACAGCGCGCAGACATGGGCGATGCCGTTGCCCATCTGGCCGGCGCCGACGATGCCGATCTTGCGAATGGAATGCGCCATCTTGTCCGCCTGCTCGCCGCGCATCTGCTCGCCGTGCGCTTTGGGCCGTGCCTTGACTTCGACCATGTCGGTTCACCTTCCAGGAATTCTACGACGATCTCGATCTCCGCGCCACATTCGCTCAGTGCTTAACCTTATCGAGCTCCGTCGCCAGCTCCGGCAAGGCCTGGTAGAGATCGGCCACCAGACCGTAATCGGCGACCTGGAAGATGGGCGCTTCCTCATCCTTGTTGATCGCGACGATGACTTTCGAATCCTTCATGCCGGCGAGGTGCTGAATGGCGCCGGAAATGCCGACGGCGATATACAGATCTGGCGCCACCACCTTGCCGGTCTGCCCGACCTGCCAGTCGTTCGGTGCGTAACCGGCGTCGACCGCCGCGCGCGAGGCGCCGATCGCGGCGCCGAGCTTATCCGCCACCGGCTCGATATATTTGGTGAAATTTTCGCGGTTCTGCATCGCCCGGCCGCCGGAAATGATGATCTTGGCCGAGGTCAATTCCGGCCGCTCGGATTTGGAAAGTTCCTCGCCGACGAAGCCGGAGAGGCCCGGATCGGCCGCCGCCGCGGCCGGCGCGATCGGCGCCGCGCCGCCCTGCCCCGTGGCCTGGAACGCCGCGGTGCGCACGGTGAGGACGCGCTTTTTGTCTTGCGAGCGCACGGTCTGGATGGCGTTGCCGGCATAGATCGGCCGCTCGAACGTATCCGGCGCCACCACCTTGATGACGTCGGAGATTTGCATCACGTCGAGCAGTGCCGCGACCCGCGGCATGATGTTTTTTCCGGTCGTGGTCGCCGCCGCCATGATGGTGTCGTACGGTCCGGCCAGCGCGACGATCAGCGCCGCAACCGGCTCGGCCAGCATGTGCGCGTAGGCCGGCGCATCCGCCAACAGCACCTTCTTGACGCCGTCGAGTTTCGCCGCGGCATCTGCGACGGCTTTGCAGTTCTGGCCGGCGACCAGAATATGCACGTCGGCGCCGAGCGTCTTCGCCACGGTCAGCGCTTTGGCGGTCGCGTCCTTGAGCGTCTTGTTGTCGTGCTCGGCGAGAAGAAGGGTGGGCATCAGTCACCCGCCCTTCGTCACCTCTCCCCGGTGGGGAGAGGTCGGATCGAGCGCAGCGAGATCCGGGTGAGGGGGCCCGAGAGTCACTTGCCCCCTCACCCGGCTCGCATTTCGCTCTGCTCCATGCTCGCCACCCTCTCCCCCCTGGGGAGAAGGAAACTGGAGCGGCGCCTCGCCGCGTCTTGCCATCAAACCGCCCCCGCTTCTTTGAGCTTTTCGACCAGTTCGGCGACGGACTTGACCTTGACGCCGGCTTTGCGGACCGGCGGCTCCGTGGTCTTGATCACTTCGAGCCGCGGCTTGACGTCGACGCCGTAATCGGCGGCGGTCTTTTCGGCGATCGGCTTTTTCTTCGCCTTCATGATGTTCGGCAGCGAGGCGTAGCGCGGCTCGTTCAGCCGCAGGTCGGTGGTCACGATCGCCGGCATTTTCAGCTTGACGGTTTGCAAGCCGCCGTCGACTTCGCGCGTGACCATCAGCGCGTCGCCGTCGAGTGCCACCTTCGAGGCGAACGTGCCCTGCGGCCAGCCGAGCAGCGCGGCCAGCATCTGGCCGGTTTGATTGCAGTCGTCGTCGATCGCCTGCTTGCCCATGATGACGAGCCCGGGCTGTTCCGCTTCGGCAATTCCTTTCAAAATTTTCGCCACCGCGAGCGGCTCGATGATGCCCTCGGCCTTGACCAGGATGCCGCGGTCGGCGCCCATGGCGAGCGCGGTGCGGATGGTCTCGGCGGCTTGCTGAGGCCCGATCGAGACGGCGACGATTTCGGTTGCCTTGCCCGCCTCCTTGAGCCGGATCGCTTCCTCCACCGCGATCTCGTCGAACGGATTCATCGACATTTTCACGTTGCCAAGCTCGACGCCGGAGCCATCGGACTTGACCCGAATTTTTACATCCTTGTCGATCGCCCGTTTGACGGGCACGAGAATTTTCATGGCGCTTTATTTGGCGGTAATGGCTGAAGCTTCCGGCTGTTTTTGTCACACTCGGCCGCTGTCCGGAACAGCGGCGATGCTGCGGTGCGGGAACCTACCGGCCGTGGCCTTCGCGGTCAACGCTGCTTATCTATTCTCGCCCGGCCTCCAGAGCACGTCGCGCGCACCTTTGCCGTTGGCATAACGGCTGGCGACAAAAAGGAAATCGGACAGGCGATTGACGTATTTCAGCACCTCCGGCGTGACGCTCTCGCCCGGTCTGTCGGCGAGCTCGGCGACGAGCCGCTCGCCCCGCCGGCACACGGTGCGGGCGTGATGCAGATAAGCCGCCGCCGCGCCCCCGCCCGGCAGCACGAACGAGCGCAACGGCGAAAGCTCGGCATTGAGGCGATCGATCTCGGCTTCGAGCCACGCTACTTGTTTTTCGGTGACCGTGAGCCGGGCGCCGCCGAGACCTTTGCCTTTGCCGGGCGTGCACAGATCGGCGCCGACATCGAACAGATCGTTCTGGATGCGCGACAGCGCGGCATCGAGTGCGGCGCCGTCAGGTGAAACATCTTGCGCGGCATGCAGCCGCGCCAGTCCGATCGCGGCATTAGTCTCGTCGATGGTGCCGTAGGCGGCGATGCGCAGGTCGTATTTCTTGCGCCGCTCGCCGGTGCCGAGCGCGGTCGAGCCGTCGTCGCCGGTGCGGGTATAGATTTTGTTCAGCACGACCATGACTCAGTTCACTTCGACATGATCCAGAGCGTGAGCATGATGACGGCGATGGCGATGGCTTGCAGCAAGACGCGCAGCCGCATCAGCTTCTGCGAAGTGTTGCCCGAGCCGCCCATCATCATGTTGACGAGACCCAGCAAGAGCACGATCGCGACCGCGCCGATGGCGATCGGGACCGCAATGTGGGACATGAAATCGGCCATGACCTACTTGTAGCTCGGGTTGAGCATGAGCGAAACCCGGGTCCTTCCCGGATTGCGCTCCGCGCAATCCGAGCTACAAGAAAGCCGCAACCGCGGAGGCCCCCGATGATCGTCGATTTCCAGCACCATTTCACGCCGCGCGAGCTGATCAAGGCGGACCCGGGCGACCGGCTCGTCCTCGCCTACGACGCCTCGGGCGCGCCGAGCTATACGGTGCATTCGCTGCTTTACGATCTCGACGAGCATGTGCGCATGATGGACTTGGCCGGCATCGACGCCGCCTGGCTGACCAGCGCCACCGGCATGTGCGCCGAGCTCGACGCTTCGCGGCTCGTCAACGACAAGGCGAAAAAAGCCGAGCGCGACTATCCCGGCCGTTTCATCGGCGCCGCGCATGCCCATCCGCTCGGCGGCGCCGCGGCGTTCAAGGAGCTTAAGCGCTGCCGCCACGAGCTCGGATTCCAGGGCGTCACCATCACGTCCGAATTCGACGGCAAATTCATCGACGATCCGGCGCTCGAGCCGTTCTGGGCCGAGGTCTGCAAGCTCGGTCTATTCGTGTTCGTGCATCCGGCCTTAAAACTCAATCATGCACAGCAATTCGACGCCTACGACACCGCGCGCGCGGTCGGCCGCGAGTTTTCGCTCATCATGGCGACGATCCGGCTGGTCAATTCCGGCGTGTTCGACCGCTATCCCGAACTCACCGTGCACATGGCGCATCTCGGCGGCGGCATCGCCGGCATGCTCGCCCGCGTCCGCTGTTTCCAGGACAAGGAGTTTTGGGGCACCGCCGGCAACAAACGGCACGGCGCCAAGGGCCAAAAGGATTTCGACCATTACATCGCCCACAATCTCGTCTTCGACACCGCCGGATTTGCCGGCGGCATCGGCGCCATCAAGGCCGGTCTCGCCGAAATCCCCGCTTCGCGGATGGTGTTCGCCACCGATTATCCGCAGGAAATCCGCAAGCGCGAGCCGGTGCGCGATTTCGTCGACGGCATCCGCACGCTTGGCGCCGACGGCGAGCGCATCCTGTCGGGCAATGTCGGGCTGTTGCTCAAGGAGCCGCCGGCAGCGGCGGAGAAAAAGAAAATAGAGGAGCGGATGCGGTAATCCCTGTTGCCATTTCGCATTTCATCATCCGCGAAGGCGGATGATCCAGTAATCACCGATCTTCAACCTCAGACCCAGAGATTACTGGATGCTCCGCCGGAGCTTGTCATCGGGCCGGCCACTTCGGGCCGGTCCCGTTGGCGGAGCATGACACTTCCAATCACCCCGCCAAATGTTTCTCGATCTCGTAGACCGGGTGCTTGGTGAGATCCTTGTCGACCTCGGCCACGATCTTCTTCTTGACGTCGGCGTGGAAGGCTTTGCGCAGATCGGCGAGCGCGCGCGGCGGCGCCACCACGATCAGGGCCTCGACCTTGCGCTCGCGCACGATCTTCTCCAGCACCGCCGCCACGTCGCGGGCGAATTTGTGCTCTTCCAGATCGTGCCAGTCGGTCTGCGTGACGCTCGATCGGCCGAAGCCGACCGACGAATGCTCCCGTCCTGGACGGTCGGTGCCCTGCTCATGGGTGGGCGGGTTTTTTTGGTCGGCGAAGACTCGCTCGATCTTGAGACTGAGGAATTTCTCGTCGCCCTCGTTGCGCAGGACCAGCGCCTTGCGGCCGTCGCCGACGAAAACGTAGGCATTATGGGGAATCTTGATCATCGCTCCAAACTCGCGGTTATTGCAGGCGCAAGATAATGAAATCGTGCCGATGTCTGCCTTGACCTGTGTCAATTGCGTGGAACGCGTATTCGTTCGGCGGCTCAGTTCGATCCATCCAGCAAGCGCCGGGCGATCACCTGCGCCTGGATTTCGGCCGCGCCCTCGAAAATATTGAGGATACGGGCGTCGCAGAGGATGCGCGAGATCGGAAACTCGACGGCAAAACCGTTGCCGCCGTGGACCTGCACGGCGTTGTCGGCCGCCGCCCAAGCGACGCGTGCGGCAAGCAGTTTCGCCATGCCGGCTTCGAGATCGCAGCGCCGTCCGGAATCCTTTTGTCGCGCCGCATAATAGGTGAGCTGGCGCGCCATCATGATTTCGACCGCCATCATGGCGAGCTTGTCGGAGATGCGCGGGAAATTGGCGATCGGCTCGCCGAATTGCACGCGCGCTGTGGCGTAGCCGAGCGCCTGTTCCAGGGCGGCCTGCGCCACGCCGATGGCGCGCGCAGCGGTCTGGATGCGCGCCGCCTCGAAGGTCGCCATCAGCTGCTTGAAGCCGAGACCTTCGACGCCGCCGAGCAGGTTTTCCGCCTTGACGATAAAGCCGTCGAAGGCGATTTCGTATTCCTTCATGCCGCGATAGCCTAAGACCTCGATCTCGGTGCCGGACATGCCGGAGGCCGGGAACGGATCGTCGTCGCTGCCGCGCGGTTTTTCGGCGAGCAGCATGGAAAGCCCGCGATAGCCGGTTTCGGCCGGATTGGTGCGCACCAATAAAGTCATCAGATCGGCGCGCACCGGGTGGGTGATCCAGGTTTTGTTGCCATAGACCTTGTAGACGTCGCCCTGGCGCACCGCGCGCGTCTTCAGCGCGGCAAGATCGGAGCCGGTGTTCGGCTCGGTGAACACCGCGGTCGGCAGCACCTCGCCGGACGCGATTTTCGGCAGCCATTTGCGTTTCTGATCCTCGGTGCCGGAGCTTAAGATCAATTCGGCCGCGATCTCGGAGCGGGTGCCGAGAGAGCCGACCCCGATATAGCCGCGCGACAGTTCCTCGGACACGACGCACATCGATTCCTTGCCGAGCCCCATGCCCTCGTAATCTTCGGGGATGGTGAGGCTGAAAACGCCGAGCTCCGCCATTTGCGAAATGACGTCGAGCGGGATGTAGCTGTTCTTCAGATGCCACGCTTGCGCATAGGGCGCGACGCGGTCGTCGGCGAACTTGCGCATCTCCTCGCGGATCGAATTGAGCGTGTCGTCGAGCCCGCAGGCGCCGACCGTGGCGTCGTGATTTCGCCGGATCAGCTCGACCAGGCGCGCCCGGCGCTGTGCGGTGTTGCCGGTTGCGATGAGATGCTCGATGGCGGGGTTAAGCCGCGCCGCAACCGCGGCCGGCGTAAGCCCGAGATCGGACATTCGCACGATCTCGCCTTGGCTCATGGCGATGCCGCCCATCACCTGCGCGAGATATTCGCCGGCGCCGATGCGCACCATCAGCTCTTCGGTCTCGCCGAAATTGCCGGTGTCGAACAGCCGCTGCGCATAAGCGGCAAGCTGGCGGAGCGCCTCGACATAGGTCGCGAGCCAGGCGAGGCCGTGGGTGGCGCGCTGTTCGCGGTCGAAAACGCGCGAAACCGTGCGCCCTTCGATCGTCACCCGGTCGGCGACGGCATGGCGGGCATCGGCAAACAGCGCTTCCACGGCGCCGACCGCCTCGCCAAGGGTGGCGATCACCTCATGGCCCGCGGTTCTCTGGGGGGCGGCAAGCGGCATGACTGGCTCCGATGAGCTTGCAATAAACGGCTCGGCCGGCAGGCGAAGCTTAACGCGTGCGCTGCACAAAAGCCAATGAGCCGGCCTGCCCATGCCAGGCGGCCGTCAATCCGGGCGCCGGACGCGGCGTGTCCGCAATCCATAGTCGGAAATCGTACAGAACCGGCGCCCGCGTTCGCGTCCCGGGTACCGCCGGCTCGCCGATTCTTGCCAAATATTAACCATTTTACGCTGTGCTGGCGTGGCTTGCCGCAGCGCCGCGCTACGGCACCGTTGATCGCGTTTACCCTCCGATCGGGCCGACGATGTTCATCACGCAGATTTTCTCCCGGCTCTCGGTCCGCGCGCGGATCGTGGTGCTCGGCGTCGTTCCCGTCATTGGCTTCCTCGCCATCGGCATCGCTTACTTGACCGGCGACGCCGAGGTCGGTCGCGCTTTCGAGGCCGTGCATCGCAACACCGAAGTGGCCGACGCCAGCCGCGATCTCAAGACCGGACTTCTCATCATGCGCGCCGCGACGACCGATTTCGCCGCGCATCCCACCGATGCCGCGGTGAAGAATTTCGACGACGGGCAGACGCTGGCGATGCAATGCCTCGACCGCATCCAGGCGTCGCTGACCTCCTCGCAACAAGACACGATCATGCCGCTGCGCATCACCGTGCGCGACCTCAAGGCAAGCTTCGACAGCCTCGTGGAGGAGCAGCGCTCGCTGGGCTTCACCGACGCCGAGGGCGTCACTGCCCAGCTCATCGCCGCGAGCCAGGCGATCGCGCACATCATCGACAATGAACTGTCCTGGGTCGCCGAGGGCGATCGCGTCAAGCTGACGATGTCTCTTCTGTTGATGCGCCGTTACGGCACCGAATACCGGCTGAAGCGCGACCAGGCCGTCGAGCGGCAGTTCCTCGACGAGGCCCAGCACTTCAGGGAGCTGTTCGATTCGGTCGACGGCACGCCGCCGATGAAGCAGAAGCTCTATCAGGAGGTGCAGAGCTACGAGTTGGCGTTCGCGCAATGGGTCGCGACGACGGAGAATATCGCGCCGCTACTGTCGCTCATCGACCACGAAAGCGAGAGCGTGCTGCCGGCGGCCGACAAAATCATCGCCGCCGCGCGAGGCAAATCCAGCACCGCCGCCGCGGAACTGGCGATGTCGCGGACGCAGATCCGGCGGGTCATCGTCTGGATCGGCTTGGCGGTAGTGCTGATCGGGCTTGGCTTCAGCTGGCGCATCGGCCGCTCGATCACGCTGCCGCTCGAGAAATTGGCCGCGGTGATGCAGCGGCTGGCCGACGGCGACACTTCGGCGCGCCCGCCCGCGACACATGCCCACGACGAAATTGGCGATATGGCGCGCACGGTCGTGGTGTTTCGCGACAATATGATCGAACGCGAACGGCTCGCCGGCGTGAACAGCGAGACCAATGCGGCGCGCGAGCGGCGCGGCGAGACCATCGCCGCGATGATCCGGCAATTCCGCGCCTCCGTCGAGCAGGCACTCGACCGGTTGCGCGCTTCGGCGGGGCGCCTTGAAGGCGCATCCGGCGGGCTCAACGACGCCGCCGACGCGGCATCGTCGGAGGCCCGCGCGGCGGAGAATTCGGTCGCCGCGGCGTCCGCCAACGTCACCGCCGTCGCCGGCTCGATCGAGGAGCTTGCGGTTTCGATCAGTGAGATCGCCGCTCAGGCGACGAAATCGACCGACGTGGCGCAGCGCGCCGTCGCCGAATCGAAACGCACCGTCAACACCATGTCGGAACTCGGCAATGCCGCTAACCGCATCGGCGAGGTTATCGGGCTCATTCAGGCCATCGCCGGCCAGACCAATCTGTTGGCGCTCAACGCCACGATCGAAGCGGCGCGCGCCGGCGAAACCGGCCGCGGCTTCGCCGTCGTTGCTGCCGAGGTAAAATCGCTCGCGGCGCAGACCGCGCGCGCCACCGAGGACGTCGCCGCGCAGATCGGTTCGATCCAGTCGGCGACCGCGGACGCCGCGCAGGCGATCGAGCAGGTCTCCACGATCATCGACGACATGTCGGAAATCGCCACCGCGGTCGCCTTGACGGTCGAGGAGCAGAACAATGCGGTGGCCTCGATCGCCGAAGGCGTCAACCGCGCTTCGGCTGAGGCAAAGACCGGCTCCGAAGCGATGAGCCGCGTCGCCGGCGCCTCGACCGGCGCCCGCGCCACCGCCGCCGACGTCCAAGCGCTCGCCGACACGCTCGCCATCGAGGCCGAAAGCCTGCAAGGCGAAGTGCGGCGCTTCTTGGCCGACGTCCAGGCCGCGTAGGCACCTCTTCCTCCCCCGTGAAAACGGGGGAGGGGAACCATGCGACCCGCCTTCGTTCGCTCCGCGAGCTACGGCGGGTTTGAGTCCGCCGAAGCGCGGAGCGCGAAGGCGGAAGCATGGTGGAGGGGGCGTCTGACTCGCCCGTTGTTTTCATCGCAGGATGATCCTTGAAATCGGCGCCCCTTCCACCGCCCTGCTTGCACAGGGCGCTCCCCCTTGCATGTTTGGCAGACCGAATCGGCGCAAGCTGAGAGGTGCGTCGGGGCCGGTGGCCACCAGCCCCGACGCGGATGGCCGGGACCGCTATTCCCCCTGGGTGTTTAGCACCGCGGGGGAGCATGGTCCGTCCGTCCTTCGGCTCTTGTCCTCAACAGATGATAGGGAGCACGTCCCGCATGCAAGGCAAGGAAGCGTCCGAACAAGAGACCAAGGTCAAGTCTAGCGTGGGAATCGATATCAGCAAATGTTGGCTCGACGTCCACGTGTCGCCGGCCGAGGAGCGGCTGCGCGTGGCCAACAGCCATGTGGGCATTCGTCAGCTTAAGCGTTGGCTGTTGCGCCATGAGATTGCGCTCGTCGTGATCGAGGCCACCGGTAAATGGCATCGTCATCTCCATCGCAGTCTGGTGGCCTCCGCCATCCCGGTCGCCGTCGCCGATCCCTATCGGGTGCGCAGGTTCGCCCAGGCGCAAGGCATCTTTGCCAAAACCGATCGGCTCGATGCTCGCGTGCTTGCCTCGTTCGCCGCCATGATGACGCCGTCGGTGCGCGCGCCGGCGCCGCAGGCCGTGGCAGAACTCGCCGAACTCGTTGGGGCCCGCGCCAGCGCCGTCGAAGCGCAGGCCGCGCTCAAGAATCAGCTCGGCACCGCGGAGTGCAAGTTCCTCAAGCAGCAGATCGAGCGTCGCATCGGCAGAGCCAGCAAGGATATCGCCACCCTCGACGGCGAGATCCTCAAGCGCATCAAGGCCGACGACGGCCTGGCCAGGCGTTATGCCATCCTGACCTCGATCCCAAGCTTTGGCTTTGCGGTCGCGGCAACCCTCATCGCCTGCCTCGCTGAGATCGGCAGCGCGACCGCCAAGCAGATCGGCATGCTGGCCGGTCTCGCCCCGATCGCAGATCAATCGGGCGAGCGTGACCGCGTTCGTGTCATCTGGGGCGGACGCCCGGCCGTGCGCCGCGTTCTTTATCTCGCCGCCCTCAGCGCTACTCGCTTCAACGCCGATATGAAGGCCTTCTATCGGCGTCTCACAGCGGCCGGGAAACCCCCAAAAGTCGCCCTTATCGCCGTCGCCAGAAAGCTCGCTGTCCTTGCCAACACACTCATCAGCGAAGATCGAACCTGGGAGCCGCGCACGCCAAATTATGCTTGACTGTCATCACAGATGCTCCCCCGCTATCGCGGGGGCGGATAAGCTCACCCGCGGAGGGCTTCCTCGTTGCATACGATCCGCCTGTGCTTCCGCGTCGCCATGGACGCGTTTTATCGCTTCAACGCCGACGACGGCTGGGCGATCGCCAGCCACATCGCGCTCTCGGTATTGATGTCGATGTTCCCGTTCCTGATCCTGGTGACGGCGATCGCCGGCTTCATCGGCTCGAAGAACCTCGCCGACGAGGTGGCGCGGCTGATCGTTGCCGCCTGGCCGCGCGAGGTTTCCAGCCGGATCGCCGGCGAAATCCACGACGTGCTGACCACCGCGCGCGGCGACATTCTCACCGTCGGCGCGGTGTTTGCCATCTATTTCGCCTCGAGCGGCATCGAGAGCCTGCGCATCGGGCTCAACCGCGCCTACGGACTGGTCGAGCCGCGGCCATGGTGGCTGCTTCGCCTGGAATCGATCGGTTATGTGCTGGTCGCCGCGGTCGGGCTTCTGGCGTTGGCGTTTCTGGTCGTGCTCGGACCGTTGGGGTTCAAGACCGCGCTCGGCTATGCGCCGTGGCTCGCCGAAGTCGAAAGCCACTTCAATATCGGCCGCTTCGCAGTGGCGAGCATCTTGCTGACGACGTCGCTGCTCATTCTGCACATGTGGCTGCCGTGCGGGCGGCGGCCGTTTCGCGCGGTGTGGCCCGGCATTGTTGCCACCCTCGCGCTCTGGCTCGCCTGCGGCTTCGTCTTCGGACGTTATCTGTCCGACTTCTCCTACACTTACGTGAATTATTATGCCGGCCTCGCCTCGGCGATGATGGCGCTGGTGTTTCTCTATTTCACCGCCTTGATCTTCATCTATGGCGGCGAACTCAACGCGGCGATCGCGCGCGAGCGCGACGCTGGTCCGCTACTCCCCCTGAAGGGCGGCGGTCTATAGGCGGCCGGGGCGGGTGGCACGTCAGGCCGAAGCCGCCGCCTCGATCGCGTCCTCAAAGTTCCGCAGGCCCGGGCGCGGCGTGTTGACCAGCACCGCCATGTTGCCGGGCTTGTGGCGGTTGGTTCGCATCAATTCGTGGGCATGGGGAATTTTCTGCCACGGAAACACGTCGCTCATGCACGGATCGACGCGGCGGTCGATGACGAACTGGTTGGCCGCGCTCGCCTGTTTGAGATGCGCGAAATGCGAGCCTTGCACGCGCTTCTGGCGCATCCAGACATAGCGCGCGTCGAAGGTGATGTTGTAGCCCGAGGTGCCGGCGCAAAACACCACCATGCCGCCGCGCTTGACGACAAGGCACGAGACCGGGAACGTCGCCTCGCCGGGATGCTCGAACACGATGTCGACGTCGCGCTTGCCGGTGATGTCCCAGATCGCCTTGCCGAAGCGGCGGGCCTCCTTCACCCAGGTGTCGTATTCGCCCGCGCCGACCTTGGGCATCGCGCCCCAACATTTGAACTCGCTGCGGTTGATGACGCCCTTGGCGCCGAGATCCATGACGTACTGCGCTTTCGCTTGGTCGGACACGATGCCGATGGCGTTGGCGCCCGAAGCGGCGACGAGCTGCACGCCGAACACGCCGAGCCCGCCCGAAGCGCCCCACACCAAAACGTTGTCGCCGGGCTTGAGGATGTGCGGCGGATGGCCGAACAGCATGCGATAGGCGGTCGCCAGGGTGAGCGTGTAGCAGGCGGATTCTTCCCAGGTGAGATGGGCAGGCTTGACCATGAGCTGGCGCGACTGCACGCGGCAGAATTGCGCGAACGAACCGTCCGGCGTCTCATAGCCCCAGATGCGCTGCGACGGCGACAATAGCGGGTCGCCGCCATTGCAGTCTTCGTCGTCGCCGTCGTCCTGATTGCAGTGGACGATGATCTCGTCGCCGACCTTCCAGCGCCGCACTTTCGTGCCGACCGCCCAGACGATGCCGGAGGCATCGGAGCCCGCGACATGGAACGGATTCTTGTGCACGTCGAGCGGCGAGATCGGTTGCCCGAGGCCGGCCCAGACGCCGTTGTAATTGACGCCGCCGGCCATGACGTAGACCAGCGCCTCGTCGTCGCCGATCGGCCAGGTCGGCACCACTTCGCACTGCATCGATTTTTCCGGCGGGCCATGACGTTCCTTGCGAATCGCCCAGGCATGCATTTTCGCCGGTACGTGGCCGAGCGGCGGAATCTCGCCGATCTCGTAAAGGTCCTTGAGCGGCGCGGCTGACGGCTTCTTTTGCGCAACGGCCATAGCGAGCCTCCGGCTGCACCGGCATTTGGATAGTCGTAAAAACGTAGTTTGCCGCAGCTAATGTTGCAGCGCAACAATTAGTTGGGGCGCGTCGTTATGCCCGCTGCTGACAGGCAGGGGCCAAAGCCCTAAGCTTCGCGCCGGCGCATACTCAATGCGCAACGGCCGAACCCTTGCCGGAAAAGGGAATTTTGGGGGAAACCATGGACTTACAGAGTCTCATTATTTGGCTGATCGTCGGCGGCGTCGCCGGCTGGCTGGCTGGCATGGTCGTCAAGGGCGGCGGCTTTGGGCTGATCGGCGACATCATTGTCGGCATCATCGGCGCCGTGATCGCCGGCTGGCTGTTGCCGCAGGTCGGCATCGTGATCGGCGCCGGTATTGTCGGTGCGATCATCAACGCCTTCATCGGCGCGGTGATTTTGCTGGTCATCATCAGACTGGTCAAACGCTAACACGACGGAAAGGCGTTGCGCCGGCTTGGTCCGCGCGCATGGCGGCAAGCGACCCGCTCGCCTGGTCCGTTCAGGCGGCGGGCAGTTTGGCGCTCGCCGTTGCGCTCGTATGGCTGTGGCGCAGCCGCGCGCCGTTCGATCTCAAAGCTGCCGCGCTCGCCGCCGGCACGCTGATCGCGACGCCTTATGTCTACATGTACGACCTGGTCGTACGCGCCGTGCCGTCGTCTTTCTTATCCGCTTCGCGCTCGAACGCGGATTTTTCGCAAGCGAAGTCTTCGGCCTCGGCGCAGCCGGCGCGCTCATTCTGATCTATCCCTACGTCAAAACCCAAGTCGGCCTCGCCGCAGTGGCGATCGTTTTGGCGCTGGTCGCGCAACGCGCGTGTTGCGCCGCAACAAAATCCACGCCACATTAGCCACGCCGGAGTGCGTGCAACACGCGTGCAAGACCGATGGGCGAAGAGCCGCGCCGCGACAAGCCATTGCGCGACAAACCTTGGATTTTCCGCACCTATGCGGGGCATTCGACCGCGGCCGCCTCGAACGAACTCTATCGCAAGAATCTGAGCAAGGGCCAGACCGGCCTCTCGGTCGCCTTCGATCTGCCGACCCAGACCGGCTACGACAGCGACCATCCGCAAGCCAAAGGCGAGGTCGGCAAGGTCGGCGTGCCGATTTCACATCTCGGCGACATGCGCGTGCTGTTCGAGGCCATCCCGCTCGGCGAGATGAATACCTCGATGACGATCAATGCGACCGCCGCTTGGCTGCTTGCGCTCTACGTCGCGCTCGCCGACGAGCAGGGTGTGCCGCGCGCAAAACTGCAAGGCACGACGCAAAACGACATCATCAAGGAGTACCTATCGCGCGGCACCTACGTGTTTCCGCCGGCGCCGTCGATGCGGCTGACCAAGGACGTGATCCTGTTCACGACCAAGGAAATGCCGAAATGGAATCCGATGAATGTGTGCTCGTATCACTTGCAGGAAGCCGGCGCCACGCCGGTGCAGGAGCTCGCCTTCGCGCTCGCCACCGCCATCGGCGTGCTCGATGCGGTCAAGGCGTCGGGGCAATGCGCCGAGGCCGAATTCGGCGAGGTGGTCGGCCGCATCTCGTTCTTCGTCAATGCCGGGCTGCGCTTCGTCACCGAAATCTGCAAGATGCGCGCGTTTACCGAATTGTGGGACGAGATTACGCGAAAGCGCTACGGCGTGCGCGATCCCAAGCACCGGCTGTTCCGCTACGGCGTGCAGGTCAATTCGCTGGGGCTGACCGAGCAGCAGCCGGAAAATAACGTCGCTCGCATTCTGATCGAAATGCTCGCGGTGACGCTGTCGAAGGACGCCCGCGCGCGGGCGGTGCAGCTGCCGACCTGGAACGAGGCGCTCGGCCTGCCGCGGCCATGGGATCAGCAATGGTCGCTGCGCATGCAGCAAATTCTCGCCTACGAGACCGACCTCTTGGAATATGGCGACGTCTTCAACGGCTCGCCGGCCATGGCGACGAAAGTCGCCGAACTAAAATCCGCGGCCAAGGAGGAACTAAAGCATATCGAGGCGATGGGCGGCACCGTCGCGGCGGTGGAATCCGGCTACCTCAAGCAGCAGCTCGTCGAATCGAATTCACGGCGCGTCGAGGCGATCGAGCGCGGCGAGCAGACGGTGGTCGGCGTCAACCGTTTCACTGAGACGGAGGCGTCGCCGCTCACCGACGCCGCCGAATCCGTCCTCACCGTATCGCCGGAGGCCGAAACCGACCAGATCGCGCGCCTTGCCGCCTGGCGCGCCGCGCGCGACGGCAAAGCCGTGGCCGCGGCGCTGGAAAGTTTACGCCGGGCGGCGAAGAACGGCGCCAACATCATGCCGGCCTCGATCGCCTGCGCCAAAGCCGGGGTCACCACCGGCGAATGGGGCTTTGCGCTACGCTCGGCGTTCGGCGAATACCGCGCGCCAACCGGCGTCGGGGCCGCCATGCGCAACGACGCCGAAGGACTCGACGATATCCGCGCCGCGGTCGACCGGGTGTCGAAAAAGCTCGGCCGGCGATTGAAATTCCTGGTCGGCAAGCCGGGGCTGGACGGCCATTCCAACGGCGCCGAGCAGATCGCGGCGCGTGCGCGGGACGCCGGCATGGACGTCGTCTATGACGGCATCCGCTTGACGGCGGAGGCAATCGCCAAGGCGGCGGTGGAAAAGAACGTGCACGTGGTCGGCCTGTCGATCCTGTCCGGCTCGCATATGCCGCTGGTTCGCGACGTCATCGCGCGCATGAAGGAAGCGGGCCTTGCCGATGTGCCCGTCGTGGTCGGCGGCATCATCCCGCCCGCCGACGCCAGCACGCTGAAAGAGGCCGGCGTCGCCGCAGTCTATACCCCGAAGGATTTCGAATTAAACCGCATCATGGCGGATTTGGTGCGGATCGTGGAAGGATCGGCCGCCGCCGCGGAGTAATTTCATCCGTCCGTTCGCGCGGGAATGAGTGGAAGATGCAACGCTACTTCGGCACCACCCCCGCGATCGCCTCGCTCAACATGCTCGGGCTCACCGGCTTGCGCAAATAACAATTCATGCCCGCGGCGCGCGCGGCCTCGCTATCGCCCGTCTCGCTGCGGCCGGAAATGCCGATGACCGGCGTAGCCGCCGCGGCGCCGCCAAGCGCGCGGATGCGCCGCGTCGCCTCCAGGCCGTCGATCCCGGGCAGCATCACGTCCATCAGCACGACGTCGTAGCCGCGCGGCAAGGCGGCGACGGCCTCGTCGCCCGAGCCGACAAAATCGGCACGGTGGCCGAGTTCGGTGAGGATGGTGTTGAGAATGACGCGGCCGTAAGGATTATCCTCGGCGCAAAGGATTTTGAGCGCCCGCGCGGGCGCCGCGATTTGAGGCGAGCGCTCGTTCCCGCCCGCCGCGGCGTGCGCGATCGGCAACACGGCCGACAGATGAAAGCTCGAGCCGCGTCCCGGCGTGCTGGTGACGGTCAGATCGCCGCCCATCAGCTTGGCCAAAACCTTGACGACGGCAAGCCCGAGACCGGCGCCGCCATAGCGGCGTGCGATTTCGGCGCCCGCTTGCGCGAACGGGCGGAACAACCGCTTGATCTCGCTACGCGCCAGCCCGATGCCGCTGTCGGTGACGATGAAGACGAGTTTCGCGCGTCCGCGCGTGGCGCGGCTCGCCCGCGCTTGCAAGCGAATGACGCCCTGCTCGGTGAATTTCACCGCGTTGTCGATGAGATTTTCCAGCGCGGCGCGCAGCCGCACCGGATCGCCCACCAGCATTTCGGGAAGCTCGTCCGCGATCGTCACCTCCGCGCGTAAGCCCTTGGTCTGCGCCCGCGCGTTAAGCGTTTCGCCCAACGCGCCGATCAGGCGCCGCGGCCGAAAAATCTCCTGCTGCAACGTCAGCGAACCGCTAGCGGCTTTGGCGGCATCGATGACGAGCGTGGTCAGCGACGCGAGATGCTCGGCGCTGTCCTTGATGCCCGCGGCCCAGCGCCGCTCGCGCTCGCCGAGATTGGAACTTGCCAGCAATTCGCCGAGCGCGAGGATGCCGGTCAGCGCGGTGCGAATGTCGTGCGCAAAGATCGCCAGCGCGGCTTCGTTTGCACGCAATTCTTGGGCGCGCGCCGGCGCCCGGCGCCGCCGTATGCGCGGTCGCGCCGGCTTTGCCGGCGACTTTTTGTATCTCACCCGCGCCATGAAAGCCCCTTGGCGCCCCGCGCAACATGCCACGGTGCCGGCAGGAACAAAACAAGTCGCGTGGCGATCTCCACCGCTAAATCTTGATTGAGCATGATCTTATCCCGAAAACCGGTACCCACTTTTCGGGATCATGCTCTAGCGCCCCAGCCCGATCAGGCGCCGGATATCGACCGCGCTTAAGCCCGCGGCGCGCAATTCGCGCAACCCCGTCGCTTTCGTCGATTTCGACAACTTGTGGCCTTCGTCGTCGATAATGAGCTTGTGGTGATGGTAGGTCGGCTCCGGCAGCCCGAGCAGCGCCTGCAATAGCCGATGAATGCTGGTCGACCAGAATAAATCCTGCCCGCGCACGACATCGGTTGCGCCTTGCAAGGCGTCGTCGAGCACGACGGCGAGGTGATAGCTGGTCGGCGCTTCCTTGCGGGCGAGCACGACGTCGCCCCACATTTGCGGCGCGGCGGTGACGTGGCCGGTCTGGCCATGCGGTCCGGCGCCGGTTTCGGTCCAGGAGAGCGCGCCGGCGCGCGCCACCGCGGCATCCACGGCGAGCCGCAGCGCGAACGGTTCGCCGGCGTCGCGGCGGCGCTTGCGCTCGGCGGCGGAGAGTTTGCGCGCCCGCCCCGGATAAATCGGCACCCCGTCGGGATCGCGCGGCCAGCGGCCCCGCAGGTCGAGTTCGGCGACCAGCGCATTGAGCTCGCTGCGGCTTTCGAAGCTCGGATAGATGAGCCCCTGCGCCTCGAGTTCGGCGATGGCCGCGGCGTAATCGTCGAAATGCTCGCTCTGCCGCCGCACCGGCTCCGCCCACGAAATGCCGAGCCAGCGCAGATCCTCATAGATCGCCTGCTCATAGTGCGGACGGCAGCGCTCGGCGTCGATGTCTTCGATGCGCAGAACAAGCCGCCCGCCAAGCTCGCGCGCCATAT
The DNA here is from genome assembly GCA_963823225.1 of uncultured Alphaproteobacteria bacterium. Classification (GTDB taxonomy): domain Bacteria; phylum Pseudomonadota; class Alphaproteobacteria; order Rhizobiales; family Xanthobacteraceae; genus BOG-931. Next base: position 78,898 of record CAWGKM010000003.1, on the reverse strand, counting down.
CGTGGTTGAGCAATGCGGAATAGGCATGGCCCAGATGCAGATAACCGTTCGGGCTCGGTGCGAAACGCAAGATGCGGCTGTACATCGACGATACGCTTCTCGACAACGAGTGTCCGATTCCGAAGTTCGCAAGCGGTTGCGGATGCTCTTATGCGAACTTCGGAATAAAGGGACACTCGCAAATTAACAAGTTTAGTGCGGTTTTTGGATTTGAAGTTCCTATGCCAGACTGCCGCTAAACTGTAGGAACTTCAAATCCACCGCACTAACCAAATTCACGCCCGCGCAGTGTAGCATGCTGACTCACATCCGCAGCGAGGACGATCTAGATGCGGCGCTGGCGGCGCTCGGCGCCGCCGACCCGCGTTTCGTCACGCTCCTCGCCGAAGCCGGCCGGCCAGCGCTACGGCGGCGGCCCGACGGCTTTGCCGGGCTCGCCGCGACGGTGGTGTCCCAGCAGCTTTCGACCGCGAGCGCGGGCGCGATCTGGGGCCGGCTCGCCGCGGCGTTCGATCCGATGGAACCGGCGGCTATCCTACGCTCGCGTGCGGCCCGGCTGGCCCGGCTCGGTCTGTCTTCGGCGAAAATACGGGCGCTCAAAGAGATCGCCCGCGCCGTGACCCGCGGGACGCTTGCACTCGCTTCGCTCGCCGAACTCAGCGCCGAGGACGCCCACGCGGCGCTCACCGCGGTGCACGGCATCGGCCCGTGGACCGCCGATATTTATCTGTTGTCCTGTCTCGGCCATGCCGATGTCTGGCCGGCGGGCGACCTCGCGCTGCAAGAGGCGGCGCGCCTTGCCTTCGGCTTGCACGCGCGGCCAAGCGCGAAGGACATGGTGCCGCTCGCCGCCCAGTGGCGGCCGCTCCGCGCCGTGGCGGCCCGCGTGCTATGGACCTATTATCGCGCCGTCAAAGGCCGTGACGGCGCGCCGGTCGTCGCGAAAGTTTCACCGCTACGAGGTGTCGATGGCCGCCGAACGCGACGCTCCAAACCTTAATGGGCCAAGTCTTGATGGGCCAAGTCTTGATGGGCCAAGTCTTGATGGGCCAAGTCTTGATGGGCCAAGTCTTGATGGGCCAAGTCTTGATGGGCCAAGTCTTGATGGGCCAAGTCTTGATGGGCCAAGTCTTGATGGGCCAAGTCTTGATGGGCCAAGTCTTGATGGGCCAAGTCTTGACGGGCCAAGGCTGGCGCCGCGCTCCGGCGCGGCGCGGCAGCTTGTGGTGTTCCTGCACGGCTATGGTGCCGACGGCAACGATCTCATCGAGATCGGCCGCGCCTGGCAAGAGCTGCTGCCGCAAGCGGCATTCGTGTCGCCGCATGCGCCCGAGCCGTGCGGGCAGGCTCCGGTCGGCCGGCAGTGGTTCGCACTGACCTTCCGCGATCCGGACGAACGCTGGATCGGCGTCAACCAGGCCGCGCCGCAGTTGCAACGGTTTCTCGACGCCGAGCTTGGCCGCCATCGGTTGCCGGCTTCGGCGCTCGCTTTGGTCGGTTTCAGCCAGGGCACCATGATGGCGTTGCATGTGGGTTTGCGCCGCGCGGTGCCGCCGGCGGCGATCGTCGGCTACTCCGGCCTTTTGGTGTTGCCGCCCGACGGCAAAGCCGAAGCCTTTGCCGCCGAGATAAAATCGCGCCCGCCGGTGCTGCTTATTCACGGCGACCGCGACGATCTGATCCCGGCGGCAGCTTTGTTCCAGGCAGTGCAGGGTCTTGCCGCGCTTGGCGTCGCCGTCGAATGGCATTTGTCGACCGGCATCGGCCACGGCATCGACGCCGAAGGCCTGCGCCATGGCGGGGAGTTTCTGGCGCGACGATTTGCCGGCGGCAGCTAACGACGGCGTGCCGGGGCCGGGTTCCAGCATCTGGTGCTCATAGGTTGTGCTGGCTAAGCTTTCGGCGGCGGGTGCGCGATGGCACGCAAGCGAAGCTACGACATCATCATCGTCGGCGCCGGTTCCGCCGGCTGCACGCTGGCCAGCCGGCTGACCGAGGACGCGGCAACGCGGGTCCTGTTGCTCGAAGCCGGCGGCTGGGATCGCGATCCGTGGATCAAGATTCCGCTCGGCTGGCCGCGGCTGCTTACCAAGCGCAAGCACGACTGGATGTATTTCGCCGAGCCGGAGGCGGCGACCGGCGGCCGCGGACTTGAATGCGCGCGCGGCCGGATCATCGGCGGCTCGTCCTCCATCAACGCCATGGCCTATGTGCGCGGCCACCAGGGCGATTACGAGCGCTGGGCGGCGGCGGGTTTGACCGGATGGTCCTACGCCCATGTGCTGCCCTATTTCCGGCGCCAGGAATCCTGGAAGGGCGGCGCGAGCTTTTATCGCGGCGGCGACGGCCCGTTGACCACCCAGATGACGACTTTTTCCGACCCGCTGGTCGATGCCTTCGCGGCTGCCGGGCGCGCCGCCGGATATCGAGCGACGCCCGATTACAACGGCGCCCAGCAGGAAGGTTTCGGCGTCTGGCAGATGACGGTGAAGGACGGCCGCCGCTGCAGCGCGGCGGACGCCTACTTACGGCCGGCGCTGGGGCGGCAGAACCTCACCGTCGAGATCGGCGCGTTGACGACCAAAGTTATTTTTGCCGGCCGCCGGGCCGCCGGTGTCGAATATGTCCGGCATGGCAAGACCATCGCGGCGCATGCCGAGCGCGAAGTCATTCTGTGCGGCGGCGTCATCAACTCGCCGCAGCTTTTGATGCTGTCGGGCATCGGCGACCCGGCCGAACTCGCCGCCCACGGCATCGCGGTGAAGGTGGCGCTGCCGGGCGTCGGCAAGAATTTGCAGGACCATATTTCGGCGAGCATCGCCTACCGCCGCAAGGAGCCCGGCCCGTTCCATCGGGCGATGCGGCTCGACCGCATCGTGCCGGCGCTCTTTCGCGCCTATTTTCGCGGCGAAGGCATCGCCAGCGATCTGCCGACCGGCCAGCTCGCATTCTTGAAATCGCGCCCCGATGCGGCGCTGCCCGACGTCGAGCTCATCTTCAACGCGGCGCCGTTTACCGCAACGCCTTACCTCGCGCCGTTCCGCCGACCCTATGCGGATAGCTATGCCTGCCGGACGGTGGTGCTGCGTCCGGAAAGCCGGGGCCGCATCGAACTGGTTTCCGCCGATCCGCAAAAGCCGGTGCGCATCCGGCAGAATTTTCTGGCCACCGACAACGACTGGAAGACGCTGCGCGCCGGCCTGCGCATGGTCCGCGACGTCTGCCGCCAGGCGCCGCTGGCCCCGTTCATGGCGTGGGAAATTGCGCCGGGCGACGGCGTCACCGCCGATGCCGATCTCGACGCCCATATCCGCGCCAGCTCCATTACCGTGCACCATCCGCTCGGCACTTGCAAAATGGGCGTCGCCTCCGATGCGGCGGCGGTTGTCGATGCCGAGCTGCGCGTCTTCGGCACCGAGGGTCTGCGCGTCGTCGACGGCTCGGTGATGCCGGACCTGGTCGGCGCCCACATCAATGCGCCCATTATCATGATTGCCGAAAAGGCCGCCGACCACATTCGCGGCCGGGTCCCGCTCGCAGCCGTGCGGCCGGTCAGTGCCGCGGAATACTCGCGCCAGTAAACGGCATCCTTCGGTAACCCGCGGACCGGGCTTCACAATCCTGTCATGCCTGCCTATAAACTAGCGCCGAACGCCGCACTGCGGCATCGAATTGAGGTGGGAGCGTCGTCTTGAACGCTCATGTATCGCAATCGGGGTTTCCGGCGCTGGTGCTCAACGCGGACTTTCGGCCGCTGAGCTATTACCCGCTGTCGCTGTGGTCGTGGCAGGACGCCATCAAGGCGGTCTTTCTCGAGCGGGTGAACATCGTCGCCAATTACGACCGCGCCGTGCGCTCACCGAGCTTGGAGATGAAGCTGCCGAGCGTGGTTTCGCTCAAGAATTACGTAAAACCCTCGACGCATCCCGCCTTCACGCGGTTCAACGTCTTTCTGCGCGACCGCTTCTCCTGTCAATTTTGCGGCGCGCGCGACGACCTGACCTTCGATCACCTGATCCCGCGCTCGCGCGGCGGGCATACGGTTTGGAACAACGTCGTCGCCGCCTGCTCGCCTTGCAATCTGCGCAAGGGCAATCTGACGCCCGAGGAATCCAAGATGTGGCCGTCGCAGCGGCCGTTCCAGCCGACCGTGCAACACCTGCATCGCAACGGCCGGCTGTTCCCGCCCAATTACCTGCACGACAGCTGGCTCGATTATCTTTATTGGGATACCGAGCTCGATCCGTAAGCGCTTAATTGTCATGGTCCGCGGACGCGGACGATCCGGTAATCACCAGACAAGAGATCAAGTAACGAGTGTACTGGATGCCCCGCCTTCGCGGGGCATGACCGTTTCGGCTGCCTGAGCTTCCCCGGCTCACTCGGCCGTCGCGGCATACGCTTCCTTGTCGGGCTTGTCCGGCGCGCCGTTGAGCTTGCCGTTGGCTTCTTGGGCCACGAGTGCGGTCTGCGGGCGGCTCAGCTGGGCGCGCACGGGCGTTTCGGCGGCATCGTCGTCGCGCCGCGACGATCCTTCGAACCGCGCATTTTCCTCGATCGCCAGCGACCGGTGAAAGATATCGCCCTGCACGTTCGCCGTGCCGTTGAGTTTGACGCGGTCGGCATGGATGGTGCCCTTGACCCGGCCGCCGATCGTCACGTCATCCGCCACGAGATCGCCCTCGACCTGCGCGCCATCGGCGACCACCACGGTCGAGGCGTGCAGCTCGCCCTCGATGCGCCCGAATACCTTCACCGTCCCCTCGCCGGTTATTTTGCCGACAATCGTCACGTCGGCGCATATGCAGGAGATCGTGTCCGGCGACTCCGGCACCGCCGAATGCGCAATGGCCAGGCGTTGGAACTGCTGCATCGGCGCCGGGACTCGACCGCTATCGGCCGTAGTGTTTTTAGATTTACCGAACATTTCGTACTCCTTCTCTACATCCTGTTGCAGTTGCGAATATGTCAAATCGCGAAGTAGATGCGGTGGAAACGGCGGCCAAGATGGCTGAACACTTCGCGCCCGGACAATCTTGCCGCGCCGGCGAGATCGTCGATGGGGAGCTGCGCGCCGATAAGCGTAACCATTTCACCATAGCGCGCGGCCGTCGGATTGGGAAGATCGGTGACGTCGACCGGCAGCAAATCCATCGAAGCCTGCCCGATAACCGGACAGCGATGACCGCCGACGAGCGCCTGCAGCTTATGGTCGGAATCCTTTCCAGATCGAGGATAGCCGTCGGCATAGCCGACCGAGACCAGCGCCAGCCGCGTGCGGCGTATCGCGGTCAAGCCGAGATTGTCGGCGATCGTTTCTCCCGGCGACAAGTCGCGGACCTGCACGATGCGAGCGCGCAATTCGAGCACCGGCAGCATCGGATTGGCAAGGCCCGGCGTCGGATTGATGCCGTAAAGCGCCGTGCCCGCCCGCACGAGATCGAAATGGGCTTTCGCGCCGAGGAAGATGCCGGACGAATTGGCCAGCGACGCGGGAACGCCGCCGTAGAGCCGGCGTAGATCGCGAAACAGGTCGATCTGGCGCTCGTTCGACGGATGACCGGGATTTTCCGCATAATCGAGGCGGCTCATGACCAGCGTGACACCGTGGTTGAGCGAATGAACCCTGGTCGCAAAAGCCGCCGCTTCTTCCATTGACAGTCCGCGCCTGCACTCTCCGGTGTCGAAGTTCAGCGCGTAGCCCCCCGCCCAATGACTTGAGGCGACAAAAGCATCCCATTGCGCCATTTCGATCGAGCTGTTGATGACGGGCCGTGCATTGACTTCCGCAAAGGCCGGCCCGTTTCCCGCGAACAGGCCGTTGAGAACATATATGGTCGACTGCGGCGCCACCGCGCGCACGCGTCTGGCTTCCGGGAGATTGGAAACAAAAAAAGTCTTACAGCCGGTTTTAGCCAATGCCCCCGCGATCGGATCGATGCCGCAGCCATAGGCATTGCCCTTGACGACGCCGGCACATTCGGCCTCGGTGCGTTTCGCCAGGTTTTCGAAATTGGCCGCAAGCGCCGTCAAATTGACTTTCAGCACGGCGCAGGCTTCCGCTTCCGGCGGCCCGTCGAGCGTGACGTAAGCCGCAAGCCCTTTATTGTTAACGACGAGCCTGCCGCCTTTATTGATGATTTTTCCGTCGACCGAACCTTCGACGACGACTTTCGCACCCGGCTCGATCGTCAAACTGCCCAGGACGTTGCCGCGAACGTGTAACGTGCAATTTCTTTTAACAATCGTGTCGTTGGTGACCGAGCCATGGATGTCCGACGAACTGCTGACCAGCAGCAGCCCCTGCTCGGCGCTCTGTGCTGAAAGCATTGCAACGGCCGCGATTGCCCGGATTCCCCACCGACCCGGATAGGTAGAAATACTTATTTGATTCCCGGCACCCGACAAACCTGCCGGCCTGTGGAAATCGCAATAATCAGAGGAAAACTTTGCAACGGCGCCATGACGCGGCGCCGCTTGCGGACCCTGAGCGGCGGGTCCTATGCCGCGTTCTCCTTGCCCAGGCCGGCGAAGGCGGGCGCCACCTCGGCCATGAAACGGGCCATCTCATCCTTGACCTGACCGTGCGGTTTGAGGCCGACATTGAAATAGAGAATCACCTCGGCGAAGCCGGCCGCCTCGACCTTCTTCAACGTTTCGATGATACGCGCGGAAGAGCCGAGCAGCACCGAGTTTTCCGTCAAATCCTCCGGCTTGACCTTGTGCAGCCGCTCGACGATGTCAATGAAGTAGCGGTAGCTCGGGGGTGCGTTTTTGGGGTCGCCGGGGAAAGCCGGAATCACACACTCCTTGTAATACCGGATTTGCCGCGCGCGTTGCGCATCCTCCTGCGCTTTGTTGTCGGCGAAATGCGTAAAATAGCTGCACATCAGCCGGCCCGGCTTTTTGCCGTGCTTCGCGCAGGTCTCGTGATAGAGGTCGGCGACTTGTTTCAAGCCGCCATAGCTCATCGCGGCCGCGAACGGCGCCACGATCAGCCCGCAGCCCAACCGCGCGGCAAGTTCGATCGAGGGTTTGGAGAACGACCCGACATAGGTCGGAATCGGACGTTGGACGGGCTTCGGCGTAATGCGCACGTCGTCGAACGAATAGTATTTGCCGTGATGCGAGATGCGGCCATCCGCCGCCCAAAGTTTGCGCACCAGTTCCAGCCCTTCTTCGAAGATTCCCTGATTGTCTTCGAACGAAACATGAAACGGCAGATATTCGCGCTTGTCGTAGCCGCGGCCGGCGGCGAAATCGACGCGGCCGTCGGAGAGCAGATCGAGCGTCGCAAATTGTTCCGCGACGCGGATCGGATGATGGAGCGGCAACACATTCACCGCCGGCGCAAGACGAATGCGCGTGGTAGTGGCGGCGACATAAGCGAGCACGATGTCCGGGCAGGACAGGACGCCGAGCGAGTTGAAGTGGTGCTCGCCGATCCAGGCCGAGTGCATGCCGAGCTTGTCGGCGTAAAGCGCTTCGGCGGTGATGTCGGCGACGAACTGGTTCGAGGAGCGCGTATTGTTTTGGTAATGGTTGTCGCTCAGCGTGAAATAGCCGAACTCCATTTTTTCCTCCCACTCTCACTCTTTTGTTTCAATCGACGGGCGTGCCCGGCGCGCTGTCTTCGAACACCGACACCGCGGGCGGCTTGCCGGCAAAACCGAGCTCGCTCCACCGCGCCACGACCCGCTCGTACATCGGCTTGGACAGCTTAGTGCGCTTGGAGAACGTCTTGATGTGGCGGTAGTCCATGCAGGCATTGATCAGCGCCTTGGAGCCCCAGGGGCGGATTTCCGGCGGATTGAGGCTCGGATCGAGGAACGTGCTCCAGGTTTCGCGCAGAATATCGATCGACTGCGCCGGCCGCGACCGGGTCGCCATCGCCCACAGCACCTGATGCACGTTGCTCGGGTCGATGTCGTCGTCGACCACGATCACGTATTTGCCGAAATAGGCGCCGCCGGTGCATTGCGCCGCGAGCGCCATCACCTGCGGAGCGTGCCCGGCATACATCTGTTTGATGGAGACCACCGTTATGCCCCAGCCGGCGGCTTCCGGGATCGACCACACGCCCTGGATGCCGGGAATGCCGAGCTTTTGCAGATCCGACCAGATCGCCGCCGAGCGCAACGACGCCCAGAACAATCCGCACTCGTTGGCCGGACCGTCCGCCATCAAGGCGCAGGTCAGCGTCGGATTGTTGCGGAAACGGACTTTCTCGACGCGCACGTATGGCGTCGGCCCGTTCGGCCGGCCGTAATAGCCGGTGAATTCGCCGAACGGGCCTTCCGCGAAGGTCTCATCCGGATAAACAAAACCTTCGAGGATGATCTCGGCGCGCGCCGGCAGCGGCAGTCCGGTGACGTCGCTCTTGAATAGTTCGATCGGCGCGCCGTTGATGCCGCCGTAATAGTCGTACTCGCTTTCGGTTTTCGGCACGCTGGTCGCCGCAATCAGGAACAACAGCGGATCGATGCCGTAGCATGCCGCGATCGGCATCGGCTTGCCCAATTTCCACCACTTCTCGCGGTCGATCGTGGCGTCCTTGCCGGGCGAGGTATAGAGGCCGACCTCGCGCGGCCCTTTGATCATCATGCGATAAGTGCCGACATTGACGCGTCCGGTCTCCGGACACTGCGTCACCACGGCGTCGCCGGTGCCGAGATAAAGCCCGCCATCGAGCGGCCACATGCGTTGCGCCGGGAATTTGCGGATATCGATTTTGTCGCCGACCTCGATGTTCTGATTACAGATCGCGGTTTCCGCGGGAACCTCCTTGGGCGCGATCTTGCGTCCCATCTTGCGCTGCAGCGCCTGCACCGCCTTAAGCGGATGGTCGACCGGCTTCTCGCCGATCATCAGGCAAAAGCGCGCCAGGTTGCAGCCTATCATATTGTAGAGCGCGCGATGGCCGGGATGGCCCTTGATGTTCTCGAACAGGAGCGCGGGGCTTTTTTCGCTGGCAACCAGGTAGGTGATGGTGGCGGCTTCGAGATCGGGATCGACCTCGGCGGTGATGCGCTTGAGTTCGCCCATCGCCTCGACCTTGGCCAGCCATTCGTCGAGATCGCTCGAGTTGGCGCTTATTCTGATCCGGTCCGGCTTCGCTTCGTTCTGTACGTCCTGCTTGCCAGTTGCGACCGACACGCTCATTTCCATCGAAAAGTCCTCCCCTGGCCATCCTTGCGCCGGCCCTCGATCGTTCTAGTTTGGCGCAACGGCTTATCGATAGCAATTGTGGAGCGACTGCCCAAGGCGCGCGCTGCGCGCGCAAGTCGCTTTTCTTTGCCGCGGACCTGCCCTACGCTTTCGCGCCATGGCGCCGGCGTGCGCCAGGATAATGCACCACGACAAAAATATCTTCGGGGGAAACGATGGCCGGTACCGCAGAGGTTCAAGTTTCACATTTCCTGGACGAGCATGGGCTCGGTTCATTCCAGATCAAGCTGATTGTCTGGTCGATCCTCATTGCGCTGATCGACGGCTATGACATTGCCGCCATCGCCTTCGCCGCGCCGCACTTGATCGCCGACTGGCACGTGGCGCCGAAGTCCCTCGGACTGGTGCTCAGCGCCAGCAATTTTGGCATTCTGTTCGGCTCGCAGATTTTTGGCTGGATCGGTGACCGTTACGGCCGCAAGACCGCGCTCATTCTCTCGAACCTTTTGTTCGGTGTATTCACTTTCGCGGCCGCCTATTCGACCGACCTCACCCAACTGTCGTGGCTGCGTCTGATCGCCGGGCTGGGCATCGGCGGCGTTATTCCGAACGCGGTGGCGATCAACGCCGAATCGGCGCCGCGTCATCTGCGGGCGACGCTGGCGATCATCGCCGTGGGCACGGTGCCGATGGGCGGCGCGCTCGCCGGCTTCGTCGGCGCGGCGCTGGTTCCGCAATATGGCTGGCAGATTCTGTTCGAGATCGGCGGCATCGTGCCGGTCGTCATCGCGCTCGCCGCCATCTTCGGCCTGCCGGAGTCGATCAAATATATGGCGATCCACGAGAGCCAGCGGCCGAAAATAGAAGCGCTGCTCGCTGCGATCCGTCCCGGTTTCAAGGTGCCGCCCAATGCCCGCTTCGTGATTGAAGACGAGCATCAATTTCCGAGCTCAAGTCCCATCTACTTGTTCCGCGACGGCTTGGCCGTAATCACGCCGCTGACCTGGCTGATGTTCGCATTCAACCTGATGGGCTACTTTTTTCTCATCAGCTGGACGCCGACGTTGATGACCGCCGCCCACGCGACGCCGGCGGTCGCGGCGCTTTCCGGCGCCGCGTTGCAGGTCGGCGGCACGGTCGGCGCGCTGACGCTGTGCTGGTGGCTGCAGCGGCACCGCTTCCTCGCCATCGCCATCATGTTCGCCATCGCCGTCCCGATCGTCGGCGCGATCGGCTATGCCGGGGTGAGCTCGCCCGCCGTCCTGTTGACGGCAACATTCTTTGCCGGCGTGCTGGTGCTCGGCATCCAGTCGGGCATCAACGTCGTTGGCGCGCTGATCTACCCGACCTCGCTGCGCGCCAATGGCTCGGGCTGGCAGCTCGGCATCGGCCGGTTCGGCGCCATCCTCGGCCCGTTCATGGGCGCGCTGTTCGTCGGTTTGCCGGTCGAGCAGCTTTACATGTGGTCGGCGCTGCCGTTCGCCGCCGGCGCGGTGGTGACGTTCCTGATCTATGTGCTGCAAAAGGCCCGGCTGCGCGCGCACCCGGAATTGGCGAAGGCGCAGTAATGCAAATAGCCGGCCTTCCCCGCACAACTTAAAGGCGCTATCATCCGCCGTACTACCTTTGTGGCCTGATGGGGGGAGGCGGCGATGGCGGGGAACGAAGCGGACGGCGTGTTATCGATCGAACAGGTATTGGCCGAAGAGGCCGACGCGATCGACGGGGGTTCGAATATTGCGGGCGATTTAAACAAACGGCTCGGAGCAAAAGAGCAGCAGAAGAAGCGATTTGACCGTAACTTTCACCTCAGCGCCGACGAACGCGACGGCACTGGCGTGGACGCCGAGACGATCAAGGTCCGCAAGCAACTCTACCGACAACTCAATGAACTCAAGCGTGGCGGGCTCTGCTTTTCCGGCGGCGGCATTCGCAGCGCTACCTTCTGCCTCGGTATCTTGCAGGCACTGGCAGCCTGCGACCGAATCCCGCCGCCAAAAAACGAGAAGCACACTGCCAATGAGAAGAATAAGAAACACCGTCAAGGCAAGACGATAACGCTCGAAGAATCACTGCTCGGCCGCTTCCACTATTTATCGACGGTATCCGGTGGCGGTTATATCGGCTCGTGGCTGTCGGCCTGGCGCAACCGCGCCAGTTTTCAGGAAATCGTCAACAATCTGACAAGCCGTCCGAGCGGGCCGGACTTCGAACCCCCGCAAATCTCCTGGCTGAGGGCCTACAGCAATTATCTGACGCCGCGCCTCGGCATCGGCTCTGCCGACAGCTGGGCGGCCGTGGCGATCGTCGTGCGCAACTTGGTTCTCAATTGGTTTGTCATCATTCCCGTTGTCGCCTTTGCTGTCCTCGCGCTGAAATTCATTGCAACGATCTCGGTGTGGATTGCCGACAATGTCGACTGCTCGGCGGTGATGATTCCACTCGCTTTGGCCGGCGCAATTCTTCTGATCGTGGCGCAGGCATTCACGATTTATCACCGGCCGGCGCTGCTCCAGCTGCCGTCGCCCCCTCTCGGTCAGGCTACGCACCCTCTTCCACGGATCAAGTGCTGGTTATGCCGGCACACGGTCGGACACGAGAAATTCTTTTTTTGTCGTCGTATCAATGTCAACGACACATGTTTCATAGTGGGCGATCTGATATGGGCTGCTTTATCGGCCATCGCACTAACGATTTTTTTCACCTCGCACTATTTCTGGATGTTGCTGGACCCATCAACGGCGCATGTCGCCGAGGACGGTACTGTTCCAGCGATTGTGCATTGGCTGGGTCGGCTGGGTCTCACTCCTAAAGTCGAAATCCCGGCGCTGACGGCGATCGCCGGTTTCATAATTTTCACGATCGGCTGGATCGTTGGATGGCCCCAGGCTTTCAGCCTGCGCGACTGGGTTCGATGGGCGTTGTCCGGACTGATCTACGGCGCATTGGTGGGATTTGGGGCTTATTTGTTTTCGCTGCTGACGCCTCATTGGCCTTCCGGACGCCATCTTCCGCTGCTCGTTGCCATTATCTTCGGCGTGCCGTGGGTAATAATGGCTCAGCTCACGGCCGATAATATTTTCGGCGGGTTGGTCAGTTACGAGCCTCAGTCCGATTCCGATCGCGAGTGGCTTGGCCGTGCGGCGGGCTGGCTGTCGGCCTTTGCGGTCGCTTGGGCCATCGTCGCGTTTTTCGTTTTCGCCGGAGAATATGCCGTTCAGCTTGCGCTAAGAGCGAGTCATCAATACATCGTTGCCGCGGGCGGTATAATGAGCGTCTTCTCCGGCATCGCCACTGCATTTCTCGGGAGCAGTTCCAAGACGCCGGCAAAGTCCTCAAGCGCAATTGAAACCGATTATACCGCCTTGGCTTACAGTATAGGATTGGCGATCGTCGGTCCGATTTTCGTGGCCGCGCTCATCGTGGCGCTGTCCGTCGGGCTCGACAAGCTTTTGTTGAGCGCTTCGCTGGTCACTCTCCTGGCCGCTCCGCTTACATCACCATATTCGACCGCGTTTTGGCTTGGGCTCGGTATGGTGATCGCATTCGTGGTCGCCCGCATTGCATCGCGTTGCGTCAACATCAACCGGTTTTCGCTTCACGCGCTTTATCGCAACCGCTTGATCCGAGCCTATCTCGGCGCGTCGCGCGATAAACGCCATCCAAACCGCTTCACCGGCTTTGATGGTGGCGACAACGTCCGCATGCACAAGCTCTGGCCGCCGGACATCAGTCCGCGGCAACTCTTTCACGTTGTCAATATTACGCTCAATGTCGTGTCGACCAAGCGCTTGGCTTGGCAGGAGCGCAAGGCTGAACCTTTCACCGTGACGCCGCGACACTGCGGCGGAGCCTATGTGGGATTCCGGCGCAGTGAGGGCTATGGCGACAGTCTCCCCCCCGTCACCACTCCGGGAGAGCAAGGCATCGCGCTTGGCACCGCCATGGCGATTTCGGGCGCCGCCGTCAGTTCCAACATGGGCTATAACTCTTCGCCTTCGCTTTCGCTTTTGCTGACGCTTTTCAACGTGCGGCTCGGCTGGTGGCTCGGCAATCCCGGTCCGGCAGGCGAAAAAGACGACGCCTACCGGCGTGAAGGACCGAAACTGGCGGCAAGGCCGCTCTTCGACGAAGCCCTGGGACGGACCACCGATCAAAACCCCTACGTCTACTTGTCCGATGGCGGCCATTTCGAGAATCTCGGCCTCTATGAGATGGTGCGCCGGCGCTGCCGCTTGATTGTGGTGGTCGATGCCGGCTGTGATCCGAAATTCGCATTCGAGGACCTCGGCAATGCGGTGCGGAAAATTTATATCGATCTCGGCGTCCGAATTAAGTTCGAGGGCTTAGGAGCGCTCCGCAATCGCCCAACTGAGGAAGAGACGAATTCCGCCGGCCCAAAGGGGATTCCGTACCACGCGATCGGCGAGATCGACTACAAACACGCTGACGGATCCGTTTGTGAAAACGGCAAAGTCATCTACATCAAGCCGGCCTATCATGGCAGCGAAGGCGCCGCCATCCGCAGCTACGCGACGGAGAATAAGACCTTCCCGCACGAGACAACGGTCGACCAGTGGTTCACCGAATCACAATTCGAGAGTTATCGCGCGCTTGGGTTAGACATCGCTAATAACGTTCTCGGCCAGCCAGAAGTTCTGGAGGCTCTTCACGAATTTCTCAAGATGTAGTCCATCAAGGGCCTGCCTGAGGGTTACGGCTCAAAACGGCTCGTAGCCGCGCAGCGCCGGGATCACCTCTTCGCCAAACAGTTTTATCGAACGCATCAAATCGTGCTCCGGCAAATCGGCGAAATTAAATTCGCCCATGAAGACGTTGAACACGCCGGCTTGCGCGGCGGCGCGGATTTTGGCGGCGACCGTCTGCGGCGAGCCGATGAAGACGAGGTCGTTCTTGAAAAGATACTCAGCGTCGAACAGATGCGCCATGATCTCCGACGCGCCCGGCTCGCCGCGGCCGATGAACATTTTGGCGTGTTCTTTCGCACGCGCCTCGAAACTCTCGCCGGGCTTTGCCGGCTTAAGAAAGCCCTCATAGGCGCGGCTGGCCCGCAACAGCGCGGTGTCGATCGCTTTTTCGTCGCTGTCGTCGACATAGACCACCGTGCAATAGGCGATGTGCGGCTTGCGCGCGTGGCCGGCGGATTTCCAATCCGACAGAAATTTGCGGTAGCGCGGCGCGGCGTCGGCGCGCGGATAGACCAGAAAATATCCGGGATTGATGGCGTTCGCCGCGCAGAATTCGAGCGTCTGCGGATCGCGGCTCATCATCCACAACGGCGGATGCGGGCGCTGCACCGGCGCAACCGCAATGCGCGCGTCCTCGGTATGGAATTCCCGGCCGTGGAACGAGAACGGCTGCGCCTCGCCGAATGCCGCGCGCAGATAATCGACGAATTCCAGCGTCGGCGATTTGCGCGCGCCGTAATCCAATCCGAACGGGCGGAAATAATCGGCATTGATGCCGGGCACGAGGCCGAGCTCCATACGGCCGCCGAGCATCTGGTCGACGATGGCGATCTCCTCGGCCAGCCGCAGCGGATGATAGAGCGGCACGATGTAGCCCATCGGCCCGATGCGCAGCCGCTTGGTGCGCGCGCCGGCGCCGACCGCATAAAGGCTCGGCGACGACATCCAGCTCTCGTCGGGACGGAAATGATGCTCGACGCAGAACGAGTAATCGAAACCGAGCGCGTCGCAGGCCTGCAGCTCGCGCCACAGCTGTTCGTAGCGCTGGTGCGGCGTCATTCCGGGCTTGGCCCAGATGTGCGAAAAATGCGCGAATTTCATAGGGGCAGTGTACTAAAATTTATAAGGCTGGCTTGCCAAGCTGTAGCTCGCGCCGGTTGGTCCGCCTTCGCCGTTCCGGCTTCGGCGGACAGCCTTCTCTCGCTACCGCGAGCGAAGGCTGGCTTGCCGGCCGTAGCTGCGCAGCAGCGAAGATGGCTCGCCAGCCGAAGCTCGCGGCAACTATCCAGTCCGCCTTCGCCAAGGCTACGGCGGGCAACCTTCGCTCCGCTTCGCGAGCGAAGGCTGGTGCCGTGGAGGGCGTCACAGTCTTCGTCCAACCCATTATCAATTATAGGGAATTCCAGTTCGAGAAATCGGCCTACCCCACGATCCGACCCCCACATTTTTAGCCCTGATCGCGGGAATCGAACCACTACCCAAGTTCGCTGTTCAGTCGAAGGCGATCCTTCACCCACCAGTCTACGACCCGGCACAAAAAAGAGAGGCCGCGGATTTCGCGGCCTCCAGTTTTACGCCTGCTGCGGCACCTCCTTCGGTTGGCGTTTCTTGCGGGTCTTCTTCTCCTTCGGAAGCTCACTCGATCGCTTGTTCAGCGCTACGGCGATGAAGGCGACGATGAGCGCGGCTACGCTGATTGCACTTGGTATGTGTTCCATTCAACTCCTTTCTGTTGGACACGCGAGTCAGATAGCCGCGCGAGATACGGCGGTAAACGTTCGGTATGTGACGGCATGCGATGGCGCGGACCGTGAGGAAGCGCGAAGATGAACATTCACGTTTTGTTGATGCAGAAATCATCGTAGCCGACGCGCTGCCAAGGGGCAGTGAGGATGTGCGAGGTAGGCGCCGGCGCCATTCGGAAATCACCCAGCGTCGAGATCGATTTGAAGAGGAATATCCGACTTCCTTTTTTGGCGGTTATCTCATCGAGAAGCGCCATGATGCTCTTCATGTGCCGCTCGTTCGTGATGACGTTCAGAATGAGGAAATTCGGAATGCCAAGATGCGATTTATAAATGTTTTGTGCCGCGATCGCTCTATACGCTAGAATCTTTTTGAGGTAACTGCTCTGGCGCAGATTCGAACGCGCTACAGGCATTTGATTCCGGTCCGCCTCAAGGACGAAGAAGCGATACGACTTCTGGCCGTAGGCGGTGTATTCCAAGCCGAACAGGGCATCAGGCACGATTTTGATGTCGGCCCGCTGCGTGCCTTTGGAATTCGAAAAGGTATGCAAGATCGAAACGGAAAGCTCGAAGGGGTTGTGCAGATTGCGGGTGCTTTCCGACGCCTTCGCGATGATCTCCTGCCATGAGATAAACCGTAGATTGGGGTTCTCTCGCACGCCCAGCTCTATGGATGCGATGCAGTCACATATCATGAGTTCGTGCGCAAACTGACGGCACGCACCCGCACGACCCTTATTGAGCAATGGGCTGTCAGATTGAATGAGGCCCTGTTGCCGAAGGAACTGCTCGCCCTTTGCGTCGAGCTCATAGATCAGAGGCATGTTGCGGCAATTCGCAAATTGCCACTGTTGCGTGGGCCGATTGATATAGCGGCCATCGTGATACAGATGGCCGAGCCGCTCCTTGAAGCGCGTTTCAGAATTACCGCCGAGGAAAGAGTACAGGAAGTTAGAACGCAGATAGCGGTAGCGGTTCAGAAGCGTGAACAGCTCGATGTCCCGGTTGGTCAATTCGACGCGCTTTCCCGCGCTGACGCGGCGCATGCGCGAACGGCGTTTCGATGTCTGCATAGACCATCGAAATACATCTCGCAGCCCAAGTCCGAAACGTTATGTATGTGGAGCCAGCACATGCTAGTGGATCACGTCTGACATTTGAATCCTTGAGGGGATTCCCTGCGGACTCAATGCATGCGAGTTTGGCGCATGCGAACCGGAATTTCCATCACTCTCAAGCCTGCGGATCGCCGCCGCCTGAAGGCGCTCGCGCGAGATCGCAACACCCCGCACAAGCACGTCTGGCGGGCTGAGATCGTCCTGTTGAGTGCGGACGGTATCGGCACCAATGAAATCATGCGCCGGACCGGCAAGTCGAAAACCTGTGTCTGGCGCTGGCAGGAACGCTTCATGGAGGCGGGCTACAACGGCCTCCTGCACGATAAAACACGCCCGTCGCGCATCCCGCCGCTGGGATCGAACATCACCGAACGCGTCGTGGCCCTCACCCAGACCGACCCGCCCACCGAGGCGACCCACTGGACTTCCGCGATGATGGCGAAAGTCGTCGGCATCAGCGCGAGTTCCGTCCAACGCATCTGGCGCGCGCATGGCCTGCAACCGCACCGGGTCAAACAGTTCAAGCTTTCTACCGACCCGCGCTTCGTCGACAAGTTGCGCGACATCGTCGGCCTCTATGTCGATCCGCCCGCCCATGCCGTGGTCCTCTCGGTCGATGAAAAGAGCCAGATCCAAGCGCTCGACCGCACCCAGCCCGGCTTGCCGATGAAGAAGGGCCGTGCCGGGACGATGACCCACGACTACAAACGTCACGGCACCACCTCGCTGTTTGCGGCCCTCAATGTCCTCGACGGTACCGTCATCGGGTGCAACATGCAGCGCCACCGGCACCAGGAGTTCATCCGCTTCCTCAACGCCGTCGAGGCGCAGGTGCCGGCGCGAAAGGAAATCCACGCTATCGTCGACAACTACGCAACTCACAAGCATCCGAAGGTGCGCCAATGGCTGGCTCGGCATCCCCGCTGGACCTTCCACTTCACGCCCACATCGGCATCCTGGCTCAACGCCGTCGAGGGCTTCTTCGCCAAGCTCACAAAGCGGCGATTGAAGCGCGGTACCTTCCTATCGGTCGTCGACTTGCAGGCCGCCATCAATCGCTTCGTTATCGAACATAATGCCGAACCCAAACCCTTCACTTGGACTGCTGATCCCGACAAAATTATCCAGGCTGTCAGACGCGGGCACCAAGTGTTAGATTCCATCCACTAGGACCGAATAGGCTGCGGTTGCAAGATGCACATAGCGCACCATGGCGCCACCCGCCGAGTTATACCTCACGCCGCGTGGCGATCAGCGACAGCAACGCTCTTGAACTGGTCCAACAAATCCGCCCAGGATTGCAACAGCTTCACGCGCTCAGGCCAGTACGTCGCCCGGTTGTAAGCGCGGCGGATCATGTTCCTGTCCTGATGCGCGAGGGCCGCCTCGATCACATCGGGATTGAAGCCGCGCTCGTTGAGAATAGTGCTCGCCGTGGCGCGGAAGCCGTGAGAGGTCATTTCATCCTTGGCATAGCCCATCCTTCGGAGAGCAGAGTTCATTGCGTTCTCGGACAGCGGCTTTTTGCTCGACCGGATCGAAGGCAAGACGAGATCGCCAAAGTCTGAGAAGGCCCAAATCTCGCGGAGTATTTCCAGGGCCTGTCGCGAAAGCGGCACATCATGGGGCCTGCGCATCTTCATCCGTTCGGCGGGTATGCGCCACATCGCCCGCTCGAAGTTGATCTCCGATCGCCGCATGAAGCGCACGTCGCCTGGACGCGTCATTGTGAGCGCTATGAGTTGCAATGCAGCGCGAAGCGTCGGCCAGCCATCGTATCCGTCGATTGCGCCCATCAAAACGCCAAGCTCGCGTTCGTCAACGATAGCAGGGCGGTGCTGAACTTTAGGGGTCAAAAGCGCACCCCGAAGCGGCCCCGTTGGATCGTTCGTGGCCCGCAACGTTATGATGGCGTATCGGAACACGCTTCCAATCATGCTGCGGAGTTTCCGCGCCGTCTCACGCCGACCGTTCTTTTCGATGCGCTTGAGAACGTCGAGAACTTCAATTGGCATGATCTCGGCAATTGGCCGATGAGCCAGCGGCGCCGCAAGGACCTGCAGCAGCCAACGGTTCTTCACCAACGTGGTTTCCGCCAGACCGTTCGCTGCCATGTTATCGAGGTGTTCGGCGGCGACAGCACCGAAGGTATTCCGAGCCGCCTTCTCTACGGCGATCTTATCGAGCTTCCTCAACACCGATGGATCGCGACCGGAGGAGAGCTGCTTCCTCGCCTCATCCCGTTTCCCGCGCGCACTCGCGAGCGTCAGGTCCGGATACGAGCCGAATGAAATTAGTTTTTCCTTTCCGGCAAAGCGGTATTTGAGCCGCCACAGCTTGCTGCCGCTCGGCTGCACGAGCACGTGTAGACCGCTGCCGTCGTAGAGCTTGTACGGCTTCTCCCGCGGCTTCGATGTCCGTATCGCTCGATCGCTCAACACTTGCGGTATCGCTCTCCGAAAGGCGTTCTGAGTACCCCAAAAATACCCCCAACTGCACGGGGATGCAAGGGTGCCACACGTTATGGTATGTGGAGGTTTTAGGCAAGTAATATCGTAAAAACGGCCACTACTCGTAATCTATGTGGCGGTATGTAATGCAGTGATACAACTTATTGGTGCCCGTGGAGGGAATCGAACCCACACTCCTTGCGGAACACGATTTTGAGTCGTGCGCGTCTACCAGTTCCGCCACACGGGCCTTAGGCGCACTCTATATATTCCGTCGGCGCGGCCGTCCATCGGACGGCGCCCGCTTGGCAATGGCCTTGCTTCCGCCTTGAGGATCGGCACATTGCTGCCGCCGGGGGCGCGGCGGGAGAGTGGCGATGATTGCGATGAACCGGATTGCCGTCACGCGGCCGGCCTGGGTCGAGCGGCTGCGCGCCGAGCCGGCCGCCGCGGCGGCGCTTGCGGTATTCGCGCTCGCCGGCGCAACGCTCGCCGGCGCGTGGTATTTCCAGCTCGTGGTCGGGCTGCAGCCCTGCCCGCTCTGCCTCGAACAGCGCATCGCCTATCACGTCGTCATTCCGCTGTCGCTGTTGCTGGCGATCGCGGCGGGCTTGCGCGCGCCGCCGAAACTGCTCGCTGTCGGCTTTCTCGCGATTATCGTCGCGGTGCTGGGCAACGCCGTGCTCGCCACCTATCACGCCGGCGTCGAATGGCACCTTTGGGCCGGGCCGACCGATTGCACCGGACCCTTAACCGATCTCAAATCCGGCGGGCCGCTGCTCAATCAGCTGCAGTCGGTCCACGTCGTGCGCTGCGACGTCGCGGCGTGGCGTTTTCTCGGCATTTCGCTCGCCGGCTATAACGTCCTGATCTCGCTCGTACTGGTGGCGATTGCGGCCTTCGGCTTGTTCGCGCGCAAGCCTGCCGGCTAGTGCTGTGGATTTGAAGTTCCCAGTATCTAGCCGCAAACTCCCATAGGAACTTCAAATCCAAAAACCGCACTAGAATCATAAATTTGCAAGTGTTCCTTTGATTCCGAAGTTCGCATGAGAGTAAGCCGCAAACACTTGCGAACTTCGGAATCGGGACACTAGCGCGTTGGCAATTCCCATCGCCACCCCTGGTACGGCCGGCAAGGCTCGACTAAGCTTGCGTCGTCGATTTGACACGACCGCGGCGTAGCGTTTTCGCGTTCATGCATGGAGGGTAATGATGGGTTTGTTCGACAGTCTTAAAGGCGCGTTGGAAAGCGAAGCCTTGCCCACGCTGATTAATACGGTGCTGGCGCAGACGCAGTACCACGATCTGGCCGGCCTCGTGGCGGCGCTCGAGAAGGGCGGTCTCGGCCCGCAAGTGCAGTCGTGGCTCGGTAACGGCAAGAATATGCCGATCACCGCGGATCAGTTGAAAGCGGTTCTCGGCAATTCCCAGGTGCAGGAATTCGCCCGTCACATGGGCCTGCCGGTCGACGAGACAATGAAGGTGCTGGCGCAATATCTGCCCGAAATCGTCGACAAAGCGAGCCCGAACGGCGTATTGCCGCACGCGTGATGGACGCCGCGGGCGCAAGTTTCTTTCTGTGTCAGTAGAGCAATCCAGGGAGCGAAAAATGAAAACGATCGTAATGGTTTTAGCCTCGTTTTGGCTGGTGAGCGCCGCCGCGGCGGACGATAGCTGCGCGGTGCAGGCAACCGGCAAGAGCCTGCATGGCGCCGCTTTGACGAGCTTCGCCAAGAAGTGCTGCAAGGACCAGGCGGCGGCGCAGAAGCTTCACGGCGCCGCGGAAACAAGCTTCACCAAGAAGTGCTTGTCCGACGCCGGCGCGAGCTGAGGGAGGCTCGCCTTCGCCCTCTCGCCGCGCTACGCCCCGGCGCAACGGGGTTGGGCTTCGGCGTGGGCAGCTTTCGCTCCCTTCGTGAGCGGGAAGCTGGCCTGCCAGTCGTAGCTCGCGGGAGGCTGCCCGCCTTCGCTGAAGCTTCGGCGCGGCAGCCTTCACTCGCTAAGCGAGCGAATGTTTGGTTGGCTTGCCAAGCCGAAGCTCGCGGAAACGCTTCAGTCCGCCTTCGCTGAAGCTACGGCGTGACAGCCTTCACTCGCTACGCGAGCGAAGGCTGGTGGGCGGTGCAGGGATCGAACCTGCGACCCCTTCCATGTCAAGGAAGTGCTCTTCCGCTGAGCTAACCGCCCGAAGCAGTGCTTGGATGTAGCGTCGGGCCGGTCAGAGGGTCAAGACCATCGCATTGCTCGTCATTGCGGGACGGCGCCAACGGGTCCGCGCCAAGCGCGCGGCCCGATGACAGGCTCCGCGCCGGGCCCGGAATGACCTAAAACTTCACCCGATCGCCGCCCTTGAGATTGAGCGTCGCCCGCGCCTCGGCGGGCGATGCGATCTCGTAACCGAGCTCCTCGACGATGCGGCGGATTTTCGCCACCTGCTCGGCATTGCTTTTGGCGAGCTTGCCCTGCCCGATATAGAGCGAGTCCTCCAGCCCGACGCGCACATTGCCGCCGAGCATGGCGGCATTGGTGCAGAAGTTCATCTGGTGCCGTCCGCCGGCCAGCACCGACCACAGATAGTCGTTGCCGAACAGCCGGTCGGCGGTGCGCTTCATGAACAGCAGGCAGTCGAGATCGGGGCCGATGCCGCCGAGTATGCCGAAGATCAGCTGCAAGAAGACCGGCGGCTTGAACAGGCCGCGGTCGATGCAATGGGCGAGATTATAGAGGTGGCCGGTGTCGTAGCATTCGTGCTCGAATTTTACGCCGTGGCCTTCGCCGAGCGTCTTATACACCTTCTCGATGTCGCGGAACGTATTGGGAAAAATGTAGGCGTCCGAGTTGAGCAGATAGCTCTCTTCCCAATCGTATTTCCATTTCTTGTAGCGCTTCGCCATCGGATAGAGCGCGAAATTCATCGAGCCCATGTTGAGCGAGCACATTTCCGGGGACAGTTGGTTCGCCGCCGCGATGCGCTGGTCGACGGTCATGGTCACGGCGCCGCCGGTGGTGATGTTGACCACCGCGTCGGTCGCCTGCTTGATGCGCGGCAAAAACTGCATGAAGATATTCGGGTCCGGCGACGGCCGGCCGTCCTTGGGGTCGCGCGCGTGCAAATGCAGGATCGCGGCGCCGGCCTTGGCGGCATCGATCGCCTGGGTGGCGATCTGATCGGGCGTGATCGGCAGCGCGTCCGACATCGTCGGCGTGTGAATCGAGCCGGTTACCGCGCAACTGATGATGATTTTGTTGGCCATGGTTGGTTTCTCCCTGTCGGCGCCGTCCCTGCCGGCGGTTCTTAGCGCTCCCGCGCCGCGCTAGGTTCGTCAAATACGACCCGGCGTTCAAGCGGAAAAACCTGCCAGCCGAACCGCTCGACGACGAGGCCCCAAATGCCTTTCGGCGCCGCCAGCATGACCAGAATCGCGACCAGGCCGAGCATCATCAAATAAAGCGTGCCGAGGTCGGCCAGCGTCTGGCGTATCAAGAAGAACACGACGGTGCCGACGATCGGGCCCTCGATGCGGCCAATGCCGCCGATCACGGTGATGAAGATCACGAAGGCCGTCCAGTCGTTGACGGAAAACGCGGCGTCGGGCGAGATGCGCAGCCGCTGCAGGAAAATCAGCGCGCCGACCATGGCCGTGCCGAACGCGGTCGCGATATAGACCAGCACCTTGGTGCGCGTGACGTCGATGCCGTTGCAGGTCGCCGCCAGCTCGCTGTCGCGGATCGCCTTGAGCGCAAGGCCGTAACGCGAGCGCAACAAGAGCAAGATGAAGGCCAGCACGGCGACGACCAGCGCCAGCGCGATCCAGTATTCGACAAAATCGCGCAATTGCCGCGACGGCGCGAGCGCGACGATCACGGCGGCCGGCAGGCTGGTGCCCGAGCCGCCGCCGAGCGACGAAATCTGCGAGGCGAACAAGCGAAACACCTCGGCCACGATCCAGGTGCCGATCGCGAAATAGTGGCCGCGCAGCCGGAACACCAAAGCCGCCACCGGGATCGCCATGGCGGCGGCGACGGCGCCGGCAATCGGGATCGCCCATAGCGGCGAGATGCCGGCAAGGATGGCGAGCGCGAACAGCACATAGGCGCCGAGTCCGACATAGGCCTGCTGGCCGACCGAAACGAGGCCGGCATAGCCGGCCAACAGGTTCCACAGGCTTGCCAGCGCGACATAGGCGTAGATTTCGGAAAGCAGCGCCAGATCGTCGCGGCCGCCCCACAACGGCGCCGCCGCGAGCGCCACGAGGCCGACCGCGCAGAGCGCCGTGCCGACGCGGCTCGAGGCGCTGGCGAAGGCGACATGAACACTTTTTTGCGCGCTCATAGGCGCACCTTGGGGAACAAGCCCAGCGGCCGCACCGCGAGCACGATCAAAAAGGCGATGTGGCCGGCGAGTATCTGCCAGCCCGGATTGAGATGCGCGCCGACGGCTTGGGCGATGCCGAGGATGAGCCCGCCGGCCAAGGTGCCCCACATGCTGCCCAGCCCGCCGATGATCACGGCTTCGAAGCCGAAGATCAGCCGCGCCGGTCCTTGCGACGGATCGAAATTGGCGCGCACCGCCAGGAACACGCCGGCGATCGCCACGACCGCGAGCGATAACGCCATCGCCAGCGCGAAAACATGGCGGTTGTCGAGCCCCATGAGCTGCGCCACCGCGGGATCGTCGGCGGTGGCGCGGAAAGCGCGGCCGAGCGCGGTGCGGTAGAACACGAATTGCAAGGCGCCGATCACCGCGACCGCGACGGCGAACTGCAACAGCGGCAGCACGCCGACATAGACGCCGCCGAACAGGCGGATCGTCGCCACCTCGATTTCGCCGGCCTGCAATTTGACGCTGTCGGCGGTGAAGGCCGTCAGAAGCCCGTTCTGGATGATGACCGAGAGGCCGAACGTCACCAGCAGCGGCGGCAGCAGATCCTCGCCGAGCGTGCGGTTGAGCACGAACCATTGCAGCGCATAGCCGATCGCAGCCATGATCGGCACCACCAGGAGCAACGAGGCGAGCGGGCCGATGCCGAGCGTTTGCGTGATGACCAGTGCGATATAGGCGGACAGCACGATCAGATCGCCGTGCGCGATATTGACCAGCCGCATCACGCCGAAAATCAGCGACAGTCCGGCGGCGAACATGGCGTAGAGCCCACCCACCAGCACGCCTTGGAGGATGACGTTGATCCAGTCCACAGTGTCACACCCCGAAATACGCCGCCGCGATTTGCTCGCGCGTCAATTCCCTGGCGGCGCCGGCAAGCGCGACGCGCCCCTCCTGCAGGCAATAGACGCGGTGCGCCGCGCGCAGCGCCTGCACGACGTCCTGCTCGACTAAAACGATCGAAGCGCCTTCGCTCAAGATCGCCGGCAACCGCGCATAGATGTCGCGCACCACGATCGGAGCGAGCCCTAGGCTGATCTCGTCGCACAACAGCAATTTCGGATTCGACATCAGCGCGCGGCCGAGCGCGACCATCTGTTGCTCGCCGCCCGACAGCGCGGTCGACGGCAATTCGCGGCGCGCGGCAAGCACGGGGAACAGCTCGTAGATGCGGGCCAGGGTCCACGGCCCCGGCCGCTTGCGCTGGCCGCCGATCAGCAGATTTTCCTCGACGCTGAGCGAGGGAAAGAGCCCCCTGCCCTCGGGGACGAGCGCGATGCCGCGCGCGGCGACGGCGTAAGCCGGCAGGCCGCCGATCGGGGTGCCGTCGAACACGATCGCATCGGACCGCGCGCGCAACAGCCCGGCGATGCTTTTAAGGAGCGCGCTTTTGCCGGCGCCGTTGGCGCCGATCACGGCGACCGCTTCGCCGCGGGCGACTTCGATGGAGACGCCGAACAAGGCCTGGATGTCGCCGTAGAACGCTTCGAGGTCCCGCACGGCAAGCAGCGGCGCCGGCGACGCTGCGGCGCGATCAGGCATCGGCCTCGATCCCCATGTAGATTTCCGACACTTGCGGGCTCTTGATCACCGCGGCCGGGTCGCCCTCGGCGATGAAGGCGCCGTTGTGCAGAACCAAAAGGCGATCGACGCTGGCGAGAAGCGCATGCACAACGTGCTCGATCCAAACGATCGAAACGCCGCTTCGCCTAACGTCGCGAATGAGTTCGATCAGCGCGTGACACTCGCGCTCAGTGAGCCCGCCGGCGACTTCGTCGAGCAGCAGCACCGCGGGATCGGTCGCCAGCGCCCGGGCAAGTTCCAGCCGCTTGCGGTCGAGCAGCGCGAGGCTCGCCGCCGGCCGATTGGCTTTGGCGGCAAGCCCGCAGCGTTCGAGAATCTCCATGCAGCGCGCATAGGCGTCGCGCTCGCGCCGGTTGCCGCCGAACGCCGAGGCGACCACCAGATTTTCGAAAACGCTCATGCCACCGAACGGCAGCGGAATTTGGAACGACCGGCCGATACCCATGGCGCAACGTCGCGCCGGCGGCATGTCGGTAATGTCGCGGCCGGCGTAGAGCACGCGGCCGCAATCGGGAGCGAGCGTGCCGCTGATGATGCCGAACAGCGTGGTCTTGCCGGCGCCGTTCGGTCCGATGATGCCGAGCGCCTCGCCTTCGGCCAGCGCCAAGTCGATTGCCTCGGCGACCACAATCGCCCCGAACCGTTTCGAGACTTTCTCCAGGGCCAGTATCGGCGCGCTCATGGACCAGGTCCGGCCGCTTTGCGCGCCTTGGCCTCCTGGATCGCCGTCCAAATCGCGTAAGGCGTCGCCGGCATCGGCACTTCGCGCACGCCAAACTCGCGCAACGCATCGACGACGGCGCTGATCACGACGGCGGGCGCCGCCGTCGTGCCGCCCTCGCCGCCGGCCTTGATGCCGAGCGGATTGGTGGGCGACAGCACTTCGGCGATCTCGGTCTTGAACGGCGGCAAAGTGTCCGCATATGGCATGGCGTAATCCATCAGCGACCCGGTCAGCGGCTGGCCGGAATCGGGATCGAGATAGATTTGCTCCGACATCGCCTGACCGACGCCTTGGGCAATGGCGCCATGGGTCTGACCGTGCACGATCAAAGGATTGATGCAACGGCCGACGTCGTCGACCGAAGCATAGCGCGCGAGCGTCATATTCCCCGTCTCGGGATCGATCTCGACCTCGCAGATTGCGGTACCGTTGGGGAAGACCGGATCGTGCATTTCGTGATCGGTGACGACCGCGATGCCGTCCTTGAGCGCTTCCGGCAGGGTGTGGCGCGCCGCTTCGCTCGCCAGTTCGAGAAAATCGAAGTTGCGGTTGGTGTCGCGCGAGACGAAGCGGCCGTCGGCGAACGAAACGCTGTCGGGCGGCACGCCCATGACAATGGCGGCGATCGCCTTGCCCTTGGCGATGAGATCGACGGCGGACTTCGAGAATAAGGTCGCGGCATGGCGCATCGAGCGGCCGGAATGCGAGCCGCCGCCGACGCGCACCACGTCGGTGTCGCCGAGAATAATGCGCACGCTCTCGACCGGCACGCGCAGAAGATCGGACACGACTTGGGCGAAGCTGGTTTCGTGGCCCTGGCCGCTCGGTTGCGTGCCGATGACGACGTCGACGCGGGCCGGCCCGGATGGATCTTGCGGCTGCACCTTGATGCGCGCCTGCTCGCGCGGCGCCCCGATCGAGGATTCGACGTAGTTCGCCAGCCCGCGGCCGAGCAGCTTGCCGCGCCGCTTGGCCTCGCGCCGCCGCGCCGGAAATCCCTTCCAGTCGGCGATATCCATCGCCCAGTCCATGTTCTCTTCATAGCGCCCGCTGTCGTAAATCATGCCGACCGCATTGCGGTAGGGCATGGCTTTGGGGCGGACGAGGTTTTTGCGGCGAAGCGCGATGCGGTCGACGCCGAGCTCGGCGGCGGCCGCATCGACCAGCCGCTCGATGGCGTAAGTCACTTCCGGGCGGCCGGAGCTGCGGTAGGCGTTGGTCGGCATGGTGTTGGTGAACACGGCAACGGCGCGCAGCGTCGCGGCCGGAATGGCATAGGAGCCAGGGATGAGACCGGCGCCCTTGCCCAGCGGCGACAGCGACACGCAGCGCGCGCCGACATTGCTGATATTGGTGGCCCGCATGGCGAGGAAGCGGCCGCTCTCGTCGAGCGCCAGCTCGACCTTGGTCACCAGATCGCGGCCTTGGAAATCGCTGAGGAAGGCTTCCGAGCGCGTCGCGGTGAATTTGACCGGCCGGCCAAGCTTGCGCGAGACCCACAGCACCAGACCGAACTCGACGAAGACGCGGTTGCGCGTGCCGAAATTGCCGCCGACGTCGTGCGAAAGGACGTGCACGCGGTCGGGATTAACGCCGAGCACCGCGGCAAGTTCGCTCTTTTGCCGAACGGCGCCGCCCGAGCCGGCATAGAGCGTATAGCGGCCGGTTGCGGCATCGTAGTGGCCGAGCGCGGCGCGCGGTTCCATCGGCACGCCGGTCACGCGGCCAATGTGGAATTCCCGCGCGATGACATGGCGCGCGCGCGCAAAGCCCGCATCGGTTGCCTGCGGATCGCCGAACCGGGTATCGACGACGACGTTGTCCGGCGTCTCGTCCCAGAGCACGGGCGCGCCCGGCTTCATGGCAGCTTCGGAATGCAGCACGAAAGGCAGCTCCTGGTATTGCACCTCGACGGCCTCGGCGGCGTCGAGCGCTTGCGCCTTGGTCTCGGCCACCACCATGGCGACGGCCTCCCCGACGTGCCGCGCTTTATCGGCAGGCAGCAGCATCTGCGGGCCGATGAAGATCGCGCCGCCGCCCGGTGCATGCAGTTTCATGTCGTATTTGGTCTTCGGCACAGGATCGTGCGGAATGGGCGTGAGTTTATCGGCCGCGCAATCGGCGCCGGTGAAGACGCCGAGCACGCCCGGCATCGCCATCGCCCGCGCGGCGTCGATCGCGAGGATGCCCGCGTGCGGATGCGGCGAGCGCACCATCGCCGCATAAACCTGGCCGGGAAGCGTGAAGTCGTCGGTGAAGCGGCCCTTGCCGGTGATGAGCCGCTCGTCCTCCTTGCGCGGCAAGGGCTTGCCGATGAAGCGATATTCGTCCGGTCGTCCGCTGTCGTTCATCGCCTGTCGCCGAGCTTGCTCAAGCCACGCGTCTGAATTCTTGCGCACGGCGCCGCACCCGGCGCTCGTCGACTTCGATGCCGAGCCCGGGGCGGTCCGGCACTTCGACATGGCCGCGCGCGACGCAAAGCGGCTCGACGGCGACGTCTTCGGCAAGGCCCGGGCTGGTCACGGTGAGGCCCCAAGCGAGCGCCGGCGCGGCGGCGGCGACATGGCAAGCCGCCGCCGAGGCAACGCTCGATTCGCCAGTCTTGCAGGAAATGTTGACCTTCATGCCGAGCCGGTCGCAGAGTTGGCTCGCCTCGAGCACCGCGCGGATGCCGCCGAGCTTGATCGCCTTGAGGCTTACGCCCGCCGCGGCGCCGCGCTCATGATGACGCTCGATGTCGGCGCGCGAATGAATGCCCTCGTCGGCGCCGATCGCAACGCCGGTCGCGGCGGCGATCCGCGCCATTGTCTCAAAATACCTGGGGTCGAGATCGTGCGCGTCGACCGGCTGTTCGAGGAAATCGAGTCCGCTATCGGCGACCGCGCGCACATAGTGCAGCGCGTCTTCGACGCCGAAACCCTGATTGGCGTCGACGCAGACGAGGCAGCTCTCGTCTTTTCCCTGCAGCGCCATGCAGATTCCCCGCGTGCGTTCGGCATCGGCTTGCACGGAGCCTAACCCGACCTTGATCTTGAAGGCGCGGTAGCCCGCGGCCCAACGCTCCAGCGCTTCGCCGACGTCGGCTGCGGCATCCGGCGAGCCGATCACCGCCAAGACCGGCATGCGGCTGCGCTGCTTTTTGCCGAGCAGCGCATGAACCGGCCGCCCGGTGGCGCGGCCGACGACATCGTGGAGCGCGATTTCGATGGCCGCCTTGGCGCCGCTGTTGCCATAGAGAGCCGCAGCCATCGCCGCCGCCGCACCGGCAAAATCGTCGGCGGGACGCGACAGCAAGCCGGGCGCCATATGCGCCACCGCCGCCATCATGCCGGCGACGGTTTCCCCGGTCATGACCGGCGCCGAAGCCGCCTCTCCCCAGCCGACGAAGCCGTCCTCGGATTCGATGCGGACGAGCACGTTATCGGCGCGCGCGACGGTCTCGCCGGACATCTGCACCGGCTTTTTCATCGGCAGGCTGACCGCGATGGGCTCGATTGCTTTGATTCTCACGCCGGTCCCCGCTCCCGCAGCCGATGCGATTTACCGGCCGCGGCGTCATTGCCTCGCATTTACATCAAGTTTCTGCCGCTATGTCGGCCTCTGTCAAATCCATTGCCGAGGCCATTTCGCCGTAGATGAAAGTGGAACGCCCGGTGGGCCATTGCATGAAAATGACCAGCGGCATATCTGACCTTCGCAATCGATGTGGGAGCGGCCCTAATCGCGTTCGCGCCTCATGAACCAGGCGTGCCGGGGACGTTCCAGGAGTTCGGACCATGCGAGCAAAACTTGTGATGGCCGCCGCGGCTTTGTTGCCGCTCGTCGTCCCTGTCGCGAGCGCGGAGCCAATACCCGCCGCGCCAACTCCTGCCGGCCTTTGGCAGGCGGTCGATAGGGATACCAAGCAACCCACCGGCTGGTTCCTGATCGCCAATCACGACGGCGTCTATGACGGCATTATCGCGAAAATGTTCCTCAAGCCGGGCGAGGATCCGAATGTAGCGTGCGACAAGTGCACCGACGATCGCCACGATCAGCCGTGGCTCGGGCTCGAAATCATCCGCGGCATGAAGCCGGAGAACGACAACAAATACGGCGGCGGAACCATCCTCGATCCGCGCGACGGCAAAATCTATCACGCGACGATGCAGGTGTCGCCCGACAGCCAGACGCTCGTGGT
This sequence comes from uncultured Alphaproteobacteria bacterium, assembly GCA_963823225.1. Lineage (GTDB taxonomy): Bacteria > Pseudomonadota > Alphaproteobacteria > Rhizobiales > Xanthobacteraceae > BOG-931. The sequence goes on along the minus strand of CAWGKM010000003.1, from coordinate 48,833 downwards.
CCGCGGCTATATCGGTTTCGAGCTACTGGGCGAAAATCAATATTGGACGCGGTTGCCGGATGCCGCCTACACCATGCTCGATCCGTCGGTTAATCCCAATCCGGCGGTCAACCCTAATGCAACGCTCAACGCCAAACGTCCGCCGGCGGCGCGCTAAGCCCGCGCTAAGTCTGTTGTTGGCGCTGACGTGGCTTGCCCATCAATACCGGCTGGAATAAAGCCGCCGCCGCCATCGTCGTTAACAGCGAGATCGCCAACAGTTTGCCCATGCTGGACGTGCCGGGATGGCTGGAAAACCACAGGCTGCCGAACGCCGTCGCCGTCGTACAGGCCGAAAACGTCACCGCCCGCGTCAGCACCGATTGCAACAGGTTGGTCTGCCCCTCGCGCCACGCCATGATGTAATAGATCTTGAACGCCACGCCGACGCCCAACAACAGCGGCAGCGCGATGATGTTGGCGAAGTTCAGCGGCAGATCGATCAGGACGCAAATCTCCAGCGTGACGACGCAGGCCAATAACAGCGGCACCAGCGTCAACAGCACGTCGCCGAACCGGCGCAGCGTGATCCAGAGCAGGATGCCGATGGAGAAGAGTGCGCAAGCGCCCGCCTCGATGAAAGCGGTGACGACCGCGCGCCGCGCCTCCAGAATCGAAATCGGCCCCTCGGTCGCGTTGGGCGCAACGGCCAGCACGGCGCGCGCAAACTGCCGCAAAACCGCATTGTCATTCGCATTGCCGCTCGGCGCGACGTCGATGCGCGCCTGTCCGTCGGGCGTCACCCATTGCCGCGCCAGGTTGGGCGGCAAATTGGCGCGGCTGACCGCCTGCGCCTTGAACAGATTGCGTAAATCTTCGAGGGCGGTGCGCAGCGGCTGCACGAACGCCGTTTCGGCCCGCGCCCGCACCGCCGGATCGGCCTTGGCGAGCGTCGCCATCGCCGCAGCCAGGCGCCGCGCCGCAACCGCGCCGCTGCCGGTGCCGTTGCCGGCCAGCCGGTTGAGCGCGTCGATCGTGGAATTCATCATGCTGACATTCTGTGGGTCGGTCGGCGGCGGGCTGGGGGCGGCCGGATTGAGAATGGGATCGAGGGTCTTTGCCGCGTCCTGGATCAGCGGCAGTTTCTGCTGTTGGTCGTCCGGAATGAAGCTCGACAACGTCGTCACGCGGGCAACTTGCGGCAAGGCCCGAAGTTTTGCCGCCGTCTGATCCGCCGCCGTCAGCGACGGCTCCAGCACCTGGATGTCGTTGGTGCCGCTGTCCGGATCGCTCTTGAGCGCCAGATAGGTTGCCACCGCCTCGGTCTTGGGGCTGCGCAAGTTGATCGGATTGAAATCGAACCGCAGCCAGTACAGCAGCGGCAATCCTCCCGCGATGATGGCGACGGTCACGATCAGGATCGCCAGGCGATGCTCGGCGAGAAAACGATCGACCGGCGCGAGGACGGCATAGCCGAGGGGGTGCGGCTCGCTCGGCGGCTTGACCAGGCTCAATAGCGCCGGAAGCAGCGTGATGCTGGTGCCGAACGCGATCAGCATGCCGACGCCGGCGATCAGGCCGAGTTCCGATACGCCCTTGTAAACCGTCGGCAGGAACGACAAAAAGCCGGCCGTCGTCGCCAATGCCGCCAGCGTCAGCGGCGCGCCCGCGCGTCTACCCGCTTGCAACAGCGCCTCGCGCAGACTGTCGATCTCGTAGCGCTCGGCCCGGTAGCGGACGCTGAACTGCAATCCGAAATCGACGCCGAGGCCGACGAACAGCACCGCAAAATACACGGATATCAGATTGAGCGTGCCGACCATCAGCAAGCCGAGCGCGGCGGTAATGGATAGCCCGACGGCAAGGCAGACGAACACCGCGAAAATGATGCGCGCCCAGCGCAAAGCGAGCCATAGGATGACGAGCACGACGGCAATCGTCACGGTGGCGTTGAGGGCTGCATTTTCCTTGATCGTGGCGAATTCCTCGTCGGCCATCGGCACCGGGCCGGTCAGCCGCAGGCGCGCCTGATACTTGGACGCGAAATCGAGATCGGCGGCAGCCTTGCGGATGGCGTCGCTCGCCCGCTGGCCGGGTTCGAGCTCGGAATAGTCGAGTTGCGCCCGGATTTCGAGGAAGCGAAGCAGGTCAGCGGGAGCCGACGCGTGGCCTTGAACCAGTTCGAGCCAGGAAAAACCCGCCGGCTGCCCGGCATTGACCTTGTCGATCGTGTTGGCGGCAAGCGTCAGCGGCCAAGTCATGTTGTCGAGCGTAATCTGGCCGCCCTGCACGCCGAGCAGGCCGAATTGCAGCACCTGAATCACGCCGCGCAGCGTCGGATCGCCCGCGAGCACTTGCACCAGGCGTTGCGCCTGGGTCAGCATTTTCATTTGCGGGCCGAGATCTTTGGTCGATTCGAACAACAGGCCGTTGCGGGCAAAGAAGGGGCCGCCTTTCTCTTCCTCTATGGAGTGAAACAAATCCTTCTGCTGCGATAATCGCGCCACCAGGGCGTTGGTGGCCGCGTCGACAAGCTCAGGCGTCGGCGCATCGATCACGGCGACGGTCAATTCGAACTGGGGAAAAGCCTTTTCGAGTGCAGCTTCGCGCTGGCGCCACGGAATGTTCGGGGAGATCAGCTGGTTGATGTCGGTCGTCATGGCAAAATGCGTCGTGGCATACCAGGACGACAGGATGCCGAGCAGGATCGAGACGGCGATGACCGGCCAGGCGTGTTGCGCGCAAAATTTGATCGCGCGGACGACGAAGGCGGTGATGATCTTCATGGGCTGGTCGGCGGAATGGGATAAGTCAACTGGATGGCAGGATCGACGAACGAACCCGGGTTTGAAGCGTCATGAGAAAGGCAAAATCGAGGCAGGTGGATGCGGCGCAGCGGCCCTAAATGCCTCGAATCGCCGCAAAAGTGAAATCGTGGATATTTTCCTATCCGTTTGACCGTCGTTTGCGCCTGGCGCGGATCGGGCATGCCGGAATCTCGACTTTGCAGCCGGTCTGTGGCTGCGGCTTGCGCGTTGCCGCTCAATGCTAATGTACGGAACCCCGAACCGGTTGCAGTGAAATGCGTTGCTTGGACGGTGGAAGCGGGCTTTCCGTTCAATTCGTCGCCGGCCGGTCCTGTCGGCCGCCGAAGCGGCGCTGGACAAGAGGACGCATTTCCGCTCAATGAGGCGGTTTAAGGGGTCATTGATCTGCCGGCCCGGCGCGGCGATCAAGGCCTTAACGAATAGGCCCGGACTTGATTGTAGCGGCTTCGCAGCCAACTATCTGAGACATGCATAGCGGGACTGACCGGCATCTGCCGCATTGTTGCGGCGCATGGCCGCAGTCCAACCTAAACCGGCAGATTTCAACCGGCCTGTGGACCGGGAGGTTTCGATGAAAGTGATACTCGCCCAGCCTCGCGGTTTCTGCGCCGGCGTCGTGCGCGCCATCGAAATCGTCGAACGGGCGCTGCAGAAATTCGGCCCGCCGGTCTACGTGCGTCACGAAATCGTGCACAACAAGCACGTGGTGGAGAGTCTCAAGGCCAAGGGCGCGCGCTTTGTCGAGGATCTCTCCGAGGTCCCGCCCAACGCGGTCACCATCTTCAGCGCGCACGGGGTCGCCAAGACCGTCGAAGATGAAGCGGCGGCGCGCAACCTGCCGGTGCTGAACGCCACCTGCCCGCTGGTCACCAAGGTGCACAACCAGGGCAAGCGCTATGTCGGCCAGGGTCGCCGACTCATTCTCATCGGCCACGCCGGTCATCCGGAGGTCGAGGGCACGATGGGCCAGATTGCCGAGCCGGTGACGCTGGTGCAGACCGAGAACGACGTCACCAAGCTCGATATCCCGCCGGACACGCCGGTAGCCTATGTCACGCAGACCACGCTTTCCGTCGACGATACGCGCGGCATCATCGCCGCCCTGCACAACCGCTTCACCGACATCGTCGGGCCGGAGACGCGCGATATCTGTTACGCGACGCAGAACCGGCAGACGGCGGTGCGTGAACTTTCGAAGCTGGTCGACGTTATCCTGGTGGTTGGCGCCAAGAACAGTTCCAATTCCAACCGGCTGCGCGAGATCGGCGAGGAGGCCGGCACGCCGAGCTATCTGATCGCCGACGGCAGCGAGCTGAATGCGGATTGGTTCCGCCACGCCGAGACCGTCGGCATCACGGCGGGAGCCTCGGCTCCGGAAGTGCTGGTGGAGGACGTCATCGACGCGCTGCGGCGGCTCGGCCCGGTCAATGTCAGCCAACTGACCGGCCGCCACGAAACCATCGAATTCCGCTTGCCGCCCGAATTAATCGACGGCACTCCCGCGGCCCGCGTGGCGGCAAAAGTCTAAACAGCCGAAAGTCCGATTTTGACGCCGCTGCGACGGCTGCAACGCAAACAGTAAAAAGGATAACGGTTTTGGGTGTATCTCTGCGACAGAAGGCCAAGGTCGGCGCCTACGTGCTGCGCCAGCGTCTAGCCGGGCGCAAGCGCTATCCGCTCGTGCTGATGCTCGAGCCGCTGTTCCGCTGCAATCTCGCCTGCTTCGGCTGCGGCAAGATCGATTATCCCGACGCCATCCTCAACAAGCGTCTGACAGTGCAGGAATGCCTCGACGCGGTCGACGAATGCGGCGCGCCGATGGTGGCGATTCCCGGCGGCGAGCCGTTGATCCACAAGGAGATCGGCGAAATCGTGCGCGGCATCGTCGCGCGCAAGAAGTTCGTGTCGCTGTGCACCAATGCGCTGCTCCTGGAAAAAAAGCTGCATCTGTTCGAGCCGTCGCCCTATCTGTTCTTCTCGGTGCATCTCGACGGCATCAAGGAATATCACGACAAGTCGGTGTGCCTGGAGGGCGGCTTCGAAAAGGCCGTCTCGGCGATCAAGGCCGCGCAGGCCAAAGGTTTTACCGTCAACGTCAACTGCACGATTTTCGACGGCCATCCGGCCGAAGACATCGCCAAATTCCTCGACCTGACCGAACAGCTCGGGGTCGGCGTTTCGATCTCGCCCGGCTATGCCTATGAGCGGGCACCCGATCAGCAGCACTTCCTCAACCGCCGCAAGACCAAGGAATTGTTCCGCCAAGTGTTTGCGCGCGGCAAGGGCAAGAACTGGAATCTGACGCATTCGGGCATGTTCCTGGACTTTCTCGCCGGCAATCAGGAATTCCACTGCACGCCGTGGGGCATGCCCACCCGCAATATCTTCGGCTGGCAGAAGCCGTGCTATCTACTTGGCGAAGGCTACGCCCGCACCTTCAAGGAGCTGATGGAAACCACGGAGTGGGACGCCTATGGCACCGGCCGCTACGAGAAGTGCGCCAACTGCATGGCGCATTGCGGCTACGAGGCGACCGCCGCCGAGGCAATGATGCAGCATCCGCTGCAGGCATTGGCGATCGCACTCCGCGGCATCAAAACTGAGGGCGAGATGGCGCCGGAAATCGACATGTCGCAGCAGCGGCCGGCACAATACGTCTTCGACAGCAACGTGCAGCTGACGCTGTCGCAAATGCGCGCCAACGAGGCGCGCGAGAAGGCCGCCAAAACGGCGCAGACGTCGACGCAGCCTTCAGCCAGCGCGGCGTAAAATTCCGTCACCCTGAGGTGCGACCCCCGACTTGATCGGGGGGGCCTCGAAGGGCGACGGCCGAGGCGCCTCGGCCGCATCCTTCGAGGCGCGCCTTCGGCGCGCACCTCAGGATGACGGGTAACAGTTACATTCCCCACGCCACCTTGCGCGCATTGCCGATTTTGAGATTGCGGTAGCGGGCCAGCGCCCACAGCGGGAAGAATTTGGCATAGCCGTGGTAGCGCAGATAGAACACGCGCGGGAATCCGGTGGCGGTGTAGCGCTCTTCGTTCCAAAAACCGTCGGCGCCTTGGGTCTGGCCAAGATATTTGATGCCGCGCGCCACCGCCGGGTGATCGACCGCGCCGGCGGCCATCAAGCCGAGCAGCGCCCAGGCGGTCTGCGACGGCGTCGACGGCGCGCGCTCGTAGCCGCGATAGTCGAGCTCGTAGCTTGAGCCGTCCTCGCCCCAACCGCCGTCCGCGTTCTGGATCGACGCCAGCCAATCCACCGCTTTACGCATTTCCGGCGCGTCGCGCGCAAATCCCGCGGCGTTGAGCGCGCTTAAGACCGACCAGGTGCCGTAGATGTAATTCATGCCCCAGCGGCCATACCAGGAGCCGTCGGCGCGTTGGGTGCGGCGCAGATACGCGATGGCGCGCTTGACTGCGGGGCTTTCGGTGTCGCCGAGCTGCGCCAGCATCGACAAACACCGCGCGCTGACATCCTCGGTCGGCGGATCGAGCAGCGCGCCGTGATCGGCGAACGGAATGTTGTTGAGATAATAATATTCGTTGTCGGCGTCGAACGCGCCCCAGCCGCCGTTGCCGCTTTGCATGCCGACGATCCACTCTTTCGCACGCGCGATTGCGGCTTGATAGTCCGCTTTGCCGGCCCTTTGCACGCGCTCCATGACCATGGCGACGACCGCGGTGTCGTCGACGTCGGGATAATGCGGATTGGCATATTGGAACGCCCAGCCGCCGGGCCGCAGATCGGGCCGCCGCGCGATCCAGTCGCCGCGCACGTCGAGCACCTGCATCGGCACAAGCCAATCCAACCCGCGCTTGACCTGCGCCATCGCGCGCCTGCCGCCGACCTCCATGAGCGCGTGGCAGGCAAGCCCGGTATCCCAGATCGGCGATACGCAGGGCTGGCAATAGGTCTCATGCTCGTGCACGACCAACAGCTTCTCGATCGATTTTCGCGCGATGGCGCGCGCCGCATGATCGCTCGGATAACCGAGCGCGTCGAACATCATCACGCTGTTGGCCATGGCCGGGAAAATCGCGCCGAGCCCGTCTTCGCCGTTCAATCGCTCGGTCACCCAGGCGACGGCGCGATCGATGGCGCGCTGCCGGGTTTTTTGGGGAAAGTACGGCTCCGTTGCGCGCAAAACGTTGTCGACGCCGCGAAACAACCAAAACCACGCCGCCTTCTGCTGCGGCGCCTTCGGCGCCGGTCCGAGCGACTGCGGCGGCTCGAGAAAAAGCTCGTTGATCTTGACGCCCTTGGCGTTGCGCGCGCGCGGTTTCTTCGCCATCAGAACCAAGAGCGGCACGATCACGGTGCGGCTCCAATAGGAAATCTTATTGAGGTGGAACGGGAACCAACGCGGCAACAGCATGATCTCGACCGGCATCACCGGCACCGCCCGCCACGGCACGATGCCGTAGAGCGCGAGCAGGCAGCGCGTGAACACGTTCGCGCGCTCGGCGCCGCCGCGCGCGTGGATCGCCTCGCGGGCGCGGCGCATATGCTCGGCTTGTGGCGAATGCCCGATCATCTTGAGCGCGAAATAGGCTTTCACCGTCGCGCTCATGTCGAAGTCGCCGTCGCAAAACAGCGGCCAGCCGCCGTGCGCGCCCTGGATGCGGCGCAGATAGGCGGCGATGCCGGCTTCCAGCGCGGCGTCGACCGGCTCGCCGAGATAGTGCCGCAGCAGCACGTATTCGGCCGGAATGGTGGCGTCGGCTTCGAGCTCGAACAGAAAATGACCGTCGGCGCGCTGGCACGCCAAGAGCGCCCGCGTCGCGCGATCGATAGGCCCTTTGAGATCGAGTTCCTTCATGGGCGTGCCAGTGGCCGGCGGCTGACGATGTCCGCGGCACGGTTGCCGGAACGGATCGCGCCTTCGATGGTGGCCGGCAAGCCGGTATTTGTCCAATCGCCGGCGAGCACGAGATTGCGCCACGCCGTCGCGGCGCCCGGGCGTTTGGCATCCTGCTCCGGCGTGGCGGCAAAGGTGGCGCGGCGCTCGCGCACGATCTGCCACGGTGGCAGCGCTTCCGGCAATCCGGTCACGCCCGCCACTTCCGCCCAAATCGTCTTCGCCAGCTCCTGGCGCGGCGTATCGAGCAAGCGGTCGCCCGCACTGATGGTGACCGACAGCCGGCCGGGAAAGGCGAAAATCCATTCGATCGTGCCGTTGAGGACGCCGAGGATCGGCGGCCAGCCGGCCGGCGGTGCGACCCGGAAATGCGCGTTGACGATGGCGCGGAACTCGGTCGGCACGTTAAGCCCGCGAATAAGCGCGGCGGCGGCATAGGGCGGCACCGCGAGCACGACCGCATCGTCGCCCGCGAGTGCAATCGTCTCGGCTCCGAAATCGAGCGCGTCGACGCGATCGCCGCCGAAGCGAAAGCCGCGTAGCTGATGTTCCAGGCGCACGGCGGCGCCGCGCCGTCGCAAGACGGCGAGCGCCGGCTCGATCAGCGTCGCGCTCAAGCCGTCGCGCGCGATCAGCGGCCGGCAGGCGCGGCCGCCGGCGGCGAGCGTCTCGCGGATCACTGCGCCGGCAAGCTTCGCCGAGCCTTGCGGCGGATCGATATTCAGCGCGGCGAGAAGGAGCGGCTCGACGAGTCGCGAATAGAGCGCACCCTTGCAGGCGATGACTTCGCCGACCGTCCTGCCCGGCGGCGGCCACAACAACCGCGCCAGCGCCGCATAGTCACGCACGCGGGTTCCGGGAACCCGACGCTGGGAAGCAAAGATCCACCACGGCACGCGGCCGTCGTTGAAGCGCAGCGTCCAGCGCTCTCGGCTGGCAAGATCGGCGAACGGGAATTCCGCGGCCGGCGGCCCGACCAAACGCCGGTCCGCGCCGATGCCGCGCAGGAAATCGAGCGCGGCGCGATTGCCCGAAAGCAACAGGTGATTGCCGTTGTCGATGGTCATGCCGACCGCTGCGTCGTGATAGGAGCGGCAGCGGCCGCCGGCAAATGCCGTCGCCTCGTGCACGACCACGCGTTTGCCCCGCGCGGTGAGCTTGAGCGCGGCGGACAATCCGGCGAGCCCGGCGCCGATGATGTGGACGGTGCCGGTCATCACACGAGATTGCGCAACACGATGAGCAGAAATTTGGCGCGCGGCAAATGCACCGGCGCGCGCGGCGGCGCAAAGCCGCGGGCGATCAATGCTTCGAGGATAAGACGATAGGCCTCGCCCATGATGCGCGGCGCCCGCACCACGCGGCGCGAATTTTGCGCCATGATCGCGCGGGCCTTGGCAAACTCGGCTTTCGCCAACGCGACGATGGCGGCGCAAGGTTTGGCGATTGCCGGGTTCGCCAGCACTTTTATCGGATCGGTTGCCGCGATCCCAACCGCTTGCAATTCCTCGCGCGGCAAATAAAGCCGCCCCAGCGCCGCATCCTCGTCGAGGTCGCGCAGGATATTGGTGAATTGCAGTGCGCGGCCGAGGTGATGGGCAAGCGCCAGGCCCGCTTCGCGCTCCATCCCGAACACGCGCACCGAAAGCCGCCCAACCGCGCAAGCCACCCGGTCGCAGTAAAGATCGAGCGTCGCGCGGTCGGGCGCGCGGATATCGGCGACGACGTCCATTTCCATGCCGGCGATGACGGCGAAAAAATCCTCGCGCTCGAGAGCGAAGGCACGCACCGCCCGCGCCAGGCCGTTTAGCTGCGGCGGGGCGGCGCCGGCATAAAGCGCTCCGATGTCGCTGCGCCATTTCTCCAGCGCGCCGCGGCGCGCATCGCGCGGACCAGGATCGTCGGCGATATCGTCGACGGCGCGGCAGAACGCATAGATTTCGAACATCGCCTCGCGCTGGGCGCGCGGCAGAATCCGCATCCCGGTATAGAACGAGCTGCGCGACGCGCGCGCGGCCGCTGGTGTGGGTCTATTCACTCACGCTCCCCGCGGCGTGCGCGACGCGGCGGACAATCGCCGGCCGACGCGGCGCGCCACGCCGCTCAATATGCCGAGCACGGTAAAGCCGGCGACGGCGGGAACGGTCAGATGCACGCGTTCGCTCAGCGGATCGCGGACTTTGAGAATGCGCGTCAGGCGATGCGCCAGCGTGTCGATCACGGCGACTTCGAGGCCGAGCCGCCGATCGACGAGCGATACGGCAAAATCGTCGCTCTCGCTCAACAATCGCTCGGCGCGCTCGGCGAGCTTGTGCAGGCAATCGAGCAACGCCGGCGAGGCGCGCTCGCCGCCGAGCGCCTCGACGCTCGTTCCGCTCGCGGCCAATGCGTCTTGCGGCAGGTAGACGCGGTCGAGGGTACGGTAATCGCTCTTGCAGTCCTGCAGATGATTGATGATCTGCAACGCGGCACACAAAGCATCGTTAGCCGGCCAGACGTTGCGGCTTTCGCCGTGGACGTCGCAGACGAAGCGGCCGACCGGCATCGCGGAGAGCGAACAATAGGAAATGAGATCGTCCCAATCGCGATAGCGCAGCTTGGTGACGTCGAGCCTGAATGCGGCGATGAGATCCTGGGCATGCTTCGGCGACAGCCCGCGCTCGAGGAGCGCCGCGCGCAGCCGTACCGCGACCGCATCCTCGGCGTTGGCGCCGAGAAGCCCCGCTTCGAGGCGATCGAGCAGACGAAGCTTCTCGGCCGGTTTAAGCGTTGCGTGATCGGCGATGTCGTCGGCGGTACGCACGAAATTGTAGAACGCCAGAATCACGCCGCGATGGCGCGGCCCAATGAGGAACGACGCCACGGGGAAATTCTCGTCCCGGTGGCCTTTGCCCGATCGCCAAGCGTTGGCGTCGCGTTTGCTCGCATCGTTCATCGCAATTCCGAAATGTTGGACTTTTTCGAAAGATCAGCTTGCGCGCGGCCCTTCCACATGCCGCCGCGCCCGCGCGCATGCTGATAGGCGGAATCGACCGTGAACGCCATATAGATCGCCGCGATCGCCGGCAGCATGGGGGCCCACAGCCGCGACAGGCCATAGAACCGCAGCGTCGGCCGGAAGGCGAGCGCCATCAACAGCCAGACGAAGATGCCGATGAATTGCGCCAGCCCGTCGGCAAAGATCGCGAGCGCGACGGGAACGAGATAAGCGAGCGCCAGACCGGAAATGGTCCCGGCAAGCAGGAGCGGCGAATAGCGCAGCTGCGCATAGGCGGTGCGCGACACCATGCGTCGGATGTCGGCGATGGCCGGGTAAGCGCGGACCGAGTGCACGCGCTCGGTCAGCGCCAGGAATATCGGGCCGCGCGATTTGAGCGCCTTCGCCAGCGCGCAGTCGTCGATCAAGGCGTCGCGGATCGCGGCCAAGCCGCCGGCCCGTTGCAACGCGTCGCGCCGCACCAGCATGCAGCCGCCGGCCGCGGCGGCCGTTCCGCGGCATGGATCGTTCACCCAGGCGAACGGGTAGAGCATCCGGAAGAAGAAGATGAAGGCCGGGACCGACATGCGCTCGGCAAAACTCTTGCAGCGCAGCTTCGCCATCAGCGAAGTCAGGACCAAGCCGCCCAGCTGCGCCCGCGCCACCAGATGCGTCAACGCGTCCGGGGCATAGACGATGTCGGCATCGGTCAACAAGAAATAGGCCGGCGGCGGCGGCGGCGGCGCCGCCGTCGCGGTGAATTCGACGCCCTGGTGCTGCGCCCAGACTTTTCCCGTCCACCCGGCCGCGGGAGCGCGGCCCGCCAGGACGGTCAACCGGTCGGGCGCGTCGAGCGCCGCCGCCGCCTCGCGCGCCACCGCCGCCGTGGCGTCGCGGCTTTGGTCGTCGACCAGGATCACGTTGAAAGCGCCCGGATAATCCTGCCGTAACAGCGAGGCGACAGTCTCGCCTACGCATTCGGCCTCATCGCGGGCGGGGATAATCGCGGTCACGGCGGGCCATCGCTCGCCGATTGGCGGCGCCCACGACAAGCCGTCGTCATCGCGCTCGGCCGCGCGCCAGAAACCGCCGCGCGCCGCGATCAGATAGAGCCAGATCGCGAGCACCATTGACGCTATGAGGTCGTTGGCCACAGATTGTCCCTAAATGGGGGCAGATAGACGCCGGCTTCGACGGGCTGGGCCATCGCGGCCGGCTTACTCGTTATCCCGTAAATGTGGGCGCGAAAACAGCACCCCGCAGGGTGACCGGAACGCCGGCTAACGACGCAATGAATGGCAAAAACAGCCCTTTTCTCAAGCGTCTCGATGCCGTCGCGGCGGACACCGAGGCGCTGCTCGACCGTCTCCTTGCCGCGAGCCCGGCTGACGGCGAATTGAGCCGCCCGGCGCGTCTGCTCGAAGCCATGCGTTATTCGAGCCTCGGCGGCGGCAAGCGCTTCCGGCCGTTTCTGGTCGTCGAATCCGCGGGCCTGTTCGCTGTGCCGCGGGGCAATGCGCTGATGGCGGGCGCGGCGCTGGAATGCGTGCACTGTTATTCGCTGGTGCACGACGATCTGCCGGCCATGGATAATGACGCGCTGCGGCGCGGTCAGCCGACCGCACACAGGAAATTCGACGAGGCAACCGCGATCCTGGCCGGCGACGGGCTGCTCACCTTCGCCTTCGATATCCTGTCGCGTCGGGAGACCCACGCCGATCCGGCCGTTCGCATCGAATTGGTTCATGCGCTGGCGCGCGCCGCCGGGATCGGCGGCATGGCCGGCGGCCAGATGCTCGACCTTGCCGCCGAGGGTCGCTTCGGCGCGTGCCGGCTCGGCGAGGGCGAGGTGCGGACATTGCAGGCGATGAAGACCGGAGCGCTGCTTCGCTTCGCCTGCCAGGCCGGCGGCATCCTTGCGGCGGCGAGCGGGGTGCAGCGCGCGGCGCTCGAGCGCTATGGAGCGGCGGTCGGGGAAGCGTTCCAGATCGCCGACGATCTTTTGGATATCGAGGGCGATCCGGCGCTGGTCGGCAAATCGACCGGCAAGGATGCGGTCGCCGGCAAGGCCACCATGGTCGGCGTTCTCGGCGTGGCGGGGGCCAAGGCGCGGTTGCGGGAGCTCGTTACGGCGGCCGAATCCGCGCTCGCGCCATTCGGCTCAGCGGCGGCGATTCTCATCGCGGGCGCGAGATTCGTCGCCGATCGGCATGCTTAGAGCATGATCCCGAAAAGTGGTTGCCGGTTTCCCGCCTTCGCGAAGCCCGCTTCGGCGGGCGAAGGAAGGTCGGAAAAGATCATGCTCAAACAAAATGCTATATCACCTGAGCGGATACGTCGCAGCGCGGTAACACCGGCGCGGGTATTGATAGGCGGAAAAGTGAATGCGATAGACCAAGAACGGAACCGGGCCCGAACCTTGCACCGACTTTGGGATACTCAGCTATGATGGGCAAAGCCTTGATGGGCAAATCCACGCGATGGATCGTTTGCAGCTGTTCCGCTGCCGCCTTGGTGGCAGCCGCATATTTGCTGCCGACGGGCATGACATTCGGCACCGCAACGGCGCAGGCGCAGAGCACGCGGCATTCCACCGGCACGCATGCCAAGAAAACGCCCAGCCAGCCTCCCGCCGCGGCGGCGCAGGCGCCAAAGCTGCCGCCGCGCGCGCCGTTTACCGCCGCCGACGACAACGCCGCCGTCATTCCCGGCATGCCGGACGCGCGGTTCTTCGCGGACTCGCCAGCCGACTTCGAGAAGGCGCTGCCCCCGCAGCCGGGCCCCTGGCTCATTCTCTCTACCGGCGGCGCCGACGGCGCTTTCGGCGCCGGGCTCCTCAACGGCCTGAGCGCCGCCGGCAACCGGCCGGATTATGCGGTGGTCACCGGGGTGAGCACGGGCGCGCTGATGGCGCCGTTCGCGTTTGCCGGTCCGCGCTACGACGCGGCGTTGAAGGACGCTTACACCAAGATCACCGCGGCGGACATTTTCGAGGTCGGCTCGACCGGCGAGAGTTTTCTCGATTCCTGGCCGCTCAAGGATTTGATCGCTAAACAGATCACGCCGGATTTGCTCGCCGATATCGCGAAGGCGCACGCGGCCGGCCGGCGGCTCTTCATAATCACGACCGATCTCGACGCACAGCGCTCGGCGGTCTGGAACATGGGCGCCATCGCCGCGCATGGCGGAGAGGCGGCGCTCGATCTGTTCCGCCGCGTGCTGCTGGCCTCGGGCAGCATTCCGGGCGCTTTTCCGCCGGTGCTGATCGACGTCGAGGGCAACGGCAAGCGCTTTGCCGAAATGCACGTCGACGGCGGCGTCGGCGGACAGCTGTTCGTCGCGCCGACCGCTTTGATGGCCAGCGATAGCGGCTACCGGATACCGGCGACGCAGCTCTATATCGTGGTCAATAGCGGGCTCGTACCGGATTTTGCGGTAGTCGAACGCTCGACGCCCGCGATTCTCGCCCAGACGGTCGGCATGGCGGTGAAGGCCGTCTTGCGGCTGATGCTCGACCGCACCTATGTCGCGGCCAAGAACAGCGGCGTCGGCTACAACGTCGCCACCATCCCGGCAAGCTTTTCGGCGCCGAGCCGCGGCGCCTTCGATCCGGAATATATGAAAGCTTTGTTCGAGGTCGGCTACGACCAGGGCAAGAGCGCAGCTGCGTTTTCCACCGCGCCGCCGCCCTTTCCGGGTCGACCCGCAATCGAATCGCACGAAGGTGCTAAACTTCAACCGACGAATGTCGGGAAACCGGGAGCGACAAGATGACCAAGCTGGGAGGAATCGTAATCACAATGGCGGTTGCCGGGCTCGTTGCGGCGATCGCGGCGACGCCGTCGGCGGCGGCGGCGCGCAAACATGTGTGGGTGCGATCGCACGCCTATGACGGGCTGTGGAGCGTGTCGATCCGCACCAAGCTCGGTCCCTGCGACCCCAGTTACCGCTATCCGGCGCGCATCGTCGGCGGGCAGGTGGTGCAGGCCGAAAACGATTTCAGCTACCAGATTTCTGGAAACGTGGTGTCGAGCGGCGCGATCGCCGTAACGGTGAGCAAGGGCCTCGGCAGCGCGACCGGCTACGGCCGGCTGCACGGCGGATCGGGCGGCGGCCGCTGGAGCGCCGGCAACGGCAACAATCAGTGCTCCGGCACCTGGAGCGCGCTGCGCCGCGCGGCCAATTGATCGCCTCGCCCCGACGTGACGAGGTAAAACTCTGTCAGCCGATCTTGCGCGACGGCACGTTGGCGTTCCACCACGGACAGACGTCGGCGGCGCGCAGGTAATTTCCGTCCATGACGTTGACCGGCTCGCGGCCGCCGGCTTCGGCGACTTTGACGCGCAGGTTGCGCGCTTCTTCGCGGCCTTCGGGACTAAGCCACATGCGGTCGTGGCCCCACAGGCTCGGGCCTTCGGTGCGCTCGTGTGGCGTCCACGTCACGGTGTCGATGGTGCGGCCGCCCCAGCCGTATTCGACCAGGAATTTCGACGGCGAATACGAATAAAACGACGTGACGTGATCGTTGACGTGGCGGCCGAGCGTGGCGCCGATCATTTCCGGCCTCCGCAGCGCGAGATCGTAGGCCTGCCCGACGTCGTCGAGGTAATAGACCTCGAACATCATGTGATGAATGCCGTTCTTGCCGGTATCGATGAAGGCGAGGCTGTGGTGGCGCGCGTTGATATGGAAAAAATAGGCCTTGAACGGCTTCAAGATGTAGTCGGTCGGCTTGAAATTGAGGATTTCGGTATAGAACGGCACCACCGCGTCGAGGCGTTCGGCCGTGAGCACGGCATGGCCCATGCCGAGCGGGCCGGTGCGAAAGCCGGAGATCGAGCGTCCCGGCTTGAAGGGTTCGCTCGCCGTTTCGGCGCCGTGAACGGCTTCCAGCCGGTTGCCGATCGGATCGGAGAAGACAATCAAATCTTTCACCCGGCGCTCGTCGGCGAGCGCGCGCGAGCCGCGCGCGACTTTGACGCCGGATTTTTCCAGATGCGCGGCGAGGCCGTCGAGCGCCAAGGCGTCGGCGACTTCCCAGCCATAGAACGATGGCCCCTCGTCCTCGCCGCTATGCACGATCACGCGCTGCTTGCGATCGTCCATGCGCAGCGCGAGCGTGCCGCGGCTTTTGTCGACCAGCTGCATGCCGAGGAAACGGGTGCCGTAAGCCGCCCAATCGTCGAGATTGTTGGTGCGGATACCGACATAGCCCAGCGCGTTGAGATTCATCGGTCTGTCCTGCCGGTGTCATATCATATTGACGCTAATGCGTAAATTCGGAGCAAAGTAGCGCCAAGCGCCGCAAATCAGCGTCCGGCCGGCGCGTCGCTGGTCGCAGCCGGGCTCGACGGCAGTTTCTGGCCGAGAAAACGGGGAACGACGATGCGCTGGCCTTCGCTCAACGCCGCGGTCTCCGAAACTTTATTGATCTGGGTCAGCACCCACAGCGGCACATGATACGCCGCGGCAAGTGTTTGCAGCGTGTCGCCGGCATGCGCCGACACCGCCACGCCGGAGTCCCACAGTTCGATCGGCACCGACGGCGGAACGACAATGCGCAGCGGCACCGCCTCCCCACCGCCACCCGCAGCGGCCGATCTGACCTTGGCGGCCAGTTGCTCCAGGATGCGGTCGGCCTTGTCCAGATTGATGTGGTTGATCTCGGGCCGGTCTTTGAGGTTGTAGCTGGCATAGTGGCCATGGAAGCCGCGCCCCGGCTCCAGGTCGCCGCCGCCCAGGATGTTGGAGGACTGGTAGAGGTCAATATAGCGCTCGACATTCGCCGGCACTTTATCGGCAGAGCGGTTGGGATCGTAGGTGACGAGCAGGCTTACCGGGACATGCGCGGCCTCGAGAGCTTCGGCAAATTCCACGGCGGCATCGCCGCCGATGGAATGGCCGATCACGGCGATCGGCTTGGGGTCGCGGCGGTAATCGTTGATGGCTTGATTGGCGACGGTACGCCAGATCAGGTGGGAGTTGATGTCGGCTGCGACGCCGGTGCGGCTGATGCGCTCTGCCAATTCGTCCATGGCCCAATCGAGCAGGCCGATCAGGCCTCGGAACAGATAGGCGCGTCCGTGTACCTTTTCGGCGACGCCCGGCGGTCCGAGCGTCTGGGCTTCGGCGGCGCCGGCCAGACAGGCTGCGATCAAGACGGCCGACAAAGTAGCTGCGACGGCGGCTGCGATAGGCTTTGCTTGAACCATGCGCTTTAGGGTTCGGCGGATGAGGCTTAAAAACAGCCGCCCGATAGCACGCCCGCCATGCCAGTCATAGTGGGTGAAATTGTGGCTCGGGATTTGCGTGGTGAAGTTTGGCCAAGCGGCCTGCTGCGGCTAATCTTCAGCCCATGAAGCTCCTCAAGAGATTGGCGACCGGCCAGATCGCGCTGTGGTGCAGCTTCTGGCTCATCGGAACTCCGCTCGCTCTGGTTTGGGATGGCAGCGGGGCCTGCATGGTGACCGGATGCGGCATTGCCGAGCCGTCGATTGCGTATTTAATAATCGCGCTATTCACCTTGGCGAGCGCGGCTCTACCGTTTGTCGCGGTGGCGATATGGCGTAGCGCGTCGAACTACCCGCAAGCGGCCTGGTGGCAAAAGCTTTTCGCATGGAGTGCGAAATTATGCGCCGCGTTTTCCGGGCTGCTGGCGGCTCTCAGTGTCTTGGGTCTGCTTTATCTGGCCTCCGACTTCATTCGCGCAGCTCTCGCCCTTGATTGATTTGCCGTCCGCGCTTGGTCATTTGCCTGCAGGCGCGCTGCGATCGGGTTCGATGCTCAAGGCGGCGATGATGTCACCATCTGCGGCCGGAGGCTGTTGGCCGTCGAAACCGTCGGCCGAATGCGCAACACCGTAGGTTCTTCTTGCATAATCCATCATATCGGCGAGCGTCAGCTCTCGCGTGGTGGACAAGTCTCCCGAATCCACCGAATTCGACAGCGTATCGAGAAAAGCCGCCCATTCCCTCGGTTGGTGTTTCGGCGGCTCCTGCGCAACACGTTCGGGCTCGGCAGGCTTCGGCAAGTCAAGTATTTCACCTTTCGCGAATTGGGAATGACCATCGGCGGTCAAATCTCTCTGCTGAGACGTCGGCTGCTCCTCGGCAAATGCAAGCCCCGTCGATCGAGCCGGCTGCGCAAGCTCCGGTGGTATTGCAGCTTGCGCGGTGTCCAGGCGAGCTTCTTGCATGCGATCCTGGGCGGTAAACTTGGCGACTTCGCTTTTCGCCAAGTTGCGAAACTCTGAATTGAACTGCGCCCCCGGATGGGAGTCATTGTTCGTGATGTACTCGATGTTTGCTCCGACCAGTTTCTTCGATCCCATCCCGCCCCAAGTCATCCATGGATTGGGATTGTAGATTTCAATCATTCGTCCCACTTTTCCCGTCAGCGGCGGATTCCAACTCAGCATCGAGGGCTGCAGCGCAATGATCAGGTCGACGTATTTCGCGTTATTGGCGACAAAGACCGTGCTGTTGGCGCCGAGGCTATAGCCGATGACGACCGTGTGGGTTCCCGGCGGCTGACGGTCGAGGTCGTCGACCAAGCTCGGCCAGGCCTGATGCACATAGGTTTCGACTTCGACATCCGGCATCATCTTGAGTTCGGCGACCAATTCGACGAGCCCAATCGCCGGCAACGGCCCGAACATCGGCCATAACACGCCGACGAACGTCTTGGCCTGGACCGGAGACGAGATCAGCGCGCCGCACAAGGCAACAGCGATCGCGAGTTTCTTCACGTGCCAGTTCTTCACCTGCAATGTCCCCATCGCCGGCGTGTGCCAATCTGGCGCAGTTCGCCTCGCTGGCAGCGATCCGCCGGCTCTCGTCGCGGCGGCGCGAATGCCCCCGACACGCTCGCCCGCGCCCGCTTACCAAGAGCCGGAAATTGCGGGCATTTATGCGACGGAGATGGGAAACTTTGCGGATGAAAAGCGGCCGTCCGTTGACGCGGTTAACCTTCCGTTACGAGGTCAAAATCAGAGTTAAGCAAACGTTGCCTGGATGAAGGCAGGCTGCGTTTCCCGGGCGCGGCGCAGTACGAAGCCTAAAGCGCGTACACGCGCGTCTTCGACGCGCTCGCCTCAATCGGCAGGTCTGTGACCGCCTTCACGGTGGTCCGGATTTTTCATATCGGATTTGCCTCAATCGACAAGTTGCCTCAGTTTCGCTAAACTTCAACTGCGTGATTAGCGAGTGGGGTTGCACATCATGACCGAGAGCGCAGCGGACGGCACGGCGGTTGAAAACGCTTATCGAGACATCGACCGGTACGTCGCCGAAACGTCACAGCCGTCTCCAAACGATGCCCAGTTGCTAAGCCCCAGCCAAAGACTGCGCGTGCTGGGCAGGCAACAGGCAGGATCATCCAAGAAACCGCCTGCTGCACAGGGAAAAGCAACTCCACTATTAGCGAATGAATTTTGATCTATTTGAGCGCGCGATTCATGTCCGCTTGACACGCGGACCGTCCACCTTCGAGTCCGTGATTGGGGGCTTAGCTGCCGCGCCAGCCAGTGAACGGCGCGGCCTTATCCGCAGGTATTGAATTGGGTCAAAGGCCAGCGGGTTTGCGATCGCCGAGGGCCTGCCACAGTGGGCATCGTGGTGGAAGCGGACGGGAGATTTCCGCCCAGGAGCTTTCACATGCAAGACAATGCTCAGTGCCGTCCGGTCTATCGATCAAAGCACATAGGTGGACATCGCTGTAATCATCCTGGACACAGAAATCAGCTTTCAGACCTCGTTTGCGCGCGGACAAAATTTCAACGGCTGCCACCCGTAATGCCGCGGCGGCGTCATAATACCGATTTGTCACACGCTTATTTGACAGCTCGAGAATCCATTCATCGCCGACCGTTTTGTGAATGGTGAGCACGACTGATCGCTGGGTTTTTTCTTGCATCTTGTTCACCTTCACTCAACTCAGACTAACGTAACCGTCGCTGTGCAGAATGTAGGCTTGACCCTTATGCATGGTCCGGCGCGGGAGCCATTGATCCAGATCAAGGCATCTGTGCGGGCATGATTTAGATCAACGATGGGACCCCGTATGCGTGCGACGGAAGGTTTATGGGCACCTCCCATTGGGCGCCAAAGGCCAGCTTCAACCGGGCCCACAAGGGCCAGTCAAGCCTGCACCAAGACAAGGACTCGGAATGAACGAGGTGCAAAATATCCTGGAGGCCCGCTTTCCCGGGCTCCACGCCCACATTGAGAAGACGCTTGCCGAGACTGAGGCACGATACAACCATCGGACTAGCCAGGCGCCGTCGGAATTCCTTTTGGAGCATACCCGGCGCACGGCAGCCATTGCCCATAAAATATCGCAGATGGAAGGGGTCGATTCATTCCTTCCGGCCCTCGTGGCGCTCTACCATGACGCGGGTAAGTTTCATGACGGTGAATACCACAAAGATGACGTGCCGGAAGAGGAGCATGCTGCGGCTCTGGCCGGGAGGATGCTCGCCGAGTTTGGGGTAAAACGCAGCGATATCCAGACCGTGCTCGAAGCGCTGCGCGCCTTGTACAATGATCGGCTCCCGTGTACTGGCCCCTGCCGCATCGTGCAGGACGCGGACCGACTCGACAAGTTGGGCGCATTGGGTGTGGGCGCCTTCTTCACCAAGGCGGCCCTGCGTGGACGAGGCCTCGTCGATGCTCTGGTGCAGACGCTGAGCCGAGAATTGACTTACGCTCTGGCGGCGCCGCGATCCATGTTTACAGAAACAGGGAGGAAGCTCGCCCAGGACCAGGCGGCGAAGACGATCGCGTTTTTTGATGATCTATTGGGCGATCTTGAAAACTGGGGAATCGCCTCATTCGAACGTCGTACGATCATTCTGGAGGAGAATTTCCGCACCCGGGACGGCGCTTCTATACCGAAGATGGAAGTGACCATCGTTATGCCGCGCGCCTGCCCAGTTTGCGAAGTGTCGCTCGGACTGACGCATCGGCGCGGACGAGGTGTGAAGTGCGAGAAGCTCACAGCACGTTTTGCCTGCGGATCCTGCGACTACGCTCGTGAAGTCTCCTTCTGTCTGCCAGTTTTCGCTGTAGGCGATGCCGCGACGCGGGCCGATTCGAGAACGCGCGGACGGCAGCAGGCCGTCCGCTCAGAGCTGGCCGATACAGTGGGAGTATCCCCGGCATAGCCGCTTCTCACGCAGCACACATAATCTTCATGTTGCAACCGGATCGATACGTCTAGAGCGAAATCAGGATTAAGTGTTCGTCTGCTATGAGCGACCAGGACCGGATAGCGTTTCGACCGACGGCGCAGAGGCGGGAAAATGAGGTACGCAGAGACGGGATTTGATCTTGAGATTGATCTTTCCCGGGGCAGCATTGAAAGGGTCGCCACCGATCCGAATCTGGCCGAATTCTATCTCGGGGGGCAGGGAGTCGCCGCCAAATTGCTATGGGACAGGGTCCCGCCCGAGACGGACGCCTTTTCTGCCAATAACCTGCTGATATTCAGCACCGGTCTTCTGCACGGCACGCCTGTGCCCGCCGCCAATCGGACGGCTGTGAACACCATCTCGCCGCAGACGAACCTGATGTCGCATTCGCTATTTGGAGGATTTTTCGGACCGGAACTCAAACATGCCGGGTATGACAGGATCATTATTCGCGGCAAAGCCCCGAACCTGGTTTATTTGTATATCAACAATGACACGGTGGAAATTCGTGATGCTACGCATTTAAGGGGGAGAGGCTGTACGGAAACCGGAGATCTTATAAAGCGAGAATTGAATGATCAAAAAGTGCAGGTGGCGGCTATCGGCCTGGCGGGCGAGAACAGGGTCTATATGGCATCCATCGATCATAATCACGCCAGCGCAGCCCGTGGGGTTGGCGTCATTATGGGAGACAAGCGGCTAAAGGCAATTGCTGTCCGTGGGACAAAGGACGTCAATATCGCCAGGCCGGCTGAACTGTTCGAGATGAGCCAACGCTTGCATACAAAAATCGCCGAGAGTTCGGGATGCGGAGATTGGATGGCGGTCGACGAAGATGACGGTTTCCATCACGACAATTTCGCCTGGGGCAATGCGCGCACCCGGCGGAAAAATTACTGGAGCAAAGAGCTGCAAGAGAGGTGGACGCGGTGGAAATACGACCACATGGATCGGCAAACGGGCTGCTACAACTGTCCGAAGAAATGCCGCAACGTGATCAAATGGCCCGGGCGGCCGCGATTTGCCTATAAATGTTTCGGCAAAGACACCTATCATATGGCGGCTTTTCTGGAACTGGACTTCAGTTACGAAATCCTCGGTGTTGCCCAGGAATACGGCGTGGATTCCTACTCAACGCCGCAGGTCATGGCCTTCGCTCTCGAGCTTTTGGAAGCCGGAATATTAAGCGACAACGACTTTCCGGGAATGCCATCCGATTCCAGGGGAAGGTTTTTCTACCTGCTGGAAAAGATTGTTCGCCGGGAAGGGATTGGCGATGTCCTGGCCAACGGCGTCTCGCATGCGGCCATTCAGATCGGTAACGGCGCCGAGGCATACGATCACAATACAACGAAAAAATTCGAGCAATTGCCTATTAAACTGGGAAAGGTGAATCCCGCCTATTTCCTCATGATCGCCACCGGCGAGAAGATGAGCATCACGCAAATTGAAGGTTCTTTTCCCCAGGACCCGCTTCCCACCAGAGAGCAAAGAGAGGAGTTTGTCAGAAAATGGGAGGCCGTACCTAATGAGAAGTTCAAACAATATTTTCTGCAATGGGAGAAACGCAACGATATTACCAATCAGATCGCCAGTGAAATTACCGATTGGAATGAGGCGATGCATTACATAGACGACTCCATCGGAATTTGCGGATTTGTGTCTTCATTCCGGGGCCAGTTTGGCGGAGACGTAGCCTATCACATGAATAATTTACCGGAGGTAATCTCGCTAGCAACCGGCATAGAGATGGATAAAGACAAATTGTGGAAGAATTTTCAACGGATTCGGACGCTTGTTAGAGCCGTGAATGTACGAAGAGGTCTGCGGAGAAAAGATGAGAGGCCCCCTGAGGACCATTGGGCTGTAAGAGACGAAGCGACCGAGCAAAAGCTGCTTGATGACTATTATGAATTCAAGGGGTGGAATAAAGAGGGAATTCCGACCAGACCGACCCTGGAAAAGCTGGATCTGGATTACGTTGCCGATGATCTCGAACGAAGAGGCATCTTGGCGGGGGATGACTCTGTCCCTGCCGAAAGGGCCATGGCGGTGTAATTAAGCCGGCAAGGCGAATTGGGGGTTGGCAATGAACGGTGTGCGAACGAAGAAAATCGTCAAAGTAATAAAAGTCGATATCAATAAGTGCACCGGTTGTCGTGCCTGCGAGATGGCTTGCTCGGCATATCATGCTAAGCCTCAATACAGCAGCATTAACCCGACGCGGGCCCGCATCCGAGTGGTCATTGATGAGTTGAATGATGAATATGTTCCGATACGTGCCGGTGATTATACCAAAGCCGAATGTAATGGCAGACACATTTATACGATCAACGGCAAGGAATACAGCGAGTGCAGCTTTTGCGGAGCTTCCTGCCCGGCCAGGACTTTTTTTACAGAGCCGGATTCCGGCCTGCCGCTGAAATGCGATATGTGTGAAAGTGTGCCGCCGCTGGCAAAGCCGATGTGCGTTGAGGCGTGTAAGGCCGAGGCTTTGACCTACGTGGAAAAAGAAGTGGAACAGGAGGAAAAACCGCAGCAGACGCAAGGACAGTTTGAGATTGGTTTGGAATCTTTGGTAAATCAATTTGGAGTAGAGGCCGTGCTCGAAAAGCTAATTCAGATGTCCAAAGGCTGAAAATGGCTAATAGCGGTTCTCACCGAGCGATCTCAGCGGAATGTTGAAATATTATTTAGAGGCACCGCTACCGTTCACCCTGACCATCGTCAAGTCACGCCGGCCCCACATCGGCGGTCGCAGATACCAAATCGCCAGATCCGAGGCCGTTGAGCTGGCAGCTTGGCTCGGCTGACCTGGAGAGACCCGACCTTCGCCGGTGATTATGCGGCATTGAGTGCTTTGCGTATCCTTTCAGGCGTAATCGGCAGCTCCTTGATCCAAACTCCCGTCGCGTTGGCGATCGCATGCGCCACCGCCCCGAGCACCGGCAATGTCGTCCCTTCGCCGATCTCCTTGGCCCCGAAAGGTCCCGCGGGTTCGTAAGAGTCCGCAAAGCCGCTGAAGATCTCCGGGGCATCTTTGATAGTCATCATCAGGTAGCCGTGCAAATCGGGATTCAAAATCTGGCCCTTTTCGTCGAACAGCACTTCCTCCATGATTGTTTCCCCGGCACCCATGACAATTGCACCCTCGACCTGGCCGCGGGCCATCTGCGGATTGATCGGCGTGCCACAGTCGTGGTAGTCGGTGAAACGTTCGATCTTGACCTTGCCGGTTTCCAGATCCACCGCCACTTCGCAGACCGAACTGCCGAAGGAATAGGCGGGACTGGTGCCGACGGTCGCACCCTTGTAATCGCCTCCCAACCCCTCCGGCGGCTTGTAACAGCCGGTCCCCACGAGCGGACCATTGTCGTTGAAATATTTCCGGGCGACTTCTTCCCACGGCACGCTTCGGTTCGTGCCAACCGCAAACATCCTCGCGTCACGTGCCGCAACTTCCGATTCATTGCAGTCCAGCATGGCCGCCGCGTAGGGTTTCATTCGCGCCACGACGGCCTGGCCGGCTCGCGCCACGGCGTGCCCGCCCATCAGCGTAATGCGGGACGAATAGGCACCGAGGTCGATGGGCGCGATATCGCTGTCTTCGCTGCGGATGCGCACGCGTGAGGCCGGAATGCCGAGCGCTTCGGCGCACATCTGCACCATCACGGTATTCGCCCCCTGCCCGATGTCGGCGACCCCGATCATCAGGATCGCCGCCATGCCATCCTCGGTGACCCTGACGACGGCATTGGCGTGCGGGAAGATCGATTTTTTCTGGAACGGCTCGCGTCCTTTCTCATGCGAGAGCTGAACTTGGCCCCGGTAGATGGCGTAGCCTGCGCCCGAGACGAAGCCGCCGCAACCGATCCCGATGCCGCGACCCTTGGGGAGGTTGCCGAATTTTTGCTTCCAGCCGGATTTTTCGCGAACGGCTTCGAGGGTAGCGCGAAATTCGCAGCTACCGATATCGAGATCGTTGACGGTCCGCGTGTTGGGGTCCATCGAATTGCGCATCCGGATCTCGATTGGATCGATCCCCAGCTTTTCCGCGATCATGGTGAGGAGACACTCGAAAGCGAAACGCGGATGTGGCACGCCGTGGCCGCGAAAAGCGCCGCACGCGGGCCTGTTCGTCACGACACGAGTGCCGGTGTATTTGAAATTGGGGATGTGATAGAGCGTCGGCATCATGTTGCCGGCGTAATAGGTGGTGGCCACTCCGAACGAGGAATAGGCTCCGCCGTCAAGGTAGATTTCGCTTTCGAAAGCCTTGATCTTGCCGGTGCGATCGACGCCGAGCTTATACTTCATGTACTGCTTATGGCGTCCCCGGCCGTGCATCATCATTTCTTCGCGCGAATAAACCATCTTGACGGGGCGTCCCGTCTTCTCGCTCAGGATGGTTGCGCAGAGGTCGAGCGGCGAGGTCTCCGCCTTCCCTCCAAACCCGCCGCCGACTGTGGGGCGGATGACCCGAATCTTGCCGAGCGGCATGTGAAACACATGGGCCAACATGTACTGCACGTAATGCGGCGCCTGCGTCGACGAATAAAGCACCAGCGTTCCGTCGCTGTCCCAGGTGGCGATGGAGGCATGCGGCTCCATCGGATGCTGATAAGTGTGGTTGCCGACGAACGTTTCTTCCCGGATGTAGTCCAACTCGGCAAAACCCTTTTCCATGTCGCCGTGCACTTGGTGCACGGATGTGTTGATGTTTCCTCGATACCGTTCGTGAATTTGCGGCGCGCCTTCGGCAATGGCCTCGAAGGGATCAAGTATCGCCGGCAGTTCTTCGTACTCCACCTCGATCAGAGAAAGCGCTTTTTCCGCCGTTTTCTCGTCGACCGCGGCAACGGCAGCCACCTTGTCGCCGACGTGAAGGACTTTGTCCTTGGCGAGCACGTATTCGTCGTAGCGGGCCGGCGAAACACCGTACTGCGTGTCAGGCACGTCCTTGCCGGTGATGATGGCGAGAACGCCCGGCAAGGCCATCGCCTTGCTGATATCGATTCGCTTGATACGACCGTGCGCGATCGGGGAGCCCAGGATCTTCCCATGCACCATGCGCGGCAGCGAGATATCGGCCGTATACAGCGCACGTCCGCTCACCTTGTCGGCCGCGTCCAGGCGCGGAATCGAAACCTTCACGCTGCTGTAGCGAGCGTCTTCCGATACGGCTTGCGGCTTGGCACAGGTGCCGTCGTCTCGGTAATTGTCGCACCGTTGCACGGCGCGAAGAATGCCAGAATACCCAGTGCAGCGGCACAGATTGCCGGCGAGGCCGTCCTTGACCTCTTCGACGCTGGGCCGCGGGTTCGCGTTCAAGAGGGCGATCGAAGACATGATCATGCCCGGCGTGCAGTATCCGCATTGGATCGCGCCCTCATGGACGAATGCCTTCTGAATCGGCACCAGCTCGCCGTTTTTCGCGACGCCTTCGATAGTCGCGATCTCCTTGCCTTCGACTTCACTGGCTAGAACCAGACAACTGCACACCGACTCGCCGTCCACCAGCACCGTGCACGCGCCGCAGTCGCCGAGGTTGCAGCCTTTTTTGGTGCCGGTCAGGCCGAGCGTGTCGCGCAGCACGTCGAGCAGGCTTTCCCCTCCCGACAGCGCCACCGCGTAGGGGCGACCGTTCACGGTCAAGGTGCGAGTGGCGTTCATTGTTGGGCCCCTATTGCCCGCCCCCGGGCTTTGATCACTGCGCGGCGCGTCAAGACCCCCACCAGCTCGCGCCGAAATTCCGCGGTACCGCGGAGGTCAGAGATGGGCTGAGCGGCATCCATGGCGACCTCCGCTGCGCGGGCGATGCTAGCTTCGTCCAAGATCTCGCCCACCAGTAGACTTTCCGCGGCTGCCACGATCTTCGGCGTGGAAGCTACGGCGTTGAGGCAAATCCGCGCCTCGCCGACTTTACCGTCTTCCCGCAACGCGATGCCGGCGGCCACGCCCGCTACCGCAACCGAATTGGCTTCGCGAAGGCCGAACCGCGCATAGGCGGCGCCAAATCTTGCCTGCGCATCGGGAACAAAAATTTCGGTCAGGATCTCATCGTTGCGCCGAACCGTTTGCCGAGGGCCGACAAAGAAGGCTTCGATCGGTATCACCCGCTGCCCCTTAGGCGACCATAGGCTTAGCTTGGCATGCATGACCGTCAGCACGGGCGGCAGGTCGGCGCATGGCACAGCACCGACGATATTTCCACCGACCGTCCCCATGTTGCGAATCTGCGGACTCGCCATTTCCCCAGCCGCCTCGACGAGCGCCGGAAACCGCTGGCGGACGAGGGGGGACCTCGCCAGCTGGTTGAGCGTTGTGAGCGCCCCGATCCGTACCCCGCCGTCCGCGAGCGATAGCCCTCGCAACGCCGTGATGCGGTTGATGGAGATCACATGGTCCGTCCAGTATCGGTTGGTTTTGAGATCGACCACGAGGCCGGTCCCACCGGCCAGGAAACGCGCTTGATCCCCCCAACGCGCCATCAGCTCCGCCGCCTGTTGCAGCGTGGAGGCTTCGTGCAGTTCCACTTGCGATAAGTTCACGAAAGTCTCTCCCCGAGAACCGCGTCAGCAAACTGTTCGCGACGCGACGCTGTTTTTTCGAGACCACTCGCTTGTGGTCCACCGATTAAACCGCTTGCGAGAAGGAGAGCATGAACGCATTGGATTTGATTTGATATACGTCAAATCGACGATCCAAGGGTCAAGGGTGTCGTTCGTGATAAGGCCGAAGAGCCGGTCCCCAGAGACCGATACGATTAAGTTCAAAGAGATCGATACGACTACGAAAATCGCCGTCACCCGGAGGGATGTCGAAAACTGAATGCTTTCCGCGGCATGCGACAATCCCCGATTTACAGGATCGCGCGGAGAGCGAAGGCGGGAATTGCCTCAAGCGCTGTGGCTGGGTGTCTTACGTTTAGTTGGAAACGCGAGCGCTTCGGTCAGAAAGTAAGCGGCTTGGGCTGCCGAAGTCGGGCAAAGCGCAAAACACTCTTGGCAATCCCAGCACTCCTTGGCGGCAATCTCCGGAATGAACCTTATCTCGCGTCGTGCTCCTCTTTCGATGAATCCGACACCATTCTTCTGCTTAATTTCGGCACAATACCGCACACACAGACCACAGAGAATGCAGAATGACGGCTCCTTCTCAAACCGATCCCTATCGGCGCCATACTCCTGCGCCAAATGCAACAACTCCGGAGAATTCGGTGCACGAGCCAGAAGCTCCTCCAAAATCACTCGTCGAATTTTGTCGACCTGCTCCGACCTGGTCCGTACGACCAGATCTCGTGCCACCGGATAAAGGCAGGACACCACGTACGACTTTCTGCCGCGCGCTTCGACTTCCACCATGCAGATTCGACACGCTCCATACGGCTCCAACTTCTCGTGGTGACAGAGTGTCGGGATGAAGATCCCCGCCCGCTGGGCAGCCTGCAGAAGAGTCATCCCTTCGGTGGCGCTGACCGCCTTGCCATCAATCTGTAGAAGCATTTCATTCATTTCGCTTCACTCGCGCCGGGGAGGCGCGCCTCATACTCGTCTCTAAAATAGCGAAGCGTGCTGCGAAGCGGATCCGAAGCGGTTTTCCCAAGAGCACACAAACAGGCCACTCCAGTCACCTCGGACAAGTCCTCTAGCCGTCCGATGTCGCCGCTCTTTCCCGTGCCTTTCGTGATATTCGTCAGGATTTTCAGCATCTGCCGCATACCTTCCCGGCAGGGAACGCATTTGCCGCATGCTTCAGTGGTGAGGAACTCGAGGAGATACCGCGCGACGTCGACCATGTCGGTCTCATCATCCATGACGAGGAGGCCACCGGCGCCGATCGGGGCTCCTAGGCTGGCCAACTCATCAAAATCCAGTGGCGTGTCGATGAGACGTTCTGGGATGGAACCTCCCATTGGCCCCCCGAGGTGAACGGCTTTGACCGCTTTTCCGCCAGGGATGCCACCTCCGATGTCGTAGACAATTGTCCTCAGCGGCGTTCCCATCGGGACTTCCACGACTCCACTGTTCACAACATGGCCCGACAGCGAAATAAGTTTTGTTCCCTTACTGCGCTCTGTGCCGATGCTCGTGTACCATTCGGCACCCCGGCTGATGATCTGCGGGATGTTCGCCCAGGTCTCGACGTTGTTCAGATTGCTCGGCTTGTCCCAGATCCCGCTGACAGACGTGCGGATATACTTCGGTCTTGGTTCGGGCGGGTTGCCTTCTATCGATCGCATCAGCGCGCTGGATTCGCCTGAGACGAAGATGCCGACGTCAAAGTGCAGTTCGACCTCAAGGTTGAAGCCGGAACCAAGTATGTCTTTACCTAAGAGTCCGTATTCCTCGGCCTGGGCGAGGGCCCTCTCGATATGTTGGACGAGTTGCGGCGAATCGTGACGGGTGTAAATGAATCCCCGATGTGAGCCGATCGCATACGCGCCGATGATCAGGCCCTCGAGCACCTTGTGCGGATTTCCGGTGAAGAGGGCTCTGTCCATGAATGCGCCTGGCTCCCCTTCATGGCCGTTGACAATGACGTACTTGTCCTCCCCGGGCGCATTCTTGGCCGTTTCCCATTTCAGACCGGCAGGGAAGCCGCCGCCACCCCGGCCCCGCAAGTTGGCCTTCTTCACCTCGTCGAGGACCTGGTCAGGACTCATCTCGAAGAGCGCCTTCGACAACGCGGCATATCCGCCGAGCGCGAGATAGTCTTCGATCCGCGTCGGATCGATCCTCGGGTTGTCGCCAATCAGAAGCCGCGTCTGTTGCTTGTAGAACGGTACCTCGTCCAGATGGACTGCTTTCTGACCAGTCTCCGGGTGCCTGTAGACAAGACGGTCGACTATGTCTCCTCTCAGCGTATGAGCCACGATATCCGGGACGTCCTCGGGCTTGACCTCGAAGTAGCAGATCTCGCCGGGGCTGATGACGACATTCGCTCCCTTTTCGCAGAACCCATGACAACCGGTCGCTCTGATCTCGACCTTGGCGCCGAGATCGAGTTTAGTAACTTCATTTTCGAAGGCGCTGACGAGCCTGCCGGAGTCGAGGCCATGACAGGCAGCGCCTGCACAGACCGCGATGCAGGGCCTACCGGCAGCCCGATCTGAGAGAATGCTCGTTCTCAGTTCTTCCAGTTCAGCAGCGGAGTGGAGCTTTGGCACAATTTTCACCTATTCATAGCCTTTCAGCACGTCTTCCACCTTGGCGGGGGTCATCCTGGCGTGATGCATCCCGTCGATGATGATCTCCGGTCCGAGACTGCAGCAGCCGAGGCAGCTCCCAGTCTCCAGGCTGAATCTCAACTCGTTATCCGTCTCCCCCGCCTTGATCCCGATCAGGCACTCAACCGTTTCCAGCAGCCGTGCCGCCCCCCGGAGATGACAGGACATTCCGGTACAAACGTGCACCTCGTGACGCCCTCTCGGGGTCAGGCTGAAGGTATTGTAGACGGTGGCGACCTGCATCACCCGGCTGAATGGCACGTCGAGGGCCTCGGCGACCCTGCGCAGCGCGTCTCTGGGAAGCCAGTGATTCTCGTGCTGGATATCCATCAGCGCGCTGATCAGAGAGCCGGGCTTGCCCCGGTACTTGTCGATAATCTGCTCAGTCTTGTCGTCACCCATCACCGTCGTTCTAACTTTCTTGTCTCGTGTCACTGTCGGCATTGTTGCTCGAATCCATGCGCTCAGGCGGCTGCGACGGTCGTCCGGCCTTCATCGAACCAGATCAGTCCCTGCTGGGCCAAATCATGGAGGTGCCTGGCGACTTCGGACGAATTCAGCGCCAGGCTCTCGGAGATCTCCCGGGCCGACACCGGCTTCAATCGCACGTAGCTCATGATCCGGCTCATCACCAACTTGTCCAGAATCAACTCGCTGAACAGTTCGTTGAATTCGTCGCTGCTGAAAAACTTCCGGTATCCCTCCTCCGTCCTGACCGGCACACGCAGCTTCTCCCGCTCCACCAGCTTGATGTAGGGGACGAGCTGGGTGGCGGACTCAAGTCGAGCCTGCAATGCAGCGATATCGGTTGCTTCGGATGTCCCGAACGGCCCCAGGTTCTTCACCTTCATCGAGAAGTCGTTCATGACCTCCGCGAAGCGGATACCCTCGCCGGCGGAAACCCATTCGAGCCTCAGCCTGTCGGGATTGACGCCCACGTGCTCAAGTATCCGCTTGGCGATCAGGCTATTGCCCAACGCATCGTAGTTTCCCTCGGGGTTGTAGTGGCAGTCGTTCAGATGACAACCGCCGATGAACACCCCATCGGCGCCCTTGGCGAAGGCGCGAAAGATGAACTCCAAATCGACCCTGCCGGAGCACATCAGCCGGATTACGCGCAGATAGGGCGGGTATTGAAAACGGGAAACGCCGCACAGGTCGGCTCCTCCGTAGCAACACCAATTGCACAGAAATCCGACGATGGTTGGCTTGAATTCGGTTCTGGGAGCCATGCTCAGTTCACTTCTTCAGTTCACTTCTTCAGTTCACTTCTTCAGTTCACTTCTTCAGTTCACTTCTTCAGTTCACTTCTTCAATTCGCTTCTTTGGTTAGTCATGCCAGCAGCGTTGTTTCCAGGACGGCCATCAGCCAGAGAGCGCCGCGTCAATCTGGCGGAACACCTGGTCGTTGGTGTAATGCTTGAGCAGCACGGCCCCTGATGGACACTTTGCGGTACACAGGCCATCTCCTTTGCAGAGAACGGGATTGATGGCGGCTTTCTTGCCGCGCGGCGTATCGTGGAACTCGATGGCGCCATACGTACAAGCGGTGATACAGGCCCCGCACGAAACGCAGGCCGCTTCGTTCACCTCGCACACCGAGCCGGAGGCGACGACGGTGTCATGGGAAAGAAGCGTCAGCGCCCGACCGGCCGCTCCATGGGCCTGGCTGATTGTTTCCGACAGGTGCTTGGGATACTGCGCCGTTCCACATAGGTAGACGCCTTCCGCAGCGAAATCGACAGGCCTTAATTTCACGTGGGCTTCCTGGAAGAACCCGTCCTGACTTAACGGCACCTTGAATAATCGGGCTATGTCCTCTGCGCCCGCAGATGGAACGACCGCGGCCGCCAAAGCGACAAAATCGGCGTCGATGGCGAGCTTCTTGCCCAGCACTGGGTCGGTGACGGTCACCCTCAGGAGGCTGCGACCGTCGGCCTCGACCGCCTCCACCTCGGGCTTGTCGTCCGGCTCAAAGCGGATGAACTTCACATCCTGGTTCGACGCATCCCGATAGTAATCCTCCATGAACCCATATGTTCTCACGTCCCGGAAAAGCACGTAGATATCCATCTGTTTATTGATGGACTTGAGCTTCAAAGCGTTTTTCATGGCCGCACTGCAACAGACGCGGGAGCAGTAATTCCTGTCTTGCTGCCTGCAGCCGACACACTGAATCATCACCAGGCTCTGCGAGT
Source organism: uncultured Alphaproteobacteria bacterium (assembly GCA_963823225.1). Taxonomy (GTDB): domain Bacteria; phylum Pseudomonadota; class Alphaproteobacteria; order Rhizobiales; family Xanthobacteraceae; genus BOG-931. The sequence goes on along the minus strand of CAWGKM010000003.1, from coordinate 16,572 downwards.
TGATCAGCCGTTCATGGCGTCTGCTGATCTGCTCCTCGAGCTCCAGGTAGGTCATGACCCGGGCATCGTTTCCGTAAAGGTATTCGCGGGGCTTGTACTCCTCGGCGCCGGTCGCGATGATCGCCGCTCCGTGCTGGATCTCGCGAACCCTGCCCTTCGACTTCACCTTGGTGACGAAATTTCCCACGTAGCCGAGGACGTGCGTGATCGTGGCGTCCGTGATGACATGAATCAATGGATGCCCGTACACCCTCTTCTTGAGATCGCCGAGATAGGCCTGCACATCGAGGCCCTCGAGCGTGTAATGAATCCTGCGCGCCATTCCTCCCAGGTCTGAAGTCTTCTCCACGAGGTACGCTTCGAACCCCTGTTCGGCCAGAGTCAATGCACTGATCATCCCGGCGACGCCGCCCCCGACCACCAACGTGGCCTTGTTGACCGGCAGAGAGAACTCCTCCAGGGGCTCCAGCATGGAGGCCCGCGCCACCGACATCCTGACAATGTCCTTCGCCTTCCGCGTGGCGTCTTCCTGCTCCTTGGCGTGGACCCAGGAGCAGTGTTCCCGAATATTCGCCATGTCGAAGAAGTACTGGTTGATGCCCGCCTCTCGAAGCGTGTCGCGGAATAGCGGCTCGTGCGTCCTGGGCGTGCACGCGGCGACCACGACGCGATTCAGCCCCTTTTCCCGAATCGTGTCCGAGATCGCCTGGGCGGTATTTGTCGCGCAGGCGAACAGGCTCTCCTCGGCGTGGACGACATTGCCCAGCGTCCGGGAGTACTCGACCACCGAAGGCACGTCGACGGTTCGACTGATATTGGCGCCGCAGCGACAGACGAAGACACCGACCTTGGCCTCTTCTTTCGTGACGTCCTTTTCCGCCGGATACACCCTTTCCCGGCTTAGCTTGCCGCGCCGGGACCTCAGCAGTTGGGCGGACAGCGCCGCCGCTGCGCTTGCGGTGACCACCGATTCGGGAATGTCCCGAGGACCCTGGAAGGCGCCGCTGATGAAGATGCCGGGGCGAGTGGTCTCGATCGGGTTGACCGGGTTGGTCTTGCAGAACCCCTGACGGCCGAGTTCGACGCCGAACTTCCTCGCGAACTCCTTCGCATCAGCGGGCGGGTTCAATCCGACCGACAACACCACCAGATCGAATTCCTTTTCCTTAACGCCGTCCGCCGTGGCGTACCTGATAGTGACGTTCTTAGTTTCCGGAATCTCCCTGCCGATCGATACGTAGCTTCTGATGAACTCGACCCCGGGAAGTTTCTCCGCTCGCTGGTAGAAGCGCTCGAAGTCCTTGCCATACGATCGAATATCATTGTGAAAGATCGTCGCCTGCATGTCGGGGTCGTGATCCTTGGCCAGGATCACCTGTTTCTGCGTGTACGAGCAGCAGACGGCGGAGCAATAGGTGTTGCCGCCTGGGGTGACCTGCCGAGAACCGACGCAGTGAATCCAGGCAATTGTGTGCGGATGCTTCTTGTCGGACGGGCGCCGTATCTGACCCTCATACGGACCGGTGGCGCAGAGCAGCCGCTCGAAGTCGAGGCTGGTGACGACGTTCTGGATGGTGCCGTATCCGTAGTCACCCCTCACTCTGGGGTCGAATGTCTCGTAGCCGGGTGACAGCACGATCGCGCCGACCTTGACCTCCATCTTCTTCGGCGTTTGATTGAAGTCTATGGCGGCATTCTCACATACTGACTGGCAGATCGCGCAGGTCTTGTCCTTCAGATAGAGGCAGTTCTCATCGATGTAGCTGACAAGGGGAACCGCCTGCGAGAAGTAGATGTGAATCGCTTTGTTCAGCGACAGGTTCTGATTGAATGGATCCGAGATTTTGACCGGGCAGTACTCGAAGCAAGTCGTACAACCGGTGCATTTGTCCTCAATGACGTATCTGGGCTTCTTGGTCAGGGTGACCTTGAAGTCGCCGGCGTTGCCTTCGACGCCCGTAACCTCCGTGTAAGTCAGGATCTCGATATTCGGATGCCTGTCGCACTCGATGAATTTTGGAGATTCGATGCACATCGAGCAATCGTTGGTGGGGAAGGTCTTGTCGAGCTGGGCCATCTTCCCGCCAATCGTCGGCGTTTTCTCCACCAGGTAGACCTTGAAACCGGAGCTGGCCAAATCGAGCGCCGCCTGAATGCCGCTGATGCCCCCGCCGACGACCATGACGTCGCCACAGGTCTCGTGCGCCGGACCTTGGGAACGCTGCGCAATCATTTGGTATGCCTCTGCCATTGCTCAATGTCCTCGGCGGCGTTTCGCGCCGCCTAAATGGCCTCCCGGATGATTTCCGTAATCTCTTTGATCTCGATGACGTCGCTGTCTTGCCGGTTCAGCCTGCTGTCCTCAAAATTGGTGACGCAATACGGGCAGGATGTCGCCAGAACCTGAGCCCCGACGCCGACCGCCTGATCCAGCCTGAGATCGGAGAATCTCTCGCCCTTCGGAGTCTCCATCCAGATCCGCCCTCCGCCGCCCCCGCAGCAGAAACTGTTCTTGCGCGACTCGGGCATCTCCTTCAGTCGGAGATTGGGTATCTTCTTCAGCGCTTCCCGGGGCTCGTCGAAGACGGCGTTGTGCCGACCCAAGTAGCAAGGGTCGTGGTAGGTCACCGTCTTCGCATATTCCTTGGTGAGCTCGAGTCTTCCCTCGGCAATCAGGCCAAAGACGAATTGCGATATGTGAACTACCTCGAAGTGCACCATGAATTCGGGATATTCGTTTTTGAACGTATGGTAGCAATGCGGAGATGACACCAGGATTTTCTTGACCCCGTGATCGACGAACGCCCTGATGTTCTGCCGAGCCAGGCGCTTGAATAACGCCTCATCGCCCGTCTTGCGGATGCTTTCTCCGCAACAACTCTCCTCGAGGCCCAGGATGCCGAAATCCACCCCAGCCTTGTTGAGGATGTCGACTGTGGCGCGAGCGATCTTTTGCGCCCTGGGGTCGTAGCACAGATAGCATCCGGGAAAGTACAGGATCTCCATTCCCTCGGTGAAAGGTTTGACGCCCAGACCCGCTGCCCAGTCCGCCCGCTTGTTGCGGTCTTGGTTCAGCGGATTGCCTTCGCTATTGAGGCTCGCGCTCACCCTGCGGATCGGTTGGACGCTACGGGGAAAGACGTCGTACTCGGTGGCAATTCTGCGCAATGCAACGCCGGACTCTATTTGCTTGACGTCCCGCGGACAGACCTGCGGACACTTTCCGCAGGTCGTGCAGCGCCATATATCTTCACTTTCAATATCGGTCAGACCAAAGGTGGCTTCCCGGACGAGCTTGCGCATGCTGAAGTTTCTGACCCGGTTCCACGGGCAGACGGTATCGCACAGTCCGCACTGGTAGCAGAATTTGAAAGCATCACCGCCGCTCGCCTTGATAGCGTCGATAATTTCTTTGAAAGGGGTTACCGTCTCCATGATCTTTCCTGAATTATTTTCGCGCGTCCCAATTATGGCCTATGGCTTCGACATTCTGGCGATGGTGTTCAACACTTGCTGCAATCCATATTTGTCGATCAGTGATTCCACCCCGGTCTCGACGTCACCCGGCGCCACGGCTGCTTCCTCGACTTCCTCTTCCCGTTGCTCGTAAATCAGCGCATCGTTCAAGCACCACTCCACGCACTTCGGCTTCGCAAGCGGCGGCTCGTCCTCGCACATGTCGCATTTCAGCGGCAGACCGGAGTCGGGCTCCTTGAACAGGTTTCTGGATGGACACGAGGCCCGGCAGAAATCGCATTCGTCGTATTCCTTGCCGTCGATGATGTATTTGTCCCTGCCGGTACATTCTGACGCGGTGTATTCACCGGCGTAGACCGGAAGGTAGATGTCCCTCAGCGGCTCACGAACGATCCGAATCCGCGACCTCGCCGGGTTGTTGCTGCTGTACCTCGGCGTCGCGTGAAACGAGGAGCAGACGAGTTCGCAGGCTCGGCAACCATTGCATTTGTCGGCGACGATCGTGATGGACTTGATCGTTTTCTTAATTTTGCCCATTACCGATAATCCCTCTCTGCTCCAGGTCTTCGGCAACGTAGTCCAAGTCCAGTTCGTGCAGGGACGCCTTGGTGGGGATACCCTGGTTATCCCACCCCTTCAGCTTGTAGTACTCATCGAGAAGTCTTTCTTCCAACTCGGGAAATCGCTTCTTCCAGTGGTCCTCAGGCGGCTTCTCGTCCGCCCGCCTCATGCCCCGTCTGACATTGATGGCCCTCAGCAAGGTCCGGTTCCTCGTGGCGACCTGCCACAGACCGACTTCGTCGATGTCGATGCCGGACGCCGATGCGATGAAGGTCGGGTAATTGTGGATGTGATAGGGGGGCTTTAAAGGAAACGACGACAAGCCGGCGCACACCCCGAGGGCGTCGTCGATGTAGTGCATCTTCTCCTGCCAGTCCACGATCTCGCAGCTGGCTTCAACCGTCGGGTAATAGGGATTCGAGTATTCGCCGCGCGGCTCCCATTTCAACAAATATTCTTTGAACTTGTCGTTTGGAGCCTGGATCCAGTCCTTGACGAACTCCTCGCGCTGTTCTCTGGTCGGGAACGGCGACTGCGGAAACTGCCCCTCGATCTGGGTGATGTTCATCTTCTCGCCGGTCGCATACATCAGAAAATAGACCGGATTCAGCATTCCCAGCTTGATCGGCATCTGCTCGTGCTTCTTGATCGTGTTGTGATCGAAGGCTGCTGCGCCCTTGCCGATCCGCTGCGCCGCCCAGTAGGTGCCGTCGGCCAGCACATCGCCGATCCCTTCCCGCCGGACGATGCTGTCGAGCAACCAGAAGAACCGCCCCTCGTTGTCGGACGGCATTCCCGGCATGTCCGCATCGGTCAGGATGCCGGCTTCGTAGAGCTCGACGGCGAAGGCCATGACCAGCGGGGCCGAGAATCCGTCGACGCCATACTCGGTCGCGCGCTGAGCGATTTTGAAACCGAAATCCAGGTCCGAATACGCCGCCATGGTGTAAGTGAGCTTCGAGAAGCACTTCATCATGTAGGTGGAGAGGCCCGGCACAGAGATGGTGGAACCACATTTCATCGGACAGTTGTAGCAACTGATCAACCGCGTCCGGACGTTCTCCTGGGTCTCTCTCCACTTCTCTTCGACTTGCTTGTTCCAGAAGTCCTTCCGCCGGGTGCGGGAATTGCCCCACATGAAATTTTGGGTGTGCCATTCCTCGTCGGCGAGTTTCATCTCCTGCGGCGAGCCAAGTCCGGCTATGATGGGCATGACTCCCGGAATCGGCTTGTCTCCGCGTTCCTTGATGTATTTCAGCACGTCGTCGCAGAGGGTCATGAATTCGGCCGGTCGGGCAATATTGATGTCCTTGGTTCCACGAACGGCGATCGCCTTGAGCCCTTTGTCGCCCATGACCGCGCCGACGCCGAGGCGGCTGGCACTGGATCTGTCGTGCTCGATGGAGGCGAAAAACACCCGGTTCTCACCGGCCAGACCGATGGCGGCCACCTTGGCGTCCGGCTCATTCAACTCGCGCCGAATGCACTCCGCGGTTTCGATGGCGCCCTTGCCATGCAGATAAGAGGCATCACGGATTTCGATCTTGTCGTTGTGTATCCACAGATAGACCAGATCGGGCGACCGGCCGCGAATGATCACTTTGTCGTAGCCGGCATACTTCAACTCCGGCGCCCAGAATCCGCCCATCATCGAATAGGCCATCAACCGAGTCTGCGGCGAATACGTCGTGACGATTGTGCGATTGGAGCCGGGCGCCGCAGTGCCACAGAGAAGGCCGGTGCTGAAGATCAGCAGATTGTCCTCGGAAAAAGCTTCGGTCTCGGGAGGAACCCTGTCCCACAGTATCTTGGCGTTGGTACCGAGCCCGCCCAGATAAAGTTTGGTCAGCTTGGGGTCGGTTTCGACCCGGTCTATGCTTCCGTGGGAGAGATCGATCTCCAGATCGAACCCAGTTTCCGCATACCGCATTTCTCTGGTCCCTTATCGGACTGCTAGCCATGGTTCCCCAGTATTCGAGGACCGCGAGCAAGCGACACTGGTAACCGGGCCGCGCCATCATGTGGGCCCAACCACAAGGAGCCGACCGAGAGTTGATTTAGCTTGTGAATTATCGGGATTCGCGGGGCGTTCGGCCTTGACCTAACGCAATATCGATCCGGGGCGAGCGGCGTTTGGCAGGGCGTCCGGCTTTGACCTAACGCAAAATCGATCCACGGCCGAGCGGCGCTTCCCCAGGGCACCGCTTGGCCGTAGGGGGCCCATATCACTCGCGCCTGCACTGGTTGAGTGCGCTAATACCTTGAATTTACATGATGTTTTGAGCGGCGTCGCGCCGTCGCTGCTCATTTTGTCCGGAGTTGTCGGAGCGGCAGAGCGCCAAATCGACCACGAGCGCGCTTGGAGCAGTCAATGATGAGATGACCCGGCTCAGCAGCCGTCCTCTAAAATGGCCGCGAGACCGCGGACCAACCGAGCATGCCGGTCTTCGACCGCGTGGGCATCGGCCGCCGCCGTGCCGACGCCGAGATAGCGCTCTGCAATCTCGGGCCGGCCGAGCAAGTCGCGTGCGTTGCCCGCGAGCGTGATGCGCCCCATCTCGATAACATAGGCGCGATCGGCAATGCTCAAGCTCATTTGCGCGTTCTGTTCCGATAGCAAGATTGCGATCCCCTGGCTGCGCAAAGTCACTATCAGGCGGAATATTTCGGCCACCAGTGCCGGCGCCAAGCCGAGCGACGGCTCGTCGAGGATCAGCAACCGCGGCTCGATCATGAGCGCGCGGGCGATCGCCAGCATTTGCTGTTGGCCGCCGGACAGATTACCGGCCAGCACTTCAAGCCGTTCGCGCAGGGGCGGAAACAGCTCACACACCGCCGCCACCCGTCGCTTCATTCCGTCCTCACCAAGTCTGTGCTGTTGGGCATAGGCTCCGAGGCGCAGATTGTCGGCGACCGTCAATGCGGCGACGACCTGGCGGCCTTCTGGGACGTGCGCCATGCCGAGACGGATACGCTCGCGCGGCGACAGCCGTCCGACCGACCTGTCGGCGAACACGATTTGTCCGCGGTGCACCGGCAACAGGCCGGCGATAGTCTTTGCGAGCGTCGTCTTGCCGGCGCCATTGGCACCGATCAGGGCGACGATTTCACCGGTGCAGACCTCAAGATTGATGCCGTGAAGCACGGTGAGGTCGCGGTAGCCGGATTCTAGAGAGCGCAATTCAAGCATTCAGCCCGCTTCTTGTTCCACCCCGAGATAAGCGTCAATGACGCGCCGGTCGCGCTGAATCTCGGGCGGCGTGCCTTGCGCCAAGAGGCGCCCGAGATCGAGCACGATGACCTGATCGGCGACATTCATCACTAGCGACATGTTGTGCTCGACCACCAGGATAGGGACGCCGATATCCCTCACCGCACGCAGCAATGCCGCAAGTTCGGCAGTTTCGCTATCATTCAGCCCGGCGGCCGGCTCGTCGAGCAATAACAGCCGCGGCCCTGCCATCATCGCCCGGCACACCTCGACCAGCTTTTGCGCCCCCATAGGCAGGCTCGTCGCGGCAACGTCGCGGTAGCGCGACAGCCCGACCAGATCGAGCAGCGCCTCGCCGCGTCGGCGCAGCGACGCCTCCTCGCGCAAGGCAGGCGGCAGCCAGAACATTTGCCACGCCGCACCGAACCGCATTTTGCGATGCGCCCCGGCGAGAAGATTCTCCAGCGCCGTCATGCCGGGAAAGATTCGCGCCGTCTGAAAGGTGCGTAGCAGGCCGAGCGCGGCAATCTCGCCAGGCGCGCGTCCCCGTAGTAAATCGCCGTAGAAGCGCACCTCGCCGGCATCGGGTAGAAAGAAATTAGTGACGAGATTGAACACCGTAGTCTTGCCCGCACCGTTTGGACCGATCAGCGCCGTGATACTGCCGTACTGGACCTCAAAGGAAAGATCGGCGACGGCTCGCACTCCACCAAAGCTCTTGCTGATACCAATTGCTTCAAGCGCGATCGCGGTCATGACGACGGCCTTTAAATAACGCTTCCTTCGGCAACCGCCGGCGTCGATGCGGCGAACCGAGCAATTAGGCGCCACAGCCCGCCCAGAATCCCGTCCGGCAAATATTGGAATGCGAGAACCAGGATAGCCCCCTCAGTCAAAGTTTTATAGTTGGCGATAGGCTGAAAAAGGATCGGCAACAGGGTGATGAGCGCGGCGCCTGAAAGTCCGCCTACCAGCGTCGCCTCGCCGCCGACCACCAGCATCGCGATCATCTCGAAGGAATGCGGGGTACTGACCATTTCCGGCGAAAGGAAGTGAAAGTCGAAGGCAAGGAGGCTACCCGACAGCGAGGCAAGCACGGCACTGATGGCGAATGCCGCCATCTTATGGCGCGGTACATTAATGCCGAGTGCCGCCGCAGCGGTCTGATCGGCGCGGATTGCCTGCAGCGCGCGCCCGAAGCCGGACCGCATGCCGCCCGTCAGGATCGCCAGCAGCAGCACGATGATGGCGAGCACGAGATAATACATCGCGCGCGGGGTTGTGAAGACGAACGGCCCTAGCGCGAAAGCGGGAATGCCGACCAATCCCGAGGGACCGCCGGTCACGTCGGTCAGGCTCACGGTCAAGGAATCGATCAATAAGCCGAAGGTCAGGGTTGCCAGCGCCAGATAGGCACCCTTGAGCTGCATGGTCACGACCGACAGGAGCAGCGCGCAAACCAGCGACACCGCCATACCGGCAAGCGTGCCGAGCAGCGGTGTCACGCCGTAGTTCGTCGCCAGGATCGCGGCGGCATAGCCGCCCAGGGCCATGAAGCCGGCCTGGCCGAGACTGACCTGACCGGCATAGCCCATCAACACATCGAGCCCCAGAACTCCAATGAACAGAATCAGCGTGATGACCAGCGAACTCATTAGGCCGCCGCTGATCAGGTAGGGCAGCACCGCCAGCAACACGAGAAGTAGGACCGCCGCGAACGATATGGTGCGGCCGCGCGGACGAATCACCGAGCGCGTGACGCGCGGTTCGTCGCGGACATCGTGGCGTCGCGCCCGACCCGCCACGAACAGTCCCTGAGGCCGCCACAGCAGTGTTGCCAGCAGCAGTGCTAGCGCCAGACCATTCGCGAACAGCGACGAGACATAGCCGGCGGCGAGTTGCTCGGCGATGCCGAGGAACAGGCCGCCGGCAATCGCTCCCGGCAGCGAACTCATGCCGCCGAGCGCCACCGCGATGAAGCCGGCATTGGTGAAAAAACTGCCGCCATCGAATTGCAGCGACATGATTGGCGCCACCGCGGCACCACCGATCGCGCCGATCAGAGCGGCAAGGGCAAAGCTGAACAGCGTGAGACGTGCTACGTCGACGCCCATGAAGCGCGCGGCCATTGGATTTTCCGCGCAGGCGACCACCGCCTTACCCAACGCAGTACGCGTCATGAGATACCAGATGCCAAGAATGATCACCAAGGTGATCCCCGCGATCCACAAGCCTTGCGATGGCACCAGAATGCCCAGGATATCGACCGGTTGTTCCCCGGTGAAAGCCGCCACGGCATAAGGCTGGCTGCCCCACACCACCAGCGCCAGCCCGTTGATGAAGGTGAGCAGACCAGCGGTGAGCATCAGCATGCTGCTGGTGGGCAGGCGCGCCAGCGCGGGTACGAAGGTCGCTGCGCCGAGCGCGGCGCCTAATGCCGTCGTCACCGCGATCGCAGCGATCAAGGCGAGCGGCAGTGGCCATCCGAGATCGGTCTCGAACGAATAGAGACAGAGCGCGCCGATAATGCAGAACCCGCCCTGCACCAGGTTGATGATGCCGGTAACGCGATAGACCAGCGTGATGCCGAGGGCGACGATCGCGAATACGCTGCCCTGAAGCACCCCACCGACAATGATTTGCGCAAACTGATCCATCGGGTGCGGTTTGGCGCGCCACCGTGCGAAGCGCGCCGTCGCGCAACGAACGAGCCGCTATTTGTTCAACGGCGCACCGCCCGGCTGCGACAGCCAAACCCATTCCTTGGTCTTGGCGTCATAGGTGGTGACAGTCGACGAGTCGGGACCGAGGCCGCGTTGCGGATCTTTCGCGAAATTGTATATCCCGTCGACGCCCCGATAGTTTGTCAGGCCGGCAATGTAGCTCCGCAATTGCGCGGCGGTCGCCGAAGGGCCGAGCTCGCGCAGGCCCGACACGACGATGAGGCCGGCATCCCACGATGTGGCCACCATGTTGTCGGCCTTGAGACCGTGCTTCTTCAAGATGGCATACATGGCTTGCTGCGCGCTTTCGACGCGCGGATCGAGCGCGAGCAGCCCGGCATGCGGCGGATAAAGCGCGGAGGCCAGGATGAGCTGCTTCGGCAGGAAGGCCTGCCATGAATCCATCGCGGCGAAGGTCTGGTTACCGCTAGTCGGCGCCACTGGAAGGTCGAGCGCGGCTTGGGCCATGCCGCGGAACACTGTCGCCGCGGGCGCGCCGGTGGTCCAGGCGATGATCGCCTGGGCGCCCGAACTCTTGATGCTCGCGATTTGCGCCGCGACTGAAACGTCAGAGGGGTTGAAATGCTCCGCGATAACCTCCTGCATCACCCCCTTGTTCTCGGGATAGTTCAGAACGTCCTCCACCGCGCGGGAGCCGTCCTGGCCGCTGGCGTCGGTGGTCATCAGCGTGGCGAGCTTGGTCCAGCCCTTCATGCGATAATAGCGCGTCACTGCGGCGATCTGATCGACCGAAGACGAGCTTGCGGAAAAGACGTAGCTGCCCGGTTTGGGATGAATCGCCGGCGACAGGCAATAATGCACCGGGCCGTCGGCCACGAGTGCCGCCATGGCGAGACACATGCCGACGAGGCTCGATCCCATGATCACGGCCGGCTTGTCGCCGAGCAGGCCGCTGGTGAGTTGCACCGCGACCTGCGGCTGGCTCTGGTCGTCATGGAATGCGAACTGCAGATTTTCGCCGCGGATGCCGCCGGTCTCATTGACCTGCTCTTCCAGCGCCGAAAGCGCGTCCTTCTGTCCCTGACCGACGAACGCCGCGTTGCCAGTAAGCGGTAGCACGACGTTGATGCCGTAGCTTCCGGCCGCACGCGCGGCCGACGACGCCGCGAGAGAAAGCAGCGCGGCAAGTGTCAAGGCACCTATTAGACCGGCGCGCGAAGTCTTGATTTGACGGGATATGTTCATTTTTTTCTACCCCGATTTATCCGTCGTTTTCCACCCGCAATGCAGTATCGAGGCTTAGTCAAACCCTGTCAATTATCGGCATCGATAAGCCTTTGAATATCCGCGTTCAAGGACGCTCATCACAAGAGTACGATACAGGAGTGTTGCTGAGATGGGCCAGTTTTCGGCGCGGTGACGCCTCGATGACGGCCTCTGCTCATCCGGCACGAAGCAGCGCCAGCATGATGCCGCCCGAAATCGCGGTTCCGAATACACCCGCGAGGTTTGGGCCCATAGCCTGATAGATCAGGTAATTTCTCTTGTCTTCTTGCTGCGCCACGACAGCCGAGACGCGGGCGGCAATCGGCACCGAGGCGATCCCGGCGGAGCCGATCAGCGGATTGATCTTCTTCGTGAGGAAGATGTTCATGATCTTTGCGGTGAGCACGCCTGAGGCCGTACCGATCACGAAGGCGACGAGGCCGAGAAAAACGATTTGCAGCGTCTTCACGGTGAGAAACGTGTCGGCCGACATGGTCGAACCGATCGCGACGGTCAGAACGAGCGTGACCACATTCATGATGCCGTTCGCGGCGGTGCGAGACAAACGCTCCACCACGCCGACTTCCTTTAACAGATTACCGAGCGCCAGCATTGTTATAAGAGGCGCCACCGGCGGAAGGAACAGATTGACGATGATCGCCATGACGATCGGGAAGGCGACCTTTTCCAGCTTGCCAACTTGGCGTGGTTGCTCCATCCGGATCAGCCGCTCTTCCTTGGTGGTGAGAAGTCGCATGACGGGCGGCTGGATCAGCGGCATCAACGCCATATAGGAATAGGCCGCGACCGAGATCTGCGCCAGCAGATGGGGCGCGAGCGTGACGGTGACAAAGATAGCCATTGGACCGTCGGCGCCCCCGATAATGCCGATCGCTCCCGATTCCTGGATGCTGAAGCCCCACAACTTGGCGCCGATCAGCGCGACGAATATTCCGAGGTGCGCTCCAGCGCCCAGGATCACCAGCCGCGGATTGGCGATCATCGGGCCGAAATCCGTCATTGCGCCGACGCCTAGGAAAATCAGCGGCGGCAGGATGAGAAGGTTCACGCCCTGATAGGCGTAGTAGAAAAGGCCGCCGTGCCTGATGAGGTCGGAGCCCGGCACGTTGGCGACGATGCACGCAAAGCCGATGCCGATCAGCAGGTAGGGCTCGAAATGCTTGACTATGGCGAGATAAATCATCGTGCAGCCGACCGCGATCATGACCCAGTTGCCCCACCACAGCTGCTCGAGGCCGGTCTGCTTGAGCAACGCTCCGAGGAAGAGAATGAACTGGTCGTGCATGTCCTAACCCTCTACAGAAAATGTTCGGCGTAGCGCCCTAATCTTGGATCGGATCCTTCACGCCCAGCTTCGCTATTCGGTCAAGCCAGGGAAAGGCAGCGAGGATAAGCCCGATCGCGCCAATCACCACGAAGCTCAGGAAAAAATCGATCGCGCTGAGCAAGAAAGCGCCTTGAAGGGTGTCAGGAACGAGCATTTGCAATTCTCCTCAGTCGCTGCGGCGACGGACCGCCGCCGGTCTCGATCGACGGCAGGATCGAAATCCGCACCTCGTTTGGATCGAAATGCTGCCGCTGGCCGCGCGGTGGATCAGCTCCGGAAACGGCAGCTGGAACAGCGTCCGCACTGCCGCGCGGGTCCAATTGTGGCGGACTTGGCCAAGGCAGGCGTTGGAAAAAGACAACGCTTGCGCAAGAGACATTCAGTTTGCCCCAATCACAATCGCAATACAGGCAGGATACCGATGGACCATCCGCCGGCACGACAGGACATGCCGCAGAAGCCGTCGAATTCTCGGCCGGCGGGCAATTCCGAGGTCACCATAAGGCGGCGACAATTGGTTCCTCCTTGATTCAAGTCAACCCGACCTGCCGATTGCGGGTTAAGTTAAGTCGCGCCAGACCGGCATTATAGCCGGTCCATTCACATCAAGGGGCGCGCCGGGTGGGATTCACAAGGCGGCGTTATCAGATGACAAATCGATCATCCAGGATGCGCCGATGGCGATGGCGCGGAAAGGGGCAGCTATGGATTTCGAGCTGAACGCGGAGCAGCGACAGATTCAAGATACGGCCAAGCGGTTTGCCGCCGAAGAAATCGCGCCGACGATCGAGGAGGAAGAGCGTCAGCACGCGTTCAAGCCCGAACGCGTCGCCAAGATGGGCGAGCTCGGTTTTTTCTCCTGCGCGTTGCCGGAAGAACTGGGCGGCAGCGGCATGGGATTCATGGAATCGGCGCTGATGGCCGAACAGATCGCCAGGGTCTCGGCCTCCTGGCGTTTGCCTTTCAATATGCAGAACTTGGGGCCGGCGCTCACGGTCGCCAAGTTCGGCACGCCGGAGCAGAAGAAGAAATACGTGCCCGGCTGGGTCGCCGGCACGCAGCTCGGATTTTTTGCCATGACCGAGCCCAACACCGGCTCCGACGTGGCGAGCATGAGAACCCACGCCATCGACAAGGGCGACCATTTCGAGATTAACGGCAACAAGATGTGGATCTCGCAGGCGCATGTCGGCGATGCCGGGTTGCTTTACGCCTATACGGACAAGGCCAAGGGCAACAAGGGCATGACCGCCTTCATCATCGAGCCGAAGAAGATGAAAGGTTGCACGGCGCGGGCGATCGAAACCAAGCTCGGCCTGCATTGCGCCCCGACCGGGGAATTCGTGTTCGAAGGCATGCAGGTGCCGAAGGAGAATGTGCTCGGCCAGGTCGGCGATGGCTTTCGGGTGTGCATGTGGCAGCTCAACCAGACCCGGCTCGGCTGTGCCGCCGGTGCCTTGGGTGTTGCAGGCGGGGCGCTCGATCTTGCCATCAAGTACGCCAACGAGCGCACCCAGTTCGGCAAGGCCATTTCCCAGCATCAGATGATTCAGGCGCAGATCGCCGAAATGGTGGTCGAGCATCATGCGGCGCAAATGCTGGTCTACCGCGCCGCCTGGCTGAAGGATCAGGGCAAGCCGAACCAGTACGAGACGTCGGTTGCCAAGCTCGCCGCCTCTGAAGCGGCGGTTCATGCGGCCAACGAATGCATGAAGATTTTCGGCAGCTATGGCTTCTCGACCGAATACCCGGCCGAGCGCTTCTATCGCGATGCCAAGTCGCTACAGGTGGTCGAAGGCACGTCCAACATCCAAAAGATCATCATTTCCGGCATGGCTTGCGGCTTTACGCCGAACCGAGAATAGATTCGCCCATGAGACTGATTTGAACGTTACGTTACGTCGCGCCGTGCCCACCTCGTGCCGGGCATGACGACGTAGGGGAGCTTGGGAATGAGACCCTATTTTGAGACGATGCCGAGCTTCGGCAAGGAGCTCAAAGAGAACCGCATCACCCGTACGCAGGAAAGCCGTGCCAAACTCGAGGCCGTCGAGGCTGAGATCGGCGCCTTGTACAAAGCGCGCCAGGACGTCGGCGTCCCGGCAGCCGAGATCAACAAGCGCGGTTCGCTGACGGTGTGGCAGCGCATCGAATACCTCGTCGACAAAGGCACCTTCCTGCCGCTGCACAGCCTCTACAATCCGGAAGACAACGAAGAAGGCACCACCAACGTCGTCGACGGTCTCGGCAAGATCGGCGGCCGCTGGGCCGTCATCATCGGCTTCGACAACAAATTGCTGGCCGGCGCCTGGATCCCCGGTCAGCCGGAGAACATCCTGCGGGTGACCGACATCGCCAAGCGCCTGCATATCCCGCTGGTCTGGCTGGTCCAATGCAGCGGCGTCAAAATGACCGACCAGGAGAAGTTCTACGCCGACCGCCGCGGCAGCGGCACCTGCTTCTACCGTCACGCCGAGCTGGAGCAGATGGGGATTCCCATCCTTGCCGGCATCTACGGGACCAATCCGGCCGGCGGCGGCTACCAGAGCATCAGTCCCACCATCCTGCTCGCCCACAAGGACGCCAACATGGCGGTCGGCGGGGTCGGTATCGTGTCGGGGATGTCGCCCAAGGGCGGCTTCGACGTGGCCGGCCTGGAGGAATTGATCGCCAAAACGCGCGACATGCGCGGGCAGGCGCCGGGCCAAGTCGAGACCCATTACGCCGCGACCGGTTTCTTCACCCGCGTGTTTGAGAAGGAAACCGAGGTTCTCGACGGCATCAAGGAATACATGCGGGCGATTCCCGCTTACGACCCGATGTTCTTCCGCGTCGCCGAGCCGAAGGAGCCGCAGTTTGCGGCCAACGACCTCTACCATCTACTGCCGGCCAATCAGAAGGAGGCCTATGTCTTCGACGAAATCCTCGCCCGCTTGGTCGACGGCAGCGAACACATGGAGTTCCGCCCCGCTTATGGGCCCGAGATTTACACCGGCCTGGTCAAGATCGACGGCATGCTGATCGGCGCCATCGGCAACCGCCAGGGACTGCTGCCCAAGGGCTATCCCGAATACGCCAATTACCCCGGCATCGGCGGCAAGCTCTACCGCCAGGGGCTGATCAAGATGAACGAGTTCGTGACACTGTGCGGGCGCGACCGGTTGCCGATCGTCTGGTTCCAAGACACCTCCGGCATCGACGTCGGCGACATCGCGGAGCGGGCCGAACTGCTCGGCCTCGGTCAATCGCTGATCTATTCGATTCAGCAGACCGACGTGCCGATGATGCTGGTGGTGCTGCGCAAAGGTAGCGCGGCCGCCCACTACGTCATGGGCGGACCGACAGCCAACCGCCACAACGCCTTCACACTCGGTACCGCCGCGACCGAAATTTCCGTCATGCACGGCGAGACCGCGGCGGTCGCGACCTACGGCCGCCGCGCCGTCAAGGACAAGGATTCGGGCAAGCCGTTGCAGCCGATCGCCGACAAGATGAACGAGATGGCGAAGAAGTATTACGACACGTCGCGCCCGGCCTATTGCGCCCAGCACGGCTTCGTCGACGAGATCGTCGATCTCAAGTCGCTGCGCGCCTATCTCAAGGGCTTCGCTGGCGCGGTGTATCAGAATCCGATCTCGATCTGCCCGCGCCACCAGATGCTGACGCCGCGGATCATTCGGGGGTAAATTGCCACGAAATTCCAACATTGTCCCTTGCACACCGAAAGCAGCAGCGGCGTGATGTGGAATGCGGGTGCGCGTGACCAAGGTCGATCGGCGGTGCTTGGCCTACAACAGGAGAGGGTTCGATGAGCGAGGAAATTACCGCCCCGGTGTCGGGGAATGTCTGGAAAATTCTCGTGAAGGTCGGCGATAGCGTGCAATGCGACGATGAGCTCATGATCCTCGAAGCCCTGAAGATGGAAAATCTCATCTACAGCCCCGGTCGACGGGAAAATCGCCGCGATCAAGGTCGCTGTGGGCGATAAAGTGGAATCCGATCAGGTGTTGATGGTGATCGAGTAG
>CAWGKM010000002.1:390000-1020824 GCA_963823225.1 uncultured Alphaproteobacteria bacterium | reverse complement strand
CTTTACGGAATAGCAACGCCCCCATGCCACACTGGCCGAATGGGGACCATCGCCAAACTTCACGACAAGGCACGTCGGGCCATTGCGGCGGGCGAAGGCAGCTTTCGGCAGGCCGCCGAATACCTCGCCGAAGCCCGTAAGCAGGGCGCGACACAGCGCCAGAGCGCCAAGGCCATCGGCCGGTCACCGGCTTGGGTTAACACGCTCTTGAAATGGCAGGCGTCGGGTTTCAAAGATACGCCGTTCGGGCCTCAGTCAAAGACCAAACGAGCCGCTGTTCAGGCGCCTAAACAGTCGCGGCGGCCGATGACTGCCGAGGAAGCGCTAGCGCAAAAGGCGCAAGCCGAATTCCAGACGGCGCGGGCCGTCGCCGTCGCGCAGTTGTTTGGTGCCGACACCAAGCGAGTCCCCAAAGGTGCGCGCAAGGAATTGCTCAAGGCGCTTGCCATGCTCGGATCGGAGCACGCCGCCGAACGCGCCAGCGCCGCTCTCATTGTCGAGCGGCAACGCGCCCGCCTCAATCTGACATGGGATGACTTGATCGTCCCTGCCGAAGTCGAGGACGACTTAAGCGAAGCAGCATGACGGCGCGGCGGACCAAGAGCCGGTTCGCGTCGCGTCCGCTCAACGGGCAGTCAGCCTCCATGCCGCCGCACGATCATCCTGCCATCATGGGTGACCGCACGATCTATCCAAGCACGGTGCGCCCGGCTCGCAGCGGCGACCGATGGGCGCTTAAACGTGGCGAGCACTCGCGCAAGATCGGCGACGAAATTCTGAAAAGTAAGTGGAAAGGCTTTCCAGTCTGGACCCTCACGCTTGAAGAACGCGCGACGTGTCCGCGAAGTTGTCATGCACTGTCGTTCGTGCTACGGCAACAAGATGCACTTCGCGGATCGAGTCCAAGCGGGGCCGGACCTGGAATGGCGATTAGAGCGCGAGGTAGCGCTTCTCGACATTGACCATCCGAACGGCTTCGCGGTGCGCCTGCACAATCTCGGCGATTTCTACTCGCTGCAATACGTCGCGCTCTGGCGTCGCTTGCTGGCGCGACACTCCGCGCTGCATGTGTGGGGATACACGGCACACTGGAACGATCCGATTGCCGCCGCGCTGGCATCATTGGTCCATTGGGATCGCTTCGCCATGCGCTTCTCCAATGCGCCATCGGAGACGCGCTCGACGATTTCAGTCGAACACCCTTATCAGGTCCCGCCCGACGCGATCCTTTGCCCGGAGCAAATCGGCAGGACGGAAAGCTGTTCAACGTGCGGCTTGTGCTGGCAATCGGAGCGCCGCATTGCGTTCCTGCAACACTAAAATTTTCGGGATTGCCGAAATGGAGCCGCAACGCGGCCACGCTACGGTGCGGGCGATACCCGGTTCAGGTCGGCGTCACGTCTCGCCTTCGGTCGGGCGGACGCATTCGGGAGTGAAGGGGCGCGTTGGCTGTGAGAGGCGAGCGCGCCCTTTCCTATTGCCGACTGGCGCTTCGGGTCAATGTTATGCTTTCGAGTCGGTTAAAGGCGTCGGCTCGGTCGTGGTTTTTGTTTCCGCGAGGGTCACAGTGGTGCCGGGCTTCAAAAGCAATGTGACTTCGACCTTGACGCCGTTCACTTCGACCACGACGGGGAACTTGACCGGCTCAGGCGTGTCGGTGTTGGGCTTGGCGTCGGGCATGGCGTCGAGCGTAACAGCGGCGGCTCACGCGAAGCAAACATTCTCGAAAAATCTGATTTCATTTAAAAACGGAGGGGGTCTCGATCTTCGCCGCAGGACGACAAGGCAATAGGGCTCATGCAGGACTTGCTTAACGGCCGGTCGCGTGAAGCCTTCCCCGTGGCTCGTCATGGTCGCCATCCATGGTCGCCATCCATGGTCGCCATCCATGGTCGCCATCCAACTAAGATTGACGATCCCATGGTGCCCGGTCGGCTTCCGTGAGCCTCGTCCACCGCCTGGCGGTGGCAACCGCCTATTAACGCAAAAAAGTAGGGTGAAGATCGCCACGACACGACAGGTTAGTGGGCTGACGTGGAGCCGAGTCCAATCAAGGGTTTAGAGGGTTAATACCCGGACCCTCCGGGTAACCCGTTGATTTACCTTGCTTAGTACCGTTAAAAAAGATGCCGCGACGGCTGATAGGTCCAATTTTGCAGGAATTCTTAAGCAGCCATTAACCATCTTGGCCCCCTCCGCGCCGAGTCCCTGCCGTCCACTCCGTCCGATCCGACCATCAACAGCGCGCCGGTCGCCGTCAGTGCTATCAGTGGTGTCAGCTGGTTTCTTATCCCCCATGTAATCTCGCGTCATTATTAAGGGGATAAGTAGGAAAACCACTGACACCACTGATACCACCGACAGGCCGAACGACCTGACGACCTGACGACCTGCCGGGCCTGCAAACGGCATCGGTGAAAGGATGTCGGGGCGCAGTGACCTATAAACGGCCGCCAGTGAGTCCGGCCGCGCGCCGGTACTCAACCACGCCGTTCGCGCAAATCGTCATAGTGCGACTCGGCAGGGTCATCACCGAAGTGTTGCGCCTGCACTTCGGCCGCGTGCTCGAACCCGTATCGCCATGCCTTGTGCAGCGTGTAGGTGCCCGGCGCGGCTGCATAGGGATTGTCGGCCAGCGTGCGGCCCCACTCCCGAGCCGATGCGCCCCAAAGCATTGCGCCGCCAATATCGACTTCGGCCATTACTCAACGTCCTCTGCTACATTCTCGGCATCGGTGCGGACCTTGTTCGGCAAGGTCTCAATGCGGATCAGTTCGGCGACGGCTTCCATCTTCTCGCCCGGCGACAACTCCGCCCAAGCATAGACCGTCTGAGCGCGGCCGTTGATCTTCCACAGACCATCGGCGCGGTCGGGATTGTCGAAACTGCCGAACTGTGCCGTGGCGAGCCGGTGCGCGGCGGTTCGAGCCTTGCCGCGATCACCGAACAACAAGCGCAGCGCATCGGTTGCACGCGGATGCCGGTGCATCTGATCCAGCGTCACAGCAAATGGACGAGCGCAGCCAAGTTCGCCCGTCTCGAACGCCCAATCGTCTGCCATTGCGTCTAGCAGGTCGCTAAGCTCGGCATCGGCTGGCGCGCGGTTCGCGGCGACGGCTTGCTTCCATGCTTCCGTCTTGATCGGCGGCTCGCCCGGCGAGAATTTCGACAGGTCCCGAGCTTGCAGGAACGCCGCGACGTGTTCATCGTCGCCGTTCTTGAGCCGGAGAAAATAGGCGTCCCAAAACTCTTTGCTGAATTGGCTCGGTTGAGCGCGCGACCACGCGAAGTAGGTGCGGCGATCACTCGGCTCGATATAGAGACCGTCAGTCAGATGGTTCGTGGTGAAGATCGGGAGCACCGCGTTCAAGATCGGATGCTCTTTGACGTTCTTGTCGGCAACGGTCAACATATCGGGCGGTGCCGCGCACCAATCCTTGATCGAGTCATAGAAGCCGAACCGCTTTTCGCCCATTTCGTGCACTTCACTGATTTGCAGGATGGTCGATTTCAGGAACGGCGTGAAGTTGTTTTCGATGTTCTTGATGATGGCGGTCGCACCCTTGCTGCGCCAGTTCGCGCGGCCCACGGCGCGCTTGGTAGCAAATAGGATCGCATCCTTGCCGATGCCTTGCAACGGACTGCCGAGCACAAGGCAATGGTTGATCTTCTCGCCCGGATTTTGAACCTTGAAAGCGAGACAATCGAGGATGTGGTCAAAGTCATCGGGATAGATCGCATAACCGATGTCGAGCCAGAACTGTGCCTTGGCCGGATCGGCATCTTCGCGTAGCGGCTTCGGCGGCTTGTAAAGGTTGAACAGATTATTCCCCGCGAATGGTTCTAGCTCGCCCTCGTTCACTGCCATGTCGGTGATGAACGTGTCCGCGCCGGGTAGCCAGCAAAGGTTAGAACAGACGCGGGTGTCCTCAACGAGTATCGCATCTTCTTTGCCGAGTTGTTTGACGACTGCCGACTTCTCGAAAAGCGAACGAGTCGGCGCGTACATGAAACGGTTTTCGGACATGATCCAAAAGTAGTTGTCCGCTGTCTTTGTGGCCGTGGTGCTCATAGGGGACCGTCCTTAGATCGGCGTGACGCGCAGTCGCGCGGCATTCCATCTTCTCTGTTGTTCCATCTTTTCTGCCGCTTCCAACTTGTTGATGACCTTGCGCCAGTGTATCGCGTCGGCTCGGGCTTCGATGATGGCGGACAAGGAAACAAACACGCCACCGTCCGACCACTCGCGTATATCGTGGCGCATTCTGTAGAGCACGCGTTCTTTGTAGTTAACCTGAGCGGCTATGAGATTTCGGCGAGCGGTGCGCAAGTCGTTGACGGCCTGACGGCCTGACGGATGCGCAGCGCATTCATTGACGTAGGCGATCACGGCAGGATGGTTCGGCAGGATCAGCAACGGCATTGGATAGCCGCGTGCGTCGAGTACCCGGCGGCCAGTACGAGCGGCTTCACGCTGCAACGCGGGCACGCGTTCGATCAGTTCGAGCTGGTCAAGCTCACGCTTGACAGGGGAGTCCGCATTCTCTACTTGGGGTTTCGTGGTCATTGGATGTGGTGCCTTCAACACCTATTCCTGAAACGCCTCCGGGGTGGTAGCCGGGGGCGTTTCGCGTTTCAGATACGCCTACATGGTCTACACTTCAACAGGCATTGTCCTTTTTAGATTTAATCTGTTCGTTGAGGAAGTGATGAACCGTGTCGCTGTCAACGTAGGACAGCAAAGACGGATTGCGCTCGCCGCCGAACTTCTGTTTCGGCATCAAGTACAGGTCGCCGCCGCCGAGCACCGGGTCGAAATTCTTGTGACGCCCCAGATAGAAGCCTTCGCGCTCGCATCGGCGTTTCGTCAGGTCGAATTCCACTTCATCTGTTTCCATACTCATGACACTGCCCGTTCGTCATCGAACCCTCGATTGATGCCGATCAGCGGCTTGCGCATTGCCGCCACTGTCGGCCGTGGCTTGCGATCAAGGCGCGGCTTAACGGCGATGCCGCGCACTTCGTCTCTGATTTCCCGCGCGCAGATGACACAGTGACCCGTCACCGTGTACCGCTCGGCGTTGTCGTGTTTGATGCAAGGGTGCCCGATGTAGCGCGGCGCGTGGCGCGCCAACGCCTCTTTGCGGTTCTGACTCGCCACCTTCGACAGAATGCTACTGCGCAGCGCATCAAGCTCGGCCTTCACCTTTGCCCGAACTTCCTTGCGCTTATCCTTCCACGGCTCAACGTGATCGTTCGGCGTCCGCTGCGCATTAGACAGCGGGCCATGACCGTCGCCGCCGTTCCGCCGGGCGTGTGTCTCTGCCTTCCATGGTCCGCGTGACATCGGTCAGTCTCTTACGTTCGCGTTGAAGAATTCGCCGAGCGGGTTGTCCATCCATTCTTTGAAGTCCGCGCGGCTCATGTCGTAGGTGTACTGCGAACCGTCCTTCGCAAACGTCGCGTAGGCGGTGCCAGCCTTCCACCGAAGATCATCGAAGCACGCCGAGTCCGAAACATCGGCAACGAGCGGCTTAGCCCAACTCCGTTTCGGTTGCTTTACGTTGGTGCTCATGGTGGAAGTGCTCCATCACCCAAATCCGCCAGATGACCCGCATTACAAACCGGATGTAATGCGGGAGCTTCATACGGGTTCCTTGAGTTGTGGCAGGCCCGAGCCGGGCAATGCCTTCGGATCGAACATCAACCGCTTGTTGGCCGGTTGAGCGCCGCGCGCATAGCCACGACCGGCAAAGCCGGGATTGCCGCCGCGCTGCGCAGCCATGTAGCGATCAAGCGCAGACGGTCCCACGGTGTTGACACGGTGCGGCTTCGGAAGTTCTCCGGCCGCGATCTTACGTCTCGTCTCGGCTTCGGCTTGCGCGTGTTGCTTAAGCAACTGGTCCGGCGTGACCCGCGTCAATCCATTCATGAACGCGCGGGCGATCTTGTCCAGTTCGTTGCGCGCGTTGATTTCGTCGCGGATCGACGTGTCGTGGGAGAAGCGAAGATCGACCCGTTCGCGTTCCAGTTCGAGCATTCGGTTCTGTAGCCACTGATAACGAACGGCAGGCGGCTCAACCGGCTCGGGCGGCACGAATTCGATTTCCACATCGGCCAGCCGCTCGGCGAGCGTCATGGCAGGCTCGGGAGTCGGCGCGGGCAAATATGGCGAAAGGTCCGTGTCGTCTAGCTCGAACGACTCCATCGCCTTGAGCTTCGGATCGAACGCGGCAGGTCCCGGCAAGTACATGCTGACATTGCGCACGTTGATTTCGAGCTTGCCGTTGTGTGCCTTCTGCACCGCGCGGGCGACCATCTGTTGTCTGAGGGGGTTCGTCATTTGCTTCTCTCCATCTGTTCTTCTAAAACCGCGATTTCCCATTCCTCCGGCGAAATGCCCTCCGCTTTGAGCACGGCGTAGTCCTGAGTCATTAGCGGTTCGAGCAACGGACCATCGGGATTATCCAAATCCCAAAACGGAATTGGAAATTGAGACGCGGTGAGTGCGGCGACTTCGGTTGCTTCGATGTCCTCCGCCGACAGGGCGCGAACCGGAACTGCCATCGCGTTGATGCAGCGGATGCCGAGCTTGTTGATCGTGCCAACTTCCCGCTCCGTTTCGGGTTCGCTGCGAGTCAGCTTGTCAAAAATGTCGGTCATGTTGGACGACCCGTCGTTGCGCTAAAGCCGCCGGGCGCGGGCTTACCGTTGCGCCCGATCATCGGCTGCACTCGCGCACCTACGATATGGCCATCGGCATCGACTTGCGGCGCTGCACCGTATCCATTCTTCTCCGGCGGATCGTTCGAGGTAGAACCCGCGCCGAGCTTCGGCACCGTCTTGAGCCCGTTCTTGTCGAGTGCGTGCTTGTGCACCGGGCCGCGTGCCCGTAGATCGGCGAGTCGCTGTTGCAGGTCTTGTTTGATCGGCGTGTCGGGTGCAACGTAGTCCTTGGCATAAGGCGCACGGTTCGCGCCAACGATCAGCACTGATCCGCTGTGTTCGGTGCTGATCGAACGAACTTCCGGCGGGTTGTATTCTTGCGGCAACAGCGAACGGATGACATGCTGCCGTAGCGCAGCCGGTGCAGGTTGCATGAGTGTGAGCGGGACTCGTTCGAGCTTGCCCTTCGCGTTCATCACATGCTTGTACGGATAGTCTTGAACGCCGCCGATGCGTTCGGCCGCTTCCTTGGCTTCTGGCGTATCGCCGCCCCACTCCGCCAACAGTTCGGCATCTTGTTCCCATACAACGGCACCCTGGAACACTTGGGTCACAGGAATGCCGACATCCACCGCTGATCGAATGGAGGCATCCATCTTGACCTTGTGGAGTCGGCGCGCGAGAACCACGGCATCGCTGAATTGGATTTTCTCTTTCGACTTTCTGTCGGGCCACGCGACCAAAAACTTCTGATCGCCTTCACCGCTGCGCTTAAGCCATGTCCAAATCATCTTCGGGCTGTACGATGCCAAGCGCATCGCGCGCTCAAGCGCCGGGTCCTGACTGATCGTGTCAAGAATTTCGGCGAGCTTGGCCTCGAATTCCTTGCCCTTTAGATTGCTGGTCATGCCGCGCCGCCGATCTTCGGTGGAGGGATAGCCGGGTTCGTACCAGCGGCGGATGTCTGTGCGAGCGTGAGCGACGGCGGCTTGTTACCGACCCAACAATCGCGCCCTTGAATTTTTTGGATTGAGCCGCCGTGCTTGATCCCGAATTTGCCGAGAGTCGCCTCAGTCGCGCGAGGCCCGACGTGACCGACCATCACCTTGTCATGTCGGAGAACCGGCAGACGGCCTTCGCGCACGTTGAACGCGGGCGTCGGCTTCGTTTTTGGCTTCGGCGGCATCTTGTCGTACACGCTCATGGCTCACTCCGTTATTTGGTCAGCCCGAGCACCGTACATGGCAGCACACGCGCTCGGGCCGCTTTCCGTCCGCTTTGTCTCCCTGAAAAAGTAGCGGACGAACTGATTAGGTGGCCGGACGGCGGGAAGGATTAGCCGCCGCCCGGCCGGTAGCAGGCGTGTCTGTGGGTCACGCCGCCGAACCCCGCCGATGTCGAGACGGGGATTTTTATTCCGGTAGTCCTCTTTCGAGTCGGCGCTGTCGCTGTTCCGATGCGATGTGCGCCTTGATGTTGCGGGTCCGATCCGCGTCTGTACCTGACGGTCGGATCGTATTCATTTGCTCCGTTGTCGCCGCGCGCTCGGCATCGTTCGCCGCGATGCGCTGCGCAACGGACTCCCGGTGTTTGGTCGCGGCGTCGAGAACGGCCTTCGCTTCGCTTACCGGCTTGAACCGATCTTGAACTTCCTTCGGCATCGCCTCGATTTGCTCCAAGGTCGGAAAATTCAGGCGGTTGTGAGCGTCGAACAGGTCTACATTTGCCATGGCAAAACCTCGTCTTGTGTTGCGTCCAAAATCTCTTGCATCCGTTCCGACTCGTTCTCGTCATTCATCCACCACTGCGGCCAGCCGGTTGTCATGCCGACTTGGCTGTAGTCACGCCACGGAATGACCATGGCGAGACTTAGATCGGTCAACCGTTGCGCCGTTGCCGTGAACGGCTCAACTACGACGTTAGCTCGGCTTACGAACTGGCTGCGCCGTTGCGACCGTTGCCGTGCCTTGTCCTTTGGCCGGTAGCGTTCCATAGGTGCCCGCCTTCATGTTCGGCGACTTCATGCCGTAGGATGGCGTGATCGGTTCGTCGCTGATCGGACGCTCTTGTCCGACCATTTCCTGCGGCGCATCGTTCGCCTTCGAGCCGATGCCTTGTTTGACCAGCTTGTCGAGTGCCGGATCGTCCACGGTGATGTCGAAGTCGGACAGCTTGGAGCTTTCCTCGACTCCCGAGCTTGACGCGCCGGAGAATGTGTTTTGACCGTAGCCGGTGCGCGCGACTTCCGCGCCCGTGATCGGGTCCTTGCGTACAGGCCCGAGTCCGCCACGGGCGAGCGTGCCCTTGGTCAAGTCGCTCTTGTACGTCTCGCCCGCCGGTCTTGTTCCTTGTTTCAAGGTTGCCGGTGCGCCCGGCGGCTTCGACTTCTTTCCAGTAGTGGTTTGCGTAGCCATAGCTGAGTCCTCCGTTAGTTGTTGTACGGCCATCCCTTCGCGGATGGTCCGCGTAGGTCGCTCGGGAGCATCTTGCCGACGCGGTTGCCCACGTCGCCCGGAATGCCGTAGTGCTTCTGATCGACGGCGCGTAGTGCCGCGATCTTGTCTGATCGTGCCGAACCCTTGAACGACTTAACGTCCGGGCTTCCCTTGTTGTCGAGACGAACAACAGGAACCGAGCGCGGCACCGCGATGCCGGAGACGTTGCGGTGAGTGGTGCTCGGGGACTCCGATTGATGGTCCCCCGATGCAGAACCCGAACCTCCGGCGGCCCATCTTCCGTGACTATCTCTTGGCTGGTTAGCTGATCCCACCGCTGCCTCCTACGATACGGACATTCGCCGCTTGTTGTTTGCCGCTGCGCTTGTCGTTGCCCATTTCAAACTCCACCATGTCGCCCGTGAACGGCGGGCCGTTCTGCACGGCGGTGATGTGAATGAACACGTCTTTCTGTTCGCCCGCGATCTTGATGAAACCGAACCCGCGTTTGTCGTCCCAAAACTTGATTTCGCCGCGCATGGTCGTTAGTCCTCTTTGACTGCACCCGGCAAAGCCGTGTGAAGGTCGCGGGCGTAGTCGTCCGGTGCCCGGCTGGCCTCAGAAAAAACTGCGTGAGCGAAGGCCGGATCAAAATGACCACGGTCGCTACGAGACGACATCCCGTGCGTGATGCCTGGAACGGGAAACGATTTTCCCGCTCGGCTCGGATCAGTCGGGAGCGGCGATGATGCGTCCGGCGGGTTGCCTTGTGTTGGTCCGCCGAGCGTGCCGCGCGTCTGTGACGCCATCCCTTTGTGAATGGGCGCGGGTCCGTCCGCCGCCTTGCTACGACTCGAACGCCGAGCAATATCCAAGCTCTGACTGTTACCGTGTTCGATTTGACGTGATCCCATGTGAACCCCCTGTTAGGTGCGCAGCGGTAGACCGCTGATCGTCTTGCCAGCACTGCGGGCGATGGCTTCGACCTTTTTTCGGCCGAGTCGGTCGATCATCCCGCCGATTTCTCGTTCGATGGCTTTGTTGACGACGCCCGTAACCGGGTCGCGCAACTTGGCGAAGGGGTTGCCGCCGTGATCGCCGCCGTTGCCGTTCGTCTTGAAACTGTCGGGCGTCTTGCCCGGCTTGAGTCCGGTGATCGTGGTCCCGAACTGCGCAGCGATTTCGGCCGTGCGAGCGGCCCCGTACTTCTTGAACACGTCACCCTTGGCTTGGAGCGACGGCGACTCGCCGAACGCCTTGACGAAAAGTTCTCGGTCGTCCGCTTCGCCGCGATGGAAGTAATGATGGTTCTCCGTTGCCTTCCATTCTTTGATCCGTTGGGGCAACTCGGCTTCGGTGAGACGACCAGCGCGGACCTGCAACGCGATGTCGTCAAGGCAATCGGCGAGAACACCGTTCTCTGCGCAGATGGCTTTGACTCGTCCCTCTTTTGCATAATCAATCATGGCGTTCTCCGTTGAACCTGTTTCAGATGCGTGCGCAGATACGCGACCAAATCCTCGACGAAAAACTTTCGGCGGACTCCGATCTGGAAAAGCGGAAGGCCGTTGTCGATCCAGCCGTAGATAACTTTGCGATCTACGTTCAAGGCGCGGCTCGCCTCAGAGACGGACAACATGATCGGCCACAGGCGTTGCTCACGCATGATCGCGTCCTTCAAGTTCGGTGATGGCGTCGGGGGATGGCGGGGTTCGCCGTGCCAGTTAGGGCCGCGTGCGAGTGTCCGCTACGATGCGATCTTCTTACGACGGAATGGCTCCGCCGATCAACCGTGGTTATCTTTTGTGGAGGTTCGGGGAGGGTTTGCGACTCGCCGCAATGGCTTACAGGCGAATTGACCGGCTTAAAAACCCGGTCAAGTCCAAAATGAAAATGGCCCGGCGCGAGTGCCGGCGGGGAGTTGGCGCTTCCCGCTGCGCATAATATAAGTGTCGGTGGATTTTACCCGGAGCCGAAGATCGTTCCAAAGCTCCGGGTATTCTCCGGGTAAGATTTAGGGCGGAATGCGAGAGACACGGATCAAATAAAGGTTTTGCGGGCGTAGTTCAGTGGTAGAACATCAGCTTCCCAAGCTGTATGTCGTGGGTTCGATTCCCATCGCCCGCTCCAACGGTGCGCACCATGGAATGGTCAATCGTCGCAGGGAGCGGAATCGTTCGCGTGTTAGTCTTGCAGCCGGGTGACGCACAGGTCGAGCAGGCCATGGCTGTGTCCACCAAGCGCTGCCAGGGGAAGAATTCCTCAATCGATAGCGTATAACGGCGGCAGGCATTTTTGACGCTGATGACGCCAGCGCGGGGCGGCGATGCCATGGCGTCGGCCAAGATCATGAACGGCGGGGGGAATGCCTTATACGACGCTCGCCTGGGGATTGCCCTTCGTCGGACTGCTGCTGACCATTGCCGCAGCGCCGTTGGCGGTTCCCGGCATCTGGGGCCGGCATTACGGCAAGCTGGTCGCATTCTGGGCGCTGGCCTTCGTCGTGCCCGATTTGCTGCACGAAGGCGCCGGCGCGGCGAGCCTGCGGCTGCTGGACATGGCGCTCAACACCTATCTGCCCTTCGTGCTGCTGTTGGGTGCGCTGTTCGTCATCGCCGGCGGTCTCCGGATCAGGGGCGCGCCGCACGGGACGCCCGGTGTGAACACCGTGCTCCTGGGCATCAGCACCGCCGTGTCGAGTTGCATCGGCACGCCGGGCGCCTCGATGTTGATGCTGCGGCCGCTGTTGCGCGCCAACCGCCACCGCGCGCGGACGGGGCACATCTATGTCTTCTACATCTTCCTGGTGTGCAATATCGGCGGCGCGTTGACGCCGCTCGGCAATCCGCCGCTGTTCCTCGGCTATCTGCGCGGCGTGCCTTTCTTCTGGCCGGTTTTGCACCTGTTCATGCCAACGGTGACGTTGGCCGCCGCGGTATTGGTGGTATTCTATGCCGTCGACCGCCATATCTATGGGCATCGGCCACAATCCGGCGAGCTACTGCCTGAGATCGAGAAACTGAGCATCGCCGGCGGGATCAATATACTGCTGCTGCTTGGCGCGGCGATCACCATGATGCTGCGCACATTCTGGTCATGGCCCGGCGCGCTCGATCTCTTCGGCGTTGCCTGGAGCTTCGACGACATCCTGGCCGATGTGCTGTTCCTCGTCCTCGGTGCACTGTCGCTGAAGCTCACCCACCCGGCGACGCGCCAGGAAAACGCCTTCGTCTGGACGCCCATTATCGAAGTTTCGATTCTGTTCGCCGCGATCTTCGTCGCCTTGATCCCGGTCGACGCCATCATGGCGGCGGGCCAGGCCGGGCCGGGATCGGCGCTGTTCAACGCGGTCTTCACGGCGGGCCAGCCGGTGGTGCCGCTGTTCTATCTGTTGCCCGGCGCGCTCTCCTCGGTGCTCGACAACGCGCCGGCCTATCTCGTGTTCTTCGGCCTGGCCGGCGACGACGCCAAGTTGCTGAGCGGACCGCTGGCACTGACGCTTGCCGCGATCTCGGCGGGAGCCAGCTATTTCGGCGCCATGACCTATATCGGCAACGCGCCCAATTTGATGGTGAAGTCGATCGTCGAAAGCCACGGCGTCACGATGCCGCACTTCTTCGCCTATATCGGCTGGTCCGCAATCTGCCTGCTGCCGCTGCTGCTGGCGGTGATGGCGGTGTTCTTTCGCTAGCGCGGGCGCCGGCCGATGAAAACTGGAAACGGCCAAAACCCCATGCCATTATGGCCGCATCGGGATCGGGAGAGGTTTCGGGTTTGAATTTCCTGCTGTTCTTGAGCCGCTGCATCGATTCTCTCAACGAGAGGATCGGCACGACGGTCTATTGGCTGGTGCTCGCCGCGGTGCTGGTAAGTTCCGGTAACGCCGTGGTGCGCTACCTTTTCAACTACAGCTCGAATGGCTGGCTCGAGCTGCAATGGTACCTCTACACCGGCTTCTTTCTGATCGGCGCGGGCTACACGCTCTTGCGCAACGAGCATGTCCGCATCGACATCATTTACAGCCGGCTCAGCCCGCGCACCCGCGCCTGGATCGACCTCCTGGGCGGGATATTTTTCCTTTTGCCCATGGCGCTCATCATCATGACGCTCGCCTGGCCGGTGTTCACCGAATCCTTCGCGCTCACCGAGTATTCGCCCAATGCCGGCGGCCTGTTGCGCTGGCCGGTAAAGCTCATGATGCCGGTCGGCTTCTTCCTGCTGGTGATCCAGGGCGTCTCGGAAATCATCAAGCGCGCGGCCTTCCTCATGGGCCGCATTCCGGATCCGACGCCGCGCCAATTCCACGGCTCCGAAGCCGCGATTGCGGAGGACATGGTGATGAAGCCCGAAGGCGAGCCATGACCGCGCTGTTCCTTGCCAACATCGCGCCGATCATGTTCGCGATGCTGATCATCCTTTTGATGATCGGCTATCCGGTCTCGTTCTCGCTTTCGGCCAACGGCCTGCTGTTCGGCGCCATCGCCATCCATTACGGGCTGTTGGGTCCCGAGCTGCTCGGCGCCCTGCCGCAGCGCGTCTTCGGCATCATGTCGAACGACACGCTGCTGGCGATTCCGTTCTTCACCTTCATGGGCCTTATCCTCGAGCGCAGCGGCATGGCCGAGGATCTGCTCGACACCATCGGCCAGATGTTCGGGCCGATCCGCGGCGGGCTTGCCTATGCGGTGATTTTCGTCGGCGCGCTCTTGGCGGCAACGACCGGCGTGGTCGCGGCCTCGGTGATCTCGATGGGGCTCATCTCGCTGCCGATCATGCTGCGCTACGGCTACGACCGGCGGGTGGCGGCGGGCGTGATTGCCGCCTCGGGTACGCTGGCGCAAATTATTCCGCCGAGCCTAGTGCTGATCGTGATGGCCGACCAGCTCGGCCGCTCGGTCGGCGACATGTATCAGGGCGCCTTCATACCGGGCCTTAGCCTCGCGGCGCTCTACGCCGTCTGGACCCTCATCGTCTCGTTCGTAAGGCCAACCTATATGCCGGCGCTGCCGCTCGAAGCCATCACGGTGCGCGAGCCCAGCGGCAAGGCGGGCTATCCGTCGCTCGTTATTATCGTGGCGATCGCCGTCGCTGCGGCCTATCTGCTGTCAGACTACGACATCCTGCACCCGATCTGGGCCTGTGCGGCGGTGGGCGCCGCCGCCTATGTCGTGGCGCTGGCCGACAAGTATCTCAACCTGAACATCCTCAGCCTGCTCTCGCGCCAGGTCGTGATCGTGATGATGCCGCCTCTGGGCCTCATCTTCCTGGTGCTCGGCACCATCTTCCTCGGCATCGCGACGCCGACCGAAGGCGGCGCCATGGGCTCGGCCGGCGCGCTGATCCTGGCTTTCGCCAACCGGCGGCTCGACATCAAGCTCCTCAAGCAGGCGATGGACACCACGGCGAAGCTTTCCTCCTTCGTCATGTTCATCCTGGTCGGCTCGACCGTGTTCAGCCTCATCTTCCGCGGCGTCAATGGCGATCTCTGGGTCGAGCATCTGCTGACCAACCTGCCGGGCGGGCAGATCGGATTCCTGATCGTAGTCAACACGATGGCCTTCTTCTTGGCCTTCTTCCTCGATTTCTTCGAGTTGGCCTTCATCATTGTGCCGCTGCTCGGCCCGGTGGCGGAGAAGCTCGGCATCGACCTGATCTGGTTCGGCGTGCTCTTGGGCGTCAACATGCAGACCTCGTTCATGCATCCGCCTTTCGGCTACGCGCTGTTCTATCTCCGCAGCGTCGCGCCAAGCGAGGAATACACCGACCGCGTCACCGGCAAGCGCATGGCGCCGCTCACCACCGGGCAGATCTATTGGGGCATCATCCCTTTCGTTGTGATCCAGATCATCATGGTCGGCATCATCATCGGCTTCCCGCAGATGGTGCTGGGCTCGCTCGACAAAGGCACCGGGATCAATCCCAACACCGTCCATTTCGAGGCGCCGCCGGTCGATGAAAGCCCGCCACCCACCTTCAAGTAATCCCGCGCCGCGCCGGACCATAAAAAGCCCCGCGTTGCCGCGGGGCTTTTCGCGATCTTGTGCGCCGCCGGTTAGGCCTTGACGCCAACCTTGCCGTACATGAAGTTGTCGAATTGCTGCTCCTCGACGCGGAACCATTCGTCTTCGGTGGCGAGGAACGGGGTCCACTGGTCGTAGATCTTCTTGAACTTCGGATTGCGCGCCGATTCCTCGGTATAGAGCTGGCGCGACGCCTTGAAGCAGGCTTCCATGATCGGCCGCGAGAAATAGCGCAGCTGCGTGCCGCCGGCGATGAGACGCTTCAGCGCCGCCGGATTGTCGATATCGTATTTGCCGAGCACCCAGGTGTCGGCGTCGCCCGCCGCGACCGCGATGACGGATTGATAGACCTTCGGCAGCTGGTTCCATGAATTGAGATTGACGTAGGCGGACAGGTTGGTCTGCCCCTCCCACCAGCCGGGCGCGTAATAATACTTGCAGATCTTGTAGAAGCCGAGCTTCTCGTCGTCATAGGGGCCGACCCATTCGGCCGCGTCGATGGTGCCCTTCTCAAGCGCCGGATAGATATCGGGTCCGCCAAGCGTCTGCGGCACCACGCCGAGCTTGACCAGCACCGCACCGCCCCAGCCGCCGATGCGGAACTTGACGCCCTTCAGATCGTCGACCGTGTTGATCTCCTTGCGCCACCAGCCGCCCGCCTGGGTGCCGGTGTTGCCGGCCGGGAACGGGATGATGTTGTAGCCGGCAAAGAACTCGTTGAGGAGCTCCTGGCCGCCGCCGTGCCGCTGCCAAGCGTTCATGGCGCGGTAGTTCATGCCGAACGGCACCGTGGCGTCGAAGGTGAAGGTTGGGTCCTTGCCGACATAATAGTAGCTGGCGCTGTGCCCCATCTCGACGGTACCGTTCTGCACCGCGTCGAGCACCTGAAGCGCCGGGACGATCTCGCCCGCCGCGAAGACGCGGATCTGGAACTTGTTGTCGGTCATCTCGGCGATGCGCTTGCACATGTATTCGGCGCCGCCGAAGAGCGTGTCGAGGCTCTTCGGCCAGCTGCACGCCATGCGCCAGTTGAGCGTCGGCATCGATTGCGCGATCGCCGGCGCGGCAATGGTGCCGGCCGCCAATCCGACGCCGCCGGCAGCCAAGAACTTACGTCGATTCATGGGTATTTCCTCCCTGGTTTGATTTTTGCCTCGGCCCCGGCTTTTGGCCACGCGCCAAGCTTAGGCGCGAGCATACACGATCAGGGACCGGGCCCAAGGTCAATTTGGCCGCACCCGCCGGCGCCGAGCAGGGCTTGAAAAGTCCGCGTTTGGGGCTCCCGGTCAGCGCATGCCCGATCCCGCAGCGGCCGGGCCGGGGATCACGATATCCGTGGTGCTGGGGGTCGAGACCGGCGCGGGCGCGGCAATGGGGGCGCCATTCCAGTGCTCGGGGATGGCGGTGACGATGCGCGGCTCGAGCCAGACCAGCGCCAGCACGATGATCTGCACGCAGATAAAGGGCACCGCGCCCCAATAGATGTCGAGGGTGGAGATCGATTTGGGCGCGACGCCGCGCATGAAGAACAGCGCGAAGCCGAAGGGCGGATGGAGGAAGCTGGTCTGCAGATTGATCGCCGTCAGCACCGCCAGCCACACCGGGTTGACGCCGAGGAACAGCAGCGGCGGCATCGCGATCGGGATCACCAGGAAAATGATCTCGATCGCGTCGAGGAAGAACCCCAGCCCGAAGCATACCGCCATCACCACCGCCACCGGACCGACCGTGCCGCCGGGCAGCGCGGTGAGCAGGCGCGTCACATAGACGTCGCCATCGAAGCCGCGGAACACCAGCGAGAAGGTGGTGGCGCCGATCAGCAGCATGAATACCATGGCGGTGAGCTTCATCGTCGTCTGAACGGTTTCGGTCAGGCGCCGAATCGTAAGCTGGCCGCGCGCCAGCGTGTAGATAGTGGCGCCGATGGCGCCAGAGGCCGCCGCCTCGACGGTGTAGACCAGGCCGGTGATGATGGCGGCGAGCAGGAACAGGATCAGACCCAGCGGCGTGAACAGGCGGAAGACCAGCTCGCCGAAGCTCGGCTTACGCGCCAGCACGGCGGGTGAGGGCGGGCAGCGCTCGGGGTGCAGGTACGCCACCAGCACGACATAGAATATCCCGAGACCCAGCACCAACGCCGCCGGGGCGAGCGCGCCCATGTAGATGTCCTCGACGGTGAGCGGGTTCACCACGGTTTCGCCGCGCGCCAGTTGCGCCTCGACGGTCGCGCCCTGCATATAATCGCCGAGTAGGATCAGGATGATGGAAGGCGGCAGGATGGTGCCCAGCGTGCCGGCGCAGCACACGATGCCGCTCGCCAGGCGCTTGTCGTAGCCGGCATCGAGCATGCTCGGCAGCGCCAAAAGCCCGATAGTCAACACGGTGGCGCCGACCGCGCCGGTCATAGGCGCGAACAGCGCGCCGATGATGAAGCTGGCGACACCGATGCCGCCGGCGCGCTTGCCGAACAGCCCGCTCATGCCCTCGAGTAGGTCGGCGGCGAGCGTGGTGCGCTCCAGCACCACGCCCAGATAGAGGAACAGCGGCACCGCCTGGAGCAGGTCGTTCTCC
Organism: uncultured Alphaproteobacteria bacterium; assembly: GCA_963823225.1. GTDB lineage: Bacteria > Pseudomonadota > Alphaproteobacteria > Rhizobiales > Xanthobacteraceae > BOG-931. The sequence continues at coordinate 1,003,132 of CAWGKM010000002.1, read as the reverse complement.
ATCAGCCCGGTGATGCGCAGCGGCAGCGCCGACAGCAGGTGGAAATCGAATAATTGCAGAAGCGCGCCCAGCGCGGCCATGCCGATCGCCGTGCCAGTGAGCGTGAATCCCACTGGGAATCCGAACATCAACAAGAGGAAGACGCTGACGAACATCGCCAGCCCCATCCCCTCCGGCGCCGAGGGCGCCAGGCCCAGGCTCTGCTCGGGTGTCAGCGTCGGTCTCCCGGCGTCCGCGTCAGCACCAGGGCGGCGCGTATGATGTTGGCGATTGCCTGCAACCCGACCAAGGCCACGAAGAAAAACAGCTGCAGCTTGAGGATGAAATAACCCGGGGTATAGGTCTCCGCAAACTTCTCCATCTCGAACAACGAATTCAGCACGATCGGCAGCGAATACCAGCCGACCAATGCGAGCCAGGGCAGCAGGAACAGCACCGTGCCGGCGAGGTCGATGGCGGCACGCTGCCGCGCCGTCAGGCGCTGATAGAAGATGTCGACCCGCACATGCGCGTCGTAACGCATGGCGAAGGGAATGCCGAGCATAAAGAAGGCGGCGAAGATCACCTGGCCGAAATCGTTGTCGGTGTTATTGCCGGCATGGACGATATTGCGCAGCGGCAGTTGCAAGAACAGGAGCACAATCACCGGCAGGCAAAGCCACGCCGCCCAGCGGCCGACGTGATCGACCAGCTTGCTCAGGGCATCCGCGGTGCCCGCCAAGATTAACCGGCCTCCAGACTCGTCTGACGGACTCATCGGTCTTGCTCCCGCGGCAGCAGCCCGTCGTGGGGGCCCTCCGGTCGCCGTGAGCCGTAGGTTATCCAGAGACAGGATAAGACGGAACACGCCTGAGCTGATCATTGCCGGCGCCGCGTTGCCCGTGGCACATTACGGCAGAGCCGCGCGGGCAGCGCTCGCGCTGAGAGAATAGTCATGGAGAACGCTATGGCCTGGGCCAAGGTGACGGACATCGCCTATGGGCGGCTGCGGTCGCCCGATCTCGATGTCATGGAGGAGTTTTTGACCCGGTTCGGGCTGTGTCGGAGCGAACGAACCAACAATGCGCTTTACATGCGCGGCACCGACCCCGCTCACCACATCCACGTCACCGAAAAGGGGGATCCGAAATTCGTCGGCCTGGCCTATTACGTCGACAGCGAAGACGACCTCAAGCGGCTCGCCAAGGCGCCCGGCGCGTCGGGGCTCGAGACTATCGACGAACCGGGTGGCGGCAAGCGCGTGCGCCTGACCGAGCCGAACGGCTACCAGATCGAGGTGGTCACCGGTATCGCGTCGGTGAAGGAAATCCCGGTCAAGCGGCAAAAACTCAACACCGGCGAAGCGCCGCTATCGCGCGCCGGCGAGTTGATGCGCCTGCCCAGGGGGCCCGCGCACGTCAAGCGCATCGGGCATGGCGTGCTGATGACGCCGCGTTTCCGTGAAACGGTCGCCTGGTTCCGCGAGACGCTGGGGATGATCTGCTCCGACGATGTCTACGTCGAGAACAAGGACAATTTGATCGGATCATTCAACCGCTGCGATCGCGGCGACACCTATGTCGATCATCATGTCTTCTTCTGCCTCAATCATCCGAAGACCGGCTTGAACCATCTTTCTTTCGAAGTGCCGGACATCGACGACGTGTGCATGGGCCACGACTATCTCAAGGAGTTCGGGACTTACGAGCACATGTGGGGCATCGGCCGCCACGTGCTCGGCAGCCAGGTCTACGATTATTGGGCGGATCCTTGGGGCCGCGTCCACGAACACTGGGCCGACAGTGATCGCCTCAACCTCGCCAACGGCTCCCATCTCGTTGCCGCCGACGAGGCGCTCAGGTCGCAGTGGGGCGAGCGGCCGCCGGAAAAATTCATCAATCACGCGAGTCCGTGATCTTTAGAGCTTCGTCACCCGCGCGTGGAGGAGTGCCGCGCGTCCGCCGCGGACCTCCTTGACGCAGCGCGCGAGCGCCGCCGCCACGTCGGCCGGATCGCCGACCTCTTCGGCATAGGCGCCGAACGCCTCGCCGACCTCGGCGAAGCGGACATGCGGGGCCAGCTCCGCCTCGAAGGAGTTGGCGGTCTTGGCCTCGCCTTCCGGAAACACGCGCAGCGTCGCTTGTTTGACCGCGTTCCAACCGGAATTATCTATCACGATGGACAAAATCGGCAATTTGTACTGCTGCGCGACCGCGAACACCGACGACGGATTGCCGAAATAGAAAGCGCCGTCGCCGCAGATTTGCACCGTGAGTCGGCCTGGCGCGGCAAGCTTGGCGCCGAGTGCCGCGCCGCCGGACCAGCCGAGACCGCCGCCGCCGGCGCGCACCGTGGTGTTGGGCAGCCGTCGCGGGATCTGCATCAATACCGCGGCGGCGTTGGTCACGCCCTCGTTGAACAGCATATCCTCGTCGTCGATCAGCTTGCCCAGTTCCGCCATCAGATAATGCGGATTGATCGCGCCGGGTTTGCCCTTGTCCGCCGCGAGCTTGGCGGCGCGCGCGATCCGCTCCGCGCGCGCGGTCGCAATGCGCTTGAGCCGGGCTGCCGCCGCCTGTTTGAAACGCGGCGTCGCTTTCGCCTTCAGCTCCTCGAGCAGCTGGTCGAGGATGCGCCCGCTGTCGCCCTGCATGCGCATATTGCCGGGGAAGGTCCACATCGGCGAGCCGGGCTTGAGAATATCGATATCGATATGCGCCCAGAACGACGTTTCGTTCGGCTGGACGTCGCTCGGGAACCACGGCACGTCGACGTCGACGAGAAGCCCGACGTCGGCCTCGGGCACGGCCTTGTCCGCCGAAAAGCCGACGAAGCACGGGCAGTCGTGCGAGATATTATTGGTCATGTTGGCTTCGTAGACGGCGATGCCGGCGAATTGCGCAAGCGCGTCGATCGCGCGCGATGCATGGGCATGACGTCCGGCATAGCCGGTGATCAGGATCGGATTCTCCGCCGTCAAAAGCTTCTCCGCGAGCGCCGCCACAAGCTCCGGATCGGCGCCGCCGCCGGAAGTCGCCGCGAACCGATCGGCGGGATAACGCCGGACCTCGTCGGCGTTCCAATGCTGCGTCAGCGTCTCGCGTTGCATCATCAAATAGACCGGACCGCGCGGTTCGCTCTGCATGATCGAAGACGCGCGCCGCAGCGCCTCCTTGACGACGACGCCCGACGGCAGCGTCCACTCCCATTTCAGATAGGGCCGCACCAAGCTCGCTTGATCGAACGGCTCCTGCACAAAATGCACGTAAGTGTCGCGCGAACCGACCAGTTCGTCATTGACCGTGTAGGGCGCCTTGCCGGCCATCAGCAGCACCGGCAGACGGCTGCGGAACAAATTGTGCATGCCGTTTGCACTATTGGCGGTGCCGACATCGACATGCACCAATACGCCTTGGCCGCGCCCGGTGACCAGCGCGTAACCGGCGGCCATATGCGTGGCGGTGTTCTCATGGGGGCAACGCACGACGCCGGGGATCGCCTCACCGCGTCTGCGGCGATGCGCCATCTCGTCGATGATCGGGGCATGGTCGGTGCCGAAATTACAGAATAAGTAGTCGATGCCGATCTCGTTCAAGCCTTCGAGCAGGTAATAGGCCGTGGCGAATTCCGGAACATTGGATGGGTGAGCAGTTTTGCGCGCAACTGGCGTATCCATGGGGTGAGCACTCGTTTCGAGGTCTTTGTGCCGAAGAAGAGGGGGTTTTTAACCGCTTTTGCCGTGTCGAGGCTTCCTTATAGCACCCCTTCATGCGATCATACGCGCCGCAGGCGGCGATCATTTTCAGCGTAAAGCCGGGGGAATGCCCGAACTCTTGCCACAATGCCGGGCGATATCACGGACGATCGAGCGGGAGAGGGTGCTCCATGAAATGGCAGGCGGTTTTGGCCGGCGCGCTGGCGTCGGCCCTGGCGATATCTGTGGCATATGCGGATGTCCGCATTGTCGGCGACCGGGGGGGCGAAGTTTCCTCCTATGTCCGCAAGTTCCGTGAGGTGCGCGATTCCGGCCAGCGTGTCGTCATCGACGGCCCGTGCCTGTCGGCCTGCACCTTGCTCACCGGTATTATTCCCAGAGACCGCATCTGCGTCACCGGTCGCGCAATGCTCGGCTTCCACGCGGCGTCCTACTACGACGACACTTCTCGCTCGCTGGTGCCGACGCGGGAAGGCAGCCGTCTGGTCATGCAGCTCTATCCGCGGGAGATCCGCTCCTGGATCGACCGGCATGGCGGGCTCACCCCGCGGCTCATCACGCTGCGCGGCCGGGAACTCGAGGCGCTCTACCGCACCTGTCGGTAAAGAACTTGCCGGCAGCGCCGTCGCCGCGGCGCGCCCGGCTGGCCCGCGGCGGTTGATGCCGTTGTCGCGCGGCTCATTCCGGCCTATCTAGCAAGGGCTGGAACCTCGCCGATGCCCGACGCAGTTGCCCAACCGCATGTGCCGCGGCCGCTCGTTGCGGCGGGCGTGGTCGTTGCCCTGGTTTTGATCGGCACCATCTTACTGTGGGCGCATTACGGGACCACGGTCTTTTTCGAGACGATCCGCGCCGGATTTTCGGCGTGCTTCGGCTGACGGGAAACGATCGATGAACGTCGGAATGAGCGCCAAAGCCTCCCGCGCCATGCTTGTGCTCGCCGCGTTCTTGACCGGGCTGTTTTTGTTTTTCGGCGCCATTCTCTTCGTCACCGGGCGCGCGGTCTCGCCGATCGGGCAGGCGGTCGCGGCCGTCGGCGGCCCGTTCCACCTCGAAGACCAGAATGGCAAGCCGGTCAGCGATCAGGACATGAAGGGACACCCCTTCCTGGTGTTCTTCGGCTTCACGCGCTGCCCCGACATCTGCCCGACCACCTTGTTCGAAATGTCGCAGGTGATGAAGGCGCTGGGACCCGACGCCGACCGCACCGGCGCGCTGTTCATCACCGTCGATCCGGAGCGCGATACGCCGAGTGTGCTCAAGGATTATCTGTCGAACTTCGATCCGCATTTGCGCGGGCTGACCGGCGACCGGGCCGCGATCGATGCCGCGATCAAGGAATATCGGGTCTATGCCAAAAAAGTCCCGCTGGACAACGGCGACTACACGATGGACCACACCGCCGTCGTCTACCTGATGGATAAGGACGGCCATTTTGTTGCGCCGTTCAACTTAAGCCGCACGCCCGAGGCGGAGGCCGCCGATTTGCGCCGCTACATGTGACGCAACCGGCAGACGGTCGTACCTCGAACTACCTCAGCATCGTATCGCGCGCCGTTTGCATGAGCTTCAAAGGGGCGATGGGCGCTGTCGGCCCAATGTAAACTTTCCCGGCAATGCGCGTGGATCCGATACGCCGCGCATCGATCCAGGTCCGGCGACGATCCGGCCGGGTGCCGTGCGAACCGGCAACGCGCGAATTTTTTGCCAGCCCGTGCTCGGTCTTCTCCCAGCGCTGCGGATCGTAAATAAGATGAAATAGCGCGCGCCACGCGGCGAGCGAGAGCAACAGCCAGTGCAGCGGCGTTAGGACGAGCACCCAGGCATGTCGAAGCAGTCCCCGCCGCCGCAGGCCGATGAGGTCGAGCACGATCGTCGAGGCATAGCCGGAGCAAAGGCTGGTGATAAAAATCGGCGCCCCATTTTCTATGACCGCGGTCGCCCACGGCGTCGGCAGAGAGTAGAGCGTATAGCCAAGCCCGATCATGAACAGCGGATGGATCAGCGCCGCGAGCACATTGGCGGCAAAGAAGATTTGGAAGGCGATCGCGCCCGCGGGGCTCAGCTCGCGCCAGAGCCGGTTGGGGCGACGCATGTGCACGAGCCAGGTTTGCATCCAACCCTTGTACCAACGCGTGCGCTGTTTGAGCCACTGCACAAACGGCGGCGGCGCTTCCTCGTAGGTCGCCGACGACAAAACAGCCGATCGGTAGCCGAGGCGATAGAGCCGAATGCCCAGATCGGCATCTTCAGTGACGTTGTACGGATCCCAGCCGCCGGCCCTGCGCAACACCGCGGTGCGGAAATGGTTCGACGAACCGCCCAGCGGAAACGGCAGATGCAGCGCCGCAAGGCCGGGAAGGAAGGCGTCGAACTGGCCGGCGTAATTGGCCGTGAACATGCGCGTGCGCCAGTTATCGGCGATATTGTTGATGGTGAGGCTCGCTTGCACGCAAGTCAGTCGATTGCCGCCGCGGCGAAAGGCGTCGAGCGCGCGGCGGAGTTGATCGGGTTCCGGTATGTCTTCGGCGTCGTAGATGACGGTGTAGAGGCCGCGCGCAAACGGCAGCGCGACGTTGAGCGCTTTCGGCTTGGTACGCGGCCCGATAGGCGGGGCAATAATGATTTCAAAGGGTGGGCCAAGATTGAGGCCGAGAAGGGCGCGCCGGGTTTCACGGTCGTCGCCTTCGAGGACGAATTTCACATCGAGTTTTTCCGGTGGATAATCCAACGCGCGGATGGCGGCGACGAGGCCGTCGACGATCGCCGCCTCACGGTAAAGCGCGCAGATGATCGTGTAGATCGGCAGTTTGCCGTCGTCGATCCGAACCGGGCGCTCCGCCGCCTCGTCGATGAAGCACGCGCTCAGCAGCCTTAACATCGCCGCGGCCAAAAACGCCACGCAGAGCAAACCGCCCAATGCTTCGATCATGGCGAGGGGCGCGACAGCGAAAAACAAGAACGCCAACGTCACCGCCAGGATGGTTCTGACGGCCGGTCTGCCATGCGCGGGAGGCGCATTGGAGAACGCCGGCCAATCCTGACGAAGACTTTCGGCGGCGCGCTTGCCGAGCGCCCGCTGACTGTGCCGCGCAACGAAATATCGCAGCCCATCGGCAGACGTCAGCCGGAACGATGCCAACCATTCCGGTCTTGCCTGTTGCGGATCGGCAAGCCGGCGCGCCGTCAGCCCGCGCGGAGCGATGATCCAGGTGAGGCCGTTGCCTTGGCGCAATGGCAGCAATCCCGCCGCCGCGGCCTCGATCAGCCGATCGTCCTCGAGCGGGCAATCGGCGCGCGAAACATCGTCGAATCGCTCGTAGGATGTGCCGAGAGAACTCGCCAGTGCCGTGAGATAGGCTTCCTCGGTAATGGCGTCGGCGCAAATGAGGACGCGCTCAGCGCCAACGCCGATCGATGCGGCGCGGGCTTCCGCGGCGGCGATGACGCGAGCGGGCAGACGATGGCGAATGCAATCGATTTCCGGGCAGGCGTCCGGGCGCGGCTTGGCCAATTGGGAGCGCCGGGCGTAAGGAAAAACCGCCCGCGGCGCTCCGCCCTCGAGCCAATTTCCCGCTCCGGTGCGGCGAACGGCCGCCCCAACAACGCCACTCAACGCCACCGTTGGCCCCCCGACGCAACGTAACAGCACCCCGCCTCGACTTTTTGCCGCGCGCCCGCTAAGCGGGCCGAGGCTGGCGGGCCCCATTAAAGTCCAAACGCAAAGCTAGTCTCGCCGCGGGATCGTGACCGATGCGCTCTGGAATGACAATATCCCACCGCCACCCGCGTGCGTCGCGGTCATTGCCGATCGCGCTTGCGGTCTGCGCGCTGTTCGCCGCTTTTACCGGCGGGCGGCCGGCGTCGGCCCAGGACGGAGTGACGCTGCCGCGGGGCGCGGCCGTGCCCGGTTTCTGGGATCCGCGCCGCCGGCCCGAGCGGCCCGATCTGTCGCGCATCCAGTCGATCCGTTTTCTCACCGACATGGATTATCCGCCGTTCGACTATACCGGACCGGACGGCAATCCTGCAGGCTTCAACGTCGACCTCGCGCGGCTGCTGTGCGATGAGATCAAGGCCACCTGCACCATTCAGGAACGCCGCTTCGATTTGCTGCTCGATGCGCTCACCAACAATCAAGGCGATGCCGTGATCGCGTCGATCGCTCCGACCGCGGAGACGCGCCGGCGCGCCGATTTCACCGATCCCTACTACCGCACGCCGGCGCGCTTTGTGGCGCGCGTCGACAGCCCGATCCGCGACGTCGAGCCGCAGCTCGTCGAGGGCAAGAAGATCGCGGTTGTCGCCGGCACCGCACACGAAGCGTTCCTGAAAGAAATGTTCACTGGAGCCGAGATCCGGCCCTATGCCAATGCCGAAGCGGCGCGCGAGGCGCTGCGCAACAAGGACGTCGACCTTCTGTTCGGCGACGGCATTGCGCTGGCGTTCTGGCTCAACGGCACCGAGTTCGGCCGGCTGCTGCGCATTTCGCGGCGGGCCGTATCTGGAAAGCCGCTTTTTCGGCGAGGGCGTCGGCATCGCGGTCAAGCACGGCAACGATTTGCTGCGCCAGGCTCTGAACTGGGCGCTGTTTCGCCAGTGGGAAAAGGGCAGCTATACCGACCTGTGGCTGCGCTATTTCCCGATCAGTCCGTTCTGAAATGTCGGCGTTTGACGCACTGTCGCGCGGTTCCTACTCTCGGCGCCAAGAACCTAAACATAAAAGCACGATTTGATGACGACGGCGGAAACCCCCATCGCAAGCTGGCGCGAGCTCGCCGAACTTTCGCACGCCTGGCCGTTCGAGGAAGCGCGCAAGATCGTCGCGCGGCTCAAGCGCAAGCCCAAGGACGAAGTGATTTTCGAGACCGGCTACGGGCCGTCCGGCCTGCCGCATATCGGGACGTTTGGAGAAGTCGCACGCACGACGATGGTGCGCCACGCCTTCCGCGTGCTGACCGACGACAAGGTCAAGACCCGGCTGATCGCGTTTTCCGACGACATGGATGGCTTGCGCAAAGTCCCCGACAACGTGCCCAACAAGGAAATGCTGACGGCCCATCTCGGCAAGCCGCTGACCAAAGTGCCGGACCCGTTCGGCACGCATCCAAGCTTCGCCGAGCACAACAACGCGCGACTGCGCGCGTTTCTCGACCGGTTCGGCTTCGATTACGAGTTTCTGTCCTCGACCGAATGCTATACATCGGGCGCCTTCGATGCCGCGCTCCTGACGGTGTTGCGGCATTTCGAGGAAGTGATGGCGGTCATGCTGCCCTCGCTGCGCGAAGAGCGCGCGCAAACCTACTCACCCTTTCTGCCGATCGATCCGAAGACCGGAATCGTTTTGCAGGTGCCGGTCGTGGCGCACGATGCCAAAGCGGGAACCATCACCTACGAAAACGCTGGCGAGCGGGTGACGACGCCGGTCACTGGGGGGCGTTGCAAGTTGCAATGGAAGCCGGACTGGGCGATGCGCTGGCTTGCGCTGGGCGTCGATTACGAAATGGCCGGCAAGGATTTGATCGATTCGGTCAAACTCTCCGGCGAAATCTGCCGCGCGCTCGGCGGCGCGCCGCCGGAGGGATTCATCTACGAGCTGTTTCTCGACGAGCAGGGGCAGAAAATCTCGAAGTCGAAGGGCAACGGGCTGACCATCGAGGAATGGCTGCGCTATGCCAGCCCGGAGAGCCTGTCGCTGTTCATGTATCGCGAGCCCAAAGCCGCGAAGCGGCTCTACTTTGACGTCATCCCGCGCCATGTCGACGACTATTTGCAGTTTCTCGACGCCTATCCGCGGCAGGGAGCCAAGGAGCGGCTGGGCAATCCGGTCTGGCACATTCACGGCGGGGAGCCGCCGCCGCCCGACAATCCGGTGCCTTTCGCCATGCTTATCTCGCTCGTCACTGCCTCGAACGCCGCCAATGCCGAGACCCTGTGGGGCTTTATCGGCCGCTACCGGCCCGGCGTGACGCGGCAAAGCCATCCGCGGCTCGCCGCGCTCGTCGACTATGCGATCAACTACTATCGTGACTTTGTCGCGCCGACCAAGAAATTCCGCGAGCCGAACACGGTCGAGCGCGCCGCGCTTACCGATTTGCGCGACGCGCTGTCGCAATTGCCGACGGACGCGGACGCGCAGGCTATCCAGGACGTCGTCTACGAGGTCGGAAGGCGAGAGCCGTTTCTCGATGAGAAGAAGAAAGCTAAGGACGGCAAGCCGGGCGTTTCGCTCGACTGGTTCAACATGCTCTATCAGGTGCTGCTCGGCCAGGAGCGGGGCCCGCGCTTCGGCTCCTTTGTCGCCGCCTACGGCGCGCAAAACACCATCGACATGATCGATGGCGCGCTCGCCCGCTCGGCGTGAACCCTTTCTCCCCCTTTTAGGGGAAGGAATTTCAGCGAGCGCCGTCTTCGCCCTACTGACTCGCCCACAGAATCCGGGCGATCCACAGCACGTCGGACGTTGCCAGCGTGCGATCGGGATGCTGGGCATTGAGCGATTTCAGCTCGATCGTCTTTGCCGTTTTGCGCTTGAGCTCCTTGGCCATCACCTCGCCGTCCTTGGTCCGCACCACGACGCGATCGCCGCGGCGGATCGGCGCCGCAGGCGACACCAGGATGACGTCGCCGTCGCGATAAGCCGGCTCCATCGACTGGCCGGAGACTTCCAGTGCATAGGCGTGCTCGTCGGCAACGGCCGGGAATGCGATCTCATCCCAGCCTTCGCCGGCCGGGAAGCCGCCGTCGTCGAAATAGCCGCCGGTCCCAGCCTCGGCGAAGCCGAGCAGCGGCACCGCGCGCGCCGCCGCGCCGCCGCTCGGCTCGATCAGGCCGACGAAAATGTCGAATGGCGTGCCGGTTGCCGCCAGCGCCTTGGCGATCGATTCGGTCGAAGGCCAGCGCGCGCGGCCCTGCGCGGTGATGCGCTTTGATTTGTTAAACGTCGTCGGATCGAGCCCCGCCCGCCGGGCGAGCCCGGAAGCGGACAAGCCCGCGCGCGCGGCGAGGCGATCGATGGCCGACCAGACCTGCGCGTGCGTGAGCATCAACACCCCTAACAATAAGGCGATGATAGGAATTATTGCCTGAATGCTCAAGGGCCGATAGGGTCGCGCGCCGAAATCGAGGTTCGCCAAAGGTCCGCAAAAGTCCGCCGAGGTCCGCGCTGTGGCTACGATCTATAAAATCTGCGAGCGGGCGGCGTGGCATGCGGCCGAGCGCGCCGGGCTTTACCGCGGATCGGAAGTCGACCGGCGCGACGGCTTCATCCACTTCTCGACCGCGGCTCAAATCGCCGCAACGGCGGCGAAACATTTTGCCGGACAGACCGATTTGATGCTGGTCGCGGTCGACGGCGACGCGCTCGGCTCAGGCCTCAAATGGGAGCGATCGCGCGGCGGCGATCTGTTCCCGCACCTTTACGCCGCGCTGGCGCTGACGGCGGTGCGCTGGGCGCGGCCGCTGCCCGACGAGGCCAACGGGCGGCGCGTGCTGCCGGAGCTAAAACAGTGATCGGCTTGTTCGACCGTCTGGCACGGCCCTTTCTGCATGCGCTCGACCCGGAAGACGCGCATGGCCTGGCGATCAGGATGCTCAAATTCGCGCCTTTGCCGCTGGCCTCGCGTGACGACCAGCGGCTGGCGATGCGCGTATTTGGGCTCAACTTCGCCAATCCGATCGGCATCGCCGCCGGTTTCGATAAGAACGCCGAGGTGCCGGATGCGCTGCTTCGCGTCGGCTTCGGCTTTGTCGAGGTCGGCACCATCACGCCGCTGCCGCAAGAGGGCAATCCGCGGCCGCGGCTGTTCCGGCTCGATGCCGATGCCGGCGTGATCAACCGGCTCGGCTTCAATTCGCAAGGCGCCGACGCCGTGCTGCGCCGGCTCGCCGCGCGCGCTGCCCCCTCCCCATCCTCCCCCGCAAGCGGGGAAGGGTGGGGTGGGGGCATCGTCGGCATCAATGTCGGCGCCAACAAGGACGCACCCGATCGCATCGCCGATTATGTGCGATTGATCGAGCGCTTTGCCGCGGTCGCGAGTTACGTCACGGTCAACATTTCGTCGCCCAATACGCCGGGCTTGCGCAACATGCAGCAGGCCGCCGTGCTCGACGACCTGTTGGCGCGGGTGATCGACGCGCGCGAGCGCGTGGCGCCGCATGCCGGCCCGACCCCGGTGCTGCTCAAGATCGCGCCCGATCTTTCGCTGCCCGATCTCGACGACGTCGTCGGCATCGCGCGAGCGCGCCGCGTCGACGGCATGATCGTCGGCAATACCACGGTGACGCGGCCGAATAATCTGCGCGACGTCGAGAAGGCCAAGGAAGCCGGCGGATTGTCGGGCCGGCCGCTCTATCCGCTCGCGAACCGCATGCTGGCCGAGACCTATGTGCGGGTCGAGGGCGTGTTCCAGCTCGTCGGGGTGGGCGGCATCGATTCCGGGCCGACCGCGCTCGCTAAAATCCGCGCCGGCGCCAGCCTTATTCAGGTTTATTCCGGACTGGTCTTCCGCGGCCTCGGGCTCGTCGCCGAGATCAAGGCTACGCTTCTTGCCGCGCTCGAACGCGACGGCCTAGACGAATCTCGTCGACTATGTCGGCGCCGACGCGGCTGCGGTCACCGCCGAGCCGTGGCCGGCCTAGAATTCTACACCGGCCGGCAATCATCGCAGCGCCGCCGCGCCCGACGCGGGCGCCAGCACCGGCTGCAGCGCCGGAACAAGCCGGCGCTTTTCGCGCCGCGCCGGGATCGCGCGATAGACCTGCTTGGTCGCCTCGACGATATGGACGCCGGCGAACGGCGCCGACAGCGTGGCGCCGGTGCGTTCCCAGGCGACCGCCGAACGCAAAAACCAGTTGCGCGCAATCGGCGGCACGTAGAGCGCCTCGCCCCAGCCGGTCGGCGTAAACCACGTGTCGCGCAAAAGCTGCGTGATCTGGGTGCGCGAATAGGGCCGGCCTTGGCCGAACGGCGTCGTGTCCATGCGCGCCCACAAGCCGCGCCGATTGGGCACGACGGCGAGAAGCCGCCCGCCGGCGGCCAGTACGCGCCACGCCTCGCGCAACAATTCGGCCGGATCGGACGACATTTCGAGCGCATGCACCAGCAGCACGCGATCGACCGCCGAATTGGTGAGCGGCAGCTCGTCCTCCTCGACCAGCGCGGCCAGCGCCGGCCGCGTCGAAGGCCAGCGCACCACCCCCTGCGGCGCCGGCATCAAAGCGAGGCACCGTTCGGCTTCCTCGCGGAACAGGCCGAGATAGGGCGTGGCATAGCCGACGCCGAGCACGCGCAGCGCGCGGGTGTCTTTCCAGCGCGCGCGGATGCCGCGGCCGACGAAGCGCCGCGCCACGACGCCAAGGTGCTGGGCATAGAAGTTGCGAAGGTCGACGACGTCCATGGCGACAAAATAGCATGGATTGCGAGGGGTTCGGACCACGCTTCGAATGTCATTAATCGCCCCTTATTGCGTCATCATCCGCGAAGGCGGATGATCCAGTAACCACGGGCGATCGAATAACCTTGTGCTGATCGTCGCAGATTACTGGATGCCCGCCGGAGCCTGTCATCGGGCCGGCCACTTCGGGCCAGACCCGTTGGCGGGCATGACATGAGTGAAATATGCCGGCCCAGACCTATCTCTTCCCCTGCCTGACCGATAATTTCGGCGTGCTCATTCACGATCCGGCGACCGGCGCGACGGCATCGATCGATGCGCCGGAAGCGGCGCCGGTCGAGGCCGCGCTGAAAAAGACCGGCTGGCGGCTTACCGATATTCTGGTGACGCACCATCACGGCGACCACACCGCCGGCATCGGCGAACTCAAGGCGCATCACAAGTGCCGTGTCGTTGCGCCGCGCAACGAGGCGCAACGCATCGCCCATGTCGACGAAACGGTCGGCGAGGGCGACAAGGTGCAGGTCGGCGCGCTGGCGGGGCGCGTCATCGACACGCCGGGCCATACCGCCGGCCATATCTCGTATTTCTTTCCGGCGGACAAGCTCGCCTTTGTCGGCGACACGTTGTTCTCGATCGGTTGCGGCCGCGTCATCGAGGGCAATCCGCAGATGATGTGGAATTCGCTGCGTGAAACTTCGCGCGTCTGCCCGACGACACGCGCTTTTATTGCGGCCACGAATATACCGCCGCCAATATCCGCTTCGCCAAGACCATCGAGCCGAACAACAAGGCGCTTGCCGCGCGCGCCGACGAGGTGGCGAAGCTCGCCGCCGCGGGCCAAGCCGACCATTCCGGCGACCATCGGCGCGGAAAAGGCGGCCAATCCGTTTCTGCGCGCCGACCATGCCGAGGTGGCGCAATCGCTCGGCCTTGACGGCGCGCCGGCCTGGAAAGTGTTCGCGGAAATCCGCGAGCGCAAGAACCGGTTTTGACGACATCCTCCGCCGCGCCATCGTTGACCGCGGAAGCTGTGATCCGGCTGCTCGATCTCAAGCCGCATCCGGAAGGCGGGCATTTCCGCGAGACGTTTCGCGATACCCGGCAAGTGGCGGGACCCCGCTCGGCGTCGACCGCGATCTATTTTCTGCTCGGCGCGCGGCGAGCGCTCGCACTGGCACCGCATCGACGCGGTCGAAGTCTGGCATTGGTATGCCGGCGCGCCGCTTGCGCTCGAAATTGCGCAAAAACCGGGGCGTATCGCGCGCCTGAGGCTCGGCTGCGATTTCGGCGCCGGCGAACGCCCGCAGGCGATCGTGCCGGCTCACGCCTGGCAGGCGCGCGCAAACCCTCGGCGACTGGACGCTTTGCGGCTGCACCGTGCGCCGGGTTTCGATTTCGCCGGCTTCGAACTGGCGCCGCCCGGCTGGGCGCCCAGGTAATCAGGCGAAATATTGCCCGCCGTTGGCCGACAGAGTCGAACCGGTGATCAGCCCGGCGTCATCGGAGGCCAGAAACACGACGCAGCGCGCGATCTCTTCCGGCTCGCCGAGCCGGCCGATCGGAATCTGCGGCAGCACGTTCTTTTGCAGCACGTCCTGCGACATCGCCTTGACCATGTCGGTGGCGATGTAGCCGGGGCAGATCGCGTTGACGGTGATGCCGACGCGCGCGCCCTCCTGCGCCAGCGCCTTGGTGAAGCCGATCTCGCCGGCCTTGGCGGCGGAATAATTCACCTGGCCGAATTGCCCCTTCTGGCCGTTGATCGAAGAAATATTGATGATGCGGCCGAATTTGCGCTCGCGCATGCCTTCGATCACCTGCCGGCACATGTTGAACAGCGAGCCGAGATTGGTGTTGATCACCGCGGTCCATTGTTCCGGCTTCATGCGGTGAAGCTGGGAGTCGCGGGTGATGCCGGCATTGTTGACCAGCACGTCGATCGGGCCGAGATCGGCCTCGACCTGCTTGACGCCGGCGGCGCAGGCTTCGAACGAGGAGACGTCCCACTTGTAGACGGCGACTGCCGGTTTCGGCCTTGAATTTTTGCGCCGCCTCGTCGTTGCCGCCGTAAGTGGCGGCGACCTTGTAGCCTGCCGCTTCGAGCGCCTTGCAGATGGCCGCGCCGATACCGCGCGTCCCCCCGGTAACCAACGCAACGCGGGGCATGATGTCCTCCCTTTGTCCTACTGTCGTCATGCTCGGTCATAGCCGGTCGAAGACGGCGTCACGGACTTGATCGGGCCGGCCACTTCGGGCGACGTGCTCGCCTATGACCAGGCATCCACGTCTATTGCAACAGCTGACGTAGATGGCCGGGACACAGCCCGGCCATGACGTAAATCAATGCGCCGCGTTCGCAGCTTACCGCTCCACGCACATCGCGATGCCCATGCCGCCGCCGATGCACAGCGTGGCGAGGCCCTTTTTCGCGTTGCGCTTCTGCATCTCGTAAAGCAGCGTCACCAGCACGCGCGTGCCGGACGCGCCGATCGGATGGCCGATGGCGATGGCGCCGCCGTTGACGTTGACCTTGCCGGTATCCCAGCCGAGATCCTTGTTCACCGCGCAAGCCTGCGCGGCGAAGGCCTCGTTGGCTTCGATGAGATCGAGATCGCCGACGTTCCAGCCGGCCTTTTTCAGCGCCGCGCGCGAGGCCGGGATCGGGCCGGTGCCCATGATCTTCGGATCGACGCCGGCCTGCGCCCACGACACGATGCGCGCCAGCGGCGTCTTGCCGAGCTTGGCCGCTTCGCTCGCCTTCATCAAAACCACCGCGGCGGCGCCGTCATTGATGCCCGAGGCATTGCCGGCGGTGACGGTGCCGTCCTTGTCGAAGGCGGGCCGCAATTTGCCGATCGCTTCGAGCGTGGTGCCGTGCTTGGGATATTCGTCGGTATCGACGACGATGTCGCCCTTGCGGCTCTTGATGGTCACCGGCGTGATCTCGTCCTTGAACTTGCCGGCCTTCTGCGCCGCCTCCGCCTTGTTCTGCGAAGCGACCGCGAACGCGTCCTGCTGCGCCCGGGTGATCTGCCACTGCCGCGCGACGTTCTCGGCGGTATTGCCCATGTGATAGCCGTTGAAGGCGTCCCACAGGCCGTCCTTGATCATCGTATCGATCATCTCGAAATTGCCCATCTTCACGCCGCTGCGCAGATGCGCGCAGTGCGGCGCGACGCTCATGGATTCCTGTCCGCCGGCGACCACGATCTCGCTGTCGCCGTTGACGATGCCCTGATAGCCGAGCGCGACCGAGCGCAGGCCCGAGCCGCAGAGCTGGTTGACGCCCCAGGCCGGGGTTTCGACCGGAACGCCGGCTGCGATCGAGGCTTGGCGGGCCGGGTTCTGGCCCTGCCCGGCGGTCAGGATCTGCCCCATGATGACTTCGGAGACGCGCGCCGGCTCGACGCCGGCGCGGTCGAGCGCCGCCTTGATCGCGGTTTTGCCGAGTTCGTGGGCGGGCAATGATGCGAACGCGCCGTTGAATGCTCCGACCGGCGTGCGCGTCGCGCTGACAATGACGACATCGTCTTTCATGGCGAATTCCTTCCGGGCTGTTGGCGTTATTGCACACGCGGAGCTGGCCGCAGGTCATTGATCATATGTCATAAGGACGCTGATCCGGCCGTCGACAAGGCGTAACGGAGGCCGCATGCGCAGGCATGCCCGGTCGCTGCCGGCCTGCGTTGGCACGGTCCGGGCGCCACAAAAACGGTAGCCGCGCCCGGCGAAACCGCCTATTTTGACGGCAAAATTGCAGCGGTAGCCATGCCTAATGCTCTGAAGCGACGACCAAGACCGCAGAGCCGGTCACGATCAAGAAGTACGCCAACCGGCGGCTCTACAACACCGGAACGAGCACCTACGTCACGCTCGAAGACCTCGCCGCCATGGTCAAGACCGGCGAGGATTTCGTCGTCTATGACGCCAAGACCGGCGAGGACATCACGCGGTCGGTGCTCACGCAGATCATTTTCGAGCAGGAGAACAAGGAAGGCCAGAATCTGTTGCCGATCGCCTTCCTGCGCCAGTTGATCCGGTTCTATGGCGACAGCATGCAGATGCTGGTGCCGCGCTATCTCGAAGTCTCCATCGAGTTGCTCACGCGCGAGCAGGAGAAATTCCGCGAGCAGATGGCGCAGGCCTTCGGCGTCGGCGCCTTCACCTCGCTCGAGGAGCAGGTGCGCCGGAACATGGAAATGTTCGAGCGCGCTTTCGCCATGTTCGCGCCGTTTGCGCGGCGCGAGAGCGGCGGCGACGACCGCGGCGGAGACCGGAAAAATCGCCGCCGAAATCCGGCGACATCGACGATCTCAAGCGTCAGCTCGACGAGATGAAGCGAAAAGTCGATCGTCTGGCCGAAACGACGAGCTCACATCGAGCGGCGAATAGCCGTAGCCAGATAGCCTGTAGCTCAGATCGCCTTGGCGAGGCTCGCGAGCCACGGCCGCTCGGTCGCGGCGAGGCCGATCAGCGCGCCCTGCAGATAATCGCAGCCCCACGCCTGCAACGTCTTCGCCGCCGCTTCGTCCTGCACCCATTCGGCGACGGTCTCAAGCTTCAGCCGCTTGGCGAGGTCGATCAGCGTGCGCACGAAAGCGCGATCGTCGTCCGAGCGCATGATGTGCTGGACGAAGGCGCCGTCGATCTTGACGATATCCACGCCGAGCTTGCGCAGATTGCGGAACGATGTGTAGCCGGCGCCGAAATCGTCGATGGCGATGCGGCAGCCGAGATCCTTGACGCGCGCGACGAAGCCGCGGGTCTCGTCGATGTCGTGGATCGCCGCGCTTTCGGTGATCTCGACGATGAGGCGTTCGGCCACGCCGGCATGGCTGCGCAACAGCGAGCCCAGCCCGGCCCACCAATCGGGATCGGTGGTCGAGGCCGGCGAAACGTTGAAGCTTGTCTGCAGCGTCGGCGCCGCGATCATTTCGTCGACGACCAGTTCGAGCACGCGGAAATCGAGCAGCCGGACCAGCCCGAGCCGCTCCGCGACCGGAACGATGTCGTTCGCGGCGACAAGGCTGCCGTCGGTGCGCCGGATGCGCATCAGACATTCGTAGAAGGCCGGCCGCCGATCCGTCGCCGACGCCACGGTCTCGTAGGCGAGGAAGATGCGCCGCTCGTTGAGCGCGGCGACGATCTCGTCGGTCGCGCGCACGTTCTCGCGGCGCATGGCCTCGCGCTCGATATTGGGCCGATAGGCCTGGAACGAGCCGCGGCGCCTGGCCTTGGCGGTGTCGAGGCTCTCCTGGGCGCGGGCCAGCACTTCGGTGACGCTGCGGGCATGACGCGGCGCCGTGACGCCGCCGATGGTGACGGTGACCGCGATCGGTCCGGCTCTGGTCGGCACCATCTCGTCGCGGACGCCGGTGAGCAGGCGTTCGGCGGCGATCGCCATGTCGTCGGGCGTGCAGTCGCGCAGCACCAGGCCGAATTTATTGCCGGAATAGCGGCCGAGCGTGTCCTTGCCGCGCATCCGACTGCGCAGCCGCTTGGCCACCGCGCCGATCACCTGGTCGGCGATGTCGAAGCCGTAGGACTCGTTGATGCGCGCCAGATTATCGATCGCGACCAAGAGAAATCCGCAGGACGAGCGGAAGCGCAGCGCTTCGTCGAGCGTATCTTCGAGAACTTCGGTCAGGTGATGGCGGTTCAATTCGCCGGTGAGACCGTCGTGGCGGGCGAGAAATGTGAGCCGCCGCTCATGCTCGTAGCGCTCGTTGATGACGCGCAGCACGCCATGCGCGCGCATGGGTCGTGCCGTCGGGGCCGGCAAACCAGCGGCCGGTATCCTCGACCCAAAGCTTGGTGTCCGAGGCGGGATCGGGGCGGATGCAGTATTGAATCTGATAGGCGACGCCGTGGCCTTCGTCGCGCTTGTCCGATTGCATGACGACGTCGAAGCGGGCCTGGGCGTTGTCCGCTTCGAGGAGCTGCGCGTAAGCCGCGGCCGGTCGAGACCGCCGCGAGGTCGCGGATCAGCAGAACCTCGGCGGCGTTGGCGCTCCACAGCAGCACGTCGCTGTCGATGCGCCAGTCGTAAGCGACCTCGCCGACCGAAGCGAGAATCTTGGCCGCGTCGAGTGGCGGCGCCGGGCGCGGCGGCGCGCTCGGCGCCGATGCGACCGCGACGGGCTCGGCGGGGGAGATCGAATCGCGCGGACCGACGTTGGCCAAAGTCGTCTCTTCGGGAAAGCGTTGCAGCACCGCGATGGCGACAGCGCACGGCTTTTGCAGGGCAAAGCTACCGGGAGCCTAAATAATTCGGAAAGTCTCGCGGCGAATTCAGCCAATCGGGGCGTCTCGGCACGCGGTTTGCGAGTGACGGGGGAGAAGCTCACGGATGTCCCGTTTCGGGACAGGAGATGCCGCCGTTGCGTAACGCCCTCGTCCCCGTCGCGCCGACCGTCCGCGAGGCCGCAGATTGGCGGGCCGCCAGCCGGCCGAACGCCGATTTTGTCGCGCACCTGATCGCGACGTCGACTCAAGCGCCGCAAACCCGCACCCGCCGCCGCGCCACCCCCGACGAGGCCACCGCGGTCTATCGCGCGCTCGACCCAGGCGGCTGTCGGCACCCGGCCGCGCGCTCTCGCGCTCGCTGTGAGCGCAGTCGACTGCAATTTAGCGCGTCAGGCCTGCCCCGGGTCGTCGATCTCGATCTGGCGCCGCAGGCTGCGCATGCCGATGATGAAGCCGGCCAGCACGTCGACCAGCGCGATGGTCATCAGCAAGAAGAATGTCGACGTCGCGGCCCGCGGCACCAACAGAAATTCGACCAGCATGACGATGAACAGCGCCATCGCCAGGATATGGTCCATGACGCTGCGCGTGCCCGATCCGCGTCGATTTGATGATTTCGATCCAGAGCAAAAAAATCGCAAAGGCGAGCAGGATGTCTTCCCAGGTCAGCACCCAGTCCTGGCCGGACATCATGTGCACGGTGGTCACCGGCGCGGTCCAGCCCACGCCCGGCGTGAGAAACGCGATCATGTTGTAGATGGCGAAGGGAACGAGCAGTAGCGGGAAGCCAAGCACGAACATGACGCAAATCTTCCGTCACATAGTTCTCCGTCAGAACCGCATCTCGCCTTCGCACGCGATTGCGGCACGACGTCCTAGGCTTCCGCCTTCTTGGTCAGCACTTGCCGGCCGCGATACATGCCGGTTTTGAGGTCGATGTGGTGCGGACGGCGCAGTTCGCCGGAATCCTTGTCCTCGACATAGGTCGGGGCCTTCAGCGCATCGGCCGAACGGCGCATGCCGCGCCTCGACGGCGAAGTTTTTCTTTTCGGCACGGCCATGGGGTCGTTCTCCTGTACTTTAGCTCGCCCTGCTCGGAATGGCGAGCTTATAGAAGAACGGGCCCGGCCACGCTAGTGTCCGCTTGCGAACTTCGCAATTCGCCGCGCTAGGGGCCCCGAACGCAAGTGTCGAGCGCGTCAAAATCGGCCGCGCGGCGCTCATAGAGGCCGGCAAGCCTGCGCACGAGCCCGCTCGGCGTCCGGGCGCTGCGCCGGACCGGGTTGGGCAGGATCGCGGCAAGTTCCGCCGCCTGATAGTCGGTCAGTTCGCGCGCCGATTTGCCGAAAGCCCAGCGGGCGCCGGCCTCGGCGCCAAACTCGCCGTTGGGACCCCATTCGGCGATGTTGAGATAGATTTCCAGGATCCGCCGCTTCGGCAATACCAGGTTGAGCCAAAGCGCCAGCGGAATTTCGAGCGTCTTGCGGATAAAACTGCGTCCCTGCCAGAGGAACAGATTTTTGGCCGTCTGCTGGGTGATGGTGGAGGCGCCGCGCGACTCGCCGATATTGTCATCCGAGTGTTCCAAGGCCTCGCGGATCGCCCCGAGGTCGATGCCGTGATTGCGGCAGAAGCTGCCGTCCTCGGCGACGATTACGGCGAGCCGCAGTGCCGGCGAGATGCGCCAAAGCGGAACGTCGATGCGCTCGACGCGCTCGCCGGTCGCCAAGCGCCACAGCATCGGCATCGAGATTGGGTCGATGAACCGGTAAAACGGCGCGATCGCGTAAGGGACGAGCACCAGCGCGACGGCAACGATTGCTAAAGGCCTGACGAAAGGTCGCAAGGGCGGCTCTCTGCGCCGCCGGTCGGGCGGCAGCGCCTGCAATGATGGCGGGACCCTAAAGCATCGATCGCTTCAGTTTGAGGCGATCGACGCCCCCGCATTTTGATGGAGCATAATCTTTTCGGAAATCCGGCATCCACCCACGGATCAAGTCCGATGGCGAGCTTTTCCGGATCATGCTTTAATCCCGCGCGTAGCCGATCAGCGGCTTCTTCTTGCGGCCGAGCAGGATCAGGACCGTCGCTACAATTCCGACGACCAGCCCAGGCCGGCAGGTCGAAAGCTCTTTGCAGATAGGGGTCCCAAGCCCAGGCGAGCTTTCTGCTTCAGCCAATCTTGCACCAGATTAAGGCTGTTCTGGTCGACGATGGCCCAGACGTCGACGACCTTGGTGTAGACGACGTCGTGATTGGCGATGGATTTCGTCCCGTCATAGACGAGGAACACGAAGGCGGTGGCAAGCAAGCAGAGGCCGATAAAGCGAAGCAGGAATCTGATCATGAGAACGGTGGGGCTGCGGATGGGACCGTGCGGATGGTCGCAGGGGTTCGAGGCAGGCATTACCCTTACCGGCCGGCTTGTTCAATGCGCCGAATTGTCGGCGTAGTCTTTCCCATGGTTTGGTACCTGGTTTGGCGCCGCGCGACTTGCAGCCGGGCGGCACTCTCTTGAGCACAGGCCGCGGGTTTCGCTAAGGTCCATTGCCGCCCTCGATCGCCGCGGCGGCAGCAGCAGGGAATTGAAATGGCTTCAAAAAACGGCGGCAAAGATGGCGGCCATTCGCAGCGGCCCACCTTTACCGACCAGGAAGCCCTGCTGTTTCACAGCCAAGGCCGGCCCGGAAAGCTCGAAGTCGTCGCCACCAAGCCGATGGCGACGCAGCGCGACCTTTCGCTCGCCTATTCGCCCGGCGTCGCCGTTCCGGTGCTCGCGATCGCCGAGGATGAGTCGCTCGCCTACGACTACACCACCAAGGGCAATTTTGTCGCCGTCATCACCAACGGCACCGCCATTCTCGGTCTCGGCAATCGCGGCGCGCTGGCGGCGAAGCCGGTGATGGAAGGCAAGGCGGTGCTGTTCAAACGCTTCGCCGATATCGATTCCATCGATCTTGAAGTGTCGACCGAAGACCCGGACGAGTTCGTCAATTGCGTGAAGTTTCTCGGCAAGAGCTGGGGCGGCATCAATCTCGAGGACATCAAGGCGCCGGAATGCTTCGTCATCGAGCAGAAGCTGCGCGAACTCCTCGACATCCCGGTGTTCCATGACGATCAGCACGGCACCGCCATCATCGCCGCCGCCGGCCTGATTAACGCGCTCGAGCTTACCGGCCGCACGATCGAAAATACCAAACTGGTCTGCAACGGCGCCGGCGCCGCCGGCATCGCCTGCCTGGAACTGCTCAAGGCGATCGGCTTCCGGCCGGAGAACCTAATCCTGTGCGACACCAAGGGCGTGATCTACCAGGGCCGCACCGAGGGCATGAACCAGTGGAAATCGGCCTATGCGATCAAGACTTCGGCACGCACGCTGGCCGAGGCGCTGGCCGGCGCCGATGTGTTGTTCGGCCTATCGGTGAAGGGCGCGGTGACGCAGGCCATGGTGAAGTCCATGGCGGCAAAGCCGATCATCTTCGCCTTGGCCAATCCCGATCCCGAAATCACGGTGGAGGAGGTCGCCGCAGTGCGCTCCGACGCGATCATGGCCACCGGCCGCTCCGACTATCCCAACCAGGTCAATAATATTCTCGGCTTCCCGTTCATTTTCCGCGGCGCGCTCGACGTGCGCGCCACCACCATCAACATGGAGATGAAGATCGCAGCCGCGCATGCGCTCGCCGCGCTCGCGCGCGAGGACGTCCCCGATGAAGTCGCCGTCCTCTACGGCGCGCGACCGAAATACGGACCCGACTACATCATTCCGGTGCCGTTCGATCCGCGGCTGATTTCCACGGTGCCGCCGGCGGTGGCAAAGGCGGCGATGGATACAAAAGTCGCGCGGCGGCCGATCGCCGACATGGAAGCCTATCGGCAACAGCTGCGCAGCCGGCTCGATCCGATCGCCGGCATGTTGCAGGGCGTCTATGAACGGTTGCGCCGGCAGCCGCGGCGCGTCGTTTTCGCCGAGGGCGAGGAGGAGCAGGTGATCCGCGCGGCGGCAACCTTCGTGCATCAGGGCCTCGGCACGGCGTTGCTGGTCGGGCGCGAGCAGCCGGTACGCGAAACGGCGAAGGCGCTCGGCGTCGAACTCGGCGGCGGCATCGAGATCATCAACGCTGCGTTGTCTAAGCGCAACGCCAACTATGCCGCGTATCTCTACGAGCGTCTGCAGCGCCGCGGCTACCTGCAGCGCGACTGCCAGCGTATGATCAACCAGGACCGCAATCATTTCGCCGCCTGCATGGTCGCGCTCGGCGACGCCGACGCCATGGTCACCGGCGTCACCCGCAATTTCTCCGTCGCCCTCGAAGACGTGCGGCGTTGCATCGATCCCAAGCCCGGGCACCGCGTCATGGGCATTTCGCTGGTGCTGTCGCGCGGACGCACCGTGCTGGTCGCCGATACGGCGGTGACCGAGATGCCCGACGCCAGCGACCTCGCCGAGATCGCGATCGAGGCGGCACGCGTCGCCCGCACGCTCGGCTACGAGCCAAAACTCGCCTTGCTCGCGTTCTCGACGTTCGGCCATCCGGCGGGCGAGCGATCGGAGCGCGTGCAGGAAGCGGTGCGGCTATTGGATCGCCAGCACGTCGATTTCGAATATGACGGCGACATCGCCGCCGACGTGGCGTTGAACACGGCGCTGCGCGAGGTCTATCCGTTCTGTCGCCTGTCCGGCCCCGCCAATGTGCTGATCATGCCCGCGCTGCATTCCGCCTCGATCTCGACCAAGATGCTTATGGAACTCGGCGGCGCCAATGTGATCGGCCCGATGCTGGTTGGGCTGGACCGTTCGGTGCAGATCGTGCCGCTGTCCGCGAACGACGCCCAGCTCGTCAACATGGCGGCGCTCGCCGCCTATAATGTCGGCGCCTGAACGCGCGTTCGCGGTTACCGCATGCAAAAACGCAAGCTCGGAACGTCGGGTCCGGAGGTTTCCCTCGTCGGGCTTGGCGCCAATAATTTCGGCGGCCGCAGCGGTCTCGAGGCGTCGCGGCTGGTGGTAGCGAAGGCACTCGACCTCGGCGTCACGTTGATCGACACCGCCGATGCCTACGGCAACAGGGGCGGCTCCGAGGAGGTTTTGGGAAAAGTTCTTGGGCCGCGGCGCAAGGACGTCGTGCTGGCGACCAAATTCGGACTGCCGATGGACGATGCCGGCAAGCTCCTAGGCGCTTCCCGCCGCTACATCATGCAGGCGGTCGAGGCGAGCTTGCGGCGGCTCAAAACCGACTGGATCGATCTTTATCAGTTGCACCGGCCCGATGCGAAAACGCCGATCGAGGAAACGCTGCGCGCGCTCGACGATTTGATCAAGGCGGGAAAGGTCCGCTGCACCGGCTGCTCCAACCTTTCGGCGGTGCAGCTTGAAGATGCCCACGCCGTCGCGGGGCGGCACGGGATTGCCTTCTTTACGTCCTGTCAGGACGAGTACAGCCTACTCGATCGCGGGATCGAAAGGGATCGCGTTGCCGTCATGCGCCGCTACGGTCTTGGGCTACTGCCGTATTTTCCGCTGGCGAGCGGATTATTGACCGGCAAATACAACAGCGGCGCGCCATTGCCTGCCGGTTCCCGCCTCGCCAACAATGCGCGCCACGCCGATGGGCTTCTGACCGCGCGCAACTGGCGCATCGTCGAGGCGCTGCGCGCCTTCGCCGCCGCGCGCGGCCATACGCTTCTCGAACTGGCGATGAGTTGGCTCGCCGGCCAGCCGTTTATTTCCAGCATTATTGCCGGCGCCACCAAGCCGGAGCAGGTCGCAGCGAACGTCGCCGCCGTCGATTGGGCGCTATCGTTGGCCGACCTTGCCGAAATCGACCGCATAACTCTTTGACGCCGCGCCGTAAAAACCGCGGCCTTCGATTCACGTAGCCGAAACCTCTGTCGACTAACGTGCCAATCCATGCAGCACTTCGCGTCGCCGTCTGCCCTCGAGATCCATGGCCTCGTCAAGCGCTTCGACCGTCCCGCGGTCGACGGCCTCGACCTCAATGTGCGCGCCGGCGAGTTTTACGCGTTGCTCGGTCCGAATGGCGCCGGCAAGACGACGACCTTGCGCATGATCGCCGGCTTGCTGCGGCCCGACGCCGGCACCATCCGAGTTTGCGGCATTGACGCGCTCGCCGATCCGGTGGCGGCAAAGCGGGTGACGGCCTGGATTTCCGACGAGCCGATGATCTACGACAAGCTCACGCCGCAGGAATATCTCGAATTCGTCGCGGGGCTCTGGGGCGTCGAGCCCGCGCAAGCGGCGCCGCGCGCGCAAGAGCTTCTCAACTGGCTCGAACTTGCAGCGCATGCGCAGGAGCGCTGCGAGGGTTTCTCAAGGGGCATGCGGCAAAAGGTGGCGCTTGCCGGCGCGCTCATTCATGAGCCGCGGCTGATTATCCTCGATGAGCCGCTGACCGGGCTCGATGCCGGCTCCGCCCGCCAGGTCAAAAGCGTGCTGCGCGAGCGCGTGCGCGCCGGCGGCACTGTCATCATGACCACGCATATTCTCGAAGTCGCCGAGCGCATGGCCGACCGCATCGGCGTCATCGCTCACGGCAAGCTTATTGCCGAAGGCACGCTCGAAGAACTGCGGCGCCAAGCCGGCACGCATGCGGGGGCGGGCGCAGGCGCGCGCGAGGGCGCGAGCCTCGAAGACACGTTCCTCGCGCTGGTCGCCGCGCCGGCCGAAGCGGCATGATCGCTCAACCGGGAACGGCGGTCTGGTTTGCCCGCCACGAGTGGCGTCTGGCCTGGCGCGATTGGCTCGCGATGATGACCGCCGGGCGGCGCGAGCGCTTGCGCCGTGCCGTCGTTGCCATCGCGGTGTTCGTGATTTTCATGCATTTCGTCGCCTATTGGATGGTCGGCCGCTATGCCGCCGCCACCCCCGACAAGGTGGTCTTGGTCGCGATTACTGCGAGCTTGCTGCTGTCGTGGCTCCTTATGATCTCGCAGGCCATGGAGTCGACGACGCGCGCCTTCTATTCGCGGTCCGATCTCGATCTGATCCTGGCTTCACCGGCGGCCGCAGAAAAGGTCTTTGCCATGCGCATCGCCACGGTGGCGCTGTCGATGGCGATGATGGCAGTCCCGCTTGCGGCGCCGTTCGTCGACGTTCTGATCGCTCTCGGTGGCTGGCGCTGGCTGGGTGCCTATGGCGTGATCGTCGCCATGGGCGCCACGGCTACGGCTTTGGCGGTCGGTCTCACCGTCGCGCTGTTCCGAATGTTCGGTCCGAAACGCACACGGCTGGTGGCGCAGGTCGTCGCCGCGGTGATCGGCGCCGCCTTTGTCATCGGCCTGCAATTGGCGGCAATCTTATCCTCCGGGACAATCTCGCGGGTCTCGGTGTTGCAGTCCCAGACCGTAATTGCGCTCGCGCCCGATGCCGGCAGCTTTTTTTGGTGGCCGGCGCACGCCGCACTCGGCGACGGCACGGCCCTCCTCGGGGTAGTCGCCCTGAGCCTTGCTTTACTTGGCGCCGCCATTGTCATGGTCGCGCCGCGCTTCGGCGAATACGCCGTCGCCGCCGCGGGCTCCGGCGCTGCGTCGGTCATTCAAGCCCGGCGCTCGACTGTCTTCCGGCCGACCTCGCCACGGCGCGCGCTGCGACAAAAAGAATGGACGCTGTTGCGGCGCGATCCTTGGCTGGTCTCGCAGACGCTCATGCAGATGCTCTATCTCATTCCGCCCGCGGTTCTGCTGTGGCGCAGCTTCGATAGCGGCGATGGGGCTTACCAACTCCTGGTTCCGGTGCTGGTAATGGCGGCCGGCCAGCTCGCCGGCGGCCTCGCCTGGCTCGCGATCTCGGGTGAGGATGCGCCCGATCTCGTCGCCGCCGCGCCGGTGCCGGCGAGTTTTATCGTACGCGCCAAGATCGAGGCCGTGCTCGGTGTTATCGCCATGATTTTCGCGCCGCTGGTGGCGGTGCTCGCTATTGCCTCGCCGCGGTACGCTTTGGTCACCAGTGCCGGCATCGTCATTGCCGCGGCGGCGGCGACCTCGATCCAGCTCTGGTTCCGCAGCCAGGCCAAGCGCAGTCAATTTCGCCGCCGTCAGGTCTCTTCGCGGGTTGCGACTTTCGCCGAGGCCTTTTCATCGATCGGTTGGGCCGCGACGGCCGCGGTGGCTGCCGCCAATGTCTTGCTCGCCGTCGCGCCGGCGCTTCTTGCGCTCACGGTGGTCGCCGGCGCCTGGTTCATAAGCCCGCGCACGCGCATCTCGACGCGGCGAACCCTCATGTGATTAAACTCGGCTGTGGCGGAGCCGGGAATGAAAAACCAGCCGAACTGGGGATGGCCGAACGGCAAGCGCATCGCCGTCGTGTTCAACGTCTGTCTCGAAGCCTGGTCGGACGGCAGGGCGCCCGGCATCAGCCCGATGGGCAATCCGCTGCCGGCGGGCGTACTCGACACCATGGCGATTTCCTGGGCCGCTTATGGCGTCAAGGTCGGCATCCATCGGCTGATGGACGGCTTTGCCCGCCACGGCGCGAAGGCGAGCGTCATGATCAACGCCATTGTCGCCGAACGCTCGCCGGATACGGTGCGGGCAATCGCCGAGCGCGGTCATGAAGTGCTGTCGCATTCCTACGCCATGGACGTGATTCCCGCGCTGCTTTCCGATGCAGAGGAGCGCATCAATATCGCGCGCTGCACCAAGCTCCTTGCGGAAGCCTCCGGCAAGCCGGTACGCGGCTGGCTTTCGCCGCGCGGCACCTCGCGCAGCGAGACGCCGCGGCTTCTTGCCGAAGCCGGTTATCGCTGGTACGGCGATGTATTCGATCGCGATCTGCCCTACGTGAAAAAAGCCGGCAACAGCACGATCGTCGCCATACCGCTCGGCACCGATGTCAACGACATGGCATTCATGAAATACGGCAATCCGCCGCGGCTGATGCTGGAATCGTTCGACGAGAATCTGGCCGTGGCGCGCGAGCGCGGCAACGGGCCGAGCATGATCGACGTGACCGCGCATGCCCACATCTTCGGCCGGCCGCGCGGCGCCTATTACTACGAGAAAATCGTCGAGCGCGCGACCGCCGCGCCCGACATATGGGTGGCCACGCGCGCCGAAATCGCCGATCATGTGCTGAGCACGGCGGCGGCCTAACGACGACAAAACCTGCCGGGAGAAGCGTTCTGTGATTGCGTTCGAAATGGTGGAGCCGACGTCGCTTAAGGAGGCGGTGGCGTTACTCGACCCGCAACAGCCGACGATTCGCGCCGTCGCCGGCGGCACCGCGCTGATGCTGATGATGAAGGCCGGCGTGTTCCAGCCGACCCGCCTGGTCTGCCTGCACCGCATCGAGCCGCAATACGCGCGCATCGCCGTCACCGCTAGCGGCGAATTGCGGATCGGCGCCATGGCGACTTTAAGCGAAGTGGAACATGACCCCAATGTCGCCGCGCGATTTCCCGTGCTCAAACGCGCGCTGCGAACGCTGTCGAATCCCCGCGTGCGCAACGTCGCCCGCGTCGGCGGCGCGCTCGCCCACGGTGATCCGCACATGGATCTTCCGCCGGTGCTGGCCGCGCTCGGCGCCCGCGTCGCGATCAGCGGTCCGAAGCGGGAGCGCGAATTGCCGCTCGATCAGCTTTACGCCGGCTATTACGAAACGCTGCTGGAGCGGAACGAACTCATTACCGCGGTGACGGTGCCGGA
Organism: uncultured Alphaproteobacteria bacterium; assembly: GCA_963823225.1. Taxonomy (GTDB): domain Bacteria; phylum Pseudomonadota; class Alphaproteobacteria; order Rhizobiales; family Xanthobacteraceae; genus BOG-931. The sequence continues at coordinate 974,131 of CAWGKM010000002.1, read as the reverse complement.
ACTTAACGGACGCAAGAGCGCTTACATCAAAGTCACGTCGCGCTCCGCCGACGACTGGCCCGCGCTCGGTGTCGCGGTGTCGTTTGCGCTCGAGAACGGCGCGCTGCGCGACCCCATCGTCGTCGTCAGCGCCGCCACGGAGAAGCTCACGCGCATGGCGAGCGCCGAAAAATTGCTGCAAGGCGCCGCGCCCGACGATGCGGTGCTGACGCGCGCCGGCGACGCCGCGGCCGCGGAGGCATCGATTCTCGCCGATGCCCACGGCTCGGCCGCCTACAAGCGCGAACTGCTGCGGGTTTATCTGCGCCGCGCCGTGCGGCAGGCGGTGCGGCAATGAACCAGGTGGGCCGCGATATCCCGCGCCTCGAAGTGCGCGCCAAGGTGAGCGGGCGCGTCGACTATACGCATAACCTGCGTTTGCCCGGCATGCTTTACGGCAAGGTGTTCCGCTCAACGGTGCCGCACGGGCGTATCCGCAACATAGATACACAAGCGGCGCGGCAGCTGCCCGGCGTGCACCGCGTCGTCACCGGCGAAGATATCCGCAAACTGATCCCCGAACCCTATTACGGCCCGGCCTTTCACGACCAGCCGATCCTGGCGCTCGACAAAGTGCGATTTGTCGGCGAGCCGGTCGCAGTCGTGCTGGCGAGCGACCCGCATGTGGCCGAGCAGGCCGCGCAGATGATCGTCGCCGAATATGACGAGTTGCCGGCGGTGTACGACGAGATTGCGGCGATGCAGCCGGACGTCCTCGTTCACGAGGTGTTACGGCCGGCCGGAACCTTCGCGGATCTGAAGCATCTCAAGGGCCGCAAGGGCACCAATATCGCGCTCGATTATCATTTGCGGCGCGGCGACGTCGACGGCGCCATGGCGCGCGCCGACCATGTCATCGAGCACACGTTCAAGACGCAACAATGCCTGCACCTGCCGTTCGAGCCGCAAGTGGCGATTGCCGAGCCCGGCGACGGCAAATTGACCATCTACGCGTCGAACCAAACGCCGTCGTATGTCCGCATCGAAATCGCGCGGCTGTTCGGCTGGCCGGAAAATCGCGTGCGGGTCAAAGTGCCTTATCTCGGCGGCGGTTTCGGCGCCAAAGTCTATGTCAAGCTGGAAGCGCTGGTCGCCGCGCTGGCGATGCTGGTCCGCCGTCCGGTCAAGATCGCGCTGACGATGGAAGAGCAGTTTTACACGATCACCAAGCACCCGACGACGTTCCGCATCAAGAGCGGCGTCAACAAGGACGGCCGCGTCATAGCGCGCGCCTGCGAGGTGTATTGGAACGGCGGCGCCTATGCCGATATCGGCCCGCGCGTGGCGCAAAAATCCGGCTTCACCGCGCCCGGCCCCTACGACATCGAGAACATCAGCGTCGCTTCCTACGCGCTTTATACCAACCGCACGCCGGCGGGCGCGCTGCGCGGCTTCGGCGTTCCGCAATTGGTCTGGGCCTATGAGAGCCACACCGATCTGATCGCGCGCCAACTCGGCATCGATCCGGTCGAATTCCGCCGCAAAAACATTTTACGCAACGGCCGCCCGCAGGCGAGCGGCACCGTGCTGCACGACGCCGCCATCGCCGAAGTGCTCGATACGCTGGCCGCGCGCATCGGCTGGAGCAAGCCGTTCGACCGCGGCCGCGGCACGCTGCGCCGCGGCCGCGGCATCGCCATCGGCTTTAAGGCCTCGATTTCGCCGACCACCTCGGTCGCGATCGTCAACGTCTCCGCCGACGGCAGCATCTATCTCTATAAAAGCACGGTCGATATGGGGCAGGGTTCGGATACGGCCTTTGCCCAGATCGTCGGCGAGGTGCTCGACGTCAAGGCGGAGAATGTGCGGGTCGTCCAACCGGACACCGACGTAACGCCTTACGACATGGGCACGCTCGGCTCGCGGTCGCTCTATCACATGGGCAACGCGGTGCGATTGGCGGCCGAGGACGCCCGCGCCAAATTGCGCGCGCTCGCCGCCGAGGCGGGGCTGCCCGAGGGCACCAATTATCCGCCGGCGGAAATATTCAGGAAGCGCTACGGCATGCAGGCCGGCAATGTCGTCGGCGCGGCGAGTTATATGCCGAGCTACAAGTCGCCCGATCCGCAGACCGGCCTGTCGGATAACGTCACGCCGTTTTGGATGGTCGGCGGGGCCGGCGCCGAGGTCGAGGTCGATACCGAAACCGGACACATACGCGTGTTGCGGCTTATCAATGCCGCCGATTGCGGCAAACCGGTCAATCCGGCCGTCGCGCGCGCGCAATTGTCCGGCGCCGCCATTATGCAGCTCGGCTTCACGCTGTCCGAAGCCATGCAGCTCGACGGCGGCCAAGTCACCAATGCCTCGCTCGCCGACTACAAGATCCCCGGCATCGGCGACATTCCGCCGATGGAGAACGAGTTGGTCGCCGCCGAGCAGCATTCGGGGCCGTTCGGCGCAAAGGGGCTCGGCGAGACGGGCACGTTCGGCGTTTCGCCGGCAATCGCCAACGCGATCCACGACGCTATCGGCGTCCGCATCATGGAACTGCCGATCACCGCCGAAGTGGTGCTGCGCGCCCTGCGCGCCAAAGCCGGCCGACCGCTGGACGACGAATGATTGGACGAATGATGAGCGCGCGCACGATCAATTTCACGCTCAACGGCGAGAAAGTCTCGACCGCGATCGAGCCGCACCGCAATCTCGTCGAGCTGTTGGCGCGTTTCGACCTGTTCGGCGCGCGCGAAAGCTGCGGGCAGGGCCTGTGCGGCTGCTGCACTGCGCTGGTCGACGGCAAGGCGGTCTCCGGCTGCCTTTATTTCGCGGTCTGGGTCGACGGCAAAAGCGTCACCACCGTGGAACATCTCGACGCCGATGGCTCGCTCTCCAATGTGCAGCAGGCTTTCATCGCCTGCGGCGCGTTCCAGTGCGGCTTTTGCACCCCGGGCTTTGTGCTCATGACGCATCAATTGCTCAAAGCGCATCCCGATCCGAGCGACGAGGACATCCGCCATTATCTGAACGGCAACCTCTGCCGCTGCGGCGCCTATCCGGAAATCATCGAGGCGGTCAAGCGCGCGGCGAAAACCGCGACGTAAATTCGGTCCCGCACGGCGACGGGACCGATTTGATCTCGATCAATTGCGCGGCGGCTCAAGGCGATAAACCTTGGCGCCATGACGGTCCGCGCCCGCCCCGGCTCCGATATTGCAACTTCGCCGTCGCAAGGTCTGTTGCAATCCATCCCGGGATGGCTGTTGGCGGGCGTGCCGTTGGCGCTGCTGCAGCCGCTTTTGGCGCATATTGCGACTCATGTTGCCCGCTCGCGGGCCGAACTGTTTGCTCGCCTTGGCCCGCATACCGACAAGCTGTTCCTGATCGATCCGATCGATTTTCCCTTCGTCCTATTGTTACGGCCCAACGCCGCGCGGCCGTACCTGGCGGCGAGCCGCAGGTTCCCCCGGCCGTGTCACGATGCAGCTATTGCCGGCAGCTTTCTCGATCTGCTCGGCATGATGGATGGATCGCTCGACGGCGATGCGCTGTTCTTTTCCCGCGACTTGCGCGTCAGCGGCGACACCGAAGCGGTGGTCGCGCTGCGCAACGCGCTGGACGACTTCGAAGGCAGCGCGTTCGAGGCCATCGTCTCGGCGTTCGGACCGTTGTCCGCGCCGTTGCAGCTTGCCATTTCGGCTTGGCGCGGCACACGCATGGGGAAACGCGATGGATGACAATGGTTACGTGCGCCCCGAACTTGTCTGTCCGGCCGGCACGCCGGCCGCATTGCGGACCGCCGTCGATGCCGGTGCCGACGCCGTCTATTGCGGCCTGCAGAATGCGACCAATGCACGAAATTTCCCGAGTCTGAACTTCGCGCCCGCCGAGCTCGAAGCGGCGATCGGCTATGCTCATGCGCGTCGCGCCAAGGTGCTGCTCGCCGTCAACACGTTCCCGCCGGCCGGGCAATTCGCGTTGTGGCGCGAGGCGGTGGATCTCGGCGCGCGGTTGGGCGCGGATGCCTTGATCGTCGCCGATCTCGGCGTCGCCGATTACGCGGCGCAGACTCATCCGCAGCTGCGGCTGCATCTGTCGGTGCAGGCCGGCGCGTCATCGCCGGAAGCGATCCGGTTCCATGCCCAAGAATTCGGCGTCAAGCGCGTCGTGCTGCCGCGCATCCTCACCGTCGCTGAAATTGCCGACATCCACCGGCAAATTCCGTGCGAGATCGAGGCGTTTGTTTTCGGCAATATCGGCATGATGGCGGAAGGGCGCTGCAGCCTCACCAATTACGTCTGCGGCCTCTCCACCAATATGGATGGCATCTGCTCGCCGGCCGCCGACGTGCGCTACGAGGAGGACGCCGAGCGCAACCTGACGACCAGGCTCGGCCCATTCGTCATCGACCGCTTCGCCGGCAACGAAAGCGCCGGTTACCCGACCATCTGCAAGGGCCGCTATCTGTGCAGTGCGCGGACCGAGCCCTATTACGCCTTCGAGGAGCCGGTTACGCTTAATCTTTCGGCGCTGCTGCCCGACCTCATGCGCGCCGGGGTGACCGCGCTGAAGATCGAAGGGCGCCAGCGCAGCCGAGCCTATGTCAGGGCGGTGGTCTCGGCGTTTCGCAACGCCGTCGACGACATCATGGCCGGCCGCGACGCGAGCCTGGCAAGTCTCTTGGCGCTGAGCGAAGGCCACCGCGAAACCGAAGGCGCTTACCGCAGCAAGACTTGGAGGTAGTCTTGGAGGCAACCTTGGACGCAGCCGTGCGCGATGTGGCGGCCCAAATCACCCTCGGCCCGGTGCTGTTCAATTGGCAGCCCGATCGGTGGCGCGATTTTTATTTTCGCATTGCCGACGAGGCGCCGGTTGAGACCGTCTACCTTGGCGAAGTCTTATGCTCGAAACGCGCCCCGCTGTTTGCGGCGCATTACGAGGCGGTGACGGAGCGGTTACGCGCGGCGGGCAAGACGGTGGTATTCTCCACGCTCTCCGAAGTGACGCAAAATCTCGACCGCAAGCTTGTCGAGAGCGTGGCGGCGACCCGGGACTATCTGGTCGAAGCCAACGATGCTTCCGCGTTGCCGCAGCTCAACGGCCGGCCGCACCACATCGGTCCGTATATGAACGTCTACAACGAGCGCAGCGTCGCGGTTCTGGCGCGCGGCGGCGCACGTAATTTCTGCCTTCCGGTGGAAATGCCGGCGGCGACGATCGGTGCGCTCTGTCGCGAGACGCAAAATCTCGACGCCACGTTCGAAGTCCTGGTGTTCGGCCGCATGCCGCTGGCGCTCTCGGCACGCTGCTATCACGCCCGCGCCCACGGCCGCACCAAGGACAGTTGCCGTTTCGTCTGCGAGAACGACCCCGACGGGCTTGAGCTGCGCACATTAAGCGGACAGCCGTTCCTGGCCGTGAACGGGGTGCAGACGCTGTCGCACGATTTTCTCAATTTGATCGATCGGCTGGAGGAATTGCGCGGCATGGGCGTGTCGCGCTTTCGCCTGTCGCCGCATAGCTGCGACATGGTGCGCGTGGCGACGGCCTTTCGCGGCCTGCTCGACGGCACGATTACGGCCGCCGAGGCAGCGGAGGCCCTGATCGGCTTGAATCTTCCCGGGCCGTTCTCCAGCGGGTTCTATGACGGCAAGGCCGCGCGCGGCCGGCGCCTGCAATGAAGCGAGCCGGCAGGCGGCATATCTAGAACGGGATGGCTTTATCTTCGAATCGTCATCCCGCTCTAAGTGACGTCCGGGACTGTACGTCTATAACGGACGAAATCGTCGGCCGCGGCAAATTCGTCATAAAGACGCCGAGCCGGGTTGTTCGCGCGCGTATGCCAATAAAGCCGCGACCAACCTTCCGATTTGGCACGATCCACCAAGTCCGCAATCAGCAAACGCCCAAAGCCACGACCGCGAAACTTGGGCGCGACAAACAGATCTTCAAGATAACAGAGTGGTGCGATTGTCCAGCTGGATTCATGAAGCACGCTGACGCTAAAGCCAACGACCTCGCCATTGAGGACCGCGAGCCGGCCAAAAATTGCCGAAGTCGGATCGAGAATCCGCTGCCATGTACGCGCTGTCACCGTCTCTGGAATGTTGGCCTCATAGAATGCGTTGTACTGCGACCACAGCTCCCGCCATGCTGTTTCGTCCGTGGCTGCCGGGTCGCGTATGATTATTGTCGACTGAGGCATCAGGCTGCGTTCAACGCCTTGATGAATCGCTGCTTGATTGCGTGACCGTCGCGCAGCGGCAGCACGCGCGGCACGTCGTCGGGACTGATGCGGGCATTGACGAGGATCGGGCCGTCGCCCTTATGCAGCAGCGTTCGGACCTCGGCCGCTTCATCGATTCGCGATACCGCGCGCGCTTGTTTGAAGCGGCAGGCCAGCGCCATGGCGACGAGATCGATGCCCGCCTTGGTGTGGCTCGGCTGCATCCCGGTCTCGCCGTAATGGGCGTTGTCGAGCACGATGATTGCGAGATTTTTCGGCTGCTTGACGCCGATGGTGGCGAGACTGCCCAGGCCCATCAGCATGTCGCCGTCACCGGTGATCACGGCGATGCGACGGTTCGGCCGCGCCAAAGCGAGCCCGAGCCCGATCATCGCGGTGCCGCCCATGGCGCCCCAGAGATAAAAGTTGAGCGGATGGTCGCCGGCGGCGGCGACATCGTAAGTCGCCGAGCCAAGCCCGGGGACGACCAGAAGACCGCCGCGGTCGATCAACAATTGCCGCACAAAATCGCGCCGGTCGAGCATCGCCGCGTCCATTACCTTGTCCATTTTTTGGGGCCGATCAGCTGTTGCGAGAGCAGGATCGCGACTTGAAGGTTGCCGTCGAACGCCATGTCGCAGCCGGCGCCGACGATCTCGTCGACCGCGCCGGCACTGTCGACCCGATAGGTGAGAAAGCCGCAGAGCCGCAAGACATCCTCGGTAATTGTCCCCATCGGGACTTGCCACGGATTGAACTCGCCGAACTCCCCGCGCATGGTCACAAGGACGATGCAGCCGAAGCCGCAATTACGCAACAGCGAGAACATATTGACGCAGTTGCCGACGCCGCTGGATTGCATCAAGAGCGCCGCGCGCTGGCCGCCGAGCGCGGCGCCGGCGACAAGCCCGACACCCTCCTCCTCGGTCGTCAGCACCACGTCGGCGATTTGCGGATCGTCGCGGCACAGCGCGATGAGCCGGCTGTGGCCGGCGTCGGGCACATAGCCGACCTGGCGGACATCGACACGCCGGAACTGGGCGTAGATCGTATCCGGCCAGGATGTTTCGCTGTCGACCGGCGTGTGCAACGAAAATCCCCGTGGTGTCGTCGGGCGCCAAAGGCGAGGCTTTGCAAATATCGCACCGCTGATTATTGTGCGCCATCCCCCAATGCGAGAAACAAGAAACGGAGACGACCCATGGCTTCTCGACTTCGCCACATCGCGATCATCGTCCCAGATCCGGAGCGGGCTGCGAAATTCTTCGAGCAGGCCTTCGGCATGACCCGCGCCGGCACCGTGCGCCGCGGCATCTACATGTCGGACGGCGTGATGAATGTCGCGCTCTTGAAGACCGAGGGCGACGAAAAGCCCGGCCTTTACCACTTCGGCATGTGGGTCGACGATCTCGACGAGGCGGAGAAGAAGGTCAAGCAGGCGGGCGGCACCTATCTCGCCGGCCGGCCGACGTCGCCGAATTCGTTCTACGAGGCGAAGTACCGCGACCCGGACGGCGTAGTGTTCGATTTGACTCATCACGGCTGGGCCGGCGCCACCAAGGAAGTGACGGCGAAAGCCTAATCGCCATTGCCGGGCGCAAAGGCAACGAGTCGCAGCGGGCAATGCCCTATGCAGATCGCATCATCGTCATCGGCGCCGGACCGGTCGGCCTGGTCCTGTCGCTTGCGCTCGCCCAAGCGGACCGGAATGTGTGTCTTGTCGAGGCGCTGGGCGACGAAAATTTTCTCGAACAAGTGCCGCGCGCGGGAACAAACCATCCCGCCACGCTCGAAATGCTCGATCGCATCGGGCTCTATCGAAGACTCGAACCGCGCGGCATCGTTGCGCCGGTGTTTCATTATTGGGATCGTCACGAAGGCAGGCTGATCGCCGCCTTCGATCACGGCGTTCTCAAGAACGACACGCGTTTTCCCTACGTGCTGCAATGCGAGCGCATTAAGATCGTCGAAGAGGCGCTGGCGATGGCGAAGGCGCATCCCAACATCGAGTTGCGTCTAGCGACCGAATTCGTCTCGTTCGCACAGGATGGCGACGGCGTGACTGCGCGTGCGGTGAACCCGGCGGGCGAGGAAGAGACGATCGAAGGCCGCTACATCGTCGGCTGCGAAGGTGCGCGCAGCATCGTCCGCAAGGACCTCGGCATCGCGTTCGAGGGTTTCACCTACGACGACCGCACGCTCAACATCGAAGTTGCCTACGACTTTCGCCGGCACGGCTACGCCGAACGCAACTACATTTCCGATCCGATCGAATGGTCGAACCTATTCCACTGGAAAGGCCCGCCCGACCGCTGGCGCGTGCACTTTCCAACCGATCCGACCGAAGACGAAGACGCCCTGTTGCGGCCGGAAGCCTTGCAGGGGCGGTTGCAGCGTTTCCTGCCGACCGGCAAACCGTTCGACATCGTCGGCAGCAATCTTTACGTCGTCCACCAGCGCGTCGCGCGAAAGTTCCGGGTCGGCCGCGCCATCCTGGCCGGCGATGCGGCGCATGTGAACAGCCCGATTGGCGCCATGGGCATGAACAGCGGTATCCACGACGCGCTCAACCTGGCGGACAAACTTGTCGCCATCGCGCGCAACGAGGCGGACGAGAGCGTGCTCGACCGTTACGAGCGGCAGCGCCGCTACGTCGCCGTCGCGCACACCCAGGCGCAGACGATCCGCAACAAACGCTTGTTGGCCGAGCGGGACTCCGCGGTGCGCAAGCGCAACCACGATGACTTGCGCCGCACGGCGGAGAATCCGGAATTGGCGCGCAAATTTTTGCTGCGGACGGCGCTATTCGACAGCCTGCGGGAAGCCGATGCAATCGCCTAAGAAGGATGGCAGGCGTGCGGTAGCTCGCCTGTCGCTGGCGGTGATCGCGATTTTGATCGCGGTCGGCGCGGCTGCCACGCAACCCTTGTCGAACGGGACGACGTGGCCCGATCGGCCGATCCATTTCATCGTGCCGTTCCCGCCCGGCAGCAGTTCCGACATCGTCGCTCGTTTGGTCGCACAACAGCTCGGCGAACGGCTCGGCCAGCAGCTCGTGGTCGAGAACCGTCCCGGCGCCAGCGGCAATATCGGCACGGAAGCCGTCGCGCACGCCGACCCCGACGGCTACACGCTCGGCCTCGCCAATACCTCGACGCACACGGTTTCGCCGAACTTGACGGCGCAGCGGAGCTACGATCCGATCAAGGACTTCGCGCCGATCTCGATGATCGGGGCCTCGCCATTCGTGCTCGCGACCTATCCCGGGCTTCCCGTGCATAGCGTGCATGAACTGATCACGCTCGCAAAGTCCGAGCCGGGCAAACTCAGCTTTGCCTCCGCCGGGCCGGCGACGCTGGCAAATCTGGCCGGCGTGTTGTTCGCCAAGCTTGCCAATATCGAACTCACGCCGGTGTCCTATCGCGGCACGGAGCAGGAAGTGCTCGACGTCATCGCGGGCCGCGTCGACATGCAGTTCGGGACCATACCGCCGAGTTTGCAGCTTATTCGCCAAGGCAAACTGCGCGCCATCGCGGTAACCGGTCCGCAACGCAGCCCGGCGCTGCCGGACGTGCCGACGATCGCCGAGTCGGGACTGCCGGGCTACGAAACCGTGCTCTGGCAAGCGATCTATGCGCCGGCCGGCACGCCGGCCGCCGTTGTCGCCCGGCTCAACGCCGAGGTGAACGCCATCCTGCGCGACAGCGCTGTCGTCGACGCGCTGGCCAAGCTCGGCGTCAAGGCCGAGCCGTCTACGCCGCAAGCGCTTGCCGACCGCATCGCCGGCGAGCTCAAGAAGTGGCACGACGTGATCGTCAGCGCCGGAATCCAGGCGCAGTAAAGGTCGCGGCGGAATAATTCTTCAGCATCCGCAAATTACCGCCGCCACGGCAGCGCCGAGGAGCGCTCGACGAAAAACCACGCGCCCTTGCCGAGCTCGGTGGGAAAGGCCGCGACTATTCCATTTTCGATAGCGCGCCATTCGAGATCGGCTTGATTGACGGCCGTCTCGGCTGCGCCGAGCGATTGCACATGGAGCGCATAGCCGGCCATGAAAGGCAGCTTGGCGATCGCCACCTCCGGCAATCTTTCCGTTACCCTGTCATGGGTGACCAGGTACACGCCGCCGCGGTCGAGGCGTATGAGCGCGCCGCCGGGCGTTCGCGTCGCCGCGCGGCCGGTGAAACGCGCAAAGCGCTGCGCCGCTTCCTCGACGTCCGCGACCGCAATGACGACATCGATGAGACCCGTGGCGCTATTCGGATGCGACAGCAAGCGCGTCTGCCACACCGCCGGCTCGGAGTGATGCGTCAGCATTTGAATTCGCCCTTCCGGCATGACATCGGGCTCGACGCGGGCAATGGTGAAAGCCGCAGTTGCCGCTCCGGAATCGGTCTCGACCGGACGCTGCATGCGCACTAATTCGCGCATGCGAAAGCCGCTCGCGGCGAGGCGCCGGTGGGCGTTCTCCGCATTGGCGACCGCAAAGGCCGCAAGATGGAGTCCGGCATGGCGATTGAGCGCCGCGTCGAACTCGCGGCTGAGCGGCGTGTCGGAGGTCTTGAACAGGATTTCGAGATAGCCGCGCGACAGCATCGCGGTGACATTGCCGATCCCGGTCGGGCGGCTGCCGCCGGCCGGATCGCGATTCACCTGAATCGAAATCGGCGTCGGCGCAAAGCCGCAGCGCGCAAGCGCGCGGCTCGCGGTTTGCCCGTCGCGCACGAAATGGCCGACATGATCGAGAAAAATCTCATCGCCGTCCGGCAGCCGGCGGTCGACGTCGTCGTGCGCGCTCGGTCGGGGCAAATCGCTCACTCGGATCTGGCAATCCCGGCTTCCTCGACGACCTTGCCCCAGCGCACGATTTCCGACTGCAGGAATTGCTGGAGCTCCTCGATCGAGCCGGTCCCGACCGGGTTCATGCCGAAATCGGTCATGCGCGTGCTGACGTCGTCCATGGCGACGATGGCATTGAGTTTGGCGTTCAGCTTGACGAGGATGGGTTGCGGCGTTTGCGCCGGCGCGATCACCCCTTGCCATGCGGCAGCATCAAACCCAGGCACGCCCGCGTCGGCGAGCGGCGGAACGTCGGGCAGGGTCGCGAAGCGTTGTTTGGTCGTCACCGCAAGCGCGCGCAATTTCCCGGCATTGATCAGCGGCAGCGCGGGGCCGAGATCGCTGAACATGAGCTGGATGTAGCCGCCGAGCAAATCGTTGAGCGCCGGCGCCGTGCCGCGGTAGGGCACATGCGTCATCTTGATGCCGGTCATGCTGGCGAACAGCGCCGCGGCCAGATGATGAAAGGCGCCGACGCCGCCCGAGCCGTAGCTCAGCGGCCGTTGCTTGGCGAGCTTGATGAGATCCTCGACATTGTTCACCGGCAGCGATGGACTGACCAGCAGCACGAATGGCACCCTGGCGATCAGCGCGATCAGCGCCAGATCCTTGGCCGGATCATAAGGCAGCGTCTTGTACAGCGTGGCGTCGATCGCCAACGAGGACACCGCCATCATGATGGTGTAGCCGTCGGGCGGCGATTTGGCGACAAAGTTGGTGGCGATGACCGTCCCGGCGCCCGGACGATTCTCGACGACAAAAGGTTTGCCGAGTTCCTGTTCGAGCTTCTGGGCGAGAAGTCGCGCCAAAACGTCCGTCCCGCCGGCCGGCGCGAAGGGCACGATGAAAACGACCGGATGATTTGGATAGTTCTCCGCAGCCGCAACTCCGGATTGGGATCCATCTTCGGCGCGGGCCAATGTTGCCGTCACCGCCGGCAGCGCAATAGCGAGCAAGGCGCGACGCGACAATTTTATCGTCGCCTTTGTTGTCATCGGCATTTCCTCCCGCGTGTCCGCTTTAACACGCTCGGTGCGTCAACGTCACCAATCTGGACTGACTGCCAAAAGTGCTCGTAGTGAGGAAATCCGGGCCGCTTTGCGTTTCTTGACAGGGACTTGACGTGCCGTCATAAGGACGCCGGTCGGCGCGCGTCCGGTGCTCTAAATCCGTCGTCCCGCCGCTAACAATCAGCAGAATCGACTGGAAGAAACCGGTCCGGACGCCAATCCGAGGAAGCAAGATGTTCGCAGTCTTCAAAACGGGCGGCAAGCAATATCGGGTGGCCGCCGAGGACGTGCTCAAGGTCGACAAGGTCAAGGGCGAGCCCGGCCAGATCGTCGAGTTCGGCGAGGTCTTGGTCGTCGGCGGCGAGGCCGTGACGCTGGGCGCTCCCACCGTCGCCGGAGCCATGGTCGCGGCCGAGGTGCTGGAACAGGGCCGCGGCGCGAAAATCATCGCGTTCAAGAAGCGCCGCCGCAAGAACTCGCGGCGCAAGATCGGCCATCGCCAGGAATTCACGCTACTGCGCATCACCGAGATCCTGACCGACGGCAAGAAGCCGAGCAAAGAGGCTCGCGCCAAGCCGAAACCGAGCCCCAAGGCCAAGCCCGCCGAAGGTGCAGCGGAAGAGGCCGCGCCGAAGTCGCGCAAAACCGCGGGCAAGGCCGAGAAGCCGAAGGCCAAAGCTAAAAAGCCGGCGGCAAAAGAACCGAAAAAAGGCAAAAGGAAGTGACGCGCAGAAGTGATGCTTTTGTCACGAATCCCGTATAGGTAATTACAACAGAAGGTTCGGAGGCCAGCAATGGCGCATAAGAAAGCAGGCGGCTCCTCGCGCAACGGCCGCGATTCGGCCGGTCAGCGTCTGGGGCTGAAGATTTTCGGCGGCGCGCAGGTGCTGGCCGGCAACATCATCGCGCGCCAGCGTGGCACCAAATGGCATGCCGGCCGCAACGTCGGCGTCGGTAAGGACCACACGTTGTTTGCTTTGATCAGTGGCAAGGTCGAGTTCCGCGCCAAAACCAAAGGCCGCGTATTCGTATCGGTGCGTCCGGTGTCGGAGGCAGCGGCGCAGTAATACGGTGGATCACACGAGGTCCGCCGGCATCCGGTTCGAACCGGCGGACCCGAATGGGCTCCGGCGCCGCGCTTATGGACCGTTCTACTGCCCGGCGCTTTGGGCGGTGGCGAAGTACGGGGCGAGCTTGCCGAGCAGCGCCGGCCCGAAAGAGCCTTGCGGATTTGACGGCGGCGCATGGTCCATCAATTCCCAACCTTGGATCAGGATGCGGGCATGATCGAAGGCATTTTCGAAATCCGATCCCGGATGCAGGCTCTGCCGGAAGAAGGCGTCGCCAAAATAGGTCCAGTCGCGTTCGGGAGCGCAGCCGAATGACGTGCTCTTGGCATCTGAAGCCGTTATGACGATGGTATTGTCGTTCGCGAGCGGCGGCAGGAAAATCCCGGAATAACACGCCGAAACGATCACCACCCGATTCTTGATGCCATCGCCGTCAAGCGTAGCGGCGACCTGTTGCGGCGTCAGCTCGACCGTGGCGCCCGGCAATTCCAGCGCAAAACCGGTCTTTTCGCCGTGCGACGTCAGAAACAGGACGAGAACATCTTTTTCCTTGTCCATGACATCGCCGATGGCATGCACCGCCGCCTGGAAATTTTGCAAATTCGCCAGCGGAAAGGTGTCGACCGTGTCGCGACGATTGATCAGGCGGATTGTCCGATCCTTGATGGGCAGCACGCTCGCGATCGACTCCAATCCGCCATCGAGCTCCTTGACGAAAACGTTCTGGTCGGCCCAGCCGGCAACGCCGAGCGCATAAATATCGATTGCGCCTTTGCGCTGCGGCGCGAGGCGGGCGATCTCGGACTGAAGCAGCGCGGGCTGGGCTTGTTCAATCCGCGCAAATTCCGCGGACGTGGCGCGCGCGTCACCGTTCTTGTCTCGATGGAGCGCGTAGAGCGCTTCCCACCAATTGGCGTTGCGGGCGTCGAAGTTGAGCGGCAGGAATACCGGCGCGTGCGGCACCAACGCGTTGGCGACGAACAGCGCCGCCCACAAGGCGACCACTTTGCCGATCAGGGGGAGTCGCGTTTGCCATTCCAAGCTGCCGACGACGCACACCATGGCGCCGACCCACCAGACGACGGCGACCGCATAAATCGCGTCCGTCGTCAACGCGCCGATCCAAAGCGCGCTCTGCGCGGCGGGAGGTACTGGTAGCGTAAACCCGAGCTTGATCGCTGTCGTCGCGATGTCCGCCACGATCGAGAGAACGAACATGGCCGAAAGCGCAGAGGCGCGCCCGGCCGGGCGCACGAACAGCGCCGCGACGGCAAGCTCAAGCGCGATCCAGGCAACGACCGCATTCAGGCCATAGGGATTGAAAGTGCGCCAAGACCCGGCCGCGAGCAATTGCAGTGCGATGCGGACGACGGCCACCGCGACCGCAAAGCCCAACAGCACGGGCAGCCCGACCAGCGGCGGATCGGGCGTCGTCCGCCACACCGCAGCCCGCGCCGCAAGCTTTAAAACACGCCACACGCGCAGCATTCTCCGCGACAAAGCCGGCCAACACTGATGCCGCAGTGCCGAGCTTTCACCCTATATTTTCACCCTATATCAGGTGCGCGAGGGTGGTGGCCACCGCGCGGCAATTTGGGATTGTGCGCGCGGCGACCGCGCTCTACGAAGTGGACCGATGAAATTCCTCGACGAAGCCAAGGTCTATATCCGCTCCGGCGACGGCGGCAACGGCTGCGTGTCGTTCCGGCGCGAGAAGTTCATCGAGTTTGGCGGGCCGAACGGCGGCGACGGCGGCAAGGGCGGCGACGTCGTCGTACTGGCCGTCGACGGCCTCAACACGCTCATCGATTACCGCTATCAGCAGCATTTCACGGCCAAGAACGGCCGCGCCGGTATGGGCAAGGACCGTCACGGCGGCAACGGCGCCGACGTTGTGCTCAAAGTTCCGGTCGGCACGCAGATTTTCGAGGAGGACGGCGAGACGATGCTCGCCGATCTCACCGCAGCCGGGCAGCGTGAGGTGCTTACCCGCGGCGGCAATGGCGGCTTCGGCAATGCGCATTTCAAGACTTCGACCAACCGCGCGCCGCGCCATGCCAATCCCGGCCAGCCCGGCAGCGAACTCACCATCAGGCTCCGGCTCAAGCTCATTGCCGACGCCGGCATCGTCGGATTGCCGAACGCCGGCAAATCGACGTTTCTTGCCGCCGTCAGCGCCGCCAAGCCGAAAATCGCCGATTATCCCTTCACCACGCTGCATCCGCAGCTCGGCGTGGTGGACGTCGATGGACGCGAATTCGTGCTGGCCGACATCCCCGGCCTGATCGAAGGCGCCCATGAAGGCGTCGGCCTCGGCGACCGCTTCCTCGGCCATATCGAGCGCTGCCGCGTACTGTTGCACCTCGTCGATGGAACGGGCGGCGATGCCGGCGCGGCGTATGCTACGGTGCGCGCGGAACTGTTGGCTTATGGTCACGGGCTTGCGGACAAGCCGGAAATCGTCGCGCTCAACAAGGCCGATGCGCTCGGCCCCGACGCTATCGAGCGACAGCTGGCGCGGCTCAAGCGCGCGGCGAAAACAAAGCCGCTGGTGATTTCCGCGGTGAGCGGCGACGGCGTGCCGGATACGCTGCGGGCGCTGCTCAAGGTGATCGATGACTCGCGCCGCGGCAGCATCGCGACCAGTGCCGCGGATGCAGCCTGGCATCCGTAATCGAATTCAGAGATCAGTTACGGAGAATCTCATGACCTACACTTTCGTGCTGGTCCACGGCGCTTGGCACGGCGGCTGGTGCTGGCAACGGGTTGCCGACCGGCTGCGCGGCGCCGGGCATAAAGTGTTTACCCCGACACTGACCGGCTTGGGCGAGCGCTCGCATCTCTTGCGCGCCGGAATCGATCTTACGACCCACATCGCTGACGTAGTCAATGTGATGAAGTGGGAACGGCTTGAGGACGTCGTGCTGTGCGGCCATTCCTACGGCGGCATGGTCATTTCCGGCGTTGCCGAAGAGATGGCGGCGGCGATCCGCTCGATCGTCTTCCTCGACGCCTTCGTGCCGAAAAACGGCGAGGCCGCGCAGGACCTGACCAGCGCCGCCGTGGTGGAAATCGCCCGCGCCGCAATGCAGCGCGGCGAGATCACGATGCCGCCGCGACCCGCCGAAGCCTTCGGCGTCAACGCGGCCGACCGCGCCTGGGTTGATCGCCTGTGCGTCGGACAGCCGATCGGCACCTTCACGCAAAAGCTCGCGCTCACCGGCGCGCGTGATCGCATCCCGCGCAAGAGCTATATCCGCGCCGCGAGCTATGCCAATCCGGGATTTGACAAGGCGCTGGCCGCGGTGCGCTCGGACCCATCGTGGCGCACCTACGAAGTGTCTTGCGGCCACGATGTGATGGTCGATGCTCCGGATCGACTCACTGAAATTCTGCTCGAGGCCGCGCAATGAATGGCGCGAAGTGCAGCGATCCGTCGCGCTCGATGCGCGACAGCAGGTCGGTCTCCCACGCCAAATATTCGTGCCATCGCGGCCTTGGTGTCGCCCGAGCGCTCGTAGGGCTTGCGCCATTGATCGATCGGCTTCGTCGGCCATTTTGGCTTCGGCTGAAAAGCGCATTCCCGGCGGCCTGCCATGCCGCGTTGCCGCCCTCGAGAAAGCGCACCGGCCGATCGACCAAGCCGGCTGCTTCGGCTACCGCCAGCCGCGCCAGCACGCCATCCTCGGACGTGAGCACCAGCGTGCCATGGAGCGGAATCTTCTTGAGCGCCGCCGCGAGCCGCGTCCTGATCGCGAACCAAGCGCCCGGAATATGGCGCGCCAAATAGTTCCGGCTGAGCGAAAGGTCGATGACTGTCGCCGCATCGCGCGGACAGAAGTTCGCCGAGCGCGGCGCAGTCGATGGCGGCGTCCGGCTGCGTGCTCGGTTTCCAGGATCGGGGATTTGGGCCGGCCGGTCTCGGTTCCCGCCTCGGCCAGCACGAAGACGTCGGCAAAACCCATCTGGCGCAGCCACGACGCGGTCATCGCGGCGCGCACCTCGGCGTCGTCGACGAGCACGATGCGCGCGCCGAGCGTGCCGACATATTGGTCGGTCGCCTGCACGAGCTGGCCGCCCGGCGCCGAGATCGCGCCGGGCACATGGCCCGCTTCGTATTCGGCGGGATCGCGCACGTCGAAGAGGTAAAGCGTGCGCTCGCCGTCCTCGCGCCAGGCGTCGAGCGTCGCGCGATCGATGCGCTTGACGCCGCAGGTTTGCGCCACGCGCTGCGCTGCTTGACGCGCCCAATCGAGCGTCTTTGGCGAAATGTCCGGCGCGCGCCGGCTTTTGCCGCTGTCGCAGGTAAAGCCGGCGAGGCTCCAGCCCATCGTGCCGTTGCGCAAGCGCCACGACCTTGTTCGGCAGGCCGGCATTGATCAGCGACTGCGCGCCGATGATGCTGCGGGTGCGGCCGGCGCAATTGACGACCACCATCGTCTCCGGCGACGGCGCGATCTCGCGCGCACGCAACACCAGTTCGGCGCCTGGCACATTGGTGGCGGTCGGGATCGACACCCGCGACATATTCGTCGAACGGCCGGCTGTCGAGCACCACGAGGTCGGCACCGTCGCGCAGAAGCTTTTCGAGTTCGCCGGCCGCGATGCTGGGCGTGCCGTTGGTCGTGCTCGATATATTCGCCGAACGCCTTGCTCGGCACGTTCACGCCGGAAAACAGCTCGAAGCCTGCCGCGCCCCAGGCGGCGACGCCGCCGGCGAGGATGGCGACGTTCGTATAGCCGTTGCGCGACAGAATCGCCGCGGCGCGGGCGGCGAGGCCGTCGTCATCGTCGCACAGCACGATGCGCGTTGCGCGGCGCGGCACGAGCCGCGCGAACATCAATTCCAAGCGGCTCAACGGCACCGAGCGCGCCAGCAGCAGATGGCTTTGCGAAAAGATCAACTCTTCGCGCACGTCGACGAGCGCAAGTTCGCCGCCGTCGCCGAGCATGCCCCGCAGCTCGGAGGGGCTGCACGAATGCCGTCACGTCGCCTGCTGCGGCGTCATGCGCTTGACTTCGCCGGTCTTCAGATCGAAGCGCACGCGATGGATGCGGTCGAGATTGGTTCCGGTCACGCGGATGAAGCGGGAATGATCGGGATAGTCGATCGAATGGATTTTGCCGTCCTGATAGATGCCGGCATGGCCCGGCATCAGGCGGTACTTCTTCACCGGCTTGAGCTTGGCGTGCTCCGGATCGCCGCCATCGTCTTCGCGCTCCCATTCGGTCATGTCGGTGTAATGCGTGGCCTGGCCATAGATCGCCCACGAGTCGCCGTGGTCGTGCGGCGGTGAGACGCGGGCCTTGTCGTTGATGTGGGCGAGGATCTGGAAGCCAAGCTCGGGGTCCTCATAAAGGACGTGCAGCCCGCGCGGCGTGTGCTCGCCGGCGTGTTTGCGGATGAAGTCCGGATTTTGCAGCAAGCGTTCGAGCTGCTTGCGCACCTGCTTCGCGGCCTTTCGGTCCGGGGTCGCGCGAGAGGATGGAACGACAATCCGATATGAATTGGTCGAGCTCATAGGCCATTGCGGTCGCTCCCAAGGCGAGGTGGTTTATCCCTAATGTCGCGCATCGGCGCCGCGAACGCCAGCCGGTCTGGATATAGCCGCGCCAGCCGCTACATTAGCTGCCATGTTTGGAACTGCCATGTTTGGTCTGCCGCGAACTCACGAGCGTCCGCGCAACGTTCGGCTGGATACGCTCATCCGCCTGCGCTGGCTCGCCGTTTTCGGCCAACTCGCGGCGGTGCTGGTGGTGCATTTCGGCCTCGAATTCGAAGTGCCGATCTGGGCTTGCCTCGCCGTGATCGCGCTTGCGGTGCTGCTCAACGTGGCGCTGCGCGTGAGCTTTCACCAGACGCAATGGCTCGAGCCGGACAGGGCGGCGTGGCTCCTTGCCTTCGATATCGCCGAACTCGCGGCGCTGCTCTATCTCACCGGCGGCCTGGAAAATCCGTTCGCCTTTCTGCTGGTTGGCCCGGTGCTGATCTCGGCAACTGCGCTGCCGCCGCGCATGACTTTGCTGATCGGCACGTTTGCCATGTTCTGCGCCACGGTGCTGGTATTCCTGCACTATCGATCTGCCGTGGGATGCCGAGAATCCGCTGGAGCTGCCGGAAATCTATATGGTCGGAGTCTGGCTCTCGATCCTGCTCGCGATCGGCTTATATCGGCGTCTACACGTGGCAGGTCGCGGAAGAGGCGCGCCAGCTCTCCGATGCGCTGGCGGCAACCGAGCTGGTTTTGGCGCGCGAGCAGCATCTGTCCCAACTCGACGGTCTTGCCGCCGCTGCGGCGCATGAGCTCGGCACGCCGCTGTCCACCATCACGGTGGTCGTGCGTGAAATCGAACGCGCGCTTGAAGCAAATTCCCCCTATGCCGACGACGTGAAACTGTTGCGCGAGCAGGCGCAGCGCTGCCGCGAGATTTTGGCAAAAATCACCGAGCTTCCGGCCGGGGAGCCGTTCGACCGTATGCCGCTGTCCGCCCTGATCGAAGAGGCGGTGGCGCCGCACCGGAATTTCGGCGTCTCGATCAGCGTGACGTTGCCGCCCAACCGCGCCGCCGAACCGGTCGGCGCCCGCAATCCGGCGATCCGTTATGGCCTCGGCAATCTGATCGAGAATGCGGTCGATTTCGCCCACAGCCGCGTCGAGATTTTCGCAAAATGGACGGCGGATGAGGTCAGCATCGCCATCAGCGACGACGGACCAGGCTTCGCCCCCGAGGTCGTCGACCGCATCGGGGCGCCCTATGTGACCCACCGCAGGCCCGGCGGGCGCGGCCCGGAGGGCGATGAGGACGCCGTCTTTGGGCTTGGGCTCGGCTTTTTCATCGCCAAGACGCTGTTGGAACGCTCCGGCGCCGGCTTTCGCTCATCAATCAGGCGCCGCCGCTGCACGGCGCCACCGTCACGGTGACTTGGAGCCGCGCCGATTTTGAGCGGCCGATCGCTTCGCGACCCCTTGAGCAGGCGGCCGCGGGCTTCTTAGTTGATGGGCACCGATTGGGCGATTGATCGCCGCTCGTTGAATTAACGCGAGTTGCGGGCGCAGCGCCTCCGGATTGCACACGTCATTGATTTTAGCGATGCTGCGGAGGCGCCCGGATTGGACCGATCGTCATCAAGCGCCGCGCATTCGCTTTGACGGAGTGGAATTGCCATGATCAATGCCGCCGCTGGCGCGCTTCCCACCGAGCGGACGCTCCTGATCGTCGAAGACGATAAATCGTTCCTGCAACGGCTTGCTCGCGCCATGGAGGGCCGCGGCTTTACGGTGACGACAGCCGAATCGGTAGCCGACGGCCTGTTGCAAGTCGAGAAAGCCGCCCCGGCCTTCGCCGTGGTCGATATGCGGCTTGGCGACGGCAACGGGCTCGACGTCATTTCGGCCATGAAAAAGCGCCGGCCGGAAGCGCGCGCCATCATTCTCACCGGTTACGGCAACATCGCGACCGCGGTAAATGCGGTCAAACTTGGCGCGGTCGATTACCTCGCTAAGCCGGTCGATGCCGACGACGTGGCCGCGGCGCTGCTCGCGCTCGACAACAGGAAGATCGAGCCGCCGGAAAATCCGATGTCGGCGGACCGCGTCCGCTGGGAGCACATCCAGCGCATTTACGAATTGTGCGGCCGTAACGTTTCGGAAACCGCGCGGCGCCTGAATATGCATCGCCGCACCTTGCAGCGGATTCTCGCCAAGCGCGCGCCCAAATAATGCGTCGCATTTACCGCCGGCTAACCGGGTTGCCGCCGCCACGCGCGCCTTAATCGATACAATTTCAAATTTTACCGAATGGGTTAGGTCCAATTTCGCGAGCTTCGCGTATGACCTCTAACAAGCACGATTGGAAGTTGGCGGGGAGCGAATGCTCGAACCGGGACGATCGCTCGAAGCAAACGAGGACAATTTAGCCGCCGCGCCCGGGACGCCGGTCGGCACGCCGCGTCTTCTCGTCATCGACGACGATAATCTCCACCGCATGATCATCTGCCGCGTCGCAGCCAAGGCCGGCTACGCGCCCGCGGGCGCGGCGACTTACGACGAGGCCGCGAAGCTCGCGCAGGAAACGGCGTTCGACTGCATCACGCTCGACCTTTCGCTCGGCCCGCATGCCGGCGTCGAGATGCTGCGCCACCTCTGGGTCATCGGCTGCAAGGCGCCGATCATCGTCATCACCGGCTGCGACGGCGCCACCTGCAACGAGACGTTGAAGGTCGCCAAGTCGCTCAATCTGAATATCTGGCAATCGATGTCAAAACCCGTCGATCTTGCCGTACTGCGCTACTGGTTCGAGCGGCTCAAATCTCAGAACGAAAACGCTGCGGTCGCCGCCGCGTAGAGCATGATCCGGAAAAGTGGGTACCGGTTTTCCGAAAAGATCATGCTCCGCTAAAATTTTCAGATTTCTCCGGCATAAGGTCCTTGCGGATCGGCCAGCGCCTGCAGGCGCAGCGCCGCCGCATGCGCAAAGCGCAGCATCACGGTCTTGCGCGTCGCCGCGGGAAGCCGATGTTCGGGCGCCTCGCACACGATCGAGGCGCCGAACGCGTCGGCCACGATAAGCCCGGCGTCCGGCGGAAAGATCTCGCACGGCACGTCCACGATGGTGGCGAAGAACAGCCGGTCGCAATGCAGCCGGTAGTCCATCCATTTCTGATCGGCGCGGAAATCGGCTACCGAAGATTTTATCTCGACAATGACGATTTCGCCATCGCCGCCGAGCGCGACAAGATCGGCGCGGCGGCCGGACGGCAGCGGCAATTCGCTGACCACGCAATAGCCGAGCGCATGGAGGTAGCGCGCGGTGCCGCGGGCGATGGCCAAGGCGGTCTGCGACTGCCGTCCATCGACCGGCAATGGGGCCGCCAACGACGTGAGACTCATGGCCAGGATTCCAGGCAGCGGCAGGTTCGACAGCGGACGACACGCGAGCTTACGCACGCCACAGACTCCGACCGTGCAACCGATGCAACCCGCTCATTCTGCCGCGCCGGCGCGGTCCGGGAAAGCCCCCGCCAAGGCGGCGCGCGATGCCGCGATCACGCCGCGCTCGGTGATCAGACCGGTTACCAAGCGCGCGGGCGTCACGTCGAAGCCGTAATTCGCCACCGGCGAACCCTCCGGCACGATGCGCACGGTTTCGATGCGGCCGTCCGCGGTGCGCCCGGTCATGCTCGTCATCTCGTCGGCCGCGCGCTGTTCGATCGGAATCTCGGCGATGCCGTCGGCGACCGTGAAATCGATGGTCGGCGAGGGCAGCGCGACATAGAACGGCACATTGTTGTCGCGCGCGGCGAGCGCCTTCAAATAGGTTCCGATCTTGTTGCAGACGTCGCCGTTCGCGGTGACGCGGTCGGTGCCGACGATGACCAGATCGACGAGCGCCGTGCTGCATCAGATGACCGCCGGTATTGTCGGCGATCACGGTGTGCGGCACGCCGTGCTGGCCGAGTTCCCAGGCGGTCAGCGAGGCGCCTTGGTTGCGCGGCCGGGTTTCGTCGGCGAAGACATGAATCGGCAATGCCTTTGTCATGCGCCAGATAGATCGGCGCCGTGGCGGTGCCGACATCGACCGCCGCCAGCCAGCCGGCATTGCAATGGGTCAGCACGTTGACGCGCTCGCCCGCCTTCTTGCGTTGCGCGATCGCCTCGATGAGCGGCAGGCCGTTCTTTCCGATCGCGGTATTGATGGCAACGTCTTCCTCGCAGATTTCGCCGGCGCGCCGATAGGCGGCGGCGGTCCGCTCGGCGCGCGGCCGGTTGCGCACCGCCGCAACCATCTCGTCGAGCGCCCATTTCAGATTGATCGCGGTCGGCCGCGTGGCGAGCAGCGTCGCGTAGGCGCGCTCGAGCGCTTCGTCGGACGCATCCGCGCGCAGCGCCAGGCATATTCCATAGGCCGCCGTGGCGCCGATCAGCGGCGCGCCGCGGATCAGCATGGCGCGGATCGCGTGCGCCACCTCGTCGAGCGTCGTCAGCCGCGCCGTGAGCAAACCGATGCGGCAGCGCCGTCTGATCGATCACGCCGACCGACCAGCCGTCCGGCTCGAGCCAGATGCTGCGCATGGATTTGCCGTCGACTTTCATATTGTTCCCTTGTTAGCGGGGCATGATCTTTTCCGAAAACCGGTACCCACTTTTCGGGATCATGCCCTAGCAGATTCCCGCCGAACTGTCGATGCCGTAAATGCTGCGGCAACTTGCCAGCGGGGCGAGCCTGGCCCAATCTCGCCTGCGTGAGGAGACGCCGGTGGCCGCCATCGATTACGAGGCCGAATACAACAATCGCGCCCGCGTGCCGGAGCATGCGGAGATTTTCGCCCGCTGGATGCACGAAGCGGAGAATTACCGCGCCGATAGGCTCAAAGCCGGACGCGCCGAACTCGGCCTGTCCTATGGCGATACGCCGCGGCAATTCGTCGACCTGTTTCTGCCGGATGCCGGCGAAGCGGCGCCGCTCGCGATTTTCATTCATGGCGGCTGGTGGCGCTCGCTCGATCCTTCGATGTTCAGCCACATGGCGCGCGGCCCCAATGTGCGCGGGGTCGCGGTCGCGGTCGCCGGCTACGATCTGTGCCCGAACGTCGCCATCGCCGACATTATCGAGCAGATCCGTCGCGCCTGCGCGTTTTTATGGCAGCGCTTCGGCCGCCGCATATTGGTTTACGGACATTCGGCCGGCGGCCATCTCGCCGCGGCCATGGTCGCCACCGATTGGCCCTCGCTCTATCCCAAGGCGCCGGCCGACCTAGTGCCGGCCGGTTATTCGATTTCGGGGGTGTTCGATCTTTCGCCACTTCTCGGCATCAGCGTAAACCAGGATCTGCGGCTCGACGCCGCGGAAGCGCGCAAAGTCTCGCCGGTATTTTGGCCGCTACAAGCCGGGGCGCACGTTCGATGCGGTCGTCGGCGGGCTCGAATTCGAGCGAGTTCAAGCGCCAGAGCAGAGCTCATCGCGCAGGCTTGGCAGGCGTAAGGCGCAGACCCGCTACGAAGAAATCGCCGGCACCAACCATTTCACCGTGATCGAAGCGCTGGCCGATCCGCAAAGCGCGATGACGGCGCGCGTCGCGGAGCTCGCTAAGGCGGTCGGCGTCGTAGCCGCGCCCGGCGCTCTTCGCGCCAGCAGCACGCAGCCTGAAGCGGCGAAGATCAAGGCGAAGCCGATGAGGTCGGCGACGGTCGGCCGCTCGCCGAGGATCAGCATCGAGCCGACGACGCCGATCACCGGACTGCCGAGCACGCCGAGCGATGCGGTCGCCGCCGGCAGCCGCCGCATGATCGCAAACCACAGTCCATAGGCGACGCCGTTGGCCAATATTCCCGTCGAGGCGGTTGCCCAGCAGCGCCGCGGCGTGCGCGGCGCCGAAATGCAGCCGGCCTTCGAATATCAACATGCAACGCCAGCGTCGCGAAGAACGCGATCGTCACCTGCCAGCTTGCGACCCCCATCGGATCGGCTTTGATCTGCGCCCATTTGAAATAGACCGTGCCGGCCGCCCAGCACACGCCAGTGAGCAGCGCCAACAAAATTCCCGGCGGATTTTCGTCGCCGCCAGCGGGTAGATGAGGACCGCGAGCCCGGCTGCGCAAAGGCCGAGCGCAATCCCCTGCACGCGGTTCGGGCGCTCGCCGAGGAAGAGCCACGCCAGTAACACCGCCCAGATCGGCATCGTATAGGCGAGGATGGTCACGCGCGACGTCGCCGCGGTGAGCTGGGCGAAAGAGCCGAACACGGTGAAGGCGACGATATTGAGGAGCGAGGCCACGAGTGACATGCGCCCAGGCCTTCGCGATTCGGGACGCGCAAGCTGTGGCCTTGGAGGCGGCAATATATATAGAGCGTCAGCGCGCCGAGCGCCGCAGTGACAGTGCGCATGCTCAGCGGCGGAATTTCGTAGAGCGCAATCCGCATGATCGGCCAAGTGATGCCCCAGATCAGGCACAACACGACCAGCATCAGCCGCGCGCCCACGTCGGCGCGACCCGAAGCGTGCTGCGCGCGTTGCGGATTCTCTCACGGAGCTTTCGGCCCGGCGCGGAGGAACCAATCGGCAATCTGCGCGCCGGTCCAGAACAGCACGTCTTGCTTCTTGCGGATGACCTCGAACACGCGGCGGAAATATTTGGCGCGATGCGGCGCGCCCATGATATAGGGGTGCATCGATAGCGCCATGATGCGCGCCGAGTTGGCCGAATCCGCATAGATCTGCTCGAACTGGTCGAGCGCGCGGTCGCAATATTCGGAAGCCTTGTGGTGCTGGATCAGCATCATGGCGACGTCGTTGCATTCCTGCGTATAGGGCACGCTGAGGATCGGCTTGGTGCGCGTCTTGAGCCAGACCGGCTGATCGTCGAGCACCCAGTCGGCGACATAGTCATAGCCTTCCTCGACCAGCACGTCGGGCGTCTGCCAAGTTTCGGTGAGGCCAGGGCCGAGCCAGCCGCGCGGCGGCTTGCCGGTTGCCTTGCCAGATGACCTCGCGGACTTTACGGATGTCGGCGCGCTCGTCCGGCACCTTCTGCATGTTGCGCTGGGTAAGCCGTGACCGATGAACTCCCAGTTGCGCTCGACTGCCGCCCGCGCGATCGCCGGATAGGCGGCGAGCGCCGAGCCGTTGATGGCAGAGCACGCCCGGAATGGCGAATTCGTCGAATACCTTGAGGAAGCGCCAGAAGCCGACACGGTTGCCGTATTCGTGCCAGGCCCAGTTCGGCACGTCGGGCATCGGCGAGCCGCCGGCGGGCGGCGTGAGCACGGTGCGCGGCATCGGCGCCGTCGCGTCCCATTCCTCGACATTGACGATGACCCAGACCGCCATGCGGGCGCCGTTCGGCAGTTTGAGCGGCGCGCGCTCGGTGATCGGCGAATAGGCGATGCGGTCGGTCGGCAGCATCACGCGCTGCGGCGGCGCCTTTCGCGTTGAAGTCTTCGGTCGTTTTGTCATTGCCGAATTATGCCCTGGGTTCGCAGCGGTACCAAACTCCGATCATCGGTTCACGGGATTTTCGATTGCGGGCGGGTAACGCGTGGCCGCCAAGCCGAGCACCGTCAGCGACACGGCGCACAGCGAAAGCGGCACGAACGCGGTCCAAGGTTTGCCGGTCGCGTCCCACAGCGCGCCGCTGATGGTCGGGATGATGATCGCCGTGGCGTAGCTGATGGTGAACATGCCGGCGGCGGTGCGCGGCAGATCGGCGGCCGAACTGAGAAGTGGCGGCAGCGCAAGTATTGCGGTCAGCGTAAACGCGGTGGTGAAGCCCACCAGCCCGGCGCAGACGATGATAATCGCAGCGGAATGGCCGACCATCAGTCCAAGAAAGGCCGCCAACAAAATCGGGCCGAACAGCAAAAACGGCCACGCCCGCCGCTGCAGGCGATCCGCCAGCAAAAGCAGGATGAAAGGCGCGACGATCTGCGCGCCATTGAGCCAGCCCAAGGCCGCGCCAAGCAGATCGGCCCTGCCCTTGCTGGCGAGGTAATCGCCGAGAAAGGCGTTGGTGGCGAAGAACGGGCTGTTGTTGCTGCCGAAGGTAAGCCCGAGCAGCCAGACCAGCGGATCCTTGAAGTCCGGCCACCAACGTGCGACCAACTTGATCGCCGTTGGTGGCATGATCGTCGCCTTTCGGGCTCAACAGCAAAAATACCGGCGCGATGAGCAGCGCGGGCACCGCCCAAGCGACGAGATCGAGCCGCCACGAGCCGCCGACCAGCGGCAGCACGATGGGAATTGTCAAAACCGTCGCGAACATCGAGCCGATCAGCATGCCGCTGGTATAGGCGATGGTGCCGAGCGCGATGCGGCTGGGGCAGCCATTCGCGCACCAGCGTCGGCAGTCCCGGCTGCATGATGGCGACGCCGAAGCCGGTCGCGATCGCGGCCGCATAGAGCGTCGACACGTCGACCGCGGCGCCGCGCGCGCCGCCGGCCAGAGCCGCGATGATCATGCCGAGGACGACCGCAAGCCGCGTGCCGACCCGCGCGATGAGCAGCGATCCCGGCACCGCGGCAATGGCGAAGACCGCAAGCGGCAGCCCGATCAACAGGCCGACCTGGGTCTCCGACATGTGCAGCTCGTCGTGCACCTGCGGAATCACCGGCGGCATGGCGAGAATCATCATGCGCATGGCGACGCCGGCGAGCCAGAGCACGAACATGAGCTTGATGAGGCGGCCGATGGTGAGGCCGTCGCGGCTTGCGGCGGAGGTCATGGAGGGGAAAAACCCGGCGTAGTCGCCAGGGTGCCTCAGCAGGCGTCACGACGCAACAAACGGCATCAGGACGGCACAACTGCGCCGAGGAGCCCTTGCGCTAAATTGAGAACAAATATAGAACATAACCAAAGAGATCGATATGCCGGACCTTGCCGCCGCAGAGTGCGCACTCCGCAACACCTTCGGCTTCGAGGCTTTTCAGCCCGGCCAGGCCGAGATCGTCGCCGCGATCCTTGACGGCCGCGACGTGCTGGCGGTGATGCCGACCGGCAGCGGCAAGTCGCTGTGCTACCAGCTTCCGGCATTGCTCCGCGACGGCCTGACCGTCGTGGTGTCGCCGCTGATCGCGCTGATGCGCAATCAGGTGGCGCAGCTGTGCGGCTATGGCGTTGCCGCGGCGAGCCTCAACTCCGCGAACGACCCCGCCGAGAACCGGTCGGTGCTCGAGCGGATCGCGCGCGGCGAGTTGCGTCTCGTCTATGTCGCGCCCGAACGGCTGGTGAGAGCCGAGACGCTCGAGCTCCTCAAGCGCGCCAAGGTTGCGCTGCTGGCGGTCGACGAGGCGCATTGCATTTCGCAATGGGGCCACGATTTTCGCCCCGAATACGCGGCGCTCGGCACGGTGCAGGCCGACCTCGGCGGCGTGCAGACGGTCGCGTTCACCGCGACGGCCGATGCCGCTACGCGCACCGATATTGTGGCAAAGCTGTTCGGCCGCCGGCCGGCGGTGTTCGTCCACGGGTTCGATCGGCCCAACCTGCGTCTGGCGATGCAGGCCAAAACCGGCGGCCGCAAGCAGGTCGCGGATTTCATCAAAAATCATCCCGGGCAGAGCGGCATCGTCTATTGCGCTCGCGGCGCAAAACCGAGGAGCTTGCCGATTTTTTGCGCCAGAACGGCGTCAAGGCGCTGCCCTATCACGCCGGCATGGAGCCCGCGGCGCGCTCGCGCAACCAGGACGTCTTCTTGCAGGAGGACGGCGTCGTCATGGTCGCGACCGTGGCGTTCGGCATGGGCATCGACAAGCCCGATGTCCGCTTCGTGCTTCACGCCGACATGCCGGCCAATATCGAAAGCTATTACCAGGAGATCGGCCGCGCCGGCCGCGACGGGCTGCCGGCCGATACGCTGACGCTCTACGGCATGGGCGACATCCGCCTGCGCCGCTTGCAGATCGACGAGAGCGACGCCCCGGACGAACAAAAACGCGTCGATCGCCAGCGGCTCAATGCGCTGGTGTCACTGTGCGAGTCGCCGCGCTGCCGGCGGCAGACGCTGCTCGCCTATTTCGGCGAGACGACGGAACCGTGCGGCCATTGCGATTTCTGTTGCGACGGCGCCGAAGTGATCGACGGCACGATCGCGGCGCAGAAGGCGCTCTCCGCCATCGTGCGCACCGGCGAGCGCTTCGGCACCGAGCATCTGACGAACGTGCTCATCGGCGAGAGTACCGAGGCGGTCGAGAAATTCGGCCACGATTGCCTGCCGACCTTCGGCGTCGGCAAGGAATACGGCAAGCAGGAATGGCGCTCGATCTTCCGCCAGCTCCATGGCGCCGGTATCGTCGCGCTCGACATCACCGGCCACGGCACCTGGTCGGTGACCGATGCCGGCCGGCGCGTGCTCAAGGGCGCCGACAAAATTACGCTGCGCACGGACACGCTCAAACCTGGCGCGCAAGGCGGCGCGCGCCGCCGCCGACGCCGTGGCGCTTGCCGACGGCGCGGCCGGCGATACGGCCCTGTTCGAGGCGCTGCGCAAACGCCGGTCCGAGCTTGCCAAGGAGCAGCGTGTCGCGGCCTATGTCGTGTTCGCCGATAAGACCCTGATCGACATGGCCCGGCGCAAGCCGACAACGGCGGCTGAGATGAGCGCCGTGCACGGCGTCGGCGAGGCCAAGCTCAGACAGTACGGCGAGGTCTTCCTCGACGCGATCCGCCAGCATGCGGCGAGCAGCCCTTGATCGCCGCTATAATCGAGCGCTCAAGCGGCTATTTCGCGCGGGCCGCATTGTTGCACCGCACTGCGCTCTATGTTAGCAAACCCGCGATTTTCGCGGCTTAGCGGGCCATTCTGCGACGTCTGCGAACATCCAAAGTCCCGCTTAAATTCCAAGGGCTTGCGCCGCTTCAAACGGATCGCTGCCGAGCCCTTGCAAAATAAAGCCCCCGAGTGCACGACGTGGCCGCAGCAGAACCCATCGTCTCCGGCATGGCGGGCCGCTACGCGACCGCTTTGTTCGACCTCGCGCGTGAGGCCAATGCGATCGACGCGGTGAAAGCGGACCTCGAACGCTTCGACGCGATGGTTGCCGAAAGTGCCGATCTCGACCCGTCTCGTTCGCAGCCCGGTGTTTTCCGCCGAGGAGCAATTGCAGGCGCTGTCGGCGGTGCTGGAGCGGGCCGGCATCGGCGGCCTGGCGGCAAAATTCCTCAAGCTCGTGACCGCGAACCGACGGCTATTCGCGGTGCGCGACATGATCAAGGCGTACCGCGAGCTTGTCGCCCAGCACAAGGGCGAGGCAACGGCGGAGGTCACCGTCGCCGAGAAACTCAAGGACGAACATATCAAGGCGCTGCGCGCCGCGCTCAAAGCGGTAAGCGGCAAGGACGTCGACCTCGATATCAAGATCGATCCCGCCATCATCGGCGGGCTCGTGGTCAAGCTCGGCAGCCGCATGGTCGACACCTCGCTGCGCACCAAGCTCAATGCCATCAGGCACGCGATGAAAGAGGCCCGATAATGGATATCCGCGCCGCGGAAATCTCCGCCATCCTCAAGGAGCAGATCAAGAATTTCGGCCAGGAGGCCGAAGTTTCCGAAGTCGGCCAGGTGCTGTCGGTCGGCGACGGCATCGCCCGCGTCTACGGCCTCGACAACGTGCAGTCGGGCGAGATGGTCGAATTCGAGAGCGGCGTGCGAAGGCATGGCGCTCAACCTCGAACCCGACAATGTCGGCATCGTGATCTTCGGCACCGACCGCGAGATCAAGGAAGGCCAGACCGTCAAGCGCACGCGCGCCATCGTCGAAGTTCCGGTCGGCAAGGGCTTGCTCGGCCGCGTCGTCGACGCGCTGGGCGACCCGATCGACGGCAAGGGGCCGATCAACGCCGACACGAAGTCGCGCGTCGACGTGAAGGCGCCCGGCATCATCCCGCGCAAATCGGTGCACGAGCCGATGGCGACGGGATTAAAAGCGATCGACGCGTTGATCCCGATCGGCCGCGGCCAGCGCGAGCTGATCATCGGCGATCGCCAGACCGGCAAGACCGCGATCGCGCTCGACACGATTCTGAACCAGAAATCGCTCAATCAATCCGGCGACGAGAAGATCAAGCTCTATTGCGTCTATGTCGCGGTCGGCCAGAAACGCTCCACGGTCGCGCAATTCGTCAAGGTCTTGGAGGAAAACGGCGCGCTCGACTATACGATCGTGGTCGCGGCGACGGCATCCGATCCGGCGCCGATGCAGTTTCTGGCGCCGTTTTCCGGCTGCACCATGGGCGAATATTTCCGCGATAACGGCATGCATGCGGTGATCATCTACGACGATCTGTCCAAACAGGCCGTCGCCTACCGTCAGATGTCGTTGCTGCTGCGCCGGCCGCCGGGCCGCGAGGCCTATCCGGGGGACGTGTTCTATCTGCATTCGCGGCTGCTCGAGCGCGCCGCGAAGCTGAACGAAGACAACAAAGCGGGATCGCTCACCGCGCTGCCGATCATTGAAACGCAAGCCAACGACGTGTCGGCCTATATCCCGACCAACGTCATTTCCATCACCGACGGCCAGATCTTTCTCGAAACCGACCTGTTTTATCAGGGTATCCGGCCGGCGGTGAATGTCGGGCTTTCGGTGTCGCGCGTCGGCTCCGCCGCGCAGACCAAGGCGATGAAAAAAGTCGCCGGCCGTATCAAGGGCGAACTCGCGCAATACCGCGAAATGGCGGCTTTCGCCCAATTCGGCTCCGACCTCGACGCCACCACGCAGCGGCTCCTCAACCGCGGCGCGCGGCTTACCGAGCTGCTCAAGCAGCCGCAATTCTCGCCGCTGCGCATGGAGGAGCAGGTTTGCGTCATCTATGCCGGCGTCAACGGCTATCTCGATCCGCTGCCGGTGGAACGCATCCGCGCTTTCGAGGATGGTTTGCTCGGCACGCTGCGCAACCAGAATGCCGACATTCTCAAGTCCATCCGCGAATCGCGCGACCTCGACGACGCGACCGGCGCCAAGCTCAAGGGCGCCGTCGACGGCTACGCGAAGACTTTTGCGTAAACTGGCAAAAAGAGGCAAAGCGGTTTCGGCATGCCTAGCCTTAAAGACCTGCGCAACCGCATCGCCGCCACCAAGGCGACGCAGAAGATCACCAAGGCCATGCAGATGGTCGCGGCATCAAAACTGCGCCGCGCGCAGGCGTCGGCCGAGGCGGCGCGTCCCTATGCCAGCCACATGAACGCGGTGCTCGGCAACATCGCGGCATCGGCTGGAGGGCTCGATACCGCGCCGCGTCTCCTGCGCGGCACCGGCGGCGACCAAAGGCATCTCCTTCTTGTTTGCACGGCCGAACGCGGCCTGTGCGGTCCATTCAACACCGCGATCGTGCGGCTCGCCCGCGAGCGCGCGAGCGCGCTCATCGGCGAAGGCAAGGAGGTCAAGTTCTTCTGCGTCGGCCGCAAGGGTTACGATCAGTTGCGCAGGCTGTACGCCCGCCAGATCGTCGAATTGGTCGATTTGCGCGCGGCGCGCGTCTTGCATTTCGACAACGCCGAGATAATCGCGCAAAAGGTCATCGCGCTGTTCGACAAGTTCGAATTCGACGTCTGCACGCTGTTCTATTCGCGTTTCCGTTCGGTCATCGCGCAGATTCCGACGGCGCAGCAAATCATCCCTTTGATGTTCGATAAAAAGGCCGCCGATGCGTTGGGCGGCGCGGCCTACGAGTTCGAGCCGGACGCCGACGATATTCTGCGCGAGCTTTTGCCGCGCAACGTCGCCGTCCAGTTGTTCCGTGCGCTTCTTGAAAATGCCGCTTCGTTCTACGGCGCGCAGATGTCGGCGATGGACAATGCGACGCGCAATGCCGGCGACATGATCCGCCGCCAGACGCTGTTCTACAACCGCACGCGTCAGGCGATGATCACCAAGGAGCTGATCGAGATTATCTCCGGAGCCGAGGCGCTGTGACGAGCGGCGCACAACAAGACAAGTAAGGACGTTTCATGCCGAACAAAGTCGGACGCATTACCCAGGTCATCGGCCCCGTGGTCGACGTGCATTTCGAGGACCAGCTGCCGGCAATTCTCAACGCGCTGGTAACCGAGAACCAGGGCCGCCGCCTGGTGCTCGAAGTCGCCCAGCATCTCGGCGAGTCGACCGTGCGCTCGGTCGCGATGGACACCAGCGAAGGGCTCGTGCGCGGCCAGGAAGTGACCGACACCGGCCTGCCGATCGCGGTTCCGGTCGGCGAGGGCACGCTCGGGCGCATCATGAACGTGGTCGGCGAACCGGTCGACGAGGCCGGAAAAATCCCGCACAAGGAGACGCGCGCCATCCATCAGGAGGCGCCGCCCTATACCGACCAATCGACCGAGGCCGCGATCCTCGTCACCGGCATCAAGGTCGTCGATCTGCTCGCGCCCTACGCCAAGGGCGGCAAAGTCGGTCTGTTCGGCGGCGCCGGCGTCGGCAAGACCGTGATCATCATGGAGCTGATCAACAATATCGCCAAGGCGCACGGCGGCTATTCGGTGTTCGCCGGCGTCGGCGAGCGCACCCGCGAGGGCAACGACCTCTATCACGAAATGATCGAATCCGGCGTTAACAAGGACCCGCGCAAGGGCTCGGTCGAGGGCTCCAAATGCGCGCTGGTCTACGGCCAGATGAACGAGCCGCCCGGCGCCCGCGCCCGCGTCGGTCTCTCCGGGTTGACGGTTGCCGAATATTTCCGCGACCAGGGGCAGGACGTGCTGTTCTTTGTCGACAACATCTTCCGCTTCACCCAGGCCGGCTCCGAAGTGTCGGCGCTGCTTGGCCGCATTCCCTCGGCGGTCGGCTATCAGCCGACGCTCGCAACCGATATGGGCGCGTTGCAGGAGCGCATCACCACCACGACCAAGGGATCGGTCACCTCGGTGCAGGCGATCTACGTTCCGGCCGACGATCTCACCGACCCGGCGCCGGCTACCTCGTTTGCGCATCTCGACGCCACCACGGTGTTGTCGCGCTCGATCGCCGAGAAGGGCATCTATCCGGCGGTCGATCCGCTCGATTCGACCTCGCGCATGCTCGATCCGCGCGTCGTCGGCGAAGAGCACTATGAGGTGGCGCGCCGCGTGCAGCAGATTCTCCAGCGCTACAAGTCGCTGCAAGACATCATCGCCATCTTAGGGATGGACGAGCTGTCGGAAGAGGACAAGCTGACGGTGGCGCGGGCGCGAAAAATCGAGCGCTTCCTGTCGCAGCCGTTCCACGTCGCCGAAGTGTTCACCGGTTCGCCGGGCGTCTTTGTCGAGCTCGCCGATACCATCCGCGGCTTCCAAGGCCTGTGCGAGGGTAAGTATGATCACCTCCCCGAGGCCGCCTTCTACATGGTCGGCACCATCGATCAGGCGGTCGAGAAGGGCAAGAAACTCGCCGAGGCGGCGTAACCATGGCTGCACTGCATTTCGAATTCGTCTCGCCCGAAAGCGTGCTGTTCTCCGGCGACGTCGATCAGGTGGATTTGCCCGGTAGCGAAGGCGACATGGGGATTCTGCCCGGTCAGGCGCCGCTGGTGACGACATTGCGGCCTGGCATCGTGACGATTTTTCGCGACGGCCGGCGCGAACCGGTCGTCGTCATCGGCGGTTTTGCCGAAGTGTGCCCGGCGGGATTGACGGTTCTCGCCGACAAAGCCGTGGCGCGGGAGGACTTCGACCTGACGGTGCTCGCCGCCGAGATCAAAGATACCGAGGAAGATGTCGCCGACTGCAAGGACGATGCGCAGCGCGACAAACTCGCGCGCCACCTCGATCAATTGAAGTCGCTGCAGGCGGCATTGGCGCAATAGCGCAAGTCATTTAACTAAGTCATTTCCGCGCGGGCGTCGCATATTTTGCAAATTCCGCGACGACGCGGTCGTAGACGGCGCGCTTGAACGGCACCACCAGCTGCGGGACGTTTTGCAGCGGCTCCCAGCGCCAGGCGCCGAACTCCGCTTCCGGCGCGCCGTCGGGATGTGCGATGTCGATCTCGCTGTCCGCGCCGGTAAAGCGCATGGCGAACCATTTTTGCGTTTGACCGCGATATTTGCCTTTCCAGGCAAGGCCGACCATTTCGCGCGGAATGTCGTATCTAAGCCATTCCGCGATCTCGCCGATGCGTTCCACGGAGCGGATATTGGTTTCTTCCCGCAGCTCCCGCAAAGCCGCCGGCCACGGTTCTTCGCCGGGATCGATGCCGCCCTGCGGCATCTGCCAGGCATGGGTGAGGTCGATGTGCTCGGGGCCGTCGATGCGCCGGCCGATAAACGCGAGGCCTTCGCGATTGAGCAGCATTACGCCGACGCAGGGGCGATAAGGAAGATCTTCGAAGCGCATTTCGGGGATCGGATGACAGTACTCAGTAAGCAGAAGATATATCATCTCAATCTATGTGTTCTCATCCGATTACTGACTCCTGATTACCGATGCCTGCCGTCAGGATTGCTTCGCCTTCATCGCCACCGCGCTGATCGGAACCAAGAGCAAGCCGCGGCTCTCCGCCGCCTTCGCCCATTTTGCGATGTGCTCGATCGATACCGGCAGCGCCGACGCAATGCCGACGGCGACGTTGCGCTCGCGCGCCGCCATTTCCAGGCGGCCCAGCGCGCGGTCGATTTCGGTGGGCGTCGGCACCGAATCGAGGATCACGTCGGCCCGCGCGAACGGCAGATTGTTGGCGCCGGCAATGCGGCCGGCGACGCTTCGCGGGTTGGAACCGTCGTCGACAAAGATCAGTCCGCGTTTTGCGGTCTCGCGCAGAATCGGCGCAAACGACGGCTCGGAGGCGGTGAAGCGCGCGCCCATCGTGTTGGCGAGACCGACATAACCTTGGAATCGGCTCATCAGCCAGTACAGCCGCTCAATATTCTGCTGCGGGGTGAGCGAGGTGAGGAGCGTCTGTGGGCCAGGATCATTGTCGGGATACTGGAACGGCTCCATCGGCACTTCCAGCAAGACCTCGTGGCCGCCGGTGCGGGCGCGGGCGGCCAGCGACGCGACATCGCTGCCATAGGGCACGAAGCCGAGCGTCACCTGACCCGGCAGCTTGGCGATCGCATCGGCGGTGGCGTTGGCGCTGATGCCGAGGCCGCCGACGATCAGCGCGATGCGGGGGGCGTCGGGCCTGCCGGGTAACGGCCGGACCGGCCGCGCGAAAGCGTCCGCCGGCCGCGTGCCGTCGGCGGCGATTTTCGGAATGGGGCCTTGCGGCGTCATCTCGACGAATTTCTGCTCGAGCGGGGCGGCGTTGGCCGGCGCCGCGCCGTTGGCGGGTGCCGGAACCAGGACTTCCTGTTTCGCCCCGGTCTTGCCGTCGATGATGGTGATTGTCGTGGTATTTGCCGGGGCGCCGGTAGCAGGCGGTGCCGATGCCGCCGCCGGCCCGGTATGCGGTTGGCCAATTTCGGGCGCGACGGTCGGCTGCGGCGCGGCCGCAACGGCCGATGGGTTCGCCGCGACCTGTAGGTTTGCCGGTACGACCGCCATCGGTTCGCCGCCGAACGGATCGTCCGTGACAACCGCCCACAGCACGAACATGAAAAGAAATGCCGCGAGCGTCCCGGCAATGATTTGCGGCACCGGAATATTGACCGTGCGCGGGCGCTTCTTCGGCGCGCGACCAAGTGGCGCGGTCAGATCGTCCGCCGTCATTTACGAATCCCTGGACGAATCCTTGGACGACTCCCTTGGGCCGGCCATGCGCGAATCATGCCCTCGCGAATCATGGCCGTCAGTCTATCACGGGCCGCCAAGGCCCCGGACCGGCGGGAACCGCATCGGCAGCGCCCTAATGTTCGCGGACATAAAGTTCGGGGCGGCTTTAAGGCCGCCCCGAACTCGGATAAGGCGTATCTGCTTTCCCTCAATTGGGGACGGCAGCCTTCGGATTCGGCGGGAAGGCGGCGTTGCTTGCCGTTCCGCGGAGCAGATCCATCGCCATCTTGATCGCCTTGTCGTCCTTTTCATCCGGCGGCACGTAGGACTGCGAGCCCGATTCCTCGGTGCCCTTGCCCTCTGCCGCCAAGTGACCGCGCAGCGAGGCTTCGCCCTTGGAATCGGTATCCGACTTCAAGCTATCGGGCACGTCCTGGAGGACCTCGATATCGGGCGTGATGCCCTTGGCCTGGATCGACCGCCCCGACGGCGTGAAATAACGCGCCGTGGTCAGCCGCAGCGCGCCGTTGCCGGCGCCGAGCGGGATGATGGTCTGCACCGATCCCTTGCCGAAGGAGCGCGTGCCGATGAGTGTCGCACGCTTGTGGTCCTGCAAGGCGCCGGCGACGATTTCCGAAGCCGAAGCCGAACCGCCGTTGATCAGCACGATCAGCGGCTTGCCCTTGGTCATATCGCCGGGCCGCGCATTGAACCGCTGCGTCTCTTCGGGATTGCGGCCTCGTGTCGATACGATCTCGCCTTTGTCGAGGAAGGTATCGGAGACTGAAATCGCCTGGTCGAGCAGCCCGCCGGGATTATTGCGCAGATCGACGATGTAACCCTTGATCTTGTCGGCGCCGAGCTGGCTGTTGAGATCGTTGATCGCCTGCTTCAGGCCGTCGGTGGTCTGCTCGTTGAATTGCGTGATGCGGATATAGCCGACGTCCTCGCCCTCGGCGTGCGAGCGCACCGATTTCACGCGGATGATGTCCCGCATGATCGTCACGTCGATCGGCTTGTCGGAGCCCTTGCGCATGATGGTGAGCTTGATCTTGGTGTTCACCGGGCCGCGCATTTTGTCGACGGCCTGATTCAGCGTGAGGCCCTGCACCGCCTCGTCGTCGAGCTTGGTGATGATGTCGTTGGCCATGACGCCAGCCTTGGCCGCCGGCGTATCGTCGATCGGCGCGACCACTTTCACCAGGCCGTCTTCCATCGTGACCTCGATGCCGAGACCGCCGAACTCCCCGCGTGTCTGCACCTGCATGTCGCGGAAGCTCTTCGGATCCATGTAGCTCGAATGCGGATCGAGCCCGGCCAGCATGCCGTTGATCGCCGATTCGACGAGCTTGCTGAATCTTCGGGCTTCTCGACGTAATCGGCGCGTACGCGCTCGAACACGTCGCCGAACAGA
Organism: uncultured Alphaproteobacteria bacterium; assembly: GCA_963823225.1. Lineage (GTDB taxonomy): Bacteria > Pseudomonadota > Alphaproteobacteria > Rhizobiales > Xanthobacteraceae > BOG-931. The sequence goes on along the minus strand of CAWGKM010000002.1, from coordinate 936,481 downwards.
TTGAGCTCCCGGTAGGTGTCAGAGGCCGCCGCTTTCGCCGACGAGCCGAACAACATTGTGTGTGGCTGGGTCGCCAGCAGCGTTACCGCGACGCCGGCCATTGCACCGAGGAAGATCAGAGAAGTTTTGCGCATCATCCGCGAACCTTTTCGCCTTCGTTAGTCGCCCACCATGGGCTGGGGTCAATGGGAGTGCCGTCCTTGCGGAACTCCACATAGAGTACGGGTTGCTTGGGCCCGGTCGTGACGGTCGCGGACGCCTGCGATCCGTCACCCATCACCGCTACCGGCTCGCCGGTTAGCACGAACTGACCGAGATCGACGGAAATCCGCTCCATCCCCGCTAGCAGCACATGATACCCGCCGCCGGCATTGAGGATCAAGAGTTGCCCATAGCTGCGAAACGGTCCGGCGTAAACAACCCAACCGTCGCATGGGGCGGTAATCTCGGCGTCCGGGCGGGCGGCGATAGAAAGGCCCTTTTGGGTTCCGCCGGCGCCATCGGAACCGCCGAACTCGCGAATTCGCAGGCCATTGACCGGCAAATGCAGGTGGCCGCGCATATCGGCGAAGCCAACCGCCGGGGCAAGCCGGCCGGGATCGCTCAGGGCCGCGAGCTGCGGCTGGGTCGCATCGTCGGCAATCGCACGGGCGGAATCGCGAGCCGCGCGGGTGGCGGGATCGAGGCCGGCCTCGATCGCGACGATGAGGTCCTTGATCGATTCGACTTGGCGCGCCAGATCCGCGGCATGCTGCCGCTCGGCGTTGAGCGTTTGTTCGGCCACGGCCTGTTTCTTCTGCCGTTCGTCGATGAGGAGCGTCATGCGCAGCTGCTCGCGCCCGAGCAGATCGAGGTCTCCGCAGAGGCGGTCGCTTTGCTCGATGATTTCCTTGCGCACCCGCACCAGATCGGACAGATCGCCGGCCAATGCGTCGGCCTGCGCGCGCATTTCCGGCAATACGGCGCCGAGCGTGATCGCCGTGCGTACCGCCTGCAGCGCATCTTCCGGCCGCACCATGAGCGCCGGCGGCGGCTGCCGCCCGATGCGCTGTAGGGCGGCAAGAACCTCGACGATCACGCCGCGGCGCTCGTCGAGCGAGTTCCGAAACGATCGTTGCTGTTCGTCGAGCGGCTCGAGGCGCGCCCGCGTCGCGTCGATATTGGCCTCGACCTCCCGGATTCGCGCCGCCGTGTCGATGAGTTGCTGATTGAATTTGCGGCGGTCCTGGCTCAGCGCCGCGATCTCGACCCGCAATTTGGCCTGGCTTTGCGCCGAATCGCGCTGGCGGGCGAGCGCCGCATCGAGTTCCTGATCGTGCTGCTTGAGCGAATCCGCGTTATTCGCCGGCGTGGTGGCCGGGGTGGGCTGGCCTGCCGGGGCGAGTTTCGATGGTGCCTGGGCGAACGCGGCCGAATTCACGCCAAGGTCTGCGCCAAGCGGCAGCACAAAAACCAAAGCCGAGCCAAGCACAAGGCGTGGATCGGTGCGGCTCGACCGTCGGAGAATCATCGGGTTCAAGGGTAGACGCGGGCCTCGGAAAGGCAAGAGAAACAGCACAAAACAGGCCGCCTTGAGACGGGAATAAGACACGCGGCGTTTCGGCCGTCACAATTCGGTGAGGCCAGAATACCGTAGGTGGGATTGATGGAGCGTGAACGTCTGGGAAAATCGGTTTCTGTTCAGGTCCGGTGATAGGGGTGGCCGGCGAGGATCGTCCCGGCGCGGTAGAGCTGCTCCAAGAGCATGATGCGGACGAGTTGATGCGGCCAGGTCGCGGTACCGAAACCGAGCCTGAGTTTGGCGCGTTCGCGCAGGTTTGGCGCGAGGCCGTCGGCGCCGCCGATGACGAAGCACACGGCGGGGCGGTCCTCCTCGCGCCACTTGCGCAGCATCGCGGCGAAAGCCGCGCTGTCGAGGTTCTCGCCGCGCTCGTCGAGGATAACAATGATCGCCGGCTCGGGAATGACATTGGCGATCGCGATCGATTCCTCGGTGCGCCGGCGCTCGGCGTCGTGGGCTCGGCTCTCGCGAATTTCGACGATCTCGATTTCACGAAGGCCAAAGGCGCGACCGATCGCTTCCGCGCGCTTGCGATAGGCAGCGGCGAGCTCGCGCTCGGGGCCTTGCTTCAGGCGGCCGACGGCGGCGATGAGGATACGCATGGGCGAATACGCGTCGTTATGACGGCGAAAATCTTCAACGCACCGCCTCCAGCGTTAGCGGCATGTCGACGTAGATCTTGTAGGCTTGAGATTTCGGCTTGGCCTTGTCTGCCTCGTTGAGATATTCGACCGAACTTTTTCCCAAATAGGCGCGCGGCAGAATCATCACGCGGACGAAGCGAGTCGGCCGGTCCGCGGCTTGCGCGAAGACCCCATCCGGACCGGCCTCATACCAGGCGCCGCCGGGACCGTATGACGTCGAGTGGCCGCGGGTGTCGACGCGAAGGCCGCCTTCGATCAGGCAACGGATGCCCGGACCCTGATGGCGGTGCAGATAGGCGCAACCGCCCGGCGGGAACGCGACGCTGTCGCCGCGAAGAAGCAGCGCTCCCTTCGGCACGGTTTCAAGCCTCGCCGCGAGCTTTCGGCGGGAAACGATGTCGCGTCCTGCGGCCTCGCCGCCGGTATCGTCCGCCAAGTCGTCCGCCACAAGCTCCCAGCGCCACACCGTCGCGCCGCCGCCGCCGGCCTTGAGGGTGACGGCGCCTTCGCCGCCGAACGTCCCTTCGTCCCGCAGCGTGCGATTCGCGATGACGACCGTGCCATGCACGACGAAGATCATGCGCGGCAGCGCCGGCAAGGAACTCTCGCCGTCGTTTACCAGGACGTCCTCGTAGAGCCGCAGCATGGGATACATTCTTCGTCTCCCGAAGCGTCATATGCGGGTGAGTGTCCGTGCCGATGGCCTCGCGCGCAATGGCATTTACACTCGCGCACGGCCGTTGCTAAAGCAAATAGAGGCCCTGGGGAGGAAATCGATGCAGCGGACCGCGCCACCATTTCGCGCCGATCATGTCGGCAGCCTGTTGCGACCCGCCGCGCTGAAGGCCGCGCGCGAGAAGCGCGCCAAAGGCGAGATTCCCGCCGACGCGTTGCGCGCGGTCGAAGACCGCGAGATCGGCAACGCGATCAAAAAGCAGGAAGGGATCGGGCTGAAACTCGCCACCGACGGCGAGTTTCGCCGCTCGTGGTGGCACTTCGATTTCTTCACCGGCCTCGATGGCATCGAGCTTTATCAGGTCGGCGAAGGCATTGCGTTTCACGGCGTGGCCACCAAGGCCGAGAGCGTGCGCGTGATCGGCCGCATCGGCTATGCGCCGCATCCGCATATCGAGCACTTCCGCTTCCTTAAAGCGCACACCCAAGTCACGCCGAAACTGACCATTCCGGCGCCTGGCGTGCTGCACTTCCGTCAGGGCCGCCGCTCGATCAGCCGCGACGCCTATCCCGATCTCGAGCGCTATTTCGACGACGTGGCAAACGCCTACCGCGAGGCGGTGCGCGCCTTCTATGACGCCGGCTGCCGCTATCTGCAGCTCGACGACACCACCTGGTCGATGATGTGCGACGAGCGGGAACTCGCCCAATCGCGCGAGCGCGGCGACGAGCCGCAAAAACTTCCCGCCGCCTATGCCCGTATGATCAATCGAGCGCTCGAGGGCAAGCCCGCCGATCTCGCGGTCACCATGCATTCGTGCCGCGGCAATTTCCGCTCGACGTGGATTGCCGAGGGCGGCTACGAGCCGATGGCCGAGCGGCTATTCAACGAGGTCGGTGTCGACGGCTATTTCCTCGAATACGACACGGCGCGCGCCGGCGGATTCGAGCCGCTGCGGTTTTTCCCGAAAGGCAAGAAACAGCTGGTGCTCGGCCTGGTCACGTCGAAAAGTGGCAAGCTGGAGAAAAAAGACGACGTCAAGCGCCGCATCGACGAAGCGACGAAATACGTCGCCCTCGATCAACTCTGCCTGTCGCCGCAGTGCGGCTTCGCCTCGACCGAAGAAGGGAACGTGCTCGCCGAAGACGAGCAATGGGCCAAACTGCGGATGATCGTTGAAATTGCCGACGACGTGTGGGGTTGACGGTGCGCCGGGAAAAGCCGCCGTTCCGCGCCGACCATGTCGGTAGTCTGTTGCGCACGGCCTCGCTTAAAGCCGCGCGGGAAAAACGGGCGCGCGGCGAGATCGCGGCCGATGCGTTCAAGGAAATCGAGGACCGCGAGATCGAGGGTGTGATCCGCAAGCAGGAGGCGATCGGGCTGAAATCCATCACCGACGGCGAGTACCGGCGCATTTCCTGGAACACCGATTTCCTCGAACGGCTCGACAACGTCGAGTCCTATGCCGGCGAACGCAAAATAAAATTTCAGACCGGCGGCCCGCAACCGCGGCCGATCCTGCTGCGCGTGATCGGCAAGCTCGGCGGCTATAAACCGCATCCGATGATCGAGCATTTCAAGTTTTTGCAAGCGCACACCCGACAGACGCCGAAGATGACCATACCGTCGCCGTCATCGCTGCATTTCCGCTACGGCCGCGACGCCGTGCCGGAATCGATTTACCCGTCGATGGACGATTTTTACCGCGACCTCGGTCAGTCGTACCGCAGGGTCGTGCGCGGCTTCGCCGACGCCGGCTGCCGTTATCTGCAGCTCGATGAGGTCAATCTCGCCTATTTGTGCGACCCGTCACTGCGCCAGGTGATCGCCGATCGCGGCGAAGACCCGAAAACCCTGCCCGCGGCCTATGCCGGCATGATCAATGCCGCGGTCTCCGACGTCCCCTCCGACATGACGATCACCATGCATCTATGCCGCGGCAATTTTCGCTCGAACTTCGTCGCCTCGGGCGGCTACGAACCGGTGGCCGAGATCCTGTTCAACACGATCAACGTGCACGGCTATTTCATGGAATACGACAGCGAACGCGCCGGCGGCTTCGAGCCGCTGCGCTTGGTGCCGAAAGGCAAGATCGTCGTGCTCGGGCTTGTCACCACCAAGACCGGCGCGCTAGAAAATAAAGACGCCATCAAACGTCGTATCGAGCAAGCAGCAAAGTTCATCGACCTCGATCGGCTATGCCTGTCGCCGCAATGCGGTTTCGCCTCGACCGAGGAGGGCAACGTTCTAGCCGAGGACGAGGAATGGGCGAAGCTTAAGATGATCGTCGACATCGCGGACGAGGTGTGGGGATAACAGGAGAGAAATCATGCAACGGACCAAGCCGCCGTTCCGCGCCGATCATGTCGGCAGCCTGTTGCGGCCGGCCGCGCTGAAGGCCGCGCGCGAGAAGCGCGCCAAGGGCGAAATTTCCGCCGCCGAGCTCAAAGCGGTCGAGGATCGCGAGATCAAGGACGTCATCGGGAAACAGGAGGCGGTCGGCCTGCAATCCATTACCGACGGCGAATTCCGCCGCTCGTGGTGGCATCTCGATTTTCTGTGGGGGCTCGACGGCGTCGAAAAGCACGTCATGGACACCGGCATCGCCTTTGCCGCCGTGACCACCCGCAACGAAGGGGTCAAAGTCACCGGCAAGCTCGGCTTCTCCAATCATCCGATGATCGAGCATTTTAAATTCCTCAAGGCGAATACGACGCGGACGCCGAAGATGACCATCCCCGCGCCGTCCGCGCTTTACGGCCGTCCGGTTGCAACGCCGATCGAAAAGTCGGTCTATCCCAAGCTCGACAAGTTCTTCGACGACCTCGGCCAGGCCTACAAGAAAGCCGTCCGCGCCTTCGCCGACGCCGGCTGCCGCTATCTGCAGCTCGACGAAGTCTTCATCGCCATGCTGTGCGATCCGAAATACCGGGCGCAGATGAAGGACCGCGGCGACGATCCGCAAGCGCTCGGCTTGATCTACGGCGACCTCATCAACGTGGCGATTTCCGACATCCCGCCCGACATGACGGTGACGATGCATTTGTGCCGCGGCAACTACAAATCGACGTTCATGGGCACCGGCGGCTACGAGGCGATGCAGGAAGTGCTGTTCGATCGGATCAAGGTGCACGGCTATTTCATGGAATACGACAGCGCGCGCGCCGGCGGCTTCGAGCCGCTCAAGCATTTGCAGAAAGGCCGCGTCGCGGTGCTCGGTTTGGTAACGACCAAGACCGGCAAGCTCGAAGCTAAGGACGCCATCAAGCGCCGCATCGAGGAGGCCGCCAAATATACCGATCTCGACCGATTGTGCCTGTCGCCGCAATGCGGCTTCGCCTCGACCGAAGAAGGCAATATCCTTGCCGAGGACGAAGAATGGGCCAAGCTGAGGATGATCGGCGAGGTCGCGCGCGAAGTGTGGGGGGATTAAGCCAATGCCAGGGATCGTTTCGGATAAAGTCGCCATCGTCACCGGTGCGGGACGCGGGATCGGGCGCGCCATTGCGCTGCTGTTGGCGCGAGAAGGCGCCCGCGTCGTCGTTTGCGACATCGGCGCCAGCCTCGACGGCGCCGGTACCGATACCGGGCCGGCGCAGGCGGTCGTCGACGAAATCAAGGCATCCGGCGGCGAGGCGATCGCCTCGACGGCCTCGATCAGTGCGCCGGGCAACGCGGACAAGATAGTCCAGCAAACCATCGAGTCCTTCGGCCGCGTCGACATCCTGGTCAATAATGCCGGCATCCTGCGCGACCGTATCTTCCATCGCATGAGCTGGTCGGACTGGTCGGACGTGATCGATGTGCATCTGCACGGCAGCTTCGCCATGAGCCGGGCCTGCGCCGGCCATTTTCGCGAGCAGAATTCCGGCAGCTTCGTGCACATGACGTCGACTTCGGGCCTGGTCGGCAATTTCGGCCAGGCCAATTACATGGCCGCCAAGATGGGCATTGTCGGCCTGTCGCGCGGCATCGCGCTCGACCTGGCGCGCTTCAATGTGCGCTCGAACTGCGTTGCGCCGTTCGCCTGGACGCGGATGATCGATTCGATCCCGGCCGAGACCGAGGCGGAAAAGGCCCGCGTCGCGCGCATCCGCGAAATGACGCCGGAGAAAATCGCGCCGCTCGTCGTCTATCTCGGCTCCGACCGCGCCGACGGCATCAGCGGCCAGATATTTTCGGTGCGCAACAACGAAATTTATCTGTTCAATCAGAGCCGCCCGATCCGCACGCTGCATCGTTCCGACGGCTGGACGCCGGAAAAGCTCGACGCGCAGCTCAAGGGCGCGTTCGCCGCGTCTTTCACGCCGCTCGAGCGTTCCAGCGACGTGTTTTCCTGGGACCCGGTGTGATGGCCATCGTCTACGACAAGCTGATGGCGCTCGACGTTCCGCCGGTGGAACAGACTTACGAACCGAAGGATTGCATGCTCTACGCGCTCGGCATCGGGCTCGGCCATGATCCGATGAACGAGGACGAATTGCCCTTCGTCTACGAGAAGAATCTGAAAGTGCTCCCTACCATGGGTACCGTGCTCGGCCATCCCGGCTTTTGGTTGCGCGATCGCGACACCGGCGTCGATTGGGTCAGGATCGTCAATGGCGAGCAGGGCATCGCGCTGCACCGGCCGCTCGCCGGCCAGGGTACGGTGATCGGCCGGCTCCGCATCGTCGAGGTGATCGACAAGGGCGCCGGCAAGGGCGCGCTGGTCTTGAGCGAGCGCAAGGTGACCGACAAGGCAACCGGCGAACCCATCGCGACCGTAACCCAAACGACGTTCTGCCGCGCCGACGGCGGCTTCGGCGGCCCGCCGCGGCAGGCGCCAGAGCCGCACCCTTTGCCGACGCGCGCGCCCGATGCGGTTTGCGATCTCGCAACGCGCCCGGAAGCGGCGCTGATCTACCGGTTGAGCGGCGATCGCAATCCGCTCCATGCCGAGCCGGCGGTGGCGAAAGCGGCGGGCTATCCGCGGCCGATCATGCATGGGCTCGGCAATTTCGGCATTGCCGGCCACGCCGTGCTGAAAACCATGTGCGGCTACGATCCGAAACGACTCACTTCGTTCGCTTGCCGCTTCTCCGCCCCGGTGTTTCCCGGCGAGACATTGCGCACCGAGATGTGGCACGACGGCGCGGTGGTGAGCTTTCGCTCGCGCGTGGTCGAGCGCGACGTCATCGCCGTCAACAACGGCCGCGCCGAGGTGCGGCCGCGACCTTGATTTAAGAATGACGCTGGATACGGCCCACGACGATCTCTCTCCGATCCGCGCGGCGGTTCGCGCGCTGTGCGCCGATTTTCCCGGCGAGTATTGGCGGGCGCTCGATCGCGAGCGCGCCTATCCGGAGAAATTCGTCGCCGCTCTGACCAAAGCGGGCTTCCTTGCCGCGCTGATTCCCGAAGAATACGGCGGCAGCGGGCTGAATATGAATGCGGCTGTCGCGATCATGGAGGAAATTCAGGCCTCCGGCTGCAACGGCGCCGCCTGTCACGCGCAGATGTACACGATGGGCACGCTGCTTCGCCACGGCAGCGCCGCACAGAAGGCGCGGTATCTGCCGGCGATTGCGCGCGGCGAGCTGCGCCTACAGGCGTTCGGCGTCACCGAGCCGACGTCAGGCACCGATACGCTTAGTCTGCGCACCAGCGCGGTGCGCGACGGCGACCACTATGTGGTCAACGGCCAGAAAATCTGGACGTCACGCGCGGAGCACTCGGATCTGATGCTGTTGCTGGCCCGCACCACGCCGCGCGAGCAGGCGAAGACGCGCACCGCGGGTCTTTCGGTCTTCCTCGTCGATATGCGCGCGGCCAAAGGCAAAGGCCTGACCATCCGGCCGATCCGCACCATGATGAATCACGCCACCACCGAAGTGTTTTTCGAGAATATGCGCGTACCGGCCGAGGCCGTCATCGGCCGGGAAGGCGAGGGTTTTCGCTACATCCTGTCCGGCATGAATGCCGAGCGCATTCTGATCGGCGCCGAATGCATCGGCGACGCCAAATGGTTCATCGGCAAGGCCGCCGCCTATGCCGGCGAAAGGGTGGTGTTCGGCCGGCCGATCGGCCAAAACCAGGGCGTCCAGTTTCCCATCGCCCGGGCCTATATCGGCATGCGCGCCGCCGAACTGATGGTGCGCGAGGCGGCCGCGCTTTACGACGACGGCAAGGACTGCGGCGCGGAAGCGAACATGGCCAAGCAGCTTGCCGCCGAAGCCTCCTGGGCCGCGGCCGATATGTGCGTGCAGACCCACGGCGGCTTTGGTTTCGCCGAAGAGTTCGACATCGAGCGCAAGTTCCGGGAGACCAGGCTCTACACCGTAGCGCCGATCTCGACCAACCTGATCCTGTCCTACATTGCCGAGCACGTGCTGGGACTGCCGAGGTCATATTGAGTAAATCCCTCCCCTTGTCAGGGTTGCTCGTCGTGTCGCTCGAACAGGCGGTCGCCGCGCCGATGTGCACCTGCCGGCTGGCCGATGCCGGCGCGCGCGTCATCAAGATCGAGCGCCCGGAGGGCGATTTCGCGCGCGGTTACGACGATCTGGTGCACGGCGAATGCAGCTATTTCGTCTGGCTCAACCGCGGCAAGCAATCGGTCGTACTCGATCTCGGCAAGCGCGAGGACAAGGCGCTATTAGCGGCGATGCTCAATCGCGCCGACGTATTCGTGCAGAACCTTAAGCCCGGCGCGGTCGGCAAGCTCGGTTTCCCCATCGCCAAATTGCGGCGCCAGCATCCGCGGCTCATCTGTTGCTCGATTTCCGGCTTCGGCGAGAGCGGGCCGCACGCCATGCGCAAAGCCTACGACATGCTGATCCAGGCCGAATCCGGCCTTGCCTCGATCACCGGAACGGCGGAGCCGTCGCGCGTCGGCGTCTCGGTCGTCGACATCGCCTCGGGCATGGATGCCTACGAGGCGATCCTCGAAGCCCTGATCGCGCGCGAGCAAACGGGCGAAGGCGCCGAACTTTCCATCGCCATGTTCGACGCCATGGCGGACTGGATGACGGTGCCGCTCCTGCAGCAGGAAGCGGGCGTGCCGCCGCAACGCATCGGGCTCGCCCACACGTCGATCTCGCCTTATGGCGCGTTCCGCAGCCGCGACGGCGTCGACATCCTCATTTCGATTCAGAGCGACCGCGAATGGCGCGTGCTGGCGGAAAATGTCTTGGGCGATCCCGCCCTCGCCGCCGATCCCGCCTTTGCCACCAATGTCGCTCGCGTAAAACGTCGCGCCGAGACCGACGGCAGGGTCGCAAAAACGTTCGGCGCGCTCGATGCCGATGCGCTCGAGCGAAAGCTCGCCGCCGCCGATATCGCCTTCGCCCGCGTCAATAGTCCGGCCGAACTGGCGCGCCATCCGCATTTGCGCCGCATCACCGTCGGCACGCCGAGCGGCCCGGTCTCCTATCCGGCGCCGGCCGAGCAACGCGCCGCCGCGTCACGGCGCTACGGTGCGGTGCCGGCGCTCGGCGAACACACCGAAAAGGTGCGCGCGGAATTCATGCCGGCTACAATGAACGCAAAATGATGGGGAGTAGGTCCATGGATATCGGCTTCATCGGTCTCGGGAATATGGGCGCGCACATGGCGCGCCGGCTGATCGAGGCCGGGCACAAGGTCATCGTCTACGACACGCGCCAGGAAGCGATCGGCAATCTCGCCGCGCGCGGCGCGGTGGCGGCGCGCTCGCCGAAGGAGGTCGCCGACGCCGTCGAAACCGTGATGGTAAGCCTGCCGACGCCGGATATCGTGCTCAAAGTCGCGACCGGACCGGACGGCGTGATCGAGGGCAGGCGCGTGCGCCGCTTCGTCGACCTTTCGACCACCGGAGCGGTGATGGCGCAGCGAATATTCAAGCTGCTGGCCGCAAAAAATATCGTACAGATCGATGCGCCGGTCAGCGGCGGGGTGCGGGGCGCCGAGAAAGGCACCGTCGCGGTGATGGCGTCGGGGCCACGCGCCGACGTCGCGGCGGTCGAGCCCGCGCTGAAAGTGATCGGCAAGTTTTTTTACATCGGCGAGCGGCCAGGCGCCGGACAGACGATGAAACTTTGCAACAACGTGCTGTCCGCCGCCGCCATGGCCGCCACGTCGGAGTCGATGGTGGTAGGCGTCAAGGCGGGTCTCGATCCACGCACCATGGTCGACGTCATCAACGCCAGCTCCGGCCGCTCAACGGCGACCGAGCAAAAATTCCCCGAGGTCGTTATCCCCCGCAAGTTCAATCAAGGATTCACGGCGGGACTGATGATGAAGGACGTGAACCTGTTCGTCTCCGAAGCCAAAGCGCTCGGCGTGCCAGTCGAGGTGTGCGAGGCGGTTGCCGCTTTGCTCAAGCTCACCTGCGACGAGATCGGGCCGGACAAAGACATCACCACGATCGTGCAGCCGATCGAGCAACGCGCCGGCGTCGAGGTGCGCGCGCCGAAAGCCTAGTCGGGTAGGCCAGGTATCGTGCCGGTGCCAGTTTCGATCTGAATCTCGCGCGAGATCAGTCGCTTACGGAAAAGCGACTTTGTGTGATGGCGGTCACTTCGCCGCCCGGGCTAGGCGCTAGATTGTACAATAACGTTAATTGATGAGGGCTTTGCCGCAGGCGCTGAATTCGGACGTCATCGGGTCAAGTCTCGGTCCCCAACCCCCAATGACCCACAGACGTCCAAGGGGTGAACCCAATCCCCATGCACCCCGATGACCCTGAAACGGGTCAACCTCGCCCGCCCGGACGAAACCGTCCGGGCGGGCTTTTCCTTTCTCCAATTCTGCCGCATCCTTTGGCAGCCGATCGGGAATTGGTCCCGAGCACCGGCGTGGTGACGGGCGTCATGGCACTGCCTCGTATCGATCCGAGTCTGCGTACCAGTCCGAGTCTACTGTCGGGATTGCCCGAACATCTTTCGGCAAACCTGTTCACCAGCGCAAAACCGGTCAAGCTTCGCACCGACGAGGTATTGTTTCTCGCCGGCGACCCCGGCGACGGCTGCTATCGCGTCGAGGACGGGCTTCTCAAAGTCACCATGGTGTCGCGCGCCGGCAATGAACGGATTCTGGCTTTCCTCGGTCCGGGTGCGATCGTTGGCGAGCTTTCGATCATCGACGGCCTGCCGCGTTCGGCGTCGGTGGTGGCAGTGCGCAACGCCGCGTTGAGCTTTCTCAGCCGCGCGGCATTCGAGGACTTCGCCAAAAAGCATCCCGAAGTCTACAAGTCGCTTGTTACCCTAATTGCCGCACGCTTGCGCGAAACCGACGCGGCGCTCGCGGCCGGAAGCTTTCTGCCGGTGCGCGGCCGCGTCGCCTGCACGCTGCTCGAACTGGCGCAGGAATTCGGCCAGGACGTCGGCGCGGGCCGCATCGTCATCCGCCAGAAGATCGGCCAGAGCGACCTCGCCGCCATGGCCGGCATCGCGCGCGAGAACGTCAGCCGCATTCTCAACGATTGGAAGCGTCGCAAGCTGGTCAGCCGCCTGTCCGGCTATTATTGCCTGGAAAACAAGACGCAGCTGCAACACGAAGCCGAGCTATAGCCGTTGTCGGCCTACCTACCGTCTCGGCAAAAGCCTCGCTAAAAGCCTGCCATGAACACGCCTCGGCTTGCCGACTTCCGCCGCATCGTCGTGAAGGTCGGCTCCTCGCTCCTTGTCGATGCCCAGGCCGGCCGGCTCAATGAAGCATGGCTGGCCTCGCTGGCCGCCGACATTGCCGCGCTGCATGGCGGCAAACGCGACCTGCTCGTGGTCTCGTCCGGCGCCATCGCGCTCGGCCGGGCAGTGCTCAAACTGCCGGCGGGCCGGCTCGAACTCGAGGACAGCCAGGCCGCCGCCGCGGTCGGCCAGATCGCGCTGGCGCGCACCTGGACCGAGGCGCTGTCGCGGCATGGCATTACCGCCGGCCAGGTCCTGGTGACGCTCGGCGACACCGAGGAGCGCCGGCGCTATCTCAACGCGCGCTCGACTATCGACAAGCTTTTGGAATGGCGCGCGGTGCCGGTCATCAACGAGAACGATACCGTGGCCACCACCGAAATCCGTTACGGCGACAACGACCGGCTGGCCGCGCGCGTCGCCACCATGGTGAGTGCCGATCTCGTTGTGCTGTTGTCCGATGTCGACGGCCTCTACGATGCGCCGCCGGGCTGGACCGCGTCGGCGCGGCATATTGCGCGCGTGGAACGGATTACACCGGAGATCGAGACGATGGCGGGCGCGGCCGGCTCGGGGCTATCGCGCGGCGGCATGCAGACCAAGATCGAGGCGGCGAAGATTGTGACCGGCTCCGGCACCCACATGGTGATCGCCTCAGGACGGGTCGAGCATCCGCTCGATGCCATCGCCAAAGGCGCGCGGTGCACCTGGTTCCTTACCGCGGGAAACCCGGTGACGGCGCGCAAGAAATGGATCGCGGGCTCGCTGGAACCCAAGGGCACGCTCGTCATCGATGCCGGCGCCGTCGCCGCGCTGCGGCGGGGCAATAGCCTATTGCCGGTCGGGGTCGTGCGGATCGAGGGCGATTTTGCCCGCGGCGATGCGGTCATCATCCGCGGCCCCGACGGCGCGGAGATCGGCCGTGGGCTGTGCGCCTATGACGCCGAGGACGCACAAAAGATCAGGGGCCGCGCCTCCGCCAACATCGACGCAATCCTCGGCTTTTCCGGCCGGGCCGAGATGGTTCATCGCGACAATCTAGTCGTCGGCCGGGAATAAGCGCCGCGCGGCGAAATAACCAAATTCGCAAAATGCCGTCGCGACCCGCCAACCGGCATGACTGCGCGTGTTAGGCTCGCACGAAAAGCCGGCGTCGCCGCCGGTGCGGGGAAACATGGCAATGTCGCGTTTGTCGGCAGGTGCGTTGGCGTTGGGCGCGTTCATCGCGCTGGCGCCGGTCGATGCTTTCGCCTGGGGCGGTCACGGCGGGGCCTGGCACGGCCCCGGTGCCCATTTCGGTTGGCGCTACGGCCGCTCCGGCTTTTTTCGCCGCCCGATTTTGTCGGGCTATCCGTATCCCTACCCGTACTATTTCGGCAATTCCGGCTATGACCCCGGTTGCCTCTGGGTGCGCCAGTTGGTGCCCACGCCTTACGGCCCGCAATGGCGGGTCACCCCAGCCTGCCCCTACGGCTATTGAAGCTCCGGCGCCTGAACTGGCGCGCCTATTCCCCGGCACGAAAAGATGAACCCCGGCCGCTAATGCGACCGGGGTTCGACGCCGGGTGATTGAGGGTGAGGGGCTGGGGGGCTTCGCCCGGCGTCTGACCACCCATCAACGGCGCTGTTGCCGGATGGTTCCGCCCCCGACCATAATTTTTTTCGCCCTGCCGGAATGATCTTTTCCCCTGCTTTAAACTTGGTTTTCGCTGCTGCTGCGCGCGCGGGGGCGGCGCGCACGGTCATGCGCCCGCGGCGATGCCGGACCGCCGAGATCCTCCGCCAGGTTGATGCGCCGGCCGCCGGGTAGGATCACGTAGCGCGAAAATACCCGCAAATGCCCGCGTTTGCGGCCACGGCCTTCGACCACATAGGTTGTTCCAACCGGAAAGCGCTTCGGCAGCCGGTTCGGCTTAAAGTTTGCTGACAAATGCATAACACCCTCTCCTTTGTGCAACCTGGTGCGGAACGTCGAGAATTCCCGGAATGTTCCTCGAATTCTGTGACGGGCCGACGAATGCTGTGAATTGCTGTGGGTATCCGTGCCGGGGAGGCCGCGGTAGGCGTCGCCTCGCCGGAATTGGCCGAACATGGTAGGAAGTGCCCCGAATGCAAGACGGATCAATGCCATGAACGCCCCGCTCAAGGCAGTCGCCGGTTCCGGGAACCTCGAAGCCGTGCTGCGCGAGATCGGCCGCGAGGCGCGCAAGGCTGCGCGCGCGCTGGCGCTCGCCCCGGCCTCGCAAAAAAATCGGTCGCTCGCCGCCATGGCCAAGGCGATCCGCGGCTCGCGCGCCGCAATCCTGGCCGCCAATGCGGAGGACCGGGTGGAGGCGAAATCCGCCGGCGCCAGTGCGGCCTTCCTCGACCGGCTCTTGCTCGACGCCGAGCGTGTCGAGGCGATGGCGGCCGGGCTCGATGTCATCCGCAAGCTCAAAGATCCGGTCGGCACCGTCATGGCGTCATGGCGCCGGCCCAACGGCATGCGCATCGAGCGGGTGCGGGTGCCGCTCGGCGTCGTCGGCGTGATTTACGAGAGCCGGCCGAATGTCACCGCCGACGCCGGCGCGCTTTGCCTCAAGGCCGGCAATGCCGCAATTCTCCGTGGCGGTTCCGAAAGCTTCCGGTCGTGCCAAGCGATCCATGCCGCGGTGGTCGAAGGCGTGGTCGAGGCCGGACTGCCGTCGTCGGCCATCGCGCTCATTCCCACGCGCGACCGCGAGGCGGTCGGCATGATGCTTGCCGGTCTCGACGGCGCAATCGACGTGATCGTACCGCGCGGCGGCAAGGATCTGGTCGGACGGGTGCAGGCCGAGGCGCGGGTGCCGGTCTTTGCCCATCTCGAAGGCGTCTGCCACGTCTATGTCGACGGCAAGGCCAAGCTCGGCATGGCCAAATCGATCGTGCTCAATGCCAAAATGCGACGCACCGGCGTGTGCGGAGCGGCCGAAACCTTGTTGGTGGATCGCGCCGGCGCGGCAAAGCTCCTCAAGCCGCTCGTCACCATGCTGCTTGACGCCGGTTGCGAGATCCGCGGTGATGCGGCCGTCCAGGCCGTCGACGGCCGGGTGAAGCCGGCGAGCCAGGCCGATTGGGGCACAGAGTATCTCGACGCCATTCTGACCGCCGGTGTCGTCGACGGCGTCGATGCTGCGATCGCGCATATCGAGCGTTACGGTTCGCATCACACCGACGCGATCGTCACCGAAGACAAGAAGGCGGCCGAGAAGTTTTTGCGCGAAGTCGATTCGGCGATCGTGCTGCACAATGCCTCGACGCAGTTCGCCGACGGCGGCGAGTTCGGCTTCGGCGCGGAGATCGGCATCGCCACCGGCAGGCTGCATGCGCGCGGGCCGGTCGGCGTCGAGCAACTCACGAGTTTCAAGTACCGCATACGTGGCAGCGGGCAGACGCGGCCGTGATTTTTCGCCGCAGTCCAGCTACCTCCCCAGGAAATGGGGCGGCGTAGGGACGGGGCCCGCGGCGAGGCCGGCGGGCGATGCGTCGGCAGGGGGGCTTTTCAAAGGCCATGAACTGGGAAGTCTTTCCCGCGCGCCTGGCTGCCGCACGGCTAGGCGGACGAAGCCGCATCATCCTGCCTGCGCATGCCCGCGGCATGCGCATCGGCCTATTCGGCGGCACGTTCGATCCGCCCCATGCGGCACACCGTGCCGCCTCGCTCCTAGCGCTACGGCGGCTCGGTCTCGATCGCATATGGTGGCTCGTCACGCCCGGCAATCCGCTCAAGAACATTCAAGGCCTCGCCCCGCTCGCCGAGCGTCTCGCTGCCGCGCGCTCTCTCGCCCATCATCCGCGTATCGATGTCAGCGATTTTGAAGCCGATCTCGGCACCAATTACACCTACGGGACGATCACATACCTCATCCGGCGCTGCCCCGGCGTGCGTTTCGTCTGGATCATGGGGGCAGATAACCTGCGCCACTTCCATCGCTGGCAGCGCTGGCGTGGTATCGCGGCGCTGGTGCCGATCGCGGTCATCGATCGGCTTGGGCCGAGCCTTTACGCAAGCGCGGGTATCGCCGGCCAGGCGCTCGGCTTCGCGCGGCTGCACGAATCGGCGGCAAGGGCGCTGCCGGAACGGCCCGCCCCGGCCTGGATTTACCTGCACGGCCTCAAATCGCCGCTGTCGTCGACGGCATTGCGCGCGGCACGCGCCTTGCAGCGCGGTTGAATGCGAGCGGCTGCGTGCAAAGTGGTTGAAACTATTAACGAAGCATGACTATCTTAAGGAGCGAGCCCCGGATTCGGTGGCCGGGGCCGCGTGGCGACAAGGCAACAATGGAGCGAAAGGATAAGGAACCCTGTCCACAGTCGTAATCTCTCGGGCCGAACGTCGCGCGCCCGAAGCGGTCTCCAGAATGCGTCTTGACGCCGAGGAGATCCTCCGCTTGGTCCTCGCCCGCCTCGACGATATGAAGGCGGAGGACATCCTCACCATCGATCTTCGGGACAAATCAACAATCGGCGACTATATGGTCGTGTCCTCCGGCCGGTCGCAGCGCCATGTCGGATCGGTGGCCGACAGGGTCGTCGAGGATTTGCACAAAAGCGGCGTTGCCGCCCACGTCGAAGGCATGCCGCATTGCGACTGGGTGCTGATCGATGCGGGCGATGTCATCGTCCACGTGTTCCGTCCCGAAGTGCGAGACTTCTACAATCTCGAAAAGATGTGGATGACGGGCCCGGCGCGGCGCGCTGGTTCGCTGGCGCGTGAGAGGGCGTGACCGGAGCCGTCATTGCGGGGCTCGCAATGATGCGACGCGATCACACCGAAGCGGTGATCCACTGCTCCAGCTTCTGCTTGGGTTGCGCCCCGACCTGACGCGAGGCGAGCTGGCCGTCCTTGAACAGCATCAGCGTCGGAATCGACATGATGCCGTATTTCGCCGCCGTGCCCGGATTTTCGTCGACATTGAGCTTGACGATCTTGACCTTGCCGTTGAGCGAATTGGAAATTTCCTCGAGCGCGGGCGCGATCATCCGGCACGGGCCGCACCATTCCGCCCAGAAATCAACGACCACGGGCCCGCTCGCCTTGAGCACGTCCTTGTCGAACGTCGCATCGGTTACTTTGTCGACCATGAAACACCTCGTCTATTTGAGGAATTGGCAGCCCGGGGGCGCTGAACGTATGAACCGGCCGTAAGGGCGTCAAGGCGCTCTCACCGTAGCCTGACGGGTTTCCTCACGGCTTCTTCGTCAGGATTTGGTACAGCGCTGCATCCATCGCCGCTTCCGGGACCTCCATGAGCGCCGGCCCATTGGTGAAGATCAGCGCGGCGCGCACGGTCTTGCCCGGATAGATGCGGCAAAGCAGGGCGCGGTAAAGCGCAAGCTGGGCGATATAGGGCGGCGGCACATTCTCGATTTGGCCCGGCACGATGCTGTCGGTCTTGTAGTCGGCAATCAGCACGGCATTGTCCTTTACGATCAAGCGGTCGACCTGACCGGGCACGCGTTCGGTATTATCGTCTGGGCGCGGGATGCGGCCGACGATCGGTACTTCGACTCGGCTGCCCGGCGCAAAGACCTCGGCAAATTCTCTCGCATCGAGGATCGCCAGCACTTGTTGCGCGATCTCGGCCCGCTCGGCTGGAGCGAAATCCGCGGCTGCGCCGGCGAGATAGCGCTCGACTACGTCTTTGCGGCGTGCCGGCGCAATATCGGGCAATGATTGCATCAGCCGATGCACGATCCGGCCGCGTTGCAACGCTTTTTGCCGCGCGAGGGCGGAAGCAGCCGCTAGCGCGCCACGGTCGATCTCATCGTCAAAAGCCGCAGACGGCGACAGCGGCGCCGCGCGTTCCGCTTCGGGCGAAGCCGGCTGTCGCAGCCAGGGCGGCGGAGCGTGCAGCTCCGATTTTTCCGAGCCGGCCGCCGCCGGCGCGCGTTGCGCGACAGCGCCCGGCAGCGTCTTGCGATAACGCAAGACTTTGTCGCCGTCTTCGGTCTCCTCGACGAGGAACGGATCGAGCGGCCCGCGCACGAGGTCGTACCAACATCCGTCCGGCCGCTTCGTTCTGGCTTCCGCGCCGCAGACGATCAGCCGATCGGCGGCGCGCGTCATGGCGACATAGAGGAGGCGGCGATATTCGTCACGGGCTTCGTCGCGCGCCGCCTGCCGGGCCACGGCGATCGCAGGCGCATCGTCGGCCTTCCGTCCGGCCCAGATCAGGGCATCACCCGCAAGCTTGAGAAGCCGCGGCGGTCGCGGGCCGGCGGGCGGCGTCATCGTGTCGGCAAGAATCACAAACGGCGCTTCGAGGCCCTTGGCGCCGTGCACGGTCATCACGCGCACCTCATCACGCGCGATCTCCATGTCGCGCTTGACCTCGGCGCGCGCCTGTCTCAGCCAGGCGAGAAAACCCTGGAGCGACGGCGTTTCGCGCCGCTCATAGTCGAGCGCGAGGTTGAGGAATTCGTCGAGCGCGTCGTTGGCCTCGTGACCAAGGCGCGCCAGGAAACGCCGCCTGCCGCCGCCGGCGCCGAGGATTTGCGCATAGAACGCAAATGGGGTGTCGCGCCGCGCCGTCTCCGTGAGGTTATCGAGGAGCGCGGCGGCGGCCGCGAATATTTCACGTTCGCCGGTCTTGCGCGCGAGCGACGCGCGCAACGATAGCGGGCCACGATCCCAGGCAATCGCGAACAAATCTTCATCCGCGAAGCCGAACAGCGGGCTGCGCAGCACGGTCGCGAGCGCAAGATCGTCTTCCGGCAAAAGCAGCGCGTCGGCAAGCACGATCAGGTCCATGACCGCGATATGCTCGGTCAGCACTAGACGATCGGCGCCGGCGACCTCGACGTGTTCGTTCTTCAGCGCGCGGATGATCGCCTCGAACAATTCGCCGCGCTGGCGCACAAGAATAAGGATATCGCCGTACCGCACCGCGCGGCGTTCGATACCGACCGGTTGCCTGCCGTCGACCAGCCGCCGCACCGTGCGCGCAATTCTGCGCGCAAGTTTTACGCGCGGGCTTGTCTCGTTCACCTGATCGAACGGCGCATCCCAGCCCTCGATTTCTCTTCGTTCGTCCGGTTCCACCGGCTCCCAGACCTCGACCATGCTGGGCGCAGCGTCCGGCAAGGCAATGTGCGGCGGAAAGCCGCCGGTATCCGAGGAAACGCTCGCCGCGACCTCCCTGCTCCTGAACACTTCGTCGACGGCGCCGAGCACGCTGTCGCCGGAACGAAACGAGTGTTCGAACTTACGGAATGCGAATTCGAGATCAGCGTTCTTGTGCGCCATCTCGAAGTATCGCCGCATTTCCTCGAACTCCTTCGGCGCGGCATTCTGGAACGAATAGATCGATTGCTTTTCGTCGCCGACCGCGAAGATCGTACGCGGGACGCTGCGTGCGCCGGCGGTAAATTCGGCGATCAATTGACGGACGATCTGCCACTGCTTGCTGCTGGTGTCCTGCGCCTCGTCGATCAAGAGATGATCGATGCCGAGATCGAGCTTGTAATGGACCCAGGCCGCATCGACATTGGTCAGCAATTCCAATGTTTTTTCGATCAGATCGTCGTAATCGACCAGCCCACGCCGTTTCTTCTCGGTCTCATAACGCGTCAGCACGCCGTGGGTGACGCTGAGTAGCGCCGCGGAACGATCGCGGCAAATCACGGCCCGCAGGCGTTCGAGCAGCGCGCAGACGCGGTCTTGTTCCGCGTTGAGGCGTTCGATCAGGTCCGCGTCTTTGATGGCCTTGGTCACGACGGATTTGCGGCGCGAACGATGGGTCGCGGTACAGAATATGTCGAGATAGGTCTCGACGCGGTCGGAGCGCGACAGCGACGCGAGCCGGTTGAACCGGTACGCTTGCTCCGCGTCGGTCTTGCCGCCTTGCGCCAAGGCCGCCGCGAGCCCGGCCCATTCGTCCGGCATGATCGGCGAGCGGGCAAAGAACTCCTCCTCGATACTGTCGCGATCCTCGGCCGGGTCGATGCCGAGCCCGCGCGACAGTGCGGCAATCGCGGCCGCCACGTCGCCCGCACTCACAATCCAGCGGCCGATCGCGTCGCGCCGGCCGATCGCTTCCCGGACGACGTCGCGAAAGGTCTGGTCGGCGGCGGCCGTCATGGCCACGGCGAGCGCGCGGCCGAGCTCACTGTCAGGGGCTCGCGCGCCGTCGAGCAATACGTTGAGCGTCAATCGTTCCAGGAGCTGCGTTTGCTCGGTCTCGTCGAGCACGCTGAAGCGGGCGGCGACATTGGCTTCGAACGGAAATTGGTGCAGGAGCTGCGTGCAGAAGGCATGGATGGTCTGCACTTTCAGGCCGCCGGGCGTTTCCAGGGCTCGCGCGAACAAACGCCGCGCCAGCGCGCGCCGTCCGGCGTCGAGCGCCATGCTGGAGCGCGCGCTGATCGCCTCGTCGAGCGCGGCATCGTCGAGCGTGGTCCATTCGGCGAGCGTGTCGAAAACGCGTTTCGCCATATTGGCGGCGGCGGCCTTGGTGAAGGTGATGCAAAGGATTTTTTCCGGCGCCACGCCTTTGAGGAGAAGATTGATCACGCGCTGCGCCAGAACGTGGGTCTTGCCCGACCCCGCATTGGCGGCGACCCATGCCGAGACGTCGGGATTGGCGACCTCGCGCTGCAATTTCCGCACCTGAGGCGGGATCACGTCCGGCTTTCTCATTCGCCGCTCCCGCCGTCATCGCCCGTACCGCCGCTGCTCGACCATTCCTTCACGCGGGCGAGATGGTCGTAGTCGCCGTAATGGGTCGTCCACATCGGATGGAGCAGCGAACGGTAGGGCTGGTTCTCGTCGTCGAAGCGCCTCGCGAGATCGCCAAGCCTTGCGAGCGCGCGATCGGCCTGGCTGTCCGGCGTACCTTCCTTGAATTCGATCGACTCGTAGTCGCCGGGTGGTTCGCCGCCCTTGAGCATCACGTAGGCGATTTCGGCGACCGAGGCGCCGGCTGGTATGTTCCTGAAAGCGCCTTTGCGCAGCATTGCCGCTTCCAGCGTGAGTTGCGGCGCAAGCCCGGTGCGCACTTGCTTTTCGCTGCGCACGGCGCCGGTCTTGTAATCGAGGATGAGATAGCGGCCATCGCGCGCACGCTCGATGCGGTCGGCGATGCCGCGCAGCTTGAACGAGGCCTCATTGAGCGGGATGTCGATTTCGCCGCGAATTTCGGCGGCAATCGCGGTGATGGCGGCGCGCCGCTCCGCTTCCCAGCGCGCGAACCAGTGCGCGATGCGCAGGAATCGCGGCCACCAGAAGGCGCGCGCCTCCGGAAAATCCTCGAGCGCGGCAAAATGCGGCTCGCCCAGCGCGATGAGTTCGCGCGCGGGATCGGCCGGCAGTGCCGTAGCGAAACGCTGGGTAAATTCGCCGATGGCGGCGTGGATGATCGTGCCGCGCTCGGCGGCGCCCGGCTCGGTATCGACCGCATCGAGCGGCCGCAGACACAGAATGTGCTTGGCGTAAATCGTATAGGGGTCGCGCAACCAGTGCTCGATCTCGGTGACCGAGAGACTTTTCGGCCGCGCCCCGCGCGGCGGTTTTGGCGCGGGCTGCGGCGCCGGTTTCGGCAGCGATTCCGGCCGGTCGAGTTCGCGCGCCCAGGCCAGATAATTGTCGCCGCGCGCGACGGCTGACTTCCACCGCGCTCCGGCGACGGCGGCGAGGCGCTGGACGAAGCGCGAAGGAACCGTCGGCGTGCCGGCGATCTTGGCGGCGCGGCTCAGGATCACTTCGCGCGCGCCGAGGAGCTGCGCGAAATCATGGGCGGAAAGGCCGATGCGTCGCTCCGGCAGATCAAGCCCGAGCGAATGCCGCATCGGGCGGCTGAGCCAGGCGTCGTTATTGCTCTCCGGCGGCCAAGTTCCTTCGACGAGGCCGCCGAGCACGAGGCGGTCACTCTCGGTCAAGCGCGCTTCGAGCAGCCCGAGTATCCGCACGCACAGACCCGGCCGGAGCGCCCGGCGCACGACGCGGCCTGAAAGCGCGGCGGAAAATAGTTCGACATAATCGGATTTGTCGACGAGCAGACGGGCGGCGGCTTTGCTCGCCGCGAGTTCGTCGAGCGCGTCGGCGAGTTTTGCGCCGTCGCGACCGGCGAAAGCGATCTCAGCATCGTCTTGGCGCGACAGTGCGGCCACGACGTCGCGATGGCGTCCCGCAAGTTCGCTGAGGGGCAGCGCGGCGCCGCCAATATTTTCGAGCGGCGCAAGCGCGGCGCCAAGGCGGGCGACAAGGTCCGCAGCGCCGGCCAGCTCGTCCTCGGTCAGTCCGGTGCGCGGATCGGACGGATGCAGATCGACCGGCAGATCAGCGCGATCTTGGCGGCGGAATTTTTCGAGCTGCGCGCGAAAGCTGGCAAGCGCATGGGCGAGGCCGGCGCAGCCGGCACGCGGACGAGGCCCGCGCAGGATCGCGCGTTCGAGCGCGGCGACGGCGTGTCGGTCGCGTGCGCCGAGGCGCGTGAGCGGATGCTTGAGCAAGGCAAGCAGCGTGACCGGCGGCGTTCCATCGAGCGCCGCTGCGGCGGCGAGCCGCGCGAAAATCCCGGCCGGCGTGTCGGCAAGCGCATCGCCGCCGGAATCTTCCGCCGCGATATTCCAGCGTTGCAGCGCGGCGAGCACGCGGCGTCCCAGCGCGCGGTCCGGCGTGACCAGCGCGGCGGTTTTGCCGTCATGCACCGCCTCGCGCAGCGCGACCGCGATGGCGAGCGCTTCGTCCTCGGGGTTTGCCGCCTCGATCATTGTCAGCGTTCGCAACGCCGCATCGGCATGCGCTTCGAACGCCGGATCGGCCGCCTTTTGCCGCCACATGTCGGTGGCGGCCGCGGGGCGAAGCACCTCCGAGATGAACCGCTCGCGGCCGCGCGGTTCCGCCAAGGGCACGACGGTGTCACGGGCGATGCCGATACGCGCGAGCAAGGCCTGCATCGCAAATTGCGGATGTCCCGGCGCCGGCGCGGCCCCCACCTACCCTCCCCCGCTTGCCGGGGAGGGTAGGGTGGGGGCTCGCCCGCGATTAGCCGCCACGACGCTTCGTCGAGATCGGTATCGAGCCCCGGCAGCACCACGGCGCCATGCGCCAGGCGCGCGATTGTGGCAATGAGTTCCGCAGTCGACGGAATCGAGCCGGTCGA
This sequence comes from uncultured Alphaproteobacteria bacterium, assembly GCA_963823225.1. Taxonomy (GTDB): domain Bacteria; phylum Pseudomonadota; class Alphaproteobacteria; order Rhizobiales; family Xanthobacteraceae; genus BOG-931. The sequence goes on along the minus strand of CAWGKM010000002.1, from coordinate 912,833 downwards.
GCCCGCGACGATGACCGGCCCGTCGACCTTGCGGGAAAGTCGCGCGGCTTCCGCCTTGATCAGCGCGTCGCGCCGCGCCGCCGGCTCGATGCAACTCCGCTCTTTCAGGATTTCGGGCCATTGCTGGCGCGCGATCTGCAAGAATTTCAGCGTGAGCTGCCAATATTGGTCGAAGGTTTCTGGCACCAGGTCGTCGAGCCGATCCCAGGCCACGCCGCGCGTCGTCATGTCATCGATGAGCCGCGCCAAATCGTCGGCTAACGCGCAAGCCGCCGCCGGCGTCTGGGCAATGAGCGGCGCGCCGCTGGTGCCGTGGAGCTCGAGCGAGGTGGCCCATTTCGTCACCAGTTGCGTCAGCAGCAGCCGGCGCTCGAGGCCGCCGAGCGCTTCCGGCAAAGCGAGTGCGTCCACCGCGATGTCGCCGGATGCCTCCTCGGCGAACGCAATTTCGTCTTCATCGATATCGCCGATCGCGACGATGCGGGGCAGGATGGTAGCGTCGCTTTTCAGCCGATCGAGGAAAGCATCGCGCATCAGCCGGCAGGCGCGGCGCGTCGGCAGATAGAGCGTCGCTGATGCAAGCGCGAGCGGATCGGCGGCAACGGCGAAGCCGAGCTTGCCGCCCGTCAATGCCTCGATCAGCGTCGGCAGAAACGGCGCCGACGCTGGAATGGTGAAGACTCGCGGGGTCATGGCGATGATCGATTCACAACATTTCGTCATTCCCACGAAAGCGGGAATCTATAATCACTATCCAAGCAGAATTTGCTCGAGCTGTGATTATGGGTCTCCGCTTCCGCGGGGACGAGGGTCCAATCCAATCCAAGTATCAGATTCTATGTCATTGCGGCGAGCGCAGCCTCGGCGGCAGCAACGGCGTCCGGCGTGCCGACATGCATCCAGACGCCTTCGAGGTGCAGTCCGAAGAGGCGGCCTTTGGCGCCGGCGCGGTCGAACAGGAGGGTGAGCGGAAAGGCGCCCGCGGGCGCGCCGGCGAACAGCGCGGGCGAGAGAATCGCCGCGCCGGCATAGATGAACGGCACCGCCTCCGGCTCGGCGCGCCGCTGCAAACGGCCGTCGGACAGCATCGTGTAGTCGCCGCGGCCCTCATAGCCGATGCTGCCGGCGGTCGGCGCCAAGAGCAACAGCGCGTCCATGGTCCGGGCGTCGAAATTTTCAGCAAGACGGGCGAAATTGGGTTTTACGCCGTCGAGCCAGAATGTGTCGGAATTGATCAGAAAAAACGGCGCATCGCCCAGTTCCGGCAACGCTTTGACGATGCCGCCGCCGGTGCCGAGCAAACCCGCGCGCTCGTCGGAAATGACGATGCGCGGCTTTCGCCGCGACGAAAGATGCCGCTCCACCGCGTCGGCGAGGTGATGCACGTTGACCACCGCGCGCTCGACGCCGGCTTCGGCAAGACGGTCGAGCCCGTAATCGATCAGCGACTTGCCGCCGATCGCGACCAGCGGCTTGGGGATTTGGCCGTTATACGGCCGCATGCGCGTACCGAGGCCCGCGGCCAGCACCATCGCGCTTTTCGGCATCATCGCCTTGCCCGGACCAGCCATCGCTCGAATCGCAATATCATAGCCGAGCTGGCGCGGGGACGTTTGCGGCATACCAGGCCTTGAGCGAAGCGAGCGCCGGATGCGCCAGCGAGCGCTGCAAATAGTTCCATAGGCGAGGCATATGACGCAGATATTGCGGCTTGCCGTCGCGCCGGTCGAGCCGGGCAAAGATGCCGAGGATTTTGGTCGCCCGTTGTGCCGCCAGCGTTGCGTAGACGAGCGTGAAGGCCGCAGGATCGAAGTCGCGGTCATTGCTTAGCCGGGCGCGCACGTAGCGGCCGAGCAATGCCATTTCCATCGCTTCCGGAACGTCGACGCGCGCATCCTGAAGCAACGAGGCGACGTCATAAGCGGCGGGTCCGATCACGGCGTCCTGAAAATCGAGTATGCCGATCCGCGCAATGTCGTCGCGTTGCGCCAGCCACAACAGGTTGGGCGAATGGTAATCGCGCAACACCCAAGTCGGCGGCGCCTCGATCGCCGGAACGAGCGCCTCGCGCCAGCGGTCGACGAAGGCTTCGCGCGCGGCGGCTGTGGCGGGAGCCCGGGCGCCGCCCAGGTACCAGTCGAGCAACAATTCGGCCTCGATTAAAAACGCCTCCATGTCGTAAGGCGGCAGGCGATAGTCGAGCTCGGACGTGACCGGGAGCGTGTCGGGCAATTCCCGGCGGTGCAGCGAGGCCAGAAGATCGACCGCCGCGGTATAGCACGCCTCGATCGGCGCCGGCGGATCGCCGCCGACGAGGCGCTCGTCGCCGAAATCCTCCATGACGATGAGGCCGCGATCGAGCTCGGCGTGCAGGATTTCCGGCGCCGACAGGCCGAGACCGCGCAAGCCCGCCGCGAGCGCGACATAAGGCACGACGTCCTCGGCGAGGTGAGCGATGGCGCTATAGGGCTTGCCGTCGCGCACCGGCGGACCGTCGGGACGACGCGGCGCGTTCATCAGGACGGCGGTCTGATCTTTCAGTGTCAGCCGCTCGAAGATACGCGTCGAAGCATCGCCCTGCATCCGCACGCGATGCGCTTCGCCGAAGCCGGATTCGTCGAGAAAGTCGCGGATCAGCGCGATACGCTCCGCGCGCGGCGCGAAACTGCCATAGCCGACGCAGCGGGCATTGCGGAATTCGGGGCCGAGCGCAGGCACCAACGTGAACGCGATGTCGAGGCGGTCGGACGGCAGAAATCCGGCGGCGCGGTCGGGCCATTCCATCAGCACCACCGCGCCGTCGGGCAGATCGTCGAACCCGAGCTCGGCAAGTTCGGCCGCGCCGGAAAGCCGGTACAAATCGGCATGAACGAGGGAAAATCGCGGCAGCTCATAGGTCTGAATCAAGGTGAAGGTCGGACTCGGCACCTCGATCGTGTCGTCACCGGCGAGGTAGCGGATCAGCGCGCGCGCAAAGGCCGTCTTGCCGGCGCCGAGATCGCCCGAGAGCGTGACCAGATCGCCGGGTTCGAGCGCCGCGGCGATCTCGATCGCCAATCGCTGCATCGCCTGCTCGTTCGTTAATGTCACGGCAAAGCTTGCGCCACCGGGGGTGGTCAGAAGCATCGAAGACTCCGCTAAGCAATTTTTGCTTGTAGCATGATCTGTCCCCACCTTCCTCCGCCCGCCGACCCCCCTACGCTCGCTTCGCGAGCTACGGAGGGTTTGAGTCCACCGACCCCCCCTACGCTCGCTTCGCGAGCTACGGAGGGTTTGAGTCCACCGAAGCGCGGAGCGCGTAGGTGGAAGCGCGGAGCGCGTAGGTGGAAGCGGACTTCGCAGAGGCGGGAAACCAGTTTCCACCCCGGATCAAGTCCGGGGCAGGCTTTTTCGGGATCATGCTACTCGGCTGCCGTCAGCGTGGCGGTTTCGCTCAATGGGAATGTACAGGTCACGGTGGTGCCTTGTCCGACAGCCGATGCGATGGTGACGGTGCCGCCATGCAGTTCCACGAACGAGCGGACAAGCGAGAGTCCAATTCCCGGCCCGCGATGCTGCGAGCCCAGCGAATGCGTCTCGAACCAGTCGAACACCTTTTCCAGCACATGGGGCGGAATCCCCGGCCCGCGATCCGTGACCGAGAAAACCACGGCGTCGTCCTTGCGTTCGCCTACGAGAGTGACCGTCGCGCCGGCGGGCGAAAAGCTCACGGCGTTGGCCAACAGATTGAAGAGAACCTGCCGCACGCGCAGCTTGTCGGCAATGAAACTGCCGACATCCGCGGGCGCGCTCATGTGCAATGCCAAGCCCGCGCTCACCAGTCGATCCTGCACGCCTTCGGCCGCCGCCGCCATGGTCTCGCGGATATCGACCGGCCCGAGATTGAGCTGCATGCGGCCGGCATCGATGGTCGCGAGGTCGAGAATGTTGTTGATCAGCGCGAGCAAGGTATTCGTCGATACCGTGATGTAGTCGAGATATTCGCGCTGCTTTTCCGCCAGCGGCCCGGTCGTCGGGTCGCCGAGCAGGTGCACGAAGCCGATAATATTGGTGAGCGGGGAGCGCAGCTCGTAGGACACGTGATGAACGAAATCGATCTTGATCCTGTCGGCGTCTTCGAGCGCTTCGTTGCGTTCCCGCAGCGCGCGCTCGACGTTGACCGAGTCGGTAACGTCATGGAACGTGACCAAGGTGGCGCCGTCGGGCAACGGCACGGTGGTGCAATCGACCACGCTGCCGTCGCGCCGTTCAAGACGTCCCGGTATTGCCTCGCGGCTGTCGATCGCGGTGACGACGTCGCGCAAGGCCCGCCAGGCGGGGGCATCGCCATGCAGCGGCTGGCATAAAGCCGTGATCTTCTCGATGTGCGGCCGATCGGCGAGCGCCTCGGGTGAAAGCCGCCACATGCGGGCGAAGGCGGCATTGTGCAGCCGCAGCCGGCCGTCGCTGCCGAACACGGCGACGCCTTCGGCCAGATTGTCGAGCGTTTCGCCTTGAACGCGGATCAGTTCTTCAAAGCGCCGCTCCAGATCGAGCCGCTCGGTAACGTCGTGGAACAGATAAGTGACCCCGCCGTCCGGGTTGGGCGTGGTAACGACGCGCAAGGCGCGCCCGCCCGGCAAATGCCAAGTATGCTCCTTGGCCTCGACGGCGCGATAAGCCTCGTGCAGCTGCGTCTTCCACTGCCGAAAATCCGGCTCCTCCGGCAGCTTGCGCGCCGCGCGCAAGACTTCGATCACCGCCGAATCGGTCGGGGCCTGATCGAGGAAACCGGCATCGAGATCCCACAGCGCGCGATAGGCGGCGTTGTAGAAAGTCAGCCGGTGATCGGCGTCGAACATGGCGACGCCGGTGGAAAGCTGATCGAGCGTGCGGCGATGCGCATCGGCGAGGCGATTAAGCGCGTTGCGCATCGTCTCCACGTCGGTGGCGTCGATGCCGATGCCGGCGCTGCCGGACGCGGTGCGAAAATCGAGCACGTCGAAAGTGCGCCGCGCGCCGGCGACGACGGCGCGCATGCCGACCGGCATAACAGCCGCTACTGGCGCTCTCCTGCGCAATGCTTTCACGCGCGGCGGCATCGAGCAGTTCCAGGCGGCGATCGACGGCGTCGGCTGCGTTCTTGGCTTCGACGGCGCGGGCATAGGCGGCGTTGACGAAAATCAGCCGTCCTGCCGCGTCGCGCGTCCATACCGGCGACGGCAGCATTTCGACGAGCGCGCGCAACGATTCGAGCTTCGGTCGACAACTTTTCGTAGCGGGCGACCAGCTCGACGAGGTCGCGCTTGACGCCGCTTGCGTCTTTGAGGCGCAACACGGCGCGGCCGCCGATGGCGCGGCCTTGCGCCTCGATCGGATGGCCGGCAAGCGTGGTGAGCGTCATCGAGAAGGCTTCGCCGCGTGCGCGCAAGGCCTCCACCGCATGCTCCATGGCGCTCGCCTTGCCGGCATCGAGCCAGCTGCCGAATGCAAGCACGCGATGCGACGCGGACACGCCGACGGCGGCGGGATCGCCGTCGATGCCGGGTTCGTCGGAGCCCGCCGGCCAATCCACCACGACCTGTGGTTCGGAGAGTATAAGCGCGTTGGCGCGTTCGACTTCGTCGCGCAGCCTGGCGATCTCGTCGCGCGACCAGACTTCCAATCGCGCCGCGCGCGCGCGCGTGCGCACCAGCATGATCGCGGTAACGACGGCAAACAAGACGACGCCGAATACCAGCGCGAGAAACGCGATCTCGTGCTGGTCGATGCTGCGATGCGCGCTTAAGACGAGTTCGTGCAGCGCGAGCGACGGCGGTTCGGCCGCGGCGGCGGCCGGCAGCGGCGAAACGGCATTGACGGCCGCAAGGAATCCGCCAATTCCCCGCCAGTGCCACCGCTGCGCATAGCTCCGGCTCGTCCGGATCGTGTCCGGCATGCCCCTTCGCCTCTGCTGGCTGCCGCCATCTCGCCAGCGGATCCGTCGCGGGAGAGCCCGCGAATCGCACGACTTTACTCTCAAGCGGAATCGCGCCGAAAGAGTCCAGATCGTGAACGGGAGCGTGGCACGAATGCGCGTTAAGATCGCGCGACGCCTCGGCCGCCGGGCTTGCTCAGAGCCTGCGCGTCGCGCGCCATGTCTTCGAGATTGATGCGGGCGAGCGCGACGCCGAATTGATGCTCGGCGTTGGCCATGGCCGGCAGCACGATCTTGTTCAAAAGTTCGGAGCCGGCGTGCGCCTGATCGCCTTCGTCGACGGTGCCGGCGGCGCGCAAAATATCGTTGGCCGTCACGTGCCGACGGTCGCGGGCAAGTTCGTAGCCGCCGCGCGGGCCGCGGATGCCGTCGCAAAATGCCGCAGCGGACGAGCGCTTGCAGGACGGGTTCGAGATGCCGTGGCGGCAGGCCGTGGCGCGCGGCAAGCGCCTTGGCGGAAATCGGCTGCCCATGCGCCTGCATTGCGACATCAATGACCGCGGCAACGGCAAGAACTCCTTTGCGGGGGAGCAGAGGCATCGAGCGTTATAAACGTCGTGGGAGGAAGTTAGTTCGACGGCAGTGCTAATATATTACAAGCGTCGTGCGGTCCAGTTTAACTTCGTTTCAGTCCGGCTCTTTGACGCTATTCGTCGCCGATCCCGTCGAGCCAAATCCTCCAGCGTCACGTTGGGTCGCGTCCAAATCGCTCGATTCAACAAGTCGTGCCTGTCGTATCGGCGCGATTACCATTTGCGCGATCCGCATGCCACGGCGAATTACGAAAGGATTCGGCGCCTAGATTTACAAGAATTACTTGTATTTCCCCGCGATAGTCGGCGTCGATCGTGCCCGGCGCGTTCAACACGGTCACGCCATGACGGATGGCGAGCCCCGACCGCGGCCGGATCTGGCCTTCGTTGCCCGGCGGCAAAGCGATCGCGATGCCGGTCGGGATCATGGCGCGGCCGCCCGGCGCGATTTCGACCGGCGCGTCGACTGCAATCGCGGCACTAAGATCGAGCCCGGCGGCAAGCGCGCTTTGATAAGCCGGCAGCGGCAGGTCGGCGGCATGCGGCAAGCGCATGATGCGCACGTCGATACTCACCGCTCGGTCTCCCGCAAGCGCGGCGGCGATCCGCTCGATGAGCATGCGCGCGACGTCATCCTTCGATTGCGGCGGCCAGGATTCGACGCCCTGCCGCGGTGATCAAGTGAATCGTGTTGACATCGCCGCCCATGATGCCGGTTTCCGGCGAAACGTCGTTGGCCAGGATCCAGTCGCAGCCTTTGTTGGCGAGCTTGGCCTTGGCATTGGCGATGACGTGATCGGTTTCGGCGGCGAATCCGATGACCAGCCGCGGCCGGCCGGATTTGCGATGGGCGATCGTCGACAGGATATCGGGATTTTCGACGAGCTTGAGCGTCGGCGTGCGGCCTTGCTGTTTTTTGATCTTGCTGGCGCTCGCTTGTTCGGTGCGCCAATCGGCAACGGCGGCGGCGAATATGGCGACGTCGGCCGGCAGCGCCTGTTCGACCGCATCGAGCATTTGCCGCGCGGTTTCGACTTTGATGACGGAGACGCCGGGCGGATCGGGCAGATTGACCGGGCCGCTCACCAGCACGACGTCGGCGCCGGCCGCGGCTGCGGCCGCGGCGATGGCGTGGCCCTGCTTGCCCGACGAGCGGTTGGCGATGAACCGCACCGGATCGATCGGCTCGGCGGTCGGACCGGACGTGATGAGAACGCGCCGGCCGGACAGCGCCCCGCCCCGGCGCAGCAGCGTCTCGACGGCGGCGACGATTTCAAGCGGCTCGGCCATGCGGCCGATACCGGCTTCGCCGTGCTCGGCCATCTCGCCCGCATTCGGTCCGACGACATGAACGCCGTCGGCGGCAAGCTGCGCCAAATTGCGTTTGCGTCGCCTTGGCCGCCCACATCTGCGGATTCATCGCCGGCGCGATGAGGATCGGCTTGTCGGTCGCCAGCAAGACGGCGGTGGCGAGATCGTCGGCATGGCCGCCCGCCATTTTCGCGATCAAGTCGGCGGTCGCCGGCGCGACGACGACGAGATCGGTGTCGCGCGCCAGGCGGATGTGGCCGACGTCGAATTCGCTCTGCGGATCGAACAGGTCGGTGTAGGCGCGGTTCGCCGGCGAGCGCGCCGACCGCGAGCGGCGTGACAAAATGCCGAGCGGCCGGCGGTGAGGATGCAGCGCAGCTGCGCGCCGCGGTCTTGCAGGCGGCGGATGAGATCGAGCGACTTATAGGCGGCAATGCCGCCGCCGATGATGAGAAGGATGCGCGGGCCTTCGGCGGCGGCGGCTGCGCGTTTTGCGCCGCGACCGGCTGCGCGGCTGGCTCGAAATGGTCCAGAGTCTCGCGGCCGGTGTCCTCGTGCCGCCTGCGCGCAGGATGACGCGCACCTCGTCCTCCATCGACCGGCCGTGCCGCGCCGCGCGCAGGCGAAGCAGTTCTTCAGCTTATCGTCGAGTTGGCGGACGGTGAGACTGGCCACCTGGCGCTTCCCGCATTGAGATCACGACACTTACCACGCTGGTGATTGCATTGCAATCAATGCAATCACCAGAGCCGGAAGGCGATCCAAAGCAACAGCGCCGCGATCACCCAGAGCGCCGCGATGGTCCAGCGGCTGCGCCGCGCCTCGGCGCTTGTCGATCTCGGCGATGGTCTGCGGCGACAGCACCAGACCGTCGCGGGTGATCTCGTCGAGCTGATCGAGCACGCGGGCGCCGCGCGTCAGCAAGCCCGGCGCGTTGCCGACAAAACGTCCGACCTCGGCCGCGCCCTGCGCCGCGTTTTCGAGCTTGCCGGCGGGGCCGAGATGCCGCGTCATCCATTCGCGCACCACCGGCTCGGCCGTGCTCCACATGTCGAGCTTCGGATCCATGCGAGCGCGCCACGCCTTCGACCACCACCATGGTCTTCTGCAACAGCAGCAGCTCCGGCCGCGTGCGCATGTCGAACAGGCCGGTCACCTCGAACAACAGCGCCAGCAGCTTCGCCATCGAAATATCTTCGGCGGCGCGGTTGTGGATCGGCTCGCCGATGGCGCGGATCGCTTGCGCAAAACTTTCGATCGAATGTTGCGGCGGCACATAGCCGGCCTCGAAATGAACCTCGGCGGTGCGGTAGTAATCGCGGGTGATGAAGCCATGCAGAATTTCCGCGAGAAACAAACGTTCCTTGGCGCCGAGCCGGCCCATAATGCCGAAGTCGACGGCGATGAGCCGGCCGTCATCGTCGACGAACAGATTGCCGGGATGCATGTCGGCGTGAAAGAAGCCGTCGCGCAGCGCATGGCGCAAGAAGGTCTGGATCAGGGCGCGTGCGAGTTGCGGCAGGTCGAAGCCCTTGGCTTGCAGCCGCGCGCGGTCCGACAACGGCGTGGCGTCGATCCATTCCAGCGTCAGCACGTCCTTGGTGGTGCGGTCCCAGTCGACCGCCGGCACGCGGAAATCCGGATCGTCTTTGGTGTTCTCGGCCATTTCCGAAAGCGCCGCCGCTTCCAGGCGGAAATCCATTTCGACCATCACGGAACGCCGCAACGTATCGACCACCTCGACCAGCCGCAGCCGCCGCGCCTCGGCGGAAAGATTTTCGGCGTGCTGCGCGGCAAAGGTGAAGGCGGCAAGGTCGGCGTGGAAACGCCGCTCGACGCCGGGCCGCAATATCTTCACGGCGACGGCGCGCGGCCCGGTCGCGGTCGCCACCGTCGCCCGATGCACCTGGGCAATCGAGGCGGCAGCGACCGGCGGCCCGAAACTCGCAAAGACCGCGGCGACGGGCCTGCCGAACGAGGCGGCGACCGCCGCTTCGGCCTCGGCTTGCGGGAACGGCGGCATCTGATCCTGCAAGCGTTCGAGGTCGCCGGCCAAGGCGGCGCCAACGACGTCCGGCCGCGTCGCCAAAAATTGGCCGAGCTTCACATAGCTCGGGCCGAGCCGGGTGAGCGCCGCCGACAATCGCGTCTCCGCCGCGCCGGTCGAGCGCCGCTCGAAGCAGGCGCGCGATGCGAATGAGCGTACGCGCCGGAACCGGCACGGCGGCGGGATCGACGATGCCGAAAACGCCTTCGCGGGCGAATACGAAGCCGGCGCGGCCGAGACGGAGGAAATGCGCGGCGCCGGAGATCACAAACGCCAGCCGGAATGCAACGCCACGATGCCGCCGCTCATCGGTCGAAACGAAACCCGGGCAAAACCGGCCGCCCGCAGCATGGCGGCGAAGTTTTGCGGGTTCGGGAAGCGGCGGATCGATTCCACCAGATAGCGATAGGATTGCGCGTCGCCGGCGACCACGCGGCCGAGCGCGGGGATGACGTTGAACGAATAGAAGTCGTAGAGCCGGTCGAGGCCGGGTACATCGACGGCGGAGAATTCGAGACAATGGAATTTGCCGCCGATTTTAAGCACGCGATAGGCCTCGGCGAGTGCCTGCTCGATGCGCGGCACGTTGCGGATGCCGAATGCGATCGTAGCGGCATCGAAGCTCTTGTCGGCGAACGGCAGCGCCTCGGCATTGGCTTCGGTGAACGTGACGGCGTCGGCCAAGCGCGCGCGCGGCGGCGCGCTCGCGGCCGATTTCGAGCATGTCGGCATTGATATCGCAGACCGTCGCTCGCGTTGCGGCGCCGCCGCTTTCGACCACGCGCAAAGCGATGTCGCCGGTGCCGCCGGCGATATCGAGCAGCGCGAACGGCAGCTTCTTCGGCGCATTGACCGCCGTGACCAGCGCGTCTTTCCAGGCCCGATGCAGCCCGAACGACATCAGATCGTTCATCAGGTCGTAGCGGCGCGCCACGCTGTGGAACACGTCGTCGACCAGCGCCTGCTTTTCCTCAAGCGGCACCTGCCGGGACGCCGAAATGCGCGGTTTCGGCCATCGCTAAATCTCTCAGAGACAAGCATAGCGCGGCGCCGGCAGGGGCGCTATGTGTTTGAAATTAACCATGTTGCCGCGGTCAACGCATGATCTCGAAATAGCCCGTCCCCGGACTCGATCCGGGGATGGCTAGCGGTTTCCCGCCCTGGCGAAGCCCGCTTCCGCGGGCGAAGGCAGGCCGGACAAAGTTCATGCTCAAATAAAATACCGGATCGAGATGCCCGAACTTCCCGAAGTCGAGACGGTGCGCCGCGGCCTTGCCGAGGCCATGGAGGGGGAACGCTTCAGCAAGGTCGAGGTTCACCGCGGCGATCTGCGCTGGCCGCTGCCGCGGGATTTCGCGCAGCGGCTCGAGGGCACGACGGTGACCGGCATCGGCCGGCGCGCCAAATACCTGCTCGCCGATCTTTCATCCGGCGACGTGCTCGTCATGCATCTCGGCATGTCCGGCTCGTTTTACGTCTTTCGGGAAAAGGCCAAGCATATCGGCCGCTATTACCGCGAGCGCGCGAAACACCTCGCGCACGACCACGTCGTATTTCATATGTCGTCCGGCGCGACCGTGACCTTCAACGATCCGCGCCGCTTCGGCTCGATGAAACTCGTGGCGCGGCAAAAGCTCGATGCCGAGCCGTTGTTGAACGGGCTCGGTCCCGAGCCGCTGGGCAATGCATTCGACGCGGCCATGCTGGCGCGCGCCTGTCGCGGCAAGAAGACGAGCCTCAAGGCCGCACTATTAGACCAGCGGCTGGTCGCCGGGCTCGGCAACATTTATGTCTGCGAGGCGCTGCATCGCGCGCTGCTGTCGCCCAAGCGCATGGCTTCGACGATCGCCGGCCGGAAAGGCGAGCCGAACGAACGCGCCGGACGGCTGGTCGAAAGCATCAGGGCGGTGCTCAACGAAGCCATCAAGGACGGCGGCTCCTCGCTGCGCGATCACCGGCTCACCGACGGCGATCTCGGCATGTTCCAGCATCGCTTCCGGGTCTACGATCGCCAAGGCGAGCCATGCCGGACGCCCCGCTGCCGCGGCACCGTCAAGCGCATCGTGCAAAACGGCCGCTCGACGTTCTATTGTCCGGTATGCCAGAAATGAATTTCACCCCCGTAATACCGGGAAAACGCCCATGAGTCGAAAATGACCACCGAAAATATCATCGTCGAGACCCGCGGCCGGGTCGGACTCATTCGGCTCAATCGGCCGGCCGCGCTCAATGCGCTCAACAGCGCGTTGATGCGCGAACTCGCTCACGCCATCGACGGCCTCGAGGCCGACGGCAATATCGGATGCATCGTCATCACCGGCTCGGACAAGGCGTTCGCCGCCGGCGCCGACATCAAGGAGATGGCGGACAAGGCGTTCACCGAAGTGTTCCTCGGCGATTTCGCCGCGACTTGGCACCGCGTCGCGGCGGCGCGCAAGCCGGTCATCGCCGCGGTCGCCGGGTTCGCGCTCGGCGGCGGCTGCGAACTTGCCTTGCAATGCGACCTCATCATCGCCGCCGACAACGCCAAATTCGGACAACCGGAAATCAAGCTCGGCATCATTCCCGGCATCGGCGGCACGCAGCGGCTCACGCGTGCGGTCGGCAAGGCCAAAGCGATGGACCTCATCCTGACCGGGCGCATGATGGATGCCCAGGAAGCCGAACGCTCGGGCCTCGTCGCGCGCATCGTGCCGCTGCAAAATCTGGTCGAGGAGGCGCTCAAGATCGCCGAGACCATCGCCGCAATGTCGCTGCCGTCGGTGCTGGCGGCGAAGGAGGCGGTCAACCGCGCGTTCGAGATTTCGCTTGCCGAGGGCGTGCGCTTCGAGCGGCGCATATTTCATTCGCTGTTCGCGACCGCCGACCAGAAGGAAGGCATGGCGGCGTTCATCGCCAAGCGGCCGGCCAAGTTCGAGAACAAATGACGGAGGTCACTTCCGCACGCAGATAACGCGCACGATGGACTGCTCCATCGCGGCATGGCCGGCAGCCGGCGCGAGGCCTTGGGTTTGCAGAAAAGCGCGCACCGCCGCGGCCGGTATCAGCGTGGCTTGCTGCGCCACGGCGCCGGCGCCGGCGACGACCGGCGATTTCAGCTCGACGATGCCGGCAAAGCGGCCCTGCGCATCGAGCGCCGCGGCGCCGGAAAAGCCCAATTTTGGCGCCGGGTCCAAGCCTTGCGCGGTCAGCTGCGCGACGGCGCTGCTCGGCGTGCCGCCGCCTGCCTGCGCCAGCGGATCGGCGATGCCGTAAAGCGTGAGCGCGTTAGCGGTGTCGCCGTCGCCGGCCAGCGGTGCCGGGACGAGGCCGCGCGCTCCGTAAAGGCGCAACAGTGCGAGGTCGTCGGTGCGGTCCTCGGCGACACGATCGGCATGGCCGAAACCCGGCACCGTGATCGACTGGCAGTCTGCCGTGACCGCGCCGGGGGCGACGAGATCGCCGCGGCTGCCTACCACAATCGCGGTGCCGTATTCGACACCCCGCTTGCGTCCCGCCACCGACCCGGTCGTCGCGTCGGGGAAGCCGTCGAACGAATCGGACACCGCGAGCGCGACCGGCGCCATGGTGCCTTCGGTCGCTTGGTCGTAGAGAACGGTGACGCCGCGTATCTCGCCGCCGCTCGACTCCGCCCGCTCGACGAACTTCTTCAGCTTTTGTTCGCCGGTAATAACGAAAGAATTGGGATTGAGCACGCTATAGGCGACGTAGCGTTGCGCCGTCCTCTTCTCCTGATCGAACAAAGCCGGCAACGAAGCCTCGTGCAGGCGGAAGGTTTCGATCTGGATTTGGCCGAGCGCCGAGGTCCAGCGACTGCCGGTGCGCCCGGCGCCTGCTCGCGGCACGAGCTTTTCCGGCACGCCGAAGCGCGCGCCGGTCGCGGTATCGTCGATCAGTCGCCAGCCGACGGCCGCTTTGGGCGCCGCCACGGCGGCCGCAAGCAAAGCGCGCTCCTGCTCGCTCAGCACGCCCGTCTCCTTGCCGCCGTTGCGTTTCTGAAAAGCCTTGATCGCGTCCACGGCGCGCGCGTCGATCTCCTTGACGCTCATGTCCTGATAACCGCCGAGCCAGGTCAGGTCGGATTGGATGGCGAGGCGCTCGGCTTCGGGAATGGCCGCATAGGCGGCGGGGACATCGGCGCCGCGACCGCGTTTTTCATGCGAGGCGGTTATTCTCGCCGCCGGCGTTTTGTTCGCCGCGCTGTGCGCGGTTTTCGCCGGCGCGGCGGGATTGGGCTGCTGTGCGAATGCGGGCGCGCCCGCCACCAGCAGGCTTAGGCCAACGCTCGCAATCCGCGCCTTCATTCCGGCACCCGACGCTACCGAATAAGCGTAGCCGAACGACGGGCGGAGTCCAATGTCGGCCCACTTTGATGGGTCGCCCGCCGTCCGGTTGCGACCTATATTGCCGCCATGCTGACTGCCGACGAACTTGAGCGCTATGCGCGCCACATCGTGTTGCGCGAGGTGGGCGGGCCGGGACAGGCCGCGCTGGGCCGCGCCCGCGTGCTGGTGGTCGGCGCCGGAGGGCTTGGCGCGCCGGTGCTGCTTTATCTCGCCGCCGCGGGCGTCGGCACGCTCGGCATCGTCGACGATGACGCGGTGGCGCTGTCGAACTTGCAGCGTCAAGTAATCCACTCGACGCCGGAAATCGGCATGCCGAAGGTCGATAGCGCCGCGGCGGTGATCCGGCGGCTCAATCCCCACATCGCCGTGGAGCGGCATAATGTCCGGCTGACGACAAAAAACGCGCTTGAACTCGTCGGCACCTATGACATCGTCGCCGACGGTTCCGACAACTTCGCCACGCGCTACCTCGTGTCGGATGCCTGCTATTTTGCCGGAAAACCGCTGGTGACCGCCGCGCTCGGCACTTTCGACGGCACGCTCACCACCATCCGCGCGCATGAGCGCGGCGCCGACGGCAAGCCAAACCCGACCTACCGATGTCTGTTTCCCGAGCCGCCGCCGCCCGGCACCGTTCCCGCTTGCGCCGAGGCCGGCATCCTCGGCGCTCTTGCCGGCGTGATCGGCTCGATGATGGCGCTGGAAGTGATCCGGGAGATCGTCGGTTTCGGCGACGGCCTGATCGGCCGCCTGGTCATGCTCGACGCGCGCGCCATGCGCTTCGAGACGCTGCGCTATGCCTGGGATCCGGCAAATCCGCTGACGGGTGAGCACCCGACGATCCGCGATTTGTCGGGACACGCCTGATCGTTCACCGGCTTTGCCGGTGATAGACGCTGTTCGGCCGCATGTCGGTGGCCGAAGCGACGCGGTTCGTCATGTTGAAGAAGCCGGCGACGGCGGCGATATCCCAGATATCGCGGTCGGAAAAGCCGGCGAGGCGCAGCGCGACCCGATCTTCCTCCCCGGCGAGCCACGGCTCTGCGGTCAGTTTGACGGCGAAATCGAGCATGGCGCGCTGGCGCTTCGACAAGGGTGCCGCGCGATAATTCATCGCCATCAGCTCGCCGAGCGGCGGGTCGCCGGACAGCTGACGTACGGCGGCGCCATGGGCGACAAGACAGTAGTAGCAACGGTTATGCGCCGACACCGCGACCGCGATCATCTCGCGTTCGAGCTTGCTCAAACCGGAGGGCGCCAGCATCAGATCGTTGTACATGGCGACGAAGGCCGCAAGCTTGGCCATGTCAAAGGCATAGGCCTTGAGCACGTTCGGCACGAAGCCGAGTTTTTCCTCGCATTTGGCGAAATAAGCCGCCATTTCCGGACTCAGCGATGCCGGCGCCAGTTCGAGCGCGGTGATCGTGGTGTCATCGGCCGCCGCCACACTGGCGGTGCTCTGTTTCGCGGAACGGGCGGCTTTGCTGTTGCGCTTGGCCATGATGCTCTCTCGATCTTCTTTGGGGCGATGTCGTCGGTCATGCCGCTGGGGGCCGTAGAAAACGAGATTATATCAGGCGCTTGAATTGGTGCCTGTGTTGCCCGCCGCGCAATCTTGCGGTGGCGGATACGCACGTCGAGCGAGTAATATGCATAGAATCAAGGGGGGAACATGAACGTCCAAGATATTCCCCGCGGCGGCGATGACTACGCCAGCGTGGCGCTCATCGATGCCGCCACTGCCTTGCTGGAAAAGCGTAATCGCGACATCCCCGAGGATTTTCTCGCCAAGCTTTTCGGCCTCGCGGTGCCGGAGGACCTCGAGCGCCACGGTGCAGACGAACTTGCCGCTATCGCCGAGCGATCATGGTCGTTCCTGGTCGAGCGCAGACCCGGCGTGCCAAAGCTACGTTTCGAGCCGGCCGCGGCACCGTGCGGCATAGCGGTGCTTGAAATCGTCAACGACGACATGCCGTTCCTGGTCGATTCCGTCGTCGGCGAACTCAACCAGCGCGGCCTCGATATTCGGCTATTCGTCCATCCGGTGTTTGTGGTCGAGCGCGACCCCGCCGGCCGGTTAATCAACTTCAAAGGCGCGCGCACGACCGGCGGCGAGCGGGAGAGCTTCATCCACCTTCATATCGAAGGCATGGAGGATGCGGCGCAGCGGGCGGAAATCGTCGATGCGCTGGAGGGCATCCTCGCCGATGTGCGGGTTTGCGTGCAGGATTGGCAAGCCATGCTGACGCGGGTTGGCGGCGTCATCGCCGAGTTAAGGACCGGTCCGCCGCCGCTTCCGGTCGAAGAGATTGCCGAAGCGATCCAGTTTCTGGAATGGATGGCGGAGGATAACTTCACGCTCCTCGGCGCGCGCGATTACACCTTCACCGACAGTGAAACTGTGCTCGAACCGGCGTTCGAGACCGGCCTCGGCCTGCTTCGTTCGCGCGACATGCGGCTTTTACAGCACTGGAACGAACGGCTTACCATCACTCCGGAAGTTCGCGCGTTCTTAAACGAGCCCAAGCTCCTCATTGTCACCAAGTCGACAACGCGCTCGCGCGTGCACCGTCGCGTCCATCTCGATTACATCGGCGTCAAGCGCTTCGACCGTTCCGGCAAGCTCGTCGGCGAACACCGCTTCTGCGGTTTGTTCACTTCGACCGCCTATACCCGGCCGGCGCGCACCATTCCCTATCTGCGGCGCAAGACCGACAGCATCATCCGCCGCGCCGGTTTCGATCCGTCCAGCCATTCCGGCAAGGCGCTGGTCAACGTGCTCGAACACTATCCGCGCGACGAACTGTTCCAGATCGACGAAGATACGCTCTATCAGTTCGCGCTGGCTATTCTCCAGCTCGACGAGCGGCCGCGCGTGCGCGTGCTGCCCCGGCACGACCGCTTCGACCGTTTCGTGTCGATTCTCGTCTACATTCCGCGCGACCGCTTCAGCGGCCAAATCCGGGCGGCGATCGGCAATTACCTCATCGCGGCTTTCAAGGGGCGCTTGAGCGCCTACTACCCGTTTTTCCCGGAAGGTCCGCTGGTGCGCGTTCATTACATTATCGGACGCGCCGCCGGCGACATGCCTACACCGGACCGCGCCGCGCTCGATCGCGCGGTCGCAGCGATCGTGCGCAGCTGGACTGACGACCTGCGCGAGGCGCTTCTTGCCGGTCCCGACCCGGCACAGGGGCGCCTGCTGTTCGCGCGCTATCGCGAAGCCTTCCCAATCGACTACCGCGAGGTCTACCCGTCGCCGACGGCGCTTGCCGACATCGCCGTCATCGAGGCGCTTTCTCCCGAGCATCCGCTTGGCGTCGAACTCTACCGCGGCGCCGGCGCCGGCCCGCAGAGCGCGGGACTGAAAGTGTTCAGCCACAATCGGCCTATTCCGCTCTCCGAACGCGTACCGGTCTTGGAGAACATGGGCTTCCGCGTCGTCGACGAGCGCACTTACCACATCACCCCGAAGGACACCGCGGCAGTTTGGTTCCACGACATGACGCTTGAAAGCGCGTTGGGCGGCGACTTCGACCTGGCGGCGCTCAGGGCGCGCCTGGAATCCTGTTTTCTCGCCGTCATGGGAAAAAAGGCGGAGAGCGACGGCTACAACGCGCTGGTGCTCGCGAGCGGACTGGACTGGCGCGACGTTGCGTTGATCCGCACCATTTCGCGCTATTTGCGCCAGATCCGCGTGCCTTATTCGCAAGACTATATGTGGGCGACGCTGCGCAACTATCCGGGCATTGCCGCGCAGGTCGTCAGTTTATTCCAGACCCGCTTCGATCCGCATCTCGGCGTTTCGCCGGATGAGCGCATCGTCCGTCAGACCGCCATCGGTTCCGCAATCGAGACCGAACTGCGGACGGTCGAAAGCCTGGACGAGGACCGTATCCTTCGCCATTTCGTCAACGCGGTCGCGGCCGCGATCCGCACCAATTTTTATCAGCTCGGCCGCGACGGACGCGTCAATGAGCTTATTGCGATCAAATTTGCCAGCCGCAAGGTCGACGCCATGCCGTTGCCGCGGCCGCTCTACGAAATCTTCGTCTATTCGCCGCGGGTCGAAGGCGTCCACCTGCGTTTCGGCAAGGTAGCGCGCGGCGGCATTCGCTGGTCCGACCGACCGCAGGATTTCCGCACTGAAATACTCGGTCTGGTCAAGGCGCAGAACGTCAAAAACGCGGTGATCGTACCGGTCGGAGCCAAGGGCGGGTTCGTGCCGAAATATCTGCCGGCGGGCGGGCCGCGCGAGGCCATCCAGGCGGAAGGCGTCGCCACCTACAAGATGTTTATCTCGACGCTGCTCGATATCACCGACAATATCGAAACCGCCACCAAGGCCGTGATCCCGCCCCCCGACGTCGTGCGCTATGAGGGCGACGATCCCTATCTCGTGGTTGCCGCCGACAAGGGCACGGCGACGTTTTCCGACATCGCCAACGAATTGGCGGTTGCGCACGGTTTCTGGCTCGGCGACGCCTTCGCCTCAGGCGGCTCGGCAGGATACGACCACAAGAAGATCGGCATCACCGCGCGCGGCGCCTGGGAATCGGTAAAGCGCCATTTCCGCGAGATGGACGTCGACATTGGCGCCACGCCGTTCACGGTCGTCGGCATCGGCGACATGTCCGGCGACGTATTCGGCAACGGCATGTTGCGCGAGAACACGACCAAACTCGTCGCCGCCTTCGATCACCGCGATATTTTCATCGATCCGGACCCCGATGCGCAAGCGAGCTTTGCCGAACGCAAGCGGATGTTCGATTTGCCGCGCTCGAGCTGGCAGGATTTCGACAAGACGCTGATCTCCAAGGGCGGCGGCGTTTATCCGCGCACGGCCAAGGAAATCAGGCTTTCGACGCAAGCGCAGCAGCTGTTCGGCGTCGGCGAGCGCCTCACCCCGCAGGAACTTATCCGCGCCATCCTGAAGGCGCCGGTCGATCTGATCTTCTTCGGCGGCATCGGCACCTACATTCGCGCGGCAGACGAGAGCGACGAAGCGGTCGGCGACCGCGCCAACGACTCCATTCGCGTTACGGCAAAGGATTTGCGCTGCAAGGTGATCGGCGAGGGCGCCAATCTCGGCATGACCCAGCGCGGCCGCATCGAAGCGGCATTCCAGGGCATCAGGCTCAACACCGACGCCATCGACAACTCCGCCGGCGTGAACACCTCCGACATGGAGGTCAATATCAAGATCGCGCTGAGCGTTCCGTTGCGCGACGGCCGCCTCGCCACGAACGCGCGCAATGCATTTCTCGCCGAGATGACCGATGAAGTCGCCAGCCTCGTGCTGCGCAACAATTATTTGCAGACTCTGGCGCTGTCGCTTGCCGAACGGCGCGGCATGGAGGATTTCGGCTTCCTGCAGCGTCTCATCCAGACGCTGGAAGCGCGCGGTTTGCTTGACCGCGGCGTAGAATACTTGCCCGACGACATGCAACTTTCCGAGCGGCGGCGGCGCTCTCAGCCGTTCACGCGGCCGGAGCTATCGGTGTTGCTCGCCTATGCCAAGCTGACGCTTTACGACGACCTGCTCGAATCCGCCGTGCCGGACGACCCTTATCTCGCGCGCGAGCTTGGCCGGTATTTTCCGCCGGCGATCGCCGCGCGCTATCCCGACGCGCTTGAACATCATCGCCTGCGCCGCGAAATCGTCGCCACCCATCTCGCCAATTCGATGATCAATCGCGGCGGGCCGTCGCTGATCGTGCGCATCGCCGACCAGACCGGCGCCGTGCCCGCTTCGATCGCCTCGGCATTCGCCGCAGTGCGTGATAGCTATGACATGAGCGCGCTGAACGCCGCGATCGACGGTCTCGACAACAAGATCCCCGGCAAGCTCCAACTCGATCTTTACGCGGCGGTCCAGGATCTGCTGCTTGATCGCATTATTTGGTTCTTGCGCAATGTCGAACCTTCCCGCGGTCTCGCCGGGGTGGTGACGCATTACCGCGACGGCATCGCCGCGGTCGCGGCCGCGCTCGATGGCGCATTGTCGCAGGACATCAGCAATGCGCGTGCGGCGCGACGGCAAGAGCTCAATGCGGCAGGCGTGCCCGATGAGCTTGCCGGCCGCCTCGCCGATCTTCGTGCGCTTGCGGCGGCGCCGGACATTGTTCTGGTTGCCGACCGTACCGGCAAGCCGGTCGGCGAAGTAGCGGCCATTTACTTCGCCGTCGGCACGTTCTTCCGTCTGGACCGCATCGCCAGCGCCGCCAGTAACATTCCCATCGCCGACTATTTCGACCGGCTGGCGCTCGATCGCGCGCGGGATTCGATCGGCGACGCCGAGCGTCGGCTCACCGCGGCGATGGTCGGTAATGGCGCGGCGGGTGCCGGTGCCGTCGAAGCCTGGGTTGCGCCGCGCAAAAGCGAGGTCGAGCGCATCCGCGTGGCGATCCATGAGATCGCCAATTCCGGGCTAACGCTGTCGAAACTTTCCGTTGCCGCGAGCCTGCTCGGCGATCTCGTGAAAAATTAAATTGGTCGCGGGGGGACCGCCATAGCCGGCGGCTCGCGGATAAAAAAGAACCCCAAGCAGATACGCGCTTGGGGTCTTCAAGTTGTTGCCTCAACTCAGGCTTATTTGGCCGGGCGGCGGGGAGGTGTCGGGGGATGGGGCCGCCCGGTCGGCCTTCATGGAGAGGTAAATAAGAGTGGAACCCGCCGGTGCAATGCAGATCACGCATTAGTGTGATCCGCTGCGGCAAAACGCGCCGGGGGCCAGACAAACTCATAAAAATAATGCTGGGCAACAAGTCGGCTAATTGTGTTCCGCGGACCGACCTTGCCCAAGGTCAAAAAGTTCCCGGCCGGCAATGCCGCAAATCTGCCAATTCGCGATTTTTTCGAAGAAAATCATTCGATTATCCAACCGAACTGCCTGCGACCAAGGTCGGGTTGGTTGCGACGAAACTTCGCTCGACAACCTCCACGATCGTCCGTCCCGACACTATCGGCGACGATCGGGCATCGCAGCGGCCTAGCACAGGTCGCGGCCCGCGTCGGCCAAGCCATAGCGATGCAAATCCGCGCCATGGAGGTCGAGCCACGCCTTGGCGCGTTCATGGTCCGGGCAGAGCCTTTGTACCAGCCGCCAGAATTTTGCGGAGTGATTCATTTCGACGAGATGCGCCACTTCGTGCGCGGCGAGATAATCGAGCACATGACCCGGCGCCATGATGAGCCGCCAGGAAAACGACAGCATGCCGGTCGTCGAGCAGGAGCCCCAGCGGCTCGCCTGATCGCGCACAGTGACGCGCCGGATGGCAAGACCGAGATCGCGTGCGAACCGCAGGCTGGTGGCTTCCAGGTCGCGCTTGGCTTCGCGGCGCAGGAAATCGCCGATGCGGCGGTCGATGTGCGGAGCGTGGCCGGCGACGCATAATTGCCATTCCCCGCTTGCGTCCATCTCGGTCCATACCGTACCGCGCGCGCTGCGACGATGCGCAATCCGGTGCGGCAGGCCGCGCAGCGGCACCACGACGCCATGCGCAAACGGCGCCGCTTCAGGCAACCGCCCGAGTCGCGCCGCGATCCAGCCGCCGTGCTTCTGCGCAAATTCACGCGCTTCCTTCAACGTACCCCGCAGTGGAATCGTCAGGATGACTTCCCGCGTCGCCGTCTGGATGCGCAGCGTATAACGACGCGCCTGCCGATGGCGCCGCAGACGCACCGCATAGACCGATCCGTCGAAACCGACTTCGATCGTCTGAGGTTCGCTTGGGCGACGGTAGAGCAGCGCATGCAGCGGCATGACAAGGCACCCCGAATCCGACCGCGGGGATACTGCCACATCCGACATGCCGCTGGCGAGATTTGCGTTGCGCGGAGATCGATCGATCACGCGATACGCAGCGCGGCGTGGCCGACCGAACGTTGCGTGCCGGCGTCGTTGTGCGCAACGCGGCTCGATTGGCTCATCGACAGCACGAAATCGGCAATGCGCGGCGCGATCTCCGAGCGAAAGCGCGAGCCATTGAACACGCCGTAATGACCCACGCCCAGCTGCAGATAATGCGCTTGGCGGTCGGGCGGGATGTTGACGCATAACCGATGCGCGGCTTCGGTCTGGCCGAGACCGGAAATATCGTCGTGCTCGCCTTCGATCGTGAGCAGCGCGACGCGCTTAATCCGGGCGAGGTCGACCGGCCGGCCGCGATGGGTCATCTCGCCCCTCGGCAGCGCATGGCGCACGAAAACGGTTTCGACGGTCTGCAAATAGTATTCGGCCGCGAGGTCCATGACGGCGAGATATTCATCGTAGAATTCCTTGTGCTTGTGCGCCGAATCGCCGTCGCCGTGCACGAGATGGAGAAACAATTGCTTGTGCGCCTCGATATGGCGGTCGAGATTCATGCTGACGAAGCCGTTGAGCTGCAGAAAGCCGGGATAGACGTTGCGCATGAAGCCGGGATTCGGAAACGGAACCTTGGTGATGACGCGGTGGCGGAACCAGTCGGTGCCGCGCTTTTCGGCGAGCGCGTTCACGGCGGTCGGATTGACTCGCGTGTCGATCGGGCCGCCCATCAAGACGATGGAAGCCGGCACGTCAGGATCGTCGTCCGCTTCCATGAGCGCGACGGCGGCCATAACCGGCACCGATGGTTGGCACACCGCGACCACGTTAGTACCGCCGCCGAGCGCGTGCAGGATTTCGATCATGTAGTCGATGTAATCGTCGAGATCGAAACTTCCCTCCGCCAGCGGGACCATGCGAGCGTCCGTCCAATCGGTGAGATAGACGTCGTGGTTGGACAAAAACGCCTCGACCGTGCCGCGCAGTAGCGTTGGGTAGTGGCCCGACATTGGCGCGACGAGCAGAAGCCGGGGCTGGGGGCGTTTCGGCTGGTGCTCGAAGACGCGCTCGAAATGAATGAGCTTGCAAAACGGCCGCTCCCAGACGACCGAGACGTTCACCGGCACGCGCTCGCCGCCGACGAGGGTCGAATTGATCCGCCATTCCGGCCGGCCATAACGGCGCGTCGAACGCTCGAACAATTCGCACGCGGCAGCGATGGACTTGCCGAAGGTGGTGAAGGACAGCGGATTGACGGGGTTCTTGAAGTACAGGCGCGTAGCGTCGGCCCAGGCCCGCGACGGGTTGAGCGCGGCGTGGCTCATTTCGTAGAACCAATAAAGCGGCGCCGCCGACAGAAACATGCCGCTGTCGCCTGGCACCGCAGGCGCGCCGCCGAATTCTCCGATAGCCATTATGAACCTTGCCCGGTTCCTTGCTGCAATGCAGCAATGTGACGACGGTATGTCATGTCACCAATATAAAAGCAAATTTTTCCTTATTCGTTACTCACAGGGGTCAACGCCGTGCTGCCATTCGCAGCGCACATAACGTCCATCCACCGCTCTGGTGGAACGGCGGCCGCCTATTCGCCGGTCTGGATCAGGGAGCCGTGGCGGCGCGCGCTCTGCAACAGTTTGAAAAACGCGAACACGCCGGCAGCGAACAGCACAACGTTGAGCGCCAGCGCATCGATCATCAGATCGGCGCGAAACACCTTCTGGATCAAAAGTGCGCGCATGCCCTCGAACACGTAAGTAGGCGGTAATAGCCATGCCGCCGGTTGCAGCCAGACCGGCAGCGTCGTGACCGGGTAATAGACGCAGGTCAGCGGCATGAACAGGAACATGATCGACCAGGCGAGGTTCTCCGCGCCGAGCCCGTTGCGCAAAACCAGGCCGGTGACGAAAGCGCCAACCGCCCAGCTCGTCAGCATCAGGTTGATAAAGAACGCCACCAGCGCGAGGCCGAGACCGTAGAGGTTGAAGCCGAAGAAAAACAACGCCAGCACCGTCACCGGGATCACGCCGATCGACAGTCGCACGATGCTCATCACCATCAGCGCGGTGATGAACTCGAACGGCCGCAGCGGGCTCATCATCAGATTGCCGAGGTTGCGCGCCCACATCTCTTCCATGAACGAGATCGAGAAACCAAGCTGACCGCGGAACAAGATGTCCCAGAGCAACACCGCCCCGATGAACGTACCGCCGGCGCGCGCGAAAAAGCCGGCGTTCTGCACGATGTAGAATTGCAAAAATCCCCAGGTGACCATCTGCACCGTCGGCCAGTAAACCAATTCGATCAATCGCGGCCACGACGAGCGCAACAGGTACCAGTAGCGCAGCATCATCGCCGCGACGCGCCGCGGCGAATAGACGACGTAGCTTTCGCCATGCGCGCTCATTGCGCAGCCTCGCTGTCGACGCCGCGCCCGCGCGCCACGTCGAGGAAGACTTCCTCGAGCGTGCGCCGGCCGTAACGCGCCAGCAGTTTTGCCGGCGTATCGTCGTCCTCGATGTGGCCGCGCTTCATGATGATGACGCGTTCGCACAGCCGTTCCACTTCGGTCATGTTGTGTGAGGCGATGAGAATCGTGGCGTTGCGATCGCGGCGATAGCGATCGATGCGCGCGCGCACCCAGTCGGCGGTGTCGGGGTCGAGCGACGCCGTCGGCTCGTCGAGCAATAGCAATTCCGGCGAATTGATCAGCGATTTTGCCAGCGAGACGCGCGTCTTCTGCCCGTCGGAGAGCCTGCCGGTCTGACGATCGAGGAGATCGGTGAGATCGAGTTGCTCGCCGATGTGTTCGATGCGGTGCGCGAGATCGGGCACGCCATAGAGCATGCCGAAAACCGTCAGATTCTGCCGGATCGTGAGCCGCATCGGCATGGCGACATAGGGGCTTTCGAAATTCATCCGCTGCAGCACGCGATAGCGTTGCCCCGGCATGTCCGCCCCGAGTACGGTCACGCGGCCGGAGGTCGGCGTGGTGAGCCCCATGATGGTGGCGATGGTCGTGGTTTTGCCGGCGCCATTACCGCCAAGCAGCCCCGTGATCGAGCCCGGCGCAAGCGTGAACGAAATGCCGTCGACCGCCGTGATGGTTTTGTAGATTTTGACGAGGCGGTCGACTGCTATGGGAGGCGAAGCGGGCATCGCGCACATGTGGCGCGCTCCGCCGTCCCAGGCAAGGGGCTAAGCGTGTGGTAGTGACGCGATGAAGATGCCACAAAGAGGGACCGTGGGGAGGGCGCTATGAGCATCATCACGCTGGCGCAGGCCGAGCGCATTATCGATGCCGTGATCGAGCGCGGCGCGGCGCTCAACTGCCGGCCGCTGAGCGTGATAGTGGTCGAGCCGGGTTGCAAGGTGAAGGCATTCAAGAAGGAAGACGGATCGTCGATGATCCGTTTCGAGATGGCCTACGGCAAAGCCTATGCGGCCTTGTCGCTCGGCCGCAGCTCGAAACTGGTGCGCGAGCGGGCGCAAGAGCGGCCGATCTTCATGCGCTACCTCATCGCGGCCAGCGACGAGCAGATTTTTCCCGAAGGTGGCGGCATGCTGGTCCGCAACAGTAACTGTGAAGTCATCGGCGCGGTCGGCGTGACCGGCGATACCGAGGATCGCGACGAAGAGCTCGCAATTCACGGCATCCGTTCCGCAGGACTCAAAACCGACGCGGATTGCGCCGGCATGGGCCGGCAGGTCGGCTTGCCGAAGACGAGCTAGTGCGGAGAATTTGACGTAACGAGGCACCATGAAAGTCGGGCTTTTCGATCACGTCGAACACGGCGAACGGCCGCTGACGACGCTTTTCGACGAGCGGCTGCGTTTTGCCGAAGCGGCCGAAGCGGCCGGCATCTATTGCCTGCATGTCGCCGAGCATCACGCGACGCCGCTCAACATGGTGCCGGTACCGGGCGTGTATCTCGGCGCGCTGGCGCGCGCGACCACGCGCATGCGGCTCGGGCCGCTGGTTTATCTATTGCCGCTCTATTCGCCGCTGCGGCTCGTCGAAGAGATTTGCATGCTCGACCATTTGAGCCATGGCCGGCTCGATATCGGCGTCGGGCGCGGCGTGTCGCCCTATGAGCTGAAATTCCACAAGGTCGAGCACGATCAGTCGCGCGATATCTTTATCGATGCCTTCCAATGCATCAGCGCCGGCTTGACGGCGGATTTGCTGACTTACAAGGGCGACCACTATGCCTACGAGAACGTGCCGATGGCGCTGCGCCCGCTGCAGCAGCCGCACCCGCCGTTCTGGTACGCCTCATCCAACGAGATCGGCTCGACCTGGGGCGGCGACCGCGGCCTGCACTACGTGACCTTGGGCCCGACGCCGATGGCCAAGGCCAATATCGAAGCCTACAAGGCCGCGCTCAAAAAGCGCGGCGCGCCGGCACAGCCGAAGCCGGAATTTCCGGGCGGCGCGGTCGTCGGCGTGCTAGCGCCACATATTCGTCGCCGATACCGACGGCGAAGCGCGCCGCTTCGCCAAGCCGGCGATGGAAGTTCACCTCGCCAATCTCAATTGGCTGCGCGTCAAGCAAGGCGATAGCGGTCTCACTTCGCGCCTGAAAATACCGCACGGCGAGAGCTTCGAAGATTGTCTCGCCAACGGCACGGTGATCGCCGGCTCGCCGCAGACCGTGCGCGCCGAAATTGAGCGCCAGGTCAAGGAACTCGGGGTCAATTATCTGCTGTCTTACCTCTTCCTCGGCACCATGACGCTAGCCGACGCGCTGCGCTCATTGCATCTGTTCAGCACCGAGGTCATGCCGCATCTAGCGAGGCTGTGACGCTGGCGTCACCTCCCCTCGCCGTCTACCGGCCGATGTTGATCGGCCCGCATCGCGTCCGGGTGCGGCATGGCAATGACGTTGTAGCCGGAATCGACGAAATGGATTTCGCCGGTGACGCCGGTCGAAAGATCGGACAGCAGATAGAGCGCCGCGCCGCCCAGCTCGTCGAGCGTCACGCCGCGATGCAGCGGCGAGTGCCGCTGCTGGAAGGCGAACATCGCCCTGGCGTCGCCGATGCCGGCGCCGGCCAGCGTCCGGATCGGCCCCGATGAGATGGCGTTGACGCGGATGCGCGCTGCCGCCGAAATCGACGGCGAGATAACGCACCGACGCTTCGAGTGCCGCCTTGGCGACGCCCATGGCGTTATAGTTCGGCATCGCGCGTTCGCCGCCGTTATAGGTGAGCGTCAGCATGGCGCCGCCGTTCGGCATCATGGCGGCCGCGCGCTTGGCCGCTTCGGTGAACGAGAAGCACGAAATCACCATGGTGCGCACGAAATTCTCGCGCGTGGTGTCGGCATAGCGGCCGGTGAGCTGGGTCTTGTCGGAAAAGGCGATGGCATGGACGAGGAAATCGAGCGTTCCCCAGGCGCGGCCAAGTTCGGCGAACACCGCATCGACCGAGGCTAAATCCTCGACGTCGCACGGCAGCACCAGATCGGCGCCGACCGATGCCGGCAAGAGGCTTGACGCGTTTGCCGAGCGCGTCGCCTTGATAGGTGAACGCCAGCTTGGCGTCATGCGCGGCGAGCGTACGCGCGATGCCCCAAGCGATCGAGTGGTCGTTGGCGACCCCCATGATCAGGCCGCGCTTGCCCTGCATCAGCCCCGGCATGCGTCAGGCGTCCACGCGCTTGAACACGACGGAGGCGTTGGTGCCGCCGAAACCGAATGAGTTGGACAGCACGCAGCCGAGCGTCACGCCGTCGCTGGCGCGCACGCACGATCGGCATGTCGGCAAAAGCCGGGTCGAGCTTCTCGATATTGGCGCTCTCGCAGATGAAACCCGGAATTCATCATCAACAGCGAATAGATCGCCTCCTGGGCGCCGGCGGCGCCGAGCGAATGGCCGGTCAGCGACTTGGTCGCCGAGATCGGCGGGCACTTGGCGCCGAACACTTCGCGGATCGCCTCGATTTCCTTGAGATCGCCGATCGGCGTCGAGGTGGCGTGCGGATTGATGTAATCGACCGCCGGCTTGACGGTGGCAAGCGCCATCTTCATGCAGCGCACTGCGCCCTCGCCGGAGGGCGCCACCATGTCGGCGCCGTCGGAGGTCGCGCCGTAGCCGGCCACTTCGGCGTAGATTTTCGCGCCGCGCGCCTTGGCGTGATCGAGCTCTTCGAGCACCAGCACGCCGGCGCCGCCGGCAATGACGAAACCGTCGCGGTCGGCATCGTAGGCGCGCGAGGCCTTGTCCGGCGTCTGATTGAAGCTCGACGACATCGCGCCCATGGCGTCGAACAGCACCGAAAGCGTCCAATCCAGCTCCTCGCAGCCGCCGGCGAAGATCATGTCCTGCTTGCCGACCTGGATGGTCTCGAATGCATTGCCGATGCAATGGTTCGAGGTCGCGCAGGCCGACGAGATCGAATAGTTGACGCCCTTGATCTTGAACCAGGTCGCAAGCGTCGCCGAGGCGGTCGACGACATCGCCTTCGGCACCGCAAACGGACCGACGCGCTTGGGACCTTTGCTGCGCGTGATGTCGGCGCTCTCGACGATGGTCCGCGTCGACGGTCCGCCCGAGCCCATGATGATGCCGGTGCGCTCGTTCGAAACGTCGGTCTCTTCGAGGCCGGCGTCGCGGATCGCCTGCTCCATGGCGACGTGGTTCCAGGCGGCGCCGCCGCCCAAAAATCGCATGGCGCGGCGGTCGATGGCCTCGCTCGGGTCGAGCGTCGGCGCGCCGTGCACCTGGCAACGAAAGCCGAGCTCGGCATATTTGTCGGCGCGCACGATGCCGGATTTCGCTTCGCGCAGCGACGCCAGCACTTCCTGCGTGTTGTTGCCGATGGACGAGACGATGCCCATCCCGGTGACGACCACGCGTTTCATGGTTGCCTCGTCCGGCTGGCCTGATCTAAGCGCCGTTCGGTTGCGGCTCGGCGTTGCGGAACAGACCGACCTTGAGATCGAGCGCGCGATAGATGACCGAGCCGTCCGCCGAGAGCCAGCCGTCGGCGATGCCGAGCACCAGCTTCGAGCGCATCACGCGCTTGATATCGATGCCGTAGACGATGTTCTTCATCGTCGGCAGCACCTGCCCGGAAAACTTGATCTCGCCCATGCCCAGCGCGCGGCCCTTGCCGGGCGAACCGAGCCAGCCGAGGAAGAAGCCGAGCAACTGCCACAGCGCATCGATGCCGAGACAGCCGGGCATGACCGGATCGCCCTTGAAGTGGCAGGGGAAGAACCACAGGTCGGGCTTGAGATCGAGCACCGCGCGCACCAGACCCTTGCCGTATTCGCCGCCGACTTCCGCGATTTCGGAAATGCGGTCGAACATCAGCATCGGCGGCAGCGGCAGTTGCGGACCTTCGGCGAAAAGCTCGCCCCGCCCGCAGGCCAGCAGGTCCTCATATTCGAAGTTCGAACGGCGCTCCTGCATCCGCAATCCAGCTCCGCCGTTCCCGGCCGACCGGTTGAATTCCTAACATATAGGAGGAATGCGGCAAAGCCGCACCCCGGGCGCTGCGCTCCGCGCGGTGGGAAACCGACCCCGCGGCGAGATGACGAGGGAGTTGCAGCAGGCGCAGGGTGGCGTATAATAATTTCACTTGCAACGATCTTGTCGGCCGTGCCCGGCCGCGTGGTGCTACTATGACAGAATCGCGTTCTGCTCGCCTCGGCGAGTTCAAGCCGCCTTGGCTACCGCGATGCTCAGCCGAGCCGCGCCGATCTCACGGGATGCCCGTGGCATGACGTCAAGGCGAAGCTGCGCGATGTCGGCTTGCGCCCGACGCGGCAGCGCATGGCGCTCGGCTGGATTCTTGTTCGCCAAAGGCGACCGCCATGTGACGGCGGAAATGCTCTACGAGGAAGCGACCCGCGCCAAAGTGCCGGTGTCGCTCGCGACCGTCTACAACACGCTGCACCAGTTCACCGAGGTCGGCCTGCTTGCGTCAGGTCGCGGTAGACGGCTCGAAGGCCTATTTCGACACCAACAATTCCGAGCACCACCACTTTTTCATCGAGGATCAAAACGATCTCATGGACATCCCGTCGAGCGACGTGGTGGTCGGCAAGGCGCCGGTTCCGCCCGAAGGCTATGAGATCGCCCGCATCGACGTCGTGGTGCGGCTGCGGCGCAAGCAGGCCTGACGACCGACCTCACTCGATCTTCTCGTCGGGATAAACGCCCCACAACTCGTTCTGCTCGATCCAGCCGTCAAAACCGTCGCCCGAGATTTGGCACCAGGTTCCGGTGCAGTGTTTGACCGCGCCAAGCACGCCGACTTGCAATTGCGCCGTCACCGCGCTCTTGGCGTCGGGCTTGTCATAGAGCGGCGCCAGATCGGTCTTCGACTTCAGCTGCACGGCTGCCATGCGCTTGCCCGACAGCAGCGAGTGATAGACCCAGCCTTCCGAGCCGTCGGAGTCGCGGATGCGGCGCCAGTTCTCGAATTCGGCGGTGATTTCGACCGGCCAGCCGACGCGGGTATAGATCCAGGCGACGTCGTGGTCCTTGTCGGGGCCGCCGCGCACGGTGACGCGGTCGGCCTTGAGGCTGACGAAGCGCGGAACCGGCAGCCCGCTCGGCGTGCGGTCGCCGCCCGCGCGCGCCAGCGCCGCCAGCTGCAGCAGCCAGAGCGCGAGCAATGAGCCGCCATCGCGACTTGGTCCGGATCGCGTTCTCGACGTGCAAACACGCCGGAGCGCCCCGGCGCGCTTTGTGGCAGCGCAGCCATCTGGTAGAGAGATTTTAATGGAAACCACCTCCCGCACTCTCAGTGTCGGCGAGCGGGGTTAAAGAGACCTGAACGGGCGGAGGCGGCAGACGGCCGTTGCAACCGGCTGAATTTGCAGGCTGAATTGAGCGTTCCGTGCGCAGGCGCGAAGAGGCAGCGAATGGCGACGGGCAAGAAGCCGCTGGTCGTGGTCACCCGCAGGCTGCCGGACAGCGTCGAAATGCGCATGCGCGAATTGTTCGACGCCCGCCTCAATGCCGACGACAAGCCCATGAGCTCAGGCGCAGCTCGTCGAGGCCGCCAAGACCGCCGACGTCATCGTGCCGACGGTGACCGATCACATCGACCGGTCGGTGCTCAGTCAATCCGGCGAAAGATTGAAGCTGATCGCCAATTTCGGCAACGGCGTCGATAACATCGATGTGGCGACCGCCGTGCAGCGCGGCATCACCGTGACCAATACGCCGGGCGTCCTCACCGAGGACACCGCCGACATGACCATGGCGCTGATCCTCGCGGTGCCGCGGCGATTGGCCGAGGGCGCGCAAGTGCTCACCGGCGACCGCGAATGGAGCGGCTGGAGCCCGACCTGGATGCTCGGCCATCGCATCTGGGGCAAGCGGCTCGGCATCGTCGGGCTGGGCCGCATCGGCCAGGCGGTGGCGCGCCGGGCGCACGCCTTCGGTTTGAAAATCCACTATCACGATCGCCGCCGCGTCGCGCCGGAAATCGAAGAAGAGTTGCACGCGACCTATTGGGAGAGCCTCGATCAGATGCTCGCCCGCATGGACATCATCTCGATCAATTGTCCGCACACGCCGGCGACCTATCACTTGCTGTCGGCGCGCCGTCTCAAGCTCATCCGCCCCGACGCCTATATCGTCAACACCGCGCGCGGCGAGGTGATCGACGAGAACGCGCTGGCGCGGCTCATCGAGGCGGAGGAAATCGCCGGCGCCGGCCTCGACGTTTTCGAGCACGAACCGGCCGTGAGCCCCAAGCTCATCAAGCTGGCGCGCGCGGGCAAGGTCGTGCTGTTGCCGCATCTTGCCTCGGCCACGCTCGAAGGCCGCGTCGACATGGGCGAGAAGGTCATCGTCAACATCAAGACCTTCCTCGACGGCCATCGCCCGCCGGACCGCGTCCTGCCGTCGATGCTGTAAGAGCAATGCGTCCATCCGAGCGATGCTGAACCTGTTGCTTGCCGCGTCGCCTGACGTGCTTCGCGCTCGCCGGCGTGTTCGCGCTGCCGCTCATCGCGCGCGCCCAAGATCGCAGTCCGGATGCCGGAACCGCGCCCGCCGCTCGCCCAGGGCGTCGTCGCGCACGACGGCATGGTGGTGGCGCAGGAAGCGCGCGCGGCGCGCATCGGCGTCGACATTCTGCAAAAGGGCGGCAATGCGGTGGATGCCGCGGTCGCGGTCGGCTTTGCGCTTGCCGTGAGTTATCCGCGCGCCGGCAATATCGGCGGCGGCGGCTTCATGGTGATCCACCGCGCCAATGGCGACGACACCGCGATCGATTATCGCGAGACCGCGCCGCAGCGGCGATCAACGCCAAGAGTTTTCTCGATGCGCAAGGCAATGCCGATCCGCAGAAATCGCGCGAATCCGCGCTCGCCATCGGCGTGCCGGGCACCGTCGCCGGCCTGGCGCTTGGCCGAGGAGAAATACGGCTCCGGCCATTTCACGCTCGCCGACCTGATCGCGCCGGCGATCGCCATGGCGCGCGACGGCGTCATTGTCGACCGACGACATCGCGGATATGCCGCCCAACGTGCAGGCGCGGCTGGCGCGCTGGCCGTCCTCGGCAAAGATTTTCCTCAAGCCCGACGGCGGCGCGCTCTCCGCCGGCGATCGTGCTGGTCCAGAGCGACCTTGCCGATTCGCTTGAGGCCATCGCGCGCGACGGCCCGCGCGCTTTCTACCGAGGGGCCGATCGCGGAAAAACTCGCCGCCGCCGTGCAGGCCGCGGGCGGCGTGATGACCGTCGACGATCTAAAGGATTACCGCGCCATCGAGCGCGCGCCGGTGCGCGGCACCTACCGCGGTTACGAGATTGTCTCGATGCCGCCGCCGTCGTCGGGCGGCGTCGAGCTGATCGAGATGCTCAACATCCTCGAAGGCTACGATCTCGCGCATGACGATGAGGCGCAGACGCTGCATCTGATGATCGAAGCGATGAAGCGCGCCTATGCCGATCGCGCGCTGTTCCTCGGCGATCCCGATAAGGTCAAGGTTCCGGTCGCGCGGCTGATTGCGAAGAGACTACGCCGCGGCTTGGCGCGCCACCATCGATCCCGCGCACGCGACGCCGGCGAGCGACATTCGCGCCGGCGGCAATGTCGAACCCGAAGGCCGCAACACCACGCATTTCTCCGTCGTCGACCGTTTCGGCAACGCCGTCGTCCAATACCTACACGCTCAATTTCAGCTATGGCGTCGGGCTGGTGGCCGAGGGAACCGGCATTCTCCTGAACAACGAGCTCGACGATTTTGCCGTCAAGCCGGAGGCGCCGAACGCCTATGGTCTGATCGGTTACGAGGCCAACGCGCCGGGGCCCGGCAAGCGGCCGCTGTCGTCGATGTCGCCGACGATCGTGCTCGAAGGACGGCAAGCCGTTCCTCGTCACCGGTTCGCCGGGCGGCAGCCGCATCATCACCGCGGTGCTGCAAGTGATCGTCAACGTGATCGACCGCGGCATGGATATCGCGAGCGCGGTGGCGGCGCCGCGGGTGCACGATCAATGGCTGCCCGATCAGGTGTTCGCCGAGCCGGCGCTGTCGCCCGATCTTGTCGCCGCGTTGCAAGCGCGCGGCGACAAGGTCGTCGTGCAGCGGCCGTTCACGTCGGCCAATTCGATCATGATCACGCCCGAGGATCTTGTCGGCGCCGCCGATCCGCGCACGCCCGGCGCGCTTGCGGTCGGATATTGATCAAGTCGCGGGCTGATCGGCCTGGCGGACCGTCGGCGCCAACACGATGATCACAATCCCGCAGGCGGCGATCGGCGCAAAGCCGGCAAGCGGGCTGTGCGTCAAGTCCCACAGCCAGCCGCCGAGGATCGAGAGCACCATGGCGAGGCTATAGCTGATGGTAAACATCCCGGCCGAGGTGCGGGGCACGTCGTCGGGCGCGCTGAGAATCGATGGCAATGCCAAGGCGAGGCTCAGAATCACGGCGCCGGTGAACCCGAGCAGGCCCGCCCAGAACACGATCCACCCGCCATTCATCGTCAACATGCCGGCGACGCAGATAAGCGAAAGCAGGCCGATGGCGGCATAGGCCCAAGGTCGCGTCACTAGCCGGCCGGCCAACCCCAGCATCAGAAACGCCGCCGGCAACTGGCCGACATTGAGCGCCGTCAGCGCGCTGCCGATCAGATCGGGGCGTCCGTCGGCGATCATGTAATCGGGCAGAAAGGCATTCGACACGAAATAGGTCGCGTTCACGCACCCGAAAATCATTCCGAGCTTCCAGATCAGCGGCCGCCGCCAATCGGGCCACCACAAACGCTTGGCCGGTGGCGCGGCGGTCCGCGTCTCGGAAAGCCATCGTGCGTAGACGGCGACGACCAGCGCCGTCAGCAAAACGGGAATCGACCAAACTAGGAAGCTTAACCGCCAACTGTCCCCGACCAGCGGCAGCACCAGCGGGATGGTAAGTGCCGCAGCCAGAATCTCGCCGATCAAAAGTCCATTGGCATAAACCGCGGTGGCGAAGCCGATGCGGTCGGGAAACCAGGCGCGCACCAGCGGCGGCAGCGTCGGTTGCATGATCGAAACACCGGCCGCCATCACGATCGTCGAGACGTAAAGGGATGTCGCGTTCGGAATCGCGCCGCGCGCGGCGCCGCCGATCGCGTTGAGCAACAGCCCCACCAGCAAGGCCGGCACCAGACCAAAACGTGCGATGAGGAGCGAGCCAGGCACTGCGGCGATGGCAAACAGCATCGGCGGCAGGCTCGACAGCCAGCCGATGTCGGTTTCCGACAGGTGCAAGTCGGCATGCAGGAGCGGCACCACCGGCGGGATCGCCAACACGGTGAGCCGCAAACAGGCGCCGGAAAGCCAGAGTAGGACAAGCGCGGTCGCGCGCTGGCCGGCAGTCAGGGAGGGAGTGGGTTGCACGATGGTCCTGGCGGAAGGGACCGCGATGTTAGCCGAAACGGGCGGCCGGGTTGATCTCAGCCTGGTTTGTTTCCCCGATCCCGGCCTGCAGCCGCGCGAAAAAGAAACAAAATGAAAATCCCGCTGCTCGGGCGAGCGAGCAAAGCCGCTATGGGCCTGTCATGGCCTCTCCAAAAAAGGCCGTTACAGGGGGGATGCAATTTACGGTAGAAAGGCTTATCGGAGGCCAATCCGATGCCTTTGCCCATCGGCTTTGGTTCGGTACCGAGTTCGAATGCAGCGCTGCGCGGCGCAGCGAGGAGTCCGATGAAGGCGCATATCGTCGGTGGCGGGTTTGGCGGACTGGCGGCGGCCGCGCTTCTCATCCGGAACGCGGGGGTGTCCGGAGCGGACATCACGATCTACGAGGCGGACGAACTGCTGGGCGGCGGGTTCTTTCTCGGCGGCAGCGCGGAGAGCGGCTACAACCTGCCGGGCTCCGTCTTTGACAAGGAATTCCGCTGTACGTTCGATCTGCTCAAGTCGATCCCCTCCGCAAGCAATCCCTCCAAGTCCGTCACGGAGGACTTCTTCGCCTTCAATACGGGCGAGCCGTACGATGACAGGGCGCACATCTTCGATCGCAACGGCTGCATCGTGAATTGTCCGCGTTTCGGCCTCAGCCTGGGCGACGGCCTCAGCCTCGCGCGGGTCTCGCTGACGCCCGAAGCGATGCTGAACGGGCGGCGCATCGAGGAGTTCTTTTCCAAGCGATTTTTCTCGACCGAATTCTGGTTGCTCTGGTCGACCCTCATGGGGTCGCTGCCTCAGCACAGCGCGATCGAGTTTCGGCGCTACATGAACCGCTTCCTCTACTTGTTCGGAGACCTGTCGGACATGACGGGCGTGATGCGCACGCCCATCAACCAGCACCAAGCATTCATAGAACCGCTGATCGCGTGGCTGCGCCCGCGCGGCGTGAACTTCCTCACCGGCACCTTCGTGCAGGACATCGGCTTCGCGCCGTCACCCGGCCACATCACCGTAGACCGGCTCGACTATGAACGCGGCGGCGCCGCGACGTCGGTTGCGGTCGCGCCGGACGATCTCGTGCTCGTGACCACCGGATCGCAAGCCGCCGACCTTTCCGCGGGATCGATGACCGAGGCGCCTAGCCCGCGGCCGAGCGGACGGTCCTGGGCGCTGTGGCAGCGCCTAGCGCAGGGGCGCACGGAATTCGGCAATCCTGACGTTTTCTTCGGCGCAGCCCGCATACCTGACTCGCTCTGGGTGACCTTCACGGTTACCGACACAGGGACCGAATTCATCGACCAAATCGCCGCGCTGACCGGCAGCCAGTCGGGACGCGGCGGGCTCGTGACTCTGAAGGACTCGGGCTGGGTGTTGTCGCTGTCCATCTTCCACCAGCCGGAAATCATCGGCCAGCCGCCCGGCACGAGCGTCTGGTGGGGCTACGGTCTGTATCCCGACCGTAACGGCGATTTCGTGCGCAAACGCATGGATCAATGCACTGGCGCGGAGATCCTGGAGGAGGTGCTGCGGCAACTGCGGTTCGATAAACAGATTGACACGATCATGGCGTCATCGATTTGCGTCCCTTGCTACATGCCCTACGTCAACAACATCTGGCTCCCCTGGAGCCGCGGCGACAAGCCTCCCCCCGTTCTGGAGGGGGCGACCAATCTCGGACTCATCGGCCAATACGTCGAGATGCCCAAGGAAATAGCCTTTACCATCGAGTGCTCCGTCCGCTCGGCGTGGGAAGCGATCTATGTCCTGCTCAAGCGCGGCCCCGCGCCGCCGCCCGTCTATCAGGGCCAGTACGATCCGAAGGCGCTGTTCGGCGCGCTGAAGGTATTTCTCTGTCAGTGATCTGCGCCACTCGCGGCGCCGTAGGAGGAGAGCGCCGTGAGGCTCGTTCGCCTGCTGCTCTATGTGCTCGCGGCCCTCGCACTGGAATGCCATTGAGCGTGCTGGAGTGCGGATGGCAGAATGTATTCCACGATCGCTAAAGCCAGCGCGCCAAATCATGCCTGGGAAATTTGGAGCGGGCGAAGGGATTCGAACCCTCGACCCCAACCTTGGCAAGGTTGTGCTCTACCCCTGAGCTACACCCGCATCCGAGAAGGGTAAGGCGGCCATGCGCGCGCCGGGCCACGGCCAAGCTATGCCAAACTGCTTACCGCTTTGCAACCGTGGGGAAACCTGGCCTAGAAACCGGCTCAGACTCTTCCCTTGGGCATGATCTTGTCCGAACCTTGCTTCGCCCGCCGACCCCCCTACGCTCGCTTCGCGAGCTACGGAGGGTTTGAGTCCACCGAAGCGCGGAGCGCGTAGGTGGAAGCGCGCTTCGCGAAGGCGGGAAACCGGTTACCACTTTTCGGGATCATGCCCTGATGCCTGCCTCGCCCGACGAGCTGTTCGCCTATTTGGATAGACTTGGCATTGCCCACAAGACCGTCACCCATCCGGCGGTATTTACGGTCGGGGACGCGCGCGCACTTCGCGGCACGCTCCCCGGCGGCCATACCAAGAATTTGTTCCTGCGCGACAAGAAGGGCGCGCCGTACCTGGTCGTGGCGAGCGAGGACGCGGCGATCGAATTGCGATCGCTGCACCGGCTCCTTGGCGCATCGGGACGGTTCTCGTTCGGCTCGGCCGAGCTGATGCGCGAACTGCTTGGCGTCGAGCCCGGCTCGGTGACCCCGTTCGCCGTGATCAACGACGCCGGCTGCCGCGTGACGGTCGTGCTGGATGCCGCCATGCTGGCGCATGCGGTGCTGAACTTTCGCCCCCTGGTGAATACCGGCACGACGACGATTTCCCGCGAGGGCCTCCTGAAATTCCTCGAGGCCACCGGACATTCGCCGCGGATCGAGCCGGTTTCCACGGCCGCGGCCTAAAAACCCTGATTGCATTCGCCGGCTGTCATCCCATTTAATCGGGGGTAAACAGGGGGCAATTTCGCCCCGCCGGGCTCAAAGGGAAGGCGCATCAAAGCCGATGTTGCACCAAGCTCAAGCCGCAGTCGCGGACGTGTCGGTCAAGGACACGACGACGCAAACCTTCGTCAAGGACGTGATCGAGGAATCCAAGCGCCAGCCGGTGCTGGTCGATTTCTGGGCGCCATCGTGGGCGCCATGTAAGCAGCTTACACCAGTGCTTGAAAGGGCAGTGCGTGCGGCCAAAGGTAAGGCCAAGCTTGTGAAGATGAATATTGAGGAGTATCCCGCGATATTTCAGCAACTCGCGCAACAAATGGGTATTCAATCGATTCCAGCGGTGATCGCCTTCGTCAATGGCCAGCCGGCCGACGGCTTTATGGGGGCGCTCCCGGAAAGCCAGGTCACGGCCTTTCTCGAACGGCTGACCAAGGATCGCCTCGGCGGCGAAACCAAGGATTTGCTCAAAACCGCCGACACCGCGCTCGCCGACGGCGACGCCGCGGGCGCCGCGGAAATCTATGCGCAGCTTCTTGCCGAGGACGCCTCGAACGTGCCGGCGCTCGCCGGCCTGGTGCGTTGTTACGTCCAGACCGGCGCGCTCGATCAGGCGCGGCAGACGCTCGCCATGGTGCCGGAAGCCAAACGCAACGATGCCGCATTGGCTGCGGCGCGCGCCGCGCTCGAACTCGCCGAACAGGCCAAGACGATCGGCCCCCTCGATGAGCTTGAACGGAAGGTCGCCGCCAATCCGCTCGACCATCAGGCGCGCTTCGATCTCGCGCTGGCGCTCAACGGCAAGGGACGGCGCCATGATGCGCTCGAGCAGCTGATCGCCATCGTCAAGCGCGACCGCAAATGGAACGACGACGGCGCGCGCAAGCAGCTCGTCCAGTTATTCGATGCCTGGGGCCCGACCGAGGAAGCCACGATCGAAGGCCGCAAGCGATTATCTTCGATCCTGTTCGCTTAGAGCACGATACGATCGAATGAAATTCGGTGCCGTCGCGGAGTGGAGTGCGACATGCCGCTGAATACGATCTATAAGGGACCGGATTCGCTCCCCGACGTAATTGCGGTGTTTCCGCTGCCCGGGGCGTTGCTGCTGCCGCGCGGGCAGATGCCGCTCAATATATTCGAGCCGCGCTATCTGGCGATGATCGACGACACGCTGCGCTCCACGCACCGTGTGATCGGCATGATCCAGCCCGATCCCGCGCATCCAGGGCCGGACCAAAGCAAGCCGCATTTGTTCCGCGTCGGCTGCGCCGGGCGGCTGACGCAGTTTGCCGAAAGCGGGGACGGACGTTACCTCATCCAGCTCACCGGCATCGCGCGCTTCCGCGTCGAGGAGGAACTCGCGGTCGACACGCCGTATCGGCAATGCCAGGTGACCTATCTGCCGTTCATCGACGACTTCACCGCGCGCAAGGGCGAGGACGATGTCGACCGCAAGTCGCTGTTGCGCGCGCTCACCGCGTTCCTCAAGGCCAACAATCTCAAGGCCGATTGGGAAGGCATCGAGAACGCCCCCAATGAGGCCCTGGTAAACGCGCTGGCCATGATGTCGCCCTACGACTCCGCCGAGAAACAAGCCATGCTGGAGGCGCCGGATCTCAAGACCCGCGCCGAGATTTTGGTCGCCGTCACCGAGATCGAGCTTGCCAAGAGCAAGACGCCGGGCGAAACACCGTTACAATAAGACAGGTTCCGATCCGCATTGGAGAGCTCATGCTATGTCTGCCGCCGACCGACCCGCCGACAGCGTCGATCCCAAACTCCTTGAAATCCTGGTCTGTCCGCTGACCAAATGCCCGCTTGAATACGACGCGGAGAAGCAGGAACTGATCTCGCGCGCGGCCAAGCTCGCCTATCCGATCCGCGACGGCATCCCGATCATGCTGCCGGAAGAAGCGCGCCGGATCGAGTGACCCCGTCGCGCCCGCTCTCAATCGTCATGCCCGGACACCCGGGTCCGGCCCGTTGGCCGGCCCAAGTGCAAGCTTGTGCCGGGCATCTACGTCTTCCAACATGCGCAAAGCACAAGACGTGGATGGCCGCAACGAGTCCGGCCATGACGGGCGCATCATTGCGGGAGGGATAATCGTGATCAAAATCTGGGGCCGGAAAACCTCGTCGAACGTGCAGAAAGTGATGTGGGCCGTCGGCGAAATCGGCCTGCCGCATGAGCGCATCGATATCGGCGGGCAGTTCGGCAAGAACCGCGAACCGGCTTACCTGGCGATGAACCCGAACGGCCTGGTGCCGACGCTGGAGGAGGACGACGGCTACCTGTTGTGGGAATCGAATACGATCGTGCGCTATCTCGCCGCCAAGCATAGATCGAGCGTGCTCGAACCGGCGGATCTGCGGATGCGGGCGCGTGCCAGCATGTGGATGGATTGGCAGCTTGCCGTTGCCGGGCCGGCCATTACCCCCGTGTTCTGGGGTTTGATCCGCACGCCGCCGGAAAAACGCGACCATGCGGCGATCGAGGAATCGAAGAAGAAAACCACGGCGGCGATGACGATGATGGACGAGCAGCTCGCCAAGACCGCCTATCTCGCCGGCGATGAATTCTCCTACGGCGATATTCCGGTCGGCATCATGGCTTATCGTTACCGGCAACTCGTGCCCGAGCGTCCCCCGCTGCGCAACTTCGAGCGTTGGTATGCGGCCATCGCCGCGCGGCAGGCGTTCAAGGACCACGTCGCGGCGGTGCCGCTGACGTGAATGACTATTCCGCCGCCGCGCGGGCGCCGGCCGAATGCGCCGATACGATGTAATCCATCGCCGCCTGCACGCCGCCCTTCTTGTGCGGGATGCCGGCGAGCGAAAGCGCCATTTCGGTCGCCGCCAGCGCGCCG
This sequence comes from uncultured Alphaproteobacteria bacterium, assembly GCA_963823225.1. Classification (GTDB taxonomy): domain Bacteria; phylum Pseudomonadota; class Alphaproteobacteria; order Rhizobiales; family Xanthobacteraceae; genus BOG-931. Next base: position 872,175 of record CAWGKM010000002.1, on the reverse strand, counting down.
ACCTGCCAGCCGTCGTTGATGTCGCCGAGGTGACCGATGCGGAAGTATTTTTTGACGTAAGGACCGAAGCTCGCGCCGAAGGAGATATTGAACGTATCGAGCGCGAGGCTGCGAAAGGCGTCGGCGTCATGGCCGTCCGGCAGCAGCACGGCGGTGATGGTCGGCGAATAATATTTCGGGTCGCGGCAGAGGATTTCGAGACCCCAGGCGCGCACCGCGCGCCGTGTCGCTTCGGCGAGCCGGGCGTGGCGCGCGAAGACGTTGTCGAGGCCTTCTTCGTGCAGCATGTCGATCGACACCGCGAGGCCTTGCAGCATCTGCGTCGCCGGCGTGTAGGGGAAAAAGCCGATCTTATTCATGGTCAGCATGTCGTCCCACGACCAGAACGATTTCGGCAGCTTCGAGGTCTTGGATGCCGCCAGTGCCTTGTCGCTGACCGCATTGAACGACATGCCGGGCGGCAGCATCAGGCCTTTCTGCGCGCCGCCGACGGTGACGTCGACGCCCCATTCGTCATGCCGGTAGTCGGTCGAGGCGAGCGAGGAAATGGTATCGACCATGAGCAGCGCGGGATGGCCCGCGGCGTCGATCGCCTTGCGGATCGGCTCGATGGGCGACAGGCAGCCGGTCGCGGTCTCGTTGTGCAGCACGCACACGGCCTTGATCTCGTGCGCCTTGTCCTTGCGCAGTTGCGCTTCGATCTTCGCCGCGTCGGCGCCGCTGCGCCAGTCGCCGGGAATGAATTCGGGCTTCAGCCCAAGCTTCTGCGCCATCATCTTCCATAGCATGGCGAACTGCCCGGTCTCGACCATCAGCACACGGTCGCCGGGCGAGAGTGTGTTGACCAGCGCCGCTTCCCAGGCGCCGGTGCCGGTCGCGGTGTAAATGATCACCGGCTTGGTGGTCTTGAAGATGGTCTTGATGCCCTCGAGGCAGCGCTTGGCGAGCTTGGCGAATTCCGGGCCGCGGTGGTCGATGATAGGCGTATCCATCGCCCGCAACACGCGGTCGGGCAGCGGCGTCGGGCCCGGGATCTGCAGGAAGTGACGCCCGGTGGCGCGCGAAGCATTCTGCGGCATTTTCGGCACTCCTACGGACGCATTGATTTGCCCCGGCGGCGCATGTCCGTGAACGCGCGCGGCTTGTGGGTTTGAATAGCGAATGCGACATTGCGGTCAAGCCCTGAAAGTCTGTCATGTCACGCGAAAGCGGGGCATCCAGGAAACTCAAGCCGGAAAGCCAAGGCTCAAGTGTCGATGGATACTGCACGGTCGATACCCGGCCTTGAACGACAGCTCAGGGCGGAACAGGTTGGCGATGCGCGCTTCGACGCCTTTACGCGCGGACGCTATTCCACCGACGCGTCCCATTACCAGATCATGCCGCTCGGCGTGGTGACGCCGCACACGATGGAGCAGGCCGAACGGGCGCTCGCGATTTGCCGCGCCGAAGGCGTGCCGGTGACGCCGCGCGGCGGCGGAACGTCCCAAGCGGGCCAGACCGTCAACCGATCGCTCGTTATCGATTGCTCGGCGCATCTCGACCGCGTCGTCGAGCTCGATGCCACCGGCCGGCGCGCCACGGTCGAGCCGGGCATCGTGCTCGACGAGCTCAATCGCAAGCTGAAGCCTGCGGGCCTGTGGTTCCCGGTCGACATATCGACGGCGTTGCGCGCCACCATCGGCGGCATGGTCGGCAACAATTCCTGCGGCGCGCGGTCGCTACGCTACGGCAATACGCGCGAGAACGTTCTTTCGATCGACGCTGTGCTGGCCGACGGCACGCGCGCGCATTTCGGTCCGATGGACGACGGCAGGACCAATCCGCCGCGGGCCCTCATAGCCGATCTCTTCGCCATCGCCGCGCGCGAGGCGGCCGAGATCGAACGACGGTTTCCGAAAGTGCAGCGCCGGGTTGGCGGCTACAATCTCGATGCGATCGTGCCGGGGCGCAACGACATCAATCTCGCCCATCTCCTGGTCGGCTCGGAAGGAACGCTGGCATTTTCGCGCCTGATCGAGCTGAAACTTTCGCCGCTGCTCGGCCGCCGCGCGGTCGGCGCCTGCCACTTCGGCAGCTTCCACGAAGCGATGCTGGCGGCGCAGCACATCGTCAAACTCGGGTCGATCGCGGTCGAGCTGATCGACCGCACCATGCTCGGCCTCGCCCGCGACATTGCGATGTTCCGCCCGATCGTCGATGAATTTTTGCGCGGCGATCCGGCAGCGATCCTGTTTGTCGAATTCGCCGAAGCGGACTGGGACGAGAATTTACGCCGGCTCAAGCGGCTCGGCGAACTCATCGGCGATCTCGGCCTGTCGTGGGACAAGGCCGGCGCCAAATGGGGCGGCGTGGTCGAAATACTCGATCCGAAATTGCAGGCCGGCATCACCGAGGTGCGCACTGCCGGGCTGAACATCATGATGTCGATGAAGGAAGCGGGCAAACCGGTTTCCTTCGTCGAGGACTGCGCCGTGCCGCTCGAACATCTCGCCGACTACACTGCGCGGCTGACCGAGATTTTCGAAAAGAACGGCACGCGCGGCACCTGGTATGCGCATGCCGCGGTCGGCTGCCTGCACGTGCGCCCGGTGCTCAACCTCCGGCTCGACAAGGACGTGCGCGCTATGCGCGCCATCGCCGAGCAAGCCTTCGCCATGGTGCGCGAGTACAAGGGTTCGCATTCCGGCGAGCACGGCGACGGCATCGTCCGCTCGGAATTCCACGACAAAATGTTCGGCGCCGAGCTGGTGCACGCCTTCGAGGAGGTCAAGGACCGCTTCGATCCGCAGCATTTGCTCAATCCCAGCAAGATCGTGCGCGCGCCGAAATTCGACGATCGTGGCAATTTTCGCTACGGCCCGGACTATCGCGCCGAAGAGATCGCGACCGCGCTCGACTGGTCGGCCTATCCGGGCTCCGGCGGCGGTTTTCAGGGCGCGATCGAAATGTGCAACAACAACGGCGCTTGCCGCGCGCTCAAGGGCGGCGTCATGTGCCCGAGCTACCGCGTCACGCGCGACGAGCGCGACGTGACGCGCGGCCGCGCCAATACGCTGCGCCTCGCCATCACCGGCCAACTCGGGCCCGATGCGTTCACGTCGGACGAGATGGCGGCGACGCTGAAGCTTTGCGTCTCGTGCAAGGCCTGCCGGCGCGAATGCCCGACCGGCGTCGACATGGCGCGCATGAAAATCGAGGTGTTGCGCGCGCGTGCGGAAAAATTCGGCCTGTCGCTGCACGACCGGCTGGTCGGCTATCTGCCGCGTTACGCGCCCTACGCGGCGCGCTACGCGTGGCTGATGAATATGCGCGACCGATTGCCCGGCGCGGCGAAACTGTCGGAGTGGCTGACCGGTTTCAGCGCGCAAAGGTCTCTGCCGAAATGGCGGGAGAAGACGTTCGATGATCTCAATATTTTGCTGCCCATCTACGAAGAACCGGCCGTTGTGCTATTTGTCGACACCTTCAATCGTTATTTCGAACCGGAAAATCTCAAAGCGGCCATCGATGTCCTCAACGAGACAGGGTATGTGACGAATTTGGTCGACCCCACCGACGGGGGCCGCCCGCTGTGCTGCGGCCGCACCTTCCTGTCGATCGGCAAAGTCGACGAAGCGCGGCGGGAAATGGAGCGCACGCTGGCCGCGCTCGCGCCATACGTCGAGCGCGGCATGCCGGTGATCGGTCTCGAGCCGAGCTGCATTTTCACCTTCCGTGATGAAATTCCGGCGCTGATCAAGAGCGATACGGCGCGCCAAGTCGCCGGCAATGCGCTCCTGTTCGAGGAATTTTTGGCAAGTGAGAACGACGCATACAGGTTCGTTCCAGATCTCGAAAAGATAGGGGACCGCGCGCTGTTGCACGGACACTGTCACCAAAAGTCATTCGGAACTATGAGTTCGACGGAAAAAGTGCTGAAGCTCGTTCCGGGCCTCGACGTCGAGACGATCGAGTCGAGCTGCTGCGGCATGGCCGGAGCCTTCGGCTACGACAAGAATACGATCGATACGTCGCTCGCCATGGGCGAGCTATCGTTGCTGCCGGCAGTGCGTAAGGCGGCTGCTGACACCATCATAGTGGCCGACGGCACATCATGTCGGCAGCAAATTCGCGACGCCACGGGGCGTGAACCCGTACACGTCGCCCGTGTCCTCGCGCGCAGCATTCAAGCCAATCAGGCTCGGTTGCAGCGGATTGTTGCTGAGCGTGCGAGAACGGCACGGCACACCAACACACGGTAAAGGCGTAGCTCATCGCTCGGCCTCCAGCGCGCTTTCGTGCCAGCGGCGCAGCGCCAGATAATTGACGAGCGACAGCAGATAAAAAATCACGATGCCGGCGACGGAAAGCAGCAGCAGCGCCGCGAACATGCGCGGGATGTTGAGGCGATAGCCGGATTCGGCGATCCGGTAGGCAAGCCCGGAGCCGGCGCCCGCCGAGCCGGCTGCGATCTCGGCGACCACCGCGCCGATCAGCGACAGGCCGCCGGCGATGCGCAACCCGCCGAGAATGTAAGGCAGCGCCGAGGGCAGTTTCAGATTCCACAAAATTTGGCCGCGCGACGCGCCGTAGAGCGCGAACAGGTCGGCGAGATTGCGGTCGACCGAGTGCAGGCCGAGCGTGGTGTTCGCCAGCACCGGAAAGAACGCCACGATCCAGGCGCAGGCCAAAACGGCGAGCGGCTGCGGCAGGTAGATCAAGAGCAGCGGCGCGATGGCGACGATCGGCGTCACCTGCAGGATCACCGCATAGGGATAGAGCGAATATTCGACGAGCCGCGATTGGTTGAACAGCACGGCCAAGCCCACGCCGCCGACCGCCGCCAGCAGAAAGCCCTCGAATGTGGTCACCAGCGTCACCAACAACGATTGCGACAGCAAGGCCCAATCGGCAACGAGCGTCCGCAAGATGAGGCCCGGGCCGGGCAGCACATAGGGCGGAATATTTTCGATCCGCACCGCCACTTCCCAGAGCGCAAGCCCGAGCGCGAGCACGATGATCGGCAGCGCGACGCGCAGCGCGCGGTCGCGGCGTTCGCGCGCGGAGCCGGGCGCGCTTCATGGCTCGCCTCCGCCGCCATGGCCTGCGCCAGCGCTGCCGAGGTGCGGCGGCAGAATGCGGCATATTCGGCCGAGGTGCGGAAATTACCGTCGCGCGGATAGGGCGCGTCGATATTCAGCTCGGTGACGACGCGTCCGGGCCGCGCCGTCATCACCACGCACGCGGCTCGACAGATAGACCGACTCGAACACCGAATGGGTGACGAACACCACCGTCGTGCGCAACGCCTGCCACAGCTGCAGAAGATCGTTGTTGAGTTTAAAACGCGTGATCTCGTCGAGCGCGGCGAACGGCTCGTCCATCAACAGAAGCGCCGGCTCGGTGACCAGCGCGCGCGCGATCGAGACGCGCATGCGCATGCCGCCGGACAATTCGCGCGGATAGGCGCTGGGCGAATTTCCGCAAGCCGACGCGGTCGAGCGCCGCCGTCGACGCGCGCCGCGCGCCTTATCCGCGGCCGCGCCTTTGAGCTTGAGCGGCAGCAGCACGTTGTTGAACACCGACGTCCACGGCATCAGCGTCGGCTCCTGGAACACGAAACCGATCCGGCTTTCGCTCGCCGACTGGCGTCGGCGAAGCCGGCCATTCGACGGTGCCCTCGCTCGGCTCGCTCAAGCCCGCGATGATCCGCAACGCGGTCGATTTGCCGCAACCCGACGGCCCGAGCAGCGAGACGAACTCGCCCGCGCGCACGTCGAGATCGAGGCCCTTGAGCGCCATCGTGCCGCTCGGAAAGGTCTTGCCGACGCCGCGCAACGCGACCAGCGAAGCGAAACGGACTGTTGTCGTCTTGTCCACCATTGTCATGCCCCGCGACGGCGGGGCATCCAGTAAACGCCACCGCTGCAGATCATCTCGAACATACGCGAATACTGGATCATCCGCTTTCGCGGATGATGACAGAAGCAGCATCACTTCGGCCGCAGATCGAGCCCGACCTTTTTGTCGACGAATTGCAGCGTGTAGCCCTTGCGGTAATCGAGGCCCGATTTGACCACGCCGGCGCGCACCATCTGGTCGAAAAAATCCTTCATGCGCGCATCGGTCATGGCGCCGATGCCGAGCGTCAACGCGTCGCCGGAATCGACGATGCCGTATTTCTTCATCGCGCCGACCGAATAGGCCAACAGATCGTCGCTCATCTCGGGGTTCTGTTTCTTGATCAGCGCATTGGCCGCGCTGTTGTCGTGGTAGATGTAGTTGTACCAGCCGATGATCGAGGCATCGACGAAACGCTGCACCAGATCGGGTTTCTTGTCGACCAGCTCGCGGCGCGTCTCGATCAGCGTCGAATAGGCGGAAAAGCCCTGGTCGGCGAGCAGGAAGACTTTCGGCGTAAAGTGCGCCGCCTTGTCGATGGCGAACGGCTCCGAGGTCACGTAGCCCTGCATCGCGCTCTTGTGATCGGCGAGGAACGGCTGCGGGTTGAAGGTGTAAGGCTTGACCTTGGCGTCGCTAAATCCGTAGTCGGCCTTGAGCCATTGGTAATAGCTCGCCATGCCCTCGCGCGAAATGAACAGCGTCAGGTTTTTCAGATCGGCGAATTTCTCGATTGCCTCATCGGGATGCGCGATCAGCACTTGCGGGTCTTTCTGGAACAAGGCGGCGACTTCGAGCGTCGGCACGTTCTCTGCGACCGCATCGAAGGCCTGCAGCGTATTGGCGGACAGGAAGAAGTCGATCTTGCCCACCGGCAGCAGGATGCGGTTGTTCACGCTCGGTCCGCCCGGCACGATGGTCACGTCGAGGCCGTATTTACGGTAGGTGCCGTCGGCCAGCGCCTGGTAGAAGCCGCCATGCTCGGCCTCGGCCACCCAATTGGTGCCGAACGCGACCTTGTCGAGCGTCTGCGCGGACGCCAATGTCGCCGACGCCGCAAGCCCGACCAGCGCGAGCCCGAAAATTCTTCTCAGCCGCATCGGTTGCTCCTTTCCATCGGCGACGCGACAATAGGTGAGGCTGACGCAATTGGCGAGCGAACCATGCTGCCCAAGCGCGACTGGATGGACATGACCTGGCAGGAGATCGCCGGCGGGCAAACCGGGCGCTGGATCGCGGTATTGCCGCTTGCCGCGGTCGAGCAGCACGGTCCGCATCTGCCGCTCGGCGTCGACACCTTCATCGCCGAGGCTTACCTGGAGCGGGTTCGGAAGATTCTGCCGGAAGATTTGCCGGTGACGTTTTTGCCGGTGCAGCGCGTCGGGGTTTCGGCCGAGCATCTGTCCTATCCCGGCACGCTGACCCATTCGGCAACGATCGCGATCGCGGCCTGGACCGAGCTCGGCGAGAGTTTGGCGCGGGCCGGCTTGCGCAAGCTGGTGATGGTCACCAGCCACGGCGGCAATGTCGCGGCCATGGAATTGGTGGCGCGCGATCTGCGCGCGCGGCTCGATATGCTCGCGGTCACGGTCGGTTGGCATCGCTTCGGCTATCCGGACGGTGCGTTTTCGAGCGACGAGAAAAAGCACGGCATCCACGGCGGCGACATCGAGACCTCGCTGATGCTGGCGGCAAAGCCCGATACGGTGCGCATGGACAAGGCGGCCCAAGCGATCCCGGCGACAGTCGCCATGGCGCGCGAGTTCAAATGGCTTGGCGCCTATCGGCCGGCCGGCTTTGCCTGGATGACGCAGGATTTGCATCAAAGCGGCGCGGTCGGCGACGCCACGGCCGCGAGCGCCGCCAAGGGCGACGCGGCGCTGCAACGCGGCGCCGAGGCCTTCGTCGAATTGCTGCGTGAGATCGACCGCTTCGATCTGTCGCGGCTGCGCGACGGGCTGCTCGATACGCCGTAGCAACCCGCTCCGATTTTATTTTCAAACAGCGCAGGCAACGAAGCATTCTCGCGGCGCGAACGGCGCTCCCGCTCCCCGTAGGGGGGAGGGTTGGGGTGAGGGGGTTCGGAGGTTCGAGAAAGACTGAAGCTTCCGAACCCCCTCACCCGCGCTTCGCTACGCTCGCTCGATCTCTCCCCTACGGGGAGAGGTGACATAGCCTGTAGCCCGGATTGAGCGTCAGCGAAATCCGGGATGGGCCATGCGGCCTGATGCGCCGCCCTGGGTTTCGCTGCGCTCAACCCAGGCTACTAGGTACTTAGCCCCGCAGCGGCTTGAGATTGACCGGCCCATCGAATAAGCCGGCGATGAGTTTCAGCGCCGCTGCGGCGCGGATGTCGCTCCAGCCGCCATGCTTGGCATTGAGGCGAAATTTGTCCTCGATGTCGGCGCGGGTCAGCGGTTCCTGCGCGCCGCCGCGCATATAGGGCTGGCGCTCCTCGACCACTGTGCCGTCGCGCAGCGTTAAGCGGATGTGGCCGGTGAAATTTTTCGGATAGGGATTTTTCGGATCGATTTGGTAGCGGACCTTGGCCGCGAGCGCGAGCACGGCCGGATCCTTCACCGCCGCGTCGGTGAAATCGCTCAAGCCGACATTGCCGCGCACGAAGCCGGCAGCAATGCAGTAGGGCGTGGAGAATTTACCGGCATAGCCGTTCGTCGGATGCTGCTTGGCCTCCAGCGGCTCCCACAGCCGGTGCACGGTGCCCTCGCCGACCTCGCAGACCAGCTCGACCACGTCGTCGGGCTTGAGCCGCGCGCCGAGCCGCCGCGCGCAGTCGATATAGGGATGCGTCATGGTCCCGCACGGATAGGGCTTAAACGCCAGCGTCGCCATCGCCCAGCGCTTGCCGAAATCGCCGATCAACGCGTCATAGTCGCCCTTGGTGGTGCGCGCAAAACCGTGAAACAAGCCGTGCACGCCTTCGAACACGGTACGCGGCCCGGAGAAACCGGCACGGCCGAGCAGCGCGGCGCGCATTCCCGATTGCGCCGCCCAGCCGGCGTGCAGGCGCTTGGTCCAAGCGCCCTCGGCGAGATATTCGATGATGCCGCCGGCCATCGAGCCGACGGTGCCGAGCGCGTCGACCATCTGCCGCGGGGTGAGTTTCAGCGCGGCGCCGACGCCGGCGGTCGCGCCCACGGCGCCGAACACCGCCGTCGGATGAAAGCCCGCTTTGTGGGTCAGCGTCGGCGCCACCAAGCTCAGCCGGCACATGGTCTCGACGCCCGTGGCGATGCCGACCAGCGCGGCGCGGCCGTCGAGGTTTTGCCGCTCGCAGGCGGCGAGCACGGCAGGCACCACGACCGCGCTGGTATGGACCGGGCCGCCCTCGAAGGTGTCGTCGAAATCCTCGCCGTGGATGGCAGTGCCGTTGACCAGCGCCGCACACGCGGCGCTGTGCGTGCGCGCATGACCGATCGCGGTGCACGGCCCGTCGTCGTCGCAAGCTGCGAGCGTGCTCTTGACGTAGTCCTCATGGCGCGCCGTCACCGCGAGCCCGATCCCGTCGATCAGCAGCTCCTCGCATTTCTCCCGCACGGCTTGCGGCAAGCGCGCCGCATCGAGCGCGCAAATCTTTTGCGCCAGCTGCTCGGCAACGGCGGTCTTGGGGAGGTCGTTAGAGGACATGAAGGACTATTGCTGTCGTTTCCCGGACGCGGTGCAACATGAAATGTTGCACCGCCGATCCGGGATCGTCCCGGTCTCGGAGTGCGTAACGATCCCGGGTCTGCAGTGCATCACTCCGCTGCGCTGCGTGCTGCACCGCGCCCGGGAAACGCCGTATTATAGCAACACAAGTTCATCATAAAGGTCTCGCCAACTCGGGTTCACTTGCTCTATCAACTTGAATTTCCAAGGCCGGCGCCAGTGCTTGAGTACGCGCTCGCGCTCACGAGCTTCGAGAATGGATTCATATTCCTCGTAATAGATCAGTATCGTTACGCCGTATTTGCTCGTGAATCCCGGAACGACTTTCGTCTTGTGCTCCCAAATGCGGCGGCCAAGATCATTGGTCACGCCGACATACAACACGCCCTTCGGACGATTTGCGAGAATATACACAAAGAAGCGTTTGCGCATGCAGCACCCGTTTCCCGGGCGCAGCGCAGCACAAGGTGGTGCGCTGCAGACCCGGGATCGTCCCAAGCTCAGAGCGCATATTCGCCGAGCTAGCGAAGACCCCGGATCAGCGGTGCACCGCTTACGCGCTGCACCGCGTCCGGGGAACACATCAATACTTCGCCGAGATCGGCAATTGTTCCGCCGGGAACAGCGAGATGATGGTGTGGCCCTTGTCGGTGACCACGACCTCCTCCTCGATGCGCGCTGCCGAATAACCATCCGTCGCCGGGCAATAGGTTTCCAGCGCGAACACCATGCCTTCCTTGATCACGGTCGGGTGCTCCATCGAGCACACGCGGCTGATGATCGGCCGCTCGTGCAGATTGAGGCCGAGGCCGTGGCCGAATTGCAGGCCGAATGCGGCGAGCTCGTCGGGGAAGCCGAACTCGTGCGCCTTCGGCCAGACGCCGCACACTTCGTCGGTGGTGACGCCGGGCCGGATCAGGTCGATCGCCATGTCGAGCCATTCGCGGCACTTCTTGTAGGCGTCCTGCTGCGCCGGCGTGGCGCGGGTGACGTTGAAGGTGCGGTAGTAGCAGGTGCGGTAACCCATGAACGCTTGCAGGATGTCGAAGAACACCTGGTCGCCCGGCCGCACCATGCGGTCGGTGAAGTTATGCGGATGCGGGTTGCAGCGCTCGCCGGAGATGGCGTTGATCGCCTCGACGTCGTCGGCGCCGTGGTAATAGAGGAATTTGTTGACCTCGCCGACGATTTCGTTCTCGCGCACGCCGGGGCGCAGCTTCTCGTTGATCAGATCGTAGGCGCCGTCGACCATCGCCGCGGCGCGGTTCAACAGCGCGATCTCGTCGGCCGACTTGACCTCGCGCGCCTCGAGCATGACCTGCTGGCCGTCCTTGATTTTCAGTCCGGCCTTTTCCAGCTCGAACATCATCGGCGGCTCGATGATGTCGACGCCGAGCGGCATTTTGGCGACGCCGGCGGATTTGAGGATCGCGGCCATCTCCTCGGCATGGTGCTTCATCAGGCCGAAGGCGGGATCGACCGTGCCGCGCAGGCCGACCAGGCCCGCCTTGCAGTTCTCCGGCTTGAGCCACGGCGAATAGAGCCTGTGGTGCACGGCGGCGGAGCCGAAGTCCCACAGGATCGGATCGCCGCCGCGCTTGAGCAGCGCCCAGCGCGACAGCTTGTCGCGCGCCCATTCGCCGATCTTGGTCGAGGTGACGTAGCGGATGTTGTTGTCGTCGAACAACAACAGCGCGCCGAGATCGGAAGCTTCGAGCGCGGCCTGGGCGCGGCCGAGCCGGTAGCGGTGCAGCCGCCGGTAGTCGACGCGCTCCTCGAAATCGACCCCCATCGTGCCGAGCACCGGCAGATGGCGGCCCCAATTGTAGCGCGGATTGACGTCCTCGGCCGTGATTTTGAGCGGGTCGCGCCTGGTAATGTCGTCCATGGCATACTCCTTGGGTTCTTTGGCAAGACTATAGCGCGTTTCCCGGGCGAAGCGCAGCTACCTTCACGGCATCGGCACTTCGCCGACATCCTTCGGCACCTTGTAGCCCTTTTGGGTCGCCGGGCGCTTGGCGATCGCGAGATACCAGCGCTTGACGTTCGGATAGCGATTGAGATCGACGGTCTGCCATTCATAGCGCGACACCCACGGCCAGATCGCGATGTCGGCGATCGAATAGGCGTCGGCGACGTAGTCGCGGTCCTTGAGCCGTCTGTCGAGCACGCCGTAGAGCCGGTGCGCTTCTTTCAGATAGCGCTCCTCCGCATAGGGCGCCTTGCCCGGATTGTATTTCACGAAGTGATGGACCTGGCCGAACATCGGACCGGGCCCGCCCATTTGCCACATCAGCCATTCGATGGTGCGGTAGCGCGCCTCGCCGGATTTTGGCAACAGTTTGCCGGTCTTGTCGGCGAGATAGATCAGGATCGCGCCGGATTCCATCAGGCTCATGCCGTTGTCGCGGTCGACGATCGCCGGGATGCGGTTGTTCGGGCTGATTTTCAAAAATTCCGGCTTGAACTGCTCGTCCTTGCCGATGTCGACCGCGTGCGCGGTGTAGGGCAGACCGAGTTCTTCGAGCGCGATGGAAATCTTGCGGCCGTTCGGCGTCGTCCAGGTGTAAAGGTCGATCACGGTTTTGATCCTGTTGTTGGTTTGGAATACTGGATCGTCCGCCTTCGCGGACGATGACAACGAAGCGTGCTGCTAGGCGGCGGTCTTCTTACCCCATAACCGCGCCGAGGCGATATCGGCGCCGTCGCGGATCGCCTTGAGCTTGAGCCACACCACCGGCTCGATGACCCATTCGCGCCGCGTGAACGTGCCGAAGCCGCAATCGGTCGAGGCGATGACGCGCTCGCGGTCGCCGACCGCGGCCACCGCCTCCTCGATGCGGCGCGCCACCACTTCCGGATGCTCGACGAAATTCGAGGTAGTCTCGACCACGCCGGGGATCAGGATCATGTCTTGCGGAAACGGCGCGCGCTTGAGCGCCGAATATTCATGGGCGTGGCGCGGATTGGAAAATTCGATCGACAGCGCGCCGACCTTGGCGCCATACAGCGCGGGCAGGATTTTTTCCAGCGCGATGTCGTGGATGTGCGGGCCTTCCCAGTTGCCGTAACACACATGCAGCCGCACCCGATCGCGCGGAATGCCCGCGATGCCTTGGTTGATCGCGGCGACGTGCCGTTCGCAACGCGTCACGAACGCGGCGTCCGACAAGTCGCGGTACATCATGGTGCGGTCCATGGCGAGGTCGGGGGCGTCGATTTGCAGGACCAGGCCGGCGTGGTGGATCGCCTTGTATTCGGTGCTCATCTCGCGCGCGATGGCGTCGAGATAGGCGTCGTGAGACTCGTAGTAAGCGTTGAGCATGGTCGTGGAAATGATGCCGGGAGAAGCCGCGGTCATGAAGCGCTCGGAAAACGCGTGCAGTTCGTCGGCGATCTTGATGAAGCCTTTGGTTTCTTCCGCGATCGGCTTGAGGTCGCGGTATTTGATCTCGGCCTGCGCTTCCGGCGCGCCCTGCTGACTCTTCGGCGGATTGGGAAACCGCCGCATCAGATAGCTCGTAAGTTCGGGAAATTCTTCGAACTCGCGGCCGCGGCGGCGCTTCGATACGCCGGCAAATCCCGACATGCGCTGCGGCACGTAAGTCTGAAAGCCGATCCGCCGCTGCTCGCCGTCATTGCCGATGTCGATGCCGGCTTCCATCTGTTTTTTCACGACGTGCCGCACCGCCTTGTCCATTTCGGCCGCCAGAACCTTCGGATCATAGCCGCCGCCTTCCTCCTGCTTGATCAGGAGATCGCTGAGCGTCTCGTTGCGCGGCAGGCTGCCGACATGGGTGGTGAGAATCCGGTCGCGGCTCGAAATCATGATGCAGGCTCGGGCGGGAGGCTCTGGCGGGAGGCGCCGGCGGCGATTGATTTAGCGCAATGTCATAGCGCAAATCGGCTGGCATGACAGTGCCATTGCGGCCAAATTTTCGCATCGGCATAATGCACGGGGAGGAAGTTGCGATGACTGGCGTTTCGCCGAGCCCGGCGCCGACGGCGTCCGCGATCCCGCGCGATTACAACTTCGCGGCCGATATCCTCAAGCGCAATCTCGACGCCGGCCGCGGCGACAAAATCGCCTTCATCGATCCGCACGGCAGCTACAGCTATGCCGACCTCGCCGGGCGCGTCGAGCGCTTCGGCAATGTCTTGCGCTCGCTCGGCATCCGCCGCGAGGAACGTATTCTCATTTGCCTCCTCGACACCATCGATTGGCCGACCGCTTTTCTCGGCGCCATCAAGGCCGGGGTGGTCGCGGTGCCGGTCAACACGTTGATGACCGAGGACGACTACCGCTTCATGCTCGAGGATTCCCGCGCCCGGCTGCTGGTCGTTTCCGAGGAGCTGTTGCCGAAATTCGAGACCGCGATCGCCGCCTCGAAGGATATCGCCCGAGATTTGGCCCACGTCATCGTATCCGGCGAGAAGCCGCACGGTCACAAGCGCTTCGACGAGCTCCTCGCCGCCGCCAAAACCGAAGCCGTGACCGCGCCGACCACGCGCGACGACATGTGCTTCTGGCTTTATACCTCCGGCTCGACCGGCAAGCCCAAGGGAGCCGTGCATACCCACGCCAATCTCAAACTCACCGACGACCTCTATGCCGCGCCCATCCTCGGCATCACGGAGAACGACATCTGCTATTCGGTGGCCAAGCTGTTCTTCGCCTACGGGCTCGGCAACGCGCTGACCTTTCCGATGTCGGCGGGCGCGACGACCGTGCTGTTGCCGGCCCGGCCGACGCCGGACCTGGTCGCCGATATCCTCAAGAAGCATCAGGTCACGGTGTTCTACGCGGTGCCGACGTTCTATGCCGCCTTTCTCGCCAGCCCCGCGGCGCCGGCGCGCGCCGAGCTGAAGCTGCGGCGTTGCGTCTCCGCCGGCGAAGCGCTGCCGACCGATCTCGGCCGGCGCTGGAGCGAGCGCTACGGCGTCGACATCCTCGACGGCATCGGCTCGACCGAGATGCTGCACATTTATATCAGCAACCGGCCGGGTGACGTGAAATACGGCACCACCGGCAAGCCGGTGCCCGGCTACGACCTCCGCTTGGTCGACGACGACGGCAAGATCGTCACCGCGCGCGGCGAGATGGGCGAGCTGCAAGTGCGCGGGCCGACCGGCGCGGTGATGTACTGGAACAACCGCGAGCAATCGCGCGCGACGTTTTTGGGCGAGTGGACCCGCTCCGGCGACAAATATATCGAGGACGACGCCGGCTACTTCGTCTACTGCGGCCGGCGCGACGACATGCTCAAAGTCTCCGGCATCTATGTCTCGCCGTTCGAGGTCGAGGGCGTGCTGCAAAGCCATCCCGACGTGCTCGAAGCCGCCGTCGTCGGCTGGCCGGACGACGACAAGCTGATCAAGCCCAAGGCCTTCGTCGTGCTGAAATCCCCCGACAAGGCCGGCACTGCCTTCGCGCAGGCGTTGCAGGACGAATGCCGGCAAAAGCTCGCCGTCTACAAATATCCGCGCTGGATCGAGTTCCGCCGCGAACTGCCGAAAACCGCGACCGGCAAAATCCAGCGCTTCAAGCTGCGCGCCGAGGCCGACGCGAAGTGACGGTGACGGTCTTGCGTTAATAATCGGCGGGTATTACTAGGTCCGCCTTCTCTTCGGTTTGCCGCGGTAGCTCAGCCGGTAGAGCACCGCATTCGTAATGCGGGGGTCGGGGGTTCGAATCCCTTCCGCGGCACCAGCCTTCGCAAGCGAAGCGCAGCGAAGGCTGTCGCGCCGAAGCCCATCTTGGGCGAAGGCGGACGCCCGCCGCTTGCTACGGCTTGGCAAGCCAGCCAAACATTCGCTCGCGCAGCGAGAGAAGGCTGCCGCGCCGAAGCCGTAGGCGAAAGCGGGCGCAAATTGCCGCGAGCTACGCCTCGGCGAGCCGAGCGTGCGTAACCACAGACGCCCGTGGCATAGTCTCCTCGTCGCAAAACTGCGAATATCGTGGTTATGGATTGCGGGCGCGCGCCTTTGGCGCGCCCCGGAATGACGGATAAGGGAGAGAAACTTGCCCGCTGTGTCCGGAAAACGCGCCTTTTTGGAGTTGCTCAAGCAGGAGGGCGTCGAGATTTTATTCGGCAATCCCGGCACCACCGAACTGCCGTTGATGGACGCGCTTTCGGTCGACACCGAGCTGCGCTACGTGCTCGGCCTGCAGGAGGCGACCGTCATCGGCATGGCCGACGGCTATGCCCAGGCCTCGGGCAAGCTCGCGGTGGTCAACCTGCACGTCACGCCCGGCCTCGGCAACGCCATGGGCATGCTGTACGACGCGCAGAAGGCCGGCTCGCCGATCCTGGTCACTGCCGGCCAGCACGACCAGGATTTCAACTCAACCGAGCCGATCCTGTGGGCCGACCTGCCGCCCATCGCGCGGCCGTTGGTGAAATGGTCCGCCGAAGTGCATCGCCTCGCCGATCTGCCGCGGCTGGTGCATCGCGCGGCGAAAACCGCGCTGGCGCCGCCGAGCGGGCCGGTGTTTCTCGCTTTGCCGGGCGACATTCTCAAAGCCGATGGCGAGCTCGATCTGTTGGCGCCGACCCGCGTCGCGGCGGGGCTGCGCGGCGATCCGGCGGCAGTCGAGGAAGCCGCGGCGCTGTTGGCGCAGGCCAAGCGCCCGCTCATCGTCGCCGGCGACGCGGTGGCCAAAAGCCGGGCGCATGCCGAACTCGTCGAACTCGCCGAGCTCATTGGCGCGCCGGTCTATGCCGAACTGGTTCCCTCCACCGCATCGTTCCCGGCGTCGCATCCGCTGTTTCGCGGCGGCATGACGCGGATGCAGGGGCCGATCCGGAAAATCCTCGAACAATACGACCTCTTGTTCTCGGTCGGCGGCGATCTGTTCACGCTGTCGCTACCGTCGGATATCGAGCCGATGCCGCGCGACTTGACGCTCATTCATCTCGACAACGATGCGTGGGAGCTCGGCAAGAATTATCCGCCCAAGGTGGCGATCCTCGGCGATCCGAAAACCACCCTGCCCGATATCGCCAAGGCGGTGCGCGAGCGCATGTCGAGCGGCGCGCGCGCGGCGGCGCGCGAGCGGTTCGAAGCGGCGAAACGAGCGACGCTTGCCGAACGCGAGGCGCTTTCCGCCAAGGCGCGCGCGCTGGCGGCAGCAACGCCGGTGCAGCCGCTCGCCTTGCTCGAGGCCATCGGCGCGATGCTGCCCAAGGACGCGGTCGTGATCGACGAGACCATTTCGTCGGGGGTGGGCATCCGCTCGCTCATCCGCAGCGACGATCCGCAGAGCTTTTACGGCTTGCGCGGCGGCGGCATCGGCTGGGGTCTGCCGGCCGCGCTCGGCGTCAAGCTCGCTTTGCCCGACCGGCCGGTGGTCGCGCTCGTTGGCGACGGCAGCGCCATGTATACCTGCCAGGCGCTGTGGACGGCGGCGCACGAACGCATCGCCGCGGTGTTCGTCATTTTCAACAACACGTCCTATCGGATTCTCAAGCAGCGCCTGCATGCGCAGCGCGGGCTGGCCGCGCAGGTCGACCGCTTCGTCGGCATGGAGCTTGTCGATCCGGCGATCGATTTCGTCGGGCTCGCCCGTTCGCTCGGCATTGCCGCCGAGCGTGCCACGACGGTGCGCGACGCGACCGACCTGATCGCCAAGGGATTAAAGAGCGACGCGCCGCTCCTGATCGACGTGCCGATGGACCGCAATTACAAGCCGGTGTGATTCTCCGTCGGGCGGGGCCAGAATCTCTAATGCCTAAAATGCCTTGTCCCGGTGAACACCATGGCGATGCCGTGGTCGTCGGCGGCCTTGATCACTTCGTCGTCGCGCACCGAGCCGCCGGGCTGAATCACCGCGGTGGCGCCGGCTTCGATGGCGACGAGGAGGCCGTCGGCGAACGGAAAGAACGCGTCCGACGCGACGACCGATCCCTTGGTCGCCGGCTCCTTGCGGCCGGCTTCCTTCGCCGCGTCCGCGGCCTTGCGCGCGGCGATGCGCGCTGAGTCGACGCGGCTCATCTGCCCGGCGCCGATGCCGACGGTCGCCAGATCCTTGGCATAGACGATGGTGTTCGATTTCACGTGCTTGGCGACGCGGAAGGCAAAACGCAGGTCGCGCAGCTCGGCATTGGTCGGCGCGCGTTTGGTCACCGGCTTTAAGTCCATGTCGTCGACGACGGCGTTGTCGCGGGTTTGCACCAACAACCCGCCGGCGACGGTTTTGGCGACCAGACCCGCTCCGCGCGGATCGGGCAAGCCGCCGGCCAGCAGCAGCCGCAAATTCTTCTTGGCGCCGACAATGGCGATGGCGTCGTCGTCGGCGGCCGGCGCGACGATGACTTCGGTAAAGATTTCGACGATGGCGCGCGCGGCCTCGGCGTCGAGCTTGCGGTTGAGCGCGACGATGCCGCCAAACGCCGAAACCGGATCGCAAGCGAGCGCCTTGCGATAGGCGTCGACCAGGGTTTCGCCCTCGGCGACGCCGCACGGGTTGGCGTGCTTGATAATCGCACAAGCAGCGGTGCGTTGCGGATCGAACTCGGCGACGCATTCATAGGCCGCGTCGGTGTCGTTGATGTTGTTGTAGGACAGCTGCTTGCCCTGCGCTTGGCGCGCGGTGGCGACGCCGAAACGGACGTCCGGCGTGCGATAAAACGCCGCCGCCTGGTGCGGGTTCTCGCCATAGCGCAACGGCTCGATCAGCCGGCCGCCGAAAGCGCGATAGCCGGGCGCCGGATCGTCAAGCCGTTGCGCGAACCAATTGGCGATCGCCGCGTCATAGGCCGCCGTGCGCGCAAAGGCCTTGGCGGCGAGCTTGCGGCGCAGCGTTAGCGTCGTCATGCCGTTATGCGCTTTAAGTTCCCCAATGAGCGCGGCGTAATCGCTCGCCTCGACCACGACCGCGACGTCGGCATGGTTCTTCGCCGCGGCGCGGATCATGGCCGGGCCGCCGATGTCGATGTTCTCGATGCAGGCGGCAAAATCGCCGCCGCCCGCGGCGGTCGCTTCGAAGGGATAGAGACTGACCGCCAGAATATCGATCGGGCGGATGCGGTGCGCGCGCATCGCCTCGGCATGGGCCGGATTGTCGCGCACCGCGAGGAGCCCGCCATGCACCGCCGGATGCAGCGTCTTGACGCGGCCGTCCATCATTTCGGGAAATCCGGTCAGTTCGCTGACGTCGAGCACCTTGAGGCCGGCCTCGCTCAGCGTTTTGCGGGTGCCGCCGGTCGAGATGAGCTCGATGCCGAGGCCGGCCAGCGCGCGCGCAAATTCCACCACGCCTGATTTGTCGGCGACGGAAATCAGGGCGCGCTCGGCGCGGCGCAGATGCTCGGTCATGGCGTGTCTTTACACTCGCCATTGCAGCCGCACCACACCTCTCCCCGTTCGGGAGAGGTGAGATGGAGCGCGACGGCTAGGGCCAATCGGCCTCACAGCGGCAGCCGCGGCTCTTCTTCCGGGACGCGGCGTGCCGTGGCGCCGCTGCCCGGCACATTGGCCTGCTGCAAGCTCCACTGCACGCGCGGGACGGTGCTGGCATGGCCGTGGATGACGATCTGCGCGGTGCGGCGCGGGCCTTCGCTGCCGGCGAGATAGACGCTTTCCTCGAGCTCGACGCGCGCCGCGGGAGCGCCGAACGTCCACACTTCCTTGTGCGGCGTCATCAGCATGACGCCATGGCCGTCGGTAAGGCCGGTGGCTCTCACCGCCGGATGCAGGTGGAAGCGGATCGCGAATTCATCCTGCGCGGCGCGCAGCTGTGTGCCGCCGCCGGCGGCCCGGAACAGATCCTCGCCGTCGAGCCGCGTGCCATCGGCGGCCAGCGTCAACCTGCGCTCATGCACGATGCCGAAGCGGCCGGCATAGCCGTCGTGCGCGGCGCGCAGCGCGACCCCCTCGGGCAGCTCCTCGCGCGTCACCGATACGCTCTTCGGCCCGCCCAGCATCGGCGAGCCGCCGAGCACGCGCCGAAAACTCGCCAATTCGACGAAACGGGCCGAGGACGTATCGTTGAACGTAACCGTCGAATGCGCCGCGGTCGCCCGCGCCAGCGGCCGCCAGTTCTCGCGGCCGATCGCCGGCATGCCGCAGTTGACGACGATGAGACTCTGCTTCGGCGAGGAGAATTCGAACGCCAGGCAGCCGGCATGCGCATCGAGACTCATCTCGATCGGCGGCGCGCGGCCGGTATCGACGATGACCACGCCGCCGCCGGCTTCCAGGCGCTGATAGGCCGAATAGGGCGCGTTCGAGACCGGCGCGCCGCGGGTCTCGTCATAGGCAAGCAGCGTGAGGAGAAAATCGGCGGGCGTCGGCCCCATGCCGTTGAAATGCGCAAAAGTCCCCTCCGAATGCCGGAAGAAACGCAGCATCGGCATCATGCGGTCGATGGCGTTCAAGACCGCCTGCGGCGGGGCGATGTTGCGCGAGGCAAACACCTGCCGCAGCGGCAGCAGTTCGAGCAATATCTCGACGATGGCGCCGGGATCGCGGCTGACGTGGCCGCCGTCCGGCAGGATCTGCCGCTCGATTTCTTCCTTGAGGCGCTCGGTCGTCGATTTGATGTGACGCGACTGGCCGGCGATGCAGAGCGCGGCATAGCTGAGCGCGATGACGGCCTGCATGCGCGCGCCACCGCGGCGCGCGTCGCCCGCGGTATGGCGCAAATAGCGCACCTGGCGGACCAGGCTGCGCAAGTAGCGCCGGTAGAAGTGCCCGTCGGCGTCTTGCAAAATCAGCGTCGATTGACTGAGCCAGGAGATGATACGGCGCGACAGCACGTCCGGGCGCCAGGCCAGCGGGTGCCAGGAGCCTTGCAGCGCGATCCATTCGTCGACCAGCGCGCGCGCATTGGCGCGCGTGATGCCGGACTCCGCCGCGCGCAGGTGGCGCAGCCAGCCGAAGCCCAACAAAGCCGCGGCCCAGTCGTCGGACGGCGGCGTCATTTCGAAAATCGAGCGCCGATCGCAGACCACGATCTTGCCGGCAAAGGCGAAGCGTCCGGAATAGATTTCGCCGGCGCGCGTGGCGTCCGCCGTCCGCAAATCCTGCGGCGCGATGAGGAGCCGGTCGGCCTTGAGCGGAATGAGCGGCCAGCGCAGGAACGGATGACCGTTGACGCGACCGGCGAGGCGCCGCAGCGCGCCGCGCACAACGAGCCACGACAGCTTGGCATGGTTCGCGACAGAAACGCGCGACATCGGCCCGCTGGCCCCTTTTTCGCGGGAAATGCAACAACGGCATCCCGCGCGCGACCATAACGAAACCGCGACAAGACGGCCACACGACGGCCAACTGCCCTATACTGCCCTATAATGTGTTGATAGGCTTAGTCTTTTATCAACCGCGCGGCATAGAAGCCGTCCAGCCCGGAGAACCGCGAATCGGCGTCGGCAAGCTGGCAGGGCAGCGTGCGCAGATCGCCGTCCGTGCCGATGAACTCGTTATGGCCGAACACTTCCGTAGCGGCGAGCGGTGCGCGGCGCACGCCGGTGTCGCGCGCCAGAAGATCGGCGATCACGCTCTGGTTTTCCTCGGGCTCGAGCGAGCAGGTGCAATAGATCAGCGTGCCGCCGGGTTTCAATAGCGCCACCGCGCGGTGGATCAGGCGGCGTTGCAGGCCGGCGAGCGCGGCGATATCCGCGGGCTTTTTGAGCCACGGCACGTCGGGGTGGCGGCGGACGGTGCCGGTCGAGGAGCACGGCGCGTCGAGCAGCACGGCGTCGAACTGTCGGTCCGCCGTCCATTCGGCGACGTCGGCGCAGACCAGGTCGGCTTGCAGCGACAGCCGGGCGAGGTTCTCGGCGAGCCGGTGCAGCCGCGCAGGCGCGCGGTCGACGGCGGTGACGATGGCGCCGGCGGCGGCGAGTTGCGCGGTCTTGCCGCCGGGCGCCGCGCAGAGGTCGGCAACGCTTCGGCCGCGGACGTCGCCGAATAAGCGCGCCGGCAGCGCGGCCGCGGCGTCCTGCACCCACCACGCGCCTTCGGCAAAGCCGGGCAGCGCGGTCACCGCGCCGTGCGCGACGAGCCGCACAGAACCTGTGGGAAGGACGCGGCCATGAAGCTTGGCGGCCCAAGCTTCGGCGTCGGCTTTCACCGTGAGATCGAGCGCCGGCTCACGGCCGTTCGCCGCGGCAATGGCACGCGCGGTCGCCGCGCCGTAAGTCGCGGTCCATCGCGCCAACAGCCAATCGGGCGTGTCGAGCGCGGCGGTATCGAGCGCGGCGAGCTTCGCTGCGCCCTCGCGCGCGACACGCCGCAGCACGGCATTGACCAGAGCGGCAAAATGCAACGCCTGCCGGTCGGCCTGCACGAGCCGCACCGCAAGATCGACCGCGGCATGGTCGGGCACGTCGAGGAACAGAATTTGCGCGGCGCCGATGAGCAGCGCGGTCTCGACGCGCGGCGCCTGCGGCGGCAGACCGCGGTCGAGCAAGCCGCCGAGCAAATGGCGCAACGTGCCGAGCCGGCGCAGCACGGTGGCGACCAGCGCGCGGGTGAAGGCGCGGTCGCGCTCGTCGAGGGCGGCGAGTTCGTTGCTATTTTCGAGAAGCTCGTCGAGCGGGCGGCGGCGGCGGATGACGCCGTCCACCATATCGGCGGCAATACGGCGCGCGGCGAGGCCGGGCACGTCACGGGCGTTCGATGAACGAGCCTTCGCCTTGCCCGAACCTTTCATTCGAAAAATGTCTCCTTGCGGCGGGCGCACCGCTACGCCAAGTCAAAGCCGATGCCAACTGACCCGACAACGCCGAACCCGCCGGCGACCGATGCGGGCGAAAACCGGGACGCCGGCAAGCAGCCGTTGACGCTGGCGGCCGAGCGCGCGCTCGCCGAAGCCGCCGCGCGCCGTGCTGCACGCGCGCGCGATCCGGCCGGTCAGCCCAAGGAATCCGGCGGCCGCGGCGGGCTCGAGCCCACCCGTTATGGCGACTGGGAAAAGGACGGGCTGACGTCGGATTTTTAGGCGTGGCCGGGGTTCACCGTGCGCGGCCCGGAAACGGCTTCTTGACAAAGTTCCTATTATTCGGAATATAATCGCATTTATATACTTGACTTAGCGAATTGAGGGGTCTATATTGAGGGCATAGGAGGCTAGTTATGCCCAAGAATACAGCCCTTAACGCCCCTCAGTTCACCGATGAGGACGCCGCCATTGCCCACCTAGAGGCCAGCCGTTGGCCCGACGCGGTGAACTGCCCTCATTGCGGATCGGATGCGGTTACGCGCATGGGCGGCAAGACGCAGGCCGGTATGTTCCTTTGCAACGATTGTCGCGACAAGTTCACGGCCCGCACCGGCACGGTCATGGAGCGCTCGCATATCCCGGTTCACAAGTGGTTGCTCGCGATCCATTTGCTCAATTCGGGCAAGAACGGTGTGTCCGCTCACGAGCTGCATCGGCTGCTTGGCGTCACCTATAAGTCGGCATGGTTTCTCTCACACCGCATCCGCGAGGCGATGAAGGACGCCGCGCCGACCCCGATGGGCGGCGAAGGCCAGTCGGTGCAAGCGGACGAAACTTATTATGGCAATTCGTCGAAGCGCGCGAAGGGCTACCGCAAGGGCCACAGCCACAAGGCAGCCGTGTTTGCACTCGTTGAACCCAAAGGCCGCGCTCGCGCCTTCCATGTCGATAATAAGAAGCTTTCCATGGGCGACAACGTATGGCTGGCGCTATCCCAAAACGTAGATCGCAAGTCCGAACTGCACACCGACGAAAGCCGCCTTTACACCGACATTGGCCGTGAGTTCGGCGCGCATAAAACGGTCGAGCATGGCGGCGCGGGCCATGGGCAGGGGCTTTACGTCGGCAAGGATGGTGCGACCACGAACGCCGTGGAAAATTTCTTCGGCAATTTCAAGCGGTCAATGAAGGGCACATATCGCTTTTGTGGCGAGCAACATTTGCAACGATATTTGAACGAGTTTCAGTTCAGGCACAATCACCGCACCAAGCTTGGCTATTCCGATGGAGAACGTGCAGCAATTGCCCTTAAAGGTATCGAAGGCAAGCGCCTCACGTACCGGATACCTCGTTAGAGTTAGGAGCAAAAAGCAATTCGCTAAGCGGTTTTTGGCTTGGCGGAAGCGCCGCGGCGCGCAGGACTCTTAGACTTTTCCCGGCTACGCTTCCCAAGCTTCATTTCGGAATGGGGCTTGGGGGGGGTGCTCAATAGATTGCCAAGTATCCGCTTAAATTCGGGGTCTTTTGTAGGATCTGGAGTTCTGGCGTTCATGGCGCTCTCTCGCACCGATCCGTTCTACAGTCCCAAGCGCAGGCTCGCTCGGGCAAAGAAACACATTGCAAATCTCAAACGGCACTTGACGCGGTTCGATTATAGTAAGCCTTACAAAATTCTTGTCCAGCCGGACGCGGACGGAATCCATGAGACGCACAAGATCAAGTTCACTAAGCGGATTCCCGCAATCTGCGACGATCTTGCTTTTGAGGCCCTGTTTACGTTGCGAGCTGTTCTCGATCAGACTGGGTACGCTGCGGCGGTCGCGTACAAGATGCCCAGAACGAAATACACCTACTTTCCGTTTGGTGATGATGTCGCTGGACTTGAAAACGCCATCAAACGAGGCGTCTGCAAAGATTTGCCCCCAGATATTTTGACGCTCTTTTGCAGTTTCCGCCCATACCAGCGAGGGAACAAGGCGCTTTGGGTTCTCAACAAACTTCGCAATTCCACGCACACTTCGCTTGCCGCTGTCGGGATGATCGGAACGTCCGTAATCGTGAGCCATTGGGGAGATTCGGAACCCCTCACCGGCCTTAATCTTAAATGGAATAGCGCAAAAAATGAGATCGCATTTGCCAGAGGCAAGCGGGGTAGCCACTCGAATTACCACGCGCGCCCGCATTTCATTATAGGCTTTGATGAAATTGATATAATTGGCCTTCACCCAGCATCGGTTGTGCTTGACGCTGCTGCGGGCCAAGTCCAAGCAGTCCTTCAAACAACCGAGCGGTTTTGCCGCCAACACGCTATTTGATTCGCACATGCGTTCCTTTTCGGAACGCACCTACACACTTGAACTTAGCGCCAGCCTGTCGAAATTCGATTAGGCGTTCGATTGTGCTAAGTCAAGTATATAAATGCGAATATAATCCTTTCACTCGCTGATTGATTCTGATCCGCATACAACCTGTGAGGCGGGCGATGGTGAGGCGCACCTTTCCCGTTGCGGCTCTAACGAATCCGAGGCGCGGCAATGCGTTGCGCGCGGCCGCCGCGACGTTTGCGCTCGGGCTCGCCGTCGGCGTGCTGCTGCGGCCGCCGCTGGTGCCGCAATCGTTCGCGCAACATGGCGCGAGCCCGGTCGGGCCCGCGCTCGCCGCGGTCGATACGCGCGAACCGGCGCCCGCCGATATTCCGCTGGCGCACCGGCTCGATCCAAACATCGTCTATCCGGCCGAGGTCTTGCGCATCATCGACGGCGACACGTTCGAGGCGCGGGTGCGGGTGTGGCCGGGGCTCGACGTCGACACCAAAGTGCGGCTGCGCGGCATCGACGCCGCTGAGTTGCACGCCCGTTGTCCCGACGAACTGGCGCAAGCGCAGGCCGCGCGCGCGGCGCTGCAAACCATTCTGGCCGACGGCGGCGTCACCGTTTCCCGCGTCGGCGTCGATAAATACGGCGGGCGCGTCGATGCCGCGATCGGAACGCGCGCTACGCCCGACGTGTCGGCGGCGATGCTCAAGGGCGGCTTCGCGCGCACTTACGACGGCGGCAAGCGCGGTTCGTGGTGCGGGTGACAGGGATCGGGTGTCAGGAGTCAGGAGTCAGGAAACAGAATTCGAGAGTCAGATTCCTGACACCTGACTCCTGACGCCCGATTCCTGACTCCTGACCCCCGATTACTGCGTCACCACGACCCGCGTGCCGATCATGACCCGGCTGTAAAGATCTTCGATGTCGACGTTGTGCATGCGGATGCAGCCGTGCGACACGAAATGGCCGATCGAACCCTCATTGTTGGTGCCGTGGATGGCGTATTGGCCGCCGCCGGACAGCGTCATCGCGGCAACCCCCATCGGATTTTGCGGCGTGCCGCCCGGAACGACCGGCGGCAGCCGGCGGTAATCTTTCCTGATCGAGTCCGGCGGCGACCAGGCCGGCTTGATGTATTTGCCGTCGATGAAGGCGGTGCCGGACCATTGCATGCCGGCGCGGCCGACGCCGACCGGATAGCGGATCGCCCGGCCCGCCCCGACAAAGTAATAAAGCGCCCGCTGGCCGGTCCGGATGACGATGGTGCCCGGCAGATAGCCGTCCTTGACCGTCACCAGATCGCCGTGGGCGGCCGCCGGCTTGGGCGCGACGGCAAACGCGGCGACAAGGACCGCGAACGCGGCGCAAAGCAGGATTTTCCTTCGCATTTTACATTCCCGACTACTACGAACCCGTCCTGCGGAACCTTTTCAGGGTACCGGCCAAAACCATCTTAGCTCAAGCGCGGCCGTCCCTCAGTATCGCGGCGGCAACAGGGTAAGGTTTTCGCTAATTTTTCGACGAGTGTGGTGCGGGTGCAATAGGGGTCGGTTCCGTCACCCTGAGGCGCGAGCGGAGCGAGCCTCGAAGGGCGACGGCCCGTGACTCCTCGGCCGCATCCTTCGAGGGCCCCTTCGCGGCCACCTCAGGATGACGGCAAATGTTCGGTGCTACGGGAATTACGCGCTCTTGCGGTTTTGGCGGTTGTTGACCAGGTCGTCGACCACGGCGGGATCGGCGAGCGTCGAAGTGTCGCCGAGATTGCCGTATTCGTCCTCGGCGATCTTGCGCAGGATGCGGCGCATGATCTTGCCGGAGCGCGTCTTCGGCAGGCTCGGGGCGAATTGGATGAGATCGGGCGAGGCGATCGCGCTGATTTCCTTGCGCACCCAGCCGGCCAGTTCCTTGCGCAAATCTTCGCTCGGCTGCTCGCCGGCCATCAGCGTGACATAGGCATAGATGCCCTGGCCCTTGATGGTGTGCGGATAGCCGACGACGGCGGCCTCCGACACTTTGGGATGCGCGACCAAGGCCGATTCCACTTCCGCGGTGCCCAGCCGATGGCCGGCGACGTTGATGACGTCGTCGACGCGGCCGGTGATCCAGTAATAGCCGTCGGCGTCGCGCCGGCAGCCGTCGCCGGTGAAATATTTGCCCGGATAGGTGCTGAAATAAGTATCGACGAAGCGCTGATGATCGCCATAGACCGTGCGCATCATCCCCGGCCAGGAATCGGCGATGCAAAGGTTGCCGCTCGCCGGCCCTTCCAGCACCTTGCCTTCGCCGTCGACGATTTGCGGCACGATGCCGAAGAACGGCCGCGTCGCCGAACCGGGCTTGAGCGCGATGGCGCCCGGCAAAGGCGTAATGAGAACGCCGCCGGTCTCGGTCTGCCACCAGGTATCGACGACCGGGCAGCGGCTGTCGCCGACGACGCGGTAATACCATTCCCAGGCTTCCGGATTGATCGGCTCGCCGACGGTGCCGAGCAGCCGCAACGAGGCGCGCGAGCACTTCTTCACCGGCGCATCGCCGGCCTGCATCAGGGCGCGGATCGCGGTCGGCGCGGTGTAGAAGGTGTTGACCTTGTGCTTGTCGACCACCTCCCAGAACCGCGACATCGACGGATAATTCGGCACGCCTTCGAACATCAGCGTGGTGGCGCCGTTGGCGAGCGGCCCATAGACGATATAGCTGTGGCCGGTAACCCAGCCGATGTCGGCGGTGCACCAAAAGATGTCGCCGTCGTGATAATCGAAAATGTATTGGTGCGTCATCGCCGTGTAGACGAGATAGCCGGCGGTGGTGTGCAACACGCCCTTCGGCTGGCCGGTGGAACCCGAGGTGTAAAGAATGAACAGCGGATCCTCCGC
Organism: uncultured Alphaproteobacteria bacterium; assembly: GCA_963823225.1. Lineage (GTDB taxonomy): Bacteria > Pseudomonadota > Alphaproteobacteria > Rhizobiales > Xanthobacteraceae > BOG-931. The sequence continues at coordinate 844,768 of CAWGKM010000002.1, read as the reverse complement.
GTTCATCTCCGCGCACGGGCATTCCGCGGTGACGACTTCCTTGGCTTCGTGGTACCAGACGTCGCGCACCGGATTCATGTCGACCGGCGCCCCGGTGCGTTTGACGACGATGACGTAGTCGACGCCGCCGACCTTGGCGATCGCCGCATCGGCATTGGCTTTGAGCGGAATCTTGCGGCCGCCGCGGATGCCTTCGTCGGCGGTGATGAGGACGTTCGACTTGCAGTCCGCAATGCGGCCGGCCAGCGAATCCGGCGAGAAGCCGCCGAACACCACGGAATGAATCGCCCCGATGCGCGCGCAGGCCAGTATGGCGTAGGCCGCTTCGGGGATCATCGGCATGTAGATGGTGACGCGATCGCCCTTCTTGACGTTGCGGTTGCGCAAGATATTGGCGAAGCGGCAGACCTCGTCGTGCAGCTCCTTGTAAGTGATGTGCTTTGACTCTTTCGGATCGTCGCCTTCCCAGATGATCGCGGTCTGCTTGCCGCGGCTATGCAGATGGCGATCGATACAATTATAGGCGGCGTTGGTTGAGCCGTCCTCGAACCATTTGATGGAGACGTTCGGCTTGACGAAGGAGGAATTCTTGACCTTGGTGAAATGCTTCGTCCAATGGATGCGCTTGGCCTGCTCGGCCCAAAACCCGTCGGGGTCGGCGAGCGAGCGCTGGTACATTTTCTTGTAGTCGGCCTCGGTGACGAAGGCGCGCTTGGCCCATGCGGCGGGAACCTCGTAAATCTTGTCGGACATCCTGTTATCCTCCACGCGCACATATTAGTTGGGCATGATCTTATCAGGCTTTTTCGGGATCATGCCCTCAAGCGTTTTCAAGCCATTATGCGACGGCGCGCGGACTAGCGACAAGAGCGCGGGCATTAGCACTTAGTTCGGCCCCGGACGACGGCTCACCCGGTCACGCCGCCCATTTTGCAAACGACTTTCCATTCTTCGGCGGTCACCGGCTGCACCGAGAGCCGCGTGTTGTTGACGAGCACCATGGATTTGAGCCGCGCTTCGGCCTTGGCGTCGGCAAGCCGCACCGGCTTTTGCAGCGGCTCGATTGCTTTGACATCGACGACGGCCCATGGCTCGTCGGGCTTGGCGGTCGGATCGGGATAATGCTCGCGGATCACCTCGACGATGCCGACGATCTCCTTGCCTACGCCCGAGTGATAGAAAAAAGCGCGTTCGCCCTTCTTCATCCGCATCAAGTTGAGCTTGGCCTGATGGTTGCGCACGCCGCTCCACGGCTCGCCCTTGTCGCCGCGCTCGACCTGATCGTGCCAGGAGAAGGTCGCGGGCTCGGTCTTCAGCAGCCAATGCGCCACGATTATCCCTCCGCCTTGAGCGGCCGCGCCAACAGCGATTCGATCGCCGCATCGACGCTGGTCCCGCCGGCAAGCAGCGCTGCCACCGCGGCCGAGATCGGCATTTCGACCGCGCGCTCGCGCGCCATTTCAAGCAGCACCGGCGCGGTAAAGACGCCTTCGGCGAGACCGGCGTGGATCGCCTCGGGCTTTTGGCCGCGGCCGAGACTGACGCCGAAAGTGAAATTGCGCGACTGCGGGCTCGAGCAGGTCAACAACAGGTCGCCGAGACCGGAAAGTCCCATCATGGTCTCCGGCCTCGCGCCATAGGCCTTGCCGAAACGCACGAGCTCGGCGAAGCCGCGCGTGGTCAGCGCCGCCAAGGCGCTGGCGCCAAGCCCGCGGCCGGTGACGACGCCGGCGGCGATGGCGAGCACGTTCTTCGCCGCACCGCCGATCTCGACGCCGCGCACGTCGTCGGAATGATAGGGCCGGAACGTCGCCGAGCCGACCGCCCGCGCCAGCGCGCCGGCGAGCTTGCCGTCATGGGACGCCAGCGTCACCGCCGTGGGCAGGCTGCGCGCCACATCGGCGGCAAAGCTCGGCCCGGACAAGATCGCCGGCACGGCGCTCGGCGCACATTCGGCGATCACCTCGCTCATGAATTTTTTGCTGCCGCGCTCGATGCCCTTGGCGCAGACGATCGCCGGCGTGCCCGCCGCCAGCACAGGGGCCAGCGCTTGCGCCACCGCGCGCACGGCTTGCGCGGGAACGACAACGAGAAGCGCCTCGGCACGCGCGGCTTCGGCAAGATCGCCGGCAATGGCGATGCCGTCATCGAGCCGCACGCCGGGCAGAAACAGGCTCTCGCGCTTTTTCTTGAGCCGTTCGGCGTTGGCGGCGTCGTGCTCCCACAGCGTGACCTTGCGCCCGGCGCGGGCGCAGGTCAGCGCCAATGCCGTGCCCCAGGCGCCGCCGCCGATGACCGCAATATGGTTGAAGGCCATCTCGGTTAAAGCGCTTCGCCGCGCAGCAGTCTGGGCACTTCGCCGACCACTCCCGCCGCCTCGCGAATCAACAGGCGCTTGAGAGCGGGCAGCCGGTCGACCAGGCCGAGACCGACGTCGCGCGCCAGCCGCAGCACGTCGGAGCGATTGGAGAACAGCCGGTTCAGCCCGTCGGTGGCGAGCCCCATGGTCATGGTATCGAAGCGCCGCCAGCGCTGATAACGCTCCAGCACGTCGGCTGCGCCCGGATCGAGTCCGAGCCGCGCCGCGTCGACGATCACCTCGGCGAGCGCGGCCACGTCCTTCAATCCCATATTGAGCCCCTGGCCGGCGATCGGATGAATGACATGCGCGGCGTCGCCGACGAGCGCAATGCGTTCGGCGATAAACGAGCGCGCCATGAAGAAACCGAGCGGATGCACGCGCCGCGCGCCGATCACCGTGATGTCGCCGAGATGCAGCTTGAAGCGCCGCTCGAGCTCGGCATGAAAGCCGTCGTCGGGCAACGCCATGATGCGCGCGGCTTCGTCGTTGGCCTCGGTCCACACGATCGAGGAGCGCCGGCCTTTGAGCGGCAGGATCGCGAACGGGCCGGCCGGGAGAAAGTGCTCCTCCGCGCGGCCTTGATGATCGCGCTCGTGCGCGACATTGACGACGATGGCGGACTGCTCGTAAGTCCAGCCATGGGTGGCGATGCCGGCGGCGGTCCGTATCGTCGAGCGGGCGCCGTCGGCGGCGACCAGAAGCCGCGCGCTCGACGCCGTGCCGTCCGCAAGCTCGACTTCAAGGCGCGGCGCCGAATCCGTCGCCGCAAATTTCGCGACCCCTTTTGTCTGCAAGACCACGCCGAGTTCGCGTGCCTTGGCGGCCAGCGCGTCGACCAGATGCCGGTTCTCGATCATGTGGGCGAACGGTTCGCCCGGCTCGACTTCGCCGGCGAAGGTGAGGAAGACCGGCCGCACCGCATCGGCCAGCCGGCTGTCGCTGATGACCATGTCGTGAATCGGTTGCGCGTCGCCGGCCACGCGTTCCCAGACGCCGATCATTTCGAATAGGCGCCGCGCCGCCGCAACGATAGCCGAGGCGCGTTCGTCCTCGGCATGGCTTTTGCCGAGCGCCGGATCGGCAACGGCGACGGAAAACGACGGCCCAAGCCCCTGCCGTAAGGCGATGGCGAGCGTCAGCCCGGCAAAGCCGCCGCCGGCGATCAACACGTCAACGTCGTTGCGCATCATGCCGCTATCCTAACACGGTTGGCGCTACCGGGCTTGACCCGCCCCCGACCGCATAGGCAAGGAAGCAGGTGGCCGGAACCGCGTCGGCTTGAGGGGAGACAGCATGGCCTCCGCCGTTCAGGAATTGGTCGAGACCCTCAATCTCGAGCCGCTCGAATTGAATCTGTTCCGCGGCCGTTCGCCGCAATCGCGCTGGCAACGGGTGTTCGGCGGACAAGTCATCGGCCAGGCGCTGGTCGCGGCCTGCCGCACGGTCGAGGACGTTGCGGCGCGGCCGCCGCATTCGCTGCACGCTTACTTCCTCCTCGGCGGCGATCCAAAAGTGCCGATCATCTACGAAGTCGACCGCATCCGCGACGGCAAGAGCTTCACCACGCGCAGCGTCAAGGCGATCCAGCACGGCTCCGCCATCTTTTCGATGTCGGTGTCGTTCCACGTGCACGAAGAGGGCCTGTCGCATCAGTTCAAAATGCCCGACGTGCCGAAGCCCGACGCGCTGCCGAGCGAAGCCGAGATGAAGGAACGGGTGTGGCCGATGATGCCCGAGCCGGTGCGCCGCTACTACGAACGCGAACGGCCGATCGAACTGCGGCCGGTGGAGTTCGGCCGCTATCTCGGCGAGACCTCCAAGGACGGCCGCTTTCATATCTGGATTCGCACCACCGACCGCCTGCCCGACGAGCCGGCGATTCATCAATGCGTGCTCGCTTATGCATCCGACATGATGCTGCTCGACGCCGCGCTCATCCCGCACCAGCGTTCGGTGTTCAGCGAGGACATCATGGCGGCAAGCCTCGACCATGCGCTGTGGTTCCATCGCGGCTTCCGCGCCGACGAGTGGCTATTGTATGCCCAGGACAGCCCGAACCTCGCTGGAGCGTGCGGCTTCTCGCGCGGCCTGATCTTTGCCGGCGACGGCACGCTGATCGCCTCGGTCGCCCAGGAAGGCCTGCTGCGGCAGCGCCGCGGCACCGGCGCTTGACCGCCAGCACGCGCTGAGAAAAACGCGGCCAGCTCGCACGCCTAGTTTTTATGCGCCGTGTTTGATCTTTGGGCGGAGGCCGGCAGGAGCCGGCGCGATGGCGGCAAACGCCGCCGGTTACGAGGGCGGCAATGCCGGTTTCCCGGCTTTTTCCGACTTGGCACGGCGCTTGATTGCCGCAACAACCCAAGAGGGCGACGGGAGAGTACAATGAAAATCGTCACGGCGATCATCAAGCCTTTCAAGCTCGACGAGGTCCGCGACGCTCTCAACAAAATCGGCGTTCAGGGCCTGACCGTCACCGAGGTGAAGGGTTTTGGGCGGCAGAAGGGTCACACCGAGATTTATCGCGGCGCCGAATATGCGGTGAGCTTCCTGCCGAAGGTCAAAATCGAAGTCGCCTGCCCGTCCAGTGAGGTGGACAAGGTCATCGAAGCGATCAGCGCGGCGGCAAAAACCGGACAGATCGGCGACGGCAAGATTTTCGTCGTCGGTCTCGACCACGCCGTGCGCATCCGCACCGGCGAGACCGACGCCGCCGCGCTTTAGACCGCGCCGTAGCGTCCGGCGGTTTTAGGACTCGCGCCGACCCGGCAATTTTGCTGCAATTCCCGCTCGGCGAATGAGGATTCCGCTCATCGCCCGGGCGGGAGACGCGATGAACACGATGATCGCGGCGCGGCTTCACGCCTACGGCGCGCCGATGACGCTCGATCGGATCGAGGTGCCGGAGCCGCGCCCGACCGACGTCTTGGTCGAGGTCAAGGCCTGCGGCGTCGTTCCCAATCTGGCGCGCGTGGTCGGCAATTTTTTCGCTACCCAGGTGCCCGATCTCAAGATCATGCCGCTGTTGCCGGCGATTTTCGGTCTCGATCCGACCGGCGTCGTGGCCAAGATCGGCGATCAGGTGCGTTCGATCCGCCCCGGCCAGCGGGTCTATGTCAATCCGGCGCGCTGCTGCGGCTCATGCCGCATGTGCCGCGGCGGTCAGACGCTGGATTGTCCGAATTTCACCTTTCAAGGCTATTTCGGACGTTCGCAGGACACCATGCGCGCCTATCCCTATGGCGGGCTGGCGCAGTTCATCACCGCGCCGGCAACCGCCCTGGTGCGGCTGCCCGACAATGTGAGCTTCGAGGCCGCGGCGCGTTTCGGCTATTTCGGCACCGCCTACGCGGCGCTGCGCAAAATCGGCGTCGGTCCCGGCCAATCGCTGCTCATCAACGGCATCGGTGGGCAGCTTGGCCTGTGCGCCGCGCTCGTCGCGCTGGCGATGGGAGCGACCAAAATCCTCGGTACCGGCCGCAATGCCGCGCTGCTCGATCGGGTCAAGGCGCTGGCGCCGCAGCGGATCGAGGTGCTTGCGGTCGCGAACGCTCCGGGCCAAGCGAGTGCGCCGGACCCGCTGGTCGCTTGGGCGAAGGCGGCGACCGACGGCTATGGCGTCGACGGCGTTATCGATTGCCTGCCGCCGGGCGCGCCGGCCGGCGCGATGATGCGCGCGCTCTATTGCCTGCGCCGCGGCGGCCGCGCGGTCAATGTCGGCGCCGTTATGGCAATGCTGCCGCTCAATGCGTTCTGGCTGATGACCAACCGCATCGGCCTGCAAGGCTCGGTCTGGTTCACCACCGCCGAAGGCGAGAATCTGGCGGCGATGGCCGGCGCCGGCACGCTCGATCTGTCCGCGCTCGAGCACCGCGTCTCGCCGTTATCGAAGGTCAATGAGGTCCTTGCCGGAATGGACGACCGAGACGGCGGCTTTACCAATTTTGTCATCGACCCGACGCGCACTGGGTAGGTCCGGGTGGGGATGAACGCGCCGGCAAAACCTGCTAATCCATTGCCCAAGAAACATCGAAACGTAAGCCCAGCGAGGACGTCATGTACGGCAATCTCGAACTTTTCATCGACGGCAAGTGGCTCGGCGGCGACGGCCGCAAGGGCGAGGACGTGATCAATCCGGCGACGGAAAAAACGCTCGCCCACCTTCCGCATGCGAGCCGAGCCGACCTCGACCACGCCCTGGAAGCGGCCAAGAGCGGCTTCGCAACGTGGCGGGCGACGTCGGCCTATGACCGCTGCAAAATCATGCACAAGGCCGCCGACCTGATGCGGGAGCGTTACGACGCGATTTCCAAGATCATGGTGCTGGAGCAGGGCAAGACCTATCCCGAAGCGCGCGCCGAGGTGATCACTTCCGCCGATATCATCGATTGGTACGCCGAAGAGGGCCGCCGGTCCTATGGCCGCATCGTTCCCGGCCGCGGCCGGGGCGTCCGCCAGCTGGTGATTCAGGAGCCGATCGGCGTCGTCGCCGCATTCACGCCGTGGAATTTCCCGGTGCTCACCCCGGCGCGGAAAATCGGCGGCGCGCTGGCGGCCGGCTGCTCGCTCATCCTCAAAGCGTCGGAAGAGACGCCGGGCGCATGCATCGAAATGGTGCGCTGCTTCGCCGATGCCGGCCTGCCGAAGGGGGTGCTCAACCTCGTCTTTGGCGTGCCGGCCGAAGTCTCCGAGTATCTGCTCGCCAAGGACGCGGTCCGCAAGATTTCCTTCACCGGCTCGATCCCGGTCGGCAAGCATCTGGCCGCGCTCGCGGCCAAGGGCATGAAACGCACCACCATGGAGCTCGGCGGTCACTCGCCGGTCGTGGTGTTCGGCGACGCCGATCCGGAGAAGGCGGCCGACACCATCGCGGCGTTCAAGTACCGCAATGCCGGCCAGGTTTGCATTTCGCCGACGCGTTTCTACGTGCAGGAAGACGTCTATCCGCGGTTTCTCAAGCGCTTTACCGAATACGCCAACGGCATCAAGCTCGGCGACGGCTTGGAGAAGGGCATCACCATGGGCCCGATGGCGAACGCGCGGCGCATCGAGGCGATGGAGAGTTTCGTCAACGACGCCAAGAGCCGCGGCGGCAAGATCCAAACCGGCGGCAAGCGGCGCGGCAACCAAGGCTTCTTCTACGAGCCGACGGTGGTCACCGAAGTTCCGGACGATTGCAAAATCATGACCCAGGAACCGTTCGGGCCGGTTGCGCCGGTCGTCACCTTCAAGACCTTCGACGAGGTCGTCGAGCGCGCCAACTCGCTGGAATACGGGCTGGCCGCCTACGCCTTCACCACGTCGAACTCCACCGCCGCGGCCATCGGCGACGCGCTGGAATCCGGCATGGTCGGCGTCAACTCGATCGCGATCTCGACGCCGGAGACGCCGTTCGGCGGGGTCAAAGAGAGCGGCCACGGCAGCGAGGGCGGCATTGAAGGCCTGGGCGCCTACCTCGTCACCAAATTCATCTCGCAGGGCTAAAGAGAATTGTAAGCCGGCAACCGCCGGGACCGAAACGTCCCGGCGGTTTTGAATTTATTAAAATCGGAACTCGATCGCAGCGCGCCGCGCCGCTTTTTGAACGCGAATGTGTTGCCCGTGCGGCAATTCCTGGTCGCGCAACAAATCGCCGCAAACCGAAGTTCCAGGAACGAAATTCGGCGGCCGCGCATTGTAAGACCGGGGCGGGAAGCGCCGGTCGTCGATGGATATTTTAGCTTCCATGCTCGCCTATCTGGCTTCCGTCACCGGCATTGTCGCCGCGCTGGCGATTTCATTGCTTATTTTCTTTTCCGCTCCCGACCAACCACCGGCAATGCCAACGCAGACCATCACGTCATCGGCTCAGCCGCAAACGGACACGCTCGTCGCGTTGGGCGCGGCAAAGGCTCAAGCAGTTCCCCCAGCGATAGACATTGACGCTCGGCAACAGCCGCCGATGTCGCCCGGGCAGTTGCGCCGGTTGGCCGAGAAGGAACGAGCCAGGCGCCTCGCCTATCGGGAGCGCTCTGACTTCGAAACCCGCTTCTTGCATTATGAAGATTGATCGTTCGACTTTTTAGATGTCACGCGTAAGAACGCTGCAAATAAGCCACCGCGTCGTCGGCAAGTTCGCCCGGATCGCGTTCGCCGCGTTGCGCCATTTCGATGATGCGCTTGGCGATGATTTCCCGCGCCGCGCCCTTATAGGCCGGCGATGCGAGCTTGCTGCCCGATAGCTCGACTTTCTGCCAGGCGGTTTCAAATACCGCGACCAAGGTTTCGATCATTTCCGGCTCGAAGGCAGATTGCGCAAGCAGGGGAATTATCGGCATGACACGGTTCCGTGTTGGCAATCTAATTCACCTGGAAACGAGCGGCATAAACGCAATACCTTACTCTAAATAACGCGCGACGCGCCAGCGCGATCCGTCGGCTTTCACTCGCCCATCGACCGTCGATTACGATGGTTGAGCACAAATGATTGACGCCGCCCTTGTTTCTCATCGGCGCCGCCGCTAAATACGGCGGCGCAACGCTCAAGCTGATATTGGTCTCGGAGAGGTGGCAGAGCGGTTGAATGCACCGCACTCGAAATGCGGCATACGGGTAACCGTATCGGGGGTTCGAATCCCTCCCTCTCCGCCATGCTTTTTTATTAAATTATTGATTATACCGCATACTTATCCTACAAAATCCAGCGTGCCCTGGCATCCGCCCCAACATGCGACGTTGCTGGACGTGTAGGGGGTCGCAGCGTCGCAAGCACGCATACGGCACCCAAATTGAACGCCGACGGCTTAACCGCATCGATCCGTTCAATTGTTCCGTTCGGGACGACAATAATCGCCTGATCGACACTCTCATCTGTGTTCGATTGACATCGCGATGAGGTCCCGAACTACCGGTGCAAAGCTTTTCTTGTAAGAATCGTAATCTTTCCAACGTCGGAAATCACCGATATTCCTGGCGCGAAGCTTCGCTGCCCAGGCTTTATTCGTTTCCATTACCGAATTGTCCAAGCGAATCGGAATCAAGGTCGGCCGCCCTCGGGTTCGCTCCTCCTCGAAGGCCTTGGTTACCTCGTCCTCGACCCAACCGCTCTTAATGGAATGTTTCGAGAGAATCAGTAGCACTTTGTCGCGCAGCCGAATTGCGGTGTCGATCTCATCGAGTATCTTGCCGCCGATGGGCATGTCGTGCGGAGCAAACCAGCAGCGAATGCCTTTATTCTGGAGATCGGTATGGAGCCGATCAGCGAAATCCTGATCCTTTGTCGAATAACTGATGAAACAGGAATAATATTGAATGGCCTGTTCAAATAAGGTGGGCAAATAGGTGATCAATTTCTCCGGCAAGCCAGCCCCCCGAAGGAATGACCGAGGCAAGGGATTTGAAAGCAGAAGGGTCTGGTGATCGACAATGCTAGGTCCTATGTGCACGCACTCTTCGAGTCCCAACACGTCGCTCAGGTCAACATTCGCAAAAATAGTTTCAGACAATTTTGTCTCTGCAAGGTTCGCGCCGCTGAGGGTTGCGCTCCTCAAATCCGCCATCATCAAGGAGGCGCGGTGCAGGTTTGCACCTCGTAAGCTTGCACCAAAGAGAGACGCACCGCTAAGGATTGCGAGAGACATATTTGCTCTGCACAAATTTGCGCGCCGCAGATCGGAGCCCAGTAGGTAGGTATCAGTTAAGTTGGTATTGCTTAGGTCCGCATTTTTCAAATCAATGCCGCTAAGGTTCTGATATTCCAACCTTGCACCGCTCAAATCCACGTTGTTGAGTAGGCCTTTAGACGCTCTACGTTTCCGCCAAGCATTCCACTCCTCGACCCCCTGTGCCAGTTGATCCAGATGCTCTCGCGTCGCCATAAGCTGTCCCCACGTGGCTCGCGCCAAGCACCGTTTGTTTCATTGACCAGTAAGTTTAGCCCAATTGTCTGAGGCGAACTGGGCAAATCGCACGAGACGACCGAGCGCGGTGTGTGCCTCGATCTCTGAAATTTCCGATGCGGTGCCGTGTGCGGCTTCGTCCCGCCAATAAGACAGGAGGCTAGTGGCTGCTTTGAAGGGTTCGGCGATTTCGGGCCGCGCGCCATGAATGATGCGATCGATCGTCCGCTTCCTGCCTTGGGCCGCTAAGTAGTTTTTCAGCACCTCCGCCTCGTTTCCGATCTTTGCGATTGAGACTGCCAGTATAATCGATTCAGCCGCAGCACCACACATTGCACATGCTGCCAGGTTAGCGCCAAATGAATGGCATAGCGCGGCCTCTTTGGCGCGCTGCGAAAAGCCCATCCCCAAGCGACCCGATAGCAATGCAAACAATTCGCTGAGCCGCATTGTGTCCAGCAGGACTGGCGCCAAGGCGCCCGAGGCAATCCATGACCTCCCGAGTATTGTAACCGAAAAGCCCCTATTATCCGCGTTCCCGCTATTAGGCACGCCAGGTCGAAGCACACCCCGGCGACAAAGCTCCCATGCGGCGTCGAAGAAAAATGATGTTAGCTCACGTCCGCGCTGATGATCGCGTACAAGATGCTGAGGAATTTTCTCGACTTCCACGAGATAGGCCGCAACAACGTTCGGCACGTAAACATCATAGCCATAGTCGGAGTACGCTGCCGCTGCGGCCGGTTTTGCAATGGAATTCACAATGAAAGCTGTGGCGTCCTCGATATGCATTTGGCTCACCGGCGATGGACATTACTCATTTCCCAATGCGAACTATCAAGATGCCCGTCCGGAAGGATATACTGCACGGGTCTTGCTTTGATCATCTCAAAACCCTGAATCGACTGTGACGCGTCGCCAGTCTGATTTGGGCCATGAATAATTACGCCAGCCGGTATCCATGACCGTATTGTCGTGGTCTGGACGATTGCAATAATAGGTCCCCCGCTGATGCCTCCAAAATCATAGTCCTCGGAGAAGATGCCGTCGCCGTGCACTTGCACAAGCTTCTCTCGCTCGATCAACATTGAAAGTGAATGCTCGTTGACGCTCGTCAAGTTGGTCGCCGCAGCAAAAATTCCAAAGCCGACGTTACGTAATGCTGGAACTGTCCGGGCGCGTCCAGGAAATCCGCTGTAAGTGACCCCGCTCTCAATTTCAGGCACTCGCGGCGGCCACGCCCGTTGGAAGCCGGTGAGTGCCGTGTGTCCGCATTTTTCCAACTCCTCTGCAGTGACGCGAAACGTTGCAATGTCAATATCGCGATGAGCATCAATTAGGCGATCACCCAGATGCATTGGCAGTGCCGTTCCCCGACGGCCGCCAATCATGACTTGCACGAAGCTCGGCAGCTTACTATCGGCAAAACACTCCTCCACAACGTGACAAGCCGTGACGGCAAAGAGCACCTCGCCGGTATTCAAGAAAAAAGCGGATCCATTTTTGATCCTCTCACCAGATGAATCGCGCAACACCCAAAAGAGTGGTGCGGTCACAGAGGCAGCAAATTCAATTTCCGCCTTGCCCAAGTTCGCTTCTGCCACCGCCGGAAGCAACCCTTTCGGATCAAGTATTCCAAGCTTCGCTGCAAGCGATTCAATGCCGCCGTGCTGGCGTAAAAGCTCGCTCAGCTCATCGTCCGGCAGGTTATCCGACATGCTCATCACCGATCACGGGTGCGCGGGCGTGATACGTTCAGTTCGTCGGCGACGCTGTTTGGGGACAGACCACACCAATTCGGCAAATGGCGCATTCGGCGGCCACGCGCGGCCTGAGAGTGCGGTGCATTCAACCGCTCTGCCACCTCTCCGCAAGGCGAAATGCTTGAGCGTCGCGGCGCAGTATTTAGCCGCGGCAGACGCGGGAAACAAGAGCGGCGATCTTGGCGGCTAGAGTTCCCGGCCGAGCTTGCGGTCGAGCGAATACGGGCCGCCGCCGCGCAACGCGATGGCGAAACTCAGCAGCCCCCACAGCAGCACATATTCATAGCCGCGCTTCATCCAGCCGAAGCCGTTATTCCAATAGACCGCGAAAATGCACAGCATCTCGATCGCCGCCGCAGCCGCGAAGAAGCGCGTGAACAGGCCGAATATGATGCAGATGCCGCCGAGCATTTCGATGAGAAACGCGCTCCAGAAAAAGAATTCCGGCGGCGTGTAGCCGAGATCGGCAAAGGCCTTGAGGAACGCGGGCGTGGGCCCGACCAAGATCTTGCCCCAGCCGTGCACGACCAGATTCCAGCCGACCGCGACGCGCACGATCAGCCACGATAGCGGAATGACCGCGTCGTAGAACGGCTGCAGGACGGGCAGCAGAAGTTTCGGCTCGGTCCGGGCTTCGGCCATGGTTTCCCCCTTGCCTTCTTGTTTTCGGGCGCAGCATCAATGCTGGCCCGCGCAGACAAACCCCGCCGGGGTGCGTTTATTTCATCGGCACCACCAGCGAGTAGCGCTCATCGGCCGCCAGGCATTCGGCCAGCGGCAAGCCGAGTTCCTTACGCACCATGTTGGTGCCGAGCACCAGCGAGACCATCTTGTAATAAGCGTGGCGGCGGCTCATGCCCTCGCGCCCCATGCCACAATCGGTCGAGATCACCAGCCGCTCCGGCGGAATGAATTTGAGCGCGGCGCGGATTTTCTCCGCCACCTCGTCCGGGCTTTCGACTTGCAGCACATGATGGTCGATAACGCCGATGGCGATCTTCTTGCCGGTTATGGCCTTGCCGATGGCTTCGAGGTCGATGCCGCCGGAACTCGACGATTCGAAAGTGATGACGTCGGCGTCGACCGTATTGTAGGTCTCCAGCGCTGGCTTATAGCTCTGCACCTGCGCGAACATTCTTTGCTGCGAGGGATTGCCCCAGCAGGAATGCGCCCACACTTCGGTCTTGGCGCGCAAGCCCTTCACGGTGCGATTGAACACTTCGACCATCAATTGCGGCGTGATCACCTTGTCCTGGATCTTGCGCACCGCGATCAGATGGATCTGCGGCTCCTCGATCTGGATCACCGGGCAGCCGGCGTCGGCAAGCTCGTGGTATTCCTCGTTGAAGGCGTCGGCGATGGCGAACATGCGCTCGGGCAGGCTCTTGTAGTGCCGGTCCTGCAGCGCGAAGGCGACGATCTCCGCCGATACCGCGCCGAATTTGACCGGCTTGGCGGTGAACCGCTGCGCCGCCTTCCACATCGCGGTGTATTGCAGATTGCCGCGCCCGACCGGGCCGGTGATGATCGGCATCACCCGCGATTCGAGATAATCGTGCAAAATATGGCCGCGCGGGAACCAGATGCCGCCGCGGCCGGCCGGCGTCGCCGCCGGATGCTGCGCGTCGAGCCCGCTCATGTGGTTCGGCGGATAGGCGGTCCAGCTCTGGCCGCCAACGTCGTCGTCGAAGCGGCAGTCGCCGTCGGTGACGATGTCGAGGCCGGCGAGCTCCTGATCGCGCAAATAGCAGGTCAGCGCGTCTTCATACTGCTCGCGGAAGCGGCGGCTCACCATCGCCTCGAGAAAATGCCGCGTGCCGAGATTCTCCGTGTACCAGCTCGGTCGCGGCAGCGAGCCGGTGATCGTCGTCGGCAATTTGGTGTCCTTGGTGCCCCGATACATTTTTCAACGTCTCCCAGGATTCGAAGAGTGGCCGTGAAGAATTCCAATCCGTCGCTGCGTCGCGCGTTCAGCTGCCGGTAAACACCGGCTTGCGCTTCTCCATGAAGGCGTGGCGCCCTTCGGTATAATCGCGGCTGGCAAAGCACTGCTCGACCAGTTCGACCGTGCGCGCGAGGTTGCGCTTGGATTCGTCCTTCATGATTTCGCCGACGGTGAACTTCACCGCCTTGATGGTGAGCGGCGCGTTGGCGCAGATCATGTCGGTGACGCTCTTGACATAGCTCTCAAGCTCAGCCGCCGGCACCATGCGGTTGACCAGCCCCATGACGAGCGCTTCCTGCGCGTCGAACTGGCGCGCGGTGTAGAAAATCTCCTTGGCGAAGGACAGTCCGACGATGTCGACCAGCCGCTTCAGCCCGGTATAGCCGTAACCGACGCCGAGTTTTGCCGCCGGCACCGCGAAGCGCGAATTGTCCGAGCAGATGCGCAGGTCGCAGCAGGTGGCGAGGCCGAGGCCGCCGCCGATGCAATAGCCGCGGATCATGGCGATGGTCGGCTTGGGGAATTCGGCAACGCTGGAATAAGCCGCGTCGGATTTGACATTATAGGCGCGCGCGGCCTCGAGCGTGGCGCGTTCGCTGCCGAATTTCGATATGTCGGCGCCCGATACGAACGCCTTGTCGCCGGCGCCGGTCAGCACGACGACGCGGATATCGTTGTCGGCCGCGAAGCCGTCGAGAATGCGCTTGGTCGCCTCCCACATTTCCAGCGACACCGCATTGAGCCGCTCGGGATTGTTGAAGGTCACGATGCCGACGCCGCCGTCGTTGCGCGCGAGCATCTTGTCGGTTTGCGTCATCGTTCAGCTCCTGGAAACACTCATCAAACCGCCCCCGCCTTGTGCAGCGCCGCGATATCGCGCGCGGAAAAGCCGAATTCCTTGAGCACCGCGTCGGTATGCTCGCCGAGTTCCGGCGGCCGCGCCACCAGCCGCGACGGCGTGCGCGACAGCGTCATCGGCTGGGCGACCAGCCGCATCTTGGTTTTATCCTTCTTGGTCACGCTCGCCGCCATGCCGAGATGCTCGACCTGCGGATCGGCGAACATCTGGTCGATGGAATAGATCGGCCCGCACGGCACGCCGGCTTGGTTCAAGCGCTCGACCCATTCGGCGCTGCTGCGCCCGGCAAGATAGCGGTTGATCTCGGCGTTGAGCGCATCGCGATTTTTCGAGCGCGCGGCGCCGTTGGCATAGTCGGGATTTTGCAATAGCGCGGGCGCCTCGATGGCCTCGCAGAAGCGCTTGTAGATCGTCTGTCCGGCGGAGGCGATGTTGATGTGACCGTCCCGGGTCTTGAACACGCCGGTCGGAATGCTGGTCGGATGATTGTTGCCAGCCTGTTTCGCGACTTCGCCCTGGACCAGATAGCGGGCGGCCTGAAAATCGAGCATGAAAATTTGCGCTTGGAGGAGCGAGGTCGCGACGTACTGGCCCTTCTTGGATTTCTCGCGCTCGAGCAAGGCGACGAGGATGCCGAGGGAAGCAAATATGCCGGCGCTGAGATCGGCGATCGGGATGCCGACGCGCACCGGTCCCTGCCCGGGCAGGCCGGTGATCGACATCAGTCCGCCCATGCCTTGCGCGATCTGGTCGAAGCCGGGCCGGTTGGCATAAGGCCCATCCTGGCCGAAACCGGAAATACTGGCGTAAACGATGCGCGGATTGATCTTGGCCAGCGTCTTGTAATCGATGCCGAGCCGCTTCTTCACGTCGGGCCGGAAATTCTCCACCACGACGTCGGCTTTCTTGACCATGCGCTTGAAGGCGGCGTGGCCCGCGGGGACTTTCAGATTCAGCGTCATGCTGCGCTTGTTGCGATGCAGATTCTGAAAGTCGCCGCCCTCGCGCGGCCCGCCCATCGGTTCTTCCACGCCCGGCGGCGTCTCGATCTTGATGACATTGGCGCCCCAGTCGGCGAGCTGGCGCACGCAGGTCGGTCCCGACCGCACGCGGGTGAGATCGAGCACCGTGAACCGTGCAAGAGCTTTCGAAGCGCGGGGAAAAGGCATGAACGGCGTCTCCCAGGCCGGTTTATCGACGGCCAAATTCTTGCCGGCCTGCGCCGGAAAGGCCAGAACTTCCCCGATCTCATCGTTGTTGTCTACCGGCTGCGGCCGTTCCGCGGCCAGTCGTCGGCGCGTTGCCGATCAGGTACAATGCCGCCCGCCGCGGCCATCTTTCCGGCGTTTTCGAGAGGCGATCATGAACGAGGATGTCTTCAATATCAGCGTGCGCAAGTTCCTCAAAAAGGTCGGCATCACCTCGCAGCGCGAGATCGAGCAGGCGGTGCGCAGCGCCGTTGCCGGCGGCCGACTGAAGGGAAACGAAGCATTGCCGGCCAAAATGACGCTGACGGTTGCAGGCGTCGGTCTGTCGGTGGAGATCGACGGCGCCGTCGTGCTGGAATGACGACCCGTTCCGCCCGCCGCCGATTTCCCGGAAAAATCATGTTCGATTTACGCCGCCCGCTCATTGCGCTGATTCTCGTTGCCGCCGCGGCGACGGCGCTCGCCCAGGATCATCCCGGCCGCGGCGGCGAAGGCTCCGACCGCCAAGGCGAGCCCCAACAGGACGGACGGCAAAGCGGACCGGGACACCAGGCGCAGAACGGCCCCGGTGTGCTCGCGCTGTTGCCGGGCGATGCCGTCACCGAGCACAGCATCGAGCTTAATTCCGGCAAGCTCGCCTATACGGCGACCGCCGGCACGTTTTCCCTGTTCGATCTGTCGGGCGAACGCTCGGCGGCGATCTTCTATACGGCCTACGTGGCAAAATCGGCCAACCCGGCGGCGCGGCCGGTGACCTTTGTCTTCAATGGCGGACCGGGCGCCGCATCGGCGTTTCTCAATCTCGGACTGGTCGGCCCGCGCATCGCCGAATTCGGCATGGCCGGCCGTGACGGCGCGAACGTCCGCCTCATCGACAATCCCGATACCTGGCTCGCCTTCACCGATCTCGTGCTGATCGATCCGGTCGGCACCGGCTGGAGCCGGTCCGCTAAACCGGACGGCGCCGGTACTTTTTGGGACGTGCACGGCGATGCCGAATCCATGGCGAAGGCCATCGCGCTCTACGTCGCGAAAAACAGCCGCGCCGGTTCGCCGAAATACATCCTCGGCGAAAGCTACGGCGCCTTTCGCGCCGCCAAGGTTGCGCGCGTGTTGCAGAGCGATCAGGGCATCGTGGTGGCCGGAATCCTGATGCTTTCCCCCATGCTCGAAGGCGCGTTCCAATTCGGCGGCGACCGCTTTGCGCTCGGCGCCGCGCTGCAACTGCCGTCGCTCGCCGCGGCCGAGCTCGAGCGCAAGCACGCTTTCAGCAAGGATGCGCTGGCGCAGGCCGAGCATTTCGCGCTGACCGACTATCTCACCACGCTTGCCGGGGCGCCGCCGCAAGGCGATGCGGCGAAGAATTTTTACGCACGCGTGGCGAAAATCACCGGATTGTCGGTCGATGCCGTCGCCGAATCCCGCGGCTTCATCCACGACGCCTATGTCAAGAATTTCGACGCCGGCGAGCACAAGATCGTCAGCCACTATGACGTGACCTTTGCATCCGACGATCCATATCCCGAATCGCCGGTGGCGGGCGGCCCCGATCCGATCCTCGACGGCGTCATCCGCGCCTATGGCGGCGCATTTGTCGGTTACGCGCGCGATGAGCTCGGCTTCAAGACGGAGATGAGCTACGACCTGCTCGACGCCGGCATTTCCCGCAAATGGGATTGGCAACGCGACCACGGCCAGCCGAGCGTGGCCGACGATCTGCGCGTGCTGCTGGCGCTCACCCCGTCATTCCGGCTCATGATCGCCCACGGCTACAGCGACATGGTCACGCCCTACGCGGTTTCGCGCTATGTGCTCGAACACCTTCCCGCTTTCGAAGGCGCGGAGCGCGCCGAACTGAAACTCTACCGCGGCGGGCACATGTTCTATCTCGATCCGGATTCCCGCAAGGCTTTCACCACCGACGCCAAGACCATGTATGTATCGCCGTGACGGGTAGCGGCGCTTTGTCTCACCACTCGATAGGCCAAGCGCTCAACTGCACTGTAATCGGGATAATCCATTGCCGCCGGGGGGCCGAGCGCGACGCAATGGCTAAGAATTGGGCGCTGGAGCCGCACGACGGCCGGCTCCAAGCGCCTGTTCGGATTACATTTCACGCGATAATGCGACATTCGTTTGATTGAACAAAGCGGTCATTTAGCCATAAATGCCCGTCGGTCAGTCGCCATCTGAGAATACCTGCTCGGAGGGAGAACACGATGTCCAAGGCGCTCATCAGCGTCCCCGTAAAGCGGCGCACCATACTCAAGGCCGGTCTCGCGCTCGGCGCCATGCAAGTTGCCAGCCCATTCGTGGTGAGGTCGCTCGCCGACGAAACCGTCAAAATCGGCCTCGACAACCCGCTGACCGGCACCTACGCCGCGCTCGGCAAGAATGAATTGATCGGCTGTCAGCTCGCGCTCGATCAAATCAACGCCAAAGGCGGCATCCTCGGCCGCAAAGCCGAACTGCTGGTCGAGGACTCCACCAGCGGTGACGCCGGCACCGCGGTGGAGAAGGCGCGCAAGCTGATCGACCGCGATCAAGTGAACTTCCTGGTCGGCAACATCAACTCGGCGCTGGCCGCCGCCATGGCCAACGTGTCGTATGAGAAGAGCGTGTTTCACATCGTTCCCGGCGGGCACACCGACCCGATCACCGGAACGAACTGTCATTGGAACGTGTTCCGCGTGTGCAACACCACGCAGACGGAAGCCAACGCCGTGGCAGGCACGTTGATCAAGATCGCCGGCAAAAAGTGGTATTACATCACGCCCGACTACGCTTTCGGCCATACCTTGCAGGCGGGCATGGAAAAAGCGGCGGCTTCGCTCGGCGGCACCAAGCTCGACGGTGACCTGACCCCGTTCGGCACCACGGATTTCTCCCCCTATCTGATCAAGGCGCAGGCCGCGAATCCGGACGTCATCATCTTCCTGGTAGCCGGCGACGACGCGGTCAATGCGCTCAAGCAGGCGGTGCAATTCGGTCTCGACAAGAAGTTCCATCTCGCCGGCGCGCAACAGGAACTCGAAGTGCTGCTCGGCTTGCCGCCGGAGGCGCGCATCGGCACCTGGGTGTTTGAGTGGTACTGGAAGCAGCCGAACGTCCCGCACGTCGACGAGTTCGTCGCCGAAATCCGCAAGCGGAGCGATGGGCACGTCCCGACTGCGCGCACCTGGTTCGGCTATGCCGCGATATGGACCTGCGCGCTCGCCGCCCAGCGGGCCAAGGAGCTCGATGCCGTCAAGATGGCGAAAGCGATGCAGGGCTTCAAGCTGCCGCCGGAAGTTTCGCTGATGCCCGACGGCGCCTTCTACCGCGCGGCGCAGAACCAGCTCATCCCGAATCTCTATGTCGGCAACGCGCAGTCGAAGGGCAGCGCCCCCGAGGATCTGTTCAACGTGACCGAAGTCGTCAAAGGCATCACCGTCGCCGGCACGTTGGAAGACACCGGGTGCAAGATGACGTGGCCGGCTTGATGGGTTGAAACTGACCGGGCGCCGCTTGATCGCGGCGCCCGGAAGTCCGGCTGGGGTCGCGGGGGTCTAAACCAATTGATGTCCTCGAACGGTGACCGCATTCGCGCCGACCACGATATTGTGATATTGTGGTTTGGTGGGCGGACGATGAAAAAAGAGGCGGCGCGAACTGCGCGGCGCATAAGGTCACAGCCCCTTGTCGGCCCCACGCCGTCGAGGCAAGATCGCCCATCGAAAACACCCCTTCAGGGAGGAACAAATGACCAAACGCCTTAACTTCGGCGCCGTAGACCGCCGCACCATCGTCAAGGCCGGCGCCGTCGTCGGTCTCAGCCAAATCGCCGCGCCCTTCGTCTGGTCGGCGCGCGCCGCCGACGCGATCAAGGTCGGCATGATCGATCCGTTCACCGGGGTTTACGCCGCGGTGTCGCAGAACGAGCTGATCGGCGTCAAGTTCGCGGTCGAACAGATCAACGCCAAGGGCGGCGTGCTCGGCCGCGAGATTGAGCTCCTGGTCGAGGATTCGGCCAACGACGTCGGCACCGGCGTGCAGAAGGCGCGCAAGCTGATCGAACGCGACGGCATCCAGTTCCTGATCGGCGACGTGAATTCGGGGATCGCGCTCGCCATCGCCCAGGTGTCGAATGAGAAGAAGGTGCTGCACATCGTCTCCGGCGGCCACACCGACGGCATCACCGGCAAGGACTGCCACTGGAACGTCTATCGCGTGTGCAACACGACGAAGATGGAGGCCAACTCCGTCGCCGAGTTGCTGTTCAACAAGTACGGCAAGAAGTGGCACTTCATCACCCCGGACTACGCCTTCGGCCACACGCTGCAGGAAGCGGCGCAGGCCGACCTCATCAAGTTCGGCGGCACGGTCACCGGCAACGAGCTGACGCCGCTCGGCACCACCGATTTCTCCGCTTACCTCATCAAGGCGCGCGCCGCCAATCCCGACGTGCTGCTGGTGCTGCCGCAGGGCCTCGACATGGTGAACTGCCTGAAGCAGGTGGCGCAGTTCGGCATCGACAAGCAGATCCACGTCGCCGGCTTGCAGCAAGAGCTCGAATCGCTCGAGGCCATGCCGCCCGAGGCGCGCGTCGGCATCTGGATGTTCGAGTGGTACTGGAAGCAGCCGGGCGTGCCAGGCGTCGAGAAGTTCGTCGCCGACATCCGCAAGCGCAGCGACGGCAAGGTGCCGACGGCGCGCACCTGGTTCGGCTACACCTCGATGATGTCCTACGCGCTGGTCGCCAACCGCGAGAAGACGCTCGATGCGGTCAAGCTCGCCAAGGCGCTGGGCAATTTCGAGCTGCCGGCCGACGTCAAGCTGCAGCCCAATAAATGCTACTACCGCGCCGGCGACCACCAGCTGATGACCTCGGCCTTCGTCGGCGAGGCGCTGACCAAGCCGGCGGGCGACCCCGAGGACCTGTTCAGGGTCGACACCGTCGTCGCGGGCGACAAGACCTCGCCGCCGGAGAGCGAGACCGGCTGTACGCTCCAGTGGCCGGCCTGACGCCGGCAAATGCATAACGCCCCCTCCTAACCCTCCCCGTTCCACGGGGGAGGGAAGGGTGGGGGTCATTCTTTGCATGCGTGGATGACCCAGCTTCTCCTGTTCAACGTCACCAACGGCCTGATCATCGGCGCCTTCTATGTGCTGATGGCGATGGGCTTGTCGCTCATCCTCAACCTCTCGAATGTCATCAATTTCGCGCATGGCGGCTTCCTGGTCGTCGGCGGCTATATCGCCTACACGCTCGAGCCCTATCTGGGATTCTGGGGCGCGCTGATCGCCTCGCCGTTCCTCACCGCGATCATCGGACTAGCGGTCGAGAAAGTCCTGATCAGTCGCGTCTATGGCCGCGACCCGCTCTACAGCCTGCTGCTGACCTTCGGCCTCGCCTTCATCCTTGAGGACGGCACGCGGGTCATCTGGGGCGCGAACGGCAAGCCCTTCACCATCCCGGCCGCCTTGGCGCAGCCCTTGAGCAACGAGTTCTTCTTCATCACCGGCTACCGCCTGTTCATGGTGGCCATGGTGGCGGTAATGATCGTGCTGCTCTTCATGCTGCTGCGTTACACCCGCGCCGGCATCCGCATCCGCGCCGGAACGCTCGACCTCGAGGCCGTCTCGGCTCTCGGCGTCAACGTGCGCGCGCTGCGCTCCTTGAACTTCGCGGTCGGCATCTTCCTCGCCGGGTTGGCGGGCGTGCTCGCCGGCGGGCAATTGGGATTGGAGCCGACCATGGGCGCCGGCCTGCTGATGCCGAGCTTCATCGCCATCATCGTCGGCGGCGTCGGCTCGCTCACCGGAACCCTGGTCGGCGGGCTGCTGATCGGCGTCGCCTCGGGCGTCACCGCGGTGTTCTTCCCGGCGGCGAGCGAGGCGATCATGTATGTGCTGATGGCGGTGGTGCTGCTGGTGCGGCCGCGCGGCTTGTTCGGCGAGGAAGGTATGCTGACGTGAGCGAGCTGCTCAAACCGGAATCGAACCGCAAGCTTGCTGCGCTGGCCGCGATCTGGGCGGCGCTCGTGCTCGCGCCCTTCTGGATGCCGCTGCTGGGCGGCTACACCGCGCTGGGGACGCGCGTCCTCGTGCTCGGGCTGGCCGCGATGTCGGTGAATTTCCTTTTGGGCTTCACCGGCGTGCTGTCCTTCGGCCACGCCGCCTGGTTCGGCATCGGCGCCTATGGCTGCGGCATGATCCTCAAATTCATCGCGCTTTCGACGCCGCTCGGAATCCTCGCCGGGACCCTGGCGGGCGGCCTCGCCGGCGCGGTGCTGGGCGCGCTGATCGTGCGCCGGCGCGGCATTTATTTCGCCATGGTGACCATCGCGTTCGGTCAGGTCTTCTATTACATCGCCTTCCAGTGGTCGTCGGTCACCGGCGGCGACGACGGCTTGCGCCCGTTCTACCGTCAGCCGCTGCACCTGGGCGTCGCCACCGTGGACATCCTCAACGACGCGGTCGCGTTCTATTATTTCGTGCTGGTCTGCTTCGTGCTCGCCGTGGCGGCGATGGCGTTCATCCTGCGCTCGCCCTTCGGCCGTACCATGCTGGCCATCCGCGAGAACGAGCGCCGCGCGCGCTTCCTCGGCATACCGGTCGAGCTGCACATCTGGATCGCCTTCACGCTCAGCTGCTTTTTCATGGCCTATGCCGGGTCGCTTTACGCGCTGGTCAACAACTTCGCCGACCCCAGGGGCCTGCATTACAGCCAGTCGGGCGATTTCGTGATGATGGCGGTGATGGGCGGCATGCGCAGCTTCTGGGGGCCGCTTTTGGGCGCGATCCTCTTCGTCGTGTTCCAGGACTACGTCTCGAGCGTCACCATCAACTGGCAGATCTTCATCGGCTTTCTCTTCGTGCTGGTGGTGCTGTTTTTCCCGCGGGGATTGTTAGGCTTCTTGCAGCAGCGGAGGCGCGCATGAGCCTCCTGGAGGTCAATCGCGCGAGCAAGAATTTCGGTAGCCTGGTCGCGGTGCACGAGGTCTCGCTCAAGGTCGAAAAGGGCGAGCTCCGGGCGATCATCGGCCCCAACGGTGCTGGCAAAACCACCTTCTTCAATTTGATCACCGGGTTCTTCACGCCGACGTCGGGTCGCATAATCTTCAACGGCGAGGACGTCACCGGATTGCTGCCGGCGCGGCGGGTGTGGCGCGGCATCGCCCGCACCTTCCAAATCACCGAGGTGTTCCCCGAACTGACGGTACGGGAAAATCTGCGGATCGCGGTCGAAGTTGCCAGCGGCTATCGTTTGCGCATGTGGCAGTCGCAGGACGCCGACGGCGAGGTCAAGGCGCGGGTCGTCGATCTCCTGGAAATGAGCGGCCTCACCGAAAAGGCCGACCGGCTGGTCGGCGAGCTCGCCCATGGCGACCAGCGCGCCACCGAGATCATGATGGCGCTCGCGCTCAAGCCGCGGCTCTTGCTGCTCGACGAGCCGACCGCCGGCATGGGCGATCAGGAAACCTACGACATCACCCAATTGATCCGGAAGCTGCATCGCGACCAGAAGCTGACGATCGTGCTGATCGAGCACGACATGCGCGTGGTCTTTCACCTTGCCGATCGCATCATGGTGCTCGATCAGGGCAAGTTCCTCGCCGACGGCACGCCGCAGGAGATCGCCGCCAACGAAGCGGTGCAGGCGGCCTATTTGGGAAAGGTGGCAGCGTGACCGGCATCGTGCTCGAGGCCGAAGGCCTCCACACCTATTACGGCAAGAGCCACATTCTGCATGGCGTCGCGCTTGAGGTGCGCGACAGCGAGATCGTCACGCTGCTGGGCCGCAACGGCGCCGGCAAGACGACGACGCTGCGCAGCCTGATGGGTTTGACGCATGCGCGCGAAGGCGCGGTACGGATTTTCGGCCATGCCACCACCGATTGGCCGCCGTTCCGGGTCGCCGCTCTCGGCGTCGGCTACGTACCCGAGGGGCGCCGCATCTTTCCCAACCTGACGGTCGAGGAAAACCTCAAAGTGCCGCTGGAGCGCCAAGGACCATGGACGATCGCGCGCATCTACGAGCTGTTTCCGCGGCTCGCTCAGCGCAAGGGCAATAAGGGCCGCCAGTTATCCGGCGGCGAGCAGGAAATGCTGGCGATCGCCCGCGCGCTATTGTTGAACCCCAAGCTGCTGCTGCTGGACGAGCCGAGCCAGGGGCTGGCTCCCTTGATCGTCCAGGACGTGTTCAAAGTCATCACTTCTGCGCGCGCGCAGGGCATTTCGGTGCTGCTGGTGGAGCAAAATGTGCGTGCCGCCGTCGAAATCGCCGACCGCGCCTATGTGCTGGACGACGGTCACGTGGTCTATTCCGGCGCCGCCGCCGAATTCGCCAGCGATGAAGAGCGGGTGCGGGCGCTCGCCGGCGCCAGCGCCGAGGAATGGGCGCCGCCGGCAAAAAAAAGCTAGAGCCCGGTTTTGATTCCATCGAAACCGATTAGGCTCCAGCCGAGCTGGTCAGCTCGATTTGTTGGGATCGAGGCCGTATTTGGCGCACATATTGGCAACGATCGCGGCGTCTTTGCCGCCGGCGATCAGCCCCATGACGGCCGAGGAGACGTGGCCGCCGACAACCCTTGCTTCGACGATGTAGTCTTGCTTGCCGTCGTAGGCGGGGTAGGGACTCTTGGCGTCCACGATGGCGCAATAATTGACCGAGTCTTCGGTCACGACCACGGGAAACTTTGCCCATCGGTATTTGGCCGATTTCGGATCGCGCAGCGACGGCGCGACGGCGTCGGCAATTACTTTCTTCTCTTGCGGGGTAAGATCGCGCTGCGCGCCGGCGCCGGCGTCAGTGGGAGCGGCATTGGCGGCGGTGCTGCCGGATGCCGCAGTGCTCTGCGGCGCGGTGGTTGCGCAACCGGAAACTGCCAGGCCGACCGCCAATGCGGCAATCACGCTGAATTTCGATACTTGCACGGCTCGACCGTCGTTTGGGGGAATGCTACCTGCCCGATATTCGAACCGGACCGATCGTGACTTTGGGCGTCGGCGTCGCCGGCTCCGTCGCCGCCGTGCCGTCCGGGCGAATGGTATGGACGCCGCTAACGATCATTGCCCTGCCGTCGCGCGTCGGATTGCTCATTTCCTTGACATTATCGCTGACGAGCGTGTCCGCCGCGCCCGGATGCCCGGTGTTGATCAACCGAAGGTGGGTGACGAAAATTTTCGGATAGATCAGCGTCGATGACGGGACTTGCAGACCCATATGCTTGGCCACGTCCGCCACGAAGGCATTGCAATTATAGAGCTCCGCACTCCACATGTGCGAGCGGCTTTGCAGCTCCTTGATGTAAGCGATATCGCGATCGTATTCGTCCTTGTTCAACAGCACGCGATAGCGCGCCGTCACGTATTTGTCCTCAAGATCGCCGTCGGTCCATCCGGTTTCGGCGGGCACCGGGACATAATGCCCGATCACCCAGGCGGTCGCGTCGTCGCCGACCGGAGACAGGCCGGCAACGCTGTCTTTGGTGGGCGTCTCGCCGACCCGGCCATGAACGATATAAGTGTGGCCGTAGTCCCAGGCAAAGCGCGAACGAAACTCGATGTAGTACTGCCCGGAGCCGCTGGTGACCAAGGGCGCCCTGGCATAAACCGGCCTGACGATCGGCTTGGCGCTGGTCTGCGCGCTTGCTGCGGAGAAGCCGAGGCCCATCAGTGCGGTTGCGGCGACGACGGCCGCCAGCCAAACAGGCCGGGTCCGGTCGCTTAGCTGATGCCGCATGATGCCCTCCGACTGACCGATAGGAGCCATCGAGGTAGCCGTTTCGCAAACCGAACCTGCCGCGGCGACGCCGCGCGGTTCGGTTTCGGTCCAGCGCATCGAGTACCTCAATGCTACCAAGAATTGGCCTTTGCCCGGCGGCAAATGTTCGGCGGACACTGTGGATTTTCCGTGGTGCGCCATATTTGCAACTCTGCCCTCCCGGGATTGGGCAAGGGAATTCGGTGGAAAACCCGGCTGGCTGGCCCGGATTCGGATCGTCCTGCCGGGGAAACGGCTGGACCAGGCCCGGTTTACGAAAGATTAAGGCGGTTTGGCTTCGCCAAGTCCGCCCCGTCCCGTCGAAACCGCCAGTGCGGCGCATTCAAATCGTGACTGTGTCTTTTCTGCACTAGAGGACGGGTTGGCCCCTCTGTAAGGTTAATCCGTCATGACATGGGGGAGTTCTCTTCATGAAAAAACTCGCTATAGCAACGGCCGCGGTGTTGGCTCTCCTGACCATCGCCGGCTGCGCGGATGTCGGCAAGGGTAAGGCCCCACCGCCGGTAGTTACAAAGGGGTAGCTGTACAGCTATTGTATGGGGGAAGGGCCGGCTTTACGCCGGCCCCTTTCTTTTTCAGGCTCCCCTCCGCGTACGAGGGCCCGACGAAACAATCCGGCTATTCAGCCGCGCGTTTGTGAGCGAGCGCCGCCGCGGTTCTGTCGTAGCTTTCCTCGCGCGCCAGTTGATCCTTCAGCCCGACCAGCTCGTAATAGTCTTCCAGCGGCAGCAGGTGCTCGAACGTCGGGGTGAGTGAGTTCTCGCGCTTGAGTATGCGCAACACATTGCGCACCGCAGCGGCGGCGGCAAACAGCGCGATCGAGGGAAACGTCGCGGCGACGACACCGGCCGCTTCGAGCTCCTCCAAGCTCCTCTGCTTGAAGCCGGCCGCCTGCGACAGCGTCGCCATGTGCGGTCCGCCCACTTCGCGAATGACGCGCTTGATGTCCTCGATCGCGTCGACGCCCATGGGCTTTGCCATGTCGGCGCCGGCGTCCATGAATAGCTGGCAGCGCCCGATTGCCGCATTGAGGCCTTCGACGCCCGCAGCGTCGGTGCGCCCGGCAATGAAGAAGTCGGCATCGCGCCGGGCGTCGAGCGCCGCCTTGATCTTGGCCAGCATCTGCTCGACCGGGATCACCTGCTTGCCGGGCAGATAGCCGCAGCGATTGGGAAAGACCTGATCGCTGATGAAAACACCGGCGACGCCGGCGGCCTCGAAGGCGCGCACCATCTGCCGAACATTGTTGACGCCGCCGAACCCGGTATCGGCATCGACATAAACCGGCGCCTCGACGGCCGCGCAGATGCGTCCATAGTGATCGGCATAGTCGCGCATGTTGGACTGGCCGGTATCGGGCTGCGCCAGCATCGAGCCGATCGCGGCATAGCCGCCGGCGCAGATCGCCTCGAAACCCTCCGCCGCCATGATGCGCGCCGACAGCGCGTCATAGGCGCCCGGCATCAGCACCAGCCGTTTGCCCGCCATTATCGCCCTGAACTTCTCTCGCGCGTTCATTGTGAAATTTCCTCCATTGCGGCGACGGCGCCAGTCGATTGATAATTCGGCCGGCGTTCAATCGCGCCTGCCAACGGAGCCCGTTATGAGAACCCGGCAATACGTTTTAGCCGTCATTCTATCTCTCGTTACCTCGGTCGCAAGCGCGGAAACGGCTGAAATCTCCAACGATCGCGGTGGTTTTGTCTTCATGTATCAAATGCGATGGGAGAAGCTCGCCGCACAGGGGGTCGACGTACGAATTACCGGCCCCTGCCTGTCCGCCTGCACAATTCTCCTGGGCTATATTCCGCGCAAAAACATTTGCGTAACGCCCAACGCGACTTTCGGCTTCCATTTGGCGACGATGCAGTTTGCCACCGATCAATTGTGGAAGGCCTATCCCCAGGACATCCGCGCCTGGATCAATCAACACGGCGGTCTGGCTTTTTTTCAAATCCTCTGGATGCAAGCTCCGGAGATTTACCGTTTTTTCCGCAAATGTTGAGCTGACAGAAATCAGCGCCGACTGTCGGTTACTGCCTGCAGCCACGGCTGCATCTCGGCGGCGCGGCGCTCCCAACTCACGATTTCATCCCTGTGCTTGAGCGTCAGCCCGATATCGTCGAGGCCTTCCAGGAGCCGGGTGCGGTCCGCGGCCGATATTTCGAACGCGATATCCGCACCCCCCGGGCCGCTGATGCGCTGCGTCACCAGATCGACCGTGAACGGCGCTGAGCCGTCGGCGGCGGCGACCCGGGCGATAAAGGCATCGGCGTCCGGCGCGCCGAGCACTACCGGCAACAAGCCGTTTTGCAGGCAATTCTCGCGATAAATGTCGGCAAAACTCTTCGCCACGATGACCCGGATATCGTTCGCCAGCATGCTCCATACCGCGGACTCGCGCGAGGAGCCGGCGCCGAAATTGTGGCCGGTCACCAGGATGCCGGCGGCGCGGAACTGCGGTTTGTTGAGGACGAAATCCGGATCTTCGCTGCCGTCCTCGCGCCGGCGGGCGCGATGAAACAGCATCGCCTTGTAATCCTCTTTGAGGCTGCGTGATTGCAGGATGGGCGCGATCTGGTCGGTATTGATGTCGTCCTTGACGAGCGGCGCGGCGATGCCGGTATGATTTTTGAACGGCTGCATCATGCCGCTCCCGCCAGCAATTGCCGGACGTCGGCGATATGTCCGGCGATCGCGGTGGCCGCGGCGGTCGCCGGGCTGGCGAGATGCGTGCGTACCTTCGGCCCCTGGCGGTTTTCAAAGTTGCGGTTGGTGGTCGACACGCAGCGCTCGCCGGGCTGGCCGCGGTCGCCATTTCCTCCCGCACACATGGAGCAGCCGGACTCGCCCCAGAAGAAGCCGGCATCGCGGAACACGCGGTCGAGCCCCGCAGCTTCCGCCTCGCGCTTCACGCTCGAGGAGCCGGGCACGACCATGGCAGTGACGCCGGCGGCAACGCGACGGCCGCGCACCACCGCGGCGGCGGTCTGCAGGTCCGGCAGGCGGCTATTGGTGCAGGAGCCGATGAAGACGCGATCGACCGGCAGGCCGGCAAGCGGCGTTCCCGGCTTAAGCCCCATATAGGCGAAGGCGCTTTCCGCGGCGGCGCGGCGGCCGGGCTCGACCGCGTCCGGTTGTGGGACGCGGCCGGAAATACCGACGACCTGGCTCGGATCGGTGCCCCAGGTGATCTGCGGCTCTAGCCCTGCGCAGTCGAGGATGACGTCACGGTCGAACCCGGCATCGTCGTCGGACTTGAGCGTGCGCCAATGTTCAAGCGCGCGCTCCCAGAGCGCGCCTTGCGGGATAAACGGGCGACCGCCGAGCCAGGCGAAGGTCGCCTCGTCGGGCGCCACCAAGCCCGAGCGGCCGCCCATTTCGATATTGAGATTGCACAGCGTCATGCGCTGTTCGATCGGCATGGCGCGCACTGCCGCGCCGGCATATTCCACGGCGTAGCCGCGCGCGCCGGCGACGCCGAGTTCGGCGATCAGCCGCAGGGCGACATCCTTGGCATTGACATGGGCGCCGAGCCGGCCGTCGAGCCGCACCCGCATGCGCTTCGGCCGCTTGAGCGCCATCACCTGCGTGGCGAGGATGTGCGCGAGTTCGCTGGTGCCGCAGCCGAACGCCAGCGCGCCGACGCCGCCGACCGTGCTGGCGTGGCTGTCGGGGACCGCGTGCGTCGCGCCCGGCAGCACGATGCCGAGTTCCGGCGCCACGACGTGGCAAATGCCCTGTTCGGGATCGTCGATGTCGAACAGCCTGATGCCGTTCTTGCGGCAGCCTTCGCGCATGGCCCGGATAAAAGCGGTGCCGGATGGATTGCTGCCGTCGTCGCGGCCGGGTTTTGTCGCCACCGTATGATCCTGCACCGCAAAGGTCAGGTCGGGCCGGTGCACCGGCCGCTGCTGCCCCGCCAATTGCGCGAAGGCGTGGTGCGCGTGCAGTTCGTGAAGGACGTGGCGGTCGATATAGATGAGTTCGCGGCCGTCGCTGCGCTGGCCGACGCAATGAAACTCCCATATCTTGCCGAATAAGGTGCGCGGCATGGCGTTGCTATCTACCGCCCTAGCCCGGATCAGGGCAACCCGCCGGCGCCAAGGACGATCCCATGCCCAAAATCGTCGGTGTCGACCATCTGGTTCTGAGCGTCGGCGACTTCGCGCGCTCCAAGGAGTTTTACGGCAAGCTGCTAAAGTTTCTCGGTTTCAAGCTCAAACATGAATACGCCGACATGGCCGGCTGGAGCAACGGCAAGACGCTGTTTTGGATCGCCGCCGCCGACGCCGAAGGCAGGAAACGCAAATACCGCAAAGGCGACATCGGCTTTCATCATTACGCGTTCGAGCTTGCCAGCCGCAAGGATGTCGACGCGCTCGGCGCTTTTCTCGATGCCAACGCAATGGACGTCGTCGATCCGCCGGGCGAGTATTACGACCGCAATTATTACGCGGTCTATTTCACCGATCCGGACGGCATGAAGCTCGAAGGCATGATCTGGGCGCCGCCGGAGAAAAAGCGCAAGGCGGGCTCCGCGAGCAAAACGAAAAAGAACAAAACGAAGAAGAAAAAGTCGAAAGCCGGCAAATCCTGACGGGTCACCCCAGCCCGCCGCCGCTTTAACGGTGCCGGAGAAGTTATTCTCATCCAGCGTTCGGAGATGGCGCGGTGAAGCCGGCCCAGGTCAGATAAAGGCCAATCACGAGGGAGGGCGTGAGATAGAGATAGTAATGGGCGCCATATTGCATGTGGTCAAAGAGCTGCTGCAACGCGTCGGGCGTTACAAACAAAAGCATTAGACCTTTCACGAGGATCAACCATCCGACCAAAGTGACGACCACCGGTAGTGCACCGCCCGACCAGACGTTGTGCCCGAGTATCATCGCGAGGCCCGCTGCGAGGCTGATTATGGCGTAGACAAGCATAACCGGCCCATCGGCAACCGCGGTCTCGACCATTGCGCTGCCGCGTACCAGCAAGCCAACCACGAGCAAGACGGTGAAAAGGCCAATGAATCGCGCGAGGAAAACGGTGAGTCGGGACATGCGAACCTCCGCTATATTGAAACCGTTTCCCGGATGCGGCGCAGCACGAAGTGGTGCGCCGTTGTTCCGGGATCGTCCTAAGCTCCGAGACTGTAACGATTCCGGGTCTGCAGCGCATCAGTTCGCTTCGCTGCATGCTGCGCTGCGCCCGGGAAAACGCCGCTAACGGTGCCTCAACGCCTCCACCAACAGCGCAAACGCTGCCGAGGGCTGGCGCCGGCTCGGGTAGAAGTCCCTTAGGACGCCGCGCGCAGCAGCGTAGGCGCGTGCGCGACCACGTTATTGCGGCCGCGGCGTTTGGCGTCATAAAGCGCATTGTCGGCCGCCTCGACCAGGTCGGCCGCCGTCTGAAATTTGTTCGGCACCATCGACTCGACGCCGATACTGACGGTGACGTGCCCGCACGGCGATTCCGAGTGATTGATCAGCAGGTCTTCGACCGCCTTGCGCGCCTCGTCGGCGAGCGCGGTGGCCCGTTCGAGGTCGAGGCCGGGCAGCAGCAGCGCGAATTCCTCGCCGCCATAGCGGGCGACCAGGACGGCGGTTTCCAGCGTGACCAGCGACAACGTCTCGCCGACCGCGCGCAAGCAGGTGTCGCCCGCGACGTGGCCGTAGCGGTCGTTGAACAGCTTGAAATGATCGATATCGACCATCATCAGCGCGACCGGCTCGCCGCGCTCGGCGGCGCTCCGCCAATCGCGCTCGAGCTGACGGTCGAAGCCGCGCCGGTTGGCGAGCCCGGAGAGCCCGTCGAGGCTTGCCAGCTCTTCGAGGTGCTGGTTGGCGATCTGCAATTCCTCCTCGCGCGCGGCAAGTTTGGCGGCCATGTCGTCAAGCGCCGCGGCAAGCGGCGCGAATTCGGCGACCCAGCGCTCCTGCGACGCGCGCACGTGCAGATCGCCGCGGCCGAAACGCGCCGCGGTGCGCACCAGCGACCGGATCGGGCGCACCACGAGCTGCTCGCCGCCGAACCATGCCAGCAGCAGGACGAACATGCCGATCACGCCGAGTTGCAGGTAGGCGATGTCGATTTCATTGTCGATGCCGTTGTGCACGGCGCTTTCGTCGAGTCCGACCGCGAGTCGCGCCTGCGTCCACGGCACGCGGACATAGGCGAAGATGCGCCGGACGCCGTCGAAGCCGGGCGCCGTGATCGTGCCGTCGTCGTTGGCGAGCATTTCCCGCGTCAGGGCGTGGCCGGCGAACTGCTTGCCGATAAAGGCCCCTTGGTCGGCAGAGC
The DNA here is from genome assembly GCA_963823225.1 of uncultured Alphaproteobacteria bacterium. Lineage (GTDB taxonomy): Bacteria > Pseudomonadota > Alphaproteobacteria > Rhizobiales > Xanthobacteraceae > BOG-931. The sequence goes on along the minus strand of CAWGKM010000002.1, from coordinate 812,697 downwards.
CGGCGATCAGCCTTCCGCTGCCGTCGAGCAGCATGACCGACGCGCCCGAATGTTGCGCGGCGGTCGCCGCGAGTTCGCCGATCCATTGCAGATTGATCACCGCCATCACGACCCCGGTGACGGATCCGTCGTCGGTCATGATGGGATAGGTGGCGACGAGGCTGGGCAGCTGATTGAGCCGATTGATCAGATAATCGCTGAGCGCGAATTCGCGCGAATTCAGCGCATCCTGAAAGTGCGGACGATCGGAGACGTTCAATCCGATCGCCAAGGGCTCGGTGGAACACTTGATGCGGCCGTCGGTTGCGGCGACCGACAAGTTGCGGATCCAGGGAATGTCGGTCGTCAGGTCGGCCAGGTATGGGTTGCAGTTGGACTGTTCGAGCGGCACCCTGGCGTAGACGCGCGACACGATCTGCAACAGCGCGCGAACCGAATAGATGATGTCGCGCTGCGACTCGACGCCGCGCCGGGCGAGGTCGACGACCTCGGCATTGGCGCGTTCGGTGCGCGCGGCGCGGGCGATTTCGAGTCCGTGGACGCGCTCGAGCATCAACGGCACGATCGCCAGCAGCACGAGCACGATCAGCCGGGCGCGAATGCTCAGAATCGGCCGGTTGCGCCGCGACGAGGTCTTGGATTTTGCGTGGTCGGCCGACATACTGAGCTTCCCCCACCCCGTTCCATAAGCTAGCGGCCACGCGTAAAAATGCGCCTCGCGCGATAGCTAAAATTTGAGCTTTCGCGCAGCCGTTGACGAAATGGAAAGCATGAACCGGCAACAGACTCCCGACACCGGCATAACGGCGGTACGCGAGGACATCGCGCGGGCCTGCCGCGATGCCGGGCGCGATCCCGCAACCGTCACGCTGGTGGCGGTGTCGAAAACCTTCGCCGCGGACGCGATCGAGCCCGTGATCGCCGCCGGCCAGCGCGTTTTCGGCGAAAACCGCGTACAGGAGGCCAAGGCCAAATGGCCGCCGCTGATGGCGCGGCAGGCGGCGCGCGGCGATGCCATCCAATTGCATCTGATCGGCCCGCTGCAGTCGAACAAGGCCAAGGACGCCGTGGCGCTGTTCGACGCCATCCATTCGGTCGATCGGGCGAGCCTGGCCGAGGCGCTGGCCCGCGAAATCGCCAGGCAGGGGCGGCGCCCGCTCTTGTTCGCCGAGATCAATACCGGCGCCGAAGCGCAAAAGTCCGGCGTGCTGCCGCAAGACGCCGACGCCTTTCTCGCCGCTTGCCGCGACCGCTATGGCCTGGAAATTTCGGGCTTGATGTGCCTGCCGCCGTACCACGAAGCGCCGGCGCCGCATTTCGCGCTGACCGCCAAGATCGCCCGCCGCAACGGTCTGAAACTGCTGTCGATGGGCATGAGCGCCGATTTCGCAACCGCGATCGCCTTCGGCGCCACCCATGTGCGGATCGGCACGGCAATCTTCGGCGCGCGCGTCCGCCGCTAATAATGAATCATGATTCTCGTCTTTGGCGAAAGCTTGGCAAGCAAAGCCATGAGCTCGTTGCGCCGCAGCGCGACGCAACCCGCAGTGGGCGCAAAGCCGGCGCGGGCGACATGGATGAATACCGCGCTGCCGCGTCCGGCAATGCGTGGCCGCGTGTTGTGATCGATTTCGACGATGAGGTCGTAAAGGCCGTCGTCGCGATGCAGCCGGTCGCCCGGTTCATTCGCCGCGCGGCGGATCGCTTGGTTATAGCGGCGGTCCGCCGGGTCCTCGCACCAAGCATCGTCGGGCCCGATGCGGCGGACCGGGAGCAAGGTCCGCGGCCGAGGCAGCCGGTCGGCCCGCCACCACAAGCGGACCGGGTGAAACCGGCCGGCCGGCGTGGCGCCGTCGCCCTCGCGCTTGCCCGCCTTGATGCCGCTGCGGCCGAGCGCGACGCGTCGTGTCGTCGGTCCGGCGAATAGCCAGCCCTGGGCGCGCCGGCCCGGCCGGGCGCGGATACGAATGAAGCGCAGCGAAGTTCGTCGCATGGCAACCGGGCCGGTTTCCCAACGCGGGCTCCGTCTTGTATTCTCAACCTTTCTACTGCGCGCCTGGCGGCGCGGCAAAGCGGCGGCGGGGCTCGGACTTCATGCCGAATACGCGGAAGATTCTCATTGTCGATGACGATGCCGAGTTGCGCGATGCGCTGACCGAACAGCTTTCGCTGCACGAGGAGTTCGAGGCTGTCGCGGTCGAAACCGGCAGCAAGGGCGTGCAAGCGGCCAAGACCGGACAGATCGACCTCGTCCTCATGGATGTGGGCCTGCCCGACATCGACGGCCGCGAAGCCGTGCGTATTCTGCGCAAGAACGGCTTCAAGGCGCCGATCATCATGCTGACCGGCCACGATACCGATTCCGACACCATCCTCGGCCTCGAATCCGGCGCCAACGATTACGTGACCAAGCCGTTCCGGTTCGCCGTGTTGTTGGCGCGCATCCGGGCGCAACTTCGTCAGCACGAAGCGAGCGAAGACGCGGTATTCACCATCGGCCCTTACACGTTCCGGCCAAGTTCGAAGCTCCTGCTCAACCCGAAGGGCAACAAGGTCCGGCTGACCGAGAAGGAGACCTCGATCCTGCGCTATCTTTACCGCGCCGGCCAGCGGCCGGTGTCGCGCGAAACGCTGTTGCAGGAAGTCTGGGGCTACAATTCAGGCGTTACCACGCACACGCTGGAGACCCACATTTACCGATTACGGCAGAAGATCGAGAAAGATGCAGCCGCGCCCGCCATCCTGGTCACCGAAGCCGGCGGCTACAAACTGGTGCCGTGATCGCGGATTGTCATGACTATCGAGGATGACATCGCGTTCCTTGAGCGGGTGCCGATTCTGCGTCGCCTCGGCGCCGGCGCATTGCGCATCCTCGCCATCGGCGCCGAAAGCTACGCGGTGCAAGCCGGCCAAGTGCTGTTCACGGCCGGCGAGACCGCCGACTGCGCCTATATCGTCCAGCACGGCTCCTTCGGGCTGCGCCGGGAACGCGCCAGCGACGGCGAAGTAATTGCCGAGCCAGGCGCTTTGCTCGACGAATCGGCGCTGCTCACCGAAACGCGCCGCCCGGCCACCGTCACCGCACGCGAGGATTCGATCGTCCTGCGCATTTCGCGCGCCATGTTCCTGAAAATGCTGGAAAACTATCCGGACGCCGCGCAGCGGCTGCGCGAGATCATCGTATCGCGAACCGACCAATGGGCCCGCGAACTGGAGAATGTCCGCGCCGCGCTGGCGCGCGGTACCGGCCCGCGATCGTAACGCGCGACGCTAAACCTCCAGCGTCGCCGTCACCGGCACGTGGTCGGACGGCCGCGCGGCGCCGCGATAGCTCTTGGCGATGGCGATGCCGGCGACGCGGTCGGCCAGCATCGGCGAAGTCCAAAAATGGTCGAGCCGGCGCCCGCGATCGGCGGCGCGCCAGTCGGCGGCGCGGTAACTCCACCAGGTGTAGAGCTTGGCCGGCTCGGGCGTGAGCCGGCGCATGCTGTCGACCCAGCCGCCCGCAGCCAACGCGCCGGTGAACTTCTCGCATTCGATCGGCGTGTGCGACACCACGCGCAGCATCTGCTTGTGGCTCCAAACGTCGTGTTCGAGCGGCGCGACGTTGAGGTCGCCGAGCAGGATTGCCCGCTCGCGCGGCGCCGGCCGCAATGCGGCGCAATCGCGCATTTCGTCGAGGAAGGCGAGCTTGTGGGCGAATTTCGGGTTTGACCGCCGGGTCGGGAATATCGCCGCCGGCGGGGACATAGAAATTATGCACCGTGATCGGGTCGCGCAGGCCGGCGCGCTCGCCGAACGCCGCGGAGATATGGCGGCAGTCGGTCTTGCCGCAAAAAATCTGGATATTGAAATTCTCGAACGGCAGCCGCGAGACCACCACGACGCCGTGATAGCCCTTCTGGCCGTTGAGCGCGACGTGATCGTAGCCGAGCCGCTTGAAACGCTTGAGCGGAAAAGCGTCGTCCGGGCACTTGGTCTCTTGCAGGCAAAGAATGTCGGGCTGGACCGCTTTGACGAATTTGGCGACCAGATCGATGCGCAGCCGCACCGAATTGATGTTCCAGGTTGTCAGGGTGAGCTTCACGATCAGGAAACAGAAGTCAGGGATCGAGGGTCAGGGGTGGGGGTCGGGGGGGTCGGGGGCAGTCAGTAGATAAAGCTTGAGCGGGCAAATCGCTTTCTGCTTCCTGATGCCTGACTCCCGATTACTGATTACTGATTCCCGGGTTGCGCTGATAATTGATGACGAACAGGTTGGGATCGGGCTGTTTGGTGGTGTCGAGATTATAAACCGCGACCGTGGTGTCGAAGCCCTGGGGATCGGTGACGGTCCACTGCTTGAGCGTGAGATCCTTGGCATCGAACATGATCATCAGCCGGTCGGTGCCGATCATCAATTGCTTCTGCTCGATGACGACGGTGGCGAAACTGTCGTCGGACGTGACGCTGACCACGTCGGTGTCGCGGAGCAGGTCGATGCGCTCGGCGAGCAGGTAGCGCAGCGGCGTTTGCGACAGCGGATAGAGATCCTGCGTCGCCAGATTGCGGTCGCGCACCACGACCGAGGAGCCGTCGGAGATGATGTCGATCGGGCTCGGCGGATTGTACTCAAAGCGCACTCGGCCGGGCTTTTGCAGATAGAAGGTGCCCTGGGTCCGCCCGCCATCGGGTCCGATCTGGACGAAATTCCCCTCCATGGTCTGGATGCTCGACAGATACTTGCTGATGCGGTCGAGCAGCGCGCGCTGCTTGTCGTCGAACGCGGTCGCCGGGCTCGACGAACCCGACGGCGCCGCCGACGCCGAAGAACTCTTGTCGGACGAAGCGGAGAACGGGAAGAATCCGGGCAGCCCGGACGTCGCGGCGGGCACGCTATTGGTCGGCGCCGGCGCGGCGCCGGTTTTGGGCAGCGGCGCCGGCGTCGGCAGCGGCACGTCCTCGGCAAAAGCGGTCGCGGCGCCGATGAGCCCGCAGAGCAATGCCGCGATTACGATCGTCGGGCCGAGTTTGGCCGAGCCCCGTTGCGCCATATCCCTCTCCCGCCCGATTTGTCCCGTACGCACGCGCGCCCGTCTGACGCCATCCGCTATACGCACGTTATGGCGAATTCGCGGCTGCCTTCCGGCTTAAAGCGCAAACGCCCGATTCTCAATAGCTATCGTCGTCGTCGCCGCCTTCGATCAGAATTTCCCGCTTACCGGCATGGTTGGCCTGCCCGACGATCCCTTCCTGCTCCATGCGCTCCACCAATGAGGCGGCGCGGTTGTAACCGATCTGCAAACGGCGCTGAATGTAGCTCGTCGAAGCCTTGCGGTCGCGAACCACGACCTGCACCGCCTGCTGGTAGAGGTCGCCGGCTTCGCCGCCCATCGCGGTCGCGTCGAAGATCGGGTTGCCGTTCTCGTCCTGCGGCTCCTCGGCGGTGACGGCTTCGAGATATTCGGGCACTCCTTGCGATTTCAGGTGGCGCACGACCTTCTCGACCTCTTCGTCGGAGACGAACGGCCCATGCACGCGGCTGATGCGCCCGCCGCCGGCCATGTAGAGCATGTCGCCCTGGCCGAGCAGCTGCTCGGCGCCTTGTTCCCCCAAAATGGTGCGGCTGTCGATCTTCGAGGTGACCTGGAACGAGATGCGGGTCGGGAAATTGGCCTTGATCGTGCCGGTGATGACGTCGACCGACGGACGCTGCGTCGCCAGGATCACATGCAGGCCGGCCGCGCGCGCCATTTGCGCGAGCCGCTGCACCGCGCCCTCGATGTCCTTGCCGGCGATCAGCATCAAGTCGGCCATCTCGTCGACGATGACGACGATATAGGGCAGCGGTTCGAGATCGAGCTCCTCGTTCTCGTAGATCGCTTCGCCGGTCTCGCGATTATAGCCGGTGTGGACGGTGCGGCTGAGCTTTTCGCCTTTGCTTTTCGCCTCGGCGACGCGCGCGTTGTAGCCGTCGATATTACGCACGCCGAGCTTCGACATTTTCTTATAGCGTTCCTCCATTTCGCGCACCGCCCATTTGAGCGCGACAATGGCCTTTTTCGGATCGGTGACGACCGGCGTGAGCAAATGCGGGATGCCGTCGTAGACCGACAGTTCCAGCATTTTGGGGTCGACCATGATCAGCCGGCACTGGTCGGGCCGCAGCCGGTAAACCAGGCTCAAGATCATGGTGTTGATAGCCACCGATTTGCCGGAGCCGGTGGTGCCGGCGATCAGCAAGTGCGGCATGCGCTGCAGATCTACCAGCACCGCCTCGCCGCCGATCGCCTTGCCGAGGCAGAGCGGCAGACGGGCGGCGGTTTCGGCATAATCGCGCGAGGCCAGGAGCTCGCGTAAGTAGACTCTTTCGCGGCTCGGATTCGGCAGTTCGACGCCGATGGCGTTGCGTCCCGACACTACGGCGACGCGGGCGGAGAGCGCGCTCATCGAGCGCGCGATGTCGTCGGCGAGGCTGATGACGCGCGACGATTTTATGCCCGGCGCCGGCTCAAGCTCGTAAAGCGTCACCACCGGACCGGGCCGGGCATTGATGATCTCGCCGCGCACGCCGAAATCGGCGAGCACGCCTTCGAGCGCGGCGGCGTTTTCCTGCAATATTTCGGAGCTGACGGTGGCGCGGCCGATTTTGCTCGGCGGCGTCAGCAATTCGAGCGCGGGAAGAACGTAGCCGCCGCTTGAGCGGCGCGGTCGCGGCGCGCGCGGCCGGCGCAGCTGCGGCGGGGTTTCGGCCGCCTGGTGCGCGTCCTCGTCGCCATAGCGCTCCGCCGCGCTAGCGAAGCGCGGCTCGATGCGTCGGCGGGGTAGTCCAACTTCTTCGCGTAATCCCAGCGGGGTGCGCCGCCGGCGGCCGAACAGGCGCCCCAGCCGCGCGCGGAAGCTGAGCAGGTAATGCGCCAGACGGCCGCGCGATATCCATGCGCCGTCGTCGTCCTCAACCGGCGCTGCCTCGTCGAAGTCGTCGACCGCGCCGCGCCAGAGCATGCCGGCGGCGCCCGCGAAAGCGAACAGCGCGGCGACGCCGAACGCAAGCGCCGCGGCAAAACGGGTTGCTCCGGCGAGCCGCACATGCAGCAATGAAACCGGCAACCGCAGCGCGGCATCGCCGATGACGCCGCCGAGCCCGGAGGGCAGCGGCCAATGCGGGCTGTTCGGCAGGCACGAGGCGAATGCCGCCGCGAGCGCGGCGCCGACGAGCCAAAGCAAAACGCGCAGCCGCTCGTGGCTGAGCTGCCTGTGGCCGAGCAGCCGATAGCCCCACACCGCGACCGGCAACAACAGCGCCAGCGAGCCGAGCCCCAACAGCTGCATCATCAGGTCGGCGGCGACGGCGCCGGGCATGCCCAAGAGATTATGCACCGGCGCATCGGTGGCATGGCTCAGCGACGGATCCTGCACCGACCAGGTGGCAAGCGCGAGCGCTCCCATCATGGCGAGGCTGATCAGCGCGACGCCGCCCATCTCGCGCAACCGCCGCTGCAAAATGGCGCCGAGCTGGCCGGACAGAGCGGCCATCCCGTCGATGCTGCGCTCGATCATCGACATCGCCTGTGTCGATCCCCTTTGCCTCAGCCGAGCACCGCCACCAGGCGATGCATCGCCTCGGCGGTGATCTCGTTGTTCTGCACCATGGCGACCCGGATATAGTCGGCGCCGGGATTGCTGCCGTCGGCCTGCTCGCGCGCCAGATAACGGCCCGGCACCACGCGCAAGCCGCCCTCGCGCCAAAGCCGCAGCGTCGCCGCCTCGCTGCCGCCCTGCGCCGCGACGTCGAGCCAGAGGAAAAACCCGCCGGCGGGACGGCGATAGCGATAGCGGTCGCCGATAATCTGGTCGGCGAGATCGAATTTTTCGCGATAGAGCTGCCGATTCTCCTCGACGTGCTTTTCGTCGTTATAGGCGGCGATGGCGACATGCTGCATTGGCGTCGGCACCATCGGGGCCGCGACATTGCGCAGTTCGAGATAAGTCCGCATGAAGGTGCGGTCGCCGGCGGTAAAGCCGATGCGCAGCCCGGGCAGGCTCGACCGCTTGGACAGCGAGTGAAAGATCGCGACATTGGCGAATTCCGGGCCTGCGGCTTCGAGCATTCCCGACGGGGCGCGATCGCTATAGATCTCGCAATAGCACTCGTCGGAAAAAATCAGGAAGCCGAAGCGCCGCGCCAGCGATGTCAGCCGCGACAGATAAGCGAGATCGGCGACCGCGCCCTGCGGGTTCGACGGCGAGGCGATATAGAATGCCGCCGTGCGCGAGAGCAGTTGCTCGCTGAGCGCATCGAGGTCGGGCAGGAAGCCGGTTTCTCTCGTGGTCGGCAGATAGACCGGCTCGCACTCGGCGGCGATCGCGCCGGCGGCGTAAGCGGCATAAAACGGATTGGGGATCAGCACGGCCGGCCGGCCCGCCCGGGGCTTCACCCAGTTCTTGGCGGCGAGCGCGGCCAGGAAAAGGCCCTCGCGCGTACCGTTGAGCACCAGCACTTCGGTTGCGGGATCGACAGGGCGGTCGAGTTTGTAGCGCCGGCCCAGCCATTGCGCGACGGCGCCTGCGAATTCATCGAGGCCCTTGTTCGCCGGATAACGGCCGAACTCCGCGACATGGGCGGCGATCACCGGGCCGACGAAATCGGGAATCGGATGCTGCGGCTCGCCGACCGCGAGGCTGATCGCGGGCTTGCCGGGCGGGCTATCGCCGAGGAGCTCGCGCGTCCGCACGAAGGGCGAGCGCGTGTTCGTCGCGCGAGCGGGCATCGCGCCAACAGGATGGGGGGCAGGCTCGCGGGTCATTCTGTACATCATGAACAGCGGGGCCGCCCGCCGCATCACCGGTGCCATAGCATAGGAGGGCTGAGGTTAAGACCCGATTAACCATCTGTTATGGGCAATTTCTATGACCTACGGCGGAGTGCGCCGGAATGCGCGTTTGGCTTATGAAATGGGGATTTCTCGAACGTTCGATTTGCGCGCGGTGCGCTTTTGTAGGCTACCCGATCTTACCGCGTTCGCCCTTTGGCTGCCTCGCCGAGCAGTTCCACGATGCGTGCCGCCGAGATCGGCGCTTCGGCAATCTTCACCCCGAACGGTTCCAGCGCATTTTCGACCGCCGATATCAACGTGGCGATCGCCGGGATCGTGCCGCCCTCGCCGGCGCCCTTGACGCCGAGCGGATTGAGCGGGCTCGGCGTCGCCATATGCAGGATTTCGACATTGGGGGAATCGGTCGCGAGCGGCAGTAAATAATCGCCGAAATGGGTCGAGATCGGATTTGCCCGCTCGTCGTACATCATGCGCTCGAAGAACGCATTCCCGATGCCGTGAATCACGCCGCCGACCACCTGTCCTTCCACCACCATCGGATTGATGACGGTGCCGCAATCGTGCAACACGACGTAGCGCAGGATCGTCACCCGTCCCGTTTCGATGTCGACCTCGACCTCGGCGATGTGGGTGCCGTTGGAATAGGTCGACCGATCCGGCGTGAAGTGGCTGATCCCCTCGAGGCCCGGCTCCGGTCCGCCCTTCATCGAAAAGCCGGGCATGCCGACAGCGCGCGCAGCGATCTCGCGAAAGCTGCGTTTGATGTCGGAGCCGGCGACCTTGGCAAAGCCGTTCTCAAGGATGATGTCGCCCTCCGACACCTCCATCATCTGGGCAGCGAATGCCTTGATCTTCTCCGCCGCCTGGCGGGAGGCGAGATGAACCGAGTTGCCGGCATTGACGGCGGTGCGGGCGGCGAATGAACCGACACCGAGCCCGGTCGCGGCGGTGTCGGCGGTTACGACCGCAACGTCGTCGGGCGCGCAGCCGAACTGGTCGGCGGCGATCTGGGCCAGGGTGGTTTTGTGCGACTGCCCCTGCGGCGTCGCGCCGGTATAGACCGTGATCTTGCCGCTGGTGGACACTCGCGCGGTCGCACTTTCATAGGGCCCGAGACCGGTCGCTTCGACGGCGTTGCCGAGCCCCAGCCCGATATAGCGGCCGCGCTTGCGCGCCTCGGCCTGACGCGCCGAAAAACCGTCGTAGCCGATGAACTCTAGCGCTTTCGCTTGCGCCGTCGGATAGTCGCCGCTGTCGTAAGTCACCGGGCGGCCATCGCGGAAAATAATTCCGACATTGTAGGGCATCTGCGCGGGCTGGATGAAATTGCGCCGCCGCACTTCGGCGCGGTCGAGCTTGAGTTCGCGAGCGACGCGATCCATGAGGCGCTCCATCGCCACGACCGCCTCCGGGCGGCCGCCGCCGCGCACCGGAGACGTCGGAACCTTATTGGTGAGCGCGCAATGGACGTCGATCTTGTAGGCCGGGACGACATAAGGTCCGGGAACCGTGGTCGCGGAAATCCATGGCAGCACGACGCCCCAGGGCATGTAGGCGCCGGAATCGTGGATAAGCCTGCCGCGGATGCCGAGAATCTTCGCATCCCTGTCCACCGCGATTTCCAAGTCCCAGTACTGGTCTCGTTCCTGCTGAGTCGACAGAAAATTCTCCTCGCGGTCCTCGATCCATTTGACCGGGCGCCGCAGCAACATCGCGGTCGCGGCGAGCGCACCATATTCGGCATAGAAGCTGCCCTTAGGTCCGAACCCGCCACCGACATCGGGCGTGACGATGCGCAATTGATGGTCCGCCCAATCCAACAGGTCCAACAGAACGCGTTTGTGGCGATGCGGACCCTGGCTCGAGACGTAGATCGTGAGCGCTTCTTGCACCGGATCGGGCGCGGCGATCATGCCGCGGCATTCCATGAAGAATGCTCCGCCGCGATGCTGGAAGATGTTCTCGCGGAACACGTGGGCCGCCGAGGCGAATGCCGCCTCGACATTGCCGACGGAAAGCGGAATCAGCGCTCCCAAATTGCCGAGCGCCGGATTGGCGTCGCGATGCGAGATCGGCGCACCCTTTTCCAACGCCGCAGCGCAGTCCGATACCGAGTCGAGCACCTCGAAATCGATCTCGACCAAGCCTGCGGCGTCTTCGGCAACGTAGCGATCGTCGGCGACGACGATGGCAAGCGGATCGCCAACGAAGCAGACTTCGTCCTTGGCCAGGCAATAAGGCATGTAAACTTGTTTGATCGCCGGATTCGGCACCAACAGCGGGACCCGCTGATTGCGCATCGATTCCGGCAAATCGCCGTGCGTCACGACGGCGTGGACGCCCGGCAGCGCCAGCGCGCGGGTTTTGTCGATGCCGCGGATTCCGGCATGGGGATGCGGGCTGCGCAACACCACCGCGTGCAGCATGCCGGGCAGCTTGATGTCGTCGACATAGCGGCCGTTGCCGGTGAGCAGCGCCGGGTCCTCCTTGCGCAAGACTCTCGCGCCGAACCACTTGGCCCCCATGTTCAGGCCCTTCCTTCACGCAACACGCGCGCGGCTTGCAAAGTCGCGGCGACAATGGATTGGTAGCCGGTGCAACGGCAGACGTTTCCCGAGATTGCCACTCGTATTTCGGCTTCGCTCGGATGCGGATTATGGGCGAGAAACTCGGTCAAGGTCGTCAGCATGCCCGGGGTGCAGAAGCCGCATTGCAGGCCGTGATTGTCTCGGAATGCCTGCTGCAACACGTTGAGGGCGCCATCCGGATTGGCCAGCCCTTCAACCGTCGTGATCGACTTGCCGTTGGCTTGGACCGCCAGCATCAGGCAGGCTCGCGCCGACATGTCGTTGACCAGCACGGTGCAGACGCCGCAGACGCCGTGCTCGCAGCCGACATGGGTTCCGGTGAGATCGAGTTCGTGACGCAGGAAGTCGACCAGCGTCATGCGGGTTTCGACCTCGCGTTCGTAAGCGCGGCCGTTGACCGTTAGTTCGATCCTCCGGGTGTCGATCACGCCGCCACCCTCAATCGTCCGCCTACCGCTCGTTCGAGGGCGCGATAGGTCAATATGCGGGCGAGATGCTTGCGATAGGATGCCTTGACGAAGGCGTCGTCGGTCGCGTCCAGCCCCTCCGCCTCGACCGCAGCGGCGCAAAACGCTTCATGCGACGGTTTCTGTCCAACCAGCAGTCGTTCGGCCGAGGCGAGCCGCACCGGCCCCGCACCGAGGCCGGACACGCAAAGCGCCACCCGCTCAATCGAACCGGCGGCATTCATCGTCACCAGGCAGCCAACCGCGGCGATGGCAAAATCGCCGTGACGGCGCGCGAATTCCTCGAATGCAAAGCCATGGCCCTTGGGCCAAGCGGTCAATTCGATCGCGGTCAGGAGTTCGCCGGGCTCGAGCGCGGTGGTCATGATACCCCGGACCCACTCCGACGCCGGAATGCTCCTTGCCGCGCCCTTGCTTGCGGTGAGCAGGCGACCGTCATGCAGCACGGTCATGTTCACGAGTTCGGCCGATGGATCGAGATGGCAGAGCGACCCGCCGAAGGTGCCTCGATTGCGGGTCTGCCGATGCCCGACGTGGAAAAGCGCCTCTTGGAGAATTGGAAAGGCGCGGGCGACGTCGGCGGAGAACTCCAGATCGCGCTGGCGGGTCATTGCCCCGAATCGGCCGCGTCCGTTGCCGTCGATGTCGATATAGGACAGCCCCGCAATGTTGTTGAGATCGATCAGATGATCCGGCGCGGCGACGCGAAAATTCAGCAATGGCATTAGCGACTGGCCGCCGGCCAGCGGCAGCGCATTATCGAGCCGGCCGAGCAAATCGGCCGCCTCGGCGACGCTGGTGGGGTCATGATAGACAAAGCGGCGCGGCTTCATTTCCCGTTTCCTGAAAATAACGACTTCAGACGCGCCGCGGCGAACCGCACGGCGCGGAAGCCTTATCCCGCGTTAAACTCGACCGGCGTCACGGCGCGGGAACCGGCGCGCTCGATCCGGCGCCGCGAACCTCATTGCTATCTTGCTGCTTCGGTTTGTCGCCAAGGAGCCAGTACAGCACAAGAAGCGTAAACCCTCCCGTGACCGCCGATTGTTTCAGAACGAGTTGAATGGTCAGCGGCAGCGCCTTCGCCGTCTCCGGCTCGACGAAAAGGCCGCCCAGTCCCACCATCAATGCCGCGCCGGCAATGATGAGATTGCGGTCGTGCCACTCGGTTTGCGCAAGCAGGTGGATGCCATGCACCATGATGATGCCGAACAATACCGTGGCGACGCCGGCCAGCACCACGGTCGGCACCAGGACCAGCAACATGTCGAATTTGACACAGCTGCCGAGAACGACCAGGAGAATTCCCGCCGCCGCGGTGCCATAGCGGCTACCGACGCGGGTCGAGCGCAGCATGCCCATATTGTCGGGGTAAACCGTGGTGCTGAACGTTCCGACCGTGGCGGCGATTATGGCGCCGACCGCGGCCGTAAAGCAGCCTTCCGACATGCGCAAAGATGTGATCTTTTCGTTGCCCCAGTTGGCGACGACCTGATAAAGCGCCATCGAGCTGATGCTCGAAGGAACGAGCACGAAAAGAAAAATCAACACGGCGTCGAGCCGTATCCCGAAGCCGAAAGGAAAAGCGCGCGGCACCACGATCCACGGCGCCGTTACCACCGGCGCAAAGGAGATCGGCAGAAAACCGGAATAACAAGCCGTGCCGACAATCAGACCGGCCAAGATGGCGGATCGCCGGAACCACTTGCCGCCCCAAAGCGTCAGCAGAACGAAGACCACGACCGCGACCATGCCGGCGAAAAAATTGATCTTGACGAAACCCGGGCTCGACGGCTGCCCGATCCAATTAGGCAGCGAGACGCCGGCGATTTGCATCGTCAGCAGCAGGACCATTATCCCGCTGATGAACGGAGTCTGAAAAAACCGTCCAAACAACGCAAGGAAGCTCAAGCCGCGGATCGGCACGGCAAGCAGCGCCCAAATCAGCGAAGCGACGAAGAACGACCCGAACGCGACGTCCAGCCCCAAGCCCGGGACATGGCCGAGCACGAGCAGGCCGATAAAGCTTCCGACATAGGGTCCTTGCACGACCGGCAAGCGCAGAAATCCTATGCCCTGAAACACGGTGACCAGGCCGGCGACAAGAAACGTCATGCCATAAAGGTAGGCGATTTGCTCGACCGGCAGTTGGAAGACGCGACCCAAGATGCCGGGGAAGACGAACATTCCGGTCATGCCGAAAATGTTCTGGAACGCCAGGATCGCGTACTGCGAAAACGGCAGCTTCTCGTTAATGCCGACATCGAACATTTTCGTCGCGCTCGGCGCGGCGATTCCCGTTTTGTTTGTCATGGTTTTCCCCAACATTACTTCGGTTGTTTGCCTTCCACGAGCCAGACCGGAGTTTCCGGCTCGACGCCGCCACGCTGGCGCCGCGCAGTTTCCTCGCCGTTCTTTTCCCAGTCCCCGGCGACGGCGCGGCGCGCGAAGCTCTCCCACGTCTGCGTCCAATCGCCCAGCGTATAGCCGTGCCAAGGCGCTCGCACGGTGAGCGCCGGCAGGCCGAGCTCCTGCCAAATCTTGCGTGCGCCCTCCATGAATTCTCGCGCCGGCAGCGCCAAGGGCGGCATGTCGTGCTTGAGCGTGGCGTCGATGAGCAGGGTCGAATCCGCCTCGCGGCCGCTATAGTGCGATCCCTGCACGCCGCCGCGCCACGGCGTGATGTGCACGTCCTCGATCGGATTCGACCGATACGCCAGCGACCACAAGATAGCGTCGGTATTGGCGGGATCGATATCCTCGCTGACGGCAATGCAGATTTTGCCGACGCCGGCGGTGAAATTGGCGGTGCCGTAAAGCGCGCGCCACACCTCCGTCCGTACCGTGCCTTTCGCAAATTGCACGAAAATCACCGGCCGCAAATTGGTGAGCGGCTCGTGCATGACCACGCGCTTGACGCCTCTGATGCCGAGTTGCTCGCGCAGATGGGCGAGATATACGGGCTCATAGGCCACGAGCTTGATGGTGCTCGACTCGCTCGGCGTGACTTGACTGATGATCGAGGTGAATACTGCATGCTTGCGACGGGTGATCGCGGTCACCTGCATCGGCATGTTGAACGCTTCGAGCGCGACATAACCGTTGCTTTCGCCGAACGGCGCCTCAGGCTCGAGAACGGAAGGATCGATAATCCCCTCGATAACGATCTCGGAGTCTGCCGGCACATCCAGGTCGACGCTGGTGCAGGACACGATCGGTATAGGCCGCCCGGCGAGGCCGCCGGCAACCGCCATTTCGTCGAGATCAATTGCGAGCTTCTGCGGGCCGGTGAACTCGACGACCGGGGCGGCACCGACGACGATCGCGATCGGCATCGGCTTTTTCATCGCACGGTATTTGAGCCAATGCAGATAGCCGCCGGCCCCGCCGGGGCGCGCGACCATGCGCACTGCAAGGCGGTCGGTCGCTTTGAGCGCGGCGCGATAAGTGCCCATATTCTGCACGCCGGTTTCCGGATCGCGGGTGATGCAAAGCGTCGCCGTTAGATAAGGTGCCGCGTCGAATCCCGGCGTCGACACCGGTACCGGCAGCGCGGCAAGGCCGCCGCCCTTTTGCTTCAACGCTTCGCCCTTGAACACGACCTCCTGGCATCGTGCGTCGTTGACGCGCAGCGGCGGGATCGGATGCCGGATCGCGTGCAGCCAGGCACCGCCGATTTCATCGATCTTTTTACCCATGCCGAGCGCATAAATGCGCGGCGAGGCGGATAGCGCGCCCACCACCACCGGCATGTCGTATTCGTGGCCCTTCGAATCGATGACTTTGGTGAACAGAAACGCGCGCCGCTCGTCGGTAGCCATGCCGCCGAGAAACTGCCACCGCACCAGCGGATGCAACTCGGTATCCTTGTTGATCGGACGGTCGATGCGCAGCAAGAGACCTTGCTCTTCGAGGTCGCGCAAATGAGTTTGCAGATCGAGTCGCGGCCTTTGGTCGCCGATGCTTGCCGCGGTGCCGGCAGCGGAGGACGGATCGGGCATGGCTTTTGTTTTGCCTCCAATCGGAGCGTCCGCCCCAAAGTCGGGAGCCTCACGCCGGGTGCCGCAAACTCAGTCCGGGGTGGCGTTTAGCTTCCGCACGATGGGAGTCCAGACCGCGGATTCCCGTTCCAGAAATACCTTAGAGTCTTGCGGCGTCATCGTTGTCACCTCGGCGCCAAGACGTTCGATGTCTTCGCGGAATTTAGGGTCTTGGGCGGCCTCGACCAATGCGCCGTGCAGCTTTGCCAGGACGTCCGTCGGCGTATCGGCAGGCGCCATCATCGCCGTAAAGGTGTTGCCGATCAAATCCGGATATCCCTGTTCGACCAAGGTCGGGACGTTCGGCAGCACGGCAAGGCGATGCTCGCTGGTAACGCCCACTGCGCGGACCGCTCCCTGCTCGATGAAGGGAGTGGCACTCGACACCTGGTCGATGCTGAATTGCACCTGCCCGCCCATCACATCCGTCATCGCAGGCGCCGTACCCTTATATTGCACGGTCGTCCATTTCAGGTTCAGCTTGCTCTGCATGTATTCGCTGAACAGATGGTTGATCGTGCCGAGACCGCCGCCGGCGAAGGTGAGTTTGTCTCCCTCTTTGCGGGCGAAATCGACGAACTGCTTAAAGTCCTGCACCGGCAGACTGGGATTGACCACGACAACGAGTGGGGTGACCGACACCAAGGAGACGGGCGTGAAGGCCTTGTGCCATTCATAGGGGCGCTGCGGCGCCAATTCCGGCGCAAACAAGATCGGACCGTTCGCGGAAACCAGCAGCGTATAGCCGTCTGGCGCCGCTTGGATGACAGCCATGGCGCCGATAATGCCGCCTGCGCCCGCTTTATTTTCGACGATAACCGCCTCATGCAGCTTGGCCTGCAGAGCGTTTGCCACGATGCGGGCGATGATGTCGGCATTGCCGCCTGCGGGATAGGGCACAATCAGCCGCACTGGCCGCGTTGGCCAAGTTTGTGTCTGTGCATGGACGGGCAGGATAAGCGCGGAGGCGGCGAAGAGGAGGACGGTTATTATTTTCTTCATTTATGTCCTCGCGCCAAACCGCGACGGCGGCGGACTGGCAAGAATGTGCGTAAGGGTATTGCAACGCACCTATACCGATGAACTCGTCGGCTCTGGATCGCCGCGACGGCGAACCCGATCATGAACGCAACTGCAATCGCCGCACTATCGATAGCAAGCGTCATATTTTTCAGTTGCCCCCGCGACGTGATATTCGCCTTGATCCAGATCAATCGCCGGGCGAAGGAAACACCATGGACGTTTGGCGCGCCGGACTGACAACCGACACTGGCATCCAAGCTGTCTCCGCCATAGCTCCGTGTCGATGTCCCGCGTCGGTCGTGCATTGTTAATAAGCGAAGCGGCAGATCGGGCGGTCTGGCACTTTTCCGACGTAGATTTTGGCTCGGCGACACTAATCCGCATGGAATCATTGATTTAGGTCAATGACGAGCGTGCCCTTTTTGCGGCTTTAAAGGCGACGAAGGAATTGTTTTCGCGCGTCGACGGCGAAGGCAAGGACTCGCCATAGCGTTGAACTGGATCGCAATCTGAGCACCCCAAATGGCCGATGCGAAAAAACCTGTAGGCTTTGAGATTGTCGGCCGTGAGGATTTCTCGCCGGTCACCTATTCTCTCGTCGTTCGTCACCCCTTGATGGCCAAAGCCGCACGGCCGGGCCAGTTTGTCATCGTCATGTCGCACGAAAGCGGCGAACGGATCCCGCTGACCATTGCGGATTTCGATCGCGCAAAAGGCACGATTACGCTCGTCGTGCAGGCGGTGGGCAAGACCACAAAGGAAATGCAGCAGACCTGCCAGGTCGGAACCGCGCTCTATGCGTTGGTCGGCCCGATGGGCATACCGAGTCCGCTCGGCAGCGCCAAGAAAGTCGTATGCGTCGGCGGCGGTCTGGGGGTGGCGCCGATTTTTCCGCAAGCCCGCGGCTTCAAGGAAAACGGCGCCTACGTTATCGGCATTCTCGGTTTCCGCAGCAAGAATCTCATCTTCTGGCAGGACAAGTTCAATTCCTGCTGCGACGAGTTGATCCTGTGCACTGACGACGGCTCGGCGGGCATCAAGGGATTTGTGAGCGACGGCATCAAACTCGCAATCGCGTCGCACCCCGACATCAATGAGGTGATCGCTATCGGGCCGCCGCTTATGATGAAGGCGTGCGCCGAGGTGACCCGCCCCCATGCGATCAAGACGATGGTCAGTCTCAACCCCATTATGGTGGACGGCACCGGCATGTGCGGCGGTTGCCGGGTCAAGCTGGGCGACGAGGTGAAATTCGCTTGCGTCGACGGCCCCGACTTCGACGGGCACAAGGTCGATTTCGCCGATCTGATGATGCGCCTGCGCCGATTTGCCGAGAAGGAGAAAGCGGCAACTCAGCGGTGGTCGGAGAATTGCCGCATGAAAGATGCAGATCGAGCCGGAAGGCGCGCTCGCACACATGACGCCTCTGTCCGATGCACTTAGTGAACTGATCGACCTGTCCGATCCGTTCGAGCAGGTGAAAGGCGGCTAGCGGCTGCTATTGCGCAGCGGCGCGACTCAAGGATCGAGCATGGCGAAGAAGCGAACGATACGCAGCATTCCGCAACAGCGCACGGCGATGGCCGAGCAGCCGGCCGACGAGCGCGTGAGGAATTTCTCCGAAGTGGCATGCGGCTACAGCGTCGAGGAGGCGTTCAGGGAATCGGAACGCTGCCTGCTCTGTCCGGACCAACCCTGCGTGCGCGGCTGTCCGGTCAGCATCGATATTCCCAACTTCATCCAGAAAATTACCGAGAAGAATTATCGCGGCGCCTACGACGTCATCACCGACACCAATCTCTTGGCCGCCGTCTGCGGTCGGGTCTGTCCGCAAGAAACGCAGTGCGAAGGCGTATGCACGGTCGGCGAGTCGCTGGAGCCGGTGGCAATCGGTCGGCTCGAGCGCTTCGTCGGCGACCTGGCCATTGCCGAAGGCTGGACCAACATTCCCTATATCGAACCCAACGGCTTGCGGGTCGGTATCGTCGGCTCCGGTCCTGCCGGCATGGCCTGCGCCGCCGATATGGCAAAGGCGGGCTGCGATGTCACCGTCTATGAGGCGTTCCACGAAGCCGGCGGCGTGCTGAAATATGGCATTCCGGAATTCCGCCTGCCCAACCGCGTGGTCGACGCCGAGATCGGCAAACTGATCGAGCTCGGCATCAAATTCGAGTGCAACACGCTGGTTGGGCGCCTGTTCAGCATCGAGCAGATGATCTCCGAAATGGGCTACGACGCCGTGTTTATCGGCGTCGGCGCCGGCTATCCGAGCTTCATGAATATTCCCGGCGAATCGCTGAACGGCGTGCTGTCGGCCAACGAATTGCTGACCCGCTGCAATTTGATGCATGCCAGCGATTTCCCCAAGCACGACACGCCGCTGCAGCTCGGCCGCCGTATCGCCGTCATCGGCGCCGGCAACACGGCGATGGATGCCATGCGCGTCTCGCTGCGTCTCGGCGCCGAGCAGGTTCACTGCATCTACCGCCGCACCGAGGCGGAAGCGCCGGCGCGCGCCGAGGAACTTCATCACGCGCAGCAAGAGGGCGTCGAATTCCATTGGTTGACCAGTCCGGTCGCGCTGCTTGACGACGGCGATCACGGGGTGCGCGGCATGCGCTGCATCCGCATGGAGCTCGGCGAGCCCGACGACTCGGGCCGGCGCCGGCCGGTGCCGGTCAAGGGCAGCGAGTTCGAATTCGAGTGCGAAACGGTGGTCTATGCCATCGGCACGAACGCCAATCCGATTCTCGGACAAACCTCGAAGCTCAAGCTCAGTAAGCGTGGCTATATCGACGTGGACGAGAATCTCGCGACGTCGATCATGGGCGTCTTCGCCGGCGGCGACATCGTGACCGGGGCCGCGACCGTGATCGAAGCCATGGGAGCGGGCCGCAAGGCGGCGCGCAGCATCAAACGTTATCTCGGCCTGCGCGACACCGACGTGGTCTACGGACCCGAACGGACCGGCAGCGAGAGCTTTCTGTTCGGCATCGACGTCGCCGAACGCAACTATGCGCGGCTGCGCGAAGCAAGGGTTTGATCCTGTGCCGACGCGACAGTCGCGGCAATAACGGACGTGAAGGGAAACATGAGCGCCACCGGCCTCCTCGAACCACCAAGCAAGACCGCTCCGGCGTTGCTTGCCAAGAAGACCCCACCGACCGTCAAGCTGCCCGAAACCGTCATCGAAATCGTCAGCGATTCCGGCGAAGGCGCCCAGCGCTGCGGCCAGTCGCTGGCTTCCATCGCCGCCAAGATGGGAAACGGCGTGTGGACGGTCGAAATCATACCCGCCGAAATTCAGCCGCCGGCCCGCAGCGTCGCCGGCGCCAGCGGCAATCGCGTGCGCATCGGTTCGCGTCCGATCAGCAACGGCGGCGACGAGGCCGATCTGTTGGTCGCCTTCAACGAGCAAGTGCTGCTTGGGCGCGTGCGCGCCGGCGAGCTCAAGCCCGGATGCATTATCTTGTTGGAAAGCATGTGGCGCACCGATCGCAACCCCGCCGTGGTTGCGTCCTATACCGCGACCTACGACCAGCTCGTGGCGGCGGGCTACCGCGTCTACGAAATTCCGATGGAACAGGAATGCCGCAAGCTGATCGCTGACCCGCGCCGCGGCAAGAATATGTTCGTGCTCGGCATGCTCTGCCGCATCTACAGCCTCGATCTCGATCTCGCGCGCGAGCAGATCGCCATCACCTTCGGCAAGAAGGACCAGAAGGTCATCAAGACCAACATCGATCTGTTGGAGGCGGGCTGGGATTGGGCGGGCGCCAATCTCGATTTCCGCTATTCGATTCCGGCGGCGCGCCCCACGCAGCCGCAACTGGTGATCAACGGCAATACCGCGCTGGCGCTCGGCGTGCTCGCTTCGGGCATGGAGATTTGCGCCATGTATCCGATCACGCCGGCCACCTCGGTGTCGCATTATTTGAGCGACGTGTTCGAGCGGGTCGGCGGCTTGGTGCACCAGGCGGAGGACGAAATCGCCGCCTGCGCTTTTGCCATCGGCGCCTCCTATGCGGGGAAATGCTCGGTCACCGTGACGTCCGGCCCGGGCTACTCGCTCAAGCAGGAGGCCATCGGGCTCGCGGTCATGGGCGAAATCCCGATGGTGGTGATCAACGTCCAGCGCGGCGGTCCGTCGACCGGCCAACCGACCAAAGGCGAGCAGGGCGACTTGTTGGCCGCCATCTACGGCAGCCACGGCGACGCGCCCAAGGTGGTGATCGCGGCCAGCAGCATCGAGGACTGCTTTTACTCGGTGATCACCGCTCGCAAGATCGCTGAAATGTTCAACATGGTGGTGGTGGTGCTGTCGGACGCCAATCTGGCGACCGGGCAGCAACCGTTCCCGCGGCCGAAATTCAGCGAGGACTGGCTGGCGCCGCCGGTCGATCAGAGCGCGGTGGCAGACGGCAGCAAACCCTATGACTGGGACCGGGTCACCGGTCTCGCCCGCCGATTTGTACCGGGCCAGCCGGCCGGCATGCATACGCTGACGGGGCTGGCCCACGACCGCGACAGCCACGTCGCCTATGATCCGATGATCAACGAAGAGGGTCTCCGCCACCGCAGCCTCAAGCTCGCCGTGCTGCAGAAGACTTTGCGGCCGCCGAAGGTGTTCGGCGGCGACAGCGGCGATCTCCTGGTGATCGGCTGGGGCAGCACCAAGGGCGCGATCGAGGAAGCGGTCGAACGGCTGCGCGCCGACGGGCTGAAAGTGTCGTCGCTGCACCTGCAATTTCTGCAGCCGATGGCGCCCGGCCTCAAGGAAATCATGCAGCGCTTCGGCAAGGTGATGACGGTCGAAAGCAATTGGTCGGACGATCCGAACGACGAGATCATCGACGCGGAAAACCGGCGCTACTCGGCGCTGGCGATGATGCTGCGTGCCCGCACCTTGATCGACATCGACTGCTGGAGCGAGGTGCGCGGGCGTCCGATCAAACCCGGTACCGTGGCCGAAGCAGCCCGTGCGAAATTGCGAGGATGAGGTTGGGATCATGACATTAGAGGCCACGCATTGCCTGCTCCGGATGTATGAGGAGCATCACGATCTGGAGGACTACCAGGGCGGCGTGCCGCGCTGGTGTACCGGTTGCGGCGACAATGCCATACTGGCGGCGATGCAGCGGCTGTGCCGCGACAACGACTTGCGCCCGGAAAAGACCGTGTTTGTTTCCGGAATCGGCTGCTCCAGCCGTCTGCCGCATTACATGCGCACCTACGGCTTTCACGGCATCCACGGCCGCGCGCTGCCGGTCGCCGAGGGCATCAAGATGGCCCGTCCCGACCTCGACGTCTTTGTCTCGACCGGCGACGGCGATTGCTGCAGCATCGGCGCGGCGCATTGGATCCACGCGATCCGTTACAACATGAACATGACCTTGGTGTTGCATGACAACCATATCTACGGCCTGACCAAGAAGCAGGCCTCGCCGACTTCGCCGCGTGGCTTGAAAAGCAACACCACGCCCCGCGGCGCCTATCTTGACGCGCTCAATCCGCTCACCGTCACGCTCGGCGTGCAGAACGTTTCATTCGTCGCCCAAGCGGTCGATTGGATTCCCGAGGTGCTCTACGACATCCTCACGGCGGCATATCGGCACCGCGGCTTATCGTTCGTGCGGGTGATCCAGCGCTGTCCCGAGTTTCTGCCGAAGATGTTCGATCCGTGGCTGCAGAATCCGCAGAAGACCTTGCTGCTCACCCACGACCGCGGGCTGCGTCTCGGCGCCAACCTGGCCAAAGTCTATACGAATCAGCAGGCGCACGATCCGCTCGATATCGATCGCGCGCGCGAAATCGCCTCGCTCGAAGATCCGATTCCGGTCGGCATCCTCTATCACAATCCGGAAGTTCCTTGTTACGAGGATCTGCGCCGGTCCGGACAGCTGCGCACGGCCGACTATGTGCGCGCCGGGCTTGAAGCGGAATTCGATAAATTCACGGTGTGGCCGGCGGAGCAGGAACAAGCGAAACCGGCGGCATGACGAACGCGCCATGGCGCCGAAGGTCAAGCCCCGATCAGAGCAGAGCACAATGCAAATGAATGTCAACGTTGACGCCCAAACGATCGATCCGCTGATCTTCTATATGACCGGGAAGCAGCCCGGCAGCGGCAAGGCTGCGCTGGCGGGAAAGCGGCCGGCGCTGCTCGCGGCTTACGGCGATTTAAATCGACTGCGTTACGACTTCCCGCTTGTGCTGATCGAAGGCGACACGGACGGGGTGCCGGTTCGCTCGCTGTCGAGCGTGATCGACGCCTTGCTGCGGAAGATCGCACCGCCCGGCATGGAAAGCGAACAGCTCCGCAAAATGATCCTGCGGCTCGAGCGCGAAATCCGCACTTTGGCGGCCGCGGGGGAAAGCGGGCATTTGTCGGAACTGTGGGACAAGGTCGCCGCGCGCTGGGAAGAAGCGGACGCCGCATTCGGCAAATCGGCGCGCATCGCCCGCGCCGCGCTCGAGACCGACGGCGTCCTCCTCGATTGCCGCCCCGACATGGCGACCGGCTTTATCGCGCATGTTTGGTCGGCGGTGCAGGAGCAAAAGGCGCAAAAGTTCCGCGCCACCGTCGGCCGGCTCGCGGTCCGGCTCGCCGACATTTTGCGCGCGGATTATTTGCGCTCGTCTGCCGGTCGTAGTGCGGAAAATCTGGCGGCGTCGGTCGGGCCGGCGCATCAGGCGCTGTTCGACTTCGCCGCGATGTCGAAGCTGTTGCCGAAATCTTCGCGGCGCGAGGCCCTATCGGAAAGTCGCCGTCGCCGCATCGAGTCGGCGCTGGCAGTATTGAAACGTCAGCGGTTTTTTGCGCCGGCGGCGGGTCAGGCGCGGCCGCAGCGGTCGGCCAAACCCTATTCGTTCCGGTTCGATAATTGCGCCGAGGCGATTTCGGCTTACCAGGCGCGCCTGCCGGACTTGGCCGCGCTGGTGAAAGCGATGTCGATCGCGGAACTTGAGTGCGAGGGCGCCTACATCGAAGCAAAGCACGATGTCGTCTTTTCCGGCTTCGACGCCGGCTCCTTGAACCCGCGCGACAGCGCGCTGTTTCCCGACTATCTGGTTGTCTTGGACGGACGCGGATCGGCCGTCGACAACACCGCGCTGATGGCGGCGCTGGCTTCCGATGTGCCGTTGAAAATTCTCTTGAATGTCGCCGATCTGTTCGAAGAAACGACGCCGGGCGACGGCCACGGTGCTGCGGGTCTGCGCAGCGCGCAACTGGCGAGTCTGGCGAGCGGACTGGGCGAGGTTTTCGTCTTGCAATCCACCAGCTCGAATCTCTATCAGCTGCGGGATCGCGTCGCGCGCGGGCTCGGCTTCAACGGGCCGGCGCTGTTCTCGGTGTATTCAGGCGTGCCGGCACAAGAGGGTCTGTTGCCGCCCTACCTGAGCGCCGCCGCGGCGATGCAATCGCGGGCGTTTCCGGCGTTCAGTTACGATCCGTCCGCCGGCGCCGATATGGCGTCGCGGTTCTCGCTGGAAAATAATCCGCAACCGGATGCCGACTGGGCCGTTCAATCGATCGAATATGCCGATCCCGACATGCAGCGGGTCAGACAGGACGTCACATTCACGTTCCTTGACTTTCTTATTTGCGACCACCGTCAGCACGGTCACTTCGCGATGGTTCCGCGCGGCTTCGCGACCGAACGCATGCTCCCCGCGGCACAGTGGATCGCCACTTCGTCGACCGAGTCTTCCGATACCGTGCCGTATATCCTCACTGCCGGCAGCGACAACGTGCTGTCCCGCGCGATCGCCGACGATCGGGTGATCGGCGCCGCCCGCCGCTGTCTGGAGAGCTGGCACCGGCTGCAAGAGTCCGGCGGCGTTCACAATTCCCATGCCGAGCGGCTGCTCAAGCGCGAGAAGCAGGCCTGGGAGGAGCAAAAGCGGCAGGAATTGGCAAACTTGCAGCCGGTCGCTGCGCCGACACCGGCCGTCGCCGCGCCTTCGCCCGCGACGCCGACGCCGCCCGCCGCCGCGGCGGAGCCGGCACCCGCCGCGCCGGAACGCAATCCCGACGAGCCCTATATCGAAACCGAGCGCTGTACGAGCTGCAACGAATGCACGCAGATCAACGACCGCATGTTCGCCTATAACGCCAACAAGCAAGCGTTTATTGCCGATCCGGGCGCCGGAACCTACCGACAATTGGTAGAGGCGGCCGAAAGCTGTCAGGTCGCGATCATCCACCCGGGCAAGCCGAAAAATCCGAGCGAATCGGGATTGGACGAGCTGATGGAACGGGCCGCATCGTTTCTCTAGAGCGGGATGACTTTTCTTCGAATCGTCATCCCACTCTATCCAATTGTTTGAGCATGTCCTTTTCGCAAAACCGGTTCCCACTTTTGCGGGACATGCTCTACGCCGCGATCTTCACGTATTCGAAATCGCCGGGCTTGTTGTCGATGCCGACGCGCGGCGGCGCGATCCAGCCGGCGAATTGGCCCGGCTCGGTGACCGGCTTCATCAGGCTGGCGATGAAATCGCCGTCGTCCTTCGATCGGCAGCCAGCGCGCCTTATCGCGGTTCCACGTCGCGTCATCGAGGAGCTTCCCTGCCGGCGACACCTGCACGTCCTTGAACTCGCCGATCTGGCGGTGGAAGCCGACGTGCGGCAGTTCGAATTTGAAAGTCGACGCCGGTCTTGTCGATGATCTTGTTCCAGCGGTCGAGGCCACGCTGGCAGTCGGCGGTGTAATCGTCGCGCAGCCGCATGTTGATCGCGGTGAGCGCCGGCTCGTCGACGCGCTTGATCGACGCCGTCGACCAGCTTGAGCACCGGATAGGTCGCGTGTTCGAGCCGGTGATCGTCGTCGATCTTGGTTTCCTGGAAGCGGCCCTTTAATCCTGCCGTAAACGTATTGGCAGCGTTGGTCGAGACCTCCGAGCCGAACAGATCGAGCGACAGCGTGTAATGCAGGTTGAGCTTTTTCTGGATCGTCGGCAGGTCGATGACGCCGAGCGCGCGCACCTTGTCGATCTCGGCCGGGTCTTCGATGCCGGCCGCCTTCATCGCCTCGCAGGTGCGCTGAATGGTGCGCCCGACGCCGGTCTCGCCGACGAACATGTGGTGCGCCTCCTCGGTGAGCATGAAGCGGCAGGTGCGCGACAGCGGATCGAAGCCCGATTGCGCCAGGCTCTCGAGCTGCATCTTGCCGTCACGATCCGTGAAGAACGTGAACATGTGGAACGACAGCCAGTCCGGCGTCGCTTCGTTGAACGCGCCGAGCATGCGCGGCTTGTCGGCGTCGCCGGAGCGGCGCTGCAACAGCTCGGCGGCTTCCTCGCGGCCGTCGCGGCCGAAATACTTTTGCAGGATATAGACCATCGCCCAGAGGTGGCGGCCTTCCTCGACATTGACCTGGAAGACATTGCGCATGTCGTAGAGCGACGGCGCGGTCTTGCCGAGATGGCGCTGCTGCTCGACCGAAGCCGGCTCGGTATCGCCCTGGATGACGACGAGGCGGCGCAGCATGGCGCGATATTCGCCCGGCACGTCCTGCCAGGCCGGCTCGCCGTAATGGCGGCCGAACGGGATTTTGCGGCCCTCTTCCTGCGGCGCCAAGCAGAATGCCCCAGCGGTAATCCGGCATTTTCACGTAATCGAACTTGGCCCAGCCCTTGGGATCGACCGAGACGGCGGTGCGCAGATAAACGAGCGACTCCTGAAATCCTTGCGGGCCCATGTCCTTCCACCAGTCGATGTAGCCGGGGTGCCAGCTTTCCAGCGCGCGCAACACCTGGCGGTCTTCGGCGAGATTGACGTTGTTCGGAATTTTGGTCGTGTAATCGACGTTGTCGATATTCATGGCCGGCTCCTCATCACACGCGTTTGGTATCGAACACCGGCTTCTGGCCGGTGCCGTAGCGCTTGAGCGCGCCTTGTTCGCCGATCGCGTTGGGGCGCTGGAAAATCCAGTTCTGCCAGGCGGTCAGCCGCGCGAAGATTTTCGATTCCATGGTCTCCGGCCCGGCGAAGCGCAGATTGGCTTCGAGCCCGGTGAGAGCGTCGGGCGAGAAGCTCGCGCGCTCTTCCAGGAACACGCGCACCTCGTCGTCCCAGTCGATGTCGTCGAGCGCGAAAGTGACGAGGCCGACGCCGCGCCGCGGTTGCGGCGTCGAGCATTTTGCCGCGCTCGGCTTTCGCCGCGTCGAGATCGGCGGGGTTCGCCAGAAACCGGCAGGCGAGCCGGGTGAGCCCGTGCGACATCGGATAGGCGCCGAAATTGACGTCGGCGAGCGCGATCGCCGCCGGCGGCTTGTTGTCGCCCTCGCGCAACCCGATCAGCATGTAGGAGCGGTCGGACGCGAACGGCAGTTCGGCGAGCGTGCCGGCAAAGCACGAGCCCGGCTCGATCAGCGCGACCAGCGAGCGCGAGGTGAGATCGACGCGTTTGAGAACGCGCTTCCACAACAGCCGGATTTCGCGCGCCAGCCAGTGCTCCTTGTTGGCGTCGAGGAAACGATCGTAAGCGAGGACCTGGCGCCGGATCGCCGGACGATTTGAAGACGATCGCCGCGACATCGAGCTCATTGAGCCGGATATGCAGGATGGCGTCGTCGAGCTCGCGCGCCAGCTGGAGCGGCCAGAACGCCGCGCCGAGCGCCGCCATGGCCTCGGACCGAGGCGGGCGGCGGCGTGGTCGGACCGCGTAACGTGATGGCGGCGATGCGCGCCGCGCGCTGGAACTCGACCGACAGCGCGTCATACTCGACGCTGTCGGCGGCGAACGTGCGCGACAGCGGCGTCAGCGCGATGCCCTTGCCCGCGCCATTGCGCGGCGATTTTGCGGCGAACTCTTTCGCACGCGCGGCGACCGTCTCGTCGAATTTCGAGCCCGGCACCACGTCGTCGACCAGCCGCCATTCGACCGCGCGCTTGCCTTTGACGCCTTCCTCGGTGGTGCAGAACACGTCGGCGTGGTCGCGGCGCACTTTGCGCTTGTCGGCGACGCGGGTGAGCCCGCCGGTGCCGGGCAGCACCGCCAGCAGCGGCAATTCCGGCAGCGATACCGCGGCCGTTCCGTCGTCGACCAGCATGATGTGGTCGGTCGCGAGCGCCAGCTCATAACCGCCGCCGGCCGCGGTGCCGTTGATGGCGCAGATCGATTTGAGCCCGGAATTCTCGCTCAAATCCTCGATGCCGTTGCGCGTCTCGTTGGTGAATTTGCAGAAATTGACCTTATGGGCGTGGCTCGCGCCGGCCAGCATGCGGATATTGGCGCCGGCGGAGAACACCCGCGGCTTCGCCGAACGCAGCACCACGACGCGGACTTCCGGATGCTCGAAGCGCAGCCGCTCGATGGCGTCGGCAAGCTCGATATCGACGCCGAGGTCGTAGGAATTGAGTTTCAGATCGTAGCCCTCGAACAGCGCCGCCTTCTCGTCGACGTCCATGACGAGACGTCGCCACCGCGCCGTCGATACCGAGCTTCCAATGGCGGTAGCGCGCCGGCTCGGTCTGGAAATCGATCCGGGTGCGGCCCTGCGCCAGCGGGCGCTGTGCGCCGTGATCTGTGTCGCCCATCGTCGTGCCTCGACCCGTCCCGCCCTCCGGCGGATAGGTATTATAGTGCATCTACCCCACCGGGACCCCTATGATATGCACTATAGTTCACTATACCGCAACCCCGGAGCCGGCGTGCGGTTCCGCTTCGTGATGGTCGCGCAACAGCCGGTTGACGAAGTCGGCGACGGCTTTGAGGGTCAATTCGGGGGCTTCGCGCTGCGGCACATGGCGGACACCCGGAAGAACCAAGGTTTCAACCGGACAAAAGCACTCCTGCTGCGCCACCTCGACTTGCTTGAACGTGCCGTATTGATCGTCCTCACCCTGCACGATCAGGATCGGCACCCGGATATAGCCGAGGGCCTCGGTGATATCCCACTTGCGGAAATTCGGATCGAGCCATGGCTCGCTCCAGGAGCGGAAGGCGCAATCGACGTCGGCGTGCCAGCGCTTGAGCTTTTCGCGAAAGTCCCCGGTCGCGAAGGCGTCGCGGGCGCGCCGGATCTCGGCAAGCCCCATCTCCTCGGTGAAGAAGTGCGGCGCAATCAGAACCAGGCCGCGCACGCGGTGATCCTGCACGCTGCCGGCGTAGATGGTCGCAATCGAGGCGCCGTCGCTGTGACCGAGCAGGATGCCGCGTTGGAAGCCGATTGCCGCGAGCATAGGCGGCAGCACTTCGCGGGCCTCTTCGTGCATGAAGGCGGTCGTGCGCGGCAGTTTTCCGGGAGTCGATTTGCCGTAACCGGCGCGCGAATAGACGAACACGCCGGCGCCGGTTGCGGCGGCAATCTCATCGGGAAAAGATCCCCACAGGCCGACGCTGCCGAGACCTTCGTGCAGCATGACGATGGTCGGCGCCGCGTCCGGCCGCGGCCCGATCATGCGGTATTCGAGCCGCAGCGGCGCAACGTCGAGAAAGCCTTGGTCGGCAAGCGTCATCGTTTCGACTCCGTTTGCGGCCCCAGCCACGGCCCCACCACCCGCAAAAGCTTGGCGAAACTCTGCTCTACGGTATCGCCGGAGGTGTCGACCTCGGCCTCGGCGCGGGCATAGTCGGCGCGGCGCGCTTCCAGGATCGCCACCAGATCCGCCATCGCCCCTTTAGAGTTGGCCTTGCGGTTTTGCGCCATCGGCCGGAAATCGCCCTGCGCCATCACCCGGCTCATGTGCTCTTCGGGCCGTGTCCTGATCCAGATCGTGTGGCAGCGGCGCAGCAACAACGCGTAGGTCTCGGGATTGGCAACGATGCCGCCGGCCGTGGTGATGATCGCGGCGTCGCGCGCGGCGACGACGTGATCGAGCGCGCTCGCCTCATGGCGGCGGAACGTGGCGGTGCCGGCCATCTCGATCAGGTCGGGAATGCGGACGCCGTATTCCTTCTCGACGACGCGGTCGAGTTCGATGAACGGCCAGCCCAGATGTCGCGCGAGCATTCGCCCCAGCGTCGACTTGCCGGCGCCGCGCAGGCCGACCAGCGCGATGCGCCGCGCCCGGTCGGCGTTGCCGGCCAGCGCGACGCGCGCCTCGATCAGTTTCGCCAGCTCCGGCAATTCGCTATCCGGGGCTTGCGCGAGAAGATCGAGAATGGCGCCGCGCGCGGCCGTGCGCGCGCCCGGCTCCGGCAGCAAGGCGGATGCGGGCAGGTCGAGCGCCTGGGCGATCGCGCGCAGCACGCTCGCCGACGGATTGCCGGCGCCGCTTTCGATCTGCGCCAAGTAGCGCTCGGAAGTTGCCGAAGCTTGCGCCAATTGCCGGCGCGTCATGCCGCGCTTGGCGCGATGCCGGCGTACCTCGCCGCCGATGCCGACGAGGAAGGCCGCGATGGCGGCAGCACCGCTCGGCGCGGCGGGGGCGGGCTTTGGACGAGGCTTGGTTTCTGCAGTCGGCACGGCGTGACAAGTTTCATGCACTATATTTCATACTCTATAATGCTCTATAGTGCATAAAGCGTACCGATGACAAGGGAGGCACGGCCAGCGGGGACGCGCCGCTCTAGCCGAGAATCCTGCGCCAGCCGCCGGTCTCCGGTTCGGCCGGCGTCTCGCTTTCCTCGACAAGGTCCGGTCCCGGATCGTCGGGGACGTGGATAAGCGGGATAACCGGCTCCGGTTTGGGCTCCGGCCTCGATTGCGGCTCATCGCCGGTGCGGCGGGATGGCACGAGTTCCGCGGCTGGAAGCGCCTCGGCGCTTTGGCGCGGCGCCGCGGCGTTTTCGGCCGGCGGCTGGTGCGCAATGTCGATGGGCGCAGCAAGGCTCGGCTCAGGCTCGATAACCGGCGCGCTCACCATCCCGGTGAGCGGCACGCGCCATTCGAAGGCATCGAGCCGCCCGGTCACAGGCGATGCCGCCACCCAACGTTCGGAGACATGGCCGTCGGCGGTCCAGGCCGGATCCGGCGCGGCGTGAAGCGCGCGCGCCAGCCATTCGCGGGCGCGCCCTTCGTCGTTGCGCTCGGCGCGTTCGAGTTCCGCCATCACTAAAGCGATGCGTTTGGTCGGTGCGGCGAGATAGGGCGCGAGCGCTGCGCGCGCCTTGGCGAATTCCTGCGCGTTGAGCGCGGCGCGCGCAATCGCCAGCGCGCCTTCGATATGGCCGGGCACGCGCTTCGCCAACGCCTCGATACGCTTCAGCCGGTCGCGCGCGGAGCCCCCGGAGCGAAGCTCGGCATAGGCTTGGGCAAGTTCGGGATGCGGATTGGCGCGCCAGGCACTGTCGATGACGCGGCTGGCTTTGCGCAGCTGGCCGCCCTCGGCCAACAGCCGGCCGGCGAGGGCTGCCGCCGGCACCAGAGTGGGCGCGAGTTTCTGTGCTTCGAGCGCGAAAGCCTTGGCGCTGCCGCGGTCGGTATCTTCGATGGCGTGGGCGCGCGCGGTGAGCAGCACGGCGCGCAGGCGGCGATAGATCGTGCGCTCGAAGGTGCGCATGTTGCGCTCGAGCAAATTGAGCGCGCCGGCCCAATCGCCGTCCCGGCAAAGCGACTCCAGGACCGCTCGGCTGGCCCAACCCAGCGAAGGGGCGGTGCGTACCGCCTCCTCCGCATAAGCGCGCGCGCCCGCTGGGTCGTTGCGGCGCCGCGCCTCGATGAAAAGGCCATGCAAGCCGAACGCCTTGGTATCGGTGCGGCTCGCCATGGCGCGGAACGAGCGTTCGGCGCCGTCGCGGTCGCCGGCGAGCTGCGCGGATTGTGCACTCAACAGCAGCGCCAGCGGTTCGCCGGGAGCGAGGCGGTTGACCGCGGCTGAATGCTTTTGCGCGGCGTCGATGTCGCCGGCGCCGACGGCAATCAGGCCGTTGGAAATCGCCTCGTAGGCGCGCACGCCGCGGCGATGGCGCAAACGTCTAGCCACCACAAACGGCGAAACGATGATGGCGCGGATAAGACTCCAGATCAAAGCCAGCGCCGCCATCGCCGCGAGCACCGCCGCAGCGAAAATCAAAAGCGAAGTTTCGATGCGCAGCCCCTGCCAAGTGATGACGACGTCGCCCGGCAGATCGGCGAGCATGGCAATGCCGTAGGCGAGAAGCCCGACCACGATCAAATAAAGAACGATGCGGATCATTGCGCGGCCGGCCCGTTGAGCGCCGCGAGCGCGGCGGTGGCGATTTGCTGGCTCGCCGCAATGGCCGCCGCGCGCGCGTCGGCTTGCTTGACCCAGTCGGCGGCCGGCGGTTTTGCCGAATCCGGCAGCGCGGCGATGTCGGTCAGCGCCGCGGCAATGTCGGCGCGCGCCGCTTCGATCTCGATCCGGCCGACGATCGCCGACGGATGGTTGCCCTGCGGCGCAGCGACCGGCGTGATGCGGACGAGCCGTTGCGCATTGGCCTCGAGCCGCCCGAGGAAGGAGGTCGCGCCGACCGCGGTATCGGACGCTTGCCGCAAGGCCGGTATGAGGTTTTCGAGTTCGTGCGCAAGCGCGGCCGCGCTCGGCACGCCGGTTGCGGCGAACGGTTCGAGCGGCGCGGCGGCGGTCTTGTCGACGCCGAGCGATTGGACCGCGGTAAGCTCGGCTTGGTACGGCGCGCCGCGTTCGACCGCGGCCCGCAACGCCTCGGCGGCGATGGTCAATCGCGCCGCCCGGTCATCGGTACCGGGCGCCGGGTGGGCGGCGACTTCGGACAGCGCCGTGACCGCGCTTTCCAACGCCGCGATCCGGCTCGCCAACGCGTCGATGTCGCTCTTTTGCACCGCAGTTTGGCTTATCGTCTGACTTGCGCTCTCGGCCGCCTGCTTTGCCGCGCCTTGACTTGTCGCGGCGATGTCGTCGAGGCGGCGGCTCAGCGCGGCAAGCTCGTCGCCGAGCGACTTGGTTTGTGCCTCCGCCGCCGAAAGCCGGGCCGCGCGGTCCGGTTCGGTTTTCGGCGCGGCCACCCCGGGCGCCGCCGTCGCGATGGGTGCCGCGGCCTGGCGCCACGGCACAATGCCCTCGAGCCAAAGTCCGGCAACGATCGCGGCCATCGCCAACGCCCCGAGACCGGCGCTCACGGCGTGGGACTTCAGCCGGCCCGCGGAACCGCCGCCGGTTTGCCGGCCCGCCGCTTGCGGCGCCGATCCTTGTCGGGTCGGTGCATCGGCCTTCGGCGCGGGCTCCTCCGCCGGCGCGGCGCCGCCGGATGGCGCCGCCGGAGCCGGCGTGTCGACCTCCGTCGCTTTGAGTTCGATGGTCGGCGGCCGCCGGCCCGGCTTGCTGTCAGGCTCGCTCGTCATGCTGTCCTCAAAGCGAGTTCGCTGATCACGCGGCACCGAATCAAGGCACGTCGGCGCGACCGCCCACGGCATAATACGCGGCGGCGGGAGCGGCAACATGGCGGGCAAATCAGCCACATAGCGCGAGTAATGCGGCCTCGTCCGGTCGCGCCGCGACGCGCACGTCCACGGCTCCGGCGCGCATTAGCGGTTCGGCGATCCTGGCGGACAGACAAAAATGGGCCGGTTTTGTCATCGCCGCTTCGCTGAGGTCGGCCTTGCGCGCGGCATTGACGTAGGCCTCGGCGCTCCGCCGCGAAAAATGAAAAACGCCATCGATCCCGGCCGCTAAAGCCGCGATCGCATGGCGCGGCAAATCCGCGGCGACAACGGCCCGACAGACAAGCGCCGTGTGCACGGTGAAACTTCGCGCGCGCAATAGCCCGGCGAGATCGCCGGAGCGCTCCTCGCCGGCAAGATAGAGGAGCGGCGCCGGCGGGGTCATGCGCGCGGCGACGAGATCGGCGAGATCGGTCACGTTGCCGTCGGCGGAAGTGACGTCGGTAAAGCCGGCGGCGCGCATGTCTTGCGCGCTGTGCGCGCCGACGGCGAACACCGCAAGGCCGCGCAATCGGTCGCGCCGCGGATGGCCGGCAATGGCGCGCACCGCGTTAGCGCTGGTCACCAATATGGCCGCCCACGGGCCGTCGCCCAGTTCGGCATCCGGCAAAATCTCGATCGTCAGCAGCGGCGCGACGATCGGCTCGTGACCGCGGTCGCGCAGCGCTGCGGCGGTGCGCGCGGCGTCGGCTTCGGGGCGCGTGAGCAGGATCCGCACCGCTCAATCCCGCTCGAAAAAGCCCGAGCCGGCGCGGGCCTTGAGCTCGCGGCCGGCATCGGCGCCAAGCGCCGCCGCTTCGGCACGGCGGCCCTCGCGTAAAACCTCCAGCGCCTCGCTGCCGTCGGGTTTTGCGATCATGCCGCGAAAACGGACGACGCCGTCGCGCAGTTGCGCATGGCCGGCGATCGGCGTGCGGCAAGAGCCGTCGAGCACGGCAAGGAAGGCGCGTTCGACGGTGACCGCAGCGGCGGTGTCGGGATCGTCGATGGCGGCGACGAGCGCGCGGGTCTTGGCATCGTCGGCGCGCGTCTCGATGCCGATCGCACCCTGCCCGACCGCCGGCGGGAACTCCTCGACGTCGAGTACCGCGGTCGCCGCCGCGACCAGACCGAGGCGCTTTAATCCGGCAAGCGCCAGCACGGTGGCGTCGACGTCGCCGTTTTCGAGTTTGCGCAACCGCGTCTCGACATTGCCGCGCAACGGCACGATGGCGAGGTCCGGCCGCAAGTGCTTGAGCAAGGCCTGGCGCCGCAGCGACGCGGTGCCGACGACGGCGCCGTTGCGCAAATCGCGCCAATTTTTGACCTTGCGGCCGATGAAGGCATCGCGCGCATCTTCGCGGGGCGGAAACGCGGCGAGCACAAGCCCGCCTGGCAGCACGGTCGCCATGTCTTTGGCGGAATGCACGGCAAGGTCGATCGCCCCGGACAACAGCGCCTCCTCGATTTCCTTGGTGAACAGGCCCTTGCCGCCGGCCTCCGCCAGCGGCCGGTCCTGGATCGTGTCGCCGGTGGTGCGGATGATCTTGATTTCGATCCGGTCCAAGGCGATGCCGCACGCCGCGGCGAGGCGGCTTTGCACCTGGCGCGCCTGGACCAGCGCCAGCGGCGAGCCGCGCGAGCCGATGCGCAGGATTGACGTTGCGGTCGAGGTTTGCGCCATTGCCGGCCTATATAATACACTGATGGACATTCTCGGCATCGAGACAACCTGCGACGAGACGGCCGCGGCCGTGGTGCGGCGGACCGCGGACGGGCAGGCGCGGATTTTGTCCAACGTCGTTCTGTCGCAAGTGAGCGAACATGCCGAATTCGGCGGCGTGGTGCCCGAGATCGCCGCCCGCGCCCATGTCGAGGCGCTCGATCACGTCATCGCCAAGGCGATGGCCGAGGCAAGGATTTCTTTCGGCGGCCTCGACGGGGTCGCGGCCGCCGCCGGGCCGGGGCTGATCGGCGGCCTCATCGTCGGGCTAACGACGGCCAAGGCGATCGCGCTCGCCCACAATAAGCCGCTCATTGCCGTCAATCACCTGGAAGCGCATGCGCTTACCGCGCGGCTCACCGACGCGGTGCAGTTTCCCTATTGCCTGTTTCTCGCCTCCGGCGGCCACACCCAAATCCTCGGTGTCCGCGGCGTCGGCGATTATCTGCGGCTCGGCGGCACCGTCGACGATGCGATCGGCGAGGCTTTCGACAAGACGGCAAAATTGCTCGGTCTGGGCTATCCCGGCGGGCCGCTGGTGGAAAAAGAAGCCGCGCGCGGCGACGCCGAACGCTTCGCGCTGCCGCGGCCGATGAGCGGACGTCGCGGCGCCGATTTTTCATTGTCGGGGCTGAAAACCGCCTTGCGGCTCGAAGCGGAGAAAATCGCGCCGCTCAGCGATCAGGACGTCGCCGATCTGTGCGCTTCATTCCAGCAGGCGGTGGTCGACGTCGTCAAAGACCGGCTGCGCAGCGGGCTCGGCATGTTCCGCGTCCGGATCGGGGTGCCGACCGCGCTGGTTTGCGCCGGCGGCGTCGCCGCCAACCAGGCGATCCGCAAAGTGCTGCACCGCGTCGCCTTCGAGGTCGGCACCGAATTGGTAGCCCCGCCGCCGGCTTTGTGCACCGATAACGGCGCCATGATCGCTTGGGCCGGCGCCGAGCGGCTCGCGCTCGGCCTTACCGATCCGCTCGACGTGGCGCCGCGCGCCCGCTGGCCGCTCGAAGAGGTGACGAAGACAGCGGCGCCTATTGCTCGAAGCGCTCGATGAACCAGCGCAACAGCCGTATCCAGATTTCGTCCTTGCCGACGGTATCCTCGATGCCGTGCTCCAGGCTGGGATTGTCGTTGACCTCCATGACCACGATGCCGTGGTCGGTCTGTTTGAGGTCGACGCCGTAGAAGCCCTCGCCGATCGGCCGCGCCGCGCGCACCGCGATATCGATCACCTCGGACGGCGCCTGATCGAGACCGAAGGCGCGGAAACCGCCCTCGTGCGAGGAGCCGTCGGGGCGGTATTTCACGACCTGCCAATGACCGCGCGCCATCCGGTACTGACAGACAAAGAGCGGTTCGCCGGCGAGCACGCCGACGCGCCAATCGAAATCGGTCGGCATGAATTTTTGCGCCAGCAGCAGATCGGTCTCTTCGAACAGTTCGTCACAGATGCGCTTGAACTGAGCCGCGGTTTCGATCTTGTGGACGCCGCGGGAGAACGAACCGTCCGGTATCTTCACCACCAGCGGCAAGCCGAGCTCGTCGATCGCTTTGTTAAGCTCGGTGTCTTCGGCGAGGATCACGGTGGGCGGCGTCGGCACCTGGTTCTGCTGCAAAAGCTCCATCAGGAAGACCTTGTTGGTGCAGCGGATCATCGAGATCGGATCGTCGATGACCGGCATGCCCTCCTGCCAGGCGCGCCGCGCAAAGCGGTAGGTGTGATTGTCGATCGAGGTGGTTTCACGGATGAACAGGCCGTCGAACTCGGCGAGTTCGGCAAGCTGGCGCTTGGTGATCGGGTCGACGTCGACCGACATTTTCTCGGCGATGCGCACGAAATGCTTTATCGAGTCCGGCGACGAGGGCGCCGTTTTCTCGTTCGGGTCGTACAGTACGGCGAGATCGTACTTGGCGACCGAGCGCGCCTTGGGGTCGCGCCATTCGCGCTTGGTATGATTATGCAGCGACTGGCGGAAGAACTCGGCCTCGCCGTTGGCGAGCCGGGTGATGGTGCGCGGGCGGATGCGGTCGATCGCAAGCCAGCTGCCGGGCTCGACGGTCACTTCGAGCGCCGGACAGCGGAACCAGTCGAACAACAGCCGTCCGAACGGCTCGAAGCGCTCGTCGCGCGCGATGCCGAAACAGACCAGCAGCTTGAACTCGCCTTCGGGCTGGAAATCGGCCCGCCGGGCGCAGCGGTTGAGTTCCTCCTCGAGCTCCGGCAGCGCATGCTCGTAGAGCTTCTGCTCGCGCAGCTCCAACATGGTCTCGACGGTCGGCACCACCCGGTGGCCGCGCGCCTCGGCAAGCAGCGAGGCGTAGTAGCCCTTCGACTGGTAGGCGTAAGAGCGGGCAAGGTTGACGACCTTTGGCCGCCCCACGTCGAACAGGCGAGGCCGTGCCAGGTACTCGCTCGTGCTGATGACCTTGTGGGGGGTCTCGGCGTTGGGCAGATCGCGGGCCTGGTCGACGAGGATGACCCAGCCGGTCATGGATGGATCCCTTTCCAGTCGCAGCCGGTATGTGAGGCGGGGCCGATCATGCGTTCGAGGTCAGGCACGGCACGATTCGTCATAGCCGGAAATAAAACGATTTGCGACTGCACCGTTGACGATGTCCACCGTGAAAGTCTGCTCGCGGTTGGAGTCGGCGCGGGCCTGCTGAAACCTGTTACCGCCGCCTCGGGTGCGCGCCGAGCGGCTTGTCGAAGCGGAGCGCGTCACCGCGATTGTCATAATAGTGGCGATGCCGGCCGAACAGCCGGTAGCCCGATTTTTCGTAGCGCGCAATGGCTCGGCTATTGTGCTCGTGGACTTCGAGCCGCATCGCCCGGCGGCCGCGCCGCCGCGCCGCCCGTTCCGCCGCGGCGAGCAGCAGCGTTCCAACGCCGCGCCGGCCGCTATGCGGGGCGACCGCGATGGAATAGAGCCGGGCGAGCTTCGACCGCGGCGGATAGAGGACGAGGACATAGCCGGCAAGCTTGCCGCCGGCTTCCGCCACGATCAGCGTGGCGTTTCGTGTCGCAAGAAAGTGCCGGAAGCTGCGCCGCGACAGGATGTCGGTATTGAAGACCGCCCGCTCGATCCCGATGAGCGCATCGAGGTCGCGCAGATGGCCGCGCCGTAGCTCGGCGGCATGGGGCCGGTGATGGGGCGGTGTGCTCACGGCAGGCCTTCGTAGTCGAAGCCTCGATCATGGTTTCAAGCCGCTCCGCCAAGACATTGCAACATGACATTGCAACATGACTTTGCAACATGACGAAGTCGGTGGTTATGGATTGCGGACTCCGCGTTGCGCTCGGCCCCGAAATGAAGCCGCAATGACCGACACCGGCCCGCTCTTCGTATCCTCCGGCGATCTGATCGCCGACCGGCGCTACAAGTCGGCGGTTGAGCTCGCCTCGCGCGGCGATTTTGCCGCGGCGGCAGATGTTCTTGCCCAAACGGTGGAACTCGTCCCGCGCTTTGCCACCGCCTGGTTCGCGCTCGGCGCCATCCGCGACCGGCTCGGCGACCGCGACGGCGCCATTGCCGCATTCGCGCGGGCCCGCGATGCCGATCCGCAGGATTACCACGGCGCGCGGTTGCAACTCGCCCGGCTCGGCGCCGGCGAAGCTCGTCCGGCGATGACCCAAACCTATGTCCGGCGGCTATTCGACCAATACGCCGCACGCTATGACACGGCGCTGACCGAGCATCTGCACTATCGCGGCCCGGCGATCCTAAAGAACGCGGTCGAATTCGACGATGCGCGCGGCCGGGCGGCCGATGCGTTTTGCCTCGATGCTCGATCTCGGCTGCGGCACCGGGCTCGGCGGCGCCGTCTTTCGCCCCTTCGTCGATTGCCTGGTCGGTGTCGATCTCTCCCCGGCGATGATCGCGCAAGCGGCGGCGAAAGGCCTCTATGACCGTCTCGTCGCCGCCGACCTCGAGGATTTTCTTGGCGGCGCAGTCGCGGATCGCGGGCCATATCACCTCGTCCTTGCCGCCGATGTGTTCGTCTATCTGAACGATCTCGCGCCGATCATCGCCGCGATTGCAAAAGTCCTCGATGTGGGCGGCATCCTGGCGTTCACGGCCGAAACCCATCCCGACGGCGGCGTAAAGCTCTTGCCGACGCTGCGCTACGCCCACGGCGAGGCTTACCTGCGCGGCGTGCTCAAGGACGCCCGGCTCGCGGTTGCGCATCTCGCCAAAACTTCGGTGCGCAGCGAAAAGGGTGTGCCGGTCGACAGCCTCGTCGTCATCGCGCGGCCCTCGACCGCAATGCGCCCGCCCGCTAGTTCTGGCGCGTGACCATTCTCGAGCGCACCGCGGTTCTGCCGGAACTTTTCACGCGCTGGTTCGCCGGCCGCGGCTGGACGCCGCGCGCGCACCAGTTGGAGCTTTTGGCGAGGGCGCAAGCCGGCCGCTCGGTCTTGCTGGTGGCGCCGACCGGCGGCGGCAAGACGCTCGCCGGATTTTTGCCGAGCCTGGTGGAATTGAGCGCGACTAACCTCTCCCCGCGTGGGGCGAATTTTCCCCTCCCCCCGCGCAGCGGCGGGGAGGGGTCAGGGGTGGTGGGGGGTGGCCCATCACATGCGAAATTTCCCCCCATCCCCGACCCCTCCCCGCCATTCGCTTCGCGAACGGGGGGAGGGGAGCAAATTCATCAAGCGCGACGCCACCTAATCTCCACCGGCCGCGAGCTGCGGCGCGCGGGCGGACTGCACACCCTTTACATTTCGCCGCTGAAGGCGCTCGCGGTCGACATTGCGCGCAATCTGGAAGCGCCGGTCGCGGAAATGCGGCTGCCGGTCCGCATCGAGACCCGGACCGGAGACACCCCGACCTCAAAGCGCCAGCGCCAGCGCCGCGATCCGCCGGACATTTTGCTCACCACGCCGGAACAGCTGGCGTTGCTGCTCGCCTCCGCCGACGCGCCCTATCTGTTCGGCTCGCTCCGCCGCGTCATTCTCGATGAGCTGCATGCGCTGGTCACGTCCAAGCGCGGCGATCTCCTCTCGCTCGGTCTGGCGCGGCTGTTCCGTCACGCCCCCGATCTCGCCGGCATCGGGCTGTCGGCGACCGTCGCCGAGCCCGAGAACCTTTGCCGTTTCATGGTGCCGCAGCGCGCGGGCGGCGCGCGCGCCGATCTCATTATTGCCGAAGGCGGCGCCGCGCCGAACGTCGCCATGCTCGAAACCGTCGAGCGGCTGCCATGGGCGGGCCATTCGGCGCGCTACGCGCTCGGCGAGCTCTACAGGCTCATCAGAGCGCACCGCACCACGCTGGTCTTCGTCAATACGCGCAGCCAAGCCGAAGGGATTTTCCAGGATCTCTGGCACGTCAACGACGATAACCTCGCGATCGCGCTGCATCACGGCTCGCTCGACGTGGCGCAGCGGCGCAAGG
The DNA here is from genome assembly GCA_963823225.1 of uncultured Alphaproteobacteria bacterium. Classification (GTDB taxonomy): domain Bacteria; phylum Pseudomonadota; class Alphaproteobacteria; order Rhizobiales; family Xanthobacteraceae; genus BOG-931. Next base: position 772,339 of record CAWGKM010000002.1, on the reverse strand, counting down.
TCGAAGCGGCGATGGCGACCGGCCGGCTGCGCGCGGTGGTGTGCACCTCCTCGCTCGACCTCGGCGTCGACTGGGGCGACGTCGACCTCGTCATCAATGTCGGCGCGCCGAAGGGCGCCTCGCGGCTGTTGCAGCGCATCGGGCGCGCCAATCACCGCATGGAGGAACCGTCGAAGGGCGTGCTCGTCCCGGCGAACCGCTTCGAGGTTCTCGAATGTCGCGCGGCGATCGACGCCATCGCCGAGAACGCGCAGGACACGCCGGGCCCGCGCGTCGGCGCGCTCGACGTGCTGGCCCAGCACGTTCTCGGCTGCGCCTGCGGCGAGCCGTTTTTGAGCGATGCGCTGTTCGCCGAAGTCAAGCTCGCCGCGCCCTATGCGGCGCTCACGCGCGCGGAGTTCGACGCGGTGGTCGATTTTGTCGCCACCGGCGGCTATGCGCTCAAGGCCTATGAGCGCTTCGCCCGCATCAGGTGCGGCAAGGACGGGCGCTGGCGCATCAGCCATCCCAACGTGGCGCAGCGCTACCGGATGAATGTCGGCACCATCGTCGAAGCCGAGATGCTCAAGGTCCGCCTGGTTCGCTCGCGCGCCGCGAAAATGATTCCGCGCGGCGGCCGGCTGCTCGGCGAGGTCGAGGAATATTTCGTCGAAACCATGGTGCCGGGCGATACGTTCGTGTTCGCCGGCGAAATTCTCAAATACGAGGCCCTGGTCGAGGACGAGGTTTACGTCTCGCGCTCGACGTCCGAGGATCCCAAAGTGCCGGCTTACGAGGGCGGCAAATTTCCGCTCTCGACCTATTTGGCGGACCGCGTGCGCGCCATCATCTCCGATCCGCGCGCCTGGCGCGCGCTGCCGACCCAGGTATGCGAATGGCTCGAAATCCAACAGTGGCGCTCGCAACTGCCGGGCCGCCGCGAGCTTCTGGTCGAGACCTTCCCGCGCGCCAACAAAAATTATCTGGTCTGCTATCCGTTCGAGGGGCGCCTGGCGCACCAGACGCTCGGCATGCTGTTGACGCGCCGGCTCGAACGCGCGCGCTTGCGCCCGCTTGGCTTCGTCGCCAATGAATATGCGCTTGCGGTCTGGGGTCTCGGCGACCCCGCCGCGCGCATCGCCAATGGCAGCCTCTCGCTTGCCGCGCTGTTCGACGAGGACATGCTGGGCGACGACCTCGAAGCCTGGCTCGCCGAATCGGCGCTGATGAAACGCACGTTCCGCAATTGCGCGATCGTCGCCGGACTGATCGAGCGGCGCTTCCCCGGCCAGGAGAAGTCGCGCCGGCAGCTCACGATTTCCACCGACCTCGTCTACGACGTGCTGCGCAGCCATCAGCCCGACCACGTGCTGCTGCGCGCCGCGCGGGCCGACGCCGCGACCGGCCTCCTCGATGTGCACCGGCTCGGCGAAATGCTCTCGCGCATCAAGGGCCGAATCGTCCATAAGGCGCTCGACCATGTCTCGCCGCTCGCGGTTCCGGTCATGCTGGAGATCGGCCGCGAGGCGGTCTACGGCGAGGCCGCAGACGCTGTTCTGGCCGAGGCGGAGGACGAATTGGTGAAGGAGGCGATGCAGTGAGGGCGATTGCGACCTCCATCCGGCGTGCTCCGCGCGCCGGCCTCCCCCTCAAGGGGGAGGCAACAAAGAGCATGCGATTCGCGTGTCCGGCGTCGCGCTGGTGGCCGATCCGGCCGGCGCAATTTACTGGCCGGACGAAAAGCTGCTGATCGTCGCCGATCTGCATCTGGAAAAAGGCTCGGCTTTCGCCGCACGCGGCGTGTTGCTGCCGCCCTACGACACGGCGACGACCCTGGCGCGGCTGGCGCATCTGGTCGAGCGCTACGCGCCGCGCCTTTTGATCGCGCTGGGCGACAGTTTTCACGACGCCGGCGGCCCGGCGCGGATGGACGATATCAGCCGTGTGACGCTCAAGGCGCTGCAGCGCGGCCGCGATTGGGTCTGGATCGCCGGCAATCACGATCCCGATCCGGCCGACAATATCGGCGGCCAGTTCGCCGATGCTTTGGCGCTCGGCGCGCTGACGTTCCGCCACCAGCCGGCGCCGCAAGCAAGTGACGGCGAAATCGCCGGCCATTTGCATCCCTTGGCGCGCGTAGCGCGGCGCGGGCGCGCCGTGAGCCGGCGCTGCTTTGCCGGCGACGGCCGCCGCCTAGTCATGCCGGCATTGGGCGCCTATGCCGGCGGGCTGAACGTGCGCGACCGCGCCATCGTGTCGTTATTCGGCGCGCTGTCGTTCACCGCGCATATGCTGGGCGCCGGAAGGCTCTACGCCGTTCCCGCCGCGCGCTGCCTTGCGGATTGACGACTAGTTGAGCTTAGTCTCCGGCGCGGCGGCTTTGCTGCCGATCTGCCGCGGCTTCGACTTCGCGGCTTGCGCCGGCAAATCCCAGCCGCCCGGCGGCGTCTTGACGGTGATGGCGTCCTCCGGCTGCGGCACGGTGGACCACTTTTGCACCGCGAGCTTGGCCGCGGCGAGCGACGGCTGGTCGAGATGCGAGGCGACTTCGTCGCGCTTCTTGGCGGCGTCGCTGTCGCCCTGATTGGCCCCCAGCGCGAACCACAAATAGGCTTCCGCATAATTCTGCTCCACGCCGATGCCGCGCACGTAGAGGATGGCGAGATTGTATTGGCTGTCGGCGATGCCGCGATCGGCCGCCTTGCGGAACCAATGCGCGGCGGTGCGGTAATCGGGCGGGCCGTTGATGCCCTCGGCGTAGAGCACGGCAAGGTTATGCATGGCCTTGCCGTTGCCCTTGTCGGCGGCGGCGGCATAGAGGTCGCGCGCGGCGGCAAGGTCTTTCTTCACGCCGATGCCTTTTTCGTAAAGCCCGCCGAGGCGGAATTGCGCCGGCGCCAGTCCTTGCTTGGCGGCGCGTTCGAGCCAGCGCGCCGCCAGCTCGTTGCTCGGCGGCACGCCGTGGCCCTCGGCGAAGCGCGTCGCCACCTCGAAGTCGGCCGCGGCATCGCCCGCGATGGCCGCCGCGCGCAGCTTGGGTCCGCCGATCGTGGCCGGCAATTTTTCGAATGCCGCGGACGGTGCGGGAATCGATTCAGCTTGAGCCGGCACGGTGCTCAGCGGCGGCGGCGGCGCGCGGCTGGGCAGCGAGCCGGTAATATCGGCGGAATTCGGCAACGCCGATTGCCGTGCCGGGCTTGCGGGCGGCGGCACGCCGGGCGTTGTACCCGGCCACGGGTTGGGCGCGGTACTCGGCGGCGCGCCGGGCGTTGTGCCGGGTGGGGTGACGGCTGCGGCACCGGGAACCGGCAGGACGAGCGGCCCGGATTGCGACGCCTTATCGCTCGAATCGGTGTCCGGCAAGACCGCGGGCGGTGCCGCCTGCTCCGATGGTGCCGATGGTGCCGGTGGCGCGGCGGCGGCATCGTTGTTTGGCGACGTGCGGTCTTGCAATATGTGCAGTGCGATATGCACGCAACCGACCGCGATGAGCACGGCGACGCCGGCGACGATGAGCTTACGCAGCCGCGACGGTTTTTGCGCTTGCGATGCGCGTGTCGCGGGACTTGCGGCGCGTGCCGGACGCTCCGGCGTCGCGGCGGCAGCCTGCGCGGCGCGGCGCGCGGCGGCGATGAAATTCGGCTTATCTCCCGGCTCGGCAATCACCGGAGGCTTGGCAAAGCCGATGGCGGCTTCGGACGCGGCGATGCGGTCGGCGGCCGAGGGCATCGCGCGCGGGCCGGCCGCGGAGCCGGGCTCCAGCGGATGATCGGGCGGCAGATTCGGATCGATCGGCGGCCGTGGGATGCTGACAGGACGTGCCGGCGGCTCGGCGGTTGCCGGCGCCGGGGCCGCTGCGGCAGTCGCAGCCAGCGGCGCGGCTTCGGCGGCGGGCCCAGGTTCGGGCGCCGCCTGCGCCTCCTCCGTAGCTTCGGGTGCCGCCGTCATGCAGGCCGCTTTCGATCATCGCCAGCCGATCGACCACCTGCTCCACGGCGCCATGGACGGCTTCGAGCGAATCCTGGGTACGCCGTTCGCTAAGCTTGATTTCGGCAACGTCGCGCTCGATGGCGTCGACGACGACCGGTTTGGGCATTGCGCCTGCCGCCGCCGCGCCGGCCCCGCCGCGGATCTGATCGATATGCACGAGCAAATCGGCGAGCCCGCGCTCGACGGCGGCGAGATTGCCGAGCCGCGCATCGGATGTGTCGAGCCGCTTGACCAGTTGCGCGATGCGGTCCTCGAGCTGGCCCAGCGCCGCGTGATCGGTGTGAGTCAGCTGAACCCATTCGAGCTTTTCGATCAGCCCGGCGAGGAGTTTTTCAAGCTCGCGCGGCACCGCGTGGCCGGCTTCGGTCGAGGCATTGAGCGCATTGGCAAGCGTATCGATGCGGCTTTCCAGCGCCGAGACGGCGTGGCCGCTGGCCGCGTTATTGGCGAGCGCGTCGACCTTGGCGGCGAGTGAGCGCACGTCGTCGGCCACCTTGTTCAGCGTGTCGTTGGAGGCGACGTGGGAGACGATACCGCGCAACGCCCCGATCGCGGTTTCGAGCTGTTGTAATGCCGCCGGATCCTCCTTGGCGATGATCCGGTCGACCTTTTGCGACAGCGTTTTCACCGCATCGTCGAAACCGACCAGGTTCTCGGCGGGCGTCAAGCCGCGCAGCGCGCTGCGGATTTCGGAGAGCCCGTCTTCGAGCCCGGCCAGCAAACTCGTATCGACGCCGCATTCGCGGGAATTATCGATGCGCTCCGCCAGCGCCTGGACCTCGTTTTCGAGCGATTCCACGTCGCGGCGCGGTAACGCTTCGGTGAGTTGGTTTCTGATGTCGGCGAGATCGTGACGAACGGCCTTGATGACCCTTTCGAGGTCGCTCGATGGCCGCAGCGATTCGATCTGCGTGGTGACGTAACGCAGTTGGTCCTGCAGGTTGCTGATGTCGACGGGCGGATCGGACTTCTGCGCAACGCCGGAGGAAAATGCCGGCGGCGCTGCCGCCGGCGCCGCCGGCGCCGCGGGCGCTTGCGGCGGCGGCGCGCCAGCAGTGCCAGCAGCGCCAGCAGCGCCAGGAGCGTCGCCATAAAGCGCGCGCTGACGTTCGGCGATCTCGGCGATGGCATCGTCGACCGTGACCGGTCCGCCATCGGCTCCGGCGCGGTTGCCGGGGCGTGAGCGCGGCAGCGGCGGCGGTCGCCCGCGATGCGGCTGTGTCGGCGCGCCGGTCAGCCGCGCCGCGGTGCTCCGCGTCAATCGTTCGAGCTGACTGCGTCAGCCGATCGAGCCGGGCGTGGACTTCGCCGATTTCTTCGCGGGCCAGCGCGGCCTCGCGCTCGGGGCGCCGGCGCGACGCGCGATAGTCGGAACGGGGTCCGTCGCGGTAATCGCGCCGCCAGCCGTCGTCGTCCTCGTCATCGTAATCAGCGAACCGCATCGGCCGGCCGTAGCCGTAATCGTCGTCGCCCGGCCGGATGACGCTGTTGAGCCATTCCCCGACCGACATGCCGGACCGGCGCGCGGCTTCGCGGGCGGCTTCGCGCGTCTCTGGTCGAAGGCCTCTGAGATTCCACGGACCGCCAAATTTCATTGCGCGCCAGACCACTTCGGGAGGAACGAGATGGCCCTGTTCTGAGCGGGGGCTCGTTAACAGACGAAGCGGCGGGCGCGGTCTTCTGTCCTCGTCGCCGACTTTTCCGGATAAGGGTAAACAAGCCGTTAATGGGCGCTTCGGCGGGCCATTCGGCGGGGGCTACGGCCGCCTCGCGCGGCAACGCCGGATGTCCCTAAATCGCCGTCGTGACGCTGTCGTGAATCGGTTACGTTGGTCGCCGAACTGCCGCCGGCGGACGCCGGGGAGGGACGTCATGCCGACCTATAAGGCTCCCGTCGACGACGTGATGTTTCTGTTGAGCGAGGTGTTTCATATCGACCGCTACAACAACCTGCCCGGCTTTGCCGAGGCGACGCCCGATCTCGTCGAAGCGGTGCTCGCTGAAGCGGCAAAATTCTGCGAGGAAGTGCTCACCCCGCTCAACCGGGTTGGCGATAAGGAGGGCTGCCGCCGCCACGACGACGGCTCCGTCACGACGCCGACCGGATTTAAGGACGCCTATAAGCGGCTCACCGCGGGCGGCTGGATCGGGGTTTCGGCGCCCCCCGAATTCGGCGGGCAGGGCCTGCCGATGGTGCTGGCGCAGACCGTCAACGAATTTCTCTGCTCGGCGAATATGGCTTTCGGGATGTATCCGGGCCTCACCGAGGGGGCGATCGCGGCGATTGTCGCCTACGCGTCGGCGGAGCAGAAAGCGCTGTACCTGCCCAAGCTCATCGCCGGGCAATGGGCCGGCACAATGAACCTCACCGAGCCGCAATGCGGCACCGATCTCGGCCTGGTGCGCACCCGCGCGGCGCCGCAGCCTGACGGCAGCTACAAAATTACCGGCACCAAGATCTTCATCTCCGCCGGCGAGCACGATCTGGTCGAGAACATCATTCATCTCGTGCTGGCCCGCATCGACGGCGCACCGCAAGGCACGCGCGGACTGTCGCTGTTCATCGTGCCGAAATTCTTGCCCGCCGCCGACGGCGCGCTCGGCGCGCGCAATGCGGTGTCCTGCGGTTCGATCGAAGAGAAGATGGGCATCCACGGCAATGCGACCTGCGTGATGAATTACGACGCCGCGACCGGTTGGCTCATGGGCGAGCCGAACCGCGGCTTGCAGGCGATGTTCACGATGATGAACGAGGCGCGGCTCGGCGTCGGCGTGCAGGGGCTGGCGCTCTCCGAGGTCGCCTACCAGAACGCCGCCGCCTATGCCAAGGAGCGGCTCGCCGGACGCGCCTTGAGCGGCGCCAAATTTCCGCAACAAGCCGCCGATCCGATCATCGTGCATCCGGACGTGCGCCGCATGCTGCTGACGATCCGCGCCTTCAACGAGGCGGCGCGCGCGCTCGTGCTGTGGACCGCGCTCAAGAGCCGACGTCGCCCGCCGCTCCGAAGACGGCAAAGAGCGGCAGGCCGCCGACGATCATCTGGGACTGATGACGCCGGTGATCAAAGGCGTGCTGACCGACCAGGGTTTCGCCAATACCGTGACGGCGCAGCAGATTTTCGGCGGCCACGGCTACATCGCCGAGCACGGCATGGAGCAATTCGTGCGCGACGCGCGCATCGCCATGCTCTACGAGGGCGCCAACGGCATCCAGGCGCTCGACCTCGTCGGCCGCAAGTTGCCGAAGGACGGCGGCCGCGCCTTGCAGGCGTTTTTCGCCGAGGTCACCGCCTACATCAAGGAACGCGGCGCCGATGCCGGCATGGCCCCCTATGTCACCCCGCTCGGCCAGGCGCTCGGCGAGCTGCAACAGGCAACCATGTGGTTTTTGCAGAACGCGCTCGGCAATCCCGATAATGCCGGCGCTGGCGCGACCGACTATATGCACCTCTTCGGCCTGGTCGCGCTCGGCTATATGTGGTGTCTGATCGCCGACGCGGCCAAGACCAAAACCGCCGCCGGAGCAGACGGCGCGGCGGAGCGGATGACGGAGCGGCTCGCGACCGGCCGCTTCTTCATGGAACGGATGCTGCCGGCGGCGGCCACGCATCTCGCGCGCATCAAAGCCGGCGCCGCGAGCACCATGGCATTGCCGGCCGAGGCGTTCTAGCTGATGGATTAAATGATTATATCGGGGTCGTCCCCGCCAATGCGGAGATCCATAAGCCCGGTCGCATAGAGTAGCGAAGAGTGCGATTATGGATTGCCGCTTGCGCGGGAATGACGAAGCGAGGGAGAAGAATTCATGCCCGACGCCTTCATCTACGATCACGTGCGCACGCCGCGCGGCCGCGGCAAGGTTGACGGCGCGCTGCACGAAGTGACCGCGCTCAATCTCGCGAGCCAGGCGCTCGGCGCCATCAAGGACCGCAATAAACTCGACACCGCTCTGGTCGATGACGTGGTGATGGGCGTCGTCGACCCGGTCGGCGAAGCCGCCGCCGACATCGCGCGCACCGCGGCGCTGGTGGCCGGCTATGGCGACGGCGTGCCCGGCGTGCAGATCAATCGGTTTTGCGCCTCCGGCCTCGACGCGGTGAATTTCGCCGCCGCCCAGATCATGTCCGCACAGCAGGAAATGGCGGTCGGCGGCGGCGTCGAATCGATGAGCCGCGTCGGCATCGGCGCGGCCGGCGGCGCCTGGGCGGTCGATCCCTCGATCGCGGTTGCGCATTATTTTCTGCCGCAGGGCATTTCCGCCGATCTGATCGCGACCAAATACGGATTTTCGCGCGACGACGTCGACGCCTATGCGGTCGAAAGCCAGAAGCGCGCGGCGGCGGCCTGGGACGAGGGCCGCTTCAGCCGTTCGGTGATGCCGGTCAAGGACGTCAACGGACTGACCATCCTGGCGAAGGACGAGCATATGCGTCCGGGCACGACGATGCAGTCGCTCGCCGCGTTGCAGCCGTCGTTCGTGCAGATGGGCGAGTTGGGCGGCTTCGACGCGGTCGCCATCCAGGCGCATCCGGAGGTCGAATATATCAATCACGTCCATCACGCCGGCAATTCATCGGGGATCGTCGACGGCGCCGCCGCGGTCCTGCTCGGCAGCAAGGAAGCCGGCCGCAAGGCCGGTCTGAAACCGCGCGCGCGGTTGCGCGCCTTCGCCAATATCGGCTCCGATCCGGCGCTGATGCTGACCGGACCGATCGACGTCACCAAGAAAGTGTTGAAGACCGCCGGCATGGAGCTTGCCGATATCGATCTCATCGAGATCAACGAGGCCTTCGCCTCGGTGGTGTTGCGCTTTCTGCAAGCCTTCAAGATCGATTCGAGCAACGTCAACGTCAACGGCGGCGCCATCGCCATGGGCCATCCGCTCGGCGCCACCGGTGCGATGATTCTCGGCACGCTCATCGACGAGCTCGAGCGGCGCGATCTTTCGACCGGGCTGGTCACGCTGTGCATCGGCGCCGGCATGGGCACCGCCACGATCGTCGAGCGGGTTTAAGGCGCGCGTTACACCCACGAGAACGGCGACCCCTATGGCTGAGAGCAAAGCGACCTTCACCAATTTCACGCTCGACATCGACGGCGACGGCATTGCGCTCGTTACCTGGAATGCGCCGGGGCGTACCATGAACGTCATCGACATGGCGGTCATCGAGGAACTCTCCGCGATCGTCGAGGAACTGGCGACCGACGCCGCGGTCAAGGGCGCAGTCATCACCTCGGGCAAGGACACGTTCTGTGCCGGCGCCGATCTGACGATGCTGGATACCTTAAGCCGGACTTTTGCCGAGCTGGTCGCGGCGCAGGGCCAGGCGGCGGCGAATATGCGCCTGTTCGACGACAGCCGCAAAACGTCGCTGCTGTTTCGCCGCATCGAAACCTGCGGCAAGCCGTGGGTTGCGGCGATCAACGGCACCGCGCTTGGTGGCGGCTTCGAACTGACGCTCGCCTGCCATCGCCGGGTCGCCGCCGATAATGACCGCACCCGGCTCGGGCTACCCGAGGTCAAAATCGGTCTGTTCCCCGGCGCCGGCGGCACCCAGCGCATTTCGCGGCTGCTGCCGCCGGCCGATGCGCTGCAATTCCTGCTCAAGGGCGACCAGCTGCCACTCAATCGCGCCAAGGCGATGAAGCTCGTCGATGCGGTGGTGCCGCCCGGCGATCTGGTGAAAGCGGCGAAAGACTGGATCAAATCTAGCGGCACGGCCAAGGCGCCGTGGGACGTCGACGGCTTCAAACTGCCGGGCGGTCCGGTCTATTCGAAAGCCGGCCTGACGGTGTTTCCCGCGGCAAACGCGATTTACCGCCGCGAGACCTACGACAATTACCCGGCCGCGCGCGCGATCATGCAGGTCGTCTACGAGGGCTTGCAGTTGCCGATGGATCAGGCGCTGCGCGTCGAATCGCGCTGGTTCGCCAAGATTCTGCGTTCGCCGGAAGCGGCCGCGATGATCCGCTCGCTGTTCGTCTCGATGGGCGAGCTGAACAAAGGCGCGCGGCGGCCGGCCAATGTGCCGGCAAACACGCTGAAGAAAATCGGCGTCCTCGGCGCCGGATTCATGGGCGGCGGCATCGCCTATGTCAGCGCGCTGGCCGGCCTCAACGTGGTGCTCATCGACCGCGATCCGGAGACCGCCGAGAAGGGCAAGGCGCATTCGCAGAAGCTCATGACCGATCAGGTCAATCGCGGCCGCGCCACGACGGCCGAGCGTGACGCGGTGCTCGCGCGCATAAAACCTTCCGCCGATTTCGTCGAGCTCAAGGATTGCGATCTTGTCGTCGAAGCCGTGTTCGAGGATCGCAAGGTCAAGGAAGAGGTGATCTCCCGCACCCAGAACGTGCTCGGCGACCGGGCGATCTTCGGCTCCAACACGTCGACGCTGCCGATCACTTCGCTCGCGGCCGCGTTCAAGGATCGCGCCCGCTTCATCGGCATCCACTTTTTCTCGCCGGTGGAGCGCATGATGCTGGTCGAGATCATCATGGGCAAGGAAACCGGCGACGTCGCGCTTGCCATGGCGCTCGATTACGTGCGCGCCATCCGCAAGACCGCGATCGTCGTCAACGATTCGCGCGGTTTCTATACATCGCGGGTGGTCGGCACCTACATCCGCGAGGGCCATTTGATGCTGACCGAAGGCGTGCCGGCGGCGATGATCGAGAATGTCGGCCGCATGGCCGGCATGCCGGTCGGCCCGCTGGCGCTCAACGACGAGGTGGCCGTCGACCTGGCCTGGAAGATCCTCAAAGCGACGGAGACCGATCTCGGCCCGAAGATGATCGATTTGAGGCAAAAAGCGCTGCTCGAAGAGATTGTGGAAAAGCGCGGGCGCTTCGGCCGCAAGAACGGCAAAGGCTTTTACGACTATCCGCAGAACGCCCCGAAGCGGTTGTGGCCGGGGCTTTCCGATTTGCAGTCGAAAAAACTCGACCCCGACGCCCTCGACGTCGCACTCCTCAAGCGGCGGCTGCTGGCGATCCAGGCGCTGGAATCCGCCCGCTGCATCGAGGATCGAGTCGTCACTGACGTGCGGGAAGCCGACGTCGGGTCGATCCTCGGTTTCGGCTTCGCGCCTTTCACCGGCGGCACCATTTCCTATATCGACGGCATGGGCGCCAAAGCCTTTGTCGATTTGTGCAATGGTCTCGCCAAGGCTTGCGGCGACCGCTTCAAGCCATGCAAGCTCCTCACCGACATGGCGAAAACGGGCGACACCTTTTATCACCGCTTCGCGCCCGATAAGCGCAAGTCCGTCGCATGAGCCGCATACGCGCCGCATTGCTCTTGACCGCGCGCCGCGTATAAGGTCGCGGCCGATTTTTCCCGGGATGCTTTATGGCGCGTGATCAAGTCGACTTGACGCCGATCGAGCGGCGCGACGATCTCGTGAATTGGCTTGCCCAGGGCGTCAGAGCGAAATCGCAATTCCGCATCGGCACCGAGCACGAGAAATTCGCCTTCACGCTGGAGGGACACCGGCCGGTGCCCTATGAGGGCAGACACGGCATTCGCGCGCTGCTCGAGGGCATGCAGCACCTGCTTGGCTGGCAGCCCATCATGGAAGGAGGAAACGTCATCGGGCTATCCGACGTCACCGGCGGCGGTGCGATCACGCTGGAGCCCGGCGGGCAGTTCGAACTGTCAGGCGCGCAGCTCGAAACCCTGCACCAGACCTCCAGCGAACTGATGGCGCATTTGGCGCAGGTGCGCGAAGTGGCGCAGCCGCTGCGCATCGGGTTTCTCGGCATCGGCATGACGCCGAGCTGGACGCGCGCCGAAATACCGACGATGCCCAAGGGCCGCTACAAGATCATGACCGCCTACATGCCGAAAGTCGGTACGCTCGGCCTCGACATGATGTATCGCACCTGCACCGTGCAGACCAATGTCGACTTCGCGTCCGAAGCCGATATGGTCAAGAAGCTGCGGGTATCGATCGCGCTGCAGCCGGTGGCGACGGCGCTGTTTGCAAACTCGCCGTTCACCGAGGGCAAGCCCAACGGCTATCTCTCGTTCCGTTCGGAAATCTGGCGCGATACCGACAATGCCCGCGCCGGCATGCTGCCTTGGGCGTTCGAGCCGGGCATGGGTTTCGAGCGCTGGGTCGACTACGCGCTCGACGTGCCGATGTATTTCGTCAAACACGGCGACGAATATGTCGACGCCTCAGGCCAATCGTTCCGCGACTTGTTGGCAGGCCGGCTGCCGGCCATGCCGGGGGCGCGCGCCACCATCTCCGATTGGGCGAACCATCTCAGCACGATCTTTCCGGAAGTACGGCTCAAGCGTTACCTCGAAATGCGCGGCGCCGATTCGGGGCCGCCGCCGAATCTGCTGGCTTTGCCGGCGCTGTGGGTCGGCGTGCTTTACGACGATGCATCGCTCGATGCGGCATGGGATCTGGTCAAGCCGTGGAGCGCCGAGGAGCGCCAAAAACTTCGCGACGACGTGCCACGGCAAGGTCTTGCCGCCGCCGTGCGCGGCCGCACCGTGTTCGAGATCGCGACCGAGCTTCTCAAGCTCGCGCGCGCTGGGCTTACGCGGCGCAATCGCCGCGATCTCGGCGGCCAGGACGAGACTCGCTATATCGACGTGCTGGACGACCGCCTGGCGCGCGGCACGACGCCGGCGCAGGAACTGCTCGAGAAATTCCATGGTCCCTGGGGCGGCTCGGTCGATCCGGTATATATCGAGGAGGCCTATTGACGTCAGTCGTCGAGGCCGTAAAGGAGCCGCGCCTTGGCGAGCGCCGCATGGCACTCCCCGGCGTTGCCGGCGGCATCCGCCTGTTTGGCGCGATCGAGCGCGGCGTCGGCACGTTTGTTCGCCACAGCCTTGGCGTGGGCGACATCGCGGGGCGTCGGCTGGTAATGCATCTGGGCGCCGAGCGTTTGCGAGAAGCTCGGTCCCGAAGCTGGACCCGGTGGGGTATTTTTGATTCGCTGTTCGAGCTGCGCGATTTGCGCCGTGCATGGTCCGGCATGGGCGGCGCCGGTGCCGCAAAATAGTGCAACAGCCACGGCGCCGACGAGGAGCCGACCCGAGCCGGCCCGCCCGGTCGAATCGCGGCATAACGCCGTCGCGCTGAAAGATTTGCCGATCCGCAGGCCCGGGCTGCTCATGCCGGCCTCCCGGCGTGGAAATTACCGTAAAATCTATGCGTTCCACGGCGGTTCCGCCAGCCGATCGGCCTGAATTTACGCTTTATTCACGAGTTGGGAACGCGATGACCCCCCGTATTTGCCGGCCAAAATCCGCCTATTGCCGGCGCACGAGACGTTTTTGATTTTATTTTTACGTCTTGGCGGCACAATCCGGCCCATGACCAAGGCCACTACAGCCGAAGTGCAACGTCACAACGCCGAGCGTCAGTTGTTCGGCGCCCGGCGGGCATTGGCACATCTCGTCGAAATGTACGACAAGGGTCAGTGGCGCCTCCACTATAAGAAGGAGGAGGCGTTTGCCGAGGCGGTCCGCGAAGCTCGGCGCGCCGTCGAACACTGGACCGGCGTCGTCACCAAGCTAGACGAAGAATTGGCTGCGGCGCGCTGAAGCGGCGCCGCCCGGCATTTGCCGCCGCCGTCGGCGGTCAGTCCGGTTGCCGCTCATGACTTACGATTTTTAGAACCAATTCGCGCGCAAGCCTTGTTTGCGTGCAAGTCTTGTTTGCGTGCAATTCTTGTTTGCGTGCAAGTCTTGTTTGCGTGCAAATCCTGCCGCCTAAACTCCGAGCGTGTACGAGACCATGATCGTCCCGAAGGCAGTAGCATCGGGAGGACGGCGTGCTCGAGCATTATCACAATATCAATTCGGTCTGCGCGCAGAAGGTGCGTATTGCGCTCAACGAGAAGGGCCTCAACGCCAAGGAGCATCTTCTCACCTTGCGCGGCGACCAATTCGATCCCGTTTATCTCAAGCTCAATCCCAGCGGCGTCGTGCCCACGCTGGTGCACGACGGCAACACGATCATCGAATCCTCGCTGATTCTGTATTATCTCGACGAGGCGTTTCCCGCGCCGGCGCTGATGCCGCGGGAGCCGCAGCTGCGGCACCGGGTGCGGCTCTACAACAAGCTGATCGACGAATATTTGCACAATTCGTGCATGATCCTCACCTTTGCGACGGCGTTCCGGCCGAACTTTCTCAAGCTGCCGCGCGAGGCCTGGCTTGCCGAAGTCAATAAATCGCCGCTCAAGCGCCGCGCCGAGTACAAGCGCAGCGTCATCGAGCATGGGCTGGATTCCGAATTCGTCGGCGACGCAATCGCGCAGCACAACAAATTGCTGTCGTGGATGAATGAATCGCTGCGGCGCGGTCCGTATTTGGCCGGTAACGGCTTTTCCAACGCCGATTGCGCGGTCATTCCCTACATCGTGCGCCTCGAGCTTCTCAAGCTCGGCGGCCTGTGGGCGCGCTATCCGGCGATCGGCGACTGGTGGGCGCGGATGCGCGAGCGCGCTTCGGTCAAGGCGGCGATCTTCGAGCGCATGACCCAGGCCGATTGGGCGCCGTTCCGCAACCTGGCGCCCGATCCCTGGCCGAAAGTGGAAGCTTTATTGCACGCGGCCTGAGCGGCCGCGACGCGATTCCCTCGCACCAGCTTCGAGGCTTGGCATTTACCTTGGCATTTCCATGGCATCGCCGGTCAATGCCGTCCTGTGCGCGTTGCTGGCGGCCGCATTTTGGACGGTGCTCGGTTATGCGCTCGCCCGCCATCTGTTGCCGCGCGTGCTGGCGATCGGCGCGGCGCCCGTCGTCGGTTGGGCGGTGTTTAGCGCGGCGACACTGCCGGTCTTGACGCTATTCGGATTTACTGCGCCGGCGGTGATCGTTGTTGCCGCGCTCGGCCTCGTCATCGGCGGCGCTACGCTCTTGTTGCCGAACGCCAGTGCCGATGCCGGGCCTGCGCTCACGATACCGCCGTGGAGCTACGCGGCCGCCGCGGCTCTCGCAGTCGTGCCGGCGGCTGCCATCGTTCCGAAATTTTCGGCAGGCGGCGCGCATCTCGCCGCGCCGATCTTCGACCATGCCAAAATCGCGATCGTCGACGCAATGACGCGGCAGGGCCTGCCGCCGGTCAATCCGGTCTTCGGCGAATTCGGCACGGCGGGCCGGCTCGCTTACTATTACCTCTGGCACTTCAGCGCCGCGGAATTGGCGCTGCCGCTGCGTGTGAGCGGCTGGGAAGCGGATATCGGCTTGACCTGGTTCACCGCTTTCGCCTCGCTCACCTTGATGATGGGCATCGCGGTATGGCTCAGCAAGCGACCGGGCGCCGCGCTGTTGGTCGTCGTTCTCGCCGCCGCAACCTCGCTGCGTATGACGCTGAGCTTGGTGTCCGGCAGCTACCGGCTGGAACCGTTCTTGGCGTCGCCCAACGGCTTTGCCGGTTGGTTGTTTCAGTCCGCCTGGGTGCCGCAACATCTGATGTCGGCGTCGTGCGCGGTCGCGGCGATGCTCTTCATCGTCCATTTCGCGCGGCGGCCGAGCCCGGCGCGGCTCGTGGTTCTGATTTTGATCGTCGTCGCCGGTTTCGAGAGCTCGACCTATGTGGGCGGCGTGACATTCGCAGGCGCGGCCTTGGTCGCGGCGCCGATCGTGCTTGCTGGCGTAGCGCCCGCGCGGCGCATCGGCATCGCGGCCGGCTTGGCGGCGGCAGCCGCGCTCGCGGTCTTGATCGCCGCGCCTTTCATCCGCGATCAATGGGCAATGCTTGCGGCGCGCGGCAGCGGCAGCCCGATCATGCTGCATCACTTCGAAGTGCTCGGCGACATGTTTGCGCCGACGCTGCGGCGCGCGCTCGATGTGCCGGCCTATTGGCTCATCCTGTTGCCGCTCGAGTTTCCGGCGACTTTCATTGCCGGCGCCATTGCGCTCGCCGTGACGCTGCGGGAGTTTACGGCGGGACCGGAAAAAACCGCCGTCGCGGTCTTTAGCGCGCTTGCCGCCGTCGGCCTCGTCATCTCGTGGCTTTTCGTCGGCACGCTCGGCGACAACAACGATCTCGGCCTGCGCGCGATTTTGCCCGCGGCCATGATCCTGATCGTGGCCGCGGCGGCGGCAATGCTGCGCCCGCCACGCCGCGCATTGATCGCCGCCACGGCGCTGGTCGGGCTTGTTCTCAGCCTGCCCGACACCGCGGCGATGATTCGCTCCAACGTCGCCGGAACGCCGGCGGCGGACGGCCGGATTTTCGCGCAAGCGCCCGAGATGTGGGCCGCGGTGCGCCGTTATGCGTCGCCAACCGCGCGCGTCGCTAATGATCCATTGTTCCTGCAAGAGCTCACGCCGTGGCCGGCGAATATGTCCTGGGCGCTCATCGCCGACCGCAGCTCGTGCTTTGCCGGTCGCGAATTGGCGCTCGCCTTTGCACCGCTGCCGGCGGACCGCCGCGAGGCCATCGACGCGCAATTCGTCCGCGTCTTTGCCGGACAAGGCAGCGCTGCCGACGTCGACGATCTGGCGAAAAAATTCGGCTGCGACGTTGTCGTCGTCGTGCCGCAGGACGACGCCTGGAAGAACGACCCGTTCGCCTCAAGTCCCGATTATCGGTTGGCGGAATCGCGCGACGGCCAATGGCGGATTTATGTGAGGCAGTGAGCGTTCTCTCCCCCCTTGTGGGGAGGGGAACATTAAATCCCGGCGAACCAATTAAAGCCCTGCTTACTCCAGAACGTCTCGCGAAAATCGTTGCTGACCTCGATCGCCTTGATCCACTTGGCGTTCTTGTAGCCGAGCTTGGTCGAGGTGCGCAGCCGCAGCGGATAGCCGAACGGATCGGCGAGAATGTCGCCGGCGTATTTGGTGGCGAGGATGGTCTGCGGATGCAGCGCGCAGGCCATGTCGATGCTTTCGGTATAGTCGTCGGCGCAGATGAAATAGACGTATTTCGCCGTCAGGTCGGCGCCGACGCGCTGCAGAAAGCCGCGCAGGTTCGGGCCGGACCATTGTCCGATATAGTCCCAGCCTTCGACGCAGATGTGGCGGATGATGAGCTCCTGCTCCGGCAGCTCATAAATCCGCTGCGCCGTCCATGGCCGCTTGTCGCCGATCAGTCCGGCGAATTCCAATTGCCAGGTCGCGCCGTCGACCGGCTTGACGTCCTCGATGTCGTAATAGGCGTTGAAACGCGGCGGCTTGACCACCTGCGAGGGCGCAAATGTCGGCGCCAAATGGTTCGGCCTGAATATCGCTTCCTGGACGCGGTCGTTCCATGACGACACCGCGCGCAGGGCTTTCTGCACGGAATCGTTCTCGCTGACGTCGCAGCCGGTCAGCATGGACAGCGCGCCGAGACTGAGCGCGCCGCGCAATACGCCGCGGCGGTCGATGGCCTCGACCAGCAGCCGGTTTTCGGCGAGCACGCTCTGATCGACCGCCTTGCGCGGCCGAAACAGCGAGGGCGTGCGGGTTCGAATCGGCATGGTGTCACCGCGTCAGTGCGTTGCTTTGCTTCCGGGCGCCACGGCCATCCCGCGCGGCTTGCCGTCGTCGACGACGGGTCCGCCGGTCAGCATGGCGATCAAACTTTGCGGCACCAGCAAAGCCAGCGTCACATGGATGACGATAAACGCGACGATGGCGGACATGCACAGGAAGTGGATGAGCCGGATGGTCTGGAAACTGCCGAACAGGTCGGCAAGTTCGGAGAATTGCACCGGCTTCCACAAGCATAGGCCGGTAATCACGATGAGTACGCCGACCAGCATGACGCCGAGATAGAGAACTTTCTGCACCGCGTTGTAATGGGTCAGGTCGTCGTGGCGCAGGCGAAACCGCAAAGCGTCGCCGACGGTGGCAAAAACTTCGCCGACCGAGATCGGCAACAGCTTGCGCCGAAACCGGCCGCTCACGAGCCCGTAAGCGAGATAAGCGAGCCCATTGAGCACGAAAATCCACATGCCGAAGAAGTGCCACTGCAAGCCGTATTGCGCCCATTTGCCGATCACGACGTCGTCGGGAAAATGCAGCAAGCCGAAGATCACGTCGTCGTTATAGATCTTCCATCCGCTGCCGATCATGATGAAAATGGCCACCGCGTTGATCCAATGCATGATGCGGATCGGAAGCGGATGCAGGCGCGGTTGGTGCGCAGCTGAGGTGACGGCGAGCGTTGACATCGAGGGTTCCGCGATCGTTGATGCAATACGAAGAAGCGTGATGCGGGACTGATTCGTCCGAATCGTGGACGCCTGCCTTGAGACCACAGTGGCTCGAGAGAAGACTTTATGACACTACGGTTGCACTATTGCGTAGGCAAGCACGGCGGCTTCACAAATTCGCGTGGAGATTGTTGATCGGGAGAAATCGCGCATGCCGTTCCGTGTGACCGCGCTCGGTTTGGCAATCGGCTGCGCAACCGTTTTGACGGTTGCGGCGAACGCGGCGCCGGCCGCCACGGTGCCGGATCGGTCCTTAGTGCTGGCGCAGGCCATGGTGCCGCCGACCGGCATGGGCGCCGAAGACAAGGCCATGGCCGCGGCGGATATGGCGGAGGCGGAGCGCATGCGGCGGCGTTTTCCACAGCCGGTGCGTGTCGGCGACCTGATCGGTCTGCCGGTGCTCGATGACAGCGATCGCACCCTCGGCTATGTCCGGCAGGTGGTGCGCACGCCGCAAAACAAAATCGAGCTGATCGTCGCCTATGGCGGCGTTTTCGGCTGGGGCGCGCGCCCGGTCGCGGTGCCGATCGAAGTCGTCGGTATAGAGGGGCGGCAATTGGCGTCGCTCGATATGCCGCGAAGCGAATACGCCGCGGCGCCGACCTGGCGGCGAACGGACGATGCGGTTATTCCGAATAACGACAGTGTCAGCGTGGCGCTCGCCCGGCACTGAGCGGTATTGCTGCGATCACGATTTGGTGAAGCGGATAACTTTTTGGTGTTTCGCGACTTGTCCCGGCTGAGCCGGAAGTGATTGGCGCTTAGCCGACCGGTTTGGCATGCCAGTATCGGTGCGTTGCTGGATTTATTGCAGGGGGCATCGCATGAATCGCGCGGACCGGCTCAACGGTCAATCGTTCAAAGGCAAATCCGCTGCGCTACACGCCCGCGCCCCGATGATTTTGCGAAGCGCGGCTTGCTGCGGCATCGCCTTCATGGCCAAAGCCTCGGCGCCGGGCCGCGCCAAGACCCGGCTGGTACCGCCGCTGACCTTCGACGAAGCGGCCGCGCTCAACACCGCCTTCCTGCAGGACGTCGCCGACAATGTGCTATTGGCCGCCCGGCATGCCGCGCCCGACGCCGGCATTGCCGGTTACGCGGCCTATGGTCCGACCGGCGCGGAGGATTTCTTCCGCCGCACCCTGCCGGGAGCCATCGGCCTGATCGGCGCTTGGCGGCCCAATTTCGGCGATTGCCTGTTTCACGCCATCGCCGAGATTTTGGCCCGCGGGCACGGCTCGGCCGTGGTGCTCAATTCCGACAGTCCGACCTTGCCGACGGCTTTGTTGATCGAGACCGCGGCGGCGCTGGCCCGGCCGGGCGACCGCGCGGTGCTCGGCCCGTCGAGCGACGGCGGCTATTATCTGCTCGGGCTGAAAGCCGCGCACCGCCGCATGTTCGAAGACGTCGCCTGGAGCACCGCGCGCGTCGCCGAACAGACGCTGGAACGCGCCCGCGAGATCGGTCTTGAAGTCCACACCTTGCCGGTCTGGTACGACGTCGACGACGTGGACGGCTTGCGCCGGCTCTATGCGGAGCTGTGCAGCGAGGATGTGCAGCGGCCGCGTCCCGCCGCGCATGCCCCACATTACGCCGTTCAGACGGCAAACTTGTTGAGCCGGCTGTGGCGGGATCATGACTTCGGCCGCCGTATCGATCGCATGGCGCCGGTCGACGCAGTGCACGCCTAGAGCCGCGTATCGGTCCGGCCGCAAAGGATGAAACGATGACGCAGAGGGCGGCGAGGGCGGCGACAAGCCGGGTGGTCGATCCCAAACGCTATTTCGAGAGCGTCCCGGCGAACGGCGAAATCCCCGCGCACGAACCGGTGTGCCTTTATCTGGAGACCACCAACCGCTGCAATCTTTTGTGCACGACCTGCCCGCGCACCTACGCCGAGCTCGAGCCGCCGGCCGACATGAGCTGGGAGCTGTTCACCTCGATCGTCGATCAAATCCCCCGCCTGCAACGCGCCGTATTGCACGGCGTCGGCGAACCGATGCTGGTGAAGCACCTGCCGCGCATGGTGCGTTATCTGAAGGACCGCGGCACTTATGTCTTGTTCAACACCAACGGCACGGTGCTCAACGAGAAAAACGGCCGCGCGCTGATCGCCGCCGAACTCGACGAGTTGCGCGTCTCCTTCGACGCGGCCAACGCCAAATCCTATCTCGCCGTTCGCGGCAAGAATTATTTCAATCGTATCCTGAAAAACGTCCGCGCCTTCCGCGAGCTGCAGGAGCGCGAAGGCCACGTCAAGCCGCGGGTCTCGGCCTGGCTCACGGGCTTGCGCGAGACCATCGAGGAATTGCCGGACTTCGTGCGCGTCGCGGCGGAGACCGGCGTGAAGGAAGTGCACCTGCAGCGGCTCGTCTTCTTCAACGACAACGCCATCGGCCTGGCGCGGCCGGACCAGGCGCTGTACGAGCGGCTATCGGCTGCGGAAGCGATCCATATCGATCGCGCCGCCGCGCTCGCGCGAGCGCTCGGCGTCGATTTCAGCGCCTCGGGCGGCGCTTCGGAGCCGGGCATCAGTCTCAAACGCAGCGACACCGGCTTGCCGGAATCGGGCTCGCCGTGGTCGCTGTGCCGGCGGCCATGGACGGTGATGTATTTCACCGCCAACGGCCGCGCCTTACCGTGCTGCATCGCGCCGTTCTCGCAGCGCGGCTATGAGAATTACACGCTCGGCGACGCCACCCAGCAGAGCTTACGCGAAATCTGGACCGGTCCCGCCTATGCGAGCTTCCGCAAGGCGCTCAAATCGGACAAGCCGCCGGACGCCTGCGCCAGCTGCGGATTGCGGTGGAGCCTGTAGCAATGCCGCCGCAGGCCGGCAGCGTTGCCGTCGTCATTCCGACCTTCAACGAAGCGGAATCCATCGCCGCCGTCGTCGCCGAATTGCCGCGCGAGGCGGTCGGCCGGATCATCGTGGCCGACGGCGGCAGTAGCGACGGCACGCCGGAACGCGCGCGCGCCGCGGGCGCCGAGGTGATTGCGGTCGGACGCGGCTATGGCCTTGCCTGTCTCGCCGGCGCGGAGGCGGCCGCGGACGCGGATATCGTCGTCTTCATGGACGGCGACGGCGCCGACGATCCGGCCGCCATCGCGGCGATGGTGGCGCCGATCCGCGCCGGCACCTGCGATTTCGTCATCGCCTCGCGCGCGCGCGGGGTGCGCGAGCCGGGCAGCATGGCATCGCATCAGATCATCGCCGGGCTCGCCGCCGGCTGGCTGACGAAACTGCTCTACGGCGTGCGCTATACCGATATGTGCGCGTTCCGCGCCATCCGCCCCGACACTTTGCTGGCGCTCGGCATGCGCGAAATGACCTACGGCTGGAATCTGGAAATGCAGATGCGGGCGGCGCGCGCAGGGTTGCGCGTGCGCGAACTGCCGGTCGCCTATCGCCGCCGCCGCGGCGGCCAATCCAAGGTCGCGGGCTCGTTGTCGGGATCGGTCAAGGCCGGACTGAAAATCATGTCGACTTTTGCTCGCGTCGCCGTCGAACCGATGCGCGAACGCGCGAATCCGTAGCAACCAGCATCGCGCGTTTCCGCCCAGCAGGTATTCAGCTGCCCATTAGGTAGCCGGCACCGATTTACGTTTCGTTCATGAAACGCCTTGTCGGTGCGGGCGTATCAGCTCGCGAGAATGGGCTTGTCGGGATCGAGCCAGAACGCCCATACCGCCGACCCGATGACGAGCAGCCCCGCCGCGACGATGAACGGCGCCTGCCAATTGCCGCCCTGGGCGAGGAAGCCGAACACGATCGGCGAGATGGCGCCGCCGATATTGCCGGCCATGTTCATCATTCCTGACACGGTTCCGGAATACTTGCCGCCGGTGTCCATCGGCACCGCCCAGGACGGTCCGATGGTGAATTCCAGGAAGAACAGCGAAGCGGTGAGACCGTAAACGGCGACATAGGCGTTCTCGGTCATGGCCGCCGGCACGATGCACACCGCGCAGCCGAGCAAGCCGACGATCGCCACCACGCGGCGGCCGATCTTGGCGCTGCCGGAGACCTTCAAGAGCCAATCGGTCGCAAGCCCGCCCACGGTGTCGCCGATGACGCCGGCGAACAGCGGCAGCGAAGCAAACAACCCGACCTTGATCAGCGTGAAGTGTCGAGCCTCTATCAGGTAGGACGGCAGCCAGCTCAGGAAAATCCATAAGCAATAAACATAGGTGAAATAGGCGAACATGATCGCCCACATATTGCCGGATCGCACCAGCGTGCCCCACGGCACATTGGTCTGTTTCTCCATCGGCGGCGGCTTGACGGCGCCGCTGGCGTCGAGGCCGCGAATAGTTTGCAGCTCGGCGCGGTTTACCAGGCCGTGCTCTTCCGGCAGGTTGCGGTAGGTCAAGGCCCACCACAACGACCACAGTAGCCCGACCGCGCCGCAAATGTAGAACACCGGCCGCCAGCCGAACTCACTCATGATCAGCACCACGATCGGCGGCGCGATGGCGGCGCCAAGCCGGCTGGCGCTGTGGGTGACGCCCTGCACCAGGCCGCGTTCGGGCCGCGGGTACCACAGCTGCATCGCGCGCGTGGCACCCGGAAATGCGCCGGCCTCGCCGACGCCGAAAAGAAAGCGAACGACGATGAAGGAAGCGCCGCTGAAAGCCGCCGCGGTGGCGGCCGTCATGATCGACCAGTAAGCGACGACGCCGGTGAGCACGCCGCGCGCGCCGAATCGGTCGGAGAGCCAGCCGCCGGGGACTTGAAATACCGCGTAGGCCCAGACGAAGGAGCTGAAGATAAAACCCATGGTGACCTTGTCGAAGCCGAATTCTTTGCTGATCTCGGGCGCCGCGGTCGAGATGTTGACGCGGTCGAGATAGGTGATGAGATACATCGCGCTGATCAGCAGCAAGACATACCAGCGACCGCGGCTCGGGCGCACGGGCGCCGTATCGGCCATGCGTTTATCGGCCACACCTTGAACGGCCATGTGATCACTCCCCATCGACTGCGTTTTTGGCGTTATTCGCCGGCTCTTACCGGCAGCCTGCCCGTTTATCGCCGCCGCGGCAAGCGCGCAGGATGCCGCGGCGCTATAGTGCGCCCCGCCACAGCATCGGGGCCGTCCAATGATCAAGCGCTACAGCGACCACGCCGCCAACGAGCGAACCTTTCTCGCTTGGGTCCGCACCGCCATCGCGGTCATGGCCTTCGGCTTTGTGATCGAGAGATTCGATCTGTTTATCCAGGTCGTCGCGCCGCAGATAGCGCAGCGGCAGATCAGCCCGCACGGCCAGACGTTCGCCAACGCGGCCGGCCTGGCCTTCATCGCCATCGGCGTCGCGATGATCGTTCTCGCGGGCATTCGGTTTACCAGAACCGCAAAGGACATCGAATCCGAGCACGACGTGCCGAGCCCCGGCCAGCGCTTCGATGTCGCGCTCGCGGCGCTTATCGGTCTGTTGGGCGTCGCGCTGTTTCTCTATCTGTCGCGCGCCGTTCTGCCGGCGATCTAGAGCATGATCCCGAAAAGTGGATACCGGTTTTCGGAAAAGATCATGCTCAAACAAAAAATTAGAGCTCGGTTTTGATTCCATCAAAACCGATAAGGCTCTAGCGCCGCTCCGCAGCGTCGCCGGCAAGGGACGTTATCTCTTCACGTCGCAGCCGGTACGGGTGCGGGGACTTCGTCGGTCATGACCTTGAAGCCGGCGAGGATGCAGGGGCCGAACGAGGTCACGATCGCGACATCGGTGGCGTCTCGCCCGCGCGCCATCAGGATGCGTCCGATGCGCGGTATATTGTGACGCGCATCGAAGGTGTACCAGCGTCCGCCAAGATACGCCTCGAACCAAGCGCTGAAATCCATCGGGTCGGGATCGGGCGGCACGCCGATGTCGCCGAGATAGCCGGTGCAGTAGCGCGCCGGCACGTTCATGCAGCGGCACAGCGTGATCGCGAGATGGGCGAAGTCACGGCAAACGCCGCGCCGTTCGTCGTGCGCGTTCCAAGCCGTCTTGGTCGGGTTGGCGTGCTCGTAGCCGAAGGTGAGGCGATCGTGGACGTAATCGCAGATGGTTTGAACGAGCGGCCATCCCTTCGGCACTTTGCCGAACGTGGACCACGCGATCTGGGTAAAGCGGTCGGTCTCGCAATACCGGCTGCCGAGCAGATAAACGAGAGTTTCGACCGGAAGTTTCTCCAACGAATGCTGCTCTGCATCGGGCGCCACGTCATCGGGCTTGCCGCTGTCGTGGATGAGAAAGTCCGTGGACAGCGTCAGCCGGCCGGCGGGCGCGTGGATGACGTGGCAGATATTGCCGAAGCCGTCGCAATAGGAATTGGCGGGAATCGGCGGGTCGAGCCGCAGCCGATCGGGCGTGATCAGGTCCGCCTGGCGCGATGGATGCACGCTCAGCATCGCAATCATCGGCGTCGCTTGCACGCAGTCGTGAGAAATTTCGTAGCCGGCCCGGATTTTCATCGCTAAGGTCTTCAGTTTGCGACGCTTGCAGTCAGATATATATGCATTTCTTGGGCCAAATTTTGTGCATGTTTTTCGGCAATCCCGAGCATCGATGAACGCGCCCGCCGGCAAATTATTGGCGGCAGACGAGCCGGCGCCGGTCTCGGTTCACAACGCCGACGGTAAATCGGCGTTTGTGCTGGTGGCCGACCACGCCGGCAACCGCATTCCGCGCGCGCTCGGCCGGCTCGGCCTTGTCGAGGCGGAATTACAGCGGCACATCGCCTGGGACATCGGCATTGCCGGGCTCGGCCGGCTGTTGGCGGATGCGCTGGATGCGCCGCTCATCCAACAAATGTATTCGCGTCTCGTCATCGACTGTAACCGCCCGCTGGACGCGGCGTCATCGATCCCGGATAGCAGCGAAAGCACGGCGATCCCCGGCAACGCCGGCGTGGATGAAACAAACGAGACGGCGCGCGCCGTTGAAATTTTCCGGCCCTATCACGACCGCATCGAAGCCGAGCTCGATCGCCGGCGGCAGGCCGGTCGGCCCGCGGCGCTGATCGCGCTGCACAGCTTCACGCCGGTCTTCGCAGGCGTAGCGCGGCCCTGGCATGCCGGCGTGCTCTACAATCGCGATCCACGTTTTGCCCGCCGCCTGATCGCGCTGCTCGGCGCCGAACGGCAATTAACCGTGGGCGACAACGCGCCCTATACCGTGAGCGAGGCGACCGACTACACGATCCCGGTGCACGCCGAGCGCCGCGGCCTGCATCACGTCGCGATCGAGATCCGCCAGGGTCTGATCGCCGACGACGCCGGCCAGCGCGAATGGGCGCTTCGTTTCGCGCGTTTGCTGCCGCTGGCGTATGACGGCATTAAAGCAGGCGAGCCACTCGCAACGATCGAACGCTTGGGAAAATGAGTGGTGCCCAGGGGCGGAATTGAACCACCGACACCTGCATTTTCAGTGCAGTGCTCTACCAACTGAGCTACCTGGGCACACCGCGCGGGCTTATAAACAGTCAATTCGCGCCTGTCCACAAACGCCAAGCTACCAGGCACTTTTCACCTCTCCCCACTGGGGAGAGATATCTCATCGCGCTTTTCAATGCGGGGGTTCGCCATTCTCTTCGCGCCGCTCGTCCTCCTCTTCGTCTGCGGTCACCGGAACCGCATAGCTGCCGGAAAACCAGCGGTGCAGGTCGACGTCGGCGCAGCGTTTTGAGCAGAACGGCCGGAACAATTCATCGGCCGGCTTGCCGCAGATCGGGCATATTTTGCGGTTTTTAAGCTCTGGCATCGCTGCAATATGGGGCGCCGGACGATCCGCGCCAGAGACCGGTTCTGGCGCCCGTCAGGTATTGAGCCAGCCGAAATGGATCGGATAGCCCTCGCCGCCCAACAGCGTCACGGTTTCGTACAGCGGCAGTCCGACGATGTTGGAATAGGAGCCGACGATTTTGACGATGAAACATCCGGCTATCCCCTGCGCCGCATAGCCGCCCGCCTTGCCGCGCCATTCGCCCGAAGCCAGATAGGCCTCGATGTCTTGGTCGGAGAGCCGTTTAAAGCGCACGCGGGTTTCGACGTAGCGCTGCCGGAACGTCTCCCTCGGCGTCACCAGGCATACGCCGGTATGGACACGATGATTGCGGCCGGAAAGCAGCCGCAGACACTGCGCCGCCTCGTCGAGCAATTCCGCTTTCGGCAAAATGCGGCGGCCGACCGCGACCACGGTATCGGCGGCGAGGATATAGGAGCCTTTCAGCTCGTCGTCGATACGCACCATGTTGAGCGCCGCCTCGGCCTTGCTCCGCGCCAGGCGCGTCGCGCAGGCGCGCGGCAGTTCGCCACGGTTCGGCGTCTCGTCGACATCGGTGGGGCGCAGTGCGTCCGGCTCGATGCCGACCTGGTTCACCAGCGACAGCCGGCGCGCCGATCCGGAAGCGAGCACCAGTTTTGGGTGGCCGATCATTTGAACCGGTAGGTAATCCGGCCCTTGGTCAGGTCGTATGGCGTCATTTCCACCAGCACCTTATCGCCGGCAAGCACGCGGATGCGGTTCTTGCGCATGCGTCCCGCCGTATGGGCGATGATTTCATGCTCGTTCTCGAGCTTGACGCGAAAGGTGGCGTTCGGGAGCAGTTCCGTCACGACACCGGGAAATTCCAAGAGTTCTTCTTTCGCCATTCGCGTCCCGAAAGAGCGTTGCTGTTTGGCCGCGACACCGTGCGGTAGTTTGGTGCGCGGTCGCGGCCAAAATTTTCGCGGAACCTAGCGGATGACGGGCCGCTTCACAACTGCGTCGAGAAAGGCGTCCGCTCATTCCCGCGTAAGCGGGAATCCAGGCTGGGTCCCCACTTTCCGCCTTCGCGCTCCGCGCTTCGGCGGACTGCAAACCCGCCGAAGCTCGCCCAGCGAGCGTAGGCGGGTCGCGGGGACGAGCGGAAATGATTATCACTCGTTCCCCATGCTCGGGATGAGAAAACGCTGGCGGATCCGCGCCAACAGCTGGTCGCGCACCCCGCGATAGGCGTCGAGCCGTTGCTCGCGGTTGCCTTCGACGGCGGTTGGGTCCGCGGTCGGCCAATATTCGACGGCGATGGCGCTGGCGCGGGTCAATTCGAGCGCGCGGTGATGGGCTTCGGGCGCCAGCGTGACGATGAGGTCGAAATTCAGCCCCTCCCACTCGCTCAGTTCCTCGAAAGTGATTGGCTTATGCCTTGAAATGTCGAGCCCGATCTCCGCCATGACCGCGACCGCGAATCCATCAAGCTCGCCTTTGCGCACGCCGGCAGAGCCGACGCGGATGCCGCGTGCGAATATTTGCGCGAACAGGGCCGCCGCGATCGGCGAGCGCACCGCATTGCGGCTACAGGCGAATAGCACGGCCGAAGACTGCCGCAGCGGTGGCCTCGTTGATGGCGGCATCGCGCCCCTCAGCGCTTCCAGTGCAATACCGCGATCAGCGTGAACAGCCGCCGCGCCGTATCGAAATCGAGTTCGACCTTGCGTTTGAGCCGCTCCATGACCAGGCGCGAGCCTTCGTCGTGCAACGCGCGCCGCCCCATATCGAGCGCTTCGATGCGGTCGGGCGTCGCCGTGCGGATCGCCGCGTAATAGCTGTCGCAGACGACGAAGTAGTCCTTCACGATACGGCGGAACGGCGCCAGCGACAGCATATACGCGATCACCGGCTTGCCGTCGGTCAGCCGGATATCGAAGACGAGGCGATTGCCGCTGATGCCGAGATGCAGCGTATAGGGTCCGCCGGCGTGGCCGTTCGGCCGGAATTTGTTCTCTTCGACGAGATCATAGATCGCGATCCGACGCTCGTGCTCGGCGTCGTCGTTGGAACTGCCGAGCGAAGCCTCATCGAGGGTGACTGCGGCGAGACGGCCGGTATCTTCCTTAACTGGGCTTCTGTGCGCCATCAGCGGTTGAGCCGGATGGCGACCGAACGGGCATGCGCCTGCAACCCTTCCGCGGTGCCGAGCGTGATCGCGGCGCCGCCGAGCGCGCGCAATTGCTCGGGCCCGCATTTGAGGATCGACGTGCGCTTCATGAAATCGAGCACGCCGAGGCCCGAGGAGAAACGCGCCGAACGCGCGGTCGGCAATACGTGGTTGGAGCCGGCCACATAATCGCCGATCGCTTCCGGGGTGTGGGCGCCGATGAAGATCGCGCCGGCGTTGCGAATGCCTTCCGCCAGCCGGTCGGCGTCGACGGCGGCGATTTCGAGATGTTCCGGCGCGATGGCGTCGACGAGCGGCGCCGCCTCGTCGAGCGTGCGCACAACGATCACCGCGCCGAAATCCCGCCACGAGGCCCCGGCCACTTTGCTGCGCGCGAGTCCTTTGAGCTGACTTTCGATCGCGCGTTCGGCGGCGGCGGCAAGTTGCTCGTCGTCGGTGACGAGGATCGCCTGCGCGCTCGCGTCATGCTCGGCCTGCGCCAGAAGGTCGGCGGCGATCCAGTCGGGATTGCCGCTCCGGTCGGCGAGGATCAACACCTCCGACGGCCCGGCGATCATGTCGATGCCGACCTTGCCGAACACGGTGCGTTTGGCGGCCGCCACGTAGGCGTTGCCCGGCCCGACGATCTTCGCGACCGGTGCGATGGTTGCGGTGCCGTAGGCCAAAGCCGCGATTGCCTGCGCGCCGCCGACGCGATAGATTTCGTCGATGCCGGCCGATTTTGCCGCCGCGAGCACCAGCGGATTGAGTTCGCCGCCGGGCGCCGGCACCGCCATTGCGATCCGCGGCACCCCGGCGACCTTGGCCGGCACGGCGTTCATCAGCACCGAGGACGGATAAGCGGCGGTGCCGCCCGGCACGTAAATGCCGACCGCCTCGATCGCGGTCCAGCGCGAGCCGAGCTCGACGCCGAGCGCGTCGGTGAAGCGATCGTCCTGCGGCACTTGGCGGCGGTGATAAGTCTCGATGCGGGCGCGGGCGAATTCGATCGCATCGAGCGCGTCGCGGGGACACGACGCAACCGCCGCCGCGATCTCCGCCGCCGTGACTTGCAGCCCGACGCGGTCGAGATCGAGGCGGTCGAATTTGAGCGTGTACTCGGCGAGCGCGCGATCGCCGCGGGCGGCGACATCGGCGACGATGGCGCGGACCGTGGCTTCGACGTCGGCCGCGGTCTCGCGCTTGATTCGAGAAAAGCGCGAAATTTCTGCGCAAAATCGCCGGAACGGATGTCGAGATGGATTGCCATAACGCTGTAGTGTCGCTGAACCGGCGCTGACTTTATCTGAGCTTGAGGCGCTCAGTAGCAGTCCTCTGAAATTATAACAATTCTAATATTCCGCTTTTAGATTGACAAAAAGTCCGACCTTGACCAACTCCTTGAATAAGCAATTCACGGCAGAGGAAACGGGCTTTGCCAGTCATAACGGATCGTGGGCGCGCATCGCGGCGTGCATCGCAGCGTGCAGGGCGGCGTACACGGATCGGCCGGCGGCCGCTGCTGCTGCTCGGCGCGGCGTTGGCGTTTGGCGCAAGCGGCGTGCGCGCCGACGACACGGTGGCGCTTTCGCTCACGATCAAAGATCACAAGTTCGATCCCGCCGAGCTGCATGCACCGCCCGGCCAGACGATCGCCATTCAGGTCAAGAATCTCAATACCATCGTTTCCGAATTCGAAAGCGGCGATCTGCATTTCGAGAAAATCGTCCCCGTCGGCAGCGCGGCGACCGTCTATGTACGGCCGCTGCAGCCGGGCCGTTACAATTTCTATGACGATTTTCACCGCGAGACCCAGGGCTTCCTGGTCGTGCCATGATTTACGGTCGTGCCGTGCTACGTGCAATGAAAGTCGTGTCGTGAGGCGCCCGTGCTTGCCGCGCTTTTGATCGTGTTTCGTGAAGTCTTCGAGGCCGGCCTGATCGTCGGCATCGTCATGGCGGTGACCGTGGGCGTCGGCGGCCGCACGGTGTGGATCGCGGGCGGCGTCGCCGCCGGCGTCCTTGGCGCATGCGTGGTGGCTTTGTTCACGACCGGTTTGTCGGAACTGTTCGGCGGTAGCGGCCAGGAAATATTCAATGCCGCCATCCTCGGCTTCGCGGTGCTGATGCTGACTTGGCACAATGTGTGGATGTCGCGGCACGGCCGCGAGCTGGTCGCCGAGCTGCGCGCCGCCGGCGAGGCGGTGGTTGCCGGATCGAAATCGCTCGCGGCGCTCGCCATTGTGGTGGCGATCGCGGTCTTGCGCGAAGGCTCCGAGGTGGTGCTGTTTCTCTACGGCGTCGCCGCGGCGCAAGGCGGCGCGAGCTGGGCCATGGTCGCCGGCGGGTTCGTCGGCCTCATGCTCGGTTCGTCGGTCTGCCTATTGACCTATCTCGGCCTGATCGCCATCCCGACGCGCTACTTGTTCGGCGTCACCAGCGCGCTCGATCGCATTGCTGGCCGCGGGCATGGCGGCGCAGGCCATCGCCTTCCTCGAACAGGCCGATATCGTCACCGCGCTCGACGAAACCGTATGGGACACGTCCTGGATCTTGAGCGATTCGAGCTTCTTGGGCCGGGCGCTGCACACTCTGATCGGCTATGTCGACCAGCCGACCGCCATGCAGCTCGTCGTCTATGTGGCGACGCTGGGCATGATCGTCTTGCTGATGAAGCTTTTTGCCGCGCCGCCGGTGCCGCGCCCGCGCGCCGCCTGACGAATCACGCCGTCGCCGAGCCGGCGGTGAAATGGTTCGGGCACAGCGCCGCCGCGGAAACCTCGCCGAGATCGGCAAGTTCGGCTTCCAGGCATTCGACGTCGAGACGAATGACGCCGCCGCCGGAAAAGATCAGCGACACGACGCCGGCCGGGGCATCGGTTTCGGCGAATTCGACGGCGAGCAGGTTCAGCCGCGCATCCTTGTCGGTTTGGTCGAGATTGCGAGATTTGCAGGCACTGACGCGCTCGAAGCGCAGCGCGGTCCGGCAGCGCCGGTAATTCGCCCCCGTTTCAGTCTTGGCGTCCGTCTTGGCGGCCGCTTTGGCATCGACCGCGCTCATCCAGTCGAAGCGGTTGAGCGCCATCACGAAACGATGTTCGTGCGGCTGCCAGAAGATGTCGCCGATCTTGACCACGGCGTCCTGCACGTGCGCCGACACCACCTCGATGTCGTCTTTATCGAGCGCGACGAGTTTAAGTTCGTCCGTGCACGAATTCATCCGTCGCCCCATCTGAGCGCTTGCCTCCGCTTGAGGAAGCTAGGAAGGGCGCCCGCGCGCCGCAAGCCCCCACGCGGCGTCGGCTAAAACGAGACGCAGGCGGGCCGCACGATGACGCCAACCGAGTGCTGGCGGAATGCGCGCTTATAGGCCTGCACAACGGCGTCGAGCCGGGCTTGATCGTCGGCGTTGCCGGGCAGCACGATTTCGACCTGCTTGGCCGGTTCGCGCATCGCCTTGCCGCTCGGGCGGTCGCGCCATTGCCCGACCGCGTCGGTGATGGTCAGGCCGTCGGGGAACCGCGGCGTCAATTCGCGAGCAACGAAACGCGTCCAAGCTCGTTCGCTTACGCCGATGCTGAGGCCAATATCGCGGCCGAACAGAAGTTCGGCGACCTGTTGCGGCTTCATCGTGCCGTGACAGGATAGCATCGGCGTCTGAGCATGGAGGGCAGGTTGTGCTCCGGTCATTGGCATCAAGCTCAGCGCCGAGAACAGCACGAGGCCAGCGCGGCCGCTCGCATCGAGCCGCGATCTCTGTTCCGGTGTTCCCGTAGCCGCCCATGTGCGCTTTGCATCCATGACTTGAACTTTTTGAAGGGCGAGGTTTGTAAGTTAAGTTTGCTTCCAGACTGTGGGCGCGCTAAGAACGATCTCATAAAAGCATTTGTTAACTGACCGTGCCATATCAGCGACCGAGTCTGTTGCCAGAAGTTCCGTGGTCGATTATGTGGCGGCGGCTCGACTGCAAAAGGTGATCTCTATTCGACCCGTTGGCTTTTCTTTCACATCCGTACGGGATACAAGCTGCTATTACTTGAATGGGAGGTTTTATGGCGAAGCGTAGAAGGAAGCGGCGCGCGTGGACTTCGGGCGAGGTCAGTGCGCTCAAGACAATGGCGCGGAAGAAGACCAAAGCGTCGCAAATTGCCAAGAAGCTGAGGCGAACCGAAGGCGCAACGCGCCAGAAGGCCTTTAGCATCGGGCTATCGCTCGACTCCCGTTCCTGACATTTAGCAGCAAGCCGTTTCGTCAGCGTCGATCGGCGCCGGCTCTAGGGCGCCGCGACGCCGTTGCGCGGGTATTTTTGTTGATGTCGGGGCGGCCCGACCGGCGAAGGCGCGGGACTCACGCTCGCGTGTGATGAAGCGCTGCGCCTGCGCCCGGCGCATAGGAATGATGTCCGCAACGGGGTCATTCGCGTTCTGGCAGCCGCCGCCCGGCCGCGGCCCTGCCACATTAACTAACGGCCGTGAACCTGCCCCAATGCGCCGGTAACTAAGAGTATAATGATCCGGATCGGGGTCGGGAAATTGCTGTCCTAGTGCTTGTCAAGGGAGCCACTGCCGGTCGATCGCAAGCACGGGCGAGGTTTCCCGCCCGTTACGGTGGTATGCACGCCTCATGAGCCAAAGCCTCGGCCCGCTGCGGCAGCAGCCCGCGAGTTCCGAACTTGCCGCCGCGCTCGGCGCGTGCCGGCGGGCTTTTATCGCCATCGCCATGTTCAGCGGCATGAGCAATATTTTGATGCTCACCGGCGCGCTGTTCATGCTCGAAATTTACGACCGGGTGCTGCCGAGCCGCAGCGTGCCGACGCTGGTCGCGCTGTTGATCCTGGTGGCGGGCCTCTACGCGCGCGCAGGGCGTCATCGACATGATCAGGAGCCGCATCCTGGTCCGCGTCGGCCGTAGCCTCGACGAGGCGTTGAGCATGCGGGTCTACGACACGATCGTGCGCCTGCCGCTCAAAATCGGCGCCAAGGGCGACGGCATCCAGCCGATCCGCGACCTCGATTCGGTGCGCGGATTTCTGTCCGGCATCGGGCCGGTCGCCTTCTTCGATCTGCCGTGGATGCCGATCTACCTCGCCGTCTGTTTTCTGTTCCACACCTATATCGGGCTGACCGCGCTGTTTGGCGCCATCGTGCTTGTCACGCTGACCGTTGTTACCGAGGTGAAGACCCGGCATCCGACCCGCAGCGCCGCGCAATTCGCCGTGGCGCGCAACGCGCTTCTGGAAGCGAGCCGGCGCAACGCCGAAGCGATCACCGCGATGGGCATGGTCGGCCGCATCTCCAAACGCTGGAACGATCTCAATCGCAATTATGTGGCCTCGAGCGGACGCGCCAGCGACGTCGGCGGCGGGCTCGCCGCCTTTTCGAAAGTGTTGCGGTTCTTGCTGCAATCCGCGATCCTGGCGGTCGGCGCTTGGCTCGTGATCAATCAGCAGTCGACGCCGGGCATCATCATCGCCGGCTCGATCCTCGGCGCCCGGGCGCTCGCCCCGGTCGATCTCGCCATCGCCAATTGGCGCGGCTTTGTCGCGGCACGGCAAAGCTGGCAGCGGTTGTCGAGATTGCTGGGCCATCTGCCGCCGGCGAGCGAGCCGATGCCGCTCAAGCCGCCGGCGCATACGCTGGTGGTCCAGAACGGCGCCGTCGCTCCGCCCGGACTGCAAAAGATCGTCTGTCAGGACGTCAACTTCACGCTTGCCGCGGGCAAAGCGCTGGGCGTGATCGGACCGACGGCATCGGGAAAGTCCTCGCTGGCGCGCATGCTGGTCGGAGTCTGGACGCCGGCGCGCGGCACCGTCCGGCTCGACGGCGCGACGCTCGATCAATGGTCGCCGGAATCGCTCGGCCGCTACATCGGTTACGTTCCGCAAGACGTCGAATTGCTCAACGGCACCGTGGCGCAGAACATCGCGCGCTTCGACGACCCGCCGGATGCCGACGCCGTGATTGCCGCCGCGCAGGCGGCCGGCGTCCACGATCTCATCATCAATCTGCCCGAAGGTTACGAAACGATCGTCGGCGAGCACGGCGGCGCGCTTTCCGCCGGCCAAGCGCAGCGCGTTGCGCTCGCGCGTGCGCTGTATCGCGATCCGTTCCTGGTCGTGCTCGATGAGCCTAATTCCAATCTCGACGCCGAAGGCGACGAAGCGCTGACGCGGGCCATCCTCGGCCTGCGCGCGCGCGGCGCCATCACGGTGGTGGTCGCGCATCGTCCGAGCGCGATCGCGGGCGTCGACTATATTCTCATCATGGCCAAGGGCCGCCAGCAGCAGTTCGGCCCGAAAGAGGAAATTCTTACCCGTGTGACGGCACGCCAATGCGTCGCCGCGGGCCTTGAAAGTGGCCGAACAGGGAGGCGCGGGATGATCAATTCGATGATCGGGAAAATCACCGCCAAGGTGCCTTGGCTGATCGACCCCCTCGTCAAGGCGGTCGGGACGATCGGTGCGGCCCTGCGCTGGGCTTTCGGCGAAACGGGGCCGGCGCACAGCGCTACCGAATCGATCCGCCGGCATATCATCGCCGGCAGTATCCTCGTCGGGTTCCTGGTGTTCGGCTTGGGCGGCTGGGCGGCGACTGCCGAAATCTCCGGCGCGCTGATCGCGCAAGGCGCCGTCGTCGTCGATTCGAATGTGAAGAAGGTG
This sequence comes from uncultured Alphaproteobacteria bacterium, assembly GCA_963823225.1. GTDB lineage: Bacteria > Pseudomonadota > Alphaproteobacteria > Rhizobiales > Xanthobacteraceae > BOG-931. Next base: position 737,634 of record CAWGKM010000002.1, on the reverse strand, counting down.
CAGCACCCCACCGGCGGCGTGGTCGGCGAGCTGTTTGTGCACGACGGCGATCATGTGAAGGAAGGCCAAATTCTCATCCGCCTCGACGAGACGGTGACCCAGGCCAATCTGGCGATCGTCACCAAGGGCCTCACCGAACTCTATGCGCGCAAAGCGCGGCTTGCCGCCGAGCGTGACGGCGCCGCCTCGGTCGCCGCGCCGCCGGAACTTGCCAATCATCTCGACGATCCCGAGGTGAAAGAGGCGCTGGCCAGCGAGCGCAAGCTGTTCGATTTGCGCCGTCAAGACCGAGCCGGCCAGAAGGAGCAGCTCCAGGAACGGATCAGGCAGCTGCAACAGGAGATCACCGGGCTCACCGCGCAACAGGACGCCAAGAACAAGCAAGTCGCCCTCATCGAGCAGGAATTGCAAGGCGTACGCGATCTTTACGCAAAGAATCTGGTCCAGCTTAACCGTCTCACCTCGCTCGAACGCGACGAAGCCCAATTCGAGGGCGAGATCGGCCAGCTCATCGCTCAGGCCGCGGAAGCCAAGGGCAAGATCGCCGAAATCCAACTACAAATCATCCAGGTCGATCAGGACCTGTCCAGCGACGTCGCCAAGGAACTGCGCGAGACCGACAGCAAGATCGGCGAATATGTCGAGCGCAAGGTGACGGCTGAAGATCAGCTCAAGCGCACCGACATCCGTGCGCCGCAAGACGGCACCGTCTTCCAGTCGACCGCGAACACGGTCGGCGGCGTCATTACCGCCGGCGATCCGATCATGCTGATCGTGCCGCAGAGCGACAACCTGATCGTCGAGGTCAAGGTCGATCCCAAGGACATCGATCAGGTGCAGTTGGATCAACCCGTCACGCTGCGCTTTTCCTCGTTCAACGTGCGCACGACGCCGGAAATCAACGGCAAAGTGGTGCGCATTGGGGCCGATACGACCACCGATCCGCGTACCGGTCAGAGCTATTATCTGGTCCGCATCACGATGACCGACAGCGAGCTCAAGCGGCTCGGCGACGTCAAGCTGACGCCGGGCATGCCGGTCGAAGCCTTCATCGAGACCGGTGAGCGCACGATGCTCTCCTACCTGGTCAAGCCGCTGCACGACCAATTGATGCGGTCGTTCCGGTAAATAATAAAATCAACACTCCCCCGCGAAGCGAAGGCGGGTAGAATGGTGCGCGGGTCGCGGGGGATGTGCCGGCCATGACCAGGATAGCCCGCTGGGCGCGACAGTTCGGAGTGGCGCGCGCGGTATGCCTCGTGCTGCTGTTCGCGCTCATTCCGCTGCGGCTCGCCGACCCGCGGCCGCTCCAGGAACTCCGGCTGCGGACGTTCGACTTCTTGCAGGTGCTGCGCCCGCGCGAGCAAAAGATCCATCCGGTCGCCGTCGTCGATATCGACGAGGACAGCCTCAAGGCGATCGGGCAATGGCCGTGGCCGCGCACCACCGTGGCCGACCTGGTCACGCGGATCACGCAAGCCGGCGCGCTCACCATCGGATTCGACGTCATCTTCCCCGAACCGGACCGCATGTCGCCGGCGGTCGCCGAGCAGAGTTTTCGCGGCATCGACGCCGAGACGCGCGCCAAGCTCGACAGCCTGCCGAGCAACGACGAAGTCCTGGCCGATGCGATCAAGCAGTCCCGCGTCGTCGTCGGCGAGGCCGGCACCGCCAATGCGACGCCGAAATCGCCGGCCGAGGCGGCGCTGCAAACCGGCTTCGCCATTCGCGGGCCCGATCCGGCGCCTTACCTGGTGACGTTTCCCGGCGTCCTGCGCAACGTGCTCCCGATCGAACAAGCGGCGGCCGGCCGCGGGTTGTTCTCGATCAATCCGGAGCACGACGGCATCATCCGCCGCGTCCCGGTCATCATGGAAGCCCAGGGCGCGCTGGTGCCCTCGCTCACCATGGACATGCTGCGGGTGGTTACCCATTCGGGCGCCATCCTGGTGCGCGTCAACGAGGCGGGCGTGCAGTCGGTGGCGGTGCCCGGTCTCGAAGTGCCGACCGACGAGCATGGCCAATTCTGGGTCCATTTCAATAAGCACGATCCGGCGCGTTTCGTTTCGGCCAAGGATGTGCTGCAAGGCAACGTGGCGCCGGACCGGCTTCGCGGCAAGCTCGTCCTGATCGGCACGTCGGCGATCGGTCTGCTCGACCTCAAGACGACGCCGGTCGAGGCGGCGATGCCGGGCGTCGAGGTGCATGCTCAGATTCTCGAAAGCGTGTTGACCAAGTCGCTGCTGGTCAACCCGAACTATGCCATCGGGGCCGAACTGACGGCCGCAGTGCTGTTCGGCCTCGCCATCATCGTCGCCGCGCCGATGCTGTCGGCGACGGTCGTCGTGCTGCTCGGCGCGATTCTGATCGCGGGGCTTATCGGGATGTCGCTCTACTTCTTCGCCGAGCACAATCTGCTCATCGACTTCACCTACCCGCTGATTTCGAGCTGGTTGATCTATCTCGTGCTCACATTCGTGAATTATTTCCGCGAGCAGAAGCAACGCCAGCAGATCCGCTCCGCCTTCGGCTATTATCTGTCGCCGCACATGGTCGAACAGCTCGCGCGCTCGCCGGAGAAACTCGTGCTCGGCGGCGAGGAGCGTCGCATGACGATCCTGTTCAGCGACGTGCGCGGCTTTACCGCCATCTCGGAACACTACAAGGACAATCCGCAGGGCCTGACCAGGCTGATGAACCGCTTCCTCACTCCGCTGACCAACGCCATCATCGAGCGCAAGGGCACGATCGACAAATATATCGGCGACGCCATCATGGCGTTCTGGAACGCCCCGGTGGACGACATCGAGCAGGAAGCCAATGCCTGCGATGCGGCGCTGGAAATGCAGGCACGCGCCGCGGCGCTCAACGTCGAGCTCAAGCGCGAGGCCGACGCCGATGGCGGGGTCTATTTGCCGCTGCGCATCGGCATCGGGCTCAATACCGGGCCGTGCGTCGTCGGCAATATGGGATCGGATTTCCGCTTCAACTATTCGGTGCTCGGCGACACCGTCAACGTCGCCTCGCGCTTGGAGGCGCGCACCAAGGACTACCGCCTGCCGGTGGTGATCGGTTCGCGCACCGCGGAAAAGGCCAAGCAGAAGTTTGCGACCATGGAAATCGACCTGATCCAGGTCAAGGGCAAGCGGGAGCCGGAGGCGGTGTTCACCGTGCTCGGACGCGCCGAGCTGGAGCAGGATCCGCGTTGCCGGGAATTGTGCGAGTTCAACGCGCAAATGCTGGCGCGCTTCCGCAAGCAGGAATGGGACGCCGCGCTCGATCTGATCGGGCGCTGCCGCAAAGCGGCGAACGGCATCGACGTCGCCGGGCTCTACGATATGTACGAGGAACGGATCGCGGCCTATCGCGCCGATCCGCCCGGACCGGATTGGGACGGCGTCTACGAAGCGGAGTCGAAATAGCGGTACTTTACAAGCCGAGCGAGGCCGGCGCCGATGTCCGCCGCGAGCCGGTCAGCGTCGGGCTTTGGAATCGCCGCACGCCGTCGTCATCGAGCACGAACAGCGGAATTACCTTCGGCATGTCGATGTCTTCGACCAGCGTCAGCCAGCGGTTGTCGAGCACGATCCAGTCGCCGTCGAGGCGCACCGCGACGACGGCGTGATCCTCGTTGGCGGCGAGGTTGCGGACGATGACGAGCTTGACGTCCGGCGCGGCGACGTCGGCCGCCGTCAGCGCGACGTATTTGGCAATGGCGTAGTCCTCGCAGTCGCCGCGGCCGGTCGTGAGCGTCTCGAGCGGAGGACTCCAACGGTCGGGCACGCCCCATTGCGCGAGGTCGCTCATCGGCTCGATGGCCAGATTGATCTCGCGGTTGATCACGCCGATGCGGGCACGGCCGGTAAGCGCGCGGCCTTGCGCGACGATGGCGAGGAAATTTCGCGCCGCTTGCGGGCAGCGCTCGGCGTTGTCTCGGCACCGCGCCAGAATTTCGTTCTCCGCGCGGATCTCGGTCTCGACGCCGTTCCACTTGGTCACAACCTCGCCGCCGGTGACCGGCACGGCGGCAAGACCGAACGGCTCCGCGACTGGCGGCGGCGTCAGGGCGGGCGCTGCCGGATCGAGCGCCGCGGTTTGCGTCGTCGCCTCGTCATGGGTGGCATTTCGGTTCTGCGCTTCGACGTTGTCGTCGGGCCCGACTGCGGCGGCGGCGGCCCGATCGTGCGCCGGCGCGAGCGCAGCCGAGGCGGCGAATTCATCGAGCGTGCCGGCGTCATAGCCCGACCGCACCGGCCATACAGCAAGGAGTGCGGCGATAGCCCAGGCCGCAACGCGACGCAACATTTTGACGTCCCCGAACCGCCGGGTACGGCGCTTGCGCGCGCTCTCCCGGCTTTTTGTTCGGGAACGCCATAACGCCGCCGTCGCTGCCGTCCGGTTAAAACGGCGGTCGCGCGAACGAAGCAACGCAATCAGCGTGGAGCAATCGCTACCCCGTCGCCGACAATTTTATCGATCGGATTGGATTTGCTTTTACGGAGCGGCGCTTGTGCGATTAAATGCGCGTCCCGAAATGACGGGTGATTAATTCCGGCCGCCGCCGACAAGCACGGCGCGGGTGGCGCGGTCGGGTCCGAAATCGTCGACGCTGTCGATGTCCAACAGGTCGGCAAGCCGGGTGCGGGCGCGATTGACGCGGCTCTTGATGGTGCCGACCGCGCAGCCGCAGATCGCCGCGGCGTCGTCGTAGGAAAAGCCGGACGCGCCGACCAGGATGAGCGCCTCGCGCTGGTCCGCCGGCAGCTTCGCCAGCGCGGCGCGGAATTCCTCGAATTCGACCCGGCCGGTCTGCTCGGGGTGCGATTTCAGCGTTTCGGCATAACGGCCGTCGGCATCCTCCACTTCACGGCGCCGCTTGCGATATTCGGAGCGGAACAGGTTGCGCAAAATGGTGAACAGCCACGCCGGCATGTTGGTGCCGGGTTCGAACGAGTCGATATGGGCAAGCGCGCGTAACAGCGTTTCCTGCACCAGATCGTCGGCGCGGTCGATATTGCCGCACAACGAGATCGCAAACGCGCGCAGGCTCGGCACGGTGGCGAGGACTTGGTCGCGTATCGCAGGGTCTAGCTTCATGCCAAATCCACTATCGATCTTGCCCTATCAATCCTGGCTTTCATCACTCAAGCGGCGAACCAGATCGGCGATGTGCTGCGGCACGCCTTGGTTGACCACGTCGTTGTACATGGCGCGCAACTGCTGGCCGATCCGAGCCTGAACTTCCCGGCCCAGACAGGCTTCGGGCTTGTGGGCAGCGGCTGGTCTGGCCATCGTCGTTTCGGTCTCAGCCTTGTCCTCGACCGGCTGCGCCGGCTCGAGGTTCGTCTTACGGTGCTTCATAGCGTCGTCTTTTCCCCGTTTGCCCATTGCCGACCCGTCCCTAACCCCCCCTCAACCGGGGCTAACGCACTGACAGGTCCCATAGTTCCGTCTGCGGCTACCCCATGGAACTTTTTTTGCACTGCGGCGTTTTTGCCAGTAACCTCAGCACTATGGAAGGGGAGGGCGCCGTGTCCACTTCGCAAGCCGTACTCCAGCACCTGCCGTCGCTGCGCCGCTATGCCCGCGCGCTCACCGGGAGCCAAGCCTCGGGCGACGCCTATGTGGTCGCCACCGTGGAATCGCTGATTGCCAGCCCGAAAATCCTCGAAGCAAGCTCCAATCCGCGGGTCGCGCTGTATCGCCTTTTTACTAAAATCTGGAATTCCGTGGCGGTGAACGGCAAGCCGGAGGCCGACGAGATCATCCTGCCGCCGGAGCAGCACCTCACCCAGATCACGCCGCGGCCGCGCCAAGCTTTTCTGTTGGTGGCGCTCGAAGGTTTTTCCGAAGAAGACGCGGCGGAAGTTCTCGATTGCGATCTGCAAACCCTCCGCGGTTTGGTCGAAGAATCCGGCCGCGAGCTTGCCGCCGAAATCGCGACCGACGTCCTGATCATCGAGGACGAGACCTTCATCGCCATGGACATCGAGGCCTTGGTCGAAAGTCTCGGCCACAATGTCATCGGCATCGCGCGCACGCACAGCGAAGCGCTGGCGCTGGCGAAGCAGAAGCGGCCGGGGCTCATTCTTGCCGACATTCAACTGGCTGACGGCAGTTCGGGCCTCGATGCCGTGAACGAATTGCTCGGCTCGCTCGAAGTGCCGGTGATCTTCATCACCGCCTACCCCGAACGGTTCCTGACCGGACAGCGGCCGGAGCCGGCCTTCCTGATCGCCAAGCCGTTCCAGGTCGCGGTCGTGTCCGCGGTGGTGAGCCAGGCCTTGTTCTTCGGCCGCAAGGCGCGCCAGCGTGAGCGCAAGCCCGCCGAGCGTCAGGCGACGCTGTAACTCCTTCCGTCATTCCGGGGCCGAGCGTCAGCGAGGAGCCCGGAATCCATAATCACTGTCGGTGCAAATCATGCTCCGTCTGTGGTTATGGATTCCGGATCGCCGCTGCGCGGCGATCCGGAATGACTAAAAACTCAGGGCGCAGCCGATCGGCATATCGGCTGCGCCCGACATGGCCGGCCAAGCACGGGGGAGGGGAAAAAGAATGGCCGGCCGCTATGACAAAGCCCGGCCGTCAAGATTGTTCCTGGCGCAACCGCGGTGTCGCCGCGGCGCCGAGTTCCATTTTCTCGCAAACTCCGCGGGCAACGGCGGGCAACGCCGCGCGCCTCGTCAATCACGACTGGGTGAGCGCCCGCGATCGCCGGAACCGGCTGTCACAGCGCACGTTGAATGGCCGGTGTTGATCGGCTCGGGGGCCTTTGGTGTGTTCGATCGGTCGTTACCGCGATCGGGTTGACGCTGTGGAGAAGTCCGATGGCCAGGCCGGTGTTCGTGCGCGTCGCAGCTGCGTTGGGAGTGACGTCGCTTGCTTTGTTCTTCGTCGGCGTCATCCCGTTCTTGAGCGCGGGCCCGACCGCGGGCGCCGGATTTACCGCCACTACGACCGCCGTCTCGGTAAACCGCGAATTCAAGGGCGATCGGCTGCCGCTGCCGTCGGATGTCAATTCGGGCGTATCGCAAACCGAAACCGGGTCGCAACGGCGGGCGCGGACGCCGGACGAAATTCCGTTCGGCTGCGACGCCTCGTTCTCGGCGATCTCGTCGCCGCGGCTGGCCGACGTCTACGGGCGTTGCATGACGTGACGCGACGGCGCGGCGGCCGGGTCCGGCATTGCAGACCGGAACGATTGTGACGATGCGAATTATAGCGGCTGGCGCCCGACATTGTCGGATGCCGGCCTCTTTGTCTTTGCCGCCTCGATAACGATCTTTACGGCAGTGAGGTTCGGTGAAAATGTGAAGGCATGGACATGCCTGATAATAGCAAGTTCGGAGCGGCCGCCCCGGCGGATCGGCCGGGCGAACAGGCGGCGAAAGAATTTTTTCCCGAATTTGCCACGGTCCGCGCCGCGCTCGAAGCCGCCCAGATCGGCATTTGGTCGTGGGGCATCGCCACCGACACGGTGACATGGTCGAGCAATCTTGAACCGATTCACGGCATGCCGGCCGGCAGCTTCGACGGCACCCATGCGTCCTTCATCGCAAACATTCACCGCGACGATCGGGCCGGCGTCGAAGCCTTGCTCGAAGAGGCGCTGCGAACCGGATCGCCGTTCCGCGCGCGCTACCGCGCGCTGCACCAGGACGGCCGCGACGAATGCTGGATCGAAGCGACCGGAACGCTCGCCGTCGCGGACGGTGCGCCGGCGCGCATCGTCGGTCTTTGCTACGACGTTACCGGACGGGTCAATCTGGAAAACGAGCTGCGCAGCCGCGCCAAGCACCAGGAAGCGCTGGCTCAGCTCGGCGAACGCGCGCTGGCCGAGCCCGACCTCGAACGATTCCTGAACGACGCCGCCAGCACCGTCGCGCTCTCGCTGTCGGCCGATTTCGTCCAGATCTTCGAACTGCTGCCCGGCGGCAGCGAGCTCGTGTTGCGCGCGGGCTTCGGCTGGAAGTCGGACCTCGTCGGCACGATTTTGACCACGACCGCGCCAAATAGCTTTGCCCGCTTCACGCTGGGTTCGTCGATACCGGTCATCGTCGCCGATTTTACGACCGATACCAGGTTCGAAGCCGCGCCCTATTTGAAGGAGCACAACTGCACGAGCGGCATGAACGTCACCATCGCCGGCCGCGACGGTCGCGGCTACGGCATTCTCGGCGTCTACACCCGCAAGACGCGGCAGTTCAGCGCCGAGGATCTGTCGTTCCTGGCCGCCGTCGGCAATCTTCTTGCCGGCGCCATCCAGCGCCGCCAGCTCGAAGCGCGCCACGAATTGATGATCCGCGACATGCGGCATCGCTCCGGCAATTTGTTTTCCCAGTTGCTCGCTTTGTTCTCGCAGACGGCCAGGACTTCGAAAAGCATTCCCGATCTCACCAGCAAGTACCAGGCGCGCGTGCTCGCCATGGCCAACGCCCACCGGCTGATCACGGAAGGCGGCTGGAAATCGATTCCATTCATGGAACTGCTTTACGTCGTGCTCGGGCCGTACATCGACCGGGTGTCGCTCGATGGTCCGAATGTCGATCTCGAACCGGACCCGGTGTTCAATCTGAGCGCGGCGCTGCACGAGTTGGCCGCCAATGCGATCAAGCACGGCAGCCTGTCGCGTCCCAAGGGACAACTCGATCTGCGCTGGTCGGTAGAACGCACGCAGCGCGGCATGACCTTGACGCTCGATTGGGTCGAAAAGAACGGGCCGCCAGCGCGGCGGCCGCGCAAGGTCGGCTTCGGCTCGCGGCTGATCGATCTCGTCATCGCGCGGCAGCTCAATGGCGAAGTGACGCGCGCGTTCTCGCGCAAGGGGCTGGCGGTAAAATTGGTGGTGCCGCTCACCCACGAGCGCTGGCCAAGTCCGGCGGCAGCGGTCGGCCGGCCGGATACGCCCTAGCCTCAATCGGTTAAATCATTAAAGTGGCGCCCGCCCACGGCGGGAGAAGACGCGTGAAAGAACAAGTGGTCGGCTTTCCATCCGCGGGCTTGCGGCTGCATGGCGTGTTGGCCGTGCCGGAAGCCTTGCCGCCGGGGCAGCGGCGCGCGGCGTTTCTGGTGCTGCACGGCTTCGGCTCGAATTGCGAAAGCGGCAACGTGTTGCAGCCGGCGCGCGTGCTCGGCGAATTCGGCTATGTCACGCTGCGCTTCGACATGCGCGGCTGCGGCAACAGCGAGGGCGAGTTCGGCCGCGTCATTTGCCTCGAACAGGTCGAGGATCTGGGCAATGCGCTGACGTTCCTCGCCGCCAATCCCGCCGCCGATCCCGGCCGCATCGGCGTCATCGGCTCGAGTTTCGGCGGCGCGGTCGCGGTCTATGCCGGCGGCACCAACCCGCGCGTCGCCGCGGTGATCTCCAACGGCGGCTGGGGCCACGGCGAGCGCAAATTCCGCGGCCAGCATTCGACGCCGCAGGCTTGGGCGAAATTCGCCAAAATGCTCGACGAGGGCCGCGCCTATCGCGCCCGCACCGGCAAATCGCTGATGGTGCCGCGCTGCGACATCGTGCCGATCCCCAACCATGTGCGCGAAAACCTGGAGCGGCGGAAAATCGGCATGCTGGCGCCCAATTCCGTCGAAATGTTTCCGGCCGAGACGGCGCAGAGCATGTTCGACTTTCGCGCCGAGGAGGTGGTGGGAAAAATCGCGCCCCGCCCGCTGTTGCTCATTCATGCCGCCAACGATTCGGTGACGCCGACCGAACAATCGATCGAAATGTTCAAGCGCGCCGGCCAGCCGAGCGAGCTGCATCTGTTCAGCGGGGTCGACCACTTCCTGTTCGCCGAGAATTCGACGCGGGTGTGGTCGTTGCTGCGCGGCTGGCTCGCCGGATATTTCCCGGCAAAGTGATATGGCGGTCGCAGGAATAACGCACATAATAACCCTCATCCTGAGGTGGCCGCGCGAAGCGCGGCCCTCGAAGGATGCTGCTCGACCCGCCGGGGCCTCGCCCTTCGAGGCTCGCTTCGCTCGCGCCTCAGGGTGAGGGAGTATGAGCCGTAACAGCATCGTCGTGAGTCACCAAGAGCTCGGGCGCTTCATTCGCGACGCGCTGGTCGGGCATGGCGCGCGCGCGGAGGACGCCGCCGTGGTCGCCGAAGGTCTGGTCTGGGCCAACCTGCGCGGCGGCGACGGCCACGGCGTGTCGCGGCTGCCGCGCTATCTCCAACTCATTGAGCGCGGCGAGATCGATCCGCAGGCGAAACCGCGCCTCATCCACGATGGGCCCGCGACTTTCATGCTCGACTGCGGCCACGGTTTCGGCCCGGTCGCGGCGATGGCGGCCGCCGCGATCGCGGTGGAACGGGCGAAATCCGCCGGCGTCTGCTTCGGGCTCATTCGCGAAACCACCCATACCGGCGCCATCGGCCGTTACGCGCAATGGATGGCGGAGCGCGGCTGCGCCGCCGTCATCGTGGGTGCGGGCCAAACCATGATGGCCTATCACGGCGCGCGGGTGGCGAGCCTGGCGACGAGCCCGATCGCGATCGCGGTGCCGAGCGGCCAGGGGCCGATCGTGCTCGACATGGCGGCCGCGTCGATCTCCAACGGCAAGATTTTGCAGGCGCGCGCCACCGGCGCGCAGTTGCCGCCCGGCACGGCATTGACCGCCGCCGGCGAACCCACCACCGATCCGAACCAGGCCGAAATCGTGCTGCCGCTCGGCGGCCCCAAGGGCTCCGGGCTCGGATTCATGTTCGAAATGCTGGCGAGCGTGCTGGCCGCGGCGCCGGCGCAGGCGCGCGCGCTCGGCCCGGAACGGCGCACGCGTCACACCGCGAACGCCGCGATGTTCGCCATCGACGTCGCGACCTTCCGGCCGCTGGCCGATTTCGACGCCGACGCCGACACGCTCGCCGCGCTCGTCAAGGCGCTGCCGCGGCAAGCCGGCTTCGACGAGATTCTGCTGCCCGGCGAGCGAGGGAGCCGCACCGAAGCGTTGCGCCGCAAATCCGGCATCCCGATTCCGCCAAAGCTTTGGGCGGAGCTGGAAGGAATCGCCAAGGCGCACAAGATCAAACTGCCGGAACGCCTATCCGTCCCCGCGTAGTGAAACGCGGCGGGAAAGGATAGAATGAGCGCATGAAACGCCAGCCGACAGACGCGACCACCATCGACGCGGACGAGGTCGCGCGGTTTTCGCGGCTGTCCGGGCAGTGGTGGGATGCGCGCGGGCCGTGGGCGACGCTGCACAAGTTCAACCCGGTCCGCCTCGGCTATATCCGCGACCGCGCCGCCGAGCATTTCGGCCGCGATCCGACCCGGCTCGACGGCCTGGCGGGCTTGCGCATTCTCGATATCGGCTGCGGCGGCGGAGTTCTCTCCGAGCCGCTGGCGCGGCTCGGCGCGGCGGTGGTCGGTGCCGACCCGGCAGAGCCCAACATCGCGGTGGCCGCGCGCCACGCGGCGCAGTCGGGACTTTCGATCGATTACCGCTGCACGACCGCGGAGGCGCTGGCGGAAGCCGGCGAAGCTTTCGACGTCGTGCTCGCCATGGAAGTCGTCGAGCACGTCGCCGATGCCGGCCTGTTCATCCAAGTCGCGGCCGAAATGGTCAAGCCCGGCGGGTTGATGTTCGTCGCCACCCTCAATCGCACGCTCAAGTGCTTTGCGCTGGCGATCGTCGGTGCCGAATACATTTTGGGGTGGATACCGCGCGGCACTCATCGCTGGGACAAGTTCATCACGCCCAACGAGCTCGAAATTGCCATCGAGCGGAGCGGATTGCGCGTCATCGACGAGGCCGGCGTGATCTACAATATCTTTGCCGACCGCTTTCAGCTTTCCACCGACCTGGATGCCAATTACATGATCGTCGCGGCGAAGGCTGAGTGATGATCACGTGACAACGTTTCCTTGGGCGTGGGCCGTCTTCACCGTCATTGCCGCATTCGCCCAGACCGTGCGCAATGCGATGCAGCGCGAGCTGACCGGCAGCCTCGGCACCGTCGGCGCCACCCACGTGCGGTTTTTGTTCGGCTTCCCCTTCGCGGTCGTCTTCCTCGCCGTCTTGCTGGCGGCGACCGGCGCGCCGCTGCCACGGCCGGGACTGAAATTTTGGCCATGGGTGATCGACGGCGCGTTGACCCAAATCGCCGCCACCGCGCTGATGCTCGTCGCCATGGGCGAGCGCTCGTTCGTCGTCACCATCGCTTATTTGAAGACCGAGCCGATTCAGGTCGCGATCTTCGGCCTCGTCTTTCTCGGTGACAAAGTGACCTTACCGATGATGGTGGCGATCCTCGTCGCCACGGCCGGGGTCATCGTCATGTCGATCCCCCTCTCCACCCTCCCCCGCTTGCGGGGGAGGGAAGGGTGGGGGCAGGTCGGCGGCAAAAGCGGCAGTCTTCGGCCGACACTGATCGGTCTCGCCTCGGGCGGCATGTTCGCGTTGTCGGCGATCGGCTACCGCGGCGCCATTCTCGATCTCCGGCTGCCGAATTACATCATGGCCGCGACCTTCACGCTGGTGATCGGGCTTGCCATGCAGGCGGTGGCGCTTTCGCTTTATCTGTGGCTGCGCCAGCCGCACGTGATGTTCGCGCTCGTGCGCGCCTGGAAGCCGTCGCTGTTTGCCGGCTTCATGGGCGCGCTCGCCTCGCAATTCTGGTTCCTCGCCTTCGCGCTCGCCACTGCCGCGAGCGTCCGCACGCTGGCTTTGGTGGAAGTCCTGTTCGCGCAACTCGTCGCGCGCTTTGCGTTCGGCCAGCGCACCAGCGCGCGCGAAGCCGTCGGCATGGTGCTCGTCGTCGCCGGCGTCGTGCTCTTGATATTGGCGTATTGATCCAGCTCACCTCTCCCCGCTGGGGAGAGGTGAAATTCAATTCTTATCGTCCGGCAGAATCGGCAGCGGGTGAAATTCGATGCCCTCGTCGTACAAGTCCCGGGCCTCGTCCGGCGAGGCTTCGCCGTAGATCGAGCGGGGCTCGGTTTCGCCGTAATGGATTTTGCGCGCCTCTTCGGGAAAACGCGGCCCGACATAATTGGCGTTTTTGGTGATGTGGTCGCGCAGCTCCTTCAGCTTTTGCCGCAGCTCGCGTTCCGGCGGCGACATCATGGCGACCGGGTTCTTCGGCGGGATCGGCGGCATCGGCGCCGGTTGCAGCGGCGGCGGTGCCGGATTCGGCGGTGCCGGCGATGGGCCCGGCGGCTGCGGCCCGGCCGCCGCCGCGCGCGCCGAACCCGACGCCAGATTTGGCGCCATCATCGCCTTCGCCACTTTCGCCGAGCCGCACACCGGGCAGGTCACCAGCGCGCGCTTGGCCTGCTTGTCGTAGGCGGCCGAGTTCGCAAACCAGCTCTCGAAGGCGTGGCCGCAATCGCAGGAGAGCGCGTAGCGGATCATAGCGGCTCCCGCACGGCATGCAGGTAGGTCGGCTCGGCCATCGGCTCGACCAATTCGAAGCGCCGGCCATGATGCAGCGAGGGAATTTTTGCCCGCGCGGCGGCGACCGCGGCCGGGTCGATCTCCGCGATCAGCACGGCCGGCTCGATGCCGCCCTCGGCCAGGATGCGGCCCCACGGATCGACGATAAGCGAGTGGCCGAACGTCTCGCGTCCGTTTTCGTGCTTGCCGCCTTGCGCCGCGGCGAACACGAAGCAGCCGTTTTCGATCGCGCGCGCCCGTATCAAGACGTGCCAGTGCGCCTCGCCGGTCTGTTTGGTGAAGGCGGACGGTATGGCGAGAAACGAGGCGCCGGCCTCGGCCAACGCCCGATAGAGCGCGGGGAAGCGCAGATCGTAACACACCGTCAAACCCAGCCGCCCCCATGGCAGGTCGGCCAAGACGGCGAGCTCCCCGGAACGGTAATTGTTGGACTCCCGATAGCTTTCACCGCCGGCAAGATCGACGTCGAACATATGGATCTTGTCGTAGCGCGCGACCACCTCGCCCTTGCGGTCGATCAGGAACGAGCGGTTCACGGCCTTTTCCGGCGACGCCTTGATCGCCAGCGAGCCGATATGGATGTAGATCGCAAGTTTGCGCGCCACCTCGCGCAATGTCGCCAGCGTCGGATCGTGTTCGTCGTCGACGATCTTGGCAAACAGCTGGTCGCGCTTGAGCGCCAGGATGTTGGTCATTTCCGGCGTCAGCACGTAATCGGCGCCGCCGCGCTTGGCCTCGTCGACCGCCGCCAACACCGCTGCAAGGTTGGCTTGCGGTTCCAGCCCCGAGCGCATTTGCACGAGACCGACCTTGAAGGCGGAAGTTTTTGCCGCGCTCATGCCGGCAGTCCCTTGGCATCGCCAAGCAAGGCATCGAGCTTGCCGGTCTCCTCCAGCGCATAGAGATCGTCGCAGCCGCCGACGTGGGTCGTGCCGATGAAAATCTGCGGATAGGTGCCTCGCCCGTTGGCGCGCTGAATCATCGTTTTGCGCATGTCCCGGTTCCCGGTCACGTCGATTTCATGGAAGCTTACGCCCTTACGGGAGAGCAGTTCCTTCGCCTCCTGGCAATAGGGGCAATAGCGAATGGTATAGATGTCGATTGCGGCCATCTTATTGTGTGATGTTTTACTGTGATGTTTCCGAGTAATTTGCTGCGTAATTTCTATCAAATCGCTTATATGGACGTTCGCACCGCCTCGGCAACCCTGGCGAAGATCAGCACGTCGACATTGGCGGCGCCGGCGCGCAACAGCGCCCGCGCGCAGCCTTCGACGGTGGCGCCGGAGGTGAGCACGTCGTCGACCAGAACGAGGCGGCGGCCCGCGACCGCGGCGCGGCCCTCCTCGGGCACGCGGAACGCGCCTTGCACGTTGGCGGCGCGCTCGGTGCGCGACAGCCCGGTCTGCTGCGCGGTCGGCTTGACGCGCTTGAGCGCGGTCGCGGCGATCGGCACGGCGCTTTCGGCGGAGATTGCGGCGGCGAGCATGGCCGATTGGTTGAAGCGGCGCGCCCACAAGCGGCGCCAGTGCAGCGGCACCGGAACGAGCGCGTCGGCCTCGGTCAGGAGTTCGCGCCCGGCATGGCTGATCCAGCGCCCCATCATCGGCGCGAGGTCGAGCCGGTCGCCATATTTGAGGGCATGCACCAGCGCGCGCGAAATCTCGTCGAAACGCACGGCTGCGCGCGCGCGGTTATACGCGGGCGGATCGGCGATCGCTTCCATGGACAAGATGCCCGGACCCGGGTCATACACGAACGGAATGCCGAGCCGCTCGCAATAGGGGCGGGTGATGAAGGAGAGCTTCGACCAGCACGCCGGACATAGGCCGCGGCCCTCGACCGGATCGCGGCAGGCCGGGCAAAGCGGCGGCAAGGCGAGATCGAGCGTCGTTTGCAACACGGCGCGCAAGCCGCCCGCGGCGCGTTTGATACGCGCGGGCCAAGCGATACCGACCGACAGTGTCATGATGCAACGCTACCGCTCTGCAAGGAAAATGTCATCGCCGGCGCGCCGCCGTGCCGCCGCCAGGCGTGAGACCGTCTGATCATGGCCGAAACCCCGATAGCGCCAAGCCCGATGATTTTCGACCGCGCGCTCATTCGGCGTCGCCGCGCCCGCGCGGCGGCGCTCGGTCCGGCGACGTTTCTGCTCGACCGCGTGGCCGGCGATCTTGCCGAACGGCTCGGCGCGGTGCGGCGCCGGTTCGACCTTGCGCTCGATCTCGGCACGCCCGGCGAAGCGGTACGGGCGGCGCTGATTGGCGTCGGCTCGATCGGGGCGATCGTAAAGACCGATACGTTGCCCGCTTCCGGCGTGGCGGGCGCCGACAAGATCGTCGCCGCCGACGAGGAGGCGCTGCCGTTCGGCGATGGCGCGCTCGATCTCGTCGTATCGGCGCTGGCGCTGCAATTCGTCAACGATTTGCCGGGCGTTCTGGTGCAGATACGTCGCGCGTTAAAACCCGACGGATTGTTTCTTGCCGCGCTTTTCGGCGGCGAGACGCTGACCGAGCTGCGCCAGTCGTTTGCCGCGGCGGAAAGCGAGGTCGAAGGCGGCGCATCGCCGCGCGTCGCGCCGTTCGCCGATCTGCGCGAGCTCGGCGCCTTGCTGCAACGCGCCGGATTTGCCTTGCCGGTGACCGATGTCGATCGCGTCCGCGTGCGCTACGAATCCGCCTTCGGCCTGATGCACGACTTGCGGCGCATGGGCGCGACCAATGCGCTTGTCGCCCGCCGCCGCGCGCCGCTCAAGCGCGCGACGCTCCATCGCATGGCCGAAATCTACGCGCAGCGCTTTGCCGACGCCGACGGGCGCGTGCGCGCGACTTTCGAAATCGTTTGGCTGTCGGGCTGGGCGCCGCATCCGAGCCAGCAGCAGCCGCTCAAGCCCGGCACGGCGAAAGCGCGGCTTGCCGACGCGCTCGGCACGCGGGAAATATCGGCGGGGGAGAAAGCGTGACGGTAGACTTCGTCATTCCGGGGCGCAGGCGTTTGCCCGCGAACCCGGAATCCATAATCACGGACGGTGGTTATGGATTCCGGCTCTCGCCGCTGTTGCGGCTCGGCCGGAATGACGCAAGCGGCGTCACTGCATCACCGCGGCGACGTCGTTGTAGAGGCCCTGGACGCGACGAGCCGAGCGTGACGATCGTCGCGGCGATGGCGACCGCGATGCCCGATGCGATCATCGCATATTCGATTGCGGTGGCGCCGCCGTCGTCGCGCAGGAAGCGCACAACGAGGGTGACGGTCGGGGATCTTTCGAGCTTTGACATGGTCGTCGAGCCTTCTGGCGTTCGGATCATAACAGCGTCGTGAGGTGCGAGATCAGCGGTTCGTCGGCGGGCGGCATCGGATAGTCACGCAGCTCATGCGGCCGCACCCATTTGAGCTGTTGCGCCTCCCGCGCCTCGACGAACCCTTCCCAGCGCCGGCACACATAGAGCGGCATGAGCAGGTAGAAGTCGGGATAGAGGTGGCTCGCAAAGGTCAGCGGCGCGAGGCACTCCTCCTTGACGACGATTCCCAGTTCCTCCTTCAACTCGCGGATCAAGCTTTGCTCCGGCCGCTCGCCGGGCTCGACCTTGCCGCCGGGAAACTCCCACAGTCCCGCCATCGACTTGCCCGGCGGGCGCTGTGCGATCAGCACGCGGCCGTCGGGATCGATCAGCGCGCAGGCGGCGACAAGAACAAGTCTGACGCTCACGGCCTGCCCTCACTCTAAGAAGCGTAGGGTAAAAGCATGCTCAAATCCGCCGGCTAACATTGATGCATTCGCCGCATTGGTTAATGGATCGGTAATTGCCTACCTGCTCAATTCCAAAATCGCATCGGCGACCGCTTGCGGCGCCTCGCGCGGCGGATTGTGGCCGACCCGCGGCAGCACGCGGCGGACAAAGGGGCCGGTAAAGTACCGTGCGTGATCGGCCGAAGCTTCGGGAGGATTGACGCCGTCCGCCTCGCCCTGCAACGCGATCGTCGGCACCGCGATTTTAGGCTGCGCGGCA
Organism: uncultured Alphaproteobacteria bacterium; assembly: GCA_963823225.1. Lineage (GTDB taxonomy): Bacteria > Pseudomonadota > Alphaproteobacteria > Rhizobiales > Xanthobacteraceae > BOG-931. The sequence continues at coordinate 720,226 of CAWGKM010000002.1, read as the reverse complement.
AGCCGCGCCTCGATCGGCTCCAGCGCCGGATCGCCCGGCGCATAGCCGAAGCGGTGGCGATAAGACTGGATCGTGACCGCAACGAAGTCGGGATTGTCGAACGAGATCGCGCTACGCTCGAAAGTGGCGTCGTCGAATGCCCAGTGCGGCGACCACAATCGCCACAGCAATCGGCAAATCTCGCGGCGATTGGACTCCAGCCCGGCGCGGCCGCGCTCGCTGTGAAAATAGTACTGATACCAGAGGCGATGTTCCTGCGCCGGCGAAGCCGGCTTGCCCGCTGCGGGAATGTTTTGGATGTTGTAGCCGTTGCCGGTGACGAGGCCGCGCACGCGCTCCGGCCACAGCGCCGCGACGATGCAGGCGGCGCGGCCGCCCCAGTCGTAGCCGGCGAGCACGGCGCGTTCGATCGCAAGCGCGTCCATCAATTCGCGCAAATCGTTGCCGAGCGCCGCCTGCTGGCCCGAGCGCGGCGTGTCGGCGGATAAAAAGCGCGTCGCGCCGAAACCACGCAAATAGGGCACGATCGCGCGGCAGCGGCCGGCGATCAGCGGAACGACGGCATCGTAGTCGCGCGGATCGTAGGGCCAGCCGTGCAGCAGCAAGACCGGCACGCCGTCCGCGGCGCCGCTTTCTTCATAGGCGACGTCGAGCGTTGCGGTGCGAGTGTTTTTGTACACGACACTCATGGCGCGGCTCTCAACTTCGGTAACCGCCGTTGATCGCGACATACTCCTTGGTCAGGTCGCAGGTCAGCACGCGGTCGCGGCCCTTGCCGAGGCCGAGCGCGACCTTGAGCGCGATCTCGGGTTTCTTCATCGCCGCCGACACCGCGGCCTCGTCATAGGCCGGATCGCGCGCGCCCTTATGCGCGACGCGGATGCCGCTAAACCAGATCGACAGCCGGTCGCGGTCGGCGGGCTCGCCGGCCTTGCCGACCGCCATGACCACGCGGCCCCAATTGGCGTCCTCGCCGGCGATCGCGGTCTTGACCAAGGGCGAATTGGCGATCGAGCAGCGCGACGCGGCGCGCCGAGGCTTTCGACACCGCGCCCTCGACCACGACCTCGACCAGTTTGCGCGCGCCTTCGCCGTCGCGCGCCACCTGCTCGGCGAGATTGCCGAGTACGGCGTTGAAAGCCTTGCGGAACGGCACCAGACGCGGATCGTTCGCGCGCGTAATACGCGGTGCGCGCGCCGCGCCGGTGGCGAAAGCCAGCACGGTGTCCGAGGTCGAAGTGTCGCCATCGACGGTGACGGCGTTGAACGTGTCGACGACGCCCTCGCGCAACAGGGTCTGCAAGACCGGCGCCGCGATCGGCGCGTCGGTGAAGACGAAGGCGAGCATCGTCGCCATGTCGGGCGCGATCATCCCGGCGCCTTTGGCAAAGCCGTTGATGGTGACGGTGGTGCCGGCGAGCCGCGCGGTCGCCGTGGCGAGCTTGGGGAAGGTGTCGGTGGTCATGATCGCGCCGGCGGCCTCGCGATAGGCATCGGGCCGCACCGCGGCGACGAGCTTGCTCAAGACGCCGTCAAAGGCCTGCACCGGCAGCGGCTCGCCGATGACGCCGGTCGAAGCCAGAAACACCTCGGCGATCTTGCAGCCGGCCGCGGCGGCGGCAAGTTTCGCAGTGAGCGCGCAGGCCGCGCGCCCGCTTTTGCCGGTAAAGGCATTGGCGTTGCCGGAATTGACGACCAGCGCGCTCGCGCGACCGCCACGGATTCTGCGCGCGACACCATTCGACCGGCGCCGACGGGCATTTGGAGCGCGTGAATACGCCAGCGACGCTCGTGCCCTCATCGAACACGGCAAGCATCACATCGGTGCGGTCGCGGTAGCGGATGCCGGCGGCAGCCGTCGCCAGGCGCACGCCGGCGATGGCCGGCATGGCGGGGATGGATTGCGGGGCAAGCGGGGAAATGGGCGAAGACACCGACAGAGTCCTTTTGTTATAGCCGGACTTGTTCCGGCCATCCACGTTTTCCGGCTTCCATGTTTTAAAGGCGTGGATGCCCGGGACAAGCCCGGGCATGACCAATTAAAGATTGGTCACTTCTTCGCCGGCGCGGCTGGGTTAAGCGTCGAAGGATCCGGCGTCGCCGGTTTGTCCAGGCGCTCGATCGTCGCGGTCTTACGCAAATTCTGCACTAGCTCGGCCTGCGCCTTGTGGGTGACGTAATTCTCGATCTGAGCCCTGGCTTCGTCGAAGGTCGGAGTCGGCTTGATGCGCTTGTCTTCGACCTTGATGACGTGCCAGCCGAACTGGGTCTTCACCGGATCGGAAATCTGTCCCTTGTCGAGCTTGAACGCGGCGTCGGCGAATTCGGGCACCATCTGGTCCTTGGTGAAGTAACCGAGATCGCCGCCCTCGGCAGCGCCCGGGTCTTTGGATTTTTGCTTGGCGAGCGTGGCGAAATCCGCGCCCTTCTTCAGTTGGGCTTCGATCGCCTTGGCTTCGTCCTCGGTCGCAACCAGGATGTGGCGCGCGTGCACCTCCTCTTCGGGCGGCATCTGCTTGACCGCCTCGTCGTAGACCTTATGCATCGCATCGTCGGTCAAGGCGGCCTTACCGGCGTCCTGCAGCAATGCTTCCATCAGCACCTTGTTGCGCTCGAATTCAATCTGGTGCTTGACGTCGTCGCGATCGCCGACTTTCTGCCGCTGGGCGGCCTGCGCCAATATAATGACGTCGGTGAGATAGGTGATGAGGTATTCGCGTTTCTGATCGGGTGCCATTTGCGGCAGGTTGGCGCCGACCTCATCCTCGGCGAGCGTGAGGTCGCTCTGGCGGATGTCGGCGCCGTTGACGCGCGCGATGACCAGATCGGATTCCTGCGTCCATGCGACAGCGGGCGGTGCGAGGACAAACACGGCGACCGCGAATGCGCCGAGCGCGCGGGCGAGCGAACGGGTGGAGGCCATTAACGCGATCCTTTGGCAAGAAGGCTGATCGCCGGGTTCCGGTGCCGGACGCATAAGCTTGCGGTCCGGGGTCGGCGCGGACAGTCGCCGAATTGCCTGCCCTTGGCAATGGCCGAATTGGGCGGCGGCCTAACGCGCGTAAATTCGTAAATAAGCGCCTCGCATTGACAAGAAAACGACCCCCTCCTATCTCTCGAACACCGATTGGGACGTTCAGTCGCCTTGCAGAAGCTCGAATTGCGACGCAATTTCCGCCGGTTGGAGATATGCCGCCGGCGCGGAAGGCCAGCATGATCCCGAGCAGTAGGAGCCGGCTTTCCGACAAGATCGTGTTGCATCGAACCGCCCGTGAGCCGCTCCGTGGGTAAGCACGAAAAAAGGATGATGCGATGATCGGTGCTGTCGCCCGCAAGCTGTTCGGCTCCTCCAACGAGCGCCGCATCCGTACCTATCGGCCCCTCGTCGAGGACATCAACGCGCTGGAGCAGGAACTGGAAGCGCTCTCCGACGAGGCATTACGCGCACGGACGGACGAGTTCAAAAAACAACTGGCCGAAGGGAAGACCCTCGACGATATCCTGGCGCCGGCCTTCGCCACCGTCCGCGAAGCCGCGAAGCGCACGCTCGGCCAGCGCCATTTCGACGTGCAGCTGATCGGCGGCATGGTGCTGCACGAAGGCAGAATCTCCGAAATGAAGACCGGCGAAGGCAAGACGCTGGTGGCAACGCTGCCGGTTTATCTCAACGCTCTTGCCGGGCGCGGCGTGCACGTCGTCACCGTCAACGATTATCTCGCCAAGCGCGACGCCGAATGGATGGGGCAGATCTATAAATTTCTCGGGCTGACCGTCGGCGTCATCGTGCACGGGCTGGACGACGAAGAGCGCAAGAAGCAATACGACTGCGACGTCACCTACGGCACCAATAACGAGCTCGGTTTCGATTATCTGCGCGACAACATGAAGTACCGGCTCGAAGACATGGTGCAGCGCGGGCACATCTACGCCATCGTCGACGAAGTCGATTCGATCCTGATCGACGAGGCGCGCACGCCGCTGATCATTTCCGGTCCGCTCGACGACCGCTCCGAGTTCTACAACACCATCGACGCCTATATTCCGAAACTCGACAAGGCCGACTACGAGCTCGACGAGAAACAGCGCACCGTCAATCTCACCGAAGACGGCATGGAAAAGATGGAGAATTGGCTGCGCGACGCCGGCCAGCTCAAATCCGATTCGCTTTACGACGTGGAGAACGTCTCAGTCGTCCACCACGTGAACCAGGCACTGCGTGCGCATAAACTGTTCCAGCACGACAAGGACTACATCGTGCGCAACGGCGAGGTCATCATCATCGACGAATTCACCGGTCGCATGATGCCGGGCCGCCGCTATTCGGAAGGACTGCACCAGGCGCTCGAGGCCAAGGAGCATCAGGCGATCCAGCCGGAAAACCAGACGCTCGCCTCGATCACGTTCCAGAATTACTTCCGCATGTACGAGAAGCTTGCCGGCATGACCGGCACCGCGGTGACCGAGGCCGATGAGTTCCAGGACATCTACAATCTCGAAGTCTTGGAAATTCCGACCAACATGCCGATGATCCGCATCGACGACGACGACGAAGTCTATCGCACGGCGGCCGAGAAATACCGCGCCATTCTCGCGCTGCTCGAAGACTGCAAGACGCGCGGCCAGCCGGTCTTGGTCGGCACCACTTCCATCGAGAAATCCGAGCAACTCGCGGAAATGCTGCGCAAGCAGGGTTGGGAGCAGCACGACTTTTCCGATCCCAACGCGTTCGCCGCGCTTTATGCCGGCGACAACTCGTCGAAGGCCAAAGTGTTCGCGGTGCTTAACGCCCGCTACCACGAGCAGGAAGCGCAAATCATCGCCCAGGCCGGCGTGCCCGGCGCGATTACCATCGCCACCAACATGGCCGGCCGCGGCACCGACATTCAGCTCGGCGGCAATGCCGACATGCGCATTCGCCAGGAAGTGGCCGACATCGAGGATGCGCGCGAACGCGACAAAAGTCCGCGCGCCGCCGACATCCGCTCGCAGGTCGCGCGCTTGAAGGAGAAGGCACTTGCCGCCGGCGGGCTCTACGTGCTCGGCACCGAGCGGCATGAGAGCCGCCGCATCGACAATCAATTGCGCGGCCGTTCCGGACGGCAAGGCGATCCGGGCAACTCGAAATTCTTTCTCTCGCTCGAAGACGACCTGATGCGCATTTTCGGCACCGACAAGCTCGACGGCATGCTGCAAAAGCTCGGGCTGCGCGAGAACGAGGCGATCATCCATCCCTGGATCAACAAGGCGCTGGAGAAGGCGCAGCAGAAGGTCGAGGCGCGTAACTTCGATATCCGCAAGAACATCCTGAAGTTCGATAACGTGATGAACGATCAGCGCAAGGTCATCTTCGACCAGCGCGTCGAATGGATGGAGGATCAGGCGGTCGGCGAGGTGATCGCCGACATGCGGCACACCGTGATCGACGATCTGGTCGCCAAACACGTGCCGGAAAACGCTTATCCGGAACAATGGGACGCGGCCGGCCTGCGTGAGGAGCTCAAGCGCGTGCTCAACCTCGATCTGCCGGTCGATGAATGGGCCAAGGAAGAGGGCATCGCCGACGAGGAAATCTTTAACCGCGTCGAGCGCCGCGCCGACGAGTACATGGCGGGGAAGGTCGCGCAATGGGGCCCCGACGTCATCCGCTACATCGAGAAGTCGATCCTGTTGCAGACGCTCGACCACCTCTGGCGCGAGCACCTCGTCATGCTCGATCATTTGCGCCAGGTGATCGGGCTGCGCGGATACGGCCAGCGCGATCCGCTCAACGAATACAAGGCGGAATCCTTCAGCCTATTCGAAGCGATGAGTCAAAGCTTGCGCGAGGCGGTGACCGCGCAACTGATGCGCGTTGAGATACAGGCAGCGCCGCCGGCGCCGGCCCAGCCGGCGGCCTTGCCCGCCATGGCGGTACATAAGATCGATCCAACCACCGGCGAGGACGAAATGGCGCTGGCCATGGCCGGCGCCGATACGCTGGCGCGCCACGGTATCGTGCCGGCGTCCGCGCCCGGCAGCAACGCGCGGCTTGGCGGCGTGGCGCCGGCGCGCGGACCGCAAGGAGCGGCGGCCGCGGCGCGCAATCCGAATGATCCGCAAAGCTGGGGCAAAGTCGGCCGCAACGAGCCGTGCCCGTGCGGCTCAGGCAAGAAATTCAAGCATTGTCACGGGCGATACGTTTAACGGGGATCGGGAGTCAGGTATCGGGAAGCAGTGCTCTTGATCCCTGATCCCCGATCCCTGATTACTGCAACCCCGCCCAGCGGCCGTCGAACGTGCCGGCGCGAACGACGGGTTGCGCGCCATTGATCAGGCCGTTGCTCGCGGGCGGCGCGGCGGCTTTGGCGTCCTGCTGCGACTTGTCTTGCGATTTGGCCTTCGCGGTTGGCGCCTGCGCGACCTCAGGCTCAGACTTTTGCGATTCGGTTTTGCGCGGCTCCGGATTGGGATTTAAGCCGGCAAGCGCAGTGCCTTGGGCCTCGGGCGCCCGGGTCTGCTGCACGCTCTTCGACCTGAACAGGCTGCCGAAGAAGCTCGAATGGTCGTCGGCGCTCGCGGCGGTCGACGGGGTCGACGCGCTGTTTGCCGCGACTTGGTTCGGTTGCGCGGCGGTCTTGGCGTTAAACAGCCCGCCAAACAAACCGCTGGACGAGTTGTTGGCCAGCTCGGTGCGGGTGGGAGCCATGCCCGCCTCGGGATCTTCCCGCGGCCCGCTCAGCGTCGGCGGCGGCATGCCGGGATGGATCGGCGGCGCATGCAGCCGCCCGTCGTCGTCGTAGACCGGCGCGGTCTCTTGCAGCTTGGCCACGAAGACGCGGTTCATGCCGCCGTCGGTGCCCATCGTGATCGGCGCGACCGGCACGTTTTCCTTGATCAATTGCGCGATCTGGTAATCGTCGTTGCGCTGTTTCTCCAGCGCCGGCCCGGCGATCTCCGGCGCGACTTCGTAGGCCGGGCAGCGGCCGGCCGGATTGAAGACCAGCGGTTTGGTGGAATTCGCCGGCGGGGCGGCGTCGAACACGTAGTGGCGATCGCAGACGTCGACCTTGGGCTCGAGATGGGTGACCTCGAAGTGATCGTTGCCCTCCTTGAGCATCCTCCAGAACGGCATGTTCGGATTGTTGCGGTGCCGAGCCAGGTTTGCCGGCGTCAGGCGGAATGGATAGGCCTGGATCTGGAAGTTCTTTTGCCCGCCGAGGAAAGATTCGCGCGCCAGCGAATAAATTTCGCCGATCTGCTCGTCGGTCATGGCATAGCAACCGCGCGATGAGCAGTCGCCGTGGATCATGAGAAAGGCGCCGGTATAGCCGTTCGCCTTGTCGTAAGCGTTGGGGAAACCGATGTTGATGGCGAGGTAATAGTTGGAGTTGGGATTCATCAGTCCCGGCGAGATCGCATAGAAACCCTCGGGCGCCTGGCGGTCGCCTTCGGTCTTCTTCGGCCCGAGCTCGCCCGACCAGCGGCAGATCGGATAGACCTTCAAGAGCTGGAATTGGCCGGTCGTGTCCTGCTTCCAGACTTCGAGCTCCGATTCCTCCTTGAAAACGCGAATGAGGATCGGCGAATCCTTCGGCATATTTTTCTGCTGGAGCAACGCCAGCATTTCCGGCGATAATTCCTTCATCGCCCGGGTCGGCAGTTGATAGCCCTCTTCGCCGTAACAGCCGGCAAGCGCCAGCGCACCGGCCGCCACTACCGCCGATGTCACGAGCACACGCAAGCTCGGCGCGCATAAACGAAACGCGCGGACAACGCAGGCGCGGATCACGGCAGCAATCCCCGACTTGATGGACCATCCCCGTGCCATCACGAGCCAATCGTTATCCATAAGAGGTGGCTTTCGCAAGGCGGCCGGCTGGCGGCGATCCGGTTGAGCATGCCGGTCATAAATGAATGGTAAATTGTCCGCGAATTTGACCGGCGAATCCAAGGAATTAGGCGCCATAAATGTGGGTCGCGAGCAATCCGGGCGAGATTGTGGCGAAGGCCGTTTTACGCCCTGCCGCGGCGGCCGCGGCGCCGGCAGTCAGCCGAGCGGCGTGCGCCCGAGCGCGGTGAATTTTTCCCGCCGCAGCCGCACGATGGTGGCGCGGTCGAGCCCGCGTAATTCGCCGAGCGCTTGCGCAATCGCCTCGCCGGTGGCGGCGATTGCCGCGGCCGGCTCGCGATGCGCGCCGCCGGTCGGTTCGGCGACGATGGTATCGACGACGCCGAACCGCACCAGATCCTGTGCGGTGATCTTCATGCTCGACGCCGCTTCCTGGGCTTTCGCGGTATCGCGCCACAGGATCGACGCGGCGCCCTCGGGCGAAATCACGCTGTAGATCGCGTGTTCCAGCATCAACACGCGGTTGGCGGTCGCAATCGCAATCGCGCCGCCCGAACCGCCTTCGCCGATGATCGCCGCGACATTGGGCACGCCGATTTCGAGGCACACCTCGGTCGAGCGCGCAATCGCCTCGGCCTGGCCGCGTTCCTCCGCGCCGATGCCCGGATATGCGCCCGCGGTATCGATCAACGCGACGACGGGCACGTCGAAGTGGTCGGCCATCGCCATGAGCCGTGCCGCCTTGCGGTAGCCTTCGGGCCGCGCCATGCCGAAATTGTGCTTGAGCCGGCTGTCGGTGTCGGAGCCTTTTTCATGGCCGATGACGCAGACGGCCTCACCGCGGAAGCGACCGAAGCCGCCGACGATCGCCAAGTCCTCGCCATGCTTGCGGTCGCCGGCGAGCGGCACGAAATCGGCGATCAGCGCCGCAACGTAATCGAGGCAATGCGGCCGCTGCGGATGTCGCGCCACCTGCGTCTTCTGCCAGGGCGTCAATCCGGCATAGACTTCCTTGAGCGCGGCCGCCGCCTTGCCTTCGATGCGGCCGATCTCCTCGGCGATCGCATCGCCGTCGCTGTGCAGCGCGCGTAGCTCGTCGATCTTGGCCTCAAGCTCGGCCACCGGTTTTTCGAAGTCGAGATAGCTACGCATCGCTTATGCGAACTGGCGCCGAAAAGATGAGCGGCAGCGTGAACGATCCTTGCCGCGGGCGCGGCAAACTCGCCCGCCCATCGCGTTGAAGTCAAGAAAGGATCCGCGTTCCATGTTAATCCTGCGCCAGCGGGTGCAGGTCGCGCACCAGGCTTTTCAGGCGCTCTTCCAGCACATGGGTATAGATCTGCGTGGTCGAAATGTCGGCGTGGCCAAGCAGCGTCTGCACCACGCGCAGATCGGCGCCGTTGTGCAAAAGGTGACTGGCAAAGGCGTGGCGCAGCACGTGCGGGCTCACTTTCGCGGCGCGAAGCCCCGCGGCGCCGGCAAGAGCTTTCAGTTCGCGCGCAAAATGCTGGCGGGTGAGATGGCCGCTCTCGCCGAACGACGGGAACAGCCATTTCGACGGCGGTTTCGACGCTGCGTCGCCGCCCGATTCGGCGAGCAGATTGAGATAGGCGAGCATCGCGCGCTTGGCCGCTTCGTTGAGCGGCACCAGGCGCTCCTTGCCGCCCTTGCCGCGCACCACAATGACGCGCGCGTCCGCCCGCGCGGCGGAGGCTGGCAAGGCGACGAGTTCGGAGACGCGCAGTCCCGTCGCGTATAGCATTTCGAGAAGGCAGGCGAGCCGTGCCGCGCGCAACCGCGTCGACAGCGGAGCCGCCGGATCGCTTTTGCCGGCAACGCCGAGCAGATGGTCGACCTCGCCGAGCGTCAGCGTCTTCGGCAGCGCGCGCTCGCGCTTTGGACCTTCGAGCACGGCGGCGGGGTCGTCCGCGCGCCGGCCCTCCCCATAAAGGAACCGGTAAAGCTGGCGGATCGCGGAGAGCCGCCGCGCCACCGTCGTCACCCGCAAGCCGCGCCTCGACAGTTCGCCGATATAGGCGCGTAAATCCTCGGTACGCGCCTTGGCGATGGAGCGGCCGGCGCCTTTGAGGAAGTGCGAAAAATCCGCAAGGTCGCGGCCGTAAGCCGCGAGCGTGTTGTTTTGCGCGCCGCGTTCGGCCGCCAGCATGTCGAGATAGAGCGCAATCAGCCGCTCGTCGGAATTCGGCAGCAAATGAGCGGTCGCGCGATGTGTTGCACGTGGCGCTGCGCGAACCATTTCACGAACCATCGGCAGGCCCTCAGCGATTCTTGAAGAACTTGTCGGGCGGGATCGAGACCGACATCTCGCGCGACTTGGGTTGCACGTAATGCGCAAGCGCATAGAGACCGCTATAGACGGCCGCGCAGATCAAAGCGATGACGGCAAGTAACCGCAGCAGGCTCGGCATCGTCTAATGTCCCGATTCCGAAGTTCGCAACTATTCGCGGCGCACTCTCATGCGAACTTCGGAATCTAAGGGACACTAGCAAATATATGATTGATGCGAGTGCGGTTTTTGGATTTGAAGTTCCTATGCGAGGCTGCCGTTGAATTGTAGAAACTTCAAATCCACCGCACTAGTGCTCGCGCTCCTCCCATTGGTGCCGGCGGACGGGACCGAGTACGATCATGTTCGGCCCGGACTCGCAAGTGATCTGCCAAGCGTTTTGGCAAGTCCGTCGGGGGCGCCGTCCGCGCGTTTCCTTGCGGTCCATCGCGGCACGGCAAGCGCTGCCAGGAATGAAGGTAAATGGTTGATATTGCATTACAAAATGACGAAAACGCGGCCATCCCCGCCGCCGCGATCCTGGCCGCCTTGGGCCGCCGTTCGATCGTGCTCATCGGCATGATGGGGGTGGGCAAATCCTCGATCGGCCGGCGGCTCGGCGCCTGCCTTGGCGTGCCTTTCGTCGACGCCGATACCGAGATCGAGAAGGCCGCCGGCATGAGCATTGCGGATATTTTCGCCCGTCACGGCGAGGCCGACTTCCGCAACGGCGAGGCGCGCGTGATTGCGCGACTGCTTGAGGGCGGCCCGCAAGTTCTGGCGACCGGCGGCGGCGCCGTGATGAACGCCGATACCCGGGCGGCCATTAAAGCCAAGGGCGTCTCGATCTGGCTCAACGCCGAATTCGACGTGCTGATGCGCCGGATATCGAAGCGCAAGCACGAGCGGCCGTTGCTGCAAACGGCCGATCCGGCCGCGACGTTGCGGGCGTTGCTCGCCGAGCGCGAGCCGGCCTACGCGCAGTCCGATCTCACCGTGCAGTCGCGCGAAGTGCCCCACGACGCAATCGTCGGCGAAATCGTGCGGGCGCTCGCCGCTTTCTTGAATGCTGCGCCGCCGCCGCCGCCGGAAAAGGCCGGCGCATGACCGCGATCGTTCGCGCCGATCCCGTCGTGGTCAAAGTCGCGCTCGGCGCGCGAAGCTACGACATCGTGATCGGGCGCGGCGTCATTGCCTCACTCGGCACGCGGATCGCCGCGCTGCGGCCCGGCGCCAATACCTTTATCGTCACCGACGACAACGTGGCGCGTTATGTGTTGCCGGCTGCCGAAGCGGCGCTGGCGCGCGCCGGCGCGGCGTCGAGCCGCGCTATCGTCCCCGCCGGCGAAGCTTCGAAGAGCTATCGGGTATTTGAGCAGGTCTGCGAGGCGATCGTCGCATCGCGTATCGAGCGCGGCGATCTTGTCGTGGCGCTGGGCGGCGGCGTCATCGGTGATCTCGCCGGTTTCGCGGCGGCAGTGGTGCGGCGCGGGCTCGATTATGTGCAAGTCCCGACGACGCTATTGGCGCAGGTCGACTCCTCGGTCGGCGGCAAGACCGCGATCGATTCCACGCGCGGCAAGAACCTCATCGGCGTCTTCCATCAGCCCATCCTGGTGCTGGCCGACACGGCGCTTCTCGACACGCTGCCGGAACGCGAATTCCGCGCCGGTTACGCCGAAATCGCCAAATACGGCCTGCTCGGCGACGCCGCCTTCTTCTCTTGGCTCGAGAAAAATTGGCCGGAAATATTCGCCCGCGGCAGTGCTTCCGCAAATTTTGCGCGTGAAAACGCCGTGGCCGTCAGCTGCCGCGCCAAGGCCGCGATTGTCGCGCGCGACGAGCGCGAAACCGGCGAACGCGCGCTGCTTAATCTCGGCCACACTTTCGGCCATGCGCTGGAAGCGGCCTGCGGCTTTTCCGACCGGCTCCTCCACGGCGAGGCCATCGCCGTCGGCATGGCGCTGGCATTCGAATTTTCCGCGCGGCGGCAGGGGCTGGTATCGCGGGCTGACGCCGCGCGGGTCGCCCGACATTTGGCCGAAGTCGGTTTGCCGACGGCAATCAAGGACATTCCTGGGCCGCCGCCCTCGGTCGACCAATTGATGGAGCTCGTCGCGCAGGACAAGAAAGTGAAGCGCGGAATGCTTACATTTGTTCTCGTGCGCGGCATCGGCTCGGCCTTCGTCGAGGCCAATGTCGACGAGCGCGAGGTGCGCGCGTTCATCAGCGAGAAGCTTGCCGAACGATGACTTTGGTAGATTGGCTCACGGTCGCCGCGATTGCGATTTGCCTCTTGGTGTCGGCGTTCTACTCCGCAAGCGAGACGGCACTGACGGCGTCGTCGCGCGCCGCCATGGCGCGCCTAGAAAAGCAGGGCAACCGCGACGCCGGCATCGTCAACCGGCTGCTGGCGACGCGGGAACGGCTCTTGGGCGCGATCCTGTTTGCCAACAATCTGACCAACATCGCCGCGTCCACATTGGCGACCGGCCTGCTTCTCGCGTTCTTCGGCAAAACCGGCGTGATTTATGCCACCCTGGTGATGACGATACTCATCTTTGTCGTCGCCGAAGTGCTGCCGAAGACCGCCGCCTTCAATACGCCGGATCGCATCGCGCTCGCGGTGGCGCGGCCGGTCGAAAGCACGGTGCGCTGGTTCTGGCCGTTCCTGCGGGCCGTCGAATGGCTGGTGCGCCTGATCTTGCGCGGCTTCGGCATGCCGGTCGGCAAGATTCAGTCGATCCTGTCGCCGCACGAGGAATTGCGCGGCGCCGTCGATCTCATGCATCGCGCCGGCGTCGTCGAGAAGCTCGACCGTGACATGATGGGAGGCTTGCTCGATCTGCGCGAGCTTACGGTCTCCGACGTGATGGTCCACCGCACCAAGATGATCATGCTCGATGCCGACGAGCCGCCGCGGGAGCTCGTCGATGCCGCCCTGGCCGCCTCGGTGACGCGACTGCCGCTGTGGCGCGGCTCGCCCGACAATGTCGTCGGTGTGTTGCACGCCAAGGACCTCTTGCGCGCCCTGCACGCGGCCGGCGGCGACGCTGCCAAGATCGACGTTACGTCTCTGGCGACTCCGCCATGGTTCGTGCCCGACAGCATGCCGCTCTATGAGCAGCTCAAGGCGTTCCTTCACCGCAAGACGGCATTGGCGCTGGTCGTCGACGAATACGGCGAGCTTGAAGGTTTGGTGACGCTGGAAGATATCGTCGAGGAAATCGTCGGCGACATCAGCGACGAGCACGACATCGCCGTTCCCGGCGTGCGTGCGTTGCCGGACGGCTCGGTCAATGTCGACGGCGCGGTGCCGGTGCGCGATCTCAACCGGGCGATGGACTGGAATATCCCCGACGACGAAGCCACCACCATCGCCGGCGTGGTCATCCACGAATTGCGCTCGATCCCGGAGCCGGGCCAGAGTTTTACCTTTCACGGCTTCCGCTTTCAGGTTTTGCGCAAGTCCTGCAACCGCATCACCGCCTTGCGCGTCGCGCCGCTGACGCGCAAGATTACGGCCAAAGCCGGTTAAGAAGGCGAGCTTAAGATGACCAATGCTCCGATCAATCCGGGCGTCCGCATCGGCCACGTCCATCTCAAGGTCGCCGATCTCGAGCGCGCGCTGGCGTTTTACTGCGGCGTGCTCGGGTTCGAATTGACGCAGCGAAGGCAGGGCGCGGCATTCATCTCCGCCGGCGGCTATCATCATCACATCGGGCTCAACACCTGGGAAAGCTACGGCGGCTCGCCGCCGCCCTTGGGCACGACCGGCCTCTACCATATCGCCATCCTTTATCCGACGCGGGTGCTGCTCGCCGACGCGCTGCGCCGGCTGATCGAAGCGAATATTCCGCTCGAGGGCGCCTCCGACCACGGCGTCAGCGAAGCGCTCTATTTGCGCGATCCCGACGACAACGGCGTCGAGCTTTATTGGGACCGGCCGAAAGACCGGTGGCCGCGCACCGCCGACGGCAAGCTCGCGATGGTCACCGAGCGGCTCGACTTGATGGGGTTGTTGCGCGAGGCTGAAAAAGCGCCGCAGCCGCAAATGGCGGAGGCGGGTGAAAGTAATAAACGCGAACCGTGATCAGCTCTCCCCCGGCGCCTGCGCATGAATGGCGAGCGCGTGCACGCGGCCTTTAAGTTCATTCGCCAGCGCCGCGTTGATCATGCGGTGGCGTTCGAGCCGGCTCTTCCCGCGGAAGGCTTCCGACACAATATAAAGCCGGTAATGGGTCTCGCCGCCCGGCCGGTGTCCGGCGTGGCCTTCGTGCAGATGGGATTCATCCTCGACGTGCAGGCTCTCGGGCGCAAATGCCGCCAATAGCTTGGTCGTGATGATATCCTGCATGCCCATTGGCTTGCTGCCTTAGCGATGACAAGGCGTTAACGTCAACAACCGCGACACGCGGTTTTGCCATCTGTCAAGTCTTGAAGGTTTCGGCGACGCACCTGCATAATCGTGACGATGAGAACGAATTCGCCGCTGTTTGATCGGATCCGGGTCAAGCCCGACCAGGACCGCCGCCTGCGGGCGGAGCTTCCGCCCTGCCAATGGCCGGGCTGCAACGCGCCGGCAACCCACCGCGCGCCGAAAGGCCGGTTGCGCGCGTCCGAATATTGGCAGTTCTGCCTCGGACACGTGCGCGAATACAACAATTCGTACAATTTCTTCGCCGGCATGAGCGAGGACGCGATCGCGAAATATCAGAAGGAATCGATCACCGGCCACCGTCCGACCTGGAAAATGGGCTCGATCGGCGGCAAACGCGGCGTCCGGCGCGCTGCGAAAGAGTTTCGCGGCTCCGCTGGCTGGGCGGCCGATGACCCGTTCTCGCTGTTCGGCGAGATCGGCGCCCGCCGCGCCGGCCATGCGCGAGCCGCGCCCGAGGGCCGCAAGATTTTCAATGCGCAACGCCGGGCGCTGGACGTGCTCGGCCTTGAAGCCGACGCCAAACGCGCCGATATCAAGACTAGGTTCAAGATGTTGGTGAAACGGCACCATCCCGACGCCAATGGTGGCGATCGTGGTTCCGAAGCGCGGCTGCGGGAGATCATTCAGGCCTATAACTACCTGAAGACAGCAGGCTTTTGCTGATCCTCCGGGTGGCTTTCGCCGCGTCGGGGCTTTCTGCTAGATGTACCGCGCTATCCGATCGCCGGTGACAGCCGATTCGCGCCTCGGACCTGCTGAGTTTCTTGCCGACTTCCTTGCCGAGGTCACGGAGGAGCAATGACCCTCGCAACAGACAGTGAATCCGGCTTGCCGGACATGAAGGTTTCGATCCGGCAATTGTTCGGGATCGAAAGCGATCTCGAAGTGCCGGCCTATTCGGAACCGGACGAATACGTGCCGGAAATCGATGCCGACTACCGCTTCGACAAGCCGACCACGCTCGCGATCCTCGCCGGCTTTGCCAGGAACCGCCGCGTCATCGTCACCGGCTATCACGGCACCGGAAAATCGACCCACATCGAGCAGGTGG
Source organism: uncultured Alphaproteobacteria bacterium (assembly GCA_963823225.1). GTDB lineage: Bacteria > Pseudomonadota > Alphaproteobacteria > Rhizobiales > Xanthobacteraceae > BOG-931. The sequence continues at coordinate 704,618 of CAWGKM010000002.1, read as the reverse complement.
CGGCGCGGCTCAATTGGCCCTGCGTGCGCGTCAATCTCGACAGTCACATCAGCCGCGTCGATCTCATCGGCAAGGACGCGATCGTGATTCGCGACGGCATGCAGGTGACCGAGTTCCGCGACGGTATTCTGCCGTGGGCGCTGAAGAACAACGTGGCGCTGTGCTTCGACGAGTACGATGCCGGCCGCCCCGATGTGATGTTCGTGATCCAGCGCGTGCTCGAATTGTCCGGCCGGCTGACGCTGTTAGACCAGAACAAAGTGCTCAAGCCGCACCCCTCGTTCCGCCTGTTCGCGACCGCCAACACGGTGGGCTTGGGCGACACGTCCGGTCTCTATCACGGCACCCAGCAGATCAATCAGGGCCAGATGGACCGCTGGTCGATCGTCACCACGCTCAATTATCTGCCGCACGACAACGAGGTCGAGATCGTGCTCGCCAAGGCCAAGCACTACCGCACGGCCGAGGGCCGCGACATCGTCGGCAAGATGGTGCGCGTCGCCGACCTGACGCGCAACGCCTTCATGAACGGCGATATCTCGACGGTGATGAGCCCGCGCACGGTCATCATGTGGGCCGAGAACGCCGAAATCTTCAGTGACATCGGCTTCGCCTTCCGGCTCACTTTCGTCAACAAATGCGACGAGCTGGAACGGCCGCTGGTGGCCGAATTCTATCAGCGCTGTTTCGGTCAAGAATTGCCGGAGAGCGCGGTGAACGTGGCGCTGTCTTAAATCACCTCTCCCCGCGCGCGGGGAGAGGTCGGCGAGCGAAGCGAGCCGGGTGAGGGGGCTTCGCGGTTAGTGCTTAACCTCAACGCCCCCTCACCCTGACCCTCTCCCCGTGAACGGGGAGAGGGAGAAGAGCGATGTCCTCCAACATCAAACCCAAGAGTGCCGCCAAGGAAGTGCCGACCGAGCCGTTCAAGCGCGCCGTCGGCGTCTGTCTGCGCGCGATTGCCGGCAAGGGCGATCTCGAAGTGAGCTTCGCGGCCGAGCGTCCCGGCTTGGCCGGCGGCAAGGCGCGGCTGCCGGAACCGCCGCGCCGGCTTAATGAGCGCGAGGCCGCGATCGTGCGCGGTCACGCCGACTCGCTCGCGCTGCGCTTGGCCTGTCACGACCCGGTGGTGCATCGCAAACTCGCCCCCGGCGGCCAGCAGGCGCGCGCGGTGTTCGAGGCGGTCGAACAGGCCCGCGTCGAGGCGATCGGCGCCCGGCGCATGGGCGGCGTGGCGAAGAATCTCGCCGCCATGCTCGATGACCGCTTTCATCGCGGCAAATTCGACGACATCACCGACCGTGCCGATGCGCCGATCGAGGACGCGCTCGCCATGATCGTGCGCGAGCGGCTCACCGGCGATACGCCGCCGGCTACCGCGCGCAAGCTCGTCGATTTGTGGCGCCCGCTGATCGAGGAGCGCGCCGGCCGCGATCTCGATCGGCTCGAACGCGTGCTGCTCGACCAGCGCCGGTTCGGCGACGTCGTGCACGACCTGCTCGATTGCCTCGACATGGGCGAGGACCGCTCGAGCGAATCCGACGAGGAGGACGGCGAAGAAGGCGAGGACGAGAACCAGAAAGACGAATCGGGCGAGGACGGCGAGGCGTCCGATTCCGCCGAAAGCGACAAGATGAGCGCCGAGGCCGAGGCTTCGGCCGACGAATTGCCCGACAGCGCCTCGGAGGCGGTCGATGCGCCGGCCGCCGAAATGGCCGACGACGCCGAGATGGGCGATTCGGAAACCGCGGCCGAGCCGTGGCGGCCGCGACACCAGCGCAACGAGCCGCGCGGTCCGGACTATCGGCCGTTCACCGCCAGATTCGACGAGACGGTGGGCGCCGAGGAATTGTGCGAGCCGGAAGAGCTCGACCGCCTGCGCGGCTATCTCGACAAGCAGCTTTCGCATTTGCAGGGCGTCGTGGCGCGGCTGGCCAACCGTCTGCAGCGGCTGCTCTTGGCGCAGCAGAACCGCGCCTGGGAGTTCGACCTCGAGGAGGGCTTGCTCGACCCGGCGCGGCTGTCGCGCGTCATCGTCGATCCGCTGCATCCATTGTCGTTCAAGCGCGAGAAGGACACCGATTTCCGCGACACGGTGGTGACGCTGTTGCTCGACAATTCCGGCTCGATGCGCGGCCGTCCGATCACGGTGGCGGCGACCTGCGCCGACATTCTGGCGCGCACGCTGGAACGTTGCGGCGTAAAGGTGGAGATCCTCGGCTTCACGACGCGGGCCTGGAAAGGCGGCCAGTCGCGCGAATCCTGGCTGGCGGCGGGCAAGCCGGCCAATCCCGGACGACTCAACGATCTGCGCCACATCGTCTACAAGTCGGCCGACGCGCCGTGGCGCCGCGCCCGCAAAAATCTGGGCCTGATGATGCGCGAGGGCCTGCTCAAGGAAAATATCGACGGCGAGGCGCTCGACTGGGCGCATAAGCGGCTGTTGGCGCGGTCTGAAAGCCGCAAGATTCTCATGATGATTTCCGACGGCGCGCCGGTCGACGATTCCACGCTCTCGGTCAATCCCGGCAATTATCTCGAACGCCATTTGCGCTGGGTGATCGAGGATATCGAAACCCGCTCGCCGGTCGAATTGATCGCCATCGGCATCGGCCACGACGTGACGCGCTACTACCGGCGCGCGGTGACCCTCGTCGATGCCGAAGAGCTTGGCGGCGTCATGACCGAGAAACTCGCCGAACTGTTCGAGGAGCATCCGGCCAAGGAACGTGTGCGCCCGGCGCCGCCGCGGCGGCTGCACTCGTAAAGCCTGCTTGAGCCTTCGGTTTGCGCTGTGTCGCGGCGCGCCATTGCAGAAGAAAGCCGCGATCATGGAGGAAGACATGTCCAGCCGATCTTGGTTGCGAATTGCCATCTTAAGCTTGCTGACGCTGCCGACGGCTTCCCTTGCGCATGCGCGAGCCGGCGACTATCCGGACAAAGCGGTAACGATCATTTCGGACGCCGGGACCGGCTCCAGTCCGGATGTTGCCACGCGCATCGTCGCGGACGGGCTCGACAAAATCTGGGGACAGCGGGCTGTCGTGGTCAATCACCCCGGCGCCAACGGCAGTATCGCCGCGCGCGCGGCGAGCGAGGCCACCGCGGACGGTTATACGCTGTATTCGCCGGCACTATCGACCTTCCTGGCGCTGCCGACGGTGGCGCCTAACCTGCCGGTCAAGCTGCCGCGCGATTTCCTGCCGATCGGGTTCATCGCCGAACAGCCGATGTTTCTTGCCGTAAATCCCGCGAGCGGCATCACGACACTGCCGCAACTCATTGATCGGGCCAAAAAGGCGCCGGGCACGCTGTCAATCGCGGTATCGGGCGTCGGCCGGATGACGCACCTGACGGGCTTATTGTTGCAACAGAAGGCGGACATCAAGCTCATTCCGGTGCCCTATACCGGCGGTCCGGGTGCGGCGCTGAGCGATGTTGCCGGTGGGCGCGTCACCATGATCATCGAGGGCTATCCGGGAATTATCGGCGCGGTCAACGCTGGACAGGTGAAGCTGATCGCGGTCGCTTCGCCGGAGCGCCTGCCTGAATTTCCCGATCTGCCGGTTGTGGCGGAAACAATTCCGGGCTTCGCCGCGGCGGGCTGGCTTATTCTGGCGGCGCCGCTCGGCACGCCGGCGCCGATCATCAACAAGGTGAGCGCGGACATGGCCAAAGTCGTCAGCGATCCGGATGTCAAGAAGAGGCTCTCCGCTACCGGCAGTTATGCGCACGCCATGACGCCGGATGAGACCCAGGCGTTCGTCGCCAAGCAGCAGGAAACCTGGCTGCCGGTGGTGCAGCAGATTTCCACGCAATAGATCAATTGCGCTTGTCCAAAGGCGCCACTTCAAAGCCTTGTCTAGCGCCGCGCTCGATGGCGCATTGCACGAGGCCCGATGCCTTGGCGTCCTCGGCAAATTCGGCGACATATGCCAACCACCGGCACGGCCTTTCGCAACCGCCATCGCCACGCGGTTGATCCCATAACGATCTTTCAGCACGCGCGAGCCTGGCAGTTTCGCTGAAAAGTCGAGCAACTGATCGCGGGGGAATGCGAATGCGTCTGCTTTACCGGCGCTGAACAGCGCGAAGGTGTCGTCCGGCAGCTCCGCGCCGACCAGTTCAGCGTGCTTCACAATGCGCCGCAGCGCCAATTCCGAGGCATGATGATGCACGACCGCGATGCGTACGCCCGGACGGTCCATATCGCCGGCGCTGCGGAGCGCAGAGCCGGCCGGCACCAGATAGCTGTAATCGAATTGGAAAATCGGCGGCGAGAAATCCACCTCGACAGCGCGCGACGGTTCGATTCCCAGAAATGCCACGTCGCACGCGTTATTCTTCAGGCACTCGACGGCCTTCGGAGGCGACGGGCACTCGATCAAACGCAGCTCAACGCCAAGACGCGCCGCGAGTGCGCCGGCAATCTCAATCGCGATAAATCCCGTGCCGACCCCGCGTAGCTCTCCGGATACGGCGTCCTTGCTGTACTGCGGAAGGAACAGGGCGACGCGAGTTTTTCCGGCCGCCACAAGTTCGGTGACCCGTGGGTCGGTCATTGAGGCGCGTGCAAGTTTTGCTACGCCGTCGCGGCGCGCTTCTTGACAACTTGGCGCTTGAGTTCGAGCACGCGCGGCGACAGCTCGTCGTCCTTGGCCTTGAGCAGGAAGGCGTCGAGCCCGCCGCGATGATCGACGGTTTTCAGCGCATTGGCCGACACCCGCAGCCGGATCGAGCGGCCGAGCGCATCCGACAATAGCGTGACGTTGAGCAGATTGGGCAGAAACCGCCGCTTGGTCTTGCGGTTGGAATGGCTCACCCGGTGCCCGATCTGGCGCGTCTTGCCGGTCAGTTCGCAACGCCATGCCATGGTGTAAAATCCTTCAAAGCCCAACGCCGCGTCATCGCCGTAGCCGCCGCGGACGATATGGAGGAGACGGCGCGGACCTATAGGCATGGCCTGCTTGAGCGTCAAGCGCGGGGCGCATCCACCGCGCCGTAATGCTTTGCCGCGGGCGCGACGGCACCAAACCACAGAAACGACGTATTCTCCGATGAAACACTGGGCGGATTCCAGGTCGGGGATTTGAGGACAACCATTGCCCGCCTTCGTATTGTCTCAGCAAATTATCCGCCCTGCCGGCCGCGCCGGGTCCGCGGCGTTTTTCGTCATGGTCGCGCTGGCCACGCTTGCCGCCGTGGCGGCCGATGCCAATCGGCAAGCCGCCGCACAGAGCCGGCTCGAGGCCGAATATACCGCCAGCATCGCCGGCATTCCGATCGGCCGCGGCAACTGGATTGTCGAGATTTCCGACGACCAATACACCGCCGCGGCGAGCGGTACGACGACCGGCCTCGTCCGCTTCTTCACTGGCGCGCATGGCACTAGCGCCGCGCATGGCAATGTCAGCGGCGGTCAGCCGGTGCCGACGAGCTACGGCGCGACTATCATGTATGACCGCACCGTCGACGACGTGCGCATGGCGCTCGCCGGCGGCAATGTGACGGACTATGCGGTCCAACCGCCGCTGCCGCCGGTTCCCGATCGCATCCCGGTCACCGATGCCGATCGCCGCGGCGTGTTCGATCCGATGACGTCCATGCTCAATCGGGTCCCCGGTAACGGCGACCCGGTTTCGCCGGAGGCGTGCAATCGTAAAGTCGCTGTGTTCGACGGCCGCGTGCGCTACGATCTGCACAGCGAGTTCAAGCGCATGGAAACCGTCAAGGCGGATCGCGGTTACGCCGGACAGGTCGTCGTTTGCGCCGTCTATTTCGCGCCGATCGCCGGCTACGTGCCGGACCGCCCTGCGATCAAGTATCTCGTCACGCTGCGCGACGCCGAAGTATGGCTGGCGCCGATCGCCGGCACGCACGTGCTGGTCCCGTTCCGTTTCTCGATGCCGACGCCGCTCGGGACCGGGCTGTTGCAGGCGACGGAATTCGTCTCGGTCGCGCCGCCGCCGCATCCGCCCGAAAAAACCCAGTGATGGCCGCCACCACGGCCCGACGCGGCGCATTGCCCGGCGCGATCTTCCCCATTATCCACAGACCGGGCCCCCTTGACTCGGCGTGGAATTGTGATGGCGCGATCCGTTAACGCTTTTGGGCGCGAATGCGACGGCCCTAAGGCGGGGATTCCACCCGATCTGGTATTCAAAAGCGATAACGACGCAATATATCGCAGTGAACGAATTCGAACACGCCCGGAGTCGCCGATTCGGCCGTGATTTGTTCCAGACTCGTTCCACACCTTAAGCACAGGCCTTTCCAGCGTCGCGTTGTGATACAGAAGGCCGTGCTTGTTGCGCCTTAGCTTGCATCAATGCCGGGCCTTTAATGCCGATTTCGTTTTCGCCTCCCGCCGACCGTGATGTGCGTGCCCGTGGCGCCGGCGTCACCGCGGTGCTGGGCCCGACCAATACCGGAAAGACCCATCTGGCGATCGAGCGGATGCTGGCGCATTCGTCCGGGCTGATCGGCCTGCCGCTGCGGCTTCTGGCGCGCGAGGTCTATAACCGCGCGGTGGAGCGGGTCGGCGCCGAGGCGGTGGCGCTCATCACCGGCGAGGAGAAGATCAAGCCGCCGAACCCGCGATTTTGGGTTGCCACCGTCGAGGCGATGCCGCGTGACCTCGACGTCGCCTTCCTCGCCGTCGACGAAATCCAGCTCGCCGCCGACTTCGAGCGCGGCCACGTTTTTACCGATCGGATGCTGCACCGGCGCGGACGCGAGGAAACGCTGGTGCTCGGCGCCGCCACCATGCGGCCGATCGTCGAGCGGCTGCTGCCCGGCGCCAGCATCGTGAGCCGCCCGCGGCTGTCGCAACTCAGCTTCGCCGGCGAGAAAAAGCTCACCCGGTTGCCGCGCCGTTCCGCCATCGTCGCGTTTTCGGCCGAGGAAGTTTACGCCATCGCCGAATTGATCCGCCGCCAGCGTGGCGGCGCCGCGGTCGTGCTCGGCGCGCTGTCGCCGCGCACGCGTAATGCCCAGGTCGAACTCTATCAGTCGGGCCAGGTCGACTACCTGGTGGCGACCGACGCCATCGGCATGGGTCTCAATCTCGACGTCGATCACATCGCCTTTGCCTCCGACCGCAAATTCGACGGCTATCAATTTCGCAAACTCAGCCCTTCCGAACTCGCTCAGATTGCCGGCCGCGCCGGCCGCGCGATGCGCGACGGTACGTTCGGCACCAGCGGGCGCTGCCCGCCATTCGAGACCGAACTGGTCCAGGCGCTGGAATCGCACACATTCGAGCCGGTGAAGCTGGTGCAATGGCGCAATACCGAGCTCGACTTCGCCTCGGTCGGCGCCTTGCAGGCGACCCTCGCGGCGCTGCCGACGGAAAGCGCGCTGGCGCGCGCGCCGGTCGCCGAAGACATTCTCGTGCTCGACCATGCCGCGCGCGACGACGACGTTCGCGCCATGACGAGGTCTCCCGCCGATGTCGAGCGGCTATGGGACGTCTGCCAGCTCCCCGACTATCGCAAGATCGCGCCAGCGAACCATGCCGAACTCGTGGTCACCGTCTATGGCTTCCTGCAACGCGACGGCACGATCAAAACCGACTGGTTCGCGCATCAGGTCGCGCATTGGCGGATCGCACCGACGGCGACATCGATACGCTGTCCACGCGCATCGCCCACATCCGGACCTGGACCTTTGCCGCCAACCGCCCGGATTGGCTCGCCGATCCCGAACACTGGCAGGGCGTCACCCGCGGCGTCGAGGACCGCCTCTCGGACGCCCTGCACGAGCGGCTCACCGAGCGTTTCGTCGATCGCCGAACCAGCGTTCTGATGCGGCGGCTGCGCGAGAATGCGGCGTTCGAGCCTGAGTTCAACAAGACCGGCGAAGTCGTCGTCGAAGGCCACGTCATCGGCCGGCTCGACGGGTTCGTCTTCGTGGCCGATGCCGCCTCGGGCGGGTCGGAGGCCAAGACCTTGCAAAACGCCGCGCAGAAGGCGCTGGCGAGCGAAATCGCGACACGCGCAATGCGGCTCGCCGAGGCGCCCGACGGAGAATTCGTGCTCGCCGCCGACGGCACGCTACGCTGGACCGGCGCCGCGGTCGGCAAGCTTTATGCCGGGGAAGAGATTTTGCGGCCGCGCGTGCGCGTCATCGCCGACGAGCACCTCACCGGCGCGCCGCGCGATGCGGTCGAGACGCGGCTCAACGGCTGGCTGCAATCTTATATCCAAAAACTGCTCGGCCCATTGGCCGAACTGGCGGCGGCCGCCGACGTGACCGGCATCGCCCGCGGCGTTGCCTTCCAAGTGGTCGAGGCGCTCGGCGTTCTCGACCGACAACGCGTCGCCGAGGAAGTGAAGGGCCTGGAACAGCCGGCGCGCGCCACCTTGCGCAAATACGGTGTGCGCTTCGGCGCCTATCACATCTATCTGCCGGTTCTGCTTAAACCGTCGCCGCGCGCGCTTGCCGCGCAACTTTGGGCGCTGCGCCACGATGGGCCGCAGAGCAAGGGCCTCGACGATTTATTGCAGCTGGCCGGCAGCGGCCGCACCTCGATCCCGGTCGATCGCCGAGATCGACGCGGCGCTCTATCGCGCCGCCGGCTATCGGGTGTGCGGCGAGCGCGCCGTACGCGTCGATATTCTGGAACGGCTTGCGGATCTGATCCGTCCTGTCCTGGCTTGGCGCGAAGGCGCAGGCCCGAAGCCGCCGGGAGCGGTCGCCGGCGGCGGCTTCACCGTCGTCAACGGCATGACCTCGCTGACCGGCGCGTCGGGCGAGGATTTTGCGTCGATCCTGCGCTCGCTCGGCTATCGCATGGAGCGGCGGCCGAAGCCGCAAGAACCGATCGTCCAACCGATCGTCGAGCCGATCGTCGAGCCGCCCGCCAACCCGGCGCCGGAGGCCATCGCAGCGATGCCGGAGGCCATCGCAGCGACGCCGGAGGCTATCGCAGCGACGAATGGCGGTGCGCCGGAGACCGCGCCCGCGCCGGAGGCCACGTCGCCATCGTCCACGCCGGCTACCGCCGATCAAGGCCAAAGCGAAGTTTCGGCTATGGAACAAGGCGAACCGGGTGAGGCGGCGATCCCGCCGGCTGAGCAAACTGAAAGTTCCGCTCACCCCGACGCTCTCCCGGCAAACGGAGAGAGGGAGATGATCGAGGTCTGGCGCCCAGGCCGGCCCGAAGGCCGGCATCGGCCGCGCCCGCGGCGTCGCGATGGGCGCAGTCAGGCGCGCAAGGACACGCCCATATCGCGGCGCGCCGAAGAGCCGAGCGTGACGGCGGTGTCCGCCGGGGAGGTTGCGTCAGCGCCGCCGCCTGAGCAGATGCCGCCTGCCGATTCTCGGCCATCCAGAGAAGGCCGCCCGTCACGCCACCGCCGCAGGCCGGCAGGCGAGCAGCGGCCCGAGCGTGCGATGCGCGAACGCGAGCGGCCGCCGGTCAAGCGGTTCGAGCGGCGCGAGAAAGCGCCCGATCCGAATTCCCCCTTCGCCAAGCTCGCGGCGTTGAAGGCGCAGCTCGAGGCCGACGCCAAGGAGCGCCGCTAGCGCATGATCCGGGAAAGTGGCAGCCGGGTTGCCGCCGTCGCGAAGCCCGCTTCGGCGGGCGAGGGAAGGTCCGAAAAGACCATGCTCCGCCAACATCGCCGGGCGCCGACCGATCTGATCCGAGGTGATGACGACCTGCCGGCCGAGCCCGAGCGCCAGCGCATCGACCGCTGGCTGTGGCATGCCCGCCTGGTGCGCACGCGCGGCGCCGCTGCGGCACTTGCGGGTGCGGGCTTTATCCGCGTCAATGGCGCGCGCATCGACGCGCCCGGCCGCATGGTGCGGACCGGCGATGTGATTACCGTCGCGCTCGACCGCCGCGTGCGCGTCTTGAAGGTGCGGGGATTCGCCGAACGCCGGGGTCCCGCCGGTAGCGCAGCGACGCTATATGAAGATGTCGAATGACGCCGCGTGTGGCCCCCTGGGCCGAGCCGGCCAGCCTTGCGTGCACCGGACCCATGCGATAGGAGCAAGCAAAGCTCGAAAAAGAGCGTTCAGAGTGTGCAGATGACCTATATCGTCAACGACAATTGCATCAAATGCAAATACATGGACTGCGTCGAAGTCTGCCCCGTGGATTGCTTTTACGAGGGCGAGAATATGCTGGTCATCCATCCGGATGAATGCATCGATTGCGGCGTCTGCGAGCCGGAATGCCCGGTCGAGGCGATCAAGCCCGATACCGAGCCCGGCGCCGAAAAGTGGGTTGCCGTCAACGCCGAATATGCGAAATCGTGGCCCAATATCACGACCAAGAAGACCCCTCCGGCCGACGCCAAGCAGTGGGAGGGTGTCGCCAACAAGTTCGAGCAGCATTTTTCGGCCAAACCCGGCACCGGCGACTAGGAACGATTTCCGCCCATAGATATTAACCGTCATTAAGGAATCCGCGCAGAGAAGACCTGCTGCGGCGCTTTCGCAGTGCCATAAGGCTTTGATTTTAGCCAAAAATGTGCTATATAGGGTCCATATAATGAACAAAACCCCCGATATCCTGCTCCCCAAGCCCGGGAGCATATTTTTTCGGGGCGTTTTCGAGGAACCGTCAGGAGAGGCGTGATTTCCACGCGAGAGCAGTGGCAGAGAAAACTCGTCGTCGTTCGAAGAAAAGTGCGGCCGGCATGAGCCGGAAGGCAACAAAACACTCCTCCCGCGCGAGCCGGAGGCCCTCACAGTCCACGCGAATCACGGCCCGAAGCAGGGTCGGCGTGGCAAAGCCCGCGCATCGGCGCAAGCCGGAGCCGGAAGGAGTAACTTTGGGAATGAATGCGAAGAAGACTACTCAACGACAAGGCTTCAAAACTCACGAATTCATCGTCTATCCGGCCCACGGCGTGGGCCAGATCGTGGCCATCGAAGAGCAGGAGGTCGCCGGCGCGCGGCTTGAACTGTTCGTGATCAATTTCGTCAAGGACAAGATGACGCTGCGGGTGCCGACCTCCAAGGTGACCTCGGTCGGCATGCGCAAGCTTGCCGAGACGCCGATGGTCAAGCGGGCACTCGAGACGCTTAAAGGCAGGGCGCGCATCAAGCGCACCATGTGGTCGCGGCGCGCCCAGGAATACGAGGCCAAGATCAATTCCGGCGATATCGTCGCCATCGCCGAGGTCGTTCGCGACCTCTACCGGTCGGAGACCCAGCCGGAGCAGTCCTATTCCGAGCGCCAGCTTTACGAGGCCGCGCTCGACCGGCTGTCGCGCGAAGTGTCCGTCGTGCAGCGGATCACCGAGACCGAAGCGATCAAAGAGATCGAGGCGGCGCTGGCCAAGGGTCCGCGGCGCGGTCCGAAGCCCGACACCGACGAGGAGTCGGTGGTCGAGGAAGAGGCAGCGTAATCCCGGTTCGATTGGGGCAACACGGCCCGGCAGCAATGCCGGGCCTTTTTGTTGCATGACATCTTGTTGCATGACATCGGCGCCGCGCGGCGCCGAAAAAATACCTATGGTTAGTCATAAATTAAGCTTCATTTGAAAGGAGTTAGTGGCGCCACCGCGTGGCATGGGGAGGGGCGCCGGGATGCAGCGGAACAAAGCGTTCAAGCGCGGCCGGCTCCGCGGCCGGGCCCTGCCCATTTTGTTGGCCGGCATGACCGGATATCTGATCGGCGGCTGGCATCCGGCCGCGTTGCGTAGCTCCACCGATCCATCGGCCGCCGAATTGGTCGCGCTGCGGTTCCCGCAACAATGGAACTCGGCTTCGCCGGCAGCGGACACGGCGGCATTGGCCGCATTGGCCGCGACCAAGGTGCCGGCAAGCGCACCGAGCAACACGCAGCTCGCGCTGTTCAGCCCCGAGCCCATGGTTCCGCAACTTGGTCCGCAAGCCGGCGCGGAAGCCGCGGAAGATGTCGGCTCATCGTCCGCGGCCGAGACGGGTGCGCCGCCGCAAATATCGCCGGCGCTGGCCGCGGCGGCCCGGCCGGCAAGCACCGCCAAAGCGCCCGCGACCGCCGCGGCCGCGGTCCGGCGCCGCGTCGTGGACCGGCCGGGTCACATGCTCAACGACGCACAGATCGCAAGCATCAAGGAGCGGCTGCATTTGACGCCGGATCAAGAGGCCATGTGGCCGGCGGTCGAAGCCGCGTTGCGCAACATGGCCTATACGCACATCGCACAGGCACCGGCGCGCGCCGCTTCATCCGACGGCACGGAGCTGGCCGCGGTCGATCCCGACGCCGTGCAGGGCCTCAAATCCGCGGCCGTTCCGCTGATCATGAGCTTCAATGCCGAACAAAAAGAGGAAGTGCGCAACCTCGCCCATGTCATGGGGCTCGATCAATTCGCCGCGCAATTTTGATCGCGTCATTCCGGGGCGCGGGCAAAGCCCACGAGCCCGGAATCCATACCCACCGTTCGTGATTATGGATTCCGGACTCGCCACTTCCGCCTACGCGCTCCGCGCTTCGGCGGACTCAACCCGCCGTAGCTCGCGGAGCGGGCGAAGGCGGGTCGTGGCGATCCGGAATGACGATTAATGCGGCTAGCCCGAGACTGCGTCGCGATCGTCTGTGGTGGAAGTTTTCACCGCCGGCCGCAACAAATCGGCGGTGCATTTGGCGCCGATCAGGGCCAAGCCGGCAAAGCAAAAAAGCTCGCCCAGTTCCAGCCGGTTGGCGACGGAAAAACTGTACAGCGGGTCATAGAGGAAATAGGCGGCGCATAACGGCGCCACGACGGCGCTCAGCATGGCCGGCAGGCGACCATAGAGCACGGCGATCAGGGCCGTCGGCAATAAATAGAAGAAGACGAGGTGCTGCGAGCCGGCCGCTTCAAGTTTGACGACCCAGAGCACCGCGGTCACCGCGGATACCACCGCCAGCGCCACGGCGACGGGCACCGCCCCCCTGACAATCCACATGCGTCTTCCCCCAAAGACACCAGGCCTTTACGGCGCTTTTGGCCAGCATAGCCGACGCATTATGTGGAGAGAATAGGCGAAAAATAGCGGCGGCGGCGGGTCATTCGACCACGATCTTGACCTCGCTGCCGGGCTTGAGGCGGTCGCCGGGCTCAAGCTCGTTGAGCACGCGGAAGCGCTCGACCGCGCGGTCGGCAACGGCCATCTTGCTCGCCAGCTTGTCCACCGTATCGCCCGGCGCGACCGTGACGATCTGCAGGCGGAGCGGCTTGGCCTGCTCGATCTCCGCCAGACTCATGCGGCGGAACGTGCCGATCGATTCACGAAAGGCGCGGTCGGTGTCGGGCGTGCGGTGTTTGGCGGCGAAGATGAAGCGGTAGACGTCGCTGCCGAAGCGGATCGCGTAAAGCCGGAAGTCCCATTGATCGCCCTTGGCGGCCGCGGTGGCGCCGGGAAAACCGTTGACCGTGACGTCCTCGACGCTGGCCGGGTCGATATTCTCGATCCAGCCCGAGGTCAGATAGCCGGCAAGCGTCTGCTCGGCCGGCACCCGCACCACGTCGAGGCGGAGCGCCTCGCCGGCGCCGTGCATGATGCCGAGCACGGCCTGCGCGGTATTGTCCAGCGTGAACCCCTCGGGCGCGGTGAAGGTGAAGCCAAGTTTCGGATGCAGGAAGCGCCGGCCGCGCACATAGCCTTCGCTCGGATCCTCGCCATAGACGATGCCGCCGATGCTGCCGAGATAGGCGTCCCTGGCCTGTTGACGCTCCTGCGCGCTGTCGCTGGCCGGGGGCTTGTATTGGCGGGCATTGGCAATCGCTTGCGTAACGCGTTCCGGCGTCGACGGATGCGAGGACAGAAAATCCGGCGCGGCCGGATTGATGCCGCCGGATTGCTCGGGCTTTAGCTCGGAATTGCGCTCCATTGCGGTGAGGAATCGCGCCGCGCCGTAGGGATCGTAGCCGGCGCGCGCCACGATGCCGATGCCGATCGCGTCGGCTTGGAACTCCTGCGCGCGCGAAAAACTGGCGAGCGCGAGCTTCGACTTGGCCAGCGCCAGCGCGCCGGCTTCCGGGTCGCTGACCACGTCGGTGACGACGCGGTTCACCAGGTCGGCCTGCCGCTCCTGCTGCTCGCGGGCTTCGGCGTGGCGCGCGATCACATGCCCCATTTCGTGCGCCAGCACGGAGGCAAGCTCGGATTCGTCGTCGGCGAGCGCGATCAGCCCGCGCGTCACGTAGAGCTGGCCGGTCGGCAAGGCAAAGGCGTTGACCGATTGCGAATTGAGGATGGTGACTTTGTAATGCAGGTCGGGCTTCTCCGACGCCGCGACCAGCCGCTCGACCATCGTTTCGACCATGCTTTGCAGGCCGGGATCGGTATAGACGCCGCCGTAGGTCGCGAGGATGCGCTGATGCTCGCGCAACACCGCGGGCGACATCGCCGCGACGTCGGCCGCTTTCGCCGGCGTAGGCTCCGCGGCCAACGGCACCACGGCCGGCGGCGTGGCGGTGCAGGCCGCGAGCAGGAGCGCCGCCAGCGCGACGCCCGCCAGGCCAAGCCGCAAGCTTGCTCGTCCCAATCGTCCCCGTCTCACCGCGTCACCTAAAGTCACTCGCGCGAAACCTCATTCGCGATCTCGATCTGCTCCGGATGCTGCGCCTCCATCCAAGGGCTGCCCGGAGTCTTGCCCCCAACATTGCCGCGCTCCTCGATAAAGCCGCGGACCCGGACGCGCCGGCCGGCAAGGCCCGGCAAATCGAGGCCCGCCGCCGTGAAATTGCGCTCGTTTCGTTTCAGGACCGTAACCGTAAAATCCTGCGACCAGTGCCGCCCGAAATTCACGTAGACCGTGGCGCCGCTTTCACGCACCGACGCCACTTGGCCCTCGACCAGCGCAAATCGGCCTTTCTGCGCTAGAATATCCGCAATGTTGTCGGCGTCGAGCACGGCATAATACGGATTGGCCCATAGGCCAAGCCTGGCCGCCCGGGCGGCGCGCTCCCGATCAAGCAGTTCCGCGGCGCAGGCCGGGCCGCCGACGCGGTCGCCGACCCGGGCAAATCCGGCGGCGACCATCTCGCCCTGCACGAAAAACTCATCGCCGTCGCGCTCGGTATAGGCGTAGGCGACGACGCGGCCATAGCGGTCGGGAGCGGGCTCTGCGCGCCGCAGCACGACCGCGTCGCCGCCGGCGAGCGCATCGAGCGCGTTCTTGGCCGCCGCGCCGCCCGGCGCCGCGCCAGGCTGCTGCGGCAGCGGCAGCGGCAGCGGCAGCGGCAGCGGCACTTCGATACCGGCGAGCCGGACCTCGCGCCCATCGGCGAGCGTGAAGGTGCGGCCGTCACTGACGCGGCTCACCGTGGCGCGCGCGATTTCCTCGGTGCCGCAGGGCGGCGCGGGGTTTTGCGGCTGCTGCGCTAACGCGCAGCGGCAACCGCACGCGACCGCAAAACCGGCCGCGAGCACTGTGGCCAAAACTCCGTCCCGCCAGCCCATTGTCGCAGCCTAACGCCCATAGCGGCAGCTGTGCTATATGCAGCACGCCCGCGAACGGAAATCCCAATATACTCCGAAGCGAAGCAGGTCCCGTAGCTCAGAGGATAGAGCAGCGGTTTCCTAAACCGAAGGTCACAGGTTCGAGTCCTGTCGGGACCGCCAGTCAAGCCGTCGAGCCGCGTCGACCCTCGGGGGTCTTCTTAAGAGAACCGGCCCCGGCTAAAGTCCTTTGCCTGCCACCCGCAACAAGCCAACGCGTGTCCCAATGAACAAGCCCGTGTCGATCATCGATGAAGCCGGAGCGTCGCGCGACGCCGCGGCGGCGCCGCAATTCATGAACCTGCACGAAATCGTCGCCAAAGCCCGCGCCAATCTCAATCAGAACGATTGGGACTATATCGTCGGCGGCACCGAGACCGAAACGACGCTGCGGCGCAACCGCTTGGCGCTCGACTCGATCGCGTTCCGGCCGCGCGTGTTGCGCGACGTCAGCAAGGTCGATCCATCGGTCGATATATTCGGCCACAAGCTCAAGCTGCCGATCGTGCTCTGCCCGGTCGGCTCGCTGGAAAGCTTTCATCCCGGCGGCGCCGAGCCGGTGGTCAAGGCGGCGGCCGAATTCGGCGTCGCCCATATGCTGAGCTCGGTTTGCGATCCCGGCCTCGAAGGTGTCGCCAAGGCCGCGCCCGACGGCTTGCGCATGTTCCAGCTTTATGTCCGCGGCGACGCGGCCTGGGTCGACGATCACGTCGAGCGCGCCATGAAGCACGGTTATGCCGCGTTCTTGCTCACCGTCGATACCGCGCATTACAGCCGCCGCGAACGCGACCTCGCCAAGCGCCACGTCACCGCCGGGCGGCGCCGCGTGCAAGGCCGCGATATCCAGGCGGCGCTCGACTGGCGCACCGTCGAGCGCATCAAGAAAAATTTCAAAATTCCGCTCGGCATCAAGGGCATCGCCACCGCGGAGGATGCCAAGATCGCGCTCGATCACGGCGTGGAGATGATCTACGTCTCCAATCACGGCGGCCGCCAACTCGATCATGGCCGCGGCGCCGTCGAGATGTTGCCGGAGGTGGTTGACGTAGTTGCTGGTCGCGCGATGATCGTGATCGACGGCGCATTCAACCGCGGCACCGACATCGTCAAGGCGATCGCGCTCGGCGCCAATCTGGTCGGGCTCGGCCGCATGCAATGCTATGGGCTGGCCGCGGCCGGACAGGCCGGCATCGTACGCATGCTCGAAATCATGGCGGACGAAGTCACGCGCGCGCTGGGGCTAATCGGCGTGACGAGTTTCGGCAAGCTCGACCGGTCGTATTTGCATGCCGCGGCGCCGGCCAACGCGCCGCACGTTTTCTCAGCCTTCCCGCTGTGGGAACACGAGCCGTATCGGTATTAGTCTCTCGGGCTTTGCCGGATGAATCTTCAGTTGAGCATCGGCATCACGTCCAATCCGCGGACCTGGCCGATCATCGACGGCACGGTGAAGCCCGACGGCATCGATCTCGTTCCGACGGTGCTGCATCCGTCGGAGCTATTCTGGCGGCAGTTGCATTTCGCCGAATTCGCCGTGTCGGAAATGTCCTGCTCGTCGTTCGCGATCATCACCGGGCAGGGCGACGCCCGCTTCGTCGGTTTACCGATCTTCACCACGCGGCGGTTTTTTCACGCCGGCATTTTGGTGCGGCGCGCGGCCGGTATCGCGACGCCCGCGGACTTGAAGGGCAAGCGCGTGGGCGTGCCGGAATACCAGCAGACCGCGGCGCTGTGGGCGCGCGGTATCTTGCAGCACGAGTTCGGCGTGCACCCCAAAGACATGGAACTCTGGATGGAGCGCACGCCGGACAAAAGCCACGGCGGCGCCACCGGGTTCACGCCGCCGCCGGGCGTCACGGTCAAGCAAATTCCCGCCGACAAGAGCATCGGGTCGATGATGCTTGCGGGCGAGCTCGACGCCACGCTGCATTATCTCTCGGGCCGCAATCTGGTCGACCGCAGCCGGGCGGATCTCGCCGGCAGTCCCGACGTCAAAACGCTGTTTGCCGATCCGATTGCGGAAGGCGTCCGCTTCTACAAGAAAACCGGGCTGCTTCCGATCAATCACCAGGCCGTGGTGCGGCGCGATATTTTGGAAAAAGAGCCATGGGTGGCGCTCAATCTGATGAAAGCCTTCAACCAAGCCAACGACATCGCCGATGCGCAGCGCCTCGCCCACGTCGCCGATCACCTCGCTACGGGCCTGCTTTCCGGCGACGCCAAAACGCCGCTGATTCGTCACGGCGTCAAAGTCAACCGCAAAGTGATCGAGACCATCGCGCAATATTCGCTGCAACAGGGACTGACATCGCGGCTGATCGAGGTCGCGGAGCTTTACGCGCCCAATGTGATGGAGACGTGAGTAAGTCCCGTCACCCTGAGGTGCGAGCGAAGCGAGCCTCGAAGGGCGACGGCCCGGGCCGTGCATCCTTCGAGGCCCGCGCGGAGCTTGTCATCGGGCCGGCCACTTCGGGCCGGACCCGTTGGCGCGGGGCACCTCAGGATGACGGAATTGGGTCACTGCAATCCACTTTACTCCGCCGCTTTTGCCTTGGGCGGGCCTGCGAGCGTTGCGCCGGAGGCGATCAGCGCTTTGATTTCAACCTCGGAAAGTCCGGCCTCGCGCAACACTTCGATACTGTGCTCGCCGAGCCGTGGCTGTAGCCGCGCGTTCGATGCGGTGCTGTCGCTGAAGCGCAACGGCAGATCGGTGTAAAGAATCTCGCCTTCGCTCGGATGCGTCGCGCGCTTGAAGAAGCCGGTCGCCTTAAGCTGCGGATCGGCCATGACCTCGTCGAGGCTCGACACCCGCGCGGCCGGAATTTCCAGCTCGCGCAACAGCGCCAGCCACTCGGCGGTGGTCTTGCCGGCGAGACAGGCGCCGGCCAGCTCGTACAGCGCGACAATATTGCGGGCGCGTGACGCAATGGTATCGAAACGCGGATCGCCGTGCAGCTCCGGCTTGCCGACCATGCTCCAGAATTTGCGCCAGTGGCTTTGCGTATACGCCATCATGCAGAGATAGCCGTCGTTGGTTTTATACGGACGGCGCCAGCCGGCGAGCACGCGGGTGTAGCCGAGCGACGCCAGCGGCGGCACGAAATTATGGCCGAACAGGTGCTCGCCGAGGACAAAGGCGACCATCGATTCGAGCATCGGGATTTCGACGAACTGGCCGCGGCCGCTGCGCTCCCGCGCGAACAGCGCGGCGGACACCGCGCCGACGATGGCGAGCGCGCAGGTCTTGTCGGCAAGAATCATCGGCGCGTAACGCGGCTCGCCGGCGACCTCCGCCATCAAAGCGGCGACGCCCGACTGGCCTTGAATGACGTCGTCATAGGCCGGCTGCCGGCTATACGGCCCGCCGTCGCGGTAACCATGCAGGGCGGCGTAGACGATGCGGGAATTTTGCGCGCACACCGTTTCGGGTGCGAAGCCGAGCTTCTCGATCTTCTGCGGCCGCATCGAATGAACGAAGACGTCGGCGCCGGCGATCAAACGCCGCAATGCCTCTTTTGCGCCGTGCTGCTTGAGATCGAGCACCAGCGAGCGCTTGCTGCGGTTAAGCCCCATGAACAGCGCCGCCATGCCGGGCGAGCGTGCCGGACCGGTATGGCGGGGAGCATCGCCCTCCGGCGCCTCGATCTTGATGACGTCGGCGCCCATATCGCCGAGCATTTGGGTGGCGAGCGGACCGGCCACCACCGAGGTGAGATCGAGAATGCGAATGCCCGACAGAGGTCCAGTCATCGGATGTTCCATGTTTTACGAGAATTCCGGCATCACCTCGCGGGCGAACAGCCGCAACGAGTTTTGCGCCTGGGCAAAATCGAGCGCGCCGAAATTGATTTGCAGCGAAGCGTGCTCGAATGGCCCGACGGCGCTTTGGAAACGCCGGATGATGGCTTTGATCTCGTCCGGCGTTCCGATCCAGGCGTTGCCGCTTTCGATTTGGCCCTCGAGCGAAAATTCCTTCAGGCGGCCGATCGATTTGTCGTAGCCCTGGTAATCCTTCGACGAAGTGCCTTGCGTCCATTCGCCAGCGGATTCGACCAACGCCTCGAAATAGAGGTCGAACGCGCGGCGGGGAATATCGCGGGCCGCCGCCGCGTCCGGATGACAGAACATGTGAAACGCGATCATCACTTCGCCGTCGCCGCGGTGCCCGGCCGCGCGCCAGGCCTGGCGATAGACGTCGAGCAGGGGCTTTAGCGGACCGATCGGAATTGCCATCAGCGAATGGCCGCTACGGCCGGCGAATTCGAAGGAATCCGGCGTGCGCGTCGAGGCGATGTAGAATTTCGGCCGCGGTTGTTGCGTCGGCCGCGGCAGCGAGGTCAGGTCTTCGAAGGAATGGAATTGGCCGCGGTGCGTCGCGTGCTCGGTCGTGAGCAAGAGCTCGATCTGCTCGATACCCTCGCGGAACCGGGCAATCGATTCGTCCGGCGAAATCTTGAAACGGCGGAATTCGTGCGGCAGGAAGGCCCGCGCGAAGCCGACGTCGAGGCGGCCTTGCGAAATACCATCGAGCATGGCGATCTCGCCGGCAAGTTTGAGCGGATTATTGAACGCCGGCACCACCGCGCCGGTGATCAGCCGCATTCTTTTGGTGCGCTGCGACGTGGCCGAAAGAAACACAAGCGGATTCGGGCTATAACCGCCGTAACGGCGGAAATAATGCTCGACCGTGCGCGCGTGACTGTAACCCAGCGTCTCGGCCTCTTCGGCGATCGTCAGGCACTGCGCAAAATAGTCCGCCGCGCTTTTGTCCTCGGGCGAGACGCAGGGAAAGAACTGAACGCCGAACTGCATAGGGCTTAGCTCCGCGCATGCGCGGCGAGACCGTGGGCGGCGACAATGTCGCCGACCTGATCGCTGCGGGCGACATGGGCATGCAGCACTGCGCCGATGTCGCGGGTGAGTTCCGCGGCGGTGCGCTCTGCTTTGGGCTTGATTTGAGCGCTGAGATAGGCGCCTTCCTCCCGGTTGAGCGCGACCAGGGCCCTGCCGAACGGTTGTTGCATGCGTTCGTAGCGCTTGAGTCCGCGCTCGAGGTCATTGCCGGCGTCGCGGATGCTGTCGGCAAGGCAGGCCGCGTCGAGCGCCGCCTTGGTGGTGCCGGCGCCGGCATGGGGCCGCGCGACGAAAGCCGCATCGCCGGCGAGAACGACCCGTCCGAACACCAGGCGCGGCGACACCAGATCGTAGATCGGCTGAAAGAACGGTGCGGCACGGACGAAAATCTCGGCGATCTGCGGCGCAATGATCGCCTTGGCATCGGCTTTCACCCGCGCGATCACGTCAGGCCGAATCATCGGCGGCGGAATACCGCCGGCATGATGGCGCCCATCGGCGTCGGTACACATGTCGATGAGCGTGTCGCGGTCAACCGGCCGATACCAGACGATATTGTAGGCGCGCCGGCCGATTGCCGTTTCGTTGTCTCGCCCCGGCACCGCATAGCTGATCAATTGCTCCCCTTCCGGCAGACAGAATGCATAGAGTTCGACCATCTCACGCCAAAGTTCGCGCGGCACGTCGGCTTCGTCGAGTACCGCGCGCCAGGCGACATAGCCGGCGTAAACCGGCTCGACCTGCGGCAGAAATTGCGCACGCACCGTGGAGCGCACGCCGTCGGCGCCGACCAGCAAATCGCCGCGCTCGCTTGTGCCGTCGGCGAAGTACGCGGTGACGCTGTCGGCATCCTGCGCTACTCGCGTGAGCCTTTTGCCAAGCCAATAGGTCCGCGCCGGGGACGCCTCGAGCAACGCTGCGTAGAGCCGCGACCAACCGCTCAGCGTGCGCGCCATCGGTTGCTCGATGATAATCTTGCCACTGCCGTCGAGGCACACGCCCCTTGGCGGCGTTATGCCCATCGTCCCGTCGAAAGCGATGCCGGCGCGGCGCAGGATGGCGATCAGCTGCGGATGGGTGCCGAGTCCGACGCCGCGGCTCGCCAGTTCCGTTTCGTTGCGCTCGAACACGACCGCTTCCCAGCCGGTCGAGCGCAACAGATGCGCCACGATCAGCCCGCCGAGCGAGCCGCCGATCACCAGCGCGCGGCGCGTCACGGCATCGCCCAGGACATGGCGTCGTGACCCGGCTTGTAGTCCATGTTGGTCGCCGCCGGATTGCGATTGACCAGCGGACGGCCGTACATCGGATTGGTCTGGCTGCGGGTTTCGTGCTCGACGGTGAACAGTACTTCGCGGCTGTCGAGATCGATGACGTCCTTGAATCGGTATTCGTATTCGTTGCTCTCGGCGGTGACGAGGCCGAGCTCCATGAGCCGGCGATAAGGGCCGGAGAAATCGGCGATGTAGATTTGCACGTGGTGGCGGTCGTACGGCTGCTCCGGCGCGTCGGTCTCGCGGAAATATAAATATTGCTTGTCGCCGGCCTGAACGCGCGCCTGCGGCCCGGCGCCGTTCTTGGCGACGTCGGCCGGCGCATGCATCACCTCGCGATAGAAGCGGGCGATACGCTCCGCGGTGCCCGGGCGCACGTCGAAGCGGATATAGGGCATGCCGAGCACGATGCGGCCGAAGCGGTCCTTGTCCGGCGCATGCACATGGATGCGGTTGCCCCACGGGCAAACGGTCTCGACGCCATCGTTGCTTTCGCGAAAATCGAATTTGGTGTCGGCCAGCGCCTTGCGCACGCGTGTCAGCCGCTCCAGCAACGCCGCGCGGTCCGGCACCACCAGCCCGACCACGCCGCGCAGCCGGTCGGGTTTGCCCATCGGCAAATGAAATTGGCTCATGCCGACATTGATCCACATATTCCCCGCGCCGGTATTGAGGTACGGATCGCGCGTCAGCCCGAGCCCGGTGACGTAGTAATGCGTCGCCAAATGCTGGTCGGTGATACAGACATTGACGTGGCCGATATTGACGATGTTGCCGATGTTCTGCGCGGCGCGATCGTAGCGTTTTTCCAGCATGGTTTTGCCCTTGGGCGTGTTGGCGATGGCGGTCGCGGCGGAATAGTAGAGCAAATCCCGGCGCGTCGCAGGGCGTCATTTTTTGCCGCGGCGGGGCGGCCGTAAATTCCATGTCCGCTGTTCGCCGCTGGGGCGGACCTGGCTGTTCACGTGGTGGCCGGGCCGATGAGCGCGCACGGTGTGGCGGCATTGTTGGTCCGGGCGCTGCCGCCGTTCAAGAACGGGCCGATGCCGCTGTGGTTCGCCATCGCCGGCGCGGTCCTCATCGCGGCGAGCATTTTCGCCCCGTAGGGGCGGATGGGACTGAAAAATCTCTCCCCCACCGAGCGGAGGGAGGCAAGACGAATCCTACCAGCGCCGGCGCCCGTAATAGCCACCGTAATACGGTCCGGGCCCGTAATAGCCGCCGTAATAATACGGGTACGGGCCGTAATAGGGCGGCGGCGCGGCATAGACCGGCGGCGGCGGTGGCTCATAGCCCGGCGGCGGCGGTCGTTCATAGCCGGGCGGCGGGCCACCCGGCGGCGGACCGCCGGCCTGACCCAGGCTGGTTGCGATCACATAGCCGCTCTGTCCCTGAAACGTCACCTGGCACCACTGGCCGCTGCAATTGGCGACCTCGATCGGGGCGCCGGCCGGAATGGTGGTGATGATGGTGTAGGTCGTGCCCGGGCCTTGCCGAAGATTGACATTGGTGGCGGCGATCGCGGGCGGCGGACCGGATTGCGCCGCGCCGGGTGGCGGGGGCGCGCCGGGTTGATCAGGAGGCGGCGGACCGCCTTGGTCCGGGGGCGGTGGGCCGCCCTGGTCCGCGGGCGGCGGCGGGCCGGGTTGCGCGATGGCGGATTGCCCCGCGACCGCGATAAGCGCCGCCGCGCCGGCGGCAATCTGGATCAATTTCATCGCCAATGCCTCACGCGCCAAGATCTTGCGCTTCAAGATCATCCTCCCGCCGATTTAAACGCCGATATTGCATGCAGTTTCAACCTAATTCGCGGCGACATCACGGCGGCAACTGTTGCAATTCCGGGAACGGCGCATAGCTCACCCCGGCGCATTGCTCTTTCGGCGCCTCGACAAAGTGATCGAACCGGCCGGCGAGAAAGACGGCCGCGACTTCCCTGAGGCCGGCATAGTCGGTGTTGTTCTTCTTCGGATTGAACTTCAGGCAAACCGTGTAGCGCGTGGCGTTGCCCGATGCTTTCAGCGCCGGTTCGGAAATGACGGCGTCGCGAATTCCGGTCGGGTCGTTCAGATAGACGTGCATCGCGGCGAGAATGTCGGCCTTGTAGCTCGACGGATAGACATTGATCACTTCGTCGTCGCTGACGGTTTCCGCATTGGAGCGGTGATGCCCGCATGCGCCGAGCATAAGCGTCGCGCCCAAAGCAAGGCCGGCGATTATTTTCTCCGCCCCCGCAAAACGGGGGAGGATGAAGGTTCTCACTCCGCCGCCTCGTGGGCGTGGCTCTGCAGCTCCATGTTGACGAGCTGCAGAGGCGAAGCGGTTTGTTCCAGCATGTCCCAGCTCTTGAGCCAATCATAGGTGCGTTGTAATTCGTCGAGCGGGATCGGCGCCGGATCGCAAACCACGAGCCGGCTCTCGCGCAAATCCGCGACCTTGAGCGCGGCAATCTCGGGATCCTTCTTGGCGTAATAGTCGATGAAGTAATGCAGATAGGCCTTCTTGTCGGCGTTGATGCGGCGCACCGCCTCGCGCACGGCGCGATTGAACGCGGCGTAGGTTTCGGCATCGACGCGGTCGGAGGCAACCTCGGTGCCGTGGAAGAAGGCCGAGCAGATGACACGGCAGCCCTTCTTCTCGGCGAGCGTGACATGCGGCTCGGTGAGCGTCGTGGCTTCCACCTCGCCCTTGAGCAACGCATCGAGACGATAGCGCGAGCCGTTCGGCGCCCGGCACAGCTTGATCATCGCCCGCGGCACAAAGCCTTCGAGCATGTGCAGCGCGATGTAATGGGTGCCGAAATAGAACGGGACGCCGATCGTGCGGTTGGCAAGCTGCTGCGGCGTATAGACCGGAGAATCCGGCCGCACCACGATCGCCGCATAGGCGACGATGGCGCGGCGGCCGAGCTGCCGGCTGCCTTGGCCGGTGTCCTGGACGCGGCAGTAATTGCCCCATTCGCAGGCGTTGTACATGTCGGCCTTGCCCTGTTCGAGGAGTTTGCCGTGGCTGGCGAAGGGATCGACGCCCTTCGGCGTCGTGACCTGGACTTCGACCTTCTTTTCGACGCCGGCTTCGCGGTCGGCCCATTCGATCTCGAGCCCTTCCTTGGCGAACAAGCCTTCATCGTAGGCGACCAGTTCCGGCAGCCCCTGGAACGGCGCCGTGGTTTCGAGCACGAGCTTCTTCATTATCGCGTTCTCCGAACGGCTTATCGTCGCCGCCAGTCGCCGCAATCTAGTCTTGCACTTACGCCTAATCAACAAGCGGCTTAGCGCTGCACCCGCAGCCGCTGAATTTGCAGTTGCGCCAGAAACGGCACCAGCGGATGCGCGCCCATTTTCACGATCGATGGCATATCGAGCTTGATCAGCGCCTCGCGCTGGTCCGGCGGCAACTGAAAACGGTCGGCGAAGGCGCTGGCGTCGGCCATATATTGCGCGCGCATATCGGCGTCGTGAGCAAGCCCGTGCAGCGCGGAGGTGAGCTCCACCAGTTCCGGCTTGATCGAGGGATAGTGCACCGCCTGGTGTTGCTCCGCGTTGCCGCCGATCCAGGCCAGCGACGCGTAATTGTGATGCCAGCTCGGGTCCATCGAAACCACGTCGGGCTTGCGCTCGCCCAAGGCGCCGGCGGCGCAGGCCCAGCAGCGCAGTTCGATGTTGCCGGTGTCGTCGAGCTCGGCCTCGTCGAATCCGATCAGCGATTTCAGGTTGCCGGCGGCGAGCTTTTCCAACACGCGCCGGTCCCAGGCGAGTTCCGGGTTGGCGTAGCGGTCGGTGCCGGGGAAATGCGACATCCCGCCGCTCGACAAGATCACCGTCTTTAACCCCAGCGCGGTCACGGTGCGCGCCACCGCCTGGCCGAAGCCATAGCAGCGCTCCATGGTCGGCTGCGGCGGCAGATAGGCATTGACGTAGATCGGCAGCACCGGGCCGGTGTGACCGAGATGGGTGAGCGGAATGCCGATGGCGTAATCGATCTTCGCCGTCGAGGTGAAGGCCGGATCGAAGTTCTGCCGATAGAGCTGGCGCACCAGCTCGAACGCGATTTCGCTCGGGACTTTCCAGTGGAATTTCCGCCCGGCGAATTCGCCAAATGCCTCGCCGCCGACATGCACGGTAAACGGCGGCGCGGTGGTGTGAAAAAACTGCTCGGCGTGGTCGTTGGAGAAGATGATCCAGAGGTCGGGGTCGAGCGCGCGCAGCCTTCTGCCGACGTCGGCGGCGACTTCGCGCACATGCGCGACCAGCGCCTTATCCTCGGTGTCGGGCATGGTGAAGAACTGCGGCGCATGCGGCAGCATGGCGCCGCCGATCACGGTCGACATCATGGTCGCTCTCCTTGACCGCAAAATATCGCGGGCGGGCGGGAACAACAAGCATGGCGCCGCGGCAGCGATGCGCAGCTGCGCTTCACAGCTTCGGGGGAAGCCGTTAGCTTCGCCGTGAATACGGAGCTGAAGAACGATGGCCGACGTGCCGGTGACGATCGCCTGCGGCAATTACGACCGCACGCGCGCGATCAAGGACGGGACCGTGAAGGTGGAAGGCTGCGCCGTTACCTATCTGCCGCTCTATCCGGAAGAGATTTTCCACCGCGCCTTCAAATTCCAGGAATTCGATATTTCGGAACTGTCGTTCTCGAGCTACATCCGCACGGTGGCGGCGGGAACGGCGGCCTATATCGGCATTCCGGCCTTCGTGTCGCGGATTTTCCGCCATTCCGGCATCTACATCCGCAAGGACGCCGGCATCGCCAAGCCGCAGGACCTGCGCGGCAAGCGCATCGGCGTGCCGGAATATCAGATCACGGCCGTGGTATGGATGCGCGGGCTGATGCAGCACGAATACGGCGTAAAACCATCCGAAATCCATTGGCGCAGCGGCGGCCAGGAACAACCGGGCCGCCACGAGCGCACGCCGCTCAAGCCGATTGCGGGCCTCGATCTGCAGCCGATCGGCGACGACCAAACGCTTAACGGCATGCTCAAAGCCGGCGAGCTCGACGCGCTGTTCACCGCGCGGGCGCCGTCATCGTTCATCAACGGCGAAGCGCATATCGCGCGGTTGTTTGCCGATACGCGGCAAGCGGAGCGGGCCTATTACAAGAAAACCGGACTGTTCCCGATCATGCATCTGGTCGGCATCCGCAAAACGCTGGCCGAGAAATATCCGTGGCTGCCAACCAGCGTCTACAAGGCGTTCTGCGCCGCCAAGGCGCTGGCGATGATCGACCTGCGCGACGTCAATGCGCTAATGGTGTCGTTGCCTTGGCTCGAAGCCGAGACCAACGAGACCAGCGCGATGATGGGCGAGGATTTCTGGAAATATGGAATCTCCGAGAACCTTCCCGAGGTCGAAGCGCTGACCCAATACGTGCACGAACAGGGTCTGGTCGACCGTAAAGTCAAGGTCGAGGAATTATTCCATCCTTCGACGTTCGAGATCGCGAAAGTGTGAGCGCGACAATGGCGGGCAACGACAATCGCGTGATCGTTTGCGGATGCGGACCGGTGGGCGCGGTGATGACGCTAGCGTTGGTTCGCAAGGGCATTCCGGTCACGCTGATCGAGCAACTGCCGGACGCCGCGGAGGATCAACGTGCCGCCACGATTCATCCGCCGACGGTGGAAATGCTGGTCGCGCTCGGTCTCGAAGCGGAGATGTTTTCGCAAAGCGCGTCCGGCGGCATGCCGGCGCCGCTGTTTCATTTTCGCGACCGCGCCACCGGCGAGTTGATCGCGGTATTCGATATCAGCCTGCTCAAAGGCGAAGTGCCTTACCCCTATGTCGTGCAGTGGGAGCAGTACAAGCTGGTGCATGCCGCGCTGCCCCATATCGAGGCGAGCGGCCTCGGCGAGGTCCGTTTCTCCACCAAGCTCGTCGGCCTCGCCCAAACCGGCGATGACGTCGAGGCAACCGTCACCGATGCCGCCGGCGCGACGGAAAAACTGCGCGGCAAATATCTGATCGGCGCCGACGGCGGCAGCAGCACCGTGCGCCGGCTCGCGGGCATCGCCTTCGAGGGGTTCACCTGGCCCGAGCGCTTCATCAAGATCGGCACCAGCTTCGATTTTGGCACCACCGGAAAAGGCTATTGCACGCGCAATTACTTCTCCGATCCCGACGAATGGATCAATCTGTTCAAGGTCAAAGGCTATGGCCCGCCCGGCATCTGGCGCGGCGTCTTCCCGGTGCCCGAGAGCGAGACCGATGCGGCGGCGCTGAGCATGGCGGGCATCCAGCGCCGCCTGCACGGCATCCATCAAAAGAGCGGCGATTACGACATTCCCTACTACGCGCTCTATGCCGTGCATCAGCGCGTGGCCGCCACCTTCAACAAGGGCCGGGTGCTATTGGCCGGCGACTGCGCCCATGTCAACAATCCGATCGGCGGCATGGGCATGAACGGCGGCATCCACGACGCGATCAATCTCGCCGAAAAACTTATCGACCTTTGGTTCGGCCGCGCCGACGCGGTCGTACTCGACCGCTACACGCGGCAACGGCGCAAGGCGCAGGTCGATTACGTGCAGACGCAGACCATCGCGAACAAGAAATCGCTGGAGGAAAAGGATCCGGCGATCCGCCGCCGTCATCTGGACGAGCTGCGGCGCATTTCCGAAAACGTCGCGCTGCACAAGAAATTTCTTTACCGGTCCTCGCTGATCGACAGCTTGAATTCGGCCAATGCGGTGGAGTGAGTTACCGCGATGACTTCGTGCTGTCATCATCCGCGAAGGCGGATGATCCAGTAATCATCGGATCCGAGGCTATTCTGCTGCGATTGCGCTTACTGGATGCCCCGCTTTCGCGGGGCATGACAAGACGGGCGATTTGGTTACGGCAGCCTGCCAAGCACATTCCCCCACTTCTCCTCGATCTCCCGCGCCTCGTCGGTCGACAGCGCGGAAGGTTTCGGGAATTGCTCGATCCAGGCGAACGGCCGGCAGGCGTCGATGATCGCTTTGGAGTGCGAGGTGACGCCGCGCTCCTTGTCCCGCGGCGAGATGCGCGGATCGAGCGCCGAGCTCCAGGCGTTGCGCAGGATATCGATGCCGTCGGCCGGCTCGCAGCGCGTCGCCACCGCCCACATCACGTCGCCGAGATTCGACGGGTCGATGTCCTCGTCCACGACCACCACGATGCGCGCCATATAGCTGTGCGCCGCCGCAATGAGCGCGGCGCGCTTGGCGTGGCCGTCGTAACGCTGGCGTAGCGCGACGACCGTCAGCAATTGCGAAACATGCTGCCAGACCCCGGCTACGTCGGCGACGCCGGCGGCTTCGAGATCGCTCCAGATCGTCGCCGCCCGGAACGGCAGCCCGAAATGAAAGCGCGGCGGTTTCAGCGGCGGCGAGCCGAGCAAAATCGGATCGTTGCGGTGGTGCATCGCGGTGACTTCCATCACCGGGCCGGGACGCGCCGCGCCAGCGTAATAACCGGTGAACTCCCCAAAGGGTCCCTCCGGCAGCGTTGCCTCACTCATCGGCAACAGCCGGCCTTCGAAGACGATTTCCGCATGCGCCGGGATCGGCAGCCCAGTCCGCGGTCCGGCGAACACCTCGATCGGAGCATCCTTGATCGCGCCGGCGAATTCGTATTCGGAGCGGCCGTCGGGCAGATATTCGAAGCCGGCGATGAACAAGGCCGGATCTTCGCCGTGGACGACCGCGAGCGGACAGCTCTCGCCGCGATCCCAATATTTCCTGGCGATAATCGCGCCGTGCCGGCCGCCGTGGTCGAATTGCACCGTGACTTTGTTGGGGCCGTGCACCTGGATGCGGTAGATCGAGGCGTTGATCCAGCCGTCATCGGGGTCGCGCATGACGACGATCGAGCCCGAGCCGATGAACGGCCCGCCGTCGTGACGGTGCCAGACCGGCGCCGGCAGCCGCGCAATGTTCACCTCGGCGCCGGTGCAGGAATTTTCCAGGAACGCGGCCGCGGCGACGGTGACCGGCGGCTGCGGGCGCAGCGTTTTGCGTTTTTGCATCCACGCCTTCAATGCGTCGAGCGGCCGCAGCGCCGGATCGAGTCCCAGGGCAAGCGCGGCGCGTTGCACGTTCGTCGCCACATTGGTGAATACGCGGAAGCCGCGCCGATGTCCTTTGATGTCGTCGAACAACAGCGCGGGGCATTCGGGCAGGCCGGCGGCGACTTCGGTGATGCCGCCGATCTCGAATTGCGGGTCCGCGCCGGCGATGCGCCGCAGCGCGCCGAGCTTGTCGACAGCAGCGATGAATTCCCGCAAGTCCTTGTACATGCCACCCGTTTTTGCGTCAGGCGCCGATCCGGTAAAGTCAAGCCGTTATCTTTGCGCGGGAATATGTATAAGTGAGCGTTGTTCCGGTACACGGCTTTCCATGCACCTTATCGGCCACCTCATTCACGTCTACGGCCTCGTAACGGTCGCCGCCATCGTTGGCGTGGAATGCGTCGGTATCCCGTCACCGGGGGAGACCGCGCTGCTCGCGGCGGCGATCTATGCGGGCACTCAGCACGATTTCAACATTGTCGCGGTCATCTTGACGGCCGGCGGCGCGGCGACCGTCGGCCGCATGATCGGCTATGCGATCGGCCGCGGCTTCGGCTATCGGGTGTTGCTGCACTACGGCAACTACGTGGGGATGACGAAAAGCCGGATCAAACTCGGCCAATATCTGTTCCTGCGCCATGGCGGCAAGATCGTCTTCATTGCCCAGTTGGTGCCGGTGCTGCGCACTTTCGCCGGGATTTTTGCCGGCGCCAATGTCATGCCGTGGCGCGGCTTTGTGGTCGCCAACGCGGTCGGCTCGATGCTGTGGGCGGTGATCTACGGCTATGGCGCCTATGCGCTGGGACGACAATTCGAGCGCATGGAAGGCCCGGTCGTAATCATCTTGGCGGTTATCACCGCGATCTCTGTCATCGCCGGCGGCGTTTTTGTGAAGCGCCACGAGGCGCAGCTCACGGCGGAGGCCGAACGCGCCATGCCGGGGCCGCTCAAGTTGCCTTGACCGACCCGCCTCGTCGATAATGGCCGCATCAAGCGTGCGGAGTGAAGCCGTGACCGCGTCATTATCGGCGATCGATCGCTGCGTCGATTGCGTCCTGCGCGACGCCTGAGGGATCGCGGCATGGCGCAGGGACAATTGCGGCTCGCGGCGGATATCGGCGGCACCTTCACCGATATCGCGGCGTTCGACGAGACGACCGGCGCGCTCACATTCGGCAAGGCGCTGTCGACGCCGGCGCATCTGGTCGAGGGCATTTCGGCGGGGGTCGCCAAAGCCGGCAGCGATTATCGTTCGGCGGCGCTGTTTCTGCACGGCTCGACCATCGCCATCAATACCATACTCGAACGCACCGGTGCCGCTACGGCGTTGCTTATCACCGAGGGTTTTCGCGACATTTACGAGATCGGGCGCATCAACCGGCCGGATGCCTATAACCTGTTCTTCCAGAAGCACGTGCCGTTGATCGAACGGGCGCTGCGTTTCGAAGTGAAAGAGCGGACGCTGGCCGACGGCGAGATTGATAAGCCGCTCGACGACCGCGAGATCGCCGCGCTCGGCGAAAAATTGCAACGGCTCGGCGTCGAGGCGGTCGCCATACTGTTCCTCAACTGCTACGCCAATTCCGATCACGAGCGGCGGGCGAAGGCGATCCTGGAGAAAAACCATCCCACGCTGTTCGTATCCGCTTCCCACGAATTGTCGCAGGAATACCGCGAATTCGAGCGCTGCGCGACGGTCGCCGCCAACGCCTATATCGGCCCGAAGGTCCGCCGTTACATCGGCGAGATCGACGCCCATATGCGCGCGGCCGGATTTTCCGGTTCGTTCCTGGTCGTGCAATCGACCGGCGGTCTCTATGAGGCCGGGCAGGCGCAGAGCCAATGCGTGCGCATGTTGGAATCCGGTCCGGCCGCTGGCGTGATCGGCACGCAGGCGCTGTGCCGCGAGCTGAAAATCGACAACGCGATCGCCTTCGACATGGGCGGCACCACCGCGAAAGCCGGCGTCATCCATCGTGGCGAGGCCCTGACGACGGGTGCGGCGCTCATCGGCGGCTATGAGCGGGCGCTGCCGGTGCAGATCGCGATGATGGATATTTTCGAGGTCTCAGCCGGCGGCGGTTCGATCGCGCGCGTCGACGAAGGCGCGCTGCGCCTTGGGCCGCAGAGCGCCGGCGCGTCGCCCGGGCCGGCCTGCTACGGGCTCGGCGGCGACGAGCCGACGGTGACGGACGCCAATCTCGTGCTCGGCCGGCTCGGCGCGGATCGCTTCCTCGGCGGCGAAATGAAGCTCGATGTCGGTGCCGCCGAGCGCGCGCTTACCAGCAAGATCGGCGATCCGCTCGGCATGAGCGCGGTTGCGGCGGCCGATGGCATCCTGCGCATTGCCGCCACCGCGATGTCCTATGCGGTCAAGGGCGTCACCACCGAGCGCGGCTTCGATGCCGGCGATTTCGTGCTGTTCGCCTATGGCGGCGCCGGCCCCCTGCACGCGGTCGAGGTGGCGCGCGAGATCGGCATGCGCAAGGTCGTGGTGCCGGCCGCGCCGGGCGTTTTTTCCGCCTTCGGCATGCTGTTCTCCGATTTGCGCTACGATTTCGTGCGCACCTGGTTCACGCCGCTCGACGAGGCGCCGTTCGCCGAGATCGAACAGGTCTATCGCGCGCTCGAACGGCAAGGCCGTGACGCGATCGCGGCGACTTCGATCAAGCCGCAGCGGATCGCCGTGAAGCGCTCGGCCGACATGCGCTATGTCGGGCAGGAGCACGCGGTGACGGTCGACCTGCCGACGCGCGTCTTCGCGCGCGAGGACCGCAAGGCGATCAAGCGCCACTTCGACGCCATGCACGCGCAGCGCTACGGTACTTCGGCGCCCGACGAGCGCGCCGAAATCGTCAGCCTGCGTTCGACGGTGACCGGCTTGATGGGTAAACCGCCGCAACACAAAATCGCCCGCGGCCGGGAAACTCCGCCGCCCGCGGCTTGCGCCGGCAAGCGGCCGGTTTATTTCGGCGGCCGCTTTCACCCAACGCCGACCTACCGGCGCGACGCGCTTCTTGCCGGCAACCGCATCGAGGGACCGGCCTTGATCGAGGAATACGCCTCGACCACGGTGCTGATGCCGGGCGACGTGATGGAAGTCGATGCTTTAGGCAATCTGGTGATCGCGGTGGGAGGGGGCTGACATTCCGCATAACGGCAGCCAGACTGTGTTTGCATCGTATTCGAGGAACGCGCCATGAATCTTCCCCGCCGACAATTCCTGCATCTGACAGTGGGCGTTGCCGCGCTACCGGCCGTCGCGCGGATGGCGCCGACGAGACGGAGAAGTGGGGCAAAGTCATTCGCGCGGCCGGCATCAAGGCGGAGTAACGAGCGCAAGTCGACATGACAGAAAAATCCGCAACGAAGCGCTTGCGCAAACCGCGCATCGATCCGGTCGTGACCGAGATCGTGCGCAACGGCGTCATCGCCGTGACCGAGGAAATGAAAACCAACCTCATGCGCACCGCCTACAACATCATCATCTATGAGGCGCTCGATTTCACCACCGGCCTGTTCACGGCCGAGGGCGAGACGGTTTCCATCGGCATCGGGCTGCCGATGTTCATCCGCGGCATGGCGGAAACCGTGAAAGCCAAGATCAGGCACTTCGGCCGCAACAACATCCGCGAAGGCGACATCTACGTCACCAACGACTCCTACCTCACCGGCAGCCATCTCAATCACGTCACGCTGACGCTGCCGATTTTTCACCAGGGCGTGCTGGTCGGTTTCTCCTGCTGCATGGCGCACTGGCTCGACATCGGCGGCACGCTCGGCGGCATGACCACCGACATTTTTTCCGAAGGCCTGCAAATTCCGATCCTGAAACTGCACGACCGCGGCAAGGTCAATGCCACGCTGGTCGAGGTGATCAAGCAGAACATGCGGCTGCCGAGCCGCGCCATGGGCGATCTGCGCGCCCAAATCACGGCGGTGAAGACCGGCGAGCGGCGTTTCCTCGAACTGGTCGCCCGCTACGGCCGCGACCAGGTCTTGGACGCCATCAAGGCCATCATGGATCATTCCGAGGCGATGGCGCGCGCACGCACGCGTTCGATCCCGGACGGCGTCTACGAGGCGGAATCCTACATGGACGACGACGGCATCGACGTCGGCAAGAAGGTGCCGATCCGCGTGCGCGTCATCGTCAAGGGCGACGAGATGACGGTCGATCTCAGCGACGTCTCGACCCAGGTGCGCGGCTTCTACAATTCCGGCATCACCACCGGCTACGCCTGCTCGCAAGTCGCATATAAATGCCTGACCTCGCCGACCGACTATCCGATCAACGACGGCTCCTTCCGCAGCCTCAAAGCGATCGTGCCGCCGGGGCGGATCATCAGCGCCGTGCGGCCGGCGCCGATGCGCTGGTGGATGACTTATCCGATGACCATCGTCGATACGGTGTTCAAGGCGCTGGCGCCGGTGATCCCCGATCGCGTCATCGCCGGCCATCACGCGGATCTGTTGATCGCGGCGCTGCACGGCATCAACGCGAAAACGTCGGAATTCTTTCTCGCCAATTTCGGGCCGCTCGGCGGCGGCTGGGGCGCCAAGCGCAGCGAGGACGGCGTCTCGGCAACCGTCTGCATCAACGACGGCGACACTCATAACAGCCCGAGCGAACAGTCCGAGGTCAAGTTTCCGATCGTGGTCGAGCGCTACGCGCTGATTACGGATTCCGGCGGCGCCGGCCGCCACCGCGGCGGGCTCGGCGTCGAGCGCGTGGTGCGCGCGCGCGTGCCGATGACGTTCAACACCCAAGTCGAACGCGCGCATTGCAAGCCGTGGGGCTTGGCGGGCGGCGGCGAGGCGACCGGCAATGAAGTGGCGTTGCGGCTCGACGGCCGATGGAAAACCGACTTTCCCAACGCCAAAGTCTTGGTGGCGATGCTCAAATCGGGCGATGCGTTCCGGTTGCGCTCGGGCGGCGGCGGCGGTTATGGCTCGCCGCTCGACCGGCCGGTTGCCGACGTCGCCGCAGACGCCAAGCAGGGCTATATCTCGCTCGCGGCGGCGGAGGATTTTTATGGCGTTGTCCTCGACGCCGCCACGTTCAAGGTCGATGCCGCCGCCACCGAGCGGTTGCGGGCGGCGCTACGCGCGGCGCCCTCACGCAGGAGTGAAGCGCAGAATTGACGCCGCTGGCGGCGCCGGGCGTGCTTCTTGAACCCTTGATTTTGCATCGCCATATTAGCGGCTGGCCGCGCGGAGACGTTGCGCGTGTCCGCCGGGGCGCCGGAAGGGCCCCACAAAGTCGCTTGATAAGGGCTTTGAAACCATGTCCAGGGTTTCGTCGCTTTCGAGTCCCTTTCTGCTTGGCTTCGACGAGATCGAGCGCGTGCTGGATCGTGTCGGCAAAGCCGCGGACGGCTATCCTCCTTACAATATCGAGCGGGTTCCGCGCGACGGGAACAGTCCCGAACGCTTGCGAATTACACTGGCGGTAGCAGGGTTCACCCGCGACCAGCTCGATGTCACCGTAGAGGAGAGCCAACTCGTTATCCGCGGTCGCCAGCAGGATGACAAAACTCGGCAATACATTCATCGCGGCATCGCCGCGCGCCAGTTCCAGCGCACGTTCGTGCTGGCCGACGGGATGGAAGTGCAGGGCGCGGACCTGAAAAACGGATTGTTATCGATCGATCTTGTGCGCCCCCAGCCGGAGCGCATCGTTAAGTCGATCTCAATCAAAGAGTGCGATTAAGAAGCCATAAAGGACTCGACAAGGCCATGGAGAGGAGTCGAGTGCCATGAACGATATGAACCATACCGAGACCAAATCAAATCTATCTCCCGAAGCGCTCGCCCATCTCGGCGACGGCCGCATCGCCTATGTCAAGACGGTTCGTTCCGAGGACGTTCGCGCGCTGTTCCCGCAGGCACAGATGCCGCAGATGCCGCCCGGCCAGACGCTATTCGCGTTGCACGCCGCCGACGGCACGCCGATCATGCTCACCGACAGCCGCGAGGCCGCTATCGCAAATGCCTGGAGCCAGGAGCTCGAGATGGTGAGCGTGCACTGACCGGGGATCGGTAATCAGGAGTCGGTAATCAGAACGGGGCCGGCGAAATCGTCGCCGGCCCCGTCTATTTTCAGATCTTCTGAGTATTGATTCCCGATGTCTGATGCCTGTCACGCGGCGGATGCCGACGGCAGAGCCAGCACGGCGTACAGCGACTCGGCGTCGTGCGAGGCGCGCAATTTGTGCGCGACGCCGGGATCGCGCAACAGCCGGGCGATGCGGGCGAGCGCTTTGAGGTGATCGGCGCCAGCGCCTTCGGGCGCCAGCAAAAGAAAAAAGAGATCGACCGGCTGATTGTCGAGCGCCTCGAAATCGACCGGCCGGTCGAGCCGGGCGAACAATCCGAACAACCGCGAAAGACCCGGCATTTTGCCGTGAGGAATGGCGACGCCGTTGCCGACGGCGGTCGAGCCGAGCTTTTCGCGCTGCATCAGGATGTCGAATATCGCGCGCTCGTTCTGGCCGGTGAGCACGGCTGCGCGTTCGGCGAGCTGTTGCAGCACTTGCTTCTTGCTGTTGACCTTCAGCGCCGGGAGGATCGCATTTGGCGCGATCAGATCGATGAGCGGCATGAATGCAACCTGAAGAGCGAGGCCGATGGCCAAACGCATATTTCGATATTTACGCATGTGATCTTGTTTGCGCATGAATTGTGAACCGTGAACCCGCATTTGGGAATCATGCGCAAAGGCGGCGGACCATAGGGAGCCCCCGCCACCGCGTCAATGGGCATCCGCGCGGTGATCCTTGCGCCGCCGATGATAGCGGCGCAGCTGCTTTTCCATCCGTGTAACCGCCTGATCGGCGCTGAGATAGGCATCGGCCGCTTCACCCTCGGCATGCAGCGTGACCTTGGAATCGAGATGAATGGCGCATTCGGTGCGGAATCCGACGCCATCCTTGGCCAACGTGACGTGCCCGGAATAGCCGCCTTCAAAATGCTTGCCCAGGGTTTCGGCGATCCGCCCGCTGATGCGCTCGCGCAAAGCATCGCCGATGTCGAGATTCTTACCTGACACGCGAAATGGCATGACAGCCTCCGCCGCGTATTGCCGCTTGATCCGAGCTAGGTATTGGCAAGCGCCGAGTCAACATGGCTTCGGCCGGCGGCCGCGGCCTGTTTCTCGCGTCGCCGTTGCACCGAAGAGGCAATCCGCATGGCCTCGCGGTATTTCGCCACCGTGCGCCGCGCGATGTCGATGCCGGCCTCGCGCAGCTTCTCGACAATGGTGTCGTCGGACAATATATCGGCCGCGCTTTCGGCATCGATCATTTGCTTGATGCGGTGACGCACGGCTTCGGCGGAATGCGCCTCGCCGCCGTGCGCGGCCGCGATCGCCGAGGTAAAGAAGTATTTCAGCTCGAATATGCCGCGGCTCGTCGCCATGTATTTATTGGCGGTGACGCGCGACACGGTCGATTCGTGCATGCCGATGGCATCGGCAACGGTCTTGAGATTGAGCGGGCGCAGATGTTCGACGCCGCGGGCGAAGAACGCATCCTGCTGGCGGACGATTTCGTTGGAAACCTTGAGGATAGTCCGCGCCCGCTGGTCCAACGCGCGAACCAGCCAAGTGGCGCTCTGCATGCATTCGGCGAGGTATGATTTCTCGGTGTCGCGGCGGGCGGTGGCCGAGACCTCGGCATAATAGCTCTGGTTGACCAGAACCTTCGGCAGCGTGTCGGAATTGAGTTCGACGAGCCAGGCGCCGTTGGGCGCGGGCCGCACGAAAACGTCGGGCACGATCGGCTGCACGATGGCGGAGCCGAACGCGAAGCCGGGCTTCGGATTGAGCCGCCGCACCTCCGCGATCATGTCGGCCAGATCCTCGTCGTCGACGCCGCAGATTTTCTTGAGCTGAGCGAAATCGCGCTTGGCCAGAAGATCGAGCCGCGCGATCAGCGCCTGCATCGCGGGGTCGTAGCGGTCGCGCTCCTTGAGCTGAATGGCCAGGCATTCGGCGAGGTCGCGCGCGCAAATGCCGGGCGGATCGAAAGTTTGCAGGATGGCGAGCACGGCTTCGATCTCGCCGACGCCGGTGCCGAGCTTCTCCGCCGCCGCGGCGAGATCGCCGCTCAGATAGCCGGCCTCGTCGACGAGATCGATCAGGTATTGACCGATCAGGCGCCGCACCGGGTCGGTGGTGGCAAACGTCAATTGCTCGCGAAGCCAATCCGCCAGCGTGGTTTCGGCGGACACGAACGCTTCGAGATTGTAGTCGCCGTCCGCGCGGCCGCCGGAGCCGGTGCCGGCCCATTCCGAATAGGCCCCCGGCATATCCGAAGTTTGCGGCCGGATCGATTCGCCTTCGACGGGAGAGGTGTCGTCGAGGCGGTTGTCGAGCCGTTCGTCGTTGGCGGGGCTGGCCTCGATGTCGGCTTCGAAGTCTTGGCCGCCAGGCGCTTCGCCGTTTGCCGCCGGCTTATCCGATGGCCCGCCGTCGGCCGCGGCCGACGCCGGCTCGGGTTCCGCGCCGCGGTCGAGCAGGGGATTGCGCTCCAGCTCGGCTTCGACATAGGCGACCAGATCGAGATTGGACAGTTGCAGCAGCTTGATCGCCTGCATCAGCTGCGGCGTCATCACGAGCGCTTGGCTCTGCCGGATCTGGAGTCTTTGGGTAAGTGCCATAAGCAAGCCGGGCGAATTGGTCCGATTCTTGCTTGTCTGCTTACAGCAAATTGCCGGCCGTGTCGCCACCCGATTTGGTTAAGGATTAAATTCGCATTTATATATTTGAAAAAAGAAGGACTATAGTCCCAATCTGGCAAGCGTGACAGGCCGGCGCCCGCCCAAGCAGCGGGTCGGTCTTGAAGGTAGAACTCATGCCAAAGCAATCCGACGGATTAGCTCAAACCAAGCGTCTTATGGGCGCGCTCTTGCGAATGCCGCCGAAGCCGCATTCGGAAATGAAGCTCGGCAGAATTACGCCAAAGCCGAAAACGCATCGCACCAACAAGCCAAGAGGTTTTAGAACCCCAAAGCCTTAGTGAACTTTTTCCATATGTCCCGCGCCTTTGCCGGTCTCTTGGTATTGCTCTTTTTGGACGCCTTTGGTCGCTTACCTGACTTGCCCCGC
Organism: uncultured Alphaproteobacteria bacterium; assembly: GCA_963823225.1. GTDB lineage: Bacteria > Pseudomonadota > Alphaproteobacteria > Rhizobiales > Xanthobacteraceae > BOG-931. The sequence goes on along the minus strand of CAWGKM010000002.1, from coordinate 665,921 downwards.
TTCTTAACTCTAGCCCTAGCCATTACGCTTCCTCCAAGCCAAAAAACGCCTAGCAGTGTATCTGATAAATTCGGGCTTGTGCTCAGTTAATCGGCCGGTCCGACAGGCGCTTGCCCTCGCTACCCTTAAGAGCCGCCGCCGTCCGTTCCCCGTCAGTGCAGCCGAGTTTGGCGCCGTCCTTGCCCACGTAAATCCCCTGTCCGTAGCCAGCGCCGCCATGTTCGACCATCTTATGCTGCGCGGCAAATTCCTTGCCGACGTGGTGATAGAGATTGCTTTCTTCCATGTGCAATTCCGACGTGCGATGTACGTCCGTAACGAGGATCTCGCGCACTGTAGCAGCGGTTGCCTTCTTGACATGAAAAGCGCGCGCTTGGCCTTTGGGTTCGATTAGCGCAACGACGCCAGCTTTATGACGATGCCCTTTGCGGTAGCGCTTCGCGCGCTTCGACGAATTTCCGTAGTACGTTTCGTCAGCCTGAATGACCTGCCCTTCGCCGCCCATAGGGGCACGGTTCAATTCGTTCATAGCTTCGCGAAGCCGGTGCATCATGAACCATGCCGACTTGTAGGTGACGCCCAGCGCGCGATGGATTTCATGGGCGCTCACGCCGTTCTTGCCTTGGTTGAACAGGTGCGCGGCCATGAGCCATTTGGTGAGGGGAATCTTTGACCGTTCCAACACGGTCCCGACCGTGACGGTGAACTGGCCCTTGCATTCGTTGCAGTAGTACAGACCGGGGCGATGGCTGTGCTTCTTGCCCTCGACCTTGGCGATCTTGTCGGGGTCGCTGTTGCCGCAATGGCGGCAGATAGGCCCCTCAGGCCACAGTTCAGCCTCAAGGGCTTCGCGGGCCTTGTCCTCGTCGTGAAACATGGGGTCTTGGAATACGGCCTTGGTCATGGGTCTTTGAGTGCGATCCTAGCGTAAGGCCATACTTTTGTCAAGTATATAAATGCGATTAAATTCCGGCTTAGAGCCGGAATTCCTCGCCGAGATAGAGCCGGCGCACTTCGGGATTGTTGACGATGTCGTCGGCGCGGCCCTCCATCAGCACTTCGCCGGAATAGATGATGTAGGCGCGATCGGTGAGGCCCGAGCGTCTCGCGCACATTGTGGTCGGTGATCGAGCACGCCGATGCCGCGATTGGTGAGATGGCGCACCAGCGCCTGGATGTCGCCGACGGCGATCGGGTCGATACCGGCGAATGGCTCGTCGAGCAGCATGTAATTCGGCCGCGTGGCGAGCGCATCGGGCAATTTCGACGCGGCGGCGTTCGCCGCCGGACAGCGCGATCGCCGGCGTCTTGCGCAGCCGCGCGATATTGAACTCCTCGAGCAGCGCATCGAGGTCATGTTCGCGCCGCCGGCTATCGGGCTCGACCACTTCGAGCACGGCGCGGATATTCTGCTCGACGTTTAGGCCGCGGAAAATGGAGGCTTCTTGCGGCAGATAGCCGATGCCGAGCCGCGCACGCTGGTACATCGGCAAGCGCGTCACGTCGTAACCGTCCAGCTCGATGCGCCCCTGGTCGGCCTTGATGAGGCCGATAATCATGTAGAACACCGTCGTCTTGCCGGCGCCGTTGGGGCCGAGCAGGCCGACCGCCTCGCCTTTGCGCACGTAGAGGCTGACGTCCTTGACCACCTTGCGCCCGACGAAACTCTTCTCCACGCCGTGGATGGCAAGCAGGGCCTTGCGTTCGCTCGGCGCCGCGCCATTGCCGTCGGATCGGCGGCGCGGCCGGGCCAGTACAGGCGGTGCGCTCTGCGGCCCGTTCTGCGGCGGCGGCTGACGCTGCGGCGGCGGCTGACGCTGCGGCCGCGGCGGTGCCGGCGGCGTTCTGCCGCGTGCTTTCTCCGCCGGCGGCGGCAGGCTGGCGATGTCGAGATAAACCTTGCTGATGGCGCCACCCATGGTTTCGAGGTCGATCGCCGCATCGCCGGCCGGCGGCGCGCGGCGCGCGAGCGGGGGTGCGACGGCGAAAATATGAAAAAATGTCCAGCACGCGGGTCTTTCGAAATCTCGCCTGACGAATGGCCGATGAATGCTTTCTACCGCGGACTTTAGCCGATTTTCCGCGGCGAGGTGGAGTGCTCGCGCCTCAATTCGGCCGCCCCGGGCCGATGGTCATGAAATTCGTTGGGCCGCCATTCTGGCCCTTGCCCGGCTGAATGAGCGCCCGGACGCGGCCCGGACCGGGCGCGCCGGCGCCGGCGCCGCCGTTCGAGCTGCCCGATTCGACGCGCGCATTTCCGGTCGTCATGTCGACCACGACCCGTTCGCCGTGAATGACATTCTGGCCCTGGCTGACCACGACATTGCCGCTCAATGTGATCGTCTTGGTCTTCAAATCGTAGATGCCGAGATCGCCGCTGGCGTTCTGGTCCTTGGTGATCACGGTGACGCCGCCACGCGCTTCGATGCGGCGGATATTTTGCGCGCCTTGTGGCGCGCCGGGGGTCGACTTGGCGTGTCGCAACCGGCGTGCCGTCGGCGCCGCCAAGTCCGGCTTGCTGGCCGTAAAACACGACGAGGCTTTGGCATTTCATCGTGGTGTCGCCCTGCACCACTTGCACGTTGCCGGAAAAGGTCGCCTGCTTGTCCTTGTCGCGGACTTCGAGCGTAGCGGCCTCGATCTGGACCGGCTGATCCTTGACTCTGCCCCTGGGCGATGCCGGCGAACGGGCTCGGCGACGGCGGCGGCGCCTGCGCGGCCGCCGGCGCCGCAATGATCAGCGCCGCCAACGCGGCGCAGAGGTAAAGGTGACGTATCATTGGCCGCCCGTCTTGTCGCTGGTTTTGGCGGCGTCGTTGGCGGCATCCTTGCCCGGTTGCAGCGTCATCTCCACGTCGCTGAAGCGCACCACGCTGCCGTTTTCGACGATATCGAGCCGCTTTGCGTTGAGGAAACCATTGAGCATTTTCACCCAGACCGGCCGATCCGAAACCACGTCGCCTTTGCGCACGTCGATTACCGCCTCGCTCAAGCGGCCCTCGTAGCCGGTCGACGAGACGAGGTGGATATTATTCTTGAGCGTCAGCATTTCCGCCTTCACGTCATAGATGCCGGAGAGCGCCGTCAGTTGCACCGTGCTGCGGTCTTGCATTTCCATCTTGGCGCGAAGCTGGCGCAGCTCGACCAGATTGGGCTTGGTGATGTCTTGCGCGGCGGCGTCGGCGGAAAACTCGTAGACGCGGGAATCGGCCGTGACGCCGGTCAGGCGCGGCTGCTGCATCGTGATTATCGTGCCGTGGATGACGAGCTTGCCGAGTTCGCCCGGCAGCCGGAAACCGCCGATCGGCGGCATGTAATTGATGACCACGACCGTGAGCAGCAACGCGGCGATCCCGACCGGCACGCCGATGCGAAGCCACCGAACGAGCCGGCTATGGCGCAACGCGGCCCGGTAGCTGCGTTCGAAATTGCCGCGGGAACTGCCGAAAAAGCGCTTCGCGGCGTTTTCGGGGTAGACAATGGCCAAGCGATTATCCCTTCAGGCCTCGCCGATTCCGACCTTAAACCATGCTTTGCGCGGTTTTGTCTTGATAAAATCGACCGCGAATGTGGCCCCGCAAGGGCCGGTCTTTGCGGGTTAGCAGGCCGCCAGTTAAGTTTTGCTGGAGCATGATCTTATCCGACCTTGCTTCGCCCGCCGACCCGCCTACGCTCGCTTCGCGCGCTACGGAGGGTTAGAGTCCACCGACCTCCTACGCTCGCTATGCAAGCTACGGAGGGTTTGAGTCCACCGACCCTCCTACGCTCGCTGTGCGAGCTACGGAGGGTTTGAGTCCACCGACCCTCCTACGCTCGCAGTGCGAGCTACGGAGGGTTTGAGTCCACCGAAGCGCGGAGCGCGTAGGTGGAAGCGCGGAGCGCGTAGGTGGAGGCGCGGAGCGCGTAGCTGGAAGCGGGTTTCGCGAAGGCGGGAAACCGGGGGCCATCCCCGGATCAAGTCCGCGGACAGGCTGTTTCGGGACCATGCCCTAGGAATGCGCAAAAATATCCTCGGCGGCAAAACCGGCAATGTCGAGCCGCACCCGGTCCGGCAGGAAGTGGAAACAGGCCGCGGCCAATTGTTCGCGGCTCTCGCGCGCCAGCATGGCATCGAGCCGCTCCTTGAGCGCATGCAGATGGGTGACGTCAGCGGCGGCGTAGGCGACCTGCGCCTCGCTCAGCTCGGCCGAGCCCCAATCGGTTAGCTGCTGCTGCTTGGAAAGGTCCTGGCCCAACACCTCGCGCACCAGGTCCTTGAGCCCGTGTTTGTCGGTATAGGTCCGGGCCAGTCGCGACGCGATCTTGGTGCAATAGACCGGTTCCGGCATAACGCCGAAAGCCTTGTACAGCATGTCGAGATCGAAGCGGGCGAAGTGAAAGATTTTGAGCAAGCTCTTGTCGGCGAGAAGCCGCTTCAAGTTGGGCGCGCGATTGGGCGTGTCCGGGGCATGCGCCGGGATTTGCACCACGTCGGCGGAGCCGTCGCCGGGCGACAGCTGCACCACGCACAGCCGGTCGCGGTTGAGATCGAGCCCCATGGTTTCGGTATCGATCGCGACCGCGCGCGAGCTGGCAGCCGTATAGCGCGAAATGTCCGGCAGATCGCCGCGATGCAGGCGGATGGTCATGGCGTAACTTGAATATCTCACCCGATATTGCGCGTCAAAAACGGCGCGTCCGCGGCCGCCTGCGCGCGCCATTAACGGGGCAATAAGCTGCAGCTCTTAAGCTGGGTGCAGGGGGTGTCTATGGCAGAGCAAAGACGGGCATCCCGCCAGAAAACCTACAAAGCCGCGCGGATCGCCTTCGGCGGCCGGCGGGCGGTGATCACCTGTCTGGTGCGGAACCTTTCCGATACCGGCGCCTGTCTTGGGCTCGGCGAACCGATCGAGCTTCCGGACACATTCAATCTCGTCTTCGACAGTGGCGAGCCGTCGCGGATGTGCCAGGTTATTTGGCGCAGGCAAAATCGGATCGGCGTCGAATTTCAGTAGCTGAAACGGTTCCAACTGGCCAACCATCTCGACCGTATACCGGTATCCGGTATATTGGAGCGATGATCCGACCGTTTGGCGACAACCGGACGGAGGCGCTGTTCGACGATGCGCGGGTTCGCCGGTTTAAAGCAGCGAAACTTGGTGCCCAGGAGAGGACTCGAACCTCCACGCCTTGCAGCGCTAGTACCTGAAACTAGTGCGTCTACCAATTCCGCCACCTGGGCGCCCGGTTGGGCCGTGCGGCGATAGGTACGAAAGCGGTCGTCCCCTTGTCAATCGAAGGGCTTAGAGCATGATCCGGAAAAGTGGGTACCGGTTTTCCGAAAAGATCATGCTCCACTAAGATCGTCCCCTATACAGCGTGCAAGCGATCATGTATTGCGCGGCGCATGGCGCTCAAGAGCAAGCTTGATATGCTGGTCACCGTGTTCGGCGGCTCGGGATTTCTCGGCCGCCACGTGGTGCGCGCGCTGGCCAACCGGGGCTACCGCATCCGCGTCGCGGTGCGCCGTCCGGACCTCGCCGGCTATTTGCAGCCGATCGGCCGGGTCGGCCAGATCCATGCGGTGCAGGCCAATCTGCGCTATCCGGATTCGGTCAAGGCGGCGATGCGCGACGCCGATCTGGCCGTCAATCTGGTCGGCATCCTGTTCGAGCGCGGCCGCCAGCGCTTCGACGCCGTCATGGCGGCCGGCGCCGAGGCGGTGGCGCGCGCCGCGAGCGCGGTCGGCGCGCCCCTCGTTCACGTTTCGGCCATCGGCGCCGACGCCGGCGCGCGCTCGCAATACGCTAAAGCGAAGGCGCAAGGCGAGCGGCTGGTTCTGGCCGCGCAAAGCGCGGCGGTCATCGTGCGGCCGTCGATCGTGTTCGGCCCCGAGGACGATTTTTTCAACCGCTTCGCGGCGCTCGCGCGGATGGCGCCGGTGCTGCCGCTGGTCGGCGGCGGCCGCACCCGCATGCAGCCGGTATTTGCCGGCGACGTCGCCGAAGCAATCGCCAAGTTGATCGACACGGCCGTCGATGGCGAGTTAAGGCCGGGCAAGATCTACGAGCTCGGCGGTCCGGATGTGCGCACGTTCAAGGAATTGATGGAATTCGTGCTCGCCACGACAGGGCGGCGGCGCTTGCTGGTCCCGGTGCCGTTCGCGCTCATGACACTGCAGGCGATGTTCCTGCAATACCTGCCGAAGCCGCCGATCACGCCCGACCAGGTCGAACTGCTCAAGCGCGACAATGTCGTCGCCGAAGACGCCAAGCGCGACGGCCGCACGCTGGAAGGCCTCGGCATCGTGCCGGAATCGATCGACGCCATCGTGCCGACTTACCTGTGGCGCTTCCGCAAGACCGGCCAGTTCAATCCGCACACGGCGTAGCGGGGCCCGCGCGTCAACTCCCGTACTTGAACGACAGCGCGACGCGCGTGCGAAATGCCGTGACCTTGCCGTCCTCCACCTTCATATCCATCTGCGTGACTTCGGCCACGCGCAGATCGCGCAATGAACCGGCGGCCGTTTCCACCGCACGCCGGCCGGCATCCTCCCATGATTTCTCGCTGACGCCGACGACGTCGACGATCCGATACACGCTTTCCGCTTCCTTCTTTGCCATTGAATCGATCCTTTCGCGGCTGGTTCAAATCCCCCGCACTGGAAAACGACGTCATCTTATCGAGATCGGGGTTGCGTTCACATCCCCAGCGCCAGCGCGATGAGCCCGAGCGCGCCGACGACGATCCGCCACCACGCGAACAGCGCAAAGCCGTGCCGAGAGACGTAGCCGAGCAGCGACTTGACGACGAACCAGCCGCACACGAACGATACCGCAAAGCCGATGGCGATGATCAGCGTATTGCCGCCGACGAATTCGGCCCGGCTCTTGTAGGCTTCGAACGCGAAGGCGCCGACCATGGTCGGCATCGCCAGCCAAAACGAGAACTCCGTCGCAGCGCGCTTGTCGGCGCCGAACAGCATCGCGCCGACGATGGTGGCGCCGGCACGCGACACGCCCGGCACCATGGATAGGCACTGGATCACGCCGATGCCGAAATACATGGGCATCGAGAATGTGGTGACGTCGTGGTAGCGCGGCTTGAGATTGAGGCGGTCGACCAACAAGAGCACGAAGCCGCCGATAACGAGCATGGTGCACACGATCCAGACGTTGAAAAGCACGCTCTTAATGACGCCGTAAGCCAGAGCGCCGATCACCATTGCCGGAAAAAACGCGATCAACACGCCGACGATGAAGCGCTGTGCCTTGGCATCGTTGAACATGCCGAGGAACAGTTGCCACAGCCTCGCCGAGTAGATCGACAACAGCGCCAGGATGGCGCCGAGCTGAATGAGCACGTCGAACGACTTGCCGAAAGATTCGTCATCGAAGCCCAGAAAATGACCGACCAGGAGAAGGTGTCCGGTCGAGGACACCGGAAGAAACTCGGTTATGCCCTCGACGATGCCGAGGACAATGGCCTTGATCGCGTCCAACATGATGAGCTCCGCGGCAGAAAAGGCGCGCCAAGCGCCCGGATCGGCAGGCAGGGTGCAGAATCGCTTCGACGGATTCTTGATCTAAAGGCCGATTTTGACGGAATCAAAACCGGCCTTTAGGATTTTCGGGATCATGCTTTAAGACCAAGATTCGGGCAAGGCTGACAAGGCTCGGGGCGGCATGCTGACGCTATTCCATCATCCGATTTGCCCGCATTCCCGCTTCGTGCGGCTGGCGCTTGAAGAGTACGGTCTGCCGCCGCGGCTCATCGAGGAGCGGGTGTGGGAGCGGCGCCAGGAATTTCTGACGCTCAATCCGGCGGGGACCACGCCGGTTCTGGTCGAAGAGAGCGCGCCACCGGTGCCGGGAGCGGGCGTCATCGCCGAATATCTCGACGAGACCCGCGGCCTGACGCTCGGCGAGTTCCGGCTCATGCCGCACGAATTGGGCGCGCGCGTCGAGGTGCGCCGGCTGATGGGCTGGTTCAACGACAAGTTTTTCGCGGAAGTCTCCGGCGCGCTGGCGATGGAGCGCGTTTACAAGCGTCACATTCCGGCCGGCAGCGGCGGCGGCTCCCCCGACACCGAAACGCTGCGTGCGGCAAAGAGCAACATCAGGTACCATTTAGCCTATATCGGCTGGCTCGTGCGCACGCGCGACTGGCTTGCCGGCGAGAGCCTGACCTATGCCGATCTGGCCGCGGCGGCGCATTTGTCCGTCGCCGATTATCTGGGCGATGTACCGTGGGACGAGGACGAGACCGCCAAGAACTGGTACGCGCGGATAAAATCGCGGCCGTCGTTCCGCGCGCTGTTGGTCGACACGCTGCCCGGCCTGCCGCCGGCGCAAAATTACGGCAATCTCGATTTCTGACGCCGGTCGTGCTCAAAGCTGCGCTGGTCGAGGCGGCGCGCGCGCAAGGCTTTGACTCGGTGGGCGTCACGCGGCCGGACGCGATTCCGCTTGCGGCGGGACGGTTGCGCGAATTTCTTGCCGCCGGGGCGCACGGCGACATGGGGTGGATGGCAGCCAATGCCGATCGGCGCGGCGATCCGCGCGCGATGTGGCACGCGGCGCGCTCGATCGTCATGCTCGGCGTCAATTACGGTCCGGACGGCGATCCACTGGCCATCCTCAACGATCGCGTGCGCGGCGATATTTCGGTTTACGCGCGCGGCGACGATTACCACGACCTGATCAAGCCGCGGCTGAAACGTCTGGGGCGCTGGTTGATCGACAACGCCGGCGGCGACGTCAAAGTCTTCGTCGACACCGCAGCGGTGATGGAAAAGCCGCTCGCCGCCGCCGCCGGCCTCGGTTGGCAGGGCAAGCACACCAATCTGGTGTCGCGGCAGCTCGGCTCATGGCTGTTCCTCGGCGCCATTTTCACCACGCTTGAGCTGCCGCCCGACCGGCCGGAGCGCGACCATTGCGGCACCTGCCAAGCCTGCCTCGACATCTGCCCGACCGCGGCGTTCCCGGCGCCGTATCGTCTCGACGCGCGGCGCTGCATCTCCTACCTCACCATCGAGCATAAGGGCGCCATCCCGCGCGAGCTGCGCGCGCTCATCGGCAACCGCATCTACGGCTGCGACGATTGTCTGGCGGTTTGTCCGTGGAACAAATTCGCCCAAAGGGGTCGCGAGACGAAACTCGCGGCGCGGGACTTGCTGCGCGCGCCGCGCCTTGCCGATCTGGCGCGGCTCGACGACGCCGCGTTTCGCGCGCTGTTTAACAAGAGCGCGGTCAAGCGCATCGGCCGGGCACGATTCATTCGCAACGTGCTCGTCGCGATCGGCAATTCCGGCGACGCGAGCCTCGCAGCCGAGGCCGAGCGTTTGCTTGAAGATTCCTCGCCGCTTATTCGCGGCGCCGCCGTTTGGGCGCTCGGCCGGCTCGATCGCGCGCGGTTCGAACGCTGCGCGGCGAATCGCGCCGCCGCGGAATCCGATCCCGAAGTCATCGCGGAATGGGCGGCGGCGCGAGGCCACTGAGTATCAGATGCCCACGCTCATCTGTTTCGGCTTCGGCTATTGCGCGGAACATTTCGTCGCGGCGTTCGGCCAAAAGTTCGACCGCATTTTCGGCACCGTGCGCGGGCCCGAACGCGCCGCGATCTTGAACGCTTATCGTGCCGTGCAAGCCGTGGTGTTCGACGGCGCGCATGCGGCGCCTGAATTAGATCGCGCCAGCGCCGAGGCGGATTGCGTGCTGGTCTCCGTGCCGCCCGGCGATAACGGCGATCCGGTGCTTGCGGTGTTTGGCGATGCTTTCGCCGCGGCGAAGCATCTGCGATCCATCGTCTATCTCTCGACGCTCGGCGTCTATGGCGACCGTGGCGGCGCCTGGGTCGACGAACGAACGCCGCCGGCACCCGCTTCGGCGCGCAGCCGCGAGCGGCTTGTGGCGGAGCAGGCCTGGCAGGATTTTGGCGCGCGGCATGGTATTGCCGTCGCGGTCCTGCGCCTCGCCGGCATCTACGGGCCCGGGCAAAATGCGCTCATCCAGATCGCGAGCGGCAAAGTGCGCCGCATCGTAAAACCCGGGCAAATTTTCAACCGCATCCATGTCGACGACATCGCGCAGGCGATCGACGCAGCTTTTGCGCGCGCGGCGTCCGGAATTTTCAATGTCGCCGACGACGAGCCGTCGCCGCCCGGCGATCCGCTCGTCTTTGCCGCAGAGCTCATGGGCGCCGCGCCGCCGCCGGAAATTTCCTTTGCCGAGGCCGCGCCGTCGATGTCGCCGCTGGCGTTGAGTTTTTGGCAGGAATGCCGGCGCGTGAACAACGCCAAGCTCAAGCGCGAGCTGGGCGTGAGGTTGCGCTATCCGACCTATCGGGAGGGGTTGAAGGCGTTGTTCGAGGAGCCGTAACGGGAAGCCGTGTCCCGGGCGCTGCACCGCGTCCGGGAAACGAACTCAATGCAAACTCGGCCCTTTGAGGAACTTATTGCGCTCGCTCGATTTGACGCGCAGCTCCAAGGTCTCGCCGTCGCGGTAGATCGCGATCGGCACCTCGACGCCGGCCTGGCCTTGCGCCCAGATGCGGCGGAAGAAGCCGGCGAGATCGCGCACGTCCTTGCCGGCGACCGCGAGCACGATATCGCCGGTCCGCAAATCCGCTTTCTTGGCCGGCCCGCGATCGGCCAGCCCGACGATGACCAGCCGGTTCTCGACTTCGGTCGCGTAGAGGCCGAGCCACGGCCGCGGCGGCGCATCGCGCCGACCGAATTTCAAAAGGTCGTCGATGATCGGCTTGAGCAGGTCGATCGGGACGATCATGTTGATATTCTGCGGCTGACCCTTCTCGGTAGCGTGCTGAAGCTGCAACGAGCCGATGCCGAGGAGATCGCCGGCGGGGCCGATCAGCGCGGTGCCGCCCCAGTTCGGATGCGCCGGCGCGGTGAAGATCGCTTCATCGAGCACATATTCCCAATAGCCGGCGAATTCCTGCTTGGCGACGATGCGGGCGGCGACCGAGCGTTGCCGGCCGCCGAAACCGCCGACCACGACGCGTTCGCCGGTCGGGGCCGCCGCGGATTGGCCGATTTCGAGCGCCGGTACGTCGAGCTTGGCGAGCGCCTGCACCAGCCCGAAGCCGGTCTCCTGGTCGTAGCCGAGCACGTGGCCCGGCACCGAACGGCCGTCATTGAGCGTGATCCACAGCGTCTCGGCTTCGGTAATCAGGTAGCCGATGGTCAGCACGAGGCCGTTGCCGCGAATAAAGACGCCGTTGCCGGCGCGCTCGGTGCCGAGCGTCTCCGCCGTGAACGCGTCCGCCGGCACCGTCGTGCGCAGTCCGACCACGCACGACAAGGCCCGTTCGAGATCGTAGCCGTAATCCTCCGGCTTGGGTTGCGCGGCGGACGGCACCTTCCAGTCGCTCACGGATGGCATTGTGTATTCCTTCGTGTATTCGTTCGCTCGCGCCTTCGCGATTGCCGATCGGAGGGGCGGCCCTTGTCGCCGCCTGCTCGTTGTGGGTGGCCCTACAGCAGATGGGCGACGCCGCAAACTATTTGTCGGTTCCAGGCCTTCCGATCAAGCCCTGCGCTTGCGATCAGCCGCCCGCCAATCCGGCATTGAGAAATTCCTTCGACCATTTCGCATAGTCGGCCTGGCGGGTGACTTGCTTCATCAAGTCGGGCGAGGCGACGGATTTGATGCCGGCCGGCGGCGTGCCGGCGCGCAGCGCCTTGAGCGTTTCGTGCACGGCATTGACCGCGGCCATGAACGGCAGGTGGCCTTGCAGGCAGACGCGGACGTTGCGCGCGCTGAGATAGTCGAGATCGTAAAGCTCGGCGCCCGGACTGCCGAGGAACAGCGGGAGCTTTACCGCGGCGGCGACAGCATCGAGTTGCGCGCGTGTTTTCACGCCCGCCATGAACAGCATGTCGACGCCCGCCGCCTCATAGGCCTTCAGCCGCGCGATGGTGTCTTCGACGCCGGTCAGCATCATGGCGCTGGTGCGGCCGACGATGACCAGCCGTTTGTCCTGCCGGCCGGCGAGCGCGGCCTTCATCTTGCCGACGCCCTCCGCGATCGGAATGAGCGTAGCTCCGCTTGCGCCGTAGCTCGTCGGCAACGCCGTGTCCTCGATCGTCATGCCGGCGACGCCGGCGGTCTCCAACTCCTCCACCGTGCGCTTGACGTTGAGCGCATTGCCATAGCCGTGATCGGCGTCGACCAGCAGCGGCAGCTTGCCGGCGCGGTTGATGCGGTAAGCCTGCTGCGCGAATTCGGTCAGCGTGAGCATCACGATGTCGGGAGCGCCGAGCACCGTGAACGATGCGATCGAGCCGGCGAACATGCCGGCCTCGAAGCCGAGGTCCTCGGCGATGCGCGCCGAGATCGCGTCGTAGACGGATCCCGGATAGATGCAACGGGGTCCCGCGATCACGGAGCGCAGCCGCTCGCGTCGGTCAGTCCAGTCCATGCTGTAGCCCCTGCTAGTTGCTCGTTGGTGGTCCGGCGCAAGGTTGTAACATGCGTCGGCGCGGCCGCGCAGGGCAAGCCGCTACGCTCGGCGCGATGCCCGCGCCGCCCCGCGCGGGTCTTACTTATTGTTTGGTGACGCGCCGGTTTGGGATGCGGCCGCTTGCTGCTGCAGTTCTTGGAGTTTCTTCTGCAGTTCGGGCAGGCTCGCCACCAGCGCGCAATTGGCCTGGTCGGTGACCGCCTGCTTTTGCGCTTCCGCCCAGCGCGCGTCGGCGTCCTGCTGACTCCAGGGTTTCTTGGTTTGCGGGTTGAAAGCCCCTCCCAATGCCAGACTGTTCAATGAGCGGTGATATTCGTCGAGATTAAGCACGCGATCGCGCGGCTGGAAATAGAAATTCATGCCGTTCAACTCACTGCAATGCTGGAGCCCGTCGGCGAAGGTCTGCTGCGTCATCTTGGCATCGAAAATCTTGCCCTTGAGCTCGTTGATGGCGGCCATCTGAGCGCGCAGCGGCGTCGCGAAATTCAGCGTCAGGACGATGGTCCCAACGATAACGCCCAATACGGACCTAAAGACAATTCGCATCATGTCCCGTCCCCCGACGAAGTAAGCGGGTGCTGCCGAAATCCCCGGATACCCAATAGCACACCATCGGCGCAGGCGCAGCCATTACCAAATTGTTCACCATCCGGCGCGGAACCGTCGGTTATGTGACAAAGACGACGCCTGGCGCGCGGATTTGTGCCTTGTTCCCGCCCAATGTTGGCGGCAGAACTAGGTCGGAATTTAGCATCGCCGGGGGTGCGTCTTGCGTGCCAGCATCAGTCTCGTCGCGGTTGCGTTCGCCCTTGCCGGATCGCTCGGCAGTGCCGGCGCGCAGTATTATTCGCCGCCGCCCCCCGCTTTCCCGCCGCAGCCCGCGCCCTATTTCGCGCCGCAGCCAATGCCGACGGTCGACGGCGGCAGCTTCCAGCGCCCGCCGGCCGATATCGCCGCCGCCCCCGGCGTAACCGGTCCGGTCCAAAGCCCGGTAACGACTGAAGCTATGCCGGCTGCGGCGTCACCCGGGACGACGGCAGTTCCGCCGCCGGCCCCCGCGACGGTCGTCGCCGCGCTGCCGCCGGAAGATCAGCCGGAGCAAGGCCCGCCCAAGGAGCTGCCGCCGCAGTTCCGCCGCCAGCTCGTCGATTTCGCAACCTCTGAGCCCGCCGGCACCATCATCATCGACACGCCGAACACTTACCTCTACCTCGTGCTCGGCAACGGCAAGGCATTGCGCTACGGCATCGGCGTCGGGCGCGAGGGCTTCACCTGGTCGGGCACCGAGCGCATCAGCCGGATGAAGGAATGGCCCGACTGGTTCCCGCCGAAGGAAATGATCGACCGTCAGCCTTATCTGCCGCGCTTTATGGCCGGCGGCGAGACCAATCCGCTCGGCGCGCGCGCGCTGTATCTCGGCAACACGCTGTACCGGATTCACGGCACCAATCAGCCGTCGACCATCGGCACGTTCGTGTCGTCGGGCTGCATCAGGCTGACCAACGGCGATATCGCGGACCTCTACGACCGGGTCGGTATCGGCACGCGTGTCGTGGTGCTGCCGGGAACGATGCCGGATACGGCGTCGTCGGACGTTCCGCAAACTTCGCAGACTCCGCCAATTCCGCCGGCGCCGCTGACGCGATAGCGGATCGGCCGCAGTTCGGCTGGCCGGCGCCGCCGCGCCGGCCATTTTCATTTTTAACGTTGGTTTTCCGGCGACTCAGCTAATGTCGCGAACCCGGCATGTGCCCGTGCGACGATTTCAACAGATGTGAAAAGGGATTTTTGACTTGGCCCTGGTGACGCGTGCTGCCGGTTCGATCGCGCGCGGGGTTCTTGCGAGGTCAAATGTTTCCCAACGTCCGTCTGATGATCGCGGCGATGTTGGCTTCGACCGTTGCCATCGGTTGCGGTCTGGGCTTGTTTGCCGCGTTCCGCGTCAACAGCGGGCCGTTTGCGCGCTCATCGGATAGCGGCCCGCCGCTTCAGCTCGTCGTTGCCCATGCGATGCCGGCACCGGATGCGGCGGCGGCGCCATTCGGCGTCCGCTTCCCGATCGAGGAGCCGCGGGCGGGCGGCGCCGAAACGGCGAAGGCCGCTGCCGCGCCGGTCCAAGCGACCGTGGCGGATAGCAAGACCGCGCCGGACAGTGCGGCGTCGAGCGACGCCAAAGCGAGCGTGACGACGACCGCAGCGACGACCGCGGATAGCAAGGTCAAGACCACACCCAAGGCGGCACGCCGCCATCGCGTGGTGCGTCGCGTCCGCGAGCCGCAGGCCGGCGCCGACGCGCCGGCAACCGATCGGAATTTCACTTCCGCGGAGCCGAGTTTCCAATTAACGCCCACGGCGCAAGCATCGCACCGCGCGAGGCGAAAAACCGCCGTTGCCAGGCCGGCGCCGCGGCAGGCCGCCATCGGCGCGACCAGCCAGTGAGCTTGCGCCGGGATTGACGGCAGGCTTATTGACGACAGGCTTATTGACGACAGGCTTATTGACGACAGGCTTGGCGGCGCGCTCATAGGTTTTCGTGCTTGGCTTTTCGTGCTCGGGCGTTTTGTGCTCGGCACGATGCGCAAACAATCCGGTCCCGCGTGATTCCGCTTTCCGTCCTCGATCTATCGCCCGTGACCACGGCCACGCCCGGCTCGGCAGCCCTGCGCAACTCGCTCGATCTGGCGCGGCTCGCCGACCGGCTCGGCTATAAACGCTACTGGGTCGCGGAGCACCACAATCTGGCGAATATCGCCAGTTCCTCGCCCGAAATCATGATCGGACAAATCGCGGCGGCGACCTCGCATATCCGGGTCGGCTCGGGCGGCGTGATGTTGCCGAACCACGCGCCGCTGATGGTGGCGGAACGCTTCAAAGTGCTCGAGGCGCTGTTCCCCGGCCGCATCGACCTTGGGCTCGGCCGCGCGCCGGGTACCGATCCGGTCACCTCCTATGCATTGCGCGCTCGCCAGGACCCGCGGCAAGGCGATGACTTTCTCGAACGCTTCCAGGAACTCCTGCTATTCGAGCGCGGCGGATTTCCGGACGGCCATCCGTTCCGCAACGTGCACGCCGTGCCCGCCGACGTCGCGCTGCCGCCGATCTGGCTGTTGGGCTCGAGCGGATACAGCGCCGAGCTTGCCGCCGCCGTCGGCATGGGGTTTGCCTTCGCGCATCATTTCGCCGAATACGACGCCGCGAGCGCCATGCTCGGTTACCGCGAGCACTTCAAGCCGTCGGCGGCGTTCAGCCAACCCTACGCCATCCTGGGCACGGCCGTGATCGCGGCCGACAGCGATGCCGCGGCCGAGCGCCTCGCCACCAGCGCCGACCTGCATTACGCGCGCCGCGCCAAAGGCGAATATCTGCCGCTCGCCTCGCCCGAGGAGGCCGCGGCCTATGCCTATACGCCGATCGACCGCGAACGCATGGCGCGGCACCGCGCGCGCCTGGTCGTCGGCGGCATCGGTCGCGTGCGGGACCGGTTGCGCGCTTTGATCGAAGCGACGCGCGCCGACGAGCTTATGATCACGACGATGGTTTACGATCATGCAGCGCGCCGGCATTCCTACGAGCTCTTGGCGGAAGCATTCGCGCTGAATAGGCCGCCGGACATTGCGCCGCGTGAAGATCGCGCCAAGTCATAGGAACTGCTGCCGTGGCGACACTGGCGTCATGACCGCGTATTACATTACCCTTTACCGTCGTTGATTCCTTATAGTGGCCGCCGGCAGTCCGCGATGGGGCGGGGAGGCGATCGTGCCCGCTAAGAATTCATCGGTACAGAGCGTGGCGCTGACCATGGCACCGGCCTTGGCGCTGATCTTTGCGCTGACCGTGGCGTTGGGCTCGGCGCCGGCGGCGGCAAGATACCAGGTCCGGCACCAGCCCGAGCACAAGGAAACGGAACACGCCAGCAAAGAGCCGTTCGGCGACATCCCGAAGGGTCCGCTGCAAATCTTCGTTTCGATCAATCAGCAGAAGCTGCACCTTTACAGCGATGGCACGCACGTCGCGGACACCTCGATTGCCACCGGTGTGCCCAGCCTGCCGACTCCGTTGGGCGTGTTCAGCGTGATCCAAAAGCAGATTTTCCACCGCTCCAATATCTACAGCAACGCGCCGATGCCGTTCATGCAGCGCATTACCTGGTCGGGCGTGGCGATCCACGAGGGCGAAAATATCGGCCATCCGGCGTCGCACGGCTGCATCCGCATGCCGCACGACTTTGCGATCAGGCTTTATCGTCTGACCAAGCTCGGCGTGCCCGTCATCATCGGTCGCGCCGAATTGAAACCGGTCGAATTCGCCGACCCGCATCTGTTCGTGCACCAGGACAAACCGCCGGATCAGGCTGCGGCCGCGCCCGATGCGACCGCAGCTGCGGTCGCGGAGCCCGTCGCGACTGCGCCGGCAGCTGCGGCGCCGGACGACAGCGTCCCGACGCCGCCTGCCAAGCCGGCGGACCTCGCCGACGGCGTCCCCGCAAAACCGACGCCGATCGCGATTTTCATCAGCCGCAAGGAGAAGAAAATTTACGTGCGCCGGGATTTTGCGCCGCTGTTCGACGCCGCGGTCACCATCGCCGATCCGGATCAGCCGCTCGGCACCCACGTCTTTACCGCGCTGGAATTTCTCGGCGACGGGCAAACGGCATTGCGCTGGAACGTCGTGTCGCTTCCCGGCGCGCCGGCGAAAGCGGCGCGCAACGCGGCAAACGAGCAGCGATACGGCAAACACGCCGCGGGTCGACGCCGCGGCGAACCGGGCGAAAAGCCGCCCGGCGATCAGCCGCCGCCGCAGCCGCCCGCCGCGGCGCTCGCCCGCATCGCCGTTCCGCAGGAGGCGATCGATCAGATTTCCCGATTGATCGTTCCCGGCTCCTCGCTGATCGTGTCCGATCAGGGACTCGGCGAGGAGACCGGCGACGGCACGAATTTCATCGTCGTCGCGCAGTGAGCCGTAGCGCAGTAGGGTGGGTTGAGCGGAGCGAAAGCCGCCGCTAGGCTGCGCTGGGCTACACCGGGCCGGCGCCGGCGAGACCGGCCGGCAATCTCACAGGAGGATCGTCTTGGGTAAGCATTTTGCGTTGACGTCATCGGACAATTTCAAGCTCGGCGCCTATCGCGCCGATCCGGCCGGCAAGGCCAAGGGCGGCATCGTCGTCATTCAGGAAATCTTCGGCGTCAATCATCACATCCGCGCGGTCTGCGACCGGCTCGCCGGCCAAGGCTATGCGGCGCTGGCGCCCGCGGTATTCGACCGCCAACAGCCGAATTTCGAATCCGGCTACTCGCCCGACGAGATCGCCAACGCCCGCAAATTCGTCGCCAATCCCGATTGGGGCGCGATGTTGCGCGACGTGCAGGCGGCGATCGACGAGCTCAAGAAAAGCGGCCCGGTCGCCATCATGGGCTTCTGCATGGGCGGCACTATTTCCTTCCTGTCGGCAGGCAAGCTCAACGGGCTTGCGGCCGCGGTCTGCTATTACGGCGGCCAAATCGTCAAGAACGCCGACCAGAAGCCGAAAGTGCCCACTTTGATGCATTTCGGCGAAAAGGACGCCTCGATCCCGATGAGCGACGTCGAGACGATCAAGCAAAAACGCGGCGGCGATTGCGAAATCTACGTCTATCCCGACGCCCAGCACGGCTTTCACTGCGACGAGCGCGGCAGCTACAACGAGGCGGCCGCCAAGCTCGCCTGGCAGCGCTCGATGGCGTTTTTGGCGAAGCACCTGAAGTGATCAGGAATCGGGAACCGGGCGTCAGGAATCAGGAACCCGATTCCCGTCTCCCGACTCCCGATACCTGATTTCCGATACCTGAAATCAGAACCAGCGTTCCTGCACCTGGATGGTGTCGCCGGGTTGCACCTTGCCGGTGACCGGGGTGCGGAAGCGGAGCGTTTGGCCGCCGAAATTGCGGCTGACGATGACGGTTTTGCGGTCGCCGCGCGGCCCGAACCCTCCGGCGATGGCCACCGCGGTCTCCACCGTCATGTTGGCGATATACGGATATTGGCCCGGCTGGGTGACTTCGCCGAGGATAAAGAACGGCCGGTAGGCTTCGATCTCGACCGCGACGTGCGGCTCGCGAATATAGCCGCCCTGGCGTAACAGGTCGGCGACCCGTTGTGAAAGCTGGTCGGAGGTCAAGCCGCGCACCGCCACCGAGCCGATCAACGGCATGGCGATGTCGCCGCTGGCGTCCACCACATAGGAGTTGGTCAGTCCGTCCTGGCCGAACACGACGATGCGCAGCCGGTCGCCGCTATCGAGCGTATAGGGCCATTGCTGCGCCGGAGCCGCATAGGCGACCGGCGACGCGGCCACCATTCCCCCCGGATAGGCCATTGCCGCCGAGCCCGCGGTGCCGGCCATTGCGTAAGGCGAGCCGGCGGCCATGTCGTAATAGGCCGGCGCCGCCATTGTCGCGTAACCGGGTGTCGCGTAACCGGGCGCGGCGGCCGTCGCATAAACGGAATTGGCCGCCATGCCAAAGGAGGGCGCGCTTGCCGTGGCGTAGGAGCGCGTTGCGGCCGCCCTGTAGGCGGGCGCGGTCGCCATCGCATAGCCGGGTGCCGCGACCGCCCCGTAGCTGGTTGCCGGGGTCGAGCCGTAGATCACATTGTCGATGCCTTGCGGCGCCGGCGCGGCGACCATTTGCATGCGCAACACGGGTTGCCGTGCGCATCCCCCCGCCGCGATCGCCAGCGCACAAAACAGCATCAGAGGGCGGGTGACCCGCATAGGCGCAATCCGACCCCGTTCGAGCCCAAAAGTAAGGTCCGATTAACGCCCGGTATGGTTAACAAACCCTCACTGGCCGGAATGGGCGACCGGCAGCGGACCCCCACCCCGACCCTCCCCCATACAGGGGGAGAAGCAGCCGCGTGCGCTTTCCTCCCCCTGAAAGGGGGAGGATTAAGGTGGGGGGTCGGTTGCGAGGCTCGGGCTGCTATTCCGCCCTGCCGCGGCGCCCGACTCGGTCGGCGACGGCCAGCGCCAACAGGACCATGACGAACATCAGCGGGAAGGCCAGCGCCCAGCCGAGCTTCGAGGTGTCGGAGGTGTTTTCGAGATCGAAATACCAGGCCAGCGCATCGACCGCGGCGATGCCGACCACCGAGCCGAGCAGCTTTTGCTTCAACGCGGCGAAATCGACCTGGGTCAGACCCTCCGGCCATTGCGGGTGCGCCGCGGTGTCGATCTTGCGGATGAAATTCTCATAGCCGGAGAAAACGACGATGAGGATGAGATTGGCGGTGAGCGCGATGTCGACCAGATCGAGCACGCCGGTGACGACGTCGTGCCATTCCGAATTCGGCAGCCTGACCGCAAGCGCGAACAAATCGCCGAAGAAGCGGTACATCAGCAACAACAGGCAAGCGAGCAGGCCGACCAGAAACGGCGCCAACAGCCAGCGGCTCAACAACAGCGCCGCCTGAAGCAAATGTCGGTCCGGCCGCGGCATGAAATAGACCCCCGGCGCAAGCCTACGCCGCGACTCCCGTCCCGATCGGGCAGCTCACGCCGGTGCCGCCGAGGCCGCAATAGCCGCGCGGATTCTTGGCGAGATATTGCTGATGATAATCCTCGGCGAAATAAAACGGCGGCGCGTCGCGGATTTCCGTCGTGATCGGTCCGATGCGCTCGGCCGCGAGCGCTTTGGCGTAGGCCGCCTTCGACGCCTCCGCGGCGGCGCGCTGCGCCGGCGAAAACACATAGATGCCGGAGCGGTATTGGGTGCCGACGTCGTTGCCCTGGCGCATGCCCTGGGTCGGATCGTGGTTCTCCCAAAACGTCTTGAGCAGACGCTGGTAGGAAATCTTCTTCGGGTCGTAGACCACGAGCACGACCTCGTTGTGCCCGGTGCGGCCGGAGCAGACTTCGTCATAGGTCGGATTGGGCGTGAGCCCGCCGGCATAGCCGACCGCGGTGACGTGAATGCCGTTGCCGAGCTCCCAGAATTTGCGCTCCGCCCCCCAAAAACAGCCGAACCCGAACATTGCCGTCTCGAGACCTTCGGGATAGGGCCCCTTGAGCGCGCGGCCGTTGACGAAATGCCGCTGCGCGGTGGGGATCGGCGTCGAACGCCCCGGCAAGGCCTCGTCGGCGGCGGGCATTTCGAGCTTCTTGCGGAGCGAGAACATGGCGGGCCCTCCTGATCGGCCGGACAAATCGCAGCGGAAATATAGCCGCTGCGGGATGGCGGCGCATCGGCGCGGCGATCACGTTTTCAGGGATCGGGCGTCGGGCGTCAGGCATCGGGGATCAGGTGTCAGGCGTCAGGGATCGGGCATCAGGCATCAGGCATCAGGCGTCAGGGATCAGGTCGGGCAATGCGTCTCTGATTCCTGATCCCTGACCCCCGACTCCTGACCCCTAACTCCTGACCCCTGACCCCTGACCCCTGGACCTTCCCCCTGCCGCCTTTGCCGCTTATTGTGCCGGCCGCGCGCCGGATTCGGCTTTAATCCCGTTGGAGGCCCTGCAGATGTTCCGAATGCTTGCACTCGCGGCCGCATTGGCCGGCGCTTTCGCCGTTGCCGCCGCACCGGCGCTGGCGCAACAGCCGCCGGCCGCGGCGCCGATGCCGCCGCCGATGCCGCCCTACGGACCGCCGCTCACGCTCGATCAGGCCAAGCGCGTCATGGCGGCAGCCGAGCTCGAAGCGGCGAAGAATTCCTGGCAGGTGGCGATCACCATTCTCGACTCTGGCGGCAGCATGGTGATGTTCCACAAGATCGACAACGCGCAGCTGTCCGCCATTACGACATCCGCGGGCAAGGCGCGCACCGCGCTCGAATTCAAACTGCCGTCGAAGGCGCTCGACGACGCCATCGCCGCCGGCGGCGCCGGCATGCGGCTCCTTGCGCTCAAGGACATCACGCCGCTGCAGGGCGGCGTCCTGGTTCTGGTCGACGGCCGCATCCTCGGCGCCATCGGCGTCTCCGGTGCGCTGTCGGTGCAGGACGAGCAAGTCGCCAAGGCCGGCGCCGACGCGCTGGCCAAATCGGGGATGTGAGCAAGCGTCATTGCCGGGCAAAAGGCGCGAAGCGCCGTCTTCGTCCCAAATGACCCGGCAATCCATGCTGCGTTGCCGAACGACAGTACTTGCGGCGAGGTCTTGGTGTGCCGATGCTCAGCATGGATACGCGGGTCAAGCCCGGGTATGACGAGTAGTAGAGCCACATGGCGAAAATCACGGACAAGGCATCGTCACCGGACATCGCCGCCCGGCCGGGCGACGATCAAATCCTCGCCGGCAATCTGACGCTGCACGAACTGTTCCAGCGCCAAACGGCGGCCATGCTCGATCGCGCCGATCTTTCCGACGAGCAGAAGCAATCGATCCTGATCGCCATGAGCTGCCCCTGTTGCGGGGCGGGCGGGATGTCGTTTACGGCGAAGCTGAAGCGGGGGAAGTGAGGCAGGGAGAAATACAGAGTTCGATAACTTACAAGGCCCGCATTACTACCCTCTTGGCTAGTTAATAACTAGCGGACCTTTTCTCGCTTGCCGCCTAGTTTCTCCCCATAGTCAGGAGGTGCGGATTTCGTCTATGTTTCGTCCGGCCAAAATTTGCAGCCCGACTAGGGTTCACTAGGGACTTTAGTAACGCCAATGAGCGTTAGCGTATTACAATCCGAGGAACCGGAGATTGAGGGCTTGGACCAACCCGAATGGGTTGGGTGGGGCGAATATTCCCTCGACTCGGTCTTTGTGAGAAGCGAGACACGATCAGTATCCAGTATTATTCAACGAATTGATGCCCGACGATGTGTGTTGGATCCCGAATTTCAGCGGGACTTCGTGTGGCCGGAGGACAAACAATCGAAATTAATTGAGAGCTGCGTTATGAGAATTCCGCTTCCTGTCTTCTATTTGGCGGAAGCTCAAGACGGCCGCATCATCATTGTGGACGGCTTGCAGCGCCTAACAACATTCCATCGGTTTGTTAAAGGGCACCTTCGTTTGAAGGATTTGTCAGCAAATGGCACTGGCACACACCACCTTGAAGGTAAAAAATTTTCACAACTGCCGTTGACGCTGCAAGAACGCATCCTCGATACTCAACTGATCACTTACATTTTGGATGCAAAAGCACCTGAAAGAGCCCGGCTCGATATTTTCGAACGGGTCAACAGTGGGGTTCCGCTAACACGCCAGCAAATGCGCAACGCTTTGTATAGCGGCCCCGCTACGGTGTGGCTGAAGGAAGCTGCCTCAGGTTTTCAATTTCGCTCCGCGACTGGAGGCGGACTTGACTCCAAGACTATGCGAGACCGCGAGGCGATTAATCGATTCTGCGCTTTTTTGCTCTTCTATTCTGAGGGTTATAAAGGCGACATGGATGCATTTTTGGCAGACGCGCTCTTGCGCATGAATTCGCTTTCGAATGATAAACTGATAGATCTGCGCCGTATATTTGATGCTTCCATGCGATTAAACCGCGACTTGTTCGGAGATCATGCGTTTCGTAAGTCGCTAGCAGCGTTGGGGACCGCATCAAAACGGCAAGTACTCAATATTGCGCTCTTTGATGTCTGTTCAGTGCTGTTGGCTAACGACGGGCACCGCATCGCATCGAACGCGAAGGCAATTCAATCGGTCAGGCTTGCTCTTGCGAACCTAATTCAGACGAAGGACTTTTCCACCGCAATCACCTATTCAACAAACAGTACAAAAGCCGTAGTAGCACGATTTGCGCTGGCTAATGGCGCTATCCAAAGCGCCCTTGCTCAAAGTTGAGCTTAACGCACTAACCAGATTTCGGAACGATACTAGGTTATTGGGATCTCCGCTGAGCTCCAGCGGCCACTCGCGTTATCAGAGGGTATTTTCTCACTGACGCTTTTTACGGTGCACTCATGGAGGTGCGGGACTTGCAGATCCCACACATGGAAAAAATATCGCTCACCGAACTTGGCAGCCGTCTCCCACTCATTCCTTGAAAGGAAGAAGCGTAAAGGTGAGATCACGGTCGATTTCACTTCGATCAAGCGGTTGATTGGCTCGCTCACGCCAACATCATATGAAAGGATATCGTAGCCAACTGTATTGTCTTCCAACGACATCCAGACGGGCTCATTCCGGATTTCTAACTGTTTGAGGCGCTTAGTTTCGTGCTCCAGGGAAAGCCGCTCAGCCGCGCGCGCCCTTTTCATCGATTCATAATCGCGAAGTTGCCGCATTCGAGCCGCGGTCAAATCCCACCACTCCATGACCTCAGCGCTAATGGACTCCTCTAACAGTCCCGCAGAACGAAAGCACTGTTCTTGGTCGCGCGAAATCTTTTGCGTGAATTTTCGTCGACCTAAAGTAATAGTCTTCATCCAAACGGGCTGCTGATCGATGATTGAGTTAATGCATCGTCGATAAAACACAATGGGATCGCTCGGCACGGCGGATTTATCTACCAAACCGTCAAGATAGGAACCTGCTGCGTAATCAAGCCCTCCGACCAATTTCTCTATAAGCCTGATTAAATCCGGCTCTGATAATTCGGGATAATCCAGCTTATACGTGCGAATATTTCGTAGCGCTTCGAACGCGCTCATCGCAAACAATTCTGAGAAGGGATGTGCAGTCACACATCTTCCTCTTCGATATTGAAACCTCCTTTTCCTTCCAATTCCGCAACCAGATCAACTAAATCCTGGAGCTGCACATCAAAGTCGATTGGGTCATCCGCATTCTCCTCATCTAGGGCGAGCTCGTGCAGATCGGAGTTGTTTAACAGCTGCTGTAAGCCCCGGATCTTCGTCGCAAGCCGGCGACTCACTGAATAATCGATACTTCCGAGCCCTGCGGGTGCTTTGGTTTGATAAATAAAAATATTTGTCTCAACGTCAGCGGGTAATCCTAAGCGGTGGATCCGATCGATCGATTGCAAATAGTGCGTCGAAACATAGCTACGATCAACATATATTGCGTCGTGACAGACGGTGTGCAGACTAATTCCTTCACCAGCCGCCGCAGGATTAGCAATTAAGACCTGACACGCATCGTCTCGATGAAAACGAACTAATCTTCCTTCGCGAGTATGTATGTCAGTTGGATCGCCGGATGGCACCGCCCCATAGAGAGTTACCGGGTTTAAATCCGCCAACATTCGTTCAAATTCGAGCAGGGTGTCTGTGAATATTGTCCAAACGACCACCTTGCGCCCCGCCCTCGCAAGTGAACGCACATGCTGCTCTACGGCTCGCATTTTTCTCGAAGGGCCTTCGGCGAGCACCTGATCGACGATGCCTGATTGTAGTCCCACTACATCGTTCGAAATGCCCTGCATCGCCAATATTGGATTGGTAGAGAGTTGCAGTAAACGTATCACAGAACGTCGCGCTCTCAGAAAATCGAATCCTTGGCCAGGCCGCGCTCCAACAACGGTCGAAAGTTGCCGCAGGGACTCATTTCTCACTACCCCATAAAGTGCGAGCTGCCCGGGCGCCATTTCTACGGCACGATAGTGCCTACTCGCTGGCGGGATGCCGAGCTCCTTCTTTGTCGTACGAACATACAGCTCTCCGATCACCTCTCTTGGGGTTGATCCACCAAGTATTTGCGAACCGAAGCCCTGTCCGGGCCAAAGAAATTCTATTTGTGCCACGAGATCGTCGGGACCCTGCGGCATGGGAGTGCCAGTTAAAATATCCCGCCGAACTGGCAGCGTTGAAACACTTAGGAGAAAAGCCCCTCGCTGCGAATTGGCTCCCGCTTTCATCCTGTGCGCCTCATCCAAAATTAAGTGCACCGGTTGGCGCGCTAAGTAATCCGCTATCAAATCTGCCTGCCGCGTCATTAAGTCGTACGACATTAAGAAACGAGAGGCCCCGGAACGGAGTAGGCGATTAACCTCATCAGGGCGACCATCGAGCAGCGTAAAAGGTTCAGCACTTTCCTTTCGCATCGAGGGTTCGATGCATTCCTCGACCACATCGAGCCAGGCAGGAAACGCCGTCTTTGGCGCAACGACGAAAAGGTGGTGCCCCGGACTGTCGGTTAATAAGCTGAGTGCTAACGCGACGGTGGTTTTGCCTGCGCCAGGTACTGAAAAATTCGCACCATGGGGCAGCGCCAGCAGCCTTTCCATATCGCGCAACTGAAACGATTTAAGGGTTCGTCTCGTAAATCCCAATTTCCGCAACTCACCAGGAATATCTGCCCGCTTTGGCTGAACAGTGGCTGCTTTTCGCGCCGTTGTTGCCGCACGGACCTCCGCGGAAAACTTTTCTATTTGTTCGGCTGCTGATTGATCCGGAACAAACCGAAAGTTCAAATTTTTCTGCTGTTGCCGACTACCGTACTCACGCAGTATTCCAAGTACCTTTGACCAAGGCACTTCGATCGAACGGTCGGTTATGACCGAATCTGTTTGGTCCGCAAGCGCACGGCCGCGAAGCCGATCCCAGACAGAGCTGGAGGGATTTCCAAGTAAGGTTAGTCGCCCGCTAACCCTGGCGGGTTCGTAGCTAATCCGTATTTCGACCGGCGTGTCGGGCATTCAACCTAACTGTCGCTGGGACCCGCACTCTCATCTGTGCTGCCAGGATGGAGCTTTTTGAGAACCGATCTCAAACCGGTTACCCGCTCCGTGATCTGCGTGAGCAGGTTTTCGATTGTCGAATGTGTTTTTGGTTCAGCCGCTCCTAGATCAACCTCATTGAGCCTGTTAACAGCGGCAGTCAGAGCTCTCACTGCTGCTGAGCCGGTCCGTTTTCCCTTCTCCGTCTCGACGACCCCCCGGCAGACATCAATCAATGCGTCAAGCGCCTCTTCTTTCTTTTCGGGGTCACGGAGTGCCCCGACCAGCGGCTGGTACGAAATCTCGCTTTGTCCTGTATCAACATCGACCGCGAATTCCCCCTCCTCTGCCGTCTCTTCCGACTGAAGTGGAATGTGCAGCGCCTTAGCGGTCCGGTCTAAAACGACGGCAGCATACTTCCCTACAGCTGGATTAAACGCGTACAGGCGCTCGCGCAGACTGTTTCTATTCTCAAACAAATTCCACGCGATCACGCGGCTCGCATCAGTCATTGTCGGATCCTTACCCTGCAGCAGCCCCGGAAGGTCGTTAAAAAACTGCTCCGCCTCTTCTACCCGACTGTATTCACCCTCTGCTTTTGCCCAATCCTTTAGGTACAAATTCGCTTCTGTTAGTGCCGCGAGCGAGTTTTTTATTTCGCTTGTCTTTCTGTTCAGTCGTTGCGCAACTTCTTCCACGGTTTTTCCGAGATCGAGCAATCTCTGAATCAATTGACAATCTCCAATCCAGTCATAATCGAGCCGGGTCTCTGGCTTTGCTTGTAACGCCGCCTCTATATCAACGATTTCGCTGACGCTGGCGTCTTCCGGCAAGACTAGGCAATTCACGTATTCAAAATCCGAGAATGCAATCTTGTCTTCACACCAAAGCTCCCGCATGCCCGCAAGCCGGCGGTTGCCATTCACTACGACACCACGATAGGTCACTAGCAGAGGTTCACGTTGCTTCTCCACGCGCAAAACCTCAATGACGGGAACCACAGTGTCAGATCGGCCTTGGCGCGCGAGCTTCGTGAGAATCTCATGTTGAATTTGCTGGATGCTTTCGTTCTCTTGGCCGGTTAAAAAGTAATCCGACGGCTTTTTATCTCTAAGAACGTATTCTCGTTGCGCGATATAGGTTCTGAAATTTTCCATCCGATACAAAAGTAGATTTTCCGCAAGCCGCACTAAAGAGAGCTTTTCTAGTCGGCTTCGGAACTCATAGAAATCACGCGTCTCTTTGCTTGCTGCGACGGCCGCGCGAATTTTCGCCTCGCGTTCCGCAACGCTTCGAATTTTGACTTTATAAGCCGTGGTCACGCAGCGGCGCCTCCTGCTCCCCATCGCGATTGTGACAATCCCGGTCGTATATGTCCAGCCGCACAACCGTCAGGGTGCTTTCACAGTCACTACTTCGGGGCGATCGACAATGGAGACTTGGTGTGGTCGTAAATGGGTTTATCGTGAGGACGATACTGTTCGATCCGCTCAGCTGCGCGGACAAGCCGCTTCCGTCCAATCTTCGCATAGCGAGCGAGCCGTTCACACCCTATAAAGCGGCGTCCGTGATGGATGGCGGCAACTCCCGCTGAAGCCACGCCGCAGAATGGGTCGAGAACCAAATCTCTTTCGTTGGTAAGCGAGAGGATCAGCCGCTCAACGAGCCCGACGGGGAACTGACATGGATGCGATGTCTTCTCGATATGGTTTGCTTTGACGTTTGGTATTTCCCATACATCAGAGGGGTTTTTACCTAAAGGATTACCACTGAATTTGCCTCTGTTACGCCCCTTGTAATGCCGCTTGCCCGGGTATTTCTGCGGCACCCGCACGGCATCGAGATTGAAATGATAGTCTCGCCCCTTTGTGAACCAAAGAATTGTCTCGTGCCGTCCGCTAAAGCGGCGGCTCGCGTGCACCCCGTGACCGAACGTCCAAACAATACGGTTCCGGAGAAATAGCTCTTCCTGTTCGGCAAAGATTTGATAGACGAACGCATCCAGCGGAACGACAACACCGTTCCTGACGTGGTGTCCGACCTGCCAACACAGGCTGCCCCCATCCTTCAAGGCGCGGACCAGCAGCGGCGCTAGTTTCTTGTGGTCAGCGACGAAGTCATCAACACTGGCGGATTTGTCGTACGCCTTTCCCATGCAGTACGGCGGTGACGAAACGATGAGGTCGACCGAACCCGGCTTTAGCTTTGCGAGGAATTTGAAGGCGTCCTGAACTTCCAGACGCGCCGAAACGCTTCTTCGCCGTCCCTTAGGTGCTTGCTTGGCCTGTTTTGGCAGCCGATAGAGCATGGGTCGGATCGATCCGGTGTTGCCGAATCATAGCAGAGGTTTGGCCAAGGATCTATTGACCGCGCGACTTCCAGCCCCCGCGGCGCCTGGTTTCGTGAGGTGGCCGCCAACGGGTCCGGCCCGAACTGGCCGGCCCGATGACAAGCTCCGCGGCCCTCGAAGGATGCGGCTTGAACGCCCGGGTCGTCGCCCTTCGAGGCTCGTCGCTTCGCGCCGAGCACCTCAGGGTGAGGAGAATCTTAGCGTCGCGGTTTCCAGCCGCCCCGCCCGCTTGCCCTACTGCTTCTTGCCGTATTGGCTCGCGTACGAGGTGCCGGGTGGTTTGACCTGGCTGTGCATACCGGCGAACGGCGAGGGCGCTTCGGCGCCTTTCTTCTTGTTCTTGTCCTGCTTCGGCTTCTTCTTTTCCCGGTTGCTTCGCAGCTGACCCTTTGCCATGGCGGCCTCCAGATTCGCGTTTGCGTGATTCGTAAGCGACCGGCGTAGCTTACCCTACCTACCCTGCACAGCGATATCGCTACCGCTGCCGCATGCGCGATTATCGCCCGCGCGGCTTAAAACCACCGCGCATGCCGGGGCGGCCGAGCGTCGAGCGCGGGCCGCCACGGCTCGGCGTGTTGGCGTCCGGCCGGTGCGGGGCGACTTCGTGGGACAGCGCGATGCCCATTTCGTCAAGCGCGGGCTTGTGGATTTTGCTTCCGCTCTGACCCCTCACCCGGCCGCGCACCGCGCGGCCACCCTCCCCCACAAGGGGGGAGGGATATTTTGCGGTCGGGTCGTCGATCACGGCGAGCTCGGTCGAGCGCAGCCGCTTGATCTCGTCGCGCAGCCGCGCGGCTTCCTCGAAGTCGAGGTCGGCGGCGGCGGCGCGCATGCGGGTTTCCAGATCGGCGATCACCGCCTCGAAATTATGGCCGATGGTGGCGGCCTCCTCGAATTCGCCTTCGGCGCCGCTGCCGGTCGCGATCAGCACGTGATCGCGCTCATAGACGCTGTCGAGAATGTCGGCGATGCCCTTGCGCACGCTCTCCGGGGTGATGCCGTTTGCGGTGTTGAATTTGGCCTGCTTGTCGCGCCGCCGCTCGGTCTCGGCCATGGCGCGCTGCATCGAGCCGGTGACGCCGTCGGCATAGAGAATGACGCGGCCGTCGATATTGCGCGCGGCGCGTCCGATCGTTTGCACCAGGCTGGTCTCGCTGCGCAGAAATCCTTCCTTGTCGGCGTCGAGGATGGCGACCAGCGCGCATTCCGGAATATCGAGGCCCTCGCGCAACAGATTGATGCCGACCAGCGCGTCGAAGGCGCCGAGCCTTAAATCGCGGATGATCTCGATGCGCTCGATGGTGTCGATGTCGGAATGCATGTACCTGACACGAATTCCCTGCTCGTGCAGATATTCGGTCAAATCCTCGGCCATGCGCTTGGTCAGCACGGTGACCAGCGCGCGGTAGCCGGCTTGCGCCACCGCCCGCACCTCGCCGACCAGATCGTCGACCTGGGTGCGCGCCGGGCGCACGTCGACCGGCGGATCGATCAGCCCGGTCGGGCGAATCACCTGCTCGGTGAATACGCCGCCGGATTCGTTGAGCTCCCACGGGCCGGGCGTCGCCGACACGCACAGCGTCTGCGGCCGCATCGCGTCCCATTCCTCGAACCGCAGCGGCCTATTGTCCATGCACGACGGCAGGCGGAAGCCGTATTCGGCCAGCGTCGCCTTGCGGCGGAAATCGCCGCGATACATGCCGCCGAGCTGCGGAATGGTGACGTGGCTCTCGTCGACGAAGACCAGCGCATTGTCGGGCACGTATTCGAACAGCGTCGGCGGCGGCTCGCCGGGCTTTCGGCCGGTGAGATAGCGCGAATAGTTCTCGATGCCGGCGCAGGCGCCCGTCGCTTCCATCATTTCGAGGTCGTAGAGCGTGCGCTGTTCGAGCCGCTGCGCCTCCAGGAGCCGGCCGGCGGCGTTGAGCTGTTCCAGCCGTTGCCGCAATTCGAGCTTGATGCCGCTCAATGCCTGCAACAGCGTCGGCCGCGGCGTCACGTAGTGCGAATTGGCGTAGATTTTGACGAATTCCAGCTCGTCGGTCTTTTGCCCGGTCAGCGGATCGAATTCGTGGATCGATTCCACCTCGTCGCCGAACAGCGACACCCGCCAGGCGCGGTCCTCGTAATGCGCCGGAAAAATCTCGATGACGTCGCCGCGCACGCGGAACGAGCCGCGAT
The DNA here is from genome assembly GCA_963823225.1 of uncultured Alphaproteobacteria bacterium. Taxonomy (GTDB): domain Bacteria; phylum Pseudomonadota; class Alphaproteobacteria; order Rhizobiales; family Xanthobacteraceae; genus BOG-931. Next base: position 635,396 of record CAWGKM010000002.1, on the reverse strand, counting down.
AAAAATCGCCGGCGGTGCGCTTGTATTGCAGCGCGACGAGATCGGCCAACAGCGCGCGCTGATTGAGCCGCTCGCCGTGCTTGACGGTGAAGGTCATCGCCGAATAGGTCTCGACCGAGCCGATGCCGTAGATGCACGACACCGAGGCGACGATGATCACGTCGTCGCGCTCGAGCAGCGCCCGCGTCGCGGCGTGGCGCATGCGGTCGATATGCTCGTTGATCGAGGAATCCTTCTCGATATAGGTGTCGGTGCGCGGGATATAGGCTTCCGGCTGGTAATAGTCGTAATAGCTGACGAAATATTCGACGGCGTTGTCGGGAAAGAAGCTCCTGAACTCGCCGTAGAGCTGCGCCGCCAGCGTCTTGTTCGGCGCCAAGACCAGCGCCGGCCGCTGCGTCGCCTCGATCACCTTCGCCATGGTGAAGGTCTTGCCGGAGCCGGTAACGCCGAGCAGCACCTGGGTGCGGTCGTTGCGGCGCGCGCCCTCGACCAGTTCGGCGATGGCCTGCGGCTGGTCGCCTTGCGGGTCGAAGTCGGATTTGATGACGAAGCGGCGGCCGCCTTCGGATTTATCCGGCCGCGGCGGGCGGTGCGGCGTCCAAATTTTTGTCGCGCCGTCGGGCTCGCGGAATTCGGCGCGGCCCTCGCGCAGCAGGCGGTCGAGCGACTGCTGGCTGGCGGCGCTGCCGAACGCGCTTACGCCGCCTTCGGGAATCGATCGAGCGATCCGCTTTCGAGGGCTTTCTTCGCCATACTTGATTACGCCGCGTTCGGCTTCGTCGGTCTGCTCGTCGATGCCTAGCGCCTTCGCCAAATCGGGATCGAGCTCGCCGGGCGGCACCGGGCTTTTGCCGATATAGGCCTGCTGCGGCGCCTCGCCGAAACCGCGCGTCGATGCGCGTGCCTTGTGGGCATTGGCGAAATCGGCGCGGCGGTCCCAGGAATTGTCGGGTGGGGGTTTAAGCCCGGTCTGCGAGCCCAGTCCCGCCGTGCCCTGGCCGATGGCGGGATTGAGCAAGTCCGCCAGCGCGTCGTCGAGCGCCGGGGCGTCCGGACGCGCCGCCTTGGCGCGGGTCGGCTTAGCCGGGTCTTTCGGCTTTTTCGGATTTTTGGGATTTCCGGGCGGCTTGGCCATCGACGCCAATATGGGTTGAGTCCGGTAGCGAGGAAAGTGACGCCCGCGTGTTGTAGGCGTCATGCCCGGCTTTATGCCGGGCATTCACGTCTGCCCGATTTGGTGAGTAGAAAGACGTGGATGGCCGGGCCTTCGCCCGCCGTAGGGTAATATGAGCACGGCCGAAAAGTGAACACGCTACGGCCCGCAGGCGGGACAAGCCCGGCCATGACGCGTTAGTGTTCCGGCAGGGAGTAAGCGTCCATGACCTCGTTCGATTTCGCGCCGCTATTGGCGCCCGGTCTGCCGCCGCCGGCGGTCAAATGGACCGGTTTCGCCAAATACAATTTTACCGGCGGGCATAACGATGCCGACCAGCTTCCACTCGAGGCGCTGGTCAAGGCGGCCAACGCCGTGTTGACGCGCGAGGGCAGGACGCTGGCCACTTACGGCCTCGAAAGTGGGCCGCAAGGCTACCGGCCGCTGCGCGAATTTCTGGCGCAAAAACTCAAACGCACCGCCGGCATTTCCTGTACCGCCGATGAAATCCTCATCACATCGGGCTCGCTGCAGGCGCTCGATCTGGTCAATGGCATATTGCTCGCGCGCGGCGACACGATCATCACCGAAGCCGCAACCTATCAGGGCTCGCTGAATCGCTGGACCCGTCTCGGCGTCAACGCGGTCGGCATCCCGCTCGACGGCGAGGGCATGCGCATGGACGCGCTCGCCGCCGCGCTCGACGACCTCAAGCGTCGCGGCGTGCGTCCGAAATACATTTATACCATCCCGACCGTGCAAAACCCGACCGGCACCATTTTGAGCGAAGCGCGCCGCCGCGAAATGCTGCGGCTCGCCGCCGGTCATGGCGTGCCGATCTTCGAGGACGATTGCTATGCCGATCTGATCTGGGACGGCAAGCGGCCGCCGGCGCTGCACGCGCTGAGCAAGCACGGCGGCGTCATCCACATCGGCTCGTTCTCCAAATCGATCGCGCCGGCGCTGCGCGTCGGCTACATCGTCGCGGAATGGAATCTCTTGGCGCGCATGCTGGCGCTCAAGACCGACGCCGGCTCCGGCGCGCTCGAGCAGATGGTGCTCGGCGAATACTGCCCGGCGCATTTCGACGCCCACGTGCCGGAGCTCAATCGCGGCCTGCGGGCCAAGCTCGAAACGCTGATGGACGCGCTCAACGCGCAATTCGGCACCGCGGCCGAATTCGACGACCCCAAGGGCGGCATTTTCCTGTGGGTCAAACTGCCGGACCAGGTCGACACGCTAAAGCTGTTCCAGCCGGCGCTCGCCGCCGGCGTCGCCATCAATCCCGGCCCGGAATGGACGACCGACAAAAACTACGGCAAGAGCCGCACCCGGCTGTGCTTCGCCAATGCATCTCATGAAGCAATCCGAGCCGGGATTGCGACGCTCGCCGAAGTGTGCCGCCGCGAATTCGGCGTGCCGGCGCGCATTGCCAATGTGGAAAGGGCGAGGGCGTGACATTCCTCTCCCCACCGCTTCGCGGGGGGAAGAACTAAAATCCCCGCAACACCTGCGCCACGTGCTCCACTTCCGGCGGCGACGCGAAGCAGTGGCCGACCAGCTTGCGCCATTCCTGGAAATCGGGCGAGCCGCGAAAGTCTTGCGTGTGATTCTCGACCGTCTCCCAGGCGACGAACAAACGATAGCGGGCGGGCTTTTCGAGCGAGCGCCGCAATTCCATGGCACGGCAGCCCTTGGCGCGCTTGAAGATCGGCGCCGCTTTTTTCACGCCGGCCTCGAATTCCGTTTCCATGCCGGGCTTGACGTCGATTTGCGCGATTTCGGTGATCATGGTTCGCTCTTGGCTCGTTCCTGTGGTGGGGCCGCGAGCTTAGCATGATCGTGGGTCCGAAGGCGAAGCCCTCCGCTAAAGTTTTGTATCGCCGCGATCGATTTTGAGCGGCGGGCAAGCGGTGCCGATCTCTTTCGTATCGGCAAAAACCTTGGCGAATTCCGGATAAACGTTCGCCGGCACCTCGTCCTTGTGCAGGAATCCGGACTGAACTGCTTGGCGCACGAATTCATCGATCCGCCGATCGAGCGGCGTCGACCACTCTTTCTCCATGGCCGCTTCGGCGCGCGGCCCGCGCAACGAGAAGCTGTGTATTTCGCCGCCGCGCGTGCGGTAATAGTTGTGCACCGCCTCGATCAGCCGCCGGCGCGCAACGTCTCCGCAGCGCGACGCGTCGAGCGGACCGACGAGCTGCGCCATTTGCTCGCGCGCATGGTCGTTGGTCCACCGGTCGTTTTCGATCCGCCACTCGAAATCTTTGGGGTCGTCGGGGTCGGGCCGCGGCGGCCGTCCGCATGCGCCGAGCAAGGGATTGGTGTCGTAAATCGTCTGCGCGCGGCCGGCGATCATCGAGCCGTCGGCGGCGATCGGCTCATCCGGATCGAGCGCGCGATGCGCGGTGCGCGGGGCGAAGGCCACTGCGAACACAATGGCCGCCAGCACGGCGACCAGCAGCGTTCGCAGCGCCCGCATCGTAGCTACTGCGCGCCGGCGCAGACGTCGGGATGGCGGAATGCAGTCGCCATGCGCTGTTGCGCAGCGATCTGTTGTTCGGTCGCGGAATTCGGATCGATTTTCGGTTCCGGCCTGATTGCGGGATCGGCGGCCATCTCGGCCACCAGGTTCACGGTATCGTCGGGAAAATCGCCGCGCTTGAACAGGCCTTTGGCGTGGACTTGCTGCATCGCTTCATGCACCCGATGATCCAATGGCGTGCCGAAGGCGTGTCCGGCGAGTTCGAGCCTTTGCCAATCTGTTTTGCCGCAAGTTTGCGTGCGCAGACACGGCACGATGCTGGTCAATGCGCGGGCGTAATTGTTGGCCGCCTCGACGTAGTGTTCCTTGAGCGCGCTGTTGCACGGATCGTCGTACAGCGCCTTGGCGTCTTCGAGCACCGCATTGCGCAGCCGGTCACGGGTGGCGTCGTTGTCGCTGATCGAGGACGCCTCGAATTTGGCCCGCGGACTGTCGGGATCGATGCGCTGGAAGGTCGGGATCCGCGGGTCGGCTTGCAGCGGGTGCGGCGTCAGCAGCCATTTCATGCCGAAGAAAACGGCCGCGAACATGCCGAGGGCGAGACCGAAGAAACGCAAATTATCCATGACGGCCGGGTCCGAGTTGTCGCCCGCCATGTAAGCGCGCGCAAGTTAAGGCTGCGCGACGAGTTGCCTCGCACGCGTCGTCGATTGCCCGGCGTGGTTTATGCAAGCTTGCCGTCAACCTTAAAATATTCGCCGCGAATGGCCGCTAGAGCGGGATGACTTTTCTTCAAATCGTCATCCCGCTCTATCTAATTGTTTGAGCATGTCCTTTTCGCAAAACCGGTTCCCACTTTTGCGGGACATGCTCTAGCCGAGCGGTGCGCCGAAGATGCGGAATAGGACCGGGCCGGCGATGAGAAATGCCAGCAGTGCGGCGCGCCGGCGCGGCGTTTCGACGGCGGCGAGGAGCGATAGGCAGGCCAGCGGCACGATGGCGATAAGCGGCAGGTAATAACGCGGATAGGCGTCCATCAGCCAGCCGGTGGCGACATAGCGGCCATAGCTGTAGCCGACATGGATGGCGAATGTCGCGGCGATCGCCAGCGCGCCGCCGATGACGACCGTGTCGAGCGCGGTCTCGTGCCGGCGCCACAAGCGGCGCAGCGAATACGCGAGCCCGGCCAAAGCGCAACCGAGCGCCGCCACCGGAACGACCAGCATCGCGTAATTCAAAGCGCTGCGGGCGCCGAGCGCCGGTATCCAGTCGGCGACGAACGCGCCGATGAAATAGGCCAGATAGCCGGGAAACGATTGGCGCGGCAGGTCGGCCCAGCCGGCGGCGCGCGCGCCGTCGGCGATCAGCGCGATCTGCGCCGGCGTCTCCGGCGTCGGGCTGCCGTAGCGCAGGATGTATTCGACATACGGTGCCGCCGCGAGCGCGAACACGATCGCGGCGGCAACGATCCAGGTCCAAGCCTGCAACCCGGTCAATCGCCTGCGCCAGAGCATGTAAGCGATGACGCTCGTCACCAGCGCCGCGCTGAGCAACAGCCCGGTCAGTTTCGCCCAGCCCGCGGCAACCACGCCGGCGAGCGCCAGCGCCAGCCAGCCGTCGCGGCCGCTTGCCGACAATTGCCAGACGCCGAGCGTCGCGAGCGCGCCGCCGCAAAAGGCGAGATTGTCGTTGTTCACGGCGCCGGCGAGCGGCACCAGAACCGGCACGCACGCTAACGGCACCGCATAGGCGTAGAATTCCAGGCGCGGCAAACGCGCCGCAAGGCCGAGCCCGAGCAAGGCGGCAAGGCCCGCGGCGGCGATCGCGACATCGAACAGGCGATACGCCAACAGCGCCTGCGGACGGCCCTCGAGCGTCGGGCCGAGCCGCGCCAGAAGCGCATAGAAAATCGGCGGATGATTGAGATAGTTTGCCGCGCCGGTGAATTGGAAAGTCCGCGGGTCGAGGAGCCGCATCGTCTCCAGTGCGGGTGCATTCTCGCCGCTCACCTGGATCTGCGCGACATAGGAGACGTGCGCCACCTCGTCAAAACCCCGGCCGATGTCCTTGCGCGCCGCGCTCACGCCCGCGGCAAGCACGAACAGCACGAGGATCGCCGCGGCGATCAGCGCATTGCCGGGCGCGCGGGCCGTCGCCGCGCGCGCGATCACAGGCTCGGAAATATATGTACCGGTGCTGGACACGAAGGACAGCAATGCGCCCGCAGGGGTTAAAGATTTCGCTAGGCGGCGGCGGCAAGCGATCGGCATTCGCCGGCCCGACCGTGGTTTTGCCGCCTCCGCTATGCCGCCTTGACGCGAAGCGTGGGAATCTTGCTCACATCCTCTTTGCGCTCGGCGTGCCAGGTATCGTAGGCGGCCTGCATGCGCACCCAAACTCCCGCGCCATCGCCAAACAGCTTGCCGAGCCGCACCGCAACGGCCGGCGAGACCGGCTTGCGCTCGCGCAAAATGTCATAGAGATGCTGACGGGAAATGCCGAGAAGTCTCGCGATCTCGGCCTTGGTCTTACCGGTTGCCGGAATCACATCCTCCCGCAGCAAAGCGCCGGGGTGGGTCGGGCAGCGATGCGGGTTGCGCTTTGCGGCATGAGACATGATCGTCTCTCCTCAGTGATATTGCTCGAAGTCGACGCGGCAGGCGTCGCCATCTTCGAATTCGAACGTGATACACCATGGTTCATTGACATGGACCGAATAACGCGTCGGTTTAAAGCCTCGCAACGGATGGAAAGCAAAGCCGGGAATGTTCATTTGTTCCGGCCGCGCGGTGACATCGAGGCGATCCAACCGGCGCAAGATGCGCGCGTGCATCTTTGCATCGATCTTGGCCGTCCGGCCTTTCTCCCAAAGCTCGACAAGACTCTTGCTCTTGAAGCTTCTGATCACGATTTACCAGTGTAAGTTAATTGCTTACTCACGTCAACTATTTGCTTACATCTGCCGATCGATCAGGCCCGCGGGACGTGGGAGACAGATATGTGCGCAGCGATTAAACATTAGGCGGGTAATGCGCTAGACTGACGATCCTGCATCAACTCACGCAAAGGCCTGCCATGATCGACGTACATTACTGGACCACGCCGAACGGCCACAAAATCACGATCTTTCTCGAGGAAGCCGGGCTGAAGTACAAACTTACTCCGGTCAATATCGGCAAGGGCGAGCAGTTCAAGGCGGAGTTCCTGGCGGTGTCGCCGAACAACCGCATTCCCGCCATCGTCGATCATGAGCCGCCCGGCGGCGGCAAGCCGATCTCGGTTTTCGAATCGGGCGCCATCCTGCTTTATCTCGCCGACAAGACCGGCAAGTTCATCGGCAAGGACATTCGCAGCCGCACCGAGACCATCCAGTGGCTGTTCTGGCAGATGGGCGGACTCGGGCCGATGGCCGGCCAGTACAATCACTTCGGCAACTACGCCGTCGAGAAGCTGCAATACGCCATCGATCGCTATCGCAACGAGGTCAACCGGCTGTACGGCGTGATGAACAAGCGACTCGCCGACCGGCAATTTCTCGCCGGCGACTATTCGATCGCCGACATGGCCTGCTATCCGTGGATCGTGCCGTGGCAGCGCCAAGGCCAGAACATCGCCGACTTCCCGCATCTGCAGCGCTGGTTCGAGGCGATCAAGGCGCGGCCCGCGGTGGTCAAGGCCTACGAATGGACGCCGAAGATCAACCCCAACCAGGGCGGCATCCGCACCGCCGAGGAACGCGCGATATTGTTCGGACAAACCGCGCAATCGGTGGCGGCGGCTGCGGCAAAACACTGAGATGTATCCCGGGCGCAGCGCAGTACGAAGCCATTAGCGCTTTTACGCGCGTCTTCGACGCGCTATGGCGTAGTGGCGCGCTGCAGTACCGTTGCTCGGGACCGACCTCTCCCGCAAAGGGGAGAGGGCAAAATCATTGCGAGACGCCGCCGATATAGCCGGCAATTTTCCAGCCGCTGGCGTCCTTGCCGTAACACATCTCGTCGCCGCCGAGCGGGGACAGCGCCTGGGCGTCGACAAAACCCATTTTGCCGGACGGGGTCGCGACGTGCAAAAAATACGGCTCATTGGGATTCGTCGGTTGAGCGGTGTCCGCCAGCACGCGGATCAAGATCATTCCGAACTTCTCGGTCACCGGCGAATCCGGCTGCGCCGCGGCGTGCACCTCGATGCCGGCCTTGATCGGATAGCCCCATTCGGACGGGTCGGTACCGGTCGCCTGGCCGAGCGCTTCGAATGCTTTCGGATCGATGGTCGGGTTGGCCGGGGCGCAGAACACGCCCTTCTGCTGGGGAACTGCCGCGGCGGTCGGCTCGTTGGCAAATCCGGACAGCGTGTCCCAGCCCGATCCGTCCTTGGCGTCGAGATCGATCGCCTTGGCGAGATTTTCGATGCCGGGCTTATGTTTGTCCGCGAGATCGCGGTCTTGGATCCAGAAAAAGTTTTGCGCCACGATCAGCTTGGCGAGCGCGGCGCGGTCCTTTTTGGCGACGACGTCGGCAAGTTGCTGGCGCAGCGCCACGAAGCCCGGATCGTTGAGCGGCGCCGGCGGCGTTACCGCGACCTGCTGGTAGGGCTTGATCGGCGCCGGCGGCGGCGGCTTGAGCCCGCCGCCGGGAGGCGTCGGCAAACCCTGCTGGGCAAAACCGGGCGCCGCGGCGAGCGCCGCGATGGCGAGGGCGGCGAGGCTCAAAGCGGCGGCAATAGCAGGACGGCGCATCGCAAAATCTCCCTTCAATGTCGGTGCAATCGCCACACGCGATAGCGGCGAATTGCGACCGGGCTGCGGCGGTCCGCCGCACCTGCCACTAATTTCCGCTGCCGTCAAAACTGCTGCCGCGCCGGCGACGGGCGGCGCGCCCATCGTCGGCGACGGGAACGCCGCAAAGCCTGAACCGTTGAAATGAGCCGTATTACACCCAGCCGACTTGTTGCCCTCCGCTATTAGCCAAGCAGGTTGTCATGCCAACGCCGATGATTTCTCCGTACTTGTTTCCCATTCTGCTGTTGATCGGTTCCAACGCTTTCATGACGACGGCCTGGTACTGGTATTTGCGCTACAAGGAAGTGCCGCTCTGGCAAGTCATCCTGATCAGCTGGGGTCTCGCCTTCTTCGAATATTGCCTGTCGGTGCCGGCGAACCGTTATGGCAACGCCGCCTATTCGGCGGCGCAGCTCAAGACCATCCAAGAGGTGATCACGCTGTCGGTGTTCGGCGTGTTCTCCGTGGTCTATCTGGAGCAGTCGATCACCTGGAATCAGGTGGTCGGTTTCGCGCTGATCGCCGGCGGGGCATTTTTTGTTTTCCGCGCGCCGCTGTGATGCCGTCGGCCCTACTCCGCCGCCTCCATACCCTCGGCATCGATGAAGCCGCCGGCCTGGCGGCGCCACAGCGCCGCGTAATGGCCGTTTTGCGCGATGAGCTCGCGGTGCGTGCCCTGCTCGACGATGCGGCCGTGCTCGATCACCACCAGGCGATCCATCTGCGCGATGGTGGAAAGTCGGTGCGCGATGGCAATCACGGTCTTGCCTCCCATCAGCGTGCCGAGCGATGACTGGATGGCGGCTTCGACTTCGCTGTCGAGCGCGGAGGTCGCCTCGTCGAACACCAAGATGGGCGCGCTTTTCAGGATCACGCGCGCGATGGCGACGCGCTGGCGCTGGCCGCCCGACAGCTTCACGCCGCGCTCGCCGACATGGGCGTTGTAGCCGCGCCGGCCTTGCCAATCTTCGAGGTCGAGGATGAAGTCGTGGGCGTGCGCGAGTTTTGCCGCGCGCACGATGTCCTCCTCGCTCGCCGTCGGCCGGCCGTAGCGGATATTGGCGCGGATCGAGCGGTGCAGCAGCGAAGTGTCCTGAGTGACGACGGAGATTTGCGCGCGCAGCGATTCCTGGGTCAGGTCGGAAATATCCTGGCCGTCGATCAGGATGGCACCGCCTTCGAGCTGAAAGAAGCGCAGCAGCAGATTCACCACGGTCGATTTGCCGGCGCCGGAGCGGCCGACCAGCCCGATCTTCTCGCCGGGACGAATGGTCAGGTTGAAATTCTGCAGCACGCCGACCTCGCGGCCGTAGCCGAAGCTGACGTTCTTGAATTCGATGCGGCCCGAGCGCACCGTCAATGGCCGCGCGTCTTCGGGATCGGGCAGTTGCAGCGGCTGCGCGATGGTGAGCATGCCTTCCTGCACCACGCCGACATCCTCGAAGATTTCGGTGATGCGCATGGCGATCTGGCGCGACATATTGGTCAGTTGAAGCGTCAGCGGCAGCACCATGGCGATAACGCCGACCTCGACCGCGCCGTAGCGCCACAGCATCAGCGCCAGCGCGCCCGAACCGGCGATGAGCAGCGCGTTGAGCACGTCGAGCATCGCGGCGAACACGGTGAGCAGGCGCTGCGAGGCGAGAAACAGATCGACGTGGCGGTCGACCGCGTTGCGCACATATTGGTCCTCTTCGGTCGCGCGCGCGAAAAGCTTGACGGTGAGGATGTTGGTGTAGCTGTCGACGATGCGTCCCATCAAGGTCGAGCGCGCAATCGAGCTGACTTTGGAACGCTCGCGCATGCGCGGCACGAAATAGAACAGCATCGCGGCGTAGCCGGAAAACCACAGCAGGATCGGCACCGCCAGCCAGCGGTCGGCCGCGGCGGTGAGCGCGACGGCGGAAGCGCCATAGACCAAAATGTACCAGACCGTGGTGATGGTCGCGGTCAGCGTCGAGCGTACCGAAGGCCCGGTCTGCATCACGCGGTTGGAAATCCTGCCGGCGAAGTCGTTCTGAAAGAACGCCCAGCTCTGGCGCACCACGTGCCAATGCGACTGCCAGCGAATGAGGCCGGTGAACGGCGCGGCGATCGCCTGATTGGTGATGAGGTAGCGGATCAGCGTCACCGCCGGCCGCACGATCAGCACCACAACCGCCATGCCGAGAAGCCATGGCCAGCCCAGGCTGAGAAACCGGTCGGGCGGCGTCTTGATCGCCATGGTGACGACGCGGCCCATGAACCATGGCACCGCGCTGTCGGACAGCGCGACGCAAAGCTCCACCACGAACAAGGCCGCGAACAGCCATTTGGCCTGGCGGGCAAAGTGCCACAGGAAGCCGATCAGCCCGGGCGGCGGTTCGGGATGTTCCGGTGCCGCCGTCGGCGTCAAGAATCGCTCGAAAAGTGCGAACATTTGCGGATGGTTACAGGCGTCCCCTAGATCGCGTCAACCGCCGCCGATCAAGCTTGCGGCGGCGATGCGGACAAGCGTCACGACAGTGTTTCTGACCTTTTCGCGGGTGAGCGCGCGTGCCAATCTTGCGTTAATGCATGATCCCGAAAAAGCCTGTCCTCGGACTTGATCCGAGGATGGATGCCGGTTTCCCGCCTTCGCGAAGCCCGCTTCGGCGGGCGAAGGAAGGTCAGAAGAGATCATGCTCCAAAAAAGGGAAACACCAAGGGGAAATTCATGACACGAGCCCGTTTCGTCGGCGCGCTCGTCGCGCTGTTGGCAAGCTGCGCGGTGGCGCTGGCCGACAACTATCCGTCGCACCCGATCACGCTCCTGGTCGGCTTTCCGCCCGGCGGTCCGACCGACACGCTGGCGCGCATCCTCGGCCAAGCAATGGAGGCCACGCTCGGCCAGAGCGTGGTCATCGAAACCGCCAGCGGCGCCAGCGGCACGATTGCAACCGGCCGCGTCGCGCACGCCAGCCCCGACGGCTATACGATCGAGCTCGGCAACTGGTCCGGCCACGTCGGCTCGCCGGCGATCTACCGGCTCGATTTCGACGTCATGAAGGATCTTCAGCCGATCTCGCTCTTGGCCTACTCGCCGCTGTGGGTTCTCGGCAAAAACGCGCTGCCGCCGAACACCGCAACCGAGCTGATCGCCTGGTTGAAGTCCAATCCCAATCCGGTCACGTTCGGGACCGTCGGCGCCGGCAGCGCCGCGCATCTGTGCGCGCTGTCGATCCAGCAGAAGACCGGCGCCCATTTTCAATACGTGCCGTATCGCGGGGCCGCGCCGGCAATGCAGGATTTGATCGGCAGCCAAATCGACCTGTCCTGCCTCGAAGCATCGGCCACACTCGGCAACGTGCAGGCCGGCAGATACAAGGCCTATGCCGTCATGAGCGAACACCGTTGGCCGAAATCGCCGGACACCCCGACGATGGTGGAGTCGGGCATACCGGGCTTGAGCATCACGTTCTGGCACGGTCTTTGGGCGCCCAAGGGCACGCCCCAAGACGTCGTCGATCGGCTCGATGCCGCCGTCATGACCGCGTTGGCCGACCCGGCCGTGCGGGCGCGGCTCGAAGGGCTCGGCCAGGTCATTTTCCCGCGCGAGCAGCAGAATCCGGCGGCGCTCGCGGCCTACAACAAGGCCGAAATCGACAAGTGGTGGCCGATCATCAGGGCGGCCGGGATCAAGACTGAGTAGCGCCCCACCCCGGGTTCCCGCGCCGCGGGGTGCCCCTAACCATTCCCGGCAAGCGGGGCATGGATGGGCGGAAGTAATTGCGCGCGCGCCATGCCGATCGACACTGCGGTCGCCGCGATCACCAGCGAAAGCGCGAGCGCCAGCGTGGCAAACAATTCGACGCCGTGGCGTCGCCGGGAAAATCTCCGGTCGGTCCTCGGGGACGCAAAACCGACGGTCCCGCTCAACTCGGTCATGGCGCGTTATCCTTGGCGAATCAGTTTGTGGTCCCGCAATGTCGCGCCGGACTTGGGCGAAGCCGTTGAAGAATAAAGGCGACTCGGTGGTTTTTGGTTAATGAAGGGTTAACGCCGAAGCTGCCGCCAACGATAAACCGGCAGCGTGGCCTTGCCGCCACATTCACATCGCCGCCATCGCCGCGGTCGGCCGATAGTCCATCGCCACATAGCCGGGCTCGTTGACGACGCGGTCGAGCCAGGCGCGGATCGCCGGAAACGGCGCGAGGTCGTAGTCGCATTGATCGGCGACGTGCGTATAGGCGTAGAGCGCAATGTCGGCGATGGTGTAATGGCCGGCGGCGAAAAAATCGTTCAGCGCCAGATGTTTTTCCATCACGCCGAGCGCGCGGTTGCCTTCTTCCATCCAATCTTCGAGCGCGTGCTGCTGCAAGTCGCGGCCGCCCTTGATCAGCGTCAGCCAGAAATAGGCCGCGCCGAGATTGGGCTCCAGACTGTGCTGCTCGAAGAACATCCACTGCAACGCGTCGGCGCGATCGATGCGATCGTCCGGCGCGAGCGGCGTGCCGCCGGCGATGTACCAGAGGATGGCGTTCGATTCCGCGAGGTAGCGGCCGGGCGCGACCTCGAGCAGCGGCACCTGACCGTTCGGATTCTTGGCGAGGAATTCCGGCGTGTGGCTCTCGCCTTTGATGATGTCGATCTCGACCAGCCGATAGCGGATGCCGAGCTGAGCCAAGGCGAGCCGCGCCTTGTAGCTGTTTCCCGAACGCTGCATCGAATAGAGCGTGAACATCGCCGCTGCCAAAAGCCGCTGCCAAAATTCCCGTGCCGCACTATCGCGCGACTATTGCAATCTTACGACTTGAACGCGGCGATGTCGTGGCTTTTGACGTTGCCGTTTGATTTGGCGCGGTAGGCGAATAATGACATTGGCGCGGCGAACGCTTCGCTGCGCCGCAAAATCAGTACGAACGCCGTCAGCATGGCCGGCACGCCGAGCGGGACGAGGCTGAGATGCGCGATGCTGCGGGCGAGAAGCGGCGCCAGCCAGAGCGCCGCGAGCGCCGTCTTTTCCCAAGGCCCAAAGCCGCGCTCGAGACCGTCGACGGCAAGCCAGGCAATGGCCGGCGCCAGCACCATCATGTCGTAATCGAAGCTGTACGGGGTGGCGAGGATGGTGGCAAGGCAGAGCGCCGCCGCCTTGAGCGGATAGGACGCTGTGCTGCGCCATAGCCAAGCGAGCGCGGCGCCGAGCGTTACGATGGTGGCGCCTTGCAACGCGTAAGCCAGCGGCACCGGCGCGCCCCACATCCGCGCCCAGGCAAACACGCTTTGAATCTTGTACCAGCCGGTATTGCCCTGTTCGAGCACGACGCTGCGCGTGAACTCCGTCGAAGCCAGGAAGGCGTGCCAGACCGCAGCGCCGAAAACGAGCGTGGTCGCAACCGTCATGAGCGCGACGGTCGCGGCGGCGGCGGCAAAGCATTTCCAGCGGCCGCTTGCCGCCAGCACGATCGGCAGCAGAAGTCCGTATTGCGGCTTGTAGACGAGCAGGCCGAAGAGGATGCCGGCAAGCAGCGGACGGCGGTCGAGCGCGATCAGTGCGCCGGCAAGCAGCGCCGCGGTCAAGAAGCCGTTCTGGCCGTGCCCGACATTGATCAGCACCGCGGGGAACGCCAGCGCGAGCAGGAGCCAGTCTGCCGTCATTGGCGGGCCCCGGAATGACGACTGGAAGATCCCCCACATCGCTATGAGATAAAGCCCGAGCGTCGTCGCCTGCCAGACCGCCAGCGCAAGCCCATAAGGCATCCAGGCCAAAGCGGCGGCGACGAACAGAAAGTACGGCGGATAGTGCCAGCCGTAGAACTGCGTCGTGGCGCCGAAGATGGCGCGCTCGCGGGCGAACTGCTGGGCCGGGTCGAATGCCGCAGCGGCGTTGCCGCCGCGGACATAGCTGCCGGCGGCATAGACATTGGCGAAATCGGTGCCGAGCGGCCGGCCTTGGAGGTCGACCGCGCCGCGCGAGGTCGCCGCCAGAAAGACAAGGCCGGCGGTCGAAGCGATCAACAGCACAATGGCGACCAGCCGGATGCGCTCGCGCGTGAGCCAGTCGCCGCTGCGCAAAATCCCGCGCGCCCGGCGCATTGCGGAGATCATGGCACTTCCCTGATGGCCGTGTGCGGGGCATTAGGCCAGGGCGGCCTTAACGGAGTGTTGCGCCGGGCGCACGCCCCGCTGCAAATGCCGAAACTGTGAGGGTCATTTGAGGATTTCGCGCTTGCCTGTGCGGCAGCGCAGCTTTACCAAGCACGCGCCTTAAGCCCGGAAACGGAGAGGAGAATCGGAAATGGCCTTCATCGCGGACTATATCAAGCGCATCAAGCCGTCGGCGACCATCGCCGTCACGGATAAAGCGCGTGCGCTGAAGGCGGCCGGCCGCGACGTCATCGGGCTCGGCGCCGGCGAGCCGGACTTCGACACGCCCGACAACATCAAAGAGGCGGCGATCAAGGCGATCCGCGACGGCAAGTCGTCGAAATACACGGCCGTCGACGGCATCGCCGAACTCAAGGCCGCGGTGGCGCGCAAGTTCAAGCGCGAGAACAAGCTCGATTACAAGCCGTCGCAGATCATCGTCGGCACCGGCGGCAAGCAGGTGCTCTACAACGCGCTGATGGCGACCATCAATCCGGGCGACGAGGTGATCATCCCGGCGCCCTATTGGGTGAGCTATCCCGACATGGTGCTGCTCGCCGGCGGCGAGCCGGTGCCGGTCGTCACCACGATGGACGCCGCCTACAAGATGAAGCCGGAAGCCTTGGAAAAGGCGATCACCCCGAAGACCAAGTGGATCATCTTCAACTCGCCGTCGAATCCGACCGGCGCCGCCTATACGCGCGCCGAATTGAAGACGATCACCGACGTGCTGGTTCGCCATCCGCACGTCCACGTCATGGCCGACGACATGTACGAGCACCTGGTCTACGACGACTTCGAGTTCTACTCGCCGGCACAGCTCGAGCCGCGGCTTTACGAGCGCACGCTAACGGTGAACGGCGTGTCCAAGGCCTATTGCATGACCGGCTGGCGCATCGGCTATGCCGGCGGCCCGCAGAAGCTCATCGAAACGATGGCGATGATTCAGTCGCAGTCGACGTCGAACCCAACCGCGGTGGCGCAATGGGCGGCGGTCGAGGCGCTCAATGGGCCGCAGGATTTCATCCCCAAGCACAACAAGATATTCAAGGAGCGCCGCGACCTCTGCGTGTCGATGCTCAACCAGGCCAAGGGCATCCAGTGCCCGAAGCCGGAGGGCGCGTTCTACGTCTATCCGTCCTGCGCCGGCACCATGGGCCGGACGGCGCCGACCGGCAAAAAGCTCGCCACCGACGAAGACTTCGTCACCGAGCTTCTGGAAGCCGAAGGCGTCGCGGTGGTGCAGGGCGCGCCGTTCGGCGTCAGTCCGGCGTTCCGCATCTCGTATGCGACCGCGACCAGCGCGCTCGAGGAAGCCTGCACGCGCATCCAGCGCTTCTGCGGCAATTTGCGGTAGCCGGAACGCGAAAGCGGCCGCCTGACGGCGGCCGCTTGTTACAGACTGTAATCCGTCATCCTGAGGTGCGACCCCCGACTTGATCGGGGGAGCCTCAAAGGATGCGGTCGAGGAACCCGGGCCGTCGCCCTTCGAGGCTCGGCGCTATGCGCCGAGCACCTCAGGGTGACGGGTAGATTTTTACCCCGTCGGCGGCGCGATCTCGTCGAGGCTCTTTTGCCGCGCCTCGGGACCCAGGTGGAGGAGTACAATTGCCACTATCGCAGGATGTGGTTCCGTATCTAGCAAAACCATGCAACGCATAGTAGAAATTTCGTAGGCATGGCACACCAAGAGCATGGCGGGGAAGTCGATGACGTATGCTGCGAAAAAGAATTTAATCGAAGAGATAATTGAGGATTTCGAAGCTGGCGGCGGCGATTTTCTACATTGGGTCTATGACGTGCTTTTCAACTTAGAAGAGGGCGAAATCCCAGCGGACGAGTTAATTGAGGGCTCTGGAGAGAAACAAATCGATGTAATCAGAGTGGAAGATGATACGGAAAATGCCCGAGCACGAGTTGGCCTGCACCCGGTTCCGAAGACACCGAGTTAGGTGTTTTTATGGGACCGGAGGTGAGTCATGGAAAGGCGGAAGTTTACACGCGAGTTCAAGCTTGAGGCTGTGCGGCTGATCAACGAGCGGGGCGTGTCGTATGCCCAGGCCTCGCAGGATCTTAGTGTGCATCAGTCACAGTTGCGCAGTTGGGTGAAGGCGCAAGCGGACGATCCGCAGCATGCGTTTCCCGGCCAAGGTCAGATGAAGCCGGAGCAGGCTGAGATCGCGCAGCTCAAGCGCGAGGTGATCAGGCTGAAGGCTGAGCGCGACATCCTAAAAAAAGCCGCGGCCTACTTCGCGAAGGAATTGACGTGAAGTTCGCCTTCATCGCGAAGCACCGGGGGATCTGGCCGGCGGATTGGTTGTGCGGGGCGCTCGGTGTCTCGCGGGGTGGGTTCTATGC
Source organism: uncultured Alphaproteobacteria bacterium (assembly GCA_963823225.1). Lineage (GTDB taxonomy): Bacteria > Pseudomonadota > Alphaproteobacteria > Rhizobiales > Xanthobacteraceae > BOG-931. The sequence goes on along the minus strand of CAWGKM010000002.1, from coordinate 618,512 downwards.
CTGGCTGACACGACCGCGCAGTCAGCGCAGCCGGAGCGATGAGGAGTTGGGCGCCAAGGTTCGCGCAAGCTTCCTCGCCAGCGATCGAACCTATGGCGCCAGGCGGGTGTGGCACGACATGCTTGCGGAGGGCGTATCATGTGGCCTGCACCGGATCGAGCGATTGATGCGGCTACAGGCTCTCAAAGCCCGTCCGCGCCGGCGTCGACTGCCGCCCGATCTGGGTGAGCGGCAGGTCGCCGCCGTCGCTCCCAACGTGCTCAACCGCACCTTCGAAGCGCCCGCTCCCAACCGCAAATGGATCGCTGACTTCACTTATGTCTGGACAGCGGAAGGTTGGCTCTATGTGGCTGCGGTGATCGATCTGTTCTCGCGGCGCGCGGTCGGCTGGTCGATGAGTGCTGAGATGACGGCCCAGCTCGTCACCGATGCCCTGGTGATGGCGATCTGGCGACGAGGCAAGCCCGACGCGCTACTGCATCACTCCGATCGCGGTAGCCAATACACCAGCGAGCAGTTCCAGAAGCTGATGACCGACCACGGCGTCGTCTGCTCGATGAGCCGTGCGGGCAACGTCTGGGACAATGCGGCGATGGAGAGCTTCTTCTCCTCGTTGAAGACCGAGCGCACAGCGCGCAAAACCTATCGCACGCGCGACCAAGCCAAGGCTGACGTATTCGACTACATTGAATGCTTCTATAATCCGAAGCGTCGGCATTCGACGATCGGATATCTAAGTCCCGTGGAGTTCGAGATGCAGGCGGGATTCGCTTAGGCGGGTGTCAACCAAACCGGGTGCAGGCCAATGTTTCGGATGTCGGTCAGGAAACTAATGAGGCTATAGATAGTTTAACCTCCAAATCATTGGCGATGGGTTTTGAAAAATTCTCATTCGAGCTGCTTGGTGCAGAAGAACTGTATGATCTTTGGTGGCAAAAAAATACAGCCGATCGCAAAATACATGAGGACATAAACATCATCTATGATGTTAATCGTCCTTCGATCATTGAATTCACCTCCGAGGGGTACAAGGCTGTCGTCTGTACGGTCTCAGGTGAAGAGATCGCTAGGTTAGCCGCAATCGAACCGAAAGATGCTATTTTCGATATGAATTTGCGCGATCACTTGGGATTAGGGGGCCGAATAAACGCAAATATTCTGGCAGCTTCTCAGGATGAATTGGAGGCAAAAACGTTCTGGTTGAAGAATAACGGTATCACGATGGTCTGCAGTCATCTGGACGTGATCAAGGACCCGGATGAGCCAGTCGTGAAGGTCAAAAATGTCCAGATAATCAATGGATGCCAAACATCAGTGACTCTTCGCGAGGCTGCGAATGCGAAAAAATTAAGCCCTGCAGTCCGGGTGTTAGCGAAAATATATCAACTTGAAGATCCCGCTTTGATTAGCAAAATTGTCTTGGCGTCTAATAACCAAAACTCGATCGTTTCGCGCGACCTATATTCGAACGACGAATCCCAGTCGCTTATTCAACAAACGATTGAGAACAAGCTTGGATTGTTTTATGAGCGAAAGCGGGGAGAAGCTCGATCCAAAGGTCACGCGAAGTCAAAAATAATTGATAGTGAAAAGGCAGGACAGGCATATTTGGCCATTAAGAAGAAGCTCCCAACTATTAGCCGAGCGCAGAAGTATAGGATATATGAATCTGATTTGTACGTAGACATATTTAAAAATTCAAACCCACTTCAACTCGCGCTCTGTTATTACATTTACGAGTACTGCAAAAAGGAAGGATTAAAAGAGGCAAAAGCGAAGCAGAAGGGCGAAAGCGTCCACAGCCTGCTGACGTATGGCGTCTTTCACCTCAGCAGAGCATTCGCGTTCTTTCTCTTTGGCAGTGAGGCCTTGCCTAAAAATGAAACGAAAATAATCTCGACAATCAAGGACTTGCGGGCGGAAAAATCCAAGTTGGCAACGCCTTTTAAAAGGGCCGTCAAATTATGTTCTAGGGTGCTCAGTAAGGCCAACGCCGTAAGTGCAAATAATTACTTCAAGTCTCAGCTGGCCCAGGAACAAATGACAGACGCTATTTCTAAACTAGGTTGACGTCGAGTGGTTGGGGGGCGCGGGTTTTGGTCGACCAGCGCGCCGGAAGAGGCCTGCACGCGCATCCAGCGCTTCTGCGGCAATCTGCAGTAATACCAGCGGCGATGATTCGTGACTTGTCATGCTCCGCGAAAGCGGAGCATCCAGTAAACGCCGTCGGTGCGGCGATTACTGGATCATCCGCCTCCGCGGATGATGACAGCTAAATAAGTCAGTGCCTAACGCCGTTGGTATGACGCCTCATTTTCCTCCCCCGCTATCGCGGGGGAGGATTTTTTACCCCGTCGGCGGCGCGATTTCGTCGAGGCTTCTTTGCCTTGCCTCCGGACCGAGGAAGATCACCGAAACCGCGGCGATCAACAGCACGATCGCGAGACAAGCGAACACCGTGGTCAGCCCCCAGCCGTTCTTGACCCACAGAATCGCCGGGAAGATGCCGGCGGTGGCGAGCCGGCCGACGCCCGCGGCCCAGCCGAAGCCCGATGTCCGCGCGTTGGTGGGGAACACCTCGGAGGCGAAGATCTGCATCGCATTGCCGGCGACCTGGATGAAGAAGACCATGATGAAGCCGGCGACCAAGAGTTCCATATCGGTGCCGGCATTGGCGAACACGACGGCCATGATGCCCGCGCCGATAAATGCGACGATCGAGGTGACTTTCCGCCCGTATTTATCGAGCGTGTACATCATGCAGAGGCTGGCGCACGGCACCGCGAGGTTCATGCCGAGCGTGAAGGTCAGCGACTTGGTGATGGTGAAGCCTTTGTCGACCATGATGCTGGGCAGCCAGCCGCCGAGCCCGATCGCCACGCCGAAGAACGCCGAGAAGCAGATCATGCCGGCGATGACGCGGACCGGAAACTGCCTGAATACCACTGCGAAGGGATCGCTCTTGGTGTTGCTGGCGGCATCGGTCGTCAATGGCTCCTTCGGTCCAGCAATGCCGAGCCGGCCGAGGATGTCGATCGCGTCCTTGCCGCGGCCGTGCGTCGACAGATAACGCGGCGATTCCGGCAGCGTGAAGCGGAGCACCCACACGATCAGCGCGCCGATGCCGAAGCAGATCCACACCCCTTGCCAGTGAATCGTATCGCGGAAGGCGAGCACGAACAGCGTCGAGATCGGCCACACGCAGGCGCCGCCGACGAAATGAATGATCGCCAGGATGCGGCCGCGGATGCGCTTGGGTGAATATTCGCCGGCGTAGACGAAACAGAGCGGTTGTTCGGCGCCAAGCCCCAGCCCGGCGATGAAGCGGCAGACAAGGAGCAGCGTGATGTCCGGGGCGAATGCGCCGAGGATCGTGAACACGCCGAACAAGAGAAGGTTGAACTGATAGACGAACCTGCGGCCGAACCGGTCGCTGAACTCGCCTTGGGCGGCGGTGCCGATGAACATTCCGACCGTGGTGGCGCTGACGATGGCAGCGGCGCCGCCGGGGGTTGCGAAGCCGGACTTGATCATGTCCGGGAACAGCGAGCCCTGGACGATGTAATCGATGACGTCGAAGAAATATCCCGCGGCGATAAGCGAAATCACCTTGATGTGGAGCGGCGATATTTTCGCCTCGTCCAACGCCGCGCCGACGAATCCTTCGATGGTCTGGCGGCCCGGTCCGCCGACCTGCGCCGCAGTCACTGTCGTTGCCATGCGATCCTCCCCTTGATGCGCCCGCCGGCCGCTTGAGCGGCTCTGGTTTGACTGAGTGTGGTAGGGCCGCCGCACCCTGTCAATGCAGATGCGATTTGGTCGCGTGTCGCGCTACTCGCTTCTCCCTCTCCCCGCCGGGCAGAGCTGAAGTCAGCGTCATCCCTCGAACTGCAAAATATAAAGGCCGGCATTGGAATCGGTGAGATACATCACGCCGTCCTTGTCGACGTAGCAGTCGCAGGATTGAATCACTTGCGGCCGGTTCGGCCGCGGATCGAACATGCGCGCCGGATCGGGTGGCACGAAATAGCCGATTTGTCGCGGCGCAAAGGGATTGGCGATGTCGTAAGCGCGCACGCCGGCATTGTGCAATGTGGCGAAAACGATGCGCGAGCTTTGGAACCCGCCCGGGCGATTCTCCCACAGATTATGCGGGCCGAAATTGCCGCCCTTGTTGCAGTAGTCGGCCTCGTCCGGGATCGGCATGGTCGCGATGCTGACCGGATTGGCCGGCACGCGGACGTCGAAAATCCAGATGTAGCGGAGCCCGAGCTTGCAGTCGGCGAAATTCGCCTCGTCGGCGACGACGAGCAGATTGCGGTCCGGCAACGGCAGCGGCGAATGCGTGCCGCCGCCGAACGGCGGATCCCAGTTGCGGTGACATATTAATGTGGGTTTCGTCGGATCGCCGACGTCGATCACGGCCAATCCGCCGTCGCGCCAAGCGCTGTAGGCGAGATTGCCGGCGACCAACGCGTGATGCAGCGCGTAGCGCTTGCCTTTGGGCCAGCTCGGCGTCTCGCCGCCGCCGCTCCACATGCCCGGCAGCCAGAATTTGCCGACGACCTGCGGGCGCGTCGGTTCCGCCATGTCGACGATCACCAGCATGTGGTCGGAAAATTCCGGCAAGTGAACGGAAACATAGGCGTAGCGCGCGCCGACGTACCAGATGCGATGCGGCCCCAAGCCGCCGAGCGGCAAGAAAGCGATTTCGCGCGGCGCCCCCGGTTTCGCCAGATCGTAGACGCGCAAGCCCGTCGTGAACTTTTGTCCGGCGAGCGCGTCGCCCGAGGCGCCGGCGAAATAGGCTTCCTGGCTCACCTGCATGGTCCACACGCTCGGGCCGTTGACCGCCAACAGCAAATCGCCAAATCTTTCATGGCTGGCGGTCTGCAAATGATGCGCGCGGGTGTTCGGCGGGCAGGGCAGGAAATCGACCGGCTTCGGGTGCTTCGGATCGCGCACGTCGATCACGGTGATGCCGTTGGAAAAACCGTGGCCGATATAGGCGAAGCCGCGATTGACCATCACCTGCACGCCGTCGCCGCGGCCGCCCTGGTCGCAGTGGCTGAGCAATTTGATGTTATGGCTGGCGACGGCGTTCATTGATGACACTCCCGGTGTGATCCCATCGTAACCGTCATGGCCGGGCTTGTCCCGGCCATCCACGTCTTCATCTTTCTTGTCGCCGCAAAAACGTGGATGCCCGCGACAAGCCCAGGCATGACGCGGTAGACTCGTCGTCACATTCAAGGGAAGCAACCATGGCTGACGTTGAACACGGCATGATCGCGGTCGACAAGATGGGAACCAAAGTCCTGTTCCTCAATCCGAAGACCTATGAAACCGAGGTTGCGATCGACGGCTTTCCGAAAACCGTGCACGAATTGCTGGTGGTGCCGGAAACCGGCTTCGCCTATGTGCCGATCTTCGGCGACGGCATCCACGGCCGCAATCCCAATCCGCAGCATCATCTGTGCGTCTTCGACCTGCACAAGCGCGCGCACGTCGCCACCATCGACCTCGCCCCCTATGTCGCGCCGCATACGCTGAAACTCGGGCCCGACGGCTTCATTTACATCACCTGCGAGAACTCGGCGGCGGTGGCGGTGATCGACCGCAAGACCAACACGGTTGTCGAGGCGATCGATTCCGGCTCGACCAACGGCCACCGCTTGATCATCGCGCCGGACGGCGCGCGCCTCTACACCGAGAACGAGGAGGATGCGACCGTCTCCGTCATCGACCTGCCGAAACGGAAATTGCTCGGCAAGATCAAGACGCCGCGGCCGCTCGCCGGCATCGCGATTGCGCCCGACGGCCGCACCGTGGTCGCGGTCGACGACGCGCAGCCGACATTATTCTTGATCGATACCGCGGCCGGCCGCGTCCGCGACGAGGTCGTCCTCAAGGACGTGCCGAAGGCCGCCCAGATCGCGCGTTACGCGCCGGACAACAGCCTGCTCGGCGTCACCAGCCTCAACAGCGATACCGTGAGTCTGGTCGATCCGTCATTTCGCGAGCAGACCGCGATCAAAGTCGGTTCGCAGCCGATGGACATGGCGTTCCGCGGCGACGAATTGTTCGTCGCCTGCCAGGGCGACGGCTCGGTCCACGTCATCGATATTCCGAAGCGGCGGGCGATGGGCAGTTTCTACGCCGGCAAGGGCTGCGAGTCGCTGGGGTTTTTCTAGTTCCCCTCCCCACCACGCAAGCAGGGGAGGGGAAGATTAAGCAAGCGCCGCATGCATTCTTATGTCGCGTTCGGCTGCCCGGTTCCTTAACGCTGCACAAAACGGCAGGAGACGCCGGCTTTAATCTTCATTACAATCCGTGGCAACAGGCCCATGGGCGGGCCGGGTCAGGGAGTAAGCATATGATTTGTAAGAGTTTGGCGACCGTATTCATGGCGGCGGCGGCGCTCGCGGCGACGGCGACACTGCCGGCCCAGGCGCAGCCGAGCCGCGTGCAAGTCGGCACGCTTACATGCTCGCTTTCGGCGGGTATCGGCATGGTCGTCGGCTCGCAACGCAACGTGAATTGCAACTTTCAGCCGGATAACGGGCCGCCGGAAGCCTATACCGGAACCATGACCAAGATCGGTCTCGACATCGGCGTGACCAGCGGCAGTGCGATCGTTTGGACGGTGTTTGCCGGCACCAACCGCTATAGCGGGATGCTCACCGGCACCTATACCGGAGCGCAGGCCGAAGCGACCATCGGCGCCGGTCTCGGCGCCAACGTGCTGATCGGTGGATCGGGGCGTTCGGTGGCGTTGCAGCCGGTGTCGGTGCAGGGCCAGGTCGGACTCGATGTCGCCGCCGGCATCGGCTCGCTGGAGCTGCATCTCGCGCAATGAATGACGGCGCATGGGTCCGTCGGCGCTGCCGGGCCGGAGCGGGCCGGGGCGGGGCGGGGCGCGATGTCGCGCCCCTTGACCTTCACCGGCGACGCCTGAAACGATGGACACCTCGACAGTTTGTTGCGGCCCGCGCCGAAACGACGGGTTCGCTCTCGGAGGCGGTTGCGGGAGGTAGCGATGGCGGCAAACGGCAACGGCACGCGAGCGACGGGTCCGCGCTGCGTCGCGCTGGTCGGTCCGTTCCAGAGCGGCAAGACCGCGCTCCTTGAGGCGATCCTCGCCCGCACCGGAGCGATCCAGCGCCAGGGGACCATCGAGGCCGGCAATACCGTCGGCGACGCCAGCAAAGAGGCGCGCCATCATCGCATGAGCGTCGAATTGACGGTCGCCACCACTCAGTTCATGGGCGACTCGTATGCCTTGCTCGACTGTCCCGGCTCGGTCGAATTTGTCCACGACATGCGCGCGGTGCTGCCGGCGATCGACGCGGCGGTGGTCGTGTGCGAATTGGACGAGAAGAAGATCCCGCAGCTTCAGCTCATCCTGCGCGAGCTGGAAGAGCGGAAAATTTCCCGTATCCTGTTCGTCAACAAGATCGACAAGGCCGATGCCGGCGTCCGCGACGTGCTGAAATTGTTGCAGCCGGCGTCGCGCACCAAGCTGATCTTGCGGCAAATCCCGACTTTCGCCGGCGACATCATCACCGGCTTCGTCGACCTCGCGCTGGAGCGCGCCTATGTCTACAAGGAACATGCGCCCTCCGAAGTCGTGCCGCTCGAAGGCGATGCCGCGGACCTGGAAAAGACGGCGCGCTTCTCGATGCTGGAAACGCTCGCGGACCACGACGACGAGCTGATGGAGCAATTGCTCGAAGACATTCAGCCGCCGCGCGACAAGGTGTTCGACGACCTGCGGCGCGAATTGCGCGACGGCCTGGTCTGTCCCGTGCTGTTGGGAACCGCGACGCGGGCCAACGGCGTGCTGCGGCTGTTGAAGGCGCTGCGCCATGAATCGCCGGGCATCGCCGAGACCGCCAAGCGTCTCGGCGTCAAGGCCGGCAACGAGGCGGTCGCCTATGTGCTCAAGACGCAGAACACCGCGCATGGCGGCAAAATGTCGATCGTGCGGATGTTGGCGGGACAGGCCGGCGACGGCACGACCTTCCTGTCGGGCGACGACGAGGCCGGCCGCGTCGCCGGCGTGTTCAAGCTCGTCGGCCAATCCAGCGAGAAGCGCGGACCGGCCGCGGTCGGCGAGACCGTCGCCTTCGCCAAGCTGGAAAAGGCCAAAACCGGCGATACGCTCACGGCGGGCAAGCAGGCCCATCCCGCGCTGGCCAAGGTCGCGCCTTATCCGCCGGTGCTTGCCATTGCGATTTCGGCGAAGGAGCGCAAGGACGACGTGAAACTCGGCCAGGCGCTCAACAGGCTCGCCGAGGAGGATCCCTCGATCACCATCGTGCACAACGCCGAGACCCACGAAGTGGTGCTGTGGGGTCAGGGCGAAATGCATCTGCGCGTCGCCACCGAGCGGTTGAGCGACCGCTACGGCGTCGCCATCGAGCGGCGCACGCCGAGCGTCGGTTACCGCGAAACGATCCGCAAAGGCATCGTGCAACGCGGCCGCCACAAGAAACAATCCGGCGGCCACGGCCAATACGGCGACGTCGTGCTCGACATCAAGCCGTTGCCGCGCGGTTCCGGCTTCAGCTTCGAGGAAAAAATCAGCGGCGGCGTGGTGCCGCGCAACTATATCCCGTCGGTCGAGGAGGGCGTCATCGACGCTCTCAAGCACGGACCGCTCGGCTTCCCGGTGGTCGATCTTACCGTGGCGTTGATCGACGGCTCGTATCACACCGTCGATTCCTCCGACATGGCGTTCCGCACCGCCGGCCGCATCGGCATTGTCGAAGGCCTGCCGCAATGCCAGCCGGTGCTGCTCGAACCGATCCATCTGGTCGAGATCGTCTGTCCCAGCGAGGCCACCGCTAAGATCAACGCGCTGATGTCGGGGCGGCGCGGCCAAATCCTCGGCTTCGATACCCGCGAGGGCTGGGACGGCTGGGACGTGGTCCGCGCCAAAATGCCGGAGGCGGAGATCGGCGATCTGATCGTCGAAATCCGCTCCGCGACCGCCGGCGCCGGCACGTTCACCTTCAAATTCGATCACATGGCGGAACTCACCGGCCGCACCGCCGATCAGATCGTCGCCGCGCGCCGCGCCGCGGAGTGAGGCCCGGCTTGTGGGTTCGGGGTTCGCGCGGCTCCGCAATGGCACAGTTGCCGCGCATTCTCGGTAAAGCGGTTACGCTTTGCAAAGCATAGCGAGTGCGCAGAGCGGCATATTAACGGTGCTTACGCTCCTCATCCGGCAAACTCACCTCGACGAGGAAGTATTCCGCCATGTTCGACGGATTGCGCACGCTGTTCGCGTCGACGCCGGCCGAGCCCGAACCGGGCGACGGCAAGGTGACGCTGCGCGACGTGCTGCGGCGCAACTGGATCGAGCTGTGGTACCAGCCGAAGATCGATCTGCGCTCGAAGCGTCTGGTCGGCGCCGAAGGCCTGGTGCGCGCGCGCCGGCCGGACGGCAGCATGATCAGCCCCGGCGCATTCCTGCCCGGCGCCAAGGAAGACGACATGCTCGCTTTGACCGAGCGCGTCATCCTCGCGGCGTTGCGCGACTTCGAGGATTGCGCGGCGCTCGGCGCCTCGGTGAAGCTCTCGGTCAATGTGCCGGTGTCGGCCTTCGTCAAACTGCCGATCGCGCAGATGTTACGCGAAGAACGGCCGGCCTCGGACACCTGGCCCGGTCTCATCCTCGAAGTCACCGAGGACGAGGCGATGAACGATCTCAAGATCGCCAACGACGTCGCCGATCAGTTGCGCGCGCTCAATTGCACGCTCGCGCTCGACGATTTCGGCGCCGGCTATTCGTCGCTGGCGCGATTGCGGCAACTGCCGTTCAGCGAGCTCAAGATCGACCGCAGCTACGTCACCGACTGCCATCTCGACAAAGTCAATGCCGGATTGTGCGAGACCATCGTCGAGCTGGCCAAACGCTTCGCGCTCAAGACCGTCGCCGAAGGCATCGAAACGGTGCACGAAAGCCACAAATTGCAAGGCATCGGCTGCGACATCGGGCAGGGCTACCTGTTCGCCAAGCCGATGGCGAAGAACGACTTCCTCGGCGCGCTCGGCCGGCGCATGGTGGGCGCCGCGTCCGGCCGCCCAACCAAACTCGATGCCGGCAAAATTGCTGCGCGGCTTGTTCGCCGAGACCTAACGTCGGCGTTGCGCGCGGCGGTCCGCCGTGTAATTCCTCCATGCCAACCGCGGAGGAAATCATGCCAGCCTATTGGGTCGCGCGTTCGAAGATCAACGATCCGGTCGAGTACAAGAAATATACCGACCAGGTACCGGCCATCATCGCCAAATACGGCGGCAAGGTCTTGGCCCGCGGCGGCCGCTTCCAGGTCATGGAAGGCCCGCGCAAGTTCGAGCGCTTCGTGGTGATCGAGTTTCCGACCTTCGAGCAGGGTGTCGCCTGCTTCACCTCCAAGGAATACGACGTGGCGGCCGCCTTCCGCCGCAAAAACGGCGCCGGCGAGGTCGAGACCATCATGGTCGATGGCGGCGACGCGACGAAGTGAGACCAATGTCTCCCGGGCGCAGCGCAGCACCATAAGCGCGTTTACGCGCGTCTTGCGCGCGCTATGGTGGTGCGCTGCAGAACCGGGACCTTCGCAAGCGCCGAGTCTGGAAAGGTACCGGATCAGCGGCGCACCGTTTCACGCTGCACCGCGTCCGGGAAACGCAGCATCAGCCCGTCTTGATCTTCGCGAACTTGATGACCTTGCCCCATTTGTCGATTTCGCTGGCGATCAGCTTGCCGAACTCGGCCGTCGTCGTCGGCATCGGTATGCCGCCGAGGTCGGCGATGCGCGAGGCGATCTTGGCATCGGCGAGCGCGGCGTTGATTTCGCCGTTGAGCAGGGCGACGATCTCCGGCGGCGTCGCCTTCGGCGCGGCGACGCCTTGCCAGGCGAAGGCTTCGTAGCCCGGCACGAAATCGGCAACCGGCGGCAAGTCGGGCAGCGTCGGCAGGCGTTTTGCGCTGGTCACGGCGAGGCCGCGCAGTTCGCCGCTGCGAATGTGCGGCAGCGACAGCAGGATCAGATCGAACATCACCTGCATCTGGCCGGCGAGCAGGTCGGTGACGGCAGGCGCATCGCCGCGATACGGCACGTGCAGCATGTTGACGCCGGTCAGCATCTTGAACAGTTCGCCGGCGAGATGCGGGGTCGAGCCGACGCCGCCCGAGGCCATGTTGAGCTCGCCGGGATGAACCTTGGCATAAGCGATGAGCTCGGGAACGGTGTGCACCGGCAGCGATGGGTGCACTTCCAGGATCAGCGGATTGAGATCGACGCCGCCAATCGGCGCGAGATCGCGGGTGAAATTGAAGCTGAGGCTCGGGTTCAGCATGCCGTTGATGACGTTCGGATTCGCCAGCAACAGCAGCGTGTAACCGTCGGGCGTCGCGTTGACGACCGATTCGGCGGCGATTTGCTGACCTGCGGAGCCCCGGTTTTCGACGACGAACGGCTGACCCAGGCGCTCCGACAGCATCTGCGCGGTCAGCCGCGCGATAATGTCGGCCGCGCCGCCCGGTGGAAATCCGACGAGAAGATGGATGGGCCGCGACGGGTAAGTGTCGGCGCGGGCGCCGCGCAACAGTGACGGCAGCGCGGCGGCGCTTGCTGCGAGATGTTTGAGAAATCGGCGGCGCGGCAGCTTCATGCTTCCGGCAATTTACATCGCGCCGTTTGCCGAGGAAAGCGAAGCGTTGTTAAGCCGCGGCGCGCGGCTCGCCGCCGGCGCCGCCGCCCGGCGGCGGCACCGGCATGCCGTCGGCGGCATATTCGTTGAGCTTGTTGCGCAGCGTGCGGATCGAAATGCCCAGCACATTGGCGGCATGGGTGCGGTTGCCGAGACAATACTTGAGCGTTTCCAGGATGAGATCGCGCTCGACCTCGGCGACGGTGCGGCCGACCAGGCCGCGCGAGGCTTGCTCGGCGGCGAAAGCCGCGTGCGCCACCGCCGGCGCGGTCTTCTGCTGATCGAGCCGCACGCCGTCCGGAGTGAGGATGGCCTCGGGTCCGATCTCCTCGCCGCGCGCCATCAGCACCGAGCGGTGCATGGTGTTTTCCAGTTCGCGCACGTTGCCGGGCCAGTAGTTCAGCGTCAGCGGGCGCCGCGCCTCGTGCGACAGCGGCCGCGCCGGCACGCCATTGGCGGCGGCGTATTTCTTGATGAAATATTCCGCAAGCTCGATCACGTCGGCCGGCCGCTCGCGCAGCGGCGGAATTTTCAAATTCACGACATTGAGCCGGAACAAAAGGTCCTCGCGGAAGGACCCGTCGCGCACGGCTTCGGCGAGATTGCGGTTCGAGGTGGCGATGATGCGGATGTCGATCGGCACCGGGCGGGTGCCGCCGACGCGGTCGATGACGCGCTCCTGGATGGCGCGCAACAGCTTCGCCTGCAGCCGCACGTCGATTTCGGAAATCTCGTCAAGCAGGAGCGTGCCGCCGTTGGCCTCCTCGAACTTGCCGACCCGGCGCGCCACCGCGCCGGTAAACGCGCCCTTTTCGTGGCCGAACAATTCGGATTCCAGGAGCGATTCCGGTATCGCCGCGCAGTTGACGCAGATCAGCGGCTTCTTGGCGCGGCTTGAGCGGGCGTGCACGTGACGCGCCAAGACTTCCTTGCCGGTGCCGGAATCGCCGGTGATCAACACCGAGGCGTCGCTCGCGGCGACCTGCTGGGCAAGCTTGACGACGCGCGCCATGGCCTCGTCGCGGTAGATCAGTTCGCGCCGGTCGTCGGCGACGGCGGCGAGCACCGCGGCGATCAGTTCGGCATCGGGCGGCAGCGGGATGTATTCCTTGGCGCCGGCCTGGATGGCGGCGACCGCGGCCCGGGCATCGGTGGCGGTGCCGCAGGCGACGATCGGCACGTGGATATGCTCGAGTTCGAGGCCGGCGACCAGGTCGCGAATGTTGATCGCGACATCGACCATCAGGAGGTCGGCGCCGCGCCCAGAGCGCAGCACGGCGAGCGCCTGGGCGATGTCCGCGGCATGAGTGACCAACGCGCCCTTATCCATCGCGAGCTTGGTCGCGATGGTGAGCTGGCCGTTGAGCGTGCCGACGATCAGGAGGCGCATATTTTTGTTCCTTCTCCGCTAAGACCTAGAGAATCGCGAATGGCGCGTCGCGCGCAGCGAGTAGCGAATAAAGTAAGCGAAAACCAGTATGCACAAATCCCTATCCGCCATTCGCGTTTCGCTGTTCGCGCGTCGCCACGCATCACGCGCGCTCCGCCTTGATGATTTCCGTCATGGTCACGCCGAGCTTTTCCTCCACCAGCACGACTTCGCCGCGCGCCACCAAGCGGTTGTTGACGTAAATGTCGATCGCCTCGCCGACCTTGCGGTCGAGTTCGAGCACGGTGCCGGGGCCGAGCTTGAGAAGGTCGCCGATGTCCATCCGGGCACGGCCGAGCACCGCCGAGACCTGCACCGGCACGTCGAACACCGCTTCGAGATCGGCGGCGATGCGCGTGGTCGGCGCCTTCCGGCTCGGCTGCCAGCGGCGGCGCCTCGACTTGCGATCCGCTTTCGAGGTTGGGTAGCGGGATTTTGCCGTCCTCACTCATGCTCAGACCTCCTCGGAATTTCGTGTGTCGCCGCGGCATTGCGGCGCGCGGTGAGATAGCCGGCAACGGCGGCGCCGACCGCCGCGTCGGCGGTGGCGCTGTCGCGGGTGATGCCGCCGTCCGCCCATTCGATGCGGCAGTCGCCAATCGCGATATCGGGCTCGGCGAGCACCACCAGCCGGCCTTCAAAATTTTTGGCGCGCACGATGTCGTCGAGCTTTTCCTTGGCGGCGGCATAGAGCGCGTCGTTGACGCGCACGGCGATATGCGGCGCGGCGATCAGCTGGCGGAAGCACTCGCTCGCCAGCGCCGAGATTTCGGCGAACGGCTCGCGCGCGATCAGGGCCGGCGCGAGCTTGCGCGCCACCGCCACGGCGACCTCGACCGCCTCGCATTCGAGCCGCGTCTCGATCGCGTTCAGCGCATCGTTGGCCGACGGCAAGCTCCGCCGCGATGCGTTCGAGCGCGTCGGCCATGCGGCGGCCGGATTCGACGGCGGCATCGGTCTGCGCCCGCGCATAGCCCCGGCTGCTGCGGCGTTGGCTTCGGCGTCGGCGAGCTTCAGCGCGTGTTCGGCGAGCGTGATCGTCGGCTCGGCCGGCTTGCCGTCGGCAGCACCGGCGAAGTCGACGTCGAACAGGAATTTCTTCGCTGCGCTCATCCGCATCGCCTCAATAGATCAGCTCTTCTTCGCCGCGGGTCTTGGAGATCACGATCTCGCCCTTGGCGGCGAGGTCCTTGGCGAGATTGACGAGGAGCGCCTGGGCTTCGTCGACCTCGCGCAGCCGCACCGGACCCATGGCCTGCATGTCGTCCATCAGCATCTTGGCGGCGCGCGTCGACATGTTGGACAGGAAGAACTGGCGCACCGGCTCGGCGGCGCCCTTGAGCGCGATCGCGAGCTTGTCCTTCTCGACGTGGCGCATCAGGGTTTGCGCCGAGGCGGTATCGAGCTTGGTCAGATCGTCGAAGGTGAACATCAGGGTCTTGATGCGCTCGGCGCTTTCGCGATTGTCCTCTTCGAGCGCGGTCAGGAACCGGGTCTCGGTCTGCCGGTCGAAATTGTTGAAAATCTCGGCCATGACCTCGTGCGCGTCGCGCCGGCGCGTCTGCGACAGGTTCGACATGAATTCGGTGCGCAGCGTCTGCTCGACGCGCTCTAGCACTTCCTTCTGCACCGCCTCCATGCGCAGCATGCGGTTGACCACGTCGAGCGCCAAATCCTCCGGCAGGATGGCGAGCACGCGCGCGGCATGTTCCGGCCCGATCTTCGACATCACCACGGCGACCGTCTGCGGGTATTCGTTCTTCAGATAATTGGCGAGTACCTCCTCCTGAACGTTGGAGAGCTTCTCCCACATATTGCGGCCGGCCGGCCCGCGGATTTCTTCCATGATATTGCCGACCCGCTCCGGCGGCAGGTAGGACTGCAGCAGCCGCTCGGTCGCGTCGTACGTGCCCATGATCGCGCCCGACGCCGACATACGCGAGACGAATTCGAGCAAGCAGCTCCTCGACCAATTCCGCGTCGATGGTGCCGATGGTCGACATCACGACGGAAATCTGACGCAATTCGTCGTCGTCGAGCATGCCCCAGATCTTGGAGCCATGCTGCTCGCCGAGCGCCAGCATAAGTACCGCGGCGCGCTCGGGTCCCCTGAGCTGCCGCTTGATGGGCGGCGCGGCCGACTTGCCGGCAAGGCTCGCCAAGGCGTTGGCGATCTCTCGCTGAGTGGCGTCGTCGGATTTTGCGGCTGATGCGGCCATGGGCTTATGAATCGACGCTGATCGGATCAGGCTGCGGCGGAATCGTGTGAGCCACTGACGAATGATGGAAACGGTTTCACGCGGATTCTTGTCGGCGAGATCGCCCACCTTTTGCACCGATTGGGCGTGGACCTGGCCCTGGATCTGCGCAATGTCGATCATCTTGGAGGTCTGACTCGGTTCCGCCGCCTTTGCCGGGTCGGCGCCCTCCGCGGTGATCGCAGCGGCCGGCGCCGCCGCCGGCAAGCCGTCGCCGAGGGGCGACGCCGGGCGGCAAGGCCGCGACGGCGCGATCGTCCGGAGTGATGATGCGCCGCACCAGCGGCCGCACCACCAAGAGCAGGACGACGAGCGCAAGCACGCCCATCACCACCATTTCGATGGCGCGCATGATGTCGTCCTTGGTGAACTGGAGCGCCGAAAGCCAGCCGGTCGGCTCGACGATGGGATTGGCCGGAGTTTCGGCGAAGCGCAGATTGACGACCTCGACCTGATCGCCGCGCTTCTGGTCGAAACCGATCGCCGAGCGCACCAGCGCCGCGATCTGATCGAGCTCCTCTTTGCTGCGCGGCTGATAGGTGATGTCGCCCTTGTCGTCCTTGGCATAGGTGCCGTCGACGAGGACGGCGACCGAGATGCGGTTGAGGCGGCCGCCTTCGATCACTTCGGTCTTGGTGGTCTTCGAGATCTCGTAATTGACGATCTCTTCCGACTTGCGGCTCTCGTCGCGCGGGGTGGCGTCGGCGGCGGCCGGCTGCCGCGCATTGGCGCCGGGCAATTCGTTGCCGACCGTGACCTGATTGTTGTTGCCGTCGTTCGAATCGGAGGTTTCTTCGCGGGTTTGGCTGGAGCGGATGACGCGGCCGTCGGGATCGTATTTGTCCGACGTCTGGGTGATGCGGTTGAAGTCGAAATCGGCGTTGACTTGCACGCGCGAATGACCGGGCCCGACCACCGAGGAGACGATCGATTCCACCTGTTCGCGCAAATGCTTTTCGAACGCGGCCTGCCGCTCGTCGGCGCCGACGTCGCTGCCCGTCGTGTTGTCGCCCGCGCCGTCGGCCAATAACTGGCCCTGCTCGTCGACGATCGAAATGCGCTGCGGGCGCAATCCGCTCACCGCGGTGGCGACAAGGTGGCGGATGGCGCGCACCTGCGACTGGTCGAGCGTGCCGTGCAGCTTGAGTACGATCGACGCCGACGGCTCGATCTTGTCGCGCGAAAACAGCGGCCGGTCCGGCAGCACCAAATGCACGCGGGCGTCCTCGACGCGATCGAGCGTGCGAATGGTGCGCGATAACTCGCCTTCGAGCGCCCGCAGATTGTTGATGTTCTGAACGAAGCTCGTCGTGCCGAGCGCGTCCGACTTGTCGAAAATCTCGTAGCCGACGCCGCCGCCCTTGGGCAGACCGTTCTCGGCAAGCGTCATGCGCAGCCGTGCGACCCGCTCGCGCGGGACCATGATAATGTTGCCGTCGTTGCGCAGTTCGTAGGAGACACCCTCGCGATCGAGCTCCTTGGCGATCGTGGCGGAATCCTCCAGCGACAGGTCGGTGAACAGCGGCGTCATCTCCGGCGCCGTCACGCGCAGAATGAGAAAGGCGAAGAAGCCGATGAGCGCGATGGTGACGGCGCCCATCGCCGCGATGCGCGGTGCGCCGAGCGTTTTGGCGAACTCCACCAGACCTTGCACTGGCTTTCCCCCGCGGAGCGACGCGATAGCGTCTCACCCGGCAAGATTTGCCCGGTGGATGGTTAGCACCCGGTTAATAAAGGCCTGCGGCGGCATAGAAATCGGCGACGCGCGCGTAGGGGCCGCGGGAATGAGCGAAGCTCGAGCAAGCCGCCGAAAATCAAAACGCCGGCTGCGGCCGCCGGCGTTGGCAATTCGGTAAGATCGATTAAGCGCGCGTTACTGGCGATATTGCTGGATGCGGGTGGTGCGCAATCCGGCCAGGCCGTGCTGGTCGATCGAGTATTGCCAGGACAGGAATTCCTCGACCGTCAGGGTGTAGCGGCTGCACGCCTCTTCGAGCGACAGCAAGCCGCCGCGGACGGCGGCGACGACTTCCGCCTTGCGGCGGATGACCCAACGCTTCGTCCCCGGCGCCGGCAAATCGGCGATAGTCAGGGGGGAACCGTCCGGCCCGATGACGTATTTAACCCTCGGGCGATGGGGTTCGGTCATAGCAACTCTCACCAACTCGACAACTCACAGCCGCCGACCATACGCATGGCCACTTAAAATTTGCCTAAGCGGCGGGCGCAATTGGTCGCCAATGACGGAGCAAACGGCATCGGGCGGCGATTTTGCCATTACCGGGCGCCCAAATGAGCGATCATGGGAGCGCGAACCGGTCGGCGCCCTGGCGATAGGTGATCGCCGCTACAGGAGCTGGGTAAGATTGTTAAGACTGGTGTTGAGATTGCTAATGCTGCTGTTGAGAGTGCTGAGAGCGCCGGCACTGCCGCTATTTATCGATTGGATCGAGCTGATCGGGTAGCTCTGTCCGCCCACGGTGAGCTGCGGCGGGTTCTGGCTGAGATTGACGCCAGTGACCGTGCCTTGGACTTGCGTGGAGACGGTGACCGGCTGACCGTTGGCGCCGGTCGCGCTGATCGACAACGTGTACTGGCCGTCCGGCCAAGTGACGCCGTTCGCGCCTTGACCGTTCCAGCTGTAAGTCTGGCTGCCGGCGTTGAGCGACACGGTCCCGGTGAAGGCGGTCTGACCGGTCGAGCTCGTAATAGTGACGTTGCCCGTCGCCGGCGACGGCGAGTTGAGCGACCAGGTCGCCGGGGTGCTGGTTGCATTGGCAAGCGTCGCGGTCGAGCCGCCGACGGTGACATTGGTGCCGAGGAATTGCATCGCCGACGTCGCTTCCGTGGTCTGCTGCAATGAGATCAGCGTTTGCAGGTTGGTATTCATGTCGACCTGCTGTTCGACCGAGGCGAACTCGACGAGCTGCTGGGTGAACTGATTGGTGTCGATCGGGTCGAGCGGATCCTGATTCTGCAATTGCGTAGTGAGCAGCTGCAGGAAGGTATCGAAGTTGCCGGCAAGCTGTTGCGCTCCGCCGAGGCCCGCGGCCGCCGCGGTGGACGCGGTCGAGTTGGTCGTGGCGTTCGCGGCTGCCGCGGCCTGGGCGGCGGTTGTCGTGGTGGTGGTCGTCGTCGTCATGGTCGGTCCTTAAGTCAAATGCGGGTTACACGCGAATATCGACGCCGCTGCCGAGTCCCCAGCGCGCGTAAATCTGCGCGGTCTCGACGGGCGACAGCTCGGCGTCCGGAATGACAAGCTGCTGCGCCGAGCTTGGCTGCGCGCCGCCGCCGCTATTGCCGCCGGCGAAGGATTGATCGCGCAGCGAGAATTGCAGGCCGTTGTCGGCGGTCTTCAACCCGGCTTGTTCGAGAGCGCGTTCGAGTTGCGTCTGCTGGCTTTGCAGGAGCGTCAGCGTTTCGGGGCGGTCGACGGTGACGTGCGAGGTCACCTGTCCGTTTGAAGTCGACGTCAAGACGCACATCGATGCGGCCCAGCTCCGGCGGATCGAGCCTGATATCGAATTGGTTGGACCCGGCTTGCGCGCGCGCGACGATGGCGATCGGAAGACCGGAGATCGAAACGGCTGCCGGCGCGGCGCCGGGCGCGCCCGTCGCAGTCTGGGGCGTCGCCGCATTGGCCGCGACGATGCCGAAGCTCGGCAGATTGGCGGTGGCGGACTGCACCGCATTGGTCGCGGTCTGCGCGTTCGACGGTCCGGAGCCTTCGGTTGGCGCAGCCGCAGCGGAGGCGACAGCGCCCGCCGCGTTGAGGTCGGCGGTCAGCTTCGCGCCGGCGTCGCCTTGCGGCGGCGCTGCGCCCGCCGCCGGCGCTGGTTGGGCGAAGGAGTTACCTGACGTCGGCGCGGCATTGGTGCCGGCCGGCGCGGCGGGTTTTGCCGCCGCGGCATCCGTCGGCGCAGCCTTGGCGTCCGACTCCGGCTGCTGCGCGGTTTGCGCAACCGTTGAAGAATCTTGGCCGCCGCCGCGGGACAAGCTCGCCCGCGCGCGTGGTTGCTCACCGATCGCCACACTTGCCGCCGCCGCCGCATGGGCCGGCGCTGTCGTGTCGGTAAAGACGGTGGCCGGCACGATGACCGCCGCGACCGGCGACGACGGATCGGCCACCGCGGCCGGCGCCGCAGCGGCGGCAGTGCCGCTTGCGGGCACTCCACCGTTGTCGGCCTGATCGTCACCGGTGTCGTTCACGGCGCGCTTGCTTTGCGGCGCCGGTGAGCCGGACATTGCCGCGGATGAGCTTTGCCCATTCGCCGCCGGATTGGGCGCCGGCGCCGCTGCGGTTGCTGCCGCTGCTGCCGTTGCCGCAGTTGCCGCCGTTGCTTGCGCGGCTGACGCGAGATCCGTGCCGTCACCGTGGGCAGCGTCCGGCTCGGCAACGCCGCCACTCTGCTGAGCCGTTGCGTTCGGCGTCACGCCGGCGTTGGCCGGCTCGTGCGCGTTCGCTGGTCTGGAACCGTTTGCGCCGTTGGTGCCGTTCGCGCCGTTGGCGCTCGCACCACCGCCCTGCGCGTTCGCGTTCGCGGCTTTTGGCGCGCTCACCGCCGGGGTCGAGCCGGAATAGAACTTGCCATTGTTGCCGCCGTTTGCCGGCGCGGGCGTTTGTTGCGCGCCTTGCGACGAATTGGCGGGCGCGGTTGCGGGCGGTGCGGCGGGCGCGGCCGGACCGGTCGGCGCGGGCAGGTTTGCAGTCGCAGCGGCCGGACTTGCCGGTGCGGATGCCGCGGTATTGAGCAAGGCGGCAAACGGTTGCGGGTCGGTGTCTGGGCTGGGTGTGGGGGCCGGCATTCGCGGCGGCGAAGCGAGCGCAGCCGCGGCAGGAAAATCCGACGCTATGCCCGGAAAACTCGGCAAACTCGACACTGGCGAACTCCTGGAAGCGACATCAAGCCATTGTCTGCCTGCAACCGGCGGGCCAGCGCGGGGCCGTCATGCAAATCCCGTGAATTCAAGGTGTTACGCTTGCCCGCCGGAAGCCGAACGCGGCAGGGCTTGCGCTCGGCCGGCAAGTTTTGCCGACCCGGTCCGACCATGGCGGAGCCGTGGGGCGGCGCTTATAGTAGTGGGCATGGATTTGCACACGCTCGATATCGAGGGGCGGCCAGCGGCGACGCGCGTCGTCGTCGCCATGTCGGGCGGCGTCGATTCCTCGGTCACCGCGGCGCTTTTGGCCGACGCCGGATACGACGTCGTCGGCATCACGCTGCAGCTTTACGATCACGGCGCCGCGACCCATCGCAAGGGCGCCTGCTGCGCCGGTCGCGACATCCATGACGCCCGCGCGGTGGCCGAACGGATCGGAATTCCGCATTACGTCCTCGACTACGAGGATCGTTTCAAGGAAGCGGTGATCGACCGTTTCGCCGAGAGCTATGTGGCCGGCGAAACGCCGGTGCCGTGCGTGGACTGCAATCAGTCGATCAAATTCCGCGACCTCCTGCAAACCGCGCGCGAGCTTGGCGCCGCGGTATTGGCGACCGGCCATTACGTCGCCTCGCGTGCGCTCCCGGACGGCGGGCGCGCGCTCTACCGCGCCCGCGAAGCCGAACGCGACCAGAGTTATTTCCTGTTCGCCACCACGCGCGCGCAACTCGATCTGTTGCGCTTTCCGCTCGGCGACCGGACCAAGGCGGAAACGCGGGAACTGGCGCGGCGCTTCGGTCTTGCCGTCGCCGACAAGCAGGATAGCCAGGACATCTGCTTCGTGCCGACCGGGCATTATGCGGAAATCATCGAGCGGCTGCGGCCGGGCGCCGCGGGACCCGGCGACATCGTCGACCTCAACGGCCGCGTGCTCGGCCGGCATGACGGGATCATCCATTTCACCGTCGGCCAGCGCCGTGGCCTCGGCATTGCCGCCGGCTCGCCGCTTTATGTGGTGCGGCTCGACGCCGCTTCGCGCCGCGTCGTGGTCGGGCCGCGCCAGGCGCTGCGCACCAGCCGCATCCGGTTGCGCGACGTCAATTGGCTCGGCGACGGCAGCATCGAGGAGGCGCTGGAGCGGCGTCCCGAAATCTTCGTCAAGGTTCGCTCGACGCGGCCGCCGCAGCCCGGTTGGTTGCGCGCTGAAGGCGGCGGCGGCATTGAGGTCGAGCTGATCGGCGGCGAGGACGGCGTGTCGCCCGGCCAGGCCTGCGCGTTTTACGACGCGGCCGAAGGTCAGGCGCGCGTCCTCGGCGGCGGCATTATCGCCGGCACGGTCGCCGCGGCGCGCGCCGAGGGCGCAGCCGGCGCCGACATGGCGGCTGCAAGATCATGTTGAGTGGAGCATGATCTTTTCGGAAAACCGGTGCCCACTTTTCCGGATCATGCTCTAATTCTCCGCAATGGCGGATGAACTCAACAAGGACGTCATCGCCAAAGCCTATGCGCGCTGGGCGCCGATCTACGACGTCGTGTTCGGCGCCGTGTTCGAGCGCGGCCGTAAGGCCTCGATCGAGGCGGCCGAACGCATCGGCGGCCGCATCCTTGAAGTCGGCGTCGGCACCGGCCTGTCGCTGCCCGATTATTCGTGGTCGAACCGGCTCATCGGCGTCGATCTTTCGGCGCCGATGCTGCGCAAGGCCAAGGCGCGGGTCGCCGAGCACCGGCTGACCAATGTCGACGGGCTCGCCGTAATGGATGCCCAGAATCTCGGTTTCCAGGATGCGGCGTTCGACGTCGTCGTCGCCCAATATGTCATCACCGCGGTGCCGGACCCGGAGGCGACGCTCGACGAATTCGTGCGCGTCATAAAACCCGGCGGCGAGATTATTTTGGTGAACCATCTCGGCGCCGATGCCGGCTTGCGCGCGGCCTGCGAACGCGCCTTCGCGCCGCTCGCCCGCCGGCTCGGCTGGCGACCGGAATTCCGCTGGGAGCGGTTGGCGCAATGGGCGGCACGCCACCGCGGCGTGCGCGTAGTCGAACGGCGGCCGATGCCGCCGCTCGGACATTTTTCGCTCATCCGCTTTTCGAAGGCTTAAGGGCGTTGCGGCTTAATTCAGCCGCGGCGCTCGGCTTGCCAGTATCCGACGCATCGCGATCCCGCCGAGGTTCCGCTCCACCGCCCTTGGCCGTAATCGCCGGAGAGCTGGCCGGTGCCGCTGGCGCGCTGTCCGCCGGCGCCCACGCTGACGCGGACATGGCCGGAGCCGTCGACGCGTCCGCTAACGTCGAAGGATTGATCGGGGTAGGTAACCCTGCCGTTGGCGATCTGGAGGGCATAACGGTAGGCGCGGTCGCAACTGCCGGACTCGGTCACGATCAGCACGCTCCAGGTACCGTCGAACGGCGCGCGCGCCCGTGCCGCCGGTGCCGTCCATAGCGCTGCTCCCAGCAATAGGGCGGCCAAGCCGGCGAGAATAAAGCTGTGCTTTTTCAAGGTAATGCTACCCTCGGCCATGCAAATCTCCGATTGAAAGCGGCGGGCCGCGCCGGTTCGAATCTCCATAGCAATAGTATATGTATGTTCCGCTCAGGTCGCGAGCGCCGATTTATTCGCGGTTATCCTGCCGTTGGCAAAGCGGACAATGCGATCGCAGAACGACAGGCTCTCGTCGCGATGCGCGATCATCACGATGGTGGGTCGTGGCCGAAGGCCGACGATCGCTTTAAGGATTTTACGCTCGGCCGCAACGTCGATGGCGCTGGTCGCCTCGTCGAGCACGAACAGCCAGGGCTGTCGCAGCACCGCGCGGGCAAGGCAGAGACGTTGCCGTTCGCCGCCGGAAATAAGCGTGCCGCGCTCGCCGAGGAGCGTATCGAGGCCTGCCGCCATGCCGGAAACGAGCCGGTCCGCCCCGGCGATGGCGAGCGCGTCCCAAAGCTCGGACTCGCTCGCTTGCGGGCTCGCCCACAATAAATTGCGCCTTATCGTGTCGCGGAACAGGTACGGATCCTGGGCGACGTAGCTGACATGGTCGCGCCACTTGACGGCCGCCGCGCCGCGCAGCGGCGTGCCGCCGACCGCGACTTCGCCCGATTGCGGTTCAAGGAGCCCGATGAGCAGGTCGGCGAAGGTGGTTTTACCGGCCCCGGTCGGTCCGCTCACCCCGACGAAGGTTCCCGGCTCGATAATGAGATTAAGGCCGGCGACCGCGCCGTCCGATTGCCGCGACTGATCGTAGCGAAAGCTGACGTCGCGGAAGACAATGACTCCCGGCGCGATCGCGGCCGCCGGCTGGCGCGGCCTCGCATCCTCCGGCGCGGATAGATCCTGCTCGAGCCGGCGGACCTCGGCGTAGGCGGGGAGCGCGTTCGCGAACTGCTGCGCCGCCTGGCTCAGCTGCATCGCCGGGGTCGAAAGCCGCGCGAACACCAACAACATGGCAATCAGGATCGGCGGCGGCGTATCGAATACGGTCAAGCCGATAAAGGCGATCAGCGCGCCGACGAGGCCCGAAATGATCGTCGCGGCAAGCCGGCTTTGGCTTTGGCTGCGGATGAAGGCGAATTGCTGGCGTTTGAGCGCGGCAAGGCTCGCGGCAAATTCATTGACGAAATCCGCCTGCCGGTTCTGGCCGGCGGCGAGTTTCAAGCCGCCGAGGAATTGCGTGGTCTCGTGCATGAGCGCGATGCCGGTGCGGCTGAGCTGGGCGCCGAGATTGTGCGCGCGGCCGAGCATCACGAAGCTCGCGACGGCGCCCATCGCGATCAAGGCTACCGCGATGCCGGTCAGCGCTGGCGCAAGAAGGAGCGCAATGGCGATCTGAAATGCCATCAGCACCAGCGCGGCGAGAACTTGCACCATGAAATTCGCGGCGCTGCCGATGCGCTGGATGTCGCCGCTCATCAGATGCGTGACGCGCGCATGCTGCAATCGCGACACCGCCGGCCATGGCGCCGCGGCGAGCTTCTGGGCGACGCGGGAGCGGATTTGCTCGATAAATCCCATCTGCAGCTGCGCCAGCATCGTGTCGCGGCGCGCGGCGGCCACGGCGCGCACGACGAGCAGCGCGGCGAAAATACCGAGCAAGAGCGACAGCCGCGCGACGCGCGTTTGCGCGCCGGCAAGGTCGAGCATGTGCACGACGGTCTTGTGGATCCACCCCGGCGTGGCATCGCTCGACGTCACGATCGAAAGCAGCGGCACCAAGAGCACGAGTCCGACGCCCTCGAAGGCCCCGGCGGCGACGGCCAGCGCGGCGGCGAAGATGCCGTCCGCGCGCGCGAAAGCGGCAAAGTCGCGCAGAAAGCGGCTCGCCTCCCGCACCACGCCGGCGCTCGAAATTGCAGTGTCAGCCTTGCTCATGCGGCGCGATCGCAATGCCAGTCCCGGTAGCCGCGTTGCGCCAGCGCCGCGGCCAGTGTCGATTTTCCCGCGCCCGAGGCGCCGCAGAACAGCACCGCTTTGCCGTTCACCCGCACCGCGCTGGCATGCAGCACGATCTGCTCGCGCTGGTGCAACAGGATGCCGAACACCGTGCCGAGAATAAAGATCGGGATATCGGCGGCGCTCGCTTGCGTCTCCGGCGCGACCACGATCTCGCGGCCGTCGTTGAGAAGAAAGCGCGCGATGTCCGGAATGCGCAGCAGGAACTGCTTGCCGGCGATCTGCCAGGTCGGCCCGGAAGCGCTCGTCTGCGGCAGCTTTTCCGGCACCGGGCCGCGCCGAATCGTCACCTGCGGGGTGCGCTCGGGGCTGCCCGCGATCAGCCCCGGGAGCGCGATCTCGCTCGCCACCGAAAGCCCGGAAACCCGATAGAATTGCACCTGCCCGCCTCGTAAAAGTTAACGCCGCGAAAGGCTAATAGCCCCACCGCGTCAATAGCATAAAAGCAACTTTTACTGGCAACGCAAGTCGGCGCAGGCCGGGCATGAAGCGGCAAGAATCCCGCTTGGAAAGCCGGCTTGGGTAGCATAAATGTGCGGTCTCAACGCAGGTTTGGCGGAGTAGCTCAGTTGGTTAGAGCAGCGGAATCATAATCCGTGTGTCGGCGGTTCAAATCCGTCCTCCGCTACCACGTTCCTCATAATACTATTGCGATTTATCAAAGCATTCGGGCGGGCTTGGCTGCAATATTCCGGTGACCTCTGGCGGGGAGCGCAACGGAGTGAAGCGGCCATGGCCGAGCCTTAAGAATTTAAAGGTTCCGGTCTTGGCCGTTTCATGCGCCGACAGTGGGGGAAGCGACAGGCCGTCTTGCAATGGCTGCGAACCGTTATTCGAGCAATGATCGCATTCCGGGACCGGTCGCAAAATCGATCCACGATCACTGGAGGCTTTTCCTCGTCGAAGGAGCGGCGCTCATTTTGTTGGGACTGCTCGCAATCGTCGTGCCATCAATCGCCAGTGCGTACGTGACCGTCGTCCTGGGCGGGCTCTTTCTCGTCAGCGGAGCCATCGGGCTGGTAACGACCTACTGGGCACGGCAGGCACCCGGGTTCTGGTGGTCCCTGGTATCGGCTTTGCTCGCGGTTTTCGTCGGTGTCGTCCTGATCGCGAACAAATCGCAGGATTTGTACGGCGGCTTGATGGAATGGCCGTTCGAGGACGCCAGCCCGCTGCAGCTGATATTGATTCTGTTCTTCCTCGTCGAAGGCGGCGCCTCCATCATGTTTGCTATCGAACACCGGCGTCGGTTCTCCGGGCGTTGGGCTTGGATCTTGGCAAGCGGCATCGCCGACATTTTGTTAGCGAGTATAGTCCTGGCAAGTATCGTCACTTTCAATCTTCAGGGCGCCTCGGCCTGGACGATGGGTCTCCTGGTCGGGATCAATATGATCCTCGGCGGCTCCGCCCTGATTGCGATGGGATTGCATGCTCGTACTGAACTTGCCGGCTTGAATGCAGTTCCGCTGCGCAAGGCGTGATCGATTTCGGGCGTGTCGCGATGACCAGTTTCGCCGCCGAATGTATGGAGGTCGCGCAAAAAATGCCAAACCGCCGCAGATTGGCTCTCAGCTTAGTTCTCATCCGTCGGCTTTTGATCGTTGCCGTGATCGTGGCGACCGGGCCCTCATTTGCCGCCGATGCCTACCATGGCGCACGGCTCGCTCACCGCTGGTGCGCGGCTTGCCATGTCGTTTCAGCGACGCAGCGCAGCGTCACGACCGATCAGGCGCCGCCATTCGCGACTATCGCAAAGGCACCGGGTTTCGATGCCGCCAAAGTTGCGCTGTTTCTGCTCGATCCGCATCCCAAGATGCCGGACATGGGGCTGTCCCGCACCGAAGCAGCCGACCTTGCGGCCTATATTGCAACGCTCAAATAGCTCTACCGTCACGTATCGTTGCCGTGAGAGCCGGCGCGGGAGCCAAAGATTACCGATAGATTTTAGTGGAGGCGTCCGTGCCAAACCCATCTATGACTGAGCCGTTCGAGTTCGTCTCTCAGATGCAACATGCGGCGCTTGAGATCGACGATCATCAGGTCGTCAGACGACGTATGAGTCAAAGCCTTAGCGATCTCATCTTTGAGGGCTTTGTGCCGCCGTTCAAGATGAGCAATATGGTCAGGTCTCGCCACGGTTCTCTTCGAATCCATGCATCAGATTTTTCGAAAGACAGAAGAGCGGGCGCGCTACGGGAACTGGAGGAAACATTCCGTAAACTCACCCCGAAGGCGTCCGCTCATCTTGCACCTCGAAGAAACCGAAGCCCCTCTAGCGACAAGTTTCTCCAGTGCTGGGTCGGCAGTAAAATGGAAATCGCGGAAGAGTCTTTGACTTGGATCAAACCGCTTTATTGCCTTTTTTCTTCATTGCGTGCGAGGGGTTACAAGGATTTTTTCATTGCGGTCATTGTCTTTGCGGCCTACGTCATTTCTGCGACGATCCAGGGCGTTCGCGCCATGCGCGCCATGCGCGCCATGGTGAAAGCGCCAGGCGTGCAATTGCGCTCGCGCGCAACGGGATATCGACCTATTAAGCGCACATTTTGCTTGCTAGTGAGGAGGAGAAGGCGAATCTTGTATCGGCAAAACCGTTCATTATGATTGCGGGTCAATCGCAAAGAGAAACTCATGAAGAAGCCAAGCCTCACGCTCATCAGCGTCGCCGTCGGCGGCCTTTCGCTGGCAGCGACAACGCTGCTAGCGCCGATTTACAACGCCTGCGCGCAACGGGCTCAGACCAGCTTTGCCGAAGACGTCGTGCCCATTCTCAAGGGATATTGCGTATCGTGCCATCAACCGGGCGGCGAAGGGTACAGCGCCAGCGGACTCGATTTGACGAGCTATGACGGATTGATGAAGGGCACCAAATTTGGAGCGATGGTGATTCCAGGCCACCCCGACGACAGCAATATCATTGTCCTGATCGACGGCAAGGGACAGATCAGGATGCCGTATGGACATAAGGCGCTGCCGAGCTGTCTTCGCGACATCGTCTACGGTTGGATTTTCCAGGGCGCCAAGAACAATTGACTGCGTAAGGCAGCCGTTTCCTTCCTTGCCGATGGGCAGGCCGCGGCACCATCCCGCGTATCATCATTTGAGTTTGACCAGGCGATGTCCCGGGCGGCGGCGATCGCGGCGCCACTGCCACTTCGACTATTCGGCGGCAGGATCGGCGAGGGCCTGGTAGGTGCCACTGATGGCTTGCCGGGCATGAATAAATCTTCGAGTCATCGTACGTTTCAGCCGTATGTTGCAGAAATGCACCATATCGATGAAATTCGATCGGCCATCGAGTCCAGGAGCCGCGCGTTCCGCAAATTGCCTATGATGATGTTGCCCCCGTAAGTGGTCTATGCGACTGCACGGATCGGTCGATGGCGCTACGATGAGAGTTTGCGGTCGCTTTCCGCTAACCCCAAGGTATCTTGGGCTCATCACCGCAGTCGGGCCGGTTGTCGTTCTGGTGGGTTTTCTGACGATTGGCTTCGCGCCGCCCGCACAAGCTCTGCCGAGCTTCGCGCGCCAGACCGGACAGCCCTGCGGCTCCTGTCACACCGATTTTGCCGGCCTGACCCCTTACGGACGGCGCTTCAAGATCGGCGGCTACACCTATGGTGGCGGCAAGTACCGCACCAATCCGTTCGCTGACGACTCCGATAATGCCCAAAAGAAGTGGGTGCCGCCGATCTCGATGATGACGATCGTCGGATTCACCCATGACGAAACGTCCCTGACGCCACCGACCGATCCATACAAGACCAACAACAATGTCGTGGTCTCCCCCGTAAGCTTCTTTTGGGGCGGCGCCTTCACCGATCACATCGGCGCGTTCCAACAGGTGACCTACAACGCGCCGCCAGTCGGAGGATTTGGTCCGACCGCTGGTCCCACTGTGGATCCGTTCGCCGTCCATACCTGGACGTGGGACAATACCGATTACCGTTATGCGAACTCGACAAACGTCGGCAAGTTTAACATTACCTACGGTATTACAGCGAACAACAATCCCACCGTCCAGGACCCTTGGAATACCACCCCTGCCTGGGCATTCCCGTACGCCTCGCCGGCGCCAGGGGGGCTATTACCGGGCGGACTCGGCAGCGGGACGATGATCGACGGTACTTTAGCGGCGCACGTGGTCAGCGCGGGCGGCTATGCCTACGTCAATGACGTGCTGTACCTTGAAGCAACAGCCTATCATACGCTTGATCCCAAGACGCAGAATGACCTGGGTGTCGACGCATTCGGCAACCCGCTCGGACAATTTGACTTGGCGCCCTATTGGCGCGCGGCCTTTGAGCCGCATTGGGGCAGGAATTGGCTTGAGTTCGGAACATTCGGCATGATGGCTGACGTCCATCCCTGGGTGGCGCCTGGAACGCCGGTGACCGCGACATTTCCGCAGACCGACAAATACACCGATATCGGATTGGATTCACAATATCAGTATCAGGGCGATAATTATTGGGTCACGCTGCGCGGCAGTTATATTCATGAATACCAAAAGCTGGATGCAAGTTTCCTAAACGCGATTTCTGCCACTCCGAGCGCCGAACTCAACGAAGCGCGGGCGTATGCCTCGCTCGCCTACGGTAACGACAATAGGGTAGTACTCACGGGCCAATACTTCAATTTGTGGGGGACACTCGGTTCGGACACCAACGGATGGATCGCTGAGATCGCCTATATTCCGTTCATGAGCAGCGTTGCGCCGGGCTGGCCGTGGTTCAACGCGCGCATCGGGCTGCAATACTACTGGTACAACGAAGTCGGCGGAACCAGCGTCGGCGCTTCGAGCAACAATGCGATGTTCCTCTATTTGTGGCTGGCAATGTAGCAGGATTACATCCTGGAGGGCTCTCGATGAAAACAACACTGTTCACAGGCGCAGCCCTATCGCTGTTGACCGTGTCGGCTCTTGCTGCCGATCTCGGGGTGCCTGCCTTCCCGGCTCCTGGCGCGCCGCCCTTTACGTGGACGAGCTGTTACGCCGGTGGGCAGGCCGGCGGTGGCTGGGGGCAAAAAGATCTTACGGATACTGCCGGATTCCTGGCCGGGTTTGGCGGACCTAGTTCCGCCAACCTAGACACGAGCGGCTACATGGTCGGCGGACAAATAGGCTGCGACTATCAGTTCGCACCGGCTTTGGTCGTCGGCATCGAAGGCACGGCGGCCGGCGGGAAGATCGGCGCCAGCACGGTGGTCGCAGTGCCAGGCGATAACGCAACCTTCAAGGAAACGACAGATTTCCTCGGCACCGCAACGGCGAGGGTGGGATACGCATGGGACCGTTGGTTGCTGTACGTCAACGGCGGCCCTGCCTGGGCGGGCGACAGATACAGCGTGTTCGACGTTCTTCAGACGTACGATTTTGAAGGGTTGGAAACCCGCTTAGGTTGGACGGTGGGTGGCGGCATTGAATGGGCGCTGTGGGACGATTGGTCGCTCAAACTCGAATACGACTATTATGATTTCGGCGATCGCAACGTGACATTCATCGAGCAGGTCAGCGCTACCCCGGGCCCCGTGAACGTCAAACAGAACATTCAGGTCGTCAAGCTCGGTGTGAATTTTCACGTTTTTGCCGGGCCATGAGCAGGTGATAGATCTCGATATGCAGTGCGCACCGGCCAGATCACTACCCGAACAGCGACGATCCACGAAGATCGGCGGCAAGATCGCATTGCTAACGGTGATCCTGACGGTTGCGTTGACCGGTGCCGGACGAGCGCAGGACAAAGGTAGCGTGACGCCGCAACAGGTCGAGGCCAAGCTCGCCTATTGCGAAATCTGCCACGGCGTGGCGGCGCAAGGCTTCCATGGCTATTACCCGATCCCGCGACTCGCGGGACAACAAATCGCGTATATCGAGAATGAGTTGCAAGGCTTTGTTGAGCACAAGCGGACGAATAATATCATGTTCAACGTGGGGCACGTGTTGAGCCCGGCGATGATAAGGGCTCTCGCCACCGATTTTCACGATCTCAATCCCAAACCGCTCGGTGGTGGTCCAAAGGAACTCGCGCCCACCGGAGAGAAAATCTTTCATGAGGGATTGCCCGATGCCGGCGTTCCGCCATGCGCGACCTGTCACGGCCCGGAGGCTAAGGGTAACGAGCAATTTCCTCGGCTGGCAGGCCAGCTCTACCCCTATATCGTGAGCCAATTGACGAATTGGAGCAACGAGAGGAGGGAGACCAACTCGAATGTCATGGAACCGATCGCACACGGCTTAACCCCGCCGCAAATCAAAGCGGTCGCGGCCTACCTCAGTGACCTGGAGTGACGCCTTTGCGCAGCCTGCGTCTGAAATTGGGATTGCTGACGGCAAGCTTCGCTCTCGGCTTCACCGGAGCGGCTCCGGGCCGTGACATCGACGCGGCTTCGCAGCAAGGCGTTCAGGCTAAGATCGGCTATTGCAAGGACTGCCACGGCCCATCGGCGCAGGGATATCGCGGATATTTTCCGATACCGAGACTCGCCGGCCAGCAGCCCGAATATCTGGAAAATCAGCTGCACGCCTTTATCGAGCATCGCCGCACCAACAATATCATGTTCAACGTCGCCCATTCCTTGAACCCGGGAGTGATAGCG
The DNA here is from genome assembly GCA_963823225.1 of uncultured Alphaproteobacteria bacterium. GTDB lineage: Bacteria > Pseudomonadota > Alphaproteobacteria > Rhizobiales > Xanthobacteraceae > BOG-931. The sequence continues at coordinate 587,191 of CAWGKM010000002.1, read as the reverse complement.
GCGCTTGCTGAGAATTTCGAAAAGCTCAATCCGCCTCCCATCGGCGGCGCACCAAGGGGTCTCGCAGCAAAGGGAAAGGATATCTTCGAAAACGGCGTGCCCGAAGACAATGTCGCGGCATGCGCTGCCTGCCACGGTCCGGATGCGACAGGTACCGGAATAATTCCCCGACTGGCCGGCCAGCTTTATCCCTATGTCATCAAAGAACTGACAGGTTGGGGAAAAGAACGCGGTCAGAATCCGACAATACGAGACACATCAGCGATCATGAGCCCGGTGGCGCACAGTTTGTCTGTGCCGCAAATCGAAGCGGTTGCGGCTTTCGTCAGCGGTCTGAAGTGATACCGGGGCTTACGAACGACGGAAGCGATGGAATTCGAATCATGAAATGCATTCGGTCAAAAATCGCGATGGCGCTGGCCGTTTGCTCAGCCGTTTTCTCCGCCACAGGTCATGCTGAGAGTCTTGCTGTTCGCAATTGCACTTGGTGCCATGGCGCATCGGCGCAAGGTTATACGCCGGCGCCCCGCCTGGCCGGACAGCGATATCAATATCTTGAGAATCAGCTTGCGGACTTTCACGCACACACGCGAGACAATCCTTTTTCAAGACAATATATGTGGGGCGCGACTGCAAATCTCAGCGCCCAGACCGCGCGTGATTTAGCGATGTATTTTTCAACGCTGCCGCCGAAAGCGGCCAATGATGGAGACAGGGAGAGCACGGCTCTCGGAAGAAAGATTTATCAGGAGGGAATGCCGGATTCCAATATCGTGGCCTGCGTTGTTTGTCACGGCCCAAATGCCGAGGGCGTTGGGGCAATTCCTCGTTTGGGAGGACTGACGTACTCCTACTTGAAACGGCGACTCGAACAGTGGGGCGAAGGATATCACGCCGCTGCAGGGCCTCCGATGCCCCATATCGCCGGCAACTTGTCACCGAATGAAACTGAGGCCCTCGCCTCATATCTCAGTTTTGTCAAATAACGGCAACCGATTCCAACGAGCCAGTGCCGGCACGAAGCGGCGATAGGTCAGGCTGAGCGCGAGCCGGTCGGCCCACGAATGCCTACTGTTCGACGCACCGATCGAGCCGAAGGACGCTGTCTCCATCTTTTGACCTAGATCAATGCGCCCGCGGCTGGGCTTGAGAGGCTGTGCTCGACAAGGGCGCCCACCATCGAACTGCTTGTGTTCGTGAGGCGTGGTTTCGCTCGGGTGTTCGATGCAAGGGTGTCCGCTCCTATGGAGGACGCCCATGACAGTCAAAGCCATCTTGTCCCGCAAAGGCAATGCCGTCATCACGATCGCGCCGACGGTTCCGCTTTGCGACGCCATCAAAATCCTTGACCAGCATCGAATCGGCGCCGCAGTGGTCACCGACGCTGACCAGCACATAGTCGGGATTTTGTCCGAACGCGATATCGTGCGCACGCTTGCGCGAAACATCCGAGTTGCAGATGGCTGTCGGCTTTGCGACGAGGCCGTTGAACAGGTGATGACGCGGGAGGTCGAGACGTGCACGCAATCCGACACAATCCACGATATCCTGGAGCGGATGACCACGGGCAAGTTTCGCCATCTTCCCGTGGTCGAGCGCGGCAGACTCGTCGGAATCGTCTCGATTGGTGATGCGGTCAATCATCGCCTCCGAGCAATGGAGACCGAGTTCGAATGCCTTGCATGAGTACGTCTTGACGGCTTGATAGCCCTCGCCGCTTTTCCGTTCGGCGACGTGGATTGTCGGTCAGTACGGAGAGGAGTTGATTGCTTCAAAGTCGTCTGAAAGCGTCAGCGCCTGACAAGTGGGCAGCGAGCGAGAAGCTCGGTCGTGGCCAGCCTTGTAATCCGGGAGCAACAGCGATGAGAAAGCTTCTTTACAAATCGGGCGCCGCTATCGGTCTCGCACTGCTTTCCCCCGCAGCACTTGCTGCTACGTCTACGCGGGAAGAGGTACAGACGCTCCTTTTTGGCCAAGTGCAGTTATATGTGTTCATTGCATTCGTGATCATCGTCGCCGTTGGCGTGTACTTCATGAAATTACCAGAGGACAAGCGCCAGACTCGATTGAACAAAATATTCGAGGAGGGCAAAGCGATCCACTCGGTTGGACCCGATACCCCGGTCACCGAGTGCGTGCGCTTGATGGCCGCCAGCAAAATCGGCGCCTTGATCGTTTTGGATGGCGAACGGCTGATAGGCATCTTCACAGAGCGGGATGCGCTGAACAAAGTGCTGGCTCGCGGCCTTGATCCAGGCAACACGAGGGTGTCCGAGGTAATGACGAAGGACCCATACTGCATCCCTCCGACGACGACGGTTGACGACGCGATGAAATTGATCACCAAGCGGCGATTCCGGCACCTGCCGATTGTGGACAACGGCAAGGTGCTCGCCGTCGTATCGAGCGGCGATCTAACGCACTGGCTAGTGCAGGACCAGATGGGAGAGGTTCAAGAGCTTGTCGATCTTGCCGCCCGGTGAACCAAATTGAGGCGCTCGCGTCATACCTCAGTTTCATCAAATGAGCAGCAAACAGCTAATTTGCGGCTTTCAAGTTAGGTTGCGGCCATCCCGTCCTGTGTGCGCATAGCCCCAATCGCACTCTAGAATTATTGATGATTATTATATTTCGTGATCAAGGCGTCCTGCATCGACCGCGCTGATGTCCCCATGCTCAGCGGCGTGTTCGGCGAATTGCCGTCGCCGCTCTTGCCGGGCACCGGGAATGCGTAACCTAAAATCGCCTTGAGCACGAAGCGGTCCGATCCAGTGGTCAAGCCGTAGCCGGCGCCAAGCTCCACATCGATCTTACTTACTTTGAAGTCGGTGACGGCAAACAATTGCTGGCTCTGTTGCTCCACGGGCAGGAAATCGCCGATCTTGCCGTAGTCGGCATAATATTCGACGCCGACAAACCGGTCCTCCCCAACATTGCGGGCCAGCCGCAATGCCGGAGCGAAATCCGCTTCGCCGTCGGAGCCGAAGCTAAGATCCACAATCGGGTTGACGATGAACTCCCAGTCGGCGTTACGGACCCCGACGATGGGTCGTATTTCGAGCCCCCATTGCGTCGCTGAGAACCGCGGCATTTCGTAGCCGAGCTCGAAATTGACGCCATAAAAGAAGCTCCGCTTGTCGGCATTCGGGGTTACGAACAGGCTGCGGATCTTGGCCCCATCGGAGAGGAATTGCCCTGAACCATCGACCGCAAACGGTATATAGAAGCCGCCCTCCCACCAGTCCGTTATCCCATAAGCAAACTCTGGAGTGCCTTGCAGGCTGTGGTTCGACGCGAAGCCGCCCGGGACTTCAGGCTGGGTCTGTCCCGCCGCCGCATAGTTGAGGTGCTGCTCCAAGGTCCATTGCCCGACATCGGCGATCTCGGCGTTGTAGACCTCGATCTCGTCGTGGACCTGGTCGGCGGCCAAGGCGAGCTGACTCGTGACCATAAAGACCGCGGCGGCGACGGCGGCAACGAGCATGACGGCATGCAGCCGCAGCTTTAAAACTTGGTCCATTTGGCCTGGCAGGTTGATCTGCGTCAAAGAGACAAGCGTGCTCGCCTTCCGGCGTTGCTTACGCAAGGTCGGGAGTTTAATCTAGCGCTCCTGCATTTGAACATCCGCCACTATTCGTTGATCCAGATCAATTGCGCGACAAAGGCTCTGTGATCCAAACCAACGTCTGAACCATTAAGAGGCGAACATGACCAAGAAATCGCGAATTCAATCGAGTGGACTTTCCCGACGAGCCATTTTCGTTCGGGGCATCGCCTTCGCGGCCGGAACTGCAGCCTTACTCGGTCGGATCAGACAGGCCGCCGCCAAAATGGCTCAGAAAGCCGTTTCGTATCAGGACTCGCCAAAGGGCGACCAGCAGTGCAGTAATTGCTCCTTGTTCCAGCCGCCGAGTTCCTGCCAACTCGTCGACGGCACAATTAACCCGTCAGGCTGGTGTCGATTCTGGGTCAAGAAGACTAGCTGACTGTCACGACCCGCTTTCGTCAACGTGCGTCGACGAGCAATCTGCACGCCGTCAAATTTTTCCGCGAACCGACATTTAAGTCTGAACGAGTAAGTCTGAACGAGGCCGCAGCTTTGCGGCGTGGCGTCCCCGCGGCGCCGCTGCCGTCGGCTATTCGCCGATATTGAAGTTCGCAAGCGCTTTGTTGAACTGTTCCAGCTTGGCAGGATCGTCGGCGAGTGCCTGGCGGGCGTCGCCGACAGCTGCCGTCGCTTTGTCCTTTTCGCCCAGCGTGGCATAGGACCGTACCAGCATCAGCCAGCCGGCGGGATCCGAGCCAGACGCTTTCAGCCGTTCGGCAAGCCGGTCGACCATGGTTTGCAACGTCGCGGCCTGCTGGTGGTCCGGCGGCACGCTGGCCTTCGGTACCGGCGTGGCGTTGGCGGGCGCTGTGCCAGGAGCCGTGCCAGGAGCCGTGCCGGCGCCTTCGAGCGCGGCGTTGAATTGCTCGAGCTTGCTTGGGTCGCTGGCCAGCGCCTGCCGGGCGTCGGCCGTCGCGGCGCTCGCCTTGTCGGCTTGGCCCATCACATTGTAGGACCGTATCAGCTGCAGCCACCCGACGACGTCGGAGCCGTCCTGTTTGAGCCGCGCGGCTAAACGGTCGACCATGGCTTGAATGTCATGCTGCGGCGGCGGCTGGTCGGCCCCGGCCCCGGTGCCGGTCTGCGCGACGTTCGCGCCGGAAGCGGGCGTCGGTGCCGCGGCTGCGGCGTGATCCGCGTCGCCGCCCTTAAGCGCCGCGTTGAGCTGCGCAAGCTTGTCGGGAGCGCCGGCCAGCGCCTGTTGCGCGTCGGTGGTTGCGGCGCTCGCCTTCTCGGCTTGGCCGAGGACATTGTAGGCACGGATCAGCTGCGCCCATCCGGCGACGTCGGAGCCGTCCTGCTTGAGGCGCGCCGCCAGGCGGTCGACCATGCTTTGGATCATCGCCGCTTGCTGCTCGGGTGGCTGGTTCGCGGCAGCCGCCACCTGCGCGGCACTGGGTGCGGACGGTTGAGTCGCATTGCTCTCGATACCAGCAAGCGCATTGCGCACATCGCTCACCCACGCCGCGCCGGGAGGCGCCTCGGCGATAAGCTCGCGCCAAATCTTGGCGGCTTCCTCGCGCCGGCCATCCTGCTCGGCGGCGAGTCCCAGATAGTAGCGGGCGCTGACAATTGTCTTGTCGAGCGTCATCGCCCGAACGAAGTCAGCCTTGGCCTCGGCGGTCACGACGCCGTTCGCCTCCGCCGTCAGCGCCTCGCCAAGGTTGGCGTCACGTTCGGCGTTCTCGCCGAGCAGCTGCAAGGTGTTGCGCCAAGCCGTTACCGAGTCCGAGTATCGGTCCAGACGCATATAGACCGGGGCCAGAATCTCCCAGCCGCGGCCATCTTCGGGATTGCGCGCCAGATGGGCCTCGACCTTGGCAACCAGGCTTTCGACCGATTGCTGAGCGGTTGTCGCGTCGCGCTGTGCCGTCCGTTCGGACGCGAGTTCCGGCGATCCAAGCCAAAGGTAAAGGCCTCCGGCGACAATCGGCAGCGTCAACAGCGACGCAACGGTAACGGCGCGTCGCCGCCACGCCGCCGCCGTCGCATCGAAAGCTGCTGGCGTGGCTTGGGCGGCGTCGGCTGCGGCAAGCAAGCGCCGGGAGATTTCCAGGCGCGCCGCCGCCGCCTCGGTCTTGCCAATGAGCCCTACCGCCTGGTCGCGCTCGATCTCGTCAAGCTGATCGCGATAGACCGCAATGTCGCTGCCCGAGCGCACCGACCCGGCATGGCGGGCGAGCGGCCAGACCACGGCAAATAAAGCTGCAGCCGTCATCGCCGCCAAGATCAGCCATAGAATCATTGAATGCTCTACTGAACCAAAAGCCGCAAGCGGCCGTGTTTCTTGCGCGCCGCAGCGCGGTCCGCTCAATACCCGCTTAATGGCGCCTGTGCTAGCTCCGCAGCTTTCTGGCGTGCCAAAGTTCCCATGCCGTCATGCGTGCGCTCGCGCATGACGGCCGCCGCGATATGATGCGGCCGACGCTACGCAGAGCGTAGCCCTCCGGCGGCGGCGAATGTCCTCCTCCCGGCCAAACGAAGCACGTCGATCGCCTACCCGGATAGGCGGCTTATTATTATTTCGAGGGCAATTTGTGGCCGTTGGCCGCGAAGGCTTTGCCGAAAGCGGTATTTGGTCCGCCGCCCGCCGGGTTCACGTGGCACTTCCCACATGGCAGCCCTGTTGCCGCGGCATATGCCGGCATCGCCTGCGCCTGACGAGGCGGAAGCGTGGCCGCCATCCCCACGATCAGAGCCGCGGACAACATACCGACGCCGCCGCACAGAACTGGTATCGTGGAGATCGAAGTCTTTGAACCGTCTTTGGTGCTCATATTTGTTCCCTTCGCTTGCGCGATCGCGCGGGCTCTTGTGCCGTGTCGCACCCCTATATCCTCGCTGCAGGGCATGCGGCTGTGAATATTGGAAAATTCGGCAACGAAAAGCAACTGCATTAGCCGCGAATCGGCGCATCGACGCATCTCGAGTTCCCGCGCAAGAATCGCAATCGAATTCGAATGCTGCCGATTTTGGCATCGCCCACTCGGCGGGTCGCGAGCGGCCCTCAAAGGTCAATGAGCACCTGAAGTGTCGTTTTCCCACGGGGTGCGACAGTGCAAGTTGGCAGACAATGGCATCGGGCTCGCCATTGATGCAGAAATGTTACGACCGGCGATATAATCCCGGATGCTTCAACTTTTTTCTTGATTCCGGAAAGAACCGGGGGAAGACTTCGAATTGTTGGGGGACGTCATGCGTCAGTCGCCAGGCGGCAAGAGCCGCTACTGTGCACGGCGCTTGGACCGACGAAGTTGGGGCGGTACCCCTCATAAGCCGCACCTGCCGCGAGCTCTCCTCGCGGGGCTGGGTGTCGTTTGTGCGGTGCTGTCCGGGTTAGCCACGTCGGCGAAAGCGAACGATTTGGAACTCCGCGGCGATCCCGTCGCGGCCTTGCAGGGCTACGTTCAGCTCGTTGCCGTCGCACAGCCCGGTACGGCTGCCCCGGCGGCAGAGACCAGTCAAGCACCCGCCCGCGTCGCCGGCAGCAACATCGACGGCGATGCCTATGCCGCACTGCGCGTCTTTGCCCAACGAATTGGCGACGGTTCACCGCAGCCAAGCAAAGACCGGCTGAAGGTAGCGGACGCCGACAGCTTATTCGAATTTCTTCAACAGCAAAACGGCGGCGCGCCGGCCGAACAGCCGACGGCGCCGGCTCCCAAACCCGCCAGGCCGAGACCGTCGGCGCCGGCGGTGCCGGCGACCGTTGTTGGGTCGAAAGTTTGTCTCGGTTGCCACGCCAGCCAAGCCGATGCATTCGGCTACACGCTGATGGGCCGGCTGCACAAGCAGGGCAAGATGGAATGCGAAACCTGCCACGGCCCGGGCTCGGCACACGTTAAAGCCGGCGGCGGCGTCGGCGTCGGCGGCATCATTTCGTTCCGTCCGGACGATGACAGCCGGACCGCCGGAACAGAACAACGCCATCTGCCTCGGCTGCCATGAGCGCGGCCAACGAACTTACTGGGAAGGCAGCGTGCACGAGGAGCGCGGTCTGCACTGCTCCAATTGCCACACGATCATGACGGCCGTGTCGGCGCAGTGGCAATTAAAAACGGCATTCCAGCCCGACACCTGCTTCCAGTGCCATAAGGACCGGCGCGCGCAGATGTTCCGCTCATCGCACATGCCGATGCGCGAGGGCAAAATCGTGTGCTCGGACTGCCACAACCCGCACGGCAGCGCCTACGTGGGATCAGGCGCGGCGCTGCTGTGGACCGATACGATCAACGACACTTGTTACAAGTGCCACGCCGAAAAGCGCGGGCCGTTCCTGTTCGAACACGAGCCGGTGCGCGAGAACTGCTTGAATTGTCATGATCCGCACGGCTCGATCAACGAGTACTCGTTGAAGGAATCGCGCGCCCGCGGCTGTGCTTCGAATGTCACGGCTTCGGTCACGGCTATGTACAGGGACCGGGCGGGTTTCAGCTTCGGAGCGTCGATGGGTCAGTCCTGCCAGAACTGTCACATCATGATCCATGGCAGCAACAGCCCGGCAGGCTTTGTCTTCCAGCGATGAGGAGGATAGCGGGAATAAGTCGAGAAGGAGCGTTTTGCACACATTTGGTTGGGGCGGGGCAATGTCAGCGGCGAACTGGAATAATCCTGACGAGCGTGATTGGTGCGCTATTGAGCGGCGCCGGATGGATGTCGACCGGCGCGCAGGCGCAAACGGCAAAGACTGCCGATGCCGCTCCGGTCTCGACCGGCGCGCCGGCCACGATGGCGACGATTGCCAATCCCGCGCCGGGTTCGACCGTCGCGCAGGCGCAAACGCCGACGACTGCTAAACCGAAGCCTAAACTTAAAAAATCCAAGCCGGTTGCGGCCGCTGCGCAGGCGCCAACAGTAACGGCTGCCGATCCCCCGCCAGTTCCAGGCGGCCCGCTAGGATGCTGTGAAGGAGGATCGGCGACCGGCGCCAATGCCTGGACTGACGGAAACTATACGGCCGCGGACTGGCCGGCCAACCCCGCACCTGCGACGGGAATGATCATCGGCAAGGCGCCACCTGCGGCCGATACGGGCTGGTGGACCCATGGCGAGCTCGAAGTCGGCGGCCGCGGCTTCACCAACGCTCCGAGCCGCAACGGCACAGGGGCCTACAATTCAAATGTCTGGCAGCAGGGCCAGAACCTCGCCAAATATTATGAGTACAGCGATATCGCGCCGGGCGTATTTGGCGGCGGCCATGTCGCCACCGGCAGCAAGGATGGCCTTTATCAAGTCGATTTGTGGGCCAACAATGTCGGCTACCTGGATCAGAGCTACTTGCTGAGCGCTTCAAAAGCCGGCGAGCAATACTTCACGGCGACATGGGATCAGTCGCCGCATCTCTACAGTACGACGGCGCAGACGCCGTATGTCGGCGTCGGGGGCTATAATCTGACCGTCCCGGCGCAGACAGCCACCCTTGCTGCTCTTGTTGCCGCCGGGGAGCTTCATCAGACCGACCTTGGCATCAAGCGCGACACGGCGGCGGGCACCTATCGGTGGACGCCGACGGATGCCTGGGACTTCAACGTCGAGTACTCGAATATGCACCGCAGCGGCGAGCAGCCCTACGGCGGCGTCATCGGCATTCCGACCGTAATAGCTGATACAACCACCCCCAACTACGTCATGGTGCCGACACCGGTACACGACACGACGCAGAATTATGCCGCCAACGGCGAATATGTCGGCACTTCCTTTTGGGGCCAACGCTACACGGTGAAGCTGGGCTACCAGGGTTCGACCTATCACGACAACTCCTTATCCTACACCGTCGAGAATCCGTTAACGGGCCCAGGCGGCATAGCGGCCGGCATAATCGCCCGCGAATCGATGTGGCCGAGCAATCAGGCCAACGGCTTCGTCAGTACGACGTCGGCGGATTTGCCGTGGCAGAGCCGCTATGTCGGCAGCGTGAATTACACGTCGATGACGCAGAATTCGCCGTTCATCCCGATGTCGGCCAATTTTGCCGGTGCGGCTAATTCGGTCAATCCGCTGCCGGCCAACAGCTTGAACGGCGAAATCAACACGCTGCTCAGCAACAATGTGCTGACAACGAAAGTCTCGCCGCAACTGACGAACAAGATCACCTACCGCTACTACAACTTCGACAACGAGACGCCGCAAATCCTGTTCAACCAGTGGATCTCCGATGACCACAGCACTTGTTGTGGCGAAGGCGCCATGAGATCGCTGACTATGAAGTACACCAAGCAGGACGCCGGCGATTCGTTGAATTGGCGGCCGAACCAGTACTGGAACTTCAACGGCGGGTACGTCTACGAGCGTTACGACTGGACGCAGGCCGACGCCAGCGCCACCAACGAAAACACCGGCAACATCTCGGCGGACTACAAGCCGTTCACCTGGCTGACGGCGCGCACGAGCGGGGCCTTGGGCTATCGCAGGGCCGAGAACTACAACTACTTCGCCAACGTCTGGTCGATTCAGGTGCCGAGCGCGGCCAGCCTTCCGGCGGTCTGCGGGCCGGGCGGCGCCGCGCAATGCGTACAGGAAACCTTCGGTTACCAGAACGCCCAACGGCAGTTCTTCCTCGACAACCGGCAGGAAGCCAAGGCGCAGGCCGCCCTGGATGTGGTCCTGTTTCAGGGTGTCACCCTGTCGCCCACGATCAAATACATGGACGACTTCTATAACCTCAATCCGGCCACGCAGGAGGGCATCAACGACCGCAAGTCGCTGAGCTGGGGCGCCGACCTTGGTTTATTGGCCAGCGGAAATCTCAACGTGGTGCTGAGCTACTACAAAGAATACGGCGACATGTCGGAGTACGGCATCAGCCTCGGGCGCGGTGCGGCGTGCGCTGGCGCGCCGCCCGCGCCGCCCGGCACTAATACGCCCTACCTCTGCGGTCCGAACAACCAACCTACATACACCTCCTCCGACAGCGCGCAGGTGGACACCGTGTCGGTGACGGTGGCGTGGGCCGCCATTCCGAACAAGCTCGATCTCGATGCGCGGCTGGCGCTGTCGAAGAGCGTCGATCAGGAGCATCTGTTGCTGACCACCGGAGCCTTGCCGACCGGCGGCCAGTTCCCGGACGACACGACGTGGCTCACCCATCTGGATACGAGCGCGACCTACAAGTTCGATCCGTCTTGGGTCAGCTCGCTGGGCTGGAAGGGCGACCTCAAGGCCAAGTTGCGTTACACTTGGGAGCGCTACGAGGATAAAAATTGGCAAAACGATCCGGTCGTGCCGTTCTCTGCGACGCAAGGGGCAAGCTTTCTGCTGCTCGCGTCTGACAACCCGAACTACAACGTGCAAATGATCGCTGGCTCGCTGATCGCCAGCTGGTAGCGGAAAGACACGACCGCGTAGTAAGGGCATTGGCGCAGGGAATGCTTGGTCCACTCCGTGGTGCTCCATAGGCCCGTCTCATTGCGAAGCGCATGAGACGCGCAGTATGGTGTGATGTCCGCCGCGCGGCGGCCGGCCATTAATGTGAGCTAGCACCCGGTCATAATGTGACCTATAAGTCAGCTTCCTTGCGAGTCAGCGCAGTGGCCGTTCACAGCATAGCCCTGATCGCGGCGATCGTCGTGTGCGCAGCCGCGCTCGGCATCGCGGGCGCGAATGCGCAACAACCGGCGGCGCAACCAGCCACACAACCGGCGGCGCAACCTTCGGAGCAGCCGGCCGGCAAGATACCGAGCCAAGTCTGCCTCGGCTGCCACGGCAGCGAAGGCTTCGGCGTGCCGGGCGCCAACGGGCAGATGCGTTCGCTGTTTATCGATGGGCCTAGATTTCTGCAAAGCGTGCATGGCAAGCGGAACTGTGTCGACTGTCACCAGCAGATCACCACGGTCCCGCACCCGAAACTGGAAAGCATCAAGGTCGGCTGTGTCCAGTGTCATCAGGATATGTACGAGGACGCCCTATTGAATGACGAGAAGTCCGCGCAGACCGCGGAACTCGGGATGGTGGTTCAGCGCATCGACAGCTTCATGAAAACGGTTCATGCCCAACCGAACATGGAGGACCAATCCCGCACCAACGCCACCTGCTACAACTGTCACAACGCTCATTACATTTATCCGCCCGGCACCTCGCTGTGGCAGGAGTGGCGGCTCAGTCTTCCGTATCGTTGCGGCAACTGCCACACCCAGGAATTGGCCGAATACGCCACCTCGATTCACGGCCGGGAGGTCTTGCTCGATTACAATCCGAAGGCGGCGACCTGCGCGGACTGTCACACCAGTCACAATATCGAATCGGTGTCGTTGCCTGCGACGCTGCTCATCATCACCCAGAACTGCGGCAGTTGCCACGAAGAGAACCTGAAAAGCTACCTGGAAACCTATCACGGCCAGGTCAATAAGCTCGGCTACGCCTATACGGCCAAGTGCTTCGACTGTCACGGCAACCACAACATCCAGCGCGTCAACGATCCGGGTTCGAAGGTCAGTCCGGCCAACCGCCTGATGACGTGCCGGCAATGTCACGTCGAGGCGACGGCCGGGTTCGTGACGTTCGAGCCCCACGCCACGACCAACGATTTCGCCCGCTATCCCTATACCTGGCTGGCATCGAAATTCATGGCGCTTCTGCTCGGCGGCACCTTGTCGTTCTTCTGGCTGCATTCGGCGCTGTGGTGGCTGCGCGAATACCGCGATCACAGGGCAAAGGGGACGACGACACACATCCGCACCGATGAATTAATCGGCGGCGACAAGGTCCAATATTACCAGCGCTGGCCCGCGATGTGGCGGCTCGCCCACCTCGTCTTCGCGATCACCGTCATGGTACTGGTCTTCACCGGCATGACGCTATTCTACGCCGACAGCTCCTGGGCGCCGCTGGTTCAGAGCGTGTTCGGCGGTCCGCATATTACCGGAACGATCCACCGCACTTTCGCGGTGGCGTTCGTAACGATCTTCATCGGTCACCTTGTCTTTGTGGCGACGCGGATCGCCAAGAACTGGCGCACCTTCGATTGGTTTGGGCCGACGTCGATGATCCCCAACCTCGAAGACGTCCTCGACATTTTCCTGATGTTCAAGTGGTTCTTCGGCCTGGGTCCGAAGCCGCAGTTCGACAAGTGGACATACTGGGAGAAGTTCGACTACTGGGCGCCGTTCTGGGGCGTGGCTATCATCGGCACGAGCGGCGCGATGCTGTGGTTCAAGGAGTTCACGGCATCGATTTTGCCGGGCTGGGTGTTCAACGTTGCAACCATCTTCCACGGCGAGGAAGCGTTCCTGGCCGCGGGATTCCTGTTCAGCGTGCATTTCTTCAATAATCACTGGCGGCCGGAAAACTTCCCGCTCGACATCATGATGTTTACCGGCTCGATGCCGCTGGAAAAGTTCAGGCGCGAGCATTCGATAGAATATGATAGGCTGGTCAGAACCGGCCAGCTCGACAAATACCTGGTAGAGGCGCCGTCACCGCCGATGAAGCTGGGCTCTCAGATTCTCGGTTTTGCCCTGATGGCATCGGGCTTGATCCTGCTGATCTTGATCTTGTCCGGATTTGTGCGGAGCATGATAGGATGACAAATCGATCATCGAGCCTTCAACATATCGTGCCGGCAATAATCATGCTGGCCGTCGGTCTAATCGGGTGCTCGAAGAACAACGAGGGCACAGCTCAATCGGGGAAACAGCCCGCCGTGGACGTCGCCGCGGGCAAAACGATCGCCGAGCGGCAATGCCGGCCGTGTCACGCCCTTGACGGCCGGGGCAGCGGCCCGGCGATCCCGACGCTCGCCGGCCAGCCCGACACCTATCTGCTGGCCGCGATAGGGGAATACAAGGACGGGCGACGGAACCATGCGGCACTTCGCGCAATCCTCGAAGGCTTGAGCGACGCGGACACCCGCAACGTGGCGGCATATTTTGCCAGCCTGCCGCCCATCGCAGCGAGTTCGCAACAGAGCGTCCAGCTGTTCTCCCCGTATGAGACCGGCCAGAAGCTGGCGGCCGTCTGCGGCCAATGTCACGGCCAAGACGGCAACAGCACGATGCCTGGAGTGCCGAGCCTTGCGGGCCAACAGCCCCGCTATTTCGCCAGCGCCATCCACGAATATCTGGACGGCTCGCGCGGCACGCCGTCCCCGATGCACCTGCTGGTGCGCGACATGCGTGCAGTGGAGGTGGACAGCGTGGCGCTGTACTTCGCCGCGCAGACCCCGGTGCAGCGCCCACCCGCGGGGTTCGGCGACGCGGCGGAGGGCGAGCCGCACACCGTGCTGTGCACGGGCTGCCACGGCCTGCTCGGAGTCAGCACCGACCCGGAAACGCCAAGTCTGGCAGGCCAGGACCCCGAATACCTCGTGAACGCAATCAAGTCCTATCGCAATGCGCGCAAGTACGAACCGATGATACGGGTCGTGGCCGCCCTAACCGATACGGACGTCGACAATATCGCCGCATTCTACACGATCCAGAAGTCAAAGCCGGCCGAGAACGGCCCGGCGTTGGTTCCGGAATTGACACAGAGATGCAATCGGTGTCACGGCCCGGGAGTCCGCAGTGCGGATGTGGCGATCCCGAGGTTGAACGGCCAGGACATGGACTATTTGGTCATGGCACTGCGGTCGTATCGCGACAACAGGCGCCAGACCTCGGTGATGCACAGTATGGTCCTGCCCTACGGTGACGCCAGCATCGAGGCCCTGGCGTCCTATTATGCCAGCCAGCCAGCGAAATAGATTTGCTCAGGACCAGCCGTTTGCATGAGAAACAGAGATCCCTACCAATCCACACAGGCCAACGGCGATGAAGCGTAGCGCGCGGACAATCGCGATACTTATGCTGAGCGCGGCGGCAGCGGCTTTGGCACATCAGCCCGATGCCGCAGCTCAATCGCCATTGATCAAACCAGGCGACGAGCTGCGGCCCCTCTACGCCACGCCCGAGGATATCGCCACCGGCAAGCAGCTCGCGCAGTCCGCTTGCGCGGGTTGCCACGGGGCGAATGGCATCAGCACCACGACGGGGATTCCCAACCTGGCAGGCCAGCGGCCCGTGTACCTGTATGTGGAGCTCAAGATCTATCAATCCGGCGGCCGCATCAATGCCGCCATGAATACGTCGGTGAGGTTCGTCAGCGATGACGCGCTGATCAAGGTAGCGGCGTATTACGCGAGCCTCGATCCGGCGCAGCCGGCGCCCGGCGCAGCTGCGGCCTATCTCGATCCGGTCCAGGCCGGCAAGACCGCCGCCGCCGCGTGCGCCGGATGTCATGGCGAGGCGGGTGTCAGCAAGACCCCCGGTATCCCGAGCCTGGTCGGTCAGTATCCGCAATATCTGACAACGGCCATGCAGGCCTACCGCAGCGGTAAACGCAAGAACGACACGATGAAGTCGATGCTCGCCGCGACCAGCGACGCTGACATCGACCATATCGCCCTGTACTATGCGCTGCAGAAGCCATCCCGCGCGCAAACTCCGGCTGCGGGCGACCCGGAGGCGGGCAAGGCCAGTACTGCCGGCTGTGCCGGATGCCACGGCAATCAGGGCGTCAGCGGCACCCCCGCCAATCCGAGCCTCGCCGGCCAGGATGCCCAGTATCTCATGGCCGCGCTTCGAGAATACAAGAATGGAGCCCGCGCCGACGAAACGATGAAAGCTCTCGCGGCGTCGGTCGACGACAACGCATTGAAGGACATAGCGGCGTATTACGCCGCCCAAGAGCCGCGGGCTCCGAACGTCCGCCCGCCGCTGACCGCGCAGGAATGGGCGCAAAGGTGCGACCGCTGCCACGGACTCAACGGCAACAGCGCCGACCCGCGAATTCCCGCCCTGGCCGCACAGCGCGCCGAGTATTTGCAGGCGGCTCTGCGCGATTATCAGACCCACGCGCGCACTTACCCCGAGATGGCTGCCATGTCCGATGTCCTTAGCGAAGATGACATCAAGAATCTCGCGACTTACTATTCGCACCAACAGGCGCGGGGCTTTGTATTCATGGCCGCGCCAGGAAAATGACAGGGTGGAACGCGGTGCGTGGCCCTGTGCAATATCTTGGCCGCTGTGCAATACAATCACCGGACCATTCGGCCGCGGCCAGGGGCGCGCTCGAATGATACGGTTGCCAAAATCGATTGAGGAATCCCAGCATGACTGACCAGCCGCCGCTGCACCCTCGCTATCTTCACTATTCCGAGCTGCCCTACAGCCTGCGCGTACTGTATACGGCGACGCTCCTTACTCTCGGGTTGGGATATCTTTTCGCCTTGCTCAACGTCTACTTCACCTACGCCGGACGGGCGGGCGGCAATCCATGGGTGATGACCGAACAGGATCTCGTCGTCGCCTATTCCGGCAGCGGCACGGTTTCGCGGCTCGAAGGCGCCCTGCGTGGGCCGATGTCGACAATGTTGCCGCCTGACGAGATGCACACCATCATTGCTTGGGCTCAGTCAGGCGCCGACCAGGCGGGGTACGATCGAGACGTGAGACCCATCGTCGATAAGCGCTGCATGATCTGCCACGACGGCAGCAACCCTCACATTCCGAATCTATTCGGCTACGACAACATCAAGAAGGTCACCGAAAGCGACACCGGCGCGAAGATCTCGACGCTGGTGCGCGTATCGCACATTCATATGTTCGGCGTGCCTTTCATCTTCTTCATCATGGGGCTGATGTTCAGCAATGCCTACGTCCGGCCGGTATGGTTCAAGTGTGCAGTCATTGCACTGCCGTTTCTGAGCGTCATGGTGGACGTGAGCTCTTGGTACATCATCAAGATTTACCATCCTTTTGGGTGGGTCGAAATATCCGCGGGCATGGTGCTGGCCGCGTGCTTCGCCTTCATGTGGGTGGTGACCATGTATCAGCTTTGGCTTTCTCCGCCGCCAGCGATGGTTGCCGAGCGACTAGGCGGCGATATTCCCAACTCGCGCTGACCGGAGCCCGGCCAGGCCTACTGCAAGCTGCGAAGGCCGAACTGGCACTGTGGCGAGGAGGTATCTCGGGCGAGCGTTCTCGCCGAGCGCCGGCGGCAGCGGTCGGAACAGCGCAGCCGTGCAGCACGCCGGACTGCCGCCTCGGCGCTGCCGGACCCGGTGCGGCTCCGACGGCGCGATCCTCAAAATCGTCGTGCCGCCAACCGGCAAAGTCCGCGCCTACGTGCGCCAATCCACAGCAGTTCC
Organism: uncultured Alphaproteobacteria bacterium; assembly: GCA_963823225.1. Lineage (GTDB taxonomy): Bacteria > Pseudomonadota > Alphaproteobacteria > Rhizobiales > Xanthobacteraceae > BOG-931. Next base: position 570,458 of record CAWGKM010000002.1, on the reverse strand, counting down.
AAGCAAAAGTTCAATCGAAAAAATCATAGTTTGATCTATGTCAACGCGAACTCGTTGTCGGTCAATATTATCTCAAAAAAAGCGATTTCCGGGGGGGCCTTTCGACGCGGCCTTTCGATAAAGAGCACGGCCAATGACCGATGCCCATATTCGATCGAGAAGGCTTAGCCGCCGATACATCGGCCGGATCCGATTCTCACTCAAGAAAGCCTCGCGAGCGAGCGAAACGAGTTGAGAATAGGATCAACCATGCCGCGACACATTTTCCGACTCATCGTGTTGCTCGTGGCTTGCGGCGTCATCGGCTATACGGCGAAAAGAGAGTTCACTGTCAAGTCCTTCTACGAATATGGTCATTACCGGGGCGATTCGATCGCGCAAATCGCCTCGGAAAAACCGAAGTACAGAGGCGTTGGATATTGCGCGTGGTGTCACGCCGAGCAAGTGGCGGAGTGGTCCAAAGGCATCCACAACAGTGCCGCCATCGGAAAAGTCGTCAAATGCGAAGTCTGCCATGGCCCCGCCAGCGAGCGAGACCAGCACGGCATGTTCGTAATCTCAACGAGCGGCCCCGATCACCCCGCCAACCTCAAGATGTCTGTTCCGACAGACACGCGAAAGCTCTGCACCCTCTGCCACGAACGACTGGCCGGGAGACCTGCGCAGCAACCTCAGATCGTGGTCGCCGATCACGCCGGCACGCAACAGTGCACCGTTTGTCATAATCCCCATTCTCCAACGCTCAATCTGGTATTTGCCGAAGCCGCGGCGCCAGCCGGCGATGCACTCGCCGGCAAGACCAAGGCTGAGCCTTGCGCGGTCTGTCACGGCGCCGGCGGTGTGAGCAAGAATCTTCCCGGCCCAAGCCTTGCAGGCCAGAACGCGACTTATTTCACCAACGCCGTGAAAGCATATAGGGCGGGCGCGCGCAGCAACGCCATGATGAGCGCCGTGGCGCAGGGGATCAAGGATGAAGACGCCGGCGATCTTGCGGCCTATTTCGCGGGTTTGAAATGCGAAAGCGCCGCGCCGGCGGATCGCGAGGCCGTGTCGCGAGGTCAAGCAATCACATCGAAGTGCGCCGCCTGTCACGGCGCCGACGGACACGCGAGCAATGGTTCCTGGCCGAGCCTGGCCGGGCAGTCCAAGGATTATCTGATCAATGCTCTCAATGCCTACAAGAGCGGCGCCCGTAACAACGCCATTATGGCCGGAATCGTCAAGGATTTGAGCGACTCGGATGTGGAAAGCGCGGCAGCCTATTACGCCGGCGCGGACTGCAAGTAACGCACGCGGCCACTGAGACCTGCCGGGGAGCAGCGCAAAATGGAAGACAAAGAGAAACTCGAGAAGCAACAAAGAGAGCGGCGCGAATTCCTGAGCTGGCTCGGCGGGGCGCTCGCATGCGGCGCGGCAGCCATGGCGGGGGATGCGGGGCCGCAGCAAGCCGTTGCTGCCGACGAACAGGGCGCGGCAGCGCGAATGCCGCCGAATCCGGCAATCCCGGGATATGACTGGACCAAGCACCGTTGGGCGTTCGGCGTCGATGCCACCAAATGCATCGGCTGCCTGCGCTGCGTCGAAGCCTGCAAGAAGGAGAACACTGTTCCCCCGGACGCGCATCACTTCCGCACCTGGGTTGAACGCTACGTCACTTTGGAGGGGGATGAGACGGCCCGCATCGACAGCCAGTCCGACCCGGTCAACATCGCGGCGTCGGGTTCCGAAGGAGAATATCGGTTCGCCGATCGCTACAGGAATGCCAAGGTCGCGAAGGCTTTCTTCGTGCCGAAGCTATGCAATCACTGCACGAATCCGGCCTGCGTGCAGGTCTGTCCAACCGGCGCGACCTACAAAACCGAGGACGGCGTCGTTCTCATCGACCATACCTATTGCATCGGCTGCCAATACTGCGTGCAAGCCTGTCCCTACGGCGCACGCTTCTTCAACCGTGAGAATAACACTACGGACAAGTGTACCTGGTGTTACCACCGCATTACCAAGGGCCTCCTGCCCGCATGTGTCGAGGTTTGTCCGGTCGGCGCGCGCATCTTCGGAGACCGCAACGACGCGCAAAGCGTCATCAGCCAGTTCATCGCGAACAATCGGGTCCAGGTGCTCAGGCCCGAAACCGGCAATGCGCCGAATGTGTTCTACATCGGCATAGACGAGGATGTGAACTGATGGAAGCGCTGTTCCAGTCCTCCCCCTTCACCGGCTACGTTTATCCCAACGAGACGGACATCCCCTGGACCGTCCTTATCGTGGTCTACCCCTATCTGACCGGGTTGGTCGCTGGCGCCTTTACCATTTCGAGTTTGTATCAAGTATTCGGTTTCAGCCGATTGCGGCCGGTGGCCCATTTCGCTTTGCTCGTCTCATTGTGTTGCATGATTGTTGTTCCGCTGCCCTTGCTCTTGCACCTCGGGCATCCGGAGCGTGCCTTCAACGCGATGATCACTCCACACATAACCTCGGCTTTCGCCGTCTTTGCCTATGCGGCGCTTTTTTACGTCATTCTGTTGATGATAGAGACGTGGTTCGTGTTTCGGCCTTACATCGTCCACGAGGCCCAACGCGCGAAAGGGCTGCTGCGCTGGATTTATAGCGCGGCGACGCTCGGATCGTACGATCTCTCCGACAACGCGATGAGCTACGACCGCAAATGGGTGTTCTGGTTGGCCATCATTGGCATTCCCGGGGCCCACGGCTTGCACGGCTACGTGGGATTCGTGTTTGGCTCGCTCAAGGCGCGCGAATGGTGGTCATCCGATCTCATGCCGGCCATCTTTCTGTTTTCCGCGATCATCTCGGGGACCGCGCTGGTGATCGTGGCCTATGTCGTCTCGTGCAAGCTGCGCAAGGTCCCGGTCGATCTGCCGTGCCTGAAAGTCATGGCTTATTCGCTGTGGGGCTTCATGATGTTCACGTTGCTGTTGGAGGGGGTGGAATTTGCCAGTCTGGTTTACCGGGGTCGCGAGGGCTACGACATGATCATGCAGTTCGTAGAGGGCCCGCTCCTTGTTCCCTTCTTCATCCTGCAATTCGGCATCGGCTCTGTGCTGCCACTTTGCGTGATTACTTTCTTTATTTGGCGTGGCGCGAACGATCGGGCGTTGGTCGTCGGAGTCACAGCTTGCGCAACTTTCGTGCTGCTCGCGGTGTTGATGATGCGTTATAACGTGGTCATCGGCGGGCAAGAAATTTCCAAGACGGGCAAAGGACTGCTCGCGTATCACCCGCCCATTCTCGGCCGCGAGGGCCTATTGGCGGCCGGCATAGTGCTGATTCTGCCGGTGGTCTTGTTATCGATATTGGTCCGATTTCTGCCACCGTGGCATGACCAGGAGCAAACCGCATAGACCTTTCTCGTGCTTCGCCTTCATGTGGTTGACGGCGCTGTACCAGATGTGGCTCTCCAAGCTGCCGAGGCCGGTGCTTGAACGCGGCGGCCGCGTCCGCGACGTTGATGCCGCCTGACCGTCGCGGTCTACCGCCCAGCAGTCGGCAAGACAGGCCCGCTCACTGCGATCGCACGGCCGGTCGCGAGCCGCCGCACTTCTTCTGAACGGCTTCGTAAAGATCGACACCGCCGATGTTAAAAAACTTGGGTGGAATTTCCAGATTTTCCAGAGTTTGGTTTTCAGCATTGCCAATATCAAAGGTGACCGGCCCCTTCACGTACCAATGCCCGCGTTCATTCTTCGTGAATGCATTGCAAGGGATTGTATTCGTCGAACTTGGCGACCCACCTTGCTTCGCAGCGGCGACCGGCAATTTCGCTGGCTTTTTCGTCGCCGGCCTCGCGTCCTCCGGTGGCGCGGGCAAAGCCGCCTTATTCGCCCAACCCTGCTGCTCGGCATAGGCGATAATCTTGTCAGCGACAGCACGGCCGAGTCCGCGTGCCAGCGCCTCTACGTCAGGCGACAAATTTATGTCGGGCGCGCTTCTGACGGCAAGCACCGCGGCGATCGCAGCGTCCGCAATCGGCCCCGTAATTGCGGCATCGGGCTGGAGCCTGCTCGGCGCTTGCGCTGTGAAGGTGAGCAATTGCTTCTCTGCGCCCTCGGAGACTTGCGATACCGTCATGTCGGCGACGGCGCTGGTACCAAAGCCAACCGGATTGCGCTGGGGACGCTCGCCTTGATCGACAGCGTGCAGTCGGCCGGTGATGGCCAGCGCGCCATTCTTATCCGTGATTTTCTCCCGGTCGCCCGGCTGCGCATCGAGACCGGCCGCGCGCAGGAGGACGATAATGGTGGCCACGATCTCGTCATTCACCCGCTTGGCGGCAATCAGCTTGATGGTATCATTGGTCGCATCTTTGCCGAACTTGCTCTCAAGCTGCGCATCCAAGTTGCGGTCGCCTACTGCTACATCGGGGGAAAACACGAGATCGTTGACGAGCACTAGCTTCGGCCGCGGCAGTGCATCGCCGACTGGAGTTTGCGTTCCCTCCACGCCGGTGCCGGCACAGCCGGCAACAGCCAGCGAGATCAAGCAAATGAAGAGATGGACGGGACGTGGGCCGAACATTGCCGCAAGCCTATCACAGACCCTCGACGTTGAAAGAGTAGCCGGTGCCGATGCCGCCTAATTCGGGCGTGCGACGCTGTGATCTTCGTCGTCGCCATGCCGGAAGCGTTCGGTGGCGGGCATGGCGCCACCGGCAGCATGGACGGTCTCTACCAATTCGATTTATGGGCCAACAATATCGGCCATAGCGATCAGAGTTATTCGCTAACCGTTCGAAGGTCGGCGAACAGCACTTCTCAGCGCCCCGCCGCCCGCCTCATAGCGGAACCAGCGCCACTGTAAGGCTGCGGACGCCCTGCGCGCCGTGGATGAGAACGCCTTCGATGTCGGCGGTGGCGGACGGACCCGTCATCAGCACCGCGTAACGCGCGGTTTTGAACCGGGGGTCGCGGTAGGCCTGATGCAGGTTGCCGACGATCTGCGCCGGATCGAGCAGGACGACGAGGTGCTGGGCGAGATAGGCCAGCGCGTTCACCTTCAGCTCCGCCTCGCTCAGCCATACTGAGCCCGTCTCGGCAACGCCGAATGCCGCGCGGACGACACCAACATCGACATCGGCCAACTCGGCCGGATCGGCGCCGGCCGCGAGCGCGCGTGTGCCGCGCACCTCAGGCGTGGCCGAGCAGATCACGGCGGCAGCGGGGAACAGCGAGTGCACCAATGCGTCGAGACTTCCGCCGTCGAGCGCCGGAGCGAATTTTCCGCCCATGCTCGTCAGGGTTTCCTTAAACTGCTCGAGCAGGGGCTGCGAAGTCCGCTGGAAAAGGGGAATCGCGGAAATAGGCGGCGCCGGCGGGGGCTGGTTCGCCCGCACCGCGGCGAGGATTGCGTCCCGGCTCGTCATTGGCGCGTCCTGTTCTCGATATACCAGCTGCGAAAGCTCTGCTTCGGCGGCTCCGGCACCTCGCGCTGCCGTCCCCATGGATTGAGCCAATTATAGATGGCGAAGCGCGGCAGGTGCTCGATTGCGAGTCCCGTCGCCGATATCGCCGCGCGGTAGAGGCGGGGCTCGCTCATCACCTTGCCGACGATGCGGATTGCTTCTTTCTTGACCAGCGGCAGCTGATTGCGCTCGGCCATGACCTGCCGCCATTTGTAGATCTGCTCGTGGATGTTGATCTTCACCGGGCAGACATTGGTGCAGCTGCCGTTGAGCGTCGAGGCGTAGGGGAGATTGCTGTATTTGCGGATATCGAAGGCGGGATCGATGATGATCCCGATCGGGCCGGAATAGGTCGCTCCATAGCTCAGGCCGCCGCTGCGGCGATAAACCGGGCAGGTGTTCATGCAGGCGCCGCAGCGGATGCATTTGAGCGAATACCAGAAGTCCTTCATTCCGAGCCGCTGCGACCGCCCGTTGTCGACGAGCACGATGTGAAGCTCGCTCCCCGGCCGCGGCGCGCGGAAATGCGACGTGTATTGCGTGATCGGCGAGCCCAGCGCGCTTCGCGACAGCATCCGGATGAACACGGCGAGGTGCTCGATTTTCGGAATGATTTTCTCGATGCCGATGCAGGCGATGTGCAGCTTGGGCACGTTCGCGCTGAGATCGGCGTTGCCTTCGTTGGTGCAGACGACGAAGCTGCCATTCTCCGCGATCGCGAAATTCGCGCCGGTCATGCCGGCCTCGGCGCCCAGGAAATACGGTCGCGTGTTGCGACGCATCGTTTCGGCGAGGTAGTGCACGTCGTTATTGCCCGGCTCCGCGCCGATCGTCCTTGCAAAAACCTCCGAAACATCGCCGCGCAGTTTGTGGACCGCGGGGACCACGATGTGACTCGGCGGCTCGTCGTCGAGCTGCTGGATGCGTTCGCCAAGATCGGTCTCGATCACCTTGACATCGCGAGTCTCGAGGAACGGGCGCATATCGCATTCCTCGGTCAGCATCGATTTACTCTTGACCAGCGTCTTGGCGCCGTGCGCCGAGAGAATGTCGTAGACGATCTGGTTGTGCTCGCTGGCGTCGCGCGCCCAATGCACTTGCGCGCCGTTATTCTTGGCCTGGGTTTCGAACTCCTCGAGATAATCCGCGAGGTGCGACAGCGTGTGCTCCTTGATCGCCGACGCGAGGTTGCGTAATTCCTCCCATTCGGGGATCGCGTGCGCCTGCCGGTCGCGCTTGACTCTGAGATCCCAAAGCCGCCGGTCGTGGAATTCCAGGTGCGCCTTGGCGTCGATGAAGTGCGACGACGCCTCGGCGTGGTCGACCGGCTTCATGCGCGACTCCCATTCAAGATCTGGGCAATATGAATGAAGCGGATGTCGAGGCCGAGGCGTTCGGCGCAGCCTTTCTGGTGCATGAGGCAGGACATGTCGGCCGAAACGATGTACTCGGCCCCGGCACAGTGATGGTCCTCGACCTTGTCGTAGCCCATTTTGGCCGATACCGGCTCCTCGAACACCGAAAACGTGCCGCCGAAGCCGCAGCATTCATCCGGCCGGCTCGGCGTCACGAACTCGATGCCTCGCACTTTGCGCAAGAGATCGAGCGGTTTAGAGAAGAACGGTTCCTCGATTTCCGAAGCTTTCGCGGTCCGCAGCTTGCGCAGCGTCGTGCAGGTGTTGTGCAGCCCGACCTTATGCGGAAACTCCGCCCACGGGAACTCGTCGACCTTGACCACGTCATGCAGAAACTCGACGAGTTCGTAGGTGCCGCGGCGGACTCTCTCGACCTGCGACGTTTGCGGGATCGCGTCGAGATGCGCGCGCACGTGGTGGGCGCAACTCCCCGACGGCGTAACGATGGTGTCGAACTCGGCAAAATTGGCGACGAACAAGGCCTCGGCGCCGGCCGCATCCTTCTGACAACCGGCGTTCGCCATCGGTTGACCGCAGCACGTTTGGTCGAGCGGATAGACCGCATCGATGCCGAGCCGTTCCAAGAGTTGCAACGTCGCGATGCCGACATCGGGAAAAAAGGCATCGATGTAGCACGGAATGAATAATCCCACGCGCATTCCGCTTTCCCCTTATTTCCCACATCCCCGGCGGTTGCCCGCTCTTGTCGGATCGGTGGGTTTACGGCGTGGCTTAGGAACGGTTGGCCCGTCGCCATCGCCGAGGTTCACAAGAGTGTCATGCCGGAAGTTTCCCAGGCAAGGATTAACCGCCCGGGACGCTGGTCTCGGGAAACTTAGCGGAGATTCGACAAGATAGTCTAATGCGGCCTCTTGAGACCCTATGCCGCGTTGCCCCCGGTTTGCACGGCCCAGATCTTGATGAGCGTTGCGGAATTCGGGCAATACACCGACCACTTATCCCATCGGGCGTTGTCGAATTCATTCGCCAGGTCCTGTGTGCAATCCTGCTTTTTTTGGCACAATGCGCAGAGGCCCTGGAGCTCGTGGAACAGCAGAGGGTCGTCGCTGGCAAGCTTGCTTCGATCGATCCAAAGCATGTCCATGCAACGGAACAGCAGGCTTGCGTCGAAGAAATAGCGCGGAGGCGCAGGCACTTCAAAGCCGCCGAAGGCTTGGGAGGTGCGTTCGACGGGCCCCGAATTGCTTTGTTCAATCCATGGTCGGGTCATAACCGCCCCCGCACTTGCGGCGTCATTCCGGACCTACGGCAAAAACGGATATTTCTTTTTTTGAGAAGGCATTCTTGGCCTTCTCTATAGCGGTATCTTTGCCCACCCGGCGCGCCGGGCATTGATATAGATCAAACCCAAGCGCCCAGGGCTGGCGACATTGCGTACCGCGTGAGCGGGTTCCTTGGCATCCTTCCAGACTGGCAGATTCAAGCGCCATGATGCTGTGTCCTTAGCCTGGGGTGCCGCTTGGCGGCGCCGATGAAAAATAGGTTCTCTTTTTGATTTATATCATGGGGCACAATGCCGGTTGGTCTCTACCATCCCCTTGAGGAAGGGAGAGAAATCATGGCAGCGCTGGCACACGAGAGTTCGGCGCATATTGACGAGATGATGGCCCGCCTTGGGATCGAGCCGGGCGCTGGGGTTTTGCCGCGGTTGAGCCTGCGATACGCAACGGCGTTCCAGCGCCGCGAAACTTTCCCCTACAAGGAAGCTTGCCGGGACTGGCTCGAACACGCGCCGGCGGTGATTAACTTTGCGCCGCGCTTCCGCATGAACGCCGACACCTTATTCGAATTACTTTGCGATCAACCCGGGCCGCATCCTTGCGAATGCTAGAGGCCATGGTCCTGCGGATCTTTGATCCATTCCAAAGCCAGACCGCAAGTTAAGCCAGGGCGGTCATCGAAAAAACGTCAACCTATTTGTCGCTCCGTCGGTGAAGGAAACAGAGAGGTGCTGAAGAATTCCAGCGATATGACGCCGGTCGTCGACCTCACCCGCGAAAAGGGGGCCGGCGCGACAAGGAGGCGGCGTCCGGTTTATGTCGACCTGCTGCCGCCCTGCAACAATGCTTGTCCGGCGGGAGAGAACATTCAGGAGTGGATGGCGCTGGCGCAAGCGTGCAAGTTTCGCGAGGCCTGGGAAGTACTGGTTCGCGATAATCCCCTCCCGGCCGTCCACGGCCGCGTCTGCTATCACCCGTGCGAAACCAGTTGCAATCGCCAGCAAGTCGACAGCGCGGTGAGCATCCACGTCGTCGAACGTTTCCTGGGCGATCTTGCCGCCGAGCGAAATTGGCCGGTGCCGATCGACGCCGCTGCCTCGGGCAAGCGGGTACTGATCGTTGGCGCCGGGCCGAGCGGCCTATCGGCTGCCTACCATCTGACCAGACTGGGCCACGCCGTCGAGATTCGCGAGGCGGGGCCGCTCCCGGGCGGCATGTTGCATTTCGGAATTCCCGCCTATCGGCTGCCGCGCAAGGACCTGATGAAGGAGATTGCCCGCATCGAAAGCATCGGCGTGAAGATCGTCCTCAACCACAAGGTCGAGGATGTCCTTGCCGAGAGGCTGGCCGGAAACTTCGATGCGGTGTTCATCGCCATCGGCGCGCATGTGTCAAAACACGTCGACATTCCCGCGCGCGACGCGGTCAAGGTTCTCGATGCGGTTGCTTTGCTGCGTGGCGTCAGCGCGGGGGAAGCGCCGCTGCTCGGCCGGCGCGTCGTAATCTATGGCGGCGGCAACACTGCGATGGATGCGGCGCGCACGGTCCGGCGTCTGGGCGCCGAAGAGGCGCTGATCGTGTACCGCCGCGATCGCGCTCACATGCCGGCCCACGGCTTCGAGGCGGACGAGGCATTGACCGAGGGCGTCAAGATCAAGTGGTTGACAACCATCAAGGCCATCGAAGGCGGCGATCTCACCGTCGAAATGATGCAGGTTGATGCCAATGGACGGGCGCAGCCTACCGGGCGGTTCGAGACTTTGCAGGCGGACGCCGTCGTCCTGGCGCTCGGGCAAGAGGCCGACAGCGGCTTCCTCCGCAAGATTCCGGAAATTCAATTCCAGGCCGATGGCACGGTCATCGTCACGCCCAACATGATGACCGGCTATCCGGGCATATTTGCCGGCGGCGACATGGTGCCGAGCGAACGCACCGTGACGGTGGCCGTCGGCCACGGCAAGAAGGCCGCGCGAAATATCGATGCGTGGCTGCGCGGCGCCAACTACGACAAGCCGAGCAAGCATCCGGTCGTCGACTTTAACATGCTCAGCCTGCCGATCTACACCGACGCGGCACCGTCGACCCAGCGCGAACTGCCGCTCCTGGAACGGGCCAGCGGATTCGACGAGGTTCTCGCCGGACTGAACGAGCAGGAGGCCGTTCACGAAGCCAAGCGTTGCCTGTCATGCGGCAATTGCTTCGAGTGCGACAACTGCTATGCGGCCTGTCCCGAAGACGCGATCATCAAGCTCGGCCCCGGCCGACGCTACAAATATGACTACGCCAAGTGCACGGGCTGCGCCGCCTGCTTCGAGCAATGTCCGTGTCACGCGATCGAGATGATACCCGAGCCGGCCTGACCGGCGCATGCCGAGGGCGCACAAGCAAAGGACGAGCGCGATGGCTACCAGGACGACGATGGACGGCAACACGGCGGTCGCGCACGTCGCCTACCGGGTGAACGAGGTCTGCGCCATCTTTCCGATCACGCCGTCATCGACGATGGCCGAGCTTGCCGATCAATGGGCCGCGGAGGGCGTGAAAAACATCTGGGGCAACGTGCCGGTCGTTCAGGCAATGCAGAGCGAAGGCGGTGCGGCGGGCGCCGTGCACGGCGCGCTGCAGTCGGGGGCGCTGACCACGACATTCACCGCGTCGCAGGGCCTGATGTTGATGCTGCCAAACATGTTCAAGATCGCCGGCGAACTTACTTCCACCGTGTTTCACGTCGCGGCCCGGTCGCTCGCGACCTCGGCATTGTCGATTTTCGGCGACCACTCCGACGTGATGACGGTGCGCACCACCGGCTTTGCCTTGCTCTCCTCGGCGTCGGTGCAGGAGGCGCATGACGCCGCGCTGATTGCACAGGCTGCGACGCTCGAAGCCCGCGTGCCGTTCCTGCACTTCTTCGACGGTTTTCGTACCTCGCACGAACTGAACACCTTGACCCTGCTGACGGACGGCGAAATCCGCGCGATGATTCGAGACGACTTGGTGCGGGCACATCGCGGGCGGGCGCTCAATCCCGAAATTCCGTTCATCCGCGGCACGGCGCACAACCCCGACACCTACTTTCAGGCACGCGAAGCGGTCAACCCGTATTACGACAAGCTTGCCGGCATCGTCGAGGCGACAATGAACCGCTTCGGTACCTTGACCGGCCGCAATTATCGACTGTTCGAGTACGACGGCGCGCCCGACGCCGAGCGTGTCGTCGTCATGATGGGTTCCGGCTGCGAGACCGCCCGGGAGACCGCCAAGGTTTTGCGGGCGGGCGGCGAAAAAATCGGCGTGGTGCAGGTTCGCCTGTACCGGCCATTCTCGGCGCAGCATTTCTTGGCGGCGCTGCCGGCCTCCGTACGCGCGATAGCGGTCCTCGAACAGACCAAGGAACCGGGCGCCAGCGGCGAGCCGCTCTATCTCGACGTAGTGACGAGCTTGGCGCAGGCAGTCTCGGGCGGCACGCGCGCGGTCATGCCGCGCGTTATCGGCTGCCGCTACGGCATTTCGTCGAAGGATTTTTCGCCGGCCATGGCGAAGGCGGTGTTTGACGAACTGACGAAACCCAACCCCAAGATCAGCTCCACCGTGGGCATCGACGACGACGTGTCGCACACCAGCCTCGACGTCGATCGTGCCTTCTCTATCGAACATCCTGCGACCACGCGAGCTATCTTCTACGGACTCGGCGCCGACGGCACGGTGGGCGCCAACAAGAGCAGCGTGAAGATCATTGCCGAAGAGGCCGGGCTTTATGCGCAGGGATATTTCGTGTACGACTCGCACAAATCCGGCGCGCAGACGGTGTCCCATCTGCGCTTCGGTCCCGAGCCGATCCGCGCTCCCTATCTGATCGCCTCGGCGGGATTCGTTGCTTGCCACCAGTTCGGTCTTTTGGCGCGCCAAGATGTCCTGCGGTTCGCCGCAGACGAGGCGGTGTTCTTGTTGAACAGTCCGTTCGGCGCCGATCGCGTGTGGGATCGGCTGCCGCGGCCGGTGCAGCAGCAGATCATCGACAAGCGGCTGCGCTTCTTCGTCATCGACGCCTCGAAGGTTGCGCGCGAGGTGGGTCTCGGCGCGCGCGTCAACACCGTGCTGCAGACCTGCTTCTTCGCCATCTCCGGCGTGCTGCCGCGCGAGGCGGCAATCCGGCACATAAAAGAGGCGATCCGCAAGAGCTATGCGCACAAGGGCGAAGCCGTGATCCGCAAGAACTATGCGGCGGTCGATGGAACGCTGGCGCGATTGCAGGAGGTCGAAGTCCCGGCGATTGCGACGAGCGCCCTCGAACGGGCGAAGATCGTGCCCGATGACGCTCCCGAATTCGTGCGGCGCGTCACGGCCAAGATGCTGGCCGGGCTCGGCGACGAGATCCCGGTCAGTTTGATGCCTGCCGACGGCACGTTCCCGTCGGGGACGAGCGCGTTCGAGAAGCGAAATATCGCCGATTCCGTCCCGGCCTGGGAACCGGATCTCTGCATCCAATGCGGCCAATGCGGTTTCGTTTGCCCGCACAGCGTCATTCGCGCGCGCTACTATCACGAGGAGAAACTGGCCGGCGCGCCCGCATCGTTCAAATCGGCGCCGGTCAATGCGCGCGGTTATCCGGAGGCGCGCTTCACGCTGCAGTTTTACGTCGAGGACTGCACCGGTTGCGCCCTTTGCGTCGAGGCCTGTCCCGCGGTGAGCCCGCGCGAGGCCGGCGTGAAGGCCATCAATATGGCCGATAAGGCGCCGCTGCTCGAAGCCGAGCGGCGTAACATCGCTTTCTTCGAATCACTGCCGGTCAACGATCGTGCGCGCGTCGACTTCGCCAACGTGCGCGGCGTCCAATTTTTGGAACCGCTGTTCGAATTTTCCGGGGCTTGCGCCGGATGCGGCGAGACGCCGTATCTGAAGCTGCTCTCGCAGCTGTTCGGCGACCGCCTGCAGATCGCCAATGCAACCGGCTGCTCGTCGATCTATGGGGCGAACCTGCCGGTGACGCCGTGGACCAAGAATCACGAAGGCAGAGGACCGGCGTGGTCGAACTCGCTTTTCGAGGATAACGCCGAGTTCGGACTCGGCTTCCGCCTCGCGGCGGACAAGCACTTGGAGTTGGCACGTACGTTGCTGTCGCAGCTGGCATCCGAAGTGGGCCGGGACCTCGCCGACGCGATCTTGAGCGCTCCACAGCTCCGTGAGTTCGAGATCCGGGCCCAGCGCATCCGGGTTGCCGAGCTCAAGACCAAGCTCATCAAGATCGATAGCGAGGCGGCGCGCGACCTGCTCTCGGTGGTCGACCATCTGGTCCGGCGCAGCATCTGGATCGTCGGCGGCGACGGCTGGGCTTACGACATCGGCTATGGCGGGCTCGATCATGTGCTGGCGTCGGGCCGCAACATCAATGTGCTCGTGCTCGACACCGAGGTCTACTCCAACACCGGCGGGCAAGCCTCGAAGGCCACTCCGCTGGGCGCGGTCGCGAAATTCGCAGCCGCGGGCAAACGCGTTGCGCGCAAGGATCTGGCCATGCAGGCGATCGCCTACGGCAACGTCTATGTCGCCCAGGTCGCAATGGGAGCCAACCCGCAACAGACGTTGCAGGCGTTTCGCGAAGCGGAGGCCTATGACGGACCGTCGCTGATTCTCGCTTACAGCCATTGCATCGCGCATGGCTTCGACTTGCGCTTCGGCATGAAGCAGCAGGACCTCGCGGTGGCGAGCGGCTACTGGCCGCTCATCCGTTTCAATCCGGCGATGCGGAACGTGGGCGAAAATCCGCTGCGCCTGGATTCCCCGCGTCCGACCATTCCATTCAAGGACTACGCGTACAACGAAATCCGCTACACCGCGCTGACGCTATCGAAGCCGAAAGATGCCGCGGCGCTGCTCACCATGGCGCAAGCCGTGGTGAGCGAAAAGTACCGCCAATACGAGGACTTGGCGGCGCGCGACGGCAGCCGATTTCATCCGAATGTCGATGACGTCGTACGCCTCGGCGAGGCGTGACCGGCGGTCGCCTGATCGCAGACCCGACGCGCCGCGGAGCACCGGCGTCAAGGCAAGCGGCGGCAGCCCGAGGCGATTGAACGGGACAATGCCATGGATCTGACGACACGCTACATGGGCCTCGAACTCAAGAACCCTCTCGTGGCATCGGCGTCGCCGCTGAATGCCGATCTCGACAATGTCCGCCGCCTCGAAGATTCCGGCGCCGCCGCAGTCGTGCTGCCCTCGATCTTCGAGGAGCAGATCGAAGCGGAGACGTGGCACTACGAGATGCTGACCGCGGTGGGCCTTGAAAGTTCACCCGAAGCACAGAGCTATTTCCCCGAATCCGACGAGCCTGGGCCGCAACAATCGCTCGACCTCATCCGGCGCGCCGTTGCGACCGTCGATATCCCCGTCATCGGCAGCCTGAACGGCGCGACCGACGAGGGCTGGATCGGTTACGCGAAGCTGATCGAGCAGGCCGGCGCGTCCGCCCTCGAACTCAATGTCTATTTCATTCCGACCGAGCTTTCCTTGACCGGCCGCGACGTCGAGCAGCGCTATATCGAGATCCTGCGGCAAGTGCGCAAAGCGGTCGATATTCCGGTCGCGATAAAGCTCGGTCCTTATTTCAGTTCGATGGGGCAAATTGCCATGGAATTCGCCGCCGCGGGAGCCGACGCGCTGGTGTTGTTCAACCGCTTCTACCAGCCGGACATCGATGTCGTGGAGCTGCGGCTGCTCAACGATCTGCAATTAAGCAGTGCGAGCGAGATCCGGCTGCCGCTGTTATGGATCGCGGTTCTGTCGGGACGTATCGACGCTTCGCTTGCCGCAAGCACCGGCGTGGAAGATTCGGAACAGGTCCTAAAATACTTGCTGGCGGGTGCCGATGTGGTGATGACCACGTCGGCGCTGTTGAGAAACGGTCCGCGATATGTCGAGAAGCTGCTGAGCGGCACCGTTTCTTGGCTGTCGGCGCGCGATATCGAGTCGGTCGGCGAAATCCGAGGGCTGCTGAGTCAGAGCCGCTACCGCAACCCGGACTCCTTCGGGCGAGCCAACTATATGAAGATTTTGCAAAGCTACGGCACGGGAACCGTCGCGCTGGAGCACCGTCGCTGACCGTCTCATGGCATGGCAATGACAGTGACAACGTCCCCGCCGCCGCCGCCGCCCCCGCTGCCGCCGCTTTGGCGCCAGCTCACGTGGTGGACGCTGACTTTCCCCATCGTGATGATCGTCGCCATCGCACGGCACGACACTTTTTTGCTTAACTGGATTCACGTGCTGTCCGGAGCGCTGTGGACCGGAGCCGACTTATTCATGGGCTTCATTCTCGGTCCGGTTTTGCGCAGGCTGGATATGCGCGCGCGCACGGCGCTGATTGCCTACCTCGTGCCGCGCACGCTCCTGTATTTCCCAATGGTCTCCTTGACCGCGGGCACCACCGGCTGGTTCCTGGTCGATTGGTTCGGCTTCACGACAGCGGCGAGCCCAATGTACTATTTGGTCGTGATATCGCTGGCGCTGGTCGCAGTGATGACCGTCATGGGCCTGGGCTTTCTATTGCCGAACAGCTTGCGGATCTGGTGGGAACTTCGCCGGCCGGAGCCCGACGTTAAACGGATTGTCCGTATCAATGGAATCAACATCTGGCTTGCGGGTACGCAAGGCGTGTTGCAAATCACCATTATTCTCGTGATGGCGAAATACGTCGGCTGAATCGATCGGCGCCGTCTCGCTTCTCCGCTACCGCCTCAGCCGGTCGGCTCAAGGTCCTAGAAAATCACGCACCGCGCGCGCGACGCGCTCGGCCTGCTCCAGATGCGGCAGGTGGCCCGCGTCCGCGATGATCTCGACGCGAGAATTGGCGATGCGCCGGGCGAATTCCCCGGCATAGGCCGGCGCGATGACCCCGTCCGCCTTGCCCCAGACAATCAATGTCGGCGTCGCGATGCGGTGGATGCGCTTCTTCAAGCCCTTGTCCGGGATCGGCCAGACGAACTTGCCGGTGCAAGCTTGCGACCAGATCAAGCCGACCTGCGCCTCGATCCGCGCCGCGGTTTCGCCGGGCAGGGCGAAGAATTTTTGCGCCTGAACGCCTTCGGGATCGGCGAACATCGCCGCGCGCAGATCGGCGGGGGAAAGGATCATCCAGTTCTTCACCGGCAGATCGTCGCGCCACAGTCCGACCGGGTCGATCAGGATGAGTCGGCTGACGCGTTCGGGCATGGCGGCGGCGATCTCGCAGGCGAGCATGCCGCCGAAGGAATGACCGGTGAGAACGACGTTATCGATCTCGAGCCGGTCGAACAGTTCGCCGTAATAGACGACGAGGTCCAGCCAGTCGTCGATCTGATGGATGGCCTCGGCATCGCGATCGCAGGTGCCCGGATGTTTGGGCGCATAGACCGTATGCGTGCCGGCGAGGAGGCGGAGAAATTCCTCATCGTGGCGCAATCCCCACGGACCGTGCAGGAAAACCAGCGGCGGCCCATTGCCGTGGACCGCGACCTCGGTCTCGACCTTGCCCTGCCACAACTTGAGTTCGCGCATCGCCATCGCCCGCTCCCTAACCTCCCCCGTAAACGGAAGAGGCAAGGGTGGGGGCCGCCGCCGCGGCGGCGACCGGCCGCTTGCCGCGCAGGCGCTGCGGCCACCAGCGGTCCTCCCACTCGTCGTCCCAAAGATCTTGCAGATGCGGCAGCACGTCGCGGCAGAACAGTTCGATGTTCTTTTTGCACAACTCATGCGGCATCGAGCCGAAATGCAAAAGCGCCAGCAAATGCCCGATGCGCAGCCGCTTGACGCCGTCATGGAGTTGTTCGCGCACGGTCTTCGCACTGCCGACAATGACAAAGCCGCGATCGAAAAAATCCTTGGCCTTAAGCTCGCCGAGCTTGACCTCGGCGCGCGGATTGTGATGCAGCGCCTGCACCAGCGCGTCGTATTCGAGGCAGCCCGGGATCGCCTGATAGTAAGGTGGTGTGTAGAGCAGCTTGTGGAAGAAATACTCGGCGTGCTCGCCATAGAGATCTTCGGCCTCGGCATCGGAATTGGCGACGCCGATAAGCTGCAAGAAGCTGAACCGGTAGGGATTCGCGTCCCGGCCCTTGCGCGCCACCAGGTCCCAATAGCGGTCGGCGACCTGCTTGGCGTTCTTGGCGCCGTAGTAACTCAAGTGGCAGAAGCAATGATCCTGGCCGACGACATATTCCGCTGTCGAGGAAATCCCTGAGCCGGGAATCCAGATCGGCGGATGCGGCTGTTGGATCGGCCGCGGCCACAGATTGACCATCGGCAACTGATAGTGCCGGCCGTTCCAGGCGAAGACCTCCTTCGCCTGCCACGCTTTCAACACCAATTGCAGCGCCTCGCGATAGCGTTCGCGCTGCTCGACCGGGACGACGGCATTCGAAATGGTGGCGTCGGTCGGCAGTCCGGTCGGGAAACCGGCAACCAGGCGCCCGCCGCTGATGCAGTCGAGCATGGCATATTCTTCGGCGATCCGCGTCGGCGGGCTGGTCGACGGCAAAGTCGAGCCGAGCTGGATGATGGCGACGTTCTGCGCTTGCGTCGCCCGCGCCAGCACCGCGCCCATCAGGCTCGGATTGGCCATGAAGCCGTAGACGTTCTGGTGATGCTGGTTGGTGCACAGCCCGTCGATGCCGAGCCGCGCGGCGTGGATGAACTCGTCCAGCGTCCAGTTGTAATACTGGGCGACTTTTTGCGGATCGGCGACGTCGAACCAGACCGGATCGATATAAGCGGATTTGTAGCGCTCGCCGAAATCCGCCGGCAAGTCGCGATAGGGCATCAGATGGAACATGCAGACTTTCACGGCAGAACCCCTCGATCGCGGCTGCGGCCGCCGCCGGAACCGCCATGATTGTCGGCGATTTCCCGCGCCATCCGCAACCGCCGCCGCCGCTTAATTCTTGACCGCACAATCTCGCAATATCTCCGGCTTGAACGCGAGCCCATGCCCCGGCCGTTCCGGCGCGGTGATCGTGCCGTTTTTGACCGGCACCGGATCGACCCACAGATCGTCGGCAAGGCCCATGTCCTCGATCCACAGCCCGTTCGGGATTGAGGCAAGGAGTTGCACGTTCAATTCGGGAAACAGATGCGGCGCGATCGTCATGCCCCAGGTATCGGCAAGCGTCGCGATCTTGCGCAATTCGGTAAGCCCACCGCGCATCGGATCGGGCTGCAAAATGGGCAGCCGCGGATTTTCGAAGAATGGCTTGAGGTCGAAGCGCGTGAAATGCGTCTCGCCGCCGACGATGCGCAGATCGAGCGCCTCGGCGATGCGGAAATATCCGGCGAAATCGTCCGGCATTACCGGCTCTTCGAGCCAGTACACGTTATAGTCCTGAAATTTTCTCCCCATCAGGATCGCGACGTCGGCGGTCCATCCCATATTGACGTCGATCATAATGTCGATGTCCGGCCCGACCGCTTCGCGCATGCGCTTGACATTGTCGAGGTCGGTGGCGAGATCGGCGGTGTGCGCGACCTGCATTTTAATCGCTTTGTAGCCGAGCTCCTTGTAGTGCAGCGCCTTGGCGATCATGCCGTCGCCGCCCGAGCCGCGGTAGCAGCCGGAGCCGTAAACCGGCAAGTCGCTGCGATAATGTCCCCACAGCCGGTGCAGCGGCAGCTTGGCGCGCTTGCCGAGCGCGTCCCATAGCGCGATGTCGAGCGCCGACATCGCCATGGTGGCGATGCCGCCGCGGCCATAGGTGACGGTCGCGCGCCACAGATCCTGCCAGATCGCCTCGATGGCGCTTACGTCCTTGCCGATCACGCGCGGAATGATGCACTCGTCCAGGCACGCCGCGATCGTCTTCATGCCCGGCCGGAGCAGCAACAGATAGCCCATGCCGGTGACGCCGCCTTTGGTCTCGACGTCGAGCACCACAATGTTGCGCGCGTCGCCGAAGGCATTGCCCTTGAGCCACGGCGTAGCGGGCCACGGCATGCGCAGCATGGTGGTGCGGATGGCTTTAATGGTCAGGTCGGTCATTGCGGAGTTCTTCGCTTTTCCTTGGCCGGGCTTATTCTTATTGGGTTGCAAATTTGCATGCAATGAGCGCGGGAGAATATGTCCGGGTGAGACAGGCGGACTTGTCAGGCACGGCAAAATTGCGCGACATGTTGCGATAAACGCGACCGGGAGGGCCTTGTGGCCTCGACGATCAATATTGCCGCTTATAGCGACGCTCTGGTCGTTCTCGGTACCGCGGGCATCGTGGTGCCGATCGTCAGCCGGCTCGGCTTTTCCCCGGTTCTGGGTTATCTCGGCGCCGGCGCGCTCTTGGGCCCGCTCGGCTTAGGCTCGCTCATCGGTTCGTATCCGGTGCTGTTCTGGTTCACCGTCGGCGACGCCAAGGACGTCGCCGGCATCGCCGAGCTCGGCGTCGTCTTTTTGCTGTTCCTGATCGGCCTCGAACTGTCGCTGCACCGGCTGCTCACCATGCGGCGGCTGGTTTTCGGGCTGGGCGGATTGCAGGTGCTGGTCACCACCGCGTTGCTGGCCGGCGGCGCGGCTTACGCCGGCTGGAATCTCTCCGAGGCGATCATCCTCGGCGCCTGCCTGTCGCTGTCCTCGACCGCGATCGTCCTCGAATTGCTGTCGAACCAGGAACGGCTGACGACCAATGTCGGCCGCGCCAGCTTTTCCGTGCTGCTGTTGCAAGATCTCGCCATCATCCCGCTCCTGATGTTCATCTCGCTGTTGGCGGCCGGCCCCGGCGGCTCGGTGCTGGCGAGCCTCGGGCGGGCGGTCTTGCAGGCCGCGATCGCGCTTGCCGTCATTGTCGTGTTCGGCCGCGTGCTGCTGCGGCCGCTGTTCCGGCTGGTGGCGTCGACCCGCTCGCGCGACCTTTTTATCGCCACCGCCTTGTTTGTCATTATTGCGGCCGGGGTCATCGCCAACCAGGCCGGCCTGTCGATGGCGCTCGGCGCCTTCGTCGCCGGTTTGCTTCTTGCCGAAACCGAATACCGCAAGGCGGTCGAAGCGACCATCGAGCCCTTCAAGGGGCTCCTCCTCGGCATTTTCTTTTTCACCGTCGGCATGGACATCGATGCGCGCGAATTATTGCGTGAGCCGGTCTTGCTTGCCGCCGGCGTGGTGGGCCTGATCGCGGTGAAATCGCTGTTGATCGTCGGCCTTGCCAAGCTGTTTCGTCTGTCGTGGCCGGTCGCGGTCGAAATGGGTCTGCTGCTCGGCCCGGGCGGAGAATTCGCTTTCGTCGGCATCGGCATGGCGGCGGATTTGCGCCTGATCGACGCGCGTCTTGCGACTTTCGCGCTCGTCGTCACGGCGGTCACGATGGCGCTCACGCCGATCCTGTCGTTTGCGGCGCGGCGCTTCGCGTCGCGGCTGCGGGCGGCCGCCACCGTGCCGTCGGAACTGACCGCGCGGCCGAGCGGCAGCCGCAAACATGCGATCGTCGTCGGCTACGGGCGCGTCGGCAAAGTGGTCTGCGCGCTTCTCAAGGAGCACGGCATTCCTTATATCGCCGCGGATTCGGACGCCTCGACGGTGACGCGCGACCGCCGCGACGGTCACGACGTCTATTACGGCGACGCGACCGACCCGAAATTTCTCGAAACCTGCGGGCTTGCCGCCGCCGCCGGCGTCATCATCACCATCCATACTCACGATCTGATCGACGTCGTCGTCGAACATGTGCGCGCCATGCGCCCCGATGTGCTCATCGTCGCGCGCGCCCGCGACGCCGACCATGCGCGGCACCTTTATGGGCTCGGCGCCACCGACGCGGTGCCCGAAACCGTCGAAGCAAGCCTTCAGCTATCCGAAGCGGCGCTGGTCGGGCTCGGCATCCCGGCCGGGCCGGTGATCGCATCGATCCACGAGAAACGCGACGAGATACGTCACGCTTTGCAGGAGGCGGCGCGCGAAGCCGGGCTGGACAAGATTCATTCGGTGCGGGCGAAGACGCCGAAGCTGCGGCGGCTGCCTTAGAGCGGGATGACGATGCGAAGAAAAGTTATCTCGCGCTAGCCCGCGAGGCCGGGCCGCAGCGCCGGCGAAGCGCTTTTAGCCGGCGCTATGGACTTCGGCGCCGGCGCTTCCTTCGGCCGCGCCGCCACCGTACCGGCGGTGCCGGGATTGCCGGGACGACACCATTCCGAGTGCGCCGCTTCCAACACGTATCTGAGCGCCTCCGCCTGCAGCCGCGGCGATTTGTCGATGGTGAAATGGTCGATCGAGGTATCGTTGGAGACGTCGACGTTTTCGAGCATGCCGTGGAAGCCGGCGCCGGCGCGCATATAGGCGTATTTCCGCTGCGTCAGGTTGAGCACGCAGGCCACGTTGCGCGGCGCCGCGTAGGAGCCGGTGCCGTCGAACGGCACGACCAGCGCGACCGGTACGCCTTGGCTATTCAACTGTTGCGCCATCGTCATGACGGCGTCGGCGCCGAGCGAATGTCCGACCAGAATGTACGGCCCATGGTCGCCGGTGCGGTACTTTTGCACGATCTCGCCGACGATCAAGTCGGCAAGCGTGTGATTATAAACGCTGGCGTCGATGCCATGGCCTTCAATATGCGCGGCGAGCTGGTCCATGCCGAGGGAGAAAATATTCAACAGGCCGCGCATCAAATAGACGTGCGGTCGCGATGCGACTTCGCGTGTGGCGAGCTTGGCGGCGCTTTGCGCACCGGCCGGCAACAGCGTCAGCCCGGCGAGCATCAATGCGCCGGCCAACGTACAACGTGATGCTTTGGCAAGGAAATTGTATCCGCCCGGCTTTGCGCCCGACATCGCACTACTCCACGCTACGCCACGCCTACTAAGATGCAGACTATGGCGAAACCGGGTAAAAATTTCCTTGTCATGGCATCCGGCGATCGCGTTCGGCACGCGCGTCCCCCCTTAGCGCCCGTCAGTTATTTGCCGCGCGGCGACTGGCGAGTTCGAGCACGATCGGCCTAGTCGCAGCCCGCAACGGCGCGCGCCGCACGTCGGCCAGCGTATGCAGGAAATCGGAGAACCAATTCTGCACCGAGGCCGCCTTAAGCCTTCGCACCATGGACTGCCAGCGGTCGCGCCGCTCCTCGAGGTCCATCGACAGCGCCGCAGCAATTTGCCGCGCCATGCCGTCGATGTCGTGCGGATTGATCAAGAGCGCGGCGTCAAGCTCCTTGGCCGCGCCGGCAAATGACGACAGCACCAGTACGCCCGGATCGAACGGGTTCTGCGCCGCGACATATTCCTTGGCGACAAGGTTCATGCCGTCGTGCAGCGGCGTCACCAGGCCGACCCGCGCCACCCGGTAAAAACCCGCCAGCGTCGCTTGCGAAAAGCCCTTGTTAAGGTAGCGGATCGGCATCCAGTCGACTTCGCCATGCCGCCCGTTGACCTCGCCGACCAGCGCGGCAAGCTCGGCCTTGAGTTCGCGGTAGGCCTTGATGTTGCCCCGCGATAACACCGCCACCTGCAATAGCGACACCGTGCGCTTGAGGCTCGGCTCGATCTCGAACATGCGGTCGAAGGCGCGCATCCGGTTGGCGAGACCTTTGGAATAATCCAGGCGATCGACGCCGAGTACCAGCTTGGCGCCGTGCAGGCTCTCGCGCAGCCGCGAGACTTCGCCGCGGCCGACCGCCTTGACGGCGCGCGCGCTAAACTCTTCGACGTCGATGCCGATCGGGAAAGTCGCAAGCTGGGTCAGTCCCCAATCCGACGCGACCGTGCCGTCGACGGCATTGAGCCCAAGCTCGGACTGCAAATAATCCGCGAAATTCTGCCGGTCTTCGACGGTCTGGAAGCCGATGAGATCGTAGGCGAGCATCGCCTCGGCGAGTTCGGCGTGATGCGGCACCGCGGTCATGGTGCGGCGATCCGCCCACGGCGTGTGCAAGAAGAAACCAAGCGGCCGTTCGATGCCGAGCCGGCGCAACTCCGCGCCCAAGGTCAGAAAATGATAGTCCTGAATCCAAAACACCGCGTCGGACGCGTTGAAGCGGACGAGCTCGCGCGCCATGAAGGCGTTCACCTCGCGATAGGAGGCGTAATCGTCGGCGGTGACATGAATGAGATCGGGGCGCGAATGCAGCGCCGGCCACAGCCCCGAATTGGCGAAGCCCTCGTAATAGCCGCGATAGTGCTTCGCCGGCATGTCGACGGTGGCGAGCGCGCCGGCGCCGAGCGCCTCGATCTTGGCGAAGGAATCGCGCGCCGCATCGCCGGTGTGCCCGCTCGATCCGACCCAGATCGCGCCGGAATCCCGCACCATCGGCAATAGCGCCGCCGCCAGTCCGCCGGCGACGGGCTCATCGGTTTTGGCCCGCGTGACGCGGTTGGAAACGACGATGACGTTCACGGAAAGCGCCTCCGGGTAGGTTTTCACTCAACCCCTACGGCCGCCCGTTGGTTCCGCATTTATAAGTTCCATGAATGGAACTTTTTTCCCGCTGCGGCGTTTTGGCCACAAGCTGGGCAGGCCCTAAACGATGCGCGCTCTCACGGTTGCGCCCGGTATTGCCGATTCGGCGCGAATCGAAGACGTCCCCGATCCGCCGTTCTCCGAGGGCGCGGTGCTGGTGCGCACGCTGGCGCTCGGCGTCTGCGGCACCGACCGAGAAATCGTCTCCGGGTCCTATGGCTGGGCGCCGCCGGGCCGGAAGCGGTTGGTGATCGGCCACGAGTCCTTAGGCCAAGTGCAGGAAGCGCCCGCGGATTGCGGCTTCAAAGCCGGCGATCTTGTCGTCGGGATCGTGCGCCGGCCCGACCCGGTGCCATGCCCGGCCTGCGCCGTCGGTGAATGGGACATGTGCAGGAACGGCCGCTACACCGAACGCGGCATCAAGGAGCGCAACGGCTATGGCTCGGATTTTTTCCGCATCGAGCCGGACTTTCTGGTCAAGCTCGATCCGGCGCTCGGCGGCAACGGCGTCTTGGTCGAGCCGACCAGCGTCGTCGCCAAGGCCTGGGATCATACCGAGCGCATCGGAGCGCGCTCGCGCGCCTGGGCGCCAAAGACGCTCCTTGTCACCGGCGCCGGCCCGATCGGCCTGCTTGCCGCATTGATCGGCGCCGAGCGCGGGCTCGACGTCCACGTGCTCGATCATCGCGACAGCCTGGACAAGAAAAGGATGGTGGAGGAACTCGGCGGCACTTTCCATCTCGGCAACCTCGCCGATCTCGATTCGCTCAAGCCCGACATCCTGATGGAATGCACCGGCGCGCCGAGCGTGGTGCGCGACGCCTTCGGGCGCACCGCATCCGGCGGCATCGTCTGCCTGGTCGGCGTCTCCGCGCCCGGCCAGAATTTGGACGTCGATGTCGGCGGCCTCAATCGCACCATGGTGCTCGACAACGACACCGTGTTCGGCAGCGTCAATGCCAACCGCAAGCATTATGACGATGCCGTCGCCACCTTGCGGCGCGCCGACAAGGATTGGCTCGCCCGGCTGATCACGCGGCGCGTGGCCGTCGAGCAATGGACGCAGGCGCTCGATCAACAGCCGGACGACATCAAAGTCATCGTCGATTTTTCCTGAACCGATGGATTACCGGCGCTCCGTCGAGTAAATTGTCGAGAACATCATGTCCACCCGGATCGAAGATTATGCGCTGATCGGCGATTGCAAGAGCGCCGCGCTGGTCTCGCGCGACGGCTCGATCGACTGGCTGTGCTGGCCGCGGTTCGATTCGGAGGCCTGCTTTGCCGCGCTCCTGGGCACGCCCGATCACGGCCGCTGGCTCGTCGCGCCGCGCGACGAAGCCCGCATCACGCGCCGCTACCGGCCGGACACGCTCATTCTGGAGACGCATTTCGAGACCAAGGACGGCGCCGCCACGCTGGTCGATTTCATGCCGTTCCGCAGCGATCATTCCGAGGTCGTGCGAATCGTCCACGGCACGCGCGGCAAGCTTAAGATGCATACCGAACTCATTCTGCGCTTCGGCTACGGCGCCGTGGTGCCGTGGGTGACGCGTCTGGAAGACGGCACGCTGCGCGCCATCGCCGGACCGGACATGGTGGTGTTGCGCACGTCGGTGCACGTCAAAGGCAAGGATATGACGACGGTCGGCGAGTTCACCGTCGGCCGCGGCGAGACTATTCCGCTGGTGCTCACCTATGCACGCTCGCACAGGGCGCTGCCGGAGGTGATCGACCCGAAGGCGTCGCTGGAGGCGACCGAGAAATTCTGGAAACAATGGTCGGCGAAGTGCCGGCCGGCCGGCGAGTGGTCCGAGGCGGTGAAACGGTCTGTGATCACGCTCAAGGCGCTGACCTATGCGCCGACCGGGGGCATCGTCGCCGCGCCGACGACATCTTTGCCGGAACAGGTCGGCGGCGAGCGCAATTGGGATTATCGCTATTGCTGGCTGCGCGACGCAACGGGAACGCTGCTCGGCGCCATGCATGCCGGCTATTATGAAGAAGCCCAGGCCTGGCGCGAATGGCTCTTGCGCGCGGTGGCCGGCAGCCCGGATCAGCTGCAGATCATGTACGGCATCGGCGGCGAGCGGCGGCTCACCGAATGGGTCGCGGACTGGCTGCCCGGCTATGAGAAGTCCGCGCCGGTGCGTATCGGCAACGCGGCGCGTACCCAATTGCAGCTCGACGTGTTCGGCGAGATCATGGACACGTATTATCAGGCGCGGCGCGGCGGACTGATCGGTAACGAGTCCGGATGGGCCGTTCAGCTCGCGTTTCTCGAACATCTGACGAAAATCTGGCGCGAGCCGGACCAGGGCATTTGGGAAATGCGCGGGCCGGCGCAACATTTCACTTATTCCAAAGTCATGGTCTGGGTCGCGTTCGACCGCGCCATCAAGAGCGCGGAGACGTTCGGGCTCGAAGGCCCGCTCGACGAC
This sequence comes from uncultured Alphaproteobacteria bacterium, assembly GCA_963823225.1. Classification (GTDB taxonomy): domain Bacteria; phylum Pseudomonadota; class Alphaproteobacteria; order Rhizobiales; family Xanthobacteraceae; genus BOG-931. The sequence goes on along the minus strand of CAWGKM010000002.1, from coordinate 544,545 downwards.
TGGCGCAAATTGCGCCAGGTAATTTGCGACGATATCTGCGAGCGCGGCTTCGACAACAAGCTCGGCACCTTCGTGCAGGCCTACGGATCGGATCTGCTCGACGCCAGCCTGCTGCTCATCCCCTGCGTCGGTTTCCTGCCGGCGACCGATCCGCGCGTGGCCAATACCGTCGCGGCGATCGAGACACGCCTCCTCCGCGACGGTTTCGTCATGCGCTACGCGACCGAGGAGGTCGAAGACGCGCTGCCGCCCGGCGAGGGCGCGTTCCTGGCCTGCAGTTTCTGGCTGGTCGATGTCTATATTTTGCAGAAACGCCATGACGAAGCAGAGAATCTGCTCCGGCGGCTGGTCGGACTACGCAACGAGGTCGGCCTGCTTAGCGAAGAATACGATCCGCGCGCAAAGCGCTTGGTCGGCAATTTCCCGCAAGCGTTCTCGCATCTGGCGCTGGTCAACAGCGCCTATAATCTTACCCGCGTGCGCAAACCGGTGCACCAGCGCGCCCATGACGAGCACGCGCCGCCGCCGGCGGCGAGGACGCCGGCGGCGTGATGCCGACACGTCACCCCCGCCAGTAGCGGTCTTCCCAGCTGCGCGACAGCCGCATCGCCGAGAGGATGAGGCCGGCCATCGAATAGGTCTGCGGAAAATTGCCCCACAGCGCGCCGGTCTGCGGATCGACGTCTTCGGAGAGCAGCCCGTAGCGGTTACGGTGCCGCAGCGCGTCGGTGAACAGATCGCGCGCCGCCTCGCGCCGGCCGAGCGACCATAGCGCATCGATCAGCCAGAACCGGCAGATCAGGAACGCGGTGACCGGCATGCCGAAGTCGTCGGCGCTGGCATAGCGCATGACGTGCTTTTCGCGCACCAACTCGCGCTCCATGCAGGCGACGGTGGAGACAAAGCGCGGATCGTCGACCTCGACGACGCCGAGATCGGCAAGAAGCAGCACGCTGGCGTCGAGATCGTCCGAGCCGAACGCCGCGGTGAAGGCGCCGCGCTTTTGATTCCAGGCCTGCTCGACCAGCGTGGCATGCAGCGGATCGGCAACCGAATTCCAATGTTTGGCCCGCGATTCGAGCCCGAGCCGCATGGCGATGGCGGCGAGCCGCTGACAGCCGGCCCAGCACATCGCCGCCGAATGAGTATGGATGCGCTGGCGGCCGCGATATTCCCAGATGCCGGCATCGGGCTCGAACGCCTTGGCGGCGGCGCGATTGCCCAGCGATTCGAGAAGATGAAACAGGCCCTCGTCGCCGGGCCGCGGCAGGCGGCGGTCGAAGAACATCGGCATGGCGGCGAGAATGACGCTGCCATAGGCGTCGTGCTGCACCTGGCCGACCGCGGCATTGCCGATCCGCACCGGGCCGTCGCCGCGATAGCCTTCGAGCGCCGGCGCGATACGCTCCTCGACCGCGGTCGTCGGCACCACGCTGTAGAGCGGGCGCAGCTCCTGGTCCGGGTTCGACGCGATCGACAGCGTAAACGAGATGAACTCCTCCATGGTGCGCGTCGCGCCGATGCGGTTGAGCGCCTGGACGACGAAATAGGCGTCGCGCAGCCAGCAGTATCGGTAGTCCCAGGTGCGGCCGGAGGACGGCGATTCCGGGATCGAGGTGGTGTGGGCGGCGACCACTCCGCCGGTTTCGTCGAAATTGGAGAGTTTCAGCGTGATCGCCGCGCGGATGATGGCTTCCTGCCAATCGTAGGAGATCGACAGCCGGCGCACCCATTCCATCCAGTAATCGTGGGTGCGCTCGAAGAAATCGCGGCAAGATTTTTGCAGATCGCCGGTGAACGGTTCGTCTGGGCCGAACACGAGATGCAGCGGCCGCGTCAGCACGAACGGCGCCTCGCCGTCGATCAGCGACAATGGCGCGTCGGTGGTCAGCCGGATCACGGTCGATTCGTCGGAATAGCGGATGTGATTGCTGCCGAGCGACCGGTGCGGCAGCGGCTTGCCGTAGTCGCAAGTCGGCCGCATCCGGATGGTGATGCGCGGCAGGCCGGCGAGCGGCTCGACGATCCGATAAAGTTGCGGCGGCCGAAACACGCGGCCGAATTGGCGGAAGCGCGGCGCAAAATCGGTAATACGCACCTTGCCGCCGTGGCGGTCGGTCAATTCGGTGGCGACGATCGCGGTGTTGCGGACATATTGGGAGGTAAACTCCGCCATGTCTTCGAGCACGATGTCGGAGAAGCCTTTTTCCTCCCGGCCGGACACCAGCCGGCAGAAGATCGGATCGCCGTCGAAGCGCGGATAGCACCACCACACGATCCGCGCGCACGGATCGACCAATGCGGCCGTGCGGCCGTTGCCGATGACCGCCAGATCGAGCCCGTGGTCGATCATGCCGTGGGGCTCCGGCATTGCAGCGCGCCGTGGGGCGGCCGTTCGGTTTTGTCCGATGACCGCGGAATCCAGCCGATGATCGTTCATTAAGCCGTGCCTTGCCCTTTATTCGCAATGCGCGCAAGCCAGGCGCGCACCGATTCGGGTTTTTCGAAATGGCCGGTGGCGTCGGGCACGGCCCGGCCGACGGAAAAGCCCAAGCCGCCGAACTGCGCGACGACCCCGAACACCGGCTCATCGGTCGTGTCGTCGCCGATGAAAATCGGATTTCGCTCCGCAAACGGCGGACAATTCATCAGGTCGCATACCGCATTGACCTTGTTCACGCCGAGCGGCTTGATCTCCAGAACGAGCTTGCCGGGCAGCATCTCGACCGTGCCCGGGGTGAGCTCGGCGCAGATTTTCCGCACCGCCGCGCGCACCGCGTCGCCCTTTTCGGGCGCGAGGCGAAAGTGCAAAGCCAGCGAATAGCCCTTGTCCTCGGCGAGGATGCCGGGGCCGAGTTCGCTCACTCCGGCGAGCTTGCGCTTGAGCGCGGCGGGAAGCGGCTGCGCGCGAACGAGCGGATCGGCGCCGGCCCTGGCGCGCAGTTCCGCGCCGTGACCGCCGATCGCGGCGAGCTTCAATGGCGAAAAGATCAGATCGATGTCATGGAGCGAGCGGCCGGAAACCAGCGCCAGCGCGCCGCCGGTCAATTGGTCGAGCTGCGCCAGAGTCTGCCGCAATCCGGTCGGCACTAAGACCTGCTGCGGCGACGGAGCGAGATCGAGAATGGTGCCGTCGATGTCGAGCAGGAGCGCGCATTTGCGCAAATCGGGAACGAGGGAGGGTTCCGCGAGCTCCATATAGAGGTCCGAGGTTTGCAAGCCGATCTCCGTCAGGTCCGATATTTGTTGTTCAGTCGACGAATGCAAGCGGCCGGGCCACCGTTTCGAGCGATTTACGCTCGGCGGCGACGCCATAGAGCGCCTCGACCGCCGCGGCGCCGATCATCAAGGCCGAGCCGATGACATAGCCCATGGCGACGGCGCCGCGCGATCCGGTATCGATCAATAGGCCGAATAAAATCGGACCGGCGATACCACCGACGGCGGTGCCGGCGGCGTAAAAGAACGCGATCGCCAGCGCGCGAATTTCAAGCGGAAAAATCTCGCTCACGGTGAGATAGGCCGAGCTCGCCGCCGCCGAGGCGAAGAAGAACACCGTCATCCAGGCAATCGTCAGCGTCTGCGCCGAAAGCAGGTCGCGGCTGAATAAATCGGCGGTGACGGCCAGCAACAGGCCGGAAAGCGCATAGGTCGATGCGATCATCGCCTTGCGTCCGGCGGTGTCGAACAGACGGCCGAGCAGGATCGGCCCCGCCACATTGCCCGCCGCGAACGGCAGGATGTACCAGCCGATCCGGTCCGCGGGCGTGCCGTAGAAGTCGGTCAGAACCAGCGCATAGGTAAAGAAGATCGCGTTGTAGAAGAAGGCCTGCGCCGTCATCAGGCTCAATCCTACCAGCGTGCGCCGGCGATAGGTCTGCAACAACGCGCGCGCGACTTCGCCGAGCGGCGTGTGGCGGCGCATGCGTAAGCGCACTTTCTGTGCGCCGGACGGATGCGCGCGATGCGCAAATTGCGCCTCGATGCCGCGCACGATCGCGTCGGCCGCTTGCGGGGAGCCGTGCGTCACCAGCCAGCGCGGACTTTCCGGAATCCAAAATCGCATCGCGAGAATCATAAGTCCGATTGTGGCCCCGATCAGGAAAGCGAGCCGCCAGCCGAGCGCCGGGTTGATGACGGCGGGATCGAGCAAAACCAGCGAACCGCCCGCCCCAACGGCCGCGCCGACCCAGAAACTGCCGTTGATGAGAAGGTCGGTCCAGCCGCGCAACCGCGCCGGGATAAGCTCCTGGATTGTCGAATTGATGGCGGTGTACTCGCCGCCGATGCCGGCGCCGGTGAGTAAACGGAACACGGCGAAACTCCAGGCATCCCATGACAAACCGGTGGCGGCGGTCGCCAGAAGATAGACGGCAAGCGTGATCGTGAACAGCTTCTTGCGGCCCAGGCGGTCGGTCAGCCAGCCGAAAAAGAAGGCGCCGAGCACCGCGCCGCAGAGGTAGCAGCTCCCTGCAAGGCCGACTTGCGCATTGCTTAATCCCAAAGCGGAGCTTTCTTTAAGTTCCCCGGACAGCGCTCCGGCCAGCGTGACTTCGAGGCCGTCGAGAATCCAGGTGATGCCGAGCGCCACCACCACCAGGAGATGAAATCGCCCGAACGGCAGGGCGTCGAGGCGGGCCGGGATATCGGTTGCAACGATGTCGCCGAATTGGCCGCCAGTTGGCGCGGCTTCGGCCGATACAGCCTCCGGCGCCCGGTTCCGTGGCGGCGCAGGCGGGCCGGCATCGAGATTGGATATTGAACGCGGAAATAGATCGGGCGCGTATGAAATCCATGTCGGAATGCCGCCAAGCCCAGGCTCCACGGCACTAACGCCTTGTTCGGTCGAGTGTTCCGGGCCGCGGTTCCGCGCGGTCTGGCGCCTCACCGCGCTTGCGCGGCCTTCCCGGAATAAGAGATGCGCCAGATGGTGCCGCTTGCATCTTCGGAAATGAGGAGCGCTCCATCCTTGGCCACGGTCACCCCGACGGGCCGGCCCCAGACTTCGGAATCGCTGATCACGAATCCGGTCGCGAAATCGTCGTACTCGCCGGTCGGCACGCCGTCCTTCACGATGACGCGGATGATTTTATAGCCGGTGCGCTTGGAGCGATTCCACGAACCGTGTTCGGCTGCGAAAATGTTGCCGCGGTACTCGGCCGGGAATTGCGTGCCGTCATAAAATGTCATGCCGAGCGAAGCCGAATGGGGCTGGATCAGCACGTCGGGAATGGTGATCTTGTCTTTGAGGTCGCCGCGCTCGCCCCGCTGGCGCGGGTCCTCGTTGGCGCCGATATAGTACCAGGGCCAGCCGTAGAACGCGCCTTCGCGCACGCGGGTGATGTAGTCCGGCGGCACGTCATCGCCGAGGCCGTCGCGCTCGTTGGTCGAGCACCATACGGTTCCGTTTCCGGGTGCGATGGCCATGCCGACGCAATTGCGGATGCCGGTCGCGACGATGCGCTCGTTCTTGCCTTGCGGATCGAAGGCCAGAACGTCGGCGCGGCCGGTTTCGTCGCCCCACGTCGCGCCGAGCGGATGACTGGACGCCCACGATTGCAGTTCGCTGCCGGCGAGCTTGCCCATTCCCTCGGCGTCGTTGGAGCCTGACCCGACCGACACATACATGACGTTGCCGTCCGGCGAGAACACGACGTCGCGCGTGTGATGACCGCCCATCGGCAGATGCCCGACGACGGTCTCGGCGGCGCCGCGCGCGGTCAAATCGCCGCCGCGATAGGGAAAACGCAGGACGGCATCGGTGTCGCCGACATAGACCCATTGCGGATCGGGGCCGGGCGGATAGAACGCAATGCCGAACGGATAAGTCAGCCCGGAGGCGAACTCCGAGGGCTGCGTCGCTTCGCCGCCGTTGGCCCGCAACACGCGGATGCGCCCCGCCCCGCTCTCGGCGACGAACACATCGCCGTTCGGCGCCGTGCGGATGATGCGCGGGCCCGCCAGACCGGAAGCAAAAAGGTTGACTTCAAAGCCGTTTGGGACGATTGGCTTTTGGTCGGTGCGGTGCACTATTTTGACGACATTCCGTACTGACTGGGCAAGATCGGGCCCCGGTAAATCTTGCGGCCTGATCAGCCGCCGCGTCCCCGGGCGGTCGGCGCGCCAGTCGCCAAATGCGGCCTTGCCTTCGAGAAGACCGGCGCCCGTCTGCGCGAACAGCGGGATGACGGCGAGTGAAACTATTGCGGCGACGGAAGTTGCAATGATTGCATCGATAGGGCGGCGCATGGGGTGCTCCTGGCAAAGCCCGAATAATAATGAACAAGCCGGGTCCGGCGCAGTTCCAAGATCCATTGCTCGGTCGCCGGTCTTGAGCGGCGGCGGCGCCTACCGACTTGGCGCTGCGGTCCAAACCACGCCACCCAGGCGGGACTTTATGTCCCGCCTTGGAATTAACCTTGTAATCCAAGTGTTGTCATCCGGCGCTGCGCCCATCCTACATTTCATTCGTTCAGCCGGTGACGCGTCTTGATCGCTCGAATTGCGACGAAGCTCGAAATCCCGCGGCGACTACGCGCCGTCGTGCGGGCGCGGGAATCGAGCCTGGTCGCGCTGGCGGCGCTGGTCGGCGTGCTCGCGGGTTTGGTGGTCGCTCTTATGGGCCAGTCGGTCGATTTGCTGCACGAGTTGTTTTTCAATCTGGAGCACGGCGAGCGCCTGTCGGCGCGGCTGACGCTCGATCCCTATCTTGCGCTATCGGTGCCATTGCTGGGCGGAATGCTTTTCGGCATCGCGAGCGAAATCATCAGGTGGTGGCGGCCGGAGCGGGAAATCGACCCGATCGAAGCCAATGCGCTGCACGGCGGGCGCATGTCGCTGCTCGGCAGCATCATCGTCGCGGCGCAGACTGTGTGGTCGAGCGGGGTAGGCGCTTCGGTGGGACTTGAGGCCGGCTACACGCAGTTTGCCAGCGGTATCGCCTCGCGCATCGGCAATGCGTTCCGCCTGCGCCGCGGCGATCTGCGCATCCTGGTGGGCTGCGGCGCCGCCGGCGGCATTGCCGGCGCGTTTGGCGCGCCGCTCGCCGGCGCTTTTTACGCTTTCGAGCTGATCATCGGCAGCTATTCGCCGAACAGCTTGGCGCCTGTGGGGATTTCGGCGTTGATCGGTTATTTGGTTACGCGGCAATTGTCACCGGCCGATCTCGGCATCGTCGCTCCCGAGAAGATGACCATTGTGGCGCACGATCTCGTGCTCGCCGCCACGCTCGGTCTGCTCGCGGCAGTGCTTGGGATTTTTCTGATGCGCGGGGTTGCACTGTGCGAGACTGTCTTCTCGCGCTTACGAATGCGTCCCGCATTGCGCACTCTGGTCGGCGGCTGCCTTGTCGGGCTTATGGCGATCGTAACGCCGCAGATCATGTCGTCGGGACACGGCGCCCTGCGCGTCGCCGGCATGCTCGATCTATCGCTTCGCACCGTCGCGCTTTTGTTCGCACTCAAAATCCTGGCGTCGATAGTGTCTCTCGGCTCCGGATTTCGCGGCGGTTTGTTCTTCTCTTCGCTGCTGATGGGATCGCTCGGCGGCCATCTGTTGGCCGTGGCGCTGACGATGACTTGGCCGACCGTCTATTTCGATCCCAACGCCTATGCCGTGATCGGCATGAGCGCGCTGGCGGCCTCCGTCATCGGCGGGCCGCTGACGATGATTTTCATCGCGCTGGAAACGACCGGCGATTTATGGCTGACGACGGCGGTGCTCGTTGCCGTGATCATCTCGGCGCAGGTGACGCGCGAAGTGTTCGGCTATTCGTTCGCAACCTGGCGCTTCCATCTGCGCGGCGAGACCATTCGCAGCGCCGCCGATGTCGGCTGGATGCGCGAACTCACCGTCGAGAGAATGATGCGCCAGGACGTGCAGACCGTGAACGCCGCGACCACCATCGCAGCCTTTCGCGAGACCTTCCCGCTCAGCTCCACGGCCTATGTGATCGCCGTTGACGATGTCGATCGCTATGTCGGCATGGTCCTGGTGGCGGACGCCCACGCCGCCGAAGCCGCGCCGGATAAGTCGATCAAGGACCTGCTGCATTATCCCGACGAAATGCTGCTTCCCGGCATGGCGGTCAAGGAAGCGGTTCTCGCTTTCGACCGCGCCGAGGCGGAAGCCTTGGCGGTCGTCGATTCCTTTCTCGACCGGCGCGTGGTCGGGCTCCTCACCGAAGCTTACGTGCTGCGCCGCTATGCGGCGGCTCTGGAAGGCCGCCGCCGCGACCTTACCGGCGAAGAGTAGAGGTCGGCCAATACGCCGAGCCGGTCCGATAACCGGGCGGGCAGCAAGCCGCAGGTCCCATCTGTGCAGTCGGCTGACGGATGCGATAAGATACCGATCGCTCGATAGCCGGCACGACTGCACGGGCGAGGGAGGCTGGAATGCGTGCGATTGGCAGGATGCAACTTTCCGTCTGCTTAGCATTGGCGTTTTTAATCGGCGGGGTCACCAGTTCGATCGCGCAGACGATGAGCTATGCCGACGCCGTCGACCAGCTGGCCGCCGCCTGTCGCGTCGATCTGGCAAAATATTGCAGAGGCGTCGAACTCGGAAACGGGCGCCTGCGGGCCTGCCTCGATGCGCACCAGAATGTGGTCTCGCCGCGCTGCCAACAAACCCGCGTCGCGGTCTATGCGTCGATTGCCCGAAGAGCCGCCGCTCAGCAAAACATCGGCCAGATCTGCGATGCGGATATCGAAAAAGTGTGCGGCACCTCGCACGCCGATGCGCACCTTGTGGAATGCCTGCTAAGCGTATCGCCTGCCGCGATCAGCCCGGCTTGCAACCAGGTCTTCACCGATACCGGCTGGCGCACGGAAAGGGCACAGCAATGATTAGGCATCAAATCTATGCAATCTCCGCGCTGATCCTTGCGCTCGCGTTGACGGTTGCCGCGGCCGATACGCGGCTGGATTCGGGTCAGATCGCCACCAGCCTGGCCGCCGTCAGTGTAACCCCCAAGCTCGACCTAACGGCCGTGCAGATGCGGCAGGCGGTCCTGGACAATATTCGCGATTATCCAGGATCAATTCCGCCCCGCGCGCTGACTTTTCCGCAGCTCGCAAACCTGGCGCAGTTCACCGTGGAGATCAATTTCGAGTTCAATTCCGCGGCGATCAGGCCGGAATCATACCGCAACGTCGGCGCGATCGCCGATGCGCTGCATAATCCGATCCTGCTGGGCTATGGATTCCTCGTTATCGGTCATACCAACTCGGTCGGCGGCCGGCAATATAATGTGGGTTTGAGCCAGCGGCGCGCGGAGGCCGTCGTGGCCGCCTTGGTCAACCCCTTCGGGGTCAATCCCGCGGTACTGCAGCCGGTCGGCATGGGCGAAGAACAGTTGCGCGATCCGGCGCACCCGACTTCGGCGGTCAACCGGCGCGTTCAGCTCATCAACGTCGGCAAGAAATTCTGTTTCGGCCGCGTGGGTGAGCAGTTTCAGTGCCAGTGAGGAGCGCCGCGAGGTCGGCTTGGTTGCCGTAATTTACGGCCGCAGCTCCGCATCGCCCATACATTCGAGGAAGGCACGCCGCGATGGACGACCGGACAACGGTGGATTGCGTCGCCAATGCGCGCGCGCTGGCGCCGGTCATCGCCGCGGCGGCGCCGCGGATCGAGGCCGCCCGCGAGTTGCCGGCCGATCTCGTCGAGGCGCTGCATGAGGCGCGACTGTTCCGCATGCTGGTGCCGCGCTCGCTCGGCGGCGAGGAAGTCTCGCCCATCGAATACCTCAAGGCCGTCGAGGAAATCGCCAAGGCCGATGCCTCCACGGCGTGGTGCATCGCGCAGACCTCGGTCTGCTCGACCATCGCCAAATGCATGAAGCCGGAAACCGCCGCGGAGATTTTCAAGAAAAATCCGCGCGGCGTCTTGGCCTGGGGCCCCACCAACAACGCCAAAGCGGTCGCGGACAAAGGCGGCTTTCGCGTCACCGGCGTGTGGCCGTTCGCCAGCGGCAGCCGGCACGCCACCTGGCTTGCCGCGCATTGCCTGGTCTACGAGCCGAACGGTGAATTGCGCCGCGACGCCAACGGCAATCCGGTTCAGAAGACCCTCGTCGTGCCGCGCGAACGCGCGACGATCAGCGACGTGTGGTACGTGATCGGGCTGAAGGGCACCGGCAGCGACACCTATGCCTTGACCGATGTATTCGTGCCGGAGGATTGCGCCATCGGCCACCACGCATTGAACCCCGCCGAGCGGCGCGAACACGGTCCGCTCTACTCGTTCACGATTTACCAGCTGTTCGGATCGAGCTTTCCCGCGGTCGCGCTCGGCATTGCGCGCGCCATGCTCGATTGCTTCTGCGCCTTGGCGCAAACCAAGACGCCGATGGGCCAGACAGCGCTGCTGCGCGACAGCGCGGTGGTCCAATCGCAGGTCGGCGTCGCCCAGTCCGAGCTCGCCGCCGCGCGGGTATTTTTCTTCGCCACCTGGGACGAGATTTGGCAGGCGGCGCAATCGGGAACGTTGTCGATCGATCAGCGGGTGCGGCTGCGCATGGCGTCGATTCACCTAAGTCAACAGGCGCGCCAGGTGGTCGAGACCGCCTATCTTGCCGCCGGCGCTATCGCGGTTCTCGAAAGCAATCCGTTCGAGCGCCGGTTCCGCGACATGCACGCGGTCTCGCAGCAGGCGCAGTCGCAATTCGCGATTTTCGAGGCGATCGGCCGGCATTTCCTCGGTCTGCCGGTGAACTCGCGGCTGATCTGAGTGCGGTGCCGGTGTTGACTCGCAGTGCCGGGGCGACCGACCATGAGCCGCAAATCGGAACCCGAGCCATGTTTTTTGAAGAGCGTGTTACCGAACTGATGCGCAAAATGCTGCGTAAGAAGCTTTACGTGCTGATCTCCAAGCCGGTTGTGCCGCCGGAAAAGTTGAAACCGTTCCTGATGGCGCATCTGGAATATATGATCGGGCTGGAGAGGCGCGGTCTCGTCTTCGCGTCGGGGCCTTTGGCCGACGGCGACGGACCGCCCAGCGGACACGGCCTGACCGTGCTGCGGGCAAAGAACGCCGAGGAGGCGCGCGCGCTTGCCGAAGCCGATCCGTTCTTCATAAACGGACTGCGCACGTTCGAGCTGAAGGAATGGACGATCATGGAAGGCACGCTCGGACTGCGCATCAATCTCTCCGATCAATCCGTCGAGGTCGCATAAGTTTGCAGCCCAAGAGCTTTACAGCCCAAGAGCTTTACAGCCCAATAGAAAAGCGCAGAGGGACGTTCATGGCGACCATCGGGATTGTCGGCGTCGGCAAGATCGGCATGCCGATTTCGCAAAATCTGATCAACAGCGGCCATCGCGTCGTCGGCTATCGGCGCAGTTCGCTCGCCGAGTTCGAGAAAATCGGCGGCGTGCCGGCGCGCTCGGCGGCCGACGTCGGAGCACAGGCCGACATCGTGCTGTCGTGCCTGCCGTCGACGGCGGCGCTCGACGACGTCGTGCACGGGCCGCGGGGGCTCGTCCACTCGGCGCGGCCCGGGCAGATCGTGGCCGAGCTCGGCTCGCATCCGGTGCCGGACAAAAAACGCCAGATCGCCCCGCTCGGCGAAAAGGGCGCCGTTTTCATCGACGGCGAAGTGTCCGGCACGCCGGGCATGGTGGCGGCGCGCAAGGGCGTCATCTATCTCGCCGGCGATGCCGAGGCCTGCAAGAAAGTCGAAGCCGTCGTCGCGGGCTTTGCCGACTCGTGCCTCTATTTCGGCGAGTTCGGCGCCGCCAGCCGCGTCAAGCTCGTCAATAATCTTTTGGTCGCGATCAATATCGCCGCGACGGCGGAGGCAATGGCGCTCGGCTTGCAAGCCGGCGTCGACGTGCCGCTGATGATCAAGGCGATCGCGACCGGCAGCGGCGGCTCGACCCAATTCGGCATCCGCGCGCCATGGATGGCGGAGCGCCGCTTTCAGCCGGTGCAGGGCAGCGTGCCCGGCTTGCAGCATTATTTCGATATGATCGCCGATTTCGCCGACAGCGTCGGGGTGGCGACGCCGCTGCTCGATTGCGTCGTGCCGCTGTACCGGCGCTTCATGGCGATGGGCTTGGAGGATCGCGACGTCGCCGCCATGGTCGACGTCATCGCCGCGCTGCCGCGTTCCAAAAAATGACAGATGGAGAATCCGCATGATCCGCGTCAGCAAGATCGCCCATGCCGGCTACGAAACGCCCGACCTCGACAAGCAGACCGAGTATTACACCGAGATTTTGGGGTTGACGCTTGCCGCCAAGGAGAAAGACGCGGTCTATCTCGCCTCGACCGTCGACCACCACGCCGTCGTGCTGCGCAAAGGCACCCAGCCACAGTGCCTGCGCATCGGGTTTCAGATCGCGCCCGACGCCGATCTCGGCGATTTCGCAAAGCAGGTGGCCGGCCACGGCGTCAAGACCGAACGCCGCACCGATCCGGAGCCGTCGATCTCCGACATGCTGGTGTTCGCCGACCCCAAAGGCACGGTCATGGAGGTGTTCAAGCGCGACGCCTTCTCGCACCAGAAGTTCCAATCCAAGGGCATCGTGCCGCACAAGCTCGGCCACGTCGCCTTCCACGTCACCGACGTCAAGGGCGTCACCAAGTTCTATTGCGACGTGCTGGGCTTCCGCGAGTCCGACTGGATGGGCGACTTCTTCTCGTTCCTGCGCTGCGGGCCCGATCATCACACCATCAACCTGATGCAGACCGGCGAGAACCGGCACTTCCACACCGCGTTCGAGCTGCGCGATTGGGGCCACATGCAGACGGCGTGCGATTTCCTGTCCATCAACGGCTACAAGCTGCTCTGGGGGCCGGGCCGGCACGGCATCGGCCACAATCTGTTCGCTTACCACCGCGCGCCGAACGGCTTGATCACCGAGACTTTCGCCGAGCTTGACCGCATGAACGAGGAGCTCGGTTATTTCGAGCCGCGGCCTTGGCACCGCGACAATCCGCAACGGCCGAAAGTATGGGCCAAGGATCCGTCGGCCGCCAATCTCTGGGGTATCATGCCGACCGACGAGATGCACCATTAACGCCGGCTTGCGCACGCTGCCTTGCGGCCCATCGGAAAAGACGCCAATATCGCCATGGCGCGGCCGGTCGAGGGACCGGCCGCGATCCGACCCACCGGCCCGGCGCTGCGATCGGGCATTCCGGCAGCCGATAGATGTCGCTTAGGCGTTTTGTAGATTTTCCCTGGATGCAGCGATTCATCGGGGTGACGGCCGCCGAATATTTTCGCTTCGTTTGGAAGTCGAGTTCGCTCGGCCTCGATCCGCCGGATCTTTATACGCGCTTCGCCCCGGATATACCGGTGATCGTGGCGATGTGGCACGGCCAGCATTTCATGATGCCGTTCCTCAAACGCAAGCAACATCGGGTCAAGGTGCTGATTTCGCGCCATCGCGACGGCGAGATCAACGCCATCGCCGCTAAGCGCCTCGGCGTCGAGCCGATTCGCGGCTCGGGAACCAGCGGCCGCGATTATCTGAAAAAGGGCGGCGTCGCCGGCTTCAAGCAGATGCTCGAGGCGCTGGCGCGCGGCTACAACGTCGCGCTCACCGCCGACATACCGAAAATATCGCGCGTCGCCGGGCGCGGCATCGTGCAGCTGGCGCGCGCCTCGGGGCGGCCGATCTTTCCGGTCGCGGTGGCGACGAGCCGCTACGTCGAGCTGCGGACCTGGGACCGTTCCGTGCTGCATTTGCCGTTCGGGCGGTTCGCCATCGCGGTCGGCGAGCCGGTTCGCGTCGCGCCGGATGCCGAGGATGCGATGCTCGAAGACGCGCGGCGGCTCATCGAGTCGAGGCTCAACGGCACGACCGAACGCGCCTATGCCATCGCCGAAGGCCGCGCCGCGGATTTCGACTGGAGGCGTAGGCAAACCCGCGGCACGCAACTCGCTTAAGAGGCGGGCTACCGCCGATCAGGAAGCGCGATCATTGATGACGGCGATGCGTCCGGTCCCCGCGCAGGCTTTGCAGATGATGCGGTTGCCGCGCTCGCGCACGCGGCCGGTGCCGCAACAGCGCACGCAGGTCTGTTGGATGACCGGCGCCGGACGGTTGTTGTGAACCGAAAAGCGTTTTCCGAAATCCACGTGAATATCCTTTGATTTGCACGATTATGAAAGCGAGCGCGACATTATCGATGCCGCGTTAACGCCCCGGCGTGAGATTGCGTAAAATTGGATGTAAAGCCCGGATAAGCGCCGCAAAATCCGAGGCGGCGTCTAGAGCATGATCCGGAAAAGTGGAAACCGGTTTTCCGATAAGATCATGCTCAAACAACATGCTAGAGCCGGACTCCGATTCAATCATAACGGATATAGGGCTCTAGGCGCGGCCACGGCTGTATAATTCACCTCCCCCATTGGGGAGAGTCAGCGGCACCCGATACAATCCAATCAGCCGCAGACGCGATGGTGATGATGCCACCAGCAATGGTAGCGATACTGCGAGGCAACGATCGCGCCGATGATCGCAGCGGCGGCAATTCCGGCCGCAATGTCCGAACCTTCGTCCCAGCCCCAATCGCCGCCGCCCCAGCCGCCGCCTCCGCCGCCCCAACCGCCCCAATGGCCGCCGCCGCCACGGGCGACATGACCGGCATGACCGCCATGCGCATGGGCTGCGAAGGCGCCGGTCGAACCCAGCGATAGATGAAGCGCAGCGACGGTTGCTATGACCACGATCAATCGTTTCAACATGGCGCGCTCCTCCGCTTATGGCCCGCTCGTCGGCATAATAATAGTTTGCCCCCATTCGCTGCCCGGGCGTTTGCGCTACATCAATTCCGCAGCTCGCTCCGCCACCGGAGGGACGCCGGCGGTGGCGCGGACTGCCCGCAAGCCTGCCCTGCGATCCCGGCGATGAAGCCTCTTCCGCCGTGCCGCCCGGCGGCGAAAATGCCGTCTCCGATACAGCGACGGCGCACTTGACATCTGTCACCATTTCAGTGATATTGGTGCGAATGGCGATTATCTGCCACTTGACTATAGGGGTAAATCCTCCTACCCCGGGCGCTGGCGTGACAGGCCGCGCTACATCTTCCTGCCGATCATCACGTGGATAGCGGTTTCGTTGGTGTTCCTGCCGCCCGAACCCTGCTCGGCATCGGCGTCAATCCCTTGTGCTCGCAATGAGGCAGCGAGCGCCTGTGCAGCCGACCAGAGGCGTCCAGTTTGGGACGGATGGATATCAACGATTACGTTTGTGACGGCGGCAAATCCGATAGCGGCCCCACCGGGGCGTGTAAGGCGCATTTGGACATCGAGCGTGTCCCAATCTGTCTGGGACCAGCCGGCCGCTATCAATGCCGAGGAAATAGACCTGCCAAACACTTCCGGCTCAGGGTCGCCAAATGGTCCCACCGCTACGTCGAATTGTGTACCGGGAAACGCCCGCATAGCAGCGGTAATTGCCGCCAATTGCTCGGGTTTAAGCACTCTGGGTGCCTTGAATTTTGCCAATTCCAATTCGGCTTTGGCGGCGCGTTCATTCGCGGCGGAAATCCGTTCTTCACGCGCTTTGTCGAGTGCTTCCTTGTATGGCGAGCCTAATTTGAGTGCGGCAAACTCAATTGCCAATGCGACTACCACACCTAAGAAGGCCCAATTTTCGATTTGGCCCCACAACCAAGCCCACCAAACGGTATCAGTCATCGGGGCCTCTTGGGGTGATTTCAGGCTTTCGGCAGGTCTTACCGCCTTGGCGGCAATGCTTCTTTTGCGCAGAAAATTTCGCAAATGATTACCCTTCCCATGGCGCAAAAAGCTCCAGTTGCTCCGGCAGATCATTCTCGCTGGCATCGTTCTCAGTTAGCTGAGACGGATGCCAGTGACCTCGCCTCAGCAGCCTGCTATCGCCGTCCCGAACATGTCGGGGTTGAAGCGGTTGTTATACCGGAACTGAAACTCCGCGACGTACAGCGGCATGTATTTGGCGCTCATCTTGTGGAACGTGCCGACCACGCCGCGTTTGAAGATCGACCAGAAGCCCTCAATCGTATTCGTGTGCACTGCACCGATGACGTATTGCTTCTTGCTGTGGTCAACCATTTCGTGCGGGAAGCGGCGAAGGTAATCGCTGTAGCCAACCCAAGAGTCCGTCGCCAGCAAGCTAACCTTGTTGGAGATCGCCTCGTTCACGAAATCGAGCATCGTCTGCGACGTGACCTGCTTAAGCACGCGCGCCACCACATTACCGTTGCGCTCGACCGCGCCGATGATCGGCGTTTTGCCCTTGGAGGGATGGTGCACGCGCTTGTTGAAATGGCGATTAAAGTCTTTGCCACCGATCAGCGTGGAGTCCATTTCGACGATACCGCCAAGCCTGACGGTAGGATCAATCAGGGCCGCGCGGATTTTGTGGCACATAGAATGGGCTGTCTCGTAGCTGCCGAAGCCCATCATGCGCTGAATTTGAAGGGCGCTCATCCCCTTCTTGCTGGCGAACATCAAATGGGCGACCCGGAACCAGTCGCGGAGAGGCTTTTTGGTGTTCTCGAAAATCGTGCCGACCAAGGCAGAAAATCGGTAAGGACCGGCTTTCGAGCATTCCACGCATTGCCAGTGAAACGGCTTGTAGCTGGACGCATCGTAAAGCTCCGTATTGCCGCAGCGCGGGCAATGCACGCCATCGGGCCATCTACGGGCGACCAGATAGCGAAGGCAGGCATCCTCATCCCCGGCCGGGAAGCGGTCCTCAAACTGGGCCATCGTCATTTGCGGGACTGGTTTCGGGCGTCGGGCCATAGCATTTTCCCTTGGGGCAGTAGCGTAGGAGCATATTGCCATGGCTGAGGGTAATAGTCAAGTGGCAGATAATCGCCGTGCGAATCATCTCGCCCGTAAGGACGCGGTCCGGAGGCACACCGGACCGTTGGGGCGAGTGCGGTGCCCGCGGGCGGATTTGCACTTCGCTCCCGGGCGGCTTGGGCATCAGTCTCCCGGCACTATGACCGGGGCGCGAGGTGCTTCGCTGGACTGGGACAGGCGAAGGCGGGTAACGCCCGTTCAGACCGCGTCCCAGGAAGCCTGGCCTGAAGCCGAGCCTTAGGGACGCCAACTCCCTTTGGCGAGAGCCGTGGTGGAACGCCGGCAGGCGAGCGCGCCCGACAGCGGAAGGGCGGCGCAAGCCGCCTTATCCGTGGCGCGTACCGCACCCGCTGGTGCGGGACTGACGACAGTGCGACTGCCGGCGTTCCGCTTCCCTTCTTTCTTCTTCCTTCGTAGCCCGGATTGAACGAAGTGAAATCCGGGATGGACATTGAAGCTTCTTGATCGTTCCCGGATTTCGCTCCGCTCAATCCGGGCTACGACTGTCGCTGTTTGACAAAACCCGCGCGCATACGCGCCGCGAGAACGAGATTGCTTTATCCGCCCCCGCGATAGCGGGGGAGGGGGACCACCCGACCCGCCTTCGCTCGCTGTGCGAGCTACGGCGGGTTTGAGTCCGCCGAAGCGCGGAGCGCGAAGGCGGAAGGGTGATGGAGGGGGCATCTGCCTCGTCGTTTCGTTGTCGTCGCAACAGACGCATCGAGGCCCGCGCCCCTCCCACCATCCTTCGCTCGCTTTGCGAGCTGCGGCGGGTTTGAGTCCGCCGCAGCGCGGAGGGCGTAGGCTCGCGACGCCGTCCGCCGGCGTGCTTGCAATATATACGTACATTGGTATATTAATATGGTGGATCAAGTCAGGCCCATTATATGGATCGGATCGAGCCGACGGGATTTGCGGGCGATGCCGCAGCAAGTTCGCCGCGACATCGGCCAGGCGCTCTATGCCGCGCAGCAGGGCGCGACCGATCCGGCGGCCAAGCCCTTGAAGGGTTTTGGCGGCGCGGGTCATGGAGATTGTCGAGCGGTATCGCACGGATGCGTATCGGGCCGTCTATACCGCTCATTTCGACAATGCGGTGTATGTGCTGCACGTATTCCAGAAGAAGTCGAAGTCCGGCATCGCAACGCCGAAACACGAGGTCGACCTGGTTCGCAGACGCTTTGCCGAGGCGGAGCGGCATTATAGGGAAAGGCAGAACTGATATGCGCAAGACAAAGCTTCGGGTGACGAAGAGCAGCGGCAACGTGTTCGCCGATCTCGGCCTGCCGAACCCGGAACAGGAGCTGCTCAAGGCCCGCCTGACGCTGCAAATCTACCGGATCGTCAAGGGGCGCGGTCTGACCCAGGCGCGGGCGGGCGAAATCCTTGGCATCAAGCAGCCGCATGTCTCGGCGCTGATGCGCAACCGTGCCGGAAATTTCTCGGTCGGGCGGTTGATGGAATTTCTCACCGCGCTCGGTCAGGACGTTAAGATCACGGTGAAGCCGACGCGCAAGGCGCAGGGCGAGATGTCGGTGGTGATGCGGTGAGTTTGTAGTCTGTGGGGTGGGCAAAGGCGCAAATGCGCCGTGCCCACGCCGGTGATTGACGGATATTGCGATTGGACCCTTTCAAATCATCGGCGGTGGCGTGGGCACGCTTCGCTTTGCCCACCCTACGCTTTGCTTAAATTTGGTGATTTTCGCGATCCGCTTTTAACAAATCGACTTCCTCTTGGATAACGCGCCTACACATCCAGCGCAGCTCTCGGAAGAGCGCTCGTTCCTTTAAATTGAGTCTCTGTTTTCCGCGATGGACGATTTGGGAGCGTACCCGATAAATTTCGTTGAAAGTTTTTAAAACGTCGGAGCGGGACGCGTGACTCTTGCCGATCAAATACGCACATCTATTTCTTAGTAGCTCACCCAAACCGATCTCGTTGGAAATATCCTTATCGCCCAGCAGTATCTCCAGGACAACCATAGCCTGAATAAAACTCAAAAGAGCGTCATGGCCTGTATAGCTATCAAAAAGCCACTGGGAAGCAAGAAGGACGGCGTCACTCTTCTCGCCGCCAGAAAAAACTATTTCAATTTCCTTTAGTTTTCCGGTAGCCCAAACAATTCTCTTCGCATCAGTGTCGATTGTGGCCTGCACCCGGTTCCGAAGACACCGAGTTAGGTGTTTTTATGGGACCGGAGGTGAGTCATGGAAAGGCGGAAGTTTACACGCGAGTTCAAGCTTGAGGCTGTGCGGCTGATCAACGAGCGGGGCGTGTCGTATGCCCAGGCCTCGCAGGATCTTAGTGTGCATCAGTCACAGTTGCGCAGTTGGGTGAAGGCGCAAGCGGACGATCCGCAGCATGCGTTTCCCGGCCAAGGTCAGATGAAGCCGGAGCAGGCTGAGATCGCGCAGCTCAAGCGCGAGGTGATCAGGCTGAAGGCTGAGCGCGACATCCTAAAAAAAGCCGCGGCCTACTTCGCGAAGGAATCGACGTGAAGTTCGCCTTCATCGCGAAGCACCGGGGGATCTGGCCGGCGGATTGGTTGTGCGGGGCGCTCGGTGTCTCGCGGGGTGGGTTCTATGCCTGGCTGACACGACCGCGCAGTCAGCGCAGCCGGAGCGATGAGGAGTTGGGCGCCAAGGTTCGCGCAAGCTTCCTCGCCAGCGATCGAACCTATGGCGCCAGGCGGGTGTGGCACGACATGCTTGCGGAGGGCGTATCATGTGGCCTGCACCGGATCGAGCGATTGATGCGGCTACAGGCTCTCAAAGCCCGTCCGCGCCGGCGTCGACTGCCGCCCGATCTGGGTGAGCGGCAGGTCGCCGCCGTCGCTCCCAACGTGCTCAACCGCACCTTCGAAGCGCCCGCTCCCAACCGCAAATGGATCGCTGACTTCACTTATGTCTGGACAGCGGAAGGTTGGCTCTATGTGGCTGCGGTGATCGATCTGTTCTCGCGGCGCGCGGTCGGCTGGTCGATGAGTGCTGAGATGACGGCCCAGCTCGTCACCGATGCCCTGGTGATGGCGATCTGGCGACGAGGCAAGCCCGACGCGCTACTGCATCACTCCGATCGCGGTAGCCAATACACCAGCGAGCAGTTCCAGAAGCTGATGACCGACCACGGCGTCGTCTGCTCGATGAGCCGTGCGGGCAACGTCTGGGACAATGCGGCGATGGAGAGCTTCTTCTCCTCGTTGAAGACCGAGCGCACAGCGCGCAAAACCTATCGCACGCGCGACCAAGCCAAGGCTGACGTATTCGACTACATTGAATGCTTCTATAATCCGAAGCGTCGGCATTCGACGATCGGATATCTAAGTCCCGTGGAGTTCGAGATGCAGGCGGGATTCGCTTAGGCGGGTGTCAACCAAACCGGGTGCAGGCCATTCTGCCGGCATTAGGCCGACAACATACGAAGGTCGATTTAGGAACATTCCATGATTGGCCTTGATCCTCGGGAGACCTGCCGCGATAGCGTCAATTAGCCGAGATTTGCACTCTGGATGTATTTCAAGGGCCATATACGGAGATTAGATGTGTGCTAAGTGTCTTTCAACAGCACGGGAAAAAGCCTTAGGAGTACTACCCCCATGAACGCCCCCATCGCCACCCACCCCACGCCGCCCTATAAGCACACCCCGCTGTTCCCGCTCGGCAAGGACACAACGCCCTATCGCAAGATCGCCGACGGCGTACGCGTCGAAAAAGTCATGGGCGAGGACGTGCTGGTGGTGCCGCGCGAGGCGCTGCGTGCGCTGGCGGAAGCCGCCTTCACCGACATCAATCATCTGCTTCGCCCCGCGCATCTGGCGTCGCTGAAGGCGATCGTCGAGGATCCCGAGGCCTCGGACAACGACAAGTTCGTGGCTTACGATTTTCTCAAGAACGCCAATATCGCCGCCGGCGGCGTGCTGCCGATGTGCCAGGACACCGGCACCGCGATCGTCATGGGCAAGAAGGGCCGGCTCATTTGGACCGACGGCGGCGACGAGGCGGCGCTCGCCGAGGGCGCGCGCGACGCCTATCTCAAGCGCAACTTGCGTTACTCGCAGCTCGCGCCGCTCTCCATGTTCGAGGAAAAGAACACGCGCAACAACATGCCGGCACAGGTCGAGATTTACGCCGAGAGCCATAATCCTGATAATGTCGAGGCGGACGGCGCGTACAAGTTTTTGTTCATCGCCAAGGGCGGCGGTTCGGCCAACAAGGCGTTTTTGTTCCAGGCGACGCCGTCGATTCTCAGCCGCGAGCGCATGGCCGCCTTCCTGAAGGAAAAAGTGCTCACGCTCGGCACCGCGGCCTGTCCGCCCTATCATCTCGCCATCGTCATCGGCGGCACCTCTGCCGAGCTGACCATGAAGACGGTCAAGCTGGCCTCTTGCAAATATTACGACGCGCTGCCCGACCGCGGCTCCGAGGACGGTCACGCGTTTCGCGATAAAGAGATGGAGCGCGAGGTCCAGAAAATGACCCAGTCGCTCGGGGTCGGCGCGCAATTCGGCGGCAAGTATTTTTGCCATGACGTGCGCGTGATCCGCCTGCCGCGCCACGGCGCTTCGTTGCCGATCGGGCTCGGCGTGTCGTGCTCGGCCGACCGCCAGGCGCTCGGCAAGATCACCAAGGACGGCGTGTTCCTGGAGGAGCTCGAGCACAATCCGGCGAAATATCTGCCGGAGGTCGACGAAGCGAAACTCGGCGGCGAGGTGGTGAAGATCGATCTGAACAAGCCGATGAAGGAGATTTTGGCGCAGCTATCGAAGCATCCGACCAAGACGCGGCTGTCGCTCAACGGCCCAATGATCGTCGCGCGCGATCTCGCCCACGCCAAGTTGCGCGAGCGGTTGGAGCAAGGCCGCGGGCTGCCCGATTATTTCAAGAACCATCCGGTCTATTACGCGGGGCCGGCGAAAACCCCGCAAGGCTACGCCTCCGGCGCGTTCGGGCCGACCACGGCCGGCCGCATGGATTCCTTCGTCGACGAATTCCAGGCCGCCGGCGGTTCCATGGTGATGCTGGCGAAAGGCAACCGCGCGGCGGTGGTGCGCGACGCCTGCAAGAAGCACGGCGGCTTTTACCTCGCCTCGATCGGCGGCGCGGCAGCGAATCTTGCAGAACACTGCATCAAGAAGGTCGAAGCAATCGAATATCCCGAACTCGGCATGGAAGCGATCTGGCGGATCGAAGTGGTCGATTTCCCCGCCTTCGTCGTCATCGACGACAAGGGCAACGACTTTTTCAAGGAGCTGAATTTGGGGTGAATGGAGTTGTTCTATTCCTGCGCCAAAGGAGCTTCTCGCTCTTCCGGGGCCGGCTCAGCTGTAATGAAATCCGACTTATCATCAAGCTGATCAAAGCGATCTACAATGATGTCCGCAAAGTCCGGAATCACGAGTTCATTGTCCAAAGCTCTAATATCAGAAATTTTGCAATCAATATTGTCACCTTGAAGCACGTCGGTCATGAATGACCAATATGGCGGCATTTGTGACGCGGGAATCACAAAAGTCATTCCAACTTCCAAATCACCAGTAAACGAAACTCCAAGCTTTGGCAGCAGGTAATAGTCTCGTTCCGCGAATACGCATTCGGTATTGGTTATCTTCGGTCCAACTAATAGATCAATTAGATACCTTGGCTCCGGCTTTTCACCAGGACACGAACAATCCGGATGATTGCGCAAGACTTGACCGCGATCCCAAATTTCGTCGATGTACTCGACTATATCGAATGTGTGATACTTACGATGAAATAGCCGCGTGTCTTCATATTTGATGGCGTATGTCCGAATTTTTTGCGCCAACAGCAATTGCAATTCATCACATTCGCCCGCAGTGGTTTCGTAGCTTTCCGTTTGCTCCACCATTTCTTCGAATTTCACGGTCGTCGACAGCGAGGCCTGAATCTTCGCCTTAAGTTGACCGATAGCGCTAATCCCAATTTTAGATTCGACTATGCCGTCCAGCTTCGCCTTGTCCTCCCTTGAGATGCCCTGTCGTCTAGTTACGGAGATCGTGTGCGTTTTGCCACATCGGATAGTGCGCGAAAGGATCGTCTTCCAGTCTTCCGTGATCGTGCATTGAAGACTGCGCCCGTGGTCCGGGCCAATGAAAATAGTGAATGGCACTCTGAGATCTCGTCCGCCTTTGGCTGACATCCCATCCTCGCGCGCTCGCTGATGTTGTACCACAGACTATATACAATCTAACACGCACGAAGCTCTAACAATAGGCCATAACGCATCCCTCACCCGGCTCGCGTGCGTTCGCTACCCTCTTCCTGCAAGGGAGAGGCGAAGTAAGATACCCTTGCTGACAACAGCAGAAGGTAGCTATGCGGCAGACAGCAACGACACGCGGGCCGCTGGTCTGGCTCGACATGGACCAGCAGGAGCTCGACGACGCCTACGATCAGGCCGTCTATGCGCCCAATCGCGATCAAGTCATCGCGCGCCGTATCGCCGCGAGCGAGCGGACGCGGGCCATACTCGGGCCGCCGCAGCGCGTCGCCTATGGCCCGAGCGAATACGAAAAGCTCGACATTTTTCGCAGCCCCGCGGCGAACGCGCCGGCGCCGGTCAACGTCTTCGTCCATGGCGGCGCCTGGCGCCGCAACAAGGCGGCCGATTACGCGCTTCTGGCCGAGCCGCTCAATCGCGCCGGCGCGCATGCGGTCATCATCGACTTCATCAATGTCGATCAGGCGTGCGGCGATCTGTTGCCGATGTACGAGCAAGTATGCCGCGCGCTCGCCTGGACCTGGCGCAATGCGGAAAAATTCGGCGGCGACCGCGAGCGGTTTTTCCTTTCGGCGCATTCGTCGGGCTCGCATCTAGCGGGCTGCGCGCTGACCGTCGGCTGGCGCGAACAGGGCGTGCCGGAAAATTTCTGCCAGGGCGCGCTGCTGGCGAGCGGCATGTACGACCTTGCGCCGGTGCGGCTGTCGAAGCGCTCGGCCTACGTCAAGTTCACCGACGCGGTGGTGGAAAAACTGAGTGCGCAGCGCCATCTCGACGGCCTGCATACGCCGCTCATTGTCGCTCACGGCAGCCTTGAGACCCCGGAGTTCAAGCGCCAGGCGCGCGATTTCGCGGCGCGCGTCAAAGCCGCCGGCAAGCCGGTCGAGCTGCTTATCGGCGAGGGCTACAATCATTTCGAAATGCTGGAGACGCTGGCCAACCCTTACGGCCTGCTCGGCCGCGCGGTGCTGGCGCAAATGCGCTTGTAAGTGACGAAACCGCTTACGCCGCTTCGGAAGTCTTTTCGGTAGCGGCCGCCTTGCGCACCGAAGTGCGGATCAGTTCGGCGCCGCATCGCCGGCAGGCATAGACGGTGTCTTCGACCTCGGCGGAGATGGGACGGCGGCCGCTGAACGCCATGCGGCCGGCGCACACCGGGCACGGCATCATCAGCGAGGGCAGACTTGACGCCGGTGCAGCGGCTTGCTGGTGCATTTCTCCACCGCGGCTGGGCATACCCAGCATGGCTATTTTGTGAATTACTCGCCGCTTTTTCGCCGGAGTCAAGAAAATTGTGCATTGCACACAGGCGCGCTGCGGTGCGGTAAGTATCACCTGGCATAACCTATTCCAGGCTATTGCGAATCGGACAAAAGGCAACGACGAGCTTCCGACTAGGTTCCCGGCCGCTGCCCGCCTATCCCCTTGTTCCGGCGCCGACGGCCTGCGCCGAAATGGAAGCTGCCGACCCTTCATCCCCCTGTTCCGGCGCCGACGGCCTGCGCCGAAATGCAGGGAATGCGCAACGCGGCAAGACTGGCGCGCGTCGCCGCGACCGAGCCGTCGATGTCGATGCCGCGGCAGGCGTCCTCGACGACGCGGACGGCAAAGTCTTCGCGGCGCGCATCCTCGGCCGAATAGCGCACGCAAAAATCGAGCGCCAGCCCGGCAAGAAAGACGCGCGAACACTTTCGCTCGCGCAGGTAGCCGACGAGGCCGGTCGGCGTCGTGCGGTCGTTCTCGTAGAACGCCGAGTAAGAGTCGATCGCCGGGTCGGTGCCCTTGCGCAACACCAATCCGGCGTGGGGAATTTGCAAGCCGCGGTGAAACCCCGCGCCCGGGGTGCCTTGTACGCAGTGGTCGGGCCACAGCACTTGCGTCCCGTAGGGCGCAGCAATCGTCTGGTAGGCTTTCTTGCCCGGATGCGCCGAGGCGAAGGACAGATGCCCGCGCGGGTGCCAGTCCTGCGTCAGCACGACGTTGCGGAATTGTCCGGCCAGGCGGTTGATGATCGGCACGACTTCATCGCCGCGCGGCACGGCCAGCGCGCCGCCGGGACAAAAATCGTTCTGCACGTCGACGACGATGAGGACGTCGCCGCCGCCGATTGCCGTGGCCGCGCTCGGGTCTTCGCTCATGGCTTCGTTCATGGCTTGCCTCGCCGCGCCGCCTCACGCTCCTGCACGCGGCTGTCGACCGCCGCGGCGAGCTTGACCAGATCGTCCGCAATCTCGACCGGATAAGCCGCGCCCGGCGTGAGGCGGCGCAAAGCTTCGGGCAAACGCTCAAGCTCGCGTTTGGCGTGTCGCCTGATCTCATCGAGCGACGGCGCGGGCTCGACGCGCCGGCCGTTCTTCATGACGGGACGGATCAGCGGCTCGCCGCCACCGCCCGGGGAGGCGGTGTCGAGCGAGAGCAGATCGCCGGCCATCCGCCCGCCCGCGTCGTAGCGCCGCCACACCTGTTTGCGGCCGGGCCAGGTCGCCTTGTGCTCCGAGCGCTTGCGCCGCGGCAGTCCGGCGTATTCCTGCAATTTGTAAGCGCAATCGATCGCAGGCACGTCCGACGACGTTGTCAGACTGGTGCCGATGCCGATGCCGTCAATCGGCGCGTCGGCCAGTGCGAAGCCGGCAAGCGAATCCTCATCGAGCCCGCCGGAGGCAAAAATCGTCACATCGCGCAATCCGCCGCGGTCGAGAATGCCGCGCACGCTCTTTGCCAGTGCGACGAGGTCGCCGGAGTCCAGCCGCACGCCGCGGATCGCGATGCCGGCCGCTTTAAGCCGCGGCGCCAGCGTGACGACTTTGCGCGCGGCGGCTTCGGTGTCGTAGGTGTCGAGCAGCAACACGACATTGTCCGGCCGCGCGCGCGCGAAGCTTTCGAACGCGGCGGTCTCGTCGTCGAACGCCTCGATGAAGGAATGCGCCATGGTGCCGAAGAGCGGGATGCCGAATTGTTCTCCGGCCAGCACGGTGGCGGTGCCGGCGAAGCCCGCGATGTAGCTCGCCCGCGCCGCCATCAATCCGGCCTCGGCGCCGTGGGCGCGCCGCATGCCGAAATCGACGAGCAGTTTGTTTGGCGCGGCAAGCACGCAGCGCGCCGCTTTGGCGGCGATGAGCGACTGAAAGTGCAGAATATTGATGAGGCGCGATTCGACGAATTGCGCCTGCGGCAGCGGCGCGGTCACTCTGCAGAATCGGCTCGTTGGCGAAGAACGCCGTGCCTTCGGGCATGGCATGGACGTCGCCGGTGAAACGGAAATCGCCGAGATAGTCGAGAAGGATTTTGCCGAACCGGCCGGTGCTCTCGAGCCAGGCGATGTCGGCTGCCGAGAAGCGAAGGTTCGCGAGGAAATCGAGCGCCTGATGCAGCCCCGCGGCCAGCAAAAATCCGCGCCGCGGCGGCAAGTTGCGGGCGAAGAATTCGAAAACGGCCGTCTCAGTATCGCCATGCTCCAGATAGGCCTGGATCATGTTGATCTGATAAAGGTCCGTCAGCAGCGGACTGATTTGTTCCATTGCGGCGGCCTGCGCAAGCTTGCGGAGAATATATGTAGCGAAGCCGGCAAAGGGATGCGCGTCTTAATCGATGCCGGCGGCGCCGATTCCGGGTTGCTTGGTCGCTTCCGCCATGCGTTCCGCGGCGCCGCGCCGCCGCCCCGCGACGACGGCCGTCGCATTGCAGCGCAATAACAGAAGCCGACACGCGCGGGTTGCGGCCAAGGGCCCAAAACCCCCTAGAACGTTGCGCCCGGCTTGGCGGTTTTGTGACAAACCACTGAGTTCCATCGGAAAATCGGCGGGGGACGAGTTTACCCTTTCTTTACATTAATACTTGCCCACGCCATGGAGATGAAGCATTCTAGCGCTTGTTCGGCAGCCGTTGGGGATTGCACTAGGGCGGCTGCAAATTGCTGGCAGGACGGGGACCTTCGATCACGCTCTATGGGGAGCGGGGTAATGGCAGCTGCGTTCGCGAGGGAGGGCGGTTATGGGGCACCTGCTTCCGTAATCAATGTCGATTCCTCGCATCCCGACCATGCGATCATCGTTCCCGATGCGCAGCTGTTATTCACGGCTGATTTTCACCGCTCGGGACCCGATCTGATTTTGATCGGCCGTGACGGCCGCCATCACATTATTCCCGATTATTTTGCGACCGAGCATCGGGCGACTTTGGCCGCGCCAAACGGCGCGCGTCTCTCCCCCGACCTCATCGATCTGCTGGCCGGATCGCCGACGCCCAACGAATACGCGCAGGCCGGGCCGCCGACGCCGGCCGATCCCATCGGCGAAGTGGAGAAGGTCGTCGGCACCGTCACCGTCATCCGCAACGGCGTTTCGGTCGCGCTCAATGTCGGCGACAAAGTCTACAAGAGCGACGTGGTCCAGACCGGCGCCGATTCGCAGCTCGGCATCAGCTTTCCCGACGGCACCGCGCTCAATCTCGTCGCCAATACGCGGATGGCGCTCAACGACTATTCGTACGATCCCAATTCGACGTCCAACGGCGCGGTGATCTCGCTCGTCGAGGGCACGTTCTCCTTCGTCGCCGGCAAGGTGGCGCATTCAGGCAACATGAAGATCGATACGCCGGTGGCGACGATGGGCATTCGCGGCACCACCGGCTGGGTGGCGGAGGTCACCGCGACTGTCGGCAATCAGACCTACACCTTCGCGGTGGTGGCCGATCAGGGCACCAATCAAAGCGGCATCTACGACCTGATCGACCAAAGCGGCAACGTCATCGCCACCGTGTCGCAGACCGGATACGTGACGACGGTAGCCCCGCAAGGCGTCGGCCAGTCGCCAAGTGTGACGACCCAGCCGATAACTGCGGCGCAACTACAGTTCGAACAGCAGATCATTCAGCAAGTTTTCGACACCGTTAACCTCGGCAACAACGCAAATCCGCACACAAATCCCAACGGCGGCAGTTCGTCGCCGCCCTCTCCTCTGAACAATATTCTCGAGCAGCTCGTCCATGAGAACGGCTCGACGGTCAACGTCAACCTCAACACTGGGGGAAATAGCGGCACCACGACGACCGCGACGGTCGACATCACGACCGTTTTCGAAAACTTGCCGACGGCGGTCGCTTATTGGGTCAATCTGCTGGGCGGCAACTGGTTCATTGCAGGCAATTGGAGTGACGATTACGTACCATTGCTGTGGCAATCGATCGTCATCGATCCCACCGAACTCGTGAATAATGTGCCGGAGCCGGTGCAGGTGACGGTGACCATCGACGCTAGCGGCGGACTCAACACCGACGGAACACCCGTCGGCGCCGTTGCCGCCGAATTGTTGGTCGGTCCGGATGCGACCGTCGATATCGTCACCGGCGGATCGCTCACGGTTTCGAACAATGTCTATGTCTTTGGGATAATCAAGGTCGATTCCACGGGCGGGGATCCGACATTCACGGCGCAAGGCCCGGTGACGATATACAACGGGGCCACGGTCGAAGCACTCGGCAGCAATGCCATGGTCTTTTTCTCGGCCGACACGGTCGACAATTCCGGCACCATTCTCGCCGAACAAGGCGGTGCGATTTATTTCCAAGGCGCCACGGTCCAGCAGGCCGCGGTCACGAACGAGGCCGCCGGCCAGATCGAGGCGGACGCCGGCGGCACGATTTTCCTTCAAGGCAGTACGGTCATCGGCGGCACGCTGTTGATTGAGTTCTGCTTCCGATTCGTTTGCGGCGGGGCTGATCGACGTCACCGCCAACAGCGCCATCGACGACGCCACCGTCGACAATTCCGGCTCCATTACAATTGAGGCCGGCGTCACGCTCGCGCTCGACGGCACTACGCTGAGCGGGGGGACAACCGACATCCTTGGCAGCGGTGTCGACGCCGGCATGATCGACATCGCCGGTCCGACAATGATCACCGGCGATGCGACTGTCAGCGGCGGCCCGATCGCGGTCGAGACCGGGCAAACCCTGACCCTCGACGACGCCACGCTCACCAACGATACGGTGACGCCCGTCGTGGGCCACCCGGGCTACGTCGCCGTCAGCAGCGGCTTCACCCCCGTCGTTATCAGCGGCTTCGCGCCGCAAGTCATCAACGTTGCCGGCCAGGTGCTCGGCAGCTCCACCGACGGCAGCGGCCATCCCGACGCGGTCGTCTACAGCGGCGGCGCCAGCAGCGCCGTGGTCGACGATCCATCAGGGGTCAAGACCATTGCGTACCAGATCACCGATAGCGGCGAGGTCGTCGGGACCTATACCGACGGCAGCGGCGTTGTGCACGGCTTCACCGACAACGCCGGCAGTTACACCACGCTGGACGATCCATCGGCGGGGACCGCTGCCGGGCAAGGCACCGAAGCGTTCGGCATCAACAGCGCCGGCGAAGTCGTCGGCGATTATATCGACGCCGCCGGCGTGGAGCATGGCTTCCTCTATAGCATCACCATCGTCGGCACCACTCCGACTCCCATTTACGCCACGCTGGACGATCCGTCGGCCGGGACCGGCGTCGACCATGTCACCAATGCTATCGCGATAAACAATCTCGGTGAGGTGCTCGGCGATTATCTCGATGCCAATGGCATTGAGAACGGCTTCATCTACGCCAACGGCAACTTTTCGACGCTGGACGTTCCGTCCGCCGTCAGCACCACGCCGATTGCCATCAACAATCTCGGCCAGGTGATCGGCACCTATACCGCCGGCGACACGCAATATGGCTTCCTCTACAGCGACGGCACTTTCATTACGCTCAACGATCCCTCAGCGGCCACGCCAACCACGACGCCGACCACCACGCCGCTTGCCATCAACGATGCCGGCCAGGTCGTCGGCACCTACATTGGCACCGACAGCCAGGAGCATGGCTTCCTCTACAGCAACGGCAGCTTCACGACGATCAATGACTCGTTGGACAATTCTCCCGCCGAGCTCCTCGGCATCAACAATGCCGGCCAGATCCTCGGCGAAGACACCGGCGGGAGCGCCGGCTTCATCTACACCTTGCCGACAACGCTTCAGGTCGACAGCCCCGACACGCTGACGCTCAACACTACGGCGATCAGCGGCGGCGTGATCGTCGACAAGGGCACGATCGAGGCGGCAAGCGGATCGAGCAGCATCGCCGGCGCGACTATCACCATTGCCGGTACCGGCACGATCGACGCCCTCGGCACGCTCGTTCTCGCCGCCGATAGCCCAATCGCCAACGCCGGCCTGTTGGAGGCGACCGGCGGCGGCGAGCTCGACGTCCAGAGCAGTGCGATTGACAATACCGGCACCGCCATCGCCGGTACCGGCATCGTGATCGGCGGCTCGTCGTCGGAGTTGTTGGTCGACATCGCCAACCTGCAGGTGACCGGCAGCGGCACGGTGACGCTCGATAGCGGCAGCCAGATCTACGGCAACGGCAGCAGCGGCAGTCCCGACACGTTGGAGAACGTCGACAATACCATTTCCGGCGCCGGTGCGATCGGCGCCGGCAACGGCGATTTGGCGCTGCAAAACGATTCGGGCGGCACCATCGATGCCACCGGCAATCTCATCCTCGACACCGGCGCCACCATCGAGAATGCCGGCCTGATCGAAGCGACCGGTGCCAGCGGGGTACTCGACGTTCAAGACAGCGAAATCACCTGGACCGGCAGCACCCCAACCGCCGGCAGCAACGGCATCGTGCTTGCCGGTACGGGCGACACGCTGCTGGTCGACGTTGCCGCCGGCGGCACGTTGACCCTGAACGGCGGCGGCGACGTGTCAATGGGTGTCGGCAGCGAGATCACCGCCGCCTCGACCCTGTCCACGGGCGCCTATGTGACGTTGGATAATGTCAACGACACGATTTCCGGCGCCGGCGAAATCGGCAGCGGCGACGCCTCTTTTCTGCTGACCAATGCCGGAACAATCGACGCCAATGCCGCCGCGACTCTGGTGATCGATAACGACAGCCCGGCGACCGACAATTACGCCGTCAACGAGATCATCAACAGCGGCACAATCGAAGCGACCGGCAGCGGCGGACTGACGATCGAAAATACCACGATCGACAACTCGACCTTTGATCCGAACACCGGCACAGGCGTGGACGGCCATATCGAGGCGCTTGCCGGCTCGCAGATCGATCTCGACAACGCCGCCATCTTGCAGGGTTTTGTGTCGGTCGCGGCGGGCGGCAAGATCGAGACCGTCAGCGGCACGGCCAATGAGATCGAGACGGCGAACGGCCCGACGCACAACACCAATATGGCCACTATAACCACTGCCGGAGCCAGCGCCGGTAACGGCGCGGGCATTCTGGCGGTGAGCGATGACAGCTCGCTCATGCTCGCCAGTCCGGACGCGATCAATAATGTCGGCACGATCGAGCTGAACGCGGCCGGGAACGCAGCGGGCGACGCGACCACGCTTTACGTCGACCAGGGATCCGCGGGGATCGACGGCGGCGGTCAGATCACGCTGTCGGACTCGACCGAGAACTTCATCAGCGTCACCACCGCCGGCGATCAGCTGACCAATTTCGACAACACCATTTCCGGCGCCGGCACCATTGGCGGCGGCGGGATGCTGCTGGTCAATAACGGCATTATCGACGCAACCGGCGCAAATCCACTGGTCATCGATGCCAACGGCACAAATCCGATGATGCCAACACAGGCCTCGCTGACCAATACCGACGGCATACTGGAAGCGACCGGCGGCGCGACGCTGGTGATCGCCTCGCCGACGGTGAACGACGCTAACGGCACGATCACGGCCACAGGTACCGGCTCCGTCGTCCAGTTGGCCGGTACCACGATCACCGACGGCACCATCATCACCAGCGACGGCGGCGCGATCGAGGCAAAGAGCGGCGTCGACGAGATCAGCGGCGTCACCAATTTCACCAACGATCAATTAACGGTGGACAGCGGCGCCACACTGACGCTCGACGCCGACGTTGTCAGCGACGGTACGATTACCATCGACGACGGCGGCACGCTTGATCTCGTCAGCACGAAGGTCATCGGCGCCACCATAACGTTAATCTCCGGCGGCACACTCAATGTCTCCGGCACCAGCACGATCGACACCTTTAACAGCGTTCTAAGTGGAAACACCACGGTCGAGGCTGGGCAGAAGCTGGTTCTCGAACATGAATTTGTTATCGGCAGCATCAGCAATCAGGGCACGGTCGAGGTCGCCGGTCCAGCCACGTTTTCGGGCGTGACGGTCACGAATGCCGGCGGGACGATTACTGTCGACGACACCCAGACGCTGACGTTCGACGACAGCACCATCAACGGCGGGACGATCGACGATTTTAGCAACACCGTCGGCGGCGATATCGACGTCACTGGGACCGGGCTGAGCGAGATTGCCGGGACGAGCGGCGCCGACGCCGATCTCAACGGCAACGGCGCCGGCACGGTGACGCTTGATGCCGGGCTGACGCTGGACTACGTCAAGCTCAGCGGCATCACCATCGAGAACGGCACCACGCTGACGAGCGGCTCGCTGACCGTTGACGGCACGGTCGAGGTGGCCGGCGCGGTGACGCTCACCGACCTCACGGTCACCAACAACGGCACGCTGCAGGTCGACGACGGGGTGACGCTGACCCTCGACGGCACCACCATCAATGGCGGCACGATCAACGACTACAGCAGCAGCCTCGGCGGCAATATCGATGTCACTGGGGCGAGCAAGATTGCTGGTAGCAGCCTCGCCGACGCCAACCTCAACGGCAACAACGCCGGCACGGTGACGCTGGATGCCGGGCTGACGCTGGATTACGTCAAGCTCGACGGCATCGCCATCGAGACCGATCCCAGCTTGGTGGCGCTGCCGACGCCGGTTCTGGAGACACTGACCATCGCCGACACGGTCGAGGTGGCAGGCGCGGCGACGTTGCAGGACCTCACGGTCACCAACAACGGCACGCTGCAGGTCGACGACGGAGTGACGCTGACCCTCGACGGCACCACGATCAACGGCGGCACGATCGACGATTACAGCAGCACGCTCGGCGGCAACATCCTGGTCAGCGTGGCGAGCAAGATCGCCGGCAGCAGCGGCGCCGAGGCCGACCTCAACGGCAACGACGCCGGCACGGTGACGCTCGATGCCGGGCTGACGCTGGACTACGTCAAGCTCGACGGCCTCTCCATCGAGAACGGCACCACGCTGACGAGCGGCCCGCTGACCGTTGACGGCACGGTCGAGGTGGCCGGCGCGGTGACGCTCACCGACCTCACGGTCACCAACAACGGCACGCTGCAGGTCGACGACGGAGTGACGCTCACCCTCGACGGCACCACGATCAACGGCGGCACTATCAACGACTACAGCAGCACGCTCGGCGGCAACATCCTGGTCAGCGTGGCGAGCGAGATTGCCGGTAGCAGCCTTGCCGACGCCGACCTCAACGGCAACGACGCCGGCACGGTAACGCTGGATGCCGGGCTGACGCTGGACTACGTCAAGCTCGACGGTATCACCATCGAGACCGACCCCACGCTGGTGGCGTTGACGACGCCTGAGCTGCAGACGCTCACCCTTGACGGCACGGTCGAGGTGGCAGGCGCGGTGACGTTGCAGGACCTCACGGTCACCAATGCCGGCATGCTGACGGTTCAGGGCACGCTGACGCTCGACGGCGCCACGGTTTCCGGCGGCAGCATCACCGACGACGGCACCATCGCGGTCACCGCCTCAGGCGGCGAGATCGAGAGCGCCGTTGTCAACGGCGGCGATCTGACCGCCAGCCTCGGCACGCTGACCTTATCCGCGACCACGCTCGACGGCGTGACGCTGGCCGGCAGCGGCTTCGGCAATGCCGACACGCTCACCGTCGACGGCACGCTGACGCTCGCCGGCGCCACCATCACCGGTAACACCATCGACGATTACACCACCACCACCATCGACAGCGGCACGGTGGTCGTCCCCAGCGAGATCGACGTCACCGCCTCAAGCGAGATCGAGAGCGCCACGGTCAATTCCGGCAGCATCGTCGCCGCCGCGGCGCTGGCGCTGTCGGGCGTCACCCTCAACGACATGACGCTGTCGGGGAGCGGTCTGGTCACCAACGACGACACGCTCACCGTCGACGGCACGCTGACGCTCGCCGGCGCCACTATTGCCGGTAACACCATCGACGATTACACCACCACCACCATCGACAGCGGCACGGTGGTCGTCCCCAGCGAGATCGACGTCACCGCCTCAAGCGAGATCGAGAGCGCCACGGTCAATTCCGGCAGCATCGTCGCCGCCGCGGCGCTGGCGCTGTCGGGCGTCACCCTCAACGACATGACGCTGTCGGGGAGCGGTCTGGTCACCAACGACGACACGCTCACCGTCGACGGCACGCTGACGCTCGACGGTGCCACTATTGCCGGTAACACCATCGACGATTACACCACCACCACCATCGACAGCGGCACGGTGGTCGTCCCCAGCGAGATCGACGTCACCGCCTCAAGCGAGATCGAGAGCGCCACGGTCAATTCCGGCAGCATCGTCGCCGCCGCGGCGCTGGCGCTGTCGGGCGTCACCCTCAACGACATGACGCTGTCGGGGAGCGGTCTGGTCACCAACGACGACACGCTCACCGTCGACGGCACGCTGACGCTCGCCGGCGCCACTATTGCCGGTAACACCATCGACGATTACACCACCACCACCATCGACAGCGGCACGGTGGTCGTCCCCAGCGAGATCGACGTCACCGCCTCAAGCGAGATCGAGAGCGCCACGGTCAATTCCGGCAGCATCGTCGCCGCCGCGGCGCTGGCGCTGTCGGGCGTCACCCTCAACGACATGACGCTGTCGGGGAGCGGTCTGGTCACCAACGACGACACGCTCACCGTCGACGGCACGCTGACGCTCGCCGGCGCCACTATTGCCGGTAACACCATCGACGATTACACCACCACCACCATCGACAGCGGCACGGTGGTCGTCCCCAGCGAGATCGACGTCACCGCCTCAAGCGAGATCGAGAGCGCCACGGTCAATTCCGGCAGCATCGTCGCCGCCGCGGCGCTGGCGCTGTCGGGCGTCACCCTCAACGACATGACGCTGTCGGGGAGCGGTCTGGTCACCAACGACGACACGCTCACCGTCGACGGCACGCTGACGCTCGCCGGCGCCACTATTGCCGGTAACACCATCGACGATTACACCACCACCACCATCGACAGCGGCACGGTGGTCGTCCCCAGCGAGATCGACGTCACCGCCTCAAGCGAGATCGAGAGCGCCACGGTCAATTCCGGCAGCATCGTCGCCGCCGCGGCGCTGGCGCTGTCGGGCGTCACCCTCAACGACATGACGCTGTCGGGGAGCGGTCTGGTCACCAACGACGACACGCTCACCGTCGACGGCACGCTGACGCTCGCCGGCGCCACTATTGCCGGTAACACCATCGACGATTACACCACCACCACCATCGACAGCGGCACGGTGGTCGTCCCCAGCGAGATCGACGTCACCGCCTCAAGCGAGATCGAGAGCGCCACGGTCAATTCCGGCAGCATCGTCGCCGCCGCGGCGCTGGCGCTGTCGGGCGTCACCCTCAACGACATGACGCTGTCGGGGAGCGGTCTGGTCACCAACGACGACACGCTCACCGTCGACGGCACGCTGACGCTCGCCGGCGCCACTATTGCCGGTAACACCATCGACGATTACACCACCACCACCATCGACAGCGGCACGGTGGTCGTCCCCAGCGAGATCGACGTCACCGCCTCAAGCGAGATCGAGAGCGCCACGGTCAATTCCGGCAGCATCGTCGCCGCCGCGGCGCTGGCGCTGTCGGGCGTCACCCTCAACGACATGACGCTGTCGGGGAGCGGTCTGGTCACCAACGACGACACGCTCACCGTCGACGGCACGCTGACGCTCGACGGTGCCACGGTGTCTGGCGGCATCGTCAACGTCTACGGGGACCTGGATTCGACCGGCACCAGCGCCCTTGACGACGCCACGATTACCAACAGCGGCACGATCGAGGCGACCTCCGGCACGCTGACCATCGATCCGGGCTCGCTTGACAATGCCGGCACGCTGGAGGCGACCGGCGGCAGCACGCTGGATATCGACAGCGCCGTCGACAATTCCGGCACCGGCAGCAATGGAATTGTCGCCAACGACGGCACGGTGGATATCGACGCCACCGTCACCGATACGGGCGCCGCGAGCATCAGCAACGGCGGCGTGCTCGAATTCCAGTCGAGCGTCGCCTCTGGCCAGACCGTCACCTTCGACGACGCGACCGGCACGCTCGCGCTCGCCGATCCAGCGGATTTCCACGCGACGCTTACCGGGCTCCAGATTGGCGATGTTATCGATCTCACCGAGAGCGTCAGCACCGGCACCTGGAACGGCTCGACGCTGACTCTCAACGGCGCGGCGACCGCATTCACGATTTCGGGCCTGTCCGCGAACGACACCTTCTTCTTCACGGGCGACGGCCACAGCGGTACCGATCTCACGGTCGAGGCTGCGCCGGCGGTCGCCATTAGCGCGATCGACGGCAACGACATCATCAATGCCAGCGATGCCGCGGCGGGCGTCGCCATCAGCGGCACGGCGAGCGATAGCAGCATTGTCCTCACCGGCCAGTCGATTACGGTCGATATCCTCAATGGCTCGAACGCGCTCGCCGGTACCTATACGACGACGATAGCGAATGGCTCGTGGACGGTGGACGTAACGCCGACCCAGGCCCACGCCCTCGCCGACGGCACTTACACCGTGACGGCGAACCTCACGAATGCGGCCGTCGATCCGTCGCCGGAAGCGAGCCAAACGGTCGCGGTCGATGAAGACCAAACCGAGCAGGCCCGTCTGAGCGTGACGGTGGATGGCGGCTCGACGACGCCGATCGGGGCGTCGGGCGCATCGGCGGTGGCGTTTGCGGTGGGCGGGCTGGCCAGCGACGACAGCGGCACGCTGACGTTCAGCGACGGCCACAGTTCGGTAGTGGTGACGATCACCGACGGTCAGGCGGTGGACGGCTCCGGCAATCCGTTCTCCAGCGTCGATCTGCACACGCTGGCCGACGACACGTCGATCACGGCGAGCCTGGCGGTCACCGACACCGCGGGCAATAGCTTCACGGCCAGCGGCAATGCGGTGACGCTGGACCAGGATTTGAGCGAGAGTCCGAGCGTGGTGGTGGATGGCGGCTCGACGACGCCGATCGGGGCGTCGGGCGCATCGGCGGTGGCGTTTGCGGTGGGCGGGCTGGCCAGCGACGACAGCGGCACGCTGACGTTCAGCGACGGCCACAGTTCGGTAGTGGTGACGATCAGCGACGGTCAGGCGGTGGACGGCTCCGGCAATCCGCTCTCCAGCGTCGATCTGCACACGCTGGCCGACGACACGTCGATCACGGCGAGCCTGGCGGTCACCGACACCGCGGGCAACAGCTTCACGGCCAGCGGCAATGCGGTGACGCTGGACCAGGATTTGAGCGAGAGTCCGAGCGTGACGGTGGATGGCGGCTCGACGACGCCGATCGGCCAGGCCGGCGCTTCGGCGGTGACGTTTGCGGTGGGCGGGCTGGCCAGCGACGACAGCGGCACGCTGACGTTCAGCGACGGCCACAGTTCGGTGGTGGTGACGATCAGCGACGGTCAGGCGGTGGACGGCTCCGGCAATCCGCTCTCCAGCGTCGATCTGCACACGCTGGCCGACGACACGTCGATCACGGCGAGCCTGGCGGTCACCGACACCGCGGGCAACAGCTTCACGGCCAGCGGCAATGCGGTGACGCTGGACCAGGATTTGAGCGAGAGTCCGAGCGTGGTGGTGGATGGCGGCTCGACGACGCCGATCGGGGCGTCGGGCGCATCGGCGGTGGCGTTTGCGGTGGGCGGGCTGGCCAGCGACGACAGCGGCACGCTGACGTTCAGCGACGGCCACAGTTCGGTAGTGGTGACGATCAGCGACGGTCAGGCGGTGGACGGCTCCGGCAATCCGCTCTCCAGCGTCGATCTGCACACGCTGGCCGACGACACGTCGATCACGGCGAGCCTGGCGGTCACCGACACCGCGGGCAACAGCTTCACGGCCAGCGGCAATGCGGTGACGCTGGACCAGGATTTGAGCGAGAGTCCGAGCGTGACGGTGGATGGCGGCTCGACGACGCCGATCGGCCAGGCCGGCGCTTCGGCGGTGACGTTGGCGGTGGGCGGGCTGGCCAGCGACGACAGCGGCACGCTGACGTTCAGCGACGGCCACAGTTCGGTGGTGGTGACGATCAGCGACGGTCAGGCGGTGGACGGCTCCGGCAATCCGCTCTCCAGCGTCGATCTGCACACGCTGGCCGACGACACGTCGATCACGGCGAGCCTGGCGGTCACCGACACCGCGGGCAACAGCTTCACGGCCAGCGGCAATGCGGTGACGGTGAACGGGCAGCCGGTGATTGGGGACACGGCGCCGTCGCAGACGATCGGGGTCGGCGAGGCGGCGGCGATCTCCGGGGTGAGCCTGTCGGAGAGCGGCAACACCGTCGGCGAAACCTTCACGGTCACGCTGACCGATACATACGGCGACCTATCGGCGAACACGTCGGTTTCGGGCGGCGGCGGCACGATCGCCGGCACCGGGACGACGGACCTAACCATCAGCGGCACGCTGAGCCAAGTGAACGCCGACCTCACGACCCTGACGGATACCGATCCCACAGCCGTGTCCGACACCATCGACGTGAGCGCGACCGACAGCCTCGGCAATGCCGCCACTGCGCAGACGATCGCGGTGACGGATGTGCTCGCTGTGGGCGTGTCGACCACCGCCGGCACGCTTGGCGATCAGGTCGGCCAAATACTGGCGGCCTTGGTGACGCTGGACACCAACAA
Source organism: uncultured Alphaproteobacteria bacterium (assembly GCA_963823225.1). Taxonomy (GTDB): domain Bacteria; phylum Pseudomonadota; class Alphaproteobacteria; order Rhizobiales; family Xanthobacteraceae; genus BOG-931. Next base: position 505,661 of record CAWGKM010000002.1, on the reverse strand, counting down.
TGTCGCTGTCAATTATCAATGGCAGATTTCGAGCAACGGCGGCGCGACCTGGACCGACGTTTCGGCGAGCACGACGGGTGATTTCAGCAACGGTACGACCGCCGGGACCAACCAGCCGCTGGCTTCGTTCCTCCAGCTCAGCGCCGCCGACCAGGGCGACCTGGTCCGCGCCGTGGCGTCCTTCACTAACGGTTCGGGTCAATTGGTCACAGCGACCGCCGCGGCGGCGACGGCGGTGACCGACGTCACGCCGGAAATCACGGTGCCGTTCAGCTATACGTTGGACAATCTGTCGATCGTCAAGAACGGCAGCCAGACCTACAACGACACATTCAGTGCTGCGCCGCCGACATCGACCGCGTCAAATGGCAGCCCGGTCGAATTCATCACCCAGGGCAGCACGTGGACGGAAGGGCTCAACAATCAGGGCCAGCCGGCGGCGATCCTGTCCTCGACGAACGTCGCGCCGAGCGGGCCGGGCGGTGTCAACGCCGGCGTCAACGCGTTCTTGAACACCAATACCGCACCGCAAGGCACCGGTACGGGCGAGAGCAACAGCGGGCTTAAGAAAGACGGCACCTTCACCGTCAGCGCGACCTTCGACCTGCCGACCAGCGCGAGCGCGTTGCACGGCAACCTCGGCGTGCAGCTCAATGACGGAACCTCGACGCAGGTTTCCGATCAGATCGTGAGCCTCGTTGTCACCAACGTCGGCGGCAGCGTCGTCGTCGAGCTGTTGCAGCAAAATAACAGCAACAGCACCGCGAATACTGCTGAACCGGCCGACACGGCCACGATACTCGCGAGCCAGACGCTGACCTCGGCGCAGCTCGCGAGCGACGATCAGATCGCGTTTTCGCTGGCGCACACTGCCGGCTCGACGGCGATCGCCGGTTCATTCGAGCTTCTCCACAATGGCGTTGCAGATCCGACGACGGCCACGACCTTCGCGACGACGGGCACCATCTTCACCGGCGACGTGACCTGGACGCGGGCCGACGTCTTTGCCGGCATTTCACCCGGCGTGGGCCTCAATGTCGGCCCCGGACAGTCGCTGCACCAAGGCCAGACGCTCACGGCAAGCGCGACCACCAACGACGCGGACGCCGCGATCTATTACCAGTGGGAGGAATCGTCCAGTCCGTCGTTCACGACGGTAACCGACATCGGCGCCAATAGCGAGGGGACCGAGAACGGCGCTGGCGTCTGGACCTCGACCTATACGGTGCAGTCCCCCGACATCGGCGACTATATCCGCGTCGTCGCTACCACCAGCGATCCCGACAATCCACAGAGCGCGACGGCGACCAGCGCGGTGACAGGGCCGGCGCTCGGACCGTTGCTGATTGCGGTGCCGGGGGCACAGACGATCGGACAAAACGAAGCCACGGCGATCGCCAATGTCAGCCTGTCGGAGAACGGCGCAGTCAGCGGCGAGACTTTTGCGGTGACCCTCACCGACACGTCCGGCAATCTGTCGGCAAGCACATCGGCGACGGGCGGCGGCGGCACTATCGCCGGCGCCGGGACGACTGACCTTGTTATCAGCGGCACGCTGACCCAGGTGAATGCCGACCTCGGCACGCTCACCGACACGGACGCTACGACTGGGTCCGACACCATCACGCTCCGCGCTGCCGACAGCTTCGGCAACAGCGCCGGTCAACAGACGATTGCCGTGACCGTAACCCCCGCGCCGCCGGTCATTAGCGGACCGTCCGTCACCGGTACTGCTTCGGACTTCGTCACCATCGACGATTCGGGGACGCTGCACGACTATGCGGTTGGCATCAACAATTCCGGCGTGATCGTCGGCTCGGGCGCCGCGGATCCGAACAACGACATCGGCTGGCAGTATAACGGCAGCTTCTCGACGATCGCGGTGTCGGGCAACCAGGACAGCGACAATTCCGGCATCAACAATCTTGGCGAGATCGCCGGGTTCACCTCGCCGATACGCTCGACGCCGCGCTACGGCTATATCGACAACAACGGCACCTTCACGCAACTCAGCCTGCCGCCGACATACGGCAGCACGACCGACAACGGCATCAACGATTCCGGCGTCGTGGTCGGTAACGTCTATGAGCACACCGTCGGCAGCAACACTCCCGAATATACGGCCTTCATCGCCAACGGCGGCACGATCACTTATCTCAACGCGCCCGGCACGCTGGGCGGACACGGCGTCACCTTCGCCAACGGCATCAACGACGCGGGCCAGATCGTCGGCGCTTTCACGCCGGACTATACCAGCACCGCCTATCAGGGCTACATCTATCAGAACGGCACTTTCACGGCCTTCAGCGATCCGTATGCCGGCACGCAAGCGGGACAAGGCACGCTGGCGAACGGCCTCAACAACGAGGGCGTGATCGTCGGCAATTACGTCGACAGTTCCGGCCATCAGAACGGTTTCATCTATACCGGCAGCTTGACGACGATCAATTCCGCCGCTTTCACCACCATCGACGATCCGCTGGGCGCGGGCGGCACGGAAATCTACGGCATCAACGACGCCGGACAGATCGTCGGCAGCTATACCGACAGCAGCGGCGTCCAGCACGGCTTCGTCGCTTCGCTCAACGGCGTCTCCACGCTGGAAAATTCGCCGCTGACACTCACCTCGCTCAGCGTGTCCGATACGGCCGCCGGCAGCAACCCGATCCAGGTCACGCTCGATGTCAGTCACGGCACGCTGACGCTTGGGACCGAGGCCGGGGTAACGGAGGTCGGCCTGGGCACCGGCGACGTGACTCTCACCGGCACGCAAACGGCGATCGACGCCGCGCTCGCGAGCGGGCTCACCTACACGCCGGCGTCGAATTTCACCTTCACCGATGTCCTGACGATCACGGCAAACGACCAGGGCCATAACGGATCGGGCGTGCCGGAAGTCACGACGCAGGAGGTCGGCATCGTCGTCCAGCCGGCCGATCTGTGGACTAACAGTTCCGGGGGCAACTGGTCGACCGCCGCCGATTGGAGCAGCGGCGTGCCGGGCTCGCAGACCTACGCCGTGATCAATGAGCCAGTCACCGTCACGATAAGCGGCGCGGCCACATTCGCGGAGGTCGTCATCGACTCCGGCGCGACGCTCCTCATTGAGGGCACCACTGTCGACAATACCGGCACGATCGCGCTTGACGGCAGCGCCGCCGCTGCTGCGACCCTGCTGTTCTACCAGGCTGGCGCCACGCTGAGCGGCGGCGGCGTGGTCAGTCTGTCGGACAATGCCAACAACGACATCCACGGCTATGACGGCAACAACGATACGCTGACCAATGTCGACAACACCATCCAAGGTGCCGGCAGCATCGACGGCGGCATTACCCTCATTAACGAGCAGCACGGCATCATCGATGCCACCGGGACGAATGCGCTGATCATCAACCTGGGCAGCGCCACGGTCACCAACGACGGTACGTTAGAGGCGACCAATCCGAATGCACTTTCGCAAACCGGCGGTTTGCTCATTGAGAATACCCATGTCAATGGCACTGGCGGCGGGGCGATCCTGGCTGACGGCAACAACGTCGACTTGGAGAATTCGGACATCATCGGCGGCACGCTGGAGACGTCGAACGGCGGCGTCATCAACGTCTTCAGCGGAGGAAAGAGCACGCTCGACGGCACCAGCGGCGCCGTCACCATACACACCGGCTCGACCGTAGAGGTCGACAACAATGCCACGCTGTTACTGCTCGGGTCGATTGACAATGCCGGCACGCTCGTGCTCGACGGCAGTACCGCCAGCGCGACTCTGTTGTTCTATCAGAGTGGCGCCACACTGAACGACGGCGGCGTGGTCAGTCTGTCGGACAATGCCAACAACGACATCCACGGCTATGACGGCAACAACGATACGCTGACCAATGTCGACAACACCATCCAAGGTGCCGGCAGCATCGACGGCGGCATTACCCTCATTAACGAGCAGCACGGCATCATCGATGCCACCGGGACGAATGCGCTGATCATCAACCTGGGCAGCGCCACGGTCACCAACGACGGTACGTTAGAGGCGACCAATCCGAATGCACTTTCGCAAACCGGCGGTTTGCTCATTGAGAATACCCATGTCAATGGCACTGGCGGCGGGGCGATCCAGGCTGACGGCAACAGCGTCGACTTGGAGAATTCGGACATCATCGGCGGCACGCTGGAGACGTCGAACGGCGGCGTCATCAACGTCTTCAACGGAGGAAAGAGCACGCTCGACGGCACCAGCGGCGCCGTCACCATCCACACCGGCTCGACCGTAGAGGTCGACAACAATGCCACGCTGTTACTGCTCGGATCGATCGACAATACCGGCACGATCGCGCTCGACAGCGCCGCCGCTGCTGCGACCCTGCTGTTCTACCAGGCCGGTGTCACGCTGAGCGGCGGAGGCGTGGTAAGCCTGTCGGACAATGCCAACAACGATATCCACGGTTACGATAGCAACGGCGACACGCTGACCAATGTCGACAACACCATCCAAGGTGCCGGCAGCATCGACGGCGGTATTACGCTCGCTAACGAGCAACAGGGCATCATCGACGCCACCGGGACGAACGCGCTGGTCGTCAACCTGGGCAGCGCCACGGTCACCAACGACGGTACGTTGGAGGCGACCAATCCGAATGCACTTTCGCGAACCGGCGGCTTGCTCATTGAAAATACCCATGTCAATGGCACTGGCGGCGGGGCGATCCAGGCTGACGGCAACAACGTCGACCTGCAGAATACGGACATCATCGGCGGCACGCTGGGGACGTCGAACGGCGGCGTCATCAACGTGTTCAGCGGAGGACAGAGCACGCTCGACGGCACCAGCGGCGCCGTCACCATCCACGCCGGCTCGACCATAGAGGTCGACAACAATGCCACGCTGTTACTGCTCGGATCGATCGACAATACCGGCACGATCGCGCTCGACGGCAGCACCGCCAGCGCAACTCTGTTGTTCCACCAGGCCGGTGTCACGCTCAGTGGCGGCGGCGTGGTCAGTCTGTCGGACAATGCCAACAACGACATCCACGGCTATGACGGCAACAACGACACGCTGACCAATGTCGACAACACCATCCAAGGTGCCGGCAGCATCGACGGCGGTATTACCCTCATTAACGAGCAGCACGGCATCATTGATGCCACCGGGACGAATGCGCTGATCATCAACCTGGGCAGCGCCACGGTCACCAACGACGGTACGTTGGAGGCGACTGCAGGCGGGACGCTCGACATCGACAGTAGCGTTAACAATTCCGGCACATTGGAGGCAAGCGGCGGCACGCTGGTTGTGGCCAGTGGTGTCAGCATCACCGGCACCGGCGCAGCCGTTATCACGGCGGAGGGTACCGCCAACTTCCAGGATGCCTTCGATCAGAACGTCATGTTCGGCAGCGGCGGCGGCACGCTTATCCTGGCGCAGCCCGCGAGCTTCGATGCCAGCCACGTGATCACCTCTGCGTCAGGAAGCTTCGCCGCCAACGACGTCATTGACCTCGTCGGCTACGCGACCACCGACCACGCTTCCGCCGGCAGCTTCAATTCCGCCGCTGATACGACGCCGCTGACGATCTACGATTCCAGTAACGACGTGATCCAGAGCTTCACCCTGGCTGGGAACCAGTCGGGGACAAGCTGGACGGTCGCATCCGACGCCGGCAATACCGGTATCGATGTCTACGATCCGCCGGCCGCCATCGCCACCATCGTCAACGGCGCGAGCCTCGACATCGCCGCGGCTTCCAATGAAATCGTGACCTTCACCGGCGCAACAGGTGCGCTGATCCTCAACGATCCGGCATCCTTCACCGGCCAGATCGTCGGATTTACCGGCACCGCGCCCGACGCTGCGCATTCCGACACCGTCGATCTCGTCGGCATCGATTACGATTCGTCGGGCTTCGCGGACACCTATAATTCCACGACCGGCCTGCTCACGGTCACCGACGGCAGCCATAGCGCGAGCATCACCTTCGACGATTTCAACGCCACGCTGGATTTTGCCTCCGACGGCCACGGCGGCACGGTGATCACCGATCCGCCGGCGTCAGGCTCATCCGGCTCGTCTGGCTCATCCGGCGCCACGGCGAGCGCGCCGGCCGACTGGGGCATGAAATTCGGCGACGACAGCATCGAGCTTGCCCACGGTCAATGGATGAACCAGGCCGACGGCGCCAACGGCGCGAACACGCCGCTGGTGTCGCTGCACGACGGCAACGACACGTTCGTCTTCCATCACGATCTCGGCGCCGAAACCGGCGCCGGCCTCAATCCGCATGCCGGTGCCTACGAGCTCGCGAACCACCCCGACGCGCATTTGGCCCACCAGCTGACGGCGCTAGTCACTCCCGACCCGCACGAGGCTTTCTTCGATCTCATCCACAACGATATCCTGGCGCCCGGCGGCCTGACGCCGACGCAAATCCTTCATTCGATCCACGCCGGCTACCTGTTGCATTGAGGGCGAATAGCGAGTGGCGAGTAGCGAATAGTAGGCTCAGACCATTCGCTACTCGCAATTCGCCGTTCGCGATCGACCTTATAGCACCCTTGGAATCCCGAGCTCTTCGACTTCTTTCAGCACGGCGGCGATATTCTGGTGCCCGGCGCCGAAATGGCTCTTCGGGTCGGGCAGCGGCGCTTCGTGCAGGCCGTCGAGACGGTAATACTTATCGTGCACCAGGCAGCGGCCGCGAATGAGCGGCCACAGCATGCGGCCGAGCATGCGCTGATCGTGGCCGTATTTTGCCGTCGGCCCGGCGGTGAAATACCGCCGCATCAGGTCGACGATATCGATGCCGCAGTCGGTGCGCCCGGCCCACAGGCAGCCGATCATCAGCTCGTTGTGCAAGACGTGGTCGCGTACGACGTGGAACGGCAAACCCGAGTCGATCCATTGCCGGACCAGATCGGCTTCCGCCGCGGACAGCCGCGCGTCGCAATCGCGCACCAGGAAGCGTCCGACCGTCGGATCGTTCATTACCAGGAAGCGCTGAAACAGGCCGACGCCGGGATATTCGTCTTCGATGTTGCGCACGTCGGCACCATTGTCGCGAAGGTAGGCGACCGCCGGGCGCGGCACGTCGGCGGCGACGTAAAAGCGGCAGTCCCAGCCGGGATAGACCGTGCCGGCGAGCTTAAGATTGATCATGGCGCCGTAGCCGTAAAACGGCGCCGCGCCCCACAGCGAAAACGAAATGACGTTTCGCCCCGACGGCGGACCGCTCGGCTCGGTCACCGCGACCGGCGGCGGATTGGCGCAGGCTTCGGCGTCGCGCAGCTCGATCGCGCGCTGGCCGAAGCCGATGGCGTCGGCGGTCTTGCCGGTATAGAAATACGCGACCTTGAGCGCGTCCAGCACGGTGAGGTCCTCGCCATGCCGCACGATATAGCGGTGGGCCTGCGCGATCGTCTCGTCATAGCGCTTGAGGTTCGACAGCGTCGCGATCAGCGCCTGTTGCAGGCGGGCGACGTCCGGCTGGCGGCGGACGAGGTCCTCGGCGAGCGCCAGCGCCGGCAGCCATTCGCGCTTCTGGAAAAATCCATCGAACAGCAATTCCTTGGCGACCACATCGTCCGGCCGGATGACGACGACGGCGCACGATTTGGCGATCGCCTCGTCGTTCTTGCCGGCTCGCAACAACGCGCGAATGTGCTCGTAGACTTGCGGCGCGACTTTCTGGACCGTGCCGCTTGCAGCATTCGACATGCCAAACTCCCGGCTCGCAATCTAGCCATTGCTGTTCTCCCCCGCTATCCGCCTACGCGCTCCGCGCTTCGGCGCATTCGAACCCGCCGACGCTGGCACGGCGAGCGAAGGCGGGCCGTTCGCGCGGCCACGAACCGTCCCCATTTACGCGACAGCAAGTCGATTGACAGCGCCTCGGCCCGGAAACAGGATTGCGCGGAAGCGGTCGGATCGCTCCCGCTCAGCCGACAAGGCAAGGATAAAGGCCATGATCGACCCGGTCAGCGCATTTGAGCTCGACGAAGCGGACCTCCTCGCCGCCCAAGTGACGGACGAGATGCTGGAGGCGGCGGCATGCGCGGGGCCGGAGCATGCCGGGGCCTTCACGGTCGCCTTGTGCACCGTCATGGCTGACTGCTCGTCGTGATTCACATCTTCAAGAGCCGCTTGGCGTTGCCGGATAGGATCTTGGCCTTGTCTTGGTCGCAAAGCGGCACGCCTTCCATCCATTTGGTCGCCGGCGGATTGGCGACAAACGGCCAGTCGACGGCGAACAGGATATGGTCGATGCCCATCTCCATGACGCAGCAGAGCAGCGCCGGATTGGAGAAATTACCGCTCGTCGTGACATAGAAATTGTTGCAAAAAATATCGCGGAAGCTCATCGACTTCTGCCCGGGCCGCGCCAGCGCGTGATCGACGCGCCAGACCAAAAACGGCAGCGTCTCGCCGAGATGGCCGATGATGATTTTCAGCTTGGGATGCCGCTCGAAGACGCCGGATAAAACCAGCCGGATGGCGAGCGTCGCGGTCTCGACCGTGTAACCCCAGGCGGCGCGCGTCACCGAGGGGAAGTCCTTGGCATAATCGTCGTAATAGATCCGCAACACGTCGGGCTGCGGCAGCGAGGGATGCAGATAAATCGGCACGTCGAGTTGCTCGGCGCGCGCATAAATCGGCCAGAAGCGCTTGTCGTCGAGAAAACTGCCGTTGGCGAGGCCGTGCAGCATGGCGCCTTTGAAACCGAGCCTTGCGGTGCGTTCGAGCTCGGCGGCGGCGGCATCCGGAACCGCGGTCGGCAAAGCGGCAAAGGCGGCAAAGCGGCGATTGCCGGCGACGGCGGCATGGAGCCGGTCGTTGACGCGGGCCGTCAATGCGGCCGCCGTTTCGGCGGGGAGCTTTTGCGTCGACGGCGCGCCGTGGGAGAGCACCTGAATGTCGATGCCGGCGTCGTCCATCTCTTTGACGCGCAACGCGCCGAGATCGGCGAGCCGCTTCATCTGCTCGCCCGGCCGCCCGGCCTCGCTGCCGGTATAGGTTTTCGCCAGCTCCTCGTCCCAATAGTGCTCTTCGAGAGCGATCACGGGACAATGCGGTTTCTTGAACATTGGTCCTCCACCCCACTGAATTATTTCGCCGGATGATGATGACGATAATACTCCGCGTCTTGCGCGCTCTGCGTCCAGCCTTGCCGTCCGCGCCATTGCAGATGACGCGCGGCCATATCGCTGCCATAGCGGACGCGGAATAACAGCGTGCGCGCCGGCCCGTTGGCATATTCGTGCACCTCGCCGGGCGGATGGACGACGAAGGCGCCGGGGACGATCGCGATCGTTCGCTCCGGCGTGCGCATGGCGCCGCCGCCTTCGAAGCAAAAGTAGATTTCGGTCGCGTCGGGGTGACAATGGTAGGGGCTGATCTGGCCCGGCTCCCAGCAGGCGACGGTGACGTCACCGGCTTCGATCCGGCCGAGGATTTTCTCGACGTGCTTGTTGGCGTCGAACTCGGCCTCATCCAGCAGGCTGAAAACATGCATCGCTCGTCTCCTTGGCACGCTTTTTGTATTGTTGCGGATGCCGACGTTAGGTCAAATCGGTGGCGCTGGCGACGGGTTGTTTATTTCGCGGATACGGCAATAGCTACGCGAGCCTTGCAATGCTGGCCTGTCGGGGCGCACGGTACGCAAGGTTTGAGTCGGCCATTAAATAGCCAAGGGAAGGGGCGCGGAAGCGGGGGCAGGCAACGAGTGTCAAGGAATTGCAAGGGACACCGACCATGGTCCATCTCGCCGAGAAGGCTCATTTCGACAAGCAGACGCTCGCTCGCGTGAACTCGGCTATTATGCTTGGCCTGGTCGGGGGCGGACTGGCGCTTTGCGCGTTCGGCGCTTTGATCTATGACGTCGGGCGGTTGTTCTCGATCTGGTGAGCATATTTTCGCTTCGGTTTCGCGGGCCGCCGCCGCGGCGGAGGCGCTGAGAACGCAGAGTTTTCCGGCCCATTGCCCGGTAAGGCGGCATTAATCGGCGCGGGCGTAATCTCGCCTGTAAATTGCGCGCCGCCGAGGGGAATATGGCCGAACGCCGCGGGTCGAGACGCACCAAGAGCTTTCTGCGCGGCTTTGTCTATGTCAGCCGCAAGCGCGGTGCGCTGGCCTGTCTTATCCGCGACCTGTCCGAGAAGGGTGCCCGCATCATCTTCTCCGACACCGTGACGCTGCCCGACGTGGTGGAACTCTACATCCCGCAACGCGAGCAGACGCTGCGCGCGCGGGTGCATTGGCGCAAGAACGACGAGATCGGTCTCGCCTTTACCGAAGCCGAGCGCGCGGCCGACGCCTTGCCCAATGCCGCTGAAATCGTCCAGCGCGTCGCCATGCTCGAGGCTGAAATCGCTTCGCTGCGCGCGCTGCTGAAGCGGCTCAAGGCGGCAAAAAGCGAGCCCGGCGACGAAGCGGCCGCGTAAGACAGTCTCGCCTTCGCCGCTGCCTGCCTGATAATCTGCCTGGCCGAACCAGGGAGGACGTCATGGCCAAGGCCTATTGGATTGCCACCTATTTCTCGATTTCCAATCCGGACGCGCTGGCCGAATATGCCAAGCTCGCGGGACCGGCGATTGCCGCCGGCGGCGGCCGTTTCCTGGCGCGTGGCACCGCCGCCAGGGCCTACGAGAAAGGCTTAAAGCAGCGCGTCGTCGTCATCGAGTTCGACAGCGTGGAGAAGGCCGCGGCCGCCCATGACAGCCCCGGCTACCAGGCCGCGCTCAAAGTGCTTGGCACCGCCGCCGAGCGGGATCTGCGGATCGTCGAAGGGCTGTCCTGACGAGGGATTTGTTCGAGCATGATCTGATCCGACCTTGCTTCGCCCGCCGACCCGCCTACGCTCGCTCCGCGAGCTACGGAGGGTTAGAGTCCACCGAAGCGCGGAGCGCGTAGGTGGAAGCGGGCTTCGCGAAGGCGGGAAACCGGTATCCATCCTCGGATCAAGTCCGAGGACAGGCTGTTTCGGGATCATGCTCTACTCGAATATGCGGTCGCCCTGCAGGTCGATAATCTGGCGCGCCTTGTTGAGCGTGAAATTCACCGCGTCGTCATAGGAGGCATAGGCATCGGCGCGGATGAAACGGTGCTCCTTGCGCAGTCCGCCGACTTCGCGCGCGATCACGCCCGCCGTCTGATAATGGCCGTTGTTTTTGTACGGCGCCGCGCGGATAACATAGCCCTTGTATTCGACCGGATCGGAAAGCTTGGGCGTTGCCGCCGTGCCGCCGCGGCCGAACAATGCGCTGAAAAACGACATCGTGTCGCTCCATTTTTCGCGCTTTTGCGCCTATTGTAGCCGATGGGAATATTACGCCTCAGCGCGACCAAGCGCATCCCCTGCATGGAGTTCTATGATGCCGAAAGCCTACTGGGTAACCTGCTATCGCTCGATTTCCGATCCGCAAAAGCTCGCCGCCTACGCCAAGCTCGCGCCGCTGGCGACCGCGCCGTTCGGCGCCCGTTATATCGCGCGCGGCACCGCGGCAGCCGCCTTCGAATCCGGGCAGAAAGAGCGCATCGTGATCTCGGAATTTCCGAGCATCGAGAAGGCCATCGCCGCCTATCGAAGTCCCGCTTACCAGGAGGCGCTGAAAGCGCTGGGCGACGGCGCGGTGCGCGATATCCGCATCGTCGAAGCGCAAGAGTAACCATTAAAATCGCGGGGCGGCGAGCGCGATTGCAAAATCGGCGAAACCTCACTATATAATGCGCATTCGCGATTTAGCCTGCCTTGCCGTCTCGCCCTTAAGGGCCTTTCCCAAGACCACGCAAAATCCGGATTGAAGACCGTGCGAATGGTTCGCCCGGTCGCAAAACGCATGATGCGTTTTACATAGGAGGGCCATGATGGCTCAAGGTACTGTCAAGTTTTTCAACGCCCAGAAGGGCTACGGCTTCATCGTGCAGGACGCCGGCGGACCCGATGTGTTCGTTCACATCTCCGCCGTCGAGCGCGCCGGCATGAGCAACCTGGTCGAGGGTCAGAAGCTTTCATTCGACATCGAGGCCGACCGGCGCAGCGGCAAGTCCGCCGCGACCAATCTGCAAGCGGCATAAACGACGGTTTAAATGCGGCGCCGGCGTCATAATGGCGCCGGCGTTTTCATTCAGAATCATCCCGAGCATGATCCCGAAAAGTGGCTGCCGGTTTCCCGCCTTCGCGAAGCCCGCTTCCACCTACGCGCTCCGCGCTTCGGTGGACTCTAACCCTCCGTAGCTCGCGGAGCGAGCGTAGGCGGGTCGGCGGGCGAAGCAAGGTCGGAAAAGATCATGCGTACAAAACGAGAAGAGGCATGCCAAGAAAACCGGGACTGAATTCCGAGTTCGTGATGTTCGACGTCCTCTATGAGGACGGCACGCAGCGCTCGAACCGCAAGGTGCCGCGCGCTCTGACCGGCGGCATCGACGGCGACAAGCCGGCGCACGGCTTTTTGATCGAGCAAGACCGCGACATCGCCGAAAAGTCCGGCAAGCCGCCGGCTAAGATCAAGAACATCACCCGTTCCGGCGCCAAGAAGAAGGCGCGCGATTTGTCGTGGGCGCGCACCGGCTAGAGCATGATCCCGAAAAGTGGGAACCGGTTTTCGGGAAAGATCATGCTCAATTAAATATCCATCATGTTCTTGCGGCCGCGCCTGCGCTAGGCTTCGCCATCGTCCACATCGGAGCTCGCGGAGCCGCCCATGCCCCAAATTCAAATTCTCAACCCCGACAGCCTCGGCAAACCGCTCGGGCAATATTCGCAATTAACGCGCGTTAAGGCGTCGGAATTTTTGTTCATCGCCGGTCAGGTCGGCGCCGACAAGAACGGCAAGGCGGCTGCCGATTTCGACGCGCAATGCGGCTTGGCGTTCGCCAATATCGGCGCCGCGCTTTCCTCGCAGGGCGCAAGCTTTGGCAATATCGTCGAGTTCACGACCTATCTGGTGCACTCCCAGGACATTGCGAAATTCATGGCCTATCGCACGCGCGAATTCCCGAAGCTGTTCAAAGGCGGCGCTTATCCGCCCAACACGCTGCTGGTGATCGACCGCCTGGTGCGCGAGGATTTTTTGATCGAAGTAAGCGCGGTGGCGGCGCTGTAAGCCGCGGTAAAAACGTGGATCAGCGTTCGGCGACATCGGCCGGCCAGCGTGCCGTGACCGCTTCGGCGCCGGCCTCGAGCGCCACCGTTTCCAGAAGATAACCGACCGTTGTCAGTCCGGCCTCGCGCGCTCGCTTCGCGAGATCCAGCGCGGCAGCCGCGATGTCTTCGGCGATCTGCGCGCTGTCGATCGGCGCCGGCTCGACCGCAAGCCGGCTGTCGCGCGCGTCGGCGCGAAGTTGCGGCAGATGAGCCCGACTCATGGCAGCCTCGCTGGCGGGGCGTCCGCCACAGCTCACGCAACCCAAGGCATAGTCAATGATTATCATTGATTGTCAATAAAAGTCGATTACAACTTAAATAATACAAAGAAAATCAATAACTTGCATTTAGCTGTCATTTCACTTAGCCACACGCATGACTCTGGAAAAGTGAAAACCGGTTTTCCGAAAAGATCATGCTCAACCAACAGGCTGGTGCGGCGATCGATTCATTGTGAAGCGATTGCCGCTCTAGCGCTTCGACGCGACGCGACGGCTCATGGTCAAACGCCCGAGAGCCCGCCTGCTAAAGGCGCGATTTCCCCGCCTGCGGCAGATCAGGCAAGAACAGCTGGGATGGGAAATCGTCGACATCCTCAGCCGGCTGCCGGGAGCGAAACCGAGCATTTCGTCGATCTACCGCCTCGAGCAGGGCGAGGCCATCCGCATGTCGAGCGCGCGCCGCGTGTTCGACGTCGTCAATGGCGCGCTTCACAACACGCTCGACGTCGGCAAGGAACTGGAAATGAGCTGGTAAGCTTTTTACTCGGGAAATTTGCGCCGCGCAGTGGTTGCCGCCAATACCGCGCCGTTTGGCCCAAGCGCCTTGATGGCGAACTCGTAAGTATGCACTTCGCCAGGCGGCGGCGACGGCCCGATGAAGCCCGACGCGAACGCGCCGCACGGCACTTCCGGCTGGCCGCGGTAACCGACCGTGCCGCCGCCGTGATGAAAGCTCGGCTTGTCGAGATCCGTCATGGCGAATTGCAAGTTCACCGTGCCGGCCGGCACGTCGGAAAGCGTGAAGTTCGGCGAGGAGCCCCGGCACCAGGCGAAAGTGGCGGAAAACGCCAACGCGCCGGACGCGCTTGAGGCAAGCGCGAGCGCGGCGACGCCGAGCGCGGTAAGACTTCTAATCATGCGGACGTTGAGCATGCTTTTTGGGTCGAACATGTTTGCCTCCAAGAATCTTGAACGGCCGATCCGAGCGAAAGTTTAGCACGGCCGCGGTGCGCACTGCCTCTCCCCGCGTGCGGGGAGAGGGTGGGGTGAGGGGGCGTATTCGCCGGGCTCAGAATTGCGGCGGCGACGGATGTCAAGCGGCGTCACGTTATCGGCGACGGGCCGTTGCCGCGGCCCGCAACGCCGGCGCGCCCGCGGTCGCCGCCGTCTCCACCAGCCGGTGATCGAGGCGGAGCGACAGGCAGCAGGCCGAGCCGCCGCTTTTGTGAAAGACATCGAGCGGGGTTTCGATCGCCGCGTAGCCGCGCCGTTCGAGCGCGCGGCGCAGCCCGGCGCTGGCGCTGGACAGCACGATCGAGCGCCCGACGCAGACGGCATTGGCGGCAAAGCGCCGGGCGTCGGCGGGCTCGAGCGCGATGCGATCGGCCGGCGCCACCGCGTCATGGATGCGCGCCAGCGCCGCTTGGGTAAACGCGCCGGGGTAATAGACGACGGCGCCGCAGGGCAGCGCGCAGAACGCGGTGTCGAGATGATAGAAGTTGGCGTCCGCCAACGGCAGCGCCACGGCGCGGGCGCCGAGCTGCCGGGCGATGAGGGGGCCGGCGGCGGCGTCGGAGCGAAAGCCGCAGCCGAGCCAGAACAGGCCGCGCCGCGCATCGAAGATGCAATCGCCGGCGCCTTCGAATTTCAGGCCCGAGGGCAATTGCACGACGTCGGCGATCAGCCCGCGCGCGGCGAGCGCGGCAAACGCCGCCGCGAAGAGGGGTTCCTCCTTCCGCCGCTCCGAATGGCGAAAGCGCGCCAGCACGGCCTTGCCGCCGAGCACGACCGCGGCATTGGCGGTGAAGACGAGGTCGGGCAGGCCGGGCTGTGGCGGCACGATCTCAATCGCGGCGCCGACCGCGGCAAGCGTGCGGCGCAAGCCCTGCCATTGCCGCTGCGCGCTCGCGTGTAAAGCCGCGCCGCTATCGGCCCAGGCTTGGGGATCCATCCACGGATTGATGCTATAGGTGACCGCGAAATAACGCGGCGGGCACATCAGAAAGCGCGGCGGCGATTGTTCGGCAAGCGTCGCGTGGATATTCATCGCGGTGCGGGGTGGCCTTGCGGTTGGAGCCCGAACGAATCACTAACGCCGGGCGCAGGGTAACATGAGGTTGCTAAATGGGATGTGACAGCGGGCGTTCAAGCGGGGAGGGGCCACGTCCGTGCGCCGGCGTGTCACTCCGCCGCGACGCGCGTCAGCTCTCCGGCCGCCGCCATGCGGTCATGGAGCGCGATTGGATCGAGGTCGAAGCCGTTCGGCCACGTGAGCGCGCCCAGCTCGACAAAGACGCGGGCGAAAAATGTGGGGTCCTTCAGCGGCTGGACCATTTCTCCATTGCGCGCGGCGGTCGATGAAAAATCATGCACGCCGGACGAACCGTCGGAAAATGAAACGCGCAGCCTGAAGCCGCCCAGCGGCTTAACGGAGACAACGTCAATCATGGGGGCCCGCGATCCGGAAGCAGCGGCCATCCGTTTGCGCATGATGCCAGTTCTCCATCAACTCGGCATTTTCGCACGAAATGGCCGGACTCGTCCCGGCCATCCACGTCTTACAGACCGAGTTGCTCGCGAAGACGTGGATGCCCGGCACAAGGCCGGGCATAACGGTACTTACTTGTCATCGCCCGCGCAGGCGGACGATCCAGTAAACACTGTAAGTCCGGTGAATACTGGATGCTCCGCCTTCGCGGAGCATGACAGTTAGTTGTCGAGGAAGCTGCGCAATTTGCGCGACCGCGACGGGTGCTTGAGCTTCCGCAGCGCCTTGGCTTCGATCTGGCGGATGCGTTCGCGGGTCACCGAGAACTGCTGGCCGACTTCTTCGAGCGTATGGTCGGTGTTCATGCCGATGCCGAAACGCATGCGCAAGACGCGCTCTTCGCGAGGCGTCAGCGAGGCAAGAACGCGCGTGGTGGTCTCGCGCAGGTTGGACTGGATGGCGGCGTCGATCGGCAGGATCGCGTTCTTGTCCTCGATGAAATCGCCGAGGTGGGAATCCTCCTCGTCGCCGATCGGCGTTTCGAGCGATAGCGGCTCCTTGGCGATCTTCAAAACCTTGCGCACCTTTTCCAGCGGCATGCCGAGCTTTTCCGCCAATTCCTCGGGCGTCGGCTCGCGGCCGATCTCGTTGAGCATCTGGCGGGAAGTGCGCACGATCTTGTTGATGGTCTCGATCATGTGCACCGGGATGCGGATGGTGCGCGCCTGGTCGGCGATGCTTCGCGTGATCGCCTGGCGAATCCACCAGGTCGCGTAGGTCGAGAATTTATAGCCGCGGCGGTATTCGAATTTATCGACCGCCTTCATCAGCCCGATATTGCCTTCCTGGATCAGGTCGAGGAATTGCAGGCCGCGATTGGTGTATTTCTTGGCGATGGAGATGACCAGGCGCAAATTCGCCTCGACCATTTCCTTCTTGGCCTGGCGCGCCTCGCGCTCGCCCTTCTGCACCATGTGCACGATCTTGCGGAACTCGCCGATTTCGAGCCCGGTCTCGGTGGCGAGCGCGTGAATTTGCGTGCGCAAATCCTTGATGCGGTCCTTGTCGCGGGCGACGAAATTCTTCCAGCCCTTTTCGGAGAGCTTCGAGACGCGGTTGAGCCAGCGCGGATCGAGCTCGGAGCCCTGATACTGCTTGAGAAAGCCCTCGCGGATGACGCCGTGGCTTTCGGCAAGCCGCATCAGGCGGCCCTCGTGGCCGACCAGCCGCTTGTTGATGTCGTAGAGCTGCTCGACCAAGGCGTCGATGCGCGCCTGATTGAGGCGCAGCGATTTGACCTCTTGAATGATCTCTTCCTTGAGCTTCTTGTATTTGCGCTCCTGGCTCGGGGTCAGCGCGCCGGTCGAGTGCAGCTTATTCTGGATGTCCTGGTCCTGCAGGCGGCGCAGCCGCTTGAAGGCGTCGGCGATGTTGTCGAAGGTCTCGAGCACTTTGGGCTTGAGCTCGGCCTCGATGGCGGCGAGCGACATCGAGTTTTCGAGATCGTCCTCGTCGATGTCGGAATCGGCGAGCGCGGCCTCTTCGCCGCCCTCCTCGCCGTTGCCGGTTGGCGCGCCGACCGGCTGCGGCTTGAACGGCGTGGCGGCGGGCGGGGCGGAAGGCGGAGCGACCGCTTGGATCGGCGGCGGCATGAATCCCGGCACGCCGGTCGGCATGCCAGTCGGCCCAATAGTGGACCCGCCGATCGCCGACGGATCGCCGCCGGGGGCAACCGCGGGCGCCACCGGCTTGGCGTCGGGGCCGGCATAGGTCGCTTCGAGGTCGATAATGTCGCGGAGAAAGACTTTTCCCTCGTTCAATTCGTCGCGCCAGATGATGACGGCCTGGAACGACAGCGGGCTCTCGCACAGTCCGGCGATCATGGCCTCGCGGCCGGCCTCGATGCGCTTGGCGATGGCGATTTCGCCTTCTCTCGATAGTAGTTCAACGGAACCCATCTCCCGGAGATACATCCGTACCGGATCGTCGGTGCGCTCGGCCGGCTCCTTGGCTTCGGCTTTGGTCGGCGTTTTCGGCGTCACCTCGACGAGCTCGCCGGATTCGGTCTCCTCCGGCTCGGGCTCCTCGGGCGCCTCTTCTTCCTCGCCGGCTTCGGCTTCTTCGGTCTCGACGACGTTGATGCCCATCTCGTTCATCATCGCCAGCACGTCCTCGATCTTTTCGGAGGTGACCTCCTCGGACGGCATGACCGCATTGAGCTGCTCATAGGTGACGTAGCCGCGCTTCTTGGCCCCCTTGATCATCTTCTTGACGGCGGCGTCGGAGAGATCGAGCACCGGCAGCGGGGCATCCGGCGTCTCCGGAGTTTCCTTCTCCGGCGCCTCGGCGTCCTTGTCCTTCGGCGCCGCCACCTTGGCCTTGCTCGCGGCGATCTTGGCGGCGGCGGTCTTGGCGGCCACGGTCTTGGCGGCCACGGTCTTGGTGGCCACGGCCTTGGTGGCGACGGTCTTGGCGGCCACGCTCTTGCTTGCCATGTCTTTCGTCTCCACGGAGTTCTTCGTCGCCAAGGACGCACCTAGTTCCGGGCGTTTGGCGTCCCCCTATCCTATGGCGTGAGTCTCGCCCGCCGGGGAAACCGAACGCTGGAACCGGGATTGGGCCCCCGGTCCCTTGTCGCTGGGCCTGGAGTGGCTGGGCCACCGGCCAAAAAAGGCAGCGCATGCGGGTCAAACCCGTTTGCACCGCCCGAATCGAGGCCAAACTCTGTCGGAACTCCGTTAAGCTCCGGCTAACCGTGACAACCGCGGGGTGGCCTCTTATTCCCCGCCTTCCCCGCCGACTCAGGCCCTCCCCTGCAAGGGAGGAGGGAACGCGAGCGTCACAGCGATCGGGCCGGCCGGCCCGACGAAGCGCCAAAACCCTCGATCAAGGCCTCGGTTCCTTCGATCGAGGCGAGGCGGCCCTTGACGTCGCGCAACCGCGCATAGTTGGCCTCGCTATTGTCCGCGCCGAGCGCCGTTTCCGCGTCCTTCAGTTCCCTAGTTAGGGAATGCCATTGCCGATGCAAGGCGACGAGCTGCTTCCAGGTCAGTAAAACATCGGCCGCGGCGGCGTCCGGCCGGGCGCCCCAGACCGAGGGGGTGGTGATGCTGCGCTGGATGCGTTCGAGGAGCTCGGTGAAACCCCTTTTGGCAAGCTCGGCGGCCAGCGCGGCGCGCTCGGTTTCGCCGGCATTTCCGGAATTTTGGCCGAAATCCTGCGCGAAATGATGGGCGAAGACATCGATCAGCGCGCTCTTGAGCTTTTGGGTGTCGGCATGGCGGAACTCGGCCTCGGCCAGTTCCTCGAGGTGATCGTGCAGAAGCCATGGATGATTGACCGCCACCTGCAGGATCAGCGCCTCCCGGCGCGGAATCGCGGCGCGATGGCCGCGATGCAACGCGCTGGTCGCGAAATGCGGGCTCGCCGCCAGGTAGGGTTGCTCGCGGCCGAACGTGGACGAGACCGGCCGCATCGCCGCGCCGCCGCGCCGGGCCTTGTCGTCAAAGCCGCGCCGGCGCGTTGCAGCGTCCTTTGGCGCGAACATTTGTGGGGCGAACAATTGGCGCAAGCGCGCGGAAAAATCCTGCCGGTAATAGCGGCGCACCGATTCCTCGGCGATCGTTGCCGTCACTTCGGCGATGCGCGCCTCGAACGCGGCGCGCCGCTCCGGGGTATCGAACGGACCGGCCTCGCTCTCGCGCGCCCATAACACATGCGCCAGCGGACGCGCGGCGGAAAGCACGTCCGCGATCGCCTCGCGGCCGCCGGAGCGCGCCAGATCGTCGGGATCCTGGCCGTCGGGCAGCGCTGCGAGCTTCAGGCTTTTCCCCGGCTTGAGCAGCGGCAGCGCCAGATCGATCGCGCGATAGGCCGCGCGCCGGCCGGCATCGTCGCCGTCGAAACAAAGAACCGGCTCGTCGGCGAGCCGCCACATCAAGGCCAGCTGTTCGGCGGTGAGCGCGGTGCCGAGCGGCGCCACGGTTGCCTCGAAGCCGGCGCTCACCATGGCGATGACGTCGATATAGCCCTCGACCGCGACGACGCGCGCGCCCTCATGCGCGGCTTTGCGCGCGCCGGCGATATTGTAAAGCGTCGCGCCCTTGTGGAAGAGCGGCGTCTCCGGCGAATTGAGATATTTGGCGGAAACGTCCTTATCGAGCGCGCGGCCGCCGAAGGCGATGGTGCGGCCGCGCCAATCGGTGATCGGAAACATCACGCGGTCGCGAAAGCGGTCGTAGGGAACCGGAACGTCTTCGCCGGCAACGAGGAGCCCCGCTTCGATCATATCCTCGACCGAGATTTTGGCGGCACCGAGATGTTCCTTCAGCGCATATTGCTCGCCCGCCGCATAGCCGAGCCGGAATTTCAGTTGGGTCGAGGCGTGGATGCCGCGATCAAGCAGATAGCCGCGGCCGCGCGCGCCGTTTCTCGACGCAAGCGTCGATTGGAAAAACACCGCCGCCAGTTCGACAATCTCGTACAGCGTCTTGCGGCGCTCTTCATGGGCGGCGGCCTCGCGCGTCATGACCGGCATCGGCACGCCGGCCTGGCTCGCCAACCGCTCGACGGCCTCCGGGAAGCTCACGCCCTCGGTCAGCATCAGGAAGTCGAAAATGTTGCCGTTCTTGCCCGAGGAGAAGTCGAACCACATCGCCTTCTGATCGTTGACGAAAAACGACGGCGTCTTTTCCTTGTTGAAGGGCGACAGCCCCTTCCATTCGCGCCCGGCCTTGCGCAATTTCACGCGCTTGCCGACGACTTCCGAGACCGGAAGCCGCGCGCGCAGCTCGTCGAGGAATTGCGGCGTGAATCGCATGGTGATTCGCCAGCCTAGCCTGGAAAGCCTGCGAAGATAGGGCGGGCGGGCGGCGCGGCAGGACCGGCCGCGATTGTCCCGGTTATCCACAGGCGACGATACTGCTTGACATAAAATACGAATGTATATACATACGATAGTCGCTAGAAGAAGAAATTCGCTTAAGGGGAACGTCCAAGGTCTGTGCGACGGTGCCGGTTAGTGGGCCGCACTGATTTAAACTCGTTCAGCGCTACTGCACGCTGGACGTTACGACATGGACGTTCAGCAATGACACCTCCCCCAGGCTTCGATTGGGATAGCGTCAAGCGTGAAATCAATCTCAAAGACCACCGAATTGATTTCCAGGATGCGCCTACAATATTCGACGGACCGCATCTCGTTTGGGGCTCATCGCGCAAAGGCGAACATCGATTGCTAGCGATTGGACTTCTCGATGGAAGAGAAGTAACCGTCGTCTTTACGATCCGGAATGGCAAGCGGCGTATCATCTCGATTAGGCGGGCAAGAACCTATGAGCGACAAGCGCTCCAAGATGCACTCCCGCGGCTCAGATCGAAGCCGTAGTCGAACTGATTGGGACTACCTGGATCGCGTCACCGATGCCGAAATTGAAGCGGCCATGGCGAAAGATCCAGCTTGGGCTGATTTCAAAGATGTTGATTGGTCCGAAGCTGTCCTCGTCATCCCGCCGAAAAAGAAAGCGATTTCGATCCGCGTCGACGAGGACGTGCTCGATTATTTCAAGAAGGAAGGCGCCGGTTATCAGCGACGCATGAACGCGGTGCTGCGCTCTTATATGCAACAGAAGCGCAAGAAACGGGCTTAGCTCACTCCGGCCCCATGCCGGCCTGCTTGACCACCTGCTCGGCCACGACGCGGTCGTCGGCGATCAGCTTGGCGAACTCATCGGGCGTATCGGTCGCGCCGACCAGGCTGCGGTCCTTCAACTGTTTCTGCGCGAAGTCCGGATCGGCGACGATGGCCGCGACTTCCTTGGCCAGCCGGTCGACGATCGGCCGCGGCGTGCCGGCCGGCGCGAACAGGCCGTACCAGCCGCGCGACGGCGGGCCACGATAGCCGGCCTCTTCCAGAGTCGGGACCTTGGGGAAGTTCGGCGAATGGATATTGTTCAACATCACCAGCGGCGTCATGGTGCCCGCCCTGATCTGGCCGATGACATTGCCTTCGCCGAACAGCCCGATCGGCGTGAAACCGCTCAAGATCGCGGTCACGGCTTCGCCGCCGCCTTTGAACGGCACGCGCACCCAGTCGGCGCCGCGCTGTTTTTTCAGCGTCTCCATGTAGAGCACCATCGGCGCGCCGGGCGTCAGATAAGACAGCGTGCCGGGCTGCGCCTTCGACAGCCCGATCAGCTCGTCGACGGTCTTCACGTGCAAATCCGAATTGACCACCATGACGTGGATCAGATCGAACAGCTTGGTGATCGGCGCCAAGCCGTGCACCGGATCGAACGGCATGTCCTTGATCAGGAACTGGTTGTAGATCATCGGATCGGCGTTGATGATGCAGATCGTGTAGCCGTCCGGCGCCGAATCCTGGCACGCCCTGGCGCCGATATTCTGCATGCCGCCGGGCCGGTTCTCGATCACCAGCGGCCGGCCGAGGCGTTCGCGCAATTTCTCGCCGAGCGCACGCATGAACACGTCGCTGAGCCCGCCGGGGCTGGTCGTGGTGAGCACGCGGATCGGACGGGTCGGCCAATCCTGCGCCGCCGCGCCGCATAGCGACGCGACAAAGGCAAAAAGCGTTGCGATCGATGCCAGAACCACGCGGCGCATGGGCGCCTCCTTCCGCGAATTCAGGATCGTCCTGCCGCCAAGAGCTTCTTGACCAGCGCGCCGGCCTTGGCGAAGTCCATTTGCCCGGCGAAGCGCTGCTTGAGCGCGGCCATGGTGCGGCCCATGTCCTTGATCGTCTCGGCTTCGATTTCCTTGATCAGCGCCGAAATCGCGTGGGCGGCTTCCATGTCGGACATGTGCTTAGGCAGGTAGGCCGAGATGATCTCGATCTCCTCGCGCTCCTGGGCGGCAAGCTCGGCGCGGCCGGCCTTTTCGTAGATGTCGAGCGATTCCTGACGCTGCTTGATCATCTTGGCCATGACGTCGAGGATCTCGGGCTCCGACAACGTGAGCCGTTCCGCGCCGCTCGTCTCACGCTGCAGAATCGCGGCATTAATGAGCCGCAGCGTCGAAACGCGGCGCGCCTGGCCGGCTTTCATCGCCGCCTTGAGGTCGTTGTTGATATCGTCGCGCAACACGGCTATGGCCTCTCGCAATACGCGGGATCTGCCGGTCCCGTGCGGAGCCGGCGGGGTGCGCATGATTTAGGCCCTTGCCGATGCCGACACAACCCAAAGCCCCCGACTTCCAAGCGAGCTGGGACGATCCCAAGCCGACGGCGCTGTTGGTGCTTGCCGACGGCACGGTGCTGGAAGGTTTCGGTTTCGGCTCAACCGGCCACGCCGTCGGCGAGGTCTGCTTCAACACCGCCATGACCGGCTATGAGGAGATCCTGACCGATCCCTCTTATGCGGGCCAAATCATCACTTTCACGTTCCCGCATATCGGCAATGTCGGCACCAACGAGGAGGACATCGAGACCGTCAACCTCGCGGCGACGCCGGGCGCGCGCGGCGTCGTGCTGCATTCTGCCATCACGGCCCCGTCGAACTACCGCGCGACGCGCCATCTCGATTCCTGGCTCAAAAGTCGCGGCGTCATCGGGCTCGCCGGCCTCGACACCCGTGCGCTCACCGCGCTGATCCGCGAGCGCGGCATGCCGAACGCGGTGATCGCGCACGAGCCGTCCGGGCGTTTCGATCTCGACGCGCTCAAGCGCGAGGCCGAGGCGTGGCCGGGCCTCGTCGGCATGGATCTCGTGCCGATGGTGACGACGGGGCAGCGTTTCAGCTGGGACGAGACGCCGTGGCGGTGGGGCGAAGGCTATGGCCGGCAAAACCCGGCAGACTCACGGGCCGACTTTCATGTCGTCGCCATCGATTACGGGATCAAGCGCAACATATTGCGCCAGCTCGCCGGCCTTGCCTGCAAGGTGACGGTGGTGCCGGCGACGACGTCCGCCGCCGACATTTTGGCGCTCAGGCCCGACGGCATTTTCCTATCCAACGGGCCGGGCGATCCGGCCGCCACCGGCGAATATGCCGTGCCGGTGATCCGCGCGCTGATCGAGAAAAAGCCCGTGTTCGGCATCTGCCTCGGCCATCAGATGCTGGCGCTCGCGGTCGGCGCCAAGACCGTGAAAATGCATCAGGGCCATCACGGCGGCAACCATCCGGTCAAGGACCTCGCCACCGGCAAGGTCGAGATCACCTCCATGAATCACGGCTTTGCCGTCGACGGCGCGACGCTGCCGGACAACGCCGTGGAGACCCACGTCTCGTTGTTCGACGGCTCCAATTGCGGCCTGGCGCTGAAAGACCGACCGGTGTTCTCGGTGCAGTACCATCCGGAAGCTTCGCCCGGCCCGCGCGACAGTCATTATTTGTTCACGCAATTTGTCGGCCTGATGCGCGAAGCGAAGCGGGCCTGAGCGGGACCAATCGGCGCCAAGCTTGCGTTAAGTAATTTCTACCTAAATTGCGGTACAACTGCCGGGCTGCTGGCGAGTTGAAAACCATGCCGACCGCAAAGAGCTGTCCCGCTCCCATCACCCGCAAATTTGCCGATGACGGCCGGATTCCAAATAATCCGGCCTTGTCGCTCGTGCTCTACCGCGGCGGCATCAGCCTGGTCGGGTCGCCCGATCCGGAAGACGTGATCGAGAACACCTTCGCGGCGAACGGCTGGGGCTCGATATGGCGCAACGGCATCTACCCTTACGCGCATTATCATTCGATGATCCATGAGGCGATGGGCATCGCCCGCGGCCGCGCCACGGTGCGGTTCGGCGGCGAAAAGGGCCAGGATATCGAAATCGCGCCCGGCGACGTCGTCATCTTGCCCGCCGGCACCGGCCACCAGTGCCTCCGGCAAACCCCGACGCTGGTCGTCATCGGCGCCTACCCGGCGACCGGCAAATTCAATCTTTGCCGCGGCAGCAAATCCGAGCACGCCAAAGCGCTCGCCACCATCCCGAAAGTGCCGCCGCCCGTGACCGATCCGGTGTTCGGCCCGAAGGGCCCGCTGATGGCGCTGTGGCGGGCGTGAGTTAAGCACAACGGCAGACGCGTCTGGCGGGTGCCGGCCTTTCCTCTGCCCCGATTCTAGTCTAAAGACCCCCTCGCGCGGGGCCGAGCCCCGGCGCCGGCCTAAAGGACGCGCGACAGGCGCGCCCTTTTTTTGTGCCTACATGTGGAAGCGATGCCCAGACGGACCGACATTTCCTCGATCCTGATCATTGGCGCGGGCCCGATTGTCATCGGCCAGGCCTGCGAGTTCGATTATTCCGGCACGCAAGCCTGCAAGGCGCTCAAGGCGGAGGGCTATCGCGTCGTCCTCGTCAATTCCAATCCGGCGACGATCATGACCGATCCGGATTTGGCGGACGCGACCTATATCGAGCCGATCACCCCTGAGATCGTCGCCAAGATCATCGCCAAGGAGCGGCCCGACGCATTGTTGCCCACCATGGGCGGACAGACCGCGCTCAACACGGCGCTGTCGCTCCGCCGCATGGGCGTGCTGGACAAATTCGGCGTCAAAATGATCGGCGCCACCGCCGACGCCATCGACAAGGCCGAAGACCGCAAGCTGTTCCGCGAGGCGATGACCAGGATCGGGCTCGCAACGCCGCGCTCGCATCAGGTGAAAACGCTGATCA
Source organism: uncultured Alphaproteobacteria bacterium (assembly GCA_963823225.1). Taxonomy (GTDB): domain Bacteria; phylum Pseudomonadota; class Alphaproteobacteria; order Rhizobiales; family Xanthobacteraceae; genus BOG-931. The sequence goes on along the minus strand of CAWGKM010000002.1, from coordinate 480,200 downwards.
CCGCGCTGGAAGCGCTCGACGATATCGGGCTGCCCGCCATCATCCGGCCCTCGTTCACGCTCGGCGGCACCGGCGGCGGCATCGCTTATAACAAGGCCGAGTTCATCGAAATCGTCGAGCGCGGCATCGACGCCTCGCCGACCTCCGAGGTGCTGATCGAAGAATCGGTGCTCGGCTGGAAAGAGTTCGAGATGGAGGTGGTGCGCGACAGACGCGACAATTGCATCATCGTCTGTTCGATCGAGAACGTCGAGCCGATGGGCGTGCACACCGGCGATTCGATCACCATCGCGCCGGCGCTCACGCTGACCGACAAGGAATATCAGATCATGCGCGACGCCTCGATCGCGGTGCTGCGCGAGATCGGCGTCGAGACCGGCGGGTCCAACGTGCAGTTCGCGATCAATCCGACGGACGGGCGCCTCGTCGTCATCGAGATGAATCCGCGCGTGTCGCGCTCCTCGGCGCTGGCCTCGAAGGCGACCGGCTTTCCCATCGCCAAGGTCGCCGCCAAGCTTGCGGTCGGCTACACGCTCGACGAAATCGCCAACGACATCACTGGCGGCGCCACGCCCGCCTCGTTCGAGCCGACGATTGATTACATCGTCACCAAGGTGCCGCGCTTTGCGTTTGAGAAATTTCCCGGCGCCGAGCCGGTGCTGACCACTTCGATGAAATCGGTCGGCGAGGCGATGGCGATCGGCCGCAGCTTTGCCGAAAGCCTGCAGAAAGCGCTGCGCTCGCTGGAAACCGGCCTCACCGGGTTGGACGAGGTCGCGATCGAAGGCCTCGGCCAGGGCGACGATAAGAACGCCATCCGCGCCGCGCTCGGCACGCCGTCGCCGGACGGCATCCTCAAAGTCGCGCAGGCCATGCGGCTCGGCATCAGCGATGCCGAGATTCATACCGCGTGCCGGATCGACCCGTGGTTCTTGGCGCAAGTCCGCGACATCATCGAGATGGAAGCGGAAATTCGCGAAAAAGGCCTGCCGACAACGGCCGCAGCGCTGCGCCGGCTCAAAGCGATGGGCTTTTCCGATGCGCGGCTCGGCCGGCTCACCGGGCTCGCGGCCGAAGCGGTTGCGAAAGCCCGCCGCAAGCTTGGCGTGCGGCCGATCTTCAAGCGCATCGATACCTGCGCCGCCGAATTCGCTTCGCCCACGGCCTATATGTATTCGACCTACGAAACGCCTTTTGCCGGCCGCGCGGTCGATGAGGCGGCGCCGTCGGGCAACAAGAAGGTCGTCATCCTCGGCGGCGGCCCGAACCGTATCGGCCAGGGCATCGAATTCGATTATTGCTGCTGCCACGCCGCCTTCGCGCTCAAGGAGGTCGGCTACGAAACCATCATGATCAATTGCAATCCGGAGACCGTGTCGACCGATTACGACACCTCGGATCGGCTTTATTTCGAGCCGCTCACCGCCGAGGACGTCCTCGAGATCATCGATACCGAGCGCAGCAATGGAACGCTGCACGGCGTCATCGTGCAATTCGGCGGCCAGACGCCGCTCAAGCTTGCCGAACCGCTGGAACGGGCGCGCGTGCCGATCCTCGGCACCTCGCCCGACGCTATCGACCTTGCCGAAGACCGCGACCGCTTCAAACACCTGCTCGACCGACTGAAGCTGCGTCAGCCCAAGAGCGGCATCGCCACGTCGCCGCAAAAGGCCCACGCGATCGCCGAATTGGTCGGTTATCCGATCGTGATCCGTCCGTCGTACGTCTTGGGGGGCCGCGCGATGGAGATCGTGCACGACACCCAACAGCTCGACCGCTATGTGGCGCGGCTGGCCGCCGATCTCGACCGCCCGTCCGAATTCGCGGTCTCGGCCAAGCGGCCGCTGCTCATCGACCGCTACCTCACCGACGCCGTCGAGGTCGATGTCGATTGCCTGGCCGACGGCAAGGACACCTACATCGCCGGCATCATGGAGCACATCGAGGAAGCCGGTATTCATTCCGGCGATTCGGCCTGCTCGCTGCCGCCGCACAATCTCTCGGCCGAGGTCATCGCCGAGCTCGACCGGCAGACCCGCGCGCTGGCGCTCGCGCTCAAGGTCGGCGGCTTGATGAACGCGCAATACGCCATCAAGGACGGCGACATTTATGTGCTCGAGGTCAATCCGCGCGCGTCGCGCACGGTACCGTTCGTCGCCAAGGTGACCGGCATCCCGGCGGCCAAGATCGCGGCGCGCATCATGGCGGGAGAATCGCTTGCGAGCTTCAAGCTCAGGCCGCAGCGCTTCGAGCCCGGCAGCGCCAGCCACATCGGCGTCAAGGAGGCGGTTTTCCCCTTCGCGCGCTTCGGGTCGGCGGTCGATACCGTGCTCGGCCCGGAGATGAAGTCGACCGGCGAAGTCATGGGGATCGACCGCGACTACAATGTCGCTTTCGTCAAAAGCCAGCTCGGCGGCGGGTCGCGGCTGCCGAAAACCGGAACGGTCTTCGTGTCGGTCAAGGACGCCGACAAGCCGCGCATCCTCGAAGCGGTCCGCCTGCTGGCCGGATTGGGTTTTCGGATCATGGCGACCTCGGGAACGCAGCGTTACCTCGCCGAAGGGGGCGTCGCGGCGGTCAAGATCAACAAGGTCGCCGAAGGCCGGCCGCATATCGTCGACGCCATCAAAAACGGCGAAGTGCAGCTTGTTTTCAACACCACCGAGGGGGCCACGGCATTGGCCGACAGCCGCTCGCTGCGGCGCGCAGCCCTCTTGCATAAAGTGCCGTACTACACCACTCTCTCGGGGGCCGTCGCCGCAGCGCAGGGTATCAGGACCTATCTCGGGGGCGACCTCGAAGTGTGTGCGCTGCAGAGCTATTTCGGGGCCGGGTCTGATCAACAGTCGGGGCGGCCGCAGCGACGGTCCGTGTAGAGCCAGTTCTCGCAGTCGCGTGGCCAGGCAATGCTTCGGCCCGCGACCGGAATTTTGACTCTGCGGCTAGCGGAGGTTTGAGACCGATGGACAAGATTCCCATGACGGCAGAAGGGTATTCGGCGCTGGAAGCCGAGCTCAAGCACTGCCAGCAGGTGGAGCGGCCTCGGATCATTCAACAGATCACCGATGCGCGCACCCATGGCGATCTCTCCGAGAACGCCGAATATCATGCCGCCAAAGAATCCCAATCCCTCAATGAAGGCCGCATCGCCGAACTTGAGGACAAACTGGCGCGCGCCGAAGTTATTGACGTTTCGAAGCTTTCCGGAGACACCATTACCTTTGGCGCGACCGTCACGCTGATCGACGAAGACACCGACAAAAAGGCGGTATGGCAGATCGTCGGCGAGCCCGAGGCGGATGCCAAGAAGGGCAAGATTTCCATCACCTCGCCGCTGGCGCGCGCTCTGGTCGGCAAGAAAAAAGGCGCGCAGGTCGAGGTCGTCACCCCCGGCGGCGCCAAGGCCTACGAGGTCGTGAAGGTGGAGTGGAAGTAACAGGAAACAGGAATCGGGAATCAGGGGTCGAGAGCCGCTCCAGATAATCTGATGCCTGATCCCTGATCCCTGCTCCCCGATCCTTGCTTGCTGATCCGTGGTTCCTGGCCTGCGTGGCTTGCATAGCTCCTGAAAATACCTAGATTGCCAGAGCAGAGCTGTGCGTCCGCCGCATTCCGAGACGGCGATTTTTAGGGGTTTTCGGGCAGGTCGGTCCCTTATGTCGAACACCACCCACGCCAAGGTCGTGATCGTCGGATCCGGACCGGCGGGCTATACGGCGGCGATCTATGCCGCCCGCGCCATGCTCGATCCGGTCCTGATCCAGGGCATCGCGCCCGGCGGCCAGCTTACCGTCACCACCGACGTCGAGAATTATCCCGGCTTCGCCGACGTGATCCAGGGCCCTTGGCTCATGGAGCAAATGCAGAAACAGGCGGCCCATGTCGGCGCCAAGCTGGTCGCCGATCATGTCAACAAGATCGATCTTGCGCGGCGTCCGTTCCGGCTCGACTGCGATTCCGGCGATATCTATTTTGCCGAGGCGCTGGTTCTCGCGACCGGCGCCCAGGCGCGCTGGCTTGATCTGCCGTCCGAGCAGAAATTCCGCGGCTATGGCGTCTCGGCCTGCGCCACCTGCGACGGCTTTTTCTACCGCGGCAAGGGAGTTTTGGTGGTCGGCGGCGGCAATACCGCGGTCGAGGAGGCGCTGTTCCTCACCAATTTTGCTTCCAAGGTCACGCTGGTGCATCGGCGCAACAGCCTGCGCGCCGAGAAGATTTTGCAGGACCGGCTCTTCAAGCACCCGAAGATCGACGTGGTCTGGGATAGCGTGCTCGACGATATCGGCGGCACGCATGACCCGCTGAAGGTCACGCACGCGCGCCTGAAGAATCTCAAGACCGGCGCGACCAGCGAGCGGCCGATCGACGGCATTTTCATCGCCATCGGGCACTCGCCGGCGACCGAACTGGTTGCCGGCCAGGTCGCGATGAAGCCGTCGGGTTATATCGAGACGGCGCCGCACTCGACGGCGACTTCCGTGCCCGGGCTGTTCGCGGCCGGCGACGTCGCCGACGACGTCTATCGGCAGGCGGTGACTGCCGCGGGCTTGGGTTGCATGGCGGCGCTGGAAGCGGAGCGCTTCCTTGCCGCGCGTGGCGAAACCGAGCCGCGCATGGCGGCGGAATGATCATCACCTCTCCCCGCATGCGGGGAGAGCATAGGCGTCCTTCGGACGCCGTTGTTAGTTAGAAGAACGCGGATGCAGAGCATCGGCTATGGCGCGAAGCGCGGCGGGTGAGAGGGCCTCTCCGCGATTCTGAGCCCGGCGGATTGACCCCCTCACCATAGCGATGCTTCGCATCGCGTTTTTGTTTGAACGACGGCGGCCGAAGGCCGCCTGTGCCCTCTCCCCGCCAGCGGGGAGAGGGAGAAGGAACGCAAATGGATTGGGACAAGCTTAAGGTATTTCACGCCGCCGCCGAGGCGGGCAGCTTTACCCATGCCGGCGAACAGCTCGGGCTTTCGCAATCGGCGGTGTCGCGCCAGGTCAGCGCGCTCGAACAGGAGCTCTCGGTTTCGCTGTTTCACCGGCATGCGCGCGGCTTGATTCTGACCGAACAAGGCGAACTGCTCTATCGCACCGCGCACGACGTGTTCATGAAGCTCGAAGCCGCCCGCGCCAAGCTCACCGATTCGCGCGAGCGGCCGAACGGCGATCTGCGCGTGACGACGACGCCCGGCATCGGCATACACTGGCTCACGCCGCGGCTCGGCGAGTTCGTCGACCTCTATCCGGAAGTGCACATCACGTTAATCACTACCGACGAGGAACTCGACCTCGCCATGCGCGAGGCCGACGTTGCCATCCGCTTGCGGCAGCCGACGCAGCCCGACCTCATTCAGCGCAAGCTGTTTTCGGTGCACTTCCACGTCTATGCCTCGCCGGAATATCTCAAACGTTTCGGCACGCCGCGTACGTTCGAAGACCTCGACAGCCACCGCGTTCTGGTGCTCGGCGGCAACATACCGTCGTACCTGCAACGCTCGAGTTGGCTGATCGAAGTCGCGCGCGACGGCAAGGGACCGCGCACGCCGCACCTCGTCATCAACAACATTCTCGGTATCCTGCGCGCCTGCCAGCGCGGGCTCGGCATCGCGATGCTGCCGGACTATCTGGTCGAGGAGAACGGCGGGCTCGTGCCGTTGTTCGCCGAGGCCGATCCCATCGCGCTCGACGCCTATTTCGTCTATCCCGAAGAGCTCAAAACCGTCGCCCGGGTCCAGGCGTTTCGCGACTTTCTCGTCGCCAACGCCCAGCGCTGGCATTTCTGACGCGCGGCTTCATTGCGTCATTGCGGGGACCCGTTGACTCGCAATGACGCATCGACTGCGCTCCTCGCAATGACGTATTGCATGGCTGTCATGTCGGGCATCGCGTTGTCCGGGCGGAGTGCGAATCGCATACTGCCAAATTGCTGCGCGCAAGCGGCCGCCGCTGTCCTCCCAGATTGGCGGCCGCGATGGCGGCAGCTGTTCTCCTCTGGAAGGTATCGCTGGCGCCCCCACGCCGGCGAACTAAACCGGGTCCGCAAGGGCCCGGTTTTCTTTGGGCGGTGAGCGCATAGAGGGAAATACCGATCGGCAATTGCGGCGCTTCTCATGACCAATCGCCTAACGCCGGTTGGCCGTCGTTGCTTGACATATAGACATATTGGAAATATGTCTTGACATATGATCGAGCGAACGACGGTCAGATTGCCGAGGGATTTGCTCAACCGCGCCAAGCGCAAGGCGCTGGCCGAGGATCGCACGCTCACGTCGCTGATCGAAGAGGGCCTGCGGCTCATCGTGAGCGACACGCAAAAGAAAGCCAAATCCAAGCGTATCTTGCCACGCTGCAGTAACGCGAGTGGAGGACCCTTGCCGGGCGTCGACATTTCGAATTCCGCCGCGCTGCAGGAAATGGAAGATCTTGAATACATCGAGCGGCTGAAAAGCGGCTTCAAATGATATTGCCGGACGTCAACGTCCTGATCTACTCATTTCGCACAGATGTCCGGGAACACCCGCTATGTCGCCGATGGCTCGACGGCATCGTTCTTGGCGAAGCACGATTCGGTCTTTCTCCGCTTGCACTGGGCGCCCTCGTCAGAGTCACCACCAATCGGCGCGCCTATGCTGAGCCCAGCACGCTCGACGAGGCATTTGGTTTCTGCGATGACCTGCTCGCGCAGCCGCACTGTCAGATCGTCGAGCCCGGCGAGCGGCACTGGGAAATCTTCAAACGCCTGTGCACCGAAACCGATACGCGCGGTCCGCGCGTCACCGACGCCTGGTACGCCGCGCTCGCTATCGAGTGGGGCTGCGAATGGATCACGCTCGACCGGGATTATGCGCGGTTCCCCGGTCTGCGCTGGCGACTACCCTCGGCGTCGTGAAGCAGACTGAAAAGGTCCATGAAAATCTCCATCCTCGACGACTATCACGACACGCTGCGCACGTTGTCATGCTTTCGCAAGCTCGACGGCCACGATGTGACGATCTGGAACGATCACGTTGCCGACGTCGGCACGCTCGCCGAACGGCTGCGCGACGCCGAAGTCCTGGTGCTGATCCGCGAGCGCACGCAGGTCCGCAGCGCCTTGCTTGAGCGCCTGCCCAAGCTCAAGCTCATCAGCCAGCGCAGCGTTTATCCGCATATCGATGTCGACGCCTGCACGCGGCTCGGCGTCATCGTTTCGTCGAGCCAGCATCCCGGCATACCGTCATATGCCACCGCGGAAATGACATGGGGCCTCCTGCTCGCGGCGATGCGCCAGATTCCGCAGCAGATGGCCTCCCTCAAAGCCGGCAAATGGCAGATGGGCATCGGCACCACGTTGCGCGGCAAGACACTCGGCATCTACGGCTACGGCCGCATCGGGGCCGTCGTCGCCGGTTATGGACGGGCCTTCGGCATGAACGTGCTGGTGTGGGCGCGTCCGGCGACGTTGGCCGCGGCGCGCGCCGACGGTTACACGACCGCATCGAGCAAAGACGCGTTCTTCGCCGACTGCGATATCGTCTCGCTGCACATGCGGCTCGTCGATGCGACGCGTCACATCGTCACCGCGGCCGACTTGGCGCGGATGAAGCCGACCGCGCTTCTGGTGAACACCAGCCGCGCGCCGCTGATCGAGCCGGGCGCGCTGGTCGATGCGTTGCGGCGCGGCCGCCCCGGCATGGCCGCGATCGACGTCTACGAGGACGAGCCGGTGCTCGACCCGCGTCATCCATTGCTCAACATGGCCAATGTCGTCTGCACGCCGCACATCGGCTACGTGTCGCGCGACGAATATGAAGTTCAGTTCGCCGAGATTTTCGATCAGATCACGGCCTATGCCGCGGGCACGCCGATCAACGTGGTCAACCCCCAAGTGTTGCCGCAAGTGTTGAAAGGCTAAACCGGCTCTAACCCTTTCGCCTTGATCACGCTCTTGGCGGCGGGCGTCGTAAGAAAAGCGATCAAGGCCCGCCCGGCCTCGGGCTGACCGGCCCCGGTCGGTACGCCCGCGGTGAAGGTCGTGACGCTTTGCAATTCCGCCGGCAGCGGCCCGACGACGTCGATGCCGGCAACCGCGATCAGTTCCGCCATCTGCTGAATGCCGATGTCGGCTTCGCCGCGCAACACGACCAGCCCGGCAAGGCCGGCGGCGCCGCCGGCGCCGTATTTCGCTTTCGCCCGCATCGCCTCGGCAATGCCGAGCCGTTCGAACACTTTCGCCATATGCGCGCCGCTGGCGCCGCCGCCGACCGGCTTCGACAGCGCAACCGATTTCGCCGCGAGCATGGCCCGCTTGAAACCTTCGACCGAGGAAAGATCCGGCTTCGGCGCGCCCTTGGGCACCGCAACCCCGATCGAGGAGCGCGCGATGTCGGCCAGGCTGCCGGCAACGATCCTGCCGCGCGCCGCCAATTCCCTGGCGCCCGGACCGGTGAGGATCGCGACATCGGCCGCTTCGCCCTCGGCAACGCGCTTCTCGAGCACCAGCGACGGCCCAAGGACGACGGCAAGGCGGTGGCCGGTTTCGCGCTCGAAGCGGGAGCTAAGCTCCTCGAACACCGTCTTCATCGCGGTCGTGCTCAAGACTTTGATTTCGACCGGCGAAGCCACGCCCTTCCCCCGTTGATTTTTCGCTTGCCAGAATAAAGGCCAAATACCGGCGCCGAAAGCCCGGCCAAATCGCCGCAAAGCGCCGCCGCGAGCCTGCCGGCGTCGAACATCAACTCTATGTGAGTTTTCCGCTTGCCGTCATCAAATCGCGCGCGGGGGCGTCGTTTCCCGATGAAACTGCGGTAGAATAGGTTAAATCAAGTGCTGCGAAGGCAGCTTTAAGAGGACCGACGCATGTTCACGCGCAGACATGTTTTCTACGCCGGTGCGGCGGGACTGGCGCTTGCCGCTTTCCGCTTGGCGCGGCCGCATGCCGCGACGGCCGCGACCCACGCTTACGAAGTCACCCATACCGACGACGAATGGCGCAAGCTTTTGACGCCCGCGCAATATGACGTGCTGCGCCAGGAAGGCACCGAGCGGCCGTTCACCAGCCCGCTGCTCGACGAACATCGCGCCGGCACGTTTGCCTGCGCCGGTTGCGACGTGCCGCTGTTCTCGTCCAAGACCAAATTCGAAAGCGGCACCGGCTGGCCGAGCTTTTGGGCGCCGCTCGCGGGCGCCGTCGACGAAACCGAGGACCGCTCGTTCGGCATGACGCGCACCGCGGTGTCGTGTCACCGCTGCGGCGGCCATCTCGGTCACGTCTTCAACGACGGCCCGAAACCCACGGGGCTCCGCTATTGCATGAACGGCGTGGCGTTGAAATTTGTCCCAGCGCCGGCGGGGTCGTCCTAGCGCCGCCGGCCCGCCAGCTACGTCCCGACCTTAAACTCCGAAACCAGCCCGCGCAGCGCCGCGATCACGCTCAACGGCACGATGCGGCCGGTGCGCGGATTGTCCGACGGCACGCCCTCGATCGCCATGGAAAAGCGCGCGGTGTCGGCATCGACCTCGATGCGGTGGATGTTGCGGTCGATCCCCGGATCGGCCCAGATTTCAAGCCGCGTCTTGTCCGGCCCGATGCCGGCGAGGCTCAATGCCGCGGCGACATTGACGTTGGCGGGAAACCCGCGCGCGCCTTCGCGCGCGCTGCCGTCGAAGATTTTGCGCGGCTCCTTGAGACCTTGCAGCGAAATGCCGCGCTCGACGAGATAGGGCGCGCCGTCAAGACCGTTCGGCGGCTTGCGCGAGACCATCGTGACCGAGCGGATCGTGCCTTCGGCGGCGGCGCGCACGGCGTCGAGCCCAAGGAGCGCGCCGGTCGGAACCAGGATGCGCGCGCCGGTCGCCTTCGCCCGCTCCACCAGATCCCAATTTTCCAACAGCTGGCCGACGGAGAGCGGCATGAAAATCTTGCCGGCCTCGATCGCCGAGGTCGCGACCTTGCGAAACATTTCCGGCGGCAGGCATTCGACGACGATGTCGCAGCTTTGCGCCAGCGCCTCGACCGGCACCAGCGCGACGCTGTTGCCCGCTTCCGGCAGATTGCGCCTCGCCTTCGCCACGTCGCGCACCGCAACCGCCGTCAGCACAAGCCCGGGAATGCCGGCCTCGATCCGCCGCGCCACTTCGAGGCCCACGGCGCCGAGCCCCGCCAGTCCGACCTTGAGTGTCTCTCTCGGCACTGTCCGTTCCTTCCACTGGCAGCGCCGCGCGCGGCCAGATACATTGAGCCGGTCACATTTCTCTATGCGCCGGCCAAGGCTCGCGCAACAAGGCCGTGCCGCGACCGAACCATGACCGAACGCAACAAGAGATTCTTTATGACCAATATCAATCCGAACGCCTTCACCACGCCGGCCGGAAATCGAAGGCACGTTCGGCGTGGTCACGACGACGCATTGGATCGCGACCGCGGTCGGCATGGCGACCTTGGAAAAGGGCGGCAACGCCTTCGATGCCGCGGTGGCGACGCGCGTTCACGCTGCAAGTGGTCGAGCCGCATTTCAACGGCCCCGGCGGCGACGTGCCGGTCATCGTTTACGACGTGCGGCGCGGCAAGCCGGAAGTGATCTGCGGTCAGGGCGTCGGCGCCGGCCGGCGCGACGATTGCGCATTACAAGAGCGAAGGCCTCGATCTGGTGCCCGGCACCGGGCTGCTTGCCGCCTGCGTGCCCGGCACGTTCGAGACCTGGATGATGCTGCTGCGCGATTACGGCACCATGCCGCTTGCCGAGGTGCTGGCGCCCGCGATCGGCTATGCGCAGAACGGCCATCCGCTGCTCGAGCGCGCCAATGCCACCATCGGCACGGTGGCGCAGCTGTTTCGCGAGCATTGGCCGACCTCGGCCGCGGTCTATCTGCCGGACAACAAAGTGCCGGCGGTCGGATCGCTGTTCGCCAATAAAACGCTTGCGGCGACCTATAGCCGGATCGTCAAGGAAGCCGAGAGCGCCGGGGCCGATCGCGTGGCGCAGATCGAGCGGGCGCGCCAATCGTGGTCGCAAGGCTTTGTCGCCGAAGCCATCGACCGGTTCTGCCGCACGCAGGAAATCATGGATACCAGCGGCAAGCGGCACCGCGGCGTGCTCACCGCCGACGACATGGCGCGCTGGACGCCGCATATCGAAGCGCCGCTCACTTACGATTACGGCCGCTATACGGTGTGCAAGACCGGGCCGTGGGGGCAGGGCCCGGTGACGTTGCAGCAGCTCGCGCTGCTCAAGGGCTTCGATTTCGACGGGCTCGATCCGACCGGGCCGGATTTCATCCACACCATCGTCGAATGCTCGAAACTCGCCTATGCCGACCGCGAGGTGTTCTACGGCGATCCCGATTTCGTCGAAGTGCCGATGGCGACGCTGTTGTCCGACGCCTACAATGCCGACGCGCCGCAAGCTCGTCACCGACAAGGCGTCGCTGCGAACTGCGCCCCGGCTCGATCGAGGGTTTCGGCGCGGTGGTGAAGCTGCGCCGCGAAACCGCGCCGATGGCGGCCGGCGCCGGCGAGCCGACCGTGGGCCGGCTCGGCACCACGCGCGGCGACACCGTGCATTTCGACATCGTCGATCACGCCGGCAACATGGTGTCGTCGACGCCGTCGGGCGGCTGGCTGCATTCCTCGCCGGTCATCCCCGAGCTCGGCTTTCCGCCTCGGCACCCGCGCGCAAATGTTCTGGCTCGAAGAGGGCCATCCGGCGGCGCTTGCCCCCGGCAAGCGGCCGCGCACGACTTTGTCGCCGACCTTGGCGCTGCGCGACGGCGAGCCGTATCTGGCCTGGGGCTCGCCCGGCGGCGACGGGCAAGATCAGTGGATCACGCAATTCTTCATGCGTCACGTTCACGCCGGCATGAATATGCAAGAGGCGATCGACGCGCCGGCTTGGCATTCCGAGCATTTTCCGAGCTCGTTCTGGCCGCGCACCGCGCGGCTCGGCGTGCTGGTGGTCGAAGGCCGGGTGCCGAAAAAAACCATCGACGAACTCAAGCGCCGCAGCCATAGCGTCGAGGTCGGCCCGGACTGGTCGGAAGGCCGGCTCACCGCCGCCTCGCGCGAGCGCTGGCGCCGCCGCGCCGCCGCCAATGCGCGCGGCATGCAGGGTTACGCGGCGGGACGGTAGGGTAAGAATTCCATCAGCGCGGCGGTAAATGCCGCGGGTTGCTCCAGCGGCGACATATGTCCGCTGTTTTCGATGATCTTCAAGCGGGCGTTGGGGATGGTCTGCGCCAGCAATCGTGCCGCTTTGCTGCACACGTAATCATGTTGCCCGACCACGACGAGCGTCGGCACCTGCACGGATTTGAGCAGGCCGGTCAGCCGGAACAATGATTTCCGCTTTGCCAATACTTCCGAAAGCGTAAAGCGCAACCCATCGATCGGCGTCGCGCGTATCAGCGCCGCCATGTGCTCGCGGCGGCGCGCATTGCGTCTGGCGTACACCTTGAAGAGCTCGCTGCGCAGCATGTCGCAAACAAGTTCATCGATTTCGCCTTGCCCGATCAGCTTGATCCACCGCCGCGCCATCCACTCGATCTTCAACGGATCGTCCGCGCCGGCGCCGACATCCGCGAGCACCAGACGGGAAACTCGCTCCGGTTTACCGGCGGCAAGAGCCAATGCCGGACCGCCGCCCAGCGAGAAGCCGACGATTGCCGCGCGCTCGATCTTGAGAGCGTCGAGAACGCCGATCAGATCGCGCACGAGATGAGCGGCGGAATAATCCGTGGCGACGGCCGGAGCATCGGTCAGGCCGTGGCCGCGCTGATCGTAGGCGATGACGCGGAAGCGGCTTCTCAGAGCGAGCGTCTGGTGAAACCACATTCGTTTGCCGCAGGCGAGGCCGTGCAACAGCACCACGGGCGGGCCGTCGCCGGCATCGTCGACGGCAACGGCCAGGTTGCCGATCTGGATTCTGCCCATGCCGTTTCCCAGGCGTCCGATGCCGCAATAGCACGCTTCGGTTATTTGCCGGTCTGATTCTTGGTGTGGGGCAAAGACCCTGGGGCTTTAGGCCGCCACGGTGCCGAGAAATTCCTCGACTTCGCCGCGCAGCTTGGCGGTGGCGTTTTCGACTTCCTCGGAGGCCGCCAGCATGGTTTGCGCGGAGCTGCGCGTTTGCGTCACCCCGCCGGCGACCTCGCCGAGCGCCGCGACGATGGCCTTGGCGCCGCTCGCGGCGCTGGCGACGTTATGGGAAATCTCTCCCGTCGCCGTCTCTTGCTGCTCGATCGAAATGGCGACCGCGCTGGTATAGCTGTTGATGTCCTGCATCCGCTGCGTGATTTCGCGGATCGCGGAAACGGCTTTGCCGCTCGAGGCCTGCACCGACTGAATTTCGTGGGTGATCTCCTCGGTCGCCTTCGCGGTCTGCACGGCGAGCGATTTCACTTCGGCAGCGACCACGGCAAAGCCGCGGCCGGCCTCGCCGGCGCGCGCCGCCTCGATGGTGGCGTTGAGCGCGAGCAGGTTGGTTTGCCCGGCGATGTCCTGAATGAGCTTGACCACGTCGCCGATCTTCTGCGCCACCTGCGCCAGCGCGGCGATGTCCTCGTTGGTCGCGCTGGCGTCGGCGGCGGCGCTGCGCACGACCTCGTTGGCCTGCCCGAGTTGGCGGCTGATCTCCTTGATCGAGACCGAGAGTTCCGCCGCGGCGGCGGCCGCGGTCTCGACGTTGGTCGAGGCCTCGTTGGAGCCGTGCACCGCGCCCTCGGCGCGTTGCAGCGTATGGTCCGAGGTCGTCAAGAGCGTCTTGGCCGCCGCCTTCATCGCCGTCGCGCTTTGACCGACGGTTTTGAGCACGCTCTCGACCCGCGCGCGGAACGACGAGATCGCGGCCTCGGTGCTGCGGCGCCGCTCGTCGCGCGCGCGCAGCGAATCGCGCTCCTTCTCGGCGAGCAATTGATCGGTGACGTCGGTATGCGTCGCCACCCAGCCGCCATTGCGCATCGGCCGGCTGACCACCGCGATGACGCGGCCATCCTTGAGCTCGTTCGTCTTGGTTTCGGTGCGCCCCTCGGCTACTTGATTCAGGCAATCGGCGACGTAACGATCGACATCGCCCGAGAAATTTCCGGCGGCAAGCCGATGCAGCAGCAGGTCGCGTAACGGCGTGCCGTCTGCGCGCGTGCTCGGGGCGCAAATGATACATTTCGATATAGCGTTCGTTGCACAGCAGCAGGCGTGCGGCGCGGTCGAACATGCACAGGCCCTGGGTCATGTTGTTGAGCGCAGCGCGGAACAATCGCGCCTGTTCGCGCCGGCGGCTGTTCGTGAACAAGCCGGCCAATGCCGCAGCCCCGAGCCCGAAGGGCGCCCCCATCACGATGGCGGCGACCGGAGCCGGAGCCTCGGTCAGTGCCGCGACGACCCAACCGGGACCGCAGAGAAAGAAAGCGGCAATGCCGACGGCAAAACCGGCGACGCCCGTCAGGGCGACGAGCCTCCAGTTACGGCTTGCCTTTGCCAGGATCGGACCGCCAAGCATCGCGTGCGCGCCAAAATCGAACGGCCGAGCTTAGCCTTCGGCCGGTTGTTTTGAGGTTAAGCAATGGCTCCGGATTCCTTAACAAAAGCTGAGCGAAGGGCGTTTTCCCTGCCGCGTCATCGGCGTTCAAGCCGACGCCGGGATCACCGGCAACAGCAAATGGGACTCCATGTCGCCCCCGGCATAGACGGTGTTGGTGGCGCCGGAATTGTAGTCGGCGTGATAATGCATGTAGTGGCTACTACCGACGCCGTCGCGCGGCTGGATGTCGAGCCGGATGCGGTGTCCTTTCTTGAAAACCATCGAGGTCGGCCAGATTTCGACCTCGACACGCACGATTTCGCCCGGTGTCAGATAGAGCCGGCGGACATGGCGATGATAGGGGCGGCAAGGCAGCGACAGTTCGGCATCGAGTTCGCGATGCGACACGCGCAGCCAGCCTTTCGCCACCGGGACCGGCAGACCCTGCTGGCCGGTTTCCATCACTTCCTTGCCGGCGGGATCGAAATTGCGCAGCGTCAGGAATAAATCCATGTCCTCGCTCGAGCTCGACACCCACAGCACGGCGGCAAGCGGCCCGGTGATCTCGGTATCGGCGGGAAGCGGCGGCGTTTCGAACGAGACTCCCATCCCCGGCTTGATGCCGCCGCCCATCACCTGCGATGAGGCGGCGGACGTCGAGCCCATCGAGCCGAAGCTCGATGCGGCATAGCTGCGCGCGGCGCGCGCCGGCGGCTTGTTCTCCTCCAGCGAACCGGCGACCGCCGCGCCTGTCGCGGCCGGCTGCGACAGATCGAGATAAAGCTTGGTCCAGCGCGTGCGCTTGAGCGGCCATTCGTGCTCGCTGCGCCATTCGAAGGCATCGCCGCCCTTGCGGATCGCGAGCTTCACCCGCGGCTCGTCCATCACGCCATTGTCGAGCCCTTTGAGCCAAAAATCGAAGAAGCGGATTTGATCGCGCCGGCCATCCTCGGTGTAGAACGGATGCACGTGCGAGCCGAGATGGATGCGCAATTTCTTGTGCGGCGTCGCCGCGCGCATGAACGCCTCGCTATTGCCGCGCAGATGCAAGCCCATGCCCGACCAGTTGCCGACGGAAAACATCGGCACATTGATCTTGTCCCATTGCGCCTGGGCGCCGCGGAATGCGCCGCTGTCGAGATTGTTGTGCAGCCAGAAATAGAGCGTGTTGACCTGCCAGCCGTCCGGCAGATGCCGCGAAGCGCGCCCCAATAGGTGATGCAGCATATGCGCGGTGTACCAATTGGTCATAAACAAGCTGAGGATGCCGCCGTGGTAGAGGGCGTCGCGATAAAGATCGGCAAATCCTTCCCAAGGAATGATCGCCTTTAACGCCGGCGGCTGCAGATTGGCGACGAACCATTGATTGATGGCGAAATAGGAAATGCCGTTAAGCCCGACATTGCCGTTGCACCAGGGCTGCGCCGCCGCCCATTCGATGGCATCGTAAAGATCGACCGCTTCGGCAAGCGACCAGGGTTCGCATTGGCCGGGCGACTTGCCGCTGCCGCGGCCGTCGACGCGGACGGCGGCGTAACCGCGCGGCACCCACCATTTCGGATTGACGGTCTCCCAGTTCATCCATTCGTTCGGCGCTTCGGCGAGCGTCTCCGGCACGGTCCAGAGCTTGTCTTTCTGATAGGGGCCGAGATTGAGGATGGCGGGAAATTTGCCGTTGTCATGCGGCCTAAACACATCGGCCCTCAGCCGCGCGCCGTCGCGCATCGGCACGTCGACGTCTTTGTCGACGACGATCTGATAGACGGGATCGGCGACGGTAGGTTCGCCTTTCATGGCGCATGGGTACCTATTGTCGGTGGTAAAACGCGGCGCGAGAGCTCGCGCCTGCGCGCCCCCGCTTGCCGTGGGGAGAAGGCGAAGTTGTCACTCGGTCTCGATATGGACCTCGCCGGTGATCTTCCGCCACGCGCCCATTTGGCCCGCGAGCCAAGCCTTGGCGTCGTCAAGCGACGCGTTGGGAACGATATTGAAGGTTTGCTTGGCGAAGGCGTCTTTCACCGCCGGCGCCTTCATGGCCTCGACGAAAGCGCTGAAGATTTTCTGCTGAATATCCTTTGGCGTGCCGCCCGGCGCGAACAAGGCCTGCCAGGCGATGGTGCCGACGGCCGGAAAGCCCACCTCTTGCATGGTCGGCAGGTCGGGATAATCCGGCAGCCGCGCATGATCGACCAGCGCCAGCGCGCGGAAGTTGCCGGCCGTAATCTGCGGCGTTGAGCTCGCCACGTTGAGGAAAGCGACCTGGGTCGAGCCGTTGAGCATGTCGTTGATGACGCCGGAGGCACCCGCTTTATTGGGTATGGCGACCATGTCGAGGTCGCCGCCGCGCTTGGCAAAATACGCCATGTCGTAGTGCGGATAGCTGCCGGGACCGACCGTGCCGTAGCGCACCTGACCGGGATTTTTCTTGGCATAGGCGATCAGCTCGGGCACGCTTTTGACGTCGAAATTCTTTGTCGTCGCCAGCAGGAACGCCGGAATGTCGACCAGATCGGTGATCGGCACGATGTCGTGAGCGTAATCGATCTTGAATTTTTCCGGATAGATGATCGGGGTGATCGCGTTGGTGGTGACGTTGCCGACCATCAGCGTGTAGCCGTCCGCGGGTGACCGCGCCAAATCCACATCGGCGACGATCCCGAACGCGCCCGGCTTGTTCTCGACGTAAAAGGATTGGCCGAGGCTCTGGCTCAGTTCGTTGGCGAGAATGCGTGCAACGATGTCGGTGGCGCCGCCCGGCGCATACGGTACGATGATTTTGACCGGCTTCGATGGATATTTGTCCTGCGCCTGCGCCAAGGCCGAGGTCGTCACCAAGGCCAGCACCGCCAGAGCGAGAATTGTCCAACGCTTCATCCGGTCCTCCCTAACTTTCTGCGCGGCACCGGCCGCGGCCAATCACGCGGCTTTGATGCCGTGCAGGCTGTGCGAGGCGTCCTTGGCGGTGAAGAAGACGACGTCGCCGGCGGCGCTTGCCTTGCCCGAATGCATGACATCGGCGGGAACGTAGAGCACCGAGCCCGGCCTGGCCTCGATCTGCTTGCCGCCGATGGTGGCGTGAAACGTGCCCTCCAGAATGAATATCCACTGTTCGTTCGGATGCGAATGCGGCTCGGCGCCGGTGCCCGCCGGCATGCGCATCAGCCCGACGATCATGCGATCGCCTTCGACGCAGGCGCCGTTGGCGGTCGAATAGTCGGGGCCGCCGAGAATGTGATTGACTTTGGCGAGATCGAAAAGGTATTCGCCGGGCCCCGCGCGCTTGGCGCCGGGGGTGCGGGCGGCGGGGTTGGTTTCGGTCATCGGAGCATTTCCTCGCGTTCGCTGCGGCGGGATCGTAACGGAGGCGCCGCGGCGACGCCAGGGTATGATCGAGCGCGAATCGAAGCACTTCGCGCTTCACGGTTCCGACACTTTTCTAACGGCAATGTCACGGCGACGGGGGAATCTCGATGATCCAGCCAGGTGCCGCGGCACGCGTCTGCGGCGTGCTGATAGGCTTGGCGGCGCTGGTGGGTTGCGCCGACAGCGCGCCGCCACCCGGCCAGCCGAGTTTCTATAAGGATCTGGCGCAATCGGACGCGGCGCTCGACGTCGATGCGGCGCAATCGATGATCTCCGGCTATCGCAGCAGCAACGGCCTGCCGCCGGTCACGATCGACCCCGAACTGATGCAGCTCGCCAGCGAGCTGGCGCAGGCCATGGCGGCAAGCGACAAGCTCGATCACGATGCCGGGCAGCTGTTCCGGGACCGCATCCGCAAATCCGGCTTCGACGCCAATGTCGCGGTCGAGAACATTGCCGCCGGCTACCACACCCTCGCCGAGGCGATTTCCGGCTGGCGCGATTCGCCGCCGCACAGCGCCAACATGCTCAAAAGCGGCGTGACGAAGATGGGCATCGCCGCGGTCTACACGCCGCAGTCGAAATACAAAGTGTTCTGGACGCTGATTCTTGCCGCGCCGGACAAGGGCAAAGGCTGACGTCAAGATTTTGGAACGAGATCGAACATCTTACTGCCATACGTTCCCCGCGCCTCGGCGAGAAGCGGCGCGACCGCGGCGCGGAATTGGGCGTGCTCGTCCGCGGTCAATTCGGTGATCTCGCACCCCGCGGCCGCGATCGCCGCGCGGGCGTCGCGGTCTTCGGCGATGGCGAGCTCGCGCTGGTAGGCGATCGCGCGGGTTACCGCCTCGCGCATGGCGCGCCGCAAATCCTCGGGCCAGGCATCGAACGACGGCCGATGCAGGAAGATCGGCCGCGATATGTAGAAATGATTGGTGACGGTGTGGAAGCGGTGGAACTTGTGCACGCCGTAGGTCACGGTATTGGCGAATGGATTCTCCTGCGCGTCGATCGTGCCGGCCTTGATCGCGGCGATCGCTTCGGTCAAATCCCAGCGTAGCGGAACGGCGCCCAAGAGCTCGAACGTCCGCGCTTGCACTTGGCTCGGCAGCACGCGGATGCGCATGCCCTTGAGGTCCGCCGGCACGCGCACCCGCCGCAGCCGGTTCGAAATTTGCCGAAAGCCGTTCTCGAACTAGCCGAGAATGCGGTAATTGACGCGTTCTTCGATCTTGGCGGCGAGGAATCGCCCGAGCGCGCCGTCGATGGCCGCGCGCGCTTGATCCCGCCGCTCGAACAAAAACGGCAGATCGACGAAGCCGAGTTCGCCGACGCGGTCGGTCAAATAGCTCCACGATTGATAGCCCAACGTGAGCACGCCGTCCTCGACCAGCCACAATATTTCCTCGGCGCGGTAGCCGAAATCCATGATGTTCCAGACATATTTCACGCCGATGCGGTCGCCGAACGCGGCCTCCAGCGTGTCGCCGATCAGTTTGAGGCTCTTGGAAAACGAGGTTGTCGGCGGCCCATAGCCGCCCATTCGGATCGTAATCGGATAGTCCATGATCCGTTTCCCGTGATCGCCAAACTACGCGGGAAACGCGCGCGAAAGTCAACGCAAGAGCATGATCCCGAAAAGTGGCCACCGGTTTTCGGATAAGATCATGCTCAAACAAAATGCTAGAGATCGGTTCAAATATAACTCTAGCCGTGGAGCCGTCTGCGGATCGACTTGGCTGCCGCAAACGCAACGCCGCGCAGCGTCTCCAACCGGCAAGCGCGCGCAAACGGCGCCGCCGGCCGCACCGCGATCAGGCGGTCGCAGAGCGCCATGCGCTCCCGCCAGATGCGATCCAACATCGGATTGTCGGACGCCGCGGTGGAATCGGTGCGTGCGATCGCTTCGTCTTCGGCGAGCTGTTCGGTCAACGCCGCGGTGAGCAACATACCCGGGGCGTAACGCGCGAGCTTCTCGTCATAGGCGGTTTTCCAGTACCAGGCGGTGTCGGCGCTGCGCAGCGTGATCGCGGCGGCGATCGGGCGGCCGTCGAGAAGCAGCCGATTGACCGCGACTTTGCCTTCCGCGGCGAGTGCGCACAGCGCCGTCTTGATGAAACCCTGCACATCGTCGAGACGGGCCAGTGCGGTGCCGGCCGCGCCCTTCCAGCCGCTCGCCTCGAGCGCAAAAAAATCCTCGATGGCGCGAGCCACGCCCGCGGGTTCCGTCGTCGCGGTAAACAACAAGGCGCCTAAATCGGCCAAGTGCCGTCCGCTGCGACGCAGCTCCCGATGCCGGTGCGAGGACAGCACATCTTCGATGTAATCCCAGCGGTCTCCGTGCGGCGCAAGCATTGCACGCTGATGGTGCGCGAAATCGGCGCACGGCATCCGCGCCCGCCGGACAATCGCACCGAGCGCCGCCGCGAACGGGCCGTCCTCGGCAATCAGCGGCAGCAGCACCAATCCGGGCAGCGACGGATCGCCGCCAAGATGCGCGAGCCACGCCGCGATCACCGGTTCGGCGGCTTCCCGCTCGACCAGCGGCGTTCCGAGCGGGGCATAACGATGCGTCCAGCCGACCAGCATTGGCAGCTTCAAGCCGTAGCGGCGCTCGCACCGCCGCGCCGGAAACAAGCCGAGAAGCTTGCGCGGGCGCGTTCCCGACCACACCAAGACGGCGCCGACGTCGCGGCCGAGGACCGGCGCGGCCGCGAGCGCGAAAGCGGGTTCATAGAAGACGTTAGGCTCGAGCGCGCGCGCGGCGAGTTCGCGCCACTCTTGCGCGACGGCGCCGAGCTCCGTCAGCCGGCGCCATTCGACCGCAAACGAATTGATCGCGTAGCGGTCGGCGAGCACGGCGCGCCGCGCGCTGGCGATGGCCGAGGCGGTGCGCTCGAGGGCGACACGCGGCGCGAACTGCGAACCGATCGATGCCACAACGACCCCTGCGCCGGCTTCGGCGCGTCTGGCAACCGCTTTGGGCGGAACGATAGCGAGGGGGAGGATGTAGCAAGCAGGCGTTAAGAATCGGTTGGAATAAATTAACAAATGCGGCAGGCGCTGTTGCGCGGCTGGATCACGCCGCGGCAGTTTCGGCGACGTCGGCCAGCGCAGCCGCTACGATGTCGCGCTCTTGCGCAGAAAGCGCGCGCTGCGGCGGTACCGGATCGCCCACGTCATAACCCTTAATTTCGAGGGCGGCCTTGATGCAGGCCGCAAGATTGAAGCGCGCGAATATCTCGTTGATCCGCCACAGGCACTGCTGCAATCGCATGGCCTCCGCCCAGCGGCCGGCGCTGCAAAGCTCATAGAGCGCAACGCTTTGCCGCGGAACGACGCAGGCCGGACCCGCCATCCAGCCGACGCCGCCGATCAGCATGACACAGGCCGGAATATGCGCAGACGCCGAAAATACTTTCAGCCGCTCGCAGCGATTCATGATCGAAAGCAGCCTGCCGGTATTGGTCGAAGCGTCCTTGATGTACTGGATGCGCGGATGTTCGGCGAGGCGTGCGATCACATCGAGCGAGAGATCGGTGCGCTGGAATTGCGGATTGGTATAGAGCACGACCGGCACGTCGACGGCGTCGGCGATGGCGCGGAAATAGGATTCGACCTGCGGCTCCGCGAGCGGGAAATAAGATTCGAGAATGGCTAATATCCCATCGGCGCCGAGCTTTTGATAGTTGCGCGCCTGCGCGACTGCGTCCGCAGTCGCGGTCGCCGCGACGCCGACGATCACCGGCACGCGGCCGGTGGCCGCTTCGATCGTCGCGCGCGCCACATCGGTGCGTTGCGCGTTGCTCAGATACGCGAATTCGCCGGTCGAGCCGAGCGGAGTGAGACCGTGCACGCCGGCGCCGATCAGATCGTCAACCAGCCGGCCGAGCACCTCCGATTTGATGCGCCCCGCCTTGTCGACGGGCGAGACGAGATACGGGAAAACGCCGTGGAAGCTACTCATGTCAGCGATCGTTCTTGTACAGCGCCAGCGCGTCGCTCCACACTTTCGCTCGATCGTCGTCGAAAACCAGCGCCGGATCTTCCGGCACCGTCACCCAGGCGCCGCGCGTAATCTCGTCCTCGAGCTGCGACGGCGCCCAGCCGGCATAGCCGAGCGCGACCAAGCTCTTGCTCGGTCCCTTGCCGAGCCCGATATCGCGCAGCACGTCGGCGGCCTCGCTGAGCGCGACCCGCCCATCGATGTCGATGGCGCGATCGCGGCGGTAGTCGGCGCTGTGCAGCACGAAGGCGACGTTGAGGTTGACCGGCCCGCCGAGAAAGATGGGCACGTTGTCGGTGATGCCGCTGCCGTCCGCGCCGAGCGCTTTGAGGAGGTCCGCAATAGGGCGGCTGCCGAGCGGGTGGTTGATGACGATGCCAAGCGCGCCGCCGCGGCTGTGCTGCGCCATGAGAATGACGGCGTGATCGAACGGATCGCGCATTTCCGGCGAGGCGATCAGGAGCTGACCGGCGAGCGAGGTGCGCCCCGACACGTCCGGCTCGGTCGGCAACGCGGCATGCAGCACGGCCGCCGGCAACACGATAGCCGCGGCGGCCAAAATCCACCGCAGCCGCTGGTAACGCATGTCGTCGAACGCCAACACGATCAATCCGCTACGCGCGATGTCGCGGCCCCGACCCCACCCTACACCCTCCTCCGCAAGCGGGGGAGGGAAGGGGAGAGGGCCTAAGGCGAGATATCTTCAAGCACGCGCCGCTTCGTTTCCACCGCGAATAGGCCGGTCACGACCGCGCCCACGACCGCCACGGCCGCGAAAACGAGAAACACCGCGCCGAGCCCCGAACCGACGATGAAGCCGACGATTCCGGGTCCGAGGATCGACGCGAAGCGCAGCCACGCGGTCGCCGTGCCGACCGCAAGCGCACGCGCGCGCGTCGGATAAAGTTCCGGCGTATAGACATAGACCCCGATCGACAGCATCGATACGAAGAAGAAGCCGCACGAGACCAGCACCAGCACACGCTGCGGCGAATCCGGTCCGAGGATGAACAGCGTGCCGAGCGCGATGGCGGCGCCGGCAAAGGCCACGGTGAACAACGGCCGGCGGCCGATGCGGTCGATGGAGAGCGCACAAATCAGGGAGCCCAACAGTCCGACCGCCTGCGTGGTCAAGCCGTAGAGCAGCGATTGCTGCAGCGGCAGCTTGAAAACCGTCAAGTAGATCGTCGGCAGCCAGACGACGAGGCCGTAGGTGAAAAAATACGTGGCGAACCAAATCACCCAGACGACGAGCGTTCGTCGCAGGTAGGTCGGACCGAACAGATCGGACCATGACGCCGTCAGCGGACCGGCGATACTGACCGGTTGCGGCGGCGGCAGCGGCTTGCCCGTGGATTGCTCGGTCGCCCGCTCGATCCGTTCGAGCGCCGCCTGCGCGTCGGCGTTACGCCCGCGCGTCGCCAACCAGCGCGGCGATTCCGGAAGCAACCGCTGCAACAGCATGGCGACGAAAGCCGGTAATGCGCCGATGACGAACATCCACTGCCAGCCGAAACGCGGCACCACCCACGAGCCGATGAAGCCTGCGGCAACAAGCCCGATCGGAAACACCATTTCGTAGAGCAGAACGAAGCGGCCGCGCCCCTTGGCGCGCGCCAATTCGCTGATATAGGTCGCCGCGACCGGAACTTCGCCGCCAAGTCCGAAGCCTTGGATGGTCCGCGCGGTCACCAGCGACTGGTAATCCCAGGCGACGGCGCAGGCCAGACTCATGACGGCGAAGATCAGGATCGACCAGACCATCGCCCTGATGCGGCCGTAGCGCTCCGCCATCCAGCCGAAGAACAGCGCGCCGCAAAGCTGCCCGACATAACCGGCGGAAATGAGCAAGCCGATCTGGGGGCCGCCGAGCTTCCATGCCGGCACCAGCGCCGGCAGCACGAAAGCGATGGCGAGCGCATCGAACGCGTCGAAGAATGTCGCGACCCCGATGATGATCCGCGCCTTGACGTGCCACCACGACATCGGCAGGCGCTCGATCCGCGCGACGACGTCGCTGATGGAACCGCTGCCCGTCGCAACCGTACCGCTTGCGCTCATCGTCCCCTCCCAGTTCAATTCTCCGATGCGCCCTCAGACGAACTGCACCGCAATGCCGCCGAGGTTGCCGAAATCGGCATGCAGCGTATCGCCCTTGCGCGCGAACACCACCCGGGTGAATGAGCCGGCGAGCACGAGATGGCCCGCCTGCAGCTCAACGCCGTGCTGGCCGAGCTTGTTGGCGAGCCAGGCGACGCCGAGCGCGGGATGGCCGAGCACCCCGGCGGCGACGCCGGTCTCCTCGATCTCCGAGTTGCGATACATGACGCCGCCGACCCAGCGCAGGTCGACGTCGAGCGGTCCGATCGGCCGGCCGCCGATGACAATGCCGGCCGCGGCGCCGTTGTCCGAGACGGTGTCGAATATTTTGCGCGGGTCCTGCAATCGCGCGTCGACGATCTCGATCGCCGGCACGACGTATTCGGTCGCGCGCAGCACGTCGGGCAGGCCGATGCCGGGGCCGCGCAACGGTTTGCCGAGGATGAACGCGAGCTCGATCTCGACCCGCGGCAGGCAGTAATTCTCATGCGCGATGCGCGCGCCGTCGGCGATCATCATGTTGTCGAGCAGGTGTCCGTAATCCGGCTCGTCGATCTGCGAGGAGCGTTGCATCGCCTTCGAGGTGAGGCCGACTTTATGGCCGATGAGTTTGGCGCCGGCCGCGATCTTGCGATTGGCGACCGCGGTCGAGATCGCGTAGGCGTCCTCCATGGTGATGCCGGGCCAGGTCTTGGAGAGTTGAACCGCCTGTTTGCGCGCTTTTTCCGCCGCCATGAGGATGTCGGCGGCCTTGTTGCGGTCGGCGTCGGACAGCATGACGGTAATGCTCCCCTAAATTATTCCGTCATCCTGAGGTGGCCGCGAAGCGGCCCTCGAAGGATGCGGCCGAGGCGTTCAGGCCGTCGCCCTTCGAGGCTCGCTACGCTCGCACCTCAGGGTGACGGTAAAAGAGACTTAGCACGTTTGCGATGCAGGAACGCGCGCCGGCGGCGGGTCGGGCCTATTGGCAAGCGGCGCGCAGGACGACCGTTTCGACCGGGCAATCGGCGGCGGTTTGAGTTTGCCCCGACATCCACAGCGAATCGGTACATTTTTCGGCGGTGCGAACATCGACCGGCTGCCCGCCACTGTATCCCTTGCTCTGGCAGGCTTTCGTCGCCGCTATCGCGCAGTCGGCCGCGCCATTGCCCGCAAGCGGGCAAATCTCCTGGATCTCGATCACCCGCGAGGTCGGCAGCCGCACCATGGCGTCGGCGGCGTTCTTCATTGCCTGCGAGGTTGCAACGGCGGCGTCCTTGGCGGCGTCGACCGACTTCTTGTTGAAATCGTCGAGCTTCGACTTCTGATCCTTCATCTGGGCCTTGAAGCTGGCAATGGACTCATCCCACCAGTGGCCGAAGTTATTCAGGAAGCCGCGCTTTTCGGTAGGGGCCTGAGCGGCCTGGGCGGCGACGCCGGGCGGCGGCGGCTGCGAGGGAAATACCAAACCGGGCGACGCCGGCGGCGCCGGAGACTGTGGCGGCGACGCGGATGGCACGGGCGCCTGCTGCGGGCTCGCCGCTGCCGGCGCGCCTGCGGCGGGCGCGGGGGTATTTTGAGCGAGCGCAGTCCCGGCCGTTGCCGCGCTCAGCGCCGCCACGACCAGCCAGCCCATAGCTGCTGCCACGACCGCAGCCCTGGCCGCCGTCCGGTCATCTGCCGAATATGGATTGCGTGGTGTCACGGCCACCCCGTCATGGCCAAAGTCGCAAGGCCCACCCTCATGGGGCCCGCCGGCCGTCGTTGGCTCGCAGGCGCGCCAACAAGTTGACCGCCAAATTAGGCGCCAACATGGTCACAATACGCGGGCCATGGCGACAAAGCCAATCACAAGCAGAGCTGCTCTTACCCTTTAGGTCGGTAAGTCTCGCGCCATCTGGCCCAGACGAACCAGGCAAAGCCGGCCAAAAGGATTGCCACGACGAGGGCGTCGAAGCGGTGGAACAGCCTGCGAAAGGTCGGGTCGCTGTTCCAGCGCGCGCCCAGGACGAAGCCGACATAAGCGAGCCCGAAACACCACGGCCACGAGCCGAGAAACGTGTAGATTTGGAATTTCATCATCGGCATCCGCGCCAGTCCCGCGGGGAAGGCAATAAAAGTTCGCACCACCGGAAGCAGACGGCCGATAAAAACCGTAACGGCGCCGTAGCGGGCAAAGAACTGTTCTGCGCGATCGATCTCGTGAGGCCGCACCAGGACGTAAACACCCCAGCGTTCAAACGCCTTCCGGCCTCCCGTGACAGCCACATAATAGGCGATCGTCGAGCCGATATTGCAGCCCAGGGCGCCCATCGTCGCGGCGCCGACCAAGCTGAACCGCCCGATCGACACCAGATAGCCGGCGAACGGCATGATCACCTCGGAGGGCAGCGGAATGCATGCCGAACTCGATCGCCATGAGGACGACGACACCGAGGTATCCGGCGGCGGAAATCGCCTCGACGATCCAGGATACAAGCGCCGAAATGACCTGGTCGAGCATTGCTAAGGTGAAATGGCGAGGGGCAGATCAGCGCCGCTTGCGGGCGCGGCGGCCTTCCAGCATGACGACTTTACGCCGCGAAAGATCGTCCGGCAGTTTCTTCGGGACTTTCTCGGCAATGCCGAGGAGCCGCTCGCGCCGGTCCATCTCTTTCCAGACGTCGTCGGGGCGGATACCGGAGGCGACCCACAGCACGACCAGGTTATAGATGAGATCGGCGCTTTCCTTGACCACGGCGTCGCGGTCGCCGTGCATGGCATCGATCACGACCTCGACGGCTTCTTCGGCGAGCTTTTTCGCCATCTTGGCGCGGCCCGAACGCAACAGCCGCGCCGTCCGCGAGGTCGATGGATCGTCGTGCCGGCAGGCCTGCGCGGCCTGGTAGAGCCGTGAAATCGAATCAGTCATAGGCGATCAGAATACCGCGATCTTGTCGCGATTGTGTTAATTCCGTTGGGCGGTCAGGGGCTTCAGCCCTCATTCGTCCTGGGCCAGGAGCCCGACATTGCCCCCGGCGGCGGCCGTATTGACGGTGCTGCGCGCCGCCTCGTTCCGCTGCTAAAAGCCCGCCAAAGGTTGGCCATGTCCTTTGTTCGCCTTTATCTCCGCGTTCTCGGCCTGTTGCGCTCCGAGGCGCGGCTCGCCTTGACGCTGGCGCTTGCCAATATCGTGCTGGCCGGCGCGCAATTCGTCGAACCGGTGCTGTTCGGCCGCATCGTCGACGCCCTGTCCGGCGCGCTGCCGGCGGGCGTCGGGCCCGCGGCGCGAGCGCTGGCGCCGCTGGTCGGCGCCTGGGTCGGTTTCGGCCTGTTCATCATCCTTGCCGCCACGCTGGTCGCCTGGTTCGCCGACCGGCTGGCGCACCAGCGCCGCAACATGGTGCTGGCCGATTATTTCGAGCACGTCTTGCAGCTGCCGCTCGCCTATCATTCGGTCGCGCATTCCGGCCGGCAGATGAAGATCATGCTCGCCGGCACCGATACGCTGTGGTGGCTGTGGGTGTCGTTCTTCCGCGAGCATTTTGCCGCCTTCGTCTTCATCGCCTTGCTGCTGCCGGCCTCGCTTTACCTGAACTGGCGGCTGGCTTTGCCGCTGATCGCGTTGTGCGTCGCGTTCACGGTTTTGACCGTGTTCGTCATCCATAAATCCTTCGCTTTGCAGCGCGCGGTCGAACGCCACTATTCCGATCTCGCCGAGACCGCCGCCGACGCGCTCGGCAATGTCGCGCTGGTGCAGAGCTATGCCCGCGTCGAGCTCGAAGTGTCGGCGCTGAAGACTCTGGTGAACTCGCTGTTGCGCGCGCAGATGCCGGTGCTGTCGTGGTGGGCGATCGCCACCGTGCTCACGCGCGCCGGCACCACGCTCACTTTGCTCGTCATCCTACTGGTCGGGACCTATCTCAAGCTCGTCGGCCTGGCGTCGGTCGGCCAGATCGTCAGCTTCATGGCCATAGCCGCGATGCTGATCGTCCGGCTTGAACAGGCGGTGAGCTTCGCCAACCGGCTGTTCCTCGACGCGCCGAAGCTCGCCGACTTTTTCGGCGTGCTCGACACCGTGCCGGCGGTGCGCGACCGGCCCGACGCCGTCGATCCCGGCCGCGTGCGCGGCACGGTCGAATTCAAGAACGTGTCGTTTTCCTACGACGGCAAGCGTTCCGCAGTGACGGATTTGAGCTTCGCCGCCAAGCCCGGCGACCGCGTGGCGCTGGTCGGGCCGACCGGCAGCGGCAAATCGACCGCGCTGGCGCTATTGCATCGCGTCTTCGATCCGCAGTCGGGATGGATCAAGGTCGACGGCATGGATATCCGCGACCTCACGCTGACGGAGCTGCGCCGCAATATCGGCGTCGTGTTCCAGGAGACGCTGTTGTTCAACCGCTCGATCGCGGAGAACTTGCGCGTCGGCAAGCCGGACGCCACCGCGGCGGAGCTGCGCGACGCGGCGGCGCGCGCGCAAGCCTCCGACTTCATCGACCGCAATCCCGAAGGGTTTGAGGCGCGCATCGGCGAGCGCGGGCGGTTGCTATCCGGCGGCGAACGCCAGCGGCTTGCGGTCGCCCGCGCGCTCCTTAAAAACCCGCCGATCCTGATCCTCGACGAGGCGACCAGCGCGCTCGATCCGGTGACCGAGGTGCGGCTTCATCTCGCGCTCGACGAAGTCATGAAGGGCCGCACCACTTTCGTCATCGCGCACCGGCTCGCCACCATCCGCGAAGCGACCCGAATTCTCGTGTTTCAGAACGGACGGATCGTGGAGACCGGCACGTTCGACGAATTGCGCCGCCGCGGCGGCTTTTTCGCCGAGCTGGTCGGCGCGCAGTTTGGATCGCTGTCATCATCCGCGAAGGCGGATGATCCAGTATCCTCTGAACATTCGTTGCAACGGGGCGCACGATGATTACTGGATGCTCCGCCTTCGCGGAGCATGACAGGTCAGTGCGTAGCGAGCGAGGGTGAGGGGGCCTCGCCGCGATTCTGAGCGATGCGGATCAAACTTACGGCGTTAGAGACATCCCTGAATTCTCAGCCTAGCGGAAACGCCCCCTCACCCCAACCCTCTCCTCCGCCTTCGCGCATCCGCGCTTCGGCGGACTCGAACCCGCCGAAGCTCGCCCAGCGAGCGAAGGCGGGCCGCACGCGGGGAGACGGAGTTGCGCGCTCGCCCTTAATTGCCCAACGGATCGTCGACCACCTACGGCCACGCAGGCGGGTCAAGCCCGCCGATGAGCTTTGAGATCGTCACTGTAACGGAGACGTGATCTTGACAGCCGTCTCCAATTCGGTTACACTTGCAAAATCTCGCTCCCTTAAAAGGACGTCAGCCGGCGACACCGGCTGGCGGAGCGAGAGCGGTTCCCGCGGGCGGCGGCTCGTCACCTCCGCTCCCGGGCGGCTCCGGGGCAATACGCCCGGCCGGCACTATGACCGGTCTGCGGGGAAACCCGCTGCACCGTAGGACGGCCGGGGACGGGTAACACCCGTCCCTACCTAGTACCGTCCCGGGAAGCGCGTTAGCTGGAGCTGAGCGGTGGCGTTCGGTCGCTGCCGCAAGCGCCGTGGTGGGACGCCGACAGGCGAGCGCGCGACGCTTCGCGCGCTGCCGTGCCCGCTGGCACGGCATCATGGAATATTGCGCCTGCCGGCGCTCCGCTTGCCTTTCTTCTTCGTAGCCCGGATGGAACGAAGTGAAATCCGGGAGCGGCGATAAAGCTAGTTGATTGTTCCCGGATTGCGCTTCGCTTATCCGGGCTACTTATCGGAACATGATCGTGATGGAAGCCGGGCCACCGCCGGCCAAATCTGACGAGATCATGCTCTGAAGTTTTTCTTGAGCGTGGCTTTTTACCTTGCGCATGATCTTATCCGAAAACCGGTGCCCACTTTTCGGGATCATGCGCGCGCAAAACTCGGGCGCAAAGGCGCGTCGCGAGAATGGAGCAGGCTTGCCTGTTACCCGTCATCCTGAGGTGGCCGCGAAGCGGCCCTCGAAGGACGACGGCCCGAACGCTGCGGCCCGGCATCCTTCGAGGCTCGCGGAGCCTGTCATCGGGCCGGCCACTTCGGGCCGGACCCGTTGGCTCGCACCTCAGGATGACGGGAACAATGCTTGCACCCAGCGGAGAGGCCCCCTCATCCCGACCTTCTCCTCCGCCTACGCGCTCCGCGCTTCGGCGGACTCATACCCGGCGTAGCTCGCAGGGCGAGCGAAGGCGGGCCGCGTGCGGGGAGAAGGAGCAGTTTCAGCGCAGCCGTTCCAGAATACTGACGTAATTGGCGACGGCGGTGCCGCCCATATTGAAAATGCCGCCGAGCTTGGCGTTCTTGACCTGCATGTCGCCGGCACAGCCGGTGAGCTGCATCGCGGCGAGCGCGTGCATCGATACGCCGGTGGCGCCGATCGGATGGCCCTTCGATTTCAGCCCGCCGGACGGATTGATCGGCAGTCGGCCGTCCTTGGCGACGACACCCTCGGCGATGACGCGCGCGCCCTGGCCTTCGCCCGCCAGCCCCATCGCCTCGTATTCGATCAGCTCGGCGATGGTGAAGCAGTCGTGCACCTCGGCGAACGACATATCTTTGAGCCCGATGCCGGCTTGGTCGAGCGCGCGCTGCCACGCCACCGCGCAGCCTTCGAATTTGAGCACGTCGCGCCGCGACATCGGCAAGAAATCCTGCACGTGCTGCGCGGCGCGGAACACGACCGCCTTGTCGAGCTTGAGCGCGGTCTCGACGTCGGCGAGCACCAGCGCCGCGGCGCCGTCGGAAACCAGCGAGCAGTCGGTGCGCTTGAGCGGGCCGGCGACCAGCGGGTTCTTGTCGCTTTCGGCGCGGCAGAAGTCGTAGCCGAGATCCTTGCGGATTTGCGCATAAGGATTGCCGACGCCGTTCTTGTGATTTTTGGCGGCGATGCGGGCGAGCGCATCCGACTGATCGCCCCAACGCTGGAAATAAAGCGCGGCGATCTTGCCGAAGATGCCGGCGAAACCGCCGTCGATGTCGGCTTCCTCGCGCACATAGGACGCTTTCAAAAGATTACGCCCGATCTCCGCCGGCGGCGTCGTGGTCATCTGCTCGACGCCGACCACCAGCGCGATTCTTGCCGATCGCGATGCGATCGATTGGAGAGCACCATGCACGGCGGCGGAGCCGGTGGCGCAGGCGTTCTCGACCCGGGTGGCGCGCTTGAAACGCAGATCGGGCGAGGCCTGCAGCACCAGCGCGGCGGTGAAATCCTGCGCCGAGAAGCCGGCGTTGAAGTGGCCGAGGACGATTTCGTCGACGTCTTTTGCCGCAATCGCGGCGTCCGCGAGCGCCTCGGTAGCGACCCGCACCACCAGGCTCTCGACGGTTTCGCCGGCGAGCTTGCCGAAAGGCGTATGCGCCCATCCCACGATGCAGGCGGTCATAATGTCTTCCTTTATGTCTTCCTTGCCGAACTTTTGTCGCTTTTAGGCCTAATCCACACGGCTCTAAAGCATAGGGGTATTCGGCTTTGCCTTCGAGCCCGGCTTGGGATTAGATAGCGATGCGCCCACGCTTTGTGAACCTTGGCTTTGTGAACCTTGCGTGAAACCTTCGCGGCCCTTTGGGCCCGATTAACCGAACGGACCGCGACACGTGCATAGTAAGAAATTTCCCGGTGCGCCGCTGCTCGGCTTTGTTCTCGGTGCCATCGTGTCGGGCGCGATGGTCCTGACGGCGGTGGCGTCGGCAACGCCGGCACGCGCGGAAGCGCTTATTCTGGTCGACGCCGATAGCGGCAAAGTGCTGCGCGCCGAGAACGCAACCTACCCGTGGTATCCCGCCTCGGTGACCAAGCTGATGACGCTCTATATGACGTTGAGCGCCGTCCGCGACCATCGCATCGCCTTCGACACCCTGTTCGCGGTCTCGCCCAATGCGGCCGCGCAGTCGCCGACCAAAATGGGCTTTCCGGTCGGCACGCAGGTCACCGTCGATAACGCGATCAAGATGATGATGGTGAAGTCGGCGAACGACATGGCCGTCCTGCTCGCGGAAGGCATTGGCGGCTCGATCGACGATTTCGCTCAACAGATGACCGAGACCGCGCATCGGCTCGGCATGACGGAAACGAGTTACGTCAATCCCAACGGGTTGCCGGCGGACGATCAGATCACCTCGGCGCGCGACCTCGCCATTCTCGCCCGCGCGCTGATTCGCGAATTCCCGGATTACAGTTCCTACTGGCACATTCCGGCGATCAAATTCGGCCGGCGCATCGTTCGCAATTACAATCCGCTGATCGGCCGTTATCCCGGCGCCGACGGCATGAAGACGGGCTTTATCTGCGCGTCGGGCTTCAATCTCGTCGCCACCGCGACGCGCGACAACAAGCGGCTGATCGCGGTGGTGCTCGGCGCGCCGTCGGGCGCGGTGCGCGCGGTGAAGGCGGCGGAGCTGCTGGAAAGCGGGTTTGCGCAGAATCCGTTGTCCTGGCTGACGCCCTCGCTCGGCATGGTCGACGCGCTGGCACCGGTCGATGCGTCGCCGCCCAATTTGAAAGATGAAACGTGCGGACGGCATCGCAAGCGCCCGGCCGCCGAGGATGACGACCCTGACGCCGACCTCGATAACGGCGATTCCCCGGCCGACTTTGCCGCAACCGGTCCGAAATTTTCCGTCATCTTGTCGGCACTGCGCGCGCCCAATGCCACCAACCTGCTGTTGGACCCCGGGCCGGTGGTGCCGGTCGTCGTCTATACCGGGCCGACGCGCACGCCGGCGCAATTGGCTACACTCGCGGCCGAACCTGTGGCCGATCCGGTCAGGAAAAAAGCAAAGCACAGAGCGGTCGCCGAGCATGCCACGGACGCAAAGAAAGTCGCGAAGCCGAAGGAAGGCAAGCCGGCTGCTGAGAAGACCGACGGCAAGGCGACGGACGGCAAAGCGGCGGCCGGCGCATCGTGGACGCCGCTGTCGTCCTCGGCGCTCGCGGCAACTCCGCCGCCCGAACTGAAAGCGGCCGCTCCCGCTCCCGCCGCCGCGCCGGCGCCGACAAAGCCGTCGGCTGCGAATTTCGCGCAGTAATTCCTCTCGTCATTCCGGGGCGCGGGCGTTTGCCCGCGAGCCCGGAATCCATATTCACGAATCGTGGTTATGGATTCCGGACAGCAGCGCTGCGCGCTGCTTCCGGAATGACAATTTGTGGGCGCTCCTCCTTCTGTGGCATTGCATGCTAAAACCGCGCCAGCATTGAGAGACAGCATGAATGCGAAGATGACCATTCCGGCGCTTCAACGCATGAAGCGCGAGGGAAACAAGAGCGTCGGCGTCGTCGCCTGGGATTATCAGATCGCGCGCATCGCCGACCGCGCCGGATTCGATTTCGTCTCGGTCGGCGACTCGGTCGGCGTCAATTTGTGGGGCCGGTCCGATGTGCTCGACGTCACGCTCGACGAGATGCTGATCTGCTGCAAGGCGGTGCGCAGCGGCGTCGAACGCGCGCTGGTCAGTTGTGACATGCCGTATGGCCCGGTGCAGAGCGGCATCGACGGCGCGCTCGCCGCGGCACTGCGTCTGGTCAAGGAAGGCGGCGCGGACATGATCAAGGTCGATGCGGCCGCCGATTTTCCCGACGTCGTGCGCGCGTTGGTGCGCGCCGGCATTGCGGTGTTCGCGCAATTCGGGTTGACGCCGCAGACTGCGAGCAAATACGGCATTCCCTACAGCGCGCAGAATTCGCCCGCGGCGCAGGCAAGCGCCGAAGCGGCAACCAGACTTGTCGAGGAGGCAAAGGCGCTCGAAGCCGCCGGCGCATGCCTTCTTGATTTCACCAATTCCGGTCCGGTCGCCGGCGCCGCGGTGGTCGCTGCGGTGCAAATCCCGGTGATCGGCGGTTTCGGCGGCGGGCCGTGGCTCGACGGCCGCGTCCGGCTCGCCCATACCGCCATCGGCTACGGCGAAAAATGGCTCGACGCCAAAACCGACACCTATTTCAACTCCGCCAAGGCCACCCTCGATGCCTTCACGGCGCTGATCGCCGACGCCCGCGCCGGCCGCCAGATCAAGGGCTGAAAGGATTGACCACATGCAGAGCGCGGTCATCGACGGCATCGAAACGCGCTATGAGATCGTCGGCGCGGGTCCGCCGCTGTTGATGTACGCGCCCGGCGGCTTCAACGCCGTCGTCGAAACCTGGTCGACGCTCGGCATCTACGGCAAGATCAAGCTGCTCGACCATTTGCCGAAAGACTTCACCTGCATCATGTTCGACCGCCGCGAATGCGGGCAATCCGGCGGCCGCGTCGAGCCCGTGACCTGGGCGCATTACGTCGCGCAGGGCAGGGGCCTGCTCGAGCATTTGCGGATCGCGCGCGCCCATATCATGGGCGGCTGCATGGGTTGCGCGCCGGTCGCGGCCTTCGCCGTGGCGCATCCCGAAATGGTCGCGAGCCTGGTGCTCTATTGGCCGGTCGGCGGCGCCAAATATCGCATATCGAGCCACCGGCGCTTTGCCGAGCATCTCGACTTCGTGAAGAGCGACGGGCTCGGCGGCGTCGTCGCGCTGGTCGGAAAGGAGGGCAAACCGTTCGGCGTCGATCCGCGCGGCGGGCCGTGGGCTTCGGTGATCAAGCGAGATGGCGCCTTCGCCGCCGCGTATGCCGAGCAAAATCCGGAGCAATATGTGCGCATCTGCGAGGAAATGCGCGACACGTTGTTCGACCGCGACACCGCGCCGGGCGCAACGCCCGAGGAGCTTATGCGCGTCGATATCCCGGCCTTGATCGTGCCGGGACATGACGCCGCGCACGCCACCTCGGCGGCGCGGTATCTGGAAGAATGCCTGCCGCGGTCGGACTATTGGGACGTGCCGGTCGAGCGGCAGACCGAAGCGCCGACCAATGCTCGCGTGCTGGAATTTCTAAGAAGCAACGCGGCCTAACTATATTTCGCGGCGCGGTCGAGGAGTTCGATCGACACGCCTTCCGGCGCCCGGATAAAGCAGATGCGCACGCCCGGCCGGACCGTCGTCGGCTCGCGGGTGAACTCGACGCCCTTCTTCTTGAGATCGGCGGCGATGGCGTCGATGCCGCTCACGGCGAGGCCGAAATGATCGAGGCCGCGATACGGAATCCTCGGCGCGGCGTTGGTTCCGTCGCCTTCCGCGACCGGGGCGATAAAGATATTGGCGCCGCCGATCTTCAGATCGATGCGCGGCTTGCCTTGCTGCATGGTGCGAGTGACCTCGGCGCCGAGCATTTTCTCGAACCACTGCGCCATGGCCTCGGGATTGGCGGTGCGAAGATGAATGTGGTCCCATGTATAGGTTACCATCTGGCGCGTTCTCCCTGTTCACTTACTTCCCGGAAATTCGGACGATCATAAATTAGAACTTGCCGGCATGGCATGCCATCGGCATTTCGCGGTCAGTTGCGAAGCGGTTTCGGATCGCTTGCGGCGGGACCCGGCGCGGCTTGCGGCTTGGCCGGGCCCGCCAACCAGCCGGCCTTGGCAACCTCGGCCTGCAGCATCTGCAAAATGCGCTCGAGCTCGGTCCGTTTGACCATTCCCGCCGCGCCGTCTTCGCTTAGTCCGCGCAACTCCAGCCGGAAACCGTCGCGCTGTTGCGAAATCGTCAGCCGCTCGGCGAGTTCGGCGCCGGTCGCGGTCGATTTCAGAACGGCGGGCGGCGTGATCGACATCGCGCTCGCGGTCTTGGCGATCGCGGCCTCGCGCTCGAACGCGATCGCCTCGCCGCGAAACTCCGTCGGGGCGCGTTGCGCCAGATCCGATCTGCTGGCGAGATATCCTGCCGTGCCCTCGAGCAGCGCCAGCGCCAGCCGTCGCGTCAGCCAGCACGACCAGGCATCGGCGTGACCCGCATTGATGGCGGCGAGAATTCGGTCTTCCCGCGGCACATAGACGAAGGTGATGTTTCGCAAGCTTCGCGCCATTGGCGATCCTCGGCGCCTATATTTTTAACATATGCAGCGGCGCATCGGTCAGCTTCTGCAGCGCACCGAGCGTGAGGCCGGGCACCATTTCCCGCACCGCGAAGCCGTCGGCGGTGACGTCGAGCACGGCGAGATTGGTGTAGACGCGCTTGACGACGCCGAGCGCGGTCAGCGGATAGGTGCAGCGGCGCACCAGCCGGCTGTCGCCGGATTTGGTCATGTGTTCCATCAGCACCCAGAGTTGGCGGGCGCCGGCGGCGAGATCCATGGCGCCGCCCACCGCGGGCGCGGTGTCGTTGTCGGAGGTCGACCAATTGGCGATGTCGCCGTTCTCGGCGACCTGAAACGCGCCCAGCACGCACAGATCGAGATGGCCGCCGCGGATCAGCGCGAAACTGTCGGCGTTATGCATGTAGGAGCCGCCGCTGCGCAGCGTGACATATTGCTTGCCGGCATTGATCAGCCAGCGGTTGATCTTATCCG
Source organism: uncultured Alphaproteobacteria bacterium (assembly GCA_963823225.1). GTDB lineage: Bacteria > Pseudomonadota > Alphaproteobacteria > Rhizobiales > Xanthobacteraceae > BOG-931. The sequence continues at coordinate 443,869 of CAWGKM010000002.1, read as the reverse complement.
GCGCCGGCGCCGGACCCATGCCGAGCACGCCGTTCTCGGAATGAATGATGACTTCGCGCTCGGCCGGCACGTGGTCGGCGACTTGCAGCGGCGCGCCGATGCCGAGATTGACATACCAGCCTTCGGGAATGTCGCGGGCGATCCGCGCGGCCATTTCGGTGCGCGTCAACGGCTTGCAAGCGTCGAGCACGTTCACTGTTTTCTCCCTGTTTGCTCCGTTACGTCACTGTCGGCTCGCCATAGGGCACATGCACCACGCGATTGACGTAGACGCCGGGCGTGACGATTTTCTCCGGATCGAGCGCACCGAGTTCCACGATGTGCTGCGCCTGCGCGATCGTCAACTTTGCCGCCGCCGCCATGAGCGGATTGAAGTTGCGGGCGGACGACCGATAGGTCAGGTTGCCCCAGCGGTCCGCTTCCCAGGCCTCGATCAGCGCCACGTCGCCGGCGAGCGCGGCTTCGAGCAAATATCGCCGACCGGAAATTTCGCGCTCCTCCTTGCCGGCCGCGAGCTTGGTGCCGACCGCGGTGGCAGTGAAGAAAGCCGGAATGCCGGCGCCCGCGGCGCGAAGGCGCTCCGACAAGGTGCCCTGCGGCACGATCTCAAGCTCGATCTTGCCGGCGCGATAGACTTCCTCGAACACCACCGAGCCGGCGCTGCGGGGATAGGAGCAAATGATCTTGCGCACGCGGCCGAGTTCCAGGAGTCGCGCCAGGCCGAAGCGCCCCGTGCCGGCATTGTTGGACACCACGATCAAATCTTTGGCGCCTTGCTCGATCAAGCCGTCGATCAGCGCGTTGGGCTGGCCGATCGAGCCGAAGCCGCCGAGCAGGACGACGCAACCGTCGCGGATCCCGGCCATCGCCTCGGCCATCGTTTGTACGATCTTGTCGATCATCGGAGTACACTTTTCACGCTGCATAGCAGCCTATTTCTTCTTCTTCGCCTTTCGCTTCTTGTCAAAGGCAACACGCCATGTTTCCTGCCAATGCGGAAGGCCCAGATATATGCTCTGCGTCGCGTTACATAGCGCTAGCAGGGTATGGGCGCGTTTCGCCCATTCAGGCACGGAAACTCCATTCCAACAGTGCGGAGTGGCCTGCACCCGGTTCCGAAGACACCGAGTTAGGTGTTTTTATGGGACCGGAGGTGAGTCATGGAAAGGCGGAAGTTTACACGCGAGTTCAAGCTTGAGGCTGTGCGGCTGATCAACGAGCGGGGCGTGTCGTATGCCCAGGCCTCGCAGGATCTTAGTGTGCATCAGTCACAGTTGCGCAGTTGGGTGAAGGCGCAAGCGGACGATCCGCAGCATGCGTTTCCCGGCCAAGGTCAGATGAAGCCGGAGCAGGCTGAGATCGCGCAGCTCAAGCGCGAGGTGATCAGGCTGAAGGCTGAGCGCGACATCCTAAAAAAAGCCGCGGCCTACTTCGCGAAGGAATTGACGTGAAGTTCGCCTTCATCGCGAAGCACCGGGGGATCTGGCCGGCGGATTGGTTGTGCGGGGCGCTCGGTGTCTCGCGGGGTGGGTTCTATGCCTGGCTGACACGACCGCGCAGTCAGCGCAGCCGGAGCGATGAGGAGTTGGGCGCCAAGGTTCGCGCAAGCTTCCTCGCCAGCGATCGAACCTATGGCGCCAGGCGGGTGTGGCACGACATGCTTGCGGAGGGCGTATCATGTGGCCTGCACCGGATCGAGCGATTGATGCGGCTACAGGCTCTCAAAGCCCGTCCGCGCCGGCGTCGACTGCCGCCCGATCTGGGTGAGCGGCAGGTCGCCGCCGTCGCTCCCAACGTGCTCAACCGCACCTTCGAAGCGCCCGCTCCCAACCGCAAATGGATCGCTGACTTCACTTATGTCTGGACAGCGGAAGGTTGGCTCTATGTGGCTGCGGTGATCGATCTGTTCTCGCGGCGCGCGGTCGGCTGGTCGATGAGTGCTGAGATGACGGCCCAGCTCGTCACCGATGCCCTGGTGATGGCGATCTGGCGACGAGGCAAGCCCGACGCGCTACTGCATCACTCCGATCGCGGTAGCCAATACACCAGCGAGCAGTTCCAGAAGCTGATGACCGACCACGGCGTCGTCTGCTCGATGAGCCGTGCGGGCAACGTCTGGGACAATGCGGCGATGGAGAGCTTCTTCTCCTCGTTGAAGACCGAGCGCACAGCGCGCAAAACCTATCGCACGCGCGACCAAGCCAAGGCTGACGTATTCGACTACATTGAATGCTTCTATAATCCGAAGCGTCGGCATTCGACGATCGGATATCTAAGTCCCGTGGAGTTCGAGATGCAGGCGGGATTCGCTTAGGCGGGTGTCAACCAAACCGGGTGCAGGCCAATAATCGGAAAATGTCGGCAGAAGAACTTTAGATGGGAACCTTCGTTTGACCTCGAAAAATTCTTTGTAGATGCCGTTTAACAACTCGAAGATGCCAATGCCGCACTTCGGCATAGCATTGCGCTCATCCGCGTGAAATTCCGACCATATTTCATCGATCTGAATCGTGAGGCGCCTTCCGCCGTTAAGATAGGATGGCAGTTCTTCGTCAGTGCAATTGACCAAGATGTCGGGGTCGAATGCTCGAATGTATCCCAGTATTCGAGTTTGTATGGAAATCTTTTGGTGAGGATACTCCTTCCACGCCTTGGGTGGCCGTCGGAACAATGGGATGATTGGATTGAGGCTACCTCCCCACAAGGTCGAATTAACCTCGATCGCTTTCTGCAATGCAGTCTTGACTGGCGGAATAAGAAACGCCAAGCGCAAAGGGCGGCTCTTGACTGTAATATCTCCGAACATGTCGGGAAGTATAGCATTTAGCCTGAATTCCCGCTTGCGCGGGAATGAGCGGAATAAACGTTACCCCACCACCCGCATCCGGGAATCGCCGGCGAAAGCCGGCATCACTTCGCGGGCGAAGCGGCTCAGATTGTCGTTGGCCTTGTCGAGCCCCAGACCGCCGCCGTTGAACAAGACATATTCGACGCCGAGGCCGCGCAGTTTTTCCAGCTTGACCGCGATCTCGTCCGGCTTACCGTAAAGCGCGCTTTCCTCGCTCGCTTCGCGGGTGTCGGAGTACGCCATGATGCTCGCCTTGCTCCTGGTGCCGTCGGGCGCATTCGAGATCGCCTCGAGGCGCCGCTGCGCTTCGAGCCGGCGCTCCAGCGCGGCTTGCTTGGCGGCCTCGTCTTTCGCCACGAAGAACGCGCGCGCGACGCCGACCTCCAAGGGATTGAAGACGCGGCCACGCTTCTCCACCTCGGTCTTGAAGACGGCGATGCGCTCGGCGATGGTTTCGAACGACGCGAATTGGTCGAGCAACAGATTGTAACCGCGCGCGGCAACCTGCCGGATCGAATCCGGATTGCCGGCGCCCATCCACATCGGCGGGTGCGGCTTTTGCGCCGTCGGCGGCTCGACGATGATGTCCTCGAAGTGCCAATATTTGCCATGATGGGAAAAACGCTGCTTCGACGTCCAGGATTTGACGATCACGTCGAGCGTTTCGGCAAACCGCGCGTCGGCCTCCTCGATCGGCACGCAGAAACCGGCGAACTCGTTATGCCGGTAGCCTTTGCCGACGCCGAAATCGAGCCGGCCGCCGGACAATAGATCGATGGTCGCCGCCTGCTCGGCGAGCAGAACGGGATTGTGCCAAGGCAATACCAGCACCGCGGTGCCGAGCCGCAGCGTCTTGGTCTTCGCCGCGACCCAGGTCAGCAGCGCAAGGCTCGCCGATACTTGGCCGAAGCCGGTGAAATGATGCTCGACCAGAAAGGTCGAATGATAGCCGAGCGCTTCGGCCTCGATGTTGTATTCGACGAATTGCCGGTAGCCTTGGCCGGAATCCACGTCCGGTCCGCCGTGGCGGGCGGTGGCGCTGCCGAATACACCGAACCGCATGAGGGCGCTCCCTACGTCGCGACGGTAATGTAGCGCATGGCCTGCGGGCGGAGCTATAGTAGTGGCGGGAGGAAATCATGATATCGCACCGCGTCATTCGCGCAGTTCTTGCGGCGAGCGCGCTATTCGCGGCGTTGGTCGGTGGGGCGCATCATCCGGCAAGTGCCGAGGATTATCCGACCCGTCCGATCACGCTCATCGTGCCGTACCCGCCTGGCGGGGGCGTCGATGTCATGGGCCGTCTGGTCGGGCAGAAGCTCTCGGTTGCGCTCGGCCAGCAGGTCGTGATCGAAAACCGCGCCGGCGCCGGCGGCATGATCGGCACCCGTGACCTCGCCAAGGCGGCGCCCGACGGCTATACGCTGGGCATGATGCTGACCGGCATCAGTCTCGGCGCCAATACCGGTTACGACATCAACAAGGATTTCGCGCCGGTCGGGCTCATCGCCTCAACGCCGATCATCATCGATGCCAATCCGTCATTGCCGGCGAAGTCGGTCGCCGATGTGATCGCGCTGGCGAAGAAAGACCCGGGCAAATACTCCGCCGGCACGCCGCCGGCGCCGACCATCAATTATTTCGCCGCCGTACTGTTCAACCAGATGGCCGGCGTTGACATCACGATCGTCACCTACAAGGGCACGGCGCCGCTCACCAACGATCTGCTCGGCAATCACGTGCCGCTGGGCTTCAATACAATTCCCGCCTCCGTCAGCCAGATCGAGGCCGGACAATTGCGCGCCATCGCGGTGACCGGCGCCACGCGCTCGGCCGCGCTGCCGAACGTGCCCACCGCCGCGGAATCCGGCCTGCCCGGATTCGAGGCGGTGCAGTATTACGGCCTGACCGCGCCGGCGGGGGTGCCGCGGCCGATCATCGAGCGGCTCAACAAGGCGCTGCGCGCCATCCTGACCTCCGACGACATGAAGAAGCGGCTGATCGCCGACGGCAGCGATCCCGCGCCCTCTACGCCCGAAGAATACGCGGCGAATATCCAGCGCGAAGAGGGCAAGTGGGCGGCGCTGATCAAGAAGCTCGGCTTGACGCTCGAGTGAGGCGATGGACCTCGAACTGAAAGGTAAAATCGCGCTGGTGACCGGATCGAGCCGCGGCATCGGCCGCGGCATCGCGCTCGCGCTCGCGGCGGAAGGCTGCGAGGTGATGCTCACCGGACGCGACGCGGCGGCGCTCGATGCGGTCGCAGTGGCGATTCGTAAAGCGGGACATCGCGCAGCCATCGCCGCGCTCGATCTTCGCGAGCCCGGCGCGCCAGAACAGCTGATCGCGGCGGTGCGCCGCGAGTTCGGCGCGCTCGATATTCTCGTCAACAATGCCGGCGCCACCAAGCGCGGCGATTTTCTCGTCCTGACCGACGCCGATTGGGCAGACGGCTACGCGCTGAAATTCTTCGGCCATGTGCGGCTCGCCCGCGCCGCCTGGCCGCTCCTTAAGGAACGGCGCGGCTCGCTCATCTCGATCGGCGGCACCGGCGGGCGCAAACCGACCGCCGAGTTTACGATCGGCAGCTCGGTCAATGCCGCGGTCGCGGCCTTCTCAAAATGCCTCGCCGATCGCGGCAAGGAGGACGGCGTGCAGGTCAACTGCATCCATCCGAGCATGGTCGAAACCGACCGACTGTGGCGGCGCATTCAGGCCGAGATGGCGCGCACCGGTTGGCCGGAGCGGAAAACCCGCGACGAAATGTGCCGCGGGTTCGGCATCACCCGCTTCGGCAAGGTCGAGGACGTCGCCGACCTCGTCACCTTCATCGTGTCCGCGCGAGCCACCTGGCTGCACGGCGCGACTATCGATCTCGACGGCGGTGAGATTCCGGTGCTGTGACGAGCGTCCTGTTTACGCCGGCGCGGATCGGGCCGGTCGAAATCAAAAACCGCATCGTCATGCCGCCGATGACGACGCGCACCGCCGACGACGAGGGCTTCGTCACCGACGATTGCATCGCCTACTACATGGCGCGGGTGCGCGGCGGCACCGGGCTCATCACCGTGGAAATGGCCTCGCCGGAAAAAGCCGGACGGCACCGCCGCCGCGAAATCGGCATCTACGACGATCGTTTCGTTCCGGGCCTGACGCGGCTGGTCGACGAAATCCATCGCGGCGGCGCCAAGGCTTCGATCCAGCTCGGTCACGGCGGCGGCCACACCCGCGTCGATATCTGCGGCGAGACGCCGATCGCGCCGTCGGCCATTGCGCATCCGGTCTACGAGACGACGTTCGAGACCGTCATTCCCCAGGAAATGACCAAGGCGCGCATCGCCGAGACCGTTGCCGCGCACGTCAATGCCGCGCTACGCGCGCAAAGCTGCGGCTTCGATTGCGTCGAAATCCATGCCGCGCACGGTTATCTGATCTCGCAATTTCATGCGCCGTTCGAAAACCGGCGCAGCGACGAATATGGCGGCGCGCTCGAAAACCGCGCCCGCTTCGGCCTTGAAGTGTTGCGCGCGGTCAAGGCCGTGCTGCCGAATATGGGCGTCGTCTATCGGCTGTCGGTCGAGGATTTCTTTCCCGGCGGATTGCCCTACAGCGAAGGCCGGCGGATCGCGATCTGGGCGGCGCAAGCCGGCGCCGACGCGCTCCACGTCACCGCGGGCCATTATCGGTCGCTGCCGTCGGCGCAAATCGTGCTGCCGCCGATGAGCTTTCCCGACGCGACCTTTCTCGACTTCGCCGCCGACGTGAAAAAGGCCGTCGCGGTGCCGGTGATCGCGGTCGGCCGGCTCGGCGATCCGGCGACGGCCGAAGCGGCGGTGGCGAACGGCAAGACCGACTTTATCGCGCTTGGGCGCACGCTGATCGCCGATCCGCAATGGGCCGAAAAAGTGCGGCGCGGCGAGCCGATTCGCCGCTGCCTTGCCTGCAATACCTGCATCAACGAGATGCGCGGCGGCGCGCGCATCGGCTGCGTGGTCAATGGCGCCGCCGGCCGCGAAATTTTGTTCGCCGATCCGCAACCGCCGCGCGGCCAACGCATCGCCGTAATCGGTGCCGGACCGGCCGGACTGACTTATGCGTCGCTGGTCGCCGAAGGCAATACGGTGACGGTGTTTGAAAAAAAAGCGTGCGCCGGCGGCGCCTTCCGCTACGCCGGCAAAGCGCCGCTGTTCCAGGAGGTCGAGGCCAGCGAGCAGAGTTTTGCGCGCTACATCGCTGATCTGGCGGCGGCCTGCGCGAACAGGGGTGTCGCGTTCCGCTACTCAACCGACGTGACCAAACTTCCCGGATTGCTGGCGCCGTTCGACCGCATCGTCGTCGCGGCCGGCGCCGAATATCGTTTAGGGCATTTCGACTTTGGCGCGCTCGTCAACTGGATGCTGGACCATAACCTCGCACGGGCGCCCGGCTTGGCGCGGCTATTTTCATTGCCGGCGCTGCGCGACTGGTTCTATTACCGGGCGCGGCGCGGCACGGCCAGCCGCTTTGAGCATCTGGCGCGGCCGGGGCAAATCGTCACCGTGATCGGCGATGCGGTGCGCGCCGGCAAAAGCAAGCAGGCGATCGCCAGCGCATTTGAAGCAGCGTTATTGCACGCTTGAGGCTTACGTCCTGCCGCTAAACTTTCGCGCGGCGTCGAGATGGCCGTAAGCGCGCACCGGCGCGCACATCAGGAAGCGGTAGCCCTGCTTGACGATGCGCTCGGCGTTGCCGGCCTCGACATGGGGATGGCCGACTACGACGTTCGCCTCCTTGCAGGTATTGACGATCTGCGCCATCGCCTCGAGCACCACCTTGTGCTCGTACTGGCGCGGATAGCCGAGCTCCTGGGACAGATCGCCTTCGCCGATCAGGATGGCGCCGATGCCGGGCACGTTTTTCAGAATGTCCTTGAGATTCTTGATGCCCTCGGTGTCTTCGATCATCAAGATGACGAAAATCTCGCCCTTGGGATTGAGCGGCCAAACGTCGGCGCGCTCGTAATATTCCTGCTGGCTGACGCCCCAGTAACGCACCGCCTGCGTCGGCCCGTCGCCGCGGAGGCCGGCCGGCTCGTAGAGCGGCTTGTCCTTGAGCCGCGGATAGCGGCAGGCGGCGACCGCGTTATAGGCCTGCTCGACATTGCTGATATGCGGCCAGATGATGCCGTACGCGCCGAGGTCGAGCACCTGCTTGGCGTGAAACTGCGCCTTCTCGCCGCCGTTCGGCGGGATGCGCGCGAACGGCGCCACCGCGGGCGCGAGCGAGCCCGATTGCGCGATCTGCCGCCGGTTGAGCATGTATTGCAGGCAATCGCGGAAGGCACGGATGTCGTAAGCGTTGTGCTCCATCTCATAGACGACGGCGTCGTATTTCGCGCTTGTGAGCGCAATTGCGGATTCGACGTCGGCCGGCGTGAAAGTCGTCAGCGCATGCTGGCCCGCTTCGAGCGCGCGGATGACGCCGTTGAGCCGTGGAAGTTCAGCCATCCCCATTTTCCTCCCTGATCCGATCGGCATCCTAGCGCATGATCCCGAAAAGTGGATACCGGTTTTCGGAAAAGATCATGCGCAAAAAGCCGAAAGCCAGCCCCGTTTGACAATCGCGCCGTGCGCCGTAGCATCGGACCTCTCAACCTCCCACATGCTCCCACATGGCGCGCTATCATGATCATCGATTGCCACGGCCACTACACCACCGAGCCCAAGGATCTGCATCGTTTCCGCAAAGAACAGACCGCGGCCCGCCAAGGACAAGGCGGCGATGCCCTCGCGCGCGTCCTTGAAAATGTCCGACGACGAAATTCGCGAAAGCATCGAGCAAAACCAGCTCAAATTGCAACGCGAGCGCGGCACCGATCTGACGATCTTCTCGCCGCGCGCCTCCGGCATGGGCCATCACGTCGGCGACGAGAGCGTCAGCCTGGAATGGTCGCAGATTTGCAACGATTTGATCGCGCGCGTCATCTCGCTATTTCCGAAAAACTTCATCGGCGTGTGCCAGTTGCCGCAATCGCCCGGCGCCGACCCGAAGCACTCCGCCGCCGAGCTCGAACGCTGCGTGAAGATGGGTTTCATCGGTTGCAATCTCAATCCTGATCCGTCCGGCGGCTATTTCAATTCGCCGCCGATGACCGACAAGTCGTGGTTCCCGCTGTACGAGAAGATGATCGAGCTCGACGTGCCGGCCATGATCCACGTCTCCGGTTGCTGCAACCCGGCGATGCACACCACCGGCTCGTATTATCTCAATGCCGACACCATGGTGTTCATGCAGGTCATCCTGTCCGATCTGTTCAAGAACTTTCCCAAGCTGAAGTTCATCATTCCGCACGGCGGCGGCGCGGTGCCGTTTCATTGGGGCCGCTTCCGCGGCATCGCCCTCAATAACGGCAAGCCGGAGCTCGCCGAGATCATGGGCAACAACATCTTCTTCGACACCTGCGTCTATCACCAGCCCGGCATCGATCTCCTCACCAAGGTGGTGCCGATCGGCAATATTCTGTTTGCGTCGGAGATGGTCGGCGCGGTGAAGGGCAACGACCCCAGGACCGGTTTCGGCTTCGACGACACCAAGCGCTACATCGACAAGGCGCCGATCGCGGACGCCGACCGCAAGAAGATTTTCGAAGACAATGCCCGCCGGGTTTACAGCCGTCTCAAGACAGCGGCAAAGGCACCGGCATGAGATGTGAGGGCGACTCTGTATCGGCAAGGCCCGGCAAAATGGCAGTGCCAAGAAGCCAGGGCAAATCGCACATCATTCACATTGGCGCCCGCGTGATCGAAGCCCGCGGCTTGGCCGGCAGATTCTGGACCGACCTCTATCACCGCGCGCTGACGGTTTATTGGCCGGTCTTCTTCGGCAGCGCCGCGACGATCTTCGTCCTCCTCAATGCCGCGTTCGCGTTGCTGTATGCGCTCGGCGATCACCCGATCGCCAACGTCAGCGGCGACCACGCGCTGGAGTTTTTCTACTTCTCGATCGAGACGCTCGCCACGGTCGGCTATGGCGACATGCATCCGCAGACCGATTACGGCCACCTCGTCGCGACCGCGGAAATCTTCACCGGCATGTGTTTCCTCGCGGTGATGACCGGATTGATCTTCGCCCGCTTTTCGCGGCCGCGGGCGCGCTTCGTCTTTGCCGAGCACCCGGTCGTGGGCATGCATCAGGGGCAGCCGACGCTCATGATCCGCGTCGCCAATGCGCGGCACAACACGATCTCCCAGGCGACCGCGCGGCTGTGGCTGCTTCGGCTGGAAAACACGGCCGAGCGCAACCAGCTCCGCCGCTACTACGAGCTGAAGCTTGAGCGTCAAGAACATCCGATTTTTTCACTGAGCTGGACTATTTTTCATTTTATCGATCGGACCAGCCCGTTATACGGATTGACCGCGGACGACCTCGCCGTGTCCGATGCGGCATTGATCTTGAACGTCAGCGGCGTCGACGACAATTCCGCGCAACACCTCCACGCCCGCGCCATCTATCCGCAAGACGATATCCGCTGGCGATACCGTTACCGGGACATCACCAGCGTTTCGCCGGAGGGGCGGATGCTGATCGACTACAACGGCTTCCACGACGTCGTGCCGGAAGAGGGGAGATCGGCCCTTGCAGTCAGCCGGCGCGGCGCGCCGACGACTGCGCCGCGCGGCCGATCCAGCCGCCGACCGCTTTGACGAAGGCGTTCCTTCCGAGCTTCTCGAAGCCGCGGCCAACCCGTTTCGGTTTATTGCGCGACGATTTTCGGGCGGCCTTGAGCGCGATCGGACCGACATGCGTCAGGAACACCTTTTCGTGCGGGCGCGACAGCGTTTCGATGGCTTCCCGCAACGGCAGCCATTTTACCGCTTTGACGTCGTCCATCAGTTCGCGCACCGGCGGTCCGGCCGCGCGCATCAGCCAAAACTGCACGATCTTGATCCTGCCTTCGGCCGCATACGACATCGAGCCGAGAAAATCGTGGACCGACACATCGTGTCCGGTTTCTTCCAAGACTTCTCGCTTGGCGGCGTCGCGCGGATGCTCGCGCGGATTGAGCTTGCCCTTCGGCAAAACCCAGGCCTTCTCCCGTCGCAATCGCACGATGGCGATGCGCGGTCGCGTCTTGCCGCGTAGGACGATACCGCCCGCGGCCAGAATCGGCGCCTGGCCTTTCGCCGAATCAGTCATGTCAATTTTATGCCGGACGGATTCGCGCGATTCAAGCCAAGACTTCGCGGCGGGCGCGTTTATGACATGGTGAGGACGATCTTGCCGAAATGCCGGTTGGCGCGCATCAGCGCCAGCGCGTCGGCGATATCGGCGAGCTTGTGGGTCTTATAAATCGGCAAGGTGAGCTTGCCGGCCTCGACGGCAGGCCACAGATCGGCGCGCATCGCCCGGTTGATCTCGCGCACCTCGTCGATGCTGCGGGTGCGGAAGGTAACGCCGATATAGTCGATGCGCTTGAGCGCGTGCTTGTCGAAATCGAACTCGCCCTTCATGCCGCCGAGCCGACCGACATTGACAATGCGGCCGAGAATTGCCGCCGCTTCGAGGTTGCCGTTGGCGACGCCGCCCGAAATGAGATCGACGATCAGGTCGACGCCTTTGTCGCCGGTCGCCTGCTTGACCTCGTTCGGCCAATTCGGGTCGCTTGAATCGAGCGCGACGTCGCAGCCGAACTCCTTGAGGCGGGCCCGGCGCGCCGCATTGGTCGACGTGCCGATCATCAGCGACGCCCCCATCAGCTTGCCGATCTGCATTCCCATCAGCCCGACGCCGGCGCTGGCGCCCTGCATCAACATCGTTTCGCCGCGCTTAAGGCGTCCCGCGGTGACGACCGCGTTGTGCATGGTCTGCAGCGCGACTGGAAAGCAGGCCGCCTGCTCGAAGGTCATGTTGTTTCCCGGAATACGATGCACCCGGCCGGCATCGGTGACGGCGTATTGGGCAAATCCGCCGGGCGCCGAAGCCATCACGCGGTCGCCGGCCTTGAGGCCCTGCACGTCGCCGCCGACGGCCTCGACTTCGCCGGAACATTCCAGGCCGAGCCGCGCGCCGACACCGCCGACGCTGCCGTGCTGATGGCCCAAGGCGACCAGAAGGTCGGCGCGGTTGAGGCTTGAGGCCTGCACCCGGATCAAAACCTCGTTCGGCTTGGGCTCGGGCTTGGGCAGGTCGCGGACTTCGACGCCTTTTTCTCCGACCACCGCAGCTTTCATGGCGTTCCTCCGCGCTTATTACTTCCGGCTCCGCTGTGCTATCGTCCATGCCGCCGCTGGATTCAACGGGGATTCGACGCGGCCTGAAGGCATTTTAATTATGAATCAAGCCGTCCGCCCGCAAAAAATCGCCGCGTCGGCCTGCCCGCACGATTGTCCGTCGACCTGCGCGCTCGAGATCGAGGTGTTCGACGCCCATACGATCGGCCGCGTGCGCGGCGCCGCGGACAATGCCTATACGGCGGGCGCGATCTGCGCCAAAGTCGCGCGCTACGCCGAGCGCGCCCATCATCCCGATCGCTTGCAGCAGCCGCTGCGCCGCACCGGCCCCAAGGGCTCGGGCCAATTCGCGCCGGTCTCCTGGGGCGACGCGCTCGACATCGTCGCCGAAGCGTTTCTGCGCGCCGAACGGATGCACGGCTCGCAAGCCGTCTGGCCTTACTACTATGCCGGCACCATGGGCTTCGTCATGCGCGACGGCATCAATCGCCTGCGCCATGCCAAGAAATATTCCGGCTTCTTTTCCACCATTTGCGTCAATCCGGCCTGGACCGGCTTCATCGCCGGCACCGGCAAGCTCGCCGGCGCCGATCCGCGCGAAATGGCGAAATCCGATCTGGTGGTGATCTGGGGCACCAATGCCGCGAATACCCAGGTCAACGTAATGACGCACGCGACGCGCGCCCGCAAAGAGCGCGACGCCAAGATCGTCGTCGTCGACGTCTATATGAATTCCACCATGCAGCAGGCCGACCTGCCGGTGCTGATCCGGCCCGGCACCGACGGCGCGCTGGCCTGCGCGGTGATGCATTGCCTGTTCCGCGACGGCAAGGCCGACTGGGATTATCTCGAGCGCTATACCGACGCGCCGCGCGAGCTGGCCACGCATTTACGCACCCGCGGCCCGGACTGGGCCGCGAAGATCACCGGCTGCCCGGTCGAGACCATCGAGGCTTTCGCCCGCCTGGTCGGCGAGCGAAAGCGCGCCTATTTCCGGCTCGGTTACGGGTTCTCCCGGTCGCGCAACGGCGCCATCAACATGCACGCGGCAAGCTGCATCGCCGCGGTCACCGGCGCCTGGCAGCTCGAAGGCGGCGGCGCGTTTCACAACAGCGGCGGGATTTTCCACCTCGACAAAAGCCTGATCGAAGGCGAGGACCTCCGCGATCCGTCGATCCGCATGCTCGATCAGTCGCGCATCGGCGCCATCCTGACCGGCGATAAGGACGCGCTGCGCGGCGGGCCGCCGGTCGCCGCGCTCTTCATTCAGAACACCAATCCGGTTTCGGTCGCGCCCGATCAGGAGACGGTCAAGCGCGGCTTTGCCCGCGACGATTTGTTCACCTGCGTGCACGAGCAGTTCATGACCGACACCGCCAAGGCCGCGGATATCGTGCTGCCGGCCACCATGTTCGTCGAGCACGACGATTTCTATACCGCCGGCGGCAGCCAATACATTTTGCTCGGGCCGAAGATTATCGAGCCGCCCGGCGAATGCCGGTCCAATCACGAGGTGATCTGCGCGCTCGCCGAGCGGGTCGGCGCCGAGCATCCGGGTTTTGCCATGACGTCGCGCCAGCTGATCGACGCCAGCTTGCGGAAGTCCGGCTGGGGTACGCTGGCCGAGCTCGAGGCCAAGCGCTGGATCGATTGCCAGCCGGATTTTAACGCCGCGCATTATCTCGACGGCTTCGCCTATCCGGACGGCAAATTCCGCTTCAAGCCGGATTGGCCGGCCGTGCCGTTCGACCGCTGGCACCGCAACCATCCCGCGCCCATTCCCGCGCTGCCCGACCACTGGGCCGTGATCGAGGAGGCCGACGCCGAATATCCGTTCCGGCTCGCCACTTCACCGGCGCGCGGATTCCTCAATTCGAGCTTTACCGAAACGCCGACCTCGCGCGCGCGCGAGCGGTGGCCCGAAGTGATGATCCATCCCGCCGATGCCGCGGCCGCCGGCGTGGCCGATGGCGATAAAGTCGCGCTCGGCAACGCCCGCGGGCAAGTGCGGCTGCACGCCAAACTGTTCGACGGCGTGCGCCGCGGCGTGCTGATCGCGGAATTGCTGTGGCCCAATTCGGCTTACGCCGACGGCCGCGGCATCAACACGCTCACCGGCGCCGATCCGGTCGCGCCGTTCGGCGGCGCGGCGTTCCACGACAATAAGGTGTGGGTGAGGAAGGCTTGAGTCATCCTCCCCCGTGAAAACGGGGGAGGTGATGCGCGAAACGCGTCGGTAGGGGCATCGGCGGCGAGGTTAGCCTCCCTGCGGCACGCCCCCTCCACCACCCTTCGCTCGCTACGCGAGCTTCGCTTGGTCCCCCTTGCATGTTTGGCAGACCGAATCGGCGCAAGCTGAGAGGTGCGTCGGGGCCGGTGGCCACCAGCCCCGACGCGGATGGCCGGGACCGCTATTCCCCCTGGGTGTTTAGCACCGCGGGGGAGCATGGTCCGTCCGTCCTTCGGCTCTTGTCCTCAACAGATGATAGGGAGCACGTCCCGCATGCAAGGCAAGGAAGCGTCCGAACAAGAGACCAAGGTCAAGTCTAGCGTGGGAATTGATATCAGCAAATGTTGGCTCGACGTCCACGTGTCGCCGGCCGAGGAGCGGCTGCGCGTGGCCAACAGCCATGTGGGCATTCGTCAGCTTAAGCGTTGGCTGTTGCGCCATGAGATTGCGCTCGTCGTGATCGAGGCCACCGGTAAATGGCATCGTCATCTCCATCGCAGTCTGGTGGCCTCCGCCATCCCGGTCGCCGTCGCCGATCCCTATCGGGTGCGCAGGTTCGCCCAGGCGCAAGGCATCTTTGCCAAAACCGATCGGCTCGATGCTCGCGTGCTTGCCTCGTTCGCCGCCATGATGACGCCGTCGGTGCGCGCGCCGGCGCCGCAGGCCGTGGCAGAACTCGCCGAACTCGTTGGGGCCCGCGCCAGCGCCGTCGAAGCGCAGGCCGCGCTCAAGAATCAGCTCGGCACCGCGGAGTGCAAGTTCCTCAAGCAGCAGATCGAGCGTCGCATCGGCAGAGCCAGCAAAGATATCGCCACCCTCGACGGCGAGATCCTCAAGCGCATCAAGGCCGACGACGGCCTGGCCAGGCGTTATGCCATCCTGACCTCGATCCCAAGCTTTGGCTTTGCGGTCGCGGCAACCCTCATCGCCTGCCTCGCTGAGATCGGCAGCGCGACCGCCAAGCAGATCGGCATGCTGGCCGGTCTCGCCCCGATCGCAGATCAATCGGGCGAGCGTGACCGCGTTCGTGTCATCTGGGGCGGACGCCCGGCCGTGCGCCGCGTTCTTTATCTCGCCGCCCTCAGCGCTACTCGCTTCAACGCCGATATGAAGGCCTTCTATCGGCGTCTCACAGCGGCCGGGAAACCCCCAAAAGTCGCCCTTATCGCCGTCGCCAGAAAGCTCGCTGTCCTTGCCAACACACTCATCAGCGAAGATCGAACCTGGGAGCCGCGCACGCCAAATTATGCTTGACTGTCATCACAGATGCTCCCCCGCTACGCTTTGCTCCGCGGGGGCGGACGATTCAATCGAACAGCGCCACCGCCCGCGTCCAGCCGGCCGAGCCGGCTTTCACCTTGAACGGAAAGCAGGCCACGATGAAACCGCGGTCGGGAAGCAGTTCGAGATTGCATAGCTTCTCCATATGGCAATATGGAATCTCGCGCCCGGCTTTGTGACCTTCCCAGATAATCGACGGATCGCGCGTCTCGAGCCAGCGCTTACGGGTATGCACAAAGGGCGCGTCCCAGCCCCAGGCGTCGATGCCGGCGACGCGCACGCCGCGCGAGGTCAGATAAAGCGTCGCCTCGCGCCCCATACCGCAGCCGGCGGTGAGATATTCGTCGGTGCCGATGCAGCTCGAGGCGCGGGTGTTGACCAGGACGATGTCGAACGGTTTTAGCTCATGACCGATGCGTTTGAGCTCGGCCTCGACTTCCGCCGCCGTGACGACATGGCCGTCGGCAAGTTTGCGAAAATCGAGCTTTACGCCCGGCCGGAAGAACCAATCGAGCGGCACCTGGTCGATGGTCAGCATCGGCTTGCCGTCGATCGAATGCGACTGAAAATGGATCGGCGCGTCCATATGCGTGCCGTTGTGCGTCGTCAGCTGAATGTGTTCGATCGCCCAGCCCTCGCCGTCCGGCAGATCCTCGCGGCGAAGGCCGGGAAAAAGCTCACACAGCAGCGGCGCCGTATCGGCGTTGCTGCGGTATTCGATCTTGGGCCGCATGAACGGCGGATCGTACACCGTCTCGTTGTCGAGCGGCGACGACAGATCGATCATGCGGCCGGGCAGTTTCATCGTCTTCCGTGGGCGCGTGCAAAATTCGTATTCTCGGATCAAGCTATACCGGTTATTGGTCCCCTAAAAGAGGGTGCAATGATCCTGATCACGGGCGCCAGCGGCTTTGTCGGTTCGGCGGTCGCGAGATGCCTCGTTCAGGCCGGCCACGAGGTGCGCGCGCTCGTCCGCCCGAGCAGCTCGCGGGTGAACCTTGCCGATTTGCGCCTGGACATCGCCGAGGGCGATCTCGGCGATGCAAATTCGATCGCGCGGGCCATGACCGGCGTCCGTTATCTGTTTCACGTGGCCGCGGATTACCGGCTCTGGGCGCGAAATCCGGAAACCATCGTCCGCACCAACGTCGAGGGAACGCGAACACTGATGACCGCGGCACAGCGCGCCGGCGTCGAGCGGATCGTCTATACCTCAAGCGTTGCCACGCTGTCGGCGCGGCCGAATGGCGAGCCGAGCGACGAAAATTTCCCGCTTCCCGCCGACCAGGCAGTCGGCGCCTACAAATACAGCAAGGTCGTCGCCGAGCGCATGGTCGAGGCCATGATCGCGGAGCAAAATTTGCCGGCGGTCATTGTCAATCCGTCGACGCCGATCGGGCCGGGCGACGTCCGTCCCACGCCGACCGGCCGCATCATCGTCGAGGCGGCCGCGGGCCGCATGCCCGCCTTCATCGATACCGGGCTCAACCTCGTTCATGTCGACGACGTCGCCGCGGGCCATTTGGCGGCATTGCAGCGCGGCCGCGTCGGCCAACGCTACATCCTCGGCGGGCAAAATGTTCGCCTTGGCGATATGTTGCGCGAAATTGCCCGTCAGGCCGGCCGGGCGCCGCCAAGATTGCGTTTGCCGCGGCGGCTCATATTTCCAATCGCCTATGGCGCGGAGGCGATCGCGCATTTCACCGGCCGCGAGCCGTTCGTGACCACAACCGGGCTGCGGCTGGCGAAGGTCCATATGTTCTTCACTTCGGCCAAGGCGGAACGCGAGCTTGGGTTTGGCGCACGGCCCTATGGCGAAGCCATCGCCGACGCCATCGCCTGGTTCCGACGGAACGGTTATCTTAAAATCTGACGGCTCAGTGCGTCGCTTCTCGCTGCTTCGCCGTGATAGGCGAGCCGACTATCGGCTCGCAGGACGTAGCGATGGCCGCTCCATTCGACGCTGCGGCCGAAAAAACTCAGAACAAAAATGACGAATGACAAGATGTCGCGCAGAGGTCCCAACCAGAAGGCGTCGTTGCGCAAATGGAAGTCGCGATCGAGTTCGCTCTGCAGGGCGAAGCGGCAGGCAATCGCGGCGATCCCAACAATTGCGGATGGCGTGATTCCGCCCAGCAACAGGCCGAGCAAGGCAAGCGGCACGGCGTGCGTGATCGCCAGGCCGGCATAGCCGAGCGGATCCACGGATCGGATTGTGCGTGCCCAGCGCAGCTCATGATAGAAAAGATCGCGCGCGGATCGTTCCGCACAAACATGCGCGACGGTGCGGTTTTGAATCGCCACAGCAAGGCCGGCGCGGTGCACCAACAGGCCGAGTGCATAGTCATCTGCCAGTTGGTCGACGACCGCTTCGAAGCCGCCGATCATGGCCAGCGTTTTCTTACGCAGAGCGATCGTCGAGCCGAAACAGGGCGCTGCAAGCCCGAGCTTAAGCCCCACCAGCACGCTCGGCAGGAAGTGATAATCAATCGCCGCGGCGGCAAGCCGTGCCCAGGCGCCGGTCGCCGCGGTTCCACGATAAAGACAGGTCACAAGACCCACGCCCGGCTGGTCCAGGCTCGCTGCGATACTCTTCAAGTAATTGCGGTCGACGTTGATGTCGCTGTCGGAGACGACCAGCACTTCGTGCCGCGCCGCGCTCGTCATGTTGATCAAATTCGAAGCCTTGGGGTTTTCGCCATGACAGCGCGGATTGATCACCAATGTGAGATCAGAATCGGGAAAATCGGCAATGAGATTACGCACGACACCGATCGCCGGATCGGCGGGATCGTCTACGCCAAAGATGATTTGCACGGGGCTTGGATAATCCTGCGCGCAGAAGCCGGCTAAATTGGCGTAAAGATTTGGCTCAATGCCATGCAGCGGCTTTAGAATCGTGACAGCCGGATAATTCCTGGCGGCTGCGGTCGCCGAACGGACAAAGCCGCGAGCAGCCCAGGTGGCGGCAAGCGCATAGATGCAGCCAAGCGCGGCGGCGCCGTAACAAATCACCGACGCCCACGCGGCGGTATTGGCGAAAAAATCGTCCACGCTGCACTCTACGGCCGCTACCCCACTCGGGATGAGCTTGCCCAACCGCTGCCCATGCTCGCTTAAGAAACGGCGTAGGTCCGGTCGAGCTCGGTCGGCGATCTGCGTTAAATCGGCTGCGCCATTTGTTGCTGGACAGCCGCCATTCGCCCCCGATCACGCCCCATCCCAGCAAACTTCAGTATACCACCGAACGGACCGAAAGTCTCTCCATTTAACGCACACATAGGGAATTTCGGGCACCCTGGCGCCGATGCGATTGTGCCGCGCAAAATCGGTTGTGGAGTGTGGCTTCCGTGCACTAGTGGACGCCGGGTGTCGTTTCTATCCTGTTGATTCCTATGATGCGGGAGGGGGCGCCCGCCGTCACTGCTCGGTTTGCGCACGGGGGCTGCCGACCCGGCAACCGGCCAGTTCCTGGCTCGCTTTTTGCAATGGGTTTTTGCAGTAGGGCAGTAGGGATGACTGTTTAGGTGGGGGGACCGTGATCATCGTCGTCGGACTGGCATTTGAGGCGCGCATCGCCGCGGGGCCGGGGGTGCATGTCATCTGCAGCGGTGACGGCCGCAATCTGGCCGCCAAGCTTACGGCAGCCATCGCGGAAGCCCGCACCTTGGTGCGCGGCTGCCCAGGAATCATCAGTTTCGGCGTGGCGGGCGGCCTGGCGCCGCAACTGCGACCCGGGACTTGCGTTGTCGGCTCCGCCGTCCTTTCCGGATCGAACCGGATGCCGACCAACCGTGAATGGTCGCAGAAACTGCTGCAGACCATCCCGGATGCGGTTTCCGGCATGTTGCTCGGCGTGCTGGCCCCGATCGCGCATCCGGACGAAAAGCGCGCGCTCTATATGAAGACCGGCGCGATCGCCGTCGATATGGAATCGCATATCGTCGCCGCGATTGCGCTCGCCCACGAGGTGCCGGTGGCCGCCATTCGCGTCATCACCGATCCGGCCAAGCGCGCCTTGCCGGCGTCCGCGGTCGCCGCCATGCGCTCGAACGGAACCACCAATATCGGCGCCATGCTGCGATCGGTGCTGATGCAGCCGCGCGAATTGCCCGCCCTTCTTCAAACGGCGCTCGACGCGCGAGCGGCGCGTGCTACACTGGTGCGCGGTCGGCATTTGCTCGGTCCCGCTTTCACGTTGCCGACGGCGAATTGAGAGACGTAAGGCGTCTGCGATGTTCAAGTCTGCAGCAGAAGAAATCGGCCAGTGGGCAGATCAGTGCCGGCGCTGGGCTCGACGTGCGCGAACGAAAGAACAGCGCCTGACATTGCAGAATTGGGAACGGCTTTTCAGCGAAGCCGAGGTCGAAGCGCAGCGGGACGACAATCTCCGCTATTGTGCCAGTCCACACACGCCGACCAAGTCCTGAACGCAATCGGCCCAGGCCCGGGGACGGTATTCGGCGCGCAATCGCGCCTCTCGCGCCGTTAGATAGCCCGGATCAAGCAGCAGTCGTTCGATCTTTGCCAGCGCATCGTCTTCGTTCGACGGATCGAAATAATCAATAAGATCGCCGCCCACTTCCGGAATCGACGTGCGGTTGGAGGCCACACAGAACTTTCCATGCACCATGCTTTCCGCGATCGGCAGTCCCCAGCCTTCGCACAGACTCGGAAACACCGTGAACAAAGAGGAGCGATAGGCTTGGCGCAACTCCGCGTCCGACAGTCCCGGCAGGAGCGTGATTTTGCCGTCCAGGTAGTCACTCGCCGCAAGCTCGGCGAGCAGGTCGTCAACCAACCAACCGATCTGTCCAGCGAAGATCAGGGCCGGCACGGCATCCGGGCCATGCCGCTCCAAAAGCCGTCGCCATACCCTGACAAGCAGCCGATGGTTCTTTCGAATTTCAATCGTGGAAACGAACAGCACATAGCGCGCAGGCAAGGTGATCTTTCGTTGCTCTCTGGCCACCAGCCGATCGTTCAACCCTGAGCCCGGCGGCACGACCTCGATACGAGGCATGGACCACCCCGCATCGGCGGCTAACTTGATCAGAACGTCTCGCGAATGCTTCGATACCGTAAGCACCACATCCGCTATCGGTATGGCTTCTTGCAGCCAATTTCGAAACTGAACGACGTGTCGTCGTTCGACGAGGGAATCGTATTCGATCGGGATCAGATCGTGAATCAAGATCGAGAACTTTAGTCCGTAGCGCCGCTTCGCCGCGGCGACGTGCTTTATATAGTGAGGAACTCCCCAACCGGCGCCGAGCGAAACGATCATATCGCCGCGCCGCACCTGTCGTTCAAAATGGCGCCGCTGCAATGGCATGCCAATGAGATCGCGAGCCGCAGTCTTCGATATCGAATAGAAGAATCGAGGATGCCGGAGGATCAGGGGCAGCATCTTAAAGGCTTCGCTCCAAAATCGCGCCGGCGCCCAGATCGTCCGCCATGGCGCGCCCGCGCCCGGCGGATTGACGTACGCCGAAATAATCTCGTCGAAGCCGATCGCACGGAATTGCTTGGTGTATAGGCTGAGCCGGCAAAACCTCACGCGTCCGCTGCGGCCGTACAGTCTCTCGGCTTCAAGATAGATCTCGAACGGCACGCGCTGCAGGCCGGTCGGGTTACGGAAATGATCGAAATATCGGAGAAAGTCCTCGACTTCGAACCACACGACGGGGGCGCCGCTGCGGCGCACGCCATAGTCCGCCGTCGCAAGTTTCTTGCTGATAGCCGTGATGCGGCCGTTCCGACGGTGGCCGCTCAGCGGAATATGGCGGTAAAGCAACGACAACAACGCAGCTGACTTTGCACTCAACCGGACGCTCCCATGCGTGTCGCGTCAACGAAGCGCTCGGTGGAATCGTCGATGCTTCGGCCGGCGCGGCCCCGTTGGCCATGAATATAAAGCTGACGCGCCTTGCCCGCCAGAATATTCGTCTGCGGCCGAGGCGCCACCGGCAGCTCGTAGCGGACCGGCTGCGCGTGATCGGCAAGCATTTTCCCGGCATTGTAGACCTTGCCGTAATTCATGATTCCGCGCATGAAATTGGTCTGCCCGCGGATGAGGTTTTGCGCCAGTTCGCGCGCCAGCGTCGGCGCGGTCCACCAGTTCATATGCTTGCGGTAGAGCACCCGTTGAGTATGCAACAGCTCGCGATAGAAGGCCGCGAGCGGCAACTTTGTCGGCAGCACGGCGTGCTGGATATCGAATAAGCGATAATCCCGTGTCGCCAATTGGTACTGCCCGGCGAGCCAGGTTTCGGTGCCCGGATAAGGCGTATTGATGCTGATGTTCACCACCTCCGGCACGTCCATGCACCAGTCGCGCACGACGCGAAATCGCTCCTCGTCCCAGTCGGTGCCGGCAATAATGTTGATTGCCACGCCGATCCCAAGCGAGCGCGCGAACTCCAGCGCCTCGAAATTGCGTCCCAGCGGAATGCGCTTGCGAAACTTTCTCAAGCCGTCCTCGTCGATCGCTTCGATGCCGAGAAAGATCTGGGCGAGGCCGAGCTTCTTCCAGAACTGGAACACCTCCTTGTTCCGCAGCATGACGTCGCCGCGTGTTTCCAGATAGATACCTTTTGCGTATGCCCTTGCGCGCGATCGCCTCGCCGATTTCGAAGCCATGCCGGTCGTGAATGAACGCGACATCGTCGACGATGAAAACGCCCGGCTCGCGGATAGCGGCAAGATCCTCGACCACGCATTCCGGGTTGAGCAGCCGATAGCTGCGGCCGTAGAAGGTCCAGGCGCTGCAAAACGAGCAGTCCCACGGGCAACCCCGCGAGAATTCGATCGAGGCGCACGGGTCGAGCAGGCCAATGAAATATTTGCGGCGGTGGCGCACCAGATCGCGCGCGGGCCTGACCTCTTCGAGGCGCTCGACAAAGCCGGGCCGCGGACCCTCGCCATCGGCGGTGACGGCGCCGGGCACCTTGGCGATGGCGCCGCGATCGCCCGCGACGGCTTCAAGCAGCTTGACGATGGCCGGCTCGCCTTCGCCTTTGAGCACGCAATCGATGGCGCCTTCGCCGTGTTCCACAATGGCGTTCGCGGTGAAGGAGGCGCTGTGGCCGCCGACGCAGATGAAAGCGCGCGGCAGAGCGAGCTTGGTGGCCTTTGCCAAGTCGACGATCTCGGGCACATTGGCAAGATAGTTGCAGGAAAAGGCGATGAAATCCGGCTGCCACTCGGCGATCATGCGGCGATAGTCGGCGTGGCTTTCGACTTGCAAATCGATGAGCCGGGCCGGATGGCCGTTGCGCCGCGCGGCCTGTGCCACCAGTTCGAGGCCCAACGGCTCGAGGCGCAGGAAGACGTTGGTATAGAGCAGTGGGCCCGGATGGACGAACAGCAGTTTCATGTGGACCTTCGTTCTGAGTGTTCCGGATCAGTACGAGACGCGTCCGACGGCACGACATGGTATTCGCCGCATATTCATTGAACAAGATGCCCGCGGCGCCCCGGAATGACGGCTAGGGACTGACATGGACGCACATGCCGTGACTAACCTGCACACCCGTGCGATTGCCGAATTCGTTTCCGGGCTGACTTACGAGCAAATCCCCGCCGCAGTGCGCGAGCGGATAAAGCTGCTCATCCTCGATTCGCTCGGCTGCGCCATCTACGGCGCCAATCTCGAATGGTGCCGTATTCTGCGCGGCACGCTGGAAGCGCTCGATGCATCGCGCACGACCTCGATCTGGGGGACGAACCGAAAACTCTCGTCGCCGCACGCGGCGCTGGTCAACGGCACGCAGGTGCAGGGCTTCGAGCTCGACGACGTGCACCGCACCGCGGTGCTCCACGTCGGCGCGGTCACGCTGCCGGCGCTGATCGCGGTCGCCGAAAGCCACGCGCGACTGTCCGGCCGCGAATTTCTCGCCGCCGCGGTTGCCGGCTACGAGATCGGCCCGCGCGTCGGGCTATGCATGGGCCAGGAGCATATCGGTCAGGGCTGGCATTCCGGCGCGACCGTCGGCGTATTCTCGGCCGCCGCCGGCGCCGCGCGCGCGCTGTCGCTGCCCGCCGATGCGACCGTGCACGCGCTCGGCATCGCCGGTACGCAATCGTCCGGCCTGATGGCGGCCCAATACGGCGCCATGGTCAAGCGCATGCATGCCGGCCGCGCGGCGCAGAGCGGGCTCTACGCGGCGCTGCTGGCGAGCCAGGGCTTCACCGGCATCGTCGACGTGTTCGAGGCGCCCTACGGCGGCTTCTGCACGACGTTTTCGCGCTCGCAAGATCGCTTCGATCTCGCGCAACTGAGCGCCGGCCTCGGCGAGCGGTTCGAGACCATGCGTATTTCGCTCAAATTCTACTCCTGCGTCGGCAGTAATCACACCACGCTCGACGCGTTGCGCGACATCCGCAAGCGGCGCCCGTTCACCCCCGACGCTATCGACGGCATCGTCGTGCATGCCTCGCGGGTCACGCTCGATCACGCCGGCTGGCCCTATAAGCCGGAGGGGCTGACGGCGGCGCAGCTCAATCTGGCGTTCTGCGTCGCCACGCTGCTCATCGAAGGCGACGTGTTCGTCGACCAGTTCACGCCGGATTGCGTCGACGATCCGGCGCGGCTCGCATTGGCGCGCAAGGTGAAGGTGGTGCACGATCCGGCGATCACGGCGCTTGGCGCCGCGCACCGGCACCAGGTGCGCGTCGAGGTGCATTTCCGCGACGGCTCGGTCGAGCGTGAGACCCGCGAAGCGCCGCGCGGCAGCGAGCAGTCTTTCGCCGGTGCCGACGACATCGTCGCAAAATTCCGCAAGCTCGCGCAGGGCGTCATGGCGGACGAGCAGCAGGACGCGCTGATCGACGCGGTGATGCGGCTCGAGGCGCTGCCGGACAGCCGAGAGTTAATTGATCTGCTGCGGATCGGCTGATTCCAGCCCGGATTTCGCGGCCGCTCAATCCGGGCTACAGTGCTGAACGAAAGAGTTCGATTTCATTGCACCGTATTGGAAGTCAAGTTGATCGCAAGGGAGGCACAAATGACTCTAGTGTGCGCTTACTACTGGTCCCAAATAATTCTCACGGTCATTGCATTCGGTGCAGCAGCCGGAGCGGCCTTTGCCGCAAAGATCGCCTATGATCAGCTACAGACATCGCAAAAATTTGAGTTGGTGAAAATCCTTGAAGATGCCGCCACAAGAAAGGCTCGTTGGCGGCTTTTCCACGAGATAGACGATACTCAAGATAACTGGTGGGAAAAACCAGAATTCGAGGAAGTAGCATCAACGGTGTGCGCGACATTCGACATCGTGGGTATAATGTCAATGCCAGGGGGAAGAAACCGTGCATTTTTCACAAAGGAATGGGCTCACAGCATCACGTGGACTCACAAGAAACTGGACCGTTATTTGAAAGCGCGCGGCAAGAATAAGCATCGGCCGTATCCTGGTTATGAGGGTCTGTACGAGGAGGTCGCGCGTCTGAGTCAATAGCCGAAAGCACTGCGTTAAAAATAATCGACCATCGATCTCACGCCCGAGACAGAGAGCGCGATTGCCCATGGAATTCGGCGTTTTCGATCACCTCGATCGCACCGGTCCTTCGCTGCCGGATTATTACGAGGATCGCCTCAAGATCGCCGAGGCCTATGACCGGGCGGGCTTTTACGCCTATCACCTGGCCGAGCATCATGCGACGCCGCTCGGCATGGCGCCGTCGCCGAACGTATTCCTCGCCGCGCTGGCGCAGCGCACCCGGCGGCTGCGCTTCGGTCCGCTGATCTACGCGCTGCCGCTGCACCATCCGCTGCGGCTGATCGAGGAAATCTGCATGCTCGATCAGATGAGCGGCGGGCGCCTCGACATCGGTTTCGGGCGCGGCGCCTCGCCGATCGAGATCGCCTATTACGGCGTCGATCCGGACGACGCGCAGGACCTCTATAGCGAAGGCGTCGAGCTGATCCTCAAGGGCTTGACGCACAAAACGCTGGATTTCCACGGCAAACACTTTTCCTTCGCGGCCGTGCCGATGGAGCTTCAGCCGTTGCAGAAGCCGCATCCTCCGATCTGGTACGGCGTCCACGCGCCGGACAGCGCCGAGCGCGCGGCCAAGCGCAACCTTCACGTCGTCAGCCTCGATCCGACCGCCGAGGCGCGGCTGGCGATTGAGCGCTACCGCGCCTGTTGGCGACCGCCGCGTCCGGGCGCCGCCATGCCGAAACTCGGACTCGGTCGTTTCATTGTCGTCGGCGAAACCGACGCCGCGGCGCTGCGTCTCGCGCGCCGCGCCTATCCGGTCTGGCACCGGAGCTTCACCTATTTGTTCCGCCTGTTAGGGCGGCCGCAAAATCATCCGCGCCCGGCGGATTTCGATGCGCTGATGGAGCGCGGCCAGGGCGTGGCCGGCGCGCCGGCGACGGTGACGGATTTCTTGCGGCGCCAGCTTGGCGAAACGCAGTGCAATTACGTGGTCGGCCAGTTTGCCTTCGGCGACTTGACGCGCGAGGAAGCCTTAAGCTCGATCGCTCTATTCGTGCGCGACGTCATGCCGGCATTGCGTAACGTCATTCCGGGGCCGGCCGAAGGTCGGAACCCGGAATCCATAGCCACAGAACAAGCAGAACGAGCGCCGAATCCAATCCGTCAACGGCAGTGATTATGGATTCCGGGCTCGCCGCTGTCGCGACGCCCCGGAATGACGGGTCACGACAACAGTTCGAGCTTGCCGCCGACCGGGATTTCCGGCGCCGACTTATTCTCCGTGATCACCAGATCGAACGCGCCGCCCGCCCGCTGCCACTGGCCTGCAACCAGCGGCGTCTTGCTGACATTCTTGACCGGCTGGCCGCTCCACTGCACCTGGCCGACCATCGAGCGATAATCGGTCGCGACAATCGAAGCCAGGATCGACTTGGGATCGATGCTCTTGGCGCGTTTCAATACATCGATCGCCACCTCGAACAGCGCATGCTGGTAGCCGATCGGCTGCGTCCATGGCCGCTTGGTGGCGTCTACATAAGCGTCGGTGAGCGCCCGCGCGGTCTGACCGGTCAAGCCGGACTTGAACGGAAAATTCGGCGTCCACCAAATCTCGGTGGTTAGCCCATTGCCGCGCGGGCCGAGCGACGCGACGACGGAGGGGAACAACAGCGCTTTGCCGATCGTCACGATCTTCGGATGAAATCCCTGTTGCGCCGCCTGCGACCAGAACGTGGCGAAATCCGGCGGGATCATATTGCCGACCACGATCTCGGCGCCGGCTTGCTTGAATTGCGAGATTTGCGAAGTGAAGTCGTTATTCATCACCTGATAGCGTCCGGGATCGTGCAGCCGGTAACCGGCCTTGGTCAGCTCCGGCGGCAAACCGCGCTGCGGGTCGCCCCAGGCATTGCCGTCGGCGTCGTTGGGGAACAACCCGCCGACGATTTTGTTGGTCGGCGCCGAGTCCCACATCGGCAGATACGCGGCGATCACGTCTTCCAAGCCCCAGAAGAAATGATAGGTCCAGGTGAAGCCTTTTTTCGGATCGCCGTTGCGGCCGAAAAAGTAAGGCTGCCACGGGCAATTGGTGGTGACGCACGGCACTTCGTTGACTTCGGCCTGATCGGCGACCGGGTTGGTGGTGTCGGGCGCCGACGAGGCGACGATCAGGTCGACCTTGTCGTGGAGGATCAGTTCGGAGGCGACTTCGGAAGCGCGCGTGCCGGTCGATTGGCTGTCCTTGCTGATGATCTCCACCGGAAAGGTTTTGCCGGCGCTCGGCAGGCCCTTGGCCAGGACGTCGCGCACCTGAGCGAGGATAAAGCCGTCGGCCTCGCCGAATCCGGCAAGCGGCCCGGTCTTTGGGCTGACGTGACCGATCTTGATGGTTTTCGATTGCGCGTTGGCAGGGATCACCCGCAACACCGCCGGCGCCGCCAGCGCCCCGAGGCCGCCCGCGATCACGGCGCGGCGATCAAAAACTTTTCTTCCACCATTCATGATCTCCTCCATGTCAGCGGTCATGTCAGCGGTCGCGGATGGCTTTGAGATGCTGCATCACCTTGGCGCGCAGCGCAGCTTGCTCTTCGGCGCTCCACTTGCGAAAGCCTTCGCCCGATTTGAATCCCAGCTTGCCGTCCGCCACCAGCCGTTGCAAATACGGCGACGGACCCGGCCGGCTGTCGATCGCCGGCAGCACCGTGTTGTGGATGGCGAGCGTAAGATCGGTTCCCACCAGGTCGGCGTTTTCGAGCGGGCCGAGCACCGGGAGTCTTCGACCGAACGACGCCTTGATGACGGCATCGACGGTGGCGGCATCGCAGATGCCGTGCTCGACCAGTGAAATCGCTTCGCGCCACAGCGCGTGTTGCAGCCGGTTGCCGATGAAGCCCGGCACGTCCTTCTTGACATGCGCCGGTTTCTTGCCGGCCGCTTGGTGCAATTCCATGGTCCAGGCGACGGCCTGCGGCGACGTCCACTGCGTTTCGATGACTTCGACGAGCGGCACGAGGAATGGCGGATTCCACCAATGCGTGCCCAGCGCCCGTTCGCGCTTGTTCAGCCCCTGCATGATCGAGGTGATCGGAATCACCGAGGTATTGCTGGCCAGGATCGTATCGGCGCGCACGTGGCGTTCGATCTCGGCGAACAGCTTCTGCTTGAGCGGCAAATCCTCCAGCACCGCCTCGACGACGTAATCGGCTTCGCGCACCGCTGCCGCGAGTTCGGCGCAGGGCTTGACGCGCTCGACCGCGCGCTCGTCGTCGCCGAGATCGCGCAAGTTTGCGGCGATGCGCACGGTCGCCGTTTGGAGATTTTCGGCGACCGTGTCCGTGATCGTGACGTCGTGCCCGGCGAGCGCAAACACCTGGGCAATGCCGTGCCCCATCAGTCCGGCGCCGACGACGGCGATGCGCGGCTTGCTCGCCTGTTTGGCCATTCTCAGCCCGCCGTATAGCCGCCGTCGGCGTAAAGGATGTGGCCGGTATAAAAGTCCGACGCCTTCGACGCCAAGAACAACAGCGGCCCGGCGAGATCTTCCGGTTCGCCGAGACGCCCCCGCGGCACGCGCGTGAGAAAGCCGCCGCGCACCGTCTTGCCACGCTCGTCGTCGGCGAACATCCACTCGGTGAGCGGCGAGCGAAACACCGTCGGTCCGAGCGCGTTGACGGTGATGCCGGTGGCACCGAGTTCGCAGCCGAGCGCCTTGGTGATGCCGTCGACCGCCGACTTCGACGCGCAGTAAGCGGTGTAGCCGGCCGGATGGCCGAGCAGCCCGCGCGCCGAGGACATCAGGATGATCTTGCCGCCGCGGCCCTGCTTGAGCATTTGCCGCGCGCAGGCGCGGGCCATCAGCCAGGATTGCGTAACGTTGGCGTCCATCACGTCGAGGAAATCTTCGGGCTTCTGATCGACGATCTTCGACACCTTGTTTTGGCCCGATGCCACGACCAGGATGTCGACGCCGCCGAACTTCTCGACCGCGGTCGCGACGATGGCGTCGCAGTTCGCCTCGGAACTCGGGCGCTTGGCAACCGTCGCGGCCTTGCCGCCGAGACCCGCGCATTCGGCGGCGACCTTTTTAAGCTTCTCGGCATTGTTCGCCGCGAGCACGACATTGGCGCCGGCCGCCGCCAAGGTTTTCGCCGCGACGGCGCCGAATGCGCCGGTGGCGCCGGTGACGATCGCCGTCTTGCTTTTAACGTCGAATAGCGAGGCCGGATTTTTCAGGTAGTCTTCGGGCATGGCTGACTCACTATGTTTGTGCCGTCACCCTGAGGTGCGAGCGCAGCGAGCCTCGAAGGGCGACGGCCGCTCATCCTTCGAGGGCCGCTCCGCGGCCACCTCAGGATGACGGAAGTTTCAGCGTCACTTCGCCGGCGCCACCGCGACCGCGATGGTGCAAACGTCGTGGCCGCGATTGATAATCTCGCGGCTTTCGTTCGGGCCGATGTAGCAGCTGTCGCCAGCTTTCATGACCGTCTCCTTGCCGCCGGCGATGACCGTGAGTTCGCCGGCGAGCACGTAATAGATTTTCTCCGGCGGCGAGGCGTCCGGACCGGCGCCGCCGCCCGGCAGGAAGTGCGAGATGCCGAAGACGAGCGACTGCGAGCCGCCCATGTCGGCGCCGAACACGCGGAACGATTTATAGCCGCGGTGATTGGGCGCTTCGTAGGGTTTCGCTTCCGAGAATTTGCGCACGAGCATCAGAACTTCTCCCCCTTTTCGATCCGGTAGGCGCCCTTCGGATCGACGATCGCCACCAGCCGGATGATGCAGCCGTCGCCGCGGTCCCAGTTCCACGGAAAGAACGCGAAGGTGCAGCGCCGGCCGGTGACCTTGTCGATATCGCCGCCGACATTCTCGATGCCGAGGATGCCGTTTCTGAACAGGATGCGGTGCACCGGTTCCCAATCGGGGAAATCGGCTTTCCAGTCGCGGCCGCCTGACCACTCCTTGTATTCCGCCGCGAGATGCGGATGCAGCGGTCCATTGCGCTGCGGGCCGATCGCGGTTGCCAGCGGATGATCGTTGGCTTGCGTATCGTGGCCGACGACTTTGACTTGCTTTTCGACGAACCATTTGCCGGCCGACGGCACGAAGCCGGGCGCGTAGCAGAAATAGTCTTCGCTATCCTCGTACTTCTCGTGCCAGCCGGTATTGACGATGACGACGTCGCGCGGCCGCACGATCTTGCCGGCCGCCTTTTCCAGATCGTCGTAGGTGATCTGCTCCCATTTCTTCTTCGGCAGCGCGACGACGATGCCGGAGCCGAAGAAATGCGGCAGCGGCACTTCGTCGATGAACGGGGTGCCCTGCACGACATGCGCCGGCGCGTCGATATGGGTGGTGTTGTGCATCGAGGTCGTGATGCGCTGCGACAGCACGCCCGATTTCGCCATGTAATGGATACGCTCGATCTTGACGTCTTCGAAATAAGGCCAGTTCGGCGACTGATAGCCGAAACGATGGGATAAGTTGAAAAACTCGAGCCCCATCGCATTGTTGAGGTTTTCCTCAAACGTCACCCCGCGAATTTTCTGTGTCACGGGCGTTCCTCCACTTAAGCTTAAGCCACTGTTGTACGGTCCGGCGTTTGTAGCGAATATCGGGTATAAGGTACAGAGAGCCGCGGCAGCCTAAGAATTCGAGGGGGAGGCATGGTCAAGAAAATTGCGCTCGAAGAGCACTTTTTGTCGCCCGGGCTGGTCGATTACTGGCGGCCGACGATGAGCGGGGTGGCGCCGGAGCGCGTCGAATACTTCTTTCGGAATCTTACCGATTTCGGCGAGCTGCGCCTGCAAAGCATGGCTGACGCCGGCATCGCGCGCTCGGTCCTGTCGATCGCCGGCCCGGGCGTCCAGGCCGAGCGCGATGCCGCCACAGCCGCGCGCAGGGCGCGCGAGTCAAACGACTTTCTCGCGCGCGAAATCCAGAAGCGGCCCGATCGCTATTCCGGTTTCGCGCACCTCGCGATGCAGGACGCCAAGTCAGCGGCCGATGAGCTGGAGCGCTGCATCCGCGACCTCAAGTTCTGCGGCGCCATGATAGATGGCCACACGCACGGGCAATATCTCGACGACGCCGCGCTCTATGCGTTTTGGGAGCGCGCAAATGCACTCGGCGCGCTGATCTATCTGCATCCGGCCGACCCCGTGGTGCAGCCGTCCGTGCTGTCCGGCTACAAGGTGCTGATGCGGCCCATGTGGGGCTGGGGTTTCGAAACCGGGTCGCACGCCTTGCGGCTCGTCGTCAGCGGGCATTTCGACCGCTTCCCGCGCAGCAGGCTGATGCTTGGCCATCTCGGCGAGACGCTGCCGTTCCTGCTGTGGCGTTTCGACAGCCGGGCCAAGTTCCACGGCCTCAAGCTCAACAAGGCGCCGTCGGAGTACATCCGGGAGAACATCATCGTGACGACGTCGGGCATGTGCTCCGCCGAGCCGCTCAACTGCACCATCGCGGCGCTCGGCCGCGAGCGGGTGCTGTTCGCCGCCGACCATCCGTTCGAGTCGGCAGAGGAAGCAGGCGAATTCCTCGATCACACGCCGCTTGCGGATAACGTGCGCGCCGACATCGCGTTCGAGAATGCCGCGCGGCTTCTGGATTTGCCGAAGGCATGACCAAGGTTCTTGTCGTCGATATCCACGCCGAGATTTATCGCGATCGGCTGCGCGCGGAATTTCCCGACCTGCAATTCGCGCTTTTCCACAACGCGTCCGAGGTCACGGGCGATCTTTCCGACATCGACGTGATGATCATGTTCGGCATCGAGATCCGCGACCATATGCTCGCCGAGGCGTCGCGGCTGAAATGGATTCAATCGCTGGCGACCGGAATCGATCACTTTTTGCGCTGTCCGTCGCTCAGGCCAGACGTTGTCATCAGCACCGGGCGCGGCATCCACGGGCCGCCGATGCGCGAACAGGTCGTCTATCTGATGATGGCGGTCAGCCGCGACGCGCCGCGCCAGGTCGAAGACTATCGGCACCGCATCTGGGCGCGGCGGCTTTGGAGCACGCTCAACGGCAAGACCGCGGTGATCGTCGGGACCGGAATCGTCGGCGCTGCGATCGGCGAAGTACTCAAGGCGCTGGGCATGCATGTCGTCGGCGTCAGCCGCACGCCGCGCCAGGTGGAAGGTTTCGACGAGATGATCTCGACCGATCGCCTGCTCGAGGCCGCGGCCAGGGCCGACTATCTCGTCAACGTGTTGCCGGCGGCGCCCTATAACTTTGCGCTGTTCGACGCCGCGGTATTCGCCGCGATGAAAGCCACCGCTTATTACATCAGCGCCGGCCGCGGCCAGACCGTCGACGAGGCGGCACTGGTCGCCGCGCTGCGCGAACGCCGCATCGCCGGCGCCGGTTTCGACGTGTTTCAAACCGAGCCGCTGCCGCCCGACAGCCCGTTCTGGAGCCTGCCGAACGTGTTCATCACGCCGCATGTCGGCGGCTACGTCGTCGAATACGAGGATTTCATCATGCCGCTGATCATCGACAATATGCGGGCTTTCCTCGCCGGAAGGCCCGGCGAAATGCGGAATATTGTTGCGCGCTGATTATTCCCTCCCCCGCGCGGCGGCGGGGAGGGTCGGCGCAGCAAGCGCCGGATCGGGGAGCCTTGGCCGGCGAACTTGCACCCCACCCCTGACGCCCGCGGGGGGAGTTGAAGGTTTCATTGCCAGCGGAATTGTTGCAAAATCGGCCCGGAAGTCAGGAGGACGCCATGGCACTGGCGAAGCTCAAATTCCCGATCGTCCTGTTCGGCGTGGCGCAGCTTCTCAAATACGCGGCACGGCGGCATCCGGATTTCAAGACGCGCGTCAAGGAACGCAATTTCGTCGCCCAGATCATGGCGCGCGACGAGGAGATCGGGCGCTGGTTCGAATTCAACAATGGCAAGATCACATCGCGCGCCGGGCTGCACCCGAAGCCCGACATCAAATTGATGTTCAAAAACGCTAAAATCGGCGCCGCGCTGCTGACGCCGCCGATCAAATGGCTCAACCAGGTCAATGCGCAGAAGGACTTTACGATCGCGGTCGACGGGCCGGAGGATCTCACCAACTGGTTTGCCCAGACCTTGATGATGATGCAGACCGTGGGCTGGAAATTCGGCGTCCGCATGTCCGGCGGCACGGTGCGCTATTGCAACATGGCCAACGGCGGCCCGCTTTTCGTCTACGTGAAGGACGGCAAGATCATCCGTACCACGCCGATCGATTTCGACGAAACAGATACGCAGCCATGGACGATTCATGCGCGCGGAATGAAATTCACGCCGCCGCGCAAGACCACGCTCGCCCCGCACGGTCAGAACTGCCGGTCGATGATCTATTCGCCGGACCGCTTGCTCTACCCGATGAAGCGCGTCGATTTCGATCCGCAGGGTGAGCGCAACGCGGGGAACCGCGGCAAATCAGGCTACGTGCGGATTAGCTGGGACGAAGCGCTCGATATCGTTGCCAGCGAGATCAAACGCGTGCGGCACGATCATGGCATGGGGGCCATGACCGTCTCGCACGGCTCGCATCATACCTGGGGCCATATCGGCTATTACCTCAGTGCGCTGTACCGCTTTGCCAATGCCGTCGGCCACACGCCCGTCCACCATAATCCGGACAGCTGGGAAGGCTGGTACTGGGGCGCCGCGCACCACTGGGGCTACACGCTGCGCGTCGGCCAGTGCGAGACTTACGGCACCGTCGAGGACCTGCTGCAGAATTGCGAGATGGTGGTGTTCTGGGCTGCCGATCCCGATACCACCAGCGGCTCCTATGGCGCGCAGGAAGGCACGGTGCGCCGGCAGTGGCTGAAGAGGCTCGGCATCAAGGTCGTGCACATCGATCCCTATTACAACTCGTCCGCCCAATTTCTGCCGGGCAAATGGATCTGCCCTAAGCCAACGACCTCGCCGGCGCTCGCCATGGCGATCGCTTACGTTTGGATCAAAGAAGGACTCTACGACAAACAATACGTGGCTGCGCATACGGTGGGCTTCGACGCCTGGAAGGCCTACGTCATGGGCGAGCGCGACGGCGTACCGAAGTCGCCCGAATGGCAAGAGCGGGAGACCGGCGTTCCTGCCAAAGACGTGCGTGCGCTAGCACGCGAATGGGCGGCCAAGCGCACCTATCTCGGCTGCGGCGGCTGGGGCAACGGCCACGGCGGCGCCTGCCGCAATCAGACCGGCATTCAGTGGGCACGCACCATGGTGTGCCTGATTGCGATGCAGGGTCTAGGCAAGCCCGGCATCAACATGGGCAATCTGCAATGGGGCGCCCCGGTCGATCTCAATTTCTATTTCCCGGGCTACGCCGACGGCGGCATGTCCGGCGATATCGAGAAGACAGCGATGGCCGTTGAGCTGTTTCAGCGCATGCCACAACTGCCGACGATGAACACGCCGCAGCAGAGGATTCCGCGCATCTTCCTGCCCGAGGCGATTCTCGAAGGGAAAGCCGACGGCGGCTACCCGTGGAACGGCAAGTCGATCGAAGCGCAGTTCCAGAAGTTTAGCTATCCGGCGAGTGGTCACGCGCTGGTGCGGATGATGTTCAAATACGGCGGTTCTCTGATCCCGACCATGAACAACACGAACCGCCACGTGAAGATGTTCCAATCGCCAAACCTCGAGTTCGTCGTCAGCCAGGCGATCTGGTTCGAAGGCGACACAAAATTTGCCGACATCATCCTGCCGGCGTGCACGAATTTCGAGCGGGTGGACATCAGCGAATGGGCTGGGCTGGGCGGTTACGGCCATCACGGCCAGCAGCAGCTCAACCATCGCGTCATCATCTTCCAGGCGCCGGCCATCAAGCCACTCGGGGAGTCCAAATCCGACTTCTGGATCTTCAACGAGATCTGCAAGCGGCTCGGGCTCGCCAACTACTTCTCCGAAGGCGTGAACGAGATCGATTGGGTCAAGCGCCTCTACGATGCGTCCGACATGCCCAAGGCGATATCGTGGAAAAAGTTCATTCGCCGCGGCTACTACGTGGTGCCGTCGGAGAAGGAGAAACTGCGCGCGCCGGTGTCGTTCCGCTGGTTCTTCGAAAACCGCAAGAAGGACGTTCCAGAGCCGCACCCACTGCCGTCCGACTATTCGGTGGAGTTCCAAAAAGGCCTACAGACCCAATCCGGCAAGCTCGAATTCGAGTGTAATAGCCTCAAGCGTTTGAACGATCCGGAGCGGCCGCCGGTCGTCGAATACGTGCCGTCGTGGGAGGGTCCGCAATCGGGCGAGTTGTTCCGGAAATATCCGCTGCAGCTGCTCACGCCGCACTGCAGGTATAGCTTTCACACCCAGGGCGACGGCAAGGACAGCTTCCTACTCAACATCCCGGACCACCGGGTGAAGGTGAAAGATTGGTACTATTGGACCGTGCGCATGAATGCGGAAGATGCCGCGGCGCGTGGCATCAAGCAGCACGATCTTGTCAAAGTTTACAATGACCGTGGTGCGGTGATCTGCGCGGCGGTGCTTACCCAGCGGCTGTCGCGCGGCGTGGCCCACAGCTTCGAATCCTCGGCGCTGTACGAACCGATGGGCGAGCCCGGCCGGTCGGTGGACCGCGGTGGTGTGATTAATCTGTTGATGCCACATCGCTCGCAGACCAAGTCGACGCATTCGCTCGCCGGTTCGCAGGGCCTGGTCGAGGTCGAGCTGTGGGACGGCCGCACCGAGCACGTGTCGGCCGCGTTCGCCGCCATGG
The DNA here is from genome assembly GCA_963823225.1 of uncultured Alphaproteobacteria bacterium. GTDB lineage: Bacteria > Pseudomonadota > Alphaproteobacteria > Rhizobiales > Xanthobacteraceae > BOG-931. The sequence continues at coordinate 408,138 of CAWGKM010000002.1, read as the reverse complement.
ATAAGGACGAGGACGTTAAGCGTACGCTCAAGCGAGCGCAATTGGTGCCGGCAAAGTGACCACACTGTCATCGTCCGCGCAGGCGGACGATCCAGTAATCACAAATGCCACAATATTTGCCGCAACATCGGCGGCTACTGGATGCTCCGCCTTCGCGGAGCATGACAGGAGTGGATAAGAGTATCGCCATGAAAAAATGGAACATGATCATCGACGTGGCCGAGTGCACCAACTGCAATTTGTGCACGCTCGCCGCCATGGACGAATATGTCGGCAACGAATGGCCCGGCTATTCGGCGCCAATGCCGAAGCATGGCCACAAGTGGATCAACATTCTGCAAAAGGAACGCGGACAGCTGCCGATGATCGACATCGCCTACGTTCCCACCATGTGCAACCATTGCGACGATGCGCCGTGCATGAAGGCGGACAAGACCGGCGCCATCAAAAAACGCAAGGACGGCATCGTCATTATCGATCCGAAGAAAGCGAAGGGTCAGAAACAGCTCGTCGACGCCTGTCCTTACGGCCACATCTGGTGGAACGAGGATTTATCGCTGCCGCAGGCCTGGACCTTCGACGCCCATCTGATCGACCAGGGCTGGCAGCAGACGCGGGGCCAGCAATCGTGCCCGACCGGCGCCATGCGCGCGGTCAAACTCGAGGACGAGGAGATGGAGCGGCTGGCGCACGACGAGCAGCTCGAAGTCATGAAGCCCGAGCTCAACGCGAAGCCCCGCGTCTATTACCGCAATCTGTGGCGCTACTCGAAATGCTTCATCGGCGGCACGCTGGCCGAGGAAAAAAACGGCGTGGTCGATTGCGTGGGAGGCGCCAACGTCCAGCTCGTCAAGGACGGCGCGTCGGTCGCGGTGACGACGACCGATAATTACGGCGATTTCAAATTCGACAAGCTCGATGAGAATTCCGGCCGCTACGTCGTGCAGATCTACGCCGACGGCCGCTCCAAGACCGTGGAGGCCGATCTGGGCGTCAGCATCAATCTCGGCGAGATCAGGCTGTAACTCGTAGCCCGGATGAGCGACCCACCTACGCTCGCTCGGCGAGCTACGGTGGATTTGAGTCCGCCGAAGCGCACAGCGCGTAGGCGGAAGCGAAATCCGGGATCGGCCTTCCCGCTGATCGATCGTTCCCGGGTTTCGCTCCGCTCACCCGGGCTACATTTTTTACTGCGGCGGCGTGCCGTTTAAGGCCAACACCTCGCCGGCGAGATAGAGCGAACCGGTGATGAGGATGCGCGGCGCCGGATGAAGGTCGAGCTTGCCGGCGACCGCGATCGCGCTTTCGAGATCATCGCGCGCCAGCGCCGGAATGCCGATACTGCCGGCGACGTCGGCGAGTTCGGCCGCCGGCACCGCCTTGTCCTGATGGATCGGCACGGCGATCACCCGTCTGGCGAGGCCGGCGAAATTTCTCAGGAACCCCTCTTTATCCTTGGTCGACAACATACCGACGATGAGCACCAGCGGCCGCGAGACGCGCTCCTCGAGATCGGCGAGCGCCGCAGCAATGGCTTGGCCGCCGTCCACGTTGTGGCCGCCGTCGAGCCAGAGCTCGCTCTCCGGCGGCGCCAAAGCCGCGAGCCGGCCGTGCGACAGCCGCTGCATGCGCGCCGGCCAATCGACCGCCGTCATGCCGGCCTCGAATGCCGCGGGTGGAAGTTTTAGCCCGCTGACGCGAAGCGCCGCGACCGCGGCGCCGGCGTTTTCGAACTGGTGCCGGCCGTAAAGTTTTGGCGGCGGCAGATCCAAAAGCCCCTCGCTATCCTGATAGACGAGCCGGCCGCGTTCTTCGGTCGCGGTCCAGTGCTCGCCGGCGATGGAAAGCGGCGCCTTGAGCCGCGCCGCCTGGCGCTCGATGACCGCGAGTGCCGCGCGCGGCTGACCGGTGACGACGGCCGGCACCTCGGCTTTCAGAATCCCGGCCTTCTCGGCGGCGATTTTTTCGATCGTGTCGCCGAGAAACTCGCGGTGATCGAGCGACACGCGCGTGATGACGCTCGCTAACGGCCGCTCGACGACATTGGTGGCGTCGAGCCGGCCGCCGAGCCCGACTTCAAGCAGCGCCAGGTCGGCGGGATGGCGCGAAAACAGCAGGAACGCCGCGGCGGTCTCGATCTCGAACACGGTGATCGGCGCGCCGCCGTTGTTTTCCTCGCATTCGGCGAGCGCCGCGCCAAGCTCGGCATCGTCGACCAGCCGGCCGCCGTCCCGCCGCGCGAGGCGAAACCGCTCGTTGAGGCGAACCAGATTGGGCGACGTGTAAACGTGCACGTGCTTGCCGGCCGCTTCGAGGATCGCACGCGCAAAGGCGATGGTGGAGCCCTTGCCGTTGGTGCCGGCGACATGGATGACCGGCGGCAGCCGCCGCTCGGGGTGGCCGAGCGCGGCGAGCAGGCGTTCGATCCGATCGAGCGAGAGGTCGATGCGCCTGGGATGCAGCGCCAATAGCCGCGCCAGCATGGCGTCGATCGGCGCCGCGTTGGCCCTCCGAGCGCTCACGTGGTCGCGGGCGCGGGCACCGGCGGCGCCAGGACGCGCGGTTGCGGCACGCTCGCGGGCGCCTTCATCAGGAGCCGGCACAATCGCGCGATGGTCGCGCGCAAGTCGTGGCGATGCACCACCATGTCGACCATGCCGTGGTCGCGCAGATATTCGGCCTTTTGGAATCCCTCCGGCAGCTTCTCGCGGATGGTCTGCTCGATGACGCGCGGACCGGCGAAGCCGATCAGCGCTCCCGGCTCGGCGATATGGACGTCGCCGAGCATGCCATAAGACGCGGTGACGCCGCCGGTCGTCGGATTGGTCAGCACCACGATATAGGGCTTGCGCGCCTCGCGCATGCGCTGCACGGCGATGGTGGTGCGCGGCAACTGCATCAGCGACAGGATGCCTTCCTGCATGCGCGCGCCGCCCGAGGCCGCGAACATCACGAATGGGCTGCCCTTTTCCACCGCGGTGTCCAGCCCCTTGACCACCGCTTCGCCCGCCGCCATGCCGAGCGAGCCGCCCATGAAATCGAAATCCTGCACGCCGATGACTACGGCAAAACCGTCGAGCTTGCCGTAGCCGAGCTTGACCGCGTCGTTGAGCCCGGTCTTTGTCCGCGCATCTTTGAGCCGGTCGACGTAGCGGCGTTCGTCGCGGAATTTCAACGGATCGACCGGCACTTCCGGCACCGCGATGTCGAACCAGGTTTCGTTGTCGAACATCGATTTCATGCGCGCGCCGGCGCTCATGCGCATGTGATAGTTCGAGCCGGGGATGACGAACTGGTTGGCCTCGACGTCCTTGTAGAAAACGAGCTGGCCGGTTTCCGGACATTTGATCCAGAGATTTTCCGGCACTTCGCGCCGCAGGATGCTGCGGATTTTCGGCCGTACAACGTTGGAGATCCAGTTCATCTTGGGCCTGACTCAGTTACGAAAAATCGCCGACCGTAACCCGGTTGCATTATAGCACTCTGCGAAGCCGAGACGAATCCGGTGCGTATTAACGATGGGGACCGATCGCGGCTTATTCCAGGCCCGCACAGTCAGAATAAATCGGGCCGGCGCAGGCGCAGCGTTTGCACCAGCACCAGCGTCTTGGCGTCGGGCAGCGCGTTGGCGTCCGCCATTTGCGCCAGCTCGGCGAGCCCGATCTCGACGGCGACGGTGTGTTCATCCTCATCGGCGCCGCCGTGGACCTGCGGCCGCGCCTCGCCCGAATAGACCGCCATATAGAAATGCATGAGCTCGGTGGATAGGCCGGGCATGGTCCAAGCCGTGAACACATGCTCCAGCGAATCGAGTTTCAAATGCGCCTCCTCCATGGCCTCGCGGCGCACGCAGGTTTCCGCATCTTTATCCTCGATGACGCCGGCGATGGCTTCGAGCGTCTGCTGCCGCTCGGCGGCGTAGAGTACCGGCAGGCGAGACTGCCGCACCAGAACCGCGGCCTTGCGGATCGGATGGTACGGCAACACGCACACCGCTTCGCCGTGATCCTCGATCTCGCGCCTGATCGTGCGCCCGTCGGGCAGCCGGACCGTCGCGACCAGAAGCTTGGTCCAGCCCGCATAGGCCTCGCGCGTCGCGACGATTTCAATTTTGTCGTCCTTGTCTTCCGTCATAGGAATACCCTGCCGAACGCAAGCCGCATCACCGGGTTACCAGCGCCACGCCGACCGCGACCAGTGCCGCGGCGACGCCCTTCTGCATCAGGTCGCGGCCGGACAAGTTTTCGCGGCCGAGTTTTGGCCACAGCACGCTTAGGATTACCCCGAAGGCAAAGACGAACAGCGTCGTCGTCGAGCCGATCGCCTGAACGAGACTCAGCGGCGCGAACATCAGCGCATAGCGGTTGCCCAATCCGCCACCCAGATTGATCAGCTCGTTGGCGGCGTTGATCGAAAGCAGCGCGGCGGCATTGGCCCGCAACGCCGCAGCAAGTTGCGCGCGATACGACGGCATCGCCAACAGGCCGCAGCCGAAAATCGCTTCGCCGACGAACATCCAGAACGTGGTGGTCCAGAATTCGGTCTCGATGGCGAAAATCTTGAAGATCAGCGCGCTGAGCGCGATGGTAAAGCCGCACGCCAGCATCAGCGCCGCGAGCCGCGCCTTGAACGCGCCGGCGCCGCGATCGATCGAAACGATCAGCGTGCCGATGACGATCAGCCCGCCGCCCGCCAGTTGCCGGACCGACAGCGTCTCGCCGAGGACGAGATAAGCGAGCCCATAGCCGAACAAGGGCGCCGCCTGAAAGAACGGCGCCACCACCGAGGCCTCCTCGGTTTGCAGGGCCTGCAGGTAGAACAAGAGCGCGCCCATCAACAGGATGCCGGAGGCGATGATCAGCGCGATGCCGGTCCCGCCGGGCGCGGTCAGGTTGGGCTCGAACAGCCAGATGAACGGCAGCAGCAGCACGCCGACGAAGGCGGTGAACAACAGCAACACCGCGACGTTGCTCTCCTTGAAGAAGCGCTCGACGAGGTACTTGTCCAGATGCACCGAGATGGCCCACAGCACCGGGCCGGAAAACGCGAAAACCACCCAGGACACGCGACCTCCCTTGGTTCCGCCGTCGCATTGTTCCACTTCTTAGCCGCATTTTGCCGGCCGTGCCCGCCTTTGTGACGCCGTTCGACCGGCACAATTTCGCCCTTCTGGCCGATAAAGTAGCGTCCGCATCCACGACCCTTAGGGTGTTAACCAACGCGGTAAGCCGAGGGTAACGAAGTTGTGCGTAAATCGTAGATGCGAACGGCAAATCTGAAGACGCCGACGCCAGTGAGGCCAGGAATTCCAATGATGAAGAAGTCTATCGCCGGATGTTTTGCGCTCGGTGCGCTGGTTGCGGCGCAATGCGCCGCCGCGGCCGATTTGTCGCTGGCGCCGCTCTACAAGGCGCCGCCGGCGGAATTCACGCAGGCCTTTAACTGGACCGGCTTCTATATCGGCGCCAATGGCGGCGGCGGCTGGGGCCATTCCTGGTGGAGCGCGACCTCGACGCCGGTCGATTTTTCCGGCGCTCAGGCCGGCGGCACCGCCGGCTATAATTGGCAATTCGGCAGCGCGGTGCTCGGCCTCGAAGGCGATATGGACTGGTCGAATCTCAAGGGCACCGGCACGACGGGTGCCCGGCCGGCTGCACCATCAACGACAACTGGCTGTCGACCGTGCGCGGCCGCGTCGGTTACGCGTTCGGCGGCATCCTGCCCTACGTCACCGGCGGCCTCGCCGTCGGCGATATCGATGCCACCACGCCCGGCTTTGCCGGTGCGAGCACCACCAATGCCGGCTGGACCATCGGCGGCGGCCTCGAAGTCGCGCTGCCCGGCAACTGGAGCGCCAAGGCGGAATATCTCCACGTCGATCTCGGCCGGTTCAATTGCGGCGCTCAATTGCGGTCCGGCGGTGACCGACAATGTGTCGATGCATGACGATGTCGTGCGCGCCGGCCTGAACTATCACTTCGGCTGGGGCAAGTAAGCCGCGGCTGCTCCGCCGCTGCACGGTTTGCCCCGATTGACTTAAAGCTTCGCCGCTGGTGTCATTCCGGCGATGCCCGCTTCCAATCTCGATTTCGCCAAGTACCGGCTGCGCAGCTTTGTCGAGCGATTGATCGAGCTCGGCGAGGTGGACGTGTACGAGGAGCCGGTGCCGCTGACGGAATTGAGCTCGATCATCGAGGCGACCGACAAGGCCGTGCTGTTCGAGCGAGCCGGGCCGGAACAGGTCGAGCTCGCCGCCAAGACGGCCGGCAGCCGCCGGCGCTTGGCGGCCGCATTCGAAACCACCGAAGACAAGCTCCACGACGAATATTTCAAGCGGCTCGCCAACCCGCAGCCGGTCGTCGAAGTGCTGTCGGCGGACGCGCCGGTCCACGCGGTGACGATCGCCGGCAACGAGGTCGATCTCAGCAAGCTGCCGTTTCATCCGCAGCACGCGCTCGACGGCTCCTGCTATATGAGTTCGGCGATCGATTACACCGTCGATCCGGCGACCGGGCGACGCAATGTCGGCTGCCGGCGATTGAGCCTGCGCAACCGCACCGAATGCGGCATCAACGTCACCGCGCCGTCCGATCTCAAGCGCATCTACACCGCCGCCGTGGCGCGCGGCGAGAAATTGCCGGTGACGTTCACCGCCGGCGCCCATCCGCTCGATTTCTTCGCCGCGACGACGCGGCAAGGCGGCGACGAGCTGGCATTGGTCGCGAGCTTCCGCGCCGAGCCGGCGCCGGTGGTCAAAAGCCTGACCAACGATATTCTCGTTCCGGCCGACGCCGAAATGACGCTCGAAGGCTATCTCGACGAACGCGGCTATGTCGAACCGGAAGGGCCGTACGGCGAATATATGGGCTATTACGGCGCCATCCACATGGATCCGGTGTTTCATTGCACCGCCATCACCATGCGCGCCGACGTCATGCACCACACGCTGTTGCACGGCTCGGCTTACGTGCTCGACCAGACGGATAGCGCCGTGATCTCTGCAATGCGCGTCGAAGCGCAAGCCATGCGCATCCTTAAAAACTGCGTGCGCGAGCCGGTCGCGGTCTATCTGCGCGAAGTCTCCGGCGGCTCCAACACGCTGCGCGTTGCGATCCGCCAGCGCGCCTTCGGCGAGGCGCGCGTCGCTATCGCCGCGCTGTTCGGCGGCATCGCGACCTTGAAGCACGTCTATGTGTTCGACGAAGACATCGACGTCCATGACGACCGCCAGGTCGAGTGGGCGATCGGCACGCGCTTCCAGGCCGATGAGGATCTCGTCGTGCTGCAAGGCATGATGGGCATGACCATGGATCCGTCGCTCAACGGCAGGCGCACCGGCGCCAAATCCGGTTTCGATTGCACGCGGCCGTTCGGCCGCGACGGCCAGATTCCGCTGATGCGCTGCGCCGCCAAGCTGTTCAAAGGCCCGGCGCGCTATCAGACCGTCGAACAGGCGCTCGGTTCGGGGCCGATGTTCTACGCCGATATCGTCGAAGCGCTCGGCAGCCGCGACGGCCGCGAAGTCGCCTGCGCCATCGACGAGTTGCGCCAAGCCGGGCGGCTCAGCCGCGACCGCGACGGCCGGTATTACCTCGAGCGCGCCAAGCCCGGCACGACCGGCATCGTCGGCGAGCTCTATCACGACCCCAACGCGGGGACGTGAGCCTCCCTTCATCCTCCCCCGCTATCGCGGGGGCGGATAAGTCACTCCATTCCCGCGATGCATCGGCATCCGAGTTGTGCACGCCGCAATGTCAAACAGCCCGTAGCCCGGATGGAGCGGAGCGCAATCCGGGGACGATCAAGAAGCTTCAATGTCCATCCCGGGTTTCGCGATGCTCAACCCGGGCTACTGACGAAAGAAAAGGAAGCGGAACGCCGGCAAACGCAGTGTTTCATGTTGCCGTGCCAGCGGGCACGGCCGCGCGCCACGGAAAGGCGGCTTGCGCCGCCCTTCCGCTGTCGGGCGCGCTCGCCTGCCGGCGTTCCACCACGGCGCTTGCGGCAGCGACCGAACGCCACCGCTCAACTCCAGTTACGCGCTTCCCGGGACGGTACTAGGTAGGGACGGGCGTTACCCGTCCCCGGCCGTCCTACGGTGCAGCGGGTTTCCCCGCAGACCGGTCATAGTGCCGGCCGGGCGTATATTCCCGGAGCCGCCCGGGAGCGGAGGTGACAGCCCCGCCCGCGGGAACCGCCTCGCCCCTGTCCGCCGGCGTCACCCGGCGGCGTCCTTTTGGGCGAGATTTGATTCGCACTATTTATCACTGAAATGGTGACGAATGTCAATGGAAAAGTGACGGCATTTCCCGGCCGTCATGCCCGCGGATAGCCGTTCGAAGAACGGCGTCGCGGAGCTTGTCATCGGGCCGGCCACTTCGGGCCGGACCCGTTGGCTCGCCTATGTCGCGGGCATCCACGTCTTAGAGCCCGAGCCAAGCCAAAGACGTGGATGGCCGGACCTTGGTCCGCCGAAGGGCCTGCTCGCGCGCGGATTGCTAGTCCAGGACATTGCTAGTCGAGGACTACGGCCCGCAGGCGGGACGAGTCCGGCCATGACGAACGGAGCATGCGGGCTACCTATCACACAATCGCGATCGCATCCCCCGCCGCAATCTCCCCGCCCGCGACCACCTCGGCATAAATTCCGCAATCGCCGTGGCCGAGATGGCGCATCAGCGCCTTGGGTATTTCGCGGTCGCGGATGCCGGTTGAGGGATCGACATTGGTGGCGGCGCAGCGGACGATGCGCTTGACGATTTTGAGACGGGCGTTACGGCCGATCGTGAGTTCCTTGCCGACCAGATCGAGCTCGCTAAAGGCCTTCCAGCCCTCGACATAGACATTGCCGCGGAAGCGCAGCGGATCGACCGGAGCGCCGACCATATTCTCGACCGCGGCGACCGAGGCGAGGTTGATGATCGAGACGACCTTGCGGGCGACGTCGGAGAAGCTGTGGCCGTCGGCATGCAGGATTTTCGGCGGTCCGCGCAATTCGTCGGCGCAATATTTTGCGAAGAAGTTTTCGATTGCCGCGCGGCCTGCCGCGCTGCGCAGGTCGGCGCGCGCGGCTTCGCGCTCGCCAAGTCTGATGCTTAGCGTGTGGGTTTGGTGATCGAACGCGGTGCGCAAGGCCGCCAGCCGTTCGTTCTTCATCAGCATCAGGAAATGCGTCTTGGGCAAATAGGGCTTGGCGGGATCGAAGCCGGACGGCCCATTCTCGATGGCATAGAGCCGGTCGCCGGGAATGGTTTGGCCGGGCGCGAGCGCGGCGCGCGGCAGCGCCTCGGGGCTGAGGCCCTTTATCGGGTAGCGGTAGATGGAGTGGACGTGGGGCATGCAGCATCAATGCCACGTTTCCCGGGCGCAGCGCAGCACGTAGCGAAAGCGGAGTGGTGCGCTGCAGACCCGGGACCTTCGGAAGCTCTGAGTTTGCGACGATCCCGGATCAGCGGTGCACCGCTATCGCGCTGCGCCGCATCCGGGAAAAGCCTCTGCCCGCCTCTTTTCCCGGCCGCTTTTGCCCCCATATTTCATGCGGTGGATCGCCTTCAAGGGGTCCGCCACGGGTGTCGGTTTCCTTGATTTTCTTCATGGAAAAGCCCGCAAATTCAACCCAGTGACGATGTTCCGGCCGCGCCTTTGTTATTGCAGGGCGCCGGGATAGGCCGAGGGAGTGACATGGACTTTGAAAAATACACCGACCGCAGCCGCGGCTTCGTTCAGTCTGCCCAGTCGCTCGCCCAGCGCGAGGGACACCAGCAATTCGCCCCCGAGCATCTATTAAAGGTCCTGCTCGACGACCCCGAGGGGCTCGCCGCGGGCCTGATCGACCGCGCGGGCGGTAATTCGCGCGCGGCGCTTGCCGCGGTCGAAGCTTCGCTCGCCAAGCGGCCGAAGATTTCCGGCGGCGGCGCCGGGCAGATTTATCTCGATCCGGCATTGGCTCGCGTGTTCGACACCGCGGAGAAGGCCGGCGAGAAGGCCGGCGATAGCTTTGTCACGGTCGAACGGCTTCTGCTCGCGCTCGCTTTGGAGAAAAACAGCGAAGCCGGGAAGATCCTCAGCCAGGCCGGCGTCACGCCGCAGACGCTCAATGCCGCCATCGAAGCCTTGCGCAAGGGCCGCACCGCCGACAGTGCCTCGGCCGAGAACGCTTACGACGCGCTGAAGAAGTATGCCCGCGATCTCACCCAGGCCGCGCGCGACGGCAAGCTGGATCCCGTCATTGGCCGCGACGAGGAAATCCGCCGCACCATCCAGGTGCTGTCGCGCCGGACCAAGAACAACCCCGTACTCATCGGCGAGCCGGGCGTCGGCAAGACCGCGATCGTCGAGGGCTTGGCCCTGCGCATCGTCAACGGCGACGTGCCGGAAAGCCTCGAAGACAAGAAGCTCCTTGCGCTCGACATGGGCGCGCTCATTGCCGGGGCGAAATACCGCGGCGAATTCGAGGAGCGGCTCAAGGCGGTGCTGCAAGAGGTGACCGGCGCGGCCGGCGCCTATGTCCTGTTCATCGACGAGATGCACACCATCATCGGCGCCGGCAAGGCCGACGGCGCGATGGACGCGTCCAACCTGCTCAAGCCGGCGCTCGCGCGCGGCGAATTGCATTGCATCGGCGCCACCACGCTCGACGAATATAAAAAGCACGTCGAGAAGGACGCTGCGCTGGCGCGCCGGTTCCAGCCGATCTACGTCAACGAGCCCTCCGTCGAGGACACCATCTCGATCTTGCGCGGCTTGAAGGAAAAATACGAGGCGCACCACAAAGTGAAAATCACCGACGGCGCGCTGGTTGCGGCGGCGACGCTGTCGCATCGCTACATCGCCGACCGCTTCCTGCCCGACAAGGCGATCGATCTGGTCGACGAGGCGGCGGCGCGGTTGCGCATGCAGATCGATTCCAAGCCCGAGGAGCTCGACAATCTCGACCGCGAGATCGTGCGCGGCAAAATCGAGCAGGAGGCGCTGAAGAAAGAAAGCGATCCGGCGTCGAAGGACCGATTGAGGCGGCTGGAGAAGGATCTCGCCCGCTTACAGGAACAAGCCGACGCGCTCACGGCAAAATGGAAGGCCGAGAAAGACAAGCTGTCGTCGGCCGCCGATTTGCAGAATAAGCTCGACAAGGCCAAGAACGATCTCGCCGACGCCATCCGCCGCGGCGACTATCAGCGCGCCGGCGAATTGCAATACAGCGTGCTGCCGCAACTCGAAGCCAAGCTCAAGCAGATCGAAGGCGCGGCCGCCGGCACGTCGAGCACTTTGGCCGAAGAGGCGGTGACCGCCAATCACATCGCGCAGGTGGTGTCGCGCTGGACCGGCATTCCGGTCGACCGCATGCTCGAAGGCGAGCGCGAAAAGCTGCTCCGCATGGAGGATCAGATCGGCAAACGCGTGGTCGGCCAGGCCGAAGCCGTCAAATCGGTCTCCACCGCGGTGCGCCGGGCCCGCGCCGGCTTGCAGGATCCAAACCGGCCGATCGGCTCGTTCATGTTCTTAGGTCCGACCGGCGTCGGCAAGACCGAGCTGACCAAGGCGCTGGCGCAATTTCTGTTCGACGACGAGCATGCGCTGATCCGCGTCGATATGTCGGAATATATGGAGAAGCATTCGGTGGCGCGGCTGATCGGCGCGCCGCCCGGCTATGTCGGCTATGACGAAGGCGGCGCGCTGACCGAAGCGGTGCGGCGGCGGCCCTACCAGGTCGTGCTGTTCGACGAGATCGAAAAAGCGCATCCGGACGTGTTCAACGTGCTGTTGCAGGTGCTCGACGACGGCCGCCTGACCGACGGCCAGGGCCGTACCGTCGACTTCCGCAACACGCTGATCGTGATGACGTCGAATCTCGGCTCCGAGTATCTCGTCGCGCAAGCCGAAGGCGAGGATACCGACAAAGTGCGCGATCAGGTCATGGCCGAGGTGCGCGCGCATTTCCGCCCCGAATTCCTCAATCGCGTCGACGAGATCATTCTGTTCCATCGGCTCAAGCGCGAGCATATGGGCCGCATCGTCGATATCCAGATCGAGCGGCTGCAAAAGCTCTTGGACGACCGCAAGATCGCGATTACGCTCGATGCCAAAGCGCGCGAGTGGCTCGCCGAGAAGGGCTACGATCCGGCCTACGGCGCGCGGCCGCTCAAGCGCGTCATCCAGAGATCGGTGCAGGACCCGCTGGCCGAGCTCATTCTGTCCGGCGGCATCAAGGACGGCGAGAAGGTCAAGGTCTCGGCCGGCCGCGACGGCTTAAGCTTCAACGGCGCGGCGGTGGCGGCGGCGGCATAGCGCACTTGCGTTAGCGCTTCGTTAGCGCGAGACTTCGTGGCGCTCTTACTATGGAGCCAGTGATGCTCGATGCCAACCAAAAATATGATCTGCTAAAAACACTCTATCTCGAGAACAACAAAGAGCTCATATTTTGGCGCGAACGAAATTGGAATACAATGAAACTAGTAATCAGCGCTGATGTTGCGCTCGCTGGGCTCGCCACCTTCAAAGGAGCGCCAGTTCTGTTAAGCAGTCTCGTAATTGCTCTCGCAATAGTCAGTTCGGTTTATTTGCGTAAGAATTACGGTCGTTATCAAGAAAAACGCCTGAGCGGAGCAAGAATCGAAAAGGCTCTGGAATTATTCGATAGCGGTGCGTTCATGTCTGAAAGCGTTTTGCCTCAGGAATATTCCCAACCGAAAGCAGACTGGAGGGGAAGCTACTCATTCATTGCTGCAATTTGGTTCGTCGCTCTTGCGGCCGTCGCCGCGATCCTTGGCACTCTATACAGTGTTTGAGCGTTAATCGTTCAACGCCGCGCTGCTGGCAGCGTGACGGCGGTTTGGTTCAATCGCTCGCGCACATGCGCGACGAAAATGCGCGCGCGGCGCTTCGGCAGACCGGAAACGCGCAATGGATTAAGCCCGCCCGAGCTTTCCACGCTGATCGCGTCCCAGAAGAAGCCGCGGACGTGGATGACCTCGGCGATGTGCGAGGCCGGCAAATGTTCGTCGGTACGCCGCCACGGCGTCAGCCAGAACCTGACGATTTTGGTGGAAACGCCGATATAGTCGGCGACCATGCAGGCGGGAAACAGCCACCGCGTGAGACTGAAGTGAAAAGCCGCCCATAGCCGACTCGAACGCACTTCGATGCGATCGTTGTCGTTCATTTAATCTTGGGCCATTTAAGCTTCAGCGCGCCTGCGCGACATTATAGTTTTGTCGCTTGCGCGACGTTATAGTCTTGTCGCTTGCGCGACGTGCGCCATCGGCTCATGCGACAGCACGGCATCGAGCTGAATCCGATCCTTCTCGAAGCTGGCAAGCGTGTCGCCATCGAGCACGCGGCCGCGCGGCAGTTTGATGCGCATGGGATCGACGAAGCGGTCGTTGACGATGATTTCGAAATGCACGTGCGAGCCGGTCGACAGGCCGGAAGAGCCGACGAAGCCGATGATCTGGCCCTGGCGCACGTGGCTGCCGACGTCGAGCCCGCGCGCGAACGCCGTCATGTGGCCGTAAGCAGTCTCATAACCGTTGGCATGGCGGAGACGCACGTATTTGCCGTAGCCGCCTTTGAGCCCGATTTCTTCCACCTCGCCATTGCCGGCGGCATAGATCGGCGTGCCGAACGGCGCTCCCCAGTCGACGCCGGTATGCATCTCGCTGATGTGGAGGAGCGGATGGGTGCGCCAGCCGAAGGGCGAAGTCACGATGCCGACCGGAACGGGCTTGCGCACCAGGAACTTCTTGGCGCTGACGCCGTCTTCGTCATAGTAATCGTAAGCGCCGTCGTCGGAGGTTTGAAAGCGGTAGTACTTCTTGGCCTCGCCGCCGACGGTGAGCGCGGCGTAGCGCACTTCGTTGTGGCCTTCGCCGGTCTCGTCGTCGGAATAGAGCACGTCGAAGCTGTCGCCGGGCTGCACTTTGCGCTCGAAATCGACGTCGTAGGAGTAGATGCGAACCAGGTCCTCGATCACGGAGTTCGGCACGTTGTTGCGCAGCGCCGTCTCGTAGAGGCTCTGATAGAGCCGCACGCCGCTGTTGTCGTCCACGTTGGCTTCGTCTTCGCCGCTTTCGGTAACCTCCGGATCGATGTTGCGAATGTCGACCGGAACGTATTGGCCGAGGTCGGACAGCGCCACCGCCGCGGTGATGCCGCTGTCGCCGGCGATGATGACGCGCAACGGCTCGATGTGGCCGAGGCCGGCCGGGGCCATCAGCACGCGCAGCTTCTGGCCCTCCTTCAACCCGCCTTCGAGAGCGGCGGGTCCGATCACTGCGATGATGCTCTTGATCTCTTCGGGCGCGGCGCCGAGTTCGCGCAGGATCGAGCCGACCGTCTCGCCCCGTTTGACGGCGACCATGCGCTCGCTCCAGTCGCCGCCGCCGTTGATCTGGGTCGTCGTTTTCGGCAACAGCGTAACGTTCTCGGGCACGACGCGCGGCTCGAAGCCGAAATAGGTGCTGGGATCGCTTTCGGCGGCGTAGCCTAATTTGAAACTCGGCGTGCCGTCGGCATTGGCGACGACAGTGGTGCTCGTTGCGATGCTGGCGGCGACGTCGCGCACCCGCGTGCGCACGTCGTCGAGCGGCAACAGCGTTGCCACCTTGACCTTCGGCAGTAACGAATTGAGATCGCATACCGCCGGCGTCACTGCCGGCGTCACTTTGGCTGGTTTGGCAGCCGACACCAAATCGCAGGTCACGAACGAAACTTCGGCGTCCGGTTCCGCGGCCGGCGTCTGGTCGGCGCCGGCGACGGAATCGGCGAGGAGTTTTTGCGGGTTGTACGGGGGGATGTTGGTGGAGAGAGCGCTGACCGTCAGCGAAAGATTGCCGGTAACGCGCACGTAGGAACGCACGCGCACCAGTTCGCGGTCGCGCACCCGCGTCGAGATCGGAACGCGCACGATCTGCCGCGCGACATTCGGCTCGCTGAGCGCCGGCAGGCGGTCGGTCTTGCGCAGACCGCTCAGGCGGTCGCCGATGCTCGAAATCGCCCCGCGCAGAGCGGTTTCGACTTGCTCGGGAGCACTGGCGAAATTGGTCTCACCGTCCAGCGAAGCAAAAACGGCGCCGCCCATCAGGGCCGCGCCGCACAGTCCGGTCAGGATGGTGCCGCTAAACCATTGCACCGAGAGCCGGCGCCGGTCGACCAAACTGCCGGCACCATCCGCTGAAAGCGGCGGTTCGTTGCCGAGATCGATGGCCTCGGCATGAAACCTCCGACTTGCGCTGCGCAGCCTCGCTTGGTCCAAGACCTAAGTCCCCAACGGCACTGACAACGTCCCCGACTACGTCACTGCATTCGCAACCGCACGCGGGAGATCGCACGATGCGCCGCCGCTCCCCGGACCGTCAACACGGCCCGGTTGGTCGAGGCGCAAAACTTAAATGATGCCGGTCGTTTCCCCCTCGTTGCGACACCCCGCTAAGAGCGTGCAAGAACGGCGGAGGAATGTGGCTGCAGTGCGGCGCCAGGCGCTCGAAAAACCGAATTCGGACCGCGATCTAGGCCGTTCGAATGCGTCGGTCGGCTGCCGCCGCGCCAATCGCCATCGCCGAGCGAGAACCGGCAAAAATTGCCGGATTTTCGGCCATCCACAGGGGTCGACGGGGCCGCCGGAAGGTTGACAATGTCGGCAGCCGAAGACTATATAGACCCTCTTGGGCGCGCCGCCGCTAGGCGCGATGGCGCGTCTGCGAAGCCCCTCACTGTTCACACGGTGACCGAGCATTCGGCCATGACGTCGTGGCCATGTTCGCGTCGCCGCGTCGGATGTTCGGGCTTCATCGACTCCGGCGCTCGGCGAAAATGCCGGTGCCGATAACGACGGAGCCGCCCGGTTCCGGGATGTTTGACAGGTGAATCGGAAGAAAGAGAAACGTGGACGGCGGAGTCCTTGCGGGCCGCTTCTGCGATCGGGGCAACCTTGTCGCGGAAAAGGCCAGGAAGAGACTTCGGCGGTCGACGTTTTAGGTCAACACTGTGAAGTCTTGCGAAACTTCGGTTTTGCAAGAAGTTTCAGAGTGGGACCTCGTCAAACGTTGTGACTTGCCGGGAAAAAGTTCTCATCCAACTTGAGAGTTTGATCCTGGCTCAGAGCGAACGCTGGCGGCAGGCCTAACACATGCAAGTCGAGCGCCGTAGCAATACGGAGCGGCAGACGGGAGAGTAACACGTGGGAACGTGCCCTTCAGTTCGGAACAACCCAGGGAAACTTGGGCTAATACCGGATACGTCCGTAAGGAGAAAGATTTATCGCTGAAGGATCGGCCCGCGTCTGATTAGCTTGTTGGTGAGGTAACGGCTCACCAAGGCGACGATCAGTAGCTGGTCTGAGAGGATGATCAGCCTCACTGGGACTGAGACACGGCCCAGACTCCTACGGGAGGCAGCAGTGGGGAATATTGGACAATGGGCGCAAGCCTGATCCAGCCATGCCGCGTGGGTGATGAAGGCCCTAGGGTTGTAAAGCCCTTTCGGCGGGGAAGATAATGACGGTACCCGCAGAAGAAGCCCCGGCTAACTTCGTGCCAGCAGCCGCGGTAATACGAAGGGGGCTAGCGTTGCTCGGAATCACTGGGCGTAAAGCGCACGTAGGCGGCTTTTTAAGTCAGGGGTGAAATCCTGGAGCTCAACTCCAGAACTGCCTTTGATACTGAGAAGCTGGAGTCCGGGAGAGGTGAGTGGAACTGCGAGTGTAGAGGTGAAATTCGTAGATATTCGCAAGAACACCAGTGGCGAAGGCGGCTCACTGGCCCGGTACTGACGCTGAGGTGCGAAAGCGTGGGGAGCAAACAGGATTAGATACCCTGGTAGTCCACGCCGTAAACGATGGATGCTAGCCGTTGTCGGGTTTACTCGTCAGTGGCGCAGCTAACGCATTAAGCATCCCGCCTGGGGAGTACGGTCGCAAGATTAAAACTCAAAGGAATTGACGGGGGCCCGCACAAGCGGTGGAGCATGTGGTTCAATTCGAAGCAACGCGAAGAACCTTACCAGCTTTTGACATGTCCGGTATGGTCGCCAGAGATGGCTTCCTTCCCGCAAGGGGCCGGAACACAGGTGCTGCATGGCTGTCGTCAGCTCGTGTCGTGAGATGTTGGGTTAAGTCCCGCAACGAGCGCAACCCTCGCCCTTAGTTGCCATCATTCAGTTGGGCACTCTAAGGGGACTGCCGGTGATAAGCCGCGAGGAAGGTGGGGATGACGTCAAGTCCTCATGGCCCTTACAGGCTGGGCTACACACGTGCTACAATGGCGGTGACAATGGGACGCAATGGGGAAACCCTGCGCAAATCTCAAAAAGCCGTCTCAGTTCGGATTGTGCTCTGCAACTCGAGCACATGAAGTTGGAATCGCTAGTAATCGCAGATCAGCACGCTGCGGTGAATACGTTCCCGGGCCTTGTACACACCGCCCGTCACACCATGGGAGTTGGCTTTACCTGAAGACGGTGCGCTAACCGCAAGGGAGCAGCCGGCCACGGTAGGGTCAGCGACTGGGGTGAAGTCGTAACAAGGTAGCCGTAGGGGAACCTGCGGCTGGATCACCTCCTTTCTAAGGATGATCCTTCAGAGACACCTCACGCGTCTTTATCGGATCTCTTGGAAACATCAGGGCAGACCGGTTTTCGGATCGGTTTGCCTAGTGCGGGACGCCGCCGTCTTCATTTCTCTTTCTTCGCGAACGAGCCATCAGGGATCAGTAGGCAGGAATCAGGTATCAGGCACGCGCATCTGTCCCGATGCCCGATTCCTGGCTACTGATACCTGATACGGGCTTGTAGCTCAGCTGGTTAGAGCGCGCGCTTGATAAGCGTGAGGTCGGAAGTTCAAATCTTCCCAGGCCCACCAACCTTCGCTGCTCCGCAGCTTCGGTTGGCAAGCCATCTGAGGACGAAGGTTGTCCGCCGTACCCTTGGCGAAGGCGGACCGTGCCAGTCGGGGCCATAGCTCAGTTGGGAGAGCGCCTGCTTTGCAAGCAGGAGGTCGTCGGTTCGATTCCGTCTGGCTCCACCAACCTGCGCGGCCAATTGTTCCAAACAATGCCGCTTCGGTTGGCGGAGCCAGTCTTCGCGCCGCGAAGGTTGCCCGCCATAGCTTTAGCGAAGGCGGGCGCGCCGCAAAAACTCGTTCGTGAG
>CAWGKM010000002.1:0-385000 GCA_963823225.1 uncultured Alphaproteobacteria bacterium | reverse complement strand
AGCGCTGATGAAGGCGGCGCTCGCTGCGGCTGGTTCGTTCATGTATAGGAAATTGAATGCAAGTTTGGCGCAATACGCCGCGAATATGAGGCGGATCGCAAGCTCAAGAAGTCGGGACATGGGACGCTCCGAGAGTGACGATATGGACTTATCTGTCGTTTGTGGCGACCGTTATCTGTCGTTTGTGGCGACCGTTAAGATAGGCCGATGCCTCTTATCAAATCCTTAATACGGGAGGCGGTCACGGCTAGGGTATGGCCGAGCACGGTCCTCCTCGCAGAGACTCGCGCTCGCTGCGAGATACCGCAGGCGGTTCCAGGGCACTAAGAGGAAGAATATGCAAGGTTTTCCCGCCTTATCTGTCAAAGAGCCTATCGATGTCCAACAGAGCGTCTCTTGCTTCAAAATACGTACGCGCTGTCTCGGCTAACGCGTTTTCGCCGTCCTTTCTTATGGACTTCATTAGCGAATTTCGTCCAAACACCTTGTAGCTTGCCGCGATAGCCTCTTCGCTTCCCTGCGCAACAGTTCCTCGCAGTTCGCGAGAAGCCTCGGCATAGGCGTGATCCCAAGTTCGAGCGCGCTCTCGGCAATTGTCTCTTAAGTGCCTTACCGCGGCCCACCGGACCAAATGGATACGGTGTTGTCGGAATCGCGCGCGGTAGCTGCCCAGCCGCCCTGGCCGACGGTCAGCAAGAATTTGACGATAGCAAAGTTCCGTCACCGCGTCCGCTATCCACTTCGGCGGCGGCACGCGATACCACGCACACACAACAATAGCGTCGCGCAACGCGATCAGCCGGTCCTCAGGCAGGTCGCCTTTGCGAAACAATCGCTCATGGAACGCCAAATGCTCGGGAGCCTTATCAGCCAAGCCCGCGGGTAGATCAGGATAGTCGTTGTCCTGCATCGTCCTGCTCCTTGTCGGAGTGAGTCGCGCTCAGAAATATACTGGTTTGACCATCGAAGCTGAGAGTGAAAATGATCCCGGGGTTTTTGCCCCGATTAACGCTTTCAAATATCAGCAAAAGCGCGGATTTGGCGGAGCGTAATCCGGCATCCTCGCTCCTGATGGTCATAGCGAGGAGCCTATACCCGATCCCATCCCGAACTCGGCCGTCAAAGTCCTCTGCGTCGATGGTACTAAACCTCAAGGTTTGGAAGAGTAGGTCGCTGCCAGGCCTGCCAGGACGGAACATTCCTCATCACGATTTCAGAATCAAAAGCCTCGCGGTTTGCCGCGGGGCTTTTCTGTTTGTGGCCGCAAGATGCGACGATGGCTGAACTGGGCAGCGAGCCGCAGCTAAACCGCGCGCAGGCGAGAAGGTTCACCGCAGCGCGGCGAACCTCGCTAAGCCGTTGCCGTTACGCCGGGGTCCGGCGTTACTTCGGCATGCTGACGATGAGCGGGATGCAAGTCGAGGACGCGGAGCCGTCAAGATTCCAGCAGGATACGCACTTGCAACCCATCGCCCCATGGCACTTCGCCAATTTCTTTCCCTTCAACCAGATCGATGCGTGGTTGTGCACGCCGAGCCCGATGGTGCAGGGTTCGGCGGAGGCAATCGATCCGGAATAGGCCAGACCCGCCAACGCCAGCGCAAAACACAACGGAATCCGATAACGGCGCATCAGTCCCTCCTCATCATAAGACGCCCTAGGAAAATAGCCCCCTGGGACGCATCAGTTTCACACACGGCACACTGCCGCGCAAGGATGCAGAGATCAGGAATCGGGAATCAGGCATCGGGAGTCGGGCATCGGTAGGATGACCTCCCCTACTGATTCCTGATTCCTGATTCCCGATTCCTGATTCCCGATGCCTGATTCCCGATCCGCGTGCTGACGAAATTTCGGCATCACCTCTTGCGCGAGTAACCGCATCGAATCGCGCTCCCAGGCCGCGTTCGGGCCGCTCCAGTCCAAGCCGGTCATCAACAGCGTGCCGAACGGCCCGACCGCGTCGTGAAAAGCGATAAGCTTGTCGAGGAAAGTCTTGGCCGAGCCGTAGATCACGCAAGCCTCGGTGATGACATCGACCGTGGCTTCGTCGTCCGGCATGTTCGGGTCGGGCTTCATGACCGACAGAATGCCGACCCGCGACAATACCTCGCGCA
Source organism: uncultured Alphaproteobacteria bacterium (assembly GCA_963823225.1). GTDB lineage: Bacteria > Pseudomonadota > Alphaproteobacteria > Rhizobiales > Xanthobacteraceae > BOG-931. Next base: position 382,883 of record CAWGKM010000002.1, on the reverse strand, counting down.
TATAGGTGTAGAAGTAGCGATTGGAGCCTTGTTCGGCAAACACGCGATCGCGGGCTTCGGCGGCGCTCGGCGCCACCATGACGTTGCGCGCCACCCGCCAATTCTCGCCGCGCGGGGCTATGCCCGCTTCCGTACACGCCTTGAAATACGTCTGCCAATGCGTCGCGACCGCGTTGGCCGGCATGTTGTTGCCGGACAAAATCCCCCAGCCTTGCTGTCCGGCGACGCGCGCGGTCGGCGAGTTGCGGCTCGATACCGACATCGTGATCGGCGGGCCCGATTTCTGGAACGGTTTCGGCATGGTGCCGATGCCGAGTTCGGCAATGATCGCGTCCCTGAGCCGGACCGGCCGGAATTCGCCCGGGAAATCGTAGGGCGGATCCTGCGACCAGATGCGCTTGATCGTTGCGATCGATTCCATCGTCTTACGGGCGCGGACGCCGCGATCGGCATTGCCGAACAACTCGAAATCGGAAAGCAGCCCGCCCGGGCCGATGCCGAGCATGAAGCGGCCGCGGCTCATGTGGTCGAACTGGGCAACCTCGGCCGCCACGATCGCCGGATCGTGGTTCGGCAGGCAGATCACTCCGGTGCCGAAGCGTAAATTTTTGGTGCGCGGGAGGAGGCTCGCCATGAACATCAGCGGCGAGGGGATCGGTTCGCTCGAAGCCGAGAAATGCTCGCCGAGCCACATTTCGTCAAAGCCGAGCCGGTCGGCGTAAAGCGCCTTCTCCTCGTCCTCGGCGAGCGTGTCGGTGAACGAGCGCGCCGGCGGGTGCACCGGCATCATGAATATCCCAAGACGCATCTCGATTTCCTCCGCCTCATTATCCCTCTCCCACAAGGGGGGAACGATAATGAAAGTCACGCCGCGACCGCGTCGGGATCGCGCACCGGCACCAGGCCAGCAAGTTTTGGCGCCACCTGTTCCATGAACAGCCGCATCGAGCGGAACACCTTGTCGCGGGTCGCCCAATGCTTCCCGGTGACGATGAGGAGCGTGCCGAAGCCGCCGGCGGTCTCATAAAAGTCGGCAAGCTCCTGCGCCACCGTATCCGGATCGCCCAGGTGATAGACCCCGGCCTCGGCAAGCGCGTCGAAAGTGACCTCGTCGGCCTTGAGCGACAGGCCGTAACTCGATGTCAACAGCCGGATCAACCCGCGCTTGATCTGATAGCCAAGCTCGTAATTGATATCCGCGCGCAGGTCGTCCATCGCTTGGCGGCGGGAGGAGGCAAGATAGACGTAACGCGCCACGGCGAGATTGCTCAACGGCGCGGCGCGGCCCGCGGCCTTGGCCGCCCGAACATAGCGGTCGGCTTTCTTGCGGATCGATGCCGCCGGCTCGAGCTGCGCATGGAGCAGCGTATAACCGCGCGCACCGGCGAGCTCGATCGTCGCCTCGGTATCGGTCGCCGTTGCCATCGGCATATGCGGGGATTGCAGCGGCTGCGGCGTCGCGACAATGCCTTTGCCGCGCCAGTGCTTGCCGTTCCAGTCGAACGGTTCCTTGGCCGTCCAGCACTTCAGGATCAGATCGAGCGATTCGCGTAACCGTTCATGCCGGTCGGCATAAGGCAGCCCGCGCTCGTCGGAGAATAGCGGGCTCGGAAAACCGGAGCCGAAACCGAAGATGAAGCGTCCGCCGCCGATTACATGATCGGTCACCGCAGCCTGGATAGCGGTGTCGACCGGATGCGCGAGGTGAATGAGCTTGACCGCGGCCCCCATGCGAATGCGCTTGGTGAGGGCGGCCGCCTTGCACATCAGCAGTTCCGGCACCGGCAGCGTGTCGATCTTGTCGATGTAAACCGGCTCGCCGTGGTGTTCGCTGATATAGGCGTCGCGAAAGCCGAGCTGATCGGCGAGCACGATCTCGGCGAGGTCTTCTTGATAAGTCTGCGCTGCGGTGGTGTGCGGACGAAAACCGTTCGAGAAAATGCCGAATTCCATTGCCATTCCCCAATGCCGGACCGGCACGTTACGATCCCGGCCGCGGCTTGACAACGCAAGGGCAAGTTCGCCTATTCCCGCCTCAATGACGACCGGCCCGTGCATTTACGGCGTCGCTCGCACCCGCGCGTTCCGCGCGCTGTGGGTGGCGGAGGAGCTTGGGCTTGCTTACGAGCACCGACCGATCGAGATCGGCGATGCCGGCGCGCGCAAGCCGGAATTCTTAGCGCTCAATCCCAACGGCCGGCTGCCGGTCATCGTCGACGGCGGCTTCGTGCTCTCCGAGTTGCTTGCGATCACGCTCTATCTGGCCAAGAAGCACGGCACGGGCACGCTCTATCCCGCCACGCTCGAGGGCGAGGCCAAGGCGTGGCAATGGAGCTTTTGGGCCATCGCCGAGGTCGACCGCGCCGTCAATATCTGGTCGCTGCACGCGGTGCGCCTGCCGCCCGGCGAGCGTGACGCCGCCTTGCGCGAGGCGGCGCTTAAAATTCTGGCGGCGCCGTTCAAGGTGCTCGACGCGGCGCTGGCGCGAGCGCCCTATCTCCTCGGCGACGCCTTTACGGTGGCCGATCTCAATGTTGCCGCCGTCATCAGCCGCGCCGTCGACATGGATCTCACCGCGGCGCCGCATCTCAAGGCTTGGCTGACGCGCTGCCTCGAGCGGCCGGCCGCGCGCGCGGCGCTTGCGCTCAAAACCAAGTCCGACAATGAAACGCCGGCGGAGGTGACACGGCGCATTGCGCGGATCAACCGCTTATGAGTGCCAGGTCCGGTCCTTCCGACATCGGCCAGTCTTTCAACGAGGCGGTCGCGCTGCACCGGCAGGGCCGGCTGCGCGAGGCCGAAAAAATCTATACGCGCGTGCTCAAGGCGGCGCCGGATCACTTCGGCACTCTCAATCTCCTCGGTACGGTGAAGGCGCGGCTCGGCCGCATGGGCGAAGCGCAACGCCTGCTGAGCGCGGCGGTGCGGGTCAATCCGCGCGAGCCCGGCGCCTGGATGAATCTCGGCGAGGCGTTGCAGGCGCTCAAGCGCAACGACGAAGCGCTGGCGTGCTTCGACCGGGCGCGGGCGCTGGCCCCCGCCGACGTCGACATTCTCAATCGTCACGCCAATGCGCTGTTGAGCTTCAATCGCCCGCGCGACGCGCTTGCCGAATTGCAGGCGGTCTTGGCGCGCGTTTCCGATCACGTCGAGGCGCGGATCAATTGCGGCATCGCGCATGGTGCGCTCGGCGAGCCGGAGGCGGCGGTCGCGGAGTTCGACCGGGCGTTGGCGATCGCGCCCGGCCATCCCGTGGCGCAGTATAACCGCGGCGTCGCTTTGTACGATCTGCGGCGCTATGCCGAAGCCGTCGCCGCGCACGACGCGGTTCTTGCCGCCGTGCCCCAGCATGCCGGCGCTTGGCTCAATCGCGGGCGGGCGCTCGCGGCGCTCAACCGGCTCGACGAGGCGGTCGAGAGCTACGGCAAAGCGACGGCGCTGCGCAAAGACAATGCCGACGCCGATTTCATGGCGGCGCTCGCGTTGCTCACGCTCGGCGATTACGCCGCGGGCTTTAAGAAATATGAAGCGCGCTGGCGCCGTACCGGCATGGCCCCGCAGAAGAGCCGCGGCCGGCCGCTATGGCTCGGCGAATATCCGCTGGCGCGCAAGACGGTGCTGCTGCACGCCGAGCAGGGACTCGGCGATACCATTCAGTTCGCGCGTTACGTGCCGCTCATTGCCGCAAGCGGCGCCAAAGTGGTGCTCGAAGTGCAGGGCGAATTGAAAACGCTGATGAGCGGGCTCGACGGCGCCGCCGCGGTCATCGCGGCGGGCGAGACGCCGCCGCCGTTCGACGTGCACTGCCCGCTCGGCAGCCTGCCGCTCGCTTTGCGGACGCAACCGGACAGCGTGCCGGCGCCAATTCCTTATCTTGCGGCCGACGCGGCGCACCTCGCCAAATGGTCGGCGCGGCTTGACGCGCTGCCGCGCCCGCGCGTCGCCGTCGCCTGGTCGGGCAATCCGAGCCACAACAACGACCGCAACCGCTCGATCGCGTTCGCGCGTCTGGCGCCGCTGTTCGACATACCGGCAGGTTTTGTGAGTATTCAGCGCGACGTGCGCAGCGCGGATGCAGCATCGCTCGCCGCGGAGAAGCGCGTCATCCATCTCGGCAGCGAGCTGGAAGATTTCAGCGATACCGCGGCGGTGGTCGCGCTCGCCGATCTCGTCATCGCCGTCGATACCGCCGCCGTGCACCTTGCCGGCGCCATGGGCCGGCCGGTTTGGGTGCTCGTCCCGTTCGCGCCGGATTGGCGCTGGACGCGCACGGGCGACACCACGCCCTGGTATCCGACGGTACGCGTGTTCCGGCAGACCGCGCTCGGCGATTGGGAAAGCGTCATCGCGCGCGTCGCCGGCGCGCTCGATCACTTCATCGGCGAAAACGGCGCCGGCAGATAAATGTCGACCTGCTGCGAGACGAGATAGCCGGGACCACCGGGCGGCGGCCACAGGCCATCGGCCACGGCTTTATCGCGCAGCCGTGCGCGCTCGTCGAAGCTCTTATACGGCCAGATATGGAGAAAGCGCGTCACCGCGCCGGTCACCGCGGTCATGGCGGCGAGCACCGGCGATATCGTCATGCGGCCGGGGACCGCTTTGCGCCAAGCTTCGACGGTCGGCGCCAAGCCGCCGGGCTTGAGCACGTAGCTGCGCACCTCAAAGCAGGGACCGAAGGCGCCCGGCCGCAGCGGCGGGATAAAATCAAACGGGACATAAGTGTCCATCGCCATGGCGGTGATGAACTCGCCGATGCCGAATGGATTTGCGTCCTTGAGCGCGGCGAGCCGCGCTTCGAGAGTGGCCGCCGCATCGGCGATCTTGCGAATGAGCAAAATCTGATTGACCGCCCCGATGTCCGCGTACCAGCAGGCCAATAGCGCGGCGTCGCGCGGCAGCGTCTTACCGAGCACGGCGAGCGCCTGCGGGTGCGTGCCCGGCCGCACGGCAATGACGGTGACGTCGTAGTGCTCGGCCAAATTGGTCTCCCTGTTGCGCTGCGCCGGCCGCGATTGACGGGTCCGATAACCGTACCTAACGTGGCCGACAGGTCCGGCCACTCTAAGAAAGAACAGCAGGGCGGACAACGGGAGGTTTCCGTGAAAACGTCATCCTTGCTATCGGCCGCAGTCGGCTTGGTTGCGCTCGCGTTCGGCGCCGGCCCGCCGGCGCACGCCGCCGACGCCGTGAAAATCGGCGTCCTGTTGCCGCTCACCGGCAATGCCGCCGCCGCCGGCCAAGCGTCCAAGGCGGCGATCGAGGTCGCAGTCGATATCGTCAATAATGCGCACCCCGAACTCGGCCGCCTGCCGCTCGCCGCGACGGCGGGCCTGCCCAATCTGGGCGGCGCCAAGCTCGAGGTGACCTTCGTCGATCACCAGGGCAATCCCTCGATGGCCCAGCAGCTGGCGACGCGGTTGATCACCGAGGACAAGGTCAACGCGCTGATGGGAGCATACCAGTCGTCGTGCACGTTCACCGCGACGCCCGTCGCCGAGCGCTACGGCATTCCTTTCATGGTCGGCGACTCGGCCGCGCTCAACATCACGACGCGCGGCCTCAAATATGTGTTTCGCGCCACGCCGATCGCGACCGACTATGCGCGCACCTATATGCGCTTCTTCGCCGATATGAAGAAGCAGGGCAAGAAGGTTAATTCCATCGCCATCGTCAACGAGAACACCGATTACGGCACCTCGGTCGGCGATGCCATCGAAGCCGAGGCGAAGAATGCCAAGATGCCGGTCGCGATCCGCATTCCCTATAGCGCGAGCTCGACCGACGTTTCCGCGCAAGTCTTGCAGCTCAAGGAAAAAGCGCCGGACGTCGTCATCTTCATCAGCTATACGGCGGATTCGATCCTCTACGTGAAAACGATGAAGAATCTCGACTACAAGCCGCCGATGATCATCGGCGACGACACCGGCTTTTCCGATCCGTCCTTCATTCCGGCGGTGAGCGATATCGCCCAAGGCGTGATGAACCGCAGCGCCTGGGCGAACGGCAAAGCCGGCTCGACGACCGACAAGATCAACGACATGTACAAGACGAAGACCGGCCGCGACCTCGACGACACCTCGGCGCGCAATATGCAGGGCTTTTTCGCGTTCGCCGACGCCATCAACCGCGCCGGCTCGACCGATCCGGAAAAGATCCGCCAGGCGCTGATCAACACCGATCTTAAGCCCAACCAGCTCATGATGGGCTATCAAGGCATCAAATACGACAACACCGGGCAGAACGTGCTCGCCGCGACTTATTTGATTCAGTTGCACGGCGCGCACTACCAGCTAGTCTGGCCCCAGGATGCCGCCACCGGCATGCTGCAATGGCCGATGGGCGGCTGGACGCAATAGCGATGGAAGTCGGCGAAGCCCGAAGAATGACACGGCCCGCGACCCCCTCCTCGATTCACCCCCTGCAAGGGGGAGCATAGGTGGGGGTCGGCCGATTCAAAGAATAATGAAAAGCGGATACGAAGCACGGGACGCGATAGTTTCATGGTCAATGTGCAGGTGATCGTCGGTGGCCTCCTGTTGGGGGCCATCTATGCGTTGTTTTCCTCGGGCCTCACGCTGATCTGGGGCATGATGAATGTCATCAATTTCGCCCACGGCGAATTCGTCATGCTCGGCATGTATGTGGCGTTGCTGACCGTCACTTGGATCGGCGGCGGCCCCGCGGTGTTCGGCATTGCCGCGGCGTTCGCTCTGTTCGCGCTCGGCGTCGGGGTTTATCTGTCGCTGATCCGCCAGGTGATCCGCGGGCCGATGCTGGCGCAGATTCTCTCCACTTTCGGTCTCGCGCTCTTGCTGCGCTACACCGCGTTCTTCATCTTCTCGGCGAATTTCGTGTCGCTGCCGCAGACCTCGCTCTCCGGCACGCTTAAGCTCGGCGGTATTTTCCTGTCCGTCGCGCAGCTGGTGGCCGGCGCCGTCGCCATTGTCCTGACCGTTTCGCTGCACCTGCTGCTCACCCGCACGACCGTCGGCAGCAAGCTGTTGGCGGTGGCGGAAGACCGCGCCGCCGCGATGCTGATGGGGATCAGGCCGGACCGCATGCAGGCGCTGGCCTGGGGCCTGTCCGCGGGAGCCGCCGGTATCGCCGGCGCCTTGATGGCGACGGCCTATCCCTGGTCGCCGTCGGTCGGCGAATCCTTCAGCATCACCGCCTTCGTGGTGGTGGCGTTGGGCGGCTTCGGCAGCGTGTTGGGTTCGCTCTATGCCGGGCTGATTATCGGACTCATTCAGGCCGTCTCCGCCTTTTGGCTCGGCGCGATCTACAAGGACATCGTCGTCTACGGCTTGTTCGTCGCACTGCTTTGGCTGCGGCCGCAGGGTCTGATGGGGAAGGCGTGAGAGCGATCGCGACCAGCATCTTGTCCCCGCGCCTGAGTATCGTTTTGCTCGCGGCAGGATTGCTGCTTTATCCGATCATTCTTTCAGGTGCATTCTATCGCGACATCGGCGTTACGTTTCTTTTAGCGGCGATCTCGGCGTCGGCCTGGAATATCGTCGGCGGTTATGCCGGCCAGGTTTCCGTCGGCCACAGCATGTTTTTCGGGCTCGGCGCCTATACGCCGCTGTTGTTCTACTCGCTGTGGGGATGGCCGCCGATCGCCGGCATTCCGTTTGGCATCGCGCTCAGCATCGGACTGGCCGTGGTGATCGGCCTACCGACGTTTCGGCTGACCGGCCATTATTTCAGCATGGCGACTATCGCGGTCGCGGAATTGATTCGCATCTTTACCGGCACCTGGGGCTTGGTCGGCGCCGCGATCGGATTGCAGGGCCCGGCGACGGCGCGCGGCTGGTGGGACCTGACGTTTCGGGGCGAGCTGCCTTATTACTACATTTTCCTCGCCGTGCTCGTGCTTGTGCTCCTCGTCACCGCCGCGGTCGAACGCCGCCGTTTCGGCTTTTATCTGCGTGCGATCAAGGCGAGCGAACGCGCCGCCAAGAGCCTCGGCGTGCCGGTGCGGCAGACCAAAATGATAGCGCTGGCGCTCTCCGCCGCGTTCACGTCGGTTGCCGGCTCGCTCTATGTCGTCAAGACCGGTTTCATCGATCCCGACAGCGCCTTCGGAATTCTGATATCGGTCCAGATGGTCATCGTCGCGGCTTTGGGCGGCGCCGGAACGCTGTTCGGACCGCTGGTCGGCGCCTTGATCCTCATTCCGCTGCAGACCGCGACCAACAGCTGGTTCGGCGGCGGCGGTTCGGGACTGACCTTTATCCTCTATGGCGGCATTATCGTCTTGATCGCGCGCTTCGAGCCGGGCGGCTTGTTCGAACTCTGGCAGCGCGTGGCGCCGCGTTTGCGGAAAGTCCGCCATGCTGCTTGAGGCGAAAAACGTCGCCAAAGCCTTCGGCGACTTTCTCGCCGTCGCCGGCGTCGACTTGGCCGTGGACGAGGGCGAAATCATCGGGCTCATCGGCCCCAACGGCGCCGGCAAATCGACCTTTTTCAATTGTCTTGCCGGCGAAACCATGCCGACCGCCGGCCGCATCGTCTTTGCCGGCGCGGACGTCACGCGCGCTTCGCCGGAAGTGCATGCCCGCGCCGGCATCGGCCGCACTTTCCAGGTGCCCACGACGTTCGCGGACATGACCGTGCTGCATAACGTTATGGTCGGCGCATTTTTGCGTCATCCGTATCCCAGCGATGCGCGCGAAGAGGCCCGCCGCATCGTCGAACTGACCGGCTTGCGCGGCGATCAAGCGGCGCGCTCGCTCGGCACGCCGGGGCGCAAGCGACTCGAAATCGCCCGTGCGCTGGCGACCGAACCGCGGCTATTGCTGCTCGACGAATCGCTCGCCGGACTCACCCCGACCGAATTGCACGACGCCATCGCGCTGATCCGGCGCATTCACGAGATGGGCGTCACCCTCGTCATCGTCGAGCACATCATGGAAGTGATCATGACTTTGACCAAGCGCGTCTTGGTCTTCAATCAAGGCCAAGTCATTGCCTCCGGCACGCCCGAAGCCGTGGTCAGGGAAGAGGCGGTGATCGAAGCCTATCTCGGGCGCCGCCATCGGCCGGCCTCCGGAGCGGGAAATGGCTGAGCTTGCGGTCGAGCATCTGGAAGTACGTTACGGCGACCTGGTCGGCGTCGCCGATATTTCGCTCGCCGTCGAGGCCGGGCAGGTCGTGGCGCTGCTTGGCTCCAATGGCGCCGGCAAGACCACGACGCTCAATGCCATTGCCGGACTGGTGCGGCCGGCGCGCGGGCGCATCGAATGGCGCGGCGAGGCGATTTCCGGTCAACCGGCCTTTGCCATTGTCAGCAAGGGTCTGGCGCTGTCGCCGGAAGGCTGGCGGCTGTTCGTCGCCCAGACCGTCGAGCAGAACCTTCGTCTCGGCGCCACCGCGCTCGCCGACCGCTCGCGCATCGCGGCGCTGTTCGAGCGCGTCTATGCTTTATTTCCGCGGCTCGCCGAGCGCCGCCGCCAATTGGCCGGCACGCTGTCCGGCGGCGAACGACAGATGCTGGCGCTCGGCCGCGCGCTGATGAGCGAGCCGCGATTGCTGATGCTTGATGAACCGAGCCTGGGCTTGGGCCCCGTCGTGGTCGAGGCGCTCTATGACACCCTTAAAGAGCTGCATCGCCAAGGCCTCACGCTGTTGTTGGCCGAGCAGTCGATCCCGCTCGCGCTCGGCATCGCCGACTATGCCTATGTGTTGCAGACCGGGCGCATCGCGCTGCAGGGCCCCGCGGCGGAGCTCGAACGCAACGAAGCGGTGCGGGAGATTTATCTCGGCATCGGCAAGCGCGCGGCGGCGGGATCTAAGTAATGACGTGCAGCCTCTATCGCGCGTGCTCCCACAGCGTCTCAAGGCGATGGCGGAACGATTTCGGCCGCTCGGCGAACAGGCGGTGGGCGATGCGCGCGGCGCGTTGCGCCAGCGCCGCCGAGCGATCGGCGATGGCCGGCGTCAACCGCGAGCGCCAATGCGCCAGCGGCTGATGCGGCGCGGTGAGCCGCTTGAGCACTTCGAGGTCCTGGCACTGCCCGAGGCGTCCGCGCAGCCGCTCGGCTTCTTCGATCCACATGCGGCCGAAGCGCGGCCACAACGGCTCGATCAACGCCATCTGGTAGCGCAGGTCGACGACGCGCTGGCGCAGCGAATGCAAATCTTCGGCGCTCGCCAGCGACCAATCGGCCGGAATCCGCTTGCGCGCGCTGCGGTAGCCGCCGGCGAGTTGCGCCGCAATCGACGAGAAGTCGAACGGATCGAACGGCCAGGTTTCGATCGCCGCCGCCGCCGTATCGAACCAGGCGACGATCGTATCGCGCAGCTCGGGCGTGAGCACCGCCTGCTCCTCGCTGCCGCGCAGCACTTCGATCCGGCCGCGAATGGTCGCGATGGTGCGTTCCGACAGCACCATGCCCTTATCGAGAAGGTCGTCGAAGGCATGCAGCGCCGCCGCGCCGTCGCGCGCATGCGCCAGCGAACGGGCGTGATCGCGCGCCTCGTGCCGCCAGCGCGCGGCATCGGGGATGAACGGGGCTAAAAGCCGCATCAGCGCGCGCCACTCCTTCATGGCGCGGCGGAAGTCGTGCACGGCGTCCTGATTGGAACGCTCCGGATCGAGCAGCGCAATGCGGGCCTGGGCCAGAATATTGGCCGCGATCGCGCGCACGGCCGGTCCGATTGCCGCATTGGGCTGCAAGGCCGGTTTGTCGTCCGTAGCCGTTTCGATGAGTGCGTGCATGGCAATTCGAGGCAAGGCCCCGCGGGCCATTATGGCGAAATATCGGGGCTCCCGCACTTCCCTTATCAGGGGGGGCTTGCTACATGATCCTTCGCTAAATCAGCCGTTTTGGCGCGGGGTGGAGCAGCCCGGTAGCTCGTCAGGCTCATAACCTGAAGGTCGTAGGTTCAAATCCTACCCCCGCAACCAAATTCAAAGGGGGAGCCGCCACTTGGCGGGTCCCCTTTTGAATTTTGGCGGCGGGTCTGGTGAATGAACCGAACCAGGGGCCCGGCAAGCGGCTTAGGCCGCGCGGCCGGGACATAGTCACTCAAATCCTACCCCCGCAACCAAGATAAGACCGCTAATTCAACGAGTTAGCTGGCTTTTTCTTTTCCGCAATTCTCGCCGAAAAAAGTGATACACTGATACGCAGATTCCGAAGTCATTGAAACGCCTGTGTTTCTGCAGGATCGAGAACGCTACCCGAGCTAATCCGAGACAGATCGATCGCCGGGTCACTCATCGACGGTCATGATCAGTCGGTTGATGTCGTGGTACCTGCTACGAGACATAGGGTGAGGCATCCAATCCCGATCCCATTGACAACTCCCCCCATCGATATTTCGATATCCCACAAGCGATAGTTGCGACCATCGGAGTGGGGAGGTCGCGATGCCACAACGGCTCGCGTTACCTGAGAAATGAAGACTATCACTGATCTGAGCCTCGAATTCCTTCAGGGGTTCGAGATGCTGCCCATTCTCACACAGTGGGCAGTAACACTACTTGTCGTGTCGGGCGTCATCGTCCATGTGTTTGCATACAACGAAAGAACTGCTCATGATGCGCCATCCATCTTCACAACAGGTGGAATATTTTTCACGTTCCTGGGGATCGCCGAAGGACTGATCGGCTTCAATGCCCAGGATATTGAAGCGAGTGTTCCTACTCTTCTTTCAGGACTTCAGACCGCCTTCATCGCTTCAGTCGTTGGCGTTTTTATCGCGCTCACGATCAAATTGCGACTAGCCCTGTTTGGCGTTCGAGCAAAGGACGGTGCAGCAAAAGTGCAGGGCGCCACCGTAGATGACTTATGCAATCAGATGATTGCCGTCGAGCACGCAATCGTTGGTGAGGAAGATTCGACATTACTCTCTCAAATGAAGTTGTTGAGGCAAGATACGAATGATCGTCTCGACAATTTACGGCGATCTCATGATGAGTTCGCTGCTAAAATGGCTGATAACAATTCGAAGGCGCTAATCGCAGCACTTCAAGAAGTCATCCGTGATTTTAATCTGAAAATAACCGAACAATTCGGCGATAATTTCAAGCGTCTGAATGAAGCTGTCGGTCAAATGGCCTGCACCCGGTTTGGTTGACACCCGCCTAAGCGAATCCCGCCTGCATCTCGAACTCCACGGGACTTAGATATCCGATCGTCGAATGCCGACGCTTCGGATTATAGAAGCATTCAATGTAGTCGAATACGTCAGCCTTGGCTTGGTCGCGCGTGCGATAGGTTTTGCGCGCTGTGCGCTCGGTCTTCAACGAGGAGAAGAAGCTCTCCATCGCCGCATTGTCCCAGACGTTGCCCGCACGGCTCATCGAGCAGACGACGCCGTGGTCGGTCATCAGCTTCTGGAACTGCTCGCTGGTGTATTGGCTACCGCGATCGGAGTGATGCAGTAGCGCGTCGGGCTTGCCTCGTCGCCAGATCGCCATCACCAGGGCATCGGTGACGAGCTGGGCCGTCATCTCAGCACTCATCGACCAGCCGACCGCGCGCCGCGAGAACAGATCGATCACCGCAGCCACATAGAGCCAACCTTCCGCTGTCCAGACATAAGTGAAGTCAGCGATCCATTTGCGGTTGGGAGCGGGCGCTTCGAAGGTGCGGTTGAGCACGTTGGGAGCGACGGCGGCGACCTGCCGCTCACCCAGATCGGGCGGCAGTCGACGCCGGCGCGGACGGGCTTTGAGAGCCTGTAGCCGCATCAATCGCTCGATCCGGTGCAGGCCACATGATACGCCCTCCGCAAGCATGTCGTGCCACACCCGCCTGGCGCCATAGGTTCGATCGCTGGCGAGGAAGCTTGCGCGAACCTTGGCGCCCAACTCCTCATCGCTCCGGCTGCGCTGACTGCGCGGTCGTGTCAGCCAGGCATAGAACCCACCCCGCGAGACACCGAGCGCCCCGCACAACCAATCCGCCGGCCAGATCCCCCGGTGCTTCGCGATGAAGGCGAACTTCACGTCGATTCCTTCGCGAAGTAGGCCGCGGCTTTTTTTAGGATGTCGCGCTCAGCCTTCAGCCTGATCACCTCGCGCTTGAGCTGCGCGATCTCAGCCTGCTCCGGCTTCATCTGACCTTGGCCGGGAAACGCATGCTGCGGATCGTCCGCTTGCGCCTTCACCCAACTGCGCAACTGTGACTGATGCACACTAAGATCCTGCGAGGCCTGGGCATACGACACGCCCCGCTCGTTGATCAGCCGCACAGCCTCAAGCTTGAACTCGCGTGTAAACTTCCGCCTTTCCATGACTCACCTCCGGTCCCATAAAAACACCTAACTCGGTGTCTTCGGAACCGGGTGCAGGCCAATACCTCGGATGGCTTGTTCCTCGCACAACTGCAAACGGGCTATCATCATCTCATCTCATTTATTTCCCCGATGGGCGGCAGGATGTGATAGCGAGCCAGCGGGTTGAATTTCGGGTAAGAACAAAAGCCGAAGATCGTCTTGAAAGTATTCTTACGGCGTTGCCAAAATGAAGTTACCCAATTTTTCTTGGGATGAATCCTTCAACGAGCTTCGGCGCAATATGGGCGCCAAGCTTCAGTCATTTACGCCGAGAAACGTTTGGGATCGTCTGACTGTGGAAGAACTTGAACGCCTTGGGCGGGAGGGCATCGAGATTCCGCTCGATCAAGTTCGCGTATTAGATGACGGTACACTCGCATATAAGAATCAAAAAGTCGTTCTCTACATTCGAGATGTTAAGCAGTATAGACACTCTGAACCGAGTGAGCAGGATTTGCCTCGCTTTCATGTTGCGGATTGTGACAAGCTGCAGGAAATGCGAGCGAACAACAGGTATGAGCGGTATGTAGTAGCAACACGTGACACAGGTCTTTTTACGATAAATCTGAAAGCGCAGGGCTCTCAGCGATATGTCCAATCCGACAGGCGATTAAGCGTGTGTCAGTATTGCCTTGGGAGGTTGGATTGGGATGGGTTCTCGCGCTTCCGCTACCAGCGGGATCGGAATCGTAGTCGAAACCAGCGGAGAGAAATCGTATCTTTATTTTCGTTGGAACGATATTTCGCCAAGTTCGGTAAAACGTTCATCGGAGCGATGCCTCCCCATACTGAAGAAACTGCTCCATTAAATGATTACAATGAAGACTTTGCAAAGGTTGCTGAACGCATCAAACGCAAGCGAGGTTATTGCTGCGACAACTGTCGAGTAAATCTGGAAAATCATAGACGTTTTCTTCACGCGCATCACAAGAACGGTATCCAATCGGACGATCGGGACGACAATATTGCGATACTCTGTATCCTCCACCACGCGGAACAGCCTAATCACGATCACATGAAGCAACTCCCCGAATATCGTGAGTTTTGCCGCCTATTCGATGCGGGAGCGTTTGCATAGAGGACGGCGATGCCGAAACGGCTGGCATTCCTTTTCGTTTTGCAGCTTATGTCGTAGGTTCAAATCCTACCCCCGCAACCAAATCACGCCGCTTAGTCAATGGCTTAAATCGAAGATCGGCGGTGTTTTTGCGGCCGCGCTGCCGGCTCAAAATTACGCCGCGTGCTGGGACAGGCGATCCATCTCGCGCTGCACCAGTTGGCGGTAGCGGCCTTCGCGGCGAACCAGCAGATCCGGCGGGCCGTCCTGCACGACGCGGCCGGCTTGCAAGACGATGATGCGGTCGAAATTGCGCACCGTGGAGAGCCGATGCGCGATGGCGATGACGGTGCGCCCGTTCATCAGCCGGCCCAAGGCTTCGCGGATGGCTTCTTCGGATTCGCTGTCGAGCGCGGAGGTGGCTTCGTCGAGCAGCAAAAGCGGCGCGTCTTTGAGGAACGCGCGGGCAATGGCGATGCGCTGGCGTTGGCCGCCCGAAAGCTTCACGCCGCGTTCGCCGACGATGGTTCGCATGCCCAACGGCAGCTCTTCGATGAAATCGCAGCGTGCCGCGAACGCCGCTTCGAGCACCTCGTCGTCGGTCGCCTCCGGTCGGCCATAGCGGACATTCTCCATCACCGAGCGGTGGAACATCGAAATGTCCTGCGGCACGACGCCGATGGCCTCGCGCAAACTTTCCTGCGTGACGCGCGCGATATCCTGGCCGTCGAGCAAAATCCGTCCGGCCTGCACGTCGTAGAAGCGCTGCAACAACGCAAACAGCGTTGACTTGCCGCCGCCGGAATGGCCGACCAAGCCGACCCGTTCGCCCGGCCGGAAGCTGAGATTGAAGTCGTCGAAAATCCGACGGCCGTCGGGATAGCGGAAACCGACGCGCTTCGAATTTCACGCTGGCGCCGCGGCGAATGAGCGGCTCGGCCTCGGGGTGGTCGCGCAAATCGTGCGGCACCAAGAGCGTGGCGACGGCTTCCGCGAGCCGCGCGATGTGCTGGGTGATGTCGACCAGCGCCACCGCCAGATCGCGCGTCGCGCTCAAGACCGAGATGGAGAGCGTGCAGGCAAGCACGACGTCGCCGGTCGTCGCCTCGCCTTGCGTCCACAACATGATCGCCCAGCCCAACAGACCGAGCGTGAGCAGGATCGTCACCGCGGCATGGAAGATGCGCAGCTTCTCGAGATAGAACAGGCTCCGTCGCCGCGCGTTCATCTCGCGGTCGACGGTGGCGTCGAAGCGGCGATGCTCGCGAAGGAATCCGCCGAATGCCCGCACCAGCGGCATATTGCTGACGACGTCGACCATTTCGCCGTCGACGGTCGCCGCTTTCCTGGCGAAGTCGCGATGCAGCGGCCGGCCGGCGGCCGCGAGGCGGAACATCACGCAGACCATGATGCCGGCAACCGCCGCAATCGCGCCGGCCATCGGCAGGCTGATGGTGCAGATCAAGCGCGATTGCCGCGAGCGTCGCCACGCACGGCGGCAGCACGTTCCAGATGAACATATTCTCGGCGGTGAACACCGCATTCGAGGTCGCGGTCACGCGGCTGGTCAGCATGCCGGGCAGCCGGTCGGCGAAATAGCCCGGCGAATGGCCCATCAGGTGACGGAACAGATCGCGCCTTAAATCGCCGGTGACGCCGACGAAGGCGTAATTGGCGACCCAGGCGGCGACGCGCCACAATAGATTATCGGCCGCGATCAACGAGCCAAGAAGGCAGAACGCCGTCCACACTGCGGCATTGGCGCCGCGCGAAAGCGTATCGACCAGGAATTTGACGCCGTATTGCGTGCCGACCGAACAGCCGACTGCGCCCAGCACCGCGATAAAGATAACGGCATGGGAAACCGGCCGCAGCCGGATATAGCGAAATATAAAGCCGAGAGGCGAAGCGGCGTAACCCGTGAGTTCGGCCATGCTCGTTTTCATCTCCGCTGCCGGACGCCGGCCGTCCTGCAAGCCTCCCCGAGGAAGGCGGGGCCTGGAATGGAACGAGGAAGACACCCGTCATGTTCCCGGAGCCCGCGGCGCGGGACAGCAATTTCGGCAAATGTCTGACGGCGGCGATAATTGCCCAAACTGCGCACATTTAGGGCCTCGATATTCACGCGGCAGGAACAAAAAAGTTCCACGCGTTCGGAAAAATTAAGTTCCCTTCATGATTTGAAATATTTCGCGGCTGCGACGTTGTCGGTAGTCGCCGGATGAGGAACTTTCGAAAAAACGAGGGATCTGTTCGATGCATATCGCACAAGTTGCGCCGTTGACCGAAGCCATCCCGCCAAAACTCTATGGCGGCACCGAGCGGGTGGTGTCCTGGCTGACCGAGGAATTGATCGCGCTCGGCCACGAAGTAACGCTCTTTGCGAGCGGCGACTCGGAGACGTCCGCCCGGCTTGAAGCGATGTGGCCGCGCGCCCTGCGGCTCGACGGCGCGGTGCGCGATCCCAATGCGCTGCATATGATGATGCTGGAACGCGTCTTCGAGCGCGCCTCGGACTTCGATTTCCTGCACTTCCATCTCGACTATTATCCGTTCTCGCTGTTTTCGCGGCAGTCGACGCCATTCGTGACGACGCTGCACGGCCGGCTCGATCTGCCCGAGCATCAGCCGGTGTTCGACACTTTCTCGTCGGTGCCGGTGGTGTCCATCTCGAATTCGCAGCGCCGGCCGCTGCCGCAGGCCAATTGGGTGCGCACCGTCCATCACGGCCTGCCGACGCGGCTGTTGGTGCCGAAGCCGGTCAAGCCGCAATATTTCGCCTTCCTCGGCCGCATCGCGCCGGAAAAGGGCGTCGACCGCGCCATCCGCATCGCGCGCCATTGCGGCGTGCCGCTCAAAATCGCCGCCAAAGTCGACAAGGTGGACCAGGACTATTTCGACGAACAAATCGAACCGATGATCAAGTCGGCAAATGTCGAGTTCATCGGCGAGATCAACGATAAGGAGAAGTCGGACTTCTTGAGCGGCGCGATCGTGCTCTTGGTTCCGATCGACTGGCCGGAGCCGTTCGGCCTGGTCATGATCGAGGCCATGGCCTGCGGCACGCCGGTCATCGCCTTCAATCGCGGTTCGGCGCCTGAGATCATCGACGACGGCCTCACCGGGTTTGTCGTCGAGGACGAAGGCGGCGCCATCGGCGCCGTCGATCGGCTCGGCCATCTTTCCCGCGAAAAAATCCGCCGCCGTTTCGAGGAGCGCTTCACGGCGCGCCGCATGGCGCAGGATTATCTTGCCGTCTACCGCAGCCTGTCGGACGCCGTCGCGCCGCATCTGCGGCTGGTCGCCGACGACGCGCCGGCGTTGTAAAGCGCCCCACCCTAACCCTCCCCCGCATGCGGGGGAGGGAAGGGAGGGGGGATTGCTTCGCCGCGCCCGCCATGACGGAACCTAATCCGCTTCCTTCACCGGCCGCGTTTCCGGCATCAAAAACCACAGCGCCGTCAAGCCGACAAACGCGATGACCGCCAAGGCCGCAAAGGCCCATGGGCTGCCGAAACGGTCGCTGACATAGCCGGCGAGCGTTGCGGAGAGCGAGGCGCCGATGCCGGTCGTGGTGCCGAGGATGCCCAGGCCGAGATTGAAATGGCCGGTGCCGCGCGTGAGATCGGCGACCACCAGCGGCACCATCACCGCAAGGACCGCGGCGGTTAAGCCGTCGAGCAGTTGCACCGCGAGCAAGAGCGACGGATTGCTCACCGCGGCAAACAGCAGGCCGCGGATCGGCAGCGCGGCAAAGCCGATCAGCAGCAACGGGCGGCGTCCCCAGATTTGCGCGCGCCGTCCGAACCACGGCGACAGCGCCGCGACGACAAGTTGCGGCACCACGATGCAAGCCGCGATGACGAGCGTCGCCCAACGCGCCGAGCGCATGGTGACGACGCTGCCCATCAGCGGCAGCATGGCCGCATTGGCGAGGTGGAACAAAAGCAAACAGCCGGCAAAGACGAGCAGCGGCCGATTGTGCATCAGCGCGCCTGGCTTGACGGCGGCCGGCGTGATTTGCGGCGGTGCGACCGCCGGCCGATCCAGACGCTGGCGCGGCGGCGCGCCGTGGGCGCGCTCGGGATCGATCTCATTATCGGCGATCGAGCGCAACGCGATCAGCGCGGGGACCAGCAGAAGCACCGTGACGATGAAAACGGCGCGCGAAGAGATCAGATACCCGCATGCTCCCATCGCGGCCGCCGCCAAGCCGTTGCCGACCGAGGCAAAACGGGCGTTGCGTCCCAGCCGTTCGCCGATCGCGGCGTGGCCGACCAGGCCGAGGCTGATCGCCGCCATGGCCGGGCCGAGCACGCAGCTGGCGAGCGAATGCAGCACCGATCCCGCCAGCACCATGGGAAAGATCGGCCACGCGGCATAGGTGAGGGCGCTTGCGCAAATAGCCGCCACCGCAATGCCGGCGACAAAGCGCTCCGAGCGGGCGGCATCGACCAGCGCGCCGCCGGGCATTTGCCCAATCAGCGAGACGAAACCGGCCGCCGACAGAACGAGCCCGATATCGACCTGGGTCCATCGCTGCGCGGTGAGATAGACCGAAACGAACGGTCCAAATCCGGTTTGCACGTCGGCGACGAAGAAAATGAACCAATCGAGCCCGCGCAGACTCTTCGGCGACGGCGCGAGCGGCGGCTCGCTCCCCTCTGGCGGCTCAAGGGGCCGCGTGTGGTCGTCTGCGATCGCGCCGTCCGCCTGCGGCCTGTCGCGTAAGAGGCGTGAGAAATTTGCGGGCATGCGCTATTCGAACGGCAGCGGCTCGAGCTTGCCGAGCGCGCCCAAGACGATCTTGCGGCTGCCGACGCCGAGGAAGCCGCCGAAATCGATGATCGCGGCGCGCACTCGACCGGTGCGGTCGACGATCACGTCGATGATGCGGCCCATATTCTCGTTGGCCGCGCTTAACACCTCGCGGCCGAGAATGCCTTCGACCTCATGGTTGTTGAGGATGGTCACCGCAGGCGGAACGTCCGGGGTCGGCGCCGGATGGGTCGCGGGCGGCTCGGTCTGTGCCGGCGCTTGCATGTTTTCCGAGAGTGCGACGCCGATCGTCATTGCCAGCACGGCGATGGCCATCGTCATTCCCAGGATTGTCAGCTGTTGGCCGCGCATGTTCGCTCCGGCTGGCGGATGGAACTCAACCCACTAAACCGAGGAGGCTCCGCTGGTTCCACAGCGTCGCGGGTGGCGCCAAGAAAGCACCGCGTAAAGAGCAAAAATCGCGGAAATTGGCCGCGATCAGGACGAAAATACGATTGAAACCCGGATATCGCCGCTGATCCGGGGCGTATCGAGCGAAACCGTGTCGCCATGCCGGCGCACGCGCAAATCGACGCTCGAAGAGCCAAGCCGAAGTTCGCGCAACGTCACTTCGTCCAGGAACGCCGGCAGGCGCGGATTGCGCAGCCGGATTTCGCCCTTGAACGGGTCGAATTCGAGGCCGAGCGATGCTTCGAGCAAGGTGAACGGCGTCGCGCTGGCCCAGGCTTGCGGCGAGCAGGCGACCGGGTAGAGCGTCGGGCCTTGGCCGCGCTGGAGCCGGAAGCCGCAGAACAATTCCGGCAATCTGCGATGATCCATGTAAGTCGCGGCGCTGAACAGGCCGGCGAACAGGGTTTCGATCGCCCGCTTGTGTTCGTAGCGCGCAAGACCGAGCGCGATCAGCGCATTGTCGTGCGGCCAGACCGAGCCATTGTGATACGACATCGGATTGAACCGCGCCTCGCCCTGCGCCACGGTGCGGATGCCCCAACCGGAAAAGAAGCTTGGCTGCAACAGTCCCTTGGCGACGCGCGCCGCGCGGTCGGCGGCGGCGATGCCGGTAAACAGCACCTGCCCGGCATTCGATGTGCGCACTTGGCAGGGCTTTTTTGCGCCGTCGAGCGCCAGCGCATAGGTTTCGATTGCCGGACACCAGAACGCGGCCTCGAAGCGTTCGGCGAGCCGGCTCGCTTCGGCATCGAGTTTCGTCGCTGCGGCGTTGCGCCCAAGCCGGCGCGCGCAACGCGCCGCCATCCGCTTGGCGGCGTAGACATAGGCTTGCACCTCGACCAACGCGATCGCGCCCTCGGCCAGGCGCCCGTCGGCATGGAAGATCGCGTCGTGGGAATCTTTCCAGCCCTGGTTGGCGAGACCTTGCTCGCTTGCACGTTTGTATTCGACGAAGCCGTCGCCGTCGGGATCGCCCGGCCCGTCGATCCAAGCCAGGGCCGCCTCGACGGCCGGCCACAACTCGGCGATGGTTTCGGTGTCGCCGGTGCGTTCGGCATAGAGCCCGGCGAGCAAGACGAACAGCGGCGTCGAATCGACGCTGCCGTAGTAGAGGCCGAACGGCACTTCGCGCAGGGCCGCCATTTCGCCACCGCGCATTTCGTGGAGGATTTTTCCGGGCTGCGCATCGGCGAGCGGATCCGTCGTCTTGGCCTGATAGGCCGCCAAGCGGCGCAACACGCCGCGCGCCACATCCGGGCTCCACCACAGCATCTGCAAGGCCGTGATCAGTCCGTCGCGGCCGAACGTCGTCGAGTACCAGGGGATGCCGGCGTAAGGGTAACGGCCCTGCGGCGTGGCCGTCATCAGCATTTCCAGATCGGCGGCCGAACGGCACAAAATCTCGTTGAATCGGTCGTTCGAGGTTTCGACCGAGGTCCGCTCGCGCGTCGCTTCGCGCATTTCGCGGCGCGCCGCGAGGAGAGCGCGCCGAAACGGTAGCGGACGCGTCTCCGTGCCCTCGCAGCTCACGGCGATAAAAATCGGGCGCATCTCGCCGCGGTCCAGACGAAGCTCGTAAACGGCGGCTTCGGTCGCCAGCCGATCCGGCGGCGGATCGAATGTGAGCGCGGTGCGCCGTACCTTGCCGTCCAAGCCGTGATAGATCAACAGCACCCGATCGTCGCCGTCGCGCTTCGCCGTCGCGGTGCCGCGCTTTTCGCGGCGCGCGCCGCGGACCTCGAACAGGTCGGCAAAATCGTTGTCGAACAGGATCGCGAGCCGCAGATCGATCGCCCGATCGCTATAATTGCGCACGCCGAGCCGCTGATATGCGGTGCCTCGCCACAGAAAGATCGTGCGCAGGATATGGACCCTGTCCTTTTCGGTAACGATGCGGCGGCCGTCCATCAGGTCGGGATTGGTCAGATCGACGAAGAACGCCGAATTGTCGTCGCGCAGATTGGAGCCGAGCAGCAGCGGCGGCTTGTCATTCAACGATAGTTCGAGGCGCGACAGATGCCGCGTGTCCTGATGGAACAGGCCGCTGGAAGCCGACGCGCCGATATCGCCGCGGCTATCGAGAACCACGAAGGTGTCGCCATATTTTAGCGCGCGCGGCGGATTTGCCGGCTGCGTCGCGGTAATGGTGAACGCCGTCTCCGGCATTGCGCCGGCGCCATCAGCGCGCGCGGGCTTTCCGGCGGCGATAGTCGGTTTCGCCGCGGATTTGGGAAACTTAGCTTGCGGTTTAGCCGTCGCCGGCATGAATTTGCAGCTTTTGGGTTATGCGGCTCACGGTCTGGCGCCGCCGTGGATAATGCCGAGAATACGTATTCTAACAGGACCGACGACCACAACGTCGCCCTTCGGTGAAGGGAACTCCTGCACAAGCGAACGCGTAACGGCAGCAATCGGTTCAAAGCGGACTTTATTGCAGCGCAACCGTCGATCAATTTGCGGCGAATAGCCACGCGCCGCGAAAAGTTCCATGACAGATTCGCTTCAAGCGCGTAAATTCACGGGCCAATACTGTAAGTTTCACCCAGAAAAAATCTCACTAGGGACGGACGCTCATGAACGCGACAACAACAATCGTCGAACCGGGTGCGGCGGCAACGTCAGCGGTGCGCTGGCGGCAGCTGATCGGCGGCATCGTTTGCATGGTGCTCATCGCCAATCTGCAATACGGCTGGACGCTCTTCGTCAATCCGATCAACAAGGCGCACGGCTGGTCCATCGCCGCGATTCAGCTCGCCTTCAGCATTTTCATCGCGCTGGAGACGTGGCTGACGCCGATCGAAGGCTGGATCGTCGACAGCCTCGGGGCGCGCCGCGGACCCAAGCTGATGGTCGCCTTCGGCGGCGTCATGGTGGCGCTCGGCTGGATCGTCTGTTCGGAGGCGGATTCGCTCAGCATGCTTTATCTCGGCTCGGTGTTTGCCGGCGTCGGCGGCGGTGCGATCTATGCAACCTGCGTCGGCCAAGCCGTGAAATGGTTTCCGGACCGGCGCGGTCTCGCCGTCGGCCTTACCGCGGCGGGTTATGGCGCCGGCGCGGCGCTGACCGTGGTGCCGATCCGCGAGGTGATCGCCTCCGGCGGCTACGAGACGGCCTTCTTCTGGTTCGGACTGATCCAGGGCGGCATCGTCTTCATCCTCGCTTGGCTGTTGCGGGCGCCCGACCCCGGCGAGATGACCGGCTTTGCCGCGCCGAAAGTCGCGCAGACGACGCGCAACTACACGCCGGCGCAGGTCCTGAGCACGCCGGTGTTCTGGCTGCTTTACATCATGTTCGTCATGGTGTCGGCGTCGGGATTGATGGCGACCGCGCAGATCGCGCCGATCGCAAAGGACTTCAATATCGGCGATACCATCGTCTTCTTCGGTGCCACCACGCTCAGCGCGGCGCTGATCATCGACAATATCTGCAACGGCGGCGCGCGCCCGCTGTTCGGCTGGATTTCCGACTATATCGGCCGCGAATACACCATGGCGATCGCCTTCGGCCTCGGCGGCATTGCATATTGGCTATTGGGTGCGCTCGGCCATGCGCCATGGGCTTTCGTGCTGTTCGCGGCGCTGATCTTCCTGACCTGGGGCGAAATCTTCAGCCTGTTCCCGTCGACCTGCACCGACACCTTCGGCATCAAGTTCGCGACGGTGAACTTGAGCCTGCTCTATACCGCCAAAGGCGCGTCGGCGTTCCTGGTTCCGGTCGCCAATCTCATCAAATCCGCCTCAGGCGGCTGGCATTTGGTGTTCGTCGTCACCGCGATCATGAATTTTATCGTCGTCGCTTTGGCGCTGTTCGTGCTCAAGCCGCTGCGGGCGCGGACGATGGCGAAGGGCTGACGGCCCGGGCGCACGCTGCGACCCCTCAGCAAGGGCGCGGGAGCAATCCCGCGCCCGAGTTTTTTCGTCGCGAGGTTTTTCAGCCTTTGCAGCGCGTGCCGGCTGGAAAGCGGCCAAAATAGCCGCAGAAAATGCGGCAATTCGGCTCTGGCATAATGTATTATAGTGCGCTATCTGACCCTTACAGGGGTAGCGTCCGATAACCCTTCGAGCGTCTTTTAATGTCTTCCGGTGTGCATCGATTGTCCGTTCGCCCGCGCGACGCCGCATCGGCCGCGCGACCGCGACTTGACCCGATCGACATCTCCTTCAGCTTCAAGAACAAGGCCTATGCGGCGCTCAAGAACGCCATCGCGTCGATGGACGTCTATCGCAGCCGCGCCGAGATCAGGCTCGACGAGCGCCGGCTGGCGCTTGAATTCGGCATCAGCCGCACGCCGGTGCGCGAGGCGATGGCGCAGCTCGAGCGCGAGGGTTTCGTCCGCTCGGTGCCGCGGCGCGGCGTCTATGTGGCGCGCAAGACCAAACGCGAGGTGATCGAGCTGATCACCGCCTGGGCCGCGCTTGAAAGCATGGCAGCCCGTCTCATTACCGAGAACGCCAGCGACGAAGACATCGCCTCGCTGCGGCGCATGTTTGCGACCTTTGACAACGGGCAAGTACGCGCTCATCTCGACGAATATTCGCAGCTCAATATCGAGTTCCATCAGACGATCATTCGCATGAGCCGCAACACGATGCTCATCAACCTCGCCGAGAACCTGTTCACCCACATGCGGATGATCCGGAGAAAGACGATCGGCGAAAAGGACCGTGCGGATCGGTCGATCCGCGACCATATACACATCATCGAGGCGCTCGAAGCACGCGATACTTTGCGCGCGGAGACGCTGGTGCGCGATCACGCGCTCGGCCTCGCCGAGCACGTGGCGAAATATGCGGATTATTTGGATTGAACGCAGGATCAGGGAGAGTCCCATGGCAGACATAGCAGTCAAAGAAAAACGCGAAAACGCCGGGATAGATACAACTGCAGCCAAAGCAGAGCTGGAGCTCACCGACGGCTTTCACCTCGTCATCGATGCGCTCAAGCTCAACGGCATCAAAACGATGTACGGCGTACCCGGCATCCCGATCACGGATTTCGGCCGCATGGCGCAGGCCGCAGGGATTCGCGTGCTCTCGTTCCGGCACGAGCAGAATGCGGGCTACGCGGCCGCGATCGCGGGCTTCCTGACCAAGAAGCCGGGCGTCTGCCTCACCGTGTCGGCACCGGGTTTCCTCAACGGTCTCACCGCGCTCGCGCACGCCACCACGAATTGCTTCCCGATGATTCTGATTTCAGGCTCCTCCGAGCGCGAGATCGTCGACCTCCAGCAGGGCGACTACGAGGAAATGGACCAGCTCGCGATCGCCAAGCCGCTGTGCAAGGCGGCGTTCCGCGTGTTGCATGCGCAGGACATCGGCATCGGTCTCGCCCGCGCGATCCGCGCGGCTGTCTCGGGGCGCCCGGGCGGCGTCTATCTCGATCTGCCGGCCAAGCTGTTCGGCCAGGTAATGGAGGCGGAAGCCGGCCAGAAGTCGCTGGTCAAGGTCATCGACGCGTCGCCGGCTCAGATTCCGGCTCCTGATGCCGTCAAGCGCGCGCTCGATGTGCTCAAGAGCGCCAAGCGCCCGCTGATCATCCTCGGCAAAGGCGCCGCCTACGCGCAGGCCGATGACGCGATCCGCGCCTTGGTCGAAAAGAGCGGCGCGCCTTTCCTGCCGATGAGCATGGCCAAGGGCCTTTTGCCCGACACGCATCCGCAATGCGCCGGCGCGGCGCGCTCGACGGTACTCAAGGACTCCGACGTCGTCATGCTGATCGGCGCGCGTCTCAACTGGTTGTTGTCGCACGGCAAGGGCAAGGCCTGGGGCGAGGCGCCGAAGAAGTTCATCCAAATCGACATCGAGCCGAGAGAGATGGATTCGAATGTCGAGATTGCCGCTCCGGTGGTCGGCGACATCGGCTCGGCCGTCTCCGTGCTGCTCGACGGCATGGGCGGCGCCTGGCCTGCGCCGCCTGCGGACTGGATCAAGAGCGTTGTCTCCAAGCGCGAAGAGAACGTCGCGAAGATGGCGCCGCGGTTGATGAACAACAACTCGCCGATGGACTATCACGGCGCGCTTGGCGTCCTGCGCACCATCGTCAAGGAACGCCCGGATGCCATCCTCGTCAACGAAGGCGCCAATACGCTCGATCTCTCCCGCGGCGTGATCGACATGTACAAGCCGCGCAAGCGACTTGATGTCGGCACCTGGGGCGTCATGGGCATCGGCATGGGCTACGCCATCGGCGCGGCGATCGAGACCGGCAAGCCCGTGCTCGCGGTCGAGGGCGACTCGGCCTTCGGTTTCTCCGGCATGGAGATCGAGACGATCTGCCGTTACAAGCTGCCGGTCTGCGTCGTTATCTTCAACAATGACGGCATCTACCGCGGCACTGACGTCAACAATGCCGGTCCGGATCCGGCGACGACCGTCTTCGTCAAGGGCTCGCGCTACGACAAGATGATCGAGGCGTTCGGGGGCGTCGGCGTCAATGCCACGTCGCCGGACGAGCTCAAGCGCGCCGTCAACGCGGCCATGGACTCCGGCAAGCCGACGCTGATCAACGCCGCGATCGATCCGGCGGCCGGCACCGAGAGCGGCCGCATCGGCAACCTCAACCCGAAAAGCGTGGTCCGCAAGAAATGACGGAGCGTGTCGTCCCCGCGAGGGGTCCCCATCGCGCGAGCGCGATGGGGTGCCCCGTAAGCGGGGACCCAGTAAACACTCATCAATCGGTGCGTACCGGATGCCCGCCTTCGCGGGCATGACAAGTGAGGGAACCCACAAGAGGAACGACAATGGCAACGCGAAAGAAAAACGCCAAAGCAAAAACGCGAGCGGCGGCTAAAAAATCCGCCAAAAAGGTCGTGAAGTTCAAGGCGAGAAAAGCGGCGGCGAAAGCGTCGCCGGGCAACGGATTACCGCGGCCGAGCACAAAACCCTGGGGCCAAGCCGGCAGGGCGCTCGACGGCGTGCGCATCCTCGACTTCACCCACGTCCAGTCGGGCCCGACCTGCACGCAGCTGCTCGCCTATATGGGCGCCGACGTGATCAAGGTGGAACGACCCGGCATCGGCGACATCACGCGCGGCCAACTGCGCGACGTGAAGGGCGCCGACAGCCTGTACTTCACCATGCTCAACGGCTCAAAGCGCTCTATCACCGTCGATTCCAAGCATCCCAAGGGCAAGGAAATCCTCGAACGGCTGGTCAAGGGATGCGACGTGCTGGTGGAGAATTTCGCCCCCGGCGCGCTCGACCGCATGGGGCTCACCTGGGAGCATATCCATAAGCTCAATCCGCGCATGATCGTGGCCTCGGTGAAAGGTTTTGGGCCCGGTCCCTACGAGGACTGCAAAGTCTATGAGAACGTGGCGCAATGCGCCGGCGGCGCGGCCTCGACGACCGGTTTCCGCGACGGCCCGCCGCTCGTCACCGGCGCGCAGATCGGCGATTCCGGCACCGGGCTGCACCTCGCGCTCGGCATCGTGGCCGCGCTTTATCAGCGCGTGCGCACCGGCCGCGGTCAGCGCGTGTTCGCCGCCATGCAGGACGGCGTGCTCAACCTCGCGCGCGTTAAGCTCCGCGACCAGCAGCGCCTCGGCCATGGGCCGTTGACTGAATACAGCCAACACGGCGAGGGCATCCCGTTTGGCAAGGCGGTGCCGCGCGCGGGCAACGACTCCGGCGGCGGCCAGCCGGGCTGGATCCTCAAATGCAAGGGCTGGGAGAGCGACCCCGACGCCTACACCTATTTCATCACGCAGGCGCCGGTGTGGGGCGCGATCTGCGATCTGATCGGCAAGCCGCAATGGAAGACCGATGCGGATTACGCAACGCCGGCGGCGCGGCTGCCGCGGCTCAAGGCAATCTTCGGCGCCATCGAGCAATGGACCATGACCAAGACCAAGTTCGAGGTCATGGATATCTGCAACAAGCAGGACATCCCAGTCGGGCCGATTCTGTCGATGAAGGAGATCGCCGAGGAGCCGTCGCTGCGCGCGACCGGCACCGTGGTCGAAGTCGATCATCCGACGCACGGCGCTTATCTGACCGTGGGCAATCCGATCAAACTGTCGGATTCGCCCGCCGACGTGCGCCGCTCGCCGCTGCTTGGCGAGCACACCGACGAAATTCTGCGCAAGGTGCTCAAATATTCCGACACGGAGGTAGCCGACATCAGGGCGTCGGGCGCGATCACCGCGCCGGACAAGCCGGCCAAAGCGGAGGCGGCTTGATGATGCGTTTCCCGCACGCGGTGCAGCGCGTAGCGGTGCACCGCAGATGCGGGATCGTCGCAAACTCGGAGTGCGTAACGGTCCCGGTTCAGCAGCGCACCACTTCGTGCTGCGCTGCGCCCGGGACAACGGGCCGATAAAGAGGAATTCGTATGCGTATTGTGGTTCACGGCCAGCAGGCGTTCGGCAAGGCGGTGCTTGAAGCGCTGATCAAGCGCGGCGAAAACGTCGTCGCCGTCTATGTCGCGCCGGAGAAAGAAGGCGCCAAGGCCGATCCGCTCAAGGAAGCGGCGCTCGCCGCGAAGCTCCCGGTCCGCCAGCCGGCGTCCTACCGCAAGCCGGAAGTGTGGGACGAATTCCGCGCGCTCAAGCCGGACTTGCAGGTTATGGCCTTCGTCACGCTGTTCGTGCCCGAGGACTTTCTGAACATTCCGACCCACGGCTCGATCCAATATCACCCGTCGCTGCTGCCCGCCTATCGCGGCCCGAGCGCGATCAACTGGCCGATCATCAAGGGCGAGACCGAGACCGGGCTGTCGATTTTCTGGCCCGACAACGGCCTCGATACCGGCGACGTGCTGCTGCAGAAGAAGACGCCGATCGGTCCGACCGACACGTTGGGCTCGGTTTATTTCGACCGCCTGTTCCCGATGGGCGTTGCGGCCATGCTGGAAGCGGTCGATCTGGTGAAGGCCGGCAAGGCGCCGCGCATCAAGCAGGACGCAGCGAAAGCGACTTACGAAGGCCGCTGCGGGCCCGACAATGCGCACATCGAGTGGGGCCGGCCGTGGCAGGAAATCGACCGTCTTATCCGCGGCTGCAACCCGGCGCCCGGCGCCTGGTCGAAACTCGACGGCAAGACCGTGAAGATTTTCGACGCCAAACCGCTGCCGGCCAAGGACCCCAAGGGTATCGCCGGCAAGATGGGTGAGATCGTCGCCCTCGACGGCGAGGGCTTCACCGTGGTCTGCGCCGACGGCCGCTTCAATATCACGCGCGTTCAGGCCGACGGACCCAAGATTGCCGGGAGCGAATTTGCCACCGCCGTCGGGCTCAACACAGGTATGAGGTTTTCATGAATCCGACTCCAGCCACTGCGGCGAAGTCCCCCGCCGTCGCGTCGCAGCACTTAAATCCGAAATCCGACATCGAGATCGCCCAGGCCGCCAAAATGCGGCCGATCATCGATATCGCGCGCGAGAAGCTCGGCATCGGGCTGGAAAATCTCGAACCCTATGGGCATTACAAGGCCAAGGTGTCGATGAATTTCATCAAGTCGCTGCAAAGCAAGCCCAACGGCAAGCTGATCCTGGTCAGCGCGATCACGCCGACGCCGGCCGGCGAGGGCAAGACCACGACGACGGTCGGGTTGACCGACGCGCTCAACCACATCGGCAAGAAGGCGATGCTGTGCATCCGCGAGCCGTCGCTCGGGCCGTGCTTCGGCGTCAAGGGCGGCGCCGCCGGCGGTGGTTACGCCCAGGTCGTGCCGATGGAGGAGATCAATCTGCACTTCACCGGCGATCTACACGCCATCGCGGCGGCGAATAATCTGCTCGCGGCGCTGATCGACAATCACATCTATTGGGGCAATGCACGCGGGATCGACGCACGCCGCATCGCTTGGCGGCGCGCCGTCGACATGAACGATCGCTCGTTGCGCTCGATCGTCTCCTCGCTCGGCGGCGTCGCCAACGGTTTCCCGCGCGAGGATGGTTTCGACATCACCGTCGCATCGGAAATTATGGCGATCTTCTGTCTCGCCACCGACGTTCAGGACCTTAAGAAACGGCTCGCCAACATCGTCGTCGGCTATACGCGCGAGCGCAAGCCGGTGCGCGCCAGCGACCTCAACGCGCAAGGGTCGCTGACGGCGCTCCTCAAGGACGCGCTGGCGCCGAACCTAGTGCAGACGATGGAAGGCACGCCCGCCTTCATCCATGGCGGCCCGTTCGCCAATATCGCGCACGGCTGCAATTCGGTGCTGGCGACGACGACCGCGCTCAAGCTCGCCGATTACGTGGTGACCGAAGCCGGCTTCGGCGCCGATCTCGGCGCCGAGAAGTTCATGGACATCAAGTGCCGCAAGACCGGCATAGCGCCCGATTGCGCGGTGCTGGTCGCCACCATCCGCGCGCTGAAGATGCACGGCGGCGTGAAAAAGGAGGATCTCAAGCACGAGAACCTCAAGGCGCTCGACGCCGGCATGGCGAATCTGCAACGCCACATCGAGAACGTGAAAAAATTCGGCATCGTGCCGTTGGTCTCGCTCAACCGGTTCTCCAACGACTCCGAAGCCGAGATCAAGCTGGTCGAGGACAGGTGCAAGGCGCTCGGCGTCGAAGCCTTGATGGCCGATCACTGGGCGCTGGGCGGCGAAGGCGCGGCCAATGTTGCGCGCGCCGTGGTCAAGATCGCCGAGAGCGGCAAGAGCAAGCTCAAATACCTTTATCCCGACGATATGCCGCTTTTCGAAAAGATCCGCACCATCGCCAAGGAAATCTACCGCGCCAAGGACGTCGAGGCGGACAAATCGGTGCGCGATCAGCTCGCCTCGTTCGAGGCGATGGGCTACGGCAAGTTCCCGGTCTGCATGGCCAAGACGCAATACAGCTTCACGACCAGTGCCGACGTCAAGGGCGCACCGAACGATCACGTCATCAAGGTGCGCGAGGTGCGGCTAAGCGCCGGCGCCGAATTCGTGGTGGCGATCTGCGGAGAGATCATGACCATGCCCGGCTTACCCAGGGTCCCGGCGGCCGATGCGATCGACGTCGGGCCTGACGGCAAGATCGTCGGATTGTTCTAACAAACGTGAAGGAGTGAACGATGCTGAAATTCTACTACAGCGGCGCGCCGAACCCGACCAAGATCGCGCTGTTCCTGGAAGAGGCTGGCCTGCCCTATGAGGCCGTACCGGTCGATACCCGCAAGGGCGAGCAGCACAAGCCGGACTATCTCGCGATCAATCCGAACGCCAAGGTGCCGGCCATCGTCGATGGCGACGTCACCGTGTTCGACTCAAGCGCGATCCTGCTCTACCTCGCCGAGAAGACCGGCAAGTTTCTGCCGGCCAAGACCGACAAGGCGCGCGGCGAGCTGTTGTCGTGGATGTTCTTCGTGTCGTCCGGCGTCGGCCCGTATTTCGGCCAGTCGGTGCACTTCCGCAATTATGCGCCGGAGAAGCTGCCCTACGCCATCAACCGTTACGCCTTCGAGGCGCGGCGTCATGCCGGCATCCTCGATGCGCGGCTGGCGAAGCGGAAATACATGCTCGGCGACGCCTACACGATCGTCGACATGAACGTCTGGGGTTGGGCGCGGTTGATGCCGAACGTGCTCGGCGAGGGCGCCTGGGACAAGTTCAAGAACCTCAAGCGCCTGACCGACGAAATCAGCGCGCGGCCGGCGGCGCAGCGTGCCGTTGCGCTGAAGGACCGCCACAAGTTCAAGACCGAAATGGACGCCGAAGCGCTCAACGCCATGTTCCCGCATCTGAAGGAAAAGGTCGCGTAAGGCGCGGCCGGCAAGACAATGAACGTGAGCGCGCAGCCGCCGACTTTACCGCCGCAGGACCGCGGGGGAACCGGCCGGCGGCGGCCGCCGCGCACGCCGAAGGGCCGCCAAGTCGATCCGCGGGCGCTCGATGAAGTGCGCGCGCTGCTCGGCAAGCGCGAGCGCCGGCGCGATCTCCTCATCGAGCATCTGCATCTGATCCAGGACCGCTACGGCCATCTTTCGGCCGCGCATCTTGCCGCCTTGGCGCAGGAAATGCGGCTCGCGCTCACCGAGGTCTACGAGGTCGCGACCTTCTACGCCCATTTCGACGTGGTGAAGGAAGGCGAGACGCCGCCGCCGCCGGTCACCGTGCGGGTATGCGATTCGCTGTCCTGCGCGCTGCTCGGCGCGGAGCGGCTCATGACCGAATTGCCGAAAAAACTCGGCGCTGACGTGCGCGTGGTGCGCGCACCTTGCATGGGCGCCTGCGACCGCGCGCCGGTCTGCGCCGTCGGCCATGTGCAAATCATGAAGGCCGACGCCGCGCGCGTTGCCGCGGCCGCGGCCAAGCCGGTCCATGCCCATGCCTATGCCACGCCCGCGGCGTTCGACGCCTATCTGCGCGGCGGCGGCTATGGACTCCTGAGAGCCTGCGTCGGCGGATCGCGCACGCGCGACGACATCATCAAAATCGTCAGCGATGCCGGGTTGCGCGGCCTCGGCGGCGCCGGCTTTCCCACCGGGCGCAAATGGTCGCTGGTTCGCGCCGAACCGGCGCCGCGCCTATTCGCGGTCAACGCCGACGAGGGCGAGCCGGGCACGTTTAAGGACCGCTACTATCTCGAGCAGGATCCGCACCGCTTCATCGAGGGCATGCTGATCGCGGCGTGGGTCGTCGAGGCTCCCGACACTTATCTTTATATCCGCGACGAATATCCGGAGCTGCGGCTTCTTCTGATCGAGGAAATCGCCAAGGTCGAGAAAGCCGGCCTGTCGAAGCACAGCAAAATCCATCTGCGCCGCGGCGCCGGCGCTTACATCTGCGGCGAAGAATCGGCAATGATCGAATCGATCGAGGGCAAGCGCGGCCTGCCGCGCCATCGCCCGCCCTATGTGGCCCAGGTCGGCCTGTTCGGCCGGCCGACGCTCGAACAGAATGTCGAGACGCTCTTTTGGGTGCGCGACATCGTCGAGAAGGGCGTCGACTGGTTCACCTCGCAGGGCCGCCACGACCGCAAGGGTTTCCGCAGCTTCTCGGTGTCGGGCCGCGTCAAGAATCCGGGCGTCAAACTCGCTCCCGCCGGCGTCACCGCGCGCGAACTGATCGACGAGTTCTGCGGCGGGATGGTGGACGGCCATATTTTCAAGGCCTATTTGCCGGGCGGCGCCTCGGGCGGCATTCTGCCGGCGTCCATGGCCGACATCCCGCTCGATTTCGCAACCCTGGAAAAATACGGCTGCTTCATAGGTTCGCATGCGGTTGTGATCCTGTCCGACAAGGACGATATGAAAGCCGTGGCGCTCAACCTCATCAAATTCTTCGAGGATGAGAGCTGCGGGCAATGCACGCCCTGCCGCGTCGGCACCGAGAAGGCGGCCCGCCTCATGGCCGAAGGGCCGTGGAATCCCGTCCTCCTCGACGAGTTGTCCGCCTTGATGCGCGACGCCTCGATCTGCGGCCTTGGCCAGGCGGCGCCAAATCCGCTGGTTTGTGTGCTAAAATATTTTCCCGACGAACTGACCAGGCCGCTGGGACATTGGTGATCGAAAGGTTTGCTCAATGAGCGATGCGAACGCGCAAAAACCCGACACCTTCACCATCGACGACCGCGAAATCGACATTCGCCCCGGCGAAACCATCTTCCGCGCCGCGCGCCGGCTCGGCATCAAGCTGCCGCACCTGTGCTATTTGCCGAAACCCGGCTACCGGCCGGACGGCAATTGCCGCGTCTGCATGGTCGAGATCGAAGGCGAGCGCGTGCTCGCCGCAAGCTGCATCCGCAACCCCGCGCCGGGCATGAAGGTCAAGACCCAAACCGACCGCGCCAAGACCGCGCGCCGGATGGTGGCCGAACTGCTTTTGACCGATCAGCCGGATCGCGCCCATGCGCACGATCCCGATTCCGAATTGTGGAAGATCGCGACGCGAATGGAACTGAAGCAAGGCCGCTTCCCGCGCCGCAATTCGCCCGCGCCCGACCGCAGCCACGTGGCGATGGCGGTCAATCTCGACGCCTGCATCCAGTGCACTCTCTGCGTCCGCGCCTGCCGCGAAGTTCAGGTCAACGACGTGATCGGCATGGCCGGCCGCGGCTACGGCGAAAAGATCGTGTTCGACTTCGACGATCCGATGGGCGCTTCGACCTGCGTCGCCTGCGGCGAATGCGTGCAGGCCTGCCCGACCGGCGCGCTGATGCCGGCGACGCTGGTGGACGCCGATAACGTTTTCACCGGCAAGGCCGACCGCAAGGTCGACAGCGTCTGCCCGTATTGCGGCGTCGGCTGTCAGCTCACCTATCACATCAAGGACGACAAGCTGCTCTACGTCACCGGCAAGAACGGGCCGGCCAACGAGAACCGGCTCTGCGTCAAAGGCCGCTTCGGCTTCGATTACGTGCACAACCCGCAACGGCTATTGAAGCCGATGATCCGCAGGGACGGCGTGCCGAAAGTACCGCACGAACAGATCGACCCGTCAAATCCGTGGACGCATTTCCGCGAAGCGACCTGGGATGAAGCGCTCGAGCGCGCCGCGGCCGGCCTGAAGAAAATCCGCGACCGCGACGGGCCGCAGGGGCTGGCCGGTTTCGGCTCGGCCAAGGGCTCCAACGAAGAGGCCTATCTGTTCCAGAAACTCGTTCGCACCGGATTCGGCACCAACAACGTCGATCACTGCACGCGGCTGTGCCATGCCTCCTCGGTCGCCGCGCTGATGGAGGGTATCGGCTCGGGCGCGGTCTCGGCCACGTTCAACGAATGCAAGAACTCGGAAGTGATCCTGGTGATCGGCGCCAATCCGACCGAGAATCATCCGGTCGCCGCGACGTTTTTCAAGCAAGCCGCCAAGCGCGGCGCCACGCTGATCGTCGCCGATCCGCGCGGCCAGGCGCTCAAGCGCCACGCTACCCACATGCTGCAATTTAAGAACGGCACCGATGTCGCTTTGCTCAACGGCATCCTCAATACGATCGTCGCGGAGAAGCTCTACGACGCACAGTACATCCAGACCTATGTCGAGGGCTTCAAGGCGTTCGCCGAGAGCATCAAGGAATATACGCCGGAAGAGATGGCGCCGGTCTGCGGCATCGAGGCCGACGTGCTGCGCACCGTGGCGCGCAAATTCGCCCGCGCCAAGTCGGCAATCATCTTCTGGGGCATGGGCATTTCGCAGCACACCCACGGCACCGACAATGCGCGCTGCCTCATCGCGCTCTCCCTGATCACCGGCCAGATCGGCCGGCCAGGCACCGGGCTGCATCCGCTGCGCGGCCAGAACAACGTGCAGGGCGCTTCGGACGCCGGCCTGATCCCGATGTTCTTTCCGGACTATAAATCGGTCGAGGATGCGCAAATCCGCGCCCGCTATGAGGACGCCTGGGGCACCAAACTCGATCCGAAAAAAGGGCTGACCGTCGTCGAGATCATGAACGCGGTCCACGCCGACGTGATCAAAGGCATGTACATCATGGGCGAGAACCCGGCGATGTCGGACCCCGATCTCAATCACGCCCGCGAGGCGCTGGCGCATCTCGAGCATCTCGTGGTGCAGGATTTGTTTCTCACCGAGACTGCGGTCTATGCCGACGTGATTTTGCCGGCATCGGCGTGGCCGGAAAAGGTCGGCACGGTGACCAACACCAATCGCCAAGTGCAGATGGGCCGCCAGGCGCTGCCGCTGCCCGGCGACGCGCGGCATGACTGGTGGCTCATTCAGGAGATCGGCCGCCGCATTGGGCTGCCGTGGTACTACAAGGGCCCCGACGAAATCTATACCGAGATGGCGTCGCTGATGCCGTCGCTCGACAATATCTCTTGGCAACGCGTCGAGCGCGAAAGCGCCGTCACCTATCCGGCCGACGCGCCCGACAAGCCGGGCCGCGACGTCGTGTTCGACAAGGGATTCCCGCGCCCAGGCGGCTTCGGCAAACTGGTCGCGGCGAAGCTTCAGCCGCCGGACGAGCAGCCGAACGCGGAATACCCGTTCATCCTTACCACCGGCCGCCAGCTCGAACATTGGCACACGGGTGCGATGACTAGGCGCGCGACGACGCTCGACGCGCTCGAACCGGGCGCCGTCGCGTCGGTGTCGCGCGGCACCATCGCCAAACTCGGCATCAAGCCGGGCGATACGATCCGCGTCGCGACCCGCCGCGGCACGGTCGAGCTTGCCGCGCGTCAGGACGACGCCATTCCCGACGGCGTGGTGTTCATTCCCTTTGCCTACGTGGAAGCGGCGGCAAACCTTCTCACCAATCCCGCGCTCGATCCGTTCGGCAAAATTCCGGAATTCAAATATTGCGCGGCACGGGTCGAAGCGGTCGATTTGGCGACGCGGGTGGCGGCGGAGTGACCAGGAGTCAGTAATCAGGAGTCAGTAATCAGGTGTCAGTAATCAGGTATCAGTAACCAGGGGCCAGTATTCAGCGTATCGGAGAGCATTATTTGATTACTGATGCCCGACACCCGACACCTGACGCCTGACGCCTGACGCCTGACGCCTGACGCCTGACGCCTGACGCCTGATGCCTGACATCGACCCCCACGACGAAATCGAGCGCCTTGAGGTGCAGATCGAAGAGCTTGCGGACAGAATCGAGAGCTGCCGCAAATTCATCTTGGCCGCGCGGGTCGCGATGGCCGGCGGCGGCATCGTTCTGGTCGCGATTGTGATCGGCGCAATCCGGTTCGATCCAGGGGCGCTGGCGCTGGCAGGAGCGGCATTGCTCGGCGGCATCGTCGTCTGGGGCTCGAACAACAGCACGGCCAAAGAAGCGAAGACCGAAATGGCGGCAGTGGAGGCGCGCCGCTTGACGCTAATTGGGCAACTCGATCTCCACGCGATTGCCGAACCCAAGACGTTGCACTGAAGTTAGCGGAGCGCGCCACATCTTCACCCTCCCCTGGAGGGGGAGGGTCGACGCCGAGCGAATGCGAGGCGTCGGGGTGGGGTGAGCTCTGGAAGGATTCACCCCACCCCGTCTCGCAGTTCGCTTCGCTCAATGCTCGCCGACCCCTCCCACTCCAGGGGAGGGTAAGAATTTCCTGCTACTCTTTTCGCGCGTCCCTGAAATAGGCCTCGACCGTCCCGGTCAGCTTGATGGTCAGCGGATTGCCGTAGCGATCCTTGGTCTTGCCGGTCTCGACGCGGATCCAGCCTTCGCTCACGCAATATTCCGCGACGTTGGTCTTTTCGACGCCCTTGAAGCGCACGCCGACGTCGCGCTTAAGCAAATCGGCGTCGTAATAGGGGCTCTTCGGATCGGTCGACAAGCGGTCGGGCGGGGTGTCGGCAGCGCGAGATTTATTTTTCGTCATCGGCGGATGTGTCCCGGTTCCTTCGATTTCCGACATAACGAAGTTGAACGCCGAAATTTACAAAAAATGCGCAAGCCGTACGTGTCAATACCGACCGCCCCGTCGTCAGGCCCTACGCTTCGCCCGCCATGGCGTCGCGTTCCATACAACCGCAGTCAAATTGATAACGCGACGTTAAGCACCGCGACAGCTAAAGGCGCCCAAGTGTCCGCATTTTGATAGCGATCAACATCTCCAATGTCCTTGTCATAGGTTGGTCGTGCGAGCCCAGACCGGCGGACGCAAACCGCGGCCCGTCCTGGATTTCCGCAAAGCGCGATCGCGAGCGATGCAAATGAAGTTTATCACGCAGGTACTGAATAACCTCCGGAAATTCGCACCGTGCGTCGTGGCGGCCAGCATCGGCATTGCTGCATCCGTGATATCCACCACCGTAATTGTACAGCGGGATAACCAGCAAGCCGCGTTCCAATTCAAAGTGCTCGCCGAGAACCATTTCATGGTTCTGCAAAACGGTCTCAACGAATATGTAAACAGGCTCAAGGCGGTACGCGCGCTATTCGATAGCTCCGCCGATCCGGTCACGCGCAACGAATTCGAAGCCTTTACCCATCCGTTGCTCATCGAAAATGCCGCCATCGCAACGCTGTCGTGGGTGCCGCGCATAACCAATTCCGAACGCGCGGAGCACGAGCACGCCGGCGTCTTGCAGGGCCTTCCGGGCTACCGCATCAAGGCCATGGCTGCCAACGGCAATATCGCTCCGTCTCCCGAGCACAGTGAGTACTTTCCGGTATTCTATGCAACCCTGCCAATCAAGTCCCCGCTGTACGGCCTCGATCTGCGGTCCGAACCGGCGAAATTTGCGGAACTGGAACAAGCGCGAGATACAAATCGCTTGGGCTTCTCCCAAGTTTCTAGGCTGGTCAGTACTGGCGCTGCGCAGAGTGCTTTTATTTTCTCCCTGCCGGTTTACAAACGCGGATTGCCTCATGACACGCTGGAGGATCGGCGGCGCAATCTTGCAGGGTTTGTCCACGGCTCGCTCGTCACAACCAAGATGATCGACGGCATCATCGCCGCGAACAAGCCGCCGCAAGGTCTCGACTCGTTTTTCTTCGAGCCCGGTGCCGGTTCGGATGCCCCGCCGATCTACGTCCACGAATCGCGCCTGGCCGACACGCCGGTTGAACCGATGAATCAGGCGGCGCTTGCCGCGGGCCCGCATTGGTCCCGAGATCTCATGGCTGACGGACAGCGCTGGATGACAATGGAGATGGCGCCGGTTCCGGGCGGTCCGCTGAGCGTGACGCATGATCGGGCGTGGATCGTGTTGGCATTCGGTCTCATCCTTACCGCCGCCGTCGTGACCTACATTCGCTCGTCGCGAAGCCACGCCTTCCGCATGATTCGGATCAATCAAAAAGTCTCCGATCTTGCCCAAATGGATGCGCTGACTTCGCTCATCAACCGCCGTGGCTTCATGCAGCGGTTGAACGCGGCATTTGCATCGTGCCGCCGCGGCGCGGCGCCGTTTGCCGTGCATTATTTCGATCTCGATTATTTCAAGGACGTCAACGATACGCTCGGCCATGCCATCGGCGATGCGCTCCTGAGGCAGGTCGCAAGCCGCGTCAGCGATGCAGTCCGCGAGAACGACGTCGTGGCGCGCTTCGGCGGCGACGAGTTTGCGATCCTGCAGAGCGGTGCCGAGGATCTGGAGGCGACGGGCATGCTTGCCGCCAAGATCGGAAAAATTCTGGCCGAGCCCTATGTCATCGAGGGCAACGAAGTCCATATCTCGGCCAGCATCGGGATATCGCGCTACACGCCCGACGTCGCCGGGCCCGATGCCATGATGATCCAGGCCGATCTCGCGCTTTACCGCGCCAAGGAGGACGGCCGCAATTGCTTCCGCTTTCACAGCGCCGACCTCGATCGCCAGGTTCAGGAACGGGTGGTTATCGCCGACGAGCTGCGCGGTGCGCTCGAGCGCAACGAGCTCGAACTCTACTACCAGCCGCAGGTCGAGCTGCGTTCGGGCCGCATTGTCGGACTGGAGGCGTTGCTGCGCTGGAATCATCCCAAGCGCGGCCAGATTTTGCCTTCGGTTTTTATTCCGATCGCGGAACGATCCGGACAGATTCAGACGCTCGGGCAATGGGTGCTCGATGCCGCGTGCCGGCAATTGCGGGCATGGCAGAATGCCGGCATCGCGCCCGAGCTCGTGGGCGTGAACTTCTCGGCCCTTCACTTCAAGGGATCGGTCGACCTCGATCGCGAGGTGGCGGCCAGTCTCGACAAGTGGGGAATCGCGCCCGGTTCGATCGAGATCGAGTTGACCGAATCGGTGCTGATGGACATCACCCAGCAGCACAACGATCGCTTCAATCGGCTGCGCCAGCTCGGCGTGCGGATCGCGATCGACGATTTCGGCACCGGCTATTCGTCGCTCAGCTATTTGGCGAACTATCCGATCAATCGCGTCAAGATCGCGCAAGAGCTGGTGTTCAGCGTCGACACCGACGCCCGCAGCGCGACGGTCGTTCGCGCCGCCATTCGACTCGCCCATGAACTCGGCATCGAGATCATCGCCGAAGGCGTGGAGACCGAAGGCCAGGAAAAATTTCTCCTGGCCGCCGGCTGTGAGCATGGCCAGGGCTATTACTTCAGCAGGCCGGTCAACGCGGCGCGCGCCACCGAACTGTTGCGTTCCGGCAAGATCGCGCCGCCGCGCCGGCCGCTGCGGCTCGTCGAGAGCACCGCGGCGTAGGCCGATGTCTTCCCTCACGCCTCGGCGCGGGTTACACTCCGCCCGATGTCTCTGGCCGCCGAATCCTCGCCGCATGTGCCAACGTCGGTCCTGCCGCGCCACGACTGGACGCGCGACGAAGTGCGCGCGCTGTTCGGTCTGCCGTTCCCGGAGCTGATGTTCCGCGCCCAAAGCGTGCACCGGCAGAATTTCGATCCCGGCGAGGTGCAGATTTCGACGCTGTTGTCGATCAAGACCGGCGGTTGCCCGGAGGACTGCGCCTATTGTCCGCAAAGCGCGCGCTACGACGCCGACGTGCGCGCGGAAAAGCTGATGGCACTCGATGCCGTGCTGGCCGAGGCGCGCGCGGCGAAATCGGCCGGCGCCAGCCGCTTCTGCATGGGCGCGGCATGGCGCGAACCGAAGGATCGCGACCTCGATTCGGTGTGCGACATGGTCGCGGGCGTCAAGGCGTTGGGGCTCG
Organism: uncultured Alphaproteobacteria bacterium; assembly: GCA_963823225.1. Classification (GTDB taxonomy): domain Bacteria; phylum Pseudomonadota; class Alphaproteobacteria; order Rhizobiales; family Xanthobacteraceae; genus BOG-931. Next base: position 342,859 of record CAWGKM010000002.1, on the reverse strand, counting down.
AGACCTGCGCCACGCTCGGCATGCTCACGGGCGAGCAGGCGCGCCGGCTCAAGGAGTCAGGCCTCGATTATTACAACCACAACCTCGACACCTCGCCGGAGTTTTATGAACAGATCATCACCACGCGCACCTATCAGGATCGCTTGGCGACGCTGGAGCATGTGCGCGAAGCCGGCATTCATGTCTGCTGCGGCGGCATCGTCGGCATGGGCGAGACCCGCGAAGACCGCATCGGCATGATCGCGACCCTGGCGGGTCTCCCAGTGCATCCGGAATCGGTGCCCATCAACATGCTGGTGCGCGTGGCCGGCACCCCGCTCGCCGGCGCGGCCGCGCTCGAGCCGCTCGAGTTTGTACGCACCGTCGCGGTCGCCCGCATCGCCATGCCGCGTTCGGTAGTGCGGCTCTCCGCCGGCCGCGAGGACATGAGCGAGGAGACGCAAGCTTTGTGCTTCCTCGCCGGCGCCAATTCGATCTTCTACGGGCCGAAGCTGTTGACGACGCCCAATCCCGGGCCCGACCGCGACCGCGAGCTGATGGAGCGGCTCGGGCTGAGCCCGATGGAGCCATAGGGTCTTACACCCCCGCCGCGCCGCCATCCGCGCGCGGATCGTGGGCGCCTTCGCAGGTGCCGTTCGGGTGAAGTATCACAGCGCCGGCATGGCCCATGACGTCGGAATAGGGCTCCGACAACACATCGATATCGTGGCTGGCGGCAGCGAGCGCGTCGATAACAGCGCCGTCGAAGCGCGGCTCGAGCCGTAACGCGGTACGCGCCGCTCCCCAGGTTCGCCCCAGCACCCAGCGCGGCCGGTCGAGCGCCTGCAAAAGCGGCGCGCGGAAATCGACATAGCGCGTGAACAGCGCGCTCTGCGTCTGCGGCTGGCCGTCGCCGCCCATGCAGCCGTAAGCCATGACGCGGCCGTCATTGAGGACGGCGAGCGCCGGGTTGAGCGTATGGAACGGCAGCCGGCCGGGCATGAGCTGATTGAGTGCGCCGGGTTGCAGCGAAAAACTCGCGCCGCGGTTTTGCATCAGCACGCCGGTTGCTGGCAGCACGCAGCCGGAACCGAATTCCCAGTACAGCGACTGGATGTAGGACACGACGAGACCGCCGGTATCGGCCGCGCCCATCCAGATGGTGTCGCCGGCGTCGGCGGCAGGCGGCCAGGGCGCGGCTTTTTTGCGATCGATCTTCATCGCCTCGGCGGCGATGAAGCGCTCGTCGAGGCAGCGGTCGAGCGCTTGCGCTAGATATTTGGGATCGGTGACGCGCCGGTCGCGCACGCGCAAAGCGCGCTTGGTCGCCTCGACCAAGCCATGGACGTGGTCGAAGCCCTCGGCCTCGGTCACGCCCAGCCGCGCAAACAGCGCGAGAATCATCAGCGAAACGACGCCCTGGGTCGGCGCGTCGGTATTGTAGACGCCGCCCGACGGCAGATCGACGCGCAGCGGCTCGGCGAGCGTGGCGCGGTAACGTTCAAGATCGTGGCGCGTCACCGGGCTGCCGACGCGCTCGAGGTCGGCGGCGATCTCGCGGCCGATGTCGCCGCGATAAAAATCGTCGAGTCCGGCATGGGCGAGATGCGTCAGCGTTTCGGCAAACGCTTTCTGCTTGAGCGTCGTGCCGGCCGCCGGCGGCTTGCCGTCAACCAGAAACGTCGCGGCAAAACCCGGCACATGTTTTAGGTTTTCGATGTTCTCGCGCGCCAGCCTCTCCTGGCTGCGCGTGACGGTATAACCGCTGCGGCCGTGCGCGATGGCCGGCGCCAGCAGCACATCGAGCGGCAGTTTTCCGCCCAACGACGTAGTGTCTCTTGCCTTGGCCGCCTCGAGCGCCAGCATCCAGCCGCCGACGGCGCCGGGAACGGTCAGCGCGGCAAGCGGCCCGCGCGTCGGCATCGTTTCGTAGTCGCGATAAAGCTCAGGCTTGGCTTGCGCGCCCGACGGACCGGCCGCCATGATGGCGCGCACCCGGCCGCTCGGCTGGCGAATGAGCCAGAAGCCATCTCCCCCGAGATGATTCATGTGCGGGTAAACGGCCGCGATGGACGCGGCCATGGCGACCATGGCTTCGAGCGCGTTGCCGCCATCGGCGAGAATTTGCCGGCCGGCCTCGACGGCGGCGGAATGCGGCGCGCAGACGACGCCGCGGCGATGGCCGGCGCTGTGCAGGTCCATTCAAATCCCCGCACTAGCGGTGTCGGCAAAACCGCGCTTGCGCAACAGCGCGTCGGCGCTCGGCAGCCGGCCGCGGAAGGCCTTGTAGGCATCGGCCGGATCCTGCGAGCCGCCGGCCGCGTAGATTGTCTCGCGCAGCCGTTTCGCCGTGCCGGCATCGAAAATGTCGCCGGCTTCCTCGAACGCCGCGAAAGCATCGGCATCGAGAACTTCCGACCACATATAGCTGTAGTAAGCCGCGGCATAGCCGCCGCCGGAGAAGATATGGGCAAAGTGCGGCGGCCGGTGCCGCATGGCGATCTCGTCGGGCATGCCGATGCGCGAGCGCGCCGCGGCTTCGAAACCCGTCGGATCGATGGCCTTGGGCGAGGTCAGCGAGTGGAAATCGAGATCGACGACGGCACAGGCGACGTACTCGACCGTGGCAAAGCCTTTGTTGAAATTGCGCGCGGCAATGAGCCGTTGGACGAGCTCCTCCGGCATGGCTTCGCCGGTCCGGTAATGGCGCGCGAAGCGCCGCAGCACGTCGGGCTGTTGCACCCAGTGCTCGTAAAGCTGCGACGGCAGCTCGACGAAATCGGTGGCGACGTTGGTGCCGGCGATTTTCGGATAGGTGACGGAGGACAACAGTCCGTGCAGCGCATGGCCGAACTCGTGGAACATCGTGCGGGCGTCGTCAAAGCTCAACAGCGTCGGCTCGCCGTCTCGCGCCTTCGCGAAATTGCACACATTGACGATGAGCGGGGCGATATCGCCTGAAAGCTTTTCCTGCTCGCGCAACGCGGTCATCCAGGCGCCGCTGTGCTTGGAAGGCCGCGCGAAATAATCGCCGAAGAACAGTCCGACCTTGGCGCCCTCGCCGTCGCGCACTTCCCAGACCCGCACGTCGGGATGCCAGACCGGCACGTCCGCGCGCGGCGTGAAGGCCAGTCCGAACAGACGCTGCGCCGTATAGAAGGCAGCCTCGATGATGCGATCGAGATCGAGATAGGGCTTGATCGCGGTCTCGTCGAAATCGCAAGCCCGTTGCCGCAGCCTCTCGGCGTAGTAGCGCCAGTCCCATGGCTCAAGCTTGAAATTGCCGCCCTCTTCCTGAATGAGCGCCTGCATGGCGTCGCGGTCGGCGAGCGCGCGCGAGCGCGCCGGCGCCCACACCGTGTCGAGGAGCTGCCGCGCCGCCGCCGGCGTCTTCGCCATGGCGTCGTCGAGCCGATAATGGGCGAAGTCGGCATAGCCGAGGAGCCGCGCCCGCTCGGCGCGCAGCCGCACCATCTCGGCAATGATGGCTTTGTTGTCGGTCGCCCCGCCGTTGTCGCCGCGCATGACAAAGCCGCGGAAGACTTTTTCGCGCAAATCGCGGCGGTCGGAGAATTGCAGGAACGGCTCGACGGCCGAGCGCGACAGCGTCACCGCGTAGCCGCCGAGTCCGCGGTCGCGCGCCTCGGCGCGCAACGCCTCGCGCATGAAATCGGGCAGGCCGGCAAGCTCGGCTTCGCCGTCGAGCCGCAGCGTGAAGGCCTGCTCGTCGGCGAGCACGTTCTGGCTGAACGCGGTGCCGAGCGCCGCAAGCCGTTCGATGATCTCGGCGAGGCGCGATTTGGCGTCGGCATCGAGCGCCGCCCCGGCGCGGCGGAAGCCAGTATGGTAGCGCTCGATGACGCGCTTTTGTTCGGCATTAAGCCCGAGCCCGTCGACCTCGCGCATCAGCGCGTCGATGCGACGGAACAGCGCCGTATTGGTGTTGATCGTGTTCCAATGCCGCGCGATCTGCGGCGCCATTTCGCGCTCGATTTCGAGCAGCGCGTCGTTGGTGTGCGCCCCGGCAAGCAGATGGAACGCGTTATTGACCCGATCGAGCGCGTGCCCGCTCAATTCCATCGCCGCGATCGTATTGTAGAAGCTTGGCGGCGCGGGATCCGCGGCGATGGCCGCGATTTCGGTCTCATGCGCGGCGAGCGCGCGCGCATAGGCCTCCCGGAAATGCTCGGGCGCGACCCGATCGAATGGGGGAACCCCATCGGGGGTGGTCCAGTCCTCGAAGAACGGATTGGGGGACGTGGCGATTTGGGTCGCTTCGGACATCGGGAGGTCTTACCAAAGGCGGGCGCAGGCGTGATATATGTCATCCGAGCAACGCTGCCAAAACGCCCGGAGAGCCGAACAATGCCCCGTCATGCCCATTATCTGCCGCACGGCGTCATCCCGGCCGTGCTGTTGCCCTTCACCGACGAGCTTGCGATCGACGAGAAGAGCTTCCGCAAGCATCTCTCCGACGTCGCCGCGACCGACGGCCTCTCCGCCATCACCGTCAACGCCCATTCGACCGAGGTTGCCTCCTGCAGCTTCGACGAGCAGCGCCGCGTGCTCGACATCGCGCAAGACGAGATCGGCGGCCGGCTGCCGATCGTCAATGGCATCTGGGCCGACGGCAGCCTCGAAGCCGCGCGCATCGCCCGCATGGCGGAGGCGGGCGGCGCCGCGGCGCTCTTGGTGTTCCCGCCGGCGCCGTTCACGCTCAACCAGTCGCCCGCCATGGCGGTCGAGCATTTCAAGCGCATTGCCGACGCCACGAGCCTGCCGCTCATCGCCTTCCAATACCCGCTGGCGACCGGCCAGGGCTACCCGCGCGACACGCTCCTGAAGATGGTCGAGGGCGTACCGACCATCCGCGCCATCAAGGATTGGTGCGGCAACGTTGCCCAGCACGAGATGCACGTGCGCGAGTTGCAAGCCTTAAAGCGGCCGGTCAACGTGCTGACCACGCACAGCGCCTGGCTGTTGAGTTCGCTGGTGCTCGGCTGCAACGGACTGCTTTCCGGCTCGGGCAGCGTGATTGCCGATTTGCACGCGGCGATGTTCCGGGCGGTCAAGGCCAACGACCTCGCCGCGGCAAGGCGGCTCAACGACCGCATCTATCCGCTGGCGCGCGTGTTCTACGCCGATCCCTGGGCGGACATGCACAACCGCATGAAGGAGGCCTTGGTGCTGCTCGGCCGCCTGCCGCGCGCCGTAGTGCGGCCGCCGCTGGTCAAACTTACGCGCGCCGAGGTCGACCGCATCCGCGCCGCGCTGGGCGCGGCGGGACTGCTGTCGCAAAAGACTGCCCGCGACGCCGCGTGAATTTTTCCCTCTCGCCCCCCGGGTCCCGCTTGCGCGCGCCCGAGTGCAAGCTTGTGGGAGAGGAGGCAGGGTAGCGAAGCTACGAGCCGGGTGAGGGGGCGCACCGAGAGGCCGCTCGCCATCGGCCGCCCGCTTTGGTCGCGGCCTTGCTCAATGATTTGTGGCGAGACATCGACCGAAGCGACAGCCGAACTACCCGTAATTTTCCTTAAGGCCAATGCCGGAATTTTTGCCGGCGAAGCCAGTGGTAATGATGCTCCATGCAGACCGCGCATTGTTGGTCTTCACTCGCCGGGGCGAAATACAGCGAGCCCGGATAGGAAATGAACCAAGATATTAAAACAAACCGTCCGGCTTTCCCTGTCGCTGCCGGACCCAATGAGCCGCCGCCATCGAGCGCGCATGATCTCGTGTCGGTGTCGACGCGGACCGATTTGTCGGTTCTGCCGCCGGCTTCGCAGACAATGTCGGCCCGCAGACGCTGGATTCGAATTGCGCTTGCGCTTGTTGTCGTCGTCGGTGGGGCGGGTGCCGCGTTCTATTGGTGGCAACACGCGCAGGCTCGATTGCCGCCGGGGATTGCCTCGGGCAACGGTCGGATCGAGGCGGACGAGATCGACATCGACACCAAGTTCGCAGGACGCATCGCCGAAATTCTTGCCGACGAAGGCGACATGGTCAAAGCCGGCCAAATCGTCGCGCGCATGGACACCCAGGACCTCGCCGCCTCGCTGAAGAAATCGCAAGCCCAGGTGGAGGGGGCGCATCGGGCCGTCGACGAAGCCAATGCCAACGTCGCCCAGCAGAACAGCCAGGTGGTACTGGCACAACAGGAAATGGATCGCGCCGCCACCCTTGTGCAGAAGGGCTACGAAACCAAGGAAGTGGTGGACCAGCGTCAGCAGCAATTGGACAGTGCCAATGCAGCCCTGCACGCCGCGCAGGCCAGGGTGATCGAAGCTCAGCACGCGCTCGAAGCGAGCACGCACGACGTGGAGCTCTATACCGTCAATATTGCCGACAATACGCTCGTCGCACCGAAAGACGGCCGCGTCCAATACCGCATCGCCAATATCGGCGAGGTACTTCCCGCCGGCGGCAAGGTCTTTACGATGCTCGACGTCTCCGACGTCTACATGGACATCTATCTTCCGACGGCAGAAGCGGGCAAGGTGAAATTCGGCGCCGCTGCCCGCATCGTGCTCGACGCGTATCCGAACTTTGCGATTCCGGCGAAGGTATCATTCATCGCCACGCAGGCCCAGTTTACTCCCAAGACCGTAGAGACCAAGAGCGAGCGCGATAATCTGATGTTCCGGATCAGAGTGAACATCGATCCCCAGCGGCTGCGTGCGCGCGCCGAGTCCGTGCGAAGCGGACTACCCGGCGTTGCCTACGTGCTGACCGATGCCGCCGCAAAATGGCCCGGCTGGTTGCAAGGGAACGCCGCGCAATGATCGGGTGCGATCAATCGGTCGCCCGTATCCAGAATGTCACCCAGCGGTACGGCAAAACGGTTGCCCTCGACGCCATTACGATCGAGCTGCCGGCCGGCTGCATGGTGGGATTTATCGGACCGGATGGAGTCGGAAAGTCGACACTGCTGAGCATGGTTGCCGGGGCGCGAGATCCAATCCGGAAATGTTTTTGTCCTTGACGGCGACATGGGAGATTCGGCGCATCGGGCCGCGGTGTGCCCCCGCATCGCCTACATGCCGCAAGGATTGGGCAAAAACCTTTATGCGGACCTCAGTGTCCGCGAGAACATCGAGTTTTTCGGCCGACTGTTCGGACAGTCCCGGTTCGAACGGGACGCGAGAATCGCCGAGCTTCTCCAGAGCACGGGGCTGGCGCCCTTTTCCGGCCGTCCGGCAAAAAAATTGTCGGGCGGTATGCGGCAAAAGCTCGGGCTCTGTTGCTGTCTCATTCACGATCCGGATCTGCTGATCCTCGACGAGCCAACCACCGGCGTCGACCCGCTGTCGCGCCGTCAATTCTGGGAGCTGATCGACCGCATGCGCTCGCGCCGCCCGGGTATGAGCGTGGTGGTTGCCACGGCTTATATGGAAGAAGCGGAACGGTTCGACTGGCTGGCGGCCATGAATGCCGGAAAACTACTGGCCGCCGGTTCCCCCATCGAGCTCAAGACAATGGCCGGCGCCGCAACGCTCGAGGAAGCGTTCATTGCGCTGCTTCCGGAACAGGAACGCCGCGGTCACCGGCCGCTGCAGATACCGCCGCGTCTTATCGGCGACGGCGAGCCCGTTATCAGCGCTCGCGAACTCACCTGCCGTTTCGGCGATTTCACCGCAGTCGATCGGGTGAGCTTCACCATCGGGCGGGGCGAGATTTTCGGTTTCGTCGGCTCGAACGGGTCCGGCAAGACCACGACGATGAAGATGCTGACCGGCCTGCTGGAGCCGAGCGAAGGCGAGGCGCTCTTGTTCGGGCAACCACTCGAAGCAGGCGACATGAATTCGCGCTACCGCGTCGGCTACATGTCGCAGTCATTTTCGCTCTATACCGAGCTGACGGTTCGGCAAAATCTCGACCTTCATGCGCACCTTTTCCACCTGTCGCCTCGGAAGGCGAAGGAGCGCATCGCCGAATTGGTCGGACGATTTCGGCCTTGACGATTATCTCGATCAACGCGCTTTTGATTTGCCGTTGGGGATTCGTCAGCGGCTCTCGCTGGCAGTCGCCATCGTCCATGAGCCCGCGATGCTCATCCTCGACGAGCCGACCTCGGGCGTCGACCCCTTGGCGCGGGACCGGTTTTGGGAATTGCTGATCGATCTGTCGCGCAATCAAGGGGTGACTATTTTCGTCTCGACGCACTTTATGAACGAAGCTGCGCGCTGCGATCGTATATCGCTGATGGATTCGGGGCGCGTGCTCGCGACCGCTGCCCCGGCCGAGCTCATCGAGGCCCGCGGCGCCGCCACGCTCGAGGACGCCTTTATCGGTTATCTCGAAGAGGCGGCCGGATCACGCGCTTCCGCGACCGAAGGTCTCGCTCCGTCAGGCGAAACCGGCAAGCCGGCGCGACAGCCAACGCCGCAGCGTTCTTTGTTCAGCCTGCGGCGCCTGATCGCCTATTCGATCCGCGAAAGCCTGGAGCTTCTGCGCGATCCGATCCGGCTCGGGTTCAGCCTGTTCGGCACGACACTGCTGATGCTGGTGTTCGGTTTCGGAATTTCGACGGACGTCAACAATCTCTCGTTCGCCGTGCTCGATCACGATCAAAGTCCCGAGAGCCGCGCCTACTTGGAGGAGCTTAGAGGTTCAAATTATTTTGTCGAGAAAGCGCCACTCCACGACTATGCCGAGCTCGATAATCGTCTCAAGAGCGGAAACATCGACGCCGCCGTCGAAATCCCGCCCAGCTTCGGCCGCGACATCAAGCGCGGACGCCCCGCCTGGGTCGGCGCGTGGGTGGACGGCGCGATGCCATTCCGGGCCGAAACCATCCGCGGCTACCTGCAAGGCATGCACCAATTGTATCTGACGGATCCGGCGGTGAAGACGGCGGTGCCCGCCGCACCGCCTGCCGCCGATATCGAGCTCAGGTTCAAGTACAATCAGGACTTCGAAAGCGTCTACGCGATGGTGCCGGCAAACATGTCCCTGTTGCTGGCGCTGTTTCCCGCGATTCTGATGGCGCTTGCCATTGTGCGAGAAAAGGAACTCGGTTCGATCACCAACCTTTACGTAACGCCCGTCACGCGAATCGAATTTCTGATCGGCAAGCAGCTTCCCTACATCGCGGTCGCGATGGCCAATTTTGCATTGATGTTCCTGATGGCGTTGTTTGTCTTCCAGGTCCCGCTCAAGGGAAGCTTTGCAACGCTGCTGCTTGGAGTGCTGATCTATGTGACCACGATGAGCGGCTACGGCATGTTGATTTCGGCGTTCACGCGCACGCAGATCGCTGCGCTGTTCGGCACCGCCATTCTGACGGTCCTGCCGGCCACGCAGTTTGCCGGCATGATGACTCCAGTTTCCTCCCTCGGCGCAGGGGCGCAGATCATGGGTCGCGGCTTTCCGATGACCTACTTCGTGCCGATCAGCGTCGGCACTTTCACCAAGGGACTGGGCTTTCTGGACCTTGGCATCGACTTGGCGGCTCTGGCCGTTTTCATTCCGATCCTGACCGCGCTGAGCGTTGTCTTGCTGCCTAAGCAGGAGCGTTAGAGGAGGCTCGGTGCGTAAAATCGCAAATATCTATTGGCTCGGCATCAAGGAGTTGCGCAGTTTCCTGCACGATTTCGTACTCGTGGCGTTGGTGATTTATGCTTTCTCGTTGGCGGTAGTCTTGCAGGCGCGCAGCAATTCGCAGGAGCTACATAACGCGTCGATCGCCATCGTCGACGAGGATCATTCCGAACTGTCGCGCCGAATCGCCCATGCGTTCTTGCCGCCTCTGTTCCAGGTGCCGCAGTTGATCGCCGAGCGCGATGTCGTCCCCTTGATGAACAAGGGGAGATACACTTTCGTGGTCGATATGCCGCCAAATTTCGAGCGTGATGTCGTGGGCGGACGCCAGCCGGGGCTCCAGATCGACGTCGATGCCACCGCGATGGTGCAAGCGGGTCTCGGATCGGGATATGCACAACAGATTGTCAGCACCGAGATCACGGATTTCCTCTCCAATTCGGAGGGGGTGCCGTTGTCGACGGTCAATCTTGACGTGCGGATCGCGTTCAACCCGAACATCACGACCGCGTGGTTCACCTGCGTGATGGGGATCATCAACAACGTTACCATGCTGGCTATCATTCTCGCCGGAGCGGCTGTCGTCCGGGAACGCGAGCACGGCACCATGGATCATCTCCTGGTCATGCCGCTAACGCCTTTTGAAATCGCGATGTCCAAAATCTGGGCCAATGGCCTTGTGATCACCGTGGCGGTTGGCCTTTCGCTTTATTTCGTCGTCCGCATGATGCTCGGCATTCCTATCGCCGGCTCGATACCGCTATTTATGGTCGGCGTGGTGACCTACCTGTTCTTTGCAACCGCGATCGGTATCTTTTTAGGCACGGTGGCGCGGTCGATGCCGCAGCTCGGGCTGCTTTTCATGTTGATTTATATGCCGATGAACATGTTGTCGGGCAGCAACACGCCGCTGGAAAGCATGCCGCCGTGGCTGGCGACGGCGATGCAGGCGTCGCCGTCGACGCATTTCGTGTCGTTCGCGCAATCGATTCTCTATCGCGGCGCCGGCATCGACGTGGTCTGGCCCCAGTTCCTTCTGGTCGCCGCGATCGGCGGATTGTTCTTCGTTCTTGCCGTGCTGCGCTTTCGTTCCAGCACCGCGCAGGCGGCATAGGGCCGCGACGAGGTCAACCGGTCCGCCGCTCAATCGATCCGCAATCGCGCAAAGACCGCCAGTTTGATCGAGTCCATCGCCAACGTGAATACCAGCGTCGTGGCGACCAGCAGCCCGACGACCCATAGCGGCAGCGCGCTCATCAAGACGCCACCTGCGGCAAGGCTGCCCATCAGGATGACGTCGCAGGCGGACGCAAGCGCCATGATCGGTGCGGGACGCGAGTGCCACAAGCGGCCGCGTTCGCGCAGGACATACACGTTCCCTTGTCCGGCGAAACCGAGCATGACGAAAGTCAATGTCTGCATCTGGTCGGGAGTGAGGCCGAGCGTGTACCAGCTCAAGCTCAGGATCGCCAGCAGATAAAGCAGCCTGAACGTGCCCAACGGAAGGGCAGCGAGCGTGAGATTGCGAACGCGCCACGCGTTCGGATAAGGCGATGGTCGCGCTCGATCCGCTGCGCGGGACATCGTCACGAAGTCATTAGTGAACATCGCCAGCGCCTGAAGAAACGGCGTCAGCACCGCGTGACCGGTGATGATCAGGCCGGCGCCGAGCACCAGAAGCGTCACGCATTTGTTCACGAGAATCATCAACGTGTAGGTCAGCACGCGCTGGAATGCCGATCTGCCCTCCTTGATGCAGGCCACGATTCCGCCGAGGCCCGGCTCGGTGAGCACGACGCCGGCGGCCGCCTTGGCCACGTCTGTAGCGGTCGACACGGCGATGCCCAATTGGGCTTGGCGCAGCGCCGGCGCGTCGTTGACCCCGTCGCCGCACATGCCGACCGCGTGGCCCTGCCGCTGGAACGCCTTGACCAATTGGAACTTCTGTTCCGGAAAAACGCCCGCATACACGGCAAAATCATGGGCACCGACGCTCTCGGGAATTTTTCCCGGCGGGCACGCCGGTCCGCCGAGCCCGATCGCATGCGCGACCGTCGCCGCGGTTGCGGCGGCGTCGCCGGTGACCATGACCGGAAGCACGCCGAGAGAACGGAGTTCCGCCAGCAGTTCCGCCGAATCCGGCCGCGGCGGATCGGCAAACGCGATAAAACCGATCAGTTCCAGCGCACCGCTCGGACCAGCGGCCACGGCAAGCGTCCGATATCCGGCTTCCATGAGCGCGTCCAACTGCTTCGCGGCTTGCGCATCGATCGGTGCAAAAGCATTGACTGCCGCCGGCGCGCCCTTGATGACCCGGATCTCGCGGCCCTGGTCCATGGCAGTTGCCTCGGCCAATTTGGCCGCCGGATCGAACGGGTTGAAACTCGTGGCGGCGCGCGGCGCCCGCCCCGCGCCTTTGCCTCCGGCGGCCATCCTGCGGATGGCGGCGTCGATCGGATCCTGACCGTCCGCGGAACTGGCGAGCGCGGCGAAGCCGAGAACATCCGCCTCGTCATAATCCGGCTTGATCGGACGAATGGCGCCGACCGCCAGCTGGTTCAAGGTCAGCGTGCCCGTCTTGTCACAGCAGAGCACATCGATGGTGGCCGCCTCATGCAGTGCAGACAAGCGAGTCAGCAGCACGCCCTTCGTCGCCAGCGTTCTGGCGCCCAAAGCGGCCGCCAGCGTGAATGTTGCCGCCAAGGCGACCGGCACGGCCGATAACATCGCGGTGAGGACAAGGAGCGCGATCTGCTGAAGACTGACGCTGATGTAAAGCGCGTAGGCGACGATCCCAACGACGATGACGAAATTGATCGCGGTCAGATTGCGAACGACGGCAAACACCCCTTTCTGCTCGGTGCTCTCGATGTGGGCAACGCTCACCAGCTCGGCCGTGCGACCGAAATAAGTCCGGGTTCCCGTGGCGACAACCTTCGCAATCGATTCGCCGCGCCGAACCAGGCCGCCCGCATAGGCGGTTTTCCCGGCCTCCATCTCCACCGGAATCGACTCGCCGGTCAGCATCGATTGATCGACCAGCAACGAGCCACCGATCAGCGTAAGGTCAGCCGGGACGACTTCGCCCAGCGAAACCTGCACAATGTCTCCGGGAACAAGGTCTGCCGCCGGAGCATCGACCCAGGCGCCATCACGCTTGACGCGCGACTTGAGCGAAAGCCGCCGCCTGAGGAGCGCCAAAGCGGCGTCCGCCCGATTCTCCTGAATTGCCCCGAGGGCGACGTTGAGCGCCAGCAGCATCGCAATCAGCAGAGCCGTGAGTCGCTGGCCGATGGCGATCTGCAGCACAATCGTTGCCTCGAGCATCCAGGGCACCGGCGCCCAGAAGTGGCGCGCCACCCGCTTCAGAGGATGAACGTGCTCTTCCGCGACGGCGTTCCGCCCGAATTCGGCTCGCCGACGTGCGGCCTCCGCTGACGACAAGCCGGCCCAGTCGGACGGCCCATTCATCGTGCTGTCTTGCAACTTGAGGCTCATCGCGACACCCTAACCCGGATTGGGCGGGATCGCCGCCTCGGTCCGGGAATATCGATCACCCCGGCCTTGGCAATCCGCGGGTTTCTTGTGGTCCCACTGGTCGGGTCCCTCGTCGCCGCAGTCCTTGCGTCGGCCGCTACTTTGGGAGTAACTGCCGCCCCATGGAAAGTCCGGCACCCTCACGCTCCCGGCGCATCCTGTGGCCGAACGTGCTGACGGTCCTCAGCGCCGCCATTCTGATCAGCGCCGAGGTGTTCGGCGCGGCCTTTGCCGGCAGCTGGGCGATCGCCAACCTGCTCGCGCTCGGCACGCTCGGCGCCCGCCTGCTCGACGGCCTGTTCATGCTGTGCGGCATCGCGGTAATGGTGCAGTTCGTGCGCGCGGCGCACCGCGTCGAGCCGTTCACGGCGAGCTGACGCTGCCGACGCGGCGACGCGGTAGCGATCGACCGCCGAGCCGACGTTTTACGATTTTTTAAAACTAAAAAGCTTGCACGCTCCCGGTGAATCGCTTATTTGCGGATTGCCCAATTTCGCACGTGCCTGTGGCCGTGTGTCGGTCGGTGGGCATCCGGACAAGAGGCCGGACAGCCGCCTAAGGAAGAGAAGCTACTTCCTTGCTCCCGCGACCGGCAGCCGGAGGCGAAACCGGCAATGCCAGCTCTCCACTGGCGACGCGGCTTAAAGCAACGACGGAAGGGCTTTTTTGGGTCTGCTTGCCGGCGCCAATGCCGGGGACACCGAAAGGGCTTGTCCTTCTTTGCCAGCAGTGCGGAACGGGATTTCCCTCATCCGGACCAAGGCAGCAATCACGGCGACGCAACAGGTTTCGCAAGACGCGAAACCGCACGCGGCGCAGGAGGTTCACCTCGGCGGCTACGCCGCCGGCCGGATTAGGGAGTTGGATCGAAATGACAGCACGCATCCGCGAATTCCTCAAGCATCGCAACCAAGACGGACCTTGCCTGGTGGTCGACCTCGACGTCGTCCGCGACAACTATCTCGGCTTCGCCAAGGCGCTGCCCGACACCAAGGTGTTCTATGCCGTCAAGGCCAATCCCGCCCCGCAGATCCTGAAGCTTCTGGCCGGTCTCGGCTGCTGCTTCGACGTCGCCTCGGTGAGCGAGACCCAGGATGCGCTCGCCGCGGGCGCAACCCCGGAGCGCATATCCTACGGCAATACCATCAAGAAGGAGAGCGAGATCGCGTCAGCCTTCGGGCTCGGCGTCACGCTGTTCGCCGTCGATTGCGAGGCCGAGGTCGAGAAGGTGGCGCGCGCCGCCCCGGGCAGCCGGGTGATCTGCCGCATCCATTGCGACGGCTCCGGTTCGGAATGGCCGCTGTCGCGCAAATTCGGCTGCGAACCGGACTATGCCGCCGACATTTTGGAACTCGCCCACAAGCGCGGGCTGATCCCGCACGGCATCTCGTTCCATGTCGGCTCGCAGCAGCACAATATCGAGGCCTGGGACCGCGCGCTGGCGTCGGCCGCGGCAGTGTTCCGCACCTGCGCGGAACGCGGCATCGTGCTTTCGATGGTGAATCTCGGCGGGGGGTTCCCCGCCCGATATGTGCGCAAGACGCCGAAGCTTGAATTCTACGGCAAGGCGATCTTCCGCTCGCTGCGCAAGCATTTCGGCAACGCGCTGCCGGAGACCATCGTCGAGCCGGGGCGCGGCCTGGTCGGCAATGCCGGCATCATCGAGGCCGAGGTGGTGCTGATCGCCAAGCGCTCGCCCGAGGACGAGGTGCGCTGGGTCTATCTCGACATCGGCAAGTTCCACGGCCTGGCCGAGACCATCGACGAATCGATCCGCTATCCGATCCGCACCACGCACGATCGCGACGAGATGTCGCCCTGCATCATCGCCGGCCCGACCTGCGATTCGGTCGACGTGCTCTACGAGAAGACGCCGTACCCGCTGCCGGTCTCGCTCGCCATCGGCGACAAGGTGCTAATCGAGGCCACCGGCGCCTATACGACGACCTATTCGTCGATCGGCTTCAACGGCTATCCGCCGCTGCGGCAATATGTGATCTGAACGGTGCCCCAGAGCATGTCCCGCAAAAGTGGGAACCGGTTTTGCGAAAAGGACATGCTCAAACAATTAGATAGAGCGGGATGACGATTCGAAGAAAAGTCATCCCGCTTTAAGCGAGGTCGATGACGCCGGCCTCGCCGCCTTCCGTGCCCCACGCGAGAAATAGCCCGTCGGCGCTCCAGGCCAGCGCCGTGACCGGCGCGTCGCCCGGCTTCTTGGCCAAAATCTCGGCGCCGTCTTCGATGCGCACCAACAGCACCATGCCGTCGCCGTAACCGGCGGCGACGATGTCCTGCTGGGGGTGGCAGGCGACGACCGCGATGCGTTGCTCGGACGGCGCCAACAGCCGCGGTTGCTTGCCCATGGGTCCGTCCTTGGTCTGGAACGGCCACAGGATGAGTTGCGTCGCGCCCGAGGTCGCCAGCCAGCGCCCGCCGGGGCTCCAGTCGAGCGAGGTGACGCGCGCGGCGTAGCCCGACATGCGCATGTGCTGGCGGTCGACGAGCCGCCAACCATGCAGCATCGGCTCCTGCATGCTGGTGACCACGAAGCGGCCGTCCGGGCTCGCCGTCGCGCCGAGATGCGAGCCCTTCCATTCGAGCTTTTCCGGCGCCGCTCCCGCCGCGTTGGGGAACCACAGGGTAGCACCGTTATAATGCGCGACTGCGAGCCGAAAGCCCTTGGGCAGGAAGGCGAGCCCGCCGACGGTCGACGGCGCTTCGAATTCGCGCAATTCCTTTTGGCGGTCCTTGGCCTGCACGAATGCCGTCTTGCCGGCCGACCAAGCGATCGCACCGTCCGGACCGAGCGCGACGTGATCGATCCAGCGATGCTTAGCGTCGGCCGCGAGGTTTCGGCTTTCGCCCTTGGCGTCGGTCGCGATCAGTTTGCCGTCATCGCCGCCGCTGACAATGCGCTCGCCGTCGGCTGCGGTCGCCAGGATGGCGCCGCCATGCACCGCGACGCGCCGCGGCTCGCCGTCCGGCTCCGCGAGCAAGATCGCCTCCTCGCCGAGCACGAAGGCGGCGGTGCGCCCGAGAAAATGCGCGGCGACCACCGCGCCGCCCGCGGCAATCGCGCGCGTGCGTTCGACGACGGAGACGGTATCGCTGCGGGTGTCAGACATGGGTAGCAGACGCTGCGCGTGGTGCTTGCTGATGCGAACTTCCTCGCCCCGGAGGGGAGAGGGAGTAATGATCACGCCACGCAGTTCTCGAACCCTTCGGTGATCTTCTTGCCCGGCAGATTGCGGCCGATGAAGATGATGCGGCTTTGGCGCTTTTCGCCCGCCTGCCACGGCCGCTGGTGGTCGCCGTCGAGGATCATATGCACGCCCTGGAAGACGAAGCGCTTGTCGTCATCTTTGAACGACAGGATGCCCTTGCAGCGCAAAATATTCGGGCCTTCCTTCTGCACCAGATCCTGCACCCACGGAAAGAATTTATCCGGGTCGAGCGGTTTGTCGGTACGAAGCGAAATCGATTGCATTTCCTCGTCGTGGTAATGCTTGAGTCCGCGGTGCGAATGCGCGTGCTTGTGGTCGTGATCGTGGCCGTGATGATGGTCGTGACCGTGATCATGATCGTGGCGATGATCGTGATCGTCGCCTTCGAGGAATTCCGGTTCGAGATCGAGGATGCGGTCGAGATCGAAGGCATTGCGATCGAGCACTTCATGCAACGGGATTTTGGCGTGCTCGGTCTTGTGCAGCCTGGCATAAGGGTTGATGCCGCGGATGCGCGCCTCGACGTCGTCGAGCTCCTCGGGCGAAACCAGATCGGTCTTGTTGATCAGGATCACGTCGGCGAACGCGATCTGGTTCTTGGCCTCGGGCGCGTCCTTGAGCCGTTCATTGAGCCACTTGGCGTCGGCGACCGTCACCACCGCATCGAGCTTGGTCCTGCGGCCGACATTCTCGTCGATGAAGAAAGTCTGCGCCACCGGCGCTGGATCGGCCAGCCCGGTGGTCTCGACGATGATGGCGTCGAACTTGCCCTTGCGCCGCATCAGGCCGTCGAGAATGCGAACGAGGTCGCCGCGCACGGTGCAGCAGATGCAACCGTTGTTCATCTCGAATACTTCCTCGTCGGCGCCGACGATGAGCTCGTTGTCGATGCCGATCTCGCCGAATTCATTGACGATCACGGCGTATTTCTTGCCGTGCGGCTCGGACAGGATGCGGTTGAGAAGCGTGGTCTTGCCGGCGCCGAGATAGCCGGTGAGCACGGTGACGGGCACCTTTTCTTGCAGCTTTTCCTGGACCTTTTCGGACGAAGTGCGTTCGGGCATGCGACCCTCCTACGCGGCTATATAGGCGATCCCGCGCCGTCTCAAAACCCATGGGTCGTCATTCCGGGGCCGAGCGCCAGCGCGGGGCCCGGAATCCATAATCACTGAAGCCGCAGAGCCAAGCGTCGAAAATAGCCCTCGGGAATAGGGGATATGGATTCCGGGCTCGCCGCTTCGCGGCGCCCCGGAATGACAACGGTGCGGCCTTCCCGGTCGGTGAGCGCCTTCGCGAACTCGGAAACGTTGTGGCGCATCAGGTCGATATAAGTCGCCGCGGGACCGCCCGGCGCGGACAGCGCATCGGAGTAGATTTCGCCGCCGATGGTGACGCCGGTTTCGCGGGCGATCTCGTCCATCAGCCGCGGGTCGCTGATGTTCTCCAGAAACACCGCCGGAATTTTCTCTGTCCTGATCAGCGTGATGATCTTGGCTACGTCCTTGGCCGAGGGTTCGGCGTCGGTCGACAGGCCTTCGGGAGCGATGAAGGTCAAACCATAAGCGTCGCTGAAATAGCCGAACGCGTTGTGATTGATGATGACCTTGCGCCGGTCGGCGGGGATTTTGGCGATCGTCGCCTCGATTTCCTTTTGCAGCGCGTCGAGCTTGCCGAGATAGGCCGCGGCATTGGCCGCGTAGGCGTCCTTGCCCGCCGGATCGACTTCGCTCAATCCGTCGCGGATGTTGGCGACATAGATTTCGGCATTGGCGACCGACTGCCAGGCATGCGGATCGATCTTGACGCGGGCGGGATCGCGGACCGACTCGGTCTTGCGCGGCGTGACCCCATTACTGACGACGACGGTCAAAGCCTTGGTGCCGGAGGTGGCGACAAGGCGCGTCATCCAGCCTTCAAGCCCCAGCCCGTTGACAAAGATCACGTCGGCGCCGGCGAGTTTCCTTGCGTCGCCGGGTGTCGGCGAATAGACATGGGCGTCGCCGTTCGGCCCGACCAGCGTCGCGACCTCGACGCGGTCGCCGTCGACGTTTGCAACGAGGTCGCCGAGGATCGAAATCGTGGCGACCGCCTTGATTTTATGTCGCGGCTCCACTTGCGCCGCCGCCGGTGCGGCGGAAAGCGCGGCCATAACTCCGGCAAGGCGGAGCGCGCGTCGTCTGGTCATGGTGATCGGCATCGTCGCCATCGCTCAGGCCTCGAGGTGACGCCGCGGCAAAGCGAGCCAAATCAGGCCGCCGAACGGGCCGGCCACGACCGACAGCGCGTAGATCGCGCCTGCCACCAGGATGATGGCGGGACCGGACGGCAGGTCCGCATGATAGGAGACGACGAGGCCCGCATAGCCGGAAATGACGGCAGCCACGACCGCAACGCCGATCATGCCGGTAATGTCGCGGGCCCAGAACCGCGAGGTTACCGCCGGCAGCATCATGATGCCGACGGCAAGGAGCGTGCCGAGCGCCTGAAAGCCGCCGACGAGGTTCATCACCACGAGCGCGAGGAAGGCGATATGCGCCGGCCCGCCCGAGCGGCTCACCGCATGCAAATATCCGGGATCGACGCATTCGAGCACCAGCGGCCGCCAGATCAAGGCGAGCACCACGAGCGACACCGAGGTCATACCCAAGATCAGAAGCAATGTCGGGTTGTCGATCGCGAGTACCGAGCCGAACAGGAAATGCATCAGATCGATATCGCTGCCCTTGATCGACACGATAACGACGCCGAGCGCCAGCGAAACCAGAAAGAGGGCGGCCAAAGACGCGTCTTCCTTCAACGGTGTCGCCCGCGCGATCAGTCCGGCGCCGATGGCGATGAGAAAGCCCGCGATCAATCCGCCGCCGGCCATGGCGAACAGGCTCAATCCGGCAAGCAAGAATCCGATCGCCGCGCCCGGCAGGATGGCATGCGCCATGGCGTCGCCGATCAGGCTCATGCGCCGCAGCATCAAAAAAACGCCGATCGGCGGGGCGCCGAAGGCGAGCGCGAAGCTGCCAATGAGCGCGCGGCGCATGAATTCGAAATCGGCGAATGGGGCGATGAGAGCGTCGTAGAGCATGGTCATTCCGCCGCGACGGCGCAGGTTTCGGCGGCCTCGTCGAAGGCCTCGCACATGCGGCGCGCTTTATTGAGATTGTCCGCCGTCAGCACCTCCGGCGTTACGCCCCAGGCCACCGGCTCGCGCGCGAGCAGCAAGGTTTTGGGAAAATTCGCCTTGACCAGATCGATATCGTGCAAGGCCACCAGCACGGTACGCCGCTCCCGGTGCCAGCGCCGCACCAGATCGAGCAGGACCGCCGCGGTCCGGTCGTCGATCGCGGTGAACGGCTCGTCGAGCACGATCAAGCGCGCGTCCTGGACCAGGAGCCGCGCGAACAGCATGCGCTGCATCTGCCCGCCGGACAGCGTGCCGATGGCTCGCTGCTCGAAGCCGGTGAGGCCGACTGCGGCGATGGCCGCCTCGATGATAACGTGATCTTTGCCGCGGATGCCGCCGAACAGGCCTTTCACCCGCCACAGTCCCATCGCCACCATGTCGTAAACATTGATCGGAAACGACCGGTCGATTTCCGCAATCTGCGGCAGGTAGGCGATGCCGCGGGCATCGTGCCCGTCGCGTTCGATGGAGCCGGCGAGCGGTTTGAGCGCGCCGACCACGCCCTTGAACAGCGTCGACTTGCCGGCGCCGTTCGGTCCGACGACGGCAACCAGCGAACCGGTCTCCACCGCGCCGTCGAGATGATGCACGGCCGGGTGGCGTTCATAGCCGAGCGTCAGGTTATGGAATCGCAGCGCCGGCATCGCTTCCTCAGCGTGTCGCCCACAGGAAGGCGGCCCAGATCAGCGCGATCAGCGCACCGGCGATCGCAAGCCGCTGGGGCGCCGACAGCCGCAACAGCGACGGCGAGATCGCCGGCGATGGATGCGGCGCGCCGCCATGATGGTGGTGGTGAGTCATGCGAATCCCGGCCAATAGGGCCATTCACTGATGTTATAATATAACATTAGGTGAGGCCGATGCCAGCCACCGGCAGCCTCTATCGCCAAGCCCCGGGGGTCAGCCGATAAGGCCCGCGGTCAATGAGAGAACCGCCATGAGCGAGCAAAATGCCCGCGCGATCTGCGTCGGCGAAGTTCTGATCGAACTGACGCGTGGCGCCGACGGTACGTTTGCGCTGTCCTGCGGCGGCGATGTGTTCAACACCGCCGTCTATCTGGCGCGTGCCGGCATCGATGTCGCTTTCGCCACCGCCGTAGGCGACGATCCGTATTCCGACAGCGCGTTGGCGCTCGCAGCCGCCGAAGGCATGTCGTCAAATCTCATCCTGCGGGTTCCCGGACGGCTCCCTCCATTGAGCCTGATCGAGACCGGCGCTTCCGGCCAACGCACGATCCGCACTTGGCGCGACGGCGCTCCGGCGCGCGAACTGTTCGAGCTGGCCGACTGGATGCGGGTGGCCGAAGCCCTCACCGCGGCGCGGCTCATTTACTTCTCCGGCATCACGCTGTCGCTTTATTCGAATAACGGCCTCGGCCGCCTGTTCGCCACGCTCGAAGTGGCGCGCCGGCAGGGCGCCAAGGTTGCCTTCGACGGCAATTTCCGCCCGCGCGCTTGGAAGGGCGACCTGCAGCGCACGCGCGCCGTCTTCATCGAGGCGCTCAAGCGCGTCGATATCGCGCTGCCGACTTTCGATGACGAGGCCGTGCTGTGGGGCGACCCGAGCCCGGAATCTACGGTGGCCCGGCTGCAAGCTTTCGGCATCGGCGAGATCGTGGTCAAGAACGGTCCCAACAGCGCGCTGGTCGCCTCCGGCGGCGGCCAGGACTTCGTACCGGTTCCCGAAGTGTTGGTGCCGGTCGATGCCACCGCCGTCGGCGACGGGTTCAATGCGGGATATCTCGCGGCACGGCTCAACGGCAGCGCGCCTATGCAGGCGGCGGACGCCGCGCACCGGCTCGCCGGCGACGTCATCCGCCATCCCGGCGCGCTGGTTCCGCGCACCGCCGTCGCGATGCATTAATCGCAGGACGGATAACAGAAAATGGATGACGGACGACAGATGACAGAGGACATAAGAAAGAACATAATTAGGCAAGGCAATAGGGATCGAGGCGAGAGAAGCTGGCCTTTTCCGTCATCCGTGATCTGTCGTCTGTCATCACGTTAGGGGGAATCCATGAACCGTCAAATCACCAGACGCGCCGCCGTCCTTAGTCTTGCCGCCGCGGCGCCGGCATTCGCGCTTGGCAAGCCGGCGAGCGCGGACGAGCCAATCGTCATCAAATTCAGCCACGTCGTGGCGAATGATACGCCCAAGGGCAAGGGCTCGCTCAAGTTCAAGGAGCTCGCCGAGAAATACACCAACGGCAAGGCAAAGATCGAAGTCTATCCCAACTCCTCCCTATACAAGGACAAGGAAGAGATCGAAGCCTTACAGCTCGGCTCGGTGCAGATGCTGGCGCCCTCGACCGCGAAGTTCGCCCCGCTCGGCGCCAAGGAGTTCGAGGCGCTCGATCTGCCGTGGCTGTTCAAGGACGACGCGGCCTATGCCACGGCGATGAAGGGCTCGGTCGGCCAGTGGCTGTTCAAGAAGCTCGACTCGAAGGGCATCAGCGGCCTCGCTTATTGGGACAACGGCTTTCATATGGTGTCCGCCAACCGGCCGCTGCTGATGCCGGCCGACTTCCAGGGTCTCAAGGTCCGCATTTCCGGGTCCAAGATCGCCGACCAGTATTTCCGCGAGCTTGGCTCGATCCCTCAGATCATGGCCTTCTCGGAAGTTTATCAGGCGCTGCAAACCGGCGTGGTCGACGGCTGCGAAAATACGCCGTCCAACTACCTGACGCAGAAGTTTCATGAGGTGCAGAAACACATCACCGTTTCTTATCACGCTCACCTGCAATACGCGGTGATCGTGAATAGCAAGTTCTGGAACGGCTTGCCGGCCGACATCCGCACGCAGCTCGACAAGGCGATGGATGAAGCGACGGACTATACCAATTCGATCGCGCGTAAGGAAAACGAGGACGCGCTCGAGGCGATCAAGGCCTCCGGCAAGACCACGCTGCACTATCTGACCGACGATCAACGCAAGGCCTGGCAGACGGCGATGGCGCCGACCTATCAATGGGCCAAGGGACGCGTTGGGCAAGAGGTGCTCGATTTGCTCGCCAAGGAGCTCGACATCAAGATGAACTGACGGTCGGCTTACTGCGCCAATAATAAGAAAAACGGCCGGGAGTGATCTGCTCCCGGCCGTTTCGGTGTGGGATCGGGGAGTTCGCGTGCTCAAAGGGCTCAATCGGGCGCTCGACCATTTGGAAGAGTGGCTTATCGCCGCGCTGATCGCGGCGGCTACAGCGCTGATCTTCGCCTCGGTGCTGCACCGGTACGGCACCGGTATTTCGATTAACCTATCGAAATGGGCGGCCGCGCGCGGCGTGCCCTTCGTGCCCGAGATTCTCAAGGACATTTATTTGTGGCTCGCCGCGCTCGATGTCTCCTGGGCGCAGGAACTCTGCATCTACATGTTCATCTGGATGGCCAAATTCGGCGCCGCCTATGGCGTGCGCACCGGCATCCATGTCGGCGTGGACCTTCTCGTCAACCGGGTGCCGGAGCGCTCGCGCAAGCAAGTAATCCTGTTCAGCCTGCTGTGCGGCGCTTTTTTCACCGGCATGGTCGCGTCGTTCGGCGGCTCGTTCGTCGACGAGATGTTCAAGACCGGCCAGCGATCGAACGATCTCGAAGCGCCGATGTGGTTCGTCTACCTCGCGATCCCGCTCGGCTCCGGCTTGATGTGCTTCCGCTTCCTACAGGTCGCATGGTTCTATTATTGGACTGGCGAGCTTCCGCATCATGATGCGACGCATGTCGAGGGCATCGATACAAATGTTCCGGCGCTGCATCCGGCGCCGGCCGCTGCCGCGGCGGTCGCCGGTCGCAAGTCAAGCCCGCTGGGACTGATCCTAATCCTGGCGCCGATATTGATTCTGGCGGTCTGCCTTGGCCAAAAGGCTGGCGTCATCGTGCTGCCGCAGGCCGTGCGCGCGGCCACGATCTTCGTGCTGCTGATTGCGCTGATGTTGACCGGAATACCGGTTTCGATCGCGCTTGGTCTCACCGTGCTCACGTTCCTGTTCACGCTGACAACGGTGCCGATTGAAGCGGTGTCGATGAAGCTGTTCACCGGCATTGAAAGCTTCGAGATCATGGCGATCCCGTTCTTCATCCTGGCCGGCAACTTCCTGACGCATGGCGGCGTCGCGCGGCGAATGATCAACTTCGCTACCTCCATCATCGGGCATTGGCACGGCGGACTGGGACTCGCCGGAATCGTGGCGTGTTCCATGTTTGCCCTGGTTTGCGGATCGAGCGTGGCAACTGTCGCTGCCATCGGGGCGATTGTACTGCCCGAGATGGTGAGACACGGCTATCCGATGCGATTTGGCGCGGGCATAATCACGGTCGCGGGCTCGTTGGGCATCCTGATGCTGCCGTCCATCCCGAAGATCATTTACGCGATCTCCACGAATACGTCGATTGGCGCACTATTTGTCGCCGGGTTGCTGCCCGGCTCGCTGCTCACCGTCATGCTCTGTGTGGTGACTTGGTATCTCGCCAGGCGGCGAAACTATCCACGAATGAAAAAGTCAAGTTGGCTCGAGAGCTTGCAAGCATTTCGGGAAAGCGTCTGGGGCCTGATGCTCGTCGTCATCATCATCGGCGGGATTTACACCGGCTTGTTCACCGCGACAGAAGCCGCCGCAATGGCCGCCGTCTATTCATTCTTCATATCGGTCTACGTGTACAAGGCCCTCAAGCTCAAAGATGTGCCGCGGGTGTTGCTAAGGGCCGCGAACACGAGCGCGATGCTTCTATATATTGTTACCAACGCCGTTCTGTTTTCGTTTGTTCTCAGCAATGAGAATATTCCCTCTGCACTTGCCGATTGGATCACTGCTCAGAACCTTGGGTGGTTTGGGTTCCTTATGCTGGTTAACGTGCTGCTGCTGCTGGCAGGCAATTTCATGGAGCCGACTTCTATCATCCTGATCATGGCGCCAATCCTGGCCCCAGCCGCGAAGAGACTCGGCATCGATCTGGTCCATTTCGGCATCGTGATCGACGTCAATATGGAGGTCGGCCTGTGCCACCCGCCGGTTGGCCTCAATCTTTACGTCGCATCGATGATCGCCGGCATGCGCATCACCGATCTCGCGGTGGCCGTGTTGCCGTGGCTGGTGACGATGCTAATCTTCCTTGTGGTCGTCACATATTGGCCGGAGCTTACGCTGTTTCTGCCGCGGTTGCTGGGAATGATGTGATCACGGCTCGGCACCATGGTGATTTTTTTGGCGATGGTCACCTACATCCCCGCCATCTCACTGTGGCTGCCGCACGCCTTGGGGATGCTGTAATAACTCCGTCGATAATCGAAGGCGATCTTTCGCGCCTGCCGAAGTCGACATTCGCGAGAGAAGATCGTGGAGCGCGACAATTTTATATTGTGCGGAGGAGTCCGGCTCCTATCTGGAATCGCGATCCATAAGGAGCAATCGCGATGACAACACGCGCCATCTTGCAGCGGCTCGGGATCGAACATCCCATTCTGCTTGCGCCCATG
This sequence comes from uncultured Alphaproteobacteria bacterium, assembly GCA_963823225.1. Classification (GTDB taxonomy): domain Bacteria; phylum Pseudomonadota; class Alphaproteobacteria; order Rhizobiales; family Xanthobacteraceae; genus BOG-931. The sequence continues at coordinate 317,931 of CAWGKM010000002.1, read as the reverse complement.
GCGGGCAGCGGCGGCACGCCGGAACTCGCGGCTGCGGTGTCGGGCGCGGGCGGGTTGGGTGCCTGGGGCGGCGCCTATTCGAAGCCCGATGACATTGCCGCAGCGATCCGCCGCATCCGGCAGCTCACGGAACATCCGTTCAACATTAACCTGTTCGCCGGCGGTTATGAGCCCGACCGCAAGGGCGATCCGCAGCCGATGCTTGAAATCATGGCCGCGGCGCATGCCAAGCTCGGACTGCCGCCGCCGGTACTGCCACCGGTGCCGCGCAACCCGTTCGACGAGCAGCTCGAAGTTGTACTGCAAGAGCGTCCGCCGGTGTTCAGCTTTACCTTCGGCATTCCGTCCGCCGCGCAGATGGCGGCGCTCAGGAAGCGCGGCATCGCCATCGCCGGCACCGCGACCACGGTGGAGGAAGCGCGGGCGCTGCAGCAGGCGGGCGTCGATGCGATCGTCGCCCAAGGCGCCGAAGCAGGCGCGCATCGCGGCAGCTTTGCCGCGCCGTTCGAGGATTCGATGATCCCACTCGCCACGCTCGTGCGCGGGATTTGCGCGAGCGTCTCACTGCCGGTGATTGCGTCGGGCGGCATCATGGATGGACACGACATCGCCGCGGCGATCAAACTCGGAGCCGCCGCAGTGCAGCTCGGCACCGCGTTCCTGCCCTGCCCGGAATCGGGTGCGCCGGCTCCTTACAAGCGCGCGCTCCTCAACGCCAAATCGGACACCACTGTCATCACCCGCGCTTTCTCCGGGCGGCCGGCGCGCGGCTTGACCAACGCGTTCATTGCCATGGTGGAAGGCAAGGAGAACGCTATTCTGCCGTTTCGCCAGCAAAACGATCTCACACGCCCGATGCGCAATGCCGCTGGCCAGCAAGGTGTTGCGGATTTTATCTCGCTGTGGGCCGGGCAGGGAGTCGCGCGCTCGCGCGCATTGCCGGCGCGCCAGCTCGTCATGGCGCTGATCGAAGAGAACTCAGCTCCCGAAATCGTCCGGACGTAGCTCGATCGGCGTGCCGTGCGGCGTGCGCGCACAGGCGCGCTCCCAGGCATCGCGCGTCCGTGCGAGCACTTGCGCGTCGGCGAGGCCTTTGGCGGCGACGATGCGCTCGAGCGTGGCGAGCCAGTGGCGATAATAGGTCTCGCCGGTATCGGGATCGCCGGCGGCTTGCGCCTTCTTGATTTCATCCCCGAGGGTCGCCGCCCATTCCTTCCAGGTGAACAGGCCGCGCTCGTTGAGAGACAGCGCCAGCGCGAACGCTTCCGCCTCCCACGGCGCGCGAAATACCGGGCCTTCGTCGTTGCGCGGAATGCTCGCGACTGACTGCGTCGCGCGGAGCGTGGCTGGGTCGGTTGTCATGCCGGCTCCAGATACGGCTCGAAAGCCTCGATCGAGACTTTGAGCGAGGGCTCGGCGGCCTCGCCCCATAATTCGCGGCCGTCGAACAGCACCGTATAGAGCCACTGCGGATTTTCGCCCTGGCCGAGGACGGCCGTATCGGGAAAAACGTGGCAGCCGCGGTTGGCTTCGACGACGCCGACCCGCCCGCGCGCATAGCGCGGCAGGCGGGTATGCGTCGCCGGATGAATATTCTTGGTGCGCACCCGGTCGCCGGGCTTGAAGCGCGCCGGTGCTTTCGCCGGCCGGGCGAACGATCCGCGCGTCAACGTGTTTGGCACCTCGGCCGCGGCGAGCTTGCGCTTGAGCGCCTTGCCCGGACGCAGCGCGTGGCCAGCCTTGATTTCATCGGCGCCGGCAAGGCCGAGTTCGACGACCAGATTTTCCAGCCCCAATTCCCATTTTTTGTAATAGGAGCTCGCGAGATAGACGTCCGGCGGCAGTTCCTCGCGGGACGCGCGCGACTTGTCGATCGTCCACAGGCCGGCGTAGCAAATGGCGCGGTTGAGCGCGAAGCAGCGCCCTTCCCATGGCGCATGGAAAACCGGCTCGTTCGGTTCGGGCTCGACTTTGCCGAAACCGTGCATGCCGCCCATGTCGTGGATGCCGTCCATCACGCGACCTCATTGGGCTGATTCGGCAGGCCGGTGCCGATCATGCTGTCGCGCGTCACCAGGGTGGCCAGCCTTTCTTCGCTCCAGCCTTCCGTGCCGGCCGGCCGCATCGGCAGGACCATAAAGCGCGTTTCCGCGGTCGAATCCCAGACGCGGATAGCGGTGGCCGCCGGTAATTTGACGCCGAAATCGGCAAGCACGCCGCGCGGGTCGTTAACCGCGCGCGAACGATAAGGCGCCGACTTGTACCAGACCGGCGGCAGGCCGAGCACCTCCCACGGATAGCAGGAGCACAGCGTGCAGACGATCATGTTGTGCAGCTTCGGCGTATTCTCGACCGCGATGAGATGATCGCCGACGCGGTTCATGAGGCCGAGACTGAGCACCGCCTGGCTCGCGTTCTCGATGAGCGCCCGCTTGAACGCCGGATCGCTCCACGCCTTGGCGACGACGCGCGCGCCGTTGTGCGGGCCGACCTTGGTTTCATAGGTCTCGATGATGACGTCGATCGCGGCCGGGTCGATATAGCCTTTCTCGGCCAACACGGTTTCCAGCGCGCGCACGCGCAATTGCATCTCGGAAAGCTCCGAGCCGTGGTCGTGATGGTCGTCGTGATCGTGTGCTATGGCACGCTCTCCATTTCCGCAAGGCCGGATTAGGCATTATAGTGCGGGCCCGGACGCGGTCACAACGCGTAAAAATTTCGAGGTTTCCAAGGAGAATCCATGACCGCAGCGGACATCTTCAACCTCCAAGGCAAAGTGGCGCTGGTGACCGGCGCATCGAGCGGGCTCGGCGTGCGTTTCGCCGAGGTTTTGGCGGACAACGGCGCCAAGGTCGCGCTGGTGGCGCGGCGGGCCGACCGGCTTGCCGCCGTTACCGCGCGGATCGAAAAGTCCGGCGGCAAGGCTGTTGCGGTCGGAGCGGATGTGCGCGACCGCGCGGCGATGGCGGCTGCGTTCGATGCCGCGGAGAAAAATTTCGGCACGGTGACGATCCTCGTCAATAATGCCGGCGTGGTGAGTTCGGGCCGCGCCATCGATCTTGCCGAGGAGGAATGGCGGCGCGTGCTTTCGACCGATCTCGACGCCGTGTTCTTTTGCGCGCAAGAGGCGGCGCGCCGCATGCTCGCCGCCGGCACCGGCGGCGCCATCGTCAATATCGCCTCCGTGCTCGCCTTCGGCGTCGACAAAGGCGTCATCGCCTACGCCACCGCCAAAGCCGGCGTCGTCCAGATCACCAAGGCGCTGGCGCTCGAGCTCGCGTTTAAGGGCATCCGGGTCAACGCCATCGCGCCGGGCTGGATCATGACCGATCTCAATCGCGATTATCTTGCCAGCCCGCGCGGCGCGGCGCTCAAGCGCGAAATCCCCATCGGCCGCTTCGGCGAGGAGCGCGATCTCGACGGCCCGCTGCTGTTGCTGGTCTCCGACGCCGGGCGTTTCGTCACCGGCGCCACCATCGTCGCCGACGGCGGCCAAGTCGTGGCGCTGCGCGGCTAGTTGAATGGGATCCGAAGAGATCGCTCTCGTTTTCGCCGGCGCTCTGGCCGGGGGCGTCGTCAATGGGCTGACCGGCTTCGGCACGGCGCTCACGGTGCTCGGCATTTGGCTCTATGCGATACCGCCGACGGTGGCGGCGACGCTGGTGATCCTGTGTTCGGTCGCGTCGCAACTGCAGACGCTGCCGATGATCTGGCGCACGATCCATTGGGGACGCGTCCTGGCGTTCGTCGCGCCGGGCGTGCTCGGCGTGCCGATCGGGACTTTTCTTCTGCCGCACATCGATCCGAGAGTTTTCAAGATCGGCGTCGGCGTTTTTCTGGTCGCCTATACGGGTCACGTTCTGGCGCGGCAGGTCGAGATCAAAAGCGCATGGGGCGGACGGCCCGCCGATTGCATCGTCGGTTTCGCCGGCGGCATTCTCGGCGGCCTGGCCGGTCTGTCGGGCGTGCTGCCGGTGGTTTGGACCGACGTGCGCGGTTGGATCAAGCAAGAGCGCCGCGGCGTGGTGCAAATGTTCAATATGGCGATACTTTCGTTGGCCTTGGTATCGCACGTCGTTGCCGGACTGTTGACGCGGCAGGTGGCGGTGGCGGCCATCGTGGCGCTGCCGGGCACCATCGGCGGCGCGTGGCTCGGCGCGTTCATCTATCGCCGCCTTCACGATCGCGCCTATCAACGCGTCATCATGCTGCTGCTGTTGCTGTCCGGCCTCGTTTTGATCTGGACCAGCCGGTGAATTGCTGGATTAGTCAATGCCCGCGCCTCCCAGTGCGCGTTTCAATCGTACCGGTAGCCTGCTGCGTCGCCTGGATGATGAGCTGGAAGGCGTCGGACTCGCCGGCATCCGTGTTCGTCCACGGCGTGTCGGGACAATTGTTGCTGCTCCGCAATCCGATCACGCCGCATTCGGCGATGACAACGTTCTTAAGGCCCGGCACGCCGCCGTTCTGTCGTGGCGTGCTGGTCAATATTTGCAAATAATGGGCATTCAAGTCCGGAGGGACCGGCACGGGATTGCTTGGCGGCGTGTTCCAATCCGCGATCGTCACGTAAAAGCCGGGACGTCTGAGGATCACAGTGCCGGCGCCGTTGTGAATCGGGAAGATGCCAAAGCTGTCGATGACTTGCGTACCGTGGTTGTCATTGTGAATGGTCCCCGTTGCGCCGCGAATGCCGATCGCCGCGGCGGGCGTCGCAATCGAGGCGTTGCCCTCGTGACTGAGTATGCCGCCGACGAAGCGCAGCGTCCCCTCGGTCAGCGTGACCAGCATGTGACCGTTGCCGGAATTCGGGTCGTAGACGAACTCGTCGATCAGTATGTCGGTGTTGGGCGCAATGCTCAGCGTGGACTTGTCGAGGAAAAGGAGCTGCACGCTCCCGGTCGGCGTGGTGTGGATGCGCTCCTTGTGAACGACATGGGCGCCGACCGTCAGCGCCACGGTCGTTGCGCCGGGCGGGGTGCTCTCCGTCAAAGGATTGACGGCGGTCGCAGTTCCCACCTGCTGCGCCGCGGCGGGACTTGTCAGGGCGGCGCCTGCCAGCAACACAGCGATTATCCTGAAATGTCGCATGGTCTGCCTTTTAGAATTTGAGGGTTGGCCCGGCTGAGACTTGCAAGTCGCGCATCGAGAACGCCGGCACATTGGATTGATCGTCGCGATATTGCACCAGCGTTGCCAGCGTGACTTGCTTCCAGACCGGGATGTCCAAGGCGAGGCCGATGCGCCATTCGGTGCTGCGTGCGGCGGCCAGCGGATCGATGGACGGATCGGGCGCGTTATAGAGCCAGCGACTGACGCCGGCGCTCGGCGTCAGCGTCCAGATTTGGCCGTCGCCGGGGAACGAAAAATTCCACGGCAGCCAGACGTCGGCTGCGTAGCTGTCGTAGCTGTCCGGGCCGAAATTATCGCTGGCGTGAGCGTAAGCCAGGCGCGACTGCCAAGCGAGCCCTGAGAAAGCCGGCCCGGATGCCTGCAGCGCATAGGTCGACAGCGTGCCGCCCAGGCCGCTGGCGAACGGATAGAAGCCGGAATTGCGAAAGCTCTGCTGCACGACTTCGACATAAGGATCGAGCGCGACATTGCCGACATTGGCGTGCACGGTCAGGCCGCCGCCGCCGGCGACGTAATAGGGCGCGTCCGCCAACTGTGCGCCGGAAGCGATCGCGTAGGGCTTGACCGACATCCCGTTCGCGCTGTCAGGAAAAATTCCGAAGCGTGGACCGGCGCGAATCTCGATCAAGCCGATATCGAACTGGTGCAGCGTGAATTGCTGGGCGTCGTAGCCGATCGCGGACGCTTCAAACGTGTCGCCGTTCTGAGTTTCGAAATCGTGGACGTAGTTCACGCCCAGCGCGCCGAACCAATTCCAGTCGCCTTGGGAGAAAAAGCGGCTGTTGAGCGTCTGGCCCGAGGCCAGCACCGTTTGCGGTCCCGGTCCCGCGCCGGCATTGGTCTGGTAGCGCACGCCGGTTTGGGCGAAACCGGAGAACTGATCGACCTGCAGCTTCTTGTCGGCGAGCGCGAGCAGGTCCTCGGTCCGCTGCCGCAGCTCCGGCGTCATATCGCGCTGCTCCAACGCCGATTGAAAATAGCCGCGCGCCATCTCGTAGGAGCCGAGCCGGAAATAAAGCACGCCAAGCTCGAAGCGCAGGCGCGACAGGTTCGGGTTGTAGAACAGAAGCTGCTCGTAGGCGCCGATCGCCGATTCGATATCGTCCGCCGACGCGCTCGCCGCGTATTGCAGCGTGTTGTTGAGGTCCGACGGCCGCGCCAGGATGCCTTGAAACAGCGGATTGAGATTTCCCGCGAAATCGGAAGCCGTTTGCGCGGACGCCGAAATCTGCGAAAGCACAAGCAAGATTATTGGCGCAAGGGCACCCGCAAATCGGTTCCAAACTGTGCGCCAGAGGCGGATTATCAAGTGAGCACCACGCCCGATGACTGCGACCTTGCCGCAGTCGGTCAGTTTATCGAAGGTATCATCTTCCGCACGCCGTTGCCGGTGTCTCGCAACTTAATACGGTCGCCGGCGCAAGTCGAGATTTGCGGCTTGTGCGCATATCGATTGTCGGCGGTGGATTTATTCCCAGCTCCGGGAGAAGGCGCTTTTTCGTCCTCTTGCAATTTCGGCCGAGAGTTGGTGACGTAGGATATGGATTTAAGGGGCGGGTCAAGCATCAAGACGACTGCGGCGCCGGCATTGCAGCGCGCCAGCCAGCGTGACGCGATGTGGGTATGGATGCGCATTTCGGCTGCCGGTATCGGCGGACCTGCATTGCAGATTGCGACCATGCACCGCCTGCTGGTCAGAGAAAAGCGCTGGATCTCCGATGATCGCTTCTTTCACGCGTTCGGTTATTGCATCGCGATGCCCGGGCCGGAGACGCAGCAGCTGGCCGTTTATGTCGGATGGCTGGCGCATCGCATGATTGGTGGAATCCTCGCCGGCACCCTGTTCGTCCTGCCGGGCGTGATCTGCATGATGGCGCTGTGCTTCGGTTATATAAACAGTGCCAGCACGCAGATCGGTCAGGCAATATTTCTCGGGGTACGGCCGGCGATCCTGGCGATCATGGCTGACGCTATTCTGCGCTTCGGCCGGCACGTGCTTTACGGCAAATGGATGGTTGCACTTGCGGTTTTGGCATTCATTGCCGCGTTCTTCAAGGTTGCGTTCCCGAACATTATCGTCGTCGCGGCCGTGCTCGGAATCTGTGCCGGATGGGCGGGCCTGCCCGGTTTCGAGCGCCCGGTTTCCGACCCGGTCGGCGATTTGGACGCCGCTCATAACCACGCGGAATTGCCCGATCATACGCGACCGAGCCTGGCGCAGTTCATTCGCTCGCTGACGATCTGGCTGGCGATATGGCTCGCCCCGGCAATGGCGCTGCTGGCGATGTTCGGCGTGGCGAACGTCTATACGCAGATTTCTCTTGTGTTCAGCAAGGTCGCATTGATGGCGGTCGGCGGGGACTATGCCGTCATCGCCTACGCCGCGCAGCAGGTCGTGGATTCATATCATTGGCTTTCCGCCCGCGAGATGCAGGAAGGCATCGCGATGGGCGAGATGGTACCCGGGACGATCATGATCGTCACGCAATTCCTCGGCTTCATCGCCGCTTATCGCGATCCCGGTATATTGCCGCCGCTCGTTGCCGGCGCATTCGGCGGATTGCTGGCGACCTGGATGACGTTCGCTCCGTGCTTTCTCTGGATTTTGGTGATTGCCCCGTTCATCGAAGGCTTGCGCAGCAATATCTTTCTCAACAGCACCCTGCACGCCGTCACGGCGGCGGCGGCCGGCATGATCCTGAACCTGTCGGTCTGGTTCGGAATCCGCACGTTGTTCCACGACGTCGAATCGGTTCATTACGCCCGGCTCGCGTTCGATATGCCGATTTTTGCAAGCTTCGATCCCTGGGCGCTGGTGCTGTTTCTCGGCGCGGCGATTGGCGTGCTCCGCTTCAAAATCGGCGCGGTGGTGACCCTGTTCGTGTGCTCCGCGGTTGGCGTGTCGCTTTCATTGTTCGGCGTCACGGGATGACGCCGTTACGGTGCAACGCGGCCGCCGGCATCAACGGCCCTTCGATTGCTCGCGCACGTAATTGATGATGCCGGAGAAATCCAAGGTGCCGTGGCCGGCTTGCGCGAACGCTTGGTAGATTTCGGCGGCGTGCGCGCCGAGCGCGGTCTTGGCATCGACCGAAACCGCGGCTTCGCGGGCAAGCTTGAGATCCTTGAGCATCAAGGCGGCGGCGAAGCCCGGCCGGTAGCCGTTATTCGCCGGCGACGCCGGCACCGGCCCCGGCACCGGGCAGTAACTCGTCAGCGACCAGCATTGGCCCGAACTCGCCGAGGCGACGTCGAACAACGCCTGGTGCGACAGGCCGAGCTTTTCGCCGAGCACGAAGGCTTCGCTGACCGCGATCATCGAGGCGCCGAGAATCAAGTTGTTGCAGATCTTCGCCACTTGGCCGTTGCCGGCGTCGCCGCAATGCACGACGCGTTTGCCCATGCGCTCGAGGATCGGCTTGCCGCGCGCGAAGGCGTGCGCCGAGCCGCCGACCATGAAGGTGAGCGTCGCCGCTTTAGCGCCGCCGACGCCGCCCGACACCGGGGCGTCGAGCGTGGCGATGCCGCGCGCTGCGGCGAGCGCGTGCGCCTTGCGCGCGCTGGCGACGTCGATGGTCGAGCAATCGATGAACAGCGTCCCCTGCCGCGCCACCGGTACGATGTCGTTCCAGACCGATACCACGTGCTCGCCCGCCGGCAGCATGGTGATGACGACCTCGGCGTCCTCGACCGTGCTCCTGGCATTGGCGACGATCTGCACGCCGTTTTGGGCGCCGGCTTGGCGTGCCGCCGGCACGACGTCGAATCCCAGGACGTGGCCGCCCGATTTGACGAGATTGGCGGCCATTGGCGCGCCCATGTTTCCGAGACCGATAAAACCAATGGCCGGCATGTGCGTCCTCCCTCAATTCTCGAATTTCAGCTCCAGCGCGCCGACCGACCGGAAGTGGCGGTCGACGATGTCCGGCGTGACCGCTTCGATCTTATCCGGGCGCCACGCCGGATTGCGGTCCTTGTCGACGATGGTGGCGCGGATGCCTTCGATAAAATCATGTCCGGCAATGCACGCCAGCGCGATACGGTAGTCCTGCTGGAAGCTCTGCTCAACGCGCTTGAATGATGCGGCTTCGCGCAAATTTCGCAATGTAACCTTGAGCGAGGTGGGCGAGGCCTTACGCATGATATCGCGCGCCGCAATTGCATCTTCGTTATCGCACATCGACAGCGCATCAAAAATTTCTTCGATTTTGTTGCCACTGAAACAGGGCATAATCCAGCGCAGCGCTTTTACAATTTTGCCTGGCAATGGGGACGTTTCAAACTTGCCGAGAGCGGCGCGAATCTCCTGGCGGCTGCGGCAATCGGCAAGGGCCGAGGGAAGCTCATCAAGACGGGCTGAGGGAACATGAGAATTTGCCAATCCGCAAATCAGAGCACCTTGTGCGCTGAGTCGCTTGCCGGTTAGTGCTACGTACGTGCCGAGCTCCCAGTGCGCACGTGTCAGCAAGAACGACACGCCAACGTCGGGAAAAAAGCCTATGCCTACTTCCGGCATCGCTACCACGGAGCGATCGGTTAAGACGCAGTGGGCAGCGTGCGCGGAAAGCCCAACTCCACCGCCCATGACCAGCCCGTCTATGACCGCGATCACCGGCTTGGGGTAGCGCGCGATCAGCACGTCGAGCTTGTATTCGGTCGCCCAGAATTGCGCGGGCAGTGAACCGCCGGACTTCGCCGCATCATACAGCGCGCGCAGGTCGCCGCCGGCAGCGAAGGCGCGACCACCGGCGCCGTCGATGAGAACCGCGCCGACGGCGGGATCATCCGCCCACGCGCGCATGAACGCCGTCATAGTCACGGCCATATCGAGCGTGATCGCGTTGAGCGCCTGCGGCCGGTTCAGCGTGATCCGCCGCAGCGCTCCCAGCTTGCGTACCAGAACATCGCCGCCCTGAACGAGCTTCTCGCTCATCGGCCGACAAGGTGTCTCGCCACGATGAGGCGCATGATCTCGTTGGTGCCTTCGAGAATCTGATGCACGCGCAAATCGCGCACGATCTTCTCGATGCCGAATTCCGACAGATAGCCGTAGCCGCCGTGCAATTGCAGCGCCGCATTGGCGACGTCAAAGCAGGTGTCGGTGACGAAGCGCTTGGCCATGGCCGAAAGCTGCGTCGCGTCCGCATCCTTGCGGTCGAGCGCCGCCGCGGCGCGCCACAATAACGCGCGCGAGGCTTCGAGCCCGGTCGCCATATCGGCGAGACGGAACTGCAGCGCCTGGAATTCGTCGAGACGTTTGCCGAAAGCCTTGCGCTCCTTCATGTAGGCGAGCGTCTTGTCGAGCGCGGACTGCGCGCCGCCGAGCGAGCAGGCCGCGATGTTGAGCCGGCCGCCGTCAAGCCCGGCCATCGCGATCTTAAAGCCGGAGCCTTCGGCGCCGAGGCGGTTGCCGGCCGGAACGCGCGCATCCTGGAAGGTGATGGCGCGGGTCGGCTGCGCATTCCAGCCCATTTTGCGCTCGTTGGCGCCGAACGAAATTCCGGCCGCGTCGCCCGGCACGATGAACGCGGAAATTCCGCTCGCTCCGTCGCCGCCGGTCCGCGCCATCACCACATAAAGATCGCCGGCGCCGGCGCCGGAGATGAACTGCTTTTGCCCGTTGATCACGTAATGGTCGCCGGCGCGGACCGCGCGCGTCGCCAGCGCCGCGGCATCCGATCCGACACCCGGTTCGGTCAGGCAATAGCTCGCCAAAAGCTCCATCGTGCACAGTCGCGGCAGCCATTTGTTGCGCTGCTCCTGCGAGCCGAAGGCGTCGATCAGCCATGCCGTCATGTTGTGGATCGACATATAGGCCGCGACCGTCGGACAGCCGGTCGCCAGCGCCTCGAAGATCAAGGCTGCGGTGAGCCGCGATAGTCCCGATCCGCCGACGTCCTCGGCAATGACGACGCCGCCTATGCCCAGCGCCGCCGCCCTGCGCATTTCGGCCACCGGAAAGTGCTTGGCCTCGTCCCAGGCAAGCGCATTCGGCGCAAAGACTTCGTCGGCAAAGGCGCGCGCCATGTCGCGCGCCGCGACTTGATCCGCGTCGAGCGAAAATTGCGGCGCTAGATGCGAGGATGGATCGAGCATAGCTGCATCAGCCGTCGGCGGCGGTCGCGTCAGCGAGGTTGCGCTCGGCTGCCGCCGCGGCGCGAGACTGCCACAGGTCGTGCGTCACCATGCCGATCGCCATGGCGATGATAAAAACGATCACGCCGGGCGAAGCTGTGGCGAGATCGACAATCGCCGGCCCTGGACATAGCCCGACCAGGCCCCAGCCGATGCCGAACAACAGCGCGCCGGCGAGTAGCCGGCGGTCGATCGCGGTGGCGATCGGCCAGCGGTTTTGCGTATCGAAAATCGGCATGCGGGATCGCGCCAGGGCGTAGCCGATGCCGGTGACGGCGAGCCCGGCCGCCATCACCACGGCGAGGCTCGGGTCCCAACTGCCGTTCGGAATGCCGAACACGTCGAGGAAGCCCAAGACCTTGGCCGGTTGCACCATGTGCGAGATCACGAGCCCGAGGCCGAAAATGAAGCCGCAGAGCAGACTTGCGACTGCGGGCATGGCGTCAGCCTCCGATGAGGTGCCGCGTCACCGCGACGACGGCCATGGCCGCGACCATGAAGACGCAAGTTGCCGCGATCGACCGCGGCGACAGCCGCGCGATGCCGCAAATGCCGTGACCGGAGGTGCAGCCGCTGCCAAGCCTGGTGCCGAAGCCGACCAGCAGTCCGGCGACGGCGATGGTGACGGTGCTTGCCGGCATTTGCGGCATCGTCACCGCATGGCCGGCAAGCGCGGTAACGAGCGGCGCCGCAATGAGGCCGGCAATGAAGGCCAGGCGCCACAGCCGGTCGTCGCCGCGCGGGTTGAACAAACCGGCCATGATGCCGCTCACGCCGGCGACGCGGCCGGTGAACAGCATCAAAAGCACCGCGGCAAGCCCGATCAGCGCGCCGCCGATTGCCGCCGAGATTGGAGTGAAATTGACCATAAGCTTTCTCGTGGCGCACATTGGAAATACGGCCGCTCGTCGCTAAACATTAAGCCGTCGCCGAGGGCATCGCAACGAGAGGCGCCGGCGTGTGCCGTCAGCGGTGGTGCAGCTATCTATCCGCCTTATGCCGCGGGTGGCGCTTGCCGTGCGCCGGCGGCGCCGCCGGCGCCGGCACATAATAGGGATTGTGCGCGCAAAAGCCGCGATTGCCGGCGACCACGTTCGGCGCGCACTGCTCGACGGTGCGGTATTCGCAATCCCATTCCACGTCACCGTCGCCGATCTTCATCACCGCGCACCAGGGTGCGTCCCCGTAACTTTGCGCTCGACTGGATGGAACTTGGCAACACAGCGCCAGCGATACTGTGGCGATTGCGAGCGCCGCCCGCGTCTTGATCCGCATCTTGGTCCGCATCTTAGTTCGTATCTTGGGCCTTCTTCTCGGGTTTCCACCTCGGCCCCGGCTTCGGTATAACCCCTCGGCGATGGACCTATTCCCGCTGTCACGGAAGTCAATCGCATGAGGAGGCGCCGGCATGGACTTCACGCTTCCGCCCGAGATCGAAGAGTTGCGGCTCCGTACGCGCGCGTTCGTTGAGGCCCACGTGCTGCCGCTCGAGGCCGATCGGCAAAATTTTTCCGAGCACGAGAACATCCCGCTTTCCCGGCTCGCTCCGATTCGCGACAAGGCGAAACAGGCCGAGCTCTGGGCGCCGCAATCGCCGAAGGAATTCGGCGGCATGGCGCTGCCGATCGTCGCCTGGGCGGCGATCTACGAAGAGGCGGCGCGTTCGATTTTCGGCCCGCTGTCGATCAACTGCTCGGCACCCGATGACGGCAATATGAACCTGCTCGCGCGCGCCGGCACGCCGGCGCAGCAGGAACGATGGCTGCGGCCGATCGTCGAAGGCAAGGTGAGATCCGCCTTCGCCATGACCGAGCCTGCGCCGGGGGGCGGCTCCGATCCGGGCATGATCCGCACCCGCGCCGAAAAGAAAAACGGCAAATGGATCATTCGCGGCCGCAAATGGTTCATCACCGGCGCCGACGGGGCGGCGCATTTCATCGTGATCGCGCGCACCTCCGACGACAAGCGCCGCGGCTTGACCGCGTTTCTTCATCACCGCGACCAGCCGGGCTGGCGCATCGTGCGGCGCATCGAAATCATGGGCCCGGAGGAGCACGGCGGCCACTGCGAGCTCGAATATGACGGACTCGAAGTCGCCAACGACGATATGTTGCTTGGGCTCGGCGACGGCTTGAAGGTCACCCAGATCAGGCTCGGTCCGGCGCGGCTGACGCATTGCATGCGCTGGCTCGGGCAAGCCAAGCGCTGCATGGAAATCGCGCAAGCTTACGTCAACAACCGCGAAGGCTTCGGCATAAAGCTTGCCGACCGCGAGAGCGTGCAAATAATGCTCGGCCAAATCGCCCAGCAGATTCAGATCGGCCGGCTCCTCACAATGCACGCGGCCTGGAAGCTCGATCGCGGCGACCGCGCCCGTAAGGAAATCTCGATGGCGAAAGTGCACGTCGCCGCCACGTTGCACAATGCTGCCGACACCGCGATCCAGCTCAACGGCGCGCGCGGCTATTCCAAAGACACGATTCTGGAATGGATTTATCGCGCCGCCCGCGCCGCCCGCCTGGTCGACGGCGCCTCCGAAGTGCACAACATGGTGCTGGCGCGCTTCCTGCGCGAAGAAGGCCGCGATTTCTGGACCTGGAGCGCGGAGAACAGAGTGTAGAGCGAATTATTCCCCGCTTAATTCCGCCAGCTCGTATCGACGCCGTCGAGCATGCGCAAATAAGCCGGCCAGTCGGCCGAGCCGCGGCCCGCGTCGTGATGCTCGTACTGATGCGCGGTCTTCTCGCAGATCGCCGCGGGGATTTCGACGAGCGCGCCGCCGGTCGCTTCCATGGCGAGTTGGATGTGCGCGGCTTCGAGCAGCGACTTCATCAGCACGAACGCCTCGCGCGCGGTCTTGCCGACCGTGAGCAGTCCGTGATTGCGCATGATCAACGCGCGGTTTTTGCCGAGCGCCTTGTTGATGCGCGCCCGCTCGCCGAAATCCTCGGTGATGCCTTCGTAATCGTGATAGCCGACGCGATTGTAAAAGCGGACCGCCGGCTGCGACACCATGCGCAGCCCGTGTTTCAACCCGGAAATCGCCATGCCGGTCTCGGTGTGCACGTGGACGGCGCAATTGACGTCCGGCCGTGCCGCGAGCACGCCGCCGTGCAGCGTGAAGCCCGGCCGGTTGACGCCCGCGGCTTCGTCGAGATTGTCGTCCATGCTCACCTTGACGAGGTTCGACGTCGTCACTTCGGTGTAGAGCAGCTCATGCCGCTTGATCAGGAAGTTGCGGTCCTCGCCGGGCACGCGCATGGAGGAATGGTTGTAGATGACGTCGCCCCAGCCGTAGTGCGCGATCAGCCGATAGGTCGCGGCGAGGTCGGTGCGGGCCTGCCATTCTGCGGGCGAGATATCCGATTGCGCGGCGGCGGCGAGCTTGGCGTGCTTGTTCATGGGCCGGAACTCCACGTGGGATGGGCCAATCTAGCATGATGCGACCACGGTCCGCACGCCCCATTAACCGATCGTCAACGAACCGCGATCAAGTCTCGTTTCATGGCAGCAGGTCATCCATTGACGGCGGCCGGCAAAGCCGCGGCACTGATCGGCGCGCTCGCGCTCGTCGCCGGCGCGGTCGGATCGGTATCGGGATTTGCGCCGGCGGATCGGCAGAACCTGTGGGACAAGTACCGGCGTCCGGCGGAAATACCGTTCCCAGCAGCCGATCCCTATTCCGAAGCCAAGCTCAAGCTCGGCCGCATGCTGTTCTTCGATCCAATCCTATCCGGGTCGCACAACCGTTCCTGCGCCAGTTGTCATAATCCGGGCCTGTCCTGGGCGGACGGGCAACCGCGGGCGATCGGCGAAAAGCAGCAGGTCCTGCCGTTACGCACGCCGACGCTACTCGACGTGGCGTGGACGCCGAAGCTCGGCTGGGACGGGCACTTCCGCGATCTCGAGAGCGTCGCCATGGGTCCGATCACAGCGCCTAACAATATGAATCTTCCAGAAGGCGCGCTGATCCAACGCCTCGCCGCGATTCCGACCTATGTCGCGGCGTTCGACGCCGCGTTCGGCGAGAGCGAAATTACCTCGCGCAAAGTCGAGCAGGCGCTCGCAACATTCGAACGGTCGATCGTATCGAGCCAGGCGCCGTTCGACCGCTGGATGGAGGACGACGAGACGGCAATCGGGCAATCCGCCAAGCGCGGCTTCGACCTGTTCAACGGCAAAGCCAATTGCGCGGCCTGCCACAGCGGCTGGACTTTCACCGATACCTCGTTCCATGACGTGGGGGCCGCGCAGAATAACGATTTCGGACGCGGCAAGCTGTTTCCCACTTCGGTGGCGTTGCGCTACGCCTTCAAGACGCCGACGCTGCGCGACGTGGCGCGCCGCGCGCCCTATATGCACGACGGTTCGGTACCGACGCTTGCTGCGGTGATCGATCTTTACGATCGCGGCGGCATCGACCGGGCGAGCCGGGCGCCGGAAATTCGCCCGCTGGGATTGAGCAAAGACGACAAGGCCGACCTTATCGCCTTCCTTGGCACGCTCACCGGCGAGCCGCGACCGGTTTCATTGCCCACTCTGCCGCGGTAACTCCGAGGCGTTCGTCCCGCGGCCCGCCTACGCTCGCACGGCGAGCGCTGACGCGGTCTGTTCTACAGAACCGCCGGCAGCGCCAGGCTGGTGAGCGCGAAACCCCAAATCAGCAAAATGCCGGCGCCGGTTTCGAGCGCCGCGACGTGGGCGGGAAAGCGCTCGGACGCGCAGGCGACGCCGCCGCCGACCACAACGCTAAACAATCCAACGACGGCGATCATCGCGATCTCGCTGGCTCGAACCATTCGAAAGCGCGTCGGTCTTAGCCGCCAATGCTAACCAAGGCGCTAGGCCGGGCCAGGCAAAAGCCCCCATACGGCGGTGTTCAGCGCCAAAGGTTAACCAAAACCTAATTTCCCGGCCGCAACGGTTACCGATTTCCTAAAATCTGTGGTAAAGAAAACCTTAAGTATACCAGTGAGCTGCGTGCGGCGGCGCAACTGGTCTGTGAAGTAGCGTAAAA
This sequence comes from uncultured Alphaproteobacteria bacterium, assembly GCA_963823225.1. Lineage (GTDB taxonomy): Bacteria > Pseudomonadota > Alphaproteobacteria > Rhizobiales > Xanthobacteraceae > BOG-931. Next base: position 301,646 of record CAWGKM010000002.1, on the reverse strand, counting down.
GGGGCCCTCTTCATGAGTTGGCTGACCAAGCGGCTGCCTATTGCGGCTGTATTTCCGCTCGCCTTTGTCATTGAGGCGGTTTGCGCTGGCCCCGCCAGCGCGCACGTCAAATGGTTCTGCGCCTATAACGTCGCCGGGCAGCCGGAAGGCCTGGAGAACGTTCTTTGTCCGGACTTCGAATTCCTGACCGGACTTTCCATCCTCGGCCTGATGACCGGCACCGTGCTTGAGGGCACCCCCGTCGGCATCGCCATGTTGCGCGCCCTCGACCGGGCGACGGCCGTTTTTCGCGACCATAGCGAAGTCATTTTCCGCGCCGCTTGCGCATTCTTCTTTATCGCCATCTGGGGGGCCGGCGGCATTCTGCTTACGCCCGAGCTCAAGACCGGCTCGCTGACCGTCGGCGCCATCCAACTCGGTATCGCCGCCGGAATGCTGTCGCGCCGCACCATGCCGTTGTCGGCGTTAGGCATCTTTGTGCTCTACGGCATCGCGGTCTGGGAATACGGCGCCTTTCATCTTGCCGACTACCCGGTGTTTCTCGGCTTCGCCGCCTATCTGGCCTTGGTCGGCGGTCAAGTCGGCTTTTTCGGCGTGCGCCCGATCGACCTGCTGCGCTATGCCGCCGGCATCACGCTGATGTGGGCGTCGATCGAGAAATGGGCCTATCCGGAATGGTCGTACCCGCTGTTCATCCAGCATCCGGGAATGTCGATGGGCTTTACACCGGATTTCTACATGCGCGCGGCCGGAGCGGTCGAATTTGCATTGGCGTTCGCGCTGGTGTGGACGCCGTTGGTGCGCCGCGTCGCCGCGGTGATTCTGGCGGCGATGTTCGTGAGCGCGGTGTTCGAATTCGGCAAGATCGATTTGATCGGACACTCGCTGATCGTGGTCGCGCTCTCTGGCATCATTGCCGATGACGGCGGCAAGCCCCTGCGGTGGCGCGATGCGTGGCTGCTGCCGCTCGGTTATGCCGCGTCGTTGACCGTATTTCTGGCGACGTATTACTTCGGGCACGCGGCGCTGTTCGGCACCGCGATCCTGTAACGGCAAGAATCTACTGGACGTGAACCACGAGCCGCATCTTCGGATGAATGGCGCACAGCACGTTGAAGTCTCCCGCCACCGGGAAAGTAATATCGGTCTTGCTGCCGGGCTCCTGGTCGCCGGAATCGAACGAGAACGTCTCCGAATCGATGTAGGCGTGATGCAACAGATCGCCGTCGTCGTTGACGATCTGTATCGTCTCGCCGCGCTTGATGGAGATTTCGCCGGGATGGAATTCGCGTCCCTTCTGCGAGATCGAATATTGCGGTAAAGCGAGCCCCACCAGCGTGCCGAGCCCGATACTCAAGGCGCCCGCCATCACGGCGACGGCGAGCGGACGGCGCATGCGCCAGAGCGCATTGGCAAAGCTCATATTCACCTCTTTTGCCGGTTCGGGCGGCGGCAGGCCTCGCTGCCGCGAACCGGGCGCGCTTTGCGGAAAAGGTGAAGGCCGCCAGTTAAGAGGCCGTTAATGACGGCATAAGCGGCCATTAAGGAACCCGCCAAGATTGGTCGCCATGCTGTACCGCTTTTAACGGCCGCCGCGATACGCCTTGGCCCGATAATCAGGGCAAATCATGAGGCGTGAGCGGTTCGCTTCGCTGCTAATGAGTTTGGTGTCGCGCTGGCGTCGAGCCGTCGCGCGGGCGGCCGCGCTCGGCATGACGATCCGCGGCCGGATTCTCGTCGCGTTCCTGATCATGAGCGTCATCACCGCCGCGTTGGGCGCTTACGCGACGCTCGGCATCCGCAATGCCGGCGTGCTGGTCGATAAGACCTTCGACGAATCGCTGATGTCGATCAATTATGCCCGTGCGGCGGCGGCCGATTTTGCCGCCATGCGCGCGGCATTCGCCCGCCAATGGATCGCCACCAGTCCGGATATGCGCGCCGCCCTCGACAAGAAGATCGACAAGCTCGGCGCGTCGCTGTCGGAAGACCTGGAAATCGCGGCCGAACGCTCGCAATCGGTGCGCGCGACGCGGGCTGCCGAGAACGTGCAGCATGCGGTGGACGCCTGGAAGGCGATCAGCGAACGGCTCCGCGACAGCACCAAACTCGACGTGAACTGGGATACGCTCGACCACTATGCCGCCAAGGTCGACGATCAGATCGATCTGCTCGTCAACTACACCGCCGGCGACGGTTTCCTCTATCGTCAGACCGCGCGCGCGGCGGTCTCGCGCGACGTGCAGCTCAACATTGTCGGCACCGCGCTGGCGCTGTTGCTCTCCGCGCTCGTGGCCTGGGCCCTGGCGCGGCGCATCGTCGGGCCGGTTGCGGTCGCCTCCAACGTCGCCGGGCGCATCGCCGCGGGCAAGCTCGACGTCGCCATTCCGCATGGCAGTGCCGACGAGCTCGGCGCGCTGCTCGCCGCCATGGGAGTGATGCGCGACAACATCAAGGCGATGATGGACCGCGAGGTCAAACAACGCCGCTCCGCGCAAGCCCGCCTCGCCGACGCGCTGGAATGCTCGCAGGAAGGCGTCGTCGTGGTGGACGCCAATGACGGCATCGTGTTGGCCAACGCCCAGGCGGCGGATTTTCTCGGCATTCCGGCGAGCCTGCTCAAGCCCGGCACGCCGCTGGCGCAGCTCGAGCCCGCCTTGCAGGGAACCGCTCGATGCCGCCCAAATGCTGATCCGGCGCGACAAGGATCTGCAGACGACCAGCGAAACCCTCATGGCGGACGGCCGCTGGCTGCGCATCAGCCGCAGCCCGACCCGCGACGAAGGCTTCATCGTCCTGTGCAGCGATATCAGCCGTCTGAAGAAGCAGGAACGGTCGCTGCGCGAATCCAATCTGCTGCTCGATGCCGCGCTCGAAAACATGTCGCAGGGCCTTTGCCTTTACGATGCGCAGGACCGGCTCGAAGTATTCAATCGGCGCTTCCTGGAAATCTTCAGGCTGCCGCGCGATCGGATCAAGCTCGGCATGAACTATCAGAGACGTGCTGGAGATCAGCGTCGCCAGCAAAAACCATCCTGCAAAAACGGTGAATCAGCTATTGGCGGAGCACGCCGAATACTTGGGCGAGAGCGCCGCGCGTCCGCATTTGTACGAGCTGAGCAACGACCGCGTCGTATCCTGCATCTATAGTCCGACCTCGGACGGTCGCTGGGTCGCGACCTATGAAGACGTCACCGAACGTCTTCAGGCCGAGGCCAAGATCATCCACATGGCGCGCCACGATGCGCTGACCAATTTGCCGAACCGCGTGCTGTTCCAGGACAAGATGGAACAGGCGCTCGGCCGCGGCGACGAGCTTGCGGTCATGTTCCTCGACCTCGACCGCTTCAAGAGCGTCAACGATTCCCTAGGGCATTCGGTCGGCGATGCTTTGCTATGCGCGGTGACCGAACGGCTGCAGCGCACCGTATCCGGCGCCGATACGGTGGCCCGGCTCGGCGGCGACGAGTTCGCCATCGTCCAGAGCAATGCCAGCCCGAGCGCCGCCAGCGAGCTTGCCGGCCACATTATCGACGCGCTGGTCAAGCCGTTCGACGTGCACGGCCACCAGGTGATCATTGGGACCTCGATCGGCATCGCCATGGCGCCGGGCGACGGCAACGAACCCGACCAGCTCCTGCGCAATGCCGACATGGCGCTCTACCGCGCCAAGGCCGCCGGCCGCGGCAGGTATCATTTCTTCCAGCCGGAGATGGACGCGCAGATGCAGGAGCGCCGCAAGCTCGAGCTCGATCTGCATAAGGCGTTGCTCGCCGAACAATTCGAACTCCACTACCAGCCGCTCATCGACGTGGGAACGGGCGAAGTTTCGGGCTTCGAGGCCCTACTGCGCTGGAATCATCCGGAACGCGGCCTGGTTGTGCCCGACGAATTTATTCCGGTCGCCGAGGAGATCGGAGTGATCGTGCCGCTCGGCGACTGGGTGCTCAAACAAGCCTGCCGGGATGCCGTGACGTGGCCGGGCAAACTGACGGTGGCGGTCAATCTCTCGGCGGTGCAATTCCGCAATCCGACGCTGGCGCTTTCCGTGGTTTCCGCGCTCGGTCAATCGGGGCTCGCGGCATCGCGGCTCGAACTGGAGATCACCGAGAGCGTGCTGTTGCAGGACGACCGGGCGGTGCTCGATGCCTTGCACCAGTTCCGCGACCTCGGGGTGCGCATCTGCATGGACGATTTCGGCACCGGCTATTCGTCGCTGAGCTACCTGCGCAGCTTTCCGTTCGACAAGATCAAGATCGACCGCTCCTTCATTCGCGAGCTTGGCAAGAAGGACGACTGCGTCGTCATCATCCGCGCCGTTATGCGGCTGGGCTCGAGCCTCGGCATGATCACCACGGCCGAAGGCGTCGAGACCCAGGAGCAACTCGACATATTGCGGGCGGAGGGCTGCATACAGGTGCAGGGCTACCTGTTCAGCCAGCCGAAGCCGGCGGCGGAAATTCCGTCCATGCTGCGGCAGTTGCAGCCGCGCGTTCGCGCGGCGTAAGTCATCCGTCATCCTAAGGCGCGAGCGTTAGCGAGCCTCGAAGGATGCGGTCGAGGCGCTGGAGCGGCACCCTTCGAGGCCCGCGCGGAGCCCGTCATCGGGCCGGCCACTTCGGGCCGGACCCGTTGGCGCGGGCACTTCAGGGTGACGGAACATTGCACTATGCGCGCTGCTTCAACGCACTAGCATTGCTCCACCCGCCTCTCGCACTATATTTCCTTGCACCGCCCAGCCCTCTGGCAATATCGGGTCCATGAGGGCAAACTGCCTCCGCCGAAGAGGCAAAGAGGCCTGCGTAATGGCGCTACGCGACGTCAAGCTCGACGATAAATACGACCTCGGCCAGCGCCGCGTCTTCGTAACCGGCTTCCAGGCCCTGGTCCGGCTCTGCCTGATGCAGAAGGAGCTGGACCGCCGCAACGGCCTCAATACGGCGGGCTTCGTCACCGGCTATCGCGGCTCCCCGCTCGGCAATCTCGACAGCCAGTTCCTGCGCGCGCGTCCGTTTCTCGAAAAAAGCGACATCCGCTTCCAGGGCGGCATCAACGAGGACCTCGCCGCAACCGCGGTCTGGGGCTCGCAGCAGGCGGAGCTGCGCGGCGAGGGCAAGTACGACGGGGTATTTGCCATGTGGTACGGCAAGGGCCCGGGCGTCGACCGCACCGGCGACGTGTTCCGCCACGCCAACTTTGCCGGCTCCTCGAAACACGGCGGCGTGCTCGCTTTGATGGGCGACGACCACACCGCCGAATCCTCGACCACCGCGCACCAGTCCGAATATCACTTCATCGACGTCATGATCCCGATCCTGAACCCGGCCGGCGTCCAGGAAGTGCTCGATTACGGTCTCTACGGCTGGGCGATGTCGCGCTTCACCGGCGCCTGGACCGCGCTCAAGACGATGCACGAGACGATCGAATCCACGGCGGCGATCGATGCCAGCCTGGAGCGGATCAATATCGTGGTCCCTGACGATTTCCGCATGCCGGAAGGCGGCCTCAATATCCGCCTGCACGATCAGATTCTGGCGCAAGAGGCGCGGCTGCACGATTTTAAGCGCGACGCCATGCTTGCTTTCGTGCGCGCCAACAAGCTCAACCGCACCATCACCTCGGGCGGCCGCAATCCGAAGATCGGCATCATCACCACCGGCAAGAGCTATCTCGACGTCCGCCAGGCATTCGACGAGCTCGGCATCGACGAAGTCAGATGCAACGAGCTTGGCATCCGGCTCTACAAAGTGGCTTGCGCCTGGCCGCTCAGCCGGCGCGAGCTCGCCGAATTCGCCGACCGGCTCGATCTCATCATCGTCGTCGAGGAGAAGCGCTCGCTCATCGAAGTGCAGGTCCGCGAGGAACTCTACGGCACCGCAAATCAGCCGGTCTGCATCGGCAAAAAGGACGAAGCGGGCAATTGGTTGTTTCCCGTAATGGGGGCGCTCGACCCGAACGAAGTCGCGATCTGTCTTGGCGAACGGCTGCTGAAGTTTCATCGCAACGACGAGATCGCGCAGCGCGTGACGCGGCTCAAGGAATTTCAACGCATCGCCGCGGAGACCGCCGACGTCGCCCAGCGCATTCCGTATTTCTGCTCGGGCTGCCCGCACAACACCTCGACCGTGGTGCCGGAGGGAATGCGCGCTTATGCCGGCATCGGCTGCCACTACATGGCGCAGTGGATGGACCGCTCGACCTTGGGCTACACGCATATGGGCGGTGAGGGCGCGAACTGGATCGGCGAGGCGCCGTTCTCCACTCGCAAGCACGTTTTCCAAAATCTCGGCGACGGCACCTACAATCATTCCGGCTATATGGCGATCCGCGCCGCGATCGCTTCCAACACCAACATCACCTACAAGATCCTCTTCAACGACGCCGTGGCAATGACCGGCGGGCAGCCCAATGACGGCGGACTGACCGTGCCCCAGGTGGCGCGGCAGGTTGCCGCCGAAGGCGCCAAGCGCGTCGTCGTCGTCACCGACGAGCCGGACAAATATCCGCGCGATACCGCCTGGCCGGCCGGCCTCGCCATTCATCACCGCGACGAGCTCAATTCGGTGCAGAAGGAGCTTGCCGAAATTGCCGGCGTGACGGTGCTGATCTACGATCAGACCTGCGCGGCGGAAAAACGCCGCCGCCGCAAGCGCCACACTTTCCCCGATCCCGACAAGCGCGTCATCATCAACGAGCTGGTCTGCGAAGGCTGCGGCGATTGCGGGGTGCAATCGAACTGCGTGTCAATCCAGCCGCTGGAAACCGAGTGGGGCCGCAAGCGCACCATCGACCAGTCGAGCTGCAACAAGGACTTTTCCTGCATCAAGGGATTCTGCCCGTCATTCGTCAGCGTGCACGGCGCCAAATTGAAGAAGGGCACGGGCGTCGCCGCCGATCGCGATCTGCCGCAATTGCCCGAGCCGAAGCTGCCGGCGATCGATCAGACCTACAACATCATCGTCACCGGCGTCGGCGGCACCGGCGTTGTCACTATCGGCGGGATTTTGGGCATGGCGGCGCATCTCGAAGGCCGCGGCGTCGGCGTGCTCGACATGGCCGGTCTGGCGCAGAAGGGCGGCGCGGTGTTCAGCCACATGCGGATCGCGGCGAAGCCCGAAGATATTCATGCCATCCGCGTCGCGGCCGGCCGCGCCGATCTGGTGCTCGGCGGCGACATCGTCGTTGCCGGAACGCGCAAGGTACTGGCGGCAGTCAAGCGCGGCGCGACCGAGATGGTCGTCAACACCGCCGAATTCCTGCCCGGCGAATTCACCCGCAATGCCGATTTCTCGCTGCCGAGCGAACGGCTTAAGCGCACCATCGTGGCCGATGCCGGCCGCGACAAGGCGCATTTCATCGACGCCACCGCGATCGCCACCGCGCTGTTCGGCCAGTCAATCGGCGCCAATATGTTCCTCGTCGGCTATGCCTATCAGCTCGGCGCGATTCCGCTCGCCGCCGCAGCGATCGAAAGAGCAATCGAACTAAACGGCGAGGCGGTCGCGATGAACTGGGCCGCGTTCCATTGGGGCCGCCGGGCCGCGGTCGATCGCGCCGCCGTCGAAAAACTCATCAAGCCCGCGGCCGCGATTGCAAGCGATGCGCGCCAGCTGTCGGACACTTTCGACGACGCGGTCGAACGCCGGACGAAATTCCTCACGGCGTACCAGAACTCGGGCTATGCGGCGCGCTATCGGAACTGGATCGAGAAGGTCAAAGCGATTGAAGCCGCGCGCGCCCCCGGCAAATGCGGGCTCGCCGACGCCGTCGCGCGATATCTGTTCAAGCTGATGGCATATAAAGACGAGTACGAGGTGGCGCGGCTTTACAGCGACGGCTCGTTTTTAAAGCAAGTCGAGAGCGAGTTCGACGGCGGCAATCTCCGCTTCGAGTTTCATCTCGCGCCGCCGCTGTTCGCGCGCCGCGACAAGGAAACCGGCCTGCCGCGCAAGATGAGTTTCGGGCCGTGGCTTCTGCCGGCGTTCCGGCTGTTGGCCAAGCTGAAGTTTCTGCGCGGCACGCCGCTCGATCCGTTCGGCCGCTCGCTCGAGCGCCGCACCGAGCGCAAGCTGATCGAGGATTACGAGGCGATGCTCGACGAAGTGCTCGCCGGGCTGACTTTCGAAAACCACCATCTCGCGATCGGTCTCGCCGTGATCCCGGAAAAAATCCGCGGCTTCGGCCACGTCAAGCAGCGCCACCTGGCCGCCGCCAAGGCCGACGAAGCCGCGCTGATCGAGCAATTCCGCGCCGGCGCGCCGGCATTCCTGAAGGCCGCAGAGTGATGAGACGCGGCGAAGAGGGACTATGAGTTCCCTCACCTTGGACTTTGGCCGCTTCGTCGCCGATCTCGGCTTGCGCCGGATCCCGGCGGAAGGCTGCAAAATAGCGCGCACCGGCATCGCCGACTGTTTCGGCGTTTTGATCGCAGGCGCGCGCGACCCCGAAATTGCGCTGGTCGATCGCGAGCTGGGCACGAGCGGCGGCGCGAGCCTCGCTTCGCTCATTCCTTCGGGCGCCCGGCGCAGCGTTGAAACCGTGGCTTTGGTCAATGGCGTTGCCGCGCACGTGCTGGACTATGACGACGTGTCGCTCGACGGCCACCCGAGCGCCGTCCTGGTGCCGGCGATCCTCGCCCAAGGCGAGGCGAGCGGGGCGAGCGGCGCCGAAATGTTGACGGCCTATATCGCTGGCTTCGAAATCTGGGCCGAGCTGTTGGCCCGCGAACCCACCCCGCTGCATCGCAAGGGCTGGCATCCGACGACCGTGCTCGGCACCGTCGCCGCGGCGGCGGCCTGCGCCAAATTGCGCGGCCTCGATGCCAAGGGCACAGCGACGGCGCTCGCCATCGCCGCCTCGATGGCCTCCGGCGTGGTCGCCAATTTCGGCACCATGACGAAATCCTTCCAAGTCGGCCGCGCCGCGCAGGCCGGCGTCATTGCCGCGCGCCTGGCGCAAGCCGGGCTGACGGCGTCCCTCGATGCGCTCGAGCATCCGGCCGGCTTGCTCGTGGCGCTGTCGGGCGACGGCAAGGCCGAGCTCGACCGGCCTTTCATCGCCGCACAGAAGCAGTGGCACATCGTCGGTCACGGGCTCAACATCAAGCGCTATCCGATCTGCTATGCGACCCACCGCTCGATCGATGCCGCGCTCGATTTGGTCGCCCGTTACGACCTTAAGCCCGGCGAGGTCGAGCGCGTCCATGTCTCGACCGGAAAGACGCAATTGCTGATGTTGCGCAACGGCCGCCCGCAAACCGGCCTCGAAGCGAAATTCAGCATGCAATTTGCGATGGCCGCCGCGCTCGTCGCGCGCAACGTCGGGCTTCGCGAGCTGACCGACGACTTCGTGCGCCGCCCCGAGGTGCAGGCGATATTCCCGCGCGTGTCCCTTGAGGGCACGGCGGCGACGATGGCAGGGTCCAACTTCGCGCCCGCCGACGCGGTTGAAATTACGACTAAAAACGGTGAAACGCTCAAAAGCGGCCCGGTCGAATACGCCAAAGGCAGCCACCAGCGCCCGCTGTCGCGCGACGAGCTCTGGGGCAAGTTTGCCGATTGCCTCGGCGAGGAATTTCCGGATGCGAGGAAATCGCGCGCTTTCGAAAACCTGATGATGTTCGACCGGCTCAACGGTGCCGGCGATCTCGCTTTATCGAACGCGTAGGAAGGCGGTAGCGCGGACCGGCCGAGACTCCGCGGCGCATTCGCCTGCCGGCCCGCCATGGAGTATCTTGATCCTATGAACGATACGCCAACTCCGCAGGAGACCAACGAGGCGACGGCCCGGCCATCGGCGGCGCCCGTGCTGTTTGAGCGCGCCACGATGCCCGCGTCGCCGCCGGCGCCGACGGCTTCGCCTGTTGTCGCTCCTGCGCCCGCCGCCGATTACGCAACGGCGCCAGTGTCTTCGCCCGCTACCGAGCGCGCGGCAAAGATCGACATTCCCGACGCGACGCCGCCGGCGACGGGAATCGGCGTGCTCATCGTCAATCTCGGCACGCCCGACGCGGCGACCCCGGCGGCGGTCCGCCGCTATCTGCAAGAGTTCCTGACCGACCCGCGGGTGATCGAAAAGGATTCGCTGTTCTGGAAGCTCCTGCTCAACGGCGTTATCCTGCCGCTGCGGTCGCGGCGCAAAGCGCGCGACTACCGGAAAATCTGGAACCGCGACAAGGACGAGTCCCCGTTCAAGACCATCACCCGTTCGCAAGCCGAAAAACTCGCCGGTATTCTCGAACCGCTCGGCAAGCACATCATGGTCGACTGGGCCATGCGCTATGCCTCGCCGTCGATCGCGTCGCGGCTCGAAGTGATGCTGACCTGGGGCTGCGAGCGCATCCTGATCATGCCGCTCTATCCGCAATATTCGGCGGCGACCACCGCGACGGTGGCCGACGAGGTGTTCCGCTTCATGATGGGCCAGCGCCGGCAGCCGGCGCTGCGCTTCCTGCCGCCGTATTACGACGATCCGTATTATATCGAGGTGCTCGCCTCCTCGCTCAAGGCCGAGCTCAAGGCGCTGTCGTTTACGCCCGACGTGATCGTCGCGTCCTATCACGGCATGCCGAAGGAATACGTGCTCAAGGGCGATCCCTATGAGAGCCAGTGCGAGCGGACGACGCAGCTGCTGCGCCGGCAGCTCGGCTTCGACGACAAGAAGCTGATGATGACGTTTCAGTCGCGCTTCGGCCGAATACGTTGGCTCGAGCCCGCGACCATCAAGACCATGAAGGCGCTCGCCAAGAAGGGCGTGAAGAATGTCGTGGTGATGATGCCGGGTTTCTCGGCCGATTGCCTAGAGACGCTGGAAGAGATCGCGGTCGATAACGCGCGGGTGTTCAAGCGCTACGGCGGGAAAAACTTCGCGACCATCCCCTGCCTCAACGACAGCGAGGCCGGCATGCTGATGATCTGGCAGCTCGCCATGCGCGAGCTCAAAGGCTGGGTTTAAATCCGCAATGATGCAAGACGGCTCGCTGGTGTCGTGGACCTGGTTTGCGCTGGCGCTTGTCCTGTTCGCGGTCGAGGCGGTCCGCCCTGGCCGCTTTGCGCTGTGGCTCGGCTTTGCCGCGGTGCTGGTCGGCATCGTCGCCTCGGTGGCGCGCTGGCCGTGGCCGGCGGAAATCGCGGCCTTTGTCGCCTTTGCTGCGTTTCTGGTGCCGGCCTGGCGCCGTTACGAGCGCAAAACCCGATGAACGAGGGCCTTAAGCCACGGCACCGCGCCCCCGGCGTCCCCAGGTCAACCTCTCATTAACCATATCCGTTTCTACTCCGTTAACCAGCGGCCCGCCGTCCGGCGGGCCGTGCTGGCGTTCGCGTGGCGCCGTGCCGCGCGGGGCCCCGGGGTGCGGCTTCGGGGCGAGGAGGCATTGTGCCGCGCCGTTGCCGATCACGAAGCAACACTTGCCTGAATTTTTTGGGCCTAGCCGTGGTCGTGCCCGTCGCGCTCATTGCGCTTTTTCCGACGCCGAGTGACTCGCAAACGCCGTATCCGGACTCCAGCGTCGATCTGTTGGCGCCGTCGCTGCAAAGCGATCCCGCCAATCCGCCGAGCTTCGTGCCGCCGGGAAATTCCACGCCGTCGGATCAGACCCCGCCCGCCGGGACATTCACCGCGCCTTCGCGTATCGGCGTGACGCCGGTTTATGGCAGCCCGCCGGGCTTCGGGGCTGGCGACACCGGCTTTGATTCCAGCAATAGCGGAAAGCGCAAACTGCTGGCGCAAGCGCCGGATCAAGGCAGCGCCGTCGCGCCGCCGTCCAACACGACATTCGAATCCGTCGCGCAACCGCCGCCCCAAGTGCCGTCGCTGGTTCCGGTCTTGCCGCCGCCGCCGAAGCCCGAAATCTATCCGGCCAAGGCCGCGAACCGGCCCGGCGCGTCGCTCCCGCCGCCGCCCGACCAATTACCGATCAGCAATCCGCCGGCGACGGTGTATCCGCTCGCGGCGGCGAACCGGCCCGGCGCGGTCTTGCCGATTCCGCCTCCGGAAGACTTTCAAGGTGCCGCGAGCACGCCGCCGCCGGGGACGCCGCCGCCGAATACTTTACCGCTCGGAACGGTGCCGCACGGGACGCTGCCGATCGCCGCCGGCGACCCTTACGCCGCGCTCGGCATCAAGGCCGGCTCGTTTCTCATCCTGCCCGCGATCGAACTGTCGGCCGGTTACAGCACGAATCCCGTACATGCGTCTCCGACGGGTCCCGCCTCGTACTATTTCGTGGCCGCCCCGGAACTCCATGTACGCTCCGACTGGTCGAGCAATTCGCTGACCGCCGATATCACCGGCTCCTATACCGATTATCAAAACGGCACCTTTGTGCCGTCGCTTAGCGTTCCTTATCTCAACGCCAAAGTGGACGGCACGCTCGACGTCACGCGCGATACCAAAATCCTGCTTGAGAGCCGGACGATCGTATCGACCGACAATCCTGGCAGCCCGAACATCCAGGCCGGCCTCGCCCACCTGCCGATCGACACCACGGCCGGCGGCACGCTCGGCGTGGCGCAGCAATTCAGCCGGTTCGAAGTTTCGCTCAAAGGCACCTTCGACCGCTCGATGTATTCGGATGCCGAATTGACCAACGGCGCGAGCGGGAATTTCGACTGGCGCGCCTTCGATCAATATGCCGGCATTTTGCGCGTCGGTTACGAGATCGATCCCGGCTTCAAGCCGTTCGTCGAAGTCAGCGAAGATACCCGCATTCACGACTTGCCGGTCGACATCAACGGCGAGGATCGCGATTCCGGCGGTTCGAGCGGCAAAGCCGGCATCGCTTTCGGCAAGGTCGGCTCGCTCACCGGCGAGGTCGCGGTCGGTTATATGGAGCGCGATTACCGAGACCCTAGTCTGCCGAACGTCGGCGGCCTTACGCTTGACGGCACGCTGCTGTGGCAGGCCAGCGCGCTGACGACGGCAAAGTTCACCGCGGCCTCGACGATAGGCGAGTCGACCGTGCCGGGCGTCTCGGGCGAGTTCAGCCGCGATTTCAACGTCGAGGTCGATCACGCGCTGCGGACCTGGCTCATCGCCAGCGCGCAGATCGGCTATGGCAACGACAATTATGTCGGGCTCGGGCGCGACGACAATCGTTATTTTGCGTCCGCCGGCCTGACTTACAAAATGAACCGCGAAATGCAGTTCAAAGGCACGGTGCGGGAAGATTGGCTCACGTCCAACGTCAGCGGGGTCGCCTATAGCGCGACCTCGTTTCTCTTGACCATGCGCTTGCAGCGCTGAGCGCCTCGTCATTGCGAGCCAACGGATTCGGCCCGAAGTGGCCGGCCCGATGACAGGCTCCGCGAAGCAATCGAAGTGGATTGCTTCGTCGCCTTGCTCCTCGCAATGACAACGCTAACCGCCGTTGAGCTCGCTTAGGATCTTTTTGATCTCGGCGCGGAAGCCGGGCGCGATGTCGGCGCGCGCCAGCGCGTAGGATACGTTGGCGGCGAGAAAGCCGATTTTCGAGCCGCAATCGAAGCTGCGGCCGGCAAATTGCAAGCCATAGAACGGTTGCGTGCGCGCCAGTTGGATCATGGCATCGGTCAGTTGGATTTCGCCGCCGGCGCCGCGCCCCTGGGTGCTGAGAATTTCGACGATTTCCGGCTGCAGGATGTAGCGGCCGGTCAAGATCAGGTTCGACGGCGCCCGCTCGCGCGGCGGCTTCTCCACCATGGTCGTGATGGAGAACATCTTGCCCTTGCGCTCGCCGACGCCGACGACGCCATATTGATCGACGCGGTCGCGCGGCACCTCCTCGACGGCGACGATATTGGCTTTCCCCGGCAGTTCGCGCGCCGCTTCCATCATCTGCGCCAGACAGCCCTTTTCGTGCTGGACCAGCACGTCCGGCAATAACAGCGCAAACGGCTCGCGGCCGATCAGTTCGCGCGCGCACCAAACGGCGTGGCCGAGACCGAGCGGTTCCTGCTGGCGGGTAAAGCTGGTCGCGCCGGGCCCCGGCAGATCCTGATTGAGATATTCGAGAACCTGGTGCTTCTGCCGCTCGAGCAGCGTCATTTCCAACTCGAACTGCCGGTCGAAGTGATCTTCGATGACGGCTTTGTTGCGGCCGGTGACGAAGATGAAGTGTTCGATGCCGGCCTGGCGCGCCTCGTCGACGACGTGCTGGATGAGCGGCCGGTCGACGACCGGCAGCATTTCCTTCGGCATGGCCTTGGTCGCCGGCAAAAATCGGGTGCCGAGGCCGGCGACGGGGAAAACGGCTTTGCGGACGGCAATCATGCGGAGCCGAAGAGCGCGGAGGAATGGGGCGAAGTCACATGGTTCGCTTTATTGCCCAAATGATGCGTCAAAGTCTTGCCCAATTAGCAGTCCAACCGGAAACGGCGCGGGAAAACGCGCTGCCGTCGGCGGCAGACGACCCGCCGTTAGCGATTCGGGCTACCTTAGCAGGTGCCCATTAGCGCGGCCATAAGTCGAGATACCCAAGGTGCGATCCAAGGTGCGATCTAAGTTGCGATCCATGGTGCCGGTTGCCTGCGGGGGAAGCTTTTTTCGTTGCGATGCTCTACTATGGGTCCGCTGACACGTACCGTTCATAGAGTAGTCGGTTCATGCGGTTAGGACATACGCGGTTGATTGCCTTGCGGCGCCTGTCGGTCGCGCTCGCCGTCAGCGCGGGCGCCGCCGCGGCAGCCGTGCCCGCCGCCGCGCAGACTTATCATTGGACCGATCAGTCGCCGCGCTATCAGCCGGCGCCGCCGCGGGATTTCTTTTCATTCCCGTTCTTTGGCGGCGGCGAGCGGCCGCCGCCGGTCGTCGATTCCACCAAAGCGCCGCCGCCGCGCAAATTGGAGACGCCGCCGACCGCTACCGTCGTGGTGATCGGCGATTCGATGGCCGATTGGCTCGGCTACGGACTCGACGAGATTTACGCCGATCAACCCGACCTCGGCGTGGAGCGCATTATCCGCGCGACTTCCGGTCTCATCCGCTATGACCCGAAGAACGAGACGCTCGACTGGTCGCAGGCCGTCAAAGACGCGCTGGCCGCGGAAAAGCCGAATGCCATCGTCGTCATGCTCGGTCTGAACGACCGCGTGCCGCTGCGCGACGGGCCGCCGCCGCATGCGCCGCCGCAGCAAAATGGCGCGGCGCCGGCCAAGGCGGCGGAGCAGCCTGCGAAGAACGCACCGGCGGAAAAAACTGCCGCGGCGCCGGATTCCGAAGCCGCGCCGCAAGACAGCGCTGCGGCCAGCGAAACGCCGCGACCGGTCGCCGGCGCGGTGTATGAGTTCCACACCGATCAGTGGGCGGAACTTTATGTCAAGCGCATCGACGAAATGATTGCCGCGCTGAAATCGAAGGGCGTGCCGGTTTTGTGGGTCGGGCTGCCAGCCATCCGCGGCGCCAAGTCGACGAGCGACATGGCCTATCTCGACGAGCTTTATCGCGAGCGCGCCGAGCGGGCGGGGATCGGCTACGTCGATGTCTGGGACGGCTTTGTCGACGACCAAGGGCGCTACGCGGTCGAGGGCCCGGATTTCGAGGGCCAGATCCGGCGGCTGCGCACCGGCGACGGCGTGCATTTCACCAAGGCCGGCGCGGCGACGCTGGCAAGTTATGTCGATCTCGAATTGCGCCGCGTCATGTCGAACCGCGTCGCGCCGGTGGCGCTGCCCGGGGCGACGTCGCCGGCCAAGCCCGGCGCGCCGCGGCCCGACGTCGGCCCGGTGCTGCCGCTGACGACAAGCGGCGGCGAAGCGGGCGATCTGCTCGGCGCGGGCGCTCACCCGGCGCCGGCCGCGACCGATCCGCTCGCCGCCAAAGTGTTAAACCGCGGCGATCCGATTGCCGCGGTCGCCGGCCGCGCCGACGACTTCTCATGGCCGCGTCCGGCAGACGATGCGAGCGACGCGCCCGAGCCGGTGTCATTGGCGCCCGCCGCGCCGCCCGTGCCGCCGAACAAAGCCGCCGCCGCGCACGACGACGCGAAAAAAACCGCCGACGCCAAAAAGGATGCGAAGATTAAACCGGCGCCGGCTTCAGGGCCTGCGAATGCTCGCCGCTCGCCGAGCGCCGGCCTTGACGGCGCGCCGCCGCGCCCGCCGGCGCCGGTCAGTGGCGGGTTTTGAGAAAATTGTAGACTGGGCAAAATCGCGTCGCCGCGTCGACGCGTGAACACTGCGCAGTTCGATTTTGCCGACGCGGTCAGTCGACGACGGGGATTGTGCGCGCCATCGCGGCGGCACGAAGGCGGCGTTCAGGCGCCGCGTCGCCCGTTCTGGAACAGCTGTCGAAGATTCAACTCCCGCTTATGCGAACGACGCTGCTGTATAGCAGAAACATGCGCCGGCACGGTCCACTAACTAATTGAGAATATTGGTATTCATCGCAATCTCGGACCGAAAGGTATAACAAAATTATACCTCAACCGCTGGCGACACCTTACGATCGGCCGCGTGTCTACATCTAAATAATTGAAACATATTGCTTATTAAGCCCGGCCCGAGACTTGGCAAGATCCTTGCTGGTTAGCTTGTCGGTTAGAACGCGAACAAAAAAACCAAGCAAAAGGCCTTGCCGAGGCCGAAAAAACAGGAGTTAGCCATGGCACAAATCGTCGTTGCGGTTCTTTCGCTGGGTGTCTTGCTAACAGCCACGCTTGTCTGGATGAATTCGGAACAACGAGCCGACTTCACGGCCGGCGCTCCTTCTGTTTCGATCAGCGACGTGATGCTCGGGATCGACGCCAAATCCCTTCCTGCACAGCAGGTCGAGGATCGGAGCATGGTCTTTTCAGCGCGCACAGCCGACGAGTAGGCGGCTGCAATCCGTTACCGCGCTCACCGCGGCAGTAAGGTCGGCCAAATCGTGCCGCGGCGTTGACGTGTGCACGTTGCGCAGTTCGATTTTGCCGACGCGGTCGATCCACGACGTTGACGGCGTGGGCATTGCGCCGATTGTCGATAACGGAATTCGCGTCGGAGCGGGCGCGATGGTTGCGGCCGTTGACATTACCTCGATTTAGCAGTTGAAAATGCGCGGGCACGGATGCAGAGGCATGCACTGGCTGCCGCATTCGGTAATGCCTTCTGCCAAGCTCCCGGTGAGCACGGTGTTAGCCCGTATACTCATAAATTGATCATGGCCGCATAGCCAAGAAGCGGCGGCAGAGCAGGCAACTCAATACCGACGCGAATTGCAGTTTCGGATCAGGAAAAAAGCGGAACACGATCGGAGAGAAACATGGACGCAAAGACCGATGACAAGAGCGCGGGCAAGTGCCCGTTCACTCACGCCCAGAGGAACCGCGACTGGTGGCCCAATCAGTTGGACCTCAGCGTTCTCCATAAGAATTCCGATTTGTCCGATCCGATGGGCAAGGCGTTCGACTACGCCAAGGAATTCAAGAGCCTCAACCTGAACGCCGTGATCAAGGACCTGCGTGCCTTGATGACGGATTCGCAAGACTGGTGGCCGGCCGACTTCGGCCATTACGGCGGGCTGATGATCCGCATGGCGTGGCACGCCGCGGGCACCTACCGCATCGGCGACGGCCGCGGCGGCGCCGGTGCCGGACAACAGCGTTTCGCGCCGCTCAATAGCTGGCCGGACAACGCGAGCCTCGACAAGGCGCGCCGGCTGTTGTGGCCGATCAAGCAGAAATACGGCCGGAAAATCTCCTGGGCCGACCTTATGGTTCTCGCCGGCAACGTCGCGCTGGAGTTCGATGGGCTTCAAGACGTTCGGTTTCGGCGGCGGCCGCGCCGATGTCTGGGAGCCCGAGGAACTCTATTGGGGTCCCGAGGGGACGTGGCTGGGCGACCAACGCTACAGCGGCGACCGCCAGCTGCAGAATCCGCTCGCCGCCGTGCAGATGGGCCTGATCTACGTCAATCCGGAAGGGCCCAACGGCAAGCCGGATCCGGTCGCTGCGGCAAAAGACATCCGCGAAACGTTCTTGCGCATGGCGATGAACGACGAGGAGACGGTCGCGCTGATTGCCGGCGGCCATACCTTCGGCAAGACCCACGGCGCCGGCGATCCGGCGCTGGTCGGGCCGGCGCCGGAAGCCGCCCCCATCGAGGAGCAGGGCCTCGGCTGGAAGAGCAAATTTGGCACGGGCGTCGGAGCCGACGCCATCACCGGCGGCCCCGAAGTCACCTGGTCGCAGACGCCGACCAAGTGGAGCAACCACTTCTTCGACAACCTGTTCAACAACGAATGGGAGCTGACCAAAAGCCCGGCCGGCGCCTATCAGTGGAAGGCGAAAGGCGGCGCCGCCACGATCCCGGACGCCTTCGACAAGTCTAAGAAGCATGCGCCGACCATGCTGACCACGGACCTGTCGCTGCAGATGGACCCCGCTTACCAAAAGATCTCGCGGCGCTTCTACGAGCATCCGGATCAGTTCGCGGACGCGTTTGCCCGGGCGTGGTTCAAGCTGACGCACCGCGACATGGGGCCGATTTACCGTTATCTCGGCCCGCTGGTCCCGAAGGAGATTCTGATCTGGCAGGACCCGATCCCCTCGGTCGATCACCCACTGATCGGGGAGCGGGAGATTGCCGCTTTGAAGGCGAAAATCCTCGCATCCGGCCTGTCCGTCTCCCAGCTGATCGCGACGGCCTGGGCGTCGGCGTCGACGTTCCGCGGCTCCGACAAGCGCGGCGGCGCGAACGGCGCGCGCATTCGGCTTAGCCCGCAAAAGGATTGGGAAGTGAACCAACCGGCCGAACTGGCGAAGGTCCTAAGGACGCTCGAGGCGATCCAAAAGGCGTTCAACGCTTCGCAGTCCAAGGGCAAGTCCGCGGGCAAGTCCGCGGGCAAGTCGAAGGGCAAATCCAAGGGCAAGAAGGTTTCGCTTGCTGATCTGATCGTTCTCGGCGGCTGCGCAGCCGTCGAAGAAGCGGCGAAGAAAGCCGGGGTCGCCGTGAAGGTTCTCTTCACGCCGGGGCGCATGGACGCGTCGCAGGAAGAGACCGACGTCCAGTCCTTCGCGCCGCTCGAGCCGACCGCTGACGGCTTCCGCAACTATTACCGCAGCCGGCACTTGATGTCGCCCGAGGCGGCGTTGGTCGATAAGGCGCAATTGCTGACGCTGACGGCGCCTGAGATGACGGTTCTCGTCGGCGGCCTGCGCGTGCTGGGCGCCAATGCCGGGGGGTCCAAGCACGGCGTTTTCTCCAAGCGGCCCGGGACGCTGACGAACGACTTCTTCGTCAACCTGATCGACATGAGCACGCAATGGCAGCCGTCCGCCGGCTCTGAAAGCGTGTACGAGGGGCGCGACCGCAAGACGAACGCGGTCAAGTGGACCGGCAGCCGTGTCGACCTGATCTTCGGTTCGCACTCCCAGCTGCGCGCGCTTGCGGAAGTCTATGCGTTCGCGGACGCGAAGGAAAAGTTTGTGAAAGACTTCGTGGCGGCGTGGACCAAGGTGATGAACCTGGACCGCTTCGACCTCGCCTGATCTCGGCGCCGGATCGAGGCTAGGCAAATCCAAAGCCGGACGGTGGCGGAAGCTTCGGACAAGAAATCAGGGCGGCGTTTCAAAACAACTTGAAACGCCGCCCTGACTCCGAGGTGACCAATAGCGTGCTCGGGAAGGTATCCGCGATTTGATCGTACCCGCCTCCTCGAAGCTGCAGCCTTAATTCGATCCGCGTGGCGGAGTCCGCTATGGTTCAAAAAACGCTGTTTCGCGCGCGCTCCCGGCACTTCCGCAATTACCCTGACAGCCGACATTCGCTTGCGCTGCAGTATCCGTCGAAAGGGGCCAATAGCGGAGATCTGCACGCCGAGGCTGATCATAATTTCATATTCCAACCAAGCCGAGACCCCCGGAACTATTCCAGCCCGGCCTTGCGCATGCCCTCGACGAATTTAGCCATTGGCCCCGACGTGTAAGGAACGTTTTTTTCGATCCAGGCAATCGAGAGATCGGGGTGCATTTCCTTCAAGCGGGCGAGCGCTTCGCGTGCTTCATCGATTTGACCGTTCTGCGCCAAGCTCGCTACGTGAATTCGATGACCGGCTGTGAATGCCGAACGCTGTTGCAGCGATTTGCTGCTGTATTCGACCGCTTTCGCATAACGCCGCTCAAGATAATGGGTGACCGCAAGACCGGTGTTAAAAATCGCGTTCTGCTGGTCGTGTGGGCTCATGCGAACGGCTTCCTCTAGATGCTTCGTCGCTTCGTCCGATTGACCGTCGAAAGCAAGCGTCCAACCGAGGTAGCCGTGGGCGGCGGCGAAGTTCGGGTTGAGTTCAAGGGCGCGCCGAAATTCCGCCGCCGCTACGTTGGTCTGCCGCCGCACGAACGCCACAAATCCGAGCGCGAGGTGCGCCCATGGATCGCTGTCATCGAGTTGGGCCGCCCGAGCGGCAAGTCGCGCGGCTTCCTCCAATTGCCGTTTTAACACGCTCCAACCGAGGTAGCCTGAAATCAGCAGGACAAAAGCCAAAATACTGTGTGCTGGTCCGTAGTTTGGATAGCGCGCGGCGGCCTGCCTAAGAAGATTAATTGCGGCTTCAGTTTCAGCCTTTGTCAAACGCCAGAACAGGGCGTTTGCCTGTATCACCATGTCCCAGGCGCCAAGATCCTCTGGCGAGCGATTTTGGGACCGGATGCTCTCCGCTTCCAGGAGTTTTGGCTCAATCGCAGCCACGACCTTTTCCGTAATTTCATCCTGCAAGGTAAAAATGTCCGTCAGGTCGCCGTCGTATCGATCGGCCCAAATATGGTTACTGGTTGCGGCGTCGACGAGTTGCGCGGTGATGCGCACGCGGTTGCCGCCTTTGCGCACGCTGCCCTCCAGCACATAGCGCACGCCGAGTTCGCGCGCGGCGCGTTTTACGTCAACCGCCTTGCCCTTGTAGGCGAATGACGAATTGCGCGCGATGACGAAAAACCAGCGCAGCTTCGACAGCCCGGTGATGATGTCCTCGGAAATGCCGTCGGCGAAGTATTCCTGCTCCGGGTCGCCACTCATATTGGCGAATGGCAGCACGGCAATCGATGGCCGATCGGTAGTCGGCATTTCAGTTTTGGCGGCCGCTGCGGCGGACTTGACCATGGCAGGCGGCGCGCTCTCGGCGAGCGAGACGCGGTGGACGCCGATCGGGCGCGCAATGTTCTTTACGGTCTGTTCTCCCAGGTCCTCGAAGCCGACGCTCAACTTGTCGCGCACCTGGTCGTAGACATTGCGTGAAACCATAATGCCACCGGGTTCGGCGAGCGCCTCTAGCCGGGCTGCCACGTTGACACCATCGCCGTAAATATCATTCTCATCGCTGATGATGTCGCCGACATTGATGCCGATGCGAAATTCGATGCGACGATCGGGAGCCACATCGGCATTGCGTTCGCCCATGCCGCGCTGAATGTCGACCGCGTAGCGCACCGCGTCGACGACGCTGACGAATTCCACCAGCATCCCGTCGCCGGTGGTCTTGACGATCCGGCCACGGTGCTCGGTAATCTTGGGATCGATCAGTTCCTTGCGGGCCGCCTTGAGCTGGCGCAGCGTCCCTTCCTCGTCAATACCCATCAACCGGCTATAGCCGGCGATGTCGCCTGCCATAATCGCGGCAAGCCTACGGTCGACGCGCGCCTCGTCCATGAAGATCGCCACCGATCTACCGTGGTCTCGAAGCAAGTTTATGGTCAGGAATGGTGCGTGTCTATCGAGGCAAGAATGGCCTTTCGCAATGCATCAATTAACGGTGGCGAAGTGACGTTGTGGGTCAAACTGCGACATCGCGGGATGTCCGCGCCTCGGCAGCTTTACCCCCGAGAACCGACATTTTCTCGCGCCGCAAAATCTGACGATGCGGGCCACTAACAGACATTCGCAGCCGGATTTAGCGAGCAAGAGGTCCTATTCGGCGGGCTGCGCTGCGCCTGCGCGTTTCTTCAAGTCGGTCTCGCCCGCTGCACGCGCGGCGAAGAACGTGATCGCCGCGCAGGCGAGCGAGCAGGCGGCGAGAAAATAGAGACCGGCCTGGAAACTGCCGGTCGAATCCTTGATCCAGCCGACGATGAAAGGCCCGACATAGCCGCCGAGGTTGCCGATGGCATTGATAAGCGCAATCGCGCCCGCCGCAGCCGTACCGGTGAGAAAGATCGACGGCATCGGCCAGAACGCGGCGCGCGAGCCGTAGATGCCGACTGTGGCCGCCGACATGCCCAACAGCGCCCAGTACGACGCGCCGGTCCAGCCGGCGAACACCAGGCCGACGGCGGCAAGCGTCGATGCGACAATCAGATGCCAGCGCCGCTCGGGTTTGCGATCCGACGACCAGCCCCAGATAATCAACCCGACGGTGCCGATAATGTAGGGCACCGAGGACACAAAACCGGTCATCATGTTCGACAAGCCGATGCCCTTGATGATCTGCGGCATGAAGAAAACGATGCCGTAATTGGCCGTGACGCTCATGAAATACATTGCCGACAGAGCGAGCACGCGCGGATCGCACAAGGCCTTCATCAGAGTGAGCTTGCCGAATCTTTCGATCTGGCGGCTTTCCTCACCGAGCTTGACTTGCAGCCACTTCTTTTCGTCGGGCGTCAGCCAGTCGGCGACTTCTGGCCGGTCGGTCATCACGGCGATCACGACGACCGCACATGCAACCGCAGGGATCGCCTCGAGGATGAAAATCCACTGCCATCCCTTGAAGCCAAGCACGCCATCCATGCCGAGGATAGCGGCCGAGCAGATCGAGGCCAGCGCATTGGCGACCGGCTGCGCGATGAACAAAGTCGAGATCACGCGGCCGCGATATTCCGCCGGGAACCAATAGGTGAAGTAGAGGATCATGCCGGGGAAAAAACCGGCTTCGGCGGCGCCCAACATAAAGCGCACGACCAGGAAACTGGTGGGTCCGGTGACGAAGGCGGTGAGACCGGAGATGATGCCCCAGGTGATCATGATTCGCGCGAT
Organism: uncultured Alphaproteobacteria bacterium; assembly: GCA_963823225.1. Classification (GTDB taxonomy): domain Bacteria; phylum Pseudomonadota; class Alphaproteobacteria; order Rhizobiales; family Xanthobacteraceae; genus BOG-931. The sequence goes on along the minus strand of CAWGKM010000002.1, from coordinate 278,730 downwards.
CCAAAGCCGTGCGCCGGCGCGCTGGAGGATCAGATTGCTCGGAATTTCGAACAGGAAATAGCTGAAGAAGAAAATGCCGGCGCCCCAGCCATAGATGTAGGCGGTGAAACCCAGATCCTTGTTCATGGAAAGCGCGGCGACCGAGATGTTGCTGCGGTCGACATAGGCAATGCAATAGGCAACAGCGACGAGCGGCAACAGGCGCCACGATACTTTGGCGATGGTTCGGCTTTCGACGGATTTCGAAACCTGTTGCACCGACATGAAATTCCTCCCTAAAAGCTCCGCGCCTCGTTTGCCATTTTATCGGCGCACGTTCGATTGCCGAGATCGCGACCAGATCGCTGCATTACGGCAACAGTCGATAGTCCTCGACTTTGATCTAGATCAAAGCGCTGCTGAATTTCCGGCAAACCCGCGTCGCTCCGGGTCGTTTTCTACCGATTGACGCCATCCCAGGCATGTCCGTTATGCCTCCCATCGCTGCCAAATTGGTGAGCCGCTAAGGTGTCGCTCCGGGCCATGCAGACATCCCGCGAATTGCGAAATCTTTCGCAATCCCCCAAACTGAAGTGGACATCGGGTGTGCTGGCCTTGCCTTAATGCACAGCGGAAGCCATGTGCCTGTAGACAATCCAGACAGTCAGATTCCAAGCTATGGGAATAGCCAAAGCCGCGGAGAGCGATATCGCTGCACCGAGCGGTACAATCAAAAGATTGATCGCGATCAGGCTGAAGCCGATTCCGAAAAAACTCCACAAGCTACTGGCGAGCACTGCGGCGGCTGCGCGGCCCCCAATCCGTGGCTGCAGAATCAGTATCAAGCTTGTGCTTGAGATCGGATAGACGGCGAGGATGCCAGTCAATACTGGTCCCGCCCAATTGCCGGCCTCAATGATGGCGGTCATCAGAGCGCAGACCATAAACGTGCGCATCGGCAAGTCGTACCACGCATGCTTGATCTGCGGCATGTTGACCGCACGCATGTTGCTGCTCAGCCACAAACACACGGGGTAGATGATAAGATTCAATAGAACGCCGCTCTCCAGCTTCCATCCGACTGACCGCGCAAGCACAGCGAGCGTAATCCAGCACCCCACGGAGAGTGTAAGACTGAGGACGATCCCGCGCTTTTGCGCGAGCGTGGCATAGATCAACAGAAACAAGCCGCTAAAGGCGTTTATAACGAGCCCGCTCCGCGCGGCCTCGGCCACATAGGCGGCGTCGTGGTTGAGCGAAACAAATACATATGCTGGCCATATTGTGACCGGCAGGGTGGCGATCAGCGCTCCGGTGAGAGCGCCGACGCGCTCAGCAACTATCGAGGCGGTCACGACGATTCCCGCCGTCAATATCAATTTTGCCGCCAACGGAAGCCAGGCAACCAAATCTGCCGACATATGCCCCCGTTGTTGTCGCGTCCGGAATCGGACCAGACCTCGAATTGAGTGGACGGCAAAAAAATGTTAGGTTTTGATCTTACGCAACTGCGCTTTTATTGAACCAGTGGGAGAGACGTTATCGCACAAAAATTTGGCGCTTTCCCTGCCCGTGCTGCGTCGCACTGAAGTCTTGCAGCCAAATGACGTTCTAGCGCGGCAGCAGGCTCGATCCCATCAAATATTTGTCGACCGCGTGCGCCGCCTGACGGCCCTCGCGGATCGCCCAGACGACGAGCGACTGGCCGCGTCGCATGTCGCCGGCGCTAAAGACTTTGTCGATCGAGGTTTTATAGTCGTCGGTCGAAGCGCGTACGTTGCCGCGCCGGTCGAGCGCGAGATCGAGGTTCTTGACCAGGCCGTCGTGCACCGGATGCACGAAGCCCGTCGCCAACAGGACGAGCTCGGCGGCGATCTCGAAATCGCTGCCCGGAATGGGTTTCATCTTGTCGTCGACGCGCACGCAATGCAGCTTCTTCACCGCGCCGTTTTCGCCGGTGAACTTGGTGGTCATCACCGCGAAATCGCGCTCGACGCCCTCTTCATGGCTCGACGAGGTGCGCAGTTTGAGTGGCCAGTCCGGCCAGGTCAAAAGCTTGTTCTCGTGCAGCGGCGGCTGCGGCATGATTTCGAAATTGGTGACCGAGCGCGCGCCCTGACGGAACGCGGTGCCGATGCAGTCGGATCCGGTATCGCCGCCGCCGATGACGACGACATGCTTGCCTTTGGCGAGGATCGGCTCGCCGCCGTCGGCTGGCTCGCCGCTGACGCGCCGGTTCTGCTGCGTCAGGAAATCCATCGCGAAATGGATGCCGTCGAGCTCGCGGCCGGGAACCGGCAAGTCGCGCGGGGCTTCGGCGCCGCCGGTGAGCACCACCGCGTCGAAATCGGCGACCAGCTTCTCGGCCGCAAGGTTCACCCCGACATGGACGCCGTAATGGAATACGACGCCTTCCGCCTCCATTTGCGCGACGCGGCGGTCGACGTGATGCTTCTCCATCTTGAAGTCGGGAATGCCGTAGCGCAATAAGCCGCCGGCCTTCGCCCATCGCTCGTAGACGTGAACTTCGTGCCCGGCGCGCGCCAGCTGCTGCGCGCAGGTCATGCCCGCCGGCCCGGAGCCGACGATCGCGATCGTTTTGCCGGTGCGCGCCGTCGGCGGCTCGGGCTTGAGCCCGGCCGCGATGGCGCGGTCGGCGATCGCGCATTCGATCGATTTGATGGTGACCGGGTTGTTGTTGATGTTGAGCGTGCAGGAGGCTTCGCACGGCGCCGGACAGATCCGGCCGGTGACTTCCGGAAAATTATTGGTCGAATGCAGGTTGCGGGCGGCCTCCTCCCAGTTGCCCGTATAGACCAGGTCGTTCCAGTCTGGAATCTGGTTGTTGACCGGACAGCCCGGTGCGCCGGGCGCGACCGAGCCGGTCCCCATGCAATAGGGCACGCCGCAATTCATGCAGCGCGCGGCCTGGGTGACGTAATCCTTCTCCGGCAGCGGCAGTATGAATTCGCGCCAGTGCTGGATACGTTCGGCGACCGGCTCGTAGTCACGATCCTCGCGCTCGTATTCGAGAAAGCCGGTGACCTTGCCCAAAGACGCTCTCTTTTCCTGGCACTCTTACTTGTTACGCTTTCCTGTTGCGCTTTTTCGGCGCTCTACTCCGCGGCGATGGCCGCCGCTTTGAGTTCATTGAGAGCGCGGCGATACTCGACCGGCATCACCTTGCGGAATTTCGGATACCAGGTTTTCCACTCGTCGATGATCTTGGCCGCGACGCGCGAGCCGGTAAAGCGCGCGTGCCGCGAAATCAGATGATGCAGCCGGTGCCCGTCGAACGAGCTCAGGTCCGACATGATATCGACCAGGCCGTGCGCCTCGAGGTCGCGGGCGTGGTGGAAGATGCGCGCGTTGATGCTTTCTTCGTCGGGCATCGGCTCGAGTTCCACCATGGCGAGATTGCAGCGCGAGGCGAAGCTGCCGTCGTCGTCGAGCACATAGGCGATGCCGCCCGACATGCCGGCGGCGAAGTTGCGGCCGGTCCGCCCGAGCACCACCACCACGCCGCCGGTCATGTATTCGCAGCAATGGTCGCCGGCGCCTTCGATGACGGCGACGGCGCCCGAATTGCGCACCGCGAAGCGCTCGCCGGCGACGCCGCGGAAATAGCACTCGCCGGCGACGGCGCCGTACAGCACGGTATTGCCGACGATGATCGAGCGTTCCGGCACGATTCCGGATTGCGCGGGCGGACGCACCACGATGCGGCCGCCGGAAAGCCCCTTGCCGACATAGTCGTTGGCATCGCCATCGAGTTCGAAAGTGACGCCGCGGGCGAGGAAGGCGCCGAAGCTCTGGCCCGCGGTGCCGGCAAAGCGCGCGACGATGGTGTCGTGCGGCAAGCCGGCGTGACCGTAGCGCTTGGCGATTTCGCCGGACAGCATGGCGCCCGTGGTGCGATCGGTGTTTTTGATGGGCATTGCGATACGCACCGCGGCGCCGGTCTCGATCGCGGCTTGCGACTGCGCGATCAGCTTGCGATCGAGGATGTCGCGGATCTTGTGGTCCTGTTCCTCGCAATTGTAGATTTTGACTTCCGGCGGCACGTCCGGCTTCATGAACAGCTTGGAGAAGTCCAGCCCGCTCGCCTTGCCATGCGCGATCAGCTTGCGCTGATCGAACATCTGCATCTGGCCGATCATCTCGTCGAAGGTCCGATAGCCGATCTCCGCCATCAGTTCGCGCACTTCCTCGGCGACGAAGAAGAAGTAGTTGATGATGTGTTCGGGCTGGCCGCTGAAGCGCTTGCGCAACACCGGGTCCTGGGTGGCGACGCCGACCGGGCAGGTGTTGAGATGACACTTGCGCATCATGATGCAGCCGGCGGCAATCAGCGGGGCGGTCGAAAAACCGAACCCGTCGGCGCCGAGCAGCGCGCCGACGACGACGTCGCGGCCGGTGCGCAGCCCGCCGTCGACCTGAACGGCGATGCGCCCGCGCAACCGGTTGGCGACCAGCGTCTGGTGGGTTTCGGCGAGCCCGATCTCCCAGGGCGAGCCGGCATGTTTGATCGAGGTCAGTGGCGAGGCGCCGGTGCCGCCTTCGAAGCCGGCGATGGTGACGTGATCGGAGCGCGCCTTCGACACGCCGGCGGCGACCGTGCCGACGCCGACCTCGGAGACGAGTTTGACCGAAACGTCGCCCTCGGGATTGACGTTTTTCAAATCGAAGATGAGCTGCGCCAAGTCCTCGATCGAATAGATGTCGTGATGCGGCGGCGGCGAAATGAGCCCGACGCCCGGCGTCGAATGGCGCACCTTGGCGATGATTTTATCGACCTTGTGCCCGGGCAATTGCCCGCCTTCGCCGGGCTTGGCGCCTTGCGCGATCTTGATCTGCATCATGTCCGAATTGACGAGGTATTCGGCGGTGACGCCGAAACGGCCCGACGCCACCTGCTTGATCGCCGAGCGCATGGAATCGCCGTTCGGCAGCGGCTTGAAGCGGTCGGATTCCTCGCCGCCCTCGCCGGTGTTCGATTTGCCGCCGATCCTGTTCATGGCGATGGCGAGCGTGGTGTGCGCCTCGCGCGAGATCGAGCCGAACGACATGGCGCCGGTCGAGAACCTCCTGACGATATTTTTCGCCGGCTCGACCTCCGCGATCGGCACCGGCTTGCGGCCGTCTTCCGCGGCCGACTTGATGCGGAACAGGCCGCGGATCGTAAACAGGTGTTCCGATTGATCGTTGATGATGGCCGCGTATTGCCGGTACTTCTCGTAGGAATTGCCGCGTACGGCGTGCTGCAGCGCCGCGACCGTCGCCGCGTTCCAGACGTGCTCCTCGCCGCGTACCCGCACGGCATAGTCGCCGCCGACGTCGAGCATGGAGCGATAGATCGGGGCGTCGGAAAACGCGTCGCGATGCCGGCACACCGTCTCTTCGGCGATCTCGGCCAGCCCGACGCCCTCGATCCGGGTCGCCGTGCCGGTGAAATATCTGGCGACGAAGTCGGATTTTAAGCCCACGGCGTCGAATATCTGCGCGCCGCAATAGGACTGATATGTCGAGATGCCCATCTTCGACATCACCTTGAGCAGTCCCTTGTCGAGCGACTTGATGTAGCGCTTGATGATTTCCTTTTCGTCGAGTTTCTGCGGCAGCTCGTTCTTCATCGCCGCCAGCGTCTCGAAGGCGAGATACGGATTGATCGCCTCGGCGCCGTAGCCGGCGAGGCAGCAGAAATGATGCACCTCGCGCGGCTCGGCGGATTCCGCCACGATGCCGACCGAGGTGCGCAGGCCTTCGCGAATGAGATGATGGTGCACGGCCGCGCAGGCGAGCAACGAGGGGATCGGGACGCGGTCGGCGCCGGCGCGGCGGTCGGACAGGATGATGATGTTGATGCCGTCGCGCACCGCGATTTCGGCCTTGCCGCACAACGCCTCGATGGCTTCGGCCATGCCTGCGGCGCCGGTTTCGGCTGGCCAGGTCGTGTCGATCGTGCGCGACTTGAAATGATCGCCGGTCGTCGAGATCGAGCGGATCTTTTCCAGGTTGGCGTCGGTCAGGATCGGCTGATGGACTTCGAGGCGCTTCTTTTTGGACGAACCCTCGAGGTCGAACAGGTTCGGCCGCGGCCCGATGATGGACACCAGGCTCATGACCAGTTCCTCGCGGATCGGATCGATCGGCGGATTGGTCACCTGGGCGAAGTTCTGCTTGAAATAGGTGAACAGCGATTTCGGCCGGTCCGACAGCGCCGAGATCGGCGTGTCGTTGCCCATCGAGCCGACCGCTTCCTCGCCGGTCATCGCCATCGGCGTCATCAGGATTTTTAAGTCTTCCTGGGTGTAGCCGAACATCTGCTGGCGATCGAGCAGCGACAGGTTCGAGATCGGCGCCGCTTCCGAAGCGGGCGGCAAATCCTCCAGCACGATCTGGGTGCGCTCCAGCCATTCCTTGTAGGGGTGGCTGCGCGCCAATTGCGATTTCAGCTCCTCGTCGGGAATGAGCCGGCCTTGGTCGAGATCGACCAGCAGCATCTTGCCCGGCTGCAGCCGCCACTTCTCGACGATGTCGGCTTCCGGGACCGGCAGCACCCCGACTTCGGAGGCCATGATGATGCGGTCGTCGCGGGTGACGACATAACGCGCCGGGCGCAAGCCGTTGCGGTCGAGCGTGGCGCCAATCTGCCGGCCGTTGGTGAACGCGATCGCCGCCGGGCCGTCCCACGGCTCCATCAGCGCGGCGTTGTATTCGTAGAAGGCGCGGCGTTCCTCGTTCATGAGCTGATTGCCGGCCCACGCCTCGGGAATCATCATCATCATCGCATGCGCAAGCGGGTAGCCGCCCATGGTCAAAAATTCGAGCGCATTGTCGAAGCAGGCGGTGTCGGATTGGCCCTCGTAGGAGATCGGCCACAATCTGTCGATGTCGGCGCCGAATTTCGGCGATGAAACGGAGGCTTGCCGCGCGGCCATCCAGTTGTTGTTGCCGCGCAGCGTGTTGATTTCGCCGTTGTGCGCGATCATGCGGTAGGGATGCGCCAGCGACCAGGTCGGAAACGTGTTGGTGGAAAAGCGCTGGTGCACCAAAGCGAGCGCGCTCGCGAAATCCGGATCGCGCAGGTCGGGATAATAGGTGGCGAGCTGATCGGCGAGGAACATGCCCTTGTAGATCAGGGTGCGGCAGGAGATCGAGACCGGGTAATAGTTCGACGTGCGCCGCTCGCGCTTGCTGTAGAGCGTGCCGGAGATCGTCTTGCGAAAAATATAGAGCCGGCGCTCGAACTCGTCCTCGGACTTGACCTTCGGGTTGCGGGCGAGAAAGACCTGCTTGTGTACCGGCTCGGTCGGCTTGACCGATTCGCCGAGCGTCGAATTGTTGGTCGGCACGTCGCGCCAGCCGAGAATTTTCATGCCCTCGCGCGCCGCCACTGCCGCGTAGGTGTCCATGACCTCTTGGCGCCAGGCCCCATCGTGCGGCAGAAACAGCGCGCCGACGGCGTAGTGGCCCGCCGGCGGCAAGTCGAAGCCGAGCGCGGCCGCCTTTTTGGCGAGGAATTTGTGCGGCGTCTGCACCAATATGCCGGCGCCGTCGCCGGCGCGCGGATCGGCGCCGACCGCGCCGCGGTGCTCGAGATTGAGCAGGATCGTCAGCGCGTCCTTGACGATCTGATGCGATTTGCGCCCCTTGATGTCGGCAATAAATCCGACCCCGCAGGAATCTTTTTCCAGCGCCGGATCAAACAGGCCGAAACCTGACGCGTTCATCGCCGTACTCGCGCTCCTCGCCGGAGCCCCGAAACGCACGGCATCGAGGTTCCGACGCAATCCCACCTCTGCGCCCCCGTTTCCTTCGTTCCCGCTCGCGGGAACGGCCAGGAAGGGGTTGCGCCCAAGGTGCGCCTAAGGGCGAGCCACTTCTTCTTGGAGGCAGCCCGCGTGCCGCTGAGCGGCCGTTGGCTGCTTGTTCTTGCCGCCCTCGCCGCCGACGGCCGACCCCGCGTCTCATCGGATCGTCCGACCGCGCTTTGTGGGCCACTAATTGGGACAGCAATGCTGTCCTATGCAGAACATGGCAAATTCCAGACGCCAATACAAGCGCCACACCCCGAAGCATGGCGAAAAAGGCGGCGTCTTGCCAAGCGCGACGCGGTTTTTTGCGACGTTCCGCACCGCAAGTGGATCATGGGACGTAGACGAGCGCAATGGCTCACGGCGGCGCCATCACCGCAATACAAGCAAAAAACGTGGTGTTCGATCCCGGATTACGCGGCGCGCAATCCGGGCTAGGTTCCTTGCAATGAATTTCGCCAGCGACAACACGGCGGGCATTGCGCCCGCCATTCTCGACGCCATCGTCGCGGCCAACCGGGGCTTTGCGCGCGGCTACGGCGACGACGATTGGACGAGGAGCCTCGAGCGGCGCCTTGGCGAGATTTTCGAGCGCGAGGTCGCGGTGTTCCTGGTGCCGACCGGCACGGCGGGAAACGCACTCGCTTTGGCGCAGGTTTCGCCGCCCTGGGGCGCCGTCTTTTGCCACGCGCAATCCCACATCGCGACCGACGAATGCGGCGCGCCGGAATTTCTCGGCGGCGGGCTCAAGCTGGTCGGCTTGCCCGGCGACGACGGCAAGGTCGCGCTCGACACGCTGCAAACCGCGCTGACGGGCTATGGCGGGCATCGCCCGCATCAGGTGATCCCCTCGGCGCTGTCGATCACCCAAGCGAGCGAAGCCGGCACTATTTACCGCACCGGCGAGATTGCGGCGCTCGCGGATCTGGCGCATGCGCGCGCCATGGCGGTGCACATGGATGGCGCGCGGTTCGCCAATGCGCTGGTGCGGCTCAATGCAACGCCGGCGCAGCTGACGTGGCGGTCCGGCGTCGATGTCCTCTCGCTCGGCGCCACCAAGGGCGGCGCGCTGGCGGCCGAGGCGATCGTGTTCTTCGATTCCGTTCGCGCGGCGTTTTTCGGCGAGCGGCGCAAGCGCGCCGGCCATCTGTTGTCAAAGCATCGCTTCATCGCGGCACAGTTTTTGGCCTACCTCGCCGACGACCGCTGGCTCGAACTGGCGCGCCGCGCCAATGCTATGGCCGATCGGCTGGCGCAAAGATTGGGCGGGGTCGGATTGCCGCCGGTCTGGCCGGTCGAGGCCAATCTGGTTTTTGTCGCGCTGCCGCGCGCGCTCGATCAAAAGCTCAAGGCCGCCGGCGCGAATTATTACGTGCGCAACAGCGACAACCTCGATGTCGGGCCCGGCAAAGTCCTGGTGCGCCTTGTTACGTCGTTTGCGACGGCGGACGAGGACATCGAACGCTTCGTGAACCTTTGCAAAAAATCCTGATCGCGCCCAAGCGCCGCCCCAATTGCAGCCGACCCTGAGACGGCGTCTGCGATAATGTGATTAAGGCGGGGAGGGAGGTCGGCCGTGCGTGCGAGGGGAACGGCAGCCTGCGCGGCGGCTTTTCTGCTGTTGGCCGTTGGCCGCGGCCATGCGCAGGCCCCGCCGGCGCCGCCGCCGCAAGCATCCGCGCCGCCGCCAGCCGTTTCCGGCTTCGTGCCGCCTTACGAAATCATGCGCACCGTGCGTGCCGCCGGCTTCGATCCCTTGGCGCCGCCGCTGCGCGAGGGCACGACCTATGTGCTGCGCGCCACCGACTTCCGCGGCATCCTCATGCGCGTGGTGGTCGATGCGCGCACCGGCGCGATCCGCGATGCCAACCGCATCGTGCCGGGTCCCGGGACCTACCGCGGGCCTTATGGACCGGCGGCTTATGGACCGGCGGCTTATGGACCGGCGGCTTACGGTCGGGATGCAATGGCGCCAGCGCCCTATGCATCGCCGCCCGATGCGATGCCGCCGCCTTACGGGGAGCCGCCGGAATACGATGCGTCGGCGCCGCCAGCGGACGAAACCGGTTCGTTGCCGCCGCCGCCGCCGCCGCCCGTTGTGCATCCCGTCCCGCGCGCGAGCGCCATGATCCTGCCGCCGCCCCCGCCGCTGCCGCGCCCGCGGCCCGCGGATGTTGCATCGCGCAAGCCCGGCGACGATGCCACGCCGGCGGCCGCGATCGATCCCAAGCGGGATACCGAGCCGGATACCAAGCCGGATGCGAAGCCGGACATAACGACCGCCGCACCCGTTGCGCCCGCGGCCCCCGCCGCGCCAACGGCGGCGCCGAAAACCGCGCTCGCGCCATCCACCGCGCCAACGGCTGCGCCGGCAAAACCGAGCAAAGCGCCGTCTACGCTTTTGATAAATAACTGAACGTCATTACGAGCCAACGGCTCCTCGCAATGACGCCGCACCTCGAACAGCAAGACCGCGTCGTCGCGGAGGTCGCAAAATTTTTCGGCTAGCGCGGTTTCCGATCGGACTGATCAGCACCGTCATCGCGAGGAGTATTCACATTGCATACGCACGGCGGTGTGCTATCATGTACACAATCGAATACAAGGATATGGAATCCATGCCCTCGACAACTTTGACCATGCGCGTTGGGCCTGACGTCAAGAAACGTTTGGCGAAGCTGGCCAGGAGCACCGGACGCACTAGGTCGTTTCTCGCCGCCGAGGCGCTCAACGAATACCTCGACCTCAACGAGTGGCAGGTCGCCGGCGTCAAGCGGGCCATCGCCTCGCTCGACCACGGCGCGGGCGTTGCGCACCACGAGGTCAAGGACTGGGTCAATTCCTGGGGCCGCAAGCGCGAGCGGCCGGTCCCCAAGCGCTCGGCGACATGACCATCGTCTGGTCGCCCGAGGCGATTGACGACCTCATCGCGCTGAGAGCCTATATCGCAGAGGAGAGCCCCGCCGGCGCGCGGCGGATCGTCCTGCGCATCCTTCACGATGTCGAATATTTGTTGCCGGACAACCCGCACATGGGAAGGCCCGGCCGCGTGCCCGGGACCCGCGAACTGGTCATTCCACAGACGCCCTATATCGTTCCTTACCGCGTGCACGGCGAAGCGATCCAGATTTTGCGCGTTTATCATGGCGCCCGGCGTTGGCCGGAAGGCTTTTAGCAAGTCGCCCGGATGGCGCGATGAAGCCCTTGGCGAAGGCGATTATACCGGACTTGACTACGCGCAACGCTTCACGGCCCTCCAAAAACATTCAAGCCGAAGGGCCATCGCGAGATTATGAAACAAAGGTCTGCACTCTGTACCGGATCAATCCGGCTCTCAACGGGAAAGACGAACTGAGATTGGACCCTTACGGGGAGCCGTGTCCCAGCGACGGCAGCAATTACGCAAGATAGAACGATTGTCGCGCAAATCGCGCGATCGACCGCTCTTCAGTGAAATTTTGGCAAAGCGTTTTTCAAACCACGGAGATTGCCTTGACGTTGCGTTGATTTTGCCCGTAGGTTGCAACTCGTGGTTCGGGGGTGCTGATTTTGGGGGATGATCATGATGCTTCGATTGACCCAGCTTCGGTTCGCGGCGGTTGCCTTGATTGCCGCGACAGCAGTTTCGTTGACCGCCGCATCCGCATGGGCGTTCAGTCAGGAAAACCTTGGGGCCGGCGGGGCCGGCAACGCGACGTTTGCTGATCCGGACGATCAGTTCACGAACTCCGCCCAGGGTGCGCATCCGTTCGGTCCGAATGGTCCGGTAGTGCAGTTCGGTGTTCAACAGGGCCCGTTGACCCCCTTCGGTCGCTTTCAGGGCGACGGTTACAATGCGCCACCTCAGGAATCGCTTCCCGACCGCTATTCTCGGCCGCTCGGCAACGGCAACTGAAGTCTTTCGCGTAGCGAAAGAGCAGATCGGTGCGGCGCGCCCGGATCGCGCCATTAAGCCGCCTTGGCGACGGTCAGCCGTCGTCGCCGAATTGGCGATTCTGCCCTTGACAACCGTCACGTAGGGCAAGCTCGCGCCGGAGGTCCGGCGCGTGTTGCGCCGATCAATAATTTGGAGTGGGAGCTGCGGCAAAATCCGCCGGGCTGGCTGAAGTGACGCCGCCGCGGCCGGCGCTTGCGAATCAAAAGCGCCCCGGAAAACCGGGGCGCTCCTTCACCATTCGCCAAACCGAGAAGACTTACGCAGCCTTTTGGTTTGTGATCACCGCGCCGTTGCCGTTGGCTTTGCCGTTGATCGGGATCGAGCGCGGCTTTTTCGCCTCGGGGATCTCGCGCACGAGGTCGACGTGCAGGAGACCGTTTTCGAGGCTCGCGCCCTTGACCTGGACAAAGTCGGCAAGCTGGAACACGCGCTCGAAGGTGCGCGCCGCGATGCCCTGATAGAGCACGTCGCCGCGCTTGTCTTCCTCCTTGGCGTTTTTCTCGCCGCGGATGGTCAGCGTGTTCTCCTTCGCCACGACCGAGAGTTCCGGCTCGACGAAGCCGGCGACCGCGACGGTGACGCGGTACTCATTGTCCCCGGTCCGCTCGATGTTATAGGGCGGATAACCCGGAGCGGCGCCCTCGAGGCCCTGATCGAGCAGCGAGAACAACCGGTCGAAGCCGACGGTGGAACGATAAAGGGGTGCTAGATCGAAAGTTCGCATGGCATATCCTCCTTGTGAAGCGACATGCGGATGGCTCGCCCGGCTGGGCCAAGCCGACGAATGCGCAGCCCGAACTGGCCCGCGCAAAATCCATATGGGATGCGGTCCCTGACCGCGCAAGTCTCATCAAGTGATTGATATTGTAATATAAACTAAACATGGCCAATTTCCCGCCGCCCGCTGCGGCGGCCGCGGGATGACGCCCAGGCGATGCTGCTGTAAGCAAACCAAGAACGCCGCAACCCGACATTTTCCATGAAACTCGTCTCGATTCCCGCCAATCCCGTTCCGGACAGTTTTGTCACGGGCACGCTCAAAACGCGGGACGGCGTGTCGTTACGCTTTGCGCGCTGGCAACCGCCGGCGGGCCGCCGCGGAACGGTGTGCATTTTTCAAGGCCGCGCCGAATGGATCGAAAAATACTTCGAGACCGTGCGCGATTTGCGCGCCCGCGGATTTGCGGTTGCCGCGCTCGACTGGCGCGGCCAGGGCCTGTCGCAGCGCGCGCTGAGCGACCGCCGCAAAGGCTATGTGCGCGACTTCGCCGAATACGATATCGATCTCGAGACCTTCATGCACGAGGTCGTGTTGCCGGATTGTCCGCCGCCGATCTTCGCCATCGGCCATTCCACCGGCGCGACCGTGCTGATCCGCGCCGCCCATCGCGGCCACCGCTGGTTCGATCGCATGGTGCTGACCGCGCCGCTGATCGCGCTCGGCGGCTTCGACTATTCGATGGGAGCTTCGGCACTGCTCATCCGCGCGCTGCGCGTCGCCGGCTTCGGCGCCATGTACCTGCCCGGACGCGACATCGGCGTCGTCGAGTCGCGCCCATTCCTCGGCAACATCCTCACCTCGGATCCGGTGCGCTATGCCCGCAATGCCGCGATCCTGGATGCCGAGCCGGCGCTCGCGCTCGGCGCGCCGACGGTGACTTGGACCGATGCGGCGTTCCGCGCCATGCACCAGCTGCGCGAGCGCGGTTTCCCGGCGCGCATCCGCCAGCCGATATTGATCATCGCCGGCGGCAACGATGCCATAGTTTCCAATGCGGCGATCGAGGATTTCGCCAGCATGCTGCGCGCCGGCTCGCACCTCGTCGTCGGCGGCGCCCAGCACGAGCTGTTGATGGAGCAAGACCGCTACCGCTCGCAGTTCTGGGCGGCGTTCGACGCCTTCGTGCCGGGCACGGCGCTGTATTAGTCATTCCGGGACGCGGGCCAACGGGTCCGGCCCGAAGTGGCCGGCCCGATGACAAGCTCCGCCCGCGGGCCCGGAATCCATAATCACTGAACATGAAGGATCGAATTTTGAGAAATTATTTTGAGGGTCGGGATTATGGATTCCGGGTTCGCCGCTCCGCGGCGCCCCGGAATGACGTCATCCCTTCAACAGCTTCATCGCCTGCGCGTGCACGCGCTTGTCGCCGGCGGCGATAATGCGGCCGCCGTCATGCGGCCGGCCGTTCTCCCAGGTGGTGATGATGCCGCCGGCGCCTTCGATGATCGGAATCAACGGCAGCACGTCATGCGGCTTGAGTTCGGTCTCGATGACCAGATCGACATGGCCGGCGGCGAGCACGCAATAGGCATAGCAATCGCCGCCGTAGCGCGACAGCCGCACCGCTTGCTCGACGCGGCCGAAACATTGCCGGTCGGCCTGGGTCATAAGCAGCGGGCTCGTTGTGCACAGCACCGCGTCCGCCAACGCCGCGCAGGCGCGCACGCGCAAGGTGCGATCGCCGGCCGGACCGCGATAGCGCGCGCCGCGGCCGTCGCCGGAAAAATGCTCGCGGGTGAACGGCTGGTGCATCATGCCGTAGATCGGCTCGCCGCGCCGCGTCAGCGCGATCAGCGTGCCCCAGGCCGGCATGCCGCAGATGAAGGATTTTGTGCCGTCGATCGGATCGAGCACCCAGACATATTCGGCGTCGGGGCGCTCGGCATCGAATTCCTCGCCGACCACGCCATGCTCGGGAAACGTCCGTTTGATGAGCGCGCGCATGGCGGCTTCGGCGGCGCGGTCGGCGGCGGTGACCGGATCGAAGCCGCCGGAACGGCTTTTATTTTCGACGCTGAGCGCGCTGCGGAAGAACGGCCGGATCGTCTCGCCCGAAATGGCGGCGAGTTCGTCCACGAATACCGCAAAATCGATCGCCGTCATGCGAGCCTCGGACGTTGTCGGTAGCGAAGCTTTGCGGTTACGGCAATCGGGGCGCCGATGGTTCGCTCCAGGGCCAGACCAATGGCTATGCAAAAATGATGTGGCGGCGCGGCATGACACGACAGGCTCTTGGCGCATTTATGTGCAATATCGGAATCACCTTTAAGCCATTGATATTGAGTGCTTAATTCAAAGAGCCAGGGGAACGCCCCAGGCCGCTGACTGACATCTGCTAAATTTGCGGCAGATATCTGGGAAAAACTCGGGTCGAAAACGTCGACAGGACTTGTTTTTTGTGCGGCGCGGTGTATGTTGCTGCAGTGCGGTAGCGAGAGGCTCTCTCCCGTTACCGTCGCCCTCCTTGGGCGTTTCCTCCCTAGACTTGGGCCGCTCCCGCAAGGTGAGCGGCCCTTTTTCTTTGCCGAAGGGTTTTACCCCCGGCCGCTATTCGGCCGCCGCCCGGTAAGGCCGCAACTCCTCGATCGGGATGACGGCGAGACGCTCGGCCAGCACTTCGAATTCGCCGGCAAGTTTGGCGAACCTGGCCGAAGGCTCGTAGCGCCGCTCGTCCATATAAAGCGCGCGGTTGATCTCGAGTTGGATCGCGTGCAAGCCGGTTGTCGGATTGCCGTAATGTTCGGTGATGAAGCCGCCGGCATAGGGCTTGTTGCGGCTGACCGAATAGCCGAAGCCGCGCATGCACGCTTCGATCGTCTCGGCGACGGCGGCAACGCAGCTGGTGCCGTAGCGGTCGCCGAGCACGAGGTCGGCGCGCGGCCGCTCGTCGCGCCCGCCGGTGGTCGAGGGCATGGAATGGCAATCGATCAGGATGGCGGCGCCAAAATCGCGCTGCAGACGCATGAATAGCCGCCGCAGCGCGCGATGATACGGCTTGTAGAGGCCGTCGATCCGCCGCAGCGCTTCAGTGACGGAAATGCGCTGATCGTAGATTTCCTGGGCGTCGCCGACGACGCGCGCCACCGTGCCGAGCCCGCCCGCCACCCGCATCGAGCGGGTATTGGCGAACGAGGGCAGCCGGCCGTCGAACATCCGCGGGTCGAGTTCGTAGGGCTCGCGGTTGACGTCGACATAGCAGCGCGGGAAGTGCGCTCGTATGATCGGGAAACCGCGCGCGGCCGCGCCGCCGATCAGTTCGCCGACGAAAGAATCCTCGGAGCGGCGCAACGTTGCCAGGTCGAGTCGCGAGGCCAGCAAGAAGTCGCGGGGGTAGACGCGCCCGCTATGGGGCGAATTGAACAACAGCGGGCCGCGGCATTCCACCGGCTCGACGGCTTCAAACGGGGGGTCGAATTCGTCCTCGATTTCCGACATGACGCCTGGCGGGGCTTCCTGCGACTTGCGATCCGGCACCGTTTCCCTAGCGTGCGGCTGCGGCCATTGTCCATAGCCGGGCGGTCTTGCCAATACCGCTTACCGGCGCCGTTATAGTGCCGTCTTTCACTCCATGTTTACCGGCCATCCGGCTTATGGAATGGAGGGGGCCGGCGAAAGCCGGGTTCGAGTGGCTATGTCCAAAATCCTGCTGGCGGAAGACGACATCGACATGCGCCGATTCCTCGTCAAGGCGCTGCAGAATGCCGGTTTCGAGGTCATTTCCTACGACAACGGGCTGTCCGCCTACCAGCGGCTGCGCGAAGAGCCGTTCGAGCTCCTGCTCACCGATATCGTCATGCCGGAGATGGACGGGATAGAACTTGCCCGCCGCGCCGCCGAGCTCGATCCCGACATCAAGATCATGTTCATCACCGGCTTCGCCGCGGTCGCGCTCAACTCCGATTCGAGCGCGCCCAAGCACGCCAAGGTGCTGTCGAAGCCGATCCATCTGCGCGAGCTGGTCAACGAAGTGCAGAAAATGCTGGCGGCGTGAGCCGGGGGCCACCGTCACGCGCTTCTGACGTGGCGCAGAAATTTCTCGACGCTCGTCTGTACGCCGCGGGTATGATCGAACAGGCGTTTGGTGGTATCGAGCACTTCGTTCGAGGCGACATAAGTCGCGTCGGCGTGACCGTTCAGGTCGACGATATTGGCGGCTACCGCGCGCGAACTGTTGGCGGCAGACTGGGCACTGGCAAAAATTCCGGCGGTTTCCGCGGATTGCTGGCCGATCCCGGTCGAGATCTCGGTGGCGAAGACATTGAGATTTTTAATTGCCTTGATGATGTGGCTGATGGTTGACACCACGGCGCCGCAGGTATCGCGGACCGCCGAAATTTTCTGGGCGATTTCTTCGGTTGCCTTACCGCTTTGCTGGGCCAGCGATTTGACTTCCGCAGCGACGACGGCAAAGCCCTTGCCCGCCACTCCCGCGCGCGCCGCCTCGATCGTTGCATTCAGCGCCAGAAGATTGGTCTGCTGCGCGATGCCCTGAATGAGATCGGTGATCGGTAGAATCTGCTCGACCGAAGCGGCGAGCTTCGCCAATTCGGCGCTGGCGCTTTCCGATTGCTCCGCGGTGTCGTTGGCGACCTTGACGACATCGTTGGTTCGCCGCGCCAGTTCGTCTATGGTGCGCGACAGTTCGCTGGCCGCCTCCGCGACCGTTTCCACGTTCTCCCGCGTATCGACGACGGCTTCCACCGTGGAGCCCGATTTCGTCCGGGTGCCCTCAGCGGCTTTTGCCATCACTTCCGCGTTGCTTTTGACCGCGGTGACCGCTTCGACGAGTTGGCCGGCGATATGCTTGACCGAACCTTCGAATTCTTCGGCGAGCACGGTCATTTCTTCCCGGCGTTTTGCCTCCCGCTGCTCGTCGGCTTCGCGTCGCGACATCTGCATTGCTTGAATTTCGAGGGCGTTCTTCCGGAATATCTCGATGGCCTCGATCATCTGTCCGATTTCATCGCCGCGACGGTGATAGTTCAATTTGACTTCGGTGTCGCCGGTCGACAATTTCTGCATGACCTTCGTGATCGACGTGATCGGCCTGACGATCGATCTGGCGATAAACGCGATCGCGGCAATGCTGAAGGCGAGGCAAGTGAGCAATCCGATCGCGAGCGAGAGCGTCTCGGTTCTGGTCGCGGCCGACAGATTCTCGACGATGGTATCCGATTGCCCGGTAATCGCCGTGAGAATATTGCGGACATCGGTTTCGATGCTGGTAAATTTATCGTCGGTTTGGCCCAGCATCATCGTCGCCATCGCCGCGTCGGTAGCGCCGACGTCGAGCACGTCCTTGGCAGTGCTCCGGTATTGCGTCAGTTTTGCCTGAAGCGCGTTCAGATCCGTTTTTTCCGCCGCCGACAGATCCGGACGCGCCGCGAGCTGCTTGAAATTTTCCTGGACGGTCCAGAAATCCGCGTCGATATCCTTGCGGAGATTGCGCAACAGCTTGTCGTTTACCCCGTTGCTGGCCCAGGAGACGTAGCGAAAAACCCGCATATGCGCGGAAATGACGGCATTATTGACCGCCACCGCCGCCGCTCGCGTGGGAAGATTCGACCAGTAAAGCTCATCCAGGTTGCGCGCGACCCGACTCGACGTCAGCTGGACGGTGACGGCCATGCCGATCAGGCAGATCAACACGACGGCGGCAGCGGAGAACGTCTTCGTCCGGATTGTCAGGCGCGAAAACACGGCAAATGGAAGGCCGTTGCCAAGGGTCAGCATCTGCGCGGCCTTCCGTTCGGCAGTTTCCGTGCTCAATAGGGCGCCAAATTACTGACTGTAGACTCCCACGCCGACGAAATAGTCGCCCATCTTCTCGACGTAGCTGGTCTTGTCTTCGATTTTGCTGGTCAGCGGATTCGGCCATTTATAGTCGACCCATCCGGAACCCGGTCCTTTGGCGATCGCAACCATTTCGCGGATGAGATATTTGCCGTCCTGATCTTTGAGGTCGAGCAGGTTCTTGCCGATGAGCGCCGGCCGCGCGCCATGCGCCACGCAATTACCGCTCATATCGTAGATGAACGGATATAGATCGCGATCGTGAAAATCGGCGATCGACTTGTCGGAAACGGCCTTGAAAGTTGCGTCGGGGCCGTCTTTCGCGAACATCGCTTCCACGCGTTTGACCATGGCGACGGCTTCGTCCTTGGTGCCGTACTCGGCGGGGGATGCCGCACAGGTAAGCGTCAGCAAAGTGACCGTCGCAATCGCAGCGAGGGCGCGGAGCATGGCAGTCCTCCTTGGGAAGAGTGGCAGCCCCTCAAAATGGCGAATGATAATTAACGATTATTTAATCGGAACCGGCCGGCGACTACCTTTAACTCGCGGCATCGGCCCGCCCGGGCCGCGTCTCATCCACCTGGATGCACACGTCGGCGATCCAGTCCCACATGGTATGGACGGCGATCGTCGCGTCGTCGACCTGGCAATGGTGGAAGCCGCCTTCTTCGCGGCTAAAGACCTTGAGCGTCTTGTGCTTGGAGCCGACCGCGGCGAAAAGCTTCTCCGCGAGCGCCAGCGGTATCTGCTCGTCGCCGGCGCCGTGCAAGAGCAGGAACGGACAGGTCATTTTCTGCACGATGCCGTCGAGCCGAAAACCTTCGAGCTTTTTCAGCGCCGCGGCGCGGTCGGAAACACCGAGCACCCATTGCAGATGCTCCGGCGGCACCGACAGCGACAGCACCTTTCCGGAATCGAGAAGTTCGAGCCGGCGCGCCCAGATTTCGTGGTAGTCCCATTGCGCGCCCCAGGCGACGCAGCAGGCGAAGCGCGGTTCGAGCGAAGCCGCGCGCGGCGCGTAGTAGCCGCCGAGCGAGAGCGCCATGACGCCGATGCGCTTTTCGTCGAACTCCTTTCGGCCGGCGAGATATTCGTAAACCGGCGTGGCGTAGCGTTCGGTCTCGGCGATCAGGGGCAGATTGCGAAAGCGCACGCTTTCGCCGTTGCCCGGTCCGTCGACGATGAGGCAGCCGATGCCGCGCGCGGCGAGATCGGGAATGCCGTAGCCGTATTGCAGTTCCTTGGTGACGTCGAAGCCGTCGAAAACACCATTGCCGGCGCCGGGCTTGCGCCTGCGGCGCCCGGATCGGGATGCACCAGCAGCGCCGGCAGGCTCTTGTCCTCATATGGCACTTCGACCGGCTCGATGCGCGGGCGGCGGATGATGGCGGCGGCTTCCTTGAAGATTTTCACCGCCTTGGCGTAGACGTCCATGCTGCGCGGCGAGCGCGGATGGATGAACCGCTCGCCGGTCTGGTAGTAGCGGCACGCGCGCATGAAGCAGGAGGCCGCGGTGAGCTTGTGGCCGGCGGCGAGCGCGTCGCGGCCGCGCGCCTCGATCTTGTCGCCCATCCGCGTCCATTCGTCGAACCAGGCCGCATCGTCGCCGACTTTGTCGGCCAGCGCGCGGCCGACGCGATTGACCTCGTCGATTTCGACGCCGGTCCACGGCGCGGCGGACAGGCAGATCAACAGGCCCATCGACCAGCGATAATCGGTCGGAAAGTAGAGGAAGGCGGGATCGTCTTTTTTGTCGTCTGCCATGACTTACTCCGAGGCTATAATCCCTTCCACAAAAACGATTGGGGAGGAAGCACGTGAAGGCCGAAAAAATCAAATATGCCATGGGCGCGCGCACCGCCGAGGGCGCGCTGGTCTATAACGAGAAGATTTCCGGCAAGCGCCCGGTACTGTTAATGGCGCCGAACTGGATGGGCATGACCGAGCAGGCGATCGAGCGCGGCAAACTCTTGGCCAGCGACCGCTATGTCGTGTTCGTCGCCGATATGTACGGGCAGGGCACGCGGCCGGCCGATTTCGGCGAGGCGGCGCAGCTTGCCAATCCGCTGCGCGAGAACGCGGCCGAGCAGCGCAAGCGCATCCGCGCCGCCTATGACGCCATGATCGCGGAGGGCGCGCGGCGCAATCTGGTCGATAACCGGCGCGCCGCGGTCGGCTTCTGCTTCGGCGGCGGCAATGTTTTGGAGCTGGCGCGCGACGGCGCCGATATTGCCGCGGCGGTGTCGATCCACGGCGATCTGAAGACTGCGCTGGCCGCGAAGAAGGGCTCGGTGAAGGCCAAGCTTCTCGTCGCGCACGGCGCGCCGGACCCGGTCGCGCCCAAGGCCGATCGCGACGCCTTTGAAAGTGAAATGGATGCGGCGGGCGCCAAATGGCAGATGCTGATCTTCTCCGGCGTCCTGCACGCCTATACCGACCAGGGCATGGATGCGCCCGGCGTCGCCGGCTGGGACGAACCGGCGTGCCGGCAGACCTATACGCTGACGCACCAATTCATCGCCGATGCGTTTGCGGGGCGGCTGTAATCCGCCGGTTCCTCTTCATACGCTACGCGGCGGCATCGGCGTGATCGTCTCCTTCACCAGCAACGTCGGCGTGACCGTTGTTGGTGGCTGGAAATCGCTGTCCCAACTGGGGAATTGGTAGTAGCTCACATCTATCTGAGTTGGAGAGAGTTCGAGCAGCGCCATCGCGTGGTTATAGTATTTCTCGATGCCTTCCTGGTATGGCGACAAGTCGACGGGCTTCATGTTGGGCGCATAAGCCACGTCGTCGGCAAAGTTGTTCTTGTAAGGGTCCTCAGCCTTGGATTCCTCATAGGCGCTACAACCCAGTAGGCGGCCCTTGCGAAGGCCGCATTGGCCGTCTTGGAACATCACGAAATTATGTTCATGTCCCCAGAACCATGCGGCGACGCGATCGAAATATGGCTTGAAGATGCCGCTGAGATTTGTGTTGAGATAGCGCGGTGCGCTGTCGGTGAGGGTGGCGTTAGCGGAAAACAGCTGATGGTGTGACAAGAGGACCGTCGTGCCTTTGAAAGTGTCGAGCTTGTGCCGGTGCCAATCGGGTTCGTTCGCATTCAGGCCGGGTGCCGGGTGCGCAACCGGATCGCGATCATTGTAGCCTGTATCCATGCCGAGAAATTGCCAGGCACCATCGGCGCTGCGCAGGCAGAAATAGCTTGCCCTTTGCAAGCAACCGGCGAAGCCGGAATTGATGCGCTCGATCATATTGTAATAGCCGACGCCGCCCGAATAATATTCGTGGTTACCGGGGATTGCGAAGAACGGCGGACGCGAGATTTTGAGATCGCCCACTAGGTCGTTCATCACCTTCAGCACATTATTGCTCGCACTCATAATTTGTTCCGGAATAGTACACGTCGCCGAGATGTATGATAATGTCCGGCTTGAGCATGCACAGCCCTTGGCGCAGCATGGCGACGTTATCTGTCATGTGCGTTCCCCAGTCGCCGATCATAAGGATTTTCGCGTCATTGGGCAGTTTGTATTCGATCTCGCCAAAATTCAGGTCAGGAGGGGTTTGCTGGCTCCAGTCGCGGTAGGGCGGCTGCTGGTTCGCAGTGACGTAATATGCGATGTACCGCCACACGCATTGCATCCAGCCAAGAAGATCGAGTGTAGAGTATTTGCGGATGAAATCTTTCAGCTTGGCCAATGCCGCTTTCTCGCCCGCACGGTCGCCGCGCTGATGGGCTTGAGCCACGTTGAATGCAAGCCCGGAGACGTAGGCGAGGGTTTGCGGGTCGGCGACGGCGAGGTTCTTGCTTACAATCTCGGGTGCTTGGGACGGCGGCTCCAACGCTACGCCCCTGGCGGCCGCCACCGCGTGGAGACTGGCGGCCCTTTGCACGGCCAGCGCAAGACGCGGGTCGCTTTCCGCCATCTCGTCCGCCATCTCTCCGACGACGGATTGCCAAAGCGACAGGTCGCGATTTCGAACCGCACATAGGCGCACGTCGGACCTCGCTAACTCAAACCGATGGTGAGCAGATAGGTGAATCCCTCTGCTAGTCTAATATAACGACCGGATCGAAAGGATTCCATCTAGGGCTGTTCCGTTGGTCCGAAAATGATACAACTATTTCGAGAAACCATCAGGGGGGTGTCATGCAAGCATTGGTCCTAAGCGGCGGCTCCATTTTGGGCGCCTTTCAGGCCGGAGCGATCTGTCAGGTTTTGCAAGACGGGTTTGCCCCGCAGGCAATATTCGGCGTTTCCGCAGGCGCGCTCAATGGGGCCTTCCTTGCCGACCGAGCCGGGCGGCAGCTGAACAGCGGCCAACAAATCGATTGGAAAACGATTGGCCAACAGCTCGTTGATTTCTGGATCACAAACATCACCGGTCCGGACGTGCTCATCGAGCAGAAAACGGGAGCCGGACTCCTGTTTGATGTCATTTTCAACGACTTCGATGGTTTGGTCGGGACGGCGCATCTGAAAAGCCTGATCCATCAGGTGATAAAGGCGAATAACCTGCGCAAGTGTCTCGACAGCGGCGTACTCTACCGCGCCGGCACGGTCGATATGTTAAGCGGGACGATGGTGTACGCGGATGCGTCCGATCGTTATTTAAATAACATCGTGGATTACATTTATGCCAGCACGGCAATTCCGATATCGATGCCGATTGTGCCGATCAATACGCAGCTTTTCGTCGACGGCGGCATTTGTCACGTTGCTCCATTGCGAGACGCCATCCAATCGGGTGCGACCGACATCATATGTATCGTTTGCCAATCGCAGTCCCTTTTGCCGCAGGGCTCTCCTTTCAATCGCAAAAACATCATGGACCTCATCACGCGGGATATGGATATCATCACCAATGCGATGGTGAACAACGATCTGGGGACGGTCATCCAGATAAAAAATCTCTTGAAAAGCGTCAAGGGAAACGCCGTGACACGGGCCCTGGCGCCATACGCGGCAGCATCCGTGCCGCGCATCATCAGGCCCGCCACCGAGCTCACACCGAGCATCCTTACCTTTGGGACCAAAGATATTACGACAATGATCGCGCAGGGAAAGGCGGCCGCTCAAAATCAAGTCAGGATTCGCGCCAAAAAAGTAGCGCGCGCAAAAACGAGAGGCGCAGGGGCGACGCGAGCGAAGCGTACTCGTCCCCGGCGCTAGAGCATGATCCGGAAAAGTGGAAACCGGTTTTCGTAAAAGTTAATGCTCAAACAAAATGCTAGAGCCCGGTTCTGATTTAATCATAACGCATAGGGCTCTAGTGCAGCTTTGCCGTTGCGGCTTTCCTAATGCTTCCTTCGCATCTCGCCGGATGAATTGACCGTGGCGTGCAGGTTGCGGGCAAACTCGACGGCGCCGAACACCGCCCTGTCCGGCGCGGTCTTGACGTATTGCTCGACGCCGAGGATCGTCTGCCGCGGCGCCTTCAGGATCGTGGCCCACATCTTTTCCACAGACATGACGCCGCTGGGGAGCGTATTCAGCCGACGAGCAGCAGTGCGATTCTTCGCCGCCCCTTTCGGGGCGCTCCTTTTGGAGCCCACAATCAAGTGATAGGAACGAAAAAATTTCCGTAATTGCCGTCTGCTCTTACTGCGTTGACGTCGACACTGACGCCGCTCCAATCCTGATCGGTCGGAGTCATCTGTGTCATGTTCCAGCGCTCGCTTCGGTAAAAATCCGCGGTGCCGGTAAAGGAGGTAGATGCCGACAGCCACGTGTAGGTGCAAATTCCCTCATCCAACATCGCTTTGCATACGAGGCCGTCGCTATAGACACCCAGTTGATAGTCGCCCCCGACGATCTCTTTGACACCCTTAAAATAATCCCGAATCCCCGGTAAATCCGCCGCTGTGTAGCTCAGCGGTAAATGCAGTCCTTCCAGCGTGAAGTAGATCGGAGTATGCAACGGCTGCCGGATGGCCGTGGCTTGATCGTGAGCGTTCTTGCCATCGGTCCTGCCTTGTGCTTCCGTCAGCGGAAGGAAGTGGCCGGTGTCTTCGTATATGGTGAATATCTTTATTTGAGCCAGGGATAGCGCTTGTGCCTCTGGCTGCGTAATCGCAAAGTCGGGATTTGCTACGCTGTAGTAGCGACCCACCCCGGTAACGCCTCTCAGCAGAAGAGTGCCGATCGCGTACTTGCCGGTATCATCATTTGCATTCTTCGGAATGCACCGCGTATTCGTATCGATAACTGGCATCGCCCCCTCCCTTTAATACAACCACATAGAGACACACACTTAATCGGCCCGACAATCGCCTGCCTTGCTGTTTTTCTTCTGAGCCTGCTAATGCTTCCTCCGCATCTCGCCGGATGAATTGACCGTGGCGTGCAGGTTGCGCGCGAATGGCGTGTCATGCTTTTGCCGAATGAATCGCGCGCCAGACCTTTTCCGAGGTCACCGGCATTTCGATATGGCTGACGCCGAATTCGACGAGCGCATCGACCACCGCATTGACCACGGCGCCAAGCGCGCCGGTGGTGCCGCCTTCGCCGGCGCCGCGCACGCCGAGCCGGTTGGCGGGCGTTGCCACCTCGCTGATGGCGGTGGTGAACGACGGCAAAAGGTCGGCGCGCGGCAGGGCGTAATCCATGAGCGACGCCGAGAGCAGTTGGCCCTGCGCATCGTAGGCGCAAAGCTCCCACAACGCTTGGCCGATGCCTTGCGCGGCGCCGCCATGGGTCTGGCCGTGCACGATCATCGGATTGATGGCGCGGCCGACGTCGTCGACCGCCGTGTAGCGCACCAGCTCGAGGCCGCCGGTTTCGGGATCGATCTCGACCTCGCAGACATGGGCGCCATAGGGAAAGCCGAGCTGCATAATCATCTCGTCGCAACTGGCGGCGAGCGGCCCGCGCAAATCCTCCGGCACGCTGTTGCGGTCCGCCGCCGCGGCGGCGACATCGAACAGTCCAACCGAGCGGTCGGTGCCCTTGACGGTGAAGCGGCCGGCGGCAAACGCGATGTCGTCCTCGGCGGTTTCGAGCAGATGCGCGGCGATCTTTCTGCCCTTGTCGATGACGGCGTCGGACGCCTTGCCCATGACGATGCCGGCCATCCGCATCGAGCGGGCGGAATGCGAGCCGCCGCCCTCCTTGACGATGTCGGTGTCATGTTCAATCAAGTGCACGTCGTCGAATGGCACGCCGAGCCATTCCGCCACGCATTGCGCAAATGTCGTCTCATGGCTTTGCCCGCTGGAAAGCGTGCCGACCACGACGTCGACCCGGCGTTGCGGATGCACCGTGATGTCGGCGCGCTCGCGCGGATAGCCGCCGGTGGTCTCGAGGTAACAGCATAGCCCGATGCCGCGCAGCCGCTTGCGTTTGCGCGCCTCGGCGCGGCGCCGCTTGAATCCTTTCCAGTCACCGAGCGCAAGCGCGCGCTCCATCACGGCGCGATAGGTGCCGTTGTCGTAGGTGATGCCCTGCGGGTTCTTGTAGGGCAAGGCCGAGGGCGGAATGAGATTGCGCCGCCGCAAGCTCACGCGATCGAAGCCGTGCTCCTGCGCCGCCTTGTCGATCAGCCGCTCGATCACGTAAATCACTTCCGGCCGGCCGGCGCTGCGATAGGGCGTGGTGCACATGGTCGTTGACAGCACGGCGCGCGCCCGCACATGCGCGGTCGGAATGCGGTAGCCGGCCGTCGCCAATCCGACGCCCTTGACCAGCGGCACGTAAGAGCCCGAGTGGGCGCCGACATTGCTGAGGTTCGAGGTGCGCAGCGCGAGAAAGCGGCCCTCGGCATCGAGCGCGAGTTCGGCGGACACCGTGAGATCGCGGCCCATGTAATCGCTGAGGAACGCCTCGTGGCGCTCGGCGGTCCATTTCACCGGCCGGCCGACGCGGCGCGAACCCCAGGCGACCAGCGCAAATTCGGGAAAGAAGCTGTTGCGCGTGCCGAAATTGCCGCCGATCTCGCGGGCGATGACGCGCACGCTTTCGACGGGCACGCCTAGAATCGCAGCAAGCTCCCGTTTCTGCCGTACAATTCCGCCCGAGCCGGCGTAGAGCGTGTAGCGCCGGCTTGCCGCATCGTAGACGCCGAGCGCGGCGCGCGGCTCCATCGGCACGCCGGTGACGCGATTGATCCAGGTGTCGAGCCGCGTGACATGGGCGGCGCGCGCGAACGCCGCCGCGGTCGCGGCGGCATCGCCGACTTCGGCGTCGATCATGACGTTCGGCAGATCGTCATAGAGCCGCGGCGCGCCCTTCTCAACCGCGGCTTTGGCATCGGTCACTACCGGCAGCGGCTCGTAATCGACGACGATGCGCTCGGCGGCGTCTTTCGCCGCGGCAACGGTTTCGGCGATCACGAAGGCGACCGCGGTGCCGACGTGGCGCACCCGATCGATCGGCAGCACGTGATGCGGCGCCGCGGGCACCGGCGAGCCGTCGCGGTTGTGCAGCACGATATCGGGCGGGTTGCCGGGAGCGGCGAGGTGAGGAATCCGCTGCAAGCCGTCGGCGCGGGCGTCTTGCCCGGTCAGCACCGCGAGCACGCCGGGCATGGCCTGCGCCGCGGCGGTATCTATGGATCGGATCGTCGCATGCGCATGTGGGGAACGCAGCGCCGCGCCATAGGCCTGGTTGGGGAAATTGAAATCGTCGCTGTAGCAGCCGCGGCCGGTGAGAAGACGCAAATCCTCTTTGCGGCGTACCGTGTCTCCGATGCCTGCGGACATGGTGGCGATAGGTTCGAGGATGCGGTTCCGGGATACTCTCACGGCTTAGCAGGCGCGGCTATTACTCGCTGCTGTAAGGCGCAAAGCTTTGCCGTCAGCCCGGCAATCCAAACACCGCCGTGGGGTCGCTATGCTTTCGACGAAGACCAAGCATGCAATGGAATGCAGGCCGAGAGCCGCACCGCAGCAGCTTCGCAGCGTATTTCCGCCGCGATGACTGTCCGATCGCGTTGACCATGATCACGTCATGAACTTGATCGTAAGCAATCCGCGCGTAAACCAGGCTGAATAGACCCGAGGGTATCGTAGCGATGGCGATAAAATTAACCATAGCGGCGGATCGCGCGGATGGCGCCAGCGACGACATGAAACTTCCGCGCCGACGATTTTTGCAGGTCGCCGGCGCCGCCGGCGCCGCTGCCGCGGCTTCCGCCCTTCCACAATTCGCATCGGCGTCCGACTATCCGGCGCGGCCGGTGCGTATGATTGTCGGCTTCCCGCCGGGCGGGGTTACCGATCTTGGCGCGCGCATCGTCGGTGAATGGCTATCGCAGCGCCTCAATCAGACATTCATTATCGAGAACAAGCCGGGCGCCAGCACGCAAATCGCGGCAGAAGCGGTCGTGCATGCGCCGGCCGACGGCTATACGCTACTGATGGCCTCATCGACGAACGCAATCAACGTCGCGCTTTACGACAAGCACGATTACGACTTCGTCCACGACATAGCGCCGGTCGCGAGCGTCGTGCAGTTTCCGCTGGTTTTGGAGGTGCATCCATCGCTCCCGATTAAAACCGTTGCCGAACTGATCGCCTATGCCAAAGCCAATCCGAGCCAAATGAATTTGGCGTCGTTCGGCACCGGCACCGGCAGTCACCTCGCTGGCGAATTGTTCAAGATGATGGCCGGCATCAAGATGGTCCACGTCCCGTATCGCGGCTCGGGGCCCATGCTGGTCGATCTTCTTGGCGGGCAGGTGCAGGCTGCATTCGACAACCTGCCCTCGTCGATCGAATATATCAGGGCCGGCAAGCTGCGGCCGTTGGCGGTGACCACGGCAAGGCGCTTGGATGTTTTGCCGGACGTTCCCGCCTTAAGCGAAACCCTGCCGGGCTATGAGGCGACTGCGTGGATTGGCGTCGGCGCGCCCGCAAATACGCCGGCGGATATCATCGCGCTGCTCAATAAAGAAATTAACGCCGGTCTTCTCGACCCGCAGATCGGGGCAAAACTTGCGAACCTGAGCGCCGTGGTGCTTGCGGGTTCGCCCGCCGCTTTTGGCAAGCTGATTGCCGAAGACGTCGCGAAGTGGACGAAGGTGGTCCGGACCGCAGATATCAAGCCCGAGCAAACCTGATCCGGCGCGTTGAGACGCGTCTTCGCCGGTCAGCACCGCGCAATCGCGGGCGCCGATAGTTTCACGACGCGGCAGGCACAGCGGGTCGTCCGTCGAACTCTCGTTCCCGGCATTTCGCCTGTGAAATTAAGGTCAAAACCGGCAGATCCGGGCTCCAAGAGGAGACATGCGGGTGCCTCTATGATATATCCAACCCAAAAGCGGAGGTACCCTCATGGCTCAATTTGCCCGCAAACTCTCGACCGCACTGTTTGGGCTACTCGGAACGCTGGCGTTGCTCGGTGCCGGACCGGCGTTTTCCGCAAACCCGCCGAAGCGAGTCTACATCGTCCAGAGCTACGAGGCTGGACATGTCTGCGGCGAACCGCAGGCCGAGGGCGAACTGCAGTCGCTTGCGGCCGGCGGCTGGACTGTCGGGCGCAATCTGCAGGTCAAGACGTACTACATGGACACTTACAAAGTGAACACCTCGCCGGAGGCCATGCATGCCCAGGGCCAGAATGCGCTCAAGGAGATCAGCGAATTCAAGCCCGACCTCGTGTTCGCCAATGACGACGCCGCGGTCGCCGAAGTGATGATGCCGTTGGTCGGCACCGACATTCCCGTGGTGTTTTCCGGCATGAACGGCCAACCGGAAATGTACAACGAGCGCAAGCATTACATGGACAGCAGGCAACATCCCGGCAGCAACATCACCGGCCTGTATGAAAAGCTCTATGCCGCCCAGGCCGTGAAAGTCATGGAGCAGGCGGTGCCGGGATTGCGCGGCGCCAAAGTTGTGATGATCACCGACTATACGCCTACCGGCAACGGGCTCACCAAGCAATTCGAGATCGAGCTCAAGGACGTGACCGACGTGCACTGGGAAGTGCAGCGCGTGAAGAATTGGTCGGAGTACATGGCGCTGATCGATCGCCTGAACGACGATCCGGACGTGAAGGCCATCTATCCGGTGGCGCTGTCGCTACCTAGCGACGACGGCAAGCGTTATGCCGCAGCGCAGATCTACGATTGGACGCTTGCGCACTCGCGCAAGCCGGAGATGGCGATCAACTACTTCTTTGCCCGCATGGGCCTGTTCGGCGGCGCGGTCGAGAATTTCAGCGCCATGGGTCGGTTGGCGGGCGAGAAAGCGGTGAAGATTCTCAATGGAACGAAGGCCGGCGATTTGCCGATCGAAGACGGTCCCGAGTCCGCCATCGTGTTCAACCTCAAACGCGCCAAGGATCTTGGCATCGAGATTCCGCCTCGGGTTCTTGCGGCGGCCAATGCGGTGTATAAGGACGATCTGTTGCCGCTCGAGGGCCGTCCGTTGCTGTACGATCGCTCGATCATTCCTTCTGAATAATTCGTGCGCACGCGGGGTGTTGCGTGAGTCGTGCGAACTTCGGATGATTTTGGCATGACAACCGCAGCGGACCTACAACCGCGCCGCCGGCGCTCGTTCAAGACCCGGTTGATGGTGCTGGTGGCGCTGGCAGTCGTGCTGCCGGCGTTATTCACCTGTCTCATCCTCGGCATTCAATTAAATCGCCAGGCGCGCAATTTGTTTGCCAATGGTCTCGAAGCCAACCTCGAAACATTCGCGCTCGTCCTCCAGGGCGCCGAGAAAAACCTGTCCGAGGGCCTCACCAGGATGGCATCGGACAATACCTTGCAGGTCACGCTCGACCTGGGAATGACGTCGCAGCTCAAAAAATACATCGGGGCGCAACGAGAAGTCTTGGGAATTTCCTTCGTCGCCGTTTTCGACGCGGATTCGCATGATGTCGCATTTTCCGGCACCGACAAGGACACGACGCTGGGGCAGTGGCGGTTTGCCGTGAATGGCGAGCCGAGCGGCGCGAATTGCGTCGTTGCCCGCGAACAGGCCGAGCAATTGGTTCGTTGCAACGGCACGGTCTATCTCGTGTCGGCGGGGCCGGTGCTGCGAGTTCGCGACGCCAGCCTGGGCGACGCCGGGCAGGGCCAAGGTTCGCAGCTCTTGGGTTACCTGCTCGGCGGCTTGCCGGTCGCAAACTCCGCACTGATCGGCGAATTGTTGAGCCGACGCATCCTTCATCCGCTGATCTGGGCCGGCAACGATCTGATTTATTCGAGTGTTGCAGCGGACGACTCACTCAAATCCGCAAGGGTTGACGGCAAAGCGCACGAATACAGCATCGAGCAGACGGCGTATCTCGGAGTGGCGAAGGCGCTGCGCGTCGGATCGGAAAGCTTGCAATATGGCGTCGTTGCGCCGCTCGCGCCGCTCCAGGAAACGTTGTGGCGGTCGCTGCTGACCGTAGCGGGCATCGGCCTCTTGGTCGTGATCGTGACCCTGATCGCCATCAGCATTCGAGCGACGCGTTTGTTACGGCCGATCGAGCAATTGCGGCTCGGCGCGGCGCGCATCGGCGGCGGCGACCTTGCCCAGCGCATCTCGGTCAAGAGCGGCGACGAGTTCGAGGCGCTTGCCGACCAGTTCAACGATATGACGGGCCGCTTGCAGGAATCCTACGCCGGTCTTGAGCGAAAGGTAGAAGAGCGGACCCGCCAGCTCGAAGTCGCGAGCCAGCACAAGTCGCAATTCCTCGCTAATATGAGCCACGAGCTGCGCACGCCGCTCAATGCCATCATCGGCTACAGCGAAATCCTTCAGGAAGATGTCGCCGGTCTCGGCCAGGAAAATCTCATCGCCGACCTCAAAAAAATCGAAAGCTCGGGCCGTCACCTGCTCGGGCTGATCAACGACATTCTCGATCTGTCGAAGATCGAAGCCGGGCGGATGGATGTCTTCATCGAAGACGTCGAAATCGTCCCGCTGCTCGAAGAGGTGCGCGCGATCATCGTTCCGATGGCGGAGAAGAACAGCAACAAAATCGAATTCCGTTTGGCGGACAATCTCGGCACCATGCGCACCGATCGCACCAAGCTCAAACAGAGCCTGCTCAACATTTTTAGCAACGGCAGCAAGTTCACGCAGAATGGCCGGCTGATGCTGGTGGCGGATCGCCTCGAAACCGACAAACAGATGGTGCGTTTTGCCATCTCGGACGCGGGCATCGGCATGACCGCGGAACAGCTTGGCCGGCTGTTCCAGGCGTTCAGTCAGGCGGAAGCCTCGACGGCCACGAAATACGGCGGAACCGGGCTTGGCCTCGCGATCACCCGCAACTTCTGCCGTATGCTCGGCGGCGACGTCACCGTCGCCAGCAAGCCCGGCGAGGGCTCAACCTTCACGATTGTTCTGCCGGACCGCCCGGTTGGTCCAATCCAAGCCAAGCCCGCAGATGCTCCGCCGCTTGCGGTCGAATTCGAACGGTGCCCCGACGGTGCTGGCGGTCGACCGGCCAAACTAGATCGGCCTGGACCTCGTGACGCTACCATCGTAAGAATGGACAGGACCCGGACCGTTTGTCGCGTGCTGGAACCGGACGGCAACTGATAATATTAATCACGTTCGGGCATCGGAAACAATCTGGGTCAGATCAACCCACCGGAGTCCGCTGGGAGGTCATCATGCGACTTATCGCTTTACTGGTGTTTGCAGGGCTGTCGATCATGCCCTTGCACGCGGCCACATCCGAGTTCGGTACCAAGGATGAGGCGGTGGCGATGGTCAAGCGTGTCCAGGAAATGTTCAAGAAAGACGGGGCTGACGCAACCTTCAAGGCGGTCTCGGACCCGTCGAACAAAGAGTTCCACGATCGCGATCTCTATCCGTTCATTTATTTCAGGGAAGGACCAGATAAGGGACTTTGTGTCGCTCACGGCGCGCGGCCCGCGTTAATCGGCAAGAATCTGCTCGGCCTTAAAGACCAGGACGGAAAATATCTCGTTCAGGCGCTGGCCGATATTGCCAATGGGCCTGGAAGCGGTTGGGTCGATTACAAGTGGCCAAATCCGATAACCAATAAAATCGAAGACAAGACCAGTTACGTCGAAAAGATGGGAGATTATTTCGTCGGCGTCGGAGTTTATCGGCAGTGACGAGCACAGGCGAGGCTGCCGCTTTGCCCGAACGCAACAAGCATCCGAAGGCGTCGGCCGGCATCCGGTCCGCTCTCGGTTTCTTCAACAATCTTTCGATCCAAATAAAGGCGTCGGCGGCATCGGCGCTGCTGCTGATTTGCCTGCTGGGTTTGGGAGCGAATGCTTATTTGACCTCGACGCGGTCGGCCGAAGGTCTGCAGGTACTTACCAACCAACTCATTCCGAAGCAGCAGGCATTTTCGCAGGTCAGCGAGGCTGTCGTCGCCACGCATATGAAAATCTTTCGTTACGTGTCGTGGGCGAGCAATGGCGTCAGCGATATATTGCTCAAGCCGCTGTACGCAGAAATCAATTCAGATCTCGATTCGGTATCCAACCGCATCGCCGCTCTTGCCAAACGGCCCGATCTGTCCAGCCTGGAACGCGCGGCCATGCAGGGGCTGCTGGCCAAGTGGCAGAGTTGTAAGAATCAGGCGAAGGACACGATCGACATCGGTCAAACCGACGCGGCCATGGCAACGATGATGCTGGGCCAAACCGACGACACCTTCAAGGCCGTCGACACCGATCTCCAAGATCTGTCGGACGCAATTTCGTACACCGCGAGCAATATGAGCACTCAGCTTTATTCGGCTGCCGAATGGAACAAGAGCCTCATAATTCAAATAACGCTCGCCGGCATTCTGATCAGCACGTTTGTCGCTATCGTGGTCGGTCGTTCGATCGTAAGGCCCATTGAATCTATTACCGATGTGATGCAACGCCTTTCAGCCGGCGAGATTAATGTCGATATCGGCCATCGCGACCGCCGCGACGAGATCGGCCGAATGGTCGACGCCATCGATGTCTTTCGCAAAAACATCATTGATAGACGCGCATTGGAGCAGACCTTGACCGAAGCAATCGAGGCGATATCGGAAGGGTTCACGCTTTACGATGCGGAAGACAGGGTTGTCGCTTGCAATACACGCTACCGGGAAATGTTCTCATACGGTGAAACGAGAATGATCGGCGCGTCGTTTGAATCGATCGTGTCGCATGCGGTGGAGCACGGCTTGATCCCGGAGGCGCAAAGCGAACCGCAGCGCTGGGTGGCGGAGCGGTTGGCGCGACATCGCAATCCGAGCGGTCCGCACGTCCAGCACCGAGCGGACGGGCGATGGGTTCGCGTCAGCGAGCGCAAGAGTGCGAACGGCGGCGTAGTGGCGACCTACGCCGATATTACCGAACTCAAGCAGCGCGAGGCGGAATTGGACGATCTCGTGCATCAGATCGAGATCGCGCGCGATGCGGCCGAGACGGCGAACCGCACCAAGTCGAGCTTCCTGGCCAATATGAGCCATGAGCTACGCACGCCGCTCAATGCCATCATCGGCTACAGCGAAATCCTGCAGGAAGATGTCGCCGATCTCGGCCAGCAGAATCTCATCCTCGATCTGAAGAAGATCGAGAGCTCCGGCCGTCACTTGCTCGGTTTGATCAACGATATTCTCGACCTGTCGAAGGTCGAAGCCGGCAAGATGGATATCTTCCTGGAAGATGTCGATATCGCGTCGCTGCTCGAAGAGGTGCGCGCGATCATTGTGCCGCTGGCGGAGAAGAACGGCAATTCACTCGAGCTCCGCTTGGCGGAGAACCTCGGCACCATGCGCACCGACCGTACCAAGCTCAAACAGAGCCTGCTCAATATTTTGAGCAACGGCAGCAAGTTCACGCAGAATGGCCGGCTGACGCTGGTGGCGGATCGCTTCCAAGCCGACAAGCCGATGGTGCGGTTTGCCGTCTCCGATACCGGGATCGGCATGACCGAGGCACAGCTTGGCCGGTTGTTCCAGGCGTTCAGTCAGGCGGAAGCCTCGACGGCCACGAAATACGGCGGCACCGGCCTTGGACTGGTGATTACCCGCAGTTTCTGCCAGCTGCTCGGCGGCGACGTCACCGTCGCCAGCAAGCCCGGCGAGGGCTCAACCTTTACGATCGCTTTGCCGGATAACCCTCTCGCACCGGCGCAAGCCAAGGCCACGGATGCCCCGCCGCTTTCGGTCGAGTCAGATCGGCCCACTGTTCTCGTTGTCGACGACGATCCCACGGCGCGCGATTTGTTGACGACCAATTTGAAGAGCTCGGGATATCGACTCGTCCATGCCGCCAGCGGCGAGGAGGCTCTCAATCTGGCGCGCACGATACGCCCGGACGCGATCACGCTGGATGTCATGATGCCCAAGCCGGATGGCTGGGACGTGCTGAGCGCGCTCAAGGCCGATGCCGAATTGCGCGACATTCCGGTCATCATGGTCACGATCCTTTCCGATCGGGGCATCGGCCTGTCGCTGGGCGCGGTCGACGTACTGACAAAACCTGTGGACCGCGCGCGGCTGACTGCATTGGTCCACAGCCTGGTGCGGCGCGACGGTCCGGTTCTCGTCGTCGAAGACGATGCCGCCGCGCGCGAGATGATGCGGCAGACGATCGAAAAAATGAGCTTGCCGGTCGCTGAAGCGGTCGACGGACGGCAGGCCCTCGCTTGGCTTGGCCAGCATCCGGCACCGACCGTGATGCTGCTCGACTTGATGATGCCGGAAATGGACGGCTTCGAGGTGCTTGACGCACTCGCCGCGCACACGGAATGGCGCGAAATCCCGGTGATCGTCATGACGGCAAAGCAGCTGACCGCCGCCGAGCGCGAGCGCCTGCTGCGGCAAGCGCAAAAGGTGATCGCCAAGGGTTCGGCATCCCGGCTGGATATTGCCGCTGCCATCAGCGAGGCGGTGCGGCGCCGGCCGGCGCGCGCAGCGGCAGGCGCGAATGCGTAAGAAAACACGGCGAGGGAACGTCCGATGACGAAAGTGCTGCTGGTCGAGGACAATGAAATGAATCGCGACATGCTGTCGCGGCGTCTCGTTCGTCGCGGCTTCGAAGTAATTTTCGCGGTGGACGGACAGCAAGGCGTAGACCTCGCGAAGAGCGAACGGCCCGACATCATCCTGATGGACATGAGCCTGCCGGTCCTGGACGGCTGGGAGGCGACGCGACGAGTCAAAGCGGACGATGCGACACGGGGCGTACCGGTGATCGGATTGACCGCGCACGCCATGAGCGGCGACCGCGAAAAGGCCATCGAGGCCGGCTGCGACGATTACGACACCAAGCCGGTGGAACTCGATCGCCTGATCGGCAAGATCGAGCGGCTTCTTGGCGCCGGAAAAGGCTAGCGGCTCTCCAACCGTGTTCATGGAGGGACCTTGTCGAGAACCGCGTCAGACGATCGCCTGAACCGGGCTTTGACGGCGTTTCTGCGTCAGGAAGTTCAGGCGCCGGCGACGGCCGTCACCGAATTCCTCGATATGATCATCGAGGATGCGCGTCGTTTGCAGCTTGACCCTCTGCTGCCCGACCTTAACCGGATGCGCAGCGCGAGCGTCCAATTGAACACGTTCGTCAAAAGCATCATCAAAGATTCATCGTCTGATCGCCAGGAGGGCGAGACCCTCGAAGCGTTTCACCGCCGACTGCGTCACGATTTGCGGACGCCGCTCAACGCCATCAAAGGCTACAGCGAGCTCTTAATCGAGGACATGGAGGCCGAAGGCGGCGAGCGGCCGCTGCGCGCGGACCTCGCCAAGCTCAAGGATTCCGCCGATCAACTCCTCGGCCAGATCGACGCCATGGTCGCCCTGGCGCGGCAGCAAAGCGACGGCGCAGACGATGGCGGCGGCCGCACCGAGCAGTTCGATGTCGTTGCCGATGTGTTGCGCACCGTGGCGCCATTGCCCGCGGCCGGTGCATCAAACGAGGCGTTGCAATCAAGTGCAATCCTCGTGGTCGACGATAACGCCGCCAATCGCGATGTGCTTGAACGCCGGCTGACGCGGGAGGGCCACAAGGTGATAACCGCCGCGAGCGGCGCGTCCGCGCTCGACCTTGTTGCGCGGCAGGATTTCGATCTTATTCTGCTCGATCTTATCATGCCGGAAATGGGCGGCTTCGAGGTGCTGCGCCGGCTCAAGGCGGCCGAGCAAACTAGCCATATTCCGGTCATCGTGATTTCCGCGCTCGACGAGCTCGACACCGTGGTGCGCTGCATCGAGGCCGGCGCCGAGGACTACCTGACCAAGCCGTTCAACCCGGTCCTGTTGCGCGCGCGCGTCGGCGCCTCGCTGGAGAAAAAATGGCTGCGTGACCGGGAGAAGAAATTCATCGCCGACCTGGAGCAGGAAAAGCAACGCTCCGAGACGCTGCTCCTCAACATCTTGCCGCAAAAGATCGTCGATCGCATGCGAGGCGGCGAGATGGTCATTGCCGATCGGATCGTGGAGGCGACAATTTTGTTTTGCGATCTGGTCGGTTTTACGACCATCAGCCAGGATCTGCCGGCCGACCGCGTGATCGACTTTCTCAGCAAGATATTTGCCGCCTTCGACCGCCTGACCGCGGAGCATGGGGTGGAAAAGATCAAGACCATCGGCGATGCGTATATGGTTGCGGCGGGGATTCCCGAAATCCAAACCGATCATGCAAACCGGATCGCCGAGCTTGCCGTGCGCATGCTCGAAGCGGTGAATTCCGTCGGCGCGGCGACCGACGTAAAATTACAGGCGCGCATCGGCGTCCACAGCGGCCCGATCGTCGCCGGCGTCATCGGCACGCACAAATTCGCTTACGATATCTGGGGCGACACGGTGAATACTGCGAGCCGCATGGAATCGCATTCGCTGCCCGGCCGAATTCAGATATCGGCCGCGACCCGCCTTCTGCTCGGCGATCGTTTCAATTTCGAACGGCGCGGCAGCATCGAGGTCAAGGGCAAGGGGATGATGGAAACCTTTTTCTTGAACGCTCGATGATCGCGACTGCCGGCGCGTCGTCAGTGCGCGGCTTGCGTTTGGCCTTCGACGCGGTGAAAGCCGAGCCGGGCCATCACCGGCTCGTCGGTGACGCGCAAGACAAGCGCATCCTCGGCGGCCTCGTGGCAATGCGGCCGCCACGCCGGCGCGGCGATGACGTCGCCGCGGCGCCATTCGAAGCGCTCGCCGTCGACCGTCGTTGCGCCCGAGCCCTTGACCACCGCGTAGATGTTGTTCGCGGTGGTCCGATACGGCGCCGTCGGCTCGCGCGAGGTAAGCCGCATCATGTGCAGCCCGATCGTATCCAGCGCCGGATTGCCAAGTTCGACATGGGTGCCGAACGGGTCTGACGGCTCGGGCGCGGCGGCGTCGAGGCGTTTTAACGTCTCGCTCAGCGGGAACACGAAGGGCGAATCCTTGGTCGGCGGCGCGGGCTCGAATGCTTCGTGGTTCGCGTCCTCCTCCGCCGGCTCGAAAAACATCGGTTCGAGCAATTGCACCAGCGGCACGTCGAGGAAATCCAGCCAATAGGCGCTGGCGCGGCTGTCATTGCCGTGGCCGTGGCTCGACCAGTTCGGGGTAAGCAGCACGTCGCCCGGCGCCATGGCGATCTTGACGCCGTCGACCTCGGTATAGGTCCCGGGCTCGGAATCGAGAATAAGCCGCAGCGCGTTCGGCGTGTGGCGGTGCGCGCGCGCCCATTCGCCCGGCATGATCATCTGATAGGCGGCGACCATGGTGCGCACCGTGCCGTAGCTTTCGCCCGAGGCCGGATTGAACAAGATGAGGTTACGCCGCTCCGCAAACTCGGTGTTGATCAGCCGGCCGGCGGCATCGAGCGCGCCGCGCGCCTGTTCGTAGCGCCAATGCGCCGGCGCGAAATTCTTCTTCGGCGCCGGCCACAGCGAGGCGACCTTCTTATTCCAGCCCGGCGCGATGCCGACCAAAGCGAGCTTGCCGTAAAGCTCGTCGAGCGAGCCGGATCGGGCGAGGTCTTCTCGGGAGGGGGCCTGCATTGGGGGTTTCTGGGCGCTGACGGCTTTATGAAGCCCCATCCTATCGGCTATCGCGATGCTGCGCACCCGGCGGCATGGCAGGCATCTTGGCAGGCGTCTTGGCAGTTGTCGGCATCGGGCTGCCATGACACCATTTGCTCAAGCGATTTGTCCGGGTATCGAAGCACCATGCCGGCTAGGAAATTCCGCAAGAAATTCGCCTGGGCCGCATTGTCCGACGAGGCGTTGCTGGAGGTCCGGCTCAAGGACCTCAAGGTGACGGTCGAGGGCACTTGGCTGGAGAAATGCCTGCATGCGCTCTACGACGAGCTCGCCGAGCACGGCATTCGGGTGCGTCCGCATGCCTGGATCTCGAGCGAGTGGTTTTCCCCCGAGAACACGCCCGGCATCGCCATCCCGTTCTATCTCGCGCACCCCCGGCTGATGCGGCTTGAAAAGAAAATGATCCTCGACGTCGAGGGCGGCACCTTCGCCGAATGCATGCGGATTCTGCGCCATGAATGCGGTCACGTCGTCACCCACGCCTATCAGCTCTATCGCCGCCGCCGCTGGCAGCAGCTGTTCGGTGCGTCGTCGAAACCTTATCCGCGGTATTACCGGCCCAATCCGGCGAGCCGCAATCATGTCCAGCATTTGCGGCTGTGGTACGCGCAGAGCCATCCGGACGAGGATTTCGCCGAGACCTTTGCGGTGTGGCTGCGCCCGCGCTCGCAATGGCGGACGCGCTATGCCGGCTGGCCGGCGCTCAAAAAGCTCGAATATGTCGACGAGGTGATGGCGGAAATCGCCGGCAAGCGGCCGCTGCTCACGCACCGTGAAAAGGTCGATCCACTCGGCAAGCTCAGCCAGACGCTGGGCGAATATTACAAGAAAAAGCGCGCGCTCTACGTCGTCGATACGCCGAAAACCTACGACCGCGATCTGCTGCGGCTGTTCTCCGCCGACTCCAAGCATCGCCGCTCGGAAGCGGCGTCGTCGTTCATCCGGCGCAACCGCGCCACGGTGCGGGAATTGGTCGCCAAGTGGACCGGGGAATATCAGCTCACCTTCGATGCCGTGCTCGACGATATGATGCAGCGCTGCCGCGAACTGAATTTGCGCGCGGTCGGCTCCGAGCGCAAACTGATCATGGAATTCACGGTGCTGTTGACCGCCAAAACCATGCATGCACTGTTCGGTCCGTCGCGGCGAAAATGGATCGCATTATGAAACGGCTTCGCGTCCTGGTGCTCATGCACCCGGACCTGATACCCCCGGAATCAAGCAAGGGTTACACCGAGCAGGAAATCAACGTTTGGAAAACCGAATACGACGTGGTGACGACGTTGCGCGCGGCCGGGCACGAGGTGCGTCCGCTCGGCGTGCATGACGAATTAAAGCCGATCCGCAACGAGATCGAGGCGTGGAAGCCGCACGTGGTGTTCACGCTGTTGGAGCAGTTCCGCGGCGAAGCCATCTACGACCAGAATGTCGTCAGCTACCTCGAACTGATGCACGTGGCCTATACCGGCTGCAATCCGCGCGGCCTGATGCTGGCGCGCGGCAAGGATTTGTCGAAGACGCTGGTGCATTATCACCGCGTTCCGGTGCCGGCCTTCACCGTCTTTCCGATGCGCCGCAAGGTCAAGCGCCCGGCGCGGCTCGCCTTGCCGCTCATCGTCAAGAGCGTCAACGAGGACGCCTCCTACGGTATTTCGCAGGCCTCCGTCGTCGACTCCGACGACAGGCTCGTCGAACGGGTCAACTTCATCCATGAGCGGATCGGCACCGCCGCCATCGCCGAGCAATATATCGACGGGCGCGAAATCTACGTCGGTATCGTCGGTAACGACCGTTTGCTCACGTTGCCGCTATGGGAGCTCGAATTCAAGAACATGGCGCAAGGCGACTGGCTCATTGCCACCGAGAAGGTCAAGCACGATACCGACTATCAGGAACGCCGCGGTATTTTGCACGGACCGGCGAAAGACCTCACCCCGGAGCTGACCGCCCGCATCCAGAACATGGCGAAACGGGCTTACCGCACGCTGGAACTCGACGGCTATGCGCGCATCGATTTCCGTCTCGCCGCCGACGGCACGCCGTATTTCCTCGAAGCCAACCCCAATCCCGAAATCGCCGAGAGCCAGGAATTCGCCACGGCGGCGAAGCACGTCGGCGTCAGTTATCCGGACCTCTTGCAACGGATCGTGGCGCTCGGCATGCGACGCGGTTCGGCAAGTGTCGCGGTCGACTGAGAAGCTTCACGCGCTGTTGCGCTTTCCGCGGGCGAGGCGCGGATGGTGCTCGGCTTCGCGCTTGCCGGCGCGGCGATCGTGGGTAGCGCGGCGTGCTTCGTGCCGGCCGTGCGCACCTGCGAGCTTGCGGCCGCCATTCTGCTCATGCGCCGCTGCAGCGAGCCGCGCTTGCTCTTGTGCGAGCTTGGCCTGCTCCAGCCGGGCCTCCGCCGATTGTGCCTGCTCGAAACTCGCGAACGTCGGCAGACTGCGGCAGGGTAACGGCCGAGCGAAAGTGAGCGCATCGTCGGCCACGGCGATTTTCCGCCAGGCGTCGACGGAGAGGCCGGTCACGCTGACCACGTAGCCGCGCGTTTCGCGCGGCAGACTGCCGCGATGTTCGAGCCATTCGGCGACGCGACGCGCTCCGGCATTGTAAGCGGCGGCCACGAAGCCGAGATTGCCGAATTCGAGCCGCAGCTCGTTTAACAGCCGCGCCGAGGCCGGGATCGCCTGAAGCGGATCGAACGGATCGTCCAAGCCCGACTCCGCCGCGGTTTCCGGCATGAATTGGGCGATGCCCAATGCGCCCTTCGAGCTGACGGCGTCGTCGCGCAGCCGGCTTTCCTGCCAAATCAGATTGGCAAAGAACGCAATCGGCAGATTGTTGTTCTGTGCAGAGGTGAACAGCGCATTGCACAGATCGTTGAGCGAAATGTCGCCGGCGTGCTCGGGGACGCTCCCGCCATCCGCCGCATTAACGTTGCTGACGGCGCTCGCGGCATCGTCTGCGGGCCTGAGGGTTTCGACCGGCACCGCGTGCGGTTGCAGCGCGGCAACGGCGAGCCGGTCGGTCCTGCCGGTGGACGATTCGATTTCGATCAGTGACGGAACCGCGTTGCCGCCTTCGGCCTGAAGATAATCGGCGAAGAACGCAGAATATTCCGGTTCCGGCGCGGCGCTGGAAAGCGCTGCCAGCAGAATGGCAAACGCGAGTATCGGACGCATCCCCGTTCCCTCATCGAACGTGCCGCCACGGCGTCCATCGGCGCCGTTGCAACGTGGATTACTGGGAGATTTCCCCTCGACTGCATGCCGCTCATGCCGGTTCAAGCCGGCGGCTTTTGGGACGGATTGTGAGTCATTCAAGGCGAATTGCGGCAGCGGCAACGCGCGGGGAACTCGGAACTGCCCCAACGTGCTTGCGCCTGACCTTGCGAAAGCGGATATTCGTTACGATTGTGACCGATTATCCGGCGGCGGCGCCTTTTGGCAGACCGATGAGTCGAGAAACCAATCTCCGCAAGGCCGAAAGTTACCTCGAAGGCTGGCAAGGACTGGAGAGATATTTCCGTGCGTAACGGATTCCTGCTTGGCGCAGCTTTAACGCTGGCGCTCACTGTTAGCGGCAGTGCCGTATCCGCGCAGGATCTTGCGCAAAACTATCCGACGCGGCCGATCACCGCGATCATTCCGTTCGCCGGCGGCAGCGCCAGCGACGTCGTCAGCCGCATCCTGTTCGACAAAATGTCCAAATCGATGGGACAGCCGATCGTCGTCGAGAACCGTCCCGGCGCCGGCGGCAATATCGGCACCGCCGACGGCGCCAGGGCCGCGCCCGACGGCTATACGCTGCTCGGCGGCGCCTCGGGACCGCTTACCGCCAACGTGACGCTTTACAAACATCTCGATTTTGATCCGCAAAAGGATTTCGCAATGATCTCGCCGTTTGCGGCCTTCACGATCGTGGTCGTGGCGAGCAGCAAGCTGCCGGTGAACAATCTGCAAGAGCTGATCGCCTATGCCAAAGCGCGGCCCGGCGAGCTCAACTACGGCTCGGTCGGCATCGGCAGTTCGCAGCATCTGGCCGGCGAATATTTCAGCCAGCTCACCGGCGTGAAGATTACGCACGTGCCTTACAAGAACATCGGTCAATACGTGCCGGATTTGATGTCTGGTCAAGTCCCGCTCGGCTTCCAGTGGTACCCGAACGTGTTGGCCGCGTTGCAAGCCAAGGGCGCCAAGGCGCTGGCCGTTGCCGGCATCAATCGGCTGGATGCCTTGCCGGCTGTCCCGACCGCCAAGGAAGCCGGGCTGCCCGACTTCCTCGTTTCCGGCTGGTTTGCACTCGTCGTGCCGAAAGCTACGCCTGAGGCGATCGTGACCAAGCTCAACGGCGAGATGAAAGCGGCGCTCGCGGATCCCGGCGTTCGCGCCAGGTTCCAACAACAAGGTGCGGAGCCGCTCTATCTGCCTCCGGATCAGGGCAGGAAGTTCATGGCCGATGAGACCAAGAAATATCACGACATCATTGTGAAGGCCGGCGTCCCGCAGATCGAGTAGCGCGGCGGATTATTGCGAAGGCCGGCAGGGGCCGGATAAGTATTTTTCGGGGAATTGACGGCCGCTCATCGGCTCATTCCCGCGTACGCGCGGCATGAGCGGAGCGAGGAAGAGCCCGGTCGGCCACAAAGCCAAGCCGGGCTTATATGAACGGAGGCTAGTCAAGCCACCAATTGCCCACCAAAGCTCACCCCTCGTTTTTCGCCGATCTGCGGTGTCCGCTATTGGCAATTGCGGACATTCCACAGGGTTCACCTCGGTAGCGAATGACCCGTCTGCGACATTGGCTGCGAGATTTCGGTGCAACGCAGCACGAAGCAGCCGACAGACTTGAAGAAAACTTAGGCTGACTTGCTCTGATGGGCAGCCAATGCCAGGGCGATCAGCGCCGATCCGCCGAACACCAGATCGATCCCGACCAATAGCCCGAGCACCCAAACCGCGGTACCAGGAAGCCCGAAGACGATTATTCCGGCAAGGACCAGGTCGATGATGCCGTTGAACACCAGCCAGCCCCAGCGTCCCGACAGCAAGCGTTTGTGTTCGAGCCCAAACATGATCCCAAAAATGCCTTCAATCACGAAGTAGGCGATCAGCACCAGTGTCAGCGAAATCGCGCCGCTGATCGGCCAGCCGATCAACAAGGCGCCAACCACGATGCCGAGGACGGCCGAGAGCAGTGACCACCAGAAGCCCGGCGCCTGTTTCAACCAGAACGTCGTGATCAAGCCGAAAATACCGCTGAAGAGAAAGAGCCAGCCCAGGAGTATTGTCACCGTCAGAGTGGCCCAGACTGGAACCAGGATCGCCGCCGCACCGAGGATCACTAGCAAGATGCCCTCGATCAGATACGCCACCCAATGTTCGCGAAGCGCTATAGCTTCTTGGATTATCGACATGACATGCCCCCGTGTTGCCGATATTCTGATACGTTGCCAGAATGTATCCTTTGCCGGCCGCAGACAAGCCGACATTGAGCGGGCATCGCGGAATGGCTCCTGATGACCCACAGCAGGACTCTCGTCTGATAATTAGCTGTGACCCGGCGGGTCCGGTTGAGTACCTGCACTACTATCTCGCGCGTTCATACATTTCGTAGCCGGCAGTAAGCTCAACCCGCGGTGCGCCTGGGTGAGGCAAGATCATAAGCAGTGGCCCGCAGCCGAGGGACTTGAGCGGCCTAAGATTTCCGGAAAACGTGAAGGGGACATTGATCTAAATCAAGGTGAACGCAATCCGGTGGCCGATCATGCTCAGCCAATCCTTAAAGTGGAGGCGATAATGTCAGAGCAGAGCAGCATGCATGGTCACCTAAATTGGGCTAAGGAGCGCATTGACGAGATGGATGCCGCGTTGGCGTCGCTCAAAGCCAAGGCGGGCCAAGTAAAGGCGGAGTCCAAAGCCAAATCGGATGAATTGATCGCAGACTTGAAAAAACAACGCGATGAGTTTCAGGCCACTGTGAAGAAACAAGCCG
Organism: uncultured Alphaproteobacteria bacterium; assembly: GCA_963823225.1. Lineage (GTDB taxonomy): Bacteria > Pseudomonadota > Alphaproteobacteria > Rhizobiales > Xanthobacteraceae > BOG-931. Next base: position 234,487 of record CAWGKM010000002.1, on the reverse strand, counting down.
AAGCGGGGCAAGCCGCGTGGGAACAGACCAGGAAGCAATTGGAGGCGCAGTGGAACGGGTTCGAGGCACAGGTCAAAACCTACTTCGAGACCGTCGGTAAGCAGATCGGGCAGCAACAAGCTACGTTCCGGGACGTTGCCGCGGCTCAAGTGAAGGCTTGGCGTCAGGCGGCCGAGAAGTTCCATGGTGAAGCAGCCAAGGTGGCAGCCGCGAGGCGCATCGACATCGATGCCGCCGTCAAGCAGATGAAGGCGGATGCATCGGAGGCCGAAGCACGCTTGCAGAAGGTCAAACAGGCGGGAAGCGAATCCTGGTCGGCGTTGAGCGCGGCTTTGGCGGAGTCGCGGAAAGTCTTTGATCGCGCCAATCAGGCTGCATGGGACGTACTCAAGCGCTCTGGTCCGCCGGCCGCCTGAAGCGGCTGCCTTGAGGCGAGCTTGGACGGATACCGCTGACCTCGAAAGGGCGTTGCGATGGCCGCCGATGTTGTCGTGTCGCGCGAACTAAAGTCGTTGCAAGACGAGCTTTCGGCCGCGCAGCGAGAGCGCTCGGCGGCGTCCGCCGTTTCGCCGCCGGCGCCAACCAGCCATACCGAGCCAGTTAAGGAGAGTGCGGACGAGCACGAATTGCGGGATCAGCTGCGCGAGCTTGTCAACGAGGTCACAAGCTTTTTCGCGGACGCGGAGAAGAACATCTCCGCGCATCCCACCCAAAGTGTGATCGGCGCAATGTTGGTCGGAATATTGATCGGCCGCCTGCTTGGACGCCGCTGAGGAGTGGTGACATGATCGATCATCTACTTCGTGACCTACAGGTTCTGCACAAGGCCGATTTTCTCATCGGCAGAATTTGGGTCAACGTCCTAGTGCGTCGGCTCGGCCTTTTCGCCTTCGCAGCACTGATCGCGGTGTTCGGGCTGGGCATGGCCAATGTCGCCGCTTTCTATGCCTTACAGGCACCCGTCGGGGCGGTGTGGGCGGCCGCCATTGTTGCGGCGGTCGATCTTGTCATCGCGGCCATCATTCTCTTGGTAGGCAGCAATTCCCGGCCAGGACCGGAAATCGATCTTGCGTTCGAAGTCCGCAAAATGGCGGTTGAAGCAATTCAAGAGGACACGCGAGACCTCAAACTCACGCTCGAAGCCGTGGGCCAGGAAATCAAGAACGTAAAGGAAACCATCACAGGAATTGTCCAAAATCCATTGGACGTTGCTGCGCAAAAGCTTCTCGTTCCTGCCGCTCTGTCGATCGTGAGAGGTCTGCGCTCGAAAAAACAGCCCGGATAAGAAGTAAGCTCAACGCATTTCTGAATTGCTTCCCCTCGGCAGCGAGATTGGATTATCAGCGGGTAACGATGATGGTGTTGGGTAGGTCATGACATCGGCCCGGCAGCAAGCTTCACCGGGCCCAGTCTGCATACTCAATGGCCATTCCGTTCATGTGGAGGAAGCGAAGACGCACATTGCGCATATTGCGCGCGAATTCGGCGCCAAGGCGGAGGTGATTGTTACAAAGCGCGGTGACGACATTTCGTCTTTGGTCGCACGTGCGTTGGCCAACCGCCCTCAGACGGTTGTCGCAGGTGGTGGCGATGGTACGGTCAATGCCGTGGCTGGGAAACTGGCAGGCACCGTTACCGCGCTCGGCGTTATCCCGATGGGGACGTTGAACCATTTTGCCAAAGATATCGGGTTGCCGCTGAACATCGAAGCTGCCGTCCGGAATCTCTTCACGGGAAAAATTACCCATGTGGATGTCGGCGAGGTCAACGGCCGCGTCTTTGTGAACAATTCGGGTGTAGGCTTCTATCCGCATTTCGTGCGCCAACGGGAAGAGCTGGAGCGGCGCGGACATGTGAAGCACGTAGCATTCATGCTTGCCCTGAGGTCGATTGTGCGGCGCTATTTCCGCCTTCGCATTAAACTGCATATGGATCAAATCGCAGCGCTAGAGCACGTGACGCCTTTCTTGTTCGTCGGCAACAACCGCTATCACACGTCCGGCCCGAAAATCGGTACGCGATCAACGTTGAATTCCGGCCGGTTGTGGGTGTGCACGGCGCCGAGCCATGGCCGCCGAAATTTCGTGGGCGTTGCGCTGCGGACCCTTTTGGGGGGCGATGCCGATGAAGAACTCAATTCTTTCGAAACGGAAGAAATATGGGTTGAGCCCGGAACCGCGCGTGTCAATGTATCCATTGATGGAGAAGTCAGCGTCATGGATGCGCCACTTCACTACAAAATTCGGCCCCGGGCGCTCAGCGTTCTGGTGCCGGAGCGACGTGTCAGCCATCGGCGTTTTCCGCCCGGAAGTTTCAGCATGGCAGAGGGGTCGCGATGATAAAAATGGAAGCGGCGAGGCCGTTGGCGCGCCACTCTCAGGCGTGATACCGGGCCCGGTGTTTCCGCCTCAGGGAGGCCGACGTGAGCGAAACGCAGCAAACGCGGCCGGCATTTGTCGCCGCCTCAACTTTGCTCCAACGGGTGCAGGAAGGTGCGCCGGCCGGTCACTTCACCTTGGAGTGGCTCATGACCAGTCTTCACGACCAATCATATGCAGCAATCATCCTGCTGCTTGCGATTGCCGCCGCCGCACCCGGGATTTCGCTGCCTGCTGGGTTCTTGCTCCTGGCCCCGGCGCTTCAAATGATTGCAGGTCGGCCCTCCCCGATTTTCCCCAAGTGGATCGCGACGAAACCGCTGCCGACCCAAAAACTCAGCACGGCGCTGAACCGCGCGATCCCGATCTTGAAAGTGGTGGAGGCGGCAGTCCGCCCGCGTTGGCCGATGCCGTTGGGCGCTACCAGGCGGATTGTCGGCTTAGTGGTCTTGTTGCTCACAGTGAGGCTGCTCACGAATCCGCTACCGGCGAGCAACGTGCTTCCTGCCGCTTTGATCAGTTTCATTTCCCTCGCTTACCTCGAAGCGGACGGACTAATGCTCACCATCGGGTTGTTGGCAGGGTTAATCGCCCTCGCGGTAGACGCGAGGATTTTGTTTGATGTCGCGCAGGAAATTGTGAACAGAATCGGCCTTCAATCGGGTGGGCCGTAGACTATCGCCAGCGGACCTGCGGGAGTGGGAGAGTGTAACCCGACATCGCGGCCTTCTGCGGCTTCGAATAGGGATTTTGCCGCGCTGCACTTTGTCGCTAATTGGCCCTGCGCTTCACCTAGTGCGACGCAGCGAAATGGCTGCTGTTGGGTGAGAAGCAGAAGTCCGAATGCGCGCCGGAAATGACGTGGTTGACCCAAGTCGGACATTCAGTTCGAAAGTTTGACGACGCGAACCACTTTCATGACATTCTTAAGTGCAGGGGATCTCTCGTCCGCGCGAAAGGCCAAGCCGATCCCTGAGCGCGGCGCTTCCTCCTCAATATCGATGTAAGTGACTCCAACGACGTGGAGTTCGCTGAACGATCGCGGCACAATCGATACGCCGAAACCTGCCGCCACTAACGGCAAGGCGGTCACAAATGACCATGCCTCTTGGCCGATCTTTGGAGTAAAGCCTGCGTGGCGGCACGCGGCGAGTATTGAATCATACACGGCAGGGCTAAACGCACGACAAGAGAGAACGAATGTATCTTTGATCAGATCGGACAATGGCGCAGATTCTCGGTTGGCCAGCGTATGTCCGCGCGGCAAGGCAATGACGCAATCTTCGTCGGTAAGCGGCTCGATTGTCAGACCATCGCTGTCATCGGTGGGAAGAGGGATGAGACAGGCATCGATTCGTCCGGTACGGAGCCATCCGATCAGCAGCGAGATGTTCGTTACTTCCACGTCGGGGGCAATTGTCAGACTCGGATAGCGCGCCTTGCATTCACGAAGTATTTTCATGATGACCGGATGAAAGAACGCGCCGCTTGTGCCGATGATGATGCGTCCCGTTTCACCCCGTGCGCGGCGGCGCACGCCAACAGCAGCGTCGTCGACCTGTTTCAGAATGATGCGGGCTTGTTCAAGTAAGAGTTTTCCCGCATCCGTCAGCTCGACGCCTTTTGCAAGCCGCCGAAACAGCTGCGTTCCTAATTCCTTTTCCAACTGGCGAATTTGGGAACTCAATGGCGGCTGATGAATACGCAATCGCTTGGCTGCGCGCGTGAAGTTTAGCTCCTCGGCGACCGCGATAAAATAACGGAGGTGACGTAGCTCCATCGCCCTTCGATCCCAGCCCTCGATCGCAACTATACACAAATCAGATCGCAGAAACCACTTTCAAGTATTGGACAATCGGCGCCTCTGTCTCCATTTGCTTCACTTCAGCAAATTGGCTTTGACTGAGACCCCTATGAACGAACCTTCCATCGAAGAACTACAGGTCGAAGTTCAGCACCTGCGCGACTTGGTTATTTCGTTAAGCGCGACGTTACTGCGGAATATCGCGACCAGCACGAGCTCTCGTACGGATCTTAGCAGCGAGGCGGAACGTCTCGTGTGTGAGGCGGAGCAGTGTTTCCGGTGCGCGAGATTGCAGGGCCTTAAAGAGGAAATTGCCGCTGGTCTAGAAGCGGCCGGGCATGAGTTGATGAAAAATGCCGTCGCGATCGATACCAAACTCGATAAGCAAAAAAAAATATGATGCACCTCAACCCCATCACATGGACATTCATAGTCATTGTTGCGATCATTGTGATAGGCGCAATTTTGGCCATTGCCAGACGGCAGTGATCAGAGCGAACCGGCACAACAGATGATACCGCGGGCAGTTGGCGTTGCCGGCTGCTTCCCGCTTCTGGTTTCAGCCGAATGGACGGCAGCTCTAACGGATTGCCGCTTATGGCCGATGCTGTTGAAAAAAGATTTTGAGGGGGGTCTCTGTGCAATATTGATTCAAGAAAAGCGCGGAATGGAGAATATTGATTTAAGAAACGGTCTGCTAGGAGTAAAAAATTGCATACTCACCGCTGGTCGTCGACTTTTTCAACAGCATCGGCCCATCTCGACGTTTTCACCAGTTCGGTCACTTCCGCTTCGGACGGGAGCGGACATTGGTCAGCCGATCGGGTTGAGTCTCGGACAAACGCGGTTGGGGCGGTCCCGCCGACGAGGCGGGTCGCGCTCTATCTCGCGGCCGGCGATCGTCCTCATACGGCGATTTCGAGAATGCGCTCCTTGCCGCCCGGCTTGGGCGCCGCAACGTCGACCGCAAGGCAGCCTTCGATCGCTTCGTGCAGGTTGCGCATCAGCTCGTCCATGGTCTCGCCCTGGGTGGCGCAGCCTGGAATGGCGGGCACCTCGGCCCAGAAGCCGCCTTCCTCCGCGTCATGCACCACGACCTTGATCTTCATGCCAATGCTCCCGCCGATGCGGCTGCGTCCAGACAATCGAAAATACGCCGGGCCTGCCGGAATTCAAGCACGGAGGTCACTGATCCCGTAACGCCCCCTTGACATCGTCACTATTTCAGTGATAAACGGTGCGAATCAAGCTCGCCCTAAGGGACGCCGTCCGGTGATGCCGGCCGGCAGGGGCGAGTGCGGTGCCCGCGGGCGCGGCCTCATCAGCTGCGCTCCCGGGCGGCTCGGGCATCAAGCCTGCCGGCATTACGACCGGTGCGCGAGGTGCTTCGCTGGAAGTGGGTGCGGTGCCGGCGGAGTGACCCCCGCCCTGTTTGGCGCTGCGTCCCACGAAGCCTGGCCCGGGTCGCGCCTTTGGGACGACGACTCCCTTAGGCAGGAGCCGTGGTGGAACGCCGGCAGGCGAGCGCGCCCGTAAGCGGAGGGCGGCGCAAGCCGCCTTATCCGTGGCGCGCCCCGCACGCCGCTTGCATGCGGGACATGGACTAGTGCGTCTGCCGGCGTTCCGCTTCCCTTCTTTCTTCTTCCTTCGTAGCCCGGATTGAACGAAGTGAAATCCGGGATGGACATTGAAACTTCTTGATCGTTCCCGGATTTCGCTCCGCTCAATCCGGGCTACGACTGTCGCTGTTTGACAAAACCCGCGGGCATACGCGCCGCGAGAACGGGATTGCTTTTCACCTCTCCTCCGCCTTCGCGCTTAGGCGCTTCGGCGGACTCGAACCCGCCGAAGCTCGCCCAGCGAGCGAAGGCGGGCCGCAAGCGGGGCGAGGGGGGCGTGCGGCTGCTACGCCTCCAGCGCGCCGCCGCGGCCGGTGCCGAGCCCCTTCATGAAGCGGCTGCGAATGAGCGCCGGGTCGCGCGGCGTCTGCCCTTGGCCGGGCGCGTCGTCGATCTTCACCGCCAGCAAAACCGGCCCGCCGTCGTCGAAGCGGCGGTCGAGCAATTTGTCGAAATGGGCTTCGTCGCGCACCCATTCCGCATTGGAAATTCCGGCGCCGCGCGCCACCGCGACGATGTCGGTTACGCCGGCGGTCGCCGCCTGCTGCTTGCCGGTTATTTGGTAGATGCCGTTGTCCCAGATGACGATGGTGAGATTGCGCGGTTTTAAATTGGCAATGGTGGCGAGGCAGCCGAGCCCCATCAGGATCGAGCCGTCGCCTTCGAGCGCGATCACGCCGCGTTCCGGCTGCGCCAGCGCGACGCCGAGCGCGATCGGGCAGGCCAGTCCCATGCTGCCGAGCATGTAGAAATTCTGCGGCCGATGGCCGGCGGCGAACAGATCGAAATTGGCGTTGCCGATGCCGCCGATCACCGCCTCGTCGTGCTTTAGCTTTTGCACCAGACGCTTGGTGAGCGCGGTGCGGTTGAGTGTCTTCACTGAAGCTCGATCGTTGCTCACGCGTCCCTCAAATCTTCAGTTTGGCTTTGGCGGCCGGGTTACCGCCGGTCAACAGCGGCGACAGGATGAAGGCGACCGGCGCCTGCGTCGAATAGGCTTGCTTGATCGAGCTATCGACGACGAACGGCATGGTCGCTTCGTCGGTCAGCGTATGGTGCGCGATGCCGAGCGTGTCGAGCGTGGGCCGCATGGTGCGCGCGACCAGCGATTGGCCGATATTGAATTCGCCCATGGTGCCGCGTTCGGAAATTAGCATGATCGCCGGAATCTGATACGGCAAGACCAGCGAGGCGAGCGCGTTGGCGATCAGCGCAAAGCCGGACGTCTGCATCATCACCGCCCCGCGCAGCCCCGCCATATAGGCGCCGGTCACGGCGCCGATCGCCTCGTCCTCGCGCGTCGCGCCGACCGAGAGGAAATAATTGTCGGCGGTGACGCCCTTGATCAGCGGCGTGAGCACGTTATCGGGCACATAGGCGACGAGGCGGACGTCGTTGTCCTTCAATAGGCGGAGGAAGGTGTCGGACCAAGTCATTTGAGCTTCTCGGACGGGTGGCGGCGGAGCATGACAACGGGCCGGGCCAACGGATAGGCTTGAGGACTATCGCATGGTGGCGAAGTCAGCTCATTGCGGCGGACAATTATAGCAGATGACGTCGGCGGCCTGTGCCGGCGCGCGCTGGGCTAACGCCAACGGCGCGGCAAAGATGAAAGTCGTTGTCCACTTGTGCATTGCCCCCGTCTCCCGAAAATCGTGTGATGCCGTGGTGCGTCGGATTTAGGCGCACGATAGTATTGCAAACCGGTGACAATGGCGACTTGAGAGTGGAGTTCTCCCTTAGGGTCGCCAAGGACCGGGAGGCCCGGAGAACGCCCCATGAACTTCGACTTTACGGCGGAGCAAAAACAGTTCGCCGAACAGGTGCGCCGTTTCGCCCGCGAGCAGCTTGCGGCGGGCGCGCTCAAGCGCGCGCACGATCCGCGCTTTCCCTTCGACGTTGCGCAACTGATGGCCAGGCACGGTCTCATGGGCATCACGCTGCCGCAAAGCGACGGCGGGCAGGGCGGCACGCTGATGGATGCGGTGATCGCCATCGAGCAGATCGCCGCCGAATGTCCGCGCAGCGCCGATGTGGTGCAGTTCGGCAATTTCGGCCCGATCCGCACCTTTGCCGAATACGGCACGCGTGCGCAAAAGGCGCGCTGGCTGGGCCAGCTTCTCGCCGGCCGCATGGTGATGAGTCTCGGCATGACCGAGCCCGACGCCGGCTCGGCGCTCACCGATCTCAAGACCAGCGCGCGGCCCGACGGTTCGCACTACGTCATCAACGGCAGCAAGGTATTTTCCACGTTCAGTCCCGACGCGCAGATTTTCCTCGTCTATGTGCGTTTCGGTCCCGGTGTCGGCGGCATCGGCTCGGCGCTGATCGAGCGCGGAACGCCGGGATTTTCCATCGGCGCGCCATCGGCGTTCATGAGCGACGAGGAATGGTGCGAGCTTCATTTCGACGACTGCCGCATTCCGGCCGAGAACGTCCTGCTCGGGCCGGGCGGTTTCAAGAAGCAAATGGCCGGCTTTAACGTCGAACGGCTCGGCAACACGGCGCGCTCGCTGGCCTATGGCCGTTACGCCTTCAACGCGGCGCGCGATTACGCGATGACGCGGCAACAGTTCGACCGGCCGTTGTGCGAGTTTCAGGGTCTGCAATGGAAGTTCGCCGACATGGCGATCAAGCTCGACGGCGCGCAGCTCCTGCTCTACCGCGCCGCGGCAAATGCCGATCGCGGCCTGCCGTCGGCCTATGAGACCGCCGTCGCCAAGGCGGCTTGCAATCAGGCGGGCTTCGAAGTCGCGAGCGAGGCGGTGCAGATCATGGGCGCGCTGGGTTACAGCCGCGAGACGCTGGTCGAATATTGCATGCGGCGCACCCGTGGCTGGATGATCGCCGGCGGCTCGATCGAAATGTTGAAGAACCGCATCGCCGAGCACGTCTTCGACCGCCGTTTCGCGCAACGCAAAGGGCGGCCGGCCGCCGCCGAGTGAGGGCTGCCTTTCAGCTTCGGCCGCGCGCCAATGCGATGAGGAGCCAGGCGACAAGGGTGGCGCCCGCGGCCAAGGCGGCAATATCGGTTGAGCGCGACGGCAGCAGCACGGTCGCGAGCGCAAGCGCCGCAAGCGCGAGATTGACGGCAAAGACGCGCGCCACCACCTCGATCACGGAAAAACCGCGGTCCGTGGCGCGCTGATAGAAATGCGTGCGATGTGCCTGCAAGATTTGTTGGCCGTCGATGGCGCGGCGAATGAGCGTGATGGTGCTGTCGGCGAGATAGTATAACGGCAACAGGATTGCCGCAGCACGGCCGCCATTGCCGGCGAGCAAAACCAACAGCCAGCCGAGCACGAGCCCGATGGGAAGGCTGCCGACATCGCCAAGGAAGAGCTTGGCCGCCGGGCGGTTGAAAAAAGCAAAGCCGATCATGGCGCCGCACAGTGCAAAACTTACCGCGATCGCTTCCGGCGGCAGCATGCCGAGGAGCCCGATCGCGGCGAGCGCAGCGGTGATCGGCACGACCTCCGCTACCGTCATCCAGTCGAGGCCATCCATGAAATTCACCAGATTGACGAACCACAATCCGCCGACAACGAGAGCGACACGCTCGGCCCACCATGGCAGCATGGGCACAACGCGTAAGTCCGCCGGCACTGCGTAGATTGCCACCGCGACGGCAAAGGTTTGCAGCAATAGCCGCGGCGCGACATCGATCGGGCGAATGTCGGCGGTCACGCCGACGCCCGCGATCAGGATGACTGCGGCGAACGGGAGCGTAAGCGACATCGCGGTTGCGGCAGCGGCGGACGGAAACAACCAAACGCCGTAGGATACGGCAAGCGTTGCCGCCACGACCGCAATTCCGCCGCCTTGCGGCGTCGGTATCTTGTGCGACGAGCGGGCGTTGGGCCGTGCCAGCGCGTAGCGCGCGAGAAACGGGCGCAAAGCGACGATCAGCACTGCGCAAACAAAAGCTGCCGCGACAAAGATCGCGGGCGCCCGCGACGCCCAGAAAATCGCCAGCTCGCCATTCATCGGCGTACCCGAGCCCGACTATTCATTCCGGAAGCCTCTAGCATAAAAATCTTGCCGCGCTGCGCAATTTCCGGGATGTTGCGGCCCGGAGAAACGCCGAAGGCTTGCCGAATGACGGTATTATCCACTGCCGCTCGCTTCGACCGCGCGTTTTTTGCGCTCCTTGCCGATTGGCTCGCCGTCGGCGTCGCGGTCGCGCTGCCTTGGTCGACCACCGCGACCGGAATATGCATCGCCGCCTGGCTCGTGGTCTTGCTGCCCACGCTGGACGCGGCCGCGGTCAAACGCGAGCTGATGACGGCGGCCGGCGGCCTTCCCGTCCTGTTATGGTGTCTTGGCTTCGTCGGTATGCTGTGGGCGGATGTCGGCTGGAGTGCGCGGCTTGGCGGCCTCGACGGCTTTCATCGGCTGTTGGTGATTCCCTTGCTGCTGGCGCAATTCCGTCGCTCCGCGCATGGCGGCTGGGTGGTTTACGGCTTTCTCGTCTCGTCGGCGAGTGTGCTAGCCGCATCGTTCGTCATGATTTTGATTCCCGGTCCGGCTTGGAGCAATCACATCCAGGGCATTCCGGTGCATGACACCATTTTCCAGAGCACCGACTTTCTCATTTGCGGTTTCGGCGCGTTGGGCTATGCGGCTATCGAAAGCGCCAGGCGACATCGGCGCGCGGCGTTTGCGTTCATCGCGATTGGCTCGCTTTTTATCGCCAATTTCGCCTTTGTCGTCATCAGCCGCATTGCCTTTGTGGTTGCTCCGGTGCTCGCCGCTCTATTCGGCTGGCGGTTCTATGCCTGGAAGGGAATATTGGGCGCCTGCATTGCCGCCGCAGTGATCGGCGCAGCGACGTGGTTCGGCTCGCCCAGTTTGCGGGTACGTGTGCACAATTCCATGCAAGAAATAATACAATATCGCGCTAGTGACGCAGCGACCTCAATTGGAGAGCATGCAGCGTTCTTAAAGGAATTGTTGGCGATTGTCGCCTCCGCACCTGTCATCGGTCACGGCACCGGCTCGATAACAGACCAATTCCGGCGCATTACGACCGGCGAAACCGGCGCGGCGGCGGTGCCCACGGTCAATCCCCATAATCAGACTTCCGCGGTAGCCATTCAGCTCGGTCTTGTCGGTACGCTGGCGCTATGGGCGATGTGGGTCGCGCATTTCCTCTTGTTCCGCGGCGAAGGCGTTGCCGCTTGGCTCGGCACGGTGGTCGTGGTCGAGAATGTCGTTTCGTCCACCGCGCACTCGCATCTGTTCGATTTCACGCACGGCTGGATCTATGTATTCGCGGTCGGCGTCCTCGGCGGCATGGCGTTGCAAAAGCGCGCCGGGCTTTCGGCAAAACCCGCGCCGCTCTAGTCGACAATCCGAACCCGTTCTATCGCTCGTCGGAGGCGCCCATTGATCGACCCGGCGGCCGATCACAACAACTGACCGTCCGGCAGCCGTCATGGTCAGTGAATGTCGGCTATGCGGGGGTGAACCGGAAAAGATATGCTTACAACGAGTTCTTCGCATTCTCGCCCAATTCTCGGAAGTGGAGTGTGCATCGCAGCAGTCGAGGGATGATTGCGTGATCAGTTATGCCGAACGTTCACACGCTATTATGGCGCGCTTGCCTTCGATCCTTGATCGGCTGACGCAGCCGGCGCGACAAGTTTCGCAGGACGCGAAATGGCAATGCAAGGTAATATTTGCGCAGAACTTGCCAGCGGTCCCCCCAACCAAAGTGAACTGGCGAGTTAGCCGGAACATACCAACCGTTCAAATTGGTTCGGCGCACCAGGCGATACCCCGAGGACTTGACGAACCGGTGTTTGCTGAGATTGCCAACATGGTCCTCCAGCAGGATGAGCCGCGGCTGCCAGCGAGCGAAATCGAAACCGCGCAATACCTCAATCTCGTGTCCTTCAACGTCGACCGAGAGGAAATCGAGGGGCTGAGGAGCGCCGCCCTCCACGAGGATATCGTCGAGCGTCCTGACCGGAACTGAGATGACCTCTTCCGGGCGGGATCCCGGCGCCATCGCCTCGCGGTCGAGGGACGACAGCGGACCCGCGACATAAAAAGGTAGCAGCTGTGCAGCATTTTTCGGGGACGAACAGGCGACGGCGAAAACTTTGGCGCTACGCACCTCTCGCAGCCTCTCGGCCAGCTTTGACTGCGGTTCCACGAGGATGCCGCGCCAGCCGCGCTGCTCAAGATGCCAGGACTGCGATATCTCTATTGGATGATTTGCGCCCACTTCAACGAAGAATCCCGGCGTGTCGTTAAAGAATCTCCGGACAAGTTGCCGCTCATATTCTTCGCTGGAGGTCGCGTTCGGCATTGCCCTCCCACTCCTCTATGCCCGATGTAATAGGGGAAGAATATCACGGCTCAAATTGGAAGTCTGTGACCGACTTCGCAGGTGGTTCGAGCGACTTAGGGAACGGTTGCACGGGTGAAAGGCGAAGATTTCCGCGCCTCTGTTGTTGCAGCGCATGAGTCCATTCATGGCCGTGTGTCACGAGCAACAAGCGTCGTCAATCTCATCGCCGTCAAGTACAATGACTTTCGTACCGGCTAGATCGGGCCGGCCGACGGCCGAAAGTGGCCTCCGCCCCTCATTGAGTCGTGAAAAAATCCGTTGCGCTGATCGCAAAACTGACGATTTCGCTGGCGCTGCTCTATTTCGCGGCGAGCCGCGTCAATCTGGGCGTCGTCGCCGAGCGCGCGCAACGGCTGAATGCGGCCTGGCTCGCCGCTGCCATTGCCCTTTTGGCGGTGCAAGCCGTTGCCGGCGCGTTGCGCTGGCGCATCATCGTCGAGCGCTGCGGAGCCGCGATCTCGCTGCAGCGCGCGGTCCGCTTTACCATGGTCTCATTGTTCTTCAGCCAAGTGCTGCCCTCGACGGTCGGCGGCGACGCCGCGCGTATCTGGCTGATCGCCCGGGACGGTGCCGGATGGGCAAAGGCGATCTACTCGGTGGCAGTGGATCGGATTGCCGGCGTGCTCGCTCTGGCCTTGATCGTGGTCATCTGCCTTCCGGAATCCTTCGCCTTGATCCCCGATCGCCTGGCGCGCGCCGGACTGCTGACCGTTGGGCTATTCGGCGTCGTCGGCCCCGCCGCGTTTATCGCGCTTGGTTATCGCCAGTGGGGATTATTGCATCGCTTTGCGCCATCGCGGCACGTCAACGCTGCGGCAAACGTCGCGTACGGCATATTCGCCTCCGCCCGCGCCGTGTCGATTGTGACGTTGTCATTTTTCATTCAGGGGCTGACCATCGGTACGGCTTGGCTGGCGGCGAAAAGTGTGGCGTCGCCTTTCAATTTCATCGACGCAATCGTGCTGACCCCGCCAGTGCTCTTGGTTGCCACGGTCCCGATATCGATCGCCGGTTGGGGCGTCCGCGAAAGCGCGATGGTGATGGCGTTTTCCTTTGCCGGGTTGCCGCAGGCGGACGGACTGATGGTATCCGCACTGTTTGGCTTGGCGTCCTTTGCTCTCGGCATTTTCGGCGGCATCGTGTGGCTGGCCGGCGGCCGACGTTACCCGTTACCGCAGGCCGCCGCTCCGCCGCCGCAATCGTCGTAGGAGAATCCCGCTGCCGGATGCAATCGCGCGCTGGGTCGAAGGGGCGTCGCGCCTGCATGAGGCGGTGGAGAAGCCCGAGGGGCAGACGCGCGCTCAAATCGCGCTGCGCTTTTGCCTCTCTTATCCCGCCGTCGCCGTCGTGATCCCCCGCATCCTCACGGCGACGGAAGCAGTCGAGAACGCTGCGGCCTCCGCCGCGGGGCCGCTTCCGGTCGAAACGCGCTCGCGCATCGAGAAACTCAACCGCACCATGGATTTCTTCGTTGCTCGCCAGCGACGAACCCATCGCAGAGAGCGCCGGCATGTGCAGACGCAACCTGCCGGCCAGTGGCGCCGCCGAGTTCATCGGCCGCGATCCTCTTTCGGTTTTTCCCTGCCGATGTGGCGCATTGAAGCCGGGCGTGATCGTCCGGCTCGTGCTTGCAATCCCCGGCGCGACGCCGGATAACGGCCGACACGGGAACATTCCACCTGTGAGCGCGCGCCAGGCAGAGACGTGTTTGAATGCCATTGATGTGCTGGTGCTTGCCGGCGGGCTCGGGACGCGCATACGGCAGGTCTTGGGCGACACGCCCAAGCTGCTCGCGCCGATCGCCGGTCGCATCTATCTCGACTATTTGCTCGACTGGTTGGCGTGCTTCGGTGCGCGCCGTGTGGTGCTGGCACTCGGTCACCGCGCCGAAGCGATCACCGAGCATCTTGCGCAGCGCGCGCCGGAAGCGATCACGATCGAGACCGTTGTCGAGCCGCGGCCGCTCGGCACCGCCGGCGCCATACGTTTGTCGCGCCCAAAGCTTCGCTCCGACCCGGTCTTGATTATCAATGGCGACAGTTTCGCCGACGTTGACCTGTGTCGATTTTACGAACACCATCGCCGCGCCGGCGCGGATGGGACAATATTGTGCGCAAGAGTTCGCGGATGCCGGCCGTTACGGCCGTGTACAGGTCGACGCTCGTGGCGCCATTACCGGCTTTGCCGAGAAGGATCCCGCATTTCGCGGAGCGGCACTGGTGAATGCGGGTATGTTTTTTCTTTCGGCGGCGTTCCTCGACGGCGTCGCCTCGGGGACAGCCATTTCGTTGGAGAAGGACGTATTCGAGCGCGTGCCGCGAGTTTCCCTTGCCGCCTTCGCAGAATGCGGTAATTTCATCGACATCGGCACGCCGGAATCTCTGGCACTCGCCGACACGTTTTTCAAGGCGAGGATCGGCCGCGAATGATCGTCAGTCGCACTCCGTTTCGCGTTTCTTTGTTCGGCGGCGGGACCGATTACCCGACCTGGTTTCGCGAGCATGGCGGCGCCGTGCTTGGGCTTGCGATCGACAAGTACTGCTATATTAGCGTGCGCCGATTGCCGCCATTTTTCGAGCATCGTTCTCGCATCGTGTATTCCCGAGTTCGAACTGGTAAACGAGGTTTCCGAGATTCAGCATCCGGCGGTGCGTGCAATCCTGTCGAATTTGGGCGTAAACGACGGGCTGGAGATCCACCATGACGCGGATTTGCCGGCGCGTTCGGGGCTCGGATCGAGCAGCTCCTTCACGGTCGGGCTGTTGAACGCCTTGCATGCTCTCGACAGCAAGATGATCTCCAAGCGCGACCTCGCCCGTGAAGCGATCCGCATCGAGCAAGACGTGCTCAAGGAGGAAGTCGGTTCGCAGGATCAGCTATGGGCGGCCTATGGCGGTCTCAATCGCTTCGATTTTCTTCCCGACGGAAGTTTCGCGGTGTCGCCCATTATCATATCCGCAGAACGGCGCCGGGAACTCAACCGGTCGCTGATGCTGTGCTTCACCGGCTTTTCGCGCTTTGCGTCGGATATTGCCAAGGACCAGATCAAGAATATTGGAAATCGCAAGAGCCAATTAATGGCGATGCGCAAGATGGTGGACAGTGCCTTGGAAATCCTGGTCGACGAGAAAACACCGCTGCACGAGCTCGGCGAGCTCTTGCACCAATCCTGGCAGCTCAAACGCGAGCTGGCCGACAGCGTTTCCAGCCGGCAAATCGACGAAATCTACGACGCCGCGCGCGCGGCCGGCGCCATCGGTGGCAAGTTGCTGGGCGCCGGCGGCGGCGGATTCATGGTGTTTTACGCGGAAACCGCGGCGCAGGAGCGGATCCGCGAGCGGCTGAAGAATTTGGTTCACGTGTCGGTCGGCATCGATAGCGACGGCAGCAAGATCGTGCTTTATCAGCCCGACGGGTTATGACCCAACGATAGTCTAAACGTTTCCGTGAACCCGATCGCGGATCATGCGAAAGCCTTTGATGAGTTCGCGAATGCCGTCGTCGAGCCCATGTACCGGCCGATAACCGGTCGACTCGATTCGCGAATTCGACACGATATAGTCGCGCTTGTCCGGATCTTTGCCGACCGGCGCTTCGAGATAGACGAACTGCGGGAGGTGGTCCTTGATCCGCTCGCAAAGTTCCGCCTTGGAAAGGTTCGCCTCGGAGAGCCCGACGTTATACGGCCGGCCCCTCATGCCGTCGAAGTTTTCGACTGAATGGATGAAGGCTCGCGCGACATCCCGGATGTGGATATAATTACGTTTGAAATGGGCTTCGAACAGTACGACGAAACGGTCATTGACCGCGCGATAGACGAAATCGTTGACCAACAGGTCGACGCGCATGCGCGGCGCCATGCCGAACACAGTGGCAAGCCGCAGACTGATCGAATTGTCGCGCTCGAGAACGATGTTCTCCGCTTCGACCTTGCTGCGTCCGTAGAGCGAAACCGGCCGCAGCGGTGAGTCCTCGGTGCAGAATTTGCCTTGCTCGCCGACGCCGTAACCGCTGTTGGTGACGGGAATGATGAGCCGCTGTTGCGACGACATCATCTTGGCCAGCGCCGCAATCGCATCGCGATTTGTAGTCAGCGCCGCGATCGGATCCTTATCGCAGAGCGGCGCGCCGACAAGCGCGGCGAGCGGGAACACGAAATCGGCCTTGGCGACGAGACGCTTGAGGATTTCCGCCGAGCGGGCGTCGCCATTGATTACGTCAAAGTTCGGATCCGCGCAGACGTGAGCGAGGCTGTTCTGCTCATACATGAAGTTGTCGAGCACGGTCACCCGATGACCCGCCGCCAACAGCTCGGGCACCAGGATCGAACCGAGATAACCGGCGCCGCCAGTTACGAGAATCGAATGCCTTGTCGCCATTGCGCTGTTCCCCCCGGGTGAAGCGTCCTAATGAGCGGCGAAGTCAAGAACCTCGCGCAACCGCGTGATCTGCGGCGTCAGATCGAACGGATAGTTGCCAACGAAAAACCCGGCGTCATGAACCAAATTGGCATTCGGCAGCCTATCGACGCACTCATAGTCGTAATGCTTGATGACGTCGTGGCGGGTAATGCAGCCGCCGGTGATGATGCGAAAGCCGATCTCAGCCTTTTTCAGCGCCTGCATGATCTTGGTCCGCGACAAGCCGGCGTCGGGATTGAGGACGATGGTAAAGCAAAAGGCCGAACTTTTTCCCGTTTCGCGCTGGATGATGAAGCGGGTGTCGCGGCCGAAACGCTCCTTGAACAGCGCCCAGTTCTTGCGGCGCGCCGCCGTCATCGCCGGCAGCTTCTGGAGCTGCTCGATCCCGACGGCGCCGCTCAATTCGAGCGGACGCACGTTATAGCCGGGCAGGATGAAGCGATAGGCCTCGTAAAAATCGTCCGCGCGCTTTTCGTAAATCGTCGAATTGTCGGGAAGGTCGCGCACCCAGCCGTGCGCGCGCATCGACTTTACCAGGTCATGAAGCTCCCGGTCGTCGGTGAGCACCATTCCGCCTTCGATTGTCGAGATATGATGAGAGAAGAACGTGCTGAAGGTGCCGAGGTGGCCGAAGGTTCCGGCCTTGCGGCCGACGAGCTCGGCATCGAGTGACTCGCAATTATCCTCGAGAAAATATAGGCCCCGCTCGTCGGCAAAGCGCCGGATCACGTCAAGCGCTGCGGGGTTGCCGAGAATGCTGACGCCGACGATCGCGCGTGTGCGCGGCCCGATCGCCGCAGCAAGCTGTGCGGTGTCGATATTGATGCTGTCGAGCTCGACATCGACGATCTTCAACTTCAATCCGTACTGCTGAAGCGGGTGGTAGGTCGTAGCCCAGGAGATCGCCGGAACGATAACTTCGTCGCCGCGTTGCAGCGGACGCACTTTCTTGTAGAACAGCGCGGCGACGGCAAGAAGGTTCGCCGACGAACCGGAATTCGTCATGACCGCGTATTTGCAATTGTGATAAGCGGCAAAAGCACGCTCGAACTCCGCGACATTGGGACCGATGGTCAGGCGATCCGAGGCAAGGACCCGCTGGATCGCCGCGATTTCCTCCGGTCCCCAGGTGCTTGCGGCGAGCTCATAGAACATGGTTTTGCTTCGTGCTCTAAGCCGCCGCCGCTCTCAGAACGGACCGCGAAACTTGACTTGGTAAGCCAACTCGGCCGCTTTCGCCGCCGGCTTCCAATCGGAATCGCCCGGCCGCACCATAGCGTGGGCGGTCTGCGCAATCTTGGCGGGATCCGGATAGAACTCCCGCTCCAGCACCGGCGTGGTCGGGCACGTCGTCGGGGCGTAGCCCATCCGCCGGACCTGTATCGGCTTGCCGTTGCGCACGCGTTCCACGACGCGCGCCACGATTTCCGCGCTGGCGCCGCAATTCGTCCATGCATTGTCAACGACCAAGAGGCGGCCGGTGCGTTGCGCGGATTGGATGATGGTGTCGATATCCAGCGGTACGAGCGAGATTGGATCGATGACTTCGGCATGAATTCCGACATCGGCGAGAAGCTCGTGCGCCCGCAGCGACTCGACCACCATGTTGGAGATGCCGACGATAGTGATATCGTCGCCGCGCGTGCATAGACGCGCCTTGCCGAAAGCAACCTCGAAAGATTCCTCGGGCACGTAGGCGTCGTTAAAATAAAGCAGCCGGTGCTCGACGAAAATAACCGGGTTGTCGTCGCGGATCGCGTGAATCAGGCAGCCCTTGGCGTCGAAGGCGTTCGAGGGCGCTACCACTTTCAGGCCGGGCACGTGCATGAACATGGCGTGCAGACCCTGCGAATGCTGAGCGCCTTGACCCCAAGATTTGCCGATCATGCTGCGGACGACGAGCGGCACCTTCACCTGACCGTCGTACATATAACGGCTCTTGGCGGCGATGTTGACGAGTTGGTTCATGCACAACATCAAAAAATCCATGCGAATGTGCACGTGGACCGGGCGCATCCCGGCCATCGCGGCGCCGATCGCCACGCCGGTCATCGCATCCTCGGACAGCGGCGTGCCAAACACCCGCTCCGGACCGAACGTTTCGAGCAGGCCGCGCGTCGACCCCTGGATCGCCTTGTGATCGTCGACATCGAGACCGAAAACCAAAACACGCGGGTCGCGCTGCATTTCCTGCGCAAGACCTTCGCGCAATGCATCCACATAGGTCACGAGGCGCTGGTTATTGCCCGGCGAAGACATTGGTAAATAGCGCGCTGTTCTCGGGGAATGGGCTCGATTCGGCGAAAGCAACGGCGTCCTCGATTTCCTGCTCGATCTCTCGGTCGATCGACGCACGACGCTCGGGTTCGAGAAGTTCGCCGACGCGTATTATTTGGTCGTTTTGCAGCCACGGCTCCCGCTCCGCGCGCGCGCGGTAGCCCGCGTCGAAATCTTCGTTTGGTCCGACGTGTTCGAGCCAACGATAGATGCGGCATTCGATGAATTCCGGACCTTCGCCGCGCCGCAGCCGCGCGACGGCGCCGCTCGCCGTCTCGCGCAATTTGAACACGTTGCCGTCCTCGATGCCGTGCGCCGGAATTCCATAGGTCTCGACGCGCTCGCACAACCGTTGGGTCGCCCAGCGCCGCGTGATCGGGGTGTGAATGGCGTAAAAGTTGTTCTCGCAGACGAACAGGATCGGCAATTTGTGCAACGACGCGAAATTCAGGCTCTCGGTAAAAACGCCCTCCTCGGTGGCGCCGTCGCCGAAGAACGCCACGACGATGCGATCGCTGCGCGTGCGCTTGAAGGTGAGCGCAAAACCGACCGCGACCGGTATCGTCGTGCCGACCACGGCGCTGGCGCCGGTGACGTTGTGCGCCATGTCGATGAGATGCATGGAGCCGCCTTTACCGCCGGCAACGCCCGTCGCTTTGCCGTAGAGCTCGGCGAACAGGCCGCGCAACGGCGCGCCCTTGGCAAGATAGGCGGCATGACCGCGATAGGTTGGAGAAACCACGTCGTCGGGACGCAGCACGTCGCAGACGCCGACGGCGACGGCTTCCTGACCGATCGACAGATGCACCGGGCTCTTGATCTTGTCCGTTGGATAAATGCGAGCAATTTCCTCCTCAGCGCGGCGGATTTGACGCAATGAACGGTAAATCCGTTCGATGTCGGATTGCGAAAGCTGACTGCCGTTTGCAAAGGGCCGATTCATCGCCGAATGCCGCTGCCATGCAATAAACTGCGTGATGCCGTATAGGAACGACGTGCGCACCAATGCTTTTAGCCAAGGCCGCCACACCCGTCTAGGCTTGGCAAGGTTCGGATTCCTCGGGTTTTAACCAAAACGCAGACCGCGCCAAATCTGCGGAAGTCGCGCTGCCGAATTTGGGTAGTGGCTACATTGATTTGCCATAATTTGATGCCGCCAGTCTGTGAAAGACCATGCTGGCATCGCTTATGGGACCGGGTGACTTCTTGTAGGTGATTGGCAAATCATGATCAAAAGTGAGTGAGAGGCGGTAGCCTGATTTTTCGATTTCGGAAATGAGACCGGTGCGGTTGATAATCCACCTAGCGATTACGCGATGAGGCTGATTGCGCTGCTCCTGCGCGTAGGTTGGTGCGTCAGTGACGGGCGTGTGTGCCACTATGAAGATCTCCGGAGCGAGGCTCAGCAGCTGGGACAAGACCGCGCGATAGTCAGGAAGGTAGTGCAGCGAAGCTCTCGCATTGACGATCAGAGGACGGGGAACTGACGCAGGAATCGCTTCCTCCACTTCAATGAAAGTGGCTCCCCCGAATCTTTCCCTTTGTATTGCTGCAAGGCGATCACGAACGGCCCGGCACATCGCGGGGGTCTCGACCAGAATGTAACGAAACTTCGTCAGGTCAAGGTTCGGCACATGTTCCAAAATCGCTTGCAGTCCCTTGGCGGGACCGCCGCCAAAATCTAGCACGGTGACAGTGGCCCCACCGCCGTATAGCAACTGGGAAACGGCGAGAGGCAGAAGGAGCAGACCGGCGTTATCGCCCATCGGGCGACGAGAGAGTTCGGCCTTTAGGTTCTCAACGTGTTTGGCTGCGCTCACAGCGTACCAGTCGCTGTTCTGCCCGTCCGGATCACTCGGCACGTCGGCGATCGTAGGATAGCAGCCATAAAATCTGTGCCAGCGAAGTCCGCGAGCGAGAAGATATATCCTAAGCAATGGGCGATAGATGATGGGAGGAAGCACGTCCTCGATTAGCTTCGTTTTCATCATTCCGCCCCTTGTTCTTTCACAGCTTCCCACGCCTCCAGCACATCCACGATATCGCCAATCTCCCAAAGGTGCGACGTGGTGGCAACCCACTTTTATCGCGAGTGATTTTATTTTGAGCACTGACCTTTCAAAGTTTGCGCTGCGGCGCGGCTTTCTCGAACATTGGGAGCCAAAATGGGCATCCGTTACCGCGACGATGGCTCCGCCGGACGTGCCGATGGCAGAATTGCGCCACTGAACCTCCTCGACTTTGTTGCGGTGCATGAGTCTCGAATTGGCCGGCTGCGTCGGACATTGCGGTGCAAGCGAATGTTGGTTTTCAGGGCAATTGCGGAAGTGGCCGGCACACGCTCGAAACGGCACTTTTGACCCAAAGCGTTGTCGGCTAGATCAGTATCGCTGCCGCGCAAGTAGCGCTCAAACCCATTTTCCGGACTGAAAATCTCTGTTTTAATCGCAATTCGATGAGGAAAGGAACCGGCAAACTGCAGCGAATAAAGCGAATAAAACGAAAGCTCTCAGGCATTGTTCACTCGGTGGCGCCGCTACCAGTCTGGAATGCCTATTTGCGTGCACGTGGACTGGGGCAACTCCATCCCTGGCGCACGTTCGGCCACATGGCCAGCCGCGCGGATCCAAGGCCGTTGTTCGAAGGGCGGTTTGCTGACCTCTACGCTAAATATGGTTCGCTTGATCCGACTGTGGATCCGGAGCCAGCGCGTTATGCCCATTACTGCAATTGTTTCTTTGCCTTCCTGTGCCGTCACGTTCCCGGCGATTTCGTTTGTGCCGGCATTTCCTACGGTGTAGGCGCGAAAATGATTTTCGAATTCACCGATTTCCCAAGTCTCGGCAAAACGCTGCACTTGATCGATCCTTTTGAAGGTATTGCTGCTGGCGGGATCGAAGAAAAATATAACCGCGATCCGGAATACGTCCGCCGCCAATATCCGGCTGATGCCCCGATTGTCATACACCGCGCGCGTATTCCGCTGCGCCTACCCGGCAAGCTGGCATTTGTTGTTTCCACGACTGGTATGCCAGCGGCCGAGGAAGCATCAGTTCCGATTTTCTATGAAGCATTGAGCCCAGGTGGCATCCTGATCAGCGACCGCGGTATCCATAAGCTACTACCATCGGTCACGCCATTATGGATGCCATGGGGGGTAGTAGTTTATTTCAAGCAATGATTAGCAGTACGGATTAGGGTCTGGTCTCACAGCTTGATCCAGTACAGAAAGAACCGCAGATCCGTGAGCACTTGGGATAGGAGCTTATTGAGCCTAATTGGTGCGGTGCCGTTCGTCTCTTAGTGGCCCGCCACTTCACTTAGTGCAGCGCAAGCGAATGTCGGGTTTCGGGGGTACTGCGGAAATGTTGGCAGCGTGCTCTAAATGTCGAATTTGACCCGCTTCAGACATGAGCCGTCGAGACTTGCTGCTCCGCTAAATGACCATTAAACCTCCATTCCGCAGGTTGCAAATCCCTGCTGTAATCGCCTTATGTCGGCGCGCGTCAGCACCTTCAATTCACATCAACAATCTCCCACGGGATATGCCGCATAATTCGCGCAGCACAGAGAAATACAGGCCCGACATCGACGGTCTTCGCGCGATCGCGGTAAGCTCGGTTCTTGCCTTCCATGCGTTCCCGAACATCTTCAAAGGCGGATTTGTCGGCGTCGATATTTTCTTCGTCATCTCCGGCTTTTTAATCACCCAAATCATTGTCGACTCGCTGGAACAAGGTCGCTTCAGCTATTTGCAGTTCTACATCCGGCGCGTCAGGCGAATCTTTCCAGCGCTTATCGTCGTCGTGGTGGCCGCACTCGCGACTGGATGGTATGTGCTTTTGCCCGACGAGTTCGAGCGGCTGGGGAAGCACCTTGCGTCGGGCGCCGGTTTCGCGATTAATTTTGTGCTGTGGAACGAAGCCGGCTACTTCGATCAAGCCGCGGATACCAAGCCTTTGCTGCACCTATGGTCGCTCGCAGTGGAGGAGCAATTCTACATTCTCTGGCCCCTCGTGCTGGGCCTCATGTGGCGCAGAAACCGAGGTATTGCTTCTACCCTTCTCGTCGTGGGGACTGTTTCTTTCATCTACAGCATGTTCTGCGCCACACGCGATCCTGTCGCCGGCTTTTATTCTCCACTGTCACGTTTCTGGGAACTGATGTGCGGTGGCTTTCTCGCCCATCTGGTCAGGCAGGATTATCCCTGGCTTGGCAAATTCGGAACGATCCGCGGCACGCTCGGTCTCGGAATGATCGCGGCCAGTGTGTTCGGGCTCAACAGCGAATTTCCATTCCCTGGGTATTGGGCCCTGCTGCCTACGATGGGAGCGTTTCTCGTGATCTCGGCCGGGTCCGACGGTGCCCTCAGTAGGTTTGCTCTGGGCAATCGGCTCATGGTCGGCGTTGGATTGGTTAGCTATCCGCTCTATTTATGGCATTGGCCCATTCTGGTCTTCGCAAAGATCGTCAATGAAAAGCCGCTGTCGCCAGGCCAACGGATCGAAGCAGTTGCCGCTGCAGTCGCGCTCGCCTATCTGACATACCGTTTCATCGAGCGTCCGTTGCGACGGTCTGGCGCTCCATGGACGCCGCGGGGACTGATCGCCGCGATGGCGGCCGCCGGCGCGATCGGATTGGTCATCTTCGCCGATGGCTTCGGTTCGCGATTGAAAAGCGAACACGTCAGCCAAATCCTGGCTGCGGCTTACGATTGGCAATTTCCGCCGGTCGCGTCTGAAGGATACTTTCTCGGTGACCTGAGATACTTCAAGGAGCCTAGCGACCTCGACAGCTACACCCTGTTTGTCGGCGACTCCCATATGGAACAATATTCGCCGCGGATAGACGCGGTAATCAAAAGTCGGCCCGCGGAAGTGAACGGCGCGATCATGGTAGGAAATCAAGGGCGCTGCACCTTCTTGAGCGACATCATGCAGGGCACCGACGGGTGTCCGGCCGGCATGGCGCATCTCGAAGCGCTGATAAACGATCCATCAACGCACGCAATAGCCATTGCGTTGAACTGGGAACGATTTACCGACCTTCTGTCCGTTCCAGAAAATGCAACGCGCTTCACTAAGTTCCAACGCGCCACTGCCGTGAGAAAACGGGTCTTTTTGATACTTGACACGCCGAATGGCGAAGAACTCTCGCCGGCGAATATGTTCGCGGGATCGAGACTCGGACAGATCACGGTGAAGCCTGTCTCGGCAATCACTTTCGATTTCACGGGTTACGAAGAAAGGTACGCCAGAATCAATCGGATTCTTGCTGAGGTAGCCGAACGGAGCGGAGCAATTCTCATCGATCCGATACCGTATCTGTGCCCGCAGCAGCGCTGCCCGATCTTCGATAAAGACGGCAAGCCGCTCTATACCGACGGCGGACATTTGACGCGCAGCTATGCAGCGAAAGCCGCGACCTACATCGACGCAACCCTCGTTCCATCAGATGTTCGCAAGGAAGGCAGCGCGCAGTAGGACCTGCCAGAACGGCGGTCAGCAAACGCCATCAAGCGCCGGCTTCCTCGCCGGCCTTCGACTACGGCCTGACCAAGTAGCCCGCCAAATTCTTTTGCGGAGCGGAATGTCTCTTCCTGGCCCATAACGGAAGTCGCAGAATGTCCGCTCATCTGTCGCTATCGGAGGTAAAGCGGACACATTTGGCTCAGTGAATTGCCGCCGTGCCGCAAAGGAGTTGATGGCCCCGGGCCGACAGGACGCGGCACATGATCGATCTGGTGACCGGCAATGCCACTGAGCCGAAGCCCGGTGCCGACGAAGACCAGGTCGCCCTCAGCGTCAGGTGCCGCGGTGACTTGAAGGGCGGGAAGGCCCGCAAGCACATCCTATTCGGAGCGGAAACAATCTCGATGTGCGGATGCATTCGCGGCACATGACGCGGCTCACTAACGCCTTCTCCACGAAGATCGAGAACCGTATGCACGCGATGGCGCTCCGCTTCCTCTATAATGACTTCGTCCGCATCCATAAGACGCTGAACATGATGCCAACGATGGCTGCCGGAATCACCAAACGGCTTTGGGAGATCGGCGATATTGTCGATGTGCTAGAGACGTGGGAGGGCATAAGGTGCAACTTCGACCCATAATCAGGGACATAGTGCCGCCTGTTTTATTCCGGGCAGCGCACCGCATATGGCGGCGTGCTCATGGCCTTGGCGCTTACGATTTTGAGGGCTGTTACCCGACGCTCGCGGATGTGCCAGGTCCCCGCGCAAAAATTGAGCTTATCGCTCAGGAATACGAGCGCGGCATCACCAACTCGATGCGCCCGCAGCGCCCGGTTGACGATCATGCCGGTCGAACGATTCTGCCACTCATCATATCGCTTATGCCCGGTCCAGTGACAGTGATCGATTTTGGCGGCGGATATTGCGTCGGTCTGCGCTGCATCAAGGCGCATTGTCCGTCGCTGGTTAGCGACGTGTCATATATCGGCGATTATCTGCCACTTGACTATTACCCTCAGCCATGGCAATATGCTCCTACGCTACTGCCCCAAGGGAAAATGCTATGGCCCGACGCCCGAAACCAGTCCCGCAAATGACGATGGCCCAGTTTGAGGACCGCTTCCCGGCCGGGGATGAGGATGCCTGCCTTCGCTATCTGGTCGCCCGTAGATGGCCCGATGGCGTGCATTGCCCGCGCTGCGGCAATACGGAGCTTTACGATGCGTCCAGCTACAAGCCGTTTCACTGGCAATGCGTGGAATGCTCGAAAGCCGGTCCTTACCGATTTTCTGCCTTGGTCGGCACGATTTTCGAGAACACCAAAAAGCCTCTCCGCGACTGGTTCCGGGTCGTCCATTTGATGTTCGCCAGCAAGAAGGGGATGAGCGCCCTTCAAATTCAGCGCATGATGGGCTTCGGCAGCTACGAGACAGCCCATTCTATGTGCCACAAAATCCGCGCGGCCCTGATTGATCCTACCGTCAGGCTTGGCGGTATCGTCGAAATGGACTCCACGCTGATCGGTGGCAAAGACTTTAATCGCCATTTCAACAAGCGCGTGCACCATCCCTCCAAGGGCAAAACGCCGATCATCGGCGCGGTCGAGCGCAACGGTAATGTGGTGGCGCGCGTGCTTAAGCAGGTCACGTCGCAGACGATGCTCGATTTCGTGAACGAGGCGATCTCCAACAAGGTTAGCTTGCTGGCGACGGACTCTTGGGTTGGCTACAGCGATTACCTTCGCCGCTTCCCGCACGAAATGGTTGACCACAGCAAGAAGCAATACGTCATCGGTGCAGTGCACACGAATACGATTGAGGGCTTCTGGTCGATCTTCAAACGCGGCGTGGTCGGCACGTTCCACAAGATGAGCGCCAAATACATGCCGCTGTACGTCGCGGAGTTTCAGTTCCGGTATAACAACCGCTTCAACCCCGACATGTTCGGGACGGCGATAGCAGGCTGCTGAGGCGAGGTCACTGGCATCCGTCTCAGCTAACTGAGAACGATGCCAGCGAGAATGATCTGCCGGAGCAACTGGAGCTTTTTGCGCCATGGGAAGGGTAATCATTTGCGAAATTTTCTGCGCAAAAGAAGCATTGCCGCCAAGGCGGTAAGACCTGCCGAAAGCCTGAAATCACCCCAAGAGGCCCCGATGACTGATACCGTTTGGTGGGCTTGGTTGTGGGGCCAAATCGAAAATTGGGCCTTCTTAGGTGTGGTAGTCGCATTGGCAATTGAGTTTGCCGCACTCAAATTAGGCTCGCCATACAAGGAAGCACTCGACAAAGCGCGTGAAGAACGGATTTCCGCCGCGAATGAACGCGCCGCCAAAGCCGAATTGGAATTGGCAAAATTCAAGGCACCCAGAGTGCTTAAACCCGAGCAATTGGCGGCAATTACCGCTGCTATGCGGGCGTTTCCCGGTACACAATTCGACGTAGCGGTGGGACCATTTGGCGACCCTGAGCCGGAAGTGTTTGGCAGGTCTATTTCCTCGGCATTGATAGCGGCCGGCTGGTCCCAGACAGATTGGGACACGCTCGATGTCCAAATGCGCCTTACACGCCCCGGTGGGGCCGCTATCGGATTTGCCGCCGTCACAAACGTAATCGTTGATATCCATCCGTCCCAAACTGGACGCCTCTGGTCGGCTGCACAGGCGCTCGCTGCCTCATTGCGAGCACAAGGGATTGACGCCGATGCCGAGCAGGGTTCGGGCGGCAGGAACACCAACGAAACCGCTATCCACGTGATGATCGGCAGGAAGATGTAGCGCGGCCTGTCACGCCAGCGCCCGGGGTAGGAGGATTTACCCCTATAGTCAAGTGGCAGATAATCGCCATTCGCCACTATGTAACGGAAACGGTGACGATGTCAATGGAAAAGTGACAATCTGGCCTCCGAGCTATTTAACAGATTGAAAATACGGGAGAGTTTCCTCCGAGCGTGCTGCATCAAACTGGCTGAAATTACCGCTGCATGCTATATTTCGTGTATGAAAGCGATCGTCAGCCGGCACGTTCCGAGCGACTTTGCGGCCGAACTCGAACGCAAGTTCTTCTGGTGGGAGCATGTCGGCACACAGCCCCGCTCGGACATCAGGATTGTCGCACAAGCTATGGAGTTCGCGGCGTTTGAGGATGTGGAGCGTCTCGAAACGGTGCTCGGAAGCGACTATTTGGCGGACGTGATGCTCAACGCCGCAGCGGGCTGGATAAGCGACAGGCCCTGGGAGTTTTGGCGCGGGCGCTTGCTTAATACCGGCCGAGCGATACCGGAAATGCCGCCGCGGAGACGGTTCGAATAGACGGCACCTCGGGCGGATTAGCGAAGCGTAATCCGCCAATCGGTCTCTGCCGACTCAAAATGAAATCTTGTTTTCGGCGAAAAAACGCTTCGCAAATCCAACGGCAGCAGCGGCGCGCTCACTCGAGCCTCCGAAGAGGCCCGCGCTCAGTGGCGGCCATTGCTTTGCTTGGTCGGTGATTTCGCTGTTTAGCGAAGCTACGACGCTCGAAGCGGGCTTAGTACCCAGCGACCCAAGATACATGCCCGGTGCGTATTGGTACCGACCACGGTAGATGTATGAACCGGGTGGCATCCAAAGCAAGAATTCGCGCCCGGTCTGCTTTTCATATTGAAGACGAAAGTCTGCATGAATCAAAGAGAGCAGGTATTCAAACCTGTCGAAGGCATAAATAAGCGCCTCCTCGTTGGATATGTATTGACCCAACAGCGGTGAGAGCAGAGAGAAAATTCGCTCACTTCCTGCCGGATGACGTTGAACTCCAAGCCAATCAAGAGTTGCCTGGGTCGGAAGGGAAGAAGAAAGCGTTTCAAACGGCGAAAAGGACCACAACAGATCGGAAAGCGGCGAATCGCTCGTGTTCAGCGTTCCAGCTATCATTGCGCCAGACATTTTACCAAAAAGGGCCCAGTGCCCTGATAGTTGCCCAGCAATTCCTGCGGCGAAAAGAGTAGCAAGTGCTGGGTAGCGTTTTAGCTGATGGCAATAAACGTGGCCGGCTCCTCGCGTTTGGGCGAGAGTCAAAAATCGTCCGAACGCAATTTCGAATCCTCGGTTAGAGGAATTCCAATACGATGCCAGAGCGAAGAGAGCGGCGGGAATGGAGGAGGCCTTTTCAAATGCAATAATTCGCCGTTGAAACTCTTCCTTTGAGAAAGGGCCCTCCCCATCCAAGACTTTGTTATCTTGAAGTTCAGTGAGCGACTCTTGGCAACAACTGCTGATAAAATCGTGCAGAATAATTTCGGAGCGCGGGTCCGCCATCAATTCCTTCGCCCTGGACACAGCAGTACCTAGTTCAATCTTCGAGGTATCTCGTGGTATGTCCGTCGCGAAACGCCGTCTTACGGCACCGGGTTCCGTTGCTTCCGATAAATGATCTCGTCGAATGGCATCGATCAATTTCTCTACGACGTGATCAAGTCCACGCTCCGGGGAGACACCAAGGCGATCTGCCAACAGCGGAGAATAGGAGCGAATTTCCTTAGCCGAAATATTGTGCCAGACGGGGAGAATGACTTTCACGCCATCGACCTCACGTGCAACCAGTCCGTCTAGTTCCTTCTGTGGCCATTCTTTCAACAAGAAATTCTGGCTGATCACGACGATGCCAAAACGCGAACTCGCGAGACCTCGATCAATCGACCGACGCAAACTATCCCCTACAGCAAGGGTAAATTCGTCAAACCACACTCTTAGTCCGCGCTCTTTGAGCCGATCAGCGAGTGGCCGAACAAAGGCCGCCTTATCCTCGCTCGCGTGACTAATGAAGACATCCCACTCCATATTTCACCGATGGACTTGGTCGATACGGAATTTTGGTGCGGGTGCCAACGAAGTGCGCACTCCTCACCCGGCTCGCATCTCGCGCTGCTCGATGCTCGCCACCCTCTCCCACAAGGGGAGAGGGAATAATTACTCCGCCGGCTGCTTGGGCTTCGGCTTGGTCTTGACGAAGGTGCCTTTGAGATTGTCCCACAGCTGAATCTTGGCGCCGTGCTTGTGCATGATGACGCTCTGCTGCGCCACCGAGAGCGAATTGTTCCACGCCCAGTAGATCACCAGGCCGGCCGGAAACTTCGCCAGCATGAAGGTGAAGATGATCGGCATCCAATTGAAGATCATCTGCTGGGTCGGATCGGGCGGCGTCGGATTGAGCTTCATCTGCACCCACATGGTCACGCCCATGATCGCCGGCCAGAAGCCGAGATGCAGGAACGAGCCGAACAGCGGCAAGAGCGTCGGATCGAACGGAATCAATCCGCCGAGCGTGAAAATGTTGGTCGGATCGGCCGCCGAGAGATCGTGAATCCAGCCGTAGAACGGCGCATGCCGCATTTCGATGGTGATAAACAGCACCTTGTAGAGCGAGAAGAACACCGGAATCTGGATGGCGATCGGCAGGCAGCCGGCGATCGGATTGATCTGCTCCTTCTTGTAGAGCTCCATCATCGCCTGCTGCTGTTTCATCTTGTCGTTGCCATAGCGCTCCTTGATCATCGCCATCTGCGGCTGCACCGCCTTCATCTTGGCCATCGAGGCGTAGGACTTGTTGGCGAGCGGGAAGAACAGGATCTTGACCAGCACCGTGACGATCAGGATGCCGATGCCGAAATTGCCGACCAGGTGGAAGAAGTAGTCGATGGCGAGGAACATCGGCTTGGTGATGAAGTAGAACCAACCCCAGTCGATCAACAGATCGAAATGATTGAGCCCGAGCGCCGCGTTATAGCCGCCGTCGACGTCAGCGAGGAAATTGATGCCGACGACGGAGACTTCCTTGGCGCCGGCGAACAGCCGGGCATCGGCCGAACCGGTCGCGCCCGGCGCGATGGTCTGCGGGGCGAGCAGATAGTCGGTCTGATAGGTCTTTAGCCCGTCCGTCTCGGCGGCGGAAAAGCGGGCCGTCACTTTGGCGTCGGTGTCGGGCAACAGCGCCGCCGCCCAGTATTTGTCGGTGATGCCGAGCCAGGCGTCGGTGACCTCCCAGCTCTCGCTCTTCTTGTCGTCGATCTTCTTGTAGGTCTCTTCCTTCTCGCCTTGATCGCCCATCACCCCGATCAGGCCCTCGTGCAAAATGTAGTAGCCCAAGACCGGCGGCGTGCCGTGGCGCGAGATCAACGCATAGGGAAACAGCGTGACCGGACTGCCGCCTTTGTTCGCCACCTGGTCCTTGACGGTGAAGAGATAATGGTCGTCGACCGCGATGGTGCGGCTGAAGACCAGGCCTTGACCGTTGTCGTAGCTCAGCGTCACCGGATGGTCGACGCCGAGCGGGCCCGAGCCTTGCCGCGTCCATAGCGTATCGGGGCCCGGCATCGCGGCGTCGGTGCCCGCGGCCGGCACCCAGCCGAATTCCGCATAGAAGGCGTCCGGCGCGCCCGACGGCGAGAACAGCACGATCGGCGGCGAATCGGGATCGACGCTCTCGCGGTATTGCTGCAGCGTCAGATCGTCGATCCGCCCACCTTTGAGGTCGATCGAGCCGCCGAGCCGCGGCGTCGAGATCGCGACGCGCGGCGTTGCGGCGATTACCGCCGCGCGCGACGCCGTCGGCGGCTGCGCCGAGGGCGCCGCCGCATTCGGCACCGGCGGGGCATTGACTTGCGGCGTTGCCGGCTGCGCCGCGTTGGGCGCCGCTGCGCCGGGCTGAACTTGCGTCTGCTCCTGCTGCTTGAGCTGCGCCTGCTCTTGCTGGCGCTGCATTTGCGGATAGCCAATGAAATATTGCCAGCCGACGACGACAAGCAGCGACAGCACGATGGCAAGGATGGTATTTTTATGCTCGCCCATTCAGTGCTCGCGGCCGGGTGACGAACCCGCTCTATGTAAGGCCGGGACCTTGCCGGCACCAGTTCCGTCCCGCCCGTCCTGCCCGTCCCGCCGGTCAGGTCCGTCGCCCCCGGCAGCGTGAATCCGGCGCAGCGCCGCAGCGAACTGCCGCACCATGGCGCCGAACGGCGCGCCAAGCGCCGCCCGCCGCCCGATCAGTACGTAATCGTGGCCGGCGTGGAGCGCCGCAGCCGGAGCGAGCCGCACCACCTCGCGCAAGCGCCGCCGCACGCGGTTGCGCTCCACCGCATTGCCGACCTGACGCGACACCGTGAAACCGACCCGACAAGCACCCTCGTCCCCGCGCGGCCGCGCCTGCAACACAAACGCGCCGGCGGGCGCCTTCGCGCCGGCGGCGGCAGCCCGAAAGTCCGTCCGGCGTTTCAACCGTTCCATGAATGCGCTTTGGTTTAATGCGCTTTGGTTTCGACTTTGCAGGCAGATGCGCGCGTAACGCGACCCGATCACGCGCTCAAGCCCGCGCGCGGGGCTACGCGCTTAGTTTCTTGCGTCCCTGCGCGCGCCGCGAGGCCAAAACCCTGCGGCCGCCCTTGGTCGCCATGCGGGCGCGAAAGCCGTGGCGGCGCTTGCGCACCAATTTGCTCGGCTGGTACGTCCGTTTCACGGGATGGTCTCCGCGCTTGCGATTGGCGCGGCTTATACGGGACCCCTCCCGGCCCGTCAAACGCAACCCGCGAGCCATTTTCGTCAGTTCTTTCCGGGATCGGCCCACCCCCTGTCCCGCGGCAGCGCGTATGGTATTCGCGGTGGGCAAACGCGCCGCGATGACCTATTTTATCCGAGGTTTGACGAGCCCGCTGGTGCGTCGCATCATAGCGCGGCGGCGTCGTTTTGGCTGATTAACAGCGGCAGCATGACCCGACCATGACGGATGAAACCGCCGCGCGGCCGGAACCGGTCCGCGCCCCGCGCTTCGGCCTTTCGGGAAAGCTCCTCGTCCTCACGATCCTGTTCGTGATGATCGCGGAAGTGCTGATCTATGTGCCCTCGGTCGCCAATTTCCGCGTCGTCTGGCTCAAAGACCGTCTCGCCACCGCTTACACCGCGGCTTTGGTGCTCGAAGCCGCGCCGAACGGCGTGGTTTCCGACGCGCTGGCCAAGCAGATCCTCGACTCGATCGGCGCGCGCGCCGTCGCCATGAAGATGGGGACGCGCCGGCGCATGCTGGCGATCGACGACATGCCGCCGCCGGTCGCGGCGACCTTCGACATGCGTAATTTCACCACCGTCGATGCCATCGTCGACGCGTTCGAGATGATGCTCAACACCAAAAACGACGAGATGCGCGTGGTCGGCCCGGCGCCGATGGGCGGCGAATATATCGAGCTCGTGATGGACGAGCGACTGTTGCGCAAGGCGATGCTGCGCTACTCGTTCGACATTCTGTTCTTGTCGCTGGTGATCTCCTGCATCACCGCGGCGCTGGTCTATCTCGCGCTGCATTACATGTTCGTGCGCCCGATGCGCCGGATCACCGCCAATATGATCAGATTCCGCGCCGATCCGGAAAATACCGACCGCGTCATCGTGCCGTCCGGGCGCATCGACGAGATCGGCACCGCCGAGCGCGAACTGGCGACCATGCAGGCCGAGCTGGCGTCGATGCTGCACCAGAAGAACCGACTCGCCGGGCTCGGGCTTGCGGTATCCAAGATCAATCACGACCTGCGCAACCTGCTGGCCTCGGCGCAGCTGTTCTCCGACCGGCTCGCCAAAATCCCCGATCCCGGCGTGCAGCGTTTCGCGCCGAAGCTGATGCACGCGCTCGAGCGCGCCATCGCCTTCTGCCAGTCGACGCTGTCCTACGGCCGGCTGCAGGAGCCGCCGCCGGAGCGCCGGCAAATCCTGCTCGAGCCCCTGGTCGAGGAGGTGCACGAGACGCTCGGCCTCGGCCCGGATTCGCCGATCCGCTGGATCAGCGCGGTCGAGCGCGGGCTCGTCGTCGAGGCGGATTACGATCAGCTGTTCCGCATCCTGCTTAACCTCGCGCGCAATGCCGTGCAGGCCTTGGAAAGCCGCGCCGACCGCGATCCCGGCCGCGACCAGATCCGCATTACCGGCCGCCGCGAGGGCGCCGTGGTGGTGATCGAAGTGTCCGATACCGGCCCGGGCTTTTCCGACAAGGCGCGCGCGCATCTGTTCGAAGCGTTCCAAGGCTCGACCCGCACCGGCGGCGCCGGCTTGGGGCTGGCCATCGCCGCCGAACTGGTGCGCGCCCATGGCGGCGAAATCCGCCTGGTCGAGGGCACCATCGGCGCGACGCTGCGGCTGACCATCCCCGACCGCGCCGTCGAGCTCGCCGCCCATCGCGGCGCCCGCGCGCACGGTTAACCCCCACCTAACCCTCCCCCGCAAGCGGGGGAGCGAAGGCAGGGGGAAATCTTGCCAGGAAGCGTCGAAGCCTATAGCTACGACGCGCCGCGCCCGTAGCTCAGCTGGATAGAGCACCAGACTACGAATTTGGGGGTCAGGAGTTCGAATCTCTTCGGGCGCGCCAAATTTTTTATAATCGCCGGTTTATGAGATGATGACGGCCGCGCTCCGACGCCCCTTGTACTGCAGGCGCCGGCGTCCATAATACGAACGGGAATGCTGGAGACGACTTGGAGGACCGATCATGCGCGCATTTTTGGTGGCATGTCTCGCATTCGTTGCCATAGGCGCCGGTGGCTACTTTACTCTCAACGCCGTGCAGAAATCGACGGGGTCGGCCTATACCACCGAGGGCGCCCGCATCGATCCGAGCTGGAGCTGGCGCGTAGCGTCAACCACGCCGGCCGCCACGCCATGCGAGCCGCGCCAGGCCTGGGAATGGTTTTTTGTCGATATCCGCAATCCAAGCGGCGAATCCAGCCTGTGCTCGGATTCGCAGTAGAGCAGGGCACCTAAACCGGATTATCCAGCCGGCGTTGTTCTCGCACCCGCCGGCGGCGCGGCAGTGCGGCCTTGGCCGAGCTCCTCCTCCACCCACAACGCGTGATGCTGCTTCGCCCAGTTGAGATCGACGTTGCCGGTCCCCATCGCCTCGAAGCCGCCTTCCATGCCCAACGAGCCGATATAGAGATGCCCGATGATAAGCGCGATGAAAGCGACCGCGATCAGCCCGTGGATCATCTGGGCGATCTGCATGCCGAAAATATTAGTCAGATAGAAGGGGAACAGTAGAAAGATTCCGGAGCCCGCGGCGCCGATGGTGGCGAGAACGACGAGCCAGAACAAAAGCTTCTGGCCGCCATTGAACTTCCGCGCCGGCGGATGCTTGCCGCCGACCATGCCGCCGCCTTCCTTGAACCATTCGACGTCGAGCGCGGTGGGAACGTTATCCTTGGCCCACAACAGGAATACAACCACGATGCCGATCACGAACGGGAAGCTCGAGAAATCGTGGGCATATTTGGCCATGATCGACCACCGGGAGAATGCCGCGGGGCCGACGAGCGGCAACACGAGCTCCTTGCCGAAATTGATGTTCAAGCCGGTGACCGCGAGGATGACGAACGACACCGCGACGGTCCAATGAGCGATGCGCTCGAAGCTGTTGAACCGCATTACCGTGCGTCCCGAGCGCCCACCCTCGATCCGGACTGCCCCGAGGATCAAATAGAACACCAGAAGCAGGGCAATCACGCCGAAGATGACGACGCCGGCGATCCAATGCAGCCACACCTCGTGAAACAGCCGCCACTCGCGGCCCATCGGCTGTTCGATCACGTATGACTTGGTATCGGGGATCGAGCCGAGGCCCTGGATGCGGGAGGACTGGTCGAGCAATTGCTGCTCCTTGACGGCGTCGGCGTTGGGATCGACCGAACTGGGCTGCTGCGCCGCAACAGGCGCTGCGGCGGCAGCGAGGATGAGGAATGCAATCGCGGCAACGACGAGCCGGATACGCGTGCAGACCATCGCCATGGGCTTTCTCCCGTTTATCTCTGCGGCGCGCGGCCGCACACCGCGCGCCGGCGAAGCATCGTGGTCCGGCGTCAGGTCGCGATGGTCTCGCGATAGGCGGTTTGCCATCCCCAAGCGCCGGAGCCGTAGCCGCGTTTGGCCACGCGGTCTTTGTAAATCTGGGCGATGATGTCGCCGTCGCCCGCAAGCAGGGACTTCGTCGAACACATTTCCGCGCACATCGGCAGCTTGCCTTGGGCCAGACGGTTCGCGCCGTACTTCTCGTATTGGATCGACGAATTGTCCGCCTCCGGCCCGCCGTTGCAATAGGTGCACTTGTCCATCTTGCCGCGCGAACCGAAATTGCCGACGCGCGGGTATTGCGGCGCGCCGAACGGGCAGGCGTAGAAGCAGTAGCCGCAGCCGATGCAAAGGTCCTTGGAATGCAACACCACGGCGTCGGCGGTGGTGTAAAAGCAATTCACCGGACACACCGCCGCGCACGGCGCATCGGTGCAGTGCATGCAGGCCATCGACACCGAGCGTTCGCCGGGCTTGCCGTCGTTGATGGTGACGACACGCCGCCGGTTGATGCCCCACGGCACTTCGTTTTCGTTCTTGCAGGCGGTGACGCAGGCGTTGCACTCGATGCAGCGGTCGGCGTCGCAGAGGAATTTCATTCGCGCCATGATTGCCTCCTCACGCCGCGCTGATCTGGCAGAGCGTGGCTTTCGGCTCCTGCATGCCGGTGGCGGGATCGTAGCCGTAGGTGGTGATCGTGTTGGCGCTTTCGCCGAGCACGATCGGATCGATGCCAGCCGGGTAGTTCTGGCGCAGGTCCTTGCCCTCGAACCAGCCGCCGAAGTGGAACGGCATCCAGGCCACGCCCTTGCCGACCCGCTCGGTGACCAGAGCCCTGACCTTCGCTTTCGAACCGTTTTCCGCGCCCGTCACCCAAACCCAGGCGCCATCCTTGATGCCGCGGTCCGACGCGTCCGCCGGGTTGATTTCGACGAACATGTCCTGCTGCAGCTCGGCGAGCCACTTGTTGGAGCGCGTCTCCTCGCCGCCGCCTTCGAATTCGACCAGGCGGCCTGAAGTGAAGATGAGCGGGAATGCCTTGGCTATGCCCTTGTCCGCGGCCGCCTTCTGTATGTCGAAGCCGACGTTCGGCAGCCGGAACTGCTTGGCATTGGGCAGCGTCGGATATTTCGCCACGAGATCGACCCGCGGCGAGTAGATCGGTTCGCGATGCACCGGGATCGGGTCCGGCAGGCCGAAGGCGTTCATGCGCGCCTTGGCATTGCCGTAGGGCACGCAGCCGTGCTTGAGCGCGACGCGCTGGATGCCGCCCGACAGATCGATCGACCAGGAGACGGTGTCGGGATTGGCCCCGCCGATCTTCTGGATCGTCGCCAGCTCGTCCGGCGTGAGATCGCCGTCCCATGCCAGCTTTTTCAACACCGCATAGGTGAATTCGGGATAGCCGTCCTTGATCTCGGAATCCTTCGGATAGGAGCCTTCGGCGAGCAGGTTGATGTGATTTCCGTCGACCACTCGCTCGACGCCGAACCGGGCGCGGAAACAGCCGCCGCCGTCCATCACCGCGAGGTTGGTGTTGTAAAGGAGCGGCGTACCCGGATGCTTGACCGCCGGCGAGCCCCAACACGGCCACGGCAGGCCGTAATAGTCGCCGCCGACTTCCGGGTCGTCCTTCGGAGCGCGCGTCGTGACCAGGTCGAATTTCGCCTGGTTCTTCATGTGCGCCTTGAGGCGCTCGGGCGATTGGCCGCAATAGCCGGTCGACCAGCTGCCGCGGTTCATCTCGCGCAGGATGTCCTCGGGGACCGGACGGTCGCCCTCGACCTGGATGTGCTTGAACAACAGATCGGCGAAGCCGAGTTTTTTCGCCATCAGGTAGAGCACCTGATAATCGTCCTTGCTTTCGAAGATCGGCTTGACGATCTGCTCGCCCCATTGCAGCGCGCGGTTCGAGGCCACCCGCGAGCCGGAACTTTCGAACTGCGTGCAGACCGGCAACAGATAGGTGCCGTCCTTGCGTCCGGCATCGACCGATAATGCCGCCCAGGTCGTCGGATGCGGATCGGCGATCACCAACAGGTCGAGCTTCGCCATAGCCTTCAACGACTCGGGGATGCGCGTGATGCTGTTGCTGGCGTGGCCCTGGATGAACATGGCCCGCACATTGTCCTTCTGCGCGACCTGATCCTTCGGCAGCAGCACGGCGTCGAACCAGCGGGTGAGCGGGATGCCCGGCGTCTCCATGATCTGCTTGGAATCGAAACGCGACTGCAGCCAGTCATAGTCGACGTCCCAGACGCGACCCCAGTGTTTCCACGCCCCCTCGACCAGGCCGTAATAGAACGGCAGCGTCACGATATCGAGACCGACGTCGGTCGCGCCCTGCACGTTGTCATGGCCGCGGAAAATGTTGGCGCCCATGCCGGGGCCGCCGACGTTGCCGGTAAGCAGAAGCGCGATGCAGCTCGCGCGCACATTGGCGGTGCCGACCGTGTGCTGGGTCTGGCCCATGCACCAAACCAGCGTCGCCGGCTTCTGGGTGGCGAACATTTGCGCGACGCGCTTGAGCTGCTCGCCCGGCACGCCGCTGACGCGTTCCACCTCATCCGGAGTCCACTTTTCGACCTCCTTGCGGAGATCCTCGAAACCGTAAACGCGTTGTTGGATGAATTCCTTGTTTTCCCAGCCGTTCTGCAGGATGTGCCACATCATGCCGTAGAGCACCGGGATGTCGGTGCCGGGGCGCAGCCGGACATATTCGGTCGCGTGCGCGGCGGTGCGCGTCAGCCGCGGATCGATGACGACGAGATTGGCGCGATTGAGCTCGGCGCCTTCGAGAATATGCTGCAACGAAACCGGATGAGCCTCCGCGGGATTGCCGCCCCAGATGAGAATGGTCTTGGAGTTGCGGATGTCGTTGAAGCTATTGGTCATCGCGCCGTAGCCCCAGGTATTGGCCACGCCGGTGACGGTGGTCGAATGGCAGATGCGCGCCTGATGATCGGTATTGTTGGTGCCCCAGAACGCGCCGAATTTCCGGAACAAGTAGGAACCTTCGTTGGTCATCTTGGCGGAACCGAGCCAATAGACGAAGTCCGGGCCCGATTTGGAACGGATGTCGAGAAGCTTGTCCCCGATCTCGCCGATCGCCTGGTCCCAGGACACCCGCGTCCACTGCCCATTGACCAGTTTCATCGGATATTTGAGTCGGCGTTCGCCGCTCACCAGTTCGCGCACCGCGGCGCCTTTGGCGCAATGCGAACCGCGATTGATCGGGCTGTCCCAGGCCGGCTCCTGCCCGATCCAGACATCGTTGGCGACTTCAGCCAGCACCGTGCAGCCGACGGCGCAATGGGTGCAGATGCTTTTGCGTATCGTAACCTGGGCACCGGCCGGTGGCGGCGGGCCGGCTTCGGCCTTGCGCACCGCGCCGAGCGACAGCGCGCCGAGCGTTGCCAGTCCGCCGGCAAGGCCCGAGCGGCGCAGGAAGCTGCGGCGGTCGAGGCCGCGTTCGCGAGACTCGTCTGCCGTAAAAGCGCCGTGACGCGCTTGGCGCTCGGTTCTTCTGATCAGCACGGCCGCCTCCCTTATTTCGGATAGCGATTGACCCGATAATAGTTCTGCACGTCGGTGGAATTCGGCTGATAGCGCGCCTTGCGCTTTTCGTCGTTGGTCTCGCTATCCGCCGCCGCCTGTTCGACCAGCGGCGCCGAGGCGGCCACGGCCGCACCGGCGCCAAAACCGAGCGCGCGCAAGACGTCACGCCGCCGCACCGATTCTTTTTGCGTATTTTTTCCTTTCGCCGCGCCCGTCTTCATTGCGTTCCTCCGTACCGTTGCCGCCGCATTCATGCGGCCAGCGTAAAGGCTTCGCTTTCAACCAACATGAACAGCCGACCGAGCGTTCCGACCCGGCGATAGAAATCCGCCCCGCGTGCCACTTCCAGATCGGCGAAGAAGCGGCCGATCCAGGGCGCGAGATGTTTTTCGAAGAAGTCTCGGTCGGTGCCCGGCGGCGCCTGGAAGCGCCCGCCGGCGAGCCCCGCCATGACGTCGCACAGCACGGCGGCATGGTCTTCCGGCTCGGTATGGCCTGCGGCGCGCTCGATGCCGAGCCGCGACAGGTCGGCACGCAGCCGCGCCAGCGGGCGCTCGTTGAGGAAGCCGGTGAGATAGTAGGATCCGTAAGGCAGGAGTTCGCCGCGGCCGATACCGATGAACAGGTTGAAGAACTCCCGCTCGATCCGCTCGGCATCCGCTGCCGCCGCCTCGGCAAGCGCGACATGCGCGAGCCCCAACGGACTGGCGTCGCCGCGCAACGTCGTCAGCCGAGCCAGCAGGTCGGTGCTGGGAGCGCGCGCCAGCAATATCGCAAGCAACGCATATTCCTGCGCGCGGGCGCCATCGACCTCGTCGATCGCGGCGTCGGACTCTCGGTTGGGCGTATCCTGCGGGGCATAGAGATCGGGCCGCAGCACGGTGCGTTGAATGCCGGTCGCGGCTTCGACCGACAGAACGCGTTCGGCCGGAACGCGACTCCAATTCGACACGGAAGGCTGCGAAATGCCGATTTTTCGGGCGAGCGCGCCGACGCCGCCGGCATCACGGATGGCTTGCTCAAGGCCCGGATCGCGCATCTCTGAGTTTGTTCTAATGAAAAACTCTCGCAGAAGACTGGCCCCGGTCCCAAGAAAGGTCAATAGCGAAGGGCTATGAGCGAGTGGCTATTTGGGTAGAGCGCGGCCATGCCGGCGAGGCGTAGGCGATCGGTTCGGTTCCGGCGTTGGACGATTTTGCAGTGCAGCATCGTCGTCGGTGGCCTGCTCAACAATCGGCGGATTGATCCCTGAAGCGACGGCGTTCGCCTGCGTCGCCACGTTGCGGCCGAGCGGCGGCGTTTCTTCCTCAGTTTTTTCAGCAGCCTGTTCGGTCCGCGCAGCGCTCTCCTGCTCGACGACGCCGGACAGTTCCGACAGCACGCGGCGG
Organism: uncultured Alphaproteobacteria bacterium; assembly: GCA_963823225.1. Lineage (GTDB taxonomy): Bacteria > Pseudomonadota > Alphaproteobacteria > Rhizobiales > Xanthobacteraceae > BOG-931. The sequence goes on along the minus strand of CAWGKM010000002.1, from coordinate 194,357 downwards.
AAATTAGCCGGCAGGTCGAGCGTGCCGAATCCAGGCACGCCGTCCGGCCGGGTGAAGTCCCACTGGTTCTCGGCAATGCCGATGAAGTCGCGGATCGCGGGATCGGCGAGCCAAGCGCGGCGAAGGGCCGCACGGGTGAGTTCCACGGGAACGCCCGGCGCGAGAAACGCCCGGATGTCGCTTGCGGCATCGATCAATTCGAGCGGCGGCAGGATCGCCGGATCGAATTCCGGCGCAGTAAGATTGCGCGCTGGCGCGGACGGCGTGCTCGTCGCCGCGGTCTGCTGGCCGCCCGGCGGCTCGCCGTCCGGGCCGTCCGGCGACGTGTCGCGCTGATCGCCCGCTCGCTCCGCGGCCGCGAGCTTGCGGCGCGACCAGCGCTCGAGGAATTTTTCCAGGAATTTCTCCGGCTCGCTCATTTGCGATCCTTGGTCGGCGTGCGGCGCGCCAGCGCCTCCGGATCGGCGCGATCGCGCTGACGCTTGGAGAATACTTCATCCTCGACGTGGTGCTCGGCGACGAACGCCGCAATCGCCGCGCGAATCGGCTCGGGCATCGGCAGCGCTTCGACAAGATCGCCGCCGCTTTCGGTGAAGGCTTCGCCTTCGCCCGGATCCGCCGTCACGGTGACGATCTGATACGGCGGATCGGTCCCGCTCTCGCGCAGCACTGCCCAGAGTTTCGGTGCGCCGGTGGCGAGATTGGCGCGGTAATTGCCGCCCTCGGACCGATAGAGCGCGATCTCGGCGCTTCCGGCATAGAATGTGGTGCGGCCGGCATCGCCGCCGAGCACGGTCCACGGTTCGGCATCCGGCACGCCGGCGAGAACCGCGATAGGCTGCCAAACGAAATCCACCCAAGCGCTCTTTGCCTTGCGGCGTTCAACGACGACGCCGGCGGGGATGCGCGCGAGCGGTTCGACGCGGCTCATGTGACGCTCGTCAAATGCCGGATCGGAAGGCCGGTCACGATATTCTGCGGCTTCATGCGCAGCACTCGGTCGGGCGTCATGGCCAGGATAAGATAGACCGGCTCCCCGGCGAGGCGATCGAGCACGGCGCCGGGATCGCAAAAGCCGAGCCGGTAGAGCGCAACGATGAGGGCATTATCATCCTCGCCGAGCGCGCCGCCATTCCACAGAATATCGCCCAAACGGGTCGCTTCGGCGTCGAGCCCGACATACCAGGAGAACGCCACGTCGCGCAGCTCGATCACCGGCTCGACCGCCACTTCGGCCGCGAGCAGATGGGCAACCCATCGCTCGATAACCGTGCCGAGCGCGGCGAGACCGCGCCGCCCGGCGGTCACATCGAGTGCCATATCGAAACGGTCGCTGCGCCGCCAATAGCTCGCGGCATTGGCCTCGTCGAGCACCGCGATATCGCCCGCGGGCGGCAGACCGAGCATCGCGACAAGCGGCGATTCGGCGGCCGCCCCGACGTGCTCGTCGTCGGCAGCGATGAGCGATCCGTCACGGATCGTCAGGCGCTGCGTGCGGAAGAAGAATTCCGCCGCGCGCAGCACAAAGGCGTCATCGGTCCGATCGAGCGCGTTGCGCAGGATCACATGGACGAGCTGATCGACAAAGAGCGGCGGCACGCGCTTGCCTTCGCGCATCAGCGCCGTATAGGCCGCTTCGATCGTGTCATGGGCGAGCAGATGATCGCGGAACGCGATCATGAGCCGCCAATTATCGCGCGCATCCGCGTCGGGGATGGCGGCGATCTCATCGGCCGTTACCGGGCGGCGCGGATCGCCAAGCAGCGCGCCATGAAGCGCGCACTCGGCGGCGCCGGCGTCGGGCGGCGGGGAAAGTTCCGGCCGCGCCAGATAGGCCTTGAGGAACTCGTCGGTCAGCGTCAGCTTTCCGTCCGCATCGCGATCGAGCAGGTGGTGCCCGCAGGACAGCCAAAAATCGTTCATGACCCGCTCACCGGCGCGGCGCGCCGGTCGCCGGGTCGAGCCACGACGGCTGCGCCAGCGCCGGCACGAGCATGCGGCGTTCGCTCCCGGTCTTGCCGGCGCGATCCACCAGGAGATCGCCGTTGTCGTCGATCCGGCGGCGCACGCCCGTTTCCGGGACAAGGCGCGACAAATAGCTTCTGGCCACTGCGGCGAAGCCGTCCTGCTGCCAGGCATCGATCGCAACCATGAGATGGCGCGCGAAGCTTTCGACCAGGCTGCCGGAACCGAAATCGAAACCTTCGGCGTCGAGGGCGGCGGCGAACGGATGCAGGCCGGGCTCATGGTCGCCCGCGGCGGCGGTGCGGATCATGGCCCCGAATACCAGCCACGGCGGCGGGGTATCTTCGGCGGCGTCGGCCGGCCAAGCAAGGCGGGCGCCGCCGACCAGGCCGCCGTCGACGCGCAGCGCATCGGGCCAGACGATGTCGATCGGCTTCTCCGGCGGCGCATGGGCGGCGAGCGCGTCGGCAAGCGCCGCAAGCCCGGCGTAAAGCGTGCGCCGGGCCGTGCGCAACGGCTCCTCCGGCTCCAGCACCACGGCGAATTCGGCGAGGTCGAAGCGGCCGACATGAACGAGCGTGCCGGCGCCCTCGTTGGCCGCGACTGCGACCGCATGAGCGAAAGCGTCGCCGACCTCGCGCAACGCGACGGCACGGAATGGCGGCGGCAGATCGAGGCCGGGCGCGAAAGGGGTGCGCACGCGAATTCTCGAATCGAGCGGCATTAGTCCTCCGGACTCGTCCTTTGGAGCGATTATAACTATAACGGGCGCGACAGCCCGGCCAGTGCCGAATTGGTCGGTAAAATGGCTTGGAATTGTCATCATCCGCGAAGGCGGATGATCCAGTAACCACCACACTCATCGGTCATCGCACCGATGGAGGTTACTGGATGCCCCGCCTGCGCGGGGCATGACATGAGAGGAGTGTCTCCGCGAAGCAATGAGCGAGAGCCCACAAAAGCGAAATATCCTGTTGTGCACGTGCGAGGACACCATGCCGCTCGACGCCGACGCGGTGCGGCGCGGTTGCCGCGGCGCCGGCGTCACGACCGCGCGGCAGCTCTGCCGCGCCGAGCTGGAGCGCTTTCGCGCCGCCGCCGCGCAAGCCGGCCCGCTTGCCGTCGGCTGCACGCAAGAGGCGCCGTTGTTCGCTGAAACCGCCAAGGAAGGCGGCGACGGCGCCGACGGCGCCGATATCAGCTTCGTGAACTTGCGCGAGACCGCGGGCTGGTCGACCCAAGCCGCCGGCGCCGGGCCGAAAATGGCCGCGTTGATCGCCGCGGCCGGCGAACCCGTGCCCGATGTCCATTTCGTCAGCCTCAGCAGCGACGGCGTAATCCTGATCTATGGCCGCGACGAAGGGGCCATCGAGGCGGCAACGCTGCTCAAGGAGCACCTCGACGTCACGGTGTTGCTGACGCGCCCCGTCGGAATTGCGCCCCGTCGCGTCAACGAATTTCCGGTCGCGAAAGGAACGATCCGCTCGGCCGCGGGCCACCTCGGCGCCTTCGACATCATCGTCGACGATTTTGCTCTGCCCGCCCCGTCCTCGCGCGAAGCGCTCAGTTTCGCGCCGGCGCGCGACGGCGCCAAATCGCGCTGCGACATCGTGCTCGACATTTCCGGCCATCCGCCGTTATTTGCCGCGCCCGAGCTTCGCGACGGCTATTTGCGCGCCGATCCCGGCAGCCCGGCGGAGGTGCTGCGCGCGGTGCTGAAGGCGCGCGAGCTCGTCGGCACCTTCGACAAACCGCGCTACATCGCCTTCACGAGCGAACTTGTGCGCGCATTCGCGCTCGCATATCGTCGGCTGCCGCCGCTGCCTCGATCTTTGCCCGGCCGGCGCCATTTCGCCGGCCGGCGATCACGTCGCGATCGAAGCCGCGATCTGCGCCGGCTGCGGCGAGTGCGCCGCCGCCTGCCCGACCGGCGCCGCCGCCTATGCGCTGCCGCCGTCAGATACGCTGATGCGCAAGCTGCGCGCGCTTGTGACCGCCTACCGCGAGGCCGGTGGAACAAATCCGATCCTGCTCTTGCACGACAATGACCATGGCGGCGATTTGATCGACGCATTGGCGCACCATGGCGCGGGCCTGCCGGCGAATGTGCTGCCGCTCGGCGTCAACGCCGTGACGCAGATCGGGCTCGAAACGATAAGCGCCGCCTTCGCCTATGGCGCGAGCGCCGTGCGCGTGCTGATGCGGGCCAAGCCGCGCCACGACGTTGCCGGACTGCGGCAGACCGTCGCGCTCGCCACGTCCATCCTCGACGGCCTCGGTTTCGGCACACTGGCGACGATCGAGACCGACGATCCCGACGCGCTCGGTGCGGCGCTGCATATAACCGAGGCGCATCCGCCGTCACCGCGGCCGGCGAGTTTCGTGCCCGTCGGTCAAAAGCGCGAGGTGCTTTGGCTCGCGCTTCGCGAGTTGCATCGTGCGGCGCCGGCGCCGGTCGATGTCATCGCCCTGCCGCCGGGCGCGCCGTTCGGCGCCGTCGAGATCGATGTTCAAGGCTGCACGCTTTGCCTCGCCTGCGTCTCCGCCTGTCCGACCGCGGCGCTGACCGACGATCCCGATAGGCCGCTGTTGCGGTTTGCCGAGGACGCCTGCGTGCAGTGCGGGCTGTGCAAGGCAACTTGTCCGGAGAAAGTGATCAGCCTGGTGCCGCGACTCGACTTTCGCGCCGTAACCGCGCCTGCGCGCGTCCTCAAGGAGGAGGAGCCGTTCACCTGCATCAACTGCGGCAAACCGTTCGGCGTCAAAAGCACGATCGAGCGCGTAAGCAAAAAACTCGAAGGGCGACACTGGATGTATGCAAGCGGCTCAAAACGCCTCGACCTGATCAAGATGTGCGAGGATTGCCGCATTGCCGTCGTCACCGAGGACGAGTTCGATCCCCACGCCGCCCCGCCGCGGCCGAACCTGCGCACCACCGACGATTATCTGCGCGAGCGCGAGGAGCGGCAGCGCGCCGACAAAGCCGAGGAGTGATTGGGCTCCTAGAGCATGATCCCGAAAAGTGGGCACCGGTTTTCGGAAAAGATCATGCTCAAACAAAAACTAGAGCTCGGTTTTGACTCCATCAAAACCAATAAGGCTCTAGTCGCGCCGGCAATGACGCGTTTGCCGGTCCGCTCCCGTCACTTCGTCGCCTTTTCCAGAAACTTCACCAGCGCGGCGCGATCTTCGGCCGACCCGATCGTCTGCTGCGGCATTTTCGTTCCCGGCGTAAACGTCGCCGGGCCGAGTTCGAACAGTTTTGCCACCGTCTCCGGCGTCCACACGATGTCGAGTTTTTTCAGCGCCGGCGAAAAATTGTAACCGCGCAGCGTGGCGATGCGGCGGCCGAACAGACCGGCAAGCGTCGGCCCGGCGCGGACGCCTTGGTCGGGCTTGAGCGTGTGGCAGGCGACGCAGGCGCGAAACACCTGCGCGCCCGGATCGCCGGCATAGGCGGCGAGCGGATCGGCCGGGCCGCCTACCGTGAGCGAACCGATCGGCGCGCCGGTCACCGCGTCCCAGCGTCGGATCATGCGATCGGCGCCCCCGGTCAGCAGCGTGTGGTTGTCGGGAAAGAACGCCGCCGACCACACCGGCAGCCCGGGACCGACAAGAATATGCGCGACCTTGCGGGCGGCGCGCTCGATCACCGCCACCGAACCGCGCATGCCGGCCGCGGCGACGAGCGCGCCATTGTGCGAGACGGCAAGCGCGATGATCGGCGTCTCGCCGGCGTCGATCGTCACGCGCAGCACTCCGGCGCTGGATAGCACGTACACCTTACCGTTGGCGCCGGCGGTGAGGATTTCGCCGTCGGGTGCGACCGCGACGGCGTTGAGCGGCGTCGGCAGGGTCGTAACGATCGGAGCGCCGCCGGCCTTGAGCGGCCAGATGCGCAGCGTCGCGTCATAGCCCGCCGAGACGACCGCGCTGCCGTCGGGCAGAAAGGCGACGCCGTTGACGTTCTCCCGATGACCCTCCAGCACGCGCGGCGGACCGCCGGCCAGCGGCCATAGCCGCACCGTGCGATCCCATGCCGCCGATGCCAGTAACTTGCCGTCCGGCGAGACGGCGAGCGCGACGACCGGCGCGGTGTGGCCTTCGAGCACGGTGCGCGGCTGCGTCTCGCCCGCGTTCCAGATCGCGATGCGCGCGTCCGCGCCGCTTGTCGCCACGCGGCCGTCGCCGAGAAAGGCGACCGCATTCACTGCGCCGTCATGGAACCGAAGCACCTGTTCGGCCGTATCGGTCGCGAGCGACCAGCGGATTGCCGAGGTATCGAAACTCCCCGAGATCGCCGTGCGTCCATCGGCCGAAATCGCGAGCGCGCGCACCGGACCGCCGTGGCCGCGCAACTGGCCGTATGCCGGAACGGCATATATTAGAAACAGCGAGCAGACGATGCAGACGCGGATCGGCATGGCTTTGTGCGATGTTGCCTGGATCGTAGGGCGCCGCCCGCAAAGGCGAGCTAGACCGTTGCTAAGCCCTACATTATACGTCCGCCGTATGTCCGTTGTAGGTCAGCTCTGCGTCCTGTTCGACGCTGCTTCGCCCTGAAGCCCCATGCGCGACGTTTTACCGCCGTCTCGGCGCGACATATGGGTTCACTGGCTGATCTATCCCGGACATTCCCTGCCGACCGCGGCGGCGCCGGTACTCGTGGCGATGGGCTTGGCGATCCACGATCATGTTTTGGCGCTCGTTCCGGCGCTCTTGGCGTTCGTCGCGAGCTGGTTGATTCACATCGGCGGACTTATCACGGACAATTACCAGCTCGTCGTTCGACACCCGACGGTCAATGAGCATCCCGAACTGACCGAGGCGCTCAAGAACGGAACGCTGACGCTCAACCGCATGCGATGGGCCATCGTCGCGTGCCTGACGCTGGCGGCGCTGACCGGACCATACTTTTTACATGTTGCGGGCACGCCGGTCATCGCGATTGGGCTGTTGGGTATGGCCGGAAGCCTGATCTATTCGGCCGGTCCGTATCCGTTCGGCAAGCTGGGCGTTGCGGACGTGCATTTCTTCATCATGTTCGGCGTCTTCGCGCCGGCGGCCGCGTATTACGTGCAGATGGCGTCGCACCATGAAGTGTCGTCGGGTTGGGATCTTTTAATTCACGATTTTCCGTTGCGGGCCTTGATTGTCGGCCTGCCGCTTGGCGCGATTGCGGTGAACATTCTCATCATCGACGATGTCAGGGACCGCCACTTCGACGCCGCGAAAGGCTGGCGTACCGGGCCGATCCGTTTCGGTCTTGGTTGGAGCCGCGTGGAATATCTGTTGTCGGCGGCTTTTACCTATCTCATTCCATTTTGGTTCTGGCTTGGCTGGCAATTGGAAGCCTGGGTGCTGTTGCCGCTGCTCACATTGCCATTCGCCTATGCGATCGGGCGACGGGTGTGGACCGAAGACGATCACGATAGTCTGGTTCCGATGTCGCCGATGGCGGCTTTGCTCTGTCTCGGTTATGCCGCGCTGCTTGCCCTTGGTATCGCCCTCTGAGTCGATTCTATTCGGCATGCGCGATCGTCGAGAACGCTCGCGCCTTGTCGTCATAGGCGAATAGCTCGGCATAGCGCCCCCAGGCCGTAGCCGCGCGCAACGTTCGCTCCGCGTCATGGCGGTTCAAGTGATCCTCAAGCTCTACCTCAAATCTCATTCGCGGCGCCCGGCGCCCTTCTCGCTCTTGCAGGACCCGGCAGATGTGCCCCGTCAGCGGCACGAACCGGAGCAGATGCTCCCTGAACAGCCGTTTGCGTTCATCCGTGTTGCTGCCTGCGAAGACATTTCCCGCGGCCGTAAGCTTCAAAGCGCCGTCCTTGAGCTCGGCAAATTCCAGAATGTGAAGTCCTTCGGCGATGGGAAAGAGGTCATTGATTTCCAGTGCAAGGGAGCTCGCCAGCGTATCGAGCTCCGCCCGGCCGCTATACGGCGGCGCCGCGAGGGATCTCAATCAATCCGCTCATCCGATTTACGGACGCCTGCGGCAGCGGCAGGGCCAGACCGTCATGAGTCTTCTTGAAAGCGCCGAGGGAGGCGATCGTCCGCGCCGTGAGCACCGCATAGACATTCTCGACTATGTTGCCGAATTCCTCTTCGAGCCGGCTGCGCGGACGCGGCAGCGTCACTGGGATCTCCGCGGCGATCCGTGCCGGATTCGACGACAGAACGACCAGGCGGTCGCACATCAACACGGCTTCCTCAATGTTGTGCGTCACCATCAGCACCGCTTTGGTGGGAAGCTGGTGTTCCACCCACAGGTCGATAAAATCCGTCCGCAATGTCTCGGCAGTCAAAACATCGAGCGCCGAAAACGGCTCGTCCATCAAAAGTACGTCGGGCCGGGTCGCGGTCGCCCTGGCAAAGCCAACGCGTTGGCGCATGCCGCCTGAAAGCTCGCGCGGATAGGCGGACTGGAATCCATCGAGCCCGATAAGATCGATGGCGCTCTGTGCGCGTTGGCGGGCCTGATCGCGCGGCAGACCGAGTGCATCGAGTCCGACCTCGACATTTTCAAGCACGGTAAGCCATGGAAACAGCGCGAAGGTCTGGAACACGATCGCGATGCCTTCGGCGGGCTCGGTCAGCGCCGCGCCGCGGTAGACGACGTCGCCGGAAGTGGGCCTGATGAGGCCGCCCGCGATCCGCAGCAAAGTCGATTTACCCGAACCTGAACGGCCCAGGAGACCGACAATCTCCCCGGCACGGATCGACAAGCTGATATCGTCCAAAACCGGCAGCGGTTCGCCCGAGGGTTTTGCAAAAGCCATGCAAACCTTCCGCAGGTCGATGATGGGGCTATTCGCGTCGGCCACGGTCAGTCCCTCAATCGAGCCGCGTTCGGCGTTCCGCGTAGGCATAAAGCGGACGCCAGAGCAGACAATTCATGCCGACCACAAGCATCGACATGACCGCAATGCCAAGCGCGATCCGCGGATAATCGCCGGCCTCCGTCATTTGCGCGATGTAGGCACCCAAGCCCGACCCATTGAGCTTCATCGGGCCCCAATTGACCACCTCGGAGACGATGCTGGCGTTCCAGGCGCCGCCCGACGCCGTGATGGCGCCGGTCACGTAATACGGAAAGACTCCCGGCAGCATGACATCGCGCCACCAACGCCAGCCGCGGATGCGGAACGTCGCCGCCGCCTCCTTGAAATCGGTCGGAAAGGCGCTGGCGCCGGCGATGACATTGAACAGAATGTACCATTGCGTTCCGAGGATCATCAGCGGGCTCAACCAGATTATCGGTGAAAGCTGGAACCGGACGATCAGATAAACCACAAGCGGGAAGAGCAAGTTTGCCGGAAACGCAGCGAGAAACTGTGCGATCGGCTGAACCTTTTCCGCCAAAGTCGGCCGCAAACCGACGGCAACTCCGATCGGGACCCAAATCGCCGTCGCAATGACGATGAGAATGGCGACGCGGAGCAAAGTAATGCCGCCATTGCCGATTGCGTCCAACGCATCCCCCCACGACAATTCTGTCCCGGCAAATCGGAAGAGCGCTGCGCCGAGGTAAGCAATCGCGAGTAAGACAAGTCCGTACCAAACAACGTCAAGCAACCGGGAAGGAACTTTCCGCCCTGCGAGCGGTCGGACCGAGAGCCGGGCGCGCGCTGCGGCCTGCGTCATGGCGCCGATCGATTCGCCCACGGTCTGCAGCAGGTTTGTGCGCCGAAATAAATCGATAACCCAGCTCCGCGGCACGATCGCGGCGGCGGTCTGTTCGTAACGGAACTTGTCCGCCCATGCGACGATGGGGCGGAACAGAAGTTGATCATAAATGAAGATCGTGACCGCCATCGCGAGGATCGCCCAACCAACCGCCGCAAGGTCGCGCTGCTGGATCGCGCGCGCGACGTAGGAGCCGATTCCCGGCAGCTCGATATGCAGGTCGCCGACGGCGATGGCTTCCGAGGCGACCACGAAAAACCATCCTCCGGACATCGACATCATGGTGTTCCAGACGAGGCCCGGCATGGCGAAAGGCACTTCAAGGCGCCAGAAGCGCTGCCAACCGGAAAAGCGAAAACCGCGACTTGCTTCATCCAGGTCGTAGGGAATGGTGCGCAACGCCTGAAAGAAACTGAAAGCCATATTCCAGGCTTGGCTGGTGAAGATCGCAAAAATCGCGGCAAGCTCCACCCCTAAGGCCCTATTGGGGGACAATGAGACGAAGAAGACGACGGTGAACGAGAGATAGCCGAGCACCGGCACGGATTGCAGCACGTCGAGGAGCGGGACCAGCACCATTTCGGCGCGGCGGCTCTTGGCTGCCGCCGTGCCGTAGGTGAAGGTGAAGACGAGCGAAGCGACCAGCGCCGCCATCATCCGCATCGTCGTTCGCAACGCGTAGTTCGGCAGCACGGTCGGCGAGAGCGAAATCTCCGGCGGCTGCGCGGTAACGAACGGCGCGAGCATTTGCCGCGCGCCGGATCCGATCAGAAGGATGATCGCGAGGATCAATACCAGTGCGACCAAGTCCCGCCAATTCGGGGGCTGCGGATGCCAGACACCGCCGCTCAGGACTTCGGCGTGATGCTCCACGGTTCGTCTCCGTCACGGGCCAGATCGACAAACAGTCTGCAATCCGGACTTGCTGCATTGAATTGGATCAATGAGAAGCCCGCTACTGCAGACATCGTGGATTTTTCGGCGTCGCAATTACGCAACGGACAAATTGAAAACCGCCCGGAGACCGAAGCCGACCGCAAATGCCAGTGCGGCAGCGCTCATTCCGATCACGAACGCCTCCATCCCGGACCGCAACCATCCGGCCGATGACCATCGGCTCTTGATGGCGCCGACGCCGAAGAACGTCGCTCCGGTGGCAATCACGCAAGCGACCAGCCCGCCGGCCAACAGGTAGGTTACCAGCGGCACGCTACCGCACAGAATGAACGCGGCAAACGTGTTCAATGCGGCCAGCGCCGGCAATCTTTGCGCCGGCGCCAGGCCGTATTCTTCCGTCGCCATCGTCTTCGCCCAAAGCGCCATGTCGGATGTAATCACGGCAACGACCCGATCGAGGTCGTCGCCCGAAAATCCCTTTGCCGAGAAAATTTGCCGGATTTCCTCGCGTTCGCCATCCGGCACCAGTGCAATGTGCTTCTGCTCGATGGCCAGCACACGTTCGTAATCGTCGCTTTCGGACTTGGTGCCGCTGTAGTTGCTCGCCGCCATGGCAAAACCGTCAGCCAACAGATTGGCAAAGCCGAGAATGAAAAGAACGGAGGCCGACAGGTCCGCACCCACGACGCCGGCAACGATGGCGAACGTCGTGACCGCGCCGTCGATACCGCCATAAATCCAGTCCCGGAGATAGTTGCTGCGCGGACCGCGGGCGAGGCGATCTTGGATTGCCTGTCGGGTGTGGCTATGCTCCAGCGCCTGCTGCATTCGTTATCTCTGACGCAGAACCCGACTATTTGAAATTAGGCAAACGGTATAGCAGCCCGGCGTCAACTGCCACCCCTGCCGGGCTGCCGGGTCTATGCAACATCGCCGTTGGGCGGTGGATTGCATTCTGCCGACGCAGTTTTTGACAAAACGCCAGGCGCATTTCGCGGCTGCCGTCGCCAATGGCCTCACGAAGGAGGGCTATGGCAGAAAATCTCGGCGCCGAGCCTGCAGGCATGCACAAGCATGACGCTTCGGTGGAGGATGGATTCCGCCAAACTTGACCGTGGTTACCGGCGCTTGGCACCGGCAGCCCACCATGATAGCCTTTTTAAAACTCACGCGGATTGAGCCAACAATCAAGTTCAAACCGGCTCGATGGCCGCTGTATTGAGCCCGCCCCGGGGATGACCAGAAAGGATACGCCATGGCGCAGAAACCGAGTGCTTCCGGAAGCTTTGATAAAGAGACGTCGGCCTCGAGCGGGGAACGCGATGAATTGGCTTCGAAACTGGTCGACCGTTTCGCGATTTGGTCCGGCGTCGCCGGACTGATCCCGGTGCCGATCGTCGATGTCTTGGCGGTCGGCGGCCTTCAAGTTCAGATGCTGCGCCGGCTGTCGCAAATCTATGACGTGGCGTTCTCCGAAAACCGAGGCAAGGCGCTGATCGCGGCGCTCGCCGGAACCATGATCCCGGCCACCAGCGGCATGGGCGCCGCGAGCGCCATGAAGGCCGTGCCGGTCCTCAACATACTCGCGGCCGGCTTCGTCATGCCGGTGCTCTCCGCCGGCGCCACCTATGCCATCGGCAAGACGTTCATCCAACACTTTGAATCGGGCGGCACGCTGCTCGATTTCAACCCTCCGGACTATCGCGAGTTCGTCAAGGCCCAGAAGGAAATGTGGGACTCACGGTCCAAGGGTTCCGGCTCCGCCGGCTCGGCGACGACCGGCTCGGCGACGACCGGCTCTTGACGTGCACGGCTTATGCCAGCCAATGAATGAGGTGTAGCTCCACCCAAGCGTGACGATCACCGACCGACGCGAGAGCTCCATGGCCGCAGCCATCCTCGCCTACATAACCGTATGCCTGCTCACGGGCTTTTGCGGCACCCACCGTCGCATGGGGTTCTGGGGGACATTCTTCCTCGCGCTTTTCACTACTCCGTTGGTGGTGTTGCCTGTGCTGTTCATCACCGGCCCATCGCGGCGCGTCGAATGGCGTCGCCGCAACGTAGAGTAACTGTCGGCAAGCGCATCCGTCTTCTTAAGCCGTCGGCGGCGCGTGTTGAATGTAGACGGACGACCCGCGCGCCAATGTCCTTCTTCCAGCTCGTTCGCCGCGAAATGCACGGCTCGCTGCCGAAGCTGGTCTTCATGTCCGGCATCGGCGGCGTCAGCAACGCCTGCATCCTCGCCGCCATCAATGCGGCGATGCAGGACGCCGGCAACGGGCAAAAGCCGGGGCTGTGGGCCGCCTCGCTGTTTCTGGTCGCGCTGTTTCTGTTCATGAAATCGCAGCAATACGTCACCATCACCGCCACCGCCGAGATCGAAGCCATTATCCACAAAGTCCGCGTGCGGCTGATGGATATGATCAGGAATTCCGAACTTCTGGAAATGGAAAGGATCGGCCGCGCGCGCATCGTCGCCGCGGTCACCAGCGATACCGCGATACTCACCCAAGCGAGCAATATGCTCTGCTTCACGGTGCAGGGCGCGGTCCTGATCTTTTTCATCGGGCTTTACATCGCCTATCTGTCGCTTACGGCGTTCACCCTGACGGTGGTTATCGTCAGCGGCGCGGGAGCGATTTTCCATTTCAAGAATCGCCGTCTGAGCGAGCAGAAGGCGGAATCGGCGGCGTGGGAGCGCCGGCTGTTCGATCGGCTGATCGATTTTTTGGACGGCTTCAAGGAAGTCAGGCTGAACAGCGCGCGCAGCGCCGATCTGTTCGACGACGCCGTCGAGGTGTCGAAGACCGCGGCCAACATCAAAATCCGCACCCAGGCCGAAACCTTCAAGATGATCGTGACGTCGCAGATCTCGATGTACGTGCTGCTCGGCGCGGTGGTATTCGTGGCGCCCAACTTAACGAGCTCGCTCGGCGGCTCGTCGATCGCCAAGACCACGACGGCATTGTTGTTCGTCGTCGGCGCCTGTTTCGGCCTGGTGCAATCGATACCGATCTTGCTGAATGCCAACGCCGCGGCCGACCGGGTCGAGCGGTTGGAAGCGGCGTTGCAGGAAACGCTCGTCGCGGTCGAGCCGCGCGCCATTGCGGCGCCGAAGCGCTTCGACAAAATCGAGCTGCGTGACATCGTGTTCCGCTACGTCGACAAATTTTCCGACACCGTCTTCAAGATTGGCCCGCTGAACTTCACCTTGCGGTCGGGCGAGCTGATCTTCATCACCGGCGGCAACGGTTCGGGCAAGTCGACGTTCTTGCGGGTGCTGTCCGGGCTGTACCCTCCGGATTCCGGAGAGATCGCGCTTGACGGGGTGCCCGTCAACGACGCGACGCGCGACGGCTACCGGGCGCTGATGTCGGCGATTTTCTACGATTATCATCTGTTCCAGCGGCTCTATGGGATACCCGAGGCGGACGCCGCCGAGGTCGGCCGCCTGCTGACGCAATTTCGTCTGGCCGACAAGACCTCGCTGACGGCCGGCGAGTTTCGCACGCTCGATCTTTCGGGCGGCCAGCGCCGGCGTCTCGCGCTGATCGTCAGCTTGCTCGAGAAACGTCCGATCATGCTGCTGGACGAATGGACGGCCGAGCAGGACCCTGAATTTCGCCGCAAATTCTATGACGAACTGCTGCCGGAAATGATGCGGGCGGGCGCGACCATCGTGGTGATCACGCACGATGACCGCTATCTCGACGAGCTGCACCTGCCCGCCCGCAGAATTCGGATGGACGAAGGCCGTATTGTCGACGAGCGTGCTATGGGTTGATGATAGGGGTGGGCGAGGAACGGCGTATGGCGAAGTACCCAGAGTCCATCGATGACCTGCCCCCGCGGCGGCGGAGCCGATGGTGGCGTTATATCGGACGCCATCTGCCGGGCGTCGCCGTCGTCGTCTTGATGACGGTCCTCGCCATCGTCGTGCTATGGCCTTACATCGTGATTACGGTCCCCAGCGGCCGGGTCGGCGTCCTGTGGAAGCGCTTCAACGGCCTCGATCTTTACTGCTGGTGCTGGGTCGGACGCGGCACGGTGCTCGACCCGCGCGAGCTCAGGGAGGAAGGTCTCCACATCATTTGGCCGTGGGACAAGCTGTACCTCTACGATCTAAGGCTGCAATCCAACACCCAGACCTACAACGCCATTTCCAAGGACGGCGTGAACGTGGGTGCGCAGATCAGCGTGCGCTATCAACTGCTGCACAACTCCGTCGCCGTGCTGCACAAATTCATCGGTCCGGATTACCTGAATTCGGTCGTGGGTCCTGAAATCGGCAGCCAGGCGCGGCAAGTCATGTCGCAGTACACGGCGGAAGAAGTTTATACGTCGCGCGAATTGATTCAGAAGCAGATCCGCGATAACGCGCAAAAGACCCTCACCGCCAATCTCAACAGATTGGTGCAGCCGGAAGCCATGGAGCAGCCGGACCCCAAGCACTACAACGACTTCTTGCAGAACTCGATCCAAATCCTCGATACGCTCGTGCTTTCGATCGAATTGCCGCCGGAAATCGTGGCGGCGATCAACCGCCAGACCGAGCAGTACTACATGATCCAGGAATACAAATTCCGTGTGCAGCGCGAGGCCGAGGAGTCCAAACGCAAACAGATCGAGGCAGACGGCATCGCCGCGTTCCAGAAGACGGTGAGCCAGGGAATTTCGGAATCCTATCTGCGCTGGCGCGGCATCGAGGCCACGCTGCAACTGGCGCAGTCGCCCAACACCAAGATCGTGATCATCGGCTCCGGCAAAGATGGCCTGCCGATCATTCTCGGCAATGTCGAGAATCCCGTGGCGCCGGGGGCAACCCCGCCAGCGGGCGCAACGGGCGCTGGCGCAGCGCCCGGAAGTCCTCCGGCGCCCGCCGGCAGAACGCCGCCGCCTGGCGCCACACCGCCCATAACGGGAGGCAAGCCGACCGGCGAAGCGACGCCGCCGACGTCCGATCAGACGGCGGCCACCGCGCCCGCCGATAACGAAGCGCAGGCGGCGTCATCGAGCCCGCTGAGCCTGCCCGAGGTCCAAGCCATACTTTCGCGCATCTCCGGCGCCTTGCATCCGTTCGGGTCGGATACGAATTCCACCACCGAAGCAAAGCCGAAACCGTAAAGGGGACTGCCAGGTGAGTGACGACAGGACGAATGCAGGCCGCTCGTTCCAGGACAGGCTTCTGTTCGCAGCAGCAGAAAACCGGTTCGTCGTGTTAGCCGCGTGCCTTATCGCCATAATCGGCATCACCGTCGGAGGTCACCTCTACGGCCGGTATTTGGCGTCCCTCGAGTCGGTCGGCCGCGATAACGCCATGGCGCAAGTGCAGGCTGAAAGCCAGAAGCTCAAACGGTTGCTCGATGAGAAAAGCGCGGAAGCGACCGAGCTCCAAGCCAAGCTCACGAGCGTTGAGGCCGCGTTGAACGCGATCATGCCGTCGGCAAACTCCTACAACATCAGCCCCAATCAATCGCTGATTGTCGCGAGCGGTCATTTGACCATTGCTTTGATCGGTTCTCCCGGCAATGAAAGCGTCACGCTGGCCATCAACGGCAAGCAGCAGACGGTGAGCGCGGGTCAGGTCATCACCGTTGCGCCCGACCCGTCGACCAATTGCCAAGTGCAAGTGCAATCTTTCGATATGTTCAAGGCGGTGCTGACTGCATCCTGCGCCGGAGCGAAGGCAAACTGAATGCCCCGGCAATGTCCGTAAGCCGCGAAGCGGCTCTTGCCCCACGGTCCTTGCGAGCTATCATCGGTAATGACATCGGCCGGGAGCGCCGACCGACGGGATACGATGTGATAAAGACGGAAGAACAGCTCGTCCGAGCGGTCGGCGAGGCCGCCGTGGCACTATGGGCGCGCTTGCCCCGCGACCTTCAGCAGCTTTTGTTCGAGCAAGTAGTGGCGACGCGTGGCGAACAAATGCGGCACGAGCTGGCAAAGTTGCTGCATGACATCCATCCGCGAACATCGGACGCTCCGACGCCGCGTGAAGTTCCCGAACCGGATAGCCTCGGCGGCTAACAGCGTGTGCCGCCGACGCCGTGGGTGGAAAGTCTTACGTGACGCGGCGAGCGACGATAGTACCCCCGGCCCTCACTAGTCGTGCCGGCAGTCGCCAAGCAGTTTCGCGATCGAGGCATAAGCAGTCCGACTTTCCCGATCGAAACGACAGTTGCTGCAACGCGGTAATTCGCCGGCGATGGGGTCGATTGATATAGATCAATGCACTACTGCTCCAAGTGGCGGATTTTTTCCTAAAATGAATTTATTTCGCAAAATGCAAAAGAGGAGGAGCAAATGTCCGATTTGCATCCCCGCGCAAAACCTCGGCCAATGCTCGATGGGTTGAAGGAGTGGTGGCGAAACTGGACAGGGGCAAGCTCCCGCGTGTCGGAGTTGGCGTGCTGCGGTGAATATGAAGTCGAGCGAATGGCTCGTGATTTGGGCATGCCGGTCGCCGAACTTCGCGAGCTCGCCGAGCACGGTCCCGAAGCCGCCGATCTCTTGGTGCGTCGAATGGTTGCGCTCGATCTCGACAGGGACGAAGTCTCCGCGCTGCTCCCCAGCACGTTCCGGGATTTGCAGCGGCTCTGCACGCTGTGTGAAAGTCACCGACAGTGCGCGCGAGACCTTGGGCGAGACCCGGCCGACGAAGCATGGGAGGCTTACTGCCCGAATGTCGCGATGCTGAAGTTATTGGATTCATTGCCTTGGGCGGCGCGCGGCGAGTGGTAAGGCGCTCCGGAACCGACGTCTTGACCGTTCGCCTCACTTCGAGCGGCGCCAATACGGGCGCCGATGCCATGCCCAGCTCATGCCCAGCTCATGCCCAGCTCATGCCCAGCTCATGCCCAGCTCATGCCCAGCTCATGCCCAGCTCATGCCCAGCTCATGCCCAGCTCATGCCCAGCTCATGCCCAGCTCATGCCCAGCTCATGCCCAGCTCATGCCCAGCTCATGCCCAGCTCATGCCCAGCTCATGCCCAGCTCATGCCCAGCTCATGCCCAGCTCATGCCCAGCTCATAATATCCGGCGCCCAATTCGGCCGATCGATCTGGCCGACCAATTTCATTCTGCTTGGTTGGATTGAGCCGGTTTTTCAGGATTCGGAGTCTCTGTCTTCGTCGGCCCACTGTTCCCTGGCCAACTCGCGGAACGCTGCAGCACCCAGAGCCTGGACCATATTGCCGACCAAATCGTCTCCCACCGCAGCTTCCAAATCCTGGTCGCTGATTCCGGCTTTAGCCGCGTCTTCTCGACATCGTAACGCCAATCGCTGCGCCTCTTCCGCCCTTTTGGAGAGCGGTACAACCGTGACATGCGCAAATTCCCAGCGATCCAGGAACTCTGTTGCTTGATTGCGCACCACCCCTCCAATACGCCAGTTGGCTAATGGCCACATAGCCACATCACATCGCTACAGGTCGCCTAATTCAAGCGCGCTGTTGAAGCAATCCAGCGGCGCTGGAGTTATGCGCATTTGCCCTTATAAATTCGATATGAAAGCCAAGATCATCTTATAAACGGGACGTAGGAAAATCGGTCGGCTCGCCGCGGGCATTGCTGCGCGATAGCGCCAACGACCCAATGCGATGGAGGTATGACAATGCGCAATGTAATCACCGTGCTGATCGTCGCAAGCGTACTCTGCTTCTCGGGGGCAGCCAGCGCTCAAGTCAATTACGATCTGTTTCCCGGGCACGGCGGCAAAGTGGGCTACCCTCCGGTCGTGAACTACCACGCGTGGGTCATCAGTTACAGAGACAGTAAGTTTTATAATTGTGTCGCAACTTATGACGTCATAACGCCTTCGACACCGAGACTTATTTGCAAACTAGGCGGCTCGTTCGATCCGCCGCTGTTGACCGGCGCAAATGTGAAAACGCTTCAGGCTCTCGGCACTACCGATGCCAACAACGACGAAGCGCAGTCTGGATTTTTCTGGCAGATCGACCAAGCGACCGGGCAAACCCAATTTTGCATGCATGGAGTTAAAATAAATTGTGTGACGTTCCAAATACCATGATGGAGAAATTGGCTGAAGTTTGAGTCATTGCATCTCGGTTGGGGCAGCCGAACGCAGCCCAGCGCCGATTTAAACTTTGCGAGCAGGCAAGTACGAGGTTCGGACTGCCGTTCCGATGAGGCCTAACGCGAAGTGCTCGGGGGAGGCGTGATGTCCGTGACCGGATTGCGCGGCCGTTGCGGGGTTGCCGGGGTTGCCGGGGCGGCGGGCGCGGCCGTGGTGAGCGGAGACTTCTGGCCCGCCATCGATGTCGGAAGCGGCAGGCCGTGCGGGTAATAGCTCCAGAAGACGAATATCGCCGCAAACACCGCCGCCGCCAGCACGGCACTGAGCACCCGGCGGTTGAACGACAACAGGTTGGCTACGAGGTTCGCAACAAAGGCGAACACCGCCAGCACCGCAACGTAGAGCCAGTCCACCTGTGTAAGATCGATCGGCATGGGATGTCATCCTTCCTGAGCCATTGTCACGCGCCTGGCGTATATTAGCCCACATTTTAGCCCACATGCCCCGGATAAGCTCTGGCACTGCGCGGACGTCGGCAGACGGTTGGTTCCACGGACGCCAGGCTGGCGCGGACGACTGCTATTCCCAGATCAGAACGTCGGGCAGCGAAGCATCGTCTTTCAGCAGCAAGGCCTGCCGCAGCAAGGTATAGCCGACGCCGGACAGGCCGCGGAACAAACCCAAATTGAATTGCCGCTTGCCGGCATTCCAGCGGTAATCGCCGGTCGCGGCGGCGCGTTGCAGCACCGCCACGAGCCGCCGCGCGGCAAGGTCGCGAAGATCGGCTCGCTTGAGCGCGCTTGCGGCTTCGCAGAGAAACTCGATCCTGCCCAACGTGCCGCAGCACAGCGTATCAACGCCGCCGGGCCCGCTTTGCTGGACGCCGGCGACGGCATTGCCGATATCCGTTGCCAAACGCTCGGCATCCGTGGTCGCATTTTTACCGCCGCGTTTGGCGGTGCCGAGGCGCGCAAGTCCGATGCCGGGCGCGCCGTGACACCATTGGCATGGCCAAGCTGGCGCCCCGGGCCCACGCAAATCTGGCCAGTTATGGCGTCCGGCGTCGTAGGTCGAATTTTCAAATGCCATGCATTCGGTGGCGGCAGCTGCGAATTCTTCGCGTCCGGTCGCCGCCGCTAATGACGCGAGCGCATAGGCAAAGCCGGCGGCGCCGTGCGACATGCCGTTCAGCCCGGCTGTGAGCGCATTCGTACCGGAACCTTGGCCGAGGAAGCTGCGACGGCCCTCCGCTCCGAGCCGGCGTTGCGTCATGAGGTGCTCGCCGCATTTTGTCGCGCGGCCGAGTACGTCAGCGGATCCGCTGTCGCGATAAAGCCGAAGCAGCCCCAATATCGCGCCGGCACTACCGCCCATGACATCCAACTGTTTGTCGGCCGCGATGAGTTCGTCGGTGAATAGCCGCGCCGCCGCAGCGGCGTCCGCGAGCAACTCGTCGTTACGAAGACACTTCGCCATCACGGCGAGCGCATAGACGATCGAGCCCAAGCCGGTGGCGCCGCCGATGCCGAGCGAGCGGGCCATGCGGGCTGCGTTGCGGCTGGTGAGGTTCTTACGCAGCCGCGCGATACCGGCGAGCGCCAGTTCGCCTGAAGGCTTACGCCCGGTCACCGCCGCGTGCGCGGCGAGAAAGACCGCGATGCCGGTTGCGCCGTTGTAGAGGTCCGGGCCGAGGCAGACCAGCTGGAAAACCTCGGAATCGCCCAGCCAGTCGAGACCGATCCAGGCGGCGCCCGGTCCCCGGCGAATGGCATGACGCGACAGCTCCGCCGCGATCCGGTCGGCTTCGGCGATGAACGTTTCCTCGGTCGGCATAACTGTCGCCCCACCGACCGGAGCTTCTTCGCGCAGCGGGTCGCTCGCCGCTGCGGCAGGCGCCGGCGCAACTGATTTCATGTTCGCCGTGATGACCTCGATCTGCCAGGCAATCTCGTTTTCGTCGAGGTTTTGCACGCGCGCACGCGCGCGCGCCAAGCCCGGAATCGCCTCGGTCTCGGCTGACGTGCCGGCCGCATCGCCGATCGCGGCGCCGTCGCTGGGCGAGACGAAATGCGGCACATTCAACGACAGGAGCGCGCCGCGTTCGGCGCGCTGCAACGGCCACAGCGGATCGGTTTCCTTGTCCCACTCGGCAAGCCGCGCCATGAAGTCCGCTTGCGCCGACCACAGCGCGCCGTCGCCCATGCTGCGATGATCTTTCAGGCGCTGGAGCAGCATGTAGTAGAACCGCGTCGGACGGATGACCCTGCGGACGGGCAGGCCGGCAAAGCCGTTGAATAAAGCTTCCGGGTTCCGGGTCTGGCGCAGCAGGAATTTCGCGTAATCGGCGAAGCCCGCGACGAAGCTGTCGACGTGGTCGCCTAATTTGGCGTAACGGCCGTCAACATGCGGCAGGTTGGTATTGGTCGCGCCGGCCTCTTTTACCTTCGCTGGCCGCATCGCGTCGGAGTTGATGTCATTCCAAGCGATGACGGTTCTGGCGCCCCAATCCGCGGTCATGCCGCCCATGGCGAAAACGTCGTTGTCGACCGATCGGCCATACGCCGGCAGCAAGCCGACCGTCATCACCGAGTTGCCGACGATGTCCATGGCGGCGTCGAAGGCTTGGCCTTCGGGATCGCCGATTTTGTGCTCCTCGGCGGTCGGCTGAAGGATCGTTTCCAGATCGATCGGCACCGGATGCTCGCCGGCCGCGATCATGTTCTCCTGATGCATGTCGGTAGCGGCGAATGCGTGGAACAGCGCAAGGAATGCGCCGGCGCGCCGGAAAAATCGCGCGCACGCGGCCTCGTCGGCGCATCCGGCGTGATCGATGAATTCGGTCCAACCGTAGCCGTCGCGCGCAAGCGCGCGCACGGCTTTCAGCACGACGGGGGGATCGGCGGCGTTAAGCCGCTCGATCAAACCGTACCAGGCCGCATCGAGCCGCAAGTCTTTCGGCTTGTACACGATCCGCGCGCCATCGGCGAAACGAACGATCTGGACCGAACGGCCGCCATTGTGCGGATCGGACAGGTCGCCTTCGATTGCGACGATGCGACCGCCGCCGGATGGCAAGAATTCGCGACGGATCGCCGGCAGATCGGCATCGAGGCGCAGAACGAGTTCGCGCGACGTATCGATCCACTGCCGGGTGAGCGTGGCCAAAAGGCGCAACAGCACGGGCTTGTCTTCGAACAGGGCCCGGAATCCGCCTGACTTCATATCGGCGATGAATTGATCGTAGCGCGCCATGCCGGCGCTGCGCGCGTCGGCAAAGCGCCGGTACACGGCTGCGGTCCCCAGATCGGACAATGCCCGAAGCAGAGCAAGCGAAAGCCAAGCGCGAGCGGTTTCGTCGAGGTTCTCAGCCGCCCGCGCGCCGGGACCCTGCCAAAGCCGTAGCTCGGCTTGTTCGACGACCGGCAGAAACAGCTGTTCGAAGGCACAGGCTCGGTGTGCAAGCCCGGCCATCGGTTTGGCGCTCGTGGCGGCACTTTGCAGCGCCGCCTCGATCCAGACGGCGTCGTCGATCCATTCCGGGCGGGGAGCGCAAGGGCTGGGGCGAACCGCGGCCAACCGCTGCCGCAGGGCGGCGGTCGTCAAGCCGTCGCGTTCGAGCCGCCGGGCAAACAACGAGCGGTCGCCCGCGGCGGCGGACCGGCACCATGCGGCGAGACGCCGCGTCGCCAAATCGGCATCGCCGTTGGCGGCCGGAGACGGTTCGAAGGCATCGGACAACAGTTCGTCAATGGTCGCCGCGCGAAGCCGCAAGCGCTCATAAAAAGCATCCACCGCTACTGCTCCGATCAGGTTTCTCAATCTATATCTGCGGTCATTCTATCACCGGGGTCTTCCTGGCAGCGCCCGTCCGGCGTGCCGAACCATCATATTCCCAGCCGGCTCGGCCGCCGCCGAGGCCCCATTTCAGGGCTCGAAAGGTCGGTGAAAATCGCGCGATTTATCTCCATAAATCAGCAACCTGTCACATTGCCCGGATAGACTTTACAGCCTACGCAGCGGATGATTTAATGCGGCTGTGGCGGGGGGGTTTTAAGCGAATTTCTCGTCCTGCCTGGTGACTGCCGGCGCCGCTGGCGAACAAAAGGAACAAGGCTATGAATGACACCCACATCGACCAGAGGGAAGAAGAGACCCTCACCTTTGAAGTCTCCGACGAGGCGCTGGAAGCCGCGGCGGGCACGGTGAAGGAGAAGGCCGGCGCGTTCACGCTTGCTTTCTGCTCCGGTCTGGATACTTGCCCCGCTTGATGGGGTCCTTAAGACCGGTCTTAGCTTCTCAATTTCTTCTCTGACGGTCGGACTGACGGGTTTCCGACGAGGCGCTGGAGCTGCCGGCGCCTCGTCCTTCCTTTTCCCGGCCTGGTTGTCTCCTGGCTCCGGCCCGCCGTCGCCCGCTGTTGGCGCCGCGGGTCGCGCTTTTCTGTGTCCTGGCGTTGCTTATTGTGGCTGTTGATGTTGCGACAATGATGCGCAGCAAGGGTCAGTAGTCACAGGCGATAGATTTTACGGGCGTTTTGCGTAGGGCCTTGGTTTGTAGGCCTTGGTTTGTAGGCCTTGGTTTGTAGGCCTTGGTTTGTAGGCCTTGGTTTGTAGGCCTTGGCGAGTGGCGGTCTCTACAAAGTTAAAAAGTAGTGGGCATTCGCATCGAGCCGCAGAAGTACGCCTTCATCGCGCTACGCCGTCTAAGCGCCGCGCTGCTCGCTCTCCTGCTGCCCGCATCGTCCGCGGCCGCCGACATCATCCGATGGCAGGATATGTACAGCGGGGTCGTCATGACCCAAGCCCAATGCGCTGCGATACCCCAGGCGGTTTGGGTAAGCCCAAGCGGGCGCTCTTTCTGCATGCGCTATTACCTTTCGACTGCCGGTGGCCAAGGCAGCCGTCCGGTTGTGTTTCTCGGCGGCGACGCTCCCTGGGCGTCGATGGCCGACCGGGAAAAAACGCCTCCTGCACACGCACATTTCAATGACGCGAATACGGACACGCTCGTCCAAGGCGCCGATCGTATGTCAAGAGACCAACAAACGACGGCGATCCTGCTTGCCCGTGTCGGCCTCGATGGATCATCGGGTACGCACCATTCGCTTCGCCACACCTTGTTGGAGCTGTTGGCAACCAATGCGGCGTTGGATGCCATCAAGGCACGCTACGGGTTCGAGGGGTTCCACGTCTACGGACATTCCGGCGGAGGCAATTTGGCCGCGGGTCTGCTCGAGCTGCGCAACGATATCGGCTGCGATGTTGTAGCCGACGGACAACTGACCCATCCAAACCCTCACGGCATCAAAATCGAAACGGGCAAATCGGCCGACCCGGCGTTTGAAGTCTTCGATGTGACCGACGCGGTCACGATCATTGCCCGCAACCGATCAGCGCGGGTTCTTGTCGTGACCGATCCGCAAGATCAGATCGTGCGGATTGAGCATCAGAATCCTTTCGTCGAAAAGCTCAAGCAGGCTGGCGGCAAGGTCGATCAGTTCTTCGTCGATTCAGGCGGCCCCGAGCACCATTTTACTGCGGCACACGCGGCCGTGGCGATGCGCGACTGCGTTCGCGACGCGAGTCACGATGAGATCGCCGCCGATCTCGCGGACTTCGTCGCCAAGCGTCTCGCGGCTGCGGCGCGAGCCGAGGCGAATGCCGGCAGTAAGATCGTGGACGCACCTGCGCCGAGGGTCGGGAGCCTCCTCAACGGCATAAATCTTTTTGGGGCCGACTATTACAACTTCTGGATTGAGTCGGCGGAGCCTGGCCTATGCCAGAATGCCTGCCGATCCGACACGAATTGTGCGGCCTGGACCTATTTGCAACCTGGCGTCCAGGGCGTTCAAGCACGGTGTTGGCTCAAAACCCGGGTGCCGCAACAGTATCGAAATACCTGCTGCGTTTCTGGCGTCGAGCGCGCCAAACAATAAATTTCGGCATTCATGTTGCCGCGGCACGCTCAATGCTTTTGACAGCCGGCTTCCACGCGCAAGCCGCTCCGGAGGTGTTCCCGGGTCAAACTCATCGGGATTGGACAGCGCCGCGAAGTGACCCCAGCGCAACGATCGGCGATGTCTCTTATGGTTCATGAGCGCTGTTTCAAGCGCGCTCCCGGCACTTCCGCAATTCACCTGAAAGCCCACAATCGCGTGCGCCGCAATATCTGTCGTGATGGGCCAGGAACGACCGTTTGCATTGCGGAAAAGCAGGGAGCCTTTTCAGCGACGACTGTCGCCAATTGTCGGCGAGGTCGCGTACGTGATGCCCGTTCATCCAAACCTTCAGCCATTGCGGTGGATTGGACCGGCGCAAACCCAGCAGGTTCGCTCCCTTCGTTCGCACCAAGTGGTAAGCTGCCCAAGTCACCATCACGACGGGCAGCATGAAACCACGACTAACGCGTAATCCGATTGAATGGCTGTTGATTATGAGCGGCGTCGTAGCCTTGCTGGTCTGCATTTATTTAAGGTTCGGATGAACGATTTCGGCTTCTCAAGGACAGGTAGTTGATTTGGGCGATAGCTCGCCTCGATGCGCCTGTGGCATGGCCTTCGCTACTTCCGGGTGGCGCTCGCGCAAGGATAAACATCGATGAAACAGGGCCTCGGGAACAACGAAAACAGACAGGCAACGGCCACACTCACTCGCGCCGCACAGTACCTGCGCATGTCCACCGATCATCAGAAATATTCGACTGAGAACCAATCGATTGCGAATCACGCCTATGCCGCTAGTCACAGAATGGAGATCGTTCGCACTTATGCCGACGAGGGAAAAAGTGGACTTACTTTCGAGAGGCGAGACGGCCTAAAACGATTGATTGCCGACGTTCAATCCGGCAGTGCCGATTTCACGGTCATCCTAGTCTATGACGTGAGCCGTTGGGGTCGGTTCCAAGACGCGGATGAAAGTGCCCACCTCGAATACCTCTGCAAGCGCGCTGGAATCGCCGTGCACTACTGCGCGGAGCAGTTTGAGAACGACGGAAGCCCATTCGCCGCGATTGTAAAAGCTATCAAGCGCGCGATGGCCGGTGAGTACAGTCGGGAACTGTCAGTCAAGTCTTTTGCTGGTCAAGCTCATCTCGTCCGACTCGGCTTTCGAACAGGCGCATCACCAGGATATGGAACGCGGCGCTTACTCGTTGACCAATCGCGCACTCCCAAATTCGTTTTGGCCCCGAGAGAATGGAAGGACATCCAGACAGATCGGGTGGTGTTGATTTTGGGGCCGCCAGAGGAAATTCGCGTTGTTCGCTGGATATTCTCAGCTTTTGTGAATGAAGGAAAATCGGAAAGTACAATCGTAAAAATCCTCAACAGAAAAGGAATAAGCAGCGGCTTGCCGCGTCCGTGGACATACGCGAGGGTTCATAAAATACTTCGGAACGAAATCTACATCGGCAACAGTATCTGGAATCGCACCTCGATAAAGCTCGGCAGGAGTGTGGTTCGCAATCCGCCAGAAATGTGGTTCCGCACCAAATGCTCCTTCGGCCCGATAATCGAAAGATCGCAATTTGAGGCCGCTCAGAGGATCATCCGCGAGCGTCAGCATCGCCCATCGAAAGAGGAGTTGTTGAAGGCTTTGCAGCGGCTATATCGCAAGCATGGATTTCTCGACACGCGACTTGTCGATGAGAGCGACGAAGTCCCGTCCCTCACTCACCTATACAAACATTTTGGAGGAATGCGCCAAGTCTATAAACTCATAGGCTCGAAAGGCCGTCCTGGGGCAGTAGCCTATGGCCTATCTAATGAGGAACTTTTGGTAAGGCTGCGTCGGCTGCTCCGAAAGCGGGGACGCCTCACCGAAATTATCATTGATGAAAGCAACGGACTTCCGTGTTCCAGCACCTACCAAATACGTTTCGGATCGCTCTCGCGCGCATATCAGTTAATCGGATACAAGCCGAACTCGAAGACACATCAAGGTTTGTGGGCGAAGACGCACGCTCTCTCAAACGACCAGCTTCTAGAAGCTCTGCACAATCTATTGCGCAAGCATGGGCACCTCACCGCAAAACTGATCGACGCGAGCGGGAATATCCCGACCAGCCCCACGTACAACCGGCGCTTCGGCTCTCTAACGGGAGCCTATGAACTGGTCGGGTACAAGGCGCGGCGAGGCAATCAATACACCACTAAAAACCTAGCTGGATCACTGACTTCAACAGATGCGTGACAAAAACGTCCGAACTGTTGAAACTATAGGCGACCAGCACCAAAGCCACGATGCCGCTGATAATCAGTAGCCATTCACAAGGTCGCGGGTAAGTTTGGGTTTTATGCCGCCAAAGATAGCAGGGCGGTCAGGATAGGCCGATGGACATTAACGAGGTTGCCAGAGAATTAGCCGAACGCATCGTGGCAATGGCGCGCGAGCGCGACGCCGACGGCGACTTCAAGTGGTCAACGAGCGAAGTGGTGAACGATGCCCGGCGTGGGATTGCCATCAGGCTGGCGGAAGCGCGCGGTGCTCTCAAGGAATAGGCCGATAGGCTGCTAGGTGAGTTTGCTACCGAATACCACAAAATTCTTGTGGCGTTTGGCCCATAATACCGCATGGGCACGGTTCAGATCGCATGACAATCCCGTTAAAAAGACTTAAGGCTCGCCTGCTCACTAATCCAAAAGTGAAGGCCGAATATGACGCGCTCGCTCGGGAGTTTGAGCGCCCCGCCGCTCAAGTAATGGGCCGGAAACGACAACGTCTTTTCAAAGATGCGCGCTCTCAATCGCCCAAAAAATAATTGGTGGCGTTTGGGCCATAATACCGGGGCCGCGCACATTTCGCGCTTTGCGCCAGCATTGCGCTATCACTCCTCGTCACCGCCGACGAGGTGATCGCGATTAACTAATCAGGCAATCATCCTCGACTGCTGCGATGCACACACCACTTCCGAGTTGGGTCATGAACGCCATTTCGAGGGTGCCCCAGGGACTTCCGGTTTACCCTCAACTTCAGACATATCGTTTCGTTGCGCCGCCGCGAACATCGAAACGGCCTGTTACCGGAAATCACGGGCCTTAATGGTTTCCCTAGTTAAATTTCACGGTGTTCCCGGGTCAAACGAGCCCAACGGAACCTGGCCGGGGGAGTTCAGGCACAGGTTGCCGAGCCGCCGATGAAAATTACACTACGAAAAATATAAAACCTATTCCTTGAGCAGCGTCGCCATGATGCGCTCGCGCGTCATCGGCAGATCGCGAATGCGGGTGCCGAGCGCGTGCGACACCGCATTGCCGATCGCGGCCGCGGTGGGGCCGGCGGTCGCTTCGCCGACGCCGAGCGGCGCTTCGTCCTTGGTGTTGATAAGTTCGATATCGATTTCCGGCACCTCGCTGAATTTCAGCACCGGATAGGTTTCCCAATCGAACGAACTCACGCCGTTGTCGAAGCGGACCTGCTCCTTGAGGACCCAACTCGCCGACTGGATTATTCCGCCTTCGAGCTGATTGATGGCGCCGTCCGGATTGACCACAAGGCCGGCGTCGGTCGCGCACCACACATGCCGCAGCCGGATCGTCTCCTCAACCTCGAGATCGACGACAATGGCGGCATAGGCGGCGCGGTTCTTGTAGCGCGCAAAGGCGATGCCGCGGCCGCGGCCGGCGCCGCCGGGCTCGCCGGCCTTCCAGCCGGCCATGGCGGCAACCCTTTCGATGACGGCGCGCGCGCGGTTATCGGAGGTTATCGAAAGGCGGTATTGCACGGGATCCTGGCCGGCGCGTTCGGCGAGCTCATCGATGGCGCATTCGATCGCGAACACGTTCGGCATGGCGCCGAGCCCGCGCAGCGCCGAGGTGCGCACCGGCGGCTCCGTCACCAGGTGGTGGATGATGCGCTTTCCCGCAATGTCGTAGAGCGGCTCGGCGTTGCGGGTGGCGCCGCCGCCATTGGCTTCCGGCACGTCGCCCGGAGCCGGCTCGGGCAACGGATTGGGCAGCGCTTGCCCGCCCAACAGGTTGCCGCCCGCGCCGGGACGATAATTGTGCGTGCCGCTCCAGATTTCCGCGGTCCAGTCGGCCGGCTTACCGGCTTCGTCGAGCAAAGCGCGGACCTTCACCACCATCGCCGGGCTCTTCGGCTCGTAGAGAAATTCCTCTTCGCGGCGCCAGCGCACGCGGATCGGTGTGTCCGGCATCTGCATCGCGATGATGGCGGCATCGGCGGCGGCATCGTCGGCGCCATTATGACCGTAGCAGCCGGAGCCCTGCACGTGGCGCACGGTAATCGCCGATGCGTCGAGGCCAAGCGTGCGCGCCAGCGCCGCTCGCAGCGGGAACACGCCCTGGCAATGCGTCCAGACCGTTAGATGGCCATCGCGATAGAGCGCTAAGCCGCAGGACGGCGAGATCGAAGCATGCGCGAGATGCCCGCGGCTATAGGTCGCTTCGAAACGCGCGCGGCCTTGCGGGTCGGCCGGTTCCGGTGCGCCGATGATGCGGTCGACCGCCGGCCGTTGTATGAGCCACGAAGCCTCCGCTTGGAGCGGGCTCGGCGTCTCGACGTGTTGCCATGTGACGTGATTGGTCGCCGCGGCGCCAGCCAGGTCGACGGCGGTCTCGTCGTTACCGACGATGGCGAGGAAATTGCCGTTGCGCACGAGTTCGATGGGCGCCTTGGCGACGCGCTTGATCGCCTGTTCGTCGACGGCGTCGATGGTGGCGCCGCGGTTGGGCTGACGCACAACCCGCGCATGCACCATACCGTCGTGGACCATGTCGTGGATGAAGACGGCCCCGCCAAAAATCTTCGCCGGCAGGTCGAGGCGCGCGTTGCTCTGGCCGATGGTATTGAAATCCGCAACCGCTTTGCGCTTGCCGCTGCCGGTCGCCTTGGTGGCGAGATCGACCGCGCCCGCGAGCGTCCAGTAATCCTGGCCGGTCGGCGTGCCGTTGTGAAGGATGCTGCCGTCGCGAATGCTGAGTTCGCCGGCCTTGCAGCCAAGCACTTTCGCGGCCTGTTCGATGAATAGACCGCGCACGTCGGCGCAAGCCTGCCGCATCGCCACGCCGCCGAACTGGATCGATTGGCTGCCGGCGGTGTAGCCCTCGTTCGGCGTAAATTCGGTGTCGCCCGAACGAATGGTGATACGTTCCATGGCGACGTTGAGTTCGTCGGCGGCAATCTGCGTCATCGCGGTCAGGACCCCCTGGCCGAGTTCGACGCGGCCGGTGCCGACGCTCACTTTACCGGGCGCGGGAAACGCGACCCAGCGTTCGAGGATGGGATTGTCGGCGAGGGGGCCGGGCAGGACTGGCGCGTTCATTGACGAGATCCTGCATCTACCCTTGCGCGCATTTGCGCTGCCGCCTTTTCGATCGCCCGCATGATCCGGTTATGCGCGCCACAGCGGCAGATATTGCCGTCGAGCGCCTGTGCGATCTCCGACCGCGTCGGTGATGGGTTGCGCTCGAGCAGCGCCTTCGCCGAAATCAGAATGCCGGCGAGGCAGTAGCCGCATTGGCCGGCCTGCTCGTCAATAAAAGCCTGCTGCAGTGGGTGCGCGCATCCCGGCGTGCCGAGACCTTCGACCGTGATAATGGCCTTGCCGACGATGCTCCACACCGGTTTGGTGCAGCTCTTCTCGGGTGCGCCATCGACCAACACCATGCAGCAGCCGCATTGATCGAGCCCGCAGCCGTATCGTGCGCCCATCACGCCAAGCTCGTTGCGCAGGACATTCAAGAGCGGCGTTTCCTCGTTGTCGAGCGCGACGCTGACCGGTCTGCCGTTGAGGGTGAATTCGAATTTTTGCGTCATGCACTGTTCATGCCGGTGCGATCGTAACCTCAGGCGGAGTCGGAAACCAAACTTCTCGCGCAAAATCCATCTGTCGAGGTTATACCCGGAGGTGGAGCGGCGGCATCTAATCAGAACCCTGTCGCGATCTCAACGCCGCGGAATTCGGGTCTTTACATCCTTAAATCTGAAGCCAATAACGACGTCATGACCCAGCATTGACCGTCCGTCCCTGCGGGCGGCAGGTCATTATCGTACAGTTCAGCGTCATAACGGAGCGCGTGAGGCATGACGGAAAGGTTTGGGCGGCTGGCGCTGCATATGTGGACGATCGACACCACGCCGCTTACGACCGCGCTCGATGCCGCGTGTGTCGCGGGCTATGACGCGGTCGAGCTACGCCGGACCGATTTCAAGCGCTGCTTCGACACCGGCATGACCAACGCGCAGGTGCTCGATCTCATCCGCAACAGCGGCATCCCGGTCGGCGTGCTCGGCGTCGAATATGGCTGGCTGTTCGCCACCGGCGACGAGAGCAAACGGCTGTTCAAGGTGTTCCGGGAATCCTGCGAGAACGCCGTCGCGCTCGGCTGCAATATGCTGATGAGCGCACCGGGGCCGGTCAGCGGCCCGATCAAGGACGCGATCCAATATCTGCGTCAAGCCGGCGACATCGCCGCCGAATACGGCCTGCGGCTTGCCATCGAGTTCAATTCGCAGCATGACGTGCTCAACAGCCTGCCGGTGCTGACCGAACTGATCACCGGCGCGGGCAAGCCGAATTGCGGCTACTTGATCGACGCCTATCATTTCACGCGCAGCGGCGCCGGCGGCCGGGGTTTCGAGAGCGTGCCGGCCGAGCAAATCTTCTGCTTCCAGTACAGCGACCTTTCGCCGAACCCCGTCACCGGCGTCAAGCGACCGACTGACCGCTTGCCGCCCGGCAAAGGCGTCGTCAAATGGCGCGAGATGCTCGGCCTGCTGGCGGAGAAAAAATACACCGGCTATCTGAGCTACGAAGCCCCCAATCCCGATCAATGGGCCCGCTCGCCCTACGACGTTGCGCGCGAGGGCGTCCAGCTCACGCGTCAATTGTTGCGGGACGCCGTGCCTAGTTATGCCAAAGCATGATCCCGAAAAAGCCTGCCCCGGACTTGATCCGGAGTGGGAACCGGTTTTCGGATAGAATCATGCGCAAATAAAATCGAGGTCAATCATGGCAGCAGAACAGGAACTTCCGCTCTTCCTCGGGCTCACCGACAAATCGATCACCGCTATCCCGGCCACCGTCGAGAAGCAGCGCTACATGACCAGCGTTGCTCCCAAGGCCGCCAATCCGGGCAAATGGATCGAACAGCCGCGGTTGCCGATCCCTACCGGCGAACACGCCGTGATCGAATGCCAAGGCAAGATCCACGTCATCGCCGGCTATGCCAAGCACCGCGTCGATCAGAATTTTCATCAAGTCTATGACCCTGCCACGAAATCGTGGTCGCTCAGGGCGGCTTTTCCGCTGCCGTGCAACCACGTCGCGGGCGTCTCAATCGGCGCAAAGATTTATACTTTCGGCGGCTTCATCGAGCAGAACCGCTGCCCGCATTCCAAATGCTTCGTTTATGACACGACGACAGATCAATGGGCGCCGATCGCGGGATTGTCGCGCCCGCGCGGCGCGATCTCGGCCATCGTGCTGGACGGCAAGATACATCTGCTCGGCGGCCGCGACGTGCGTTCGGTGGAGTGGCACGAGGTTTACGAGCCCGCGAGCAACAAATACACGGACCTTGCCAGCATGCGCGGCTCGACCGGCACGCAACCGTTCGTCGGCCAGCGCGACCACATGGGTGTCGCCGTGGTCGATGGAAAAATCCACGCCATCGCCGGCCGCATGGACTCTTATGATTTCAACACTTCGCTCAATGC
Source organism: uncultured Alphaproteobacteria bacterium (assembly GCA_963823225.1). Lineage (GTDB taxonomy): Bacteria > Pseudomonadota > Alphaproteobacteria > Rhizobiales > Xanthobacteraceae > BOG-931. The sequence goes on along the minus strand of CAWGKM010000002.1, from coordinate 162,085 downwards.
GGTTTATGATCCAAAGACGGATGGCTGGAGCTTCCGCGCTCCGCTGCCGACGGCGCGCAGCGGCCCTTCGTGCGTCTATATCAACGGCAAGATCGTGGTGTTCGGCGGCGAGGCCACCGGCAGGGTGTTCGGCACCAACGAGGCCTACGATCCGAAGACCGACGTCTGGGAGTCGCTCACGCCCATGGCAATTCCGCGCCACGGCTTGCATGGCGCCACCGTGGCCGTCATCGGCAACATGGTGCACGTGCCCGGGGGTGGTCCGGTACCCGGCGGCAGCGTGCAAGGCGCCTATCACGATGCCTTCACCTTCGGCTGACGCGGACGATCGGCCAACGAACTGCACCACAACCGTCACCCGCCGTGAGTGCCGGCTGGTATCCACGCCATAAGTCCGCTCATGGCATGGTCCGGCCGTGTTCCTGCGAGCATATACGGAGCAACTCCGATTTGCCCCGGATTCCGGACGTGCTGCGCCAAACGCGATCCGTGGCTGCGGGTCCAATCAGAGATAAAATCTGTGTTTAAAGCCGGTTATTGGCTCTTATTTGCTGTAGATGAGGGGGCGTTTGAGGATTATTGTTTACGATCGATTTGAAACACAGTTTGGAACAAGCCGTGCACGCAGAAACGGAACAGCGCCCTGGCACAAAACATGCTCTTGGTGTTCTTGTTACCGAGGGCAAGACAAAGAAGATCTATCAGGTTACCGGTAATTCCGATTTGGTGACCGTCATATCCAAGGACGATATCACCGCGGGTGATGGCGCAAAACATGACGTCATTTCCGGCAAGGGAAGGCTTGCTAACAGGACTACATGCAATGTTTTCCGCTTACTGAGGGCATGCGGTCTACCTGTCGCCTTCGAGGAACAAGACAGCACGAATTCCTTTATCGCACCAAAGTGCGTCATGCTTCCCTACGAGGTAGTGATACGGCGGGAAGCACATGGCTCCTACCTCAAGCGTAACCCGCATTTCTCGAAAGGACAGCTATTTCCGCAACTGATTGTTGAATTCTTCCTCAAGACCAAGGATAAAAACTGGAAAGGAAAGTCACTCGTCTGTGACGATCCGCTGCTGACTTACCAAAAAGAGACTTCGCAAATTCAACTCTTCAATCCAGCGAAGCCGATACACGGACAGGAGCCGTTTCTCGTCCTTTCGGAGTCCGAGGTTTTTGGCCACGACGAGGAATGGAAAATCTTCCCCGAAATGCGGCGCATAGCACGCCGCGCGTTCCTGGTGCTCGAGAAGGCGTGGCAACTCGAAGGTGGAACCCTCGTCGACTTAAAGGTCGAGTTCGGCTTTGACTCTAAAGGGCACCTGCTGCTTGCGGACGTCATCGACAACGACTCTTGGCGGGTCGTCGAGAATGGGTCCTACGTTGACAAGCAAGTCTATCGTGATGGTGGATCGCTCGACGATGTAGCCGCGAAGTACCGGTTTGTCGCGGAGATCACGAACCGTTTCCAGTTGCCGCGTCAGCGGATCATCCTTTGGAGAGGATCGGAAAAGGACAAGACGGATGCGTTTTCGGAAGCGCTCGGCGACCTGAAGAGCCTGATGACCGTCGTGACCTGTTCTTTGCACAAAGAACCAATAGCCGCGGCCGGCATTCTCCATCGGATGGCGCAGGAGGTGCCGGACTCAGTGGTCATCGCATACATCGGACGATCAAATGGCGCAGGTCCGTCACTTTCGGCAATGTCGACCATTCCGGTCGTCACGGTGCCAGCCAGCGTCAAGGAGTTTCCCGACGACGTTTGGTCGTCTTTGCGAGTGCCGACCAGTGTGCCGGTTATGACTGTTCTGGAACCTGCCAACGCCGTCCTGGCTGCCCTGCAAATCCTCTCCGCCCGCAATCCTCTCCTTTACGCACATGTGCGCGAGCAAATTGAGAACCGAACGATCAATACCATTCAAATTTGAACGAAGACGATACAGCAAAGGTACCGGACGCTTGCGCAGTCCACCCGGCTCCGGTCGGATGCAGGATCGGCGGACCGATCGAGCGCGTCTGCCGTCCGTCCTGGCCTTTATACGCTCAGTCGATCCAGCAATTCGCGCCAGCGCGCGAGCCCTTGCTGCCGCCGAAACTGCGCATCGAGCATGGCGCGCGCCCGCAAACCCATCTCCGCAACGGTCTGCGGCGCGTTCGACCAACGTTGCAAGGCGCCGACCAGCGTATCGGCATCGCCGGGCGCGATGACGATCCCGCACGCGCTTTGCCGGACCAGCCTCGCCACTTCGCCATCGTGCGAGCCGATGAAAATGATCGGCTTGCCGGCCGCGGCGATCCCATAAAACTTGCTCGGAAGGAGAAGGCCCTCGAGTTCCGGATTGAGCGACAACCAATGCGCGTCGGGCAGGGTCAAGGAGTACGGCAGCATCGACTGTTCCTGATAGGGCAGGAAGCGGAATGAGCCAGCAAGACGACGCTGTTCGACGATTGCCGCCAATTCGTCGAACCGTTTGCCGCCGCCGATCATCAGGAACACAAAGCGCGAATCAGTGCGCAGGCGCTCGGCGGCGGCGAGCACCGTATCGTATTCGTGAGCGCGACCTAGATTTCCCGAATAACCGACGACGAATTTACCCGCCATGCCCCAGGCGCCGCGCAATGGATTTTCAGCCGGCGCAATCGGCCGTATTTCCTCGTCATTGCACCAGTTGGCGATGACATGGATCTGCGCCGCGCGAACGCCCAAAGCTTCGATCTTTCGGGCCATGAGCTCGCCGACCACGACCGTCGCAGCGGCCTGTCGTAAAGAACGGTTGCGCATCGCCGCCAAGCTGGCGGCGAGCGGACCGCGCATCAGCGGCACACCCAGAACCGCGGCGGCTTCCGGGTAGACGTCTTGCAGCCAATTGACCAGACATGCGCCGCGGCGGCGCACGGGTGCCATGGCGATGACGGAAAGCAGCGGTGGGTCGGTTTTGGCGATGACAATGTCGCCCGGCCGGGCCAACTCGGCGAGGCGGCGTCGAACCGAGCGATAGAACGACAAATAATCGATCGAGCGTCCGGGCAATGCACCGCGTCCGAATTGGGTAGAGGATACGCGGTGCACGCGCACGTCATTGATGACTTCGTGATCCGGCAAGGCCGCTTTGGCATCGTCGTAGCTTTGCCGCGACGCGACGACGTGCACTTCGCGGCCGCCGCCGGCCAGGTGGAAGGCAAGATCGGAAAGGATTTGGCTCGTGGCCGAATGATCGGGAAAGAAAAATCTATTGACGAAAATCAATCGCGGCATCTGGTGGCCGAGATCTGCACGTCACGCCTCTGCGCCCTGTTCGTGAATGATGAAGGGGCGGATGGCCTCATCCTTCAGCAAGTTCTCGAAATAGGCGATTGTCCGGATCAGGCCGTCCCGCAGCGCCGTCTGCGGCGCCCAATCCAGCACGTCATGGGCTTTCGAAATGTCCGGGCGGCGTTGCCGTGGATCGTCCTGCGGCCGCGGCCGATGCACGATGCGCGAGCGCGATCCCGTCAGCTCGATCACCAGCAACGCCAAGTCCAGAATGGTGAACTCCGTGGGATTTCCGATATTGATCGGTCCGATCACGTCATCGGCCGTGTTCATGAGGCGGATGAGACCGTCGATAAGATCGTCGACGTAGCAGAATGAGCGGGTTTGCAGCCCGTCGCCGAAAACGGTGATGTCGCTTCCCAGCAAAGCCTGCACGATGAAATTCGACACCACGCGGCCATCGTTGGGATGCATGCGCGGCCCATAAGTGTTGAAAATGCGCGCGACTTTGATGCGCAATTTATGCTGCCGCCAATAATCGAAGAACAGCGTCTCCGCGCACCTCTTACCCTCGTCGTAACAGGAGCGCGGCCCGATCGGATTGACGTGGCCCCAATAATCCTCGGGCTGCGGATGAACGCTGGGATCGCCGTAAACTTCGGAAGTCGAGGCCTGGAGGATTTTGGCGCGCAGCCGCTTTGCCAGCCCCAGCATATTGATGGCGCCGTGAACGCTGGTCTTGGTGGTCTGCACGGGATCGTGCTGATAGTGGATCGGCGAGGCGGGACAGGCCAAATTGTAGATTTGATCGACCTCGACATAGAGCGGAAACGTCACGTCGTGGCGTAGCAGCTCAAAGCCATGGTGGGCGATCATGGCATCGATATTGCGCCGCGTCCCGGTGAAATAATTATCGGCGCAGATGACGCTGGCGCCGGTCTTGAGCAGGCGCTCGCATAAATGCGACCCGAGAAATCCGGCACCCCCGGTCACCAGCACACGTTTTTCGAGATGCATAATGCGGTTTCTCCTGGAGAGGATAAACGCTCCCGTTACCGCAATGCTAACTTGATTTGCGGGCTCAACGTCAATCCACTTGGATCAGGCAGCGCGAGGCCGATGCCGGTTCGCTGCGTGTCTTCGGCGCGAAATGTATGAGCGAATGGCGTAACCGATGCCAATACCGACGAGAAGACCAATAACTAAGTCAGACATCACGCACTCCCCCAACGCGCACGTTCAAATATGGGTAGTCGCAGGTTGCGTCTGGATAGCGACAATCATAAATTGTATACGAATTGTCGATGGGCCGCCAGATCGCCCGACAGTTATGGTTATCGCGTCGGCTCAGCGTCGAAACTAATTGATATACGAGACTTTTTTCGGTAGGCCCGACGAAAGATTCGTTCGCGTCCCGACTAGTTGTGAAATATGTCACAGACCTCGGTGCTGAGGCGTGGTAACGGCTCGTCCCTTCACTTACACGTGCAAATTTATTTTCGCCTTCAGCGGACAAGCGGAAGTGGCTCGCGGCGCGCTCGAAAGGTTGAAGAGGACCCTAATCGGATATCCCAGCGTGTGCGGTCCGCAACGCTACCTGCCAAGTTCTAAAAATGTTCTACAGTGCCGGCTGTGAATCACAGAATGTTTGTTATGGGCGGCACTAGACAATTCACAGACACGCAATGTAAGCAGCAATTCCAAAGCAGCAATTCCCCGATGCTGTTGGCTGGTATCATCCATGGAAGATCTACCCCACTGCCCCAAGTGTGGGCAAAAGATGCGGCTCGTTTCTTCTCTGCCCGCCAAAAATGACCTCCCCCGTGTTGAAGGATTCAAGTGCGATCAGTGTGGCGAGATACTCACGAGAGAGGCCGAATAACCCGCAAGATTTACGGTTGCGTCCAGAATCAAAAATACGACTACCCTGCGGAATTTGCGGTGAGACTCACGAATTTAATTTTTCTGCGGCCGCATCTGCGAATGCCCAAATCTCTGTCACGAGCGTAAAGACTATCAAAGCTACGCAGTTGCAGGCTAACGCATATCAAAGGGTACCTCAGTTGGGTGCTGTCCTAGTTTCGGCCCTTCCATCCTAATTTGCAGACCAGGATTGTCCTAATTTGAGTTGAGACAAAGTCAGCCGCAACTTACGATGCGGCGTTCTCCCGACAGCCCAGCGGCTTAGCGAATAGTTGCCGAGCACTAACACATCCATTTTCGTGCGCAGGAAGAATGGTCCTAGGATGAAGTGACCGCGACCTTCGCGGCAAATATTCCCTCGATTTTGGCTCTCAGGGTTTGGGCGGTAAACGGCTTGACGATGTAGTCATTCACGCCCGCCTTAATTGCTGCAGCCACGTACTCGCCCTTGGATTCCGCCGTCATCATGATGAACGGCGTCGATTTGGTCGCAGGGTCCTCCCGCATTCGCCGCAGCAGGGTATAGCCCGTCTTCGGCTGCATGTTCCAATCCGAGATGACGAGGCCGTAGCGTTTGGCGCGCATCTTTTCCAGGGCGGTGCCACCGTCCAACGCATGGTCAATGTCGGAGAAACCGATCTGCTGGAGGAGATCGCGGATAATACGAGCCATCATGCTGGAGTCATCGACTACAAGCACGGGCATTTTCAGATCGAGAGCAATGGCTCTGTTCATTGGCGAAGACTAACACACGGGCGTTCAATGCTGTTTGCCAGTTCATCTATGCGAATTAGCGATTAGGAAATCGTAAAGAATTGTACGAATGCCAACCAAGCAGAGAGACCGCCGCGAGGCGGTCTTTCTGTATGCAGGCGGAGATCAGAAGAAACAGGGACCAATAGGTTACGCGTGCAAAGCTGGCCGTCTCGGCGGCGACGAATTCGCAATAATTCAACCCGATGTAGAACGGCCAAGGGATGCAGCCGTTCTCGCAGATCGCATTCTTGCTGCGATTGCGGCACCCTACTCGATCACTCTGTCAGCGCGTGCGAGCAGCGTCAGTGTGCTGAAATCTGCAATTTTGTCCCTTGCGACACAGTCGGCGACGGCGCCGAGCCGGCAGCACCATCCTTCTCAGTCGCCTAGCGGACCTGCCAGAACCGCAGCACCCGTTGCGCGCTGCCCGGCGACAGCTTGGAATAATCGGTCCGCGCCAAATCGAGATCGTGATCCGACATGACGCGGCCAATCGAGCGAGAGGACACCATGGTGCGAACTGTCGGCCAGGCCAGTCCAGCGGCACTGCAAGGGATGAGGAAAGCTTCGCGATGGCCGTTTTGCATAAGATTCTGCACCAGCGGCATCGGCGCCCCGCACAACAGCGAAAGCATCGCGATCATGTCCGCGCAGCGTTCCGTTTTCGCCGCTTCCAACAGCGCCGCTTCGCTGAGTTGGCCCTTGTCGCGCATCGCCACCGCCCGCGCATAGGCCTCGGCGTAATCGTGCTCGCTTTGAAATCCGGCCTCGTGCTGGACGTCTTCGGAAATGTGCGCAAGAACTCGTTGAATTTGAGCGCGACTTTCCGAGCCGGCCAGGGCGAGAAGGTGCGATCGCACCGCCTCGGTGGCCCGCGACAACAATTCGCGAAACAGGTGTAACGGGACATCAGGCCGAAGCCCGACTTTTTCCGCCAATTGTTCGTCCCGTTCGGAGCGCTTCACCAGATGGTCGAAACCTTTATCGGAGAACCGGGCTCCGGAATTTCCGGCGAGGCGATGAAAAACCTCCGTGCCGCCGTGCTGCAGAAGGACGTCGGTAACCTCGGCGCCAATTTGGGAACGCCCGGAAATCGCCAGCCGATGCGCGTGTGTCTTGGTGCTGGTGATTTCTATGAGATCCTGGTCGCTCAGCCGCGCGGATTGCGTCAGGACCGGTTCCGCGACGGTGATGTTATCGTGCCGCGCCAGACTCCGCACCACCTCCGTCGGGGCATTGCTGATCGGTCCGAGGCGCCGGCTGAGTTCGACAAGCGCCTTTCCCTCGATGCGTTTGATGAGCTGCCCCAACACGTCATCGAATAAGTGAATTTGGCGATCGTCGAGCCTATCCGCGTCGGCAACGAATAGATCGGTGATGCGTCGCAACGTATCGACGCGCTTGTCCTTGGAGCCGCTTCGGATTGCGTCTTCCAACTCTGTGATGAGCGATTGACTAATGTTCATTGTGGTCGATTCTGGACACATCAGGCTCCTGTCTGGAGCTTGGCACCGTTACTTTTGCGCTATTCCTCTCTTTACTTTAAGCGAATCGATAAAATTCGACTCACTGTGGCGCTTACATCTTCATCATCTCTACGCCGATCTGATTTGATTGCCGCATACGGACAACGCATTGGCGCCGCACCGGGCTGCCGACAAAGATTAAGGTAAAAATTTCAGGGACGGAATTAGCGTTTGGAACCTTAAGGCGAGCACTTCTTTCTGCAATCATCGTTACGGTGCACTTTATTGGTGCTTCTTCAGCACCGCAATCGATCATTGCCCGGATCGCAACGGGCTGCCCTAATTCTTCCCATCGCGGCATGTTATTTTCCATTTTCGACCCCCGGAACTATCGAGCAATGGGCGGCGGCCCTGACCGGAAGTCATCCAGTCAGAACCGCCGATGCGCAGACCCAACCCATGCGTGATAAATAGGTTGTGTCTATTAATATTTCGTGCACGCACCACGTGCGACGAGTGTTAGCCGCTATCCGTAGGGTCTAATTTGGCGCGCCCGAAATGACGAAATAGTTCGGCAATTCTTGTGCAATGCCGAATGTCTGAAAGTGGCCCGTTGCGTCATTTCGCGGCCGTGCAGCATTTCGGTCGTTTTCGGGGCGAAGCGGACATGATCCCGCAGACAATACCGGGTAGCTCGGTGGATAATGATCCATAGCGGAAGCCACGCCATTTGATTTGCTGCGGCGCACACGGACAACCCGACGTGCCAATAGAGTTTTGACAATAGGTGACCTAAGATTGGAGTGGAGTAAAAACGTTCTTGGATCAGCGCCGAATTGTGCCGTGCCGGCTTATGCTGTTCAGATCCTTGCATTTATGATTGGCGCACTTTCCGACTTTTTCCTGATTAGGAACGGACTTTCATATAGCGGACTGTCCCTGCTCGACCGATACCCCGCCTTATGGCTGGTGTGGTTTGCCTTTATTTTGGTTTGCTCATGCTTGTTTCAACTGAAGGAGCGATTTTGGAAGGACGAAAGCGCAAGGCACTTCGCTATGGGGCCAGCGTACATGATCTGGTTAGGGGCAATGATGAGCCATCTTGGCTTATTCATACGGGATGTATTAGCGAATCCTACCACGCACAATCTGTGGCCGTTCGAGTTTTTGTTTTGGGGAATTGTTGTCGCTATCCCAGCCTTTCTAGGAATGCTCTTAGCGAACGTAATCGTAAGATTATGCGATTCATGGCCATCCTGATGAAGAATCTACGCACCCGGTGCTGACGGCGCAAGGCCTGCTTTTAAGCATCAGCTACATGAGTTACGGTCGGGCGTGCGCACCCCGAGATTGACCGCGCCGCGGCAGCTGATGATCCGAAGCGGACACGCCTTGCGCGGTAGCAACTGCTATTCTGTGCGCGGACATCCACCTTGGGAGAATTTCGATGGCCCGGCTTAGAACGCTCGAGGCCGTGGCAATCGCGGCCATCTTGCAAGTCATTGTCGCCACCGCCAGTGGCATGATTGCGGCGGCCTATGGCGCCACCAGCGGGGGGACCGGTGCCAAGCCCGGACCAGTGTCTTCGGCAGCTTGGCCGGCGAGGTTTGCGAGAACCTTGATGTCGGTAAATGACGTTGCGGCCATGAAGGCAAACGCCACCGCGCGTCCAAAGAGCTTCAACCTGCTGCCATGGCAAACCCCAATCAAGAATCAGGGTAAGCGCGATACTTGCTATGCCTTCGCATTTACGGCGGCTCTAGAGGCGGCCTATCGGCACAAATACGGCAAGATTGTCGATGGAAAGTATCAAGGCCCGCAATGGATTCTGTCCGATGAATTTCTCATTCACGTTACAAAATCAACATTGCTCAATCGACCGCAGACATATTTGTTTGAGAACCCGAGCTCTTACTGGGAAGGCGTACTAGGTGTCGTCGGTTACCCGATGATGATCAGCGTGCTGTCCGAGCAGCTGATGAATTATCGCATTCCCGAATCACAATTTGCGCCGTATCTGCCATTGGATAATCCGGCGCCGAATGCGCCAGCGGGATTGACTCAACTCGCCGGCGCAAACAATTGCGCAATTGTAGGGACGCTCGCTCAGACTTGGATCGGCGCCACGCCGAAATTAGATCGGGGCGGTCAATGCACGGCCGGCAATTGCGCAACCCAGCAAGCTGTCGATGCCTGCGAATACGCGTCCAACTATATCCCGACAACCGCGAGCCGGAATGCACGGTTTGGCGTATCGTTTTCCTTCACCGCGCCCGACGGCAGCCAACAGCCTGGGGCCAAGGCGCTCAGCAAGGCGCAGATGAGCGATACCGATCTCCTGGAATCCCTGTTGTTCGAAGGCCACGAAGTCGTCTCGGAACTCTATCTCAATTGGAAAAGAGGCCAGCAAATCGACACCGCGTACCAGTCGTCGCCGTTATGGGACTATGACGCAACAGCCAAAGGCGAAGGCCACAATATGTTGTTGGTCGGCTACGATCGCTCCGATCCGTCACCGAGCCGGTGGTACTTCATCATGAAGAACTCCTGGGGCGGCGCAAAATACTACTTCGTCTCGTATCCTTTTATGCAGAATGCAACGCGTGGCGGCGTCGTGATCCTGGACGTTGTCGACCCCCGCATCGATCAGCCAGTATCGCTGGCACGCGGTGGCGCATGGCTTGGGATCTGGCCGGTTCGTCGCAACGCACAGAGCGACCTCGACGGCACGCTTGTGATTCGCCGCACCTTCGATCCAAATGTGCCGGTCCAGCCGAAGCCTGGTACCAATCTACAGCTGGGCGAATACGAGCCGTCCGATGGTTCAAGTGGCCGACCGGTTATCGGCTACCTGGCGTCGGATTCGACCATCATTTTTCATGTCGGATCCGATAAGAAAAGCGCGAGCGCGGCCTCCTACACATGGACTTTCGGCCAGAATCCGGAGCGCAGCCCAGCGAGGTGAGTTGGCTAGCTATCGAAGATTAGTGGCGGTGCGATCCAGCCATTCGCATTTATTATCGCGCATCTCGCGCCGCACCGGCGAGTAGGGTGCGACCGCGAAAGCCCTACTTTTCCGCAGTGCAAAAACGTCGCTCATGGCCCGGAACGTCGGTTCGCCGCGGCGCAGCGATATGTCTGGAGTTGAGGGACAATCAGACGTTCTACGGGCATCGTCGATCTGTCGCGGTTGACCCACTACGTCAGATATTGCGGCCCAAACCGGCGTGAAGGGCGCCTCAGTCGACGGCCTCGCACGCTCGCAGCTTGATGGGCTGACGGCGCGGACCCCATTGGCCTGCCAAGGTATCGAACACACCATGGCAGCGCGTGCCGCACTCGGAACATCGGCTGTCCGCAGACAGACGCCACGCTGTGATGTCGTACCAATCGCGGCCGATCAGCACGGCGCCGCAGGCGTGACAATGGGTGGCCTGGCCGGCTGGATCGCGGATGTTGCCGGTGTACACATGATGAAGACCGGCCTTTGCCGCGATGCGCCGCGCCATACGCAGCGTCTCCGGCGGCGTCGGCAGCGTGTCCGTCATTTTCCAGTCCGGATGAAAGGCTGTGAAGTGCAACGGTACATCGGGGCCGAGGTGATCCCTCACCCAGGCGCTCTCAGCTTCAATTTCGCCGGCAGAGTCATTCTCACCGGAAATGAGCAAGGTGGTAATCTCGAACCAAACTTTCGTTTGGTGCTTGAGGTATTCGAGCGTCTCCAGCACGGGAGCGAGCTTGCCCGAGCAGAGATTCTTATAAAAGCCCTCGGTGAAGCCTTTGAGGTCGATGTTTGCTGCATCCATGTGTCGGAAGAACTCGATCCGCGGTTCAGGCGCGATATAGCCCGCACTTACGGCCACGGTTTTGATCCCGCGCTCGCGGCAAGCCTGTGCCACGTCAACCGCGTATTCGAGAAAGATCACAGGATCGTTGTAAGTGAAAGCGACCGACCGGCAGCCGCTTTGCACCGCCGCTTCGGCAATTGCCTCCGGCGAGGCAGTGTCCTGAATCCGATCGAGGTCACGGGCCTTCGAAATGTCCCAGTTCTGGCAGAACTTGCAGGTCAAATTGCAGCCGGCCGTGCCAAAAGACAGCACTGGCGTGCCCGGCAAGAAGTGATTGAGCGGTTTCTTTTCAATCGGGTCGATGCAAAAGCCCGATGAGCGGCCATAGGTCGTGAGCACCACCTGGCCGCCTTGCCGTGCGCGCACAAAGCACAGGCCGCGCTGACCTTCATGCAGCTTGCAATAGCGCGGGCAGACGTCGCATTGGATGCGGCCGTCCTCCAGGACGTGCCAGTAACGGCCCGGTTTGCCCTCGACGGGTTGATTCATGTCGCGCTAGGCCTAAGTTTCATTCAGTAACAAGTCAGAAATGGTGATCGGGCGAGAGCGGAGCAAGATGCGAGCGGATTCACCGAGCATGGCAACTCGACCGCCGGCAGTGGCGGGCCTGTTCTACGCGGGCGATCCGGATCGGCTGCGGACACAGGTTTTGGACCTGCTCGCCGCGGGCGCAGCGTCTCCGAACGTCATCCCTAAAGCATTGATCGCACCGCACGCGGGTTATGCTTATTCCGGCTGCGTTGCCGCCGCGGCATTCGCGACGCTGCAAGGCAGTGCGCAGGCGATCACCCGTGTCGTATTGATCGGGCCGGCACATTACGTCCACGTCCGTGGGATTGCCGCTCCCATGGTCGATGCGTTCGAGACCCCCCTTGGCCGCGTGCCCGTGGACATCGAGGCCTTGAGCAAGATTGCCGACTTGCAATCCGTCATCCGTGCCGATGCGCCGCACGCGCCCGAGCACGCTCTCGAAGTGGAGCTGCCGTTCCTGCAAACCGTCCTGGCATCCTTCCAAGTGGCGCCGCTTGTCGTCGGCGAGGCAACTCCGCAAGACGTCGCCGATGTGCTGCGCCGGCTGTGGGGCGGGCCCGAGACACTGATCGTCGTCAGCTCCGACTTGTCGCATTATCACAGCTACGAGACTGCACGGCGCCTCGATCTGGCAACGGCTGCGACCATCGAACGCGGCGATTGGGCCAGTCTGGGTCCGAACCAAGCCTGTGGTTGCCTCGCAGTGGCCGGCCTACTGGTGGAAGCCGGGCGCCGTGGCTTTAAGGCATGTCGGCTTTCCTTGTGCAACTCCGGAGACACGGCAGGCTCTCGCGATCGGGTCGTGGGATACGGAGCTTGGCTGTTCGCGCAGACGGCCTCGTGAGGAGTGAGCCGAAAAGGATAACAGCTCTGCTCATGCAGCAATTCAGTAGCGATCGGAGGCGAAGCAGAAATGCCGCCGACGTCACCGAATCGACATTGATGACCCACAAGAGACATCGGCCGCTCGACTTCGGTGCAGTGCGGCACGAGCAGCCAATAATGGGTGTGGCGCGCATTAAAATGCATAGGGGGGTGCTCGCTTACAGTACGGTTTATCAGTCCACGTCCAAGGTCATTTGCGAATTTCATCGGTTGCCAACAGCCCAGCGGCTTAGCGAATAGTTGCCGAGCACTAACACATCCATTTTCGTGCGCAGGAAGCAGTCCAAAGCCTCCTGCGGCCGGCAGACAACGGGCTCATTCTCGTTGAACGAGGTATTCAAGACCATGGGCACGCCGGTCAACCGAAAGAACGCTTCGATCAATGCATAATAACGGGGGTTGCTGTCGCGATCGACCGTCTGCAGCCGTCCGCTGCCGTCGACATGGGTCACGGCCGGTATCTGGGCGCGGCGTTCGGAGCGAATCGGAAAGACCTGCAGCATGAATGGGACGTCATCGTCGCGCTCGAACCAATCGGCGACTGCCTCGCGCAGAATCGAAGGGGCGAAGGGGCGGAAAGATTCCCGGCGTTTGATCTTAAGATTGAGGATGTCCTTCATGTCGGCGCGGCGCGGATCGCAGAGAATGGAACGATTGCCGAGCGCGCGGGGTCCCCATTCCATGCGGCCCTGGAACCAGCCGACGACGCGTCCGTCGGCGATGGCGCGCGCCGTCGTATCGACCAGTTCGTTCTCGTTATCGAGGTGGCGCACGCTGCAGCCCTCTGCTGCGATGGCGGCGCGCCGATCGCTCAGCAGCGCGCCCATCTCGGCTTCGCTGAACGAGGGGCCCCAAAACGCCTGTGTCATTGGCGCGGTGCGGGCGCCATTTCGGTGCCAGACCGCATAGGCCGCCCCGATCGCGCCGCCGGCGTCGCCGGCGGCCGATTGCAGGTAGCATTGCCGAAAGGGTGTGCGGTCGCCGATCTTGCCGTTGGCGACGGAATTGTAGGCACAACCGCCGGCAAGCGCGACCGCGGTCTGGCCGTAGCGGCGTTGCACGGTATTCAAGAGGTGAAAGAAGGCGTCCTCATAGACGGACTGGGTCGCCCAAGCCAGATTGCGATGCCGATCCGCAATCGCCGCGTCGGGGCGCCGCGGCGGCCCGAGCGCCTCCACCAGCGCTTGCGAGAACAGCGGACCACACAGCGGTTCGCCGCCTTGCCACTCATAGGCGATGTCTTCGCTCTGATGGCGAAAGTATTTCAGGTCGAGCGCAAAACTGCCGTCCTTGTGCAACGAGACGAGCGGGCTGACCTCGTCCCGGCAGGACGAATTGCCGTAGGCGGCAAGCCCCATCAATTTGTACTCGTCGCCGTAATGCGGGAAGCCGAGATATTGGGTCATGGCCTGATAAAAGATGCCGAGCGAGTGCGGAAACAGCACCCGGCCGTCGAGCGACAGCGCGGTGCCGCTGCCGCAGCCCCAGGCTGCGCTGGCGAAGTCGCCGAAGCCATCGACCGACACCGCGACCGCGTCGCGAAACGGCGACGGATAAAATGCCGACGCCAGATGCGCCAGGTGGTGTTCGACATAGTCGATGGCACCGGTAAACGGCCGGCCCGGCAACGCGGCAAGCTCGGCGGCAAGGCCGGCGAGCTGTTTGCGATTACGCAGCCTGTTGAACAATAAGCGTGCGCTTGGCCGGCGCGACACGATATAGGCGAGCTTGCGAAGAAAATTGGCGCGGCCGCTGCGGTTGACGGCGACGTGGCTTAAGTCGGCTAAGTCGACCTTGGCTTCCTGCAAGCAATAGCCGATCGCCTGCGACGGGAAGCCGGCCCAATGTTTGATGCGCCGAAACCGCTCCTCCTCGGCGGCGGCCACTAATTGGCCGTCGCGCACGATGCAGGCGGCCGCGTCCGCGTGATAGGCGTTGATGCCGAGTATCAACAAATCCGGTGCCATCGCTTTGCTTGCTGTCACCCATACGGACGAGCGATATTCAGCGGAGATACCCCAGATTTTGTTGAATTAGGTGAAGCAGACATTGCGGGGGTGATGCTATCCGGCATCGGCATTGTCTTCAACTGATTGGCTGAGGGACTTGAATTGATGAGCCGCCTGACACTGGCGAACGGCGTTGAAATGCCTTTGGCCGAGCCCTTCGATTTCGGGGCAGCGCTCAGCCCCGAGTGGCACCTCTAAGCCGATGAAACCTGCCACATCTAGACCGCTTGTGTGTGAGAAGAGTGTTTTTTCCGATTCAGCGCGATGGGCCGGATGGCCTGCTCCACTACGTTGGGGGCAATCTCCTAATGGTGATGAGCAGATTTCCGCCGACAGCCTTGCAAACGGATAGAGCGATGTCAGAATGGTTTCGTGTCAGGGAGTCCCGACATATCCATGCCAGTCCCGGGCAACAATGGGGGGTTGTTCGGAGTCCCTTAGGGGTCCGAATCGTGGGCTGCTCGTTTGCCCCCGCGATTGACAATTCATCGCGAACACAAGTGCAGGCATCTTTCATGTTTAACTATCAGCATCTGGAAGTGACTGCGCCGTCGCCAAAGGTGATGTTGGTCAGCTTCAATCGGCCGCAAGTTCTCAACGCGATAAACACCGATATGGGGCGCGAGCTGCTCGATCTGTTTAGTTTTATCAATTCGGCTCAGTCGGACGATCCAACATGCGTCATTCTTACTGGTAGCGGCGAGAGGGCCTTTTGCGTTGGTGGCGATCTCAAAGAACGCAACGGCATGACGACCGCGCAATGGCAAGCACAGCGCATTATATTCAAACAGTACAACCTTGCGATGGAGCGCTGTCCGATCCCAATCATTTGTGCGGTTAATGGTATGGCTCTCGGCGGTGGCGCTGAAATGATGTTGCGCGCCGATTTCAGCTACGCCGCAGATCACGCGACGTTTGGTTTTCCCGAGATCAAGCTGGGTTTCATGCCGGGATCTGGAGGAACCCAACGTCTAGCGCGGATCGTTGGCGAGGCGCGTGCCAAGGAATTGATCCTCACAGGCGAGCAATTCAGCGCGACGGATGCGCTAAACTGGGGCATCGTCAATAAGGTCCTGCCGCGCGAGCAACTGTTGGCGGCCTGTGTCGCAACTGCGGAACGGCTCGCCGGATATTCGTCTGATGCCGTTCGCACTATCAAACTCTGCATTCACCAGGGGCTCCAGGCCGATATTGAAACTGGCACGATTATCGAGGCGCTGGGGCAGCAGCGGCTCGTTGCCTCACCCAATCGGCTAGAGGGAATTGCAGCGTTTGTGGAAAAGCGCGATCCGAAGTGGAAAACGTAGTCAGCTAACCGCGGCTCGATCTACGAACTGCGAGTAAATGCAAGGAGCGTGACGTTGCGCGCGACCGAAGATACGCTTAAGGCCTGGTTAGGTCAGCGAGGAATTGCTGTCCCGCATGGCGGCGTCGCGTCATCGAGGCAGGCGGCGGCGGCGATAGCGCGTCACTGGAAATGCGCAGCCGTCGTCAAGGCGCTCATTCCGGCCGGTCGACGCGGAAAGGCGGGCGCAGTCCGCTTCTGCGATGATATCGTCGCTGTCGAGAAAGCCGCCGCGGACATGCTCGGGACCATTGTCAATGGCCACTTGGTTAAATCCGTCTATGTTGAGCAGAAGCTCCGCCTCGCCAAAGAATTATATCTCTCATTCTATCTCGAGAACTTTCCGCCACAGATGCTGTTGAGCAGCGAAGGCGGCATCGACATCGAAGAGGTTCATTCGCGAAGGCCAGATGCCATACTCGCAGTCCCAATTGATCCGCTCAAAGGTGTTCGTTCTTGGGATGCGATCGCGGAGTGGGAACGCGCTGCGGTAGATAGCAACCTGTTGCCGGCACTCGGGCAGGTCACGATGCAGCTTTACGACGCGTTCGTGGCGGCCGGTGCCACAATGCTCGAAATTAATCCGTTGGGTTTCGACAGTGACGGAAATTGTTTCGTCGTCGGTGCCATGATGGCGGCCGATGATCTGCCGTTCACCTTGGGCAATGTAGAAGACGATATGGTTGGCGAGGGCGGTCGAGAGCTGACCGCCCGGGAGCGCCGCGTACTCAGTGCCAACGCGGAGTTGCCGGGCGGAATGATGCGCTACACCGAACTTGACGGTGACATCGGCATGTTCATCGGGGGCGGCGGAGCAAGCTTGGTGCATCACGACCTGGTTCTGGCGGCCGGCGGCCGACCGGCTAACCACATGGATGCATCGACGACCAATCCGGAGAAGGTTCGCGTGTTGATCGACGCGATCCTCGACAATCCGCGAGTCAAAAGCCTGCTCGTGAGCTGGCATTACCAGCAGATGGCACGGATAGATCGCCGCGTCGGTCCGATTATTGAGGTGCTCAAGGAACGCAAAATAGATGCTCACAAATTTCCGGTGGTAATCCGCATGTTCGGCCCCGGAGAAGAAGAAGCGCGCCGCGCTGCCGGCGAGCTCGAAGGCGTTCATTATTTGCCCCATGGCGCCCCGATGGAGGAGGGGATCCGCATGATCGTGGAACTCAACCGCCTAGCGAAACAGATGCCGTCGGTGTCATGAGCATTCTGCTCGACGAAAATACCCGGGCGATCGTTCAGGGCATTACTGGGCGGCAAGGCCGGTTCGATTCTGAGAACTGCCAGCGCTACGGTACCAAGATCGTCGCCGGGGTCACACCAGGACGCGGCGGTGAGACTGTACTGGGGGTGCCTGTTTACAACACGGTGCGCGCGGCAGTGGGACGTGAGGCCGCCGACGCGACAGTTGTTTATGTTCCTGCCCGACAGGTAAAGGATGCCATTCTGGAGGCGATCGAAGCCGGCATTAGATTGATCGTGGCGACTTCAGAAGGGCTCTCCATTCAGACCGCCGCCTACGTCGTAGCCGCCGCTCGCGCTGCCAATGTTACGCTGGTGGGACTTAACACGGTCGGCATTATATCGCCGGGTAAGAGCAAACTCGGCGGCATTGGTGGCGTCGATCCAGCAGATATTTTTGCACCGGGACGTATTGGCATCTGTTCGCGATCTGGCGGCATGACCGCGGAGCTTGCCCTGACCTTGAAACAGTCCGGCTACGGTATCTCAACCGCCGTGGCGATGGGGGGTGATGCCATCTGCGGACGGCGGATGGTCGATTATGTGCAGATGTTTAACGACGATCCGCAAACTGACGCCATTGTTGTTTATGGCGAGCCCGGCACGCGGAATGAGATTGAGCTGGCGGAACACGTGCGCGAGTGCGGGCTCAAGAAGCCGATTGTTGCGATGATCGCCGGGTACTTCCAAGAGCTGTATCCGAAAGGAATGAGCTTTGGCCACGCGGCCGCGATGATCCGATCGGACGCCGATTCAGCCTCGGCCAAGCGGGCGCTGTTAAACAATTGCGGCATCACCGTCGCGAAATCGTTGCTGAACATTCCAAAGATTCTTCAACAGCGCGGCATCTCATCTAAGGCTGAGGCGGCGATTTCAGCTTCCCTCCAGCACTACCCTCTCATGCCCCTACGGAATCAAGGTCATGGATGATCTCAAGACTGTTCGAGACTACTGGACCACCTCGATCATCGACGTAAAGCCTGGCGAGTGGGCGCTCTGGGGTTATCCTGTTGAGCAGCTCGCCGGCAATCTCACGTTTGTGCAGACTGTTTGGTTAAGCCTGCGAGGCGAGATTCCTGATGCTCATGAGGCCGAATTGCTGGAAGCCGCGATGGTAGCTTCCGTGGATGGCGGTCCGATGTCGCCGTCCTGCGCTATTGCCTCTATGGCGGCCACGTGTGGCGTCGGCCTAAACAGCGCGGTGGCGTCCGGCATCAATGCCCTCGGCGACACACATGGCGGCGCCGGACAGCAGTGTATGGACATGTTCTACGCGATCGATCGCCGTGTGCGAGAGGGAGGCAATATCGACGCTGCGATCGCTGATGAAGTCGACGGAATAAAATTCGTTCCTGGCTTCGGGCACCGCTTTCATCCGATCGATCCACGCGCCGTGCGCTTGCTCGAGGTCGTAGAGCGGGCGCGCATGGCAGGAACCATCGCCGGCACCTACCTCGATATGGCAAAGCGCATCGAAGCGCTTTTGCAACGTCGCAAAAATAGGAATATTCCGCTCAATATCGACGGGGCGAGCGCGGTGATCTTTTCCGAACTCGGCTTTCCGCCGCCGCTCGGCCGCGGTCTATTCGTACTTTCGCGCGCGGTGGGATTGCTGGCACATGCGTGGGAGCAAACGCAGCAGGGTCAGCGCATTAAGGGGCCGGTGCCACCAGAGGTATCCTACACGTATGTCGGCCCCGCACATCGAGACTTGGATGCGAAGTTTAAGCGGCCGACGTGAGAAACCGTCGAAGAGATCGTCGCGGCAACGTGACCGATGGCGAATTATGGACAGTTAGGCAACGAAACAGCCAAACCACGATAACGCCGCCATGGAAGCGGACGACGAACTAGGGAGAACGGGCAATGAAAATACTGAAATCGATGAGCGTTGCATTTGCTCTCGGTCTACTAGCGGGTGCCATATCGAATGCCCCTGCCCAAGCTGCCGATGCGTTTCCGGGCGACCAAACCATCAATCTTGTGAGCTGGTCTGCGGCGGGCTCGCCCAAAGACGTTATGGCACGCGAAGTTGCCAAGTCGCTGAAAAAGTTGCTCGGCTGGAACGTCATCGTCACTGATGTCACCGCCGGCGGCGGCGCAGCGGCCATGCATTACATGCTCAATCAGCCGGCCAATGGGCTCACGCTTATTGCGGCATCGGGGAGCATGGAGCTCGCTCTGCAAACCAGCTTGAAAAGTCTTTTCTCGTTGAAGGATTTTGATTTCGTCAGCGAAATTCAGACCGATCCGTTCGTCATGGTCGTGAAATCGGATTCTCCATTTAAGACCATGGCTGATCTCGAGTCGAAGGGGCGACAAAGCGCGCTGTCTGTCGCAGGGTTCGGCGCCGACTCGGACGAGCACATGGTTGCCGCGGTCTTGGCGAAACAGCGCGGCTTCTCAATCACTTGGATTCCATATTCGGGCGGCTCAGAGGCCGTTACCGCACTTCTTGGCGGCAACGTCGAGGCGGTGCTGACCAATCTCAGTCAGGTCGTGCCGCTCGTGGACGCCGGCAAGCTTCGCATCCTCGGTGCCACTACTGCGAAGCCAGTGGAAAATCCGTCTGCTCCTTCGTTTGCTGCGATGGGCTATGAAAGTATGGTCCGCTCATTGTGGCGCGGCTTCATTGCCAAGGCAGGAACCGATAACGGCCGGCTGAACACGCTTAGCATGGCATTCGACAAGCTGACCAGTGATCCGGATTACATGAATTACGTGCAAAAAGAACATATCGCGGTTGAGTATCTGGGTGCAGACGCGTTCCGCAAAAGCGTAGAAGCCTCGATGCAGATAAACGCTGCTGAACTTCCGCTATTGGAGCATTGAGCATGGCCGAGTCGACCAAGCTCGTGGAACCGGTCTCATTGCGAAGCTGGGCGACGTCGGCGTTTGGCGTAATTGTTGCGCTCGGAGTGTTCGCGCTGTTCGGTGGCAGACTTCCGAGCCTTTGGAACACGCAACCAGTGTCGGCGACGGTGCCTACCGCGCTCGCGGCAGGACTTGTGATCTGCGGCCTATTGGCCCTACATCAAAAGCGACAAGGCGGAGAGCAGCTGACGTGGCAACACGTTGCGCTGCTCGGCGGAGTTGTTTTCTGCGGGATAGCGCTTTGGATGCGCATTCCGTACGGCGTGGCCGCAACTGTGCTCATTGCGCTTTGCTTCGCAGTTATCGGCCGACGCAGCTGGCCGGTCATGGTCGGTGTTTGGGTCGGCTCGCAAATTCTCGCTTACGGCTTTTTCAAGGGGCTGCTCGGGATTCCAATCTTCTGACAGAATGCGGACAGCAAGGCGGCTGCTGCGCTCTCACTGGAAACCATATGGATCTGCTGACGGGTCATGCATTTTCCTTGCAGAATCTCATCAGTTTGGTGATCGGTTCGTTTTTGGGCATTGTAGGCGGTGCCATGCCGGGTCTCAGCTCGGCCGGGACTTTGGCCCTGCTGCTGCCGTTTACGATGAATCTCGACCCCTTACCGGCCCTCGCCATGCTGATCGCCGCCTATACGGGCGCGCAATACGGTGGCTCAATCACCGCGACTCTATTCAATACGCCGGGCGCTCCTGAGTCTGCGGTGATGACGATCGATGGGTTCGCCTTGTCTTCCGTTGGACTGGCGCGCAAGGGCTTGCTTGGCGCGCTCTGGGCTGGGCTGATCGGCGGATTGATTGGAGTTGCGTTCCTCGTCTTCCTGGCCCCCTGGCTTGCCAGTGAGGCGTTGAATTTTGGTCCTCCGGAATTTGCTGCTCTCGCCGTGCTTGGGCTCACGGTTATGGCAAGTCTCGGCCGCAGCAGCGCTGTCAAAGGATTTCTTGCCGGCTTTTTCGGAATGTTCATCAGCATGATCGGTCTGGATCCGATCAACGGTACGCCGCGCATGACGTTGGGAATCGGCGACTTGATTGGGGGGGTCGCGCTCATTCCGGCCTTGATCGGTCTCTTCGCCATTTCCGAAGCGGTCCGTCTGTTGCTCGATGATTCGCGCGAGGGTTCCGTTCGTCTGGCAAGCCAGCGCCGTGTCGGTTTCACGCTCGCCGATTTCATTGCCAATCTCCGCTACATAGTTGTCGGTTCCCTGGTTGGTATTTTTGTCGGTATCAAGCCGGGCGGCGGCGCAACTATCGCTTCATGGCTTGCATACAGCGCGGCGCGGGCTGTGGCGCCGCCAAGTGAACGAGCCAAATTTGGCTCAGGCGCGCTGGGCGGTCTGCTTGCTCCGGAAGCAGCCGACAAAGCGACCGTCGGAGCGGCACTGATACCGTTGCTTAGTTTGGGAATACCTGCCTCGGCGAGCGGAGCGGTAATCCTCGGCGCTTTCGAATTGCACGACCTTATTCCGGGGCCGCTACTTTTCGCGAGCCGTCCCGATTTGATCCGCGATCTGTTCGTCGCTCTGGTGCTCGCAAACCTTGCCGTATTTGTTGTTGGCCGAGGGATGATAGAGGTGTTGATACGGGTTCGCAGCCTTGATACCGGCGTGCTCGGCATCGCTATTTTAATAATGGCCACGTTGGGCGCATATGCATTCGGTGGTTCGCCCTGGGACGTTGTGATTGCCTGCGCGCTTGGCGCGATGGGCTATGCATTCCAATTTTCTGGCATTCCGCTGGCGCCGGTAGTACTCGGTATGGTCATCGGTCCGCTCTTCGAAATAAACTTCAGACGGAGCCTCCTGCTGTCGCACGATTCCTTCTTTATCTTTCTCAACCGGCCGGCGGCGTGTGGATTGCTGATCCTATCTCTGGTGCTTTTTGTTCTTCCGTTCCTTGTGCGACTTCTAACTGTGGCGAGGTCAGACACCTGAGGCGCCGTGATCACCAAATTTGGCGGTTTCAGCGCCGCGCGGCCTTCAAGCAATAGCCGATCGTCTGCGACGGAAAGCCGGCCCAGTGTATAATTCGCCGAAATCGCTCCTCTTCCTCGGCGGCGGCCACTAATTTGCCGTCGCGCACGATGCAGGCGGCCGCGTCCGCGTGATAGGCATCGATGCCGAGTATCAACAAATCCGGTGCCATCGCTGTGCTTGCTGTCACCCATACGGACGAGCGGTATTCAGCGGAGATGCCCCAGATTTTGTTGAATTAGGTGAAGCAGACATTGCGGGGGTGATGCTATCCGGCATCGGCATTGTCTTCAACTGATTGGCTGAGGGACTTGGATTGATGAGCCGCCTGACACTGGCGAACGGCGTTGAAATGCCTTTGGCCGGGCCCTTCGATTTCGGGGCAGCGCTCAGCGCCGAGTCTTGCTGATCCTTCCGATGAGGTCCTGGACGAAATGCCAGGGAGCGACTTACGTTCGTTTCGGACTGGTCGAAGCAGGGTTCGCAGAAGAGAGAGCGGCGCCGCCCCACATCAAACTGGCCCATCATAGAACTATGCGGGATGACCACGATACGCGATCAATCCAGAATTATCTCGGACATAAGAATATCCAGCATACCGTGCGCTACACCGAGTTGTCGCTGACCAAGTTCAGAGATTTTTGGCACATCTAGACAGCCGAGCGCGACAGCTCATATGTCGCGAAAGTGAGCAAGCCGCGTTCTTTGAGCGAATCAAATACTAGCGATTGATGGCGATCAGCACATCCATGATTGAAGAAATTCAATTCTGCGGAAGCGTCGACGGGGCAACGTCCCTCCCAGGGGCCTATGTGATCGCGATTGAGCTTGCCGAGACCGTAATGGTGACGCTCCGCGGCCGGTCAGCGATCGATTTGCCTACGGGTCGTTATCTTTATTGTGGCTCTGCCAAAGGGCCGGGCGGATTGAAGGCGCGTCTTTCACGACACTTCCGACGCGGCAAGTCTGTTCGCTGGCATATCGATCAGCTAACCGAGCGCGGCAGTGTGGTTGGCTGTTGGATCTTGCTCGGTGGAGATGAATGTGAGCTGGTACGGAGCTTCTTGCCGCTGCCATTTCCGATTCCGGGATTTGGCAGCAGCGATTGCGCGACATGCCGCAGCCATCTGCTGCGGTGGTCGAAAGGGACGGCATTGCCATTGCCCGGCGCTGATCTTTGCGCGAGGATGCCCATTGCCAGTGCCGCAGAAACCCAGTTCTAATACTGCAGCAGAGTGGAGGGTAATATGTCGAAACGACCGTTGCGCACGTTCCTGATATCGGCCGCCTTACTGAGCGGACTGCTCGCAGCATCGACAACGTCGGTGGTTGCCGCCGACAAAGTCATCAAGATCGGCGGCTTGCTGCCGATGTCAGGCCCCGGCTCCTATTTCGGTGTGCAGGACAAGCAGGGCGTCGAACTCGCAATCGAGCAACTCAACAAATCCGGCGTAAACGGATACAAGTTCGAAGTTCAGTATGAAGATTCCGCGTGCAGTCCGCTGCCGGCGACGCAGGCGGCCCAACGCCTGATCGAGCAGTTCAAGCCCGATGTGGTCATTGGCGAGGAATGTTCGGACGCGACGCTCGCCATCATGCCGGTCATAGCCCAGGCCAATATTCCTCTGCTAAATGCCGGCTCCTCCTCGATCAAGATTACCGAGCCTGGCAATCCCTGGACCTTCCGAATCATGCCGAACGAGGTGATGCAGGGCGTCGACATCGCAAACAACGCTTACAAGCGGCTGAACGCGCGCACCGCGGTGCTGCTGCACGAAAACACCAACGCCGGGATCGGCAATGCCCAGGTGTTCGCCGACACGTTCACCAAGGATGGCGGGAAAATCCTAGCCGATATCGGATTCGGCCGCGACGTAAACGATTTCACGTCGATCGCGACCCGGGTTGCCGGGCTCGGTAAGGTCGACGTGATTCCCACCTACACGCTCGAAGGCCAGGGTTTGAAGATCACGCAGGCACTGGCGCAGGCCGGCGTCGTGAAGGGCGGCGGTGGCCAGGCCATTCAGCTCGGCACGATCTGGCTACCCTTCGGGTTCGAGCAGAAGGCCGGAAAAGCGGCGGTGGGCTATATTCGCATCGTCCAGTTCGACCCCACGGACAAGCGCGACGTCGTGCATAATTTCATCCAGGCTTTCAAGGCCAAGTACGACCAGGACCCGACGCACCTGAACGCCCACGCCTATGACCAGATCATGCTGATCGCGGACGTGGTACGGCGTGGTGGCAAGGATGCCAAATCCATCCGCGATGGCCTCGCCGCGACGAAGGACTTCTCCGGCGTGACCGGTAGCGTGGAATTTGACAAGCACAATCAGAACACCAAGATGGATACGGTCCATTACATGGAGACGAATCCAGACCTATCCTGGACCGCATTGAAGTGGAACTAGCCCCGCGGACATGCTGACCGTCATCCTCCAGCAGGGGATCAACGGTATAGTTGTGGGCAGCCTCTACGTGCTGGTCGCGTTGGGGCTCACCCTCATTTATGGCGTGTTGGTACAGATCAATTTCGCCCACGCCGATATCGTCACGCTTGGCGCGTTTATTGCCTATTTCGTCACGCACCTGAGCGGAAATTACTTCGCCGGGATTGCCGTCGCGCTGGTCGTCGGAGGAACGCTGGGATGGCTGTTGAACGCGGCCATCTTTGCTCCCCTGCGGGATCGGGGCAATGAACTGTTGCCGCTGATCGCGACCATTGGCGTCTCAATCATGCTGCAGAACGCGATGCTGGTGATGCTTGGGCCCGTGCCCTACGCATTCGACACGCCTTACAGCAATCACGTAATCCGTTTCGGCGGCATCTTTTTCACGGTGCAGAATCTACTAATCATTGTGGTGTCCACTATCACCATCGGGCTGCTTTACGCCTTCATGAGATTCACACTTCTCGGCAAGGCGTTGCGCGCGGTCTCGCAGGATCGTGAAACCGCGGGCCTCATGGGCATCAATCCGAACCACGTCATCATGCTGACGTTTATCATCGCGTCTGCACTGGCCGGAATGAGCGGCGCGATGCTGGGGCCTGTGTTGGTGCTTACCCCGTTTGCGGGCACCTCCGTCATCGTCAAAGCCTTTGCCATCGTGATCATCGGCGGCTTCGGCAATGTTGAAGGAACGATCATCGCCGGGCTGATCGTCGGGCTGATCGAAAGCTACACGACGCAATTCCTCGATCCGGGCCTAATAGACATCGTCGTCTTCGCGCTGCTCTTGCTCACACTCGCGGTGCGTCCAACCGGTCTGATCGCCGAACGGCGCGAAGAAAATGTCTAGTCCCGCGACCGCCGAGTCGCCGGTATCGGCGACAGCAAGCACAATTCTCTCGTCGCGATGTTTCTGGCTGGTGGTGGCAGCGATCACGATCGGCCTGCTACCAATGATCTTTTCCGACTCCTACTGGCGGACAAACCTAATCGTTTGCGCGGTCAACGTGCTGCTGGCGATTGGGCTGGATTTTGTCCTCGGCTATGCCGGGCAGCTCAACCTCGGCCAGTCGGCCTTCTATGGCATTGGCGCCTATGCCTCGACGCTGCTGATTACGCAGCTCGGCTTGCCGTTCTGGATCGCGTTCGCATGCGGGGTTTTGCTCGCCGGATTTGCCGGCATACTGCTGTCGATCTTCGCGGTCCGCTTACGCGGACATTATCTCGCCATCGCCTCGCTCGGCTTTGCCGTCATTACGTATCAGATCCTGCTCAATTGGATCAACCTCACGCAGGGCCCGCTCGGCATCTATGGCATCGCGCCGCCGCCGCCGCTGACGATACCGGGCCTGCCTTCAATCGCATTTAGCAATCTCGCCAATCTCTTCTATCTGACCGGCGGCTTTGCGCTGCTCACTTATATCCTGCTCGACCAGTTGGTTCGCTCTCCCATCGGCGAGACCTTGACCGCGATCCGTGAAGACGAAGTCTCAGCGGCCTCGCTTGGAGTCAATTGCCAGAAATGGAAGGTGTTTGCCTTTGCTATCAGTTCGGCGGTTGCGGGCGCCGGCGGCTGCTTTTACGCGAGCTTCGTTGGCACGCTGGTTCCGGATGCTTTCTTCATCACTGAATCGTTCAGCATTCTCGCGATGGTCATCGTCGGCGGCATGGGAACACTGATCGGGCCGGTTTTCGGCGCGATCCTGCTGACTGTGCTACCCGAACTCTTGCGCGGCGTCGGCGACCTACGCCTGATCATTTACGGCGTCTCCATTGCGCTGGTCGTGCTGTTCATGCCGGGCGGCATCGTGCAAGCTGTGCGTCTCATTGCAGCGCATCTTCGCCGGCACTTCGCTGGCATCCCCGCGGGCACCAACCCATGACCGTCGCCACACCGTCCGCGGTCAAGGAACCCGGGCCAAGCACTGGAGACGATATCCTGTTTCGAGCCGAGGGCTTGCGAAAAAGCTTTGGCGGCGTGCAGGCCGTGCGCGACATCTCGCTGAGCATTCCGGCCGGAGTCGTGTTTGCCATCATCGGGCCGAACGGTGCCGGCAAATCAACGTTACTCAACCTTATGAGCGGCCTTTATCAGCCGGACGCCGGTAAGATGGTGTTTGCTGGCGTCGACCTGGTAGGCATGTCGTCGCAACAGCGCGTGCGCCACGGGCTTGCACGCACGTTCCAGAAAATCCGGCTGTTCAAGCAATTGTCAGCGCTTGGAAACGTCATTGCGGGATTTCATACGCGTCACGAAATCCCGGCCTGGCAATACATCATACACGGTTCCGCATTTCGCCGCGATCAGGCGCGCTGCCGCGACGAAGCGATGAATCTGCTAGCTTTCGTCGGTCTCAAGCAGCGAGGCTATGCGATCGCCGGCGCGTTGTCTTATGGCGAGCAGCGCATGCTCGAAATTGCTCGCGCGCTTGCAACCGCGCCGCGCTTGCTGATGATCGATGAACCGGCAGCCGGATTGAATGCCGCTGAGGTCGAAGCGCTGCTGGCGCGGATCGTCGCGTTACGCGAGCGCGGCGTTACCGTCGTGATGGTCGAGCACAATATGGATCTCGTGATGAAGATCGCAAATCGCATCCTCGTTATGGATTACGGCCAGTATCTCTTCGAAGGCATGCCCGCCGAGGTGCAGGCCCATCCGGGCGTGATCGCCGCCTATCTCGGAGCCGACGTGCAATGACCGCGCTGCTCGCCACCGAAGGGCTCGAACTGGCCTACGGCCAGATACCCGCCTGCCGCGAGATTACGATCAGTGTCGATGAGGGCGAGATCGTCACGCTGATCGGTGCCAACGGTGCGGGCAAATCGACGACGCTGCGTGCGATTGCCGGCGCACTGCTGCCGCGTGCCGGCACGATCCGGTTCGCAGGGCGCGATATTACGCGCCTGCCTTCTTACGAACGCAACAAGCTTGGCATCGCGCTGGTGCCCGAAGGCCGCCACGTCTTCCCCTACCTGACGGTGCGTGAGAATCTCGAGCTTGGCGGCTTCAAGTTTCGCCGTGACGGCGCGAAGATCCGCTCTCTCATCGAGCGAATGTTTGCAATGTTTCCGCGGCTGAGCGAGCGCGCTTTCCAGAATGCCGGCTCCCTGAGCGGCGGCGAGCAACAAATGCTAGCGCTTGGCCGCGCGATGATGTCGGAACCGCGCCTGCTTTGCCTCGATGAGCCGTCCCTTGGCCTTGCTCCTCGCATCGTGCAGGATATTTTCCGCAAGATCTGCTCGATCAATGCAGCGGGCGCCAGCGTGCTTTTGGTCGAGCAGAACGCCCGCTATGCACTCGAAACCGCAAGCCGCGGCTATGTCTTACAGACCGGTTCGATCATCGCCTCTGGAGCATGCAGCATGTTGAAGCAGGATGAGCGCGTGCAGCAGGCCTATCTCGGCCGCAACGCCACGGCCGGTCCGCAAGTTGCGGCTTCGCCATGAGCGGCGCGGCGCTTACCGGCAAGGCGGCCGTTGTCACCGGCGCCGGCAGCGGAATCGGACGCGCCATCGCCACCGCGTTTGCATCAGCCGGCGCCGCTGTGATGTGTCTTGATATCAATGCTGAAGCGGCCGAGGAAACCGCGCGGATGATCGCAAGTGCGGGCGGACGAGCGCAAGCCCGGCGCTGCGACGTCAGCCTGGAAGCCGATACGCGTGCGGTGGCCAAAGCGGCGCAATCGGCGTTCGGTGCAATCCATGTGCTGGTCAACGCCGCAGCGACCGACGATCCGAACGGAACCGTGCTCGATATCTCGCCGGCCGATTGGACCCGCGTCTTCGCCGTCAATGTCATGGGCGCTTATCTGATGAGCCGCGCCGTGCTGCCGGCCATGGTCGCGGCAGGCGGCGGCAGCATCATTCATATCGCCTCGCAACTCGGACGGGTCGGCGCGCCGGGGCGCGCCGCCTATTGCGCTTCGAAAGGCGCCATCATTCAGCTTGCGAAGGCCATGGCGGTCGATCACGCCGCGCAGAACATTCGCGTCAATGCGCTGTCGCCTGGCGCGATCGAAACCCGGCGCCTGGTGCTGCGTTTCGGCGACATGGAGACCGCGCGTCGCCTGTCCGGCCCGAAGCACTTGTTGAACCGCCTCGGTCAGCCCGAAGAAATCGCGCAGGCAGCGCTGTTTCTCGCCAGCGATGCGGCAAGCTTCATGACCGGCGCCGATATGCTGGTCGACGGCGGCTACACGACCACCTGAGCCCGCGCTATCTGCCGAGAATCGCCGACACCATCGCGCGCGGGTCGCGCTTGCGCCACGCGCCGGCATCGACAGTATGAAAAAAATCGGCGATGTGCTGGTTGAAGGCGGCAGGGTCCTCAAGATTGATGGTGTGGCCGGCATTCGGCATGACGACGAGCGCCGCGGTCGGAATCGTGCGCTTCATCAGCAGGGCCGGCTCGAGACAGGGCCAGTCTTCGTCCCCCGTCATCACTAGCGTCGGCACGGTGATCATCTTCATCTTGTCGACCAGATCGAACAGCGACGGGCGGCGCTTCTGCACGCCGCGCATGGTCAGCGCCGATCCTTCAGTCGAGTGCTCCTTGAGCTGATCGGCGAATTGCTTCCAGCCACGCGGGTCCTTGTTCTGGAATTGCACGCGCGTCGGGCCGAGCGCATAGGCTTCCGCCGCTTTGGCCATGCCCTGCTGTTCGAACTGCCTTGCGGCCGCCTCCGCTTCCTCCGTGAATTGCGCCCGCTGGTGTGGCGCCGCGCCATAGCCGCAACCGGCAACGACTATCGAACGAGCACGGTCCGGATATGTGAAACCGAAGTGCAGAGCCGCAAATCCGCCCATCGATAAGCCGACGATATGCGCCTTGTCGATTTTGAGCGCATCCAGCACCGCGCGAATGTCATCGCGCGCGCGCTCCTGCGAAAACCGCTCGCCGTCCTTGGGCACGTCCGATGGCGGGTAACCGCGCGCATTGAAGGCGATGCAGCGGTAGCGTTGACCGAAATAGCGCACCTGCAATTCGTAGGAGCGATAGTCGCCGGCAAATTCATGCACGAAGACGATCGGAATCCCACTGCCGGTCTCTTCATAATAGAGTTTGACGCCGTCGTCGGTTGTCAGATGCGGCATGGTCGTTCTCGCCTGCTGATGTCAAAAATTTATGGTGCGTGCCGACAGGCCCGCGTCGATCGTCACGACGGAGCCGCTGTTGTAACCGCAATGATCGGATGCCAGGAACGTGATCATGGCGCCGATTTCCTCGGGCGCGCACGCGCGGCCGAACGGCAGCGGCTTGAACAGGTCGCGCCAGTTGTCGGCATTGCCGGTGCGGTCCTGCGCCTTCTTTTTCATAAGGCCGACCAGCCGCTCGGTCTCGACCGGGCCAGGATTGACGGAGATCACGCGGATGCCGTCGCGCGGGCTGACGCTACCCAGCGACTGGCTGAACGCGGTCAGCGCGGCATTGCCGGCCACCCCGCAGATATATTCCGGATCGTGCGTCTGCGCGGCGTTGCCGGCGACGTTGATGATGACCCCGGTGCCCCGCGCTTTCATCAGCGCGTAGAAGGCGCGGCACATGTTGACGTAACCGAGCACCTTGAGATCCCAGGCCTTGCGCCAGGTTTTTTCATCGACGTCGGCCAGCTTGCCGCCGGGAATGGCGCCGGCATTGTTCACCAGAATGTCGATGTGCGGGAAATTCTTCGCCAGCTGGTCGACGTACCGGCTGTCGGATAGATCGGCGGCGACCGTATCGACCCTCACACGCGACTTGCGCGTGATCATCTCCTTGGCAGCGGCAAGATCGGCAGCGGTGCGCGAAACCAGAATGACGTTGCATCCTTCGCCGGCCAGAGATTGCGCTGTGGCGCGACCTATGCCCTTTGAAGCTCCGGTGATCAGCGCGGATTTTCCTGCAAGCTTCAGGTCCATTGGCGGGTCTCCGATGAGGGAAATTGCGCGAGCCAATCACGTGAGGAGCGCTTGCAATGCAGCGCCCGGATAAATCGATGCTCAACTATGACGACTGCCCGATTGCGGCACAAGAGCGTAGCGGCGCGCGTCATGCCTTCATGGCAAGGCGCGCTTTGACCATCCGAGAAATTCCTTCACGGTGGTCCGTTTTGGGAGCAAATCCAAAATCGCGTTGAGCCGGACCGATGTCGAGCGCTCCGCGT
This sequence comes from uncultured Alphaproteobacteria bacterium, assembly GCA_963823225.1. Taxonomy (GTDB): domain Bacteria; phylum Pseudomonadota; class Alphaproteobacteria; order Rhizobiales; family Xanthobacteraceae; genus BOG-931. The sequence goes on along the minus strand of CAWGKM010000002.1, from coordinate 131,369 downwards.
GCCGCAAGCGGGCGCGTGGCGTCGATGGCGAGTTGCACCGGTTTGCCGCCGCTGCTGCCGGCTGCGGCAGCCAAATCCTCGAGCGTCACCTGCTCGGGATAGGCGATGAAATAGAAGAGCTGGCGCCGCCGCGCGGAGAAACAGGCCGCGATCGCCGCATCCGCGGCATCGTCGATATAGACATAGGGCCAGCCGGTCGCCGGCTCGACGGACGCGGGTTCGCCGTGCAAAGCTGCAGCGACGATATCGTCGACCACCAAACGGGTTTTACGTCCGGGTCCGTAGATGCTGGTGAAACGCAGCGAACACAGGTCGAGCGGAACGCGCTGCCACAGGCCGCGCAGCACCATGTCCATCGCCGCCTTGGAACTGCCATAGGTGCTGGTGGGCCGCAGCGGATAGTCGGAGTCGATCGGCTCCTGCCCGTAGAAATCGCCGAGCGCGGACACCGAGGAGCAATAAACGAAAGTCTTTACGCCGGTCGCCAGCGAGGCCTGCAACAGGTTGAGGCTGCCTCCGACATTGATCTCGATCACGCGCGCCGGATCGTCGGCGAGAACCATCGGTCCCGATGCGCCGCCGCAATGAAGGATGTGCGTTACGTTTTCGGCGCGCAGCAATTCCGTCAGGCGCCGGCGGTCCGAGAGATCGTCGATGACATGCCGCCGGGCCCGATCGGAAGCCGGCACGGGATCGAGTCCGATCGCGCGGTGACCCGCTTGCAACAGACGCGGCATCACTGCGGTGCCGAGAAATCCGCTTGCGCCTGTGACCAATACGCTGCTCATGCCTCCCCCTTCATGCGTTCCCTTAGTCCCGCAACCGTGGTATTGCAGCGTTGCTCAATCCGCGTTCGCGGAAGACTTACTCGGCCCTTCCTGGATATCGACGAGATCGCCAATAGCGGCGGGAACGCGGGCGTGCCAATCGGTTTGTTTCTGCAGCCGCGCGGCGAGAGCGATGAGATCGCCGTCGTGGCCCGGACGGCCCACCATCTGTAACGCAACTGGCAAGCCGCGATCATCGAAGCCCACCGGAAGCGCCACAGCGGGAAAGCCCAGCATATTAACGAAACGGCAATAAGAGCTGAGCGCGTACAGCTGCCGGCCGCTGAATGAAGGTGACGTAGGATCGACGTCGCGATAGGGCGGGGTGCGGATCGGCATCACCGGCAAAACCGCCGCATCGGCCTTGCCCAAAATCTTGTCCACGAAATCCCCGGCTAACTGCAGCCGCGCGGCGCGGCTTGCCGACAGCATGGTGTCGTCGATTACCAGACCCTTCGTAAGCCGTTTGCGCAAAAAAGGACTGATCGCCGGATGATCGAGCAGATCGGCGTGGATTCTCACCGTCTCGCCTTGCATGACGCGCAAGGCGTGAACGTCGATTGCTTCGATCGCCGTCAATCCTTTGGCATCCGAAACCGCAATGCCGCAAGCTCGCATGACATCGATACCGTCCTGACAGGCCCGCCGAACCGGCAGCTCCGCCGCATCCAATGCATCGCGCAAGAGAACGACCCGATCAATCGCGGCGCGCGGTTGAGCGTCTTCCGACAGCACGGCGGCCGCGGGGGTGAGGTCGGTGGCGCTGCGCGCGAGCAGGCCGACACAATCGAGGAAGGGAGCAAGGGGCAATGCACCGGAAGCACTCACCGTGCCCCAGGTCGGCTTCCAGCCGGTCACGCCGCTGCAATTGGCGGGGATACGTATCGATCCGCCGGTGTCCGAGCCAAGCGCAACAACGGCGGTCCCACTCGCTACTGCGACCGCCGATCCCGACGACGATCCGCCGGGAATGAAATCCAGATCCCACGGATTGCGCGGATGCACGCAAGTGGAATTGTAGCCGGACGGCTCGTAAGCGAGTTCGGTCATCGCCGTAAAGCCGATGCGGCATGCATCGGCCTCGTCGAGACGCCGCAGAACATCGGCGTAACCGTCGAAAGTGAGATCGACAGCGGCTGCCAGTCCACCGCTCGGCCGATGCTTTGGCGCAGCGAACAGGTCCTTTGCGGCATAAGGCAAGAAGGCGAGCGAACCGTTCTGCGATGGAAGGATGGTTGGGTGTTCGATTGCCACGAATGCCTGCAGCCGCGTTTCGAGCCGGCTTGCATGCGTCGCGGCGTTCTTGGCGATTGCGTATTGTGCTTGACGCGGCAACTGCGCCCAATCCGAAAATCGCTGATGATACGCCACTGGCAATTTACTCCTGGCCACGATGGCCGCACATGGTCACATCGGCCACGCCTGAAAGCAATTATGCTCCAATCTCACCGACGATTGCGCCTGAAGATGGCCCCTTACCTGAGCTTGGCTGACGCTTGACTGGTGGCCAAGCTGGGCAGAAGTAGCTTCCGAGAAGAGCGGTTATCGGTAGGAGCCCCCAAGGCTCTCGATCGGCCACTGCCTTGCACTGCTCGTTTTTCGATGGTTGGTATCATCTATCGCACGTTCGATTTTGCTGACGTTTCCAATCGTCTATGAGTCTTCACTACTCGTAAAACAATCATTCTACGATCAGTTAGCACTGACGCTGGGGAGTTGCTGCGCCATTGACTTGCGCGCTCATTCGGCGACGATCGCGCGATGGGCTTTAACCGCCGCCGGATGCAAGCTGATCGCAATGCCAAAGCTGACGCTGAGGCCGCTGCTAGACGCGCGACCGATGCTCCGGTGCTCGAGGACGCCGAGCGCCTAATCGGCGCCTGGAACGAGCGCCAAGCCAAGCGCATGCCCCTCCTGTTTGCCCCGACGATCGGTGCCGCTATCGCCGCCCGGTATTGGTTCCTGTGGGTACGCTGCCCAGCCTGCCGCACCATTCAGGCCATCGACCTGCGCACGCTCGACCGTCACCGAGATGCCGCAGTGACGAGTCTGATCCCGTCGCTGTCGTGCCGTTCGTGCCGGCCGAACGCGCCGTTCGCGGACCTCGTGCGGCTATCAAAGACCAGCATCGCCGACGAAATGCGCATCGAGCATACACGCCGGGTACTCGGCGAATAGCCGGAGCGCGCTGGTGGAGACGATGCCACTGTCCCCACATACGGCGCATCTTGGCACGCACGTCCACCGGAGCGCGTGCGCGTTTGTCGCTCGCAGCACCGGCCGACTCCGCTGGCGGCCATGAGCGGGTATCGAAATGCTCTAACATTGGACTGGAAATGAAGCGCGTGCGCTGGGCGTAGACATGGCGGTCGCCTGTGCCGCGCTGGCCATGCGTGAAAAAGCGCTGCGGCACCATCAGGTGAAGTTGGTCCTTGGCCCTCGTCATCGCGACATAGAGAAGGCGGCGTTCTTCCTCGATTTCCGGCATCGAGCCGGTAGCAAGGTCGGAGGGCACGCATCCATCGACGGTGTTGAGAAGAAAAACCGACTTCCACTCCTGCCCCTTGGCAGAATGGATTGTCGAAAGGATGAGATAATCTTCGTCAAGAAGAGGCGCGCTCGCCTGATCGCTCGTTGCATTCGGCGGATCAAGCGTAAGTTCGGTCAGGAACCGTTCCCGGCTCGGGTACGTGGAAGCAATCTGCAAAAGCTGAAGCAGGTCGGCTTCGCGGAGTGCCGCGTCTTCGTGAATGCGCTCAAGATGTGGAGCATACCAGCGGTGGACCAGATCAAGCTCCGACGGCCAGCCCGCTGCGTTCCGGCGCAGCATGCCAATCGTCGCTTCAAAGTCCGGCCAATGTTCGGTCGCGGCTGGAGGGGGCTTGAAGACGCTTAGGATCTGCATCGGATCGGTGCTGTCCGCCATGCGGTCGAGAAGGCGCGCTGCCGAACTCGGGCCGATCCCGGGCAAGAGTTGTGCGACGCGGAACCCGGCGACACGATCGCGAATGTTCTGCGCCCAGCGTAGGACGGACAGGACGTCCTTGACGTGCGCAGCTTCAAGGAATTTGAGCCCACCGAATTTGACGAAGGGAATGTTGCGGCGCGTGAGCTCAATTTCGAGGTTCGCGCTGTGATGCGAGGCACGGAAGAGGACGGCTTGAGATTTTAGTGTAATGCCGGCTTCGCGGTTCTCCAAAATGCGCTCGACGACGTAACCGGCTTGCGCAACGTCATCAGCCACATTGACGAGCTGAGGACGCTCCGCTGAGGCGCGGTCAGACCAGAGATTTTTCGTAAACCTCTCGGCCGCAAGATCCATGACGGCATTGGCCGCCGCAAGGATGGGCTGGGTCGAACGGTAGTTCCGCTCCAACGTGATGATTTCAGCTTTCGGACTGAAATGCCCCGGAAAGTCGAGGATGTTACGGACCGTGGCGGCGCGAAAGGAATAGATCGACTGCGCATCATCGCCGACGACAGTCAAACCGCGCCCGTTCGGTTTCAGAGCCAGGAGGATCGAAGCCTGTAGGCGGTTCGTATCCTGATATTCGTCGACCAGCACATGATCGAAGCGCGCGGAAATCTCCTGTGCGATCGCGCCCTCCACCATCATCTGTGCCCAGTAGAGCAGGAGGTCGTCATAGTCCAAGACGTTCTGCTTCTGCTTGGCCTCCACATAGGCGCCGAATAGCTTACGCAGCTCCGTTTCCCATTCCGCGCACCATGGAAAGAAGCTGCCGAGCACTTCGCTAATCGGGGCTTCAGCGTTGACCACACGAGAGTATATCGAAAGGCAGGTGCCCTTCATCGGGAAACGTTTTTTGGTATTCGAGAACCCTAGATCGTGGCGCACCAGATTCATGAGATCGGCGGAGTCTCCGCGATCATGAATTGTGAAATTGCTGGCGAGGCCGATGTCGAGGGCGTACTCGCGCAGTAGACGCGCGCCGACTGCATGAAATGTTCCAGACCAACTAAGTGCACCCGCCATAGGCCCGGCATTTGTGCCAAGTACCTGCGCGGTGATGTGCTCGACCCGGTGCTGCATTTCGGCGGCGGCACGTCGTGAGAATGTGAGGAGCATCATGCGGCGCGGATCCGCGCCAGAGACGATCAGATGCGCAACCCGGTTGGCGAGGGTATTGGTCTTGCCGGAACCTGCTCCGGCGATGATGAGCAGCGGAGGCGTCTCGTTAAGCGCACCGCTGCCGTGTTCGACAGCGCGGCGCTGTTCGGCATTAAGCTTGGCGAGGTAGGTTGCGGTCATGGACGGCCGGCTACGCCATGGAAAGCGCATCCATCTTCGTTCAAAAGGCTTTGTCCGAAGCCCATTTGTTACCCGATTCAGTAATAGTACAAAGCATGAACGGAGCTCTTTGTCGATCTGAAAAGCAAGGCTCCGCGCGACAGGTCAGGTGGTGGATGCAGTAAGTTCGTGTTGGGGCCAATTGACTCCTGCGGGCCCCTTGTCAGATTCGCCTCTGTAAACAGTTGCGTAGGAGATTATCGTGGCCCCCGCCCGCCCGTATTGGAAAGGCTATCTCAGGCTTTCCCTCGTTACCTGTCCCATCGCCCTTTACACCGCATCATCTTCGACCGAGCGGGTATCGTTTCGGCAGGTCAACAAAAAGACCGGCAACCGGCTGCGGCAACAGCTCGTGGATGAGGTGACCCGCGAACCAGTAGGCAACGAAGATAAAGGGCGCGGCTACCAGTACTCCAAGAACGCCTACATCCTTGTCGACGACGATGAGCTCGGCCATTGCCGTCGAAAGCACCCACACCATCGAAATCGACTCGTTCGTTCCGCGCGAACAGATCGACGAGCGCTACCTCGACAGCCCCTACTACATCACGCCGGACGATCAGGTCGGGCAGGAAGCCTTTGCGGTGATCCGCGAGGCCATGCGCGGCAAGGGCATGGTCGCGCTGGCGCGAGTCGTGCTCGCTAAACGCGAGCGGGTCATCATGCTTCAGCCTTGGGACAAGGGCCTTATGGGCACGACGCTGCGCTATCCCTACGAGATTCGGGATTCGAAGGAATACTTCGACGATATTCCGAACGTTAAGGTCGCGCCGGACATGTTGAAGCTCGCCGAGCATATCCTGCAAAGCAAGAAAGGTGACTTCGACCCGTCGCAGTTCGTCGACCACTACGAGGAAGCCGTCGTCGAGATGCTCAAGAAGAAGCAGGCTGGCATTCCAGCGCCTCGCGAGCAACCGGCGGCGCGACCTCAAAATGTCGTTAACCTGATGGATGCTTTGCGCAACAGCATCGCCCGCGAGAAGGTCGCATCCGCTCCGGCGAAGAAGGGACGCAAGCGCGTCGCGGGCCAGACCGAAATGCTGCTCCCTATAGCGGGAAAGAAGGGCAAAGAAACCGCAGTCAAACCGACGGCAAAGCCAACCGCGCGGCAGAAAAAAGCCGGATAGAAGCATGACTCGCGCGGACTATCGAATAGGAAGGGCAGTCATGTCGGAAGACCAAGAATCAAATGAAGAGCGGCCGTGCCTACATTGCCTGATTGTCGAACTGATCGACGAGTTCTTTGCAGAAAACCCTGTACCAAACGGCGAGCCTGACGTTATCGATACCGATGAAGTAATTACCGCACTGGCAAAGACCGTTGCTGAAATGACTTCCAGCCAAGATGGCGCGGCGCGGCAGAAAATTGTCGAGCAGCTGATGCGCGAAATTATGGATTATGACGCAGAGTTCCGTGAGCAAGACAAAATGGAGACGGATCGGTCCCACGCGCGGCATTAGCTGTCGATATGTGATGGTAGGTCACTGTCAGGAAGAACTGACGAAGAAAAACTCACTTTCCTAAGGAGTCGGCACGGTCGCTATACCCCCAAAACCAGACATTCGATTGCGCTGCAATATCGGTCGTTAAGGGCCAGAAGCGGACTCATGCACTGCAGCAAAAAATACTCGCCCGGAAGGGCGCATTTTCAACGGGACGCTCTCACTAGCATCCACAACCGGAAAATCCGGAATAGTAGACCGGATAATAGAAGGTGGGGACTACAACGATCGCAGTGCCGACGCCGTAACCAGGATAGCCGTACCCAGCATAGCCGCCACCGTAGCCGTAACCGCCGTAACCAGGATAGCCGTAGCCGGCATAGCCACCACCGTAGCCGTAACCACCGTAGCCGTAGCCTAGTCCGCGATCGCCGAATCCACGATAAGCGAAACCACGGTAGCCCACGCCACGATAGCCGTAACCGCGGTGAGCGAAGCCACGGTAACCCACGCCGCGATAACCGCCGTAACCCCAACGCGCGTCCGCCGTATCGGACATCGCCAACGCCGTTGCGCTGAAGATCGTTGCCGCGATTAGTGCAGTCAGAATCTTCTTCATAGCATCACCTCTCGTTTACTCAGCACATTCCACTGATGAGATCATAACTGAATATGGCCCTCAATGTGGATGCGAGGGTAGGCATTGAGCCGCTAGGTAAATGGATTAGGTAAAGATGTGTAGCGGTCGCAATATGTGATGTCCGCTTTACCCCCCCAAAGCTGCCGCGGGTGCCGGCGGCCGGCGAGACCGCTAAGGGCCAATTTCAGACCAAGTGCATTGCAGCAAAATAGCGCCTACTCGATCACCTCGTCGGCGCGGCTGAGCAGTGAAGTTGGCACACTAATGCCGAGTGCCTTTGCGGTCTTGAGGTTGATGGCGAGTTCGTATTTGTTCGGAGCCTGCACGGGCAGATCAGCGGGTTTCTCACCCGTCAATATGCGGTGGACGTAGTCTGCCGCGCGTCGGAATTGGTCGACAAAATTCGGCCCATAGGAGATCAATCCGCCAGCAGCAACAAACTGCCGTGGAACGTATACGGCAGGCAACTTGTAGCGCGCGGCAGCTGCGATGATCGAATTGACGTTGGCTCCCCCTATCGCGCTCGCGGTCATAATTATTCCTCCATTGGACCTCTGCGCGAACCTGGCCATGGCGGGTTCAATCTGGTCTGGCTCGCGCAGGTCGATTGGGCTTACTTCGATGCCAACCGATGGCGCCACAGATTGAATGACGGCAAACTGTCCGATCCCGGCGGGGGTGTTAGGATCACGAAGCACTGCCGCATGCGTCACACTTGGCGCGATCTCCTTGAGCAGTTCCAACCACTTTCCGCACAGGTTGTATTCAAACATCATAAAGCCGGTAACGTTGCCGCCCGGGCGCGACAGACTCTCGACATAACCCGAGCCAACAGGGTCGGGGGTGATGACAAATACGATGGGAATGGTGCGGGTGGCTTTTACCACCACCTCTGCACCAAGGCTACCAGTGGCCACAATCACGTCCGGGGCAAGCGCGATTAGTTCCGCGGCCTGCTTGTGCGCCTTAGCTTCATCGCCGCCGCTCCAGCGAAATTCTATCCGCACGTCGCGCCCTGGCGCCCAACCCAACTGCTGGAGCCCCTCAAGAAATGCCGTCTCCTGCGCCTTAGCCAAGGGCAGATCTGCGGATAGGCCGCTCAAGAAACCGACGACTCGAACGCGCTCGCTTTGCTGCGCGCGTGCAATGTGCGGCCAAGCCGCAGCTACTCCGCCGAGTAACGTAATGAAATCGCGCCGCCTCATGGTAAGCTCCGTGCCGACGCCATCGGGCAATGAGACTATCACAGGAAGCTTGCGTTGTGCGGCACAACAAAATTGGCTGCCCAACTTCCGAGATGGGTCAAAGGCGGTCTTTCGGCGATGTCCGACCCATGCCCGTTCTAACCCTAATATCGACCCTTTAAGCGGCATTCGGGGATCAACGGTTTCGTGTCACACCGGACATGCAGACATAATTGCCTATTGGGTCATACCCCGCACACACGACTGATAGCAGGCTCGGAACGTCATCACCGTACGATCAAGGTCGGTACGCTGCAGTGAGTCAGCACCTCATATGCCCGACTGCCAAGCAAGAGCCGAGAGACACCACGGCGACCATGCGACGCCATGACAATCAGATCGCATCCTTTGCCTTTAGCGGTAGCGACAATACCTTCAGCTGGATGCTGATCCTTTACGTGGACCCGATCACAAGTTACGCCGTGTGCATTCGCGCGCTGAATAGCGTCATCGAGGATATGATTCGCTGTAGCAACCGCAATGGCCTCGAACTGACCGATCGGATCGGACAGATGTTCTCGCGCTTCTTGGGCCATGTCGAAAGCCGACCATGGCTCCGTTACTGTGACAACCATGACGCGTGCATTGTTGTGCTTGGCGAGAGCTAGCCCATGTTCGAGTGCCTTTGTTGCCAGTTCGGAGCCATCGGTCGCAATTAAAATATGCTTGTACATCGAAATGCTCCTTAACTGGCGTGCTATCATTCGGTCACTTCTTCGGCGCGGGCGAGCAGCGTTGCAGGCACATCGAGACCGAGTGTCTTGGCAATCTTGAGGTTGATAATGAGCTCGTACTTGGTCAGCGCCTGCAGCGGCAGGTCGGCAGGCTTGCCGCCTTGCGGCTGTGCAGTGATTAGCGGCTTTTCCGCGTGAAAATGCAACCGCAGACCACAAGCGCGATCATAACGGCAAAGAAAATCCCAAGTTCCACCTGATCTGTCATGGTGTTCTCTGTCGCCCTGACACCACGAGCCATTGCTGGGGCACCCTACCACAGCCTCAAATGAGAACGGCGTTGTGCATCACAACAAATTTGGCTGCTAAGGTCCGACATGGGTTAACAGCGCGGTTTTGAACGTGCACTAGCCGCGTCCGCTATTCCTCCAATCGCCACCGAAATTTCGCGTCGCAGCCAATGTCTGCCCAACAATCACGGTGACAGTCTGTTCAACCGTCGCGTTGGTCATTTTGCTCTGGGCTCGACAATCCCACGGTTGGTGTCCTTTTCCGGTTCCGCGCTCTAGAGTTGCCGCTGGCCTCCGGGACTGCTAGGAGGTATCCTTTCCTCGTGAGGGCGGCGGGCCAACCGCGGTCTCAGAGAGGAAACGGCACAATGGCGTCGGTGGAGATCCGCCGGGTGCGGAAATCCTTCGGGCCGCTGGAGGTCATCCACGGCATCGACATAGTTATCGGCGACGAGGAGTTCGTGGTGCTGGTCGGGCCCTCGGGCTGCGGCAAGACTACCTTGTTACGCATGATTGCCGGACTCGAGAACATCACCAGCGGCGAGATCTCGATCGGCGGACGTGTCGTCAACGCGTTGCCGCCGAAGGACCGCGAGATCGCCATGGTATTCCAAAATTATGCCCTCTATCCGCACATGACGGTGCGCGACAACATGGCCTTCAGCCTCAAGCTGCGGAAGATCGACGAGGCTACCATCGATGGCCGCGTCCGTCAGGCGGCGGACATCCTCGGGCTTGCCGCCTTCCTCGACCGTTTTCCGCGCCAGCTTTCTGGCGGGCAGCGCCAGCGCGTCGCTATGGGCCGTGCCATCGTGCGCGACCCGCAGGTATTTCTGTTCGATGAGCCGCTCTCTAATCTCGACGCCAAGCTGCGCGTGCAGATGCGCACCGAGATTAAGGCGCTGCACCAACGGCTCAAGACAACCTCGGTCTATGTTACCCACGACCAAGTCGAGGCCATGACCATGGCCGACCGAATTGTCGTCATGCACGACGGCAACGTCGAGCAGATTGGCACGCCGCTCGAGCTTTACGACTGGCCGACTAATCTCTTCGTCGCCGGCTTCATCGGTTCGCCGGCGATGAACTTCATTCAGGGCCGATTGAAACGCGCCAACGGCTCGGTCTGGGTCGAGGCCGACGACGGCACCCGACTGCCGTCGCCCAAGGAGGTGGGCGGACACGAAGGCCAAGAGGTCATCTACGGGGTGCGGCCGGAGCATTTCGAGATGGCGGGCGAAGATGGCATCACGGCACGCGTCCAGGTGGTCGAGCCCACCGGCGCCAACACCCTTGTCTATGCCGATCTGGCAGGAACCCAGGTCTGCGCGGTTTTCACCGAGCGTCACGACTTCAAATCCGGCGAAGTTATCGGCTTGCGGCCGAAAATTTCGGCCACGCACGTGTTCGATGCCGCCAGCAGCGGCAAGATCAATTGAATCCATCTAAAAGGGATCAACTGAATCCATGTCAATAAAACGGGAGGTACGCATGAGCGATTTTACCAGACGTGACATGTTGAAAGCTGGCGTGGCGACGACCGCCGCAGTGGCAGGGGCGGGGCTACTGCCCGATTCCGCTCAGGCGGCTTGGACCAACCGGCCCGAGCCCAACGCCGAGCTCCGGGTGCTGCGCTGGAAGCAGTTCGTCCAGGGCGACATCGAAAGCTTTATGGCCAGCACCAAGAAGTTCACCGAGCAGACCGGGATCAAGGTCCGGGTGGACACCGAGAGCTGGGAGGACGTGCGGCCCAAGGCGGCGGTCGCCGCCAATGTCGGCGCTGGGCCCGATATTATCATCGACACCAACGACGACCCGTTCAAATTTCCCGAGAAGCTGGTCGATCTTACCGACCTTGCCGACTATCTCGGCGCCAAGTACGGCGGCTGGTACGACACCTGCCGGGCCTATGGCACGCAGGGCAAGCGTTGGATCGCGCTGCCGCAAGGGGTCAACGTTTCCTGCATCAACTATCGTATCAGCGCGATCAAGAAGGCGGGCTTCGAGAAGATCCCCGAGGACCTGCCGGGCTTCCTCAAGCTTTGCCAGGGGCTCAAGGGCACCAACACGCCGGCGGGCTTCGCCTTGGGCCACGCTACTGGCGACGCCAACAACTGGACGCATTGGTGCCTATGGACGCATAACGGCAAGGTGGTCGACACCAAGAGCAACGTCGTCCTCGACTTGCCGGAAACGGTGGCGGCGCTGGAATACGCCAAGCAGCTCGCCGACACCTTTATCCAAGGCACGCTGTCCTGGCAGGATCCGAGCAACAACAAGGCCTTCCTCGCGGGCGAGCTCGGCCTCACCGGCAACGGCATCTCGATCTACGTCGTGGCCAAGAACTCCACCGACCCGGCGCTAAAGGCGATCGCCGCGGATATGGACCACGCGCGCTATCCGATCGGACCGGCGAAGCGCTTCACCGAACAGAACCTGACCCTCTCCGCCTACATCTTTAATTATTCCAAATACCCACGGGCAGCGAAGGAGTACCTCCGCTTTATGTGGGAGGCGGACCAGTACAACGACTGGCTCCAAGCATCGAACGGCTACATCTCCCAGCCGCTGAAGGCCTACGCCAAGAACCCGATCTGGACCGCCGATCCTAAGACCACGCCGTTCCGCGACGGCGCCGACCGCATCCTGGAGAACGGCTATGCTGGTCCGCTGGGCTACGCCTCGGCGGCGGTAATGGGCGATTTCATCGTCGTCGACATGTTCGCCGAAGCCTGCTCGGGAACGCAGTCGCCTGCGGCGGCGGCGAGCCGCGCGGCGGAGCGCGCCAAGCGCTACTATCAAGTGTGAGGCAAAGGGCGGCGCCATGTTAGGTGCGCCGCCCATTTTTCCCCATGGCCATCGAAGCCCATAGGCTTGTCCTGCCCAGCGCGCGCACGCGGGGGGCACTGCGTGACAGCCCCAACCTTCTGGGCGCGCTGTTCATGCTCCCGGCGGCCGCGATTCTGCTGGTTTTCCTGGCTTATCCGCTGGGGCTCGGGTTCTGGCTCGGGCTTACCGATACCAAGATCGGCGAGGCCGGCCGGTTCATTGGACTGGGTAACTTCGTCTCGCTCGCGCACGACACGGTGTTTTGGCTGGTGGTGTTTAACACCACGTTCTACACCGTGGTCGCCAGCATCGTGAAATTCGCACTTGGGCTGTATCTCGCGCTGCTGTTGAACGAGCGCTTGCCGTTGAAGTCGTTGTTGCGCGCCGTTGTGCTGCTGCCCTTCGTGGTGCCGACGGTGCTCTCGGCGATCGCCTTCTGGTGGATCTACGATTCCCAATTCTCGATTATCTCGTGGGTGCTGGTCAGACTTGGGCTTATTCACCGCTACATCGACTTCCTAGGCGATCCGTGGAACGCGCGCTGGGCGGTGATTGCCGCCAATATCTGGCGCGGCATACCCTTCGTCGCAATTACGCTCCTGGCTGGATTGCAGACCATACCGCTCTCGCTCTACGAGGCGGCAACGCTCGATGGCGCGAGCGCCTGGCAACGCTTCCGCTACATCACCCTGCCGATGCTGACGCCGATTATCGCCGTGGTGATGACCTTCTCGGTGCTGCTGACCTTCACCGACTTCCAGCTCATCTACACCATAACCCGCGGTGGCCCGATCAACGCGACGCATCTGATGGCGACACTGTCCTTTCAGCGCGCCATCACCGGCGGGTATCTCGGCGAGGGCGCGGCCATCGCCGACGCGATGGTACCGTTCCTGCTGGCCGCCATCCTGTTCAGCTATTTTGGGCTGCAGCGCCGCCGCTGGCAGCAGGGGAGCCGCGATTGACCGTCACACCCGCCCATGCCGCCACGCCCGCCGACACCGCTCCAGCCGATCGTAGCGAGGGAATGCAGTACCTCGAAACCCTGCCGCGGCAGCTCGTCACCCTCTATCTGCCGCTCGGCATCCTGCTCTTCGTGCTACTATTCCCATTTTATTGGATGCTGGTGACGACCTTCAAGCCGGACAACGAGCTCTACGACTACGCTCATTTCAGCCCGTTCTGGGTGGCGCATCCGACCCTCGAGCACATCAACAAGCTCCTGTTCGAAACCAGCTATCCCGATTGGATGATCAACACAGTGATCATTTCGGTGAGCTCGACCTTCATCTCATTGTTCTCGAGCGTTTGCGCCGCCTATGCCATCGAGCGACTGCGCTACAAGGGCTCGCAATATTTCGGCATGGCGATCTTTCTCGCCTACCTCGTGCCGCCGAGTATTCTATTCATTCCCTTGGTCGCGATGGTGTTCCGGCTCGGCCTCTTTGACAGCGACTGGTCGCTCATCCTCACCTATCCAACCTTCCTGGTCCCGTTCTGCACTTGGCTGCTGATGGGCTATTTCCGCACCATTCCTTACGAGCTCGAGGAATGCGCTCTCATCGACGGCGCCTCGCGCTTCCAGATTCTTTTAAAGATCACTCTGCCGTTGGCCGTACCCGGACTAATCTCCGCCGGCATTTTCGCATTCACGCTCTCCTGGAACGAGTTCATCTATGCGCTTACCTTCATATCCTCCTCGGAGAACAAGACCGTGCCGGTGGGGGCGATAACCGAGCTGGTCGAGGGCGATGTCTATCATTGGGGCTCGTTGATGGCGGCGGCCCTCCTTGGCTCGTTGCCAGTGGTGGTGCTCTATTCCTTCTTTGTCGAGTATTACGTCTCGAGCCTTACCGGCGCGGTCAAGGAATAGTCCGGTACTGCATATCCTTTGAGTAGCGATGAAGACAAAGCGCGTGCGGTGGACCGCCGTCCAATTCCTCTCCACCAGATGACTTTTGACAAGGATGACGAACCGCGTTGTGCATCACAGCAAAAAGTGACGCTTCATGTCGGTTGTGGGTCAATCGGTACCGACCCAATTCGCGCCCAAGCATCCCTATGACCGTAACACTCTGAAAGCCGACATGGATTCGCGACCGTCGGGATCGGGGCGCATGTTCGTCATCCTCAGTAACAGAGGAGTACGACCATGCCAGATAATGAAAATTGCTCACCGGCTAACAGCCACACGCCGTGGAACAAAGGCAAAATGATCGGAGCGAGACCTCCGCTGCGCCCAAAGCACGTTTGGTCGATCAGAACTCGATTGCTGGTCGAGGGACGAACACGCGACCTCGCCCTGTTTAACTTGGCCATCGATAGCAAGCTTCGCGGCTGCGATGTCGTCGCTGTTAAGGTCGAGAACGTAGCCCCAAACGGCTATACCATGGACCGGGCAACGGTGCGGCAGAAGAAGACGGGGCGGCCAGTCAAGTTCGAGCTGACGGATCAGACCCGGCAGGCCATCGACGACTACCTAAAGGCCGCGCGTAAGAAGCCGGGCGAATTTTTATTCACGGGTCGACGCGGTCAGTGCATGACCACGCGGCAATACGCACGACTTCTTTCCGAATGGCTTGGCAGCATTGGGCTAGACCCAAAGCTCTTTGGCACGCATTCGCTGCGGCGAACATAGAATATTGCGTTTTGCGGATCGTGCGGGTTCATCCGGATGGCCTGTTCCAGATGAGGTATCGCTCGATCCGATTGGCCATCAAGCGCAAGGGCCCAGCCAAAATAACCGTGAGCGGCAGCGAAGTTCGGGTTCAGATCGATGGAGCATTGGAATTGCTGAACCGCCTCCTCGGTGTGACGCCGCGTAAATGCCACGTAGCCGAGCGCGAGATGGGCCCACGGATCGCTGTCATCGAGCGTGGCCGCTCGCGCGGCAAAGGTTTCTGCCTGCCGAACCTGCGGTTCCAATTCCGACAATGTCCACGCGGCATAGCCCGAAACTAGCAGCATGAACGCCAACATGCTGTGTGCCGGCGCGTAATTGGGATAGCGCTCGACCGCTAGCCTTAGCATCGCAATTGCGGCCTCGCCCTCGTCCTTGGTCAAGCGCCAGAAAAGGGAGTTTGCGTGCATGACCATATCCCAAGCGCCAATATCCTCCGGCGAGCGGTTTTGCGAACGGATGCCTTCGGCCTCCAGCAGTTTGGGCTCAATGGCACCGACAACCTTCTTCGTGATCTCATCCTGCAACTCGAAAATGTCTGTCAGATCGCCATCGTATCGATCGGCCCAGATATGGTTACTGGTTGTGGCGTCGATTAATTGGGCGGTTATGCGCACGCGATTGCCGCCCTTGCGGACGCTGCCCTCCAGCACATAGCGCACGCCGAGTTCGCGCGCGGCGCGTTTTACGTCAACCGCCTTGCCCTTGTAGGCGAATGACGAATTGCGCGCGATAACGAAAAACCAGCGCAGCTTCGACAGCCCGGTGATGATGTCCTCGGAAATGCCGTCGGCGAAGTATTCCTGCTCCGGGTCGCCGCTCATATTGGCGAATGGCAGCACGGCAATCGAAGGCCGATCGGTAGTCGCCATTTCAGTTTTGGCGGCCGCTGCGGCGGACTTGACCATGGCAGGCGGCGCGCTCTCGGCGAACGAGACGCGGTGGACGCCGATCGGGCGCGCAATGTTCTTTACGGTCTGTTCTCCCAGGTCCTCGAAGCCGAAGCTCAACTTGTCGCGCACCTGGTCGTAGACATTGCGTGAAACCATAATGCCGCCGGGTTCGGCGAGCGCCTCCAGCCGCGCTGCCACATTGACGCCATCGCCGTAGATATCATTCTCATCGCTGATGATGTCGCCGACGTTGATCCCGATGCGAAATTCGATGCGACGATCGGGAGCCACATCGGCATTGCGTTCGGCCATGCCGCGCTGAATGTCGACTGCATAGCGCACCGCGTCGACGACGCTGACGAATTCCACCAGCATCCCATCGCCGGTGGTCTTGACGATCCGGCCCCTGTGCTCGGTGATTTTTAGATCAATTAATTCCTTGCGATGCGCCTTCAGTTGGCGAAGCGTGCCTTCCTCGTCAATACCCATCAATCGACTATAACCGGCGATGTCGCCTGCCACGATCGCGGCCAGCCTGCGGTCGACACGCGCCTCGTCCATGAAGATTGCCCCCGGCAACCGTGTTCTTGGATTAAGTTTATGGTCAGGTCGTGGGGGTGTCTACCGGGTAACGATGTTCGCTTTGGGTCATCTTCGACACTTAGGGCGCGCTCCCGACAGTTCCGCAGTTGTCCCGAAAGCCGACATTCGCTTGCAATGCAATATCCAACGCAGCGGGCTCCAAGTCGACGTACGATGCCGGGTGAAGCTCGTCCAACGAGCTGATCGCCCAAGTCGGCACTATGTTGGCACCATGTCGGCACTATCTCGCCAATGGTGCGGGACCCGGCACAGCGGTATGGAATGTCGTAAGCGCCGGGTCGGATTTTGATCTAAGTCAATGCCCGGCGCGCCCGGCAGGCAATAAGCGCACAAAGCCGTTAGGGCCGAGAATGCATAGGTGCCGCAACTACGGAAGCGTAACCACGATCGGGCCACGATCTCAACAAAACATTCCGGGCACCGTCGAACCCATCCCGTAGACGCCTGGCGGCATCGAAGCGGCTTCGAGCTTCGCCGGCAATGACGCAAGCGCCGGACAACAGAAGTGCCATGACCTCACCTGAAACGCCGGCGATCATCCGACATCCTGGACCTGAGGAAAGAAGCGCGACTGCCGTTTTGATCGGGCAGGTTCTGTGCATCATCGTGCCGCTCGCAATCTGGTTCTCGCCGCTCGAGCTGGCGCCGCAGGTCAAGCACGGCTTCGCCATTCTGGCGTTCATGGTGATCGCGTGGATCACGGAGGCGACCGAGTTCGCGCTGGCCGGATTTGTCGGCTGCTTTTTATTCTGGGCACTCGGCATCGTAAAATTCGACGTCGCCTTCAGCGGCTTTGCCGATGCCACCGCCTGGTTTCTGTTTGCCGCGATGGTGATCGGCCTGATCGCGAGCAAATCCGGGCTGGCGCGGCGGTTGGCCTTTAACACCATGCGGTACGTGGGGTTTACCTATCCGCGCGTTTTGCTCGGCCTCATCATCACCGCGCTGCTGTTGACCTTCATCGTGCCGTCGGGAATCGCGCGGGTCGTGATCTTGGCGTCGGTCGCGCTGGCGCTGACTGAAGCGTTCCAGGTAGGACGCGGCAGCAACATTGCCTGCGGCATGTTTCTGATCATCACCTATACCGGAAACATTTTCGACAAAATGATTTTGGCCGGCGCGGGGTCGATCACCGCGGCCGGTCAGATGGTGAAATTCGGCGGCGTCCTGGTGAGCTACGCCGTCTGGCTGTTTGCCTTTCTGCCGGCCAGCATCATCACGGTGCTCGTGGCGTGGTGGGTGACGCTGTGGCTCTATCCGCCGGAACAGACGGGTCTCAGTTCGGGACGCGGGTTTTTTGACGCAGAGCTCGCCAAGATGGGCCCGTGGTCGCTTAAGGAGACCAAGGCGGCGATCTTCATCGGCTGCGCCATCCTGCTTTGGGTCACGGATTTCCTGCACCACATTCCGCCGACAATGGTGGCGCTCGGCGTCGGCCTGTTTGCGCTCTTGCCGCGGATCGGCGTGCTCGATGCCAGCGACATGCGCGGGATCAACTACATGCCGGTGTTCTTCGTCGCCGAGGCGGTGAGCATGGGCAACGTGCTCGACGTCACCAAAGGTCTCGACGTCCTGACCAACGGCGTCTTTCACTGGATCGAGCCGTTCCTGACGAACATTTTCAGCATCACGGCAATTCTCTACTGGGCGGCGTTCGTTTATCACTTCCTGCTCGCCAGCGAGATCTCCATGCTCGGCACTTCGATCCCGCTGGTGATGGACTACGCCAAGGCGCACGCGCTCAACCCGCTGCAACTCGGCTTGATCTGGACGTTTGCCGCCGGCGGCAAGCTGTTCGCATATCAATCGGGCGTGCTGATCGTCGGTTATTCCTACGGCTATTTCGCGCCCCGCGACTTAGTGCGCGTCGGCGCCTTGCTGACCGTGGTTGAATTTGCCGTGTTGATGCTGCTGGTTCCGTTCTATTGGCCGCTGATCGGAATTCAATGAGTGGGCGAGTTGGCCCACGCTGCAACACGGTTGCAACGGCGCCAGAGCCGCCCTCGGCTGGCCTCCGAGCCCGCTCTAGCCACGTCCGCTATTCCCCCGATCGCTACAGAGCGCTGCATTGCGGCAAGGGACGTGCAAGGGACGTGACAGGCACAAAAGGCGTCCTCGACTTCGTCGCCCTTTTTTCTGCATCTAACCTCGCCATTGCGGCGCCATTTTGTGAATTTACCACTTGTGCTATTCAGCATCGGCACCGATTCTCGGCATCTGCTGTCGTATCCTGGTGGTTACGAAGAGGCGACCATGCGTATTCTATCCGTATGGGTGATCGAGTTCATAAAGCTCCTGGGGGGACGGCGACTTCACTCTCTCAACGCAGAATGTCCTATCTGCCACCAAATGGTCCGTCTGCATTACAACAAGGCTGGTCGGCGACATTTGCTTGCCCACGCTAGTGCATGCTCGCATGCATTATACGAAGGGTCTCGGTACTGCGCGCACAGTACCGCGAAGATCGAGTGCCTCGGTTCGGGCACTTTCGCGGCGTTCGATCCCCGCCCGAACGAAAATCTGCACTTCAAAGCGCCGAAGTCCCTTGAGCTCGAAGGCCTATAAGTCCTCCCCACGAACCGGGTTCACGCACGTTGTTTGTCAGGAGCATCTTGGTACTGGCGCAATTACCTATCGTGACCCAAAAGAGTGCAAGCAATAATTCGGCAATCAGCCCGTAGAATGGGTCGAGCCCTTGCGAAACCCATCACCTATCCTCGTCGCCCTATGATGGGTATCGCTTCCGCCTACGCGCTCCGCGCTTCGGCGGACTCAAACCCGCCGAAGCTCGCCGAACGAGCGTAGGCGGGTCGCTCCACCCATCCTACGCGCTTTATTCCGCGCCGGGCGCGATCGCCTTCGCATTGTTTTCGGCAAAATCCGGCGGCACGTCGAACATGCCATTTTGTAGGTCATATCTGCAGTGCCAGGCGCGAAGCGACTGGAGCTGGCCGTGCCGGCCGTTGGGCGACACCTCACCGGACAACGAGATGACGAGATAGCGGCTGTCCGGCCAGTTCTCGCCCATCCAGCGATAGTTGTCGTCGACGCCCTTCACGAGATCCGCCGCCATATGGAAATCCGGCTGTTTGACCTTCCGGGACTCGGGACGGCTCTTGAAATAGGCCCATGCCAAGTCGTCGAGCGGCTTTGCGGTCGCGGCAGCGAAGCCTTGCGGACCCAGCCGGTACAGATAGAGGCTCGATTCTCCGGAGCCGGTTTTTTGCATCCGCACCAGCCACTGCGAATCGTTGGTGAATTTGAATCCCGCCGCGTAGTCGGGTTGCTCCGGTTTGAGCATGGTCAGCGTATCGCCATGCCGCGCCCAAAACTGCCATGTATAGTCGCCGTCTGCCGAGGTCTTGGCGTACTGCTCGATCGTGGTCGTGCCGTCCGGCGACGTCGAGGTATGATCCGGATCGATTTTGTAATCGGCCGTCGGCCCCGCCGCCCCGGCCGCCCCGGCCGCCGCCGTGGCAACGGCGCAGGCGAGAAACAAGCCGACTGAGAATGCCGAATGCTTCCGGTTCATACGTGGGCAGCTCGTAGCATGCTTTACCCTCCCCTGCAGGGCCCTTCAGGAGAGGCTTAAAACGGCGATTATGCGGGGCTTGACAAAGAGGGTAAACCCTCCCCCTATGGGCCTCGTTCATGGCAATCTACCGGGAATGGCGTTCTCCCGGAGGGCCAACCGTGGCCGACGACAAGAAGGCACAGGAAGAGGCGGCGCGGCTTCTTGGGCCCCGGTCGCCGCTTGCACCGGGGGCAGGCTCACCCTTTGCGCCGGGACCGCCTTCGTTCGACCCGCCCCGGCCATTGGATATTACAGCACCGAATACTCGGACGTTGGATAATATGGAACGGAGCTTCGCTGCCGATCCTGCACGCGCTATCAAGCAAAGCGAGCGATCTTCGGGGAAGGCTACCGTGGCTAACCCAAATCCAGAAACAGCCAACCCGATGCACGCCAAGGATAGGCGTTTTTGGCTCGCCATTCTTTGGGCTGGCAGCATTGGCGGCGCATTGGCCGTGGGCTGTTACATCGCGTGGGCCAGCGGCCAAATGCCGTTGCAGTTCGCAGCCCCCGGTATTGCAATCGGGCTATTAGCTATGGCTGGCGCATCAATTTACGCATTCGAAAAACGGCCATCGAATGTGTGGCGTCCGGGGCCGATATTGCTTGGAATCGCGGCGCTGACATGGGCGCTTGTCGGTTGGCAGACTTGGATGTTTTTCCATTGGCCTAGCGACGGCGCTTCCGTTGAAAAGTGGGCACCCCTTACGTCATCTCAAGCAGAAGGTCTTGCCTCGCGCGTTCGCTTTATCCCGCCTGAAGATATTGTTGTGGCTTGCGAAACTCGCAATTGCAAAGATTTAGCCGACGGAATTGCCGACATTCTGCAAAAAACACCAGCATGGAAAGTTTCCATACTACATCGCGGCGGCCTCGATATTACCGGCGTGACGGGTATTCGATTGAATCCAAATGAGCCCGCAACGGCGGCCCTAAAAGATGCGATCGAAGCCACGACGGGATTAGCAGTCACATTGGGGCCAGACTTCTAGAAAAGATATCGGAAGCAATCAGTCGTTCTTAGTCGTTGGAGCCAGGCCATTTTAATGACAACTCCAATTGCTTCGGCTCTATCCCGCTGGCGTCGTTTCCGTCTAGCTGAGACGGATTCCAGTGACCACGCCTCAGCAGCCTGCTATCGCACTCCCGAACATGTCAGGGTTCATGCGGTTGTTGTAGCGGAACTGAAACTCCGCGACGTACAGCGGCATATACTTGGCGCTCATCTTGTGGAACGTGCCAACGACGCCGCGCTTGAAGATCGACCAGAAGCCCTCAATCGTGTTGGTATGAACCGCGCCGACAACGTATTGGCCGCTCTTGTGGTCAACCTGTTCGTGCGGAAACAGGCGCAGATAATCGCTGTATCCCGGCCAAGAGTCGGTCGCCAGCAAGCTGACTTTGTTGGATACCGCTTCGTTCACAAAATTCAGCATGGCTTGCGAAGTGACGCGCTTGAGGACGCGGGCGATCACATTGCCGTCGCGTTCGACCGCGCCGATAATCGGAGTTTTGTCGGCGGTCGGGCTAAACCTTCGCTTGTTCCAATGGCGGTTCTTGTTCTTGCCGCCAATCCACGTTTCGTCAATTTCCACGATGCCGCCAAGCTTCTGTTCCGGCGCGATCAACCCGGCGCGGATTTTATGGCACATGGAATGGGCCGTGCCATAGGAGCCGAAGCCCAGCATGCGTTGGATTTGGAGGGCGCTCATTCCTTTCTTGCTGGAAAGCATCAAATGGGCGACCCGGAACCAGTCGCGGAGGGGCTTGTTCGTGTTCTCGAAGATCGTCCCGGCGATGACGGAAAAGCGATAACCCTGCGGCGCGCATTCCCGGCACTGCCAGTGGAAAGGCTTGTAGCTGGAGGCGTCGTACAGATCGACGTTGCCGCAGCGCGGGCACGTCACGCCGTTCGGCCAACGGCGCGCCATAAGGTACGCTTTTGGGGCGTTTTCGTCGCCGACCGGGAACATGGCTTCAAACTGGGCCGTGGTCATCTGTGGGACTGGTTTAGGACGCTTTGCCATGGCGGCTACCCTTCAAATCCGACCGTAAAAGAATATTGCCATGTCTGAGGGTTTTTGTCAAGCCCCGCATAATCGCTCTTAAAACGGTCGTCACCGATACCGTGACTTTGTGCTTGACATCCGTCACCATTTCAGTGATATTCCTGCGAATCAAATCTCGCCCGAAAGGACACCTGCGGGAGGTAGACCCGCAGGTCGGGGCGAGGACGGTGCCCGCGGGCGGAGTTACGATCCGCTCCCGGGCGGCCCGGGCATCATGCCTGCCGGCACTATGACCGGCGTGCGAGGTGCTTCGCTGGAAGTGGGAGCGGCGTCGGCGGAGTGACCCCCGCCGCGTTCGGCGCCGCCGCCCACGAAGCCTGGCCCGGGCCGCGCCCTTGGGACGACAACTCCCTTGGGCAGGAGCCGTGGTGGAACGCCGGCAGGCGAGCGCGCCCGCAAGCGGAGGGCGGCGCAAGCCGCTACTCCGTGGCGCGACCCGCACCCGCTTGGTGCGGGAGGTACTGACCTGCGTTTGCCGGCGTTCCGCTTCCTTTATTTCTTTCGTCATTGCGACCCCGAGCGCAGCGAGGGGGAAGCAATCCAGTTCTGAAGTTCCGCTCTGGATTGCTTCGTCGCTTCCGCTCCTCGCAATGACGGCCGGAATCGTTGGCTGTTTGACAAAACTCGCGCGCAAACGCGCCGTGAGAATGGGAGAGTGCGTCCATGAATTGTTCCGGCGACAAACGTCTCAACGAGGACTTCGCCGTGTACTCGGCCCTGGTGAAGGCGGGCTTCAAGCCCAAAGCGAAATTGAGCCCGGTGGACTACGCGCGGCGATTGGCCGCCGAAAAGGCGTTGCAGCAAAGGCGCTATTGCAACGCTTTCGCGCTATGGCGGACCTGCCGGCGCGACGCGTGCCGCAGACTGCAAAGCTGCGGCGGCGATGCCAACGCCTGCCTGAAACGGGCGCTCGCTCGCGTGCCGCACGACGTCCAGTCGCGCGTACGGCAAGATATCCTCGAGGCGACGCCGTGCAATATCGGCGCTCCCGAGCGCGAGGCGCGGCAATGCATGCCGCTCGATTTTTATGAGTGACCGGCGACCACCTCTCTCCACCGCGCGGGGAGAGGTCGAGCGACCTTGTCCGTGCCGGAACGGCAAATTAATCGTATACATACCGGCGCCGCGCACAGGCGAATGCCGCGACGGCCAAAAGGGGGGAATCCATGGCGACGGACACAACGATCACGGTGGCGGCGCGGCTCGACCGGCTGCCGCCCTCGCGCCACACCCGGCGGCTGGTCACGCTGTTGTCGCTCGGCGGCTGGTTCGAGTTCTACGATCTGTTCTTCACCGCCTATGTGGCGATCGGCCTGTTCAAGGCCGGACTGTTCAAGCCGACCACGGCCGGCCTGTTCGATCTGCAAGGCTTTGCCAGTTTCGTGGCTGCGTTGTTTCTCGGCCTGTTTATCGGCACGCTCGCCTTCTCTTGGCTCTCGGACCGCTTCGGCCGCCGTTCGATCTTCACCTTCGCGCTGCTATGGTACTCGATCGGCGCGTTCATCATGGCGTTTCAGAATACGCCGGAGACGATCGATCTGTGGCGGCTCATTGCCAGCATCGGGCTCGGCGTCGAACTCGTCAATATCGACACCTATGTGTCGGAACTGGTGCCCAAGGAGCAGCGCGGGCCGGCCTTCGCTTATAACCAGTTCGTCATGTTCACGTCCGTGCCCGTGGTCGCCTTCCTCGCCTGGCAGTTGGTGCCGCAGACCGTTTTCGGCCTCGACGGCTGGCGCATCGTGGTCATCATCGGCTCGATCGGCGCGTTTGCGATCTGGTGGATCCGCCGCCGCCTGCCGGAATCGCCGCGCTGGCTCGAACAGCATGGCCGGACCGCGGAAGCCGAGCGCATCGTCGCGGACCTGGAAAACAAGATTCGCGCCGACGGGATCGAGCTGCCGACGCCGCAAATCGTCGCCGGCGAAGCGACGCGCAAGACCGGCGCTTGGATGGAAATGTGGAACGCGGCCTATCGCGGCCGCACCGTCATGCTGGTGATCTACAATCTGTTCCAGACCGTTGGCTATTACGGCTTTTCCAGCTGGGTGCCGACGCTGCTGATTTCGCAGGGTATCGGGGTGACGAAGTCGCTCACCTATACGTTCATTATCGCGGTGGCGGCGCCGGTCGGCCCGCTGATCGGCGTTTACTTCGCCGACCGATTCGAGCGCAAATGGCAGATCGCCGGGGCCGCGGCCGGCATCGCCATATTCGGCCTGTTGTTCGCGCAGCAGACCACCGCGGCCGGCGTCATCGCGTTCGGCGTGTTGATCACGCTGTGCAACAATTGGATGTCGTTCTCGTTTCACGCCTATCAGGCCGAGCTCTATCCGACCCGCATCCGCGCCCAGGCCGTGGGCTTCGTTTATTCATGGAGCCGGTTTTCCGCGATCTTTTCCGGCTTCATCATCGCGTTCTTCCTCGGCCGTTACGGCAGCATCGGCGTGTTTGGCTTCATCGCCGGCGCTATGGCGGTGGTTTGCATCGTCATCGGCGGTTTTGGGCCCGCGGTCACGCGGCGACGGCTCGAAGCGATCGCGAGCTGATGCGCCGCCGCGGCGGCGAAGCGAATGCGGAGGTATACGTTGACGTCCGCAGCGAAAGACGTTGTAGGGCAATGGGGGAGTGAGCGGCCCCGGGCTCGACATGCGCCAGCTTGGACCGAAGGAGATTTAACCCGGAGCCGCTCGTCTTTTGGGCGACTGCATGCGCCCGATCGGTTCGTCGGCGCGAACGCTAGGTTCCGGCTGTTGCCTTTTGCCTAATTTCAGCGTCGGTGGAACCGCGTATGCGGATTCAATACGCCGTCTTGTTGATCTCGCCTGAGCCGGTGACGTACCAGCGCTCGCTGACGAACGGCTTGCCGGCAAGCCGGTCGGCGAGCCAGTCGGCGACCAGGATCGGCGGGAACGGCCCGAGATTGGCGGCCGGCACGTTGCCGACGGAATGCCGCGATTCCCGATAGACCACCATCTGCTTCGGCCCCTTGAGCGCCGCCATCAGCCGCTCGGAATGTTCGATCGGGCTCAGCTCGTCGGCTTCCCCGGCGACGCAGAGGAAGGGCGCGCGGATTTTGTCGGCATGACCCTCCCAGGTAATTGTTTTGCGGAATTCATCGAATTCGGCTTCGTCGACGATGCCCGACATATACATGAAGCGCTTTTTGAAGGTCGGCGAGGCCTCCTCGAATATGGTGTGACAGCCGGGCTCGTGGCACACCGATATCACCGCGCAGGCTTTTATGCGCGGCTCATTGCCGGTGAGCACGGTGCCGAACAGCGTGCCGAAACTCGTCCCCGAGACGCCGATACGCGCGGAGTCAAGTTCGGATCGCGCAGCGATCCAGTCGACCAGAGCCGGCCCCGCCGCCATCCAGTTTTCCATGCTGAAATCAACGCCGATCATCGGCGCTTCGTACTGGCCGGGCCCGTCGATTGCCAGCACCGCCATGCCGCGGTTGAGAAACCGATCGCCGTAGAGCGCGACCGAGATTTCCTTGTAACTGTCCATCCCCGGCACGGCGATGACGACCGGCAGCCGGCCGCCGGAATAATTCGGCGGCAGATGCAGCCAGGCCGGAATCGCCTTGTCCTTGAACGGCACCCAGACCGCCTCGACGTGGTGGTCGGATAGCGCCGCGTATTTGGCGTAGCACTCGCGCTTCTTGTTGTTGTAGGCGATGTTGGTTTCGTCGTTCTCGTCATAGGGCCATTGCGCTGCGCCCCAATGCACCGCCGCCATGAAGAAATTGTCGCGCGCGGTGACCTTGCGGTCGGCAAGCGCTGCGGCATTGGCCTTGGCCTCGCGGCGGCGCGCCACGGCGGCGAAGGCGGGGCCGATATCGGCCATCTTCTTCACCCGCTCGCGGATACCGGCAAAATCGGCATTGGCCTCGATGCCGCACGGCGCATGGATGTAGAGCGAGCGCGGCTGATCCCAATCGATGCCGTTGGCGCGGATGATATTGTCGATCAGCCAGCGCTGCGCGTCGAACCGGCGCACTTTTGGCGCGCCGCGATGATCGAGAACGGGCGGAAATCCTTGGCTCGCGCGGTTCATTGTTTCCTCTTTGGGCTGCCTCGACCGTGCGATGGCGGATTTGCAAAAACTGGCCGCGCCATCTTGGAAGGGGCATTATCGCCGAGACGGGTCCGGTGTTGTCAACGACGGCGATCCGGCACGCCGCATCAGCTCGATGATGCGGGCGACGAATTCGTCGACCGCATGCCAAGAAGTATATTCGATACAGGTGTTCGGGTCGGTTGGTCCCCGCGTTAGCAGCATGATGAAGCGGATGATCCAGCGATCGAGCCGGCCATAGCGCCGATAGTCGAGGCGTCCGGCAAACGCGACGGCCACGGCCGGGGCGAGGCGATGGCGCGCAATGACCTTGCGCAGATAGGCATTGCCCGCGACCGTAGTCTTGGCGGACTTGCGGGCGGTCAGATTGACCGAGGCGAGCGCCAACGGCGGCGGCGAATGAAGCGACCGGTAGACCGCCAGGAAACGATCCGCCTCCGGCAAATGCCGGCCATAACGGACGGCGGCGATCAGCACCACCACCGAGGCCGCAGCCAAGTCCGAAGCCGCAGGCTGCACGACTGCAATGTCCTGTGCCGCGGCGGGCATTTCGGCCTCGGCGAGGCGACGAGATATGTGCTCCGCGATACGCCGCGATTGGCCGTCACGCGTCGCATAATACAGCGCAGCGGTCGAATGGCGATCGGCCGTCGACATCGAACGTCCCGAATCCAGCGAACTGCAGCGATACAGCGCCGGTGCACGACGCCGATCCGGCGGCCCGTGCTGTATTTTCAGCTCATTCGGCTAGCGCGTGCTGAACACGTGCAGCGATTTATTTCTTCATGCCGCTCTGAACTTTCTTGCCGTTGGCATTCAGGTTTCCCGCGCTCGGCGGCGCACCCGCATGGCAATTGGTGCACGGCTGGCCGTTCGCAATAGCCGGGGTCGCCATTGCCTTGGGAATAGCGACCGTGAGCATCGCGGACGCAAGCAATGCCATCGTTGCCGCCACGACGGTTCCACGCACGACTGCCGATTTGATTACTTTCGGATATTGCATTGTGAACCCCTATGTCGCCTTCACCGGAAGGCCATTTGCGCAAGCATGTCCTGACTTAGGGATAATAATGCGATGGCCGCAGCAAGCAACATTTAAAACCGAAGGCGAACGGCCAGACCGAGCAGGCAGGCAGGGTAGGCCGTCGAATTTCGATCGCGCCGGTTGCGCGGGCGGCAATCGGCGCATCGGGGCCATTTGATGCGTATCAATGCCCGGTCCGCGTTGGCTGCTAGCATATTTGCGGATTCTGGGCGCGAGGGAGCTTCCGTCGGCGGTTCGGCGCTGTTGAAGGGGTGCGGACCTTTCCGGCGCTAAAGCAAAAGTGACGACACGCATGCAGCCGCAAACCCTGAAGTTCAAGCTCGTGCTTTATCTCACGATAGCGCTCACGGTGGCGATGCTGTTGTTCACCGCGGCAGTCGCCCTTTTCTTGTACAATCAAATCCTCGACAAGGTGTCCGATCACGTCATGCAGCTCTCCGAAGTGATCAGCAAGAGCACCCGTTTTGCCATGCTGCAGAACGAGCCCGCCTATGTCGACCAGATCATCCACGATGTGGCCGACCAGGAAAAAATCGACCGAGTCAGAATTCTGAGCCAGGACGGACGAATCACCCACTCGACGTACGGGCCCGAGATTGGCCAGACGGTGGACCGCAACGCCGAGGCGTGCTCGCACTGCCATGAGAGCAAGCAGCCGCTCCAACAACTTCCCCGCGACGAACGAACCTGGACGTTCCAAGGCGCCGACGGCAAGTCGCTGCTCGGCAGCATGGAAGTCATACGTAACGATCCGTCTTGCTACAATGCCGCCTGCCATCAGCACAAGAAAGAGACCTCCGTTCTCGGCGTTCTCGACATCAATTATTCACTCGACGAGGTCGATCGCAAGCTGCGCACCAGCACGCTCGAGATCGCCGGATTTTCCTTGGGGTTCATCGCGCTGGCTTCATTGGCGATCGGGTACTTTGTGCATCATTTAGTCTACTTGCCGCTGCGCGACCTCGAAGGCGGCGCGCAACGGCTTTCTGCCGGGAATCTGGACCAGCCTATCCCGGTGCGCAGCAGCGACGAATTCGGCAAGCTGGCCTGCTCGTTCAACAGCATGACCGACGCATTGCGTAATTCGCACGCGGAGCTGCGCGATTTGGCCCGCACACTCGAACAAAAAGTGGAAAAACGGACGCAGGAACTGCAGCGCGCCCAGGCGCAAACCGTGCGCGGGGAGAAGCTCGCCTCCGTCGGACTCTTGGCCTCGGGCGTAGCCCATGAATTGAACAATCCCCTCACCGGGATCCTGACTTTCTCGCATCTGCTGCGCCGGAAAATGCCCGACAGCAGCCCCGATGCGGAGGACATGGACCTGGTGATCCGTGAAACCAAGCGCTGCGCGGCGATCATCAAGCGGCTGCTCGATTTCGCTCGTGAAAAGCAACCGGAGAAAAAATTCAACGACATCAACCAGATCGTCGAGGATACCGTGCGCATCGTCGAGCGGCCCGCACACTTGCGAGATATCGGGATTACCATGGATCTCGACCGTAAGCTGCCGCCGATCTGGATCGACGCCGATCAAATCAAGCAAGTGATCATGAACATGATCGTCAACGCCCAACACGCCGTCGAGGAAAAGGGCAACATCGCGATCAGCACGCGCCGTGCCGCCGAGCCGCGGCCGTCGACACAGTCCGCAGAGCCCGTACCGATGGTGGAAATATCGATCGTCGATACCGGCTGCGGCATTCCGGAGAAGAACCTGCGTCGGATATTCGATCCGTTTTTCACATCCAAGGATGTCGGCAAGGGAACCGGATTGGGACTTTCCGTCAGCCACGGCATCGTCGAAGCCCATGGCGGCATTATCGAAGTACAAAGCAAAGTCGGCGAGGGATCGACGTTCAGCGTCTTTCTGCCGCTGGCGCCGCCAGCCGCCGGGCCCGAAAACAAACCGAGTGGGAGCGTTTAATGAGCGTGCGAATTCTGGTCGTCGACGACGAGGACATCGTCATCAGGAGCTGTTTGCGTATCCTTGACGGCAACGGCTACCAGGTCGAGACGGCACGCGATGGCCACGAGGCACTGCGGAAAATCGAGGACAATCCCTACGATATCATGATCCTCGACATCATGATGCCGAACCTGGGCGGCATGGAAGTGCTGCGCCGAGTGAAGGAGGCGCATCCCGATATGGACGTCATCATGATCACCGGCCTTTCACAGATCGACACTGCAGTGCAGGCGATGAAACTCGGTGCCTTCGATTATATCTCCAAGCCGTTCGAGCCGGACGAGCTTAAGCTGGTGGTGCAACGCGCGGTCGAAAAGCGGCAGCTGCTGGCGGAGAATCTCAATCTCAAGAGCGAGGTCGGTTCGAAATATCGCTTCGGGAACATGATCGGTTCGAGTCCGCCAATGCAGGCGGTCTATCGGCTCGTCGCGCAATGCGCGCCCACTAATTCGACCGTCTTGCTTACTGGCGAAAGCGGAACCGGCAAGGAACTGATCGCCCGCTCCATCCACTACAACAGTTTGCGCAGGGATAAGCCGTTCATTCCGGTGGACTGCACTTCGCTGAGCGAAAATCTGCTGGAAAGCGAGTTGTTCGGTCACGTCAAGGGTGCCTTTACCGGCGCAATCGGAAACAAGAAAGGCATGTTCGAGGTCGCCGATGGCGGCAGCCTATTTCTCGACGAGATCGGCAATTTTTCCACTTCGATCCAAGCCAAGCTGCTGCGCTTCCTGCAGGAACGGGAATTTAGAGCCGTCGGCGACACCCGCACGCACACCGCCAATTTCCGACTGATCACCGCCAGCAACCGGGATCTCAACGCGATGGTCGGTGCCGGCACGTTCCGCGACGACCTTTATTACCGGATCAATATTTTCCCCCTCCATGTCCCGGCGCTGCGGGAACGAAAGGACGACATACCGGCGCTGGCCTATCATTTCCTCAAGGCATTCAGCGCTGAGCTGGGAAAAAAAGTCACCGACATTTCCGAAGGAGCCATGAGCGCGCTGATGAATTACACATGGCCGGGAAATGTGCGCGAACTCGAAAACGTCATCCAACGGGCTGCAATCTTGACCAGCGACAACGTCATCCGTCACGCCCACCTCGTCAATATTATCGATCCGTCCCGCCGGCCGAACGACTTCGCGGTGCCGAAGACCGGCGACGAACTCAAACGGATCAAAAAAGCCGCGCGCGAGAAGTCGGTGGAGGAAATCGAGAAGCAGTTCATACTCGAGGCGCTCAAGCGCAATGAATGGAACGTCACCAAAAGCGCCGAGGACACCGGGATGCAGCGTCCGAATTTCCAGGCGCTGATGAAGAAATACACGATCCGCGTACGCGATACCGAACACGAAGCCGACGACAATTAGACGCTTTCCACGCGGATCAAATCGCGCCCGTCATTGCCAGCGAAGGCGGGGGCGCTTCGCTCGACCGATCAAATCAGGCGCCGGGACTATCGATTCCGGGTTCGCCGCGATCGCGGCGATGCCGGAATGACGACGGTTGTGACCGTCCGGATTTGGCATTACTCCGCCCCGGGCGCCGGCTCTTCGACGTCTTCCCAGCCGGTGATCATCGCCTTGAAATGGGCGATGCGGGTATGGCCGAGAGTGCCGAGATAGACATGGGCGAGGACGTAGAAGATCAGGAAGGCGAAGATCAGGACATGCACGGTGTCGATCACGCGCACGCCGCCGAAGAAGTTGACCTGGCCGGAAAAGCGCTGCAGGTCCCAGAGCAGGATGCCGGTATAGAACTGGATCGGCAACAGCATCATCATGATGATCTGGTAGAGCATGCTCTGCAGCGGGTTGAACTTGCGATAGATGCTGATATGGAACGGGTTGGGCTCGCCGCGGAAAATGCCGTAGCCGTAGAAATAGGCCTGTCGAAAGCTGCCGAAGAAATGCTTCCGCGGACTTAATTCCGGATGATAGACCTTGATCCGATCGGACGAGAGATAATACAGCAGCCACACAAAAAAATTGGCGATCAGGATGAAGCCGACGGTGTTGTGGATGCTGACCGCGGTGCGGAACGACACTACATTGATCAGCCCGACATACCGGATCTGAAAGCCGGTCAGGATCATCGTGCAGATGCCGAAGGCGTTGATCCAGTGCCAGATGCGGACCGGCAAGGGATGGATATAGAGTGCGGGCATGTCGCTGTCCTTTCAGCGTTGCAAACGTGTCAGACCGGGTGCGGTCCCTTGCCGTCGCCCGGGCGATGACCGCCGATCGCGGGGTGATACAGACCGAGGAATCTGAACATCCAGCCCAGCGCCAGGTGGCCGACGATGAAGCCGACGCCGCCGAGGACGGCGAGGATCACCAGGATGTCCAGGATTTTGATGCGGGTGCCGCCGATCGCGTAGAAGCCGCCCACCGATTGCAGCGAAATCGGCGAGCTCAACACATCGGCACTGGCGCCATAGCCCACGCGTTGACCCTGCGGCTCGACTACCGAGATGGTCACGCTCTGGAAAGCCTGCGAGCCCGAGCTGTGACAGGTCCGGCAGTCGCTGATCGCCTGGCTCTTGTCGGCGAGTTCGTGCGACTGCGGGCCGGGGGCGGCTTCCAGCCGGCCGCGCAAGACGGTCTTGCCGGCTATGCCGCTGCGATTGAGCGTTTGCAACAAATTCGCCAATGCCTGTGCATCGATTCCTTTGCCGCCCGATTGCGAACTGGCTTCAAACACCGGCAAGCCGGCTTGCTCGGTCCCGAGCGGTTGGGCGTCTTTGCTGTCCATCAGCATGAGATCGACTTTGCGCTGCGCCTTGGGGGCATGGCAGGCTGGACAGGACACCACCTCGAAGTGCAAAGCGGCATTAGGAAGCCATTTCTGATGGTCTTCCAGCACGCCGGTGTGACAGCCGAAACAAGCCGCCTCCGGACCCTGGCCAATGGAGGTGGGCTGCACGGCATGGGCGCTGTGACAGTCGGTGCAGATCGGCGCGGCACTTTCCGCTGACCTGAGCCGGGCCTTCCCGTGCATGCTGCCGAGATAAGCGGTGTAAATATCCGCGTGGCATTTCTTACAAGGGATTTGGTCGATTGATTCCGCGGCGCCTTTGATAACGGCGTGCGGGTTATGGCAGTCGGTGCAGATAGGCGCCGCCGGGTTGCTCGAGCGGACCAGAGCGGCATGAATACTGGTCTGCCATTGATCGAATTTGTCTTGATGACAACCGCGGCAAACCTGCGTCATCGTAATGGAAAAGCCGCGCGCGCTCGGGATGGTCTTTCCGGCCGGCGGATGCGCAGCAAGATCGACGTCGGAATGACAGCCGGTGCAACCGATGGAGCTGTGAACGGACTTGGCGAACGCATCGCCGGGCACATGCAGCTGCAGGGTCGCTCCGTCCTCCAGCTTCTTCTCCATGCCGGCACTGCCATGGCAAGCGAGACACTGCTGGTCGGCTGCCGATGGTTTGTCCTCGGCAAACGCCGGCGGGATTGCGGCGGCTGGAAGGGCAAGCGTTGCGGCAACGGCCGCGATCGCGAGGACATTGCACAAGGGCGGTCGCGGAATTTTGAGCAGGGCGCTGCAGCCGTCCATCGTTGTCCCCATGTCAGCGTCGGTTTCAACAATATCCCGGGGTTGAGGCCCCCGGGATAGCTATCACATTCTCGGTCTTACCTACGACAGATCGATCGGCGATTCATTGATTTAGCGCATGGTCTTCTCGGGAACTCCGGGCGCCGCTTGCGGCGCCGTTGCCCGAACAAAAAGAGGCCGGGGCAACTTCCCCGGCCTTTGCCATCGCCAGTACTCCCGGCTAGGCACAGTCTGCCGCATTAAGCTTTGGCCATCACTGCTCTACCCGCCATCCACAGCAACAGCGCTAAGCCGACGAACGGGAAGAGCACGACGTAGACCAATCCGACCATCGGCGCCGCAATCGCCATGGCGACGTGCTTGAACGCCACGCCGGCGGCTTTCACCCTTTCGTTCTTGGCGGCGACGCGTCCCGCCAGCAGAGCGAGAACGGCAAAGCCGTAGAAGGGCATGGCGATGATGTAAGCCAAGCCGATAAAAGGCGCGGCGAAGAACAGAGCGATGTTCTTCAGTATGCTTCCAGCGGGTGCTGCTTCTGTCAGAAGCGCTGCGCGAGCGACCGCAATGACCGGTTCGGCCGAGACTGCCGGCGCCGCCAGAGCATCGCGGGCGCTGTCTTCGATCATCTCGGGAGACAGCGGTTTATGCAGGAACCCGGCAACGCCTGCCGCCTTGGCACGCGCTTCGGCGGCGTCTGTGCCGTAGCCGGTGATGATCACGACCGGCGTCCAAGGCCGTCGTGCCTTGACGTTTTCGGCCACCTCAAGTCCGCTCATGCCGGGCATGCGGATGTCGCTGTAAACGATGTCGTATTTCTCTTCGTTAAGCTTGCGCACCGCCTCTTCGCCGCTTTCGGCGGTGATGACGGCGTAACCCTTGCCGGAGAGAACACGATCGAAGCTCTTGCGAACGGCGGGATCGTCGTCGACAACGAGCACTTTGTGTAATGCGGTCATGGCTAACTCCTGTTTTTTTCCGCCTCACTCGATGAGGCGTTTTGCTTGGGTTTTTACCCGCCCTTCTATTGGCAAGAGTCGTGCCAAGCCTCGGACATGGCTTAATAAGCAATATGTTTCAATGGTTTAGGTCTTTACACAGAGCAAATGACAAGGCCTCGGAGCGGATCAAAGTATAATCTTCTTATACAGATCGGGCCGCGATTGCCGTGAATATCCTACATTTTCAATTGGTTACATGATCGTCCCGGCGCCTATCTTTGCTATACAGATGGCGCTCGCATTGCCGATGCCCTCTTCGGCCTCGCAATTTTCCCCTCCACAGCACTGCAGGGCTGGGCACAGGCGTCGCTGATTGCCGACCTCGAGCTGAGGCTGATACCCGACCGCTTTGACCATTGCGCGAAGCGGGGGAGAATGAAGCAAATGAGCGAGCATTGACAGGGCCGTTGCGCCAGCCATCCTCACCACCGTCCGGAGACGCCGATGAGTGAGCACAGCAACGTCAAGGCCGCGATCGCCTACGACGATTTACGCGAATGGTTGTCGCTCGCCGAGCGGCTCGGCGAAGTCCGCAATGTCTCGGGCGCCAGCTGGCAAGAGGATATCGGGCTCGCCGCGGAGGCGGTGTTGCGCGCCGAGAACGGGCCGTGCGTGGTGTTCGACGATATTCCCGGCTGCCCGAAAGGCTTCCGCGTGCTCATGAACGTGTTCGCCGGCAAGCGCCGCAACATGACGCTCGGCTTTCCCGACCATCTGACCAAGTGGGAGCTGAGCGACGCCTATCGCGAGGCCTATCTCAAGGAGCAAACAACAATTCCGCACGAAATCGTCGAGGACGGTCCGGTCTTGGAAAACGTGCTGACGGGCGACGACGTCGACGTCACCAAGTTTCCTGCGCCGATCTGGCACGAAAAGGACGGCGGGCGTTATATCGGCACCGGCACTTACAGCATCACCCGCGATCCGGAAGAGAACTGGCTCAACGCCGGCGCTTACCGCGCGCAAGTGCACGACCGCACTTCCGTGGGCCTGCTCATCGCCGCGGGACATCACGGCGACATCCATCGCGCCAAATATTTCAAGCGCGGCGAGCCGATGCCGGTGGCGATGGTGCTCGGCGGCGACCCGTTGATCTTCTTCTATGGCGGGCTGGAAGCGCCCTACGGCACCTTCGAGGCCGATATTGTCGGCGGCTTGCGCGGCCGGCCGATGAAGATGGTGCGCGGCAAAATCACCGGCCTGCCGTTTCCGGCCGGTGCCGAGATCGTGCTCGAAGGTTTTGTCACGCCGGACCGCCGCGAGGTCGAAGGCCCGTTCGGCGAATGGACCGGCCACTATGCCGGCGGCGCCAAACCGGCGACCGTGCTCGACGTCAAGGCGATCTACCACCGCAACGATCCGATCCTGCTCGGCGTGCCGCCGATGGGCGCCGGGCCCGATGAGATGGCGCGCTACCGCGCCGTGCTGCGTTCGGCGACCATCAAGCAGAACATGACCAATGCCGGCGTGCCGGGCGTGGCGCAGGTGTGGTGTCACGAAATCGGCGGCGCGCGGCTGTTCCACGGCGTGTCGATCACGCAGAAATATCCCGGTCATGCCGTGCAGGCCGGCCACGTCGCCGCGCAATGCGGCGCCTCGGCCTATGCGTCGAAATATATCGTGGTGGTCGACGACGACGTCGACGTGACGAACCTCGATCACCTGCTCTGGGCGATGCTCACCCGCACCGATCCGGCGCAGTCGATCCAGTTCATCAACGGCTCCTGGGATTCGCCCGCGGATCCCGCCTTACCGCCATGGAAGCGCGCCGCGGGCGACATGACGCATTCGGTCGCCGTGATCGACGCCTGCCGGCCATTCCACTGGCGCGACAAGTTTCCGCCGACCAACACGCCAAGCCCCGAAGTCGCGCGCAAAGCGCGGGAGAAGTTCGGCTGGCTGTTGGACGGGAAGACGTAAGACGCGTCATGCGCGGGCTTGACCCGCGCATCCATGCCGACAAGCGAGACGTGACAATGGTGCCTTAAGGCTACGATTTCTCAACTTCAGCTTGGACCGCCGGGTCAAGCCCGGCGGTGACGAATATGAAGATCGCCGTGCCGGACATGATCTCGAATTCGTATTTTCCGGCCGAAGCCGCGGCCGAGCTCGGTTTTTTCAAGGCCGAGGGTCTCGACGTAACGCTCGAACTGATCTTCCCGGTCGACAAGGCTTACGCGGCGTTGCGCGACGGCGCGGTCGACTTCGTCGGCGGCTCGGCGCATTCGGCGCTCGCGGCATTTCCAAATTTTCACGGCGTGAAGCTTCTCTGCGCGCAGGCGCAAGGCATGTACTGGTTTCTGGTGATGCACGCCGACACGCGCGCACGACATGGAGATATCTCCATTGTCAAGGGCCGCAGCATCGGCGCCGCGCCGTGGGTGGACATGGGACTGCGGGGGCTTTTACGCGAGGCCGGCATCGATCCCAAGCGCGACGACGTCAACATCGCACCGGTGCCGGGTGCCGCGCCCACGCCGGGTGCGATCGTGAACTTCGGCCTCGCTGCGGCGAAGGCCCTGGAGGAGCGCAAGATCGACGGCTTCTGGGCCAACGGCATGGGCGCGGAGGTTGCCGTGCGCCGCGGCGTCGGCACCGTCGTGCTCGACGTGCGGCGCGGCGACGGTCCAAAGCCGTGCTTCGATTATACTGCGGCGACGATCGCTGCGACCGACGCGCTGATCGCGCGCTCGCCGGACAACGCCGCCGCCGCCGTGCGCGCCATCGTCAAAACCCAAGCCGCGCTCAAGGCCGACGTGGCGCGCGCCGCCGAGGTCGGGCAAAAATTGTTTCCGCCGTCCGAGGCCGCGCTGATCACCGACCTCATCCGCCGCGACCTGCCCTATTACGACGCCGCGCTGTCGCCCGCGTTCATCGCCGGCATGACGCAATTCGCGCGGCGACAGGGTATCCTGCAGGGCGAAGTTGCCTACGAGAAAATCGTCGCGACGCAATTCGCGGCATTGTGGAACGGCTGACGCGCTAGAACCCGCCGGCGTGGAATTGGAAGCGCTGGGTCACGTCGTAGCTTTGTTTGGCGACGGGAAAAGCGTAATCGACCCGGATCGGTCCGAACATCGAGTCCCAGATCAGGCTGGCGCCGACCGAGGAGCGGATGGCGCGCGAATTGACGATCTGCTGCGACGGCGACAGCGAGGTCGCCAGGCTCGAAACGGTCGAGGCGTTGGTGGCCCAGAGGCTGCCGGTATCGGAGAACAAGGCCACTTTCAGCTGCGCGTCCGGCGAAACGAACGGCATCGGCGATTGCAGCTCAGCCGTAGTGGTCCAATAGACGCTGCCGCCGAGATTATCCATGGTGGTGCCGGGCGTGATGTCGCGCGGCCCGAAGCCGTTGGGCGCGAAGCCGCGCACCAGTTGTGGCCCGCCGAAGAAGCCGTCGAGCAGCGACAATTGCTGGCCGCCCCACGGTGTCACATAGCCGCCCTGCGCCCGCACCATGCCGACCACGTCGCCCACGATCGGGTGGTAGTAGCGGACGTCTTCGGTGGTTTTCGCAAAATTCGCCGCGCCGCCGAGGCCGGCGAATTCGTTGCTGGTTTGGGCGCGGATGCCGCTGGTCGGATCCTTGGGATTATCGAGCGTCGAGTAGGTGATGCCGTTGCCGACCGACGATACCCAATACGAGCCGGCCTGCGTGGCTTGTTGTATCGGCAGCGAGACCGTGCCGATCGCCGAGTCGAGCGACAGGCCTTGATTGTAGATCGAATAGTTCCAGCTCACGCCCAGGTTTTCGTTCAACGGCGTGGTGGCGGAAAATCGCGCGCCGTAAATGCTGCTGTTATAGGCTTGATTGGGATTGGCGAAGGTTTGCTTGCCGAACAGATCGACGCCGACCCCGAGCCGCTGGCCGAGGAACCACGGATCGGTGAAAGCGAGATCGAAGCCCCGGGCATATTGGCCGTAAGTCACCGAGGCTTTTGCAATGTCGCCGGTGCCGAGAAAATTCTTGTCGCTGATCGACACCGAGGCCAGCATGCCGTCGGCGGTGGAGTAGCCGCCGGAGATGAAGAAATCTCCGGTCTGCTGTTCCTCGACCGTGACGTCGAGCACGACGCGATCCGGCGCCGAGCCCGGCTCCGTGGTGATTTTCACGGTCTTGAAATAGCCAAGCGCCTTGAGGTGCCGCTCGGCGCGGTCCACCAGCGCAAGATTGTAAGCATCGCCTTCGCCGAAATCGAATTCGCGGCGGATGACGTCGTCGCGGGTTTTAGTATTGCCGTGGATATCGATGCGTTCGACGTAAAGCCGCTTGCCCTCGCCGATCGTATAGACCAGATCGATCACCCCCACGCTGCCCTGTCCCGCATGCGTCGGAGAATAGCTTGGGGGATGACGCTCGCTGCGAACCAGGACGCTGGCGAAAGGCTCGCCGGTTTTGGCAAGCGCCATCGCCAAATCGCCGACCGTCTTTTCGATCGCGTCGGCATCATAAATTTCGCCGGCCTGCGTATGCAGGGCCGTGCGCAACGCCATCGGATCGGCCGCCGCGAGGCTCGACTCGATATTGATTTTGCCGAAGCGGTACTGCGGGCCCTCGTCGAGCTTGAGCGTCAGCACGACGCCTTTCTGCGCCGCGTCGTAATTCGCCGACGACGACACCCGCACATCGGGATAGCCATGTGCGAGATAAAAGCGGCGGATGAGATCGTGGTCGTTCTCGATCCGGTCGGCATCGTAGATATCGTTGTCGAGAATAAAACTCAACGGATTTGTCACGCCGGTCTTGACCACGGCCTTGAGCTTGGTTGCGGAAAAAGCGGTATTGCCGACGAACGCGATCTGCCGCACCGCGAGCTTATCGCCTTCTTTGATTTCGAAGACGAGATTGACGCGTCCATTTTTGGCGTCGATCGTTTTCGGCACCACGTGCACGCCGAAATAGCCGCGCTGGCGATAGAAATCGATAATGTGGACCGCGTCGCCTTGGACGAATTCGCGCGACAGCGGGCCGTTTTCCTTCGATTGCATCGCCTTCTTGAGATCGTCGTCCTTGATCTTCTTATTGCCCTCGAAGGCAAGCACGCCGATCGTCGGATTTTCCACGACCGTGACCACAACGCGGTCGCCGGAGCGCGAAATCTTCACGTCCTTGAACAGGCCGGTGGCATAGAGACGCTTGAGCGCGGCATCGAGCTCGCTGGCGTCGAGCCGTCCGCCGGGCGCCGGGTGGAAATACGACCGGATCATATCGGCGCCGAGGTGCCGATTGCCGTTAACCGTGATCGCGGAATCGGCAGTCTTGGAATCGGCATTGCCGGCCGCGGCGGCATGCCCGCAAACGGCGATCGCGACAAATCCCGCAAGGATAACGGCTATCCCCCGGCAACGCATGACGCGCGGCTCCCCGGCCAGACAGTGCGATTTCAGCCGATTGCCGGGGCAGGAGCGTGACGGATTGTGTCGAAATGTGAGGTATTGTTGGGGCGCCCGCCACAATGGTTTACGCGCCCTGCACCAGCCTGCGCTCGCTTCGCAAGCTTGGGCGGCTCCGTCCCCGTTCCGCTTTGCTACGCCGTGGCGGATGAAGAGCGTTACAGCGCCCGCGTGGTGTCGTCGAACAATTCCTCGACCGAATAGCGCCGCGGAATGATTTTCATTTCCAGCGCATAGCTCGAAGATCAGATCGAGCGCCGGTTTGACGGCGTTAAAGCCGAACGGGATGGTGTCGATGGCGCCGGCTTTCGGCAGGCCCGCGGCCTTCTTGCTCGCCGCCAACATGCGGAAGACTTCGCGCACCGCGCCCGGATCCGCTTTCGCAAGCGCGCTCTTGACCACGACCATATGGTTGAGCGGGACGGTGCCGTGCTTTTTGTACCAGTCCTTCGCCGCCGCGTCGGGATCGGGGATCACGCTTTTGAGCCGCGGGTCGGTCGGCATATTGCCGCCGAAGATCGCGGCGTCGAGCTCGCCGTCGAGCACCATCTTGGTCATGTCCTTACCCTCGGCGGCGCGCTCGACGCCGGGCGGATCGCGGAATTCGGCCAAATGCGCGTCTTCGAAAGTGACCCATTTCACCTTGGCGAGGTCGAGACCGTAATCCTTCCACAGGATGCCGCGCATCCACACGCCGGTGGTCTGCGCGAACGACCGCACGCCGATCCGGCGGCCGGGCAGGCTTTGCGGCGTCACCGTGCCGCGCTCGGAATTGTACAGCATGGTGCCGTGCTGAAACCGGCCCATCATGGTCGCCGGCATTAAAGTGAGCGGCTTGCCGTAGGCCTTGGCCTGCAAGTACGTGACCAGCGCCATTTCGCTCACGTCGAATTTTTGTTCGCGCGCCATCATCAGGAACGCCTTATAGACCGGATTCACTTCGGTCAGACGCAGCGCCACGCGGTCGGATTTGACGTCGCCATTCTTCAGCGCCTGGGTGTGCGGGTAGGTCCCGAAACAAGCGTCGAGCGTCTTGATTTTTTCGGCGGTCATGGTGCTCATGGCGGCTTACCTCCCGAGTTCCTTTGATCTTATGATCTGGCCCGGTACTAAACCAGTCCTCATCCTGCGTTGCGGAGTATGGCCAGTATGTCCCCAGACGACACGCGCGTTCCGGCCGAACGGCTTGCGGCGTTTATCGCCCGCGCTTTCGTTGCCGCGGGCTTGCCGCCAGAAGATGCGCAACCACTTGCCGGGCTCATGGTCGAGGCCGATCTGCGCGGCGCCGACACCCATGGCGTGATCCGGCTACCGCTCTATGTGCGCCGCATCCGCGCCGGCGGCGTCAACGCCAAGCCGAATATCTGCGTCGTCAGCGATCGGCCGTCCGCGGCGCTGATCGACGGCGACAACGCCATGGGCCATCTGGTGATGCGGCGCGCCGCCGCGCTGGCGATCGAAAAGGCCGAGAAAACCGGCATCGGCTGGGTCGGCGCGCGCATGAGCAATCACGCCGGACCCGCGGCGCTCTACGCGACGATGCCGCTTTCGCACGACATGATCGGTCTCTATTTCGCCGTCGGCAGCAACAACCATTTGCCGCCGTGGGGCGGCAGCGAGAGCCTGCTCGGCACCAATCCGATGGCCGTGGCGGTGCCGGCAGACAACGAGCCGCCGATCGTGCTCGATATGGCGCCGACGGTGGCCGCCTACGGCAAGGTGCGGCTCAAAGCGCAGCGCGGCGAGGCGATGCCGGTGGGCTGGATGATCGACCGCGAAGGCAGGCCCTTGACCGACCCGAAACGCGCCGACGAAGGTCATCTGCTTCCGATCGGCGATTACAAAGGCTACGGCTTAAGTCTCATCATCGGGCTCCTTGCTGGAGCGCTCAACCGCGCGGCGATCGGGCGCGAGGTGATCGATTTCGTCAAGGAAACCGGCAAGCCGACCAATACCGGCCAAGCGATCGCGGCGATCGCAATCGAGACCTTCATGCCGGCGGGCGAATTCAAACGCGCCGTCGACCGCCTGATCCGCGAACTCCGCGCCTCGCCACGGCTGCCGGGCGTCGAGCGCATCTTCATGCCCGGCGAGCAAAGCCACGCCAAGCTTGTGGACCGCCGCGCTCACGGCGTACCGATGCCGAAATCATTGCGCGAAAGCCTCGACAATGTGGCGCGCGATCTCGCCATCGCGCCGCTCAAGTAAATCCATGCCCAGCGCCACACCGGTCGGCGTCGTCGGCTTAGGCCTGATGGGTGAAGTTTATGCGCGCCGGCTGATCGCCGCCGGATTTTCCGTCATCGGCTACGACGTCGATACGGCGAAGAACGAGCGGCTGATGCAGCTCGGCGGCCGCGTCGGATCGCCCGCCGAGATCGCGCGCGGCTGCGATCCGATCGTGCTCGCGGTCTTCGATACCGACCAGGTCGAGGACGTTGTCGAAGGCGCGCTGTTACCCGCGGCATCGGGCAAGATCGTCATCTGT
The DNA here is from genome assembly GCA_963823225.1 of uncultured Alphaproteobacteria bacterium. GTDB lineage: Bacteria > Pseudomonadota > Alphaproteobacteria > Rhizobiales > Xanthobacteraceae > BOG-931. The sequence continues at coordinate 89,750 of CAWGKM010000002.1, read as the reverse complement.
ACCTCGACCTGCGATCCGGACCGCATCGCGGCGCTCGGCGCGCGGGTGGCGAATTGCTTGCGCTTCCTCGAAGTGCCGGTGTCGGGCACCAGCGCGCAGGTCCGCGACGGCGAGGGCGTCGGGCTTATCGGCGGCGATGCGCGGATCGCGGATGCCGCCGCGGGCGTGCTCGATGCGTTGTTTCCGAACCGCTTCCACATCGGGGCGCTCGGCGACGGCGGCCGGGCCAAGCTCGCGATCAATCTCATTCTCGGGCTTAATCGGCTTGCGCTCGCCGAAGGGCTGGTGTTTGCCACCCGCCTCGGCCTCGATCCGGCGGCGTTCCTCAAAGTGGCGCGCTCCTCGGCCGCGGCCTCCCAAGTCATGGATACTAAGGGCCCGAAAATGGTCGGGCGCGATTTCGCGCCGGAAGGCCGCGTGCACCAGACGCTCAAGGACACAAATCTCATGCTCGACCAGGCGCGCAAGACGGGCCAACGGCTGCCGCTTCTCGAGATTCATGCCGACGTGCTGCAAGCCTGCCTGCACCACGGCGACGGCGACGCCGATAATTCGATCGTCATCGAGGAAATCCGCCGCCGCATCCTGTAGAGGACTTGGGTCGGGAGGCGTGCTTGAGAAGTCTATCGAATTTTGGGTTCGTTCTGCCAAGGCGATGTTCCCGGACTTGACTTGTCCGGGAAGGGCTCCTACCAAGGGTCGCCAGGAAAGAATAAGACTTATTTTCCCGTTCTACGGGAACCCTCTTTGGGGATACAATCCCAAAAGAGGAGGAGCGCGCCATGTGGTGGCTGCACCCAATTATCGAACATTTTCCAGCGCCCAGATTTTGGTTTGCTGGGTACGCCCCCTTCGGAATGCTCACCTTCATTTTCTCGGCGGCGCTAACCGTGATTCCCTTAAGGCAACACGGACGCCGACTTTATTGGGGATCGTGGGTTCTCCTTATGTGCATTGCGAGCGGCTTTTGGTGGACCTTAGCGCGCCAAGAGGAGAGTAAAGCCAAGCCGTTTTCGGATTATGCGTATTTTCTTCTAAATCCCGAAAATGCCAACATCCAAAACGGCGTTGTTTCCTTAGTCAGCATATCGACTGGAATTTTAGATGACGTCAACGTTTGTTTCACGCGAACGATTGAATACACAAAAGGCAAATATGTGGGTTGTTCAAATGGGAAAACGCTCAAATTCGATGAGGGAAGCGCATTATTTATTTCACTGCCGCCAGCCGATTATATGATCGATAGCGATACAAGAACGGCATTAGGGAAAATTCGTGAGCGATTAGATATCGGTCAAAAAGACGGTAAGGCTTTTATTGTCACAGTGTGGGTTCAGCGAAAGCAAAACGATGAAATGCTCTGCGAAAACCCGCCACAGAACGGCATCAAGCCATGTTTTTAGCATCCGCTTATCGCTGTCCCGAAGATGTCGGGGTTCATGCGATTGTTGTAACGGAACTGAAATTCCGCGACATAGAGCGGCAAATACTTGCGGCTGACCTTGTGGAAGCTGCCGACGATGCCGCGCTTGAAGATCGACCAAAAACCTTCAATCGTATTGGTGTGGATCGCGCCGATGACGTGCTGACCTTTGCTGTGATCGACAACGCCGTGCGGGTATCTATAGCCAAGTCTGTAATAACCTGGATATGCGTCGGTGCAGAGCAAGCTAACTTTTGTCGAGACGGTCTCACGGACAAACTCTTGGAGAGTTGTTTCGTCAGTGCCGAGAACAACGCGGGCGACGACATTACCCTTGCGCTTCACAGCACCGACGACGGGAGTTTTCAGTCTGTCATAGCCCCGTCCGCTGGTGCCGCTCTTTTTGTCCCAATGGCGGTTTTTGTCTTTTCCGCCGATGTAGGTCTCATCGACTTCAACGATGCCGCCGAGCTTGTCCATGTCGCGCTCAATCAATGCGGTGCGGATTTTGTGGCCCATAAGCCAAGCGGTTTTGACGGAGCCAAAGCCCATGTAGCGCCCGATCTGGCGCGAACTCATGCCCTTTTTGCTGGTCAGAATCAGGTGCGTGACCTTGAACCAGTCCCGCAGGGGCTTGTTGGTGTTCTCAAAAATCGTCCCGGCGATATGGGAGAACCGATAGCTGGTCGGCTTGCCACATGCATAGCACTGCCAATGCCAAGGATTGCCCTTCAATTCGGTGGGTTCCTTGGCTCCGCAGCGCGGACAGCGCACGCCCTTGGGCCAGCGACGGCCAACCAGATAGGCGCAACAGGCTTCCTCATCGGGGAACATCCGCTCGAACTCGGCGACGGACATTTGGTGGACGGGCTTGAGGTACTTGCGGGCCATAGGAATATCTCCCCATCGACTGATAGGACGAATATGCCATGGCAAAACTAGAAAGTCAAGTCCGGGAACATCGCCTCTGCCAACCTGCTATCACGGATTGTAGATCTTAAATTACCCCACTAAAAAATGGCAGCTCTCAAGCACGCGACGCTCACTACGCCAATAAGCGCATGACAGCAGAGACGTGCGTCTGGTTGGAATATGCCGTTTTTCGACGGCTTGGGGATATGTCGTTTTTCGACGGTTTGGAGAAATCTCCTTTTTCGACGGCTTGGGGATAGGTCGTTTTTCGGCGGCTTGAGAATAAGTGGTTTTTCGATGGCTCTCGAACATGTCGTTTCCGCGCATGCGCCAATGATGCGGCGGCTGGGCTAGGAACTTGCAGGCGCAATACCGCTCGCTCGCACGGCATAGAGATCGGTCATGATGGTCCGTAAACAAGGCGATTGGCTGGCGGCGAAAGTCGGCGACGAGCTGGTGATGATGAGCGCCGAAAAGGGCAATTACATCGGCTTGAGCGAAGTCGGCGCCCGCATCTGGGAGCTGATCGAGACGCCGCAGGAGCTCGATGCCGTCTGCGCGCGATTGCAAGATGAGTTCGACGTCGCGCCCGAAGTCTGCCGCGCCGAGGTCGAGAGCTTCCTCAAGCGCCGCGGCGTGCAAAGCGTCATGCATTTCGGCGCCGCCAAAGGAACGGAAAAGCCGCTCGACGCCCATGCCTGGCTCGATGCCGCCGGCGTCGAAGTGACCGGCTACCCGGTGGCGGAAAATTTTGCCGAGATCGCGTGATTCGTGTGATACCAGCCGTCACAGTTTCTGACTTGTCATGCCCGCGCATAGCCGTTCGAAGAACGGCGTCGCTTCGCTCGCCTATGTCGCGGGCATCCACGTCTTGAAGCCTGCGACAAATCAAAGACGTGGATGGCCGGAACAAGTCCGGCCATGACGAATGAGTTACGATTTATGCCGGTCAGTACAATACCTATGCACCGGCAATGAATTTCGCGACGCCCGGCTTGGCGGATTCGATGGCCGCCAAGAGGCTCGGGACCAGGGGCTTGAGCTCAGTGAGCCGGTTGGTCTTCGCCTGAAGGACAACGACCGCGATCGATAAGGTGCCGAGGTTTTGCTGAAAGGATAGATTTCGATCTACCGTCACGAATACATCGAAATGCTTCGATGCAAGAGCGAGCAACTCGCGATTTTCGATCGTAGCCCACCCCATCTGGCGAGCGGTTTTGACGTCGTGGCCGACGATGTCGCGTGACAAGCGCCAATCGATACACTCGTCAAGCAGAACCTTCACGAGACGGATTCGACCAGTCGGTCTTTCGCTTGTTCCAGGAAAGCGATTGCCTGCTCCCGCGTTACCGAGGGAAAGCCCGCGAGAAATTCATCGATCGACTCGCCCGCTTCAAGGTAGTCGAGCAGCGTCTGCACCGGAACTCTGGTTCCGCAAAACACGGCGGCCCCGCCCATGATTTCGGGGTTGCGGGACACGACTGGCTGTTTCATTGCAATAACTTAGTCGCAATGGACGCTGCATGCAACGACCCGTCGTGGCGCGGCGAGACGATCCACCACGTCCGCCGGCGCATTTCGTAGCCTTCGGCGCGCGCGCCGTGCCGGCGAAAATGGGAACTGCGGACGAACAGACACGGCTCGCGGAAGACATCGGCTGGGCGGTGACGCGCGCGGCGCGCTATCTGCCGTTCAAGGCGGTGTGCCTGCCGCAGGCCATGGCCGCGCGGGTGATGCTCGAGCGCCGCGGCGTCAAAAGCATCATGCATTTCGGCGCCGCCAAGGGAGCGCAAAAACCGCTCGACGCCCGCCTGGCTCGACGCCGCCGGCGTCGAAGTGACCGGCTATCCGGTGGCGAAGAATTTCGCCGAGATTGCGTGTTTCGTGTGAGCGACACCTTCTTGTTGCGCAATTGCCTCGAATGTGTATAATTTCATCAGCTAATACACATCGAATGCTCTCGCTGTGCGCACCAACATCGAGATCGACGACAAGCTGCTGGCCGAAGCCATGGCCGCGTCCGGCCTGGCGACCAAGAAGGCGACGGTGGAAGAGGCCCTGCGCCGCCTGGTGCGCCAGCATCGGCAAAGAAAGGCCATCGCGGTGCTGGCCGGCGCCGGCTGGGTCGGCAACCTCGACGAGATGCGGCGCGACCGGAAAAGCGGCCGCGGCCGATGATCGTGGTCGACTCTTCGGTGTGGATCGCGCATCTGCGCGATGCCGATACCGCGGAGGTCCGCAAGCTCTGTGCGCTCGACGACCCGGACCAAATTCTGATCGGCGATCTCATTCTGCTGGAGGTGTTGCAAGGCGCGCGCAACAAGCGCCTCGCCGGCCAGATCGAGCGGCAACTGCGGCAGTTCGCGATCGCGAGCATGCTCAGTTCGGCATTAGCGCCGCGGGTCGCCCGCAACTATCGGCTCTTGCGCGATCGCGGCGTCACGCCGCGCAAGACCGTGGACATGATCATCGGCACGTTCTGCATCGAAGGCGGCCATCGGCTCTTGCATGCCGACCGCGATTTCGACCCACTGGCCGAGTACCTCGGCCTGCGTACCGCGTGACGGCAAGTGTGTGGATTGCGCCGGCTGGCTGCTATAGTAGCGGCTCGACGCCCATGCCTGGCTCGATGCCGCCGGCGTCGATGTCACCGGCTACGCGGTGGCGGAGAATTTCGCCGAAATCGCCTGTTTTGTTTGATGGGCGATGCGGCGGGTTACGGCTGTGCCGAACCCGCCCTGTAGTCCTTGTTACCGCTCACGCCGCTACCTTCCTCTTCGCGGTCGGGATCTTCGCTACTACCTTCTCAAGCGCGCGCTCGGCGTGCCATAGGTCGTAGGCCTGCTGCATCCGCAGCCACAGACCCGGACCGTTGCCACAGAACTTGCCGAGCCGAACCGCCATGTCCGGCGTCACCGACGCCTTCTCGGCCAGGATGCGATGGAGATGCTGGCGCTTGACGCCGAGCTTCTTTGCCACGCTCATCACCGGCTCGCCGATCGCAGGCAGGACGTCCTCACGCAGCAGGGCTCCGGGATGGGTCGGCTCCCGGTTCGGATCGCGGCGCAACATTCTCTCAGCCATGATAGTCCTCCAAATCTAATTCGATCGTGTCATCGCCATCCCAGCCGAACGTCAGGCGCCAATTGCGCGCCACTGATCGGTGATGCGGATCGAGTTGTCACACTATAAGGGTGCCCGGCATCACCGCGCGCTCCCGAGCGCACGCGCCACCGCATCCGGGTCCTTCGCAATCACCGTGAGAAGGACTTGCGCAGCCTTGTCGGGACGATGTGCGCCCTGTTCCCAATCGCGAACCGTGCCCAGCGGGAGATGGAACCGCACGGCAAATTCCTCTTGCGTCAGCTTCAGCTTCTCGCGGAGCGCACGAACGGTCGGGACGCGTCGCGCACGCGCAAGCTGCACTTCGCTCGCCGGCGGACATTCTCGATCCGAGAGCGCAGCGCGATGGCGTTCCTCCTCGCTCATGGCGTCGAATGCGCGCCAATCAGTCTTCGGCGGCTTCTTCGCATTGAGCCTAAATCTCGTGATATTTCCTTTTTTCATGCGGTTCAGCTCCTCTTGCGGATATGATACGAATAACGGCGTCCCTTATCGTGTAACTGACGAAGAGCATGTGGCCATCGACCATGCCGATGGCGCTAACAGCGCGCCGCCCTAAGTTGTTTTCGGCACACGTGTGCCCTTTTTCGGCGTGTATCCGATTAGCTCATAGGCCCGCGTTAAAGACCCAAAACGTCCTCTGTACGTTGGGCTGGTCGGCGTATTCTTAACTCTTGTCGATTATCTTTTTGGTGAGATGGCCGCGCTTGCGCAGCAATTTTTGCAAAGCTTCCAGAAGCTGGTCGTTTGAAAGAGTGCGCGTCTTTGTCCACGAACGCTGATGTGATCCAGGAGCGGCTTTGTAGCCGATCAACTCATAAGCTCTTGAGAGGGATCCAAAGCGGTGCTGATAGGTGTTGCAACACGGAACGCCTTTGCTCCGGTTAATAAGCCTCTCGCTGAGACGGCCCTGCTTTTCGAGTAATCGCCGCAGAATTGCTAGAAGCTCATCATTGGACAAGCTATAGGTTGTCCCCGGAGGACGGCCCGTGACCCCCATCATCTTATAGATCGGATGCAAACCTCCAAACCTTTCGTAGAGCGAGGTAAGTGACGGCGTATTTGGGCTATCATTGATTAGCCGCGTACTGAGAAATCCATGTTTGCGCAGTAGATGCCGCAGCGGTGCTAGCATCTCATCGTCCGAAAGACGGTGACTACGATCTTGAATGATTTTATGAGCGGCCTCAAACAGTGGTTGGGCGACAATGGGAGCGAAGGAGCATTTGGTGCGCACCCACGTTTCCGGTTGATTACGAATCTTCTTGTTGCCCAGTTTGAGCGAGGTACGGTTCCAGACGTTGTTACCGATGTAGATTTCGTTTTGGAGAATTTTGTGGACTCTGGCAGAGGTCCATGGGCGATCCAGACCGCTACTGATCCCCTTCTCATTCAAGATTTTTACGATCATCCGCTCTGATTTTCTCTGTTTCACAAAGACCGAGAATATCCAGCGGACAATACTAACCTCCTCCGGCGGTCCCAAAATCAAAACCACCCGGTCGGTCTGAATGCTTTTGCGCTCTCCCGCCGCCAGAATCAATTTAGGGGCGCTCGATTGGTCAACGAGCAAGCGTCGCGTTCCGTAGCCCGGCGCGCCTCCTGAGTGAAATCCGAGCTCGGCTAAACGAGATTGACCGGCGAAGGTTTTAGCGGATAGCTCTCGGCTATATTCGCCCGCCATCGCGCGCTTGATGCTCTTCACGATAGCGGAGAAGGGGCTTCCGTCATTCTCGAACTGCTCAGCGCAATAGTGAATGCGAATGCCAGCACTTTTACAGATATATTCGTAGTGCGCGCTTTCGTCCGAATCCTGAAATCTGCCCCATCGGCTCACGTCATAGACAAGAATCGCCGTGAAATCGGCTTTGCCGGATTGGGCGTCTGCAATTAGCTGTTTTAGAGCATTCCGCCCGTCGATACGAAGGCCGCTGCGCCCCTCATCGGCATAGGTTCGGACGATTTCCATTCCGCGGCTGGCGGCATAGGCATGGTTTGCAATAGATTGGTTCTCAGTCGAGTATTTCTGATGGTCGGTGGACATGCGCACGTATTGAACGGCACGCACTATGTTGTCCGCCCGGCCTGACGCGATAGCCGGGTTATAAGCCGCCGCCACCGCGTCACGCTCTCGCGTGGCGCATTGTCGTTGGCCACGTTTTCATCCTCAATGAAGGCCGGCCAGTACTGCCCCAGCTCGCGGGCAAGCCCGTCAAGGCCGCCGTGGTTGCGCAACAGGGTGGCGAGGTCGTCGACCGGCATAAATTGAGTTTGCTACCTAATGCTGGATACTAGCAATAGGGCGACTTGCCGAATTAAGTCGTGGGCCGTCCTGACCCCACCGTGAATTGGCAAACCCTGCGCCCGCCCGTGACTTTCGGAAAACCTCGTTGTTTGATACCGTCTATGCCGTTCGACAGCTTATCTGGGGAATGACGGATAAGTTACGAGTTGTGTTAAAAACAGGCTTGGGAGGCGAATATGATTGGAATGAGTTTCATCAGCTTTCTGATCTTGCTCGTCATTAGCGTGGTTGTGTCCGCAATACTGCACTATGGCTTCAAGTACTATGTGACGCCTGGACACTGGTCGTTCTGCTCGAAAGTTGCCGTGGGGTGGGTCGGTGCGTGGCTGGGCTCCCCTGTCTTTGGGTATTGGCCCGGCAGAATACCTAATCTCCACTATGAGAATGTGTGGTTCATCCCGGCAATCCTGGGCGCCCTGGCGGTGCTCATTGTGGCTGTTGATGTTGCAACAATGATACGCAGCAGGGGTTAGTGGTCACAGGCGATTAGTTTACGCTCGTTTTGTTGCCATTGGCAGCTTCGACAAGCCGTGGCATCTATACCGCTTGTCGCGGCACGGCCGTCTGCGATTGCGCGCGCCGCCATGCCGGTTCGAGCTTCGCTTCTAGCTGGATCCTGACGCCGCGCTCGCCGCCGGCGTTTGCATCCGTTTCCACGTTTTGCCGGCGCCTTCTCGCCAAGCCCAGGCATGCGCCACTTGCGCGGCCAGATCGGAATAGCGCGGCTGCCAGCCGAGCTCGTGGCGTGCGCGCGCGGCATCGGAGATGAGAACCGGCGGATCACCGGCCCGGCGTGGACCTACCTGCACGGGAATTTCGCAGTTGGTGACCCGGCGCGCAATGTCGACGAGTTCACGCACCGACCAGCCGCGGCCGGTGCCGATATTGAGTGCCCTGCTTGCGGCGCCATCGATGAGTGAACGCACGGCCTTGACGTGAGCATCGGCGAGATCGGTTACATGAATGTAGTCACGCACACAGGTGCCGTCCGCGGTCGGATAGTCGTCACCGAAGATCGTGAAGCCTTTGCTTTGTCCGGCCGCCGCCTCGAGCAGGAGCGGTATCGCATGCGTTTCCGGAACGTGGCACTCGCCGATTTCGGCCTCGGGATCGGCCCCTGCGGCATTGAAATAGCGTAACGCCATGAAGGTCATTGCAAAGGCAGTGGCGCATTCGCGCAGCATGCGCTCGCAGATCATCTTGCCGGCGCCATAGGGATTGATCGGCGCCTCGGGGCATTGTTCGGAGATGGGAATCGTCTTGGGCACGCCGTAGATCGCGCAGGTGCTGGAAAAGACCATGCGGCGCACATCGGCTTCGCGCATGGCTTCAAGGAGCGCTGCGGTGCCGCCGACGTTGTTGCGGTAATAGGCGGCCGGATTGTCGATCGATTCCCCGACATAGGCCAGCGCGGCGAAATGCACGACGGCTGTCGGACGGTGCCGCGCCATGACCTCGCGCAGCCGGGCGCGGTCGGCGAGGTCACCGATCTCGAGCGGCCCCCATTTGACTGCCTCGACGTTGCCGCGCCCAAGGTTGTCGTAGGTGACGGGCTCGAAGCCGGCGCGTCGTAACGCTTTGCAAGTATGGCTGCCGATATAGCCGGCGCCGCCCGTCACCAAAATGGAGTTCATTGAGCTGCCAAGCCAATCACATCGGGTTTTTCCGCGTGAGCAACGCCGAACGGGCTTTCTCCGGCCGGATTGGAGTTAGAGCATTCGCGTTGGACGCGAAACCGTCCGGCACGGGGGCTGTTCGGGTCGGATTTGGCCATTGGTTTACGCCGCTTTGTAATTTTCACGAAGAAGGCAACATCGGCGCGGTCCCCGGGGCCACTGCGGCAATCACGCTGGGTCGCCGGGCCCGCCAGAAAATCCCTTTGATTCAGTTATTTATGTGCACTACTATGCCACAAAGGCTAAGCTGGCTATGACGGTTTGCGGGTGTTAATTATTCGAGGGTGAGAGTAGGGTATATAAAGACCCCAAGTTGCGTAAAGCGTGAGTGAGACGACGACTGTGCAACCGCGTTTGCGAGCTTTTTTGTTGGGTTGTTCTATACTCGCCGGCAGCTCCCCCTGCTGGGCGGCCATCACGGTTCAGCCGGTCCAAGGCACTTTTTTTGTCAGCCAAGGCCAGGGCTTTCAGCCGGCGAACGGCCCACTCCAACTCAATGTCGGGGACTCCGTCATGGTGAGCCCTGGCAACATGGCGGTGGTTCTTTATCCTGATGGATGCAAGGTCAGCGTTCAGCCGGGAGCGGTCACGACGATTGGTTCGTCGTCGCCATGTGTCAATCCATTTACTCATGACCAGGCTGCTGCTGAGGATAATGGGCCGTCTAATGGGTCAAATGCAGCATTAGGATGGGGCATAGCAGGGGCCGCACTAGGCGCAGGCGGCTTAGCCACAGGGTTATACGCACTCTCGAAAAACAACTCTGGCACCACTACTACTCTCAGCACGTGCGGAAGCGCCGCAAATCCTTGCTTCACCACGGTCAGTCCTTCCGATGCTCGGCTCAAGCGTGACATCACCTTGGTCGAGCGACTCGACGACGGCCTTGGGCTTTACCGCTATAGATACCTGTGGAGTGACACAGTCTATGTCGGCGTCATGGCGCAAGAAGTTGCCTTGGTGCGTCCCGATGCCATTGTTCGAGATCCTGTGGATGATTACCTGCGCGTCGACTATGGCCGGCTTGGCCTGAAATTGATGACGTTGCCGCAGTGGGAGGCCGTCAGCGAAGGTAAGAGACTTTAATTTTCTCAATCACTGCCGACAGACTCCTCCATTCTATCCAGTTGTTGCTGACATCCCCGACCGAAAGCCGGGGATGTTTGTTTTTGGCGAGATCAAAAGCCAACATCCATCGCCACCCTTTGCCGTGATGGCGGCTGCATTCCTCCTGCGAGATATTCCGCGCTCAATCGGGTATTTGTGCCGGATCGACCGGTTGTGGCGCCATGACAGGTTTTGGCGGCGGCGCGGCAATTGTGCCGCTATCGACGCGGCTCGGCTTGGCCGTACTGATTGACGCCGGTATTGTTTGAGCCGGTGCGGCCATGTGGTGTCCCCCGACGACGGCCTGAATTTCGCTGATCGCCCGGGCATGCAGCCGCGGCGACTTATCAATGGTGGTATGGCTGATATTCGGATCGGCACTCACGTCGACATTGATGAGCGAGCCACGGAAGCCGGGCCCGGGCTTCATGTAGGCGTAATTGCGCTGGGTCAAGTTGACAACCCGGCCGACATTCCCGGGCGCCGGAAACGATTGGGTGGCGTCAAACGGTATTACGAGCGCCACCGGAACACCTTTGTTGCCCAGGTAGTCGGCCATCTCCATGACGGCGTCGGCACCTAGCGAATGACCGATAAGGATGATCGGTCCCTCCTTCCCGGCCTTATAGTTTTCCGCGGCCTTATCGGCGATTGACTTCCAGTCGGTATGACTGTGCGCCGTCGCATATATGCCGCGCTTGTTAAGCTCGTCTGCCAAGGTGTTCATGCCGAGCGAAAAAACATCGGCCAGTCCGCGGAACAGGTAAACGTGCGCTCGCGACTGCGCCATTCCCGAGCTTGATCCGAGGGCGAGCATCATCCCTAATGACAATAGTCCGAGGGCGACAAAACGATACCGGCGTCTCATGAACCCCTCTCGGCGTGTTACCCTCAATCTTCGTATTAATCTCAAGACCGTCAAGAGAGGTAAGAATGGCTAGGCTGCGGGCCATGCGAGACGCTGCGACGCTCCACAGTCCAAAATATTTCCTATCCATATGGAGTGCGCGCGCCCATGAATAGAATCATGTCTGAAATTCGCGATAGCATGCAGATCGACTGGGATGTTCCGATCGAAACGGACGATGGCGTCGTGTTGCGCGCCGACGTGTTTCGTCCCGTCGGCGACGGTAGCTATCCCGTCATTCTCAGTTATGGACCTTACGCCAAAGGACTGTCATTCCAGGAAGGCTACAAAGGCAATTGGTCGCGACTGACTAAATCAGCGCCCGAGGTGCTGGTGGGCTCGAGCAACAAGTACCAGAACTGGGAGCTGGTGGATCCCGAGAAATGGGTGCCGGACGGGTATGCCTGCGTGCGGGTCGACTCGCGCGGCGCGGGGCGTTCGCCGGGCATCCTCGACGTTTGGTCGCCGCGCGAAACACTGGACTTATATCAATGCGTCGAATGGGCCGGCACCCAATCCTGGAGCAACGGCAAGGTCGGCATCAACGGCATTTCCTACTATGCAATGAATCAGTGGACCGTCGGCGCGTTAAAGCCGCCGCACCTCGCCGCGTTGTGCATTTGGGAAGGCTCGTCCGACTATTATCGCGAGTTGTGCAGGCACGGCGGCATTCTCAGCGATTTTCTCCGCAGTTGGTATCCGCGCCAAGTGGCGAGCGTGCAGCACGGCGTCGGCACACGCGGGGCCAAGAGTGTGGTGACGGGAGAACTGATCGCCGGCCCGAGCACGCTGGCCGAATCCGAACTCGCCAAAAACCGAGCCGACTCGCCCGGTGAAGCGAAACGGCGCCGGCTTTACGACGATTATTATGCCGTCCGTACCGCGGATTTTGGGCAGATCGAAGCGCCGTTGCTGTCGGCCGGCAATTGGGGCGGCATGGGGCTGCACACACGCGGCAATTTCGAAGGCTATCAGTGCGCCGGATCCGAAGAAAAATGGCTAGAGGTGCATGGCGACACCCACTTCACGCATTTTTACAGCAACTACGGCGAGACGTTGCAGAAGCGTTTCTTTGGTCATTTCCTTAAAGGTGAGGATACCGGCTGGAAGGAGCAGCCGCACGTATCGCTTAATATCCGTCATCCACATGAAAAGTTCGTGGTGCGCGGCGAGAACGAATGGCCGCTCGCACGCACGCAATGGACAAAATATTTCCTGCAGCCGGAAGGATTAGTGCTGACGCCACAGTCACCGGCGGCGGTCACAACCTTGAACTATGAAACGACCGGCGACGGCCTGACCTTTCGCACGCCGCCGCTAACCAAGAGCCTGGAAGTCACCGGCCCTGTCGCCGCCAAGCTATGGGTGTCATCGGAAACAACCGATGCTGATCTCTTCCTGGCTTTGCGGCTGTTCGATCCGGACGGTACTGAGATCACCTTCATCGGCTCCAACGATCCGCGGGTCCCGATCGGGCTCGGATGGCTACGCGCTTCCCACCGCAAGCTCGATCCGGCGAGGTCTCTGCCGCATCGGCCGTGGCACACACACGACGAGGAATGGCCGTTGCGGCCCGGCGAGGCGGTAGAGCTCGATATCGAGATCTGGCCCACATCGATCGTCGTACCACCGGGCTACCAGCTTGCCCTGACCGTCAGTGGAAAAGATTACGAAGTGGATGGCCGCGATATCGCCCTGCCGAACGCACCTTATCCGATGAAAGGCGTCGGTCCGTTCCTGCATATTGATCCGGACGACCGACCGGCCGCCGTTTTCGCAACCCGAAACACGCTGCATTTCGGCGCCGGACAGCGGCCCTACCTTCTGCTACCCTTAATTCCGCAGGCCTGAGCCGAGACACACGAATTGCAACAAACGGAGGCAGGTATGAGGAGGCATTTCGCGGCATTTGCGGCGGCTCTGCTTTGGTTTGTTGGCCTCGCCGCGCCAGCTTCGGCGCAACACTATCCAAGCCGCACCGTCACAATCGTCGTGCCGTATCCGGCCGGCGGCCCAACCGATGAGACCGCACGTGTCGTTGCGCAATCGCTGTCGACGCAGCTCAAACAGAGCTTCATCGTCGATAACATCAGCGGCGGCGGGGCAATTATCGGGGCTGAAAAAGTCGCGCGTGCAGCGCCGGATGGCTACATGCTGCTGCTGCATAATTTGCAAATTTCTGCGAATGTCACGCTCTACGAAAAACTTCCATATGACACTCTCAAAGACTTCATTCCGGTAGCGCTCATCAATCGCAATCCGCTGGTCCTGGTCGGTCGCAAGACTCTTGAGCCAAACACGCTCACAGAACTGGTCGCGTTGATGAAAAAGCAGCGGCTGAAAGCGGCGATACCCGGATACGGCACCACGGGCCATCTCGCTACATCCCTGTTCGCCCAGGAAGCCAATGCTACGATCGATCAAATTCCGTATCGCGGTGCTGCGCCAGCCCTGACAGATCTTTTGGGCGGCCAGGTCGATCTGTTCTTCGCCACACCGCAATCAGTGGTGCAGCTGGTAGCGACGGGGAGTCTGCGGGCTTACGGGGTCACTTCGGAGGAACGATTACCGGAGTTTCCGAATGCTGAAAGTTTTCCCACCGCGTTCGGACCGAAACTTGACGTCGTCTATTGGCAGGCGTTGTTTGCGCCGGCCGGCACACCTGATGCCGTCATCAAGACGCTCAGCGATGCGCTGCAAGTGACCCTTGCCGATCCAGCGATCGTCAAGCCCTGCGCGTCGCAAGACGTATCGGTCTTTCCTGCGGAGCAACGCTCGCCGGCGGCGGCGAGCGCGCTGCTGCGGAGCGAAATCACGCGTTGGGGCCAGGTCATCCGCGATAACAACATTCATATCGATCAATAAGGGATTTGTGCGCAGAGTACGAACTCATAAGAGCACTTTTCAGGCGGCCCGACGCGATTTGATGCGTTTGGCAACTTCGGGTTTGAGATTTCGCTACGCCATTTTCAGGTCGTAATGGGCCTGAAGATTTATCCAGAACTCTGGACTATTGCCAAAGTACAGGCCTAGTCGAAGTGCCGTATCAGCCGTTATGCGTCGCCGATTGTTGACGATCTCGGCGATGCGGTTGGGCGAAATCCCAATGGTTTTTGCAAGCTGGTTCGGCGACAGACCATATTCGGTCAGGAATTCTTCCTTCAGCATTTCGCCTGGCGTGACCGGTGCAAATTCGTTAACTGCCATCTTTTGCTCCTCTCAATGATAATCCACGAAGCGGCGATCGTCCGAAAGGCCTCGCTACACGGCTACCTTGAGCTTGAGTCCGAGCGCATGCATCACCTTCAGCACAGTGGCGAATTCCGGATTTCCCTCGCGCGAAAGCGCTTTGTAGAGGCTCTCCCGACCGAGGCCCGCAGCCTGCGCGATTTGTGACATGCCCTTAGCGCGAGCAACGTCGCCTTAAGCGGCAGCCACCAGGGCTGGATCGCCGTCTTCGAACACGGCTTCCAGATTAATGAGCGATATCTGCGTCGGTCTTCAAATAGGCCGCAGAGTCCCAGGATATAGTTTTGATCTTCGCTTTGGGTTTAGTCCTGCTCATGCTCGTTTTCCTATAGTTCGCGCGCAAGTTTGGTTGCCATCGCGATATCATGGTGTTGCGTTCGCTTGTCCCCACCCGCAACGAGGACGACAAGCGCTTCGCCGCGACGGACGAAATAAACGCGGTAGCCGGGACCATAGTCGATCCGCATCTCTGACACGCCTCCTCCAACTGACCTAACGTCGCCTGGATTGCCGAGTGAAAGCCGACGGATTCGAACATTGATGCGAGCCCGCGCCCGCCCATCGCGCAGGTTTGCGAGCCAACGGGCAAAGATCTCGGTTTGACGAACTTCAATCGCGGTCTAATGTATCCTACAGGATACGAGCAGTCAAATGCATCGGATTGGCCTAGCCTTGTGAAAGCGAGGGTATTGGCTTCGTTTCGTTATTCGGCCCTCGTTTGCTGATCCGTCGACCACGCTTGGCTTTTCTCCGGTCGACGTCGACGGCGGATCGATTTGCCTAATCGAGGTCATGGAGAGTCTTTTTTTGCTGTGTCGAACCGATGTCAATTGGTGCGCGTAGGATCGGATGCTGATTCAATTAGGCTACACCAATTCAAGTCGGAGCTGTCGTCCGACGAGCTTGGCCGCGCGCTGCAGGGTCTCGATCGTCACATTGCCCTTTGCGTTGAGAATCCGATCGACCTGAGCACGGCTTGTGTTCATCAGTTCCGCCAATCGGGCTTTGCTCATGCCTTGGCGCTTCATTTCCTTACCGAGCTGCCAAGCCACTACGCGCGTAACGGCTTCCGTCTTAGCTACTTCGCGGATGCCTTCCTCTGTAAGAAATTCGTCAAGTGTCGATCCCCAATGCGGATTTTTCTTCGGCTTGCTCATCTCATCATCTCCTTCATGCGCTTTTTCGCCAGGGCGATCTCAGTGCGTGGCGTTTTCTGAGTCTTCTTGATGAACCCGTGCAGTACCCCGATCCGTCCTTCAGACACGAAAAATACCAGCCGCGCGATCCGGTTGTTTGTGAGCTTGCTGCGCACTTCCCAGAGCCCTGCTCCAAGCGGTCGGCACAGTGGCATTCCAATCGGCCATCCGACTTGTACCGTCGCGAGGTCAGTCCCGATGGTCCTGCGATCTTCCGCCGACAGACTTCGCAACCATTCTCTGACCGGCTCGGCGCCGGCGGCAGTGCGGTAGAAGACGACCGGTATTTCCGTCAACTGATCCCCAGTCATCTCCAACCTCTATTGAGGTGTATCATATTTAATACGTCTGCACAACGCTGAGGATGGGTCAGCAGCAATAATTGGCTTCGTTTCGTCATTCGGCCCTCGTTTGCTGATCCGTCGACCACGCTTGGCTTTTCTCCGGTCGACGTCGACGGCGGAACCCGAGGACGCGTCATCGATGGTCGTGCCGTCTGGAATTGTCGGCAGCGGATGCGTTTTCAGCCACAGCGCGCGGGCGCGCACCATTGGGTCGATGCCGGCCGTGTTCCACCATGCGGCTTCATCACTGGAGCGATGGACCTCGCGGTGATGGCCGCGGCAGAGCGGCACGGTGAACTCGTCGCTGACCTTGCGGCTCAGCGCGCGAGGCTGTGTAAAGCGAAGGTGGTGGGGATCCGAGGGCTGTCGGCCGCAGATCAGGCAGGGCTGCTTGGCGACGAATTTAATGTGGTCCTTGTCCCGGATGCGGCGCGGCTCGGGAAAGGTCAATCTGCTCTTGTCAATCGTATCGGCGTTGGCTGGTGTAGTGGCCTCGGCGTCCGTTGCCGTCGCGCCTTGACCGCTCCAGATCGTTAATTTGGCCTGGAACGCCTCCTCGACGCGCTGTGCGTCTGCTGCGGTCAGGCTGTTTTTGGCACCTAAGACCCGATGGGCCCAAGCGGCCGCGGCGTCGGATGAATCCAGACTTTCCAGTTCGGCCAGTAGCTGATCGCGATGCAGTTCAGATTGTTCGGGCTTCAAGATCGGCTTTAAAACAACGCGTTGGAACTTGGCGGCGCGGCGGGCAATAACGCCGGCAGGGGCCAATCCGTTACCGCGCCTGCTTGGCCCCTGCCCTGCCCGGCTCCCCGAACTCGCGGCGGCCTGTCCTACCGGCGTTATGAGGTCTGGGGCATCGAGATCGTCTTCGCCGGCAATCCCGACCAGCGTGAATAGTGCGTAGCGTCTTGCATAGGTGAGCGCCGCTCCCATCCGATGCGGCTCGGCCGTTTCGGCAATGGCGCAGACCGGCCAATCCGAGGCGATCCATTGTCCCGAGGAATGCGCCAGCACGGTCGTCAGATTAACGATGCCGGCGGCCTGATCGATTGCCGTTGTCTGGACCGTGGCGATCTCGTGCTGGCCCAAAGTCTTGCGCACGATGTTCCAGCCCCTCCGACAGCGACGCATAACGAAATGAGCGGTCAGCGGCCTCGCCCGCATCTGACTTGATAGTGCCGACCAGGGATTTCTCCGGATTGACGAGTTCGGATTGCGCCTTGGCGAGCGCAGCAGCCAACGAGGCTATGGATTCACTGGACCGGTGCATGGCTGTCCTCCACGTGACTGAGGAGATCGAAGCTCACGGCGCCGGACTTCGACCGCTTGGCCCGGACGCCATGCCCGATGGCCTCCTTGGCATCTTCCGGCATCAGGCTTTTGAGTTCGGTTTTGGCCTGCTCGTGCTCGAGATGCGCCTGCCGGGTCCGTGCAAAGATGCCGGAGAATTCAGCCCACGCGTTCGACGAGGTCATGTCGACGATGCGGATTGCCTCAATCCGTGGCTTGGGCGGCTCGATCCCGAACAGCTGCGGTGGCTCGCCGTTTTCGACACAACGCCAGAACTTGCGCTCGGCGGTGACTATGAGGTGCTGATAGAGCGGGTCGGCATGGGTGGCGATCTCGACCCATTTGCCGCCGCCGGTAATGACCGAGAGCACCGCAGTCTGGGCAGCCACCACCCACATATTGTGCTGCAGCTGCGGCATATATTTTTCGGCGGCGGCTTCTTCCGAGAACGACCACGGCAGCATGAACTTGGCTTCGAACACCGCGTCGCTACCCTGGACCCGGCCGTCCAGGGTCGCCGCCATCCAGCGGATTGCGGGGTGACGGATGTGCCGTTGGATGTCCGTGATGACCTGCCCGGTATTGGCCTCATACCAGCGCCGATTGAAGTCCTCGGTGGCGAGGCCAAGTTGGACGATGAGGTTGCCGGAGAGGTCCTCCGGCTCGACCTCCCCGCGCTTTTCCCGCCATAGCCGGATCAGCGCCCCCTCATCCTGCCCCATGATGGTCCGGGCATCCGAGCCGCCGATGAAGTAGCGGCGGTCTGCCGTTTGATCTCCGTTGTTGTGCACTCGACTCATAATATTGGCCCTTCTCGTCAATTGGCGTCATGCTTATGCTTGCCGATCGGAGATTCGCGCTCCCGGATCAACATAAATTGTTTATTCGGTTCAAAACCCAATGTCAACAAAAATTGTTGATAGCATGACCCCCGCCCAATGCAAGGCGGCTCGGGCGCTGTTGGAAATCACTCAGACCGAGCTTGCGGATTTAGCCAAATTGGGGCTGTCAACGGTTGTCGATTTCGAGCGAGAACGCCGCCAAGTGTCATCGCTCGCGATCGAAGCCATCCGAGGTGCCTTGATCAAGATTGGCGTCGAATTTATCGATGAGAACGGCGGTGGTCCCGGGGTGCGTCTTCGGAAGCGCATGATGAGGCGAAACAAATAACGGCAAGTCGTGTCTCGCCTAATCTGAACGTGCACGATGGACGAAGCCAGATATGAACGTTAACGGGATAGAACTTGCTGGAGTGATCGGGGTTGTGGATCTCGAATTCAGCGATGAGAACCGGACAGTGGCCCGAGGGGGCGCCTTCGAAAAAGGTCAATCAGGCGAAGCAAATAACAGCAAGAAGCGTCTTAATCCCATAAATTCCCATTGAACTGCCAAATATAAGCAATATCATGCAAACAAACGATTCATGTTACCGACCTTCTGTCTGAGCAGCGTGCTGACGTATTAACGGAGCATTTCGCTTGGCCAGGGCAAATGTCCGCTTGAAGAGGCCGTCCTCGCACACGCGGCTGTTGTCGCGCGTTTCGATCTTGGACGTTCTGTGGGGCAGCGCAAGCCCGCTGGCGGCCTTTCTGCTGCGCGACGGCACGATTAATTCGCCCAACGGCGTCGCCATCTACTGCGGCATCGCGTTTCTGACTTCCTTACTCGTCTTTCAATGGTTTCAGACGAGCTCGCCGATCTTCCGTTTTTATTCGATCAGAGACGCCTTCGAGCTCGTAAAAGCCTGCGTATTGATTGCGGCCCTTTCCGCCGTCGCGGCATTCCTAATCACGCGGCTCGAAGAGGCGCCGCGCTCGATCCCGATTTTGCACTTCATGTTGCTGACGTCCGGCCTCCTAACTATACGAATCCTCGTTCGGCTGCGTGAAACCCGCCGCGATTCGCGCCGGCCAAACACCGTGAAAAAAGCAGAAAACGTGTTGCTTATTCAGGCTTCGCGCCTTGCCTGGTTTTTTACCAAAATGGTGGAGGAACTGTCGCCTGGGGGATATCAGATTGTGGCGATACTGGATGAGCAACCGAAGCTCAAACATCGCTCGCTCAATGGATATCCAATCATTGGTCTGCCGACGGATCTGGAGAAAGTCATTGCCGACTACGCGGCTCACGGGGTGCATATCGATAATGTCGTCGTTGCAACACAACCGGACGAACTCTCGGAGGTCTCGTGGAATGAAATTACCCGCGTTTGCTACACGCATCATATCGGCCTCGAGGTGCTGCCAGAGCGACTCATATCGCATCGAGGCGAACCTGACGAAGAAATCGCGATCATTCCTGTAGTTAGCGAATCTTCCGGGGTTCCGGAAAGCAACTATAATATGTCGCTCGATCGCCCCTTCTGGAAAATCAAGCGCGGTATCGACTTAACGGTGGGGCTGACGACCATAGTCCTGTTGTCGCCGATCTTCATTGTTGTTTTCGGGCTTGCGCTTCTGGATGTCGGAATACCTGCGATCTTCTGGCAGCAGCGGGTTGGACGCAATGGCATCCCGCTGCGCCTTTACAAATTCCGCACTCTCAAGACTCTTTACGACCGCCAAACCAAAGAAAGGCGCGAAGCCCAGGATCCCTCCGCGATCGGCCGGTTCCTGCGCATGTCGCGCCTCGACGAGTTACCGCAGCTTTGGAATGTGTTTTTCGGCGAAATGTCCTTAGTCGGCCCCCGGCCACTCTTGCCAGTCGATCAACCCAACGGTTCGACGTTTCGTCTCGCGGTCAGGCCCGGCGTGACGGGCTGGGCGCAGATCTGCGGTGGTACGCTGATATCACCGGAGGAGAAAAATGCGCTCGACGAGTGGTACATCCGCCATGCTTCCTTTCGCCTCGATCTCGTGATTTTGCTACGCACCGTGGGGATGCTGCTATTCGGCGATCGCCGCAATGAGAAGGCGATCTCGATGGCCCTGCTTGATAGCTCTCATGGCGAACCGGCCGATTTGCCTAATTCGATCGTGTCCCAAGCTCAGTCAGAAATTAAAAATGAGTCCAGTGGGCTCAATAATCGCATCGAAGCTGTATCCCCGTAACGCGCCCCGAACGCAACCGCATCGGCATTTTGATGCCGAGGTGCACCGCAAGATCACGGTTGCTTAATCAATGCGACACTTCAGCTGCCCGCGCTTGCATATGGACGTAATCGAGGGATAAGTCCCTTTTGCGCTACTCAACAAGCCGACCGCGCAGGCGGCGATCGATTAACTCCAGCGCTATGATGCCTTCCGCGAGCACGCGTTGAAGCGCATAGAACCAGCCCGCCCAGCCGTCGATCAGGCACCCTTTCACGAGCAGAACATAGAAAAACACGAGTATAGGCGCTGGCCATCCCATTCTTCGCAGCCGATCAGAACGGGAGAGATTCTCTAAACCGGAATTTAGCAGATGATCGACTTCGAGCTGTGCGTAGCGCTGCTGTGCGGCCAACCAAGACGACAGCGGTTTGCGATCGTCGTGATACACCACTCCACGTAACTGGCCTACTTCCCCCGCGACTTGCACACGGTGCCCATGCCCTTCGTTTACGTAACGGGCTCCACGCACGCGGTATATGATGGTTCTCGGCGGGTAAAGGGTTCCGCGCAAAGGTCGACCATAAATGCAATAGACGAATGAGGCGCGATAGGCTGCCACTCCCTCCGTTTCCTGGAGTTGGCGCAGCTCCTCTACCAGCTCATCGCTTAATTCATAATCCGCATCGAGCGATAACACCCAATCAGTTCGTATTTGGTTCAGGCCGAAATTGCACTGCTCCGCGAAATTATCGAACGGCCGGCGAACGATCTCTGCCTGCGGATGGCTTGCCAAAAGCTCAAGTGTACCGTCCGTACTGCCACTATCGACTACTACTATCCGCCTCGCCCAGCGCAGCTTCTCCAAGGTGCGCCCGATGTTGGCGACCTCGTTGAAAGTCAGTACCATCGGGGTGATAGCGTGCAGCATGCGCTCACTTGGCGACAGGAATGAGTGGGACAACGCGACACTTCATAGATACGACAGTACTGACTCGCATCACAGAAATCTTCTTATTCGCGCATCGATCTTGATTGCACGTGACCGCGCTAACTATTCCGCCCTTTGATGAACCACGACCCTTCGGTAGGCCGCTTCCATTTCGATGGCGATGTCGTCCCACGAAAACAAGTCGGGCGCCGATTTCGTACCTATTTCACTCATTTTCCTTCGCCGATGGGGATCGGCGAGCAACGAGCAAATTGCAGCCCCCAGATCTTCCGGGGTGCCGGGCACCGTGATTCCGGCGCCTAGCTTTTCGATGCTTTTGGCGATCCCTACTTCAGGAGTCATGATAACGGGGCAACCCGAGCAAAGAGCCTCAAGTATCACAACTCCGAAGCTCTCGGAATAAGACGGCAACACGAACAATTCCGCACCTCGCAATAAAGCATATTTGTCCATTCCATAGACTGCACCTGTAAACACAACACGATCTCCCAAACCCTTATTTTGTACGAGATCCATCAACTCGGGTGTATAATTTTCATCGTCATTTCCAGCAATGACCAAATTCACAGAAGGAACGAAGGCCATTGCCTGAATTAATCGATCGATGCCCTTTTTCCAGCTCACCCGTCCAAGGATAATTACATACGGTCGATGCGATCCAATAAGACGCTTCCGTCGCTCGTTTTCCGCCTGCAGGCTTTCGTTACGAGGCACATCGACGCCATTGGGAATAACCTCGATAGACTTGGGCCTAAGACCCAAACGCTTGATCTCCTGCGCCTCGATGTCGGAAGTCGCGTGAACAAATGCCGCACGTTGACAGTTTTTAACTTCAAAACATTTAATCCAGGCAGACTTAGCTAAATAATTTTTCTTCCTAATCAAAGCCTCAACGAGCATACCACGCGGTGAGTAGACAAATGGCACATCCGATCGCGACGCAGCGCGTCGCGCAGCGATGGTTGGATAAAGAAAAGCCCCCTGCGCATGTACCACATCAAACTGGTGAGTACTCTCGTTCAGATCATCGATCATTCTTTTCGACATGTAGATTCTGTCGATCAAAGTCGGATAATAACGTACGGCCACTCCGTCTATAACGCGACTTGCCACTGAAGACCTGTTGGAGACCTGATCGCCATCTATATTGGTCGTGTAGACGACCACTCTGTTGCCGCGATTGACCAACGCGCGTGCCAAGGAATGCACCGTATAGATCGGCCCTCCATACCGCACGGCTGGGTAATAGCTTGCCGTTACAAAAAGAATGTTCAGACCTTCTATAGAGTCTTGCGCAAGACCATCGCGTTTTTGCATCGCGCTCTGCTTACCTTTGGTCTGCTCAAGATGCTCGGAGAGTCGCACGGCAAGAGTAACCGCCGGCAAAGTCGGGCTGGCTTGGCCGGATGTCGGAAAGATCGAAGAACCAGCGATGTACAGATTTTCGAAGTCAAATACTCTACAGTCGCGATTTACGATACCTATCGATTGATCATTCGACATTCGGGTCGAGCCAATCTGATGGAGCCCGTCCGGCAAGAGTTGCAACTGTGAAGTGCTTTCTTCTACTGTGCCGCGGTAGATCAATTCCCCGATGCCAAGGCGCCTAATCGAGCGATCGAAAACTCCATGCGCCTTTCTGATCGGAGTAAGCTCTTGCGGAGAAAATATAAACTCGACAGACACACGACGCATCCCCAGCCGATCTTGTTCGGTCGTTAATCGCAGACGATTAGCGCGATTTGGAGCCTGCTCGGAATGGAAATGCAAAGCGTAAATCCCGTTAGAGTTAGTTACCAAGAGTCGGGGCAAGCGTCGCCCATACATGTAGCGCTGTTTTATGACTTCGGCCGTTCCAGCCAGCACGCCGCCAAAATCACTGATGAGATTTCGAAAATGCGGCCATATCGATACCTCCTTGTGAGACTGTGCCGTTTGGATCGCTCCGGGTACAAATTGCAAGCCCGGCACCTTTAGCATCATAAAAACGAGCGAAAGGAATCCGCTCCTGTGCTCGGCATCGAAAAGAGCCGAATTCTCCGGCCAAAAAGCAATATTCGGGAGCTCATTGTTCAATTGTGATTTGGTGCTGAACGTCAATCTGCGACGAGCGAATGAGCTCTTGCCTTTCATGTTCGAGAAATGCGCTATCTCACGGGCGTTATAGAAACGAATGTTTGCGAAAGAGCCTGAAATATGTCCCATATAGTAGCGCCCCAACGCTCCTGAGACGCCACCAAACAGTTGCGGATGCGCGGCCTGAACGTTCAATAACAGGCGGGCGGTTTCGATCCCGCCCAGAGCCAAAACGTAGTCGTGCGCG
The DNA here is from genome assembly GCA_963823225.1 of uncultured Alphaproteobacteria bacterium. GTDB lineage: Bacteria > Pseudomonadota > Alphaproteobacteria > Rhizobiales > Xanthobacteraceae > BOG-931. The sequence continues at coordinate 65,914 of CAWGKM010000002.1, read as the reverse complement.
CCATTGAATTCCGCCGTTTGCTCATCTCTAGCTACCCTTAATCCGTTGATTGCTCTAGCCCCGGCCTCGATGACAAAGCTAGTAACTGTCGCATTGAGTAGAACAACAATCCGATTGCTGTTTTTTAACCCCGGCTGTTGTCTAACAATTCTGGTCTCGTTTACCCAGCGCTCAAGCTTTTCGGAGTCGATCTCGCTTCCAGCGAAATTCCGAAGGGTCCCAGTCGTGAATCCGCCGTCATCGCAGCCCAGCAACTCCGCAGCGCGTCGTTCATATGGCTCAACGTCCTCCCGGCTGATTGGCCACCCGCTATTGGGAAGAAACTCTCGCTTCTCGAAGTCGATCTCATCCAGCGGAACGCATCGCCCACCCCACAGAGCCGACGTTCCGCCGAGCATTCGGCTGACTGCGAGCGACATCGGATGATGGTACTGAGGTAAGCTGATAACTGCATCGCTGAGTGACTGAATGCGCCGATCCGGTGCAACCAAGCCTGATTCGAGGACCAGCACTGAGAGCCCCCGATATGCCAAGTCGATCGCAAGGCACGCGCCGACGGGTCCGCTGCCTACAACACAGACGTCAAATTTGTGATTTGCCAGGATACTAAAATCTGTCGTGATCATCGCGTTTTGCGAGCAAGCGGATTAGCCGATTAGTTGGCGCGAATTTCGGAAGCAACCACGTCGGCTAGCCGTGTCGCGTATTCATCGGAGATTCTCGGATGCGTGGGAAGATAGATCGTGGACCGAACTAACTTAGCTACATTCTCCGACCTGCCGACAATATTTGTAAATCCCGGCATTTCGTGCACGTTCGGATAGAGCGATAGGCCGACGTCAATTCCGTGGGACAGTATGCTCTTGTATATTTCCGTTCGACGTCCAGGCTCAACTTTAATTGGATAGTTAAGCCAACACGATCTGGAACGGATCTCCGCCGATGCTTCCTTGCCCACGAGAAATTCGCCCAAGCGACGATCATAAATGCCTGCGATCGATCGGCGATGATGCAGGAAGCGTTCCACCGATTCGATTTTGCGATTCCATTCTCTAAACGCATGTCGCGACGGTCGGCTAACGATTGTCCTATCAAGCTCCGTTGATTCAACCCGGACCATCTGAAGAATCTCATTTTCATCCCCTTTGAGAATCGCTCTCCGCAGTTGAGGAAAGGTCAGTGCGTTAAAAATCCAATTGCGTGTCGCCACATCGTATTTGAAGGTTTTCCGAGCTTGGTCAATGTAATCCCATCGATGCAAGCGAGCCCATCCTGCTACTTCCTCTTTTACTCGCCGGCCGATATCGGCAGATCGCGTCGTTACCGCGCCACCCCAGAAGTAGTTCAGTGGTTTGAATCCTGAAAAACTAAAGACACTCGCATCGGCCGCCACCGCTACGTGGCCAACGGCCTCGCCTTCACCTAGCGCAATCGCGCAATCATCGATGAGCATTATGTCCCTGGCCGCGCAGACCGCATGAATAGCAGTCATGTCTTGATTGAGATGGTAGTGCGTAACGATTACACCACACACACTATCATCATCATCGACAAGTTTTGACAGCTGATCTAGATCTGGGCTCGTTGAGCCTTTGACGTGATCGACAAAGATCGGCTCCGCGCCGGCAAATTTGACCATGTTGACGACGTCCGGGATCGTGTAAGGCGACATGACGATGCGCCGCCGCCGGCCTCGGATGGCGAACTTCGCAAGCAGGTATAGCCCAGCACGCGCGCGCCCGATTGCCTGGACAAATACGCCTCCGCCCAGAAGGCGGGATAGATGCGCGGCAAAGTTCTCTTCCTCACTCTCAATCGAGCCGAGTGAGAGGTCGATATACCGTATCGGATGAATTATTTGCTTTGGCTGAGTCATAGTCGACTACTTAAACGGTTTTAACGCACTGACGGTGATCGGCTTCGGCTGTACCGCGCTATTTTGATCGACACTTTTCTGTCAGGCATCGTTCATTCTTCAACGTGACGTCCGGTCAGCCGCTAGATAAGCTTCCAACCACCGACTTCCAAACTCGGGCACGCGGAGCCTCACCAGCGAGGCGCGCGCCGCTTCGCTGTGACGCTGGACGAGGCCCGGGTTGTCAAGGTAGGTCCGCAACGACTGGATGAGAGCCGGCACGGAAGCTGCGCTGCACACGAGACCGTCCACATTATGTTCGATTAGTTCCATCAAACCGCCACGGGGGAATACGATAGAGGCTTTGGCTGCGCACTTGGCTTCCATAACGACGTTCGGAGACGGATCGTCGAATAACGAGGGTGCCACGTGAATTTCGCTCTGCGCGAGCAGACCGGGGACATCTTCAACGTATCCGAGGAACGCGACCCGTTCGCGTATTTGTTCATCGGCCGTAACAAGCTCTCTAAGGCGCTGGCCCCACGCGTCGCCGATCCATTCCGAGATACGGCCGGCAATGAGCAGCCAGGCGTCCGGGTAATCTCGCGCCAGTTGGCGAAAGGCCTCGACGAGAAGATGCACCCCTTTGTGTTCGCTGATCTGACCGACAAACGCGATGGCGCGCGCATTGCGCGGCAAAGGTACGGTAATGCGTTCGGCCGCGTTGGCGGTTCGTTGCGGCGGCGCATTGTAAATGACGGTGACGCGGTCGGGTTTGACGCCACTTGAACAGAGCGATCGCAGGATGAACTGCGAGTTGGCGACAAATCGATCGACGCGGCGCAGGTGGAAACGCCATAGTGCACGCCATAGCCAATTGTGAGTTGTTGGCTCATCGCCGGCGCGGAAGACTATCGGCACTCGAATGACTGCGAGCGCGATCAGGAAATTCAACACGTAGAGTTGATTAAAGGCGTGAATGTGGGTCGGTTTGAATTCACGCGCGATCCGCTGGAAACGCCAATTCGCACGGCAAAATGCAATGGGATTCCGGAATATGAGCCAGGGTAAGCGGCCGGGCTGCCGGTGCTCGATAAAAGGCACTTTGCGCCAGGCAAGGCCGCGCGCGTCGAGGGCGGTGGGAATAAGCGTACTCCACGCCTCATCCCGTACGAGGCAGAGAATATCGCAGCCCTGTTCCTTCAACGCCGCCAGCGCTTCGATGTTGCCACGCTCCTGGCCAAAGACGACCGCACCGCCGAACAAGGCCAAAATCCGCAAGCGCTCCGTCATCGGCCGGATTTTTTTCTTCTGGCAGCGACGTCAATCCCTAAAAGCACGCCGTCTACGGCCGCCGAAATGCTGTAACAGGCGACTTTTGCCGAAATAGCGTCGCGCGCGGGTGGATGTTCGAATATGCCTTTTAAAGCGTCTGCGAGAGCGCGGATGTTCCCGACCGGATAGACACAACCAGCCGAATGGTCCGCGGCAAGGTCCGGGGCACACCCGCAGGCGTCCGAGACAACGATCGGGCGGCCGGAGGCCAGTGCTTCGTTGGCAACAAGCCCCCAAGTCTCACGACCATCCGATGGCAAGACGAGGACGTCCGCGGACGCGTAGGCTGACGGCATTTCGGTCTGATTGCAAAAGCCAAGTTGAACCATGGGTACTTTGGCAACTTTCGCCTCGGCCATCAATTTTCCCTCGAGCGGACCAGCACCCGCAGTTAGGATTGTCACATTGACGCTAACGGATTTTAGGACCCTAGATGCAGATACCAGATCTAATGGACGCTTGAAAGGTAGAAGTTTGCCAGCAAACAAAACAACGTTGGCGTTACTAGAAATTCCGTTCATCGCTCGAAGTTTTTCGCGCGCATCGCGCGTCGCGCGCACTGCGAACCAATCGTTATCGACACAGTGCGGTGAGAATATCAGCCGGCGAGATGGGAACTTGTAGTACTGCCAATAAGCGCGCGACCGCTCGCCGACATAGAGTGCAACATCGAATACGCGCAACGCCATCGGAAAAACAAGTGCTTTCGCCGCTATTTTCGGCACGCTGCGCGGCGTTTCAAGATGACTGTCGCCGCGCACGATCACCGGGATGCCCAAACGCTTGGCCGCCAAAATGGCTTGCCAGAAGCTTTTCAAATGCCATCCCGTGATCAATAAGCTGTCGAACCGGTGATTGGCGAGTTCTGCCATAATCGAGGGCGTGTCACAGCCCAGGAAGCGATCAAGCGCTGGTTTTCTGGCGACGTTTTTTAGAAATTGATGTTCGTAGCCTGACAATAAATCCGTGTCCCACTCGAACGACACGCCGAAGCCGGCGGCAGCCTGATCGCGTTCCGTGGCGCGGTGCGCGAATAGGACAGTAACGTCCATGCGCTTTGCCAGCTCCCGGAATAATGGCGCCTGATACTGTATCGGATGTGAGGTAAGAACCGCGAGATGCGTCACTGCCGTCTCGCATGGAATTGGGTAAGTCCATTAAAAATCTCGGCGTACTTGGCTGCGATTGCCTTCGCTTCATACGGCGCGTATGCGGCGGGGTCGGCCCGCCCTAAGCTATCGGGGGACATCACGAGCCGCACAAGAGCGTCGCATATACGGTCGCCCAATCCTGCCAGTTCCGCACTCGAGGAAAAGGCCAGCGCGATGCCTCCACCCGCCCGCGATAAAATTTTGTGGGCACTGCTGTTCCGATGAAATAGCGACAAGTAGGGACGCCCCGACATAAGCGCGGGATATATCTTTGATGCGGTATAGTGAGGTTCGTCCGATCCGACCAGCAAGAGACCCCGGGACTGCGTTAGGCAACCGAGCGCGGTCAAATAAGGAACTCTTTCTGGAGCCTCCCAAACTGCATCGTCGACACCTTCCGCCTCAGCAAGCGGTCGGATGCGATTCAACTTGGTGTCGTTGGGTTGATTGCTCGTTCCAATGAAGTTCAGCCTTGTTGATTCGACGGCGTGAGATTGCTTGTTTTGGAACCGCGCAAATCCCTTCATAAGTATCTTCATCAATGACTCTGAGCGAGGCATGAACGTGCCGACATAGCTAAGATTGACCGCTCCAAAGCCGACATAACGTGCGACTTGGTCCAGCATTAGCTTTTGCGCCGCGGCGAAGTCCTCGGGATCGCCGCCGATCGGGATCGCCGCCATCCGGTGCGAACCAAGCTCGGGATATCGCGCCGCCATTTCGGCGTTCTGAACCTCGGAAACTGACGTAATAAAGTCAGCGGCCTTGACGGCACGCGGCTCCAGCCAAGCGGCCAGGCGATGCGCCATTCCCTGCTTTGACAATTGCGGCTGGCGGGCGCTCCACGCAGAGACCCATGGATCCTGGAAATCGAGAACCACCGGCACGCCAAACCGGCACCTGATTTCTGGAGCCAGCAGCATCGGATAGTAGGGCGATCCGGTAATGAGGACTGCGTCGATTTGCCTCGAGGCCAAGAGTCGAAACACGGTGTTGCGCAACTGGCTGTACGCGCGCAGCGAAATATCGCCAATCCCAAACAGGCGCGTCATCGAGGCCGGTAACGCCCTCACCTTCTTCACCTCCACCGAAGACGGCACGAGTGACAGCAGGCCGGGATCGAGCCGCTCCTCGTGAAAAATCTCGTCCACGCATACAACGATCGGATTCCAGCCAGCGGACGGCAGATGCTTGGCAAGATGGCGCGCCCGGTGCACGCCGGCCAGCGTCGAGGGCGGAAAGTATGGCGAAACGATAAGGCAAGTGCGCTTCATGTCGTCGATCGTGGAAACGCCCGTATCTGATAGACGTCTCGCGAACGAGCCGTGGCGGGATCGGCATCAAGTCGTTCTATCGCGTAGCCTTCCGCAGCGAGAAAAGCCGCGCATTGATCAAGCAGCGCCGAAGAATGAATTTCAGCAAAAATCTCGGGCCGGTGCGCGCGCAAGGTCGCCTGCGCGCCCTGCAGCACCAGGAGCTCGGCTCCCTCGACGTCGATCTTCAACAGCGAAGGCGGCGACACTTCGCCCGTGCGTAGCAACGAATCCAGGCTCCTGACGTCGATGCATAGCCTTTGTTGCGTCGTCACATCCGTCTGGAATGTGCTTGCCGCAAGCTTGGCCATGCTCGTCTCCGGCATGACCAGGAGGTCCATTTCAGTATCGCCGTCACCGATAGCATAAGTGTGCAAAATGATCGACTTTCCCGGATTAAACTCGATCAGCTTGCGGATGCGATCCGCGTTGAGCGGAAACGGCTCGAAGGCGTGAACCTCGCGCGCGCCGTTCGCAGCCATGACCCCGGCAAAAAAGCCGTGCCACGCCCCGATATCGTATCCCACGGTGTCGGGGGTCACCGCAGCCGCAACGCGGCGCGCGAATTCGAACTCATAGGTGCCGGCCCAAATCCCCTTATCCTCCGGCAGCTTGATTAGAAATGAGATTCCCTCAGCGGGTCCTGCATCGACTGTGTGAGTGAATTCCTGCCCGTCGAGCAATTCTGACACGATGTTGCGTTGGAGCGGCGCAAGCCCCGGAACGTTCTTGATGTGGCGCCGCACCGACAAGGGAACGAGGCTGAGCAATCGGCTCGCGAACGCGGCTTTCACGACAACACCGCTATCGGCGGTATCGCGGCCCGCAAGGCGCCGACTATTTGGCCCATTTCACGATCGAGATTGGCTTCCTCCATCGCGAAACGGCGTGCATTTGTTTTAAGCTCCGCGAGCAGGCTCGGGTTCGTTGCAAGCTTACCTATGACCTCAGCAAGCGAGGCGGGGTTGCCAGCCCGGAATGTCAAACCGCCTTTTGAGCGGCCAATGACCCGAGCCAGGCTTGGCAGATCGCTAGACACGACCGCAAGGCCGGCCATGTGATAGTCGAACATCTTGTTAGAGACAGTGAGCTCGTGGTTCTTGGGCCCACGCCGTTCGAGACACAAGCCTACATCATACACCGCTGCCTGCTTTACCGCGTCCTCGGGTGCATACGGCGGTAGAATCATAACGCGTTCAGCGAGCCCCATCTCACTTATGCGCATCGACAAGCCGCGGCCATCGTCTGCCAGGCGGCGACCCTGCAGGAACAGCCGCACGTTCGGCGGAAGCTGCAACATTGCCTGCAGGATGTCTTCCAAACCGCGCTGCCCAAAACCGAGCGTGCTGTTGCGCCAATAAAGATTGAGGCCGTCGCCGCGCTTTGCCGGCAAAGTCGGCTCCTTCGCCGGCACATTGTAGGCCGAGAGCGGTTTGGGAATGCCATACTCGGTTGCAAGCGCCTCCGCCAGATCATCGCTACTGGCGATGACCAGCGCACATGTCGGCAATAGACGTTTCTCAAGCCGGCGCGCTGCGCTCGCTTCCAGAACAGACTGGCCGTCACCCATGTCGGAATAATATTCCATGCAATCAAAAACAAGCCCGGCGCCGTGTCGCTTCGCTGCACGAGCGGCGGGGAGCAGTGTCTCGATGTTATGCGCGATGTAGCACGTGGCGGCAGCATCCTCCGTTAGCACGCGCGTCAATCCTTGGACCCGATCGCCGAATAAGCCCTCAGATATGAGTCCCGAGGTTGCAAAGCCGAGCCGACAAAGGCTGCTTGCAACCTTTCGCATGGCGAGATTCAAAATACCGGATGCGAACGTCGGAAACCTAACACTTACCCGCCGGATGTTTTCGCTCCGAAGCATTTGCGGATCAGGCGGCTGCTCTTGACCATTGGGCACCAGGTCAATGAACGTCACCTCCGCATCGGGGAATGCACGTTTTGCGGCTACGGCGTGCCGAGGAGCGCGGGGCTCCGCCACAGCTGGCAGCGACGTGACAACGCAAATCTTCATTGGAGGGAAGCGTTACTCATCGCAGTTAGGCAGCCATTCATACGACCTTGTGACGCGCAATCACAGTCTCGGTGATGCGTTGTGCAGCATGCCCATCGCCGAATGGATTGTGGCCACGCGCCATTCGCGCATATTCAGCTGGACGATCGAGGAGTTCTAGTGCAGCGCCCAAAATCCTGTCGGCCGATGCGCCGACTAGCTTGGCGGCTCCAACAGCAACAGCTTCTGGCCGCTCGGTTGCTTCGCGCGTGACGAGAACCGGCTTGGCAAGCGTCGGCGCCTCCTCTTGAATGCCCCCTGAGTCGGTAATTATGATGTAAGCGCGCATCATCAGCGCAATAAATGACAAATAATCAACCGGTGCGATCACATGCATGTTTGCTGTCCGACGCAATTTGTCCTTCAGGATGGGAAGGACTTGCGGATTTGGGTGGACTGGCCACACGACCTCAATGTCCCTGCATTCTGCGAGACTATTTAGAGCAGCGCACATCTCGGCAAGGCCTCTACCGAAATTTTCGCGGCGATGGCCGGTTACGAGAATCATTTTGCGTGCGGCATCCAAATGCGGCAATCTATCCCAGACTTGCTGTCTCAGCCCGGCTTCATTTTCTAATCTCGTTTTTCCGAGCGCGAGAGCATCGACCACCGTGTTTCCCGTCACGATAATGTTTGCGTGCGATAGGCCCTCGCGCCGCAGCGCTTCGGCGGCACCTTCAGTAGGCGCCCACAGAAGATCGGCGACCATGTCGACCACGCGCCGATTGAACTCTTCAGGCCAAGGCGCACGCAGACTGCCAGTACGCATACCAGCTTCTACATGACCGATCGGAACGCCTTCGTAAAATGCCGCGATCGAAGCTGCGAGCGTCGTTGTTGTGTCTCCTTGTACAAGCAAACGTTGTGGGTGCAGTTCATGAATGAGTGGCGTTAGCTTTCGCAACACGGCGGTCGTCGTTTCCGCGAGCGTTTGACCCGGCTGCATGATATTCAGGTCATAATCTGGTTGAAGGGCAAAGACGTTTAAAGCCTCGTCTAGCATGGCGCGATGCTGGCCGGTTACGCAGACGATCGTCTCGATTTCCGAATGCCGGCGCATTTCCAGAACAACCGGAGCCATCTTGATAGCCTCCGGCCGCGTACCGAAAACAGATAGCACTTTGATCGCCATTTCAATTACCGACCTTTAGTCACCAAAATCCGACCGGCCAAGTGACGTGACAACGCAGACGTCAAACTGCGTCATCCACAACTCACCGACAACAGAGCAAGCAGCGGCAGCGCCCGTTGTCGGCTCGGTAGAACCCATTGCTAAAATTGTCAGCTGCTCCCATTCCGAGCAATCAAGTTCCACAAAGAGGCCATTGGGCAACTGCACAGGGCGAGGCAAATAGCTTTTGGATATGGCATCTATCAACCTATCGCGGCCACGAAATCTCGGAGCGGAGTAGAGCCTCCGCAGCATGGCAATTCCCAAAATCATGTGAATAACGGCTGAACAAGGACTATATCGGCACGACTGCGTTACCTAACTGCGCACTCTATATCAAAAGCCCTGCGTCATGCTTAGCGCCGAAAATGGAATTCGGACGACTACCTCCGGCCTGTCGCCACTTAGCAGGGCTTGAATTGTTGGACAAAATAGCCATGTCACGCACCTTGAATTAGCTAAATCGCTTGCTCAACCGGTATCCCGCCCATCGGGCGAGAGCATGTCCGGGAAATTCAAATGCAAGCGCAAAGATTAACGCGAATAGAAGGACGAAACTCATTTGAAGCGCCCAACGGAAGAAGAGTCCGAGGTTCGGTATCTGGACTTTGTCAAAAATGGAATTCGCGAGCGTGTGCGTAAGGTAAAGCGAATAGCTCCACCGTCCGGCCATCTCTGCCCAAAGCACTGGTGGAACCGACTGGAAATGCCGGATTTCGCGTAACAACCAAAATCCAACAAAAATAGCGAAAAAGTTCAAGGTCCAAGGATAGCCGATTGGTGAGTGAAATCGCAGAGAACAGCAAACGAAGGAAAAAAACCAAACGCCGGCCCGCCATCTCCAGATAGCTACATCGGATATGCCAATGCGATCATCCTTGAACCGTTCTGCTACTTCGCATCCAGTGAGCCAACATGGCAAACCCAGTAGCCAATTCAGCTCGGAACCGTACGACGGGTAGTTACCGGCAGTCGCATCGGTAGCAGCGACGACCAAAGCTATGATCAAGGCACCGGCTATCAGTGCGATCCAACTCGTCAAGCGGCGACGTAGAGCGAGCAAAAGCGGATACAGCGAGTAGTAAATCAATTCAGCCAACAAACTCCACAATATCGTCTCATTGAACAAATTAAGATGAACGTGAAGCAACAGGCCGCCTACGACAGCAGGGACCAAGGGGGCAATAATTCTGATATATCGCCGGGAAAAATAAGATGGGATCGACGCGATGGCGTTCTTTCCTATTTGCGGGTAATGGATGCAAAATCCAGAAATGACAAAAAAAACAATGACTGCGGCGGGCCCAGAAATGGAATTATCCCAAACGCCATTTATCAGCCATCCGAAAGCGCTTGACCTGTCGATGCCTGCCGTAATGGGCGGAACGCCGACGTGGTCCATTGCCACCCAACAGGCGCACAAGAAGCGAACGGAATCCAAGCCGCGCACAACATGCGGCAGGGAATCCAATGGCAACGTCGGCGCGCTTGTATCAGTTTGGTGACGCGGCCTGTTTGACAAGGCATCACCCCCGAAAGCGCTGCGTAAATCAAACATCTGTAGCGCGACCCGCCAACGGATAGCTAATGACCTGCTTAGATCCTGACGTCCTTTCCAGGAACGGCCGGAATATCGGAACCAATCTCAGCCAGACAAGCATCGTCAGGAAGATCATAATCAGGCCGCCCGTCAGATTGATGACAGAAATTCCATAGTCAACCGCGCTGGTCAGGATGGCATAGGCAGCCGCTGAGTAACCAAACAAAACCCCAGTCGACGAGTTCGACAAGTAACGAAACATCGCTCCGCACATCAATCCGACCAGAAAGATGGGCGCAAACATGCCGATGGGGCCGAAATCGATGTAGCATTCCGCCATGTAGCCCAGGGCGATCCATGTCCCCTCTTCCTTCGACGCCAACTTAAGGCCGGTGTAGCGCATCGTTTCCTCTGAATCGGAATCCAACTCGGCCTTGTTCGGAAAAAACACTCTTGGCGTCAGGATATGCTCCACGGCCGCGGCCCAAATCGCTCCGCCGGTATAGGGAATAAGAAGCGGGACGTTTTCGGTAACCTGCCCAAAATAGTCGGTATAGGCAATTCTGTCTGTCATTCGATCCAAGGCTTCGTTTACATTTTCAAGCCGAAGATTGCCGACAAGGAAATCGAGCTCAGAAAGAGCTTCTCCGTAGCTGACAAGAATGACCTGCTGGCCTGTACCTTTGTTGAGGAATACCCTGAAATCGGACTTGATAGCTGTCCAGACCAGACCCAGACCAAACAGCGGAATGATAATAGCCGCGACCACCGCCGCCATGCGAAAGTTGATTCGCGGCCTGACCGTTGCCCAGGCAATCAGCAATACGAAGAATATTTGTCTGAAGTTCGAGAAAAAGCCGATGCCCATCATCAGCTCGACAAAAATGACGCCCAATGCGTAGCGGTATGATCGACCTTTCGACAACACCACCCAGAGCAAGAGGAAAACAAAGATCCATCGGATGTTGATAAATGGAATCAATATCTGCCGCGCCGACGGCAACAGCCATTGCACGGGAGCGAGGAGGAGACCGAAGGCCAGCGCCAGAAAATAGACGAAGAAAAGCCTACTCTCGGAGAGACGTGACGCGTGCTCAAAAATCTGCGCGCCCAACAAGCGGGACGTACGACCAGCGCCCAAGCGCATTCCCAATGCCAGAACGCACACTCCGGCGAAAGACAACCAGGTCGCGTAGGAGATGCCGCCGTTCCGGTACAATTCATCGGCGGGAACGGCGGCGAAGTCTGCACGCAGGACGGTCATAACGATCGAAAGCCATTGAAACGCGGCGGTAAACAAAAGAACCGGCGGCTCGCCCGGCCGCCAAAGCAGCTTTATCAAGACTACGAAGGATACGATGCCCGCCAGTGTCAGCGCCGGCTCCGCCGTAGCCAGCGACACGACGATTGCCACGAGCAGGAATGCAACCGGCTCTAGCGGCACGCGTCTGCCGTTTGCGTTGAAGTCGGCTGTCGTCGTCATCGCTTCCGTTTCGCCGAATCGCACATCACAGTTCTTGCACCGCTTTAGCCCCCGATGCGGACAAATAATCCTCGCGCAATCGTAGCCCCGCCCGGCGCGACTTCAAGGAGCTCTTGCAGCGAACTCGCGAAGCTGATTCGCATGATGGCGAGATAAGTGGCCGAGAAAAAGGTCGCGTCAACGATGATCCGCAGGAGATTATGTCCACTCTTGCCAAAAACTTCGTGAGTCCCGAACACCGCTCCGATCGCCACCATCGCCGAAATCGCCGCCGGAACCAACGCGGCCAGCACCGCGCCGACCGAGATACCGCGCGTGGCATTGAGCACCACCAGGGTTACAACAAGAAGGAGCCCGCTATAGGCAATCAGCCCCGTAAGATAAACGCTCGGCCCGGCCGGGACCAGCCACAGTGCGATGCCGATGCCAAGGCCGGCGGTGATGATATCCAGCATAAGGCAGGCGCGGATCCGATCGTTTGCCAGCAGCAGATTGTTCGCCACGGTTACGATACCGCCGAGCCCCACCCATGCCGCCGCGAGCGGAAGCAGCGGAACGACAAAATCCCATTTGCTGCCGTATAACAGATGCACGATGTCGCGAGCGTCTATCGCGACGTAGGTGCCCGCCGGAACGGTTGTCCAGACAACGCCGCGAAGCGCGAGGGCAGCGTAGCGGCGGAATTGCTCGGAGGCACATTCCGCGCGCGTGATGATCGGATAAAGCGAGCCCATCGCCACCGAGCCGACCCGTCCGGCGGCGAGCGTGGCGAGGCCAATAGATCGCGTGAAAATGCCGAGCGTGGCGAAGTCGTAAACGCCGGCGAGCATGGCCTGCTCCGTCATTTGCCGGCTGTTGGAAACGATCGCGGAGCCCATTCGAGTGAATCCAAACCGTGCGGCGTCGCGGTAACGCGACCAGCTCCACGTCCAGTCGGGTCGCCACCGCATATTGACAATGAGATCGAACGCAGCGGGAACTCCGAATAGCGGCGGCTGCACGATCAACGCCCAGACGCCACCACCCCCCCACGCAATCGCTAATCCCGTCAGCAACGCAAGCAAGGTGCCACAGAGAAGTAAAAGGCGAAAACGTCTCCAGTCATGGCTTACCTGAACCATGCGATGGCGCAGAGTGCCTGGTATCTCGACAATGAATATGAGCGAAAGCGCAGCGAGCGGCAGTGCTGCATTCGCGTAACGCTGAGTGAAGGACAAAAGCCACGCCACGCAGAGGGTAATGACGCACAGTGTCGTGTTGACAACGACGGCCGCGGTGAAGTGAGCCTGCCAATCTATGTTGGAAGGCTCGCGCATCTGAAGTGCGTGCATGACGAGCGTACCGAACGAAAATACAGAAAGGAACCCGATGATCGTTTGCGCCAGTGCGGCAGTGCCATAATCGGCAGGCGAGAGCAGCCGGACGAGGACCAGCATCGTGGCGAACTGCGCGACATCGCGCAGGATTGTAAAGCCACCGCCCCATAGCAGTGATGCTCTCGCCGAAGCTCCCAAGCTTGGCGCTGTCGACAGATCGTAGCCCGCCTCAATCATGCAGCGATCGATTCCCGGCCTTTTCAATGCCGGCACTGATCACCGTTATTATGCCGAAAGAGTTGCAATCGAAAGTGGAAAACTCCGAGCGGCATTGCTCCAGCACGCCGTCAAAATCTTCGATGAAATAGACGAAGCGATGCGACAGGTGCGGGCGGACGGACCGCCACGTGCGCACGATCGCGTCAAGCGAGTGCAGACCATCATCGATCACGATGTCGAGCGTCCTGCCGGCCAGTATCCCAGTGAGTCGGTCGCTATTTTCGACAAGTTGATCGTATTCACGCACTACGGGGGCGTTTTGCGCGAACGCTCCACGGCGGATGAGCGTAGCCTTGTTGTTCTCAAAATGGGCCAGATCGATATCCAGACCCAACACATGCGCCTTGGGGAAGAGATCGCACCAGATGGCGAGGCCGGTGCCCTGGAGGATGCCGAACTCTGCGAGTGTTATTTCGCGCACCGCTAGGAATGGCCGCAGATATTGCGCGTAAACATCGGCGTAGCCGTGGTGCAACATGCGATCGCCACCGGTCATGCCGCCGAACGCCAAATCGGCTGCGCTTCGTGAATCTAGGGGGCTGACCTTGCGTCGCGCCACCCCGGTTACGAACCCGCCATATGCTATCTCGCTTCGGATCAGCCAGTCGGCGGTGCCGCGCACGGGCCTACGCAACAGATAGGGCAATTCGACAAGGCGTATCCGTGCATCGTGCGCAATACGCTTGATCGGCCGCAGCGCCTTTCTAATCGATGCATAGGCCAGCTTATTGGTCGTCATCAGTGATAGTCTGGTGAAATCGATATTTCCGGTGAGAGGCCGGCGCGCTTCCTACGCTGGCTGTTTTCGCGCCAGTGGCAAAGTAGCGTGAGGACGCGAAAGAGATATTGTCCGTCTCGCGACCATTCAGCAAGAGGCTTGTTCCATGGATCCAGTCCGCAAATAGCATCCATGCGTTCGCGCTCTTCGCTTGTCACAGATTCCCACAATAGCTTCAACGTGGCGCTGTGCAGGGCGTACCATCCATAGTCGGGCCATGACCCTGAGGACGGAGGACGGTGAGCGTTTGCTTCTTGCTTCGGTCGTGGACGTAACCGCCTACCGGCCCAGCCTTTCGCGAATGCCGCCATTTTTTCGGGCGCCGATGCGTCGACGCGCCAACCGTAATTCGAATCAATGATCTGCCCGGCCTCCGTGCATAGCTTGGCCGCTACCCTTCCCCAAAGCTCGCGATTTAATTTCCAATCCGGATGTGTGCGGCTGTAGCAAGCCGCCACGCGCAAATCGGCGAGAAAGGTGTCATATGGATAAATCCGATACATGATCTGGCCTGAGACCGAGACAGTGTACGACGCCGGTCGAATGCGCCGATCTTCCACCATCAGCCTGTCGCGCGGCGTGGACAGATGTCGTGGGCAGCCGTCAAACCACGCGGACATCCGCGCCTGTACGGCCTCCGCGAGTCGAGGCGGCGCCGGCAGCGGCACGTTTGGCAAAAAGCCATCCACACGTTCTTTGGTATAAATGAGAAATGGTAGGTAGCGGCCAAACAGCGACCGGTACCTTTTTTCAAGTCCGTAACCCTTAAACACCCAGTCCGTCGTGCAGGCGGTCATCACCAGATCGGGCTTATATTCCGCGACCCGATCGGCAAACCCGAGATAGTGGCAATCCTCGGCCGACCACATGGCGCCGGACCAATGCACAATCTCGGGCAGGAGCCGCGGATAGAAGTCATTGTCGCGTCGAATCGCCACGAAACGGCAACCAGCGACCGCGCACAACTCCCGGGCAACTTGTGTTTCGCTCGATTCATGCTCATACAGATTAACGCCGATTGCTCGATCGCGCGCCGCCGTGCAGAACAGCATGACGCGTGAATCTGAGCCGCCGCTAATAAAAAAGACTGGCCGTTCGGCAATAGCCGTTCTTTCTGCCACCGCTGCGCGTACCGCTTCAGCGAGCGCTTCCGTCGCGGCAGAAAGCGAAGGAAGCAATTCGTCCTGAAACGGTGTCCAATAAACGCGTCGCCCGATTCGTCCAGCCTGTGGATCGATCGTGATATGCGTTGCAGCGCCAGCATGCTTGACTTCGACGAAATAAGTGTTCGGCGGGGTGGCTCGCCAAGCCCGCACCAGCTCGGCCATCGAAATTAGATCATACGTTATCCGCGCATCGGGATCGGCCAGGAGAGCGTCGGGAAAGGTCGTTACGATGCAGTCCTGCGCATTGTCGCCCTCGTAGAGATAACAGGGATGGTACCCAAATTGATCGGTCCAAAGATGTGTTTTGCCATCCCTTGGATCGTGAATCACAACGGCGGCCGAGCCGTTGTAGGGAGCAACCGCTTCCGGGCCGTATGTAAGGTAACGATCGATAATGAGCCTGTTCGCCAAGCCGCCGCTGTAGTGCAGGCGCGCTGCGCGGGCCCAATCTTGGGACGACCAGGCGAGCCTCCCCGAAGACACGGCGCGCACTCCGGATCGTTCGTCGAAGGCTGGACCAAACCGCTCGGGCGTGTCTCCGATCCAGAGATAACCGGCAACGCCCGGCTTGATCACCGTGCTACTCCCATCGCGCGTGATCTCCCGTGCTACGGATTGCAACCGTTGTTCATCGATTCCACGGGGGGCGAAATATAAAGACACAGAAATTATGAGTTAGATTTCTTCAGAATCGCCAACGAGTCCTGCTGCGCGATGATCTCGAAACGGCGATCATTGCGGATGTGCGTGCGAAAATATTTGTGGCTGCCGAACTCCGAGGCGTGCGACTTGCCGGGGACCAAAATAACATCATGCAACGCGATGGTTCCGCCCAGCCGCAAACGGTCACTCCAGAAGGTCCAATCGGCAGCAATCGCCTTGATCGCGTGGTCGGCATCGATGAAGACGTAGTCAACCGACAGCGGCACCGCATCTGCGACTTGTGTGCTCATCGCGCGGACGAGCTTGAGCTTGCCGCTTCTCAGAAATTGACGGTTGTACGTCGTGGCGATCTTAAGGCCCCACGAAATGCCGAGGCGCCCCCTAAAGAACGGGTCAACACCATAGACCACGGCATCGCAGTCCGAGGACTCCGCCAGCAGGCGTGTCGTGAACCCTTCGAACACGCCGACTTCGACTATCCGCTTGCGGCCGGGCAGGTATGAAACCAGCGCTGCCCGCTCGGCATCCGTCGTTTGTGTTTGCGGCAGCTCGCGGCCGGAAAGAACGTGCAGGTAGTGCAACGCCGTCCGGCCGGCTATCATATCTTCTCCGAACGATGGTGGAGCTCGGCCTCAATCATGCGCCGCACGACGTCCCGCATAGTGCTCTGGGCGCGCCAGCCGAGCAACCGCTGCGCCTTCGCCGGGTTACCGGCGCTATACATAATGTACACCTCGTTGGGCTGAACCTTGGCCAGCACCTGCAGCGTGCTGCGAAAATCCGTCAGCACCATCGAGAACACTTCGACCCTATCGCGGATTCCTAGCCGCGATAGATTCTCGAACGGCGCGATCTGAGCGTCCCGCGATGTGCCGGTTACCTGATAATCCTTCGCAAGCAGCAACTGGGCAAGGTACGAGCCGTCCTGTCCGGAAATGCCGCAAATGAGAGCGCGTTTGGGCAATTTGCACTCGATCTAGATGTCAACGACGCGCCGAAGCGCGTCATGCAGCCGGCCGGCAAATTGCTCGAACGAGAAATAGCTGAGCCCTGCGGGAACCTGCTTCGGCTGCTTCACGGCATCAATGATGGCCGCTATCAGCGCCGTCGTATCCTTCGGATCAACTACCTTTCCCAGTTCGCCATTGCGAACGGCCTCCTGAGTACCGTCGGAGCTACTGGCGATCACCGGTATTCCACAGGCAAGTGCCTCAAGCATGACAAAGCCGAAACCTTCCCAAGTGCTCGGCATGACGTATGCGTCGGCTAATCGATAGTAGTCGGGCTTTCTTTCCTCTGGAACGCGACCGATGAATATAACGCGCTCACCGACTCCGAGCTTCCTCGCTTTTGCTTCCAGCCGCGGACGATCGTCGCCATCGCCTGCAGCGATATAGACAATGTCTGATTCTAATTGTTGGAGGCGCGGCATTAATTCAATCACTTCATCAAAGCCCTTAGCTTGTTCATCTGACCACATGCGTCCAAGAGTCATAATAACCTTTCGACCCTGGACACCGAGGTTCCGCACCAATTCTTCATCCTTGGCGCCACTTCCGTACCGTTCAGCCCTGATCGCATTGGGCAACACCACGGCGCTATGCTCGTCAATTGCACTCCAGGATCTGAAGCGATCGAGCGTAATCTTGCTAATCGAGATCACCAGATTTGCACGCACGGAAAGCTTAGCCGCAATGCCCCTGGGCGGCCACCAACCATCAATTCCATAGATCGCGAGCACCAAAGGCACGCGTTGAACGTAGGAGATTACCGCGGCGACCGGTAGCAGATTGATATGGGCACAATAAATGAGATCGTAACCGCCTCCCATGAAGGCGTGCACTGCGCTCCGCCACAAATAGCTCATCGGACCTGTGGTGCCTGCAAGATCGTAACTGATTTTCTCTGGAAGGCTGAAGCCATATTCGCTTACGATCCGAGGCAGCACGACCACTTGGCGAATGCGATCAAAGCCCGCCATCGCTTCGAGTACGTCGCGATTGTATTGCGAGATACCGCCAAAGCCGCCGTGCGCGTCGCTTGCCAGCATCAGCACGCGAACGCCCGTATTTCCGATTCTCGCGCCCATTGCTGGGATTCTTAAGTGGAGGCTTCCAGGACAACCTCTCCGACCGGCGGCGATCGGCCATGTTGAGCGGCGAGATACCGAGCCCAGCGGCGCGCGTGGGCGAACGCCGATTGCGCGGTTGTCGAGCGCTGGCGCGAAATCCAAGGTCCCATGGGAATGCCGAAGCCGGTCTTTCTGCGCGCCACGACCGCTTGCGGCAACGGCTTCGTCGGTGCTTTTGCCAGCGCGGTTTTGGACAACGCACCCGCCTTGGGCAATCCTGCGTCCGCCAGTCGCCGTAGCAGAACAGAGTCGACCAATGGCGTACGCACCTCGAGCGAATGAGCCATACTCGCCCAATCGGCGTCACGCAGCAGCTGATTGCGCAGATAAAGCGATGCTTCCAGGGTTGCGACCCTGGCCTGCGGTGACCGCGGCAAGGGCCTTAAGTTCGCCTCTATCAAAATCAGGGGCGCCAAGCGATGCAACCCGGCTCTGGCTACGTCGGGACCGAGGACCTGATCAAGCTCCCACGGCATGAACAACCCGCGCCGTAACAAATACGCGCCACAATATGTGCCTCCCAATTCCAATAAACCGGCGGCTTTAGGATTGACCTCAAAGGCTCTCGCAATCCGTGTACCGATCAGGCGCGACAGCCTCCCGAGAAACGGGATACGCGACGGCACCGCCAGGAGACGTACCCATTTTGGAATGTCTTCAAATGAAGGATATCCACCGAACAACTCATCTCCGCCAAGACCTGAGATAGCGACCTTGAGTCCTAATTCGTGCGCCGCTTTGGAAACGAACCAGGTGTTGATGCCGTCGATCGATGGCTGGTCCATCGCATCGAGAATGCGAGGTAGATCTCCAGTGAACTCACTCTCTGTGACCACGCGCGTAGTATGGCCTACGCCGTAGAGTCGCGCGACTTCGCTCGCAAGTGGTGTCTCATCCTCGGCGCGCCCGCGAAATTCTTCGAATGATAGCGTCACCGTTTGAATGTTACGCTGGCTTGCATCACGCATCAAACCTACCAGCGCACCCGAATCGATGCCTGCCGACAGGAAAGCGCCCACTGGAACGTCGGCAACAAGATGGTGTCGCACGCTATCAAGTAATGCTTCGCGGATTTCCGCGTAGCTCTGCTCTTTGTCATCGATCTGGCGGTTTTGGCCTCGTACCTCGGCATAGGTCCGAGCGATTGAATAATATTGGCGGACTTCGTGCGCGCCTGCACGGTCGACAGTGAGAGTCGAGCCCGCCGGTAATGCGCGTATCGCGCGATAGGAGGTGAATGGTTCTGGGACGTTGCCGAATAAAAAAAATCCTACCTGCCCGGCCGGATCCGGATCGCCAGCGACCGCGCCGCCCGCAAGCAGCGCACGCACCTGTGAGGCAAACCGAAAAGTTCGCCCGTCGTCGGAATAATAAAGCGGCTTGATTCCGTATGGATCGCGGGCAACAAACAGAGAGCCGCTTTCCGCGTTCCAGATAGCGAAAGCAAACATACCTCGCAGCTCGTGCACCATGGCTTCGCCTTTTTCGGCGTACAGGTGCAACAAGACTTCAGTGTCCGATTGGCTGAAGAATACGCGGCCTTTGCCTTCGAGATGCCGGCGGAGATCGCGGTAGTTATATATTTCGCCGTTGAACGTCACGATAAAACGCCCATCGGCGCTCTTCATAGGCTGCGCACCCATTGCCGAGAGATCGATGACAGACAAGCGTCGATGTCCGAAACCCAAGCTATTATCTGGGGAGATCCAAGCGCCCACACCATCCGGTCCCCGCGCGCTCATATGGTCGCGGATGCGAATGAGCTCATCCGAATCAACTGGACGACTCCCGCGGTAAGCGTAAATGCCGTTGATGCCGCACACAGCTCTATCGTTCTTTCGACGTCCGAAATTAAATCTGAAGCCCTGCAATGTTGCGCGAACGGGCCGCCTTGACGCGTTCCTGACAACCAACGAAATCGCGCACGTAAAGCGTGTTTTGTGATGCAATTTTCGGCGCTCCATCGGAGGCGATACGAAGATGACGCGTGAACGGATTGTACGATGAACGCCTAAAGCCTAAGCCCGCCAAACGAGTTTCAATATATTCGTCGGCAGTCTCCACTTGCAGAGCAAGCAAAGACGGCTTGCACAACGACGCATCGGCGCCTGCAACCACTTTGGCTTCAGAACCCTCAACGTCCATTTTTATGAATACGGGATTGGTGCGTTCAAGACATTCATCGAGTGTTGTTATTTGGACTACGCGCGTGTCCACCCCTTCCTTGCTCGTTACATGGTTAGTCGTGTCCTGCCCAACCGTAAACCGAGCCTTTCCGGGGTTGGCACCAACCGCTGCCTCAACGATCGTAACGAGATTTTCGATTTTGTTGCTTTCAACGTTTCGCCTCAGAAAGCGCACGGATTGCGGATCAGGCTCTATTGAAAGCGTTCGCGCCCCACATACAGCGGAGGCTAAAACTGTGTAGGTCCCCACGTTTGCGCCAATGTCGACAAACAGGTCCTCGGGCCGCAGCAAGTGAAGCAAGAAAGCCATTTCGACGAATTCGTGCAAGCCGCAATAGATATTTCCAGTTGCGCCGGTCATTCCGTTCCGGACGATCAGTTTCGATCCTTCGATCCAATTGAACTCAACCTCACTCAGAATCCGACTGATGATTTGCCAGCGCGCGTATCTGGCGAAGGCTCCCAATGGTCGCTTCGAACTCAGAGGATGGTGGGCAATAAAATCGAGCGTGGCGAGAAAGGAAATGCGCGACATTGGGGGAGATTATAGTGGGGGCAGATCTAATCACACGTTTCAAGCTATTAGTTTTTGCACATTTGGACGACAAGGAATGAGCCCATGCGCAGCGTGTTGGTCATGCCCCTTGCGATACTGTCGGGAAGCAAGTTCTCCGAAGCAGTCTTTAACTGACCACTCGGGATAGGAAAAACCTCAGCTTTTAGGCCAAAGATCCTCACAGACTCTAGCGTGAACAATCCCCTGCAAATACGTCGCCAGTTAGACGGCGTGTAGTAACGTGCCATCGCGCCATCCGTAGCGCTCTGGTTTACATGATGAAGACTTCCCAGCTTCCAGAATTGGTTCTGAAATACGCCTCTCAGGAAACCACAAAAATAGAAGTGCCACCAAGAACGGTAGTAAATCAGCACAGTGCATGTACCGCTTCGACGCAAGACTCGATGCATTTCCTCCAGCACACGTCGGGTATCTGCAGAGTGATGAATGACTCCCCAGCTCACGATGTAGTCAAAGCTGCCATCGGGAAAGGCCATATTTTCTGCATCCATCTGGACAACGTTACCCGGCAGCCTCATGAGCTGAAGCCGTCGGGAAGTCATTTTGGTCGCATAATTTGTTAGATCGATGCCTGTGAATGATCGACAGTACGGAGCTAATAGTTGGGCATGCGTTCCTTGGCCCACGCCGATCTCAAGCACATCTCTATTGCGTAATCTGTCAAAAGGAATGATAGGGTCAAACGGAATATTTTGCCACGGCATATATTTCCGGACTGATGATAGAAATCGTCGATCAATCTCACGAAAGTATTCGATGCTGCCTGGCGGGAGCGCGATTTCTTCGCGCCAGTCATAACGCATCGGCGTCGCTTCCCACCATCTACGATTTGCCGACTGCCAAGTGCGATGTTGCGCCTCATCGCTGGGTAATTGCGTGGGCTGATTGAAGCCCGCAACCTTGTTGCCGAATTGGGCACCGGTAAAATTCCTCACGCTTGGATTCCAGCTAAGTGCATCGGCCAAAGAGCGGCCGATACGCCATCGGCCGAGAGGCCCCAAAGCTACCGCTTCCCGGGTGATAGCCCAGGGTACTGCCGCGCCAAGGAAGAACTATTTCCCGCACTATGCCTTCATTTTTATCTTAAAATCACCGGAAGGTCGATGCATATTGTAGTTCCGGCGTAGGACTAAATGATTGAAATGAAAAGATATTACTGCCTTAGTTTCATTTGCGCCATGCGTCTGGCCATTTGATGTCGTCGCCCCAGCGCCCCCCACTCTCGCCTGGACGTGACGGCACAACATCCGCCCCCGGCGCTGGGGCTGCCGGCGGAGCCAAGGATGAACCCGAAGCAACGCTCGGTGCCGTAGGGGACGCCGGCTTCCGCCGCACCATATCCCGACTGGGTTCGACCGCGACATGCATAACGTGCTCCGCGGTCCTCAAGGGTTCGATCACTAGCGCGCAGCAGACGGCAAAAATCGCCATGATCGCTTCGGTCCGCATCGGATAGTCGACGAAAGAGTGCGCGATCAGGAGCCCGATGATCACGGTCGCGGCTCGGCTAAGCGTACAATCGAATTCGCTTAAGCTCGCCGGCGGTCTCCACCACAACTTTACGCTCATAAACCCGAGCCAAGTCACAAATAAGCAAATAAAGATCACACCCATGATTCCGGTTTCGAGCCATAGTTCGAGAATATCGTCGTGGGCGTGATTGACGTAACGGTTTGCGATCGTGTCGATTGGCCTTTCAAACAGTCCATACACTGGTACGAAGGTGCCAAGACCCGAACCAAAAGGCATAAACGCCTTCGCAGCCTCGATCGTATTATGTGCGAAGACTATCCGGGCATCTTCCAAGGGATCGGTCGCGAAGCGGTCGAGAATTCGATAAAGCGCAAATTGCACGGATAGGATAATCGCCAGAATTGTCGCTGCAACCAAAAGCTTGCTGGGCATTGATCCTGATTTATTCCGCCGATCCATGAGAGCCAGTGCAAATACCGCAAGTACCGCGACCATTGTCAGCGCAAGCCCAGCACGCGAACGCGCCATGGCCTCGCCTGCAATGAGCGCGACAAAGATCAGCAACATTCCCGTGCGCGCTCCGATGGTCGCAGCTTCAAAGCTTCTGACATCGCGCCAGGATCCAGTTTTGAAGCCAATGTCGATTGCCCATACGGCGGTAAACAGCAGAACTGCGTAGAGCAGCGCGGCAAAATGATTTCTGTTGGCAAAGAATCCGACCGCTTCGGTGTCGTTGGTAATAGCATAGAAACGCAGCGCACTCCCGGGACCCTCGGCAACCTGGGTCAAGCCGACAAAAACGCTAATAGCGCCAACTGCGATAATGATGAGGCTCAATCCGCGACGTTCCCGGTAACCCAATTGAATGGCCGCGAGAAAGATCGTCATTGGCGGCAGCAGCGCAAGGAAGCTCAGCCAGGTCGAATACGGTGAAACGCTGATCGGCATCCAGGGCAGCCGTTCCCCCGTAAGCTCGAAGATGTTTTCGATCTCTTGGCGGCCCGGCAGCCTGGTCCAGATCCACGGCGGCAGCGGGACGAGCTGTATCAGCGGCAACAGCGCAATGGCGCAACACAACGCCAACACCCAATGCACGTCAGCTCTGGTCTTCGTCCACCAAACCGGCAAGTCGACCAGCGAGGACAACGCAAGCAACAACGCCGGAATGGAGATCAATTCAAGGATCGCATCCGACAAAAATCCGCCTCGCGTTCCGCCGCCGAGCAGCAGAGAACAGACCAGAGTGAATACACAAGCACCAAAACAATGCTCGGCCAATTGTGCGGGAACCAGTTCGCGCAAGACAGTCCTTAACGGCAGTGCCCGGAAGAAGTCTAGCGAAGCCATGATCGACGGCAATTCTCTCTAAATGCGAGGATTTTAGCCCGGTCTAGCCACCCGGACTTGGTGGATTTGTGACACGCGATATCTGCAGATTATCGAACAATATGGATCCCGAAACGAGCTGTTCAGAGGCCATTCGCGCATCAAGATCCAGCCGTACATACTGGGCGCCGCAGTCTTTAGCGGGAACTGTGAATGTGAAGGCTAGATCCCTCCAATCCGCCGTCGTTCCGGTAATCATGGGGCTCTCTCCGCCGCTTGTGATCGCACCGTTGACGCATACGACCCGCCATTTCATGCCGCGCGGACCGATGAGTTTGCCCTGGTATTCGCCGTTGAACTGATATGTGCCGGGAGCGAGCATAACGAGCTCAGTCACGCTGTGATAGTCGACCCGCCCGTATTGAAAATCGACCAGAAGGGCATGTTCGCCGCTTTTGTCCGGTCGCGGAACGATGTCGATCGTGACGCCCGCCCCTGGCGTGATCGTCCAATCGAATGGCAGGCTTGACGGCGGATTTTCGAAACTGCCGTTGAACAAAAGGCCAGCTTGCCGCAGCTGCTCGGCCGGTAGAAATTGCAGCCATGTATAATAGGCAAGGCTGTAAAATTTGTGCGCGATCAACCGAGTGATGTAAGGTCGCAGGTCCGCAGCCGTGAGCGGCACCGAATCGTTTCGCAGTGCCAACAACACGCCGAGCGGTGTGCGCGCATCGGGCACGTCGTTCGGAAAGGTCGAAATGAACTGCGCTCGCCACGGTGGATTGTCGGCGAGAACCGCCTCAACCAAGGCGGCGCCGTCCTTGTTCTCGCAAATTTGTGCCAATACCGGTAACACATAGGGGTACGACGGAGTGTTCGTTCGTAGAAGTATATCTGCGTAATGAATTGCGGATTTGTAGTCATTAGCATCAGCGCTATTCCGCATCAGCCAATAGGTGGCGACGGCCTCATGCAGCGAAAGTCGGTCGGCAGCGTGCATGAACTTCGCAGCGCTCGAGTTGTCGCTGTCAGCCTCGGCGAGCTGACCTAAAATTCGCAGCGCGCGCGCATTTAGCGGTTCGCGCATCAGCGCGCTATCCGCCCATTTGCGAACAGTCGCCGCATTCTCGGGTGCGATCGGCCGATTGATACTTTGATTCGCGCCGAATTTTTCAAACGCCGAGAAGTCGGCTTCCACATTTGGGGTAACGGTGACTTTGCCTGAGCCAGACTGGGCGTTTTCAGACTTGACGTTTGCGGTAGTATTGTCCGCCTGCGGCGATGCTTTGTCGCCGTCACCGGCGCTCACGCGAGTTGCACTCGCAGCGTTGACCGCCGCATCGGCGAGATTGTCGAGTGCTTCGGGTTGATGGGAATCCACCCACAATGCCGCCTGCGGCGCGGCGTCGGCAAGAAAGGCGGCAAGGCTCCGCGTTACCACCAGCCAGGTCAAAACCGCGGCGGATACGACAAGGACAATCTTTCGCGAACGCGTACGACGGTGTGCGTTGATATTCATGGCCGGTTACGTCGATTGAAGGCGCTTAGGATGTTCATAATGGCGGCGGAGATATGGCATTGCGCGGGGGTATGATCTCACGTTTCGACAGCAGGTGTAGCTGCTGTGGTTTCCTTGTCGTTTTGATTGGCAAATGACCTGATAACGACTGCAGCAACGGACGCGTAGATCGAGTCGCTAAACAAATTACTGTAGCGGCCGATTAAAGAGAACCGAAAGTGCTCGACGAAAGAAGCCGATGCGGTCGGCGCCTCGCGTCGGCTTCGCATTCCGCCGTAGGCCGCTTCGATGAGAACCACCATTGTGGAACGGCTTGCCGCTACCGTGACGCCCCGACCGCGACTTCCCGCCCCGCAGGCGGGATTTGCTCCTGTCGTCAACGCGTCGCAACAACTCGTCGTATGCCGCGCGGCGTTCTGGCGTCTTCAGGTCATTCCAAGCCGCTGTTACCCGGCCGACAAAGATCGACCGCTCTCGTTCAGGTTCAAGATCGGGATGCAGCCATCGTAACAGAAGGGCAACATTGCGCCTCAACTCGCCGGGACTCGCTTGCGGGCTCGCACCGAGTACCCGGTAACTGTCGGAATTGGGAGCGAACAGAATTTGCTCGATGAAAAAGGTAGCCGCCTGCCGAACGATCTCCGGCGATCGGTCGGTCGAGACGGCGGCGGCACTTGCCGCTTCGCCGTCGCCCGCCGCGATACGCAGCAATGTAAGCACGCCATCCGGCAGCGGCTCGAATCTGAAGAGCCGTACCTGCGAGGGGACATGCATGAGATCGATGGCAATTTTCAGTGCCATCCTGTCGGTCATCATCCCTCCGCGGGCGCGCTCGTCAGCTTCGGCCTGTGCGCTTGGTCAGATGCGGCAATGGCCGGCTCGTCGACGCGGCCGCGACCGCCATAACCATAACCACCATATCCGTAGCCGTAGCCATAACCGTAGCCATAACCGTAGCCGTAGCTGCTGCGGGCATCGAACCTGGTAACCACGGTGCCGATGAGCGAGGCGCGCGAAAACTCAAGCCGCTTGACTGCGGCGCGGATGAGCCTGGTCCGCACCTGACCAGCACCCACGACGAAAATCGTGGCCGCAACGGCGCTCGATAACAACGGCGCGTCGGCCAGTCCCATGACGGGCGGGCTGTCAACAATGATCAAATCGAATACTTCCAATCCAACCGATAACAGCGACAGCAATCGCGAACTGCCAAGGAGATCGGCAGCATTGGGAGGCAACGGTCCGGACGCCATAAAGGCGAGATTGGGCATATCGGTCTTTTGCAAAAGCTCCGGCGGCGCGGCAGCCCCCGTCAGATAATTGCTAAGCCCGGTTGCATTGTTGAGATTGAGCCTGGTGTGGAGCGACGGTTTACGCAGATCCCCATCCACAAGCAGAACCTTAAGGCCGATATTGGCAAAATGCCGCGCCAGCATCAGGCAGGTCGTGGATTTACCTTCCCCCGGCCCCGCACTGGTTACCAGCATCGTTTTTGGCAGGCCTCTTTCGGTTGAAAGCTGCAGCGCAGTGCATAGTGATCGATACGCTTCCGACGTGTGCGATCGCGGATCCGCCAATTCCGCTTCGAGGCTCGTTCCCAATCCAACCTTGGGAATGATGCCAAGCGTTGCATACCCCAAAGCTCGCTCGATTTCTTCCGGCGACCGTAACGTGTCGTCGAGACGCTCGAGCAGAAAAGCTAAGCCGAGCCCCGCCGCCAGTCCCAGCGCTAGCGCGGTCATAAGCGCACGCGACATGTTCGGCGAGGACGGTCTGCCGGGTAACGCAGCTTTGTCGACGATAAAGACGTTATTCGCGCCAACACCGCCGGCAATATCGACTTCCTTGTAGCGCTGCAACAGGCCGTTATAGAGCGATTGGTTGGTGTCGACTTCCCGTTTGAGAATGTTGTACTGGATGCTGCGCTTTTGCAGATCAAGGACATCCTGTTTCAAGCCCTCAATCCGGTTCTTCATTTCCGTTTCTTGTTCCAATGAGGCATCATACGCCGCTTTGTAAGAACTCTTCAGCGTATTGACCTCCACGGCAAGTTGCCGATCGATTTCGGCAATCTGGTTGCTAAGCTGAACCATCGCCGGATAACTCGGCTGGAAGGTTTCGAGCTTTTCCTGATAGTCGGTCTCAAGCCCACTCCGCTTCGCTTGCAAACTTTCAATGACGGGATTAGTGAGCAGCTGAGGCAAATCGATCGCCTTTGCCGACTCGAGCTGCTTCCACAGCTCTTCATTCTTCATTCGTTCTGCCACCAGTGAACCAAGGGCCGCGTTTGCGGCCGCCAAATTAGTTTCCGCAATCGATTCCTTGTCGTTCACTTGAATGATTTCTTGCTTTTGCCCGAAATCAAGGAGCGCCTTTTCGGACTGCTCCAAACGAACCTTCAGCTGCGCCAGCTGATCCTCAAGGAAAACCTTCGCGTAGGAATTTGCTTCAAATCGCTTGTCGAGATTAGACGCGATGAAGGCATCGGCATAAGCCTCGGCAATCCTTTGCGCTCTCACCGGATCTGGATCCGAATAGGAAATGTCGACCAGCCGGGAGCCGATGACGGGACGTACCGAGCGGTGGGCGAGCACTACAGCAGCGGCTGCACCTTCATAATTGACTTTTTTACTGCTCTGGTTGGCAGGCGCCGGAGCCGAAACGAACAGTCCTTTTAGAAAGTCCAGAATCGAAAACTCGTGGGGCTGAAAAAATGTCGGATCCTCCCCGAGCTTGAGCGCCGAGGCGACCCTTTCGCCCATCGTGCGGCTCTGCAAGAGTTCGTACTGCGTTCGCATAAACTCAAGATCGGTGCCTTCAACCGGTGTAATGTTGCCGCCCTCAACGATCTTGGCAACGTTGCGATCGATTTGCAGCCGGACCGTCGAAGTATACAGTGGCGTTTTCATCAACGTTATGAGCGCTCCGATAACCAGGGCTGCGGTGACAATGCTCAAAATGAGCCACCGGCGCTTGATCACCACGCGCAAATATTCGAGCAGGTCCAGTTGAAGTTTTGATGCGGGATCCACCGTCGGCCCATAGCCGCCGACGCTATACGGATCGCGCGTCGCCGAGACAAATTGCGCCACTGGAACCACACTTCCAGGCTTCGCGTCACCTTCTTCCGGCAAATTGGCGCGATTGTAATTCATGACTCGCCGCTCATAGCCCGGAGAACACGGCCGCCGTCGCCGCAATCGGCATTGCGGTTATGATGTTATGGAAGGCGACCTTCGTTGCAGAAGAATCGACAACAACGACATCACCAGGTTCGACTTGCGGATCTGCGGCCCTGCCGGCCTTGATCGCATCGATGTCGAATCTCGCGGCGGAACGTTGACCGTTGATCGTGCGAAATACGATGACATCGCCCGAGTTCGGTATTCATATCGATGTCGCCGGCCATCGCGATCACCTGCATCAGCGATGTGCTGCCCTTGATGGCATAGACACCGGATGATTTCACCGAACCCGAAACCGTGACGCGCTGGCTGTTATATTCTTTGATCATAACCGTGACCTGCGGGTCGCGGAGATATTTGGCGCCAAGCTTCTTCGTGAGATCGTGTTCGAGTTCGTGCGCGGTCTTTCCGGCGGCCGTGACCTCCCCGATGAGCGGATAATTGATGCTGCCGTCCTCCGCGACCTGCACCGTCTTGGCCAAGTCGGGCACTTTGAACACCGTCACGTCGAGAACGTCCAATGGGCCGATCTTGTAGGCGGCGCTGCCGGGTTTGGCGACCGAGGTGAGCGCATCGGCTGCTTGACTTGCCGCGGCCGAATGCACGGCAGCGCCCGTGGGCGCAAAAGCGTTTGCGCTTGAGGCCGACGCCGAGCCCACCGAACCGTCCGCACCATAGGCCGGAGTTGACGCTGGGTCGCCGCCGCCGCTGACGGCGGCGAAGTTACCAGAAGAACCGGCGCAACCGCCCAGACAGGCCGCGCATGCCAGCACCAGCATGGCTGCTTGCATGCGGCTCACGCTTCTGGGACTGACCGGTTGCTTCTGGGGACGACCCCATTTCAACATCTGCCACCCCTAATGGCCCGGGCAAGCTCGAAGGATTCTGATCCTCCAATATCCCCATTGGACGCGTTAACACCAGGCGTTGCGCTTCTTCGGGGCCAACGCGCTTTGCCACCAAGTCGCGCCCGGCGGCTAAATCCGGCGGCCGCTGCTCAGCATCGTGAGCATCGGTGGCAATAAGGTGGACAAACCCCTCGTCCAACATTCGTTCTCCCCAGTATAGGGCACCGCGTCCGAAGGCGCCAGCAAAAGACCCCGCCGTGACCTGCATCCAAACCCCCGCCCGAACTAGCCTTTTGATCGTCTCGTAACGCGACGGAACCCAGGAAAGCCGCTCGGGATGCGTCAGGACCGGGACGTAGCCCGCCACCACCAGTTTGAAGAAAAAATCTTCCAGTTGTGGCGGCGCGGTATGATGGGGCGGTTCGACCAGCACGTAGCGCGAATCGGCAATGGTCAAGAGCTGGCCGGACCGAAGTCCTGCAACAAAATCGGGTGCCATGTGAACGTCCGCGCCGGTGACCAGGCGAAGCGGAATTTCCTGCCGATCGATAACCTCTTGAAGTTGCTGGGTTGCTTGGCGAATCAGCGGACCGGAATTATGATAAAGCCCGGGTAAAATATGCGGGGTACAAGCCACATGGGTAACGCCCTGTGCGTGCATTGCGCTGGCCATATCCAGCGCTACGGATAAATCACGGGCCCCATCGTCGAGCCCGGGCAGGATATGGCAATGCAGGTCGATCACCGCCGGCCCCATAAAAACTCTATTATTGCAGGTACTTAGGACAGCTACGAATACGGTAATATTGCGATACCAGCCGAGACTTAGGCTGAGTTTACGCTAACTTTACCTTGTTGCATAAAGGCTACACCCACTCTGAAAATCTCAATCGTAGGTTTGGTCTAATAGTCCTGAATGGTATAACGAATTTCGGTTGCTGAATCGGGGATGGAGAAAATGGGCAAACGAACCGTTTTCGGTGCGTTTTGCTGTGCAATGCTCCTGAGTGGTTCCACGTGGGCTGCAACCCTTGAGCCGGGGCAAGGCAACCTTTCAATCAATCAGGGCCAGGGCTTCCAGCCGGTCAATAGCCGCATCGATGCCAATGTCGGCGACTCCGTCATGGTGAGTCCCGACGGCGCTGCAACGATCGTCTATGATGACGGCTGCACGGTCGACGTCCAGCCCGGCGCGGTCACGACCATTGCGCCGTTGTCGCCATGCGCATCGGGATCCTATGCTCAGATTCCACCTCCCGAGCAAGAGTCTCTGCAGCAGCAGTGGTTGGCCTATGTAGCAGCCGGGGGAACATTAGGTTTCGCCGCCTGGGCTGCCTACCAAGCAACGCTGAGCCCATCGACAGCCACTGCTGCAAGTCCTTCTTCTGCAAGTCCTTGACACCCTGATTTCTGTCATTCGGTTGGTTGCCGGCTTTCCCATGCGCGCGCGGGGCTTCCTGCTTTTGGCACGATCGCCGGTCGCAATGATATGGCTCGGCGCGATCCTTGTTGCGGCTTTGCCGAAAACCGCGACAGCCGTCGTACGCATAACGGACGACGAAGGCGGCAATATCGGCGTCTACTGGTCGCGCTACACTGCGCTCCGCGATGCCGGCGAACAAGTTGTCATCGATGGGACCTGCTCGTCCGCCTGCACGATGGTGCTTGGCATTGTGCCGCGTGACCGGATTTGCGTTACACCGAAGGCCGTCCTCGGCTTTCATGCGGCGTGGCGCCCGGGTTTTCTCGGATTCGAACTGATCAATAAGCCCGCGACACGGACGCTTTTGAGTATCTATCCAACGCCGATTCGCCAATGGATCGCACGTAACGGCGGGCTCGGCCTGCAAACG
The DNA here is from genome assembly GCA_963823225.1 of uncultured Alphaproteobacteria bacterium. Taxonomy (GTDB): domain Bacteria; phylum Pseudomonadota; class Alphaproteobacteria; order Rhizobiales; family Xanthobacteraceae; genus BOG-931. The sequence goes on along the minus strand of CAWGKM010000002.1, from coordinate 34,704 downwards.
ATTTATCTGTCCGGTCCGCAGCTGTTTGCTATGTACCGACAATGCCGCTGAATAAGACTTGAAGGCAAATTGTTCGCCTGTGGGCGACAGCAAAAGGCCCCGTGATCCTGGTCGGGCACTCTTACGGCGGGGTTGTCATCACCGAGGCGGGGACTGACCCGAAGGTCGCAGGATTGGTGTACATCACCGCCTTCGCCCCGGACAAAGGCGAATCAGTTAATACTCTGATCGCCAATCCGCCGCCCGGCGCGCCTGTGCCACCGATTTTGCCGCCCAAGGACGGCTACCTGTTTCTCGACAAAGCCAAATTCGCTGCCTCCTTTGCCGGCGACGTCGATCCAAAGACCGCCGCTTTCATGGCCGAGTCCCAAGTGCCGTGGGGCGTCGACGCCCTTGGCGGCGCGGTCACAGAGCCGGCTTGGAAGTCCAAGCCAAGCTGGTATCTTCAAGTCCGCGACGACAAGATGATTCCTTATCCGGCACAGCAATTCATGGCGAAACGGGCCGGCGCCACCGTCGCCGAGGTGCCTGGCAGTCACGCAATCTACGTCTCTAATCCCAGTGCCGTTGTCGCCCTCATCGAACAGGCAGCCAGCGGTGTGAAATAGCTCTGCGCGGAGCCGCGTTGGCGTGCGGCTCCGCAGCCCACCAATTAACATGTCTAGCATGTCGCTTCCTGGCCCGAAGCGACGGTTGCCGTAACGCAGCAATTCGGTCGCTCTCGGGAGAGAAGCGGACATCACGCGGACATCGAAAATTGGTCGTTCGTGACCCAGAGCCGACTCTCACGGCCGCCAATTATTGCATTGCGAGAGCGACAACACAGTTGCTCATTCGATCACTGGACTATGCGCACGCCCATGAGCAGGTTGTCCTTGGCGCCAGCGAACGAAGCGATGAGGCCATCGATTCGTGCGAATGCCTGGTTGGTCTGACTCACGAAGTTTTGGTTGAGAATCCATTGCGAAGTGCGTGTCGATTATTTCATTCGGACAGCCATATCGTCAGCAGGCGCGAGCGAGTGGCGCGCCAACGCGCGCTCACCCTTCCCCACAGCAAACTGCGCGCCGATCCTCCATCTCAAGGGGACGGTAAGCGTTGAGTAAGCAACACGCGCCGCGACTACATCACCGAAATTTGCGTACAGCCAGAGCAATTCATGGCCTGGTGTCGATGATGCCGAGTGATTCACCCAAGTCCCGGTACAACTGATATTGATCGTCGATGTATTTCTTCGTCGCCTCGGGAGACAAGATGTACGGTACTGATCCCGTGCGGCCAGTTCCGGCAAGCCAGGCCGGGTCTTTGCTCACCGTCTTGATGACGGACACCAATTTTTCGCGGATTGCGGCTGGCAGACCCGGTGGGCCGAGGACGGCACTCCAGCCCACGATACCTTCCATCTTGGCGTAGCCGAGCTCGTCCGCCGTCGGCACGTCAGGCATCGCATCAAGGCGCTTGATGGTCGTGACGATCAAGGCTCGCAAGGCGCCGCTCTGAACGAAGCTGATGAATGAACCGAGGCTGCCGCACGAAAAGTCCGTTTGTTTGGCCAACAGCGATTCCACCGTTTCGCCGGTGCCGCGGTAAGGAATCTCCGTCGGCGTCTGGTTGTTCCCAAGCTTGAGGATATTGAATAACAGCCGCGGCCCCATGTCGTTGGTGGTGAATACACCGGCAGTCCCGTAATTCAGAGACTTTCCCTTGGTCTGGATCGCGTTGACGAGATCGCCGAAGGTGTGGAATGGGGACTCGGCATTGACGACGCAACCATAGGGATTGAGCTCGAGCGTCGACAGGAACGTATATTCGTCCCATTTGTAAGACGTCTTGGCGGGCTGAAGCGCCGGCAGGATCGCTTGCGAACCGGTTCGTGCCAACAAAAGCGTGTAGCCGTCCGGGGTGGACCTGACCACATAGGTCGAGCCGAGCACACCGCTGGCTCCGGTCTTGTTGAGGACGACTACAGGCTGGCCGAGTGGCCCCTGGGCGACAGATGCAAAATTGCGCGCCGCGAGATCGGCATCCCCGCCGGCGCTGTAAGGTGCGACGAGCGTAATCGGACGCGTCGGATAGTTGTCCTGCGCCAGGGCCGCGTTCGCGGCGAAGAGCGTAGGCATTAGTCCTGCAAGAATCGCGCCCAGCAACGCGACCTGAAATAAACCGACGCGACGTAGAAACTTCAGCTTGGTTGGCATGATTGTTTCCTCCCAATGTTAGCTGATTACTGTTGGTTGATGGTTGAGCTAGCTGGTGCCTGGGCCCCCGTGCTGTCTTCGAGAACCATGACGCAATCGACCGCAATCGGACCCGACACGCCGACCAGAACCGGATTGAGATCCAGTTCGGCTAGTGTCGGCTCCATCGCGGCGGCCCAACGGGACAAGCGTGACAACATGCTTGCGATTGCGTGCCGGTCGACACCGCTCCGACCGCGCACACCATCGAAGAGCGCGGCTATCCGCAGCTCGCCCAACATCCGCTCGGCTTCGGCGACGTCGAACGGCGCGAGCCGGAAGACGACGTCTTTGAGAACCTCGACCAGAAGACCGCCCAGCCCGGCCATGACGACCATGCCGAAGACCGGATCGCGCTTGACGCCGACGACAAGCTCGAGATCGCCGCGTGCCATCGGTTGCACGATGACCCCTTGAAGGCGGGCGCTCGGAAGAGTCTCGCAAGCCCTGCGTATCAAGGTCCGAAAACCGTCACGCACCGACGGCTCATCGTTGAGATTAAGCAGCACACCGCCGATATCCGATTTGTGCGTAATGTCGGGAGATTCGATCTTCAGGGCGACGGCGGTTCCGCTTGCGCGCCACAGGCTTACGGCTTCGTCAGCATCGCGCGCGAGCGCCACCTGCGCAATCGGCAGCCCGGCACGGCGCAGCCATTCGGCCGCCAGCACGGTCGGCTGCACGCCGTCAACGACGCCGTCGGGGATGCCCGGCGAAAGGAGCGGGAGCGTCGAGGCGGGCTCCGCGGCGCGACGATGAAACGCGCAGTACCGCACCAGTCCCGCCGCCGCTTCCACCGCGCGTTCGCCAGCCGTGAAAACGACAATGCCCTGTTCGCGCAGCCGCCGCAGTGCCTCTGCGGGAGCGGCAACCCAGCATACGAAAAACGGCTTGGTGGTCCGGTCACGGATTTCGGTAAAGATGCGGACCAAGGTGTCGACATGGGCGGTCATCAATTGCAGCCAGACGATACCGACATGTACGTTCGGATCGTCCATCAGTGCGACCACGGACTCGCGCAGCAATTGCGGCCGGGCGACAAATTCGCCGGTGACATCGACAGGATTGTCGGATGAGCCGAACACCGGCACCGCCGCAGCCAGCCGGACCCGAGTCTCGGGCGTGAGCGTCGGCAACACAAGACCCACTTCCTCAGCCCGGTCAGCCATCATGGCGCCAGCGCCGCCGGACTGAGTCGCAATGCCCAAGCCATTGCCGGCGGCGTTGCGCGGATCGACCAGCGCATCGAGCATGTCAAGCATTTGCTCTTCGTTACGGGCACGCAGCACGCCATATTGGCGCAGTGCGGCGTCGAATACCGCATCCTCGACCGCCAAGGCGCCGGTATGCGACGCGGCGGCGCGGCTGCCGGATGCCATGCGACCGACTTTGGTCAGCACCAGCGGCTTGTTCAACTCCTGACAGCGCCGCGCGAGCCGTACCAAGTCCTTGCCATCTCGGATTCCCTCAAGATAGCCGGCCGCGACGCGAATGCGCGGATCCTCGATGACAGCGATCAGTAGCTCGCTGAAGGACAGATCGGCCTCGTTTCCCGTATTGATGAAATAGCCCAATCCCAATCCGCGCTGACGTGCCAGCGCCGCAATGGCCGTGCCGAAAGCGCCCGACTGAGTCGCGAAAGCGATCGGTCCAGCGGCAGTCTCGCCGTCGGCGTACTGGCTGAACGTCGCGTAGACGTTGTCGAAGGCGTTGATGAAGCCCAGGCAGTTGGGGCCGCACAAAACCATTCCGAGCGACCTCGCCTTTTCAACCAGCGCGTCTTCCATCATCTCGCCGGCTGATCCCGTTTCGCCGAAGCCGGAACTGAAGATCACCGCAGCGCGGGTGCCGCGCCGGCCCAGCGCTTCAATGCAGCCGAGAACTTCCCTTGCCGGCACGGCGACGATCGCGAGGTCTGCGGCTATCGGCAGCGCATCGATCGAAGGGAAGCAGGCAATGCCTGCGATCGACGGATATTTCGGATTTACCGGAAGGATACGCCCGGTATAGCCTTTGCCGAGCAAATGCTTCAGCGGCCTGCCGTTGACCTTGGTGAAATCCGAGGATGCACCGATGATGGCGATCGAGCACGGATCGATCAGCTGCAAAACAGCTTCAGTGCGGGTCCACATTGCTTTGTTCATGGCACGCTTAATTGCTGAACGCCGATATCCCGGTCTGTGCTCGACCGAGCACTAAGGCGTGGATGTCGTGCGTTCCCTCTAGCGTGTTCACCGTTTCCAGGTTGAGCATATGCCTGATGACGTGATAGCTGTCGGCAATGCCGTTGCCGCCATGGATGTCACGGGCCGCGCGCGCGATGTCGAGTGCCTTGCCGGCGCAATTTCTTTTCAGCAGAGAAACCGTCTCCGGGCTGGCGCGCCCGTCATCGCGTAACCGGCTGAGTTGCAGGCACGCGTGCAGTCCGAGCGTGATCTCAGTCTGCATATCGGCGAGCTTCTTCTGGACCAATTGATTGGCGCCCAACGGTCGACCGAACTGGATGCGGTCGAGCGCGTATTGCCGCGCGGCATGCCAGCAAAATTCTGCCGCGCCCATGGCCCCCCAGCAGATTCCGAAGCGCGCATTATTCAGGCAGGCAAACGGCGCCCCGAGGCCGTGCGCATCCGGCAGGCGCTGCGCCTCCGGCACGAACACATCGTCCATCAGAATCTGCCCGGTCGGAGAAGCGCGCACGGAGAATTTGCCCTCGATCTTGCTCGTCGTCAGTCCCAACAAGCCGCGTTCGAGAATGAAGCCGCGCACCGTTCCTTCGTCATCTTTGGCCCAGACGATCATCACGCTCGCGATGGGCGCATGGGTGATCCAGGTCTTGGTGCCGGAAAGGCGGTAGCCGCCATCCACCTTGCGCGCGCGCGTTTTCATGCTGCCCGGGTCCGAACCGTGGTCGGGCTCGGTAAGGCCGAAACAGCCGAGCTGTTCGGCGCGCGCCATCGCCGGCAGGTAGCGCTCGCGCTGCTCCTGGCTGCCAAATAGATAAATCGGCATCATGCTCAGCGTGGTTTGAACGCCCATCGCCGAACGAAAGGAGGTGTCGACCCTCTCGAATTCCCGCGCGATCAGTCCGTAGGCCACGTAACTGATGCCGGCACAGCCGAAGCCTTCGATCGTGGCGCCCAGATAGCCCAGGGCGGCCATCTCTTTCATCACGTCGATGTCAAAGGTTTCGTTGCGATTAGACTCGAGAATGCGAGGCATCAACCGTTGCTGAGCGTAATCGCGCGCCGCGTCCCGGATCATCACTTCTTCCGGGGTCAACAATTGTTCGAAACACAAAGGATCTTTCCAGTCGAAAGAAACGCCCCGCATGGCCGCTCTGTGCAGCACCGTCGCGCTCGGCGTCTCGTATTGCATGCTCATACCCGATCCTGGTCGCCTGCCGGTCGCACCGGGCGAAACTTGGGAATACCAGCCTCGTCGCTGATGTCTTCGAAGTAAGCTTCCACCCGCATGCCGATATAGAGTTGTTCGGGCGAGCAGCCGGTGACCTGTCCATACATGCGCGCGCCGTCGTCGAGGTCGATCAGGCACATCAGAATCGGAAGCTCGGCCTCCCATGCCGGATAATTCATGGCGACCGAAGACGAGATGGTGAACGAATACACGGTGCCGAACGGCTTGGCTTCGGTCCATGGAAGATCACGGCTGCCGCATTCGACACACCAGGGTTTGGGAAAGAAATTGAACGTCGAGCATTTGGAGCACTTCTGCAAAACCAATTTCTTGTGCTTGGCGGCAGTCCAGAATGGCCGCGTCAGATCAGTCAACTGCGGCAGCGGTTTACCTGAAATCTTGCTAGTCATCGATCAGGGCTCCGTTCCAAAAATCAGCGATATGCAGGTACGGCCGGGGCGGCCGTAGGGAATGCCGCCAAACCCGCAGGCGGCGCCGATAGTCGCATCCTTGACTTGCCTTGCGCCGCCTTCGCCACGCAGTTGCGTGACGGCCTCGATCAGAGGCGCGAAGCCCCCGATGGCGCCGCCGGGTTGGCCGCCCGACAACTGCCCGCCGTCCGTCAAGAGCGGAAAGTCGCCGTCGAACTGCAGGTCATGCTCTGCGATGAAGCGGCCGCCGTCGCCTTTCTTGCAAAAACCGAAGTCCTCGATCGTCATCGCCACGACGTACGGATAATCGTCGTAAGGCTGCAGAAAATCGATCTGTTTGTGCTCGAGACCGGCCCGCTTCAGCGCCAGCGGTGCAGCCTCGACGAATCCCGTATAGGTAATGTCGGGCAGCGAGCGGGAGCCGCGAATGTAGTTGTTGGCCTCGCCAAACCCGAGCAGATAGACGGGGCGATCGGTAATCGTCCTGGCGCTCGCGGCGGATGTCACGATATAGGCGAGGCCGCCGTTGACAATCGGAACGCAGTCATACAGGCGTATGGGATCAGACAGAACGCGCGAATTCAGATAATCGTCGATTGTGAAAGGCTGGCGATAGATCGCCGCCGGGTTCAGGGAGGCGTGATAGCGCGCGGTGACTGCAACCTTGCCCAGCTGCTCGAGCGTAACGGAATACTCGTGCATATAGCGGCGCTGCACGAGTGCGAACTGGGCACTTGCCCCCATCACGCCGAAGGGTCCTTGAAAATCCCAGAATACGCCGCGGGTCCGCTCCGGCGAGAGCGGCAGCCCCGGCGCAACCGACGGCATGCTCAGTGGCGTGTCGGCCCCGACCACCAGCGCCCGGTCGATTATGCCGGCCTGGATCATCGCCGCGGCGCGAATGAGTAAGGAGGCGGCCGAAGCCCCGCCCTGATCGGCTCGCAACAAGACCTGCGGGCTTATCCCGAGAACCTCGGCGACCGCAGCCGACCAATTGACGGTGTGCGCTACTTCGGCATGGGCGACGCCGAGCCCCTGGCCGTCAAAGTCGTTCTTGGACATGTGTGCTCTGGTCAGCGCGAGCTCGGCCGCCCAGGCGATATATTCGTCAACGGTCAAAGCGCGCTCGCCGGGCTTATTCCTACTGTAGGGTGTTCTGCCGTAGCCAACGAGTGCGACATCGAGAGACATGAGTGCGTTTCCGTGAATGTTGTGTTGAATGACAGGTCGCCGCGACGCAGTGCTTATCGCCCCGTAAAGGTGGGCTGACGGCGTTGCGCGAAGGCGTGCATTCCCTCTTTCTGGTCTGCCGTGTCGAAAAGCATTTCGAAGGCGCGGCGCTCTAACAGCAATCCGGCATCGAGCGGGGAGTCAGCCCCGGCGAGCGCGACTTCCTTGATCAGGCGTAGCGCCACCGGCGGCAGTGCCGCGATCTGAGTAGCTAGCGCGATGGCCCGGGCATCTAAATCTTCGTCGGCAACGACCTCGCTCACCATGCCCATGGCGAACGCCTCCTCGGCGCTGATCGGCTCGCCGGTCAGCATCAGCTTCATGGCGCGATATTTTCCGATCGCGCGCATCAAGCGTTGCGTGGCACCGCCGCCGGGCATGATGCCTACTTTGACTTCAGGCTGGCCGAATTGCGCGCTTCGAGCGGCGATGATGATATCCGCGTGCAGCGCCAGTTCGCATCCGCCGCCCAGCGCCGGACCTGCAACGGCGGCCAGCAATGGCTTGGAAAATCCGGCAATCGCCTTCCAAAAGCGCGGTACCCCCACCCGCCAGACCGCCGACGGTCCGAGATCAACGATCTCCTTCAGATCCGCTCCGGCCGCAAAATATGTGTTGTTGCCGCACAGAATCACGCACCGCATGCTTTCATCTTCGTCAGCCGCGCGAATAGCATCTGCCAATTGCTTTCGTAACTTGGTGTTGAGCGCGTTGCGCGCTTCAGGACGATTCAGCCGTATCCGCGCTACTCCGTTCGCCGGACAATCGGTCAAGATCAGCGCCGTAGCTTCTGCCATGCGGGTTTCCTTGCTTCGTTTCTTTGCTACTTTTTCTCATTTTCGAGGCCGAGGTGGTATTCAACAACTTTCATTTTTCAATAATGTATATTTCAATCGCAAATACAGCAGGGACTTATACCGCCAACGGCCCAGTAGATCATTCACCTGTCGCTTAGCTGCGGAAGCGAGTTCGAACTGTTCTTGGCGGCATCGCCGGTGCTAATGTTGCCGTAGAATGCCGATATCGCCAGCGAGGCGAATAGCTTTTTCATCTTTCGCTCCCTCCGGTTACGCGGACCATCAACGCGTTCGCTTCAGCGCCCGATGATAGAGTTGAAACATGCCGCCGCAGTAACGAAATCACGACTAAACTTGGCTGCCTTTGATTTACATCAATAACCAGACATGGCTGAAATGGAGAAAAAGCTTCGTCTAATATAATCTGGCGTCGGCCGCTTCAGCGAGAAGCTGCCGAACAGCATCCGCAGTTCCATTGTTTGGGGATAAGCTGGCACGGAACCAACCTGCCGGCATACTTGCTTCGCTGTGCTCCGAGCGACCAGGTGAGACGTGGAGCGCTTCCAGCAAATATATGATTCACCGCTCGCGGCGCAGGCCGGTTTACAGCCTCTTTGACCTATCGATGCTGGGCGCCTCGAGTTCCTTCGATCAAAATGTTGATGCATGCGGGCCGGCCGGAAATCATTGCGCGATGCACTGCCGGCCCTACCTCCTTTGCACTCGTCACCAACTCACCATAACCGCCGAAAGCAGTCGCCACGCGGTCGTATCGCGTGGTTAGCAGCTCACAGCTGTGGAGACGATTGGGTCCGTATTCACGCAATTGAATCTGATATTCCGCGTTCCAGCGCGCGTCATTGCCTAGGATGCATACAAAAGGTAATCCGTAGCGCACAGCCGTATCGATTTCCGCCGGATGAAATCCGAATGTGCCGTCACCCATTACGGCAATCACCGGAGCATCAGGCTTGGCAATGCGCGCAGCGACAGCGAAGGGCAGCGCCGCTCCGATCGAGCCTGCAACACCGTTGATGATGCGATTTGGTGCGCTAAGGCACGCCTGCGCCCACTGGCCGAATTCCCCACCATCTGAGATGAATACCGAATCCGGGTGCCCGTCGAGTATTGCCTGCAACGGGCGCAGCGCCTCTACCGGATGAATGCGGCCAACTTGACCCGACCGTGCATTATCCCATTCCGCCGGCCGATACCTGATCGTCGCCAGGGTTTCCTCGAACCAACCACACTTCCTGGCCGGATTAGCTTGCCCGCAGCGCGCAAGCGTTTCCACCGCTGCGAGCGGCTCAGCGAGCGCGCTCGCAGATAATCGCGCATGCACTGCGCGACGTGTCCGTTCAATCTCTTCAGCGTCGGGATCGATTTGCAGAAATTCGCAATGCGCATCGAGCGACGGCGGCTTACCGAATTTGAGCGTGAAGTCGAGCCGCTTCCCGAGAAGCAGAATGCAATCGGCTTGTGCTAGAATCTGTGCAAACGCACCGAGACTGGGATCGGCGATGCCGCGCGGACTCTCCATACCGATGACGGGAATCTGCAAGACATCTTGGAGCCTGGCGCTAGATTGGCGGCCCTTCTGCGTCATGAGCGCTGGGCCTGTGAGAATCAGCGGATGCCGCGCACGCCGAAGCTGTTCCAGCATTCCGTCTGCTGCGCCTGTATCGAGTGCTATCGCCTCGTTGGAACAAGCTTCGGAGCGTGGCACGTTCTCCATGTCCACTTCGTCGTCGAGGCAATCAGTCGGCAGACTTAGGTGCACCGGGCCGGTGCGCCCCGAGCGGGCCTCACGGATTGCTCTCACAAAATCTTGCGCGACGTCGCCCGCACATGCGCACGTGAATGCCGCCTTTGCAAGCGGAGCGGCGATATCCGCTTGCCGCATCTCCTGGAATGCGCCCATGCCAAGCTGGTTGTTCGGCGCATGTCCCGAGAGTAACACCACCGGCGATTCGGCCATCGCCGCGGTATAGAGCGCGCCTAACGCGTTCGCATGACCGGGTCCACCCGTAACGAGCGCGATGCCTGGCTCGCCCGTCAATCGCGCCCAGGCATCTGCCATATGCACCGCCGCCGCCTCATGGCGCGTGTGGATTAGTGCGATGCCGGTGTTCAACGCAGCATCAAAGATCGGCATGATGTGGTTGCCCGATAGCGTGAATATGTGTCGGACGCCGACGCTTGCCATTGCCTTCACGAGGGCTTCGGCGCCGCGATGTCGAGATGCCATAGGTCTAATAAAGTTCCAGGTTGAGTTTGAGTTGCTTCGCGGAACGGAGTTTATGGAATTTCGGGCGGCAACGGCTGATCTCACTCGGGCTTGATGTTTGCCGTCCGGATCACCTTTGCCCATTTCTCAGCTTCGTTTGCGAGGAGCTTGCCGAAATCGGCGGGTGTCATCGCCAGTGGTTCGCTGCCGAGGTCGGCCAGTCGGGCCTTCATCCCTGGATCGGCGAGGGTGGCATTGGTTTCCTTGTTGAGCTTGTCGATGATTTCCGCAGGAACGTCCTTGGGTGCGCCTAGGCCATTCAGTAAGGTCGCCTCGAAGCCCGGCAAGAAATCGCCGATGGTCGGCAGGTCCGGCAACACCGGGGAACGCATCGCTGACGTTACCGCCAGCGCACGCAGCTTGGCGGCTTTGATCTGTGCGATCGCCGGCGGTATGGTGGAGAATATCGCCTGCACCTGTCCGCCGAGCAGATCGGTCATCGCCTGCCCCAGGCCGCGATAAGGCACATGCACCAATTTGACGCCCGCCATGGCCATGAACAGCTCGCCGGCCATATGGGCCACGGTGCCGATGCCGGCCGATGCAAAATTGACCTTGTTTGGATCGGCCTTGGTATAGGCTATGAATTCGGGAATTGTTTTGGCTGGAAATGAGGGGTGCACCACCAACACAAGCGGCCCACGAGAGATGCCTGCGACGGGTGCAATATCGCGGATGAAATTGAAATTGAGCTTGTCGTATAGCGCTGCGTTGAATGTGTCCGGCGAGCCGCAAAAAAGCAGCGTGTAGCCATCTGGTGGCGCACGCACGACCGCCTCAGCAGCTAGAGTGCCGCCAGCACCTCCACGATTTTCTATAACGAATGGTCGGCCGAGCCTTTCCGACAGCGATTTAGCGATCAGACGCGAGAGAATGTCAGCCGCGCTGCCGGGAGCATAGCCGACGACGATTTGCACCGGCCGGCTCGGATAGGTTTGCGCTTGGGCGACGCGCAGCAGGATCGGCAGCGCGGCGGCGCCCGTTGCCAGATACAAAAAGATGCGACGGGGAAGTTTCATAAAGTTCTTCCAGTGTCTTGGCGCAAGCGTAGACGCTCAATACCTGAGCAATGAAATTGGAATGCCCGCCGACAGCACGGTGCTGCCCATTGCAATTATCGGGATTCCGGCATGTCCCGCTGGCAGCGCTCCATGAATGCTACATTGGCTTTAGTGTGCCCGAAAGAGGTACTCGCGGCAGAAATTGGCCCCTTTCGACGTTCGCTGTGACGCAGCAATTCGTCTGCAATTGGGGGCTAAGCGGAAGTCGTCCGGGTACCGTGAATGTGTAGCCTTTGACCCATCACGTCACTTCGCCACCGTCAATTACCGCATTGCGAGAGGTTCATTGGGTCACTTCGTCGGCGCCGCCGCGCAGGGGAAGTGGGACAGTGAGGTCGAGCGTCTTACAGGCAGGTTAGTCCTTTGGCTTGGTTGCCTCTGTCACTATTTTGACCGCATGACTGGCGAGTTCCGTGGTCTGCTCCGTGATTGCTTGCAATTGTGTCTTCACCAACTCGGCTTGGAGCTGCATCACTTCCTGTACACTCTTGGCATGCACGAATTTCTGAGCGAAATCGAAGCAGGTCGCGACATTGCGCTCAGCGAATGTCCTCACCTTGCTATGCACTTCCATCGCTGCCGCGGCCTGCCCGTCCAAGGAAGCGCTGGCCCTCTGAGCGGCCACGATCAAGCTGTCGAAGACCCTGTTAGCCTCGTCCACGCTTTTCTCAGCGAGTTGCCGCACCTCAAGCGGGATCTCGAATTTCGGAATCCCGTAATCCGGGATGTCAAACGAGGAGGCAGCGTATTTCGTAGTCTTGGCATTGGTGGTGGCAGTCGTGGTTTCCGTCATGACACTTGTGATCCTTCAGAATGGCTTTTGCCTTTTCGATGAGAGGGATGCTCGCCGCACGCAGCGCGCACAGCGGCGCAGGCGGGTGCTGACGGCACCCGAGCCGAACGCAACTCTACTTGGAGTGTTATTGAGCCTGCCGACGGCACCTGCGCTGCCACCTGGAGAGAACGGAGTCTTCGGTATGTCCCCGATTTACGGGCAGCTCTCGGACAAGCCGCTGCTTGCCTTTGTGCACTCACATAGGGGTGCGGGATATGAAGCACAATAGGGATGAGAAATTAAACGCCGCCACTCGGTCTTTCATTTTCAGCCCGCCGGGTTGTCTTGTTTTGCTTCCGTAGTTGATTTTTCGCCTCGATCGCTCTGTTCAGCGACCGAACTGTTCGCACAGGCACCTTTCCGCGTGAGTTTCGCCATCCTCGGCTATAACAACGACACGGGCCGGGCGGCCTAATCTACGCAATCGCAACGCGTCAGTTACGGCAACTTGTAAGGCAAGGGTTTGGTTCGGAAACGGTCCAACGTGACCGAGTTCGAGTTGCACGATCCACTGTTGTCTAAGTGTTGCGAATACAATGCACGGAATGCAGGTCATGTCCCCTCAACAGCAGTCAAATTTGAATATGAAAAGAACGGTGCTTAAAGGCTGATGCGTCTCATAATCTAAGCGATCCGCATAAATGGGCTTTTAATAAGCAGATGCGCGGTAGCATTCGAGTGATAGCCCCTCAATCGCAGATAAGACCCATGCAGGTTTGCGGTATGTGGTGGCGTTTTGTTTTGCACATTTACAGTTCCCTAATTATCGATGACCTAACGTCAACCCCGCGCCGGGATACGTCTGAGCCTCGGCACGTTATAAAGAGGCTCCGGCGTCATAGCTGGAGCCTCTTGCCACGCTGGAAAGGCGAAAGACCTCGCGACACCGTGTCCTAAAAGCGGGAACGATTGCCTTCAATCACGGCGGTGGAATCAGCTGCATGGTCCGAAACATTTCGGTAGCCGGAGCATGTCTTGAGGTTGCAAGTCCCTTCGGGATTCCACATGACTTCATGCTAATGATTGAGAATGATCACCTTCAGCGGTCGTGTCACATTGCGTGGCGAAGAGATAAGCGGATTGGGATAACGTTCAATTAGTCGTCAACGAGGCCGCGAATCCTCCACACATTCCCAGTTTAAATGTTCGAGTCTGGCCCCTTTCGTCGGTTGCCGTAATGCAGCAATTCGGTAGCGATCGGAGCAATAGCGGACGTGGCTAGAGCGGGCTCGCAATGACGCGGTTGACCCGAAGCAGGCTTTCGACATTGCATTGGAAACGTTGTAACGTTTTTCCACGGTCAAGCAGAAGCCTCAGCTGAGGGCTCCTCATGGGTGGGCGACGTACCAAAGTCTGCTTTGAGGATGTGGATAAGGCGACAGCGGCTGGCAGCATATGAGCGAGGTCAATTCCGACGCTCCTAACGTCAAGGTTATTCCTCCGCTGGTTTATCTCGCTGGCATAGTCGTCGGGTTGCTTGTGAGTATGTGGATGCCGACCAAGGTCGTCCCAAATCCGACAGCATGGATCATCGGCGGGTTTGTCATTCTTTGCGGCGCGGTTCTGGCTGGCTCTGCCATTTTAAAATTCAAGGGCGTCGGCACGACAGTTCGACCCGACCGTGCCGCGAGTAGTCTCGTTATCGCGGGCCCGTACAAGATTACCCGCAATCCCATGTATCTCGGGTTGGCACTCGTATACCTTGGGATTGTGATAGCGGATCAGTCCATATGGGCTCTCATTCTGTTTCCCGTAATATTAATCATCATACAGCATTGGGCGATCAAACCCGAAGAGGCTTTTCTGGAACGTCGATTTGGGACGGACTACAGCCGCTACAGAGCAAACGTCAGGCGCTGGCTGTGAGGATCATCTGACCCTCACCTGAACAAGCAAGGTCGAATCGACGGATGTCTATCTGCGGGCCCAGCGCGTCGCGGCGATGCATCAATTCGACCGCAGTTGGGGGTGAAGCGGACATTGCGGAGACATCGTCGATCTGTCGAAATTGACCCGTTACGGAAGTAGAGTATGCATCGCAGCGAGGATGATTGCCCGATCAGCTACTCGATCACCTCGTTGGCGGGCGGTGGCACTGCTGGGAAATATAAATCTAAAGTTTCGCCGCCCGAGCAGGCGCCAACCTCTAAGCAGCCGGTGGTACGCATGCGTTAAGCCGGGAAATTGGCCTAGTAGGCCGCAACGCCTGTAAATAAGTGACATGAACCCACTGCTCTCCGTCACACCCAATGCAGCCGCCCCGGAGCCCGCGGGGGAGCGCTCGACCAAGGGCGCAGCCGAGCGCGTTGCGCCAGGAACGTCGGACCTGGCCCTCCTTCCGCTCCCCGAGCTCCTGCAATTTCTGCATTCCACCGACACCGGCCTGAGCGCGCCGGGCGCCACTTCCATCCTTAAGGCGGTTGGACCGAACCAGATCGAGTCGGCTAAGCGGAAGAGCTTGCTGACCGCCTTTATTGAACGGTTCAGCAATCCGTTGGTTTTGATTCTGCTCTTCGCGGCGGCCGTATCGGCGTTCACCGGGGACGTTCCGAGCTTCGTCGTCATCGCCGTCATCGTGCTCGTGTCCGTAATCCTCGACGTAACGCAGGAGCGCCAGGCCCAAAATGCTGCTGACAGTCTGCGCGAACAGGTCTCGCTTTCCACCAAGGCGCTTCGCGATGGACAGCCGGTCGACGTCCCCGCGGCGGAGATCGTGCCCGGCGATATCGTTCTTCTTGCCGCCGGCGATCTCGTGCCCGCCGATTCTCGGCTGATCGAAGCCCGCGACCTCTACGTCGATGAAGCGCTTCTCACCGGCGAGGCTTACCCAGCCGAAAAGGGGGTAGCGCCGGTAACCGCGGAGGCCGCGCGCGAGACTACGTTCCCACCTAATCTTGTGTTCATGGGAAGCTCGGTCGTGAGCGGGACCGCCAAGGCGCTGGTCCTGGCGACCGGGCGTAACGCCCAACTCGGCTCGATCGCCAGCGCGCTCCGGAAGCCGCCGCCGCCGACCGCCTTTGCGATCGGCATCCAAAATTTTGGGATGATGATCGTAAAGGCCACGGTGTTTCTTGTCCTGTTCGTGGTCCTCGTCAATCTCCTGTTCCATCGACCGCTGCTCGAATCCTTTCTGTTCGCGCTGGCACTCGCCGTCGGACTTACACCCGAACTCTTACCGATGATCGTATCGGTCACTCTGTCGCATGGCGGGGTGCGTATGGCGCGCAAGCACGTGATCGTGAAGCGTCAGTCCGCTATCGATGATCTCGGCAGCATGGACGTGTTTTGCAGCGACAAGACCGGCACGCTGACCGAAGCCCACATCAAGCTGGTCCGGGAAGTGGACCTCGGCGCGCAGGACAGCGGCGCAGTGATGCAGATGGCGCAGCTCAACGCCGCGTTCGAGACCGGGCTCAAGAGTTCCTCTGGACGAGGCGATCCTTGCGGCCGGCAAGATCGACCTCACGGCTTGGCGCAAAATCGACGAAGTGCCGTTCGATTTCGAGCGGCGCCGGGTTTCGGTCCTCGTCGAAGGCAAAGGCCGACGTCTCATTATCGTGAAGGGGGCGCCGGAAGACATCCTTGGCCACGCGGCGCATTATGAGCAACGAGGAGCGCCGCCGCGCCCGCTCGATGCCGCTGCGCGCAAAACCGCCGAGGCGACATTCAACGACCTTGGCGCCGAGGGCTACCGTGTCCTGGGAGTCGCATGGCGCGAGGTCGAAGCGGACCGCGAGAAGGCGAACGTCGCCGACGAGACAGACCTGACCTTCGCCGGATTTCTGGCCTTCCTCGATCCGCCGAAGGCAGGGGCCCGTGAGGCGCTGACCGCCCTTGCCAACCTCGGCGTCGCCGTGAAAGTGGTGACTGGCGACAATGAGCAGGTCACCCGGCATGTCTGCGGCGAGCTCGGTCTGAACGTTGCCGGAACGCTGACCGGTCCGGACGTCGCAGGCCTGACCGACGAGGCGCTGATAGCCCGGCTCGACGACACGACCCTGTTTTGCCGGGTCACGCCGCCCCAGAAGTCCCGCATCATCACGGCCTTGAGGCACAAGGGCCATGTCGTCGGCTATCTTGGCGACGGAATCAACGACGCGCCGCCGCTTCATGCCGCGGATGTCGGCTTCTCGGTGGACACCGCCGTCGACGTCGCCAAGGAAGCGGCCGCCATGATCCTTCTGCGCAAGGATCTTGGCGTGCTCGCGGAGGGCGTGCGCGAAGGGCGCCGGACCTTCGTCAACATCCTCAAATATATGATGATGGGAACAAGCTCGAATTTCGGCAACATGTTCTCCATGGCGGCCGGCGTTCTGTTCCTGCCCTTCCTGCCGATGCTGCCGACCCAAATTCTTCTGAACAATCTGCTCTATGACGTGTCGGAGACAACGATCCCGCTGGACGAGGTGAGCGATGCGATGGTGGCGCAGCCGCGCCGCTGGGCTCTCGACATCATCCGCAAGTTCATGTTTGTGTTCGGGCCGCTGAGTTCAGTATTCGACTTCGTTACTTTCGGGCTGCTGCTCTGGGTCTTCCGGGTTGACGAAGCACTGTTTCATACCGCCTGGTTCGTCGAGTCCCTCTCGACGCAAATTTTGGTGATCTTTATCATCCGCACGGCGCACCCTTTCCGGGATCGACCGCATCCGGCGCTCGTGGCAAGTTCGCTTTCCGCCTTCGGCCTTGCTGTGGCGCTTCCCTATTCGCCGCTCGCACCCTGGCTCGGCTTCGTTCCGTTGCCCGCCACCGTCATGGGCGCGCTCGCGCTCGTGACCGTCGGATATCTTGTCACCGTCTATGGCGTGAAACGCTGGTTCTTCAAGCGCTATCAGCTGGCCTAGTTTCTTATCCAAACAAAGCCCCGGGCAATGTCCCGGTGTTTTTGTTAATAGATACTCATCGAGGCGTAAGCGTTGCGAAGAAGAACGGCCTGCGGCGCTAGCCGGCAACGCCGGCTATAACATTCTGAGGTGAATTCGCCTCTTTTTGGCTGGAGACCATAGATGATGAAGGGCCGTCACCACCAAGAGCTGATAGAAAAGACACGCGGGCTGGCACCGATCCGCACGGCCGTCGTCCATCCCGTTGACACGGTTTCGCTGCTTGGCGCGATCGAAGCCGCCAAGGAAAAACTCATCATCCCCGTACTGGTCGGGCCTGAGGCAAAAATCCGAGCCGCAGCGGAACAGGCCAAGCTCGACCTTTCCGCCTATGAGCTCGTGCCGACGGAGCATAGCCACGCGGCAGCGGCCCAAGCGGTCGCGCTCGCGCGCGATCACAAGGTCGAGGCGCTGATGAAGGGCAGCCTCCACACCGACGAATTCATGGGCGCGATCGTCCACGAGGAAAAGCTGCGGACTGCTCGACGCATGAGCCACGTGTTCGTGATCGACGCTCCGGACTATCCGCGGCCGCTCTTCCTCACCGATGCTGCCATCAACATCTATCCAACGCTCGAAGACAAGGTCGACATCGTCCAGAACGCCATCGAGCTCGCACACGCGCTTGGCCTGGAGCGCCCGAAAATCGCCATCCTCTCCGCGGTCGAGATCGTGACGTCAAAAATCAAGTCCACGATCGACGCGGCGGCCTTGTGCAAGATGGCCGATCGCGGCCAGATTACCGGCGGCATCCTCGACGGACCGCTCGCCTTCGACAATGCCGTCTCCGAGGAAGCTTGCAAGACCAAGGGCATCGTCTCGCCGGTTGCCGGTCAGGCGGATATTTTCGTCGTGCCCGATATCGAAGCCGGCAACATGCTGGCGAAGCAGCTCGAATATCTGGCCGAAGCGCAGATTGCCGGCATCGTGCTCGGGGCCCGCGTGCCGATCATCCTGACAAGCCGCGCCGACAAGACGCTCGCGCGGCTCGGCTCATGCGCGATCGCGCTGCTGTTGGCGCGCCACAAGCCGAGGGTGAAGCCGTGAGTGACGCCATTCTTGTCCTCAATGCCGGCTCATCGAGCATCAAGTTCTCGCTTTTTGAAGCTCATGTGCGACCAAGCCGTCAGGGCCTCATCTGTGATGGCGAGTGCGAGGGCATCGGGCACCGCGTGCATTTCATGGCAAAGGACCGCGCGGGAGCGTCGCTGGTCGATCAGTATCTGGCAGAAGGGACCACCCATGAGGATGCGCTCGCCGCGCTTCTGCGCTGGCAGGAAGGCCACTTTCAGAACTATCGACTGGTCGCGGCCGGACATCGGGTAGTGCACGGCGGATCACTCTATACCGCGCCGGTGCGTATCGATGCATCGGTGGTCGCCGAGCTGCGCCGGCTCATTCCTCTGGCACCGCTCCATCAACCCCATCACCTTGCCGCCATTGCTACCCTCTCGAAGCTTTACCCAGCACTGCCGCAGATCGCGTGCTTCGACACCGCCTTCCATCATACTCAACCTGAAATCGCTACCGCCTTCGCGCTGTCGCGCCGGCTCACGGACGGGGGTATCCGGCGGTACGGGTTTCATGGGCTTTCCTACGAATACATCGCCAGCGTCCTCCCGGACATCCTCGGTCCGGCGGAAGCGGACGGTCGCGTCGTTGTCGCCCACCTCGGCAGCGGCGCCAGCATGTGCGCGATGCGCCGGCGCAAGAGCGTGGCGACGACCATGAGTTTCACGGCACTCGATGGTCTGCCCATGAGCCGCCGGTGCGGCGCCCTCGATCCGGGCGTCGTTCTCTACCTGATGCAGGAGAAGGGTATGACGGCGGGTGAGGTTAGCGATCTTCTCTATAACGAGTCCGGGCTCTTCGGTGTCTCCGGCGTCAGCGATGACATGCGGACCCTGCTGGCGAGCAACGATCCGCACGCGGCCGATGCCGTCGCCTTGTTTGTCTATCGAATCAGCCGAGAGTTGGGATCGCTCGCCGCCGCCCTCGACGGGCTGGACGCGCTGGTCTTCACGGCGGGCATCGGCGAGCACGCCTCCGAAATTCGGCGTCGCGTGTGTGAGCAAGCCGCATGGCTCGGTGTACACTTCGATGAAGAGGCGAACGCCAGCGGCGGCCCGAGGATCACGATTGCCGGGAGCAAGGCCTCCGCATGGGCCATCCCGACGGACGAAGATCTGATGATTGCGCGCCATACGTGGCGACTGATCAAGAACAAGGCCTGAGCGATGGTAGCCTCTTCAATGTCACGGATTTCCAACTCTGTTAGCCAGATCGGTTTCGTTGTCATCCGGAATAATGTCCTGATGAAAATTAGGCCTCGCTATTCGCAGGGTGTGTTTTCACTCATTCGCCCAGAAGCATAAGAAGCAGTCATGCCAGAAAAGCCATCCGTTAAATCTGCCGATCTGTCTTTAATGAGTGTGCCGGCATTCTGGCCCATGGCGATGGCAGCCGGGTTGATCGAACAAGGGGCGGAGCTTTACGCGAAGAACCTCAGATTTGTTGATGAGGAGATCAAGATTCACGACGACTTGCGTCCGAAGCTTGCGACGCCGAACCAGGCACGCCTCGATCTGCGGACCATGGTACTACGCGAGTACGGCAAGCTCGGCGGGATTCCCACGCTCATCGACGCGCCTTATGCCGGTCATACCGCCATGATCGCGGACTACCATAAGGGTCAGAGCCTGGTGGAAACCCTCCTGGCCAACGGCATAGGCCATGTCGCATTGACCGACTGGAAGTCGGCGACTGATGACATGAAGGATCTTGAGATTGACAACTATCTTGCCGAAATTATCGTCGCAATCGATGATCTCGGGGGGCGCGTCAACTTGGTTGGCCTGTGTCAGGGCGGTTGGATGTCGGCAATGATTGCCGCGCGGTTCCCCGACAAAGTGAACTCGCTCGTGCTCGCGGGCGCGCCCATCGACACCGATGCCGGCAACGGGCCGATCAAACGCATGGTCCATGATTCGCCCGCCTCGTTCT
Source organism: uncultured Alphaproteobacteria bacterium (assembly GCA_963823225.1). Lineage (GTDB taxonomy): Bacteria > Pseudomonadota > Alphaproteobacteria > Rhizobiales > Xanthobacteraceae > BOG-931. The sequence goes on along the minus strand of CAWGKM010000002.1, from coordinate 14,529 downwards.
ACGAGGAGCTTGTGGCCCTGGGCGGCGGTTTGATGAAGGGCAAATACATGTTGCAGGGCTGGAAAAACCTGAACCCTGAGCAGCACTATATTCAGGACCATGTCGATCTCTACGAGCACATCGACGACCCGGCATATCTCAAAAAAGAGGAGACATTCGAGAGCTGGTACGAAAATCCGATTGATCTGCCGGGACGCTGGTACCTTCAGGTGATCACCCAGATTTTCAAGGAGAATCGGCTTGCCAAGGGCCAATTCATCGGGCTGGGCCGAAAACTTGATCTCCACGATATCACTTGCCCCGCATATTTGCTGGCGGGCGCGAGTGATGACATCACGACAACTGAGCAGGTCCTTGATGCCGCCAAATATCTCGGAACGCCGAAGAGTAAAATCGTGAAGAAGACCGTACCAGGCGGCCATATCGGGCTGTTCATGGGAGCTCGTATCCTGAAAGAGGATTGGCCGCCGATTGCTCGGTGGATCGCCAGTCAATAGATCGCCAAGGTGATCGAGTCTGGTTCTGGCACTTCGCGTCATTCGCGGCGTCGCAACATTTCAGTCGCTATCGGAGCATAGCGGACATTGGCCGGAACGAGCGCTGAATGGGTCGGTAGCGAATGACCCAAAGCGCCCAATTGCCGCGAAACTTCGGTGCAATGCAGCACGGGCGGTGTGCAGCTATCCAGACTTATAAATGCTCGATCATTTATTCGATTACCTCGTCGCCGAGCGCGAGCAGTGTGTGAGGAATATCGAGACCGAGCAAGGAAACCGACCGATGAGAGAGGACCATCGACCTTATTACTGGCGGATGTAATCGCGTAGCGCTTCGGCTTCGCGTTCTATCTCTTCGACGCGGTTCTTGACCACATCGCCAATCGACACGATACCGATGAGTTTTCCCTGCTCCACCACCGGCATATGGCGGAATTTTCCCGTCGTCATGCGGCTCATCAAGCCTTCAATGGTGTCGTTTTCGGAGCAGGTCTTTACATCGCGCGTCATGACCTGACTGATCGGTGCGTTCAGCGCTATCGGCCCATGCTCGGCAAGCGCGCGTACAATATCACGCTCCGACAGGATGCCGACGATGCGGTGATCGGCGCCGAGGATGACGACCGCACCGATGTGTCGCTCGGCCAGCAACTTTGCCGCCGTGGTAAGATCGGCCGTCGGGGCGATCGTGACGACGTTGCCGCGCTTGCCAGCTAAAATATTCTTGACGATCATGACGGCCTCCCTGGTTCGGGCTGTGGCGGGCTAAACCGCGATTCCGAGTTTCGACGACAATTCGCCCCTGGGCTGGTTCCGTCAAGAGACAGACAGTGCAGTGCGAAAGGAGACGACAAACACTCCCGCGGTCCCAACTAGACCGCCTTATCCACTAGCAGATACCTATCGAGTCTCGCGTTGCCGACATAACTCGGCACAATGGCTTGGCACATCTCAAGAGTTCGCAACCGATTTTTGCGCAATCGGAGACAGCGGCGAGCAGTTTTATTAACTAGCAAGGTCAATGCTTGCGAGCATGAGAGAATCAGCGCAAAAGCTGCAATAAAGCGGCTGCGGCCGGTTGAACCTCGGAGGCAATGATGTCGCTTGAAAAAGCAGCTCCGGTGTCAGGTGGTCGTGTAATCGTCGTGGGGAATGAAAAGGGCGGCTCCGGCAAATCCACTGTTGCTATGCACTTGGCCATAGCGCTCATGAAGTCAAAGCAACGTGTCGCCACCATTGATCTCGATTCGAGACAAAAGACGTTTACAAATTACATCGTCAACAGACACGCCTGGGGCCAGCAGACGCAGCGCGACTTGGAGATCCCCAACCATCTCTATTTCACTGAGAATACTGATCATCCTACTGCGGAGGATGAAGCTGCGGACGGCAAGGCACTTACTGAGCGGGTTGAGACCTTCGCACGCGACTACGACTATGTCGTCATAGATGCCCCTGGTCGCGACAGCTATGTTGGACGGCTGGCGCATTCGATGGCCGACATTTTGATCACGCCATTGAACGACAGCTTCGTCGACTTAGACGTGCTTGGCACGGTTGATCGTGAGACCTTTGCCGTCGTCGGCACGAGCCATTACGCGCAGATGGTGGAGGAAGCGCGCCGGCAGCATCAAGCCCGTACCAATTTGGCTGCGGATTGGATAGTTCTGCGAAATCGCCTTTCGATGCTCAATTCGCGAAATACCCGACACGTAGGGGACGGGCTGAGCGAACTCTCGCGAAGGCTCAATTTTCGATGTGTGGAAGGACTAGCTGAACGAGTGATCTTTCGAGAGTTCTATCCGCGCGGACTGACTGCACTTGATGACCTCGACCAGGTCACGCTTGGGACGCCGCCGACGCTGTCGCACGCCACGGCCCGGTTTGAAATAGAAGGCCTCCTCAGCGCCCTTGGCTTGCCAGGGCCGGCGAGCAGCGAAATAGTGATGGGCGGAAAGCGCGACGCAGCCTGAAGAGACTACGGAGTACTTGCACCTCTTGGCCGCAAAAAGGTGGCGGCCGCAGCGCGACCTACTCAATCCCTTCAGCCGCCCTCTCAAAATCCGATCGGGGTGATCCTCACGGGCCTTAGTCACGTGTATGCTTGATCATGAACGAGACGCCAGTCTATGAGGATGCCAGCCCTGGCGGTCAGCCGAGCGTGATGTCGCAGTATGGTCCTTTTCTGCCGTGGCGCGGCTTCTGAATTTTCGGTCGTTATCGGAGCGAAGCGGACATGGAAGGCCGCACGGCCTCGACGAGGTCGGAAGCGATTGACCCCTTTGAGACATGAGCAGCAGGAAATTGCTGCTGTGCACCTTAAGGAATTATCGCGTGTCCGGTGGAGGGGGAGCAATGGCCCCAACTGCCGCGGGGTCCCCTTGGTGTTTTTCACCAAGGTGCAACAAGGGCACCAGTACGAAAGCAAATGCCGTGAATGCGGCAGATAAGATAACAAGTGGCTCGAGCCTGCGATGGAACACATCCGTAAACAGATAGGAGCCGAGATTGTCGGCCAGCGCGGTTGCAAGATTGATGATCGACATTAGAACCGCAAAGGCAAAGCCTTCAGCACGGCGAGGACAGTAATCGGCGGCCAGGGTCAGCGTCGCTACTGTGGCAATCATTGCTGCGAGGCCGGAGCAGAAACTGATAACCGCAGCCGTTGCCTCATTCCAGAAAAACAAGAACGCTAAGCTTGCTACCGTCCCAATTGCAATGCTTAGATTCAGCAAGTTTTTCAAAGTCAATTTCTTCAGATACCGCCTCTGCAAGAGAGCGCCGGCCACCCAACCGGCGCCCGCGAGCGATCCAAGAATGCCGATATACGCCTGAGAGAATTTAAGATTATCGGTCATTATGAAGTAGAGAGGTGTACTCAATCCCGGACTGAAATAATAAAGAAAAATGAAAGCTGCGATGATCCACAGATGACGTCGCCGAAACGCCATCGATAGCCCCTCAAACGTATGCTTCATGCCCTGAACGTTCATTGGCGCTTTTTTCTCGTCGATGAGAAACAAAGTTCCGAAGATCACAAGCACGGGAGCGCAGCTGACTAATGCCGCTGCAGTATGCAAGGCGGTGGTAGGTAAAAGATTCTGGACAAGTTGACCGCCAACAATGGCGGCGGTCATTGCTGCAATGTTATACCAGAGCCACTGCTGGGTGATGAACGTGCCGCTCGCTTTAAGCCGCTGGCCATTCTCCACCAAGACTGCCCCACACAAGGTACTGGAAATCGCCATCGCATAGGCGGTCAGCATTAGGGCAAAAACTAGCCTGTCGGGGACCGTGAGCTGGCTCACCAGGAGAAAACCGCAGCTAGCGGCAACATTCGCAATCAGAAGATAACTTTTGCGACGATAGCCGAAGAGCGGCATGAAATCGGAAACTAGGCCATAAAGCGGTTTTATTATCCAAGGGAGATTGAACAGGGTGAGATAGGCGGTGATCTGCAGCGGTGTCCAACCTTGCGCTTGTTTCAGATAATAAGTGAGCGGCTGTGCGATTAATCCACCGATTTGGCCGAGACCCTCCACGATGTAGACGAGAGCAAAGAACCACAGCAAAAGAGCCATTGATCCGCGTTCGCTCAAGCGTGCGGAAATCCCAATGGCAGGAGCTCGATCGGTCATTGACGGCCACCGTAGGGTGCGGTGTTTGTGTTCTGATTCCTCGACCAGTTACTGAAGCGGTTTGGTTTCAGGCAGGATTACGGCAGGTGGCGATTGCAGAATTGGCATGAAGGGCGGCGGGCTGACCTGAAAATACTTATACATGCCCAATGCGCAGAATAGTAACACGACGCCCGTTGTGATGTACTCTGGTCTGACGGTCAAACCGTGCACGGCTAGACCGGACCAGTTTCTAAGTGTGATTGACCTCTCGGGGTCACAGCTTAAAGGACGGAGACGCCAAGCTCTGTGGTACTCCCAAGCAAAATAGGCGAGCGCGACGGATCCGATTGCCAGGCAAATGGCCGAAAGAGACAGTAATCCGGCGCGATGCATGGCTGCGCCGGAAGCCCAGCCGAGAGCAAAAACGAGTGCCGCAAGCATCAGTCGACTTCGGCTGCCCAGGAACATGCGGCCGAGTTTGCCGCACAGGCAATTCACCTATCAAGTGATCCTTTCAGAGAGGCCGAGGCTTTTGGACCCCCTATCCAGGAATTTTCCGTAAAGCGCATTTTTGTGTTGCCTATCACATTGGGCGTGACGAGGCCCCGCTATAAAGGCAGCCTGAAATAGTCCGCTGAGAGGGTGTCATGACCGCCATTAAACGCCAGGCCAAGCGCATCGCAGTTTTGTTCGATTATGCAATGACTTCATGCGGCGAACTGCCGAACTTCAGCGATCGAGCACTGCGGGATATTGGTTTGTTGCGCTGCCGCTCGAGTGACGTATCCTACAAGCCGTTTTGGATGGCCTGACGAACAGCCGGCCCCGTTCATCGACCCCGCCGCTCCGATCGCGTGGCGGTCGTCCTTTGACCCGCGACGTTAGATGTTGCGGTGCAAGCGATTGTCAGCTTTCAGGGTAACTGCGGAAGTGCCGGTAGTACGCTCGAAACAGCGTTGTTGACCCGTTTGCGACATTGACTCTGTGATTTCGTTGCAATGCAGCACGCAAGTATCCATCGCTGGCGGGGCAGGAGCACGGCCGGACCATCGCATTATCGGAAGTCGAGCGTCGTTGAGCCTTGGTGAAAATCCCTTATAGATCAATCCGCAAAAAATGCGCGAACTAAAGCGGCAACCTTAAAAAATGGGCATCAGGCAGTAATATTGAGAAGCGCCGCCGTCATCTGCCCGTCGATTTGCATCACCTTGGCGTTGGCGGCAAAGGTGTAGCTGGCGATGATCTGTTGGATCATCTCGCTCGCAAGATCAACATTTGGGCTGGCCACCATGCCGTCCTGATTGGCATACGGTGCGGTTGGATCGAACACCGGCACAGCGCTTGGTGAAATTGGACTGACGGTTGCGCTTGTGCCGCCGCCGACAGTGTCGATTTGATCGACACGCAACGGAACATAGGCGCTGGGATAGCTATTGGAATTGTTCGATCCCGACAATGGACCATCCGACATGACGTTGGCGACATTGCTGGCCGACACCTGAAGCCGCAGCGCCGCGACGTTCATTCCCGATGCAGCAATCGAACTGGCAATGTTCATGGCCCATGGTCGTATCTCGCATTTCTCAACCGTTTTTTCCGAAATTCAATAAAATTAAGGCCTTCGGATGCAAACCTGCCGCTTAGCCCTTCTCTCCGATCGCGCGCCCCTTCTATACATCAGCACAATTTTCGCCAATTTTTCGGATGGTCAAATAATGAAACATAATGGAATGCGTCTTTACTCCGGAGTTACAGGCATGCGCATGTTTAGACCATGGCTATAATCCCAGTTCCCCGGACGAGTGCGGCGCTGGCTGTGCGCCTCGCCCACGAGCAGATGTTGCAGCGGCGTCGCGAGGCTAAGGTCCGGTTATCGCGCGAGCGCATCCAAAATCTCACCCGCGCGCTGGTGTGTTGCGGGATGCTCGCCGCATTGTTGGCGTTCGGTATCTTCAGTGGCTGGGTGCCACTGCCTGAGCCATCGATTGCCGCGTCGCACGAATCGTCAGTAGACCGACCAGCAGACCGATTTGTCGAGACGCGGACGGGACAGATCTTGATTTCCGCGCACGATGGCGTTTTCTGCCAGCACGTTTTATTCGACAACGAAACCGGGCTGCTCAGCAGCGACAAGATTGTGCGGTGTGATGCAGCAACCAATCGTCAATGAATGCGCCGATAATACCTATTATAAGATCACCAATGAGTCCGAACTACTTTCGGAAATTAAACTACGTCACCGATACGGCAATCATAGTTAATACTTTTTGATCCTGTGAACTCTAATTTTGCCCGCAGCAAACATTCTCAGGTATGCGCGTGGCGCGCCGTCCGGTCGCGCCACCGTCAGCGGAGCAGCGATCTCCTTTTGCTGTAACGCATTTTGTCTGAGTTTGGCCCTGCGCGTCCGATGTTGCGGCGCAAGCGAATGTCAGCTCTCAGGGGAATTACGGAAGTAGCTGCCGCTCACTCGATACGGCGCTCATTGACCCGAAGCGTCACATCGCCACCGTCAATTACCGCATTGCGAAAAGATTCACTCGCCCTTGATTACCCAACGCAAGCGACATTCGCCTAACGGGACGTTATGGAATTTCGTCCTGGATCATTCCGCCTTGATGTTCGCGAACTTAATCACCTTGGCCCACTTTTCAGTTTCGCTTGCAATAAGCTTCGCGAACTCGGCAGGCGAACCCGGCAGCGGCGCGCCGCCGAGGTCGGTAAGCCGCGCTCTGAGCTTAAGATCAGTCAGGCCCGCATTGATTTCCTTGTTGAGCCTCTCCACAACTTCGGGCGGCGTATTCCTGGGAGTGCCTACTCCATAAAACACACTTGCCTCATAGCCCGGCAGGAAGTCGCCGATAGGTTGTAAGTCCGGCAATTCCTCTGAGCGGGCCGCGGTGGTCACCGCAAGCGCCCGCAACTTGCCGGCCCGGATGAACTCGAGCGATGAGGGCATGCTGGCGAACATGACTTGCACCGCTCCGCCGAGCAGGCTTTGCAGCGCCGGCGCCGAGCCGCGATGAGGCACATGCACCATGTCGATGCCAGCCATCATCTTGAACATTTCACCAGACATGTGCTGCGACGATCCGATGCCGGCCGACGCGTAATTGATCTTGCCCTTATTGGCCTTGGCATAGGCGATGAACTCGGGGACCGATTTGGCCGGCACCGATGGATTCACCACCATCACGTTGGGCTCGCGGCTGATGCCCGCGACCGGAGCAATGTCACGAATGAAGTCATAGTTGAGATGGTCGTAGAGCGTCGCATTGGTCGTGTTCGATGAAGAGACCAAGAGCAGGGTGTAGCCATCGGGCGCGGCCCTGACGACGGCCTCGGTTCCGATATTGCCGCCGCCACCCGGCCGGTTCTCAATGACGAATTGTTGCCCAAGCCGTTCCGACAACCATTGACCCATGATGCGGGCTATAATGTCGTTGCCCCCGCCTGCGGCAAAGAACACGATCAAATGGACAGGCCGCACTGGATAATCGAGCGCTAAGGCGGTGCGCGACAAAGCCGGAAGCGCGGCTGCACCTGCTGCCAGATGCAGAATATTCCTACGGTGGGGAAGTTTCATTCGATCACCTCGTTGGCGAGCGATAGGAACGTAGCACGCCTTAACACCGTGGTCTGTGACGTACTTCACGCTGCGCCATCGGGTGCCGTAATGCAGCAATTCCGTCGCTATCGGAGCAAAAACGGAAGTCGCCAGAGCATGATCGAAACGCCAAAGATGACCCACAACGTCACTTCGCCACCGTTAATTGATGCATTGCGAAAGGCCATTCTTGCCTCGATAGACACGCACCATTCCTGACCATAAACTTGCTTCGAGACCACGGTAGATCGGTGGCGATCTTCATGGACGAGGCGCGCGTCGACCGTAGGCTTGCCGCGATTATGGCAGGCGACATCGCCGGCTATAGCCGGTTGATGGGTATTGACGAGGAAGGGACGCTGCGCCAGCTCAAGGCGGCCCGCAAGGAACTGATCGATCCCAAGATTACCGAGCACCGTGGCCGGATCGTCAAGACCACCGGCGACGGGATGCTGGTGGAATTCGTCAGCGTCGTCGACGCGGTGCGCTACGCGGTCGACATTCAGCGCGGCATGGGCGAACGCAATGCCGATGTGGCTCCCGATCGTCGCATCGAATTTCGCATCGGCATCAATGTCGGCGACATCATCAGCGATGAGAATGATATTTACGGCGATGGTGTCAACGTGGCAGCCCGGCTAGAGGCGCTCGCCGAACCCGGTGGCATTATGGTTTCACGCAATGTCTACGATCAGGTGCGCGACAAATTGAACTTCCGATTCGAGGACTTGGGAGAACAGACCGTAAAGAACATTGCGCGGCCGATAGGGGTTCACCGCGTCTCCATCACCGACAGCGCCACTCCGATTGTGAGCAAAGACGCCGCAGTTGCCGCCAAGAGTGGAGCCTCGACTGCCGATCGGCCGTCGATCGCTGTATTGCCGTTCGCCAACATGAGCGGCGACCCGGCGCAGGAATACTTTGCCGACGGCATTTCCGAGGACATCATTACGGGTCTGTCAAAGCTGCGCTGGTTTTTCGTCATCGCACGTAATTCGTCGTTCACTTACAAGGGAAAGGCCGTCGACGTAAAGCGCGTCGCTCGCGAACTGGGCGTGCGTTACGTCCTGGAGGGCAGCGTCCGCAAGGGCGGCAACCGCGTGCGCATCACCGCCCAGCTCATCGACGCCGCGACGAACAACCACATCTGGGCCGACCGCTACGACGGCGATCTGACAGACATTTTCGAGTTGCAGGATGAGATCACGAAAAAGGTTGTCGGTGCCATTGAACCCAAGCTGCTGGAGGCCGAAGGCATCCGCTCCCAAAACCGCTCGCCAGAGGATATTGGCGCTTGGGATATGGTTATGCACGCAAACTCGCTGTTCTGGCGCTTGACCAAGGACGAGGGTGAGGCCGCAATTGAGATGCTAAGGCGGGCGGTCGAGCGCTACCCCAATTACGCCCCGGCACACAGCATGTTGGCGTTTATGCTGCTAGTTTCGGGCTATGCCGCGTGGACATTGTCGGAATTGGAACCGCAGGTTCGGCAGGCAGAAACTCTGGCTACGCGAGCGGCCACGCTCGATGACAATGATCCGTGGGCCCATCTCGCGCTCGGCTACGTGGCATTCACGCGGCGGCACACTGAGGAGGCGATTCAGCAATTTCAACGCTCCATCGATCTGAACCCGAACTTCGCTGCCGCTCACGGTTATTTTGGCTGGGCCCTTGCGCTTGATGGCCAATCGGACCGAGCGATACCTCATCTGGAACAGGCCATCCGGATGAACCCGCACGATCCGCAAAACGCAATATTCTTTGTGGGTCTCGCCGCCGCTCATTACTTGAGAGGCCGATACATCGAAGCGGTTAATTTCGGTCGAAAGGCTGTACAGCACCGATCTACTTTTACCGGCGGTCATCGAATTTTGTGTGCGAGCCTTGCGCAAGCCGGGCAGCTTGCGGAAGCTCGCGTGGCACTCCAACGGCTCAAGGAATTGCAACCGGAGATCTCGACTGCTTGGATTGAGAAATACGTGCCTTATACCCAAGGCCCGATGGCAAAATTCCTCGAAGGCATGCGCAAGGCCGGGCTGGAGTAGCCCAGAGATCGCTTGGCTGAAAGAAATTCTAAAGTGGCCTCAAAGTGCAAATGTCGCTTATTGCCTCATCGCGTCAATTCGGACCCCTGCCTTGAATGGTCGCTATTGACCGATGCTGTTGAAAAAAGATTTTGAGGGGGTCTCTGTGCAACATTGATTCAAAAAAAGCGCAGAATGGAGAATACTGATTCAAGAAACTGTCTGTTGGGAGTAAAATATTGCACGCTCACCGCTGGTCGCCGACTTTTTCAACATGGGGTAATTCCGGGATCGAGCCAGACAAAGGCACAGGGAATCAGCTCTTCAGGAAGGTACGAGGCCATCCTCATGTGGCCTTGCAGCGATGGAGAGCGAAAATGGAATACTATGTCGGACTGGACGTGTCGTTAAAACAGACCTCGATCTGCGTTGTGAACCAGACGGGATCGGTAGTGCGAGAGGGCGTTGTCGATTCCGATCCTGAAGCGATTGCCGCGTTTGTCAGATCAAATGCGCCGGGCGCGATTTGGGTTGGGCTTGAGACCGGACCGACGGCCACATGGCTGTGGACCGAGCTCAAGCGATTGGGTCTACCGGTGATCTGCATCGACGCGCGTCACGCCAAGGCAGTCCTCAAAATGCAGATCAACAAGAGTGACCGCAATGATGCGATCGGGATCGCCCGCATCATGCAGACCGGCTGGTTCAAGGAGGTGCGCGTCAAGGATCTCGATAGCCACTCGGTCAGGGCGCTGCTGGGGAGCCGGGCATTGCTGGTCAAGATCAAGCGCGATCTTGAAAACCAAGTCCGCGGTCTGCTCAAGAACCTTGGTCTCGTCATTGGCCGTGCCAAGTTTAATGTCTTCGCCATGCGAGCCGAGGAGCTGATCGAGAACTCGTCCCGAACTGGTGGCTGCGGTCAGACCGCTGCTCGAGGCGCGCAAGGCTATCGAGCAGCAGGTAGGCGATCTCGACCGTAAGGTTCACAAGCTGGCGCGTTATGATGCGCAGGTTCGTAGGTTCATGACCGTGCCTGGCGTCGGTCCGATCACCGCGCTCTGCTTCAAAGCGACGATTGACGATCCGACGCGCTTCAAGCGATCGAGAAGTGTTGGCGCCTATGTCGGATTGACGACCCGGCGTCATGCCTCTGGAGAACTCGATTGGTCCGGCCGGATCTCAAAGTGCGGTGACGCCATGCTCCGCATGTACCTGTTCGAGGCGGCCGGTGTGCTGCTGACCCGCGTGCCAAAATGGTCGGCGCTCAAGGCTTGGGGAACGAGGCTCGCCAAGCGCAATGGGCTCCGCAAGGCCAAGGTCGCCGTCGCACGTAAGCTCGCGGTCATTCTGCACCGCATGTGGATCGACGGGACCGAGTTCAACTGGTCGACGAAGAAGGCCGCCGCGTAGCGCGCATAAGGAGATCAGGGTTTCCGCGACACAGCGGGAAAAGACGTCCCTGCCGGGACGGTGGCGGTGGTGAGATCGCTCGATGCTTGGCGTGCGCTCGAAAGGGCGACCGCGCTTTCAACATTGATCCGCCAACGTCATCTTACGCCATCATGCGGAGGGCACGCCCCTACCGCGGAGAGAACAGTGGGCCCGGCAAGGATCGTTGAAGAGAGCTTGACACCTAGACCCGGAATTAGAGAACAGCATCGACCCACTGCGTCAGATATTGCGGCCAAAACCGGCGTGAAGGGCGCCTCAGTCGACGGCCTCGCACGCTCGCAGCTTGATGGGCTGACGGCGCGGACCCCATTGGCCTGCCAAGGTATCGAACACACCATGGCAGCGCGTGCCGCACTCGGAACATCGGCTGTCCGCAGACAGACGCCACGCTGTGATGTCGTACCAATCGCGGCCGATCAGCACGGCGCCGCAGGCGTGACAATAGGTGGCCTGGCCGGCTGGATCGCGGATGTTGCCGGTGTACACGTAATGAAGACCGGCCTTTGCCGCGATGCGCCGCGCCATACGCAGCGTCTCCGGCGGCGTCGGCAGCGTGTCCGTCATTTTCCAGTCCGGATGAAAGGCTGTGAAGTGCAACGGTACATCGGGGCCGAGGTGATCCCTCACCCAGGCGCTCTCAGCTTCAATTTCGCCGGCAGAGTCATTCTCACCGGAAATGAGCAAGGTGGTAATCTCGAACCAAACTTTCGTTTGGTGCTTGAGGTATTCGAGCGTCTCCAGCACGGGAGCGAGCTTGCCCGAGCAGAGATTCTTATAAAAGCCCTCGGTGAAGCCTTTGAGGTCGATGTTTGCTGCATCCATGTGTCGGAAGAACTCGATCCGCGGTTCAGGCGCGATATAGCCCGCACTTACGGCCACGGTTTTGATCCCGCGCTCGCGGCAAGCCTGTGCCACGTCAACCGCGTATTCGAGAAAGATCACAGGATCGTTGTAAGTGAAAGCGACCGACCGGCAGCCGCTTTGCACCGCCGCTTCGGCAATTGCCTCCGGCGAGGCAGTGTCCTGAATCCGATCGAGGTCACGGGCCTTCGAAATGTCCCAGTTCTGGCAGAACTTGCAGGTCAAATTGCAGCCGGCCGTGCCAAAAGACAGCACTGGCGTGCCCGGCAAGAAGTGATTGAGCGGTTTCTTTTCAATCGGGTCGATGCAAAAGCCCGATGAGCGGCCATAGGTCGTGAGCACCACCTGGCCGCCTTGCCGTGCGCGCACAAAGCACAGGCCGCGCTGACCTTCATGCAGCTTGCAATAGCGCGGGCAGACGTCGCATTGGATGCGGCCGTCCTCCAGGACGTGCCAGTAACGGCCCGGTTTGCCCTCGACGGGTTGATTTATGTCGCGCTAGGCCTAAGTTTCATTCAGTAACAAGTCAGAAATGGTGATCGGGCGAGAGCGGAGCAAGATGCGAGCGGATTCACCGAGCATGGCAACTCGACCGCCGGCAGTGGCGGGCCTGTTCTACGCGGGCGATCCGGATCGGCTGCGGACACAGGTTTTGGACCTGCTCGCCGCGGGCGCAGCGTCTCCGAACGTCATCCCTAAAGCATTGATCGCACCGCACGCGGGTTATGCTTATTCCGGCTGCGTTGCCGCCGCGGCATTCGCGACGCTGCAAGGCAGTGCGCAGGCGATCACCCGTGTCGTATTGATCGGGCCGGCACATTACGTCCACGTCCGTGGGATTGCCGCTCCCATGGTCGATGCGTTCGAGACCCCCCTTGGCCGCGTGCCCGTGGACATCGAGGCCTTGAGCAAGATTGCCGACTTGCAATCCGTCATCCGTGCCGATGCGCCGCACGCGCCCGAGCACGCTCTCGAAGTGGAGCTGCCGTTCCTGCAAACCGTCCTGGCATCCTTCCAAGTGGCGCCGCTTGTCGTCGGCGAGGCAACTCCGCAAGACGTCGCCGATGTGCTGCGCCGGCTGTGGGGCGGGCCCGAGACACTGATCGTCGTCAGCTCCGACTTGTCGCATTATCACAGCTACGAGACTGCACGGCGCCTCGATCTGGCAACGGCTGCGACCATCGAACGCGGCGATTGGGCCAGTCTGGGTCCGAACCAAGCCTGTGGTTGCCTCGCAGTGGCCGGCCTACTGGTGGAAGCCGGGCGCCGTGGCTTTAAGGCATGTCGGCTTTCCTTGTGCAACTCCGGAGACACGGCAGGCTCTCGCGATCGGGTCGTGGGATACGGAGCTTGGCTGTTCGCGCAGTCACAGAACCCGGTATTGGGGCGTGATAACCTTTCCCGCATTGCAGCGGCGTGATCCCAATTGGAGGCGCGATCTACGCCCATGTTTTATATTGCGCCGAAGCGGGGAGCGGGTCGGCCAAGTCCCAAAGAAAACCAAGCCCCAAAGGAAAAAGATGACTGATCCAGTGGTAGCGCATTACGGCGGCGGCGCTAGCCTTGTCGATGCGATCGCTGAAAACCTGCGGAGCGCAGGCAAAGAACTGGCCGCATTGCGCACAAGCGACTTGGTTCGCTTTGATGAGTTTCATATCCGAGGGCGCAAGGCAACCTTGGAACTAGCCCGGCAGATGAATTTGGGCGAGGACTCCCGCGTCCTCGACATCGGTAGTGGTCTGGGCGGACCTGCAAGAACGCTCGCAGAGGAGCACGGCTGTCACGTGAGCGGCATCGATCTTACCCCGTCATTTTGCGACGCAGCCACGGCTATGTCCGATTGGGTTGGCCTTGGCGGACGAGTTGTCTTTCAGCAAGCGGACGCCACTGACTTGCCATTTGCAGACAATCAATTCGATGCCGCGATGACAATTCATGTCGCGATGAACATTCCGGCAAAGGACAAAATGTATGCAGAGGCTCGGCGAGTTGTGAAACCGGGCGGCATTTTCGCCATTTATGACGTGCTTCAGGGCGAGGGTGGCGAGGTGGTATTCCCGGTCCCTTGGGCGCGCGACCAGTCGATCAATCATCTGGTGACGCCGAACCAAATGATGTCGCTGCTACATGACGCCGGTTTTAATATCCGGGCCGTGCAGGATTCTACCGAAGAAAGCCAGAAGTTTTTTGAAGCTATGATCCTGCGTATGGAACAAACCGGCACCGTGCCGGTAAGATGGCAAATGTTTCTTGGCGACGATTTTCCCATCATGGCGCGCAATCAGGTTCGAAACATCACTGAACGACGCATCAGAACCGTAAGCTATATCTGCCAAGTCTAATGTCCCCGCTGTCCATATCGCCTGGTCTGGGTCAAACTTGAAGGTCTCACGCTGAGCAATGCGCGCCGATTGGAGGCGGCGGGCTTCTTGGGAATGTCGCGCCCCACATCCGCTTCTCCCCTTTTC
>CAWGKM010000001.1:0-1116535 GCA_963823225.1 uncultured Alphaproteobacteria bacterium | reverse complement strand
CTGCGGTTTGCTGCTACGCTCGCGGTCAAATTGGATCATTGCGTCATGAGCTACTGGCTGGACCTTTTTACTCCATACACATGGAGCCGATTTAAGGAGCATGGCGCGTCGATTAGCGGCTTTCGCCCAAGACAGCGGGCCGCTGCCTTTGAACGTGTAAAACGCGGCGATCTTTTGCTTTGCTATCTGGTGAAGCTTTCTCGATGGTGTGGCAGCCTCGAAGTCGAAAGCGACGCATTCGAGGACTCAACGCCCATTTTTGCTGACGAAAATGATCCGTTCCCGATACGGTTTAAGGTGCGCCCACTCGTCATGCTCGACTTCGAAAAGGGAATTCCCATAGAAGAGCTTTGGAACCAACTGAGTTTCACACGCCAATTGAAACCCGGCTCTGTAGGATGGGCACAAGCTGCGAAACTTAGGCAATCATTGGTGCAAATTTCGGAACAGGACGGCCGCGCCATTCAGCACGCCTTGGATCAACAAGCGTCCGGCGGGAGGGTGTTCGATCTTGACCACGCGGATATGCGTCACATCGGTCAGCGCACTGTCGTCCGAACAGAAGCAGGTGAGGTAGCGGTTGAAGTTCCTGAAAGGGAAGAGGAAGCGGAAGAGGAAGGAGCCCAACAAAAAGATTATGCAACAGGTCCTCGGCCGTCACACATGGTCCAAGCTCAAATTGCGCAACTCGGCGCGACACTTGGATTTAGCATTTGGATACCGCCCGCCGACCGACAGCGCGTGCTTGAAATATTGCCAGCGACGTATCACCAAAAATTAGTAACATCGCTCCCACTAAATTATGATCTGGCCACGTTAAAGACCATCGAGAACATCGACGTGATTTGGCTTGATCGGCGAGCAATCGCGCACGCGTTTGAAGTGGAACACACGACAGCGATTTACAGCGGATTGTTGCGGATGGCAGATTTGTTGGCAATGCAGCCCCGAATGAACATCATGCTGCATATCGTGGCCCCGATTGAACGACGCGACCAAGTGCGCCGCGAGATAATTCGGCCAGTTTTCTCGGTTCTCGAAGGGGGCGCTATGTCAGCTCGCTGTTCCTACCTTTCTTACGATGCCGTCGAAGAACTTTTGCACCAGCCGAACTTGACCCATTTGAGAGAGTCTATCCTCGAAGACTTCGAAGAATATTTTGATGAAGCATAACTTATGCGCGCAATAAGCGGGGTCTGACCGCATTACACAATTCGCACTTGATACCCCAATTGATGCATGGCGGTTTTCAACTCCGCAGCATTGCGAAGAGCGTCCAAAAATCCAGCCTTGCACCTCCTGATCCGTTCCGCCGCTTGTTGCGGAGTTGCAGCAGGGTGACTTGCAATATTTCTGTACGTCCGAACAAACGAGCGCGCGCCACCTAATGCGGCACGGTGGTTTCTAAACGTAGGAGTCGGATAAAGATCATCAATTTTGTCGGCGGTACCCTTTCCTGCCGTATTCGGTGGCACGACGTTCGCGTTCACCGCTTGCGCCACAATCGAGTTGATAAGCGCTTCAACGATCTGTCCCGCCTCTTGAAGCCCTTGACCGATGTTAGTTTGGTACGTCGTGAAAGCAGCCCTGAACGAAACTCTAAGTCGCTGTGTCAATGGTCTTATCGCGTTCTCAAATTGGCCGGGAGGAATATGCTGCGTAATCGGCTGCGCCGTGAATTGAATTGCGGAGTTGCCATTTGCGTCGACCGTAATAATCCCAAATCCGTGTTGTCGTAGCATATTTGCGCGCGCGAGGTTCGGGTCTTTCTGGTAAATGTCCAGGGCGCAGGCCTGATAGATTGAAACGGGATGGTTGTAATGTTCAATGTCATGCGCAGCAATCTTAAGCAATTCAGGAAAGAGAATGTCGCTAACCTCGATCGCTGTTATCAAGACCTTATTCGGTTTTAGAAAGAACGTTGGTCGCCACCCTATCGTTGGATCAATCTCCTGCTCTTTACGAAGGCCGTTACCTCCCCAATTGTTCCGACACAGTTGGAGGCTCTCAGTGGCCACGAGCCTCAGACGTTCAGAGAGAGTCTCAAAGGCCATAGCTATGATCGCAGAATTCGATCAATAATGCTTTTCAAACGAGTAAGCTTCTTAACGAGGTCGGTGCTGAGGTCCGTTTCAGTTTCCTCGGACAGAGTATTTTCGAGATACTCGTAAATAGAGTCCACGGACAGAAGCACTTTACGTTCGTCGTACCGCATCTCAAAGTGCTCGGCGTACACGTCCTCGATACTAGTCTTGCTTTTTGGATCGAAAATTTCTTTAAGTGTCTCACGAGCTTTTGCTTCCTTGACCCCGATGTTGTTTATCGACGTAGCAATCTTCGACAGCATTCGAAAATCAGTGATGTTGCCAATGACGTTGTTTTTAAATTTGGAGATTAAAGCATCCCGCGCTCTATCGATGTTGGGTATGGCGTCGGGTAGCCGGTGCTCTACCGTCTTGAGTGCGCGTTCCATCTCGATAAAAAAGTCTTCCGAGAGCTTCTGAAGCTGCTTCGGCAAAAACAGCTCTTTCTCAAGCATTTCGCGGTATTTGTCGGGCAGGTCCAACAGATACCGGCAGCGTCTAATTTGCCCACGCGTAAGCCCGGTAAGTTCGCTCAACTCAATCTCAGTTGGACGACGGTGTTTGTTCTCCTTCTCGAAGAGAGAAATAACGTCCGGCAGCTTGCGAGCTATCGTTAGGTAGTCCCACTGCTCCCTGAGAGCGTGGATGTTAAACATCAGCAAGAGATTTCGGAGTTTGCTTGGCTTGGCCGTCACAAACGCGGGTATGCTAGCAAGATTTAGCTTCCTCGCGCACCGCCAGCGGCGTTCTCCGTCCAACAGAACGAAGTGTGAGCCTTCCCTATAAACAGTAATTGGAACTTGAATACCGTATCTGCGTATTGATGCCGTTAAGGTGTCCATCTCCTCGTCGCGGAAAAATATACGTGGATTGTCCTGATTGCGCTTAATCTTTTCCGGCGCGATTTCTCGTAAGCTGTCTTTCATCGTGACCTCACGTTGAGCGCGCTAGATATATAAGTTCGGTGGCCGCAGCCTTTGCTGAACCCTTCGATGCGCCGAAGGTAGAGTGTTCGTGCGGCATGGAGCGGCAAATCTCGACGCGCCTAAAATGCTTCTTTAGCAACCCGCGAACACTTGCGCCCGCTTTGACGGCAAGGCCGTTTGTGGGATAGCTCAATATCAGGTCCGCGCCCGTCCGTGCAGAAGTTTCGATTAAGGTAGAGAGCGCAGCCGCAGATTTTGCTTTATGGGAGAACGATGTTTGAAACCGATTTGGTCGGTAAAGCCCCGCGCCCGCAACTTCGGGATAGTCGTAAAGGAAGAGAGTTTCAAGAACGTGGTAGAAGCGCGAGTATTGATCGTCGGTGTAGGGAGGATCGGCGTAAATTACGCTGACATCCGCGCCAACGCGCGCGAATGCGGGAATTAACTTTAGGCTGTCCTTGTTATATGCGCGATTTTGTTTGCGCCATGCGCGTTCGCCGACTGGCGACATAATTGCTATCGACTCAAGCCACTCTGCCCAAAGCGAGCGTCGCCTGAGAGCGATGTATCTGCGGTGCGTACCAAGTTTCGGCTTTAGGTATTGGGCAAAGTGACCGGTCGAGTTTGCTATTTTAAGTAATGACCTACCGAGCGCGATGGTCCCCCATCGCCACTCGTCGTCACTAATTGACAGGCCCTTCTTGGCTGTATTCAAAGACGAGCAGATCGCGTCTGCTTCAATGGCCTGCGCAACCCCAAAGTAATTGCCTGAGTAAGTTGTTGCGAAAAGATGCGGCGACCGCAATCGACAATTTGCGGTTTCTTTGGAAATTGCCTTTTGTAGTTTATGTAGTTTGGATTGGAATACGTCGAATGAGGTGACCTGCAATAATTCCTCTTCAATTGCCAGCGACGTGACGAAGGAGCGGGACAGCAGCAATTGAATTTTGCGAAATCGGTCAAAATGAATATCGCCACATGTGAGCGGGGATGGCGGTTTATCGCGCGACATGAAGATTGCGCGAGCTACTTCATAAGCAAAGACTTGGACATCGTTAGTCCAAATCTGACGGGTATCGCCGATGGTCTCCCCAACGGAACACATCCCCGCAAAGGCGTCGAACAAGATGCCGGGCTGCGCTTGGCGGGCCACCTCGGCAACGGCCGGAGCAAGCGCACGCTTCGTGCCCATGTAGGTTATGCCAACCCCCATCAGCCCCACTCCCCGGCCCCGCGCCCACTATAGCGGGTTGAATTTTGGAAGGTACACGTCTTTTTAAGTGTGGTTACTGCATAGCGGAGGCCCATTCGCCAACGCTTACGCGGCTCGCTTCTTTTCCGAGACGCTGTGCAACAATCGCATCATGGTCGCGCTGATCCTAGCTTGTGCTTCCTTGATAGCGTCGCCAGAGGACAGTGCCCACCGGAGCAAGTATTTCTGTGACATCCCCTCCGGCATGTGGCCCATGAGGAACGCGCTCACGTCATCGGGCACGCCGCAGACGGATGTTGCGACGGATTTATAGGTTCGCCTCAAATCGTTGCCGGTCGCGGGCAGGTCGTCACGGCTTGCCTGCGAACAGCCTTCCCATATCAGCGCATCAGCGTCGCCGCGCTCGCCGACGATGGCGATAGCCTTTCGTATCTCGGGCGTCAGTGGCACTGGCACGCTGTTGCCCGCCTTGAGGTTGCCGCCGCCAACGGTGATCGTGTCTGCATCCAAGTCGCCCCATTTTGTCCGCGCAAGCTCGCCGGGCCGTGCGCCGACCAACAGGTTCGTCAGATGGAACGAGCGGCGGATCGGCCTAAGCTCTTTCCACGCGGCGAACCACGCCGGGAAGGTGGCCGGGGCCATCCCCTTCTTTTCCCGGCGCTCGGTAGCGAAATCGACGGCAGCAGTCGGCAGGTTCACTTTGGAAAGCCGCAGGTCCCGCTTCGCTCGCTTCCGATATAGCGCCCGCACGATCCTCACCGCATGGTTCGCCGAAGTCGGGCCGACGATTTTGACTTGCTCGGCGTGCCAGTCGGCTATCGCGTCCGGCCGCTCGGACATTTCGGCGAGCGACCAGTTCTTCCACTTCGGCAAAATGATTTGATTGCCAAGGTAACGGACGTTCTTTGCCCATCGCGGCGGCTTGCGACGTTTCGCGGCGAGGTCTTCGAGGTAGGTTAGATAATCCTCGAACGCCTCGCCGAGCTTCACCGAGTCCCGCTTGCCGACTGGCAGGGTCCCGGTGATTGCCTTTGCGGCTTCGACTCGCGCCTTGTCACGCGCGGCGGCAACGTCAACGTGATCCTCCGCCCGCTGCAATGTCGGCTGCGGCCCGATGTACTCGCCGAACCGGGTCACCACGGGACCCTTGTCACGACCGCCTATAACGGCCGTAGAGCGGCCCCCACGGTCATAGTGTCCGAGAGGCACGCACGTATAGATGCGCTTACCGTGGTCGCTGCGCTCGTTATAGAACTGCCATTGATGGCGGACCTTGCCGAGCCGCAGTTGCAGCCCTTTGATTTGACTGTCGCGCAACAGCATCGGCTTGCCTTCGGCGAAGTCGATCAGCGCATCAACAAATCCGTCGTGCAGGTCGGCGGTTCTCTTCTCCATGACGCTTTACCCGTAAATTACCCGGAGCGACGGATCGTCGTCCGGCCTTTGTTCACGGGGAGAAATGCGCGCCGACTATAGGTTTTTCAAGCAAATCTGGGTTTCAGGGTTAATGGAATTAGCTTGGGAAGCTGTCGTTCTACCACTGAACTACGCCCGCGGTCATATCAGCATAGCCAAGCGCGGCGGCGCGCAGCAAGAGCGGCCAAAGCTCTGCTATGCTGACGTCGCGCCTCGATCGATGGCAACGGACGGCATCCTATGACGAGGAATAAGATTGAATTTCTTGCACCGCCCGGCGCGATCAAGCCGACGGGCACGTGGAGTCTCGGCGTACGTGCCGGCGATTTCGTGTTTGTATCCGGCATGCGGGGGATAGATCCAAAATCCGATATGCTGGTCGACGGCGCCGAGGCTCGCATACGTCAGGCCTTTATGAATATGAAGGCGATCGTGGACGCGGCGGGCGGAAGCTTGCGCGACGCCGTGCGGCTCGTGGTCTATGTCACCGATATGTATCGCTATCGGCCGATGGTGAATAAGATTCAGGAGGAAATCTGGGGCGGCGCACCCTATCCACCACGCAGCATCGTGGAAGTCGACCGCCTCAGTCAGGACGACATCGTGGAGGTAGAGGGAACATTCTTTTGTCCGCTGCGTAGGGCGGACTAAGCGAGCGTGCGTTGCCGCGCCGCCGAGCGCTGCCATACTTAACAGCGAAAACGTGCAGGGCTGCTAGTCGCGTCCGAATTGCCTGCGCAGCTCCACTTTTGCGCGCTCCAGCGTTCTGCGCTTGCCGGCGGCGAGATTTTTGCCGGCGCGATTGATGTAGAAGGTCAGCATCGACAGCGCGGAGCGGTAGGGATCGGATTTGCGCCGGCGGCTGCGCTCGGCCGAGCGCTTGAGCGACGCGGCGATGCGTTTGGGATCGCGCAAGGCGAACACGCCGCCCTCGAGGTCGAGAGCGTTGCTTTCGCGCGTAACGCGCGCCGACCAACGGCGATTTGATGCGCGACGGCTCGAACTGCGGCGCCGCGTGGATTTGCGCAGCGTGGATTTTCGAGGCGATGTTTTGGCCATGGCCATACCCGCTCGCGCAGACTGAGCAACGAAGACAATCATGCGCGCGCGGCTTTGTTCCCGGCGCGCTATTCGGCGGCGATGGCGTGAACCGGCGGCGATGCCAGGTCGGCGAGGCATTTTGACAGCGTTTCGCCCTCGGGATCGAGCAGCGCCGCGGTCCGCGCGCTGGCGACCGCATCGACGGCCTGCTGCACCGGCATGTCGCCGGCGAGCGCCGGCGCGATCACTTGCGCAGCGATCGAACGATAATTGCCGCTGCCGCGCTTGTGGGTGTCGCCATAGCCTTTTATCAGCCGGGCGCATTCGGCGATTTCGATCGCAAGCTCGGCCGAGAGCGGTGCGGCTTGCGCAATAAGTTTGAGCCAAGCCTCGATCGCGCGCTGCTCCTCCTGGAAACGGAAAGTTCCGCGGCGCCAGCGGCGCAACTTGGCGAGAAAGTGGAAACGCAAGTAGCCGGACATCGACGTGGTATTGACCGCCATGCCCCAATGCGCGCGGCCAAAAGCGGGGCGGCGTTCGGCCACGGCGAGGACGCGGCGGGCGAGCCAAGGCGGCAGGACCGAGCAAAACTCGTCGATGCCCGGTTTGAGGAATTCGGTGACCGTAAAAGTCTGCTCCGGCTTGACGGCCATTTCGCGCGCGATGCGCTCATAGCGCGACGGATCGATCTTGGCCTGCGCCACGCGAATCACGTCTTCATAAGACATGCGCACGGCGAGATGCCGCGCGGTTTCGGCAAGGAGCCGCCCCTCGGCTGCGGCGGCCGCATCGGCGTCGCGGATCGGCTTGAGGCGATCGAGATAAAGCCGCGCGTAAGCGAGGTCCTGGTAGGCGGCGAGCCGCCGCACGCCTTCGGTCGTCATTGCGCGCGCCGCCTCCGGCATGTCGGCGATTTCGCTTTCGAGGCCGGCGAGCGGCGCGGACGGCACGCCGTGACGCTTGAGCGGACCGAATCGCGGCCGCAAGCCGGCGCGCGCGGCGGCGAATCCGGCGCTTAAGCCGCGCAAATTGGCGTCGACCGCCCGGCCGTCGGCGCGGATCGCCGTCTCGAACGCCTCCGCCGGGATCGGCAGCCTGCCGGCACCGGCGATGGCGCCGAGCATCACCGCATTGATCATCGCGCCGGCCTCGCGCGCGATTGTTTCGAGATCGAGCAGCAAGGTTTTTTGCGAATTCTTCTCGACCGCGGCGATCAGCCGGTCCTGATCGTAGCGGCCGTCGCCCATCGCCATCTTCTCGACCACGAGATAGGCGCGGCTCGTCGAGGCGATCGTCATGGTGCGGTCGGGCGTGACAAAACCGCCGGCAATGGCGCGGCCGGCTTCCATCAATTCGCTCGCCACCACGAGATCGACATCACCGACGCCCGGCGCCAGCGCCAGGATCGGACGCGGGTCGGCTGCGGAGCACGGCGCCGGCACCATTTCGATGTGATAGGTGGTCGCGCCGGTGCGCTGGGCGACGCCGGGTATCGACGTCGATTGTACCGGATAGCCCTGGCTCGTCGCCGCGGCGATGATCCAGTCGGTGAGCACGCCGCCGCCTTCGCCGCCCAGCGCGGCGATCAGGATGGTCAGCGGGCGGACGCTTCCTCGCGGCTCGCCGCTGCGCGCTCCCTCTCCCAGCAGGGGAGAGGGTTGGGGTGAGGGGGTTCGGGACTCGCCGCCAGGCTCGATCCCCCTCACCCCTCCCTCTCCCCCCTGGGGAGAGGGAGTAGATTCTCCGGCCCCGCTTAACCAGCCAATCACCGCGCGTCGAATGCCGGCCAGCGTGCGATCCCGCCAATTCGGATTGCTGACGACATCGGCGCGATAGAACGACGGGCAAAGCACCGCGGCGTGCGCGACTTCCCCGCACAGCCCGCAGCCGACGCAGCTCTCGATCACGGTCGCCACCGGATCGGTTCGCAGCGGGTCGGGATTGGGCTTGACCGTCAACGACGGACAGCCCGAGAGCCGGATGCAGGAATGGTCGCCGGTGCAGATTTCGTCGTCGACGCCATAGCGCGTTTTGACCACGCGCTCGCCGCGCTTGAGCTTGGCGGCATCCTCGGCGCTGATGCGGCGCTGGCGCGCCAGCATGCATTCGCCGTCGGCAATGATCACTTTGAGCCCCCGCTCGGCCGTGCGCATCGCTTCCTTCAGCGTCGCCGCCATTTTCGCGACACTGTAGCTGCGCACCGTGCGCAGCCATTTGACGCCGAGCGAGCGCAGCGTCTTCTCGATGGTGATGCCGGTTGGCGTGCCGCTGCGGTTCGCCGTGCTCGACGGCAGATATTGCTGGCCGGTGGCGGAGGCGTAGCCGTTCTGCATTATGATGAGAACACCGTCGCCCTTGTTGAACATATTCGAGGCGACGCCGGTGATGAGCCCGTTGTGCCAGAAGCCGCCGTCGCCCATGATCGAGATCGGCCGCTTGCCCATGTTCGGACCGACCGCGGCCGCGCTCGCCAGCGACATGCCGTAGCCGAGAATGGAATTGCCGAGTGAGAACGGCGCGAAAGTCGCAAACGAATGGCAGCCGATGTCGGCGCTGATATGGGTCGGGCCGATCTCGCGCTGGGCAAGTTTTATCGCGGCGAAGACCGGCCGCTCCGGGCAGCCGGTGCAGAAATTCGGCGGTCGCGCCGGGATATCGCCGATGGCGGCGGCGACCGCGGGCTGGTGCGCGAGCAGCGCATCGGCCTGCGCGGCAACCGCATCGGCGTCGATGCCGGCCGGGCGCGTCTGCGCCAGGAAGGCGGCAATCCCGCGCAACCAGACTTCCGACGTGTAGTCGCCGCTGCGCGGCAGACAGCCCTTGCCGAGCACGCGCGTCGAAATGTCGGCACTGCGAAGTATAACGTTGATCTGCTGCTCGACGTATTCCGGCGCGCCTTCCTCGACCACGAGCACGGCGCGCTTGCCGGCGCAGAACTCCTTCACCTCGTCCGGCACCAGCGGATAGGCGACGTTGAGCACATAGATCGGAATGCGCGAGGCGCCGTAAAGATCGGCAAGATCGAACCGCGCCAGCGCGCGAATTAGCCCATTGGTCAGGCCGCCGAGCACGATGACGCCGATCTCGTCGCACTCGCCCCGGATCACCTCATTGAGCTTGTGCTCGCGAATGAATTGCTGCGCCGCCGGCAGGCGCTGTTCGATTTTCAGCCGCTCCTGGCTGAAGGTGGCGGGCGGATGCGGGAGACGGCCGTATTCGAAGCGCGGCGGCCCGTCGAGCCGACGTCGGCCGCTGTATGCGCCGCTTTTATTATCCTTGGCGATAAACTCGCCGGTGACGTGGCAGGCGCGCGGCCGCAATTCGAGCATCACCGGCGCGTGGCTCGCCTCGGAAAGCTCAAATCCCTTCTCGACCATGCGCACGATGGCCGGCAGATCGGGGCGCGGATCGATGAGCCAGATCGAGGATTTCATGGCATAGGCGTAGGAGCGTTCCTGGATGACGCTCGCGCCCTCGCCGTAATCCTCGCCGAGCACGATCAGCGCGCCGCCGATGACGCCCGGCGAGGCGAGATTCGACAGCGCGTCGGCGGCGACATTGGTGCCGACGATCGATTTCCACGTCACCGCGCCGCGCAGCGGATAATTGATCGAGGCGCCGAGCATGGCCGCGGCGGCGGCTTCGTTGGTGCAGGTCTCGACATGCACGCCGAGGTCGGCCAATAAATCTTCGGCGTCCACCATGACGTCGAGCAGATGCGATACCGGCGCGCCTTGGTAGCCGCCGACATAGCTCACGCCCGATTGCAACAGCGCCTTGGTGACGGCGAGGATGCCTTCGCCGCGAAACGTCTCGCCGTCGCCGAGCCGCAGCGCATCCACTTCTTTCTTAAACGTCCGTTCCATCAAGCGATTCCGGGAACCGTTTAACCGCTCCAGATATACCGCTTTTACCGGGTCTCACCAATCGCGCAGCCCGCCGTTTCAGCCGCGCGCGGTCCTGTCGCGCCGGCCACAATACAACTGCCCTTGGTGCGGTACGCCGGCCCGGCTAGGCTGCGGTTGAACGGCGCTCGGGGGGAGCGCCGAGGATGCGTAGGCGTCTATGGACGGCCAAGGCCAGATCGTCATCGAGCGGGTGAACCACACCTATCGCCCGCCGCGCGGCCGGGCCGTGCACGCATTGTCGGATGTATCGCTCGAAGTGCGCCCGCGCGAATTCCTCGCGCTTCTTGGCCCGTCGGGCTGCGGAAAATCCACGCTGCTCTATCTGGTCGGCGGGTTTCTGCCCACCGAGGTCGGCCGCATCATGGTCGAAGGCAAGACGGTTGCGGCGCCGGGCCCCGATCGCGGCATCGTGTTCCAGCACTTCGCATTGTTCCCCTGGAAGACGGTGCGGGCCAATATTCTTTATGGGCTCGAACGCCAGGGCTTGCCGCGTGCCGAGCGCGAACGGCGGGCGCAGGCCTTCATCGATTTGGTGGGCTTGAGCGGATTTGAG
Source organism: uncultured Alphaproteobacteria bacterium (assembly GCA_963823225.1). GTDB lineage: Bacteria > Pseudomonadota > Alphaproteobacteria > Rhizobiales > Xanthobacteraceae > BOG-931. Next base: position 1,105,394 of record CAWGKM010000001.1, on the reverse strand, counting down.
GACAGCTTCCCCTCGCAGCTTTCCGGCGGCATGAAGCAGCGCACCGCGATCGCGCGTACCCTCGCCTTCGATCCGAGCATTCTGTTGATGGACGAGCCGTTCGGCGCGCTCGACGCGCAGACGCGCGCGCTGATGCAGACCGAACTCCTCAACATCTGGAAGCGCACGCCCAAGACTGTGATCTTCGTCACCCACGACGTGCAGGAAGCGGTCTATCTCGCCGAGCGCGTGGCGGTGATGTCGGCGCGGCCGGGCCGCATCAAGACCATCGTCGACACCAAATTCGGCAACCGCGATCCCAGCATCCTGCGAACGAAGGAATTCGTGGAAAAGGTCGATGAAATCTGGAACCTGGTGCGTGACGAGGCGATCAAAGCACAGGAAAGCAAGGCCAGTTGATGCAACGCATGACGCAAGCCGGCTTCCGTTATCTGCCGCTGGTGCTGCTGGCGCTGGCGTGGGAGGCCGCGGCGCGGCTCAACATCGTCGACAGCCTCGCTCTGCCGCCGCTGAGCCACGTCGCGGTTGCCTGGGCCGATCTCCTGCGCGACGGCGAACTCGTCGATAACGGCGCCTTGTCGCTCTATCGCGGCTCGGCCGGGCTCGTTCTGGCCATCGTCGTCGGCGGCGGCTTAGGGATATGCATGGCGCGCTGGCGGCTTTTGGACGTGTTCGTCAATCCGCTGGTGGAGCTGTTTTATCCGCTGCCGAAATCGGCGCTCATTCCGGTGACCGTGCTGTGGCTCGGCTTCGGCGACGGCTCCAAGATTCTGCTGATCTTTCTCGGCTGCATGATTCCAGTCACCATCGGCGCCTACAACGGCGCGCGCGGGGCCGATCAGGCGCTGGTCTGGTCGGCGCGCAGCATGGGCGCGGGGCGGCTGCGCCTGATGTGGGACGTGGTGGTGCCGAGCGCGCTGCCGGAATTGCTCAACGGCATCCGTACCGCGCTCGCTTTGGCTTTCATCCTGTTGGTGAGTTCCGAATTGATCGTCTCGCAGCAGGGCTTCGGCTATCTGATCGGCTATCTCGGTTCCACCGGCGCCTACGAAGGCATGTATGCGGTCGTGCTGACGGTCGCTTTCCTCGGCTTTGCCGCGGATCGGCTCTATCAGCTTCTCGTGCAATGGTTGCTGCAATGGCGGGAATAGAGGACACCGCCTCGCTTGCGGCTGCGCAAGCCGACATTTCGCGGGTCGCGGCGCGGCGGCTCGACATCGTGTTCCGCAGCGGCGCCGGCATTTTCTCCATCCTTGTGCTGCTGATCGCCTGGGAGGTTTTTGCCCGCAGCGGCCGGGTGACGCCGTTCATGCTGCCGCCGTTTTCCGCCGTGGTCGAGCGCATCTATGCCGACGCCGTCTCCGGCGATCTGTGGATCAATCTCGGGCTGACGATCTATCGGGCGATGGCCGGCTTTGTCATTGCCGCGGTCGGCGGCGTCACGCTCGGCGCCTTGATGTCGCGCAACCGGCTCATCCGCTGGTTCTTCGATCCGATCATCTCGGTTGGCTTTCCGATGCCGAAAATCGCCTTCCTGCCGATCATCATTCTATGGCTCGGCCTCTATGACGTGTCCAAAATCTCCATCGTGGTGTTCGACGCGATATTCCCGGTGGTGACGGCGACGCTCGCAGGCATTGCCGGTGTCGACAAGGAGCTGATCTGGTCGGCGCGCAATATGGGCGCCAGCGAACGCGAGGTGATGTGGCAGATCAAGCTGCCGGCGGCATTGCCGCAAATCCTGACCGGGCTCCAGGTGGCGCTGCCGATCTCGCTCATCGTCGCAATCATCGCCGAGATGGCGATGGGCGGCTATGGGCTCGGCGGCGCGATGATGAGCGCCTCGCGCTTTGCCGATTCGCGCGGCGTGTTCGCCGGCATCGTCGAGATCGCGATCGTCGGCTATGCCCTGATCAAGGCCATGGCGGTCATCCGCCGCCGGCTCTTGGTGTGGCATCAGGAGACGGCGGAGCACGGGTGATCGTATTGGCGGCGGCGGTGCGGCAAGCGGGCGGCTTGCGTCGGATCGCGCTTTGCGCCCACAATCGTCCCACTGGGCGAGGCCGCGGGGTTTTACCGACAAAATCACAAGCCTTTGGGAGGACGATTATGCGTGGGAAAATCGGGCTGGCGAGCTTTGCGCTCCTGGTGCTTGGCATTGGCGTAGCGCAAGCGGATCCGCTGCAAATTCGCGGCGCCTGGGTGGCGCCGCTGTCCAACTGGTCGTCGATCTGGATGCAAAAGAAGGACCTCGCCGTCCATTTCGGCCAATCCTACGTGTTCGAGCCGACCCACTATGCCGGCACGCCGCCGATGATCACGGCGATCGCCAACAATGAATTGGAAATCGGCAACCTCGCCTTCTCGACCTTGCCGATCGCGATCGAAAACGCCGGCATGGACGACATCCGGGTCATTACCGACGATTTCCGAGGACGGCGTGCCGGGCTATGCCACGAACGAATTTGACGTGCTCGCCGACGGTCCGATCAAGAAAATCGAGGACCTCAAGGGCAAGGTCGTCGCCACCAATGCTGCCGGCAGCGCGCGTCGACGTCGCGATGCGCGCCATGCTGCGCAAACACGGTCTCGAAGCCAATCGCGACTACACCATCATCGAGGCGCCGTTTCCCGCGATGCGCCCGATGCTGGCGGAAAAGAAGGTCGACCTGATCCCGGCGGTGCTGCCGTTCACGTTCGATCCGGAGCTGAAAAAAATTTCACGGACCCTGTTCACCAGTGCGCGACGCGGTCGGCGTCACGCAATTCGTCATGTGGTCGGCGCGCAAGCCGTTCATTGACGCACATCGCGCCGCTCTGGTCGACTTCCTGGAAGACTCGCTGCGCATCGAGCATTGGTATGTCGACCCGAAAAACCACGATGCGGCCGCCGCGATTGCCTCGCAGCTTACCAAACAGCCGCCCGAACGCTTCGGCTGGCTCTTCACCAAGGCCGACTACTATCGCGATCCCAACTTGGTGCCGAACCTCGATGCGCTGCAAAAGAACGTCGACATGACGAAGGATCTCGGCTTTGTCAAAGCGAGCTTCGACGTCAAGGCACATTCCGATCTTAGCCTGATCAAGGAGGCGGCAAAGCGGCTGCAGTAATACCAAGACGAGGCGCCGAGGAACGGCGTCCCCGGCACTTTGGGAGGGAACGATGCGTGCCATGACAGTCGTGTGGGCCGGCCTCTGCGGCTTGTGCTTTGCCTTGAGCGGCGCCGGAGCCGCCAATGCCGAGCCGGTGCAAATCCGCGAAGCCTGGGTCGCGCCGGGCAATTGGACGTCGATCTGGCTGCAGAAGAAGGATCTGGCGCGGCATTTCGGTCGGTCCTACGTGCTGGTCCCGGCGCATTACGTCGGCACGCCGCCGATGATCACGGCGTTGGCCAACAATGAGGTTGAAATTTCCAACCTCGCCTATTCGACGCTGGGTATCGCCATTGAGAACGCCGGGCTGGATGACCTGCGCGTCGTCGCCGATGAATTCCAGGACGGCGTCGACGATTATTATTCCGAGGAATACATGGTGCTCAAGGACGGTCCGATCCAGAAGGTGGAGGACCTCAAGGGCAAGGTCGTCGCCACCAACGCCGAGGGCAGCGCGGTCGACGTCGCCATGAAGGCGATGCTGCGTCAGCACGGCCTCGAGCCCAACCGCGACTATACCGTCGTCGAGGCGCCGCTCCCGGCCATGAAGGCGATGCTGGCGGAGAAGAAAGTCGACCTCATTCCCTCGGTGCTACCGTTCTCCTACGATCCTGAACTGCAAAAGATCGCCCGCGATCTGTTCGTGCAGAAACAGGCCATCGGCGTCTCCGACATGATCGTGTGGGCCGCGCGCAAGCCGTTCATCGACGCGCACCGGGGCGCGCTGGTGAATTTCTTCGAGGATACGCTGCGCATCGTGCACTGGTACCTCGACCCCGCGAATCACGAGGCTGCCATGCAAGTCCTCGGGGATTTGACCAAGCGGCCGCCACAGACCTTTGATTGGGTATTTACCAAGCGAGACGTCTATCACGACCCCAATATGCTGCCGAACCTCGATGCGCTGCAGAAGAACGTCGACCTGACGAAGAGCTTCGGCTTCATCAAGTCGAACTTCGACGTCAAGGCCTATTCCGATCTGAGCATGGTCGAGGAGGCGGCGAAGCGCTTGAAGTGAGATCGGCGGTTGATCCTGCCGCTACATAACGGTTTGTACAGCTGACATCCGCAATGCCCGCATTGCCGATCACTTTTGCCTGTGGCCTGTACGACCGCATGCTTGCTTTGCAAACCGGCGAGATCAAACCCGACGGCATCGATCTTAATTTTATTACCATCGACAATCCGCGCGAGATATTCGACCGCATGTCGAACCGGCTGGAGTTCGACGCCTGCGAAATGTCGGCTTCCGAATTCGTCAGCCGCTTCGCCGCCGGCAAGCTGCCCTTCGTCGCCTTGCCGGTGTTCGCCTCGCGCGTGTTTCGCCACGGTTTTATCGTCGTCAACCGCAAGTTCGTCACTGCCGCGAAGGATCTTGCCGGCAAGCGCATCGGCGTTCCGCTTTTTACCCAAACCGCCGCGATCTTCATCCGCGGCCTCATGCAGCACGACCTCGGCGTCGACCTTTCGCGCATCGAATGGGTGCAAGGCGCGGTCAACGAGCCCGGCGCCTACGGCAATCCCTCGGTGATGCCGCTGCTTAAGCCGGCCGAAATCACGCCGAACCGGAGCGGCAAATCCTTAAGCGATCTTCTCGCCGCCGGTGAAATCCACGCCGTCATCGGCTCGAACCTGCCGCGCGCGCTCAAGCGCCATCCCGACGTGGTGCGGCTATTTCCCGACTATCGCGCGCGCGAAAAGGATTATTTCCGCCGTACCGGCATTTTCCCGATCATGCATCTGGTCGTCATTCGCAACGACATTTACCAGCGCCATCCGTTCGTGGCGACGAGCCTCTACAACGCGTTCTGTGCGGCGAAGGATTTGGCGCGCGAGAAAATGCGCTATCCCGGCACGCTCCGCTACATGCTGCCGTGGCTGCCCGACGACGTCGAAGAGATCGACGAATTGTTCGGCGGCGATTGCTGGCCCTATGGCGTCGAGCCGAACCGGCCGACGTTGCAAGCGCTGGTGACCTACATGGCCGAGCAAGGGCTGATCCCGGCGCCCATTCCGATCGAAAAGCTGTTCGTGCCGACGTTCGGGTAATTACCTGTCATGCTCCGCGACGGCGGAGCATCCAGTAGTCCCCGCCATCATGTGAATACTGGATCGTCCGCCTGCGCAGACGATGACAAGCATCACTCCGTGCCGTTTAAACCGCCTTCAGGTGCGCGTCCCTGCGCTGGTGAAGCGCGTCGTCGGCATAGCCCATGGTCTCCGGCTTGCCGCGGCCGAGCATCACCTGAAAATAGACCGGCGCCAGCGAGTCGTTCTGAAAACCGTGGATGACGCCGGCCGGGCAAGAGATGCACTCCCACGGACCGAGCCGCGTGGTGAGGCGCCGCCCAGCCTCATCCTCGACGAACACGTCCAGATAGCCTTGCAGCACGAAAAAACACTCCTCGACCTCATGGGTGTGCGCGGCATTGCCCTGGCCGGGCTCGCAATACACGATCGATAGGGTGAAATTACCGGGTGGGATGATCGTCGGATCATCGTGCTTGCCGGACGCACCGGCGCCAATGAAGCGGTGTTGGGCACGCTTAAAACCTTCGATCTTGGCGTCCGCGAAGGCGGCCCAATCCGGCTTCTTGTCGCGGAAGCGGCCGACATATTTCTTCATGATCTCTTCCAGGGGGACGCCCTCGAGCTCTTTCGGGCGCGGGTGCCGGGCGACACTCATGGCAATGCTCCTGTCATGGATTGTGGCTGAATCTATTCGCGCGGCCACGACGCCGTCAATCAATGCCGCGCCGCTTTCGCGCGTCCTGTATCAGCTGCCAAACGGCGCTCGGCGTCAGCGGCAGATCGCGCGGCTCGACACCGAACGGGGCGAGCGCATCCGCAACCGCGTTCGCGATAACGCCGCCGACCGGGATGATGCCGCCCTCGCCCGCGCCCTTGGCGCCGAGCGGATTGATCGGGGAGGGATGCGATTCCATGACGAAGCCGCGGATTTTCGGAAAGTCGGTCGCCGTCGGGACCAGGTAGTCGGCGAGCGACCCGGTCAGCAGTTGGCCCTGTTCGTCGTAAGCGAGGTGCTCCATGAACGTGCCGCCGAGGCCCTGGACCACCGCGCCGACGAGTTGGCCCTTTAGCGTGAGCGGATTGATCATGCGCCCGCAATTCTCCACCGCAACATAGTCGAGGAGCTGGACATGGCCGGTCCTTGGATCGACCGCGACATGGGCCGCATGGGCGCCATAGGCCCAGGTGTGCTTGTTGTTGAGAAAGGCGCCTTCGACGGAAATCGGTTCGGCGGCAATCTCGGCCCAGGTTACCGACTTGCCGTCCGGACCGCGCGCGCAGCCATCGGCGAGCATCACCTCGGTGCTTCCGCAATTGAGCCGACGCGCCGCTTCCGCGCGCATCGCTGCCCGCAGCTTGGTTGCGGCGTCAAGGATCGCCGAACCGCCCATTACGATCGAACGCGAGTGATAGGAACCATAGCCGTCGCTGACATAAGCCGTCGAACCGTGAAACACGCCGTTGATGCGGTCCATCGGCATTGCCATGGCGTCGGCGGCAATCTGGGCGAACGCCGTCTCCAGCCCCTGCCCGACGCCGGACGAGCCCATATAGACGGTCAACGTGCCGTCGGATTGAAGCTTAAGCCGTGCGCTCTCCTTCGGCCCGGCGGCGCCGCCCTCGATGAAACAGCAGACCGCTAGCCCATGGTAGCGGCCGGCGACGCATTTACCCCTGAGATTAGTCTTCTCCTCCCAGCCGATCTCGGCGAGGCAGCGATCGAGCGTAACCTGATAGTCGCCGCTGTCGAGCTCGTCCTTGCTCTCGAACGGCGCGATGGTTGCCACCGTGTACGGCATCTCGGCTTCGCGGACGAGATTGCGCCGCCGGAATTCGACCGGATCGACGTTGAGGTCGCGCGCAACCATGTCGAACAACCGCTCACGAAAGAAATCGGTCTCGAAGCGGCCCGGCCCGCGGTAGGTGCCGACCGGAGTCTTGTTGGTGAGCAAGAGCGAAACGTCGATGTCGATGTTGGGTACGCGATACGGTCCCGACATGAACTGCGCGATATTGCGCGCGCCGACGGCGCCGTTGGTGCGCATATAGGCGCCGACGTCGACGAAGGCATGGCCGCGCAGGCCGACGATCACGCCATCGCGCCGGCATGCAATCTCGACATCGCATGCAGCTTCGCGCGCGTGATTCATGGTCATGAGGTGTTCGCGGCGGTCCTCGGTCCACTTTACCGGGCGTCCGGTGAGGCGCGCGGCGAACGGTATTAGAAAATCTTCGGGGTAAAATTCGCCGCGCGCGCCAAAGCTGCCGCCGACGTCGTACTCGACCATGTCGATGGCGTCCTCCGCGAGGCCCAATTGCTTGGCGATGACGCGACGATTGAAGAACAGCACCTTGGCGGCGCCGGAGACGGTGAGTTTTCCCCGCGCGCGCGTCCCACTCGCAAACCAGCCCGCGCGGCTCCAGGGTCAGCGCGGTGTGGCGCTGCGTGCTGAAACTCTCGCGCCGCCTATATGGCGCATCGTTGAAGGCCGAAGCGGCGTCGCCCAGCACGGCGCGGAATTTCATCGCGACGTTGCTGCCGTGGTCCTCGAACAGCAGCGTCTCGTTTTTTGCCGCGACCGCGCGGTTCCACACTGCCGGCAACGGCTCGATATCGACCTCGATGGCGCCGAGCGCGTCCTCGGCCACAGCGGCGCTCTCGGCGAGCACCATCGCCATCGCCTCGCCGACATAGCGTACTTTGTCGCGCGCCATGACCGGCTGGCCGAACGCGGCGAATTCCGGCATCGGCTGCAGCCGCATCGGTACCCGCGGCGTCGGATTGCCGAGATCGGCCGCGGTGATCACGCCATGCACGCCGGGCATTTTTTGCGCGCGCGAGACATCGATGGAGCGGATGCGGCCGTGGCCGACCGCGCTGCGCAGGATCGCGGCATGCAGCATATTCGGACGCGCGAGATCGTCGACATATTGGCCGCGGCCGCGCACGAAGCGGAAATCTTCCAACCGCTCGATCGGCCGGCCGACGAAGGCATTGACCGCGCTCATGCGCCCGTCCGGTCGCGCTGATAGGCGGCGCGCGCGTCGAGCACCGCTTCGACGATGGAAATGTAGCCGGTGCAGCGGCAGAGGTTGCCGGACAGCACTTCGCGGACGCGGTCGGCGTCGCAGTCGGGCTCCTCGCTTAAGCAGCGCATGCGCCGTCGTGATCATGCCCGGCGTGCAGAAGCCGCATTGCAGCGCGTGATGTTTTCGAAACGACGCCTGCAGCGGCGTGAGGCCTTCCTCGAGCGACAGGCCCTCGACGGTGACCACCTTCGCCCCTTCGGCCTGCACCGCGAGCATCAGGCATGAACGGACCGCGGCGCCGTCGACCAGCACGGTGCAGGAGCCGCACACGCCGTGTTCGCAACCGACATGGGTGCCGGTCAACCTCAAGCGATGGCGCAGGCAATCGGCCAGCGTCAGCCGCGGCTCGACTTCGACCTCGACGGTCTTGCCATTGACTTCAAATCGGACCGGCATGGGCGTGATCGCTAGGCTGCGGCGCTGCGCAGCGCGCGCTCGACCATGACCCCGACGAGCGCTTTGCGATAGGCGCCGCTGGCATGAATGTCGTCGGGCGGATCGACCGACGCCGATGCCGCCGCTTCGGCCTTGGCGATAATCGCCTCATCGATGGTGTTGCCGTCGAGCACCCGTTCCACCGCCGCAAGCCGCAGCGGCCGGTCGGCGACGCCGATGGCGCCGACATGCGCGTTGCGCGCTTTTTTGCCGTCTTGGTCGTAGAACAACATCGCCGCCGCGAGCGCAAAATCGCCGCGCCGGCGGGCGAATTCCTGGAAACCGAAGCGGCGCTTCGCCGGCCATGCCGGCAGGCGAATTTCGGTGATGATCTCGTCGGCTTGCAGCGCGGTCATCAGCGGTCCGCGGAAGAAATCGGCCGCCGCGATGCCGCGGGTGCCGGACTTGCCGACGACGCTTATCTTCGCTTCGCAGGTCACGACGATGCCCGGCATTTCCGCGGCGGGATCGGCATGCGCGAGACTGCCGCCGACGGTGCCGCGGTTGCGGATCTGATAATGCCCGACATGGGTGACGGCCGCCACCAACAACGGATGCGCAGCGGCGAGCCGCGCGTCTTCGAGGATATCGCGCCAGCGCACCATGGCGCCCAGCGTAACGCCTTCCCTGTCAATCTTGATTTGCCGCAGCTCCGAAAGCTTGCGCAGATCGACAAGAAGCGCCGGCGCGGCGACGCGAAACGCCAGCATCGGCACCAGACTCTGACCGCCGGCAAGCGGTTTTGCTTCGCCGTCATGGGAAGCCAGAAGTGCAACCGCTTCGGCGATGGTGGTCGGGCAGGCGTATTCGAAGGGCGGTAATTTCATGGCCCGGCACGCTCGCTTCGAACCGCGGGAATAGAAGGTTTTTCAAGGATTTCCTAGCATCGGCGCGATTGGCCGGTCAACGGAGTTCGTTGCCTCGGCGCCGGGCGTCTTGAATCAGTTGCCACACGCGCGGCGGCGACAGCGGCAGTTCGCGCGGCTCGACACCGAAACAATGCAGCGCCGCCGCGACCGCGTTGGCGACGACCCCGCCGACCGGAATGATGCCGCCTTCGCCGGCGCCCTTGGCGCCAAGCGGATTGAGCGGCGACGGTTTGTCCTCGAGCGCAATGGCGCGGATGTTGGGAAAGTCGCTCGCGGTCGGCACCAGATAGTCGGCCAGCGAGCCGGTGAGCAATTGCCCGTTATCGTCGTAGATGAAATGTTCGAGGAACGCGCCGCCCAAGCCCTGCACGACGGCGCCGATGCATTGGCCGTGCAGCGTCAGCGGATTGATAATGCGGCCGACGTCTTCGACCGCGACATAATCGATCAGCTCGACCTGTCCGGTTTTTGCGTCGACCGCGACATAGGCGGCGTGCGCGCCGTAAGAATAGGTTCGCTTGTTGCTGGCGTGAGTGCCCTCGGCGGAGAGGCCGGCGAACTCTTTCAGGTCGATCGCGTGGCGGCCCGGCCCGAGCGCCATGCCGCGATCGATGGCAATTTCACTAACCTCGCAATTGAGTCGCTGCGCCGCGGCCGTGCGAATAAGCTCGCGCAGACCGTTCGCGGCGTTAACGATCGCATTGCCCCCCATCACGATGGAGCGCGACGAAAACGAGCCGAAGCCTTCGGCCAGGTAATCGGTCGAGCCGTGAAACACTTTGCCGATGCGCGCCATCGGCACTTCGAGCGCGTCGGCGGCAATCTGCGAAAATACCGTCTCGACGCCCTGCCCGACCGACGACGACCCGACAAAGACCGAGATCGATCCGTCGGGCTCGATCGCCAGGCGCGCGTTCTCCTTTGGGCCGGTGCCGCCGCCTTCGAGATAGCAGCCGACGGCGATGCCGTGGTAGCGCCCGTCGATCGGCTTGCCCTGGAGCTTCGACCGCTCGGCCCATTTGAATTCGTCGAGGCAGCGCTCAAGCGTGATCCGATAATCGCCGCTGTCGCATTCGGCCTCGATGCCGAGCGACTGCACGGTCGCAAGCGGATACGGCATTTCGCTTTCCGCAATCAGGTTACGTCTGCGAAATTCGACGCGATCGATGCCGAGATCGGCCGCCGCCATATCGAACAGCCGCTCGCGGCAGAAATCCGCTTCAAAACGTCCCGGCCCGCGATAGGTGCCCGACGGCGTCTTGTTGGTGACGACCAATGTCACATCCATGCGCACATGGGGAATGCGATAGGGGCCGGACATGATTTGCGAAAGGTTGCGCGAGGCCGTGGCGCCGTTGGTGCGCACATAGGCGCCGATATCGGTGAAGGCCCGGCCGCGCAAGGCGAGGATGGCGCCGTCGCGCGCGCAGGCGATCTCCAGATCGCATTCGGCATCGCGTGCATGACTGAGCGCCATCAGGTTCTCGCGCCGATCTTCGACCCACTTGACCGGGCGGCCGAGCAGGCGCGCCGCAAACGGAATGAGAAAGTCCTCGGGATAAAACTCGCCGCGCGCGCCGAACCCGCCGCCGACGTCGTATTCCACCATGCGCACCGAGCTTTCGGGTAAATTCATCATCCGGGCGAGCACGCGGCGGTTGGTGAACGGCACCTTGCAGACGCCGGAGACCGTGATGCAGCCGCGCGCCGCGTCCCAATCGCCGACGAGCCCACGCGGCTCCAGCGGCGCCGCGCCGTGCCGCTGCACCCGAAAAAGTTCGCGCCGCGTATATGGCGCGGCTTTGAACGCCGCATCGGTATCGCCGCGCGTCGCCGTGATCGTGCTCGCAAGATTTGACCGGGTCTGTTCGAACAGCAGGGTATTTCCCTTGCGGGACGTATCGCGATCGGCCATGGCCGGAAACGGCTCGATATCGACGACAATCGCGTCCAAGGCGTCCTCGGCAAGCGCAATACTGTCGGCGACGACGACCGCAATCGGCTCGCCGACGAAGCGGACCTTGTCGACGGCGATGATCGGCTGCTGGTAGCGCTTGAAAGCGGGCAGCGCGTCATGGCGCAACGGAATGGTCGGCACGTCGCCAATGTCGGCCGCGGTGATGACGGCGTGAATGCCCGGCCGCGCCCGCGCCGCCGCCGTAGCGATGGCGTGAATGCGGCCGTGCGCCACCGAGCTGCGCAGGATCACCGCATGGAGCATTTTTTCGCTGGCGAGATCGTCGATGTATTGGCCGCGTCCGGTGAGGAAGCGAAAATCTTCCACGCGTTCGATCGGACTGCCGATGAAGGCGTTTTTCATTGCTCTGTTCCCGCAAACCAGCGTGGCGGCTTTTCCGCGCCGCGGCAAGACGACATTCCGGCATGGCCGGATCTGTCCGGCGGCGGCGTTCGCAGCCAAATCGCCATGGGCATAACAGGCCATTGCTGATAGGATTTGATGCACATGCCGAGGCGCGCTTACGCGCCCGCTGCAAGACCGGTCCGAGACCGCTGCAGAAGTGGAGGAAGCCGATGCTCAATAAGACGCCGCGCAACGGCAAAAACGGACACAGGAAAAACACTCCGCGCGTCAGCGAGCTGCCGAAGATCACGATCCAGACCGATACGCGCGAGATCCTCGCCCACGCCGCCAAAGAGGCCCGGCGCGACGATTACTTCATCGTCGACGTCGACGCCCACGTGACCGAGACCGCGTTCTGGCCGGAAGTCATCGACCGCATGGACAGCGACGTCTACCGGCAGATGGCTCGCGCGTTCAAGGATCGCGGCGGCTCGCCGCCCGGTCTCATCAATGCGACGCCGGGATTTCTGCATCAGGACGTTTTCGGCCGCATCCCGCACCAGCAGCGGTTGGCCGAGACGGTGCCGGGCGGACGCACCCACGCCCAGGTGATTTTGGTCCAGCGCGCCATGGACTGCATGGGTATCGACTACATGGTGGTATTCCCCACCCCGATGCTGGTGCTCGGCATGCATCCGCAGGTCGAGATCGAGGTCGTGGTCGGCAACGCGTTCAACAAATGGCTGACCGAGGAAATCCTGCCGCAGGACCCGCGCATCAAGGCGATGCTCTATCTGCCCTTCAATCATCCCGAGGCCAGCCTGAAGACGGTCGAGACCTATGCCGATACGCCGGGCGTGATCGGCTATTCGGTCACCTCGACGCGCTTTCGCGCCGTCAATCACGACAGCTACATGCCGCTTTATTCCGCCATCCAGGCGACCGGCAAGCCGCTCGCTTTCCATTCCGGCTTCCACTGGGGCGATCAGTCGATGCAGCAGTGCAACCGCTTCATCTCCATGCACTCGATCTCGTTCGTCTATTACAACATCATTCATCTCACCAACTGGATCATCAACGGACTGCCGGAGCGTTTTCCCAAGCTCAAAGTGCTTTGGATCGAGAGCGGGCTCGCCTGGGTGCCGTTCCTGATGCAGCGGCTCGACTCCGAATACATGATGCGGTCCTCGGAGGCGCCGTTATTGAAGCGGCGGCCGAGCGAATATATCGCCGACATGTATTTCACCAGCCAGCCGCTCGAACGCTCCAACATCAAGCTGACCGAAGCGACCTTCGATGCGATCAAGGCCGACACGCAGCTGTTGTTCGCTTCCGACTGGCCGCATTGGGATTTCGACCTGCCGAACTCGATCACGACGCTGCCGTTCCTCAACGAGCAGGCCAAGCGCAATATTTTGGGGTTGAACGCGGCGCGCCTGTTCAACCTCGAAGTGCCGAAGCACAAGATGGCGGGAGCCAAAGCAAACAAGGCGCCGACGGTTCGCACGCCGGTCACGGCCTAAAGGCGGCTGCGCCAAATGAAAGCGGTCAAGCGCGCCGGCAAGCCCAGCGGCAAACCTGCGCCCGGCGGCGCCAAGTCGGTGGATTTCTGCGCCGCCGCGCGCGACGCGCTTAAGCGCGGCGAACCCGATGCGATTTCCGATCATAGGCTGCGGCAGGTTCTGACCGCCGCGGTGAAGGTCTATGCCGCCAAGGTGGAGCGGCGCGGCCATGACGTGGCACCGTTCGCGCCGGGCACGGTGACGGCGACCGAGACGGTGGTGACCGCCTGCGGCTTGATCCGCGCGGCGGACCTCAACATGTTCGACGTGGCGATCTGGTTTCATCGCCCGCCGGGAATAGAGTGAGAGGGGCAAACGACGATGCAAGAAGTTGCGGTTGGCAAGCTAACCGATATTGCCGACGGGGATTATCGGGTTTTCGCCCTGGCCAATATCGAAGTCGGCATTTTTCGCGCCGGCAGCAAGGTGCTGGCCTATGAAAACGTCTGTCCGCATGCCGGCGGCCCGGTCTGCCAGGGCAAGATTTTCAATCAGGTCGAGGAAGTGATCACGCCCGACAAGAAGAGCGGAGGGTTGCGCTTCGGCAGAGAGCGCCACATCGTCTGCCCCTGGCACGGCTACGAATTCGATCTGGCCACCGGGTGCCATCCCGGCGACCCGTCGGTGCGGCTAACCCCGGTGCCGGTCGCCATTCGCGGCGGCCAGATTTTTGTCAGCGTGCCGATGTAACTCGTATTGCCTAACGCGCAGCCTGGCTTACGGATTTTCGCGCAGCATTTCGGCAGCAAGCTTCTCCGCGACCATGACGGTCGGAATATGGGTGTTGCCGCGCGGCACGGTCGGCATGATCGAAGCGTCGATCACACGCAGTCCGGCACAGCCGAGAACGCGGCCGGCCGAGTCGGTCACCGCGTTGCGATCGTCCGGCGCGCCCATGCGGCAGGTCCCGACCGGATGGAACGTGCCGGCGACATTGTCGCGGATATGATCGGCAAGCGCCTCGTCGTCCTCGGCCAGTGCGGTGAGATCGACGCGGCGGTCGGCGAGCGTCGCAAAGATCGGACCGGCGAACGCCGGCACGGCATCGATCAGCGCCGCGACTGCCGCGCTCTTGACCTTGTTCGCCGGCGTGATCCGGTTGAGCCGCCGCAGCCGGTCGTTGAATTTTACCGGGAAGGTCAGCCGCGTCATCGCCCGCACCGCATCGTGAGCGAGAATTTCGATGCAACGGCGAAAGCCCTGCATGAAACGCCGCAGGTCGAGTTCGTGGCCGGTGAAGTTGAACTCGACACGCGGATAGCGCGCCGGATCGGCCGCGACCAGCGAGACACGGCCGCGCGCCAGCGGCTTGAGCAGCGAAGGCGCCAGATTGGCGACCTGGTGCCCCAGCGGACTCCACGATGTTTTGCACTGCACATTAATATACATGTCGGCCGGCGGCGCGCCGGGCAGGCCGGAGGAGTAGCGGAACGCCGTCATCGGATGCGGCCGGATGTTCGGCGATTGCCGCGCGCCGCGCTTTTGCAACACACCGAGGAAGACGATGGCGTGATTGGCGAGGTTTTCGCCGACGCCCGGCAGGTCGGCGCGCACCTCGATACCGAGCTCGCGCAGCGCCGGCGCCGGCCCCAGCCCCGCGCGCTGCAAAAATGCCGGTGAGTGGATACCGCCGAGCGAAATAATGATTTCGCGGCCGTAAAATTCCTTCTTCTCACCGCCGATCGTGGCGGTAACGCCGACCGCCCGGCGGCCCTCGAACAAAAGGCCAGTGACCATGGCGTTGCCAACAATGCGCAAATTGCCGCGGCGGCGCACGTCGGCATCGAGATAGCAAATCGCGGCCGAGGCGCGTTTTTGCGGCCAGTTGCTCATGGGCACCGCGCCATAGCCGTCGCGAAAATCGGCGTTCATGTCGGCGATAAACGGAATTTGCCGTTCCTGCGCAAAAGCATGCACCGCTTTCGCCAGCGGCGCCCAATCCGCCGCC
Organism: uncultured Alphaproteobacteria bacterium; assembly: GCA_963823225.1. GTDB lineage: Bacteria > Pseudomonadota > Alphaproteobacteria > Rhizobiales > Xanthobacteraceae > BOG-931. The sequence continues at coordinate 1,090,004 of CAWGKM010000001.1, read as the reverse complement.
TTGGTGCGGCGAATCGGCACCGGCCCGTGTTTGCCGTGCAGCGCGCCGTCGAAATCGAGATCGCTTTCGAGCTTAAGGTAATAGGGCAGCACATCGTCCCAGCCCCAGCCGGCGGCGCCGAGCGCTTGCCATTCGGCATAATCGTCGGGCGTGCCGCGATAGGCGACCATGCCCATCACGGTGGAGCCGCCGCCGATGACGCGGCCTTGGGAAAATCCCACCGGCGGCGAATTGTCCTTGCGCCGCCAGTGCACCTTCAGCTCGGGCCAGAAATAAGCGTCGTTGTAATAAGACCGCGGATAGGAATCGATCACGTCAGCGGGCTCCGCGCCCGGCGGAAAGTCGCGACCCGCTTCGAGAACGAGCACGCGCGACGCCGAACGCGCCGATAACCGGTTCGCCAGCACGCAGCCGGCCGCGCCGGCGCCGACGATGATGATGTCGAAGCTCTCGGTCATCGCAATTGCCGTACCCCAACACCATTGCCCCAGCTCAAGACCGCAGGCACTGGATCGGTTGCCTTCGATTGAACATCGCCGCGGTATGCTTTACTGGATCGCCGGGCGGCGCAAGCCGCGCCGGAAGTTCCGCAAGCCAAGGGCACCATGACCAAAACACTGCATGGCGTGATCGCCGCGATCGCGACCGCGATCGACGAGAAGGGCGAGCCGGATTGTGGGCGTTCGACCGCTTTGGCGCGCTTTCTCCTCGATACCGGCTGCGACGGGCTTAATGTTCTCGGCACCACCGGCGAAGCGACTTCGTTCTCGCTGGATCAGCGCCGGCGCGTCATGACCGCCTACGCCGCAATCGGGCCTGCCGCTCGATCGGATGATGGTCGGCACCGGCGCCGCCGCGCTGGCCGACGCCGTCGCGCTGACCAGGCATGCCGCCGAACTCGGTTTTGCCGGCGCGCTGGTGTTGCCGCCGTTCTATTACAAGGGCGTGCACGACGACGGCCTGGTGGCGGGCATCGAGGCGATCCTGGCGGCGACCGTGGCGCGGCCGATTCCGGTTTATCTTTATCATTTCCCGGCGCAATCGGGCCTGCACTGGCATGTCGCGCTGATTCGCCGCCTGCTCGATGACTTCGGCGAACGCATCGTCGGCCTCAAGGACTCCTCCGGCGATATGGCCTATGCGCGCGAAGCGGCGAGCATCCTGCCGCGTTTTAAAGTTTTTCCCTCGACCGAAGTGGCGCTGCCGCAAGCGCGTTCCGGCCCCTTCGCCGGCTGCATTTCGGCGACTGCCAATCTCAATGCCGACCTTTGCGCGCGCGCCTACCGCTCCGGCGATGCCGCAGCGCTGGGCGAAGCGGTTGCGATCCGCAAACTATTCGACGGCAAACCGCTGGTCCCCGGCGTCAAGGCGCTGCTCGCCCATATTCACGGCGAGCCGCAATGGGCGCGCGTCGAACCGCCGCTATCGGCGTTTCCTGCGGCCGACCGTGCGGCCGTCATCGCCGGCTACGATGCGGTCCGCGCCAAACGCGTGGCCTAAAGGCCGTTCAGCCCATATTCCCAGCGTTGACGCTGGCGCCGGGCGCCCCTATAAGCCCGCTCTCGTTCACGACAGTCCGTGTCCAACAGTCCATGGCCAATACCAAGTCCGCCAAGAAGGCCGCGCGCCAGATTGCGCGCCGCACCGTTATCAATAAATCGCGGCGCTCGCGCGTCCGCTCGGCCATGCGCCAGGTCGAGGAAGCGCTGGCCGCCGGCGACCGGTCGCGTGCGCTCGCCGCCATGGCGGAAGCCGAGCCCGCGCTCATTCGCGCCGCGCAAAAGGGCATCGTTCACCGCAATGCCGCCCGCCGCAAAGTCTCGCGGCTCGCCCACCGCATCGCCAAGCTCGGGAAAAAATAATTTTTCGGGCATTCGGTTCGGCAATTTTCGGCGCCGCGTTGAGACCAGATTGTGGATTGTCTTCAGGCTGTTGCATTATTGTCACGTTGCCGCGTAAAATCGTAATTTCCCCTGCCATTGCGTTGTCTTTTCCACGTCAGCCAATCGTTTTTTATTTGCTCCGAGTCACCCGTCGCGACGGGTACCCTTTTCCCGCGCGCAGAAGAATTGATGCGCGCTGAATAGGTTATTGCACATGACAATCATCGGGCTTTGAGTTTGCCGTGAATCCGTCGAGCATTTTTTTATTTGTTCCGATGTTCGAATTTATTCATTTCGTGCTGCTGTCACATATTGCAGAAATGTGAATCGTCAAATTGGTTCAATACTTTGGTGGCGCACATTTGTTTTAGCTCAGCATCGGCTAAAAACGCGCGCTTGCGAAAGTCCAATGTTGTCCGGCCTTTTTTGCGGTTGCAGGCGGCAAATCGCGTGATACCCTCTGACCTCCTTCGGGTTCAGAAGGTCTTCAAAAATCGGGTTGGGCGGCAACTCATCGAAGAATGGGTGCGGGTGAGTTTGTCCGGCGGCGAACAGTCTGGCAACCGCGCAGCGTAAGCTGCGTAAACGGTCAGCGGCAACCATCGGGTTTGGGAGCGATAGAGGAGGGGGCATGGCGACGAAAATCCAAAATCCGTTATCGGCTGCAAGCATCACGCGCCGCAGATCCTGTTGGCCTAGAGCCGCGTCCAGCGCTTGAGCGTAATTCTCTGTCGGTAGGCGCCTGCGTTCGCCGTTCGCAACCGCGCATGTAGACTCTACCACCCTCGATACAGTGAGTTGCGTCTCGGCGAAGTCGAGCCTTGTAGGATCGACCGTCGCCTCGCGTGCCCGGTAAATCTCCTCCGAAGAAAAAGCAGACCAACATGACAAGCACGGATCAGGAGCGCTGGCGGCGGATCAAGGAGCGGTTGCGCTCCGAACTCGGCGACGACGTGTTCACCAGCTGGTTCGGGCGCATGGAGCTCGAAGCCGCGGATGCGGGCGTCCTGCGGCTATCGCTACCGACGCGCTTCCTGCGCAACTGGATCCAGTCGCATTACAGCGAGCGCGTCCTGACCAAGTGGCAGGAGGAAGAACCCGGCGTCACCCGCCTGGAATTGAGCGTTCGCTCGGCCACGATCAAACCGCCCACGGTCAAGCCCAAAGCGCCGCAGCCGCAGCCGCCGACGCCGCTCCGCGAGGTGCGCGACGTCATGGCGGGCAGCGGCGACATGCGCGCCAGCGTACCTTTTATGACCGTCCATGAGGCGCTCGGCGGTTCCCCGCTCGATCCGCGCCTCACCTTCGAGACATTCATTGTCGGCCGCTCGAATACGCTCGCTCATGCCGCGGCGAAACAGATCGCCACCAGCCGGCGCGGCGACCCGCTGATGTTCAACCCGCTTTACACCCACGCCGCCGTTGGGCTCGGCAAAACCCACTTGCTGCAGGCGATCAGCTGGGCCGGCAACAACACCGGCGACCGCAAAATGCTCTACCTGACGGCCGAAAGATTTATGTACGGCTTCGTCTCGGCACTGCGTACCCAGACGACGCTTGCGTTCAAGGAAGCGGTCCGCGCCATCGACGTGCTCGTGATCGACGATTTGCAGTTCCTCCAAGGCCGCTCGACGCAGGCCGAGTTCTGCCACACGCTCAACACGCTCATCGACGCCGGCCGGCAGGTCGTGATTGCCAGCGACCGGCCGCCGGCGGATCTTGAAAGTCTCGACGACCGCGTCCGATCGCGGCTCGCCGGCGGGCTGGTCGTGGAGATCGGCTCGCTCGGCGAAGAATTGCGGCTCGAAATCCTCAAGAGCCGCATCGGCGCGGCGCGCGTCCATCATCCCGGCTTCGAAGTCCCGGCGCCGGTGCTGGTCTTTATCGCCAAATCGGTCACGCACAATGGCCGCGACCTCGAAGGCGCGGTCAATCGCCTGTTGGCCCACAACAAACTCACCGGCCAGCCGGTCACGCTGGAAATGGCCGAGCGCGAAATGCGCGACCTGATCCGGCCGGCCGACCCGAAACGGGTGAGAATCGAGGACATCCAGCGTATCGTGGCGCGCCAGTACAATGTCAGCCGCGCCGATCTGTTGTCGTCGCGGCGCACGGCGAACGTAGTGCGGCCGCGCCAGGTGGCGATGTATCTGGCGAAGGTCTTGACGCTGCGGTCGCTGCCCGAAATCGGCCGTCGCTTCGGCGGGCGCGACCACACCACCGTGCTGCACGCCGTGCGCAAGATCGAGAACCTGGCCGGCAACGACAGCGCGTTCGCGGAGGAGATCGAGGCGCTCAAACGCCAGCTCCAGGATTGATCACCCTGCCGACGGCGGCCCCAGCCTGGTGAAAAGCCGGGAAAAAGCCGGGGTCGATCGCGGCCCGGGCTTGCCGAAAGCGTCCCGTCGCGCCACTTTTGTCGTCCGCCGAGTTTGTCGTCCGCCTGTGCAACGGATTTCGCGATGAAGGTCACGGTCGAGCGTTCCGAACTGCTGAAATCTTTGGGCCACGTCCATCGCGTGGTCGAGCGGCGCAATACCATTCCGATCCTCGCCAATGTCCTGTTGCACGCCGACCGTTCGAAGCTCTCGCTCAAAGCCACCGACCTCGACGTCGAAGTCACCGATGCAATTGCGGCCGAAGCTAGCCCCGGCGGCTCGACCACGGTGCCGGCCCATATGTTCTTCGACATCGTGCGCAAGCTGCCCGAGGGGGCGCAAATCGTCCTGGAATCGTCGGGCGACCGCGCCGCGCTTTCGATCCGCGCCGGCCGCTCGCGCTTTACGCTGCAGACGCTGCCGGAGAGTGACTTTCCCGATCTCGCGCCGGGCGAGATGACGCACAAATTCACCCTTAAGGCCGCCGAGCTGAAGCGGTTGATCGACAAGACCCAGTTCGCCATCTCGACCGAGGAAACGCGCTACTACCTCAACGGCATCTACCTGCACGCCGCCGGCGCCGCCAAGGCGCAAACCCTGCGCGCGGTCGCGACCGACGGCCATCGCCTCGCGCAGATGGAAATCGAATTGCCGAAGGGCGCCGTCGGCATGCCGGGCATTATCGTGCCGCGTAAGACGGTCGGCGAGGTGCAACGCCTCATGGAGGATAACGAGGCGGAAGTCGGCCTGGAGCTTTCGCCCGGGCAAGATTCGCTTCACCGTCGGCCAGACGATCCTGACCTCGAAGCTGATCGACGGCACGTTCCCCGATTATGGCCGCGTCATTCCGCTCAACAACGACAAGGAACTGGTCGTCGACAAAAAGGAATTCGAGGCGGCGGTCGACCGTGTCTCGACGGTTTCGAGCGAGCGCGGCCGCGCGGTCAAATTGTCGATCACCGCGGGCCGGCTTTTGCTGTCCGTCACCAACCCGGATTCCGGCAGCGCCAACGAGGAACTCGAGGTCGAATACGAAGCCGATCCGATCGATATCGGTTTCAATTCGCGCTATCTCCTCGACATCGCCGCGCAGATCGAAAGCGAGGCGGCGGTGCTCAAACTTGCCGATCCCGGCTCGCCGACGCTGATCCAGGACAAAGAGCCGCACGGCGCGCTTTATGTCCTGATGCCCATGCGAGTTTGAAATCAGGCATCGGGAATCGGGCGTCAGGACGGGACCTTGATTCCTGACTCCTGATGTCCGACTCCTGAATACTGATGCCCGTACTTCGCCTCACGCTCACCAATTTCCGTAACTACCACGCGGCTTCGCTTGCAGCCGGCGCGAAGACGATCGTATTGGTCGGGCCCAACGGCGCCGGCAAGACCAATCTGATCGAAGCCATTTCGTTTCTGGCGCCGGGCCGCGGACTGCGCCGCGCCACGCTCGACGAAGTGGCGTTCACCGAGGGCGACGGTTCCTGGGCGGTCGCCGCCGAAATCGAAGGCGCGCTGGGGCTCGCCACGCTCGGCACCGGCGTCGAGCGGCCAGCCGAGGACGGCACTGCAATCCAGCGCCAATGCCGCATCGATCGCGAGCCGGTCGCTTCGGCTGCGGCCTTCGCGGATCATTTGCGCGTGGTGTGGCTCACTCCGGCAATGGACACGCTCTTTGCCGGCGCGCCATCCGAGCGCCGGCGATTCCTCGATCGTCTGACGCTCGCGGTCGACGCCGAGCATGCCAGTCGCGTCAACGCGCTGGAACGCTCGCTGCGCTCGCGTAACCGGCTGTTGGAGGAGCCGCGGCCCGATCCGCACTGGCTCGACGCGGTCGAACATGAGACCGCCGAACTCGCCGTCGCCGTCGCGGGATTGCGGGTGGAGACGGTGCGCCGGCTCGATGCCGTGCTGGCGAGTCGCAAGGGATCGGCCTTCCCCCCCGCCGAGATCGCGCTCGACGGCTGGATAGAGCAGCTCATCGCTAGCCATCCCGCTGTTGAAATCGAGGAGCGCTATCGCGCGGTGCTGCGCGACAATCGCGCCCGCGACGCCGCCGCCGGGCGCACGCTCGACGGCCCGCATTTGACCGACCTCAAGGTCATCTATGCGGAGAAGGGCATCGCCGCCGCCGACGCCTCGACCGGCGAACAGAAGGCGCTGCTGATCGGCCTCGTCCTGGCGCATGCCGGATTGATCGCCGAAATGACCGGATTCTCGCCGGTCCTGCTGCTCGATGAAGTCGTCGCCCATCTCGACCCGGCGCGACGCGGCGCGCTCCACGGGGAACTGGCGCAGCTTGGGGGCCAGGTCTGGATGACCGGCGCCGATCCGGCGCTGTTCGCCGAGATCGATACGGCCGCGGCGGTCGTCGAAGTCAATTCGGGGCGGCTGCAACAGAAATCGGAAGCCGCCTAAAGCTTTTCGGGCCGAATGGTTCCAGTCGCCGCCGCCGATTGCGAAGCCGAATCGCTCGGTCGTCGGGGAACCGGAGTGCGAGCTACCTCTTAACCCCAAGGAGGAGGAAATGGTCGATCCAGGAGAAAGGCCCAATAACAATGCCGGAACCGGCGGAAGATGTGATTGTTCGCAATTTAATCGAAGCCCTCGAACGCTTGCACGAGGATTTGGATCGGATGGAACTTTGGGCCGCCGCGCTGGGCTCGTTCCAGCATTCGATTCCCGACTATCGGCCGGGCGACCGGCATCTCCTCAAGCCGCTGTCCGAACCCCCCGTCGCGGCGCCCAGGGCATTGAATCGGACCTGGGTCGTGCGAATTTTGCCAGTCGAGAAAGCGTTGATCGGTACGGCCATTTAGCGGCCGAATCGGGGCCCGATCCGGCGCCGCCGAAAACCTTGAAAAACGAAGATTTGACAATATGTTAACCGGGTTCGTTTTGCCCTGTACGAGGGCCGGTTTTGGTGTACAAGAATCAGCGATTCATCTCCGCATTTTAGCAGCGCCTCGAAAGCTTCCCGCATGGCCAAACCCGTCCGTAAACAGAGCCCCGTGCCTTCCGATTACGACGCGGAATCGATCAAGGTGCTCAAGGGGCTCGATGCCGTGCGCAAGCGGCCCGGCATGTATATCGGCGACACCGACGACGGCTCGGGGCTGCATCACATGGTCTACGAGGTCGTCGATAACGCCATCGACGAAGCGCTCGTCGGCTTCGCCAAGGAAGTCGTCGTAACGCTCAACCCCGACGGTTCGTGCACCGTGCGCGACGACGGCCGCGGCATTCCGACCGACATCCACAAGGGCGAAGGCGTGTCCGCCGCCGAGGTCATCATGACCCAGCTGCACGCCGGCGGAAAATTCGACCAGAACGCCTACAAGGTCTCCGGCGGCCTGCATGGCGTCGGCGTCTCGGTGGTCAATGCGCTGTCGAGCTGGCTCAAACTGACCATCTGGCGCGACGGTCACGAACACTTCATGGAATTCGCCAACGGCGAGGCGGTCGCTCCGCTCGCCGTCGTCGGCGCCGCGCACGACAAGCGCGGCACCGAGGTGACGTTCCTGCCGTCGAAGAAAACCTTCACCATGACGGAATTCGATTTCGCGACGCTGGAGCACCGGCTGCGCGAACTCGGCTTCCTCAATTCCGGCGTCACCATCGTGCTGTCCGATATGCGCCACGCCGTCGAGAAGCGCGAGACGATGCGCTACGAGGGCGGCGTCGAGGCCTTCGTCAAATATCTCGACCGCAACAAGACGCCGCTGGTGCCGCAGCCGATCGTCATCAAGGCCGAGCGCGACGGCGTCGCCGTCGAATGCGCGCTGTGGTGGAACGACGGCTACCACGAGAGCGTGCTGTGCTTCACCAATAACATTCCGCAACGCGACGGCGGCACCCATCTCGCCGGCTTCCGCGGCGCGCTGACGCGCCAAGTCACCGGCTATGCCGAGTCGGGCGGCGTGGCGCGGAAGGAAAAAGTCGCGCTTACCGGCGACGACTGCCGCGAAGGCCTCACCGCCGTGCTTTCGATCAAGGTGGCGGATCCGAAATTTTCCTCGCAGACCAAGGACAAGCTGGTGTCCTCTGAAGTGCGGCCGGCGGTCGAGGGCCTCATCAACGACATGCTCAAGGCCTGGTTCGAGGAGCACCCCTCGGAAGCCAAGGTCATCGTCGGCAAAGTGATCCAGGCGGCGGCGGCCCGCGAGGCCGCCCGCAAGGCGCGCGAAATGACGCGCAAGAGCGCGCTCGGCATCACCTCGCTGCCCGGCAAGCTCGCCGATTGCCAGGAGCGCGATCCGGCCAAATCGGAATTGTTCATCGTCGAGGGCGATTCCGCCGGCGGCTCGGCCAAGCAGGGCCGCAACCGCGAGTTCCAGGCCGTCCTGCCGCTGCGCGGAAAGATCCTCAACGTCGAGCGCGCGCGCATGGACAAGATGCTGTCGTCCGAGCAGATCGGCACGCTGATCACCGCGCTCGGCACCGGCATCGGCACCGACGAATTCGCGATCGACAAGCTGCGCTACCACAAGATCATCATCATGACCGACGCCGACGTCGACGGCGCCCATATCCGGACCCTGCTGTTGACCTTCTTCTACCGGCAGATGCGCGAGATTATCGACCGCGGCCATCTCTACATCGCTCAGCCGCCGCTCTACAAAGTCGCGCGCGGCAAGTCCGAGCAATATCTCAAGGACGAGCGCGCGCTCGAGGATTACCTGATCGATACCGGCCTCGAAGAGGCGGTCTTAAGGCTGTCGTCCGGCGAAGTGCGCGCCGGCAACGATCTGCGCAAGCTGGTCGAGGACGCGCGCACGATCCGCAACCTGCTGCGCGGCTTGCACAGCCGCTACAATCGCCAGGTCGTGGAACAGGCCGCGATCCTGAGCGTGCTCAACCGCGGCATTTTCGGCGATCCGCAAAAGGCCGTGGCGGCGGTGCCCTATATCGCCAAGCGGCTCGATGCGCTGTCGGAGGAGACCGAGCGCGGTTGGCACGGCCAGTTCACCGAGGGCGTCGGCTTCCAGTTCGAGCGCACGGTGCGCGGGGTGAAGGAAGTGGCGGTGCTCGACCAGGCGCTGCTCGGCTCTGCCGATGCGCGCAAGCTCGACGAATTCGCGCCGGAGCTGCAAAAGGTCTTCCCGCGGCCGACACCGCCGGCGATGCTCAAACGCAAAGACGAAGAGACGCCCATCCACGGCCCGGTCGGCCTGTTCGAGGCGGTGACCGCCGCCGGCAGAAAGGGTGTGACGCTGCAACGCTATAAAGGCCTCGGCGAGATGAATCCCAACCAGCTCTGGGAGACCACGCTCGACACCAATGCGCGCTCGCTGTTGTGCGTGTCCGTCAAGGAAATCGACGAGGCCAACACCATTTTCGACGAGCTGATGGGCGACAAGGTCGAACCGCGCCGCGTCTTCATCGAGGCGCACGCGCTGGCGGCAAGCGTGGATGTGTAGTTCGCGGCGGCACTGCTGGCGCAAAATGAATTTTCCCTCATCCTGAGGCGCGACCCCAGACTTGATCGGGGGGAGCCTCGAAGGACGAGGCCGAGGCGCCTGAGCGGCCCGCCCTTCGAGGCTCGGCGCTGCGCGCCGAGCAACCTCAGGGTGAGGAATTGTCTGCCAACGGCCGCATCAAGGCGGCGCATGCGGCCAGCGATTACCGCCCCGATGTGATGGTGCCGCGCTCGGTGAGGACGAGCCACTGGCCGTCCTGGCGCTTGATGGCGTCGACGCGGCCGACGCCCGGAAGGGTGCTGCCGGCGCCGACATCGAACACGCCGCCGTAACGGTTTTCGACCAAGGCGCGGCCGCCCTGCACATCCTGGACCACCCAATCCGGCAAAATCCGGTCGGTCAGCTTCGGCGCTGGGGCCGGCGGCTGCGGCGACGCCGCCGCTATCGAACCCGTGGTTTCGGTCGCGGCGCCGGCATGTTGATCGAGCCGATCGAGGCGGTCGGCGAGTTTGGCCTTGATGGCGGCAAGATCGGAAAGCTCGAGCTTCAACTCGCGCGTCGCATCGGCCGTCGTCGCCGCGCCGGAGCCTGAAGCCGGCTGATACAAGACGTGCGCAAGTCCGGAACCCGACACCGAGCCGACAAACGAGCCGAACGCGGCGGCACAGGCGACCGCAGCCGCGAGCACCAGAAAGCGCGAGGAATACGCCGGTGCGGCGGCGGCGGCGGCGGCGGTTTCGTCCGCGGTCTCGCCGGCCGTCTCATCGGCCTCGTCCTCCCCGGCGCCGAGCTTCGGCGCCACGACCATCGGCAAATTGCCGTGCGATTTGACGGCGCCGGCTGCGGCCTTGTCGCCGTTGCCCGCGCCCTCGTCCGGGCGCTCGCCCAGGCTCTCAGCCATGTTGGATTTCTCCGGATTGCGGCTATCTCGTCGGTAACCGTGTTTGGTTAGCAAATCGTTACCGGAGCGTGTCGCGATGGCTTAATCCGCCAAGCCGTTGTCGCGCGCCAGATCCGCAAGCGAGGTTTCCGGGCGCGCGCCGAGATGCTGGATCACTTCAGCCGCGGCGAGCGCGCCGAGCCGGCCGCAGGTCCGGTCGTCGGCGCCGCGCGCCAGGCCGCAAAGGAATCCGGCCGCGAACAAATCGCCGGCGCCGGTCGTGTCGACGACGCGTTCGACCGGAAAGGCCGGCACCGCCTCGACGCCGTCGGGGCCGACCACGAGGCAGCCCTTTTCGCTGCGTGTCACCACCGCGACGTCGATATCGGCGCGCAAGGCGGCGATGGCGGCGTTGAAATCCGAGCTTTGATAGAGGCTGTGCAGCTCGGCCTCGTTGGCGAAGATGAGATCGACCGTGCCGGAGCGCATCAGCTGCAAAAACTCCTCGCGCCAACGATCGACGCAGAAGGCGTCCGACAGCGACAGCGCCACCTTGCGCCCGGCCGCGTGCGCGATTTTTGCCGCCTTGAGGAACGCCTCTTTGGCGCTCTTGGGGTCCCACAAATAGCCTTCGAGATAGGTGATCGCGCTGCCGGCGACCGCTTCGGCGTCGATATCGGCGGGATGCAAGTCCTGCGCGGCGCCCAAATACGTGTTCATGGTGCGCTCGCCGTCCGGCGTCACCAGCACGTAGCAGCGCCCGGTCGAAGGGCCGGCAACGGCCGGCTCGGTCGCGAAACTTACCCCGGCGGCGCGGATATCGTGGCTATAAACGCGGCCGAGTTGATCGTCTTTGATCTTGCCGACGAAGGCGGCGCGCGCGCCAAGCGAAGCAAGGCCGACGATCGTGTTGGCCGCCGAGCCGCCGGATATTTCCACCGCCGGACCCATCGCGTCGTAGATGGCATGCGCGCGGGCCTCGTCGATCAGCGTCATCGCGCCTTTGCGCATGCCTTGCGCCAGCAAGAAATCCTCGTCGGCGCGGGCAATGACGTCGACGATCGCATTGCCGATGCCGAGAACCTCGAAACGGGCGGAAGCCATGGCCTGGATATGCTTGGGAAAACGCGCGGCGGGAGGCGCACTATAGCGGGCGCCTCTTGCGGGGCAAGGCGAGGCCGTGGCATGGGACACGCCATGAGGCGCGCGCGATTTCGCGGAGAGCGTGAATGGCATTTGCGGAACGGGTTTTTTCCGGCGTGCAGCCGAGCGGCAATCTGCATCTCGGCAACTATCTCGGCGCCATCAAGCGCTTCGTCGAACTGCAGGACCGCTACGACTGCATCTATTGCGTCGTCGATCTGCACGCGATCACGGTGTGGCAGGAGCCGGCCGAGCTGCCGCACGCCATCCGCGAGGTGACCGCGGCGTTTATCGCCTGCGGCATCGATCCGAAAAAACACATCGTGTTCAACCAGAGCCAGGTCGCCGAACACGCCGAACTCGCCTGGATCTTCAATTGCGTGGCCCGGCTCGGCTGGCTCAACCGCATGACGCAGTTCAAGGAGAAAGCCGGCAAGGACCGCGAGAACGCGTCGGTCGGCCTCTACGCCTATCCGACGCTGATGGCGGCCGACATCCTGGTTTATCGCGCCACGCACGTGCCGGTCGGCGAGGACCAGAAGCAGCATCTCGAACTGTCGCGCGACATCGCGCAGAAATTCAACAACGATTTTGCGCGATCGATCAGAGACAAGGGTTACGGCGACGCGCTGTTCCCGCTGCCCGAGCCGCTGATCACCGGCGAAGCCACCCGCGTCATGTCGCTGCGCGACGGCACGAAGAAAATGTCGAAGTCGGAGGCCTCCGACCAGTCGCGCATCAACCTCACCGACGACGCCGACGCCATCGCCCAGAAAATCCGCCGCGCCAAGACCGATCCGCAGCCGCTGCCCAGCGACGAAAAGGGCCTGGCGACGCGGCCCGAGGCCGACAATCTGGTCGGCATCTATGCGGCGCTGGCCGGCACCAACCGCTCAGGCGTGCTTGCGCAATTCGGCAATGCGCAATTCTCCACGTTCAAATCGGCCTTGACCGATCTTGCCGTGGCCAAGCTCGGGCCCATCGGCGCGGAGATGAAGCGGCTCCTGAGCGATCCCGTCGCCATCGACGCCGTGCTGGCGGACGGTGCCGCGCGGGCGCAAAAGCTCGCCCACCAGACCATGAACGCGGTGAAGGACATCGTCGGTTTCGTGCGGTCTTAAGGCCGGCGCGGCGGCACTTGAACTTCCAAGGCAATTCGCCACGTATTATGATAGATTTACGCGAGTCACGGCGCGCGGTTGCATTGCTGGCCGCAAGGTGACGGAGGACGGCAAATGTTCATCCAGACTGAAGCGACGCCGAACCCGGCGACTCTAAAGTTCCTGCCCGGACGGGCGGTGCTCGAAAAGGGCACGCTCGACCTGCGCGAGGCCGAACAGGCGGGCCAATCGCCGCTCGCCGAGCGGCTGTTCGGTATCGGCGGCGTCAGCGGGGTGTTCTTCGGCTCCGATTTCATCACCGTGACCAAGAGCGCCGGCGAGTGGCAGCAACTCAAGCCGATGATCCTCGGCGCCATCATGGAGCATTTCATGTCCGGCGCGCCGCTCCTTAACGCCGGCAGCGCCGAGCAGAGCGACGGCGACGAATTCTTCGACGCCGCCGACGCCGAGACCGTGGCCACGATCAAGGAGCTGATCGAAACGCGGGTGCGGCCGGCGGTCGCCAATGACGGCGGCGACATTACCTTCCGCGGCTTCAAGGACGGCGTCGTCTATCTCAACATGAAGGGCGCCTGCTCGGGCTGCCCGTCGTCGACGGCGACGCTGCGCCACGGCATCCAGAATTTGCTGCGCCATTTTGTCCCCGACGTCACCGAAGTCCGGCCCATGTGATGCGGCCGATGCGGCCTGGCGCGGCGCGCTGAGCACCGGCACGATGTGACCCGCCATGCGCGTGCTCGCCATCGATACGGCATTGGCGGCCTGCTCCGCCGCCGTGCTCGACACCGCCCATGGCCGGATCGTCGCGAGCGAAAGCCTGCCGATGTATCGCGGCCATGCCGAGGCGCTGATCCCGCTCGTCGACCGGGTGATGAAGGCGTCCGGCATGGTGTTTCGCGAACTGGACCGGGTGGTGGTAACGACCGGACCCGGCAGCTTTACCGGCTTGCGGGTCGGCATATCGGCCGCCCGCGGCCTGGGGCTTGCGAACAAGCTGCCGGTCGTCGGCGTGTCGACGCTGTCCGCCTATGCCGCGCCTTATCTCGGAGTCGACGATATAAGTCCGGTGGTTGCCGCCATCGATGCGCGGCACGAGCAGGTCTACCTGCAGGTTTTTGCTCCCGGCGGTCAGACTTTGATTGGGCCGCGGCTGGCGCCATTGAGCGAAGCGGTACGCGCCGCCTCCGACGCCGCGGCCCGTATCGTCGGTTCGGCCGCGCAGGCGGTCGCCGAGGGGCTCGCCGAAACGGCGCCAATGCCCATCACCGTCGACGCCCGCGACGCGCCCGACATCGGCTGGGTGGCGCAGATCGGCGCCGTCGTCCCGGAAGCAAGCGCCCCGGCAAAACCGCAATATTTGCGCGCCCCCGATGCGCAGCCGCAAAATGCCGCTTCGCTGCGGCGCCGATGATGACCTTCATCTCCCGCCTGTTTGCCCGCGCCGCACCCACCGTCTCCGAGGCCCGGCCGGCCGACGCCGCCGCGATCGCCGCCGTCCACGGCGTCTCGTTCCAGCGCGGCTGGGGCGAGCATGAGGTTCATCGGCTCTTGTTCGAGAGCAATGTCATCGCGCATCGCGCCATGAGCGGCGGTAAATTGATCGGCTTCATCTTGTCGCGCCGCGCCGCCGGTGAAGCCGAAATTCTCTCGGTCGCCATCGCGCCGGCATGGCGCGGACGCAAGCTTTCGCGATCCTTGCTCGATCTGCATCTGCGCCGGTTGGCCGGGCTCGGCGCCCGCTCGGTATTTCTCGAAGTCGGCGAGCACAACGCGCCCGCTTGCCGGCTCTACCGGCGCGCCGGGTTCCGCGAAGTGGGCCGGCGTCAGGGCTATTACGAAGGCGGCGCAACGGCGCTGGTGCTGCGACGCGATCTTTAGCTGACGCGCCGCAGAGGAACGACTAGACTAAGACTGGACCCGATAATTTCGGGTCGTCTCAGGAGGGGACGACGCCATGTCGCCGACGCGATGGCTGCGCGGCGCGCTGACGCTCGCGCTTGCACTCAGCTCTCTGGCGGGCGTTGCCCGCGCGCAGAACGCCGCGTATCCCAACCGGTCGATCAGGATGCTGGTCGGCTTCGCGGCCGGCGGCGGCACCGACGTCGCCGCCAGGATCATGGCGCAAAAAATGGGTGAGATTCTCGGCCAATCGATACTGGTCGAGAATATAACCGGCGCGAGCGGCCTGATCGCGGCGGATGTCGAGGCGAAAGCGGTGCCCGATGGCTACACCTTAATGATGGGCAGCCAAACCACATTCGCTTGCGCCCCTAATCTTTATCGCAAGACCACAATCGATCCGGTCAAGGATTTCGCTGGTGTGGCGCTGACCGGTGCATCGCCGCTGGTGCTGGTGGTGAATCCGTCATTCCCCGCGCATACGGTCGCGGACGTGATCGCCACGGCCAAGGCCCAACCGGGCAAGATCAATTTCGGCACCGGCGGGCTCGGCACGACGCCGCACATGACCGCCGAAATGTTCGAGCACGATGCCGGCATTAAGATGGTGCACGTTCCCTATCGCGGCGAAGCGGGCGCGATCAACGACCTGCTCGGCGGACAGATCCCGCTCATGTTCGCGAACCTCTCGGCAGTGATGGGCAATATCAAAGCCGGCACGCTTCGGGCGCTGGCAGTGACGAGTGCGCAGCGCTCGCCTTCGGCGCCGGATATTCCCACGGTCGCGGAGTCGGCGATTCCCGGTTTCGAAGCTGAAACCTGGTGGGGCATCGTCGCGCCGGCCGGAACGCCGCACGACATCCTGGCGAAACTCAACGCCGCCGCGCAGCAGGCGCTGGCGCTCGCCGATACCAAGCGGCGCTTCGCCGATCTTGGCATGACCACCGGTACTTCTAGCCCGGAAGAACTCGATGCCTATATCAAGTCCGAGATCGCCAAGTGGGCGCACGTGATCAAGGACGCCAATATCCAGCCGATGGACTAGCATTCCCTTTTGCCCGGAATCCCGGTAAGACAAAGCCGCTCAGCGGCCGCTTGGCCAAGGCCCAAATGAGGCTGTATTTACGAGCTAAAACAAAGGCTTAAGGCTCGACGCCACCGGCATGAACGGACCTCGCAAGCTTTACGTCAAGTCGTTCGGTTGCCAGATGAACGTCTACGACTCGCGTCGTATGGCGGACACGTTGGCGCCGCAGGGCTATGTCGAAACCGCATCCGCCAAGGACGCCGATCTCGTCATCCTCAACACCTGCAACATCCGCGAGAAGGCGGCGGAGAAGGTTTACTCCGAACTCGGCCGCGTGCGCCGCATGAAAGAAGCGGCCGCCGCCGCAGGGCGGCGCCTCGTGATTGCGGTCGCCGGCTGCGTCGCACAGGCCGAGGGCGAAGAAATCATCCGCCGTGCGCCTGCGGTCGACCTCGTCTTCGGTCCGCAAAACTATCACCGCCTGCCCGAACTGCTGGCACGCGCCGCGCGCGACGGTAAGGCCGTCGATACCGAGTTTCCGATCGACGACAAGTTCGATCATCTCGCGGCGCCAAGCATGGCGGCAATCCGGACGCGCGGCGTGAGCGCCTTTGTCACGGTGCAGGAGGGTTGCGACAAGTTCTGTACTTTCTGCGTTGTGCCCTATACGCGCGGCGCGGAAATTTCGCGGCCGGTGCATAAAATCCTTGCCGAAGTCGAGCACCTTGCGACCGCCGGGGTGCGCGAAGTCGCGCTGATCGGCCAAAACGTCAACGCCTATCACGGCGACGGACCGGATGGCCGGCCGTGGTCGCTGGCACGGCTGCTGCATCGCGTGGCGGAGCTCGATGGCATCGATCGGCTGCGCTATACGACCAGTCATCCGCGCGACATGAATGACGATCTCATAGCGGCGCATCGCGATTTGCCGCAACTCATGCCGCAGCTGCACCTGCCGGTCCAATCCGGTTCGGACCGCGTTCTTGCGGCGATGAACCGCCGTCACACCCGCGCGGACTATCTCGACATCGTGAAACGTCTGCGCCAGGCGCGGCCCGACCTGGCGCTGACGTCCGATTTCATCGTCGGCTTTCCCGGCGAAACCGAAAGCGATTTTGCCGCCACGTTGAGCCTGGTCGACGAAGTCGGCTTTTCCGGCGCATTCTCCTTCAAATATTCGCCGCGGCCCGGAACTCCCGGTGCCGAAATGGACGATCAGGTCGACGACGATGCGAAGTCGGAACGCCTGCAGCGCCTCCAGGCGGCGATCGACCGCGACCAGGCGGCATTTAATCGCCGCTGTCTGCATCGCACCTTCGACGTGCTGTTCGAACGCCCCGGCCGCCACCCCGGTCAGCTGGTCGGCCGCTCGCCCTATCTGCAACCGGTGCAAGTCACCGCGCCTGCCGCGTTGATCGGCGAGATCGCCGCGGTGTCGATCACCGACATCGCCAGCAACAGCCTATTCGGCGCGTTTGCGCCAGAAGCCGCGCAACAGCCTGCGCCAATGCCTGCAGCCGAGTCCACTGTTCTTCGCCCAGGAGCCTGACTTGCGAACGCCGCCACCGGATCAATCGGTCTTCGTCGCGCCCGACAGTGCGGCACAGATCACGCTGACCTTCGACGATAACCGCCTCGCTTCGACCCTGTTCGGCCAATACGGCCAGAACCTCGCTCTGATCGAGCGCCGGCTCGGCGTGGTCGCCAATTCGCGCGGCAATCAGGTCACGATCGAAGGCCCACGCGACGCCTGCGATCAGGCGCGCCGCGTCCTGGAGAGCCTGTACGATCGATTGAAGCGCGGCGACGAGCTCCTACAGGGCGACGTCGACGGCACCATCCGGCTCGCACTGTCGCAAGGCTCGCTGTTCGACTTCGATCCCGCCGCCGCGCGGGAGAATTTCGAGGAGATCAATTTGCGCAAGCGCCGCGTCCGTGCCCGCACCGCGGCGCAGGACGCCTATGTTCGCGCGCTCAAGCGCCACGCACTGGTGTTCTCGACCGGTCCCGCAGGAACCGGCAAGACCTGGCTTGCGGTGGCGCATGCCGTGCAACTGTTCGAGCGCAAGCAAGTCGATCGCATCATCCTGTCGCGCCCGGCGGTCGAAGCGGGCGAACGGCTCGGCTTCCTGCCCGGCGACATGCGCGAAAAAGTCGATCCTTATCTGCGGCCGATCTACGACGCGCTTTACGATCTGATGGACGCGCGCATCGTCGAGCGCGCATTGCAGACCGGCGAAATCGAAATCGCGCCGCTCGCCTTCATGCGCGGCCGCACGCTGTCGAATGCCGCCGTCATTCTCGACGAGGCGCAGAATACCACCGCGATGCAGATGAAAATGCTGCTCACCCGGCTCGGCGAGAACAGCCGGATGGTGGTGACCGGCGACCCGAGTCAGGTGGACTTGCCGCCGGGCCAGACCTCCGGGCTCGCCAACGCAGTGCGCCTGCTCCACGGCATCGAAGGCATCGGCCATGTCGGCTTCACGGCCGCCGACGTAATCCGTCACGAACTCGTCGCGCGCATCGTCGAGGCCTATGACAAGGAAGCGGCGAAGAAGCGCGAGCTGCGGGAATGACGCGTGCGGCGCGCTCCGCGCTCACGGTCGACGTACTCGTCGTCAGCGACTGTTGGCCGGACGCGGAAAACTTGCAGTCGATCATGCGGCGCGCCGTCACACAGGCGGCCGCCACGCTGTCAACAACGGGGACGGAGCTTGCTATCGTTCTGACCGATGATTCGGCAATACGCGCACTTAACCGGGATTGGCGGGGCGTCGACAAGGCCACGAACGTGCTGGCATTCCCGACGACAAATGCCGCGGGCGGGCATCTCGGCGACATCGTTCTTGCCTTTGAAACCATCGCGCGCGAGGCCGCTTCCGAGCGCAAACCGCTCGCCCATCATCTCGCCCATCTTGCCGTGCACGGTTTCCTGCATCTCGTCGGCTACGATCACGAGCGGCGCGAGGATGCGCTTAGGATGGAGCGGATCGAGCGCCAAATTCTCCGCCGGCTGGCGATCCCGGACCCGTACCGGTCAAGAACACGACGACGTACTGTGGAACGTGACGCCAGTCGCCTCGATAAATCCTGAAATCCGACGCGATGTCTGATGCCGAAATCCTCTATGGCTCAACCCCCACACCACACCGAAGCGGCCGATAGCGAGCACCGCGGGCTGCCGATGGTGATGCCCCAACCGAGCGAGCAGCCGGAAGGTTGGCTGATGCGCGTCATGCGCATCCTGTTCGGCTGGAAGGCGGCTTCGACGCGCGCGGATCTCGAACTTGTCCTGACCACCGAGCAGCCGCAATCGGGTTTCTCGCCCGAAGAAGCCGCCATGCTGAAAAATATCCTCGGTCTGCGGGAAACCCGGATCGAGCGCATCATGGTGCCGCGCGCCGATATCGTCGCCGTACAGCAGGACATCGCGCTCGGCGATCTCGTCAAAGTGTTCGAGGTCGCCGGACATTCGCGGCTGGTGGTCTACAACGACACGCTCGACGATCCGACCGGCATGGTCCACATCCGCGACCTGATCGCGTTCATGGCCGCGCGCGCCGCGCTCGACCCCGCCGGCGCCGGTCAGCGCGAACAGGCGCACAGCGCCGGCCTTAACTTTGCGAATATCGACCTGTCGCTGCCGCTCGTCGCGGCCAAGATCGTCCGCGAAATTTTGTACGCGCCGCCATCGATGCCGGCGCTCGATCTCCTGGCCAAAATGCAGGCGACGCGCATTCACCTCGCGCTTGTCATCGACGAATATGGCGGCAGCGACGGACTGGTTTCGATCGAGGATCTGGTCGAGCTCATCGTCGGCGATATTGGCGATGAGCATGACGAGGACGAGGGCCCGGCGGTGACGCGGCAGAACGACGGCTCGTTCCTGGCCAATGGGCGCGCCAGCCTCGACGACGTCCGCGCCGCGATCGGCGAGAAGTTCGACGTCGGCGAGGTGGCGCGATGAGGTCGACACGCTCGGCGGCTATCTTGTCACCAAAGCCGGTCATGTCCCGGTGCGCGGCGAACTCGTGCCCGGACCGGAACCGTTCGAAGCCGAAGTGCTCGATGCCGACCCGCGCCGGGTGAAGCGGGTGCGGATTTACCTGCGCAAGGACCGCCGTCCCGTCGCAGCGCGCGAGTTATCGGCGCTGGTGCGGACGCCGCCGCCGCGGCCGGCAACGCCGCACGACGAAGTCAATCGGCCGAATCCGAACACGCCACGCGCACCGTGAAGCGGTTGATCCACGCCATCGTGCTGTCCTGGGGCTGGCGGCGCCGGCTGATCGCATTCGCCACCGGCGCGCTTTCGGCGCTGGCGATGGCGCCGTTTGATGCCTGGCCGGTCTTGTTTCTGACGTTCCCGACGCTGGTCTGGCTGATCGACGGCGCCGGGGTGGGCCGCTGGGGCGGGGTGTCCGTCGCGGCGGCGACCGGCTGGTGGTTCGGCTTCGGCTACTTTCTCGCCGGCCTTTATTGGATCGGCTACGCCTTCCTGGTCGATGCGCCGACCTTCGGTTGGCTGTTGCCGATTGCGGTCATCGGCCTGCCCGCGGTGCTCGCCGTCTACACTGCGCTGCGGCGTCGCGCTGGCGCGAATGCTATGGACGCGCGGTGCGCCGCGCATCCTGGCTTTGGGCGCGGCGCTGACGGCTTCGGAATGGCTGCGCGGCCATCTGCTCACTGGTTTTCCGTGGAACGCTTTCGGCTATGCGCTGACCGCTCCGCTGGCTTTGGCGCAAACCGCCTCGCTCATCGGCATTTGGGGCCTCACCTTCATCGCCGTCGTCGTATTCGCCAGTCCCGCCACGCTCAGCGATGACCGCGCCGAAACGCGAAGGCCGTGGCTGCCGCTCGCGCTCGGCGTCGTCGTGCTCGGCGCGCTCGGCGGCTTCGGCGCGTTGCGGCTCGCGCGCACGCCGACACAGCTGGTCGACGGCGTGCATTTGCGCATCATGCAGCCGAACCTGCAGCAGGACGTCCGTTTCAATTACGCGGCCAAGCAGGAGGTGATGAACCGCTACGTCGCTCTGTCCGAATCGCGTCTCGGGTCCGCAATCGCGAGGCCTGGGCGACGTGACGCAATTGATCTGGCCGGAATCGCCTTTTCCGTTTTTCCTGACCCGCGAAGCCGACGCGCTCGCGCAGATCGCCGATCTGTTGCCGCAAGGCGCCGTGCTGATCACCGGCGCCATGCGGCTTGCCGATCCCGACAATCCGGCGGAATCCGGCGTCTACAATTCGATCTACGTGATCGATCACACCGGCTCGATCGCCGCGGTCTACGACAAAGTGCACCTGGTGCCGTTCGGCGAATATTTGCCGTTCGAGCACATTCTCGAACGGCTCGGTCTGCAGGAGCTGACAAAGCAACGCGGCGGATTTCTCGCCGGCGATCGGCACCGGCTCATCGCCGTTCCGGGCGCTCCGATCGCGCTGCCGCTGATCTGTTATGAGATCATCTTCCCGGACGAGTTGGCGCCGCGCGGTAAACGGCCGGGCTGGATCGTCAACGTGACCAATGACGGCTGGTTCGGCATTTCGACCGGACCGTACCAGCATTTACAGCAGGCGCGCGTGAGCGCGATCGAGCTGGGCCTGCCGGTGGCGCGCGCCGCCAATACCGGCATCTCCGCCGTCGTCGATCCGGTCGGGCGGATCGTCAAGACATTGCCGTTGGGACGCGAAGGCGTGCTCGACTCGCCCTTGCCGCAGGCGATCGGCGCGCCGCTTTATGCTCGCGTCCGCGACGCGCCGGCCGTCCTTATGGTCATGATCGCGCTCGTAGGCCTGGTCCGCCGCCGCGTGCGGGCGGATACGACGAAGGTCTGATAGGCGATGCAAATTAACGGGATTGCTTAACGAACGTTGTAAACGCGTTGTGTCGCTCGCGCATGAGCTTGTCCGTTAACGACCAGAGGCTGTGTTACCCCCGCGTAAACGCAACTGAGAGGCGTGGCAGTCGGCGCATTGCGCTCCCATCCAATGAGAATATGGCCCGGCCAAAAATCTAACGCGTGACGGCCGCCCCGAAAGGTGGTTTCCATTGCGACGAATTTGCTATCTATAGCCGTTGCGCTAAATAGGGGGCACAGGAGTTGAAAGTAATGCTAGCCAAAAAGGCGCCGAATCCGACTGACAAGCACGTCGGAAGCCGCGTGCGCATGCGCCGGATGATGCTTGGCATGAGCCAGGAGAAGCTCGGTGACTCGCTGGGCCTCACGTTTCAGCAGGTTCAGAAATATGAAAAGGGCACCAATCGAATCGGGGCGAGCCGGCTGCAACAGATTTCGCAGATCCTTCAGGTCCCGGTTTCATTCTTCTTCGAGGGCGCCCCGAGCGCGCAGCTTGTGGGCCGTCACGAGGGCATGAGCGAGGCGCCGTCGCCGGCTTATGTGTCCGATTTTCTCGCGACCTCGGACGGCTTGGCGCTGACCAAGGCGTTCATGCGTATCGACGATTCAAAACTGCGGCGCCGCATCGTCGATCTCGTCGAGCAAATCGCCGGCCGCGACAAGCGCTGAACGATTTCCGTCGCGGCGCAGACACTCGCCCATTTTTCGCCCACATCTTGACCGCGCACGGCTACGCTGCAACAACCACCTGTGCCGTGCCGCCTAAAGCGTGCGCGGTTTAGCCTTTGAAGCCGGCGACATCTAGGCCGGGTACCAGGGAGTGTTTCGCCGTGCGACGCGCCAACTATCTGTTCACAAGCGAGTCCGTGTCGGAGGGCCATCCCGACAAAGTATGCGACCAAATCTCGGACGCCGTGCTCGATGCCTTCATCGACAACGACATCAAGCTCGGTATTGCCGACCAGAGCGCGGTGAATACGCGGCTGGGATGCGAGACGCTGTGCACCACCAACAAGATCGTCATTGCCGGGGAAGGCCGCGGTCAGGCCCCGCTGTTTCATAAGCACGGTGAAAAAGCCGTGGTCAATCGCGAGTTGATCGCCGAGATCGCGCGCGGCGTGGTCAAGGATATCGGCTACGACCAGGACGGTTTCTCCTATTACGGCGCCGACGTCGAGGTCCTGCTGCACGGCCAGTCTCCCGACATCGCCATGGGCGTCGACGCCAAGAAGAAAAAGGACGGCGAGCAGGAGGGCGCGGGCGACCAAGGCATGATGTTCGGCTTTGCCTGCACCGAGAGCGAAGTCTACGAGAAGGGCTCGTTCATGCCGGCGCCAATCTACTTCGCGCACAAAATTCTTAAAGTCATGTCCGAGAAACGCCGCACCAAAGCGCTTTTCGATCTGCAACCGGATGCCAAAAGCCAAGTCACCGTAAAATACGTCGATGGGCAGCCGGTCGGTTGCACCAAGGTCGTGGTCTCGACGCAGCACAATGCGCAGACTCGCAACGGCAAGAAATATTCCCCGAACATGGTCCGGGAAATGATCGCCGACACCGTCGCCTCGGCGCTGCCGACCGGATGGATGCCGAAAAAGCCGGGCGATTTCCTGGTGAACCCCACGGGTAATTTCGTCATTGGCGGACCCGACGGGGATTGCGGGCTGACCGGGCGAAAAATCATCGTCGACACTTATGGCGGCTATGCGCCGCATGGCGGCGGCGCGTTCTCCGGGAAGGATCCGACCAAGGTCGACCGGTCGGCCGCCTATGCGGCGCGCTACCTCGCCAAGAACGTGGTCGCCGCCGGGCTCGCCGAGCGCTGCACCATCCAGATCGCCTACGCGATCGGCGTCGCCGATCCGATGTCGCTTTTTGTCGACACGCACGGCACCGGTAAGGTCGAAGAGGCGAAGCTGCAAAAGCTGTTGCCCGAGCTGTTTCCGCTGCGGCCGACCAGCATTCGGCGCAGCCTCAAACTCAGCCGGCCGATTTATCGGCGCACTGCCGCTTACGGCCATTTCGGCCGCGTGCCGGAGAAGGACGGCGGCTTTTCCTGGGAGCGGACCGACCTCGCCGACGTGCTCAAGCGCTCGATAAGCTGATCGAAACGTTCACGTCAGCCGGGCTTGTCGGGCATGGCGACGATGATCCAAGGTTTACCGGCAACTTCCCGCGCGTTCTTCGGACGGCGCAAGGGCCACAAACTGCGCCCGCGGCAGGCGCAGCTATTCGACACGCTGTTGCCGCGGCTCGCGCTCGATCTCTCCTGCCCCGCCCCCGCCGAACTCAGCGCGCTGTTTGCGGTACCGGTCGCCGAAGTTGCCCTGGAAATCGGTTTTGGCGGCGGCGAAGCGATGATCGCGCAGGCACAAGCGCAGCCGCTGACGGGCTTTATCGGCGTCGAGCCCTTCGTTAACGGCATGGCCAAAGCGCTCGCCGCGATCGAAAGCAACGGGCTGCGCAATGTGCGTCTGCATTTTGACGATGCGGTCGGTCTGATCGCCTGGCTTCCGGAAAGCTCATTGGCGCGCATCGAATTGATCCATCCCGACCCGTGGCCGAAACGGCGGCATTGGAAACGCCGATTTGTGCAAGATGAAATGATTGCGCGGCTCGGGCGTGTCCTGCGCCGAGGCGGCGAGTTCCGCTTCGTGACCGATATCGCCGACTATGCCGCCTGGACCCTGCAACGCGTCATCCGATCGAGCGCTTTCGAGTGGACGGCGCTTTGCGCCGACGATTGGCGCAATCCTTGGCCTGGCTTTACGGGGACGCGTTATCACGCCAAGGCCGCGCGCGAAGAACGTGCATCGTGTTTTTTGGTGTTCCGAAAAATTTGAAGCATTCCGTCACCCCGAGGATGACGGATCGCCTTGCCGGACTTGCCAAAAACGCACCACGCGCTGCGCGGTCGAGGCTGACAGCCGGCCATAATTGGTGAAGGCGGAATCGAGGCCCTGACTTGACGGCGGCGCGCCCTCGCGATGCACCGTGATGACGGTCTTCACCGTCGGCCAGCTCATGCCGGCCGCCTTGCACAGGATCAGCGCGGGATCGGGCCGTTCGCCGGCCATGAGGCGGTCGGCGACATTGATCGGCACCTTGGCGAGCGCGGCGAGCGCAACCACCGTCTCTTCGTATTTGCCCTCGCCGGCGAATGCGGCCAACGCCGCCTCGTTCATACGGCCGGCGCGATGCAGGCTGAGCACGACGCGCTGCGCGGCACGGTAGTCGCGCGGACCGACGCGCGCGCCGACTTCGCTGGAGACTTTTTCTAGGACGCGGCGGATTTCGGCCTTCAATTCCGGCGACGTCGCGGCGAGCAACCGCTTATGCACGATCGCCGTCGCCCGCGTCAGCAATTCGCGGAACAATTGCGGCGGAACGTCGGGCCGCTGTCCGACTTTCTCGGCAAGGACGCCGTCGCTCTCGGCACGCTTGACCAGGCGGAAGAAGCCGGTCTCGGAAATGCGCGCACCGCGATTTTCGGCGACACTACGCGCGACCTGGCGGTCGCCGCGCCGCACTAAGACATCGGTGACCGCCTCACCGAGCGCGTGCCGTGTGGAAATCGCTCGCAGGTGGGCCTGGCTCTTGGTTTTGGCGAGATCGACGAGATCGGCCTCGGCCAAGCGCGGCGCCAGTTTAAGCACCGGGCCGGCAACCGCGATATCGTCGTCGTTGGCCAGCAGGCGCAGCACTTTGATCGGCGCATTGCTGACCTGCGCAAGATGATTGGCGAGCTCGGCCCGCGCTTTGGTCTCGATTTCTTCGATCAGCAGCGCGAAAATGTCGTCGAACAGATCGACGTGTGCGTCGGTGTAGTTGCCGGCGCCATCGAGAAACAGCGCCGTAATGCGCCGCAACGTCTCGGCGCGCTTGTGGCGCGAGCCGTGCTGAAGGACTCGCTCGAGTTCCGGAATGAGCGAAACAGCGGCACCCATCCTCAACCCACCAGTTCATCGCGAATTTTACGGTGCCCGTGACGCAGAATAATTCAGTAATTCTGAATGAAACCTTGAGATCGGGGGATGGAGGGCTCTTGCAACGGCCCGCTAAACCGCTATATTTGGCTCGTCCGTCAATGGATACCTCATAACGGTCGGTTGATCCGAACGGTTTTGAGAGTGGGCCCCCCGGGACCCGCTCTTTTTTATTACCTGAGGTCCGATGGCGCCTCTGCGGCGCACGATCTCGGGATAATTGGCCGCGAAAAGTATGGACGACAGGACGACGAACTTTGAGCTCACGAACTTTACCGACGAGCCGCGGCTCATCACCGAGCCCGGCCGAGCGGCACGCGTCGCCGCGATCGCCGAACCGGTGCTCGCCGCGCTTGGCTATCGGCTTGTCCGCGTGCGCATTTCCGGCTTTGCCGGCTGTACGGTACAAATTATGGCCGAGCGGCCGGACGGCGCCATGAAGATCGAGGACTGTGAAGCCGCTTCGCGGGCGCTCTCGCCGGTGCTCGACGTCGCCGACCCGATCGAAGGTTCTTATCGGTTGGAGATTTCTTCGCCCGGCATCGACCGGCCGCTGGTGCGGCGCTCGGATTTCGACCGCTATGCCGGCCACATCGCTTATGTGGAAATGCAGGTCCCGATCGACGGCCGTCGCCGATTCCGCGGCGAGCTTATCGGCGCCGATGGTGACTGCGCGCGCATTCGCTGCGCCGACGCGGCGGCAAACGAAAATTCCGAAGTGTTGCTGCGAATCGACGACATGATCGAAGCCAAGCTTGTTCTCACCGACGCGCTCATTGCCGAATCGCTGCGCAAGAGCAAACAGAACCAACGCAAGGGAGACTGACCGATGGCGACCGTAAGCGCCAATAAACTCGAACTATTACAGATCGCAGAGGCGGTCGCCCGCGAAAAGGCGATTGACCGGCGGATCGTGCTCGGCGCCATGGAGGACGCAATCGCCAAGGCCGCGCGCTCCCGTTATGGCAGCGAAACCGAGGTTCGCGCCGAGATCGACCCGAAGAGCGGGGAGCTCCATCTCTCGCGTCACATGCTGGTGGTGGACGCCGTCGAAAACCCCGCGACGCAGATCAGCCTCGACGATGCGCGTCGGCGGCATCCTGCCGCACAGATCGGCGATACCATCGCCGACCCGCTGCCGCCGCTCGAATACGGACGGATCGCCGCGCAATCGGCAAAGCAGGTGATCGTGCAGAAGGTGCGCGAGGCCGAACGCGATCGGCAATACGACGAATACAAGGATCGCATCGGCGACATCGTCAACGGCATCGTCAAGCGCGTCGAGTACGGCAACGTGGTGGTCGATCTCGGCCGCGGCGAGGCGATCGTGCGGCGCGACGAAATGCTGCCGCGCGAAGTGTTCCGTAACGGCGACCGCATCCGCGCCTATATTTACGACGTTCGGCGCGAGCAGCGCGGGCCGCAGATTTTCCTGTCCCGCACGCACCCGCAATTCATGTCGAAACTGTTCGCGCAGGAAGTGCCGGAAATCTATGACGGCATCGTCGAGGTCAAGGCGGTGGCGCGCGACCCCGGTTCGCGCGCCAAGATCGCCGTCGTGTCGCGCGATTCCTCGGTCGATCCGGTCGGCGCCTGCGTCGGCATGCGCGGCTCGCGCGTGCAGGCGGTGGTCAATGAACTGCAGGGCGAGAAGATCGACATCATTCCGTGGTCGCAAGATATCGCTACTTTCGTCGTCAACGCGCTGGCGCCCGCCGAAGTCGCCAAAGTGGTGCTCGACGAAGAACGCGAGCGCATCGAGGTGGTGGTCCCCGACCAGCAGCTTTCGCTTGCCATCGGCCGGCGCGGTCAAAACGTCCGCCTGGCGTCTCAGCTCACCGGCTGGGACATCGATATCCTGACCGAACAGGAAGAATCCGAACGTCGCCAGGCGGAATTCGAGAACCGCACCCGCATGTTTATCGACACGCTCAATGTCGACGAGGTGATCGGACAATTGCTGGCTTCGGAGGGCTTTAATTCGGTCGAGGAGCTGGCGATGGTCGATACCAAGGAAATCGCCGGCATCGAAGGCTTTGACCAGGACACCGCGGCCGAATTGCAAACGCGCGCGCGCGAATATCTCGCCAAGATCGAGGCCGAGCTCGATGCCAAGCGCACGGAGCTCGGCGTCGAAGACGCGCTCAAGGACATCGAGGGCGTCACCACGGCGATGCTGGTGCGGTTCGGCGAGAACGGCATCAAGACCGTCGAGGATCTCGCCGGCTGCGCAACCGACGACCTCGCCGGCTGGACCGAGCGCAAGGACGGCGAAGCTGTCCGTCAGGCCGGCATTCTCGACGGCTTCGAACTCTCCCGCGAGGAAGCCGAGACGCTCATCATGCAAGCGCGTCTCAAAGCCGGCTGGGTCAGCGAAGCCGATCTGCATCCGCCGCCGCCGCCGGCTGACGAAGCGCCCGCCGCCGAGGCGCAGCCCTAAACGGAGCCCAACAGCGCATGACCGCCGCAGTCAATGACATCGAGCTCGACAGCGGACCGCAGGCGCGCGACCGCGAACGACTGTGCGTCGCCACGCGCACGGTGCGGCCGGTTGCGGACTTGATCCGTTTCGTCATCGGACCGGATGGCGAGGCGGTGCCGGACCTCAAGCGCAAGCTGCCGGGCCGTGGCGTCTGGGTGACGGCGACCCAAGATGCGCTCGGCGAGGCGATCAAACGCAAAGTCTTCGCGCGCGGTTTCAAGCGGGACGTTCGGCTTGCCGCCGACCTACTGCCCCGCACCGAGCGTCTGCTCGAACGAGCGGCCCTCGATGCGCTGGCGATTGCCGGCAAGGCCGGGCGCGTTGCCGCCGGGTTTGCAAAGGTGGAAGCTGCGCTGGCGCATGATGAGGTCGTCGCGCTTGTGCATGCGGCCGAGGCCGCCGCGGACGGGGTCGGCAAGCTCGATGCCGCGCTGCGCCGGAGCCCGCGGGCCGGCTCGGTCGCGGTGATTCGGCGCCTGACATCGGCGCAATTGGATTTGGCACTGGGGCGGCCAAATGTGGTACATGCAGCCCTGCTCGCGGGGCCCCCGAGTGACACGTTTTTGGCGCGTTTCCGGCGCTTGGAACGGTTCCGAACCGGCGATCCGGGGCCAAAGCCCGGCGACGCCGCGACGAACTGAGGCGGTCGGGAACACAGGATTGTACGGAACTGGATAGGTATGGCTGAGACGACCAAAAACAGCGGCGAGAAGCTGAGCGTAACCTCGACCAAGACGCTGACGCTCAAGCGCGGCGGCGTCGAGCAGGGCGTGGTGCGCCAGAGTTTCAGCCATGGCCGCAGCAAGGCGGTCGTTGTCGAGAAGGTCAAACGCCGCGTCGCCGGTCCGGGCGAGGCCAAGGCTGAGCCTGTCGTAACGGCGGAGCGCGCGGCCGCGCCCAAGCGCGCCGGCGCGACCGCCAAGGCTGCGGCGGCCGCCCCCGCGGCCCCGGCCACCGCGCCTACCGCGCCGAAATCGTCCGGTGTCGTGCTGCGCACGCTCACCGAGGATGAGCGCAACGCGCGCGCTCACGCCCTTGCCGACGCGCAGCTGCGCGAAACCGAAGAACGCGAGCGCGCCGAGGAAGAAGCCCGCCTGCGCCGCGGCCGCGAAGAAATCGATCGCGCCGAGCGCGCCGCCGCCGAAGCACGCAAGCTCAACGAAGAAGAACGCCGCAAGCACGACGAGGAAACCAAACGCAAGGCCGATGAGGTCGCCAAGAAGCGCTTCGGCGCCGATGCCGTAACGGCCAGGCCCGGCGCGCGCCCGGCGCTCGAAGCCGACGACGACGAGGCTCCGCGCACGGCGCGCCGCGGCGGCGGTGCGGCGGCACGGCCGGCGCCGGCGCCCAAAGCGCCGCGCAGCGGCGGCGAGAAACGCCGCGGCCGCCTCACCGTCGTGACCGCCCTATCCGCCGACGAGATACGCGAACGCTCGGTCGCCTCGTTCCGCCGCCGCGTTCAGCGCATGAGCGGCCACCGCGATAGCGAGCCCAAGGAAAAGATCGCCCGCGAAGTAATCGTTCCAGAAACGATCACGATCCAGGAATTGGCCAACCGCATGGCCGAACGCGGCGTCGACGTGATTCGCATCCTCATGCAGCAGGGTCACATGGCGAAGATCACCGACACGATCGACGCCGACACCGCCCAGCTTATTGCCGAGGAACTCGGTCACACGGTGCGGCGCGTCGCCGAATCCGACGTCGAAGAGGGCATGTTCGACGCCCCGGATGAGCCGGCGAATTTGCAGCCGCGCGCGCCGGTCGTCACCATCATGGGCCATGTCGACCACGGCAAGACGTCGCTGCTCGACGCCATTCGTTCGACCGAGGTCGCGGCCGGCGAGGCCGGCGGCATCACCCAGCATATCGGCGCCTATCAGGTGACCTCGCCGTCCGGCGGTCGCGTCACCTTCATCGACACGCCCGGCCATGCCGCGTTCACCGCCATGCGCGCCCGCGGCGCCAAGATCACCGATATCGTCGTGCTGGTGGTCGCCGCCGACGACGGCGTCATGCCGCAGACGGTGGAAGCGATCCACCATGCCAAGGCGGCGAAGGTGCCGATCATCGTCGCCATCAACAAGATCGATAAGCCGGACGCCAAACCGGAGCGCGTGCGCACCGAATTGTTGCAGCATGAAATCCAGGTCGAATCGCTCGGCGGCGACGTGCTCGAACTCGAAGTCTCGGCCAAGCAGAAGACCAATCTCGACAAGCTGCTCGACATGATCGCGCTGCAGGCCGAAGTGCTCGAACTCAAGGCCAATCCGAACCGTCCGGCCGAAGGCACCGTGGTCGAAGCGCGTCTCGACCGCGGCCGCGGCCCGGTCGCCACCGTGCTGGTGCAGCGCGGTACGCTGAAACCCGGCGACATCGTCGTCGCCGGCTCGGAATGGGGCCGCGTGCGCGCGCTGATGTCGGATACCGGCCATTCGGTCGTCGCGGCCGGGCCTTCGATGCCGGTCGAGGTACTGGGCTTCAATGGCACGCCCGAAGCCGGCGACCGGCTCGCCGTCGTCGACACCGAGGGCCGCGCCCGCGAGATCGCCGATTATCGCGACCGCCAGAAGCGCGAAAAATTGGCGGCGCGTCAGACTGGCATGCGCGGTTCGCTCGAGCAGATGATGAGCCAGCTCAAGACCAGCGGCCTCAAAGAGTTTCCGCTGGTGATCAAGGGCGACGTGCAAGGCTCGATCGAGGCGATCGTCGGCGCGCTGGAGAAGTTGTCCACCGAAGAGGTCGCCGCGCGCATCATCTTCGCCGGGGCGGGCGGCATTACCGAATCCGACATCACGCTGGCGGAAGCCTCGGGCGCCGTCGTCATCGGCTTCAACGTTCGCGCCCACAAGGAAGCGCGCGAGGCCGCCGAGCGGGCCGGCATCGAAATCCGCTATTACGACATCATCTATAACCTCGTCGACGACGTGAAAAAGGCGATGTCGGGACTGCTCGCGCCGACGCTACGCGAGACCATGCTCGGCAATGCCACCATCCTCGAAATCTTCAAGGTTTCCAAGGTCGGCAATGTCGCCGGCTGCCGCGTGACCGACGGCACGGTCGAGCGCGGCGCCAACGTGCGGCTCATTCGCGACAACGTGGTCGTCCACCAGGGCAAGCTGTCGCAATTGAAGCGCTTCAAGGACGACGCGCGCGAAGTCGTCGCCGGCCAGGAATGCGGCATGGCGTTCGAAAATTATCACGACATGAAGGTCGGCGACGTCATCGAGTGTTACCGGGTGGAGAGCGTGCAGCGGACGCTGTGAGTCCGATACTCGCGTTCGCAACGCCGCCGTCATTGCCGGTTCAAGCCCGGGCATGACGAAAATAGAAATGAAAAATGCCACGTCACCAGCATCGCGATCAATCCCGAGGCGGCTCGCAGCGCCAGCTTCGCGTCGGCGAATTGATCCGTCACGAACTCGCCGACATGCTTTCGCGCGGCGAAGTCCATGACCCGATCATCGAAGCGCATATGATCACCGTCCCCGAGGTGCGCATGAGCCCCGATCTGCGGCTGGCGACGATCTACGTCATGCCGCTCGGCGGCCGCGACCAGAAGCAGGTGCTCGATGCGCTCGATCGCCACAAGCGTTATGTCCGCGGCGAAATCTCGCGGCGCATTAATCTGAAATTTGCACCCGAGATTCGCTTTCGCATCGACGAGCGATTCGACGAGGCGGAACGCATCGAGAAGCTGTTGCGAACGCCCGTCGTCCAGCGCGACTTGAGCGACAGGGACTTGAACGACAAAGAATTGGGCGGCGAGAAAGACGAATAATGAGCGCACCGGAAGCCACCGCCGCTCGTCCTCCCCTGCCAGCGGAAAGGGAACAATCCGAGCGAGGCGCGAAGCGGAAGAAAATTAGGCGCGACGTGCACGGCTGGCTGGTGCTCGACAAGCCGGTCGGCATGACGTCGACGCACGCGGTTGCCGTCATCAAGCACCTTTATGCGGCCAAGCGAGCGGGACATGCCGGCACGCTCGATCCCTTGGCGTCGGGATGCCTGCCGATTGCGCTCGGCGAAGCGACCAAGACGGTGCCGTTCGTGGTCGACGGCCGCAAAAACTATCTGTTTACCGTTCGCTGGGGCGAGGAACGCGACACCGACGATGCCGAAGGCCGCGTCCTGGCGGTAAGCGAAAGCCGCCCCGATGCGGCGGCCATCCGCGCATTGCTGCCGCGCTTTACCGGCACCATCGAGCAAGTGCCGCCGCGCTTCTCGGCGGTGAAGATCGACGGCGAACGCGCTTACGATCTTGCGCGCGACGGCGAGACGGTCGAACTGGCGCCGCGCGCGGTCGCGATCCACCGGCTGGAATTGGTCGAAATTCCCGATTCCGACCATGCCGTGCTCGCGGCTGAATGCGGCAAAGGCACCTATGTGCGGTCGCTGGCCCGCGATCTCGGCCGGGCGCTAGGCGCGCTCGGCCACGTCTCGGCGCTGCGGCGGAGCCGGGTCGGGCCGTTCGGCGAGAGCGACATGATACCCCTGGCACAGATCGAGGCTTTGTGTCATAGAGCGGCCGCCGGCGAGGGACATCTTGCCGATACGCTGCTGCCGATCGAGACCGCGCTGGACGACATCCCGGCGCTGGCCGTGAGCCCGGCAGACGCGGCAAGGCTCCACAGGGGTCAGGCCGTATTGTTGCGCGGACGGGACGCCTCCATCTTCCGCGGCATGGTTCAGGTCGCTTGCGGCGGCCAGCTTTTGGCCATTGCCGAGGTCGAGCGCGGCGAGATCGTTCCCCGCCGCGTGTTTAATTTAACCGGCATCGTTGGTCGTGCCGGCAGACAAAAAGGTTGGTGACGATGTCGATAACGACCGCGCGCAAAGCGGAAGTGATCAAGACGTATGCCGTCAAGTCCGGCGACACCGGTTCGCCCGAAGTCCAGGTTGCGCTGCTCTCGGAGCGGATCAACAACCTGACGGACCACTTCAAGACACATGTCAAAGACAACCATTCGCGGCGGGGCTTGCTCAAGCTCGTGTCGCAACGTCGCCAGATTCTCGACTATCTTCGGCGCACGGACGATGGGCGTTACAAGGAGTTGATCGAACGGCTGGGAATTCGCCGCTAAATGTTTCCGCGCGGGAGGACCCGCGCGCTTGTCGGCGGGCGCATGAAGCGTCCGCTTTTGCCCGGCAGCGGAGCTGCCAACTGTAAATGGCAGCAGTGCTGCCGATCCGCGGACGGGTTGTTGCCCGTTCATATCTAAAGAAGGTCCGAAGGCCATGGCAGGATCGCCGGACGCTGAAGCCGCATTGCAGCAGTGCCGCGCCGACAGCATCTCGCCATCTTGCTTATGGCTTTCGCACTTTCGCGAAAACCATGAAAGAAAATCGCAATGTTCAATATGCATCGTGTGCAACTTGACTGGGGTGGCCGCAAACTCACGCTAGAGACCGGCAGGTTGGCTCGCCAAGCCGACGGAGCGGTGTTCGCTTCCTACGGCGACACCACCGTCATCGCCACCGTAGTCGCCGCCAAGCAACCCAAGGAAGGCATCGATTTCCTTCCGCTGACCGTCAACTACCAGGAAAAGTATTTCGCCGCGGGCCGCATCCCCGGCGGCTATTTCAAGCGGGAAGGGCGGCCGACTGAAAAAGAGACGCTGACCTCGCGCCTCATCGACCGACCGGTCCGGCCGCTATTCGCCGACGGCTGGCGCTGCGACACGCAGGTCATCGTCACCACGCTGTCGCACGATCTGGAAAACGATCCCGATATCGTGGCGATGATCGCGGCCTCCGCCGCGCTCACTCTGTCGGGCGCGCCATTCATGGGCCCGATCGGCGGCGCCCGCGTCGGCTTCATCAACAACGAATACGTGCTCAATCCGCAAATCGACGAGATGACCGAGAGTCAGCTCGATCTCGTCGTCGCCGGAACGCAGGACGCGGTCCTGATGGTCGAATCGGAAGCGAAAGAGCTGTCCGAGGAAATCATGCTCGGCGCGGTGATGTTCGGCCACCGGCATTTCCAGCCGGTGATCGACGCCATCATCAAGCTTGCCGAGAAGGCCGCGAAGGAGCCGCGCGAGCTCAATCTGCCCGACAATGCGGCGCTCGAAAAGGACATGCGCGACCTCGTCGAGAAGGACCTGCGCGCCGCTTATGCGGTCGCCGACAAGATAGTGCGGCACAAGGCGATCGACGCGGTCAAGGATCGCGTGATCGGGAAGTTCTGCCCGGAAGGCACGGAAAACCCGAAATATACCAAGCTTCAGGTCGCCGGCGTGTTCAAGGATCTCGAGGCCAAGATCGTACGCTGGAATATCCTCGACACCGGCAATCGCATCGACGGCCGCGACGTCAAGACCGTGCGTCCGATTGTGGCCGAGGTCGGCGTGCTGCCGCGCACCCACGGCTCGGCGCTTTTTACGCGCGGCGAAACCCAGGCGCTGGTCGTGACCACGCTCGGCACCGGCGAAGACGAACAGTGGATCGATGCGCTGCAGGGCACCTATAAGGAATCGTTCCTGCTGCATTACAATTTCCCGCCGTTCTCGGTCGGCGAAACCGGACGCATGGGCGCGCCGGGCCGGCGCGAAATCGGCCACGGCAAACTGGCGTGGCGCGCTATCCATCCGATACTGCCGGACAAGACCGAATTTCCATACACGATCCGTGTCGTCTCCGAGATCACCGAGTCCAACGGCTCGTCCTCGATGGCGACCGTGTGCGGCAGCTCGCTGTCGTTGATGGACGCCGGCGTGCCGCTCAAGCGGCCCACGGCGGGCATCGCGATGGGACTCATTCTTGAGGACAAGCGCTTTGCGGTGCTCTCCGACATTCTCGGCGACGAGGATCATCTCGGCGACATGGATTTTAAGGTCGCCGGCACCGAACGCGGCGTAACCTCGCTGCAAATGGACATCAAGATCTCCGGCATCACCGAAGAGATCATGCGCATCGCGCTCGCCCAAGCGAAGGACGGGCGCATGCACATTCTCGGCGAAATGAGCAAGGCGCTGACTTCGGCCCGCGCCGAACTCGGCGAGTACGCGCCGCGAATCGAGATGATACAGATTCCGGTCGACAAGATCCGCGAAGTGATCGGCTCGGGCGGCAAGGTGATCCGCGAAATCGTCGAAAAGACCGGTGCCAAGATCGACATTTCCGACGACGGCACGATCAAGATCGCTTCGGCAAAAGCGGAGTCGATCAAGGCGGCGATCACCTGGATCAGGTCGATCGCGTCGGAGCCCGAAGTCGGCCACATCTACGACGGCACCGTCGTCAAGGTCATGGACTTCGGCGCCTTCGTGAACTTCTTCGGCGCCAAGGACGGCCTCGTTCATATCAGCCAGCTGGCGCCGCGCCGGGTGCAGAAGACCACCGACGTGGTCAAGGAAGGCGACAGGGTGAAGGTCAAGCTTCTTGGCTTCGACGAGCGCGGCAAGGTGCGGCTCTCGATGAAAGTCGTCGACCAGCAGACGGGCGAAGACCTCGAAGCCAAGCAGAAGGCCGAGGTCGAGCAACCCCGGGAAGCGACGGCAAGCGGAGCGGCGGAATAGTCCCCCGGCTCAAGCCCACGCGCGGCAAAAATATCAACGGGCGGCGCCGCCAGGCACCGCCCGTTTTGTTTTAGGTGCTATTCCAGGGTAAGCGCATACCCTAGGCCAGACCAAGCTCGGCGAACGCGTCGATGTGATGATCGGCGGCGTCCTGTACGAAGCAGCAAAACACAACGCGCGCGACGCCGCGCGGCGATGCTGCGACTTCCGCGGCGACAGTGCCCACGGCAATGCGCGCAGCGCGGTCCGGCGGGAAGCGATAAATGCCGGTTGAGATCGCCGGAAAAGCGATCGATGCGAGGCGATGCGCGGCGGCAAGATCAAGCGCCGTGTTGTAACAGGATGCGAGCAACTCGTCCTCGCCGGCGTCACCTCCTCTCCACACTGGACCGACGGCGTGGATGATGTGTTTGGCCGGCAGCCGATAGCCGCGTGTGATCTTGGCCGACCCGGTTTTGCAGCCGCCGAGCTTTTCACATTCCGCGCGCAGCTCGGGTCCCGCCGCGCGATGGATTGCGCCATCGACCCCGCCGCCGCCGAGCAAGGTCCGGTTCGCCGCATTGACGATGGCATCGACGTCGAGGGTCGTGATGTCGGCAACGCAGATTTCGAGCCGGGCCGGACCGACTTCGGCGACGAGCAGCGGTGCGCCGTTTGTCATCCCGCTGAATTTATCACGCCCACTCGGCCTGGGCTTCCCCCCGCAGGTCGACCGTCGACTTCACGCCGATGTCGCCGAAGTGGTCGTCGAGGAAACGCCGCGCGGCGCGCTTGCCGCTGATATGCAGCATGTCGAAGAAATCGTAGTCGGTCGAAAGCTTGCTGAAGGCATCGAAATGCGTGCCGAAGCGGTCGAGCACGATGCGATGAACGTTGATGCGCCGGTATTGCCCAGGGCCGGTGCCGCGCGGCAGCCGGCCTTGATCGATCAGCCGGGCGACGAAATCGATGGCGCGGTATTCGTCGATGAGCGAGGAATTGAACGTGATCTCGTTGATGCGGTTCATGATTTCGCTCGACGACATCGGCGTCGCCTGCCGCACCAGCGGATTGATCTGCACCACCAGCACGTCCTCGGTGGTGGTCGTGCGGAAGAATGGAAAGATGACGGGATTGCCGAGATAGCCGCCGTCCCAATAAGGCACGCCGTCGATTTCGACCGCGCGGAATAGCAGCGGCAGACAGGCCGACGCCATCACCGCATCGGCCGTGATCTTCTCGCGCGAAAAGATGCGGACGCGGCCAGTCCGCACGTTGGTCGCCGAGATGAAGAGCTGGAGATCGGTGGTGGCGCGCAGCTTCTCAAAATCGACGAACCGCTCGATCAGATCCTTGAGCGGATTGATGTTGAGCGGATTGACGTCGTAGGGCGAAAAATAGCGCGACAAAGCATTGAACCAAGCCTGCACCGGCGTGCCCTCGAGCGGCGTAAACGACAACAGCCGTTCCACTACCGCTTGTTGCAGGGCCGGCAGATTGCCGGCACTCGAGGCCGCACGCCAGAAATCGGCGAGCCGTTTTTGCGCCTCCGCGCGTCCGCCGCGCACCAGGCCGTCGGCCAGCATCACGGCGTTGATCGCACCCGCGGAGGTGCCGGAAATGCCCTCGATATCGAGACGCTCGTCGCTCAAAAGCTGTTCCAGAACGCCCCAGGTGAAGGCACCGTGCGCACCGCCGCCTTGCAGCGCGAGATTGATGCGCTTGGTCGTCGACGACGCATTCTGCTTCGTCGCGCGTCCGGGCAGCAGCGAATTGAGGATATTTTTCATGGCGATACGGCTGCGGGCTCAAACGAAAGCATCGCGGCTGCAAATTCGAGCATTTCCCGGGAAGGCAAAAGTCATTCGGCGGTCCAGCCACCGTCAATCGAAAGATTGGCGCCGGTAATCGATTTCGCCGCGTCGGAGCAAAGGTACACGGCGAGACTTGCGATCTGGTCGACGGTGACGAATTCCTTGGTCGGCTGCGCGGCCAATAGCACGTCGCGCTTGACCTGTTCCTCGGTCAAGCCGCGCGCTTTCATGGTATCGGGGATTTGTTTCTCGACGAGCGGAGTCCAGACATAGCCTGGGCTGATGCAGTTGCAGGTGATGCCGAAAGTCGCGACTTCGAGCGCGACCGTTTTGGTGAGCCCGGCAAGTCCGTGCTTGGCGGAGACGTAAGCGACCTTGAACGGCGAGGCGACGAGCGAATGCGCCGACGCCGTATTGATGATGCGGCCCCATTTGCGCGACTTCATCCCCGGCACCGCGGCGCGCACGGCATGAAACGCCGACGACAAATTGATGGCGATGATCTGGTTCCATTTCTCGATCGGGAATTCCTCGATCGGCGCGACGAACTGGATGCCGGCATTGTTGACGAGCACGTCGAGCGAGCCGAAAGTTTTTTCGCTCAAGCGCACCATATCGGCGATCTCGGCGGGCTTGCTCATGTCGGCCCCCGAATAGAGCGCCTTGACCTTGAAATCGTTCTCGATGCCGGCGCGCTCTTTTTCGATCGCGGCCGCATCGCCGAAGCCGTTAATGGTGATGTTGGCGCCTTGCGCGGCAAGCGCGCGCGCGATGGCAAGACCGATGCCGGAGGTCGAACCGGTCACCAGCGCGGACTTTCCTTTCAGCATGACAATCCCCAATTCACCAGGATGCCCGGGAAATAAGCGCCAAACGAGTGCCAAATGTTTCGCGAGTTGCCGGGAAATGTGGGATGCCTCTTGTTGCAGCGCAATATAAAAATCGCCAGACCCGTCACGTTTTCGCGATCCCCCGCAATCCGCTACATTATTGCCGGCGACCGTCTAGAGCCGGCAGGTTAGGCGATGAGAGCGACCGAGCAATGACGACCATGCCGCGTGCGATCTTCCCGGCGCCGGGCCACGACCATGAGCGCTGCGCCAGCGCCGCCATCGCGCATGCCGAAGCACAATGTGCGGCGCGCACGCAGCGGCTCACGCCGATGCGCCGTCAAGTATTGCAGGCGCTGCTGGCGAGCCACAAACCGCTCGGCGCTTACGAAATCATCGAGCGGTTGGCACACAAGAACCGCCCGGCGCCGATCACGGTCTATCGCGCGCTCGATTTCCTGCGCGACAACGGCCTCGTCCATCGTATCGAGAGTCGCAACGCCTTTGTGGCTTGCGTGCACAATCATGGCGGCGACGATCTCGTCGTGTTCCTGATCTGCGAGCGCTGCGGCGCAGTCGGCGAGGCGCCGGGCGCCGCCGCCGCGGAAGCGCTCAAGGCCTCGTCGCGGGCGGCCGGTTTTTCACCCAAAAGTCCGTTGATCGAAATCGCCGGCATTTGCTCGCATTGCCGTGACCGATGATGCTTCGGAATTGAATCACGCGGCCATGGCAGTGTCGCCGACGTCCCGCCCGCTCGACGCCCTTGCGATCGTAGTGACCATCGCGCTTTGCCTGAGTTGGGGCTTCA
Organism: uncultured Alphaproteobacteria bacterium; assembly: GCA_963823225.1. Lineage (GTDB taxonomy): Bacteria > Pseudomonadota > Alphaproteobacteria > Rhizobiales > Xanthobacteraceae > BOG-931. Next base: position 1,050,976 of record CAWGKM010000001.1, on the reverse strand, counting down.
ATAACGTCTCGATCAAGCTGGCCATCCACGATATTCCGCCGCTGATCCAGTCGTCGGCCCGCTCGGTATTGGCGGCGATCCTGGTCGGCGCATGGACGCAAATCCGCGGCATACCGCTGTTTAAACGCGACGGCACGCTCAAGGCGGGAATTTTTGCCGGGGTGCTTTTCGCGCTCGAATTTGTGCTGATCTATCGCGGCCTGGTCTGGACGACGGCGACCCGTGCGGTGCTGTTTCTGTACCTCGCGCCATTTTTCGTGGCGATCGGATCGCGCTGGCTCATCCCGGGCGATCGTTTCCATGTTTCGCAATGGCTCGGGCTGGTTCTGTCCTTTGCCGGCATTGTCATCGCCTTTGGCCTGCCGACGCCGGCGAGCGATCCGCGCCAAGCCTTGGGCGACGTCATGCTGGTCGGCGGCGCGGCGGCTTGGGCGGCGACAACGCTGGTGATCAAAGTCAGTGCGCTCAACCGGATCAGCGCCGAAAAGACCCTGCTCTACCAGCTCGTCGTTTCGGCACCGCTGCTTGCCGGCGGCGCAATCCTGTTCGACGAACACATCGATGCCATGCCCTCAGCCGTTGCGCTTGGCGCCTTCGCCTATCAGACCATTTGGGTGGTGAGCGTCACATTCGCGGTCTGGTTCGCGCTGGTGGTGCGTTATTCGGCGGCCCGGCTGTCGGCGTTCACCTTCCTCGCCCCGCTCTTTGGCGTGGCGGCCGGTCACCTTGTGCTCCATGAGCCGCTGACACCCGCCTTTGCCGTGGCGGTGGCGCTGGTGGCGGGCGGCCTGCTCCTCGTCAACAGGCCCCAGTGACGCTATATGCAGGGGGTCGCCCCCCCGTGCTGCCAACTGCGAGGGCCGGCACCCCGAGAGCTGCCCTGTAAGGTATTGCGCCATGATGGAATTTTCCGGCCCCGCCGCCAGGCACCGAACCGTTGCCGTCAACGTCGGCAAGGTAACCGTCGGCGGCGGCGCACCCGTTGTGGTGCAGTCGATGACCAACACCGATACCGCCGATGCCGCGGCCACGGCGCAACAGGTCGCGGCGCTGGCGCGCGCCGGTTCGGAGATCGTGCGCATCACGGTCGACCGCGACGAAGCCGCCGCCGCCGTGCCGCACATCAAGGAACGGCTGCTCAAAATGAACGTCGACGTTCCGATCGTCGGCGATTTCCACTATATCGGCCACAAGCTCCTTGCCGACCATCCGGCCTGCGCCGAGGCGCTCGACAAGTATCGCATCAATCCCGGCAACGTCGGCTTCAAAGAAAAGAAAGACCGGCAATTCGGCGCCATCGTCGAAACCGCGATCCGTCACGCCAAGCCGGTACGCATCGGCGCCAATTGGGGCTCGCTCGACCAGGAATTGCTGACGCAGCTGATGGACCAGAACGCGCGTTCGAACCAGCCGGTCGACGCGCGCGACGTGACCCGCGAGGCCATGGTGCAATCGGCGCTGTTATCGGCGGCGCGCGCGGAAGAAATCGGCTTGCCGCGCTCGAAAATCATCCTCTCCGCCAAAGTATCGGCGGTGCAGGATCTGATCGGGGTCTATGGCGAATTGGCGCGGCGCTGCGACTATGCCCTGCATCTCGGGCTTACCGAGGCCGGCATGGGCTCGAAGGGCATCGTCGCGTCGTCGGCGGCGGTGGGCGTGCTGCTGCAGCAGGGCATCGGCGACACTATCCGTATCTCGCTGACGCCGGAGCCGAACGGCGACCGCACGCTCGAAGTGCAGGTCGCACAGGAATTATTGCAGACCTTGGGCCTGCGCACTTTCGTCCCGCTGGTTGCCGCCTGTCCTGGCTGCGGCCGCACCACCTCCACCACGTTTCAGGAGCTCGCCGCCAGCATCCAAGGCTTCATCCGCGACTCCATGCCGGAATGGAAGGCGCGCTATCCCGGCGTCGAGGGCCTCAACGTCGCGGTGATGGGCTGCATCGTCAACGGGCCGGGCGAGTCCAAGCATGCCGATATCGGTATTTCGCTACCCGGCACCGGCGAACAGCCAACCGCGCCGGTCTTCATCGACGGCAAGAAGGCCATGACGCTGCGCGGCCCAACGCTCGCGACCGATTTTCAAAAGATCGTCGTCGATTACATCGAGCGGCGATTCGGCGCGGGCGGGGCGGGAAGAACCGCGGCGGAATAACGCGTTCGCCGAACCGACGGCCCACCCGCGGTCCGCTTAACCCCCCTCTCCCTAGCCAACCGCCCAGGGTATCCCAGGGTATTTTGGATAACCCACCCGGCTACCCGGCCTGGGGATAAATGGTTGCAAAATGAGCACAGCTGCCGGGAATCATGCGCGGCAACGCATCTGACGCTCGACAGCCCCCGCCGGCTCGTTCACCATGCCGTTAACCATACGGCGACTGCACGCATGCATCTTGGGCAGGTCCGCGTGGCAGGGGGAGTCGCACTATGAAACGATCAATTCTCGCGGCGCTGGCCCTGATCCTGGTGATCGGGCTGCAGCCTCAGTCGGCGCGTGCACAGGGCAACAACAATAACTTCTGGACTTGGTTGTACGGCAATCAGGATCCACGCTTGACCGGGGTCGGCATCGGGCTTGGCATCGGCGCTGGCATCACCTCCTATTTCCTGACCGAGAAACACGGCAATCCCGGCGTACGCTCAATGACCACGCTGGCCGCCTACGGCGCGACGTCCGCCGGATGCGTCGTCCTCTACCCGTTCCTCGGCACGATCGCGCTCAATCGCCCGCTGACGCCGCGCGAAATGTATGTCGGCTCGGCCAATTGCATCGTACCGTTCGTCGGCGGCTGGATCGTCGACGCGGCGCTACCGCACGACGCCTGAACCGACGGCACACCGCCGAAGCCAATCCGTCATCATCACAAAAAATAGCGCGGCGCCAATCGCCAATCGAAAAAGCCGGCCCGGAGAGGCCGGCTTTTTGCTGCGCCCGGTTCGCCGGGCGGAGCAAGGTCGGAAAAGATCATGCTCAACAAAATCAGTGCTTCTTCTCCAGCCGGCGCAGCACCGCGTCGAGTTGATCGAGGCTGCGATAGCGGATGCTGAGCACGCCGCCGCGTTCGCGAGCATCGATGCTGACCGCCAATCCAAGCGTATCGGAGATGCGCTTTTCGAGTGCGATGAGATTGGCGTTTTTTGCCGCCCGTTTGCGCGACTTGCGCCCCTGCGCGCGGCCCTTTGCGTTGTTGCCGCCGACCTCGCGCGCTAAAGCCTCGACCTCGCGCACATTAAGGCCGCGGGCGACGATTTCCTCCGCCAGCTTTTCGGCGTTCGGCTGGCCGACCAGCATGCGCGCATGGCCGGCGGAAAGCTTGCCGGCGTGAATATAGGCCTTCACCGGTTCCGGCAGTTTTAACAGCCGCAGCGTATTGGCGACATGGCTGCGGCTTTTGCCGATGATTTTTGCAATATCGTCCTGGCTGTTGCCGAATTCGTCCATCAGCGCCCGATAGCCGTCCGCTTCCTCGAGCGGATTGAGATCGGTGCGCTGCACGTTCTCGATGATCGCGAGCTGCAGCGCCTCGGCGTCGGTCGCTTCGATGATGACGACGGGCACCTCGTGTAGGCCGGCGCGCTGCGCCGCGCGCCAACGCCGCTCGCCGGCGATGATTTCATAGGCGTCGACCGTGCCGCGCACCGCCCGCGCGATAATCGGCTGGATGATGCCGCGCTCGCGCAGCGAGGCGACCAGATCGTCGAGTTCGGCATCGGAGAAGGCGCGCCGCGGATTGCGCGCATTTGGCCGCAACGAGCCGGTCGGCACCCGCCTTTGGCCGCGCGGCCGCTCGACCGAAGTCTCGGTCCCGACGTCGCCGATCAGTGCGGCAAGGCCGCGTCCCAATCGCGATCGCGTGCCGTCTTCCGCCATCGCCGCTTTCCTTAAGACCTCAGTCACGCGATCGGCCTCATCCGGCGCATAGTGTCTTTTCCCGCTGGATGATCTCGGTCGCCAGCCGCAAATAGGCTTCGCTGCCGCTGCATTTGAGATCGTAGACGAGAACGGGCTTGCCGTAGGACGGCGCTTCCGAAACCCGCACGTTGCGCGGGATGATGGTATCGTAGACTTTCGGTCCCATGAATTGGCGCACGTCGGCGACCACTTGTTCCGCGAGATTGTTGCGCGCGTCGAACATCGTCAGCACGATGCCGTGGATCGTGAGATCCGGGTTGAGCTGCTCGCGCACCGACTCTACCGTCTTGAGCAATTGCGACAGTCCTTCCAGCGCGAAGAACTCGCATTGCAGCGGCACCAGAATGGCATTCGCCGCCGCCATGGCGTTGACGGTGAGGAGATTGAGCGAGGGCGGGCAATCGACCAGTACATAGGTGAAATGGATGCCGCCCATCGTGTTCAGCGGCGTCAGCGCGCTGCGCAGGCGATAGGCGCGGTCGCGCGCCTGGCCGATCTCGAGTTCGAGCCCGGTGAGATCGAGCGTCGACGGCACCAGCTGAAGGCGCGGCACGGCGGTTGCGACAACGGCGTCGCGCAATGTCGCCCCCCCGGTCAGCACGTCATAGGTCGAGTACCGCCGGCTGCGGCGATCGATGCCGAGACCGGTCGACGCATTGCCCTGAGGGTCGAGGTCGACGATCAGGACCTCCTCGCCGATGGCGGCAAGCGCCGTGCCGAGATTGATCGCGGTGGTGGTCTTGCCGACGCCTCCCTTCTGGTTGGCCACGGCCAACACCCGGGCTGGCTTGGCCGGCTGTGCCTCGCGCTTGCGCTCGGTAATAGCCGCCACACCGGGGGATCGCTCTATCGTTTCATTCATCGCAGCCAATTCCACCTTGGAAGGATTCTCACTGGGCGCAACTTGTAGTTGTTTTTGTCGGCTTATTTCTTCGGTTCGATTGCATTTAGAATGACGATCCGGGACCGCAGATCGGTGCGACTCGGTGCCAAAGTCGCTTGAACGTTCCAACATTTAGCGGCTTCGGTCAATTCAGCGGCAACATCTTGTCCCTTGGGAAATAAGCCTACAGCCCCGCTTTTCAACAACGGATATGTCTCGGTCAAGAGTTCGGCGAGCGGCGCCAGGGCCCGCGCAGTCACGACATCGATACGGTCAGGAGCATGGCGGACGTAATCCGCGATACGTTCGGCGTGAATCACGGCGGGGGCGCCGGTGAGCCGCGCCGCCTCGCGCAGGAAAGCCGCTTTCTTGGCATTGCTTTCGACCAGGTGCACCTGCGCTCCCGGTATATCCACCAGCGCGCAGGCAATCACCAGCCCGGGAAAACCGCCGCCTGAGCCCAGATCGACCCATATCTGCGCGCGCGGCGCGAGCGGGATCAGCTGCAACGAGTTGGCGATGTGGCGCGTCCACAGCTTCGCCTCGGTCGAGGGCGCGATCAAATTCATTCGCCGCTGCCATTGCGTGAATACGCCGACAAAGCGGTCGAGACGGGCTGCTGTTTCACGTGAAACAGGGGTAAGTGCGAGCGCGCGAGCGCGGTCGATGGCGAGATCAGGCCGCGCCACTTGCGGATTTGTTTGGGGGCCTGCGGTGCTGCCGGCGGACATGCGCAGCGAGCAGGATCAACGCGGCGGGTGTGATGCCATCGATACGGGCAGCATGGCCGATGGTCCGTGGCCGGTGGGTTTGCAGTTTGTGGCGCGACTCGTTCGACAGTCCGGGCAGGGCCGCATAGTCGATGTCATCGGCAAGAACGAGGCTTTCGTCACGGCGATAGGAGTCCACGTCGGCGGCCTGACGGCTTAGGTAGACGTCATATTTCGCGTCTATCTCGATCTGCTCGGCGATATTGCGGTCGAGCTCGCCGAACCCCGGCCAGATCAACGCCAGATCGTCGATGGCGATATCCGGATACGACAACAGTTCGAAGGCGGAGCGCCGCTGGCCGTCTTTGCGCAGCGCAAGGCCATGCCGGGCGGCTTCGCTCGGCGTCAGCGTCAGCGCGCGCGCCATCCTCCGCGCCGCTTCGAGAGCAGCCATTTTCACCTGATGCTTGCGCGCGCGCTCGGGGCCGACGCAGCCAAGCCCGATCCCTTTGTCCGTTAGCCGCTGATCGGCATTGTCGGCGCGCAGCGTGAGGCGGTATTCGGCGCGCGAGGTGAACATGCGGTAGGGCTCGGTGACGCCGCGCGTGACCAGGTCGTCGATCATGACGCCGAGATAGCCTTCGGCGCGATCAAACACGATCGGCGCGGCGGCCCCGACTTGCGCCGCGGCATTAAGGCCCGCAACCAACCCCTGCGCTGCAGCCTCTTCATAGCCGGTCGTGCCATTGATCTGGCCGGCCAGAAACAGCCCGGCCAGGCGCTTGGTCTCCAGCGACGGGGTCAGTTCGCGGGGATCGACATAGTCGTATTCGATGGCATAGCCGGACCGCGTGATGCGTGCGCGCTCAAGCCCAGGAATGGAGGCCACCAGCGCCGCCTGTACTTCCTCCGGCAGCGAAGTCGAGATGCCGTTCGGATAGACCGTGGTGTCGTCGAGGCCTTCGGGCTCGAGGAAGATCTGATGGCCATCGCGCTCGCCAAAGCGCACGATCTTGTCCTCGATTGACGGGCAGTAGCGCGGGCCGCGGCTCTTGATCTGCCCGGAATAGATCGGCGAGCGGTGTACATTGCCGCGGATGATGTCGTGGGTTGCCGGTGTCGTGCGGGTGATGCCGCACTGGATCTGGCGGTTGGCGATGCGCTCGGTGAGCACTGAGAACGGCTCCGGCGGATCGTCGCCGGGCTGCATTTCCAGCGTCGTCCAGTCGATCGTGGTGCCGTCGAGTCGCGGTGGCGTGCCGGTCTTGAGGCGTCCAAGTGCAAAGCCGGCGCGCTCCAGCGTCCGCGCCAGGCCGATGGACGGCGCCTCGCCGACACGACCCGCTGGAATTTGCCGCTCGCCGATATGGATGAGGCCACGCAGGAACGTGCCGGTCGTTAGTACCGCGGCGCCGGCGCCGAACACCCGGCCGTCCACAAGACGTACTCCGTTCACGCGCGCATCGATTACGAGGTCATCCGCCTCGCCTTCGATGACGGTCAGATTCGCCGCCTGGCGGATTGCCGCCTGCATTGCCGCTGCGTAAAGCCTGCGATCGGCCTGGGCGCGCGGACCGCGCACCGCCGGGCCCTTGCGGCGATTGAGCACACGGAATTGGATGCCTGCCGCATCCGCCACGCGACCCATCAGGCCGTCGAGCGCATCGATTTCGCGAACCAGATGGCCCTTGCCGAGCCCGCCGATGGACGGGTTGCAGGACATGGCGCCGACGGTGGCGAAGCGTTGGGTGATGAGCGCCGTGCGCGCGCCCATCCGCGCTGCGGCGGCGGCCGCCTCACAACCGGCATGGCCGCCGCCGATGACGATCACATCGAAGCGGCCGTCCATCGCAATCTCCGAAAAGCCAGACCGTTTTAGCCAAGGGCAGAACTGCGGTCAAAATAAGCGCTGTTTCACGTGAAACACGCGTCGATCCGCCATTAACGAATCATTTACCAATGCAAAAATCGCGGAAGATGACGTCCAGTATATCCTCCACGTCAACGCGTCCGGTCAGCCGGCCGAGGGTCGTCGCGGCCGCGCGCAATTCCTCGGCGATCAACTCTTCGCGCGCGCCGGATTTTGCCGCCTCGCTTATAGCACGATCGAGCGCCGCGACGGTCTCCTCAAACGAACGGCGATGACGCGCGCGCGTCACAATGCCGGATTCCACCGTCGCGAAATATTCCTTGGCATAAGCGCTCAAGCGGTCGACCAGTGCATCGACTCGATCCCCATTTGCTGCCGAAATCGAACAGATGAACTGATATTCATTATTTGTAGTCGCGGTCTTGCTTGGTACGCACGGCTTAGCGAGATCGATCTTGTTTTCGACCAGCCAAATCGCCGAGGCGTGCAGTGGCCCTGCCGCCGGGCTACGGGCTCGTTCGCCGGCCGATACGTCAATGACCCACAGCACCAGATCGGCAGCCGCCGCTCGCGCGCGGGCGCGGCGCACGCCTTCCTGCTCGACCGGCTCGTCGCTGTCGCGAATGCCCGCGGTGTCAAGCAGTGTCACCGGATAGCCATCGAGATCGAGTTGCACTTCGATGATGTCGCGCGTGGTTCCGGCAAATGGCGACACGATCGCCGCTTCGCGTCGCGCCAGACGATTGAACAGCGTCGATTTTCCCGCGTTCGGCGGACCGGCGATCGCCACCACGAGACCGTCGCGCAAACGTTCGCCGCGCCGCCCGTCGGCGAGCGTCGCCGCGATCTCGTCGCGCAATTGCCGCGCGGCACCAACCGCCGGACCGATCAGATCCTCCGGCACGTCGGCTTCGTCGGAAAAATCGATGCGCGCCTCGACCAGCGCCAGCGCTTCGATCAACCGGCGCCGCCACGCCTCGGCGCGGTCGCCGATCAGACCTTTGAGCTGGCGGAATGCCTGGCGCCGCTGTGCCGGCGTTTCCGCCGCGATGAGGTCGGCGAGGCCCTCGACCGCGGTGAGGTCGAGCCGGCCATTTTCGAAGGCGCGGCGGGTGAATTCGCCCGGCTCGGCGAGGCGGCAGCCTGCGATCGTTCCCAGCGCATCGAGCACGCCGGCGATGATGGCGTGACCGCCGTGAAGTTGCAGCTCGGCGGTATCTTCGCCGGTCTCGCTGCGCGGGGCCGGAAACCACAACGCCAGCGCCTCGTCGATCGCCTCGCCGTTTCTCGGATCGCGCACGCGCACCAGCGCCGCCTGGCGCGGCTGCGGCACGCGGCCGGTGAGTTTTTCCAGCGCAAGCCCGGCATGCGGTCCGGAAATCCGCACCACCGCAATCGCCGCCGGCGGCCGGCCGGAGGACAAAGCGAATATGGTGGAACGATCCCGCATGTTTGCAGTTGCAGCCAATTGGCCCTCGGCGCTTCGCTCCATGCGGGCTACTTGCTACGGTGCGGCCATGTCAACGCCGCCACAGGCCTCCGGTCAGCACCAAAATCGCCTCGCCAACGAGACGAGCCCCTATCTCCTCCAGCACAAGGATAATCCGGTCGACTGGTGGGCCTGGGGAGCCGACGCACTGGCCGAGGCAAAGCGCACCAATAAGCCCATTCTGCTCTCGGTCGGCTATGCGGCCTGCCACTGGTGCCACGTGATGGCGCACGAGAGTTTTGAGGACGACGCCACCGCGCGCGTGATGAACGAGCTGTTCGTCAATATCAAAGTCGATCGCGAGGAGCGGCCCGACATCGATCAAATCTACATGGCGGCGCTGCATTACCTCGGCGAGCACGGCGGCTGGCCGCTGACCATGTTTCTCACCGCCGACGGCGAGCCGATCTGGGGCGGCACTTATTTTCCCAACACCTCGCGCTACGGCAAACCGGCTTTTGTCGACGTGCTGCGCGAGATCGCGCGGCTGTTCCGCGACGAACCGGGCAAGATCGAGCAAAACCGCGCCGCATTGATGGAGCGCCTCGCCGCCACCGCGCGCGCCGCCGGCGGCGCCACGATCGGGCTTGCCGAACTCGACAATGCGGCGCGGCAGCTCGGCGGCATCATCGATCCGGTTAACGGCGGCACCCGGGGGGCGCCGAAATTTCCGCAGGCCGGCTTATTCGAACTGCTCTGGCGCGCCGGACTACGCACCGGCGAGGCGCGTTATTTGGCCGCCGTCGACATCACGCTGCACCATATCTGCGAGGGCGGTATTTACGATCATCTCGGCGGCGGGTTTTCCCGCTATTCGGTGGACGAGCGTTGGCTGGTGCCGCATTTCGAGAAAATGCTCTACGACAACGCGCAGCTTCTCGAACTCTTGGCGATCGCCTACCGGCGCAGCGGCATGGCGCTATATCGCCAACGCGCCGCTGAAACCGTGGCTTGGCTCAAGCGTGAAATGACGACCGAGGAAGGCGCCTTTTCGGCGTCGCTCGACGCCGATTCGGAAGGCGAGGAGGGCAAATTCTACGTCTGGTCCCACGACGAAGTGATGCGGCAGCTCGGCAGCGGGGACGGCGAGTTCTTTGCCCGCCATTACGACGTGACGCCGGCGGGCAATTTCGAAGGCCACAACATCCTCAACCGATTGAAGCCGCAGCCGCGCAGCGCAGCCGACGAGGCGCGGCTTGCGGTATTGCGTGAGAAACTCCTTGCCGTGCGCGCCGCCCGCGTGCGGCCCGGCCTCGACGACAAGGTGCTCGCCGACTGGAACGGGCTGATGATCGCGGCTCTGGTCAACGCGGCGCCGCTGTTCGACGAGCCCGCTTTACGCCAGTCGTGGATGGATATGGCGGTGCACGCCTTCGACTTTGTCGCCAGCACGATGACGCGCGGCGACCGGCTCGGCCATTCCTGGCGCGCGGGTCAACTCAAGTTTCCCGGCTTGGCTTCCGACTTTGCGGCCATGATCCGCGCCGCGCTCGCGCTTTATGAGGCAACCGGGCGGCGCGCCTATCTCGATCGCGCGCTCGGTTGGCAGCGCGCGCTGGATCGCGACTACGCCAATGCCGAGACCGGAACCTATTATCTCACCGCCGTCGATGCCGGCGGGCTCGTTATCCGCCCCGCCGCAACCACCGACGATGCGACGCCGAACCACAACGCCGTCGCCGCGCAGAATCTCATTCGGCTGGCGGTTTTGGCGGGCGATGATGCCTGGCGTGGCAAGGCCGATCGGCTGATCGCCGCCGTCGCGCCGCTCGCGGCGGAGAACCTCTACATGCACATGGCGCTCTTCAACGCCATCGATCTGCGGCTGCGCGCCGCGGAAATCGTAGTGACCGGGGAGGGGCCCGGCGCGCAAGCTTTGCTCGCCGCCGCGCGGGGACGCCCCTATCTCGACCGTATCGTGCTCCACGCCCGTTCGGCCGACGCCCTGCCCCCCGCCCACCCGGCACGCGACAAGATCGACGCCGCGCGTGAGCCGCTGGCTTTCGTCTGCGTCGGTGAGACGTGTTCCCTACCGGTGACCGATCCCGCGGGCCTCCAAGCGGCCATCGACGCGGTGCGACATTCTTGACGGTGCGGTCCATCCGGGCGCGTTTTGTGCTTTATCGATGCCGGGGCGCAGCAATAGGAACCGAATCATGCGAAATGAATTCCGGCTCGGCCTTATCTTGGCGGCGGCCCTCGCCGCGCTACCGGCGAGCGCCGCGAGCGCCCAAGAATGGTGCGGCTATGCCACCCATCAAAACGCGGTAATCGAATGCGGCTATACGACGGCCTCGGAATGCGAAAGCGCCGTCGGCAAGGGCGGCATGTGTTTCCTCGATCCTGACCTCGCGCTCAATTCCGAGCGCGCGGCGCCGTCATGGCCGGGCATAGCCGTTCGAAGAACGGCGTCGCTTCGCTCGCCTATGTCCCGGCCATCCACGACTTTGGTCTCTATTCGCAACTAAGTCTCTATTCGCAAATAAGACGTGGATGCCCGGCACAAGCTTGCACTCGGGCTGGCCGGAGGTCGGACCCGCGTGGCGGGCATGACGAATGCCGCGGAATGAGCCGCCAATTACGTATTCATCGAGTCGAAGAACTCGCCGTTGTTCTTGGTGTTGCGCAGCTTGTCGAGCAGGAAATCGATGGCGTCCATGGTGCCCATCGGATTGAGGATGCGCCGCAGCACGTACATTTTCTTGAGCTGATCGGGCGGCACCAGAAGCTCTTCCTTGCGCGTTCCGGAGCGGGTGATGTCCATGGCCGGGAAGGTGCGTTTGTCGGCGACCTTGCGGTCGAGGATCAGCTCCGAATTGCCGGTACCCTTGAACTCTTCGAAAATCACCTCGTCCATGCGGCTGCCGGTGTCGATTAGCGCGGTGGCGATGATGGTGAGCGAGCCGCCCTCCTCGATATTGCGCGCGGCGCCGAAGAAGCGCTTCGGACGCTGCAACGCGTTGGCGTCGACGCCGCCGGTGAGCACCTTGCCCGAAGACGGTACCACCGTGTTGTAGGCACGGCCGAGCCGGGTGATCGAATCGAGCAGGATGACCACGTCGCGGCCGTGCTCGACCAGGCGCTTGGCCTTTTCGATGACCATTTCCGCGACCTGAACGTGGCGCACCGCCGGCTCATCGAAGGTCGACGACACCACCTCGCCCTTCACCGAACGCTGCATATCGGTCACTTCCTCCGGCCGCTCGTCGATCAACAACACGATCAGATAGCATTCCGGGTGATTGTGCGTGATCGAGTGCGCGATGTTCTGGAGGAGTACCGTCTTGCCGGTGCGCGGCGGCGACACGATCAGTGCGCGCTGGCCCTTGCCGACCGGGGCGACGATGTCGATGACGCGCGCGGAAAGGTCTTTCTTGGTTGGATCCTCGAATTCCATCTTCAGCCACTCATCCGGATAAAGCGGCGTCAGATTGTCGAAATTGACCTTGTGGCGGGCTTTCTCGGGGTCCTCGAAATTAAGCGAGTTGACCTTGAGCAAAGCGAAATAGCGCTCGCCTTCCTTGGGGCTGCGGATATGGCCGTCGATAGTATCGCCGGTGCGCAGTCCGAAGCGGCGAATTTGCGAGGGCGATACATAGATATCGTCCGGCCCGGGCAGATAATTTGCTTCGGGCGAGCGCAAAAAGCCGAAACCGTCCGGCAGCACCTCGACGACGCCCTCGCCGACGATGTCGGTCTCGCGGGCGGAAAGTTGCTTGAGGATGCCGAACATCAGCTCCTGTTTACGCATGGTCGAAGCGTTCTCGACCTCAAGCTCTTCCGCGAAGGAGACAAGCTCTGCCGGTGTCTTGATCTTAAGTTCCTGGAGTTTCATTTCCCGCATAAACAATGTCCTATGGAAATCGGGCCAGCGGCGGAATTTCAGTCGCGGCGTCGCTGGCGGAAGGAGGGGTCGTAGGTTTTGAGTTGCAAGGGGCTTTAAGGCCCCGAACCCCGATGCACTAGGCGGCTCCAGCCCACTGGAGCCAAAACGCAACTGCATCCGCCTACGTTGGGTGGGATAGGCCAAACATAAGAAAAGACCGCACTGGAGGCAAGTGCCGGGCCGGACTTTGCACTGGCAACGCGCCAAAATCAGAACGGTTTCAGCACCGCAAGGATAACGATTGCGATCATGAGAATCGTAGGTATTTCGTTGATTATTCTATAGAATTTCTGAGAATGCCGGTTACGGTCAAAGGCAAAATCGGTTCTCCACCGGGCCAGCAGGCCGTGCAGCGCCGAAAGCGCAACGACGAACACAAGTTTCGCCTCCAGCCACCCCGATGCGAACCAGCCGTAGCGAGAATCAGGCCCGTACCAGGCGAGCCAGAGACCCAACAGCCAGGTCGCGATCATCGCCGGATTGACGATGCCGCGTAACAGCCGGCGCTCCATCACCTTGAAAGTCTCCGACTGCACGGATCCTTTCTCGGCTGCGCAGTGGTAGACGAACAGCCGCGGCAAATAGAGCATTCCCGCCATCCAGGCGATGACGGCGATGATATGGAAGGCTTTGATCCACTGATACATCGTCGCCTTGGCACTTCGTTCGGGCCCGGTCGGTTTTAACCCGCGACGCCGCGCACGCGCGCGATCAGACGTTCTACATGCGCAAGCGGCGTTTCCGGCAGCACACCATGGCCAAGATTGAAAATAAACGGCCCGCTCGCGAAGGCCTCCAATACGACATCGATGGCCCGATCGAGTGCGGCTCCACCGGCGCGCAGCACCACAGGATCGAGATTACCTTGGACCGGCCGCTGCTTCTGAATGCGGTCGCGCGCGAAGCCGAGCTCGATCATCCAGTCAAGCCCAACCGCATCGACGGGAACGGCGGCAAGATACTGCGTTAACTTGTTCCCCGCGCCACGCGGGAAACCGATGATTTTCGCTCCCGGAATGCTTTCGCGGACCGCGCCGACGATGCGCGCACATGGTTCAATACACCACTTGCGGAATTCATCCGGCGGCAGCACTCCCGCCCAGGTATCGAAAATCTGTACGGCATCGACGCCGGCCGTAAATTGTCGGATCAGATAGCTCGCCGAGGCCTCGATCAGGATCTCGATCAGCTCGGCAAATGCCTCGCCGTGCCGATAAGCGAATTCACGCGCGGGAAGCTGATCGACGGTCCCAACGCCTGCGATCATGTAGCTTGCAACCGTCCATGGCGCGCCGCAAAACCCGAGAAGCGCCACACCAGGCGGCAACACCTGCTTGACCGTCGCGATCGTTTCATAAACCGGCGTGAGCATCCGGTGATCGATCTCCCGGTTCAAGCGGCGCAGCGCCGCAGGTTCACTCAGCGCCTCGAGGCGCGGTCCTTTAGCCTCCTCGAATCTCACATGCTGACCGAGCGCGTGCGGTACGACCAAGATATCGGAAAATAGAATTGCCGCGTCGAAGCCAAAGCGCCGCACCGGCTGTAACGTCACTTCCGCCGCGAGTTTCGGATTAAAACACAGGTCGAGAAAACTGTCGGTCTTGCTGCGAATTGCCCGATATTCAGGAAGATATCTGCCGGCCTGACGCATCAGCCAGATTGGCGGAATGGTGTTTCGTTCACCCGAGAGAACGCGAATTAGAGGTTTGGTCACAAGATTATCCGCTATGCTTTCGTTCCCACTAAAATAGATTCTTAGAGTCTGTTGCAGTGCTTGGACGGTTGATTGGACTCATACATTCGACTTCACATTTCATCCACGGCTTACCCACATATCCTCGTTATCATGTGGTGCCGGTTATGATGGCAGCGAGGAACACTTGTCGGCATATTACAGGCCTTACCGCTGGGGCTTTAAGGTCATGGTCCACATTTCACCGCTGCCTGGCTTAACCGCCGGCTTGTAACCGCAGAGCGGCACGGCTGTGGACGGTAGGACCGCCGGCAGGCCTATATTGCTTGCACCCCAAGCAAAGCCATGGCCTTCTCCCCAGTCATCGACAGCTTGTCCAATCGGTTACAATCGATTCCATGCCGCACGCAGCAGGCTATTTTCACCTCCACTTGGTCTCCGATGCGACCGGCGAGACCTTGATCACGGTGGCACGGGCCGCGGCCGCGCAATATACGAAAGTCATGCCGGTCGAGCACGTGCACCCGCTGGTTCGCAACCAAAAGCAGCTCGATCGGGTGCTGGAGCAGATCGAGCAAACGCCCGGCATCGTTCTGTACACGCTGCTTGAGGAAAATCTGGTCGATCGGCTGGAAGCGAAATGCCGCGAACTTGGCCTGCCGTACCTGTCGATCCTGGGGCCGGTGTTGCACCTGTTCCAAGCCTATCTTGGCGCGGAATCGACCCACAAAGTCGGCGCTCAACACACGCTCAATGCCGAATATTTCCGCCGCATCGATGCGCTCAACTATACGATGCTGCATGATGACGGCCAGCAAACCGAAGACCTCGAAGAGGCCGACGTCGTGCTGGTCGGGGTGTCGCGCACGTCGAAGACGCCGACTTCGATCTATCTCGCCAATCGCGGGGTGAAGACGGCGAACGTGCCGTTAGTGCCGGGCGTGCCGCTGCCGCCACATGTCGAACGCTTAAACCATCCGCTGGTCGTCGGCCTGTACGCGACGCCGGAACGGATCGTGCAAATCCGGCAAAATCGGCTGCTGAGCTTAAAGGCGCATCGCGACGACGACCAATATATCGACCGGCAGGCGGTGGCCGAAGAAGTCGCCGCCTCGCGCCGGCTCTGCGCCAAGAATAATTGGCCGGTGATCGACGTGTCCCGGCGTTCGATCGAAGAAACCGCAGCTGCGGTGCTCGCGCATCTCGGCGAGCGCCGGCGGCAGCGGGCATCGTGAGCGATGTCGATGCGGCTATGGCGTGCCGAGGAACCGCTCCTGCTGGCCTCGCGGAGCAAGGTGCGGCAGATGCTGCTGGTGGCTGCAGGCATTCCGGTCGAGCTGCGCCCGGCCAACGTGGATGAGCGCGGCTTGGAGGCGGCCGCGTCTTCGCCGGCGCCGGGCGCGATTGCCGCGCTTCTGGCGCGGGAAAAAGCAGCCGCAGTCGCAAGGCTTTATCCCGGCCGTCTGACGCTCGGCGCCGATCAGACGCTCGTGCTCGGCGCCGAGCGCTTTGCCAAGCCGGCCGATCGGGCGGCGGCGCGCGCGCAGCTGCGCGCACTTTGCGGCCGCACGCATGAACTTCATTCGGCGATCGCGTTTGCACGGAATGCGGAAGTGCTTTTCGAACATGTCGGCGTTGCGCGACTGACCATGCGCGCGTTTTCCGAGCGGTTCCTCGAAGATTATCTCGACGCCGTCGGCAGCGCGGCAACTGCAGGCGTCGGCGCCTACCAGATAGAAGGCCTGGGCATACAACTGCTGGAAAGCGTGGACGGCGATTATTTCACCGTATTGGGACTGCCGCTCATGGCGGCGCTCGATTTTCTGCGGCAGCGCGGGTGTCTCGCCAGATGAACGGCGCAAGGAACGAAAAACGACCATTCGTGCTTTGCCTGACCGGCTCGCTCGGCATGGGCAAATCGACGGCCGCCAAATTCTTTGCCGAGGCCGGCGTTCCAGTGCACGATGCGGACGCGGTCGTGCACGCGCTCTACGACGGCGAGGCTGCGCCCTTGATTGAGCAGGCATTTCCGGGCGCGACCGCGAACGGCAAGGTCGACCGCACCAAGCTCGCCGCGCTGGTGCTCAACGATAAGGCGGCGCTCGCCCGGCTCGAGGGCATCGTCCATCCGCTGGTCTTCGCTTCCCGGGAAAGGTTTCTCGCCGACGCTCAGGCTCGCGGCGCGTCCGTCGTCGTGCTCGATGTGCCGCTGTTGTTCGAAACCGGTGCGGAGCGCCGGTGCGATGCCGTCGTAGTGGTCTCGGCGCCGTCCGAGGTGCAGCGCCGGCGGGCCTTCGAGCGGCCCGGCATGACCGAAGAGAAATTCGCCGCTTTCCTTGCGAAACAGATATCGGACGCGGAAAAACGCCGGCGCGCCGATTTCATCGTCGATAGTTCACAGAGTTTCGACCACGCCCGGGTGCAAATTCGCGACATTTTACGAAGTGTCGCTAAAATGCCGCGACGGCAGCGCTGATTCGCGACCGGCAGGATTCCATGCGCGAGATCGTGTTCGACACCGAGACCACCGGACTAGACCCCCTGCAGGGCGATCGCCTGGTCGAGATCGGCTGTATCGAGCTCTTCAACCGCTTCCCGACCGGCCGGATTTTCCATTGTTACTTCAATCCGGAACGCGACATGCCGGAATCCGCCCTTAAGATCCACGGCCTGACAAATGAATTTCTCAAGGATAAGCCGCTGTTCGGCCACAAAGTGGAGGAGCTGATCGCCTTTTTCGGCGATGCGCAGCTGGTCGCGCATAACGCGATGTTCGATCTCGGCTTCCTCAACGCCGAATTGGAACGCGCCGGCCGCGCCGGGGTGAGCCGCGAGCGGATGATCGACACGCTCCTGATTGCGCGCCGTAAGCATCCCGGCGGCGCCAACCGGCTCGACGATCTCTGCCAGCGCTACGCGATCGACAATTCGCGGCGCACCAAGCACGGCGCTCTGCTCGACGCCGAGCTCCTGGCCGAGGTCTATGTCGAGTTGATCGGCGCCCGCCAAGCGCAGCTCATTCTTTCGCAAGCCGCGGTGTCTGCTCACGCCGCCGGCGAGGCGGCGGTGCCGCGCGAACGCCCGGCGCCGCTGGCCGGGCGCCTGACGGCGGAAACGCGCGCGGCGCATCGGCGGTTTATCGCCAGCCTCGGCGACAGCGCGATCTGGCGCGATTACGTCAGCTTGGATTGAGCGGCGGGAATGCCGGCGCGGGCTGCGCGGCAGCCATCCGTTGGCGGTACAGCGTCACGAAATCGATCGGTTCCAGCAACAGCGGCGGAAAACCGCCATTGCGCGTCGCCGTGGCGATGATTTCGCGCGCGAACGGAAACAACAGGCGCGGGCATTCGATCATCACGGTCGGCTGCAAACTGTCGGGCGGCACGTTGAGGATGCGGAACACGCCGCAATATAAGAGCTCGAAACCGAACAGCAGCATGCCCTGGAATTCCGCTTTGCCGTCCAGCCGCAGCGTCACCTCGACGTCGGTCGCGGTGAGCGGCGCGGCTTCGACGCCGACATTGATGTTGAGGGTCGGCTGCTGCGTGCTCGGCGCCAACGAGCGCGGCGCATTCGGATTTTCGAACGAAAAGTCCTTCACATATTGCGTGAGAACGCCGACCTGCGGCATCGGCATCTGCGGCATCCCCGGCTGCGGCGCGGGGCCGCCATTGGTCGTTGACATCCTCATCTCCGGCTGCGGTCGGTGGCTTGGCTAACATAGGGGAGGGGGGCGAACAATGGCGGCGGCTATATGGCGGCTAAGGTCCGCCCCGGCATTTGGCGTCGGTATTCAAGGGCGATTTCGGCCGATTTGCCTAAAAGCTTGTCACTCGAGCCTGCTTCCATTATTGGCGCGGCGGCGATGATCGTCTAATCTTCGGCGTCGGCACGCTATGGTCATGAACGGCGGCCACTGGATGGCTCGCCTTGCGTGCTTACATAGAGCCGGGGGACCGGGCTTCCTCCCGCGGTTTGGTCAGTTCGAACCGCGCCCTTGGAATGTACTGCCCCACTAATAGCGTTGCCGAAAGAATGTCCGACGTGTTTGACATCTACACCATTATCTTTTTGGCGCTTGCGGTCTTCATTTTCCTGCGCCTGCGCAGCGTTTTGGGCCAACGCACCGGCCGCGAACGGCCGCCCTACGATCCCTATTCGGCGCGCGATGCCGTGCGCAGCCCTGCAAGCGACAAGGTAGTGACGCTGCCGCCGCGACCGGCCGAAGCGCCGCCGCGGCCGGTCGAAGTCGCGCAAGCACCGGCCGAGCGCTGGAAGGACATTGCCGAGAGCGGATCGACCGTCGCGGCGGGGCTCGATGCCATCGCCGCCGCGGATCCGAGCTTCGACGCCAAGCATTTCATCACCGGCGCGCGCACCGCATACGAGATGATCGTGACGGCCTTTGCCGGCGGCGACCGCCGCCAATTGCGCAATCTGTTGTCGCGCGAAGTCTTTGACGGCTTCGATGCCGCGATTACCGAACGCGAACGCCGCGGCGAAACCGCCGAGACGCGTTTTGTCTCGATCGACGGCTCTACACTTACCGCCGCCGAACTGCGCAATCAAAGCGTGGCGCAGATCACCGTCCGCTTCGTCTCGAAGCTGGTCTCCGCCACGCGCGACCGCTCCGGTGCCGTGATCGACGGCAACGCCGAAAAGGTCACCGACGTCACCGACGTGTGGACTTTCGCGCGCGACATTTCCTCGCGGGATCCCAACTGGAAAGTGATTGCGACCGAAGCCGGACAATGAAGCCGATGACGGCGCCGTGTCGGGGCTTGTGCTTGCTTATTGCGCTTGTGGGCGTTCTCGGTATTCCGATGACGGCCTCGGGCCAGGAACGCGAGCCGATCCTATTCCCGGATACGCAGTATGAACCGGTCGATTGGACCGATCTCGACGGCTGGAACGACGACGATCACGCCGCGGCCTTTGCCGCGTTCCTGACCAGCTGCCGGACGCTCGAAGCCAAGCATCGTCGCGAACGCGAACTGACGGCGATTCCCGCGGCGCTGAAGGACATTTGCGAACGGGCGCGCGAGGCTATCCCGCTCGACGAGGACGGCGCGCGAAAATTCTTCGAGGATAATTTCCGGCCGATCCGCATCAACAGGCTCGGCGATAGCGACGGTTTTCTCACCGGATATTACGAACCCATCATCGCCGGTTCGCGCGTGCCCACCGGCGAGTTTACGGCGCCGCTTTATCGCCGGCCGCCCAACCTCGTCGCCTCCGGCAGGCGCAAGCTCGGCGATGCGTTCCCGAGCAAGGGCGTCTTCGTCGGCCGGCGCGTCGGCCGCCGCAAGATCGTGCCCTATTACACCCGCGCCGAGATCGAGGATGGCGCGCTCGACGGCTGGCATCTGGAAATCTGCTATCTGCGCGACCAGGTCGACGTTCTGTTCGCGCAAATCCAGGGCTCGGCCCGGATCAGGCTGGAAGACGGCACCATCCTGCGCGTGAACTACGATTCGCATAACGGCTGGCCCTACACGCCAATCGGCCGCGTGCTTGTCGACGACAAGATCATGACCAAGGATCAAGTGTCGATGCAGAGCATCCGCGATTGGATGGAGGCTAATCCGGATCTGGCCAAAGCGGCACGCCGGCAAAATAATTCTTACGTGTTTTTCCGCATCACCGATCTCGCCACCGAAGACGAAGCCGTCGGCGGCGAGGGCGTGGAGCTCGTGCCCGGCCGTTCGATCGCGATCGATCGCGCGCTGCACGCCTACGGCACGCCTTTCTTCATCGAGGCCGAATTGCCGATCGCCAACCAAAAGGCGGAAACGAAATTCGACCGGCTCGTCATCGCGCAGGATACCGGCTCGGCCATCGTCGGGCCGGCGCGCGCCGACATTTATTTCGGCGCCGGCGCCGAAGCCGCCCGTATCGCCGGCCGCATCAAGAATCCCGGCGCATTCGTGATGCTCATTCCGCGCGAACTCGATCCGGTGGAAGCCGGGCGCGATACGCCGCTGCCGCCGGAGCGCCCGGGCTTGTTCAGCTTCAATTTCGACACCATGGACGATCCCACGGCGGCCGATCCCATTGCGGAACAGGCACCGGCGCCGGATGCTAATCACACCGTGAAGCCCGCGTCCGCTGTCCCCGCGTCGCAAGGAAAAGTCAAAACGCGGCAGAAAAAATGAGCCGGCGCCGCGATTTGAGCGATGAGGAGCACGCATTGTGGCGCGGTTTTGCGCGCTCGATCACGCCGCTGCGGCCCGGCAAAGCCAAGCCGGAACCGGTCGTCGCGGCTGGCGAGAGGGCACGCAATCGGCCGCCCCCGACGCTGCGTCATGCACCGCCGCCGCCGGTAAAATCGCCTCCGCTCGCGCCGCTGGACCGCCGGTTCAGGCAACGCGTCGCGCGCGGTCACCACGCCATCGACGCCCGCATCGATCTGCATGGCATGACCCAAACGCGGGCCCATGCCGCGCTCTTTCGCTTCCTGCGCCAGGCCCAGGCGGACGGCGCCAGGATCGCGCTTGTCGTCACCGGCAAAGGCGCGGGCGGCGCCGGCAAAGACATGCGCGAGGACTTAAGCGAACGCGGCGTGCTGCGGCGGCAAGTGCCGATCTGGCTCACGCTCGCGGAATTCCGCCCCTTCGTCATCGGCTTCGACGAAGCGCATCTGAGCCATGGCGGCCAGGGCGCGCTTTATGTGCGGTTGCGGCGCGCCCGGTAGATCATGCTCGATCTAGTACCGGGCTGTTAACCTTAACGATTAGAAATTCGGGCGCTACGAAAGGATTGGTCAATTTCGTCTGCGACAACGGCAGCAACGATTGGATCGCCGAATTCGAAAGACCGATCATGCCCGCGACCCTCGCAACGCCGACCAAGCCCGCCGCACCGCGCGGCAACGCCGCCGATACGCGCGTCCTCGCCGAGATTGAGAAGTGGATGGCGGTGATCCGCGAAATCAAGCGAGAGCACGCGACCAATTAGTCGATCTTGATTCCCGTCGATTTGATGACGGCCTTCCACTTCTCGGTGTCTGCTTTGAGAAACTTCCGCAGCTCGTCCGGGGAGGAGCTTTGCGTCGTATAGGCGGTATGCGCGAGCTTATCGATGATCGTCGGCTCGGCGAGGGCCGCGACGACGCCGGCGTTTAATTTTTGTACGATTTTCGGCGGCGTCTTGGCCGGAGCAAACACGCCCTGCCACGATTCGACCTTGTAACCGGCGATGGTTTCTTCGATGGTCGGCACTTCCGGCGCCGCCGGGGATCTTTTGGCGCCGCTCGACCCGAGCACGCGCACCTGGCCCGACCGAGAATACGTCAGCAATTCGCCGCTGCCGAAATAGCAGTCGATGCGGCCGGGGATGAGGTCGATGAATGCCGGCGCCGCGCCGCGATAAGGCGCATGCGTCATCTGAATCTTGGCCATCTGCATGAACAGCAGTTCGGCAAGATGCGGCCCGCTGCCGGTGCCGGGAGAGCCCATGACGAGCTTGCCTTGATGCGCCTTCGCATAGGCGACGAACTCCGCGACCGTATGGGCCGGCGAGGAATTCGGCACGAACATGAAGAATGGAAACTTCGCGACAAGCGAGACCGGCGCAAGATCGGTCAAGGGATTGTAGTCGAGGGCGCGGTAGAGAGCGGCATTCGCCGAAAGCGATGAGGTGCCGTAGAGTATCGTATAGCCGTCAGGTTCGGCATGGGCGACGAATTCGTTGCCGATGTTGGTGCCGGCGCCGCCTTTGTTGTCGACGACGACCTCCTGACCCAAAATTTTCGCGAGTTGCTCGGCGAGGATCCGCGCATTGGTGTCTGTCGGGCCGCCCGCCGCGATCGGGACAATCATGTGCACGGCGCGATCGGGCCAGCCGATCGGCTGGGCTTGCGCGCGGGCCGCACGGCCAAGCAGGCTCGGCGCGCACGCCGATGCGGCGGATAAAGCGATCAAGCGGCGACGCGTGAGCATGGCCAGGCCCGGCTAAATCAGCAGAAATTTAGCGCCAAAAGCCGGCCCACGCCATGCAATGGCGATCCGATTTCGCCGACAGGCAAAACAACGAACGCTTGACGGACCGTGACGGCAGTTATAACTAAGTTCTAACAGACTGTTTTGGAGTTTGCTGTGAAAAGCGCAATACGGCGAATGGGAAACTCCCATGGCGTTATTATTCCAAAGCCGCTGCTCGCAGAAATAGGCGCGAAGCCGGGCGACAAAGTCGACATGAAGATCGAGCGCGGCAAGCTTGTTATTTCCGCAATCGGAGGAGATCCTCGCGCGGGTTGGGCGGAAGAATGCAAGGCGCTTGCGGAGGCGGGCGAAGGTGGACTGGTGTGGCCCGAGTTCGCCAACGACGATGACGACAAATTGGTATGGTGATGAAGCGAGGCGACGTCTGGTGGGTGGACCTGGACCCAACTGTGGGCAGTGAAATTCGCAAGACTCGTCCTTGCCTGATTGTCTCACCAGACGTCATGGTTGCCGGATTACGGACCGTGATAGTAGCTCCGCTATCAAGCCATGGGCGCGAGGCTTCCTTTCGACCATCCGTCCGATCCAAGGGTACAACCGGACTGATTATGCTCGATCAAGTTCGAACAGTCGACAAATCTCGGTTGACGAGACGGATGGGTCGCGTGGACGAAAAAACTCTTTCAAACGCCCTGGCGATGTTGCGCTGGATTTTTAGCGAATAGACACTCGAGCTACAGAATAAACCGGCTCAAATCCGCGTTCTTGGCAAGGTCGCCGACGTGTTTGTGCACATAGGCGGCGTCGATCTTGACCGTCTCGCCGGAACGGTCGGGAGCGCCGAAGGACACGTCGTCGAGCACGCGTTCCATCACCGTTTGCAGCCGCCGCGCGCCGATATTTTCCACGCTCGAATTCACCGCCACCGCCACGTCGGCCACCGCATCGATCGCATCTTCGGAAAATTCCAGCGTCACGCCTTCGGTGGCCATCAGGGCGATATACTGCTTGATCAGCGAGGCTTCCGGCTCGGTGAGGATACGGCGCATATCGTCGCGCGTGAGCGGCTTTAGCTCGACGCGGATCGGCAGCCGGCCTTGCAGCTCGGGGAGTAGATCGGACGGCTTGGAAATGTGGAACGCGCCCGAGGCGATGAACAGGATATGGTCGGTCTTCACCGAGCCGTGCTTGGTGGCGACCGTGGTGCCCTCGATCAAGGGCAACAGATCGCGCTGCACGCCCTCGCGCGACACGTCGGCGCCGATGCGGCCCTCGCGCACGCAGATTTTGTCGATCTCGTCGAGGAAAACGATGCCGTTGTTTTCCACCGCCTTGATCGATTCCTGGGTCAATTGATCGGTGTCGAGCAGCTTGTCGGATTCCTCGTTGATCAGGACGTCGTAGGACTCGTGAACCGTGACGCGGCGCGTCTTGGTGCGCCCGCCGCCGAGCTTGCCGAAAATGTCGCCGATCGAGATCGCGCCCATCTGCGCGCCGGGCATGCCGGGAATGTCGAACAGCGGCATCCCGCCGCCCGCTGCCTGCACCTCGATCTCGATCTCCTTGTCGTTGAGTTCGCCGGTGCGCAACTTTTTGCGGAACGTTTCCTTGGTCGAGGCGCTCGCGCCGGCGCCGACCAGCGCATCGAGCACGCGATCCTCGGCAGCCTTCTGCGCCCGGGCTTGGACGTCCTTGCGTTTCCTGTCCCGCGTCTGCGTGATGGCGATCTCGACGAGGTCGCGCACGATCTGCTCGACGTCGCGGCCGACATAGCCGACCTCGGTGAATTTCGTCGCCTCGACTTTGAGGAACGGCGCGCCCGCTAGTTTCGCCAGGCGCCGGGAAATTTCGGTCTTGCCGACGCCGGTCGGCCCGATCATCAGAATGTTCTTCGGCAGCACTTCTTCGCGAAGCCGGTCGTCGAGCTGCAGCCGCCGCCAGCGGTTGCGCAGCGCGATCGCGACCGCGCGTTTGGCATCGGACTGTCCGACGATGAAGCGGTCGAGCTCGGAGACGATTTCGCGGGGCGAGAAGTCGGTCACGCTTGCAACGTTTCGATGGTGACATTGCGGTTGGTGTAGACGCAGATATCGGCGGCGATATCCAGCGCGCGGCGCACGATCGCCTCGGCGTCGAGCGGGCCGTCGAGGAGCGCCCGCGCTGCGGCGAGCGCGTAATTGCCGCCGGAGCCGATGCCGACAATGCCGGCTTCGGGCTCCAGCACGTCGCCGGTGCCGGTGAGCAAGAGCGACACGTCCTTGTCGGCGACGATCATCATGGCCTCGAGCCGGCGCAGAAAGCGGTCGGTTCGCCAGTCCTTGGCGAGCTCGACGGCGGCGCGCGTCAACTGGCCGGGATATTGTTCGAGCTTGGATTCCAGCCGCTCGAATAAGGTGAAAGCGTCGGCGGTGGCCCCGGCAAAGCCGCCGATGACCGCCCCGCCGCCGAGCCGCCGGACCTTCTTGGCATTGGCTTTGACGATGGTCTGGCCGATCGAAACCTGGCCGTCGCCGCCGACGGCAACCAGGCCGCCCTTGCGGACGCTCAGGACGGTCGTGCCGTGCCAGGGGCCGGCGGCTGCGGAGTCGGGGGGCGACATGCGCTGAAAAACCTTTGATCTAGGGATGATTTAGGAGTTGATCGCAGCCAATGCAAATGCGCCACGGAAAGATTGGCGAGGCAGACAAAGCCCTGTTAAAAGGCGCCCGGCGCGGTCCGGAGAGCACGATGCGCAAGGCGCAAGATGCGTAAGGGGTCGGTAAAGCGGACTACCAAAGAAACCGACGTCGAGGTCGCGGTCGATCTCGACGGCGAAGGCCGCGCGTCGATTGCGACCGGCATCGGCTTTCTCGATCACATGCTCGACCTGTTGGCGCGGCATTCGCGCATCGATATCAACGTCAAAGCCAAGGGCGATTTGCACATCGATCATCACCATACAACGGAAGACGTCGGCATTGCGCTCGGCCAGGCGCTCAAGCAGGCGCTCGGCGATATGAAGGGCATCACCCGCTACGCCGATGTGCACGTGCCGATGGATGAGGCGCTGTCCCGCGTCGCGATCGACATATCCGGCCGGCCGTTCCTGGTATTCAAGGTCGAGTTCGTGCGCGCCAAGATCGGGCCGTTCGATACCGCGCTCATTGCCGAATGGTTTCAGGCTTTCGCGGTGAATGCCGCCGTGACGCTGCACGTCGCCACGCTTTACGGCACCAACGACCATCATATCGCCGAATCTTGCTTCAAAGGCTTGGCGCGGGCGTTGCGTATGGCAGTCGCCATCGATCCGCGGGCCGCGCACGAGGTGCCTTCGACCAAGGGCACGCTCGGTGCATAGTTTGAATGTCATCGTCCGCGAAGGCGGACGAGCCAGTAAACGCTAACGCTTAAGCGTACATTGTGAGCTTGCGATTACTGGATGCCCGCCTTCACGGGCATGACAAGCAAGAAGAAGTCAGTCACTCGCAGGCTTGGAAAATGTCCGTCTACACCGTTCACGAACCGCCGCTGCGGGCCGCCGATGCATCGGCCGAACCGGAACGCTTTGCCTTCGTGCGCGACGGTTTTTACTGGTGGGCGTTCCTGCTCACGCCGTTGTGGATGTTGTGGTACCGGCTGTGGTTGGTGCTGGCGATCTATGTCTTGGTCTCGGCAGGGCTCGACGGGGCCGTCCGCATGATCGGCGCATCGGTTTTCGTGATTGTTCTTGTCGGCGTTCTGATCTCGCTCTTGGTCGGGTTCGAGGCCAGTACATTGCGGCGCTTCACGCTCGGACGCCGAGGCTGGAGGAATGTCGCGGTCGTCAGCGGCGACGATCTTGAAGAGGCGGAGCGGCGCTTTTTCGACGCCTGGGTTCGGCAAGCGTCCGCCCGAAATGACGCGCCGTCCAAGGCAACATCGGCGCCGACGCGACCCGCGCCGTCCGCGTCATCGGTTTCGCACGCGGCCGAAGCATCCGGCGTGATCGGCCTGTTTCCCGAGCCGGGAGCGTAACGGTGAGCGTCGCCATCGTCGATTACGGTTCCGGCAACTTGCATTCGGCCGCGAAGGCGTTCGAACGTGCGGCGCGCGAATCCGGGCTGGATCAGCCGATCCTGGTGACCAACGATCCGGCTGCGGTGGCGCGGGCCGACCGCGTGGTGCTGCCCGGAGTCGGCGCATTTGCCGATTGCCGGCGCGGGCTCGACGCCGTGGCGGGCATGGTCGAGGCGCTCGAGCAAGCGGTGCGTCGCGATGGGCGGCCGTTCTTCGGCATTTGCGTCGGCATGCAACTCCTTGCCGAGCGCGGCCGCGAATACGAAGTGACGGAAGGTCTCGGCTGGATTGCCGGCGAGGTCGACCGCATCGTGCCCAACGATCCGAAGCTCAAAATCCCGCACATGGGATGGAACACGCTCAATGTCGCGCGGCCGCATAAGTTGATCGACGGACTGACGCTCGGGCCGGCCGGCCGGCACGCCTATTTCGTGCATTCCTATCAGCTCAAGCCGGCGCGGCGCGCCGATCTCGTTGCCGAAGCCGACTATGGCGGCGCCGTCACCGCGATCGTCGGCCGCGACAATATCGTCGGCACGCAATTCCACCCCGAGAAGAGCCAGAAACTCGGCCTGGCGCTGATCGCGAATTTCCTGCGGTGGAAGCCGTGATTCTGTTTCCGGCGATCGACCTCAAGAACGGCGAAGCCGTGCGCCTGCAGCAAGGCGACATGGCGCGGGCGACGGTGTTCAATCGCGACCCGGCGGTGCAGGCGCGCGCGTTCGCGCGGCAGGGGTTCGAATATCTCCACATCGTCGATCTCGACGGCGCCTTCGCCGGCAAGCCGATGAACGCCGCGGCGGTCGAGCATGTTCTCGACGCGGTAAATATCCCGGTGCAGCTCGGCGGCGGCATCCGCGACCGCGCGACAATCGACGCCTGGCTTGGCAAAGGCGTTACGCGCGTCATCATCGGCACGGCGGCGGTGCGCGATCCGGCGCTGGTCAAAGATGCAGCGCGTGCTCATCCCGGCCGTATCGCAGTCGCGCTCGATGCACGCGATGGCAAGGTCGCCGTCGAAGGTTGGGCGGAGACATCCGCGCTTTCCGCGATCGATATCGCCCGCCGCTTCGAAGACGCCGGCGTCGCCGCCATCGTCTACACCGACGTTGCGCGCGACGGCATGCTCGCGGGCCTCGACCTCGACGCCGCGACTGCCCTCGCCGACCAAATTTCGATTCCCGTGATCGCCTCGGGCGGCTTGGCCTCGCTCGACGATGTGCGCGCCTTGCTCAAGCCGCGGGCGCAAAAACTCCAAGGCGCCATCGTCGGCCGCGCGCTCTATGACGGCCGGCTCGATGCGGCGGCGGCATTGCAGCTGATCCGCGCGGCGCGGGCGGCTTAAAAATGTTCAAAGTCCGCGTCATTCCTTGCCTCGACGTCAAAGACGGCCGCGTCGTCAAGGGCGTTAATTTCGTCAATCTGCGCGATGCCGGCGACCCGGTCGCCGCCGCCGTCGCCTATGACGAAGCCGGCGCCGATGAGCTCACGTTCCTCGACATCACCGCGAGCCACGAGAACCGCGGCATCATGCTCGAGGTGGTGCGGCGCACCGCCGAGGCCTGCTTCATGCCGCTCACCGTCGGCGGCGGCGTGCGCACGATCGAGGATATCCGCTCGCTGCTCGCTTCGGGGGCCGACAAAGTCTCGATCAATACCGCGGCGGTGGCGCGCCGCGATTTCGTGAAACAGGCGGCGGAGAAATTCGGCGACCAGTGCATCGTCGTCGCCATCGACGCCAAACAGACGTCGAAACCGGGCGAGCCCGGGCGCTGGGAAATCTTCACCCATGGCGGTCGCCACCCGACGGGTATCGATGCCGTCGGCTACGCGCGCGAGGTGGTCGCGCTCGGCGCCGGCGAAATTCTGCTCACCTCCATGGATCGCGACGGCACCCGGCAGGGTTTCGATATTGCGCTCACGCGCGCCGTTGCCGACGCCGTGACCGTGCCATTGATCGCCTCGGGCGGCGTCGGCAATCTCGACCACCTCGTCGCCGGCATCCGCGATGGCCATGCCAGCGCCGTGCTCGCCGCCTCGATCTTCCATTTTGGCGAGTATTCGGTGCGGCAGGCGAAGGAATACATGGCCCGTGCCGGCTTGGCGGTGCGGCTCGATCCGTGATCTGCCTCTCCCCGCGACATGGCGGAGATGATAAGGAACGCTGCAGAAGGAACGGTCCATGCCGACGTTCACCCTTAATGACCTGGAAAAGCGCGTCAGCGACCGCGCGCGGGAGAGTGCGGATGTCTCCTACACCCGCAAATTGCTCGACCGCGGGGTGACCCATTGCGCCAAAAAACTCGGCGAAGAAGCCGTCGAGGCGGCGATCGCGGCGGTCGGCGAGGATAAGGACCGCATGATCGCGGAAGCCGCCGACGTGCTCTATCATCTCCTGGTCGTGCTGCATGCCCGCGGCATCACGCTCGCGGAGGTCGAGTCCGAGCTTGGCGCGCGCTCGCGCACCTCGGGCCTCGACGAGAAGGCCGCGCGCAAGAGCGGCTGACGGCGATGGAGCAACGTACCGAAACGGACGTCTCGCCCTATCGCATATTTTCGCGCGCCGAATGGGCGACGCTGCGCCAGGACACGCCGATGACGCTCGAACCGGCCGAAATCGCGCGGCTGCGTTCGATGCATGACCGGCTCGATATTTCTGAGGTCGAGGAGATTTATCTGCCGCTGTCGCGCCTGCTTTCGCTCTACGTTGCGGCGACGCAGAATCTGTTCCGCGCCCAGCGGCGCTTCCTCGGCACCGAGGACGCCAAGATGCCCTACATCATCGGGGTGGGCGGCTCGGTCGCGGTCGGCAAGTCGACCACCGCGCGCGTGTTGCAGGCCTTGCTCGCCCGCTGGCCGAATGTGCCCAAGGTCGATCTCGTCACCACCGACGGTTTTCTTTACCCCAACGCGGTGCTCGAGCGCGAAGGTCTGATGGACAAGAAGGGTTTTCCGGAAAGCTACGATGTGCCGGCGCTGTTGCGCTTTCTCTCCGACATCAAGGCCGGCCGCCGCCGGGTGCATGCGCCGATCTACTCGCATCTGGTCTATGACGTCGTCCCGAACGTATGGATCGAGATCGACCGGCCGGACATCCTGATCCTCGAGGGGTTGAACGTGTTGCAGGCCGGGCGCCTGCCCAGGGACGGCAAGGCCGTTCCTTTCGTCTCGGACTTTTTCGATTTCTCGGTCTATCTCGACGCCGACGAGGCGGTGCTGCTTAACTGGTATGTCATCCGGTTTCTGGCGATGCGCGGCACGTCCTTCGCCGATCCGAAATCCTATTTCCACCGCTATGCGCGATCGTCCGACGACGAGGCGATCGCCACCGCGACCTCGATCTGGAACCGGATCAATCTCGTCAACTTACGGGAAAACATTTTGCCGACGCGGCAGCGCGCCGATCTCATCCTGACCAAGAGCGAAAGCCATCAGGTCGAAGAGGTGGCGCTGCGGCGGTTGTAGAGCATGATCCGGAAAGCTTGTCCTCGGACTTGATCCGTGGGTGGGAACCGGTTTTCCGAAAAGATCATGCTCAAATAAAACGTTACGCGGCGGCGGCCGCCGCGTCGGACGGGGCGAGCGCCGCGGCCAGCCGGTCGCGGTCGAGCGGCTTGACCAGAAAGTCGTCCATGCCGGCGGCGAGGCTTTGCTCGCGATCCTCGGCGGAGGCATTCGCGGTCAGCGCGATGATCGGCGTGCGCGGGGTGGCGTCCTCGGCTTCGATCGTACGGATGCGGCGGGCGGCTTCCAATCCATCCATGCCCGGCATGTGCAAATCCATCAACACGCGATCGAACGGCACGCCCGCGGCGCGCGCGGCGAGCCAACACTCGATGGCCGCGCTGCCGCTGCCGGCCATGGTCGGGCGATGGCCGAGCTTCACCAACAGCGCGCGGACCAAGAGCGCGTTGATCTCGTTGTCCTCGGCGACCAGGATCGACAGGCCATTTCCGGCCGGCCGCGCGCTCGGCGTTTCGGCGGGCTCGACCGCGGCGCCGTGGTCGAAGGCATCGCCGGCCGCAAAGCGCGCCGCGAGCGAAACGGCACGCACCGGCTTGATCAAATAACCGGTAAAGCCGGCGTCTTTGAGGGCCGCGAGCTCGTTGCGCAGGGCGGGAGTGACCAACACGATCCGCCGCGGGATCGCGGCGGCGAGATGCGCCAGCGTCGCGCTTGCGTCACTACCGAGCGCATGATCGACCAGCACGGCGCTCCACGGCTGCTCCGGCAACAGCGCCGCGGCGACCGCCGCGTCGGGAACGATCGTGGTGCGCGCGCCCCAGCGCTGCAAGCGCCGCGCCAACAGCGAGGCTTCGATCGCGGCGGGTGCGACGATGAGAACATCGTTGCCGGCGAGATCGGGCACCGCCAGCGCCGGCTCGTCGGCCTCGCCCGCGCGCTGCAGCGGAATGGTGACGCAAAACGTCGAGCCATCGCCGGGGCTGCTGCCAATGGTGATCGAGCCCGACATGCGCTCGACGATGCGCTTGGAAATGGTCAGACCAAGACCGATGCCGCCGAATTTCCGCGTCGAGCCGACGTCGGCCTGCTCGAATTCGAGGAAAATTCGCGCTTGATCTTCGGGCGCAATGCCGATGCCGGTATCGCGCACGGCGATGGCGATCTGATCGGCCCGCGCGTCCGGCTCGACGATGATCGATACGCCGCCGCGTTCGGTGAATTTGATCGCATTGCCGACGAGGTTGTACAGCACCTGGCGCAGCCGCGCCGCGTCGCCGACCACGCGCGCTGGCAAACGCTCGTCGACGTAAGCGCAGATTTCGAGCCCCTTGGCCTGCGCCCGCGGCCCGAGCAGTTCGACCGCCTCCTCGACAAAAGCAGCAAGCGCGAATGGCCGCGCGGCGAGATCGAGCCGTCCGGCCTCGATCTTGGCCAAGTCGAGCAATTCCTCGATAAACGACACCAAGGTGCCGCCGGATGTCCTCATCGCCGTCAAATAGGTCGTCTGTTCGGGCGCCAGCGGAGTGTCGCCGAGCAGATCGGCCATGCCGAGGATGCCGTTCAGCGGCGTGCGGATCTCGTGCGAAACCATCGCCAGGAAGCGCGACTTGGCGCGGCTCGCGGCTTCCGCCTGGTCGCGGGCATCGGCCAGCGCCCGTTCGGCAATGACGCGATCGGTGACGTCGCGGCCGACGCTTTGCATTTCGCTGCCGCCGTCGGAGCGGACGGTGACTTCGCGCCAGGCGATCCAGCGCGCGCCGCCGGGCGCCGTGATTTTCTGGTCGTAGACCCGCGTGCCGTCGGCAAGCAGCGCAGTCTCGCCCTGTTCCGCCACCGGAAGCGCGAACGTCGTGCCGAGGATCACGCCGCGCGCAAGTCCGGCCAGCGCGCAGAACGCGTCATTGGCATAAGTGATCGCGCCGGCGCTATCGCGGCGCACGATGACGTCGCCTTGGGCCTCGAAAAAGCTCTTGGCGCGCTCCTGCGCTTCGCGGACTTCCCAATGGCGGTCTTCAGCCGCATCCAGGCGCCCCTCAAGGCCGCGCAATTCCGCCTTCATCTGACGGATGCGGGACAACAGTATACCCATGGCGCCGCATGACGCGCCGAACAGCGCCGCGACACCGATCGCGAACGAATTCGCATCGTAATGCGCGCTGGGAGCCGTCGCTCCCGACAGGAAGCCGAAGGCGACCGCAAACGACATCGAGGTGATGGCGAGGGCGCGGACAATGAGCGAAAACAACCGGCGGGTTAGGATCGCGGGTTTTCGGAAGCTGGCGCGATGCCGCATGGTCCCCTGTCCCCGCTCGGCAGGCCGTGCGGCGCTCGGTTGGAGGCCGTATCGACGCCCGGTTTATCGCTGTGGTCAGGCCGATTTTGGCCTATGAACCTTGCGCATTGCTTGCAATCGGCATCGGCGATTGGAGCGAGGGTTGATGCTTTGTTAACATGTGGCGGGCTCGTTATTTGGCTTCATCGAGCCAAAGCCCGGCCGGAGAAATCGAATGGACAAGGGTGTGAGTTCCAAGCGCTCGCGCGCGAGATTCGCCGCCCCGCGGCGGCCCGAACGGCCGTCGCGCGCCGAGGCCGAAGACGCCGTACGCACGCTGATCCGCTGGGCCGGCGACGATCCCGACCGCGAGGGCCTGCACGCCACGCCGGGCCGCGTGGTGCGCGCCTACGAGGAATGGTTTTCCGGCTATGGCGCCGATCCGCGCGATTATCTCAAGCGCACCTTCGAAGAGACCGGCGGCTACGACGAGGTCGTGGTGCTGCGCGATATCCGCTTCGAATCGCACTGCGAGCATCACCTGGCGCCGATCATCGGCCGCGTGCATATCGGCTATCTGCCGCGCCACCGCGTCGTCGGCATTTCCAAATTGGCGCGGCTGGTCGAGGTTTTCGCCCGGCGCCTGCAGATTCAGGAAAAGATGACGGCCGAGATCGCGGCCTGTCTGGATGCCGTGCTCAAGCCGCACGGGGTCGCCGTGGTCACCGAAGCCACCCACCAATGCATGACCACGCGCGGCGTGCACAAGCCCGGCGTCACCATGGTGACGAGCCGCATGCTCGGCGTGTTCCGCGATCACGCCGAGACGCGGCAGGAATTTCTGTCCGCCATCGGCATGCACGGCAACGGGCGCAACGGCGCGGGGTGAAAGATATTAGTTGAGCATGATCTTTTCCGACCTTGCTTCGCCCGCCGACCTTCCTACGCTCGCTTGCGAGCTTCGGAGGGTTTGAGTTCACCGAAGCGCGGAGCGCGTAGGTGGAAGCGGGCTTCGCGAAGGCGGGAAACCGGTACCCATCCTCGGATCGAGTCCGAGGACAGGCTTTTTCGGGATCATGCTCTACGCCGCCCGTCTGACCTCGTCGGCGAGCGCGCGGTAGGACAGCGCCTCCGCCAAATGCACGCGGCCGACTTTGTCGGTGCCGTCGAGATCGGCGAGCGTGCGCGCCACCCGCAGCACGCGGTGATAGCCGCGCGCGGATAGCCGCATCGCGTCGGCGGCTTCGCGCAACAGCGCAAGCCCGCTGGCATCCGGCTTCGCCACGTCTTCCAGCACCGCGCCGGACACCGCGGCATTGCTGCGAACATGCGGCAGCCCGATCGCGGCATAGCGCGCCACCTGCCGCTCGCGGGCGAGCGCGACGCGCTCGGCGATTTCGCGGCTGCCTTCGGCGGGCGGCGGCAGGATCAAATCGGCGGCGGTCACCGCCGGCACTTCGATATGCAGGTCGATGCGGTCGATGAGCGGGCCGGAAATGCGCGCCTGGTAATCGGCGGCGCAGCGCGTATTGGGTCCGCGGCGGCAGGCGAAACCGGGTTCGTCGGCCCGCCCGCAGCGGCATCCCCGCGTTGCCTTTTTGCCTTGGGCGCCCGTCCGTCTTAAAGCGTGGAAACCAAAAGCTTATTCGGAATCCCCCCAAACACTTGGCGAGCATCTCAAAAAACGCCGGCTCGAAAAGGGGCTTCTGCAGCGGGACGTTGCTGCGCTGATGGGTGCCTCGCTCGATAGTTATAGGGGCTGGGAAAATGACCGCATTTCGCCTTACGCGGGCTCCTGGGGCGCTGTAATCGCATTTTTGGGTTACGACCCCCACCCGGCGCCGGCAACAATTGGTGAGCGTCTTAAGGCCAAACGGCGGGTGCTCGGCTGGAGCCAGCGTAAGCTTGCAGCCCATTTCGGATGGGATCAGACGACCATCTACCGCTACGAACGGGGAGAATGGGCACCCAAGGCTGGCCGGTTGCATCAGCTTCAAGTCTTTCTGAAGACCTGAACCCTAGCGCCCATTAAGTCTCAAGGCAGAAAAGTCACTTGCCACCCGTTTTACCGTTAGGGGCGGAAAACGGATGGTCCAGATGACAAGTGAAGAACGTCGCGTAACGGGACGTGGGCAACGATCGAATTGTCTTCCAAGCGAGGCTGACACCTCCGCGGACGAGGCAACAGTCGAGGCCTCTGTCACTAAGTTGTTAAGGCAGTCTGTCTATGCCGCCGTCGGCGCAGTGTGGCTCGGCGAAACCGACCAAAGTGCGCGACCAGATTGCCCCCGTCCATTCTGTCGCGCATTTTTTGTATGCACCCCCGATACGCGCGAGTTCCGATGTACATGCCGCGGTTCAACCGCCCTTGATTTCAAAGACGGGGCGGGTGTGATGCCGTTTGTGGTCTGGCTTTGCAAAAGGAACAAACAGAACTGCAGTAAGGCAGGATTTCTTGCTGACTTCACCATCCGACGTATTGGTCATGAATTTCAATCGATAGAGCTGACCGATTCAATAGCAGCGGCTTATCGGTTCGCGGATCGTGCGGAGATCAACGATGCTCTCTCGGTCGCACTGGAGGAGAGTATCACTGAATGGTTTGTACTTCGGGTTTGGCTGAACCCGATCGCAAGTTGCAGCATCCGTGAGGGTATTAGGAATTAAATTGATGACTCCCCCACCGCGCGAAGCTAATGCGCCCTAAAGGATTGACTCATGGCTGAGAACAGCAAGATCGAGTGGACGACACACACTTTCAATCCGTGGATCGGGTGTCAGAAAGTGTCGCCGGGCTGCGACCATTGCTATGCCGAAGCCCTGATGGACAAGCGATATGGCAAAGTAGAATGGGGTCCGCACGGCGAGCGGAAGCGCACCAGCGATGCTAATTGGAAACTTCCGCTGCGATGGGCAAGGATCGCAAACGGAACTCGCCAGCGTGTATTCTGCGCGTCACTAGCGGACTGGCTGGACAATCAAGTGCCGGAAACGTGGAGATTCGATCTAGCGCGACTAATCGAAGCAACGCCGCAACTCGACTGGCTTTTGCTTACGAAGCGGATTGAAAATTTAGCCAAGTTATCTCCGTGGGGGTCTGCGTCCCCGCTCCCGCCGAACGTATGGCTTGGCATAACGGCTGAAGACCAAGCGAACTATGATAGGCGCTGGGCTATTCTGAGCCGCATTCCGGCAACCGTGCGCTTCATATCGTATGAGCCAGCCATCGGTCAGATTACCAATCTGTATTCCATGAGCGAGGTCCCAGACTGGCTAATTATGGGCGGCGAGTCGGGCCACGGCGCACGCGAAATGCAGCCGGAATGGGCACGAGATATGCGCGACTACTGCGCAAAAGTCGGCACATCGTTTTTTATGAAGCAGATGACCGGCAAAAAACCGATACCGGATGATCTAGTCGTGCGGCAGTTTCCATCGCCGCGCTTTCAAGCAGCGACATGACGATCAAAATATGACTTGGGAAAGCTCTCGCAGGTGCCCAAATT
The DNA here is from genome assembly GCA_963823225.1 of uncultured Alphaproteobacteria bacterium. GTDB lineage: Bacteria > Pseudomonadota > Alphaproteobacteria > Rhizobiales > Xanthobacteraceae > BOG-931. The sequence continues at coordinate 1,015,312 of CAWGKM010000001.1, read as the reverse complement.
GCGCGGCTGCCTAAGTGATGACCAGGTTCACAGCCTTCGAGCCTTTACCGTTCGGGTTGGATTCGATGTCAAAGCTTATGCGCTGTCCTTCGTTCAGGCTCTTCAGGCCGGCCTGTTCCACCGCGGTGATGTGGACAAACACGTCGCGTCCGCCGTCATCCGGCTTGATGAAGCCATAACCACGCTCGCCCTTAAAGAATTTTACGGCACCGGTTTGTGTCATTGGGAAACTCCACTCCCCGCACACTGCTCCGCAGCTTGCCTCACTCCCGGAGGCTCGGCCGGACATTCACACGCGGGGAAAGCGTCGGCCGCGCACGGCCTCTGTCACTCCGCTAGCCCTCCACGCACCGGAGGCGGAACCACTGCTAATGATTGAACTACACACCAACAGCGTTCCCGTGGAAAGGGAGACGATGTCACCGGGCGGCCGGCTGGCCTTCGTGGCTAAGCCATCCGAAGGTTGCTGAGTCCCCGGGCCAGGCAGATTTCTGCTCCTTCCCCCGTTTTATGATTGAAATGGGTGTGCGAGCGATGCATCAGCAGCAAGTAGGTATCATTTTTCATAAGTTCGCTGTAGGCGACCTCGTGCTATTCGACGATGTCCTGGCGGCTTTTGTCCTGAGACTATGGCACAGTGCCGGTATTCCTATGTACGACTTACAAACCGAAGGCGGCATAATCGAGCGAAACGTCGTCGGTGGGTATTTACGGCCGTGGCCAAAGGACAAGGTGTTGCCGCCATTTCAAACTCTCCGACGACTATAGAATATTTTTATGCTGCCTCTTCCGAGGCAGCCGCCGGTGGCCGATTTAATCTAGTGGATGGAATCTAACACTTGGTGCCCGCGTCTGACAGCCTGGATAATTTTGTCGGGATCAGCAGTCCAAGTGAAGGGTTTGGGTTCGGCATTATGTTCGATAACGAAGCGATTGATGGCGGCCTGCAAGTCGACGACCGATAGGAAGGTACCGCGCTTCAATCGCCGCTTTGTGAGCTTGGCGAAGAAGCCCTCGACGGCGTTGAGCCAGGATGCCGATGTGGGCGTGAAGTGGAAGGTCCAGCGGGGATGCCGAGCCAGCCATTGGCGCACCTTCGGATGCTTGTGAGTTGCGTAGTTGTCGACGATAGCGTGGATTTCCTTTCGCGCCGGCACCTGCGCCTCGACGGCGTTGAGGAAGCGGATGAACTCCTGGTGCCGGTGGCGCTGCATGTTGCACCCGATGACGGTACCGTCGAGGACATTGAGGGCCGCAAACAGCGAGGTGGTGCCGTGACGTTTGTAGTCGTGGGTCATCGTCCCGGCACGGCCCTTCTTCATCGGCAAGCCGGGCTGGGTGCGGTCGAGCGCTTGGATCTGGCTCTTTTCATCGACCGAGAGGACCACGGCATGGGCGGGCGGATCGACATAGAGGCCGACGATGTCGCGCAACTTGTCGACGAAGCGCGGGTCGGTAGAAAGCTTGAACTGTTTGACCCGGTGCGGTTGCAGGCCATGCGCGCGCCAGATGCGTTGGACGGAACTCGCGCTGATGCCGACGACTTTCGCCATCATCGCGGAAGTCCAGTGGGTCGCCTCGGTGGGCGGGTCGGTCTGGGTGAGGGCCACGACGCGTTCGGTGATGTTCGATCCCAGCGGCGGGATGCGCGACGGGCGTGTTTTATCGTGCAGGAGGCCGTTGTAGCCCGCCTCCATGAAGCGTTCCTGCCAGCGCCAGACACAGGTTTTCGACTTGCCGGTCCGGCGCATGATTTCATTGGTGCCGATACCGTCCGCACTCAACAGGACGATCTCAGCCCGCCAGACGTGCTTGTGCGGGGTGTTGCGATCTCGCGCGAGCGCCTTCAGGCGGCGGCGATCCGCAGGCTTGAGAGTGATGGAAATTCCGGTTCGCATGCGCCAGACTCGCATGCATTGAGTCCGCAGGGAATCCCCTCAAGGATTCAAATGTCAGACGTGATCCACTAGCTAGCTCGCGCGTACCTGCTTCCCAACGAGCCTTGGATTGCTGGTTGTGGCGCAATCCGCTTTCAAATTCTTTTTTTAGAACGTGTTGTATGGAGCTAGTTGGTCTGTTGGAAGCATAATCGATAATTTCCAAATCAGGTTCAATGCCAGCGAGATGTGCTGCTCCGAGATATTTGACCACAGTATATAGCGGCGGTCTCCGAAAATTTGGCTTTTCGGTTAGCGATAGATGCGCATGTTCGTTTATGATTCCCTCTCGGTAAAACTTCAGTGCGCTTGAATGGTCAAGCTCCCGATCTCCAAGAATCTCAAACCATTCGACGTCAATGAGAGCACCGACAACGGCTGGATCTAGCGTAATATGATACGCAGCGTCTAAGAAGAATCGCCTTGCCAAGTCCAGTCGACGCGGGCGCTCGGAAAGCAACAGACAAGCTCGCGACGTTGCAATCGCATATCGGCATGCATAGCCTTCGATGCTCGGATTTCCTGTAGAATCGAAATCAAAAGCGACACAGGCCTTCGTTGCCCAGTCAAAAAGCTCATCGGAGTAAGTGATATAGCTCTGATATTGGCTCCGCTGTTTCTCGTCGTTTTTGATCCGGCGAGCCAGCTCCGAAACAAACCGCGCAGCCCAAACCAATTCGATTGGATGAATGCGCGGCGGTCCGCCGAACGGACCTGCGCCACTAGAAACCGAACTTAAGGAGTTAATGGAAAAAATATCAGGCTGATTTCGTGATACCATGGCTTTACTGCAAGCTAATTTGCATACAAACTAACTATGCGTACTAAAAAAGAGTTCGAAAGTGCCCCGCGTGCGGTTCGCTGAAGACGAAAAGGAACGGGGCTCCGAGAGGAGTCCAGTGGTTTCGTTGCCGCGCGTGCGGTGCCTCATTTCAATCAGGACGGCGTTCGAAAGCGAAACAGGCTGATCTCTACGAGCAGTACGTCTTCAAACGCCAGACCCTGGCAGAACTCGCCGAGCGCGAGGAGAAGAGCCTGCGCTGGGTGCAGGCACAGCTCGATGCGGCAACGCCAGACTTTCCTCCGCTTCCTCCGCAAGCAACCGTCATCCTCGCCGACACTACGTTCCTTGGCCGCGCCTATGGCGTGTGCGTGTTTCGCTCGCCGTCGCTGAAGAGGAATCTGTGCTGGACCGAAGTCGAGCAGGAGACGACATCGGTGTACGCCCAAAGCCTCGCGGGACTCCTGGAGCGCGGCTGGACCATTACCGCAGCCGTCATCGACGGCAGGCGAGGCGTGGCAAGGGTTTTTGAGCGCCAGGACATCCCGGTGCAGTTCTGCCAGTTCCACCAGATGAAGACGGTTACGAAGTATCTCACCCGCAGGCCGGAGAGCGAGGCGTCTCAGGAGCTGCGCAGGCTTGCCTGCACCCTGCACAAGATGACCGAAAAAGAGTTCACCGCTGCCCTCGCTACCTGGCATGCAACATACGAGTCATTCCTGAGCGAACGTAGCCTTGCACCGCACGCCAAGCGCGGCTGGGAGTACACGCACCGCAGGCTCAAGTCTGCCTACCGCTCGCTCACAACGAACCTGCCGTACCTGTTTACCTACCAAAAGTATCCCGACCTTCATATCCCAAACACCACCAACTCGCTGGATGGCTCGTTCGGCCAGCTGAAAAAGAAAGTGAACATCCACAACGGGCTGCGGCGCGACCGGCGCTTCAAAATGATCTCAACAATTCTCGCCGGAAAAGCCAAAACAGCCTGACAGAAAGACCATTAAACCAACTTAAGTGATCTCGAAGTGCGGTTAATATATCTTCGTCACTTTCAACCGAAAGACTCGCCGCCCATCGGACCCGCGTCCAACCAAAGAACTCTCCAATGCGCGACAGCCGTTCATGCTCCTGTATTGCGCGCGATCTTTTACGGTAGTCCTTAAATAGCAATTTGGCTTGGCTCAGGTGCCATTCCGCTTCGTGAAGCCAGGCAGGCATCAGCGCTTCTCTAAAATTGAAGCGAAGCGCATCATTATCGCGCTTGAACAGTCCGACGATTGCATTCGCGGCATCAGAGTTAAACTCCGCTAGCGCAGCGCGATCTTCTGGTTGTTCGATACGGAAATTAAAAACATATTCACCAGCACGATCTGAATAACTAAGAAGTTTTTTCCCTCTGCACTCTCGAACCAACATCTCATCAAGAAGTTGCTCCAGATCCCAATCTGGTAATTTCTCAGGTGGCAGCATGTGCTGCGCCGCTTGAAAACTGAATCCATTTCGAAAAATCGAAAGGCGCTGCACATAGTGGCGAATATCGAGTCCAACCTCGGTCACCGGTAGCACTTCGTCCGGCGCGTCCTCAGGAACAAGTATTATTCGGGTGTTGCCCAGTCGGCTGGACATGTCATTGACGGGCGAGGGAACCAACAACTTTGAAAGCCCTTCCATGATGGGATCAAGCAAGAGCCGGGCGAATGGACTATTCGGTGTAACGGACTTAGGGCGCGACAACCGATTTGATCCAATGATTACGATCACATCAGGGGCACGTCGGAGTAATCGCTGATCTTGCTGAAGCCGTCCGCCATCTGGAACGAACCGATTAAGCTGTTTTGCAAGAAGTTCTGCGGCAGTCGTCGTATCTACTGCAAATCTAAATTGGTCGAATGCTTCTGACGAACCTCGCAACAAGTGCCATATAATTTGCCAAAAGCGCTCATTCATCTCGTTCTCTATAGCGCGGACGAATGCAAAACGTCCAAGTTTCGTGCCTGCATCGGCCTCTTTCCGAACGGCTTCGTTCACTCGATAGAGAGCTTGCGCGATAGTCGTTCCTTTGATGGATCGATCTAATTGAAGAATTGGTTTTGTATTTGATCGAATGATATTGAATAGGTGATCGACCTCTGGACTCTCCCTCATATTGCGAAACGCATAGGCTACGTCGGGGCATCGTACGTATCGGTGGCGCTGAGAGTCACTCAGCGCTTTAGTCGCAAATTCCGACAGCATTGCCTTCACGCGGTATTCGCGCCGAGTCTCCCGTTCATTGAACTTTCCAACCTCAGAAACCCTCAGGCTCCCTTTTCGCGAAAGAGGCGTGGCATACTTTGGATCTGATCTCACAGTAATGAACTGATCGTATAAGCCCGTTGAACGAGCCCATTCTAATTTCGCCTCAACATGGTCCGGACGATCGACAAAATAATCACCCCCAATTTTGTCCGGTCTTACGTTCAGCAAGGACCCTGTCGCACAAACCGTTTCCATTGCTTCTTTGTCGCCAAGAAAGTGGGATAAAATAACCAGCGAAAGGTACGCTTCGAGACTGGAATCCTTCAGCTCAAGCGCAATCCACTTGGATTTGTAAGGTTCGACGATTGCTTCGGCCACCCTTAAGTCCAATACGAATGCAGCATCTTGGACGAGTTGGTGGTATTTGGTGTCCCATGAGCTATGCTCATGAAGCCAAAGATTTTTGGCAGCAGCGAGAGACTGCTCAGCCGATCGCTTCCAATCTTCATGATTGAGATACTTCGCTTTTTCTGGATACACCGTGATTTTGCCAGTGCCACCTAAAGCGACATGTGCCTCGATCGGCAAAGCGAAGGCAGGCGTCGAAAAGCTACTCGGTTCAGTTGATAATGGATCACCTAGTCGTAAGACGACCAGTGGCCAACAGTAACTCTGATGCAGGAGACAGTTTTCAACAAGAGCCCAACGTTCAGGTTCGCCGCCTGATTCTGCCACCATTTGCTCTCGAAAAGCGCTCAACTTTGCAGGGCGAGAATGCGTGTCGTTGGGTTGGGCTCTAAGCTCACCAACCAGGCGATCTAAAGCCGGATAAATGGATGTAACCTTCGACCAATCTCTGCCAAGTTCGAGAGATGCAATCCGAACCAACTGCGCTGCAGTAAAAGCTCCGGTTAAAATACGATTCGCGAGAAGCTTTGCACCTGCGATCGGTGAGAGTTCTCTATTTTCATCCCAAATCATTTCAGCGCGCGCACGCTGCCATAGGGGATAGTGGCTTTGCCACTCGCCGAGTTTAGATGAATCCAATCTACACAATGCCTCCAATGTCATCAGAGGCAGCGTGCTGAGAAATGCAAGATACTCCGCTTGGCTTTCCGGGCCCGCCGAGGGCATGAATGCCGCCAGTGGCGAAAATACTGTTTGTAAGTGCGCATCACTAGGAGTTTGCACTGCGCGCAGCAAGGAAGCACCGAGCGCGAGTTGTTGGGCTTCAATCCAATGTCTCAGTGGCAGTTCGGCATCACCACCTAACAAATGCGGTTCGTTTCCTTCCGCCACGGCAATTACCTCCAGCTTATCGAGAATTTGCGCGGATTGCGGTTATATAAATTTAAAAAATGATCGACTTGAAGTTTGGTCAGATCATCAACCTCAAGAAGCCCTTTCTTTTTGGCCAATTCGCTTTTTGGGTCTTTAATAGAATATTTGACTGACGCGAGAGTCAGCGTCTTTGGTTTCGCTTCGGGTTCAAATTTAACGCATATGCTTCGAGCAGCCTCAAAAAACGCAATACTACCTTGTTTAGTTCTAGCTATCTGAAACGGCTTAAATCCAGCAGCCGCGGCTTGAACATGTATCCGCTTTTCTATCGGAGCAATCACCCGCGGGCCGAATGAAGGGCGCCGAAAAGCTATACGCTCTCGACCATCGTATTCGGTCGATGAGATATCCTGCCCTTTTGCATCGGGCCCATTTTTCGAAGATCGAGATGTTAGCTTTTGCGGCGCGAGTGATCGTCGAATTGATCGGACATCGGTATCGTCGACTATTCGTTCTTTCAATTCCGAACGCTCATGCTCCGTTCGCAAGCGAAATTCTAATAGCGTTTCCTCAAGCTTTGCCAGCTGGAACAAACGACGGTCTAAATCGGTATGCTTAGCCATTGTAAAGCTCCGCTGGTTAGCTTTCCCATTCCGATGTCGCCCGCCTGAAGGAACCAAAGCGATTTGCAATAGTCTTCAGCGCGCGTTTGTGTTTGTTGAATGTGTCAATTGGAATACCGGCAGCCTGGGAGGCATTATCGGGGCTGAGATCGAGGCGACCCTGTCGTTTGCCTTTTTTGTATTCGTTGTAAATGTCGATTTGCCCACTCGCTCGCAGCAATGCTTCAAGAGTTGCAAGTTGTTCAGGTTTGCACTCTTTTTTTATTTTTTTTAACAGCTTAACAATTCTCTCTTCGCGCTCTTTGATGGCAGCGAGTTTGCGACGTTCACCTTCGATAAATTCCGTTTCCGGATCTTTCGGCATATCAGTGGTTGCAATAAAGTTTGGATTAGCGCTGTGAAACTGGTTGTAGTTGCTATCGATGGCGTGGTCCGTAAGCTCTTCATCGCGGACACGAACCGCTATTCTCATGTCATCAATAATTGCTGTATGAATGCATTGTTTGCAGTAGCTAATTAGTTGGCCAAGGCCTCGGTACTCAAAAGAAGCGTCGCGAGCGACGCGTTCAATTACGTTTGTGACATAGCTTTTGGGATCCTGAAGGCGACGCTTACCCATCATTTTAAGTTGCTGCACAGCATGTTCTTCGAGGCGTTGTGATGCCTGTTTTTTTTGGTGTGCCGTTAAATTCTGAAACGGACCAGTGTGCGGCACCCCCATGGGAAACCCATTTGGGTCATTGTCACGGTGCATTGCATCCCCCTTCCCAGCGAACCGAGAATAAGCCTGCTACCCCCAGAACGAGCGATTATGAAAAACCTGCCACGAAAATGCGTCGGTATCCAATTTAGGACTGTATTTTTTTGCAAATAAAGCCATGCCGATTAGGGCATGGCTTCGGTCTTTTTGACCAATTTCACGACTTGATGGGCAACTCTGAGTGCCCTTCATTGCAATCGGAGCGAACGGATTTGCGTGTTTTTTCAAGATCATTCTCGCGGCGGGCTTGCTTGAGAAAGTTCTCTAGCGTGCGTTGGAAGTTGGTCAGCAAGTCGAGCTGATCGTCTGGCGTAAAGAGCCTACCCATTGGGGTCCTCATCTGTTGGTGGATGCCAAAGGACGCTCGGTTCCGACCTGGGACCAAGAGCCCTATAACAGCCGCCAGCAAAAGAGGTATCTAATTACCAGTATAGCAAACACCGAGAATATGTCAAGTGAATACAGATACTTAGCTCGATTAGACTTTATCGCACATCCCATCCTCTGGTTGCGCTCTCATTGGAGCGATAGAACGTCGCCACGAGAGCAGCCGCATCGAATATCCCCATTCGTGGATGTTCTGCTTGCCACGGCTTTCGTGGCGGTGGAACGAAACGTTCCAGCATCGGAATGTGCCTGGCGATCGTCTCTGCGATAGCTTGTTTTGTGGCAAGCCCTTCGGCCTCAAAGCAGGCCCGTACTTGCATCCTTGAATACGTAATTACATGAACTCCCTGCGTTTCTGCCCAATTCGCCATCGCCTCATTAAGCCGTCGGACTCGACGCGCCCGAAGCGTTCCCTCGGCTGACATGTCCTGTAGAACGAGAGCGTCTGGCTCGTACCGGGTTAGCAAGGCGCTAAATCTCTTCAAGCAGTTCTTGTTCATGTGCTTTCGCCGATGCGGACGAAATATTCCCCAGTCACACGGCGACAGCGAACCTTCGAATAGAGCGAAGGCAAAACCGCGAGCGTTTGGATATATGCCGAGAACCAATATGTGGCGTCGCGATGGTTTCATGCCTGGCGAATTTTGTTTCGCTCCTTCCAACGGTGAAATGCATTTTCAAGTGTAGCAAGCTTGTCTCGGGTCTTTTTGGATGGATCACCCTGGAGTTGTTCATACAGTTCGTATGCGCGGCGCATGATCTCTTCTTCGACTGTGTTGAAGAGCGCAGGGAATAGCTCGTAAGCGTCGCTACCGAAGAGAATTTCAAAGCCAAAGCCCTCAGCTAGGCTAGGATGCCTCTGCTGCGCTTCCAGGCGCGAGATGATGGATCCGCTGGTGCGTCCGGTGAGATAGGCAATCTCACCTTCGGTGAACCCCGATTTAAGCCGCGCCAGGCGTAGATAACTTCCGAGTCTCTTATTCATAGCTCGTGTCGCCAACCGCAACGGCTAGAAACACGCGTTCGATTATTATCGAGATTCGGAAATCAGGTTAGGCACCACAATGTGCCAGTTCGGCAAAACGGGGCGAACGGTGCGCAGGGGGTGCAGACGGGAAGAGTAATATGCCGCTTCGGGTGGACTTGGGGACGTGGGGACGTGGCTGAGCAAATAAAAGGCCGGACGACGTTGAGAAATCGACCTATGTTTCTCGCCGACCGGCAGGCTTGGAACACCGTTACGATGTCCCCGAAGTCCCCACGTCCCCCGATTGTATCTCACGGTCAGAAACTGGTTGCTCTTCGCCTATAGGGTCATTGATGCCGTATCGAGCCGACAAGAGTTCGATCTTGGCGCGCTCCGCCGCCGCAACGACATACACACCGTGCCGCTTGAAGGTGCGAACATTGAGCCGCTTTCGAAGAATTCCGCCCACCCAGCGATTCGTGATCGGCCGGTCATATTCTGACCCATGCCGTACGGTAACCATGGCGGTGATTTCCGCAACGGGAATGAAGACCCTCTCGGCAGTAAGTAGCTCCGCCAGCACCTCCAGCACCTGCGATTCGATCAGGAGCCCACGCTCGGCGACAAGCTCACGCTGGGCTGTGTGCGCAATCTCGCGCAGTTGTTCGCGCGCGGACGCATCCCGCACGATGCTTAGCAAAGGTAACAGAATTTGGTTGAGTCTCGGTTCCAGCTCTGGATCAGAAAGCGTGGGGTCGAGTCTTGCTTGATGCCGGCGCTGAAAGCGAAACAGCAGGAGTTTGTTTCGAAGCTCGCGGGCTTCATCCTTAAAGCTTTCCGGCATATTGATGGGGATGTCGCTACGCAGCCGGCGCCCACCCATCTCTTCGGTCAAGAAGCGGCTTTCTAGCCCCTTATCATCATAGCTGCCGCGGGTGGCAACGATCTTGGGGCCGAAGACCTGGAACGCCTGCGGGTTGAACTCCTTCTGCTGGTTCATGATGGTTCGTAAGACCGGCAATCCACGAACGTTGCCATTATTCAGGATCTTGACGATCTCGGCACGCTCGTCGCTGAAGCGAAAATCGGCCTCGTCGAAGATGAGGGTTCCGCCAAAGGCATTAAGCGTGTGGAAAATGGGAGAGACAGTTGATGCGCCGCTCGCAAAGAATGGCTTGTAGCAGATCGAGCCGATGGTCAGGAGCGTGCGAGTCTTGCCCGTGCCGAAGTCACCACGCAGGCGAAGATACGGTAGCTCGCTGAAGGCGTCGTAGAGCCAAGTAAAAAAGACATAGTGTACGGCGACCTGCTCAAACAGGGGGCTGAGATCAACATATCGATGCAAGAAGGCTTGCACGTCCCGAAGTAGCTGCTCTTCACTACCGTAATCGAGTGGCTCCGACGGCAATAGGACCGCTTCATTTTTGATCAGGTTATTGTCTGGAGAGAACGGCACAAGGCGCGTTCCGTCTGTTGTATCGATGTGCCGTTCCAAAGACCATTCATCCCGTCGCCATACCGCAAAAGCCGTAGAATGCGTCCTCGGTCTATAGAGGAGCTCAACTATTGAGCCATCGAAGAGAATACGCGAGACCGTCGCGATTTCCTTTGGGTTTTTACTTTCGCTTTTTTCCTTTCGCCGCGGACTGGTCACCTGCGCACTATGTAGTAGTCATCATGTGCAAAGCAGGCGCCTATTCTTGCCGATGGCGCAAAAGGTCGCTCCTTGGATGCATCATTCAAATGAATACGCTGGTCGTATGGCGAGCGAGCAACCCACTCATATCCCGAAGTTCATTCGACGCGTCATGCCGACTGCGAGCGATGCTGAGCTTTATGACGCCACAGAATGCTTCAAACAATACGTAGCGGTAGTAATGCGCATTTACGACCGGACCAAACGGGAGCGAGCGGTTTCCGATTCGCAAGATTCCGAGAGTCACGGTAGAATCGCAAATGATCCCATTGTATGAAGTCGTATTTTGCGTACATCCGAGTTTCGACCGCAAAACAAAGCGAACATGGCTCGTCGCTTCACGAGCAACGTGATGCCATCGCGGCTTTTGCCGCACGACATGATCTGAATATCATCTGCTGGTTTGAAGAACGCGAGACTGCCGCCAAGGTAGGCCGCCGAGAATTCACGCGCATGCTTACTGCACTTAAGAAGCGGAAAGCCGATGGCGTAATCTTTCATAAAATCGACCGCAGCGCTCGAAATCTGAAGGACTGGAGTGTCATCCAAGATCTTGCCGAGCAAGATATCGATGTTCGCTTTACGCAAGAGAGCGTCGATCTTGGATCAAACGAAGGAAAACTCACTGGCGACTTCCTGGCTGTCATTTCCGCGCACTACATCCGCAACCTACGCGAGGAAGTAAAGAAAGGTATTCAGGGCCGGCTGAAGCAAGGCCTTTACCCATTGGCTGCGCCTCTTGGGTACCTCGACCAGGGTGGTGGAAAGCCAAAGAATCCTGATCCAGTTCGTGCGCCGTTCGTGCGCGATGCTTTTGAACTCTACGCCGCAGGATTATCCCTTCCGGCGCTCAGCGACGAGCTTTATAGGCGCGGTCTGCGCAGCAAAATTGGCAAAAGGGTCGGAATAAACCGATTGTCAGAATTGCTGCGCAATCCATTTTATATGGGAATTATCCGCATGAAGCGCTCCGGCCAACACTACGCCGGCATACACCAGCCGATTATTTCAAAGAGCGTCTTTGAGCGGGTGCAAACTGCATTGGACGGCAAGGCCAATACTAAAGCCATCAAGCATGATTTTCTTTACCGTCGTGTCATTGCTTGCAAGCATTGCCGGTACAGTCTCATCGGCGAGACGGCGAAAGGCCATACATATTATCGCTGCCACACGCCGACCTGCCCGACCTGCTCAATACGAGAGGAGGTCGCGGACAAGGCAGTGATGGGAAGTTTACATCCGCTTCGCCTTACCGACGACGAGCGCGACGAGCTGCGACAGATGAATACTACGCTCGAAGCCGAATGGACGCAGAAAAAGACGCGTTACGAACAGGCAGTTGCTCTACAAGTCGAGAACACCAATGCAAGGCTTTCCAGATTGATGGATGCCTTTCTGGACGGCGCATTTGACCGAACGCTATTCGAAGAAAAAAAGCTCCACCTTCTCTTTCAGCGCAAAGAGTTACAGGAGCGGCAACTTGCCCTCGCAGGTGGCGACCAGCCAATAGTGCAGCAGGTCACAGAATTCCTCGAACTCGTCGATATGTTGCCGTTGAGCTATAGAATGGCGACGAACAACGAAAAACGCGAAATCCTAAAAACGGTCACCTCGAACCTGACGGCCGAGGGAAAAAACGTTGCCATTGAGCTGAAATCGCCTTTTCGCGAAGTCGCTAACTTGAGTTTAGTTCCGACTGGTGCACCGGTCCGTGGGAAACCTCGAACCCGGGCAAAGAAGATTTTCAATCTGCTCGTCAATTACTTTACCGCACAGGACGAAGAACGCCAGCGACGGGAGAAGTCGCTCCCCGCAGCAGCGTAGCAATACAATACGCTGGCGCTTCGACTCAATTGAGCTAAGAATTCTGACATGATCGGCAAACGTCGCCATATCAGCGCAATCCACGAAGCTGGTCATGCGGTTATTGCCAGGAAGCTTGGCTGCAGTGTTACCCATGTTAGCGCCGTTAGAGGTCATGCATTGGCAGAAACTGCATCGGCAGAACATCTTGCAGCAGAATTGGATGTGTCAAGCCAGTTAGATGCCTGCGAGAAGGACGCAATCGTGGCCCTTGCGGGTCTGGCAGCTAACAGGCGTGAGCAACCCAACTTCCGCATCTTAGATCTGTTCACCGACACCAGCGGCGATATGGTCAATGCCAGAAGTGCCATTTACAGAATGGCTTGTCTGCAGACCGGCCAACCAATGCTGGATCCTGGGGGCACGTTTACCCTTGCGATCGATCCCACGACGGGACAGGTGATGGAGGAGATCTACATTCGGCTGGTTCAGAAAACGCGTGATCTTGTTGCTCAACATTGGTCGATTATCGAACGTGTGGCAAAACATCTAAAAAACCATACTCTCATTGATCAGACCGAGCTCGATGATCTCATCCAGCGCGCCGAAAGCAGTAGCCAAGCGGCCCAGAGACGGCCCGATTAAGTCCGCGGTCGGAGGACAATACTATGCCTTTTGATGCCATCTATCCGTTTCAAGAGCGCGTGGCCGTTTTCATAGACGTGCTGGGGTTTTCAAACCTTATCACAGAGGCCGAGCGGCGCCCGGACAAGCGGGATGAACTTTTTAGCATCTTCACCGTATTGGATGCCCACGTAAGGTTCGACAATCAGAATGTTTCAGCCGAAGTACCAGAGGATGCAAAGCCACGATATATCTTCATTTCTGACAGTCTGATATTCTCAGTGCCGCTCTTACCTGGGAAATACGACGGATTAGCAATCGCGGTCGCGAAAACAATCCAGATCGCTCACAAGCTACTTGAGTGTGGGTATTTGATACAAGGCGGTGTTAACGTTGGGCCTGTATGGCACACGGCTTCGAATATTTTTGGAACTGGCTACATACAGGCTTGGCGCACTCAAGAGACTCAGAGGCATCCAAGAGTCGTACTGACCCAATCGGCTCGAGCACATTGGACGGCCAACCTGCAAAATCTGGTCGGCGGCCTATGTTTGAATAATGATAACGAGTTGATCGTAAATACGCTCGACCCGTATTACCTTCGCGGCGCAGCTGAAATTCACGGCGGTATAGAACAGGCATTTTTAGCATATCGAAACCGAATACTGCAAAACCTCGCAGCTCTACCACCCGATCAATCTCCTTATCAAAAATGGCTCTGGTTCTCCGATTTCTTTAATAGCGCAGTCCAACGCCACGGCATCAACGTGCCGCATATTCAGGTTCAATGAAAGTGGGGCGCAGCAACGGCCCAGCGTAATTGTATTTAAGTATTTATCAGAACGTCTGAAGCCTCTTATCGCTTCAGGCGCTTGAAAAAGACGCCCAGCAGGTCGACCAGCTTTGACGTGGCCGTGATCGACCTGCGCCAAATTGAATGCGACGTGTGCGGCTTGTTGGCGTCTGCCTGATGTTGGGCTGGTCGTTTGCCGGTGACTACGAACCCGCAGTGATCCCCGCGCGCGACGAGACTCGGGAATAGGCATTCTGGGTGACATGTCCCAAAGACTGGCGGCTCCATATGTCCGCCGACGAAGTGATAAAGCTGCTCACCGGGGTTGGCTTGGCCGAGCGGGTCGAGTGTCAGGGCGAGCATTTGCAGCATCTGTTGGCTGGCGCACGCCATAGAAAAGGCGAACACATTTTCGCTAGCTCGCAATGGGTGATCTTTCTTCAAACTTTCGATATAGCGCGGGTCGTCTAAACGGCCTTCGCGTTCAAGCTGCACCAATCCCGAATCATACTGTCCCAAACATTGCATACAGCGGTGGCCAAAGGTCACCGTATGTGCTCGCCAGTCGGCAGCGATCAGCTCGCCGCTGCGGTTTGACCGAACTGCAATGCCGCCATCGATAACTGGGATCAGATGCGCATAGGCGATGAGATTAAGAACGTGGCGCCCCCACGGCCGGTCGACACATGAGAACAAAACGTCGCAATCGAGCGCGGCACGAAATCCCTCATCCTCGTACACGGCGGCGACGATTGGGATCGCCTCAAATCTCTTAGCCGTTGCCCGGTCGTGGAGATGTTGAGCCAAGAGCGGCGCCTTAAGCGCGCCGACTTGCTTACGCGTTGCGTATAGCAGGCGGTCGAGATTCTTTTTCTCCACCTTGTCGTAATCGATAACGATCACGTCTTCAAAGCCAGTGCGTGCAAGACCTTCAGCGATAAACGCGCCAACACTGCCAACGCCGACCACTCCCACGCGCAATCGTGCCAAATCTTTTTGCTTCCGCTCACCCCACGCGGATACGGTTCGTATTTGCTCATCGGTCGCGAGTGGCGGCGGTGCCAACGAATCCATGTAAGTGAGCTGCAGGCGTTCACCGACCACGCGAACTGTGGCGCAGTCGCGCCGCTCATATTTGCGCGGTGCCGTGCGTTCCCAAAACCGCCCGCTCCAAGCCCCATTACTGGCGAACGTCAACCCGACGAAGGGGAGCTCTGTTGCACCATACACGGCGCCAGCGTGACCTTGCTCGGCAACAATGTCGTCTGGGCTCATGTCTTGCCAGTTACGCCCAAGTGGATGACTGTGCAGGAGCGCCAAGCCCGCGCCCTCCTCGGCTGCCTCAGCTAGGGCGCGCTCGAAGTACGCGGGCTCAAAACTTACGTTGCCATGAACTTTCCGGTCACCGGGGTGTGGAAGGATAAGGCGAGCAATCAGCGCCGTTTGCCGGGACTGACCGGAACTTGGATGCCAAAGAGCGAAACACAGGTCTTCTTGGCCATCGGCGCGGAGAAGATGCCTCCGCGCCGATCCATCAACCTCTTCAGTCATCACCGTGCTGCGAGTGGCTCGACTCATTGCGAGTCCCAAAGCCGCCAAACGTAGCTCATGTAGCTGGCCACGGTCTTCTTGGCCTGGCCCCACTCCTTGAAGGGCCGCGACCAGTACTGCCAGTCACCACCGTCCGCGGCCTTAAAATCCGAGTTAAGAATGCCGCCGGTTGGATGGGCGCCGCCATCTTTGCGGGGGTGAATGCTCGGTGAAACGTGGACGCCGCCCGGCGGCGTCATCGGGAAGTCGCCCGGTACCACAAAACCGAGGCGGACCTGCTGTTCGGCGCGCGTGCCGCTCTCGACCTTGTAGTCGATTACGACATGGTCGGGCTTTCCGTTCAGCACGGTCGGGCTGTAGCCGAGCGCCTTGAGGCCAGCGATGAAGAACTCGACACCGGTGCGGGCGGTGCCGTCGGACACCGGTGTCGGGCCGATCGAGATAATCTGAAAGCGCTCACAATCGTGCAGCTTAATCGGGATGTCGCCCTTACCTTGGAAGCTGACCTTGTGGTGGCCTTCGATTTCGACCAGGTAGTTGGTGGCGGGATCGCGTTCGCCAAACTTCCTGATGATATCGTTCGGTGTCCATTCGACCTGCTTCGTCTCGAACGGCTCGCCGTCCACGGTAAAGTGGATCACGTGGTGGTGTCGGGCTTCTTCCAAGTCTGCCTCGGCCTTTTGGAGTTCATGCTGGGCCTCGTCCATGTCGTGGAGGCCCTTTTTGATCTCCTGGTCGGCCTTTCCGAGATCGACTTTCGCGGCCTCAATTTCATGGAGGGCGGCTTGCTCGGCGTCGTTCCCACAGCCGGTTTGGCCGTGGGCCATTTGCTCGGGAGGGTTAGGGTTCCCGTTGTTCGTGTCGGTATGCATTGACGTTATCCTTCTGAAAGATGCTACTTCCCCCTTGCGGGCGGCGAGTCCGCCATGGCAAAGATGGCGTTGGCGCCAATCTGACTCGAATTGGCGATAACGTCAAGAGAGGTATGTCGACTTCGCCATGAATGAAGAACAAGCCATTGATATCTTTGCAGAACGTCTCAAGGCCGTCCGCGAACTTCGAGGCCTCAGTCAAACCCAACTAGCGGAAAAGGCGGGGCTGCCAGCGAGTTCGGTCTCGCACTTCGAGGCAGGCGCCCGGAAGCCGTCATTCGACAATCTCAAGCGCCTAGCGGAAGCATTGGACGTGACCACCGACTATCTGCTCGGACGCGCCGATACGCCCGAAGCTTCAGGAACTGCTGCACGCATCCATCGTGACATCCACAAACTCACCTCCGACAACTTGAAGCTGGCAGAGGATTTCGTCGAATTCCTTGTGACCCGAAGCAAGTCCAAGGATGAATAGATGGCACCCAAACCACGACTGGCACGTAAGACATTGGCCGAAGGTACCGCCGCCCTCGTGCTGCGCGAGTTTAAGATTCAGCGCCTGCCGGTCGATGTAGAGGCGATCGCCACTGACAAAGGCATCGTCGTGAAGGAGATGCCGAGCGCGCAACAAGGCGTCTCCGGCATGCTCGTCAAAGCGGGCGATCAATTTGGCATCATGTATGCGACGCACATTCGAAGCCGTGGCTTTCAGCGCTTCAGCATCGCCCATGAACTGGGGCACTACTGCATCGACGGTCACATTGCTCAGATTCTGGCGAGCGGCACACACTATTCGCATGCCGGATTCACGTCTGGCGATCCGTTTGAACAGGAGGCCGACTATTTCGCTGCAGCCCTTTTGATGCCGGACAGGCTGTTTTGTAAAGCTATGGAGGGTTACGCCGCAGGCATGGAATGCGTCGAGGGTTTGAGAAAAGAATGCGATACGTCGCTGACTGCCACAGCAATCCGCTATTCCGGCCTCACCCGTGATGGCATTGTCGTCGTTCTCAGTTCGGTCAAGACGGTCGAGTGGTGCTTCATGTCCGACAGCATCAAAGACGTCAAAGGACTTTCATGGCTGCGTAAGGGAGCGCTGATTCCAACCGGGACTCTTACGGAAGCGTTTAACGCTCAGCCTGAGAATATACGCGTCGCGAAAAAAGATAGCGGCATAGGCCGGTTGAATGACTGGCTGGGAGGTGACCGCATCTATAACGTTGAAGAGGAAGTAGTCGGTCTAGGTCAGTACGGTCGTACACTGACAATCCTGACCTGCAAGCAACTCGTCAGTATGGCCTGCACCCGGTTCCGAAGACACCGAGTTAGGTGTTTTTATGGGACCGGAGGTGAGTCATGGAAAGGCGGAAGTTTACACGCGAGTTCAAGCTTGAGGCTGTGCGGCTGATCAACGAGCGGGGCGTGTCGTATGCCCAGGCCTCGCAGGATCTTAGTGTGCATCAGTCACAGTTGCGCAGTTGGGTGAAGGCGCAAGCGGACGATCCGCAGCATGCGTTTCCCGGCCAAGGTCAGATGAAGCCGGAGCAGGCTGAGATCGCGCAGCTCAAGCGCGAGGTGATCAGGCTGAAGGCTGAGCGCGACATCCTAAAAAAAGCCGCGGCCTACTTCGCGAAGGAATCGACGTGAAGTTCGCCTTCATCGCGAAGCACCGGGGGATCTGGCCGGCGGATTGGTTGTGCGGGGCGCTCGGTGTCTCGCGGGGTGGGTTCTATGCCTGGCTGACACGACCGCGCAGTCAGCGCAGCCGGAGCGATGAGGAGTTGGGCGCCAAGGTTCGCGCAAGCTTCCTCGCCAGCGATCGAACCTATGGCGCCAGGCGGGTGTGGCACGACATGCTTGCGGAGGGCGTATCATGTGGCCTGCACCGGATCGAGCGATTGATGCGGCTACAGGCTCTCAAAGCCCGTCCGCGCCGGCGTCGACTGCCGCCCGATCTGGGTGAGCGGCAGGTCGCCGCCGTCGCTCCCAACGTGCTCAACCGCACCTTCGAAGCGCCCGCTCCCAACCGCAAATGGATCGCTGACTTCACTTATGTCTGGACAGCGGAAGGTTGGCTCTATGTGGCTGCGGTGATCGATCTGTTCTCGCGGCGCGCGGTCGGCTGGTCGATGAGTGCTGAGATGACGGCCCAGCTCGTCACCGATGCCCTGGTGATGGCGATCTGGCGACGAGGCAAGCCCGACGCGCTACTGCATCACTCCGATCGCGGTAGCCAATACACCAGCGAGCAGTTCCAGAAGCTGATGACCGACCACGGCGTCGTCTGCTCGATGAGCCGTGCGGGCAACGTCTGGGACAATGCGGCGATGGAGAGCTTCTTCTCCTCGTTGAAGACCGAGCGCACAGCGCGCAAAACCTATCGCACGCGCGACCAAGCCAAGGCTGACGTATTCGACTACATTGAATGCTTCTATAATCCGAAGCGTCGGCATTCGACGATCGGATATCTAAGTCCCGTGGAGTTCGAGATGCAGGCGGGATTCGCTTAGGCGGGTGTCAACCAAACCGGGTGCAGGCCAGAGGTCTCGCATAAGACTCACGAACTCGGGTGCTTTCGACTCTTGGAGCCACATCCAATCCTTTTTGATAAGTGAAACGAGACCGGGATAGCATCTAAAATCTGTGCTCAGTCCGTTTCTTAACCCGGTATGTTGATGCAGCAAATGCTGGCAATATCCGTGAAGAGTGAAGACGCGGGCTGCGTCTCCCAAACTGCCTTCAAGATCTGTTTTCAAATTGTTGATAAAAGTGAGAACGAGACGCTGATCGACTGTGCCCGCGGTGCTATCTAATAGCTTGCGGAAGAGAGTCGTTTTACCCGCACCGGGGCCAGCAACGACGAGTTTCTTGCGAGCCTTAGATGCCAGGACTTGATCAACTGCTTTCTTGAGCTCAGCGGCAACATCATCTGCCATGCGCAGACTATACCGCATTATGTGGTACAACCAGAAGCATCGCCTACCGGTCGCGCTATGATTTTTTCCTGCGCGTAGTAGCCCAGTTCCGACGATCGATGACTGACCGTAAATCGATTGTTTCGTCGGGTTTGCGGGGAAAGCAGGTATTGATTAGAGATACCGGCGCCTGAGCAACGCGTTCAAGCTCTTCAATAAACTTAATTGTATCGATGTCGAGCTGTTCAAAGCGTCGCGCGCCTTGGTTTGTGGCTTTTAGATAGTCTGCAAAGGTCAATACGATGTCTGTCGGCGCATTCAAGGCGCAGGCATTGCGAAACTGTTCCCACTCAAACCAACCAACTCGCCGAGGCCTCTTAGTCGTGGACGTTTTTTCGTACCCCAGGACCTCTTTCGGTTCTAGGCCGGCCTCTTTGGCAACGGTCTCGAAGTCGACTTCACGCTTTAGGCCGCCCGATATGTAGCCTTTGTCACCATCTGGATTTCCTACTCGAATAGGCTGCGGGCGCACGACCATCAGAATGCGCCGCACACGGCTTGGCGAAATGCCAGCTTCGGCTAGGCATCCGGCAACGTTGGTGTCACGAGAGGTGACATGCGGGTAGGAGCCGTGGAAAATACTAAGACCGCTGCCTTGAGTACCCTCCAATAAAATTGACTCACCGTTCTTGTAGGCTGTTTCGAGTTGTGTCGTTGTCGACCCCCGATATTGGGGGCCTTGGCCAACATAAGGTGCAAGCTCAGGAATATTGCGCGCGAGTTGCGTTGTTTCACTGCCGCGATAATTAATCCGCCGTGCTGCGGCAGCGCCACTTCCTCGGCCCGTTGAGGCGATTTTAGTTACAATTTCTTTCTCTCCTTCCAGGTCGCATTCTTCAATGATCATGCATTGCGGATCAATGAAAAGACGCTCTGGCGTGACGTTGCATTGCTTAATTTCTTCTAGGAGGTCTTTCACATAAATTGTCATGCCAGGACCGAGCAGGAGCTTCGCGTCAGTGTCTTTCGCCCCCGACGGCAATTGATGATAAGTGAATACGCCAGAAGCGCTGGAGACCGTATGGCCAGCGTTGGGGCCTCCAACACGTACCAGTACGTCGTAATCCTTCGCTAGGTATGCCGCGACGTGCCCTTTGCCTTCACTGCCGTATTGACCGCCGATCAGCACGTCGACGCATCGAATGTCGGGCGCAGAGTAAAGCCCCAATCGGGCAGCCACCCTAACTAGTGTATCCCGGCCGTCGGTTCTCGCAGTGTTAATGCGGACATCGGCATCCTTCATGAAGGCTTTAATATCTTTGTCGTGCTTCAGTAGGTCTGCCTCAGAATAACTAGCGGCGGATTCGCTGGGGCGCTCCGTATTCCTTTTCGCATACCGCTTTTCTAAGTCTATTTTTGGGGCGTAAAGATGCGCATGAACAACCGCGCCCACGCGATCCATCCGGAAGGGCTCGAGTTGTTCAAATGTGCGAATGTTGTCGATCACTATAGGGGTCGAGGTGGGCAGCGCGTTTGCAGCGTTTTGAACAGCGTCTAACACCCAGCGGTGCTTGGTTTCCTTGTCGAGGGTGTCGCCCAAGGTCTGCAAAGATAATCGGTCAACTTTAATACCGCGTTTCGTGGCTTCGTCTTTGAGAATGTCGCTCGTTTTGACGAGGTGATATCCGAATTCTTCGTTCAAGCGCCGGCCGAGGCCTGATTTGCCAGTACACGTACGGCCACTGATTAGAACTATTTGTCGCATGAGCTTGTTATTTCCTTCCATTTTTCCAAAATGGCGAGGGCTGCTGCCTGCGAAGATGTATGCTCAAGGTCGACGATAATATCGGCGACCTCACCTAAGCTCCGCGATGCTAATTCGTTGGGATGGGTGCTTGCTGTGGTGTAATCAGTGTTGCCCGTTTCACTGCCTGCTAAAAGGCGAACATTATAGCGTCTTTCAAGGACAGCTTCGCGCGCAGTGAAATGAACGTGAAAAACAAGTTTTTCGAAGCGCGCCCGGAAATGTTCGACTTGCCGCTTTTTCCGGACCGCGTCCAATAGCCATCGCTCATGGGCAGGTTCAGCTTCGATCGCTGGAACAGCGATATCATCGATGAGCCACTTATAATCAGTCAGCAGGTCAAGGCTATCGCCTAGTCCCTGCAGGTCAGAGCGGCTTTCGCCAAGGCCACGACTCTTGGCAAGGTTTCGTAAAAATTGGCTGGTCTTAATGCTTCGAAAACCGCGCTCCTGAATCAAAGCGTTCGCGACGGCCGATTTGCCAACTGCGATAGGCCCGCTGACCAGAAGGAGCAGGTTCATTTTGGCTTCAGCCTGTCGAATTCGAGGCCGTTGCCCCTCCAAGTCGGATCAGCCAAAGCCTGCCCAATAAAATCAGTGACAGATTTTACGTATTCCTCGCACCGTGGGTAAGCGCCGGGCGGCTCACCTTGAGTAAGCTCCCATGGGCACTGCAACGCCTTCAGGACGTCTTTAGCAATTTCGAGGTCCTGTTCGGCATAGCAAGTGAGAGACGTGTCGTCGGGGAGCGCGATGTCGCCATGGACGAGAACCTCAATCATCGTTCCCGCGTCAAGGTGTGCCTGCATCATTGTTGTTTTATCGGCGTCGCTTCGTGCGATCGGAATTTGATGGCCGGGATAATATCTGCCGTTGGTTGCGGATTCGGGAAAGCCTCGTTTTCCGTCGCGCTTTAACTTGCGTGTCATCGCCACGTTGAAGCGGCAGAGACTATATGGCACTGCTTCCACCGCATTAACTGGCACTCCGATGGCAAAATGCGGAAATCCAGCAGCCAGCTTCGCTTTGAGAATTCTGGGTTGTGCGTCGAGGGTAAGGTGGGTGTAATTACCGAACCCGCGCGCCACATCTTGGCCCTTTGACATCGAGCGAAGATGGCCTGAGTCGAAGCCGACCTTCTTCAAGGACGGCTTGCTGAGCAAAGCACGCGAACGCGCTATGAAAACTAAATAGTGCAGCGGTGCATAGTGATGAACAAATTGCACTTGTTGATCAGTGAGAACGCCCATAAATACCCCGCACGCCCAGGTAGCATAAATAGGCAACTAATACCAGTCGCTTAGGAGGGCAGGGCTTAGACCTGTCAGACGCTCTAACCAAAAGAAAAGCCCCCATTTGGGGGCTAATAGTCTTCAGCACGCATGACCGTTAGAACTCGGGTTGTCTTATCAGGATCGGTAGGATCCTCGGATCCCAGTCGACACTGGCTGTCGTAATAGTCGATCTTCCAAAAGAACTTTTCACCTAACAGTTCGAGGCTTCCGAAGTCGTGCTCGTTGTGCGGGTCATTGTCTTCGGTGAAGTCCTCAAACGCCGCTACCTTCAGAAGGAGAAGCGCTTTTGCGTTCTCCGGTAGGGCGTCGACGCCGGCCGTCAGCATCACGCGCCCACCTTTAAGGGTGCGTCGGAAACGGTCGTTGAGCCTCGCCACCCTTGCCGCATCCGGAGGTGGATGCATAGAAAGATCATCGCTTTGATGCGGCGACATATGACGTGCACCGCAGTGCGGGCAGTCGTCGTCGCACGTTGCAAACCATTCATCGGTCCATGACTTCTTGCACCGGTCGCATGCATAGTGATTGCGAAACCACGCCATCTCTGCCTCCGTCTTGCTGTCCGCACCCCACAATCGAGGTGCCGGCTTGCAAGACCGAAACTGAAAGAATCCTCTCCCCTTAGTGTCCTCTAAGACTAGAATCGTAAGGAGGCACCACAATTTGCCACAAACGCAAAAGTGGGTTTGCGGAATGAATGCAAAGCGACACCGTTTGTGAGCACGAGCAGGGAGATATGCTCGAACGGTGAATAGCGAAGTTACTGAAATATTGCGTTTGGGCCGCGTTGATTTCCGTGATGATCGACGAATGTTTGGTATAAAACGAGAGGATCGTTTCTCACACATATACGTCATCGGAAAGACAGGGACTGGTAAGTCAACGCTGCTCGAATCCATGGCGATTTAAGACCTAGAGCGTGGCAACGGCTTCGCCCTAATCGATCCTCATGGCGACCTGGTTGAGCGCGTGACGATGCGCGTCCCGCCGTACCGACAAGCGGACGTGTCATATCTCAACGCTGCCGATCCCTCGCAACCCTATGGCTACAATCCGCTGCGCCACGTTCGGGCTGATCGCATTCCTTTGGCAGCATCCGGGCTCATGGAAGTTTTCAAAAAAATGTGGCCGGACGCCTGGGGTGTGCGGATGGAGCATATTCTGCGCAACACTCTTATGGCACTCCTGGAGCAGCAGGACGCCACCATGCATGATATCCTGCGCGTCTTTTCCGAAAAAGAATTCCGTAAGCAGGTGGTTACGTCGCTTAAGAATGAAACGGTGAAGCGCTTTCTGGAGAAGGAATATGAGCGGTTTTCCTTCGGCTATCGGGCTGATGGTATTGCGCCAATTCAAAACAAAGTGGGAGCATTTCTCGCGGACCCGATGCTGAGCCGTATTCTCACGTCGCCTGAAAAGGATTTACACATCCGCAAAATCATGGACGATGGGAAGGTACTTCTGGTCAACCTTGCGAAGGGCCGGATAGGTGAGGACAGCTCTTCGCTGCTGGGCGGCTTGCTCGTAACCACAATCGGGCTGGCGGCATATAGTCGCGCGGAGTTGCCAGAGACGCAGCGTCGCGACTTTTTTGTTTATATCGATGAGTTTCAGAGTTTCACGACGCTGGCGCTTGCAAACATGCTCTCAGAGCTTCGGAAGTATCGCGTCGGATTTACGGTTGCTCACCAGTATCTGCACCAGCTTGAGCCGGACATTCGGCACGCAGTCCTGGGCAATACCGGCACCATGGTTTCATTCCGTGTCGGCGCCGAAGACGCATCCTATGTCGCGAAGGAATTCCAAGCCCGATTCGAGCCACTCGATCTCATGCAGCTGGAGAATCACCATGTGTATCTCAAGCTCATGATTGACGGCATGCCGAGCAAGCCGTTTAGCGCGGTGACGCTGAAAACATAGGGAAATACTATAGTTTCCCCAACTTTAGTGGCCACATGGGGCAAGGCTTTCTTATCTAAGTGCTATGATGAGAGATGCCGAATCTCAAAGCCATGCGAACCCTAACCCGCGAACCATCATTTCCCGGCTTTTCCCTTATCGAGGCCGCGGTCACGGAACTGTCCGAAAGCGGCATCGAAGAGCGTGGCGCCGTATTCACCAGACGAGAAGTCATCGATTTCATTCTTGATCTAATTGGCTATACGACAGACAAGCCCCTTCATAAGCTAAGACTCCTGGAGCCTTCATTCGGAAATGGTGATTTTCTTCTCGTCGCGGTCAAGCGTTTACTCGAGGCATACCGCAGACAAATAAACGGAAAGCCATTTGACGCCTCTGCGCTCAAAGACTGCATCCGCGGCATTGAGCTCCATCATCTCAGCTTTGATCAGACACGTGAGCAACTCGCCGAATTGCTCTATTCCAAAGGTGTGTCGCGTCGAGATAGCCACACATTGCTCGAGGCATGGCTTGTACAAGGCGATTTTTTGCTTACGCCAATAGCGGCAGATTTCCACTATGTGGTTGGGAACCCGCCATATGTCCGTCAGGAGCTCATCCCTGACATACTCATGGCCGAATATCGACGGCTGTATAAGACGATCTTCGATCGCGCGGATATTTATATCCCATTCATTGAGCGTTCTCTGTCGCTACTCGCCAAAGGCGGCAAGCTTGGATTTATCTGTGCCGACCGTTGGATGAAAAACCGCTACGGCGGACCATTACGTAAACTCGTCGCTAGCCGATATCACCTCAAATGCTATGTCGATATGGTGGACACGCCAGCATTCCATTCCGATGTCATCGCCTACCCAGCAATCACGGTTATTGCGAATGAAAAAGGTGGGCCGACGCGTATTGCGCACCGACCTGAGATCACGCAAGAAGCACTTACTGCGCTTGCACAACGTATGTGTGCAACAGGTCGAGTAGCGAATGGACGCATAAAAGAGGTCAAGGTCGTAGGCGCGGGCGATGAGCCTTGGATTCTTGAGTCTTTCGACCAGCTTGCAGTCGTTCGCCGGCTCGAACAGGATTTTCCGACACTAGAAGAGGCCGGCTGCAAAGTCGGCATCGGCGTAGCAACCGGCGCTGATCAAGTCTTTATTGCGCCTTTTGAAGAGCTCGACGTAGAGGCTGATCGGAAGCTTCCATTAGCGATGACGCGCGATATTTTGACGGGAGTCGTCAATTGGCGCGGCTATGGAGTAATTAATCCATTTGCAAACGATGGCGGATTAGTCGACCTAAAATCGTATCCTAAACTCACGAAATATCTCGACAAGCACGGCGCTGCAATTCGGCAACGCCACGTTTCAAAGAATAATCCGAACAGCTGGTACCGTACGATTGACCGTATTTATCCGGCACTCGCCATTAAGCCGAAACTTTTGATCCCTGACATCAAGGGCGAGGCTCAAGTCGTCTACGAGCCGGGACACCTCTACCCGCACCACAATTTGTATTTTGTCACCTCTGACATCTGGAATCTCAAAGCGCTCCAAGCCGTTCTATTGTCGGGAATCGCCCGCCTTTTTGTTTCGACTTATTCCACAAAAATGCGAGGTGGCTATCTACGCTTTCAAGCGCAATATTTACGCCGGATTCGCGTCCCGCAGTGGTCTGATGTGTCCGCAGAATTACAACGCGAGCTTATCGATGCTGCCGAGCGCGCTGATACCGCTGCGTGCAACCGCTCCGTTTTCAAACTCTATCGATTGACCCCAGCAGAACGCGCCGCACTTGGCGGAAATGGCGACTAAATATGGCTATTGATCTTGCCGACTACGAAAATAAAACCCGCGCTGCAGTTAAGGCGTTCTGGGTTAATCGTGAAGCAGCCAGACAAAAGCAGATCGACGCAGGAACGGTCGATCAGGGCGAGCGCGCTGGAGTGACGGCCGGCAAGAACATGGACGGCTTCCTTACCTTGGTAGCCGATCTTGTCCACGCCAACGGGCTCAAGGATGCAACAATTCTGTCCAGTGGACGTGTTCTGACGCTTCCAGGTTTTTTCCGGCCCACCAAGCTTTGGGACATTGTCATTCTACGCAATAAGCATTTGATTGCTGCGCTTGAATTCAAATCACAAGTTGGCCCGTCGTTCGGAAATAACTTCAACAACCGCACCGAGGAGGCTATCGGCACCGCGGTCGACATATGGACCGCTTACCGCGAAGGAGCGTTCGGCGAGCAACCGCGACCATTCCTGGGATGGCTTATGTTGCTTGAAGACGCGCCAGCTTCAAGAGCGCCGGTCACTGACAACTCGCCTCATTTTCCGATTTTTCCGGAGTTTCGCCAAGCTGCGTATGCCGACCGATACAATATTTTGTGTAAGAAGTTAGTTCAGGAGCGGCTTTACACGACCGCCTCCATCATTCTCTCAGAGCGATCCGCCGGAAAGACTGGACGTTATAGCGAGCTTAGCGAGCTCACGGGTCTCAAAACGTTCGTGACCAGCTTCGCTGGCCACATCGCTGCCGAAGCCGCACGCTGAGAGCTAATCGTCGCTGTGCGAGCCTTTAATAGATCGCGCTAACACCGAGGCAATGGCCCGGCGACGTTCTTCGGCTTCATCGAGACCGAGCGGTTGGCGCGTCACCTTTACCCTGTAGCCCCTGACAATCTCGTCCTTTTGTTCCGGTTCCGCCACCTGCAAGCTATCAAGGTGTGAAATCACGCCAGCGGGAGTTAGATACAGCACACGATCTCGCACGTTTTCGTTCAGGTGCGCAGAAATGAATTTGGACAATGTTTGAACCTGGCGTTCGTCGCTACCGACGAGGATCACTTGGTCGTACCCCGCGGCCAGACATTTTTCCGTATTGCCAAGCTCCCAGTCCTTCGGGCTGCTTATCGAAATTTCGCACGCAACTCTAAAGCCAGATTTTGAAAGCGATACGTCCACTCTACCTGCGCCATCTAGTACCGGCGCCTCGATAACAGCGAGATAACCGCGGTCCTGGGCCGCCGTTTTTATGAGCTCTTGAAGATATTTGTGTTGGCGGCCTCCTCTTCCAAGCGGCGCAGGCTTTGGAACCGAGCGTGCAGGTTCCGTTGAGCGAGCCGCTATCGGCGCACGTGCTTGCGAATCGGTTTCAGTCTTCGCCGGATCAGAGTCTGCGGTCGTGTTATCAGCTGCTTTTGTGGTTCGGTGAGCAACGCCTTCGTGCGCTGCCGGCTCCGTAGAATTTGGCTCGCGCAAACGTGTCTCATCAAACCGTGTCGCGTATAGGTCGCGATTGGCGTCAAGGAGAACTTGGTATTCATCGCGTCCGAGCGTTGGCTGTGATTCCACAAACCCAAGCGGCACAGCAATCTTGACCGCCTGTGTGGTGAAGTTGCGGACATGACAGGCAAACTCAGTATGGTTCCGACGCTTTTTCGCTCCCAACAGGACCGAATCCTCGCAGCGCATTTCGTCGGCGAGAACCCTGGCATCCTTCGCGCTGATCCCGCCAACAAGCTTGATGCTAGTGCTTGCCATGACGGAGGAGCGCAGTTCGGCCGCGAGCTGGTCAAGGTTTTGGTGAGCGAAGGTCATGCCAATCCGGAACTTGCGTGCCTGATTTAGCAAATGCCCGACGTTTTCATCGAAGTAATCCTGCGCTTCGTCGATGTACACAAAGGTTGGCCGCCGCTCGTGCGGTGCAATTGCGGCTCGCTCGATCGAGGCTTGTGCGATGAGCGAAATAAAAAAGCGCCCAAAGATAGCGCATCCCTCCTGCTTCAGGAGATCCTTGGCGCTGTTGATGAGGATTATCTTTCCCGAGTTGATAGAGCCGTACAGATCGACCTTGTTCTTTGGGTGTGAGAACATCCGCTCTAGCGTGCCGTTGGAGAGTACGCCCCAAAGGCGAGTGAGTATCTGCTTCTTGGTCTCGTTAAATGAGCGGTCGAAGAAGCGGGTCTCAAAGAAGCTGCGCGCGCTTCCGGGCAATCGAGCCATATGGCTGCGAAATCGCTCCCCATTTTCCATGAGCTCCCGAAGAGTCTGGATCGTGGCGTGCGGTATTTCCATCATGAGTTGGGCGAGATAGCGAAATATCACGCCCTGTCGCTGCGTGAGCTCAGCGCCGAGGAGTGCGCCGAAAAAATATTCGTACAATTCGACTGTGCTGTTTAACAGTCGCTCTCTTTCCAGAGCGCTGTAGCTGACGAGTTGTTCGCGATTCCAATCGAACATGTTTAGGCAGACCGGGTACTCCAAATCGTTTGGGTCGATAATGATCAATCGGTCTGCGAGGCCCCCTTCTGCTTTCGGACTAAAGAGGGCCAGATGTGAGATGGTCTGGATTAAATCGCCCTGGCTATCAATGACCACCACACTGCGACCGTCCGTCGCGGCTTTGACCAGGTCTTGATGGATAAGCAACTGCATGAGCTGCGTCTTGCCGTGCCCAGAGCCGCCCATGATGTGCATGTGCTCGAAACGAGCAGGAAACGGAAAGGAGAACTGCAACGGAGCAAAAAAAAACTGCAAAAGAGGCGTACCGGCAGCGAAAACGCGAACTCGATCTTCTTCGGATTCGGCGCGGTATTCAGTTGGAGTGACTATCGGCTTTGAACTCTCAGTGCGGTTTTCGTAATTGATGCCGGATGCAGCGCAGAGGTTTTGCTCAAGGTTCGCGCGAACGGCTTCGAAAAGACGCGCGCCCACAGCTTCCTCGTCGTACATTGTGCCGACCGCCCGCTCCAACACGACAGGCCCATCATCACAAAACGAGATAAGCGGGATGGCGAGTTGGGGAAGTGGGTCTTTGCCATCGCGAATAGAATCGTCTGCGAAGGCCGAAGCCGGTAGACTCTCCAGTATTCCTCGGACGAGGGCGGCGACCTTGCGGCGCCACAAGGGGGAGAGGCGATCCCAGTTCTCCGTAAGATGCAACGTATGCCATAGCCGTTGGCGCAATGTCGCGCCTTCTTGCATCGAGAGCGTTTTGGCATTCGGTAGTTGTGGAAATTCCGCTAGCCCCTCGGCCGCAAGGAGATCGCTCACAAGATCGCATATGGCTAATAGAAGCGGTCGAGATGGAAAACGGTCAGTACGATCACAAATCTCTTGGACTAAGTCGACGACGAATTGGGATCGTTCGTTTTCGTCCGCAAGCGGAAAGCGTGCGTATGCCGCCTGAGCCTGCTTATAAATCTCTATCGTGTCGCGGAGCTCGCGGTTGTAGGCCGAACCCAGAAAGAAGTTCTTAAGGTTCGACCCGATGAAGCGCGGAATGAACGGATCAGAGGTCGACAATTTCCTCTCCATCAAAGTGTGCCGCAATATGCAACACCGACCGAAGGACGCCGGCAGCTTCTTTGAGACAATCCTCGATCGACATCATCTCGACGATGCTCGTACATTCGATGCGTTTGCCGCCGAACAACTCGTCGACTGTTACCGATGCGTTGAGCGCTGCGAACGCCAGACGAGAGGCCAACCCGAGCAGACCAGATCCCGGATCGATTATTTCGCCGCGGGTGTAGAGTATTTCCCCGCCAAGATCGTACCGACGAATGTTACGCCGCTCCTCGTTTGAGAACTCAGCGCGCACGTCCAGCACGAACACGGTCCTGCCGGTGATGCTTGTTCTCTGGCTGCGGCGCAGGAGCAGCTTCATAGACGTGGCTATTCGCGCCTAAAGCCACTTGGCGATTGCGGCGGTGACAATGAATTTCGGAACGCTTACAGGCCAGGTTAGGATTGCACGAATCTTCACAGCCGCAACATTTTCTATATTGTTTGCGAACTTCCACCACCGGATACGATTGCCGATGAAACGGATGAGGGCGATACCAACAATGAAGTAGACGGGTATGGCAAGCGGGCCAGCGAGCACGAGTGCCAGCCAAACTGCCGCGAGGCTTCCGACGTATGCGATTAGAAAATCGAATAGCCCGTATGGGCGAGGTCGACGTTGGCCGCGGCGGCCTCGGCGTCGACGGCCGCCAACTGTGCTTATGGTCGCAAATCCCATGATGCTTCTCCTCAGCTTTTCATAAGGGAGTGGAGATCCAAGTTCTTGCCGTCCGCGGTGGCTACGGCAGAAAGCACGCGGACACGCCAGGTTCGAATCTTTGCCGCTAGAGGGTTTCGGTACGCGCGCAATAAGACGACAATCACGTTACCCTCGCGCAGAGTGTGAAAGCCCTGACCGAGCAAGAATGCGGTCTTCGCCGACATGTCGGCGGCGCACTGCTGGCGGGTGCACCAACTTGTGAACGCCGTCTGGAAGGAGACGGACCAAGTTGCCACTCGCCCCGCTTTTATCGCGAGCTTCAGCACATAGCCGCTCGATCCTGCGTAGCCCTTCGCGACGTTGAAATCTGAACTCGCATATACGCCGTCGCCAAAGGCATTCCCGTTTCCCACCACCCAGCCATGAGCCAAGATGGATTTGACGTTTTGTAGGCCGGGGGTTCCATGCCACGCTACGATTTCACCGCGGCGCTGCGATGAACCGCGTGCGCCGTCGCTTCCC
Source organism: uncultured Alphaproteobacteria bacterium (assembly GCA_963823225.1). GTDB lineage: Bacteria > Pseudomonadota > Alphaproteobacteria > Rhizobiales > Xanthobacteraceae > BOG-931. The sequence continues at coordinate 984,542 of CAWGKM010000001.1, read as the reverse complement.
GTGCGAGCGAAAAACCACTTTCCGCTTTTGGATTTGCCGTTTGGGGGCGAACCCCGCCGGAATGCTTTATAAGGGTGGTTCGGACGAGAGAAATGCGAATGGGGCGAGCTATTCGCATTGTGCGACACCCAGGTTTTGCGCCGGGGTCGGCTGCCGCGCCGGAATCGTTGTCGCGGTGCCGGCGCGGCTTGCGCAATAAGGTTCTGCAGGAAGGTCCACATGGTACGGCTTCCTCTCGGACTAGCGGGCCAAAGGACGCATGGCGTCCATGCCAATCTCCACATTCACGTTGATCTCGTGAACGACGCGAGCGTCGAGCAGCCGCGAGGTGCTGCCAGCCAGCGACACCGTCCCGATGACGCTGCACCTTTTGAAATTGGCGCGAATGGCGCGGGCGCAATCGAGCGCGAGAACCCCGTCGCCAGTGCCAAGCAGCACAGCATCGACACGTTTGTGGCCAAGCAACTTCGCTGCTCCGAACGCGATGGCCAGATCCGCATTGGCGGATCGAGCGCTACCGAATTGGGCTGGGCGCTCGATGATGGCGCGCGGGTGTGGTTCCCAACCGAGTTCTGCGAGCCGGCCGGCAACGACGTTGTCCCCATCGTTGGCACTGAAAAAGGCGTGCAGAGAGGCACGCTTGAATTTTGTCGTGAGCAAATGAGCGAGTGCCGCGAAATTGATCTCTAAGCCGAGATTGCGCGCACTGTATGCCCAGTTCTCAATGTCCGCGATGACCAGAACATGTTCGCAACTGGTGAGCTGATCAAACGGGCCGGTCACCGGCGAAATGCTTGAGCGCAGACTGTAGTTTTTTCGAACGATAGAAAACGGCTTCGTGGTCTGCCGCCGGTAGTTCCCCGTCGGCCGGGCCAAGATTGCAGCGGTGTTGTGCATTGGAGCTCTCCTATCCGATGTCTATGAGATTGAAGGTAGTGGCGGAGGCGTTGACCGCCCCCGCCACGTCGGCGTCACGACCAGACGGCCTGCTTGTAGTGGAGGAGGTCGGCCATCGCGTCGCGCACGACTTCGATGCGCTGGCGACCTCCCATCCTGCAGATCACCATGCTACCGCTGCAGTCGATGACGAACGCAGTGGCCTCGCCGCGGTGATTGGTATGCGAGCGATGTCCCGCAGCACGCCGGAATGTGGCTCCGAGGGCGCTGATAGTCGTGACCTCGAAATATTTTCCGTTATGCGTAGCGGCGGCGATGCGCGTGAGCAGCTCTTTGTTGAATTGACCGGGATCGCCAAACCCAATGCAGTTGATATTGATGCGGAGCTGGCCGGCGCGCGCGACCTGATGCGTGATGCCGTCGATCTCTGCGTTGGCGTCACCGTCGGTCAGCAGCCAGATGCGGCGCCGCAATCCTTTCGGCATTTTGCCGAGCAGATCGTTGGCAACGCGAAGACCGGCGGTGAGGTTCGTCGAGCAGCCACCGACAGCGGAGGGCAGTCCTTGGACCGCCTTCACAAAGCCGGCGTCGAATGCCGACACGAACGGGCTCAGCACTTTGGCATTGTCATTGAACCCGACGAGCGAAAGCATGTCGGGGCAGCGGATGCCTTCCTGGCGGACCGGCGGTCGCGGGTGCGGGTACCGGGACGCGGGGGCGGGTGTGCGAAGAGAGAATAACATGGATGTACTCCGTTATGAGGTATGGGTGGAAGTTGGAGGCGGCCTGGAGGCCGCCTCCGGTGTTGAGCTAGTCGGCCAGCACCGCGATCTGGCGAGGACGGCGCGTCTGGAAATCAAGACACCAGAGAGTGCGCTGACGGGTCACCTCGTTGACGTAGATCGCGCCGAGCGTGCCGGACTTGGTGGTCTTCCAGCCGATGAGCTTGCCGTGCACCGGCACAGGACCGTCGGTCACGATCGGGCGGAAGTGATCGAACTTACGCTTGACCTCATCGTCGCTCGCGGCGACGACGACTCGTTGAGGCCGAGCGCCGGCAGGCATGACGACTACCGGCGAATTGCGATGGGCTCTGATAAGTGCGTGTAGCGACATCGGTTCTTCCTCCTTATTGCGCTCGTCGGGCGCGGTGGTAGTTGGGCCGAAGGCCCTGACACCACCTAAACGGGGGAAGGACGAAATTTCTGCCACGCGGAATACGTTGGGGATTCACCCGGGCTACAGGGCCGGATATGATATTGCCCGCCTAAGCGAACCTGTGGAGGCGACGATGGTACGCCAGCAAGTGAAGGCGCTCGGCATTTGGATTCGGGTGTCGACCGAGGACCAGGTGCAGGGTGACAGCCCTGAACACCATGAAAAGCGCGCGCGCCTGTATGCCGAAGCCAAGGGCTGGCACGTCTGCGAGGTTTACCGGCTTGAAGCGGTAAGCGGGAAATCCGTTATGGAACATCCTGAAACAAAACGGATGCTTCAGGATGTCAGGTCAGGCCGAATTACGGCGTTGATCTTTTCAAAATTGGCCCGGTTGGCCCGAAATACCAAAGAGCTATTGGATTTTGCAGATATTTTTCGAGAGTGTGATGCCGATTTGGTGTCGCTACAAGAGAGCATCGACACGTCCACGCCCGCTGGCCGGCTGTTTTACACGATGGTCGCCGCGATGGCGCAGTGGGAACGCGAAGAGATTGCCGAACGCGTAGCCGCATCGGTCCCCATCCGCGCAAAACTTGGAAAGCCAACGGGCGGGCAGGCGCCATTTGGCTATCAATGGGTAGACAAACAGCTCGTGCCGCACCCGCAAGAGGCGCCGGTTCGGAAGCTCATGTATGAATTATTTCGCGAGCATAAGCGGAAGAAGACCGTAGCTCGCCTGCTCAACGAAAAGGGCTACCGCACCCGCAATGGCTCGCTGTTCTCCGACACGACGGTGGAGCGCCTCATTGCCGACCCGACTGCCAAAGGCATTCGGCGCGCTAACTACACTCAAACGGCGAACAGCAAGAAGGCTTGGAAACTGAAGCCGGAGGACGAGTGGGTGCTCCATCCGGTGCCCTCGGTCGTTGCAGAAGACCTGTGGCTTGAGTGCAACGCGCTCCTTGATCGCGGCAAGGGAACGCGAAAACCCCTCTCCAAGAAACCGGTTCATTTGTTTGCTGGAATTGCCCACTGTACATGCGGTCACAAGATGTACGTGCCGTCGAATATGCCGAACAAATACGTTTGCAAGGCGTGCCGAAATAAGATCCCGATCGTTGATCTTGAGTCCGTCTTTCACGAGCAGCTCAAGAATTTCTTCTTTTCGCCGGACGAAGTAGCAAACCAGCTTGGCCGCGTAGACAACGAAATTGGAGAAAAGGAACGTCTTCTTGGCGTTCTGGAAGCCGAACATCGAAAGTTAAGTTCGGATATCGACAAAATTTACGCGCTTTACCAATCGGACAAAATCGACGCCGACGAATTTGGCGCGCGTCACGCGCCGCTGGCGAAGCGGCAAAAGCAGCTCGACGATGAGATTCCGAAAATCCAAGCCGAACTCGACCTGATGAAAATTGATGACCTATGTCGCGAGGAAATCATTACCGGGGCTCGTGATCTCTATACCCGATGGCCAGATCTTCCCCGTGATGAGAAACGAACGATTGTGGAAGCAATCGTAGATCGGATCGATGTCGGCTCCGCCGACATCGAAATTAACCTGCTTTATTTGCCTGAGAGAAATAGCGGTACAAAGGCAACGAATGCTCAGGGATTCATCGCCGCGACCAGCATGAAGCGCGCCGGATAGGTGACGCGGTGATTGGCGCGGGCGATCGAGACCTCGCCGCTTTCGAGCGGCTGGCGCAGCGAATCCAGCACCTGCGGCTGAAATTCCGGCAGCTCGTCGAGAAACAGCACGCCGTGATGCGCCAGCGAAACTTCACCCGGCCGCGCGTGCAATCCGCCGCCGACCAAGGCCGGCATGCTGGCGGAGTGATGCGGCGCGCGGAACGGCCGCCGGTTGGTCAGCGCGCCGCCTTCGATCTCGCCGGCGACCGAGGCGACCATGGAGACTTCGAGCAGTTCGGCCGGCGCCAACGGCGGCAGGATCGAAGGCAGCCGCGAGGCCAGCATCGATTTGCCGGCGCCGGGCGAACCGACCATGAGCAGATTGTGGCCGCCGGCTGCGGCCACTTCGAGCGCGCGCTTGGCGCTCTCCTGGCCCTTGATGTCGGCGAGGTCGAGCGCCGGGCCGTTCAGTTCCAGGATTTTCGGCTGCGGCCGCGACAGCACCTGGGTGCCTTTGAAATGATTGGCGAGCTGAATGAGCGAGGACGCCGCGATGATCTCGATTTCGGGGCTCGCCCAGGCCGCTTCCGGCCCGCATGCCGCCGGGCACATCAGGCCCTCGCCGCGCGCATTGGCGCCGATCGCGGACGGCAACACGCCGGCCACCGCGGCAATCGAGCCGTCCAGCCCGAGCTCGCCTAAAACCGTGAATCCCGACAACGCATCGTGCGGGATGGCGCCGATTGCGGCCATCAGCCCGAGCGCGATCGGCAGATCGTAGTGGCTGCCCTCCTTGGGCAGATCGGCGGGCGCGAGATTGATGGTGATGCGGCGCGCCGGCAAAGCGAGCCCGGAGGCGATCAAGGCCGAGCGCACCCGCTCGCGGGCTTCCGAAACCGCCTTGTCGGGCAGGCCGACAATGGTGAAGGCCGGCATCCCAGGCGCGACCTGCACCTGAACGTCGACGGGCCGCACCTCGATGCCCTCGAACGCAACCGTGGAGACGCGCTGGACCATGGCAGCCCCTGCCGTGCTGTGGACACTAACCGAGCGCGAGCGGGTTGTAAAGAACAATCCGTGAACAAGGTTCCTGGGGGTCAGCCGCCCCGCTTTGCCTCGATCTTGTCCCAGATCAGCGCGGCGATGTCGGGGCCGCCGAAATTCTTCACCGCGCGGATGCCGGTCGGCGAGGTGACGTTGATCTCGGTGAGGAAGCCGCCGATCACGTCGATGCCGACGAAGAGAAGGCCCCGCTCGCGCAAAGCCGGGCCGAGCCGTGCGCAGATGTCGCGCTCGCGCTTGGTGAGATCGGTCGCGGCGGGCACGCCGCCGCGCGCCATGTTGGAGCGCAGATCGTCGGCCGCCGGCAGGCGGTTGACCGCGCCGGCGAATTCGCCGTCGACCAGAATGATGCGCTTGTCGCCGTCTCTCACCTCGGGCAAAAATTTCTGCACCACCCACGGCTCGCGGAAGGTCGCGGCGAACAGGTCGTAGAGCGAGCCGAAATTGAGATCCTCGCGCTGCAGCCGGAACACCGCCTCGCCGCCTTTGCCGTAGAGCGGCTTCATTACGATGTCGCCGTGCTCGGCGCGAAACGCCTTGATCGCTTCGAGATCGCGGGTGACCAGCGTCGGCGGCATCAGTTCGGGAAATTCCATGACAAAGACTTTTTCCGGCGCGTTGCGCACGCTTGCCGGATCGTTGACCACCAATGTTTTCGGCTGGAGGCGCTCGAGCATATGCGTCGAGGTGACGTAAGCGAGATCGAACGGCGGGTCCTGCCGCAGCAACACGACGTCGAAGGACGCAAGGTCGGCATGCCGCGGCTCGCCGAGCGTGAAATGGTCGCCGGCTTTGTCGCGCACTACGAGCGGCCGCACCGTGGCCGATACTTTGCCGTCGCGCAGCACCAGCCGGTCGGGCGTGTAATAAGACACCGGATAGGCGCGCGCCTGCGCTTCGAGCAGCAACGCGAATGTCGAATCGCCGCGGATATTGATCCGCTCGACCGGGTCCATTTGCACGGCGACGTTCAGGCGCATGGCGAAGCTCTACGCAATTTTTCCGCTGACCGCTACGGCGGCTGGCGGAGCCCTATCGGTTTTGATGGAATCAAAACCGGGCTCCAGCCTTTTGATTGAGCATGATCTTTTCCGACCTTGCTTCGCCCGCCGAAGCGGGTGGGTCTCGCGAAGGCAAGAAAGAAGCGGGCTTCGCGAAGGCGGGAAACCGGTATCCACTTTTCGGGATCATGCTCTGCCGGTCAGCGCGTGGCATCGAAAGCGTTGGCGATGTGGCGCGGCATTTTGCCGGGCACGACCAAAATCACGTCAAAACGAATGTCGCAGTTGACGTCATCGGGATGACGGGCAAGCCAAAATTCGGCCGCGCCGACGATGCGGCGCTTGCCTCGCTCGGTCACCGCGGCGATCGCCTCCTCGACGATGTCGCGCGCTTTGACCTCGACGAAGACCAGCGTGCGGCGGCGGCGGGCGACGATGTCGATTTCGCCGAACGGCGTTTTCCAGCGCCGCGCCACGATCCGATAGGCCTTGGCGATGAGAAGCATGGCGGCGCGACTTTCCGCCGACAGACCGAGCCGGAACGCTTTCACGCGCTCCGGGCGCGGCGGGCGCGGCGCCGGCCTGACCGTTTTCGACGGCTCAGCGCGGCGCGCCATGCGTTTCGTCCTTTGCCGTTTTGGCGAGCGCGAGCGCGCGTTGATAGACCTCGCGCCGCGGCAGGCCGGTGGCATCCGCCACTTCGCCGACGGCGTCCTTGAGCGAAACGCGCGCCAGGGCCTGGCGCAGCAGGGATTCCGTCTCGGCCGCACCGACCTGCGCCGCCGCCTGCGGCGGCGCGACGACAAGAACGATTTCGCCGCGCGGTTCATGCTGCGCGTAAGCTTCCGCCAGCGCCGCCAGATCGCCGCGCCGAACTTCCTCGTGCAGCTTGGTGAGTTCGCGGCACAACGCCGCTTGGCGCGCGCGGCCGAGCCCGGCGGCGAGATCGGCCAGCGTTGCGGCAAGGCGCGGCCCGGTCTCGAAGAAAACAAGCGTCGCCGGGATACGGGCCAGTTCGGCGATCCGGGCCCGCCGCGCGGCTTGCTTCGGCGGCAGAAATCCGGCGAACAAGAACTGATCGGTGGGCAGGCCGGCGACGGTCAAGCCGGCAAGCAGCGCCGACGCCCCGGGCAGCGCCGTGACCGTATGGCCGGCTTCGGCCGCGGCGCGAACCAGCTTGAATCCGGGATCGGAGATCAGCGGGGTGCCGGCATCCGCGACGAGCGCGATCGCGGCGCCGTCGGCAAGCCGGCGCAACAGCAGGGGCCGCGCCTTGCCGGCATTGTGCTCGTGATAGGGCGTCAGCGGGGTTGCGATGGCATAGCGGTCGAGCAATTTGCGGGTGACGCGGGTGTCCTCGCAGGCGATCAGGTCGGCGCCGGCGAGCGCGTCGAGCGCGCGCAAGGTGATGTCGCCGAGATTGCCGATGGGGGTGGCGACGATATGCAATCCGGCCGCCAGCCGCGCCACCTCGATCGGCCGGCCGGCAAGCGCATAGCGCCGCGCCGCGCGATCTTCGGCACGCGAAGGGTTGCGGAACGCATTGCGCATCGCGGTCACTGTAGCCTTGCGCCCGCCGGCCGTCATGTGACGGGCCCTATCAGCCATTTCGGCCGTGGCGAATTCCCTATCTTTTTCATTTAGTTAACCATTCGCCGCCAATATGTCGGATTGGCGTTGCCTTTAGCTGGCATCGACGCGCCGGGCCCCGATTCCGAACTTCGTAGTGCGCTTCGGCACGCTTTTATGCGAACTTCGGAATCAAAGGGGGGCACCGGCAAGTCTAGGGTGCTAGTGCGGGTTTTGGATTTGAAGTTCCCACGCGGGTTTGCGGCTAGGACCTGGGACCTGCAAATCCACCGCACGAGTGGCGTCGTGGGGAGAACCGCCGTGTCCGCGCAAGTGCCAGTTCAGGCCTCGGCGGCCATTCTGACACAGCATCTGCCAACACGGCGTCGTTCGATTGCGGGCTTGCTCGCCACGACGGCCGCCTTATTGGCCGGCTGCTCGCAAAATTCTCAATACCTGTCCGCGACGCCCCCGCCGCAGAGTACGCAGGCGCCGCCGGGCGCCACCATCGGCACGGGCGAAGTCAAGGCGGGTCTGATCCTGCCGCTATCGGCGCCGGGCAATGCCGGCCTTGCCGGTCAGTCGATGCGCAATGCGGCGGAAATGGCGGTTGCCGAATTCAATAACCCGAATATTCAGCTCCTGGTGAAAGACGACGGCGGCACCGCCGAGGCGGCGCGGCTCGCGGCCCAGCAGGCACTCGACCAGGGGGCGGAAATCATCCTCGGGCCGTTGTTTGCGCAATCGGTTAGTTTCGTGAGCCAGGTGGCGCGGGCGCGCAACGTGCCGGTCATCGCCTTTTCGACCGACGCCAATGTCGCGTCAAACGGCGTTTATCTCTTGAGCTTTCTGCCGGAATCGGATGTCGAGCGCATCGTGCAATACGCGACGTCGGCGGGGAAGCATTCTTACGCCGCTCTGATTCCCGACAACCCCTACGGCACCGTGGTCGAAGCGGCGTTCAAGCAGGCCATAGCGCGGCGCAGCGGCAGCCAGATTATCGCGCTCGAGCGCTATCCCCACGACAAGGCCGCCATGGCGGCGCCGATCCGCAACATCGCTCAAGCCTCGGTGCGGGCCGACACGCTGTTCATTCCGGACGGCGGCGACGCGATGCCCGATGTCGTTCAGGCCATCGTCGCCGACGGCGTCAATCTCAAGCGCCTGCAGCTCCTAGGCACCGGGCTGTGGGACGACCCGCGCATCTATGCGGCGGCGGCGTTGGACGGCGGCTGTTACGCGGCGCCGGACGGGACCGGTTACCGAAATTTCGCCAACCGTTATCGCGGTCACTATAACCAGGACCCGGTGCGTACCGCCACGCTGGCCTATGATGCGGTTGCGCTGATCGCCGCCTTGGTGAAGACGCAAGGCGCGCAGCGATTCTCGCAACAGGTGCTCACCAATCCGTCGGGCTTTTCCGGCATCGACGGGCTGTTCCGGTTCCGCGCCGACGGCACCAACGAGCGCGGTCTTGCGGTGCTGCGCGTCGCAGCCTCGGGGGCACAGATCATTTCCCCGGCGCCGCGCAGCTTTGGCGGCGCATCGGGAATATAAGCCAGCTTATTATTTTTCTGGGCCAGAAATGGTCGTCCCACAGAGATCCTAAGCCGCCCGGACGCGCCTATGCCGCCAGATCGGCAACCACCGCGTCGAGGACCGGAAAGCCTGGGAGCGTGACCCGCAAACGCCCGGCAGGCGTCGTCTCGACCATGCCGTGCTCGTGCAGCGTCGCGATGCGAACCGGATCGAGCGGGCGGCCGGCAATCTCGGCGTAGCGCGCGAGATCGATGCCTTCGGCCAGCCGCAGCCCCATCAGCAGAAACTCGTCCGACCTCTCCTCGCGGGTCAGCACGTCGTCGCTCACGACCCCGTCGCCATGCGTTTCAACGCGGCTCAGCCAGGCTTCCGGCCGCTTTTCGGTCGCGGTGGCATGCCGATCGCCGGCGCTATCGAGCCGACCATGGGCGCCCGGCCCGATGCCGGCATATTCGTGGGCGCGCCAATAGCCGAGGTTATGCCGGCATTCGCCGCCCGGCCGCGCATGATTGGAAATCTCATAAGCCGGCAAACCGTGGGCAGCGCAGATTTCCTGGGTGGTGTCGTAAAGAGCGCGCGCTGTGTCCTCGTCGGGAAGGCGCAATTTGCCCGCGGCATGGAGCGCGGCGAACGGCGTCTCCGGCTCGATGGTCAGTTGGTAGAGCGAAAGATGCTCGCCGGCCTCGCCGAGCGCGGCCGTCAGCTCGCTCGCCCACGCCTTCGGCTCCTGGTTCGGCCGCGCATAGATCAGATCGAACGAATAGCGGTCGAAAACGGCGCGCGCGACGGCGACGGCGTCGAGCGCCTCGCGTGCTGAATGCAGCCGCCCCAGCTCGGCAAGGACACGATCGTCCAACGCCTGCACGCCGAGCGAGGCGCGATTGACGCCGGCCGACCTATAGCCGCGAAAACGCGTCGCTTCGACGCTCGTCGGGTTGGCTTCGAGCGTGACCTCGGCATCGGGCGCAATCCGCCAATGCCGCGCGACGGCGTCGAGCACGGCGCCGATGGTCGCCGGCTGCATCAGCGAGGGCGTGCCGCCGCCGAAGAAAATCGTCGAGACGGTACGGCCCGGCGCGCGCGCGGCGGTCGCGGCGATTTCGGCGGCAAAAGCGCGCGCAAAGCGCTGCTCGTCGATCGGCTCGCGCCGGACGTGACTGTTGAAGTCGCAATAGGGACATTTCGACAGACAGAACGGCCAGTGAATGTAGACGCCGAAAGCTTGCTCAGTCTCGGCCAAGTTACTGTCAGCCAAGGCACGCCTCCGCGAGTTTGCGGAAGGCGCGGGCGCGGTGCGAAAGCCCGCTGCCCGGAACGCGGTCAGCAAAAGTGGGCACCGGTTTTGCGTCCGACCGCGCTCCAACTTTTTCATTGGGCGCGCAATCCGGGCGGCTGACCGGGGACCACTCAGCCTGATTGCGCGCCGGGGGCGGCAGGCCGTGTTTTTCTTCGCTTGCCATTTCGCCGAAGGTGCGGTCGTGGCCGTCGGGCAGGAACATCGGGTCGTAGCCAAAACCTTTGTCGCCCCGCGGCGGCCAAACCAGAACGCCATCGACGCGCGCTTCGAATTCCTCGGTATGTCCGTCCGGCCAGGCGACGGCGAGCGCCGAGACGAAATGCGCTTTGCGGCGCTCCGGGGTTGTGGCGCCGCGTTCGCGGAGTTTTTCTTCGACCGTTGCCATGGCGCGGCGGAAATTCCGCTCCGGCCCGGCCCAGCGCGCGGAGTGAATTCCCGGCTGGCCGCCGAGCGCGTCGACGACCAGGCCGGAATTGTCGGCAAAGGCGGCAAGCCCGCTCAGCCTTGCCGCCGCCTGCGCCTTGATTCGTGCGTTATCGCCAAACGTCATTCCGGTTTCGTCCGGTTCGTCCAGTTGCAGTTCGCCTACCGATATGGCGTCGATGCCGTAACGAGCAAGCAAGTGGCGCATTTCGGCGAGCTTGCCCGGATTATGGGTCGCAATCACAAGCCGGCCCGCGATGCGGCGATGTGCCGGAGCCCTCACATCACCGCCATCTTCTGCAAGTCGACCAGCTTGGCGACGCCTTTGCGGGCGAGCGCCAACAGCGCCGAAAATTGCGCTTCCGAAAACGGCGTCCTTTCGGCGGTCGCCTGCACTTCGACGATATCGCCGGAGCCGGTGAGAACGAAATTGGCGTCGGTGTCGGCTTGCGAATCCTCGGCATAATCGAGATCGAGCACCGCCACGCCCGAACAGACGCCGCAGGAAATCGCCGCGATATGGTCGCGCAGAACTTCGGTCTCGATCATCGACCGCGCCTTCATCCAGGCGAGGCAATCGTGGAGCGCGATCCAGGCGCCGGTGATGGACGCCGTGCGGGTCCCGCCGTCGGCCTGGATCACGTCGCAGTCGATGGTGATTTGGCGCTCGCCGAGCGCCTTGAGATCGATCACCGAACGCAAACTGCGGCCGATCAGGCGTTGGATTTCCACCGTGCGGCCGTGCTGTTTGCCGGCCGACGCCTCGCGCCGCGTGCGCTCCAGCGTCGCTCGCGGCAGCATGCCGTATTCGGCCGTGATCCAGCCGCGCGCCTGACCTTTGAGCCACGGCGGCAAGCGATCTTCGAGTGTCGCGGTGACCAGGACATGGGTATCGCCGAATTTTACGAAACAGGAGCCTTCCGCGTATTTCACCACGCCGCGCTCGAGCGAGACGGGGCGCAGTTCGTCGGGTTGTCGGCGGCTCGGCCGCATGCAGGTCTCCCAGTCGCCGGGCCTAACGCGCCGGCGTTTCAAGCTTGTAGGGGTGAGATATGGGCCCCACAAGGGCGCAACGTTACGATCGTTACCGGCGATTGCCAGGGCCCGCGGCTTGCCGCTAGGTTGCCCCGCCGCAGCGCGTGGCGGGAGGCGGAAATGAGCCAAAAAACGACACAAGAAACGACCCAAGCGCTGGCCGAATTCGCCGCCACGCTCGGCTATGACGACGTGCCGGAACGCGTCCGCGAGCACTGCAAGAATTTAATTCTCGATGCGCTTGCCTGCGCGCTGGCCGGCCACCAAGGCGAGGAGACCGGCCAGGTCGCGGCGCTCGCCGCGGCGCTGGCGCAGGGCAACGAGTCGAGCGTGATCGGCGGCGGCCATATGTCGCTTGCCGGCGCGACGCTCTTCAACGGCTATCTCATCACCGCGGTCACGATGTGCGACGTGCATCGCGCGACCATGACCCATGTCACGCCGGAAATCGTGCCGCCGGCGCTGGCGATCGCGGAGCGTGACGGGCTTGCCGGCCGCGATCTTTTGGTCGCCGTCGCCGCGGGCTGCGAGGTGACGACGCGGATCGGCCTTGGCCTCGATTATCCGGCGTTTCGCGCGCGCGGCTGGCATGGCCCGGGCATCATCGGCCCGTTCGGTGCCGCCGCGGCGGTCGGCTCGCTTTTGAAATTCGATGCCGACACCATGGCGCGCGCGTTTGGGCTTGCCGGCAGTCAGGCGGCAGGCACCTTCGCCGCCTGGGGCACGCCGACGGTGAAATTCCATCAATGCCGCGGCGCGCTGTCCGGCTTGCTGGCGGCCTTGCTGGCGCAGACGAAATTCGCCGCCACGCGCGAATTCCTCACCGCCAAGGACGGCGGCCTCTACAACGCTTACGCCAACGGCGGCCGGCCGGACGCGGCGACCGCCGATCTCGGACGGCGTTTCGAGCTTGAACGGATCGCGCTGCGGCTATGGCCCTCGGCGACGCTCATTCAGGGCCTGAACACGGCCTTGTTCGATCTTATCGGCAAATACAAGATCGATGCCGCGCGGGTGCGCAAGGTCCGCATTGCGCTCGGCCAAAGCGCCTTCGACCTGCACGGCGGATTTGACACCTACAAAGCGAAGTTCGAAGCGTTGTTGTCCGCGCACTATACCGCCGCTGCGATCTTGCACGACCGGGCGCTGACCTTGGCGCAGTTCGAGCAAAATCGCTACGACGACCCGAAGCTGCGGAGCTTCGCCGCCGAAAAGGTCGAGGTCCGCGCCGATGCGGCGATTACCGGCTCGCAGGCACGGGTCGACCTCGTCATGGACGACGGTGCGACGCTCTCGGCGCGTTGCGAATACCCGCTCGGCTCGTTTGAAAATCCGCTGTCGCGCGCCCAGATCGAGCAAAAATTCCGCAGCTCCGCCGCCGACGTCCTACCTGACGCCGATGTCGCCGATGTGATAAGGGCGGTCAACGGCATCGAGGAGTTCGGCTCGGTGCGCAAGCTGATGGAGCTGCTTCGCGTCACGCCGCGGGCGATGGCGGCGGAGTGATGATTAGCGCGCGGCATCGCGCAACATTCGGAGCGATTACATTGGGAGCGATTCTTGGCCAGCCATGATTTTCCGCTTGGCGTGAACCAATTGAGCCTAGCCCAGCTCAACGAGCGATCGCGCGAGATTTTCCGCCAGATCGTCGAGAGCTATCTCGCGACCGGCGAGCCGGTCGGCTCGCGCAATCTGTCGCGCATCCTGCCCATGACGTTGTCGCCGGCGTCGGTGCGCAACGTTATGTCCGATCTCGAACAGCTCGGGCTTGTCTACGCGCCGCATACGTCGGCCGGCCGGCTGCCGACCGAAATGGGGCTTCGCTTCTTCGTCGATGCGCTGATGCAGATCGGCGATCTCACGGAGAACGACCGCAGGGCGATCGAGGCGCAGGTCGCGGGTTCGGGCCAGGCCAAGTCCGTCGAAGCGGTGCTGACCGAAGCCTCGGGTCTGCTCTCCGGCTTGAGCCGCGCCGCCGGCGTCGTGCTCACCGCCAAAGCGAACCCGCGGCTCAAGCATATCGAATTCGTGCGCCTGGAGCCCGAACGCGCGCTGGTCATTCTGGTCGGCGAGGACGGCCAGGTCGAAAACCGCGTGCTGAATATTGCGGTCGGCTTGCCGACTTCGGCGTTGATCGAAGCCGCGAATTTCCTCAATGCGCGCATCCGCGGCCACACGCTTGACGAGGTCAGAAGCGAGATCGAGCGCACGCTCAAGGAAAGCGAGGCCGAGCTCGATCAGCTGACGAAGCGGATCGTCGCCGACGGTCTCGCCAGCTGGTCGGGTGGGGAGAGCGACGAGCGCAAGCTGATTGTGCGCGGCCAGGCGCATCTGCTCGACGATCTCAAGGCGGTCGCCGATCTCGAGCGGGTGCGGCTGCTGTTCGACGACCTGGAAACCCGGCGCGAGGTGATCGATTTGCTCGGCCGCGCCGAGCAGGCCGAAGGGGTGCGCGTCTTCATCGGTTCCGAGAACAAGCTGTTCTCGCTGTCCGGCTCGTCCACCATCGTGGCGCCCTACCGCGACGCTTCCGGCCATATCGTCGGCGTGCTCGGCGTCATCGGCCCGACGCGGCTCAATTACGCGCGCATCGTGCCGATGGTGGATTATACCGCTAAGGTCGTGAGCAAACTCCTCGGCGGCTGAGCGATCTCGGTTACGCTTGATTTTTGCCGTTTCAGCCCTGATATGCGGGGCAGCCAGAGCATGATCCCGAAAAGTGGGCACCGGTTTCCCGCCTTCGCGAAGCCCGCCCGTTCTCCGTTTACTTCGCTCTGGCGAGCCGCTTCGGCGGGCGAAGGAAGGTCGGATAAGATCATGCGCAATCGAGACAACGGGACGAGAGATGACGAAACCGACCGCTCGCGCTGAGGACGAAGCGGCCGCGCCGAAGCGAACATCGGCTGCCGCTGCCGCTGCCGCCGAAGCCGCCGCCGATCCGGCTGGCGCACCGGCCGCTCCGGCTCCGGCGCAACCCGACCCGGCGGCGCTTGCGGCCGAGCTGAAAGACAAGCTCTTGCGCACGCTTGCCGAGATGGAGAATCTGCGCAAGCGCACCGAGCGCGAAATCGCCGATTCGCGGCTCTACGCGGTCGCGTCGTTCGCGCGCGACATGCTCGTCGTCACCGACAATATGCGCCGGGCGCTCGAAGCGGTGGCGCCGGAATTGCGGACCAGCGCACAGAGCGGCGTCAAGGCGCTGATCGACGGCGTCGAATTGACCGAGCGCGAACTGCAAAAAGCGCTGGAGAAGAACGGCGTCCGGCAATTCACGCCGCAAGGCGAGAAATTCGATCCCAACCTGCATCAAGCCATGTTCGAAGTGCCCGACGCCACGGTGCCCGCCGGCAGCGTCGTCCAGGTGGTGCAGCCCGGCTATATGATCGGCGAGCGGGTGCTACGGCCGGCCCTGGTCGGAGTGTCGAAAGGCGGACCGAAAACGGCGCCGGCCTCGCCCACCAACGACAATGCCAAAACGCCGGCGAAATAGCCTCACTTCGCGTCGATGCTGTCACGCACGGTGCGCAGGCGCGTCAGCATGTCCGGCCAAACGTCGGCGCGCGCAATGCCGACTATTTGCAAAAATTCGGTGGTGCCGAAGCGCAACCATTGCACGACCATGACGTCGGTGTCGCTCTGCAAATCCTTGGCTTTCGCCAGCGTCTGATATCCCGATTGATTGCCGATACGCAGCGGCTCCGCATCTTGGACTCGCACATCCTTGATTCCGACGATCTGGTCGAACACCACGCGCGCGAAAGTGTCGTCGTCTCTCGGTTCGTTGGGACTGCCTGGCATAATAGCGATGACCATGCGCGCATTGAGCGTGCTTGCGGACGTGGGTGCGGTCTTGGCCGCGGTCTTGTCGGCGGCGCCGGATGCGTTGGCGTCCTCCTTGTCGGCGGGCGCATAGGCCAGCATCAAAGCGCGGCCCGGCAAAACGTCATCGATGTGGAATCCCGCCAAGTCGCCGACCTTAAACGGCAACAGACTTAAGCGCTCCGCGTCGGGCACGCTGGCGCGTACCGTGAGCGTCGCCAGCGCATCGCGGACGGCTTTATCCGGATAGGTCGCGTCCTGATCGCGAACCTGGACGGTAACCAGTGCCGTAAAATCGCCCGCGGCCGCGACCAAGAGCCATTTGTGATAGTGCACATTGTTGATCGTTTGCCGGCCGCTGAGAACAAAACCCTTGCCGAAGCCAAGTTCGATCGGCTCGCGCTTGTCGACGTCGATACCCTGGTTTTTCATCGCCTCCGGAACCATGGACTTATCCAACTGATCGTAGGCCGCGGCCGGAAGCGCGACGAGAAGAATGGCGGCTTCGTTGGCGACATCTTCAAATCCCTCGAAACTACGGCTGCGCACCATTCCCGGCGGAGGAACGAGGCCGAGCCGGGAGCCGGTCGGGAAAATCGGATCGGCTGCGCGCGCCGGAATCGCCCAAACCACGACGGCGAGAACTGCCGCCAGACGTGCGGCGGCGCGCATCGTGTGGATTTTGCGCGAACTCATGATGGCTCGCCTCGAAGAATTTCGGCGCCGCGCTGCGGCCGCGAAGGCCCGGCGTCGGGGCGTGTCACCCGTCGCAGCGTCAGATTGATCCGGCCGCCTTCCGCCAGCAAGCGCGACGTGCCCGGATAGATGCGGTCGACGCCGTGGAAAGCGAGCTGGGCGGCGCCACCAAGCACGAGCGCATCGCCGGAATTAAGGCGGAAGGCGCGGCTCGGGTCGCCGCGTTTTTCCCCGCCGAGGCGGAACAGACAGCAATCGCCCAGCGAGAGCGAAACCACGGGCGCGGCGAAATCTTCCTCATCGCGATCCTGATGCAGGCCCATTTTCGCCGCCCGCCCGTAGAAATTGATCAGGCAAGCCTCGGGCGGATGCGGATAGCGTGCAATGGCGTTCCATATCGCGATCAGCGCGTCGGGGATCGGCGGCCAGGGCCGGCCGGTTTCGGGGTGCGTCGCTTGGTAGCGGTATCCGCTCTGGTCCGAAACCCAGCCGAGCGGACCGCAATTCGACATGCGCACCGTGAACGGACGCCCCGATTTCGGCATGCGCGGCACAAACAGCGGCGCCGCTGCGAAGACCTGGCGGATGGCCGCGAGCAGGCCGTGCTGCCGCTCGCGATCGAGATAGCCGGGATACAAACGAAGACCGCCAAGCGTTTGCCCACCAAGTCTTGGCCCACCAAGTCTTGGCCCTCCAAGCCTTGGCTCCGAGGGCGCAAGCGCGGCGGCGCGCCCCGGCTCGATCGCTGTTTTCATCGGATTTTACCACTCGCCGTCATGGTCTCGCCGATGTCTTCTCTGCGCTCTACGCGCGTCGGCATTGTGGCGCGAGCCGCCCCGTCCGGCCAAGCACCGATCGACGAACTCTACGCCAAATTGACGGTCGCCGCGCCGGCCGGGCGTTCGGCGACCGCGCGGCCACGCGCGCCGTCGGCGCAGTAGCGGCGGATTGCATGGCGGGTCCGGATCACGACCAACACCGAGCACGCGCTGACAGCGATGCCGCCGATGACGTCGACGAAGTAATGCGTGCCTTCGATCGGCGTTGAAGCAATCATCAATGCATTCAATATCGACAGCGGCCAGCGAATGAAGCGGATCGGCCACAGCGCCCAGACGGCGAGCACCGCCGCAGCGGCATGGTAGCTCGGAAAGCTGATGACGCCGCGGATGTCGTCGATTGGAATCGCACGAAGCGCTCCGCTGCGCACACCCTCAAGGTGAGAGACAAAGGTCGCGAAGAACGAGAGGTGCGGAAACGCAGCGGGCTCGATGCGAAGGTAGCCATACCAGCCAAGCGCCGGGAACAACGCAAATATCACGATGGTAATAAGCAGCGAAACGACCAGCGATACGGCAAAGCCTTGCAGCCGCTCGACGCGCCGGGTCAACGACAGAACGACGAAAACAATCGGTGCTTGCCACAGCATCGTCATATACGCGATCAAGCTGAGCAGCGCGAGCCGCGGGCGGGAGTCGACGAAGCCAAGATACGCTTGCAAATCGAAGCCAAGCCAACGGTCGGCGGCAAGCAGTTCGGCGTCGCGATAGGGTAGTCGCGACGCCGCGGCGCCATATGCGAGCAGCTCACCGAGAAAAATGATCAAAAGTATCTGGGTGATCAATTCTGTGGCGTAGACGATTGCCGGGTCGGGTCGAAAGAAACGGTAGAACGAAGTCACAGCAACGCAGCCTGCAATTGCCGCAGGGATGGTTGGGAAGGTCTGCCAAGTTATCGACAGGCCCGCGGCCCAACAAATTGCGGCGGCGGCGACCGCCATGGCTGCGATCAGCAGCCATACCAGTCGGGAACCGGCGCGTAGAACGTCCGAGTCGGCCAATACAACGTGCGCCATGACGCCCATGGCGTGTCGCTAGCAAAGAACGATTAATGAACTTTGAGCGGTGCGCCGGTCGCATCCCGCTGCCTAGAGATATCGCCCGTCGCTGGCGAAGAACGGATAGGGTCCGCCAAAGTCTCCGATCGGTATCCAATGCGTTACGACATTCCCGAAGCGCTCGTCCGCAAACCAGACGTGAAGATGAAATGCCGGGGGCTCGATCCGAAATGACGGCGGCAGGCGCTGGTCAAGATCGAGGGCGACGGCGAGGTTGGGTGCTGGACAAATCGTCGCCGATCGCGCGGCAAATATCGTTACCACGGCACGGTGAACGTGGCCGGCTGCGACCAATCGTGCCCGTTCGTGCCGGCGCAGAATGGCCGCAAGATGGGCGGCATTGCGCAAGTTATCTTTGTCCATATCGGCAATCCCGGTCGCGAATGGAGGATGGTGCAGGAACACAAACGCAGGTCGCGTCGACGATGCGCCGAGCGTCGCATCGAGCCATGCCAATGTCTCCGCATCGAGCTCGCCGTGCGCTGCACCGGGGACGACCGAATCGAGCAGGATGACGTCAACTCCGCGGATTGCGCGCACGGAATTGAGTGCGCCGCTCGTGCGCGCAAATCGGCAATCGGGCAAGATGGCGCGCATGAGATCGCGGTCGTCGTGGTTGCCGGGGATTGCGGCAAACGCAATTTCCAGCGGCGCCAGCAGATGGAGAAGATGATCGTAGGATTCCGCAATCGGGATATCTACGAGGTCACCGGAGATCACCACTAGATCCGGACGCGGCGCCAGACGGTTGAGTTCGGTAATACAGCGCGCCAGCGCCGTTGCCGTGTCGACGCGCCCGGACGTGAGTTGTCCGGGGGGCCTGACGTGCAGGTCGGAGATTTGGGCGATCAATAGCCGTTGCGCGTTCACGACGGTCTCACCGCGATTTGCATCGCGCATAATGCCGACAAATGGCGCGGGCGGTTCTATTGCGGCGCCGTTTCCGGCCGGCCGAGCCGTTGTCCCCTTCGCCGGCGCCATCCGTGGCAGCTTTTCCTTAATGGCCGGCTAGCGCGCCGGGGCGGCTGCGAGGCTGCGTGCGACACCGTTAAGAGACCCTCACCGTGCGCGTTCGCGGCCGGCCCCTTGCCCCGCCAATTCCACGGCGTAAAGCGCCGTGCATCGGCAATCCTGCCTTGCAGGGCGATGACGCCGCCCTATATGACCCAAGGGAAATCGCCTCAGGCAGCGGGCGTAAGGCAGCTTGGGGCGATCAGTAAAAGGGGGTCGGACTTTGGGCGCCTTTCGGGCCAGCCCGACCTGCCGCAAAAGAGAGGATTAAGACCATGGCCAAGGTCATCGGTATCGATCTCGGGACCACGAATTCGTGCGTCGCCGTCATGGAAGGCAAGACGCCGAAGGTCATCGAGAACGCAGAGGGGATGCGCACGACGCCGTCCATCGTCGCTTTCACGGACGAGGGCGAGCGGCTGGTCGGCCAGCCGGCAAAACGCCAGGCGGTCACCAATCCCGAGCGCACCATTTTCGCGGTCAAACGCCTCATCGGTCGCCGCTACGACGATCCGATGGTGGAGAAGGACAAAAAGCTCGTTCCCTACAAGATTACGCGCGCCTCGAACGGCGACGCTTGGGTGGAGATCGAGGGCAAGAGCTATTCGCCGTCGCAGATTTCCGCGTTCATTCTGCAAAAAATGAAGGAGACGGCGGAAGCGTATCTCGGCGCCAAGGTCGACCAGGCCGTCATCACCGTTCCGGCCTATTTCAACGACGCCCAACGCCAGGCCACCAAGGACGCCGGCAAGATTTCCGGCCTCGAAGTCTTACGCATCATCAACGAGCCGACGGCGGCGGCGCTCGCCTATGGGCTCGACAAGAACAAGTCCGGCACCATCGCGGTCTATGACCTCGGCGGCGGCACATTCGATATTTCGATTCTCGAAATCGGCGACGGCGTGTTCGAGGTGAAGTCGACCAACGGCGATACCTTCCTCGGCGGCGAGGATTTCGACATGCGGCTGGTCAATTATCTGGCCGACGAATTCCAGAAAGAACAAGGCATCGATCTGCGCCGCGACAAGCTGGCGCTGCAGCGGCTCAAGGAGTCGGCGGAAAAGGCCAAGATCGAGCTGTCGTCGACGACGCAGACCGAGATCAACCTGCCGTTCATCACCGCGGACGCTTCCGGACCGAAGCATCTGACGATGAAGCTCACCCGCGCCAAATTTGAGGCGCTGGTCGACGACCTGGTGCGGAAGACGATCGATCCGTGCAAGCAGGCGCTCAAGGATTCCGGCCTGTCCGCGGCCGAGATCAACGAGGTCGTCCTGGTCGGCGGCATGACGCGCATGCCGAAAGTGCAGGAAATCGTCAAGCAATTGTTCGGCAAGGAGCCGCACAAGGGCGTCAATCCCGACGAGGTCGTCGCGGTCGGTGCCGCGATCCAGGCCGGCGTGCTGCAAGGCGACGTCAAGGACGTGCTCTTGCTCGACGTGACGCCGCTGTCGCTCGGCATCGAGACGCTGGGCGGGGTGTTTACCCGGCTGATCGATCGCAACACCACGATCCCGACCAAAAAGAGCCAGGTGTTCTCCACGGCCGAGGACGGCCAGACCGCGGTGACGATCCGCGTGTTCCAGGGCGAGCGCGAGATGGCGGCCGACAACAAGATGCTCGGCCAGTTCGATCTCATCGGCATTCCCCCGGCGCCGCGCGGCGTGCCGCAGATCGAGGTCACCTTCGACATCGACGCCAACGGCATCGTCAACGTCTCGGCCAAGGACAAGGGCACCGGCAAGGAGCAGCAGATCCGCATCCAGGCTTCCGGCGGCTTGAGCGAGGCCGACATCCAGAAGATGGTCAAGGACGCCGAAGCGCATGCCGAGGAAGACAAGAAGCGCAAGGCCCAGGTCGAATCCAAGAATCACGCCGAGGCTTTGGTCCACATGACCGAAAAGACCCTTGCCGAACATGGCTCGAAAGTCGGCGAGACCGAACGGCGCGCCATCGAAAATGCCATGGCCGATCTCAAGGAAGCCTTGAAGGGCACTGACGCGGAAGCGATCACCGCCAAGGCGAACGCGCTGCAGCAGGCGTCGATGAAGCTCGGCGAGGCGATGTACAAGCAGGCCGCCGAGCAGCAGCCCGGCGGCGGTGATGGCGCCAATGCCGGCGGCGGCGCCGAATCCAAGAAGGAAGACGTCGTCGATGCCGAGTTCACCGAAGTCGACGACGACAAGAAGAACAAAAAATCGGCGTGATGCAGCGAGGCGCCAATGCCGTTGCGGCTTGTCAGAATGGCACCCCCGGATGCGCAACGGGGGTGCAAGTTCTTGTGCCGGTTCTTGGATGATTGGGCATCATCGGGTGAGGACTGATGGCCAAGCGCTGCTACTACGAAGCTCTCTCGGTCGAGCGCACCGCCAGCGACGGCGACATCAAGGCCGCGTTCCGCAAGCAGGCGATGCAGTGCCATCCCGATCGCCATCCCGGCGACAAGGACGCCGAGCATCGCTTCAAGGAAATCAACGAAGCCTATGAGGTCTTAAAGGACCCGGACAAGCGCGCGGCCTACGACCGTTTCGGCCACGCCGCCTTCGAGCACGGCATGGGCGGCGGCGCGGCGGGTTTCGGCGCCGACTTCGGCACGACGTTCTCCGATCTGTTCGAAGGCATTTTCGGCATGTCGGGGGGCCGCGGCCGCGGTAGCAGCCGCGAGCGCGGCGCCGATTTGCGCTACAACATGGAAATCGCGCTGGCCGAGGCCTATGTCGGCAAGAATGCGCAAATCCGCATTCCGACGTCGGTCACCTGCGAGGCCTGCTCCGGCTCCGGCGCCAAGGCCGGCACCAAGCCCAAAACCTGCGCGATGTGCGGCGGCCACGGCCGGGTCCGTCACGCCCAAGGATTCTTCACGCTCGAGCGCACCTGTCCGAATTGCCACGGCCGCGGCCAGTCGATCGACAGCCCTTGCGCGTCATGCGGCGGCTCCGGCCGCGTCACGCGCGAGCGGACTTTGTCGGTGAACATTCCCGCCGGCGTCGAGGACGGCACCCGCATCCGGCTCGCCGGCGAAGGCGAGGCCGGCGTGCGCGGCGGCCCGCCCGGCGATCTCTACATTTTCCTGTCGATCGGCTCGCATCCGTTCTTCCAGCGCGAAGGCGCCGATTTGCATTGCCGCGTTCCGGTTTCGATGGTGGCGGCGGCGATGGGCGGCGAGTTCGAGGTGCCGACGATCGACGGCGGCAAGACCAAGGTGAAAATCCCGGAGGGCACGCAGTCCGGCCGACGCTTCCGCCTGCACGGCAAGGGCATGCCGGTGCTGCGCGCGCGGCAGTCCGGCGACATGTATGTCCAGGTCGTGGTCGAGACGCCGCAGAAACTGACCAAGAAACAGCGCGAACTATTGGCCGAATTCGACCGCCTGTCGTCGACCGAGACACAGCCGGAATCGTCGGGATTCCTCGGCAAGGTCAGGGAATTTCTTGACGGTCTGGGTGGCCGTGCCGGCTCGGCGTGACGCCAGACGCCATATGGCCTTTAGCCCCCGGATGATTTAAAACCATTGGAATTCCTCGCCTGAGACGCCATGCCGCTCGCCACCCTGCAAAAGTTTGAACGGAAGATCGAGCGTAAGATCGAGCGCCAGATTCGGCTGTTCGAGCAAAAGCGCAACGGCATCGGCAAAAAGATCGAGCAGCAGGTCAAGCAGTTCGAGCTGAAGCGAGGCATCCGGCTCGACGACGAGGTGCGCTTCATGCGCTCCTGGATCGAGCGGCCTTTGACGATCGGGGCGGTGACGCCGTCGGGCAAAATTCTCGCCCGCACCATGGCGCGCTATGTCGATCCGAACTCCACCGGTCCGGTGGTCGAATTGGGCCCCGGCACCGGGCCCGTGACGGAGGCCTTAGTCGCGGCCGGCGTCGAGCCTTCGCGCCTGGTGCTGGTCGAGTTCGATCCGACGTTCTGCCGCATCCTGCGCTCGCGCTACCCCGACGCCACTTTGGTGCAGGGCGACGCCTATCGCTTGCGCCGGCTTCTGGAAACGCTGCTGTTGCAACCCGCCGCCGCGGTGGTGTCCGGCTTGCCGCTCATCACCAAGCCGCTGCGGATGCGTTTGCGGCTGTTGCGCGACGCCTTCGATCTGATGCTGCCCGGCGCGCCGTTCGTGCAGTTCACCTATTCGGTCGCCTCGCCGTTGCCGAAGCGGTTGGGCGGTTTCTCGGCGGAGGCCTCCGAACGCATCTGGATGAACATTCCGCCGGCACGGGTGTGGGTGTATCGAAGGACCTGACGGCCGTCCGCGGTCGTCCCGCCTCCGATAGCCATGCTGACACCGAAAATCCTGGTCCTCCCCGGTTCGCTGCGCACCGGCTCGCACAATACGCGGCTGGCCGCGCTCGCGGTCAAGGAGTTCGCGCTCGCCGAGGCCGAGGTGACGCGAATCTCGCTGGAAGATTATCCGCTGCCGCTGTTCGATCCCGACCTCGCCGCTTCGTCCGGGCCGCCGCAGCCGGCGGTGCGGCTGAGGCAAATGCTGATGGCGCACCAGGGCGTGTTCATAACGAGCCCGGAATACAGCGCCTCGGTGACGCCGCTTCTGAAAAACGCGATCGACTGGATTTCGCGGGTGCGCGAAGGCGGCGAGCCGACCTATGCCGCCTTCAAGGGCCGCGTCTTTGCCATCGGCTCGGCGTCGGCCGGTTCGGGCGGGGGTTTGCGCGCGCTCATCGCGCTGCGGCAAATTTTGGAACTCGGCTGCGGCGCCTTGGTCATTCCGGAACAGGTGTCGGTGCCGCACGCCGAGCAGGCGTTCGACGAGGCCGACAATCTCAAGGATGAAACCCTTGCCGCGGCGCTGCGAACTCTTGCGCGCCGGCTGGTCGAACTGGCACGCGTGATCGGGTAAAGCATGATCGGGGAAAGCGGTTCAAAGGAAACAAGCGATGCGGATTGAGCCGCGCGAGCGCCTGATCGTCGCGCTCGACGTGCCTTCGGTCGAAGCGGCGCAGGCGCTGGTGGCGCGGCTCGGCGACGCCGTCTCGTTTTACAAAATCGGCTATCAGCTCGCCTTCGCCGGCGGGCTAGCTTACGCGCAAGCGCTGAGCGGCGCCGGCAAGCGGGTCTTCCTCGATCTGAAACTCCACGACATCGGCAATACGGTGGCCCAGGGCGTGAAAAGCGTGGCGCGGCTCGGCGCGACGTTTCTCACCGTGCACGCTTATCCGCAGACCATGAAGGCCGCGGTCGAGGCGCGCGAAGGCGGTCTGCGCATTCTCGCCGTCACCGTGCTCACGTCCTACAACGACGCCGATCTCGCCGCCGCGGGCTACGACTTCACCGTGCCGGAACTCGCCGCCGAACGCGCCGCGCAGGCGCGCGATATCGGCGTCGACGGCTTGGTCTGCTCGCCCGAAGAAGCGTCGAATCTGCGTTCCATCGTCGGCGACAGGCTCGCTTTGGTAACGCCCGGCATCCGGCCGGCCGGCGCCGCGGCGGGCGATCAAAAACGGATCGCGACGCCGGCTGCGGCGATCGCGGCCGGCGCCGATTATCTCGTCGTCGGCCGGCCGATCGTCGCGGCGGCCGATCCAAAAGCGGCGGCCGAGGCGATCGTCGCCGAAATCGCCGCCGCGGCGAAGCAAAGCTGAAGGGAGCGCGTCATGGCGAACGTCATGGCCAAGGGCTATTGGCTGCCGCAGATCGATGTCAGCAATCCGGAAGGCTACAAGGCCTATATGGCGGCGACGCCGCCGGCCCATCAGAAATATGGCGGCACTGCGCTCGTTCGCGGCGGCAGGATGGAAGTGGTCGAAGGCCGTGCCCGCGCCCGCTGCGTGATCCGCGAGTTTCCGGACTATGCCACCGCGCTCGCCTGCTACCGCTCCGACGAATATCAGCGCGCGCGGCCGCTGCGGCTGCCGCATTCCGCGTGCGATTTCGTCATCGTCGAGGGTTACGACGGCGCGCAGCCGCCGCAATCGGCCGCGCCGCCCGCCGCCGCCGCACGCAAAGGTTATTGGATCGGACACATCGATGTGACGGACCCGGAAGGCTACAAGCCTTACATGGCCGCCAATCAGGCCCCGTTCGGTCAATTCGGCGCGCGCTATCTGGTGCGCGGCGGCGCGCGGGAAGTGCCGGAGGGTAAATTCCGCAGCCGGACCGTGGTTCTGGAATTTCCGAGCTACGATGCGGCGCTCGCCTGCTATCGCTCGCCCGGGTATCAGGCGGCGAAAAAACTGCGCGAGGGCAAAGGAACCGTGGACCTCGTCATCGTCGAGGGCTACGACGGCCCGAAGTTTTAGTTTTCGCCGCGAGTTGCTGGCCTCCCACCGCCCCGCTATACCCGCCTCGACCGGAGCAACGTCAATGGCCGCGGCAAATTCCGACATGCGACTGGTGATCGCCGGCGCCGGCGGGCGCATGGGCCGCACGCTCATTGCTGCCATCGCCGTGACCAAGGGCCTCATCCTGGCCGGCGCCGTGGAAGCCGCCGGCGCGGCGGCGATCGGCCGCGACGCCGGCGAGCTGGCCGGGCTTGGTGCCAACGGCATCAAAGTCACGAGCGACGTGGCGCCGCTGCTCAAGGCGGCCGACGGGCTGATCGAATTCACCGTCCCCGCGGCGAGCCTCGCCTTCGCCGAACTGACCGCCGCCGCCGGCAAGGTTCATGTCATCGGCACCACCGGCCATTCCGCCGCGGAGGAAGCCGTCATCGCCAAGGCGGCAACGCGGGCGATCATCGTCAAATCCGGCAATATGAGTCTCGGCGTCAATCTGCTCGCGGCGCTCGTAAAGCGCGTGGCGCAGACGCTCGACGAAGACTACGACGTCGAGATTCTGGAAATGCATCACAACAAGAAGATCGACGCGCCGTCCGGCACCGCGCTGATGCTCGGCCGCGCCGCCGCCGCGGGCCGCGGCGTCGATCTCGCCCAGCATTCGGTGCGGGGCCGCGACGGCATCACCGGCGCGCGGCGAGCGGGCGATATCGGCTTTGCCTCGCTGCGCGGCGGCACCGCGGTCGGCGAGCACACGGTGATCTTCGCCGGGCCGGCGGAGCGCGTGGAGCTCGTCCACCGCGCCGAGGACCGCATGATTTTCGCCCGCGGCGCGCTGCATGCCGCGGCCTGGGCGCGCGGCAAGAAGCCCGGGCTTTATTCGATGGCGGATGTGTTGGGGCTGAAGGATATTTGACTGTCATGCCCGCGCACGCGGGCATCCAGTAAGCACTCGCGTCGAGGTTTATCCGCTGCGGGCTCAAATCGCACGGCCAGTGATTACTGGATCATCCGCTTTTGCGGATGATGACAATTGCAATTTAATCCGCGCGCAGCAGCGACACCCCGGTCATTTCCTTCGGCTTCGGCAATTCCATCAGTTCGAGCAAAGTCGGCGCGATGTCGGCGAGCCGGCCTTCGGCGACCAGCGCGCGGTTGCGCGCGCCGAGCAGCATGACCGGCACCGGGTTCGTGGTGTGCGCGGTGTGCGGGCCGCCGGTTTGCGGATCGCGCATCATTTCGCAATTGCCGTGGTCGGCGGTGACCAGGAGCGCGCCGCCGGATTTCTGGATGGCATCGACGATGCGGCCGAGCCCGGCATCGACCGTCTCCACCGCCTTGATCGCGGCGGTGAGGCTGCCGGTATGGCCGACCATGTCGGGATTGGCGTAGTTGAGAACGATCAGGTCGTATTTGCCGGAAGCGATCGCGGCGACCGCCTTGTCGGTGAGTTCGGGCGCCGACATTTCGGGTTGCAGATCGTAGGTCGCGACCTTCGGCGACGGCACCATGATGCGATCCTCGCCGGCATAAGGCGCCTCGCGGCCGCCGTTGAGAAAATACGTGACGTGCGCGTACTTCTCGGTCTCCGCCATGCGCAATTGCGTGCGGCCGGCATCCGCCACCACCTCGCCGAGGATGTTCTTCAACGTCTGCGGCGGAAAGATCGTCGCCATCAGTCTGTCGAGCTCATCGCTATATTGCGTCATACCGACGGCGGCGGCGAAGCGGACGACGCGCTTGCGCGGAAATCCGGAGAAGTCCGGATCGAGCATGGCGGAAAGAATCTCGCGCACGCGGTCGGCGCGGAAGTTAAAGCACAGCACGCCGTCGCCGTCTTTCATGCCGGCATAGTCGCCGACGACCGCCGGCACGATGAACTCGTCGAATTGTTTGTTGGCGTAGGCGTTGGCGATTGACCGCGGGCGCATCCGGGAAACGCGGGCCTTCGGCTTCGACGATCGCTTTGTAGGCTTTGTCGACGCGATCCCAGCGCTTGTCGCGGTCCATCGCGAAATAGCGGCCGCACACGGTGGCGATTTTGACCGACGGCGGCAGCGCGGCGAAGAGCCGCTTGACGTCCTCGGCCGCGGATTGCGGCGGCGTATCGCGGCCGTCGGTCAGCGCGTGCACCAGCGCCGGCACGCCGGCCTCGGTGAGGATTTTTGCCAGCGCCGCCGCGTGGTCCTGATGCGAATGCACGCCGCCGGGCGAGACCAGGCCGAGCAAATGGCAGGTGCCGCCGCTTTGCTTGAGCTTCTTGATGAGCCCGACGAGCGCCGGTGCACGCGCGATCTCGCCGCTGGCGATCGCGGCGCCGATGCGCGGCAGGTCCTGCATCACCACGCGGCCGGCGCCGATGTTGAGATGGCCGACTTCCGAATTGCCCATCTGGCCGTCGGGCAGGCCGACGTCCTTGCCGGAGGTGTGCAGAAAACCGTGCGGTCCGGTCTGCCAGAGCCGATCGAACGTCGGCGTTTTGGCTTGGCGGATGGCGTTATCGGCAACCTCTTCGCGCCAGCCCCAGCCGTCCAGTATCACCAGCATTACTGGCCGCCGCCGCTGCATGTCAAATTCCCTTTAGTCGGACAACGCCGAAACGGGTATTGCGGATCATGGCAGAAGCGTCAATTAGTGGTCGATCTCCTTCTCCCTGCGTGCGGGGAGAAGGTCGGGATGAGGGGGCCTCGCGGCTGGGCTGAAACTCGCGCGATTGTTTGCAATGTCGTCGCGCGACCGCAACGCTCAGAATCGCGGAGAGGCCCCCTCACCCTCGTTCGCTGCGCTCACTCGACCTCTCCCCGCGCAGCGGGGAGAGGTGAATATCGCTACGCCGCGACTTGGCCCGCTTCCCAGCCGAGCATGGCGCGCTTGCGGGTAATGCCCCAGTGATAGCCGGTGAGATCGCCCGCCTTGCCGACGACGCGATGGCACGGCACCACGAAGGCGATCGGATTTTTGCCGACCGCGGCGCCGACGGCGCGCGCGGCGGCCGGCGTGCACACCTTGCCGGCGATGCCCGAATAGGTCGTCAGCCGCCCCATCGGGATTTGC
Source organism: uncultured Alphaproteobacteria bacterium (assembly GCA_963823225.1). Taxonomy (GTDB): domain Bacteria; phylum Pseudomonadota; class Alphaproteobacteria; order Rhizobiales; family Xanthobacteraceae; genus BOG-931. The sequence continues at coordinate 956,222 of CAWGKM010000001.1, read as the reverse complement.
AGCAGCGCTTCCCAGACCCGCACTTCCCAGTCGGTGCCGATCAGCACCACGCGCAGCGGCTCGCTCGGCTTCCATTGCGAGGAATCGAAAATGCGCCGCGCGATCGAGGCGGTGCGCGCGGCATCCTCGACGTAACTCGCCTTCGGCCAGCGGCGTTTCATGTCGGCGAGCGTCGCTTGCTCCTCGCCGGCATCGGCGAAGGCGAGCCCGGCGAGCCCGCGCTCGGTCGCCATGACCAGCGCGCTGACCGAACGGCGAAGGATGAAAGCCGAAATACACGGTCAAACCTTCGCCGCCCGACTTCCATTCGCCCGGCGACATCGCTTCATGGGTCACGAACAGATCGTGCAAGCGGCCGGGACCGGACAGGCCGACCTCGTAAGTGGCGTCGAGCACGCTTGCGGAATCGCGCAACAGCTGCCGGGCGCCGTCGAGCGTGAGCGCCTGCAAAAACGCCTTCGGCGTCAGCCCGGCCCAGCGGCGGAACAGGTGATGCAGCTCGGTCGGCGTCACGCCGGCGGCTTCGGCGATGGTCTCGATTTCCGGCTGCTCGCGCCAATGGCCGCGGATATGGCCGATGGCGCGGCGCACCACCTCATAATCGGCGGCGGCGGCGGACAGCGCCGTCGAGTTCGGACAGGCGATCGGGCGACAGCATGGTTGCCTCCATCATTTGCTCCCGATCTAGGCCCTGGCCGGCACTCAAACCACCCGATTTCTGTAACAATTCACCTCGCCCCCCAGGGGAGAGGTGAATTTCATGACTCAAACACCGTGCGCGTCGGCCCGCGCCGGGCCTCGCCCAAAGCGGCCGACAGCGCGCGGGCGAAACTTGCCTTCTCGTCCGGGCCGAGAAAGGCGGCAATCGGCAGCCGCCGGCCATGCGACACCAGAAACAGCCGCTCGATGCCGAATTCCTCGTGCACGATGCGGTCGAGCCGGACCCACAGCGGATTGAGCGTCCATTCGCGCACGGAGCCGTGGTGGTTGACTTTGCGCAGCGTCAGTTCGGACGCCGTGACGGTCACCTCCTCGTAGGCGCGCGCGGTGCGATAATTGGCGCGGAAGGCAAAATAGATGAGCAGCACGTCGAGGCCGAAGAAACCGAACACCGGCCAGGCGCCGATCAGCACGAACGGCATGCCGGAGATAAAGGCCAATCCGCCGAACCAGATCATGAAGATCACAAAGCCGCGCGGGCTCAGCGAACGGTGCGGCGTGATCACGGCCGAAAAGATTTCCGGATCGGCCGGCGCCGCGTCGGTGTTGTCGCTGTTCATGGCGCGCATTATACGGCAAACCACTACACGGCAAACATCGTGCGTAAGAACATGGCGCGAAACACCACCAGGCAAAAACCGAAGAACGCCGGCAAGCGCAAGGCGGCGCGCGTTGCGCCCGGCAAGGCGCGGCGCAAGGCGGACGCCAAGGCCGGCGCGAAGGCCGCCGGTGCCGGGCCGCCGCAGTGGACAACTGCCGAGATCGAGGAAGCGTTCCGCCGCTTTGCGGCCGCCAATCCGGTCCCGCGCGGCGAATTGCAGCACGTCGATCCGTTCACGCTCCTAGTCGCCGTCGTGCTGTCGGCGCAAGCGACCGACGCCGGCGTCAACAAGGCGACGCCGGCTCTGTTCGCGCTCGCCGATACGCCGGAAAAGATGGTCGCGCTCGGCGAAGCGCGCCTGCGCGACCTGATCAAGACCATCGGGCTCTATCGCACCAAGGCGAAGAACCTGGTCGCGCTGTCGCGGCAACTCGTGGCCCAGCACGGCGGCCAGGTTCCGCACGATCGCGAGGCGCTCGAAGCGCTGCCCGGCGTCGGCCGCAAGACCGCGAACGTCGTGCTCAATACCGCCTTCGGCGAGCCGACCATCGCGGTCGACACCCATATTTTCCGGCTCGGCAACCGAACGGGCCTGGCCGTCGGCAAGACCCCGCTCGAGGTCGAGATGAAGCTGATGGCGGTGGTGCCCGAGCGCTACCGGCTGCACGCCCACCACTGGCTCATCCTGCACGGCCGCTATGTCTGCGTCGCCCGCCGTCCGCTGTGCGAAAAATGCCTCATCGCCGATCTGTGCAAATGGCCGGGGAAGACCGTCGCCTTAGCGCCCGCTGCGGCGAGCTGAGGGCGCTTCGTCCAGCATTCTAACTTGCACCATCCGCTGCAACGCGACGCGGTCGAGCTTGTTGGTCGAGGCAAGCGGCAACTCGTCCACGAACCAGACAAAGCGCGGATGCTGGTAGGCCGGCGCGTTGGCGAGCGCAAAACGCTTCACCTCCTCGCCGTCGAGCGCGCGGCCTGGCTTGCGGATGACGAAGGCGACCGGCTTCTGCCCCTTGATGTCGTCTTCGATCGGCACCACGGCGGCCTGCGCGATGTCGGGATGGCGCTCCAGCATGCGCTCGACCTCGGCGGGATAAATGTTCTCGCCGCCGGAGACGAACATGTCGTCGGTGCGCCCGACGAAGTAATGGAATCCGTCGGCGTCGCGCTTAAACACGTCGCCGGTGATGTAATAGCCGTCGGGCATGAGCGGCGGCGCAACGTCCGGACGATTGTGATAGCCGTTCATCAGCGCCGGGCATTGCATTTCCAGCACGCCCTGATCGGCATCGCGATTGGCGCCGTCGACGAGGCGCAATGCGACCTTGGGATGCGGATAGCCGACCGAAAGCGCCGGTTGAGGCAACCCTCCGGGATGCGGCCCGAAAACCACCGGGCCGGCTTCCGTCGTGCCGTAGGCGTTGGTCACCGCGGCGTGCGGCAAAGCTTCGCGCAACGCCGCCATCAAGCTCGCACTCACCGGCGCCGAGCCCATGCGCGCGAATTCGACGCTGGAGAGGTCGGTGCGCGCCATCAGTTCGGTTTCGCGCAGCATCATCGCCATCATCGGCGGCACGGCGGTGAGCCAGGTACAGCGGTAGCGGCCGATCGCCTCGATATAAGCGCGCGCGTCGAACTGCGGCAGCAGCACGATCGTGGCGTGCGCAGCGCAGGCAAGCTTGGCGAGCGCCAGCGCATTCATGTGGTAGAGCGGCGCGGCGATGAGATAGCGGTGGCGGTCGAGCCCGTCGGCGAGCCGCGTCTCGATCACCCAGATGTGGCTTTGGTGCGACAGCACGACGCCCTTCGGTGCGCCGGTCGATCCGGACGTATAGAGAAACATCGCCGGTTCGTCCGGCGCCGGATCGATCGCGGCGAACGGTCCTGGATCGAGCAAGGCGTCGAAATCGGCGCCGAACGCGACGCTTGGGATATTCGGCGGACACTCTTGCGCACGCTCCGCGTCGCAGAAGACGAGCCTGGCATCGGCGTCGCGCAGGATGAAATGGACGGTCGCGCGCGGAAACTTGAAATTCGTCGGCACCGCGACCAAGCCGGCGCGCATGATGCCGTAATAGGCCGCAAGATATTCGGCGCGATTGGCGGACAGTATCGCGACGCGATCGCCGCGCCTCAATCCGCGCTTGCCGAGCGCGCGCGCGACGCCGTTCGCCATGTCGTCGATTTGCTTGAACGTGAATTGTCGCGGGCCGCCTTCGCCGCCGAGATCGATGATGGCGATCTTGGAAAGATCGCGGTCGCGGGCGAAGAGATCGCCGAGATTTAAAAATCCCGCATGCGTCATGGGCTTTTCGGCGGCGCCGTAAAATAAGTGCCGCGGCCGCTGGCGACGAGCTTGCCGTCCTGATCGAAAATTTGCGCTTCGGCGGTCGAAAATTGCGCGCCGCTGCGGACAACCTTGCCGCGCGCCGTGAGGTCGCCGCGAAGCGCCGGCCGATGATAGTCGACGCGCAGGTCGATGGTCGGCACGCCGCGCCCGGTTTGTCTCACCATCGCCCAATCGGCGGCAAGATCGATCAATGCCGCGAGAATCCCGCCATGCGTAATGCCGCGCTCGCTATTGACCACCCATTCCTCGCGCCATTTCGCCTTGAGCTCGATGCCGTCGTCGGCCACCGCAACCACGGTTAGTCCGAGCCACTGGTGATATGGCGCGCGGCTGACCAGCGCCTGAACTTGCTCGACAGTCAGTTCCTTGGACGAGGAGGCCGTCACGGCGTCACCACCACCTTGCCGACGACTTCGCGGTCCGCAATCAGCCGCAAGCCTTCGCGCGCCTGTTCGAGCGGCAAAACCTTGTCGATCACCGGTTTTATCTTGCCGGCGTCGATTAGCTCCATCAATGCCGCGAGATTGTCGTCGTAGAAGCTGTTCGAACCGATGATTCTGAGCTCGAAGCTCCACACATAGCGCAGATCTTCCTTGGGGTCATGGCCGGCGGTGGCGCCGCAGACCAGGAGCTTGCCGCCGCGCTTGAGGCAGCGCAGCGACGGCAGCCAGGTTTCGCCGCCGGTGAAATTGATCACCACGTCGACGCCGCCGTCGTAGGTGCGGCGCTGCGGCTTGCCGTAGGTCTCGATCGCCCATTTCGACCAATCGGTTTCGCGATAATTCACCACATGGTCGGCGCCGAGCGCCTTGAGCCGGGCAAGCTTTGCCGCGCTCGAAGCGCAGGCGATCACTTCGGCGCCGAGAAGTTTTGCCAGGATCACGCAGCCGGTGCCGACGCCGCCCGACGCGCCGAGCACGAGCACGCGTTCGCCGGCCTTGACGGTGGCATGGGTGATCAGCATGCGATGCGCGGTGCCGTAGGCGACGGGGAGTGCCGCGGCGTCCGCGAAACCCACGGCGGCCGGCATGGCGATCAACTGGTCGGCGGCGACGAGGCAATATTCCGCCATGCCGCCGTCGAGCATTTCGCCCATCAATCCTTTCTTGCGGTTGACCGGATTGACCAGCACGCGGTCGCCGGCTTTCCAGCCGCGCACGCCCGCGCCGACCTCGGCGATCTCGCCCGCCATGTCGAGGCCGATGATGACGGGCAGCGGCACGTTGATGCCCGGCATGCCGCGCACCGTGAAAACGTCGTGGTAGTTGAACGATGCCGCGCGCACGCGAATGACGACGTGGCCATCGCCGACCTTCGGCCTCGGATAGTTTTCGACGATTTCGAGCTCGTCGAGGCCGCCGTGCCGGCGCAAAACAAGGGCGCGCATCGTTGTATTGCTCACTGCCGTCCTCAGCCGTCGGATGATGACAATAGAGAAATATTGCCCCGCAAGGCGAGCCTCAGTAGCCTAGCGCGCGACGGGCAACAACCCACCGTTCGCGGAGCCTCGCGATGCAGGAGAATTTCCGCCAGTTTCTCGACCGCCTGCGGCAGAACGGCGAGCTTGTCGACCTGCATCAGCCGGTCGATATCCGCCACATCGCGACGCTGGTCGACCAGGCGAAGACGGCGCTCTATTTCCACAACGTGATCGGCTACGACATGCCGGTCGTCTCCGGCATTATCCGCACTCGCGAGCGTGCCGTCATGGCGCTCGGCTGCGGAAATTTCGGCGAGATCGAAGTCAAGCTCGCACAGGCGATCGCCAAGCCGATCCCGCCCAAACACGTCAAAACCTCGCCGGCGCGCGAGGTGATGCTGGTCGGCGAGGAGGTCGATCTTTACAAGCTGCCGATCCCGATGTCGTCGATCTATGACGGCGGGCCGATGATCACCGCCGGCGTCGTGATCGCGCGCGATCCCGAACTCGGCATGAATTCCGGCATCTACCGCTTTATCGTCAAGGAGAAGAACTCTCACCGGCATCGACATCGTCACGCCCAACAACATGCGGATGTTTGCACAACGCGCCTTGGAGCGCGGCGAGCCGCTGCCGATCTCAATCTCGATCGGTACCCATCCGATCGAGATCACCGGCTCGGGCTATCGCGCCCCGCTCGGCGTCGACGAGATGGCGATCGCCGGCGGCATCCGCGGCGAACCGGTTGCGCTGGCGCCGTGCGAGACGATCGATATGCCGTACATCGCCGATGCCGAGATCGTGCTTGAGGCGGAAATCCTGCCGACCGGCTGGACTTGGCCCGAGGGCCGGTTCGGCGAGTTCACGCGGCTCATGGGCGGCCTACACTGGAACCCGGTGGTGCGCATCAAGGCGATTTCGATGCGCAAGGATGCGATCTATTACAATCTACACATGCCGTGGGAGAACACCTGGCTCGCGGCGCCGACGCGCTATGCCGCGATCCGCCAGGCGCTGCGCACCGCCGGCGTGCAGGTCAAAGACATCAATGTCACGCTCGGCGGCTGCGCCTTCTGGCACGCCGTCATTTCGATCAAAAAGCAGCCGGGCGAGGGCAAGAATGCGCTCCTTGCCGCGCTCTCGGTGATGGACCTAAAGCACGTCGTGGTCGTCGACGACGATATCGACATCAACGACCCGAACGAGGTCGAGTGGGCGATTGCGACCCGCGTCCAGGGCGACCGCGATGTCATGATCGTCGCCAACGCGCGCGCAAAACCGCTCGATCCGAGTCTTCCACAAGGTTATGGCGTGGTGCCGACCGGCGCCAAGGTCGGTATCGACGCCACCATTCCGGAAAATATCCCGCGCGAATATTACGAGCGCATCACCTACGCCTATGCCGACCGCGCCAAGATCGACGACTACGTCAAAGGCAAGAAGGACAAAGCGGGCGAGGCCGGCGGCGACGCGGCGGTCGCAGCGCTCGCCGAGGAGATCGCCGCCGCGATCGGCAAAACGCCACTCTATTATACCGACATCGCCGAAAAATTCTCAAGCTTTGATTTTGTCACCATCGCGCGGGCCATCGGCCAGCTGCACGCGGCTGAAAAACTCTGGCAGGATCCGCGCGGACGCTTGTGCTTGCGCGGCTCGCAATTCGCCGCTACGCCGCCGCGGCGCTGACATTTCGCAGCTCCGCAAGCACCGCTTCCATTCGATGAAAATCGAACAAATCCCCAGTGTTATCCCCAAGCGCCGCGCGCGTGCCCCGAAGCACGCTCTAACTTGCGACTCGCGAACGGCCGGCTATCCTCGCCATTAGATCGGTCGCGTTTGGTTCTGCCGAATGTGACGATCGCCAAGGTCGAATTGGCCTGGGTGCAGCCGCCGCTACCAGTGGCGCATCATGTGGCGGATTTGATCCTGGTTCCCGGTCGCGGGTAGCAGCGCTAGGAACGTGACGGGCGGGCGCAAGCTCGCCCGTCATGATTTTTGCAGTCTCGGCGGTTGTCGGCGCGATTTGGGTTGCCTCGTCCTCGCTGCTAATGTCGGGCGATGGCCAATTTCATCAACCGGCGGCAGTTCACCATCGAGTGGGCGCATTGCGACCCGGCGGGCACGGTCTTCAACGGCCGCGTTTTCGAGTTCTTCGATTGGGGCACCTGGCTCCTGTTCGAGGCGGCGCTCGGCGTGAAGCCGCCCGACATCTTCGCGACCTTCGGCATCGCCGGCCTGCCTTTGGTCGATGCCGGCGCGCGCTTTCTCAGCCCCGCGCGCTTCGGCGATGTCGTCGACATGACGTCGCAAGCGACCGAGTTCCGCCGGTCGAGTTTCGACGTCGAGCACCAGCTTCACGTGCGCGGGACGCTCGCGGTCGAGGGCCGCGAGACGCGGGTTTGGGCGGCGCGCGATCCAGCCGATCCGGCCAAAATCAAGTCGCAGCCGATTCCGCCCGAAGTCACGGCGCGCTTTCGGGTGCCGTGAGCGGATGGACCCGTTTTTGCGCCCGATCCGGCAATGGCGCCGATGCCGCACCCGTTTGAACGGCCTGCCGGTTATTGCTATTGAACTTGCATAATTCAAAAGCAGCCGAAGCCGCATGGCGCGCATTCTTCAGCTCACACTCAACGGCCGCGCCCGCGCCGACGCGGTTCCCGACAATGTGCTGTTGCTGGATTATTTGCGGGAAATCGTCGGACTGACCGGAACGAAAACGGGCTGCGACGGCGGCGAGTGCGGCGCTTGCACGGTATTGGTCGACGACAAGCCGCGACTGTCGTGCCTGACGCTCGCGGCCATCGTCGACGGCCGGCGGGTCGATACGATCGAATCGCTGGCGCGCGACGGCCATTTGTCCGCCGTGCAGCGCGGCTTTCATGAGAAGCTCGGCTCCCAATGCGGCTATTGCACGCCGGGCTACATCATGGCGTCGGCCGGTCTGTTGCGGCGTAACGCGCATCCCACGGAAGCTGAGATTCGCGAGGCGCTCGGCAGCAACATTTGCCGCTGCACCGGCTACGTCAAAATTATCGAAGCGGTGAAGCATGCGGCCGCGCTTTGCGCCGAAGGATTGACGCCGTGAGCGGAGCGGTAAAACTGACATGAGCGGAGCGGTAAAACTGAAATGAGCGAAATCGTGCCGGCGCATTCGATCGGCGACTACGTGCCGATGGTCGACGGCCCGGAAAAAGTTTCCGGCCGCGCCAGATACACCGCGGACTGCATCGCGCCGGGCATGCTGGCGGGACGGATTCTTCGCAGTCCCTATTCGCACGCCGAAATCCTCGCCGTCGACGTTTCCGAAGCGGCAAAACTTCCCGGCGTCAACGCGATCGTCACCGGCGCCGACTGCGATAGGACATTCGGCGTGTTGCCGGTCGCGCGCAGCGAGCATCCTCTGGCGCGCGATCGCGTGCGCTACCGCGGCGAGCCGGTCGCCGCCGTCGCCGCGGTCGACGATGCGACGGCCAAGGAAGCGCTGCGACGGATCAAGCTCAATGTCCGCGAGCTTCCCGCCTATCAAACCGCGGCCGAAGCGCTGGCGCCGGGGGCCGTCGCCATTCACGATCATCGCGCGCGCAATATCGAGCGCGACGTTCTGTTCGAGCTGGGCGACGTCGAAGCGGCCTTTGCCGCGGCCGATCTGGTGCGCGAAGGCAGCTATAACTGCGCCGAGGTCTGCCAGAACCAGATGGAGATGCACGCGGCCATCGCCGACTACGATGCGGTGCGCGACCGCATCACCGTGCACGCTTCGACGCAGGTGCCGTATTACGTGCATCTGATGCTGTCGCAGATCCTCGACATGGACATGTCGCGCATCCGGGTGATCAAGCCGCATGTCGGCGGCGGTTTCGGCTGTCGCACCGAAGCGCTCAACGTCGAACTGATCGCGGCGCTGTTGGCGCGCAAGGCCGGCGGTTGCGTGCGCATCATGACGAGCCGCGAGGAGACCTTCATCACCCATCGCGGCCGGCCGGAGACCGATATTCGGCTCAAGATCGGCATGAAGAAGGACGGCCGCATGACCGGCGTCGAATGCGAGTGCATCCAGCGCGGCGGCGCGCATTCGGGCTATGGCATCGTCACCATCCTCTATTCCGGCTCGATGCTGTACGCGATCTACGACCTGCAAAACGTCAAATATCTCGGCAAGCGCGTTTTGACCAATACGCCGCCGTGCGGCGCGTTCCGCGGCCACGGCACCGTCGACGTTCGTTTTGCCTTCGAGAGCCTGCTCGATGAGATGGCGGCGGCGCTCGGGCTCGATCCGTTCGCCGTTCGCCGCGCCAATCTGTTGCGCGCGCCGACCTTCACGCCGAACGATTTGATGGTGAACTCTTACGGCCTGCCGGAATGCCTGGATTGGGTCGAACGCGAGAGCGGCTGGAAAGCGCGCAAGGGCAAACTTGCCAACGGCGAAGGGCCTATCCGCAAAGGTCTCGGCATGGCCTGCTCGCATTACATCAGCGGCGCGTCGAAGCCGGTGAACTGGACCGGCGAGCCGCACGCCACCGTCAAGCTCAAGCTCGACTTCGACGGCTCGATCGTGCTTCTCACCGGCGCCGCGGATATCGGCCAGGGTTCGTCGACGGTGTTGGTGCAGAGCGTCGCCGAAGTGCTCGGGCTCGACCTCGCGCGCATCCGCATCATCACCGGCGACAGCGACGTGGTGCCGAAAGACAACGGCTCGTACTCCTCGCGCGTCACCTTCATAGTCGGCAATGCGGCAATCGACGCGGCGCAAAATCTTAAATCGGTGCTGATCGCCGCCGCGGCGCGGAAACTCGAAGCCAACGCCAGCGAAATCGAATGCCTCGGCGAGCTCTACCGCGCCGGCGCGCAGGACAAGGGATTGACCTTCAACGAAGTCGTCACCGAGGCGCTCAAAGACACCGGCACCATCACCGTCACCGGCACCTATTCGACGCTTCCGGAATCGCACGGCGGCAAGAAATATCGCGGCTCAGCGATCGGCGGCAGCATGGGCTACAGCTATTCGGCGCAGGCGGTCGAGGTCAGCGTCGACGAGGAGACCGGCGTCGTCACCGTCGACAAGGTCTGGGTCGCGCACGATTGCGGGCGTGCGCTCAACCGGCTCACCGTCGAGGGCCAGGTGCAGGGCTCGGTGTGGATGGGCATGGGCCAGGCATTAAGCGAAGAGGCCGCCTATCACGACGGCCTGATGCTCACCGCCAACATGCTCGATTACCGCGTGCCGACCATCCAGGATTCGCCGCCGATCGAGGTCGGCATTGTCGAAAGCATCGACCCGCACGGCCCGTTCGGCGCCAAGGAAGCCGGCGAGGGCTCGCTGGCGGCGTTCCTGCCGGCGCTCACCAATGCCATCGCCGACGCCACGGGACTGCGCTTTTACGACCTGCCGGTGACTCCGGATCGCGTGTTCGCGGCGTTGGAGAAGCGCGCGCGGACCAACGGATCGAATACCCGGCGAGAGGGCACTCCCTAATGGATGCGCTGCCGGAGTTCGATCTGGTGCGCCCGCAAACGCTCGACGCGCTGGTCAAGGCGCGCGCCGCGCATCCGGGTTCGAGCCTGCTCGGCGGCGGCACCGATCTTGTCGTGAATATCCGGCGCGGCATCGTCGCCCCGCCGGTGCTGATCGACGTCAACGGCGTGACCGAGCTGCGCGGCATCGAGGCCGACGCACGCTCGCTCGAGATCGGCGCCGCGGCGACGCTCGCGGAAGTCGCCGCACATCCGAGCGTGGTGCGGCACTTCCCGGTCGTGGCCCAGGCGGCCGGCCATATCGCCGGCCCGACCCAGCGCAATATGGGCACGGTCGGCGGCAATCTTTGCCTCGACACCCGCTGCATTTTCTACAATCAGAGCGAATGGTGGCGCGCGGCCAATCATCATTGCCTGAAAACCACCGGCACGATTTGCCACGTCGCGCCGAAAAGCCGCGGCGTCTGCTTCGCCACGTTCTCGGGCGATCTGGCGCCGGCGCTGCTCACGCTCGACTCGGAAATCGACATTGCGGGGCCGAAAGGCCCGCGCACTATTCCGCTCGCCGAGCTTTATATCGGCTATGCGCGGCAGGACGAGCCGGTGACGGAGACGCGCGGCGACGGCAAGTATTTTTTGTCGCTGCGGCCGGGCGAGTTCGTCGCCGCCGTGCGCGCAAAAAATATTCCCGGCCTGCGCTCGGCCTACGACAAGATCCGCATCCGCCGCTCGATCGAATATCCGGTCGCCGGCGTCGCCGTGGCGTTGCGGCGCGACGGCCAAAAACTCGCCGATCTGCGCGTCGCCTTCACCGGCACCAATCCGCGGCCGGTGCGGCTTGCCGGCACCGCCGCATTATGCGGCGGCACGCTCGATCGACGCGTGCTCGAAGGCCTCGACGCGCTCATTCGCGATCAGATCATGGCGATGAAGACGACCTTTACGCCCGGCCATTACCGCCGCCGCGTCGCCGGCGTGTTGGCGCGAAGGCTGGTGCAGCGGTTGTTTGATTCATAGGCGTCTGGTCCTCCCGGTTTCGCGACCGAGTGACGCTGTGCATGACCGTGCCGTGATGCTGGTCGCCGGCCTTGGCGCACTCGGGGCTGTGCTCAAGTTCGCGTGAGGGGCAATTACCTACGCTGTCATGCCCGCGAAGGCGGGCATCCAGTAATCACCAATCGGACGCTGGCGATTACTGGATCATCCGCCTTCGCGGATGATGACAATCAAAAAGAGAGCGCTAACGCAGCGGCTTACCCGTTCGGCTACCTCGTGTTACGATTCCAATTCCCGCAGCTTAAATCTCTGAATCTTTCCGGTCGCGGTGTGCGGCAGGTCGGGGCGGAAATCGATCCAGCGCGGATATTTCCACGGCCCGGCGCATTGCTTGACGTGCACCCGCAGATTTTCGATGAGCCGCTCGTCCGCCGAGTAGCCGTTGCGCAGCACGATGAAGGCCTTGGGCTTGACCAGCCCGTCGGCATCTTCCTTGCCGATGACGGCGGCTTCCAGCACCGCCTCGTGCGAGGCCAGCGCCGCCTCGACCTCGAACGGCGACACCCACATGCCCGAGACCTTGAACATGTCGTCGGTGCGCCCGCAGTAATGGTAATAGCCGTCGGCGTCGCGGAAATATTTGTCGCCGGTAAAGGTCCATTCGCCGGCAAAGGTGCGCCGGCTCTTGGCGCGCTGATTCCAATAGCCTTCGGCGGCGGTGGCGCCGCGCACCACGAGTTCGCCCATTTCGCCGTCGGCGACCTCGCGCAACTGCTCGTCGACGATTTTCAGATCGTAGCCGGGAACCGGCTTGCCGGTCGTGCCGTAGCGCACATCGCCCGGCCGGTTCGACAGAAAAGTCTGGAACATTTCGGTCGAGCCGATGCCGTCGAGCACGTCGAGGCCGGCGATGGCGCGCCAGCGCTCGCCGATCGCGGCCGGCAGCGCCTCGCCGGCGGAGATGGCGAGCCGCAGCCGGTCGGAGCCGGCGCCGCGCGTCATGTCCTTATGCGCCAGCAGCGAGGCATAGAGCGTCGGCACGCCGAAGAAGATCGTCGGGCGGTGGCGGCGCATCACCTCGAACACCGCCTCCGGCGTCGGCCGCTGCGGCAACAGCACCGTGGTGGCGCCGACCGACAACGGAAACGCCATGGCGTTGCCCATGCCGTAGGAGAAGAACAGCTTTGCCGCCGAAAACACCACGTCATCCTCGCGGATGCCGATGACGCGCTGGCCCATCAGCCGCGCCGCCGCGAGCGGCGTGGTGTGGACGTGCTTGACGCCCTTGGGCTCGCCGGTCGAGCCGGACGTGTACATCCAGAACGCGACTTCGTCGGACAGCGTCGGCGCGGTGAACACGTCCGGGTTGCCGCGCGCCAGGAGAGCACCGAAGTCGTGCACGCCGCGGCCTTGGCGGCCCGCGAACGCGGCTTTGTCGCCGGCGCCGGCGCCGATGAGAATGACAGTGCGCAGGCGCGGCAGCCGGTCGAGAATCGGCAGAAGCGTCTTGGCGAGCGATGCCGCTGCGACGATCGCGGAGGCGCGGCTGTCGTCGAGGATGTAGGCATATTGCTCGGACGTAAGCAGCGTGTTGAGCGGCAACGCCACGATGCCGGCGCGCACGCCGCCCCAGAAGGCAATCGGGAAATCGACGCTGTCGTAAACGAGGAGCGCGAGCCGCTCCTCCGCCCGCAAGCCGAGATCCTGCAAAGCGTGCGCGAAGGCGCAGCTCTTCGCCTGCAATTCGCCGTAGCTGAGCGTGCGGTCCGGTTCGGCGAAAGCGATTTTTTCGCGCAAGCCCCGCGCGACCTGCGCGTCGACGAGATCGGTGACGGCGTTATACGGCCGGCGGGCCAAGAGGTCTTCCAGCATGGACGTTCCCCGCTCGACGCACGCCAATCCGCGCAATCATTGCAAAAGCTTGCTGCCTTGTCTTGTTGGCTTATCTTGGTGCACAAATTTTGGCGGCGCACAAAACCTAATCCGGGCCTCGATGACGCGCAACGCCGGCGCTTGTTTGAGGACTGGGACTTCCTTGCCAGCCGGCCGGTTTTGCGGGACATTCGCGGGAGAAAAAGCCATCACGGAGGCTACGCCGATGGAAATCGTTCCTCTGGGTCCGGGGTTTTCCGCCGAACTGCGCGGTGTGACGCTCGCCGACGTCGCGGCGGACGATGCCGCCTATAAAGCGGTGCGCGCGGCGTTCGAGGAACATTCGGTTCTGGTGTTTCGCGGTCAGGAGATCAGCGGCGAGGGCCAGCTTGCCTTCTCGCGCCGCTTCGGGCCGCCGGAAATCACCAAGGTCGGCTCGCTCGGCACCGGCACCCATTTCGTGATCCTGACCACCATCGGCGAGGACGGCAAAGTCGTGCCGGAGGATCACCGCTATGCCATGCGCAACAAGGCCAATCAGCTTTGGCATACCGACTCATCGTTCAAGAGCGTGCCGGCGCTGACCTCGGTGCTCGCCGCGCGCACCATCCCGGCCACGGGCGGCGAGACCGAATTCGTCTCGACCCGGCTTGCCTTCGAGCGGCTCGATCCGGCGCTGCAGAAAAAACTCGAAAATTCGTTTGCCTGGCATCACTACGGATATTCGCGCGGCAAGATCGCGCCCGGCCTCGCCACGCCGAAGGAGCTCGACGCGCTGCCGCCGCAATGCTGGCGCATGGTGTGGCGAAATCCGGTCAACGGTCGCGGCGCGCTTTACATCGCCTCGCACACTTATGCGGTCGAAGGCATGGAGCCCAAGGCGGGGGAAAAACTGATCGCGGAACTGACCGCCGCGGCGACGGCGCCCGGCTTGAGCTACCAGCACAAGTGGCGGAGCGGCGACGTCGTCATGTGGGACAACCGCGCCACCATGCATCGCGGCCGGCCGTGGCCGCCCAACGAGCCGCGTTACATGGTGCGCACCACGATTTCGGCGACCGCGGTCGACGGCGTGGAAAGCATGCGCCCGCTGCCGCGGCTGGCGGCGGAGTAACCGCGCCGGCGGCCCGTCTAGCGATCGCGATCAGCTGTGCGCCGACTTGCTGTCTGCCGGCGCCTGCGCGCGCGCTCGCATGCCGTAGTCCCTGATCACGCCGGCGATGCGCAGCCGGTAATCGGCGAACACTTCGGCGCGCCCCTTGGCCTGCGCGCGGCGATGGCCTTCGAGGTTTCGCCACGCCGCGACCGCCGCCTCGTCGCGGAAAAATGACAGCGAAAGCATCTTGCCGGGCTCGGTGAGACTCTCGAAGCGCTCGATCGAGATAAAGCCGTCGATCTTTTCCAGCTGCGGCCGCAGCGCGGCGGCGATGTCCAAATAGTTTTGCCTTTGGCCGGCTTTCGGCCAAACCTCGAATATGACGCCGATCATCTCGCATCCTCGAATCGTTGCGACTCAGACGACTTGCCGCAAAAAGCTGCGTTCCTCGCCAAGAATAAAGCGCTCCTTCTGCGCCAGCGCAAAATTTGCCGCGCCCTCGCTATCGGCTTTTAGGCGAGCGCGATAGGCCTCATAGGCGGCGAGACTGGCGAATGAGATCAATCCATAGGCGATGTTGTCGGTGCCTTCATGCGGCATCCAGTAACCGACCAGGTCGCCGCCGCACTTCGGAATGATTTTCAGCCAATGCCGCGCGTAATCCTCGAAGCCGTCGCGCTTGAAGGGGTCGAGCCGATAACGAATGAACACGGTGATGGTCATCGCAATCTCCGTCGCCGGCGGTCATCCAAGTTGCGCGCCGAACCGCTCGCGAAAGACGCGTTGGCCCTTGGCGGTGACCGCGACGGCGCGCGTTCCTTCGACGCGGCGCACCCAGACTTGGTCGAGACAGCGGGCGCATAACGCCGCGCCGACTGCGCCAGCCAAATGCGGCCGCCGCTCGCTCCAATCGAGACACGGCCGGCACAGCAGGCGGCCGGAGCGTTTTCCCCGCCGCGCCGCGAGCGTCGCGGTGTCGATGCCGATCGTTGCGAGAAATCGGATGCCCGGCTCCGTGACCAAGCCGGCATCGCTGTCGAGCTCGATATAGCCGCGGCCGACCATGGCATCGGTGAGCGCGACGCCGAGCCGGCCGGCAAGATGATCGTAACAAGTTCGCGCGGCTCGCAGCGCGGCATCGCGCGGGCCGACGGCGAGCCGCCGGCTTGGCGGCGCGCGATCCGCCGCCACCTGCATGATGCTTTCCATCATTTGCGCCACCGCGCGCGAAGCCAGCCGGTGATAGCGATGCCGTCCCTGCTTCTCGGCCGAGAGCAGGCCGAGTTCCGTCATTCGGGTCAGGTGGCCGCTGGCGGTTTGTGGACTTACTGCGGCGGCGCGCGCCAGTTCCGACGCGGTCAGCGCGCGCCCGTCGAGCAGCGCATGAAGCATGGCGGCGCGGGCGGGATCGCCGGCAAGCGCGGCGATTTGGGCGAATTCGGCGGTGCTGGCCATCGGCATGACCTCGTTGAACGTTGGTATTCTAAACCGCGAGGCGGGCGGAATGCTTCGGCGTTCGCCGTAGTGTTTGAGCGGCCGTAAGGCGCGGTTTTTTAGCGTCGGCCGATGGACGCTATTCCGCCGCCATCGCGCTGCCGGCCGCTTGCGCTTGCCGCTCCATGTCGCGGCGGACGCGGACGGCTTGCGAACGATCGTCGAGCGCCAAATCGTCCAGTGCCACGTCGGCGGCGGATAAAAACTCGCCGGCCGCGACATTGCGCAAAAGTTTAACGCGATGGGCAAGCCCGATCGGCAGGGCGCCTAGTTTCAGGCTGCGCTCGGCCGGGATCAGCTTGGCATAGACGGTATAGCCGCCCTCGCCGTCGAGCATTTCGCCGGACTTTAATGAGCGTTTGGCGACCGCCACGGCATCGCCGCGCCAAGCCCGGCAGCTCCCCGTCGGCTCGCCGCGCAGCGCGACATTGAGCACCGAGATCGAGAGTTCAAGCCCGATCAAATGGAACGGTTTATACGTCGCCGCATAGCGGCCGGTGGTATCGGTCGGCAAGCCATATTGCTTGAAACAGCTCGCGGCGTAATCGTTTTGCGCCTTGAGCACCACATAGACGCCCCACCGCAGGTCGCGCGCGACCGGCGCGCCGTCACGCCGGAGCGAGGAGACGACCTCGACCATGCCGTCGCCGGCGAGCACGCCGCCCAGGGCGCGCGGCCGCAGCACGCTCGCGAGTTCGTCGGCGCCGCACGGCGGGAAACCGAGCCCGTCATGCGGCACGTCGAGGGTACAAGCGTTTGCCACCGCCGCCATCTCGATCGCCGATTTGGTGCCGTCGAGAAACGAGTTGAACATTTGCGAATTCATGCCGGCCTTCTTGGCCTCCGCGGCGGTCAGCCCGTAATGCTCCCACACCCCGTCCGGCGTGACGGTGTGATAGGCCGGCAGGTATTTGGTACCCTTGCCCGCCGCCGCCACGGCAAAGCCCGCCGAGCGCGCCCAGTCGACCATTTCGGCGATGAGCGCGGGTTGGTCACCGTAAGCGAGCGAATAAATCACGCCTGCCGCGCGCGCCTTGCGTGCAAGCGAGGCGCCGGCGAGCGCGTCGGCCTCGACATTGACCATGACGATATGCTTGTGCGCGTCGATGGCCTCGATGGCGTGCGCAATGCCGGCCGCCGGATCGCCGGTCGCCTCGATCACCACCTCGATGCGCTCGTCGACACAGGCATCGCGACCGTTTTCGGAAAACCGCGTGCGCGCGATGCGCGATGAATCCCAGCCGACGCTGCGGCACGCCGCCTTGGCGCGTTCGGGATCGAGATCGGAGATCACCGCGACGTCGAGGCCGGCGATCGACGGCACCTGCGCCAAGAACATTGAGCCGAATTTGCCGGCGCCGATCAAGCCGACGCGGACCGGTTTGCCGGCATCGACCCGCGCGGCGAGCAGGAGTTGCAAATTCATGTTTACTCCGCCGCGACCTTATGCGCGCGCGCGTAAGCGGCGAGCGCGTCGTCGGCGACCGGGACGATCGGGGTAAAATCGCGGTGCGCGATCCATTCCGGCCGGGTGAATTTGGTGATGTGGTTGGAGCAGGCGCACAGCGTCAGATAGACGATCTTGCGCGGGTAGGGCGTGATGTTGGGCGGCGAGGCGTGCACCAGATTGCCGTGAAACATCAGCATCGAGCCGGGCTTGCCGGTCGGCGCCACGATGCCGCCCTCGGCGGCGAGCCGCGTCACCGTCTCCTTGTCGAGCGTCCACAGCGGGTAGGACGTGGTCAGCTTGTCGTGGCCGGCCGCCAGCACGCCCTTCTTGTGACTCTTCGGGATCAGCATCAGCGCGCCGTTTATCGCCATTACCTCGTCGAGGAACACCGCGATGTTCATGGCGCGCGGTTCCGGCATGCCGTCGTCGCGCGCCCAGGTGCCGTAGTCCTGATGCCACTGCCAGACGTCGCCCTCGAACGCCGCCTTGGCGTTGAGCTTGAACTGATGCACGTAAACATCTTCGCCAAAGAGTTGGCGGAGCGGTTCGACAAGTCGCGGATGGCAGGCGAGCAGGCGGAACGTCTCGTTGAAGGTATGCGCGGCAAAGGCGGTGCGCGGCGCGCCCGACTTCTCGCGCCACACTTCCTGGCGATCCAGCTTGAGGATGGCTTCGGCGTCGTCGCGAAGGAGCGCGATTTCCTCCTCGGAAAAGCAGTTCGGGAAGAACAAGTAGCCTTGTTCGTCGAAGTCCTTGAGTTGTCCCGGCGTGAGTTTCATGGCGTTTCCTAAGAGTTAATTTGTTCCAGTTTAGCGCATATTCGCCGGGCGATCTACGCCGGGCGCTATTCTAAGTAGCTTCCGCGACGAAGCGATTGCGCATCCTGCCGAGACTCTCGATTTCGGTCTCCATGACGTCGCCGGCTTTGAGAAACGTGTTGCTGCCCTGGCCGACGCCGCCGCAGGTGCCGCAGCTGAAAACGTCGCCGGTTTCCAGCGTGAGAATGTTGGAGGCGTATTCGATCTGCTCCTCGGGCGTGAAGATGAACTGCGAGGTATTGCCGTTCTGCTTGACTTCGCCGTTGACGGCGAGCCGGATGAACAAATTCATGTGGTTTGCCACGAAGGCGCGCGGTACCAGGAACGGCCCGGTCGGCGCGAAATTGTCGTGGCTCTTGCCGCCGAGCCAATCCGAGCGCAGGCCCGGCCGGTCCGGGCGGATTTGCAGGTCGCGGCAGGACACGTCGTTGGTCGTCATGAAGCCCGCCACATGGTCGAGCGCGCGCTCGGCCTTGATGCGCTTGCCGGGCTTGCCGATGGCAAGCGCGATCTCCGCCTCCTAGTCGATTTTGTTCATGCCGCGCGGGATCGCGATGTCGTCGTAGGCGCCGGCCAGCGTGCTCGGCGCCTTGAGGAACAAATAAGGCCGTGTCGTTGCTTTGTCGCCGGTGAATTTGGGGCCGCCGGCCGGCGTCATGCCGGCGCGCAGCATTTCGTCGACGTGCTCCTGAAAATTCTGCGCGGCGTAGAACATTGTACCGGGCCGCGTGACCGGCGGCAGCGCCCGCAGGCTCGCGAGCTTGGCGTCGCCCGTCCGCCCGTCTTTCTCGATATCGGCCACGAATTCTTGGAGCCGGGAAAAATTGGCGTCCCAGTCTTCCAGAAGGTCATCGATGGCGTGCGCCGACGCAAGCTCGAAGACATCGTCGCCCAGCACGATGGCGGCAAAAGGCTTGCCGGCTTGCTTTGCAAAAGTGCCGAGCTTGAATGGGGTACCGTTCATCGGATGCTCACGGTTTCTTCGCCTCGGCGTAGGGTAAGAAAGCCAAGATTATGTTTTTCGCGACTGACTTGCTGAATGAATAAGGGCGGCCTTTTGATATCGTCCCGCGAATATCTTTCTGACCATCGGTCCAAAGTGTTCTTCGATGGCGTCAATCATGAAACTTGTCTTCGAGTTAGCTTCAGCCAATTCCTCGCCGAGGTCCGCGTCGATTGGCTAACAAAAGTAAACACTACACTGGACCACCACTCCGGATGGTAATCAAAGTTCCTTAAACCGTTGGAATATCTTGCGGTAGGGGGAAGCTGACGACCGAATTGCCTTCGCTCTAGCTGACTTTACAAGCCTCCGCAGCATCTCAATCGCCTTTGATTCGTCGGGAAAGGATTTGAACTCCTCATAGTCGGCGCGGTTGTCCCAAGGTATGTTCGAACTGCCACTCCATCCAAACTCGGCAAACATCCCGTAATACGGCTTTGGCTCCATCGTGACACCATAACCGATGTAAAGCCGTGCCCATTTTTGTCTGGGGCAGTCGAAGCTACCAGAAGCGTAAAGCCAAACTCCGCCTCCGATAATCGAGCCATTTTGTTCTTCTCTATCAATTTCGAAATCTCGCCTAAAACGGTGACTTCCGAAGCTACTTCGTCGCTCGCTATATAGCCACGTTGCAAGCACTTCAACGTTCCCGAGTAGCTGAGCCATCAAGTTCGGAATGGCTTCGATACTGGAGTGAGATCGAACGCGTCCTTGGCGAGGGCGATCCATTCCAATCATCTTGTATGCCATGTGAATAAGAGAATTTCTGTCATGTTTTAAATCTAATGTCTGGTAGGTCATCCCGACATCCTCCAAATATTCGAGCAGCATTCTGGTGACGATACCATCGTGACTGCGAAGGATTTGGTGCAGCCGTCCCGCTCGAAGCTCCCCCACGGGCATTTTCCTTTTGACAGCGGAGGCAATAGCGTCGATGTCTGTGCTCTCCTTCAGAGGGTACCTGCTGATCAAAAGAAAGCAGGGCAGGTGATCGCCGCCATTGCGTTTCGAATTTTTGATGCCATTAGCTACGAGTGACAAGTAAGCCTTCAATTGACCTTTCCGTAGCTCATCCTCAACTTTAATCTCTACAAGAAAAATTGGAGCATCTTTTTTAAGATAGAAAACCAAATCCGCTATTCGCCGCTTGTCGGGAAAAGACCATTCCAGAGAAATGTTAAGTCCACCCGACTTTAGCGCGTCGATGTACTTTTCGGGCAACTTCAACTTTGCGGCTTCGATGATTTTTAAAAATGCATTCGGTTCAATGCGTGCTAATTCTGCTAAGATGACGCTAAAATATCGGCCAGCGTAAGTGCTCTTGAAATAACGTGTCACCCTGCTGAAGAATCGTCTGGTGTCCGCTTGTCTCATGAATGGCCTCAAACAAATTCCGCCGCAGGTGCCAGCAAATATTTGATTGGCAGAGTACCAAAGCAACTGCAACCAATCGAACCGCCCGAGGCAATCGAGGACTGTTTCTAAGACAAGTAAATGAACCGCGCCAGACGATCACGTCCCCCGGAACACCGCTTTGCGCTTGGCGTGGAACGCCTCGACGCCCTCGCGGAAATCGTCGGATTGGCGCAGCCGGCTATAGCATTGGCCTTCGAGCTCGATCGCCGCTTCGAGATTGGTGTCTTCGGTCGCGTTGAGTAGCGTCTTGGCGGTGCGCTGCGCCAGCGGCGAGAACGCGCGCAGCTCGTCGACCAGTGCGTCGGTCGCGGCTTCCAATTTGTCGTCGGCCACGCATTCGGTGGCGATGCCCCACTCATGGGCTTGGCGCGCGGATATGCGTTTCGAGCGCATGACGATGTCCTTGGTCCGCGTGATGCCGATGATCTTTTGCAGCCGCGCCGAGCCGCCGGAGCCCGGGATTTGGCCGAGCCGCTGCTCCGGCAGCGCATAGAGGCAGGTCTCGGACACGATGCGAAAATCGCAGGCCAGCGAGATTTCGAAGCCGACGCCGAAGCAATAGCCGCGGTTGGCGGCGATGACCGGCTTGGCGCAGCGCGCCGGCGCCGCGATGTTCCAGGCCAGTTTCGACACGTGTTCGGGCGACGCCGCAAGAAATCCGGCGATGTTGCCGCCCGAGGAAAAATGCTCGCCGGCGGCGCGCAGAACGATCACGCGCACGCGCGCATCCTCATCCAGCGCCTCGAAGACGAGGCGAAGCTGGTCGCGCTCGTCCATCTCGATGACGTTCAAAGGCGGCCGGTCGAGCACGACGTCGGCGCGTTGGCGCGCCGGATCGATCTCGACGCGGAAGCCGTCGAGCCGTTGCAGACGGGAATCGGAAAAAGTCATGGAAGAATTGCTCATGCGGCCGTTCCTTGCTGAGGCGAGGCGGGCAAAGGCTCTGTCGTATATTCGCCGGCGACGAGCTTGCGGCGAAGCAGTTTGCCGACCGGCGATTTCGGGATGTCCGCGACAAACACGTATTTCCGCGGCCGCTTGTAGCCGGCAAGCCCCGACGAGCGGCAAAACGCGTCGAGCTCGTCGGGTTCGATCGCGGCGCGGCGCTTGATGAAAGCGGCGACGATCTTGCCCCAGCGTTCGTCCGGCAAGCCGACCACCGCGACTTCCGCCACCGCGGCGTGCAGGGACAGGCAGGATTCGATCTCGACCGGCGAGACGTTCTCGCCGCCGCAGATGATCATGTCGTCGACGCGGCCGGTGACGAAAACGTCGCCGTCGGCATCGCGATAACCAGTGTCGCCGGTGAAATACCAGCCCTGGCGCAGCGCCTTGGCGTCGGCGTCCGGCCGCCGCCAATAACCTTCGAAGGATTCATCGCCGGCCAACAGCGCAATGATCTCGCCTTCCTCGCCGACGCCGGCAATCTCGTCGGCCGATTTTGCGCCGAGTTTGACCACGCGCACCGTCTGGTTGATGCCGGCTTTGCCGGCGGAGCCCGGCTTTGCCGGCGCGTTCTGTTCGACGGTGAAGGTGTAGATTTCCGACGAGCCGTAATGATTGACGAACAGATCCGGCTTGAAAGCAGCCTGTAATTTTTTCAGGAGGCCCTCGGTCATCGGCGCGCCGGCGAAGCCGAGCTTGCGCACCGAGCCGATATCGCTTGCCGCGAACAGCGGGTGATGGACGAGGTCGTGATAGAGCGTCGGCACCAGATAAAGATTGCTGACGCGCTCGGCGGCGATCAAATTCAGCGCTTGTCCGACGTCGAACCGGCGCAGACAGACGAAGGCGCCGCCGATCAGCGACATCGCCAGCAGCGAGCGCACGCCCATGGTGTGATAAAGCGGCATGACGCCAAGCGTGCATTCGCCGTGCGCGTAAAGATTTTGCGCCACATGGGCGAGCGCGGCGGCGCGTTCGGCGCGTTGGCGGCGCGGCACGCCCTTCGGCCGCGCCGTGGTGCCGGAGGTGTAGAGCATCACCGACCAGGTTTCGGCGCCGGCGCGCGGAGTTGCATCCGGCGCGGAACCCGAAACCACCGAGGCAAAGCCGATCGCCGGCGGCGGGGCGGGATCGAGCGCGATCTGCGGCAGTTTCTGCGCCGCAACCGATCCGGCGACGGCTGCGGCGGAGGCGTCCTCATAGGCGATGGCCTTGGCGTCGGCGTCGCCGAGGTAAAAATCGATTTCGCTTGCCGTCGAGCGCCAGTTCACCGGCGTGATGACGATACCGGCGAACTGGCAGGCCCAATGCAGGGACGCGGCCTCCCATCGGTTTTGCAGCGCGGTGACGAGGTGATCGCCGGTCTTCAGCCCGATGGCGTCGAGGCCGGCGACCAGTGCCGAAATGCGGGCGTGCCATTGCGTGTAAGTCAGGCGCACGTCGCCGTCGACGATGGCGAGCGCGTTCGGATCGCGGGCGACGCTGCCGAGAAAGCTTAGGCCGAGATCGAGCATGCGGGAAAACTATCGGTCGAGCCGTCTTCTGATCGTGCCGCCATGATAGGCTTTTGCCGCGCGCTGACCAACCGCCGGCGCGAGCGGCCAAACGGCGAAAGGCGGCAAGCCCATGACGATTCATGGCGCGATTCATGGCGATTGAGGAACGCGTTTTGATCGCCGGCGCCGGCCCGGTCGGCCTGGTCGCGGCGGCCAATCTGGTCCGCCGCGGCGTGCCGGTGCCGGTGTTCGAGGCGGGCGCTGCGCTGGCCGAGGAATCGCGCGCCTCGACTTTTCATCCGCCGACCTTGGACATGCTGGAAGAGTTCGGGGCCGCCGCGCCGCTCATTGCGCAAGGCCTGGTCGCTCCGCAGTTTCAATATCGCAGGCGCGACGGCGTGATCGCCACCTTCGATTTTGCCGCGATCGCCGACGCGACGCGGCATCCATTCCGTCTCCAGTGCGAGCAATTCAAGCTCACCCGCATCCTGCAGGAGCGGCTTTGCCGGAACCCGCAATTCCGCCTCGAGTTCGGCTGCCACGTTGCCGGGGTCGAGCAAGAGGATGCGGCTGTTCATGTGACGCTCGACCGCAACGGAGCGGTCGAACGGCGCTCCGGCCGCTGGCTCATCGGCGCCGACGGCGGGAAGAGCGACGTGCGCCGCGCGCTCGGCATCGAATTCTCAGGCTTCACCTGGCCGGAACGGTTTCTCGTCGTCTCGACGCCGTTTAATTTCCGCGGCGCGATCGCGGACCTGGTCTCGGTCTCGTATCTCGCCGATCCGGTGCGCTGGCACTTTCTGCTGGAAATTCCCGGCCTATGGCGCGTCATGTTTCCGCTTGCCGAGGCCGTCAGCGACGAGCAAGCGCTCAGTCGCGCGTTTGCCGATGCGCTGATGGCCGGCGTGGTTCCGGGGATCGCGAAATACGATATAGCGCATACGACGCTCTACAAGGTGCATCAGCGCGTGGCGAAAAATTTTCGGCGCGGCCGCGTCTTCCTCGCCGGAGATGCCGCGCATCTCAACAATCCGCTCGGCGGCATGGGCATGAATGGCGGCATACACGATGCGATGAATCTGACCGCGCGGCTGGCCGTCGCATGGACCGGCGCGGCGGGTGCCGCGGAGCTCGACCGCTATGAGCGGCAGCGCCGCTCGGTCACGCTCGAACACATCGAGAAGCAGTCGATCGCCAATAAGCGCAATCTCGAATGCGCCAATCCCGATTTCGCCGCCGAGCTCAAGCGGACGGCGGCCGACCCGCAACGCACGCGCGAATATCTCATGCGGGTGTCGATGATCGCCAGTCTGCGCCGCGCCGCCGAGCTCGGATGACGCGCTTTATTGGCGTTATTCCCGCGTCGGGAATAAAGCCGCCGGGAAATCCGCGGCGGAACGGCGGCTCCGCTGGCGCGGCTTATAATCCGGATGCGGATTGGGGTCCGGTTCGACCGCCCGGCGATAGAGGTGCCAGGTCGCGTGGCCGAGAACCGGCATCACCACGGTCAGCCCGAGGAACAACGGTATCGAGCCGACGACCAGGAGCGCGGCGACGATAAAACCCCACAGCGCCATCGTCACGGGGTTGGCAATAACGACGCGGATCGAGGTCAGCAGCGCCACCGCGGCGCCGACGTCGCGATCGAGCAACAGCGGAAAGGAAATCGCGCCGATGGTGAGCGCCACAACGGCGAACAGGAAGCCGATGCCGGTGCCGACGACGATGAGGTTCCATCCCGCATGCGTGGTCAATACGTCGGTGGCGAACTGGCGGATCGAGGCCGGCGCCGCATAGCCGAAATTGGCGATATAGATCCATTCGGCAACCGCGAGCCAAATCAGGAAGATTGCCATCAACAGCGCGCCGAGCGCGACGATGGCTGGAAGCGACGGCGAATGCAGCACGTCGAAAGCGTGGCTCGACGAACTGTCGAGGCCCGCTTCGCGGCGCCGGCTCAGCTCATAAAGCCCGATGGCCGCGAGCGGGCCGACCAGCGCGAACCCCGCCGCGATCGGGAACGCCAGCGGCAGCGTCGAATAGCCCAGTGTCAGCCCGATCAGAAACAAGCCGAGCAGCGGATAGATCACGCAGAGGAAAACGGCGTGACTGGGCATTGCAGCGAAATCGTCGATACCGCGTGCCAGCGAATGATAGAGATCGGACGGCGCGATGCGACGGATGACGGGTCGCGCGGGGCTTTTGCTCGCGCCGACGAGAATGTGCGAATAGGTCATGGCGGCTCCTCTTGGCGGCTCCTCTTGAACCGACTGGGTTGCGGCCGCGCCTGCGGTCGGTCCGCAAGGCGCCCCAGCATCGGGGGCATGATTATTCGGAACGCACTTTCCCGGATCATGCTCTCCGCATCGAGCATGATGACACTTCGTCACGCGTTATGCACCAACCAACGCGGGGATTTGCCCATGGTTCGTTTCACATTCCGGTGTTGCGGTATTAAATTTTCATGATTGTGCACTGCAATGATCTTGCTGCACTTACCAGCAACAAGGAAAATTGCGCGGCAAAATTGCTTTAAAAGAAAGGGCCCCGATCGGAGCCCTTTCGAGTTCATTGCCGGTCGCATTAACGCCAGTGATGCCCGTGGCGCCAATGATGCCAGCCTGGGCCGCGGATCACGACGTCCGGGCCGCCGTAATAGTCGTAGTAGGGGCCGTTGCACCAGTTGTTCCAGTAGCCGCAGTTACCATAATAGTACGGCTCCGGCCCGACGGCGAAGTCGAACGGTCCGACGCGGACGCCTATTTGCGCCATTGCCGGTGCCGCAGTGAAAAGCACCGCCGCAGTGGCGATCCCGAACGCAAGCTTTTTCATTGTTGCTCTCCTCTGTTGGTTGGTCGCTCTGTGGCTCAGAGGGGGAAACGCGCCAGGGGCAACCTGCGTTCCGCGCCACGGAACTCGCGGACATTCAAGTTCCATCACCAAAACTTTTTGGAACAATGGGAACTTTACTCGGCGGCCAGAGGCAGCGGTTCGGTTTCCTCGTGTTCGGCATTGTCGCCGCGCAACCACGACTGGAACCGATCGAGATAAAGATAGATCACCGGCGTGGTGAACAGCGTCAACAATTGGCTCACCGCCAGCCCGCCGACCATGGCATAACCGAGCGGCTGACGCAGCTCCGATCCGGAACCGTGTCCGAGCATCAACGGAACCCCGCTCAATAGCGCCGTCATGGTCGTCATCACGATCGGGCGAAAGCGCAGCAGGCAAGCCTGCCGCACCGCTTCGCGCGGCGGCAGCCCGGCGCGCTCGCGGCTGATGGCGAAGTCGACCAGAATGATGCCGTTTTTCTTGACGATGCCGATGAGAAGAATGATGCCGATGATGCCGATCACCGAGAGGTCGAAGCCGCCGAGCGAGAGCGCTAGCAGGGCGCCGACACCGGCCGAAGGCAGCGTCGACAGAATCGTCAGCGGATGGATATAGCTCTCGTAGAGTACGCCGAGGATGACATAGACGACCACCAGCGCGGCGGCGATCAGAATCGGCTCGTTCGACAGCGCGGCCTGGAATGCCTGGGCATTGCCTTGGAAGCTGCCGATCAGCGATGACGGCATGCCGATCTGGTCCGCTGCCTGCTGGATGGCGTCGACCGCCTGCCCGAGCGCCACGCCCGGCGGCAGATTGAAGGTCAAAGTCACCGCCGGAAATTGCCCCGAATGCGAAACTAGCAGCGGCCCGACGTGACTGGTGTCGACGCTGATCAGCGTTGAAAGCGGAATCAGCTGCCCGTTGGTCGGCGCTCTGATGTAGAGATCGTTGAGCGTTTGCAACTTGCCCTGCAACTGGGGCAGCACTTCGAGCTCAACGTAGTAAGAGTTGTTGGTGAAGTATTGCGTGACCTGGGCCTGGCCGAAGGCGTCGTTGAGCGTGCTGTCGATGAGCTGCGGTAAGATGCCGAAACGTGCCGCCGCATCGCGATTGATGGTGATATTGAGCTGCGGCGCGTCGTTCTGCGCATCGGTGGCGACGTCGGCCAGTTGCCGCAGCGTCTTGAGCTTGGCGATCAGGCGCGGCGCCCAGGCGTTCAACTCGTGCAGATCGGGATCCTGCAGGACGTATTGGAACTGGCCGCGCGCGATGCGGCCGCCGACCGTGATGTCCTGCGCCGGTTGCAGGAACAGCCTGGCGCCGGGGATCTGGGCGAGCTTGGGGCGCAGCCGGTCGATGATTTGCGAAGCCGAGGCGGTGCGGTCGTCGCGCAGCTTCAAGCCGAGGACGAAACGTCCGGTATTCTGGGTATTGCCGTAGCTCGGCCCGAAGAACGATCCGAAGTCGGAGACGTCGGGGTCATGCGCAATTACATCGGACAGCTGCCGCTGGATCTGTTTCATCTTTTCCGGGGAAACGTCCTGGCCGGCTTCCGAAATGCCCAAAATCATGCCGATGTCCTGGGTCGGGAAAAAACCCTTCGGCATCATCACGAACAACACGCCGCTCGTGGCCACCGTCGCCAGAAAAACCAGCAAGGTCGCGAACTGATGCCGCAGCACGACGTCGAGGCCGCGCCGATACGCGTCCAGGACCGCGTCGAATCCCCGTTCGATGGCGCGGTAGACGCGGCCATGCTGGCGGTCATGCTCGCTGACCAAAAAGCGCGAGCACAACATCGGGGTCAATGTCAGCGACACGATGACGGAGACGACAATGGCCGCGGTGACGGTGATGGCGAATTCATGGAACAGCCGCCCGACGATGCCGCTCATCAGCAACAGCGGAATGAACACCGCGATCAGCGATATGCTGATCGATAGGACGGTGAAGCCGATCTCGCGCGCCCCTTTGATCGCCGATTGCAGCGGCGTCGTTCCCGCCTCGAGGTGGCGGAAAATATTCTCCACGACGACGATCGCGTCATCGACCACGAAACCGACGGCGATCGTCAAAGCCATCAGCGATAGATTGTCGAGACTGAAACCGCCGAGATAAATGATGGCGGTGGCGCCGAGCAGCGACAGCGGTACCGCCGTACCCGGAATGAGCGTGGCATGAATGCTGCGGAGAAACAGCAGAATCACCAGTACAACCAGCACGCACGACAACAGCAGCGTGAACTCGACATCCTTGACCGAAGCGCGAATGGTCTGCGTGCGGTCGACGACGGTGTCGAGGTGGACGCCGGCCGGGATCAGGGAATGCATGCCGGCGAGGGCGGTTTTGATATTCTCGACAGTGTCGATCACGTTGGCGCCGGGCTGCTTGAAGACGATCAGCATCACGGCAGTCTGATCGCGGTGCAGTGCGCCTAGCGTCACGTCCTGAGGGGCGTCGAGTGCCTGGCCGACGTCGCGCACGCGAACCGGCGCGCCATTGCGATAGGCGACGATGACGCCGTTGTACGGGGCGGCTTGCGTCAATTGATCGTTGTCGGCAATGGTGAAGGCTTGCTGGCGGCCGAGAAGCGTGCCCTTGGCGGAATCGGTCGTGGCGTTGGCGAGCGCGGCGCGCACCTCCTCCAGCGTCAGCCCGCGCGCCGTCAGCTTGGCCGGATCGACCTGCACGCGGATAGCCGGCCGCTGCTGGCCGGCGATGGCGACGAGCGACACGCCGGTAATTTGCGAAATCTGCGTGGCGACGACGTTCTCGGCAAAATCGTCGACTTGCGTCAGCGGAATCGTGGTCGAGGTCGCCGAAACGAGCAGGATCGGCGAATCCGCGGGATTGGTCTTTTTATAGGTCGGCGGCGAGGTGAGGTTCTTCGGCAGGTACGGGCCGGCGGCCGTGATCGCGGCCTGCACGTCCTGCGCGGCGCCGTCGATATTGCGGTTGAGTTCGAATTGCAGCGTGATCACGGTCGAGCCAAGCGAACTCACCGAGCTCATCTGGGTCACGCCCGCGATCTGGCCGAACTGGCGCTCGAGCGGGGTGGCAATGGTAGAGCTCACGGTTTCCGGCGCGGCGCCGGTCAACGTCGCCGTGACCTGAATCGTCGGAAAATCGACTTGCGGCAGCGGCGCGACCGGCAGCAGCGGAAATGCCACGATGCCGACCAGCGCCAGCGCGGCCATCAACAGCGACGTTGCGATCGGCCGGCGAATGAATGGTTCGGAGACGTTCATCAGGACTTGTCCGCGTGCTGCCCCGCCGCATTAGGCGACGCATTTGAGGACCGGATGGCAACGTGCACTCCGACGTCCAATCTGGATTGACCGTCGACCACCACGCGTTCGCCGGCGCTCAATCCCCTGGTCGCGATGACCGTATCCTCGCTGACGGTTTGCGCCTCGACCGGCCGCTGCTCGGCCGTGTCGTCGGGTTTGATCACCCAGACATAGAACCCCTCGGGACCGCGCTGCAACGCGACCGCCGGTATCGTCACGGCGTCCTTGCTGGTCTTGATCAAAATGCGGATGCGGACGAATTCGCCCGGCCACAGTCGCTCGTCGGTGTTGGGAAATTCCGCCTTCAGCTGAATCGTGCTGGTGGCTTGATCGATCTGATTGTTGATGAGCAGCAGCTTGCCTTCGGCCAATTGTTCCTTGTCATCCTGATCGAAGGCCAGCACCGAGACGGTGCCTTGCAGCATCGCCTCGCGCACCGGGCCGAGGTCGCTTTGCGGCAACGTGAATATCGCCGTGCACGGCTTGATCTGCGTGAGCACGGTGAGCGGACTGGCATCGGTGGTGTGAATGATGTTGCCGATGTCGACTTGGCGGAAGCCGACCACGCCGTCGATCGGTGCCGAAATGGTGGCGAAATCGAGCTGGGTCTGCGCCGCCTCGACGGCGGCCTGATCGGCGTCGATCGTCGCCTTTGTGGTGTCGACCTTGGCCTGCTGGGCATCGACGTCCTGCTGCGTCTCGGCGTTCTTGATCACCAAGGTCTTGAAGCGCGCCAAATCCTTCTCATTGTCGATCAGTTGCGCCTCATCCTCGCTTTTCTTTGCCACGGCCTGATCGAGCGCGGACTTAAACGGCGCCGGATCGATCCGGGCTAGGACGTCGCCCTTGCGGACGTCCTGGCCCTGACGAAAGTCGATGGAGACGATTTGGCCGGTGACCTGAGCGCGGATGGCGACGGTGTTAAGCGCCTGGACCGTGCCGAGCGCGTCGTAATAGATCGGCACGTCATGCTGCGCCGCTTCGGCAATCGTGACCGGGACCGCGGGCGGAGCGGTGGTCTGGGCGGCTTGGGTACTGCCGTGGCGCCAAAAAATCACTACGGCGGCCAACCCTGCCACCGCGACCGCCGCGATCAGGAAAAAAATCTGCCGGGGATTCTGCCCGGTCAACCACGCCCTCATAGTCTAGCTATACCTTGCTTGCGTGACCCCCTCAAACGCGTAGGTTTCTCCAGTTCCGGCCGGCCCGCGGCCCGGGGTCACGTGGGCCGGATGCCACTATAGCGGACGGTCAGAATGATCAATGGCCGGCCCATTAAAGTTAATTAAGGTCCGCTCCACTGCCGGCTGACATTGCTGATTTAGCGCCGCCCAGCCGGCGTTTATTTGTTGCGCGAAACGGTCGCGGCGGTGCCGGCCGGAAAGACCGGGCGTCCGCCGATCCGGGACGCGCTCATGGCAATCGGCCAGGCGCGCAGAACGCAAGCGTGGCCGAAAGTCAGCGCCCGCGCGGCGCCCGCGTCGCCATGAAGACGCGCAAAATTCGTGGGCTTTCGACGAGGTATCGGCGCCACAGCCGCCCGGGTTCCCGTGCCAGGCGATAGGCCCATTCGAGACTGAGCCTTTGCAGCCAACGCGGCGCGCGCGCCCGCGCGCCGGTCAAGAAATCGATCGACGCTCCAACGCAGAGCGCGACGCCGGATTTGCAGCCGAGCTCACCGAGTTCGCGCGCGATCATCTCCTGCGCCGGGCAGCCGACGCACAACAGCGCGATGTCCCAACGCCGCTTCATGCAGGCGCGCGCGACCGCGAGCCGCAGCTCGGCATTGCACGCCAGCGTCCCTGGCGCCGGCATGACCTCGAATATTACGTCGGGATATGCGGCACGCAGCGCTGTTTCCGCGCCGTGCGGCGGTCCGACGACGAGAATCCGCCGCGGCGTGCCCGGACGCGCATTCAGGCTGGCGAGCAGCGCGGCAACAAGATCGCTGCCGGTGACGAGCGGCAGTGAACGCCGTTCGAGCTTCGCCAGTGCGCGAATAATGCGACTGTCGCATAGTGACAGCCAGGCGTTTTGGTAGATCGGCAGCAATTGCGTCGGCGCTTCATATGCCGAGACGACGTGATAAGCGTTCGGTGTGACCACGTAGCGATAAGGCGCGCCTGAGCGCTCGATAATGAGACGGATCACCTCGTTTTGCGACAACAGGGCGAATCGCAAGCCGAGAAATTCGACATGCGCAGGCCCTGGCACGTCGCTGCCGGTTTCGTTCCAACGCGCCGCCACGCTCGATCCGGTTAGCAGGCCCGACGTGTTAAGCATTCCGCGTGATAAGTCATTGTGGACGTGAAGAAAAGCGGGTACGACGGCTTTCACCGAGTATCGTTAAATTGCACCCGCGCGGTGCAGCAAAAACGAGCGGGCGGTGAACGCAATCCGATGCGTATTCTGCAAATCCTGCACGATGGTGAACGCGGCGGCGTGCAAAAACTCGCCGGCATGATCGAAGACGGACTCGGCCCGCACCGTTTCGCCGTCGAAACCGCATATTTGTATCCGCGCGCCGGGCTGCCGCTTTACGCCAAGCTCGTATGCGCGTTGCGCCTGGTGCGGCACATTCGGCGCGGCGGCTTCGACGCGCTGGTCGCTTATCAGTCGACGGCGTCCATCCTGGCCGGCGTAGTCGGTCGGCTCGCCGGTTGCCGGCTTCGCGTCGTTCACCAAACCGGCATGCCGAGCAAAACGGCGCGGCCGCTGCGGTTAATGGACAGCCTCGCCGGTACGCTCGGGTTCTATTCCGCCAATATAGTAAACAGCGCCGCCGCCTGGGCCGAGTTCGCCCGCTATCCCGCGCGTTATCGGCGCTCGATGATGTTGATCGAACACGGGCTCGACGCGCCGGCGCCGGCACGCAGCCGCAACGCGACGCGCCGCCGTTTCGGCCTGCCGCCGTCGCAACCGATGCTTCTCAATGTCGGCCGACTGACGGCGCAGGAAAACCAGGACGTACTCATTCGCGCGCTTACCTGTCTGCCGCAAGCGCATCTCGTGCTCGCCGGAGCGGGGCCGCAGGACGAACAGTTTCATGCGCTTGCCGTCACGCTCGGGGTCGACGACCGGGTGCACATGTTGGGCGACTTGCCGGCCGGCGATATCGCCGATCTTTACGCCGCCGCCGATTTATTCGTGTTTCCGTCAATCGGGGTGACGGTCTGGCTTGCCGTCGTCGAGGCCGCCATGGCCGGCGTGCCGATGGTGGTCGCCGATCTGCCGGTGCTGCGCGAAGTGTTGCGCGCCGACGGCACCGAGCCGGTCGCGTTCGTTAAATCCCACGACGTCGAAGGCTGGATTGCCGCGATCGGCCGGGCGCTGGCGGCGGCGCCGGCGCCGGCGGCAACGGCATTCGCGCGCGCCTTGGGCCGCAAATATTCGCGCCAACGCATGATCGAAAGTTATCTCAGCCTGTTTGAAGCGCAAACTCGGCGTGACCGCAGTGCGCTTGTCGGATTCCAGTCGGCGGCGGAAGACGCTCGGTTTTAACGCGCGCCGTCGCGCCCGGTCAGAGCCGGCGCAACAGGCCGGAAATCGCGGCAACGATGACGAGCACCGCGACCACGGGAATCCAGATCAGGGCGGCGCCGATCAGAGCGAGCAGCATAACCGCGGCGAGAAGGCCGACGATCAGCATGACGAGCGCGAAGCCGAGCGGCCCGATTCGACTGACATAGATGCGATGCGTGCCGTGCATCTGGGTATAGCCATGGGACGGCGGCGGCCACGGCGGTCCGCGATCGTTCGGTCCGCCGCTGCGATCCGGCGGGATGATTTCCGGTTCGGTGCGCGGCCGCTCCGGCTCGTTCGGATTTCTTGCCATAGTCGCCTGCCTGCCCGGTCGCTTCGTGCTCGACGTTTCAAGCAATATGGAACTCCGCACCGGTCATCACAAGCGGCGCCTTGCCGCCGGCACGGCGGCCGCTCAACGCGTGTGCGTCCGCGCGTGATGGTCGTGCAGGAATTTGGCCAATTGCTCGCGCAAGCTCTCGTCCGGCTCGCCGCGGTGACCGAGCACGACGGCGCGCTCGAACAAAGTGTGTTGCAGCTCTTGCGGCAACTTACTCCACAATTCGGCGGTCGCCGCGCCGAGGACCAGAAAATAGCGCGCGGCGATATCGTTGACGACCCGATCCGAGTGCTCGCTCATGGCTACACCGTGAAGTTTAAGCGGCCCGATACTGGGCCGACTGCCAAAGAAAAACAACGCAAGCGTGTCAGGCCCGCCCGGCGGCGCAACCGCAAGCGCCGCAGTTGGTTTATGCGGCTTCGAGGCGGTCGAACCGGCCGAACCGATAGACGGCGACCGAAACCAGCCAGCTTCCGGCAAAGATCGCGATGATGAGATAGCCGAGGCTGCCGAAATTATCGTTCAGCGCGCCGATGAAAGACCAGAACGGCCCCTCGAGGGCGAGCCGGTCGGCGAGGAGGCCGAGCGCCTCGATGCCGCCGATCAGCACCGCCACCAGCACCGACACGAAGGTGATCGTCAGATTGTAATAGAGCTTGCGGATCGGCTTGCGAAACGCCCAGCCATAGGCGCCCAGCATCAGCACGCCGTCGGTGGTATCGATCAGCGACATCGCCGCGGTGAACAGCGCGGGAAACACCATGATCGACCAGATCGGCAGGCCTTTGGACGCTTCGGCTGCGGAAATGCCGAGCACCCCGATCTCGGTCGCGGTGTCGAAACCGAGCCCGAACAGAAAGCCGAGCGGATACATATGCCAGCTGCGCTCTACCAGCCGGAACATCGGCCGGAACAGGCGGCCGAGGAAGCCGCGTTGCGCCAACAGATGGTTGAGGTCTTCCTCGACATAGCCCTTGCCGCGGCGCACGGCGCGGAACGTCCGATAGACCGCGCAGAGAATCACGAAATTCGCCGCGGCGACAAGAAACAGGAAAACGACGGACACCAGCGTGCCGATCGTGCCGCCGACCAGCTTGAACGCATGAAAGCGGCCCTCCAGGCTCGCGGTCGCAACTGCGATCGCGGCCGACGCCGCGACCACGATCGTCGAATGGCCGAGCGAAAAGAAAAAACCGACGGCAACCGGCCGCTTGCCTTCCTGCATCAATTTTCGCGTCACATTGTCGATGGCCGCGATGTGATCGGCATCGACGGCGTGACGCAGGCCGAATGTGTAGGCGAGCAGCGCGGTGCCGATCAGCACCGGATAATCATGGAACGCGATCAGCGCCCATAGCCATGCCAGCACATTGGCGACGACCAGCAGCACATAAATGCCGGCGATCTTGCCACCTAATCCGGCATTCTGATCGTTGAACAACTTCATCCGGCTATTGCGGCTGGATCCCGGCGGCGCGGATCACCTCGCCCCAGCGCCGCGTTTCTTCCTTGACGAAGGCGGCCGTCTCGGCGGGCGTTCCGCCGCCGGGACTGGCGCCGAGTTTTTGATAACGATCGAGGAGATCGGGCGCCTGCATGGCCTTGTTGGCCGCGGCGTTGAGCTTGGCGACGATGGCGGCAGGCGTTTCCGGCGGCGCCGTGAGCGCATTCCAGGTGTCGGATTCGCAACCCTGCACGCCGGCTTCCGCGATCGTCGGAACGTCCGGGATTGCCGCGATGCGTTCCTTGGTCAAAACAGCGAGAATTCTCGCGCGCCCCGATTTGTGCAGTTCGAGAGAGGTCGACAGCTCGTTGAACATGAGATCGACATGGCTGGCGATCAGATCGTTGAGTGCCGGCGCCGTGCCCTTGTAAGGCACATGGACAAACTTGGTGTGCGTGATCGTCTGGAACAGTTCGGCGGTCAGGTGCGAGGTGGTCCCGATGCCCTGCGAGGCGCAGTTGATCTTGCCGGAATTGGCCTTGGCATAGGCGATCAGCTCCTGCACCGTCTTCGCGGGGAAATCCGGCCGCACCAGCACCACGTTCGCGATGTGCGACATGATGACGATCGGCACGAGCTTGGTCGGGTCGTAATTGAGTGACTTGTAGAGGAACGCGTTGGTCGTGATCGGCGCCGGTTGCGAGGCCAGCAAGGTGTAGCCGTCGGGTGCCGAATAATAGACCGCCTCGGCGCCGACGCCGCCGGCGGCGCCGCTCTTGTTCTCGACCGCCATCGGCTGGCCCAGTTCGGCGCTCATCTTGTTGGTGACGATCCGGGTGAACGTGTCGACGCCGCCGCCCGCCGGCACGCAGACGATAACGCGGATCGGGTGGTTCGGAAAATTCGCTGCGGCGCCCTGCGCGTCGACCGCAGCCGGGGCAAAGACGAAGCCGAGAGTAGTTACGATGGCAGAACGTCTCGAAATGGCGCGGCCAGACATGGCACAACCTCCCAAGTTTCAGCGCGGTGGACGGATCATGGCATAGCGCAGATTGGCAATTGAGTCCCGCGACGCGCTGCCGCTAGAGAGCGCGCGTTTCCCGGACGCGCTTATGGCGCTGCGCTGCGCCCCGGACAATTCCGTCCCGTCGGTTCACAAAGCGCGGCGCCGCCCCTAGGATCGCCGAAAGCGGGGAGGAATGCCGCGATGAGCAAGCTCGATTTCGTTCTCGAAGAATTGGTGACCGCCAACCGCATCCTGGCCAACGAGGGAATCGTCGATTCCTTCGGCCATGTCAGCGCGCGGCATCCCGACAATGCGGGGCATTATCTTCTCTCCCGCGCGCGAGCGCCGGAACGCATCGAGCGCGGCGACATCGTCGAATACAGCCTCGACGGTGCCGCGATCGACGAGCGCGGCCGCGCGCCCTATCTCGAGCGCTTCATCCATGGCGCGATTTACGAGGCGCGGCCGGACGTGCACGCGGTGGTGCACAATCATTCGCCGAGCGTGATCCCGTTCGGCGTCACGGCAACGAAGCTGAAGCCGCTTTTGCACATGTGCGCCTCGTGCGGCCACGAAGTGCCGGTGTGGGATTCCCACGACAAGTTCGGCGATACCACGCTCTTGGTCGGCGACATGGCGATGGGCCGCGATCTGGCGCGGCTCCTTGGCGCGCGCCCCACCGCACTGATGCGCGGCCATGGCGCGACCGTGGTCGGCCGCTCGGTGCGCCATGCCGTCTTCATCTCGGTCTATTTGGAACTCGGCGCCAAGCTGCAAATGCAGGCGATGGCGATGGGCGAGATAAAGTTCCTCACTCCGGGCGAGGTCGACAAGATCACGGCGCGGGTCAACGATTACACGCTCAACCGCGCCTGGGAGAACTGGGCGCGCCGCGCCGGGCGGGAAATGCAGGCGGCCGCCGTCTCTACGTAAACATAGAGTGCTCGCGTTTCACACGAAGGCGCAACGATGCCGAACGACGAACAGGCGGTATGGTTGGTGGCCGGCCTGCGTACGCCGTTTGTCGCCGTGGATGGCCCCTTCGCCAATCGCGATTCGCTCGCCTTGTCGGTGCCCGTGGTTCTGGCGATGGCCGCGCAGGTCAACGGCGCCATCGATTTCGCGGTTTGGGGCGCGGTCGTGCTCAATCTCGCCTATGGCAACCTGGCGCGCGAAGTCTGGCTCGAGAGCAAACTCGATCCGCATGTGCCGACGTTTACGACCATCATGCAATGCAGCACCAGCATGGCCGGCGTGTTCGAGGCGGCCGGGATGTTCGGGAAAAGACCGGCGGCGCTCGCTTTGGTCGGCGGCGTCGAGAGCATGAGCCGGGTCCAGATCGGCTTGGGGCAGAATATGTCGGTTTGGCTGCGCCGCATGTTTCAGGCCCATAGCACGGGACAACGGATCGGCCTGCTTCGCAAATTACGTCCATCCGATATCCGGCTGTTTGTGCCGCAAATAAAGAATCGCGTCACCGGCCGCAGCATGGGCGAACATACCGAGGATATGGCGAAGGATTGGAATATCGGCCGTCGCGAACAAGACGAGCTTGCGCTGCAAGGCCACCAAAGGGCCGTTGCGGCGCAGGATCGCGGGTTCTTCACCGATTTGATCGTTGCCGTGGACGGCACCGGTAAAGACCATTTTCCGCGCCGCGACACCTCGCTGGAAAAGCTCGCCAAGCTCAAGCCGGTATTCGATCGGACCAGCGGACGGGGCACGCTCACGGCGGGCAACAGCTCGCCGCTGACCGATGGCGCCGCCGCCATCTGGGTCGCGACCGGCGAAGGCTTGAACCGCTTGCCGCAACGGCTGCCGCGCGCTCGCTTGGTGGATTTCGAAATGGCGGCCGTCGATATCTTCACCGAGGGTCTGCTGATGGCTCCGGTGTCCGCCATTCCGCGGTTGCTGGCGCGGCACGGGCTGAAGTTCGACGACATCGCGCTGTGGGAAATTCACGAGGCGTTTTCCGCACAAGTGCTCTGCCACATCAAGGGACTCGAAGATAAAGACTTCGTCCGCGCCAAGGCCGGCGTCGAGCATAGGTTCGGGAGCTTTCCGCGCGAACGGATGAATCCGAACGGCGGCAGCGTAGCGCTCGGACACCCGTTCGCGGCCACCGGAGCGCGGATTTTAAGTCAGGCCGTCAAGGAGCTTGCCGCGTTGCCGAAGGGCAGCCGCGCCATTGTCAGCATATGTTCGGACGGCGGTCTCGGCACGGTCGCCCTGCTGGAGAATTGAGCGGTGATATTTCGTTTCCCGCTCGCGGCGCCGCATGCGATGCATTCCTTGTCGTCGGCAGGTCGATGTGATTTTCTCGTCATAGCAGAAAGCAATCCAATACTTCCGACGTCGCCGTCCCGGAACCGTCATCGTGAAGCGCACCGCAACACTCTGGACCGGGCTCCGCGCCCTGGTTCGTCACCGCCGCGCGCAGCTGGCGCTTTCGATCAGGGTGACGATTGCCGCGCTGGTGTCCCTTGCGCTGGCGCAAGCGTTGCAACTGCCGTTGCCGTTGTGGGCGGTATTGACGGCCGTCATCGTGACGCAGATGAGCGTCGGACGCTCGCTGAAGGCAACGTTCGATTATCTGGTGGGGACGCTGGGCGGCGCGATCTACGGCGGCGCCATCGGCGTGCTTATTCCGCATGCGAGCGAAATCGCGCTGCTCGCGGTTCTCGCGCTTGCCGTGGCTCCGCTTGCCTTCATCGCGGCGATCAACCCCAGATTCGCCGTCGCGCCGGTCACCGCCATCATCGTGCTGCTGATTCCGACGATGACCCACGCCAGTCCGATCGCTTCTGCTCTCGATCGCCTGCTTGAAGTCGCGCTCGGCGGCGTTACCGGTTTGTGTGTTTCGTTTTTCCTGTTGCCGTCGAACGCCCATGCCCTGATCGTCGGCGCGGCGGCCCGCACCCTCGAGCGGATGGCGCAGGCGCTGGGCGAGCTGCTGGCTGGCTTGGCGCAAGGCCTCGACGTCGATGCGCTCCACCGCATTCAGGACGGCATCGGCCAGGCTTTGGTGCAAATGAACGTGGTCGGCGCCGAGGCCGAGCACGAGCGGTCGGCGGGCCTTGCCGTCGGGCCCGATACCGGACCGCTGTTGCGCACGCTGTTGCGGCTGCGCCATGACCTCGTGATGATCGGGCGAGCGGCCATCGCTCCGCTGCCCGAGGCATTGCGGGCGCGGCTCGAAACGCCGCTGGCGCAGGCCGGAACGGCCTTCGCCGACTACTTGCGCGCGAGCGGGGCCGCGCTGCGGGCGGGTCGGCGTCCGCCGCCGCTTACCGCCGTGGCATCGGCTGTCGATGCCTATGCCGCCGCGGTCGATGCGTTGCGTCGCGACGGTCTAACGCGTGGTCTTCCCAGCGACGCGGCGGAATGCTTCTTCGCGCTCGGATTCGCGCTCGAGCAGATGCACAGCAACCTCAAAGATCTCGAACGCTGCGTCGCCGAATGGGCTCAACCGTCGAAGAATTCCCGCAAGCGTTAGAGCATGGTCCCGAAAAGTGGACACCGGTTTTCGGAAAAGATCATGCTCAAACAAAAAAACTAGAGCCCGGTTTTGATTCCATCAAAACCGATAAGGCTCTAGCTATTCGCTAGCGCAACGTCACTCCGCCGCGAGGCGGACTTCCGGCGCGGCGGCGCGCACGTCGGCGTCGACGTGCTTTTCGTGTTTGACGAAGTTCTCCTGGAACATGCGCACCAGCTTGCGCGCGGTGGCGTCGAAGGCGGCTTTGTCCTTCCAGGTCTTCATTGGATAAAGCAAATGCGGTTCGACGCCGGGCACCGAAGTCGGCACCGCGAAGCCGAAATAGGGATCGGTGCGATAACTGGCATTTTTCAGCGAACCGTCGAGCGCGCCGGTGACCAAAGCGCGCGTCGCCTTGATCGGCATGCGGCGGCCGGTGCCGTAGATGCCGCCGGTCCAGCCCGAATTGACCAGCCAGCAATCGACATTGTGCTTCTTGATGAAGTCGCGAAGCAGATTACCGTATTCCGCCGGCGGCCGCGGCAGGAACGGCGCTGCGAAACAGGTCGAGAAGTCCGGCTGGACGCCGACCAGGCCTTTTTCGGTGCCGGCGACCTTGGCGGTATAGCCGGACAGGAAGTGATACATCGCCTGCGCCAGCGTGAGCTTGGCGATCGGCGGCATGACGCCGAAGGCGTCGGCGGTGAGGAAGACGATGTTCTTCGGCTGGCCGGCGCGGCCGGTGTGCGAGGCCAGCGGCATGAATTCGATCGGATAGGCTGAGCGGGTATTTTCGGTCTTCTTGTCGCTGTCGAAATCGCAGATGCGGGTTTGCGGATCGAACACGACGTTTTCGAGCACGGCGCCGAAGCGATTGGTCGCGGCGTAGATTTCCGGCTCCGCTTCCTTCGAAAGCCTTGATGCACTTGGCGTAGCAGCCGCCCTCGAAATTGAACACGCCGTCCTCGCCCCAGCCGTGCTCGTCGTCGCCGATCAGCGTGCGATTGGGATCGGCCGACAGCGTGGTCTTGCCGGTGCCGGACAGCCCGAAGAATAAAGCCACGTCGCCGTCCTTGCCGACATTGGCCGAGCAATGCATCGGCATGACGCCAAGCGCGGGCAGGTAGAAATTGAGCGTGGTGAACACCGATTTCTTCATCTCGCCGGCATAGGACGAGTTGCCGATCAGGATGATCTTCTTGGTGAAGTCGATGGCGATCACGGTGTCGCTGCGCACGCCGTGGCGCGCCGGATCGGCCTTGAAGCTCGGCAGGTCGACGATGGTGAGTTCGGGGGCGAAGTCTTCGAGTTCGAAAACGTTGGGCCGGATCAGCAATTGCCGGATGAACAGCGAATGCCAGGCGAGCTCGGTATAGACCCGCGTTTTTATCCGGTATTTCGGATCGGCGCCGCCGTAGAGATCCTGCGCGAACAGCGTCTTGCCGCGCGCATGCGCGATGAAATCGTCGTACAGCAGCTGGAAATTGGCTTGGCTGAGCTTGCGGTTGCCGTCCCACCACATGGTGTTCTCGGTCAGCGCGTCGACCACGGTGTGCTTGTCCTTCGGGCTCCTGCCGGTATGCACGCCGGTCTCGGCGCAAAAGGCGCCGCCGTGCACCAACGAGCCCTCGCCGTTGCGGATGGCGTGCTCGACGAGCAAGGTGTCGGGCAGATTCCAATGCACGCCGGCGAGGTTTTTGAAGCCGAATTTATCGGCGCCGTGCGCGCCGTTCCTCACTCCCGTTTCCTGCACCCTAGCCTCCGCTTATTGGCCCGCGCCGCATGTCGGAAACATGTCGGAAATCCGGGGCCTTGGACGGCCGCCGCGCGATGCCGAATGCGCCCGCCTGCCGGCAGGCGACCCTATATCGGGCATCCTAGCATGTGCCAAGAGCGCAGCCCATCATAAGACTAACGAGCCAAAGCCGCGCGCGTTCCGATGATGCAGTGCAGCGCAAACGCGCCTGTCCTGTCGGCACGGTAACCGTATTGAGCGGCTCGCAACTAGTTCGCCCGCGCCTTTTTTGCCAAATCCACCACCACCTTGCGTAATTGTTCCGCGGTGGTGACGCGCTCCGCAAACGGCAGCCGCAAGGTCGCGTCGCCGCAGGCGAGATCGAGGCCGTCCGGGTCGAGCCCGGTGAGCCGCCACGCTCCATCTTCGGCGCCGAGGAGTTTTATCGCGTAGAG
Source organism: uncultured Alphaproteobacteria bacterium (assembly GCA_963823225.1). Lineage (GTDB taxonomy): Bacteria > Pseudomonadota > Alphaproteobacteria > Rhizobiales > Xanthobacteraceae > BOG-931. The sequence continues at coordinate 914,971 of CAWGKM010000001.1, read as the reverse complement.
CCGCACCGCATCGGCGTGATCCGCGTTCATATGCGCGACCGCGCCGGCCTCGGCTTCGAGCAAATCCTCGGCGCCCGATATATCGGTCATCACGTCGGAGGCTTTCAGATCGGCCGCGCGGGCAAAGCCGCCGTTGAGATGAGCGGACGCCGCGTCAAGCCGCCAGAACGAGAAATCGCCAAAGCCGGCATAAAGCTCCGACTTCGGATGACGGGCGAGGAAGCGCCGGCGCACGCGCGCCTCCTGAGGGTCGTCGCGCGCCAGTTGGACGAAGCTGCCGATGAGGGTGAGGCGGGGATGCGCGAGCGGGTCGCCTTTGCCGGTGGCCGCGAGCAGCACCGCCGCGCGGCCGTCGGCTTCCAAATTGGCGGTATGGGTGGAGAGCCGGGAGACCAGGATCACAGGCGCGCCGTCGAAGTCGGTCGCGACATTGACCAGCGAGGCGAACGGATGGCCGGTATTGCGGTCGATGGTCGCCAGCGATCCCGCCCGCGTCGCCCGCAGCAGGCTCTTGCCAAGCAATTTTGGGTCGAAATCCGGCGCCGGGGCGTTCTCCGGCAGGCGATCCGGCATGACGCCCGGCAGCGGGAAGGGGGCTTTGTTGGGTTCGGGCATGGCGTGCCGTGGGGTTCTTTAGGCGTTCGTGCCGGTTACTTTTGGCACCTTCAAGCCGGCCGGCCAACCGAAGCCTCAGGAATTGCCCCGATTTCGCCTTGTCTCGTCACACTTCCGCCCCCACATGAGGCTTGAAAGGCACATGGGGCCGGGGCTGGTGAAGCTTGCGGCCAACTCATGTTAGAAGGCCGCCATGCCGACAATCGCTCTCGTCGACGACGACCGCAATATCCTCACCTCGGTGTCGATCGCGCTCGAGGCCGAAGGCTATCGCATCACGACCTATACCGACGGCGCTTCCGCGCTTGACGGTTTTAAGACCGCGCTGCCCGATCTTGCCATTCTCGATATCAAAATGCCGCGCATGGACGGCATGGAGACGTTGCGCCGGCTGCGCCAGAAATCCGACCTGCCGGTGATTTTCCTCACCTCGAAGGACGAGGAGATCGACGAATTGTTCGGCCTGAAAATGGGCGCCGACGATTTCATCCGCAAACCGTTTTCGCAGCGCCTTCTGGTCGAACGCGTCAAGGCGGTGCTGCGCCGCGCCGCGCCGAAGGACGGCGCCGCGCCGAAGGAAGCCGACAGCAAAGTGCTGGAGCGCGGGCTCCTGCGCATGGATCCGGAGCGCCACACCTGCACCTGGAAGAACGAGCCGGTGACGCTCACCGTCACCGAATTTCTCATCCTGCAGGCGCTGGCGAGCCGCCCGGGCGTGGTGAAAAGCCGCAACGCGTTGATGGATGCGGCCTATGACGATCAGGTCTATGTCGACGACCGCACCATCGACAGCCACATCAAGCGGCTGCGCAAAAAGTTCAAGGCCAGCGACAACGAATTCGATATGATCGAGACGCTGTACGGCGTCGGCTATCGTTTTAAGGAATAACGCGCGGAGAGCATGATCCGGAAAAGTGGCGTCCGGTTTTCCGATAAGATCATGCTCAATTAAATCCTCGCGCAAGAGGCCGCGGACCGGCGAGTCTAAATCGCGGAACCATGGCTCCTGACTGGGCGGCTGACGTGCGGTAGTAATGGCGTCCATGCCTCGCGGGTTGCGGGGCATGATCGAAACCCCGGCAGACGACGTGCTCGATCGAACCGCAGAACCTGCATCGACAGAGGCCGAGCCTCAGGTCGAGAACCAAATCGAGAGCCAGGCGGATAACGCCGGCCCCGATGACGCGCAGCCGCATCCGGCGGCCCACGGCATCGCCCGCGTCGGCGACTGGTTGCAGCGCGCCTGGCAATTCTTCATCACGCAAAGCTTTTCGAGCCTCACCCGCCGCATCGTCGTTCTCAACGTCACCGGCCTGCTCGCGCTCTCCATCGGCATCGTGTTTCTTTCGCAGTTCCGCGCCGGACTGATCGACGCGCGCATCCAAAGTCTTCTGGTGCAGGGCCAGATCATCGCCGGCGCGATTGCATCTTCGGCGACGGTCGAAACGGATTCCTCCATCACGCTCGATCCGGACAAGCTGCTTAATCTGCAGCCCGGCCAAAGCTACGGCCCGAGCGAAGACGCGCTCTACGGCATTGATTTTCCGATCAATCCGGAGCGGGTGGCGCCGATCTTGCGCCGGCTGGTTTCGCCGACCAAGACGCGCGCGCGCATCTACGACCGCGACGGCGTGCTCCTCGTCGACAGCCGCAACTTGTTCGGCCGCGGCGACGTGTTGCGCTTCGATCTGCCGTCGCCGACCGCGGAAAAACCGGGCTTCTTCGAACGCGCCTTCATCGCCATCCGGATGTGGCTCGGCCGGGGCGATCTGCCGCTCTACCACGATCTCGGCCCCGACGACGGCAAGGGCTATTCCGAAGTGGCGCAGGCCTTGAACGGCCAGAATGCCAGCATGGTGCGCATCAACGACCGCGGCGACGTCATTGTCTCGGTCGCGGTGCCGGTGCAGCGGTTCCGCGCGGTGCGCGGCGCGCTGATGCTGTCGACCCAGGGCGCCGAGATCGACGACATGGTGGAGGCCGAGCGGCTCGCCATCCTGAAAGTCTTCCTGGTCGCCGCTGGCGTGATGATCGTGCTTTCGATCCTGCTTGCCGGCACGATTGCCGAGCCGGTGCGCCGCCTTGCGGACGCCGCCGAAAGCGTCCGCCGGCGCATTCGCTCGCGGGTCGAAATCCCCGATTTTACCCGCCGGCGCGACGAGATCGGCCACCTCTCCGGCGCGCTGCGCGACATGACCAACGCGCTGTACTCGAGGATCGAAGCGATCGAAAGTTTCGCTGCCGATGTCGCGCATGAACTGAAAAATCCGCTCACCTCGTTGCGCTCGGCGGTGGAGACGCTGCCGGTCGCGAAAACGGATGAGAGCCGCGCCAGGCTCCTCAATATCATCCAGCACGACGTGCGCCGGCTCGATCGGCTGATTTCCGACATTTCCGACGCCAGCCGGCTGGACGCCGAGCTGCAACGCCAGGAGGCCGCTCCGGTCGACTTCGCCAAACTCCTGTCCACGCTGGTTGCGGGGGCGAACGAGGTCAAGCGCGACGACGGCGTCAAGGTCACGCTGCGCTTCGAAGGCGGCGGCGCGCGCGCCTTCCAGGTGCCGGGACACGATTCGCGACTCGGCCAAATCGTCGACAATCTGATCGAGAACGCGCGCTCGTTCTCGCCGCCCGGTGCCACGGTGCGCGTCACCTGCCGGCGGCAGCGCAACCATATCGAAATTTTTGTCGATGACGATGGGCCGGGCGTGCGGCCCGATGCGCTGGAAAAGATTTTCGAGCGTTTCTACACCGATCGCCCGCATCAGGGTTTCGGCCAGAATTCCGGCCTCGGCCTGTCGATCTCCAAACAGATCGTCGAAGCGCATGGCGGCACCATCGGGGTCGAGAACCGGACCGGCGCGCCGGGACCGGATGGCGAGCCGACGGTGCTCGGCGCGCGCTTTGTCGTCCGCCTGCCGGCGATGTGATGACGGCGACGGTGCACGCCTCGGCCGTGCTGGTCGACGCGCGCGCGGCGCTGATCCGTGGGCCGTCGGGCGCGGGCAAATCGCTCCTCGCGCTCGAACTCATCGAAGCGGCGCGCGCCGGCCGCCTGCGCTTCGCGCGCCTGATCGGCGACGATCGCGTCCATATCGAAAGCGTCGGCGGACGGCTTCTGGTGCGCCCGGCGCCGGCGCTCGCCGGCCTGATCGAATTGCGCGGCACCGGCATTCTGCGGTTCGATTACGAGCCTTGCGCCGTGGTCGGCCTCATTGTCGATCTAAACGCGGCGGACGCCGAACGGTTGCCGGAAAAGCCAACGGTCGAGATCGAAGGGATCGAGCTGCCGCGGCTCGCCGTCGCATCGGGCGCGGCGGCCTTGCCGGCGCTGCTGGCGCACATCGCCTGGTCCGGCGCGGCGCTCGATCCGCAACCGCCCTGATTGGCCGCGCGCGCATCGGTTGGCGATTGATTAACCATAATGGTCCAAGACTAAACGAGACCGAAGCTGATTGACTGGCCGTCGACTGCCCGGTTGCCCGCCGGGCATGTCACCGCGGTCCGAATGACTTATTCTACTGCAATGCGGCAACCCTCGGAATTCGCTCAGAATGCCCCTTGCGCCGAGGCTTCGGATGGTCATTATGAGGCCCCTTTCGTGCGGTGCACCCGGGACGCGCCCGCGGGGAGTTCCATGATCGGTCTTGTGCTTGTGACCCACGGGCGGCTGGCTGTTGAATTCCGCGCGGCCTTGGAACACGTGGTCGGACCGCAAGCCCAGGTCGAGGCGGTTACCATCGGCCCGGACGACGATGTCGAGGCGCGCCGCAAGGACATCATCGAAGCGGTGCGGCGCGTCGACTCCGGCGATGGGGTTGCGATTTTGACCGACATGTTCGGCGGCACGCCGTCCAACCTTGCCATCTCGGTGATGAGCCGGCCCAAGGTCGAAGTGCTGGCCGGCATCAATCTTCCCATGCTGGTCAAGCTCGCCAAGGTGCGCGACGAGTGCCCGCTGGCGGAAGCCGTCGCCGCCGCCCAGGAAGCGGGACGAAAATACGTCACCATCGCCAGTCGCGTCCTCACCGGCAAATGAACGAACCGGCGCCGCGCCCCGACCAATATGTGCCCGACCAACAGCCGGTGCGCGCGGGCGCGGTGGTGCGCTCGTTCGTCATCTGCAACAAGAAGGGCCTGCATGCGCGCGCGTCGGCCAAATTCGTCCAGACGGTCGAGAAATTCGACGCCGAGGTGCGGGTGAAGCGTAACGGCGACAGTGTCGGCGGCACCTCGATCATGGGCCTGATGATGCTCGCGGCGGCGCCCGGCACATCGATCACGGTCGAAGCAACGGGCCGGCAAGCCGCCGAAGTCGTCGCGGCTCTGGCGGCGCTGATCGACTCGGGCTTCGGCGAGGTCGATTGATCGGCCCGTCGATTTAAGGTTGGTTGATGGCTATGATCAAAGAGTTGTGGTCAAAGAAGACGGGTAAGGGTGCAGCCGCGCCGCAAGGCAGGGCATCGCCCAAAGATAAACGTCCGCAGGAGAAACAGCAGATGAGTCCCGAACCGACGACTTCAAAAGGAAGTGCATCGGGCGCCGCCGCTCCGGCATCGGCCGCTCCGGGCGAGCGCCAGCCGGCGACGATCCGCTACCTCGACCGCGCGGATATGGAGGAAACCTTTGCCGATTCGATCACCGGCCTGATCTTCGACGGCCAGACCCTGCGCATCGAATTCGGCGTCACCCGGTTCGACGACGTCAAGGCCAATGCGCCGATCACCGGCCGCCGCTATCCGGCCTGTCGCCTGGTTCTGCCGCCGGCGGCGGCGGTGGATCTCATCAACCGCATGCAGCAGATCGCGGCGGCGCTGACGCAGGCCGGCGTGGTGAAATCGCGGGCTCCCGCCGCGGCATCGAAACCGTAGACCTCAACGCTTCGGCGCGGCCGCCGCGGCCGCTTTCAGGTCGGCGACGAAATCCCGATATGCCGCGCGTTTGTCGGCCGCGTCCTCGATGCGCAACAGCGCGGAAGGATGCACGGTGGCGACGAGCTTGGTGCCGCCGGCCAATTCGTGGATTAGACATAAAGGTATCTTTATGTCTTTATTGCCGCCCCGCCGGCGCCCTGCTAGAACCCTGCGCGACACCCCAATAAATCCCGCCGCGGAAGGATCGTTATGAGCACGTCGACCAAACCTAAAACCCACGCCGCAGCCGGCGATTTTGTCGTCAAGGACATTGGGCTCGCCGAATGGGGAGCTAAGGAAATCGCCATCGCCGAGACCGAGATGCCCGGGCTGATGGCGACGCGCGAGGAGTTCGGGCCGCGCCAGCCGTTGCGCGGGGCGCGCATCGCCGGCTCGCTGCACATGACGATCCAGACCGCGGTGCTGATCGAGACGCTCAAGGCGCTCGGCGCCGACCTGCGCTGGGCCTCGTGCAACATCTACTCGACGCAGGATCACGCCGCCGCCGCGGTCGCCGCCGGCGGCACGCCGGTCTTTGCCGTCAAGGGCGAAACGCTCGAAGACTATTGGAATTACACCCATCGCATTTTCGAATGGTCGGACGGCGGCGGCCCCAACATGATCCTCGACGACGGCGGCGACGCCACGCTCTTGATGCATCTCGGCATGCAGGCCGAGAGTAATCCCGGCGTCGTCGCCAAGCCGACCAACGAGGAAGAAGAAGTGCTGTTTGCGGCGATCAAAAAACGGCTGAAAGATAAGCCGGGCTGGTACACCGCGACGGCGAAAAACCTCAAAGGCGTCACCGAGGAAACCACGACCGGCGTGCATCGGCTCTATCAGATGGAGAAGGAAGGCCGGCTGTTGTTCCCAGCCATCAACGTCAACGACAGCGTCACCAAGTCGAAATTCGACAATCTCTATGGCTGCCGCGAGTCGCTCGTCGACGGCATCCGCCGCGGCACCGACGTCATGATGGCGGGCAAGGTGGCGATGGTCGCGGGTTTCGGCGACGTCGGCAAAGGCTCGGCGGCTTCGCTGCGCCAAGCCGGCTGCCGGGTGATGGTTTCGGAGGTCGATCCGATCTGCGCGCTGCAGGCGGCGATGGAAGGCTACGAAGTCACCACCATGGAGGATGCCGCTCCGCGCGCCGACATTTTCGTCACCGCCACCGGCAACGTCGACGTCATCACCATCGAGCACATGCGCAGGATGAAGGACCGCGCCATCGTCGCGAATATCGGCCACTTCGACAGCGAGATTCAGGTCGCGAGCTTGCGCAATCTGAAATGGGTGAACGTCAAGCCGCAGGTCGACGAGATCGAATTCCCCGATCGCCACCGCATCATCCTTCTGTCCGAAGGAAGACTTGTGAATCTCGGCAATGCCATGGGCCATCCGAGCTTCGTGATGTCGTCGTCGTTCACCAACCAGACGCTGGCGCAGATCGAACTGTGGACCAATCCCGGCAAATACCAAAAGAAGGTCTATACGCTGCCGAAGGCGCTCGACGAGAAAGTGGCGCGGCTGCATCTCGACAAGATCGGCGTCAAGCTGACCAAGCTTTCCGACAAGCAGTCGACCTATATCGGCGTGCCGGTCGGCGGGCCATACAAAGCGGACCATTACCGGTATTGATGCCTCGTCATTCCGGGGCGCCGCGAAGCGGCGAACCCGGAATCCATATTCACGATTCGTGGTTATGGATTCCGGGCTCCTCGCGGAGCCTGTCATCGGGCCGCGCGCTTCGCGCGGACCCGTTGGCTCGGCCCCGGAATGACGGCTACTGCGGCGGGATCGTCAGGATTCGATACGCCACCGGCTTGTCGAGCGTGCCGAAAAAGCGGCGCGCCAACGTGACGTCTTCGGCCTGGGCGCCGGGAAAGCGTGCGGCATAATTATTCATGGTCCGCAGGCAAAACGCCTCAGGCACTGGACACGCGATCGCGATGCCGTCGCGTTTGATGCGATCGTCGTCGACCCAGGGCGTGTCCGCCGGAGTCATGATGTCGAGCGTCGACGGCAGCTTTGCGAAGTAAAACACCATTCCATTGACGATGGCGGCTTCGCTGCCGACGATGCGCAGCGGTTTGTCGGTGCGCCCGTTCCAGGCGCGTTCTACGGCCCGGGCGATGAGCTGATAATGGCTCCCGTAATTCGGCACGCCCTCGCGGTGGATGACCAGCGCGATCACCGGAGACGCGGCGACCATGAGCATCGGATAAACGATTGCCAGGGCCAACAGCCGCACGGCAGCCTGGCGCGGAACGCTCAGGAGCGGCGACGCCAACAGCACGACCGGCAGCAAAGTCATCCCCGACATCGTCCACAGCGGGTCAATTCGGACTTCGAGTAGGATCGAACCCAGCGCCGCGAGGAGGATCGGCGCGGCCAGCGCGATAAGGACCGTGCGGCGGTCTCCCGCCGGCGGCCAGATGCTGTCGCCGATCGCCGCCTTGCTGGGCCGGGTGGCCATGAGGTTGAAAACTATTGGCGCCGCGACATAGGCCGCAGTGCCGGCAAGAAAGGCGACTGCATAGTAGGCCGCAACGGCCAGCGTCGTCTCGTGCGCCGCGAACGCATAATGGAGCGGCTCGAAATTGTGCGTCGCGACCCAGACAAGGTGCGGGGCGATCAGCACGGCGCCGACGGCGATCGTCAGCCACGGCGCCGGCGAGCGGAAATAGGCGCCGCGGCGCGGATCGGCGAGCGCGGCAACGCCAAGTCCGGCAAAGAGAATGATCGACCAATATTTGCCAAGCATGGCGGCCGCGGCGCCGGCTCCCGCCAGCGCCGCCCATCCGGCGCGGCGGGTTTCCAGCGAGCGCAGGAACCACCACGTCGTCGCCGCCCAAAACGGGATCAGCACGGTGTTGACGTTGAACTTCAGCGCATGAAAATTGTAGAACGGCACCAAGGTCAGCAGCACGATGCCGACGACGCGCTTGTCGGCGGGCAGATAGCGTGCGGCGACGCGCCAGGCGATCCACAGCGCAACCGTCGCCAGCGCCACGGCCAACAGATAATAGGCCCAGGTCGCGGCCGGCATGACGTCGAACCATGCCCGCACCAGCCAGGCCGCAAGCGGCGGATGTTTGGGCGAGCCGAGGACGACCTCGTGCGACCACGCCGCCACCTCGCCCATGTCGGGGTTGAGGTCCTGGCTGCTCTTGGCGATCGCGCCGTAGAGCGTCCACACGACGGCATAGCCGGCGAGCACCAGCGCCATGGCGCGCTCGCAGCGCATCGGATCGATCAAGGCGTCATACAGCCGTGCGAACGGGTCGCGCGGCGGGAAGTCAGCAGCAGTCATGAATGGAACCGTCGCCGCGGATCAAATTAGCACCGCGGTGCGGCGGAGCCAATGCCGAGCGCCGCCGGCGGCAGCGGCATTTTACTGCGGGCGGTGCTTGATATTGAGACTTGTCATTCCGGGGCGCCGCGCAGCGGCGAGCCCGGAATCCATAACCCCGGTTTGTGAATATGGGTTCCGGGCCCGCGCCTTCGGCGCGTCCCGGAATGACGGTCACTTCGCGACCGTCACTTGCTGCTTGGGGGGGCGAATGTTATCTGCGCCGCATGAGCGCGGGCAAAATCGAAAACATCCGCAATTTCGCGATCATCGCCCATATCGACCACGGCAAATCGACGCTCGCCGACCGGCTCATTCAGCTCACCGGCGGCTTGTCCGAGCGCGAAATGGTCGATCAGGTGCTCGATACGATGGACATCGAGCGCGAGCGCGGCATCACCATCAAGGCGCAGACCGTTCGCCTCAATTACCGCGCGCGCGACGGCAAGGACTACGTGCTCAATCTCATCGACACGCCGGGCCACGTCGATTTCGCCTACGAGGTCAACCGCTCGCTTGCCGCCTGCGAGGGCTCGCTGCTGGTGGTCGACGCCAGCCAGGGCGTCGAGGCGCAGACGCTCGCCAATGTCTATCAGGCGATCGACAACAATCACGAGATCGTGCCGGTGCTCAACAAGGTCGATCTGCCGGCCGCCGAGCCCGACAAGGTGCGCCAGCAGATCGAGGACGTGATCGGGCTCGACGCCTCGAACGCGATCCTGATTTCGGCGAAGACCGGCGACAATGTGCCGGAAGTGCTGGAAGCGATCGTGCATCGCCTGCCGCCGCCCACGGGCGACGCCGCAGCGCCGCTCAAGGCGCTCTTGGTCGACAGCTGGTACGACAGCTATCTCGGCGTCGTCGTGCTGTTCCGCGTGGTCGACGGCGTTTTGAAAAAGGGCCAGCGCATCCGCATGATGGGCACCGACGCCGCCTACGAGGTCGACCGCGTCGGCGTGTTCACGCCCAAGCGCGTCGAGCTCGACGAGCTCGGCCCCGGCGAGATCGGCTTTCTCACCGCCTCGATCAAGGAAGTGGCCGACACGAGAGTCGGCGACACCATCACCGACGAGAAAAAACCGATGGCCGCGCCGCTGCCCGGCTTCCGCCCGGCGATTCCGGTGGTGTTTTGCGGACTGTTTCCGGTCGACGCCGCCGATTTCGAGAATCTGCGCGCCGCCATGGGCCGGCTGCGATTGAACGACGCCAGCTTTTCCTACGAGATGGAAACCTCCGCCGCGCTCGGCTTCGGCTTCCGTTGCGGCTTTCTCGGCCTGCTGCATCTCGAAATCATCCAGGAGCGGCTGGAGCGCGAATTCGATCTCGATCTGATCGCGACCGCGCCCTCGGTGATCTACAAGATAAAACTCCGCAACGGCCAACAATTGGAAATCCACAATCCGGTCGATATGCCGGACCCGAACCATATCGAGGAAATGCAGGAGCCGTGGATCGAGGCGACGATCCTCACGCCGGACGAATATCTCGGCTCGGTGCTCAAACTGTGCCAGGACCGCCGCGGCGAGCAGAAAGAGCTCACTTACGTCGGCAACCGCGCGCTGGTGAAATATCACCTGCCGCTCAACGAAGTGGTGTTCGATTTTTACGACCGGCTCAAATCGGTGTCGCGCGGTTACGCCTCGTTCGACTACCACCTGACCGATTACAAGCCGTCCGACCTGGTCAAGCTGCAAATGCTGGTCAACGGCGAGCCGGTCGATGCGCTCGCCATGCTGGTGCATCGCACCCGCGCCGAGCAGCGCGGCCGCGCCATGGCCGAGAAGCTCAAAGAGCTGATCCCGCCGCATATGTTCCAGGTGCCGATTCAGGCCGCGATCGGCGGCAAGATCATCGCGCGGGAAACCGTGCGCGCGTTCCGCAAGGACGTCACCGCCAAATGCTACGGCGGCGACGTGACGCGCAAGCGCAAGCTGCTCGACAAGCAGAAAGAAGGCAAGAAGCGCATGCGCCAGTTCGGCAAGGTCGACATCCCGCAGGAAGCTTTTATCGCCGCGCTGAAGGTGGATGTGTGAGGTTTAATCCTCACCCGCGAAAGCGGGGGCGAGAAGCGTCGTCACAATTATTGTGACGACGCTCTTGACAAGTCACCATTATCGTGACATATTGGTGCGAATCAAATCTCGCCCAAAAGGACGCCGCCCGGTGATGCCGGGCGGTTGGGGCGAGGGCGGTGCCCGCGGGTGCGGCCTCATCAGCTGCGCACTCGGGCGGCTTGGGCATCATGCCTCCCGGCACTATGACCGGGGTGTGAGGTGCTTCACTGGGCTGGGACAGGCGAAGGCGGGTAACGCCCGTTCAGACCGCGTCCCAGGAGGCGAATATCTGCCTCTTGACTGGTTGGGATCACGGGTGGAAACTACTTCTAGTGGATGGAATCTAACACTTGGTGCCCGCGTCTGACAGCCTGGATAATTTTGTCGGGATCAGCAGTCCAAGTGAAGGGTTTGGGTTCGGCATTATGTTCGATAACGAAGCGATTGATGGCGGCCTGCAAGTCGACGACCGATAGGAAGGTACCGCGCTTCAATCGCCGCTTTGTGAGCTTGGCGAAGAAGCCCTCGACGGCGTTGAGCCAGGATGCCGATGTGGGCGTGAAGTGGAAGGTCCAGCGGGGATGCCGAGCCAGCCATTGGCGCACCTTCGGATGCTTGTGAGTTGCGTAGTTGTCGACGATAGCGTGGATTTCCTTTCGCGCCGGCACCTGCGCCTCGACGGCGTTGAGGAAGCGGATGAACTCCTGGTGCCGGTGGCGCTGCATGTTGCACCCGATGACGGTACCGTCGAGGACATTGAGGGCCGCAAACAGCGAGGTGGTGCCGTGACGTTTGTAGTCGTGGGTCATCGTCCCGGCACGGCCCTTCTTCATCGGCAAGCCGGGCTGGGTGCGGTCGAGCGCTTGGATCTGGCTCTTTTCATCGACCGAGAGGACCACGGCATGGGCGGGCGGATCGACATAGAGGCCGACGATGTCGCGCAACTTGTCGACGAAGCGCGGGTCGGTAGAAAGCTTGAACTGTTTGACCCGGTGCGGTTGCAGGCCATGCGCGCGCCAGATGCGTTGGACGGAACTCGCGCTGATGCCGACGACTTTCGCCATCATCGCGGAAGTCCAGTGGGTCGCCTCGGTGGGCGGGTCGGTCTGGGTGAGGGCCACGACGCGTTCGGTGATGTTCGATCCCAGCGGCGGGATGCGCGACGGGCGTGTTTTATCGTGCAGGAGGCCGTTGTAGCCCGCCTCCATGAAGCGTTCCTGCCAGCGCCAGACACAGGTTTTCGACTTGCCGGTCCGGCGCATGATTTCATTGGTGCCGATACCGTCCGCACTCAACAGGACGATCTCAGCCCGCCAGACGTGCTTGTGCGGGGTGTTGCGATCTCGCGCGAGCGCCTTCAGGCGGCGGCGATCCGCAGGCTTGAGAGTGATGGAAATTCCGGTTCGCATGCGCCAGACTCGCATGCATTGAGTCCGCAGGGAATCCCCTCAAGGATTCAAATGTCAGACGTGATCCACTAGGGATACTGTCTCTAGGAGAAAATCATGCCTGTGATAATCGAAGCGTTGACCATTGCGGGCAGCATCGGGGCGCTTATTTCCTGGCCCGCTCTGGTTATCGTGGTCGTCCTTTACGTCGCCTTCCGGCGTGCGGGGCGTGACATGGAGAAAAGATGGAGGCCACTTCTCTATGCATTCCTCATTCTTTGAACAGTTGGCTATGCGGTTGATATAGCTGATCGACTCGGGTGGATTCGCGCACTTCAAGTGCGCTTACCGCTTACCGATGTCTATGATTGCACACGAATGAATGAACAAGTGCCACTTGGCGGCTACAATTACCACCATTGTACCTTCAAAAACGTGACGTTCGTAATCAATGGTATGCCAGCGCAAATTAACAACAGCACAATTTATTATCCGATTGCAGTGACGACCGACGATCCGAAAATCGAGTCCGCAATTAGCACAATAAATTTCCTGGGAATGTTAAGGGGAAATTTTGTGCAAAAAGATTCCGGGAAAATTCTACCTCCTCTCGGCGAAAACGCCACGTTCATCCCTGGTCCGCCAAAATGATTTCAGCATCCCCCGATTATCGTTCCGAACATGTCGGCATTGAAGCGGTTGTTGTAACGGAACTGAAATTCCGCAACATAGAGCGGCATGTATTTGGCGCTCATCTTGTGGAATGTGCCGACCACGCCGCGTTTGAAGATCGACCAGAAACCTTCAATCGTGTTGGTGTGAACGGCACCGACAACATATTGCTCAATTTTGTGTTTCACGGACTTGACGGGATAATCTGTCAGGCCATCATAAACTTGGTGCTCATCAGTCGCCAGCAAACTGACCTTGTGCGATACGGCTTCGCGTACAAAATTTTGAACATTGATTTTCGTTACGTGGTCAAGCACGCGAGCGATCACGTTGCCTTTGCGCTGGACCGCTCCGATGACCGGAATTTTGCCAGTGCCGGCGCCCCCGCCTTTGCCGTGGTGCCGCTTATTCCAGTGGCGATTCTTATCCTTGCCGCCGACCCATGTCTCGTCAACTTCGACAATACCGCCCAATTTGGTTTCCGGCTCAAAGAATGCGGCGCGAATTTTGTGCGTCATGTGCAGCGCCGTTTCATAAGAACCGAAGCCCATCTGCCGCTGAATTTGCAGCGAGCTAATGCCTTTCTTGCTGGTCAGCATCAGGTGCACAACCTTGAACCACTGACGCAGCGGCTTGTTGGTATTTTCAAAGATTGTGCCCGCAAGGTGCGAAAAACGGTAACCCTGATCCTTAGCGCACGCATAGCACTGCCATTTGAAGGGCATCGAGCTAACCAGGAATACCCTCACATTGCCACAGCGCGGGCAAACCACGCCGTTAGGCCAACGGCGGGCGACAAGATACCGCTTACAGGCATCCTCATCCCCGGCCGGGAACATGGCCTCAAACTGCGCTTCGGTCATCTGGTGGACTGGTTTGGGTCGCTTGGTCGCCATGACGGTTCCTCCGACTGTGACCCTAATATAGTCCCCTTTTCCGTGCCAGTCAAAAGGCAGATATTCGCCTCCCAGGAAGCCTGGCCTGAAGCTGAGCCTTAGGGACGCCGACTCCCTTTGGCGAGAGCCGTGGTGGAACGCCGGCAGGCGAGCGCGCCCGACAGCGGTGAGGCGGCGCAAGCCGCCTTTCCGTGGCGCGACCCGCACCCGCTGGTGCGGGAGGTATTGACCTACGTTTGCCGGCGTTCCGCTTCCTTTCTTTATTTCTTTCTTTCGTCATTGCGAGCGAAGCGAAGCAATCCAGCTCTTTGCCGTACCGCTCTGGATTGCTTCCACCTACGCGCTCCGCGCTTCGGTGGACTCAAACCCACCGTAGCTCACGAAGCGAGCGAAGGTGGGTCATCGCTTTGCTCGCAATGACGGCCGGAATTGTTGGCTGTTTGACAAAACTCGCGCGCAGAATCTGCGCTGCGAGAACGCTGGTGCTCATCCGCCCCCGCGAAAGCGGGGTAGGGGGACCACCCGAAGCGCGGTGGAGGGGCGTCTGAACTCGTGGCGTCGTTTTCGTTGCAGAAGTATCGTCGAGGTCCACGCCCCTACCGCCGCGCTTCGCGCGGCACCTCCCCCGTTTTCACGGGGAAGGATAAGAAATCAATGCACCACGATCGTCGTGTTGCCGATGCCTTCGCGCTCGACGAGATCGAACAGGATCGCGGCGTTGCCGGGATCGAGCCGCACGCAGCCATGCGAAACCGGCCGCCCCAGCCCGGAAATCTCGTAGGTGCCGTGGATGGCGTAGCCGCGGTAAAAGAAGATCGAGTGCGGCATCGGCGAATTATCGTATTTGCTGGAGAACCAGCGCCGCGCCAGCATTTCGGGGTGGTAGGTGCCGGGCGGGGTGATGTAACCGCGCCGGGCGGTCGACACCCGCCAGGCGTAGCGCGGCTCGCCGTCGACCGCGACGAACATTTTTTGACTCGCGCGGTCGATATCGACGATGACGGCAGCCGCGGCGCGCCCGGTTGCGGCGACCAGGATACAGCCGAGCGCGGCCAAAACGCAGCACAGGCGACGCATGCGATCCCCCAGCCGCATCATGCAATCAGCAGCCATGGACCTTGTAAAGGCGCTGTCCCGTCACCCTGAGGTGCGAGCGAAGCGAGCCTCGAAGGGCGACGGCCCGGGTGCCGCAGCTCCATCCTTCGAGGGCCGCTTCGCGGCCACCTCAGGATGACGACGGTTTGATAGAGCGATGCCAGTCTTCGATCTTTTCACCATCGGGCATTCCAACATCGCCGCGGCGCGCTTTGTCGCGATGCTGCACGCGGCCGGCGTCGACGCCATTGCCGACGTGCGCTCGACGCCGTTTTCGCGCTTCTGCCCGTGGTTCTCGGCAAAGCAGCTCGCGCTGCTATTGGCGCGGGAGCACGTGACCTATCTGCCGTATGGCGACGCGCTCGGCGGCCGCCCGCAAAACCCCGAGCTTTATTGCGACGGCATCGCCGATTACGAGGCGATGGCGCGACAAGGCGAATTCCAAGCGGGGCTCGAACGCCTCATGGCCGATGCGGCGCAAGCGCGCGCCGAGGGCCGCGCAACGGGCCGCGTCTGCCTGATGTGCGCCGAGCGCGAGCCGCTCGATTGCCACCGCTGCCTTCTGGTCGCGCGCGCGCTCGCGGCGCGCGGTTTGGCCATCGGCCACATCCTGCACGACGGCACGATCGAGCCGCATGCCGCAACCGAACGGCGGCTATTGGAACTCGATGGCGACGATGACATTGACCCTTTGGACTTGTTCGCAACTGGACAGCAGAAGCGGTTAGCGGCAGCGTATCGCCGCCGGGCGCGCGCCATCGCGTATCGGCTGAAACCGGATCGTTCGACGACGAACAGGAAAGTGAAAAAGTAACGATGCTCGCTGCGCTACGCCTCATAGGCGCCCTGCTGCTGGTAGGCATTGCGCCGGCGCTGGCGCAAGACGCCGACACGCTCGATCCGACGCCGCCCGGCACGCTCAATCCGGCGCCGCTGCCGCCGCTCGAACATCCCGATGCGCCGTCGACGCCGGCCAAGGAATTATTCGGCCGCAAGCTGACGCCGTTTCCCGGCCCGCCGCGCTCGATCGGCGCCTATGCCGACGGCTGCCTTGCCGGCGCCGTGCCGCTGCCGATTAGCGGTCCGGCCTGGCAAGTGATGCGGCTGTCGCGCAATCGCAACTGGGGCAACCCGGAACTGATCGATTTCCTGGAGCGGTTTGCCGACAACGCCAAGAAAGTCGGCTGGAACGGGCTACTGGTCGGCGACATGTCGCAGCCGCGCGGCGGCCCGATGATCACCGGCCATTCCAGCCACCAGGTCGGGCTCGATGCCGATATCTGGTTCACCCCGATGCCGGACCATGTGCAGACGCGCGAGGAACGCGAATTCACCGGCGCCGTCGATATGGTGGCGAAGGATCGGCGCGACGTCGATCCGCAAGCGTGGAGCCATACCCGCACCGACTTGATCCGCGCCGCGGCGCAGGATCCCGAAGTCACGCGCATCTTTGTCAATGCCGCGATCAAGAAGGCGATGTGCCGCGAGGCCGGAGCGGATCGCGACTGGCTTGCCAAGGTGCGGCCGTGGTGGGGCCACGCCGAGCATTTTCACGTCCGTATCGTCTGCCCGGCCGACAGCGCGCAATGCAAGCCGCAACCGCCGGTGCCGGCCGGCGACGGCTGCGGCCACGCGCTCGATTTCTGGTTCAAGGAATCGACGCTCCACCCGGTGCCGCCGAAAGTGCCGCCGAAGCCGAAGCCGCCGCTGACGCTGGCCGGCCTGCCGGCGGCCTGCAAACAGGTCGTGAGCGCGCCATGACGAGGTCAGAGCCCCGGCGTGCCGAACATCGTGCGTTGCACGACGGCGGCGATGTAGGCCAGCGCGAATGCGCAAACAACGATGACCGCGGCGAAGTTCAAACTTTGCCGCTGCGGCGATTTGGTCAGAAGCGGCAGACCCAGCCACAGAAGATACGCGCCGTAAAAGCCGGTGAGCGTGAGAAACCGCAATCCGGGCAGCAGCAAAAAAATTCCGGCGAGCCAGACCGGCGTGAAGGAATAGACCGCCAGCTTGAACGCGCCGTCGAAATCGCGGCGGCCGCCGAAGGCCGGCGCCAACAGGTTGATGAGCAGCGCCAGCACGAGCACCGTGACGCAGGTCGTCGCGTAACCGAAAATGGCGCCAAGCAGTCCGTCGAAAACCGCTATACGCACCGTGCCCGCGCCCGGTACGACCACGCCGAGAAGGCAGGCGCCGATGAAACTGAACGCCGCCGGAATGAGCGCGAGCACGGCGACGTAACGGCTCAACAGATAGGCCGGATCGCCGGATTCGCGCTCGATCGACGCCCATTCGACGAGCGGATCGACGATGATCGCCTTGGCGCGCAGCGCGGGGTTCACGACGACAAACCTCTCGTAATGATTCCGCCTTTGGCATCTTCGCGCAGCATCGCGGCGCCCTTTTCGGCGATCATCATGGTCGGCGCATTGGTGTTGCCGGACGTGATGGTCGGCATCACCGAGGCGTCGATCACGCGCAGCCGATCGAGGCCGGCAACGCGAAGCCGATCGTCGACCACCGTCATCGGGTCGCTGGCGAGACCCATTTTCGCGGTGCCGACCGGATGAAAGATGGTGGTGCCGATATCGCCGGCGGCTTTTATCAAACCCGCGTCGTCGTCGTCGCGCACGGCGGAACCCGGCAGATATTCGTCGGGGTGGAACGGCTGGAGCGCCGGTTGCGCGGCGATACGCCGCGTCAGGCGGATCGAGCTGACCGCGATGCGGCGATCCTGGTCGGTCGACAGATAATTCGGCTTGATGACCGGTGCGTCGGTCGGATCGCGCGAACGCAACCGCACCGCGCCGCGGCTCGCCGGCCGCAAATTACAGACGCTCGCGGTGAAGGCGGGAAATTCGTGCAACGGCTCGCCGAAACGCTCGAGCGACAGCGGCTGGACGTGATATTCCAGATTGGCGCGTTCCTGGTCGCGATCGGAGCGGGTGAACAGGCCGAGCTGCGACGGCGCCATGGTCAGCGGTCCGCGCCGCAACAGTACATATTCGGCCAGCATGCGCGCCGAGCCGAGCGGCGAGTGGTAGCGCTCATTGAGCGTGGCGATGCCGTCGACCTTGTAAATGAGCCGCAGCTGCAAGTGATCTTGCAGATTGGCGCCGACGCCGGGCCGGTCGAGCACGACACCGATGCCGTGCTCGCGCAAATGCGCCGCCGGACCGATGCCGGAGAGGAGAAGAATTTGCGTCGAGCCGATCGAGCCGGCGGCAAGCACGACTTCGCCGCGGCAGCGCGCGCTGCGGGTTGCGCCGCCTTGCCGCCAGCGCACGCCGGCGGCGCGCCTGCCGTCGAACGTCGAGTGCTTCGACGAGGCAACCGGTTTCGAGCCGCAGATTGGCGCGATTGAGCACGGGCTTGAGGAAGGCGCGCGCCGTCGACACGCGCCGGCCGCGCTTCTGGTTGACGTGAAAAGCGCAGATGCCTTCGTTGTCGCCGCCATTGAAATCGGGGATGGATTTGATGCCGGCCTGTTCGGCGGCGGCGCGGAACGCGTCGAGCAAATCCCAGCGCACGCGCGGCGCCGCGATCGGCCATTCGCCGCCGACGGCATGCGCGGCGCTTGCGCCCATGAAGTGATCTTCGTGCCGCTTGAAAAACGGCAGCACGTCGTCCCAGCCCCAGCCGGCAAGCCCAAGCTGGCGCCAGTGATCGTAATCGGCCGCCTGGCCGCGCATATAGATCATGGCGTTGATCGCCGACGAGCCGCCGATCACCTTGCCGCGCGGATAGTTCAGGCTGCGCCCGTTGAGACCCGGCTCCGGCTCGGTCTTGAAGCACCAGTCCGAGCGCGGATTGCCGATCGCGAACAAATAGCCGACCGGAATATGAAACCAGATCCAATTGTCGCGGCCGCCGGCTTCGAGCACCAGCACGCGTTTGTCCGGATCGGCGGACAGCCGGTTGGCAAGCAGGCAGCCGGCCGAGCCGGCGCCGACGATGATGTAATCGTAGTCGCCTTCAACCGGTTGTGCCTGGGCCATCGATCACTCCAATCACCGCTTGGAAATTATAGCCATCAGTCAGCCCGACTGCTATGATCCATCCGCGACAGACGGTGTGCCGCCCGGCGCACCGGATCAGCCTGGAACGACGGTTCCCCAAGGCGGTCGTCGACTCTCATGGATCGTGTGATCCCGCGGCGCATTGCGCGCGCGCAAGTCTATGTTTGGAGAACCGTCGTGCCGAAAAGCGGTCATGTTTTTGCGGCTGTTGCCGCGGCTTTCGCCTTTGCGCTGTTACCAGGCCCGGCGTCGGCGCAAGACAAATCCATCACCGTCTTCGCCGCCGCCTCGATGAAAAATGCGCTCGACGACGTCGATGCGGCGTTCACCAAGCAAAGCGGCGTCAAAGTCGTCGCCAGCTATGACGCAAGCTCGGCGCTGATGAAGCAGATCGAAGGCGGCGCGCCGGCCGACGTGTTCGTCTCCGCCGATCTGAAATGGATGGACTATGGCGCGCAGAAAAAGCTCATCAAGGACGCCACCCGCGTCAATCTGCTCGGCAACGCGCTGGTGCTGATCGCCGCCAAGGATTCCAAGATCGGCAATGTGACGATCGGGCCGGGCTTCGATCTCGCCAAGCTTGCCGGCGACGGGCGCATCGCGACCGGCGACGTGCAAGGCGGTGCCGGTCGGCATTTACGCCCAGGCCGCTCTGCAAAAGCTCGGCGTCTGGGCCGCGGTCGAGCCGAAGATGGCGATGACCGCGAATGTCCGCGCCGCGCTCATTTTGGTGGCGCGCGGCGAGGCGCCGCTCGGCATCGTTTATTCGACCGACGCCAAGGTCGAGCCCGGCGTAAAAATCGTCGGCGTGTTTCCCGAGGACTCGCATCCGCCGATCGTCTATCCGGTGGCGGCGACGACCGGCGCCAAGCCGGATGCGACCGCGTATCTGGCGTTCCTGCGCTCGCCGGCCGCGAAGTCGATATTCGAAAGCTACGGCTTCACTTTCCTGGGAAAGCCGACGTCGTGACGCTGGTTTCAAACAGTAATTACAATTCTACCTTTCCCGGGCGCAGCGCAGCACGTAGTGGTGCGCTGCAGATCCGGGATCGCAGGATGCGCTGCGGATTGTGGCGACCCCGGATCTGCGATGCACCGCTTCGCGCTGCATCGCGTCCGGGGAACGAGATTGGCTATGTTCGACCTCTCTCCCGCTGAATGGACCGCAGTCGCGCTGTCGCTGCGCATCTGCGATCGTCGCGACGGCGTGCGCGCTGCCGTTCGGGCTGGCGATCGGCTGGCTGCTGGCGCGCAAGGATTTCTGGGGCAAGGCCGCGCTCGACGGACTCGTCCATTTGCCGCTGGTGCTGCCGCCGGTCGTCACCGGTTATCTGCTGCTCATCTCGTTCGGCCGCCGGGGACCGATCGGCGAATTTTTGTACGATCATTTCGGCATCGTGTTCTCGTTCCGCTGGACCGGCGCGGCGCTGTCGTGCGGCATCATGGGCTTCCCGCTGATGGTTCGCCCGATCAGGCTCGCGCTTGAGGCGATCGACCGCAAGCTCGAAGACGCCGCCGCGACGCTCGGCGCCAATCGTGTCCTGGTGTTTTCTCACCGTCACGCTGCCGCTGGCTTTGCCGGGCATCATCGCCGGCGTCGTGCTGTGCTTCGCCCGCGCGCTGGGCGAATTCGGCGCCACCATCACCTTCGTCTCCAATATCCCCGGCGAGACGCAGACGATTTCGGCGGCGATCTATACGTTGACGCAGGTTCCCGGCGGCGATGCGGCGGCGGCACGGCTTGTTCTGATCGCTATCGTGTTGGCGTTTGCGGCGCTGATCGCCTCGGAATGGCTCGGCCGGCGCGCCGCGATCCGCTTCCACGGGGAATGATCGTGCTGGCCGTCGATGTGGAAAAACAGCTCGGCGCGCTGCAGCTTGCGCGTGCGCTTTGAAGCGGCGGGCGGCGCCACCGCCTTGTTCGGGCCGTCCGGCGCCGGCAAGACTTCGGTCGTTAACATGATCGCCGGCCTGCTCACGCCGGATCGCGGCACCATTACGCTCGACGACACGGTGCTGTTCGACGCCGCCAAAAACATCGACGTGCCGCCGCATCGGCGCCGCATCGGCTATGTGTTCCAGGAGGGCCGGCTGTTCCCGCATCTGAGCGTGCGGCAAAATCTCGATTACGGGCGCCGCATGAGCGGTCGTCCGCGCGAGGCGAGCGAATTCGAGCGTATCGCCGCGCTGCTCGATATCGCCCATCTGCTCGACCGGCGGCCGGGAAAACTGTCCGGCGGCGAGCGCCAGCGCGTCGCCGTCGGCCGCGCTTTATTGATGCGTCCGCGCCTGCTGCTGCTCGACGAGCCGCTGGCGTCGCTCGACACCGGCCACAAGCGCGAAATTCTTCCCTATCTGGTTCGGCTGCGCGACGATGCCGGCATCCCGATCGTCTATGTCAGCCATATAGCGGCCGAAGTGCGCCGCATCGCCACCAGCGTGGTGCGGCTCGATGCCGGCCGCGTCGTGGCGGCGGGCGGGCTCGAGCTTCTCGACGAGAGCGGCGCGGACGCTTTCGCCTGATCCGGACTTCGCGTTTGGCGAAGTCGGTCACGCATAATCGCGTGTTGTCCTGGCAAAGCGCAACGGACTATGATTCGCGATGGTCCTTGGCCCGCCCTCGACGATCAAACATGCAACGGCGTGGGGCGTCATCTGCGGCGCCGGCGCGGCCCTGTTCTGGGCGCTCGGCTTCGTTGCCGCGCGGCACGGCGTCACCGCCGGACTGTCGCCGCTGGTTATCGCGCTGCACCGTTTTGTCTGGCCGGGGCTGGCGCTCCTGCCGGTCGTCGCGGCTCATGAGTTTCGTAACCTGCGCATCGTCGGATGGCGTCGCGGCGTTGCGCTGGCGCTTACCGGCGGGCTGCCGCTCGCGCTGTTCAGCTATCTCGGCTACCTGTTCGTGCCGCTCGGTCATGGCGCCCTCATTCAGCCGTCGTGCGCCGCGCTCGGCGGGCTGATGCTGGCGCGCTTGCTGCTGAAAGAGCCGTTGCCGTCGCGCCGCATCGCCGGTGCCGTCGCCATCCTGGCCGGGCTCGCCGTCATCGGCGCCGAGGCGCTGCGGACGATGGGTGCCGGCGGCATCCTCGGCGATTTGCTGTTCGTCGCGGCCGGCAGTTGCTTTGCGATCTTCGGCGTGCTGTTACGGCTCTGGGTCATTCCGCCGATGCGCGCGGCGGCGATCACGAGCGTGCTGTCGCTCGCCGGCTTGCCGATGCTGCTCTTCACCTTCAAAAATATGCTGGCGGCCGGATTCTACGAAAATCTCTTGCAGGCGGTGGTGCAGGGCGCGCTCGCTGGCGCCGGCGCGATCTATCTCTTCACCCAAGCGGTCGGACTGCTGGGGGCGAGCCGGGCGGTGTTGTTTCCGTCGCTGGTTCCGCCGTTCACCCTGTTGATCGGCTATTTCACGCTCGGCGAGACGCCGAGCGTGTCGCAGCTCGTCGGCCTGGTGATCGTGATCGCCGGTTTCCGTCTGACGCAAAGGGCGTGAACTCCGCTATGCGGCCTTGCGGTTCGCCAAAAATTCGCCCATGCGATCGAGCGCTTTGAGGATGTTTTCGGTCGAATTGGCGTACGACACGCGCATATAGCCTTCGCCGAGGATGCCGAAATCCGGCCCGCCGATCAGCGCGACGCCGGCGTCTTCGAGAAGCGCGGAGGCCAACGGTTTTGCCTTCCAGCCGGTGCGCTTGATATTGGGGAAGGCATAGAACGCGCCCTTCGGCGTGGCGCAGGAAATGCCGGGAAGCTTGTTGAGGCCGGCGACGACGATCTTCCGCCGCTTGTCGAATTCGGCGACCATCTTCGCCGGCTCGTCCTGCGGTCCGTTCAGCGCGGCGAGGCCGGCATATTGCGCCGAGGCATTGACGCAGGAATGTAGATTCACCGCGAGCTTACGCGCGTAGTCGTAGAGTTTCCCCGGCCACACCGCATAGCCGAGCCGCCAACCGGTCATGGCATAGGTTTTCGACCAGCCGTTGAGCAGAATGAGCCGGTCGCGGATCGACGGATAGGACAACAGACACACATGGGTCTCGCCGTCATAGACCATGTGGTCGTAAATCTCGTCCGACATCACGGCAACGTCGGGATGCCGTTCGAGCCCGGCAACGAGCTTGTCGATTTCCGCCTTCGGCGTCACCCCGCCGGTCGGATTGGCGGGCGAGTTGACGATGAGAAGCCGGGTCTGCGGCGTAATGAGCTTGAGCGTTTCCTCGGCCGAGAACGCGAAATTGTTCTCCTCGCGGATCGGCACCGGAATCGGCCGCGCGCCGGTATATTCGATCATCGAGCGATAAATCGGAAAACCGGGATCCGGATAGAGGATGTCGGCGCCCGGCTCGCCGAACATCAGGATCGACATGAACATGGTCGGCTTGCCGCCCGGCATGATCATCACCTCGTCGGGCGAGACCTTGACCTTGAAACGCTTGCCGAGGTCGGCGGCCACCGCTTCGCGCAACGGCAGAATGCCGACCGCCGGCGTATAGCCGTGATGGCCGTCGCGCAGCGCCTTGACCGCGGCCTCGACGATGAAATCGGGCGTGCGGAAGTCGGGCTGGCCGATGCCGAGATTGATGATGTCGCGGCCGGCCGCCGCAAGGTGCATGGCGCGCGCCAGCACGGCGAAGGCGTTCTCCTCGCCGATGCGATCGAACGCGGCGACGGTTTTCAGCATGGCATTACCCCCGGCTCCATCAAAATTCCGGCGGCAATTCAGCCCAATCTCACGGCAAAAGCAAACCGCGTTGCCGCGAAAGCCGGATGCCCCGGACGAGGTCCGGGGCTTCCAACGCAGGCACAGTCGATGGGACTGCCGGCTCAGTAGCCGAGGTTGAATTCGGCGCCGGATTGTATCGACTCGGCGGTTCCGCTTGGCGCCGCGCCACTGGGATAATGCAACGGCGGATCGTTCGGAATGTCAGCGTTGCCGGTGTAATAGTCCTGCAACTGGCGCTGCCGGTTCCACTTCTGCATCTGCTGCTGGGTCTGCTGACGGTGCGGCCGCTGCGCGAAAGCCGGCGTCGCCAGCATCGCGATACCAAGAGCGGCCAGCGTCAGCTTTGCATTGAGCGATTTCATGTGCATTCTCCATTGCAGTCACCCTTGGCCGTCTACTTACCCATGATTCGGCACTGCACAAGAATCGAAACCTCACCTGGAGTTCACGATATTTTTAATGCAAATCATCTGGTTACTAGGAATTTTCTGGAACTAAAGCCAGCGTCTTTGCTGCGTCGCACTATAATCAAATCACGGCCATAAAGTCGCCCTCGCCACAAAAAATCGCGCGGCATGCGCCGTCTTGACCGCCGATCGCGCCCGCGCCCCGCTCGCACCGGCGTAAACGCGATATATCTAACGAAGGCGGAATCCCGGCATTGCGGAAATCGCATTGCAGGTATTGCAGGCGTTGCAGGAATGATATCGGGAGGCGGTGATGACGGAGAACGCTGCGAGGCCGCGGGATCGGCGCCGGCTTCGCTCGCAATTGTGGTTCGACAATCCGGACAACCCGGGCATGACCGCGCTCTATCTCGAGCGCTACCTCAATTATGGCCTCACCCGCGAAGAGCTGACGTCCGGCAGGCCGATCGTCGGCATCGCGCAGACCGGGTCCGACTTGAGCCCGTGCAATCGCCACCACCTCGAACTGGCGCAACGCGTGCGCGCCGGCATCCGCGACGCCGGCGGCATCGCGCTCGAGTTCCCCGTGCATCCCATTCAGGAGACCGGCAAGCGGCCGACGGCGGCGCTCGACCGTAACCTCGCTTATCTCGGCCTGGTCGAGGTGCTCTACGGCTATCCGCTTGACGGCGTGGTGCTGATGACCGGCTGCGACAAAACCACGCCCGCCTGCATCATGGCGGCGGCCACGGTCAACACGCCGGCGATCGTGCTGTCCGGCGGACCGATGCTCGACCATGTCCAGGACGGCAAGCTGATGGGCTCGGGCACGCTGATCTGGCAAGCCCGGCAGGATCAAGCGGCCGGCAAGATCGACTACAAGGAATTGCTCGACATCGTCGCCGCCTCCGCGCCGTCGATCGGCCATTGCAACACCATGGGCACGGCATCGACCATGAACGCGATGGCCGAGGCGCTCGGCCTGTCACTGCCCGGCTGCGCCGCGATTCCGGCGCCCTACCGCGAGCGCGGCCAGATCGCTTATGCGACCGGCAAGCGCGCGGTGGAGATCGTCCGCGAGGATTTGAAGCCGTCCGACATTCTGACCCGCGCCGCTTTCGACAACGCGATCGTCGCCTGTTCGGCGATCGGCGGCTCGACCAACGCGCCGATCCATCTCAATGCCATCGCCCGGCATATCGGTGTGCCGCTGGCGATCGAGGACTGGGAGAAGATCGGTTACGACGTGCCGCTCCTGGTCAATATGCAGCCGGCCGGCGCTTATCTCGGCGAGGAATATTTTCGCGCCGGCGGCCTGCCGGCGGTGCTGCATGAACTCCTGGCGGCGAAGCGGCTTAACGGCGATGCGCTCACCGTCAACGGCAAGACGATCGCCGAAAACGTCGCGCGGGCGAAGGCCTGCAATGCCGACGTCATCCGGCCCTACGACAAGCCGCTGAAACGACAGGCCGGCTTCAAGGTTCTGCGCGGCAACCTGTTCGATTCCGCGATCATGAAGACGAGCGTGATCTCGGACGAATTCCGCAAGCGCTATTTGTCCGACCCGAAGGACCCGAATGCCTTCGAAGGCCGCGCCGTGGTGTTCGACGGGCCGGAAGACTATCACCGGCGCATCGACGACGCCGCGCTCGCGATCGACGAACGCACGATCCTGTTCATGCGCGGCGCCGGTGCAATCGGTTATCCGGGCTCGGCCGAAGTGGTGAACATGCAGCCGCCCGCCGCGCTGATCAAACGAGGCGTCACGGCGCTGCCCTGCGTCGGCGACGGCCGGCAGTCGGGAACTTCGGGCTCGCCGTCCATTCTCAACGCGTCGCCGGAAGCGGCGGCCGGCGGCGGGCTGGCATTGCTCAAGACCGGCGACCGCGTGCGCATCGATCTCAACAAAGGCACCGCCGATATCGTGATCTCGGATGCGGAATTGACGGCGCGGCGCGCCGCGCTCGACAACAGCGGCGGCTACCGCTATCCGCCGAGCCAGACGCCGTGGCAGGAAATCCAGCGCGCCATGGTCGATCAGCTCGGCGGCGGCATGGTATTGGCGCCGGCGGTGAAGTATCAGCGGGTGGCGCAGAAATCCGTGCCACGCGATAACCACTGAGCTTCGCGCCGAGTTAAGCGAGTCCTTGTTTAAGCGAGTCTTCGATGTCCCGTCCGTCGGCCGCCGAGAAGCGCCAAACCTTTCGCAAGCTGCATGAGGCCTGCTGCTTCGTCATCCCCAATCCGTGGAACCTCGGCACGGCGCGCTATCTGCAAGGCCTGGGTTTTGCGGCGCTGGCGACGACCAGTTCCGGCTATGCCCATTCGCAAGGTTATCCCGACGGCGCCCAGAGCCGCGATCGAGTGCTGGCCCATTTCCGCGAGCTTGCGCAGGCGACCGACGTGCCACTCAACGCCGATTTCGAAGACGGCTTCGCCGCCGATCCCGACGGCGTGGCCGAGAATGTGACGCGCTGCATCGCGACCGGCGTCGCCGGACTGTCGATCGAGGATTCGCCCAATGACGGAAAGACGCCGCTCTACGACCTTGATACCGCGGTGGCGCGGGTAAAAGCCGCGCGCGCGGCGATCGACCGCGCCGGCGGCGATGTCGTGTTCACCGCGCGTGCGGAGAATTTCATCCGCGGCGTGACCGATCTCGACGATGCCATCCGCCGGCTCAAGGCCTATGCCGCGGCCGGAGCGGACTGCCTCTATGCGCCGGGCATTAAAACGCGCGAACAAATCGAGGCGGTGGTCAAAGCGGTGGCGCCGAAGCCGGTGAATTTTCTCAACAGCGGCGCGTTCGGCTTCACGGTCGGCGACATCGCGGCGATGGGCGTGCGGCGGATCAGCGTCGGCGGCTCGCTCGCCCGGGTGGCGATGCACGCCTTCATCCGCACCGCGACCGAAATCGCCAAGGACGGCAAGTTCGACGGCTTCGCCGGGGTGATCACGAATGCCGAGTTGAATGAATTTTTCGGCGAAGACCGCAAGAAGTTTTCGGAATGACGGCCGGCTCGGAACCTCATCCGAAGACCGGCCAGCCGGTCGGTTTGCCCGTGGCCGATCCGACGCCGGCACAGCGTCCCGGTCCGGTAACGCTCAAAGGCCGCTACGGTCGGCTGGAAAAACTCGAGCCTCGCCACACCGCGAATCTGTGGACGGCCTTCGCCGGGCACGACGAAGTATGGACCTATATCTCGACCGACGGGCCATTCGAGAACTTTGCGGAGTTTGCGGCGTTTATTGCGAAACGCGCCGCGGCGGAGGATCCTTACGCCTACGCGATCGTCGATCCGGCCGACCGTGCGGTCGGCTATCTGACGCTGCTGCGAATCGTGCCGGAAATGCGCGTCATCGAGGTCGGCCACGTGCTCTATTCGCCGGCCTTGCAACGCACGCCGCTCGGCACCGAAACCCAATACCTGTTGGCGCGTTACGCGTTCGAGACGCTGGGCTATCGGCGCTACGAATGGAAATGCGATGCATTGAATGCGGCGTCCCGGCGGGCCGCGCTTCGCTACGGCTTCGTCTATGAAGGCACGTTCCGCCAATACATGATCGCTAAGGGCCGCAACCGCGATAACGCCTGGTTCTCCATGCTCGACAGCGAATGGCCGGCGCGCAAAGCCAATTTCGAGCGCTGGCTCGCGCCGGAAAATTTCGACGGCAAGGGCCGGCAGAAAGTCAGCCTCGCCGCATTGAACGCACAGAAAGCTTCGGGATCATGAGCAACAGGCTTAAAGGCAAAGTCGCGCTGGTGACCGCCGCGGGTCAGGGTATCGGCCGCGCCATCGCCGAAGCGTTTATCGCCGAAGGCGCAAAAGTCATCGCCACCGACCTCGCCGAAGACAAGCTTATGGATTTGCCGGCCGCCAAGCGCGAAAAACTCGACGTGCGCGCGCAGGACAATATCGACGCGCTGGCGAAGACAACCGCGCGCGAATTCGGCGCGCTCGACATTCTGGTCAATTGCGCGGGCTATGTGGCGAACGGCTCGGTGCTCGACTGCACCGACAAGGATTGGGATTTTTCCTTCGACCTCAATGTCAAATCGATGCATCGCATGATCAAGGCGTTTCTGCCGGCCATGCTGGCGAAACATAAGGGATCGATCGTCAATATTTCCTCGGCGGTGTCGTCGATCCGCGGCGTGCCGAATCGCTACGCTTATGGCGCGACCAAGGCCGCGGTCATCGGGCTGACCAAGGCGGTCGCCGCCGATTTCATCAAGCAAGGCATCCGCTGCAACGCGATCTGCCCGGGCACTATCGAGTCGCCTTCGCTGGAAGAGCGCATCGCCACGGTGTCCAAGGAAACCGGCCGCTCGTCCGACGCGGTGCGGCAGGATTTCATCGCCCGCCAGCCGATGGGCCGGCTCGGAACCACGCAAGAGGTCGCCGCGCTCGCCCTCTTTCTCGCCGGCGACGAGGCAAGCTACATTACCGGCCAGACGCATCTCATCGACGGCGGAATGGCGATGTAGCGGTCCGTCATTCCGGGGCGCGCAACCCTCCTACGCTCACTTCGCGAGCTACGGAGGGTTTGAGTCCACCGAAGCGCGGAGCGCGAAGGTGGAAGCGCGAACCCGGAATCCATAATCACAGTGGCTGCAGGTCATGCTCCGATGATAGTTCTACTTTGTCAGCGGCTATGGATTCCGGCCCTCGCTGGCGCTCGGCCGGAATGACGGTTGAATGATTCCATGCACATTCTGATCACCGGTGCGGCGGGGATGATCGGGCGCAAGCTCGTGGCGCGCCTCGTCGATGACGGCGCGCTCAACGGCCGCGCCATCGGGAAGCTCACGCTCATCGACGTGAGCGCGCCGCAGAAGCCGGAAAAATTCTCCGGCCGCGTCGAAAGCGCCGCCGCCGACATTGCCGATGCGGCGGCCGCGCGCGCGGCGGTCGCCGGCAAGCCCGACGTGATCTTTCATCTTGCCGCGGTGGTTTCCGGCGAGGCCGAAGTCGATTTCGAGAAGGGCGTCCGCGTCAATCTCGACGGTTCGCGCGCGCTCCTTGAAGCGATCCGCACGGCCGGCGGCGGCTATCGCCCGCGCGTGGTCTTCACCTCGTCGATCGCGGTGTTCGGGGCGCCGTTCCCGGCGACGATTGCCGACGATTTTCACCTCACCCCGCTGACCTCCTATGGCACGCAGAAGGCGATAATCGAGCTTCTGCTCGCCGATTACAGCCGCCGCGGTTTTCTCGACGGCATCGGTATCAGGTTGCCGAACATCGTGGTGCGTCCCGGAAAACCCAATAAGGCCGCGTCCGGCTTCTTTTCCTCGATCATCCGCGAGCCGCTTGCCGGCGCGGAAGCGGTGCTGCCGGTCGATGACGGCGTCCGCAACTGGCACGCCAGCCCGCGCGCCGCGGTCGGCTTTCTCGTTCACGGCGCGGAGCTCGATGCGGCGAAACTCAGGCCTCGCGTTAATCTGACCATGCCGGGCGTCTGTTGCACCGTGGCCGAGCAGATCGCCGCGCTGCGCCGGATCGCCGGCGACAAGGTCGCCGCGCGCATCCGCAGGCAGGCGGATCCGCTGGTGGCGCGCATCGTCGCCGGCTGGCCGAGCCGGTTCGACGCGGCTCGCGCGCTCGCGCTCGGATTTCGCGCCGAGGCGTCGTTCGACGACATCATCCGCGTCCATATCGAGGACGAGCTGGGCGGCAAGATCGCGGCATGATCACGGATTACTTGCGTTGCTCACGGCGATGCTTACATTGCCGGCAGAAACTCCAAAACAGTTCAGCCCCAACACGCCATGACCTATGTCGACGCGGCCTGTGCGCCGCTGCGCAAGACCGGACAGATCAAGCTTCACGGCCCTGCCGCGTTCGAAGGCATGCGCAAGGCGGGCCGGCTGGCGGCCGAATGCCTCGACATGCTGGCCGGCGAGATCAAGCCGGGCGTCACCACCGAGCGCATCGACCGGCTGGTCTTCGAGTTCGGCTTGGATCACGGCGCCCTGCCGGCGACGCTGATGTATCGCGGCTACCGCAAGGCGACCTGCACCTCGGTCAATCACGTGGTCTGCCACGGCATCCCGGCGGACAAGCCGCTGCGCGAAGGCGACATCGTCAATGTCGACGTGACGCTGATCCTCGATCACTGGCACGGCGATTCCAGCCGCATGTATGCGCTGGGCGAAATTCCGCGCCGTGCCGAGCGGCTGATCGAAGTCACCTATGAGGGCATGATGCGGGGCATCGCCGCGATCAAGCCCGGCGGCACCACCGGCGATATCGGCCACGCTATCCAAACTTACGTCGAAGGCCAGCACATGAGCGTCGTGCGCGATTTCTGCGGCCATGGCGTCGGCCAACTGTTCCACGACGAACCGAATATCGTGCATGTGGGCCGGCAGGGCGAGGGCATCGTGCTCAAGCCGGGCATGTTCTTTACCGTCGAGCCGATGATCAATCTCGGCCGCGCGCACGTCAAAGTGCTGTCCGACGGCTGGACTGCGGTGACCCGCGACCGCTCGCTGTCGGCGCAGTTCGAGCACTCGGTCGGCGTTACCGAGACCGGCGTCGAGATTTTCACCCTGTCGCCAAAACATCTCGACAAGCCGCCTTATCCGGCGTGAAACGGATCGGGCTAAAGCATGATCCCGAAAAGTGGATACCGGTTTTTGGAAAAGATCATGCTCAACCAAAAAGCTAGAGCCCGATTCCATCAAAACCGATAAGGCTCTAGCGCAAGGCGATTGCAAAATCCGGTAATCCGGTCATCCTTGGCGGCGCGGGGTGCGGCGACGCGCGGGGTTGCGGCCGAGGTGGAGTTGCGTGCCAAATCCGATGTTGGAAAAAAAGCCCGAGACCGAACCGGGGCTCACCGAGGTCCCGCCGCATTATTACGGCCACCGCGAGCGGCTGCGCGAGCGCTTTCGCGAGGCCGGCGCCGACGCAGTGTCCGACTACGAGCTTTTGGAGCTACTCTTGTTCCGCGTGCTGCCGCGGCGCGACGTCAAGCCGCTGGCGAAATCGCTGTTGGAGCGTTTCGGCTCGTTCGCCGAGGTGATATCCGCGCCGGAGGTGCGGCTCGCCGAGGTGAAGGGGCTCGGCGACGCCGGCATCACCGAATTGAAGATCGTCCAGGCGGCGGCGAGCCGGTTGCTGCGCGGCGAGGTCAAAAGGCGCCCGGTTCTGTCGTCGTGGTCGACGGTGCTCGATTATTGCCGCACCGCCCAGGCTTTCGCCGACCGCGAGCAGTTCCGCGTCCTGTTCCTCGACAAGCGCAATCAACTGATCGCCGATGAATTGCAGCAGGTCGGCACCGTCGATCACACCCCGGTCTATCCGCGCGAAGTGGTCAAGCGCGCGTTGGAACTGTCGGCGACCGCCATCATCCTGGTGCACAATCATCCGTCCGGCGATCCGACGCCGTCGCGCGCCGACATCCAGATGACGCAGCAGATCATCGCGGTGGCGACCCCGCTCGGCATTTCGGTGCACGACCACATCATCGTCGGCAAGGAAGGCCATGCGAGTCTGAAGGGGCTGAAGCTGATTTAAATCACGCGCGCCGGACGGCGCGGTTTCGCGCATTGCCGACGGTCCAGCTTGATGTCGACCTGCAATTGACGCCACGCGCCAGCTCAGCGCGCCAGTATGCTGCGCCTGGCCGTTAACGCATTATTAACCAACAATGTTCTCCTATGGGTTGAGTGGCATCCGGCAGGGATGCCGATTCCCGTGACCTGTTGCGCAGTCCGTAGTCCGTTTAGCTCTGGGGCCGGCTAATGCGACTGACTGCGCTCATCACAAGCGCTGCACTGCTGTTATCTGGGTGCGCGACTTATCCGCCGACATCGAGCTCGGCTGTCGACGCGCAAAAAATCAACTTCGCCATTTTGACCGAGCTTTATTGTGCAGCGAGCACGTTTCAAGACCCGACATCGAACATAGGTTACTTCCAAACGAATGATAATTGGATCGCCGCGGTCGATCTAAATCTGTCGGCGCAGATTGAAGGATCAGCAAGTCCGGTCGTATCGCTGCTTGGTCCGGCCAACCTAGCGAAGTCAATTCCCGCCAGCGGCAGCACCGGGACCTTCACTGCAGCGTTTGGCGCAACCTTCGACCAGACGCGAACCAATCTGCGGGAATACAAAACAATTATATATATGAAGAGCCTGCTTGACCAAAATCAGGGTTGGGTATCGATTGCCAAGAAATACGGTTGGAACGTCGATTGCGATGATCCGAATCGTGGCGGCACTTATCTTGAAGGCAGGCTCGGCTTGCAGGCGTGGTTGGCGCCCGCCGTCGCTACCAATGAAGCGACCGTGCAGTTGGCTCCGCCAGGTCCTGCTCCTGATCCACCGGCGCCAGCCCCCGCGCCTTCTCCGGGAAACAGCAAGGTTAAGCAAGCGAAGCCCGGTGAGGCTGATCGGTTCGCTCCGAACTTCATCGCCGACATCAATGCTCTCGTGGCGGCTGGTCAGCCATCCGGTGGCGGACAGACCACAACAATCTCGACGACCATTACCTTTATGATCAAGGCAACCGGAACAGTCGGTCCAAGCTTTACGATGTCACGCGCGAGTGGAGGCAGCGGCGGTCTGTTCTCGCTGATCCGAACGGATAACAACTACGTCAATATTATTCTGACCCCTACCACCTATTGTCCAACTCAACTCGATCCTAAGGGTAAATGTCCGGCAGCGAGCCCGCAATTAAAGATTTCTATGCTCGCTCCCCAACCGCCCGACATCCAGGCCGCACTTAATCGCATAGACGCCGCGCTGATCAGTCTCAACTTAGCGCATCTGCAAACGCCGTGAGAAAGGACACATGAAGCAAACACTCGCCTGCGGAACTATTGTCGCGATGCTGAGCGCGATTACGCCCGTACTCGCTGCCGATATGTCCGCAATTACACCTGCGCCTCCACCGCCGGTCAATCCTCTCACTCGCATCTATGATTGGACCGGGCTCTACGTCGGTATCAACAGCGGCGGCGTATGGGGGCAAAGCAGCCAAACCGAATTTGGTGCATCAAGTCTAGGAACGGGCAATTTCGACGTTTCGGGCGGTATCATCGGCGGCACGATGGGCTTTAATCTGCAATTGGACCAAGCGGTATTCAGTCTCGAAGGAGACTTGGATTGGGGCAGGATCGACGGCGCAACGAACTGTTCCTTCGCTGGATTCACCTGCACCACAAGCAGCAATTACCTCGGCACCGCGCGGGGACGATTCGGCTATGCGTGGGACCGATTGATGGGCTATGTGACCGGCGGCGCCGCATTCGGTGACGTCAAGCAGAGCTTTTCACCGGGAATCGGCATCAACGAGGGCACGACTTCCAATCGGGTCGGCTGGACGATCGGCGGCGGCGTTGAATATGCCTTTTTGCAAGGTTGGTCAGCAAAGGTCGAATATCTGCATGTCGATCTTGGCGACTTCATATGCGGCGTTGCCTGTTCCGGCGTTGCAGCGAACGCCACACATACGACGCTCACTGAAGAGGTAGTTCGCGGCGGCTTCAATTATCGATTTTGATGGAACACAGGCGGGGCGGGCACCTTCCTTTTACGCGCGTCCGACGGCTTTCGCGATGACCGCGCCGGCGTCGGCGGGCGCGCCGTCGCCGGCCGAGCTCGACCGCGAGCGCAACGCCGACAGGTCCTCCGCCGACGATGACGACCTGATGCCGCTTCTTCATTTCCTATTCCGTCATTGCGAGGAGCCAAGCGACGAAGCAATCTAGACCCGCGTTCCTGGATTGCTTCGCTGCGCTCGCAATGACGGCATTCTTATTGCCGCACCAGTAGGATCGGATCGGCCGATTCCGGCACGCGTTGCCAGGTATTGGCGTCGTTCTCCTCGAACTGCCAGGTCTGGCCGCGGGCCAAGAGCAGGACCAATGCGCCTTGGTCCATGCGCCAGCCGCTCGGAGCAAAGCGCGTGACGGAAGGATCGCAGCCGGGCTTGATCTTGAGCGCCAAAGCATCGCCGGCGGGACTGTTCGCCAGCGTCAGCGTGCAGATCGGCTTGCCGGCGCCGTGGCTGACCGCCCAATCGCCGACCATGTCGTCGGCGCTGCGCATCGGCGCCGCGGCCGCCGTCTGCAAAATGTAGCGGCCCTCTTCCGGCGTGAAGCCGTCATACATGCCGCCCTCGACCTCGGTGAGTTCGATCACCGCGTCGCCGCGGGCATCGAGCAGGCGCAAATCGCCGTAATTGTCCACCGCCCAGGCGACGATATCCTTGGTCGAGGCAAACAGGTTCGGGCAGTTTTTATCGATGTCGAGCTTATAACCGCCGGTCGCGGCATCGCCGCGGAAGTTGAAATGACAGATCTTGTCGTGATCGGCATTGGAAAATTCCCAGGCGCCGACCATGGCGCTGACGGCATCGCCCGGCGTGTTTTGCCGCGGCGTGCCTGGCGCGGGGACATCCTGCGCCGGCGCGGCTTGCGGCTCCGTGACTTTTTCGGAGTTTGACGGGGTGTCGGTCTGCGCCAACGCGCCGCCGCAAAGACTCACCGCGACGGCGGCAAAAATAGCAGCGCCAAATCGCCCAGCGCCCATTAGTCTCTGCTCCAGGACTTGAAGGGCGTTTCCGGCACCGGCGTTAGCGGCGGCTTGCCTTCGGCCCAGGCAACGATGTTGTCGACGACGAGCTGATCCATCTTATCGCGCGTATGAACCGACGCCGATCCGAGATGGGGAAACAGCACGACGTTGTCCATCTCGATCAGCTCGGCCGGTACTTCCGGCTCCTTGACATAGACGTCGAGCCCCGCGGCCATGATCCGCTTGTCCTTGAGCGCCTCGATCAAAGCCGGCTCATCGACCACCGAGCCGCGCGCCATGTTGATCAGGATGCCGTTCGGCCCGAGCGCATCCAGCACTTCGGCATTGATCATGTTCGCCGTCGCCGCGCCGCCCGGCACGATGACCAAGAGCGTATCGACGTCGCGCGCCATGTCGAGGAGTTTCGGATAATGCCGATACGCGAGGTCGCGCCGCGGGGTGCGTGAGTGATAAACGACCGGAACGCCGAAAGCGTCGAGCCGCCGCGCGATCGCTTGACCGATTGCACCCATGCCGACCATGCCGACGGTGCGGCTGCGCAGCGTCGCTTTGCTCAGCGGATAGGCCTTGTGCAGCCACTTTCCAGCGCGCAGGTAGCGCTCGGCCTGGGGAAACTCGCGCACGGTGCACAACAGCAATCCGAGCGCGGTGTCGGCGACTTCCTCGGTCAGCACCGCGGGCGTGTTGGTGACGATAACGCCGTGCGCGGCGGCCCATTTGGCATCGAGGTGATCGTAGCCGACGCCGAAGCTTGCCACGATTTGCAGCTTGGGGAAGCGCGCCATGAAGCTGCCGGGGATCATTTCGGTCGTGGCGCTGCAGGCGATCGCGCGGACGCCGGAGTGGGTCGCGAAAAACGCGTCGCGATCTTTCGCCTCCGCCGCCTTGTGAACCGTGCAGGCCGCTTCGAGTCCCTTGACGACCAGCGGCTTGAGCGGGCCGATCAGCACAATCTCGCGCTTGGCAGCGGTCATTGCCTATCCTCACACCAGCATGCTTACCGGCAATTCCAGTAAAGTTTTTATGGCGGCCAACAGCTCGGCGCCGAGCGCGCCGTCGACCACGCGATGATCGCAGCTCAACGTCACGCTCAACATGCTGACGAACTTGAATCCGCCGTCGTCCGTTTCGACCGCTTGCCGGCGCGCGGCGCCGACGGCGAGGATGGTCGCATGCGGCGGATTGATGATGGCGGCGAATTCGCGCACGCCATGCATGCCGAGATTCGAGATCGCCGACGCTCCGCCCTGGTACTCCGCGGGTTTGAGCTTTTTCTCCCGCGCCCGCGCCGAAAGGTCCTTCATCGCGGCCGAGATCGCGGTCAGCGATTTCGTCTCGGCATTGCGAATGACCGGCGTGAGCAGCCCGCCGTCGAGCGCCACGGCAACGCCGATATCGGACGACTTGAACCGCAAGATGCGGTCGTCGGCCCAGACCGCATTGGCCGCCGGCACCCGTTGCAACGCGAGCGCCAGCGCGCGGATGATGAAATCGTTGAGCGAAAGCTTGAATTCCGGATTGCCGTCCTTATCCTTGGGCGCGGCGGCGTTGGCTTCCTCGCGCAGCGCAATCAGCCGATCGATGACGACGTCCGTCGTCAGATAGAAGTGCGGAACGGTTTGCGCGGCCTGGGTGAGCCGCGCCGCGATGGTGCGGCGCATGCCGTCGAGCGGCACTTCCTGGTAGCTTCCCGGCGCGTAAAGCGCCTTGACCTCGGCGGCGCTCGGCCCCTGCGCGCGCGATGGCCGTGGCGCGTCCGCGACGTCGACGTCGCGCGCGACGATGCGGCCATGCGGGCCGGATCCGTGCAGATGCGCGAGCTCGATGCCGGCCTCGCTGGCAAGCCGCCGCGCCAGCGGCGTGACAGTAATGCCGCCGGCCAACCGCGCCGGACCGAAATTGCGCTCCGGCGTGCGCACTTCGAAGAACGGATCGAGCTTGATCGGCGTCTGTCGGCGCGGTTGCGCAACCGAACTTGCCGCCCGCGGCGGAGCCGTTTGTGCGGCCGGTTTTGCCGCGGTCGCGGTCGCGACTGGCGGACTTGCCGCCGCACCCGTCCCATCCGCGATCACGCCGACCACGGCGCCGACCGGCGCCACTTCACCGGCCGCTACGCGGATTTCGGCGAGCACGCCGGCCGTGGTCGACGGCACTTCCATCGAAACTTTATCGGTTTCGATCTCGAACAGATTATCGCCCGGCTTGACCGGCTCGCCGGCCGATTTGAACCATTTGGTGATTTTGCCTTCGGCGACCGTCTCGCCGAGTTGCGGCATCAGCACATCCATGGCCGCATTCCCCAGCGCCGCATCACTTGATCCGTTCCCAAGTGACTTCCAGCGTCGAATTGGGCGCCCGCAACACCAGGCGGTCGCCGGTCAATTCGTAGCGGCGGACCAAATCCCCGGAATCGCCCGGTTGGATGCTGTCGTGGCGATGGTGCGTCACCGTTCCGGCCCGCTCGTCGATCGTGTAGGTGCCGAAATAGGCGATGTAATCGGTCAGCGCGATCTTGGCTTCTTCCGGCGTCATGACCGCGCCGGCTCGCGGACGTTTCACGTCGGGCGCGATCTGCACCGCCATTTCGCCATGCGGACCATAATAGATCATGCCCTTCGGGTTGGCGCCGCGATCCCAGTTGCCGCCGTTGATCCGCGTGCCGACATAGCGCCACGCGCCGATCAGTTTTCTCGCGACCTCCGCGCCGGTCATGATCCGCCTTTCCGCCTCACCACGTCACCGAGATGTATTGCGTTTCCAAGAACTCCATCAGCCCTTCATGGGCGCCCTCGCGGCCGAGGCCGGACTGCTTGACGCCGCCGAACGGGGCTGCCGGATCGGAGACCAGCCCGCGATTGAGCCCGATCATGCCGAAGTCGAGTTTTTCGGAGACCCGCATGCCGCGGCTCAAATCCTTGGTGTAAACGTACGCGACCAAGCCGTATTCGGTATCGTTGGCGCGCGTGATCACCTCGTTTTCGGTTTTGAACGCCTGGATCGAGGCGACCGGACCGAAAATCTCCTCGTTGAGCATTTTGGCATCCTCGGACACGTTGGCGAGCACGGTCGCGGGATAGAAAAAACCGGGGCCGGCCGGCGTCTTGCCGCCAGCGAGCACTTTGGCGCCCTTTTTCACCGCGTCGTCGACGAGTTCTATCACCTTGTCGCGGCCGTCCTTGTTGACCAGCGGGCCGAGCGCGACGCCGTCATCGAGCCCGTTGCCCATTTTCAGGCCGGACATTTTGGCGGTCAGCTTCTTGGCAAACTCGTCATGCACCTTCTCGTGCACATAGAAGCGGTTGGCGGCGGTGCAGGCTTCGCCCATGTTGCGCATTTTGGCGATCATGGCGCCGTCGATGGCGGCGTCGATATCGGCGTCGTCGAACACGATAAACGGCGCGTTGCCGCCAAGCTCCATCGCCGGCTTGATAATGTTATCGGCGGCTTCGTGCAGCAGCTTGCG
This sequence comes from uncultured Alphaproteobacteria bacterium, assembly GCA_963823225.1. Taxonomy (GTDB): domain Bacteria; phylum Pseudomonadota; class Alphaproteobacteria; order Rhizobiales; family Xanthobacteraceae; genus BOG-931. Next base: position 876,819 of record CAWGKM010000001.1, on the reverse strand, counting down.
GCCGACCTCGGTCGATCCGGTGAACGAAACGACCCTTACGCGAGAATCATGCAGCATCGCGCTGACCACTTTGCCGGACGAGCGCGACGGGATGACGTTGACGACGCCGGCCGGCACGCCGGCCTCTTCGAGGATCGGCATCAGCGCCAGCATGGTCAGCGGCGTGTCGGAGGCGGGCTTGAGCACGACCGGACAGCCGGCGGCGAGCGCCGGCCCGATCTTGCGCGTCGCCATCGCGGCGGGAAAATTCCACGGCGTCACCAGCACGGCGATGCCGGCCGGCTTGTGATGCACGAACATGCGCGCGCCGGACGAGGGCGCGACCGAGTTTTGACCGATATTGCGCACCGCTTCCTCGGCGTACCAGCGGAAGAACTCCGCGGCGTAGGCGACTTCGCCGCGCGAGTCGGAAAGCGCCTTGCCGTTTTCGATGGTGATCAGCTTCGCCAGCCGCTCGGCGTCGCGCATGATCAATTCGAACGATTTGCGCAAAATCTCGCCGCGCTCGCGCGGTTTCTTGCCGGCCCAGCCGGGGAATGCGGCGCTCGCCGCGTCGAGCGCGGCCTCGGCATCCTCGACCGTCGCGCTCGCCACCGAGGCGACCTTGTTCTCGGTCGCCGGATCGATCACGTCGAAGCGGCCGCCGTCGGAGGATTTGCGCCACTTGCCGCCGATCCACAAATCGGTCGGAACGTTGGCGAGAAGATTGTCGTACATGGCCATGGCTCACCTTACTTTCTTTGTCATGCCCGGGCTCGACCCCCCTGCGCGGCCGTAGCGTTCAGCAAGTCAAATCTATCATGCTTCGGCGTAGCGAAGGCCCGGGCATCCATGCGGCGTCACCGCTTCATGGATTGCCGGGTCAAGCCGGCAGTGACGCTTAAGATTCCATTGCTCGCTTCACCCGCTCTGCAATCCGATCGACGCTGGGCAGCGCCAGGTCTTCCAATATGTCTGCCGCCGGCAGCGGGATGTGCGGCGTCGTAATCCGCACCGGCGGGCCGTCGAGATCGTAGAACGCCTCGTCGGCGACGATCGAGACGATTTCCGCGCCCCAGCCGCACAGCCGCGGATTTTCTTCGACGGTGAACAGGCGATGGGTGCGCGCCACCGAGCCGAGGATGGTTTGCGTATCGAGCGGCACCAGCGAGCGCACGTCGACCACTTCGCAGTCGATGCCGTGCTCGGATTTGAGCTTGTCGGCGGCGGCGAGTGCGCGCGGCACCATCAAAGCGAGCGCCAGAATGGTGGCGTCCTTGCCCGGGCGCACGATACTGGCCGTGCCGAGCCTGATCGACGATCTCGCCGTCGGGCACTTCGCCCTTGGTCGGATAAAGCGACTTGTGCTCGAGGAAGATCACCGGATCGGGATCGCGCACCGCCGCGGCAAGGAGCCCGATAACGTCGCGCGGGGTCGACGGCGCCACGACTTTCAGTCCCGGAATCATCATGCACCAGTTCTCGACGCTCTGCGAATGCTGGGCGCCGAAGCGGGCGCCGCCGCCATTGCCGGTGCGAATGACCAGCGGACATTTGACCTGGCCGTTCGACATGTAGCGGCTTTTGGGAAACTCGTTGGCGATGTAATCGAAACAGACGGCGAAGAAGTCCGAGAACATGATCTCGGCGATCGGCTTTAAGCCGGTCATCGCCGCGCCCATGGCGGCGCCCATGATCGCCTGCTCGGAAATCGGGGTGTCGCGCACGCGCAGCGGGCCGAACTGCTCGTAAAGCCCGACCGTCGCCTTGAATACGCCGCCTGCTTTCGCCACGTCCTCACCCAGGAATACGACATCGGGATCGCGCGTCATTTCCTGGGCGATGCCGCGGATGACGGCATCGCGATAGGTCAATTCCGCCATGCGAAACCTCCGTCGGCATAAACGTCGGTGGTGAGGATATCGAGCGCCGGCGGCGGTGCCGCCTTGCATTTTTCGGTCGCTTCGTCGACCCGCTGCTTCACCTCGGTCTCGATGCCGGCGATGATGTCCTCGGCGACGCCGAATTGCTTGAGCCGCTCGCGATAGATTTTGATCGGATCGCGCTCTTTCCACTTCTCCAGCTCGCCTTCGGGCCGGTACTTGGCCGGGTCGGCGCGCGAATGTCCGCTGTAGCGATAGGTGAGGCATTCGATCAGGGACGGCCCGCCGCCGGCGCGCGCCTTCTCGTAGGCCGCGGCGGCGGTGCGATAGACGACGTCGGCGTCGTTGCCGTCGATGACGATGCGCGGCAGCCCGTAGGCTCGCGGCGCGGTCGGCCGCCGGATGCGGCACCGCGGTGACGTCGCCGATCGGCGTATATTCCATGTAGAGGTTGTTCTCGCAGACGAAGATCACCGGCAGCTTCCACACCGCGGCGAAATTCAACGCCTCGTGGAAGGCGCCGATATTGGTGGTGCCGTCGCCGAAGAAGCAGACCGATACGTCTTTCTGGCCTTTGTATTGCGCGCGCCAGGCCGCGCCGCAGGCGATCGGCAGATGCGCGCCGATGATGGCGTAGGAGCCCATGACGCCGTGATCGACCGAGGTCAGGTGCATCGAACCGCCCTTGCCGCGCATCAGGCCGTTGTCGCGCTGCATCAGCTCGCCGAGCACCTTTTCGATCGCCACGCCGCGCGCCAGCGTATGGGCGTGGCCGCGATAGGTGCAGAACGAAAGATCGCCCGGCTTCATGGCGGCGGCGCAGCCGGCGGCGACCGCCTCCTGGCCGAGCGAGAGATGGCTCGTGCCCTTCACCAGGTTTTGCAGAAACAGATCGAACGCGCGCTGCTCGGCCTCGCGAATCTCGACCTGCATGCGATACATGCGAAGCCGTGTTTGCTCGCCGATATCGTCGTTGAGGCTCGCATTCGGCGCGAGCGCACGGTCTTCCACCTTGGCCATGAAAAATCCTCGGAATGCACCATATAGGCGTAGCGCGGGTGCAACTTAGCGCCAGTTGTGAAGCCGAGGCAACGTCATCGCGACGCGGTGCGCGGGACGAAGGACCGGCGGGGCGAGGCCGTTTGGCGGGCAAACCGCTTGCACCGGGCGTCACAAGTTCCTAATTGCACGCTAGCGGGAGATTTCGATGAGCCCAGGACACCGAATACGGTCCCTCAGATACGTCCATCGCTTTTTCGGCGGCCCGCCGCTGGCGGTGATCGGCCGGCTTATTCTGTTGTCGATCCTGGTCGGCGTCATCCTTGCCGCGATCGGGCTCGATCCGTGGAATATCATCGAATCGGTCCGCCAGCTCATTGAGCGCGTCTGGAACATGGGCTTCGACGCCGTGCGCTGGCTGTGGCGCTATTTTCTGCTCGGCGCCGTGATCGTCCTGCCGATCTGGCTGTTGGTCCGTTTGGCTAAAGCGCCGCGCGGGCTGTAGGCGCCGCGCCCGACGACGATCTACTCTTCGGTCGGTGTTCGGATCGGACGGCGGCGGAAGATCGTTGTCGCCGGACATGGACTGATCCACGGAATAGTCGCGCGGGCCGCCGCCGCCGCGATGACGCCGGCGTCGCCGATGCAGCGGAAAGCGGTCCGGCGAGCCGTCATAGCCGTTCGGCCCATTGCCGCCGCCTTGGCCGTACGGACCGTTGCCGCCTTGGCCGTGTTGCGGAGAAGGCTGCTGTTGCTGCGGCTGGCCGCCGGTGATGAACGACGGCAACCGTTCGACGTCGCCTTCGTTTTCGGTCGGCATCTGCTGCTGCGTGCGCGGCTGAAAGTTCTGCGGCTGCGGCTGATATTGCGGCTGGTGCTGCTGCGGCGGCTGCTGCGGCTGCTGCGGCTGGTATTGCTGCGGTTGATTGTGCTGCTGCGGCGGGTTGTGCTGCTGCGGCTGATGGTGCTGCGGCTCGCGCGGATAGAACGACTGCGGCTCGCGCGGCGCGAACGGTTCGCCGGCCATGGCGGGCTGTTCGTTATCGCCATCGTCGTAGCCGTCATCGCCGAGATTGCCGCGCGAGTCGCCCGGTTGCTGCTGCTGGTAATAGGGCTGGCTTTGGCGAAATTGTTCCTGCGCGGCGGCGATCAGGCGAAAATAATGTTCGGCGTGCTGATAATAATTTTCCGAGGCGATCGGATCTCCGGAGCTTTGCGCGTCGCGGGCGAGCTGGAGATATTTTTCGGCGATGTGGGACGCCGTTCCCCGGATTTTTACGTCCTGCCCATTGGACTCGTACATTCGCGACAACGGATTTTGGTGGTGATGATGGCCACCCTTGCGATTACGACCGCGCATGCGTTTGTTCTGACCGTTTCTCATGGTTTGCTGTTCCGCCAACCCCGTTATGGACGACGGCACCGATGCCGCCGCTTCTGTTCACCGTTTTCATTCACCGACTGTCACTCAAATTCCACCGCATCGGCTGCGCGCCGCTGGAAATCGCTTCCGTGTGACGTCACGAGCCCTCAGCAAAGCACCCCTCGCCGGCGGATTCGCCCGCGGTGTCGCAAGCCTTTCGTCATGCGCGCGACTGTTCCGCAGCAATGCGCGCCGAACCGATGAAACTTCTCGGCCCGAACCTTCGCGCTTTAACCTTTCGCGCTCTGAATCTGGCGATCCCGTATGCCGTCCAATCCGGCTTTCGCTATCCAGCTATCGTTTATCTGCCTGGCCTGCGCTGCCGACCTCTTAGAACCAACCTGTTGGAGCCAACTCTTGGAGTTATGCTCCCGGGCGTTCAGGGCAACGCGGCAACCTCATCTCGGGCCGATTCCGTGACCGCAAGCTAATCGGTTCCGGCCGACATTCCAAGTGCTTTTTTGCCGGGGTCCAATGCTCGCGCCTCATACCCGTTTGCCGGTAACTTTCTGGCGACCAGGGCGCGCGGGACGCCGTTAAGATCGGGTTGCGGCGATAACGGCGCAAGGCCTGCAGCGGCAAATAATGCGGCGACCGGTTCCGACTGGCCGGCCCCGAGCTCGACGACGAGCACGCCATCGGGCGCCAGCAGCGCGGGCGCGGTTGCGGCAATCGACCGATAGAAATCAAGTCCGCCGGGCCCGCCGTCGAGCGCAAGGCGGGGGTCGAACAGGCGCACTTCGGGCGGCAGGGCGGCGATATCGCCCGAGGCGATATAGGGCGGATTGGAGACGATGACATCGAACGGGCCGCGCAACGCCGCCGCCATGTCGCAGGCGACGTAGGCGGCGCGCGCCAAGCCTAAGCGCCGGGCATTGTCGCGCGCGACGCCGAGCGCGCGTGGACTCGCGTCGGTGCCGACGCCGAACGGCATTCGGCAGCTCGGTCAAAAGCGCGAGCAGGATGGCGCCGGAACCGGTGCCGAGGTCGGCGATGCGCAAGGCGCGCGACCGCGATTGGTCCGGCTTGATGGCAGCGAGCGCGGCTTCGACCACGGTTTCCGTCTCCGGCCGCGGCACCAGCGTTCCGGCATCGATAGCGAGTTTCAGGCTCCAAAATTCCTTCATTCCGACAATGCGCGCTACCGGTTCGTGGGCGAGGCGGCGCCGCGCCAGGACGGCGATCGCGCTTTCTTCCCCGGCGCCAAGCCGGCGGGCGCCCGCAGCCGCAAGCCCGGCATGATCGAGCCCAAGCGCATGGCCGACCAGAATACGCGCGTCGAGCTCGGGCGAATCGACGCCGCAGGCGCGAAATTCGGCGGCCCACGCGCGCCGCGCCTGCGCAACCGTGCGCGCATTTGCGCGCTCGCGCACAACGGCGGCGCCGGCTTCCGTGCCGGCCGTCATCACGCCGTCTCCTCGGCCGCGAGCAGCGCCGCCTGATGCTCGGTGACCAGCGCGTCGATGATTTCGCTCAAGGCTTCGCCTTCCAGGATCTGCGGCAGCTTGTAGAGCGTGAGATTGATGCGATGGTCCGACACGCGGCCTTGCGGATAATTATAAGTGCGAATGCGCTCGGAGCGGTCGCCGGTGCCGACCTGACCGCGGCGTTCGGCGGCGCGGGCGGCGTCCTGCTTCTGCCGCTCGAAATCGTACAGCCGCGTCCGCAGCACGGCGATCGCCTTGGCGCGATTGCGATGCTGCGAGCGGTCCTCCTGCATCGTCACCACGATGCCCGACGGGATATGCGTCACCCGCACCGCCAATTCGGTCTTGTTGACGTGCTGGCCGCCGGCGCCGCTCGAGCGCAGCGTATCGATCTTGAGATCGGCGTCGTTGATGGCGATATCGAGGTCCTGGGCCTCGGGCAATACGGCGACGGTCGCGGTCGAAGTGTGAATGCGCCCCGACGCCTCGGTATCGGGCACGCGCTGGACGCGATGCACGCCGGATTCGAATTTGAGCTTGGCGAAGGCGCCGCGGCCGCGGATTTCGGCGACGATTTCCTTGAAGCCGCCCATCGCGCCTTCGCTCGCGGTTACGATTTCCACCTTCCATCCCTGTTTGGCGGCGTAACGCTCGTACATGCGAAACAGATCGCCGGCGAACAAAGCCGCCTCGTCGCCGCCGGTGCCGGCGCGGATTTCGAGAATGACGTTGCGCTCGTCCATCGCGTCCTTGGGCAGAAGCGCAAGCCGCAATTGCTGCTTCGAGCGTCGTGCGCCGCGCTTCAAGCTCGCGCTTTTCGGCTTCGGCGATAGAGCGCATTTCGGCGTCGGTCGCCGGATCGGCGATCAGGCTTTCGAGGTCGTCGAGCTCGTGCTGCGCGGCGCGATAGGATTTTACCGCCTCGACCACCGGCGCAAGCTCGGCGAATTCGCGCGACAATTTCACGTAAGTCTCGGCCGGCAGCGCGGCGGAAAGATCGCGTTCCAGCGCCGCATGCCGGGCGACGAGCGCATCGAGTTTCTGGTCGGGCAGCATGGCGCTTAAATCTGCAAGCCGTTGTCGGCGGCGAATTTCTCGAGCTGCGCGCGGATCGGCGCGCCGCGGCTGCCTTGCTCGATCAAAGGACAAAGGAACGCGGCGGCCTTGCGGCAATCGAGATCGAGCAGCATCGCCTTGACCGGTCCGACCGCGGACGGGGTCAGCGAGAGCGAGCGGTAGCCGATCGCGACCAAAGCGAGCGCCCCGATCGGCTGCGATGCAAGTTCGCCGCACACCGTTGCCGGCTTGTTATAGGCGTGGGCCTTGTCGGCGATATCCTTGAGCGCGCGCAATACCGGCGCGCGAGAGCGCATCGAAGCGGCCGGACACCCGCGGATTGCCGCGGTCGATGGCGTAGAGGAATTGCACCAGGTCGTTCGAGCCGACGGAGAGGAAATCGACGCGTTCGAGCAGTTCGTCGAGCTGATAGAGCAGCGAAGGCACCTCCACCATGCTGCCGACCTCGACCTCGTCGGGCAGCTTGTGGCCGTGCCGGCGCAGATGCGTCAATTCGCGTTCGACCATTTCCTTGGCCTGGTCGAATTCCTGCACGGTCGAGATCATCGGAAACATGATTTTGAGCGCGCGGCTGCCGGCCGCCCGCAACAGCGCGCGCAATTGCGTCCGTAACAGCCCGGGCCGGTCGAGGCCGAGCCGGATCGCGCGCCAGCCGAGCGCCGGATTCTCCTCCTCGACATTGCGCATATAGGGCAAGCAGCTTGTCGCCGCCGATATCGAGGGTGCGGAAGGTCACCGGCTTGTCGCCGGCGGCGTCGAGCACGGTGCGGTAAAGCGCATATTGCTCGCTGGTGCGCGGAAAATTCGGCGCCACCATGAATTGCAGTTCGGTGCGGAACAGGCCGATGCCGGCGGCGCCGGTATCGGCGATATGCGGCAGGTCGACGCTAAAGCCCCGCATTGAGCATCAACGTCACCTCCTGGCCGTCCTTGGTGACGCAGGGCTTGTCGCGCAGCGCCAGGTATTGCTGCTGCCGCCGCGCGCGCAGCCGGACGCGTTCGGCATAGGCCGCCTCCATGTCGGGCAACGGCCTGATGTGCAAATCCCCGGTCGAGCCGTCGACGATGATGGCGTCGCCGGGATCGGCGATGCCGGTGGCGTTGTCGATGTCGCCGACCGCGGGAATGCCGAGCGCGCGCGCCACGATGGTGACATGCGAATGCGGGCCGCCTTCCTCCAAAACCAGGCCGCGCAACCGCTTGCGGTCGTAGTCGAGCAGCGCCGCGGGACCCATCGAGCGGGCGACCAGGATCGCGTTCTCCGGCAGGCTGTCGCGCGACGGCGCGTGGTCGCGGCCGGTGAGCTGGCGCATCAGCCGGTTGGCGAGGTCGTCGAGGTCGTGCAATCGCTCGCGCAGGAACGGGTCGGTCTGCCGCAACATGCGCGCGCGGGTGTCGGATTGGACGCGCTCCACCGCGGCTTCCGCGGTCAGGCCGGTCATCACCGCTTCTTCGAGCTTGATGCACCCAGCCGCGGTCATAGGCGAACATGCGATAGGCTTCGAGCACATCGCGATGCTCGCCGCCCTCGACCACGTCGCCGTGTTCGAGCATTTCGATCGAGATTGGATCGCAGCGTTTCGACCGCGGCTTTGAGGTGCTCCAATTCCTTCGGCACGTCGTCGGCGATGAAATTGGTGACGACGACGCGCGGCTCGTGCAGCACGACATGGCCGAGCGCGATGCCCTCGCTCAGGGCCGAGCCCTTGACATGCACCGAGCGCCGCGCCGCCGGCTCGGCGCCGGGCAGGCGCCAGCGCGGAGAGCTCGCCGGAGGCGATCATCTCCGCCAGCACCATGGCGGTGGTCTGCAGCGCCTCGACTTCTTCTTCGGAATAAGTGCGCCGGGCGCGGTTCTGCACCACCAGCACGCCGAGCGTATTGCCGGCGCGCAGTACCGGCACGCCGAGGAAGGAATGGTAGATTTCCTCGCCGGTTTCCGGCCGGTAGGAGAAGGCCGGATGGGCTTGCGCGTTCGACAGATTGATCGCGCTTGCCTGGCTTGCGACCAGGCCGACCAGGCCCTCGTCGGCGCGCATCACCGTGCGGTGCACGGCGTCGCGGTTGAGGCCTTCGGTGGCGTAGAGTTCGAGGGTGGAATCGACGCGCAGCACATAGACGGAGCAGACCTCCGCAACCATGTTGGCGGCGATCAGCACCACGATCTTGTCAAGGCGTTCCTGCGCGCTGACCGGCTCCGCCATCACTTCGCGAAGCCGGCGCAACAGCACGCGCGGACCGCCGAGCGCGCCACGCATGGCGGCAGGTCCCTCGGGCATGGCTTTGACCGGAGCGGAGCCCGTAGCGCGCCGGCCTCAATCAAAGAGGAATCCGCCCGGGTCCCGGCCCGCGGCGAATATCCTCAAGGCTATATCGAATGCGGTATGCAAACCGCAAGCCAGAGACGGCGATATGACGGCGCCGGATTATTGTGCGGCGCAGCGAAGCGGGCCGATCAGGGCGTCGCGTTGTCGAGACCGTACAGCGAATGCAAGCGTGCGCACCGCGAGTTCGGTAAAGGCGGCGTCGATCAAGAGCGAAAACTTGATCTCGGAGGTGGTGATGGCGCGAATATTGATCGAGCGCTCGGCCAGCGCACTGAAGGCCTGCGCGGCGACGCCGGCATGGCTGCGCATGCCGATGCCGATCACGGAAATCTTGGCGACGTCGGTGGCGCCGTCGAGCCGCGTATAGCCGATCGCCGCTTTGGCCTTGGCGATGACGTCGAGCGAGCGCTGATAGTCCGCCGCCGGCACCGTGAAGGTGAGGTCGGTGGTCTTGCCGTCGGCCGAGACGTTCTGCACGATCATGTCGACGTTGATGTTGGCGTCGGCGAGCGGGCCGAAAATGGCCGCCGCCACGCCGGGCTTGTCCTGAACCTGGCGGATCGAGATTTGCGCCTCGTCCCTGGAGAAGGCGATGCCGGTGACGGTTTGCTGCTCCATGATCTCCCCCTCGTCGCAGATCAGTGTTCCGGGCGGATTGCCGTGCGGGTCGATTTTTTCCGGCGCGGTCGAAGCTCGAACGCACGAAGATGCGCACATTGTGCACCATGCCGAGCTCGACCGAGCGCACCTGCAAGACCTTGGCGCCGAGCGAAGCAAGTTCCAGCATTTCCTCGAAGGCGACCTTGCTCGAGCCGGCGCGCGCGCGGCACGACGCGCGGATCGGTGGTATAGACGCCGTCGACGTCGGTATAGATGTCGCAGCGGTCGGCGCGGATCGCCGCCGCGATCGCCACCGCCGAGGTGTCCGAGCCGCCGCGGCCGAGCGTGGTGACGCGGCCGGTTTCCTTGTGCACGCCCTGGAAACCGGCGATGACCGCCACTTCCTTGCGCTCCTTGAAGCGCCGGATCAGTTCGTCGCCGTTGACGTCGAGGATGCGCGCCGCAGCCGTGGGCGTTCGAGGTCAGGATCGGCAGCTGCCAGCCCTGCCAGGAGCGCGCATTGATGTCGAGGTCCTGCAGCGTGATGGCGAGCAGCCCGGCAGTCACCTGCTCGCCGGTGGCGACCACGGCATCGTATTCGCGCGCGTCGAAAATGCGCCGTTCCTTCAGCGCCGCTTCGCACCAGGCGACGAGCTGATTGGTCGTCGCCCGCCATGGCCGAGACCACGACGGCGACCTCGTGGCCGGCGTCGACCTCGCGCTTGACGTGACGCGCGACGTTGCGGATGCGGTCGATATCGGCGACCGAGGTTCCGCCGAATTTCATGACGAGACGGGCCATATCGTTATTCGGCGTCGGCTGTTCGCGATACTCACCTAAAAAGGGCGCGTATAGATACCGGCGGGGTCCGCCGCCTGCAACCTGAGCGGTTCGGAAGACCCGGTTTGTCACGCCATGCGGGATCGTGATAGAGACCGCCAAATAAGGATAAAATGATCGGATGCGGCTCACTGGCCACACCGCGGTGAGCCGTCCTGTCGCGTCGGGTGAGGGTGTGAAATGCCGGCCGTCGTCGATCCCGTGAGCGGGCTCGAATTCTACGAACTCAGCCATCGCTGGGGCATGTATACGCCGATCTTCCCGGGCTACGAGGAGATCAAGCTCGAACGCATCACCCACCACGCCAAACAAGGCGTGATGACGCACAAGATCACGACGATTTTTCACACCTCGACGCACGTCAATGCGCCGCTGCATCTGGTTCCCGGCGCGCCGGGTGTCGGCGAACTTGAGCTCGATCGGTTTTTCGGCACCGGCGTCGTCGTCTCGATTCCGAAGCGCAAATGGGGGCTGATCGAGCCGTCCGACCTCGAACGCGCCAAGCCGCAGATCAAGGCCGGCGACATCGTCCTCATCGATACCGGCTGGCATCGCAAATATTCCGACAGCAAGGAATATTTCGGCCATGCGCCCGGATTGAGCAAGCGCGCGGCGGATTGGCTGGCGAAGAAGCGCGTCAAGCTTGTCGGCATCGACACCGCGACCGTCGATCATCCGCTGGCGACGTCGCTCGGTCCGCACCGCAACGGCCCGCAGATCAAATATCTGATCCCGGAATACCGGGAGGCGACCGGCCGCGAGGCCATCGACGATTTCCCGGAATGGAATCCGGCGCATCGGGCGTTGCTCGCAGCCGGCATTCCGACGATCGAGAACGTCGGCGGCGATCTTGATGAACTAAAGGGCAAGCGCTGCACTTTCCAGGGCTTTCCCTGGAAGTGGCGGGAAGGCGATGCCTGCGTGATCCGGCTCGTCGCCATGCTCGATCGCGGCGGTAAATTCCGCCTGGCGCGCGGCGCGGTGCGCAAGCCTTCGAGGAATAAGCCGTCGCGGGGCAAGTCTTCGCGTAACCGGGCTCCCACTCGCTCGTCGCGCGGCGGCGACAGCCTGCAACTGTTCGATCTCAGCCATCCCTGGGGCCACGGCATGCCGCAATGGCCGTCGCGCGCCAATCTCAACGTGCGCACGCTCGAATTTCACGCCAAAGACGGGCTTCTGGTGCAACAGTTCGAAGGCATCATGCATCGCGGCACCCATATGGACGCGCCGATCCATGTCGCGGAAAATCAGCCGACGCTGACCGGCTATCCGCTGTGGCGCTTTTTCGGCACCGGCGTTGCGGTCTCGATTCCGAAAGGCAAGTGGGGCGTCGTCACGCCCAAGGACCTGGAGCGCGCCGAGCCGAAGATCGAGAAAAACGACATCGTGATGATCAATACCGGCAGCCACAAGCTGTACGGCGACAATCCGGATTACTTCGCCTACTCGCCCGGCCTCTACAAGGACGCGGCTGAATGGCTGGTCGAACGCGGCGTAAAACTCGTCGGCATCGACGTGCAGGCGCTCGACCACCCGCTCGGGACGTTTCTCGGCCCGCATGGACCGGGGCCGGCGCAGCCGCATCTCGACGTCGAATACAAGGCTGCGACCGGCCGCCACATCATCGATGACTTTCCGTATTGGGAGCCGGCGCACAAGATCATGATGACCAACGGCATTCCCGGCATCGAGAATATCGGCGGCGACATCGACATGATCACCGGCCGGCGCTGCACGTTCTTTGCGTTCCCGTGGCGTTGGCCGGAAGGCGAGGGTTGCGCGCTCCGCGTCGTTGCCGTGCTCGATCCGAACCAGGCGTTTCGCTTCGCGACCGGACGGTGAAGACCAATGATCTCCGAGCCACTGCGTAATCCGCTCTCGCTGTTCGACGTCAAGAACAAGGTCGCGATCATCACCGGCGCGTCGGGCACTTTCGGCCGCGCCACCGCGCTCGCGCTCACTGCGCTCGGCGGCAAAGTCTTGCTCGCCTCCGGCACCGAGGCCGAACTCGATCACGTCGCCGACGAGGTACGCGAACTCGGCGGCCGGCCGGCGACCGTGGTGCGCCGTCCGGACAGTCTCGCCGATGCGGAAGCCATGCTCGACGCCGCGCTGGCGACATTCGGACAGGTCGACCAGCTCGTCGTCGCCTCGGGCTTGAACAAGCCGGGCTTCATTCACGAGTTGGACTACGAGGACTGGCAGGCCGTAATGGACGCCAATGTGCGCGGCATCTGGTTCATGGCCAAGGCCGTCGGCGCGTATTGGATCGAGCGGAAACTGCGCGGCAAAGTGCTGCTGATGTCGTCGGTGCGCGGCCGCCACGGTAATTATTCCGGCTATACCGGCTATTGCGCGTCGAAGGGCGCAACCGACGCACTGACCCGCGTGCTCGCCACCGAATGGGCCAAATACGGCATCACCGTGAACGCGATCGCGCCCACGGTTTTCCGCTCCAAACTCACCGCCTGGATGTACGGCGACAACGAACTTGGCCAGCAGACTCGCGCCCGCTCGCTATCGCGCATTCCGCTCGGCCGGCTCGGCGAAGTGGAGGACCTCGTCGGCATGGCGATTTATCTGTTATCGCCAGCGTCCGATTTTTGTACCGGACAGGTCATGTATGTCGACGGCGGCTATACCGCCGGTTAATCGCGATGGCCGGGCCCCTGCAAAAAATCGGCGTTGTCGGCGGCGGCTTGATGGGCCACGGCATCGCTTATTTGTTCGCCGCCGCCGGACACCGAGTCGCCGTGTTTGAGCCGGCGGCGGAAATCCGCGCATCGTTGCCGCAGCGATTGCGGGCAATCGTCGATCTGGTGGACGACGATCCGGCGCTCATCGGGCGCATCGACGTGCACGACGCGCTCGCTCCGGCCATGCACGGCGCGGCATTCGTCTTTGAGGCGGCGCCGGAGAAGTTGCCGCTCAAACGGCAAATCTTTGCCGAGTTGGAGAAGCTCGTCGCGCCGGACACGATCCTCGCCAGCAACAGTTCGGCGATCCCGTCGACCGAAATCGGCCGCGCTCTTCGACATCGCGAACGCGTCATCGGCACGCATTTCTGGAATCCGCCGCATCTGGTGCCGCTGGTCGAGGTGGTGCAAAACGAAAAGACGAGCGAGGAAGTCGTGCGCCGAACCATGGAGCTGTTGCGCCAAGCCGGCAAAATCCCGGTCCACGTGCGCCGCGATATTCCCGGTTTCGTCGGCAACCGGCTCCAGCACGCCATGAAACGCGAGGCGATTGCGCTGGTCGCGGCCGGGGTCTGCGACGCCGAGACCGTCGATATCGTGGTGCGAGAAGGTTTTGGCGCGCGCACTGCGGTGCTGGGGCCGATGGAGCAGTCCGATCTTGTCGGTCTGAATCTCACGCTCGACATCGCCGAGGCTCTGTACGAACACCTCGACCGCACGCCGGGACCGCATCAATTACTGCGCGACAAGGTCAAAGCCGGCAAGCTCGGCATGAAGACGGGCGAAGGTTTGCGCAAATGGTCGCCGGAAGCCGCGGATGCCGTGCGCGCTCGGCTGTCGCGCTTCCTCGCCGCGCAGGCCAAGGCGCGGAAAAAGGATTTGGCTTAGAGCATGATCCCGAAAAAGCCTGTCCCCGGACGTGATCCGGGGATGGATTCCGGTTTTCGGAAAAGATCATGCTCAACCAAAAAGCTAGAGCCCAGTTTTGATTCCATCAAAACCGATTAGGCTCTAGAGGCCGCAATCGGGGGGACAGTCCGCCGGCGGTTCCCGTGCCCGGCGCGACAAGTATGCAATTGACCGCGCGAAAAGCTCAGCACAAGATGCTCGTCGTTCAGGCGCGGACAAGCTGTCAAATCGCCGGGGACAACCCCGCAAGAATCGGCTCAGGGAGGATCGAAATGTCAGACGCCACACTGCCCGTACGCCGCCGCACATTGCTTCAGGCGGGTTTTGCGCTCGGCGCCAGCCAGGTAATCGGCGCGCCATTCATCATCACGGCGCGCGGCGAGGAGCCGGTCAAAATCGGCATGGTCAATCCGCTGACCGGCGTGCTGTCGGCGCTGGCGCAGAGCGAGGTCGACGGCGCCAAATACGCCGAGGCCGAAATCAACAAGAAGGGCGGCATTCTCGGCCGTCAGGTTCAGCTTCTTGTCGAGGACTCGGCCAACGACGTCGGCACCGGCGTGCAGAAGACGCGCAAGCTGATCGACCGCGATCAGGTCGACGTGATCCTCGGCGACGTGAATTCCGGCATCGCCTACGCGATGTCGCAGGTGACGAACGAAAAAAAGGTGTTCCATATCGTGCCCGGCGGCCATACCGATCCGATTACCGGCACCAATTGCAAATGGAACGTGTTCCGCGTCTGCAACACCACGACGATGGACGCCAACGCGGTCACGCCCGAATTGGTACAAGCGGTTCGGCAAGAAATGGTTCTTCATCACGCCGGATTACGCCTATGGCCACACGCTTGCAGGATGCCTTCGTCAAGGCGCTGACCAAGCTCGGCGGCACCTACGACGGCGACTTTCTGCCGATCAACAACACCGATTTCTCCGCCACTCTGATCAAGGCCAAGGCTTACAAGCCGAACGTGCTGCTCAACAACATGGGCGGGCTGACGCAGATCAACTGCATGAAGCAATTCACCCAGTTCGGCATGCAGAACGAAATGGCGCTTGGCGGCGCGCTGTTCGAATTGGAAAGCGTCAAGGGATGTCCGCCGGAGGCGCAAACCGGCTGGTGGGACATGGAGTGGTGGTGGAATCAGCCCAACGTGCCCGAAGTCGTGAAATTCGTCGCCGAGTACCGCGCGGCGACCAAGAAGACGCCCTCGGCGCGCGATTGGTTCGGCTATGTGTCGATGCACTCGGTGCGGCTCGCCGCCGACAAGGCGAAGTCGCTCGAGGGTCCGAAGCTGGCCAAGGCGCTGGAGGATATCGAACTGCCGCCGGACGTGGCGCTGCAGCCCGGCAAGGTGCGTTATCGCGCCGGCGATCACGAACTGATGCCGAATATCTTCGTCGGCGAACATGCATCCGCCGAAGGCGGGCGCCGACGACGTGTTCACGGTCGCCACGCTGGTGCCGGGCGAACAGGCCGCCGGTTCGGTCGAGGATACCGGATGCAAGATGGTGCAACCGACCTGATCCGTTTCCTCTAGCGAAACCCACTTTTGCGTGATTGCGGGGAGCCAAGCGACGAAACAATCCAGAATGCGCCGCATTGCTGGATTGTTTCGCTTTGCTCGCAATGGCGCGTGAGAACGGCAGATGTGGCAAGTCATCGTCTTCAACGTCACCAACGGGCTGATCATCGGCGCGTTTTACGTGCTGATGGCGCTCGGCCTGTCGCTGATCCTCAACCTCTCGAACGTCATCAACTTTGCGCACGGCAATTTCCTGGCGCTGGGCGGCTATCTGGCGTTCACGCTGTCGCCGACGCTGGGTTATTGGGGCGCGCTGTTGGTCTCGCCGCTGCTCACCGCGCTGATCGGCGTGGTGGTCGAGCGGCTGATGATCCGCCGCATCTACAACCGCGATCCGGTCTATAGCCTGCTGCTCACCTTCGGGCTGGCCTTCGTCATGCAGGACGCGGCGCGCTATATCTGGGGGCCGAACGGCCTGCCGATGGGGCTGCCCGCCGGCTTGGCGCAGCCGATCACGGCGAACCTGTTCTTCATCACCTGGTACCGCATCTTCATGGTGACGATCGTCATCGTCACCGTGATCGGGCTGTTCGCCGTTCCTGCGCTATACCCGCGTGGGTCTGCGCATCCGCGCCGGTACGTTCGATCTCGAAACGGTGGCGACGCTGGGCGTCAACGTGCGTCATCTGCGGACCTTCAATTTCGCCTTGGGCTGCCTGCTGGCGGGCTTGAGCGGCGTGCTCGCCGCCGGGCAGATCGGTCTCAATCCCAATATGGGCGACGATCTTCTGATGCCGAGTTTCATCGCCATCATCGTCGGCGGCGTCGGCAGCCTGATCGGCACCCTGTTCGGCGGGCTGTTGATCGGCATGGCGGCGGCGCTGACCACGGTATTCTATCCGTCCGCCAGCGAAGCGGTGATCTACGCGATCTTGATGGCGGTGCTTCTGATCCGGCCGCGCGGTCTCATCGGCGAGGAAGGAATGCTGTCGTGAGCATGGCCACCCTCACCGGCGTGGCGCGGCTCCCGGAAGGCCGTCGGCCGCTGCTGCTCATCGCCATCTGGACGGTGCTGCTCGCCGCGCCGTTCTGGCTGCCGCTCCTTGGCGGCTACACTGCGCTTGCCGGGCGCGTGCTGGTGTTCGGCCTGGCGGCGATGGGGCTCAACATGCTGTTGGGCTTCACCGGCGTATTGAGCTTCGGGCACGCGGCCTATTTCGGACTCGGCGCCTATGGCGCCGGCCTGACGTTACGCTATCTCGTGCACTCGACGCCGCTCGCCATGCTGGCCGGCACGCTGCTCGGCGGCTTGGCCGGCACGTTGTTCGGCATGCTGATCGTGCGCCGGCGCGGCGTCTATTTCGCGATGTGCACCATCGCCTTCGGCCAGCTCTGGTACTATCTCGCCTATAGCTGGAACGGCTTCACCGGCGGTTTTGACGGACTGCGCGATTTCCACCGCGAGCCGATCGGCATTGGGCCTTTCACGCTCGATATCACCCAGGGCGGGGCCACCTTTTATTATTTTCTGCTGGCGATCTTCGCCGCAGCCGTGACGTTGATGGGCTTACTTCTGCGCTCGCCCTTCGGCCGCACGCTCTTGGCGATCCGCGAGAATGAGCGCCGCGCGCGCTTCCTCGGCATTCCGGTGGAGCGGCATATCTGGCTGTCGTTCTCGATCTCCTGCTTCTTTACCGCGCTCGCCGGCACGCTTTACGCACTGCTCAACAACTTCGCCGACCCGCTCGCTCTGCACTATTCGCTCTCGGGTTATTTCGTCGTGATGACGGTGATCGGCGGAATGCGCACGTTTTGGGGACCGCTGCTCGGCGCGGCGGTGTTCGTCATGCTGCAGGACTACATATCGTCGATGACGGTGAACTGGATGTCGTTCGTCGGCGCGGTCTTCATCCTGGTTGTGCTGTTTTTCCCGCGCGGGCTGCTCGGCACGATGCGCCGGCGCGTCACGGCGTGACTGCGCTCGTTTTCAGCCCCGCCGGCTAGTACGGCAGTCCGACGTATTGCTCCGCCAGCGACGCCTGCGCGTGCTCGGAAGCATGCAGATAATCGAATTGATTGAGCCGCATTTGTTCGTCGAACGGCGTTTCGGCGGGAAAGCGGTGCAGCAGCATCGTCAGCCACCACGACAGGCGCGCGGCGCTCCACACGCGACGCAACGCTGTGTCGGAATAGCTATCGAGGTAATGCGTTGTTCCGGTGCGATAGACTTCGGTCAGTGCGCGGGACAGATAAAAAACATCCGACACCGCAAGGTTGAGGCCCTTCGCTCCGGTCGGGGGAACGATGTGGGCGGCATCGCCGGCCAGGCATAGCGCTCCGTAACGCATCGGCTCGGCGACGAAACTGCGCAACGGCGCGATGGATTTTTCGATCGACGGTCCGGTGACGAGGCCGTCGGCCATGTCCTTGGGACAGCGCGCCTTGAATTCCTCCCAGAAGCGGTCGTCCGGCCAGTCCTCCAGCTTGGTGTCGAGGTCGCATTGGATGTAGTAGCGGCTCAGCATCGGATTGCGCATCGACGCCAGCGCGAAGCCGCGACTGTGATAGCAGTAACAGATCTCCGGAAGCGGCGGCGTCTCCGACATGATGCCGAGCCAGCCGAACGGATAGCTCTTCTCGTAGGTCTTGAGCAGCGCGGCCGGGATCGATGTCCGGCTGACGCCGTGATAGCCGTCGCAGCCGGCAACGTAATCGCAGTCGATCCGCCGGATCGATCCTTCCTTCTCGTAGCTCACATAGGGCCGGCGCGACGTGAGCTCGTGCAGCCGGACGTTGCCGGCTTCATCGATGATTTTTCCGCCGGCGGCGTCGCGCGCCGCATAAAGGTCCTCGGTGATGGCGGTCTGGCCGTAGGCCATCATCGGCTTGCCGGTAAATTTCCGCGTGTCGATGAAGAACCGCGGCCGGTTCTCCCAGGCGATCCCGGAACCGTCATGGGGCTGCCCTTCGCGATCCATGCGCGCGCCGAGATCGACTTCGCGCAACAGCGCGACGGTGCCGGCTTCCAGCACGCCGGCGCGAATCCGTTCCAGCACGTGACTGCGGCTCTGTCGTTCCAGCACGATGCTGTCGATACCGTTGCGGTCGAGAATATGGGAGAGCAGCAATCCCGCCGGACCGCCGCCGATGATGGCAACTTGGGTACGCATCAAATTATCTTAGCGGAGCATGATCTTTTCGGAAAACCGGTTTCCACCCTCGGATCACGTCCGCGGGCAAGCTTTCCGGATCATGCTCTACCCGCCGATGCCCATCGCCTCGACGAAAGCGCGCCGCACTTCGGGCGGCTGGCCGTAATGGTGGCGGAATTCCTTGAGCCGCTGGCGCAGGATCGGATCCTTGTCGAAATCGGCCAGCGCAATGCCGTCGGTGTTGAGTTCGCGCGCCATGTTCGGCAGCGCGATGCAGGCCGCCGCGTTGGCGCTGCGGATGATGCCGGCCGGTTCCTTACCGGCGGCGATGGCGTCGAGCTCCTCGAAGAAGCGCTTGCGCATCATGGCGATGCCGATGTCGCTCGAGCGCAAATTTTCTTTGGTGCGGTCGGCGATGCGACCCTGGCCGACCCAGGCGATGATGTCCTGATTGATGACGTGGCTCGAAATCCAGCGGCCGTTTTCATCCTTGATCGGGCTTACCCAAGTCGGCACGCGCTCCTGCACATAGGGCTCGCGGCCCTTCGGCACGCGCGCGAAGAACCAGGCGACGCTCAGCGTGTTCTCGTCATCGACCGGCACGCGCCATTCGAAGTGGCTGCCGAGAAAAAAGCCGTTCGGCCACAGCGCGACGCGCCCGATCGTCCAATAGCGGTCTTGTTCGCTCTGACCCTCGCGCACCCGCTTGTAAACGAAGCCGTGCTCGAATTCCTCGAACTTCAGCTTAAGGTGCTTCGGCGCCGCATTGGCTTCGCCGCCGCGCAGGCGGCTGCCCCAATTGTCGTGCATCCATTCGAAATGCACGGGGTCGATGGAATTCTCCTGGCACTGAAACCAGTTGCACGGCACGTCCGCCAGCACGATTTCGCGAAAGCCGTTGGCCCAGGTGAACGGCTCCCAGACCGGCAATTCCGGCGCCGGCTGCGGTCCGAGATAAGCAAACAGCAGTCCCGCGCATTGCTTGACCGGATAGGCTTTGGCGTCACAGCCGGCCTTGGATGGTTTCGGACTCGCAGCGTCTTCATACGGCTGTTCGAGGCAGCGGCCGGATTGGTCGAGGAGCCAGCCGTGATAACTGCAGCGGATGCCGCTTTCCTCGACCCAACCGTTGGCTAGGTCGGCCCGGCGGTGCGGGCAGTGCCGGTCGAGAAGGCCGTAACGGCCGCGCAAATCCTTGTAGAGAACGAGGTCCTCGCCCAGCAGGCGGACGGGTTTGATCGGATTGGCATCGAGTTCGCTGGCGCCGCCGATGGGTTGCCAATAGCGGCGCAACAGCCCGCCCATCGGCGTACCGGGTCCGACGCGCGTGAGCATTTCGTTTCGAGCGGCGGTGAGCAAGGATTTCTCCGTAGCGGTCGTCCGCGGCGGTACGCCGACGATTATTCCATCTCTCGCCGCCGGCCGGGAGAGGGAAAAGCCTCGCCGGGCGGACAATTAATCGCCCGCTTGCCTGGTCGCGCCGGACGGCGGCAAATGCATAAAATCGAAGATAACTTGTTATCGGCCGGTCAACGGTTCTGTTGTTCTATGGCCCGATGCACGGAGCCGATGGAGCAAGCCCGCAGGCGGCCGCATGGTTCGTCGAGCCGGACCGTGTGACCGCGCGGCCGCGCCCGCGCAGAGTCTTTCGGATGCGGTGGGATGACGGCGGCGAGACGTCCATGCGCGCCGTCATCGCTTCCTCGTTTTTTCTCGTGCTGCTTGCCGGCAGCTTGCTGATCGGCGGGCATGCCGCGATTGACCCGCTGTTGCGCTTGGCGATCACCGCCCGCGACGGCCGGGCAATAGGCGACGTCGTTTTTAGAATGCCCGATGGGAAATTTTGCCGTCACATGTCGTTTAACAATAATACCGCCGAGATGATCGAGGGCGAAGTCGAGCGTTGCCCGGATAACGTCGCCAGCCAACACTTCCGCACGGTCCAGGGCTTTAGCTGGGGCGGACGCTGAAAGCCGCCAGCCGGCTCATTGGTTCCCGCATTCCCGTCCGCTTGCCCGACGCCGCGCCCGGTTCCAAAAATGCGGGCGCGCCATAGACCGTACTTTTGCCACCTTTCGACGGGCACTTGGCGAGACAGCGGACGGGGCGACATGCCAAGCCTGGATATAAGCCGGCAATGGCGCCTTGCACCGCTGTCTTCACCAGCGCGAAGCAGCGTTTCAAAACTGGGGGAAATGCCCATGCGTATCGTTCGTTCCATCTGCTGGTTGGCGCTGCTGGCCGGCGCGTTGCTTTGCCGGCTCGATGGGGCCAACGCCCAGGGCAGTCCCGAGGCGCGCCAAGCCTGCGCGCCCGACGCGGTGCGGCTGTGCTCCGAATTCATCCCGGATGTGCCGAAGATCACAGCCTGCATGAAAAGGAAGCATGCGCAGCTCAGCAAAGAATGCGTCGTCGCGATGCGCGGCGGCCACCACGCGGAGCACCACCTGAGAGTGCGGCGGGTGCGTTGCGATAAATTCACCCATCTTTGCAGTTGATCATTCGCCGTACGGCCGTATCCGCTTTGCGCTAACCTACGCCTGTGGCGTGGGGCAGGGGCATGCAACGGATTATGCGACGGATCATCCGACGATTTTGGCTCGGCGTATTCGTCGCCGGCGTGCTGAGCGCGGTTTTCACGGCCCCCCGAGCGCAGCCGGCGCCGGGCGAAGACGCGGCGGTAGTCGCTGCCGATATGGCGCTCGGCGCCGCCATGCGTGCCGGCGACAAATCGATGGCCCGCCGGCTGCTGTCGCTGGAGTTCACTTATACGGACGAGAACGGCCAAATCCACGAACGCAAAGCGTTCCTTGCCGACATCAAGAGTGTCGCTCCGGCCGCGGCAACCGACGTCAATGTGAAAATCTACGGCCTCGTCGCCACGGTCACCGGCAAGCGCCGATCGGCGCAGGGCAACGATGCGTTCTTCCTCGATGTCTGGGCGAAAGACAAACGCGCGTGGCGCGCTTTGGCGATGCAAGACGTGGTGCTCGCCGCGGCTGATGCACCGGCCGCCGAGCCGGAGGCGGCCGCCGCGCCAGCCAATTCCGGCGATTGCAAGAATCCGTGCCAGACGATCCCTTATCGGGTTCGCTCGTCGGCCGAGCAGGATGTCGTCACGACGCTCCAGGCGATCGAAAAGGCCGGCTTTGCCCACGATGCCGACGACTGGGGCAAATACGTCGCCGACGAATTTGTGCAGTATCGATCCGACCGCGCGCCGATTGCGAAACCGCAACGCATCGCCGTCATGGCGGATCAGAAAGAGCGCAATCTGCCGGCGGTTCCGAGCGCGATCCAGTCCATGCGGCTTGCGGTCTATGGCGACGGCGCCGCGATGATCTCGACCGAAAGCGCGCCGGATGGTGCCGAACCGACGTGGCGCGACGCGCGCGTCTGGGTGCGTCGCAACGGCCGGTGGCAGATGGCGATCAGCGTGCAGACGGCGATCAGATAGCGATATTATTTAACGGCCCAGCACTCGAATGCCGTCGGGTCGATGGAAAGATCTTTGCTGTTGCACATGAAAACGTCTTTGTCCTTCTGCAAGATCAACGTGCCGACGACGCCGACCTGATTCCCGGTCGCGGCCTTGATCTCGAATCCTTGGGCGATGAGCGAGGACAGCGAGACTTTTGGCAACCGCGACAGCTGTGCGCCGGCCGGCTGCGACATTAAACTCGCCGCCAAAGCCGCCGCCACGACAAGATGCTTCCGGAACGGGCGCATCGACGGCCTCCATCGTGCTCTAATTCTGCGGCATCGGCTCGACGCCGATTGCCTTGGCAAATTCCGCGATCTTCATCCGCTGCTGGTCGATTGATTTGGCGAATTCCTCCGGCCCGCCGACGGCGATGGCAAATAGCCCGCGCAGCCTGGCGCGCATCGTTTGCTCCTAGCTCTCCAGCCCGGTCGGCACGTTTTTGTTCTCGCTCTCCAACTTCATGCCGGCGGCGAGCGCCATGGTCTCGGCCAGCGCCGCGAAATCCTTTTGCAGATATTCCTGCGGGTTTTTTTGCAGCATGGCGGCGCCGAAATGGGCTTGGAGCACCTCGCGGGTCGCCGCCGTCACCGGCATCGGCACGTCCATCTCGCGGCCGAGCTCGAGACCGAGATCGAGGTCCTTGCGCAACAGTTCCGGCGTGAACGTCGTCGTCCAGTCGAGATTGACCAGCGCCGGCGATTTATAGCGCGTGAACATCGAGCCCATCACGCCGTTGTTGAGGAAGGCGAGGAAGGCGTGGCGCGGCACGCCCATCTTGTTGGTCAGCAGCGTGATCTCGATCAGGTTCTCGATGACGACGCCGAGCATGACGTTGTGCGCGATCTTGCAGACGCGCGCCAGTTCGCCGTCGCCGACATAAGACACGCCGCGCGGCGCGAACACCTCGATCAGCGGCGTCGCGGTCTTGCACGCGGCTTCGGGGCCGGAGACGACGGCGGAAAGCTTGCCGGCCTTGATGACCTTGGCGTTGCCGCTCACCGGCGCGGCGACGAAATCGGCGCCGAGCTGTTTGAGCCGGTCGCGGATGGCGGCGGATTCCTCGACCGCGATCGTGGAGCAGTCGACCACGATCGGCGGCAGCTTGCCGGCTTGGCTTGAGACGCCATCCTTGCCGTACAGCACCTCCTGCACGTCCTTGCCGGTGGCGACGATCGAGAACAGCACGTCGACATTTTTGAGATCGGACAGGCGATCGACCACCTTGCCGCCGATCTTTTGCAGCGGCTCGGCCTTGGCGCGCGTGCGGTTCCAGATCGAAACGTCATGGCCCGCCTTGATGAGCCGCTCGGCCATGGGAAAGCCCATGCGGCCCATGCCGATCCAGCCGATCTTTTGCGTGTTCTTGGTGGCCATGCCTCGCTCCTTATGTTGCCGGCGTTTTCCTAGCACAGGGCGCGGCCGCTGCAACGGCCGGGCGGCAGGGCGAGGCGACGGCTTGTGTTCGGACGACGGGCCGCCTTATCCTAAAAAATACCATGCACGATCTCGTCGATGACATCGCGGCTGCGCCGCTTGCGGTCGACGCCGGGCCGCTGCGGCGCGCGGCGCGTAACGCGTTTCCCTTCATCGTGGTCGGCGCAATGTGGGAGGCCGCGGCGCATCTTAAGCTGTTTCCGGCGCAATTCTTCCCGTCGCTCGAAACCGTCGCCGCCGTCTTTGTGCGTCTCACGCTCGATGGCGTTCTGCCGCATCACGCCTTCGAAACGCTGCTTCGACTCACCGCCGGCTTTGCGCTCGCTGCGTTGGCGGGCGTGTCGATCGGCATCCTCATGGGGCGGTCGCGCCGGGCCGAGGATATTTTATTTCCGCTCGTGAGCATCGGCGCGCCGATACCGGGTCTCGCTTATGCGCCGCTGTTTCTGTTGTGGTTCGGGCCCGGCAATCTTCCCGCTGTCGTTCTTGTCGCAGTCGTTTCCGCTTTTCCCATCATCTACAATTCCTGGACCGGCGTAAAAGCGGTCAAGGAGATTTGGTTGCGAGCCGCGCAAGCGATGGGCGCGGACGATCACCGCCTGTTCCGTCACGTTATTCTGCCCGGAGCGTTGCCTTATATCCTGACCGGGCTGCGGCTCGGATTGGCCCAAGCCTGGCGCATCTTGGTTGCCGTCGAAATGCTGGCGGCGGTGCCGTGGGGATTGGGCTGGCTTATTTTCGGCGCTCAGGAATTTCTCAATACCGACGTGATGCTGGCCGGCATCGCGGTGATCGCGCTCATCGGGTTTTCGCTGGAGAAGCTGGTGTTCCAGCCGCTCGAGCAATTCACCGTGGTGCGCTGGGGCATGATGACATGACCGCCGACCGCACCCGCTCGTTCGTTCGCGGCGCGATGGCGCTCTTGGCCGCGGCCGCAACCTACGAGGCGATTGCGCGCAGCGGCTATTTTGCACCGGCCTTGATGCCGTCGCTCGGAACGGTGGCGCGCACGCTGGTCGATTCAATTCTCGACGGCACGATGTTGGGTCATGCCGCGGCGACACTGTATCGCGTGGTGGTCGGTTTCGGGCTTGCCGTCGCGGTCGGCTTGCCATTGGGCGTGGCGATGGGCCGGTTTCGGCCGGTGGAGCATTTCGTCCTGCCGCTCACCAGCGCGCTGATGCCGATACCGTCGCTGGCCTGGGTGCCGGTCTTCATATTGTGGTTTGGACTCGGCAATACCGTGACCATTCTCATCGTGTTTTACGCGGCGCTGTTTCCGATGCTGCTCAACACCTGGTCCGGCGTGCGCGCGGTCAACCCGATCTGGCTGCGCGCGGCGGGCGCCATGGGCGCCACCGAACGCACGCTGTTCTGGAAAGTCATCGTGCCCGGCGCCTCGCCGTTCATCATCGCCGGCTTGCGGCAATCCTTCCTGCGTTCCTGGATCGCGGTGATCGGCGCGGAAATGCTGGCAGGGTCCGATTGGGGACTGGGCTGGGTCATCTTCGACGCCAAGGAATTCCTCGACACCGACGTGATGCTCGCTTCGCTCATCGTCATCGGCTGCATCGGATTTGTCGCCGAGCGCCTGGTGTTCGGCTCGATCGAGCGCGCCACGGTTTATCGCTGGGGCATGGCGCGGTCGGCGAAGAGGTAGAGCTGCCAATCCGCTCGTTATTCCGGCTTCAAATTTCCGTCCTTGATGATGGTTTGATACCTTTCGATATCGGCGCGGACAAAGGCGGTGAATTGATCGATCGACAGCGCCGACACTGCGGCTCCAGTTTGCTGCAGGCGCGACTTGATATCGGGTTCGAGAATGACTTTGTTGATCGCGCCGTTGAGCCGCGTCGCGATATCCATCGGCAAGGCGCGCGGGCCGAAAAATCCCGCCCACAGCGTGAAATCGAAATTCGCGAGTCCCGTCGCCTCGGCGACCGTCGGCATGTCGGGCGCCAGCGGCGAGCGCTTGGCCGTCGACACCGCAAGCATCTTGATCCTGCCGCCCTGCACCAGCGGCACGGCGCCCGGATAGCCGGGAAAATAGAAATCGACTTGCCCGCCGGCCACGTCGTTCAAGGCCGGACCGGCGCCCTTGTAGGGCACGTGAACCAGCTTGTTGTCGAGTTTGAGCTTCAACAGTTCGCCGGCGAGATGGCCCGGCGTGCCGATGCCGGCGGACGCGAATGTGAGCGCTTGGTTGGCGCGCAGAGCCGTCACCCATTGCGCCGCAGTCGAGAAAGGCGAATTGGGCGGCACCACCAGCGCCAGCGGCACTACGCCGGCGAGCGCGATGGGCTGCAAATCCTTCAGCGGATCGTAGCCGACGTCCTTCATGAAATAAGGATTGATGGCGATCTCGGGCGTTTGACCGACGGTGAGCGTGTAGCCGTCGGGCGCGGCATTGACGACGTCGCGGGCGCCGATGGTGCCGCCGGCGCCGGAGCGGTTCTCGACCGCGATCGATTGACCGAGCTCGCCGGAAAGCTGGTTGGCGATAATGCGGCCGAGAATGTCGCCGGTGCCGCCCGGCGGGAAGTTGACGATCAGGCGGATCGGCCGGCTCGGATAGCTCTGCGGCCAGGCCGGCAGCGCCGGGATTGCAAGTCCGATCGCCAACGCCGCGGCCGCGGCGGCTTTGGCAGTGGAAATCCGTTTCATCGCAGCGCCCCTCCTTCCGGCTGGCCGCGCGCGAGGGCTTCTGGCACAAAGCCCGCGCGCCGCCACAAGCGCGCATGTTAAAACATGATCCGGAAACGCCAATGCCCCATATCGAGGCGCGCGACGTCACGCTGACCTATGACACGCCCGGCGGCGCCGTGCCGGGCGTCCGCGGCGTGAACTTCGGCATGGAAGCGTCGGAGTTCCTCTGCATCGTCGGACCGAGCGGGTGCGGCAAGTCGACGCTGCTCAACATCATCGCCGGATTTCTGACGCCGACCGCCGGCGAAATCCGCATCGGCGGCGC
The DNA here is from genome assembly GCA_963823225.1 of uncultured Alphaproteobacteria bacterium. GTDB lineage: Bacteria > Pseudomonadota > Alphaproteobacteria > Rhizobiales > Xanthobacteraceae > BOG-931. Next base: position 850,092 of record CAWGKM010000001.1, on the reverse strand, counting down.
GCCGGTTAGGGGCTACGGCATGGATCGCGGCGTGGTGTTTCAGGACTTCGCCCAGCTATTTCCTTGGCGCACCGCGCTCGGCAATGTGACCTTCGGACTGGAAATGAAAGGCGTGCCCAAGGCCGAGCGCGAGGCTATCGCGCTCGATCAGCTTCGCCTGGTAAAGCTCGAAAATTTCGCCCGGTCCTATCCGCACCACCTGTCTGGCGGAATGCAGCAGCGGGTCGCGATTGCCCGCGCGCTGGCCTACAATCCGGCGGTGCTGCTGATGGACGAGCCATTCGCGGCGTTGGATGCTTTGACGCGCGATGACATGCAGCGGCTGCTCGCCGAAGTGTGGCGGGCGACGCGCAAAACGGTGATCTACGTGACCCACAATGTCGCTGAAGCGGTTTATCTCGCCGACCGCGTGGTGGTGATGACGCCGCACCCGGGCACGGTGAAGACGGAATTGGCCATTCGTCTGCCTCGTCCGCGCGATCCGCTCAGCGTCGAATTTCTCGATCATCAGAAAGAACTGTTACGCCTTCTCGGTCACGACAAGGGCGCCTAAATAACGCCGCCGACATAGCCGCAGGAAGAAAGGGAAACCAGGAGGAAAACCAATGACAAATCAGCCCACACTGTCTCGACGGCAATGCCTCGCCGCGGCCGGCGCCGGCGCGCTGGCGCTCCGCTTTGCCTCGCCGCGTCCGGCCAGCGCGGCCGTAACCATCCGCCAGGGCTATCAGACCAATATCTGGGGCATGCCGACCTATTACCTGACCAAATCCGGCTATCTCGAAAAGCACGGCTTGACGGTCGAGGAGTTCGCCGTGCCCTCCGGCAATATCACGATGCAGCAGATGGTCGCGCGCCAAGTCGACCTCGGCACCTATGCCGGTCCGTCTTTCATCATCGGCAACGCCAAGGGCGGCCTGGTCGCGATCGCGGTCATCGAGCACGTCGGCAAGACCGCGCGTATCGTCGCGCGCAAGGATTTGAACATCACCAAGATCGAAGATTTGCGCGGCAAACGGATCGCCAACCAGACCGGCTCCTCGGTCGGCAACGATCTTGTCGATATCGTGCTGCCGCATTACGGCCTCAACAAGGGCGACTACACCGAAGTGCGCATGGACGTGAACAACATGGTGGCCGCGCTTGCCGCCAAGACGGTCGACGCCATGGCCAATGTCGAGCCCTACAACGTCATCGCCGTCGCTGACGGCATCGGCACCGATCTCGGCGACTTCTCCAGTTTCGATACCATGCCGGTGTTCATGGCGGCGACGCCGGATTTCGTGCAGCAGAATCCCGATGCGGTCGTTGCCTATCTGAAAGCCTGGCTCGACGCCGCGCACGATTTTAAGGACAATCCGAAGAAAGTCGCCGACGTGATCTACGCGTTCTACGCCGACAAGGGATACAAGTTGTCGCCGGAGACGTTCGCCACCGCATTGTCGCGCGTCGAGGTCAGCCCGGGCTTCCCCGGCGACCTCAAGCCTTACATGCAGCAACAGGCGGAAATTCTGGCGAAGCAGAAAATCATCGCCGCGATCCCGGATTGGAACACGGCACTGCGCCCCGATTTCATGGAACGCGCCCGGCAGGGCGGGTAAGGCAGTCGCTGTGCTGATGGGATAATTTCCAACAGGAGACCAAGGAATGGCTGCCCCCGACAAAAGCCCGCTGAGCGGCGGCTATCGACCCGTGACCTGGAATTTCAAGCTTCTGGCCAACGATATGCTCGGCGGTTTCGGCGGCATGGGCGAGGGCATGTCGGTGCAGATCGCGCCCGACGGCCGGCGCATCATCTGGCTCGCTCACGAGAGCGCGCCGAAGAATTTCACCGCCGTCGACGTTTCCGACCCGCGCAAGCCCAAAGTGGTGTGCCAGACCGACCTGCCGCACGCCAATATGCGTTCGAACTCGCTCGAGACCTCCGGCAACCTGATGGCGGTCGCCTATCAGACCTCGAAAAAGAACCTGCAACCGGCGGGCTTCGAACTGTTCGACATTTCCAAACCGGAAAATCCGAAATCGATCTCGTTCTTCGACTGCTCGGGGCCGCATTCGCGCGGCGTGCATCAGCTGTGGTTCTGCGACGGCGAATACGTGCATTGCGCGTCGGGCTCGCGCGATTTCGTTCCGACCAATCCTTCCGACGACCAGTTCTATCGCTGCGTCGACGTGCGCAATCCGTCGAAACCCGCCGAAGTCGGTCGCTGGTGGATGCCCGGCACCAGGCAAGGCGACAACGTCATGCCGCCGTCGCGGCATCCGATCGACAAGGGCTTTCGCGCCCACAATACTAACGTCTATCCGCAACGCGGCGACCGTTGCTATCTCGCCTATATCGACGGCGGCATGTTCGTGCTCGACATTTCCGACAAGTCGAATCCGAAGAAGGTTTCGCACTGGACCAATTCGCCGCCCTATACCGGTTTCATGCACACCGTGGTGCCGTTGTTCGACCGCGGGTTAATGCTGGTGACCGACGAATCGACCGAGAACAATTGCAAGGACTGGCCGAAGCTGATCTGGGTGCTCGACGCGCGCGAGGAGACGAACCTCGTATCGATCGCGACATGTCCGTTGCCCGATCACCGGATTTACGCGCAGGCCGGCCGGTTCGGCGCCCATAACATTCACGAGAACGTGCCGCTGCCGACCGCCTGGCATTCCGACCAGATCGTGCTCGGCACGTTTTTCAACGGCGGCTTGCGCGCCTACGACATCTCGAACCCCTATCAGCCGAAGGAGGTCGGCATCTTCATGCCGCCGGCGCCGCCCGGCGCGCCGACCGGCACCATCCAGATCAACGACGTGTTCGTCGACGAACGCGCCGTCGTCTACGCCGTCGACCGTCACGTCGGCGGGCTGTACATCCTCGAAATGGATTTCTGACCGCGAGCCATGCTCGATCTCTTTCCCTCGCGCGAGGCGAGCCCGTTCGGGCGGCGACAAAAACGCGAGCGTGGCGCGCGCATCCCGGTGACGATCGTCACCGGCTTTCTCGGCGCCGGCAAGACGACGCTGATCCGCCGTTTTCTCGCCTCGCCGGAGGGCGCGGGCACCGCGGTGATCGTCAACGAGTTCGGCGCCGTCGGCATCGACGACGCGCTCGTTCGCGAGGCCGCCGAAAAGACCGTGCTACTCGGCAACGGCTGCGTCTGCTGCATCACCCGCACCGATTTGCAGGTCGCGCTGCGCCGCCTCATTTTCGATCGCGAGCGCGGCACGGTGCCGCATTTCAGCCGCGTCGTGATCGAAACCTCGGGGCTTGCCGATCCGGCGCCGATCCTGCAGACGTTTTCGACGGATCGCGCGCTCGGCGGCGAATTCCACATCGACGTCGTGCTCGCCTTAGTCGATGCCGTCAACGGCGAGGCGGCGCTCGACGGCGCGGCTGAGGCGCGCAAGCAGGCGATCCTCGCCGACCGGCTCGTCGTCTCGAAGACCGACCTCGCCGCGCCGGCTGCGACCGCGCGCTTGACCCAACGGCTGCGAGTGCTGAACCCGCGGGCGGCGATCGATATCGCGGTTGCCGGCGCGCTCGATCCGAACCGCATCGTCGAGCCGGCCGTCGGCGAGCGCTCGGGGTTCGTCGCCGAGGCCGAGCATAGCGACGGCATTGCAAGCTTTGTCATCGAACAGGAACGGCCGATCGACTGGCCGACTTTTTCGCGCGCCATGGAGACCCTGATCGCGCTGCGCGGAGGCGACCTGCTTCGCGTCAAGGGCATTCTCGACGTCAAAGGATGCCGCGGACCGGTGGTGGTGCAATACGTGCAACACCTCGCGCATCCGCCGGTCGAGCTGCAATCCTGGCCGGACGAAAACCGCTTAAGCCGCGTCGTGTTCATCACGCGCGGTGTTTGCGAACGCGCCGTCAGGAATTTATTCGCCGCCGTGCAGGCGCTGGCGAAAGCCTAGGGTGTCACCCTTATTGACCGGTTCAATCCCAACTGATGCGGGCCATCTTGCTGGCGAACGCGCCCGCTCCTACAATTTGCCGGCGGCAGCGGCGATGCCATTTTAGGGAGCGACATGTCCGACCGCCTGAACGCGTTGCGCGGCGTTGCGCTGCCGGTATGCGCGGGCGCGCTCGCTTCGGTCGCCCTGTTCCAGCCAGCTTTCGCCGCCAGCCACGACCAGATCGTAGAAATGTGCAGGCAACTCATGCATCCGCAACTGCACGAGTGCGTGGTGGGCAAAGTCGGAAAGCCAAAATTCGCTCCGGAAGACGCGCTTCAAAAAGCCAGGGAACAATGCGGTGCGGTGTTCGTGCGCCCCTGCGTGCTGCGCGAAGAGCAGAAGGAAGCGGCCGGCAAACCAGCGCCCGCGGCGCCGAAGGACGAAACGGCGGTGGCTCCGCAAGGCGCGGCCCCGGTCCAGCCCGTTTTCGTCGCGCCGCCGCGCACCATCGCCGACATCACCGCGATCCTCGACAGCGAGAAGCCGGATGACGCCAAGATCGCCGCGCGCAAGGCCGAGGCCGACGCTACGCCGCCGAACAACGCGTCTGCAACGACGCTCGCGCAGTTCTATTACGATCGCGGCAATGCGCGCGCGCTGCTTGCCCGCAACAAGGACGCGCTCGCCGACGGATTGCAGGCGCTCGCGGTCGGCAAGAGCGCGATCGAATACCGGCAACTCTGGCGCATTGAACAGTTTGTCTCGATCCAATACCGAGCGCTCGGCGACCTAAAACAGGCGATGGCGCTGCTCGATTCGATGATAAGGGCAGGCAACGAGCCGGGCAGGCGCGGCAGCATTATCAATGCGTCGCGCAATATGGAGCAGGCCTTTATCACTGTCGGCGACGTCAACCAGGCCGATGCTTATGCGCGGCGCATCGAGGCGCTGGTGCAGGAGGCGCGCGGCAGTCCGAACCCGGGTTGGCGCACGTCTTATCCTGTCTACGGCAGCAGTTGGGAAGCAGACGCCGACATCGCGCGCGCTCTCATTTTCGAGGCGCGTGGTCAATACGCCGAGGCTGAGGCAGCGTATAGGCGTGCCGAGGCGTTCCGCCGCGCTTCGCTGAAGGATATAACCAAATTCGATTTCCCGCCGCCTCCCGAACAAATCCTGCAGAACGCAGACAACAGTCTGCTTTCGATCGCGCGCAACGAGGCCAAGCAGGGCCGGCTCAGCGAAGCCGAGGCGGACGCGCGCCGCGCGCTGCTGGAAATACTCAAGGCACAGGGAAAGTACGCCCCGCAAACCCCGAAATTCATCGTCGGGCTCGCCGGTATTCTGGTCGAGCAGGGCCGTTACCAGGAAGCCGAAAAGCTGGCGCGGTCGGCCGTCGATGTGCAGCGCACGATCGGCATCGCCGACGACGCGCCCGAGTCTGCCAGCATCCTTTCGCAACTCGGCAACATCCTGGTCTTGCAGCGCAAGACAAAGCAAGCCGCCGCGATTTACGCGCAGCTGGACAAGGCCATCGCGCAATGGACGCCACAGCAGCGCGAGGCGTTCGAGCTTAACGGCTCGCGGATCGCTGCGTTGTACGCTGCCGGCCAGATCGAGGCGGGGATCTCGGCGGCCGAGCGATTGGTCAAGCGTGAAACCACGCGTACCGGCGCTAATAGCTTCGATACGGCTGCGGCGCACGGCACGCTCGCGGTCGGCTATGCTCGCGCCGGCCATGACGCTGACGCCATCCGCGAGTTCAAAGCCGCAATCCCCGTCTTGATGGCGGCGGCACGCGAAAATGCCGAAGATGATGATCCGACCATCGTCGCCGCGCGCAGCGTTCGGCTGCAGAGGATCGTCGAAGCCTATATCGGCGTGCTCGCGCGCGGCGCCAGCATGTCGAACGACGTCGCGGTCGAGACCTTCGGGTTGGCCGACGCCGTTCGCGGCCATGCGGTAGAGCAGGCGCTGGCGGATTCGAGCGCGCGCATGGTGGCCAAGGATGCGGCGCTCGCCGAGCTGGTCCGCACCGAGCAGGACGCCGCCAAGCAGATCGGCGCTCAACTCGGCGTGCTCAATAATCTGCTCGCACTGCCGTCCGATCAACGTGACGATCAGAACGTGCGCGCGATCAATGCCGAAATCGCGAAGCTGCGTGCCGACCGCAATGCCGCGCAGCTAGAGATTAAACGACGCTTCCCGTCCTATGCGGATTTGGTCGATCCAAAACCTCCCACGGTCGAAGATATCAAGGCGGTGCTGCGGCCGGGCGAGGCGTTGCTGTCGTTTTATTTCGGCCAGAATGCCAGCTTTGTCTGGGCCGTCCCCAAAGACGGCGCCGTGGCCTTTGCGGCGGTGCCGTCGACCGCGCTCGACATTGAAGCCAAGGTCCGCAAGCTGCGCCAAGCGCTCGAGCCTCAGGTTGCGACGGTAGACGAAATCCCGCCCTTCGATCTGACGCTGGCCTATCAGCTCTACGCGCTGCTGCTGAAGCCGGTCGAGGCCGGCTGGCAAGGCGCCAAAAGCCTCATCGTCGTGACCAATGGCGCGCTGGGCGAGCTGCCTCTCAGTTTATTGCCGACCGCGCCGTCGCAGATCGATGTCGACGCCAAACCGCTGTTCGCCGGCTATCGCAATGTGCCGTGGCTCGCGCGCGACCATGCGGTAACGGTGGTGCCGTCGGCTTCGGCGCTCGTGACGTTGCGGCGTCTGCCGTCGGGTTCGCCTGAGCGGGACAAGCTAATCGGCTTCGGCGATCCTTATTTCAACGCGCAGGAAGCCGCCGACGCGGAAGATGGGCCGTCCGCAGAACCAACGCAGGTTGCGTCGGTGAGCGATTCCGGGGCGGCGGTGACGCGCGGCATTCCGCTCAAACTGCGGGCTTCGCCCCATACCGAGGATGTCGACACGGCGGAGCTTGCAATGCTGCCGAGGCTTGCTGACACGCGCCTTGAATTGATCTCGGTCGCCAAGGCGCTCGATGTCGATCCGGTCAAGGCGCTTTATCTCGGCAAGGCCGCCAACGAGCAGAACGTCGAGACCATCGATCTTTCGCACTACCGCGTCGTTGCCTTCGCGACCCATGGGCTTGTGCCCGGCGATCTCGACGGGCTCACGCAACCGGCTCTGGCGCTGACCGCGCCTGACGTTGCCGGGGTTGAGGGCGATGGCCTTTTGACGATGGAAAAGATTCTCGCGCTCAAGCTCGATGCCGATTGGGTGGTGCTGTCGGCCTGCAACACCGCGGCTGGGGCGGGAGCGGGCGCAGAAGCCGCGTCCGGCCTCGGCAGTGCTTTCTTCTATGCGGGCACGCGCGCGTTGCTAGTGACAAATTGGTCGGTGCATTCGGCTTCGGCGCGCGAGCTGATTTCGGATATGTTCAGGCGACAGAGCGCGGACCCGGCGCTTTCGCGTGCGGAGGCATTGCGGCAGGCCATGATGGCACTGCTCGACGGCGACGGCTTTAAGGACAATTCGGGGCGGACCTTGTTTTCCTACTCGCATCCGTTGTTCTGGGCCCCCTACAGCATCATCGGCGACGGCGGCGGAACGAAGCCGTGAGGCGAAAAAGAATTTGCATCGTCCGACAAAGAACGCCATCGGTCACTTGGCCGGCATTGCAATGAGTAGGGAGGGTTAAATGTTGGGCAAATCGCCGATCGTAATTTGTTTCATCGTGGCGATGCGCGCCCTTTCTGTTGGACCTTGCTATGCCCAATCGAGACAGGTCGTGCTGATCACCGCCGATGAGGCCAAGCGACCTCGCCCGACGACGCCCGACTTAACATTTCGCGCCGGCGTTTCGCGTGGGCCGGTGATCGAACTGCTATCTCCCAAGGCGCCCGAGGCATCCGTTCAGTCCCCTGTTCATCTTCAGCTCAAATTCGAGGGACACGGCGGTGCGCAAATCGATCAGGACTCGTTCAAGCTCACCGATGTCAGTAATCCTACGGTTGATCTAACCGACCGCGTCAAAGACTTCGTCAAACCGGCCGGGATCGATGTGCCCGAAGCCGAGATACCGCCCGGTATCTATACAATCCGCGCAGAAATCAGGGACAAAGATGGGCGCGCCGGATTTTTAACTTTTATTCTCAACGTGGCAAAGCAGTAGACGCACGAGACCAATGCAATGCGCTGCCCATTTTGTGCCGAGGATGTCCGCGATGATGCTTCCGTATGTCGTCACTGCGGCAACGATCTCAAGATTCCACAATCTTTGATTTCCGAAAATGCCGAGCTCAAGGAGCATGTAGAAAACTTACGACGCGAACTCAAAGAGCTGCACAGCAAAATTGTTCGCCGAAAGGACCGCTAATCGTTGCAAGCCAATTGGTGTATAGTCCGGCACGTCCGCTGCGGGTAATTTCGAATGGAATGCCCATTCTGTGCTGAGGAGCTCAAAGACGAAGCGCTCGTCTGTAAGAATTGCGGGCGTGATCTGCGGCTCGTACGTCCGCTCATTGCGGAAAACGTGACACTGGTCGCACGGATCGAGGAGTTGCAGTCGCAGGTGAATATTGCGCGTGCAACGCTGGCACGCGCCACGGTGCCGCTGAAGTTTTGGTCAATTCACACTGCTACCTATGTGGTCGCTCCCAGCATTCTACTGCTCGCGGCGCATTTTTTGGTCACCGTTGTCCTTGATATTTCACCGTTGTATTTGCGTTTTGCTTCCGTAGCGATTCCGCTGCCCTTTGGTTTTGCCCTGCTCTGGTTTTCCCATCACGGTCTCCGCTGGTCGATTTTGGACGGTATTTTTATCGGCATAGTCAGCGTAACAGGAATGCTAACCGTCGTGGCGCTAATCGACAATGTCCCCATTCTGCCGGATAACGTCCGCGATTGGCGCGAGACGTTGGAATATGTCGTCAGTATCGCGCTGGCCAATGTAACGGGGACCGAGATCGCCGTGCTCGCACGTCGTATGCTGCCGCGCAAATTGGATGCCGCCAGAGCGCCGGGCCCGTTCGCGCTAATGCTTGCCAAGACGATCGGCCGCCATGTCGGAGACCGGGCTCTACGCCGCCGCGCGCAAAAAATTCAGGACAATTTTGGAACGGTTGCGACCGCAGCCGCCGCTTTGTTGGCAGGCGCCGGTTCGATTTACACCGGCATCCGAGCCTTCCTCGGCGGCTTTTGATTCGGCGCCGATCCTGCAGACGTTTTCGACGGATCGTGCGCTGGCGAAAGCCTAGGGCTACGCCGAACGAGAGCGATTTGCCTTAGTCGCGACCTGCGTCGCCGAGGGGAGAATTATAACCTGGGTATATTGCACTCAGGTTTGGTACAATTGCGGATGGCCCCAGTAGGCAGAATCGCGAACCGCATCTGACAGCTTCGCGAATTGGTTTGTTTCGATAGAACGGCCGCCTCAGTCGGCAATCTCATTCTGGAGTAGCCTTTAGCCGATGACGACAATGGTTCGCACGCTGGATGAGGCCATCGCGCCGGTCGTCGACGGCTGCATGCTGGCGGTCCCGCGCGAGACTTCGGGCGTGGCGATGGCGGCGACGCGCGCGCTCGTCCGCCGCGGCGTCAAGCGCCTGCATCTCGTCGCGCTGCCGACTTCGAGCTTGCAGGCGGATCTGTTGATCGGCGCCGGCTGTATCGAGACGCTGGAAACATCCGCCGTCAGTCTCGGCGAATTCGGCCCGGCGCCGCGTTTTACCGCCGCGCTTCTTGGCGGCGCGATCCGCATGCTCGACGCCACCTGCCCGGCGCTGCACGCGCAGTTCCAGGCGGCCGAAAAGGGCGTGCCGTTCATGCCGCTGCGCGGGCTTCTCGGCTCGGACGTGTTGGCGCACCGGGCGGATTGGAAGGTCGTCGACAATCCGTTCGGCAACAACGATCCCATTGTGCTGTTGCCGGCGCTCAAACCCGATGTTGCGCTGTTCCATGCGCCGATGGCCGATCGCGAGGGTAATGTCTTCGTCGGGATCCAGCGCGAATTGATCGCGCTGGCGCATGCGGCGCAGCGTACGATCGTGACCGTGGAAAAAATTTACGACGGTGATTTGCTGCGCGATCCGGTTCTCGCCGCCGGCACGCTGCCCGGCTTCTACGTCGAGGCGGTCGCGGTCGAGCCGCGCGGCGCTTGGCCGTTGCCTTTGCCCGACCATTACGGCATCGACGGCGCCCATGTCGCGGAATATGCGCGGCTTGCCGCCACCGCCGAAGGCTTCGCGCAATATCTCGATCGCTATGTGTATGAAAAACGCGCCGCGTGAGCAAAGTTTTCGCGACGAGGAATTGCTCGCCGACGTGATCTGCCGGTTGATCGGCCAAGACTGCCAAAATGTGCGCCACATCGCGGTCGGCGCCGCCTCGCCGATCCCGGCGGTCGCGGCGCTGTTGGCGCGCGAGCGCGCAAATTTGAATCATCTTGGCCGGCCCTATGTTTCGCTGCTCGGCAGCCGCGCGCATACTTTCTTTACCGACGGCGCGCGCGAACTGTTCGACTGTGCCGGCCAGGGCCGCATCGACGTGTTCTTCCTGTCCGGCGGCCAGATCGACGGCGCGGGCAACATCAATCTGGTCAGCGTCGGCGACTACGACCGGCCGCAGGCGCGCTTCCCCGGCTCGTTCGGCTCGACGTATCTCTATTACGTCGTGCCCAAGGTGATCCTGTTCCGTGTCGAGCACTCGCGCCGCACGCTGGTGCCGAAAGTCGATTTCATCAGCGCGCCGGGCGGCAGCCCCGCCAACGTGTTCCGTCCGGGCGGTCCGGTCGCGCTCGTCACCAACCGCTGCCTATTCGATTTCGACCGCGAGCGCCGCCGCTTTCGCCTCGCCAGCGTCCATCCCGGCCATAGCGTCGACGAGGTGATCGAGAATACCGGCTTCGACTTCGACCTCCCGGCTCACGTGCCGACCACGCCGGCGCCGTCGGCGGACACGCTGCGGCTGATGCGCAACGTGGTCGCGCCGATGCTGGCCGAGGTCTATCCGCAGTTTGCCAAGAGCGTTTTCGGCGTCGAGCAAGCATTGCACCCGTCGCCGTGACATGGTCTTTATCCGCCCGCGAGACGAAAGGGGAGGACCCGTGAACGAACTCGAAGTCGCGGTCATCGGCACCGGCTGGTGCGGCGGCATTCGCGCCGAGACGCTGTCGCGCTCGGCGCTGGTGAAGAAGCTGCACGTCTGCGAAATCCGCCCCGACCGGCTCGCCGAGATCGAGGCGCTGACCAATCCGGCAAGCGCCACGCTCGACTATCAGGACATCGTCAACAACGACAATATCCGCGTCGTCTATATCTGCACCACGCCGGAAGAGACGCATTTTCCGATTGCGCGCGACTGCCTGAAAGCCGGCAAGCACGTGCTCTTGGAAAAGCCGATCGCGATGGAGCTGTGGCAGGCCGACGAATTGATCGCGCTCGCCAAGCGCGGCAGCCTCAAATTCACCATCGGCTATTCGCAGCGCTTCAATACCAAGATCGCCTACGCCAAGAAGAAGATTGTCGACGGCACGCTCGGCAAGCTCGTCTCGATCATGGTCAGCCGGCATTTGAGCCGCAGCCTCGGCAAGAAAATCGCCAGCCGCGTGCGGCTGTCGCCGGCGGCGATGGAGTCCACCCACGATCTCGATTTCGTGTTCTGGCTGTTAGAGCCGGCCAGACCGGTGCGCATCTATTCGCAGGGCGCGTACGGTTACATGCAGCCGGTCAACGGCTCCTACGACGTCATGTGGAGCACGGTGACCATGGACAACGGCGTCCTGGTCGCCATCGGCGGCGGCTGGAACCTGCCGCCGAGCTACCCGAATTATTGCGCGACCTGGATCGAGATCACCGGCACCGAAGGTTCGTTGTTCCTCGACGACACCCAGCGCGACAATTGGCTCAACACGGTCGCCGCGGGCACGGAGTTTCCGATGTCGACCATGCCCGGCGAGCGGGTCGATCACGTGTTTGCCGGGCAGATGGGGCCGGAAACCCTGCACTTTCTGGAATCGATCATGCTCGACCGCCCGCCGATGGTGAATCCGGAAGCCGCGCGCCGGGTCATGGAGACTTACATCGCCGCCGATCTCTCCGCCGAGCGCGGCGAGCCGGTCGACCTGCCGCTCAACAACGAGGCGCTGTCGGCGGTGGCGGCGGCCGCTGCCGGAGCGCGGCGATGAAGAAAAACGCCAAGGGCATAGGCCTTGCCATCGTCGGCGCCGGGCGCGTCGGCCTGTTCCGCGGCGAAGTGGCGGCGCGCCATCCCGCGGTGGAATGGATCGGCATCGCCGAACTCAACCACAATCGCGGCGGCGATGTCGGCGCACGCATCGGCGCCGATTTCATCACCACCAGTCACCGCGAACTGCTGGCGCGGCCGGAGGTCACCGCCGCCATCATCGCCACCGACGAGCACCTCCACGTCGAGCCGATCCTGGCGGCGGTCGAGCGCGGCGTGCCGATGCTGATCGAAAAGCCGCTCGCCACCGATCTCGCCCAATCCGCCCGCGTGCTCAAGGCGATCGCCGACGCCAAGCTCGACGCGGTGGTCGGCTACACCCAGCGTTTCCGCCGCAAATGGCTCGCCGGCAAGGAAAAGGTGCGATCGGGCGCGCTCGGCGACGTCACCATGGTGACCTCGCGCGCGTTCATGAACCGGCTCGTCGCCATCGACAATTACCAGCGCACCGACGATCCGGCGACGATCTCGCCGATGGTGATTTCCGGCACGCACGCGCTCGACATCGTCATGTGGTACTTGGAGGGCAAGACGCCGGTCGAATGTTACGCCCGCTCGATCGACAAGGTCTTGGGGCCGCTCTATCGCGGCATCGACGCCACCGCCGGCATGATCATGTGCGCCGACGGCACCCTCTATCACCTCAATATTTCCTGGGCGCTGCCGGTCACCTGGCCCGGCGCCGTTTATAGTTTGGAGGTCGGCATCAACGGCACCCACGGCGTGCTCACCATCGACGATACCCACCGCGACATGGTGCTGGCGGTCTCGGCGCCGCAGAGCGAAGGCTATGCGCCCGATCAAAGCCGCCTGGTCGATTTCCTCGGCTCATATCCGCCCGGCGACATGGTGCTCGGCGAATTGCGCGGCCCGATGCGCGAGGAAACCGATTCGTTCCTCAATCGCGTCTGCCTCGGGCTGCCGACCCAGGCCGCGACCGCCGCGGAAGCGCACAACCGGCTGATGCTGACCAAGGCGCTCGATCTTTCGGCCAAGCTCAAAGCGCCGGTCAAGCTGCCGCTTGAGCCGGAGCAGGGCCGCGCCGCGGCGTAAGCGTCCGGAAACGGCATCAGCCCAACGCGACCAGCAGGATCGCGATTTCGCTGACCTGCTCCAGCGCGCCCAGCACATCGCCGGTCTGGCCCTCGATCTGGCTCGAGCTCAGCCACGTCATCAGCGCCACGACCGCGACCAGAAAAATCAGCGCCAGAAACCCGTGGATCGGGTGCAGGCAGATGGCGAGAATGAGAAAGGCCAATACCGCGGCGACGGCGACGGCCTCGCTTGGCGGCCGGCCGGCATCGTGCGACAGCCCATCGCTGCGCGCCGGCGGCAACAGCAACATCAATGCCGGCATGGTCGCGCGTGCGGCGGCATGCGAGGCGATCAGGGCCCACACCACCGATCTTGCATCGGGGAAACTTGCCAATGCGCCGACGCGGAGCAGGAGCGCTATCGCCAAGGCGCAGACGCCATACACGCCGATCCGGCTGTCGCGCATGATGTCGAGCTTTTGTTCGCGCGTCTTGCCGCCGCCGAAACCGTCGACGGTATCGGCAAGCCCGTCCTCATGCAGGCAGCCGGTGGCAAACAGCGTCGCCGCGACGGTGAGCGCGGCGGCCGGCCAGGCCGGCAATCCGAATTTGTGAGCGATCGCATAGACGATGGCGCCGATCAGGCCGACGACGAGACCGGCGATCGGGAACGCCCATGCCGCCTTGGCAATCGCGCCGCCGGCGAGCGGCGTGGCGCGCAACAGCGGCAGCCGCGTGCAAAACACGATGCACGCCTTGATCTCTTCGGCGCGCTTTTCGAACCAGGAGCTGGGAATCGCCATCATTGGTCAGACCGGCCGTTGTGGTCGTAAAAAGGGGAATTTGCTAGACATTGACGTGTGCCCGCCGCCATGTGCGCCATGTGGAATCACATCGACATGACGAATTTTACCTCATTTTCCGAGTTGCGCGCGGTCTGTCTCGACCTGCCCGGCGGCCATCCCGCGGCAAGCGCGGCGGTCGCCCAGCGCGAAGCCAGGCTGACCAAGCCGCCGCACGGCCTCGGCCGGCTCGAAGATTTGGTCGCCTGGCTGGCGCATTGGCAGGGTCACGCGCCGCCGCGCCTGGAGCACGTCGAAATCCTGGTCTTTGCCGGCAATCACGGCGTGACGAGGCGCGGCGTATCGGCCTATCCCGCCGCGGTCACGGCGCAAATGGTGGCGAACTTCGCCGCCGGCGGCGCCGCCATCAATCAACTGGCGCGCAGCGCCGGCGCCAAATTGCGCGTCATCCCGCTGTCGCTCGAACAGCCGACCGCCGATTTCACGACGGCGCCGGCGCTCACCGAGCGCGAATTTCTCGCCGCGGCGGCGGCCGGCTACCAAGCGGTCGCGCCGGACTGCGATCTGGTCTGCCTCGGCGAAATGGGCATCGGCAATACCACGGCGGCGGCGGCGATCGCCGCGGCCTTGTTCGGCGGCGGCGGCGCGCGCTGGGCCGGCCGCGGCACCGGCGTCGACCAAGACGGCTTGGCGCGCAAACGCGCCGTCATCGACCGCGCGCTCGCAACTCATGCCGCCGTGCTGCACGATCCGCTCGCCATTGCCGCGGCATTGGGCGGCCGCGAGCTTGCCGCCATCCTCGGCGCGACGCTAGCGGCGCGGCGGCAATGTATTCCGGTTCTGCTCGACGGATTCGTCTGCACCGCCGCGGTTGCGCCGCTCGCTAAGCTACGGGCCGACACGCTGGCGCACGCGCTGGCAGGCCACGTCTCGGCCGAAGCCGGGCACCGCATGCTGCTGGACGAGCTTGGGCTTCGTCCGCTCGTCGATCTCGATATGCGGCTCGGCGAGGCGTCAGGCGCCGCGGTGGCGCTGCATATCCTGCGCGCGGCGCTCGCCTGCCATACCGGCATGGCGACGTTTGCGGAGGCGGGCGTCTCCGACAAAGAAACCGATCCGGCGGCAGAGCCGAAAGCGGCCGGCTAGGCCGCATTGTCACGATCGCTCAGCGCATCGTCAATCGGTCGACGATGACCCGAAGCAGATCTGCGGGCCTGGCTCCCGGATGAACCAGACACGATATTCTCACGACCAAGCATTAGGGGTTTGTCCGCGACTGACAGCCGCGGAGCCGATGACACGCCATGAGATCGCTAAGTTCGACTATGCTCACGACGCTGACGCTATGTCCAAGCTTCAGCGGATCTTACGATGATTGAAATGCAGTCCTATCGTCGTTTCGGTGCGATCTTCGGGTTCGTCGGTTTTCTTTTGGCTTTACCGGCGAATGCAGAGATCCAAAAATTCATGAACCGGTGCGATCAGAAAATGTGCGCGTTTTTTCGCGCTTCGATCGCACTACCGGTCGGCTGGGTCGAAGATAAGGAAGCGACTAAGTACTTCAATTCACAATTTCTGCTGCCCAAAGGCGTCGATTTCGATAGCGCCCAGGCGAAGATCTACGTGGTAGTGCGGTACAATCGCAACAAACAGCCAATTTCCGATTTTGTCCCCGACGCAATTGCAGATTGGCGCAGCCGCGCCAAGGACGCCAAGGTCACCAGGCTCGAAGACCTGCCCCGGGGCGATGGCAAGCCGGCTTTTGAGCGCCGTCAGTTCGAGGCGAAGAGCCTTAAGGAGCAGGGTTATGAACTCCAGTCGGTAACAACCGATGGCGATAAGGACGGCAATGAGTTCATCGTCACGATCGCCTTGTCTGCCAACTCGCGGGAGGCGCTCCAGGCTGCCGAGCCGGCCTATCTTGCGATCCTCCGAAAATACTAAGTATCGTGCGAGTGTTGGGTGTGAAGGCTTGCGCTCGAAATCGTAAGTCAACCCTGACCATAATTGTAGATGAGTGCGGCCGACGCACATTGCCAGCATGGAGCGCTCGATGAAAATCGCAATCGTGGCCTCCTTGGGGCTCGCCGTCAGTGTCTTCTCCTTCGGCACGGCGGCGGCGGGAGATTGGCAATGGGGCTGCCTGGGACCGATGGGCGACGAACAAATCCTGTTCAGCCGCTACAGCCTCATTATTGCGCCGGCCAAGCCCGCACTCGGCAAGCTGGAGGAGCTGTTTCGGATCGTCGATCTCAGCGAGAAGTTTCCCGATGCCGAGGCCTACAACGCCGAACAGACCAATGACGGTCTGCAGAAGACCATGACCTATACGAGCCAGAGCAATCCCAAAAACATGCTCACATTGAAGGAAAAATCGTCGAAGGAAATCTCGCGCCGGCATCACCTGGTCTGTGGCCGTGACGAAGACACCTCGATTGAACGCAAGGTTTACCGCGTCGAACGCCCGAATACGACGCCGATCAAGGTCACATTACAGTGCCGCGAATACCTGCTCACCACGCGCGGCGGGCGGCCATGCATCTTCGACTAGGGCTACTGAACGACTGCCTCGCTAAGCGGAGCCGAGTTCAGACACGTCGCGCAACTGTCAGGCACCGGCCGGATTTCATCTCCGCTCTCAATTGGCGTGCGGATCGCGTTTAGAAGGGCCAGACTCCAATGCGAAAGCTCATCATCATCGCCGGGATAGCCGTTTCGGTCGGCGCAGTACCGGCGTGGGCCGACCGGCAAAGCCTGAGCAAGGACTTGCGGTTTTGCCCAACGTGGGCGGAAGCGCATGAACGTACTTTGGCCAGTCTGAATAATGGTCGCCCGCCTTATCCGGTAAAGTGGAAAGGCTGCATGTTGCTGAAGCAGGGCGCGAAGGTGGACGTGATTGATCACGACGACTCGTCTACGGAAATTCTTTTCCACGGGAAACATTGGTTCGCGGACGAATAAACTGCCGGCGGCCGCCGACAACGTGATTGATTTCGATTTTCTTGCGGCAGAAATGGCCCCTAGCGTCACGTAGTGCGACGCGGCGACATGTCATCAGAAATTGGGGGCTTAGCGGAAGTGGCTGGCGCGCGCTCGATGGGAAGTGACTGATCCGAAGCGGATATCGCGACGCGATCGAGAGCGCTCGGCGGCAAATGTCCAAAAAAGCACAACCCCGAAGCGATGCCCCGGGCTTTAAGCATTGCGCAAGGGAAAGTTCGGACGATCAGAACTTGTAGCTGAGGGCGGCGCGGAGAACTTGAATATTGCTATTGCCCCAGCTGTAGGTCGACCCACCAACACCGGCGCAACCACCCGGCGCTGTCATACAGGGTACAAAATCGGTCTGACCGGTCTGGATGCCGTAATAGAGATACTCAGCGCGCAACAGGACGTGCGCCGAAGCCATCCACTCCACGCCGCCACCGGCAACCCAACCGTCATTCGTGGACTTGAACATCCCGGGCATGTGAGACCCGTCGGCGTATCTGGCGAAACCGTTGTAGTCCTGTCTTTCCCAAGCCGCGCCGCCGGTAGCGTAGAGTAAAGTCGGACCCCAAGTATAACCGAGCTTACCGCGGGCGCTCGCTAGCCATTGACTGGTTTCGTTCATGGGCACCACGTTGCCCGGTGGATTAGGGACACCGCCGCTTGTCATAACCTGGAAATTGTTTTGGTCTAGGTGCGTCAAAGAGAAATCGCCTTCCGCACCGATGACCCAGGTCGGCGCGAACTGCCAATTGTAACCAGCTTGCAGACCTCCGAGAGCGGCCCACTGTCGGTTGCCAGCAAAATTTATGGGATCGGTACCACCTATATCGGGCGTCTGATTCCATGACTGCGACGGGTTCTGTCCCAACGCGGCACCCGCGTGAAGGCCGAGATAGAAGCCGGTCCAACTGGGTGCGACTGGCTCGACCATCGGAGGAGCTTTGACAGAAAGATCGGCAGCATAAGACGAACCAGTGAACGCCAGTATTGCAGCTATCGATACGATGGCAATTTTGTTCATCGGTGTGGCCCTTTCCGCTACCAGATCGGCAGAATCAAGTTGCCTGTCAGGGCGGGTGCAACGACCTTACGCTGGGTGCCCGCCGTATCGGCAGTGGGCGATTACCTTCGGCGCGTTTTTTTGGATAGTTGCAGCCGAGCAACACTTTTACGGCCATCAAATTGGCTTGGCTGTGCTGGCGGCAAATTGGTCAATTGCCGTACGGGCTGTAGTGGCCGGAATGGACTCTTCTGACCTTCGAAGAGGCAGCGATTTCCGCCATGCAGTTGGAGGTATCTGCTTGCCGACGTAACGAGCCGGATCGGTTACGATTGGGCGCTGACGCGTCACATGACGCCCTGGCTGCGCGGCGTCGGCGGCGGGGTGGTCGGGTTAGTCGATTGAGCCGCACTCGCCGGCGTGCCGTTTGCAGGATTGCCCCCTGCGCTGAACCTGATCCCCGCGAAAGCGCCGAAGCCCGGGCGGAGGAAACCCATCGGGTCCTCGTATTGTTTGTTGAACAGGTTGTCGATCCTTGCGAACAAAGTGGCGTCGCCGTTTAAGGCATAGTTGGCCGCAAGATTGACGGTGGTGAAGGCGGGCGCCTTGATGTCGGTCTCCGTGCCGGAACGATTGAAGTCCCACCAGGAGCCTACGTAAAGCAACGTCGACGACAGCGAAAGCCGGTCGGTCGCCTGCCAGGTCGCCGTCAACGACGCTTTGTTCTTCGGACGACGCACCAATTGCTGGCCGGTGAGATCGTCCTTGGCGACCGTGTAGGTATAGTCCGCCCGAAGATTGAGACTCTTGCTCACGCTCCACGCGGCGAAATTTTCGAAGCCGAAGGTGGAGGCCACGTCGACATTCGCCAAACCGTTGACGCCGGGCGATACGAACACCAGCTCGATCAGATTGCGAATGTCATTGCGGAAATAGGTCGAGCCGAAGCGAAAGCGATCGTGGTCGATCGGCTGCTCGAAGCCGGCATCCCAGCCGGCGCTCTCCTCCGGCTTCAGCGTCGGGTTGGCGACAAAATACGGCAGAAAACTCGCATAGAGGTCTTCGAGCGACGGCGCCTTGAAGCCGGTGCCGTAGCTGGCCTTGAGCTTGGTGTCGGTCGATGGAACGATATAGACTGGCGCGACACGGAACGTGGTGTGGTCGCCGAATTGCTGATTCGCGTCATAGCGCAGGTTTGAGACGATGGAGAACTCTTTGGTCAATTGATTCTGCAGTTCGAGCCAACCGGCGTCGTTGCGTCTTTCCGCATTGGTGGTAAAGAACGTCTCGTAGGTGAAGGTCGGGTCAACAATGCTGCTCGAATTCGTGCGCAAGGTCTCGTTCTGATCCTCGCCACCGACCATGAGCAACTGCCCCGGCGCGAATTGCCATTCGCCGCGATAGTCGAATTTAAGCCGCGTCCCCAAATTCGTCTGCGGCGGCACGACCGCCGGGACGTAAAAGTTGTCGGCGTTCGGATCGAAATTCCACGTCCATAAGTCGGTGTAATTCACGCCGATGAAATTCTTGAAGCCGGCGAACGGCGACCAAACCGCCTCGGCCCGGCCGAAGAACTGATGAGCCAACTGCGTGCTTTGAATGGGTTCGGCGAAGCTTAATGGAGCAAAATCCAGGAAATCGTCGTTGGTGTAGTGCAGCTTGGAATCGGTGTAGCGCGCCACCGCATTGAACGCGAGACTGTCGCTGACTTGTGCGCCGAGTTTCGTCGAATAGGTCCAATTATCGTAGAAATCGTTGTTTCGTTGTTCGCCCGGCGCGAGATCGTAGCTCGGCGTGACCGGCGTGGACGCCGACTGAAAATGCTGGACGTTGAACACGTAATTGAAGTCGCCCTGCGAGCCGCTCAGGCTGCCGCGCTCATTGGTCGTTCCGAACGACCCGCCCTCGAACGAGGCGGTCACTTTCGGCGGCCCGCTGCCACTCTTGGTCGTGATGGAGATCACTCCCCCGATCGCATCCGA
The DNA here is from genome assembly GCA_963823225.1 of uncultured Alphaproteobacteria bacterium. GTDB lineage: Bacteria > Pseudomonadota > Alphaproteobacteria > Rhizobiales > Xanthobacteraceae > BOG-931. Next base: position 830,195 of record CAWGKM010000001.1, on the reverse strand, counting down.
ACCATAGAGCCCGCTTTGCGGGCCGCGCAGCACCTCGATGCGCTCGATATCGCCGGTCAACAATTGACCGAAGTCGAAGGCCCCGCCGGAATTGCTCGGGTCCGACACATCGATGCCGTCGACCAGCACCTTGACGTGATTGTAGTTGGTGCCGCGAATAAATACCGTCGTTGCGCTGCCCGGACCGCCGGCCTGAACGACGTTCAAGCCCGGTACGGCCGCAAGCGCGTCGGGTACGGTCTGAATTTGTCTCGTTTCAATATCGGCGGCCGTGATCACCGTCACCGAGCTCGCCGATTGATCGGACGGCGTCACCACCGATGATGGACTCACCACCGTCGCATCGCCGGAAGCTTGATTGCCGGGCTGGGACGGCGGCGCAGCGGTGACGGAAATGGCCGGCAGCGCCACCGTCTGATCGCCGTCGCCGGTCTGCGCAAAGGCGGCCCGCGAGATCGTCGACAATCCGATAAGGCCGGACAAAACGGCGATTAAGGCGCAGCGAACGCCGCACCGTCCAACTAAAATATTGGGAAACACGGGTACACCTCGGGTAACAGGCCCTGTGGCACGTCACCGCAAACTCGGTGTCCCGCACATCCGAACGAGGATGCTTGGTTCGCCTTCCGCCGATACACCCCGACCGACAGCGCTCGCGTATGACCACGGCTGACGGCAGGTCTCCTGGCTCGCGGGTCGTTACCCTCCATCGCCTTCCCGGGACCCGAGATCCCAGTGGACTTATGATGGAAGACTCGCCGCTCACAGTTGCGGGGGCAGCCACGGCATTGAGCGAAACAACGCTCGCACCGCGTTCCCTTTTGATCCCCAAGGGGAACTCCCCAAGGGGAACCGTCGGCAAACAGGATAAGCGGGAACTTGAGCTTTCGTCAAATCACGCGTGAAGCGCGGCCGATTATTCGGAATTCCGCCGGTTCATATGATCCGATGACGGCTGCGCCGGATCGCGGTAGAGCATTTTGCGGAAAAAGCCCGCCGCGGACTTGATCCGGGGGGCTACCGGTTTTCCGAGAGAAAATGCGACAAAGCAAGAAAGCCAGAAAGCCAGAAAGCCAGAAAGCCAGAAAGCCAGAAAGCCAGAAAGCCAGAAAGCCAGAAAGCCAGACCGCCGTTATGACTTCGGCCGACCTCACTCTCATCCTCGGCGGCGCCCGCTCCGGCAAGAGCCGCTATGCCGAGAGCTTGATCGACGCGCTGCCGCCGAATTGGCAGCCGCCTTGGGTCTATGTGGCGACGGCGGAAGCGGGCGATGAGGAAATGGCGGCGCGCATCGCCGCGCATCGTGTTCGGCGCGGTGCGCAATGGCAAACGCTCGAGGCGCCGCGCGATCTCGCCGCCGCGCTCAAATCGTGCCAGAGGATGCCGGCCGTGGTCGATTGCCTGACGCTATGGCTGTCGAACTTGATGCTGGCGGAGGCCGATATCGACGCCGAAATCGCGCAATTGGAAAACGCGCTGGCGGCGGCCACGGCGCCGATCGTGCTGGTCGCCAACGAAGTCGGTTCCGGCATCGTGCCGGGTCATCCGCTCGGCCGGCGGTTTCGCGATCGCCAAGGTCTGCTCAACCAGCGCCTGGCCGCGCGCGCCGATCGCGTTGTTCTCGTCGTCGCTGGATTGCCGCTGGCGCTGAAAGGAACGCTGTAGGGTGACGTCATGACGGAAACGATCGACAAGGCCGCAGCCGAACGGCGCCGCGGCGCTGGCGGATCGGGCCTGGATCGACAAAACGCGGCGGCGGCGCAATCGATGAATTTCGATCACGCCTTTCGCGCGCGCTTGCGCGACCTGCTGGTCTGGCGCCGGGACGTCCGGCGCTTCCGGAGCGATGCGTTGCCGGCCGGCGCGTTGGAAGCGCTCATCGAACTCGCTTGCCTGGCGCCTTCGGTGGGGTTGAGCCAACCGTGGCGCTTCGTCATCGTCGAGGACGGCGTGGCGCGGGCCGCCATCCGGAAAAATTTCGCGGCCTGTAACGCCCAAGCGCTGGCTGCGCAGTCGCCGCAGCGAGCGAGCCTTTACGCGCGGCTCAAGCTCGCCGGATTGGAGGAGGCGCCCGCGCACTTTGCCGTCTTCGCCGATCGTTCCACCGCGCAGGGTCACGGCCTCGGCCGCCACACCATGCCGGAAATGATCGAATATTCAGCGGTGACCGCCGTGCATACGATTTGGCTCGCCGCGCGCGCCCAAGGCATCGGCATGGGCTGGGTCTCGATTCTCGATCCGGCGGCGGTCGCGGCCATCCTCGACGTTCCCGCCGAATGGAAATTTATCGGCTACTTCTGTCTCGGCTATCCGCAGGCCGACGATACGATCCCGGAACTCGAACAGGCCGGCTGGGAACGGCGACAGCTATCCTCGATCGTCATCCGGCGTTGAGAAAGTTTAACCGACGGGTCCGCCTACGCGCTCTGCGCTTCCACCTACGCGCTCCGCGCTTCGGTGGACGCAAACCCTCCGAAGCTCGCAGAGCGAGCGTAGGAGGGTCGGCGGACTTAAACCCGCCATAGCTCGCGGAGCGAGCGAAGGCGGGTCGCGCCGGTCTGGCGCTGTGCCATAACAGAGCACATCGTCTGGCATCGCCCTTGCTCGCCCTGCAGCAGACGTCCGCGCTTGTTTCGGAACGATAAAGCACGTGCGCCGAACGCTTGCGTGAACGCAGTGAAACGGCGCGCCAACCGATCGCAAGAGATCGGCGCGCGCTTGAGGGAGAGAACGGTGTTAACCTTCAGCTGTGCCAGAGTGGTTTTGGCCCAATTGGTTTCAACTTGGTCGGCCGCGCGTTTTGCCGCCGCGGCCGCGCTTTCGATCGTGATACTGGCGACGATTTGGCGTGCGGCTTATGCCGACGGCATGGCGCTGGGCGGCTGTGTCGGGGGAGCGGGCGCGCTGAACTGCGTCGTGCGGTGGGGCGAGGCCGGCGATGCCTATATCAGGATCGTGCCGCAACCGACCAACGAGACGGAACGGGCGCAAGCGGCACAACGCGATCGCAAGTGGGAAGAGCGCTGCCGGCCGACTATCGCGCAGGATCGCTACGGCGTCCCCCGCTACCAATATTCCGCGCCGGGCTGCGAGTTCGGCATCATCGAATAACGGCCGCGAGATCTAGCGATACGCGTTCGTCGACTTCGCGGTCTGTTCCGGATGCCGCAACGCGGCCATCGGCGCGCGGCTCCTGACTTGGCCCGGCAAATACCTGGCGACCACGATGGGATCGAGTTCGGCGAGCGCGGTATCCGGCAAGCGATACCAAATCTCGTCGCGCCCGAATAAAGCGATACCGAGGTAGCCGCGGACGGTCAGCGTCTCGCCGTCGGGACTCACCCTCATCATCGCGCTGTAGATATTGCCGTCCCGCGGGTCGAGGATATTGCCGCCCTGGTAGACCAAGCCGTTGCGCTTCATGTCTCTGATCAAAGGAAGGCCGAGCAACGGCTCGTTCTTGCGGTCGTCCCGGCAACTCGCGCAGATCGGATTTGGCGCGTCGGTCGGCCGCGGAAACAGCTTGGCGATAGCCCCTTGGTAGACGCCGTCCTGCTCGACGAACAGGAACCAGCCGACCGGATTGCCGGTCTGCTCGTCGGTCTTCTGCCACAGGCCGGCGGCCGACGGCTCGGCTGCCGGGTCGGAACGCGCGATGCCGATCATGGCGGCGAATGTCGCCGGCAGCGCCGCCATCAGCGTTATCGCGAGCGCGGCGATGCGCAATTTTGCCGATTGCAATGCCAAGGAATCCCTCCATTCGCCGTCGTCGAATCGAATCGACGCACCGGCATTGATGGCCAAGAATTATTACTCGTTCGACAATGCGGTGATTTAAGGACGCCCGATGCCGGCAATCGCCGTGCGGCAGGCCTTGTAAAAACCCGCATCGAACGGGCCGGGAAGCCCGAAAATGCCGCGCGCCGGCACACCGCAATCGGTTGCCGATCGGCGAGCTCGGCAACTTAAGTTCCATATCGTCGTTTTGCCCTACGGCCCAAAGCTTTGTCGTCGAGCCGATGTCCCCCTTGCAACGGCCGGCACGGCTTCTCATGATTGTGCCCGATACTATCGGTGCATTGCCGGCGGTCGGGGTTTAAGACTATGCCGCGATCCGATTCGCAGCCGCGTTTCACCTCGCGCACCAGCGTGGCGCTCGACAATTTGCGCGCCGTAGTGATCCTGATCGTGCTCGCCTTCCATTCGGTGCTGGCCTATGTCGCATGGACCCCGGCAACCGGCGCCGGCTTTGGCAGCCCGCCCTACGATTGGCGCGCCTTCCCGATCGTCGACAGCCGCCGCTTCTTCGGATTCGACCTGTTTTGCGCCTGGCAGGACGTCTACCTGATGTCGCTGCTGTTTTTTCTTTCCGGTTTGTTCGTATGGCTGAGCCTGGTGCGCAAGAAAGATTGGGCGTATCTGCGCGACCGCGTGCTGCGGCTCGGTCTGCCCTATGGCTTCGGCATCGCCGTGCTCATGCCGCTGGCGATCTACCCGGTCTATCGCTTGAGCGCGGCCGACCCGGGCCTTGCGGCCTATTGGCAAGCCTTGCTCGCGCTGCCGTTCTGGCCGAACGGGCCGCTGTGGTTCATCTGGCAGCTTTTGGCGCTTAATCTCATCGTCGTCGCGCTGCACTGGATCGCGCCCAATACGCTATCGTCGCTCGGCCGCTGGACGGCCGCGGCCGCGCAAAATCCCGCCCGGTATTTCGGCGTTCTGCTCGCCGTCTCGGCGTTGGCCTACGTGCCGATGGCGGTGATATTCGCGCCCTGGGCGTGGTCCGATTCCGGAATCTTCGCCGTCCAATTTTGCCGGCCGCTGCACTATGCCGTCTATTTCTTTGCCGCAGTCGGCATCGGCGCCGCCGGCCTCGAGCGCGGCCTGCTCGCGGCCGACGGCATTTTGGCGCGGCGCTGGGGATATGCGCTTGCGGCGGCGCTCGTCTCGTTCTTGCTCTGGATCGGATTGACCGCGCTGACGATGAACGGCGCCGCCTCGATCGGCGTCGAAATCGCCGCCGATCTGGCTTTTGTCCCGGCTTGCGCCGCCGGCTGTTGTTTGCTGATCGCCGTGTGCCTGCGGTTCGCGACCGCTCCTTCGCGCCTGCTCGGCTATCTGGCGGCCAATGCCTACGGCCTTTATGTAGTGCACTACGTCTTCGTCGTCTGGCTGCAATTTTCGCTGCTCGCCATGCCGCTGTTCGCCGTGGTCAAGGCCGCGATCGTTTTTTCCGCCACGCTGTTGCTGAGTTTGCTGACGACGGCCGCGGTGCAGCGCATTCCGCTCGGCGCCCGCCTGATCGGCGCAGCCCCGCGCGCGGTGGCGACGTCTTAGAGCATGATCCCGAAAAGTGGATACCGGTTTTCGGAAAAGATCATGCTCAACCAAAAAGCTAGACCCGCTCGTCCCGCCGTCGGGACGGCCCCGCCGCAACGGCCTATAATGCGACGCTATGCGTGCCGTGATGCGATTACGCGCAACCGCGCTCGTGGTCATCCTGGCGGCGCTTGCCGTCACCCCGGCGCGCGCCGCCGAACGCGCGCTCGTCCTTGACATCGACGGCGTGATCGGCCCCGCCATTGCCGACTATGTGGTGCGGGAACTGCGCGCGGCCACCCCGGGCGAAGTCGGGATCGTCGTGCTTCGCATGAATACGCCGGGCGGCCTCGACTCCTCGATGCGCCAGATCGACACCGCGATCCTGGCCTCGCCGGTGCCGGTCGCCACCTTCGTCGCGCCGAGCGGAGCGCGCGCCGCAAGCGCCGGCACCTATATCGCCTATGCCAGCGCCATCGCGGCCATGGCGCCGGGCACCAATATCGGCGCCGCGACGCCCATTCAGATCGGCGCAAATCCCCTCGCGCCGAGCGGCGGATCGGACCAGAAAACCCAACAGCAAGGCAAAACCGGCGAACCGGGGGCGGGGGACACCGAAACGCGCAAAATCGTCAACGACGCGGTCGCCTATATCCGCAGCCTCGCCGCCGTGAACGGCCGCAACGCCGATTGGGCCGCCGACGCCGTGCGTTCGGCCGCCAGCGTGCCGGCCGCCGACGCGCTGGCGCTGCATGTCGTCGATGCCGTCGCCGCCGACGTGCCCGATCTGTTGCGCCAGATCGACGGCCGCACGGTAACGGTCGCCGGAAAACCGTTTAAGCTCGCGACCGCCGGGCTGCAAATAGTGGAGGCGCCGCCCGACTGGCGGATCGAGCTTCTTGCCATCGTCACCGATCCGAATGTCGCCTTCATCCTCATGCTGATCGGCGTTTACGGGCTGATCCTCGAATTTTACAATCCCGGCGCGGTGGCGCCCGGATTGATCGGCGCGATCAGTCTTTTGGTCGCGCTCTATGCGCTGGCGTTCATCCCGATCAACTATGCCGGCGCCGCGCTGGTGCTGATCGGCATCGCGCTGATGATCGCCGAAGCCCATATCGGCGCCTTCGGCGCCATCGGCGTCGGCGGCATCGCCGCTTTCGTGATCGGAGCGCTGATGATGTTTCCCTCGCAGGCGCCCGGTTTCGCGCTGTCGGGCGCGGTGCTGACCGGCGCCGCCGTCGGCAGCGCCGCGCTGTTGCTGCTGGCGCTGGCGGCGCTGTTGCGCTCGCGCAAGCGGCCGGTGGTGACCGGGGGCGAAGCGCTGATCGGCGCCGTCGGCGAAACCGTGTCCTGGCAGGGCAACGAGGGCAGGGTCAGGGTGAAGGGCGAAATCTGGCGCGCGCGGGCCGCCGCGTCGCTGCCCGACGGCTGCCGCGTCAAGGTGACCGGCCGCGACGGCCTCGTCCTGCGCGTCGAATCGATTCAACCCGCCTAGCGCATGATCCGGAAAAGTGGATACCGGTTTTCCGAAAAGATCATGCGCAAACAAAATGCTAGAGCCCGGCTCTGATTCAATCGGAACGCATAAGGCTCTAGCTCAGCAAGGAGCTCCGTCATGTTTTTGACAGCAGTCATCGTCATCGCCGCCGTGCTTCTGATCTTTCTCTACGCCTCGATCCGCATCCTGCGCGAATACGAGCGCGGCGTCGTCTTCACGCTCGGCCGCTATACCGGCACCAAGGGCCCGGGCCTGTTTCTCCTGGTGCCGTTCGTGCAGCAGATGGTGCGCGTCGACTTGCGCGTCGTCGTCGACGAAGTGCCGCCGCAGGACGTGATTTCGCGCGACAACGTCTCGGTCAAAGTAAGCGCCGTCCTCTATTTCCGCGTCGTCGATCCGGAGCGCGCCATCATTCAGGTCAGCAATTACCTTGCCGCGACCAGCCAACTCGCCCAGACCACGCTGCGCTGGGTCTTGGGCAAGCACGACCTCGACCAGATGCTGGCCGAGCGCGACAAGCTCAATGCCGACATCCAGGACGTGCTCGACAAGCAGACCGAAGGCTGGGGCATCAAGGTCTCCAATGTCGAACTCAAGCGCATCGACCTCGACGAGAGCATGGTGCGCGCCATCGCGCGCCAGGCCGAGGCCGAGCGCGAGCGCCGCGCCAAGATCATCAATGCGGAAGGCGAGCAGCAGGCCGCGCAAAAGCTGGTCGAAGCCGCCCGCATTCTGTCCGCCGTGCCACAGGCCATGCAGCTGCGCTATCTCGGCACGCTGTTCGACATCGCCAGCGAGCGCGGCTCGACGATCGTGTTTCCGTTCCCGATCGACCTGATGCAGGCGTTCACCGCCATGACCGGGCGGGGGGTGACTTCGTAGAAATCGTAGCCTGGATTGAGCGACCTGTCCGCCGGCACGCCCGCCGACCTTCCTACGCTCGCGTTGCGAGCTTCGGAGGGTTTGAGTCCACCGAAGCGCGGAGCGCGTAGGTGGAAGCGGCTTCGCGAAGGCGGGAGCCTGGTGCGAAGGCGGCAGCGCGGTGGAAGGGGCGTCGCCCTGCGGGCATGCGGCGAGCAATGCGTCGGGAGGGGAGTCGGGCATGAGCGAGACTTTGCGTCGCGTGCAAATCCTCGTGCCGAACGGCGAATATCGTGTATCTCGCCACGGCTTCCGTGAACTCGCAGCCGATGATATTGTTGCTGGAGACGTGCTTGCCGGAATCGGGTCCGCAATTATAGTCGAAGACTATCCGGATTCTCGTAAGGAGCCGTCGGTATTAGTTTTGCAGCATGACCGGAATGGCCGCCCACTTCACGTGATGTGGGGCGTTCCGAAAGATGCAGGGACACCGGCTGTGCTGGTAACGGCCTATCGACCGGCACCCGAACTGTGGTCGGCGGACTTCATGAAGCGGAAAAAGTTATGACCCGAAAATCAAAGGAATTCATCCACGAGGGCAAATACGCCGCGGAAGTTCCGGTCGAGTTAATCGAGGACGACACAGCGTGGTCGCCTTACCTCTCTCCGGAAGACGTACGCAAGCTGGACACGGTGCGCCTCGCCTTGCGCCGGGGCGACATCGCCGAAGCCGCAAAATACGGCCGCGTATTCGAACTGACGCCGGTCGCGGCGAAGTGATACCAACGGCGTAGGCGCTGCCTCACTTCCACGGCGGAGCATGACAGATCAATAGTTGTTGCCGTTGGTATTAATTACGCCGCCTTGAGCCGCGCCAATTCCGTTTCGAAGTCGAAGCGAAGTTGCTTGCCCTCCTCTTCCGGCAGACAATTGGTCATCTGCGGAAAGATGGTGCGATAGAGCGCCGTGCGGTCGTCGTCCCAGGGCATCGACTTCGCAGCGCGCATCTGCGCCATGCAATTCCACCCGAACCTCGTCCGGATCGGGATACCAAGTGGGCGTCTCGCGCTCCTCGGAATCGCCATCGTTCGTGAACAGGTCGCCTTGGCGGGGAGAGGTCATGATTCACGCGTTCGGGATTTCGAATCAGGTGAATCATGCGCCATCCGGCCGCGCCGCGCGAGCGACGCGGCGACTTTTCCCCGTAGCCCACGGGGTCCGAAATCAGCAGCGCGTAGGGTGGGCACCGCGCTTTAAGAGCCAAGCCGCGTGGGCAAAATCGTTCACGCGCGGTGCCCACGCAGTTGCGCCGAGCAGACGATTTCGCCCACCCCAGTAGCCCCTTTTTACCCGCGAACTTATAACGTGTTTCAGTCTCCGATACAGCGACCCCCCTTGACATCGGTCACCGTTTCCGTTACATTTGGCGAATCTCGCTCATCGAGAACGCCTTTCGCGAAGGTATTCCCGAGAGACGGAGCGAGTGCGGTGCCCGCGGGCGGAGCCATACACTGCGCTCTCGGGCGGCTTGGGCATCAGCCTCCCGGCACTATGACCGGGGCGTGAGGTGCTTCACTGGGCTGGGACAGGCGAAGGCGGGTAACACCCGTTCAGACCGCGTCCCAGGAAGCCTGGCCTGAAGCCGAGCCTTAGGGACGACGACTCCCTTTGGCGAAAGCCGCGGTGGAACGCCGGAAGGCGAGCGCATCCCAAAAGGATGCGCGCCGCACCCGATGGTGCGGAGGTTGTCGAACAGCGTCTGCCGGCGTTCCGCTTCCTTTTGCTCCGGTGGCGAAGGGAAGACGAAAGAGACGAAATCTTGCTCTCCTCAATCGGGGAGAGAAATTTTGAGGATCGGGTTGGACGAACTCGCCTGCAGACGCAGCGCGAGAACGGGTTTCTATTTCACCTCGCCCCGGAGGGGAGAGGTCGCCCGCCGTAGCTCCGGAGGAGCGAAGGCGCGGCGGGTGAGGGGGTTCGGAAGCTTCAGTCTTTCTCGTGCGTCCGAACCCCCTCACCCCAACCCTCTCCTCCGCCTTCGCGCTCCGCGCTTCGGCGGACTCCAACCCGCCGTAGCTCGCCGAGCGAGCGAAGGCGGGCCTGCGGGGAGAGGGAGCGCGGGGCGGGATTTGTTTGCGAGTGCAAAAAGGTTTGAACGGCGCGCGGCGGATGTTATGTGGTCGCGGCAACCACGCGGCCCAAGCTCCTGACTTTTGGGCTCCGTCGGCGCCGCGTCATTAATGACAATTCCGTGACAGCCGGGCCCCCAACATGCGCGTGATCGTCCCAATTTCGGTCGCGGGCTGGGCCCGCTTGTTAAGCCGGTGGGACGTCGTCGCGGTCGTATTGGTTCTCGGCCTGTTGGTGTTTCTGGCGGCGGCGAGCCGCCATCTGTTCGAGCCGTTGGCCGAGCTGCAACGCCAGCCGCCCTCGCTCGACCCGCGCAACCTGCCAGAATACGCCGCGCGCACCACGCTGCGCATGCTCATCGCCATGGTGCTGTCGCTCATCTTTACCTTCACCTACGCGACGTTCGCGGCCAAGAGCAAGCGGGCCGAAAAGCTGCTCATTCCGCTGCTCGACATTCTGCAATCGGTGCCGATCCTCGGCTTTATCTCGATCACCGTCGTGTTCTTCATGGCGCTGGCGCCCGGCCGCGTGCTCGGCGCCGAATTCGCCGCGATCTTCGCCATCTTCACCAGCCAGGCCTGGAACATGGCGTTCAGCTTTTACCAGTCGTTGCGCACGGTGCCGACCGAGCTGGAGGAGGCGGCGCGCAACTTCCGGCTCAGTCCGTGGATGAGCTTCTGGCGCCTCGATGTGCCGTTCGCCATGCCGCAGCTCATTTGGAACATGATGATGTCGATGTCGGGCAGCTGGTTTTTCGTCGTCGCTTCCGAGGCCATTAGCGTAGGAAACACAACGGTAACCCTTCCTGGCATCGGCTCCTACATTGCGCTCGCCATCGAGCGGCAGGATCTGGCCGCGGTCGGCTGGGCGATCGGCGCCATGCTGGTGGTGATCCTGATTTACGACCAGCTGTTGTTCCGGCCGCTGGTGGCGTGGGCGGATCGATTCCGCTTCGAGCAGGAAGCCGGCGTCCAGGCGCCGCGCTCGTGGGTGTTAAACGTGCTGCGCAACTCCCGCATGATCGACCGCGTGACGCAGCCGCTCGGCGCGTTGTGGCGGCGTCAGCTGCGGCCGCGCCGTCCCGACGGCACCGACGCGGTCAAGCGCGCGCCGCGACGGCAGAGCGGTTGGGTTGCGTTCGTGTGGTACGCAATGGTCGCCGCGCTGGTCGCGACCGCCTTGTATGAAGTCATCCGCTTCGCCACCGAAGACGTGACCTTGGCCGACGTCGGCACGACGATGCTGCTCGGCCTGGCCACGCTCGCCCGCGTCGTCGTGCTGATCGCGATCGCCAGCGTCATCTGGGTGCCGATCGGCGTGTGGGTCGGCACCCGCGCCGGCGTCGCCGAACTGGTTCAGCCGGTGGCGCAATTCCTCGCCGCCTTTCCGGCGAATCTGCTTTTCCCGATCGTGGTTTCGGCGATCGTGGCGTGGCGGCTCGATCCCAATATTTGGCTCAGCCCGCTGATGATCCTCGGCACGCAATGGTACATTCTCTTCAACGTCATTGCCGGCGCCGCGGCGATCCCCGCCGAGTTGCGCGCCGTCGGCGCCAATCTGCGCGTGCGCGGCTGGTTGTGGTGGCGGCGGATCGCGCTGCCGGCGGTGTTTCCCTATTACGTCACCGGCGCCATCACCGCCTCCGGGGGATCGTGGAACGCCAGCATCGTCGCCGAGGTGGCGTCCTGGGGCGACCGGCACCTGCACGCGATCGGGCTCGGCGCCTATATTGCCGAGCAGACGCAGGCGGGCGATTTCCATCGCATCGTGCTGGGCATTGCGGTGATGAGTCTGTTCGTCGTCGTCGTCAATCGAACCTTCTGGCGGCCGCTATACCGTTACGCCGAGCGTAAATTCCGGCTGGGATGAGGACCCGATATGAGCACCGCTCTGCTCGACATCCATGACTTGCAACAGTCGTTTCCGCGCGCCGACGGCGGCGAGCATCTGGTGCTCGATGGCGTCAATCTCGAGCTGGCGCAGGGCCAGATCGTCGGGCTTCTGGGCCGCACCGGATCGGGCAAATCGACCTTACTGCGGCTCATTGCCGGCCTGGCGGAGCCTTCGGCGGGAACCATCACCTATCTCGGCGAACCGGTTCATGCGCCGGCGCCGGGCATCGCCATGGTGTTCCAGTCCTTCGCCTTGTTCCCCTGGCTGACGGTGCTCGAAAACGTCCAGCTCGGCCTTGAGGCGCTCGGTCTTCCCGAGGCGGAAATCCGCAAGCGCGCGCTGGCGGCGATCGATCTCATCGGCTTGGACGGCTACGAGTTCGCCTATCCTCGCGAGCTTTCCGGCGGCATGCGCCAGCGCGTCGGCTTTGCCCGCGCGCTGGTCGTCCACCCCAACATTCTGCTCATGGATGAGCCGTTCTCCGCGCTCGACGTGCTCACCGCGGAGACGCTGCGCACCGACTTCCTCGACCTTTGGGGCGAAGGCAAGCTGCCGATCAAGGGCGTGATCCTGGTCACCCACAATATCGAGGAGGCGGTGCTGATGTGCGACCGCGTCCTGTTGTTCTCGACCGGTCCTGGCCGCATCATCAGCGAGATCGCCGTCGATCTGAAGCAGCCGCGCAACCGGCTCGATCCGCAGTTCCACGATCTGGTCGAGAAAATCTACGTGGCGATGACGGCGAGCGCGCCGGCCCGGGCGCAGATCGGCACGGTTCCCGCCGTCACCATCAATACGGTGCTGCCGCGCGTATCGGCCAATCTGTTGTCCGGCCTCGTCGAAACGCTGGCGGCCCCGCCCTTTAACGGCAAGGCCGATTTACCCGTCCTCGCCGACGAGCTGCACATGGAAGTGGACGATCTTTTCCCGGTCACTGAATCGTTACAGATGTTGCGTCTGGCCGAAGTCGAGGGCGGCGACATCAAGCTCACCGAAACCGGCAAGCAGTTCGGCGAATTGGGCATGGACGATCGCAAGAAACTGTTCCAGCGTCAGCTGGTGTCCTACATTCCGTTGGCCGCCCATATCCGCCGCGTGTTGCAAGAGCGCGCCAATCACGTCGCGCCGAAGAGCCGCTTCTTCGACGAGCTGGAAGACCACATGAGTCCCGAGGAAGCCGAATTGACGCTGCGCGCGGTGATCGGCTGGGGACGCTACGCCGAAGTCTTCGCCTATGACGACGATTCCGGCACGTTCAGCCTGGAAAATCCGACCTGAGTTTCAAGCCGGGGGCGGCAGGATGCGCTCCCGAGCATTTCGCGACCGCGGAAACGCCGCCGCGCCAGGGCCGCATAAGCCGCTTGCAACGGCCGGTTCCGGCCGATATCCCTGCCGCCCGGGCGCGATCCGGGCGGCTGTTCGAGTTCCGACATATTCTTGCCGCCGCCGCTGCGGATGCTGCCCGCGACGTGACTAAAGGGGGCGATGATGTCTATGCCGAAAATCGAAACCGGCGCGCATCTGCGCTGGTTGCTGTTGGGATCGTTGGCGCTCAACTTGATCTTTGTCGGCGCGGCCGGCGCCGTGGCGTTCCGCTATTCGAGCCAGGTGCCGCTGACGGCCGTCGCGCGGATCAACCACAGTCTGGCCGACCGCCTCGATCGCATCGCGGCAAGCCTGCCGCCGGCCGACGCCGAACTGTTGCGCACCCAACTTCGCGACGAAGCGGTGAAAGTCGCGGCCGCGCAGGCCGACCTGCGTCTGTCGCAGGAAGACGTGCGCAAGAGCTTGCGGGCCCAGCCGTTCGATCCCGAAGCGATGCGCGCCGCGATGGCGAAGAATCGCGCCGCGCACGAAAACTTCGATCAGGTTCTCCACGACACGATCGCAACGGCCGCGGCCAAAATGTCGACGATCGGCCGCGTCAAGCTCGCCGATTGGCCGGCGGAACGCCAGAACGCGCGGCCGCTGCGCTAATTCGCGCTCGAATAAAATCTACGCCGCGCTGCGCCGGCCTTGGGTCGCGATCGCCAACAGCGCGCGCTCGGCAATGGCGTCGGCAAGCGCCGGCCGGCGCCGCGAGTCCAGCACGGCATCGGCAAGCTCGGCCATCGCGACGGTCAGCCGCGCCGCGCTCCAGGCTTTCAGCGCCGCTTCGACGAGCGCCTTCCGTCGGAAATGCAGTGGCGGCTGTACGGCATCGAGCGAAAACGCCGAGCCATCCTCGATCGCGCTGCGCCATTTATGCAATTGCGCAAGTTGGCGCTGGGCGTTGAACAGTAGCGATCCGGCCGCGGCGCCCGCCGTGCGCGCTTTGGCGAGCTGAGCTTCGAGCTCAGCGGGCCGTCCGGCGAAGGCCGCATCGACGATGTCTTCGAGTGCCAGCGCCGAGGCGTCGGAAACCACCGCGGTGACGTCCTCGACGCCAACCTGTCCGCGACCGCGGGCATAGAGCGCAAGCTTGCGAATCTCATTGCGCGACGCCGCGCGGTCGCCGCCGAGCAAGGGGATCAAGAGCGCGCGCGCCTCGGGCACAAGCGTCAGCCCGGCGGCGCGCATCTCCTGGTCGATCAACCGCGCCCGGTCGCGTTCGCTGTCGGCGTAGCAGGGCAGCGCCGCCGCGTTCTTTGCCCGCTCGACGAGCGCGCGCAGCGGCGCATTACGGCGCAAATCGCCGGCCTCGATGACGACGCGGCATTCGGCCATCGGTGCGCCGAGCAGCGCCTCGACCGCCGGCGCGATGTTGCGGCTTCCTGCTTTTACCCACACCGCGCGGCGGGCGCCGAACAGCGGCATGGTCTGGGCCTCGGCAATCAGCCGCGACGGATCCGCGGCGACGTCCTCGCCTTCGAGCCGCGCCAGCGCGAACGGATCGCCCATATCGTCGACCGAGGCCTTGACGATCGCGTTGACGCGCTCGCTCACCAGGCCGGCGTCGGGGCCGAACACCAACACCACCGGCCGCGCCGGATCGGGGCGTGCGACAAAGGCGTCGACATCGCCGGCTTTGATCGCAACCATGGAAGTGTCACGTTCCGGCGACGAAGAACGACGCCAGCCTGTTGCGGATCGCCTCGGCGGCCATCAGGACGGCGCGGTCCTCGGCGTCGCGTTCGGCGCGCTGTACGGCGAAACGCTGCTCCGAACCGGGCACGTCGTAATCGACGTTGGTGTTAGCGGAGTCTCTCAACACGACCTTGCCGGTCGCGATTTCCACCAGCTGGTAATTCGCCGCGATGCCGCTGACCTGCGCCGTCGGCCGGCCGCTCGTGACATCGACGATCACCGTAAATCCCGTCGTCGTGAGCGTGACATCGAGCCGATGCGTCGGCGCGTTTGCGCCGGCGCCGCCGTTGAGGTCGAACTGCAACGCATTGTGCATGCCGACGGCAAGGCGCGCCTGGGGCGTCCCCTGGCGCGCCGCGATCGGAGCGATTTGCACCTCGGCAAGCTTGTCGTGGACGCTGTCCGTACCGACCGACGGACGGGAGCCGTAGAGCGGCTCGAAACAGCCGGCGACGAGGCTCGCCGCGGCCAGCGCAACGGCGAGCCGCGCGACGCGGAACTCCGCGCGATGGTCACGCCACCACATTGACGATCCGTTGCGGCACGATGATCACCTTTTTCGGCGGCCTGCCGTCCAGCGCCCGTTTTACCGCATCGAGCGCCAGAACGGCAGTCTCGATATCGGCGTCGGCGGCGTCGCGCGCCACGACGACATCGGCGCGCTTCTTGCCGTTGATCTGCACCGGCAGCGTCACCGTCGCCTCGATCAGGAGCGCGCGCTCGAGCTCCGGCCAGGCGGCTTGCGCAACCAGCGTATCATGGCCCAGCGCGGCCCAGCATTCCTCGGCGAGATGCGGCATCATCGGCGCGAACAATTGCACAAGAATATTAACCGCTTCGCGTATGGCCCAGCGGAAATCGGGCGTCCAAACGGTCGCCAATTCTGCAGCGGTCTCAGACCCCATATCGCCGATTACCCCGTTGAGACTATTAGCGAATTCGTAGATATGGGCGACACAAACATTGAAGTGTAGCTTTTCCATGTCGGCGCTGACATTGGCAAGCGCCTTATGGGCCGCCTTGCGCAGCGCCATCGCCGGCGGCGAAAACCGCGCCGGGCGCGCGGCGGGCGCGGCCCGCGCGATTTCCGCCGCTTCGCCGACCAGCCGCCACAGCCGCTGCGAAAACCGCCACGCGCCCTGGACGCCGCGCTCGGTCCATTCCACGTCGCGGTCCGGCGGCGAATCCGACAGCATGAACCAGCGCGCGACGTCGGCGCCATAGGTCCCGATTATGTCGTCGGGATCGACCGTGTTGCGCTTCGACTTCGACATTTTCTCGATGCCGCCGATCGCGACCGCTTCGCCGGTGGCGAGCAAAGTGGCGCGCCGGGCGTCGCCGTCGGCCTCGACTTTCACCTCCGCCGGCGCCGCCCATTCGCCGTTGGCGCGCCGATAGGTCTCGTGCACCACCATGCCTTGGGTGAACAGGCCGGCGAACGGCTCGTCGAGCCCGACATGGCCGGTCGCCTTCATGGCGCGGGTGAAGAAGCGGCTGTACAGCAGGTGCAAGATCGCGTGCTCGATGCCGCCGATATATTGATCGACCGGCATCCAGGCATCGACCACGGCTAAGTCGGTCGGCGCGGTTTTTATCCACGGATCGGTGAAGCGCTCGAAATACCAGGACGAGTCGACGAAGGTGTCCATGGTGTCGGTTTCGCGCGTGGCCTTGCCGCCGCAGCGCGGGCAGGCGACGTGCTTCCAGGTCGGGTGATGGTCGAGCGGATTGCCGGGCCGGTCGAAACTGACGTCCTCCGGCAGCGTTACCGGCAAATCCTTTTCCGGCACCGCAACGACGCCGCATTTTTGGCAATGCACGATCGGAATCGGGCAGCCCCAATAGCGCTGCCGCGAAATGCCCCAATCGCGCAGGCGGTAGTTCACTTGCCGCTGCGCGACCGGCCGGTTGCCTGCACTGTCTTTTTCCAAGCGCCGCGCGACTTCTTCCTTGGCCTGCGCAACGGTCATACCGTCGAGGAAGCGCGAATTGATCATGGACCCGTCGCCGTCATAGGCGATGTCGGTGACGACGAAGGTTTTGGCATCCTGCCCCGGCGGGCAGACCACCGCGACATTGCCGAGGCCGTATTTGTTGACGAAATCGAGGTCGCGCTGATCGTGCGCCGGGCAGCCGAAAATGGCGCCGGTGCCATAGTCCATGACGATAAAGTTCGCGACATAGACCGGCAGCTTCCACGACGCGTCGAATGGATGGATCGCCTTCATCCCGGTGTCGAAGCCGAGCTTCTCGGCGGTGTCGATCTCGGCCTGTGCGGTGCCGCGGCGGCGACATTCCTCGATGAATTGGGCGAGCTTCGGGTTCTTCGCCGCGGCCGCCGCCGCCAACGGATGATCCGGCGCCAGCGCCATGAATTTGGCGCCGAATAAAGTGTCCGGCCGCGTGGTGAAGACTTCCAACTCGCTTTCGCCGTTCGGCGTCGTGTTCGGCTCGAGCGCGAAGCGGACCAACAGGCCTTCCGAGCGGCCGATCCAGTTCTTCTGCATCAGCCGGACTTTTTCCGGCCAGCGCTCGAGCGTATCGAGCGCGTCAAGCAGCGGCGCCGCGAATTTGGTGATGGCGAAGAACCATTGCGTCAGCTCGCGCTGCTCGACCGGCGCGCCGGAACGCCAGCCGCGGCCGTCGATCACCTGCTCGTTGGCCAGCACCGTCTGGTCGACCGGATCCCAGTTCACCTTCGACTGCTTGCGCTCGACCAGACCGGCGCGCAAAAAATCGAGGAACATTTTCTGCTGGTGCTTGTAATAGGCCGGATCGCAGGTCGCGATTTCGCGGCTCCAGTCGAGCGACAGCCCCATGGTTTTGAGCTGCGTCTTCATCGCCGCGATATTGTCGTAGGTCCACGTCTTGGGATGAATCTTGCGCTCCATGGCGGCGTTCTCGGCCGGCATGCCGAAGGCGTCCCAGCCCATCGGATGCAGCACGGCAAAACCCATCGCCCGCTTCACCCGCGCCACCACGTCGCCCATGGTGTAGTTGCGCACGTGGCCCATATGGATGCGCCCCGACGGATAGGGGAACATTTCCAGCACATAATACTTCGGGCGTCTTCGGCCGTCCTCCGTAGCACCCTTGTGCGAAGGAGGACTGGCGAGGTCGGCATTCGGCGTGGCGAAGATGCCGCGCTCCTCCCAGATTTTCTGCCAGCGCGCCTCGGCTTCGCGGGCGTTGTAGCGGTCGGTTGCCATTGAATTCGCAGTCGTTTTCCGGCGTTTCTAAAGCCGCGCGACGTGACACGAAAGCCCGCAGTGGGTCAACCGGGGCATGCCAAATGACGCGAACCGGATTTCACCGTCGGGCGAGGATGATCAGCACAATCCCAACGACCGCGATTGCGCCGCCGTAATAGACCCACGCGATCTCGCCGATCATGAAGCTTTCGGCGGGCCATGGGATGTAACCCGAACCTTGTCCGATAAACAAAAGTCCCGCAGCCAGGATAATAAGTCCAGCGAGCAGCAACAGCGTTCTCATTTTTTCTCCAAACATCGTTTGGCGGCCGGCGCGGCATCCGATTTTTTCACACTATCACTCTTCGTGATTTTCGCTCCAGCCGTTGCAATGGGCGCGCTCGTGGCGGCGGTAGGCGCATGCCGCGCGGACCATGTTAAAGGAATTGGCGGCGCTTTTTCTCCTCTGCATCAAACGAGTTCCTCGGCGATCCATGTCGTGATCGACCGGTACGTCGGCGACCAGCCGAGCGCGGCAGCGGCTTTGCCGCGTACCCGGCTGTTGGAGCCGAGCGAATAGACCGCCATGTTGCGGCCCCAGGCGGCGATCGCTTGCTCGGCGGACCACGATTGCGCGGCGCCGAGACCGAGCTTGGCCGCGATGGCGTTGGCGATTTCGCCCAAAGCCTCCTCGCCGCTCTCGACATAGATGAACGCGCCGGCCGGCGCTTTTTCGAGCGCCAAGACATAAAGCGCCGCGACGTCGGCGATATGCACGTTCGACCAGCGGTTCAGCCCGCGGCCGATGTAACGCGCAATGCCGGAGGCTTTGGCTTGGCGCGTCAGCGCCGGAATTTGCACGCTCTGCGCCGGCGGCCCCAACGCGTGGCCGTAGATCATGGTGTTGCACAGCACGATACCGCCGGCGGTGAGCACCGCGCGATCGATGGCGACGCGCGCGGCCTTGTCGGCGAGCGGCGCGACCGGCGTTGTCTCGTCGAAGATGCGATCGGACGGCTCGCCCATGGCGAGGTCGGCGACGATGCTCGATCCGCTGGAATGGATGAAAACTTTGCCCGAGCCGGCAAGCCCGGCGAGCAACGCCTCGGCCGCGCCGCGGTGATCGCTATTGGCCGCATTGACGACGGCATCGGCGGCCCGCGCCTCGGCCGCCAGCAAGCCTGCGTCGTCGAGCGTGCCGATTACCGCTTCGATGCCGTGCACCGCGACCGCGTCGGCCTTGGCCCGGTCGCGGACCAGGCCGCGCACCTTATGGCCGCCGGCGATCAGCGCCGCCGCCACCGCACCGCCGATAAAGCCATTCGCGCCGGTGAGGAAGATTCGCATTTGGTCCTTCTTATCCTCCCCCGTGCAAACGGGGGAGGTGCCGCGCCAACGGGTCCGGCCCGGAGTGGCCGGCCCGATGACAAGCTCCGCGCGGCGGTAGGGGCGTGGGCCTCGACGATAAATCTGCAACGGCAACGAAGCGGCAACACAGAGGGTCCCTCCACCGCTTCACGGCGGCGGATAAGACAGATCGTTCTCGCGGCGCGCCGCGAGTTTCGCAGGCGCGGATCGCGATCACCTTGATGGGAATGCCATGATTCCGCCATCCATCACGTTATTATTGCGTTGCGGTATGATTCTTGCACTGCACAACGAGCCAACAACGCATAGCGGAAGGTCTTGATATTATCAAACAATTTCTTTTTAATCGCGTTCGGGCTCGGGGTTTTCGCTGCTGCCGGCGCCGCGCCTGTGCTCGCCCGAATCAGCCATAACCATGCCACGCAAGAATCGCGGCCGCTGCATGGGCAAGCCGGCCCCGATGCCGCGCGGTCAGACCATACAGTAACGGGCGCCACCTCCCATCCTGCACAGCTTGCCGGCAGAACCGGGGGTCAAGATTCGCGCGCGCCGCGGCCGGCGACGTTGCCGCCGCCAAGCGGTACTTACCTGTCCCATAGTTGCGAACAACATAAATCTCTTTGTGATCTGCTCGCTTACTGAGTTGATAAATCTCGGTGCGTAGCAAGCGTCAGCGCGTTGGGCTAACCCGCCCTTGTTATAGCGCGATCGATTATCGTCGGCATGTTCCGAAAGGAATGCTCTGCCGCGGACGGCCATCCGCGGCAGAGCGGCTGGCGATAAAGCCATTCGCGCCGGTGAGGAAGATTTGCATGTGACCCTTCTTATCCTCCCCCGTGCAAACGGGGGAGGTGCCGCGCAAAGCGTGGAGGTAGGGGCGCGGGCCGCGACGATTCTCTTACGACGAAAGCGAGTTGGCGAGTCAGACGCCCCCTCCACCGCGCTACGCGCGGTCCCCCTTGCATGTTTGGCAGACCGAATCGGCGCAAGCTGAGAGGTGCGTCGGGGCCGGTGGCCACCAGCCCCGACGCGGATGGCCGGGACCGCTATTCCCCCTGGGTGTTTAGCACCGCGGGGGAGCATGGTCCGTCCGTCCTTCGGCTCTTGTCCTCAACAGATGATAGGGAGCACGTCCCGCATGCAAGGCAAGGAAGCGTCCGAACAAGAGACCAAGGTCAAGTCTAGCGTGGGAATCGATATCAGCAAATGTTGGCTCGACGTCCACGTGTCGCCGGCCGAGGAGCGGCTGCGCGTGGCCAACAGCCATGTGGGCATTCGTCAGCTTAAGCGTTGGCTGTTGCGCCATGAGATTGCGCTCGTCGTGATCGAGGCCACCGGTAAATGGCATCGTCATCTCCATCGCAGTCTGGTGGCCTCCGCCATCCCGGTCGCCGTCGCCGATCCCTATCGGGTGCGCAGGTTCGCCCAGGCGCAAGGCATCTTTGCCAAAACCGATCGGCTCGATGCTCGCGTGCTTGCCTCGTTCGCCGCCATGATGACGCCGTCGGTGCGCGCGCCGGCGCCGCAGGCCGTGGCAGAACTCGCCGAACTCGTTGGGGCCCGCGCCAGCGCCGTCGAAGCGCAGGCCGCGCTCAAGAATCAGCTCGGCACCGCGGAGTGCAAGTTCCTCAAGCAGCAGATCGAGCGTCGCATCGGCAGAGCCAGCAAAGATATCGCCACCCTCGACGGCGAGATCCTCAAGCGCATCAAGGCCGACGACGGCCTGGCCAGGCGTTATGCCATCCTGACCTCGATCCCAAGCTTTGGCTTTGCGGTCGCGGCAACCCTCATCGCCTGCCTCGCTGAGATCGGCAGCGCGACCGCCAAGCAGATCGGCATGCTGGCCGGTCTCGCCCCGATCGCAGATCAATCGGGCGAGCGTGACCGCGTTCGTGTCATCTGGGGCGGACGCCCGGCCGTGCGCCGCGTTCTTTATCTCGCCGCCCTCAGCGCTACTCGCTTCAACGCCGATATGAAGGCCTTCTATCGGCGTCTCACAGCGGCCGGGAAACCCCCAAAAGTCGCCCTTATCGCCGTCGCCAGAAAGCTCGCTGTCCTTGCCAACACACTCATCAGCGAAGATCGAACCTGGGAGCCGCGCACGCCAAATTATGCTTGACTGTCATCACAGATGCTCCCCCGCTGTCGCGGGGGCGGATAAACACCATCGTTCTCGCGGCGCGAATGCGTCCGAGTTTGTCAAGCCGAAATGTCAAACAGCGACGGATCGTCATTGCGAGGAGCGAAGCGACGAGACGCTCCTCTAGTTAATTTCAGTGCGGGCCAGCACGGGCCACAGTGGGACAAAGACCATATTTTCCACGCTTTTACAAGCATTTACTACGTGAGGCTTTCGGGCTTGTGTGGGACAAGCCGGGACGCCATATTGTGTGGAATTGAGTGTGTAATTGGAGTTGGTCATGTCTCTCAAACCCGAGCAGGTCCGGGCCGCCGTATCGAGCGGCCTGAATCAGAAGATCGCGGACGGTCACAACTTATATCTGTTAGTCCGCAACCAGAAAGCCTTTTGGGTCCACCAATTCCGCGATGGCAACGTGATCCGCAGTCATGGCTTAGGTCCGGCGAGCGGTGAGAGCGCGGTGACGCCAGCGGCGGCGCGGCGAGCGCGTGAGGCGTTCATGGCCGACAAGCGCCGAGGCGTTGCGATCATTACGCGTAGGAAAGCCAAGGGCGAGGCGTTCGGCGTGGCCGCCGCCGTCTATCTCGACAATCACGCGGATGAATGGACGCCTCGCACGCGGGCGGACAACAAGGCGTTAGTCGCCAAGTACGTTTCAGCCGACTTCAATGCGCGGTCAGTGAACGCGATTGAAGCCGAGCACGTCGCCGATGTGTTGCGGCCGATATGGGACGGTCCCGGCAATAATCGAGGATCACGGTTGCGCCGGCTCATGTTTGGCGTGTTCGCTGCCAAGAATGTGCATCCGAATCCAGCGCGTTGGGATGACGGGCCACTATCCGGCTTGCTTTCGCGCAAGCGCGCGGCCGTGAAGCATCATGAAGCGATGCCATGGCAAGACGTACCGGCATTCGTTACCAAGCTCGGCAGCACTGTAGAAGATCGCGCCGGCAAGTTCGCGATTTTAACTTGCGTGCGTCGCAAGGAGGCTCTCGGCGCACTGTGGGGCGAATTCGATTTGGCAAATCGAGTTTGGACGATACCGGGCGAGCGCATGAAAAAGCCCGGCGGCAAAGTGCCGCCACCGCATTCCGTGCCGCTCACGGATGCGATGGTCGCTTGCCTTGGCGAGCCGGGCGCGCCCGACGCTTTCGTGTTCGCGTCAACGCGGACGGGTGGGATGCTAGGCAACAAGGCGTGCGATAAGCAATGGCACAATCTCGCGCCCTTTACGTTGCACGGCTTCCGAACCTCAATGAGCACGTGGGCAGAGGAACACGGCTTTAAGCCGAACGTGATTGAGGCCGCACTAGCGCACGCCAAGGGCAACGCGACAACCAAAGCATATCTGCGGAGTGAGCTACTCGACTTGCGCCGTGAGCTTATGGATGCGTGGTGCAAGCACGCTACCGGGCACGCCCGATAAGACGATAGGACAGCGCGCTCCCGCGCAACCACCAAGAAACCCCGGAGCGGCGGGCATAACCTGCCGCTTTGTCATTGCCCTGAAAGCCCGGTTGCTCGTTCGTGCCATTTCTGTTAGACGTTCATCCAGAAGTCCCCTCGAAAATTTGGTGCTGCAATGACGCAACTCGCGGGCAATCCGCGCGAGGTGGCTCGCGCGTTTGGACTTAAACCCCATCACATCTATCGGCTTATCAAGTCGGGGGCCGTGCGGTCCCACGCATTCGGTCGCCGCTCGATTGTGTTTTGTGCGGATGTTGAACGCGCGCTGCGCACGCTGCCGACGACGAAAACCCCTCACTTCATGGAGGCCAATCATGCCGCGTAACTATGCTCTTGAGGGCCGAATCAAAGAAGCCGCCCACGCGGCCGGCGCATTGCCGACTGCGCTGGATGATTTCGTGCTCGATTATCAGGCGTATCGCTTCACGTCCGAAGAAGAGTTACCGGCTTGGATCGAAAAATGTCGCGGCGAATACCCGCATCGCTTCGCACTCCAAACGGATCATGACGCTGAGCTTTGCCGCGCCGCCTTCGTCGCCAAGAACAAAACTGCCGAAGGCCGTCTCTACAACACCGTTGGCCCGCAGCGGTATGAGGAGTTGAAGGCGATGTACGCCAACGGGCTTCCTGAAAGCGAGAAGAAAAAGCAGGACGCCGCGCACGCGAACAACCCGTGGGCAGGAGCGGAAGGCAATATCAATCCAAAGACGGGCCGCTTCACGGAAAACGCCATCCGTCGGCAATTTTCTTGCGTCCGCGCGATGGGGCCGCAGAGGGCCGCACAGATAGCGGCCGTGTGCGGCTCCAAGCTCGGTGACCTGTACGCGGCCGGTTTCAGGCCGAAAGCAGCGTGAGGAAGTGAACATGGCGTACAACAAAAACGGTCCACACTCGACACTAGGTCCATCGCACACCGGGGGAGCGAAGCCCGGATTTTTCGCGAAGCCGGATCGCAGCGACGCGCTTCATACTCATCATGAGCAGCCGCACATCGTTCGGGGCCAAGAGCACGCCGCCGCTGACGGTTCGCTTGCGCGTACCAGCAAGATCGCGAAGTTGCATCCGCACGTTCCCGTCGGACTTGGGCAACGTAGCCGGACTTCACCGCTTCCCGGCATGTTGACGATGACGGATGTGCACGGCGTGCCCGATGCCGCCAACCCGAGCCCGTTGGACGTGGTCACGCCATCGCAAGCGGGAAAGCGACTGTCGCCGCCGAAAGTTCACGACGGATGCAAGACCGCACCGGGCTTCGTTGCCGATCACAGGCTCGCTGAGGGCGCGGATGCCGTCATGCGTGAGGGCATCGCCGCTGCGGAGCCGGATCATCCTGTCAAAATGGCGGCACGGTTGCCGCAGGCGACTACAGAGGAGACGTGACATGAGCAAGAATCGACATGGCAACGGCCGCTTTGCGCCGGGCCAAGATTTGGGACCGTATCGCGGCGCGGCGCGTCACGATCCCTCCACCGAAGCGATCAAAACATCGTTGCATAGCGACATGAACACGTCGCGCCGCGTCGTCGTTCCACATGCTGCAACCGCCAGCGTGGGGACGGACGGCGGAGCGCGACCGCAGGTTCATCCGTGCGACGACTGCGACAACAGCGGCATCAACGCCCGAACGAATACAGCAATGCAGAGGGCGGGCAGTCCGCGACTTACATCCGATCCCGGCCAGCTTGCCGGTGCCGGTGTGTTCAAATCGAACTAAGGGAGGTTGCGATGGCCTATCAAGGAAACAAACCTGCGCCTGCGCGCATTAACCGGACGCCTGCGCCCGATGAAGTCACAAATATCCGTCACCCATCGGCGGCTGGCCCCGGCATGAATGGTCCGCAGGCGTCGTCTGTCGCTCCGGGGCAGGCGTCTGAATCAGTCCTTGCCCAAAATCTCCGGCAGTCCTCCGACCCGCAGGATTTAATCGGGCAGGTGATCCGCAATGGCGTCAGCGGGCGTGACGACCGCATTCCGGTCAATGCCGCCGAAACCGACTGGCAACGTAGACCCGTGAGCGACGATGCTTATCCGACTTCTTACGGCCTATCAAAGCGCGGTCCTTCCACCGGCTCGCCGGGCAGCACGGTGCCGCCGAAAACCGGGTGGAATCCCGGCGTGCAAGTGCGTCAGCCGAAGTAACGTGTCGTGGCGCGGGTCAGCAAAGAGGATTGGTTTAAGCAGCGGCTTGCTGGCGAAGCGGCGCGCGGCTTGTACAGCCCGAACGGCTCCGTCGCGCGGTATCTGGCGGGCAAGCCCGCGCCTGCGAAGAAGGCTGCGGAGCCGTTCGCCAATCTCACCAAGACGCTCGACCGGCAGGTCAAGCAGGCCATCAACGAGGCGTTGAACAAACACGGCCCGACCCGTGGCGAAATCGACAGTGCGGCGAAAGAGGGAAAGACCCTGGTCGCGACCACGCCATCGACTTGCTTCTCCGACATGTATTACGAGGACGGGGCGTGCACTGCGGTCTTTGCCAAGGATGGCTACGTTTGGGAACAGCCCATGGAAGTGGAAGATTTTTTGGACCTGGCGCAGAGCGATTCGCTCGGCAAGGCGTGGAATGAGGAGTGGGGAAAATGACCGACCTACAAATTTTCGAGCTTAAGACTGGCAAGTTCACGCCGCTCGACGACAACCAGCTTGCGACGCTTACTGAGCCGCAGGCCGCCGCCTACATCGAATTGCGGGACGCGGTTGGTGCGCTCGCCGATGCTGACCGCGAAGTTGAGAACGCGCATGCACATAACAGCGCGTGTGTTGAAGCGTTGGCGGTAAGCGAAAGGAATGCGCCGCCTCGCCGAACTTTTCTACAGGAATGGCGGGCGATGACGGGGAAGGCTTGAGTTTGCGATCTGGCGTCGCCGCATCTAACGCCATGAGCGCATCGGCCGCCGCGCCGTTGTCATTGGTCATGGCCCGGCGCGGCGGCCAACAGTAACAAGATGGAGAAGTCTCATGCAGAAAATCTTAGACGCGCTCGCGCAATTCGATCACGACGACGACAAGTTCTGGACTGATGACGGCTTCCCCAAAACGGGAATGGTTCAGCGGCTTTGCAACGATCAGACAATCAAGCGCGAAGATATTTTGAAAGCCGCGCCCGATTTTCGTCGCAACGCCGATCCGCTCGCCGACGCGCACGACGATCCCGTTGTGCAGCCCATCGTGCAGGCAGGTGTGGGCGCGGTGGAGCAGCCCGAACCGGAGCCGTCGCCTATTCTCTCAGTCATCGACGCCCAACGAGCCGTGGTCGAAAGTCAGGTTCGCCTTAGGTCGTCCATCGACCGACAGCGGGACGCCAGGGGTGCCATCGCCCGCGCCGTCGCCCGCTGGCAGCAAGTGACCGGCAAACGGTACACGCCCGAAATGGCAGCCCGCGACTACATCGCGGCATCTATCGCCGACCGCACTGCCGCCAAGGAAGGCCGTCGCGCCCCGTCACGGACTCAGCCGGGACCGAGCATTGTTGACCGCATGGCTTTCGGCCACGGGCGGACGGTCAACTACGGGAAGTATGGCGCATGGCGTCGCGGAGCGGTCGATATTGCCACTTCGACGCGGCGTCTCAATGAGGTAGCGCGCGCCAAGCTGCCGAGTGGGTCATGAGCACGCCGCACGTGAGGCGGCGGCGGCGATGACGCGACTTGGCCCCCACGCTCGTCTGCGCCGGGCCGGGCCATAGGGTCCTCGGACGAGCCGAATTGAAATTCCGGCCTCGTCCGAGCGCAAGTGTAGCCTGTGCTACAATCTAGTTTGCCAAAGAGGCTAATAAGTTAGCGTACAAGTATAGCCTAGGCTACAAAGTCATAGCTATGTTCAAATACTTGATTTGAAAAGGGGGTTGACCCCCGGCCCAAGTGGGCGCACGAAGCATCATCCTTTCCACCGCACATTTTGTGCAGGGCTTGGAGGGAAATCCCCAAAGCTCAAGAAACGGCAAAGCCGCCCCGGCCAGGGCGGCTGTCCGTACCTTGTCCGGCTCGATCCCGTGAAGATCGTCCGGCACTGCTCCGCGTGGAAAGGACGCTAGAGCCATGACAAACAATGCCCACACTCAGAATCCGCCGTCAACCGACAAAACCGCTGAGACCGCGCAACAAGTCATCGCTAGTTGCAAGGCTCAAATCTCCGCCATTGGGTCATCGACCAAAGAGCTTGCCACTGATCTGGCGAAGCTACGTGATCGGTTCGGCATGACCCAAGCGGCCATCGCCGACGCCGTAAGCAAAAAGCAGCCGTGGGTCTCCCACATGCTTGCTTGGTACGACGACGACTTCAACACGGATACCCCGTTCGGGGAGACCAGCAAGGCCGCCCGCAAACGGGCTAAGGCGAGACCGGCAAAATATCAGGCGACTGATAAATCCTCGTCCGGCGACGCCGGTGCCTCAACATCGGAACCCTCGAAATCGAAGCCGACGACTTCTACATCCGGCACCACGACGCAGCCTAAGAAGGGCAGCCCGGAATGGCAGTTCAACGAGGCGGTCTATTTCTTCGATCACACCCTCTCAAAAATGGACGATGCGAACTTCGCCCGTGCCATGGCGATGTTCAACGAGCGGCGGGGTGCCGCCAAGGCCGTCAGACCGCCCGTCATGGCGTCGCCAGCAGTCGTGAAGATCGGCAAGGAGACGATGAAATCGCTCGACGGTTTCAGCGAGGCCGCCAAGCGGCAGATTGCCGTCGCTGGCGACGACGTGGACACCGAGGCCAGCACCGAACAGCGCACGGCCGCTTACACCGCGTCGGAAGCCAACAGGCAGGCGGCATGATGGCGACCAAACAACAAGTCGTCGCCGCGTTGGCCGATCTTCGTATCGGCCGGCAACGTCATGTTTGGCGAGCGCACGTCCGGGGATTGCTCCGCCGCTACGGCGGCGGGGCAACGTCCGTCGATAACCTGCGGCCCGAGTATTTCGGCAACGTGCTGGCCGCTGCCGGTGCGCTGCCAGGGCGTCTGGCATCGGAGCCGCGCCGTCGTCCGGCGACGCCGCTTGTCGTCGATCTTGAACGACGGCTGCGGCGAGGGCCGAAACATCCACGGCCAACGACGCTGGTCTGTTTTGGAAATCCAACGTTGCCCGGCGAGCGGAGGGATTGACCATGGCCGCCAACGAACCGAAGAACGCGCTCGAATGCGCCCGGCGCGGATGGTGCGTGTTCCCGCTTCCGGCCGGCGCAAAAGAGCCGCCGCCGTGGACGGACTATGCACACAAGGCGAGCCGGAATCCCACGCGGATCATCGCATGGCATTACGCGCGAGCCGGCAATTGGGGCATCGTGCCCGGACCGTCCGGCTTGCTGATCGTTGATGTTGACGACAAGCCGGGTAAGAACGGCAGTGCATCGCTCGCCGAGCTAGAGCTTTCCTACGGCAAGCTGCCGCCGACATTCACAGTCGCGACGCCAAGCGGCGGTCGTCATCTGTATTTCCGAGGCGTAGATGTGTTCAAGCTCGGCTTCCGGCCGGGACTGGATTGCCCGCAATACGTGCTCGCGCCCGGCAGCATGTTGGCGGACGGTAACCGCTACACCGTCATTGACGATTCGCCCGTCGCCGACGCACCAATTTGGCTGCCTGCAGTGGTCGGCGAAGCAATCGAGCGAGACGATGTCGAGCAAGTCCCGGCAGTCGATCTTGACCAGCCTGCCAACATCGCTCGCGCCACCCATCACCTGACACACGACGCGCGCAAAAGCATTCAAGGGCAGAACGGCGAGTTTGCTTTGTTGCTCACGGCCGGCGAGTTGAAGGACATGGGCATATCGAAGCATAAGGCCGTTGAGCTACTCGACAGGTTTCACAACGTCGCCGGCCGCTGCGATCCGCTATGGCTTGTGGGCGATGGTCCGGTTGCGGATCGCCTTGACGTGAAAGTAGAGAACGCTTGGCGGTATTTGCACAGAGTACAGCCGGGCGCGGGAACGGCGGAAGCGGATTTTTTCGGCGAGCCGGTGCCATCGGTCGCCGCGCTCGCCGAATGGTGGAAAGAGTTTGATCGGGCTTGGCGCGAACGTCACAGCGTCACAATGATTGATGATCGCCGTTTCCCGGTGCATCGGCCGCCGCCGCGACCCAAGCGGAAGCGTAGGAGTAAAGTGTCATGACCCCCGAAGACATAAAAGCCGCCGCCGACCGCGCCGAACGCCGCGCCACAGGTGAAGGCGCGCCCGAGCCGGAATACGAATTCAAGGCCGGCGAGGCCGACAAGCCGCCGCATGTCGAGTGGCCCGAGCAAAAGCGCAACGGCGAGCCGATCAAAGGCTCATTGATGAACGTGCGGAAGGCTATCGACGAATTGAAGCTGACGACGCGCAAGGACACTTTTCTCGGACACTACATCATTGAAGGTCCGGGCATGGGGAGCTTTGCCGGCGAGCTTGACGACGAATTGGTGCGCAAGTTTCGCGAACTTTGTTTCGAGAAGCTGGAATACGAGCCGGGCAAGGAAGCGGCGCAAGAGGGATTGTTGCGAGCGTGCGAGGAACACAAGTTCGATTCGTTGCGCTCGCAACTCGACATTCTGAAATGGGACAGCGTGCCGCGCCTCGACACATGGCTGACGACGTATCTCGGCGTCGAGGATACGCCGCTGCATCGTGCATGGGGCCGACTGGTTCTGATGGCGGCCGTCCGCCGGGTCTATGATCCGGGATGCAAGTTCGACCACGTGCTTGTGTTGGAAGGGCCGGAAGGTGTCGCCAAGTCGTCGGCCATTCAAATTCTGGCGTGCGGACAAGCCGAGCGACATGGCGGCTACTTTTCCGACAGCCCGATCCTGCACTTGAACGAGCGCGACCAGCAGCAATTGACCAAGGGCGTCTGGTTCTATGAGATTGCCGAGCTAGCCGGCATGAGGAAGGCCGACCAGCACGCCGTCAAGCGGTTCATCACGGCGGAAGCCGAGCGCGCCCGAGCCGCTTATGATCGTTTCCTGAAAACACAGCCGCGTGTCGCGATCTTCGTCGGCTCGTTTAACACAGATGCCAACACTGACGGGCTGGTCGAATATCTCAATCAGGGCGACCGCCGCCGCTGGTGGCCGGTGCGCGTCGCCTTAGTGCATCCAATTGACCTTGTGGCCTTGCAACGCGACCGCTGGCAACTGTTCGCCGAAGCCAAGGCAATGCACTGCGACGATTTCGGCGAGCCGGAATGGCAGCCGCTTCGCCTTGACCCGTCGCTATGGGATGCGGCAACGGAGGAACAGAAGGCGCGCGAAGTCACGTCACCTATCGCCGATAAGCTTTCGACACTGTACAGCGAGTTGCTGGTCAAGCCGACCTACCTCAGCGACTTGCGCGAAGTCGGCAACGGCCGGGACTACATCGTCGATCCGACAGAGGTTTGGGTTTCGGCCAAGCTCGTTGTCGAGCTTGTCGGCCGCATTGACCCGAGCGGGCGCAGCATCCCCGGCGCGATGGGTTCGATTGGATGGACGCGGGTCAAAGACCGCCGGGGCGGTCGGTTCCCAAGCATGGTGCGAGGCTATGTGCACGACCGCACCGAGGACACGTGAGACACGTCTCTCTAAGGAGTGCTCAAAATAGGTGGTAGGGATATAGAGACACGCATTTCCCTAGCTCCTAACAATGACCTGTCTCACGTGTATCGACGTGTCTCAGGCCCTGCCGGGGATGGTCGATAGCGCATCCGATCCGACCGAACAGCGGTCGCGCACCATGGCGTTCAGGCGGCTGAACGGCCTCACAGTGGTCGCTGCCACTTTTTGTTACCCCTACTATTCGACAGACGCCGCGCCCGGCCACGTTGGTTGCGCCGCACCCGCGCGACCCTGCAATCGCCCGATGTGTGGAATCAGCGTGTGGAATTCGGCAAAAACATCAATGAATGCAGGGCTAGGGAGCAAATGATCCGGCCGCTCCACCACGATTTAGCAACGGGGTATGGTTAACGCCGGACGGTCGCCATGGCGAGTTGCATGTCACGCTCGCAATGCCGCGCTGAGCTTGAACGCCGGAACCCGACCCCGGCAAAAATTCCAGAGACCCCGGATGTTTGAGAGACGAAAGCCGGGTTGAACAACGGTTGGATTTGGTCTAGTCATTCGCCCTGGAAGTTCCCCACATCGCCGACCGACAAGAGCGCGCCGCAAGGCGCGGGGAGCTTCACATGAGTGCGAAGAAGATCACCGACGACGTGTGGGTCGATATTTTGAACCGGGTCGTTTTGCGGCCGAGGTTAAAACCCGCCGCGAGAAATGCCGGTATCGACCCGAGCAGCCTGTTTCTCAAAATCAAGCAAAGCATTGCCGACCCTGAGAACCACAAGCTCGTTTGGCTCGACACGCTCGACACGTTCGCCAATCACCTACAGACCGCCCGCAAGCTGGCAATCGTTGAGCTTGACCGCGCGGCTCTTCAACTCGGAATCGAAGGCCACAGCCAGCCGCGTTTTCATGACGGCCGCCCTGTGTTCAAGCGCGACCTTCAAGTCGAGGCCGACGCCTTGACGCTCGATGAAATGGACTGGATTGCGAAGTATGGCAGCCGCAAGCGTGACGACACATTCGCCAGAGACAAAAACGGCAAGCTCATTCAAGAGCAGGTCGTCAGCCCGCCGAACGCGCAGCTTGTTGCGAAGCTCCTTTCCAGTCTCATTCCCGCCTACCAAGAGCAATCGACTGTCGAGCACCATCACACCGGACATGTCTGGATCGAAGGGGCGCAGACGCTAGGCGTAACGCCGCCACGCCATGACGGTCTGCTTGGTTTCGATGCGCCGGTCGACCAGCAACAGCGTCCGACCAATCTGCTCGCGCTGCCGCGCCCTTGTGTCGATAGCAGCGAGTTTGATCGCAAGTTCCGCAAGAATCTCCTACGCGAAGTCGTCCTCTTTCGCGACGCGGACAACAAGTTGCTTCCGCCGCTGCCCGACGATGTGATCGTGGCGGGCACGCCGCAGCATCGCGCTTTCCAAGACGCCGGAATTGAAATCAATGCTGTTCGTGCGGAAACGCTCTTGGACGAAGGCTTCGGAAACAATTGGCTCTATGAGCTTGCACCTCAATGGAAGCCGAAGCCGAAACCGCAGTCCGCACCACCGACAGATGGGGAGCGCGAAGAGGTTGCGGTCAAGGTGCAAGAGAAAATCGCCAACGTAACTCCGCCCGGCAAGGCGAGCGCGCGTTACGACAGTGAGAATCTAGGATACGGCAAGCCGCCACCGGGAGGCCGTCGTGTTCGTCTCTGAATTTCGGCTCAACAGTAATGGCGTTTATTGTCCGTTTGTTCGCGATGAGCAACGCCGATTGCAGCAAGTGGCGGCGGCACCAATGCCGGGGCCGCAGGTCGCTTTCCTCTCTGCGCCCGAGCGCGAGGTTGGTATCTGCGGGCCGCGCGGCTCGGCTAAGACGCAAGTGCTGCTACTCGATTATCTGAGTGGCGTAGGCCGTGGTCACGGCCTGCAATACAAGGGGCTAATCGTCCGGCCGTCGCAGCGTGAATTCACCGACTTGATAAAGCTGAGCGAGGAAATCATTCGGCCGATTTGGCCGAAGTCGCAATTCAACAAGCTGAAGAACTATTGGGAGTTTCCATGGGGCGAGACCTTGGAATTCTCCTACTTCGATCATCCCAATTCTTTTGGTCTATTTCAGGGAAAGTCGTTTGTTTGGATTGGAGCCGAAGAGCTTCAACTATTCGAGCACTTCGATTGCTATCTTCTTTTGTTCAGTTGCTTGCGTTCGCCAATCCCGGAAAGCCTTCTGCCGAGAAAAATTCGGTTCACTTGCAATCCTTCCGGGCCGTCGCACAACAAGATCAAGTATCGCTTCAACCTTCACGGCGTGCCGCAGGGATTGTGCGGGCCATGCATCGAGGAGCAAACCGCAGACGGCAAGATCGCCCGGCGGCGCATGATCTATTCGAGCTTTTCGGACAACGTGCTGCTCAATCGCACTGAGCCTTCATACATGCAGACAGTCGCGCAATCGTGTGAAGGCGACAGCGCGCGCATGGAAGCCTGGACACGTGGCAATTGGGATGTGATTTCGGGCGGCTTCTTCGATGAAATATTCTACAAGTACGGCGACAGGATCAAAGAGCCGTCGTTTGATCCGCCTGACAGCGGGCGTTATTTCTTCTCATACGATCATGGCTCGACGGAGCCGGGCGCGTTCCTGTTCTTCTGGGAAAACACCGATGGTCAAGACGTGCTGTTCCACGATAGCAAGGTGAAGTCGGGACGGCGTGGTGACCTGCACATCATCGGCGAGCTTTACATCTGGAACGGGAAGCCGAACGAGGGCACCAATTCGCCCATTGCCGACATTACGCGCATGTTCAACGAGTACAAAATTCTGCGCGGCTGGCGTTGGCGCGATCCGGTCACCGGCAAATGGCGGGACCTTATGAAGCGCGGCTGTGCCGATACTTCTATCTTCGATGAAGTGAACGAGCGTTGCATCGCAACTGAATTCGAGCGGCCGGTTTTGATCGGCGGCGAGCTTCATCCCGGAATTCGTTTCGAGCGCGCCGACAAGGGACCGAATTCGGTCGCGACCGGCGGTGCGCTCATGCGCGAACGGTTCATTGGCACCGCGCCCGGCAAGGAAAGCGGCGTGCGCGAAGCTAAAGGGCTTTTCATTGTCGAATCAGAATGCCAACAATTCCTGCGCACTGTTCCAGTGTTGCCCCGCGATCCGCGCTATCCCGACAAAATATCGGACGCTGCCGAAAATCATTTGGCTGACGCCTGTAGGTACGGACTGCGTTTCGATTTGACGCCAGCATTCTCAACACGGCGTCGCTGGGTCGCCTAGCGTCCGCGCTGCCATTTCGTGGGGATTGCGAGTGGGGTAAATCAGGCGCACGATCACTTCAAACGCCAATACCTTTTTCGCCAGAAATAACAAAAATTTTGAACCTGCTATCAAGGTTGCTCAGCAATCGGCGGCGGGTGTGTTGCCTGGTTCGAGAGATTGCTGAGAACCCCGTCCCCGATCCAAGAACAGCGTTTGTAGTGCCGGCACGATCACCAGCAACATGATTGGTCCAATAAACATGCCGCCAACGACCACGGTGGCAAGTGGACGCTGGACCTGACTCCCGATGCCCGTTGAGATCGCCGCCGGCAGCAAGCCAATGCAGGCGGACAGCGCAGTCATCAACATCGGTCGCATACGCTGTGATGCGGCGTGAAACATTGCCGCGTTGGTGTCCATTCCCGTTGCCTTGACCTCATTGTAATAGGTCATGACGAGAATGCCATTCATCACTGATACGCCGAACAGCGAAATAAAGCCGACCGCCGCCGAGATGCTGAAATTCAGGCCGTAGAAATAAAGGGCCAAAACTCCCCCGCCGACCGCGAAAGGAATACCCGCGAGCGCCATCAAACTGTCGCGGAGTGAATTGAACAACAAGTACAGTAGCGCAAGGATCAAAGCGAGACTGATGGGCACGATGATCGCCAGTCGCGTTTTGGCCTGCTGGAGTTCTTCGAACTCGCCGGCCCACACGATGCGGTAGCCGTTCGGTAGCTTTACGTTTTCGGCGATCCGCCGCTGGGCTTCTGCAACCGTACCACCAAGGTCACGCCCGCGAACACTGAATTTGATCGGGATGTAACGCTCGCTGCGTTCGTGATAAATGTAGGAGGCGCCCGTATCGAGGGAAATTTTTGCGAGTTCGCTCAACGGAATGTAAGCATTGACACCGCCCGGCGTCTGAAAGCCTACCTTGATGTTCCGTACACCATCGACGTTATCACGGTATTGGGGCGCGAGCCGCACCGTGACATTGAATTCGCGGTCTGCCTCCAGAAGTGTCGTGGCCACCGTACCGCTCAGCGCTGCTTGAACAACGGAAGTGATATCGCCGGCATTCAATCCGTATCGCGCCGCTTTTTCTCGATTTACCCTGATGTTCAGATTTGGCTGCCCAAGGACCGGGAAAATCCCGAGATCGGTCACACCCGGAACCTGCGCCATTTCCTTCATGATTTGATCGGCGAGTTGCTGGAGTTTTGTCAAATCCCGGCCAACAATCTTGACCGAGTTAGCACCTTTAACCCCCGACAGGCCTTCTTCGATGTTGTCTTGGATATATTGGGAGAAATTGAAGCCGATCCCCACGAATTCGTTTGAAAACTCCGACTGAAGCTCGTCGATGAGTTTTTCCTTAGTCATTCCAAGCGCCCAGTCCTCGAACGGCTTGAGCGGCACGAAAAATTCAGCGTTGTTGAAACCGGCGGCATCGCTGCCGTTGTCAGGCCGGCCGTGCTGAGAAACGACTGTGATCACTTCGGGGTGGCGAAGCAGAATTTCCCGAATACGGTTGACGATCGGCATGCCCGCTTCGAGCGATATCGTCGGTGGCAGGGTTGCGCGAATCCACAGATTACCTTCTTCCAGCGCGGGTAGGAACTCGGTGCCCAGTCGCGGGATCAAGAGACCAAAGATGACCAGACATCCTGCCGCGATCGTGACCACAATTTTGCGGTGCGACAACGACCTTCGCAAGATCGGTGTATACAGTCCGCGCAACGTGCGAACGAAAATTGTTTCGGCTTCCTCAACGTGCTCAGGAAGCAAGTATGAAGCCAATACCGGCGTGACGGTGAACGTGGCGAGAAGTGCCCCAAGCAGGGCATAACCGTAAGTGCGAGCCATTGGGTTGAAAATCTGGCCCTCGACACCCTGCATCGTGAATAATGGAACGAATGCTGCAACGGTGATGGCTGTGGAAAAGAAGATTGCTCTATCCACCTGTAGTACACTGACGAAAATCATCCGCAAGCGGTCAGTCCAAACTCTCGTCCCATCCGCAAGGGTGGTTGGATCAGCTCCATACCGCCCGTCCGTGAGTTCCTGGAGAAGCCGTTGTCGATCGTCCTGACGTGCCTGACAATTCCTGAAAATGTTCTCGACAAGGATGACCGCTGAATTGACGATGATACCGAAATCGACAGCGCCGACAGATAGCAGATTGGCATCCTCACCGCGCAAAACCAAAATGATAATGCTGAAAAACAGAGCGAACGGAATGTTCACGCCGACAATGATGGCGCTGCGCAGATTGCCGAGAAAGAGCCATTGGACGAAGAAAACTAGCAGACAGCCAAATAGAAGGTTGTGCAGTACCGTAAAAGTGGTGACTGATACCAGTGTCGTGCGATCGTAAAATCGAACAAGTTTCACCCCCGGCGGCAGCGTTCCGTCGCTGTTGATCTTCTCTACTTCGGCTTTGATGCGGGGCACCACGTCGTTGGTGTGCAACGTCCGGTTCATCACCACGATGGCCGCGACAATGTCGTCCTGTCTATCGCGGCCGGCTTTGCCGAGCCGAGGCAAATAGCCGATATAGACCTTCGCTACATCCTTGATGTTCACCGGCACGCCGTTCGATTGTGCCAGCACGATATTTTCGATGTCTTGAACACGATATCCCTGCGTCAAATCCTCAGCTCCGCCGCTGTCCAAAAGCCCGATGCCGCGGATGTTGACGGATTGCTGACCAAAACTGACGGTGCGCCCGCCGACATTGATATTAGCGTTGCCGATCGCGCTGATTATCTGGGGGAGCGTAACGTTGTAAGCGTCGAGCTTGTGCAGATCGACCTCAACCTCGAATTCCTTAGTCGTGCCACCCCAGGTGTTGACCTGGACTACGCCCTCGACGCTCAAGAGCCGTCGCTGCACGATCCAATCCTGGATGGTGCGAAGATTAGTCAGCCCAATATGCGGAGGCCCCACCACCTGATAGCGATAGACTTCGCCGACGAGGCTCGATCCCTGAATCGACGGCACCACGTTGTTGGGAAGGCTGACGTTCTGTTGCAGACTGATCGCGGCCTGCGTGAGGGCGAAATAATAATCGACGCCGTACTTGAAAGTTACCCGAACAAAGGAGAGGCCATAGAACGAGGTTGAGCGGATAATATCGACCCCCGGCGTCGCGGCGAGGCCAACCTCCATCGGGATGGTGTAATAGCGTTCCATCTCTTCAGCGGATAGACCGGCGGCCTGTGCCGTGATCTCCAAGATCACGGGTGCTGGATTGGGGTATGCTTCGATATTCAGCTTGCCAAACGCAATGAGACCGCCGCCGATGAAAACCAGCAGACACAATAGAATAATCGGGCGACGGGTCAGCCCGAATTGCAGCACGCCTTTCAGCACAAGCCCTCCGCCTATGGTTTGATCAGCCCGCCAGCCGCAGCTTTGATCGCAGCCTCGGTGCGCGTCGTCGCGTGCAGCTTGATCCGAGCCTGCTGAATGTGAAAATCCACCGTCCGCTTGGATATGTGGAGCTTGCGTGCAATTTCAGCGGACGTGTTGCCGCGCGCCACCAAGGTTAAAACCTCGATTTCACGATCATTCAGTTGGGTGCGCGCGACGTTGGCGAGCCGGGCATCGACAATGACAGCGAGACGGTCGAAATCGATGGGTTTGGTAATGTAGTCGTCGGCACCAAGCCGGCGCCCCTCCATCCGATTGTCGTAATCGGTCGGCGCGACCAGAAACACGAATGGTATCCTTCCCAAGCGCGGCGCGATTTCGCTCAACCTCTCCAGAACCTCAAAGCCCGTCATAGACGGCATACCGATGTCGCATAAAATGAGGTCTGGCGTGGTCTTTATGATCGCCAGCAGACCCTCTTCACCGCCATATGCGACACTGACCTCGAATCCGCGCTCGACTAACTCTTCGGCGATCAGAGCAGCGGTTTCTCGGTCATCTTCGATGCACAGGATTTTCTTGCGTGCATCTGCCATGCGGCCCTCGCCCCTGGGGCAGATGGCATCGCCACGCAACTGAATTAGCCATCGTTGCCGAGAACCCCCGACCATTCCAAAGAGAGGGACGGAGGCTCTTGAGTAAACTGTGATAAATCACTGTCATTAGTGACAGTACGCTCCGCGTCCCGAACCTCTTTCGCACAATCCAGCCTTCGCTCTCGGTGCCGAGCGGACCTGGAATAAGTTGCTAAGTCGAGGTCTGCTGACGCGAGCGCGGCAGGACATGAGCGCGGCGGCCGAACACGACGGGCGCGTGATTGGTTTTCAACGGCAACGCCGCGTAATAGGCTTTGAGCGACGCCACATCGACCAGCGTTCTCATGCCATCCTTGCGGGCAGCGATCTTACGGCGAGCGATCAAGCGCGACAGAGTGCGCTTGCTAATCGAAAGGAATTGCGCGGCGTCGCGCGGCGACAGTGCGAGCGGTTCAAGGGTGCCCATGGCATACCTCTTCCGTTGCACGCTTGGCCTAGGCGTGCGGAAGAGAAGGCCACCAAGGGCGGAATGCGGTCACACAGGATGATCGGCGAATTTACCCCGGCCTGTGCCCGCGCCCGAAGGTTGCGCAGAGGCGCGCGGAAACTACCATGGCCGGCGGGCGCGTCAACAACTAGGATCGGGCCACAAAAGGTCAGCGCGGGACGCGCAAAACGGCCGAAAAATGTGTGGAATCCGGGTGTGGAACGGGGCAAATTCCATAGCGTTTTCAACGGCGCGGGACGCAGCGACGAAGCAATCCAGCCTTAGCGGAAGAACTGGATTGCTTCCCCTCCATGCGCTCGGGGTCGCAATGACGAAAGAAATAAGGAAGCGGAACGCCGGCAGACGCAGTGTTTCATGGCGCCGTGCCAGCGGGCACGGCGGCGCGCCACGGAAAGGCGGCTTGCGCCGCCCTTCCGCTGTCGGGCGCGCTCGCCTGCCGGCGTTCCACCACGGCGCTTGCGGCAGCGACCGAACGCCACCGCTCAACTCCAGTCACGCGCTTCCCGGGACGGTACTAGGTAGGAGCGGGCGTTACCCGCTCCCGGCCGTCCTACGGTGCAGCGGGCGATCAAGCCCGCAGGCCGGTCATCGTGCCGGCCGGGCGTTTCTACCCGGAGCCGCCCGGGAGCGGGGGTGACAGCCCCGCCCGCGGGAACCGCCTCGCCCCTGTCCGCCGGCGTCACCCGGCGGCGTCCTTTTGGGCGAGATTTGATTCGCACCGTTTATCACTGAAAGGGTGACGATGTCAAGTGATCGTCCCTTGTTTATTGACAATAGTCCTTGTTCCAGCGACAATGGCCGCATGATTTAATTCTGGCGCTTGAGCGAAGCCGGCGAGGACAACCTCGGCCTCGCTTGCACCGACGACGGTCTGGTCCTCGGCCGCACGCCGCTGATGGAGCGGCGCGATAATCGTTTCGTGGTTCGCGACCGAAGAGAGATTGAAGCCCTTCTTAGCCGCGCCTATCGGAAAGCTATTGCGACCGACCGGCTCATACCTGGGCTCGCGACTGTGGCAGCCGCGCTAAACGCGAATGACCCTTGCTTGGCGCGGATCGCGGTGGTCCATCTGCGCATTCCCGACTTGCGCGACCGAACCGCGCGCGACGAGATGGAGGTAGAGGACGCGCTGGTTAAATTGGTCGATTGGAATCCAGCCCTGCATCCGCGCACGGGCACGCCGCCAAATCCAGGATGGTTCGCGCCCACAGGAGGCGCCGGCCAAGATTTATCTTCAACACAAACCGCGCAGAACAACGATCCGACGCAAAGTTCGGATGCCTCGCCGAGCCCAGGTGATGCCTGGGTGAGGCTGCCGCCCGGACAGCGCATCGACGAGTTGGGTGATTTCCTTGAATGGATTGCAAATGCCGAACCGGAGGATGGAGCGGCGATACGCGCCGAGATCAAGCGCTATTACTACGATGCCGGCGACACGTTCGGGGGCGACGCCCTCAACCGTGCTTTAAGCGACGTCCTCGAACCTGGCGTCGATACGGAAACTCGGCAGGAAATTCTCAACGGCATCGAGGATTACGCAAAAGTCGACCCTGCGGAGATGGGCCAATTCCGCAGCTCATTGGTCGGGTCGATATTACTCATGCCGGGACTAGAGCCGGCACCTGCAATTATAGAGTCACCATCGGAGGCATGGACACTCGGCTGGGCGGCGCGGGGCAATTATTTCAACGAACAACTTGGCGCCAATTTGCCTTCCACTTTCGAGACTATAGATATTCTTGACAATGGCGCCGTGACGAGCATCAAATCCATCGACCTCAACGCCGCCACCTATCAGGATGCCGCGCGTCTGACTTATCGTCTCAATGACTACATCAATGAACTGGCTGAATTTCCGGGTAGCCAGCTTGGTGATATCAAAGTCACCGCCCAAGACATCTCGAGTCGACGCCTCAGCTTGGCAATACCGAAAGGGAGCATGACTTCAGCTCAGCGAACGGCGGTGGAGGCGGCGCAAAGTCGAGCGGAATGGCTTGGGATTAATCTCATTGTCACTGAATTTTAGGTCAGACTATGCTGTTCAGTTGCACCTTAAAGGAAGGAATCGTTTACGTGCCGACCGTCGCCAAGACGAAAGCCGGATTTTACATGAACCGTGAACCTGTGGCTGTGGTGCCGGCGGCGAACACCGCTGCCTTACGTCGCGCGCTCCATGATGTCATGGCGAGAGGAAACGCCATCATCCCGACGCCGAAACGCAATGCTTATCCGCCGCCTGTATTGCCGAAATACGCAGGCGAGAAGACTTGGCCTGCATTCATGCGGGGCGCGTCGGAGTGGAGCATCATGGAGAAAAACGGCAACTATCAAATCGTTCCCTATCGCAAAAATCCCAAGGGGGGCGAAAGTTGGGTGGAAGATCGCGATCGCAAGATTGAGTTTCCGCCGGGGTCAACGGTTGACGGTGTGATCGAGCGAATGGTTGCGATTGTGCAGGACGCCGCGCAACAGCAATCGAGTTAGTCCGCTATCGGGGCGTAAATGGGATACGACTTGCACATCACGCGGAAAAAGAATTGGGACGGCTGGGAAGACGAGCACGGCCCGGAAATCTCTTTTGACGAATGGATGGCCGTCGTGAATGCGGACCCAGAACTGACCCTCGACGGGCATATCAATGTGCTGCTTCCCGACCGCAGCATTTTTCGTCAACCCATCGCCGTGTGGACGGCATGGTCGAAGCATGGCGAAGGCGGCGGCATGGCCTGGATCGGGCTCCAGCACGGTAACGTTGTCGTAAAAAATCCGGACCGGAAAATCCGCCGTAAGATGTGGCGGCTCGCGCAGGTCTTGCAGGCGAAGGTCCAAGGCGAAGACGGCGAGTTTTACGACTGCTTCGGCAATCCTACGCGCGATGCTTCGACAACGCAGAATTATTGGCTCGCGCTCTGCCGGCATCTCGGCTTCAAGTTGATCTGGGACGATCCAGTTGGCTCGTAGCCCGCATGAGCGAAGCGATATGCGGGGTTATGCGGTTGAAGAGGCGGACCCCGGATATCGCTTCGCTCCTGCGGACTACGCGTGCTTAATGGAGAATCGGACCCTCAGGGCGCCCCACACCTTCGCCAGCAGCTTCTTTAGCGGCGTTTAGAAGTTGCCGGGCAAGCATGTCGCTCAATAGTCCCTCAAGAGCGGACACGTCGATCTTCTCCGAAGCCCACGCTTTATCGGCATCCTCGAGGGCTTTGTAATAGGGGTCTTTGTTAGAGGCGATTTGTTCAGGAATTGTTGGAGTGCCGGGCAACAAGCTATCGAGCTTGATGCTCAGAACAACGTATGACACCGCCCTTGCCGTGCGACCGTTCCCATCCGCAAACGGATGAATCCAATTCATCTTCCAGAGAACATAGGCGGCAAGATGGACCGCGCTCTTGTTCCAGTTGTCATTGATGTATTCGCATAGCGCCTGTACTTCGTCAGCGACAAATGCGGGTTCAGGGGGTTGGTGGAGGCTTCCGTGAATCTTCACGGGCGTGTTCCGATACGTGCCCGCTAGCCGGTGCAAACCATCCAGCGCCGCTTGGTGCAATTGCATGATTGGACCGGCACGCAGTTTGAACGGCCGCTCCGTCTCCTTCACGTGAGAGCGAATGATATCGAGCGCCAACGTAAAT
This sequence comes from uncultured Alphaproteobacteria bacterium, assembly GCA_963823225.1. Taxonomy (GTDB): domain Bacteria; phylum Pseudomonadota; class Alphaproteobacteria; order Rhizobiales; family Xanthobacteraceae; genus BOG-931. The sequence goes on along the minus strand of CAWGKM010000001.1, from coordinate 788,376 downwards.
TGTCTGAGGCCGTTTTCAGCTTCCCGACGGGCGATCTGATCCGGATCGCTTAGGAGCGCAGCATCTTGCGCTTCGCTGTGGCGATCGGCGGCCACGTCACTTGTCGTCGCGCGTCTCGATTTTCTTATCGGCCTCGGCAACCATCTCGCGAGTGATTTTCTCGTTCTCAATGTGAGTGTTGCCGTAGGCAAAGCTCTGCCGTTGCTCTCGCAGTTGAGCCGTTGTCATGGTGATCTTGCGGGCTCGGATGACCAATTCTTCTAGATTCTTCGTCATAGCTCATCTCCCCCACTGCCAATCCTTCGAGTAGCAAACGCACATCGTGCTGTAAAGTTTCTTAATATGGCATGAATGCTGCTTCCGGTTAAAACCGGCTACTCTTCACCCCTTCCCCACCACACTGATATCCTTACCGTCCCGGTACGCCGGATGCTTCCAGCCGTCCTCGTCGTAATCGGCCATGCACGCTTCCGCCAGCGCTTCCATGTCCTTGAGCGCGCCGGTGAACTGCGCCTGTTGCAGCGGAAAAATGCGCACCAGCTCGTGGCTGCCGGAATAGTTCATCTCGTAGAGCTCGTGGCGGGCGCCGAATTCGGTGCCGACCGCGTCCCATAACAGCTTCATGATCTTGATGCGGTCCTTGTAGCCGATGTCGTTCGAGCCGCGCACGTATTTCGCCAGATATTTGTCGATGTCGGGATTTTTGAAGTCGCGCGCATGCGAGGGCAGGTAAATCAGCCCGGAGGCGATCACCTTCTCGACGATGTTGCGCACCGCGGGATAGGCCTCGGTCATGAACAGCCGGTAGGTGCTCGACGCGCGGGAGTTCGGCAGCACCGCGCCGTCGACCCACGGTTCGGGATTGCAGGCCATGGCGTCGGTCAGCGACCAGAACAGATTGCGCCAGCCGACCACCTCGCCGATCTGCGCCTGCACGCCGCGAAACGCCTCGACGCCGGTCGCGCGCGCGGCCTTGCACAAAAGCCCGACGATGAAATCGAGCTTGACTGCCAGCCGCGTGCAGCCCTGCATGGTGAAACCGTTGAAGAAGCCCGACTTCGGATAAAAATTCTTCAGCCGCTCGACGTCGCGGTGGATGAAGACGTTCTCCCAGGGGATGAAGGCGTTGTCGAAAACGAAAATGGCGTCGTTCTCGTCATATCGCGAAGTGAGAGGGTAGTCCCATGGCGACCCCGAAGCGGCCGCGGCGAACTCATACGAGGTGCGGCAAATCAGCTTGATGCCGGGCGTGTTCATCGGCGCGATGAACATCACCACCATGGCCGGGTCGTTGATCTCCTGGCCCATGTTCTGGCCGAGAAAATTGTAATGGGTGAGCGCCGAATTGGTGGCGACGACCTTGGCGCCGGAGACATAGATGCCGGCGTCGGTCTCTTTTTGAATGGTGATGTAAACGTCCTTGACCTGTTCGACCGGCTTGTTGCGGTCGATCGGCGGATTGACGATGGCGTGATTGAGATAGAGCACCGCCTCCTGCGCGCGCTTGTGCCAGGCCCGCGCGTTGTCGGCGAACTTGCCGTAAAACCCGGCGTTGGCGCCGAGCGTGTTGAGGAAGGCGGCCTTGTAATCGGGGCTGCGCCCCAACCAGCCGTAAGTCAGGCGCGCCCAGGCGGCGATGGCGTCGCGCTGTGCGATCACGTCTTCCCGCGACCGCGCCGCCTTGAAGAATTTGTGGGTATAGCCGCCGGAACCGGTATCGGTCGGCGCGGTGAGCGCGGCCTTGGATTTTTTGTCGTGCAGCGCGTCGTAAAGCAGCGCGACCGAGCGCGCCGAATTGCGGAACGCCGGGTGTTCGGTGACGTCCTTGACCCGCTCGCCGTAGATATAGACCTCGCGGCCGTCGCGCAGCGATTGCAAAAACTCCGCCCCGGTGAACGGCCGTTTTTTGCCGGCAAGGATCGCTTCGGGATGCTGGGACATGGGTCACCTTTGCTTGTCGTCATTCCGGGGCCGAGCGAAGCGAGGAACCCGGAATCCATAACCACCGGTCAGCGAATATGGATTCCGGACTTGCCGCTGCGCGGCAATCCGGAATGACGAAACCTACTCGTTCGCCCGCTGGCAGGCTTGCCACAGGCTTGGCGCCGTGACCGGCATGTCGAGATGCGCGCCGGCGCCGTTCGGAATGGCGTCGGCGACGGCGTTCATCACCGCGGCGAGCGCCGCCGTCGTTCCGGCCTCGCCGACGCCCTTGACCCCGAGCGGATTGGTCGTGGCGGGCACATTATGCATTGCTTCGCGCAACGCCGGCATGTCGTCGGCGCGCGGCATGGCGTAATCCATGAACGAGCCGGTGACGAGCTGGCCAGAGTTGCCGTCATAGACGGTGCGCTCCATCAGCGCCTGGCCGAGGCCCGAGGCGATGGCGCCGTGCAGCTGGCCTGCGACGATCGTGCGATCGAGCGCGTTGCCGCAATCGTCGACCGCCGCATAGGCGGCGACACGGATATCGCCGGTCGACGGATCGATCTCGACCTCGGCGACGTGCACGCCGTTGGGAAAGGTCTGCGGCGTCTCGCTCACCGCCTTGGTGTCGAGGTCTTCCGCAATCTCCCCGCGCTTCTTCAGCGCGGCAGCGTGAGATGCGACTGCGAACAGCGACACGCGGCGGTCGGTGCCGACGACTTCGAAGCTGCCGTTTTTGTAGGCGACGTCGGCCTCGCCGGCTTCGAGCATGGTCGCGGCGATCGGCTTGCCCTTGGCCAGCATGGCGTCGATCGCCTTGACCAGCGAATGGCTCACCGTCATCGCCGAGCGCGAGCCGACCGAGGCATAGCCCGGCAGCTCGTTCGACGAATCGCCGTGACGATGCGGAATTTTTTCCGCCGGGATGCCGAGCCGCTCGCCGATCAGCCGCGAAAAGACCGTGGCGTGGCCCTGGCCGGTGCTCTGCACGTTGAGGCTGAACCGCAACGTGGCGTCGCCCGGAAACGTCAGCATCGCGCTTTCGACCGGCGAGCCGCCGGAATGTTCGAGCATGCAGCAGATGCCGAGCCCGCGATATTTGCCGCGCTTTTGCGCTTCGCGGCGGCGCGCTTTAAAGCTCTCGTAATCGGCAAGCTTGAGCGCCTCATCGAGGATCGGCTCGAAATCGCCGGAGTCGATCGTGGTGCCGACCGCGGTCTTGTACGGCATCGCCGATTTCTTGATCAGATTGCGGCGGCGCAACTTGACCGGATCGATGCCGGTTACGCGCGCCGCCTCGTCGACCACGCGTTCCAGCGCATAGCTCGATTCCGGGCGGCCGGCGCCGCGATAGGGCGCGGTCGGCAGCGTGTTGGTGTAGACGCATTTGACGCCGATATCGATCGGCTTGATGTCGTACATGCCGGGCAGACACCGGGCGAAGCTCAGCGTCGGGATATTGGCGCCGATGGCGCCGAGATAGGCGCCCATATTGCCGACGCTGCGGATGCGCAGCGCCAGAAATTTTCCCTTGTCGTCGAGCGCCAGCTCGACTTCCGAATAAGTGTCGCGCGCCTGATTGTCGGACAAAAACGCCTCCGCGCGCCCGGACATCCAATGCACCGGGCGGCCGAGCTTTTTCGCAGCGACCAGGAGCGCGATATATTCGGGATAGGCCGACGTCTTCAAGCCGAACGCGCCGCCGACGTCCTCGGTGATGACGCGCAGTTTTTCCTTCGGCCAATTCATGATGCCTAAAATGTTCTCGCGCATGGTGCCGGCGCTTTGCGAGCAGGTGCGCAGCGTATAGGCGTCGCGCGCGGCGTCGTAGCTCGCGGTGGCGCCGCGCGGCTCCATCGAGGCGACGCACAGCCGCTGATTCATCTCCGCGATGCGCGCGACATATTTGGCCGAGGCGAAAATGCGCTCGACCTCGGCGGCATTGGCGGCGGGATCAGCGGCCGGGCCCGGCCAATCGACCGCGAGATTATTGGGTGCGTCCGGCCACAGCTGCGGCGCGCCCGGCTTGAGCGCCGCGCGCGCGTCGGTCACCGGGGTGAGCGGCTCGTATTCGACATTGACGAATTCGCCAGCGTCCTGCGCGGCCAGCGCGCGCTCGGCGACGACCATGGCGACGGCCTCGCCGATATGCATGACCCGGTCGGTGGCGAGCGCCGGCCGGTGCGAGACGAAAAGCTTCGAACCGCCGCGGCCCGGCAGCGGCGGATGCCGCGAAATATTGCCGACGCCTTCGATGTCCTTCGCCGTCAATACCGCAATCACGCCGGGCGCGGCCGCCGCCGCTGCGGTATCGATGCTCTTGATCCGCGCGAAGGCGTGCGGCGAGCGCACGAAATAGGCGTAGGCCTGGTTCGGCTCCGGCGCATCGGCAATGAAGCGGCCGCGGCCGCGCACCAGCGGGTCGTCCTCGACGCGGATGTGGCGCGCCGCGCGGGTCTTGCTGTCGGTCGTGGCGTCCATGCTGTGGTCCGGGAGTGTTTGGTTGGAGCGGCGGCGGCCCTTTATAGCCGAAAGTGGCGATTGAAAACCCCTCCGCCACGGCCGCCGTGCGCATGTCTTGCATGCATCTGTTAGGTGTGCGCACAACACGCCGCGCCATCGGGGAACGAAAAAATGCCGCGCACCATCGACACCCATACCCACATTCTCGCTGATGCGACCATAAAGCTCCTGCAAAAGGAAATCCCAAAGCTCGGGCTGAAGCTCACGCCCTATGACGCCGACAATGCCGCGATCGAGGTCGCGGGCGTGGCGTACCGGCCGTTTCCGCGCGGCGGCCATGACATTACGCGGCGGCTTGCCGACATGGACGCCGCCGCGGTCGACATGCATGTGCTTTCGGTGTCGCCGCAGACCTGGCTCTACGGCCAGGAAGGCGCCGTCGCCGCCGCGGCGGCGGCGATCCAGAACGACGAAATCGCGCGCCACGTGAAGGAGCATCCGGATCGCTTCGCCGGCATCGCCACGCTGCCGATGCAGGCGCCGGAGGCGGCCGCCGCCGAATTGCGCCGCGCTATGACCAAGCTCGGCCTGCACGGCGCCATGATCGGTTCCAACGTCGGCGGCAAGAATCTCGACGATCCGAGCTTCGAGCCGCTCTGGGCCACGGCGGCCGAGCTCGACGCCTTCATGATGATCCATCCCGGCAATGTCGCCGGCGCCGACCGGCTGCGCGCCTATTATCTCGGCAACCTGATCGGCAATCCGCTCGATACCACGATTGCCGGCGCCTGCCTGATCTTCGGCGGCGTGATGGAGCGCTATCCCAAGCTCAACTTCGTCATGGTGCACGGCGGCGGTTTCATTCCCTATCAGGGCGGGCGCTGGGTGCACGGCTGGCGGGTGCGGCCCGAGCCGAAACTGCATCTGAAACATTCACCGCAGAAATATCTCGACCGCTTTTTTTACGACACCATCACGCACTCGAAAGCGGCGTGCGAGTTTCTGGTGTCCTCGGTCGGCGCCCATCGCGTCTTTCTCGGCAGCGATTACCCTTACGACATGGGCATGCCGGATTGCGTGCGCCACGTGCGCGCGCTCGACATTGCCGCCGCCGACCGCGACAAGATTCTCGGCGGCCATGCGGCGGCGATCCTGGGCAAGAAGCGGCAACACGCATGATCCGTCATCCTGAGGTGGCCGCGAAGCGGCCCTCGAAGGATGCGGCCGAGAAAGCACGGGCCGTCGCCCTTCGAGGCTCGCTTCGCTCGCACCTCAGGGTGACGGAATAGCAATGCTTCGTCCCGATACTTTTGCCCTTACCTTGTTGCTGTCGCTGTTGACGGCGCTGGGTCCGCTGTCGATGGATATGTATCTGCCGTCGCTGCCGGACATCGGACGCGCGCTCGACGCGCCGACGGCGCAGGTGCAGTTGACGATTTCGAGCTACCTGTTCGGCTTTGCCGTCGGCCAGATCGTCTATGGGCCGGTTTCGGACCGCCTCGGCCGCAAGCCGGTGCTGCTGGCGGCGCTGGCGCTCTATGGCGCAGCGAGCGTCGGCTGCGCCTTGACGGCCTCGATCGGGGCGCTAACCGCGATGCGCTTCGTGCAGGCGCTCGGCGGCGCCGGCTCGATCGTGCTGGCGCGCGCGGTGGTGCGCGACCTGTACTCCGGCGCGCGCGCGGGGCGCGAATTGTCGCTGATGGGATCGGTCACGGCGTTCGCTCCGATCGTGGCGCCGGTGATCGGCGGCGTGTTGCAGACGTTGTTCGGCTGGCGCTCGAGCTTCGTGCTGCTGGTGATATTTGCCGCAGTCTCGGCAGCGGCCGCGGCGCGGCTCTTGCCGGAGACGTTGCGCCAGCGCACGGCAGGCCCGTTCTCGCTCGCCGCCATGGGCGGGCTTTATCGCTCGGTGCTGGCGCATCGCGGTTTTCTCGCCAATCTCGGCATTTTGACCACGACCTTTGTCGGACTGTTTGCCTGGGTGTCGGGCGCTCCGGTCGTGATGCAGGGCTCAAGCTACGGCCTGTCGCCGTTATTGTTCGGCGTCACCTTCGCCATGGCCGCGGGCGGATACATGCTTGGAACGTTCATCGCGGCGCGCATCGTCATGCGTATCGGCATCGACCGCACCATGGGGATCGGCTGCGTGACGCTCGCGGCCGGCGGATTGCTCATGGCGGCCGTGGTGGCGCTCGAGCTTGCGAATGTCATCTGGTTCGTCGGCGCGATGACCGTCTATCTGGCCGGCCTCGGCTTCGCTTTGCCGGCGTCGATGGCCGGCGCGCTGACGCCGTTTCCCGACCGCGCCGGCACCGCGTCCTCGTTGATGGGATTCACGCAGCAGTCGGCCGCCGCCATCACCGCCGCGGCGGTCGGCTTCTACCTCGGCCGATCCGCCTGGCCGGTTGCCGGCGTCGTCGCCGCGATGGGCTGCCTCGCGCTATTGATCTGGCTCTTGACGCGCCGCGCGCGCGCCGAGCGATGAACGAGGTGGCCGGCCGCGAGCAATGTCCGATATGGCCGCTGCCGAGCGCCTCGGATATTGTTGACTTAAGCCGCATAACCCCTTCGGAATGGGGCCGGGGAAGGCCGCATGATCAAGAACTTCCATGTCCTTTACGTCGGCCAGATCGAGCTCGACAAGGTCGGGCTGAACGGCACGCCGGCGAACGAGCGGCGCTATTCCAACGAGCGGCTCGCCGAGGCCTTCTTCACCGCGCGCGACGTCGCCCGGCTGATGGACGAGCTCGGTTTCGACGTGCTGTGGACGGCCGAGCATCATTTCCAGCGCGAGGGCTACGAAGTCTTCCCGAACCTGATCCAACTCGGGCTCTGGCTTTCCACCCAGACCAAGCGCCTGAAGTTCGGTTGCGCCTTCAACGTCCTGCCGATGTGGCACCCGATCCGGCTGGCCGAGGACTATGCCATGGCCGACATCGTCAGCGACGGCCGTATCGTCATGGGCGTCGGCCGCGGTTATCACACCCGCGAGGTCGAGAGCTTCGGCGCGCCGCTGCTCGACGCCGAGAAGAACCGCGAACTGTTCGAGGAGCAGCTTCGGCTGCTGCTGACTTGCTTCAACGAGCAATCCTTCCACTTCAAGGGCAAGTTCTACGAAGCGCCGCCGCCGGTCGATTATCGCGGTTACCGGCTTACGGACATCACCATGGTGCCGCGGCCCAAGCACCTGCCGGTGGAAATCTGGATGCCGATCGCCAGCGGCAAGACCATCGAGCTGATGGCGCGCTATGGACTCAAGGCAATGGTCACGCTCAACGGCGAAAAAATCCTCGACGACGTGGTGCGCGCTTTTCACGCCGCCTGCAACAAGCATGGGCGGCCGACCAAGCTCGGCGAGGACATGATTTGGGGCGCCGGCGTCTATCTCGCCGACAGCCGCGAAGAGGCGATCCGCCGGCTCGAGCCCGCTCATGACGAACGCTTCAAATGGTTCGCGCCGTTCGGCTTCGTGCGCTATGCCGACGCAGCGGGCCGCACCTGGGGTTCGCCGGGCGCGCCGACCAGCGTGCCCAAACTCGCCGAAGGCGTGAAGCAGAAGGCTTGGTTCTGCGGTCCGCCCAAGGAGGTGATCGATGGGATCAAGTCGATCGAGGCGAAATATCCGGGCCTGGAAAATTTCATGATCCATTGGGCCGAAGGACTTGCGCCCAAGGAATTCAAGGAACAGCTGCGCTGGTTCGCCAAGGACGTGATGCCGGCATTCAAGCGCGCTTAGCCGCACGGTAATGCGGCCTTCCGTTTATTGCACCAGTTCCGGCCAGGGCACGATGGTCGATTTCACCGTCTTCATCGCCATCGCGTCGGCGACGGCACGCCCGATGCCGTCCTCGGAGAATGGATAGAGCGTCTGCATTTCGAGCCAAGGATATTTGGCGCGGCCGCGATAGAGCATGTCGACGCCGAGCGGCAGGTCGTTGCCGGTGAAGCCCCATGAGCCCAGCACAGTGATGTCTTTGGCGCAGATGCGGTGCCATGACGTCATGATCGAGCCGGCATCGGTGAACTGACCCATTTCGACGTAGCTGCCGCCGTCGCGCAGAAACTCGATGCCCTCGGGTCCCGCGCTCGGATGACCCGAGCAATCCATGACGAGGTCGGCGCCGAAGCCGCCGACGATATCGCGCACGCGCGCGATACGGTCGGCCGGAGTCTTGAACTCCTCGATATTCACCGTCGCCTGCGCGCCGAACTTACGCGCGAGCTGCAGACGCGGCGTCTCCGGCGCGCCGACGCAGATCACCCGTCCGGCGCCCATTTCCTGCGCCGCCGCCACGGCAAGAATCCCGATCGGGCCCGAGCCCTGAATGACGACGGTGTCGCCCCATTTGAATCCGCCGGCACGGATCGCGCGATTGAAGGCGCGGATGCATGAGGTGAGCGGCTCGGACAATGCGCCGAGGCGGAGCGCCATGTCGTCGGGCAATTTGTAGACTTTGGTGCCCGGCAGCATGTCGAGATCGACATAGACATATTCCGCGAAGCCGCCCCACAGATGCGGCGGCTTGTCGAAACCGAGATAACGGCCGTAATAGACCGGGGTGAGGCACTTGTTCGCGCTCTCCGGATAATGGATGCAGTAATAGCAACGCCCGCAAGGCATCAGCGGCGGGATCATCACCTTCGATCCCACCGTCAGCGGCTTGCTCATGAAATCCTCTTTGAACGCGGCGCCCACCTCGACGAGCACGCCGCCGAGTTCGTGTCCGAGCGTGAACGGCCAAGGCAGCTGTTTCGGCCAGTGACCTTTGAGGATATGCAGATCGGTGCCGCAAACGCCGCAGGCGCCGATTTTGATGAGCGCGGCCCTGTTCGCAACTTTCGGCCACGGCACCGTATGGATCGCCGGCTTGGCGCCGGGGCCGGCGAAGGTGGAAACCCGAATTTGTTCCATGCCGCTTCTCGCTCCCGCTTCGCAAGCTTAGCGCAATTATCGAGGCAAGCGCCGGCAAATTGTCGGCCGCGGTTTAACAGGCGAAGCGCCGCAACAGGACGACTAAGCGTAGGCCCCCAGCGCGCCGCGCAAAATTTCCCGCGAGCCCTCCGAGCCGTCGACCGGGCGGATGGTGCGCCGCTTGATCTTCCAGCCCGCCGCCGTGCGCACCAGCTCCCAGCGGTTGGCCACCACGCGGTGGATGTGATAGCCGCGCGAAGCGCCGTGATTGGGCACTTCGACGGCCGCGCCGGATTTGTTCGGCGTCAGAATTTGCAGGTAGGAGATGACGACCGCGGCATCGCCGTCGAGCGCGATGTGCGGCAACCCGGTAAAGTGCGCGAGACCGCCGGCGATCGCCGCCCGGTGGGCGTCGCTTTTAAGCAGCGCCGCCAGCGCCTTGTTACCGGCCGCGCCGGCAAGCCCGGGGCCGCGGTCGAACACGCCGTCCTCGGTATAGACGGCCTCGGCATAGGCGCCGGCGCCGGTATCGGCGCTCGGCGGATGGCCGGCAATCAGATTATAGATTTCCAGCCGGTCCTCGATGGCGCGGATGCGGCGTTCGAGACTACTGCGTTGCTCGGCCATGACTGGTCTCCGAATTTTGATTGAACGGACTTATCGGGCTACATTAACATTCGGTTAGGCATTTATTTTACGCTGCGCGCGCCGCTGGAATTTGTCATCTTCGCGCCGCGATATGAGGGGGGTATTCATGGCGCGCGGCGCAACCGATCGCCGTTCGTTTCTGGTTGCTGCCAGCGCCGCAAGCGGCAGCTTGGTGCTGGGCTTTGCCGTTCCGTTTGCGCCGGGCTCGGCGGTGCCGGCGCGCGCCGGCATGACCGACGAACCGGGCGCACCCGAAATCACCTGCTGGGTGGCGATCGCGCCCGACGAGGCGGTGACGATCCGTGTCGCGCATTCCGAGATGGGGCAGGGCGCCCTGACTGGGCTCGCCATGCTGGTGGCCGAGGAGCTCGACTGCGACTGGGCAAGAGTCCGCACCGAATTCGTGTCGCCGGAGGAGAATGTGCGCCGCAACCAGGTCTGGGGCGACACCTCGACCGGCGCGAGCCGTTCGATCGCTACCTCGCAAGCTTATTTGCGCCGGGCCGGCGCCACCGCGCGCGAAATGCTGATCGCCGCCGCGGCGGCGCGCTGGAACGTGCCGGCGGCGCAATGCGCGGCGCAAAACGGCACGATCGCGCACGCCCCGAGCGGCCGCACCGTGACGTTCGGCGCCGTTGCCGAAGCCGCTGCCAAGATCGCGCCGCCGGCCGACGTCAAGCTCAAGCATCCGCGCGACTGGAAGCTCGCCGGTACGGCGCGCAAACGTCTCGATGTTTTGGACAAGGTCACGGCAAAGCCGGTCTATGCGCTCGACGTGCGGCTGCCAGGCATGCTGTACGCGGCCATCGTGCAGTGTCCGGTGTTCGGCGGCACGCTTAAGGCGGTCGATGACAGCTCGATCGCGGCCGCACCCGGAGTGCGCGGCGTGGTGCGCATGCCCGATGCCGTCGCCGTGGTGGCCGATTCGTGGTGGCGGGCCAAGCGCGCCGCCGATGCGCTGCGGGTGACATGGGACGATCGCGGCAACAACCGAAATTCCAGCGCCGCCATCATGCAAGCGGTGCGCGATGCGCTCGATGCGCCGGCGGCGCAGGTCGGACGCGCCGACGGCGACGCGACGGTGGCGCTTTCGCGCGCGGTACGGCGGATCGCGGCCGATTATGCGGTGCCGTTTCTGGCGCATGCCACCATGGAGCCGCAAACCTGCACCGCCCACGTGCGGCCGGACGGCGTCGAAATCTGGGCGCCGAGCCAGGATCCGGCGACCGCTTTGGTGACCGCCGCCATCGCCGCCGACGTGCCGAACGATAAAGTCACGGTGCACCGACCGATGCTCGGCGGCGGCTTCGGACGGCGCGGGCCGGTTCAAGAATATGTCCGCCAGGCCGTCGTCATCGCCAAGGAGTTCAAGGAGCCGGTCAAGCTGGTGTGGTCGCGCGAGCAGGATATCGCCCACGATCAGTATCGGCCGTGCGGCATGGCGCGGCTGACCGCCGGGCTCGACGCCGACGGCATGCCGGTCGCCTGGACCGTCCGCCTCGCCGGACCGTCATTCGTGGCGGCGCTGGTGCCGCAATTCGGCGCCAACATCGTCGACCGCAGTTTCGTCAGCGGCCTTGCCGAGGAAATGCCCTACGACGTGCCGAACTATCTGGTCGATTACGCCATCTGTCCGACGGCGGTGCCGCTCGGCGTCTGGCGCGCGATCAACTACACGCAGAACGCCTTCTACAAGGAATGCTTCGTCGACGAGATGGCGCATGCGGCGGGCATGGACCCCTATCTCTACCGGCGCAGGCTGTTGGCCAAGAGTCCACAAAATCTCGCGGTGCTCGACGCCGCGGCACGGCAAGCCAATTGGCGCGGCCCGCTGCCGGCGGGCGTGCACCGCGGCATCGCGCTCAACGAGGCCTGCGGCAGCTATTGCGCGCAGGTGGTCGAGGTCTCCGTCGCCGACGGCCGCGTGCGCGTGCATCGCGTGGTGTCCGCGATCGATCCCGGCCACGTGGTGAATCCGCTGTCGGTCGAAATGCAGACCCAAGGCGCGATTGTCTATGCGCTGACCGCGGCCTTGCTCGGCGAAATCACGATCAAGGACGGCGCCGCCGAGCAATCGAACTTCGACGGCTACGAGATGCTGCGCATGGCCGACGTGCCGCAAGTCGAGACCGTGATCGTGCCGAGCGGCGAATTCTGGGGCGGCGTCGGCGAGCCGCCGGTGCCGCCGTTGGCGCCGGCGCTGTGCAACGCCATCTTCGCCGCCACCGGCAAGCGCATCCGCTCGCTGCCGGTAAAGAACCACGATCTGCGCGCGATCTGAAATGACTCGGCGGCGGCCGTGTGAATACTTTATCGCCGCCGCGCTGTTGCTGTTGCCGGTGTTTGCTCCGGCCGCGGCCGACGAAGCGCCGGGCGACTGCCTCGGCGTCGATTTCAACGTCCAACATCCGGTTGGGATCGCCAAGATCATCGCCGACCGGCCGCGCGTTTATTTCGTCAAAAGCGCCTCCGCGGACGCGGCCTGCCCGGCGGCTGCCGATGCCTGTTTGGAGCAGGCCTATCTGATCCCGGGCGATCTGGTGTTGATCGGCAAGAGCCACGGCGCCTTCACCTGCGTCTCCTATGAATCGGCAGGCTCGCGCAAGGTGGAATGGACCAACGGTTGGCTTCCGGCGGCGAGCATGACGCCCATCAAGCCTGAACCGGCGCCATCGCGCAGCGATTGGGTCGGCAATTGGGTCCACGCCAGCGGCCACATCACCATCAAGCCCGGCAAAAACGGCGGCGTTACCGTTCGCGGCGAAGCCTTCTATAACGCCGCGCAGAACGTCCACACCGGCGTCATCGCTGCCGCGGCAAAGCCGGAAGCGGGGCTGCTTGCCTTCCCCGATGACGGCCGCGTGCCGTTCGACAAAGCGAGCGACGACAACGGCAGTTGCCTCGTGCGCATGCAGCGCGTCGCGGCGCTCTTGGTCGTCGAAGACAACGGCAGCTGCGGCGGCGTGGACGTGACTTTTACCGGGTTCTATCGAAAAAAGTGACGACTATTCAGCGCCGCCCGAACAATTTATCGAGCAGCCAGGAATCGAGCCCGCCGCTATCGTTGCCTTGATTGTTCTGTTGCCTGCCGTTTGCGGCAATGGGCGCGGGCGGCGCCACCGGCGGCGCCGGACTAAACCACGAGCCGTCCGTCAGTCCCGGCAGCGGCGCCGGCGCGATGCCGGCATGCGCGGTTCGCATGAAGCGGCTCCAGATTTCGACCGGCAGGCCGCCGCCGACCGCCCTCTTGGTCGGCGAATTGTCGTCATTGCCGAGCCAGACGCCGGCGACGAGATGCGAGGTGTAGCCGACGAACCAGGCGTCGCGGTAATCCTGGCTGGTGCCGGTCTTGCCGGCGGCCTGCCAGCCGGGAAGGTTGGCGCCGCGCGCGGTGCCGCTCACCAAAGTCTCGTGCATCATCGCGTTCATCATCGCCACATAGCGGGCGTCGACGACGCGGCCGAGCGGCTGCTCCGAGCGGTCATAGAGCGTCTTGCCGTCGGCGCTCTTGATGCGCTCGACGACATGGGGCGAGATCGCGAGCCCGCCATTGGCGAAGGTTGCGTAGGCCGATACCAGCTCGAACGGCGAGACTTCCGAGGTGCCGAGCGCGATCGAAGCGTTGGGCTCGAGTTGCGAGGTGATGCCGAGCCGATAGGCGGTGCGCGTCACCGCGTCGGGGCCGAATTCGAGCGTCAGCCGCACCGACACGGTATTGAGCGAATTGGCGAGTGCCTGCGTCAGCGTCACCGGCCCGGCATATTGGTGATCGAAATTCTCCGGCTTCCAGCCCTTCACCGCGATCGGTGCGTCTTCGCGCACCGTATCCGGAGTGAGCCCATGTTCGAGCGCGGTGAGATAGACGAAGGGCTTGAACGCCGAGCCGGGCTGGCGCTCGGCGTCGACGGCGCGGTTGAATTGGCTGTCGCCGTAATTCTTCCCGCCGACCAGCGCGCGCACCACGCCGTCCGGCGTCATGGCGACCAGCGCGCCTTCGCCGATATTGAGCCTGCCGCCCTTCTGGTTGAGCGCGTCGACCAGGGCCTGCTCGGCGGCGCCTTGCAGCGCCGGATCGATCGTCGTTTGCACGACGATGTCCTGGTCGATATTGCCGATCAGGTCGGCGACCGCGTCCATCACCCAGTCGGCGACATAATTGACCGAGCCGGCGCCGGCCGGCCTGATGGCGCGCGCCGGATGCGCCAGCGCCGCCATCGCGGCCCTCTCGCCGATCATTTTTAATTCCGCCATGTCGGCGATCACGACCGCGGCGCGGCGCACCGCGCCCTCGGGATTGTGGTTCGGCGCCAGCCGCGACGGCGATTGCACGAGGCCGGCCAGCATCGCCGCCTCGGGCAGCGTCAATTGCCGCGCCGACTTGCCGAAATAGCGCTGCGCGGCGGCTTCGATGCCGTAGGCGCCGGAGCCGAAATAGACGCGGTTGAGATAGAGTTCGAGGATCTCGCGCTTACTGAATTTGCGTTCGAGCCAGAGCGCCAGCACGATTTCCTGCAGTTTGCGGGTGACGGTGCGCTCCTGCGTGAGGAACAGATTCTTGGCGAGCTGTTGGGTGATGGTCGAGCCGCCTTGCGCCGCGCCGCGGCGCAAGACGTCGGCAATGCCGGCGCGGGCGATTCCAAGCGGATCGACGCCGTGATGCGAATAGAAGCGGCGGTCCTCGATGGCGACAAACGCGTTGGGAACGTAGTCCGGCAATTCCGACAGCGGCACCGCCGCGCCGCCCATGTCGCCGCGAGTCGCAAGGGTCGCGCCGTTGTCGCCGACGATCAGCACCGAAGGCGGGCGTTTGGGGATTTCGAGCGACTGAATCGGCGGCAGATGGATGCCGATCCAAACCAGCGTGCCGATGCCGGCGATGGCCGCCCACAGCGCCAGCACCACGCCCCAGTAGAAGGCGCGCCCGATGCCGGACCGGCGTTTGCCGCCGCCCCGGTTGCGCGGCATACGCGGCGTGTCGGCCTGGTACGGCCTGCGAGCCGTTCCGGCGCGAGCTTTGGGTGGGCCGCCGATGCGATCCGAAGCGCGCATGCGCAGATCGAAGCCATCGGCATCGCCCGACCGCTTTCGCTCGCGCCACGCCATATCCCGTCCTCAAGCGCAAAAGGCGCGTCAGGCATGGCCCCGAAAAGTGGGCACCGGTTTTCGGAAAAGGCCATGCCCCAATAAAAAGGCACGGTAAGGGGTGGGCTTTAAGGCGCGGTTACTAGGCTATTTTCCGCTCGTCCCCGCGCGGGGTCCCCAATCGCGCTGGCGCGATGGGGTGCCCCGTTGCGGGGACCCAGGCTGGATTCCCGCTTTCGCGGCAATGAGCGGTTTCTCAACTACCCCGCCGCGGCTTCCTTTGCCGGTTTTCCCTCGCCGGCGGGCGCGGTGAACAGCGCCAACAGCGGCCGCTTGATCGCGGCCTGGCGGGTCGCCGTCGCAACCTGGGCGCCGTTGAGGCCGGTGACGTAGAACACGTCGACGACGCGCTCGCCGAAGGTCGCGACATGCGCGGAGGCGATATTCAAATTGAGCTTGGACAGCGTCGTGGTCAGCTCAAAAAGCAGGCCCGGCCGGTCGAGGCCGGTGACTTCGACCACGGTGTAGTTGGCCGACCATTGATTATTGATGCTGACCTCGGGCTCGACGGCGAATGCCTTGAGCCGGCCCTTCGGGGCCGCGCGTTTGGCCACCACGTCGGGCAATTTGAGCTCGCCGCGCACCGCCTTCTCGATGGCGTCGCCGATGCGCGCGGCGCGGCGCGCCTCGTCTTCGTCGCGATCGAACTCGCGCGACACCGCGATGGTGTCGAGCGCGAGCCCGTCGGTCGTCGTGTAGATCTGGGCGTCGACGATATTGGCGCCGGCCAGCGCGCAGGCGCCGGCGATGATCGACAAGAGCCACGGATGGTCGGGCGCGAACACGGTGAGCTCGGTGACGCCGCGCGCGGCGTCAAAGCCGACGCTGGTCGCAAGCCGCTTGCCGGATTGCTCGGTCGCACGCACGAAGCGCGCATGGGCGAGCTTGTGCGGCAGATCGACCTTGAGCCAGTAAGCCGGGTAGAGGCGATCGACATAGGCTTGCAACGTCGCTTCCGGCCAGTCCTTGAACTCGGCGCGAAATTCCGCCTGCGCCATGGCCACGCGCTGGGCGCGGTTGACCTCGGAGAAGCCGCCGGTGAGCACCGGCTCGGTCTCGTAATAAAGCGTGCGAATAAGCTGCGCCTTCCAGCCGTTCCACACGCCGGGGCCCACCGCGCGGATGTCGGCGGTGGTGAGGATGGTGAGGAGTTTCATTCGCTCCAACGACTGCACCACCGCGGCAAAATTCTCGATCGTCCTGCGGTCTGACAAGTCGCGCGACTGCGCCACCGCCGACATGACGAGGTGCACCTCGACCAGCCAAGCGGCGAGTTCGGTCTCCGCCGCGCCGAGCCCAAGCCGCGGGCACAGCCGGCGTGCGATGCGTGCCCCGGCGAGCGAGTGATCCTCGATGCGCCCCTTGGCGATATCGTGCAGGAACAGCGCGATGAACAGCACGGTGCGATGCCGCGGCTGGATCGTCTTTATCAACTCGTTGGCCAAGCCGAATTCGGGCCTGTCGCCAAGCTCGATCTCGTTGAGCACGCCGATGCAGCGGACCAGATGCTCGTCCACCGTATAGTGATGATACATGTTGAACTGCATCATCGCCACGATGCGGCCGAACGAGTGCACGAAGGCGCCGAGCACGCCCGTTTCGTTCATCCGGCGCAGTACGATTTCGGCGGCGTTGTTCGAGGTCAGAATTTCCAGGAACAGGCGGTTTGCCTCCTTGTCCTCGCGGACATTTTTGTCGATCAGCTTGAGCGAGCGCGCGGCGGCGCGCATGGCTTCGGGATGGAGCACCAGATTGTGCTTCTGCGCGAGATAAAACAGCCGGATCAGGTTGACCGGGTCGCGCGCGAACACGTCGGCGCGCGCGATGTTGATGCGGTTATTGTCGACGACGAAATCGTTGGTGTCGCTCAGCGTCTTGGGTCGGCGCGCCGATCGCCACGGCGCCAGCATCCGGCTCAGCACCGGCACCGGCTTCGCCTGCATGTCCTCGAGCCCCGCGCACAGGATGGCGGTAAGGTCGCCGACGTGCTTGGCGGTGAGGAAATAATGCTTCATGAAGCGCTCGACGTCGCGCAGCCCGGGATGCGCGGTGTAGCCGAGCCGCACCGCGATCTCGCGCTGGATGTCGAACGACAGTCGTTCCTCGGCGCGGCCGGTGAGGAAATGCATGTTGCAGCGGACCGACCACAGAAAATCCTCGCAACGGCGGAACATTTGGTATTCGTCGCGGTCGAACACGCCGCGCTCGATCAATTCCTCCGGCTCGCGCACGCGATAGACGTACTTGGCGATCCAGAACAACGTATGCAGGTCGCGCAAGCCGCCTTTGCCGTCCTTGACGTTGGGCTCGACCAGATAACGCGACTGACCGGCGCGGCGGTGGCGCTCTTCGCGCTCGGCGAGCTTGGCGGCGACGAATTCCGGCGCGGTGCCCCGCGCGACCTCCTTGTCGAACCGCGCCGCCAGCTCGTTGTAGAGTTTGACGTCGCCGAACAGGTAGCGCGCTTCAAGGAGCGCGGTGCGGACGGTCATGTCGGCTTTGGCCTGGCGGATGCACTCGTCGACCGAGCGCGTCGCATGGCCGACCTTCAGCCCCATGTCCCATAGGCAATAGAGCAGTACCTCGGCGACCTGTTCGCCCCAGGCGGTCTGCTTGTACGGCAAGAGAAAGAGCAGATCGATGTCGGATCCCGGAGCCTGCAGGCCGCGGCCGTAGCCGCCGGTCGCGACCACCGCCATGCGTTCGGCCTCGGACGGCACCCGCGTCGGATAAAGCTCGGTGCCGGCGAATTCGAACAGGATGCGGATGATCTCGTCCTGCATCCGGCACAGCCGTTCGGCGCAGCGCCGGCCATGGCGGTCCTTGAGCAGCAAATCCTCGGCGCGCGCGCGCGCCCGCGTCAGCGCCGACTTGAGGCGTTGCGCCACGGCAGTGCGCAGCTCGCGCTCGCGCCCGGCATGGGTCGCGGCGAGCGTCTTCAGATCGGCGACGATCGCCGCGGCATCGATCAATTCGACGGCGATACGGTGCGATCGTTGAGTGTCGAGCATCGTCGCTCCACATAGCGGAGCCGCCGCGGGCTGTCATCGGCCGCGCCGGCAGCGGCAAGCAAACGCATCATGAGCGGCGTCATGCCATCCCGATGATATTGTTCTAATTCATTGACAAATCGTACTATTTATTTCCCATTGACGCGGCATGTCCCCCGAACTCTTGTTCTGGTTCGAACTCGCGCTGAAGATGGCGCTGACGGCCGCGGTCGTCGTCATTACGTCGGTTGCGGTCGAGCGCTCCGGACCGTTCATCGGCGCGCTCATTGCCGCGCTGCCGACCGCGGGCGGCGCCGCCTATGTGATCCTCGCCATCGAGCACCCGCCGAGTTTTATCGCCGCGAGCGCCATCGGCAGTATTGCGACCGGCGCCGCGGTCTCGGTCTTTGCGCTCACTTATTCGGTGCTGGCGCAGCGGCGCGGCCTGGTGCTGAGCCTCGGCATCGCGCTGGTCGTGTGGTTGGCCGCCGCCGCGGCCTTGCGCACGGTCGATTGGACACCGCTCGGCGCGGTGGCGCTCAACGTTGCCGTGTTCGCCGTCACCATCCCGCTGAGCTGGCGCTATCGTGCTTCCGGGCCGGCGAAGAAATTCCTGCGCACGCGTTTCGACCTTCCGCTGCGCGCGCTCGCCGCGGCCATTGTCGTCGCCGCCGTGACCACGGCGAGTTACACCATCGGCTCGTTCGCCTCCGGCATGTTCGCGCTATTCCCGATTATTTTTTGCTCCTCCATCGTCATTCTGCATCCGCGCGTCGGCGGCAAGGCGACGGCCGCCATGGTGGCGCATGCGCAGGTCGCCTTCCTCGGGCTCGGGCTCGGCTTTCTCGTCGTGCATTACCTCGCCGAACCGCTCGGCTCATGGTGGGCGCTCACGCTGGGCATATCGGTTTCCGTGGCGTGGAGCGGCCTGCTGCTGATGGTGCGCACGGGCGTTATGCGTCGCGCTTGGCCAACTGCGCCTTGAGCGCATAAAGCGCTTCGAGCGCCTCGCGCGGCGACATTTCGTCCGGATGCAGCGCGGCAAGCGCCTCGACCACGGCGGTGAGCGCGCTGTCGCGTTGCGGCGCTGGTGCGGGACGCGTCGCGGCGAACAGCGGCAGGTCGTCGATCAGCCGGCGCGCCGGCGAGGTGCGGTCCTCGGCTTCGATCTGCGCCAGCACGACTTTGGCGCGCTCGATCACACCTGCCGGCAGGCCGGCGAGTTTTGCCACCTGGATGCCGTAAGAGCGATCCGCCGCGCCGGGCACGACTTCATGCAGGAACACGACGTCGCCCTGCCATTCCCTCACCCGCATGGTGGCGTTGTGCAGGCGCTTGAGCTTCGCCGCCAGCGCGGTCATTTCGTGGAAATGGGTGGCGAACAGCGTGCGGCAGCGATTGCTCTCGTGCAAATGCTCGATGGTCGCCCAGGCGATGGACAACCCGTCGAAGGTCGCGGTGCCGCGGCCGATCTCGTCCAAAATGACCAGCGCGCGCTCGCCGGCCTGGTTGAGGATCGCCGCCGTCTCGACCATCTCGACCATGAAGGTCGAATGGCCGCGCGCCAGATCGTCGGCGGCGCCGACGCGCGAGAACAGCCGATCGACGACGCCGATTTGGGCGGCGCGCGCCGGCACGAAACTGCCCATCTGCGCCAGCACGGCAATGAGCGCGTTCTGCCGCAGGAATGTCGATTTCCCCGCCATGTTCGGCCCGGTAACGAGCCAAATCCGGCCGGCCGTTTGGTCCGCGGGCGGGGACAGATCGCAATCGTTGGCGACAAACGGCCCGCCGCTCGTTGCCAGCGCCTGTTCGACCACCGGATGGCGGCCGCCGGTCACGGTGAAGGCAAGGCTGCGGTCGACCGCGGGGCGGGTGTAATCGCGCTCGGCTGCGAGCGCCGCGAGCGCGGCGGCGACGTCGAGGAGCGCAATCGCGTTGGCCGCCTCCTTGATCGCGGCGCTGGCCGCCGCGACCGTTGCCGCCAGGCGGTCGAAAATCTCGAGCTCGAGCGCGAGCGCGCGTTCGGCGGCATTGGCGATCTTGGCTTCCAGTTCGCCGAGCTCGGTGGTGGTGAAACGCACCTGGCCGGCGGTGGTTTGGCGATGAATGAAGGTTGCGTTGAGCGGCGCCGCCATTAATTTATCGCCGTGCTGCGCCGAAACGTCGACGAAATAGCCGAGCACGTTGTTATGCCGGATCTTTAGCGCGCGGATGCCGGTCGTCTCGGCGTAGCGCACTTGCAGCGCGGCGATGACGCGGCGGGATTCGTCGCGCAGCGCGCGCGCTTCGTCGAGCGCCGCCTCGTAGCCCGCGCGCACGAAACCGCCGTCGCGGCGCAACGCCGGCAATTCCTCGGCCAGCGCCCGCTTCAGTTCGGCGGCGATGGCGGCATCGGGCCGGCGCAGCGCCTCGACCGCTTGCACGATGTCGCGCGGCGCCTCGACCAGCGCCGCAAGCCGCGCGCGAAAATTCCGCCGCCGCGAAAATGCCGTCGCGGATCGCGGCAAGTTCGCGCGGCCCGCCGCGGCCGACGACGATGCGGGCCAGCGCGCGGGCGAGATCGGGCACGGCTTTGAGCCGCGCGCGCAGGTCGTTGCGCGCGGCGATGATCGTCGACGAAGGCGGCGACCGCGTCGAGCCGATGCGCGATCTCGGCGGGATCGGTCAGCGGCGCGGCGAGCCGCTGCGCCAATAGCCGCGATCCCGCCGCTGTCACGGTGCGGTCGATCGCGGCCAAGCAGCGAGCCGCGCCGCTCGCCGGCCAGCGTGCGGACGAGTTCGAGATTGCCGCGCGTCGCCTGGTCGATGGCGAGCGTCGCGCCGGCCGCCTCGCGCGCCGGCACCGACAGCGGCGGGCGCTTGCCGATCTGGGTGCGCTCGACATAAGTGACCGCGGCCGCGGCGGCGGTGAGCTCGATGCGGGAGAACGCGCCGAATGCGGCGGTCGTCGCCACGGCGAAGAACGCGGCGAGCCGCCGCTCGGCGGTGGCGCCGTCGAACACGTCGCGGGTGAGCGGGGTGAGCGCCGGCAGCGAACGCAGATATGGCGCCAGCTCGGTGTCGGCATAAAGCGCGTCGGAGACGATGATCTCGCCCGGCTCGATGCGCGCGATCTCGGCGGCGAGCGAGAGCGCGGTCGCATTCGGCGACGCGAAATTCGCCGGTCGATATGTCGATCCAGGCCAGCGCGAAGCGGTCTTCCGCGGTCGCGAGGCGCGGCTGCGCGCCAGCGCCAAGAGGTAATTGTTGCGCTTGGCGTCGAAGCAGCGAATCCTCGGTCAGCGTGCCGGGCGTCACCAGCCGCACCACGTCGCGGCGCACCACGCTTTTGGCGCCGCGCTTGCGCGCCTCGGCGGGATCTTCGAGCTGCTCGCAGACCGCGACGCGATGGCCGAGCGCGATCAGCCGATGCAGATATTCGTCGGCGCGCTCGATCGGCACGCCGCACATCGGAATGTCGCGGCCGAGATGCTTGCCGCGCTTGGTCAGCATGATGCCGAGCGCGCGCGAGGCCACCTCGGCGTCGTCGAAGAACAATTCGTAGAAGTCGCCCATCCGGTAGAACAACAGGCAATCCGGATTGGCCGCCTTGATCTCGATATATTGCTCCATCATCGGCGTGACGCGGCCGGCGTCGTCGGTCGCGAGCGCTCCTTTCGGAGCGGTCGTCGTTTCGTCCTCCGCCAATTGCGAATGCTCGACCGCGCCGATCTGCATGCGTCTTCCCCGAATTAGCCCAGGTAAGTTAGACGGTTCGTCATCCGCGCGATACGTCCTCCAGGATCATGTCGGAGGCCTTTTCCGCCGATCATGATGGCGGGAACGTTGGTATTGCCGGAGGCGCAGCGTCGGCATGATCGAGCAGTCCGCCACCCACAAGCCGTCGATGCCGCGGAGCCGCAGGCGGGGATCGACCACCGCCGCGTCGTCGGCGCCCATTCGGCAGGTGCCGGCCGGATGAAAGATCGTGGCACCGTGCTGCCGGGCGAAAGCTGAGGAGTTCGGCATCGGTGGCGCAATCCGGCCCCGGCAGCACCTCGGCGGCGACGTAGTCGGACAACGGCGGCGTCGCCGCAAGCTTACGCGCGAAGGCGATCGCGGCTGTGGTACAGCGCCGGTCCGCCGTGGTCGCCAGATAATTGGCATGGATTTTCGGCGCCGCGAACGGATCGGCCGAGGCGAGCCGGATCGATCCGGTGCTTTCCGGCCGCAACTGGCAGACCGACAGCGTGAAGCCGGAGAAATCGTGCACCTTGCCGCCGGCCATGTCGGCGGACAGCGTTGCGACATGAAATTGGATGTCGGGCGTTTGCGATTCCGGCAGCACGCGGGTGAACAATCCGCCCTGATTGATGCCGGTCGCCAGCGGTCCGGTGCGGTGCAAAAGCCACTCCATTGCCATACCCGCGCGGCCGAATATCGAGCGCAGCGCGTCATTGGTGGTGATCGGCTTGGTGCAGCGATAGATCAGGCGAACCTGGAGGTGATCGCGCAGGTTTTGGCCGACGGCTTGGCGATCGAGCACGACGGGAATGTTTTGCGCGCGCAGCTCCTCGGCGGGGCCGATGCCCGACAGCATCAAGCAGCTGCGGCGATTGGATGGCGCCGGCCGCCAGCACGACGCCATGCCTCGCCCGCAATTCGCGCGATTGCGCGCCGATCCGGCAGCTCACGCCATGGGCGCGGCGCCGATCGATGAGCACGCGCGCGACCTGCGCGCCGGTGACGACCGTGAGGTTCTTGCGCCGCTCCGGCGCCGCGCAGATAAGCATCGGCGGCGCTCACGCGCCAGCCGTTGCGCGTGGTCAGCTGGTAATAGCCGACGCCTTCCTGCCGCGCGCCGTTGAAGTCGGCGGTGCGCGGCACGCCGCAGCTTCTCGGCCGCCGCGATCAAGGCCTCGATGAGTTCGTGCTTGCTGGCGATGCTGGTGACGTGAAGCGGCCCGCCGGTGCCGTGGAGCTGATCGTCGCCGAACGCGGCGTTGTTTTCGAGCTTGATGAAATACGGCAGCACATCGTCCCAGCCCCAGCCGGGATTGCCGAGCTCGCGCCAGCGGTCGTAGTCGCGCGGCTGGCCGCGCACGACGATGAGCCCGTTGATCGAACTCGAGCCGCCGAGCACGCGGCCGCGCGGCCAATAAATCCGGCGGCCTTCCATATTGGCGTCGGGCTCGGTGTAGAACCGCCAATTGAACTTGGCGTCCCACATCGTCTTGCCGTAGCCGATCGGCAGATGAATCCACAGGCTGCGGTCGCGCGGCCCGGCTTCGAGGAGCGCGACGCGGTAACGGCCGTCTTCGGAAAGCCGATGCGCCAGTACGCAGCCGGCGGAGCCGGCGCCTACCACAATGAAATCGAACTCGCGGTCAGGCATTGCCGTTTCTCGTAGAGCCCTATCCGTTCTGATTGAATCAGAGCCGGGCTCTAGCATTTTGTTTGCGCATGATCTTTTCGGAAAACCGGTTTCCACTTTTCCGGATCATGCTCTAGCAACGGCAATTTGGTGCGCGAGCGCCCCGCGGGTCAATTTCAATCGCCGGCGCCGTCTCATCCAATGAGAAGTGCGGCGCGAATCCCGCGCTAACCGCCGTTGCCGGCGGCATTTTTGGCAATGAGTTCCCGGAGATCGGCGACCCATTTTTGCACGTAGGCTTGCGCCGCCTGCGCCGAAATATAGCTGTCCGGCAGGGCCGCCTCGTCGGCGAGCATTTTCTTATAGTCGGGCGACTGCGAGGCGGCGTCCATCGCCGACACCAGCGCGTCGTATTGCGCCGCATCGGTCTCGTGTTTGACCGCGAAGGCGCGAAAGTGAGTTATATCGATGTGATAGTCGAACTCCTTCGCCGTGGGGATTGCCGGATAGTCGGGCAGCCGGCTGTCCGCGACCGCCAGAATCGGCCGCAGCTGCTTGCTCGCCAGATACGACGCCAGATCGCCGAATTGCGCGTACAGCAGGTCGGTGTGGCCGCCTAACAGCGAATTCCAGCGCAGGCCCGGATCGTCGAAGGGAACGCTGACGAATTTCAAGCCTTGCACCTTGTCGAAATAGTTGACGGTGACGTCGCTCTGGGTGCCGAAGCCCGACCCGGCAACCGTCACGGTGTTCGATTTTGCCGCCTGCAAGACGTCGGCCCAGGTCTTAAACGGACTGTCTTCGCGGACAAAGAAACCGCTCGGCTGCCGGTCCACGACCGCAAGCGCGTTGAAATCGGACACCTTGAATTTCGCGTTGGCGGCGGCAAACAGGATATAGCTGTCGGACGTTATTTCGATGACGCTGTAACCGTCGGCCGGCTCGCCGAGCGCTTTATTGAGCCCGACCTGACTCGACGCGCCGGTGACGTTGATGACCGGGATCGAAACGCCGAGCTTGGCGGACATCAAGCCGGCGAAGATGCGGCCCACCCGATCGGCGCCGCCGCCGACGCCCCACGGCACGATCATGTTGATCGGCCGATCCGGAAATGCGCGCGCCAAATCCGCCGCGAAAATCCCCACCGCGAGAATCATTCCGGCAAAAGACAATCCCGCGATCGACCGGAGTGCGCGAACGTCGAAACGCATGAACTTCTCCGTTGTTTCGATTACTTCGCCGCCGGTAAATGGCACGTGCCGCGATCGGGACTGAAGTATCTCACATATTTGCCTGGGGCATCTTCCCATTCCCGGGCGTCGGCCGGCGCTCGGCCTCTTTCGCGGATCTTCGGCCACACCGCCGAATAGCGGCGATTGAGCAGCGCCCAATTCGCGGCTCGCGAGTTGATATCGGAAACGATGGCGGTCACCGGGCAGTTCGACTCGCAGGCCGCGCAGTCGATGCATTCGTCCGGGTGAATGACGAGCATATTCTCGCCTTCGTGGAAGCAGCCGACCGGACAGCGCTCGACGCAATACATGTATTTACATCGGATGCAGTCTTCGGTCACGACATAGGGCATGAGTAGTTCCCCCGATTGACGCGTGCGACGCGCTGGCGGGTCAGTATTTCAGCGCCAACACGTGCGGCACGCGCGGCGCGACGTGCAGGTCTTCGGGCGGCAAGCCGGCAAAGCGCAGATCGTCTTCGGTGATCGTCGGCATCGTCGGCTGCATGCCGTCGTAATATTTGGTGTTGATCAACATGCGATTGCAGCCGGCGCAATAGGTATCGCCGCCGAACCGCTCGGTGGTTTCTTTCAGGTTGGCGTAGATGTAGATCATTTCGCGGATCGAAGGCGGCTTGTGATCTTCCAGCGTCGTTCCCTTCAGCGGGACGAACACGAAAATCGTCGGGATGGCACCCATCAACGTCAGGTGGACAAGCCCGTCGACCGTGCTTTGCGCCGGCTCTAGACCGGCGATCAGGTTGGCGCTGGCATGGCCGCGCCCGAAAGTCTGCACCATGTAGCCGAGCATCCGGTCATAATGCTTGTGGCCGGGCTTGCCCTTCTCGATGTCGCGCACCTTGCCCGGGCACATCTTGGCGAACAGTTCGGGATCGAAGATTTCGTAGTTGAAGCCGACCAGATCGGCGCCGGCCTCGAACAGCATGTCGATGTAGCGCTCCTCTTCTGGAGGCGCGATCGTCAGGCGCAGCCAGTTGTCGGGAAAGGCGTCTTTGAGCGGGCGGAGATATTTGGCGTGCGCCTTGGCGCCGCGGTCCGGCGGCGGCGTGGTGCCGCCGGCGAAGACCGGGCCGTGGCGGAAATACGGATATTTGCGGGCCTCGGCGACGGTTTCCAGAAAATCGTCCGGCCGTTTCGGGAAAATGTCGCGGCCGGATTCCAAATTCTCGTCGATGCCGCAGAAGCGGCATTCGGTGTGCCGGTAATCGTCGAAAAATCTGCCGAAGTAATGACAGTGCGGAAAAATCGTCGCGCCGCCGAAATCGCCGGCGATCGGCATGATGCCGCGCATGGAATGGCCGCGCGAGGTGTAGTGATCGTAGTAATGCGGGTAGGGCGGTATGGTGACGCTCATCAGCTTTTCCGCCTTGGTGTCCTCGTCGACGCATTCCCAGCGTCCGTCCTCGCGCAGCACGGCGGGCTTCTTGCCGATGAAGTACTTGCCGTTGTCGGCCTCCAGCGTAAACGGCGTGCCGTTCGTCAAATGCTCGCTCACCGCGCCGCCGACCGGAACGCCGACATAGACCTTGCCGGGATCGAGAATGATATCGAGCGCGTGCTTGCCGACGGCGCCGACGGCGTGATCGATCTTGAGCGTCTTGCCGAGTCCGGCCGCGGCTTCGGGCGAGACTTTCAGTCCTTGGCTGAGCAATTCCAGCTTGAGAATGACGGGGTGATAGGTGGTGCTCTTGCGCGGCTTGGTCGGATCTTCCGCCGGCACCCAGCGGCTCAACAGGCCTTCGGCGGGCGGCGCATCTGGCGCCGCCGGCAGCGGCGATTTCGGCTCTGGCGTCGGCCTGCAGCGGTTGAAGTGTCGTCCGTGTCCGGTCGTCCATGTATCCTCCGGGGCGGAATTACGCCGCCACGATGAATAGATGTTGCGTTTCGCGCTCGATGAAAAAGCGCACCGCGTTGGCGGCGCCGCGCACGTGCGCCTTCACCGCCTCCTCGACGACCTTGAAGTCGCCGCCGACCAGAGCGTTCAGAATCGCGCGGTTTTCGCGGCGGATGTCTTGGGCACGTTGCGGATGCCGCGACACGACGATGGTGCCGATGCTCCAAAACCTGGCGTCGAGATTGGCCAGCACTTCCTGCAGGACGCTGTTGCGGCTCTGCGCGGTGATCAGGTTGTGAAATTTACGGTTAGCTCGCAAAAAATCGGCGAAACGTTTTCCCGCCAATAGCTCGTCGGCGTGGTCGAGCGCTTGGCCCATGGCTTGCAGCGCCGCGGCGGTCAGGTTCGGCAAGGCTTCGCGCGCGACCTCGACTTCGAGAACTTCACGGACGCGGTAGAGATTGATAATTTCGCCGACGCTCACGCCGCGAACGATGTAGCCGGAGCCCTGCTCGCACCGCACCAGGCCTTCCTGTTCCAGCCGCGCCAGCGCCTCCTTGACCGGCGTGCGGCTGATCTTGAGCTCGTGCGCGAGGCGCAGCGCGCGCAGCCGCGCTCCCGGTTGGTAGACGCCGTCGACAATGGATTTTTTGAGGCTGTCATAGGCCTCGTCCAAGACGCTGCGCGGGGCCCGCGATTTTGCATGCATAGTGAATTCACTATGCCGTCACTTTTGCAATGTCAAGAGGAGGATTTTCCAGCTAAACTCGAAGGTTGTAGACACAGCGGCGCCGTTATTGCGCGGCGAACGGAGGCGGATTTCTCGCAATCACGGGGCGCGGGAACCGGTTATCCCGACCTGCGCTCGACCGGCAGGTACGGCCGCGCGTCGGGACCGCTATAGAGCGTGAGCGGCCGGATCAGGATGTTGTTGTCCAATTGCTCGAGCGCTTGCACGACCCAGCCGGGCACGCGGCCGATGGCGAAGATCGGCACGAACAGATCGCGCTTGATGCCGAGCAGGTGGTAGACCACGCCGGAATAGAAATCGACGTTCACGTTGACGCCGTGGCGTGCATAGGGCGCCATGGCCGCCACCACGGCTTGCAGAATCTCGTACCAGCGCGGTTGGCCCATTTGCTTCGACAGTCGCTCGACGCCGGCGCGCATGTGGCGGGCGCGGGGATCCTCGGCGCGGTAGACGCGATGGCCGAAGCCGGTCACCGCTTCGCCGGCCTGGCGCTTGGCGCGGACGTAAACGGCCGCGCGCGACGGATCGCCGATCTCTTCGGCCATCTTCATCACGTCCTCGGCGGCGCCGCCATGGGCGGGACCCGACAGCGCCGCGATCGCCGCGGTGACGGCGGCATGCAGATTGGCTTCGGTGCCGATCACCACGCGGGCGGTGAACGACGAGGCGTTGGAGCCATGCTCGGCGTGCAGCACCAAGTCGCGGTCGATCAATTGGGCGGCATCGCGGCTCGGCATCTCACCTTTGAGCATCCATAACAGATTGGCGGCGTGAGAAAGCTCCTTGCTGGCGGCGACCGGCTCGAGACCTTCGCGCAATCGCGCGTGCGCGGCGACGATCATCGGCACTTGCGAGGTCAGCCGAATGCCTTTGCGAATGACGGCGTCGCGCGAATTGTCGGACGTGTCGGGGTCGTAGGCGGCGAGCGCCGAGGCCGCGGTGCGCAACACGTCCATTGGATGCGCGGATTTGATGGTGCGGATGATATCGAGAATCGGCGCCGGCAGCTCGCGGGCGGCCTTCAAGGCGCGGTCGAACGCGGCGAGCTGCGCGTGGGTCGGCAATTCGCCGTAAAGAAGCAGCCAGGCCGTCTCTTCAAAGCTCGAATGTTCGGCCAGCTCGTGGATCGAATAGCCGCGGTAGCGCAATTCGCCGATGCGTCCGTCGATGAAAGTGCACGGCGAACGGTCGAAATAGACGCCCTTCAATCCGCGGTGAATCTTGATCGGCTCGTTTGTTTCGGTCATCTATGGCCTCGTTGGCGTCGTCATTGCGATGAACATTCTGAGTTGAACATGTGCGTTAGACATGTGAGCTAAACATGGGCCCGATCGAGCGTTGTTTCGAGATCGCGCGGCGTCGTCATCTCAATATTGTATTACCTGAGGGCGAAGATGCACGCGTGATTGCTGCCGCACGTAGTCTCATTGATCGGGAAATCGCCCATCCGATCGTCGTCGGCGCGCCGGGCGCGATCGCCAAATCCGCCGGCGCCGCTGGCATCGGCCTTGGCGGCATCGAACTGATCGATCCAGGCAGCGATGCGCGCGTAGAACGCTACGGTGCGGCTTGTGCCGGCGCGCGCGAAAATATGACGCCGGCGATGGGCGTCCGGCTGGTGTCGAAGCCGCTTTATTTCGCCGGCATGATGGTCCGGCAGGGCGACGCGCAAGCCATGGTCGCGGGCGCGGCAAACCCGACGCGCCGCGTCATCGAAGCCGGATTGATGACGATCGGGCTCGCACCCGGCATGGCGCTGCCGTCGAGCTATTTCCTCATGATCGTGCCGAATTTCCTTGGCGCCGGACCGCGCTCCTTTGTCTTCGCGGACTGCGCGGTCAATGCCGATCCGAGCGCGGCGCAGTTGGCCGATATCGCGATCGCGTCCGCCCGCAGCGCCGAAAACCTGCTCGGCGAGACGCCGCGCGTTGCCATGCTGTCGTTCTCGACCAAGGCAAGCGCGCAACACGCCCGCGTCGACAAGGTCAGGCGCGCGCTCGATCTCATTCGCGAACGGGCGCCTGGCTTGGCGGTGGACGGCGAACTGCAAGCCGACGCGGCTTTAGTGCCGGACGTGGCGGCGAAGAAAGTCAAGAACATCGGCGCGGTCGCCGGACGCGCCAATGTGCTGATCTTTCCCGATCTCGACGCCGGCAATATCGGCTACAAGCTCGTGCAATGGCTGGGCGGCGCCGCCGCGATCGGCCCGTTCCTGCAAGGCTTCGCCAGGCCGATCAGCGATTTGTCGCGCGGCGCCAGCGTCGACGACATTGTCACGACCTGCGCCGTCATTCTGGCGACCGCGTGACGTCACACCGTCAGGAAGCCGCCGTCCACCGGAATGACCGTTCCGGTGATGAAAGACGCGCGATCGGAGGCGAGAAACGCCACCAGTTCGGCGACGTCGGTACCGGTGCCGAAGCGGCCGAGCGGGATGCGCGCCATTATCTTTTTTCGCACTTCATCGGTCAGGGCGGCATGCGTCATCGCCGTGTCGACGATGGCCGGGGCTATGGCATTGACGGTGATGCCGCTGGGCCCGAGTTCGCGGGCGAGTCCCACGGTCAGCGCCACGACGCCGGCCTTGGTGGCGCCGTAGAGCGTATTGCCGATTGCGCCGCCGCCGCGCATGGCCGACACCGAGGCGATGTTGACGATGCGGCCGCGGCGCGCCGCCGTCATCGCCGGGATCGCCGCTCTCGCGCAGTTGATAATGCCGTCGATATTGACCCGGGCGACGCGTTGGAATTCGCCCGCCGGCAAATCGGCGAAGCGGCCGGTCGAAAGCAGTCCGGCGGCGTTCACCAGGATTTCCGGCGCGCCCCGCGCTTCACTTTTGGAGTCGAGCGGGCAAAAGCGGCTTCAACCGCTGCGGCATCGGCAACATCGACGGCAACCGGATAAGCATATAGCCCGTCGCGCACGATGGAGGCGGCGGTCCGTTCAGCGGCCGAGCTGTCGCGGTCGGCAACGACGACCAAACAGCCCTCCGCCGCCAGCACCCGCGCGATCGCTTCGCCGATCCCGGCGCCGCCGCCGGTGACGAATGCGACGCGACCTTTAAGATTGAGGTCCATTTGATCGCGTCGCGGTTCGGGTCCCCTCGATTGACTTCGGCCATTCAGCCGCCGAGCGGCTGCAGGCCTTGCTTGATGTCGACGGATATGTCGCTCTTATGCCGATCCGTCATCGCCAGCACCGACAGTGCGCTGATGATGCTGACCGCAAGGACGTAGAGGCAAATCAGCCACGGTTGATTACCGCCAACCGGCAGCAACGCGGTGGCGATGATCGGCGTCAGCCCGCTCGCGAAGATTCCCGAGAACTGATAGACGAACGAGATGCCGGTATAGCGCACCCGTGTGTCGAACAGTTCGGAGAACAGGGCGGCCTCCGGACCGTAGACCGCCGCATAGACGATGCCGAACGGCACCGTCACGGCGATGACGGTCAACAGCGGCGATAGCTGCTGCATCAGCCAGAATGCCGGGAAGGTCAGCACGCCAATCAGTAGGCCGGCGATGCCGTACAAGGCGCGGCGGCCGATGCGATCGGAGATCTGACCGCACACCGGCAGCAAGACAATCATGATCGCCGAGGAGACCATGACCGCGGCCAATGCATTTTGCCGGGTCATGTGCAGCGTGCTGGTGATATAGAACACGCAGAACACGGCGTAGATATTGAAGGTCACGCCTTCGATGTAACGCGCGCCGAGGCCCAGAATTGTGTTCTTGGTGTGGGTACGGAACAGCTCAGCGATCGGCACCGCGGCGATCTTGTGCTCCTGCTGCGCTTTCTGGAACGCCGGCGTCTCCATGATCTTCAACCGGATATAGACGCCGATGACGACGAGCACGGCGCTGAGCAAGAACGCAATGCGCCATCCCCAAGCGAAGAAATCGTCGTTATTCATGAGTGACAGCAAGCTGACGACGCCCGCGCTGATCAACAGGCCCGCCGGAACGCCGATTTGCGGCCAACTGCCGTAAAAGCCGCGTTTGCCGCCGGGCGAATGTTCGATCGCCATCAGCACCGCGCCGCCCCACTCGCCGCCGATGCCGATGCCCTGGAATATGCGCATGGCCAACAGCATGAGCGGCGCCCAGACCCCGGCGGTAGCGTAGGTCGGCAAGAGCCCGATCAAAAACGTGGCAACGCCCATGATCAAGAGCGTCAGGATGAGCACGGTCTTGCGGCCGATGCGGTCGCCGTAGTGGCCGAAGATGATGCCGCCGATCGGCCGCGACAGGAATCCGACAAAGGACGTGACATAGGCCAACAGGGTCGAGATCAGGATGTCGGCATTGGGAAAAAACAGCTTGTTGAGGACGAGCGCCGTCATCGTGTTGTAGAGGAAGAAATCGTACCATTCGATGGTCGTGCCGATCGAGCTGGCGAACGCGATGGTGCGGATCGACATCGTCGCGCCGTCGTCCTTCTTGGAAGCCTGAGCCATTTTTCTCTCCCCTCCGTTGTTGCATTCCGGCGCGCTACGCCGCCGGCAGTCCCAATAGTTTGCGCGCTTCGGCGCAACTGGCGGCACGCCGCCCATATTCGGCGCACAGCCCGGCGAGGCGGGCGACGAGTTCGGCATTGCTGCGCGCCAGGCGGTCCTTGTCAAACTTGATGTTGTCCTCGAGCCCGGTGCGCACGTGACCGCCGAGTTCGAGGCACCAACGATTGACCTCGAGCTGATGCCGCGCAATGCCGGCCGCGGACCACGTCGAGTCCGGCATGATCTCCTTGAGCTCGGCGACCAGGAATTCCAGCAATTTGCGCCGCGCCGGCAGCGCATTCGGAATGCCCATGACGAACTGGACCTGGCACGGCCGTTTGAGCAGGCCGCGATCGGCCATCGCCTTGGCGTTATAGAGCATCGCCACGTCGAACACTTCGATCTCCGGCTTGACGTCGTATTGCAGCATCGCGCGCGCGAGATCTTCGACGAGCTGCGGTGGATTCTCGTAAATCTGCTTGGCAA
Organism: uncultured Alphaproteobacteria bacterium; assembly: GCA_963823225.1. Lineage (GTDB taxonomy): Bacteria > Pseudomonadota > Alphaproteobacteria > Rhizobiales > Xanthobacteraceae > BOG-931. The sequence continues at coordinate 756,118 of CAWGKM010000001.1, read as the reverse complement.
AATTCACCGACCCCGTGGCGAGCGAGGCCATGTGCGGCTTGAGATTCAGCATCTTGCCGCGCTCGCTCTGCTCCCTGCCGCGGCCGCCGGTCGAAAACTGAATGATCATGCCGGGGCAATGCTTGGCGATGCCGTCCTGAACCCGCGCGAACAATTCCGGATCGGAGCTTGGCGTCTCGTCGGGATTGCGGACGTGAATATGGGCGACCGTGGCGCCCGCCTCGAACGCCTCGTGCGTGGATTCGATCTGCTCGCTCGGCGTCACCGGCACCGCCGGCGTGTCCTTTTTGCGCGGAACGGCGCCGGTGATCGCGACCGTGATGATGGCGGGTGAGGTCATGGTCATGCCAATGCCGGTCGCTTGACGACGTGAAACGAGCGAATGTCCGGCCGCAGCGCGATTTCCTTCAACAGCGTGATGAGCGGGGTCGCGGCAAGCGGATACTCGGTCTTGATCGGCCCTGCCGCCTTGAGCGCCTTGAATTCGCGGTCGGAATAGAACGCCGCGAGCAACAGATCGTCGTCACTGGCGAACGGTCCGCGTTCGCGCCGTACGCGCGGGATGCCCGGTTCGATCAGATCGCCGGGCCGCGTCGTGGTCGCCGCCGCGCCTTTGGTAATGCGGTCGTAGAGATTGGGCTCGATCGGTCCGGCGATTTCGCCGTAATAGCCGAGCACGTATTTGCGCACCTCGTCGGGCACCGTCGCGTAACGCTCCTTGCCCATGACGTTGAGGACGGCTTGGGTCATGACGAATTGCGCGAACGGGCTGACCACGATCGGATAGCCCAGATCGCGGCGCACCCGCGCGGCTTCCTCCAGCACGTCGGGCAGCCGATGGGCGATGCCGAGCGGCGCGAGCTGCGATTTCAGATTGGACACCATGCCGCCGGGCATCTGGTGCTCGTAGTGAAAGGCGTCGTGTTCGAGGATGTGGCCGACGGGCTTGCCTTGCCGCGCGGCGATGTAACGCAGCCGCTCGGCGACTTCCTCGACCGGCTTGAGATCGAGCGGCACGCTAAAACCGTCGCGTCTTGCATTCTCGACAAAACTTTCGGTCGCCGGGTGCGACGCGCCATTGGCCAAGGTTGAGGTCGCCGTATGCACCACGTCGACGCCGAGCTCGATCGCGCGCAGGGCCGTGTAGGGCGCAAGCCCGGTGAGACAATGCGAATGCAGGTGCAGCGGCAGCGCGCCGCAGACGCCATTGAGCGCCGGCACCAGCGTCTGCGCCCGCTCGGGCGTGAGCAGCCCGCTCGGGTCCTTGATAAAGACCGCGTCGACGCCGAGCTTGATCAGCTCGCGCGTCTTGCGCGCATAGTAGTCGTCGGTGTGGACCGGGCTGAGCGTGTAGACCACGCCGCCGGCAACGTAGAGCCCGGCCTGCTTGGCCGCGCGCACCGGCACTTGCATATTGCGCATGTCGTTGAGCGCGTCGTAGGGCGTGTGGTAGCGGATGCCGTTGGCGAAGATCCGTTGTGCCGTCAGCTCGACGATATCGTCGGGGAAAAACTCGAAGGTGAACAGGCTCTGCCCGCGCGTCATCACGACGAGCGGCGTATGCTTGACCCAGCCGCTGACGATGCGCATGCGCGCCCACGGGTCCTCGCGCAGATAGCGCACGCAGACGTCGAACACGGCGCCGCCGACCAGATCGATGGCTTCGAAGCCGGCGCGGTCGAGCCGCGGCGCGAGGTCGGCCATCATCGCGGTCGTCATGCGCGTCGCCCACAGGCATTGGTGGGCGTCGCGCAACGTCACGTCGACGAGCCGTATGGGCTTTTTGCTGGTTTTACCGGCGCCCATCAATGCACTTGCGCCCGTTCTTGCGTCCGCAATCTGTCTTCGACCCAGCGCGTGTGGATTTCCGCCCGCGCGAATTCCGGCCGCCGCACGAGTTCGGCGTGGAACTTAACCGTGGTAGCAACGCCGGACACGTCGAACCGGTCGAGCGCCGATGCCGCCGTTTCGATCGCGGCCGAGCGGTCGCGGCCGGTCACGATCAGCTTGCCGAGCATCGAATTGTAATAGGGCGGCACTACGTAATTTTCGTAGACGTGGCTGTCGAGCCGGATGTCGCGGCCGTTCGGCGGCCGCCAGCGCGTGAGCATTCCCGGCGACGGGCGGAAATCGCGTTCGGCATCCTCGGCATTGATGCGGAATTCGATCGCGACCGGCCCGTCGTTGCCGGCCGGCACCAGCGCGAGCCGCTCACCGGCGGCGACGCGAAACTGCTCCGCCACCAAATCGTTGCCGGTCACCATCTCGGTCACCGGATGCTCGACCTGAATGCGGGTATTCATTTCGATGAAGAAGAAGCGCGCGCTGGCGACTTCGTAGATGAACTCGACGGTGCCTGCATTGACGTAATTGAGCGCGCGAATGAGCGTTAGTGCCGCGTCCGCCATGGCGCGGCCCGCCGCTTTATCGAGCACGGGCGACGGCGCCTCCTCGACAAGCTTCTGATGCCGGCGCTGCACGCTGCAATCGCGCTCGCCGAGCTCGGCGTAATTGCCGTGCCGATCGCCGAAAACCTGGATTTCGATGTGGCGGATTTCCGGGAAAAACCGCTCGATATAGATATCCGGCCGCCCGAAGGCGGCGGCGGCTTCCGCGCTGGCCTGCGCGAACAATTCGGCAAAGCGATCGGCCTCGGCGACGACGCGCATGCCGCGTCCGCCGCCGCCGGCGCTCGCCTTCAACAGCAACGGGAATCCGATTTCAGCTGCGCGCGCCGCGGCGTCCGCCGCCGCGGTGAAGCCCTCGTTCGAGCCCGGCACCACCGCAATGCCCAACGCCGCCGCGGTCCGCCGCGCCGCGACCTTGTCGCCCATCTGCGCGATGACGTCGGCGCTCGGACCGATGAAGTTCAATCCCGCTTGCGCGCAGCGCGCGGCGAAACTTGCGTCTTCCGCGAGAAAACCGTAGCCGGGATAGACCGCGTCGCATTGGTATGCCGCCGCCACTTCGAGCAGCGCCGCGGCGTTGAGATAGCTCGCTTTGGGCGGCGGCGGCCCGATGCAGACGGCGTGGTCGGCCGCCCATCGATGCGGGCAATTGCCGTCCGCCGAGGAATAGACCGAAACGCTTTCGAGACCGAGCCGCCGGCAGGTGCGCATGGCGCGCAACGCGATCTCTCCGCGATTGGCGATCAATACGCGACGCACCGCCGCCTCCCTAAGGACCAGGCCGCGCTTGCGGTCGGCGGCCTTCCACCCCGCCGACTGTGACAGCGAAAAATCATATTGCAAGACCGAACGCCTTTCGGCGACGATTGATGATAAGAACGGCAACGAGATACGACGGCAACGACAGGTAGCAGACGAAAAAACGGGGAGGCATGTGGGCCTGAGTTACGATGAGATCGCCGAGATTTTGAAGATCGTCGACGGCAGCTCCTGCGACGAGCTGATCGTCGAGACCGGCGACATCAAGCTGGTGGTGCGTCGCAATGCCGCCGGAGGCGCAGTCGCGACCTCGCATGATGCGTCCGGCGCAACGATCGCGACGGCGTCTACGGCGCCGCTCGCGCCGGCGCGCCCGCCCGCCGAGGCGCTGGCGCGCGCGCTACACCAGATCGAGGTCACCGCGCCGATGGTCGGCACGTTCTACCGCGCGCCGTCGCCCGAGGCGGCGCCCTTCGTCGACGTCGGCAGCACCGTGCGCAAGGGCGACCCGCTTTGCCTGATCGAGGTGATGAAGCTTTTCACCACGATCGCCTCCGAACACGACGGCCGCGTCGTCCAAATCGGCGCGGAGAACGCCGAGCTTGTCGAATACGGCCGCACCCTGTTCGTGATCGAGCCGGCCTGAGGCGTCGACCTCGCTATTTCCGCGGCCCGATCTTGGCCAGCGCCGCCAGATCCGTGCCGGTCTGCTCCACGCTGACGCCCGAGGTTTGGAAGCCCAGGATCCAGATCGGCAGGATGCAAAGCACCGTGAGCACGGCCAAGATGAGGAACAACGTCGAGGCGTCCATCACCGCGCTCAGGATCGGGAACAGGTAGACCAGCACGACGCCGCCGAGAAACCGCGTGATGCTCTCGCCGAGCATCGATCCGGTCGCCCGCAGCCGGGTCGGAAACTGCTCGGCCATGTACAGTTTCGCCAGCGGGAACCCGGCATAATCGAAACTCCAGACCACGATTGCGGCGGCGATAATCGCCCCTTGCGACAGCGGCGCGCCGAGCGCCACCGTGCCGAGCGCCGTTATCGTCATGATGATGACGAGGCCCCAGCGCCGGCTGATCTTGTCGCCTATGCTGCCGGCGATCGCGGTGGAAATCACGGTCAGGAACAACAGTCCCGACGTGTAATACAGCGCGTTTTCCTTGCTGGCGCCCATGCGCTGCAGGATCGACGGCCCATAGATGGTGATGATGTAAAACACGATGAACGGCGACAGCAGCGCCAGATAGGCCACCACGCAACGCAGCCGGTACGGGTAACGGAACAGATCGAAGATCGAGACGCGCCGCTGCGCCGTCGCTTCGAGCACTTTGAGCGAGCCTTGGTCGATGAGCTTTTCGTCGTGCGGCACGTGACTGATGTCTTCGAGCTGCTCGACGAAAGTGCGGACGGTGGCGATTTTGCCGACCTTTAAAAGGAAACGCGGCGATTCCGGAAGATATTTGATGATGATCGGAACGATGACGATGGGCAGCCCGCCAAGCATGAGCAGCGTCTGCCACGCCTGACCGGCCGGCATGTGGCCGACCACCAGCGCGCCGGCCAATGTGTTGAGGCCGTAGGAAAAGCCGAGCAGAGAGTTGGCCAAGCCGACGGCGGTGCCGCGCCACTGCTTGTTGACGAATTCGGAGAGCAGCAAATACGGAACCGGAAAGACGGCGCCTTGTCCCAAGCCGGCGATGAAGCGGTAGATCGCCAATTGGGTGGCGTCGTGCGAAAAGCTGGCAAGAAACGTCACGATACTGAATACGATTATGCCGCCAACCAGCGTGGTTTTTCTGCCGAACCGGTCGGCCAGTCGGCCAGCGGGCAGCAGCCCAATAACGATGCCGAGCGTGCCGGCGCTGCCGACCAGACCGGTGGCGCTCGGCGACAGCTGCCACTCGCCTTTCAAAATGAACAATACCGGCGCGATGATGCCGATATCGAAAGCCTCCAAAATCCAGATCACGCCGAGCAATCCGACCAGGAACAATATTTTCCGGTTGACGGGCATCCGGTCGAGCCGCGCCAGCAAATTCTCTTGCGCCGCTAAATCTTCCGGCCGCTGCACACTGGATAGGCTGGACACATCTCCCTCCCTTAGCTTCCCCGGCTGGTCATTAATTCTTGAATTCCCGGATTTGATTTTATCCGATTTTTTCGGTCCGCGCCGGGCCCAAGCCGGCCGCCGGCCTCGTTGTCGCCCGATTAGCACTATGCTATTGGTTTTAAAACCAATAAGTCTCAGCTAATGGGAATTCGGTGGTTTTACGTGGCGCGCGGAGCGCCCGACACCGGTCGGCGAACCCGCGGCAAAGGGAGGACAAAACGATGATCGCTCAAAAGATGATCGCTCGAACAATAGCATGGCTCGGCGCAGTGGCGCTCGCGTTTGCATTCGCCCCCGGCACGGCGCAGGCGCAGGAAAAATATCCGGATCATCCGATCAACTTCATCGTCCCGTGGGGACCCGGCGGCGGCGCGGATTTGTTGGCGCGCACGTCCGGAAAAATCATGTCGCAGGATCTCGGCGTGTCGTTCCCGGTGCTCAACGTGCCGGGCGCCACCGGACAGACCGGCATCACCAAGCTTTTGAATGCGCCGGCCGACGGCTATACGCTCGCGGTGCTGATCGGCGACACCTATTCGCTGCTGGCCGGACCGCATCCCGGCTTCACCGCGGATCAGGTCATCCCGCTCGCCATCATGATCCAGCAACCGTCCGGCTACTGGGTCAACACCCAGAGCCAATGGCATACCTGGCAAGAACTCGCCGCAACCGCGAAGCAGCAGACGCTCAAGGTCGCGATTCTCGGCTTCGGCAGTGCCGATGACATCACGACCTCTTATCTGGACAAAAAGGGATTCAAATTCCAGCCGATCCCTTATGCCGAGCCGGAACTGCGCTACACCTCGATCCTCGGCGGCAACGCCGACGTGCTCTATGAGCAAACCGGCGACGTGCGCAGCTATTTCGACGGCGGCAAGATCCGGCCGCTGATCTTCTTCTACTCGCATCGGCTTTCCATCCCGCAATTCGCCAATGTCCCGGTCGCCAAGGAATTCGGTTACGACGTCACGCTGCCGCAGTTCCGCTCCATCGTGGTCAAGGCCGGCACCGATCCGGCGCGCGTCAAGCTTCTGGCCAACGCGCTGGCGAAGGTCGCGCAAACTCCGGAATTCGCCGCCTATCTCAATCAGCAATACGCCGATCCCGACAGCTACGTGCCGATGGATAAGGCGCGGGAGTTCATGGATTCCTGGCTGGCTCAGGCCAAGGGCATTCTGGCATCCATGCAGACGGGATCGAAGTGAGCATGCCGGCGAGTTCGGGCAAAGCCGTCGGCTGGCTGGACCGGTGCCGGGCCACGCTGCCCTATCTGGTCGTGCTCGCGGTCGGCCTGTTTCTCTACCACGCGGCCGAGAATTTCGAGTTCGAGCAAGCCTCGGGACGAATCGGTCCTGGGGCGTGGCCGAAGCTTATTCTGCTCCTGCTCCTGGCCTCGGCGCTGTGGGGCGCGGTGTCGAGCGCGATGAAGGCCGGAGCGGCCGCGCCGGAAGCGCCGACCGATGACACCGAGGCGCTGGTCCGGCCGCCGGAGGTTTATCCGTGGCTGGTCTGGCTCGCGGTCGGCGCCACGCTCGGTTATCTCCTCATCATGCCGGTGCTCGGCTTCTTTCTGGCGACCATCGTCTTCAGCTTCGGTCTCATCTATCTCGGCCATTACCGACGATTCCTGCATGTCGCGGTCTTGAGCGTGGCGATCGCGTTCGCCTTCATGTTCATGTTCATGCGCGTGGTCTATGTGGCGCTGCCGGTCGGCATCGCGCCATTCGACGGCCTGTCCTACGGGCTGATGGCCGCGATGGGCGTACGCTAGGAGGCGGCCGTGGTTATCGTCAGTCTCGCCCACGGCTTCGTCGAGATTTTCCAGCCGTTCAATTTCTTGATGCTGTTCGTCGGCTTGCTGGTCGGGATGGCGGTCTCGATCATGCCGGGGCTCGGGCTGGTGATGGGCGTCGTGCTGGCGCTGCCGTTCACCTATCAGATGGCGATCGAGCCGGCGGTCATCCTGCTCACCGCGATTTATTTCTCGGGTACCTATGGCGGTTGCTTCACCGCCATTCTTTACCGCATTCCCGGCGAGCCAATGGACGTGCCGATGCTGTGGGACGGCTACACGATGGCGCAGCGCGGCGAGCCGGCCAAAGCACTCGGCTGGGCGCTGGTCGCCGCGCTCCTCGCCGGTCTCGTCTCTTCGACGGTGATGGTGGCGCTGGCCGGACCGATGAGCGAGGCGGCGCTGAAATTCGATTCACCGGACTATTTCGCCGCGGTGTTCTTCGGTCTGACGACGGTCGTGGCGCTTGCCGGAAAATCGCTGGTGAATTCGCTGATCAGCCTGTGCGTCGGGCTATTGGTGGCGACCATCGGCATCGACAGCATTTACGGCACGGACCGCTTTACCTTCGGCGTGCCGATCCTGCGCGACGGCGTGCAACTGGTCGAGGTCCTGGTCGGCATGTACGGCCTCGGCGAGGTGTTGAGCCGGATCGGCGAGGGACTGCGCCTCGATCAGCCCAAAGATGCCAAAGTGAACGTCGCGACGGAGTTCCCGTCGCTGCGCGAATTCCTGGCGATCAAGACCACGCTGATCCGCAGCACCGTGCTGGGGACCTTGCTCGGCATCGTGCCGGGCGCCGGCGCCACCATCACCTCCTTCATCTCCTACGGCATCGAGAAGCAATACGGCCGGCGCCGGCAGCTGTTGGGGACCGGAATCCCGGAGGGCATCGTCGCGCCGCAGATCGGCGCCACCGGTTCGGTGGCGGGTCACATGATCCCGCTGTTGACGCTGGGGCTTCCCGGCTCCGGCGCCACGGCCGTCATCCTCGCCGCATTCCTGCTGCACGGCGTACAGCCGGGGCCGATGCTGTTCGAAGATCCGGCTTCCTCGCTGATGGTCTACACCATCCTCGCCTCGATGTTCGCCAGCGTCATCGGCATGTGCGTCGTCGGATTTTTCTGGATCAGGGTCGTCGTCAAGGTCTTGACCATCCCGCAGGGCGTGCTGTCGGCGATCGTCGTGATGTTCTGCCTGGTCGGCGCCTATGCCAACCGCAACGACATGTCGGACGTCTGGATGATCGTGATCTTCGGCGTGCTCGGCTACCTGTTCGAAAAATTCAAATATCCGATTTCGCCGATGGTGCTCGGAGCGATCCTGGGGCCGGTCGGCGAGACCGCGTTCATGCGCAGCATGATCTCCAGCGGCAATGACTGGACCGTGTTCTTCAGAGGACCGATCTGCGGCACGCTGATGGTGGCCTCGGTCATCGCGCTGAGCTATCCGGTCGTTCGCGAACTGTTTTCGATGCGCCGCCGCGCCGCGGCCGTCGCCGTTTCAGGTGAGCACCGATGAAGTCGTACGCGATCAAAGACGATATTATCCGACCGGCCGCTCCGCACGCCGTCGCGGCGCCGGACGGCGGGCACGAAGCGATATCGACGGCGACGGCGCGCACTTTTGCCATCCTCGACCTCGTGGCGCATTCCCCGGTGGCGCTCGAAGTCTCCAGCGTCATCGAGGCGCTGGCGCTGCCGAAGGCGACGGCCTATCGGCTGGTCGACGGCCTGGTCTCCTCCGGCTATCTGGCGCGCGAGCCGGTGCGAAAGCGCCTGACGGTCGGCTCGCGGCTCACCGATCTGGCGTTCGGCGCGATGCGCGCGTCGATGCGCGATTCGAGCCGCCATGCGCTGTTGCGGCGGCTCGCCCACCAGGTGAATGAGACCTGCAATATCGGCGTCATCCTCAACGGCGAGATCGTCTATCTCGATCGCGTCGAGGCCGAACATTGGCCGCTGCGACTGCAATTCGGGGCCGGCTCGCGGGTGCCGCTGCATTGCAGCGCGATCGGCAAACTGCATCTGGCGCTGCTGCCGGCGCGACGCCGCCAACGCCTCATCCAGAGCCTGGAGCTGCGCCGCTTCACCGACGGCACCATCACCGAGCAATCGCGGCTGGAGGCCGAGCTCAAGCAAATCCGCAAGGAGCAGGTCTCGTTCGACCGCGAGGAATATCTCGCCGGCGTCGTCTGTGTTGCGGCGCCGGTGACCGGCCGCAACGGCGGAATGCTCGCCGCGATTGCGATTCAGGCGCCGGAGGCGCGCATGACCGTGCAGATCGCGCGCGGCCATCTTCCGGCGCTGCGGCGCGCCGCCGAACAACTCGCCGAGACGTTCCAAGACGGAACCTGAAAATTATCTTCAACCGGCGTCGCGAGAGACGCCGGAATTTTAAAAGGACTAAAGCGATGAAAATGACAACGGAAGAAGCTTTCGTGAAAGTCTTGCAGATGCACGGCATCGAGCATGCTTTCGGCATTATCGGTTCGGCATTCATGCCGATCTCCGATCTGTTTCCCGCAGCCGGCATCACCTTCTGGGATGTCGCGCACGAGACCAACGGTGGGCTGATCTGCGACGGCTATACGCGCTCGACCGGCAAAATGGCGATGGTCATCGCGCAGAACGGCCCGGGCATCACCAACCTCGTCACTCCGATCAAGACCGCCTACTGGAACCACACGCCGATGCTCTTGGTGACGCCGCAAGCGGCCAACCGGACGATCGGTCAGGGCGGTTTCCAGGAAGTCGAGCAGATGGCGCTGTTCCGCGACATGGTCTGCTACCAGGAGGAGGTGCGCGATCCTGTGCGCACCGCGGAAGTGTTGAATCGCGTGATCACCAAGGCGAAGCGCCTTTCGGCGCCGGCGCAGATCAACATCCCGCGCGACTTTTGGACCCAAGTCGTCGACATCAGCCTGCCGGCGATCGTCGAGTTCGAGCGTCCGGCCGGCGGCGCCAAGGCCGTCGCCGAGGCGGCGAAGCTGTTATCGGGCGCGAAATTCCCGGTCATTCTTTCGGGCGCAGGGGTCGTTCTCGGCGACGCCATCGCCGAATGCGTTGCGCTCGCCGAAAAGCTCGATGCGCCGGTTTGCAGCAACTATCAGCACAACGACAGCTTTCCAGGCAGCCATCGGCTCGCCGTCGGTCCGCTCGGCTACAACGGCTCGAAGGCCGCGATGGAACTCATCGCCAAGGCCGACGTGGTGTTGGCCCTCGGCACCAGGCTCAATCCGTTTTCGACGCTGCCGGGCTACGGCATCGACTACTGGCCGAAAAACGCCAAAGTCATCCAGGTCGATATCAATGCGGACCGTATCGGGCTGACCAAGCCCGTCACCGTCGGCATCTGCGGCGACGCCAAGTTCGTCGCCAAGAGCATTCTCGCGCAGCTTGCGCCGTCGGCCGGCGACGCCGGCCGCGAGGATCGCAAGGCGTTGATCCACACCACCAAGTCGAGGTGGCTGCAAACGCTCTCCAGCATGGATCACGAAGAGGACGATTCGGGCACGACATGGAATGCGGATGCGCGCAAGCGCGAGCCCGATCGCATGTCGTCTCGGCAGGCCTGGCGCGCCATCCAGGCGGGGCTGCCGAAGAATGCGATCATATCGAGCGACATCGGCAACGCCTGCGCGATCGGCAACGCCTATCCGACCTTTGAAAAGGGACGGAAATATTTGGCGTCCGGTCTGTTCGGGCCGTGCGGCTACGGTTTTCCCTCGATCATCGGTGCCAAGATCGGCAATCCGGATACGCCCTGCGTCGGCTTTGCCGGCGACGGCGCATTCGGAATTTCCATGAACGAGATGAGCTCGATCGGGCGCAAGGAGTGGCCCGGCATCACCATGGTGATCTTCCGCAACTATCAGTGGGGCGCCGAGAAGCGCAATTCGATCCTCTGGTTCGACGACAATTTCGTCGGCACCGAGCTCGATCCCCATCTCAGCTATGCCAAAGTCGCCGAAGGCTGCGGGCTCAAGGGCGTCACGGCCAGAACGCCGAGTGAATTGACCGAGGCGCTGCGGGCGGCCTGCGAGGCGCAGAAGAAGGGCGTCACCACCTTCATCGAGGTGATCCTCAATCAGGAGCTTGGCGAGCCGTTCCGCCGCGACGCCATGAAAGCGCCCGTCAGGGTGGCAGGCATCCGGCGCGAGGACATGCGCGTGCAGCAAGCGGCGCAGTGAACGACGGGAGCTAGCGACGATGACTGTGGCCGTAAAATCGCCGGCGGACGCCAACTTAAAGCCGGTCGTCGACCACCTGATGGCCCGCGCGCGCGTCGCGTTCGCCGGCTTTCGCGACGTCAGTCAGGAGCGCGCCGACGAGGCCGTTCGGGCGCTGGCGTGGTCGGTCTTTAAGCCCGAACACGCGCGCGAACTCGCCGCGCTTGCCGTCGCCGATACCGGGCTGGGCAACGTGCCCGACAAGATCGTCAAGAAACAGCGCAAGACCTTCGGCACGCTGCGCGACCTGTTGCGCGGCAAATCGGTCGGCATCATCGAGGAGGACAAGGCCAGAGGCATCGTCAAATACGCCAAACCGATGGGCGTCGTCGCCGCATTGACGCCGTCGACCAATCCCGGCGCGACGCCCGTTAACAAGGCCATGATGGCGCTCAAAGGACGCAATGCCATCATCATCGCGCCGTCGCCGCTCGGCTACGCGACGACCAAGCGCACGGTCGACTTCATGCGCACGGCGCTCGAAAAAATCGGCCTGCCCGCCGATCTCGTGCAGATCCCACCGCCGCCGGTCACCAAGGACCTGACCGAAGCCTTGATGAAGGCCGCCGATCTCGTCGTCGTCACCGGCTCCCAAGATAATGTGCGCCGCGCTTACATGAGCGGCACGCCGGCGATCGGGGTGGGCGCCGGCAACGTCCCCGTCATCATCGACGACACCGCCGATCTCGCCGACGCGGCGCGCAAAATCCGCGCCTCGAAGATTTTCGACAATTCGACGTCGTGCTCGTCGGAGAATTCGGTGATCGTTCTGGATTCGATCTACGACAAAGCCATCGCGGCGCTGCGGGAGGTTGGCGGCTATCCGTGCACCGCGGCGGAGAAATCGGCCGTGCGGCAGGCGCTGTGGCGCCACGGCAGGCTCAACCGCGATCTCATTGCGCGCGACGCGAACGTGCTTGCCCGCGCCTTCGGCCTGCCGTCTGCCGCCGAGCGCGCCGACTTCTTCATGGTCGAGGACTCCGGCACCGGCAAAGAGCATCCGTTCTCCGGCGAAAAATTGTCGCTCGTTCTCACCGTCTACCGCGCCAAGAATTTCGCGGCGGCCAAGAAGCAGGTCGCGGCCATCCTCGACTATCAGGGCAAGGGACATTCCTGCGGCATTCACACCAAGGACATGGCGCATGCGCGCGAACTCGCGGAGGAACTCGACGTCGTGCGCGTGCTGGTGAACTTCGCGCACACCTTCGGCAACGGCGGCGGTTTCGACAGCGGGCTCGGCTTCACGCTCAGCATGGGCTGCGGTTCGTGGCAGAAGAACAGCATTTCGGAAAACCTGAGCTACAAGCACTTCCTCAACATCACTCACCTCGTCACCGTGATCCCTGAGGACAAGCCGAGCGAGGAGGAGCTGTTCGGCCCGCATTGGAAAAAATACGGGCGCTGAACGCCAGTCGGTGATGAATTTCGAGGAGCACGTCGCCAAGGCGAAAGTGCTGGCCCCGGCGTCGGTTCCGGTGCCGCGCGGCAAGCTTTGCGTCACGCCTGACGAGGCCAAGGCCGCGTTTGCCGAAATCGGGCCATGCGTGGTCAAGGCGCAGGTGCCGGCCGGAAAACGCGGCAAGGCGGGCGGCATTCGTAAAGCCTCCAGCGCCGCCGAGGCCGCGGTCGCGGCGCAAGCGATCCTCGGCATGTCGATCGACGGCAATACGGTCGAGCGAGTCCTGATCGAGGAACGCGCCGACATCGCGCGCGAATTCTATGCCGCCGTGCTCACCGATTTTGCCGCCTGCCGGCCGCTCATCCTGTTCTCGACCGAAGGCGGCATGGATATCGAGGAGGTTGCCGCGGCGCGGCCGGACGCCGTCCGCCGCCATGGGCTTGAGATCGACGCAGGCTTCGGCAACGATGCGGCGCGCGCCATGCTCGCCGGCCTCGATCTCGGCGGCGCCGCGCCGCAAATCGCAAGCATCCTGACAGCGCTTTACAAGATCTATCGCGAGCGCGACGCCGAACTCATCGAAATCAATCCGTTGGCCGAGCTCAAGGACGGGCGCGTGGTCGCGCTCGATTGCAAGCTCGTGCTCGACGACGCCGCGCTGTTCCGCCAGGGCGATCTCGCCGGCTTGGGCGCGCGCGAGAAGCTCACCGCGCTCGAGCGGCGCGGCGCCGAGGCGGGCCTCAAATTCATCGAGATTGGCGGCACTGTCGGCGTTCTCGCCAACGGCGCCGGCCTGACCATGACCACGATGGACGTGATCGCCCATTGCGGCGGGGAGCCGGTAAATTTTCTCGAAATCGGCGGCGAGGCCTATACCAAGGCGGAAGCCGCGCTCGCTCTGGTTCTTTCGGCGGGCAACGTCAAAAGCCTGGTGATCAATTTTTGCGGCGCCTTCGCCCGCACCGACGTGATGGCCGACGGCGTCGTCAAGGCCTGGGAGAAGCTCAAGCCGAAAATCCCGGTGTTCTTCTCGATCCACGGCACCGGCGAGGACGAAGCGATCAAGCTCGTCCGCGAGCGCCTCGGCATCGAGCCGTATGACTTCATGGAAGATGCCGTGCTGGCGGCGGTGGAGGCGGCGCGATGATGATCTATCGCCGCCAGCACCGCGTGCTGGTTCAGGGCATTACCGGCAAGCAAGGCACGTTCTGGACCGAAAAGATGATGGCGTGCGGCACGCGCGTCGTCGCCGGCGTCAATCCGAAGCGCGCCGGCGAAGTCCATGTCGGCGTGCCGGTATTCGCTTCGGCGGCCGAGGCGATGGCGCAAGCCCCCTACGACACCGCCGTCATGTTCGTTCCGCCGGCGCTCGCCAAGGCGGCCGCGCTCGACGCCATCGCGGCGGGGGTGAAACTCCTGGTCGTGCTCACCGAGCACATTCCGGCCCACGACGTCATGGCGGTGCTCTTGGCGGCGCGACGCCAAGGCGCGCGGATCGTCGGCCCGAATACGGCGGGGCTGGTCACGCCGGGCGAGGGTTTTGTCGGCATCATGCCCGGCCATAATCCCAACGTGTTTCGCCCGGGCTCGGTCGGGGTGATTTCGCGCAGCGGCAGCCTCGGCACGCTGGTTTGCCTCAACCTGACCCGCGCCGGCATCGGCCAATCCGCCTTCATCGGCATCGGCGGCGATCCGATGCTCGGCACGACGACGCGCGACGCATTGGCCGCGCTCGACAAAGATGAACGAACCGACGCGGTCGTCATCGTCGGCGAAATCGGCGGCACGATGGAAGAGGCGGCGGCCGAATACGCGGCCGGCATGGCCAAGCCGATGGTCGCGTTCGTCGCCGGGCGCGCCTCGCCGCCGGGCAAGAAAATGGGCCATGCCGGCGCCATCGTTACCGGCAATGCCGGAAGCTATGCCGGCAAGCGCAGCGCGCTCGAACGGGCCGGCGTCGTCGTGGTCGATACGCCGCGCGACATCCCCAATGCGCTGACGCGGCGTCTCGCCGGGCTGGCGGCGCAATAGCGAGCATACCGGCGGAACGGACGGCGGCCGCCGGAAATTTTGCCGCGAGCGCGGCGGAACACGGGAGAGGGGACTGTTTATTTCACCAGCTTCTTGCCGGTGACGGCTTCGAGATTCTTCCAGAACACTTTCTCGCTCGTCGCCTTGTCCATCTTCAGCGATTCGAGAATCCGCAACGTCTCGCGCGGATACATCGTGCCGCCTTCCGGGTCGAACGGGCAATCGGAGGCGAACACGATCTTGTCGATGGGGAAGAATTCCATGCCGCACTTGGTTGCCGGCGCCGCGGTAAACGCCGCGGTATCGGTCCAGAAATCGTTCTTGAAATAATCGAGCGGCCGCTTCTTCAGGCTGTTGCGCAGCGCGACGTAATCCTCGTCGGTGGTGCGATTGCCCATCACGTCGTTGCCCGGCCCGAGCCGGCCTTCGAGCATCGGCACGATGCCGGCGAAATGGTGGGTGATGATTTTCAGGTTGGGATGGCTGTCCATGATCTTGGAATAGACGAGGCGGAGCATGGCGCAGGCGGTTTCGTACGACCAGCCGATGGTCCACCAGATTTCGTAGAGCGACTTCTTTTCGTCCATATAGTCCGGCGTCTCGGCGCCGCGCGCCGGATGCAGCCAGATCGGCGCGCCGAGCTCGTTCATTTTCTTCCAGAACGGCCGGTATTCCGGCCGGTCGAGCGGCTTGCCGGCGACGTTGGTGTAGATTTGCACGCCGAGCGCGCCGTTATTGAGCGCGCGCTGCGCCTCGGCGATGCCGGCGTCCGGCGCCGCCAACGACACCTGCGCCACCCAGCCGGGGAAGTGATCCTTCTCCTTGGCGATGATCTCGGCAAAGCCGTCATTGATGATCTTGCAGAACTCGGCGATGTCCGCCGGCGTCTTGGCGAAACGCTCGATCGGCGGCTGCGGATAGGACAGGATTTGCTGATAGTCCTTGTGGCCGTCGACGATCTTCTTGCGCACGTCGAGGTCGAACAAAGCCGGCAGCGAGCGAACGCGCTTGCCCATGTCCTTATAGTCGCCCGCGACTTCATTGAGCTTGTCGAAGAATTTTTTCGGAAAAAAATGGGTATAGGCGTCGATACGCATGGGCGTTTCTCTCCTTTTGGCGTAAAGCTTCTAGCGCATTTCCGCGCGCTCTGGAAACGTTTCCCGGGCGCAGTGCAGCATGGAGCGAAGCGCAATGCTGCACTGCTGACCCGGGATCGTTATAAACTCCGAGCTTGTGACGGTCCCGGATCAGCGGCGCACCGTTTCACGCTGCGCCGCGTCCGGGAAACGACGTTGAAATCAACCGCCATGCGTCAGCCGCGTGACGACCTCGGCGGGGATCGGTTGCGATTTCATGCGCGCCGGATCGTCGGGATGACGGACGACCCAGACGCGCGTCTCGAATCCCTCGACCGCGAGCGCGCCGGCGCTGCTCAGCCGATGCTCGATCTTGAAGCTCGATCGGCCGCAGTCGACGAACGCGGTCTCGATCGCGACCTCGTCGCCGAACCGTGTCGGCAGGCGGAACCTTGCGCGCGTCTCCACCAGCGGATGGCCCAGGAAGTCGTAGGCCTTGAGGTAGTCGATCTTTTTCATGCCGAGCGCGCGCTCGATGAGAACGGTGGTCGAAGCGTCGAAAATCTCGAAATAGCGCGGATAGAAAATGATGCCGGCGGGATCGCAGTCGCCCCATTCGATGCGGTGAGTGCGGGTGTTGCTGAGCATCGCTCTCAGCGCGGCGCCATGCGCAGCGCGCCGTCCAGCCGCACCACTTCGCCGTTGAGATAGCGGTTCTCGATCATGTGGCGCACCAGCGCGGCGAATTGCGGCGGCTGGCCGAGCAGTTTTGGGAACGGCACCGAGGCGGCGAGGCTCTGCTGCGCGGTTTCCGGCAAGGCGTGCAGCATCGGGGTCGAGAAAATTCCCGGCGCGATGGCGTTGACGCGGATGCCGAACTGGGCGAACTCGCGCGCCGCCGGCAGGACCAGGGCGACCACGCCGCCTTTCGAGGCGGCATAGGCGGCTTGGCCGATCTGGCCCTCATAGGCGGCGACCGACGCGGTGCAGATAATGACGCCGCGCTCGCCGTCGGCGAGCGGCTCGAGCGCCGGCATGGCGGCGCCGGCCAGCCGCAGCGCGTTGAAAGTGCCGATCAGGTTGATCTGAATGACGCGCGCGAACTCCTCGAGCGGCATCGGCCCGTCGCGGCCGACGATGCGTTTTGCCGGCCCGACGCCGGCGCAGCTGACCAGGATGCGCGCGGCGCCGTGGTCCGCGGCGGCATTGGCGAAAGCCCGCTCGGTTGCGGCGCCGTCGGTCACGTCGCAGGCGACCGCGATGCCGTTGATGTCGATCGCCACCTCGGCGGCGGCTTTTTGGTTGACATCGAGGATCGCGACTTTGGCGCCGGCCTCGGCCAGCATGCGCGCGGTCGCGGCGCCGAGGCCGGAAGCTCCGCCGGTGACGATCGCAGCATGTCCGGCAATGTCCATTGTCAATTCACCCGTGCTGTTGGCGCCGCGTTCGCGACGATGACATGGGACGGCGGCGCCTCGGCGTAAAGCTCCTCGACCAGTTTCGCGCGATTGGCCAGCACCGCGCGCTGGTTGATCGAGCCTTTGTCGGTCATTTCGCCGATATCGAGCGATGGCGGCGTCGGCCAGCAGAATGGCGCGGCTGATGCGGCTCGAGGTGCCGCTCGCCGCGGCGGCGAAGGCAGCGAGGCGGCGTCGCGAACTCGGCAGCCACCGCCTGTTCGGCAAGCAAAACCTCCGCCGGAATCTCCGCGGCAAGGCCCGGCGCGAGCTTACGGCAGGCGTCGAGATCGGGAAACACCAGCGCCGTCACCTCGTCGCGGTCCGCGTCCGCGAGCACGACGTCGCGCACCAGCGGAGCAAAGTGCGCGATGAACGCCGCACGCAACGGCCCGACGCTGACCCAAGTGCCGGTCGCGAGCTTGAAATCCTCGGCGAGCCGGCCGTCGAACAGCAATCCCTTGGCCGGATCGGCGGGATCGTCGAATTTCAGCGCATCGCCGATCTTGTAAAATCCTTCGTCGTCGAAGGCGTCGGCGGTGAGCGCGGCCGCGCGCCAATAGCCTGGCGTGATATTGGCGCCCTTGAGCCGCGCCTCGAATTTGCCCTCGAGCGGCACGAGCTTGAGTTCCACGCCCGGCAGCGGCAGGCCGATATTGCCGGCGCGCTCGCATTGCCACGTGCAGGCCAGCGCGGCCGGCGCGGTCTCCGTCGAGCCGAGGCTCGACAGAAAGATAATGCGCTCGCCCGCAGTCTCGACCGCCAGATCGCTGCAAGGCATCGAGCACGTGCTGCGACAGGCTCGCGCCGGCATAGAACATGACTTTCAGGCGGCTGAAGAATTTTTCGCGCAAGGGGCGGTCGGCTTGCAGATGCGGCAGCAGCATCTCAAAACCTTTGGGCACGTTGAAATAGATGGTCGGCGCGACGTCGCGCAGATTGTGCACCGTCGCGGCGATGGCGCCCGGCAGCGGCTTGCCCTCGTCGATATAGAGCGAGCCGCCATTGTCGAGCACCAGGCCGAAATTGTGGTTGCCGCCGAAAGTGTGATTCCACGGCAGCCAGTCGACGATGACCGGCGGCTCGTCGCGCAGGAAGGCAAAGCCCGCGCCGATCATCGCCTGGTTGGCGCACAGCATCAGCTGCGTGTTGATGACGCCCTTCGGCTGACCGGTCGAGCCGGAGGTGAACAGAAATTTCGCGATCGTGTCGGGGCCGACCGCGGCATGCGCGGCATCGACCGCGGGCGTCGGCTGCGGTCTTTGCCAATGCGGCGAACGTCCGTCGCGCGCCGGTCGTTCGGCGGATTGGCGCCGACCACCAGTTCGGCGCTCGCCGGCACGGCGGCGGCGATGGCGCGCGCGAACGCGGCGCCGTTGGCGGCAAAAACCAGGCCGGGCGACAGCATCGCCATGATCGCTTTGAGTTTGCCGAAATCCTGCGACAGCAGCGAATAGGGCACCGAGATCGGCGCATAGGGAATGCCGACATGCATGGCGGCAAGGCCGAGCAGCGCATGCTCGATATCGTTGCCGGAGAGAATCGCGATCGGGCGCTCGGGCGACGAGCTCGCGTTGCATGAGCGCCGCCGCGATCGAGCGGACCGTCGCAAGCGTGTCCGCATAGGTCAGCGTGCGCCAGCCGCCCGCGGCGTCGCGCTGCGCCAGGAACACGCGCTGCGGCGCGGCCTTAGCCCAATGCACCAGGCGCTCGGTGAGATTTCGCGGATATGGCGGCAGGGCATGCGGCGAGCGCATCAGGATGGCGCCGTCGCCGCGCCGCTCGACCACGACGTCCGCCGGCCCGAGCTTCACCGGCCGCAGCGGCGGAGCATTAGGCTTTAGCTCTCCGGTGCGGCGAGGTCGGCCGCGCAGCGGCCGGGTGAGGGCGGATGGCGCTATTCATCTAGCTGCGCGCCACTTTGGGCGCGCGCTTTTCCAAAAACGCCTTGAGCCGCGCCTTGGCCTCCTCGTCGCCTTGCGCGATCGCGGCGGCGAGCGCTTCGGTGACATAGCCGGCGGCGGGATCGCTGCGCGCGATGCGCGGCAGCAAATGCATCACGGCGAAATTCGTGAACGGCGCATTGCCGGCGATGCGGTGCGCGAGTTCGAGGCCTTTGGCGAGCCCTTCGCCTTCGTCGACCAGATATTGCGTGAGCCCGATCGCCTGGCCTTCCTCGGCGGAGAGCGTGCGCCCGGTCAGCATCATGTCCATCACCCGGGCGGGGCCGATCAGCGGCGGCAGCCGCACCGAACCGCCGCCGCCGACATAAATGCCGCGGCTCGGCTCGGGCAGCGCATAAAAGGCGGTGCGCTCGGCCACGCGCACATGCGCCGCCGCGGCAAGCTCCAGCCCGCCGCCGACCACCGCGCCATGCAGCACGGCAACGACCGGCACCGCGCCGAACTCGATGCGCTCGAAGGCGCGATGCCAGGAGCGCGAATGCTCGACGCCGGCAAAGGTGCTGCGCTCGGCGAGTTCCGCCAGATCGAGCCCGGCGCTGAAATGATCGCCCTCGCCGGCAAAGCACGACGGCGCGAATGTCGTCCGGCAGCGAAGAGAAGAATGTCTCGATGCCTTGCACCATCGGATCGTCGAGCGCGTTGCGCTTTTTCGCGCGCGCCAGCGTCAAGCACTGCGACGGCGCCATGCCGCTCGACCTTCAGCGTCGGCGGCAGTTCGGCAAATTCGCTGGCCGGAGCGGTCATGACGCCATTTGACCCGTTCCGCCGCGGCCCGTAAATAGCCTGCAAGAACCGGAAAGGCAGGCAACAATGGAGCGGCCGATGCGGGAGGTTTTCATTTGCGACGCCGTGCGCACCGCGATCGGCCGCTACGGCGGCGCGCTCGCCAAGGTGCGCACCGACGACCTCGCCGCGGTCCCCATCAAGGCGCTCGTCGCGCGCAACGGCAAAGCCGACTGGACGCGGCTCGACGAGGTTTTCTTCGGCTGCGCCAACCAAGCCGGCGAGGACAACCGCAATGTCGCGCGCATGGCGCTTTTGCTCGCCGGTTTGCCGGACTCGATCCCGGGTATCACCGTCAACCGGCTGTGCGCCTCGGGCCTCAACGCGGTGGGCGACGCCGCGCGCGCGATCCGCTGCGGCGAAATGGAGTTCGCCATCGCCGGCGGCGTCGAATCGATGACGCGCGCGCCGTTCGCCATGGCCAAGGCCGGCGAGGCGTTCTCGCGGTCGGCGGAAGTTTACGACACCACGATCGGCTGGCGTTTCATTAATCCGGTGCTCAAAGCGCAATACGGCGTCGATTCCATGGCCGAGACCGGCGAGAACGTGGCGGAAGAATTCCAGGTCACCCGCGCCGATCAGGACGCTTTCGCGCTGCGCTCGCAACAGCGCGCCGCCAAGGCCACCGCCGCCGGCTATTTCGCCGAGGAGATCGTGCCGGTCGCGGCGCCGGGCGGAAAAGCGGGGCCGGTTACCGTCGACAAAGACGAGCATCCGCGTCCCGACACCACGCCCGAGGCGTTGGCGAAACTCAAACCCTTCGTGCGCAATCCCGGCACTATTACCGCCGGCAATGCGTCGGGCATCAATGACGGCTCAGCCGCGCTGATTCTCGCCAGTGAGGAAGCCGTGAAAGCGCACGGATTAAAGCCGCGCGCGAAAATACTCGGCATGGCGTCCGCCGCGGTGCCGCCGCGCATCATGGGCATCGGTCCGGTGCCGTCGACCAAGAAGCTGATGGAACGGCTCGGCTTGAAAATTTCCGATTTCGATCTGATCGAGATCAACGAGGCCTTTGCCTCGCAAGGGCTCGCCTGCCTGCGTCAGCTCGGCGTCGCCGACGATGCCGAACACGTCAATCCGCACGGCGGCGCCATCGCGCTCGGCCATCCGCTCGGCATGTCCGGCGCGCGGCTGGCGCTGACCGCGGTGCATGGCTTGCACAAGCGCGGCGGTAACCGCGCCCTCGCAACGATGTGCGTCGGCGTCGGTCAGGGTGTGTCGCTGGCGCTGGAGAAGGTTTAGTCGTCATTCCGGGGCGCGCCGAAGGCGCGAACCCGGAATCCATAACCCCTGTATTCATAATGTATTCGGACGGTGCAAAACTCGAACGACTGTGGTTATGGATTCTGGACTTGCCGCGGAGCCTGTCATCGGGCCGGCCACTTCGGGCCGGACCCGTTGGCGGCAATCCGGAATGACAAAATGGAGTGCGTCGCGTGCCGATGTCGCCGGGTTACATCCCGTTCCATCCCAATCCGTCGAAGCCGAAATTTGTGCCGCCGCCGGGCGCGGTCGATGCGCATTGCCATGTGTTCGGCCCGGAGAACAAATTTCCCTATGCGCCGGAGCGCAAATACACGCCCTGCGACGCGCCGAAAGAAAAGCTGTTCGCGCTGCGCGATTTTCTCGGTCTCGACAAGAACGTGATCGTGCAGGCGTCGTGTCACAGTAAGGACAATCGCGCCATGGTCGACGCGCTCGACGCCGCGAACGGCAAAGCCAAGGGTGTCGCTTTCGTCGGCGAGGATGTGACCAACGGCGAACTGAAATGGATGGGCCGAGCCGGCGTGCGCGGCGTGCGCTTTAATTTCCTCAAGCGGCTGGTCGATTTCACCCCGCGCGACGTGCTCGCCCGCATCGCCGCGCGGGTGCAAAAACTCGGCTGGCACATCGTGGTTTATTTCGAAATGCCGGATTTGCCCGAGCTTGAGAATTTTTTCACCGCGCTGCCGACCACCGTGGTGGTCGACCACATGGGCACGCCCGACGTGAACAAGGGCGTTGATCACCCGGACAACCGGCGGTTCCACGCGCTGATGGACAAGCACAAGAATTTTTGGGTCAAGGTGACCTGCCCGGAGCGCATGTCGATCGCCGGGCCGCCCTATGACGACGTCGCGCCGTTCGGCCGGGCGCTCATCGAGCGCTTTCCTGACCGCGTCATCTGGGGCACCGATTGGCCGCATCCCAATATGAAAAAAGTAGCGCCCGACGACGGCGTGCTGGTCGATTACATTGCCAAAGTCGCGCCGACGCCCGCCGCGCAGCAGGCGCTGTTGGTCGACAACCCGATGCGGCTTTATTGGGGTTGATCTCTTACCCTCCCCCTTCGGGGGAGGGTGCGCTATATATGTGAAAGCCAAACGGGAGAGACGCCTAAATCGGAGTGAGAAATGCCCCGCGAACAGCACGATTACGACGATATCCCGGGCACTTTTGTGTTCGACGCCGAACGCTCGCGCCAGGGCTACGGCATCAACATGTTCTGCATGTCGCTGATGAAGGATGAGAACCGCAAGGCCTTCAAGGCGAACGAGGCGGAATACCTGAAGCAATTCAAGCTGACGCCGGAGCAGACCGAGGCCGTGCTCAAGCGCGATTACAACCGCATGCTCGCACTCGGCGGCAACATCTACTTCACCGCCAAACTCGGCGCCACCGACGGCCATTCGTTCCAGCATCTCGCCGCGGTGATGACCGGCAATACGCAGGAAGACTATGCCAAGATGATGCTCGGCGGCGGACGCCCGATCGAGGGCAACCGCTCGCGCAGCGGCAAAAACGCGCCGTCGAAGTATCTGTCGGCTTCGCCGGGGAAGCAGCGTGCCGGCGCAAAGCCGAAATCCAAAACCAAATCCAAATCAGCAAAACGGAAGTGACGCCGTGGCCAGGATCCTCGCAGGTATTGGTGCATCGCACGTGCCCGCCATCGGCGCGGCGCTCGACAACAACAAGACCGAGGAGCCGTATTGGAAACGGGTGTTCTCGGGCTTCGAGAAATCGCAAGCCTGGATGCGCGAAACCAAGCCCGACGTCGCCATCGTCGTCTACAACGATCATGCCTCGGCGTTTTCGGTCGAGATGATTCCGACCTTCGCGCTCGGCTGCGCCGCGGAATTTCCGCCGGCCGACGAAGGCTGGGGACCGCGCCCGGTGCCGGTGGTGCAGGGCCATCCGGCGCTCGCCTCGCATA
This sequence comes from uncultured Alphaproteobacteria bacterium, assembly GCA_963823225.1. Classification (GTDB taxonomy): domain Bacteria; phylum Pseudomonadota; class Alphaproteobacteria; order Rhizobiales; family Xanthobacteraceae; genus BOG-931. The sequence continues at coordinate 732,908 of CAWGKM010000001.1, read as the reverse complement.
TCGCGCAGTCGGTCATCCTCGACGAATTCGATCTCACCATCTGCAACAAGATGGAGGTCGACCACGGCATGACCGTGCCGATGAATCTGTTGTTCGGCAAGATCGACAAGAATTCGCACTGGCCGTGCCCGGTCATCCCGATCGCGGTCAACGTGGTGATGTACCCGCCGCCGACCGGCCACCGCTGCTTCATGCTCGGCCGCGCCATCCGCAAGGCGGTGGAGTCCTATCCGGAAGATCTCCGAGTGGTGATCTTCGGCACCGGCGGGCTGTCGCATCAAATTTCCGGGCCGCGCGCCGGCTTGATCAACAGCAAATGGGATAAGAGCTTTCTCGACAATTTGTCGAAGGACCCGCAGAGGCTCGTCAAGATCCCGCATATCGACTACATGCGCGAGGCCGGCGCCGAGGGCATCGAAATGGTGATGTGGCTGGTCATGCGCGGCGCGCTCGACGACAAGGTCGACGAAGTCTATCGCTTTTACACCGTGCCGGCGTCGAACACCGCGGTCGGCCATATCATCCTGGCCAACAGGACCAAGGCCGGCACGCGCAAGCCGGCAGCTGCCAAGCACAAGCGCGCCGCCGCGCGCGCCCACGCCGCCGTGCGCAGGAGCGCATAACGATGAAGATTTGCGTGGCGGGGCAGGGCGCGTTCGGGCAAAAACATCTCGACGCGCTCAAGCGCATCCCCGACGTCGAGGTCACCTCGCTGGTCGGCGGCAATCAGGACTCGACCGCCCAAGTCGCCAAGAAATACGGCATCCCGCATTTCACCGGCGAACTCTCCGAAGGCATCAAGCGCGCCGATGCGGTGATCCTCACCACGCCGACCAAGATGCATTTCCGCCAGGGCGAGCAGGTGATGCGCGCCGGCAAGCATGTGCTGGTCGAAATCCCGGTCACCGACAGCGTCGAGGACGCGGAAGCTTTGGTCAAGATCGCCCGGCAGACCGGCGTCATCGCCATGGGCGGCCACGTGCGGCGTTTCAACCCGAGCCATCAATGGGTGCACAAGCGCATCGCAAAGGGCGAGCTGAAAATCCAGCAGATGGACGTGCAAACTTATTTCTTCCGGCGCAAGAACATCAATGCCGCCGGCCAGCCGCGCAGCTGGACCGATCATCTGCTCTGGCACCACGCCGCGCACACCGTCGATCTGTTCCAGTACCAGGCCGGCGAGACTATTTCCGACTGCTACGCCGTGCAGGGCCCGATTCATCCGCAGCTCAACATCGCCATGGACATGGGCATCGTGGCGAGAACGCCGTCCGGCGCGGTGCTCACGCTGTCGCTGTCGTTCAACAATGACGGGCCGCTCGGCTCGTTCTTCCGCTATATCTGCGACAACGGCACCTACAAGGCGTTCTACGACGATCTGTCCGACGGCAAGGACAACAAGATCGACGTCTCCAAGGTCGACATGTCGATGGACGGCATCGAGCTCGAGGACCGCGAATTCATCGCCGCGATCCAACAAAAGCGCGAGCCCAATGCCAGTCTCGCGCAGCTCTTGCCCTGCATGCATGTGCTGGGAAAACTCGAAAAGATCGTCGACCCGCAGCGCAAGGCGCATGCGTGACGCAGCATACCCGCCGTCTTTTTGCTGTCATCATCCGCGGAGGCGGATGATCCAGTATTCAATGAGGATTCGGTCCCGCACGGTGGGGCAGGAACGGCGCACGCAGTGATTACTGGATGCCCGCCGTCGCGGGCATGACAACACTCACTCCACGATCCCGATCAATTTCGCCAGCCGGTCCGGATCGGCGCGCAGCGGCTCGGCGGCGCCGTCGTAGACGACGCGGCCTTTGTCGAGGATCACGGTGCGCGGCGAGAAGGCGAGCGCCACGCGGCTGTTCTGTTCGACCAGCACGATCGACAGCGCGCTTTCCGCGCGTAGCTTGGCGAGCGCGGCGGTCAATGTCTCGACCAGGACCGGCGCCAGACCTTCGGTCGGCTCGTCCATCAGCAGGATCGTGGGATTGGTGAGGAGCGCGCGCGCGATCGACAGCATCTGCTGCTCGCCGCCGGAGAGCTGATTGCCCATGTTGTCGAGCCGCTCCTTTAGCTTCGGGAACAGCTCGAAGACGCGCGCATGCGTCCAGTGTCCCGGGCGGGCGGCGATGTCGAGATTTTCGCGCACCGACAGCGAGGGAAAAATCTCGCGTTCCTGCGGCACGAAGCCGATACCGGCGAGCGCGCGGCGAAAGCAGGGCACGCCGTTGAGCTTGCAGCCGTCGAGCATGACCTCGCCCGTGTGCAGCGTGGTATGGCCCATGACGGTCGAAAGCAGCGTGGTTTTGCCGACGCCGTTGCGGCCGATCACGCTGATGCATTCGCCCGGCGCCAGCGTCAGGTCGACGTCCTCGATCACGACGGTTTCGCCGTAGCCGGCCGAGACGCCGCGCAATTGCAACGCGCTAGCCATGACCAGTCCTTTGGCCAGTCCTTTGGCCGGCCTGACCGAGATAGACCTCGCGCACCAGCGGATTGGCCTCGATCTCTCGCGGCGTGCCTTCCGCGAACAGCGCGCCGCTCACCATCACGGTGACGCGCTTGGCGAAGCGGAACACCACGTCCATGTCATGCTCGATGATGAGCACGGCGATTTGTTCGGGCAGTCGCTCGATGGCGTCGAGAATGATGTGGCTTTCGGCGCTCGGCACGCCGGCGGCGGGCTCGTCGAGCAACAACACTTCGGGCTTGAGCCCGATCGCGATCGCCAGCTCGACCAGGCGCTGGCGGCCGTAGGGCAGCTCCGACACGCGATGGCGCGCCGCGTCGGCGAGCTTGAGCGCCTGCAAAATCTGCATCGATTCGTCGATGATATCGGTGCGCCTGCCCGCCGGGTAAAACATCGACCCCGCTGCGCCGACGCGTTCGGCAACGGCCATGCAGACGTTTTCCAAAACCGACAGCCCGCGGAACAGCCGGTTGATCTGGAACGTGCGCGCGATGCCGAGCTTGACCCGCTCGGCCTGCGCCTTGGCGGTGATGTCGCGCCCTTGCAGCAGCACGCGGCCGTGCGTCGGCGACAGCACGCCGGTGAGCAGATGGACGAACGTGGTCTTGCCGGCGCCATTCGGTCCGATCAGCGCATGGCGCGCGCCGGCGGCGAGCTTGAAGTCGATTCCCTGCACGGCGACGAGCGCGCCGAAATGACGGCTCAGCGCCTGCGTCTCCAGCCGGATTTCGGTCATGACGCCTTGCGCTTGGCGCCGTAGCGCCGCCACAGCGCTTCGCCGAGGCCTAAAATTCCGTTGCGGGCAAACAGCGCGATCGCGACCAAAAGCAGCCCGAGGCCGAGCTGCCAGGCGGTCGGATAGATTTGCGCCAGAAAATGCTCCAGCGCCAGATAAACGACGGCGCCGATGAACGCGCCGTACAGGCGTCCGTAGCCGCCGAGCACGAGAACGATGAGAACCGTCGCGGCGCGGTCGAGATCGAGCGCGCTCAAGTTGACGTAGGCATTGGTCTGCGCCCACAGCCCTCCGGCCACCCCGGCAAGCGCCGCCGAGATGGTGTAGCAGACGACCAGCCGGCGGCGCACCGGCGCGCCGACCGCATGCATGCGCAAGATATTTTCGCGGATACCGGTCAGGCTCTGGCCGAACGGCGAATAGACCAGCGTGCGCGCGAACAGAAAACACACAAACAGCACGCCGAGGCTGAACAGAAATTGGGTATTGGCGTAAAGCGGATTGAATTCGAACACGCCGAATACCGGTGCGATGGTCAGGCTCGGCAGGCCGTCGAAGCCGCCGGTATAGTCGTGCGCCATGTTGGCGGCCTCTTCGAGCAGCGCCATGGTGCACAGCGTCAGCATGAGCAGCGTAAGCCCTGTGGTGCGCAACAGAACGAGGCCCGACAGCAAGCCGACCGCCGCCGCCGCCAAGGCGCCCAGGACCAAGCTGGTGATCGGCTCGTTCCACACCCCGTAATAGGCCAGCATGCCGACCGTGTAGGCGCCGGCGCCGAAAAACGCCGCGTGGCCCAGCGTGACGATGCCGGCGTAGCCGAGCGCGAGATCGAGCGAGAGCGCGAAAAGAATGGCAATCAACAGCTCGGCGCCGAAGCTGAGGTAGTCGGGAAAGGCGAAATAATAGCCCAGCGCGATGATCCAGGGCAGCGCCTCCCACCAGTGAAAATAGTGACGTCGCGTCAGGCCGCGGACCGCCGGATTTTCGCTCGGCGCGGCGACCGAAGCCTCGCCGGCGGGGGACAGCGCGGCGTTCACAGTTCCTTCCTTCCGAGCAGCCCGTGCGGCCGCGCCAGCAGGATGAGGATGGTGAGCGCGTAGATGAAAATCGCGCCCCCCTTCGGCAGATAGAATGTGAGCACGAAGTTGAGGATGCCGAGGATGAGCGAAGCGTAATAGACCCCGAGCACGCTGCCGAGCCCGCCGACCGACACCGCAATCAGGAAAAACACCAGGTATTTGAGCGGGTATTGCGGATCCAGCCCCAGAAATTCGGCGCCGAGGCCGCCGCCGATCCCCGCCATGCCGCTGCCGAAGGCAAACGTGATGGTGAACAGCCGGTCGACATTGACGCCGAGCGATTCCGCCATGCGGCGGTTGTCGACGGTGGCGCGGATCTGGGCGCCGATCCGGGTGCGCTCGAACGCGAGCCATATGCCGAGCACGATCAAAAATCCGACCGCGATCAGAAATATGCTGTAGGTGCGGTAGCGAATGAAGCCGAGGTTGAGTTGGCCACTGAGCGCGGCGGGCAATTGCAAGGTTTCGCCCGAAGGTCCGACCGCAAGCGTAGTGCCGGCGATGAAGATGAAGATCAGGCCGATGGTGAAGAGAACCTGGTCGAGTTCGCCGGCGCGGTAGAGCCGGCGGTAGAGCAGTCGCTCGAGCACCACGCTGAATGCGGCGGTGGCGACAAATCCGAGCGCGAGCGCGGCGGCAAAGCCGAAATGCGCGCGATTCATCGCCTCAACGATGACGTATCCGCCGAACATGGCGAAGACGCCGTGAGCGAGGTTGACGAAGCCCATCAGTCCCATGGTCACCGACAGGCCCACCGAGACGATGAACAATACCGTGCCGGCGGATAATCCGCCCAATAAGATGCTGGCGAGATTATTGCCGAAATCCACGGGCGATCCTGCTGAAGACGGCGAATGGTGAATAGCGAATGGCGAATAGTGGCAATACCCTGTTCGCCATTTCGCTACTTCGCTATTCGCCTCACTTCTTGGGAGCGCACGGGCCGACGCCGAGCACCTTGCATTCGTCCTTCACGTGGTCGTAGGTCGCGAGCACCTTCTGGTGCAGCTTGCCGTCGGTGCCTTTGTACACCTCGGCGAGGTATTCATTCATGACGACGTCGCGAGTCTGCGGATCGATCTCGATCGGTCCCTGCGGACTGTCGAACTTCCAGCCGAGCAGGGTTTTCACGGCCGCGGTACCGTCGTCGAGATGGCCCTTGGTGGCCTGGATGGCGTGAACAAGGGCAGCCGTGCCGTCATAGGCACCGACGGCGGTGAAGTCCGGCGTCGAGTCGGCGCCGTAGGCCTGACGCCATGCCGCCACGAAGCGCTTGTTCTCCGGATTATCGAGATCGGCATTGTAGTGGTGCATGGTGATGGTGCCGACCGCGGCGTCGCCCATTTGCTGGAGCTTGATGTCCTGAGTGATGTCGCCCGGCCCGATCAGCTTGATGCCGGCGGCGCGCATGCCGAGCGCGGCATAGGTCTTGGTGACCGCAACGGCATGATCGCCGGCCGGCACGAACACGAACAGCACGTCCGGGTGCTCGTCCTTGGCGCGCTGGAAGAACGGCGTGAAATCGGGAACGGCGGCGGGGCCGCCGGCCGGGATGGCGTCGATCACCTTGCCGCCATTGGCCTCGAAGCCGGCCTTGAAGGCGTCCAGGCTGTCCTTGCCGGGCGGGAAGTCGGAATAGGCCACGACCGCGGTTTTCGCATGCAGCGTCTTGGCGGCCGCCACGCCCAAGGTGTAGCCGGCGGACCACATGCTGAACGCGGTGCGCACGAAGTCGTCCGACAGGTTGGTGATCCAGGCCGTGCCGGCATTCATGATCACGCCGAGCTTATTGGCCGCCGTGAGCAACGGCGCCGAAGCGATGGCGTTCGGCGAATAGATCCAGCCCACGACCGCATCCACCTTGTCCTGGGTGAGCAATTCCTGAACCGCAAGCTTGGCGTCGGCGCCGCCCGGATTCTTGGAGTCGCGCTTGATGAGCTTGATCGTGTAGGGTTTGACCGCATCGGCATGGAGCTTGAGATACATCTCCATGCCGCGGTCCATCTGCTGCGCGGTTTCCGCGTTAACGCTGGTATAGGGCAGCACGACGCCGACCTTGATTTCCTGCGCCGATGCTTGCTGAACCCAGGCTGCGCCGGCGGAAATGGCGAGTGCGGCGCCGGCCGCAATCATTCGCTTGAGCATCGCAAACCTCCCAGTGTTGCCGAATCCGTTGATTTGAATGCTGTTCTTGTAGTGCCGATACTAGGGCGAAAGCCGGAAATGGCGCAAGCGAATGCCGGCGGCATCGGTGCGGGTCTTCGTCGCGCCGCCGCGAAACCCGGAATAGGCGACGGCGAAACACGAGGCGCTACCGTCCGACCCGCGGCCAGCGTCCCGATTTCGAGATTGGCGGGGGCTTGCGGCACCGCCTATTGCGAACTTCGGAATCGAAGGGATAGGCGTTATAGTTCTCGCAATATGTCGACGCGATTCACGAAAGGGCATTGTCCATGACAGCCTGGATTCGAATCTGCGGTGCGCTCATCGCTTTTACGGCCCTCGGCGCCGCCGCGCACGCCCAGAACGCATACCCCGCAAAGCCCGTGCACATTTTTGTGCCGTTCCCGCCCGGCGGCGCCGTCGATATCGTCGCGCGCACGCTCGGCCAGGAGCTTGGCAAGCGCTGGAATCAGTCCGTGGTCATCGAGAACCGGCCCGGGGCCGGCGGCATCATCGCCGAGCAGGCTTTGGCGCAGTCGCCGCCCGACGGCTACACGCTGATCGTCGTCGCCACCGGCCACGCGCTCAACGGATTTTTCTACAACAAGCTGCCGTACGATACGTTCAAGGATTTCACGCCGATCTCGCTGATCGGCTCCTCGCCCAACATGCTGCTGGTACGCGCCGATTCCGAATTCAAGTCCGTCGGCGACGTGATCGCCGCGGCGCGCGCGAAACCGGGGCAGCTTTCCTACGGCCACGCCGGCAACGGCACTTCGCCCCATCTTGCCGGCGAGCTGTTCAAATACATGGCCAAGGTCGACATCACCGCGGTGCCGTACAAGGGCGGCGCGCCGGCGCTCACTGATCTTATCGGCGGCCACATTCCGCTGACGTTCAACAATATCCCCGAGGCGATGGGACAGATTCAGGCCGGCGCCGTGCGCCCACTCGGCGTGACCACCGCGGCGCGCTCGCCCGTGCTGCCGAACGTGCCGACCATCGCCGAAGCGGCGCTGCCGGGCTACGATACCGGCGTGTGGTGGGGTTTTTTAGCGCCCGCCGGATTGCCCGCGGACGTGACAGCAAAACTCGCCAAGGACTGCGCCGAAGTCGTGCAGCTGCCGGCCGTGAGGGAAAAGCTCTTGCAGCTCGGCGCCACGCCGATCGGGTCGTCGCCTGAGGTTTTTGCCAAACTCATCCGCGACGAATACGAGAAGTGGGGCCCGATCATCAAGGCCGCGGGAATCAAGATCGAGTAAGAATTTCCAATCTGGCCGGCTCGACGGTGAACGTGGTTACGCCCAGCTCGCAAAGCTCAAGCCGGTGCCGGTGCCGGCCGGCGTGCGGTAGCCGGGGACATATTCGAACCAGTTCAAGTCGAGATGCTCGCAAGCCGCCGCGATGCCGACCCAGTTGAGAATTTCCGAGCTGCCGGCGTGCAATTTGTTGCGCGGCAGATTCTGCAGGAACTCGGCGTTCTTGCCGGCGCAGGCCTTGAGAATGGCGCGGTCGAAATCCTCGTCCACCAAAAAGTGGCTCAAGCCGCCCGACGCGATGATGCCGATCCGCGCATCGCCGGGATAAGTCTCGACGGCTTTGCGGATGGCCCGGCCTAGCTCATAGCAGCGCCGCGGCCGCGGCTGGTTCGGCGCAAAATAGGTGTTGAGGAACACCGGCACGACCGGCACCGGCTTTTTGTCGTCCATCACCCGGCGGTGCACGTAGGCGACGGCGTGACCCTCGCCTTCGCCCTTGCGCATTGACTTCGAGGTCGCCGGATCGAAGCCGTTCTCCATCAGGTAATCGATCAGGTGCAGAGCGAGCTTGGCGTCGACCGGATAGGCGCGCGGCGCCTTGTCCTCGAAGAAGCCCTGCCGGTTCTTGACGTACCATTCGGGAAAGCGCGCCCGGTACAGCTCGTGCTGTTCGTTGCTGTTGAGGATGGTGTCGCCGTAATAGACGGCGAAAGTCGGCCGGCAATCTTCGCGATAGCTTTCGTCCTGATCGTCGCCCATCACGATCAGGGCGTCGAGCTTGGCGCCGGCGAGAGTCTTTTGCAAATGCGCGATCGCCGCGCGTGCCTTGTTCTGCCGCGCCACCAGCTCCGCGGGGGCCACCATCGCCGCCATCTTGGGATCGGCTTTTTCCAGAAGCTCGGCATAGGTCGCGGGCCGGCCCTCCTTGTCGCGATGCTTGATGTTGCGGTCGGTTTCTTGAAACCGCAGCAGCGTTTCGTCGGAGGCGAGCAGCATCGGGGTGTGGGATGTCCCGAGTCCGAGCACGATCTTGGCCATCTGCACCTCCCTCACGCCGCCCGTTTTTGCGGATGCTAGCACATCGCCGGGAATTGACCGCAGCATCGGCAAATTTGAATGGGCAGATCGAACATCCCGGACCTGGACAACGGCCGGGCGGAGTGTTGGTATACGCCCAACGGGTCTTTGATTGAGGGAGGAACGCCATGAAAAATAGATGTTTTCTTGCCGCAGCCGGCGCCGCTGTGGCGCTCGCGACGGCGGGCAGCGCGCAGGCGCAGGACGTCAAGATCGGCCTTATCCTGCCGATGACCGGTCAGCAGCAATCGACCGGCACTCAGGAAGCGGCCGCCGCCAAATTGTGGATGGCGCAGCACGGCGACACCGTCGCCGGCAAGAAAATCGAACTGATCATCAAGGACGACGGCGCCGTTCCCGACAATACCAAGCGCATCGCCCAGGATTTGATCGTCAACGACAAGGTGACCTTCCTCGCCGGCTTCGGTATTACGCCGGCGCGCTCGCGGTCGCCCCGCTCGCCACCGAAGCCAAGACGCCGGAGATCGTCACCGCGGCCGGCACTTCGATCATCACCGAAAAATCGCCCTATATCGTGCGTACCAGCTTCACGCTGCCGCAATCGTCGGTGCCGATGGCCGACTGGGCGGCACAGAACGGCATCAAGAAAGTCGTGACCATGGTGTCCGATTACGCGCCCGGCCACGACGCCGAAGATGCCTTCATCAAGGAATTCACGGCGAAGGGCGGCCAAGTTTCGGACCGCATCACCTTCCCCTTGGCCAATCCCGATTTCGCGCCGTTCTTGCAGCGGGCCGCCGACGGTAAGCCCGATGCGATCTTCGTTTTCGTGCCGTCGGGGCAAGGCGGCACCTTCGTCAAGCAGTTCGTCGAAAAGGGCCTCGACAAGGCCGGCATCAAGATCATCGGCCCCGGCGACGTCACCGACGACGATCTGATCAACGGCATGGGCGACGCGATCATCGGCACCATCACCGCGCATATTTATTCGGCCGATCACAATTCGGCGGCCAACAAGGCCTTTGTCGCCGCGTTCGAGAAGGCCAACGGCGGCATGCGGCCGAATTTCATGGCGGTCGGCGGCTATGACGGCATGCACCTGATCTATGCGGCGCTGGAGAAGACCGGCGGCAAGACCGACGGCGACTCGCTCGTCGCCGCGATGAAAGGCATGGCCTGGGAGAGCCCGCGCGGCCCGATCTCGATCGATCCGGACACCCGCGACATCATCCAGAACGTCTATATCCGCAAAGTCGAGAAGAAGAACGGCCAGCTCTACAACGTCGAGTTCGCCACCTTCCCGAACGTCAAGGACCCGGCGAAGGCCGCGGAGAAGAAGTAACACTTTATCTCACGGCTTACCGTCATTCCGGGGCGCGAGCGCAAGCTCGCGAGCCCGGAATCCATAACCTCGGACCGTGCAATAATGTTAAAGACGGCGATTATGGATTCCGGACAGCCGCCGCGCGGCTTCCGGAATGACGCTGGAACATTCGGCCGATCATGCTGACCATCCTGTTCGACGGTGTCGCCTACGGCATGCTCTGTTCGTGCTGGCATGCGGCCTTTCGGTCACGCTCGGCCTGATGAATTTCATCAATCTCGCCCACGGCTCGTTCGCCATGGCGGGCGGCTATTGCACCGTCATCCTGGTCAACCGCGTGGGCGTGCCGTTCGCGCTCGGGCTGCCGATCGCGTTCCTGGTGGCGGCGCTGATCGGCGGTGTTCTCGAGCGCACGCTCTATGTGCACGTCTATGCCCGAAGCCATCTCGACCAGGTGCTGTTCACCATCGGCTTGGTCTTCATGTCGGTCGCCGCGGTCGACTACATCGATGGGCTCGTCGCAGCAATTCGTGCAGATACCGGAGGCGCTGCAGGGCCAGTTAGAGGTATTCGGCGTCGGCATGGGCAAATATCGTCTGCTCATCATCGTGATCTGCGGGCTGCTCACGATCGCGTTGCAGCTCATCCTCTCCAAGACGCGGTTCGGCAGCCGCTTGCGCGCCGCGGTCGACGATCAGCGCGTGGCGCGCGGGCTCGGCATCAATGTCGGCGCGGTGTTCGCCGTCACCTTCGCGTTCGGCTCGGGGCTTGCCGGGCTTGGCGGCGCGCTCGGCGCCGAAATCTTGGGCCTCGATCCGACGTTTCCGCTCAAATACATGATCTACTTCCTCATCGTGGTGACGGTCGGCGGCACCTCGAGCATCACCGGGCCGTTCCTCGCCTCGATCCTGCTCGGCATCGGCGACGTCGCCGGCAAGTATTACGTGCCGAAGCTCGGCGCCTTCGTCATTTACGCCATCATGATCGTCGTCTTGATCTGGCGGCCGCAGGGCCTGTTCGCCCGCGGCACCGGGCGGTGACGGCAATGGGCGCGACCGGCGATCGATATTTCCACTTATCTTAAGCGCCGCGCACGCTGGTCGCCGCTCGAAATCGCGTTCTGGATTTTCGTATTCGCGACCATCTGGCTGTTTCCCGGCAAGTACCTGATCATGAAGGATACGGCGATCCTCGCGCTGTTCGCGCTGTCGCTCGATCTTATCCTCGGCTATGCCGGCATCATTTCGTTGGGTCAGGCGGCGTTTTTCGGTGTCGCCGGATATTTTGCCGGCCTGCTTGCCAAATACGGCTTGGTCGACGAGCCGGTCATTGCGCTGATTTTCTCCGGCGTGGTGGCGGCGGCGCTCGGATTTGTCACCAGCTTTCTGGTGTTGCGCGGCTCCGACTTGACTCGGCTGATGGTGACGCTCGGCGTCTCGCTGATGCTTGGCGAAATCGCCAATCGCTTTTCCAATATCACCGGCGGCGCCGACGGGCTGCAGGGCGTCGACATCGGGCCGATCTTCGGCCTGTTCCGGTTCGATCTCTATGGCCACAACGGCTACGTCTATTGCCTGATCGTGCTGTTTGTCTGCTTTGTCGTCGCTCGGCGCATCGTCTATTCGCCGTTCGGTCTGTCGCTGCGCTCGCTGAAGGGCAATAGCCTGCGCGCATCGGCGATCGGCATTCCGGTAAAATGGCGGCTGGTTGCGATCTACACAGTCTCGGCGGGTTTTGCCGGCATCGCCGGCGCGCTGCTGACGCAGACGACCGCATTCTGCTCGCTTGATGTGTTCTCGCTCGATCGCTCGGCCGATCTTCTCCTCGTCCTCATCATCGGCGGCACCGGTTATCTCTACGGCGGCCTGATTGGCGCGGTGATCTACAAGTTCCTGCAAGACTGGATCGCAACCCTGACGCCGCAATATTGGCAATTCTGGATCGGGCTGGTGCTCGTTGTCATCGTGCTGGTCGGCCGCGAGCGCATTAGCGGAGGCAATGCGGCTTTGCGCGCCGTCATTTCCCGGCTTGGCGGACGGCTGACCGCGCGTTCGGCTGCGCTCGGCGGCGCGGCGCCGGACCGGCGTTGAAAGCGGAAGATTTGGCGATGCCGATCCTCGAAACCATCGGGCTCGAAAAGCACTTCGGCGGCATCATGGCGGCGCACGGCGTATCGCTCGCGGTCGAGAAGGGCGCGCGCCACGCTTTGATCGGGCCGAACGGCGCCGGCAAGACCACCGTGATTAATCTCCTGACCGGCGTGGATAAGCCCACGGCGGGCCGTATCATACTCGACGGCCGCGACATCACCGATGTCATGCCGCACCAGCGCGTCCGGCTCGGCATGTCGCGTACCTTCCAGATCAACCAATTGTTCCTCGACCTCACGCCGCTCGAAACCATCGGGCTTGCGGTTTCCGAACGCCTCGGCTCCGGCCGCGACTGGTGGCGGGTGGTCGGCAGCAAAGCCACGGTGACCGACGAGATCGTCGAGATCCTCGAGCGCTTTCGGCTCGGCGACGTCATGCACGAGCGCACCGCGATCCTGCCCTACGGCAAACAGCGGCTGCTCGAAATCGCGCTCGCCTTCGCCTGCCGGCCGCGCGTGCTTTTGCTCGACGAACCGGCCGCCGGCGTGCCGGAGGCGGAGCGGCAGGAACTGCTCGCCACAATTGCCGCGTTGCCGGCCGAGGTCACGGTGCTGTTGATCGAGCACGACATGGACCTCGTGTTCTCGTTTGCCGACCGCATCTCGGTCCTGGTCAACGGCACGCTATTCGTCGAAGGCGCGCCTGAAGAGGTGGCGCGCGATCCACGGGTCAAGGCGGTCTATCTCGGCGAGGATCTCGATGCCTGATCTCCTCGCCGTCGAGCAGCTTTCCGCCGGCTATGGCGAAGCCATTGTGCTGTCGAACGTCTCGCTGTCGCTGCCCGAAGGCCGGGCGCTGGCTTTGCTCGGCCGCAACGGCATGGGCAAGACCACGCTGATCAATTCGATCGTCGGCGTCACCCGTTATTTCGGCGGAACCATCGCGCTCGACGGCGTCGATATCACCAGGCTGCGTCCCGACCAGCGCGCCCATCTCGGCATCGGCTGGGTGCCGCAGGAGCGCAATATCTTCAAATCGCTCACCGTGAATGAAAATCTGACCGCGGTGGCGCAGCCGGGGCCGTGGACCGCGGCAAAGGTCTATGCGCTGTTCCCGCGGCTTGCCGAGCGGCGGCAAAATCTCGGCAATCAGCTCTCCGGCGGCGAACAGCAAATGCTCGCGGTCGGCCGTGCGCTGGTGCTCAATCCGCGGGTGCTGCTGCTCGACGAGCCGCTCGAGGGGCTGGCGCCGATCTTGGTCGAGGAATTGCTGGCGGCGCTGCGCCGCATCATCCGCGACGAGGGCACCTCGGCGATCCTGGTTGAGCAGAACGCCAAGAAAATCCTCGGCGTCACCGATCGCGCCGTCATCATCGAGCGCGGCGCCGTGGTCCACTCGGCCGACAGCGCCGCGCTTGCCGCCGACCGCGCGGCGCTGGAGACCCATCTCGGCGTCACCGATACCGGCCCGCGGCGGATGGGGCGAGCGCGCAAGTGACAAGGCGCTTGAACACATGCAGCTTGAATTCGTAACACTCGACGTCTTCACCGAGCGAAAATTCGGCGGTAACCCGCTGGCGGTCGTGCTCGACGCGCGCGGGCTAAAGACCGAACAGATGCAAGCGATCGCCGGTGAGTTCAATCTTGCCGAAACGACGTTCGTGCTGCCGCCGCAAGACGCGGCGCACACGGCCGAGGTGCGGATTTTCACGCCGCGCGCCGAACTTCCGTTCGCCGGCCATCCCAATATCGGCACGGCTTTCGTGCTGGCGAGCGCAGGCCAGAGCTACGGCCGCGCCGTCGGCGATCCGCTCGTCTTCGAAGAGAAGGCCGGCCTGGTGCGGCTCGATTTGATCAAACAGGGAAGCTCGCTCCTCGGCGCGCGGCTGGCGCCGCCGCAGCCGTTGACGCGCGGCGACGACATTGCGCCCGATATCGTCGCGGCGGCGTGTTCGCTCAACCCCGCCGACATCGAAACCGCCAATCACGCGCCGTGCATCGCCTCTTGCGGCATTCCGCTCGTCTTCGCGGAGCTGAAGACGCGACCGGCGCTGACGAAGGCACGGCCGCGTGCGGACATATTTTCCGAGCATCTGCAAGCGGACCGCGCCACCGGGCTCATGCTTTACGTTCGCGACAACAGCGGCGGCTTCGATCTCCAGGTGCGGATGTTTGCGCCGCTCTATGGCGTCCCCGAAGACCCGGCGACCGGCAGCGGCAATGTCGCGCTGGTGGGGCTGTTGGCGAGCCTGCGCCCCGAGCGCGAGCTGACGCTGCAATTGCGCATCGCCCAAGGTGTCGACATGGGGCGTCCGAGTGTGCTGGAAGCCGCGGCCGAGAAGCGCAATGGCAAGATCGCCGGCCTATCGATCGGCGGCCGCTGCGTGATCATGATGCGCGGCACGCTGGAGCCGTAGCAGCTAAATTACTCGCCTTTGTGAATGATCAACTCTCCGTACGCGACTGCCTTCCCTATGTCACACAGCGTGACATAGGGATTGGTCATATAAGCGGCTTTGGCGGTGTTAAGAACGACAAATGCATCGTCGAACTTTTTGTAGTCTGTAGACGGCGTAAGGGTGGTGTTCGTGGCAGCTGAAATGGTTGCAAGTACCGCGGCCATTGTCTTCCATCTCGCCCACCACGCATCCTCGTCCTTCAATGCCGTAGCCAACGCTCCAAATACGATGATGGCGATGGATATGGTGTAGTACATGTGTTTGTAATATTTTGAGTAGTCGAGCCATGCCACCAATAGTTCTTGAATTGGCTCGGGGATATCTCTTTTTAAATTCGAGATACTGGCGATTGCCTTTTCAACGTCCGCCGGAGTCACCTCCGGACAATTTCTTGAGGTTATTTGCTCAAGCTGAGGCTTGAGCTCCGGCTTCGTCTGCTGTTCGGGCGGTTTCGGATTAGTTTGGCCCAAAGCGACTGTGCCAAAGTTCAGTGCGCAAACAGCAACAAGCACAAATATTGCGCGAAGAATCGACATGGCGCTCTCCCCGTCTGCCTTATTCAACTTTCGGGCGAGTAACTTGTCAACTCGCGTACTGAGGTAGAGCGCGCTGAGGCGGCGCTATGGCTAGCATCCCGTGCGGGCCGCTCGCGATCTTTTCGGGTTAATAGCCCTACTGCGCCGCCGCCGCTTCCTTCGCCTTGGCGACGACGTCGGGCGGCGTGGCATAGACTTCTTGCACGAGCTTCTCGACCTCCGCGCCGGAGACCGGATTGATCTCCAGCTGCGCTTTATCGGCTTCGGCCAAAAAGTCCTTGTCCATCATGGTGTCCATAAACGCCTGGCGCAAGGCGGCGACGCGGTCCGCCGGCAGATTTGGCGGCGCGACATAAGGCCGGCCCATGACGTTGCGGGCGAAGATCATTTTCAGGATCTGCCGCTGCTCGTCGGTCTTGGCGTAATCCATCACCAACGGCACGTCGGGCAATTCGGGATGCTTGGTCAGCGACAGCTGGATCAGAACGATCATGCGCTTGTCGTCGATCCACGATTTATGCGTCGATTTCACGCTCGACCACGACCAGCCGCAGCGGCCCTGGACCTCGCCGCGTTCCATCGCCAGCACCACGTCATTGCCGCCGGGATAGCCCTGCGACGATCTTGAAATGCGTGCCGAGCACGCCGTTGAGCACGCGGGGAAACTGATCGGTATCGGCGCTGGCCCCGGTGCCGCCGACGGTCAGCTCTTTGGTGAACAGATCCTCGAACTTGGCGATGCCGGAATCCTTCATCGCCACGCAGACGCTGACCTCGTTATTGGCGCTACCGAGCCAATTGAATTTTTGCGCGTCGAAGGCGTCGCCCTGGCCGATCAACAGCGGATCGAAGGCGATGCCGCGGCCGAACGTGGCGATCGCGGAGCCGTCCTGCGGCGCCACGCGATAAAGGTAATTGGCGAGCCGCAGGCTGCCGGCGCCTTCCATGTTTTGCGGCACCAAGGTCGGATTGCCCGGAATGTGCGCGCCCATGTGGCGGCCGATCACGCGGGCATAGAGATCATAGGCCCCGCCGGGCGAGTAGCCGATATAGAGGTTGATCTGGCGGCCTTTGTAGAAGTCGCTCACGCTCTGGGCGAACACGAGCGCCGCCGGCGCCAGCATTGCCAGCAATACGGCGACGATGGCGCGGACAAGTTTACCGTTACTCATGCTCGTCCTCCGATGCCGATCCTGCCCGGCGCCCCAACCCCGGCCCAACAAGATGCCAAGCTTACTCTATCCTGGGCTTGACGGCTTGGCAGGTTTCGGGCGCGATGGCGCCGGGAGCAAGGAGGCTCGATGCAGCCGGACATGATCGCCAGCGCCGTGCACGCGCTGCAGCTCCTGCTTGAGCCGATGCGGCTCATGATCCTGTTCCTCGGCGTTCTCATCGGGCTCGCCATCGGCGTTCTGCCCGGGCTCAACGGCATCGTCGGCATGGCGATGCTGATCCCGTTCACCTACAACCTCGACGAATACACCGCATTCGCGCTGCTTGCTCGGCATGGCGGCGGTGATCACCTCGTCGGATTTCATCACCGCCGTGCTTGTTCGGCGTGCCCGGCCATGTCGGCGCGGCGGCGACCGTGATCGACGGCCATGCCATGGCGAAGAAAGGCGAGGCCGGCCGCGCCTTCGGCGCCGGCTTCGCCTCCTCGCTCGCCGGCGGCATTGTCGGCGCCATCGTGCTGGCGGTCAGCATTCCGATCCTGCGCCCGATCATGCTTTCGATCGGCTCGCCGGAGCTGCTCGCCTTCACGCTGTTCGGCATGTCGATGGTGGCGACGCTGTCCGGCCGCGCCCCGCTCAAGGGGCTGACCGCCGCCGGCCTCGGCCTGATGATCGCCATGATCGGCTCGCGCGCGCAAAGCGGCACGCTGCGCTGGACCTTCGACTGGCTCTATCTGTGGGACGGCATGCCGCTCATTCCCGCCACGCTCGGCATTTTCGCGCTGCCGGAACTGGCCGAGCTTGCGGTGTCGCGCAAGCGCATCGCCGGCGACAACGCGCCCAACATCAACATGTCCAGCCAATGGGAAGGCGTGCGCGACGTGGCGCGCAACTGGTGGCTCGTGCTGCGCTGCGGCGTGCTCGGCGTCGGGCTTGGCGCCATCCCCGGCATCGGCTCGGCGGTGATCGACTGGATCGCCTATGGCTATGCCCAGCGCACGGAGAAAAATTCGGAAACATTCGGCACCGGCGACGTGCGCGGCGTGATCGCGCCGGAAAGCCTCCAACAATTCCAAGGAAGGCGGCCATCTGGTGCCGACCATCGCCTTCGGCGTGCCGGCCGGCGCGTCGATGGCGATCCTGCTCGGCGCCTTCCTGATGCACGGGCTCACGCCGGGCCCCGACATGCTGACCAAGCATCTCGATCTGACCTACATGATCGTCTGGAGCCTGACGCTGGCGCATGTCATCGGCGCGATCATCTGTCTCGCCTGCAGCCGCTGGCTCGCGCAAATTTCGCGCATCCGCCCGGAAATCCTGCTGCCGGTCATCATCGCGCTGGTCTTCGTCGCCGCCTTCGAGGGCGAGCACGACTGGGGCGACCTTTATTCGCTGGTGTTCTTCGGCATCGTCGGCTGGATCATGAAGCGGCTCGGTTGGCCGCGGCCGCCGATGGTGCTCGGCATCGTGGTCGGCGCCATTTTCGAGCGCTATCTGTTCATCTCGACGCAGCTTTACGGCTGGGGTTGGCTGTTGCGCTGGCCGGTCCTGGCGATCCTGGCCTGCGTCGCCTGGGTGCTGTACCGGCCGTTGTCGCAGATCGTCAAAACCTTGCTCGACCAATTCCGCGCGGTCGGCGGTCGCCGGCCGCAGTTCGGCGCCGCTCCGGCGTTCTCGCTCGCCGTCATCGTGCTGATCGTCGCCGCGATTTTATCGTCGGCGGATTGGCCGCATGACGCCAAGCTCGTGCCGCTCACCGCCTGCGGCATGGCGCTGGTCGCCGCCGTGCTCAATCTCGTCAACGAGCTGTTCGGCGCCGAGCGGGCGGTGCTGGCGCATGCCGATTCCGGCGTGAAGGTGAGCGCCCATGTCAGCGATCTCGGCGTTCCCGACGACGTGGTGCGCCGGCGCGCGGTCGCCTTCTTCGTCTGGATGGCGGCGTTCATCGGCGGCGTCGCGCTGATCGGATTCATCCCGGCGATCGCGCTATTCGTCTTCGCCTATATGCGCTTCGGCTTCGGCGAGCCGTGGCCGTCCTCGCTCGGTTTTGCCGCCGCAACGACCCTGGTCTGCTACATCGTCTTCCACTGGGCGCTGCAAGTCGCGTGGCCGCCGTCGCTGCTCGGCGATCTGTTCCCGGCGCTGCGCGCGTATACGCGGCTGCTTTGACGTTACTGCGCCAAAATCGCGGCGGCTTTTTTCACGACGTTGGCCGGCGTCCGGTAGACTTCCTTGACCAGCGCTTCGACCTGTTCGCCGCTCACCGGATTGATCTCGAACTTGTTCTGCTCGGTGTCGTAGAGGAAGTCCTTGTCGGTCATGGTCGCGGCGAAGGCCTGGCGCAGCACCGCCAGTCGGTCGGGGGGCATATCGGGCGGCGCCACATAAGGCCGCCCCATGACCTGGCGGGCGAAGATCAGCTTGAACAGCTGACGCTGCTCGTCGTTCTTCGCCAGATCCATGACCAGCGGCACGTCGGGCAGGTCGGGGTGTTTCTGCAGCGACATCTGCACCAACACGCTGATCCTTTTGCTCCGGATCCAGTTCATCCGCGTCGCCACGATGCTCGACCACGACCAGCCGCAGCGGCCCTGGACCTCGCCGCGCTCGAGCGCGAGGCTGATGTCGTTGCCGCCGGGATAGCCGACGACGATGTTGAATTTGGTGCCGAGTTCCGCGTTCATGATGGCGGGAAACTGGTAGGTGTCGTCGCCGATGCCGTTCGAGCCGATGGTCAAGGGCTTGCTCAGCACGTCGTTGAAGCTGGTGATCCCCGACGACGTCAGCGCGACGCAGACGCTGACCTCGTTGTTGGCGCTGCCGATCCAGGAGAATTTCGAGGCGTCGAACTGCGCGCCGGGCTCGTTGAGCAGAGGATCGAAGGCCGCGCCGCGGCTGATCGCGCCGATCACCGTGCCGTCGCGCGGCGCAGCGGAATAAAGGTAATTGGCGAGCCGCAGGCTGCCGGCGCCTTCCATGTTCTTCGGCACGATGCTCGGGTTGCCGGGAATATGCGCGCCGAGATGACGCGCGATCAGCCGCGAATACAGGTCATAGCCGCCGCCGACGCTGTAGCCGATCTCCAGCTCGATCGATTTGCCCTGGTAGAACTCGGCGGGGCTTTGCGCGTTTGCGGCAAGGATCGGCAGCGCCGCAAGCGCCGCAACGGCGGCGGCAATCCGGGCGATCATCGGTGGCGTATATGACGGCATGCCGTGTCTCCCTGGGCTTTTGCGCATGATCTTATCGCGTCGTGCGCGCGCCACCAATGCGGCGGATCGCATCGCGGCGGCGACATTGCGCGGGCAGCGAAAATCCCTTAAACGACCAACGCGAAGCACCGCCGCGACGCGATTTTTTTGCGACGCCCGCGGGACCCGCGCGGGCCACAGCGCGAACAAGACGATAAGGACCGCGACATGACCGGAATGCTGGAACACGAACTGCCCGGGCTCGGCCACAACAAGCCGTCCGAGGAAGACGCCGACGAGATCAAGCACGGCAAATGGGAGCGCTGGGCCAAGAAGCGCACCTTTGTGCGCGCGCTCGAGGGCACCTACAGCCACCTCTACAAGAAGCTCCTGGAAGAGCCGCGGGTCTATTCGTCGAAGGATCATCCTTGGAAGGGCGGACCTGCGATGTACGGCAAGCACGTCATCTCGCCGCAGTCGGTCAACATCGTGCAGTCGATCGAATCCCACATCGAGTGCTACGCGCCGCTCAATGCCGGCCAGAAGCACGGTCACCTCAACAGCGCGGTGTTCTACGTGCTCAAAGGCCACGGCCACGACATCCATGACGGCCGCTACATCAAGTGGCAGGCCGGCGACGTGATGCTGGTGGAGAACGCGAGCGTGCACCAGCATTTCAACGACGACGAAAACGAGGATTGCATCCTGTTGGTGTTCAAGGCGAAACCGCTGTTTTTGTTCATGCACCTGTTGTTTCAGAAAATGGTGGAGTGGCCGACCGACAAGCTGCCGCCCGGCCACGAAGACTTCAAGCCGCCGACGGACATCTGAGCCGAAAATCTGAGCCGAGTGCCGACCATGCCGTTCCAAGACAAACAAGCAGCGCTGTCCGGCTCCGCTACCAGCAGTTTTCTTGCCGAGGATCTGGTGGCGTCGGAAAAATTCCGCGCCGAATACGCCACGCTGCCGAACGTGATCAAGGCCGAGGACATGCCGTGGGAACGCTCGCCCGACGGCCTCATCAAGCATCTCGTGCACAAGAAGATGCACACGCGCGAATGCTGCATCGAAGCCTATATGCAGTTTCTCAATGACGGCGAGCGCTCCGGCAAGCACCGCCACATGTGGGAGGAATTGTTCTTCGTGGTCGAAGGCTCCGGCTACGATCTGCATTGGGATTTGAAGTGGGATTGCCTGGAAGCCTTCGACTGGCAATGGGCCGAGACGCCGAAAAAATACCAATGGACGCGCGGCGACTACGTCTACATCCCCCCCTTCACGCTGCATCAGCACTTCGCCGATGCCGGGCAGGAATGCCGCATCATCGTGATGAGCAACCGCATCGTCAAAGACATGGGCTTCGACTGGTACGACCAGGTCGAGCGGGCGCCGGGGTTTTGATATTGCTCTTTGATTTCATTAATGAATCCTGGATGAGTCGGGCGCGGACACGGGCCGCCACCCGCCGCGTCGCCAAGGCCCGTGCCAGCGACTAAACTGGCGGCTGCGGCTTAAGCGGCAGCGCGGCGGCCGGCGGCGAAGCCGGCCGGGCAGGCCAACGGCGAGAGCAAAATGTCTACGTTATTGATGACGACCCGTCGTTTCGCGCCGTTATTCTGGTGTCAGTTTTGTGCGGCCTTCGGCGACAACTTTCTCAAGACCGCGCTCGTTTTCGTCATTTTGTTCGAAACCTCCGGCGCCAATTCGGCGGCGCTGATCACGCTCGCCGGCGCGGCGCTGATCGCGCCGTTCTTCTTTTTGTCCGGGCTCGGCGGCGAGCTTGCCGACCGCTACGACAAGGCCTTCGTCGCGCAGCGCATCAAGCTCACCGAGATCGGCGCCGCGGTGCTCGCCGTCGCCGGCTTCGCCTTCCATTCGCTTACGCTGCTGTTCGTTGCGGTGCTGATGTTCGGAACGCTCGCGTCGTTGTTCGGGCCGATCAAGTACGGCATCCTGCCCGACCTGCTGCCTCGCCGAGAGCTGCCGTCCGCCAATGCGCTGATCGAAGGCGGCACGTTCCTCGCCATTCTGCTCGGCACCATCGTTGCCGGCATTGCCGCCAACGGCAACAGCAATCCCATTCATTTCGCCTGGCTGATGATATTGACCGCGCTGGCGAGCTGGTTGTCGAGCCTGTTTATACCGAAAACCCGCGAGGGTGCGCCCGACCTGAATATCAACCGCAATATCCTGGTCTCCACCGCTTCCCTGATCAAACAAGTTCGCGCCGATCCGCGGCTGTGGTGGGGCGCCATCGTGGCGAGCTGGTTCTGGCTCGTCGGCGCGCTGGTTTTGTCGCTGTTGCCGCCGCTCGTTTCGTTCAATATCGGCGGCCGCGAGCAGGTGATCACGCTGTTTCTCACGATCTTCTCGGTGTCGGTCGGCATCGGCTCCGCTCTCGCGGCCTGGCTCGCGGCCGGGCGCATCGTGCTGTTGCCGACGCTGGTCGCCACGGTGCTGCTTGGGCTGTTCTCGCTCGATCTCGGCTGGACCGCGTCGGCCGTGGTGCCGGCGCCAAGCCCGCTGACGGTCGCGGGATATTTTGCATCGCCCTACGGCATCCACATCGCGCTCGATCTCGCCGGGCTGGCGATCGCCGGCGGGTTGTTCATCGTGCCGGTCTTCACCGCGATACAGGTCTGGGCCGGTCCCGACCGCCGCGCCCGCGTCATCGCGGCGGTCAACGTGTTCAATGCCGCCTTCATGGTGGTCGGCGCGCTGGCGCTGGCGCTGTTGCAAAAACTCGGGCTCGGCACGCCGCTTTTGTTCGCGCTGATCGGCGCCGCCAACCTCGCGGTCGCCGTCGCCATCGGCCAGACCATGCCGGCGGGCTGGCTCAACGATTTTCTCTCCATCGTGTTCCGCGCCTTCTACCGCCTCGACGTCAAAGGACTGGAGAACGTCGACAAAGCCGGCCACAACGCCATCATCGCGCTCAACCACGTGAGTTTCCTCGACCCGCCGCTGGCGGTGTCGATCCTGCCGAAGCGCCCGGTTTTCGCCATCGACGTGGCGATGTCGCAACACTGGTGGATCCAGCCGTTCCTCAAATTCGTGCGCACCATGGCGCTCGATCCGCTGCGGCCGTTTTCGCTGCGGGCCATCATCAACGCGGTGCGTGACGGCAACAGGCTGGTAATTTTTCCCGAAGGCCGCATCACCATCACCGGCAGCCTGATGAAAATCTACGACGGCGCCGCGATGATCGCCGACAAGTCGGACGCGATGGTGGTGCCGGTCCGCATCGACGGGCCGCAGCGGACGATCTTCAGCCGGCTCAAGAGCTCGCAGGTGCGCCGCCGGCTGTTTCCGAAGATCGCGGTCACCATCCTCGAGCCGGTACATCTCAAAGTCGATTCGGAGCTTAAGGGGCGCCGTCGGCGTCAGGCCGCGGGGGCGGCGCTTTACGACGTCATGTCCGACCTGATGTTCCGCACCGCCTCGACCGACCGCACGATCCTCGAAGCGATCATCGAGGCGGCAGAGACTCCACGGCGCGCAAGTGGCTGGCGATCGAAGACCCGGTCAGCGGCCAATTGACCTACAAGCGGCTGCTGGCGGCAACCGCGATCCTCGGCGCGAAGCTGATGCCGCTCGCGCGCGAAGGCCGCGCCGCTCGGCGTCATGCTGCCGACCTCCAACGGTGCGGTCGTTACCGCGCTGGCGCTGATGTCCGCCGGACGCGTTCCGGCGATGATCAACTTCACCTCGGGAGCCGCCAATGTTCTAGGCGCCTGCCGCGCGGCGGAAGTCGACACCATCCTTACCGCGCGCGCCTTCGTGGAGAAGGGCCGAGACTCGAAAAACTCATCGCCCAGGTGGAAAAGCAGGTGCGCATCGTCTACCTGGAAGACATTCGCAAGTCGGTGAGCTTCTTCGACAAGCTGCGCGGCGCGCTACGCGCGAAAAAACCGCTGGTGGCGCGCAAACCCGACGACTGGGCGGCGATCCTGTTCACCTCCGGCACGGAAGGCTTGCCCAAGGGCGTCGTGCTGTCGCACCGCAACGTGCTGGCGAACGTCGCGCAGGTCGAGGCGCGTATCGATTTCGGACGCGAGGACAAATTGTTCAATGGCGTTGCCGGCGTTCCACTCCTTCGGCTTCATGGGCGGCATCGTGCTGCCGCTTATTTCCGGCGTCCCGACCTACCTCTATCCTTCGCCGCTGCACTACCGCACCGTGCCGGAACTCGTCTATGGCATATGCGCCACTGTACATGTTCGGCACCGATACGTTCCTCGCCGGCTATGCGCGCATGGCGAACCCCTACGACTTCCGCTCGCTGCGCTACGTGTGGCCGGCGCCGAGCCGATCAAGGAATCGACGCGCCGGATTTATCTGGAAAAGTTCGGACTGCGCATTCTCGAAGGCTACGGCGTGACCGAGACGTCCCCGGTGCTGGCGCTCAACACGCCGATGTTCAACAAGTTCGGCACCGTCGGCCGCCTGCTGCCGGGCATGCAGGCGACGCTGGAGAAGGTGGAGGGCGTCGAGGAGGGCGGGCGGCTCCACGTCAAGGGGCCGAATGTGATGCTCGGCTACCTGCGCTCCGACCGCCCGGGCGTCCTCGAACCGCCGCCGGAGGGTTGGTACGATACCGGCGATATCGTCACCATCGACGATCAAGGCTACATCGCCATCAAAGGCCGCGCCAAGCGCTTCGCCAAGGTCGGCGGCGAAATGGTCTCGCTCGCCGCCGTCGAGATGCTGGCGGCGGAGCTGTGGCCGCACTACGTCTCCGCGGTGGTGGCCGTTGCCGACGACCGCAAGGGCGAACGGCTCATTCTGGTCACCGACAAGCCCGGCGCGACGCGCAGCGATTTCATCGCTTATGCCAGAAGCAAGCACGCCGCCGAGCTGACGTTTCCGGCCAATATCATGGTGCTCGCCAAGCTGCCGCTACTCGGCTCCGGCAAGCCCGATCTCATGGCGCTGCAAAAATTGGTGAACGAGGAGGCGGCGGCGAAGGTGGCCGCGGCGGAGTAGTTCCCTCTCCCCGTGCACGGGGAGAGGTGCACTTCGCTAAGTTTTTCGCATCGCCAGCACCCGATCCACCATGGCGCCGGCCTCGCCGAGATAATTTCCCGGATCGCAGAGTTTTGCCAGCGCGGCGCGGTCGAGCTGCT
Organism: uncultured Alphaproteobacteria bacterium; assembly: GCA_963823225.1. GTDB lineage: Bacteria > Pseudomonadota > Alphaproteobacteria > Rhizobiales > Xanthobacteraceae > BOG-931. Next base: position 708,269 of record CAWGKM010000001.1, on the reverse strand, counting down.
TGGTAATTTCCTTGTTCTCCGCCAACAAATCCACCAGCGGTCGGCCGGTCGCGACCACTTTGCGGCAAATGTCGTAGACCAGATCGTGGGCGTATTGGCGGCCGAGATAGGGACCGAGCCCCATCATCACCGCCTCCGACACGATCAGCCCTTTGGTCAGATCGAGATTGGCGCGCATTTTTTTCTCGTCGACCTGCAAGCCGGTCAGCACGAACTCGGTCTGATGGAGCGCGCCGGCGGCGAGACAGAAAATTTCCGGCAGCACGATCCACTCGATCTCCCACGGGCCGGTTGAGCGCTCGTGATCCTCGACCATGGCGTCGAGCAGCGCGGCCGTCTGCTGGCGCACCACCGAAGTGAGCGCGGTGATATAGACCGCGGAGATCGGATTGCGTTTCTGCGGCATGGTCGACGACGAGCCGCGGCCTTCGTGGAACGGCTCGTAAACCTCCTCGACCTCGGTCTGCATCAAAAGCTTTATGTCGAAGGCGATCTTGCCGCAGCTGCCGGTGACGAGACCCAGAAAACAACCAACTTCCGCGATCGTATCGCGGACAGTGTGCCAGGCGATCGCCGGCTGGCCGAGTTTTAATTCCTTCATCAACTCGGCTTGGGTCGCCAGCCCTTTGCCGCCGAGCGCGGATAGCGTGCCGGCGGCACCGCCGAACTCGCCGACCAACAGGCGTGGGCGCAATTCCTTCAGGCGCTGCTTGTGGCGCTCGAAGGCGGCGAGCAGGGTCGCCATCTTGTAGCCGAAGGTGATCGGCACCGCCTGTTGCAGATTGCTCCGTCCCGCCATCGGCGTATCGCGGTATTTGCGCGCGAGATCGGCGAGCGCATCGGCAATGGCGTTAAGATGCGCTTCGACCAGCGCCAGCGCCTCGCGGATCTGCATTACGGTGGCCGAGTCGGTGATGTCCTGCGTGGTCGCGCCCCAATGGCACCACTCGCCGAGCCCGTCGCGGCAGGCCGCGACGAGCTGCTGCACCGCCGGCAGCACCGGATAGCCGATGCGCTCGGTCTGCGTTTTGAGCTTGGCGAAATCGATCTCGGCCGCGTTGCAATGCCGCGAGATTTCCTCGGCCGCCTCCTTCGGGATGATGCCGAGGCGGCCTTGCGCCCGCGCCAGCGCGCCTTCGAAGTCGAGATATTTCTGGATGCGGTTTTCGTCGGAAAAAACCCGCCGCATCGCCGCGGTCGAAAAAATGTCGCGGAACACGGCGGAGTTGATCGCTGTCGCGGGCATGGGTTAAGCGTCCTGGTTTCCCACCTTGTCATCATCCGCGAACGCGGATGATCCAGTAAACTGGGTCGTGTGGGTATTGACGACTGGGCGCGGCGATTACTGGATGCCCCGCCGTGCTTGTCATCGGGCCGGCCATTTCGGGCCGGACCCGTTAGCGGGCATGACAGGAGTGACGTGCATGGGTCAAGGGAGTAGCAATAACTTCGTGCCGCCGCCGAAGCTGCGGGCTATCCACGAAGCCGAATACCCGCGCTTTAGCGCCGGCGAGATGGCCCGCCGCCGCGCCGCGATCGAAGATTTGCTGCGACAAGCCGGTCTCGATCACCTGATCTTCTGCGGCGCCAATCGGTTCGGCTCGGCGGTGCAGTGGCTCACCGGCTGGCCGGTGACCGCCGAGGCGGTCGGCGTATTTACGCCGGGCGAGCCGGACGCGCTGTTCGTGCAACACGTCAATCATGTGCCGCTGGCGCGGCGGCTTGCGGCGCCGGCCGCAGTCGCCTGGGGCGGCGGCTCGTCGATCGGCGCCGCCATTGCCGTACTGGAAAAGCGCGGAGCGCGCGGCGGCCGGGTCGGCGTCATCGGGCCGATGACTTTCGAGCAGCACGCGATGCTGGCGGCGCGGTTCGGCGCGATCGCGAACCTCAACCGGCCCTATATCCGCCTGCGTCAGATCAAATCGGCCGAGGAGATCGACTGGATGCGGATCGGCGCCGCGCTCACCGATCGCGGCATGGCCGCGCTGCGCGACGGCTTGCGGCCGGGCTTGAGCGAGCGCGATCTCGCCGATCTCGTCGAACGCGCGTACATTCCGCTCGGCGGCACCAACGTCATTCATTTTTTCGGCGTCACCGCCATGGCCGCGCCGCGGCTTGCCGTGCCGACGCAATTTTCCCCCAACCGCAAAGTCGAACGCGGCGATATCGTCTTCGCCGAGATCAGCGCCGCGTTCTGGGAGCATCCCGGCCAAGTGCTGCGCAGTTTTGCGGTGGGCGCCGATCCGCCGCCGCTTTACCGCGCCCTGCATGCGGTCGCCGACGCTGCATACAATGCAGTCGCCGCCGTGCTCAAACACGGCGCCATGCCGCAACAGGCGATCGACGCCGCCGAAGTCATTGAGGCCGCCGGCTTCACCGTCATCGACGATTTATTGCACGGCTATGGCGGCGGCAATTTGCCGCCTATTCTCGGCTCGCGGAGCCGGCCGAGCGCGCATATTCCCGACGAGTCGTTTCGCGCCGGAATGGTCGTCGTCATTCAGCCCAACGTGGTCACGCCCGACGGCACGGCCGGCGTGCAGACCGGAGAAATGGTTCTCATTACGCAGACCGGGATCGAATCCTTTCACGCCATCCCGCGCGGCTTCGCGCGGATTTAGAGCATGATCCCGAAAAGTGGAAACCGGTTTTCGGATAAGATCATGCTCAAATGTAAAATCTAGACCATGATCCGATTCAATCGAATTGGATCAGGGTCTAGGCCGTGAACTCATAAATTCGCCCGAGCGGACATCTTACGAGAGTCCGCTTTGCCCCGGAAACGACCGACAACCGTCTCGGGACCGCGTGTCACGATGGGGGCCAGAAGCCGACCTGGGCTTAATTACGGGCGCTCCACCAAAGCCGTGGCGGAATCCAAGCAGGACTCCAGCAACAGTTCTTCCACTGGATGACGGAACGAATGCTCTAGTATAGCTCACCCGACCTTATGGCTTGGGAGGCAACCCGCAGTCTATTTTCGTTCACGCTGTTGCAGAGTTCACCCGGGGATTGTCAGATAATGCACCATCGCTGGATCGCCGCAGCGCTGACTGCGGCCGCACTGTGGTTCCATGTCCAAGCGGCGGGCGCCGCCCAAAAGGACCTGCCGCGGCCCGACCACGTCGTCGTGGTTATATTGGAGAACCACTCCTTCGATCAAATCGTAGATCCGAGTCGTGCACCGTTTATCTGTAGCCTAGCAGCGGACGGCGCCTTATTCGTCAACGCCTTCGCCGTCTCGCACCCAAGCCAGCCGAACTATTTTGCTCTGTTTAGCGGCTCGACCCAGGGCGTGCGTGACAATGGTGATTACAGCTTCGATGCGCCGAATCTCGCTGGCGCTCTTGATGCTGCGCACAAGAGCTTCGTCGGGTATGTCGAAACCGGTTCGCCGCACAAACACAATCCATGGGAATCCTTTAGGAACGCGAGCGAGACAGAACGGAACCTGAGTGAGTTCCCGAGCGACTTTAGTCATCTGCCAACTGTAAGCTTCGTCATTCCTGGCCTAAATAACGACATGCACGACGGATCGGTGCGTGACGGCGACACCTGGCTTAAAGTCCATCTCGGAGCCTATGCCGAATGGGCAAAGACACACAACAGTTTGCTGATCGTCACCTTCGACGAGGACGATAAGCACGCTGCTAATCACATCGCGACAATCGTTTTTGGCGCCCACGTGCGGCCCGGTCGCTACCCTGACCGCATCACCCACTACAACGTTCTAAGCACGTTACTCGCACTGTTTTCGCTACAGCCTTTCGCCAAAGCGGCGACGAGCCCGCCGATCCGTGCTATTTGGGACGAATAATTCGCGGACGTTGCTACTGCACAATTACCGTCGCGCCAATCTTGGCACGATTGTACAGGTCGATGATGTCATTGTTGGACATACGAATGCAGCCTGAAGACACGCCGCCGCCAAGCTTCCAAGGCTCGTTTGTCCCATGGATGCGGTAGAGCGTATCGCCGAGATAGAGCGCGCGCGCGCCGAGCGGATTATCTGGACCCCCTGCCATGTGACGGGGCAGATTCGAAAACCGCTGCAGTTCACCTGGCGTGGGCGTCCAGTCCGGCCATTCGCGTTTGGCAGCAACCGTGCTGACGCCCGACCAAGCATAACTCTCCATTCCGACAGCAATGGCGTAGCGAATTGCCTTGCCGCGACCGAGCACATAGTAGAGCCGCCGTTCCCTGGTGTTGACGACGATGGTTCCTGCGGGGTGCGTGCTTGGATAATCCACCTCTTGGCGTGGAATGATCCCATAAATAATGCCAAAGGGTGTCGGAAGCGACCACACTTGGCCGGAATTCTCCGAAACGGACGCTGGGGGCGCACTGTTTGAGGCACAGGTGCCAAGCAATGTACTCGCGATAATTATGGCGAGCAGACCAAGCAATCTCACGACGCTTCAACTCCGTGTATGACCCGTCAATAAATAGCGGTGGCGGCACCGGCTAGGCAATAGCGTCGTCTCATTGGCCCCCAGGCGCCAAGACTACGCCAACAACGCCGTACAACGATACCATTACGGCAGGGATTTGCGACCGGCGGAACGGGTTCAGCGGCGTTGCACAGCAGCAACTTCGAACCGCAGACGTCGCCTTCGGGTCAACCGCGCTGTTTCGGGCGTACTCCCGGCACGTCTGCAATTACCCCGAAAGCCGACATTTGCTTGCGCCGCAAAATCCGACGGTTCGGGCCAAACGGCGACATATGCGCTGCAGCAATTTCATGACGTTCGAATTCCATTAGCAACAGGCGAACCTGCCGCCGAAGATATAGATAAACGGTTTCGAGGCTCACTTTGTACCCGCAGCCAATGCCACGCCGGTAGCCGCGCTCGAAATGGCTGGGTTGCCCGCGTGTGTTCACTGTTCTCCTGGTGGAGTGCTTATTGCCTCATTCAGCGCCTCTATGTTTCGCCGAGAGCCGGTGAATAGTTGCGGGGGAAGCCATCGGAAGCTCCGCAAGCTCTGGTAAATATTGCTCTCCTCCTGCAGATTTCGGCCGAACCCAGCAATATATTGCAGCCGTAGATTTCTATCCGTATTGATTTTGGCATCCGCAAGCCATGGCGCCAAATCGGCTTGCTGCGCCACGTAAGTGGCCAACAGATCGGCTAGAGAGGAAATTCGTACCTGACTCAGTGAAGCGCGTACCCGGTCATAATCGGGGCGCATCAACCGCTGACTTAACTCATCGAGATTTATGGTCGTTGGAGTCACCTGACCTGACAAAATGAGATCATACCCGGGAGGATGCCCTTTTCTCTCGAAATGATTGCTCCAGATGATTCCGGTGGGGAATACTTTAAAGAACGTAGCAATTTCACTCTTAATCACTGCCGGGCTGCTCTGATGCAGCGGGGCCCATTGGGTGATCACTCCGCCAGGGTTGAGACGCCGTTTTGCAAGCTCAAAATACTCCTGCGTGTAAAGCATGGCCGATCCCTTCACCCAGGGATAAACTGGGTCCGTTGTGATGATGTCGAATTTCTCCTTGGTCGTTAGCATGTAATGTCGGGCGTCGTCGTAAACCACGGTCACGCGGGGATCATGCAGCACGTCGTAATTTTCTTCTCTGAAATACGGACCAACGTTAGGGGGAACGATTGGTTCGATCTCGCATATGACGATGCGCTCAATTTCGGGATATAATACAAAGGTCCCTGCCGTGACGCCGGCGCCGAAGCCAACCACAAGTACCGAGCGAGGCTTCGGGTGTAGTAATGCCGGTATGTGACCAAGCAGCCGTTGGACCCGCATGTCATCGAAATTGGTAGAGGCCTCCAGCTTCCCGTTGATACCAAAGAACCGAATCGAATGAAGTTCGGTAACAGCTACTGACGAAACACGTCCGTCACCTCTATAGAGGACCTGGGCAGTTTGCCCCAAGAATAGCTCGCGGCCGAAGGCAATGACTTTGTCGGGCATGTCGGGCACATTCCAGACCAGTAATGCTGTGCCGACCAGTAAAGCGGCAATCTTGATAGCATTGGGTATCGCGGCGGTGTGCCTCACAGGCGAGTCCGCCGTCCCCTCCAATAATGACCTGTGCGGCGACGCAAACATCAGCAGGGCGGCAGCAGCCGAAATACCGATGAGGCATTGCTCCGCCCGTTGTGTGCCCAGCTCGGGCACCAGAATCATGCTGAATCCGAGGGCACCGACGATGGCTCCAACGGTATTGGCTGCATAGACTGCGGCAGTCACCTGTCCAGCGTCGCTGCCACGAGCAGCCGCGGCAAGTGCAAATGGAAAACTGGCACCCCAGCAGAGCGCCGCCGGCAAGACGGCAACAGCGCAAGAGAAAAGATCAATTTGAAAATTGAACCAGGGGCTTGGCGCAAGCGGAGGATAGACGGGCCAATATGGGAGTGAACTGCCGATCATATAGGCGGACCATGCGATGCCGATGACTAGCAGAACTTGACATGCTCCCAGTGCCTTTCGGGGGTCCCTGACGTGGCGCACCAAATAAGAACCGACACCACTCCCGATACCCAATCCCAGCAGGAACACGGCGAGAATGATAGAGAAGGTGTAGACAGTACCGCCGAATAACACTGCCAACAAACGAGTCCACGTCACTTCAGCGCCTAGAGCAGTCAGACCCGATAGCGTGATCGTGGTGTACACCGACCATAAACCGAACATCCATGCCGATGCGATCTCGGCACGTTGGTTGGACGACGAATTGTAGGAGGTGACAGCAGCCATTGCAGCGGTTCCCAGCGCCACCGTCCCATTGAGCGCCGCTGCGACATACGTCGCGGTGGCGATATCATAGAGGCGCAGCAGATAGAACCCGGAGAGCAGGCAGCCGAACACCGCACCCGCAATGTTGGCAGCGTAGAGACTCCCGAGTCGCGAAATTCCTTGTGTGGTGGTACCCATCCATCGAGCGATGGCCGGCAAAGTTGCGCCCATCAACACCGTAGGAGGTAAAAGGAGTGAAGCGCCGATTACCAGGCGCAACAACAAATCCCCGGGGATCCCTTGCCTGGCATTGGCAGCATAGAGCATGCCGACATACGGCATTATGAACAGCATCAAAATGCCCATGCTGCCGATGCCCAACTCGATAAGAGCATAAACCCAGAGCGGGTGACGCTTCGCCGTTATGACACGTGGCAAGACCAAACTACCGAGGCACATGCCTCCCATAAACGTACCTAACAACACCCCGATCGAGGCAGCGGACGATCCGATGACAAGCTGCAGCAATTGAAACCACACGATCTCGTAAATCAGTGCGGCGCAACCGCTCCCGGCTGAAAGGCACATCAAGGCGGGAACAACGAAGCCCTTGCTCGGGTCGTCATTAGCGAAACCCGGGTTGAGGAAACCGAGATGTCGAACTTTGTGCTGCTGCGCGCGGGCTGCGACTGGCAATGCGACAGTTACGCCAGCAATTCCCTTGATGAAATCGCGTCGTCGCATTGCCTCCCTCAAGGCTCAGGACTACGTTGACGACGGCCGATTACAGCAGGAATTTTCGACTGGTGAAATGGGGTTCAACAGTCATTGTGCAGAGCGGAAAGTCGTAAAGCTGAACGTCTGCACAGGGTCACGAACGACCGATTTGTCGTTGCTGCGCGACTTCCGCTTCTGCCCCGATAGCGACCAAATCGCCGCATCGCGGTATCCGTCGGTTCGGGCCATAAGTGCACGTGGCGCGGTCAAATCGTGATGTCTGCTGTTACCTTGCCTGCCCTATGCGACGAGCAGTGACGGGAACAACGACGCATAGATAACGTCCCCTGTCTTGATATCCCTCATTGACCCGGAGACGGCAGGAAACGAGACGGCAGACTCGAAGCGGAAGTCACATTCCCAGCAGTGCCAAAGATGACGGACTTGCCGCTCATTCCGATACTCAGACCATTCGGGGGCAATCAACTCGTTACTGCATCGGACGCAGGTCATCCCAAATTTGGAACGACGATTGGTTAGTATCGTCGTCATGGTAATCTCCCTCATTCCCCATCGCTATGACGCGAAGAGGTAATGGAATTATGGCGATCGGATTGCGCAACGATTCGCCTTGGGTCTTGATTAAGGGCGCGAATCGTTCCTGTTCCCCTGTAACACCCCCACCGAATAAGAGAAGCTCTATATTGATGCTCGGCGCATAACATGCCGTCCCTTCTCGGAAAAATCGTTGCCCGGCAAAGCACCAGCACCGTCATCATGGAGGCAGCAACCAACGCAACGGCCGCGTCCTCAATTGCGAATTAATTTCTCCATGCACCCTTGTGCTTTTGATTCGCCTGCCACAGATGCATACACAGTGGCAGGCGGAAGCTTGCCTGAGAGCTGCCCAAAAAAACGGCGACCTACCGAAGTCTCCGCTTCTATCAATTGGCAGCGCTGGTGCCATCGGCCGGCGGATTTCTAATCTAAAAGTTGATTTTGGCTTGCATCGTGGATGCCGTCGGCACCCGCAGAGCGGCAACGTGCGCGACTCCGGTTGCGCGCGTACTGAGTGATTTTCACAAAGGAGAATACCAATGAATAACGAAAACCTGACTCTCCACTTCAAGGTCAAGGACTTCAACGCATGGCAGACGAGTTACAATGGGAACGAGAAGAACCGCACGTCTGCCGGCATCGCGAAAAGCAAAGTGTTTCGCAGCGTCGCCGACCCCAATGATGTGCTGCTCCTCCAGGACGTTGCGGACGTATCGAAGGCCCGCACCTGGTACAACTCAAGTGAAATGAAGTCGCTGATGGAAAAGAGCGGCGTAGTCGGCTCGCCCAATATCCGCGTCGCAGCCTAACTCCAGCTCTAAACGGATCGGAAACGGGATGGCGTGTGGCGTGAGTGTATTGTTGCGTGCCCTCCTGAAGATGGAAGCCCCAGCCCGCTGTCCCCCCGGATTATGGGCTGGGGCAACCAAAACCGCACCACATAGCTTCATTGGCTTGCCTTCACAGATAACGCCAAAGAGAAGGTAGCAATCCTCAAAAACTTTAAAGGAAAACACCATGAGTCCCACAGGCAATCATGATCAGAGCATTCCGGTCACTTTTGATAGCATCCGTGAGTTCAACGTCAAAATGATCGACATGGCTCACGCCAACATGGAAGCATTCTTCGGGTTTGCTCGCCAGCTCGCGACGGCGACGGCACCGTCCGACATTATGGAGTTGTGGACGGCGCACGCTCGAAAGCAATTCGAGACACTAACCGAACAGACCAAGGAGCTGTCAGCGCTTGGACAGAAGATGGCCAAGGAAGGTGCCGAGCCGATCGCGCGCAGCGTCACTCAGGTCCTCAAGAAAGCCTCTTGAGGGGACGAGAACGCCGAACGAAAGAGCCATGGGGATGCCCCATGGCTCAGCAAAAACTTGCGGGAGAACGCGAAGTATTCAACGATCATCAACTCCATGTCGCGGCAGTAAAGCGATAATTTGTCAATCAGGGGCCAAGACAATGAAAAAGCCTGAAGTACAACAAGATGGTAAGAACGAAGCCACGATTACTTCCACTCTCACACCTCCGCCATTCATGGCGGATAAACCGCCAGCATCGATCGCCCTTCTTTCGCTGGCCAAACGAACAGCCTTGATCGAATGTTTCAACAACAACGGCCTTGATAAACGCAGTGGCTACTGGTGCGGAGCGTCGGAAGGCAAGCACATCTCAGGTGCCACAGTCGCAGACCTCACTCGCGATGGCATGTTTTCTGTGGTCACAAATCGCCTACATGGTTCGGCACGATTGACCGAACACGGCCAATGGTTTGCACGGACGCTGATCGAAGCCGCAAATGAGGTACAAGTGCCGGAATAATCGCGCGCGCCGTCCTAAGAAAAAAATGACGGTATTTTTGACGGTATCTCCGTTCTTTATATTGATCTAAGAAACTAAGATTATTGGCTTTTGAGCCATAACGTGACTGTTAGTTCCCCAGACCCCAAATGTGTCGTAAGCCGTCGCTTTGGGTCATTATTGACGTTTTGAGTGTGGTCCAGCCACTTCCGCTGTACGCCCAACACCGGACATACCGTTGCACCACTCGCCATGGCCGGCATTCTAATCGTCACCACGCTTATCGCCTCCCTTAAGCTCGTCGTCAAAACAGAATGAGCGGTCGATCCCGAGCATTCACGGGCGATCTGCTGCAGCCTTGTCTTCTTCGAGTTCAACGAGAACACCCAGAAAATCCGCCGGGTGAATGAAGGCGATGCGATCGCCCGAGACGCTGGTCTGTGGCTCGCCGTCCCCAAGGATTCGCACCCCGCTCTCGCGGAGCATGCGAGCCGTTTCATCGAGGCTGTCCACCCGGAGGGAAAAATGGTGGATGCCGCCCTTGGGGTTGCGCTCAAGGAACTTCGCGACAGGCGAGTCAGGGCGCGACGGCTCCATCAACTCGATCTTCGTGGCGCCGACCTCGATATAGACGAGACGCACGCCCTGCGCCGCGTTGACCATGCGCTGTCCCACCTGTAGCCCATATCTCTCTTGGAGTTTCCGCGCGGCGGCCTCGATGTCCGGCACCACGATTGACACGTGACTGAAGCCAGTGATCATACACCGCTCCTAGATCACCTTGTCCCGTCGCAGCCGTGCAATTGCATCAGGATCCAGTCCCAGTTCTGTCGCAAGAATTTCATCGGTGTGCTGGCCGAGCGTGGGCGGCGCGCGCCGCACCGACGGCTTCGTGTCTGAGAACTTGAAGGGGATGCCGAGCATCTTCAACGCGCCAACGGTCGGATGTTCCACCGTCTCGACCATGTAGCGCGCGGCGGTGTGAGGATCGGCGAGCGCGGCGGCCACCGAATTGATCTTGCCGCAAGGCACGCCAACCGCTTTCAGCTTGCTCAGCCAAGCATCGGCATTGTCGCGTGCGAAGGCATCGCCGATCAAACCGTCGATCGTGATGCGGTTCTCGACCCGCGCGCGATTGGTTTTGAAACGCGGATCGTTGGCCCATTCCAGGTGGCCGAGCGCCTCGGCGGTCCGCGCGAATTGATTGTCGTTGCCGACCGCGAGCGCGATCATCGCGTCCGCCGCCTGATAGGTGGTGTAAGGCACGATGCTCGGATGACCGTTGCCGAACCGGGCGCCGCCCTTGCCGGAGACGAGCACGTTCGATGCGACATTCACCAGCATGGCGAGCGAGGTTTCATAGAGCGAGGCCTCGACCTTCTGACCCGTGCCGGTACGGTGGCGCGCATTTAGTGCTGCGAGAATTGAGCTGCATGCCAGCATGCCGGTGCAGACATCCACGATCGCCACGCCGTACTTGGTCGGATTGCCATCCGGCTCGCCGCAGATGCTCATCAGGCCGGATTCTGCCTGAAGGATGAAGTCATAACCGGGCTGTAGCGCCTTGGGCCCATTCGATCCGTAACCCGTGATCGAGCAGCGTACGACCCGCGGCGCATTCTGCTCGAACCACGCGTCGGTGAAGCCCCATTTGTCGAGCGTGCCAAGCTTGAAATTATCGATCAGAACATCAGCCTTTACGATCAGCCTTGCCAGGATTTTCTGACCAGCAGGTCCTGCCATATTGAGCGTGAGCGAACGCTTGTTCCTGTTGACCCCGAGGAAATAAGCAGCTTCACCGGCCGCAAAGGGCGGACCCCAGCTGCGCGTGTCGTCGCCGGTCCCGGGCGGTTCGACCTTGATGACGTCGGCGCCCATGTCGCCGAGCATCATGGTGCAGAGTGGGCCGGCGAGGATGCGCGTCAAATCGACGACACGCGTCCCGGTCATCGGTTCCTTTGCGGAATCGCTCATGGGTCACGCTATCTCATCGAGGGCGGTGCGTTCAGATTCTTGGTGCAGCCGTCGAGGTAGGCTTCGATCTCACGCTTGCCGCGCATGCGGAACTTCTGAAAGTCCGGCTTACGGCCGTCGAGGAAGGCGCTCATCCCTTCGAGACTTTCCTCCGAGCCCCAGACGTGGGCGAGCAGCTCCATACCGTGCTGCCACGACGCATAGAGATTATCGGATTCGAAGTTCAGGCTCTTTTTCGTCATCCGGAGCGTCTGTGGGCTGTGGCTCTTTATCGTCTCGCACCAGCCCAGCGTTTCCTTCAGCAAGTCCTTCTGCGGCACGCACTTGTTGATCAGGCCGATCTGTGCGGCCTCCTTGCCGCTGAATTGGCGGGCGCAGAAGATCATTTCGCGGGCCAGGCGCTCGCCGATGATGCGTGGCAGATATTGTGTGGCGCCGACCGTCGGGCACGCTCCGACTTTGGCGCCAGTCTGTCCCAGCACCGCATTCTCCGAAGCGATAACGAGATCGCGCCATAGCGCGAGCTCGTGCCCTCCGCCCATGCACCAGCCGTTCACCATGGCGATGACAGGAATCGGTAGCCCTCGGATCTGCATGGCGAGGCCAAGCATGCGGTCGTTCCACATGGCCGCGTTCGTCCAATTCAGACGTTTCATGGCGTAGAAATCGCCGCCGGCTGAGAACGCCTTATCGCCGGCCCCGGTCACGACCGCGCAGGCGATCGAGGGGTCTTCGCGCGTCGATTTCAGCGCGTCAATCAGCTCATCGAGCGTCTGCTCGCGGAACGCGTTCATTACGCGCGGCCTGTTGATCGTGACCCACGCGACCTGATTCTTCACCTCGTAAAGAATGTCGACATAGCTCCGATTAGTACTTTTGTTGGATTTCTTAGCTAGGGACTTTTTCGCCACGTTTCACTCCCTCACTGTGTACATTGCAAGAATGCTCAGTCTATTTGCCGAGCATGAAGCTTCATCCTTGATCAAAGGCAATGCAGCTCGAGTTATTCCCTGTGGTTTTCGAAAATTACGTCCCCATGGTACGCGGCGATGGAAAAGTAGGCCACTGGAGCGGCGGCTTGGTGCCGCTGCGGTCGCCCTCTGCGGAGATCGTCCCTCCGGGGGATCATCTTAGCGTTGCATCGCCATTTCTGGCGCATTTGGCCTTCGTCCGCTTTGCCCCTAATAGCGACCGTTATAGCTGACGTGGCGGCACTTCGCTTGAGGGCCAGAAGCTGACGTCCCTGCAACGACCGCTATGCCTCGAAATTGGGACATTCGTCAGTGGCCATCATCAAACGCGTTTGGGGTCCCAGAGCCGCCAATGGGTCGGCTCAAATCCTAGAGGGCGATTTGCGCGTACGTCGTACCAGCCCGAGCCATCGCGCCGGACGACGGGAAATGCCAGCGCGTGATATTCGCCCTTGTCGTAAATGCTTAGTTCCAACTCAATATTCGAGGAGGCGGTCGCAATCGGCTGCCACTTTCGTACGAAATCGTACTTTTCCATCGAAGCATGATAGGGTGAATTTCATGATCCGTGTTGATCTAGCTCAAGGACCAACGCAGGAGGCTCTAATCCCTTTAAGAGGTCGTCATGGACGGCTTTGTCTCGCGGCAAAACATTGAGCACTATCGGGAAATGCTGAAAATCACGACCGATGCGACGCAGCGTCGGCTAATCGAGAAATTGCTCTTAGAACAAGAAGCCAAGCTCAAGAAATACGAAGAAGATACCAACTACGAACGACAGCAACTGCCGACGCGGCGCCAGGGCTGAGCGACCGGGCGTTTCAACTTTACAAACGGCGCCGCACCTCAGCTCCATGTCCGAATCGGGTCACGTGTGGACGGCGCCATGGCAAGAACTTTCTGACGTTGCTGCAGCATTGGTCGGGTGCGGTCACGTGTCCGGCCTGTTGATGCGCCGCGGATGGCCGCTGGCCCTAATGCTCTGCGCGGATCGGGTCCCAATCGTCTGCAGCCTTGTCTGCGATGTCCCGAAAAGCGGCAGCAAAATCGGAGTATTGGCGTCTGCGGCGATGGCCCGTTTGCGGGTTGATGGCGCCGCCCTAGGGTTCGTCCAACCTATTCGGCCGCCCGGGTTGCCGTGACGTCGCGGCGCGCCCAATAATCGGCGTTCTGTTTCGAACGGGCCGCCGCGTCCGCGGTCTCGAAACCCGGCGCCATCGAAGCGTCGGTGCCGGCCATGATCTGATGATGGTCGATATCGAGCGTGCGCAGCCAGCGCTGCTGCCCCATCGTCAGCGCGATGAAATAACCGATCTCGACCAGTTCCGGCTCGCTGAAATGTCGGTGCAGCCGCGCCCAGAACGCGTCGTCGACCGGCAGGTCCCAGGTAATCGCCTCGGCGTAGGACAGCGCCGCCTTCTGCCGCTCGTCGTAGCGCGCCGCGCTCTCGAAATTGATGAGATCGCGATAATCGTCCTCGACGACGCCCTGCGACGCCGCCTTCATCGAGCGCTGGTTGCCGCAATATTCGCATTTCACCGAGCGCGATACGTAGACCCGGCACAATTCCTTGATGTCGTGGTCGGCGACGCCGTTCTTGAATACGTCGCGCCAGGAATTGGCGAACGACCAGAATACCGCCGGCACATGGGCGCGGACCGCCTGGCTTTCCGGCCGCGGCGTGCCCTCGCGCGCGCAACGGTCGAACTCGGCGAGCATCGCCGCATCCTTAACTTTCGCCGGATCGACGTAGCTGATGCGCGGTTTGTTCATTTGTTTCTCCCGATGCAAAGCGAAAGATGCGCGGCGCGTCCTTAATGCCGTACTACCGCCGCTCCGCAAATGCAGCACAAACGATTTACCGCGTTTGCCGCCGCCGCATCAATACGCAAATCGGCCCGCCGCAACGCGATTAATTAATTGCGCGCCGTGCGCCGCCGCCGACGGTGCGGCTCAAGCTTCGTAAAGGTTATCCGTTCGAGTCGAACGAAACGATACACGCGCCGTAAAGAATACGGCTTCAACCAATCTTCAGCATAGGGGGAGAACCCTACATAACTTCACCAAATCCATACCACCAACCGGCCAATAATCCCCGCGAACAACGAATTAAAATAGTGGCGTCATCAGGGGACGGACTTGCGTACCAGTACCATCGTCATGATCGGCTTTGCGGTCCTGTTCGGATTGCTGGCGGTCTTCTTGGCGCAGACCTGGCTCAATAACCAGGCCGATGCGCGCATGAAGAGCCTCGAAGCGCAGCACAAAGCGGCGCCGCCGGAGCACACGCTCGTGGTCGCCAACCGGCCGTTGCGATTCGGCGATGAGCTTACCGCGACGGGCTTACGCGAAGTGCCGTGGCCGCAGGACGCGCTGCCGGCCGGCGCGTTCGGCAAGATCGCGGAACTCACCTCGGCCAAGCGCGTCGTGCTGACGCCGATCGATACCAACGAGGCGGTGCTGGCTTCGAAGATCACCGGGCCCGGCCAGCGCGCCACGCTGTCGGCGGTGCTCGATCCCGGCATGGAGGCGGTCGCCGTGCGGGTCAACGACGTCGAGGGCGTCGCCGGCTTCGTGCTGCCCGGCGATCACGTCGACGTGCTGTTGACGCGGCAGGGCGAAAAGAACACGGCGGCGACCGACGTCGTGATCGAGAACGCGCGCGTCCTTGCCATCGATCAGCTCGCCGACGAGAAGACCGACAAGCCGTCGGTGGTCAAGGCGGTCACGCTCGAAGTCAACGTTACCGACGGCGAGAAAATCGCGCTCGCCTCCACGGTGGGCACGCTGTCGCTGGAGTTGCGCAAAGCCGGCGAAATCGACAACGGCGACACGCACCGCGTGACGTCCGCGGATCTCGGCCAGCCGAGCGCGCCGAAGCCGGATTCGCGCTTCGTCACCGTGACCGTGCTTCGGCCGGCGAAAAACGAACGCATCGAATACACCGTGCCGGTCGAGCGCGGCAACGCGCGGGCGGCCGAGCTGTCGGGGCAGGCGCCGGCGGGCGAGTGACGATGGGACGGCGAAACGGAGCGACGTGGAGTTCGAGCGTAGGGACGACACATGAGCGGCGGGGAGGCCGACGTGACAAGCCAGTACAACAAACAAGATAACGTCGCGGGCGAATGCCGGCGACATCCGGACGGGGGCATCAGGATCGGCGCGCTGTTGCGGCGCGGCTGGGTCAGGGCGCTGCTTGCGGCGGCCGTCATGCTGGCATTGTCGCCGGCCGTGCACGCGCAGCAGAAGATCGCGCTCGCGAGCGGCGTGCATACCTCGACGGTGACGGTGACGGTCGGCAAGACCGAAGACGTCCGCACCGACCAGAACCTCGCCGACATCACGGTCGGCGATCCGAACGTGGCCGACGTCAACCCGCTGACCGACCATTCGCTGTCCATTCTCGGCAAGAAGATCGGCACCACGCGCGTCACGGTCTATGACGCCGACAAGAAGCCGGTCGGCATTTTCGACGTCGAAGTGTCCTACGACATTTCCCGGCTGGCCGCCGAGATCGTGCGCTTCACCGGCGGCGGCATCAAAGTGTCGTCGATCAACGGCCGCATCATGCTGAGCGGCACCTCGCCCGACGCCGCCACGCTCGACAAGGCGGTGGAGATCGCGCGCCAGTTCGGACCGGATCCGATCAATACCGTTCAGGTCCTGCAGCCGCAGCAGATCGAATTGGAGGTGCGCTTCATCGAAGCCGACCGCCAGGCCAGCCGCGAACTCGGCGTGCAGTGGAACATGTTCGGTAATTCGGTCCTCGGCAATACCGGCTCCAACCTGCCCGCCGGGCAACTGCCGATCACGCAGCCGAACGGCACGTTCCAGCAGCCGATTTACAACGGTGCCGGCGTCGGCGGCCCCAACGTCCCGAAGAGCACGTTGCCGATTTCGCCGGTGGTCGCCGGCGGGGTTTTGTCGGGCGCGGCGCCGTTCGGTTTTCTGGTCGGTCAATTGTCGAATCGCCTGCAAGTCGCGATCAACGCGCTCGAGCAGCAGGGCGCCGCGCGCAGCCTGGCGGAACCGAACCTCGTTGCACTGTCCGGCGACACCGCGAGCTTTCTCGCCGGCGGCGAGTTTCCCGTTCCCGTCCCCGGTTCGCTCGGCACGGTCACGATCGATTACAAGAAATACGGCGTCGGCCTGTCGTTCACCCCGACCGTGCTCAATGGCGGTCTGATCAACCTGAAGATCGAGCCGGAGGTATCGACGCTCGATACCAGCCATCCGGTGCAGGTCGCCGGCATATCGGTGCCGCCGCTGATCGTGCGCCGCGCCTCCACCACGCTCGAGCTGCGCGACGGCCAAAGCTTCATGCTCGGCGGGCTGTTGCAGAACAACGGCACCAACGATCTGGATCAGCTGCCGTGGCTCGGCGACGTGCCGGTGCTCGGCGCGCTGTTCCGCTCGCACCGAGTATCAGAAAAACGAGACCGATCTCGTGATCGTGGTGACGCCGCATATCGTCCGTCCGCTGACGCCGACCGACCCGATCCACACGCCGCTCGACGGCACGCTGCCGCCGAACGACATCGATCTGTTCCTGATGGGCAAAACCGAGGTCAGTCCCGAACTGGCGCGACTCGCCCTCGGCGCACTGAACCGGCCCTATGTCGGCCACATCCTCGATCTGCCGAAGAATGGAGACGTCTATGTGTCGGCCAAAGACTAAGCGCGGCGCTGATCGCGTCGCGCGTCCGATCGCCGCCGCCGGGCTCGCCATCGGCCTCGGCGTCTGGCTCGCCGGCTGCTCCGACATCTACACCGACCGCCGCGAAACCGTCGCGCTGGGCGGCGGCGATGCCACGGCCGCCAATGAAGTCACCCAGATGGTCGATCCGTGGCCGCGGCAAAGCGGCGACAAGAACATCGCTTACAACGGCCAGAGGATGCAGGCCGCGGTCGAACGCTATCGCAACAACGTGGTCATTCCGCCGATCGGTGCCACGACCTCGGAGGTCGTGATACCGCCGGGGGCGACCGCGGCGGCGCCGCCGTCGTCGGGTACGCCAGCCGCCGCGTCCGGCGCGCCGAACGCGCCGACCACGACGGCGTCGCAATGATGAGCGCGGGCGCCCTGCGAAGGTAATGTCATGCGTATCAGCCGATCCATAACGCCCGCGATTGCCGCCAGAGTGGTCGTGCTCACCGCCGACCCGGGGTTCGAGGAATCCGTCCGCGCGACGTTTGCCGCCAGCCCGCAAATCGGCCTCGACGTCATCAAGGGCCGGCTGGCGGAGCGCGACGACAAGATCGACGTGGCCGGCGCCACCGTCGTCGTCGTCGACGTCGACGCCGCCGACGAACCCGAATTGCACGCGCTCGAACGCTTCATGCTGCGGACCGGCGCGTGGCCGCCGGTCGTCGCCATCACGCAAAGCTTCGACGAGGTCGTTGCCCGCCGGCTCATGCAGATGCGCGTCGCCGACTTTCTGGTCAAGCCGGTGCCGCCGGTCGAGCTGGTGCGTACCTGCGCGCGCGTCGCCAAGCCGCCGACCAATCCGGAAGCCACCGAAGCGCAGATCTTCACCTTCCTGCCCGCGGTCGGCGGCGCCGGCGTGACGACGCTGGCGGTGCAGACCGCCATGCTGCTGCTTAACAGCGGCGCGCGCGGCAAAACCGCGACCTGCCTGGTCGATCTCGATTTTCAGCACGGCGCCTGCGCCGATTATCTCGACATCGAGCCGCGGCTCAATTTGGGCGAAATCGAGCCGCGTCCGGAACGGCTCGATCGGCAATTGCTCGAAGTCATGCTGTCGCAGCATCCTTCCGGCCTCGCCGTGGTCGCGGCGCCGAACCGGCCGGCGGAAATGCGCTCGTTCGATCCGGACGTGGTGACGCGGCTGCTCGACCTGGTGTCGTCGCATTTCGACTACGTCGTATTCGACATGCCGCGGACCTGGTTCTCCTGGACCGACAGCGTGCTGCTCGGCTCCAACAAGCTGTTCATCGTCAGCGAGACGACGGTGCCCGGGCTGCGCCACGCCAAGCAGCTCGTCGACGCCGTCCGCGAGCGGCTGGGCGACGGCCCGAAGCCGCAAGTCATCATCAATCGCTTCGAGCAGAAGCTGTTCTCGCCCGGTTTGCGCCGCAGCGACGTCGTGGCGGCGATCGGCGACGCCTTTGCGGCCTGCATTCCGAACCACTACGGCCTGGTTCGCGAAGCCATCGATCGCGGCGTGCCGCTCGACGAGGTCAAGCCGGGCAACAAGATCACGCTGCAGCTCAAAAAGCTGATCCTGCCGCAAGGCAACGGGGCTCCGAAGACGCAAGGAGGCTGCGGGCGCGGCGAAGAAATTCAAGCTGTCGTGGGCGCGGTCGTAAGTCTCGCGTCCTAGGAAACCCCGTATGGCTGGTCGTTTCTCAACGCGCCGCGTCGCCGCTCCGGAGCTGGTCCCGGCGGCCGAAGAGAGCGTGCTCGACGGCGTTTCCTGGACGGTGTTCCCGGAAGCGGCGTCGGACTCCGCCGTCGGCCGCCGTCGCCAATCCGCTGCTCACCGACAAGCTGCTCGACGCCAAGGTGCGCCTGCATCGCCGGCTGATCGAGGAGATCAATCTGTCGGCGCTGGAAAAGCTGCCGGAAGAGGAAATCCGCAATCACATCCAGCAACTGGTCTCGCAATATGTGCTGGTCGAGCGGCTGGCGCTCAACACCCAGGAGCTGCACGACTTCGTTTCGGAAATTCTCGACGAGATGACGGGGCTCGGCCCGCTCGAACCGCTGCTCAAGGACGCCGAGCGTCAACGACATCCTGATCAACGGCCACGAATGCGTCTATGTCGAGCGCATGGGCGTGCTGGAGCCGACCGGCGTGCGCTTCAAGGACGAGGCGCATCTACTGCGCATCATCAACAAGATCGTCTCCGCCGTCGGCCGCCGCGTCGACGAATCGCATCCGATGTGCGACGCCCGCCTGCTCGACGGCTCGCGCGTCAACGTCGCGGTCCGGCCGGTGGCCATCGACGGGCCGCTGATGTCGATCCGCAAATTCTCCAAGAAGCCGTTCAACCTCAACAAGCTCATCGAGGTCGGCGCGCTGCGGCCGCAGATGGCCGAGTTGCTCGCGGCGGCGGTGAAGGCGCGCATCACGCTGATCATTTCCGGCGGCACCGGCTCGGGCAAGACCACCATGCTCAACGCATTGTGCGCCTTCATCTCCGAGAAGGAGCGGCTCCTCACCATCGAGGACGCCGCCGAGCTGCAATTGCAGCAGCCGCATGTCGGCCGCATGGAGACGCGCCCGCCGTCGATCGAGGGCAAGGGCGAGATTCGCCAGCGCGATCTGGTCAAGAACGCGCTGCGCATGCGGCCCGACCGCGTGATCCTCGGCGAGTGCCGCGGCGAGGAAGCCTTCGACATGCTGCAAGCCATGAATACCGGTCACGAAGGCTCGATGGCGACGATCCACGCCAATACGCCGCGCGACGCCATTTCGCGCCTCGAGCAGATGATCGGCATGGCCGGCCTGCCGATGACCGTCGCCTCGATCCGCGGCCAGATCGCCGCCGCCATCCGGGTGATCGTGCAGCTGTCGCGGCTGTCCGACGGCAAGCGGCGGGTGATGAGCATCGCCGAGATCACCGGGCTCGAAGGCGACATCATCCAGATGCAGGAAATCTTCAAGTTCGTGCGCACCGGCACCGCGCCGGACGGCGCCGTGCAGGGCCATTTCCAGGCGACCGGCGTGCGGCCGCGCTTCCTCGCCGATCTGGTCGCCATGGGGATCAAGATTCCCGGCTCCCATTTCGATCCATCGCAACCGCTGTGACCGGCCGGGTCTGATCCGCCATGTTGTTCGATTTCAATCCGATCTATCTGGTCTGGCTGTTCGTGGCGCTGGCCGCCGGGCTCACGGTCGAGGCCGTCTATCTGATGTGCTTCTCGGCGGCGTCCTATCGCAGCCGGATCAACCGGCGGCTGATGATTTCGAAGGACCGCACCGACCGCGAAAGCGTGCTGGTCGAGCTGCGGCGCGAGCGCGGCTTGACCGGCGGCGGCGACTATCGGCTCGTTCTCACCTCGCTCAACCGGCTGATCCTGCAATCCGGCCTCACCATCGGCCTGTCGCGGCTGTTCGTCGTCATCGCCGTCGCCAGCGTCTTGGCATTCGGCGCGGCCATGGCGTTTCGCGGCAGCATCGTCGAAGGCGGCGCTGGCGGCGCTATTCTGCGCCACCGCATTGCCCTATCTGGTCCTGAAAATGCTGCGCGGCCGCCGGCAGAAGAAATTCGGCGCCCAATTTCCCGACGCGCTCGACATCATCGTGCGCAGCCTGCGCGCCGGCCACCCGGTGCCGATCGCCATCACCATGGTCGGGCGCGAAATGACCGACCCGATCGGCACCGAATTCGGCGTCGTGTCCGACGAGATCACCTATGGCGCCGATCTCGAAAGCGCGATGCGCAACCTATATTGCCGGCTCGGCTCCGACGATCTGCCGCTGTTCGTCACCGCGGTCGCCATTCAGGGCTCGACCGGCGGCAATCTCGGCGAAATCCTGGAAAACCTTTCCGGCGTCATCCGCCAGCGCTTCAAGATGCGGCGAAAAATTCGCGCGCTGGCCGCCGAGGGCCGCGCCTCGGCGATGATCCTCTCGGCGCTGCCGATCGGCATGTTCATCGTCATCCAATTCATCGCGCCGGACTTTTACGCCTCGGTCTGGCACGAGCACTTGACCAAGGTCCTGTTGTTCGGCGCCGCCGGCTGGATGGCGCTCGGCAATCTGATCATGTTCAAGATGGTCAACTTCAAGATTTAGGAATGCGATGAGTGCGCATCAGCCAGCGTCATTGCGAGGACCGAAACGACGAAGCAATCCAGTCTGCGCCGCCGTACTGGATTGCTTCGCGGAGCCTGTCATCGGGCCGGCCACTTCGGGCCGGGCCCGTTGGCTCGCAATGACGACGGAAATCTGAGGACTGCACCGATGGACAGCGCAAACAGCATGGCCGCGTTCGGCGAAAACGCTCCGCTGATGCTGAGCGTGCTGATTTTTCTCGCCGCCGGCACGCTGGCCTTTGCGGTGATGATCGGCGTGCGCGCGCGCGAGGCGGTGCGCCGCCGCGCCGCCCGCGTCGGCCTCGACGACGATGCGCCGGGCGGCCGGCGTTCGCTGCGCTTTTCCGGCTTGAAGGCCGCGCAAAAGCTCGTCGACTATACGACCAAGCATTACTCGGCGGCCGATTCGAGCGACATGAAAATCCTGCGCCGGCGCCTGCTGGACGCCGGCATCTACGATCCGCACGCCGCCGCCTATTTCTTCATTGCCCGCGCGGTGCTGGCCGTCGCGTTCGCGATCGGCGCGTTCTTCGGCCTGCCGCTGTTCGGATTCGACGCCAAGACCTCGTTCTGGCTGTTCGTCATTTGCGGCGGGGTGTTGGGATATTTGGCGCCGAGCTTCTATCTCGACCGCCGCATCGCGGCAAGGCGCCTGGAGCATCAGGCCGGCTTTCCCGATTTCATGGATCTGCTCGTGGTCTGCGCCGATGCCGGCTTGAGCATGGAGGCGGCGCTCGACCGCGTCGGCCGCGAGCTTGGCGACTCCTATCCGTCGCTCGCCGCCAATATCCACATGGCGAACCTCGAAATCCGCGCCGGCCGCACCATGACCGAGGCGCTCGAACATCTCGGCGACCGGCTCGGGCTGGAAGAGGCGCGCTCGTTCGCCACGCTGATCCAGCAGTCCGACGAGCTCGGCTCCTCGATCGGCGATGCGTTGCGCGTCTATAGCGACGACATGCGCCACAAGCGGTTGTCGCGCGCCGAGGAAAAAGCCTACAGCCTGCCGGCCAAGCTCTCGGTGCCGATGATGGTGTTCATCTTTCCCACTTTGTTCGTCGTGATCCTTGGCCCGGTCATCGTGCGGTTGGCGACGGGCAATTGGTGAGCTTCGCTTTTTCCTCCCCCTGAAAGGGGGAGGTCGGCACGCGCAAGCGTGCCGGGTGGGGGTCACTTCCGCGACGTTCGCGCAAGCCTGGCGGCCGCCGACCCCCACCCTGACCCTCCCCCTTCCAGGAGGAGGGAACGCGGCGTCACCCGCCGAAACATTCCTTAACCATCCTGCCCTAGCCTTGCCCCTTGCGGTGGGGTCCGCCTGGCGGCGGAGCGGGTTATGCGTATCGGTAGCGCGCGGGTCCTGATCCTGGTGGCGGCGGGCCTGACCTGCCTTGCCGGCTGCTCGACGTCGCCAAAACCCGGCGATAGCGCGGCGGCCGACAACCCGGCGGCGGCAGATGGTGCCACATCCGGCGACGCGACCGGCGATACCACCGGTTCCATCGTCACCCAGCCGGCCGAGCCGGGGCCGAGCGGCGAGCCCGCCGCGCCGGCTGCAAAACCCGGCCTCCTCGGCGACGACCCCAACGACGATTTGGCGCTCGGCAAGAAATATTTCCGCAGCAACAATTTCGGCCTCGCCGAAAAGAGCTTCCGCAGCGCCGTCGCGCATCATCCCAACGACGCCGAAGCCTGGGTCGGGCTGGCGGCGTCCTACGACCGGCTGCGCCGCTTCGATCTCGCCGACCGCGCTTACGCCGAGGCCATCCGGCTGATCGGTCCGACGGTGGAAATCCTCAACGACGAGGGCTTCTCCTACATGCTGCGCGGCGACTATGCCCGCGCCCGCAAATTGCTCGAACAGGCGCAGGCCAAGGATCCCGCCAATCCTTACGTTGCGGCCAATCTCGATTTGCTCGGCGACAGCGTCCACGACCACAAGGCCGTGCAGTAGGGGGCGTAGGGCTGCAGGGCTGTAGAACTGTAGGGCTGTAGGATGGGTAGAGCGCAGCGAAACCCATCATTCTAACGCTACGCTACACTCCATCATGACCAATTATCGCCGCAACTTCATCGCTGGGGCGAGCTTCTTTTTCACGGTCAACCTCGCGGACCGGCGTCGGCGGCTGCTCACCGAGCGCATAGACCTGCTCCGCGCGACGTTCAAGGACGTGCGAAGGCGGCATCCCTTCACGATCGATGCGATTGTCGTTCTTCCCGAACATCTGCATGCAATCTGGACTTTGCCCGAAGGCGATGCCGACTTCGCGATGCGTTGGCGGCAGATCAAAGCCGACTTCGCGCGCCAAGTGTTCGGCAGCGAGCAAGTTTCATCGAGTCGCGCCGACAGAGGCGAACGGGGTATCTGGCAGCGGCGTTACTGGGAGCACACGTTGCGCGACGAGGAGGATTTCGCGCGGCACATGGATTACATTCACTTCAATCCAGTGAAGCATGGTCACGTCGAACGCGTGAAGGATTGGCCATATTCGTCTTTCCATCGCATGGTCAAGCTTGGGTTCTATCCCGCAGATTGGGCGGGCGACCAGGCAAGCGGCGATCACCGCTTTGGTGAAAGATGATGGGTTTCGCTCCGCTCTACCCATCCTACGCGCTTACAAGACGCGCAGAGCAGCGTAGGCTCGTCCCTATTTTAGAGACGCAGTCTTGACACATGTCACTATTTCCGTTACATTATGGTGCGAATCACGAATCTCGCCCTAAAAGGACGCCGCCCGGTAATGCCGGGCGGCGGGGGCGAGGGCGGTGCCCGCGGGTGCGGCCTCATCAGCTGCGCTCCCGGGCGGCTCGGGTATCACGCCTGCCGGCACTAGGACCGGCGCGTGAGGTGCTCACTGGACTGGGACAGGCGATGGCGGGTAACGCCCGTTCAGACCGCGTCCCAGGAAGCATGGCCTGGGTTGCGCCTTGGGCGACGTAAGTCCCCTTGGCGAGAGCCGTGGTGGAACGCCGGCAGGCGAGCGCGCCCGCAAGCGGAGGGCGGCGCAAGCCGCTCACTCCGTGGCGCGACCCGCACCCGCTTGGTGCGGGAGGTAGTACCCTGCGTTTGCCGGCGTTCCGCTTCCTTATTTCTTCGTCATTGCGAGGAGCCAACGGGTCCGGCCCGAAGTGGCCGGCCCGATGACAGGCTCCGCGACGAAGCAATCCAGAACCGAACCGCTGCACTGGATTGCTTCGCTTCGCTCGCAATGACGCACGGAATCGTTGGCTGTTTGACAAAACTTGCGCGCGCATCGCGCCGCGAGAACGGATTTGCTTTACCTTGATCCGCCCCCACTTTCGTGGGGGAGGAGAAAGGCGCGTCGGCGGCGCGAAGCAGAAAGCTTGAAAGCTTGAAAGCCGCGCTTCACGTCGCAATATGAAGGGGGGACGGCCCCCAGCGCGGGAAGGTTTCATGTTCGGATCGTTCAAGAGCTTCGTCGCCGATTTCGTCGACGGCAAAAAGCATCCAAGCCAGTTTGCCGACGACGATTACCGGCTCGCGGCCGCGGCGCTTTTGGTGCACGCCGCCGCGATCGACGGCGAAATGTCGCCAAGCGAGCGCGACAAGCTGCGCGCCGTGACCAAGCAAAGTTTCGCGCTCGACGACGCGGCGGCCGACGAATTGATCGAGAAAGCGACCGCGGCCGAGCAGGAGTCGGTGGATCTTTATCATTTCACGCATCTGCTCAACCGCGCGCTCGACGAGCCGGGCCGCGCCCGCGTCATCGAGATGATGTGGCAGATCGTCTATGCCGACGGCCGGCGCGACGAGCTCGAGGACAATCTGTTGTGGCGCGCCGCCGACCTGCTCGGCGTTTCACCGCGCGAGCGCATCGAGCTGCGCCGGCGCGTCGGCGGCGACGAGAACGAGCCGGGCGGCGGCGGCGGCGCATGAAACCCGTCGCGCTGATCACCGGCGCCTCGTCGGGCATCGGCGCCGAATTGGCGCGGGTGTTCGCCGCGCACGGGCACGAACTCGTCCTGGTGGCGCGGCGCCAAGACCGACTCGCGGCGCTCGCCGCCGAAATCGCGGCCTCGGGCCGGCCGCGGCCGGCGGTGCTGGCGCTCGATCTCGGGCGGCGCGATGCGGTCGCCACGCTCGCCGCCGAATTGGCGGCGCGCGGCCTCGAACCGGCGATCGTGGTCAATAATGCCGGTTTCGGATTAAGCGGGCCCGCCGCCGCGCTCGATCGCAACGAGCAGCTCGCCATGATCGATCTCAATGTGCGCGCGCTCACCGAACTGTCGCTCGCCTTCGTCGACAGCCTGGCGCGCCATCGCGGCGGCATCCTCAACGTCGCTTCGCTCGCGGCGTTTTTGCCCGGCCCCGGCATGGCCGTCTATTACGCCAGCAAGGCCTATGTGCTGTCGTTCAGCGAGGCTTTGCATCGCGAATTGGCGGGGCGCGGCATAACGGTGACCGCGCTGTGCCCGGGGCCGGTGCCGACCGAATTCCAGGCGCGCTCGGGAATGCGGCTCAATTGGGCCGCCCGGAGTATGGAAATTCCGGCACGGCGCGTGGCGCAAATCGGTTACCGCGGCTTTAAGCGCGGCAAGCGCGTGGTCGCGCCCGGCGCCGGCGCCAAATTCGCGGCGTTGTTCCTGCGTTTCATTCCCCATGCGCTCCTCATGCGCGTCGCCGACCAGCGCACGCGCGCTCAACGCGGCGATTGATCGTCGGCGCCGGGCGCGGCTTTGAAATCGGCGGCGAACGCGCTAGGAGTTTGGCAAAGCGCGCTAGGAGTTTGGCAAAGCGCGCTCGAATCGCCGGCATCATGCAAAAGCCGATCCTCATCATCCTGCACCAGGAGCACTCCACGCCCGGGCGCCTCGGCAATGCCTTGCGGCAACTCGGCTACCTCCTCGACGTGCGCCGGCCGCGCTTCGGCGATCCGCTGCCGGCGACCATGGCGGAGCACGACGGCTCGATCATCTTCGGCGGCCCGATGAGCGCCAATGACGAGGACGATTTCATCCGTCGCGAAATCGACTGGATCGGCGTGCCGCTCAAGGAGAACAAGCCGTTTCTCGGCATCTGCCTCGGCGCTCAGATGTTCGCGCGCACGCTCGGCGGCAAGGTGTTCCGCCACCCCCACGGCCACGCCGAGATCGGCTACTACCCGATCCGGCCGACCGCCGCCGGCCTCGCCGTCGTCGAGAACTGGCCGGAATGCGTCTACCAGTGGCACCGCGAGGGTTTCGATCTGCCGCCGGGCGCCGAGCTTCTGGCCGAAGGCGATACCTTCGAAGTGCAGGCGATCCGCGCCGGCCGCGCTTATGCGCTGCAGTTCCACCCCGACGTCACCCACGCCATGATGCACAAATGGACGACGCGCGGCCACGAGCGCTTGGCGCTGCCGGGGGCGCGGCCGCGGCATACCCATTTCGCCGACCGCGCCGTGTATGACTACAGCGCTCGCGCCTGGCTCGGCGTCTTCCTCGAACGCTGGATCGGGGGGTGAGGCGTTCTTCTTCGTCATTCCGCGGCGCCGCCGGACCCGTCGGCCCGCAATGACGCCAAATTATTGCCGGCCGGCGATCTGTTGGGCGAAATAATCGACGGTCTTGGTGTAGACCTGCGATGAGTTCCATTGCAGCAGCACCTGGAAATTGGCGGTGCCTTCGCCCCACGGCTGGCCGCGTTGCCAGCCGTAGCCTTTGAGATAATTGGCGGTCGAGGCCAGCACGTCGGGCACGCTGTGGATGAGATCGCGGCGGCCGTCGCCGTCGTAATCGACGGCGTATTTGAGGTAGCTCGACGGCAGGAACTGGGTCTGGCCGATTTCGCCGGCCCAGGCGCCGCGCATTTCGGCGGGCGTCATGTCGCCGCGATCGACGATCTGCAGCGCCGCGATCAGTTCGCCGCGGAACTTGTCCGGCCGGCGGCAATCGTAAGCCAGCGTCGCCAGCGAGCGGATGGTGGGGAAGCGGCCGTTATCGGCGCCGAAATCCGTCTCCAGTCCCCAGATGGCGACGATCACCGCGCCGGGCACGCCGTATTGCGCTTCGATACGGCTCAAGGTCGCGCCGTACTGCGCATAGAGCCGCTCGCCGCGCAGGAGCCGCGGCGGCACCATGCGGCCGGAAAATTGCTCGAAACT
This sequence comes from uncultured Alphaproteobacteria bacterium, assembly GCA_963823225.1. Lineage (GTDB taxonomy): Bacteria > Pseudomonadota > Alphaproteobacteria > Rhizobiales > Xanthobacteraceae > BOG-931. The sequence continues at coordinate 680,651 of CAWGKM010000001.1, read as the reverse complement.
CTGGCGGAATACGCCCTGCGCGTGATCGCGCGCGATGATGCTCGGATCGTAGGTTACGCCTCCGAGCGCGGATTGGATGGCGCGCTGCGAGATGCGGTCGGCCGCCGCCTCGGCTTTGACGCCGGTGAGCCAGGCGCCGAAGTCGCCGCCGCAGGGCGCGGCGGCCCATGCGGGGCTCACCGCCAGCCAGGCGACCAAGCCCAGACATCCGACGATCAGCAATCGCATGCGCTGTCCTTTGCCGCCGCGCGTGAATCGGTCGCGGCTATGATGTCGCAGCCAAGCGCGCTCTGCCAGGGGTCACGGCCGCGCGTCATGGTAGCGGTCGGCGTCGATCAGTTCGCGAAAAATCTTGGTCGAAATCAGAACGACCGCGATCGCGCTTAAGCCGCCGATCGGCGCCGAGGGCGCTGATCGGGGCGGATTATATTCGTCGTGCCGGGCGTTGTGCTGGGCATGACGAAACAGCAATGGCTCGATCCTTGACACTCTGCGGCGGCGGCCCTAAATGGCGCCCACTCGCCAAAATCCGGCGCCATTTCGGCCGGTTCAAGCCGTGGCGGGGCCGTAGCTCAGTTGGGAGAGCGCCTCGTTCGCAATGAGGAGGTCAGGGGTTCAACTCCCCTCGGCTCCACCAGCCTTAAACTCTTCGCCCCACGCGCCCTACGGCTTGTTCGCGCACGTGCAAATCGCTAGTTTGCGCCATCCTCAAACCCGAAGCCGGTCCATGCGCGCCCTTTTTCTGGTCATCGATTTAGCTCTGCAAATCTACATCTGGATAGTGATCGCGATGGCGATCTTCTCCTGGCTCGTCGCCTTCAACGTGGTGAACACGCACAACCACGTCGTCGCCTTGGTCGGCGATTTTCTCTATCGCGTCACCGACCCGGCGTTGCGCCCGATCCGCAACGTGCTGCCCAATCTCGGCGGCATCGATATTTCGCCGGTCATATTGTTCCTGATCATCATCTTCATCCGCTATGTGATCGCGCTCTATATCCTGCCCAACGTATTTTGAACGTCGTGACTCACGTGCCATGGACGGAAGCGGCGGGCGGCTTGCTCGTTGACGTGCGCCTGACGCCGCGGGGCGGTCGCGACGCGATCGAAGGAATCGCGTATCGCGCCGACGGCCGCGCCGTGCTCAAGGCGCGGGTGCGTGCCGCGCCGATCGATGGCGAGGCCAATGAGGCGCTGTGCCGACTCATTGCCGAGGCAATCGACGTCGCGCCGCGCCAAGTGACGCTGGCCGGCGGCGCCACGGCGCGCGTCAAGCGTCTGCGGATTGCAGGGGAAGCAACCGCGCTGATTGCAGCGCTACGACGTCTGGGCGGGGAAACCTCATGAGCGCCCGTATCATCGACGGCAAAGCGATCGCCGCCGATTTGCGCGCCGCCGTGGCGGCGGAAACGCGCCGCTTCACCGCCGCGCGCGGCGCGGTGCCCGGCCTTGCCGTCATTCTTATCGGCGACAACCCGGCAAGCAAATCCTATGTTGCCAGCAAATCGCGCGCGGTGGTCGAGGCCGGGATGCGGCCGTTCGATTATCATCTCTCCGCCGCCACGAGCGAAGCGGAACTGCTCGGCCTCATTGCCAAGCTCAATGCCGATCCCGCGGTGAACGGCATTCTGGTGCAGTTGCCTTTGCCGCCGCAGATCGACCCGGCGCGCATCATCGCCAGCATCGATCCCGGCAAGGACGTCGATGGATTTCACCCGCTCAATGCCGGCCGGCTGATGACGGGACTGCCGGCGCTGGTGCCGTGCACGCCGATCGCCTGCATCAAGCTGATCAAGACGGTGCATCCCTCGCTGGCCGGCCTCGATGCGCTGATGATCGGCCGCTCGCGCATCGTCGGCCAACCGCTGTCGCAGGTTCTCCTCAAGGAGAACGCGACCGTCACCGTCGCCCATACCCTCACGCGCCATTTGCCGGATCTGTGCCGGCGGGCCGAGCTGTTATGCGTGGCCATCGGCTGCGCCGAATTCATTCGCGGCGACTGGATCAAGCCGGGTGCGACCGTGATCGACGTCGGCATCAATCGCGTCACCGAGGGCGGCAAATCCCGCATCGTCGGGGACGTGAATTTTGCCGAGGCCGCCGAAGTCGCCGGCGCCATTACGCCGGTGCCGGGCGGGGTCGGGCCGATGACGATCGTATGTCTATTGGTCAATACGCTACGCGCGGCCTGTACGCAGGCCGGGCTGCCGGCGCCGGCGGTGTAGTTTTCCGTCAGCTATTCCAGCCGAAGGCGACTTTATCCAGCACCCGGGTGCCGAATTTTTCGGAACTGCGCGCCACCGCCTTGCCGCCGAGCGTGCGGTAGAACTCGACCGCGGTTTCGTTCTCCGACAGCGCCCACACGATCAACGATTTGAGCGCGCTCTGCGCCAGATCGCGGCGTGCCGCGGCGAACAGCCGGCGGCCGAAGCCGAGCCCCTGGAATTCCGGCCGCAGATAGAGCTCATAAATCTCGCCGTCATAATACAGGCTGCGCGCCCGGTTGCGTCCGTAATTGACATAGCCGGCAATCTTGTCGCCGAATTGCAGGAGCGCAATGCGGCTGCCTTTGCGGATGGCGCTGTCCCACCAGACGGCGCCGCGGCGATTGATCAGCTTTTCGAGCTCGGCGCCGGGGATGATGCCCCGATAGGCCGTCCGCCAGGCCTCATCGTGAACGTCGGCGACCGCCTCGGCATCGCAGGCGCGGGCGCGACGGATTTCGATGAGAATGGTGCTCATGATGCGATGCTCAGGGCGCGATCAAAGCAAGCGATGCCGTAGCCTTCAAGGGCGACGATTCAGCTTCGGTTAACGATGCGGATTATAGGGGCAAAAACACGGGCCTTGCCACAATTGCGCACAGGAAAATACGCGCTCGCGCGCGATCTTCTCCTGCTGTTGCAATAGCGACACGGTTCCCCGGTTTTTGCGTCGCGGGCGCGCCGGGAATCCCGAAATGTGACAAGATGGGCTTGCGTTGATGCGGCCGGTGCCGCGCGCATGGCGCGCCGAATCGGACGCGCTTAAGCGCGCGCGGCTTCTTTGCGCCGCTCGTCGCGCTTGCGCTCGGTCGGGTCGAGCAGCTTCTTGCGCAGCCGTATGGATTTCGGCGTCACTTCGACCAATTCGTCGTCCTCGATATAGGCCAGCGCCTTTTCCAGCGTCATGCGGATCGGCGGGGTGAGCCGGATTGCCTCGTCCTTGGCGTGGGTGCGGATATTGGTCAGCTTCTTGGCCTTGAGCACATTGACTTCGAGGTCGTTGCCGCGGCTGTGCTCGCCGACGATCATGCCGCGATACACTTTCCAGCCCGGCTCGATCATCATCGGGCCGCGGTCTTCCAGATTCCACATGGCATAGGCGACGGCGTCGCCCTGGTCGGTCGAGATCAGCACGCCGTTGCGCCGGCCGACGATCTCGCCGCGGTAGGGGCCGTAAGCGTGAAACAGCCGGTTCATCACCGCGGTGCCGCGGGTGTCGGTGAGGAGCTCGCCGTGATAGCCGATCAGTCCGCGCGTCGGCGCATAGAAGATGAGCCGCACGCGGCCGCCGCCGGAGGGCCGCATCTCGATCATCTCGGCCTTGCGCTCGGCGAGCTTTTGCACGACCACGCCGGCGTGCTCCTGGTCGACGTCGATGACCACTTCCTCGATGGGTTCGAGGAGTTCGCCCGACGGGCCGTGCTGGAACAGCACTTTCGGTCGCGACACCGAGAGCTCGAAACCCTCGCGCCGCATGGTCTCGATCAAAATGCCGAGCTGCAATTCGCCGCGGCCGGCGACTTCCATGGAATCCTTCTCGATGGACTCGGAAATCCGCAGCGTGACGTTGCCTTCCGCTTCGCGCAACAGGCGATCGCGGATCACCCGGCTTTGCACCTTGTCGCCTTCGGTGCCGGCCAAGGGCGAATCGTTGATGTGGAAGGTCATGGTCAGCGTCGGCGGATCGATCGGCTGCGCCGGCAGCGGCGCGGTGACTTCCGGCGCGGCGAGCGTATGCGACACGAACGCCTCGGGCAGGCCGGCGATGGCGACGATGTCGCCGGCAAAGCCTTCGTCGATTGCCACCCGCTCCAGGCCGCGGAAGGCGAGAACTTTGGTGACCCGGCCCTCCTCAACGGGTTCGCCGTTGCGGTCCAGCACCTTGACCGGCTGATTGGGTTTCACCGAGCCGGAGAAAATGCGGCCGGTGACGACGCGGCCGAGATAGGGATTGGCTTCCAGGATGGTGCCGAGCATGCGAAACGGACCTTCCTCGACGGCCGGCGGCGCGACATGGCGGATGACGAGGTCGAACAGCGGCGCCATGCCGCGGTCCTTAGGTCCCGCGGCGTCGGACGCCATCCAGCCAAACTTCGCCGAGCCGTAGAGGATCGGGAAATCGAGCTGTTCCTCGCTGGCGTCGAGCGCGGCGAACAGGTCGAACACCTCGTTGGCGACTTCGCCCGGCCGGGCGTCCGAGCGATCGACCTTGTTGATGACGACGATCGGCTTGAGCCCGACCTTGAGCGCCTTCGACACCACGAATTTGGTCTGCGGCAGCGGCCCCTCGGCGGCGTCGACCAGCACCAGCGCGCCGTCGACCATGTTGAGGATGCGCTCGACCTCGCCGCCGAAATCGGCGTGGCCCGGAGTGTCGACGATATTGATGCGGGTGTCCTGCCACAAGAGCGACGTCACCTTGGAGAGGATGGTGATGCCGCGCTCGCGCTCGAGGTCGTTGGAATCCATCGCGCGCTCGGCGACGCGCTGATTGTCGCGGAACGCGCCGGACTGTTGCAGGAGCCGGTCGACCAGCGTGGTCTTGCCGTGGTCGACATGGGCGATGATGGCGATGTTGCGCAGATTCATGCGTTCAGCGTTAAACCGTGACGGGCCCCGAAGGGCCCGCGATTCACGAGCGGTATATAATGGGGAAACGCCGGGAAGCAATCGCGAGCGACTGCCGTGACGAATAGGTCACCCGCGGCGCCATCACGCCCCGGCGGCGCGGCTCCACGGTCCGAAATGCAGACCGCCCGGCAGCGCCCGATGCAGCATGAGCATTTCGCCGATGGTTTCGGAGGTGACGAGACCGATCAGGCGGTCGGAGGCATCGACGATGCCCACGGCGGGCGCCGATTTGTCCTGCAACAGCCGGAATGCCTCGTCGAGGCAATGGCGATGGCCCAGCGTCGGCATTTGCCCGGTCATCGCTTCGGCTACTTTGGCGTCCGGGCCGCGCTCCTTGAGCGCGCGGATGAGATCGTTGCGCGCCAGCACGCCGACCGGCCGGCCGACGCCGTCCACCACCGGAAACTCGCCTTGGCTGGTCCGCAACAGCGTCTCCACGGCGGCGTCGACATGCTCGTCGGGCGTCAGCGTGGCGAATTGCGTCATCATCGCCGCCGTCACCGGCACGCCCCGCGATATGGCGCGGATCGCGACCAGATGCGCTTCCGAAGACGCGGCGAGATAGACGAAGATGGCGATGAAAATCAGCAACGGATTTCCGAACAGGCCGAGGAAGCCGAGCAGAAATGCGACCCCTTGGCCGATCGCCGCCGCGATTTCGGTGGCGCGGACATAGCCGAGGCGGCTCGCCAGCAAGGCGCGCAACACGCGCCCGCCGTCCATCGGAAAGGCCGGGATCAGATTGAACACGGCGAGGAACACGTTCACCACGGCGAGCCGGTCGACCAGGCTGACATCCGCGCTCTGAGGGCGGCGAGGTGCTCGGCCGAAAGGTTGGCGCCGGCGAGGAGCACGAGCAGCGCCGCGATGACGACGTTAACGGCGGGGCCGGCGATGGCGATGAGAAATTCCTCGCTCGGCTGTTCCGGAATGCGCTCCAGCCGCGCCACGCCGCCGATCGGCAGCAGGATCACGTCGGGGGTCCTGACGCCGAACGCGCGCGCGGTGAAGATGTGGCCGAATTCGTGCAGCAGCACGCAGAGAAACAACAGCACGATGAAGAGGAGGCTGCTCCACGCCGCCTGCGGCCCGCCAGCGATGTACTCAACGCCGAAAATCCAGGCGAGGAACAAGAGGAAAGTCACGTGCATGCGGATCGCCGTGCCGGCGACCGATCCGATATTCAGGGACCAGGACATGGCAACCTCTCAGGCGCTTTCGCGCATAGCCACACCGCTTGTAAGGTAGGGATCTTGCCGGCTATTTACGAGAGCGGCGTTGGCCCGAGATCGCTCACATAGAAGGAGCTTGCACATGGCGCAAAAACTTTCGGGTGAGGCGCGCAACAGCGCGCTCGCCCCGCTTAAGGGCTGGAGCGAGGTGCCGGGCCGCGACGCCATTACCAAGAAATTCGTGTTTGCCGATTTCAACCAAGCGTTCGGCTTCATGACCCGCGCCGCATTGGTGGCGGAAAAGCTCGACCACCATCCGGAATGGTTCAATGTCTACAAGACCGTCGAAGTGACGCTGTCGACCCACGATGCCGGGGGCGTGACCGAGCGCGATGTCAAGCTCGCCGAGGCGATGGATAGGCTCGCGGGATAGGGCGCCGACGGCCGCCTTGCGGCTGCCGCCTTTTGCCGCCATCTCTCAGGCGTTGTTAGGCGACCGTTGATTATTCTCGGGAGGACCGAATGTGGTTTCGGCAGCAAGCCGCGTCATGGGGGGACTTTGCCGCGCTGACGGGCAGGATAACCTCCGACGAGGCGGGGTTACGGCGCAAATTCTGGCGCAAGCTCAAGCGCGAGGCGGCAAGCATCCCGTTCCTCGAAGACGTGCTCACCGCCCATTACTGCGCGTTCGACCGCCACACGCCGCTCTACGTCAAGGTCGTGCTGGTCGGCGCCATCGTCTATTTCGTCGTGCCGGACGATTTCATCCCCGCCTCCCTGCCGTTGATCGCTTATGCCGACGATGCCGCGGTGCTCGCCGCCGCCTTCAAGATCGTCTCCTCGCATATCAAGCCGGAACATCGGGAAGCGGCCCGTCGCATGCTGGCGCGGCTGCGTGCCGGGTAATCCGGCCGCGGCGAGGCCCGATATTACGTTTGCGCATGATCTTGTCCGACCTTGCTGCGCCCGCCGAAGCGGGCTTCGCGAAGGCGGGAAACCGGTACCCACTTTTCGGGATCATGCGCTGATCACAGCCGCAATACGATTTTTCCCATGACCTTGCGGTCGGCGATGGTTTTGAGCGCGGCGGCGATCTCCGCCAAGGGATAGACCGCATGCACATGCGCGCTGAGCTTGCCTTGCGCGCACCAGTCCACGATCTGCGTCATCAGCGCGCGTTGGGCCGCCGGCTCACGTCTGACCCATGCGCCCCACAGCACGCCGCGGATATCGCGGCTTTTGAGTAAGCACGAGATTGAGCGGCAGCTTCGGGATTTCTCCGGCGGCAAAGCCGATCACGAGATAACGCCCCTCCCAAGCGAGCGAACGCACGGCCGGCTCCGCATACGGTCCGCCGACCGGATCGTAGATCACGTCGATGCCGTGCTCGCCGCCGAGTTTCTTCAGCGCGCTGCGCAGGTCCGCGGTCGCGTAATTCACCGTTGCGTCCGCGCCGTGGTTGCGGGCGAAGTCGAGCTTGTCGTCCGATGACGCACAGGCGATGACGTGCGCCCCCAGGATTTTGCCGATCTCGATTGCCGCGAGACCGGCGCCGCCGGAGGCGCCGAGCACAGCGAGCGATTCGCCGGGCTCGAGTTCGGCGCGTTCGCGCAGCGCGTAAAGCGCCGTGCCATAGATGACGGTGAGCCCGGCGGCGCGCTCGAAATCGAGCGCGTCTGGAATTTTTACCAGCTGCCGCGCCGGGATCGCGACGGCCTCGCGCGCGGCGCCCCAGCCCATATGACCCACGACGCGGTCGCCGGCGGCAATATCGGTCACGCCCGAGCCGACGGTCTCGACCACGCCGGAAAACTCCGCCGCCGGCGAGAACGGGAACGGCGGCCTATGCTGGTATTTGCCGGCGATGATCAGCGTGTCGAAGAAGTTGAGCGCCGCCGCTTTGACCCGCACGACGGCCTCGCCGGGTCCGGCTTGCGGCACCGCGATGTCGGCGAGTTCAAGCTCGTCGGGCGCGCCGAAACGCCTACAGAGAATGGCTTTCATCAGACGTCAATCCAGGCACGGTTCGCAGCCCGCGAGCCCCGAATCCACAAGCACCACATCAGCAGGTCGCGGAACAGCGCTCATAGGCCCGATAATTTAGCGCAAGCGGCGCAAACCCGCGGCGCCACGCGGGCCGGGATCCCGGCCGAGCCTCCGGCGTGGCCTTAGGTGCCCGGCCCGGCTCGCGCGGATGGGTGCTATCTCATTCCGTATTCGGCCGAATTGGATTAAACTCGACGCGTTTGCTATGAGGGCGGGGCGGTATCCGCGAGGCCAAATGGGCATCCATCGACGCTGGGGGCTGATCGTTTTGCCGTTGATTGCGGCGGCATTCGCCGTTCCGGCTGTCGCCCAGCAGCCGGCGGCGCCGCCACCCGCCTCCCCCGCCGCCGCGCCGCCCAAGCCCAAACCGGCGCCAAAACCCGCGGCGGCTGCGCCCGCGAAACCTGCGGTTCCGCCGGCGGCCGCGACCGGCGGCGTGCAGCCGAAGCTGCTCGGCCAGTACGGCGACTGGGGCGCCTATACCGCTTCGCCCGGCGGCAAGAAAATCTGCTTCGCGATCGCCAAGCCGACGTCCTCGGAGACCGTTCCGCCCAACCGGCCGCGCAATCCGGTTTACATGTTCATTTCCACCAGGCCGGCCGACAAAGTGACCAATGAGGTCTCGATCGTCATCGGCTATCCGTTCAAGCCCGGCTCCGAGGCGAGCGCGCAAATCGGTTCGACCAGCTTTGCGCTCTATACCCAGTTGGACGGCGCCTGGATCAAGAACGCGGGCGAGGAAGCGCAAATGGTCGACGCCATGCGATCCGGCGACACCGCGGTCGTCAAGGGCACCTCGGCGAAGGGAACGCAAACAACCGATACCTACACGCTGAAAGGTGTTGCGCAGGCGCTCGACCGCACCGCGCAAGAGTGCAAGTAACAGCGCGAAAGCCCTCCCCCTTTCAGGGGGGAGGAATTATTTATGGCCCAGGCGCGCCGTTGGGCTATGGATCTACGATGACCGCTCCCCTTGCCGAGACCGAAGTCGAACGTTCCGCGGCGACCGCGTTGGCGACCGCGTTCGTCGAAAAGCGGCCGCTCGAAGGCTATGCGGCGCCGGCGCGTCCGTCGCTGATCGGCATGCCGCGCGAGGCGCTCGCCGAAGCGTTGGGCGGGATCGGCGTGCCGGAACGGCAGCGCCGCATGCGCGTGCAGCAGATTTGGCACTGGCTCTATGTGCGCGGCGCGGAAGATTTCGCGGCGATGACGACGCTGTCGAAGGAATTGCGCGCCGCGCTGGCGCAAGCCTTCACCTTGGCGCGGCCGGAAATCGCCGCCGAGCAGATTTCCGTCGACGGTACGCGCAAGTGGCTCCTGCGGCTGCCCGGCGAACGCGGCGGCGCCCCGCATGAGGTCGAATGCGTCTACATCCCGGAAACCGACCGCGGCACGTTGTGCCTTTCGAGCCAGGTCGGTTGCACGCTCAACTGCACCTTCTGTCACACCGGCACGCAGCTGCTCGTCCGCAACCTGACCGCGGCTGAAATCGTCGGCCAAGTCGTGCTGGCGCGCGACCGGCTCGGCGATTGGACCCCCACCCAACCCTCCCCCGCAAGCGGGGGAGGGATAAAGGGAGGGGGTCGCGAGCCCGAAAAGCGCTTGGTCTCCAACGTCGTCATGATGGGAATGGGCGAGCCGCTGTACAATTTCGAAGCGGTGCGCGACGGCCTCGATATCGTCGCCGACGGCGAGGGCTTGAGCATTTCCAAGCGGCGCATCACGCTGTCGACCTCGGGCGTCGTGCCCAATATCGCGCGCGCCGGCGCGGAAATCGGCTCGATGCTCGCGGTGTCGCTGCATGCCGTCACCGACGAACTGCGCAATGAGCTGGTGCCGCTCAACCGCAAATACCCGTTGCGCGAATTGCTCGACGCCTGCCGCAATTATCCGGGCGTTTCCAACGCGCGGCGCATCACCTTCGAATATGTCATGCTCAAGGGGGTCAACGATTCGCTCGCCGACGCCCAGGCGCTGGTGCGGCTCCTCAAGGGCATTCCGGCGAAGATCAATCTCATCCCGTTCAATCCGTGGCCGGGCACGACGTATGAATGCTCGGACTGGGCGCAAATCGAAAAATTTTCCGAAATCATCTTCGCCGCCGGCTATGCCTCGCCGGTGCGCACGCCGCGCGGTCGCGACATTCTCGCCGCCTGCGGCCAGCTCAAAAGCGCGACCGAAAAGCTTTCCGCTCGCGAGCGGCTGGCGCTGCGCGCCATGGCGATGACGGATTGAGCCGCGATCACCCGCCATGACCGCGCTGGCCCGCATCTTTATGATGATCGTCGGTTATATACTGGCCTGCCTTGCCGCGTCACTGGTCCTTACGCTCGGCACATTTGCACCGATATGGAATGATTTTTTCGCCGCCTTCGGCATGCAGTCGCATGAAGCGCGCTCGGCGGCCGAATGGATTATCGTCGGCTTCGGCGCGTTCATCATCTTCGTCGTCGGCTTCTTTCCGATGCTGCTCGTCATCGTCATCACCGAGGGTTTTGCCCTACGCTCGATCATTGTCTATGGCGTGATCGGCGGCGCGCTGGCGCTGGCGATGGCCTACGGCCTGGATTTTGCCGGTTACGTCCCTCCGCCCGACGTCGACGTGGCGCGCGAGCGCGAAGTGTTCGCCGCCGCCGGCATCGCCGGGGGCCTGGTCTATTGGCTGTTCGCCGGGCGCAACGCCGGCGCCTGGAAGTGAGCGCAAAGACCTGAAGATGAACCGGACCGGGCTTACGATCGCGCTTGCCATCGGTTTTGCCGTGGGTCTCATCTGCGCGGTCGATCCGCAGCTCGATCTCGACATTTCCGCAATGTTCCGCGACCCGCAGTACAAATCGTTCGTGTTTGCCGTCAACGCGCAGGGTTGGATACAAACCACGCGTTGGGCGGCGCGCGCGCTCATTACCTTGCTCGCGCTCCCCGGTTTTCTCGCCATCCTCGGCAAGCTGATCTGGCCGCAGCGGCGGATGCTGATTTCCGGCCGCGCCGCCTTGCTCTTGGTGGCAACGATTGCGCTGGGGCCCGGCCTTCTTACCAATGTGCTGCTGAAGGATCACTGGCACCGGCCGCGCCCGATCGACGTCCAGCAATTCGCCGGCGACCAACACTTCACGCCGTGGTGGGACCCGCGTGGCGATTGTCCGGACAATTGCTCGTTCATTGCCGGCGAGCCGTCGGGCGCGTTCTGGACGCTGGCGCCGGCCGCGCTGGCGCCGCCGGAATTGCGGGTGATTGCCTATGGCGCTGCGCTTGCCTTCGGCGCCGGTATCGGCGTAATGCGGATCGCCGCCGGCGCCCACTTTTTCTCCGACGTCGTATTTGCCGGCGTGTTCATGTATCTCGTGATCTGGGCCGTGCACGGGTTCATTTATCGCTGGCCGGCGACGCGGATGAGCGAAGACGTGATCGAGAATTTCCTGGTCCGGGCTGGACAGGCGATGCGCGATGCGTTGGCGGCGCTGGCGCGTCGGCTGGCGGAGCGAACCAAAAAGAGCAACTGAGTTTGTTGGGGCGCTTGCGTCGATCCCGCGCCCGCCTATAGTCCGCGCGCATTTCGGGGCGGCTTAAGCCGCCAAGCCAAGGTTTTCGCCATGCCCGCGGCCGGCAACAAAGACGTGAAGAAAGTCGTTCTGGCCTATTCCGGCGGGCTGGACACCTCGATCATTCTCAAATGGCTGCAGACGACCTATGGCTGCGAGGTCGTGACGTTTACGGCCGATCTCGGCCAGGGCGAGGAGCTCGATCCGGCGCGGGCTAAAGCACTCGCGCTCGGCATCAAGCCGCACAACATCTTCATCGAGGACTTACGCGAAGAATTCGTCCGCGATTACGTGTTTCCGATGTTCCGCGCCAATGCGCTCTACGAGGGCCAGTATTTACTCGGCACCGCGATCGCGCGGCCGCTCATCGCCAAAAAGCAGATCGAGATCGCCGAAAAAGTCGGCGCCGACGCCGTCGCCCATGGCGCGACCGGCAAGGGCAACGATCAGGTGCGCTTCGAGCTGGCTTACTATGCGCTCAAGCCGGACGTGAAGGTGATCGCGCCGTGGCGGGAATGGGATTTCAAGTCGCGCGAAGCGCTCATCGCCTTCGCCGAGCAGAACCAAATCCCGATCGCCAAAGACAAGCGCGGCGAGGCGCCGTTCTCGACCGACGCCAATCTGTTGCACACTTCGTCCGAGGGAAAAGTGCTGGAAGACCCCGCGGGCGAAGTGCCGGATTACGTCTATTCGCGCACCGACGATCCGGAACAGGCGCCGGACAAGCCGGCTTACATCGGGATCGATTTCGAGCGCGGCGATCCTGTCGCGCTCGACGGCACAAAGCTCAAGTCCGCCGAGTTGTTGACGGCGCTCAACGCGCTCGGCCGCACCCACGGCATCGGCCGGCTCGATCTGGTCGAGAACCGCTTTGTCGGCATGAAGTCGCGCGGCATGTACGAAACGCCGGGCGGCACGATCCTGCTCGCCGCGCATCGCGGCATCGAATCGATCACGCTCGACCGCGGCGCGGCGCATCTCAAGGACGAGCTGATGCCGAAATATGCCGAACTGATCTATTACGGCTTCTGGTTTTCGCCCGAGCGCGAAATGCTGCAGGCGGCGATCGACAAGAGCCAGGAATTCGTCAGCGGGTCGGTGCGGCTCAAACTCTACAAAGGCACTGTCGGCGTGGTCGGCCGGCAGAGCAAATATTCGCTTTACGACCAGGATTTGGTCACGTTCGAGGACGGCAAGACGGCCTACGACCAGCGCGACGCGGAGGGCTTCATCCGCCTCAACGCGCTCCGCCTGCGCACGCTCGGGCAGCGCAAGAAGAAGCTGAAATTGTAAGGCGGGGCCACGCGTCCTTCGCTGTCATCGCCCGGCTCGGCCGGGCGATCCAGTAATCGCGGCGAAGGCGGCGGATACTGGATCATCCGCCGGAGCTTGTCATCGGGCCGGCCACTTCGGGCCGGACCCGTTGGCGGATGATGACGGGTGGAGACGATGATGACGAGTGCAGGCGGGCAAACGCTGGCGCCCCGGAATGACGATCAAACCTGCCGCTCGACCATCATGCGCTTGATGTCGGCGATGGCTTTGGCCGGATTGAGGTGCTTGGGGCAGGCCTTGGCGCAGTTCAGGATGGTGTGGCAGCGGTACAGCCGGAACGGGTCTTCCAGATTGTCGAGCCGCTCGCCGGTCACCTCGTCGCGCGAATCGACGAGCCAGCGCTGCGCCTGCAACAAAGCGGCCGGGCCGAGATAGCGTTCGGAATTCCACCAGTAGCTCGGGCACGAGGTCGAGCAGCAGGCGCACAGGATGCATTCGTAGAGCCCGTCGAGCTTTTGCCGGTCCTCGTGGCTCTGCTTCCATTCCGTGCGCGGCTCGGGCGACACGGTCTGCAGCCAGGGCTGGATCGAGGCATGCTGCGCGTAGAAATTGGTCATGTCGGGCACCAGATCCTTCACCACCGCCATATGCGGCAGCGGGTAGATGCGCACCGCGCCGTTGATCTCGCTCATCGACTTGGTGCAGGCGAGCGTATTGGTGCCGTCGATATTCATCGAACACGAGCCGCAGATGCCTTCGCGGCAGGAGCGGCGGAAGGTCAGCGTGGCGTCGACATTGTTCTTGAGCCAAATCAGCGCATCGAGAACCATCGGCCCGCAATCCCCGGTATCGACGTAATAGGTATCGATGCGCGGATTGCGCCCGTCCTCGGGATTCCAACGGTAGATGCGGTATTCCCGCTCGGCGCGCGTCTTGGCCGGATGCGGCCACGATTTGCCTTGCTCGATCTTGGAATTTTTCGGCAGCGTGAATTGAACCATCGGAACCTCAATAAACCCGCTTTTTCGGCTCGATATAGGACACGTCGTTGGTCAACGTGTAGGTGTGTACCGGCCGGTAATCGATCTTCACCTTGCCCTTATCGTCCATCCAGCACAGCGTGTGCTTCATCCAGTTGTGGTCATCGCGATCCGGGAAATCCTCGCGCGCATGGGCGCCGCGGCTTTCGGTGCGATTGACCGCGGAATCCATGGTGACCACGGCCTGCTCGACCAGGTTGGCGAACTCCAGCGTCTCGATCAGGTCGGAGTTCCAGATCAGCGAGCGGTCGGACACGCGCACGTCGCCGATGCCGTCATTGACTTGGTGGATCAGCCTGGAGCCTTCCTGCAGCACCGCGCCGGTGCGGAACACCGCGCAATTATTCTGCATCACTTGCTGCATCTTATTGCGTAGCTGCGCGGTCGGCGTCGTGCCCGAGGCGTTGCGGAATTTGTCGAGCCGCGACAGCGGGCGATCGGCGCTGTCTTTCGGCAGTTCGGGGTGCTTGTCGTTCGCCGTGAGAATTTCGGCGCAGCGCAGCGCGGCGGCGCGCCCGAACACGACGAGATCGATCAAGGAATTCGAGCCGAGCCGGTTGGCGCCGTGGACCGAGACGCAGGCCGCTTCGCCGAGCGCCATCAGGCCGGGGACGACGTGGTCGGGATTGCCGTCTTTCTTGGTCAAGGCCTCGCCGTGATAATTGGTGGCGATGCCGCCCATGTTGTAATGGGCCGTCGGCACGATCGGCACCGGGTCGCGGGTGAGATCGACGCCGGCAAAGATGCGCGCGGATTCGGTGATGCCGGGCAGCCGCTCGGCGAGGATTGCCGGGTCGAGATGGTCGAGATGCAAGAAAATATGATCCTTCTTCGGCCCCAGGCCGCGGCCTTCGCGGATTTCGATGGTCATGGCGCGCGACACCACGTCGCGCGAAGCAAGGTCCTTGGCGGACGGCGCATAGCGCTCCATGAAGCGCTCGCCCGTGGAATTGACCAGATAAGCGCCTTCGCCGCGCGCGCCCTCGGTGATCAGCACGCCGGCGCCATAAACGCCGGTCGGATGGAACTGCACGAATTCCATGTCCTGCAGCGGCAGGCCGGCGCGCAGCACCATGGCGTTGCCGTCGCCGGTTTGGGTGTGGGCGCCGGTGCATGAGGCATAAATGCGACCGTAGCCGCCGGTGGCGAGGATGGTCATCTGCGCTGAAAAACGATGGATCGAGCCGTCGTCGAGATTGATGGCGACCACGCCGCGGCAGCGGCCTTCCTCGTCCATGATCAAGTCGATGGCGAAATATTCGATGAAGAACTCGGTCTGGTGGCGCAGCGCCTGGCCGTACATGGTGTGCAGCATGGCATGGCCGGTGCGGTCGGCGGCGGCGCAGGTGCGCTGCGCGGTGCCCTTGCCGAAATGCGTGGTCATGCCGCCGAACGGGCGCTGATAGATCTTGCCGTCTTCGCGCCGCGAGAACGGCAATCCCCAGTGTTCGAGTTCGTAAACCGCTTCCGGCGCGCTGCGGCACATATATTCGATGGCATCCTGGTCGCCGAGCCAGTCCGAACCCTTCACGGTATCGTACATGTGCCAGCGCCAGTCGTCCTCGCCCATGTTGCCGAGCGCGGCGGCGATGCCGCCCTGCGCCGCCACCGTGTGCGAGCGCGTCGGAAACACTTTGCTGATGCAGGCGGTGCGCAAGCCGGCTTCGCTGCAACCGACCACGGCGCGCAATCCGGCGCCGCCGGCGCCGATGACGACGACGTCGTAAGCGTGGTCTTCGATCGGATAGGCGCCCCCATTGACGGCGGGAGCCGTGCCTCCGTTCTTGCCTCCGTTCGCTCCGCTTGCGGCCATGCTCACACTCCGAACGACATTTTGAGAATTGCGTACACGGAAATCAGGCCGACCGCCCAGCAGTAGAACGTGTTGGCCAGCAACAGCGTGAGCTTCATGGACTCGTCAGGGACATAATCCACGAGAATCTCTTGCATGCCGATTTTCATGTGGACGATCGTAGAGACGATGAAAAGAATCATGATGATGGCGACCGCCGGCGAGCCGAGGATTTGCGCGACCGCGGCCTGATTGCGGCCGAGCAGCAGCATGCCGATGATGATCGCTATGATCGTGAGCGGAATACCGGCGACCGAGGTCACCCGCTGCAGCCAGAAGTCCTCGGTGCCCGATTTTGCCGTGCCGCGGCCGCGGACCCGCGCCAGCGGGGTGCGAAAATGCTTCGGCGCGATAGCGCTCATCGCGAGCCTCCCATGGCGAGGTAACTGATCGCCGCCACGATGACGGTCAAAGTGAGCGAGCCGATGATCGTGGCCACCGCAAGCCACTCGCGTTCCTGCGGGCCAAAGCCGCGGCTGGTGTCCCAGATCAGATGGCGTACGCCGCCCAGCATATGGTGGATAAGCGCCCAGGTGTAACCGAGCAGAAGGAATTGTCCGATGAGCGAACCGCTGAACCATTGGAACTTGGCATAAGCGTTAGGTCCAGAAGCGGCGGCAATGAGCCACCAGGCCAGCAACAGCGTGCCGAAATACAAGCCAAAGCCGGTGACGCGATGGAAGCCCGACATCAAGAACGTCAGCGACAGGCGATAAATCTGCAGGTGCGGGGAAAGCGGGCGCGCGGCGCGGGGCCCGCCCGGCGAACTGGTTTCGGCCATTGGCATCATCCGAATTTCGCTCAACGCGCGGCGCGCCAAGCTTGGAGCGTTCCTATCCAATCCGCCGGCTTGCCGCAATGCAACGCTGCATACGGATGACCTTTGGACTGCTGCAATTTCGCATTCCACGAAAGAATAGCGTTGATTTAGTCAACCGCAATGGGCATTATATTAAGTCTGACTTCGCGCAATCCGAAGGCAGTCTCGCTCCCATGCGTTTCGATCTGGCCGATCTCAGCCTGTTTCGCCATGTCGTCGAAGCCGGCAGCATCACCCACGGCGCCGAGCGCGCCCATCTCGCGCTCGCCGCGGCCTCGACCCGCATCCGCAATATGGAGGGCGTGCTCGGCGTGGCGCTGCTGACCCGCGGCCGCCAAGGGGTGACGCCGACGCAAGCCGGCCGCACGCTGCTGCAGCATGCGCGCGCCATTCTGCGCCAGGCCGAGCGTCTGCATGAGGACCTCGGCGCTTACGGCGGCGGTCTCGCCGGCCAGATCCGCGTGTTGTCGAACACCAATGCCTTGACCGAATTTTTGCCGGAAGCGCTGTCGTCGTTTCTCACTGCGCATCCCAATGTCAGCGTCGATCTGGAGGAGCGGCTAAGCGACGAGATCGTCGGGCTGATTGCCGAGGGCGTTGCCGACCTCGGCATTGTCGCCGGCACCGTCGACTCGGGCGGGCTCGAAACCTACCCGTTTCGCCGTGACCGCTTTGTACTCGTCGTCGCGCAAGATCACGCGCTGGCAAAACGCGCCAAGATCGCCTTCGAAGAGGTGCTCGACCATGATTTTGTCGGGCTCGATCGCGCCAGCGCCCTGCAACGCTTCCTCGCCACCAAGGCGGTGCGCATCGGCCGGCCGTTGCGGCTGCGCGTGCAGTTGCGCAGTTTCGACGCGGTGTGCCGCCTGGTCGAGTGCAAGGTCGGCATCGGCATCGTGCCGGAAACGACCGCGCGGCGGGTGTCGAAGACCATGGCGATCACGGCGGTCGCGCTATCGGACGCTTGGGCGGTGCGCGATTTGACCATCTGCGTGAAGAACCGCGCCGAATTGCCGGCCTATGCGCGGCAGCTGGTCGAGCATTTGCGGGCGCAGGCGTAGCAGGAATCGGCAATCGGGAAACAAGGATCAGCAAAGAACTCCTGATACCTCACTCCTGACCCCTGTTACCTGACCATCAGTACCCAATAATCGAGATCGAGCAGGACCGCGGGATCGTAATCCTCGCCGGTCTTGAATGGAAAATCCGCGCAAGGTCGGTCGCGCGTGGCGACGGTGTGAAGACGTATGGCGCCGACGTCGGTGCGGCCCGGCAACTCGGCCTTCGCCAACACTTCCGACCAGGCGAATACGGTGCCGCCGGCAAACAGCGGCGCGACATGACGGCCGCCATTGATGGCGGTGACGTGGAAGGCGTTGGCAAGGCCGTTGAACGACAGCGAACGCGCCAGCGAAATGACGTGGCCGCCGTAAATCAGCCGGCGGCCGAAGCGGCCCTTGCCTTCGATAAATTGATTGAAGTGGATGCGCGCGGTGTTCTGGTACAGCCGAGTCGCAATCTGCGCTTCGGCTTCCTCGACGGTCACGCCGTCGACGTGGTCGATCTTCTCGCCGACGTCGTAATCGCCGAATTTATAAGAACTGCCGGCGAGCGCGAGATCGTAGTCGGCGACTCTAATCGTGGGGCACGCCTCGCCCAGCACTTTCGGGTCGAGCGCGGTCGGCAGACGCGGCACGTGATCGCCCGGCGCGGGCGCGGCTTCGTCGCGTTTGCGCACCATCACCCAACGCACATATTCGAGCGCCGGCTTGGCGTCCTGGTTGTAGCCGGTGGTGCGCACATAGACGATGCCGGTCTTGCGGCTCGAATTTTCTTTGAGCCCGATGACCTCGGATTGCGCGTTGAGCGTATCGCCTGGAAAGACCGGTGCGCGGAAATAACAACCGGCATAACCGAGATTGGCCACCGCATTGAGCGAGACGTCGGGCACGGTCTTGCCGAACACGATGTGAAAGACCAGGAGATCGTCGATGGGCGCGCGCGGATAGCCGATCGCCTTGGCAAAAGCGTCCGAGGATTGCACCGCAAAGCGCGGGCCGAACAGGCCGGTATAGAGCGCGACATCGCCAGCCGTGACCGTGCGCGGCGTGGCGTGACGGATCACTTGGCCGATACGGAAATCTTCAAAAAAATTCCCGGGACTGTTCTTCGCCATCGCCAACACCGTCACCTCACAACCCGGCATTCCGGCGGCGTTTCATAGCCTACCGCGGCGTTCGGGGAAAGCGATCACGCAGCCGTGAGGACGGCGCTGAAACCGGCGCCGCAAGGCACCGTAACTGGCTGCGACGACGCTATCGAGCCTGCGTCGCCGGCGGTTCGCCGCCGCAATCCTCTATGCAAAATGGAGACCGTCATGTCCAAGCGTTTCGCTTTGTTTGCCACCGCGGCCGTCCTTGTGTTCGGCGCAATGGCCTCCGCTCCGCTCTCCGCGCAGATGCCGGGGAAGACAGTCACTGTCGGCGGCGCGCCGATGTATCCGTCGAAGAACATCATCCAAAACGCGGTGAACTCTAAGGATCACACGACGCTGGTCGCCGCGGTGAAAGCCGCGGGCCTGGTCGATACGCTCTCAGGCCCGGGGCCATTCACGGTGTTCGCGCCGACCAATGCGGCGTTCGCAAAATTGCCGGCCGGCACCGTCGACAACCTGCTCAAGCCCGAGAACAAGGCGACGCTGGTAAAGGTGTTGACCTATCACGTCGTCTCCGGCCGCATGACCGCGGTCGCGCTGATGAAGGCGGTTAAGGACGGCGAGGGCGAGGCCCACCTTAAGACCGTCGCCGGCGAGGATCTCATCGTCAAACAGGCCGGCCCCGGCAAGCTCACCGTCACCGACGCCAAGGGCGATGTCGCCATGGTCACGATTGCGGATGTCTTGCAGTCGAACGGTGTCATTCACGTCGTCGACACGGTGCTGCTGCCGTAAGTGTTGTCGGCGCGCGGCTCCCTCTCCCCGCGTGCGGGGAGAGGGTGGGGTGAGGGTGGGGTGAGGGGGCCTATCCGCCAGGCTCAGAATTGCGGCGACGCCCCCTCACCCTCGCTCGCTTCGCTCACTCGACCTCTCCCCGCGTGCGGGGAGAGGTTTCTCTGACACGAATGTGAGGCCCGTGGGCCTCGCCATTTTGGTAAAAGCCTGCGCTATGACCATTGAAGCCGCAAGCCATGCAACGATTGTGACCAACACCGGAACCGGCCCGCTCATTCACCCCCGCTGGGTGCGGCTGACGCATTGGATCAATGCGCTCGCCATGTTCATGATGATCGGCTCGGGCTGGCAGATTTACGACGCCTCGCCGTTGTTCCGGGCCATCGAATTTCCGCGCCAGATCGCGCTCGGCGACTGGCTCGCCGGCGCGCTGTTGTGGCACTTCGCCGCCATGTGGCTCCTGGTGATCAACGGTATCGTCTATGTCGCGCTCGGTGTTGTGACCGGGCGCTTCCAGCGCAAGCTGCTGCCGATCCGGCCGCGCCAAGTGATCGACGATTTTCTCGCCGCCTTGCGCGGCAGGCTCGCCCATGACGATCTTACGGTTTACAACGCGGTGCAGCGCCTGCTCTATCTCGGCGTGATCCTCGCCGGTGTCGTAATCGTGCTGTCGGGCCTTTCGATCTGGAAGCCGGTGCAGTTCAAGTGGCTCACGGCTTTTTTCGGCGGCTACGACACCGCGCGTTTCGTGCACTTTTTCGCCATGGCGTCGATCGTCGGCTTCCTCGCCGTGCATATCGCGCTGTCATTGATCGTGCCGAAAAGCCTGCGCGCCATGATTTTCGGCCGCTAAAGGAGAGCCAACGATGCGCCGTCCGCGTAAACCGCTACCGGGGGTCGATCCGCAGCTCCTCATCAAGGATGCCGCAAAGCTTTTGCCGGCGCCGTCGCGGCGGCGGTTCCTGCGCGGCGCCACGAGCCTCGGCGCGCTGGCGATGCTGACCGGTTGCGACATCATCGACGGCCCGACGTCGGAGAACGCGCTGCGCGTTATCTCGCGCTTCAACGACCGCGTTCAGGCGCTGCTATTCAGCGAAACCACGCTGGCGCCGGAATTTCCGGAAAGCGCTATCACGCGGCCGTTCCCGTTTAACGCCTATTACGCCGAGGACGAGGCGCCGGACATCGACGCCGACCGCTACCAGCTCGAGATCGGCGGTCTGGTCGACAACAAGAAGCCGTGGACGCTGCCCGAGCTGAACGCGCTGCCGGAAGTTTCGCAAGTTACGCGCCTTGTTTGCATCGAAGGCTGGAGCGCGATCGGCTCGTGGCAGGGGGTGCGGCTGTCCGATTTCCTGAAACTTATCGGCGCCGACACCACGGCCAAATATGTCTGGTTTCAATGCGCGGAAGGCTATTCGAACACCATCGACATGCCGAGCGCGCTGCATCCGCAGACGCAACTGACGCTGAAGTTCGATCACCAGACGCTGCCGCAAGCCTACGGCTTTCCGGTCAGGATCCGTATTCCCACCAAGCTCGGTTTTAAGAATCCGAAATACGTCTCCGCGATGTGGGTGCAAAACAACGACGCCGGCGGTTATTGGGAAAACCAGGGCTACAATTGGTTCAGCGGCCTGTGAAGAATTCTCGGCGCCTGACGAGACGCGTCGGGGCGGCGACGGCAGTGTCGGCTCGGCTTGCCAAGCCGGACGCGGACCTTTAGCAATCGTCGCCTCATTCCCGTGAGGCGTCATTGTCATGGCCACCTTCAAGCTCCTCCTTCTTGCCGGCGACGGCATCGGCCCGGAAGTCATGGCCGAGGTGAAACGGCTGCTTGGCTTCTACGCCAAGACGGGCATTGCCGATTTCCGAACCGAGGAAGCCCTCGTCGGCGGCTGCTGCTACGACGCCCACAAAGTCGCCATCACCGAAGACACCATGGCCAAGGCGCACGCCGCCGACGCCGTGATCTTCGGCGCGGTCGGCGGGCCGCAATGGGACAAAGTGCCTTACGAGGCGCGGCCGGAGGCCGGGCTTTTACGGCTGCGCAAGGATCTCGGCCTGTTCGCCAATATCCGCCCCGCCATCGTCTATCCGGCGCTGGCCGATTCCTCCAGCCTGAAGCGCGAGGCGGTCGAGGGCCTCGATATCATCATCCTGCGCGAACTCACCGGCGGCGTCTATTTCGGCGAACCTAAAACCATCATCGACCTCGGCAACGGCCAGAAGCGCGCCGTCGATACCCAGGTCTACGACACCTACGAGATCGAGCGCATCGCGCGCGTCGGCTTCGAATTGGCGCGCAAGCGGCGCAACAAAGTCACCTCGATGGAAAAACGCAACGTCATGAAGACCGGCGTGCTGTGGCACGAGGTGGTCGAAGATTTACACGCACGCGAGTACCAGGACGTCCAGCTTGAGCACATGCTGGCAGATGCCGGCGGCATGCAGCTGGTGCGCTGGCCGAAACAGTTCGACGTTATCGTCACCGACAATCTGTTCGGCGACATGCTGTCCGACGTCGCGGCGATGCTGACCGGCTCGCTCGGCATGCTGCCGTCGGCTTCGCTCGGCGAGCTCGACGCCAAAACCAAGCGGCGCAAGGCGATGTACGAGCCGGTGCACGGCTCGGCGCCCGACATTGCCGGCAAAGGCATGGCCAATCCGATCGCCATGCTGGCCTCGTTCGGCATGGCGATGCGCTATTCGTTCAATATGGGCAAGGAAGCCGACCGGCTCGACGCGGCGATCGCTGCCGCGCTTGGCAAGGGCTTGCGCACCGCCGACATCAAGTCGGCAGGCGCCAAGATCGTCAGCACGTCGGAAATGGGCGAAGCGGTGGTCGGCGAGCTGGAGCGGCTTTCGGCGTAAGGCCGCGCGTCACCGCTTGGCGAACACGAAATCGGGCCGAAAGTCTTTGACCAGGCGATAATTGAGCCGGCCCATCGTCTCGATGACGGCGGCGCTGTGATCGTAGGATTCGATCTGGACGATACCCTTGTTGGCGGTAAGCGTTCGCTCCATGCCGGCCAACGCCTCGCGTTCATGGCCTTCGATATCGATCTTCACGGCGATCGTGCAGCCTTCGATCGGCACGATATCGTCGAGCCGTACGACATCGACGAAGTGGCCTCTGGCGGCGGTGCTGGGCTCGGTGATGCGCGCGTTGGTGTAATTCTCCTGAGGCCCGGCTTCGAGCCAAAGCCGCTCTGCGGCGCGGCCGGCGGCGAGTTCATGCACGTCCACACGATCCAAAAGGTCGTTGATCAGCAGATTGGCGCGCAGCCTGACCGTGTTGTGGCGATCCGGTTCGAACGCGATCGCCCGCGCCGCGAGATTAGAGCTAAGCATGATGCAGCAATAGGTCCCGATATTGGCGCCGAGATCGATGAAGACATCCGGGTTCATAGCGGCGCAAAGTTCCATGAAATGTTCAATCCGATCGCGCTCATAGGATCGAAACGCCAGCTCGCGGCCGACCGGTTCGTCGAGGCGTACGATGAAATCGGCGCTGAGATAGTCGGTGACGAACCAGCGGTCGCGACGGATCGCGGTAACAAGACGCTTACGAAAACTTCGCCGGAGCTTACGGAAGAACTTCATGAGGGCAGGGCGCTCAGCATTTGAGGAAGACAAGGTTCGGCGGAAATTCCTCAAGCAGCGCGTAGCCGGCAGCGCGCATTAATCCGATCGTTTCCTCGCGCGCCTCCAGCACTTCGATCTGCACGATGCCGCGATTGTCGCGTAGCGTTCGCGCCATGCCGGCAAGCGCCTTGCGCTCATAGCGCTCGATGTCGATCTTGATCGCCAGCGCGCGGTCGGTGAGCGCGACGACGTCGTCGAAGCGCACGATATCGACGTCGTAGCCCGCGCCGGCGGGTGCGTTCTCCACGATCTGCGACAGGCCGATATCCCGTTCCGGCCCCGGCACCAGCCGGAATTTGCCGGGCGCCGCGCCGAGCGCCACTTCATGGATTTCGATATTGGCGTCGAGCAGATCGTTGATCAGCAGATTGGCGCGCAGGTGGACGCAGTTGCGCCGGTCCGGCTCGAATAATATCGCGCGCGGCGCCAGCCGGTTCTTCATCACGACGCAGCTATAGAGTCCAAGATTGGCGCCGATATCGATGAAGACATCCGGCTTGAGCTCCGCGCAAGCGCGCACGAAGTTGGTAAGCTCCCGGTACTCGCCGATCTTGGCGGAGATTTCCAAGCCGCCGACATTCACCGAGCACACCAAAAAATCGGCGCCAAAATAGCTGCAGACGAAATACCGGCCGCGATGAACGATCTTGTTATAGGGACTATAGAAGCGGCGGCGCAGCTTGTTCCGCCAGCGCAACGCAAGACCCATCTTCCCCACCCAGCGGTGACCGGCAGCCCGAGGCGGTGCCGCCGCACGAGGCTTCATTCAAAACGGCGTATTCGGATTGATTCCCGTGCCGTCGAACGCGCTCGGCAGCGGATACCTGCCGGTCCCTTGGACATCGGGCCCGAAAAACCAATTGGGACGGCCGGGATCGCCGCCCGGCGGCAGCATGTAGTCCCGGGAAGTGCCCTCGCCTACCGATACTTCGGTCCCCGGGTCGAGATAAGAACGCCGCCGGGGAATTATGATGACGGTGCGATGGCCGTTACCGTCTGGGATGATGGTCGTGGTCGGCTGGATGATCGTTCCGCTCGCCGAACGTTCCACGACGGGCGGCTGCTGCGGCTTCTTCGCGGCGGCGCCGGCGGGAACGGCCAATGCCGAAAGCACGGCGACGCCGACCGCAAGACTGACCAATGAACGCATGATTCCTCGCTTCTATCGGAACCCAATGTAGCCGGGTTTTGCCGACCGCAATAGCGCTCTGGCAACGGTCCGCGGCCCCGCCGGTTCCAAGATCCGATCGTCGGCGGCCGGAATGGCAGAACAATTTCCTTTGATCGGCGGCTCTTATGTCACATTATTTCCGGGCGGCGCCTTGATCTAAAACCAAAGGCAAAGCTTGGCGCGCCGGGGGGTGCGCGAAGCAAAAAGCGAGAGGGAGGATATGCTATGCTCACGCGACGAGGTTTATTGAGTACGGCTGGCGCGGGCTTCGCGCTTGCCGGTACTCTGAGTTGGCCGAAATTTTTGCAAGCGCAGAGCGCCGGTGCCGAGCTTACGCCCGGCGTGCCCGCCGGGATCAAGAGCTACGCCACCATGGCGAAGCTGCCTGGCAAGAAGCCGCTGATCAGATTATCCGACCGCGGTCCGAATTATGAAGCCCCGCTGGAATATTTTCGCACGCCGATCACGCCGAACGACGAATTCTTCGTTCGCTATCATCTCTCCGTCATCCCCGAGGTCGATGTCAAAACCTACAAGATCGATGTCGGCGGCGATGGCGCCAATGGCCAGACCCAGGTCACCTTCGACGATCTCAAGAAAATGCCGGCCTACGAGGTGGTCGCCGTCAATCAATGCTCGGGCAACCGGCGCGGCCTGTCGAACCCGCACGTCGCCGGCGTGGAATGGGGCTATGGCGCCATGGGCTGCGCGCGCTGGAAGGGCGCCCGGCTGAAAGATGTCATCGCTCTGGTCGGGCTGAAGCCGGAGGCGATCGAGATTGCCTTCAACGGCGCCGATACCCCGGCCTACGACAAAACGCCCGACTTTATCAAAAGCCTGCCGGTTTCGAAGGCGACGGATGAGTCGACGCTCATCGCTTACGAGATGAACGGCGAGCCTTTGCCGCACTTCAACGGTTTCCCGGCGCGATTGATTGTGCCCGGCTGGACCGGCACCTATTGGATGAAGCATCTCATCTCGGTCACCGCCTTGACCAAACCGCAGGGCGGATTCTGGATGAATCCAGCCTATAAAATCCCAATCGGCAAATTCCCGGTGGTGGCGCGCTTCACCTCGCAGGAATATGCGCCGAATACGCCGATCACCGAAATGGTCGTCAATTCGCTGATCACCAGCCATCGCGACGGAGACGAGGTGAAAGCGGGCACCGTCACGGTCGGCGGGCTGGCGTGGGATGGCGGCTACGGCATCCGCGCCCTCGAAGGTGTCGACCGACGGCGGCAAAACCTGGTCGGATGCGACGCTGGGGATGGATCTCGGCCGCTACGCATTTCGGCCGTGGAGCTTCGAGCTGCACGCCAAGCGCGGCAAGAACACGGTGATGGCCAATGCCATCAACAACATCGGCCAGACCCAGACCGCCGTGTTGATCTGGAATCCGGCCGGGTACCACAACAACGTGATGCAAAACATCACGCTGAACGCGAGCTGAGGGAGGGGGTCATGCGGAGATTCGTATTTGCATTCGTCGCCGTTCTGATCGCTGTTCCGGCGCTGGCGCAGGAACAGGAGATCAAGCTCAAACCGGGACCCGGCCTCGACAAGGTCGAGGGGAACTGTGCGGCCTGTCATAGCCTTGCCTATATCCCGATGAACTCGCCGTTCTTGAACGCCGACGGATGGAACGCCGAGGTCACTAAGATGAGGAAGGCCATGGGTGCGCCGATCAACGACGACGACGCCAAGGCCATCGTGGATTATCTGACCAAGAACTACGGGACGTAGTCCCCAACATTTCCCGGACGCGGTGCAGCGCGAGGCGGTGCACCGCTGATCCGGGACCTTAACAACTCAGCGTCTGCGAAGGTCCCGGGTCTGCAGCGCATCACCATAGCGCGCGCCAGACGCGCGTGAACGCGCTTATGGTGCTGCGTTGCGCCCGGGACACGCGGCAACGATCAGCGCTGCGGTAGGCGTCCCCGCGGCTTCACGCTACGCGGAATCGGGACTTGCACATCGTGTTCCGGCGTTGCCGCCAGGATCGGACTGCGTTGACCGCAGAAGGTGCGCTTGAGCTCGGCGCGCGCGAACAGGCCGGCTAGCTTGGCATCGCCGCCGGCGGAGAGAATGGTGAGCCGGTCGAGCGCGCAAGCAAGGCTCGCGCGATCGACCGTTTCGTCTCCCGGGCTGCAATACCAACCGGCGATCTGCACCGCCGGGTCGTCGAAGGCTCGCGCAAAGCCGAGGCAGCGGCGCTGCCTGGCATTGGACGTTGCTTGGTACGTTCCTTGGTACGTTCCTTGGTACGTTCCTTGGTACGTTCCTTGGGACGTTGCTTGCGCGGCAATGGCGAAATCGACCAACGGCACGGTGCCGAATTTGCTGTCGATGTCGCCCGCCGGCTTGACGTCGTCGGTAACGGAAAACGCGATGATGCGCGCGGCAATTTCGCTCGGCGCGTCGATAAAGCGCTCGCCGGCGGTGCCGGGCCGATAGATTTCGACCATGACATAGGGACCGCTCCCGGCCGGGTCGCCGAAGCTCAGCACGTCCTTGCGCGCGCCGTCGGCGGGCCGGCGTAGGATCGCGTAGCCGGAGGCTTCGCCGGCAAGCTCGGGCATTTGCAGCTCGAAGGCCGGATGGGAGCGCTCGACCCTGAGCCATTCCGGCGGCGCCGCCGGTTCGACCGCCGCCACGCCCGAGGACGCGCGAAAAAGGCTCGCCGCCGCGATGGCAAGGATCGCCAGGCCGCCCATATAGGCGAGAATGCGCACGATGGTGGCGCGAATATCGCCCGGTACGGTGCAGGAAACCGGCTCCACGGCCGCTCCCATCGACATTGTGTTTGCGGTGGTTCTCGCTTAGAAGCGCTTCCGCTCCGGTTGTTACGCGGCCGGGAGCGCTGCGAATTTTCGGTGGAGAGTTAACGATGGGTTATAAGGTCGCCGTGGTCGGCGCGACCGGCAATGTGGGCCGGGAAATGCTCGATATTCTCGCCGAGCGGTCGTTTCCCGCCGACGAGGTGGTGCCGCTCGCCTCGCGCCGAAGCCAGGGCGTGGACATCTCCTATGGCGACCGCACGCTGAAGGTCAAAGCGCTCGAACATTACGATTTCTCCGACGTCGATATCTGCCTGATGTCGGCGGGCGCCGCCGTGTCCAAGGAATGGTCGCCCAAGATTGCGGCTGCCGGCGCGGTGGTGATCGATAACTCGTCGGCCTGGCGCTACGACTCCGACGTTCCGCTGATCGTGCCGGAGGTCAATGCCGACGCCGTCACCGGCTTCCGCAAGCGCGGCATCATCGCCAATCCCAATTGCTCGACGGCGCAGCTCGTCGTCGCGCTCAAGCCGCTACACGACAAGGCCAAGATCAAGCGTGTCGTGGTCGCCACCTATCAGTCGGTCTCCGGCGCCGGCAAGGAGGCGATGGACGAATTGTTCGCGCAGACCAAGGCGGTATTCCAGATCGACGAGATCAAGGCGAAGAAGTTCCCCAAGCGCATCGCCTTTAATCTGATCCCGCAGATCGACACTTTCATGGAGGACGGCTACACTCGCGAAGAGTGGAAGATGGTGGTCGAGACCAAGAAAATCCTCGACCCCAAGATCAAGCTCACCGCGACCTGCGTGCGCGTACCGGTCTTCGTCAGCCATTCCGAGGCGGTCAATATCGAGTTCGAGAACCCGATCACGCCGGATGAGGCGCGCAACATCCTGCGCAATGCGCCGGGCTGCCTGGTCATCGATTCGCGCGAGCCGGGCGGCTACGTGACGCCTTACGAGGCGACCGGCGAGGACGCCACCTATATAAGCCGCATCCGCGAGGACGCGACCGTCGAGAACGGGCTGTCGATGTGGGTCGTGTCCGACAATCTGCGCAAGGGCGCCGCGCTCAATGCCATCCAGATCGCCGAATGCCTGATCAATCGCAAGCTGATCACCGCGAAGCGGAAGGCGGCGTAAAAAACGGCATTCGCTCGATCGCGATGGCGCCCAGCCGGTGATCGTTTACCTGATCTGCGGCGACCAATCTCGAGGGCTAGTCGTCCGTCTCAAGACCCACGACAACTTCGAATCCAGTTCGTGCGTGCATTTCGCTCTGCTTCGACAGCGCCCGGGGCTGCACCCAAGCACCAGTCAAAATGCACCCGGTAGTCGGTGGTCCAGCGTGCACCTACGCCGCGATTGCAAGCGGGGACCGCGTTCGCAAGTTCGACCTGCCTGACTGCCGCCGTGGCGTAATCGCGGCAAAATGCGGGATCGGCGGCTTGCGCGGCGGGAATCAGAATCGCCAGCGTCGAGGTTAAAATCGCTATACCTATCAGGCTCTTGAGCACCACATCCTCCTTCGGTTTCATTGCCGCGGCCACCACACATCACGTCCCCTGATTCATGTCCAGTCTCGCGCCAAGCGGCGGTGGTACGTTGCATGAAGGGCCGCTAATTTAAGTTTTTAGCGAGATCAGGGGACACAAAGATGACCGTCCGGCCGCGCCGCAGCGTGCTCTACATGCCGGGATCGAATGCGCGGGCGCTGGAAAAGGCGCGCGAATTGCCGGCCGACGGGCTCATCCTCGATCTCGAGGACGCGGTGGCGCCCGAGGCCAAGGCGGCCGCGCGCGACAACGTCCTCAAAGCGCTGAAGACCGGCTTCGGCAGCCGCGAAGTTCTGGTGCGCATCAACGGCCTCGATACCCGCTGGTGGGTGGATGACCTCCACGCCATCGCCGAAGCGCGGCCCGATGCGGTGCTGGTGCCGAAAATATCCGATCCCCATCAGTTGCAGGACCTGGCCGCCCGCATTGTCGATATGGGGACCGATCCGCATATCCGCGTCTGGGCGATGATGGAGACGCCGCTGGCGATGCTCAACGTCGCCGAAATCGCTGCGGCGGCGCTCGATTCCGAGACGCGGCTCGCCGGCTTCGTCATGGGCACCAACGATCTCGCCAAGGATACGCGGGCGCGCATCGTGGCCGGCCGCGCGCCGATGCTGCCGTGGCTGATGAGTTGCATCGCCGCTGCGCGCGCCTATGGCCTCGATATTTTGGACGGCGTCTATAACGACCTCGGCAATGCCGAGGGCTTCGCCGCAGAATGCAGGCAGGCGCGCGACCTCGGCTTTGACGGCAAGACGCTCATTCATCCGCGCCAGATCGAGCCATGCAACGAGGCGTTTTCGCCGACCGCGGAAGAGGTCGAAGTGGCGCGCAAGATGATCGAGGCGTTTGACCAGCCGGAAAACAAGGACAAGGGCGTCATCCAGGTCGACGGCCGCATGGTCGAGCGCCTGCACGCCGAGATGGCGCGCCGCACGGTGGCGATCGCGGATGCGATTGCGAAGGCGCAGAGCGACTGAGTCGCGCGGGGGCTCGCGTCATTTTTCGAGGGTCGTCGGCTTCGGCGCGGCAGCACCAGCTTGCGGCTCCCACAGGTTGAAGGACAATCTCGTGAAGATGCTCAAACCCTTGAAGGCATCCTGGGTGTAGATGCCGTCGGTGGCGATGATCTGGAAGTCGGCCGCCCCGAGGTCATAACCGACTATCCCGCCGAGCGCGATGTCGGTTGTCCTGCCGCAGCTCAGGCTCGGTCCGTAAAGCGGACTTGCCGACAACGCAGCGCAGGTCCATCCACTTCCCGGTTGATCCGAGGTGGTCTGCCATTTGAAATATCCGGCAGGCCCGAACGCCCATTTGCCGGTTTTATACTCGGCAGCCCAATCCACTTGTGCTTGTTCGCCGCCGACATAGCCGATGCCGGGGGCGGCAAAGCCCGCGAGCAGCCCCGGGACATTGGATGCAACGGCGGCATAAGATCCGGTGTGACCGGCGGAGGGGGTATGAAAGTCGTAATCGAAGTTCACCATGATCTTCCAGTCCTGCGAGAAATAAGCCAGCGCCGCGGTCGGTGAGAATGTCCAATAATCGTCATTAAGTGTGCCGTTGTACTGCGAGCCATCCGGGCCCTGAAAATTAAAGCCGCCGCTGACATGCCAGCCGTTGCCTAAATTCCACGACAGCGCGCTCGACCAGACGGTGTTGTGCATGTTTTCATAGAACGAGCCGGCGCCGGCGCCGTAAGCGATGGGCTCCGTGCCGACGCAGAGCGCGCCCGCGGGAACGCAATTCGTGCTCAGTCCAGCCACCGTGAAGAAGGGTTGGACTACCGTGAACGTGACGTCGGCGCCGAGGAATTTCCAACCCGTCGCCCACACGAGATCGGGATCGATGGACGCGCCAAGCAAGGTAAGTCCTTTGCCGTGCGGGCCGGCGCCCGCGGCGGCGCTGTCTTGGCCCTGGCCGACGCCGTTGAGACCGATGAAAGTCAACACGCCGGCATAGAGCCCGGGAGGCGGTGCGGCGCCCAGCGGAACTCCAATGGTGTCACCGCGTAAATTGGCCTGGAAATCGCCCGGCTCTGCGGCGAGGCTTGTACCAGCCGTGCCGGCCACGACAAGCACCGCAGCGAGACCGCCTAAGACTATCAGTGTCAATCGCCTCATTTCGCCCTCCACCTTGCGCGCCGCCGGTTTGGTCATAGCAAAAAAATTGCGCCTTGACCGATCGGCAAGAAGAAACGCGGCGGCCCCACCGTAAGTCTCGATTTACGAGGGCGCGGATCAGTTCTTCAGCCGGTATCCGGTTTTGAAGAACCACCAGACGATCGCCATGCAAATGGCGAGGAAGACGAGCGTCATCGCCAGGCTCACGTCGACATCGACGTCGGCGATGTCGAAAAAGCTCCAGCGGAAACCTGAGATTAGATAAACCAGCGGATCGAACAGCGTGACCGTGCGCCAAAACGGCGGCAACACGCTGGTCGAATAGAACGTGCCGCCGAGAAACGTCAGCGGCGTGATGATGAGTAACGGCACGATCTGCAGTTTCTCGAAGCCGTCGGCCCACAGCCCGAGAATGAAGCCGAATAGGCTGAAACCGACCGCCGTCAGAATCAGGAAGCCGAGCATCCAAAACGGATGCGCGATGTGCAGCGGCACGAACAGGCCCGACGTCGCCAGAATGATGAGGCCGAGAACGATCGATTTGGTCGCCGCCGCGCCGACATAGCCGAGCACGATCTCGAACGCGGACACCGGCGCCGAGAGGATTTCGTAGATGGTGCCGACGAAGCGCGGGAAATAAATGCCGAACGAAGCATTGGTCACGCTTTGCGTGAGCAGCATCAGCATGATCAGGCCCGGCACGATGAAGGAGCCGTAGGACACGCCGCCGATCTGGGTGATGCGCGAGCCGATCGCGGCGCCGAACACGATGAAATACAGCGAGGTCGAGATCACCGGCGACACGATGCTTTGGAACAGCGTGCGGCCGGTCCGCGCCATTTCGTACACATAGATCGCGCGCACGGCGTAAAGATTCATCGCCGCTCCCTCACCAAGCCGACGAAGATGTCCTCCAGCGAGGTTTGCGTGGTCTTTAAATCTTTGAACTTGATGCCGGCGCGGCCGAGATCGTCGAGCAACGCCGTAATCCCGGTGTGCTCGCCCTTGGTGTCGTAACTGTAAGTCAGTTCCTTGCCGTCGGCGCTCAATGTCAGCTTGTGGGCCGCCAGCGTCGCCGGGATCGCGCCGATCCGCTCGCGCAGTTCGAGCGTCAATTGCTTCTTGCCGAGCTTGCGCATCAGCTCGGCCTTGTCCTCGACCAAAATGATCTCGCCTTTGTTGATGACGCCGACGCGGTCGGCCATCTCCTCGGCTTCCTCGATGTAATGAGTGGTGAGGATGATGGTGACGCCGGCCGCGCGCAACTCGCGAACGAGCTGCCACATATCCTTGCGCAATTCGACGTCGACGCCGGCGGTCGGCTCGTCGAGGAACAGGATTTGCGGCTCGTGCGAGAGCGCCTTGGCGATCATCAGCCGGCGCTTCATGCCGCCGGACAGCATCCGGATCTTGGCGTCTTTCTTGTCCCACAGCGAGAGTTGCTTGAGCACTTTGGCGATGTAGGCGGGATTGGCCGGCTTGCCGAACAAGCCGCGGGAAAAGCGCATGGTCGCCGGAGGCGTCTCGAAGGCGTCGGTGGTCAATTCCTGCGGGACGAGGCCGATCAGCGCGCGCGCCGCGCGGTAATCGGCAACGATGTCGTGGCCGTCGACCGTGACGGTGCCCGTCGAGGGTTTGACGATGCCGCAAATGATGCCGATCAGTGTCGTCTTGCCGGCGCCGTTCGGCCCGAGCAGCGCGAAAATCTCGCCGCGGCGGATGTCCAGGTTGATGTCTTTGAGCGCCTGGAAGCCGGAGGCGTAGGTCTTGTTGAGATGCGAGACGGAGATTGCGGAGGTCATACGCGTTGGCTTAAGCAGCGATTCATTTCGTGTCTTCATCCGCGAATGCGGATGATCCAGTAATCGGTGAAATCCGGTGTGGCAATGCGATTCGGCAACGGCTCGCGCGCCGATTACTGGATGCCCCGCCTTCGCGGGGCATGACATGCGAGGATGTCACACCCAGGGCCGCGACCCTTTGGCGTTGGCCTCGAAGCGGCCGATCTTGTCCTGCTTCTGCATCGTGCGCCCGATGTCGTCGAGGCCCTTGAGCAGCGCGTGCTTGCGGTGCGGCTCGATGTCGAATTTGACCATGCCGCCGTCGGGGCCGCGGATCTCCTGCTTTTCCAGATCGACGGTCAGCGTCGCATTGGCGCCGCGCTCGGCGTCGTCGAACAGTTTCTCCAGGTCTTGCGGGGTGACCTTGATCGGCAGCACGCCGTTCTTGAAGCAGTTGTTGTAGAAAATATCGCCGAACGAGGTCGAGATCACGCAAGTGATACCGAAATCGAGCAACGCCCAGGGTGCGTGCTCGCGCGAGGAGCCGCAGCCGAAATTGTCGCCGGCGACCAAAATCTTGGCCTTGCGATAGGCCGGCTTATTGAGCACGAAATCCGGATTTTCGCTGCCGTCGTCGCGATAGCGTTTCTCGGCGAACAGGCCCCTGCCGAGCCCGGTGCGCTTGATCGTTTTCAGATATTGCTTGGGGATGACCATGTCGGTGTCGACGTTGATCATTTTCAGCGGCGCGGCGACGCCTTCGAGCACGGTGAATTTTTGCATTTTCAATCCTGCAAGCCGGATGGATCGTGGACGGGTTAATGGCGGCTCGGCGGGCGCCGGTCAAGATACCGGAACCAGATCGCTATTTAGCCTCTTGCTCTATGGCCGCCATGTCGGCGTCGGACAGGCCGAAATGATGGCCGATCTCATGCACTAGCACGTGCTTGACGATGGCGCCGAGCGTATCCTCGTGCTCGGCCCAGTAATCGAGGATCGGCCGGCGGTAGAGCCAGATCATGTTGGGCATCTGCACCGGCGCGCTTTCGGAGCGGAACGGCAGGCCGACGCCCTGGAACAGGCCGAGCAGATCGAACTCGGTCTCGGCGCCCATTTCGTCGAGCACCTCTTCGCTGGGGAAATCGTCGACTTGAATGACGACGCCGGCGCACAGATCGCGAAACCGTTTCGGCAACTGGCGGAACACCTCGCCGGCCAGCGCCTCGAACGCGGCGAGCGACGGCGCCTTTGCCGGCCGCCAGTTGAGCGGATCGGATTTAACATCGGCCATAATTGCGTTTTAGATCATGATCGCGGACAGTGGAAACGCTTTGGGAACGCCAATGCACCTGAAATCGCTGATCGTAATTCTGGCTCTTGCCGCGCTGCCGCTATTCGGCGCGCCGCCGCGTGCTTTCGCCCAGACTACGACCTCGCCGACCGCGCAACCGGCCGGGCCGGCCTCGCCGCCGCTCCGTCATGGGCGCCGCCGCATCGTGATCAATCCGCGGCCGTTGCTCTATCGCCGCTGCGTCGATTGGTACGAATTGCAGCACCGGCCGAGCGGCACGGTGCTTTATCCGCAAATGCGCTGCTGGTGGGTGCGGGGTTAATTCCACTCGCGTACGTCGACGAAATGGCCGGCGATCGCGGCGGCGGCCGCCATGGCCGGCGAAACCAGGTGGGTGCGGCCCTTGTAGCCTTGGCGGCCCTCGAAATTGCGGTTCGAGGTCGAGGCGCAGCGCTCGCCGGGGGCGAGCTTGTCGGGATTCATGGCGAGGCACATCGAGCAGCCGGGCTCGCGCCAGTCGAAGCCGGCCTTGCGGAAGATTTTATCGAGCCCCTCGGATTCCGCCTGGGCTTTGACCAGGCCCGAGCCCGGCACGATCATGGCGTTGACCTTGGCGTTGACCTTTTTGCCGTCGACGACCTTGGCGACGGCGCGCAAATCCTCGATGCGCGCGTTGGTGCAGGAGCCGATGAAGACGCGGTCGATGGCGATGTCGGAAATCTTCTCGCCGCCTTGCAGGCCCATATATTTGAGCGCGCGCTCGATGGCTTCGCGCTTTTTCTCGTCGGTCACGTCTTCGAGCCGCGGCACGCGGCCGGCGACCGAGACGACCTGCTCGGGGCTGGTGCCCCAGGTGACGAGCGGCGGCAGCTTGGCCGCGTCGAGTTTGACCTCGCGATCGAAATGCGCGCCGTCATCGGACGAAAGCGCCTGCCAATAGCGCATCGCCGCGTCCCAATCCTTGCCCTTCGGCGCCTTGGGACGATCTTTCAGATAGGCGTAGGTTTTTTCATCCGGCGCGATGAAGCCGGCCTTGGCGCCGGCCTCCACCGACATGTTGCACACCGTCATGCGGCCTTCCATCGACAGCGCACGGATCGCCTCGCCGGCATATTCGAGCGCATAGCCGGTGCCGCCGGCGGTGCCGATCTCGCCGATGATGGCGAGGATGATGTCCTTGGCGGTGACGCCCGGCGGCAATTTGCCGTCGACCACCGCGCGCATGTTCTTCGATTTCGACTGGATCAGGGTTTGCGTCGCCAAGACGTGCTCGACTTCCGAGGTGCCGATGCCGTAGGCGAGCGCGCCGAACGCGCCGTTGGTCGCGGTGTGGCTGTCGCCGCAGACCAGCGTGACGCCCGGCAGCGTAAAGCCCTGCTCCGGCCCGATGATGTGGACGATGCCCTGGCGCTTATCGAATTCGTCGAAATATTCGAGGCCGAAGAACTTCACGTTCTCGGCGAGGTAGGCGATCTGCGCCGCGCTTTCCGGATCGGGATTGGGCAGATGGCGGTCGGTGGTCGGCACGTTGTGGTCGACGACGCACAGCGTCTTGTCCGGCGCGTGCACCTTGCGGCCGGCGAGCCGCAGTCCTTCGAAGGCTTGCGGGCTGGTGACTTCGTGGACGATATGGCGGTCGATATAGATGAGGGAAGCGCCGTCTGGCTCCTCCTCGATCAAATGATCGTCCCAGATCTTGTCGTACAGCGTGCGTGGCTTGGGCATGTCGGAGACTCGCGAAACTTAAGCGGTTGCGCGCAATCGCAATATAATCCCGCCGCGGCGGATTGGTATTACTTCGCCGCCTCGTCCTCGGCGCCGGTCGCGCCGGTCGCCGCGGCGGCCTCGCCCGCGTATTCCTGCCGCTCGAAAATGCGCGCGGATTTGCCGCGCCGGCCGCGCAGATAATAGAGCTTGGCGCGGCGCACCTTGCCGCGGCGCACCAGCGTGATCGAGTCGATCATCGGCGAATAAAGCGGGAAGACGCGTTCGACGCCCTCGCCGTAGGAAATTTTGCGCACGGTGAAGTTCTCGTTCAGACCGGAGCCGGCGCGGCCGATGCAGACGCCTTCATAGGCCTGCACCCGGGCGCGCTCGCCCTCGACGATCTTGACGTTGACGATCAGCGTGTCGCCCGGCTGAAAATCGGGGATTTCCTTGCCGGCGGAAAGCTTCGCCATCTGTTCGTTTTCGATTTCTTTCAAGAGGTTCATGGCGAATTCTCCATCGGCTGCGCTTTCATCGCGCCGGTTCCGAGCGGGGCTCCACGGGTTGGGCGAGCTTCTACGACAGTACGCGGGCTTTGTCACCTTCCGGTCATTTCTCGCCGTTGTGGGAGGCCCCGGCCCGCGCCCCGGAATGACGGGCCCACAAGTCGGGGCGGCGCTCGCGGGTCAGCCGCTCGGCCTCGGCGCGCCGCCAAGCGGCGATTTTGCCGTGATCGCCCGAGGTCAGCACCTCGGGGATCGTCCGGCCCTCCCAGAGCTGCGGCCGGGTATATTGCGGATATTCCAAAAGCCCGTCGGCAAAGCTTTCTTCGGCACCCGAGGCAGCAGCCCCCATGACGCCGGGCAGCAGCCGCACGCAAGCGTCAAGGAGCGCCATCGCCGCGATCTCGCCGCCGGAGAGCACATAATCGCCGATCGAAATTTCCTCCAGGCCGCGCGCGGCGACGACGCGCTCGTCGACGCCTTCGAAGCGGCCGCAGACCAGAACGACGCCGCCGCCGCGACCGAGCGCCTCGACGCGCGGTTGTGTCAGCGGCACCCCGCGCGGCGACAAGAGAAGCCGCGGGCGGCCGTCCGGCGCGGTCGCGTCGATGGCGCGGCCGAGCACGTCGGCTTTCATCACCATGCCCGGCCCGCCGCCGGCCGGTGTGTCGTCGACTGAGCGATGCTTGTCGGTTGCGAACATGCGTATATCGACGATGTCGAGCGTCCAGGCGCCCGCCGCCAGCGCCTTGCCGGCAAGGCTCGCGCCGAGCGGGCCTGGAAACAGGTCCGGAAAAATCGTCAGAACGCTCGCCCGCCACATGGCTAGCGCCGACTATTGCCTCGACCGCTTCGCGGTCGGCCTCCCCCGCAAGGGGGAGGCATGTTTGTATCTGACGCCGGCATATCGATGACCAAACGACCGGCTGCAATGTCGATCTCGGGTACCGTTGCTTCGTCGAATGGCACCAGCTCGGTCGTGCCGCCTGCATCCGCACGCATCTCGATTAGATCGCCGGCGCCGAAATTGTGGATGGCAACGACGCTGCCGAGGCGTTGGCCGGCACGATCGACGACGGCAAGCCCGATCAGGTCGGCGTGATAGAACTCGTCGGGCCCCTTCGGGTCCGGCAGCCGCTCGCGCGGCACATAGAGTTTGATATTGGCGAGCCGCTCGGCGGCGCTGCGGTCGGCGATGCCCGCAAGCCGCGCGACGAAATGATGCTGCTCCGGACTTTTGGCCGGCCGCAATGTTTCGATCTCAAAGACGCGGCCGTCCTCGGCTTCGAGCGGGCCGTATTTGGTGATCGCTGCGGGTTCGGCGGTGAACGAGCGCAGCCGGACTTCGCCGCGCACGCCGTGGGCGGCACCGATTTGGCCGAGACAAACGCGCGTGCCGCCCGCCATCTGGAGTTAGCTCGCCGGTGCCGCGGCTTCGGCCGGCGCGGCGCCGACTGCGGGAGCTGCGCCCGGAGCGCCTGCCGCGGGAGCTGTGCCCGGAGCGCCGGCGGCGGGAGCTGTGCCCGGAGCGCCGGCGGCGGCTTTGGCGGCCTCTTCCTTGGCCTTGCGCTCTTTGCGCGGGATCGCCTTTTCCGGATTGTTGCGTTTGGCCCGCTTCATCACGCCGGCGGCGTCGAGAAAACGCATGACGCGGTCCGAAGGCTGCGCGCCCTTGGCGATCCAAGCCTTGGCTTTTTCGATGTCCCACTTCAGCCGCTCGGTCTTGTCCTTCGGCAATAGCGGATTGAAATAGCCGAGGCGCTCGATGAAGCGCCCGTCGCGGGGCGAGCGGCTGTCGGCCACGACGATGTGATAGAACGGCCGCTTCTTGGTGCCGGCGCGTGCCATGCGGATGACGAGAGACATTCAGTTTCCTTTCGCTACGTTGACGGTATTGACGGCGTGATCACTTTTTCTTTCCCAATCCGGGCAGGCCGCCGGGGAATTTCGGGCCAAGGCCCGGTAGTCCACCGGGCAGGCCGGGAAAATTCGGCGGCAGACCGGGCAGGCCGGGCATTTTAGGCGGTAGACCGGGAGCGCCGGGCATTCCGGGCGGCAGGCCGCCCGGCATTTTTTCCGCAATCTTCGCCATTTCTTCCGGGCTCGGCATGCCGCCGCTGCCGAAGCCGAGCATATTGGCGAGGCCGGCCATCGGGCCGCGCTTGGCGCCGCCCATGGCTTTCATCACGTCGGCCATGGTGCGATGCATTTTGAGAAGCTTGTTGATGTCCTCGGGTTTTGTGCCGGAGCCGGCGGCGATGCGTTTCTTGCGGCTGGCCTTGAGAATGTCGGGATTGCGCCGCTCGGAAGGCGTCATCGAATCGATGATCGCCATTTGCCGCTTG
Organism: uncultured Alphaproteobacteria bacterium; assembly: GCA_963823225.1. Taxonomy (GTDB): domain Bacteria; phylum Pseudomonadota; class Alphaproteobacteria; order Rhizobiales; family Xanthobacteraceae; genus BOG-931. The sequence continues at coordinate 642,152 of CAWGKM010000001.1, read as the reverse complement.
AGCACCGTTTCGTCGAGATTGCGCTCGGCCAGTTGGTTTTTGATCTTGGCGATGCCCGGCAGCATCGCCATCAGCCCGGTCATGCCGCCCATGGTCTGCATCTGCGCCAATTGTTCCCGCAGATCCGCGAGGTCGAAGGCGCCCTTGCGCATTTTCGCGGCGACGCGCGCCGCCTTCTCGGCGTCGATGGTCGCGGCGGCCTTCTCCACCAGCGAAATGACATCGCCCATGCCGAGAATGCGGTCGGCGATGCGCTGGGGATAAAAGTCCTCGATGGCATCGAGCTTTTCGCCGGTGCCGATGAGCTTAATCGGTTTGCCGGTCACCGCGCGCATCGACAGCGCGGCGCCGCCGCGGCCGTCGCCGTCGATCCTGGTCAGCACGATGCCGGTGAGTTCGAGCCGCTCGTTGAAACTGCGCGCCAGATTGACGGCGTCCTGGCCGGTCAGCGCATCGGCGACCAGGAGCACCTCGTGCGGATTGGCGGCGCGGCGCACCTCGGCGGCCTCGTTCATCAGCGCCTCGTCGAGCGTGAGCCGGCCGGCGGTATCGAGCAGCACCACGTCATAGCCGCCGAGCCGCGCCGCTTCTTTTGCCCGCCCGGCGATCTGCACCGGATTCTGTCCGGTTACGACCGGCAGCGTGTCGACGCCGATCTGCCGGCCGAGAACGGCGAGCTGCTCCATCGCCGCCGGGCGCCGCGTGTCGAGCGAGGCCATCAGCACCTTGCGCTTTAAAACTTCGGCAAGGCGCTTGGCGATCTTGGCGGCGGTGGTGGTTTTGCCGGAGCCCTGCAATCCCACCATCATGATGACGACGGGAGCGGGCGCGTTGAGGTCGATCGGCTGCGCGCTCGTGCCCAAGGTCTCGATCAACTGGTCGTGCACGATCTTCACGACCATCTGGCCGGGCGTGACCGACTTGATGACCTCGACGCCGACCGCGCGCTTTTTCACCTCTTCGGTGAAGCTCCGCGCAACATCGAGCGCCACGTCGGCCTCGAGCAGCGCGCGCCGCACCTCGCGCAGCGCCGCCTCGACGTCAGCCTCCGACAGCGCGCCGCGCCGGGTCAGGCCGTCGAGAATGCCGTTCAGCCGTTCCGAAAGACTGTCGAACATCGTTTCCTTTTCACCTCTCCCCGGTGGGGAGAGGGGGAAATGGTCTTAACGCCCGAGGGCGCATCGCGCTGTCGGGCGGTTGCCTCCGGTCTCCAGGGCCGGTCGGCACATGGTCGTTTCAGTCGCTTACGAAAGTCGGCGCAAAATAGGTGCGAGGCCCGCCGCCGTCAACCGTGGCGTTATTGCCGGCCCGTGGCGGCGGCCTCGTTGTATTGTAGCGTCCCGATGTCGCGCTATTACCATGGCCCCGCCTCCGACCATTTCGACGGCGAGCGGTTTTTCGACGCGGGCGGCGCGCCGCCGCGAAGCCGGCTCGATCTGTTTCGCTGGCATCGTCAGCGGCGCGCCACCAGGGCGAAGTGGCCGGCCTGGGCGCCCTCGCCTTATGCCGACCGTCCGCCGCCGCGGGTCGAGGGCGCGATCTGGCGCATTTGCTATGTCGGCCATGCCAGCTTTCTCATCCAGACTGCGGGCCGCAATATCCTGCTCGATCCGATATGGTCGAAGCGCGCCTCGCCGTTCCGCTTTATCGGGCCGAAACGCGTCAACGATCCAGGCATCGCCTTTGCCGACTTGCCGCCGATCGATGCCGTGCTGGTGTCGCACGGCCATTACGATCATCTCGACCTCGCCACGCTGTCGCGGCTCGCCGCCGCCCATCGCGCCCGTATCGTCACCCCGCTCGGCAATGACGCCATCATGCGCAATCACGATCCCGCCGTCGCGGCCGAAGGCTACGACTGGGAAGAGCGGGTCGATATCGGCGCGGGAATAGCGGTGACGCTCGTCGCCGCGCGACATTGGTCGGCGCGCAATCTGTCCGACCGCAACATGTCGCTATGGGCATCGTTCGTCATCGAAACGCCGGGCGGACGCATCTATTTCGTCGCCGATTCCGGGTACGGCGACGGCCGCCATTTCCGCAGCGCGCGCGAGCGGCATGGGCCGTTGCGGCTCGCCATTCTGCCGATCGGGGCCTACGAGCCGCGCTGGTTCATGCGCGACCAGCACATGGACCCGGCCGAACTCGGTGCGGGCCTTCATCGATTGCGGTGCCGAGCTCGCGCTCGGCCACCATTACGGCACGTTCCAGCTCACCGACGAGGCGATCGATGCGCCGCTCGTCGCGCTTGCCGACGCCTTAAAGGTTGCCGAAATCGCGCCCGAGCAATTCCGCACGTTGCGGCCTGGGCAGGTGTGGCAACTATAAGCGTGCTTGCTAGCCCGGCGACGTTCCAGCGGGTTTGATCAGGACGTAGACGTTGACGACGAGCTGTTTGGCATCGGCGGTGACCGGGTCAGTGACATATTCCTCGATGAACATGTCCTTGGCTTCGAGCCGGTTGTCGTCGAGATAATTGGTGATTGCCTCGTAAGTATTATCGAGATCGTCATACGAGCCGCGATGGACGAATTTGAGCGCCTGGCCCTCCGGCGACTGGCCGATGGCGATATCGCCGTGCGGCGGGTTCTTCGGCGGCGCGGCGATGGGAACCGCCGCCTCGTAGTCGAAACCGGTATCGTCGGTCGCCGTGAAAATCGTCATCGACAAGCCGTCGGGCTTGATGCCCTCTTTGTCGAGATAGGTTTTGATCTTGCGAAACGAGCCGGTGATCGTTTCGAAGGCCTTGTCCCAGGTGCCGGTGCCCTTGACGTAGACGATCGTCTTCGCCGCCAGCGCCGTTTTCTCGCCGAAGACATCGCCGGGTTGAGCCGGGCTCGCTTGGGGAGCGATTTGCGCCGGCGCGGCCGGGGCCGTCGGCGGCGGAGTTTGCGCCGGTGTCTGCGCCGATGATGGCTGCGGCAGTCCGAGCGCGATGGTTAGGGCTATGGCCGCGGCCGTCAAATCGGCGCGCGGCGTCATGAGAAACGACACTGAGCTCACCTTGCGGCTCTCCTCGATTGGGCGGTCCGGCGCCCGCGGCCGCGCCGTCGCCAAATCCCGTATTGGGTCATCCATTCGTCCCCAAAGCAAATCTAGCACGTTCCGATGCCTTCCGCCCCGCTCAAATTGCCGTCACTGCGACCAGGACACTGGCGCATGACGATCGAGTTCTCATATAAGTCGCTCACATTTGGACTTTATTGCGGGCTTTATCGTGAGCGCGCTGGCAAACCGCGACTTCGTCAAAATGAACGGCCTCGGTAACGAGATCGTCATCGTCGATTTGCGCCGCGCGCCAAGACTCATTGCACAAAGCCCGATCGGTGCGGAGGAAGCGCGCGCGGCGGCGCGGCAAGAGCCGTACGATCAGCTCATCGCGCTCTATCCCGCGCGCGGTGCCGAGGATGCTTCGATCCGCATCTACAACAACGACGGATCGGAGGCGGGCGCCTGCGGCAACGGCATGCGCTGCGTGGCCGCGCTGATCGGCGAGGAAACCGACCGTGCCGAGCTGAAATTCGCAACGCCGGCCGGACTGGTGTCCTGCCGGCGGGCCGCCGGCGGCCTGTTCAGCGTCGACATGGGCAAACCGCGCTTTCGTTGGGATGAAATTCCGCTGCAACGGGAATTTTCCGACACCCGCGCGATCGACCTCAAAGCACCTGGCGTACCGACCCTGCATTCGCCGTCGGCGGTGAGCATGGGCAATCCGCACGCCATCTTCTGGGTCGAGAATCCCGCGGCCTACGACCTCGCCACGATCGGTCCCAAGCTCGAACACGATCCGCTGTTTCCCGAGCGCGCCAATATCACGCTGGCCGCGACGCCGTCGGCGAGCCGCATAATCATCCGCACCTGGGAGCGCGGCGCCGGTCTCACCAAGGCGTGCGGCTCGGCGGCCTGCGCCGCCGCCGTCGCCGCGGCACGGCTCAACCGCAGCGGCCGCAAAGTGACGGTCACGCTGCCCGGCGGCGATCTTGCCGTCGAATGGCGCGAGGCCGACGACCACGTGGTGATGACCGGGCCGGTCGCTTACGAACACAAGGGCCGATTCGATGCGGCCTTGTTCGCCGCCGCCGCCACCGGCGGCGCGGGAGCGGGAGCGACATAAGATGAGCGTCGAGGTCGTCACCTTCGGCTGCCGGCTCAACGCCGCCGAATCGGAAGTGATCCGCCGCGAGGCGGAAGGCGCCGGCTTCACCGATACCGTCGTGGTCAATACCTGCGCGGTGACGGCGGAGGCGGTGCGCCAGGCGCGCCAGGCGATCCGCGCGCTGCGCCGCGACCGGCCGCAATCGAAGATCGTCGTTACCGGATGCGCGGCGCAGACCGAGCCGCAGACCTTTGCCGCCATGGTCGAGGCCGATCGCGTACTCGGCAATGCGGAAAAACTGTCCGCGGCGGGCTGGGCGCAAGCGCGCGCCGCCTTCGACGTCGGCGACGCGCCGAAGGCGATCGTCAACGACATCATGGCGGTCAAGGAAACCGCGGCGCATCTGCTCGACGCCTTTGCCGGACGGGCGCGCGCGTTCGTCCAGGTACAGAACGGCTGCGATCACCGTTGCACCTTCTGCACCATTCCGTTCGGCCGCGGCAATTCGCGCTCGGTGCCGATGGGGGCGGTGGTCGAGGACGTGCGCCGGCTCGTCGCCAAGAATTATTGCGAGATCGTGCTCACCGGCGTCGATATCACGAGCTACGGCGCCGATCTGCCGGGCGCGCCGAAGCTCGGTATGCTGGTGAAGCAAATCCTCAAGCACGTGCCGGAACTCAAGCGGCTACGCTTGTCATCGATCGATTCGGTGGAGGCCGATCGCGATCTCCTCGATGCTTTCGCAGCGGATGCGCGGCTGATGCCGCATCTGCACCTGTCGCTGCAGGCGGGCGACGATCTTATCCTCAAGCGGATGAAGCGGCGGCACTGTCGCGCCGACGCCATCGCATTCTGCGACACGGTGCGCCGATTGCGGCCGGATACGATATTCGGCGCCGATCTGATTGCCGGGTTTCCGACCGAATCCGAGGACATGTTCGGGCACACGCTCGACCTCGTTGCGGAATGCGGGCTGACACATCTGCACGTCTTTCCGTTCTCGCCGCGGCCTGCCACGCCTGCGGCGCGGATGCCGCAGCTGCCTCGCGCCGTGGTCAAGGAGCGCGCCCGGCGCCTGCGCGAGGCCGGCGCGCTGGCGCTACGCCGTCACCTCGACGCCGAAGTCGGGGCGACGCGGCGGGTGCTGACGGAGTCCAATGCCACCGGCCGCACCGAGCAGTTCACCGCGGTCAAGCTCAAGGCGCCGGCCGAGCCGGGGCAGATCCTCGATGTGAAAATCGCAGGCCACGACGGCAGACAGTTGCTGGCGGCATGAGGTAAACTCGCGCTTGAATCGGAGACCGCGCGATGGCCGGCAACGGGCAAGACCACACCATAACGACGACCGAGCAGCTCGAGAGCCTCTATCCCGATGCGCCTTACGGCCCCGCCGTGTTCAAGGAAACCGACCGCGTCACGCCGCTTTATCGCAAGCTGATCGAAGCGGCGCCGTTCGTCGTGCTGGCGACCAGCGGCCCCGACGGCCTCGACTGCTCGCCGCGCGGCGACCCGCCCGGCTTCGTGCGGGTCCTCGACGAGCACACGCTCGTCATTCCCGACCGCCGCGGCAACAATCGCATCGATTCGCTACGCAATCTGGTGCGCGATCCGCGGGTCGCGCTCCTCTTCCTCATTCCCGGTGTCGGCGAGACCATGCGCGTCATCGGCCGCGCCAAAATCTCCACCGATCCGCAGCTGACGGAAAGTTTCGTCATCAACGGCAAGGTGCCGAAATGCGTGCTGGTGGTGACGGTCGAGAAGGCCTACTTCCAGTGCACCAAAGCGATCATCCGCTCGAAACTGTGGGATCCGGCGAGCAAAGTCGATCGCAAGAGCCTGCCGACGCCGGGTGCGATCCTCGCCGAATTGACCGACGGCAAGATGGGCGGGCCCGAGCACGATCGCCTCGCGCCGGAGCGCATCAAACAAACGATTTATTGAACGTCATTCCGGATCGCCGCGAGGCGGCTAGTCCGGACTGACGGCACCGCCACGTCCTCGCCCGCCCATCCGCATTGCATCAGCCGCTCGCGCATGTGCTCGGGGACCGGCGCGATGACGCGGATCGGCGCGCGGTTCTTGTACAGCGGCACGACCACCTCGCGGGCATGCAGGTGAAGCGGCGGCCCGCCGCTTCGCGGCGCACTGCCATAGATGCCGTCGCCAAGGACCGGCCAGCTCATTTCCGCGCAATGCACCCGAAGCTGGTGTGTGCGCCCGGTCAAAGGTTCGAGCGCGAGCCAACTAAGATTCCCTCCCCCCTCGTGGGGGAGGGAAAGGAGGGGGGTGGAAAGGTGAGGCGATGCGTCGACGCGCGTGCCCGACCTCGTGACCCCCACCCCTAACCCCTCCCCAACAAGCTTGTACTCGGGCGGGCGCATGCGCGGCCCGGGTGGGGGAGGGGAATAGCGCCCCAGCACTTTCCACCTCGTTATCGCCGGCTGGCCCTTCGGATCGTGCTTCATCCACCAGCCGCGCGTCGCGTCGAGGCGGCCGAGCGGCAGCGAGATTTCGCCTTCGTCGGCGTCCGGCGAACCTTCGACTACGGCCCAATAAGTTTTGTCGATTGCGCCGCTCTTGAACAGTTTGCCGAGCTGCGCCAGCGCCTTGCGGTGGCGGCCCAGCACGAGACAGCCCGACGTGTCGCGGTCGAGCCGGTGCGCCAGCGCCGGTGGACGTGGCAGACCGAAGCGCAGCGCATCGAAATGATCTTCCACGGATTCGCGGTTCCTGTCCTTGCTGTTGGGCGAGCCGCGGTGCACGGCCATTCCGGCCGGCTTATCGATCACCAGCATCAGCCCGTCGCGATAGAGCAGCCGCGACACCATCTCTTCCGGGGTCATGTCGAAACCGCTATCACGGGCGCCACATGCAGGACAGTCCGAACGACAGCACGACTGAAACGACGGAAAATTGGTGGCGGCGCCTTTCCGGCGGGCTCAAGCGCAGCTCTTCCGCGCTTGGCGGCGCCATCGCGCATGTGGTCGCCAAACGCCAACTCGACGCGGCGACGATCGACGCGATCGAGGACGAGTTGATCCGTGCCGACCTCGGCACCGAGACGGCGGACCGTATCGCCACCGAGCTGCGCTATGGCCGTTTCAGCACGGCAATCACGCCGGATGAAATCAAAGCGGTGGTCGCGGCAGAGGTCGAGAAGGCGCTCGCCGGCGTGGCGCAGCCGCTTAAGATCGATGCGGCGAAAAAACCGTTCGTCGTGCTCGTTGCCGGGGTGAACGGCTCCGGCAAGACCACGACCATCGGCAAGCTTGCGGCAAAATTCCGCGACGAAGGCCGCTCGGTCATGCTGGCGGCCGGCGACACGTTTCGCGCGGCGGCCATCGATCAACTAAAAATCTGGGCCTCGCGCAGCGGCGCCGATTTCATCGCGCGCGAGGCGGGCGCCGACGCCGCGGGCGTCGTGTTCGATGCGGTCGCCGCGGCCAAGGAGCGCGGCATCGATGTCTTGCTCATCGACACCGCTGGCCGGCTGCAAAACCGCACCGAACTGATGGATGAGCTGCAAAAGATCGTCCGCGTCGTCAAGAAAATCGATCCGTCGGCGCCGCATGCGGTGTTGCTCGTGCTCGACGCCACGGTCGGGCAGAACGCGCTGTCGCAGGTCGAAATTTTCCAAAAATTGGTCGGCGTCACCGGCCTCGTCATGACCAAGCTCGACGGCACCGCGCGCGGCGGCATCCTGGTCGCCATCGCGGCGAAGTTTGCCGTTCCGATCCACTTCATCGGCGTCGGCGAAAGCATCGACGACCTTTCGCCGTTTGCGGCGCGTGATTTCGCCCGCGCCATTGCCGGGCTCGAGCCTTGATTGCATGAGCGAAGAAGCCTAGCTACACACGACACCCCTCATGGCCGCGAAACCGCAGCTCAATCCGTTTCTCAAAGTGGCGCTCGATCTCGGGCCGCTCGCTCTGTTCTTTTTCGCCAATTCGCATTCCGGGATTTTCGCCGCCACCGCGGCGTTCATGGTCGCGGTGGTCGCGGCGCTGGCGGTTTCCTATGTATTGACGCGGCAGATTGCGATCATGCCGGTGGTCACCGCGATTATCGTGGTGGTGTTCGGCGGTTTGACGCTCGTGCTGCACGACGCGACCTTCATCAAGGTCAAGCCGACGATCATTTATGCGCTGTTCGGCGCCGTTTTGATCGGCGGGCTTGCCTTCAACAAGCCGCTGCTCGGCGTGGTGTTCGATTCGCTGTTTCACCTGACCGAGGAAGGCTGGCGCAAGCTGACGCTGCGCTGGGCGATCTTCTTCTTCGCGCTTGCGGTGCTCAACGAGATCGTCTGGCGCAACGCCTCGACCGATGTGTGGGTCGATTTCAAAGTGTTCGGCGTGATGCCGCTGACGTTTCTGTTCGCCGCGCTGCAAACGCCGCTCTTAAAGAGATACGCGGCCGAACCGGCGGCGGAATGACGATTACGACCCCGTCGCCAGCGCCTTCTCGATCTGCGGCATCAGCACGGCATCCAAATTCTCGGCGGTGATCGGCCCGACGAGCTTATAGACGATGCGGCCATCGCGGCCGATGACGAAGTTCTCCGGCACGCCATAGACGCCCCATTCTATCCCGGCGCGGCCGCTTTCGTCGGCGCCTGCGGCGACGAACGGATCGCCGTAGCGGCCGAGGAAACGTCGCGCATTGTCGGCGTCGTCCTTGTAATTGATGCCGATCAGGCGAAACCGTTTGTCGTGCGCCAGTTGCAGCAGCAACGGCGCTTCGTCGTGGCAGGGCACGCACCACGACGCCCACACGTTCACGACCGTCACGGCGCCGGTAAAATCGGCCGGATCGATACCGGGCACCGGCGCGCCATCGCGTTCGAGACCGGCGATCGGCGGCAGCGTCGTCTGCGGCGCTTTATGCCCGATCAGCGCCGATGGGATGATCGAGGGATCGCCGGCATAGAGCTGGAGTAGAAACAACGCCACGAGCCCGAGAAAAATGACGAGCGGCAGCAGCACCAGAACGCGGCGCCGGGGCGCCGGAGCAGAACTCTCATTCGACGCAGCGCTCATGCTTGTTCCTTTGCCGCTTCCTTGGCATGGCCCATCGCCGGACCGGAACGCGCCGGCGCGGAACGGCGCGTGAACCCTTGGGTTTCGAGTTCGGCAAGCACGCGCCGTTGCGCGCGATAATCGAGCATCACCCAGGCGATCAAGGCGCCGATAACGATGGCGGCGGCGGCATAGGCCGCGGCGATGAAATCGAGATGCGCCGTCGTTGTCATCGTCAACTCGCGCTGCTCGCCTGCATCAGCTGCAGCGTGCGGACCCGGCGGCGCAAGATTTCGTTGCGCATCGCGGCGAGCAATAGCGTCGCGAACAACAGGGTAAATGCCGCCGCCATGATGAAAAGCGGGATGAGGATGGTCGGATAGATCGTCGAGCCGCCGGGGCGGAACACCGAGGCGCCCTGATGCAGCGTGTTCCACCAATCGACCGAGAATTTGATGATCGGCAGATCGATCGCGCCGACCAGCGTGAGCACGGCCACGGCGCGCGCCGCGCGCGACGGATCCTCGACCGTGCGCCAGACCGCGATGACGGCGAGATAGAGCAGCAACAGCAACAGTTCCGAGGTGAGCCGGGCATCCCACACCCAGTAGGTGCCCCATTCCGGCCGTCCCCACAGCGAGCCGGTGACAAGACAAAGCAGCGTAAACGCCGCGCCGATCGGCGCCGCCGCCTTGGCGGTCACGTCGGCGAGCGGATGGCGCCATACGATAGTGCCGAGCGCGGCAACCGACATCAATCCCCAGCACAACATACTGAGCCAGGCCGCCGGCACGTGCAGGAACATGATCTTGACGGTGGCACCCTGCTGATAATCGTCCGGCGCCACCATCGCCTGATCGATGGCGAAGGCAAAGGCGAGCACCGTCACGCCGGCGAGCCACGGAATGGCGCTGTTGGCGAATTTCAGGAACCGCGACGGATTGGCGAGATCGGTGATGGCCATCGGTAGTGTCTCGTTTGCAACCGGTTCTTAGTGCAGTTGCCGCCTTAGGCACAATGCGCCAGCGCCGAGCTCCTGTCACTTTTGCATGACTAGGATTGCTATTCCATTTCCTGCCGCAGCGCCGCGGCGGCGGCAAAAGGTCCGACCACGAGGCTTGCCAAGGTGAATGCGCAGAGGATCGTGAACGGAGTTCCGAACGGCACCGGTCCGGCGACCGCGGCGTTGGCAGCGGCAACGCCGAAGATCAAGACCGGAACCGTCAGCGGCAGCACGATGACCGCGAGCAGCAAGCCGCCGCGCCGCAGCGTCACGGCAATGGCGGCGCCAATAAGGCCGATGAAGGTCAGCGCCGGCGTGCCGGCAATGAGCGTTAACACCAGCGCGGCTTCCGCCGGCAGATCGAGATTGAGCAATAATCCGATCAGCGGCGCGCAGATCACGAGCGGCAAGCCTGTGGTGAGCCAATGGGCAAAGCCTTTCACCGCGACCACCAGTTCCAAAGGCGCGCGACCCGTCAGGATCAGATCGAGCGAGCCGTCGTCGTGATCGCCGGTAAACAACCGGTCGAGCGCCAACAGGCTTGCGAGCAACGCCGCAAGCCACAGGATCGCCGGGCCGATGCGCCTGAGAAGCGCGAGGTCAGGCCCGATGGCGAAGGGTGTCAGCGTCACCACGACCAGAAAAAACAGCACGCCCATCATCGCGCCGCCGCCGACGCGTACGGCGATGCGCATATCGCGGACGAGGAGGGCGGTGAGGGCGGTCATGACCGAACCTCTTCCCCTCCCCCTCGTGGGGAGGGGTTAGGGGTGGGGGTCGCGAGGCGCCGCGCAGGCGTCGACGCTATCGCGCCACCTTCCGACCCCCCACCCCGACCCTCCCCCACAAGGGAGGAGGGAGACTCCCCCAGCCGCAATTCCTGCGTGCCACTCAGTCCAATCGGCCCATGGCTCGCCGCGACAATGAGACCGCCGGTCGCCAGATGGTCGCGCATCAATTCGGCGAGGCGGTCGACCGCCGCGGCATCGAGCGTGCTGGTCGGTTCGTCGAGCAGCCAGATCGGGCGTTTGACGGCAATCAGGCGCGCGATCGACAGCCGCCTGCGCTGTCCGGCGGACAGGTAGGCCGCCGGCAAGCCGGTCAGCGCGCCGAGACCGACCGCCTCGAGCGGACCGCGGATATCGCCGGACTGCGCTCCGAAAAAGCCAGCCCAGAAGCGCAAATTCTCGGCGACCGAGAGCGAGCCTTTCAGCGCGTCCTGGTGGCCGAGATAGTGGGCCTGTTCGGCGATGCTCAATTCCGGATCGCCATCTTCCAGCGTGAGCCGGCCTGCAGCCAGGCGGAGGAGCCCGATGACCATGCGTAAGAGCGATGATTTCCCTGCGCCGTTGTGGCCGCGCACGGTCAAGGCCTCGCCGGAAGCCACAGCAAAGCTCACGCCGGCGAACACGTCGCGTCCGCCGCGGTGACAGGCGAGATCGACGGCGCAAAGGCGCATCAGAAAAGTCCGAAGCGCGACACCGACGCGGACCCGGCCGGCGGCGCTTTCCCGAGCAAATGGCACATAGGCGGCATGATATCGGACTATTCCTTGCTGAACTGGCACAAGTGGCGAAAAGACCTTATAAGCCGCAAGTCGGATCGCGGCGTGCCGGTACGTCTGCGACGTTCGGCCGCCAACGCTGCGCGGGGCCTGTTTCGGCAATAAATTAGCTTTGGAATTGCGTCGGCTGCCGAACGGCGGCATAGGAAAAAAGTCATGGATTCGCTCGACAGTTTCAAATGCCTGCGGCCGCTCAAGGTCGGCGCCAAGACCTACGCGTATTACAGCCTTGCGGCGGCGGAAAAGAACGGTTTGAAGGGGATTTCAAGGCTGCCGTTTTCGCTCAAAGTTTTGCTGGAGAACCTGTTACGCAATGAAGACGGCCGCTCGACCTCCAAGCAGGACATTCAGGCCGTCGCCCAGTGGCTCAAGACCAAGACGTCCGAGCATGAGATCGCGTTTCGACCGGCGCGCGTGTTGATGCAGGATTTCACCGGCGTGCCCGCGGTGGTCGATCTCGCCGCCATGCGCGACGCTATGGAACATCTCGGCGGCGATCCAAACAAGATCAATCCGCTGGTGCCGGTCGACCTCGTCATCGACCATTCGGTAGCGGTCAACCATTTCGGCACCCCCTTCGCTTTCAAGCAGAACGTCGAGGACGAATACAAGCAGAACCAGGAGCGTTACCGTTTCCTGAAATGGGCGCAGCGCTCGTTCGAGGATTTCCGCGTGGTGCCGCCCGGCACCGGCATCTGCCACCAGGTCAATCTCGAATACCTCTCCCATACGGTGTGGGCGGCGAAGGCTAAGATCGCTCTCCCCGATAAGTCGGTCGCAACGGAGCTTGCTTATCCGGACACCTTGGTCGGCACCGATTCGCATACGACCATGGTCAACGGCTTGTCGGTACTCGGCTGGGGCGTCGGCGGCATCGAGGCCGAGGCGGCCATGCTCGGCCAGCCCTATTCGATGCTGCTGCCCGAGGTGATCGGCGTGCGATTGAACGGCAAGCTCAAGGAAGGCGTCACTGCGACCGATCTCGTCCTCACCGTGACGCAGATGCTGCGCAAGCGCGGCGTGGTCGGCAAATTCGTCGAATTTTTCGGGCCCGGCCTGGCCAATCTTTCGATCGCCGACCGCGCCACGATCGGCAACATGTCGCCCGAATACGGCGCGACCTGCGGCTTCTTCCCGATCGACGACGACACCATCCGCTATCTGCGCGACACCGGTCGCCCGGCGGACCTGATCGCGCTGGTAATTGCCTACGCCAAGGCGCAGGGCATGTATCGCACCAAGAACACGCCGGACCCGGTTTTCACCGACGTGCTCAAGCTTGAATTGTCCTCGATCGAGCCGTCGCTCGCCGGGCCGAAGCGCCCGCAGGACCGCATCGCGCTCAAAGAGGTCAAAAGCGGCTTTGCCCAGGCGATGGACAAGGAGTTCAACAAGGCCGGCGAGATGGACAAGCGCGTTCCGGTCGAAGGCCGCAAGCACACGCTCGGCCACGGCGACGTGGTGATCGCGGCGATCACGTCGTGCACCAACACGTCGAACCCGAACGTGATGATCGCGGCCGGCTTGCTTGCCAAGAAGGCGGTGGAGAAGGGCCTCACGGTGAAGCCGTGGGTCAAGACTTCGTTGGCGCCGGGGTCAAAAGTGGTGGAAGAGTACTACGAGAAGTCGGGGCTCCAGAAATGGCTCGACGCGCTCGGCTTCAATCTTGTCGGCTTCGGTTGCACAACGTGTATAGGCAATTCTGGCCCGCTGCCCGAGGAGATTTCCGAGGCGATCAACAAGAACGACCTGGTAGCGGCCGCGGTGCTCTCCGGCAATCGCAATTTCGAAGGTCGCGTCAACGCCGACGTACGCGCCAATTATCTCGCTTCGCCGCCGCTCGTCGTCGCCTATGCGATCGCCGGCTCGATGCAGGTCGATATCGCCAAGGCGCCGCTCGGCACCGACCAGAAGGGCCGCAAGGTCTATTTACGCGATATCTGGCCGTCGAGCCGCGAGATCGCAACGGTCATCAACAAGAGCATCAATAAGCAAATGTTCATGCGTCAATACGGCGACGTGTTCAAGGGCGACGCCAACTGGCGCAAGATCGCGGTCAAGGGCGGCCTCACTTACAAGTGGGACGATCGTTCCACTTACGTGCAGAACCCGCCCTATTTCGAAGGCATGCAGAAACGCAGCCAGCCGATCGAAGACATCGTCGACGCGCGCATCCTCGGCCTGTTCCTCGACTCGATCACGACAGACCACATCTCGCCGGCAGGCTCCATAAAGGAGGAAAGCCCAGCCGGCGAATATCTGCGCGACCATCAGGTCCGTCCGAGGGACTTTAACCAATACGGCACGCGGCGCGGCAATCACGAGGTGATGATGCGCGGCACCTTCGCCAATATCCGCATCAAGAATCAAATGGTGCCCGGCGTCGAAGGCGGCTTCACGATCCACTATCCGTCGCGCCGGCGCATGACGATCTACGACGCGGCGATGCGCTACAAGAACGAGAACGTGTCGCTGGTCATATTCGCGGGCAAGGAATACGGCACCGGCTCCTCGCGCGATTGGGCCGCCAAGGGGACGATCCTCCTTGGCGTGCGCGCCGTCATCGCGCAGTCCTTCGAGCGCATCCACCGCTCCAACCTGGTCGGCATGGGCGTGGTGCCGCTCGTGTTCGAAGAGGGCACGTCGTGGCAGACGCTCGGCTTGAAGGGCGACGAGCAGGTCACCATTCGCGGCCTGCACGGCGATCTCAAGCCGCATCAACGACTGCTGGCGGAGATTGTCGCCTCCGACGGCGGCCTCAAGCGTGTGCCGCTGCTCTGCCGCATCGATACTGCCGACGAGCTCGACTACTACCGCAACGGCGGCATCTTGCAGTATGTGCTGCGTCACCTTGCGGCATAGAGCATGACCCGGAAAAGTGGTTACCGGTTTTTCGAAAAGATCGTGCGCCGGTAAGACGCGGCATGACCCGGAAAAGCTTGCCCTCGGACTTGATCCGAAGGTGCGATCCGGTTTTTCGATAAGATCACGCTCCAATAAAATGCAGCATCCGGACATCCTCACCGCGAAGTGAGTGGCGGGTGACCGGGGCCGGCGTTAGAAACGGCGCCGTCGCGAAACCGTCACCGAGTGGTGAATTTTCGCTTAGGTCTGGGGGTGGAGGTTGGAATGCTTGGTCGCCGTCTGGCGTCGGCACCCCTGGTCGCGGGCCTCCTGATTGCGACATTTGCCGTTGCGCGCGCCGCCGAACCGCGGGCGCTGCTTGAGCTGTTCACCAGTCAAGGCTGCTCGTCCTGTCCCGCCGCGGATAAGCTGCTCGGCGAAATGACGGCCGATCCGTCGCTCATCGCGCTGAGCGTGCCGATCGATTATTGGGATTATCTCGGTTGGAAAGACACGCTCGCCAGTCCGGCCGATTCGGCGCGGCAGCGCGATTATGCGCGCGTGCGCGGCGATCGCCAGGTCTATACCCCGCAAATCGTCGTCAACGGGGCGATGCATGTGCTGGGCAGCGACCGCGCGGCCATCGAACGCACGATTGCGCAAACCGATCAACGACCAGGCATCATGTCGGTGCCGGTGCTGATGACTTTGGGTGGCACGGGCCTGAACGTGAAAGTCCAGTCGGCGGAGAGCGATCATCCCGCCGGCGAAGTCTGGCTGTGTCCGCTCGCCAAGGCGGTGCCGGTCGCCATCGGCCGCGGCGAAAATCGCGGTCGCACCATCACCTACCACAACGTGGTGCGCAGCTGGCTAAAGCTCGGCGATTGGACCGGGTCGGAATCGACCTGGAACGTCCCGATCTCCGATATCAAAGCCGACGGCATCGATGCCGCCGCCGTCATGCTGCAAGAAGGCACGCGCGACAAGCCGGGCATCATCCTCGGCGCGGCCTACGCGCCGTTGCAGTAGTCTTTCCAAAATTGTTTCCCGTCCGAATAAAAAAGGCCGGCAACGCGCCGGCCTGAGGTATTCGGGGAATGAACCACACAGTGAACGCTGTTGCCCGCTGGCCCGATCCGTTCGCGCCCCGGGGGGCTGGGGGGCTGAGGAATCCGGAACGCGATCCGAACCGGGCCTTGAGGCAACAGGCTGCTGTTTCGCAGGCCAGCTTGGCGTGTGCTTGGCCGAAATAGGGCGGCATTATGATTGGCCTAACGAATGCGTGATTCCGATGGTCATAAATGCCGCATGTAAGGGCATGCCGCGGGCGCGGTTTTGCCCACGCAGACGGCCAGGGAACGAGCGCTGCCCTACAAATTGCCGCGCCAATAGACCCTTGCCCGCGGCAGGTTCTGGCGCGATCATGAAGTTCCAGTGACACAAGGAGGCGCCGCATGGACTTCGGCGAAATCGAACCAAGCGCGTGGCGCGGGGGCGAATATTGGCCGCACGCCCCCGCAAGCGAAGTGACCTTCAGCCGGCGCGAGCTCGACCGCATTCTGGGGCTCTATGGCCGCAAAGTCGCCGCCGGCGAATGGCGTGATTATGCAATCGATTTCCTTAAAGACCGCGCGGTGTTTTCAGTGTTCCGCCGTGCCTCGGAAATCCCCATCTACCGGATCGAGAAGAATCCAAAACTCGGCCGCCGCCAGGGCGCCTTCAGCGTGATTTCGGCGACCGGCCACGTCGTTCGCCGCGGTCAGGAACTCGACCGGGTGCTCGGCGCGCTCGACCGCTCGCTCCGCGTAGTGGCGGGCTGAAATATTTCACCGCTTTCATGGCGGTGAGGTGTCGCCCTTTCCGAGCGCGCGTTGCATCAGCACGGTGTCGAGCCACTTACCGTGCTTGAAGCCGACCGAGCGGATGGTGCCGATCAGCGCAAAGCCGGCCCTTTGATGCACCGCGATTGACGATACTTGCGCCGAATCCCCGATCACCGCGATCATCTGACGAAAGCCGAGCGCCTCGGATTCGGCGATCAGCCGCGTCAGGAGTAGCGCGCCAATTCCCCGGCGGTGGAATTGCGACGCGACATAGATCGAATCCTCGACGCTCCATTTATACGCCGGCCGGGCGCGGTACGGCCCGGCATAGGCGTAGCCCGCCACCGCGCCGCCGCGCTCGGCAACGAAATAAGGATAGCCGTCGGTCAACAGCGCCTGTTGCCGCCGCGCCATTTCCGCTTCATCCGGCGGGTCGATTTCGAACGAGGCCGTGCCATGCCTGACGGCATCGGCATAGATGCGCGTGATGGCCGCGATATCGGATGCGACGGCCGGCCGGATAATGACGTCGCTCATGCTGTGGGAAGATTGGCAGAAAATTTAATGGCGGAAAACAAAACGCCCCGGGTTTGACCCAGGGCGCTTGTTTTGCCTTGACGTCTGTTCAGCGGCGGTCGCCGAACATCCGCAGCAGCATCAGGAACAGGTTGATGAAGTCGAGATAGAGCCGCAGCGCGCCCATGACCGCCTTGCGGCCGGCGACGGTGCCGTCGTCCATCGGTGAGTACATTTCCTTGATCGCCTGCGTGTCATAGGCGGTCAGCCCGGCGAACACGACGACGCCGATCACCGAGATGGCCCAGGCGAGCCCGCTCGACGCCAGGAAAATGTTGACCAGACTGGCGATGATGATTCCGATCAAGCCCATGAACATGAACGAGCCCATGGCGGTCAGATTACGTTGCGTGGTGTAGCCCCACAGGCTCAAGGCGCCGAAAGTCGCCGCGGAGATGAAGAACACCCGCGTGATCGACTCCCCGGTATAGACGAGAAAGATCGACGCCAGCGACAGGCCGAGCAAGCCGGCATAGACGAAAAACAGCATGAGCGCGGTCGGCGCCGATAGCCGGTTGATGCCGAAGCTCAGCAACATCACGAGGCCGAGCGGCGCCAGCACCAGAACCCACAGCAACGGGCTCTGGAAGATGAGGTGGCCAAATTGCGTCAGTTCGAGCGCGCCGCCAACCTGCGTGACGGCGGCCGAGAACGTGAACCAGGCTACCACCCCGGTCAGCGCTACGCCGGCGGCCATATAATTATAGACGCGGATCATGTGCGCGCGCAGACCTGCGTCGATCGTTACCTGGTCCGTGCGATAGCCGGTCCTGGCACCCGCGAGATTCCGATCGAAGTCGGACATGGAAAATACCCCTGGGTTGTCCCGGCATGCTGCCGGGTTGGGCATTCGGTGAACGCCGAATACGCGTGGCGCGAATCTAGTGCTAAAGGTTCGCGTCCGCCAGATGGGTGCGAAGCCATATTTTCCGAAGGTTACAAAGCGTTCATGCTACTTAACGGCCGGTAGAACGCGCGTGCCAATTAGAGATTTCTGAGCACCTCCGCGGGCTTGCGGCCGAGCGCCGAGACGGTGCCGGCAAGGCCTAAAGCCACCGTAACGGCAAGCGCGGCCAAGGCGGCTCCGGCGGCTTCGCCCGCCACCCAGACAAATGGAAACTCCATCAGCCGCGTGACGACCAGATCGGCGGCAAGCGATCCCACCGCGACGCCGAAGGCGACCGTCACGAGGCCGATGAGGAGATATTCGAGCGCGTAGGCGGCGGTCAGCCGCGCGCGCGTCGCCCCGAAGGTCTTGAGCACGACCGCGTCATAGACCCGGAAGCGCTGGCTCGCGGCCAAGGCGCCGCCGAGCACGAACGCCGCGGCGATAAGCGTGATCGAACTCGCGCCGCGCAAAGCCGACACCAAATTGCCGACAATGGCCGCGACCGCGTCGAGCGCGTCCTTGACGCGCACCGCGGTCACCGTCGGAAACGCGTCGGCGAGCGTCTTGATCAACGCGGTTTCCTCCGCCGTCGTGCCGCCGTCGGCGAAGGCCAGCGTGGCGATATCGCTGTGCGGCGCGCCCGCGAACGTGCCGGGCGAGAACACCAGGACGAAATTGATGCCGAGATTCTCCCAATCGACGGCGCGAAGATTGGCGATCCGCGCGGTCACGTTGCGGCCGAGCACATTGACCGTGATGGTGCCGCCAATCTTAAGCCGCAAATCCTGCGCCGTGCGGTTCTCGAGCGAAACCAGCGGCTCGCCCGCATAATCGGCGCCCCACCATTGGCCCGCGACGATGCGCGAGCCGGCCGGCACGGCGGCGGCATAGGTGATGCCGCGGTCGCCGCGCAGCACCCAGCGCGATTCGGCCGCCGGCTTGAGATCCTCCGCCGCCACGCCGTTGGCGGCGACGATGCGGCCGCGCAGCATCGGGACGCGCTCGACGGTCGAGCCCGGCGCCGCTTCGCGCGCGAAGGCGTCGAAGCGCGCGGCGTCCGCCGCCGGGATATCGAGGAAGAAGAACGACGGCGCCCGGTCCGGCAGCGCCTCGGCGAATTCGCGACGCAGATTGCCGTCGATCTCGACCACGGTGACGAGCAAGGCAAGACCCAGCCCGAGGGACAGCATGACGCTCGGCGTCAACGCTCCCGGGCGGTGGATATTGGCGATCGCCAGCCGCAATGTCGTCGAGCGCAGGCGCGGCAGATGGCGGGCGAGCGCCATGGTCGCCAGCGCGACCAGCTCCAGCACCAGGAAAACCACGGCCGCGGCGGCGGCGAACAACGCGGCGACGCGCGGGTCATAGGCGGTCGAGATCGCAAGCGCCGCGAGAACAACGATAATCGCCGCCGTTGCCGCGATATAGCGCAGCCGCGGCCAGCGCCGCTCCGCGGCGATCTGGTCGCGGAACAGCATCGCGGTGGACATGTCGTGCGCGCGGCCGAGCGGCCACAGCGCGAACGCAAGCGCCGTGAGCAGCCCGTAGGCGATCGCCAGCGCCAATACGGAGGGATGCAGCGCGGGCGCCACCGGCAGCGGAATGATCCCGCCGAAGGCGTCGGCAATCGCAAACGGCAGCGCCGCGCCGAGCGCCGCGCCGAGCAAGGTCGCGAACGCGGCGACCAGGAGGATTTCGGCGCAATAAACGGCGAATACGCCGCCGCCGGTGGCGCCGAGCGCCTTCAGCGTCGCGATCACGTCGCGCTTGCGCGCCAGATGGCCGGCGACCGCGTTGGCGACGCCGACGCCGCCGACGAGCAGCGTGGTCAAGCCGACCAGCGTGAGGAACTGGGTGAAACGCCCGACATTGCGTTCGAGCTGCGGGCTCGCCTTGCTGCGGGTGCGGATTTCCCAACCGGCTTGCGGAAATTGCGTCTGCGCCTGTCGTTCGATCGAGCCCACGGCGCCGTCGCTCGCATCGGTCCCCGGCAAACGCAGCCGGTATTGCCAGCGCACCAGGCTGCCGGGTTGCAGGAGCCCGGTGGCGCGCAGCGCCGCCTCGCTCATCAGCACGCGCGGTCCAAGCCCGATGCCGCCGGCGAGCTTGTCCGGCTCGTTGATCAGCGCCGCGCGCAGCTCGATCGCGGCATTGCCGATATTGATACGGTCGCCGATTTTCAGATCGAGCCGCGTCAGCAGCGCGGGATCGACCGCCGCGCCGAAGTCGCCGCCGGTTTGCGCGAACAATGCGGCAAGCGGCATCGCGGGAGCGGTCGCCACCGCGCCGAACAGCGGATAAGCGGCATCGACCGCCTTGACCTCGACCAGCGTCGAGCGCCCGTCGGCGGCAACTTTCGTTACGGTTCTTGCCATCGCCCGCATGCTGGCGGCGACGGACACCGTGCCATGCGCATCCAAAAACGCACGCTCGCCGGCATCGGCCTGCCGCTGAATGAGCGAAAAAGCGAGGTCGCCGCCGAGGATGACGCGGCCCGCACCGGCGATGCCGTCGTCGAGGCTGGCGGCCACCGAGCCGACGCCGGCGATCGCCAGCACCCCGAGCGCGATGCAGGCGATGAAAACCGCAAAGCCGCGCAAGCCGCCGCGCAATTCGCGCCAAGCAAATCGCAATGCCAAGCGCAACGCGGCGAGCGGGCCGGGCTTTGGCGTCCGCGCCAGCATCGCCGAGCCTCCTTCAGGAAACCTTGGGCATGATGCGCGCCAAAACGAAATGGGTCGGCGCGAACACGACAAGCGGCAGTCCGATCATCAATCCGGCAAGCCAGGCGTAAGGCGGCACCCAAGTCTGGGCGGCGGTGTCGCGCAGTCCCCAAACGTAGTTGATATTGACCGGAACGAGGCCCGGGTGCGGCGTCGGCGGCGGCATCAGGAAGAAACAGATCGGCAGCAGCAGCCAGGACGCGCCGGTCCACGCCCAGAACGCCCGCCGATCGTATCCGACTTTCCACACCAGATAGAGCAGCAGAAACGGCAGCCAGCCGTGAAACAGTGAGAGCAGCCGCAGAAACAGCGAATGCGACGGATCGAACATGTAGTCGGTCATGCCGGTGAGCGAGATGCCGACGGCATTGCCGACGACGTCGACCACCCAGACCGCCTGCGGAATGAGAATGCCGACGGCCGACATCGAGATCAGCAAAGCGTTCTCGGGCCAGATCGCGATCAATGTCAAAATCAGCGCGACGTCGCAGAAATACAGAAAATTCGTCGGTCCGTAATAATGCCAATAGACCGGAACCAACACCGCGACGAATGCGGTGTAAACGAGCTTGACGCCGAGCGGCACGCGGCGTGCGGATTGCGTCATGATGCCCCCTCCCTCATCCCTCCCCCGCAAGCGGGGGAGGGTAGGGTGGGGGCGATCCGGCCCGAATGCATGTGCAGCACGCGGTCGCAACGCGCTGCGAGCGCATTGTCATGGGTGACCAAAACGAGCGTCGTGCCGCGCTCGCCGTGGCCGCGGAAAACAAGCTCGATGATATCGCGTCCGGTCGTCTCGTCGAGATTGCCGGTCGGCTCGTCGGCAACGACGATGGCGGGATTGGGCGCGAGCGCGCGGGCGAGCGCGACGCGCTGCTGCTCGCCGCCGGAAAGCTCGGTCGGATAGTGCTGCAGGCGGTCTGCCAGCCCGACGGCGGCGAGTTCGCCGCGCGCGCGCGGCAGCGCATCGGTAACGCCGGCGAGTTCGAGCGGGACGGCGACGTTTTCCAGCGCCGTCATGGTCGGGATCAGGTGAAAAGCCTGAAAGACGATGCCGATGGTGCGGCCGCGGAAGCGTGCAAGCCGGTCTTCGTCGAGCCGGCTTAGGTCTTCGCCGGCGACCACGACGGAGCCGGTATCGGGCCGCTCCAGCCCGGCCATCACCATGAGCAGCGTCGACTTGCCGGAGCCCGACGGTCCGAGCAGGCCGGCGGCCTCGCCGCGTCCTATATTGAGGCCGATGTCGCGCAGGATATGGACGCGGGCGGCGCCGCGGCCGAGCGACAGGTTGACGCCGCCAAGCGCGATGGCGTCGCCGGCGAAGGGATGGCCCGATATGTCGTTCATGCGTTCGCTACTTGAGAAAACGATTATCAGCCCGCATCGTGTCTCATATGGGGCGCGCCGCGTCGTCGTCCAAATCGCGGCGATTTGTAGCTTGGCGCTCGCCGCCGCGACAACGACGCCTGCCGCGGCTGCCGGGCCGCCGATCCATATCGTCGCGCTCGGCGACTCGTTGACCGCCGGATACGGTCTTGCCGAGAAGGACGGCTTCGTGCCGCGCCTGCAAGCGGGGTTGGCGGCAAACGGCATCGCCGCGGCGATCGCCAATGCCGGCGTCTCCGGCGATACCGCCTCGGACGGGCTCGCCCGGCTCGATTGGTCGGTGCCGCAAGGCAGCGATGCGGTCATCGTCGAACTCGGCGCCAACGACATGCTGCGCGGGATCGAGCCCGCGGTGACGCGCGCCGCGCTCGAGGCGATCCTGCGCCGGCTGACGCAACGTCACATTTCGGCGCTGCTGTGCGGCATGCGCGCGGCGCCGAATCTCGGCCCCGACTATGGTGGGAAGTTCGAGCGTATCTATCCGGATCTGGCGGCCAGATACGGCGTCGTCTTCTATCCGTTTTTCCTCGACGGCGTCGCCGCCGATTTGAGCCTGACGCAGCACGACGGCTTGCACCCCAATGCGGCGGGGGTCGGCGTCATCGTGCAGCGCATTTTGCCCAAAGTGGAGGAGCTCGTCGCCCAGGTCCGCGCGCAGCATCCGTCGTAAAGTGTTGCACAGCGGACGCGATCGCCGCATGCTGCGGTCGCGGCGAATCACGAAACACGAGGCGAGTCGGTCATGCCCCGCTTGTTCACCGGTCTCGAAATTCCGCCGTCGGTCGCCCAATCGCTCGCCCTGATGCGCGGCGGATTGCCGGGCGGGCGCTGGATCACGCCTGAGAATTATCACCTCACGCTGCGGTTCATCGGCGACATCGACGACGCGCTGGCGCACGAGATCGCCATTATGCTCGGGCGCGTGCGCCGCGCGGCGTTCGAACTCCGGTTCGACGGGCTGTCCTCGTTCGGCGGCCGCAAGCCGCGCGCCGTGGTCGCCGCCGTGGCGCCGGTCGCGCCGCTGATGGAGCTGCAGGCGGAGCAGGAGCGATTGCTGCAACGGTTCGGGCTCGAGCCCGAGGGACGCAAATATACGCCGCATGTCACGCTCGCGCGCTTGCGTGATTCATCGTGCCGCCAAGTCGCCGATTATCTCGCGGCGCGCGGCCATTACCGCTCGCCGTCGTTCGCCGTGTCGCGCTTTGTGCTGTTCTCCTCGCGCGCTTCCGTCGGCGGCGGTCCGTATATCGTCGAGGAAGCCTATCCGCTCGCCGAAACGGTGCTGCGAAGGGCCTGACGCGTTAGGCCCTGAGCATCCTCGATTGCAGGTCGAGCATGGTCGTGGCGAAGCCGTGGCCGTCGGACATCAGTTCGCGCATCACCGACAGCGGCGTCGGCGACGAGGATTCGACCTCGCCGATCACGCCGCCGAAATCGAACGACAATTCGGCGTCGAACTTGCGCGCCAGTTGTTGCATGCGGTGGTTATCGGCCAAGCATGCCATGTGCAGAAGACGGAAGCCGCGATTGCGCGCGACCAATAGCGTTCGCCGCAGCAGCGCCGATCCGACGCCGTGACTCTGCCAAGGCTTCTCCACGCTGATCGCGGCCTCCGCTTGGCGCGGAAAGCGCAAGCCGAGCGGCCGCAGTTCCGCGGCGCCGCGCATCACCCCGCCGATGAAAAGGCCGTGCACGATGGCGTCGAGGCCGGTGCTCAAATCGACGTAGTTGCGGATGAACTCGTCCGCGACCGCCCCGGCGAAGCGATTGCGCCGGCTCTCGGGGTCGAGACGCAGCAGATGCGCGCGGTATTTTTCGGTCTCGCCGATCCACAATTTACGGATCACGCCGCCTTCGGGAAGAACTTCCTGCATCGGGTCTCCTGACGTTGTCGTCGATAAGACCCCTCCTTCTCGCTTCCTCCCAGAAAGCGCGGCGGCCGGCGAATGAGTTCGCAGGCCCGCCGAATCAAAACATCATGTCGTGTGGCATGGAAGTTTTGCAAGGCAAAGGATTGAGCAACATGCCTACATTCCGTATACGCATGGCTCGCCAAGCGTTCACAAGTATTTAACGGCGCCGCCACGTTTCCTCCACAACGGTTAATCTGCAAAAATCGATCGGCTGAAATTCCCGATGGCGAATTCCGTTACAGCGCATTATGCCGCCGGCGTTGTCGCCGGGCGCGTCGAGAGCGACGACGCGCAACTTGCCGTGCTCGGACTGATGGCGCGGCTCGAGGCGCGGATCGCGGCACATCGCCTGGCGCGAAAATCGTCGTCGCTCGGCTGGCTGTTCGCCGGCCGCGAACGTGCGCTGCCGCCGATCAAGGGCCTCTACATCTACGGCGACGTCGGGCGCGGCAAGACCATGCTGATGGATTTGTTCTTCGCGGCGAGCCCGGTCGTGCGCAAGCGCCGCACGCATTTTCACGAATTCATGCTCGACGTGCAGGAGCGCGTGCACGGTGTCCGGCAAAAGATGAAGCTCGGCGAGCACGAAGGCGAAGATCCGATCCGGCTCGTCGCCGAGGCGCTTGTCGACGAAGCCTGGCTGCTCTGCTTCGACGAGTTTCACGTCACCGATATCGCCGATGCCATGATTCTCGGGCGGCTGTTCACGCGCCTGTTCGAACGCGGCGCCGTGGTGGTCGCGACCTCGAATGTGCCGCCCGACGCGCTCTATCGGGACGGCTTGAACCGCGTCCTGTTCGCGCCTTTCATCCGGATGCTGGAACAGCGCATGGAAATCGCGCGGCTCGACGCGCGCACCGATTTCCGCCTGGAGAAGTTCGCCGGTCTGCCGGTTTGGCACGTGCCGGCCGACGCCGCGGCCGATACCGCCCTCGATGATGCCTGGCGGCGGCTCACCGGCGGACATGACGGGACGGCGGCCGAGCTTGCGCTCAAAGGACGCAGCGTGCGCGTGCCGCGCGCGTTCATGGGCGTGGCGCGCTTTTCCTTCAACGATCTATGCGAAGCGCCGCTCGCCGCGGCCGACTATCTGCGCATCGCGCGCGAATATCACACCGTCATCCTCGACCGCGTCCCGGTCATGGCCTACAACCAGCGCAACGCCGCCAAGCGCTTCATCATCCTGATCGATACGCTCTACGACCAGAACGTGAAACTGATCGCCTCGGCCGCCGCGGAAGGCGATGCGCTCTACCGCGCGGACCGAGGTTTCGAGGCGGCCGAATTCAAGCGCACCGCCTCCCGCCTGGTCGAAATGCGCTCGCAGGCCTATCTGGCGCGGCCGCACGGCGCCGCGCACGCGGTCTCCGGTTCGTCGGCCGGGATCGTCGAAACCTGACCGCCGATGCTCGCGACCAGCGCCCGGGACCGTTGTCGTTCTCGCCGCTTGAATGCGTCATCCGAAACGGCTAATGACGCCGACAGCCGGGCCTTTCCCGGACTTTTCCCACCAATCGAGGACATTCGTCCGATGGCGCGAACCAAGATCGCACTGATAGGCTCGGGTCAAATCGGCGGCACGCTGGCGCATCTGATCGGGCTCAAAGAGCTTGGCGACGTGGTGTTGTTCGACATCGCCGAAGGCATCCCGCAGGGCAAGGCGCTCGACCTCGTGCAATCCTCGCCGGTCGACGGTTTCGACGCCCGCTTTTCCGGCACCAATTCCTACGAGGCCATCGAGGGCGCGACGGTGTGCATCGTCACCGCCGGCGTGCCGCGCAAGCCGGGCATGAGCCGCGACGATCTGCTCGGCATCAACCTCAAGGTGATGGAGCAGGTCGGCGCCGGCATCAAGAAATACGCGCCGAACGCCTTCGTCATCTGCATCACCAATCCGCTCGATGCCATGGTCTGGGCGCTGCAAAGGTGCTGCGGGCTGCCCAAAACCATGGTCGTCGGCATGGCCGGAATGCTCGACTCCTCGCGCTTTCGCTATTTCCTGGCCGACGAGTTCAATGTCTCCGTGGAAGACGTCACCGCCTTCGTGCTCGGCGGCCACGGCGACAGCATGGTGCCGCTGGTCCGCTATTCGGCGGTGGCCGGCATTCCGCTGCCCGATCTCATCAATATGGGTTGGACCACGCAGGCGCGGATCGACGAAATCGTCGACCGCACCCGCAACGGCGGCGGCGAAATCGTCAGCCTGCTGCGCACCGGCTCCGCTTTCTACGCTCCCGCGGCGTCGGCGATCGCGATGGCCGAAAGCTTTCTGCGCGACAAGAAGCGGGTGCTGCCGGCCGCGGCCTGGCTCAACGGCGAATACGATGTGAGAGATCTCTATGTCGGAGTGCCGGTGGTGATCGGGGCGAAGGGCGTCGAGCGGGTGGTCGAGATCGAGCTCAACGGCGCCGAGCGCGCCATGTTCGAGAAATCGGCGCAAGCGGTGCAGGCCTTGGTCGAGGCCTGCAAGAAGATCGCCCCCGATCTCGGCAAATGAACATCCACGAATACCAGGCCAAAGCGGTGTTGCGTGAGTTCGGCGTGCCGGTGCCGCGCGGCATTCCGGCGTTTTCCGTCGCCGAAGCGGAACAAGCCGCCAACGAGCTCGGCGGGCCGGTCTGGGTGGTGAAAGCGCAGATCCATGCCGGCGGCCGCGGCAAAGCGGGCGGCGTCAAGGTGGTG
The DNA here is from genome assembly GCA_963823225.1 of uncultured Alphaproteobacteria bacterium. GTDB lineage: Bacteria > Pseudomonadota > Alphaproteobacteria > Rhizobiales > Xanthobacteraceae > BOG-931. The sequence continues at coordinate 615,638 of CAWGKM010000001.1, read as the reverse complement.
AAATCGGTCGCCGAGGTAAAGCGCGAAGCCGAGCGGCTGTTAGGCGCGACGCTGGTCACGCACCAGACCGGGCCGCATGGCAAGGAAGTCCGCCGCCTCTACATCGAGGAAGGCTCGAACATCGAGCGCGAATATTATCTCTCCGCGCTGATCGATCGCGCGACTTCGCGCGTCGCCTTCGTCGCCTCGACCGAAGGCGGCATGGATATCGAGGAGGTGGCGCGGACCAGTCCGGAAAAAATCGTAAGCTTCTCGGTCGATCCGGCGACCGGTTTCATGCCGCATCACGCCCGGCATGTGGCGCGCGTGCTCGGATTTAGCCGCGACCTGGCAAAACAGGCCGAGAGCGTCCTGCCGAAGCTCTACCGGGCGTTTCTCGCCAAGGACATGAGCCTTCTCGAAATCAATCCGCTAGTCATCACCAAGGCGGGCGAGCTGGTTTGCCTGGACGCCAAGATCGGCTTCGACGACAACGCGCTTTATCGTCATGCCGACGTCGTCGCGTTGCGCGACATTACCGAAGAAGACGAAAAGGAGATCGAAGCGTCGCGCTACGATCTCAACTATATCGCGCTCGACGGCACCATCGGCTGCATGGTCAACGGTGCCGGCCTCGCTATGGCGACGATGGACATCATCAAGCTCTATGGCGAGACGCCGGCGAATTTCCTCGACGTCGGCGGCGGCGCCACCAAGGAGAAAGTCTCGGCCGCGTTCAAGATCATCACTTCAGACCACAACGTGAAGGGAATCCTGGTCAATATTTTCGGCGGCATCATGCGCTGCGACATCATCGCCGAAGGCGTGGTCGGAGCGGTCAGGGAGGTCGGCCTGCGCGTGCCGCTGGTGGTGCGGCTCGAAGGCACCAATGTCGATCTCGGCAAGGACATCATCGCCAAATCCAACCTTAACGTCACCTCGGCCGACGACCTCGACGATGCCGCGCAGAAGATCGTCAAGGCGGTAAAGGAGACGGCGTGATGGCGATCCTCATCGACAGCAACACCAAGGTCATCTGCCAGGGTTTTACCGGCAAGAACGGCACCTTCCATTCCGAGCAGGCGATCGCCTATGGCACCAAAATGGTCGGCGGCACCTCGCCCGGCAAAGGCGGCTCCAGTCATCTTAACCTGCCGGTTTTCGACACCGTCGCCGAAGCGCGCGACAAAACCGGCTGCGATGCCAGCGTGATCTATGTGCCGCCGCCGGGCGCGGCGGATGCGATCTGCGAAGCCATCGCCGCCGAAATCCCGCTCATCATCTGCATCACCGAAGGCATTCCCGTCGCCGACATGGTGAAGGTCAAACGCTCGCTATGCGGCTCGAAATCGCGCCTGATCGGACCGAACTGCCCGGGCGTCATGACCGCGGGCGAATGCAAGATCGGCATCATGCCCGGCAACATTTTCAAGCCCGGCAAGGTCGGCATCGTATCGCGCTCGGGCACGTTGACCTACGAAGCGGTGTTCCAGACGACGCAAGTCGGTCTCGGCCAGACTACCGCGGTCGGCATCGGCGGCGATCCCGTCAAGGGCACCGACTTCATCGAGATGCTGGAAATGTTTCTCGCCGACAAGGCGACCGAGGCGATCGTCATGATCGGCGAGATCGGCGGCGCGTCGGAGGAGGATGCCGCGCAGTTTCTCAAGGACGAAGCCAAGCGCGGCCGGAGGAAGCCGACGGTCGGCTTTATCGCCGGACGTACCGCTCCGCCCGGACGGCGAATGGGACACGCCGGCGCGATCATTGCCGGCGGCAAGGGCGATGCCGGGTCCAAGATCGCCGCCATGGAGGCGGCCGGAATCATGGTCTCGCCGTCGCCGGCGCGTTTAGGTAAGACGCTGGCGGAAATATGAAATTCTTGATTCATTTGTTCTGTCTTTTGCCTGCCGCATCGAACGATTAAATAGGGTAGAAGAGAAATCCCCAGCGCCGGGCCGGGGCCTCCCATCGATCCATCACCCGCTCGCGGGAGAGGGATGAAAGGGACTTGCACGCGTTCGGTTTCGCGGTATTGCGCGTCGTTTCTCAGCCGTCAGCTCGGGATTCGTCTTTAAGGATCCGCCATGTCTCGCCAGGACGCGAACGCCGCATTTGCCCTTACCTCGTTTCTCTACGGCGGCAATGCCTCCTATATCGAGGACCTTTACGCGCGCTTCGAGACCGATCCCAAGTCGGTCGACGCGCACTGGCAGACGTACTTCCAAGGCCTAAAGGACGATGCACGCGACGTCGCCAAAAATGCGCACGGGCCGTCGTGGGGAGCGCAGGCCAGAAGCGCGATCGGCGCCAAAGTGAGGGCACAAGCGCAAGCGCACGGCGTCGCTCTTTCCGGCGCCGACGTCGAACGCGCCACCCGCGATTCGATCCGCGCGTTGATGCTCATTCGCGCCTATCGCGCGCGGGGGCACTTCCACGCCAATCTCGATCCGCTCGGCCTCGAGGCGCCGAAGAACGAGGAGGAGCTCGATCCGCGCAGCTATGGTTTTACCGACGCCGATCTCGACCGCCAGATTTTCCTCGACAACGTGCTGGGGCTCGAATTCGGCACGCTGCGTCAAATCGTCGGCATCCTGCGCCGCACCTATTGCCAGACGCTCGGCGTCGAGTTCCTGCACATTTCCAACGCCGCCCAGAAAGGCTGGATCCAGGAGCGCATCGAAGGGCCGGACAAGGAGATCACCTTCACCCGCGAGGGCAAGCGCGCCATCCTCAACAAGCTCGTCGAAGCTGAAGGCTTCGAAAAATCCTGCGACCGGAAATTCACCGGCACCAAACGTTTCGGCCTTGACGGGGCCGAATCGATGATCCCGGCGCTCGAGCAGATCATCAAGCGCGGCGGCGCGCTCGGCGTGCACGAGATCGTGATCGGTATGCCGCACCGTGGCCGGCTCAATGTCCTGGCCCAGGTCATGGCCAAGCCGCACCGCGCCATTTTCCACGAATTCAAGGGCGGCTCATCGACCCCCGACGCGGTCGAGGGCTCGGGCGACGTCAAATACCATCTCGGCGCTTCCTCGGACCGCGAATTCGATCACAACACGGTGCATCTGTCGCTCACCGCCAACCCGTCGCATCTCGAAATCGTCGACCCGGTGGTGCTCGGCAAGGTGCGCGCCAAGCAGGATCAGCTCGGCGCCACGCCGGAAGACCGCACCATGGTGATGCCGCTCCTCATTCACGGCGATGCGTCGTTCGCCGGCCAAGGCGTTGTCGCCGAGTGTTTCGGACTTTCCGGATTGCGCGGCCACCGCACCGGCGGCTCGCTGCACTTCATCGTCAATAACCAGATCGGGTTTACCACCAATCCGCGCTATTCGCGCTCGTCGCCGTATCCTTCCGACGTCGCCAAGATGATCGAGGCACCCATTTTTCACGTCAATGGCGACGATCCGGAGGCCGTCGTCTTCGCCGCCAAGATCGCAACCGAATTCCGGCAGAAATTCCAAAAACCCGTCGTTATCGACATGTTCTGCTACCGCCGCCATGGCCACAACGAAGGCGACGAGCCCTCGTTCACGCAGCCTTTGATGTACAAGGCGATTGCGACGCATCCGACCACGCTCGAAATCTACGGCGCCAAGCTCGTCGGCGAGGGCGTCGTCACCGCCGGCGAGGTCGACAAGATGAAGGCGGATTGGCGCAACCGCCTCGATGCCGAGCTTGAAGCCGCACAGGGCTACCGTGCCAACAAGGCGGATTGGCTCGACGGCCGCTGGGCCGGCTTCAAGTCCGGGGGCAATGCCGACGATCCGCGCCGCGGCAAGACCGGTGTCGAAATCGCAACCTTAAAGAACATCGGTCAAAAAATCACGGCGCTGCCGGCACAATTCCATCTGCATAGGACACTGAGCCGGTTTATCGAACACCGCCGCAAAGCGATCGAAACCGGCGCCGGCATCGATTGGGCGACCGCCGAGGCGCTCGCCTTCTGCTCGTTGCTGCTCGAAGGTCATCGCGTGCGGCTGTCCGGCCAGGATTCCGAGCGTGGCACCTTTTCTCAGCGCCATTCCGTGCTGCACGACCAGGAGACCGACGACCGCTACGCGCCGTTCAATCATCTCGGCGACGGCCAGGCCCGCTTTGAGGTCATCAACTCGATGCTGTCGGAAGAGGCCGTGCTCGGTTTCGAGTACGGCTATTCGCTCGCCGAGCCCAATGCGCTCACGCTGTGGGAAGCGCAATTCGGCGATTTCGCCAACGGCGCCGAGGTCTTGTTCGACCAGTTCATCTCGTCCGGCGAACGCAAATGGCTGCGCATGTCGGGCCTGGTCTGTCTGCTTCCGCACGGCTACGAGGGGCAGGGGCCGGAGCATTCGTCGGCGCGGCTCGAGCGCTTTTTGCAGATGTGCGCCGAGGACAATATGCAGGTCGCGAACTGCACGACGCCGGCAAATTATTTTCACATCCTGCGCCGCCAGCTCACCCGCGACTTCCGCAAACCCCTGATCCTGATGACGCCGAAGTCGCTGTTGCGCCACAAACGCGCGGTGTCGCGGCTCGACGAGTTCGGCCCGGACACCTCGTTTCACCGGCTGCTTTGGGACGGCGCGCAAATGCTGCCGGGCGAGAACATCAAGCTTGTCAACGACGACAAGATCCGCCGCGTCGTCGTCTGCTCGGGCAAGGTCTATTACGATCTCTACGAGGAACGGCAGCAACGCGGCATCGACGATATTTATCTGCTGCGCATCGAGCAGCTTTATCCGTTCCCGACCAAGGCGCTGATGACGGAACTGTCGCGCTTCAAGCAGGCGGAAATCGTGTGGTGCCAGGAAGAGCCGCGCAATATGGGCGGCTGGGTGTTCGTCGATATCTTCCTGGAATGGGTGCTCAATCAGATCGGCGCCAAGCATCGCCGCGCCCGCTATGCCGGCCGGCCGGCTTCGGCGTCGACCGCGGTCGGGCAGATGTCGTTGCACCTGGCCCAGCTCAAGCATTTTCTCGATGAAGCGCTGGGATAGTTCTGAACTGTCATGCCCTGCGAAGGCAGCGCATCCAGTAAACATGGGCGTTAGTCGTGGTTACCGGATCATCCGCCTTCGCGGATGATGACAAGCGAGGCGGGGAAAACCCATGACCGAGATACGCGTGCCGATGCTCGGCGAATTGGTGACCGAGGCGACCATCGGCAAATGGTTCAAGCAGCCTGGCGACGCGGTCGCGGTCGACGAGCCGCTGGTCGAACTCGAGACCGACAAGGTAACGATCGAAGTGCCGGCGCCGGCCGCCGGCGTATTGAGCGAGATCGCCGCCAAAGACGGCGAAACTGTCGCGGTCGGCGCGGTGCTCGGTCAAATCAAGGACGGTGCAGCCGGCGCAGCCAAGGAATTGGCCGCGTCTGCCAAAGCGCCGATAGCGAAAGCGCCGCCGCCGTCTGCGCCGGCATCGCAAGCGGCTAAACCCGCTCCCGCCAAGGCGCCGGCAAATGCTTCCGACTTGGCGCTGGCGCCATCGGTGCGCAAACTCGCCGCCGAAACTGGTCTCGATGCCGGCGTCGTCCCGGGCACCGGCAAGGACGGCCGCGTCACCAAGGGTGACATGCTTGCGGCCATCGAGCGCGCCGCCGCGCAGCCGACGCCGGTTGCCGCGACCGCCGCTGCGATACAGGCCCGCGCGCCGTCGCCGGCCGACGATGCCGCGCGCGAGGAGCGCGTGCGCATGACGCGGCTGCGGGCGACCATCGCGCGGCGATTGAAGGACGCGCAAAATACCGCCGCCATGCTTACGACCTTCAACGAGGTCGACATGGGTCAGGTGATCGGTTTACGCACGCAATACCGCGATCTGTTCGAGAAAAAGCACGGCGTGAAACTCGGCTTCATGGGCTTTTTCGTGCGCGCCTGCGTCCAGGCGCTCAAGGAAATCCCCACCGTCAACGCCGAGATCGACGGCACCGATATCGTCTACAAAAACTATTATCATATCGGCATCGCGGTCGGCACCGAGCGCGGCCTGGTCGTGCCGGTGGTACGTGATTGCGACGTCAAATCGCTCGCCGAGATCGAGAAGGCAATAGCGGATTTCGGCCGCCGCGCCCGCGACGGCGCGCTCAAGATCGAGGAACTGCAGGGCGGCACCTTCACCATCACCAATGGCGGCATTTACGGCTCGCTGATGTCGACGCCGATTCTCAACGCGCCGCAATCCGGCATTCTCGGCATGCACAAGATTCAGGACCGGCCGATGGCGGTCGCCGGCAAGGTCGAGGTGCGGCCGATGATGTATTTGGCTTTATCCTACGATCACCGCCTGGTCGACGGCCGCGAGGCGGTGACGTTTTTGGTCCGCGTCAAGGAATGCCTGGAGGAGCCGGCGCGGCTGGTGCTGGATTTGTAGATTTCACTCCGTCATGGCCGGGCTTGACCCGGCCATCCACGTCTACGTTCCTCAAAGACGTGGATGCCCGCGACGAGCGCGGGCATTACAATGAGAGTTCGGAGCCTTTTCATGTCCTACGACCTCATCGTCATCGGCACCGGTCCCGGCGGCTACGTCTGCGCCATTCGCGCGGCGCAGCTCGGCATGAAGACCGCCGTGGTCGAGAAGCGCGCCACGTTCGGCGGCACCTGCCTCAATATTGGCTGCATCCCGTCGAAGGCGATGCTCAATGCGTCGGAGCTGTACGAAGAGGCGGCGCATAAATTCGGCGAAATGGGCATCAAGGTCGGCAAGCCCGCCGTCGATCTCGCGGCGATGCTCAGATACAAGCAGGCCGGCGTCGACGGCAACGTCAAAGGCGTCGAGTTTCTGCTCAAGAAGAACAAGATCGAGGCGTTTTTCGGCGCAGCCCGCATCGCCGCGCCGGGTAGGGTCGAGGTGAAGGCCGACGGCAAGACGCAGATGCTGGAGACGAAAAACGTCGTCATCGCCACCGGCTCGGACGTCGCGCGCTTGAACGGCATCGACATCGACGAGAAGCGCATCGTCTCTTCGACCGGCGCGCTTGAATTCACCACCGTGCCGAAGAAACTGCTCATTGTCGGCGCCGGCATCATCGGGCTCGAACTCGGCTCGGTGTGGCGGCGGCTCGGCGCCGAAGTGACCATCGTCGAATTTTTGGATCACATCCTGCCCGGCATCGACGGCGAAGTCGGCAAGCAATTCCACCGCATGCTGCAAAAGCAGGGTCTCGCCATCAACCTTTCATCGAAGGTCGCCGCGATCGACACCGCCGGCAAGACGCTCAAGGTCAAGGTCGAGCCCACCGCCGGCGGGCCTGCGCAGACGCTCGAGGCCGACATCGTGCTGGTCGCGATCGGGCGGGTGCCCTATACCGAAGGCCTTGGCCTGGAAGCGGTCGGCGTGAAAAAGGACAACCGCGGGCGTGTTGTTGTGGATTCCCATTTCCGCACCAATGTCGCCGGCATCTATGCCATCGGCGACGTCATCGCCGGACCGATGCTGGCGCACAAGGCGGAGGAGGAAGGGGTCGCGGTCGCGGAAATTCTCGCCGGCCAGGCCGGGCATGTGAACTACGAGGTCATTCCGAACGTCGTCTATACCTACCCGGAAATCGCCACGGTCGGCAAAACCGAGGAAGAGCTGAAGCAAGCGGGCGTCGCCTACAATGTCGGAAAATTTCCGTTCACCGCCAATGCCCGCGCCAAAGTGAACCTGACGCCCGACGGCTTCGTCAAAATTTTGGCCGACGCCAAGACCGACCGCGTCCTCGGCGTGCACATTCTCGGCCCCGATGCCGGCAACATGATCGGCGAGGCCGCCATCGCCATGGAATTCGGCGCTTCCTCCGAAGATATCGCCCGCACCTGCCACGCCCACCCGACTTTGAGCGAAGCGATCAAAGAAGCGGCGCTTGCCGTCGCCAAGCGCGCGATTAATTTTTGATCGCCCTACAGCGTCGCCAAAAGCGGCACCGCGTGCGGAGCGTAAAGCCCGAGCAGTGTGAGCGCGACGCCGAGCGCGCCGAGCGCGCCTGCGACCCAGGCGAGCGCCACCATGCCGGTGATCACCGCCGCCGAGGCGAGCACGATGCCGACCTGAAATGCCGCCGACGCCAATTCGTAGTGGTGATATTTCGCCATCGACAGGTCGCGCTCTTGTTCCGCGTCCTTGGCCTTCTCTTCCAGTTCCTTGCGGCCGTTGCCCGCCTTCGGATCCGACTCATAATGTTCGGCGGCCTGCCGCCAGGTCTCGATTTGCTTGTCGAACGCGGCTTTGGCGGCCGGATCGGTGATGCCCGCTTCGAGCAAAGCCATCTGTTCAGCCGCCGCGTTCACCACGGTGCGGCGGATGTCCTTGGCCTGATAGAACGCCCACAGATCCGCGGCGTCGATATTCTTGGTCGTTGCCTCGGTCTGGGCGCCCTTGCCGAGCGTCTCCGAAAACGACAGGAACAGCGCCAGGATGGCGATGACCAGCGCGATCCTTCTGTTGAAATACTCGCCGTGCTCGCCTTCTTGCGCCTTTTCGATGGCTTCGTGGATTTCCGACATAAGCATGCCCCCTCGGTTTCGACGGTGGCCCATTTTGCCCGTCATTGCGAGGAGCGCAAGCGACGAAGCAATCCAACGCTGGATTGCTTCGCTTTGCTCGCAATGACGCTTAGGCGCGCGGGTGGGCGGAACGATAGGCCGCGAGGAGGCGGTCGGCATCGACTTCGGTGTAGATCTGCGTCGTCGACAGCGAGGCGTGACCGAGCAATTCCTGGATCGAGCGCAAATCGCCGCCGCGGGCGAGCAGATGCGTGGCGAAGGAATGCCGCAGCGCATGCGGCGTCGCGGTCTCGGGCAGGCCGAGCGCGCCGCGCGCCCGCGCCATGGCGAGCTGGATCAGGCGGGCGGAGAGTGGGCCGCCCTTGGCGCCGACGAACAGCGGGCCCTGTTGCGGAAGATCGTACGGGCAAAGCGCGATATAGGCGGCAACGAGTTTGGCGACCGGAGCGATCAACGGCACCATGCGCTGTTTGCGGCCTTTTCCGGTGACGGTAATGGCGTCGCCGGCGCCGAAATCGGCGCGGGTGAGCCCGAGCGCTTCGGCAATGCGCAAGCCGCAACCATAGAGCAAAGCCAGCACGGCGGCGTCGCGGGCGTGAATCCACGGCGCGCGTCCGTCGCCGGCGGCGACATCGGGATCGGCGATGTCCCTGGCCGCGGCGATCGACAGCGGCCGCGGCAGGGTTTTTGGGACTTTCGGCGCGCGCACGGCGGCGAGCGCGCCGACCTTGCCTTTGCCGCTGCGTTCGAGAAAGCGGGTAAACGCGCGCATCCCGGCAAGCGAGCGCATCAGCGAGCGGCTGCCGATGTTGTTGGCGCGGCGCGCCGCCATGAACGCGCGCACGTCGGCAGGCTTGAGCGCGGCGAGCGCGTTGAGCGAGGGCGCGCCGCCAAGATGCCCGGCGAGGAAACGTAAGAATTGCAGGACGTCGCGCCGATAGGCTTCGAGCGTTTTTGGCGACAGGCGGCGCTCGACGCCGAGATGCGTAAGCCACTTCTCGATCTCGGCGGCGACCTGGGGTGCCACGAAGTCCGCCCCTTTCCTCCCCCGCGAAAGCGGGGGAGGGGGACCGCCCGAAGGGCGGTGGAAGGGGCCTCGGCCGCGAGACCAATCTCTTTGCTGCACGTCAGCCTCTATCCGCGCGCCCCCTCCACCATGCTTCGCATGGTACCCCTCCCCCGTTTGCACGGGGAGGATGAAAAGGGCTAATCGTCCCCACATTAGCGTCGCCGGCCTTTATCCTTCCTAAACTGCCGAGAATCGGCAGAGAATCGTAGCATGGCCGAACGCCAATGAAAAAACGCGTCGTCGACGTGCTGGTCCCGGTCGCGCTCGACCGGGCCTATTCCTACCGGGTGCCCGAAGCGCTGGAGCTCGCTCCGGGCGACATCGTCAGCGTGCCGCTCGGCGCGCGGGGCGAGACGACGGCGGTGGTCTGGGCGGACAATCCAAAACCCAATCCGCGGCTCGACAACCGGCTCAAGGACGTCGAGGAAAAACTCGAACTGCCGCCGCTGCGCCCCGAATTGCGGGGCTTCGTCGACTGGGTCGCCAACTACACGCTGAGTTCGCGCGGCATGGTGCTGCGCATGTGTCTGCGCATGGGCGAGCATCTGGGCGCCGCGCGCGAGCGCGTCGGCGTAAAACTCGCGGGCGCGCCGCCGCAACGCATGACCAGCGCGCGCGCGCGCGTGCTAAAACTCCTCGCCGACGGCATGACGCGGGCAAAGAGCGAGGCCGCACGCGAGGCCGGCGTGTCCGCCGGCGTCATCGACGGCTTAATCGACGAAGGCACGCTGGAGACAGTGGTGCTGCCGCCGGAGCCGATCGCGGAAAAGCCCGATCCCGATTTTGTGCGATCCGAATTCACGCCGGACCAGCGCGCCGCCGCCGCAACGCTGAAAGCCACCGTCGCCAAGGGCGATTATTCGGTGACGCTGATCGACGGCGTCACCGGCTCGGGCAAGACGGAAGTGTATTTCGAGGCGGTCGCCGACGCCGTCCGCCGCGGCCGGCAGTGCCTCATCCTGATGCCGGAGATCGCGCTCACCGCAGCCTTCCTCGACCGCTTCGCCGCGCGCTTCGGCACCCGCCCGGCGGAATGGCATTCGGAACTCACGCCGCGCAAACGCGCCCGCACCTGGCGCGCGGTGGCGAATGGCGAAGTCTCCGTCGTGGTCGGCGCGCGCTCGGCGTTGTTTTTGCCCTATGCCGATCTCGGGCTGATCGTGGTCGATGAGGAGCACGATCCCGCTTACAAGCAGGAGGACGGCGTGCACTATCACGCCCGCGACATGGCGGTGGTGCGCGGCCATATCGCGCGCATCCCGGTGGTGCTCGCTTCGGCGACGCCGTCGCTCGAGACCGAGGTCAATGCGCGGCGCGGCCGCTATCGACGGCTCGCGCTGCCCGAGCGCTTCGGCGGCCAGCTCATGCCCGCGGTCGAGGCAATCGATCTGCGCGCCGAGCGGCCGCCGCCCGGGCGATTCATTGCGCCGACGCTTGCCGGCGCCATCAAGACCGCGCTGGAGCGGCGTGAGCAGGCGCTGCTGTTTCTCAATCGCCGCGGCTACGCGCCGCTGACGCTGTGCCGCGCCTGCGGCTTCCGTTTTTCCTGCCCGAATTGCGACGCCTGGCTGGTCGATCACCGCTTCCGCCGGGAGCTGGTCTGCCACCACTGCGGCTTCGCCATGCCGCATCCGCCCGCCTGCCCGAATTGCCAGGCGCAAAACTCCTTCGTCGCCATCGGGCCGGGCGTCGAGCGGCTCGAAGAGGAGGTGCGCGCGCTTTTTCCCGACGCGCGCGTGCTGGTGCTGTCGTCCGATCTGGTCGCCTCGGTCGAGCGCATGCGCGAGGAATTCGCCGACATCGCGGCCGGCCGTTTCGATATCGTCATCGGCACCCAGCTGGTCGCCAAAGGCCATCATTTCCCGATGTTGAATCTCGTCGGCGTGATCGACGCCGATTTGGGCCTCGCCAACGGCGATCCGCGCGCCGCCGAGCGCACCTTCCAGCTCCTGCATCAGGTGATGGGCCGTGCCGGCCGCGACGCCGGCGTCGGGCACGGCTATCTGCAAACCCACCAGCCCGAGCATCCGGTGATGCGCGCGCTCGTCGCGCAGGACCGCGAGGCGTTCTACTCCGCCGAGATCGAGATGCGCGAGAAGGCGCACTATCCGCCGTTCGGCCGGCTCGCCTCGATCGTGGTATCCGGCCCCGACAAGAACGACACCGCGGCCTACGCGCGCGCGCTCGCCCGCGCCGCGCCGATCCACGACGAAGTGCGCGTGCTCGGCCCCGCCGAGGCGCCGCTCGCTTTGGTGCGCGGCCGCCATCGGCTGCGTCTGCTGATCAAGGCGCCGCGCAATTTCGACCTCTCGGCATACTTACGCGAATGGCTCGCCGCCGCGCCGAAAAAGCACGGCGCGATCAAGCTCGACATCGACGTCGACCCGCAGAGTTTTTTGTGAAGAGGCGGGAGGTTATGCCTCTTCATTGTCTTTGCGGTACTTTTCCTCCAAATCAGTTGGCAGTGAGGGCTTTTGAGGCAACGTTGGGGGGCCCATATTCGGTAAATTGCGGTTCTGAGCGAAAGCATACATAACCGTCTGATTTCCGAAATCAGCAAATGCTCGAATTTCGTCAGCGACTTGTCTAATTTCCTCAAGCTTGAAATTATAACTGCTCAGGTTGCCGCTTCGAGACCATTTTGACGCCGGTAGTATCTCATCAGAGTCCCGGCGGCCAATAAGTTGAGCGTGCATAAAAATATTTCTGTTATCTGCGCAAATCCGGAAACCTTCGCTGAAGTGCAAAACATTTTCCTTGATAGATTGGTTCGAAATATGTTTGTCCGCTATCATTCTTAACAGTTTGAGCCTGACTGTGTTGTTTTGTACTTGTCCAAAAAGCAGACTGGAAAATCCATGGGCGGCTGGCAGGAAGAAGAAGTAATGAAGCAGTAGAACAAACTCAAGATAGTTGAAATTAACTGAGACGACGCCCATGGCATGGACGTGCTTCGGCGGACCTGCATCGTACAAAGGCCAATGATCTGAAGAATTGGGTTCAATTGCCATCAAAAGAGGACCAATACCCAACGACGTTTCCTGCCCGCCGTTAGGACAGAGCTGAGTACGTTTCCAAAGCCTCTCAACACATTGACTCCGAAGTGTGCTCTGGCGCAATCAAAGAAACGCAGGAAAAGCAACCGTCCTAAGACCTCATTACTGGCGCAACGGGAGATGGCTTCGTGATATTAAGTGTTAGCGGGTCATTTCAAAAAACGTCAGGCAGTCCGACCGGATCTGCTTTTCAACGGCAATAAGCGTACTTGGATAGCCGCCCCCCATGGCTGCGTTCGGAGGAAGCGGGCCGAATGGACTTGCAGAAAACTTGAGCTTCGGTGTGAGCAGAATATCATTGCTCGTCTTGCCGAGCCAGGATGTTTTCTCGAATGCAAGGCAATAGATAACGAAATCCGGGTCTTGGCCGTGCCATTCGTCAAAATCCAATTGCGATTTCGTGAGATCGCGCGTGCGAGTACTAAACGGCCAGATAGTGGTGTTAGGGATGAACGGGCCGCGTGTGGAGAAACCGCTAATCGGATTCTCCTTATTGATGGAGATGTGGTGGTCCGCGTCCTTAATTAAGCTGAGACGGAATTCCATTGCGTAAGAACGGACAGAGACAGGCACGAAACCGCTGTTGCGCAACGACAACATTTTCGTTTCGTGATCGATATGTTCTGCAACCAACGGGTCTTGCTGTTGCAAAAAGGTAAGTGTGGCGAGTACGATTGATATTTGCGCAATCGTAGGAAGGACTTTTAAGATGCCCCGATCGGTGGTGCGAAGGTAACCGAAAGAGCGGTGAAGTACTGTTATGAGACTGTGCCGATGATTCATGATCTTGTCACCTTCGAATTACCATCTCGTAGGCCGAATTGAGCGGCGGCAAAATCTGGGGCTTGTATTTCTTCGCGCGTTAACCGCATTTCACTTTCACAATGTGGCATTGACGGTTTGGCCTTTGACTCTGATTGCCCGAATCTCGTTCAACGGAATACCGATCTATATCGGTGACTTACTATTGTCTGCGGATGTTAAGCCAAGTCATGTTGTCGATATTCCGGCCGGTAAGGACATCAATGCTCGGCTTCCGGAGGGTGCGCACAGGGCAGTGCACGCATTGCGGCAAAAGGTAAATCTGATCAGTGATCGCTTAATCATTGCTTGGGCGGGCAGCTACTTGCAAGCGCTCTCCTTAATGAGCGAAATGAAAAGGGCCATTGATAACGGGGACCTCACGCTAGAGACTATTCGTCAAATCGTCGAAAGTCGCGACCCCGGCGATAGAGACGATCTCCAGCTTGTAGGAACGATTTTGACGCCGGATCATTTAGATAAGGGTCGCGTGCATCTACAGCACTTTGAATACTGCATAGACTGCGTTTCGGTGGGCGAGGTCAAAATCTACGCCGGGGGCACCGGAGCGGATGACCTATTACAGATAATTCCTCAGGGCGTAGCTGCTAATCCTCTACCTGATTGTCAGCCCGAAAGTCCTGAACATTATGGCTGGGCGTTTACCCAGGCATTGGGAGTTTCTGGCGCGCTTATAGGGCACGAAACTATCACTGGCGAAAACATTCTAGATTGGTGGGGTGGTGGGATCGAAGTTGCTTCTTTTGTTGACGGCAAGTTCCAGAAGCTGACCGATGTCCTGCACACTATTTGGAGAGCGATAAAGATCGATTCTCAGCGTTATGAAATCCGCTTTGTCTCCAAACTCATAAAGTATGATTACTTTGAAGATGCGCTTGTCGCGCAAACATTTAGCGTCGCAATAAATCGCGCAAACCAGAAGGCCGTCATTGAGGATCATTCATACCGCATGTACACGCCCATCCTAAAGGGCCGGCGCGATTATGATCTCTCCAAATTTGAACCTCGCGACCTTAGACATACAACGCTTTGCTGCTACGTGCTCTTAGAGCCGCGAGATCCTTCTCTAGGTAATCTCGTTCGGGTGTACTATGATGCTAGCGGTGATACACCTTTCCGAATCTCAAGATTGGCTGATGATCTTATTTTCAGCTTTCGCGGTGATTTGTTGAACAACCTAGAAAGTGATGTTTCGCGTGCAACCGGCTTGCCTACCAAGGTCTGCCAAATTGGTTCATGAGCGAGCGTAGCGCGCAGCCCGTGGGGCGGATTAGCGGAGCATAATCCGCCAAATTAGCGACTTCAACACGGCGGGTTACGCCGGAGCCCGCCAGCGGGCCGCGCATGCCGCGGACCCGTTGCGCGAACCCGCCCTACTTCGCGCTGGCTATCGCTTTTTCTTCTTCGTGCGCTTCTTGGCGAAAATCGCGTTCCAGTTTTCCTTGTAGGCCGCGGTGACCGGTTTTTGGCCTTCGCCCCGGTTATAGTTGGCAGGTGCCGCGCCGGCTGTCGCGCCGCCCTCGGGCTTGGGCGTGTCTTTGGGCGCGTCTTTAGCCGCAGGGCTCTCGACCTTCGCCGCGGCGTCATTTTTTGGCGCCGCGTCGGCTTTAGTTTTTTTGTTGTTGCTGGCCATCGTCTTTCCTAACGCTAAGCGCTTAGGATCGGTTGAGTGACCCGCCTTCGCTCGCTGCGCGAGCTACGGCGGGTTGGAGTCCGCCGACCCCCCTACGCTCGCTTCGCGAGCTACGGCGGGTTTGGGTCCACCGAAGCGCGGAGCGCGTAGGTGGAAGCGCGGAGCGCGAAGGCGGAAACGAAACTCATCGCTCGTATGGATTCCCGACCATAATAGGTTTCGCTGCGCTCAACCTATCCTACGTGCTAAAACTTCGCGATCAAGGAGAGGCCAATGTATACCAACATGCTGATACCGACGGACGGGTCGGAACTCGCCGGGAAAGCTATCCAGCACGGCATCGCCCTGGCCAAGCGGATTGGCGCCAAAGCCACCGTGCTTACGGTCTTGCCGCCTTTTCATACGCTTACGACCGACATGCAGATGATCGAGGACACGCCGGCTCGGTACAAGGAACGCATGCAGAAGCATGCCGAGAAAACCCTTGGCGCCGCCGCCCAGGCAGCGCAAGCGGCGGGCGTCGCCTGCGAGACGGTCCAGGTCGAGCATGAGCATCCCTACCGGGCGATCGTCGATATGGCGAAGTCAAAGGGCTGCGATCTCATCGTCATGGCCTCGCACGGGCGCCACGGCGTCTCCGCGCTCGTCCTCGGCAGCGAGACGGTCAAGGTCCTCACGCATTGCAAGATACCGGTGCTGGTCCATCGCTGAACCGCAGGCGTTAATCGCCCTGCGTCGCCTCTTTGAGGGCGCGGATGACGTCCTCGCGCGAGATTATTCCCACCAATCGGCGGTCGGGCCCGATAACCGGAAAGCTGCGGCTCTTAAGGCTGACCATCAGTTGGAGCACGCGTGTCAATGGCGCCGCCGGTTCGACATGCACGACGGCTTCGGTCATCATTTCGCCGACCGGCCGCCGCATCAACTCGTCGTATTGGGGCATCATCTGACCCGTGGTGAAGGCAAACGCCCGGAGAAAATCGAATTTTGTAACGATCCCCAACACCTTTCCTTCTTCCACTACGGGGAAGGAATTGAAATCGTGTTTGGCGATCAATGCCGCCAGCTCGCGCATGGTTGTCTGGCGTGTCACGGTCGTTACTGCACGCGTCATATATCGATCCGCCGTGCATTCGAGAAAACGATACATCATTCGACCTGCATCGATGTTCGTGGGTTTATTCGTTTTTCGGATTGGCCGCCCTTAACATTGGCGAGCTTGGCCGTCAGACTCGATCCTTCGGCCCCGGCAGTTGCAACCAGTCAAGGCCGAGCTCTTCGCACGCCTGACGCACCACCCGGGAGTTGAGGATCTGGCGTGAGCCGCCAAGGGGAATCTCCGCCTTGCGCCCCTCTCGATGCACGGTGACCATGACCTGACCTTGGCCCCGCTCATGTTCGTGCCGGTCGAAGCGACAGCCGCGCTCGGTCAACCATTTCCGAAATGTGGCGCTTTCCATTATTTTGCTCCCGTGTATCTATTAAGTACTACATGCGAAATCGCGTCAAACTTCTGCCGCTCTCGCTTCACTGGAAGCCTCACAATAATGCAAAAATTCTCGAACGCTGCCCTTGACCTGCGTCAAAGATCAAAATGACTGCCTCTATATTCTACGCGCATGGAACCGCGAGGCATTTATAGAGAACGAAACGGTTGGGGCAACCAACATAGTGCCCACGTCAAATACGACGAGCATCAAGAACTCGACGTGCCGGAAGACCGCTACCGGGCTCGTGGCTACCAGCCGCCATTCGATCAATTGCCGTGGAAAGACGAGGCCGCAGACCCCAAGGCTTAGAGCCCCAAGGCTTAGAGCCAATTGTGCGGATGAGCGACCCGCTTTCGCTCAGCGGGTCGGTAGCGACGTTGCGAAATCAAAACCGCCGCGGCGCGCCGAAGGGACTACTTCGTCCGGGACCGCCTCTTCCCGGCGCGGCGCCCGGGACGAGCCGCGGCTTCATCGGCAGCAAACCTTCACGCTGCAATTTTTTGCGAGCGAGCTTGCGGGCGCGGCGGATCGCTTCCGCCCGCTCGCGGACTCGCCGCACCGAGGGTTTTTCGTAATGGCCGCGAAGCTTCATCTCGCGGAAGATGCCCTCGCGCTGCATTTTCTTCTTCAGCACTTTGAGGGCCTGGTCGACATTGTTGTCGCGGACGAGAACCTGCACGCGATGTTCCTCTTCGCTTCGAGCGGTGAATGGGCCCGCTGGCCAAGGCGCTCGGGCCACTGGCGCGGGGCTATGCGCAGTTCGGCCGCCGGACACGAACCGGCCAGCTTGCGTCAGGCAGTGCGCCAGGTCAGTCGGGGTATTCGCTCAACAATCGGCTGAGCGCGGCTTTTCCCGCCCGGTTGGCTTCCGTCATGGACTCGAAATAGACCTCGGAGTGGTCGATCGCGCTGGTTCTGCCGGCGCGATAGATCTCCCATCGCCATGATTTTGGCGGCGGCGCCCGGTGCTTCACGACAACGGAAAAATCTTCATGATCGATCATGGGCGAGACATTATCACACAATACTGCGAATTGGTGAGGAAAAGAGGTTTTTGGAAAATAAGGCCGAGAATCGCACTTGTTTAATATTTTCAAGGCCCCAGATGAAAGGGATACCAAACTTATTCAAAAGCTATTTTGAAAGGAAATACTATGTCAAATCCTCAGCAGGGCGCCAACGAGACGCCGAAGACCCCCGTTTCGGGCAATCCGCAGCAACAGAGCCAGAACCCTGGTAACCCGCAGCAGCAGAACCAGAAGCCGGCCAATCCGCAGCAGCAGACTCAGAATCCGGGCAGTGCGAAGCCCGCCGACAAACAGCCGAACCAGCAGCAGCAGAAGTAAGCCGTTCGATACCGCAAGTTAGGCCCCGGCCAAGCGCCGGGCTTGCCTCTTCCGCCGTCGGCTGCAACCCGCGCGACTTGCTCCTCCGAAGGCGACCTGAGCATCGGACTTAGGAAACTCACCAAACGGGAGGGGGTTGATCATGACAACGAGCAACATCACTGCCGACTTCGCAATCAAAGTCGGCTATTTTGTCTTGGCGGCGGCTGTCCTTGTCTTTGTCACCATGCTGGCGCTGACGGTTCTCCACCCTTGATTTTTTGCGGTAATGCCGTCGTTCCCCGTCTCAAGTCATCTTGAGCGGGATCGCGCCCATGAAATCGCGCTTGCCGATCTCCACGCCGCAATGCCGCAGGATCGCGTAAGCGGCGGTGCAATGGAAATAAAAATTCGGCAGCACGAAATGGTTGAGATAATCGTCGCCTTTCATGTGGCCCTTCTTCTCCGGGCCGAGCGGAAACGTGATTTCGCGCTCGGCTGAGGCATCGATCTTGGCGCGGTCGAGCGTCTTCAGATAGGCGACCGTTTTGGCAAGCCGCGCCTTGAGCTGCGCAATCGTGGTCTCGTTGTCCTCGTAGCTCGGCGCCTCGACGCCGGCGAGGCGCGCGGCGCCGCGCCTGGCCTGATCGGTTGCGACCTGCACCTGGCGCGCGAGATCGAACATGTCGGGCGACAGCCGCGAGCGCAAGAGCACCGCTGGATCGATTTTCTTGGCGGCGGCAAAGGCTTCGGCCTTGTCGAGAAGGCCGGACAGCGCGTTGAGATTGATTTCGAAAGCGGGCAGCGAGGCTTGCGACATTGATTGCGGCATGGATGGCTTCCTGGCGTGTGAATGGGCCGAGGCGGCAGCGTAGCCCGGATCGAGCGAAAGCGAAATCCGGGGTCGGCCGCGCCGCGCTCGCATAGGATCGAGCGTCCGGACCGCATCGTCGCCGATGCCGACGGCACGGTGACTGTGGCGATCTCGTCATTGGCCGCGCAGTAGTAATCAGCGGGCCGTCACCGCTGCGGCGGCATCCGGTCCTCGGCCTTAAAATGAGGCCGGGCATGGGCGATGGGTTCGCCGTCGCTGGGACGATCGACGGTTTCGACGCCGGCAACGATGGTGAGGTGGCACTTCGTCACGATGCCGCGGACGGCGCTTCAACGATTGTGTTCAAGTTATCGACGCTGTCGTAGATCGACACCTGAACGATCGGATAACCGGTCTTGATCGCAAGCGCCGCCGATTGGGCGGCTTCCGATGTCGTGTAGGAGCCCTTGGTCTGCCGGTCGACCTGAAGCAGATATCGGCCGCGCTCCGGCCGCTTGCGTTGGGAGAACGACGCATCGGCTTCTTGTTCTTTTTCGGAATCGTCCTTTACAGGCATTTTGATTTGGCGCGAGGCCATACGGTGCTCCTTTGTGGGGGAAGTTCCTCATATGGGGGCCTCGGGCGCTGGCCGCTAGAGCCGCAGCGCCAGAGCAAAACGCGTTCACGCGCGTCTTTGACGCGCTATGGTGATGCGCTGTACCAGGGAAACGCAGGTTGCCGCATGGACGGCGTTTCGGTATTTACGCGTCACCGCGCCCGTAGCTCAGCTGGATAGAGCGCTGCCCTCCGAAGGCAGAGGTCAGGGGTTCGAATCCCTTCGGGCGCGCCAGCGTCTCCGGGCCTTACGGTCTACAAAGCGTTAGCGCGGAGCCGCGAGCCAAGCACAGTTTGCCGGCATTAACTTTTGACTCGGTTGACCATTCGACGATCCGTAACGCTTGCTTGATAGAGAGCAGTCTGCCGGCGTTCGATCCGAACGCGCGACCCGGGCTGTGCCATGGACGAGGACAAGAATAAGGAACGCAGAGACGTAACCCGCACGAAAGTGCTGCGCAGCGCCAAGATCATTGTGCAGCGGCGGCGCTCGCCGGTCATTCACTGCACCGTGCAGAACATCACCTCGGCCGGCGCCTGCCTGAAAATGGCGAATACCTTTGGCCTGCCGCAAACCTTCGATCTGACTTTCGAATGCGGCCGCACGCGGCGCGCCTGCCGCGTCGTCTGGCGCACCCATGACAAGCTCGGCGTGGCGTTCCAGGGCGAGGAGATGGCAGCGGTGACCGACAGCGAGGCCGCCGTATCCCCGGCGCAGCGCAGCGCGCGGTGATTTGCTGCGGAAATTAGAACTCCGCCACGGCGCGAGTGAGGCGCTCGATGTCTTCGGGCCGCGACAGGCGGTGATCGCCGTCCTTGACGAGAGTCAGCACCACGTCGTCGCAGGCGAGCCGCGACACCAGCGCCTTGACATGCTGCCACGGCACATCCGGGTCGGCCACGCCTTGCAGGATGCGCACCGGGCAGCCGGTCTCGATCATGCCGCCGAGGAGAAGATGATTGCGGCCTTCCTCGATCAATTGCCGGGTGACGAGATAAGGCTCCGCCGAATATTGCGACGGCCGCGCCCAAACTCCGTTCTGCTCGAGCTCGCGCCTGATCTCGGGCGTAAATCTATTCCACATCAACTCTTCGGTGAAATCGACCGCCGGCGCGATGAGCACCAGGCCGGCGACGCTCGCCGGGCCTGCTTCGCTGCGCTGCCGCAAGGCCCGCACCATGAGCAGCGCGATCCAGCCGCCCATCGACGAGCCGACCAGAATCTGCGGACCCTTGCAGCAAGCGTCGAATACCGCGAGGCTATCGGCGAGCCAGCGGCCGATCGTGCCGTCAGTGAAGGCGCCCTCCGATTCGCCATGGCCGGAATAGTCGAACCGCAGGCAGGCGCGGCGCTGGCGGCCCGCCCAATCGGCGAGCGCGGCCGCCTTGGTGCCGGTCATGTCGGACTTGTAGCCGCCAAGCCAAAATAGGCCGGGCGCGGCGCCGCTCTGGGCGCGGACGGCAATGGCGCGCCGCTCGGCCCCGTCGCCAATGTGCAGGAATTTCAGGCCTTTATCGTTCATTCCTTGGTATCCCGTCATGCTCAGGCGCCCGCGCGCAACGCGGGCCTCGAAGGATGCGGCCGCGGACAAGGGGCCGTGCATCCTGCGCGGGCCGCGGCGCTTGTCA
The DNA here is from genome assembly GCA_963823225.1 of uncultured Alphaproteobacteria bacterium. Taxonomy (GTDB): domain Bacteria; phylum Pseudomonadota; class Alphaproteobacteria; order Rhizobiales; family Xanthobacteraceae; genus BOG-931. Next base: position 594,729 of record CAWGKM010000001.1, on the reverse strand, counting down.
TCGGGCCGGCCACTTCGGGCCGGACCCGTTGGCGGCCACCTCAGGGCGACGAAACATAAATGACGGCGCCGTGCCATGCACGCAACGCGCATTGTCGTTGACTTGCAGCGAAAAACTCTCGATCCTCCGCGGTTGCCGATCAGCATCGCCGATCAATCTCCGTCGTATCGCGCGATGCCGGGCGGCGCGTAGCAACGACTTAAGGAGATAAAACCCATTCGTCGCCCGATCAGAACCGCGCAGCCCGCCGCCAAGGAGGGTCCGCGCATCAACGAGGAGATCCGCGTACGCGAGGTCCAACTCATCGATAACGACGGCGCCAACAAGGGCGTCACCGAAATTACCGCAGCGCTTGCGCTGGCGCAGGAGGCCGGGCTCGATCTGGTGGAGATCGCGCCGAATTCGGTCCCGCCGGTCTGCAAAATTCTCGATTACGGCAAATACAAATATCAGGCGCAGAAGAAAGCCGCCGAGGCGCGCAAGAAGCAGAAGGTCGTCGAGATCAAGGAGATCAAGCTGCGGCCGATGATCGACGATCACGATTACGACGTGAAAATGCGCTCGATCCAGCGATTCTTCGAGGAAGGCGACAAGGTCAAGGTGACGTTGCGGTTCCGCGGCCGCGAAATGGCGCACCAGGAACTCGGCTATAAGCTGTTAGACCGCGTCAAGGGCGACACCGCCAAGATCGCCAAGATCGAGCAAGAGCCGCGCTTCGAGGGCCGCCAGGTCGTCATGGTTTTGGCGCCGCGATGAGGCATTCGGCGAATTGACCGAGTGAGCCAATCGACGAACTGACATGATTTCCCGGTAGGCACTCTCGGTGCCTGCCTCGTTACGTTGGGCAAATTATCGTAGAGAGGAGACGACGATGCCAACATTCATCATCACGATAAATTGGACCGACCAGGGAATTCGCAACGTCAAGGATTCCCCAAAGCGCGCCGTGGCCGCGCGTGAACTGGGCAAGAAGTTGGGCGTCGATCTAAAGCAGGTCTTTCTCACCTCCGGCGAGTTCGGATCTCGTGGCCATTGTCGAGAGCCCTAATGGCGACAACGTCGCCAAATTTTGCATGGCGATCGGTGGCCAAGGAAATGTCCGGACCCGCACCGCAAGAGCCTGGTCCGAAGCCGAATACATGAAACTGATCTCCGAACTGCCTTAGGCGTTTTCGCGGTTCTAAACCGATCCGGCGGGGCTGCGCCGCCGCCCCGCCGTGCCCGCATTTGCTGATCCAAAATTTGCCAATTCAGTTTGCCTCTGCCATAACCGCGCCCTCCCGCCGCCCGGCTGATAAGGGCTGCCGTGGCGGCGGCGAAGTGCTCAATCAGCACGCGATCTTCGACGATCGCCGGCGTTCGGGCCGGAATCCGGCGCGCATTATCAGGAGAGCCAAATGCCCAAGATCAAAACCAAATCCGGCGCCAAAAAGCGCTTCAAGGTGACCGGCGGAGGCAAGGTCCTTTATCAGCAGTCGCGCAAGCGCCATGGCATGATCAAGCGCACCAAAAAGCAAATCCGCCAATTGCGCGGCACCAACGTGCTATTCAAGACCGACGGCGACAACGTCAAGAAATACTTTTTGCCGAACGGCTGAAGGCCGTTTAGCGTTCCCGATCGTTGAAGGAGACCAATCATGGCTCGCGTCAAACGCGGCGTCACCTCCCATGCCAAGCACAAGAAAGTGCTCAAAGCCGCCAAGGGCTATTACGGCCGGCGCAAGAACACCATCCGCATCGCCAAGCAGGCGGTCGAGAAGGCGAACCAATACGCCTATCGCGACCGCAAGCGAAGAAAGCGCACTTTCCGCGCGCTGTGGATCCAGCGGCTCAATGCCGCGGTGCGCCCGTTCGGGCTCAACTACAGCCGCTTTATCGCCGGGCTCGCCAAGGCCGGAATCGCGGTCGACCGCAAGGTGCTCTCCGACCTTGCCATCCGTGAGCCCGCGGCCTTCGAGGCGATCGTCGGCCAAGCCAAATCGGCGCTGGCGTGAGCGTGTCGTGATCGACCGCGCTTATGTGCAGCGCATGGCGCGCTACAATCGCTGGCAGAATGAAAACCTGTACGGCGTGGCCGACCGGCTGTCCGACGCCGAACGGCGGCAGGAGCGGGGCGCCTGGTTCGGCTCCATCCATAAGACGCTGAGTCACATCCTGTGGGCCGACCATAGCTGGATGGGCCGCTTCACCGATCTGCCGCGGCCGACCGTCGGCATCCCGGAATCGGTGTCGCTCTATCCGGACTGGGGGAACTTGAAGGCCGAGCGCGCGGCCTTCGACAAAACAATTCTCGATTGGGCCGACACGATCGATGGCGCCTGGCTCGCCGCCGACCAAACTTATTATTCCGGCGCGACCAAGCGCGAATGGACGCGGCCGCGCTGGGTTTTGGTCACCCATATGTTCAATCATCAGACCCACCATCGCGGCCAAGTTCACAGCATGCTTACCCAGGCCGGCGGCCGGCCATCCGATACCGACCTGCCGTTCATGCCGGATTGATTGCGATGCCCGACGCCGCGCAGCTCGAAACGGAAATTCTCGCCGCAATCGCCGCCGCCGGCGACGAAGCTGCGCTCGAAGCGGTGCGGGTGGCGGCGCTGGGCAAGAACGGCTCAGTCACGGCGCTGCTGAAGACGCTGGGCACGATGTCGCCCGAGGAGCGCAAGAGTCAAGGATCGCTGATCAACGGGCTGAAGGATCGCGTCAACGCCGCGCTCCTAGCACGGCGCGAGGCGTTCAAGGATTCCGCACTCGAGGCGCGGCTCAATACCGAGAGCGTCGACGTCACGCTGCCGGTGCGTGAGGCGCCGTTCGAGATCGGGCGCGTCCATCCGATCACCCAAGTCACCGACGAACTCACCGCTATCTTCGCCGATATGGGTTTTGCCGTCGCCGAAGGTCCCGACATCGAGACCGACGATTACAACTTCACCAAGCTCAATTTTCCGCCGGACCATCCGGCGCGCGAGATGCAGGACACGTTCTTCTTCAATCCGAAGCCGGACGGCACGCGGCTCCTGCTGCGCACCCACACTTCCCCGGTGCAGGTGCGCACCATGCTCGCGCAAAAGCCGCCGATCCGCGTCATCATTCCCGGTCGCACCTATCGCAGCGACTCCGACCAGACGCACACGCCGATGTTTCACCAGGTCGAGGGGCTGGTCATCGACAAGACCTCGCATCTGGGCCATCTGAAATGGATCCTGGAGGAATTTTTTAAGGCGTTCTTCGAAGTCGAGCGCGTCGGCATGCGGTTTCGGCCGTCGTTCTTTCCGTTCACCGAGCCGTCGCTCGAAGTCGACATCCAGTGCCGCCGCGACAAGGGCGAAATCCGCTTCGGCGAAGGCGAGGATTGGATGGAGATTCTCGGCTGCGGCATGGTGCATCCGAACGTGATGAAGAATTGCGGGCTGGACCCGGACGAGTACCAAGGCTTTGCCTGGGGCATGGGCATCGATCGCATCGCCATGCTCAAATACGGCATGTCGGACCTGCGCGCCTTCTTCGAGGCCGACCTGCGCTGGCTGTCGCATTACGGCTTCCGCCCGCTCGATTTCCCGACGCTGGCGGGGGGATTAAGCCCGTGATGCCATGATGAAATTCACCCTCGCTTGGCTCAAGGAGCACCTCGACACCGACCGTCCGCTGCCCGAGATTGCCGACAAGCTCACCATGATCGGGCTCGAAGTCGAGCGCATCGAGGACAAGGGAAAACTGTTCGCGCCGTTCGTCATTGCCCGCGTCGTCGAAGCCAAGCAGCATCCCAATGCGGATCGCTTGCGCGTGTGCGTGGTCGACATTGGCGACGGCAAGCCCATTCAAGTCGTGTGCGGCGCGCCGAACGCCCGCACCGGCATGAAAGGCGTGTTCGCGCCGGTCGGCGCCTTTATCCCGGGCAAGAACATCACGCTCGGCATCGGCAAAATCCGCGACGTCGAGAGTCGCGGCATGTTGGTCTCGGAATTCGAGCTGCAAATCTCCGCCAATCACGAGGGCATTATCGAACTGCCGGAGGATGCGCCGGTCGGGGAGCCTTATGCGAAATATGCCGGCCTCGACGATCCGGTGCTCGAACTCAATCTGACGCCGAACCGCGGCGATGCCGCCGGCGTACACGGCATCGCGCGCGACCTTGCCGCAGCCGACATGGGCAAGTTCAAGGACACGGCCATCAAGCCGGTCAAAGGCGAATTCCCGTGCCCGGTCAAAGTGAGCCTCGACTTCGGCGCGACCGCCTCGTTGTGCCCGGCCTTTGCGCTGCGCTTGGTGCGCGGGGTGAAAAACGCACCCTCGCCGGACTGGCTGCAAAAGCGGCTCGCCGCGATCGGCTTCCGGCCGATCAATGCGCTGGTCGATATCACCAACTTCATCACTTATGACCGCGGCCGCCCGCTGCACGTGTTCGATGCCGCCAAAGTCCGCGGCAATCTCGCAGTACGGCGCGCGCGGTCGGGCGAAACGCTCGTCGCGCTCGACGGCAAGACCTACACGCTTGACGACGCGATCTGCGTCATTGCCGACGACGACGGCGTCGAATCGCTGTCCGGCATCATGGGCGGCGAGAAAACCGGCTGCTCGGCGGCGACTGCGGACGTGCTGATCGAGTCGGCGCTGTGGGAGCCGATCAACATCGCGCAGACCGGCCGCAAGCTCGGCATCAATTCCGACGCCCGCTACCGCTTCGAGCGCGGCGTCGATCCGGCTTTCATGCTGCCGGGCCTCGAGATGGCGACGCGCATGGTCATGGATTTGTGCGGCGGGGTGCCGTCGGCGGTCAACGTCGCGGGCAGCGCGGAAGCGCCCGAGCGGGTCGTCGATTTTCCGCTGTCCGAACTGCAACGCCTGGCCGGCCTCGCTGTGCCGCTCGCCGAAATGCGCCGCGTGCTCGAACGCCTCGGTTTCTTCGTCGCCGGGCAAGGTGAGCGCGTCAAAGTGGCGGTGCCCTCCTGGCGGCCCGACGTGCAAAGCAAGGCCGATGTGGTCGAGGAGGTGGTGCGCATCCTCGGGGTCGACCGCGTGCCGCCGACGCCGTTCGACCGCGGCGAGGCGCCGCGCCGGCCGGTGCTCACGCCGATCCAGCTGCGCACCCGAAAAGCCAAGCGCGCGCTCGCCGCGCGCAATTTGGTGGAAGCCGTGACCTGGTCCTTCATCGCCAAAAAGCCCGCCGAGTTGTTCGGCGGCGGCAAGCCCGAGCTTGCGCTCGCCAATCCGATTGCGGCGGAGCTTTCCGACATGCGGCCGAGCCTTATTCCGGGCCTCGTCGCCGCGGCGCAGAAAAACGCCGACCGCGGCTTGCCCGATACCGGCTTGTTCGAAGTCGGCCAGGTGTTTCGCGGCGATCAACCGGCCGACCAGTTCACCGCCGCCGCCGGCATCCGTCGCGCGCTGGCCAAGCCGTCCGGCATCGGCCGGCATTGGCAAAAACGCGACGGCGAGGTCGATGCGTTCGACGCCAAAGCCGACGCGCTCGCCGTGCTGACCGCGGCCGGGGCGCCTTCGCCGGCGCTGCAGGTGGTGCCGGGCGGCCCGGCATGGTTGCATCCCGGGCGCTCCGGGACGATCCAGATCGGGCCGCAGAACGTGCTCGGCCACTTCGGCGAGCTGCATCCGGGCGCGCTCGAGGCGCTCGATGCCGAAGGCCCGCTGGTCGGCTTCGAGGTTATTTTGGAACGAATCCCCGAGCCCAAGATGAGAGCCACGCGCGTAAAACCCGCGCTCGAACTGTCGCCGTTCCAGCCGGTCGAGCGCGATTTCGCTTTCGTCGTCGAGCGCAGCGTCAAGGCCGCCGATGTCGTGCGCGCCGCGGCCTCCGCCGACCGCAAGCTCATCGCCGGCATCGGCGTGTTCGACGTCTATGAGGGCAAGGGCGTCGAGCCGGGCAAGAAATCGATCGCCATCGCCGTGACGATCCAGCCGCGCGATAAGACCATGACCGACGCCGAGATCGAGGCGCTGGCGGCTAAGATCGTCGGTGAGGTCAACAAGCGCACCGGCGGCGTGCTGAGAGGATGATCACCGCTCCTCGCGCATGATATTCGGCGTGCCGAAATATCGGTATTGCGGAGAAGTGGCCTCAGAGCGCGGCTCGCGGCGCTCGGCGCGCTCGCGCGCCGGCTTGCGCTTCGCGGCGGCCTCGCTCTCCGCCGGCGCAGTCTGTTTGAGCGGACCGAGCCGGCGCAACACCGCATCGGCGGCGCGCTCGCCGGATTCCCAGGCGCCGCCCACCGTGCCCCATAAAGTCTCATGCGCCGCTTCGCCGGCATACCAGACGTCGTCGGCGATCGGCTCGAGGAATTGACGGCGCGCGAACTGGCTGCCCGGCACGGCCGCCGACCAGGCGCCGAGCGCATAGGGTTCGGCGTTCCAGCGCGTCGCATGCTTGCGCCCGATCGCTTGCTTTATTTCCGCGCCATAGAGGCTCGCCAGCCATTCGGCGGCGAAGTCGATCATCGCGGCTTCGCCCTCTCCCGACAAATCGCGCCCGAACGCGCCGGCAACGTCGATCGTAGCGAGCGGTGTGCCGGACACATTGGCGAGGATCGCGGCGGTATGCGTATCCGTCGATTTCTCAAAAACCAGATCGTCGCTTTCCAGGCCCAAAGGATTGCCGACGAGTTCGAGCGCAATATGGTCGTAGCTGCCAAGCGACATCCGGCCGAACGCGTCGATCTGATGGTGGCCGAGCTCCGGATTGAATCGAAGACCGCCGGAGGCGACGACACTGGTCGGTACGGTGACGATCGCGGTGCGGGCGATGATCGCGCCCTTGCCCGTTTCCACCGTGAGATTGCCCCTGGTATCGATCGTCTTCGCCGGCGTCGAGAGCTGAACGTTGAGCCCCTGGCCGAGCGCGGCGAGTAGCGCGCCAAAACCCTGCTTGCAAAACGCCGCCGCATTGCGCTCGGCGGCCTTGGCGAAATCGAACGACGACAATTGCGCCAAATCCTTGGCGCAATTGTACGGGCCGAGCACGAATTCGACCGTCGAACGCCAGTCGCCGAGATCGCTCGGCACCGCCTGCTCGCAGGGAATATCGGACTTGCGCGCGATATCGTCGATCGCGCGCGTGGTGCGCACCTGGGCGGTCAGAAAATCCTCGAGCTCGCCCTCGCGCGCATAGCGCCGGCCGATACGCACCTTCTGGCTCTGCGGTGCCGGATAGACGTCGATGCCGCGATGCGGCGTGAGTTTGGTCAGCGGGTTCGAGTCGGGCAGGTAAATCCAGTGTGCGCCGCGGTCATAAGGCACGGCGAAGCTCTTGGTATCGGTGACGCAGCGCCCGCCGATATGATCGGTCGCTTCGAGCACCAGATAGCGCCGGCCGGCGGCGGCGAAGCGGCGCGCTGCGGCGATGCCCGCCGCGCCGGCGCCGACAATGACGACCTCTATCGGACCCGAAGACGGCGCGGTCGCGCCCGGCGCCGGATGCGCCGCAAGCGCGGCCGCGGCGGCGAGGAACGAACGTCGGCTTATTTGCGGCATGGTTTGCGCGGCATGGTTTCCAATTGCTTGTGGCTCAACGCAGATTGCACGAATGCCGCATGATCGGCAAACGCCATGCTTAAGGTTGGGTCAATGCCGCGCCGCCGGTGTGAACTAAATTGCAACGGAGATGGCATACGGTACCTGCAATCAAAGACGCGGCAAAAACGCGCGGCCGGGCTGGGAGGCCCAAGATGAGCAGAATGCTCGATGGCCTCGGGCGAGTGATCGCCCGTTACTTGCACAAGCCGATCGCCGGCTACGAGCCGTTTACGCCGAGCGATCCCGAGGCGTTGCGCCAGACGCTGCGGCCCGGCGACGTGCTCTTGGTCGAGGGCAATAACCACATTTCCGGCGTCATCAAATACCTCACCCAATCGACCTGGTCGCATTCGGCGCTCTATGTCGGACCGCTCGCGGGACGCATGACGGCGGACGGCGAGCCGCATGTCTTGATTGAAGCCAATGCCGGCGAAGGCGTGGTCTCGGCGCCATTGTCGAAATACATCCGTTTTCACACGCGGATTTGCCGGCCGGTGGACTTGACCGAGGCCGACTGCGCACGGGTCTGCGCCTACGTCGTGGAGCGCATCGGCTTCGCCTACGATCTGAAAAACATCATCGACCTGTTGCGCTATCTGTTGCCGCTGCCGGTGCCGCGACGTTGGCGCCGCCGCATGATCGCGCTCGGCTCGGGCGATCCGTCGCGGCAGATCTGCTCGGCGCTGATCGCCGACGCGTTCCGCGCCGTGCGCTATCCGATCCTGCCCAAGATCAAGCTCGCCCGCAGCCGGCAGGCGCGCGAGGAGATTTTGGAAATCCGCCACTCCTCGCTGTATTGCCCGCGCGATTTCGACATTTCGCCGTATTTCAACGTGGTCAAGCCGACCATCGCGCAGGGCTTCGACTACAAGACGCTGTGCTGGGCCGATCTGTCGCGGACGCCCGAGGCGGTTCCGCTCGCCCCGCAGCCCGCCAGCGCGGACGACGACGCGGCAGCGGTAGCCGCCTAATCCACCGTCATTCCGGGGCGCGCGAAGCGCGAACCCGGAATCCATAGTCACAGAACCCCCAAGTTCTGGTAGTGCAGTGCCCGCCGACCTGTGGCGGTGGTTATGGATTCCGACTCTCGCTCCCCCGATCAAGTCGAGGGTCGCTCGGCCGGAATGACGATGAAACATGCTCGACGACGCGATCAATGCGATTATCCAGATGTTTTCGCCGCCGCTGCGCGCGATGCTTTGGAAATCGATTGGGCTTGCGCTCGCCCTCATCGTCGCCGCCGGCATCGCGCTGGACCGCTTGATCGTTCACCTGGTCGGCACCGGCGGCGCCTCGGTCGAGACGACGTTCGGACCGCACGCGCACGCCCCGGTGAACGCGATCGCATGGCTGCTCTCGATCGCCGCCGGCCTCGGCATTGTCGTCGGCAGCGTGATGCTGATGCCGGCGGTGACCGCCGTGGTCGGAAGTTTCTTCGCTGACCAGATCGCCGATGAAGTCGAGCGCTCGCATTATCCGGCCGCGCCACCCGGCAGGGCGGTGCCGCTGCGGCTTGCCATGTGGGAGGGCCTTAAGACGACGCTGCTCGCCGTCGCGATCTATCTCGCCGCCGCGCCGCTGTTGCTGTTCGCCGGCTTCGGCGCCGTGATCTTTTTCCTCGCCACCGCTTACATTCTAAGCCGCGAATATTTCGAGCTTGCCGCCATGCGGTTTTGGCCGCCGGCCGAAGCCAAGGCCTTGCGCAAACGCAATGCCGCGATGATTTACGTCGGCGGCTTGTTCATCGCCGCCTTTGTCTCGATCCCGGTCGTCAATCTGGCGACGCCGCTGTTCGCCATGGCGTTAATGGTGCACGTGCACAAAAGGCTGTGCGCAACCGCGGGCTTGGCAGAACGCCAATCACCACGCTGAAAGCCGGGGTCGAATTCACAAAGGGCATGGACGCCCGCAAAATTGCGGGCTAACTTCTATGCGTCGGACAGTGCCAGAATTGACCGACAGCAATATTTGGCGTTGGGGACGCCGTATTATGTCGATTCGCTCTCGGCTGTTTTCATCCACGTTCCTGACCGGTCTGGTGAGTACCCTCTTCGGCGTTGCCGCGGCATTCGCCGGCGCGGCTCCCCCGGCGCAACTGCCGGCCGTCGATGGTGTCAATGGCACCGCCGCGGTTCTCGGCGGAGGCGAAGATGGCAAAGGTCTCTTCGCCGGCGAAGGCTCGCTCGCCGTGCCGCTCGGCAGTCAATTCGGGGCGGAACTCGACGGCGTGGCCGGCGGCTTCGACAGCCGCTTTATCGGTGGCGGCGCGGGGCATCTGTTCTGGCGCAATCCGGCGCAGGGGCTGCTCGGCGCCTACGGCGATGGGGTGCATTGGGGCACGCCGATCGGCAACGTCAATGTCGGACATGTCGGCGGCGAGGGCGAAGCCTATCTGGGACAGTGGACGCTGCGGGGCGTGGCGGGCGCCGAGTTCGGCAACAATACCGCCACCGCGACTACTGCGCTCGTCGCGGTTCCTGGCGGCTTCGTACCGACGACGACGGCGAACGGCGCCCTCACCCACGTGACGCGCTTCTTCGACACCGTGACGGTGGAATATTACGTCACCGACAACTGGGGCGCATGGGCCGGCCATCGCTATCTCGGCGGCAAAAACGCCGCCGCATTCGGCACAGAATATGCCTTGGCGTCAAACGGCACCATGTTGCCCACGCTGTTCGCCGAGGGACGCATCGGCGAGGGCAGCAACAATTACGGAGTCTGGGCCGGGCTGCGGCTGTATTTCGGTAACCACGACAAGACGCTGATCCGGCGCAACCGGGAGGACGATCCGTCGTCGAACCTGTTCGACCTTACCAACACGCTCGGCCCGGGCTCGACGTCCACTTCAGGCACTTGCACCAACGGCGAAGCTTTTGTTAATGGCACATGCGGCGGCGTTTAGCGATCGCCGCCTCAAGCGTGATATTGTGCTGCTCGCCCGCCTCGGCATCGGCGTCTATCGCTACCGCTACCTGTGGAGCGACACCGCCGCCTGAGCCGGCAAGTCAGGTTCCGCCGTCGAACGCGCGCACATAGTCGAGATATTTCCCGGACGGATGGCGCGCGATCTCCGGCACCTGCTGGAGCGCAAACTCGACCGGCTCGGGCACGGCGGCGCGTAGCGTCGCCATCAGCTCCGCGGCGTTCTTCACCGGCTCCGCCAGGTGCGACACGAAACGCAGTTCGATGCGTCCGCGCTCGATCTGCACGAACTGGATCTGATCGAAACTGAGGAATTCAATCAGCAGCTTGGGCTGGCTGATTTGCGGCCACCAATGCCGGCCGCTCGGCAGCACGAAGAAATCCCGCTGCCGCCCGGCAATGCGAACGAGGCGGCGCAGCGTTCGACCGTCGGACGCCGGGGCCTTATCGGCCTCGGCGAGGTCACCGGTCGAATAGCGAATAAGCGGCATGGCGTGGTTGTAGAACGGCGTGACGATCAGCTCGACGAGTTCGCCGTGGACCGGAGCCGGATTTGCCGGTTCCTTGAATTCGACCGCCATCGTCTCTTCGCTGACGAACAGCCGCCTGGCGCTGCGGTCTTCGATCGCCACGATGCCGAATTCCGAGCCGGAGTACATATCCACGGCGGGACAGTGGAAGCCCGTTTCGATCGCGGCGCGGGTTTCTTGAGAAATCACTTCGCCGACGCAAATCGCGAGCCGGAACGGGTGCGCGGCGATCTCGCCCGGCAGATTGCGCGCGATGAGCGCCAGCAATCCTGGATATCCCATCACCACGTCCGGGCGAATCCTCGCGAGCCAATCGCACTGCTGTTCAAGAGTTGTCCGGACATCGAGCTGATGGATTTCCCGCTCATGGCCGCGGATCGTGGTTCGGTAAAGCGTTCCCATAGGATATTTCCCTTCGCCCGGCTTGGCGCCGAGAAACCACGCCACGATGAGCTTGTCGGGCAGGCCGGCCCAGACGAAGGCCCGTTCCTGGATCGCGGTATTGGCGGCGGCGAGGATCGTGTTCACCCGAAACGCCAGCGGTTTGCCGGTCGAGCCGGAGGTGAGGCCGGTGCGTATCTCGCCGCAGTCCGCCGGCATCGATTCGGCATAAAGCGCGTCGCTGTTGGCCTGGGCTTCGGATCGGGTCAGGATCGGTATCTCGCCCCAGCGCGCCCAGTCGATCCGGTCGTCCTTGGCGAACAGAATATCGAGCCGGCCGCTGTCGCGATAATACGGCACCGTCGCGCGTGCATGGCGCACAAGCCGCTCAAGCAGGCGCCGCTGGTATTGCAACCTTTGCTCCGGCGACTGAAATTGCGTACTCAGGAGCGTTTCAAAAAACCGCTGCGTCAACTCGCTCATGCGGCCAAAATAGAAGAGCCCGCTTGCGAGCGGAAGCCGTGCCGGGAGCTAGCCCCACACCTCGTCCGCCAGCTCGACCACCATGCGGAGCTTCGCCCATTGCTCGTCCTCGGCGAGCACGTTGCCCTCTTCGGTCGAGGCGAAGCCGCATTGCGGCGACAGACAAAGCTGATCGAGGGCGGCATATTTGGTCGCCTCGCCGATGCGCCGCTTGATGTCGTCCTTCTTTTCCAGCTTGCCCGACTTGGTGGTGACGAGACCGAGCACGACGATCTTGTTGCCCTTTGGCAAAAACCGTAAAGGCTCGAAGCCGCCGGCGCGCGCGGTGTCGTATTCGAGGAAATAGCCGTCGTAGTTCAATTGACCGAGCATGATCTCGGCGACCGGCTCGTAGCCGCCTTCGGCGATCCAGGTCGAGCGGAAATTGCCGCGGCAGACATGCGTCGTGATTGCCATGTCGGCCGGCTTGCCGGCAAGCGCCGCATTGATGACGCCGGCATAGTCTTGCGCCAGCCGCTCGGCATTGAGCCCGCGCTCGCGCGCTTTCTTCAGCTCGGCCTGCGAGCACAGATAGGCCCAGGCGGTATCGTCGAACTGCAAATAACGGCAGCCGGCGTCGTAGAAACCGCGGATGGCCTGCCGGTAGGTCTTGGCGAGATCGTCGAAGATGGCGTCGCGGTCGGCGTAGTCCCTGGCGGTGACGGCGTTCGGCTCCAGACGGAAATGCAGCGTGGCCGGGCTCGGGATGCACATTTTCGGCGTAACGCGCGTGTGAGCTTTAAGAAACTTGAAATGCTCCAGCATCGGGTGATTGGAGAAGCCGAGCTTGCCCTTGACGCGGACGCTGAGCGGCTTGGTCTGCACGCCCTGGAACTGGATGCCGTGATCGAGTTCGTAGATTTCGGTGCCGTCGAGCATGCCGTAGAAGTCGAAATGCCACCAGGAGCGGCGGAATTCGCCGTCGGTCGCACATTTCAGCCCGACCTCCTCCTGCTTGCGTATGATTTTCTCGATCTCGCGGTTCTCGACTTCGGTCAACTGTGCCGCGCTGATCGCGCCTTGCTCGCGCTTGGCGCGCGCTTCCTTGAGCGGCGCGGTGCGCAAAATGCTGCCGACCACGTCGGCCCGAAACGGCGGTTTGGTTCTCGGCATGGGTTCGATCCTCCGCAAAATCCTCATTGAGAAACAAGCCGGGACCGCGCGATTGTCAACTGCAAATATGCGGCAGTCGCGCCGACGATGGGCCGCGTCCCATGCCCTTATTCTGTTTTGCCTTACACTTCGATCGTGACCTTGCCGTCGACCACCGTCGCCGGATAGGTCTTGACCGGCACCATGCAGGGCGGGGAGACCACTGCCCCGGTGCGGATATTGAACTGGCCGTTGTGGAAGTTGCATTCGACGACGTCATCCTCGATATAGCCTTCCGACAGCGAACCCGGTCCGTGGGTGCACATGTCGTCGGTGACGTAGAATTGGCCGCCGACATTGAACACCGCGAGCGTCCAATCGGCGATCTCGACCTTGAGCGCCGTGCCGGGCGCGACATCGGCGGTGCTACACAGTTCGAGGCGTTTTGCTGCGGCGGACATGACGTTTCCGGTAAGGCACCCGCGGAGCTTAGCGCGGTTATACAAGACGTATCGGCTAATGGAATATCGCGAACTCTCCGCTATATTGCGGAGCACGCGTATGGAGAGCGGACGATGGAAAGCGAATCGGCGCGGATGAGCTCGGCGGCGGAGGCAAAATTCCGCATCGACCGCCCGAATTCTCAAGCCCGCGCCGTCAAGGTGATCGCGCTCGACGCGCGGAGCGAACGCGTCGTCAAGGAACTGGCGGCCTCGCAGTGGCAGCGCGCGACCTTCCTGACGGCTTCGGCATTCTCGGGCTCCCCGCGGCAGGGCGAACGCCTTGCCGAGCGCTTTTCTTTGGGCGGCTGGCTCAACGATCTCGCCGGCCGCACCAAGAATCTCATCGAAGAGGTGGACACCGCCGATTTGATGGTGATGGTGGCGAGTGCCGGCGAGAACGCCGGTGCGGCGGCCATCATCGGCGAAGCCTGCAACGTCAAGCACGTGATGACGACGGCGCTCATCCTCGGCGGCGCGGCCTCGAGCGACGAGACGCTGTCCAAGATGCTGGCGCAATTGCGCCCGCACGTCATGATGCTCGTGATTTCGAGTGCCGACGAATATATCAAGGACATGCTCACGGCATTGCGCGCCTGAGCGGCGCGCGGCATGTGGTAGAGCCGATGAAGTTTTCCGGAGAACTGACGGTCAAGGCGCCGCGCGCCGAGGTGTTCAAGGCGGTGCGCGATGCGCGGTTCTTCGCTTCCTGCGTGGACGGTGTCAGCGAGCTGACCGAGACAGCTCCCGATCGCTACGCGGCGGTGTTCGAAACCAAAGTCGCCTACATGAAATTCAAGTTCAAGGTCACGGTCGAAGTGGTGCGCGCCGACGCGCCGAACGAGATCGAGGCCAAGGTCGAAGGCACCCCGCTCGGCATTGTCGGGCGGCTGACCGCGACGTCGCTGACAAAACTCTCCGAGGCGGGCGACCAAACCAAGATCGACTACGAAGTGGAAGCCGCCTTGACCGGCAAGCTCGGCAGTCTCGGCCAGCCGGTGCTGCGCGCCAAAGCCAAGGAGATGGAACGGCAATTTGCGGCGCGGCTGGCGGCGTCTTTCGCGGCGCCGCCGCCACCCCCGCCGTGACGCGGTGCTGTGACTTGCCGCGATGTTTCGGCTAAGCTTGACGGCAAGAAACACAGGGGGAGGAACGACATGACGGACATCGCCGCCGGCACGCTGCCTTGGTACAGGTCGCTCACCAAAAGCCAATGGCGCACGCTCGTTGCCGCCAATCTCGGCTGGCTGTTCGACGGCTACGAGACCTACGCGCTGATCCTCACCGTTGGCCCGGCGATGCATTCGCTGCTCGATAAATCGCAATATTCCGAAATCCCCGCTTACGCCGGCACGGTCATTTCGATCACGCTGCTTGGCTGGGGCATCGGCGGCGTCTGCGGCGGGGTGCTCGCGGACTATATCGGCCGCAAGCGGACCATGATCTACGCCATTCTCGGCTATTCGCTGTTGACCGGGCTCACCGCGCTGTCGTTCAACTGGACTTCCTTTGCGCTGTTGCGCTTTTTGGTCGGCATCGCCATCGGTTCGGAATGGGCGACCGGCACGTCCATGCTGGCCGAGCTGTGGCCGCAAAACGCGCGCGGCAAGGGCGCCGGGTTGATGCAGTGCGGGCTCGGCATCGGCTTCTTCATCGCCTCCTTCGTCTGGCTGTTCGTCTCGGGTTACGGGCCGGACGCCTGGCGCTACATGTTCGTCATCGGCATCCTGCCGGCGCTGGTGACGCTGTGGATCCGAACCTCGATCGACGAATCTCAGGTGTGGCAGCAAGTGGATGCCAAGCGGCGCCAAGCCCACGCGCGCAAAGACAGCGGAGCTGTGCTGTCGGCAAACGAACAGGCGCTCACCCGCTTTACCGTGGCTGATCTGTTCGCCGAGCCGGAAACGCGCCGGCGGACCATTCTGGTCTTCCTGATGTCGCTGACCACCACGCTGGCCTGGTGGGGCATCTCGTCCTGGGTGCCGCCCTATGTCGCGTCCGTTGCCGGCAAGGCCGGCCTGCCCGGCGCGCAATGGGCAAGCTATGCCGGCATGGCGTATAATTTCGGCGCCATCCTCGGCTACATCAGCCTCGGCTTTCTCGCCGACGCCTTCGGCCGCAAACCGATCATCATGCTGTATTTCGCGCTGGCCTTCATCATGACGCCGGTGCTGTTCCTGTGGACGCAGGATCCGACGCTGCTCTTGGTGGCGGCCGCGGTCAACGCGTTCTTCACGCTCGGGCAATATTCCTGGATGGCGGTATGGCTGCCGGAACTGTTTCCGACCCGCTCGCGCGCCACCGCACTCGCCTTCACGTTTAACGCGCCGCGCTTCATCGCCTTCCTGGGCCCGTTGTTCGCCGGCGTCTTGATCGTGCAATTCGGTGGCTTCAGTCACGCCGCCATGACCATCGCCTGCATCTATATTCTCGGCTTCTGCGTGACGCCGTTTTTGCCGGAGACCAACGGCAAGCCGCTGCCGGCGTAGCCTCCCCCCGTTTCCCGGACGCGGTGCAGCGCGAAGCGGTGCACCGCTGATCCGGGATCGTTAAGAACTCTGAGTTTGTGGCGATCCCGGTTCTGCAGCGCACCACTCCGCTGCGCCATAGCGCGTCGAAGACGCGCGTGAACGCGCTTTTGCTGCGCTGCGCCCGGGAAACAAGCCCGGGAAACAAGCCCGGGAAACAAGCCCGGGAAACAAGCCCGGGAAACAAGCCCGGGAAACAAGCCCGGGAAACAAGCCCGGGAAACAAGCCCGGGAAACAAGCCCGGGAAACAAGCCCGGGAAACAAGCCCGGGAAACAAGCCCGGGAAACAAGCCCGGGAAACAAGCCCGGGAAACAAGCCCGGGAAACAAGGATGTCTAAGCGTCTACCCGCTTTCGCGGGGACGAGCGGTATTCTACTTTCAGGCATGACCTCAGAACCCATCGCCATCGACACCGACGTGCTGGTTATCGGCTCCGGCGCCGCGGGCATGTATGCGGCGATCGAAGCGTCGCGGCGCGGCGCGCGCGTATTGCTCGCCGACCGCAGTCTGATCGGCCGCGGCGGCGCGACCGTGATGGCGCAGATGACGGTTGCCGCGGCGCTCGGCGAAGAAGTGCCCGACGACTGGCGGCATCATTACGACGACACCCTCACCGCCGGCCGCGGCCTGTGCGACGAGAAGCTGGCGCGGCTGTTGTGCGAGGACGCGCCTGACTGCATTCGTGAGCTCGATCGCTGGGGCGTCGGTTGGGCGCGCAAAAACGGCCATATTGCCGCCACCACGGCGCCGGGCCACGACCGGCCGCGCTGCGTCTATGTCGATTTCATCAATACCGGGCCGGCACTGTCGAAGACGCTGCGCACGCAGATCGCGCGCAACCCGAATATACGTAAAATCGGCGACCTGTGCATCGTCGATTTCGTCTCGAGCGACGGCGAGGTCGGTGGTGAGATCTGGGCGCGGTCGGCTGGCATCTCGGCTCGGGCGCGCCGGTCGTGATCGCCGCCAAGGCGACGGTGCTGGCGACCGGCGGGCTCACCCGGCTCTACCGGCGCAACAGCGCCTCGGCCAATATGGGCGGCGACGGCTATGCGCTGGCATTGCGCGCCGGCTGCCCGCTGATCGACATGGAATTCGTCCAGTTCTTCCCGATCGGGCATCTGGCGCCGCGGCTCGTCGGCATGGACCCGATCATGTGGGATCCGTTCCGCTACAAGCTCGGCGGCCGGCTTCTCAACGGGTCTATGGAGGAATTCACGTCGAAATACGGCTCCGATGAGGACCGCAAATATGTACTCGCTCGCGATCTGGCGACTTACGCCATCGTCAAGGAAGTCGAGGCCGGCCGCGGCACGCCGCACGGCGGCGTCTATCTGTCCTTCGAACATTGCACCGGGGCGGCCTTGCGCGATGCGTTCGGGCCGGTGATCGATCGGCTGGCGGCGAACGCCATCGATCTCACCCGCATGCCGGTCGAGGTGGCGCCGATCGCGCATTATCACATGGGCGGCGTTGCGGCCGATGCGACTATGGGCACGACCGTGCCCGGCCTCTACGTCGCCGGCGAAGTGGTCGGCGGCACGAGCGGCGCCAACCGGCTGTCCGGCAATGCCATCACCGAAGCGGTCGTGTTCGGCCGCCGCGCCGGGCGGAGCGCCGCCGAACATGTCGGACGCCGGCACAAGCGGCGCCCGCCGGATCCCCGCGCCGCGCTCGATCTCGTTCGCGCCGACGCACCGGATGGCGACGCTCCCAATACCGCGGCGATGATCGCGCGCCTGCAAGCGATCATGGCCGACGACGTCGGGCCGATCCGCACCGGCGCCAAGTTGCAGCGCGCGCTCGCCGGGATTGCGGCGCTCGCGGAAGAGCTGGGCGAGCGGCCGCCCGGCCATGCCGCCAACCATGCCGACGGCTTCGATCTGCAACGGCTGGAATGGTTCGACCTGCGCAATATGCTTCCCGTCGCGCGCGCGGTTGCGCAAGCCGCGCTCAATCGCAGCGAAAGCCGCGGCGCCCATCAGCGCGAGGATTTTCCGCAGACGCTGCCGCATTGGCGGCTGCATCAGCGCGTGCAGCTTCGCGGCGGCGAACCGCAAATTTCCGGCGCGCCGGCTGCCTCGGAAGCGCTCGTGCCATGAGCGCCATCGCCACGCTCAAAATCCGCCGCGGCAGCGCCCGCGACGCCGGGCGGTGGGAGCGCTTCGAAGTGCCGTTCGAGCCCGGCCAGTCGGTGCTCGACGGCTTGCGCTGGCTGCGCATCAATAAAGATCCGTCGCTGGCGATGCGCTTCTCCTGTATCAACGCCAATGCCTGCAAGGAGTGCATGATTCAAATCGACGGCGAGACGGTCTATGCCTGCACCGCCCGGCTCGAGCCGCGCGAAATGACGCTCACCCCGTTGCCCAACAAAAAACTGGTGCGCGATCTGGTCACCGAAATCGCCCCGCCATCGGAGCGGTTGGGTTGAATTTTCGTGCTACATTATGCCGACAAATCCGGGAGCGAAGGGTTTTATGCCGATCAAATCCAAATATCTGTTCGTCGCCTCGATGGATGTCGACCCCGACAAGGAGGCGCTGTTCAACGAGGTCTACGATACCGAGCACGTGCCCAATCTGTTGAAGGTGCCGGGCGTGCACGCGGTGGCGCGTCTGGAGGGCGAGCCGTTCTCGATCTCGATCGGCGGACAAGAAAAGCGCGTCGCCCACGATGGCCCGCGCCAAAGCGCGCTTTATGAGATCGACGGTCCGCATGTTCTGGTAAGCCGTGAATGGGCGAAGGCGGTCGAAGCGGGGCGCTGGCCGAGCGAGGTGCGGCCGTTCACCCGCAACCGGCGCCACGCGCTCTACAAGCTGCGCTAGTTGTTTCTCCTCTCCCCACCGGGGAGAGGGGAAGTGAGGCGCATGCGGGGAATGGGAGTCGACGGGACATGAAAAAACTTCCGGTTTTGGCGTTTTGCTTGCTTGCTGCGAGCTTCGCAACTGCCGCTGCCGAGACTGCTACGGCACAAACTTGGCCGGCGCGGCCGGTCAAGCTCATCGTCGGCTTCGCGCCCGGCGGCCCGACCGATCTGTTCGCGCGCCTGATCGCGCAAAAACTCGGCGAAGCGACCGGCAAGAATTTTTACATCGAGAACGTGCCCGGCGCCGGCGGCGACGTCGGCGCGGTGCGGACGGCGCAATCGCCGCCGGACGGCTATACCCTTCTGGTGACGGGCGGCAACCTCACCAACAACCCGTATCTGTTCGCCAATGCCGGCTTCGACCCGCTGAAGGATTTCGACGCGGTGACGGTGGGCGCGCAAACGCCGGTGGTGCTGGCGGTCAATCCGTCGGTGCCGGCGCAGACGGTCAAGGAGCTGGTGGCGTGGATCCGCGCCAATCCCGGCAAGGAAAGCTACGCGTCGCCGGGCACCGGCACGCCGCCGCAGCTGGTCGGCGCGCTGTTCCAGCATGCCTTGAACCTCGACCTCGTGCACGTGCCGTTCGGCGGCGGCGGCCCGGCGGTCGAAGCGACCGTCGCCGGTCATACCCCGGTCTCATTCGGCGCGCTGGCGCCGGCGGTGCCGCTGATCCAGCACGGCGATCTGCGCGCGCTGGCGGTGACCGGGCAGGCGCGCTCGCCGACGCTGCCCGATATCCCCACCATGGCGGAGGCGGGCTTCCCCGATGTGGAGGGCAGCGTCTGGACGGTGGTGGTGGTGCCGGCGGGCACGCCCAAGGACATTATTGCCAAGCTTCATGACCTGATCGTCGCGAGCCTGGCGCAAGCCGACGTCAAGGAGAAACTGGCGGCGATGGCCTATGTGCCGATCGGCAATTCGCCCGAGCAGTGCGAGGCGTTCTTCAAGAGCGAAATGGCGAAGTGGGGAAAGGTCATCAAGGACGCGGGACTGAAGGCGGAGTGACGCGTTCTCCCTCTCCCCGCGCGCGAGCAGAGGCGAATTACTTCTTCAGCAGCGCATCCCTTTGCTTGACGAGCCTGTCAAGCTCTTCGTTCTGTTGCGCGATACGGTCCGCGCTTCGATCTTCATCCTCGGCGCCTGAGAGTGCGGCGGCCTGCTCGATCAGCTGGCGGATGTTGTCGCGAACAATGGCGATGCGCTTTTCGAGTTCAGGAAGCGAAAGCGAACTGCTGTTGCTCATCATATTTTCCCTGGTCAATGAATACGTCAGGCGCAGTACGACGGCGCGAAAGTACAGCAAATCGGCTTAAGTGAACATGCTGCGTGGGACGTAGGGGGAGTAGCCGACCCGTCCGCCGAAGCGCCGAGCGCGAAGGCGGAAGGCGTGATCCGCCGCCTCTTAGCGACGGCCTCACTAAGATTGCGAACAAAAAACAACTTGCGAGGCGCTTTCTGCGCTGGCGCAAGCGCAACGGTCTGGCCTAATGTTCTATTCACAACCTACGGGAGCGGATAATGGACCGTGAAACGCAACGCGCTATCGAAACGATCGCCAAGGCGTCGGATGAACGGCTAGGCCACGTAATTGGGCTGGCGGCGATTCTGATGTCCCTGCCGGAAACAGCTAAGATCAAGAATGCTGATGTTGATGCCCGGATTGCCGCTGAGTGCCGAATAATTTTTGGTGCGGGCGCAGTCGAGTCGAATGCGCGCCGATTTGCTCATGGAATTTTAAGGGTGGCACGCGAGCTACATCCTTGAAAATCCGAGCAATGATCGGGCCATCCGCCCGAAGTCGCAAAACAGGCTTCATGGTTTTCATTAGACCTCCGAACATGATGGGGATCGCGCCGACTTAAGTTAAGGTAGCGTTAATCACCTAGATGGTTGGATCTGTCCCAATGCACGGGGAGGGGGCATGTCTCAGCAAACTCATACAACATTGGAGCGTCTGACAGGATGCACAACGTATCCCTCGTCCGTTGGTGCATACGCGATTGTTCTGAAAGTTCCATCAGGCGAATTTGCGTGCGTTGCTGATCGACAAATGATCCGCGGATTGATCCGATCACTCGAAAAGCTGATTGCTGAGCCCAGCGCTGAGCGTCGTTAGGTCCCACTATCTCTGACGGCGCACTGTCCCCAACTTCATTTCACTGTGCGGCTTTGGCGGAGGTGCCAGCATTCTCCGCATGATATCGTCGCGGCGCTGATCGACGTGTGGACCGGATTTAATCTCGACTTCGATCTTCTCGCGTTTTTGCTGCCGCAACGCTGGCGCTTTTTTGGAGGGTGAACATGACGCTATCCGCTGATCCGTGGATTGCCGACAACTGCCCGCTGCCCGCTGAAAAGCTGCATGCCATCGGTGTGATCGCCTTCCGGTGGAATAACTGCGAATTCTGGCTTTTGCTACTCCTTTGCGCGGTCTCGAAGATACCGCGCCGGGAGGTATGGGCGATGGCTCACGACCTTGGCGATATGGCGATCTGCAGCAGGATCGAAACCTTTGCCGCGTTTCGGGGCTATCGAGATCATGGCAAGGTGCTGATCGAAAACGTCCTAGAAGTCTATGACCTTTGCCGCCAGAACCGGAACAGCATCGTGCACGCGTGGACACGCGCAGCCGGCCCTGATCCATCCTTGGCCCGGAAGAGCAAGAAGCCCGATAACCCCGAACCGTCCCCGTTCCCGAGCACCCTGACCGATATCCGGCGAGTCGCCGATGATATCGAGGCGCTTAGCACCCGCCTTTGGCTTGTGTGCTGCCTTCTGGACGACGGGGAATTGGAGAAGCCTCTAATATCGCCAGAAAAACTGCCTTTGCCTGAAACTCTTTGGAAGCCTCCCCCTCAAAGTCGTCGAAAAAGTCCGCGCCAGCCCTGATCATTCCCGGGGTAATTTCTGCGGGCGGCTAAGTAACAGTTGGCCTCAACGGGACGTGGTCGCCGATACGGGGACGCCGCTTGACATCCGTCCCCATTTCGGTTACTCTATAGACGAATCAAATCTCGCCCGTAAGGACGCCGCCGGGTGACGCCGGCGGAAAGGGGCGAGGCGGTTCCCGCGGGCGGGGTTGTCACCCCCGCTCCCGGGCGGCTCCGGGTAGAAACGCCCGGCCGGCACGATGACCGGCCTGCGGGCCTGATCGCCCGCTGCACCGTAGGACGGCCGGGGACGGGTAACGCCCGTCCCTACCTAGTACCGTCCCGGGAAGCGCGTAACTGGAGTTGAGCGGTGGCGTTCGGTCGCTGCCGCAAGCGCCGTGGTGGAACGCCGGCAGGCGAGCGCGCCCGACAGCGGAGGGGCGGCGCAAGCCGATCTCTCCGTGGCGCGTACCGCACCCGCTGGTGCGGGCATGAAACACTGCGTCTGCCGGCGTTTCGCTTCCTTTATTCTTCCTTGAGTAGCCCGGATGAGCGCAGCGAAATCCGGGGCTCGTGACAGAAGCTGAACAGCCGTCCCGCATGTCGCTCCGCTTATGCGGGCTACGACTATCGCTGTTTAACAAAACTCGGGCGCGAACGCGTCGCGAGAACGGTTGACTCATCCTCCCCCGTTGTCACGGGGGCGGAAAGATTGACACGCCGCGTAATTACAGCGCAAAACGGCGCGCTCACCTTACGGGACACTCCATGATCTCAGAACGAAAGCCGGTTGCGTTCGGCGACATGCGCGGCTGGATCAAGGCGCTCGACGGCGCCGGCGAAGTGCACAAGATCGACGCCGAGGTCGACTGGAACATCGAGCTCGGCACCATAGCGCGCCTGGCGCAAGGCGCCGGCACCGGCCCGGCGCTCCTGTTCAACAACATCCGCGATTACGGCGCCAATGCCCGCTGCCGGCAGGTGTTCACCGGCGGCCTGTCTAGCGCGCGCCGCGTCGCCATGATGCTCGGGCTATCGCCGGACACCCATCCGCGCGAATTGGTCAAGCTCGGACGCAGCCTCCTCACCGGCAGCGTGCCGCCGAACATCGTCAAGACCGGCCCGGTCAAGGAGAACGTCGTCAAGGGCGACGACGTCGATCTCTATGAATTCCCGGTGCCGCACTGGAACCGGGGCGACGGCGGCCGCTACATGCTCACCTATGGCGGCGTCGTCACCAAGGATCCCGACAGCGGCGTGATGAATGTCGGCATTTATCGCGGCATGGTGGCGGGCAAGAATCTGATCTCGATCCTGATGTGGCGGGCGCAGCATATCGGCCATCACGTCACCGCCTGGCAGCAGGCCGGCCACAAGGAAATGCCGATCGCGGTCGCCATCGGCTGGGAGCCGTCGCTCGGCTTTGTCGCCGGCTCGCCGGTGCCGAAGGGCCTTTGCGAATACGACGTCATCGGCGCCGTCCGCGGCGCGCCGGTCGATCTGGTCAAATGCGAAAGCGTCGATCTCTACGTGCCGGCGAGCGCCGAAATCGTCATCGAGGGCTATCTCGGCCTCGATCCGTCGACCTACGTCATGGAAGGCCCGTTCGCCGAAGTTACCGGCTACTTCGCCGGCGATCGCTCGCCGAAACCGGCGATCCGCGTCACCTGCATCACCCATCGCACGGATCCGATCCTGCGCGGCACCATCGAAGGTTCGATGCCCGGCTGCTTTTCCGAAAACGGCATGTGCTCGTCGATCATGCGGGCGGCGACGGCGTGGAACGTGCTCGACCGTGCCGGCGTGCCGGGCGTCACCGACGTGTGGTGCCCGCCGGTGCAGGCCGGTGTCAATATCCTGGTGCAGATCAAACAAAGCTACCGCAACCAGGCCAAACAGGTCGCCAATGCGCTGTGGGGCTCTTCCGCCGGGCATGTGCGCTATAAGCACGTCACCGTGGTCGACGACGACATCGACATCCACGATTACGCCGCGGTCGACTGGGCGATCGCCTATCGCGTCAATGCCGGCGAGGACGATATCGTCATCATGCCGGCGACGTTCGGCCTAGGTCTCGATCCGTCGACACGCAAACGCGACCGCAACACGTCGCTCTTCGGCACCGGCAAATGGAATCGCGTGCTGATCGACGCCACCATGAATCTCGATTACGACCCCGACCCCGAATTCGGCGGCGCGCGCTTTCCGCCGCTGGTGTGGCCGACGCCCGAGGACACCGCGGCCGCCAAGGCGCGCTGGAGCGAGCTCGGGTTGGATAAGAAGAAACAGTGACTGTCATCATCCGCCAACGGGTCCGGCCCAAAGTGGCCGGCCCGATGACAAGCTCCAGCGGATGATCCAGCAATCGCTATTGCGGTGATTGGTCCTGCTAACGCTGAGGATACTGGGTGCCCCGCCGTTGCGGGGCATGACGGGTTGGTTACGCGACCGGCAAGACCGGCTTGCCCTCGGAAACCTGCATATCGAACGCCGCGAGCAGCACGGCGGTGCCGGCGTAATTGCCCATCAGCAAGACCAGGTCGACCAGCTTGTGCGGTTCGAACAGCGCTTTGATCCGCGCGAAGGCAGCCGACGTAACCTTGTGACTGCCGAGGACTTGCCGGCCGAATTCGATGATCGCCGCGTCGGTTTCGCTCAAGGCTTGCGTGCTTTTGCGGTATTTGATGGTCTCGACGACGTCTGGCGGCACGCCGACCTTCAAGGCTTCGGGCTCGTGCGCGGCCCATTCGAATTGACTGTCCATTTCGCGCGCGACGGTGAGAATGGCGACCTCGCGCACTTTCGGATCGAAGCCGGCCTGATGCCGCAAATAGTGATTGATCGTATTGTGCGCATCCACGGTCTTGGTGCTGTAGAGGTGGATGCCGGCCGGCCCGCGCAAGCCGACGATGGTCTTGCCCGGCGTGCTCGCGCGATCGTATGCACGCTGTCCGGCATCGTCCAAATCCTCGCGCTTGGGCAGCGGCAGGCGGAAGCCCGATTGCGGATCGATGTCTGACGGCATGTTGCTCCCCATGCTTTGTTGCGAGTTTTGCGCGTATCCTGAATGATCGGCCTCGCCGACGATAACAGAGAATAGAGGGACGCTCGATGTTCGAAAACTTCACCCGCACCGAGATCAAAACCTCCGGCGCGCGCATCGTCACCGTCCATGGCGGCAAGGGACCGCCGCTCTTGCTCATGCACGGCAATCCGTTCAGCCATCTGTCGTGGCACAAATTCGCGCCGCGGCTGGCGGCCGAATTCACCGTGGTCGCCACCGATCTGCGCGGCTACGGCGATTCCGAGAAGCCGCCCGGCGGCGACGATCATGCCAACTATTCGTTCCGCGCCATGGCGCAGGACCAGATCGAGGTGATGGCCGCGCTCGGCCACGCCCGTTTCTATGCCGCCGGCCACGATCGCGGCGCGCGCGTGTTGCACCGCATGTGCCTCGATCATGAGCGAGCGGTCGCCCGCGCCGCCATCCTCGACATCGTCCCGCAGCATCACCTGTTCAACAATGTCAGCAAAGGCTGGGCGACGTTCTCGTGGCATTGGTTCTTCATGATCCAGCCGTACGATTTCCCCGAGCACTTGATGAGCGCCGATCCCGATTATTTCATCGAGAAGAAGCTTGCCAAGACCGCACAAGGTCTGAGCTTCTTCGATCCGCGGGCGTTGGCGGAATACAAACGCTATATGCGCGATCCGGCGACCGTTCACGCCATGTGCGAGGATTACCGCGCCACTGCCGGCATCGATTTCGACATGGACACCGCGGATTTCGCGGCCGGGCGAAAGATCGCCTGCCCGGTGCTGCTCTTGTGGGGCGCAACCGGCGGCGTCGGCCGCAATCACCAGCCGCGCGAAGTCTGGGAGCGCTACGCCGCGGACATCCGCGGCGCCAAAGCGCTGCCATGCGGCCATTACCTTTCGGAGGAAGCGCCGGAGGAGACGTATCGAGAGCTGCGCGAATTTTTTGCGGCGGGGGAACTGGGCGAATAGGGGCGAGATCGGCGAGGCGCAGCCTGCGCCCGGCCGACGGGGTGTGGCCAAACATCGCGCAGGCGAAACGGGCTAGCGTCTCTCGCGCCGGCCCACGACATCTGCTAGTGGGGGCCGATTGCCGCCTCGCAGCGGAACGAGTCTATCGATGGATGCACAAGCAGCCGGTCCGGAACGCAGCATGTTGAAGGGACTGCACGGGACCGCGCGCTTTTTCGACCGCAAGGTCGGCTTGAGCCGGATCGGCTTTGCGCTGAGCCTGACCATTATCGCGGTCGCCGTTGTGGTGCTCTACCGCATCCTGCGCGATATCGATCCCGACGACCTTGTCGATGCGCTCGAGGCGACCGACTGGCGGACCCTCATAATTGCCGGCTTGTTCGTCACCGCCGGCTATTTGACGCTGACGTTTTACGATCTGTTCGCGCTGCGCGCGGTCGGCCGCTCCGAGGTGCCGTATCGCACCGCGGCACTCGCCGGCTTCACCAGCTACGCGGTCGGGCACAATGTCGGCGCCAGCGTCTTCTCCGGCGGCGCGGTGCGCTACCGGATCTATTCGGGCCGGGGACTGTCCGTCATCGAGGTCACCAAGATCTGTTTTATTGCCGGGCTGACATTCTGGCTCGGCAACGTCACGGTGCTGGGGCTCGGCATTCTTGATGCGCCGCAGGCGGCGCGCGCCATCGATCAATTGCCGCTGTGGTGTAACCGCGTGCTCGCGCTGGTGATGCTGGCTTTCCTCGGCGCCTATATCGCCTGGGTTTGGGTCAAGCCGCGCGTCATCGGCCGCGAAGGCTGGCAGGTGACGCTGCCGGGCGGCCCGCTCACGCTCATTCAAATCGCCATCGGCATCGTCGATCTCGGCTGCTGCGCCGCCGCCATGTACATGCTGGTTCCCGACGAGCCCAATCTGGGCTTCGTCACGGTGGCGGTGATTTTTGTCGCCGCCACGCTGCTTGGTTTCGCGAGCCACGCTCCCGGCGGGCTCGGCGTGTTCGACGCCGCCATGATGGTGGCGCTGTGGCAGTTCGACAAAGAAGACCTGCTCGCCGGTCTGCTGCTATTCCGGCTGTTGTATTACGTCATTCCGTTCGTGCTCTCGCTCGCCGTGCTGGCAATTCGCGAAGCCTTGCTCGGCCGTGCCTTGCGCCGCATATCTCAGAGAACGCCGCCGCCGGTGACCGCCGTGAATCGCACGGGTTCGGGAAAAATCGGACGCGCCATGATCCGCCGGTGAGCGCGCGCCGCGAGGGACGTCATGAGCTTGGCTGAGGGTCGGGCACTCTTCGCGGCAAAGCGCTGGCGCGGCGGGTGGTTGGTGATCGCCGCCGCGGCGATCGTTTTCGCCGCCCTGGCGGTCGCCGGCGCTCTCGCCGTCGCCTATGCGGTTGCCGGCTTCGCGATGGTGGCGACCGCCGCCGTGCTCGTGGTGCGCTCCGGCAAAGAGGAGGATCGCCTCGCCCAGCCGGTCGCCATTGCCGAGCGCGGCGACGATCTTCTGCGCGCGGTCGTCGCCGGCCTGCCGGATCCGGTCGTCGCGGTCGACCGCGACGGCCGTGTGCTGGCGCTCAACGAGCGCGCCCGCGCGTTGGCGCCGGCGCTGCGCCAGGGCGAGCCGGTTGCGTTCGCGCTGCGCATGCCCGAACTGATCGAGGCCATCGGCCGTGCGGCGCGAGGGCGAAGAACAGCGCGTCGTCTATTCCGAGCGCGTGCCGCTCGACCGCTGGTATCGAGACCATCGTGATGCCGGTCAAGCGCGAGCCGAGTGCGGCGCGGCCCGACCTGGTGCTGATGACCTTTCACGACCTCACGCCGCTGCGCCGGGTCGAGGAAATGCGCGCCGACTTCGTCGCCAATGCCAGCCACGAATTGCGCACGCCGCTCGCCGCGCTGTTGGGCTTCATCGAGACCCTGCAAGGCTCGGCGCGCGAAGACGCCAAGGCGCGCGAGCGCTTTCTCGCCATCATGCAGGAGCAGGCGCGGCGGATGGCGCGGTTGATCGACGACCTGTTGTCGTTGTCGCGCATCGAGCTCAATGCGCACCGCCGTCCCGACACGCCGGTCGACCTGGTGCCGATCGTCCGCCAAGTCGTCGATGGGCTCGAAACGCTGGCGCGCGACCGCGGCGTGACCGTCAATATCGACGCGGCGAACGCACTCACCGTGCTCGGCGATCGCGACGAACTGGTCCGCATTTTCGAAAACCTGGTCGAGAACGCGCTCAAATACGGCGCCGCCGGCCGGCGCGTCGACATCAAGATCGGGCTCGGATCGTCGGCGGACGGCGAGCCCGAGGCGCAAGTCAGCGTGCGCGATTACGGGCCGGGCATCGCGCCGGAGCATCTGCCGCGGCTGACCGAGCGCTTCTATCGCGTCGATGTCACCGAGAGCCGCGCCCAGGGCGGAACCGGGCTCGGCCTGGCGCTGGTCAAGCACATTCTCAACCGCCACCGCGGCCGGCTGACCATCGACAGCGCGCCCGGAGCGGGCGCCACTTTCACCGTCCACCTGCCCACCGCGGTTCCCGCGCATCCCCGTTAAAACGACGCCTATTCAATAGCTTGCATTGTCATCTGATTGTCATCCAGACCTCATAGAACGGTTATGTGCCGATCCTAACCATGCCGCCGCTGCAGGTCCGCCGTGCCAAGGCAACTACGCTATGCCGCGCGTTTCTGACAGACAGAGAACCTGAGCTGAAAGCGCCCAAGCAGAGGGACCTTGAGCCGACGCGGGTCATTTGCCCGCGTCGTACGTAATTCCACTCACAGGAGAGACTCAGTGAAACATCTGACAACATTCGCCGTCGCCGGCTTCTTGGCCGCGTCGGTCCTTCCCGCCGCCGCCATGGATATCTCCGGCGCCGGCGCCACGTTCCCCTATCCGATCTACGCCAAATGGGCGGACGCCTATAAGAAGGAGACCGGCGTCGGTCTCAATTATCAATCGATCGGCTCGGGCGGCGGCATCAAGCAGATCGAGGCGAGGACCGTCACCTTCGGCGCCAGCGACGCGCCGCTCACGGGCGACGTGCTCGACAAGAACGGCCTCGCACAGTTTCCGATGGTCATGGGCGCCATCGTGCCGGTCGTGAACCTCGAAGGGATCAAGCCCGGTCGAGCTTGTCATCGATGGGCCCACGCTCGCCAAGATCTACCTCGGCGACATCACGAAGTGGGACGATCCGGCGCTCAAGAAGCTCAATCCCAACGCGAAACTGCCGTCGCAGGCGATCGCCGTCGTGCACCGGTCCGACGGTTCCGGCACCACCTTCAATTTCGCCTATTACCTGGCGCAAGTGAGCCCGGACTGGAAATCAAAGGTCGGGTTCAATACCTCGGTCGAATGGCCGGTCGGCATCGGCGCCAAGGGCAATGAGGGCGTGTCGAATAATGAGGCCCAGACCAAGGGCTCGATCGGCTATGTCGAGTACGCCTACGCTCTGCAGAACAAGCTGACCTACACGAAAATGATCAACAAGGACGGCAAGACCGTTTCGCCGACCAGCGAAGCTATCCAGGCCGCCGCCGCGAATGCGGACTGGAACTCGGTTCCGGGCTATGGCGTGATTCTTGCCAACCAACCGGGCGCCGGCTCCTGGCCGATGACGGCCGCGACCTTCATCCTCATCCCCAAGGAGCCGCAGGATGCAGCCGCGACCACCGAGGCGCTCAAGTTCTTTGCCTGGGCCTATGCCAAGGGCGCCAAGATGGCGGAAGACCTCGTCTATGTGCCGATGCCGCCAAAGGTCGCGACCGAGGTCGAGGCGATGTGGGCCAAAGAGATCAAGGACAGTAGCGGCAAGCCGCTCCACGTCACCTCGAATTGATCCCGAATGCACCACGGCAAGGCACCTCATCGTGGGTGCCTTGCTCTTTGTTTCCTTTTTTCACCGGCCTGCCGCACAGGGACCTCTTGTGTGGCGGCCGGTGGCCGGTTTGAATGGGCGCTCCCAGCCAGGATTAAAGGAGCGTCATGATGGATCCCGCGGGGAGGCGATCCATGGTTGACGTTGCGTTACAGGATGGAACGCTGGTGTCGGCCGAGGCGGTCACGCGCGCCAAGGTGCTCGGCCGGCTGCGGCTCGGCGACGCCGCGTTCCGCCACCTGACGCGCGCTGCGGCCGTCGGGGTGCTGTTGCTGCTCAGCGGCGTCATGATTTCGCTGATCGACGGCTCGATCCCGGCGATCCGGACGTTCGGCTTCGGCTTCCTGGCGAGCGAGAGCTGGAATCCGGTCACGGACAAGTTCGGCGCGCTGCCGGCCATCTACGGCACGATCGTCACCTCATTCATCGCCATGCTGATCGCGGTTCCGGTCGGCTTGATGATCGCCTTCTTCCTCACCGAATTGTGCCCGCAATGGCTGCGGCGGCCGATCGGCATCGCCATCGAACTGCTCGCCGGCATCCCGAGCATCATCTACGGCATCTGGGGGCTGTTCGTGTTCGCGCCGTTCCTGCAGCAAACGCTGCAGCCCTTCCTGATCGATACCCTCGGCAATGTGCCGGTGATCGGATCGGTGTTCGCCGGACCGCCTTACGGCATCGGCTTGCTGACCTCCGGACTGATCCTCGCCATCATGGTGCTGCCGTTCGTGACCGCGATCACGCGCGACGTGTTCGAGGCGGTGCCCGGCGTGCTCAAGGAGGCCGCTTACGGCCTCGGCTGCACCACCTGGGAGGTGGTGCGCAACGTGGTGCTGCCCTATGCCCGGGTCGGCGTCATCGGCGGGATCATGCTCGCTCTCGGCCGCGCGCTCGGCGAGACCATGGCGGTGACCTTCGTCATCGGCAATGCGCACCGCATCTCGGCCTCGGTGCTGGCGCCCGGCACCACCATCTCCGCCACCATCGCCAACGAGTTCACCGAGGCGGTGGGAGATCTTTACACCTCCGCGCTGATCGAGCTCGGGCTGATCCTGTTCGTCATCACTTTCATCGTGCTTGCCATCGCGCGTTACATGCTGCTGCGCATTGAACGCCGGATCGGATGACGCCATGCCGGCCATGATCGTGCCTTCGCGCTATTCCGGCCGCCGCCGCAACAACGCCGTCGCGGCGGTGTTGGCATTCGCGGCAACGGCCTTCGGCCTGGGCTGGCTGGTGCTGATCCTGGGCTCGCTGCTGTGGAAGGGCTTCAGCGGCCTGTCGGTCGCGGTATTCACGCAAATGACGCCGCCGCCCGGCTCGGCCGGCGGGCTGCTCAATCCCATCGTCGGCAGCCTGATCCTTACGATCATCGCCGTCGCGATCGGCACGCCGATCGGCATTCTTGCCGGCACCTACATGGCCGAATACGGCCGCTACGACCGCCTGACCAGCGTGGTGCGCTTCATCAACGATATCCTGCTCAGCGCGCCCTCGATCGTGGTCGGGCTGTTCATCTACGAGGTCATGGTCGCGCCGATGGGGCATTTCTCCGGCTGGGCCGGCGGCGTCGCGCTTGCCGTCCTCGTCATTCCGGTGGTCGTGCGCACCACCGAGGACATGCTCACCCTGGTGCCGAACGCGCTGCGCGAGGCCGCCACCTCGATCGGCCTGCCGCGCTCGCTGTCGATCACGCGCATTTGCTATCGCGCCGCGCGCGCCGGCATGATCACCGGCGTGCTGCTCGCCGTCGCCCGGATCAGCGGCGAAACCGCGCCGCTGCTGTTCACCTCGCTCAACAATCAGTTCTGGAGCAATAACCTCAACCAGCCGATCTCCAGCTTGCCGGTCGTCATCTTCCAGTTCGCGCTCAGCCCCTACCACGACTGGCAGTCGCTGGCCTGGACCGGCGCCCTGATCATCACGCTTGCGGTGCTTGTCTTGAGCATCACCGCGCGCGCCCTCGTCCCATCGGGAAAACAGTCATGAGCATGAGCGTCGCTTCCGTCTCCGTTCCCGCCGTCAGCCATGCGCCGGCGGATCGGGCGGGCCTGGCCGAGAAAGTCACCATTCGCGACCTCGACTTCTTCTACGGCGAGGCGAGGGCGCTGAAATCGATCAGCCTTCCGCTCTACCAGAACAAGGTCACCGCCTTCATCGGCCCGTCGGGCTGCGGCAAGTCGACTTTGCTGCGCGTGCTCAACCGCATGTACGACCTCTATCCGCACCAGCGCGCCACCGGCGAAGTCATGTTCGACGGCGAGAACATCCTGTCGCCGAAGCAGGACCTCAATCTGCTGCGCGCGCGCATCGGCATGGTGTTCCAGAAGCCGACGCCGTTCCCGATGTCGATCTACGAGAACATCGCCTTCGGCATCAGGCTCTATGAGCGTCTGCCGAAATCCGAGCTCGACGGGCGGGTAGAGACGTCGCTGCGGCGCGCGGCGCTATGGGACGAAGTGAAAGACAAGCTCGGTACCAACGGCCAGAGCCTATCCGGCGGCCAGCAGCAGCGGCTGTGCATCGCCCGCACCGTCGCCGTGCGGCCCGAGGTGATCCTGTTCGACGAGCCGTGCTCGGCGCTCGATCCGATCTCGACCGCCAAGATCGAGGAACTGATCGACGAACTGACCGACGACTATACGATCATCATCGTCACCCATAACATGCAGCAGGCCGCGCGCGTATCGGACTTCACCGCTTTCATGTATCTAGGCGAGTTGATCGAATTCGATTCGACCAGCAAAATGTTCACCGCGCCGCAAGATCAGCGTACGCAGGACTACATCACCGGCCGCTTCGGGTAAGCCCCGAATAAACGCCCAGGTAAAATACCATGACCGAAATCACCACCAGAATCGACCACACCACCAAAGCTTTCGACAGCGATCTGCAGGAAATCACCCGCAAGGTCGCCGAGATGGGCGGGCTTGTGGAACGCCAGATCGCCGATTCCGTCCAGGCTCTGGTCGATCGCGACACGGAGCTGGCCGAGCGCGTGATCGCGACGGATCCGACGATCGACGCCTTGCAGCGCGAAGTCGAGGAAAAAGCCATCCTCACCATCGCGCGGCGGCAGCCGATGGCCGTCGACCTGCGCGAGTGCGTGGGCGCCATGCGCGTGTGCAACGACCTCGAGCGCATCGGCGATCATGCCAAGCATATCGGCAAACGCGTCGTCGCGCTCGACGGCGACTTCTACCCGCAAAAGCTCATCCGCGGCGTAGAACACATGTCCGACGCTGGTATCGGCGCAGCTCAAGCACGTGCTCGATGCCTATGCCGGCCGCGACCTGCAGTCGGCGCTCGCGGTCTGGAACGGCGACGAAGAAGTCGATTCGATGTGCACGTCGCTGTTCCGCGAGCTTCTCACCTATATGATGGAAGACCCGCGCAACATCACTTTCTGCATGCATCTGATGTTCTGCGCCAAGGACATCGAGCGCATGGGCGACCATGCCACCAACATTGCCGAAACCGTCTATTACATGATCGAAGGTCGTCCGATTACCGACCCAGCGTCCCAAGGGCGACACCACGAGTTTTCCGGCAGCCGTTTTGAAGAAATAGGAGACCGGGATGGGAGCCAACATCCTGATCGTGGAAGACGAGGAACCGCTGACCACGCTGTTGCGCTACAACCTCGAGGCCGAGGGCTACGAGGTCGACGCGGTCGGCAGGGGCGACGACGCCGACACGCGGCTCAAGGAAACCGCGCCCGACCTCGTCGTGCTCGACTGGATGCTGCCCGGCCTGTCCGGCATCGAACTGTGCCGGCGGCTGCGGGCGCGACCGCAGACGCAAGCGCTGCCGATCATCATGCTGACCGCGCGCGGCGAGGAAAGCGAGCGCGTGCGCGGGCTCGCCACCGGCGCCGACGACTACATCGTCAAGCCGTTCTCGGTGCCGGAGCTGTTGGCGCGCGTTCGCGCGCTGTTGCGCCGGGCCAGCCCCGAACGCGTCGCCGCGGTGCTGACCATCGGCGACCTCGAACTCGACCGCGAGAAGAAGCGGGTGTCGCGCGCAAGCCGTCCGGTCGATCTCGGGCCGACCGAGTTCCGCCTGCTCGAATTCCTGATGGAACGCCAGGGCCGGGTGTTCTCGCGCGAACAATTGCTCGACGGCGTATGGGGCAGCGACGTCTATATCGACGAACGCACCGTCGACGTCCATGTCGGACGCTTACGCAAGGCGCTCAACCGCGGCCATGATACCGATCCGATCCGCACCGTGCGCGGCGCCGGCTATTCGCTCGACGACCGTTTCGGCAAGGCGAGTTGATCAGAGATCAACTCGTCCCCGCAACCCGCCTGCGCTCGCTCCGCGAGCTACGAAGGGTTTGAGTCCGCCGGAGTGCGTAGGTGGAACCGCGTAGGCGGAAAGCGGGGACCCAGCCGGGTTCCCGCTTGCGCGGGAATGATCGGAAATCGGCTCACCTTTGTGGGCGCTTGTCCCGGCGCCGATCAGCGGCGGGCTGATAGGCCACCCGCGAGTGATAAGCGCAGTAGGGCAGGCCGGGTATGGTATTGCCGCCGCAGAAGAAGAATTCGCTGCTGCCGGGATCGCCGACCGGCCAGCGGCAGGTTTGCTCGTTGAGCTCAAGCAGCGTGCGGCGCTGGCCGATCGGAATGATGTTGTCGATCAGTTCCGGCTCGGCTTCCGCCTCGATCTCATAGGCATGGGCGAGAGCGGTATTGCCCCGGATCGAAGCACGCCCGATCCGCAACATGTGCGAGGCCGAACGCGCCTTGCGCGGCCGCGGCGAGGCGCTGGACGTGCTCTTGGCGCGGCCGGATAGGCCAAGGCGATGCACCTTGCCGATCACGGCGTTGCGCGTGATGCCGCCGAGTTCGGCGGCGATCTGGCTCGCCGAAAGGCCGTCCGCCCACAGTTTCTTGAGTAGTTCGACCCGCTCGTCAGTCCACGACATGCCCAATCCTCCTTGCAGGTGCGCGAAGAGTCTTTCGGAACAATGCGCCTGTTGCGAGAATCCCCCACTGAGCCAGGCGGCGCGTAGCCGCCCAACACGCACGCAAACGCCAACGCTTTAGAAGACTGTCCGCCGCACGAGATGTCGTACTTGACGATGAAAATGCTACAATACGGCCGAAGTCTGACGCAAGACTTCGTCCAAAATGAGTCCACACATTCCTGCGCGCGTGTGGATGAACTGGGTACAAAACGGGTTCGAGGCGCGCAATTATCCTGTGTTGACAGTGAGGCGCACGGCAATAGAATGTTGTTCCGTGCCGCCCGGAGAGGCGGCACGTTTCGTTTCGGCCGCGCGGATTGCTGCCGCGCAGGGTGGCGGGTTTAGCCGTGACATCGCATCTGATGCCGACCTTCGCGCGCGTGCACCTCGCTTTCGAGCGGGGCGAAGGCGTATGGCTCATCGCCACCGACGGCGAGCGCTACCTCGATTTCACTTCCGGCGTCGCCGTCAACGCGCTGGGACACGGACACCCCCATCTGGTCGCCGCGCTTGCCGAGCAGGCGCAGAAGGTGTGGCACGTCTCCAACCTCTATGAAATTCCGGAATCGGAGCGCGCCGCGCAGCGGCTGTGCGCGGCAAGCTTCGCCGACGTTGCGTTCTTCTGCAATTCGGGTGCCGAAGCACTGGAAGGCGCGATCAAGTGCGCTCGCAAATATCAGTCGGTTAACGGGCGGCCCGAGCGCTATCGGATTGTCACGTTTGAGGGTGCATTCCACGGCCGGACGCTGGCGACCCTGGCCGCGGGCGGTCAAAAAAAATATCTCGACGGTTTCGGTCCGGTCGTCGAAGGTTTCGATCAAGTCCCATTCGGCGATCTCGACGCGGTCAAGCGCGCTATCGGCGGCGAAACCGCGGCGATCATGATCGAGCCGCTGATGGGCGAGGGCGGCGTGCGCACGGTCGAGCCGGCGTTCCTGAGAGCGCTGCGCGAGCTGTGCGATGAGCACGACCTGATGCTCATATTCGACGAGGTGCAAAGCGGCATGGGGCGGACCGGCGAGTTGTTCGCCTATCAGCGAACCGGGGTGACGCCCGATATCATGTCGCTCGCCAAGGCGCTGGGCGGCGGCTTTCCGGTCGGGGCCATTCTGGCGACCAACGCGGCGTCGAAAGGAATGACCGCCGGCACTCACGGCTCGACCTTCGGAGGCAATCCGCTGGCCATGAGCGCCGTGAACGCGACGCTCGACGTGATGCTCGCGCCCGGCTTCTTCGATCACGTCAAGCGGATCGGCATCCTGCTCAAACAGCGGCTGGCGGAAATCAAGGATCGCTATCCTGCATTGATCGCCGAGGTGCGCGGCGAAGGCCTTTTGGTCGGCCTGCGGATGCTCGTTCCGGCCGGCGAACTGGTCGATGCGACCCGCGCCGAGAACATGCTCACGGTTGGCGCCGGCGACAATGTGGTGCGGCTCTTGCCGCCGCTCATCGTCAGCGAGCAGGAAATGGCCGAGGGCATCGCGCGGCTCGACCGCGCCTTGGCTCGGCTTAATCGCGCGCGGGCGCAAAAGCGCAAAGAGGAGGCGGCCGGATGAGCGGCATCCGCCACTTTCTCGACCTGATCGACGTTCCGGCCGCCGATCTGCGGGCGATGATCGAGGCCGCACGCGCCATAAAGGCCAAATACAAAACCTCGCCAGGCGCTCGCGCCGACCGTCCGCTCGCCGGCAAGACGCTGGCGATGATTTTCGAGCGGCCCTCGACGCGCACCCGCGTGTCGTTCGAAGTCGCCATGCGCCAGCTCGGCGGCGATGCCATCCTGTTGACCGCGGAGGAGATGCAGCTCGGCCGCGGCGAGACGCTCGCCGACACCGCGCGTGTATTGTCGCGCTATATCGACGCCATCATGATCCGGATGCTCGACCCGGGCGCGGTTGTCGAGCTGGCACGCTATGCCACGGTGCCTGTCATCAACGGACTGACCCGCCGATCGCATCCCTGCCAGGTGCTCGCCGACGTCATGACCTTCGAGGAACATCGCGGCCCGATCCGCGGCCGCACCGTCGCCTGGACCGGCGATACCACCAATGTGCTGACGTCATGGATGCACGCCGCCGAGCGCTTCGAATTTCGCCTGCGTGTCGCGACGCCGCCGGAACTGGCGCCGAAGAAGCCGCTCCTCGCGTGGATCAAATCCTCGTCCGCCGCGATCGTTCTCGGCAGCGATCCGGACGAAGCGGTAAAAAGCGCCGACTGCGTCGTCACCGATACCTGGGTTTCCATGGGCGACCGCAACGGGTCGCGCCGTCACAACCTGCTCAAGCGCTATCAGGTCAATGCGCGATTGCTGGCGCGGGCCAAGCCGGACGCCATTTTCATGCATTGCCTGCCGGCGCATCGCGGGCAAGAAGTCACCGACGAGGTAATGGACGGGCCGCATTCCGTGGTGTTCGACGAGGCGGAAAACCGGCTGCATGCGCAGAAGGGCATTTTGACCTGGTGCTTTGCGGCGAATGGGCGCTAAGCCGGGCAGGCCGAAGCCCACCAGGCACTCACAATTTAGCCGGTGTTGCCTATATTCTGTCGCCATGAACGATCCCGACTTCGCCATTCCGGTGCGCGAGCCGGCCCAAACCGGTCGCGATGACACGATCCTGCCGTTCGCGGTCAAGGCGCTCGATCTGCGCGGCCGCATCGTGCGGCTGGGCGCTGCCGTCGACGCCATTCTGACCAACCATGATTATCCGACGCCGGTGGCAAAATTGCTCGGCGAGGCGATCGTGCTCGCCGTCATGCTCGGCTCCGCGCTCAAATTCGACGGCCGTTTCATCCTGCAGACGCAAAGCGACGGGCCGGTGCGCATGCTGGTGGTCGATTTCACCTCGCCCGGCAAGGTGCGGGCCTGCGCCCGCTTCGATGCCGAACGCGTCGCCCGAGCGATCGCCGCCAACGCCGCCGCGCCCGGCCAATTACTGGGACGCGGCCACCTCGCCATGACCATCGATCAGGGTCCGGAAATGAGCCGCTATCAGGGGCTGGTACCGCTAGAAGGCGGCGACCTCGAACAAGCCGCGCATGAATATTTTGCGCGCTCGGAACAGATTCCGACCCGCGTGCGCCTTGCAGTGGCCGAAGAGTTCCGGGCGAGCGCCAACGGCGCGCGCCGGCATTGGCGCGCTGGCGGCATATTGCTGCAATTCCTGCCGGCTTCGGCCGAGCGGGCGCGCCAGGCCGATCTCCATCCCGGCGATGCGCCGCCCGGCACCGCGCCGCATGTGCTGCCGGAGGACGAGGCCTGGGTCGAGGGCCGGTCGTTGGTCGCCACCGTCGACGATATCGAATTGATCGACCCGGCGCTGTCGAGCGAGCGGCTGGCCTACCGGCTGTTCCACGAACGCGGCGTGCGCGTGTTCCGCGCCGCGCCGGTCAACGCGCAGTGTTCGTGTTCGCGCGATAGCGTCGAGAACATGCTCAAAAGCTTCTCGCAAGAGGATCGTGACGATATGGTCGAGGACGGCCGGATCACCGTGACCTGCGAGTTTTGCAGCTCGACCTATGTGTTCGCGCCGGATGAGGTGACGACGCCGGATGCCGCGCCGGCGTAACCTCAAACGCGCCATTTAGCCCTGTGAATAGCCCTGCGAAAGGCGGCGAAATGGCGCCTCAAGGCGGCCCCCGCCCCATAACACTTTGAATTCATGCTCTTTTACCGGATCGCGCGGCGGCGTGCGATAGCCTCGCTGCTGCTGCCGGCAACAGCGGAAGCCGGGGAACCAAACACGGAGCGACGAAATTGACATTGGGGCTGGAGCGGAGGCTGCCGATGACAAAATTCTTGATCGGCGTGGCGACGGCTGCCCTGTGGTTCGCGCTCTCGCACGCTGCCAATGCCGAGCGTCTGTGTCGGCAGGGTGTGGACATTCATGCGCAGGAAGTCGGCGTCGACGTCGGTTGCTGATCGCCCGCGCCGCCTTAATTGATCGTGCGTTTGGATTCGACGCTGTCGAGCGAGAATGCCGGCACTTCGATGTCGAAATGCTCGCCGTTCGCGCTCACCATGCCATAACTGCCGACCATGAAACCCGATGGCGTCTGCAGCGGCACGCCGCTGGTATATTCGAACGCCTCGCCCGCCTTGAGCACCGGCTCCTCGCCGACCACGCCGGCGCCGCGCACTTCCTGGCGGCGGCCGTGGGCGTCGGTAATGCGCCAGTGACGGGTTTTCAGCTGAACCGTCTCGCTGCCGTTATTGGTGATCGAGATCGTGTAGGCCCAGAAGAAATAATTGTTCTCCGGCGACGACCGGTCGGCGACGAAGCGCGGGGTCACCACGACCTCGATATTGCGGGTCACGGCCCGATACATGACGCTGGTCCTGCGAATTCCGCGTAAAAGTGAACGATCGGTACACTAGCCGCTGTTGCAATAACCGTGCGGACGCGCTTTCTCAAGCCACACTTGCCGGATTAGATTGCTAGATGGCGTCCATGCTCCGTGGACTGGGCCGCGCCGCCGCGCTGCGGCGGGCGGAAACGATTATGAAGCCTATGTTTGCCAAGACCATGTTTGCCAAGCCGCTGGCGATGGTTCAACCGCTTGCCGCGGTCTCGACCGAGCGCGACCTGCGGCTCGATCTGTTCCGCGGCGTGGCGCTGTGGCTGATCTTTCTCGACCACATCCCCGAAAACATCGTGAACTGGTTCACCATCCGCAATTACGGCTTTTCCGACGCCACCGAAATCTTCATCTTCATCTCCGGCTACACCGCGGCTTTCGTCTATGGCCGCGCCATGCACGAGCGCGGCATCATCATCGCCAGCGCGCGCGTGCTGCGGCGCGCCTGGCAAATCTACGTGGCGCATATTTTTCTGTTCACGATCTTCATGGCGGAAATCGCCTATGTCGCGGCGACCTTCGACAATCCGCTTTACGCCGAGGAAATGAATATCCTCGATTTTCTCAAACAGCCCGACGTCACGATCTTCCAGGCGCTGTTGCTTGAAGTTCAAGCCCGTCAACATGGACGTGCTGCCGCTCTATATCGTGCTGCTTGCTGTTTTTCCCGCCCATGCTCTGGCTGTTGCTGCGGCAGCCGGCATTGGCCTTGGCGGGTTCCGCATTGGTCTATGCGCTGGCATGGAATTTCGACTGGAATCTGCCGGCCTATCCGAACGGCGTCTGGTTCTTCAATCCGTTCGCTTGGCAATTGCTGTTCGTGTTCGGCGCCTGGTGCGCGCTCGGCGGCGCGCAGCGGCTGTCCCCCGTGCTGCGCTCGCCGATCGTGCTCGGCATCGCGATCGCCTATCTGTTGTTCGCCTTCGCCATCACGCTGACCTGGAATATCGAACCGCTCGGGCGCTTCGTGCCGGACTGGCTCAGCGACTGGATGTATCCGATCGACAAGACCAATCTCGACGTACTGCGCTTTGCGCATTTCCTGGCGCTGGCCGCGGTCACGGTGCGCTTCTTGCCGCAGCATTGGCCGGGTTTGAAATCGCCGTTTTTGCAGCCCGCGATCCGCTGCGGGCAGCATTCACTGGAAATTTTCTGCCTTGGCGTATTCCTGGCGTTCGCCGGGCAGTTCATCATCAGCGAATACTCGGGCGGCCCCCTGGTGCAGACGTTAATCAGCCTCGTCGGCATCCTAATCATGGTTGCGACAGCGAACCTGATATCGTGGTATAAGCACATGGAGGGACGAGGTCTCACAACGCGGGTCAAACCGCCGGACGCCGATCTCGCGGGGGGCGCATGAAGTTTAACAAGCTCGATATTGTCGTCATCGCCGCGATTTGGCTGATCGCGGCGTTCTGGAACGACGCCGCGCGCGCGGCGCCGCCGCCGCCGCCGCCGGATTGCGACGTGTCGCAATCTTTGCTCGAAAGCGACACCGATCTCACCCGTGTGATGAACGAGAGCAAGACCAAACGCCGATTGGACATCAGCGTGGTCGGTTCGGGATCTTCGGTGCTGGCCGGTCCAGACGGCATTCATTTTTCTTATCCGGCGCGGCTCGAAGACGCGCTTAAACAGCGGCTGCCGGGCGCCGATATCAAGGTCACCGCGCATGTCCAGTCGCGAGCGACCGCCGCGACCATGGCCTTGGACTTGGACAAAATCCTATCCGACGACAAGCCGGAACTGGTGATCTGGCAGACCGGCACGGCCGACGCGCTCGATGGCGTCGAGCCGGAGGATTTCCGCAAAAGCCTCGACGAGGGCGTCGAGAAGATTCAAACCGCCGGCGCCGACGTCATTCTGATGAACATGCAGTACAGCCCGCGCACCGAATCGATGCTCGACGTCTCGGCCTATGCCGAGGTCATCCGGGTGGTCGCCGAGCAGCGCGGCGCGTTGTTGTTTGATCGCCTTGCGATCATGCAATCCTGGAACGATGCCGGCACCTTCGACCTCTATACCGCTACCAAGAAGTATGATATGGCGCGTCGCGTTCACGACTGCATTGGCTGGGCCTTGGCGTCGCAAATCATCAGTGCCGCACATCTTGACGCCGTGAGAATGCAAACGACGCGTTGATGACTCCAGATAAACCGATATCGACCGCCTGCTTGGCGCGGGCCGCGGCCGTCGCTGCGGTTTTTGCAGTGCACACTATTCTTCTTGCAGTGCACACGGCCGCACAGGCGCAGGTGCCAAGCCTGCAGGTGCCAAGCCTGCAGGTGCCAAGCCTGCAGGTGCCAAGCCTGCAGTGCCAAGCCTCCAGGTGCCAAGCCTGCAGGTGCCAAGCCTGCAGGTGCCAAGCCTGCAGGTGCCAAGCCTGCAGGTGCCAAGCCTGCAGGTGCCAAGCCCTGCGCCTTTTGCCGCACCTGAGGTTACTCCGGTGGCCGCGCCGGCCGCCATCCCTGCTGCGATGCCGGCAATCGGTGCGCCGGGGACGCGCCCGGCGCCGTCCGATCAGTTGAAGCCCGCCGCATTGCCAGCGCCGGCCTCGCCGGTCCCGCCGCCGGTCGCGTGCAGCGCGCCGGCCGAGTTCTCGCACTTCGATCGTCCGCTGTTGCGCACCATGCGGCGGCTGGCGAGCGGCGAGCCGCTCACC
The DNA here is from genome assembly GCA_963823225.1 of uncultured Alphaproteobacteria bacterium. Classification (GTDB taxonomy): domain Bacteria; phylum Pseudomonadota; class Alphaproteobacteria; order Rhizobiales; family Xanthobacteraceae; genus BOG-931. The sequence goes on along the minus strand of CAWGKM010000001.1, from coordinate 553,120 downwards.
ATCGTCGCCATCGGCTCGTCATCGACCGCCGGCGCCGGCGCCAGTTCGCCCGCGGCGACCTATCCGAGCCGGCTAGCCGTCGAACTGCGGGCGCGCTTCCCCGGCCGCGGCATCACGGTGTTCAACCGCGGCGTCAACGGCGAAGAAACCGACAACATGATGGCGCGGTTTTCAACCGACGTGATGGCCGCGCATCCGCAACTCGTGCTCTGGCAGGTTGGCACCAATTCGGTGCTGCGCGATCACCCGCTCAATCCGCATTCCGAGGAGCTCCACGAAGGCATCGAGGAGCTTAAGGCCGCCGGCGCCGACGTGGTGCTGATCGATCTGCAATATGCGCCGGCGGTGATCGCCAAGTCCGAGACGCCGGGCATGGTCGAGCAGATTGCGCTCGCGGCCAAGGACGAGAACGTCGATCTGTTCCACCGCTTCGCGGTGATGCGCAATTGGTACGAGGTCGGCCACCTCGGCTTCGATGTTTTCGTGTCGCCGGACCAGTTGCACATGAACGATTGGAGCTACGCCTGTTTGGCAAAGCTTCTCGGCGGGGCGCTCGCGGAAGCCGCGACGCGGCCGATCGCCTCGGCCGCGGTCCATTCGGCGCACGCGACAAATTCGCCGTAACCGTCATTCCAAGCTCGGCCCTTCGTACCGCCACGCCATGACGATTATGCGGCTTCCAGCGCGGCGAGCACGTCGTCCACGATATCGTCGGGATGTTCGAGGCCGACCGACACGCGCACCAAGCCGTCGCTGATGCCGAGCTCGGCGCGCTGCGCCGGGCTGAGCCGCTGATGCGTAGTCGTCGCCGGATGGGTGATCAGGCTCTTGGCGTCGCCGAGATTATTGCTGATGCGAACGAGCTTGAGCGCATCCTGAAAGCGGAATGCGCCGCGCTTGCCGCCCTTGACCTCGAAGGCGACCAGCGTCGAGCCGCCGCGCATCTGCTTTTGCGCGATCGCCGCCTGCGGATGGTCGGGCCGGCCCGGATAGATCAGTCGCGAAATTTTCGGATGCTCGGCGAGCACGACCGCGAGGGTTGCCGCGCTGTCGGTCTGCCGCCGCACCCGCACGGCGAGCGTCTCCAATCCCTTGAGCAACACCCAGGCGTTGAACGGCGACATCGACGGGCCGGTCTGACGAAGCAGCACATGGATCTTCTCCATGATGAACTTTTGCGAGGCGAGCACGACGCCGCCGAGGCAGCGGCCCTGTCCGTCGATGTGCTTGGTCGCCGAATAGACGACGCAATCGGCGCCGAGCGCGAGCGGGCTTTGAAACAGCGGCGTGGCGAACACATTGTCGACGACCAACGTCGCGCCGGCATCGTGGGCGATCTTGGCTACCGCGGCGATGTCGATGACTTCCAGCGCGGGATTGGTCGGAGTTTCGAGAAAGAAGGTCTTGGTATTGCCCCGCACCGCGTTGCGCCAGGACTTGAGATTGCAACCATCCACCAGCGTCGAGGCGACGCCGAAGCGCGGCAGATACTCTTCGACGACATAGCGGCATGAGCCGAACATGGCCTTCGCCGCGACGGCGTGATCGCCGGCTTTGAGCTGGCCGACGAGCGACAGCGTGACCGCGGCCATGCCGGTCGCGGTGGCGCGCGCGGCTTCGGCGCCCTCGAACGCCGCCATGCGCCGCTCGAACATGTCGACGGTCGGATTGGCAAAGCGCGAATACTGGTAGCCGGGATCCTCGCCCTTGAAACGGGCTTCCGCCTGCGCGGCGTTGTCGTAGACATAGCCCTGGGTGAGAAACAGCGCTTCCGACGTCTCGCCGAACGGCGAGCGCAGCGTGCCAGATTGAACCAGGCGTGTTTCCGGGCGATAGCCCTTCTTTGCGGACGCGGACATGTGGCCCTCCATAGCCGGCAAGTATTGGCCAACCGAACGTTGGCCAAAACAAAACCCGGCCGGGAGGAAAATCCTCGGGCCGGGCTCACGCGTCCCCGGCCTTTTAGCGATTTATTTTACGTGGCTGCAAGCCGGCCGGCTCAAATGACCACGGGATAGCGGGGGTTATACGCCGCGTACGCCTTTGCGTCAAACCGGGCCTCGGGTTAGATCGCCGGGTGACGCTGTCCTTTAAACCTTCGGATCAGGGGATATTGCCCGACCGCATGATCGCGGCGCTGGCGGAAGCCGGCGGGATTCGCGCCGCCTACCCATTCGCGCCGGACCAGATCCAACCGGCGAGCCTCGATCTTCGCCTCGGCGGCGTTGCCTATCGCGTGCGGGCGAGCTTTTTGCCCGGTCCCGGAACGACCGTTGCGCAACGCATCGCCGAACTCAAGCTGCACGAATTTTCGCTCGCCGACGGCGCGGTGCTGGAGACGGCTTGCGTCTACATCGTGCCGCTGATCGAGAGTCTGGCGCTGCCTGCGGATATTGCGGCGGCGACAAATCCCAAAAGCTCCACCGGCCGGCTCGACGTCTTCACCCGCGTGATCGCCGACGAAACACGCGGCTTCGATCGGGTCGCCGGCGGCTATCACGGTCCGCTTTATGCCGAGATCAGCCCGAAAACTTTTCCCGTTCTGGTGCGCCAAGGCTCGCGGCTGTCGCAATTGCGCTTGCACCGCGGCGCTGCCGTGCTCTCGGCCGAGGCATTGCGCGCGCTGCATGCCCGCGAACGGCTGGTCGACCGGGCCGAAGCGGTGATGGGCGACGGTGTCGCGGTCAGCATCGATCTGTCGGGCGCCGATATGGGTGAAGGCGCGGGCGCCCGCCCCAACTCTCCCCCGCGTGCGGGGGAGGGAAAGAAAGCGGGCATCGTCGGCTATCGCGCCAAGCGGCACACCGCGGTCATCGAAGTCGAGCGCCGCGGCGCCTACGAGGTTGCCGACTTTTGGGAACCGATCGCCGCGCGCGCCGATAAGAGCCTGATTCTCGATCCCGACGAGTTTTATATCCTGGCATCGACCGAGGCGGTGCAGGTGCCGCCCGACTTTGCCGCGGAAATGGTGCCGTTCGATCCGCTGGTCGGCGAATTCCGCGTGCACTATGCCGGCTTTTTCGATCCTGGCTTCGGCTACGCCGGAGCCGGCGGCTTAGGCTCGCGCGCGGTGCTGGAAGTGCGCTCGCGCGAAGTACCGTTCATCCTCGAACATGGCCAGATCGTCGGCCGGCTCGTCTACGAGAAAATGCTGGCGCGCCCGGACCGGCTCTACGGCAGCGGCATCGGCTCGAATTATCAGGCCCAGGGGCTCAAACTGTCGAAACACTTTCGCGGCTGAGCGGTTTTCGGCGCGGCCGATCCGGTAAAATACTTGTGGCATTTCTCCGGGAAGGGCGTTCTTCTGTGCCGGGGACGGCTGAGGAATAGGAGTTCGGCGGCATGACGCGGGCACTCCTGGTCGGCTTGGCCGTACTGGTTTTCGCGGCCGCAGGCGTGCCGGCGCCCGCCGCCGCGCAATCCGGATACGACCGGCCGGGCGGCGATTACGCTAGCGCGGCGGTGCCGAACGGCGACCCGGCGGTCTGCGCCAGCCGCTGCGAGCATGAAAAGAACTGCCGGACCTGGAGCTTTTCCTATCCGTCGGCGTCCGGTGCGCCGGCGATGTGCTTCCTCAAGCGCGAAGTGGTGCCGCGGAAGCAATCGAGCTGCTGCGTGTCCGGGGTGCGCGGCGCCGGCGTGATCGAGCCGCGTGCGGGCGCCGTCGAATATTCGATCGACCGCTACGGCGGCGATTACCGGTCGTTCGAAACGCCGCCCGACCCCGCGGGCCAAGCCTGCGCCGAGGCCTGCCAGGCCGAGCAGCGCTGCCGGGCCTGGACCTATCGGCGTCCGGGTTACGGCGCGAGCGCCGCGCACTGTTACCTCAAGGAGGCGATCAAGCCGCCGCGCCACCGGCCGTGCTGCATTTCCGGCGTGGTGCGGTAGCGCCGTCTTAGCCCGTCCCGCCGACGGTGATGCGGTCGATGCGCAGCGTCGGCTGGCCGACGCCGACCGGCACGCCCTGGCCGTTCTTGCCGCAGGTGCCGATGCCGTTGTCGAGCTTAAGGTCGTTGCCGACCATGGACACGCGGTGCAGGTCGGTCGGACCGTTGCCGATCAGCATCGCGCCCTTGATCGCCGCGCCGACTTTGCCGTTCTCGATGCGGTAGGCCTCGGTGCATTGGAACACATATTTGCCCGAGGTGATGTCGACCTGGCCGCCGCCGAAATAAGTGGCGTAGACGCCGGCCTTGACCGAAGCGACGATCTCGCCGGGATCGCTCGTTCCGGCAAGCATGTAAGTGTTGGTCATGCGCGGCATCGGCACGTGGGCAAAACTTTCGCGCCGGCCGTTGCCGGTCGGCTTCATGCCCATCAGCCGGGCGTTCTGGCGGTCCTGCATATAGCCGACCAGGATACCGTCCTCGATCAGCACGGTGCGGTTGGTCGGCGTGCCTTCGTCGTCGATCGAAAGCGACCCGCGGCGCAGCGACATGGTGCCGTCATCGACCACGGTGACGCCCTTGGCGGCGACGCGCTGTCCCATCAGCCCGGCGAAGGCCGAAGTCTTCTTGCGGTTGAAGTCGCCTTCGAGGCCGTGTCCGACGGCTTCGTGCAGCATGACGCCCGGCCAGCCCGGGCCGAGCACGACATCCATCTCGCCGGCCGGCGCCGGCACCGCCTCGAGATTGACCAGCGCCTGGCGCACCGCATTGTCGACCGCGCCTTGCCAGGCAGCGGTCGCGATGAAGCGCGCGTGGCCCTCGCGGCCGCCATAGCCGTCGCTGCCGGTTTCTTGGCGCGCGCCGTCGCCGACCACGACCGAGACATGGACTCGCACCAGCGGCCGCACGTCGCGATAGGTCTCGCCGTCGCCGCGCAAAATCTCGACCGCCTGCCAGGAGGCGGCGAGGCTCGCCGAAACCTGGCGCACCCGCGGATCCTTGGCGCGCGCATAAGCGTCGATGGTTTGCAGAAGCCGCGCTTTCTCTTCAAAGCCCGGCGTGGCGAGCGGGCTATCCTCGCCATAAAGCTTCACATTCGTTCGCGGCGGCGGCTCGGCGTAGTGGCCCGAATAACCGCCCTTGACGGCGCGCACCGCGTCGGCGGCCCGTTCAATCGCCGCTTCGGAGACGTCGGAGGCATGGGCATAGCCGACCGCCTCGTCCTTCACGGCGCGCAAGCCAAAACCCTGCGACGTATCGTAGGTCGCCTGCTTCAGCCGGCCGTTGTCGAAAGCCAGCGCCTCGGACTGGCGATATTCCAGGAACAGCTCACCGTCATCGGCGCCGTCGAGGCCGCGGGAAAGGATTTTCGCCAAGCGCGGCCGCTCGAGGCCGGCGCGATCGACGAGGGAGATGGGACCACTGGTCATTGCGGGCATCCTGGGCCGACGGTGACTTCAGCCCCTACATAATCGTTTCGCCGCCAGCCGGCGAGGGGCGCGCTCGGCGCATGATCCCGGTTTTCGGAAAGATCGTGCGCGATCTAGTCGCGCTTCGGGATGCCCGCTTTCTCGATGACCGCGCCCCATTTGGCGATATCGGCCTTCATGCGCGCGGTCATGTCCTCAGGCGTGCTCCAGTGCATCGCCATGCCCATGCCGCTTGCTCGGGTCTGGATGTCGGGGCTGGGGATGACGTCCTTCATGGCCTGGTTGAGCGTCGCAATGACGCTTGCCGGCGTGCCGGCGGGCGCGGAAAGCCCGTTCCAGCTGGTGACGTCGTAGTCCTTGATTCCGCTTTCGATGACGGTCGGCACGCCGGGGAAATAGGCGGTTCGCTGCAAGCCGGTGGAGGCCAGCGCCACGATCTTCTTGTCGGCCAGCAAGCCGTGCAGCGCGGCGTAGAACTCGAAGGCAACGTCGACATCGCCGCGCATCACCGCATTGGCCATGTCGGGCGAGGTGCGGAACGTCACGATCGTTGCCTTGATGCCCGCCGTGCTGGTGAACAATTCGGCGGCGAGGTTCTGCGTGCTACCCGGAACGATGGTGCCGATATTGAGCTTGCCGGGATTGGCTTTCGCCGCCGCGATGATGTCCTGAACCGAGTGTAACGGCGATCCGGCGCGCGTCACCAGGAGCAGATCGAAGAAGGCGGCGGTCGAAATCGACGCGAAGTCGGTCAGGATATTGTAGGGCAGCGAATTAAACAGCGCGGCGGCGATGGCGTTGTTATTGCCGGTCATCAATAGCGTATAGCCGTCGGGCGCGGCGGCGGCGCCGGCTTGGGCGGCGACAATGCCGGCGGCGCCGGGACGGTTCTCGATGACGAATTGCTGATGCAGCCGGCTCGACAGCTTATCGCCCAAAATGCGCATGCCGACGTCGGCGACGCCGCCCGGGCCGTAGGGGACGAGCAGCACGACGGGATGATTGGGATAATCGCTCTGGCTCCGTGCGATGCCCGGCGCCGCAGTAGCGGCGATCAACAGCGCGGCGACGATGGCCATGATTCCGCGGATGATGCCCATAGGCGTTTTCCCTCACCTTCATTGCCGGCGAGGTTACGCCGCCGAAGCAAGGCGTCAATTGTCAGTGGTGACCCGACTACGGCAGCTGGTCGTAACCCTCGCCGAAGCCTTTCAGGCTCATGGGAAAGCCGATGCCTTCCTCGGGCGTTTGAAAAATGATGAAGGTCGAGGTTTTGCCGTTGCGCATTTGCTTTATCAGGTTGTCGTCCATCACCACCTCGGCGACGCAGCCGTTGGGCAGGCAGCGCACAAAGCCGGCGCGGCCGACGTCTTGGTTGTCGATCTTGAGCCCGAGACCCGACGGCAACAGCACGCCGAGCGGCGCCACCACGCGCATCAGCCGGCTCTTTTGGTCTGACGTTTTGAGCACGATCACGGTCAGTCCGACATTGGGCCGGTCCTCCGCCGTCACGCTCTGCATCAACGCGCATTGCTCGCTCTGCGCGCCGGGCGGCGTGTCGCAGCGGATCTGCCAATCGCCGTGGACCGACTTGACCGCCCCTTGGGCGAGCGCTTGTCCGCCGCATGCCGCCATCGCCATGAACGCGATGACGGCGGCGGGCGCGCAGGCCAAGGGCCGCATCCGCCGACGGCAAAGGAATATCGTCATGATCGTGTTCCCCTGACCAGCCGCCCCTGACCGGCTTGCAAGGCGCGCCAGGCAAGCGCGAATCAGTCGCGCCGGCCGGTCGCCGCGCGAGGCTTGCGTACATGCCGAGCCCACCGTGTCAAGCTGATCCAAATCAAGGCATTGTGGCTAGGCGAAGGTGAACGAGGCGCGCTGTTATGTCGCCGATGTGACGCCGTCGGCGGGCCGGCGGCGGGTGCATTGCGGCAGACCCCGATTTGTGGTTTGGAGAAACCGGGATTCCCCGATCCCGCCATTGTCTGCCAAGGAGTTGAGAGCCGTGACGCAAGTCCCGCCGGAAGCAGGCGGCGTCATACCGTTGTGTTCTGCGCTGAAGTCAGACCTGCGCTCGCCGTGGACGGTCGTGACCAAGATCAGAAACAGGGAGCCGAACGAGACATGAAGGTGTCCTTACGCTTGGCCGCCATTGCGGTGACTGCCGGCGCACTGCTGGCAAGCGCGGGGGCGGCGCTGGCCGGCCTCGGCCATCCGAGCCCCTGGGAAATGGATCTGCAGGATCCGGCGTCGCCGGTGATGCAGCAAATCGCCGGCTTCCATACGTTTCTGCTTTGGATTACCGCCGCGATTTCGGCATTCGTGCTGCTTCTGCTTTTGATCATCATCGTGCGCTTTAATGCGCGCGCCAATCCGACGCCGTCGCGCACCACGCACAACACGCCGATCGAAATCGTCTGGACCATCGTTCCCGTCATCATCCTGGCGGCGATCGCCGTGCCGTCGTTCCGGCTGCTGTTCGTAGAGCTCAACGTGCCGCACCCGGACCTCACGGTGAAGGCGACCGGCAAACAGTGGTTCTGGAGCTACAGCTATCCCGATAACGGCAATTTCGAATTTGATTCGCTGATGGTTGCCGACAAGGACCTCAAGCCCGGTCAACCGCGTTTGCTTACCGTCGACAATGAAATGGTGGTGCCGGTGAACAAGGTGGTGCATGTGCTGGTGACCGGGGCCGACGTCATCCACTCCTTCACCGTGCCGTCGTTCGGCATCCGCATCGACGCCATTCCCGGCCGCATGAACGAAACCTGGTTCAAGGCGACGACCGAAGGAATGTTCTACGGCCAGTGTTCCGAACTGTGCGGCAAGGATCATTCCTTCATGCCGATTGCGGTGCGGGTCGTGAGCGAGGCCGATTTCACGGCGTGGGCCGCCCAGGCGAAACAGAAATATGCCGGCGAGGACAGCGTTCCATCGAATGCTTTCGCGGCGGCGGGTGCGCCGGCATCGCGGTGACTTAGGACGAGCGGTCACTAAGGAAGGGACTGACAATGGACGCGATGGTACACGCAGCGCACGGCGAGGAAGGCGGGCATGAGATACCGCACGGCTGGCGCCGCTATGTCTATTCGACGAACCATAAGGACATCGGCACGATGTACCTGGTGTTCGCGCTGGTTGCCGGCCTGATCGGCGGCACCATGTCGATCGCGATCCGGGCCGAGCTGATGTATCCCGGCATCCAGATCTTCCACGAGACGCACAACTACGACGTATTCGTCACCGCGCACGGGCTGATCATGATCTTCTTCATGGTCATGCCGGCGATGATCGGCGGTTTCGGCAACTGGATGATTCCGCTGATGATCGGCGCGCCGGACATGGCATTCCCGCGCATGAACAATATTTCGTTCTGGCTGTTGCCGGCGTCTTTCTCGTTGCTGTTGATTTCGATGTTCGTCGAGGGCGAGCCGGGCACCAACGGCGCCGGCACCGGATGGACGCTGTACGCGCCGCTGTCGACTTACGGCCATCCCGGTCCGGCGATGGACTTTGCCATCCTGTCGATCCATCTCGCCGGCGCTTCGTCGATCCTCGGCTCGATCAACTTCATCACGACGATCTTCAACATGCGCGCGCCCGGCATGACCCTGCACAAAATGCCGCTGTTCGTGTGGTCGGAGCTGGTGACGGTGTTTCTCTTGCTGTTGTCGCTGCCGGTGTTGGCCGGCGCCATCACCATGCTGCTCACCGACCGGAATTTCGGCACCACCTTCTTCAATCCGGAAGGCGGCGGCGATCCGCTGCTGTTCCAGCATCTGTTTTGGTTCTTCGGCCACCCCGAGGTCTACATCCTGATCCTGCCGGGCTTCGGCATGATCAGCCAGATCGTCGCGACATTCTCGCGCAAGCCGGTATTCGGCTATCTCGGCATGGCGTATGCGATGGTGGCGATCGGCGGCATCGGCTTCGTAGTGTGGGCGCACCACATGTACAACGTCGGCATGTCGGCGAGCGTCCAGGCCTATTTCATCGCCGCCACCATGGTGATCGCGGTGCCGACCGGCGTGAAAATCTTTTCCTGGATCGCCACCATGTGGGGCGGCTCGGTCGAATTCAAGACGCCGATGTTGTGGGCGATGGGCTTCATCTTCCTGTTCACCATCGGCGGCGTCACCGGCGTGGTGCTGGCCAATGCCGGCGTCGACCGCGAGCTGCACGGCACCTATTACGTCGTGGCGCATTTCCATTACGTGCTGTCGCTCGGCGCCGTGTTCGCCATTTTCGGCGGCTGGTACTACTGGTTTCCCAAGATAAGCGGCTACATGTACAGCGAAGCAATCGGCAAGCTGCATTTCTGGCTGACCTTCATCGGCGTCAATGTGACGTTCTTCCCGCAGCACTTCCTCGGGCTCGCCGGCATGCCGCGCCGCATCGTCGATTATCCAGATGCGTTCGCCGACTGGAATTTCGTCTCCTCGATCGGCTCGTACATTTCCGGCTTCGGCACGCTGGTGTTTTTCTTCGGCGTGGCGCTCGCGTTCATCCGCAAGCAGCGGGCGGCCGCCAATCCGTGGGGACCGGGAGCGACCACGCTGGAATGGACGCTGCCGTCGCCGCCGCCCTTCCACCAGTATGACACGCTGCCGCTGATCCGATGAGCGTCACCCTTGCCCGCGTCGAGCCCAGCATCGCGGGCGTCGGCGATTACATCGAACTGATGAAACCGCGGGTGATGTCGCTCGTGGTGTTCACGGCGCTGGTCGGCATGTCGATTGCGCCCGGCCATCTACATCCGGTGATCGGGCTTGCCGCGCTGCTCTGCATCGCAGTCGGCGCCGGCGCCGCGGGCGCGCTCAATATGTGGTACGACGCCGACATCGATGCGCGCATGACGCGCACGGCCGGCCGGCCGATTCCGCGCGGCCGCGTCACGCCCGGCGAGGCGGCGGGCTTCGGCATGACGCTCACGGTTATTTCGGTGGTGACGCTCGGATTGCTGGTGGATTGGGTCGCGGCTTTGCTGCTCGGCTTCACGATCGCGTTCTATGTCGTCGTCTATACGATGTGGCTGAAGCGATCGACCCCGCTGAATATCGTCATCGGCGGCGCCGCGGGAGCATTGCCGCCGGTGATCGGCTGGGCGGCGGCGACCGGCGGCATCGCGATCGAGCCGCTCTTGCTGTTCCTCATCATCTTCTTCTGGACGCCGCCGCATTTCTGGGCGCTGTCGCTGTACCGCACCGAGGATTATGCGCGCGCCGGAATTCCGATGCTGCCGGTCGTCGCCGGCGATCGGGAAACGCGGCGCCAGATTTTGATCTATACCTCGATACTGACGCCGCTCGGGGTCGCGCCATGGCTCTTCGGCTATGCCGGGCCGCCTTATGGCCTGGTGGCGCTCGCCGTCGGCGTCGTCATGATTGCGCTTGCGCTGCGGGTGCGCGCCGAACGGCACGGTCACATTGCGAGCCGGCAAATGTTCGCCTTTTCGATCCTCTATCTCTTCCTCTTGTTTGCGATGCTGCTGGCCGATCACATGTCGGGCGCGGCGTTCGGCCATTTCGCGGCATGATGACACCGAGCGAGCCCATGGACGAGGTCACCAAGCAACCCATGAATGTACCGACGCCGCAAACCGGCATCAGGCTCACGGCGCAACAGCTGCGCGCGCGCCGGGCCCGGTCCATCGCCATCGCACTGGCGCTTGGCGCTTTCGTCGTGGTGGTGTTCCTGGTGACCATCGTGAGGCTCGGCTCCAACGTCCTGACGCGGCCCATGTAGCCTAGACGCAGCATCGACTAAGCATCGACCGATGTAGAACCCGCCAATGACCGCACCGACCGATAACCGGAACCAAAGGCGCGCCAGCCGCCGCGATCTTCTCGTCGCGTTCGCTTGCGGCGGCTTTGTCGCGGTGATGGTGGGCGTGTCGTTCGCGGCGGTGCCGCTTTATTCCTGGTTCTGCCGCACGACCGGTTTCGGCGGCACCACGCAGGTGGCGAAATCGATCCCGACGCAGGAAGTGGCCGGCCGCACCATCACGGTGCGCTTCGATTCCAACGTCGCGCCCGGATTGCCCTGGGTCTTCGAGCCGGAGCGCAGGACGATCGACGTCAAACTCGGCGAGGTCGTCACCGTCTATTATTCGGTCACCAACGAAGCCGCCCGCGTCACTACCGGCCAGGCCGGTTATAACGTCACGCCGCCGACCGTCGGCATCTACTTCGAAAAGATCAACTGTTTTTGCTTTACCCAGCAGACGATGAAGCCGAGCGAGAGACGCGACATGGCGGTCGTCTTCTACGTCGATCCCAAGCTTGCCAAGGACCACGAGCAGGACACGCTTACCAACATCACGCTGTCCTACACGTTCTACCCCGTGAGCGAACCGGGATCGCCGGTGACGGAGAGCGCGAATTCGGACAAGTCCGGACACATCTAGAGCATGATCCCTGAAACGGCGCGGACGGCGAAAGCCGTTGCGTCAAGGTGGAGAAGATGACGATGGTCGATGCTGCACACGCCAAACCGCACCACGATTACCACCTGGTCAATCCCAGTCCGTGGCCGGCGGTCGGCGCGACCTCGGCATTCGTCGCGGCCGTCGGGCTCATCCTGTGGATGCATCATGTCGTGGCTTATGCGCCGATGATCTTGGGCGCCGGCGCCATCGGCATCGCTTACACCATGATCGGCTGGTGGCGCGACGTCATCTTCGAGGCCGAGGTGGAGGGCGATCACACCCGCGTGGTGCAGATTTCGCACCGCTACGGCATGATCTTGTTCATCGCTTCGGAGGTGATGTTCTTCGTCGCCTGGTTCTGGGCCTATTTCAACACCGCCCTCTTCCCGGATCAGTTCCAGGACCTGGCGCGGATCGCCTATACCGGCGGCGTCTGGCCGCCCAAGGGCGTCGAGACTTTCGATCCCTGGCACTTTCCGTTGCTCAACACGCTGATCCTACTCACCTCGGGCACGACGGTGACCTGGGCGCATCACGCGCTCTTGGAGAACGATCGCAAGGGCCTCATCTATGGCCTCGCGCTTACCATCGCGCTCGGCTTGAGCTTCACCTGCGTGCAGGCCTGGGAATATGCCCACGCCGCCTTTCACTATTCCGGCAATATCTACGGCGCGACGTTCTTCATGGCGACGGGATTTCACGGCGCCCATGTCATCATCGGCTCGATCTTTCTGATCGTCTGCCTGTTCCGCGCCTTGGCCGGCCAGTTCAAGCCGACGCAGCATCTCGGCTTCGAGTTTGCCGCCTGGTATTGGCATTTCGTCGACGTGGTGTGGCTGTTCCTGTTCTCCTGCATCTACGTGTGGGGCGGCGGACCTCACGCCGGGTAGTCATGGCGTTCGAGACAATCGAAACGCTTTCGGGGTCGATCGGCGCCGGATTGTCGTGCGCCTGCCCGCGTTGCGGGCGAGGCAAGCTGTATCAGGGATTTTTGACGTTGCGGCCGCGTTGCGAGGTGTGCGGGCTCGATTACGGCTTCGCCGATTCCGGCGACGGGCCGGCCGTGTTCATCATGTTCCTGGCCGGCGCCATCGTTGTCGGCGCAGCGCTCATCACCGAGGTTCTCTATCACCCGCCTTATTGGGTCCACGCCGCGCTGTGGCTGCCGCTCATCCTGATCGTGACGCTCGGGCCGCTGCGGCCGATGAAGGGATTGATGATCGCCCTGCAATACCACCACAAGGCGGCGGAAAGTCGCTTCGGCGGTGACAAGCCCGAACCGCGGAGATGACGGCGCCGATGCAAGCCGAGATGGGCGCGCGGCGCGCTTCCCGCCGCCGCAATGGACGTCGATCTTGGCTCGGACTCCTGGTGCCGGCATTGCTCGCCTTCGCCATCCTCCTCGGGCTCGGCACTTGGCAGATTCAGCGCAAGGCCTGGAAGGAAGGCTTGATCGCCGCGCTCACCGCGCGGGTCGCGGCGGCGCCCGAAGCCTTGCCGGCGGCGCAGGCCTGGCCGCAACTCGATCCGGCCGGCGAAGAATACCGCCGCGTCAGGTTCAGCGGCGAATTCGATCACGGCCACGAAGCGCTGGTCTTTGCCTCGGCGACCGGATTCCGTCCCGACGTCTCCGGTCCGGGCTATTGGGTGTTTACGCCCGCGCGCCTCGCCGATCGTAGCATCGTGATCGTCAACCGCGGTTTTGTACCGGACGGCCGGCAGGACCCGACCTCGCGGCCCGACGGCCAGATCTCCGGGACGGTCGAGATTATCGGTGCGATGCGCTGGCCGGACGCCCGGCATTGGTTCACGCCCAACGACGACGTCGCCCATAATCTTTGGTTTACGCGCGACCCCGGCTCGATCGCCGCCGCCAAGGGACTCGGCCAAGAAGCGGTGGCCCCGTTCTATGTCGAACAGGAGACGCCGGTGCCGCCCGGCGGCCTGCCGCAGCCGGGCAAGCTCATCGTCAGCCTGCCCGACAACCACCTGCAATATGCGCTGACTTGGTTCGGCCTGGCGGCGGTTTTGGCCGGGGTTTTCATCTCCTGGGCCTTCACTTCGGGCCGCCGCAATGGCGCCGGCACGGGGCTCGCGCCGCGCGCATAGCGTCTCTTTGGGGGACGAATGAGGCTCCCTTGGCGTTCCTTGTGAAGCCATCTACTGTGACACCGGTTCCGGCGCTGCGCCGGGCGGCGCCCGCGCCAGCGCTTCCCGATAAAGCATTGGAATCAATAGCTTAACTCTTTCTGGCCGGTACCAGACCGCGCCGCGAAGGAACGCCAAGTTGCGCTATATGTCGACCAGGGGCGAGGCCCCTTCGCCCGGCTTTGCCGAGGTCATGCTTGCGGGCCTGGCCCGCGATGGCGGTCTCTATGTGCCGGAAGCCTGGCCGCGTCTTGAACCGGCGGCGATTGCCGGTTTTGCCGGCCGACCCTATGCCGAAGTCGCAGTCGAGGTGATCCGGCCGTTCACCGGCGATTCCATCGGCGACGCCGATCTCGCCCGCATGGCGCGCGAGGCCTATGGCAATTTTCGCCATCCCGCGGTCGCGCCGATCGTCCAGCTCGGCGTCAATACCTTCGCGCTCGAACTGTTCCATGGGCCGACGCTGGCTTTCAAAGACCTGGCGATGCAGCTGTTGGCGCGGCTGATGGATCATGTGCTCGCCGCGCGCGGCGAGCGCCGCACGATCGTGGTGGCGACCTCCGGCGATACCGGCGGCGCCGCAGTCGAGGCGTTTCGCGACCGCGGTCAGGTCGACCTTGTCGTGTTGTTTCCGCAAGGGCGCATTTCCGAGGTGCAGCGGCGGATGATGACGACGGCGGCGGCCGCAAACGTCACCGCGATCGCCATCGACGGCACGTTCGACGACTGCCAGGCGATCGTGAAGGGCCTGTTCAATCATCACGCCTTTCGCGATCGGGTGCGGCTGTCGGGCGTCAATTCGATCAACTGGGCGCGGATCGTGGCGCAGGCGGTCTATTATTTCACCGCCGCAGTCTCGCTCGGCGCGCCCGCGCGCAAAGTCGCGTTCACCGTTCCGACCGGCAATTTCGGCGATATTTACGCCGGCTACGTGGCGCAGCGTCTGGGACTGCCGATCGACCGGCTGGTCATCGCCACCAACGTCAACGACATTTTGACCCGCACGCTCGCCACCGGCACCTATGAGCTGCGCGACGTGGTGCCGACGACCTCGCCGTCGATGGACATCCAGGTTTCGTCGAATTTCGAACGCCTGTTGTTCGACGCCTATGACCGCGAGGCGGGCGCGATCAGGGGGGTGATGGGTTCGCTGGCGCAGTCGCGGCGGTTCACGCTCTCGGCGCGGGCATTGTCTTACATTCGCGCGCTGTTTTCCGCCGACCGCGCCGACGAGGACGAGGTCGCGGCGACGATCCGTGCGGTCAAGCGCGAAACCGGCAATTTCGTCGATCCGCATACCGCGGTCGGCATTGCCGTCGCCGAAAAGGAATCGCGGGAGCCTTCGGTGCCGATGGTCGTGCTGTCGACCGCGCATGCCGCGAAAGTTTCCCGACGCCGTCGAGGCGGCCTGCGGCGCGCGGCCGCCGTTGCCGGAATGGCTCGCCGCTATCGGTCAGCGCCCGGAGCGCGTCACCGTGCTGCCCGCGGATCAATCCGCGGTCGAGCGTTTCGTGTTGGCGACGAGCCGCGCCGCGCAGGAAGGGGCGGCGGCATGAGCGTCGAGGTGACGACGTTGAAATCCGGCATCAACGTGGTGACCGACGCGATGCCGCATCTCGAGACCGCCTCGCTCGGCGTGTGGGTCGCGTCCGGCAGCCGCGACGAACGCCACGACGAACACGGCATCTCGCACCTTCTCGAACATATGGCGTTCAAAGGCACGCAGCGGCGCACCGCGCGGCAGATCGCCGAGGAGATCGAGGCGGTCGGCGGCGATCTCAACGCGGCGACCGGCGCCGAGAGCACCGCCTATTATGCGCGCGTGCTGAAAGCCGATGTGCCGCTCGCTCTCGACGTGCTCGCCGACATCCTTTCGCAACCCGCCTTCGACCGCGAGGAGCTCATTCGCGAGCAGAACGTCATCGTCCAGGAAATCGGCGCCGTCGCCGACACGCCCGACGATCTCATTTTCGAGCACTTGCAGGTCATCGCCTTTCCGGACCAGTCGCTCGGCCGCTCGATCCTGGGCACGCCGAAGACGGTGCGTTCTTTCGACGGCGCCAAATTGCGCGACTATCTGGCCAGGAACTATCGCGCGCCCGACATCGTGGTGGCCGCCGCTGGCGCCGTCGAGCATCGCGCCGTGCTCGCCGAGGTCGAGAAGCAGTTCGCCGGCTTCAACGGCCCGGCGAGCCCGGTGCCGGAGCCGGCGCGTTTCGGCGGCGGCACGCATGTCGAAAAGCGCGAATTGGAGCAGGTGCACATTGCGCTGGCGCTGCCCGGCGTGTCGATCGTCGATGCGGAGCTTTACAGTTTGCAGGTGTTCACCAACGTCCTCGGCGGCGGGATGTCGTCGCGCTTGTTCCAGGAAGCGCGCGAGCGGCGCGGGCTCTGCTACTCGATCTACTCATTTCATGTGCCGTATTCAGACATCGGCCTGTTCGGCCTTTATGCCGGCACCGACGCCGCCGACACGTCGGAACTGATGCGGCTTATTGTCGAGGAGATCGCCGGCACCGCCGAAACCATATCCGAAGCGGAGGTTGCGCGCGCCAAGGCGCAGATGAAGGCCGGCCTGTTGATGGCGCTGGAAAGTTCGGGCGCGCGTATCGAGCAACTGGCGCGGCAGATGATCACGCGCGGCCGGCCGATACCGCTCGATGAATTGGTCGAACAAGTCGAGGCCGTCACCGTCGAAAGCGCGCGCGCCGCCGGCCGCGCGCTGCTCGCACGCGGCAAGCTCGCGACCGCCGTTCTCGGCCTCGGCTCCGGACTTGAAAGTGCGGCGGCGATTGCCGAGACTCTGACGCGCCGGGCCGCATGACGAACCGCTAGCGATTGCCGCGCCCATGGCGTTATTTCGAACCATCAATTTCACCGAGCCGATGCCGAGCATCGAAGGCGAGGGCGTCGTGCTGCGCATGCCGCAGACGACCGACTTCGAGGAATGGGCGGCGCTGCGTGAACGCAGCCGCGATTTTCTCACGCCATGGGAGCCGACCTGGCCGGATGACGATCTCACCCGCGGCGCATTCCGGCGCCGGATCAAGCGCTATGCCGAGGATCTGCGGAGCGACCAGGGCTACGCTTTTCTGATCGCGCGGCATGCCGACGGCGCGCTGGTGGGCGGCTTGACGTTAGCCAATATCCGCCGCGGCGTCGCCCAGGCCGGCAGTCTCGGCTACTGGATGGGGTTGCCCTTCGTGCGCCAAGGCTACATGACGGCGGCGGTGCGCGCCGTCATTCCGTTCGCCTTCGCAACGCTGCGGCTGCATCGGATCGAAGCGGCGTGCATTCCGAGCAATAACGCCTCGATCAAGCTTCTCGAGAAAACCGGCTTCGTGCGGGAAGGCTTTGCGCGGGAATATTTGTGCATCAACGGCACTTGGCAGGATCACCTGCTTTATGCCCGTTTGAAGGACGCCGCGAAGTCTTAACCAATCCGGAAGCGGGCGCCTTGGGATGGCCACGGTTGGCTTGATATAACATCGAGGGTGTCGCAGTTTGGGTTGAGCGCGATCTTATTCGACCGTCCTTCGCGCGCCGACCCGCCTACGCTCGCTTCGCGAGCTACGGAGGGTTAGAGTCCACCGACCCTCCTACGCTCGCTGTGCGAGCTACGGAGGGTTTGAGTCCACCGAAGCGCGGAGCGCGTAGGTGGAAGCGCGGAGCGCGTAGGTGGAAGCGGGCTTCGCGAAGGCGGGAAACCGGTGTCCGGCCTCGGATCAAATCCGAGGACAGGCTGTTTCGGGATCATCCTCTAGGCGGTGAAACGGGGAATGCTGCGGGACATTTATCGGACACGGTGGTGCGGTCGCGTGCCGACGGCGGCTTTGCTCGCGCTTTCACTGCTGACGCCGGGATGCAGCGGCGGCGGCAGCGTCTTCGGCGGACCGGCCGCGACGGCTTCAGCGCCGGCCCCTGCGGCAACGCCCGTTTCGGCGCCGCCGCCAGCGAGCTCGCCCTCGCTCACGGATAAGATGGAGACTTTCTTCTCGCACACGGCGAAAGACCCGCGGCCGGTGACTGCCACCGCGCAGCAACAGCAGCAGCCCGACGTCGATTGTCCGTTCATCGACATCCGCCAGGGCGCCGCGACGCTGACCGTTCCGCCGCCGCCGCCGGACGGCGCCAACGAGGCGATGTCGCTGAAATATCAGGGCATCTTCGTGCGCGCCGCGCGCGACTGCAAGCGCGTCGGCAATCAAGTGGTGATGCGGGTCGGCGTCGAGGGCCGCATCATCGTCGGACCCGCGGGCGGGCCGGGTGAGGTCGAGGTGCCGTTACGCATCGCCGTCGTCGACGCACCGACGGCGGGCTCGAAATTGATCGTCACCAGGCTCATCCGGATTCCAGTGACGCTCGAACCCAGCGACGACAGCAAGACGTTCACCCATGTCGAGGACGGCTTGGCCTTCCCGCTGCCGTCGGCGGACGGGCTTGACCGCTACGTCGTCTATATCGGCTTCGACCCGATCGGCGCCGAGGAACAGGATAAGGCGAAGCTGAAGCCCGCGCCCAAGGTCAAACCGAAACCCAAGCCGAATCCAACGACGCCCACGGGGTGACGGAGCGAGCTACCAGCCGCGCAGTTCGGCGATCGTGCTCTTCAATGTCCGCAGGTCGCCGATCACGGTGCGGGCGCCGGCGGCGGCCAGGGCGTAGGCGAGCCTGCCCGGCTTGTGGCTGCCGCCGACAAAGCCGATCGGCGTCATGCCCGCCGCCGCCGCCGCGGCGATGCCGGGCGCCGAATCCTCAACCACGATGCACTTGGCCGGATCGACCTCACAGCGTGCCGCCGCGAGCAGAAACAAATCGGGCGCCGGCTTGCCGCGGCGCACGGCGCTCGCCGAGAACAGGCGCGGTTCGAAAAAGCGCATCAGCCCGGCGATATCAAGGCTGGCGCGAATGCGGTCCAGCGGGGAAGACGATGCCACGGCCTTCGGTCCCCGAATCCACGTCAGCGCGTGGGCGGCGTGGGCGATCGGCCGCAGTTCCGCGCGCAGCCGCCGCAGCGTTTCCGCCGCGACGAAAACCGAGAAATCGGGCGGCAGCTGTCTGCCGGTGGCTCTCTCGACCGCTGCGAAGATATCGGCCGGTCGCCGGCCGTGGAACTTGCGCATCACCGCTTCGGCGGAGAGCGCCACGCCGACCTGCCTCAGCGAGCAGGCGAGGACCGCAGCCGAAATCGGTTCGCTGTCGACGAGCACGCCGTTACAATCGAAGATAACCAAAGGTCTTTCCGATGGTTCGGTGGCGAGAAACGCCAGTCGGGCTTTCCGTGGAAGTGCAGGATGAAGATACCGCTTGGCGCGGTTATGCAAAGCGTCTCAGTGCCGCGACTGTGCAATTATGCACAGAAATAAAATTTCCTGCGCTGCGCCGCGAGCAAGCATGATTCGGAAATTGCCGAACCGATTGCGCGAAAAGCTCATGCGTAATTGCCGCTGCCACCGCGGCTCGGCTCAATTGAATTTTTGTTTGACGTCGGCGATGCCCTGAGCGAGCAGGTCCTCCGCGACCTTGCCCTTGGCGGCGGCAGAAAGAATCTTCTCGGCGGCGGCGACTGCGGCCGCGGCCGCGGCGGAACGTACGTCGGCCAGCGCCTGAGACTCGGCCTGGGCGATCTTCTGTTCCGCCAATTTGGTCCGGCGCGCGACGAAATCTTCGGATCCTCGCCTTGGCTTCGGCGGCGAGACGCTCGGCTTCGGCCCTGGCGCTGGCGATAATGGCCGCGGCCTCGGTTTCCGCCTCCCGGCCCTTGCGCTCGAACTCGGCCAACAGCGCCTGCGCCTCCTCGCGCAGCCGGCGCGCGTCATCGAGCTCGGACTTGATGCGCGCCTGGCGTTGGTCGAGAGCGTCGATCAATTTGCGATGGGCGCCGAGATAGGCAAGCAATCCCAGAAAGAACAGGAAGCCGATCGCCACCCAGTTTTCGGTTTCATGCATCGGACCGCCTCAAGCCTTATTCACGTCGGCGAGCGCGGCGGCGACTTCGTGCGCGGCGGGCGCCTTGCCGAGCAGGCGCTGGACGATGGCCGCGGCGGCCTCTGCGGCGATCGCGCGCACATTGCCCATGGCGGCGTTGCGCGTCTGCGCGATCGATTGCTCGGCCGCGGCGAGCCGCTCATGGAGTTGCGCCTCCAGCCGTTTCTGCGCCGCTCCCGCCTCGCGCGCCTGTTTCTCCCGCATCGCACTGGCGATGCCTTGCGCGCGGGCGCGCGCGTCGGCGAGCGCCTTCTCGTAGGCGGCATGCGCGGCGTCCGATTGCTCCTTTAAGCGTTGCGCCGCCGCCAGGTCGTCGCGGATGACCCGGCTGCGCTCGGCAAGGATCGAACCGATCCGCGGCAGCGCGATTTTCGACATCAGTACATAAAGCAGGACGAAACTCACCGTCAGCCACAGCACCTGTGACGGGAAGTGCTCCGACTGGAACGGCGGAAACGCGGCGTGGCCCGCTGGGTGCTCGGTATGGGCGGTGGGTTCGGCCATGGTTTGAGCGAGTCCGGCGAAAGCTTACAGCCCGAACAGCAACAACAGCGCGATCAGCAACGAGAAAATGCCGAGGGCTTCGGTGATGGCGAAGCCGAAAATCAGGTTGCCGAACTGACCTTGCGCGGCCGACGGATTGCGCAACGCCGCCGCCAGGTAATTGCCGAAGATGATGCCCACGCCGACGCCGGCGCCGCCCATGCCGATGCAGGCGATGCCGGCCCCGATGTATTTCGCGGCGGTCGGATCCATGAAAGAACTCCTTTTCGAGCCCCCTCCTTTCCTCCCCCGCAAGCGGGGGAGGGTAGGGAGGGGGGGCCGTCAGTGGCCCGGGTGGATTGCATCGTTGAGATAGATGCAGGTGAGAATGGCGAACACATAGGCTTGCAAAAAAGCCACGAGAAGCTCGAGCGCGGTGAGCAGAACAACCATGATGAACGGCAGCGCCGCGCCCAATATGCCGAGTATGCCGGCGCCCGCCAGCATGATGACAAAGCCGGCAAAGACCTGAAGCGTGATGTGGCCGGCCAGCATGTTGGCGAATAGACGGACGCTGTGCGACACCGGCCGCGACACGAACGACAAGACCTCGATGACCACGATCGCCGGCAGAATGAGTTTCGGCACGCCCTTCGGCACGAACAAATTGAGAAAACCCAGTCCGTTCCGCCAGAAGCCGTAACCGACGACGACGAAGAACACGGTGAGCGCCAAAGTCGCCGTCACGATCAGCTGGCTGGTGACGGTGAACGAGTAGGGAATGAGCCCGATCAGGTTCGCGAACAACACGAACATGAACAGCGTGAACACAAAGGGGAAGAACTTCATACCCTCATTGCCGGCCGAGCTCCGCACCGTGTTGGCGACGAATTCGTAGGACATTTCCGCGGCCGATTGCAGCCGGCCCGGCACCACCGCGCGGCGCATCGTGGCGCCGATCAGGAAAATCGAAACCGAGCCGACGATGATGAACATCACGAGCGCGGAATTGGTGAAGTGAAACTGATGCCCGGCCACGGTGACCATGGGTATCAAGTTCTTGATCTCAAACTGGTGGATCGGGTCGACTTGCATAGCGTTTTCGCCGTGGATCGCAGCTGCGCGCCGTAGCGCCGATTATTTGTCCCGGTGCTCCGGGCTGCTGTCATCAAGCGCGGCGCCCGCGACGAGACCCGCGGAGCGCATCACATTGAGCACGCCCGCGGCGAAGCCGAGCAAGAGGAATATCATGAGCCCCCAAGGCGAGATGCCGAGCCAGCGGTCGATGAGCCAGCCGATGCCGGCGCCGACCACCACGCCTGCAACGAGTTCGCTCGAAAGCCGGAAGCCCTTGGCGTAGCCGGATGCAGTCGTCGCCCGATCCGCACCAGGATCGTCGGAAGGCCGGCCGGCCTGATCGCGGGCATGGCTGAGACCTTCGTTGAGCCGCTGGAGTCTCGCGGAGAGAGCGGCTTCGTTGGTTTGCTGCTTGTCGCCGTCGCCGTTTTCGCGCGCGTCGCTCATCTATTCGACACTCGCGGCCTGCAGCAATCGCGGCACGCCCGCACCTAGAAAGCCGCGCGGACCATACTGACAGGGTTGCACCAAGTCAAGAAACGGCGGACTTATGCTAATGCATTGAAATAAGGGCAGATATGGTCTGTGCACAGGCCTGCTTTGGCGACGCGATTGTGCGCTGCGACGCCGCGTCAGAGGTTCTAAGATGCAGCGACTGTGAGAAGTGACGCGAGGAGTTCGTCATGATCGCCAAAAGCATTGCCATCGCCATCGCCGGCATCGCCGCACTGTGCCTGAGCGGGCCCTCGCGCGCCGACCAGGCGACGCCGGACACGGCCGGCGGCCGCTATATTTTCCAGAAGCAGACGGACGGCTTTCTCCGGCTCGATACCCAGACCGGCGAGGTCTCGCTGTGCAGTCAGAAAGCCGTGGGCTGGGCCTGCCAGGCGGCGCCCGATGATCGCGCCGTCTTGGAAAACGAGATTGCGCGCTTGCGTGCCGAGAATGGCGTGCTGAAGAAAGACATGTTGTCGCGCGGCCTGCCGCTGCCGCCCGGCGCCATGGCCGAGCCGCCCAGCGCGCACAACGACCAGCCGCAATATGGCGGACCGAGTTTGCGCTTGCCGAGCGACGCCGACATCGACCGCATGGTCGCCTTCGTCGACCGGGTCTGGCATCGTTTCGTCGACGCGATTAATCGCGCGCAAAAGCAAATGTTGAACAAAAGTTAGCTCGAACAGTCACGCTGCGTGCCTTGAGCCCGCTATCCGCCGTTCACACCGCCCGCGTCGAAACCGTTGCGACGGCCATTCTGACCGTGGCAACGTCCGGCGAGGGTTTTTTTGAAATTACGCGCGACGTCGCGCGCTTCCTCGACGACATCAAGGCGCGGGACGGCGCCGTGCTGATCTATCTCAAGCACACCTCGGCGTCGCTGGTGATCCAGGAGAATGCCGATGCCGACGTGCGCACCGATCTCGTGACCGCGCTCAAACGCCTGGCACCGGCGCATGCCGGCTGGGTGCACGAAGTCGAGGGGCCGGACGATATGCCGGCGCATATCAAATCCATGCTCAACGGCGTCTCCGTGCAGGTGCCGGTCGCCGGCGGCGCCTTGGCGCTCGGCGCCTGGCAGGGCATCTTTGTCGCCGAGCATCGCGCGCGGCCGCATCGGCGCGAGGTGACGCTGCAATTTCTTGGCTCGTGCGCCAGCTAACGCGCAATCACTTTAGGCCGCGCGATGATCGCTGCAACTCATGCGGCCTCGATCCGGCACAACAGCGCGCGCAGCTGGTAGGTGCCCATGGCCGGGTCATAGGGCGGTCGATTGTCGGTTAGAAGATTGGCGTTCGATTTCCATATGCCGTAGTCGGGTGCCGGCTCCTCGGGAAACCACCAGCCATGCTCGACATGGATGACGCGGGGATCGATCCCGGTCGTCAATTTTGCCTTTTGCCGGATCCGGCCGCGGCGCGTTTCGATCCAGATCCAGTCGCCGTTGGCAATGCCGTGGCGCGCCGCCGTCGTCGGGTGGATTTCGGCAAGCGGATGCGGGCGCGCCTTGCGCAGATTGGCGATCTGACGATGTTCCGAGTTGAAGAAGAACGGAATCCGTCCGCCGGTCGTCAGCACCAATGGATAGTCCCGCGCGACCTCGGGCGAGCTGACCGGGCTTTCCGGCGGCTCCTCGTAGTGGGGCAGCGGCGGATAGCCGAGCGCTTCCAAGCGCGTCGAGTAGAGCTCGATCTTTCCGGTCGGCGTCTTGAAACCGCCGTCCTCGAACTTGCGGTACCGAAACGGCACCTTGACGAAGCCGCGCCCCTTGAGCTCGTCGAAAGTCACGCCGAGCTTGCCTGCGGCAAGCTGCGCGTCGAGCACGTCCTCGACTGTCTCGGTGCCGACCGGCAGTTTCATGCGGCGCGCCAGTTCGACGAACATTTCCTCGTCCGACTTGCATTCGCCGATACGCACCGCCTGCTGCTGCGCCAGCACGACGTTGGCGGCGACGGTGGGAAGCCCGGCGAGCTCATTGAGCTCGGGCCACGACGCGGCGGGCAGGACGATGTCGGCAAGTTCCGCCGTCGGCGTCATGAACAGCTCCGCGCACACCATGAAGTCGAGCTTCATGAGCGACTCGTAGACGAGCGAGGCGTTGGCATAGGTCGATAGCGTGTTGTTGCCGAAGACGAGGAAGGCCTTCACCGGATAGGGCTTGCCCTCGCGCATCGCCTGCAGCAGCGTCGGAATATGGGCGGCCGGCAAATCGGCCCCTTCGCCGCCGAGAAGCTTGAAACGATCCGCGCCCAGGCGCTTGGCGTTCGCTTCGGGCGTCAAGTTCTCGATCAGGCTCGGGAAGCGGCCGAGTCCGTGCATGCCGAACACCCAGCCGCCCGGAACGTCGACATTGGCGGTGAGCGCCGGCAGCATGGAAACCGCGCGAATCGTCTGAATGCATTTCGGCGTGTGCTCGATGGCGCAGCCCCAGTCCAGCAGCGCGGGTTTGGCGGCGGCGAACAGGCGGGCGGCGGCGCGAATCTTCTCGGCCGCGACCCAGGTGATGGGCTCCGCCCATTCCGGCGAGTATTGCTTGACCCGTTCGCGGAGCGCCTCGAAGCCGTGCGTCCAGCGCGCGACGAACGGCTTGTCGTAAAGCTCTTCCGCGACGATGACGTTGAGCATGGCGAGCGCGAGCGCGTCGTCGACGCCGGGCCGGACCTGCAGCCAAACGTTCGCGCGCTTGGCGAGCTCGGTCTGGCGCGGATCGACGACGATGATTTTCGGGTTGTGCTCGAGCGCTTCGAGCACGTTGAAGCGGGTCTCGCCGTCCGGACCCGAATAGGTCGGATTGTGCCCCCAGAACATGATGCATTCGGGCGTAACGCCGCCGGTGTAGTCCGACACCGGAAAGTCGCCGAAGGTCAAAATGCAGGTGTTGACGCGGGGATGAAAGCACTGCGCGAACCCCGGCTCGCACCAGTTCGGCGTGCCGAGCGCGTGGGCGAAGCGCGACACCCAGCGAATATGATGGCGGCCGGTGCCGGTGCCCAGCGCGATGGCCTCCGGCCCGAATTCTTCCCGGATCGCGAGCAGTCGCCGCGAAATCTCGTCAAGCGCCTGGTCCCACGAAATTCGCTCCCATTTTCCGGAGCCGCGCGCGCCAAGGCGCCGCAGCGGGTATTTCAGCCGATCCGGATGGTAGACGATATCAAGCGTGACGGTGCCGATCGGGCACAACCGGCCGTGATTGAGCGGCGACTCGCGATCGCCTTCGATCTTGACCAGACGGTCGTCGCGAACGTGGAGCAACACCCCGCAGCCGCCGTGACAACTGCGACAGACGCTCTTGAGGACGGTTGTCGTGTCGCTCATGGCCGGGGCAACCTCTCTTGCGGTTCGTCGACGGCCGTTCGGCCAGCCGGCGGGCCGGCCGTCGACGCGCGGCAACGTAGCTAAATCCTCACCGCGGAATTCTGCGGCACCACGAGGACGAAAAGCTTGAGCGAGCCGTTCACGGCCGCGATCGTGGCCGTCTCCGCCGGGCCGAGATACACGCCGGCGCCCTTGGCGACATCGTAGCCCTTGCCGTTCAGCGTGATGCGACCCTTGCCGTCCATCAGATAGACGAGTTGGTGCTTGTTGGCGGCCTCGGCCTGGAACGAGTTGCCCGCCTTGAGCCAGCGCAAGCTGCCGACCACGTTTTTTGCGCCGCAGAGCGCGCGATTGAGCACCTCGGTCATCTCGCCGTGGCCGGGGACGGATTGGCGCGGCAGCTTGTTGGTGTCGATGAAAGTCAATGCCATGACGATGTCCTCCCCCGTGGTCAGGTCTGGATCCAGACCTTGCCGTCCTTGCGATTCCAGCGCAGATCCGCGTCGGAGCCCTCCAAAATCGTGGTCTGGAATCGATTGGGCGCCTGCCATTCGAAATAGAACAGCGGCTCGAGCGCGCGCAGCCGGTGCTTCGCTTCGGCCGGGATGAAGATCATGTCGCCCGGCCCGACCGGTCGGATGCCCTCTTCGGTCTCCACCTGCGCCTTGCCGTCGATGATGAAATAGAAGTGTTCGCAGTTCTTGTGCAGGTGATAGGGCGAGGCCGCTCCCTTTTTGTAGTGCATGACGCCGGCCAGCATGTCGTCGATTTTCGCCAGCTCCTGGTTGACGAAAAAGATGCGCTCGCGTCCCGGCACCTCCGAAATCAGCGAAGGCAGCTCGTTCTCGTTAAAAATGTAGGCCATCGCCGATCCTCCTGTTCGATCTCGATTGTCTGAAATTCAGTATAGCATGGCCGTTCTATTCCCGTTAGGCATCTAGTGTCCCGATTCCGAAGAAGCTCCCATCAGGACGTCGTGGCATGCTCCAGGATCGATTTGTGGCGCCCAATGGCGCCTTCACCCGCAAAGTTCCGGTCCGTTTTTCGCATTGCGATCCGGCCGGCATCGTCTATTTCCCGCATTATTTCGATATGTTCAACGGGCTTATCGAGGATTGGTATGGCGAAGAACTCGGCTACGATTATGCCGTGCTGATCTTGGACGGTGAGTATGCGTTTCCCTTCGTTCACATCGAATGCGACTTCAAGGTTCCGAGCCGGATGGGCGATGTCATCGACCTGACTTTGCTGGTCGAGCGCATTGGCCGCTCGTCCCTGGGTATCACCATCGTCTGCCACTTCGACGGGATCGAGCGTCTGCGCACCCGCATGATCACCGCCATGATGTCGCGCAACACGGGCAAGCCGGTGCCATTGCCGCAAACGCTGCGCGACGCGATCGAATCCTACCGCCGGCGAACGGCCGATGGCGCAGCATGACGCGCGACGATGCCGCCGCATCGGCGACGCAGTGGACGCTGCCGGCGCAACGGCGCTAAAATAGGTTGCGAGCCCGCGCGCGATTGACTGGGGCGTGTCCTTGAGCGAGGCCGAGTTTCATCGTCTGTTGATCGCCGACGATCATCCGCTGTTCCGCGGCGCGTTGCGCGAGGCGGTCAATGGCTTGCTTGGCCGCGTCGAGGTCGGCGAGGCCGGCACTTTCGAGGAAGTGACGGAATTTCTCGAACGCGGCAGCGACGTCGATTTGATCCTGCTCGATCTACGCATGCCCGGCGTGCGCGGCTTCTCCGGGTTGATGTATCTGCGCGCGCAATATCCGGGCCTGCCCATCGTCGTGGTCTCGGCCACCGACGATCCCGGCGTGATCCGCCGTTGCATGGAATTCGGCGCGTCGGGTTTTATTCCGAAAACGCTCGGCATCGAGGTACTGCGCCAGGCGATCGGCCGCGTGCTGCAAGGCGAGGTGTGGACGCCGCCCGACGTCGATTTGGCGCGCGACAGCGACCACGAAGCCGCCGCGATGATCGCGCGGCTGGCGACGCTCACCCCGCAACAGGTGCGCGTTTTGATGATGCTGTCGACGGGCCTGCTCAACAAACAGA
Organism: uncultured Alphaproteobacteria bacterium; assembly: GCA_963823225.1. Lineage (GTDB taxonomy): Bacteria > Pseudomonadota > Alphaproteobacteria > Rhizobiales > Xanthobacteraceae > BOG-931. The sequence goes on along the minus strand of CAWGKM010000001.1, from coordinate 525,801 downwards.
TCGCCTACGAGCTTGGCGTGTCGGAGGCGACGGTGAAGGCTCACGTCTCGGCGATCTTGCAAAAACTCGGCGTCGAGAGCCGCACCCAAGCGGTCATCGCCGCGGGCAAAATCGAAGCCGGGCAATGGCCGCTTAAGCCGGCAAGGGAGGGCTGAGCGGGGAAGTCGACATTCCCCTGCCCAGCAACGTCAGGTCGAGGCCACCTTGCGCTCCACAAGCGGCTCGCCCAGCTCGGCGTCGAGTTGTTCGAACGTGCGCCCCTTGGTTTCAAACCCGATGAAGTAGTAGACGATCCCCGTAAACAGCTCCCATCCGCCGAGATAGATGAAGGCCGGAACGATGAGGGCAACCGAGGCTGCCGGCGTCACGATGTTCGAGGAACCGGCGATCAGCGCCAAACCGAGCGGGCCGATGATCTTGCCCAGGCCGCCGAAGCCGTAGGCCGACCCCATGCCGCTCGCCCGCAGACCCGCCGGCCAAACCTCGGCGGCGTACGGGCCGACGATGGCAAAGCCGCCATCGGCGAAGAAGTTGGCACCGATCGTCATCAGCCAGAACAGCGAGACGGTGCCAAGAAACACGTCATGCAGATAGGCGGTGAGAACCAGCAAGACGGCGGCGCCCAATCCGAACAGGCCGCCGGAGGCGCGGCGGCCGATCAAGTCGGACAGATAGGAGAAGGTGAGGCGTCCGACGAAACCGCCCAGCGTGACAGAGATCATCAATTTTGAGGCCTGCGGGGGCGTGATACCGAGAACCTGCACGAACAACGTCGGCAACCACAGTATCAATCCGTAAACTCCGGTCTGCGCGCCGAGATTGCCGAGCCAGGACACCGCCAGGCTGCGAGGATGCTTGAACAGCTCGATCCAAGCGACCTTCTGGGGCTCGCCGCGAATCGTCGGCAACTCGATGTCCTTGGGATCCATCTCCAGCGCCCAGGCCAGCGACTTTCGCGCCTCCTCGAAGCGCCCCATGCGCATCAGCCAGCGCGGCGATTCGGGCACCCACACCCGAATGAGCAGCGTCAGCAAAGCCGGAAGCATGCCGACGAGGAACAGCCCGCGCCATCCCACGAATGGCGCCAGATATGCGCCCAGCACCGCGCCAAGTCCAATGCCCAGAGGAATGGCCGCGGTAACGATGCCGCCGACGCGGCCGCGTTTCGACGTCGGCACGAACTCCTGCACCAGCGGCATGTCGACGCAATAAAGGCCGCCGACGCCGAAGCCGACGACAAAGCGGAAGATCGAAAGGAAGATCCAGTTGCCCTCCGGCGTCAATGCCAGGATGCCGCTGGCGATGGCAAAATTCAGCACCGTCGCGATGAACACCTTGCGGCGTCCGATACGATCGGCGGCCCAGCCCCAGATATAGGCACCGGCGATGGCGCCGACTCCCGATGACAGAAAAATAACCGCGAACTGGCCGAAGGTCAGGTGCCAAGGTCCGACGATAAAGGCGAGAACAAACCCGATCACGAAATAGTCGAAGAATTCCAGCCCGTCGCCGAGGATGGCCGCGAACACGATGCGGCGCTGATTTCCCGTCAGTTTCTGCTGTCGATCCAGAAGCTCCAACATCGCGTTCCCCCCGGTTTTTGAATGACAGTTGTTATCGGCCTTGCCGCAACTGTCGGCGCCGCCCCGAAGACGGCGCTTTTGCGCAAAGCTATATCACTTGATTGCCTCGCCGATTTGACTTGGATCAAAGCGGTGGCGAGGTTGTCCGGCCTCCGGACTTGGATGTGAAGGGCGCGGGTGTGCAGCGCATCATTTCGCGTTGCGCGGCGCCCGGCGGGCGTGGTCGCGTTACTCCGCCGCGACGCGTTCCACCCGCCACTGCGTGATCAGCGCGCGCAACGAGGCCGGCTTGACCGGCTTGTTGAGGAGGTGCGCGCCTTCGGCGCGGGCCGCCTCGCGCACGTGCAGCGAGCGGTCGGCGGTGATCACGATGGCCGGAACGTGACGGCCGAGATGCCGGCGCAGTTCGGCGATCGCCGCAACCCCGTTGCCGCCGTCGAGGTGGTAGTCGACCAGAAACCCGTCGGGTTCGAGACCGCTCGCCTCGATCGCCGCCAATGCGTCGTCGAGATCGACCGCTTTCAGCGTGCGGCAACCCCAGCCGCCGAGCAGCGTCTCCATGCCGTCGAGTATGGCGCGCTCGTTGTCGATGCACAGCACGACCGTGCCGTCGAGCCGTCCGACGTCGAGCCGCGGCAGCGCGGCCAGCCTCGGCGCCGTGACAAAACCGCTCGCCCGCGGCACCTCGATCGAAAAGCGCGAGCCGCGGCCGACGTTCGACTTCAGCGCCACCTCGCAGTCGAGCACGCGCGCGATGCGTTCGACGATCGACAGGCCCAAGCCGACGCCGCGCGCCACCCGCGCGCCCTGATCGAGCCGGTGGAATTCCTTGAATACCGCGCGGCGTTTGCCTTGCGGAATGCCGATGCCGGTGTCGTGGACCTCGATGCGCAGCCGCTTGCCGCGCTGCCGGCAGCCGACCAGCACGCGTCCCGAAGGCGTATATTTGATCGCATTGGAAACGAGGTTCTGTAAGAGCCGCCGCAACAGCCGGCGATCCGAGCGCGCGTACTGCGCGCACGGCATGAACTTCAGATCGAGGCCCTTGGCGCGGGCGAGCGGCGCGAATTCGACGTCGAGCCGGTGCAGCAATTCGTCGATGCGGAATTCGGCGAATTCCGGCTTCATCGCCCCGGTATCGAGCCGCGAAATGTCGAGCAGCGCGGTGAAAATCTCTTCGACCGCTTCGAGCGAGGCGTCGATATTCGCCACCACATCGGCATCTTCGCCGGCGCCCTCGCTTTGGCGCTGCCGCTCGATCAGGCTCGTCACATAAAGCCGGGCGGCATTGAGCGGCTGAAGTATGTCGTGGCTCGCGGCGGCGACGAACCGGGTCTTGGAGACATTGGCGTCGTCGGCTTCCGCCTTGGCGCGCTCGAGTTCGGCATTGAGCCGCGTCAATTCGCGGGTGCGCTCGCGCACGCGGCGCTCCAGCGTCGCATTGGCGCGCTCCAGCGCTTCCGCCGCCTTCACGCTCGGCGTGATGTCGGTAAAAGTCGTCACCAGGCCGCCGTCGGGCATGCGGTTCGACCGCACTTCGATCACCAGGGCGCGTTCGGCGAAGCGCTCGAGGAAGGGTTCGATCTCGGAGGTGTATTTGGCGATGCGCTCGGCGATGAATTCGTCGACAAACTTGGCGTTGCGCTCGCCGTGCCGGGCCATGTGGCGCAGGATGTCGTCGAGCGCGATGCCGACGCGGGTCAATTCGTGCGGCAGATCGAAGATTTCCCCGAACTGCCGGTTCCAGCAGACCAGCATCAGGTCCTTGTCGAATACCGCGATGCCCTGCCGGACGTGATCGAGCGCGGTCTGCAAGATTTCGCGGTTGTAGTGGATCGCCGCATTGGCGTCGTCGAGGAGTTTCAGCGCCGCCTTGGTCGAGACCGTGCGCTTGCGCAAGACGAGCGACAGCACGAGCCGCGACGATGCCGCCCCGATCGCCGAGGCCAAAAGATATTCGGCATATTGCAGGAGCTGGAAGTCGGCCTCGGCCGCCGGCTCGAGGCTGATGCGGCGCGCCGCCGCGAAACTTGCAAAGGATCCGCGGGTACGCTCTTCGCCGAGATAGCGGGCGACGGTCGCGATCAGCTCCCCGACGCTGACCGAGGCGCGGCGGAGCCTGAAACTCGGCGCCATCGGCGCCAGCGTCGAGGGCACGAACAGATCCGCTTGTACCCGCTCGATCGCGGTCGGGCGGCGGGCGAGCGAGCAGCCGATATAGCAGGCGATGTTGAGCGCGAGACTTAACAGCACGCCGTGAACCAGCGGCGGCAGGTCGATGCCGAACAGCGCCTGCGGCCTTAACAGGCCAAGGCCCCACGGCCCATCGGTCAATATGCGCGCGCCGACGATGCCGGCATCCGAAATGCTCGGTAACAACAGCGTATAGAACCAGACGAGAATGCCCGCGCTCATGCCGGCGATCGCGCCCGGCGCGGTGCCGCGCCGCCAGACCAATCCGCCGAAAAACGCCGGGGCCAACTGCGCCACCGCCGCGAATGACAATAGTCCGATCGCGGCAAGCTGCGCCTCGCCGGCCGAGCGGTAATAAATGTAGGCGAGGAACAAAATCGCGAAAATCGCGATGCGACGCGTAGTCAACAGCTGCGCGCCGGCATCGTGCGGTTCGCCGGCATGCTTGGCGCGGCGCGTGAGCACCAGCGGAATCACGATATCGTTCGACACCATGATGGCGAGCGCGACCGACTCGACGATCACCATGGCGGTCGCGGCCGACAGCCCTCCGATAAAGGCGACGAGCGTGACCGCTTCCGAATGAGCGGCAAGCGGCAGCGCCACCACGAACATGTCGCTATCGGTCCGGCCGGCCGGGAACGTCAACAGGCCGGCCATGGCGATCGGCAGCACGAACAGATTGATGAGCACGAGATAGGCCGGGAACAGCCAGGCGGCGCGGCGGATTTCGGCTTCGTCGTGATTTTCGACCACGGCGACGTGGAATTGCCGCGGCAGCAGCACGATGGCGAACAGCGACAGCGTCGTCATGGCGCAGAACGACGCGAATTTCGGCACGCGCGTCAGCACCGCTGCGGTGTGCGGCTGCTCGAGCGCGCGCGCGAATAGCGCAAACGGCCCGTGAAACATGACGAAGGTCACGAACACGCCCACGGCGAGGAACGCCATCAGCTTGACGATCGATTCCGTCGCAATCGCCAGCATCAAGCCGTCCTGATGCTCGGTCGCATCGATGTGGCGGGTGCCGAACAGCACCGCGAAGGTCGCCATCGCCAGCGCGACAAAGAGCGCCACGTCGCCGAGCAGCGGCGGCGCCACGCCGTCCGGCGAGGCTTGCGCCAAGATGGTCGAGACCGAGGCCGACACCGCTTTGAGCTGCAGCGCGATATAGGGAATCATGCCGACGATCGCGATCAGCGCCACCGTCGCCGCCACCGCCTGGCTTTTGCCATAGCGCGCCGCAATGAAGTCGGCGATCGAAGTGATGTTTTGCACCTTGGCCAGCCGCACGATGCGGATGATGAGCGGAAAGGCCAGCCCCACCATCAGCATCGGGCCGATATAGATGGCGAGGAAATCGAAGCCGGTGCGCGAGGCCAGCCCGACCGAGCCGAAAAACGTCCACGACGTGCAATAGATGGCGAGCGACAGCGGATAGATCAGCAGCCGCGAGGGAGCGCCGCGGGCGATGCGCATGCGGTCGCCGTAGCTCGCGATCAGAAACAACAGGCCGATATAGGCGAGCGCAATGACGACGACGACCCACCCATGCAACATGACCTTACCCCGACGTCACCGCAGATCCTTGGGCGCTTTGGGTCCGACCGCGCTCGATTTTACGTAACGTCACCATTTTTCGGACGCCCTGTCTATCCGGCGCCGCGCCGCGTCATTTGACGGCGTTTGCCGCGGAGGGCATTCATGGCGGATCGATGCAGTTTCCTCCGCCGCGCACGCTGACCGAGACGGCCGAGACGCTCGCGATCGCGCTCGCCGGCGGGGCCACGTTCACGTTGTTGGGTCTTCCCGCCGGGCTGGTGTCCGGCTCGGTGCTCGCGGTGGCGATTGCGGCGCTCGTGGGCCGCCCGATGCGATTGCCGCTTGAGCTTGCGCGGGTCTGCTACGTCATCGTCGGCACGCTGCTTGGCACGGTGGTGACGCCGCAGACGCTGCGCGGGGTGACGACCTGGCCGGCCAGCATCGGGCTTTTGATGCTGGCCTCGCTCGGCATGATGGCGGCGACCATGAGCTATCTGCGTATCGTGCATCGCTGGGACCCGCTGTCGGCGCTGCTGGGCGCGAGCCCCGGCTCGATGGCGCAGGTGATCGCGCTGTCGAGCGAACTCGGCGGCGACCTGCGCGCCATCGCCATCGTACAGACTGTGCGCGTTCTGCTTCTCGTCCTCGGCCTGCCGAACGGACTCGCTTTGTTCGGGCTCGCGGTGCCGGCGCTGCCGGTCGCGCGCGGGCCCGCCGGATTGGCCGTGCTCGGCGAAATGACGCTTTTGGTGGCGGTCGCGTCCGCCTTCGCCATCGGCTTCCTGCGCTTGCGGTTTCCCGGCGGGCTTTTGTTCGGCGCCATGGCCGGATCGGGCATCCTGCACGGCACCGGGCTTATTCACGCCGCGCTGCCGTGGTGGCTCGGCAGCATGTCGGTGATCACGCTCGGCGCGCTGGTCGGTTCGCGTTTCGCCAACACGACATTGCGGATGTTGGTCGGCTATCTCGGCGCCGCGCTCGGCTCATTCGCGGTCGCCATGGCGGTCGCCACGTTCTTCATGCTGATCGTGGCGCATCTATTCAACTTCCCGATCGCCAACATTGTCATCGCGTTTTCACCCGGCGCGCAGGACACGATGATGGTGCTGGCGCTGGCGCTGCATCTCGACCCGGTCTATGTCGGGGCGCACCATCTGGCGCGGTTTCTGGTCATCACGTTCTCGCTCGCGGTTGCCGCGCGGCGGATTGCGAAGCGGAAGCCGACGTAGATGCCGTTTCTCGGGCGCAGCGCAGCACCATAAGCGCGTTTACGTGCGTCTTGCGCGCGCTATGGTAATGCGCTGCAGAACCGGGATCGTAACAAGCTCCGAGTATGGGATGGTCCCGGATCAGCGGTGCATCACTCCGTGCTGCACCGCATCTCGGAAACGAGGCAGAGATTGCGGTTACTTACTCCGCCGCGGTCGACGCAATTGCAAGTATGGTCTCTCGCGGATCCGCAGAATCTATCGCGGGCTGCGCAGCGGAATTTCGTTCGCAACGGCCCACTCGGTGCGCGCATGCAATCCCGTTGCGACCAGGGCGGAGCCGCCGAAAATCATGTTGACCCCGACAAGCAGTCCCAATGTCCAGGCCGAGGTCCCCGGCAGCGCGAAAATGATAATGCTGGCCAAGACAATGTCGACGACGCCGCTTGCGAACATGAACGCCCAGCGCGTGGAGAACTGACGCCGATGTTCGAGGGCGAACATGATCGACGCGCCGCCCTCGACGAGGAAGAACAGAACGAATATCAGCCGCAACGGGCCGGCGTCATGAAACGGCCATCCCAGGAGGCCGCCGTACAAATCTTGCGATTTATTCTCGATCAGCACCACACCGACGAATATCGCTAGCGCAGCCGATACCAGCGACCACACGAACCCCGGCGCCTGCCGCGCCCAGTAGGTTGTCACCAGCCCTGTCGCTCCGCTGGCGAGAAAGAGCCAGCCCAGCATGCCGGTCGCGTTCTCATTGGCGATCGATGGAATCATGATCGCGAGCAGCCCCAACAAAATGAGGACTATTCCTTCGCCAACAAAGAGAATCCAGTGGTCGGGAGTGGATTTTGCGAGCGATCCCGGATCGCGGTCCGAATAGCGGTTCATATCCATGTGTCACCTTTACCGACTTTGCCGATTCACGCATGACGGGCTGTTCAAGCCCGTTTCGGCGCGGCGGACCTCATTTCAAAGCCGCCCGAGCAGCACAAGAACGACAACGATGATCAAGATGATGCCGATGATACCGACACCACCGTGTCCATAACCGTAACCGTAGCCGCCGAAGCGGCCACTGAAGCCGCCAAGCAGGAAAATGACGAGGATGATAAGGAGAATAAGGCCGAGCGACATGATCTCATCTTTCTTTGCATGTGGGATGCGTAGCTCCGCGGCTGTTACGCGGTATGAACGATCGATACGGCCATGCCTGGCGAACGGCTGGTTATCTCGACGCAGGCCTTGAGTTGATGCGCGAGCGCTTCGACGATGATGGTCCCCAAGCCGGTATGTCCACGGCGGCCTCCGTTCTGCTGCAATCCGGCGCCGTTGTCTGACACCGTTAAACGCCAGTTGGCTTCGTCGGCATCGTATCCGACCAATATTTCGCCGCCATTGCCGTTCGGGAATGCGTGCTTGAGCGCATTGATCACGAGTTCCGCAGTAATCAACCCAATGCTCACGGCTTCGGCGGATACCGCCGTGCCGGGGCCGGCCTCCACCTTCACGGAGATCGGCCGGCTCTCGCCAATCATGGAGGCCGCCAAGGTGGCGCACAGTCCGGACAGATAAGGTCCGAGCTCGATCGGCTCGCCATGGCCCGACGCTTGGAGTTGCTGCTGGACGGTCGCCACGGATATGACTCGATCGTGCGCGTCCTGCAGATGCAAGCGGATCTCCTCAGATTGCACGGTCCGGGCTTTGAGCATGAGGATACTTGCGATGATCTGCAGGCTGTTTGCCACGCGGTGCTGGATCTCCTGCAACAGCGTTTCCTTCTGTTGTAGCAGCTCTGCCATCTGCCGTTCGACATTGCGCCGGTCGGTGATGTCTTCGATTGCCAGGAGAATGAGCTTGCGAGAATTTCTTTGATTGAACACTTCCCGCGCATTCAGGAGCATCGAGCGTCGTCCGATCATGGGAAAATCTCGCTCGACTTCGTAAGCCTCCATCACCGCGTGCTGCGGCGCGACATCCTTCAGCAGCAACCGAAGCTCGGGAATATCCCACTGGCCGTCGCCCAGATCGTAAACCGGACGGCCGTGAATGTTCTGAAAATCCATCCTGAACTGCCTATAGAAAGCGCGGTTTGCGGTGACGACGCGCAGGTTCTGGTCGAGAACCAGGAGAGGATCGCGGATCGTATCCACAATTGCTTGGGCGAGCGCGCTTTCATCATCGCGGTCTCTGATCGATTGGATGTTGGGCCACGCCCACACGTCTGCCGGTGGAGACGCTCTCGATAGTGCGATCGGTTCCATGATTGCCCTCATAAAAATCAACCGACTCCTTACACCGAGCGATCGGCCCGCAATACCTCCCGCATTTCCCGCCATTCGTCTCTGCCACGAATGAACCCGATGACGACGAATCAACAGGCCGAAAGAGGCTTACGAACTGATGAATGCCCTATACCGCGGTGAAGGCTGTGCAAAATTGCTCACATCGACGGGGTCGGGGCTGCGGCTCTCCGCCTGCCCGCGCGTCGGCAAGATGAGTAAATTTCAAGTCTTGATTTGAGGCTGGACGCAAAATGCATCCAGCGCGAGCACAGAATGTCCGGATCGGGTCGATGCAGGGATTAGGGCGATCTCACAGCTAGTGAACGCGGCAAGACCAATCGCCTAGTTCTCGGGCTTACGCTTATGCTTGGATGCTTCCTTCGCGTTCTTAACGCGCTGCACCTCGGCCAGCCGCAATATGCGCTCGTAGTGCCGGACGACCGCGCCATAACATTCGCACGAGGCTTGCTTGAGCTTGGCCCGGTTGAGTACCGTGATTTGACCCCGCACGTTACGGATGACGCCGTCGTTCTGGAGCGATTGAGCAACCCGGATCACCGTTGACCTGTGCACCCCCAACATCTGAGCGAGAAATTCTTGCGTGAGTGGAAGGTCGTTGCTGGCGATACGGTCTTGCGTCATTAACAGCCATCGTGCAAGACGCTGCTGCATCGGGTGAAACGCATTACAAACTACGGATTGAAGAACTAGCGCGAGCAACGCGTCGGCGTACCGAGCGAAGAGATCGCGCACGACCGAAGAGCGCTGCTTGGCGATTTCGATCCGGGCCGTCGCAATCCGAAGCGCCGGATCTGCGATTTGAGTCACCGCCCTGGCGAATGCGGGCTTGTGGCCCGCGCTGACGATCCCACCGATGGCGCCTTCCCGCCCGATGGAAACGGCATCCGCCGTCCTGCCGTCTTCGAGCACCACGACCAGCGCAGCCATCGTTCCCGTCAGCGGAAAGTGGGTAATGACGACATCCTCTTCCGGTTCGAAGAGAACTTGACCCTGCGCGAGCTCCACAAACTCAACGTGGGGTTCGAGCAAAGCGCGATCGATTGCCGGAACGGCGGCGAGGACACGATTTTGCGACCAATGGCGCCTGACACTCTCGTCAACCATCCGATCCCCCAAAACGGTTGCTTCATTAGGTGTGTCGCTGGAGTATCATAGATGCACCGAGGTGTCTGTCGCACGTGCAACATAGCCCCATGTTTCTGACGCGGAAGCGACTAAGAATGTAGCAGATGCGACAGACACGTCGCCGCTGCTTTGCTAGAGCCCTCACTGACAGATTTGGACCTGCAGGGTCTGTCGTAATGCGCAAAGTCGTTCCACCGGATCTCGTGGAGGCGGTCCGCGAAGGCCACCTGGCGTTCGAGCCCGACCTGACGGTCCGGTTTAGTCCGATTTACGAACCGTTTCTTTGGCGACACATTCACAGTCACCCCAGAGGATACCCCTTGCGATAAGGAGAGCCGGCGATGAACCGCAAGGCAAAGCTCCCGTTCGATCCCAAAGAATTTCTCTCGAAGGTAAACGGCGGGCAACGTATTTCCGATTATCGGAAAGATCAAATTATCTACAGGCAGGGCGATCCTGCGGATACCGTTTTCTACATTCAGAGCGGCAAGGTCAAGAAGACCGTCGTCTCCGAGGAGGGCAAGGAAGCCGTCATCGCACTTCTGGGACCCGGCGATTTCTTCGGCGAGGGCGGCTTGGCCGGCGAGAAGTTGCGTCTGGCGACGGTTTCCGCTTTGACCAATTGTGCGATCGCGCGAATATCGAAGGCAGACATCACTCGCGTGATCCACGAACAGCCGGCGTTTGCCGAGTTGTTTATCGCCCACCTGTTGGCCCGCAACAGTCGCGTCGAGGAGGATCTGGTCGATCAACTGTTCAATTCGAGCGAGAAACGCTTGGCGCGGACTCTTCTGCTGCTGGCGAATTTTGGCAAGGAAGGCCGGCCCGAGCCGATCATAGCGAAAGTCAGCCAGGAGACACTTGCGGAGATGATCGGAACGACGCGGTCCCGCGTGAGTTTCTTCATGAACAAATTTCGAAAACTGGGTTTGATCGATTACAACGGCAGTATCGAAATCCACAGCTCATTGTTGAATGTCGTTCTACGCGACCAGCCGCAGATTAGGAGCTGAGACGTTTGCGCTGGTTAACGGCGCAGAATTGACCCCGGTGCCACTCGACACATCGAGTATCGTCACCGACAAGTTCGGCAACACCACGTCCGCAATGTTACTAGATTAATCTTTGCATGAACGTGACAGTGACTTTCACGATCACGTCATGCAGTTGTAGAGGAACGACCAGCTTTTCCTGCCCGTGAGCTTCTGTTCTTTTGAGCGTTGCTGGCAGTCGGCCCATTTGGTCGTATCCTTGGCCCACAACCTCTTCGCATCATTCCACTGCTTGGTCGTCCAATTTTCGACGTTCGTCGTCGTGGAGGGCTGCGCGCCCCGCGCCGCGGGCGTTTGTGCGACTGCGACACCGGAGCTAATGGTCAGTGCAACAGCGGCCAGTACAGCACTGGCGAGCATCATTGCTTTTTTCATGATTAAATTTTCCTCGACTTATTGTTAGGGAGTGAACGCATGTTGTTAGATAGTGAACCCATGGCCTCGTCGAAGGTTCCGTGATTCAGGAACTAAACCACAACAGAAGCGTTCACCTGGCCATCGACGATATCGAGTGGGACGCCGCAGGCGGCACCGCGACCACCACGCCCTAATTCGACCATTCCCCATCTACCGGCTCTCGGTACTTCGCCGTTGCGAGTATGACCCTCTGAAGTGAGCAATTTTGCTCAGACGGCTACTGCCAAGGAGCGCATCCGGGTATTGGGATGTCGGGGCACGGAGGGTGCCCCATGTCGAAAACAGATCAGTTCTGGCAATACGCTAAAGAGGCGATCCTCTCGGTCTCCTACGCCAAAACCGACGAGGACAGGCACGCTTTGCTTGAGCTTGCGCGGACCTGGACGCAAGCGGCATTACAGGAGCGAGCGTCCGCAGTCGATCACAACAGCCCGGCTGAAGCCGGTGTTGCGTAAGTATGCAACGGGGCTATCACCGGTCGCGGCTCCGCCGAGACGCCGGTGGCTGAGAGGGATCGAGCTTTGGACAAAACTCAGCAAGGAGTGTGTTGAGTTCATGGATCAGAAGAAGGACGCGAACAAGTTCAAGAGCGTCCGCATGGAGACGCGAGATGCCGCGTCACATCCGCGAAGAAGAACGGCTAACCGAGGACGAGACCGCCCGCAGAAAACTAGGCCCTCGCGGTGTGCCTGACGGTCAGGATACTGCGAAAATGACGCCACAACAGGAAAAGAATATTCCCAAGACAGGCGACTTCAACGGCCATACCGCCTGATTGGGCAGAACTTCGTCCCCGCCGATCAATAGAAAATTTAGTCGGAAAACCCCGGGCCGACGGATTGGTCAAAATGGAACAGACTTTAACCCACTCAAGTCCGCAAATGGCCGAGTCTCGATCCGGCGTCACGCCGAAATCCGGACAAGCTCCGGTTGCCCGCCCGCCCCCCAGCCCCCAGGCAGCCGGAGCGCTTATTTGTCCGCAAAGGACGGCAGAAATGGAATGGGCAGTTGCATTGATCGTGGGCGATGACCACGCCGCTCTGGATGAATTTTTGGTGCATACCGCGATGCGACGCTATCGGTGTTCGGAAAGCGGAAGATCGTACCGCGCGTAAACCCGCACCAATGACTCTTGCAGGTGAAGCCGCATCTTCTCCATCGCGGCCATCGGTGTGAATTCTTTCCGAGCACAAGATAAAGGCGCTCGGTTAGAACATCCCGTACGCGCTCGTTAATTCAAGGAGAGCGCCGCGCGTGGTTGACGCAGTTTATCACGTACCATGCCACCATTTTGCGCTTGAATTGCTTCTGCGCGCTGGTCAACTCGACGCCTCGGTCGAATTGGCTCGTTTTTGCTAAATGACGACTTTCATTTTCGGTTCCGATACCGGCAACTCTGCCTTAGCTCTTTCTTCAGTGAGAAGCTTTTGGATCGTTTGTCGCTCGGTATTCTCGACCGAGGTCTCCAGCAAATTCTGGTATCGCTTGATGTTGGTATTTATGGCGTACGAGAAGTCGTCCATTGGCAACTCCACCAAGCTTTCGCGGACCGGTCGTTGCTTGCGAAAAAAGTTATCATCGTAAAGCTAGTTCGGTTCCGACTGCCGTCTGTATAGAATTGCTCACCTGCAATCTTTTCGCGATTTGACCTGACGCGGCCAATGCGACCTGATCGGCTCGTTGTCGCTTTTGCTGATGGAACGGATGTTATGTTAATATTTTAATAATACTTATCATAACCATCACATGATCAGTTAATACAGTATTCATGTGAATATTTTCAGTCTTCCACTAGTATTGAGCCGTCCGATAACTATCTAACAATCATGGGTCCCCGTGCGGGACCAAAAGGAGTTTGCAATGAAGAATCTCATGACTTCTTTTCTCAAGGACGAAACGGCTGCGACCGCCATCGAATACGGACTCATCGCCGCCGGCATCTCGGTTGCGATCATCGCGGTCGTGCAGGGTCTCGGAACGAAGCTGAACACGACCTTCTCGTCGGTTTCATCCGCGCTCTAGTAATCGAGTCGAAATGATACAGGGGCTTTGCCTGTCCGGCCGAAGCCCCATCCGTCGATTTCAAATTGATGCCGGTCCGCGACCGGCATCGAGAGCTTCAAAGGACCGGTCGTCCGGGGCGCCGGCCGGCCTTCCCGCTCACGCGGAAGGGCGATCGTGATTCCCGGGTTTCGATCGAACAGGAGACACACCATGTCCCAGGCACGTCTAAACGACACAACGGCTGATGCAATTCGCGATCGCTATCGGACGTTATTCGTCAATGCCTTCGCCCCGCAATTTCGGTTCGAGCAAATGCCGGGCGCAGAAGAACGTACTGCCTATGCGGCGGAGTTTGCCGCGTATCGGCTTGGGCAGATCGACGACAAACTGGGACGCCTCATAGGAATAATGGAGCGAGGAACCGATCAATCCTTGTCGGTGCGCAAGTAGGCAGTCGTGGCAACTTCCCGAAAGATTATTGTCAAAGCAGACACATGCGTGAGCTGTCCGACGTGTTCTTACGAAATTCCCATGCTCAACACGATGAGTTTGCCTCGAGAGTTTTCCGTGCTGTGTCCGAACTGCGGGGAACGAAAGTTTTACCAGGTGGCTCAGGCCCACGACCGGAAACCAAACGCAGAAACAACTCAGATTTCCGGCAGGATCCAATTTGGGATGAAGCGCGCGACCGACCGCGATCTAACGGCCGGGACGCCGATGCAACCGAAATCCCGGCTGAACGAAGTGGTGTCTTGGCTGCTGCAATGAGACAGCCATTGTGGCGGCGGATACAGCAATTAATAACCGTGCAACTACCAATTATTTGCAGCCAAAATCGAGGATATTCCTTCCTGTAGCTCGAACGCCGCTGGCGGCATGAATTGCTTCGCGCGTAGTCGAGATGATGATTTATCTTTCTAAGACCAAGAATGTCTGATCGGCCGGTTTGTATAAAATTGCTCACCAAGCACGCTCAACGAGCGCCTACGAACCGGTTCTCACTCCGGCGGTCGTGGAATCCGGACCAAAATTATCCGCGATGTCGAGTTCGAGCAGCTCCGCGAGCAGCTTGCGCGCACGATTGACGCGACTCTTTATCGTCCCTACCGGGGTCTCACAGATCGCGGCCGCATCGTCGTAGGAGAAGCCCGACGCGCCGACCAGAATCAGGGCCTCGCGTTGAACGAACGGCAACTTTGCAAGCGCGTCGAAGACCTCCTTGAATTCCAAGCGGCTGTGCTGCTCGGGAGGCGATTTCAGACTGTCGAGGTAGCTGCCGTCCGCGTCTTCGACTTCGCGGCGTCGCTTGCGAAATTCCGACCGAAACAGGTTGCGGAGGATGGTGAAGAGCCAGGCGGACATGTTCGTTCCCGGTTGGAACGAATGAATGTTCGTTATGGCGCGCAGCAGCGTCCCCTGCACGAGGTCGTCCGCACGGTCGACATTGCCGCTGAGTGACACCGCGAATGCGCGCAAGCCCGGAACGGCAGCGAGCATGACATCCTGCACGGAGGGCTGAAGCGTCTTCTGATCGGTCCGCTGTCGGCCCACATTGATCGTTTCTTGATGTAGGCAGACGCGTTCATGGGCGCGTGTCTCGCCATCCTCCTGCGCCGGTGTCGCCGTCGCGCTCTTCATTTGCTGTAAACATTCTCGAGAAAATAACGTCTGAGGGCCGGCACGGATGGCTGGGTCCGGCAAATGATGATGCAAAGACATGACGGTTCTCCTGCGTGAAAGAAATCGACATCTATCATCAATTTAGCCGCGATGGGCGAACGGCGTCTGTATAAGAGTGCTCACCTGCAAACTTTCGCGACCTGATGACTCCGTAGCATCTGTATAAAATTGCTCACCAGGCGCGCTCAACGAGTCTCGATCGCACGCAAACGTGTCTGCATTCCTTGCAACTCTTCGCGGCAACGCGGCGTTGTCAGTGTCCTCACACCAAAATTTTTTGTTTGAGCTCTAACTTAGGAGGCTCACGTGCTTCATAAAACGCTCATCGCTTTCGCTGCTGCAGCCGCTCTCGGCTGCCTGCCGATGGCGACAACTGCTTTAGCTGCTCCCCATGGTCATAGCGCACATGTGGCTGGCCACGCCCGTGGCGGTCATGTTGCCCGATCCGGCGGCGGTGGATACGGCGGCGGCTACGTCAATGGACCGATCTACGACAGCTGCGCCGGCTACGGCTACGGCTACGGTTACGGCTATGGCCCGGGCTATGGCTATAGTGGATGCGCCGGCTACGATGTTCCCCTAGTCGGCCGGGTGATTAATGGCGTGTTGGGTGGTTACGGTCCCTACTGAAGTCGCGCGGCGGACTTGAACCACGGCGGCCGCTTTACGGATTGGCAGTGCAGCCGCCCGTCCGGCACCGCGCAAAGATATAAAATCTAATTCGCGATCTGCGGCTGGTCGTGCAGAACGACGTTCAACAACGAACTGTGGACTTCGATACCGCCTTCGATGCCGCCGTTGTATCCAATGAAGCCCAGCTTGCGAAATTTGTTCATAAAGAAGCTCACGCGCGAGCGGGTGGTTCCGATCATCTCCGCCAGCGTTTCCTGACTGATCTTGGCGATAATCGGCTCCGGTTTGATTTCCTTGCCGAAGTTCGCCAACAGCAGGAGCATTCTGGCAAGACGTTTCTCGCTGGAATTGAACAGCTGATCGACAAGGTCTGCTTCGACGCGGATCGATCGTCCCAGAATATGCGCGATGAACATTTCGGAGAATGCCGGTTCCTGATGGATCACCCGGACAATCGCTGATTTTTCCAGCCGCACGATGACGGAGTCCGTCATGGCCGTGACCGTCGCGATCCGCTGTGCCTGCCCGGCAAGACATCCCTCGCCGAAGAATTCATCCGTACCGAGAATTGCAATGACCGCTTCCTTGCCTTGCTCGGAAACGACGGTGACCTTCACCTTGCCTTTCTGGATGTAGAATACCGCGTCGCCGGCGTCGCCCTGTGAAAAGACGACCTGGCCTGTGCGGTACTTGCCGATGCTGCGGCCGTCCCCGACACGGGCGAGAAACGCCTTTGTATCGAATAACCGTCGGCCTTTAGTCGCCATGACATCCAATATATCCCCTTGGAACAATTATCCACGGGGTGTATGTTTCGCGGGAACCCCTACTAAGCCTAGGATTAGGCTGAGGGAGCCGCAGACGTGCGAAAGATCGCCTCTGCCATTGGTACGGTTGCCGGTTTCGCCGTCCTGCTTTTCCGGTACGCGAATCGCATTGCGAACACACTGCAATTTCTCGATCTGCCAGACGACGTTAAAACGGCGCTGGTAGCAATGTCTCAAATCCCGACATTGCTTGCGTGGGGTGCCTTCGTCATAGGGCTGCTTTGTCTTGGCTATCTTATTCATGGTTCTCATGGGACGAAGATCAAGGCAATCGCGACCAAGAGGGTGAAATTGCTGTTTCTCGCTGCCATTTTTTTCGTCGCTAGCCTCGCTGGCGCTACCGCCAGTGCCATCTGGATTTATAAAATCCTCAATATGCCTACCACGACGCAAGTTGCGTCTAACGATTCAAACGACATAAAACCTCACGCGCCTATCACATACGAACCACCTGTCGGCGATCTATTCTGGGTTTATACCAAGACAACGGCTTTGGACGACGCTGCAAAGAAAATTTACGCTGACACTCGCACGACATTTGCAGCGAGCCTTGCTGAAGCGAATGCTGCGCCCGCGAGCTATATTCTTCTGTGGTACGGCTATGCGATTATTAATATGGCCGACGAAGTATGGGGAGTCAGACCCCCATCTGACAAGCATGAACCCCTGAACCTAAAGGGCTTCAAACTTACTTCTGATCCGAAATCGGGTTTTATTTCTGCGCCTATACCTGGCAATTCTGCGTCCTACATAAATTTGAGATTGCCGCAGTCCAGTATGGACATCGTTACTGAAAAAATTCGCGCGCTTAATTCTAAACCTGATTGGGCACCCGAGCCGTTCCGTGCAGCAGAGGCTGCGACACCGACGAAGCCTGCTGAATCCAAACCCGCCGAAATGAAACCGGCGGTGAATGAGAAAAACCTTATTGGGAGCGCAACTCTGCTATTCAACGCAGATGACGATACGCTGACGGTCTTAAAATATGAGGGCATTAAGTCCGTGGCAGTCGAGCCCGTCAGTACCCTAACTGCCACTGCGACTTCTTACGTTGTGACTTTTGTTTTCTACCCGCATCAGGGGCCATTTGACATTCGAGTTGATGGAGACGTTGGAACATTGGGACAATCCCCAGGGTTGAACTATAATGTAAATCAGAACGAAGACAGATTCGTTTCTGTAATCGTTACGAAATCTTACATGATTCCGCGAACTCATCAGACATGGTTTCGGTTCTATCGAAAAAGCCAATGACCAACATCAAAAAGTCTGCCCCGCAACGCTTTGACCGTCTTCTTGAAGCGATGGCTACCCAACCCGAACCTGCGGAAAAGCAGCAAGGAGACAATCAAACATCAGATAAGGGGTCCGGCGCAGGTTATGGCGATACTCGAACTCGCGAAGGTAAGTCTGAAGGTGCTTCTTTGAAACGTGCACGTAAGTCCCCTTGATGCCGCGCTTCACGTTGGCCCAAAAACCCTCAATCGAGTTCGTGTGCACGTCGCCGCGAACATACTCTTTCGCCGAATGGTTGACCGCCTCATGCTCGTACCCGCCACGCTCAGTGAGCGCCTTAAAAGCGGAGCCTTCGTCGGTATAGACCTTCGATCCGCGCTTCACGAATTTCATGACGTGCGGGAGGATTTCGCCCTTGCGCCGCGTCCGAACCTGCCGCGTCAGGACATCGCCGCCACGTTCGACCATGCCGACGACGACGGCCTTGTCGTCGTGTCCTTCCCGGTCGTGACCGCCGATGAAAGTTTCGTCGATCTCGACTGTCTTGCCGGGACCGCCAATCGGGAAATCGCCGTCAACGTAACCCATGTATTTGCGGATCAGGTTGCACATCCGCCACGCGGTTTTGTAGGTGACGCCGAGTTGCCGTTGGACCTCCTTCGCGGCGACGCCGTTCCGGGAGGTCGTGAACAGGAACATTACGAAAAACCAGTCCCGCAGCGGCGTCCGCGTGCTCTCGAACGGCGTTCCGGCAGTCGGATAGACCTGATAGCCGCAATGCTCGCAGACGAACGAGCGACGGCCCTTGACCCGATAATAGGTCGCCTGTTTCCCGCACTTAAAACAGGTCAGCCGCTCGCCATACCGCACCCGCATAAGGTGGTTGAGGCAAGTATCGTCGTCCGGGAAACGGCGGTTAAATGCTTGAATATTTGGGCCTTTTCTGGCCATGGAACTCTCCCTGACCCCCGACGACCGGGGAATATAGGTACTGTATCAGGGTTTGCTTTAATTGTCTATAGGGGATATATGCGCATGACATAACCTTCCATACCAATCATAAGCTCTTTTTTGGAGGAAGGGAATTGCCTGCTCAATCTGGGGGGCACTTTGAGGCGGTCCTTATGGCGTATCGGCAGTGCTGCCAGCCCGGGAAACTGAAGCATTAACCACGATGGCGGTGCATCCCTGTGAGCAATACTGCTCAGAGCGGATGCCACCGTCCGCAGCGACCGAGTGGGCGCGCGGCGAATTGCGAAGCGTCATTCCGGGGCCGAGCGTTAGCGAGGAACCCGGAATCCATAACCCCGGCCGAGCTTGTCCTGCACTGTCAGTGATTATGGATTCCGGGCTCGCCGCGGAGCCTGTCATCGGACCGCGCGACTTTGCGCGGGTCCGTTGGCGGCGTCCCGGAATGACGAGGTACTCCGCCGCGAGCGCGCTCCTTGAACGGCAGATCGAGCCGCTACCACCGGCGTCTGCCCCAGCCGCCGCCAAAGCGGCCTCGCAGAAGCCCGACCACAAGCAGAAGCAAGACGGCGCCAATGGCAGCGTTGATGATCGCGGGGACAATGCCGGTACCGAGCTGGATACCGATTTGAGGCAGCAACCAATTGCCAATGAATGCGCCGATAATGCCTATGACGAGATCGCCGATGAGTCCGAATCCGGCCCCCCGTACGATTTGTCCGGCCAACCAGCCGGCAACAAGACCGACGAACAATATGACGAGAAGACTTTCATTTGACATATGCATGGCGGCGCCTCCTAGACCCGCGTAACGCGTTTAGTCCGGCAAGATAAACCCGATCGCTAACAATTGACAACGATCGGGGCGCTCCGGCAGCCCCGCGAACCCTTGCCGCCTGCGTTCAGACAGCAGTGAGGATACGCGCGACGAGAAATGCCGCGATCGCCCAGCCTGCGCCCGTGAAGAAGCCTACGCAGAACCAGACGCCGATCTGGTAGAGGTTGATGGTTGAGGGCATGCTAGATTCTCCTTGTGGTCACGCGGCTTGGCTTTATCCGCTGCAATCATAAGCAGCAGGGATATTCGGGCTCCAAAAATCCGACGGTGAGGGCCGCCGGAGATGGCAACATTAAATCCAAGAAAGCTACATGCGTATGAGCAATATTGCTCAGAAATGCATTTGATCGAAGATCATTATCTTTTGAATACTTTAATTCTAACTCCAAAAAGTCCGAGCCGATAGGGGAAGGTCATGTCCACATTCAAATTCGGGATTGCCGCCGTTGTTCTTGCGGCTGCGCTGTCGACTGCGGCCTACGCGGCCCCGCAGAAAGCTGCTGGCGGCGGACATGCTGCTGGCGGCGGCGGTGGCGGCGGCGGCGGTGCACATGTTGGCGGCGGTGGCGCGAGCCACATCAGTGCCGGACCGGCAATATCCCGTTCAGCCGTATCCCGTTCAGCCGTATCCCGTTCAGCCGTATCCCGTTCAGCCGTATCCCGTTCAGCCGGATCCCGTTCAGCCGGATCCCGTTCGGCCGTATCCCGTTCATCTGCGTCGCCAAGCTCGCGCGGCAATCGATCTTTGGTCGCCCACACGCCCGCGACCAATTCCGCCGGCCAAAGGACGCTGTTCAATTCAGTCGGGAGCGCAACGCGCACCGCGACCGTCAAATCTAACGCCGTGCGCAGCACCTTGAACTCCCGCTCGGTGGCCGGCGCATTGCGCAATACCAGCGCATTACGCGATCCGCGCAACCGCACCCACATCACCGCGATCGCGGCGACCGCGGGCTGGCATGGCGGACGCCACGGCGGCAATGGCTGGTGGCGTCACGGTAACGGCGGCTACGGCTGGATCGGCCCGCTGTACTGGCCGTTCGCCTATTACGACATGTACGACTACGCGATGTGGGGCTACGGCTACGACGATTCGTTCTGGGACTACGGCTACGGCGACATTTATGCCGGCTTATTCGGGCCCTACGGCTACGACGACCTCGCCGGCTACCTGCCGCAATACGCCAGCAGCAACCCGAGCGAAACGGCACCCGCTTCCGGCGCGCCGGCCGCGGCGCCCGACCAGTTGACGCAAATGTGCGGCGCCGACAGCCGCGACATCGCCGGCCTGCCGATCGATCAATTCCAGCAGGCGATCCAGCCGACCGCCGAACAAAGCGCCGCGCTCGACGATCTCGCCAACGCCTCGCTCAAAGCGGCACAGGATCTCAAGGCCGCCTGTCCGACCGACATCGCGTTGACCGCCCCGAGCCGGCTCGCGGCCATGCAACAGCGCATCGAGGCGATGATCGCTGCGGTAGCGACGGTGCAGCCGCCGCTGGAGAAATTCTACGGCCTCCTGAGCGACGAGCAAAAGGCGCGGCTGACCGCGCTCGGCAACGATCAGCGGCAGAGCAAGTCCACCGACGTCACTGGCTCGATCGGCCAGAGCTGCGGTGCCGCACAACCCGGCGTCATGGAATGGCCGACCGCCGAGATCGACCAGACGGTACGCCCGACCGATGCGCAACGCGCCAGTCTGGTCGCGCTGCAAAACGCCACCGCTCAGGCGGCGGCCTTGCTCAAGGCCTCGTGCGTGACGAACGATCCGCTCACGCCGCCGGCGCGGCTTGCGGCGGTCGGTCAGCGACTAGAGACCATGCTCATAGCGGTCAAGACGGTGAGTTCGGCGCTCAACGCCTTCTATGGCTCGCTGTCCGACGAGCAGAAGGCGAGGTTCGAAGCGATCGGTCCGCAGCGTACGGCCCAGGCCGAGACGCTGGAAGTTGCGCCGACCGAAGCCCCCAGGCACCGGCGCGGCATTCCCAGCCCCGAGCAAATCATCCGGCGCTTGCTGGGACCATTGTAGAGATCAAACAATGAGCGACCCGTCTTACAATCGGAGCAACGTGGTACGCGAAAGTTCCAAAAGGACGACGTGGGGTGTCATCGCCGTCGTCGTCGCGGTTATCATCGTCGTCAGCGCGATTTACGCATACGATAATTCCATAGGTAGCGACACGAGTGGTGATGACACGAGATCTGTCGTGAACAACGCGCCACCCGCAGCTGACATGAACGCCCCAACCTCTACCGCTCCAGCCAACTCGGCCACACCGTCACCCGCTCCTCCATCGCCGCGGCCGTAGTTTGCGTATCTCGAAGCGTTTAAGCGGCCGGTGCATGACGATCATTTTTGGGGTCGAATGCTAGCGGTTACGCTGAATTTTGTTCGTTGGAGGAATGCTCACGCGCTAATTTGCAAACAATGCCCTGCCCCACCGCGCGCGAATCTCGGCCAGGAAATTTCGAGCGTCCTGAGACAACAGGATCTGAAATGCGCTCACTCGATCTTCCTGAGCTAACGGCACTAAATAGGGCCGCAGCGGCGCGAGTCCACGATCGGTCAACGTGCCGCCATTGTAAGCAATCTGCACACGTTCGATCCAGGCGCAGAGTTCTTGCCTTCCATCGGCGCTAATGAGCGCGGGGAAATGCTCTTCGTTGATCCCCGTGTATGAAAGCGGAGCGTCCGGCAATATTTGATTTCTGATAATCCAGACCCTGCGCCCCTGTATGAAGCCGTAGCTCGGATCTGACGGAGAATTCCACTGGGCTTCGTCCAGAATTACGCTGATCTCCACGGGCATAAGCCAAAGACCGGAGCCACTTTGCGTTCCCGGAAGGCCTGGGTGGCCCGACAACTTTGCGGTTTGGCTGCCTTCGCCCTGAAGCAGCCAGCCCTCCTGTAACGAATCTATGGCTACCACTTCGGAAAGGAGTTCCCGCGCCGTATTTGCTTGGAGAACTCGCGTGCCAATGTAAAGGAACACGCCGGCCGTTATTAGACTGGCTATTACGGCACCGATCAGAAAAGCGAGGATGACCCTCCAACCCGTCATTTGATCCTGCCGTGCCCGCTGAAATGAATTCCTCTCTACAGTCAATAGCATCAACGAAAGGCGCGCACAACGGAAACGGTATTGCCAAAGGTCCGCAAAGGCGCGAGGCCAGAGCGAGCAGCATCAGAGCTATCTTGCGAGTACGGCAGGCATCGCCATCGCGGCAAAGATCCTTAAGGTATTGCTTAAAACGCGCCGGTTTGTACGCCATCTAAATTATGCAGACGCGCGCGATCGTGGCCAAAAGCCGTTGCTCAAATCCGGGCTTCCGACCGGTTCAGAAAACGGCTACCATCGAGGACGATATGCCCGACAATCGATCGCGAACAGCGAAGGCAGCTCTGATTCCCGTTGCGCTGATCCTGTTCGCCGCATTCGTGCTCTCCGCCTGCGTGCAATCCGAGACGCGATTAGTGGTTGGATCGAAGCCGCTGCTCGGAATGCAATTCCAGCTGAATCTCTATCAAGACTTCACCGAAGGAAAAGCGCTCTCCGTGAAAACGTCGGTCTTCCGCTGGAACGACACCCACTACTCGCTCGTCAGCGGCGATGCCTCAGGCGTGCAATACTTCGTGATTCAACCCTTCGACGGCGGCAATTTGCTGATCGAGGCTAATGAAAATGATCATGTGTATCTACTGGCCCATAAGCTGGCCAAAGGCACCTATCGCATCGTGCCCATCGAGCAGAATGACGTCGATGAAGCCACGCGCAACCGGACATGCGTGACGAGAAATTCGGTAATCTGCGCGATTGTGACACGCCAGCAGCTTGACACTTTTGTCCGCGCCGCGGCCGCCAAGACGGGCGGCGACATTATGGTGGGGGTGATTTCCGCCACGGTGAAGTGAGAGGGCGATAGAAATCCTTGCAGATATTAATGGCAATTACAGTCTTAACCCGACCCCGCGGATAGGATCGGGGCCTCTACTCAATAGTTGCGGAGCGCCGTGCGGCAGCGCGCCACCTGCGGATCCTGGCTGATCATGACGCGGATGTATGCGACGGCGCGCGCGGCCTCGGCATGGGTCAGCGTCAAGGGAAGCCCCGCCCGTTCAGCCAGTGCCTTGCACGCGCCCGGGATGGCCACACGCTGCTCGTCGGCGCGCGAGGGCAGAGCGAGCAGCACCAAAGCTATCGCTGCGAGTACGGCAGGCATCCCGAGGTATTTACCCGACATTCCCCAGATGGCTTGATTGCCGAGCGCAAGGTTGCTCCATTATGGCTGTGCCGGCAAGGCAGTCACCTTCTCGCTCGCGGTTGCCGCGCGGCGGATTGCGAAGCGGAAGCCGCCGTAAACGCCGTTTCCCGGGCGCAGCGCAGCACGCAGTGATGCGCTGCAGAACCGGGATCATAACAAGCTCCGAGTATGGGACGGTCCCGGATCAGCGGTGCATCACTCCGTGCTGCACCGCATCCGGGAAACGAGGCAGAGATTGCGGTTACTTACTCCGCCGCGAGCGCGCGCGCTTTGAACGGCAATCCCAGCCGCTGCCACACATCGACCAGCGCTTCGGCGAGCGCGTCGACGAGCGCGTCGTCGTGATAGGGGCTCGGCGTGATGCGCAGCCGCTCGGTTCCTTTGGGGACGGTCGGATAATTGATCGGCTGAATGTAGATGCCGTGCTCGGCCAGCAACAGGTCGCTCGCCGCCTTGCACCGTTCGGGATCGCCGACGAAGACCGGCACGATATGCGTATCGCCCCGCATGACCGGCAGCGCCGCCGCGGCGAGCACGGCCTTGGTGCGCGCGGCGCGGTCCTGATGCCGTTCGCGCTCCCACTGCGAGGTCTTGAGATGCCGGATCGCGGCGGTCGCCGCCGCGCAGACCGACGGCGGCAGCGCCGTGGTGAAGATGAAGCCGGGCGCATAGGAGCGCACCGCGTCGATCAGCGCGTTTGAGCCGGCGATATAGCCGCCGAGGCAGCCGAACGCCTTGGCGAGCGTGCCTTCGATCACGTCGATGCGGTGCGCGGCGCCGTCGCGCTCGGAAATGCCGCCGCCGCGCGGCCCATACATGCCGACCGCGTGCACCTCGTCGATATAGGTCATGGCGCCGTATTGTTCGGCGAGGTCGCAGATTTTGTTCACGTGCGCGACGTCGCCGTCCATCGAATAGAGGCTCTCGAACACGACGAGCTTCGGCCGGCCCGGATCGGCCGCCGTCAACAGCTCTTCGAGATGCGCCATGTCGTTGTGGCGGAAGATCTGCTTCTCGCAATGCGCCTGGCGCACGCCCTCGATCATCGAATTGTGGTTCCAGGCATCCGACAGAATCAGGCAATTCGGCATCAAGCGCGCCAGCGTCGAGATTCCGGTCTCATTCGAGACGTAGCCGGAGGTGAAGACCAGCGCCGCTTCCTTGCGGTGCAGGTCGGCCAGTTCGCGCTCAAGCTCGACCAGGGGGTGATTGTTGCCGGCGATGTTGCGGGTGCCACCGGCGCCGGTCCCCATCCGCGTCGCGGTTTCGACCATGGCGCCGATCACTTTCGGATGCTGGCCCATGCCGAGATAGTCGTTCGAGCACCAGATCACGACGTTCTTCGGCCCGTCCGGCGAATGCCACACCGCATGCGGAAAGCGTCCGGCGATGCGCTCGAGGTCGGCAAATACCCGATAACGCCGCTCGCCCCGCAGCCGGCCGAGCGCATCGGTGAAAAAGCGGCTGTAATTCAAGTCCGGGCGGTCCGGGCGGTCCGGGTGATTGTCGGGATAACTCATGGGGACTTTCGCAGCGGGGGATTCGCCCTGGTTGGAACTCGACCGGGCTACTTTTAGAGGCGTTTTAGGGGGCTTGTCGAGGGCGTAAATTCGCCGCGCCATAGTGAGCGGGATTGGACGAGCCGCAGGCCGGCAATGAGGTGAATATTCTCTTGTCTTGTCCGCCGCGCTTTGGTCTAGCTCGCGCGGAGGGTGTTTCGACATGACCGAACGCGCCACCGGCCTCGACCACGGCCTCACCGATTATGGCGACCGCGATTTTTCGCGCTATCTGCGCCGCTTGTTCGCGCAATCGATGGGCTATTCGCGCGCGCTGTTGGACAAGCCGGTCATCGGCATCGCCTATACCGGGTCGGACTTCAACAATTGTCACCGCCATTTTCCCGAACTGTTGGCGGCGGTCAAACGCGGCGTGCTGGCCGCCGGCGCCTTGCCGCTCGAATTTCCCACCATTTCGCTCGGCGAAGTCTTTCTCGCCCCGACCAGCCTCAAATACCGCAACTTGATGGCGATCGACACCGAGGAGATGATCCGGGCGCAGCCGATGGATGCGGTGGTGCTGATGGGCGGCTGCGACAAGACGGTGCCGGCGCAGTTGATGGGCGCAGTATCCGCCGGCCTTCCCGCCATCGCGCTCGTCGCCGGGCCGATGATGACCGGGCGATATCGCGGCGAGCGGCTCGGCGCCTGCACCGACTGCCGGCGGTTCTGGGCGCGCTACCGCTCCGGCGACATCGATGCCGACGAAATCTCCGCCGTTGAAGGCCAGCTCGCGGTGACGGCGGGAACCTGCGCGGTGATGGGCACCGCCTCGACCATGGCCTGCCTCACCGAAGCGCTCGGCATGTGCCTGCCCGGTACCGCCGCCATCCCCGCCGTGCACGCCGACCGGCTGCGCGCCGCCGAGGCGACCGGCGCTGCGGCGGTGAAGCTCGTCGGCTCAAAGCTCAGCCCGGCGCAGATCATCACCGAGAAATCGGTCGAGAACACGCTGCGCGTCCTGCTTGCGCTCGGCGGCTCGACCAATGGGATCATCCATCTGACCGCCATCGCCGGCCGCGCCGGCGTAAAAGTTTCGCTGGACGAGCTCAACAGGCTGTCCGATTCCACGCCGGTGCTGGTCAATCTAAAACCGGTCGGCAACGGCTATATGGAGGATTTTTGCGCCGCCGGCGGCATGGGCGCGCTGCTGCGCGAATTAAAGCCGCTTTTGCATCTCGACTGCATGACGGTGACCGGCGAGACGCTCGCCGAGCGGCTTGCCGGCGAGGCCGGAGATTTTATCGATCGCTCGATTATCGCCGAACTCAAAAAGCCGCTCGAGCCGAACGGCGGTATGGTCGCGCTGTTCGGCAACCTGGCGCCGCGGGGCGCCATTCTCAAGCGTTCGGCCGCCGACGCCAAACTGTTCGAGCACGAGGGCAGGGCGGTCGTGTTCTCCTCGCTTGAGGATCTGGCCGCAAAAATTGACGATCCGGCGCTCGAGGTCGAGCCGGCGGACATTCTGGTGTTGCAGAATGCCGGGCCGCATTCGCCGTCATGCATGCCGGAAGCCGGCTATCTGCCGATCCCGAAGAAGTTGGCGCAGCGCGGCGTCAAGGACATGGTCCGCATTTCCGACGCGCGCATGAGCGGCACCGCGTTCGGCACTATCGTGCTGCATGTCACGCCCGACGCCGCGTCCGGCGGCCCGCTTGGCCTCGTGCGCAACGGCGACCGCATCCGGCTCTCGGTGAAAACCCGCTGCATCGAGCTTCTGGTCGATGACGGCGAACTGAAGAAACGCGCCGCCGCGGCCAAGGCGCAGGTAAAAATCCCCGCGCGCGGCTACGCCAAGCTGTTCGCCGAGCAAATCCTCGGCGCCGACGACGGCTGCGATTTCGATTTTTTAAGGCCGCGGTAATGTCATGCCCCGCCAACGGGTCCGGCCCGAAGTGGCCGGCCCGATGACATGCTCCGGCGGGGCATCCAGTAAGCACCGCCGCGATCTTGAATGCCGTGCGTCGCCTTGTTTGTCCGGATTACTGGATCATCCGCATTCGCGGATGATGACACTGGGCGACGTGCTCACCCCCGCGCCACCGCGATCTGCAGCGGGAAATCGTCGACTACTTCGTGACCGGTTTCGGTTACGATGAAAGTGTGGCCGAGGAAAATGCCGAACAACCCGTCCGGGGTGACCGGATTGGGTTCGGCCATGATCACCATGCCGGGCTTGAGCACCTCCTCGAATTTCTCCGCGGCGACGTGCTCGGCGACGACGTGCGGCTGATCGGTGACGAGATCGATGCCGTGGCACTGCGTCGGCCGCGACTGGTAGCCGTTGTCGCGGAAGAATTTGCTCGCCTGGCGCATGTTCTCAGCGGGCCGCCCGGGCGCGATCTCGGCAACGATCTTTTTGTATCCGGGCAGCGTGATGTCTTCCCAGAACTTCCGCACCATGTCGGTCGGCTCGCCGAGGCAAATCGGCGAGCCGATCTGCGCGGTGTAGCCGCGGAAACCGGCCGCCAATTCCATATTTATAATGTCGTCCTTTTGCAGCACCCGCGACGACGGCCGCGGATTGCCGAAAATCAGCGCCGGGTTCGCCATCGGCGTCGAGCCGATGATCAAAAAGTCGATGTCGCCGCCGCCTTCGAGGATGGCCGAGCCGGCGGCGGCGCGCAGTTCGTATTCCTTCGCCCCGGGCTTCGCGCGGGAAACCATCGCTTCCATCGCGCGCTGGCACAGCACGCCGGCCTTGCGCACGCAGTCGAGCTCTTCGGCGCTGTGGATCGAGAGCAGCTCGTGCAGGAAGCCCTTGGTGAATACCAGCTCCGCGTCGGGCAGGTTTTCGCGCAGCACGTTATACTGGTTGACCGGCAGGTAATCGCCGTGCCGCGGATCGATCTCCATCAGCCCGATGCGGCCGCGCTCGAGCTTCAATTCGCGCAGCCGCTCGACCATGACGTCGGCGTAACGGCCGCTGCGGCTGTGGCGAACGTCCTTGACCGCGACCTCGACCTGACGGCGTACCGCTTCGGCATGCGTGCCGCCCATCGAATAGATCAGGGTCGGCTCGCCTGCGAGCGGCACCAGCACGTAACTCGCCAGCGCATGCCATTCCCAATGCCCGGTCAGCCACAGCATGCCGCCGCCGAAACTCCAATGGCTCGGGCCGCCGGGCACGATGAGCGCGTCGAGCCGGTGCGCGCGCATTTTGTCGCGCAGCGCCGCATAACGCCGCGCGTATTCCTTCGCCGAGAATTGCTCCCACACCGCGTCGCGGTAATACGGCGTGTCGCGCATATTGGCGAACGGCAGTGACTGGTCGAGCTTGCCGCGCACGGCCTCCCACGGCTGCGGCCCGATGCGCGGCGGACGGATGTTCATGGCAAGCTCATAAGTCGGTTGCGGGATCGATTGGGCGACGGGAGGTATGCCGGATGTGAAGGATCAGCAGTTCCTCCCGCGCTATACGGTAAAAGATGACGTATGGATACCGCAGCACCGGCACGCGGCGATGCCCGGCATTATCGACAAGGCGGCCGATCTGGGGAAAGAAACTCAGGGTGTCGATCGAGGATTTGATGGCGCCGAGTACGTTCGCGGCGCCAGTGGGATTACGCTCGACCAGGTAAGCTCCAATACTGTTTAGATCGCGCAGAGCACGCGGCGCGTAGACGACATTCATAGACCGTACGTGCGCCAGAACGCATGAATCGTTTCAGGCGGTACGCGTTCGCCGCGTGCAATTTCGGCCTCGGCCTCCGTAATCGCCGCCGCTTCATCCGCTGTCAGCGGCGTCGGCGCGCCTTCGGCGAGCGCGAGCATCAGTCGCGCCAGATCGTCTTGAGTCTCCGGCGGCAAGCGGCTGATGGCGGCAACCGCCTTCTGGACGAGCTTGGTCATGGTAATTCTCCGCTACGTCAATTCTAGCGCATTTCCTTCGCCGCCAAAACGTCTTTCGTCGCCGAGATTATTTACTGCTTTACCCACACGCCCGCGCGCACCAGCCGCGGCAGCACCTCGTCGCAGAAATACGGCACCTCGTTGAGGTAATTGACCAACGACAGCCCGGTGCCGCGCCCGCCGACGCTAGTGCATGCGCAGCGATGGGTCCCCGAACATCACCATGAAGCCGAGAAAGAGCCGCGACGGCGAGTGGTGGTCCGCGATTCCCGGGTCGTCGATGTGGCGTTCCCAGTATTGCCTTTCGGCGCGCAGATAGATCGCGCCCAAGTCGCGCCGACCGCTCACGTAGTCCGCCAACATGTAAGTCTCGAGCTCCGCCGCCATCTGCGGCTCCATGATGCCGATTTCCCCGAAATAGGCGATGGCGCCGCCCGCCGGGTAGCCGAACAGCCAGGGATAGGCGAAGTTGTAACTGCCGCGATCGAAATCGTACGGGTTTGGTTTTGGCGCGATCAGCGGCAGCGGGTTGCAGCCGGCGCACTTGCCGCCCCAGGTTTGGCCGGACAGCGTGTCGATCATCGCCGGAACGGACGGGTTTTTCGGATCGGCGCCCGGAGCCGGAGCAAATTTGTGACGGACGCCGGCCACATCCACATATTCGGTATCGAACGGCGTCTCGACCGCGAAGCGGCCGGTGCCACACCCGTCCGTGAACACGATCGGAAGCGCGTCGTTGTTCGCCGTCAGCTTGACGAGGTCGCGACCGAAGCCGGGTCCATCCCATGAATTCACCGAGCCGTGGCCGAGGTAGCCGACCCAGACGCTGGAATTGATCTTGCTCGCCACGTCCGCCGGCGAAGCATTGACGACCCAGCGCGCCGATGCGCTGCCGTCGGGCTTGTTGATCTGGAGAAAGACGGCGGGAAATTTCAAGCGCGCGGTTGCCACCACCGGGTCGACGCGCCGCGGCGCGCCTGGATAAATGCCATCGGCCACGAAGGTGAACAACAAATTTTGCGGGTGCTGCGTTTCGTAGCGAATGATCTTGTTCACGTAGGCGGTTACGTCCGCCACGCTATGCGCGGTGGCGCGCGCGACGGCAATATCGGGATAGCCGTCGACCTGATCGGGATTGGGCTTGTTCCAGTCGGATCTCGCTCCTACGCCCCAATCGGCTTCGTTGTAGTGACCGGTGCGGTCGGCGTTCCAATCGTCGAACGGGCCGGGCGAGACGGCGAGCTTCGGCGCGCGCACGATCTTGTGGTGATAAAGATTCGCGTAATAAAGGTCGCTCGGAGCGTAGACGCCGTCGACCGGCAGGTTGGGTTCGCCCGGATGATTGGGATAGGCCCTGCTGAAGTTCTTGAAGAAGATGTAACGCACCGGAAACCAGTGCGGGTCGCCGACCAGCATGACGTATTGAGTGTCCAAATGTTCGTGGGCGTATTGGATGCCGCGCTTGATTTTCTCCGGATCGTCGGCGCCGGCAAAGTGCGCCGTCAGTTGCGTTATCGACACCGCCAGCGTGGGCATGCCGGTGGAATTCTTGTGCGCCACCAGGGGCGCCAGCGCCGCCATGAACGCGTCCGGCGCAACGATCAGAAACGGCCGCGGTCCGGCTGCGCCTTGAAACGGGTCCGCTGCGACGGCGGCGGGCGTCGTTTGCGCGCGTGCCGGTGCGAGGAGCGAATTTGCCAGCGGCGCCGCGAGCGTCACCACGGCGGAGGCTGCGAAGAGCATAAGACGGCGCATCCGGTTTCTCGATCGGTCAATGCTTTACCCGCACGCCCGCGCGGGCGAGCCGCGGTAACACCTCGTCGCAGAAATACGGCACCTCGTCGAGATAATTGACGAACGACAGGCCGATGCCGCGCACGCCGGCTTGGCTGATGACCGTGAGCTCCTCGGCGACGCGGTCCGGCGTGCCGACGAACGGATAGCCGCCGATGGCATTGGCGGCGAAATAGCGGCGCTTGGTTTCATATTCCTCGGGCGGGATGGTTTGCGGGGTGATGCTTTTATTGGCCAGCATGCCGTCGATGGCGCCCCAATCGGCATTGTCGATATTGACGTGCCGGTAATAGTCGTCGGCTTCGGCTTGCGTCGGGCGGCAGATCACTTGGCCGACGGTGAACACTTCGATCTCGCGGCCGAGTTGTTGCGCGGCGGCCTTGATCTCGGCCACCTTGGCGGCGTTGCCGGCGAGCGATGTGCGCGAGCCGACGGTGGCGACGAAAAACGCGTCGCAGTTTTTGAGCGCAAAGGCCTGCCCGACGTCGGAAGAGCCGGCATTCATCATCAGCGGCCGGCTGTCGCCGTAGGGTTTCGGATAAGCGCGCGCGCCCTTGAGCTGCAGATAACGGCCGTCGAAATCGAACGTGCCGTCGCAGGCCCACGCCTGCTTGACGACGTCGATCCATTCCTGGGCGTAGTCGTAGCGCGCGTCATGTTTGCGTTGCTTGACGCCGAACATGTCGAATTCGCCTTCGTTCCAGCCGACCACGATATTGACGCCGACGCGGCCTTCGCCGATGTGGTCGGCGGTGACGAATTCCTTGGCCGCGATCAACGGATGGAACAGCGGCGCGTGGACCGTGCCGAACACGGTCATGCGCTTGGTGGCGCACAAGAGCCCGACCGCCCAGGTGATGGTCTCGAGCGAGCGGCCGTGAAAATCGGTGTCGCCGCCATAGCCTTTCCAGCGCGCGATCGGCAGCATGAAATCGAACCCGGCGGCGTCGGCGAGCCGCGCCAAGGCGAGGCAATCCGGCCAGCTCGCCGACCAGCGCTCCGGCACTTTGGTAGCGGAGCGCCCGGACGAGCAATTGGCACCGAACAGGCCGATCTTGAGCGCATTGCCGTTATACATGGCAATGCGGTTCTTCATGGATGCGCTGGGAGCCAACACGGCGTGCTCCGTCGTTGCGGCTTTAGAGCATGTCCCGCAAAAGTGGGAACCGGTTTTGCGAAAAGGACATGCTCAAACAATTAGATAGAGCGGGATGACAATTCGAAGAAAAGTCATCCCACTCTAGCCTATGTGAGCGTCGCACGCCCGAGCAAGTCCCGCGTCAGGCCGCAGGCGTCTTTCCGCGGGCGATTTGTGCAAAAACCGGGATATCGATATTGCCGCCCGACAGGACGAGGCCGACGCGCTTGCCGGCGTAGCGGTCCTTTTCCTGCAACAGCGCGGCAAGCGGCGCGGCGCCGGCGCCTTCGGCCAAATTGTGCGTCGTCGCGTAGTAGACGCGGATCGCCTCGGCGATGTCGTCCTCGCTGACGCGAACGATGCGCGCCGCGCCTTTCAAGACGATATCCAGCGCCTCGGACTGCGGATCGCGGCACGCCATGCCGTCGGCGAATGTCCGCGCCGAATTGGTCGGCACCGGCCGGCCCGCCGCGAACGACATGGCGAAGGCCGCCGCGTTTTCGGCGACCACGCCGACGATCTCGGTCCGCAAGCCGAGCAGATCGCGCACCGTGATCAGTCCGCAGATGCCGGAGCCCATGCCGATCGGAACGTAGACTGCGTCGAGGTCGGTATGGCTGGTGAACAGCTCGAGCGCATAGGTCGCAACGCCTTTGACGAGTTCGCGGTGAAACGACGGAACGTAATGATAGCCGCGCTGTCGCTCGATCTCGGCGGCAAAACCGCGGCTGTCGTCGAAGTCCTTGCCCGCGGTGATGAGCTCGGCGCCGAAGGCCGCCATCGCCGCGTTCTTCTCTTGCGAATTGCCTTGCGGAACGACGATCGCCGCGGGGATGCCGTTGCGCGCGGCGGCGAACGCAATCGACTGTCCGTGATTGCCGCGCGTGGCCGTGACCAGCCCTCTGGGCTTGGGGCCGTCGCGCAACAGGCAATCCACATAGACGAGTCCGCCGCGGACTTTGAATGAGCCGATCGGCGTGTGGTTCTCGTGCTTGACGACGACCTCGGCGCCGATTCGTTTGGCCAATAGCGGCCAGCCATAAGCCGGCGTCGCCGGCACGACGGCGCGAACGATGGCGGCGGCGCCCGCAAGCTCGTCGAGCGTAAACAGCGGCATGTGAGGTCTCTTCGCTCGGTTGAGGGACTAAAGATAGCGGCTGCGGTGCTGCCGGTGTGGATTGAACACACGACCTCCCCCTTACCAAGGTCGCAGACAGTAAACGTTAAGTCCCAGGAGTGTTAGAATTTTTCTTAAACCGCGTTACGGTTCCCGAAAACTGCCAGGCCTCGAACACCGACTAATCTATCGTCGAGGCTGAAAGAGTAAAAGGCTGAGAAAAGCCTTGCGCCGGGTTAAACTCGCATTACCAAAGCGAATTAATGCTGCCCTCGCCGTTCGAACGGCGAGAATCGCATCCGAAGTCCTCACGCGAATCATTGGATCGTAATCAGCCGCGTGCCGTTTTTGCTGCAACTCCAGAACTGCGGCAGCAAAAGCAACAATATTCCGGCCGAACCCATTTGATGGTGCATACGGTGCGTACTTGGCAGCCAAAGTTGGCTTTTTTACTTCTTCACATAAGGTCCGCAACCAAGCGTGATCAACGCTCCGGTAGACCAATGCATATTGACTCGATGATCTCTTGGTCACTCCGACGAATTGATCGGCTGCAGCCGTAATTATTGCGTGAAAGATTCCGTAATATGCCGCCGAAATGGCGCGTCTGATATCGACCTGCCGGGGTGGGCCAGCAGGCGGTGGCGAACTCAATTTGTCCGCCTGTTCGAAGAGGTGATCCGGATTAAGAATCGCCACCTTCTTCGAGCTCTTCTTTGGTCGCGTATTCTACGATTGGAAAGCGCTCTTCTCCTGCCTCGCGCAGGCGATCCTGGATTTGCACTAAGGTGTCGAGTGCGGCATCGCCCTTGATTTTTGCTGCCGCTCCGGGATTTATGACAATGATAATCTTCAAGGCATCGCGGCCTTCAGAATCGACAGTGGGCTCGCTGATAACGCGACTAACACTTGAACTCGTCAAGTTCGCCATAGCGACATCATTTGCGATCTTGATGATTTGATTTTGCGCTAACATGCTTGAAGGTTACCGCAAATCGAGGCGGAAATATACCGCTACTATGACGCGCTTCGGTTCGAGTTGGCTGGTGCTGCCGGTGTGGATTGAACACACGACCTCCCCCTTACCAAGGGGGTGCTCTACCACTGAGCTACGGCAGCTAACGCTTATTTACCAAGGTTTTCGAAGGTTTTTGACTGTCATTGAAACTGTCAGTAATCGGGTGTACCTAAAGGCTGTCAGTGAAACCCGATTTTGGATGTCCCCCGTGTCCTCCCGTCCTCAATACCTATTCAAGCGTAAGGGCAGCGACAACTACTATCTTCGCCTACAGCCGCCCGGCCGGAAGGTCATCGAGCGCAGCCTTAGCACGCCCGACCTAAAGCTCGCCGAAATCGCGGCCATGCCGCTGATCCGCGAGCACAAGGCGTTCATGTATCAGCGTCGCCCGACAGTGACGCCGTTCTGGGATCGCGCTTATGAACCCGGCTTGCGCATGATCGACGGCGAGCAAGTCATCGCCACCGACCGCGAGTTACAGTATCTTGACGCGAGCGGCAACGTCATCCGCCGTGAACCAAATGGTGGCCCGGCCGAGCTTCTTTCGCCTGCGCCGTTATCAGGCGTGCCGAGCTTCAAAGCTTATGATGAAGTGAAGCGCCCGACGCCCGCCGTCAAGAATGACGATGACGCGCTCCTTGAAACCTACATCAAGCACAATGGTATTGACGGCTATCGCGAGCGCGAAGCGCGTACCATGTGGCACATCTTCAAGACAGAAGTGAACAAGCCGCTCGCCAAATGCACGCGCGAGGACGGCCGCGCCATCGTGGCCCACCTTGAAGAGCAAGCGGGCGGAGAAGACAAAATCAAGAGAGCCACTCTGCGCCGGAAATTGGTGCCGCTGATTGCAACTGTGAATATGGCGATCAAGGATGGCAAGTTGACGTTTAACCCGTTTGTGAATTGCGTTTCAAATCACAACGACTCCGAACGGCGCGTGCCATTCGACGATGCGGACATGATCCTCATTCGAGACAACCTGCGTCAGCTTAGCGAAAGCGATCAATTGCTGCTGCGCCTGCTGGCGACAACCGGAATGCGGCGCGGAGAGGCATTCGAGATTGACCAAGAGCAGACGGAAGGCGGTTGCCGCTTTGTCATCGTCGGAACCAAGACAGAGCAGTCGCGCCGCAGATTGCCTTTCCCCGCTGATTTGCTCCCGTATCTGCCCGCGAAGATCGCAGGCCCGCTGTTCACCGGCCGTAAGGACTCGACCACGAAGCGGCTGATCGCCTTCCTACGCAAGATTGGTATCACCGACCCGAACAAGGTCCCGCATTCGTTCCGGCATAGGGCGCAAGACCGCCTACGCGCCGCTGGCGTGCCTGAGGACATGCGTTGGGCACTGTTGGGCCATGAGAAGCGAACCGTTGCCAGCGGCTACGGCAAGGGCTTCCCGGTGCCGATGTTGAAGGAAGCCATCGACAAGATCGGAATGTAAACGGATTATGCGCCGCCGCGCCGTCGTCAAACGGCGCGGCGACTTCGATTGACCCGCCGATATGTCTGGATCGCGGCCGCCATGACGCTCAGGGAAATTGGCCACCCCTTCGATGAATCCGCTTTGCGCTCGATGTGCGGGTCCGATGATCCGCGTGAGTGGTCCGCCGCCCTTGATGAGCCGGAGCCGTCATGAGGGTCGGATACTGACCTGATCGGCGAACAGCGAAGAAGATCAACGGCGGCGGGCACAACTCGCCGCCGTCCGCTTTTCTGGAAACCGGGTTGATAATGGTTAACGGGTGTGCGACGTTCGTGTCGCTCGGCCGCCACATGGGTGTCGGTGGAGTCCCCCAAACGAACAGGACCTATCAGGATGCAAACGCGTGGCGCTTCGCCGTGTGCGGCGGCAACCGCATTCGGCCTTGGACAACACCATCTTAGACGACTTATCCGCGAAGGTTCGGTGACGCCCCGAGCAATCGGTCGGCGCAGTATCGTGCTGTTCTCCGAGCTTGTCGTCGCGCACGACGACTGCCCGTCCGTTGGCACTCAGACGCGTGCAGAGACAAGCGCGCGCGGCGCTACCGACTTTGGCAGCAAATCGTCATGACCGAGAAGCGTCAATATAGCAAAGCCGAGAAGGCCGCATGGGGCGCGGAGCAGGATCGAATCCGTGCGGCCGGTGGCATCAAAGCATGGCGCGCGCAGCAAGGTATCTCCGAGCCGACACCGGCAAAGCGACAGAGCCGGGCGAAGCCGCTGATCGCCGACACTTCCGAGAGTGAGTGCTTCGATTCATTGGTCTATCGGAAGGGATTGGTCACGGCCGTCTTCTCCAAAGGGGGAGGCGCCGGGACCTATGAATACGAAATGTCTCTCGCTGAGGCGCGCGAGTGGTTCGCCGATCCGAGTTTGGGTGAGTATTTCAACGCGGAGATTCGGTGATGAGCATAGCAGCCCAGAACGCAGCGGCCTCTTACTGACGGCTAGTTAAGGGCCGTATTGCGAAGAAATAAGGAAATTGCGGCGAGAAGGGTTTGATCTGACTCGGATTCAGATTGCAATCTCAATAACATAAGGGTTCGCAGTTTTATTCTTATTGTCGCGCCTTTTCCTCTTGAAAATTCAACGACCGAGTGTCCGCATCTCGCGCTCGTTGCCATAGCGTTCCCATATGACCGCTATCCGTTCGGACGCCGAGCGTGATTCCCTGCCGGGTCGGCGGGTCAGCATAGACCAGCGCGGTTTCTGCCCAAAGGTTTTTGCGAGCGCTGAATCGCCAAGTGACGCGGGGAAGCGTTGGCAGCTCAGAGCTACTTCTTACGAAACCCCATGCCGCGCCAAGTGAGCTTTGAGTGCTGACTGCGCTCCCGTCATCGCGCGTTGACACTGATTGAGCATCGTGCCGGAAGCGGGGCTCGCTTCATTGAACGGCTTGTTCGGGCAATACACATTCACGGCCTTTTCACCTAGACTTAAGCTATTTCGCGTTTCGTGCATCAATCCATTCCAGGCGTTCACATCGGTCGCAGGCCATTTGTCGATGTAGCTGTCAAGCGTATCGGTAATTCCTTGGAGCGAGTCGTAAAACGCGACCAGCAACGCCGCGTCCGCCGCTGGCAATTCACGAAATTGAGGCGCGTCAGGATAAAGCACGGGACGCGAAGGCTTGAGCGATGCCCAACTATCTCCCGGCAGCGGCTGTTTGGTTGACCCGCAAATGAAATTCGCCGTTATGCGATCAAGAACCGCTATCTGCCGCCGAAAGATGCGCGCGAGTTCCGGAGCAAAAAAATCATACGGAGGCAATTCTGTTGGGGCGTTCACAGCCGAATCTGATTGGTTGAGTATAAAAACCGTCGGCACCGTCTGAACCGACGGCATGGCGTTCCATCCGGCGTCGGTATCGATGAAGGCGACCGCGGCGCCTGGCGTGGCGCCGCCGTAAATGCGCAACAGCATTTTGGTCGGATCGGCCGGGATGTAATAGCTTTGGCCGTTTTCATCGAACAAAAACCATTCGTTCGCGCGCTTGGGCGAGCGAAAGGCGAGTGGAACAATGGCCTGCTGCCCGGGCAATATCGGGAAAGAACCGCGCTCATTGTTCCGAATTTGCGAGTCCGTCCGCAAGGTAAATGGCATCGGCATCCGTTCCGGGGCACTGCGACTGAACTCGGTCATCTGGACGAGACAGCGTTCAAACACCCGTTGACCGGTATTGGTGACAACCAGGCAGCAGACCGGCTGGTAGTCGCCAATTTTTGCGCCTAGCGTCTTGATACCGACGGCGATTTCGGCCGACGGCGGCGGCTTGCCCGCGCCGGCCAACCACGCACGGGCTTGATCGGCATTGACGTGCACGTCCCGGAATATCTGACCTTTCCACGCGCTCGGACTTTCCCCAAGTTTCCCTGTGAAGAGATCGTAATTAGCCGCTTGTGCGAGTGCGGCTGGGTCGAACTCGAATACGGCGAAATGCTCCTTCGGAACTTCGACAAGCGCCTCGGTGTCCAAGTCCTTCCCGAAGTCGGCCACATAGCGTCGTCCCCAGAATTGGATTGCCCCATCGATCGCCGCTTGGCGCAGCCGTAGCGCGAAGGTCCACCAGTCATTGTCGCCGATCGTGGCCGACTGAATGTCGCCGCACCACCCAGCGGCCATGGCCCATTCCCGCATTTCGCTTAACGGAATGCGTTTTGGCGCGGGGGGCGAAAGCGAGTCGAGGCACGCGCGAATGGCGCTGGTGAGTTGCGCCGTCAAAGCCCTTCTTTGCTCGGCGCGAATTTCCGGCGTCGCACGTTCATCCAGTTCGTAACAGAACGGCCAACGCACATGTCGCAAATCAAAGGGTAAAGCCTCAGCCGAAGGTCTTCCGAATGCCGTGTTCATCACGCAGATAATGCGTTGATGCGTGAGGCTCTTAAGCGCCCAGCCATATTCGATCAGCACATTCGGGTTCGGCGAAGCGCCCCCATCAGAGCGTTTCGCCGCAAACGTCATATCGGCAACGAAAACCTTCGCCGCATCTATTTTCTTGAAGATGGTTTCGACGATCGGCGGTTGACCGGCGACGCCTTGCGTGTCGCTATCCACCCCAAGATCGCGATAGGCTTCATCCACTGACGCATCGCCAACGATGTTCGCACAGGCGTCTTCGAGTGCCTTGCGCACGAAATTACGCCCAATGCCGTTCGGCGTGTCCGCTTGCCAGGAGAAAAAGACGGTTGCTGCCATGGCAGCCGTCACTTCCGGGCAGTGTGAGGGGTGGCCGCCTGATCCTGCGTCACGTCGTCAAACGGGAGCATCAGCTGCGTCCGGATCGGAAACAGAGGCAGCATGCACAGATGGAAAAGGAGCCAACAGCCATAGATCGCATCGGCGCCATAGGGAGCGCCGTCGGGCAGCAGCCCGTGCGCTAATGAGTGCCGGAGATAAGGGCCGGGCTTTCTAAGAAAGACGTTCTCAATGTCCGTCGTGATTGCAAGACCGAAAATTGAATCCAGTTCCTGACGCATTTGCTCGAACAGCACCGAAATCGTTCGATCCTGTTGCGTCATCGTGGAATCATCGAAGTTTGTCACGTCATGTCCGTGACTTTTCAGCACATAACGCAGAGAATTTTCCAGCAGCGGCGTCAGGATGTAGAGGCCGCTGGTGAAATCGCCTTGGAAAAACCGAAGGAAGCCCCGGCCGTAGGTCGCAATCGTGTCCTTAGGCACGAACGCGCTATACAGCAGCAGATTCACGAACGCTTCGTCAGACAGGTAATGATCGGTCGCGATCGCCTGCCGTGCGGCTTCAATCTTGCCGGAAGCGACAAGACGTCGAATGCGCTCATCCTCCGCAATTTGCCGCTGAAGTGCAGACTCATTTTCGCTGTCGCTAAATCCGGCGCCGTCGCTGCGATGGACGACCTTGCCCTCACTGTCATGATGCGTTGCAGCGGCCAGTGACGCCAACGGATGCTCCCGAATCGATTTCGCCGCAGCTTCCGCCAGCCGAGCCGGATTGGGAGACCGCTCAAGCGCCGCGAACACAAACAGCTTATCCCGCAGGCTGGGCCGCTGCTGCATGTGCTGTTGCACCAGCCTCACGATCTCCTCAAGATTGATCGGAAGCGTGAAGGACGACATCTCATCGACAATTCCGGCCTGAACATCGACAAGGCGATGTCGCAATTCCTTGCGCCGGTCCTTATTGCCTGGGACGCCGTGAAGCTCAGCAATGGCCTCGGCGAGCATGCTCGCCCCCAACATCGCCAGCGGCTGTTGCCCGGCCATCCGCACGAGCTGCTCCGCAGCCTCCGATTGAGAGCGGTGCTGGTCGCTGTCGCTTTTGGCGAGATGGAAGGCTCGCGATGCCAGACGCCATAGATTGACGAGGGCGTGGCCGTTAGAGCCTTCGGGCAGGGCCGCAATAAGGGATTCGACCCCTTTCCCGACCTCGCCGGGATCAGAAACGCCGAAGTCCAAATCCAGATGACCGAACCACAGAGCGGGAACCGGCACCGGATTTTCAAGCGACCGCGCGCGCATATCGGCGATGATTGCCCGCGGCGCCGACGCCGCTGTTTCGTCCAAACCCATTGCACGCACGATCGACATTGCCCGCCGAAGCAAATCGCGCGCCTCGTATTTCAGCGCGCCCCGCTCTTTGTCGAACTGGAAATTAAGAGCGCCCTTATCGACCAGCTTCACGATCTCGACATAGGCGGAAATCGCCGCCTTTCCGAGCAGCGCCCGTTTCCGGTCAAGCAACCAGCAAACGTCCGCCAGCCGCGCCCGTAGCACGGGATGTTTGGCGCGCGCCGCCATCTGCGCCAGCACCTCAACCGGCTCTCCGCGAAAATCGCTTAGTGCCGCTGACCTGCGTCCCTCAGCCCAGACAACCATTGGGCCGAACGGCTCATTTCGCTCCTGAGCCTTCAGGTGCATGCCCGTCACGGCCGCGAGCATGCTGAAGACGCGTGCGGCACGGGTCTCAGGACTCCCATCTGTGGCGGCGCTTTCGGCCGCGCTCCGAAATAGCTGGCCGATTTCGTTGCTATCGGCGGACTGCGACGCACCAATCGGCGCTTCGAAATCCAAATCGACCAAGTCCGCCAAAGACGCACGTAGCCATATCGGCCGACCTTGCGGTGCGCCGCCTTCGGCCGCTGGGTTTTCCGCGACTGCCTTTTCTTCCAAATTTTGGACTGCGTCCGTCATGCCCGCCCAATAGAACGAAAAGCGAACATATTCAAGGAATATACCGCCGACGCCCAGGCTCGGGGCCTTCAGCCGGAGGCAAATTTGCGTCCTGGGCCGCGGTTATGCGGGCGGCCAGACTTCCGGCAGCTTCAATATATCCGCCAGCGCCGTTCCGGCGGTTTTGCTCAATTCCCCTTCGCCGCCAATGGAATAGCCGCGCAAGGGTAGAAAACCTTCCGGCAATGGATGGTCAGTCCACGGATTGCGCAGCAAAAGAGGTTGCCATCGTTCCTCGCGCAAATCCCAGAGATGCGGTTTTGGCAGTAACAAAACGCCGCTGACATTTTTGTGCCTGGCCGTGTCCTTGAAACACCAGTACCCATCGTCGAGCCGGACATCTTTCGTCTCACGCTCGCCGTTTTCCAAAACTCTCGTCTGCGTGACGACGGTGCCAAATACGGCGTCGATCAGCGCCTCATCGTTGTGGTCGCCGCCGACCAGCTCCTCCTTGCAATCGGCGATGACGATCAAATAAGGCGCGTCCAGATTTCCGTACCGCTTGCCCTTTGTCGAGAGTGCCTGACGAATTTCGGTTTCCGCGCTGACAATGCGTCCATCGCCCATCGCTGTCGCGATTGCGTGCTTTGATTCCACATCGGCCTTGAAGCCGCCGAACAGAATGATCTCGATTTTCCAGTCGTCCAATTCAAAGACCTTAGAGGGCGGATCGTCCGGCTTAACCTCTCCGATGCCTGCGGCCCATTTTTCGATCGAGTCCCTGAGCTTGCGAAGACTTGGCGTTTTTGCGCCGTGCTTG
Organism: uncultured Alphaproteobacteria bacterium; assembly: GCA_963823225.1. Classification (GTDB taxonomy): domain Bacteria; phylum Pseudomonadota; class Alphaproteobacteria; order Rhizobiales; family Xanthobacteraceae; genus BOG-931. The sequence continues at coordinate 483,986 of CAWGKM010000001.1, read as the reverse complement.
ATGATGTCAAGCCCGATCCGGCAACCTGTCCGCGGCTTCGCTTTGTCAATTCCGTTGTAAATGTCTGCCGCGCGTTTGCGCTTGCCGATGAAATCTTTCGACGGGCCGAACGTCGTCACCTCGACAAAGGATATCGTCGCGCCGCTGGTGTCACGCGCCAGAAAGTCCGGTTTCCGTTCAGTCTGCTCGCTCTCGGGATGCACCTCGACGCCATAGCCACCGTTCTTGAGCGCGGCGTGCGTCGTGAGTTCCGCAAGAGCGGTTTGATATTCGAGGCTTTCATTTCGCCGGAAACGCGGCATCAGCTCTTTTTGGCCCGGATCGGACATCTCCTTCATCCAGCCGTTGAGGAGGCCGCGATAGAAATCATATTCGGGTCGCGCCGCTGAGTCGTAGAACGAATAGTCGTCCTCGCCCGGCTGCTTAGGATCCATTCGGGTCCTAGTTTTCTCTTCGAAGAGCAGCGTCACTTGGCGCACAACCTCCACGCACTTGCAAAACTAAGTCGATTATGTGCTGACCGTCGCACAATAACGACAGAGTGTGCAGATAATATACATTGCTGAGCGCATGGGAAACATTAGGAATGCAGCCACTCACGCATTCCCAAATTCATTTTGCCGTCTAGGGTGATGTCGGCTTTCAAATAGCGTGGACAGCACGTCAACGCTAATCATCCTGGAGGCAAAATGGAAAACGTCATCACACTCGGAAAGAGATATTACTTTTGTGGTGCGCGGCGTAGGTGGGTACCCGCACCAAATAGATTTTAGCGATGCTCGGAATGGCCCGGATGTCCAACAACTCAGTAGCCTGCAAAAAGGCACTGACGAAATAATTGCAATGTACTGTCCGCCCAATACAAAAATCCGTACCGTTAAGTGGGACTAACCCAGTCTGACATAAGGCGATTAGAATCCGAAGAGGCTAAAAAAGCAGTCTCGATCAGAAAAAAACGACCTCCTAGGAAGGCCGCCGGTGCGTTATTCTGAGGGGGCCGCTAGTCAGTACCCCCCAAAATTGAGAGTCTCGAAATTATCCTGCGGCTGAGATTCTACCAATCGGCATGCACAGCAATGCATGAGCAATGCGGAGATTAGTGATTCCCGTTGCGCCCCTGCCGTGCTAGACGGATTGATCACCATCTCAATGGGCAATACCCGTGCGCGAGACATTCATCATCCATTCGCGCCTCTCGTGGCGTCAGGTTCGCGGCGCGGCGGCGATTCAGTGCCAGCACGGACGACAGGCGCTTGCGATTGAGCACCTCGCCGCACGGCTGGCGGGCGGATTTCTTCAGGCGATTAATGCGGACTCACTCAAAGAGGCAATTGGCGAAGCCATCGCCATGGACCTCGGTGAATTCAACAAAATCAAAACACTTCCCGGTTTTCCACGAGCGGCGGCTGCAACGCTAGAGAAGGCTTGGGCCGCGGGCCTCAAATTCACTGAACTCGCTAACACGACGGATGCTCTGGTTGGCGCGCGCATTGAAGCGATCGCCCGACTCGAAGAGCGTGCGCTCGAAGCGATTGCCTCCGTCGATGCGTCGGCCAGCGGACCTTGTTGATCTAGCGATGCAGAACCTTCAACACGCCAAGACTTTGTTCGGAACGATCCGCGTACTCGGCAGAACAGAAATGTCGCCAGTATGGCGACCTCTCCTCGCGGCGCTGAAGGACGTGACGGACGTGCAGTGGGTGGCAGGTCCGCGCCAAGTGCCCGCATGGGTACGAGAGCTCGGGATTATTGTCGTTGAGGCTGAGGCAGCGCATCCCGAAATTCAGTGTGAGTCCTGTGCAAGCCCACGCCACGAAGCGCTGGAAGCAATGCGTTGGGCGCGGGGCCTTCTTGCCAGGGGACGAGCCAAACCGGAGGAGATTGCGATCGCCGCCGCGTCACCGGCGGAATGGGACGATCATTTTCAGGCATTGAGCGAGATGGCCGGTATTGATCTGCATTTCGTCCACGGCCGCAAGGCAGTTTCAACGCCGGAGGGCCAGCTCGCGGCGGCACTTGCCGAAGTGCTGTTGCGGGGCTTCAGCCAGGCACGCATGACGCGCTTGATCGCGTTACTGCGCTCACAAAATCCAGATTTTGAGATTGTTCCAGGAAATTGGTGGCGCGCACTTCCGGAGGACGCGCCATTGCTCGACGCCGCCTCTTGGCGCGACGTTCTGTCAGCGATGTTGGACCCGACGGATAAAAATTCTGAAGCCGTGGTCCGCGCCCTTAGCAACCTGACTGAAACCCTGGCGTTCGGACTGAAAAGGGCAGGTGAGATCGGCGGCGTTCTCTTGCGTGGGCGGAGCCTTGCGATTTGGCAGGCGGGCACTGACCGAGGGCCCGCCTGAAGCCCTCGATGTGACGCTCGCGTCTCTCACGTTACCTGACCAGGTGGCTCAGGAAGCAAATATCATCTGGGCGCCGGCGGCATCTCTGGCCGCCGATCCTCGGCCGTGGGTGCGGCTCGTGGGGCTCAGTTCGCGCGCCTGGCCGCGGCACCAAGCCGAGGATGCACTTCTGCCAAACCATATTGTGGATTCATCTCTGCTTGATCCTCTTCCGGTACACCAAGCTGATCGGCGCGATTTCGATACGATCCTCAAGACGACAGCCCGACAAGTCGTCTGCTCGCGTGCGCGACGCGACACACAAGGTCGCATCAACGGCGTTTCACCTCTGTATCCGAGGGCGCCGCCAGGAGATATACCGCCAACGTGCCCGCATCCCGGAGCACGCGGCCGGCTGGACTGATCGCTTGTTCGCGCGACCCGCGGAGTTCGAGGGCCTGCCAGTGGCGCGTTCTGCGCGGTCCTGTTGGATCGATTGGCACACCGAGCGACTGACGGCCCATGACGGCCTGATCAGAGCCAATCACCCTCTCGTCGTGGCCTCACTCAATCGACGGCAGTCTGCCACGTCACTGACAAAGCTTTTGCGTGACCCGCTCGGATATCTATGGACCTACGGGTTTAGATGGCAGGAGCCCGATGAGACGGAAGAGCCGCTGCAGCTTGATGCGTTGGCTATCGGCGGCATTCTCCATGCGACGCTGGAACGCGCTGTATCGGGGCTTGAGTTAGCGAAGCCGGGAGGATTTGGCACCGCTGACGACGCTTCGATTGCCGACGCTGTTGGCAAGGCCCTCGATGCTGTCGCACGGGAATGGGAACGCACGCGCCCAGTACCGCCGCCCGTTATATGGGAACGCAAAGCTGCACGACATTCGCGCGCTTGCAGTTGCCGCCTTGGGATACCGGGAGCAATCGCTCGCGGGGCAGCGAAGCTGGGCCGAAATACCGTTCGGCGGCGATAGGAGTGCGGAGCAATCTGACCGAGCGAGCGCCGTGCCTTTTGCCGTGGGACCCGACGACCCCGGTGGTCATTCCTGGAACGACGGTTGCGATCGGCGGATCGATCGATCGACTCGACCTTGATGGCGCCGGCACAATTGCGCGCGTGACCGATTACAAGTCGGGGAAGCCGCCCGGCAAGAAAAAGCAGCCAGTCCTAAAGGGCGGAGCCGAACTGCAGCGCTGTCTTTACGCCTATGCGGTTCGCTCGCTTGTGCCAGCCGTGAAAGACATTCAGACGCGGCTTCTATTTCCAAGGGCGGAAGAGGACGGGCTATATGCACTCGCGGACCCCGCGGCAGTGCTTGCAAGTCTGGCGGGCTTTGTAACTGCCGCGCAGCGTTACGCGAAGGCCGGAAATGTGTTGCCCGGAGCGGGCGCTGAAGATGATTACAATGATCTTGCGTTTGCGCTGCCCGGCGGCGCGAAGGAAAGTTATTTCGAGCTCAAAAGCAGCCTTATTGCTGAACGTCTCGCCGATCTCTCGCCTTTGTGGGAGATGGAGTGATGTCTAAGGCTAGTGTTTTACCCGATCTACCCGCCCGGCGTCGCGCGCTGCTCGATCACGGCACAACACTCCTGGTCGAAGCAGGGGCCGGGAGCGGTAAGACAGCGCTGATGGCGGGACGCGTGGCGCTTCTTCTTGCAGCCGGCATCCCGACCCGTGAGATCGTTGCGATTACCTTCACCGAGGCGGCCGCATCGGAGCTGCGCGAGCGCATCGAGGGATTTGTTAACCGCCTAGCGCGGGCGGACATCCCAGATGAATTGCGAGTCGCACTACCCGACGGGCTCTCTGCCAAGCAGTCCGCGGCGATAGCCGCGGCAGACGAAACGCTTGATGAGCTGACCTGCACGACGATTCACGGGTTCTGCCAGCAGCTCGTCAAACCCTATCCTGTCGAAGCGGGTATCGACCCGGGGGCCACGATCATTGATCCTGAGGCGGCCGATCTTGCCTATCAAGATTTAGTACAAGCGTGGTTGTCAGCGCGCTTCGGTCGCGATCGGGGCGCAGAGGGCCTTGGTCGGCTACCTCCATTGCCAGCGCTCGGCGAGCAGGACTTCTTCGCAGAACTCCTGGTCGGAGATCCCGATCACGTCATCAAGCGCATTCAAGAGACAGCCGCGTTTCTTAGGAAGGCTCGGACCGCCACGGCGCCCCTGCGGCACATTCGACGCCTGGCATCCTCGACGAGCTGTCACAAGGCATCGAAGCGTTCGCGGGTTGGTACGCGCAGTGTGGCGTTGAGGAAGAAGACACCGGAGAAATCATCGCCGACCTTCAGCAATTCAAGAATCTTGTCGATGAAGCGAGGGCAGGCCCACTAACTGGACGGGGTGTGGCGAAACTCCTTCTTCACATTCCCCCCGAGTGCAAGCACGGCACGGAAACTCGTTTCGTCGCCTACAAGAAGAAAGGAAAATGGGAGGCGGCGGCAGCAGCCAAAGGTCTCGGCAAGCCGCGCGGAGCGCAGCTGTCAACCGCCGCGCAAGCCTTTTACGATCGGTGCAGCGACGCCTACACAGCCTTCGTAGCCGCGGTTGCGGCAAGTGCTTTAGCGCAATTCGTCGCCGAATTCGAACCCCTCGCAAAATTGTACGCCGACTATAAGCGGCAGGCAGCGCTTCTGGACTTTGACGACCTGCTTTATCACGCGCGCGATCTGCTGGCTGGCAAGAGCATGTGCGACAGGCGCTGGCGAAGCGTTATCCGCGCATTCTCGTCGATGAATTCCAGGACACCGATCCGCTGCAGGCAGAAATTCTGTGGCACCTCTGCGGGGAGGGCGACCAAGGAGTGCCGTGGACACAGCGGAAGCTGCGGGCTGGTAGTCTGTTTGTCGTCGGTGATCCGAAGCAAGCGATCTATCGTTTTCGTGGCGCCGACGTTGATACATACCTCGACGCCAAGCGCGCAATTCTTGCACAAGACCCCGACGCCGTGCTTGAAATTGTCGCCAACTTTCGATCGCTGAAGCAGATCATTGACTTCGCGAACGATCAGTTTCGAGGACTGCTTTCCCCGGAAAACGGCCAGCCCGGCTTCACGGCATTGCAGCCAACGAGACTGCCGCATGATGAACGGCCAGCAGTCGCATGTTTCGACGTGACGATCGGGGATGGCCACAAAAGCGACAAGGGAAAGATCGTGGTTGATCGCGTGCGGCGCGAGGAAGCACGCATCGTCGCTGACCTTGTTAGCCACTTGATCGGCACGTATCAGGTCTGGGACAAACGATCGAAGGCCATGCGGCCTTGTCGGGCCGGTGACATTGCGCTTCTCGCTCCCACGGGCACGAATCTTTGGATTTACGAGCGCGCATTGGAACGGCGCGAAATATCGATAGCCTCACAAGCTGGAAAGAGCTTCTACACACGCCAGGAAGTCCAGGACATGATCGCCGTCGCTCGCGCAATTGCCGATCGACGCGATACGCTTGCGCTCGGAGCGCTGCTTCGCGGTCCGCTCGTTGGACTAACGGAAGAGGAAATCGCCGATGCCATCATCGCGCTACCCTCTGCTGGAGAAAACCATACTCCGCGTCTTCATCTTTGGACGGATTGCCAGGTCATCACCAATCCCGTCCTGAAGCGCGCCCTTGAAGTGCTGCAAAATCTTGCGCGAAAAGCGCGCCAGACAACGCCCTATCACTTGATGGCCGAGGCGATCGAGGAGTTGAACGTTCGGCCGATCTTGCGGGCCCGCTACCGCCAGAGTGCGGAGCGGGCACTCGCGAATGTCGAGATGGTACTGGAGATGGCCCGGGCCTATGAGACCCGCGGTCTTGTCGCCTTTGCGGATGCCCTGCGGGCCAATTGGGACGACACGCAAAAGCACATTGAGGGCCGTCCCGACGCAGATGCGGAAGCAGTGTCGATCTCGACGATGCATTCGGCCAAGGGACTCGAATGGCCGATCGTGATCCCGATCAATTCGCCGACCGAGCTCGATGAGACGATGGATTTTTTACATCGGCGATCGGATAACACGATTCACTTTAAGCTCATGGGTTTTGCCGGGCCTGACTATGATGTCGTCAAAGCCGATGAGAAAGGTCAGTTGCAAAGGGAGCGTGTCCGGCTTTGGTATGTTGCACTGACGCGCGCTTGCGACTTGTTACTGTTGCCGCGGCAAAATGAGCGTGTCCAAAACGATTGGTTTAGTCTCTTGAACGCTGATTTGACCCAGCTTCCCACTTTCAATGCCGTGGCACTTGCCGGGCCGACGACAGCCGCAGCCGAAGAGGTAGCCAATGGTCAAGATCAGGCGACTTGGGAGGCGGAAGCTACAGTGATCGCGGGGACCCGCCACTCGATTGTTTGGCGGAGTCCAAGCCGTCACGATGGGCCAGCCGGTGAAAGGGTAGGGGTATCGGACGAGGGCGTGTTTGTCGGCGCAGGCGCGTATAGTGAAAGTATTCCCCCGGAGACACAGCGTGATGACGAGCGCATTACGATCAAGGGCGGCCGAGAGCGCGGGCTTGTGATACACAAGCTACTCGAGGAAGTGCTCACGGGCGAAACGAAAGAAAAAGCTGACACTCTAGAGACGCGAGCAAGAACCTTACTTTCCGAAATTGGCGTTGCTGAAGCTGACCGCGCCGAAAACGGCCCATACGCGCCTGAGCTTGCGGCTTCTGTGAGACGCGCACTTGCCATCCCCGAGGTCGTAGCGCTACGGCCCCGCTTGCTGCCGGAAATGACCGTATTCTCCGCAGAACGGGTGGCGGAGGGAACGATCTATATTGGCGGCATCGCGGATGCCTTGGCGCTTGATGGGGACAAGAACGTCGATGTGGTCGTCGATTGGAAAAGCGATGTGGAACCTACCACGGCAGTGGTCGACCTCTATCGGGAGCAAGTGCGCGACTATCTTGCTGCGACGGACGGCAAGGAGGGTCTGCTCGTGTTCGTAACCAGCGGCCGAGTTGAACGCGTGGCGCCGCGGTGATTGGGTGTAGGAGAAGGAAACAGTGGCGGAGACGCAGAATCCCGTTCTCGGGATCCACGCGGCTCCGGGCGCGTTCGCCTAAACGTGAAATTTGCTCACGCATTTAGGGCCTTGTAATTCCGAGCGTCGAATTGGCTACAATTATCGCGTGCGTTACTGTTTGAAATCACTTAGCCTTAATTGGTCGCGTTTTGCGGCCTCGATTAACGGCTCCACGAGACCGCTGGCCAAATTGATGGGTACATGACACCTGCCAATCAAAACTCGGGGCGAACATCCAAAGCGACTCGGACGAAAAACGCCGAGCCCGTCGATTCCGGCATCGCGGAAATGGTTAAACAGGGCATTTTAAAAGCCCGTGAAAAGCTGATCGATCTGAGTTTGCGGAATGGAATGCTCAACTACCGGCATTCTGAATCATCGAGTAGGCACGTCCAAGTCATTAATACAAATCTTCGGGTCCTGGTCGAAAGCCTCGCACTGGAGCAATCGCTCGACGTGTTTCCATTGCCTCCAGTCGAGTTGATTCCGCGGGATGAAGACTCAGACGAATTCAGAGCCGCACTGAAAACGGCAAAGATTATTGATCCAGAATGGCTCGCGGCCGAAGACGCAAGACGCGCGGCTGGAAATCGGCGGCGTTACAAAGATAAGGCGGCGGAGCGTGCGTTGCGGGACCGCGTGCGCGCGCAGCTTGGTATGCCGGAATGGCGTGCCGCGATCGACCCGAAGGTGAGGGCGCAGGAGCTTGGTATAAACCCCTCCTATGATTTTCCTGTCGCGGAGTCTACAGGCGAGCAGGAGGGCCCTCCGAAAGTTCAGACGCTCCTCTTCCCCGATCGGCTTGAGCCGAAATTGGCTACTGTCTATGGCGCGGCGCGTACGCTGCAAGAGGACGCGGGTATCAGCGCTCTCTATTGCGCCGCCGGTTTCCTGGAATGGTATGAAACAGACGATGGGCCGACCCCAGCCTATGCGCCTCTGGTGTTGATTCCGATCAATATGGAAAGGCGCGTTGCCAGCGGCGAATATATCTTTTCGATCGCGGGGCGCGACGAAGACGAGACAACAAACGTCGCGTTGCGTGAAAAGCTGCGGCAACATGGGCTCGCACTGCCCGAATACGATCCGGAATCGGGAATTGACTCATATCTAGCGATCGTTGCCGAGGGAATCCGGAACAGGCCCCGGTGGCGAATCCGCCGCTGGGCGACCATCGGGCTATTTTCATTTGCGCGGCAGGCGATGTGGAGCGATCTTGATCCGTTACGCTGGCCAGTCGGGGCGCGGCCAGAGGCGCACGAGCTGCTCAGGCAAATCTATGGAGACGCGCCGGTAGGAGATCTGCATACAATTGCCGAGGTCCATGACGTTGACCATCCCGAAGTGGAACCTAAGGCGCCTGTGCTCGTCACCGACGCAGATGCCTCTCAGGTCAGCGCAGTAATCGACGCCGCTGGAAGGACGAGCCTTGTCATTCAAGGGCCTCCTGGCACCGGAAAGTCGCAGACTATTACCAACATAATCGCCAACGCGATGTGGGAGGGAAAATCCATTCTTTTTGTTTCGGAGAAAATGGCCGCCCTCAACGTGGTGAAGAATCGCCTCGACCACATGGGGCTCGGCCTGTACTGCCTGGAAGTACATTCGTCCAAGGCGTCAAAGACGCTTGCTCTTCAATCAATAAAAGAACGCATGAACGCGCCGCGCCTGCGCTCGAACGCAGATGAAATCGAGCGCGCGCGCGATTCTCTCCGCAAGGCACGCCAAAGGTTGACGGAATACGCCGCTGTCATGAACAGCCCTGCCGGTCAATCAGGCCTTACCACGCATGATATTCTGTGGGGTGACTCAAGCCGCGCCACGCTTCCAGTGTCAGTTCCTCCTGCGGCGATGGAGTTTCGGTTTCCAGACCCGCTTATGATCGACCGATTTAAATTGGAAGAGTTCAGGGGAGCAGGAAAGGCGCTTGACGATCACACAGCCACCATGGGTGCCATGGCGGAGCCCGCACAACAGCCGTGGCGGGGAATTGGAAATCTCAATTTAAACCGATTTGATCGCCCGAAAGCCATTGAGGCAGCGAACCAGTGGGCGACTGCGCTGGATGTGTTGCATCGGCGAGTTGACGAATTAAGCGCGACCTCCTCCTGGCTAGGTCTTTCGTCAATTAGCGACGCGCACGCCGCTGCCACTAAAATTATTTGCGAAATTTCAGCCCCGGATCCAGCCATCGAGGAACCCATACTCCCTTTAACCTTGGAAGATACTTGTGTCCGATCACTGGCCTCGTGGTCTGACTTGGCGCTAGAAAAGCGCGAATTAGAATCAAAAGCCGAGGAGATTTGCGCGCTCGACAAAATCGAAAGTGTGATTGACCTTATTCCGAATCTCCTCGAACGAGCAGTCAATCTCGGTGTCGCCGATACGACAGCCGAAGCGCTACCGCAAACCCTTCATGACTCCCAAAAGGTAGCGGAGCAGATGGCGCGATGTGTCGACCTCTTGGCGCGCGTCTTCGTCATTGCAAAGCGCGATCCTGCCGCAGAACCTGACTTCAAAGCCGAAGCCATAGCTGCTGGCTGTCTGCGGTGCGTTCAGCAGTTTCCATATCACAAAGCGCAGTATCGATCGGCGTTACTGTCGGAGGATGGGATTGTCGAGGACATTCTTGCCGCGCAAGCGATCGCACAGGAGACCAACGCAGCAGCGGCCGATGCGCAATTCGCTGAGCAGGCAACCGCCACACTTGCTGATTCCATCCCCAACATTTCCGAACTTCGGGACGCTGCGGCCAAGTTTCTCGCCATTGGCGTCTTCGGAAGACTCTTCGGGCGAGACTGGCGAAGCGCCAAAGCCATTTACCGAAGGACGTTTCCGGGTGAACGGAAGCTAGCACCCAAAAATGCCGCCATGCGATTAAGGGCGGCGGCGCAATGGAAGGAAGGCCTCGCACGGCTTGAAGCGTGCGCGCAAGTGAAGGCCGCCGCAGGGCGGCACTGGCGAAGTGTGGCCACTCCGCTTGATACCATGCTTGAAGTCGCACGTTGGATGCAGGCGGTCCGCAAACTCACGCCGATTGCGGAAAGCGGAGCGGCCGAACTTCGCCGAATTCTTTTTGAAGGAACGTCGGATGATATTGCCGTTGTCGCGGATCTTGCTAGGACCGCGGAAGAATTGAATCTGCTCGCGCTTTTTCATGCCTGTTACACCAAGCAATCGAGCATTGGAGCGGAAGCAAGGCGTGAGCGGCAAAGAGCCATCGCACTGACAGAATTACTAAGGGACGTTACGGAAACCGGGCTCCATCCGCAATCAGCAATCCGCACCCTCAAAGACTCGGAGGTGGCAATACGGGGGTGTCACAAGTGCCGCAGCAAGATGGCGCTAGAGTCCGTCGCGATTAGCGCGGCCGGGGCCATCGCTGCGGGAACAGAAGCGGACAAGGCCATAAAGATCAGAGCAACACTTCGTTATGGGAAGCTCATGATAGCGACGGGTATTCCCGCGCCTGTAGCGAAGTGGCTCTTCCAGCAAGATCACGCGGCGCGGGTCGGCCAAATCGCGAAATTGGCGAAAGCTATCGATGCAGCCGTCGCGGAAGAGGGACGTGCGCGGCAAAGCGCGGATGACTTGCTGCAACTGCGTGCCGACGCGTGGTGCGGCGGCCCGTTCTTGCAGGTGCCGATCGAAAGGCTCCTGCAAAAGGCACGCCGCGCCGCCAACGCTCCTGAAAGCCTGGAAAAGCAGATCGCATTGCTTAGCACGGAAGAAGAAGCAGCCAATCTCGGATTGGCCGCTCTGATTTCCGCATGGAGCAGCAAGGGGCTTCGCTATGAGGGCGTGGCTTGGGCCGTGGAAGCGGCGTTTTACCGTTCAGCCGCCGACAAACTCATGCGGGAGCACCCGGTTCTTACCCGCCATACCGGCAGTGCCCACGAGCAAGTGCGGCGGAGTTTTCAGAAGCTTGACAAGGAAATACTTGAACTTAACCGCCAGTTGGTCGCCGCCAAACTGCACGCGCGCCCGATACCCATGGGGTCACGCGCGCAATCAACGCGGGATTACACCGACAACCAAATGCTTGACCACCAAGCCGGTCTCCAGAAACCGCGCATCGCGCTTCGGCGGCTCTTTAGCAACGCAGGGAACGCTATACGCGCATACAAACCGTGCATCATGATGAGCCCGATGTCGGTTGCCCAATATCTGGAACCGGGCAAGCATTCGTTTGACCTACTTATCATCGATGAAGCTTCTCAGATGCGGCCCGAGGACGCCCTCGGCGCATTGCTTCGCTGTACGCAGGCTGTCATTGTCGGCGATCCTGAGCAATTGCCGCCCAGCGACTTTTTCAAGGCCGGGGAAAATCGCGAAGACGAGGAAATTGAGGATTCTCCCGAGGAGTTGATCCTTGAATTGGGTCGCCGGTGTTGGCGGCCGATGCGGATGCTTGATGTCCACTACCGCTCACGCCATCAGTCGCTTATCGCCTATTCAAATCGCGAGTTTTACGAAGATCGGCTGCTCGTTTACCCAAGCCCCGTGCTTAACGATCCTGAATTTGGCGTGACATGCCGCCGCGTTGATGGGGCCTACGAAGCTGGACAGGGGCGGAATACTGCGGAAGCCAAAGCCATCGTCGAAGAAGCGGCAGCGCTCATGCGGCGGCGCATCGACCGGTCTATTGGAATTGTCGCCGTGAACAAGGCTCAAAGCGAACTCATCGAAGGAATGATGGATGAGCTGGCGGCGTCCGACCCCGATGTTCAGGCGTATCGCCAACACTGGGACGGCACCCTCGAAGAATTTTTTGTTAAAAATCTCGAAAATGTTCAGGGAGACGAGCGCGATATCATCCTGGTTTCGACCGTTTACGGAAAAACCGCCGAAGGCATATTCCATCAGAACTTCGGCCCGATAAATAAAGCATACGGCCACAGGCGGCTAAACGTTCTTTTCACGCGGGCCAAGCGTCGGCTGGCGCTGTTCACTTCTCTCGATCACTCGCAAATCGTCGCGGAAGGAAAGCAGCGTGGCGTGCGCGTGCTCAAGGAATTTCTGGAATACGCAACTGTTGGATCATTTCAGCACGGCCGCCAAACCGGCCAAGAACCCGACAGTGATTTTGAGCGTTGGTTTCTCGCTCGGCTTAAAGCCGCCGGTTACGAAGCGCACCCCCAAGTCGGCGTGGCCAAGTATCGAATTGACATTGGGATCATCCACCCGGACAAGCCGGGCAACTATATCATCGGTCTGGAATGTGACGGCGCCACATATCACTCATCGAAATCGGCGCGGGACCGTGATCGGATCAGGCAGCATGTCCTTGAGGAATTGAATTGGCGCATTCATCGTGTGTGGTCGACGGACTGGTACCGCGATCCAGAGCGCGAATTCTCACGTTTGGTTCAGCATATTGAACGGGCGCGGGATACGGTACCTCCACAAAGCGCATCAAATACTATTTCGTAGTGGTCCGCACCGCAATCGCCGGCTCCAAACTGCGTCCCTTTTAGTTCAATGATCTGCGCACTCCCACGCCCATCAATACATAAGTGAAATGTTGAGTGAACGGCGCGTAAATGCGCTGGTGTGCGACCAACGTTCCTATAAGATTAATAACGTCGAAGCCAATTATTCAAGGGGTACGGTTGAAATGTCGGGGACGCTTCGCAGTAATAACCGCGAATATGCCGACCGCTGCATCTACACAATTCGGCATTCTGATGCGATTCGGAAATTTAGTCTATCGGCGGGATCATATACGATTAGCACGAAGCAAAAGCCGTGGACGAGCGCGAAGACAATTATCGCCGATGCGCGTAAACAAAACAAAGTTGTGGCCCTTCTGTTTGCGCCAGCTGAAGATACGACGAATGTCGTGGCATGCGCGGATCTTCTGTCTGTGAAAACTGGAAACACCAACACGTGTACATTCGCCAATGTCAGATATCTCTCACCTCCAATAAAAAAGACGAAACTCAAAAAACGCAACGGCACCAAACTCGACATTGATTTCATTCGTGAATACGCAATTTGTCAGACTCCGCCTCTTCACTTCACTAATAATAAGATTCCGAAGTCACCTGAGCTTACGCGATCACCATCGTCTGCAAAAGAGATAGTCCGAGGACTAATCCCATATAAACAACTGCAGACTGTTCTCGGCGCGATTGCGCAATCCATTAGCGTCGCCCATCAAGCTGATCCGTCCAAATGGGGGCTTCGCCTAAATCAAAAAAACATAATGCTCAAGGCCGGCTTCGTTGAAGTGCTTCAACTTGGAGATGGATGGTTTCACCAATTAGTCAAAAGCGACATGGTTCCTAAGAAACTACGATCTGATCGACGTATTAGCTTCGATGATCACCCTCCATATAAGAATGCGCCCGGATGCATTACCTGCAACATGAATGTTTCTTTGGTTGCACAGGCTTATCCAGAGCTGCTACCAGCACATGATGCGGCCATTCGCATAGCTGCGAGTAGTCCCCGGCATACGAGCACGGCTAAAGACCATTCGCCCGGCCTCATTATTTTTATTTCACACAAACTCAATGAGCTAGTGCCTCAGCCCTCCTATTACGAAGGCTCGCATCAAAGCGGAGTATCGATCCCAGAGGAGATGCCAGATGGCGAGGAATTTGAAGAAGGGGCAGTAATCCAAATTCTCGTTAATCGATATGAGCGTGATTTAGCAGCAAGAGAGAAGTGCATAAAACACTATGGGGCAGAATGTGCGGTTTGCAGTATGTCATTGGCTGATCGATATGGCCCTGCCGCAAAAGGACTAATTCATGTTCATCACCTGAAGCCGATTGCGAGTATCGGAAAACGATCAGCAATTGACCCCGTTCGAGATCTTCGTCCTGTATGCCCGAATTGTCATGCGGTCATTCACTCAACGAACCCGCCTCTAACTATCGACCAGATCAAAAAGATGATTCTTGAGCAAAACAGTCTGAGTTAATTGAATTGGAGTCGTGGAATGAGCAATATCGTTCCAGAGATACTGTTTCTCAATTTGTATCGTAAACCTTTCGTAGCCATTGCCAACACGCTAAAACGCATCGAGTATCGGAAACAAACTCCGTTTTGGCGCAAACGGTTAGAAGGACGAAAATACGGCTTAATAAAATTCCGCAATGGTTACACAACCAACGCACCTGAAATGCTGCTGGAGTTTCGTGGTCTTCGTCGTTATGGAAAAGGGCAGACCACGCCGGCTTAACTTAGAGGCAAGTCTCTTTTCACTTTTTGTGTCTGTGCGCGTCGGCATTCCTCATCGTACATAAGTTTCAAGATGTTTCGTTGTGATTTGAGCGGCCTCCGTTTAATTTCAGAGAGAGATTCTTCGCTAAGGGAAAATTTGCTCAATAGATCGGCGATTTCTTCTTCGATTTCTCGATCGGATTTGGGGGATATCTTCGGCATTCATCTTGCTAGGCCCCCCTTAAGGCTTGTCGGGCGCAGTGACCGATCTTCTGACCGTCAATAGCGAGTTCACGGCATCCATTGTGGTGGTGCGGTGTCGCGAATAGGATCGTTGCATTTAGCTTGTTATTCGGCGTGCAAATTTGACCCCCTAACTGGGGGTATCGGCGTCCAAAATTGACCCCCTGCCGTTCGACCTGATGCGCTGCTTGCTTTGATTCGAAAGCAAGCAGCGAGGGGGAATGCTGACAGTGGAGACGATTGGCCGGATTCGGCGCGAGCATTTCCTCAAGGGCAAGACGATCAAGGAGATTGCCCGGGACCTGAGGGTGGCTCGGAATACGGTTCGCAAAGTGCTGCGATCCGGGGAGACCTCCTTCGAATACGAGCGTGAGGTCCAGCCGCTGCCGAAGCTCGGGCGATGGACGGACGAACTCGATGAATTGCTCACGGAGAATGCGGCCAAGCCTGCTCGCGAGCAGCTGACGCTGATCCGCATCTTCGAGGAGTTGCGCGGCCGCGGCTACGAGGGCGGCTACGATGCGGTGCGCCGCTATGCCCGACGATGGGCCAAGGAGCGCGGCCAGGCGACGGCGGCGGCCTATGTGCCGCTGAGTTTTGCGCCCGGGGAAGCCTACCAGTTCGACTGGAGCCACGAGATCGTCCTGCTGAGCGGCGTGACGGTCACCGTGAAGGTGGCCCATGTCCGGCTCTGCCACAGCCGCATGCTGTTCGCGCGGGCCTATCCGCGCGAGACGCAGGAGATGGTGTTCGACGCCCACGACCGGGCCTTCGCGCTGTTCAAGGGCACCTGCGGGCGCGGCATCTACGACAACATGAAGACGGCGGTGGAGACGATCTTCGTCGGCAAGGATCGCCTCTACAATCGCCGCTTCCTGCAGATGTGCAGCCATTACCTGTCGATCCGGTGGCCTGCACGCCGGCCTCGGGCTGGGAGAAGGGGCAGGTCGAGAACCAGGTCGGGCTGGTCCGCGAGCGCTTCTTCACGCCGCGGCTGCGGTTCAAGACCCTCGACGAGCTGAACGACTGGCTCACTCGACAAATGCGTCGCCTACGCCAAGGCGCACCGCCATCCGGAGCTGACCGAGCAGACGATCTGGGAGGTGTTCGAGGCGGAACGACCGAAGCTCGTTCCCTATGCCGGCCGCTTCGATGGATTCCACGCGGTGCCGGCGTCGGTCTCCAAGACCTGCCTGGTGCGCTTCGACAACAACAAGTACTCGGTGGCCGCCAGCGCGGTCGGGCGGCCGGTCGAGGTTCATGCCTATGCCGACCGCATCGTCATCCGCCAGGACGGCCGTATCGTCGGCGAACATCGGCGCTCATTCGGCCGCGGCGAGACGATCTACGACCCCTGGCATTACGTGCCGGTGCTCGCCCGCAAGCCCGGCGCGCTGCGCAACGGCGCCCCCTTCAAGGACTGGGTGCTGCCGGCCGCGATGGAGCGGGTGCGGCGCAAGCTCGCCGGCGTCGACGACGGCAATCGGCAGATGGTCGATATCCTCACCGCGGTGCTCACCGACGGGCTGCCGGCGGTCGAGGCGGCCTGCGCCGAGGCGATCGCCCAGGGCGTCCACTCCGCCGACGTCGTTCTCAACATCCTGGCCCGCCAGCGCGATCCCGGTCCGCCGGCCACCATTCTGACGCCCGCCGCGCTGACCCTGCGCCATGCGCCGGTCGCCGATTGTGCCCGTTACGACAACCTCAGGAGAACCATCTGATGGAACGATCCGCAGCTCTTCGACCTCATGGGCGAGCTCAAGCTCTACGGCATGAAGGCCGCCTTCGACGAGATCATGGCCACCGCCGTCAAGCGCCAGCACGAACCCCAGCGCATCGTCGGCGATCTGCTCAAGGCCGAGATCGGCGAGAAGCAGGCGCGCTCGATCAAGTACCAGCTCACCATCGCCAAGCTGCCACTCGCCAAGGATCTCGACGACTTCGAGTTCGACGGCACCCCGATCAACCAGACACTTGTACACGACCTCGCCGGCGGCGGCTTCATCGCCCAGCAGCGCAATGTCGTCCTGGTCGGCGGCACCGGCACCGGCAAGACCCATCTTGCCATCGCAATCGCCAGAAGCTGCATCCGCGCCGGCGCCCGTGGCCGCTTCTATAACGTGGTCGATCTCGTCAATCGGCTCGAGGCCGAGACCCGCAACGGACGCCAGGGCCGGCTTGCCGATCATCTGACCCGCATGGACTTCGTCATCCTCGACGAACTCGGCTATCTGCCCTTCGCCCAGGCCGGCGGCCAACTCCTGTTCCACCTCGTCAGCCGGCTCTACGAGCGCACCTCGATCATCGTCACCACCAATCTCGCCTTCGGCGAATGGCCCAGCGTCTTCGGTGACGCCAAGATGACCACCGCGCTGCTCGATCGCCTCACCCACCACTGCGATATCGTCGAAACCGGCAACGACAGTTGGCGCTTCAAAAGCCGTGATGACGATCAAACCGACCCGCGCTCGCGCCGTCTCCGCAACCCCGACCAGCTCCGACGGCGCGAGCGCTACCGCCAAAACTCGTCGCTCAAAGGGGTCAACATTGGACGCCGATCAGGGGTCAATATTGAACGCCGATTGACATTTAGCTGATAGACGCGAAGATCAGGATTTAGCGGCATTGATCCAGGAGATTGACATGAGTGGCGATCCATTTGCGTTAGCAGAGTCAACGAGAAGGTCCAATCAGGAGGACGCGCAACGAAGGATAGCTATCGGCAATAGAAAAATTGTGTCCCTCTATAGTGTGATCGAGGCACACTCAGACCAATTCCAAAAGCGGAGGATCGAATTTGATAGAGGTATCAATCGAGATAATGTAATGGAGTGTATATTTGTTGGCCAATATGTTGTCCAATATATTTTCTTTGTTGGCCGAGATGACGGATTTTATTCGATTGAATTGTGGGACTGGAGCATCAGGCAGAACCTTCTACGGCTGGCCCCCGCCCCAGAGCGTGAAGACTTTGTTTATTCAAATTCGTACGACCCGCTCCGGGATCCCTACGCGTCGCCAGCGCGGTTAGCACGTCCGGAAGATACTCTTAATAAAATTCGTAGGCTTGGCGCTTATGGATACCCGCTTGGATTCTCAGAGGAGGAGACGCTCCAAAATCTTGGAACCTTTTTTATAGAACGATACGCCGACGTTGGAGCGGCGTTGCCGAAAATAGAATCGCGTCATCGGGATCAGGCCGGCTGGTTTCCACAATCCATAATTCAAAAGCCTAATCTGCCTACATCGGGCCCGACTAGAAAGGTGTGGCTTTCTGTTAGTTTCGCCATTCTCGCTCTTATAACTCTGATATTTCTAACCAGAAAGTTTTAATACGCGAAGGGTGTCGAACTGCTGACGCTCAGGGCTGTGTCTGCGAAACCATCTGGGGCATCTCATCGAAGGTTCGACCTCTGAGCTTTCTGCCAGCCGCCTTTTTATTTTTTCCGCCCCACTGCTTGAAGAAGAACGCTGTTTCAGAAGTGCGGCACATAATCATAATCTCAACGGCCACGCGCTCCGAGATGCTGCCAAAACTGCAGTTGCTCAAAGCCTTCCCCGACAGATTCGATCGATCAGCGGTGCTCCCTACAGCGAATTGGCATGCCTGCGTCAATGGTCCTGGATGATTACGGCGTATTGATATGGACCGACCGCCACTGCCTGCTTAAAAATGCCTACGCATTTGACGACCGCTCAATATTTCCTGGCGGTTAGTTTTGTGATAAAGGACGGTAGGCGGTGAAGGAAATGAATGAGATTCTTCACGGTAGCAGCGGTGACGTTCCATACTGACGGCGCCTGCTTAGAGTTTGAGAATGTCGGGGATGGGAAATTCGCCGAACAAGCAGGTCACCCGTGGCGGGGTAGATCATAACCTCGGAAACGTCGAGGCAGCGTTCGTAGTCGCATATGAGGCGACGGTAGTGTGTCATCTTGCCGAAGCCGCGCTCGACCATCCATCGCCGTGGCAGCACTTTGAATCCGGATTCGGCGTCGAGGCGGCGTACGATCTCGATAACGAAGTCGATAGCCGCCGCCGCCTAACCCTTCTCGTCACCAAGATTTAGCCATGCTCGCTCCAGAATCCAGGAGAAATGTCAATTTCTATTGCTCCGCCCAAGGGCATTGAGTAAAGTTCCCTCTGCAATCATGGAGGAAGCAATGAGTAAGAAATGTCCATCATGCGGCAAACCGATGCATGAATGCCCCAAGTGTCATGGCAGCGGACAGGTGAGCGACAATGCGCTCATCTTTACCAGTAAAATAAAGTGCCGACACTGCGGCGGCGCTGGATTCATTTGTACAAAATGCGATTGAAAAGAAGAACGTCCGCGACGCGATTGGTGTTGATACGTTGAAGACTAGCAATTCTTGCGACCGCCGTTATTGGTTTCGGCGCGTATAGAGGCAAAAAGTGAGCAAGGTTCCTACGAAGAGAGACAGCGCGCCTCGCGCAGCTATCAGAGCGATTTAAAACGCTGCTTACGGAAAACAAACATCAACACAAATGTGGCGGGTAACTTCACTAAAAATCAAATCGCGCAACCGGTGATTGACAAGGCACGAAACCTACCTAAGATTTAGGCAAGCGCTACACTAGCGCAAAATTGGAGGGTGCGATGCCTTCGATGGTTGCACAGGCGAAAAACGCTGTGAGCAAGCCGGAAGTTCAAGCGATGATACGGGAATTGGAAAAATACGGCTTGGGAGTTTTTCTTCCTCATACCCACACACCAGACGGCTTTGCACCGCTGCCGAATGATACGGTTCAGTTGGAAGGCAACCTCAAAGTAAGCTTCGTGAAGAAAGACGATCCCGCGCTAGTCGGTGCCTCGCCAGTGGCTTGGGTGTGGGATTCCGCTGAGGCACGGGTTGCTGCCGCCTGTTTTTGCGCAGGCGGGCAACACGATCCTCATTGGGACCGGCCTCCTCCCCGATCAGAGGATTAAAGCACTCGATACTACCCGCGCTGGACCAAAGAGGCGTTGTGCCATGGCCGTGTCGGAACCCACACTATCGCCCGATGCACAGGCTGCGGTCGATGCGGCCAATAAGGGCGACCACGCGCGTGCATTTGCCATGTCAAAGGAGTTGGCGCGGCAAGGCGATGATGCTGGTCAGTGCCTGCTTGCTCACCTGCATCGTGGTGGGCACGGTACGCAACAAGACTACGCTCAGGCTGAGCGATGGTTTCGCCAAGCTGCCGCTCAGGGTAATCGCCGCGCAATGGTGTGCCTGGCAAACATGTTCTATTTCGGCAAGGAACGGCCTCTGAGCTACCCGGAGGCGTTCAAGTGGTTCTTACAGGCTGCAAAGGCAGGCGCCGCGGAAGCGCAGTTTTGCGTCGGCATCATGTACGCCAATGGCCAGGGCATGACCGAAAATCTCACCGAGGCCGCCAGGTATTACTTGCTTGCAGCCAAACAAGGATACGCGGAAGCGCAGGATGAAATTGGACGGTGGTATCTGACCGGCAATAAGGGCGTCCCGGAGGACGTTGACGCCGGGTTTCATTGGCTCACGCAAGCCGCCGAGCAGGGCGTCGTAAGCTCACAACACTTCCTGAGCACTTTGCTGGACGGCGAACTCGGTATTCGAAAAAATGATGCTCAGGCCCTGAAATGGCTCAAAAAAGCTGCGGAAGGGGGAGACGCCGGATGCCAGCTCGTGCTTGGCATACGCTACTCCCAGGGCAAGGGCGTTCCCCGCGACCATTTGTCAGCCGTGTCCTGGTATCGCAAAGCGGCCGAGCAGGGGCACGCAGGCGCGATGGCCCAACTCGCCTCCGCGTATAAATCCGGCGAAGGCGCTCAAAAGGATCACCGCGAGTTGCTTCGCTGGATGCAAAAGGCCGCCGAACACGGGCATGACCTTGCGCAATTCGATCTGGGCCTCGCGTATCTTCAAGGGGATGGCGTCAGGCAGGACAATACGCTTGCTTTCATTTGGCTCGACCTCGCAGCAGCTCAGGGCTTTCCGGCCGCGCAGGAGGAGCGAGCAAAACTCCTTGGCGCGCTGACCGAAGAACAGACTCTTCAGGCAAGAGATCGCTCACTCGAAATGGGCCTTGCCAATCTTGAAATTGCCGCGACCAAGGCTCTGCATGAGCGCGTGACAGAGCTGACGGCCAAAGCCGACTTCAAAGACCCGCAGACCTACGTCAAAATGTTGTTCCAGGCGATTGTCGAAAGCGCCCGCAAGGAAGCCGACAAGGTTCCGATCCGCAAGCTCTTCGCAGCGGTTCTGGTTTGCATTCAAAAACTCTACACCGAGGAACAACTATTCACGGTTCCCGCACTGCCTTCCGACGATCTTCTCACGGGCACCGAAGGTGCAAGCTATCGTGATCGACTTTATGCTCATGAACGCAAGCTGGCCGATCCCGAGGCCACTCGCGACCAGGTTTTTCTTTCGACTCTCGCGACATACAACGCGTTCACGATGTATCTTCCGCCGTCGGCTCTTTGCGATCCGGACGCGCTTGAGCAGCCGGCCGCTTCGACGACCAAAGCATCCCCGATTATCGATTTGCTCCCCGATGCGCCGAATGCTGTGCACAATGTCCTGAGCCCGTTCTTGCGTGACGACATTCGCCGGCTGGGCTTGTTCAATGACCTGACAGAGCAAATCTACGCGAATGTCCATCAGGTGAGCAGGGAGAAATCGCCCTATCGCCGCGTGACCGTCGAAGGTTCTATTTTGCCTGCCAATTCGGATTTGCCTCCACGGCAACTCGTCGACGCTTACTTGAAGGGCACCCATTTCCTGGACCTATTTTATACGCCCGTTGTGCTATCTGGCTCGCAGGCGAATGGAGGCCGCTGATTGACAAATGCGGTGTCGATATTTCTCGTGAATTTAAACCGACTGTCTTTGCATTAGCGGTCGATTTTGTTTTCGCAGATGGCACCGTTGAGGATGAAGAAAAAGAGTTGTTTGGTTATTTGCAGACCGCGCTCGGAATTCCGGACAATGTCGCAGAGTCGGTCATCAACATCCTTGCGGTGAAGAACGGCGTTTAGCCAGAAAATTCTGAACGGCTTGGGATCTCAGTTTGAATTTGTGCGTGATTGCCGCGAATTAGAGGACGTAGCCAGAGGGGCGCTATGGGCACTTTTTCAATTAGGATAGTAGACGAAAAAGGCAGGCCGCGGCGCAGCGTCAAAGTGTCAGTAGCTTATGGTTCGTTGGGTGGAGTGGGTTCCGAATATACGGGCCCTGACGGATGGACAAAGTGGGAAACCCTGGACCACGTCTCATTTCGCGTCTACGTTGATAGCCATGATGAAGGGACTTACGGATTTAAGAATGGGGATACGCGATCTTTCACGCTGACAAGATAATTGATGGCCAGATATCCCCGAAGCGAGCAGCGCGACACAGACGAGCAAAAAGGAGATGTAGATGGGTTTGGAGAGCGGGTTTCTGAAGCGCGTTCGATCGCGGCGCCAGCCGGCACCCACCCCCCGGTCCTTTTAGCCTCAGTTGAAAGTGGCAAAGATTCATGAGAAAGAGACAGACAGACAAGCAAAAAGGTGACGGCAATTTTGCCGTCACCTTACTCTACTGCTGAAGTCATTTTATTTCCGCGCGTTATTCCAACCGGCTTTGTAGGCGTCATCAAGTTTGTTCCACTTGTCCAAGGTATCCTTTGGCGTGGTCATTTCATCCAAGAGGCCAACTCCAACAGTGGGATTGTACTTTCCTTCTGAGCCATCCTTCTGGCCCTTATTAAATGAGTCCTGCAGTTCCTTGCTGGTAGGTTTGGCCATAATTGTAGCTCCATGAAGTCCGCCCCCATAGGCAACTATAGCAATTATGGAACTTGGCGGGAATATCACCTGGCCTGTTTTGATTTTACGAGTGGCCTATTTCGGCCAGTACCCGATTTGATCATCGAACGAAAACTGAACATGGTGCTACCATTTTGCTACCAAACCCGGTAGCAGCACATGACACAAAACGAGATGTGCAGGACGGCCCTATAAAAATCCTCAAAGAAAACAGGACAGTGCAGAACGGGCCATCACTGGCTGAAACGGCAACCTATTTCACCGCAAACGGATTTCTCTTCAGTGCACTGGCGTATTAAAGTTTTAAGAATGCTTCGACGTTCGGCAAAGCATATTATTTCGCGCCCGCAACAATCTACAGGCAGGCATCTTGAAAAAGCATGCTGCGGTGCCGAGCTTTAGGAATCCAACCTCACCAAACTGCCTTCGGCTTCCGCGGAACAGATGGATAGGCACGAATTATCGAGTTTCCAGTTTTCCCGTTCCCTTGCAAGAACTGCAACCTATACCGCGCGGGTCTTTTCCAGTTCCCTTGCAATAAGGACATATTACGCGTGGTGGTTTAGGCCCGCTCTCCATACCCATCTTCAACTCCCTTGTGTTCCAGTTCAAAATTTTGACACGAAGACCAGTTCAGCCGCGTCCACCTACTGAGAAACGCATTGAACTGGAATACCCCATCTGGCTCCCGAACTGGCTTGAATATTCGCGTATTTCCGACCTTCCTGCAAGGCAGATGCGAGGTGTGGACGGCTAAACACCACCCCTATCCACCTTAGCCAAGCCGCCGACCTGTCCCGGAAAATGGGGCTACCTCAACCTTGGCCTTGAACTCACTTGGCCTTGAACTCAGCCGAAAATTGTCTCTGCGTCCTCATAGTGGATCGTCCTCTGCGTCGTCAAATCCACCTTAGCCGCCTGTCTCAGGAAGCGGGGCCACCTCTCGTATGGTTCGCAGCATGGCATGCCGGGCGACAGCGGTATCATTGTCGAAAGTGAGTTGGCCGTGACCTTGCAATACCAGTTCAGCGCAGCCGCATCGTCCTACGGCACACCCCGGCCGTTGGCGTACATCGCCTCGAGATTGGCTTGAGCATCGGCATCGCCTTGATCGGCAGCCTTGCGATACCAGCTCACCGCAGCCGCATCGTCCTGCGACACACCCCGGCCGTCGTCGTACATCTGCCCGAGATTAAATTGAGCCGCAGCATGGCCCTGGTCGGCTGCCTTGCGATACCAGTTCGCCGCAGCCGCATCGTCCTGCGGCACACCCCGGGCGTTGGTGTACATGAAGCCGAGATAGAATTGAGCTTCGGCATGGCCCTGGTCGGCCGCCTTGCGATACCAGCTCAGCGCAGCCGCATCGTCCTGCGGCACACCCCGGCCGTCGTCGTACATCAGCCCAAGATTGGCTTGAGCGTCGGCATCGCCTTGGTCGGCCGCCTTGCGATACCAGCTCACCGCAGCCGCATCGTCCTGCGGGACACCCCAGCCTTCGTTGTACATTACCCCGAGATAAAATTGAGCGCGGGCAAAGTGGTGGTCGGTCGCCTTGCGATACCAGCTCACCGCAGCCACATCGTCCCGCGGCACACCCCGGCCGCTGTTATATATTAAGCCGAGATGGCATTGAGCGGCGGCATGGCCCTGGTCGGCAGCTTTGCGACACCAGTACACCGCAGCCGCATCGTCCTGCGGTACACCCGCGCCGTTGTTGTACAAGGAGGCGAGATTGAATTGAGCGGTGGCGAAGCCCTGGTCGGCAGCCCTGCGATACCAGTACGCCGCAGCCGCATCGTCCTGCGGGACACCTCGGCCGCTCTCGTACATGAAGCCGAGAATGTGTTGACAGCTAGCGTCGCCCTGATCTGCCGCCTTGCGATACCAGCTCGCCGCAGCCACATCATTCGGCGGCACACCCCGGCCGCTGTCGTACATTAAGCCGAGATAGAATTGAGCCGTGGTGTGGCCTTGGTCGGCAAGGGGTAGCCAGAATCGCATCGCGGTCGCAAAGTCGTCGCGCTCGTAAGCGGCCATCCCATCTTCAAACGACATCGTCATTGGGTTGCTTCCTTCAGATGTGGCACCGAGACAGTCATAGATAGCGCCACGGCTTATTCGGGCGTAAACGTGAATCTCGAATCTTCTGAAAGGCGCAGGGTGCCCAGTATTTCGGCCTCACCGATTGTTGGTGTTTCGCCGTACAGCAGGCGACACATGTAAAAATCAACGTGGCCAAGACCATCTCGCCCCCTCTTCTTATATGCAATTGCGACGGCTGAACGGACTATTTCGCTAGTTTTAAATCTTGTCTTTAGCAGTATCATCAATAAATTATGGGGTATCTGATCCTTCAATCCGGGGACAAAGGCGATGCGGTCGATACCGAAGTAGAATATTTTAGTCCATCCGAGTATCTCTTGGACTTTGCCTGGGAACAGCCGCTCCACAACAATGCAAACATCATCCATAGACGACTCGCCAAATCGGTCGTCCGGTGCGCCAATGCTTGCGATGTAGCCAGGGTGCAGGCGCTCCAGTTCTGAAATCTGCTGAAGTGCCTGAACAATATATTTTCCAGATTGTGGAGTTAAATACCGACGAAGTTCATCAGTTTCGATCCCTGTCAAATTGACACCCTGTACATTCCCTAGGGCGAGCGTCCTCAGAGCCACAAACCGGTAGAAACAAATCGTGGATTTGCTCCGGAGTTCGGGAGACAGCCCGTCAATCCAGGCGAGGCCTTGGTGCGGGTCTCGTTGGCAGATGTCCAGCAGGTGAGCGACCGAACCAGGTTCATGCGTCGATTGGGCTGGCTTGATTGCAGGTGCACCGCGTGATGGATTGATTCTTGTCGATGTGGTCGAACGCGGGACGCTAAAGATGTCTGGCTCACCATATCTATTCGGTTCGATATAGCCATCGGGTTTAACATACTTATCAGGTTTAACATAGCTTCCGCGTTCACCATCAGCGTCCGACTCCAGACCTTCATCAAGAACAAAAATTAACATTTGGAAACTAAGGAAAGCGGGTTTTCTCACTGGGACCAACTTTCGAAAAATCTTGTGAAGCAGGAAGACCAGGGGGTCTCCAATTGCAATTATTGATGAAATGCAGAAGGCTACAAACCGGAAAGGGGCGAAAAAGTTACCGAGAAAGCTTAGCGCGATACCCAGCGGCAGATAAAAAAATGGATAACCAATTGGGATAATGATCCAGGCTGTCAGTATGAAAGGGAGATTTTCGCTATTTCTAGGTATTTGATTGTAAAAAATCAGACCGATTGCGCTGAAAGTTAAACCAGCGCACAAAGCCCTCAACATATTGTATTGGAGAGTAGCTCCCCATCTTATGTTTCGAAAGTCGCGAGAGAATGAAAAATCTTGCGCCATTATTATCCCCCATAGCAGCGCCGGTTCTGTCACTGGCCTGACGGCTTCTTTGTACAACCAAGATAGAGATTATTGCATCGGCGCAATCTCATCTAGATGGGCAGCCAATGGCGCGAATGTCTGCCGCGCCGGCGGCCTATAGTTGCGCGCCGAGTGCCGTTTAATCGTGTTGTAGTGCCTTCGCCATTGTTCGATGACAATCTGCTTCAGGTTGTAGGAGATTTCGCCGTTCAGAAGTTCTCGCGTAGCTTTGCTGCGATAGCCATCGCTACCGTTTCACCGACAGATTACCGAGGCTTTCCCCTGGGATTCGGCGGAAGTATCTGCCGAATACTAAGTGAGCCGCACAAATAGTTTCTCTGAAGAGTCACAGTTGCTTCCAGCGACGCAGCAATTGAAGGTGCTGGCTTGGTATCTAGCGAATCTTGGTTGAATCTTGACATTCTGTTCCACCGCTCATCTCCGACCGCGCCGCCGGAGTAATCGGAAGGGTAGGCTTAGGACTGCAACAATCGCGCGGCCGATGAAATCAAAAACTCGTACGAGATAGTCCCCCGCGACGTACCCGCCTGCTGTCTTCCCATAGATAGGCCGGATCACTGATTGCAGAAGCAAAATCCCGCCGAACACAAATATGACTGGCGTCAGTATGAGGAGCGGCACAATCGAAATCTGATCAAACGCCGGCGCGAAGTATGGCAGGACGACAAAGCGAACCAGAGCAGGCAGCATTAGGGCAATACCGGCCCGATGGATGCCGAGAATGATCGCGCATCCACCTGTGACTGCGAACCAGATGACGACCCAGTTCGGAAATATCATGGCATTCTCCGCTCTTAGTGCGCCAGTGCGCCCGGTACAATTACAGCCGCTACGGCAAGAAAAGCTCCGACCAGGAAGAGCCGGCCGGCGATGCGTCGCAAACTCAGCATCAACGAAAAGCCGGAAGCGACAATGAAAAGCTGAGCGAGGCCAATTAGGATTGCACAGGCGGTGCGCGGATCGGCGAATTCATTGATCATCGAGAGCTTCCGCAATTGTGTGTGACTTTCGTTGTGCTGGTGGCTCCTGCAAGAGAATTTGCTCGCGCAGAAGTACATCTGACGTACTTTTGAGGTCCGGTAGCCGACACGGTGGTTACGGTCTTATTTGCTAGGATTTTTTGCTATCTTCATCGTATCTTTCGGAACAGGAAGCTTCGGCGTGAAAGCTGGCATCCCGATGAAGCGGACGGACGACGCGCCAGCTTCGCCAAACCATCGTTGCCAGAATGCGCGATGCACCTCACCTTGAAAGCTCGCATCTTTGGGGCGCCGCAGGTATTCCACTTCCACGACGACGTTGGAGAGATCTCCAATGGCCTCTGTGGCGAGCCGCGAGCGCGCGAACATCGGCCAGAGGTCGCGGGATGCTGTCGTATAGTGGGTGTAACCGGAATCATGCTGCAGAAGATCAGAGACTATGAGAAGCCGCCGGTCTTTCACGCGTGCGTCGAAGTCGGGACGCCAAGTGCTGGCAACAATTGCTTGAATGATGGGTGAGCGCGAAGCGGTAGGTGCTGTGGTGAGCGCAGCTATCGCCCGCTCCACAGGATTTCCGAACGATTCATCCCACCGCTTTTTGATCTTGCTTCCTGTCTGAATCAGCGGATTGATGTTTCGTGGTGATCCTGGGTTGCAGAGCGAAATCATTTCCTTCGGCTCATAGGGAGACGCGGCCTCTAGAAACAGAAGGGTAAGTTTGCCGTAGGTAGGTAACGAGTCACGGGTCTCACGCACGCTGGCAAGAAGCCGGCTAATCTGTATCGGAGTGAGAGGGTCCGTGGTGTCCACCAAGATAACGACGCTCGTCTCAAGTTTGCGATCTGTCGGGCATAACGTCTTGTCGTCGAGGGCTGGGGACTGGTTAGCAAATCCCAAATAGGCTGCCCCGGCGACCACCGCCAAAGCGGTGGCGCCGATTATGGCGGCTCGACGACGAGTTTGGCCCGGAGTGAGAGTATGAATTCTGGTGCGCATCACGCGGCCTCCTTCTCGCCATCGGGCCCGCTGATTTTGTCGTCTCGCGCGGGCATTGGTACAACCTTCGGATTGTCCTTTGCGTCCTCCCAGTCGGCAGCGAGTTTGCGCTCTACAATTCGCTCAATCTCGTCGATTTCAGCAAGGAAGGTCTTCACCTCCTGCTCACGAGATTTGGCGATCGACTCTCCGATCTCCGCGAGAGTCTTGGCATTAGCATGATGGATGCCCGCGGCCTGGGCGGACAAGTCGCGCAATGCGGAGGCATCCCGCCACCCCGACTTCACGTCGTCAAAGCTAGGGTAGTTATCGAAGTATCTTGGCGCGGGGGTGGAACGGATAGCTCGGTTTTCCTCCCTATACAGGCGCAGTAAGGCCGACCCCGCCTCGCACCACTCTCCTATGCTGTCCTTGACTTCATTTGCCCTTTGCGCAGCCAAGCCAGAAATTTCCTGAATTTCTGCGAGAGCCATCTCGTCGCTTTTGTAGCGATCACTCAGCGCTGTCCAAGCTTTCCCATAGGCGTTGCCGACCGCGCCTTTATATTCATCCTGCCCTTCCGCGTAGAGCGACTGCGATTCGCGATGGGCGATGTCAACCGAACGGTAGCCGGGGTAGGGATCTGTGAAGCAGCCCCGTCCTCCACGGCCTTTGACGGCCGCGACCACGAATATCAAAACGCCCAGTATAAGGAGAGCCCACGCCTGCACTGTGGAAAGCGCGAACCACTTGGCGGGCGTCATGACGAGTGTCGGGTCGAGGAACGACGCACCGGGAGCATTCTCAACGGTTTCCCGAAAATGCGCGATTAGAATATTCCAGCCGACCCCGGCTGTGACGGAAATCACCGTAGCCACCGCTCCGAGCACCCTAAATAGCGGCTTGACGTGGAAGAGGAATCGCAGGCCCAGAAGACCAGCGCCCAAGAAACCGAGGGATACCGTGACCGCACTAAACAGCATCGCGAGGCCAAAGCCGCCGACCAAGCCGAGATCGCCGGCATCTTTGAAGATGAATGCATTGGCCAAGCCCTCTACGACCAGGAGGGCGAAGAGAGTAGCCGCCGGAAGATGCCATTCATCGGCGTAGCGTGCCTCGTGCGCAATGTGATTGTCCCGCTTCCACTTGCGCAGATCACGAATTCTCCGGCGCTCTATCAGTCGACGAGCTTCAAGTTCGGCAGCATGGGTCTGCTTGGCCTCGGACACTGAAGCGCGGGCGCCGGCGACGGCGAGGCCGGCTTCAATTGTTTTAGGCATTCGTGTCCGGATCTTCTCTTCGGCTTCATTAAGTTGACTCTCCAGGAATTGCTTCAGAAGATTTGATCCGGCTTGAATCTCAGCGACGACCTGCCGTTGCGACTCGTCGAGATCACAGTCCGTCGTTCTTGGAAGATTCTCGACGCCGGCATCGCGGGAGCGCTCGACCAGGCGAAGAGACTTGGCGAGGGCCCGGAACGCGGGGCGAAGGTTTTCTCCGACTTCGGGCAACCACCTCGTGCGGGTTGTGGAAGAAGCGGCGAACGGATTGAGAGACAGTGTTTTCGTCATTTGGTTGGTTCTCTGGGTTAGGTTGGGTTGAGTGGGAAAGATTAGGGTTCATAACCACGTTTAGTGCGTCCGGCACTGCGCCACGGATTTTCGTGTCAATCATGAGGGCAATCTCGGTAGTGGTGACGACGCGTGATCGATGGGTCGAGCAGCTTCGAGAACGCGGAGTTGCTCATGGCGACCCTTAATTGCGAACGCTGTCGTCTTGGGCGCGCCAGGGCGCGGTGAACTGGCGCCGCGCTTCCAGTACCGATCGGTCGGTATCACCGCGATGACCCGCTATCGCCGGAACCGGCGACGCCGCCCATGTGTGTGCTCGACGGTAACGATGGTGCTGGAGGTCAGGTCGACGATGAGCACGATCCGGCTGGTGCGGTCGACCTCTCCCGGTGCCAGGCCTCCACGAACCCAGCGCTCCCGCGCTCGCTCGGAGATCGACAACGCGTGGACACCGCCGGGGACCCTGACGCGCCGGTCTGCAAGCTGGCTGACCAGTTCGATGGCATCCCGCGAGATCCCACGCTGCTGAGCTCGTCTGGCGGCGTGGTCGCTTAGCTGAAGCATCATAGCTGCACCTCCCCTTTAGGTGCCGCCACGCTAGGCCTCCCCCACGCCCTTAAAAGTGAGTACTTTCAGGGGCTTCTCTAGCCAGCCACCGCTCCCGACAGCAGCCCCCCGCTCGACCAACTCTCCGTTTGCCAAGTTGCTCATGCCCAGTTCTGGCCCTGACGAAGGCGTGGACCAATCGCGACTAATTTAGCCGTCCACCATGGCATGCCTGTGCCAAAGGCTTCGAGATCGCCCGCTGAAAGCTTCTAAGGCGCGGTTGTGCATGGCTAGGCTCAGAAATTAGCAACTTCGCAAATGCCCAACTACTCGTTTCTCATCATTGGTCGAAGTGAGCCAAGGCCTTATGTGACTCAGTCGAACGGCCAAAACAGGGTCCAACTATGGAACGAACCTCAACTCTTGATTACAGCCGAAGTTTAGCAATCGCTGCTGGCTGCATCGCCCTCAATCTCGCCGCCGGAAAGGTGGCCAACCTTCTGTCCCTTCCAGTCTATCTTGACACGATCGGAACCATAACGGCTGCCGCGCTGCTTTCTCCTTTCCTTGCCGTCGTTGTAGGCGCCGCCGCAGCGCTTCTTGGTGCCGTAGTGATCAATCCAGTTTACGCATTCTATACTGGTACGCAGATCGCTATCGCACTCACGGCGGTGGGCATGATGCGTCTTGGCGGATTTCGCAACATTTGGTGGGCTGCTCTCACAGGAGTGGTCATTGCCGTTGTCGCGGCGATTGTCTCGGCACCGGTCACCGTCATGGTCTTTGGTGGCGTCACCGTGCCGGGTACGACTGCGATCAATGCGGTGCTGATTGCGGCAGGTCAGAATTTATGGAAGGCGGTCATAACGGGCAGTCTATTAGTCGAGACCGCTGACAAACTGGCTGCCGCTTTAATCACATGGTTGCTCTTGCAGAGACTTCCTGGCCGAATAATCAAACGGGTCGCAAAATAACTTCGAAGGTGTTGTGCCAAGACACGAGGCCGCATGAAAGAAAGAGAACACGTGCGTCGGTCTCCGTCTTCAGAGACGTCCGGCACGGCAATCGAATGGATGGCTGCCGCGTTCATTACGCTGATTGCGCTCTTCGGGCTTGCAATATTGGGGACGCCGAAGCAGCTCGCCTTTCTTTGCGCAGGGTTATTCGTTCTCGTCCTATCCTTAGTCCGCTCTCTACGGCTGATGGCCCCTGTACTTCGGTTTTCGGCTCCATTTGTCATCCCTATAATGTTGATCCATGCGGTCCTAAACCCCCAATATCAGATCACTTTTGAGTTCCTCAATCTCATTCCATTTCGATCGGACGGGTTCACTTTCGGGCTCGGCGTAAGCTTGCGCGTAGTGGCAATCTTTGTGTTGGGAGCGATGTGGTTCGCTGTTGATCGAGACAAAATCATTTCAGATTTGATTCGCCTAGGCACACCTCTGCCAGTGCTAATAGTGACAGCACAAGCGGTTGCGGTTGCGGGGCTTATACAGCGCCGAGCGCGTGCAATTTATGATGCTCAACAAGCACGCGGAATTAAAGTAGGGCCGGGCTTCTTCGCTCGTGCCGCGGCTCTTCCGAAAGTGATGATACCACTATTCGTGACAGTGATAAACGACGCCGATATGCGTTCGAGTGTCATGGCGGCGAGGGGTTTTGGATCTGGTCCGGTGTCGGTGTGGATACCTTTTGCCATAAATCGAACAGTCTGGATCTCAGGCGCTGCCACAATTGCAATCGTTATCATCGCCGCGATGCTCACGTCATGACGTCCCTGGTCGAATTACAGGACGTGGAAATATGCAGAGGCTCTGATGAAGTGCATCGACGCATCGCTCTTCTTGAGATTCCTATTCGTTCAAGGGTTGGGATAATTGGAGGATGCGATTCCGGAAAGACCGCGCTGGCATATTTGTTGGCAGGCGTCGCCGATCGGTCTCATGCACGCGGCACGGTAAAGTTTGAAGGCGTTCAAATCGAGCAACTATCGCCGCGTGATCGTGCGCGGAAAATAGCATTCGTGCCAACGGACGCGTCACTCGTATTCAGCGGAATGCGAACCACCGTGAGTGGTGAGCTGGAACTCTCACTGCAAATAGTAGGCTATGGAACTGAGGCGAAAAGCAAAATAGCGAAGTGCGTTGGATCACTCTTGCTAGAGCCTCTGCTTGAGCGCGATCCATTTACTCTTTCAGGTGGGGAACAAGTAAGGGCAGCTTTAGCAATCGCGCTGGTCAAGTCCCCCAACTTGATTATTCTTGATGACATATTTTCTGCACTTGACACAGAGGCGAGTGAAATTGTCCGAAGAGCGTTGATGGAGATTCACGCTTCAGGGGCGACAATTGTAGAGTTCCACTCGTGCCCACCGTCGTGGATTAGTACATTCGACGAGTGCGTCTTCCTCTGCGCCGACCAAGTTCTACAAGGACAATATGCGGATATATGGCGCGCTGTTCAGAAATGCGCACCTGATCTACTGCCGTTCACAGGTCAAGTTGCTGGTCAGCCTGAGGATGAGACCAAGTCGGCACCTGCAAGTACAGGCCATTTGGGTAAGTCCCTCGAATCGTTACCACGATCTGCAGGAGATGAACTGAAGCCCCCGCTTCAGGACAAGCCTGTCTCGAATATTTCAAAGGCGCTGACAACGCGCGATTGGACTTTTCGATATCCAAATAACGGCTTTCAGCTCGGCCCTCTTTCCTTCTCCCTGCCGCGCGGACAAGCCGTGGCTATTCTTGGACCTAACGGCAGCGGCAAAACGACCCTATTGCGAACACTGGCACTGTTGCTGGTCGCTCAGGGAAGCGTGGAGGTTCATGCATCTAATGGGTCAATCTCTGCCCCACCAACCGCACAATTTCGGCACACATGGGCGAGGCATGTACTTTATGCATTTCAGAATCCAGACGACCAAATCTACCTTCCAACTGTATGGAGAGAACTCACAGAGACAGCCAGGGTCTGCGGACTGACGAATTTTGACGGCCTGGCTCGGAATATGGCCTCAATGCTGATGCTCAGCGAGGTGCTGGATCAAGCCCCGGTCGATCTTCCACGTCCACTTCGGCGCCTTGTGACGCTTGGTTCGTGCTTTGTCGCAAGGGCACCGTTACTGCTGCTAGATGAACCTACGGCAGGACTTGATCATCGGCAAAAACACAGAGTCGGATTAGCGCTAAACGACTACTTAACAAAAGGGGGAACGGCCGTCGTTGTCTCGCATGATTCCGATTTCATAATGCAAAACTGCTCACATGCATTCTTGATGGAACGGGGGCGCGTAGTTGGACACCGCACCCTATCGAGATCAAAATCTCAATCTTCCGTGTCGGATAATGTTTCATACGACGATCCATGCGTCGCCTAGCCGGGCGCATTTTTCCTGTCCAGTGCATCGTCGATCATCCGTTCGAAATCCGACACGTCTTTCCATGTTTTCAAACCACGCAGGTGAGTTGACGCGGTCATAGTACAGTCGCCTCCGTTTTCCCACGCAGTTTTCAAGAAATTCTCGACAATCTCACAATATCTACGAGCACGTGCCTCTTGCAGATCGGCAGCGCCAAATGCGCGTGCGTGGATCTCGGGAAAGGCGCCCAAACGATCAACAAACAGCAGGTTGAATTCGTTTTCGTCAAACGCGAGCCGTCGTAATTCGTGCGGGGCAGTGATCCTAATAATCTGACCCTCTCTTTTCTTTCCCGTTCCTCTTGAATGAATAATGCATGTATTCACGTAACCAATGTTGGCCAGCCAACGGCGGGCAGCCTCCTTCGAATCTTGCACGTTAATCCCCTGTAAGGTTAGTCCGCGCACACAAGCGTCAAAGTCCTTTTTCGGTTCCGTCAGCAATGTGAATTCCTTCTGCCCGCGTGGGGTGCTGAATATAAGATTGCGAATCGGCAACGTAGTCCCTTGCATTTGCGGATAGACATTTACGAGGGCATCCTCTGCCTTGCCATACTTGCGCGCGAGTGGCCGAGCCACGAGGCAGCGAAATGCTATCTTTTTCCATTCCTCCCATTTTTTGTTTGCTTGCTCTTCGACGCTGCACTTTTGTTTTTCTGCGTCCCTGCCGACCGCTATCGCCAAAACGCCGTCGGGCTGCCTATTTTTGATAGAAAAAAGTTCTCCGGAATACCAACGGATTAGGCCGACCGCATCAAACAACTCCAATGCCCGCGCAACAAAATCGACATCCTCTTTGATCGTAAAGCCCAATTCTACGGGCCCACAGAATATAGTGTTTCCATCTGTATCCCTCGACGCGTTGTATGCCTCGATCGAGGCAAGGGACATGATGCCCTTCGCAATTCTTTGTAGCCGCTCGGATTTTACTCCCTTGCTGGCTGGATATTTTCCACTCTTTTGGTCCCACTCTTTCTGAGCTTCCGGCGACTTCATTCGCTCCCCAAAAAACTGCCACACGTTAACGAGCAATTTGTCTCGAAGAGTTTGAAACAGCCCCCCAGCGAAGGACGCCATATCGCCAACATTGGCAATTGTCGCAAAAATGTCTTTTGGTACTAAAAGTAGGGTTGCTCCATCGGGTCCGGCGTCGACAGAATATATGTATCGCCTGATCATGTACTTTCGCGTTTGCTCTTTTGGCTCCGCTTGTCCCTGGCCATTCGGGATCCATTCGGTTTCAAGTTCTCCGATAATATCTCCAGCTCCGAAGTTCTGAAGCTGCGTGCCATCGCTCGCGGTGAGATGCGCACTACCCCTAAGGACGACGCAGACATCTCCACCCAGGTTATGGGGAAACAGAAACCGCTGGCTTGGCGACACTTCTGTAACCCGGAGTTGATCTTTTCCACTTTCAAGCACTTTCTTGATTTCGGTAGCCTCGTTAGAGTTTAAATGTGAAAACACGCCAGGCGCTGCCGTCACTGTCTGGAGCTCTCCGGCGGTCACCGGTCTTCCAGCCTTTTTGGAATAGAGCAGCCAAGCGTGAAATGGTGCAGCCTCGTAGAACACGCGGGCGTCCGCCAATTCTCCGCGAAGTGCCGCTAGTATTGTGTAATTGCTGAATTGAAGCGGTGAAACTCGCAGCACATGAAAGTTCCCATCGGTGAACGTTTGCTCCCAATCTCGCAGACTTCGGTAGTAGACGTTCACCGTGTGAGGCGCATAGACGGCATCTCCATGCTTGGGAATTTGATGTGGCCTACCCGTGCGTGGTGATGAAATTTCCACCGATCGCGCTGATTCGATAATGGCTTTTCCCTTGGTGCCAAAATACTCGTTAGCTTCGTCATTCAACGTATCAGCTGGGTTTACGCCCAGATGTCTGTCGTAATGACGGGGGTTCAGCGTCACTACCAATAAAGGCACTGGATTGGAGAATTTGCCGAGGAATGTCGAAAGTTTTTCAATGAGGAATTGTGGCTTGCTAAGATGATCAAAGCACGTGATGGCGGTTACCAGGTTTGGTTCAAAGCCCTCGCATAGCGACTCGAGATTGACCTCTGGTTCCTCAAGATCGAATTCTTTATAGATATGCTGTCTCGCGAACTTCCGAGCTGCAGTCGGAAGAGGAGTTGACTTTCGGCGAGCCTCAGCTGTGCCGATTAGCCGTGGGGAGCCATCGATTCCGAGAAATTGAATTCCGAAGCGAGACAGCCAACGGCTTCTATAGGCCTCGCCGCATCCGAGATCGAGAATACGGACTCGGTTTAGTGCGTCGACACAGTCAGCGGCATTTTCAGATGCCAAGGGACCCGGATGTCTAGCTAGGCCCTTTTGACCGAAGGGGTTCTCATGCCATTTTTCCAGTGCAGCTTTTGCGGTCTTGTAGTCTGTTGGTCTTTGTCGAAAATAGGTTTCTCTCTGAACGGCGATTTCTCGGTACAGCGATTCTCGGTGGTCGGGCCGAAATCCCTCCTGCACCATCTTCGCTGCATGGACAACGACAGGATTGATCAGGGCCATCCGCCAATTATCGCCAAACGGCCAAGCCTTTGACCCGTTAGCATTGATCCACCCGTCGATAATATTCTCGTCTCGCCAGTCTTCCTTTGTCACCTGCAACCCCTGTCCGTGATGTTGTGTCTTTAACCTATTGCGAATTCTTCGACTGTGAAAATATTCCCTGAATGTTGCCGAAGTCCGATTCCCATAGCTTAACTGCTCTAAGGCCATGGTGTCGGAACAGTTTGGAAAGGTCGTTCCTGTTGTAGAGGCACACACGCTCGCTGATGTTGTGTTTCTCTGCCATTGGAGTCGACAGAACAGTATGTCGACTCTCAATCGGCCGTTTTCGATGGGCGTACCCGGTTCCGAGTTCCGAATTTAGGCCAGAGACCGAGATGAATACCCGACCGTTCCCGACAAGGTGGTCAGAAATTAAACCGACGAGCGTCTCTGCCTCACCATAAGCAAGATAGTGGAGAAAGCGACGCGAATAGAAAAAATCAAATTTTCCGGCAAGATCAGCTTTACTAAGCGAACGAACGTCCAATCTACGAAATTCCAAGTTTGCCGTTGGTGCAATCCGATGAACAGATTCAAAGTGGCTCTCAAGGGGCATCAGGTCGATTGAGAGCATGCGCGTACCTAAAATAGCGAGCCCGATACTAACAGTTCCTAGTCCGCAGCCGAGATCGATCCCTTGTTTGGGCCGGCGACCGGTTCCCAGTGCGTACCGACAGCACGCAAAGTCTAGCGCATCGAGTCTTTGCGACGAGACATCGTAACCCCAGCCCCCCAGACGATAGGCGTTTAGGTCATATCGCATTGTGAAGGACCCGGTCGGAACAGTGCATGCGGTGAAGCGAGGCTGGCCGCGACGAAATAACGAAATTGCATGGATATCCTATAATCAAAGAGTCTCACGCGCATCGAAAGCGCGCGAGCAACTTGGCAAACGGAGAGTTGGTCGAGCGGGGGGCTGCTGTCGGGAGCGGTGGCTGGCTAGAGAAGCCCCTGAAAGTACTCACTTTTAAGGGCGTGGGGGAGGCCTAGCGTGGCGGCACCTAAAGGGGAGGTGCAGCTATGATGCTTCAGCTAAGCGACCACGCCGCCAGACGAGCTCAGCAGCGTGGGATCTCGCGGGATGCCATCGAACTGGTCAGCCAGCTTGCAGACCGGCGCGTCAGGGTCCCCGGCGGTGTCCACGCGTTGTCGATCTCCGAGCGAGCGCGGGAGCGCTGGGTTCGTGGAGGCCTGGCACCGGGAGAGGTCGACCGCACCAGCCGGATCGTGCTCATCGTCGACCTGACCTCCAGCACCATCGTTACCGTCGAGCACACACATGGGCGGCGTCGCCGGTTCCGGCGATAGCGGAGAAACATGCACAGCAGCAGATATTCGGGCGAAACGGCAGTCGACATGCCGGTGCTGCATCAACGCACAACCGCCCCCGAACCGGGGGCGGCGTTCTAGCCGTCCCTTGCATGCAATTTTCTTTGAGGCGAAGAGCAAAATGACCCCGCTTCAGTGGCTTGCCCCCGACATGGCGCGCGAGGGCCTCATCAAGAATAAAGACTGGATTCCTGCCGCCTGCGAAACAGCGGTCGGCCTTTTCAATGACCCCGATTTGGCGGTGCCCGCGACCGTGATAGCTGCGCTGCATCCATTCGCTGTCGAGTACATCAAGCAGGCGCCAGTCTTGGTCGTGGCTCTCGCACAGGACAAGGATCTGGCTATCAAGAAGGAGCGGCTGAGGGTCGCAAACCAGTTCATCATCGCCTGTAGCAAGCAGCCGCGCCTTGCGGACGTGATGAGTGGTTGCGGGGTCGCGCCGCAATTGCGTGGCTTGTCTGCCCAGGCCCTTTGTAAGGGGGACTGGCACATACTGAAAAGGTTGTCGACCATCCCGCCATCGACGCTCGCGCAAAGTGTTCCCAAGCCAGCAACAGAGCAACGTATTTGGCTGAACTCGCTAGATAATTGGGTGAAACATATGGGGCGTTATTTCCATGAACCCGACCTGTATTTCGGTTGGGCCGTGGTGACTTTTCGTGACTTTGGCGCGCACATCACACCAGTTGAAATTAGAGACATTGCCGATTTTGCCGGCAACAATCGTACGAGCTTCAATGAAAAATGGACGCTGCTGCAGGCTAAGGCGGCGTGTAACCGCTGGCATGCTGAAGTCGCGCGCAAATCGACTGAGGCTGAATTCCTGGCGACTCTATCGGATCAGATGGTGTGAGCCGATAGATTACACTCCGCTGCCGTCGCGTGCTGAGATTGACGGACTTGAATTCATCGCGCTGCGGACCGGCGAACAAATCTTTGTCGACGGCCATAAGATGCACAATTGCTTGAGCACATACACAGGTCGGGTTTTGAAAGGCCAATCACGCCTGTTCTCGATACGGTGCGATAGCAGACGCGTCGCAACCCTCGAGCTGCACAACAATTCGCCCTCAACGGTCTCCAACCAGATTTACTTCCTTGGGCAACTGAGAGGGCCGTGCAACACGGAGCCTTCCATCGAAATCTCCCGTGCGGCAAACTCGTTTCTGGATAAGGTCAATAAGCAGATTGCACAGTCGGCGCAAAAGAAAAACAGCAGAAATCAATCGCGCCAAGCCAACGATCTTCATCTGCTTCAGGCACGCCAACGAATTCTCGGCGTATTCCTGGCGCGTGCAAAATTGAGCAATTAGCCAGTGATTTTCGGAAAGGATAGAGAGCCAGTTCCACGAATGGGTCAAAGAGATGCGTAAGAATTTGGAGGATGAGCGCATGGTCTCCTAAGATGGAGCGGTCGCTAATCCGCGGCGAGTAACATTGTTCGTCATAGATTCGGGAGCTCCGCAACGCGATAGCTATTTGCTTCTGACACATTCACGATTTGGAAGTAGGGATAGACCCCTCTAATTCATAGAATAAATCGAAACAGGCGTCTTCAATCATATCCATAACAACATCGAAGCTGCTGGCCGAAAGTAGAGGATCGGGTACATCCCTTTCCGTCCAATCTTCGGTGAACTCCATGAGGAGCGCGACCGTGGTCGAGCATGTCTCGTTTGCTAGCGACTGCACATAGCGCTGGTTCCCTCTATCGAGTGCGATTATCCGATTAAATATTTTCAAGTCCTCTGGCGTAATCTTTCGCGCTCTCAAATGTGAGATATCGATCCCTCGCGTTCGCATCGCAGCCTGGGCTTTTGGATGAGGGGGACTTCCGACATGGTCGCCATTGGTGCCTGCACTATCCACTACAAAGTGGTGCGACAGATGTTTAGTTTCGAGGATACGGCGGAACATCCCTTCTGCCATAGGCGAGCGACAAATGTTGCCGGTGCAGACGAAAAGAATGTGGACAGCAGGGCGCTCGGACATACGCGACCACTTTTGCGGGGGCAGATCAATGAGGTTTTCAGTACACGTCGTTACCAGCAGCGGCCTATGCTTCGCCCGACCATCCCTGACTGCAGGTCGAAAACACAAAAGCCGCTTGAGATGGCTTCTACTATGCTTGGACCGCAAAGTGTAGGGGAAGAGGATGAACCTGGACTGGCCTGAGACACGCATAATCTACGACGAGCTGAGTTCTCTGTCCGCAAACGGAGTGGAGCCTTTCGATCACCTCTGGGACGATCTACTGAGGGCGGCAACTCGCTATGCCAACTTACGCGTCCAATGGGCGCTAACACCGCCAGGCAAAGAGAGGGGTGACTACGACCGGCAGCGTACGTTAGCTCACAATGTGCTCATCGATAGCTGTAATGCGATGAGTTGGGCAATGTCTTCACAAGGGCTCGATATAGCATGGCGCAAGCAACTCGGTGACCATCGCACTAGAGAAGGGCGGAAGACGATTGGGGATTTTGCATGCTTCGTTCATTGTCTGCTTGCCGTCTCGGCCCGCTAAAAGGCACCAACAGCATTGCACACAAATGAAAAAAGTCAGCGAAGGCACTGAAACGTTTTAAAAAGCCCGCTCGAGGGAATTGAACCTCTGGGAGTAGGCAATGGCGTTCAAGGCTAGTTCTTCTATGCGGGAATTTTTTATCGAGTGTCCAAAATGTGGCACATATCCGATCTCGGAGAAGACGGCCCGCATGTTCATCACGCCAAAATCGGGATGCACCGCGCCGCCCGCGAGTGCGATGACGCTACCTTGGTGGAACTCCCAACGGGCAACGACCGACTTCGGTCGATCGTCGCGCCATCCGCTGTCGGTGTCGAGATCGAAGATCAAATCATGGCGGTCGAGATAGTCCGCATAGGCTTCCATCGCGGTGTGGATTGCCTCTTGCAACGCGATCGCTTCTGGCGTCGCCGTTAGTTCGCGCGCAAGTCCAATGTTACGCCGCGGGTGCTGCACGATCTCACTCATGGTACGTCCTCTATTGATACGTCGTCGATCACATCCGACGGCTCGAAGTCGTCCTCACCCGGCGGCGGCGCGTTGGTCTCGTCGCGCTCGGGCGCGCCCCTGTAGTACGCTTGACCATCGTCAACAAAGACCGGGCTCTCGCCGTTGGTCTCCGACAATAGACGCACCGCGGCTTGGCGCTCGTCAGCCGTTAGCTTACGCCGCACGTAAACGACCTGGCGCCTGCCCTTGATGACCCACAGCCCTTCGTTGGCCTTGTTGGTGTGCGGAGTGTAGGGCGGATCTGCTTGATGACCCGCGCCCGCGCCTTCGCCTTCTTCTTTGCATCGTCGGTCATGTACGACTTCGGGTTCGGGTGTTGGTTCGTCGCCGATCTTCCGATCAGTAAATTGCGAAATGTCCCTTTTCGGCGTAGTCGGCGAGCCTGCAGACCATGTTGATGTTCATGCCTTCCCAAGCTTGGGTCTGCTCCTTCGTGAGGCGCGTCTTTGTCCTCAGTCCTGTCTGAGCTCGGCGAAGCGCCGCCGCCAAGGCGCGGGCATCCTCATCGGTAACTTCCTGCAGGTCATTGGTGAAATATGTTCCGCGCCACGGGCCGGAGTAATCGCGGTGAGCAACAGTCCCCACTGGCGCCCACCCAAAGGCAAGGGCGAGCTCGAAGCAGGCACGCCATGCCTGCCAGTGAAGGCTGAGTATCTCCGTGGCCTATGAAATCGACACCCATGTTTCTCTCCCGTGTGTCTGGCCGCCGCTCATTGTGTTTCCTTCGCGCTTGGCACCTTGACTTTGCGCCATTGGCGGAATCCCGGATCAGCGTCGGCGAGACGCTGTAGCTCAGGATCATCCGAGCGAGCGACCCAATCGCACACCAGCACCGTCGATTCATCTATGGTAAGTCCGCGCGTGCCGGCGCTGCGGAATATATCGATGATCAGGTCATCGAGCTTGTCGAGGTCACGCTTTGGAAGTCTGTCGCTCATGATCGCCTCACATGATGGAGTCCGAACCGTTCGTTGACCGCTCGCCGTACGCCGGCGCTCCAGCGCGGCCAGCGGCACAAGCAACCGGCGGCCAATGGGAATTGTCGGGATTTCCGAAAAGCTCCGCTTCCTGATAATTCGCAAAAGCTTCGCGCCAGGCCGTATCCGCTGCGACAAGCTCGGCGAGTGCTATTTCGCGCAACTCAATTTCGTCGTCGGCTCGGTCGCCATAGTCGTCGTGGGACGGTTCGCCTCTCGCGATGGCCGCCACGACGGCGATATAGTTGATGTGCCTTCGCATAAGCGCATTGAAGGCGGCTTCGCGGTGGCCAAACGCCGCTTGCTCGGCAGCAAATTCGGGGCTGTTACTCATGACCGCACCGCCAATCCGCGCGCGGGTGTAAATTTCATTTTGTCAGACATTGGAAGTTCCTTTCTTTGGTGGGTTTGTAGCTCCGGTGTTTTCTGTGACGCTCATCCCCGCGCAAACATGTAAGTGATGTGCGCGAGGCAAACTTCGTCGATTAGACTGTTGTATGCATCGCCATCCGGGTGCGCGGCGTCGATCTTGTCGCGCTCCGCTGCCGGTGCGGTGTAGTATTCGTGGAGCCGAGACAGGGCGATGTCGCGTCGCTCGCTGGCCTTGTTGAGATTGTGTACCTTGAACTTGGGCTTTGAGAATTTGGGCTTTGACATGGCGGGGGTCTTTCCCAGTTATAGAAATTTACACGCTCGGTTAGATCGGCAGTCGCAACGCTCTCGTATTCGGGAGCGGTGCCGTCTATGGCCCGCACAAAATTCGCTGCTAAGTCTCGCAGCGACCGGATGTGATCCGGCTTAGGTGCGGGGTCGGCTTTAGATTTGGTCATGGCACACTCCTTTAAGGCGTGCGCCCCGGACGGATGCACCCGACCGGGGCGCACCGAATGCTTGTTGGTACCCCACTCGACCTGAAAGTCGATAGGCGAAGGGCCGACTCGGACGGGATGATGCGAGAAGTACCTGCGGCTATGGGCTAACTTGAACTCAAATCTACGGTTGCTCTTATTTGTTCGTTTTCGCAAAACACCCGTTAACAAATTTGACGACGGTATGTTGAAATGTGCAGCGAGCGATCAGCTTGAAGCAAATAATGGCGCGGGAACCCGTGGCGCCGGCCGACGGGCCCACCGGTTCCCTGTCGCCCTGGGCGTAACTATCCCGTTGCTCGGTTTGCCTGCGCTCGCCGAGCGGCAGAGGGTCGCATGAAACGCAGGTCGCTTTGG
This sequence comes from uncultured Alphaproteobacteria bacterium, assembly GCA_963823225.1. Taxonomy (GTDB): domain Bacteria; phylum Pseudomonadota; class Alphaproteobacteria; order Rhizobiales; family Xanthobacteraceae; genus BOG-931. Next base: position 441,358 of record CAWGKM010000001.1, on the reverse strand, counting down.
TGGCGTCGAATGCGCGCGGCCCTTGCGCCGCGACGTTCGCTCAAGATCGTTCAAGGCGACATGTTGCCCGAGAAGCTGCCACACTGGAATCTGGTGGTAGCCCGCGACGGCGATGAAGATTGGTCCGTCGGCTTATGGTGCCCGTGCGGGTGCGGTCAGCGTTTGGAGATGATGCTGCTTAAGGAGGTGAAGCCGCGGTGGGACCTTTCGGTCGATCGGCGCGGCCGCGTGTCTTTGCATCCGTCGGTATGGCTGCGCGAAGGATGCAAATCGCATTTCTGGGTGAGGTCGGGCAAAATCATCTGGTGTGACTAGCGACTGAGGATGGACCGAGCTCCCACTAGCGCCCCGCTCCCGCCATGTGTCTCGCAACCGAGTAGATGGCGTAACGCGAGCGCGAACGGACGGCAGCCTCTCTGGGAGCGACGTTTCGTTAACCTGTTTGCTTGTTCACGGCGATCTGATCGTCGCGTGGCAACAAATTTGCACGCTAACCAAGTTCGTTTACACCCTCGCGCTCGAAAGAGAGTATGGAGGGCGCGTCGCAAGCCGCGACTAACCCTCTTCAGTCGAAGCGCAGCACCGCTCCGACCTAAGTCCACAGCCGGCGAAAGCCGGTGCTGAGGCGAGGAACAATCGGAGTTTGAGTGCTATGGACAAGATACAACTCCCACCAACGGAAGCGCAGCTAAAAGCCCGGGCATTTTGCGATACCGTGATCGCCGAAGTGTTCGCGCAAGCGGTGCGCGAGGGAGTGTGGGTCAAAACCGACGAATTGGAGTGGAGCGCCGTGACCGGTCGTTTTGAGCCGGTTTACAGGTCGCGCATATCCGAATAGTGAACGTCTGCGAAAGCTCGCAGATGTGGCGCGTGCCCAAGGGCAAGACCTCTATGCGCGGATAGCAATCGACGCATGGGAGGTCACATCGAGCCGTGGGAGGGTCCGTGAGCAAGCTTGCCATGGATTCCGAGCGATCGCTCTCAATCCGGCTTGATATCGCGGAACTAAACAACGATCCGATGTTTGTTGACATCATCGGACGGGACTATAGCTGGGCGCCGTCGTTGCACTTTCCATTGGCTCGGCGGCAAATCGTAATCCTGGTCCCGCTCTAGCTTCTTTCGGCACGGCGGAATCCAGACTAGCTCGCAAGAACCGAGCCGGCCCTTTTCCCAAATAAGCCACGCATACGCGGTAGCGGTCGATGCCTTCCGCTCGAGCCGTCCTTCGACCATTGGGACCCGCTCGACGAATTGCGCAACTCGCGAAGGCGGATTGACTTTGAACAGACCATTATAGCGCTCGACGCTTTCGATGAACACGGTTCGAGTCAGCATCGCTACACCGACCAGCCCCGCACGCCTGTCGTCGAGCATGATTGTCCCTCGGTCGGGACCGACACTTTAGCGGCGGTTAGCAGCAAGGGTGCAACAGAATTTACGGAGAAATCATGAGCAAGCAATATAGCGCAGCCGAAAAGGCCGCGTGGGGTCGGCAGCAAGATGAAATTCGCGCGGCTGGCGGCATCGCGAAATGGCGGGCGCAGCAAGGTATCGCCGCGCCGACGCCGGCGAAGAGGCAGAGCCGAGCGAAGCCGTTGATCGCCGATGTCTCCGGCAGCGACTGTTTCAACTCGCTGGTCTTTACGGGCGGCGAAGTCATTGCGCAGTTTGCGAAGGATGGCTCTGTCTATGCTTATCCGATGAGCCGCGCCGATGCAAAGGAGTGGTTCTCCGATGATTCACTCGGAGAATTTTTCAATTCGGAGATTCGGTAATGAGCACCGCCGCCGTAGTCCAAAGTGCCGCCTTCAACATGCGTCTGCGCTGGCGTGGGCACGAATTTGCAGCCGCGCTGACGGTTCATGCGGCGGGACTGACCATCGTCGGCGCGGATCAATTCAACGGCAACTATACGTCGGGGGCGATGTTCGTGCAGTCGGAAATCGATGGCCTGCCCTGGGTTGCTTTGACTAGCGGCGTATCGGGCGCGACTCCACTCGCCGGCAACGGCACCATGAGCGACGGCTCAATCACTTGGCTCCAATGGGGCGGAAAAATTCTCGCCGCACCACCGACACCATCACCGTAACTGCAACCAAACTTGGAGAACTCAAATGGCCACGCAGAAATACAGACACAAGTCCGACAAGGCAGTTGGCGAAAACGAATCTTCGCCGACTAAAGTCGCCGGCCGGCCGGAAACGAAATACCGCGACGGCACGGAAAACCGAACGCCGGCGCCGACAAAGCCGCGCCGGATCAACCCCGATCAACCAGTTGGGGTAGAGAATCGCTTGGCGCAAATGGCTACGGCGGCCCGAGCCGAACGGCGTCGCCGTCGCCGAGGCGCTCCAATCCGAGGGCCAAGACCGCAGGCTCGTCACCTGCTCCGGTCGGCAACAAGAGCGGCGGGGCTTAGCATTACAGTTGCGCTCTCCGTTTTATGTGGGCTCTGCGGGCTTCGGCCTGATGTGCGCGTCGCCAGATGGACCATGCGATGACGTGGGCGGGCCTGATGCGTCTTTGCGCAAGACGAATAGCGATGTGCCGGATTTCCTGAACTGACCAGCGGATCAAGAGCTGGGCGGGCCTTTTATCCCGCGTTTCTTTTTTTGGGCGTCGTGCTGTTCGCCCGATGCCGGATTGCTGCCATCATGGCGAAGGCGAGCATGACAAGCGAGACATGGCGATGCCAGCCATGCCAGGAGCGGGTCTCGTTATGGTCGAGCCCTAGTTCATTCTTGGCCGTCTCGAAACCATCCTCGATCGCCCAGCGATGACCCTCGATCATGACCAGGGTTTTGATGCCAGTTCCAACCGGACACCAAGTGGAGAAGAACGCGAAGTCCCCATCAGCGATGTTGCGGCGGATCAGCAGGCCCCGCGTCCATAGACCTGATCGTTGCTCATCATATTCGGCGGCGTCGAGATCGGCCAACTCGCAATAGGCCCAGTCGTCGAGCCTTGCGCCTTTCGTGCCTTCGCCCGCCGAAAGACGATGCCAAGCCGAGGAAGCCAGACCCTGCGCGATTTCCTCGGCCGCGCCGGCGACCGGCGGCTTGCCGCGCCAAGACCCAAAATGATGGTTGGCGCTGACGCCGAGCACATAGCCCTTGCCGGCACGCCGCAAAGCCATCTCGATCTCGCCAACGCCGTAAACGCTGTCGGCTGCAACCCAGCTAAACGGCACATTTGCGGCGAGCGCCTGGCTGATCATTTTCATGGCGAGCGCCGGCTTTGTCGCGAAGGCTATGCCGTCCGGAACATGGGCCGCCGCCATCCGGACGGGGTCGTCCGTCCAGGCCTTGGGCAGATACAGAGCCCGGTCGATGAAGGCATGGCCGTGGCGCGACACATAAGCGGCAGAACACGCCGATCTGGCAGTTCGTGATCTTACCCGCCGACCCCGTGTATTGACGAGCGACGCCGCAGGAGGCCTTGCCCTGCTTGAGAAACCCGGTCTCATCCAGAACCAGAACCGCATCCTGATCGGCCAGGGTCTCCAGCGCATATTCACGCACGATGTCGCGCAGCGCGTTGGCGTCCCACCATCCTCGGCCCAGAATGGCCTGCTGGCGCCAGGGACCGGGATCGCCCGCCGCTTCCGCACGCATCCAGCCGGTCTTGCGCCGCTCGCCTCCGAGTAGTCCGTCCAGGAATAAGCCCGCCGAAGCCGCCACCCGCTCCTGGGTAAACAATGGCGCATCCGCGCTTTGACAGTCCCGCAGCGACGACGCCCAAAGCTCCAACGTCGTCTCGATCGAAATTCCCGTCATCCACGATCTCCGAATCATGGTGACCGATGGATTCAGACGATCGAAGAAAGCGCAACTGTAGTGTTAGGCGGGGAAGGGTTCAGGAATCATCAGCGAGCTTCTAATGGGCAGGAAGAGGCTATTTGGTCGCGAACGTCCCCTAAGCCGTTGGGGAATATCGCGAAAAAGAAAATAAGTAAGCAATGCTGACCTATACATCGAATGTGAACTAAGCTAAGGAACCCCTGCCAATTGGCGCGGACATGGCGTCGGGGCTAGTTCCCGGATCAACGCCGCCCCGCATTAGCCAACGGCCCGGCAAAGTCCCGATCTTCGGGCATCACCCTAGCGCGTCGAAGAGCCGACTGAACGCGCAAACGCCCCCACAGTGGCATGTGAGGGCGCTTGCTATTCTGCCGCGTTCGAGGCGCAGCTCATGTCTTCTACATCGTCGACCATCAACAAGCAACGTGCGCTCGACAAGCGCAATTCTTCCGCCAATGGCGCGAGCCGAGGCGCTGCTAAGTGTGCGTCAATCCACACGCTGAAAGAATTGGGCAAGGAGCTTGACCGCCCGCTCTACACGCTGGAAGTCCTGGCGAATGATCCGTTCACGGCTGACCGCGAGGCGCGGAAACGCGGTGCCGAATGGTTCGCCGAGCTTTGGGGACGCCTCGGCCGTGCCGGACTTCATGTTCACGGTTTCCACTACATTCTGGTCTCGCAGGAAACCCCGGTGCTTATGCCGGAAGACGGCAAGCCTTACGAAAACACAATGTATTGCGAGGCGCGGCTCACCCGGCACGCGTTAGATGCGCGTTATCTCGAACTCGTGTCCGCCGATGACATAACCGACCGCCGTAATGAGGAAGTCCTCATCAATGACGACCGTGAATCCGTGGACGCCGAAATCGGCGTCGGGGAGCGCACCGACACGGTCGAATTCCCCCCGTTGGAAATTCCCGAACTGATTTGCGCCGCCCCGGTCATAAAGCAACGCTATCTCGTCGAAGTGTGGATTGAGAAGTCCACAATGGATGATGTCCTCAAGCCGCTATGCCAACGCCACGAGGTCAACTTGCAGCGTGGCATCGGCGAGATTTCGCACACCCGCTGCGCAGAGCTTGTGAATCGCGTGGCCGCCGATGGCCGTCCGGCCCGCATCATCTACATCAGCGACTTCGATCCGGCCGGTAAGTCGATGCCGGTCGCGGCAGCACGGAAAATTGAGTTTGCGCTGCGTAGTTCCGGCCGTGACCTTGATATTCAACTACGGCCAATCGTGCTCACTCATGAGCAATGTATCGAATACCAACTGCCACGAACACCGCTCAAGGACACCGAAAGGCGAGCGGCCACTTTCGAAGCCCGCTTCGGCGCTGGAGCTACCGAACTTGACGCCCTCGAAGCCTTGCGTCCCGGCATTCTCGAACAGGTCGTCGAGCAGGAGATTGAGCGTTACCGCGACGGCGACTTGCCAGACCGCATAGACGAGATGGTCAAACGGGTCGACGAGGAATTGGCCGAAATCAATACCGAAGTGCAGGAAAGGCACGCTGCAGCGATTGCCGCCCTGCAAACGGAACGCGAGTCAGCGGTGGCTGCCTGGAAGGCCTATGAAGCAAAAGCGCGGAAGATACTGAATAAGATTGAGAACGATCTGACGGTGCCTGATGTGGATGACTACGACTGGCCGGAACCTGGCGACGGGGATGAAGATGACGACCCATTGTTCGATTCCAGCCGGGATTACGTTGAGCAGGTAGACCGCTTCAAGGAGCACCAGGGTAAGCCGACCACGGGTATCGGCTATAGCGGCCCGCGCCGGGGGAAGGAACACACCGCGATCTGCCCTATGTGTCAGAAGCCTTTTGTCACCCGACGCAAAGACACCAAAACCTGCAGCAGTTCGGCATGCAAATACAAGTGGCGCATGAGGGAACAGTCATGATCGTCAGTAAGCAACAAGTCATCGCAGCGCTCGCCGAGCAGCGCGTGAATCGGCCGCGCCGCCTGGCCGACCAGAATATTCGGAATCTGCTTCAAACATACGGCGGCGCGACTTCTATAGGTGATCTTGCGCCGGATTTATATTTCGCGGTTTTTGTAGCCGCAGGTGGTCTCGGGCCGGTATGTGCGCCGGTTCAGCGAGGGCGAGAGCCTTGTGACAATGATCGGACACCAGCGCCGCATGTCGTCGATCCCCATGGATCGCTGCCGCGGCCCTCTGCGTCCTTCACCTCAGCAAGAATTCGTTCGCCGTTAACCATCGATCTGGAGTCCCGTCTCGCCGCGCGCGCCGGTAAGCCTCGATCGAAGCCGACCATGCACGTCGATTACGGGAGCCTTGCACACTTTGGTGACCAATGGGGCGATATAGTTCACGAATATCTCGAACATGGAGAGAAGATGTTATGACCGATAACCCGGTCAAGACGGCGCTCGCGCTCCTCAAAGCGCATCCCCATTGGTATATTTTTCCGATTATGCGCGGGGAGAAAAAGCCGCCGTGCTTTGACGACAATCTTGCGCTCGCGTCGAGTGACCCGGCCGTCGTCAAGCGATGGGCCGCACAATATCCGTCGTGCAATTGGGGATTGTCGTGCGCCAAGTCTCGCATGATCGTGGTGGACGTTGACACCAAGCCCGGCAAAGTCGGCCGCGATACCCTCGACATGCTGCAACTCGAATGGGGAGAGTTGCCGCCAACACTGACGGCGCGCTCGCCATCGGGCGGGCTGCATTATTATTTCAGTGAAACGAACGTCGTGCGCCATCGCATGAAGGTTGGCGCTTTCGGCAAAGACGTTGAAAGCACAAACTACGTGCTACTCCCCGACAGTATCCTGAGAAAGCGGAAATCGGAGGGCCAATTCCCCGGCCGCTACCGGTTCACAAGAGTTCCTGCCAGTCGCGCCCGCACCTGATTGGTTTGCGCTCTACCTCGACAAAGCGGACGTGGCCGACGCCGACCAAGTGCCGGCGGTCGAGCAAGACACGTCCGACATAATCAAACGAGCGGTCTATTACCTGACACACGACGCGAAACCATCAATCCAATTCCAGAATGGCGAATACACGTTGCTTAGGACCGCAGCCGACCTAAAGGACATGGGCGTAAGCCAACCTATGAGCGTCGATTTACTCGCCAAGCACTACAACGTGCCGAAGGGCAAGCCCGGCCGACCGTACTGCGAACCGCTATGGAATATCGGCGAGGGCGCGACGGCCGACCGCCTCGATGCCAAGGTGGCGAACGCTTGGGCATATTTGCGACAGGTGACGCCCGGCGCGAACACCGCGCTCGCCGACTTCGGCGACGATCCTTTTGTGGATCAAGCATCAATGGACATTCATGATCGCAATTGGAAAGCACACGAAAAGGCCGACACTAAGAAGGCTCGCAAGGAACGGGCGAAGGCGAAGGCCGACGCGAAGCTCTTCGCTGACGGTCAAGCATTCGTGCAGGCATTAAAAAAGGTGCCCCGATGACAGACACCCCCGACTTGGAAAACTTCGCTGACGTTTTCGCCAGCACGCTCACACCTGAGAACCGCGCCGCACTCGACGCACTCGGACCCGAGGCCAGCATGGCGCAGGTTTGGCCAGTAGTGCTGCGCAACTACGTGCGCGTGAGCAAGCCGAAGATGTTTGTCCGTCTCTCTGATAAAGAACTGATCGGCGACGGGTCGTTTAACGACCTGCACGCGCCTATCGTCAATGGCGTTGTCGGCTTGCCGAAGGACTACAAGGACAAGGCCGTCAAGTACGCCATCGCCGATATGCGATTGCCGCGAGCAAACGAAGCCATCTATGAGCCGGGCATCGGCGATTGGCCGTCACGAACCAAGTTCAATATGTATCGTCCGGCGGGCTTCGCGGAGCTTGCCGAGCGGCCCGAGATTTTTCTCGCGCATATGTCCTATCTGATCCCTGACAGGTACGAGCTAAGTTTGGTGCTCGCGTATCTAAAATGGATGGTGCAGAACCCCGACAAGAAAATGACGTTTGCGCTTCTGATAATCGGCAAGCGCGGAGTCGGCAAATCGTGGCTCTACTCATTCCTGCAAGCTCTGTTTGGCGCACACAATGTCCTAGTGATGGAAAAAGGCGAGACGGTCACCAGCAAGTTCAACAAGGATGAGGAGAACAAGCAAGTCGTTTTCGTCGACGAGCTTTGCCCCGGCGGCAAATCGGACCTTGCTCGCGCCATCGAGCCGAAGATCGTGGGCCGTAGTGTCACCATCGAACCGAAGGGCGTCGACAAGTTCACCGTGCCGAACCGCTATAACATCGTGGCGATTAGCAACTACGAGACAGCCATCAAGATCAAGACGCGGTTCGATCGCAAATGGCTGATCGTCCGCGCCACGTCGAAAGTGTGGGGCGCGGATCGTGAGGACAGCGCGCAAGAGGCGAAGGACTACTACGACCGGCTTTTCGCCACGTCCGAAGTCGGCGCGACAGCGGCCGACGTGACGGACGAAATACGGCGCTGTCTGTGGTGGCTGCGCAACACGCCCATCGTCAAGGATTGGGACACGGACGGACTGGTCAATGAGCCATGGGAGATTGTCGGCGAGTTTAACGGGCAAGGCATTGCACCCGAGACGCCGACAAAAGACGACGTTGCGGCAATCACTGAGACGACAATCGAGACGACACTAAATGGTGCCTTCGCCGATTCGCGCGGGCCGTTCCGTTTCGAGCTTTTCGCCGTCGAGGATATGCGCCTCGCGTTCGTGGCGGAGGAGTCGGCATTCTCGCCGTCTGAGAACCGCAGCCGCGCAATGATCGACGGCGAGATTTGCGGGGTGCTGGACGATCTTGGATGCGAGCGCATCAGCGGCAGGAAACAACCCTACATCAACGGCAAGCCTAAGCGGCTGTGGGTGCGCAACGGTGACCTGTTGCCGAAGTATCAGGACATGACAAACAAGCAACTCGCCGACGCCTATGCGGCCATGCGGCGAGGAAAGAAACCGGACCCGAGCGCGAGCGCGCAAGCGGACTTTGAGGAGTGAGGCCGTGGTGAGCGGCGAGTGTGCATGGTGCGGCGCGGCCATCGGCGGCGATCACCAGCCCGATTGCAAATCTTTGTCCCGGAATTATGCGGCATCACGAAAACCTAAGCGGCGGACGCCCGCGCCTGCCGACCCGATGCCACCTCGACGACCGCCGCTGTATCAGCGCAAGCGCAGGAGCTATGGGACAGCCCCGGAGGTTGACTCGGAACCGGCGGACAAGCGCACTGAGGTTCAAAAACGCTTCGCAGCCATTGCCGAGGAACTTAAGGATGGCGAATAGGGCGAACATCACAGCCCCACATCACACCCCCTCTGGAATACCCTTACGCATACATTACGCGTGCGCGCTCCGCGTCGCATGGCGTTAGAGTGTAGGCACGTATCAGCGGAGTGGGAGGGGGGTGTGATGTGGGGCTGTGATGTTGTGGAGATGGCTTTGAAAAGCGTCCCGACGACCATTCGATGGTAGCGCCTCACTGCCGATTACCCTCAAAACGGGGGCGCTTGGCCTATTCATTAACCATCTTATTTCGCGCAAATCTCAGCCAAAACCTCAATGAAATGGCCCACTAGCCCTAGTGGTGCCCGGCCGATTAGTGGCACTTAGCGACAGGCGCCGCGAATTCGCGTGTGATTTCAAGGTCGCCACTGCCCTGCGGAGGGGAGGCTCATGAGAACCGGTCTCAGACCCAGAGCGCGGTTGGTTAATGGATGGTGACCGAGCGTGGGAGGTACGGGGTCAATCCTCCGTTAACCATGGTCCGTGGAGCACCGTGTGTGCGTCGTGTCTATCGCTCAGGAAGCCCGGAGGCCGGAAAACGGAACGACCCCGGTATTCTGAAAGTCGCATTTCGCTAAAACGAACCAAGGCGATTTTTTCCCAAAAAGTTTTGTGCTCGGCGCCACTGGTGACAGGGTTGAGAATGCTTTCACACGCCGCGTTGAATTGCGACCAATCTGGACATTTGCTCGTAATTGTGCTTTAATCATTTCTGGAAGTCCCCCTCCAAGCTGATCGAATTAACAGCGCCGCACGTTCGGCGGGGGAGCTTCACATGGCTAGAAAACAAATCAGCGACGATGTTTGGCGCTCAATCCTAAATCGCCTTGTCTTGAAGCCTCGGCTCAAGGCGGCGGCTCGCGCTGAAAATATCAACGCCTCCACACTCTTCACGAAGATCAAACATAGCATCGCCTCGCCCGACGAACACCGGCTGACGTGGCTCGACAGTCTCGCGCCATTCCATGAGCACGTCTCGGCGGCGCGGCGCCTCTCGATTGTCGAGCTTGACCGGGCGGCCCTTACGTTGGGGCTGGAAGGCCACAGCACCCCGCGCTACCACGACGGCAAACCATGCTTCGTTGTTGACCTTGCGGCGGCGGCAGACGCTCTTACCCTCGACGAACTGTCGTGGATTGACAAATACGGAAACCGGCGCGGCCCCGGCCCGGATGCCGACACCTACGCCCGCGACAAAGACGGCAAGCTCATCCAAGAGATGGTCACAAGCCCGCCGAACGCCCAGTTGGTTTCAAAGTTGTTGTCCAGTCTCATTCCGGCCTACTCGGAACGGGCGACCATCGAGCACCATCACAGCGGGTCGGTGTGGATTGAGGGGCAAACGACACAACCTCAGTTGCCATCATCGTCACATGATATCGTCGATGTCGCCTTCAATGTAATCCCAGCGGCTCAGCAACAGCGCCAGACGAATTTGCTTGCGCTTCCCCGCCCCTGTATCGACGTGGCGGAATTCAACGCCAAGTACCGCGACAAGAAACTCTTGCGCGTCGTCACGCTGTTCCGCGATGCCGAAGGTAAACTTTTGCCGCCGCTGCCTTCGGATGTTGTGGTCGCAGGTTCACGTCAGCACCTCGCGTTCTTGGACGCGCAAATTCTCGTTGAGGCTGTTCGCGCCGAGATGTTGTTGGACGAAGGATACCAGAATCCCGAGCTATACGAACTCGCACCTCACTGGAAGCCAAAGAAGCCAAAGCCGCCGACAGACGCCGAGCGGGCAGAGATAGCCAAACAAGCGGCTGTCGAGATGGCGAAAGAGAAACCATATCGGTCGATGGAAGATCGCGCGGAGGGTTTGGGTCGCGGCGTTCCACCCCCGGGAGGGCGGAGGGTTTCACCATGAGCGCCGTCATCGATACCTTCAAACAAAGCGACAGCGGCGCATACCAGCCGTTCGTTCGCGCCGATGATGGCCAACTGCAACAGGTGGCCGCAGCACCGATGTGGGGGCCTCAAGAAGCAATACTTTCTCTGCCGCCGGAAATCCGTGAGGCTGGCATATGCGGCCCGCGCGGTTCAGCTAAGACGAACGTATTGTTGCTCGACGCTTTGAGCCAAGTTGGCAGAGGCCACGGCGCTCAATACAAGGCCATCATGGTGCGGCCGTCGCAACGCGAATTCACCGACCTGATTAAGCTGAGCGAGGAAATCATTCGGCCGATCTGGCCGAAGTCGCAGTACAACAAGTTGAAGAGCTACTGGGAATTCCCGTGGGGTGAGACGCTTGAATTCAGTTATCTCGACACGCCTGAACAATTTTCGCTGATGCAGGGCAAGTCGTTCGTTTGGATTGGAGCCGAAGAGCTTCAACTGTGGGATCACTTCGAGTGCTACTTGTTGCTCTTCTCATGTCTTCGTTCTCCAATTCCTGAGAACATCCTGCCGCGCAAGATCAGGTTCAGTTGCAATCCTTCCGGGCCTTCACATTCGCACATCAAGCATCGTTTCAAGCTGCAAGGTGTGCCGAAAGGAATTTGCGGCCCGGTTATCGAAGAGAATGGTCAAAAGCGGATCATGATCTACTCTGACTTTGAACAGAACGTTCTTCTCAATCGCACCGAACCTTCATACATGGCGACGGTGGCACAATCGTGCGAAGGGGATTCTGCCCGGCTTGAGGCTTGGACGCGCGGATCGTGGGACGTTGTTTCAGGCGGCTTCTTCGATGAAATTTTCTACAAGTATGGCAACACGATCAAAGAGCCGTCCTTCGTCCTGCCGGAAGGTGGTCGTTGCTTCTTCTCCTATGATTGGGGCGGTCCGTCACCTTCGTGCTTTCTATACTTTTGGGAGAACACCGACGGACAAGATGTGCAATTCAGCGACGGCAAAATCCGCAGCGGTCGTCGGGGAGACATTCACATTATTGGCGAAAAATATTTTTTCACGGGCAAGCCGAACGAGGGCAGCAACCTCAGTGTCGCCGATATGTTGCGCGCACATGTTGAATACAAAATTCAGCGCGGATGGCGCGTTCGTAGTCCAGTGGATGGCAAGTGGACAGACTGCATGAAGAAAGGTTGCAGCGATACGAATATCTGGGATGATGTGAACGAACGCGGCTCGATTGCCGAAGATTTTGAGAAGCCGGTTATGTTGGACGGCTTGAATCACCCCGGCATTCGGTTTGAGCGCGCTAACAAGGGGCCAAACAGTATCGCTATCGGCGGCGCGCTCATGCGCGAACGCTTCATTGCGACAGCGCCGCGTGAAGGCGAGCGTATCCGTAGCGGCAAGGGATTGTTCGTTGTTGAGTCCGAATGTCCGCAGTTCCTACGCACCGTCCCTGTGCTGACGCGCGACAAGCGGCACGCCGAGAAATACGGCGATGGTGAAAATCACTTGGCGGACTGCTGCCGATACGGACTGAATTTTGATCTGACTCCGGGCTTCTCGACGCACCGCCGTCAACTCTTTTAAGCCCGGACGCATTTTCGCACGCCCCGGCCTTTTCCATCTTGGCGATGTTGCTCATTGTCGCGGTTTCGTGACCGGCGCCTTGAACCGGCGGTTGGCGCGCTCCGCTTCCATCTCTGCTCGGGCCTGCTCCATTGCCTTCGTCAGCCCTTCCGCGCCGCCATACTTCTTTTCGAGCCGGGCGATGCCGCGCGCTTCACGTCGCTGTTGTCTCTTGCTCATGGCCGCTATGTAGTCGCCTGCCGTTTAGGTTGCAAATGACTTGGTTAATGCTACGCTCATCTCATGGCCGACGATGACACCAAGGCCGCCGAGACGCGTGAATTTCCGATTGAAGTCACAGTCGGCAAAACCAAGGTCACTGTGACACTCACGTTGAAATCTACGGCCGTGGTGGCGGATGTGCAGACGAAGGTCGTCACCGACCAACCCGAGCCGCCGCGCGACGACCGTTAGAAGCCCAGCCCCGCCATGAGCAAGCAAACGATTCCGCCGCAGACAGGATTTGTCACCGCACTGTTGGCGACCATCAAAGCAGCGCCAGCCAAAGAGCGCGCCGCACTCGCCAAGGCGATTGATGATACATGGCGTGATGGCAGCGAAGAATGGGCCGTCCGGGCTGCGCGAGCACTGACGCGTGGTGGTCAGTCAGTGCGACCTGTTGCGCTGCATTCCATACTTGCACAGATTAGGGCGTGGACTCATTAACGCGCAGCCATAGCCTGATGGATGCAAGCTGAGAACGAGATAGTTCGCCGCGAGCTTGTCGTAGCGTGTCGCGACCCGCCGACACTGCTTGATCTTATTGAAGAACCGCTCGACCAAGTTTCGAGCGCGGTAGAGATAAGGGCTGAAGCAGATTGGCTCGGTGCGATTGCATCTTGGTGGAATGTTGGCCCAGACCCCCCTCTCGGCGGCAAGGGCTCTGATCCAGTCAGCGTCATAACCACGGTCGGCCAGCAGCATTGTTCCAGACTTCAGGCGAGACAAGAGTTTGCCTGCGAGCCGGTTGTCGTGCGCCTCACCGGCTGTCAGCGCGAGCCGGATCGGCAGGCCGTTGGCATCGACCAGCGCGTAAATCTTGCTGGTCAAACCGCCGCGTGATCGGCCCATGGATTGTCTCTTGTTCCTCGCGATACAGGCGGCGTGCTGATGCACGCGGATAATCGACGTATCGATCATTTGCACGGTTGCGTCATGCGTGGCGGCGAGAGTGTTCATTATCCCACCCCAGACGCCCGCCCGTCGCCAGCGGACGAAACGATTGTAGCAAGTGGTATACGGGCCAAAATTGTCCGGCAGATCGCGCCACGGTGCTCCGGAACGCAGGACCCAAAAGATGCCGTTCAGCACGCGCCGGTCATTTACACGCGGAACGCCACGCGGCTTGTTCGGCAGGAACGGCTTGATGGTCGCCCATTCATAGTCGGTGAGTTCGTAGCGCATGATTCAAGGCTCCTATTTTGAGACCTTAAATCACAGCCGGTGCAATCCGATCAACGGCAAACCGGGATGGCCCGGCGTCGCATTGTTGCGTACGCCGCGATGCACCATTTTTGGTCGCTCTTGGGGCAAGAGCGGACAAACATCAATTTTGGTCCGCACCGGCAATGACGTGAATGACCCGAAGCGGACATTGAGCTGGCGCGCGGCTATGGGGGATAGAAGTCTCGTCGGATGCTGCAATGAGAACCAGGCATTGTTCTCGAATTAACTGTCGCTTTTGAGAAAATCGTACTTGCCAACACCCTGGAGGAGTAGGAATTGACAATCCGTCGTCCCTCGGTTCGAGATGAGATGCGCGGTTCCCGGGGTAATCTTATAGCGGCCGCCGATCTCAAGCATGCGCTCATCATCGGGATCTCGGGTATTAATTGTTAGCGTGCCTCGCAGGACGAAGTAGTGATCCGCACTCTCGCTGTGGTGATGCCAAGGAATTACATCACTGGGAGCCAATGTGAAAATGCGCGCCTGAACATCCGTTCCGACCACAATCGGCTCGATATTTTTGACGGTATAATTCGACTTTGCTGACGTTGCATTCATGTTCAATCCTGACACAATTCTTATTCGGGCTTTAGTTTGACGACACCAAAACTATCCCAATTGCCGTGCTACTGGAAGACGCTACAATGTCAGCTATTGGCACTTTGCGGACAATCCAACCGCGCCGGATTTTGCCGCCTATTGGACCAACAACGGACAAAGGTCGATTTTGGCCTGTGACCGTTTGTCCGCTAATGACCCAACTCGAACATGGCTTGGCACGCGTGAGTTTAACTCAAGAGCCGCTGTAGGCGCGTCCGAACCAACGGGCGTAGACCGGGTCATTGATCATTCGATCAAGGCGCGCGCGGCGCAATCGATGAACAAAGTCCTGCTTGTCCGTCTGCCCTGCGGGTCCGGCGTGAAGAATGCTAAGCATCCAGTTTGAGAACTCCTGATACCGCCAGATGTCCGGGAGGCGCGAAGCGGTGTAACCCGCGAGGCGGTCGCCGTTGGCAGCGTCGCCGTAACGTTCACACAGGCCAGCCGCGAGTTCGATCGCGTCCTGAATAGCCATGTTCATGCCCTTCGCGCCCGCTGGCGTCACCATATGAGCGGCATCACCGGCGAGGAATATACGGCCCGACTGCATCGGTTCGCGAACACGAACGCGCAGATCGAGAAAATCCCGCTCGATGAGATCACCGCGAACTAGTGGTAACTGGTTGGGAATAGCCATGCGCTCTTCCAACTCCGCCCAAATGCGTTCGTCGGGCCAGTCGGCAAGCGTGTCGGTAACAGGCACCTCCAAATAATATCTTGTCGACGTCGCGGAGCGCCGAAACTGCCCCGCGAACCCTCTAGGGTGCAGCGCGTTAACGGTGCGGAGGCTTGGCGGGGCAATTGCGGCAATGACCGCAAGCCAACGGAAAGGGTGGGCGATCTCGAACGTCTTGAACCCGGCTGCCCGCGCGACCACGCTTCCAGCGCCGTCGCAGGCTACGACAACTTCGGCCCGGACTGTAAAAGGTTCACCGTTTGCTGCCGTAACCGCCCGCACCTCCACATCAGTCTCGTTCTCCACGACATCGACGACCTTTACTCCGAAGCGAATTTGACCGCCTTTCGCGACGAGCGCGTCAGCCCAGTCGCCGACAAGCTCTTGCTGCGGGTAGATGTAGTGCCCCTGACCATCATCGCTGGGAGCTCCGTAATCGCAGACGATAACCTCGCCATCGATGCGGAATTCGCAGATTCCATTGCGGCCTCCGCGCTCGGTGATGGTGTCGGCAAGACCGAAGGGTCGGAGTGCGGCGACTGCGCGTTGCTCAATCAGTCCGGCTTTCGTCCGGCTGCGCAGCTCGGCTAATTTCTCACGTTCCAGGATCACGAACGAGATGTTCGACTGGTGAAGGATATGGGCGAGCACTAGTCCAGCGGGACCAGCGCCAACGATGCATACCAACGTGGCATCTTTATCCAATTATTCATCCCCTAGGCGACCGGCGCTCTAGCGTCGGGACATAGGTCTTCATGGTATCAGAAACCCCGAAGTCAGAAGTCTGTCTTTGACCCGAAGCGGACAATTAGCCCGCAGGCATCAGTTCACTCCCTCTTGCCCTCCGGAGTGACTTCCGCAACGAGGATGTCCTCGCTCAACGTCTCTCCCGTTCTGAGGACTGTTCCGTGCGCATCGACAATAGTCGATGAGCCAAACGAGATTCGGTCTGCTGTGCGGCCGGCAACATCCGCTCGAACGATCATCACTCTTTTGTCCTTGGCCAGCGCGATATCGACAGTCCTACTTTGAGCCACCACATTAGCTCTTTCCGGAGGTAGGCTGTTGTTGCTTGGCACGAAAATGGTCCTGGCTCCGCGCGCAACCATGTCTGTAGCGAGCTTGGGATAATTAGAGTCATTGCAAATCATGATCCCGAACGAAAGAGGGCCGACGGTGAAGACCGGGCTTTCGTCTCCTGCGCTGTAAACGGACTTCCTGATCGCAGGATGGCGCTTGCGGTAGATGCCGACAATTCTTCCGTCGTGAAACACTGCGGCGGCGTTGTATAGCGTTCCGGCGCCGACAGTTTCGGTGAACCCCAAGATCACGGTCACCGATTTGCTTGCGAGTGGAGCGAGCAGTGTTTCCAGCTGACCACTTTCGGCGTCGATTGCGAAATCGACAAGACGTTTTGCATCGTCCGCAAGACCTCCGAGCACGGCCTCGGGACAGCACAGGATATCCACGCCTTCGGTCTCACACCATTTAACGCGGCCGCGAATGAGATCGAGAGCTTCCACGGAGGAGCCCCCGGGCAGAAGGGGGGCCTGATAGGCGGCAACCCTCATTGAGAACCTCCGAGTTCTTGGGGTGTCGGCAGCAGAGGCGGGAGTGCGCTCCCAGTTGGTCGTCCGATAATGGCGATCTTTTTCCTAATCAGCGGGGTGGCCGGGTCGGCGTTCAGCGAAATGCCACAGTACGCCCGCTGGATCATAAATGTAGGCCACCCGGAGTCCCCAAGATTGCATTTTTGGTGGCTTTGGCGCGGTGACACCAAATTTCTTTGGAAGGTCTAGAGACATGACGTGCTCCCACCAGCCGTCAAGGTCATCGACCAAGACCTGCATCATCGTATTCTTGGCCCAAGTCTCTTCGTAGTAGCGTTGAAGGATGAAAGAGGTCGCACCGACGGCGAATATCGCTACGTCACCCTCAAACAGCTTCTTAAAGCCCAACGCCTCATAAAACTCGCAGCTATGCGCGAGGTCTTTAGTCGGCAGGAACGGGCGGCAAACTTCATATCCCGATGGCGTGGTCACGCATAGCCTCCCACGCTTCAAGTATATCAATCGACCTCAAGACCGGCAAAGTCTTGGACGCCGACGATAGGCACAGCAATTAGGCCGTCACAGTTGGCGATCTCCTTATTTTAGCGCGGGCCTCATTCGCGATGTCCGCTTTTGGCAGATTTTGTTGCAGAAGTGATTTGAAGGCATTGGCGAACAGTGATTCCGTCTTCTGACGACATTTTGCGTTGGAGACGGGCGATGATGGGACGCCAGAACAACGAGCAAGGTCCTCTGTTCTACGAGTTTAGCCTCGATGAAGCGGTTCCTGCTGATCATTTGGTGCGCCAGGTCGACGCCGTTCTCGATCTATCGTGGGTCCACGCAGAACTCGCGCCGTACTATCCAACCCTCGGCCGGCCCTCGGTTGATCCGGTACTGATGATCCGGATGCTGATCATCGGTTATGTCTTTGGCTTACGTTCCGAGCGGCTGCTGTGTCGCGAGTTGCAGGTGAACCTCGCCTATCGTTGGTTTTGCAAGCTCGGCATAGAGCACAAGATCCCGGATCATTCAGCGTTCTCGCGAGCACGCAATGAACGTTTCCGCGACAGCGACATCTTACGCCGGGTATTTGAGCGTGTCGTCGGGGCGTGTATTGCGGCGGATCTCGTTGGCGGAGAAGGATTTGCCGTGGATGCGAGCCTGATTGCGGCTGACGCCAACAAGCAACGCTCGATCCCAGGCTCAGAATGGCAAAAGACACGCGATCCCGAGACGGCGAGCCGCGCCGTGAAGGAGTATCTTGCAACCCTCGATAACACAGCCTTTGGTGCAGCAAGCGAGGTTAGGCCGAAGTTCGTCTCGCCATCTGATCCAGCCGCGCAATGGACAGGCGCAATGCGGGGACCGGCCTTCTTCGCCTATGCCGACAACTATCTGATCGACTTGAAGTGCGGCATCATCATGGATGTCGAAGCTTCTCGTGCCATTCGCCAGGCGGAGGTCGGTGCTGCGAAGACGATGATCGAGCGAACGGAGGAACGCTTTAATATCAAGCCCGAACGGCTTGCGGCCGATACGGCCTATGGCTCGGCGCCGACCCTTGATTGGCTCGTCAATGACAAGAAGATAGCGCCGCACATTCCGGTCATCGACATGGCTAAACGCGAAGATGGCATCTTCTCGCGCGAGGATTTCACCTATGACAAGGTGCGCGACGTTTACACCTGTCCGGCAGGCAAGCTTCTCACCACGACCGGCAGGATCAGAGACGATGACTTGCGCCCGTACCGCGCCAGCAAACTCGATTGCGATATCTGCCCATTGAAGATGCAATGCTGCCCGAAGGATATATCACGTAAGCTTCTCCGCAGCATCTACGAGGAGGCGCGTGACTCTGCTCGTGCGATTGCTCGCACTAGCGCCTTTGAGCAGTCTTGTCGTGATCGAAAACGCATTGAGATGCTGTTCGCCCATCTCAAGCGCATTCTGCGGCTCGGGCGTCTGCGATTACGCGGGCCGTGCGGCGCTCAGTTCGAGTTCACGCTCGCGGCCATCGCCCAGAACTTACGTCGGCTCGCCAAATTGATTGCTAGACCGCCGCTAATACTCGCCGTTAGTGCCGCGTGACCGCTAAAAACGCTCCGGACACCACATCAACCCCGTCGAATAGCCGAGCGGGGTGGCGGAAAATGGCTTCAAGAAATCGGAGGCGGCATTCCTTGCATCGCTAATGACCGACTTCCGCAACAAAATCGGCACATCGCGACATTTCGCGGCGACGCAGCAATTCGGTCGCTTTTGGAGTGAAGCGGACATTCAGCGGGCCGCGCTTACAACGCTGAATTTATGAGTACGCGCTCTAGCGACGCTTGCCGCGAGTTGAAATGAAAAAGCCCGGCCATTGTGCCGGGCCTCTCGTTTTCAGAAACCGATCTTGTCGAATTCGACTTGCCAAAAAACTGTCGGTAATGGCCCCGTCTAATTCCACTACGCCTCCCAATAAGTCATTGAAAAACCTCGTATTCATGGCCTTACCAAGGGGGTGCTCTACCACTGAGCTACGGCAGCGGCCGTCGCGGGAAACTCTCGCCTCGGAAAATATGCGAAAACGCGGCGATCCTTGCCATAGCGGGCATTTGGGCGCAAGGAATTTGCCGCCAAAAAGCGAAGCGGCAAGCGCCATGATCAAGCGCGGCAAAGCGGAGAAATGGGCGGCGCGCAGCGAACGGCTGGCCGCGGCGCTGCGCGAAAACCTCAAGCGGCGCAAAGCGCAGGCGCGCGGCCGGGCGGAGGGCAGCGCGCCGGGGCAGGATTCGGCGGCGAAAGATGCCACAATGGCGACGGCGGGTCCCGACTTTCGCCGCAATCGGAGCCGGGAGTAGAGCATGATCCGGAAAAGTGGAAGCCGGTTTTCCGAAAAGATCATGCTCAATCAAAAAGCTAGAGCCCGGTTCTGATTCAATCAGAACCGATAAGGCTCTAGGGTAAGTCGAGCGGGGGTAAATATGGATCGGATGCGTATTGTCGGCGGGCGGCCGCTTCACGGCGCCATTGCGATCTCGGGGGCGAAGAACGCCACGCTGCCCCTGATGATCGCCAGCCTGCTCACCGAGGACACCCTGATCCTCGATAATGTGCCGCGGCTCGCCGATGTCGGTCTGCTGCAACGCATCCTCGGCAATCACGGCGTCGACGTCATGGTCGGCGGCAAGCGGCGCGGCGAAACCGCCGATCACGGCCAGACGCTGCATATTTCCGCCGCCCGCATCGTCGACACCACCGCGCCCTATGAGCTGGTCTCCAAAATGCGGGCGAGCTTTTGGGTGCTGGCGCCGCTCCTTGCGCGCATGGGCGAAGCGCGGGTGTCGATGCCCGGCGGCTGCGCGATCGGCACGCGGCCGGTCGATCTCCTCATCATGGCGGTGGAGCGGCTCGGCGCCCAAGTCGAGATCGACGGCGGCTATGTGGTGGCGAAGGCGCCGCACGGATTAAAGGGCGGCGAGATCGTTTTTCCCAAAGTGACCGTCGGCGGCACCCACACCGCGATCATGGCGGCGTCGCTCGCCGACGGCACCACCGTCATCGACAATGCGGCGCGCGAGCCGGAAATTGCCGACGTCGCGGAATGCCTCAACAAAATGGGCGCGCGCATTTCCGGCGCCGGCAGCCGGCGCATCGTCGTCGAGGGCGTCGCCAAGCTTCATGGCGCGCGTCACGCCGTGCTGCCCGACCGCATCGAGACCGGCACTTATGCGATGGCGGTGGCCATGGCCGGCGGCGACATTCTGTTGCAGAACGCGCGGCCCGAGCTGCTGCAAGCCGCGCTCGACGTGCTGGTCCGCACCGGCGTCGAGGTCGTGCCGACCAATGAGGGCATCCGCGTTACGCGCAACGGCGCGGGCTTGGCGCCGGTCGACGTGACGACCGCGCCGTTTCCCGGATTCCCGACCGATCTGCAGGCCCAGCTCATGGCGCTGATGACGCGCGCGCGCGGCACCTCGCACATTACCGAGACGATTTTCGAGAACCGCTTCATGCACGTTCAGGAACTGGCGCGGCTCGGCGCGCGCATCCAGCTCGACGGCGAACGCGCCACCATCGAGGGCGTCGAAACGCTCAAAGGGGCGCCGGTGATGGCGACCGATCTGCGCGCCTCGGTGTCGCTGGTGATCGCGGCGCTGGCCGCCGAGGGCGAGACCATCGTCAACCGCGTCTATCACCTCGATCGCGGCTTTGAGCGGCTGGAAGAAAAACTCGGCCGCTGTGGCGCGGCGATCGAGCGGATTGCGGGGTAGCTGACGGCATTCTGTCATCATCCGCGAATGCGGATGATCCAGTAATCGCCGGCTTTCATCCTGTTATGATTGAATGTTCGGCGATTACTGGGTGCCCCGCCGGAGCCTGTCATCGGGCCGGCCACTTCGGGCCGGACCCGTTGGGGGGCATGACATATTGGTCACGCCGCCAACTCTCGCATGATGCGGTACAGCCGCGACTGGCCCTCGAAGCCGATGCCCGGCCGGTCCGACAGCGTCAGATAACCGCCTTCGAGCTTGGCGTCATCGGCGAAACCGCCGAAATCGCCGAACACGCCGGGATAGGATTCCGCGCCGCCAAGCCCGAAGCCGGCGGCAATCGCGAGCGACATCTGGTTGCCGCCGTGCGGAAACAACAGGCCGCGCGGCCATTGGCGGCGCGCCAGCATCTCGAGCGTGCGCGCGTAATAGACGATGCCGTAGGCCTGCGGCGGATCGACCTGAATGACGTCGCGGCGCGCCGGTTTGAGCCCGCCGAAGCGCACCAGGTTCTCCACGTCCTGGGTCGAATACAGACATTCGCCGGACGCGAGCGGCGCGTCGTAGCTGCCCGCGATTTCGGCAAGCAGCGCGAAGTCGAGCGGATCGCACGGTTCCTCGAACCAACGCAGCGCCAACGGCTGCAGCCCGCGCGCATAGCTGAGCGCCTCGTCGCGCAAAAATTTCGAATTGGCGTCGACCGCAAGCTCGCCGCCGCGCGGCAGGATCGATTTGACCGCCTCGACGCGCTTGAGATCGGCGGCCAAAGCCATGCCGCCGACTTTCATCTTGACCATGGTGTAGCCGGCATCGAGATGGGCCCGCATCTCGTCCTGTAAATCCTCGGTGGTCTTGCCCGGCGCGTACCAGCCGGCGCCGACATAGCAGAACACTTTGTCGGCGGTCTTGCCGCCGTTGTAGCGTTCGGCGAGCAAGCGATGCAGCGGCTGTTCCGCGATCTTGGCGACGGCGTCCCACACCGCGACCTCGATGGTGCCGATGCCGATCGAGCGCTCGCTGTGGCCGCCGGCCTTCTCGTTGCGCATCATGACGCCAAGAATTTTCTCCGGCGAAAAATTATCGCCGGCCTCGTCGAGCAGGGATTTGGGGTCGGCCTTGAGGACGC
This sequence comes from uncultured Alphaproteobacteria bacterium, assembly GCA_963823225.1. Classification (GTDB taxonomy): domain Bacteria; phylum Pseudomonadota; class Alphaproteobacteria; order Rhizobiales; family Xanthobacteraceae; genus BOG-931. Next base: position 419,156 of record CAWGKM010000001.1, on the reverse strand, counting down.
GCGGAATGAAGCGCGCCCGCATCTGCGCGCCGCAGGCGTAGCGCCCGGTCGAATTGAAGGCGAAGCCGCAAACCGGCCTGCCGTCGCGCTTAACGTCGGTGACGACGGCGACGACCGATGTCGTCATCTCGGAGAAATCGATGCTCGAATTGGCGAGCGTCGAATTCAGCGGGATCGCGGTCTCGCGGATATCGACGATGCGCATCGGTTCACGTTCTTACTGAATTTGCGGAATCTTGGCGTCGACGATGACTCGATGCCACCTGTCGACTTCCTTCTTGATATAGGCGGCGAATTCCGCCGGCGTGTCGGCGACGATGTCGAGGCCGACTTGCTTGCATTTTTGCTGCACGTCCGGTTGCGCCAGCGCCTTGACGATCTCGCGGTTGAGCAGGTCGACAATGGCCTGCGGCGTGCCGGCGGGCACGAAGACGCCCTGCATGGTTTCGGATTCCTGGCCCTCGACGCCGGATTCGAGCATGGTCGGCACATCCGGCACCGCATCGGAGCGCTTCACCGCGGTGACGGCGAGGCCGCGTAATGTGCCGCCGAGAATTTGCGGCGTCGCCGGCGTCAGGTTGGCAAATCCGATCAGCGTCTGTGCGGCGACCACCGCCTGGATCGCCGGCGCGCCGCCGGCATAGGGCACGCTCGACTGGTCGAGCTTGAAGGCGAGCTTGAACAATTCGGCGGCGAGCTGCGGCGTGGTGCCGAGGCCGGAATTGGCGATGGCATATTTGCCGGGATTGGCCTGCAGGAGCGCGATCAATTCCTTGAGCGTCTTTGCCGGCATTGACGGATGAGCGACCAATATATTCGGCGCGGCGCCGGCCAGCGACACCGGCGCAAAATCCTTGAACGGGTCGTAAGGATTGCTGGCGTAAAGGCTCGGATTGACCACGTAGCTCGAGCTCGCCACCAGGATCGTATAACCGTCGGGCGCGGAGCGCGCGACCTGGGTCATGCCGATATTGCCGCCGGCGCCCGGACGGTCCTCGACATAGAACGGCTGCCCCAACGTCTTCGATAGTTTGTCGGCGAGGAGCCGCGCGACAAAATCACTCGGGCCGCCCGCCGTGAACGGCGCGATGATCTTCACCTGATGATCGGGATAGGCGCCCGCGGCTCGGCATGCGCTCGCCAAAACCAGGCTCGCGCCCAAAGCGGCACCTATGACGGCCAGAACGGCGCCTGCCTGCATCGCTCTCATGAAGTTCTCCTTCTGGATGATCCGGCGTTGCTGCGCGCACTCAATCCATATGGATCCCGGCCGCCTTGATCACTTTGTCCCAGCGCGCCGCTTCGGTCTTGATGCGGTCGGCGAATTCCGAAGGCGAGCTGGCGACCGGAATGAAACCGAGCGTGTCGAGCTTTTGCTTGATCGCGGGGTCGGCGACCATCTTCATGATCGCCGCGTTCCATTTGTCGACGATGGCTTGCGGCGTGCCGGCCGGCGCCACGATGCCGGTCAGGGTGTCGCTTTCCAGCCCCGGCACGCCCTCTTCGATATTGGTCGGCAGGTCGGGCAGCGCCGCCACGCGCGCTTTGGCCAGGATGGCGATGCCGCGCACGCTGCCGTCCTTGATATTGCCGATGGCCGGCGGCAGCGCGGTGAAGGCGATCGGCGTGTGGCCGCCCAGCGTCGAATTGACCGCCAGCGGCGCGCCGTTGAACGGCACCATCACCATATCGAGGTTGAACATTTGCTTGAACAGTTCGCCGGCGAGATGCGGCGTCGAACCGGTGGCGGGCTGGGCGAAGCTGTACTTGCCGGGAGTGGCTTTGATGACTTCGACCAGCTCTTTGAGCGTTTTCGCCGGCACCGACGGATGGACCATCACCACATTGGGCGAGGCCGCGACCAGCGAGATCGGCGCGAAATCCTTGATCGGATCGTAGCCGATGGTGGTGTACATGCTCGGGTTGATGATGAAGCCGGTCGAGACGGCGAGGATGGTGTAGCCGTCCGGCGCGGCGCGCTTGGCTTCCTCGACGCCGAGATTGCCGCCGGCGCCGGGCAGGTCCTCCACGTAAACCTGTTGGCCGAAAACGTCGGACAGCCGCTCCGCCACCATGCGGCCGATGACGTCGGTCGGACCGCCGGCCGCAAACGGCACGATCATGCGCACTTTGTGGTCCGGATAGGTGTCGGCGGCCCAACACGTGCTTGCCATGACGAGGCCCGCGCATAAGGCGACGCCACGCGCCGTTGCAGCTATTGCGGTCATAAGGTCCTCCCCAGGGGTTTCGGCGATGCTATCATTGCCCGGCCAACATCAACAGCAGGGCAAGAAAAGGACAGCCAATGGCCGGGCGCAAAGTGACGCGAGACGACCTCCGCGACGCCGCGGAGAAGTACAAGAACTGGGGCAAATGGGGGCCGAACGACGAGATCGGCACGCTCAATTATACGTCGCCGCAAGACATCGTCGCCGCGGCGCGGCTGGTCAAAAAAGGCAAGGTGATCTCGCTCGCGCTCAATTTCGATCATACCGGGCCGCAGGGCGCCAAGAGCAAATATCCGGCGATGGGGCGGACCAATCCCATCCACACCATGATCCGCACCGGCACCGACGCCTATTCCGGCGTGCTCGACAAGCGTGGCATCCGCGCCGCCGACGATATGGTGACCATGCCGCTGCAATGCGGCACGCAATGGGACGGCCTCGGCCACGTGTTTTACGAGAACAATATGTGGAACGGCTACGATTGCCGCGAAGTGACCTCGGCCGGCGCGCAGAAATGCGGCATCGAAAAAACCAAGAATAAGATGGTCGGCCGCGGCGTGTTCCTCGACGTCGCGCGCGCGCTCGGCAAGGACTGCCTCGACGACGGCTACGGCATCACCTGCGCCGATCTCGATCTGACCGCGAAAAAGCAGAAGGTCGAATTCAAGCGCGGCGATTACATCGTCGTGCGCACCGGGCAAATGGAGCGCTGCCTCAAAGCCGGCAGCTGGGACGGTTATCCGGGCGGCGACGCGCCGGGCTTTGCCTTCGAGACGCTGGAATTCGTCGCCAAGACCGAGCTCGCGGCGCTCGCCAGCGACACCTGGGGCTGCGAGGTGCGGCCGAACAATACCGAAGGCGGCATCAACCAGCCGTGGCACTGGATCACCATCCCGATCATGGGCATGACCATGGGCGAGATTTTTTATCTCAAAGACCTCGCCGAGGATTGCGCCGCCGACGGCGTTTACGAGTTCATGTTCGTCGCGCCGGCCATTCCGATTACTGGAGCCGTCGGCTCGCCGGTCAATCCGCTGGCGATCAAATGACGCTCACTCTTGCGGCGGGTATTTCACTCCGGCCAGCATCGCGATGCCGGCGAGCGCGGTGATCGCGGTGGCAAACGACACGTGGGCGACCGACGGTCCGGCGGCTGCGGATAGCAAACCGATGCCGATCACCGGCAGCGAATTCCCGGCAAACAGCGCGACGAGAAAGCTCGAAACGACCTCGCTGCGGCGATCGGCGGGCGCGATGCGATTGATCACTTCAAGACTGCCGCGATAGCCGAGCCCGCCGGAAATGCCGCCCGCCGCGGCGGCCAACAGCATGACCGGCAGCGATTGCGCGGCCTCGGCGGCGACCAGAATCCACAAGCTGAGCGGTAACAGCGTCAGGCCGCTCAACATGATCGTTTGGCTGGTAAATCGGCCTGCGAGGAGGATCGTCACCGCGGCAACCCCGAACAGCTCGAACACGATAGCGCCGGCCACCGCCGGCGCGGCCAGGTGCAGGCTTTCGGCGAGCAGGTTCGGAATGAGCGCGGAGTAAAAGCCGATCAGTGCGAAGGTTGCGAAGCCGGTCACGGCGGGCGAGACGAATTGCAGCCGAATGGACTGCGGGATGCCGAGCCGCGGCGCGAACGAGGCCTCGCCAAGACGCTTCGGCTTCGTCACCGTCTCGGGCGCGAAGGCGATGGCGGCGGCGATGGCGCAGAGCAGAACGAGATAGACGAGATAGCAAAGCCGCAACGGTGCGGGCGCGAATTGGGCGAGCAGGCCCCCCAGCAGCGGTCCGGCGGCGCAACCGAAGAAATTTGCCGCGGATGCAATGCGGGCGGCCGCTCCCCTCGTGCCGCCGCCGTACAGCTCGGCGATCCATGCCGTCGCCGCGCCCGCCGCAAGTCCGGTCGAGAAGCCGCTCAGCGCGCGGGCGGCGAACAGCCACGGCGTGCTCGCGGCGGCGGCGAACACGGCCGTGCTCGCCAGGCCGCAGCCGATCGCCGGCAGACTGGTATTGCGGCGGCCGATCTGGTCGGACAGGCGGCCGAAGAACAACAGCGCGACAAGATTTCCCAGCACGTAGACCGCGTAAATCAGCGTCAGCGTGATTCCGGAAAACCCGAATGCCTGCCGGTAAAGCGGGTAGAGCGGCGTCGGCATGATCGCGCCGACGAACATCGCGGCGAGCTCGGTGGCCACGATTGCCAGCGCGAGAGATCCACGGCGGTCCCGATTTGTCGCGGCTGACAAGGCGGCTGCTCTTCGAGGTTCAATCAGGTTTTGTTCTTAAACAACCCCGGATCGCTCAACCACCCGATTCCCGGTTCACGCCGATCACGCCATTGCGCATTGCCAACCGTAGATTACGTTTGTCAGTATCGTCTATCACGAAACAGGCGCATGGCCATGGGCACCAGTCTGGACACCAAGCAATATCCCGTCACCCATACCGACGCGGAGTGGCGCAAGCTGCTTTCGCCGGAGCAGTTTCACATCATGCGCGAGCACGGCACCGAGCGGCCGGGCTCTTGCGCGCTCAATTACGAGAAGCGCGCCGGCACGTTCTATTGCGCCGGCTGCGGGCAACCGCTGTTCGCCGCGAAAAGGAAATTCGACAGCGGCACCGGCTGGCCGAGCTTCAACGATCCCGTCGCGGGCTCGGTCGAGACCACGACCGATCGCGGCTGGGGCATGGAGCGCACCGAGGTGCATTGCAGCCGCTGCGGCAGCCATCTCGGCCACGTGTTCGAGGACGGCCCGCCGCCGACCCATCTGCGCTACTGCATCAACGGCGTGGCCATGAACTTCAAACCAGAATGATTTCAAGCCGGAGTAGTGCGTAGCATGCGCATCGTCGATTTGAGCCGTGAGCTTTACCACCGCACGCCGTCCTATCCGGGGCAGCCGCCGATCATTCACGGGATCTGGAAGACGCACGAAGAAGCCTTCGCCGATTCGGGAAATATTCAGGGCAACAGCGTGATGTTTTTTTCGATGCCCGACCACGGCGGCACGCATATCGACGCGCCGCGGCACTTCGGCAAGTCGGGCACGCCGATCGACAAATATCCGCTGGAAAACTGCATCGTCCGGGGCATCTGCATCGACCTGCGCCACGTCAAGCCGCGCGCGGAAATCACGCCGGCGGATCTCGATGCGGCGGTGAAAAAGGCCGGTGTGCCGATCCCGAAACAGGGCACGGTGCTGATCTGCACCGGGCATCACGCGCGCACTTTCCCGACGCCGGCCTATGCGACGGACAATCCGGGCGTCAATGTCGCGGCGACCGAATGGCTCGCGCGGCAGGGCATCGTGCACTTCGGCATCGACTCGATGCGGCCGGGACCGGAGGGCAAGATCAACGCGCTGGTGCACAAGGCCTGCCTCGAACTCGACATCACGCATATGGAGAGCCTGTGCAATCTCGAAGCCTTGCTCGGCCAGGGCGAATTCCAGTTCATCGGCCTGCCGCTGAAGTGGCGCGAAGGCACCGGCTCGCCGATCCGCGCGGTGGCGGTGTTCGACGATTAGCGGCTGCGTTTCCCGGATGCAGTGCAGCGCGCAGCGGTGCACTGCTGATCCGGGATCGTGGCGGACGCTGAGTGTGTAACGATCCCGGTTCTGCAGCGCACCACTTCGTGCTGCGCTGCGCCCGGGAAAAGTTGGCAAGGGGACCATCCACATGCTGCTCGGACACAATCGCAAAATGACCGGGGCGCAATGCCTCGCCGACATGTTCAAGGGTTACGGCGTCACCCACGTTTTCCATGTGCCGGCGGCGTTGCGCGCCACTTTCGCCGAGATCGAGCGCCGCACCGACATCAAGCGGGTTCACGCGCACGGCGAGAAGGCGGCCGCCTACATGGCGGACGGCTATGCGCGCGCCTCGGGCAAGCCGGGCATCTGCATGGCGCAGGTGGTCGGCGCGCTCAACCTCGCCGCTGGGCTGCGCGATGCCTGGCTTGCGCATTCGCCGGTCATCGCCATGACCGGCGGGCGCCAGCCGAAGACCAAGTTCCGCAAAGTCTATCAGGAGGTCGACGACGTGCCGGCGTTCGAGCCGGTGACCAAATTCAACGCCACGGTCGACGACGTCGCGCGCTTTCCCGACATGGTGCGCCAGGCCTTCCGCACCGCGGTGACCGGCTGTCCCGGCCCGGTCCACCTGCAGTTCCGCGGCAACGAGGGCCAAATCGACGCCGAAGAGGCGGACATGGAGCCGCTGGTCGAGCCGCAATTTGCCCGCGTGCCCGCGTTCCGTCCCCAGCCGGACGAGGCGAGCCTGCGCGCGGCGCTCAAAATCCTGCAAGAAGCTGGGCGTCCGGTCATCGTCGCCGGCGGCGGCGTGCGCGCTTCCGGCGCGGCGGCCGAACTCGTCGCGCTCGCCGAGGCGCTGCAGATTCCGGTCGCCACCTCGCTCAACGGCAAGGATACGATTCCCGGCAATCATCCGCTCTCGGTCGGCGTGGTCGGCAGCTATTCGCGCGAGAGCGCGAACCACGTGGTCAACGCAGCCGACCTGGTGTGTTTCATCGGCAGCGAGACCGGCGGCATGACCACCCACTTCTGGGCGGTGCCGAAAATCGGCACGCCGGCCATTCAGATCGACATCGATCCGGAAGCGCTCGGCCGCAATTATCCGCTGGCCGCCGCGGTCAACGGCGACGCCAAGGTGACGCTTGCGCGCATGCAAGCGCTTGCCGACCGCGCCAGCGCGGCGAAGCGCAAAAGCTGGGTCGGCGAGGCGCAGGCGATGGGCAAGGCGTGGCGGGAAAAATACGCATCCGTGCTCGAATCCGACGCGGTGCCGATCCGTCCCGAGCGGCTGTGCCGCGAGCTGACGCAACACATGCCGGACGACGCCATCGTCCTCGCCGACACCGGCCATGCCGGGATGTGGATGGGCGGCATGTTCGACATTCGCAGCCCGCGCCAGAGCTTCATGCGCAGCGCCGGTCACCTCGGCTGGGCCTTTCCCGCCGGTCTCGGCGCAAAGTGCGCCTGCCCCGACCGGCCCGTGGTCGTGTTCACCGGGGATTCGGGTCTTTGGTACCACATTGCCGAGATCGAGACGGCGGCGCGCTGGAACATCAACGCGGTGATCGTTGTGAACGACAATGCCGGCGGCAACCAGTCGAAGCACGGCTACGACCGTGCCTATGGCGGCAAGCAGACCGAAAAGGCGCTGGAACTCTGGCATTTCAGCAAGGTCGATTTCGCCCGCATCGCCGAGGACATGGGCGCGCTCGGCATCCGCGTGGAGCAGGCTTCCGCGTTTCCGGCGGCGCTCGCCCAGGCGTTCGCCGCCAACCGTCCGGTCATTATCGACGTCATCACCGATATCGAGGTGCTGGCGCCGTTGCCTGTGACCTGACGCGGCGTCATTGCGAGGAGCGCCCCGTTACCCCATCTACAAGGCCCGCGCCAACCCGGCGATCATGTCGTTAAGATCCTCGAGCGCGTTGGCGCGCGGCTGCGCGGCGATGTGCGGCGTCATGATGACGTTGCGAAATTTCAACAGCTCATCGTCGTCGCGGCCGGGGGATTGGTAGAGCGGATCGAGCCCGAAGCCGCCGAGCCGGCCCGATTGCAGCGCCTCGATCAGCGCCGCGCGGTCGACCACCTCGGCGCGCGAGATGTTGATGAGCCGCGCGCCCGGCCGCATGCGCGCGAGCTCGGCGCGGCCGATGAGGTTTTGCGTCGCCGGCCCGGTCGGCACGAACAGCGCGACCCAGTCGCTCTCCGCCAGCAAATCCGGCATCGGCCGGTAGGTCGCCTTGTAGAGCTGCTCGGTTGCCGCGGGCGCCTGTTGGCGCTGCGTATAAAGAATGCGCATGCCGAACGATGCGGCGCGGACGGCGAATTCGCGCCCGATCTCGCCCAAGCCGACGATGCCGACCGTCGCGCCGTACAGGATTTTCAGGCCCGGAATGCGGCCCCAATTCGAGTTCGGCGTGTGGCGGCGGTCGAACGGCTTGTATTCATAGCCGAGCGCCGCCAGCGCCTCGGCGCTGATGCGGCCGTGCAATTCGTTGACGCGGCGCGCCAGCATCAGCATCAAAGTGAGCGCAAGTTCCGCGCAGGCGATGTTGGCGCGGCGGCGGATGGTCAGCACCGCGACGCCTCTTTGGCCGCAGGCCTTGGCGTCGATGCGGCGCAGATCGACGCCGAATTTCTGCACCGCCTTGAGCCGCGGCGCCGCCGCGATTTCCTCGGCGCCGACCGCAAGCGATTCGACGATCAGCGCGTCGGCGTCGGCGAGATTTTCGCGCAGCGCCGCTTGGGTTTCGACCAGCCGCACGTCGGCCGGATAAAGCTTTTGCGCTTGGCGGCGCAGTTTTTCGCACCAGCCGGCGAAATCGGGCTCGTCGTGGGCGAAGAAATCGGCGAAAGCGGCAAAACGCTCGGCGCTCGCCTTCGCATCGAGCACCAGCGCGACGACGCGCAAAAAACGATCGTCCTCGACGACGAGAACCGGCGGCATGCAATCACACGCTCATTTGTCGAAATGAATTTCGGACTCGCGTCAACTCTTCCCTTTTCTTCCCTTTCTCCTTGCGGGACAGGGTGGCGCGCCCGTCGGAGCCAAGCGAAGACGGGCAAGCCGGGTGAGGGGTGCTGGCGCGCAACCTCTCACCCGCCTCGCTCCCCCCGATCAAGTCGGGGGTCGCTCGGCACCCTCTCCCACAAGGCGATTAACCGCGATAACCCCGATATTTTCGGGAAGGCAATAGCAGGCTGCTGAGGCGTGGTCACTGGCATCCGTCTCAGCTAGACGGAAACGATGCCAGCGAGCCAGAACCGGAGCAATTGGAGTTGCCGTTTTGAAGTGCGGAAACATCATTGGTGCACTTCAGTTTGCTCTAATTTCGCGCGCGAATTGGCAAGTGACCTAACAGTATCGTTTATCCATCGCGGAATGAGACTTACTGCTGCGCCAAATCTTTGGAAGGATGGTTGTGACGCGAAAATACCGGCTCCCTGATCCTGCGGAAGCGGCGTCAATTCCGCGATATATTCTACAATCGCAGGCTCGATTTTTTGCTTAAGAAGATTCCAATCTGTTAGACTGAAAATGTCATCAATGCCTTCATATGGCCTAAGCATTCGGTACTGCTTTGCGTTTGTATCTTCTAGCAGCGCCCTTAATGCAATTGCGCGTTGGAGTTGGGCGCTAACTTTTTCCTTGTTGATGTTATCAACGATTGCTTGTGCAGTATCGGCAAATGTTTGAAACGGGCCGTCTAGATAGCCTTCTATATCGCGATTAGCTTGTTGCCTGATCCTCTTCCATTCGGCGTCATGCAGCGGAAGTGCGGCCGAGCCATTCGCAGTCGCTAACTTCCCCGGCGCATTCTTAAAATCGGTTATCGTTTTCTGGGCAGCGTCCAACTGCGCCTGAATTTGGGCTTTTCCATCTTTAACCGCCTTATCTAATTGGGCTTGCGTGTAGCCTTGTACGGATGGATGAAACCACATCCACGCCTGCCAGCCGACTAACGCCCATGTCAGTGCCGCCACGACAATCAGCATTGGCCCAGGACGCCAAATCTTCGGCGGTCGTTTATCGAGTGCGTAAATCGTCGCGCCTGCCATAGCTAGCAGCCCAATTGCCATACCCGGAGCCGCCCATTGCAAAGGCATTTGGCCGCTAGCCCATGCAATGTAACAGCCCACTGCCAATGCGCCGCCGATGCTGCCCGCCCAGAGGGTAACGAGCCAAAAACGCCGATCTCGCTCATGCATCGGGCTGGCGGTTTCGGGATGGGGATTAGACACGACGTTTCTCTCCGCAGATTGCTCGCGCTCGCGAACTCTCCGGTCCAGCCAATATTCCCCAGCCGGACGCATAATCGACCTAAGCGAATACTCAGACCAGCGCTCAACGACCGATTTAGGCGGCTGACCAGGTCCGGGGTTCTGGGTTGCGGCGCGAAGCTGCTCTTGTTGCTTGATAAGCGCCTGCCGCGTTCGATCGACCCGCAATTTGTCGTCGCCGTTTTCCGGCATAGTAATACCCCCCGGAGAATCATATTCTCGGGTATCTTGGGGGTTGTAGGATAGCCCCTCCTATCCGCCAAGAAGGGCATAATCGCCCTCCCACAAGGGGAGAGGGGAGGCAAGCAGCTCAGTGATGCGGCTCGGGATCGATCTTGAGCGCCGTGAACACCCGCGTATGCATGTTATAGAGCCCGATGAGCACGCTCAATTCGACGATCTGCCGTTCGTTGAAATGGGACTTGAGCGCGTCGAACACGTCGTCCGGCACGGCGATGTCGCGGGTCATGGCGTCGGTATAAGCGAGCGCCGCGCGCTCGCGCGCGCTGAACGATTTGGCGGCGCGCCAGTCGGCGAGCGCGTCGCATTCCGCGTCGCTCAGTCCTTCCGGCGCCGAGAGCTGCGGCACGTGCTGCTTGAACACGTAGGTCGTGCGATTGAGATGGGCGACGCGGACGATGACGATCTCGCGCAGCCGGCCGTCGAGCCCGGTCTTGTATCGCGCGGTCGAGACGAAATCGAGCCAGACGGCGGCGAGCGGCGGCGCGTGCAGCAGGAGCTTGTAGACGTTGATCAGCGCCCCGCGCCGGCCAGCGCGGATTTTGCCGATCAGTTCGGCGAGCTCGGGATGATCCTTTTCCTCGATCAGGGCGACGCGGGCCATGGCGGCAAGCATAGAGCATGATCCCGAAAAGTGGATACCGGGTTCCCGCCTTCGCGAAGCCCGCTTCGGCGGGCGAAGGAAGGTCGGAAAAGATCATGCTCATCCGAAAAGCTAGAGCCTTATCGGTTTTGATTCCATCAAAACCGATAAGGCTCTAGCCCGGATCGCGCGCCCCGCCTACGCTCACTTGGCGCGCTCAATCGCGCGGCATCGCCAAGAGATTATCCCAAGATATTATCCCCAAGACATTTGCGCCATTAGACCGGAGAACACATCGCCGCCCAGGGAAGAGGCTGCGAAGCAGATCGAGAGCAGCCCGCCGATCGCGCAAAAGCCGATAACGGTCCAAGCGTCGTCAGGCACCGCGGCGGCGCTCTGCCAACCGACCGGTGGGAGTGCAAGTTCAGCTCGATTGGGCATGTCATGCTCCTGTGAAGGCCCGGTGCCGGATCACATGCAAATCCCGCGCCGCGCGACGTAATAGCCGGCTTGCAAACGGCGAGTCGTGCGATCCGACTACGTCATTTCACCCGGCGGCGTGGAAAATCCCTTGCCGGTCATCGGCGGCAGTTCGTCGGACAGCCGCCACGGATCGCCGTGCTGCTGCAGGCGATGCACGACATCGTCGGCGACGCGGTAGCGCTCTTCCTCGCTCAGCCCCTGGCGCAGCCCGCGCACCAGTTTGCGCGCGCCGCGCAGCGCGAAAGCGACGGCAAACCGCAAGAGGTCCCCCCGAGTCCGCATGGCGCGATGTGAACATATAGAGAACATAAGTCAATAAACCGGGGGTTTGTCACCGATTATGCGATTAAGCTTGACATATGTCACCGTTTCAGTGATATTGGTGCGAATCAAATCTCGCCCGAAAGGACGCCTGCGGGAGGTAGACCCGCAGGTCGGGGCGAGGACGGTGCCCGCGGGCGGAGTTACGATCCGCTCCCGGGCGGCTCGGGCATCATGCCTGCCGGCATTACGACCGGCGTGCGAGGTGCTTCGCTGGAAGTGGGAGCGGCGTCGGCGGAGTGACCCCCGCCGCGTTCGGCGCCGCCGCCCACGAAGCCTGGCCCGGGTCGCGCCCTTGGGACGACGACTCCCTTGGGCAGGAGCCGTGGTGGAACGCCGGCAGGCGAGCGCGCCCGCAAGCGGAGGGCGGCGTAAGCCGCTCACTCCGTGGCGCGACCCGCACCCGCTTGGTGCGGGAGGTAGTACCCTGCGTTTGCCGGCGTTCCGCTTCCTTATTTCTTTCGTCATTGCGAGCGCAGCGAAGCAATCCAGCCGTAGCGTGCCGCTCTGGATTGCTTCCACCTACGCGCTCCGCGCTTCGGTGGACTCAAACCCACCGTAGCTCACGAAGCGAGCGAAGGTGGGTCGTCGCTCCGCTCCTCGCAATGACGACGCGAAACGTGGGCTGTTTGACAAAACTCGGGCGCCATCGCGCCGCGAGAACGAATTTCTGTGCGCATCTGCGTAGGGGCGGCCCTTGTGGCCGCCGGCCGATGTCGCGGGCGCCCACGAGGGGCGCCCCTACGGCGCGCGCGGCGCCGATTTCGTTTTTACTCCCCGATCTCGCGCAGGATCTCGGCGGTGTGCTCGCCGAGCCGTGGCGATGGCCGCTCCGACGCCATCGGCGCGCCGTCGAGCACGATCGGGGTGCGGACGCCGGGAATTTTACCGCCCTTGGCCGCATCGCTCTTCAATTCGAGGCGCATGCCGCGATGGATGACCTGCGGATCGCCAAACACCTGGTCGAGATCGTTGATCGGGCCGGCGGGAATGGTGGCGGCTTCCAGCTTGTCCAACAGCTCCTCGCGCTTGAAACGCGACGTCAGCGCGCAAAGTTTGCCGACCAATTCGGCGCGGTGGGCGAGGCGCCCCTTGTTGTCCTTGTAGGCCGGCTCTTCGGCGAGCTGCGGCGCGCCGAGAATGCCGCACAATTTGACGAACTGCGCGTCGTTGCCGGTGGCGATGATGACGCGGCCGTCGGCGACCGGAAACTCCTGATAGGGCACCAGATTGGGATGCGCGTTGCCGATGCGCTTGGGAAGTTCGCCGGAGACGAGATAATTAAGCGCCTGAAACGCCAGCGTGCCGACGGTCGAATCGACCAGCGCGGTATCGACGTAGCCGCCGCGGCCGGTCTTTTCCCGCCGCGCCAGCGCCGCGAGAATGCCGACCGCCGCGTAGACGCCGGAGAAGATATCGGCGATCGGCGCGCCGACGCGCAGCGGCGGTCCGTCGGCGGCGCCGGTCATGCCCATGATGCCGCCGATGCCCTGCGCCATCAGATCGTAGCCGGCCCGCGATGCCGACGGCCCGGTCTGGCCGAAGCCGGTCACCGAGCAATAGACCAGACGCGGATTGGCGGGTGCGAGGCTTTTATAGTCGAGGCCGAATTTGGTAAGCCCGCCGACCTTGAAATTCTCGATCAAGACGTCGGAGCGCGCGGCGAGTTTCTTGACCAGGCGCTGACCCTCGGCGGTGGTGAAATCGAGCTCGATCGAACGCTTGCCGCGATTGGCGGAATGAAAATAAGCCGAGCTGAGATGGCCGCCGTCGGCCGCCGGCACGAAGGGCGGGCCCCAGGCGCGGGTATCGTCGCCGGCCCCGGTGCGCTCGACCTTGATCACGTCGGCGCCGAGATCGGCCAGAATCTGCCCGGCCCACGGCCCGGCCAAAATCCGGGCCAGCTCCAGCACGCGCAATCCGGCCAATGGACCTTGCTTGGATGGCGGACCTTGCTTGGATAGCTCTGGCATGAACCGCTCCCGCCGCCGCGCGGCACGCCGCCGCGCGCGCGCTTAAGTGACAAAGCGACGCGAATTTGTCCAGGTTTGTCTATAGTCGTTTGTCTATAGTGTCTTGGCGAGTCTCTGGGCGTTCGCCAACTTGTCATTGTCGTGGCGCATTATTAGCTAAGTCTTGCCTTGCCGGATGGGATGAAGCGGTGAACACCTCGTTCTTCAGCGAAATGCTGCAAAGCATCGCCGAGAGGAGCCGCGCTCTGATCAAGCGCGAGCGCCGCGAGCCGGCGCACGAGCGCTCGGCGGGTCTGGTCGAACAATGCGAGGAGCTGTTGTCCGGCCGCGGCGAGGCCTCGGGCGTCGCGCTGGCGCAGGAAATCCTGGCGCGCTATGCGGAGCTGACCACCGGGCCGCGCATCGCCTTCTTCGAAGCGCTCGCCACCACGTTCGGCCACGATCGAGGCAGCATCGACCGCGCGGTCGCGGCCTGGCGGGCGTCGCCCGGCGCCGAGGCTGCCTACGAGCTCAATCACGCCAGCGAGCCGCGGCGGCTCGAACTGTTCCGTCGGCTCAATCTCGCCCCCGGCGGCACCGCCGCGCTGGTGCGCATGCGCGAGCAGCTGATCGACGCCATGGATCACCGCGACGACCTCGGCGAGATCGACAACGACTTCGTGCATTTGTTTTCGTCCTGGTTCAACCGCGGATTTTTGGTGCTGCGGCGCATCGACTGGTCGACCTCGGCCGCCATCCTGGAAAAGATCATCCGCTACGAGGCGGTGCACGAGATCAGCGATTGGGACGAGCTGCGCCGGCGCATCGATCCGCCGGACCGCCGCTGCTACGCTTTCTTCCATCCGGCGCTGGTCGACGACCCGCTGATTTTCGTCGAAGTGGCGCTGACCCGCGAAATCCCGGACGCCATCGCGCCGATCCTCTCCGACAAGCGCGAGCCGGTCGAACCGCGGCGCGCGACCACGGCGGTGTTCTATTCGATCACCAATTGCCGGCACGGGCTGGCCGGCGTGAGCTTCGGGCATTTTCTCATCAAGCAGGTGGTCGAGGAGGTTTCGCGCGAACTCTCCCGCATCGGCAAATTCGTGACGCTGTCGCCGGCGCCGAACTTCGCCGAATGGCTCGCGCGCGAGCGCGCCAATCCGGATTCCGCCGCGCTCGACGAGATGGATCGCGAGGCGCTTGCGGCGCTCGATAATAAGGATTGGTGGCGCGCGCCGGACGCCGCCGAGAAAGTCCGCGAGCCGGTGATCCGCGCCGCCGCCTGGTATTATATGCGCGCCCGCAATGGCCGCGGCTTGCCGGTCGACGCGGTGGCGCGATTTCATCTCGGCAACGGCGCCCGGCTCGAACAGCTCGACTGGCTCGCCGACACCTCGGAGCGGGCGCTCAAACAGTCCTACGGGTTGATGGTCAATTACCTCTACGATCTCGATTACATCGAGCGCAATCACGAGGCCTATGCGCAGCAGCGCGCCATCGTCGCATCGAGCGCGGTGAGCCGCCTGGTGAGGGTGCCGGCGCGCGAAGTCGTTGCGGTTTCGGGATAAAATCCCCGTCATGCCCGCACTTCTCGGCGTGCTCGAAACCGTGCTCTATGTCGACGACTTCGCGCGCGCCTGCGCGTTCTACGAGCAGGTGCTCGGGCTCAACAGCATCTACCGCGATCAGCGGCTGTGCGCTTATGACGTCGCGGGCCACGGCGTGCTGCTGCTGTTCCTGCGCGGCCATTCGTTGCAAACCGTGCAGCTGCCGGGCGGCACCATCCCGCCGCATGACGGCCATGGGCCGGTACATATCGCGTTCTCGATCGCGGCGGATGAGCGCGCTGAATGGCAAGCGCGGCTCAACGAAGCCGAGATCGAAATCGAAGGCCGCACCAAATGGCCGCGCGGCGGCGAAAGCATCTATTTCCGCGATCCCGACGGCCATCTCGTCGAACTGGCGACGCCGGGATTGTGGCCGGGATACTAAGATTTCCCGTAGACCGGGACCACGGCGCCGCGGGTGACGCGATTGTCGGGCGAGGCGAGAAAGGCGATCGTCGCCGCCACTTCTTCGACCTTGGGCCACAAAGCGTAATCGGCTTTGGGCATGGCTTGACGGTTGGCGGGCGTGTCCATGATCGACGGCGCCACGGCGTTGACCAGAATGCCGTCCTTGGCAACCTCCTCGGCCAGCGCGACGGTGAGCGCCGCGACCGCGGCCTTGCTCGCGGCATAGGCGACCATGCCGGCGCCACTGCGCCATTCAAGGCCGGCGCGGGCGGCGACATTGACGATGCGGCCGCCGCCGCCGCCGCCCATCGCTTTGACCGCGGCGCGGCAGCACAGCATGCAGCTGACGAGGTTCATATCGATCTGCCGGCGGATCGTGGCAATGCCGGCGTCGCGCAGCGCCCCGAACGCAAAGCCGCCGGCAATGTGGATCGACGCCCAGAGCGGCGCGATCCCCTGATAGACGCGGCCGACCGCCGCCTCGTCGGCGAGATCGCCGGCCACCGCGAGCACCACCTGCTTATGCTCGCGCAGCCGAAACCGGTTCGCTTCCGCCGCGTCGAAGCAGGGCACGTGGCAGACGGCGCCGGCCTCAAGAAGCGTCGCAACCACGGCGGTGCCGAGCGCGCCGGCACCGCCGGTGACGACGATATGACGATCGCGGAAGTCCATCGCGGCAATCTTCGTTGTCATGCTCCGCGTAGGCGGAGCATCCAGTAATCAGGGATTATGAGGCAAGATACCACCGTTCGTCACCTCGTTTTGCGCGGCTACTGGATCGTCCGCCTTCGCGGACGATGACAATGACTGGTGGTTCTTTATTCTGCATAGAGGGGAGAATCAGTGGCTGATTTCGATCTCGCCGTTATCGGCGGCGGCATCAATGGCACCGGCATCGCGCGCGACGCCGCCGGCCGGGGTTTTCGCGTCGTCCTCATCGAGCAGAACGATCTCGCCTCGGGCACGTCCTCGGCCTCCTCGAAGCTGATCCATGGCGGCTTGCGTTATCTCGAGCACCGCGAGTTCCGGCTG
Organism: uncultured Alphaproteobacteria bacterium; assembly: GCA_963823225.1. GTDB lineage: Bacteria > Pseudomonadota > Alphaproteobacteria > Rhizobiales > Xanthobacteraceae > BOG-931. The sequence goes on along the minus strand of CAWGKM010000001.1, from coordinate 402,479 downwards.
GTCCATGCCGCGTTGCGCGAACGCGAAGTGCTGTTACGCGCGGCGCCGCATCTGGTCCGGCCGTTGCGCTTCGTGCTGCCGGTCAACGAGGCGCGGCGCTCGGCGACGATGTTATGGCTCGGTCTAAAGCTCTACGACTGGATCGGCTGGCGCAACATCTTGCCGCCCACCCGCGAGCTCGATCTGGTCACCGACGAGGCCGGCGTGCCGCTGAAGGCGCGCTTCCACCATGCCTTCGAATATTCCGATTGCTTTGCCGACGATGCGCGGCTCGTCGTGCTCAACGCGGTGGATGCCGCCGAGCGCGGCGCGTCGATCCGCACCCGCACGCGCTGCGTGCGCGCCGAGCGCGGCGACGTCTGGCAGCTCGTGCTCAATGCCCGCGGTAAGCGCGAGGTGGTAACGGCGCGGATTCTGGTCAACGCCGCCGGCGCCTGGAGCGAGGTGTTTGCCGAAACGGCGCTGCGGCTGAAGCCGCAGCATCGGCTGCGGCTCGACAAGGGCAGCCACATCGTGGTGCGGCGGCTATTCGATCACGACCGCGCCTATATCTTGCAGGCGCCCGACCGCCGGGTCGTGTTCGCGATCCCCTTCGAGCGCGACTTCACGTTGATCGGCACCACGGATCGGGTCTTCGCCGGCGATCCCTCGATGGTGCTGCCGACCGGCGAAGAAATCGATTATCTGTGCAGGGTCGCCAACGAATATTTCCGCACCGAGATCGGCGCCGCCGACGTGGTCTGGGCTTTTGCCGGCGTCCGCTCGCTCTACGACGACGGCGCCCGCAAGCCCCAGGACATCGGCCGCGATTATGCCCTGATCCTCGACGAGCGCTTCGGCGAGGCGCCGCTGCTCACGGTCTATGGCGGCAAGATCACGACTTACCGGCGCCTTGCCGAGGACGTCCTGGCGCGGCTTGCGCATTTCTTTCCGCATTCGCGGCGCTGGACCGCGCCAAGCCCCTTGCCGGGCGGCGACTTCGTCTATGACGGCGTCGACACGCTGATCGAGCGCACGCGGCGGACTTGGCGGTTCCTGACCGCGGATCATGCGCGGCGGCTGGTGCGGGCTTACGGCACGCGGGTCGAGCGCGTACTCGGCAAGGCGACCGGCCTCGACGATCTGGGCATGCGCTTGGGCGCCGATCTCACCGCCGCCGAGGTGCGCTACCTGATGGCGACGGAGTGGGCGCAAACCGCAGACGACGTGCTGTGGCGCCGCTCCAAGCTGGGCTTGCGGTTTTCGCCGGCGCAGACCGCGGCCCTCGACCGCTTCATGGCGTCGGCGCCGCCGGCAAGCGGCGCGCTTTCGTAAAGTTTTAGCGATTTACCCAACCGTAACTTCATCGGTCTGTGGTCAGATCGCGGCGGGGAATTGGTTTCCAAGGGGCGTCATGGAATCGCTCGCCAACCAAATTGCGCGCCAAGTCGAGCGTCTCAAGGTGCTCATCGTCGATGACGAAGCCGAGCATGCGCAAAGTCACACGCGCGCTGTTGCAGTCGATCGGCATCAAAGACATCTACGAGGCGGGCGACGGTCGCAGCGGCCTCGAAAAAATCTGCATGCGGGCGCCGGATATCGTCATTCTCGATTGGGAGATGCCGAGCCCGAATGGGCCGGAATTCGTGCGCACGGTGCGTTCGCCCGGCAAGTTTCCGGTGCCCGACGTGCCGATCATCATGCTCACCGGCTACAGCGAGCGTTCGCGTGTGGTCGAAGCGGTGCGGCTCGGCGTCAACGAATATCTGCTCAAGCCGGTGTCATCGACCGCGCTGTTGGCGCGCATCGTGTCGATCCTGGTCAAGCCGCGCCGGATGATGAAGCAGGGCGATTATTACGGTCCCGAACCGCGCAAGCTCGCCACCTACAAGCCGGAATCCGATCCCGGCTTAAGCCAGGTCTTCCTCGTCAATTGAGCGCGCGCGCCGGCCGGATCGGCCGCGCGTTAACCGAACGCTCACCACGTCGGCCGGCACGGACCGCGGCGGCCGCCCGATCGCAACGAATTGCCGGGTTCATTTTACCAACCAGCAAGGGGACTCATGCTCTCATGCGCGAATGCAGGACGGGGAGGACGAGGCACCGAAACCGAAGCGGCCGTGTTGGCGGCCGGTATGGCATGTCGTCGAAACACTCAAAGAAGCAAATCGAGAATCTCATCCAGTCGCTGTGCGTGCTGATAGTCGATGACAATCAGTACATGCGCAAGATGATCCGCAATCTTCTGGTCAATTGCGGCATCAAGGACATCTACGAAGCGGCCGACGGCATCGCCGCGCTCGACTCGATCCGCACCGTCGCGCCCGACGTCGTGATCCTCGACTGGGAAATGCCGCTCTTGAGCGGGCCGGAACTGGTGCGGATCGTGCGTTCGCCGGGCGTGTTCCCGATGCCGGATATCCCGATCATCATTTTGACCGGGCACTGCGAACGCTGGCGGGTCGTCGAGGCGGTGCGGCTCGGCGTCAACGAATATCTGACCAAGCCGGTCTCGGCGAAAGCGCTCTATGACCGGCTGGTCTCGATCACGACGCAGCCGCGGCCGGTCGTGCAGCTGGGCGATTATTACGGCCCGGAGCCGCGCAAGCTGATGGCGGAAGAAGGCGACGACGAGGCTATCGCGAATGCGGTAGCGGCGGCCGTCGTGAGCTGACCCGCGCATCTTTTCAGTTGGCATCAAAATGCTTTAGCGTGCCCTTGGCGCGCCGTCGGCGCGCGTCATCGCGCTGGGAGCATCGATGCAGACCGTCGAACCGGAACGAGGCCTTGCCAAGCGAGGCTTTGCGCCTTGGGCCGATCGCACCCTGCAGCCGCTGTTGCGGATCGAAGGCGTGAGCAAGCGCTTCGGCGCCTACGCCGCGGTCGATCGTCTTTCGCTCGACATTTATCCGGGCGAGTTCTTCGCGCTGCTCGGACCCTCGGGCTGCGGCAAGACCACGCTGTTGCGCCTGATCGCGGGCTTCGAGCAGGCCAGCGCCGGGCGCTTCCTGCTTGACGGCGTGGATCTTGCGCCGGTGCCGCCGCACCGGCGTCCCGTCAACATGATGTTCCAGAGCTATGCGCTGTTCCCGCACCTCACCGTGGAGGCCAATGTCGCCTTCGGGCTGAAGCAGGAGGGCTTGCCCAGGGCGCAAATCGCCGAACGGGTGGCCGACATGCTGGCGCTTGGTGAAGCTCGACAGCTTCGGCCGGCGCAAGCCGCACGAACTGTCCGGCGGGCAGCGCCAGCGCGTGGCGCTGGCGCGGTCGCTGGTCAAGCGGCCGCGGGTGCTGCTGCTCGACGAGCCGATGGCGGCACTCGACAAGAAGCTGCGCGGCGAGACGCAGTTCGAGCTGATGGACCTGCAGCGCCGCCTCGGGCTGACCTTCATCATCGTCACTCACGATCAGAGCGAAGCGATGACGGTCGCCGACCGGATTGCCGTGATGGACCGCGGCCGGCTGATGCAGGTCGCGCCGCCGGCCGAAATCTACGAGCAGCCGAATTCGCGCTGGGTCGCCGATTTCGTCGGCAACGTCAATTTGCTGGAGGGGCGGGTCGGCGACGACGGCGCGAGCGTCGAGGGCACGGCTTTGGGCCGGTTGCGCGTGGCGGCGAAGATCGCTGCCGAACCGGGCGCGACGGTTTGGGTGGCGGTGCGGCCGGAGAAGCTGCGGATTGCGCCGAGCGAGCCATCGCCGGACCGGCAAACCGGGCCGGAAAACGGCGCCGTCGCGACGGTCGTCGACGTCGGCTATCTCGGCGGTCTGTCGATCTACCGGCTGCGGACCGAGGCCGGCGTGCCGTTGCAAGCGGCGGTCGCCAATACCGGCCGGTCCGCCGGACGCGCCATCGGCTGGAACGACGAGGTTCGGGTCAGCTTTGCGCCCGACGCCGCGATCGTGCTGACCCGATGACGCAAGACCCGCCCATGACCTACCGGCAGACGCAGCGCTCCTTCATGGCGAAGCTCGTCGTGCGGGTTCCCTACGCCTGGCTCCTCGCGTTCTTTCTTGTGCCGTTTGCGATCGTGCTCAAGATCAGTCTGTCGCAGACCGCGATCGCCCAGCCGCCCTATACGCCGGTGTTCGACTTCGCCGCCGGCTGGCACGGTATCGTGAGCTTCTTTGCCGGCCTGTCGCTCGATAATTACGTCTTCCTCGGCTCCGATCCGCTCTATGTCCTGTCCTACGTCAAGAGCGTGGAGATCGCCGCGTTCTCGACGCTGCTTCTCCTCGTCATCGGCTATCCCATCGCCTATGCGATGACGCGCACGCCGCGACGGGTGCAGGCGGTTTTGCTGCTGCTCGTCATCCTGCCGTTCTGGACGTCGTTTCTGATCCGCATTTACGCCTGGATGAACATTTTGCAGCACGACGGACCGCTCAATCGGCTTTTGCTGGCGCTTCATATCGTCGGCGAGCCGCCGGTCTGGCTGTCGACCAATACGGCCGTCTATATCGGCATTGTCTATTCCTATTTGCCGTTCATGGTGCTGCCGCTTTATGCGACGCTGGAGAAGCTCGACGAGACGCTTCTCGAAGCGGCCGCCGATCTCGGTTGCCCGCGTTGGAAGACGTTCTGGCTGGTAACTTTGCCGTTGTCGGCGCCGGGCGTGGTGGCGGGTGCGCTGCTTTGCTTCATTCCGACCGTCGGCGAGTTCGTCATTCCCGATCTGCTCGGCGGCTCGCGCACCGCGATGATCGGCCAGACGATCTGGACCGAATTTTTCGCCAACAAGGATTGGCCGACCGCGTCGGCGGTCGCCGTCGTTCTGGTGTGCCTGTTGGTTACGCCGATCTTGATCTTTCAGTACCAGACGATGCGCGGAGCGGAGCGAGACTTGTAATGCGCAAACTTTCCGCGTTCAATCTCGCGACGCTTTGCGCCGGCATCGCCTTTCTTTATCTGCCGATCGTCATTCTGATCCTCTATTCGTTCAATGCGTCGCGCCTGGTCGCGGTATGGGGCGGCTGGTCGACGCACTGGTATGCCGAACTCGTCGACGATGCGCCGCTGCTTGAAGCGGCTTTCATCAGCCTGCGGGTCGCCGTCATTTCGGCAACCGCCGCGACATTGTTGGGAACGCTCGCGGCGGTGGCGCTCACGCGCTTCGGCCGCTTCCGCGGCCGGCTTCTGTTCGCGGCCATGATCTATGCGCCGCTGGTCATGCCGGAGGTCATTACCGGACTGTCGATGCTGCTTCTGTTCGTCGCTATCGCGATCGATCGCGGTTTCTGGACGGTGGTCATCGCGCACAGCACCATGGCGATGTGCTTTGTCGCGGTGATCGTGCAGGCGCGGCTCGTCGATTTCGACGTCAGCCTCGAAGAAGCGGCCATGGATCTCGGCGCCTCGCCGGCGCGTACCTTCGCGGCGGTAACCTTGCCGCTGATCCTGCCCGCCATCGCCGCGAGCTGGATGCTCGCCTTTGCGCTCTCGCTCGACGATCTGGTCATCGCCAGCTTCACCACCGGGCCGGGCGCGACGACGCTGCCGATCCGCATCTATTCGGAGGTCCGTCTCGGGGTGAGCCCGGAGATGAATGCGGTCTGCAGCATCATGGTCGGCGTGGTCGGCCTTGCCGTCATCGCCGCCTCGCTCCTGACCAAACTCGGCGCGGCACGAGGCGCCCCGGCACGACCTTGATTGACTAATCCCGGCTCTCGCCCGGGGGCCGGAACAGGTAGAACAGAAACCAGACCGGAACGATCACCAGCGCGCCGAGCAACAAATTGGGCAGCGCCCACGCCAGCCCCGCGCGCGCCAGATCCTCGACCCGCTCGGGCGAAAGCCCCGCCGTCTTGATCAGCTCCTCGGTCCTAATGCCGAAATGGGCCAGGATCGTCCCGACGATCAGCGACGCGATCAGCACCTTGACCACAGTGCGAGTGAGGCGGCTGAGCATCAGCTGAGCTTTCTGGCCCCGGTCGCGGGCGTGCAGCCCGCGCTGATTCGTGCGCCTTAAATCATAGAGCATGATCCCGAAAAGTGGTTACCGGTTTTCGGACAAGATCATGCTCAAACAGAAATATAACGTCCCATCATAGCGGGATCAGGCTCGTGCCCGTGGTGGCATCTGGCGGGCGCAATCGCAAGCGGGTCCGGTTGTGCGCTATTGCGAAGCTTTCGGGGCGGCCGGCGCCGAGGCGGGGGACACAGTCGGAGCAGGGGCGGCGGTCGGCGGCGAGGCCAGCAATTGATCGATCACGGAGCGCACGGCCTCGCTGGCATTGTAGCTCTTGGCCGAATTGAGCAGCGGCGCGGCCGCTCCCGAGCGCCGGATCAAACTCTCCGGGTCGGGCAGCATGATCGGGTCATCCCACGGCCCCTGCACGACGAACGGCAGATCGAACTCGTCGGCGGTGCTGCTCGACACCAGCGTCGCCACGCCCTTGAGATCGAGATCGCGCGTCGGCACCGAAGCCTGGCCGGCGACCGCGAGCCGCACCGCCGGACCGTCGATATGCATGTCATCGACGGACACCACACCGTGGTCGACCTTGAGGTTGATGGCGAGATGATCGTACGGCGTGCGCCCGGTGCGGAAATCGCCGTTGCCGGAGAGCGGACGGCGCTCGAGCCGGCGCAGCAGTTGCTCGACATTGATGCCGGTCAGCGCGCCGGATTGGGAGGAGAGCGTGGCCGTGCCATTAAGCGCGTGGGTCACCGCCAACACCGAATCGCCGGAGCCGTCGAGGTTGACCGCGAGATTGCCGCGGCCTTGGAGTTTGCGCATGCCGAAGATTTGGCCGAGACAGTTTTCCAGATCGACGTCGAGGAATTGCATATGCGAGGCTACTGCGACGCCGTTGTCGGCGCTGGCGATCCCGAGCGTGCCTTTGGCGATGCCGCCGAAAGCCTGCGATTCGCCGATGGTCAGATCGAGCTTGCTGTCGCGTATCGTCGCGGCGACCGCGGTGCGGCCCAATTGCGCATCCCCGATCTTGATGCTCGCGGCCGACAGCCGCAGATCGAGATTGAAATCGTTAAACCCGTCGAGCGCGATCGGCAGTTGCGCCCAATTGTTTTCATTCCTGGCGATGAGCCGCACCCCTGAGACATAGGGCGTCAGATCCAGCGCATCGGCCGCAAGCGTCCCCTGCACCAGGCGATGACCGTCGGTCGCCAGCGTCAGCGCGCCTTCGGCGTTATTGCCGTCGAGTTCGACATTGGCATTGGAGAGCGAAGCGACGCCGGCAGTGATATTGGTCTGCGCCCGCAACGCAAAGCGGCCGAAGCCGCCGAACGACAGCTTGCTCTTGCCGGTCCAGCGCATGGCGTCGCGCAGCGAGGGCGACTCGACGCCCAATGTGCCCTCGATTTTCAGCGTCGGTTGATCGCTCGCCGCGCCGTCAAAGGCGAGATTGAGCGGCGCGCTGGCGAGCCGCACCTTGAGGCCGGAGCGGTCGCCGGTGAGCGCCGCCAAAAAGTCGCTCAATGTGAGGCTCGCCTCGACCGGCTCGTCGCGCCACACGAAATGGCCGTTGGCGCCGAAACTGCGCGAAATCGACGGCCAGGCGACCTGAAATTCGACGTGCTCCAGCCGTTCGGTGGCGTCCTTGCCGGCGTCACGCACGACCACGGTGCCGTCCTGGATGCCGATCTCCGAGAACGATGCCGTGCGGTCGGGGTCCGGTTGCAGCGCATGGGCGAGCGACACGATCAGGCCCGACCAATTCGATTGTCCGCCGGGCGAAAATGTGACGTTGATGACTGGGCGCACCAGGGTGACGTCGGCAATTTCGATGCGTCCCGCAAGCAACGGGAAATAGCGCAGCCGCGCCGTCAACTCGTCGGCAGCCACCTCCGGCTCGCCGGTGCGGTCGTCGCCCAGGAGCACGTTGCGGAAGCGTACGGTCCCTGACGGGAACAGCGACAGCGAAACGTCGTCGCCCAGCATCGGATCGAGGCCGGTCACGGCGCGGATTTCCGATTTTACCGCGTCGCGCACCGACGCCGCCGGAATGAGAAAAGACAGCGCCACCAGGGTGACGAACGCCGCTCCAACCACGGCGGCAACGGCAATCGCGAGGCGTTTCAAGCCGGTGGCCGCAGTCACGGGTCGCGTTTCCAATTGTTGTGGGGCCGTTCGACTATACCGAGCGGCGAGCTGCAAACCTGCACGGTATCTGTGTCGCTTTCGTGGCCGGGGCTCCTTGGGCGCGCCCAAATGATTGCTGCAATTAAGCAAATATGGCGGTCCGGCCGGAATACCGCCGCTCAACGGGCGGCCGCCCGCCACGGCTTCGGCGCCCGGCCGTCCGCCACCTCGGCGATCATCTTGGCGATGATGGCCTGGCCGAACGAGTTGAAGTTCTGCGCCACCATGACGAACGCGCCCGGCCCGCCGATGACGTGGTTGCGATAGTAATTATCGAGGCCGCCGGGCGGATTGGTGTGGTCCGGATTCCACGACATCGGGTTGTCGCTGAGGATGACGAGACCGTTGATGGTGACGCCTTTGGCCACGGCTTCGTCGCGCAGTTCGGCGACGTCACGGCCGGCATTGTTGGTGCCGTCGCCGGAAATGTCGATGGTGCGGCGGACGCAATTAAACGGCGCGTTGGCGAGCCGATCCATCGCGAATTCGATGGCGCCGCTGATCGAGGTGCGGTCGGCGAAAGAACGCGGCGTTTCGAGCAAGCGAGCGCCAAAATCCTTGGCCGCGGCGGCGTCGCCGACCGCCGTCCAGTCGATTACCACGTGCTGGGCGCCGATGCCCGACCACTCGACGAACGTCAATCCGATGCGGCCATTATGGCCCGATCGGATCGTGTCGAGCACGCGCGGATCGGAGATTGCCGCGGCGTAGCCGTCGCGCTGCAACTGGAATTTCGCGGTATCGATGCTGCGCGACACGTCGGCGGCCAGCACCAGGAGCAGATCGACGTCGTCGCCGGCGCGCACCACGGCGGGCGACAAGGCGCCGCAGGCGACGATCAAGGCGAGGAGGATTTTGATTATGCGCATCGCCGCACCGCCGCGCCGAGCCTCGCGATAAAAGACGGCGAAAACTCGACGGCTTATAGTCTACCCGATTTTCGACGGCACATCCGTTATCCTGCAGGATGACGCCGGACGATCGCGGAATCAGCTCACGACAATGCGGTTTGGCGGGAATGCGATCTCGACGAGCGTGCCGGCGTTCGGTGCGCTCTTGATGCTGAAATTGGCGCGATTGGCCTCGGCCAGCGCCTTGGTCAACGGCAGGCCAAAGCCGGTTCCGCCCGAGCCCCAGCTGCCGGAGGTCGCGATCTGGCGAAATGGTTCGAGCGCAGCCGCAATGTCCTTTTCGCTCATGCCGGCGCCGGTGTCGCGCACGCGCAGCACCGCCTCGCGGCTGTCGGAAAAAACGGTCGAGACGATGACCTGGCCGCCGGGGCCGGTGAACCTGATCGAGTTTGAGATGAGATTGATCACGATTTGGCGCAGCGATCGCTCGTCGGCGACGATGAGCGGCACGCCCGGCGTGAGCGACGTGCGGATGATGATGCGCGCGCGGTTCGCCTGCGGCTGCATGATGCCGACGCATTGGCGGGTCAGCTCGTTGAGATTGACGTTGGCGAAGGCAAGATCGATCTGGCCGGTCTCGATCCTGGACAGATCGAGTAGGTCGTTGAGCATTGCAACCAGTTGCGTCCCGGCGCCGTGGATGTCCTTGATATATTCGCGATAACGCTCGTTGCCGATCGGGCCGAAACGCTCGGCCATGATCACTTCGGCGAAACCGGTCATGGCGTTGAGCGGCGTGCGGATCTCGTGGCTGACCTTGGCCAGGAATTCCGCTTTCGCCGCCGCCGCCCGCAGCGTCTCGCGCTTGGCGTTGCGCAGCTCTTCCTCGCTCTGCTTGCGGCTCGTTACGTCGCGGAACACGGCGCAGACGCGGTCGCCGCCGATGCGGGCGAGCGTCATTGCCAGCGGTATAAGCCGGTCGTCACCGGCGCGCGCCGCCACGTCCAGGACGTTATTGAGCGTGCTCGAACCGCGCACGATGCGCTCGAAATAATCGCGCGCCGCGCGTTCGCTTTCGGGCGCGAGCAGTGTGTCGAACGCCCGGCCGGCAAGATCGCTCGGCGCTTTGCCGAATAGCGCGGCGGCGCGGGCATTGGCGCCGACGATGCGGCCTTCGGCATCGAGCGTGAATGACGCCGTCGGTCGCCGTGTCGAGGATCGATTTGAGCTCGCGGTTTTCGTTTTCGGCGACGCCAAGCGCGCGCTCGGCTTCCCGCGCCGCCGCCGCGGCCTGGCCGTTGGTCGAGAACCAGCGCGAGCGCCGACGATCCGTCCCATGGCACCGTGAACATGCGGCCCTCGACCGCCACCTTGTCGCCGCGCTGCGTCATGATCGACAGCGATTGCGCGCCGCCGGCTTCGGCCAGTGCATCGGCGCCGGGCTCGGCGAACAGCGTGTTCAGCCCGCCTGCCGCCACGATCGCGGCGAGGTTCTGGTAGCCGCTCCATTCGAGGAAGTGGCGGTTGGCGTAAAGCAGCGAATCGTGCCGGTAGACCAGAACGCCGATCGGAATGCGGTCGAGCAGCGCGTGCTCGATGAGAGTTTCCGAGGCGGCCGCGGCGGCCGCGGCGGCTGCGGCGGCTTGCGATGTTTCAGCCGGCAGCCGTTCGACGCCACCCTCGGCGGGGGTCGGCGCCTCCTCCGGTCCGTGCAGCCGCGCCGTCAGTTCCTGGGCCAATTCGCGAAATGCCCGGCGCTCCACCGGGCTCAAAGCCGGCGGCGCTTTGGGCTCGGCCGGCGGCGAGGCCCGAAACGGCACCACATTGGCGGAAGCCGGCGTGACGCCGAGCGCGGGCCGATCCGATGCAGGGGGAGCTTCGGCCGCGGCGGCGGTCTTGGGTCTTCTCCGGCGCGGCGGCTACGCCGCGGCGTCGGTTCCGGCGCCGGCATAAAACCCATCGGACGTTCGCGGCGCGCGCGCGCCAATTGGTTGATGCGGTCGATGTCGCGGCAGACGCCGAAGCCGCGATAGCCGCGGAAGCTGCGGTCGCGGTCGAACACCGGCAGGCCCGACATTTCGATCGGCAACCGCTCGCTGGAATCGTCCACCGGCCAGGACACGACAATACCGCTCCAGGTTTCGCGGCTCGCCACCGCGCGCGCCACCGCATTGGTCGGATCGAGCTTGCAATTCGGCGGCGATCTCGCTCCACTGCCGGCCGAATGCGGCCGTGGTGCGCGGTCCCACTAGCTCGATGAATTCATCCGAGCCGACGCCGAAACGACCGTCTGCATCCATCTGCCAGACAAAACGCAAAGGGTGTCGCCGCTCGGCCGCCGCCTCATGCGGCGCGACGGCGGCAACCGGCGGCGCGGCAGTGACGGCTTCAGGTGGCGCGGCCGCCGGCGGCGCCGCGGTTTGCTGCGGAGCGGGTTGCGCCGGGCGAGCTTGCTGCGGCCGCTGCGGCATGACGACTGCCAGCACCCGCGAAGCCGCGGTGCCGAGACGCGTGGCGGCAACGTCGAAACTCGCATCGCCCAGGCGCGCCGTGCCGCCGGCGCTTCCGGTTTCGAGCGCCGTGGCGGCGAGCGTCTCGATGCCGAGCGCCGATAACACAGTGGCGCCGGCAAGCCGCGATTGCGCCGCGGCATTGGCGTAAATGAGCGTACCCTCGGGCGTGAAAGTCGCGACGGCCTCCTCGCCGTCGGCGAACAGCCGGCGTACGCGCTCGCCGAGCGTGAGCGCCGGTCCCGCCGGCTCGGTTGCGGCGATGAGCACCGCGCCCGTGCCGTCGGCAAGAACGATGCGCGAGCAGGCGCAGATGAGCGCGCGGCCGAAGCCTGCGCCGAAACCGCGCAAGCGCTCGAGGCGTTCCTGCGCGCTCGATGGCGGCGTCGCGGCAAGGCGGACGATCTGGACGGCGGACGCGTCACGGACGTCGAAGCGGCGTTGCGTCAGCGCGGTTACGGTTGCGGCGTTGAAGATCGCCGCGCCGACCGCATTGGCCCACAGAATCCGCGCGCCGTCGGCGCTCCACAACCATGCCGGCCACGTACTCGTCGCAAGCGCCGCGAGACGCGGATGACGCAACAGGGCGACCTCTCTCTCCACGATCGACATGCGCGACGGAACTCGTAGACTAAAGGAATTCTTAATAGTGCGGGGCGTGCGCGGCGTCCATGCCGGCGGCCGGCGCGGCGCCAGGCTTGCCGGGATAACCTTAATCGCTCCGGGGCTTAGGAGGCGCCGCCGTTTACAATTGGCCGCCGAGCGTTAAATCGGGCTAGGATCGGTGTTCCCGGGGTATGAGGAGTGTGTGATGGCAAAAGATCCATTTGAGCAATTTGCAGTTCCGAACGAGATGCGGGCATTCGCGGAACAGAACGTGGCGCAGGCACGCAAGGCATTCGAGGGCTTCATCGAGGCGGCCAACAAGGCGGTGGGGCAGATGCACGGCCGCGCCCAGGCGGCGCAGAGCGGCGCCACGGAACTTGCCCATAAATCCATGGCCTATGCCGAACAGAACGTGGCGGCGACGTTCGAATTCGCCCAAAAGCTGATGCACGCCAAGGACACCGCCGAGCTGATGGGCCTGCAATCGGAATATTTGAGCCGGCAAATGCAGGTGCTGTCGACCCAGGCTCAGGAGCTTGGACAAAGTGCCGCCAAGATCGTGGTCGAAGCTGCCAAGCCCAAGAATTGAGCGCGTTAAGCCTCTGCCCTCTCCGGTAGAGTTAAAAAACGCAATATTTACAATAGCTTGATATTTTGTTTGTGCAATGCAATAATTTCTATTGCAATGCACCAAAAGAATTGCTATCTAAGTTTTCGGTCCCGGCTTGGAAATGTACGGTGTCCGGCCGCGGGATCACGAGATGCCAGGCAACGCGCAACGGGCGGCGAGGCCAATTGAAGAATAAGTTCTCCAGGTGAGACAGCCCAACAAGCTAACGAGCAAAATCAAGGACACGTGTGATGGCTGAAACCACAATGACAACTCCCCCCAAAGTGAAGACCAGCAAGCCTGCATCGGGCATGTTCGAAATGCCGAAATTCGAGATGCCGAAATTCGAAATCCCGAAGGTCGAAATGCCGGCGGCTTTCCGTGAATTCGCGGAGCGCGGCGTCGCCCAGTGCAAGGACACCTACGAGAAGATGAAGGCCGCCGCCGAAGACGCGACCGACGTGCTCGAGACCACCTATTCGACCGCCGCCAAGGGCGCGTCGGATTACGGCCTCAAAGTGATCGAGGCGACCCGCGTCAACACCAATGCGGCGTTCGATTATGCCGGCGAGCTGATCACGGCAAAGACGCTGTCCGAAGTGATCGAATTGTCGAGCGCGCATGCGCGCAAACAGTTCGAGGCGCTGACCGAGCAGGGCAAGGACCTCGGCGCGCTGGCGCAGAAAGTCGCGACCGAAACCGCCGAGCCGATCAAGGCCGGCATGAACAAGGCGTTCAGCAAGGTCGCTTAAAGCGCGTCGCAGCGAGCGTAGCCGCAAACTCCTGCGGCGACGGGAAAGCCCGGGCCAAGCCCGGGCTTTTGCTTGTTTAATGGCCGATTCAACAGCGGCTTGCTATAGTTGAGCGTTGCTCATAGGTTCCGCGCGCTAAAGCACGATCCGGAAAAGCCTGCCCGCGAACTCCGATCCCGGGTGGAACCGGTTTCCCGCCTTCGCGAAGCCGCTTCCACCTACGCGCTCCGCGCTTCGGTGGACTCTAACCCTCCGTAGCTCGCGAAGCGAGCATAGGCGGGTCGGCGGGCGAAGGAAGGTCCGAAAAGATCATGCTCAAGCAACATGCTAGCCCGCGGGCCGTGCAGCTGTAGCTCAGTTGGTTAGAGCGCTTGACTGTGGATCAAGAGGTCGGTGGTTCGAATCCACCCAGCTGTACCAGCGCGTCGCCGTCCCGCGACGCTCAGATTAATTCCTCCGGCTCGTCGTCAGTCTCGCCGTAGCGGCGCCCAACCATAACCATCAGGATGGTTGCCGCGCGGTTGCGGGTTGACTTTCTTCATTGTACGTATATCTGTACGTTGAGAATCATCCCCCGGAGCCCGATCGTGCGCAAGACTAAATTGCGGCAGAAGCCCGCAACCAGCCACGTAACTTACACCGATTTCCGCGAGCGGCTCGCCGCCTACATGGATCAGGTTTGGAACAGCCGCGCGCCGCTTCATGTCACGCGGCAGGGCGGCCGGGCGGTTGTCGTTATTTCCGAGGAAGAGTTCGATGGCTGGATGGAGACGCTCCATCTGTTGCGGAGCCCTGCCAATGCGCGGCGGCTTTTGCAATCGATCGTGGCTGCCAATGCCGGAAAGCTCGATGAGCATGATCTCATTAAGCCTTAGGAATGAAGCTGCTTTGGACAGAGAAAGCTTGGGAGGATTACCTGCACTGGCGCAGCAACGATCCTGCCACGCTCAACAAGATCAACGAGCTTATCGAGGACGTTCAGCGCACTCCGTTTCGAGGTCTCGGCAAACCGGAAGCGCTTAAATTCGCGCTTGCCGGCTGGTGGTCGCGCCGCATTACCCAGGAACATCGATTGGTCTATCGGGTATCGGGAAAGCCTGGCGAGCAAGTCTTGGAAATCGCCCAGTGCCGCTATCATTATTGATGGCTGCACGCCAGATCATGCGGTCCTGCGGCAGGCGTCCTGGATGGTTACTTCGCCGGCTTTGTTCGCCTTCGCCACCGCGATCTTGATTTCGTAGCCGAGTGCCGTCAGGAGATGACTTCCTTGGTCTTGTCGTCGGTCTCGCCGTAGCGGCGCAGCGTCGCCGGCTTGGTGCCGGCGTAAAGCTGCTCAAGGCCGGGCGCGATCTTGGCGTTCTCGCGCTCGAACAGGCTGTTGCCGGCAAGATCGCTCTCGACCAGGAACGGACCGAATTTTTCGACGTCGAGCACCCAGACGGCCTGCGCCAGGCCCAACTCTTCCAGCCAATAGACGCCGGCGACCCGCTTGATGCCGCGGCCGAGCAGCGCGCCGGTGCCGTAGCCGACGGTGGTCAGATAGATCGCGTTGTTCGGCACGAAAAACGTCACGATAGGTCGCCGACGTCATGCCGCCTTTGCCGATGATGACGTTGCAGCCGGACAGCTTGAACCAGCCGTCGAGCCATTGCGCGAAGCGAAACGAAGCGGTAGCGGTGACCGCGCCGACGGTATAGCTGCCGTCGGGATTGATGCTGGCCGCCGGCGAGCAATGGAAATTGGTGATGCCGAGGGCATCTTTGCCGGCCGGCATGCCGACGCCGTCCCCGATGGCGCGCTTATAGACGCCTTCGCGCGCGGTAAAGACGCGCCCGGTGAGATAGGCGACCGAGCCGATTTCCAGCCGGCGGAGATCCTCGGTGCTGGCCGGAAGATCGAGATGAACGGTTTTCAGATCGGCCATTGCACTCCCCATCTCCTCCCCCGAAGGGGAGAAGTCTTTATTCCGCCGCTTCCGCCGCCTGCCGTTCCCATTCGACGGTTTCGCGGCGCATATAATCGGTGAACCACATCGGGTCGGTGCGGAACGCCGCTTTGCCGTCGGCCGCAATGCGCGCGCAGGCGCGCCGCGACGACAGACAAAACATGTGCACCGACATCGGCATGCCGCCGGTATGGCAATAGCCGACCTCGATATGGCAATCGATCACCATCGAGGAGCCGACAAAGCCCATGGCGCCCATGCCGATATTGTTGCCGAGCTCCTTGAACTCCTCTTCGAGCGCGGCGATCCGCGGATCGGGATTGCGCGAGCCGACGATGCGCAGGCACGACGCCTGCTTGCCCAGCACCATGCTGGTATCCTTCGAGCCGCCGAGCCCGATGCCGACGATCGCCGGCTGGCAGGCAAGCCCGCGCTTGCCGAAGCCGATCAGGGTGTCGAGATAAAACCGCTTGATGCCTTCGATGCCGTCGCCGGGAAACAGCATGCGGTAATCGGAGCCGAACAGGCCGCCTTTGTGCACGGTGGTCAGCTCGATCCAGTCGGCGTCGGGATGGAATGCATATTCGATCTCGGGCGCGCCGATGCCGACATTGTTGTTGTGATCGGTGCGCCACAACGGATGCACGCGGTTGGGGCGCAGCGGCACTGACGTGGTCGCCCGCGCGGTGGCGCGGCGCAGCGCCGCTTCGAGCGCCACCGGGCCGCCTTCGATCCGCGCCTCGTTGCCGATCTTGACGTACCAGCGCGGCAGCCCGGTATCGCCGCACATGGCGCGGCGGTCTTCCTTGGCGGCCTCGTAATTTTCCAGCATGGCCTTGATGACGAAGGCGGACAGATCGCCCTTCTCGGTATCGGCGCAGCGGCGCAAGCCGGCGAGATAATCGTCGGGGATTTCGATGGCCGCCTTCGCCATCAAATCCTCGGCGGTGCGTTGAATGGACGACAGCGGAATCATATTCGCCTCTATTCGGCCGCGACGGCATCGCGCAGAATCGTCTGGCCGGGCTTGACGCGGCTGAAGACAACCGGCCGGTCGGCGATCTCGATCCCGCCGGATGTATGCCGCGCCACCGTGAATTTCGAGGTCGCGAGATCGCCTGGCTCCGGGAAATCCGAGCGGAAGTGCGCGCCGCGGGAATTCTCGCGCTTGCGCGCGGCGAGCGCAATGACCCGGCTCACTTCGCATAACGAGCGCAGATTGAGCCAGTCATGCCAAGTCAAATTGAAGTGACGGCCGGCGTCGGCGACGCCGGTGCCGAGGAGTTCCGCCTCGATGCGGTCGATCGCCGCGATGCCGCGCTCGATGCTCGCGCAGTCGCGCACGACGCCGACCTCGTCCCACATCGTGTCGAGAAGCTTTTCGCGCAAGCGCGTTGAGATCGCCCGGCTTGCGGCTGAAAGGATGCAGCGCGCGGCCGACTTCGGCATCGAGCAGTTGCGGATCGGGCGGGCGATGGCCCGGATTTTTGCCGATCCAGCGCGGCATGACGTCGCCGGCGATGCCGCCGAACACGGTCGAATTGGCGACGCCGTTGCCGCCGAGCCGGTTCGCGCCGTGCATGCCGCTGGCGTCCTCGCCGGCGACGAACAGCCCGAAACAGTCAGTCGCGGTATCGACCTCGCAGATCACGCCGCCCATGAAATAATGCGCGGTCGGCACCACTTCGACCAGTCCGCCGGCGAGGTCGAAGCCGCAATCGCGGCAGCGATCCACCATGCCCTTGAAAAGCTTCGCCACCTTGGCCGGGCCGAGGTGGCCCATCTTGATATAGACGCCGCCGTTCTGCGTCGTGCGGCCGGCCCGCATCTCCGCATAGATGGCGCGGCTGACCACGTCGCGGGTGGCGCGTTCGAGCTTCGGGTCGTAGTCGCCCATGAAGCGGTGCATGGCGCCGTTGAGAAGATATCCGCCGGACCCGCGCAAGCCTTCTTCCAGCACCGTGCCGGTCATGCGCGTGTCGGGGCCGGCAAGCAGCCCGGTCGGATGGAATTGCACCATCTCCATGTCGCGCAGCGGCAGGCCGAGGCGGAGCGCCATGGCGAGGCCGTCCATGCTCTTGTCGCCGGACGGCGTGTGATAGCGGTACATGGTCGGGCCGCCGCCGGTGGCGAGCAACACCGCTTGCGCGCCGACGAAGCGAAATTCGCCCGTTCGCACGTCGATCAGGAGCGCGCCGGCAAGCGTGCCGTCGGTCGCCGGAATAAGCGCGGCCGCGCGATGCTCCTCCAACCGCCGGATCGGCCGCGCCCAGACCTGCTCCATCAGCCGGTTGATGATCTCGATGCCGGTCAGATCGCCTTTGTGCACGGTGCGGTCGAAGGTCTGCCCGGCGAAAGCTTTGCCGTGCAGCGTGCCGTCCGGATTGCGGTCGAAGAAACAGCCGATCTCGTTTTCGAGCTCGCGCACCCGCTCGATCGCGGTCGAGACCAGCGTCCAGGCCAGTTCCTGATGCGGCAGCCATTTGCCGCCTTCGATGGTGTCCATGAAATGGCGCTCGACCGAGTCGCCGGGATTGAGCGCCACGTTGTAGCCGCCCTGCACCATGCGGGTGCAGCCGCATTTGCCGAGCAGGCCCTTGCTGACGATCGTGATGTCGAGATCGGGATTGGCTTTTAGCGCGTGCAGCGCGGCGAACAATCCGGCGCCGCCCGAGCCGAGGATCAGAATGTCGGTCTTGAGATGCTCGACGTTCATGCGGTCCTCAGAACACCCGCGCGAGAAAGACGAAGGCGATGGCGATCGACACTGCGGCGGCGACGGTCGGCGAGCTGTTTTTGGCCGTCGCGCCATGCGAAGATTTTCGATCACCAGCACGCGCAGGCCGCCGAGCAGATGAACCGCGAGCAGGAATACCAGCCCGCCCTCGGCGAGCTTGACCAGCGGCTGGTCGGTCCAGCGCAAGAAACTGTCGAGCTTGCGCCTCGCCGTCGATGGCCAGTCCAAGCGCCAGAAAATGCAACGGCAGAAAAATCGCCAGCGCCAATCCGGAAAGCCGGTGCACCAGGGCGGCGATCCACAATGTGCTGCCGCGATGCTTGATGGCCGGCGCGGTCACGGCAGCACCACCGCGGCCACGGCGCGAGCGCCGAGCGCCGCCAAGAGCAGGCCGAATACTATCGCAAACTGGCCCGCACGTCGCTCCGTCAGCGGCGACCATTCGACGAGCACGTTGCGGACGCCGATCGCGGCATGGATGGAAACGGCGGCGACGAAAATCCCGTAATACGCCGCCCATAAGATGCTGCCGCGGGTGCGCGCGAGAATATCCGCGGCGGTAAAACCATGGCGCGTGGCGTAGAAGATGACCGCGATATGGCCGAGCACCAGCGGCGCCATGATGCGCCGCGGTCAGCCCGCTGCCAGACATAGAGCCGCACGTTCATGTCTTGATCTCGCCCTTCAGATAGGCGGCCGCGGTGCGCCGCTTTAAGGCCGGCGATCGCGGCGGTCGGATTGAGCGCCTGCGGGCAAAGTTCCTGACAGGATTGGTGCGAGTGGCAGGCATGGCAGCCGCCGGACGCCGAAACGGCTTGCAGCCGCGCGGCATTGCCGCTGTCGCGCTCGTCATTGACCAGCGTCCACGCCCGCGTCAGCGCCGCCGGTCCGAGATAGGCGGAATTCCAGCGCACCGTATCGCAGCCGGCGTAGCAGACGCCGCAATTGATGCATTCGATCGCCGCATCGGCGGCGATGCGCGCTGGGGTCTCGGGCCGGATTTGCGCGATGGCGTCGTGCCGCGTCTGCGACGGCGCAAAGACGCCCTTGGCCTGCTGCCACTTGGCGAAAAACGCCGCCATGTCGGTGGTCAGATCCTTGATCACCGGAAGGTTTTCCAGCGGACCGATTTCGAGACGGCCGTGGCCGAGCGACCTTGGCGACATGGGTGCGGCAGGTCCAGCGCGGCTTGCCGTTGACGGTCATGGCGCACGAGCCGCAGACGCCGACCCGGCAGGCAAAGCGATAGGACAGCGTCGGGTCGAGATGGCGCTGCACGAAGGTCACGACGTCGAGCACGGTCTGGCTTTCGCGCCGCGGCACGGTGTAGGTCTGGTAACGGCCCTCTCGCGTGCCGCGCCAGAGCGATACCGAAAGCTCCGATAGCGTGTCGGACATAAGTCTCCTTGGCCCGCCTTTATTGCGCGTATTTCGCCGAGTTTAGCAAGCGCGGCGGCGCGCAAAAAGCCGATCGGGCTCGGCGTTTCCGTCGCATCAGCGAGACTTCGCTCGCGCACCGGCAACGCGCTATAATCGCGCCAGCCGAGGGAGGAACGACAATGGCCGGGCTGACGCAAAGCTACGTCCATGGCGCGAGCGAGCAGCCGCTGATTGGCGAGACCATCGGGCAGTTCTTCGACGCCGTTTGCGCCAAATGGGCGTCCCGCCCAGCTTTAGTCGTCCGCCACCAGAAGGTGCGATTGAGCTACGGCGAATTGCGCCAGGCGGTCGACAAGCTCGCCGCCGGGCTCTTGACGCTGGGCCTTGAGCCCGGCGACCGCATCGGCATCTGGTCGCCCAACAACTCGGAATGGGTGCTGACCCAATTCGCCACCGCCAAGGCCGGGCTGATCCTGGTCAATATCAATCCCGCCTATCGCATCGCCGAACTGGAATACGCGCTCAACAAAGTCGGCTGCAAGGCGCTCATTCTCGCCGAGCGGTTCAAGACCTCCGACTATGTCGGCATGTTGCGCGAGCTGGCGCCCGGAACTCGGCCACGCCACGCCCGGCAAGCTCGAATCGGCGCGGCTGCCGGCGCTGCGTTCGGTCGTGCTGCTCGGCGAAGGCTGGCATCCCGGCACGTTCCGCTTTGCCGAAATTTCAGCGCGCGGCAGCGCGGCGGAGGACGAAGCGCATCGCCGAGCTCGGGCCGCAACTGCAATTCGACGAGCCGATCAACATCCAGTTCACCTCGGGCACGACCGGCTTTCCCAAAGGCGCGACGCTGTCGCATCACAACATTCTCAACAACGGCTTCTTCATCGGCGAGGCGATGCGGCTGACGCCCGAGGATCGGCTTTGCATCCCGGTGCCGCTCTATCATTGCTTCGGCATGGTGTTGGGCAATCTCGCCGCGGTCACCCACGGCGCCTGCATGGTGTTTCCCGGCGAAGGCTTCGATCCGCTGGCGACGCTGGAAACGGTCGCCGAGGAGCGCTGCACCGCGCTGCACGGCGTGCCGACCATGTTCATCGCGCAACTCGATCATCCGGAATTCGAGCGCTTCGACCTGTCATCGCTGCGCACCGGCATCATGGCGGGCTCGCCGTGCCCGATCGAAGTGATGAAGCGCGCCGTCGCCAAAATGCACCTCTCCGAAATCACCATCGCCTACGGCATGACCGAGACCAGCCCGGTCAGCTTCCAGAGCTCGACCGAGGATCCGCTGGAGCGGCGCGTCTCGACGGTCGGGCGCATCCAGCCGCATCTCGAAGTGAAGATCGTCGACATGAACGGGCGCATCGTGCCGCCGGGCACGCCCGGCGAACTGTTGACGCGCGGCTATTCGGTGATGCTCGGCTATTGGGGCGACGACGAGCGCACGCGCGAAGCCATCGACGCGGCGCGCTGGATGCATACCGGCGATCTCGCCACCATCGACGCCGAGGGCTATTGCAACATCGTCGGCCGCATCAAGGACATGGTGATCCGCGGCGGCGAGAACGTCTATCCGCGCGAGATCGAGGAATTCTTATACCGGCACCCGAAGATCCAGGACGTGCAGGTGATCGGCGTGCCGGACGACCGCTACGGCGAGGAGATTTGCGCCTGGGTCAAGCTGCGCCCCGGCGTCGGCGCCACCGAAGAGGAAATCCGCGCCTTCTGCCGCGATCAGATCGCCCATTACAAGGTGCCGCGCTACGTCAAATTCGTCGATGAATTTCCGATGACGGTGACCGGCAAGATTCAGAAATTCATCATGCGCGAGCGCACCATCGCCGAGCTCGGGCTGAAGGTGGAGAAGACGGCGTGACCGTCATTGCGAGCGCAGCGAAGCAATCCAGTCCGTTGGCGCCGCTCTGAATTGCTTCGTCGCTTCGCTCTGGCAAATTCTCTAATTGATAGTGAGGCCGATCGATCCGTCCCTGCCAGCAAAGCAGGAGTTGGAGAACATGAAACCGACAATGGGTTGGTTCTCTTTAACAATGACCGGGGCATGCCCCGGGCACCCGAATATGCCTCGAATCTGAATGGTGGTTGGGTTCAAGAATTTCACGAAAAGCAATTCCTTCCCGGCAGTGTCAGAGATTGTGAGGGTTCCGAGGTCGCCGCGTCGATCCACAAGATGGGCTCCCCCGGAGAAGGCGTGAAAAGAGCCGCCGCTGATCGCGGCGATATGCTTCCCATCACTGTCGAAGAGATCGACGACGGGGCTAACGCCTTGGAGCGTCCTCTCAACGCCAAAAACCGGGCAGTTTCCCACTTTGAGGGCCGTCATTCGACCAAGGCCATTGAGCGCCGTTGCGTTGTTGCCGACCAGAACTTTCACGGCATCTGCATCGATCGGCGTTCCATCGCAGCCATTGCTCGGAGTCCGGTCATTCCCCGGCTGCAGGGTGCCACCCGTTTCCACATCTGGTGGCGGCGGGACCACGGCATTAGTTATCCCTGCCAAGCCGAACCATCCGGCAATAGCGACGGCACTCCATTCCCGCCCAGTGCGTGTGATGCCGATCAAATAGATCGACAGCAGGCTTAGCCACGCTGCAAAAATCAAAAGGGCGAGCAAATGGGATTCAGACCAAAAAAATCCAAAATCACAAGCTGCCGTAAGAAGGGTGCCACCAACACCGATGACCCAGCGATCATAGTGATGATTGCGCTCGTCGGCCCTTTCGGCTGCGGGGTCCTTCTGTGGTCGGCGATTTCTTCCGCGACTTCGGGGCATGTTTGGATACGCCCGTTATAAACATTAAAACGGTAACACCAATTGCTCCGGTTTGCTTCGTCGCTTCGCTTCTCGCAATGACGATTGAAAACGTTACTACACCTTGATCTTCTCGTTCTCGACCACGCGCGCGGCGGCGGGGCGCTTGAGCAGCCGATCCTTGTGCGCGGTGTAGTTCTTCAGTTCCGCCATCGGCAGCTCGCGGCGCACGCCCCAGGTGTAGAAGACGAAGCCGTAAGGATCGAGCACGGAGTAGCGATCGGAAAACCATTCGCGTCCCGCCAGCATGCCGTCGATCTGCTTCAAGTAGCCGTGGAACGTCTTCAGCCCCATGTCCTTGATGCCGGGGAAGGCATTCTTGTCGGCGGTATAGCGCTCGGGGCGGCCGACATGGGCGTGCGCCGGATGCACGCTGGTGGCAAAGAAGCCGATCAGCGACAGCGCCTTCGCCTCGGCAGCCAGTCCTTCGGCCACAGGTCGAAGCGCTTGCCGAGATAGGGCAGGATGGCGGTGTTTTCGGTCAGCGGCTCGCCGTTATCGAGGCGCAGCGCGGGCACGCGCCCCAGCGGATTGATTTTCAGATACGCCTCGGTGCGCTGCTCGCCGCCGGCGAGGTCGACCTTCTTGGCCTCGTATTTCTCGCCGCTTTCCTCGAGCACGATGTGCGAGGCCATCGAGCAGGCACCGGGGGCGTAATAAAGCGTCAACATGTCGAAACTCTCCCTGATAAAAATCCGCCTGTCACTGCTTGGAAACTTTTTGCAGCATCGGAGCCCAAGTTTGCTGTTCCTTTTCGACGAAGGCAAGCGCCTGCTCCGGCGTCATGGCGCGCGAATAGCTGCCGATGTTCGCCAGCCGCTTCTTGAAATCCGGATCGCTGACGACCTTGCTCAAATCCGCGCTCACTTTGCTGACGATCGGCGCCGGCGTGCCGTTCGGAGCGACCAAAACTTGCCAGCCGGTTGCGGAAAAGCCCGGCAGCGTTTCCGCCACCGTCGGCAGATCGGGAAACTCCGGCAAGCGCTCGGCCGAGGCGACCGCGATCAACTTCACCTGTCCGGCCTTCACCGCGCCGACGATTCCCGAATAACCCTCGATGATCATCGAAACGCGGCCCGAGCCGACGTCGGCGAGCGCCGCCGCCGGTCCGCCGTTATAAGGAACCCGCAGCAACTGGATGTCCGCTCGGTCCTGCAACAACATGGCCGGTCAGATCCGTGAGCCTGCCGGCGCCGGTCACCGCGATCGAAATCGTCCCCGGCTGTTTCTTGGCGAGCGCGATCAGTTGCGGCAGCGTGCTGACGCCGAGCGCCGGGTTGACCGCGACGAACATCGGATTTTCGGCGGTGAACCCGATCGGCACAAAGTCGCGCGGCAGCTTCAGCGGCAGATTCGGCGCGATCGACGGCAGCGCGACGAAGGTCGACAGCGCCGGCATGAACAGCGTGTAGCCGTCGGGTAGGGCGTCGGTTGCGGCGCGCGCGGCGATGCTGCCGTTGGCGCCGGCATGATTGACCACGATGACTTGCTGCCCCCACGTTTTGCCAAGCCCCTCGGCGATGAAGCGGGCGTCGACGTCCGGCGTGGAGCCGGGCGCCGCATCGGAGATAAGCGTGACCGTCTTGTCCGGATAGTTACCGGCCTGCGCGTGCGCGACGGTCGCTGCCGGCAATCCCATCAGGACCAAGGCGGAAAAACCGAGCCAATAGCGACCAAACTTCATGATGACCTCCCGTTATCTCGCCGAATGCAGGCGCGCTACCATCCCGAATTGTTAATTTAAGGATACGGCTCCCGAAGGCGCGTTTCCACTGCGATTGCGCGCCTGCGCCAAACCGACACGGCGGCCGTGCTCTTTACGTTAACCCCATGCTTAAGATGCACATTTAAGAATTTTCCACTATGAAATCGCGATGGCCACTCGCTGCGTTCAGTCAACATCGTGACACGCGCAACACCACTGACTGCATTTCGAACCGCGAGTTCGCCCGTGGTTGCGCGGCCTGTTGATTTGGGGGGCGCCGCACTTTCGCGGTTGGCGGAGTTATCCCGCGAATTCACGCCGGATCTGGCTTTCAGCATTCACAGCCGCTTCGAGACGATCGAAAGCGAATGGCGCCGGTTCGAACAACTCGCCGAAGGCACGCCGTTCCAGACCTATGAATGGCTGGAGACCTGGCATCGTCATATCGGCGGGCGCGAAGGCGTCGTGCCGGCGATTGTCGTCGGCCGTTTCGCCGACGGTAAGACCGCATTCATCGCGCCGCTCGCGGTCGAGCCGCGGCGTTCGGCGCGCCGGCTGCGCTGGCTCGGCCAGGAACTTTGCGATTACAACGCGCCGCTTTTGGCGCGCGACTTTTCGCAGCGTGTCACGCCCGACCACTTCCTAGCGCTGTGGCGCGAGATTCAAGCGCGCCTGCAATCCGATCGAGAGCTGCGTTACGATTGGATCGAGTTCGAGAAGATGCCGCAAACGGTCGGCGTCCAGAGCAATCCCTTCGTCAATCTCGGCGTTATCCCCAACGCCAACAGTGCGCATATCACGCAATTGGGCGACGACTGGGAGACGTTCTACCGCGCCAGGCGGTCTTCGGCAACGCGCCGGCGGGACCGCGCCAAGCGCAAGCACATGGCGGAGTTCGGCGAGATTCGCTTTGCCACGGTCGCGGAGCCGGACGATTTACGGCGCACGCTCGACGTTCTGTGGGAGCAGAAGAAACGGATTTTTGCCCGCAAGGGCATTGCCGATATTTTTGCCCGGCCCGGATACCGGGAGTTCTTTGCCGATTTTGCGTCAAACCCGAATTCGCGGCATCTGGCCCATGTCAGCCGCGTGGACATCGGTACGACTTGCGCGGCGGCAAATTTCGCGATCGCGTTCGGCGACTGCTACTATCACGTGCTGTCGAGCTATTGCGACGGCGGATTGACCCGCTACGGTCCCGGCGCGCTGCATCTTCGCGAGCTTCTCGCGCACGCGATCAAGGCCGGGCTGCGGCGCTTCGATTTCACGATCGGCGACGAACGTTACAAGCTGGAATGGTCCGATCTGCGCTTGCCGCTGTACGATTACAGCACGGCCGCGACATGGCGTGGCTGGCCGGTGAGCTTGGTCTCGATCGCGCGGCGCCGGGCGAAGCGCTTCATCAAGCAAACGCCGTTGCTGTGGCGCTCGGTGTGTCGCCTGCGATCCGCGGTCGCGCCGTTGGCCTATCCGCAGGCGCCGGCGCCGCAGCCCGCGGCGCAAATCGGCGACGCAATGCCGCAACCGCGGCAGACGCCGGCCTGTGTCATGGGCGATATGGATCTGTTGCGGCCGATTGCGGCGGCCGGCATTCCCTGCACGGTCGTGGCGCCGCCCGGCGCTCCATCGCTTTATTCGCGGTTTGCCCAGGCGCGGCTGCATTGGGATTCCTCGCAAGACGCCGGCAAGCGCGTCGACGCGCTGGTCGAATTCGGCCGGGCGCAAAGCGAGCGGCCCGTCCTGTTCTACGAAGGCGACGAGGAGCTGCTCCTGCTGTCGCGCCATCGCGAGCGGCTGGCGCAGGCTTTCCGTTTCGTCATCGCCGACGCGCGGCTGGTCGAGGATATTGTCGACAAGGCGCGGTTCGCGGCATTGGCGAAGCGGCACGGCCTTCCAGTACCGGCGGCGTTGCAATTCCATGCGGCGACGCCGGAGCCGATCGATCTCGGTCTCGATTTCCCCATCATCATCAAGCCGCTCACCCGGCTCGGCCAGTGGAACGAGACCTTTGGATTGCGCAAAGCGCTCGCAGCGGAAAGTCCGGATGCGTTGCGTCGGCTGTGGCCGCAATTGCGCGCGCTCGATATCGATCTGCTCGCGCAGCAACTCATTGCCGGCGCGGAAGCGCAAATCGAAAGCTACCACTGTTACGTGGATGCGCGGGGCGACATCGCCGGCGAGTTCACCGGCCGCAAGATCCGCACTTATCCGGTGACTTACGGCCACACCACGGCGCTGCAAATCACCGATGCGGCGGACGTGCGGCGGCAAGGCCGTGATGCCGTGGAACGGCTTAATCTGACCGGCGTTGCCAAACTCGACTTCAAGCGCGATCGGGCGGGCAAGCTGCATCTGTTGGAGATCAATCCCCGCTTCACGCTGTGGCATCACGCCGGCGCGCTGGCCGGCGTCAACATTCCGGCGCTGGTCTATGCCGACCTGACCGGAACGCCGCGCCCGGCCGTGGAGCGCGCCAAAACCGGCGTGCGCTGGTGCCGCGTCTGGAAGGATTTGCCGGCCGCGCGCCGATCCGGCGTGCCGCTGACGGCATGGTTGCCCTGGGTTCTCGGTTGCGAAGCGAAGTCATCTTTGGCGTGGAACGACCCGATGCCGGTCGTGCGCGCGACGCTGCATCTCGCCGCCGAGCGGTTTGCGCCGCGCCGCGCGCAGGCATTACGCGCCGGGCCGGACGGCGTCGGCTCGTGAGGCTCGCGCTCGTTTCCGACGTCCACGCCAATCTCGAGGCGCTGCAAGCGACGCTTGCCGACATTGCCGCGCAGGCGGCCGATCGCGTCGTCTGTCTGGGCGACATCGTCGGCTATAATACCAGGCCGGCTGAATGCATCGCCCTGATCCGCGACGGCAAGGTTTCGTGCGTCGCCGGCAATCACGACCTCGCCGTGTCCGGGCGGATCACGACCAAGAATTTCAGTGCCACGGCGGCGCGCGCGGCCGCCTGGACGCGGCAGCGCCTGACGGGCGACGAATTGGCCTATCTGTGCGGCCTGCCGCTCAAAGCCAATATCGACGACAAATTGATCCTGGTGCACGGCGCGCTTCACCCCGAGACCGGATGCGAAAGCGAAAGACTCGATAATGCGGAAGGCCGGATGGCGAGCTTTGCGGCACTCATGGCCCATCCGTCGGGCGCGCGCATCTGCGCCTTCGGGCATACCCATCGCGCCGCGGTCCATGAGTTGCGCAACGGCGAAGAAACCCTGCTCTCGGGGCAGGAAATTCGGCTGCGCGACGATGCGTATTATCTGATCAATCCCGGTACCGTCGGCGAGCCGCGTGGGCGGGATCGGCGCGCCAGTTACATGATCCTCGATCTTGCGCGCCGCACCGTGACGCTTCGCCGCGTCGAATACGACGCAGCCGTGGCGCTTATCGCCACGCGCGAGGCCGGACCTGCGCCGCGCTTGGGTTTTGCCGCCCTGTCGAATAAATTGCGCAGCCTCGTTACAAACTCGTCGCGCTAAGCGAAACCTACCGTTCCACGCGATCGAGGTTGGCGGTCATCCGCGCGATCGCGCGGCGGAACGAAGTAAGCTCGCGCGCGGCGAGGCCCTGTTCGGCCTCCTCGGTAATACTCCGCGCCACGCCGAGCAATTCGTTGCGCAGGCGCTTGGCTTTCGCGGTGAGGAAAACCCGCAGCTTGCGCCGGTCGTCGCCGCCGCGCACGCGCCGGATCAATCCCGACCGCTCCATGCTGCGCAGCGCGATCACCGTGGTCGGCTCCATCATGCCGACCCGCGTCGACAGCTCCCGTTGCGACAGCCCGTCCGCGTTCCATAACACGCGCAGGAAATACCATTGGCCGCGGGTCACGCCGTAGGGCGCGATGCGCCGCTCCAACAGCCGTTGAAAGGCGCGGTGCGCGTCGCGCACCAGGTAGCCGGAGCTCAATCGCGACGGGAACTCCGCCGCGCGGCGCGCGTGCTGCGATCGCGGCGAAGGCGGCATCGGCGTTGACAGCTCCGGTTCGGCCGGCGGATAATACTTAGAAATCTATGTAATGGGAACACGACCGATGCAACAGCGCTTGCGCAAGGACGAAAAGGCGCCCGCGGCGCCGAACCAGGCTTTCGATCTGCGTTCTACGCTCGACTGGCTGCGCGCCGCCGGCGAGCTGATCGAGACCGACAGGGAAGTCGATCCGGATCTTCAGGTTACCGGCTTGCAAAAGCACATGGACGGCGGCTGTCCGGTCCTGTTCAACAATGTCAAGGGCAAGCCCAACCATCGCGTCATCACCAATCTGTTCGGCGACATGGCGGTGATCAACCGCATGTTCGGCTGGAAGGACGACGCCGAGCGGGTGCGCAAGCTCGCGCACGCGCTATCGCATCCGTTAAAACCCGTCGAAATCGCGCAGAGCGAGGCGCCGTGCCAGGAATACGTCGTCGAGAAGCCGCGCGACGTCAACGAGTGGCTGGTGCCGATCCGGCACACCACCTACGAGCCGGAATTGACCGTCGGCTCCGGCATCCGCTGCATCACCGGTCCGCAATTCGATGGCGGGTCCGACCTCGGCTATAACCGCATGAATTTCCGCTGGGGCAATGTCGGCACGTTCCAGATCTCGCCCGGCTCGCACATGTGGCAGGTGGTCAACAAATATTACAAGGAAGATCAGCCGGTGCCGATCACCATGTGCTTCGGCGTGCCGCCGGCATGTACGCTCTTGGCCGGCGCCGGCTTCGACTATGCCGTGTTGCCGATGGGCTGCGACGAGATCGGCATCGCCTCGGCGGTACAGGGCGCGCCGATCCGGCTGGTCAAGGCGCGCACCGTCGACGCCATGGCGCTCGCCGACTGCGAACTGGTGCTCGAAGGCTATGTCAATCCGCGCGACCGCCGGTTCGAAACCAAGGAATCGGAGGATGCCGGCATCCAAGGCCGCTATCACTTCCACCCCGAATGGGCGGGTTACATGGGCAAGGCGTACAAGGCGCCGACCTTTCACGTCACCGCGGTGACCATGCGCAAGCCGGCGTCGAAGCCGATCATCTTCGCGCTCGGCGTGCACACGCTCGACGACCACAATATCGACACCAGCGTGCGCGAGGCGGCGATTTACGAACTGTGCAACCGGTTGCAGCCGGGCATCGCGCAGAACGTGGTGATCCCGTATTGCATGACCGATTGGGGCGGCTGCATCATCCAGGTGAAAAAGCGCCACCAAATCGACGAAGGCTGGCAGCGCAATTTCATGGCCGCCGCGCTGTCGTGCTCGCAGGGCATGCGGCTTGCGATCGCGGTGAGTGAAGACGTCGATCCCTATTCGATGGACGACGTCATGTGGTGCCTGACCACCCGCGTAAATCCGCGCACCGATATCCTCAATCCGATCCCCGGCGGCCGCGGCCAGACTTTCATGCCGGCCGAGCGCATGACCGCGGGCGAGCGGCAATGGACGGCGTCGAACACCCATTTCGAGGGCGGCATGGGCATCGATGCCACCGTTCCCTTTGGCTATGAGAGCGACTTTTTGCGCCCGGTCTATCCGGTCGACAAAGTCAAGCCGGAGGATTTTTTCTCCAAAGAAGACATCGCCAACGCCAAGAAGCGCATGCACGGCTGGGTGCACTCGCTGGCGCGGACCGGGCGGTAGAGAGGCGCGAACCGGATTATCTGTGATGATGTCTTAGATATTCATGCAACGACGCCGAGCCCGTTTCTTCGAGCAGCGTCTTGAGCATCATGTCCTTGCGCCGGCCCTTGGCAAAGCCAGGGCCGTATTCCCTGCGTAGCGCGGCCAACCTGGTATTGCCGTGTTTCTTGTCGATCTTGCCACTCTTGTCGCGGTGGCGGTTGTCAAGGCCACGACGTGACTTTGCCATGTTGTGAACCTCCCTCGTTGAACGATCATAGAATAACACAATTACGCGCCGTGCATCAGCTAGGTCGGCAATATTCAGCCGTTCGCCTCTTTCCGCCACCGCTCCGCCAGCGCTTTGCGGTCGAGCTTGCCGCGCTCGGTCTTGGGCAGCGACGAACTCAGCACGATCCGCTTCGGCGCCTTGAAGGCCGGTAGCACTTTGGCGCAATAGCGCAACAGTTCGTCGGCATCGAGTTTGACGCCCGGGCGCGCCACCACGTAGCTCACGACTTCTTCGCCATAGACCGCGTCCGGCACGCCGACCGTGGCAGCCTCGATCACTTCGGCGCATTGCATCAGGCAGGAATCGATCTCGACCGGCGAGATTTTCGCGCCGCCGCGAATGATCAGCTCCTTCTCGCGGCCGGTCAGCGTCAGGAAACCGTCGGCATCGAGGCTGCCGAGATCGCCGGTGCGAAAGCGGCCGCGGCTGTGCACTTTGACCTCGCCGTCCTCGCCGAGATAGCGGAACGGATGGTCGGGGATGCCGCCGAGCTCGACATAGCCGATCTCGCCCGCCGGCAAGCGCCGGCCCTCGGCGTCGACGATGGCGACGTCGTGGTAGGCGAACGGCCGGCCGACGGTGCCGAGCCGCCGCTGTTCGCCGGGGATGGCGGCAATCCAGTTCGCTTCGCTGGCGCCGCAGCCTTGCGCGATCGGGATGCCGAATTTCTGCTCGAAGCGTTTCCAGTCTTCGAGGATGAGTGGCGCCGAGCTCGAGGTGATGAAGCGCAGCTTCGGCAGGTTGTCCCGGTGCGCCGTGCCTGCGGTGTTGAGCAGAATGTTGATGGTGGTGGGATTGCCGGCGGCGATGGTCACGGCGTGATCGCGCAGATGGGCGAAGAACCGACTCGCCGAGAATTTTTCGGCGAGCACCAAACTGGCGCCGCGATTGACGACCGCGAGCGCACCCAAAAGCTGCGCCGAGGCCCAACTGAACGGACGAAAATCGTAGACCCGGTCGTCAGCCGTTATGCCGAAGCCTTCGGCGAGCGGGTCGATATTGAGAAGGTATTCGCGAAAATTCAGAACGACGCCCTTCGGCTTGGCGCTGGTGCCCGAGGTAAACAGGATCACCGCGTCGTCGTCCGGGCCGGCCGCCGCCCTACGCTCCCCCGCTTCGCTCGGCGGGGCGCCGGAAAGCTCGGCAAACAAAGTGTCCGGGCTCGGTTTATCCCGGCGCCCAAGCCGCAGACGCGGCGCCGCCGCGGCGGCCAGGAGGTCCTCGAGCTGCAAGCCGTCCTGATAGACAATGAGCTTCGGCTTGAGCCGCGCAAAAATATTATCGAGCTGATTGCGGTTCATTTCGACATGCACGGTGCAGACCGTCGCGCCGGCCGCCAGCACGCCGAAATAGCAGAGCAGCTGCTCGATCGAATTGTTGGCAAGCAGCGCGATGCGGTCATTGCGGCCGAGGCCGCGTGCGCGCAGCAACGCCGCGAAGCGCTCGACGCTTTCGCGTAATTCGCCATAGCTGACGGTGCCTCCGCCGTCGGCGGACACGACCCACGGCTTATCCGGCGCGCGCCGCGCGGCCCGCGCAATCCAATCCCGCAACAGTTCCGAACCGGCGCTTGCTGGCATGTCGGTGCGTCAAAGATCGGTGGCATTAAATTCCTTAGCATTATAAGCATTTCGCCCCGGAATTCAAAGCTGCGCGGCGCGGCGGCCGCCCGGCAATGACGGATTGAGCGGAGGGCGGCGCGCGCCTAAAATTACCGCCGAACGTGCCGAGGGAGGACGCGATGTTTCTGCGCAATTACTGGTACGTCGCCGCCTTGGACGACGAGGTTCGCGACCGGCCGCTCGGCCGCACGCTGCTCGGCGAGCCGATCGTCCTGTTCCGCTTAGCCGACGGCACGCTGCACGCCTTCGAGGACCGCTGCCCGCACCGGCAATTGCCGCTGTCGATGGGAAAGGTGGTGGGCGAGGCGCTGCAATGCCACTATCACGGCCTGCGTTTCGACGGCGCCGGCAAGTGCGTGCGGGTGCCCGGCCAGGACCACATCCCGCAAAACGCGCGCGTGCGCAGCTATCCCGTCGTCGAGCGCTATCGCTGGATTTGGGTCTGGATGGGCGATCCGGCGCTCGCCGATCCCGCGCAGATCTGCGATTTCCACTGGCTGACCGACCCGGACTGGGGCGCCAAGCCGTCCTACCTTCATGTCGAGGCCAATTGGCAGCTGGTCGTCGACAATCTTCTCGACCTCACCCATCTCGCCTTCGTCCACGAAACCACCATCGGCAACATGGCGCTGGTCGAGCACGCCGCGGTCAAAGTGCAGCGCGCGCCGAACAACGTGTTGGTGACGCGCTGGACGATCGACCAGCCGGCGCCGCCCACCTTCGTCAAGGTCGGTAAATTCACCGGCAATGTCGATCGCTGGCAGATCATCGACTACACGCCGCCGGCTTTCCTGCGGCTGGACGTCGGCGCCTGTCCGACCGGAACCGGCGCGCCGGAAGGCCGCCGCGTCGGCGGCATCAGCATGCGCAATCTCAACGCGATTACGCCCGAAACCGAAACCACCGCGCACTATTTCTGGGCCCAGGCGCATAATTTCGAGCCCACCAATGCGGCAATGACGGAACGGATTTTCGAGCAGATCAAGACCGCGTTCCTGGAGGACGTCGCGGTGTTCACCGCGCAACAACGCGCGATCAGCCTGCGGCCCGATGCGCCGCAGGTCGATATCAATGCCGATGCCGGCGGCATCCAGGCGCGGCGCATCGTCGATCGGCTGTTTCGCGAGGAACAGGCCGCCGCGGCGCACGCCACGGCGGCCGAGTAAGCGCGCATAAAACACATGCCCGTGAACTTTCGTGTTGAGCTGATTTGGAAGGGCGGCGAGGAGAACGAAGCCGCGTCGATCTTCTTGACCTCCGACGGGCGCGTCATCCTGCAAGGCCGCGCGATTTCGGCAAGCGAGCGCGAAGCGCTCAATTTGCCGCGCGACGCCGATTTGATCAGCGTCGACCGCCATCTGATCCGTGCGATTAAGGATATGCTGTGAAGGGCGATAGTTCGCTGTGGCCCGACCTGCCTTACGCGGCTTGGAGCGACACCTGCGACACGCTGCAGCTTTGGACGCAGATCGCCGGCAAGGTGCGCATCGCGCTAACCCCGCTTATCAATCATTGGTGGAACGCGACATTCGTTGTGACGGCGCGCGGGCTCGCGGCGCCGGCGACGCCATATGCCGGCGGCACGTTCGACATCGTCTTCGATTTTGCCGACCACCGGCTGGCCATCGAAACCAGCGACGGCCGCGTCGAAAGCTTCGCGCTCGCGCCGATGACGGTCGCCGACTTCTACGCCGAGTTCATGCGGCGCCTGCGCCGTCTCGGCATCGACGTCCAGATCTGGACCGTGCCTTGCGAAATCGAAAACTGCGTGCCGTTCGACCGGGATCGCGGGCATGCGCAATACGACCGGGTCTATGCGCAAAAATTCGGGCTCGCGCTGCTGCAGGCCAACCGGGTGATGAATGAATTTCGCGCGCGGTTCATCGGCAAAGCGAGCCCAGTGCATTTCTTCTGGGGCTGTTTCGACCTCGCGGTGACGCGGTTTTCCGGGCGCACCGCGCCGCCGCCGAAGGGCGTCACGCCCAACGTCGCGCGCTGGGTAATGGCGGAGGCCTATTCGCACGAAGTCTCGAGCTGCGGCTTCTGGCCGGGCAACGGCGGCTACGGCCGCGCGGCGTTCTATGTCTATGCCTATCCGGAACCCGCCGGCTACGGCGACACGCGGCTGCAAACGGCCGAGGCTTTTTACGACGAGAGCCTCGGGCAATTCATCCTGCCCTACGACGCCGTGCGTCAGGCGCAAAATCCCGACGCGCTGCTGCTCGGATTTTTGCAGGAGACTTACGAGGCCGCGGCCAACCTGGCGCAATGGGATCGCAACGCGCTGGAGCGAAGGAGCACGGCGAAACTCACGCGCCCGTAAGCTCGCCCCGCACCAGCGCCGCGCCCTGGACCATCGCCTGCATTTTGCCGAAGGCGACCGCGCGCGGCAGGTATTTCATGCCGCAATCCGGCGCCACGACGATGCGTTCCGCGGGCACATAAGCCAGCGCGCGGCGGATGCGCTCGGCGACGATTTGCGGCGTCTCGATCGCCATGTCGCCGAGATCGATGACGCCCAGAATGATGGTTTTCGACGGCAATTCTCTGCAGCACTTTGAGGTCGAGCCTGGGCTGCGCCGCCTCGATGGAAATCTGCTGCGCCTTGCAACCTTCCAGCTCCGGCAGGAACGAATAACCCGACGGCTTGTCGTGCACCACCGCGGCATAGCCGAAGCACAAATGCACCGCGACCGTGCCGGCGACGCCGTCGAGCGCGCGGTCGAGCGCCTTGAGGCCGTAGCGCCGCGCGTCGTCGGGATGCTGCTGCATCCACGGCTCGTCGATCTGCACCACGTCGGCGCCGGCGGCGAACAGATCCTTGATCTCGGCATTGACCGCGGCGGCATAAGCCAGTGCCACCGCTGCCTCGTCCTTGTAGTAATCGTCCTGCGCCTGTTTGCTCATGGTGAACGGGCCGGGCAGGGTCGCCTTGATGGCGCGGCCGGTATTGGCGCGCAGCACTTCGAGGTCGCGCAGCTCGATCGGGCGCGTGCGCCGGATCGGGCCGACGATGCGCGGAACCGCAATCGGCCGGCCGCTTCTGTTGATCGTCGTGCCGGGTGTCTCGACGTCGATGCCGTCGAGCGCGGTGGCGAAGCGGTTGGAATAGCTTTCGCGCCGTTGCTCGCCGTCGGTGACGATGTCGAGCCCGGCACGCTCCTGGTCGCGGATGGCGAGGATGGTGGCGTCGTCCTGCGCCGCTTCGAGCTGGTCCGGCGCGACGAGCCAAAGATCGCCGGCGCGCACCCGCGGCACCTGCTTCGACAGCTTGTCGCGGTCGATCAGCCAGTCCGGTTGTGGATAGGAGCCGACGAGGCAGGTAGGTGGGAGCATTCACTGCTCCAATTCATCCTCCCCCGCAGCGCGGGGGAGGATGCAGTGATTGGCTAAGCGTCCGAGCGCTTTCTCGTAGGGATAGATGACCTTACCGGTTGCCTCTTCCGGAGGCGTGAGCACCGTCTGATAGCTCATGCCTCGCCACGTTTCGAGGTCCGCGGCGTCGGTGAGGTTGTGATACTGCACCTGCAGCTGACGCGCTTTGACCCATTCGCCGTTCTTACCGAACTTGACGCCGTCGATCATGATGGTGTCAAACGAATGGCTGCGCAGGTAATCGGCGAGCTTGCCGTCGTCGATGCTCTTGGCCCCGGTGACCGCGTCAGCCAGTAACTGCATGCGGGCATAGCCCCAGCCGCCGAGGTAATAGCCGAGCGGATCGATGCCGAGGCCCGGCGCGCGCGCCTGATATTTTTTGAAAAAGTCCGCGGCAGGAGCCATCATTTTCGGCGACGGCACCCAGTTATCGTAGTTCACCACGCCGTTGAGGTGGGACTTGAGCTTGCTTTTGATCGCGGTCGCCTGCAGGCCGACCATTCCGCCGCCGAACATTTTCGGCTTCAGCCCGAGTTCGTTGGCGGAGAGCAACATGCCGACCGAGCTCAGCGGATAAGAGCACACCACGACGAGATCGGCATTAGCAGCCTGGATCGCGCGGATGACCGGCGAATAGTCGGTCGTGTTCGGCGGATAAGTTTTATCGTAGATGACGTTGAAGCCATACTGTTTTGCGTTGGCTCGCGCGCCTTCCGCGGCATTGCGCGAGAACTCGGCGTCCTCGGCCACGATCGCGACGGATTGTGGCTTCGGATTTTGCGCGGCGGCCACCTCGAAGAAGCCCTCGGTCAGCGTTTGCTTCGGATTCGGGCCGGCGGTCGGTATGAACGAGAAGTACTTCGGGTAGTGAAACTCGGCGTTGGCATCGAGCCCGAACAGGCTGATGAAAGTCTTGTTCTTTTGCATGACGATCGGAATCGCGGGCGCAATCATATTCGTAGCATAGCCGCTGAGGACGAGATCGACTTTGTCGACGTCGAGAAGCTTGGTGTAGATGCCGGGGATGGTCGACGGATTGGACTGGTCGTCGTAATTGATGAGCTGGACTTGCCGTCCGAGCAGGCCGCCCTTGGCGTTGACTTCTTCTGCCCAAATCTGCGTGCCGAGCAGCGCCTGATTGCCGTTCACCGCAAGCGGGCCGGTGAGCGCCATGCCGAAGCCGATCTTGATGGGGGCGGCGCCTTGCGCCAAAGCGGGGCGGCGGGCCAGCGCCGGTGAAATCAGGGCGGCACCGATGCCGGCGTTGACGCCGCGCCGGGTTATGCGATGAGTCATGGGTTTCCTCCAGAAGGCGGGTCTTTATTCACGGAACCCTGGCGGCCGCCCGAAACCGGGCTTGACGCGACAGTGTCCGCCATAGGATGCCCTTTCCCGGCGCGCGTGAAAAGAGAGCAAGGGGGAGCGTGGCAATCTGCCCGCCCCGGCCGGAAGCGGCGGGCGAAGCTCGGTCGCACCCGGCAAACGGACTTTAAAGACCCGCTTACCCAGGCGCGGAATGGGCATTTCGCATTGAAATCGAACGAGGTAACCTTGGGCGAGCGCCACCGACAATAGGAAGGGCGGGCATGATTGCTCTGTCGATCAACGGCGAAAGCTATAACGTCGATGTCGAGCACGACACCCCCTTGCTGTGGGTGTTGCGCGACACCATCGGGCTCACCGGCACCAAATACGGTTGCGGCATCGCCCAATGCGGCTGCTGCACCGTGCATATCGACGGCGTCGCCACGCGCTCCTGCCAGGTCCCGGTCGGCACCGTCGGGTCCGCAAAAATCACCACGATCGAGGCGCTGGCGCAGAACGGCAAGCTCCATCCCGTGCAACAAGCCTGGCTCGATTTCGACGTGCCGCAATGCGGCTATTGCCAGAGCGGAATACTGATGGCGGTCGTGGCGTTGCTCAAGCAAAAGCCGAAACCGACCGACGCCGATATCGACGCCGCGATCACCAATATCTGCCGTTGCGGAACCTATCAGCGCATCCGCGCCGCGATCCACGCCGCGGCCACCGCCGCCTAGCCGCGCGCGATCGCATCGATGAACGACGCCGCAAAATCCGAGGCGCCGGCGAGCTACGCCAAGAAAGCCTGGCAGTCCGACGTCATCGTCGACCTGATCAAGCACTACGGATTCCCCTATATCGCGCTCAATCCCGGCGCCAGCTATCGTGGGCTGCACGATTCGCTGGTCAATTACGGCGGCAACGATCCGCCGATCCTGCTGTGCCAGCACGAGAAGATCGCGGTGCAGATCGCGCACGGTTACGCCAAGGCGACCGGCCAGCCGATGGTGGCGATCGTGCACGACGTCGTCGGCATGCTGCACGCCACGATGGGCATCTACTACGCCTATCTCGACCGCTGCCCGGTCTTCGTCATCGGCGCGACCGGCCCGATGGACGAAAGCCGGCGGCGGCCATTCATCGATTGGATTCACACCGCCAACGTCAATGGCGAGCAGCTTCGCCATTACGTGAAGTGGGATTATCAGCCGGCGAGCATCGACGGCGTGCCGGATTCCTTTGCGCGCGCCTACGCGGCAATGATGACCGAGCCGCAGGGCCCGATCTACATGTGCTACGACGCCTGGCTGCAGGAACAGCCGCTGGAGAAGGCCGTCGCGCTGCCGCAACCGTCCACCAACAAGGTGCCGGTGCCGATGGCGGCCGATGGCGCGGCGCTCGAAGCCGTCGCCGAGCGGCTGCTCGCGGCGAAATATCCGGTGCTGATGGCCGAATATGTCGCGCGCAGCCCAAACGGCTTCGATAATCTAGTCGCGCTCGCCGAGACCGTCGGCGCCGCGGTGTTCGACGTCCATGCCCGGCTCAATTTTCCCAACCGCCACAAGCTCAATCTGAGCTGCGAAAAGGTAATCTTCCGCGACGCCGATCTGATCGTCTTGCTCGACGTGCGCGACTGGGAGAAGTCGACGCATTTCAACGACCGCACCAGGCGCCAGGTGGCGCCGCACTATCCGCCGGACTGCCAGATGATCGACGTCGGCTTCGGCGAATTGAATATCAGCAAATGGTCGATGGATTATGCGCGCATGCCGACTTGCAGCCTGCGCGTGCTCGGCGACACGCTGACCGCGATCCCCGAACTCACCCGGCTGTGCCGCGAACGCATCGCCAACAATCCAGTGCTGGGCAAGCGCGTGGCCGAGCGCGCCAAGGCGGTGGCGGCGAAACACGACGCACTGTTCAAAAAATGGGCGGATGAGGCCAAGCAAGATTGGGACGGCGCGCCGATCGCGCTGCCGCGGCTGGCGAGCGAAATGTGGGACGCGATCAAGGACGAGGATTGGGTGCTCACCGCCTGCAATTTGCAGGATTGGGTCTACAAGCTGTGGGACTTCGACAAGTCGTACCGGCATCCCGGTCAGGCGCTCGGCACCGGCACCCAGATCGGCGTCTCGCTCGGCGTCGCGCTCGCCCACCGCGGCAAGGGCCGTCTGGTCATCGACATCCAACCCGACGGCGACCTGATGTTCGACGCCGGCGCGCTGTGGAGCGCCGCCAAGAACGACATCCCCATCCTCATCGTCATGTACAACAACCGCGCTTATTACAACGATTGGGAGCATCAGATCCGCGTCGCGCAGCACCGCGGCACGCCGGTCGAGCGCGCTTACATTGCGCAGGACATTACCGGGCCGAGCCCCGATTTTGCGGCGATGGCGAAGAGCATGGGCTGGTACGCCGAAGGCCCGATCGAACAGCCCGCCGACATCGCGCCGGCGCTGCGCCGCGCCATCGCGCAGGTCAAAGCCGGCAAGCCGGCATTGGTCGATACGGTGGTGCGGGCGCGCTAGTTTCCCTCCCCCACAAGGGGGAGGGGAATGAGATTACTCCTTCACGTCCTTCACCGGCGTTTCCGGCGTCAACCCGCCGCGGCGGCGCGCGAAGGTCTCCTTGCCCGTCTCTTCCCATTTGCCGGTGACGGCGCGCTCCGCATAAGTGTCCCAAATCGCGTCCCAGTCGCCGAGCGAATAGCCGTGCCACGGCCGCCGCGGCGTCAATGCCGGCAGACCGAGTTCTTCCCAGATGGCGCGGGCGCGCTCCATGAATTCGCGCTTGGGCAGCGACAGCGGCGGATCGGGCTCCTTCTGCGTGGCGTCGATCAGCATAGTGGAGTCCTCGCCGCGCCCGTCCGATTTTGGTCCGTGCCCCTCCGAGCGATACGGCGCGATGTGCACGTCCTCGATCGGGTTGGCGCGATAAGCGAGCGACCAGAACACCGCATCGGGATTGTCCGGATCGATGTCCTCGCTGACCGCGATGACGTATTTGCCGATATCGGCCTGCAAATTCGCCGCGCCCTCCAAGGCGCGCCAGATTTCCGTGCGCGGCACGCCGGCGGCGAATTGCACGAAGATCACCTTGCGCAGATTGGTCAGCGGCTCGTGCATGGCGACGCGGCGCACGCGCTTGATCCCCAATGTGTCGCGCAGGTGTGACAGATAGCGCGGCTCGTAGGCGACGCGCTTCATCACGCTCGATTCGCTCGGCGTCACCTCGCTCAAGATCGACACCCAGACCGGCTTCTTCTTATGCGTGATCGCGGTCACCTGCATCGACATGTTGTAGCCTTCGAGCGCGACATGGCCGTGGCTTTCGCCGAACGGGCCTTCCGGCTCGAGCAATTCGGGGTCGATCAGTCCCTCGATGACGAATTCGGCGTCGGCCGGCACGTCGAGATCGACGGTTGCGCCTTTGACGACGCGGATCGGCGCACCGGCGAGCCCGCCGGCCACCGCCATCTCGTCGCAATCGATCGGCAGCTTTTGCGGTCCGGTGAACACCACGACCGGCGCGGCGCCGACCACGATCGCGATCGGCATCGGCTTTTTCAGTTTGCGGTATTTCTGCCAATGCAGATATCCGCCGGCGCCGCCGGGCCGCGCCGCCATGCGCACGCCGAGCCGGTCGGTCGCCTTGAGCTGGCCGCGGTAGGTGCCCATGTTGCGCACGCCAGACTCCGGATCCTGGGTGATGCACAAGGTCGCGGTCAGGTACGGCGCAGCGTCGTAACCGGGCGTCGAAATCGGCACCGGCAAAAGCTTCAAGCCGCCGTCGGGCCGGCGTAACGCGTCGCCTTTGATGACGACGTCTTGGCATGGCGCCGCTGCCGTCCTGACCGGCGCGATCGGATTGGCGATGGCCGCCATCCAGGCATCGCCGATTTCCTCGACCGGCCGCCCCATGCCAACGCTATAAATTCGCGCGTTCGCCGCCAGCGCGCCGACCGCGACCGGAGTATCGTAGCGGCGTCCGAGCCCATCGACCACGTTGGTGAACAAAAACGCGCGCCGTTCGTCCTCGCGCAGCCCGCCTTGGAACTGCCAGCGCACCAGCGGATGAAGTTCGGTGTCCTTGTCGATCGCCCGCTCGATGCGGATGAGCAGGCCTTGCGCCTCGAGCCGCGCCAGATGCTCCTGGAAATCGAGCGGCGGGCCGGCCGGCTGGGGCTTCGTGCGACGCGTCTGGGGCTGGTCGAGCATAGCCGCTATTTCTTGCTCTTGTCGTGCTCGGCGATGATCGGGCGCGCGGTGCGGAAGCAGTCGACGCCGATCGGGGCGCCGCAATAGATCGTGATTTGGGTCAGCGCGGCGCGGATCTCGTTCGGCGTCAACCCGTTATTGAGCGCGCCGCGCACGTGGGTGGCGAATTCCTCCATTTTGCCGAGCGCCGCGATCATGCCGAGGTTGAGGATCGAACGCTCGCGCGGTTTGAGCGTCTCGTCACCCCAGGTCTCGCCCCAGCAATATTCGGTGAGCAGGCGCTGAAAATCGCGATTGAAATCGTCGACATTGGCGAGCGCGCGGTCGACATAGGCTTCGCCCAAAACCTTGCGGCGTTTGGCGAGGCCGAGATCGTAGCGTTTCTGGTCCATGGCATGTCCTTTCGCTGTACAACACCTCTCAAGAACGCGTCACCGTTTCACACTTGCTCCTCCGCCGCGCCGCCTTTCCAGCGTTTGACGATGCCGGTGTCGATGCCGAACAAATCGAGCAGTCGGCCGCAAGTGTGATTGATGATGTCGTCGACCGATTGCGGACGGTTATAGAACGCCGGAACGATCGGCGCGATCACCGCGCCGATCTCGGCAAGCAGGGCCATACTGCGCAGGTGGCCGCTGTGCAGCGGCGTTTCGCGGACCGCCAGCACCAGCCGGCGCTTTTCCTTGAGCACGACGTCGGCCGCCCGCGACAACAACGACGCGGTTACGCCGGTGGCGATCTCTGACATGGTGCGAATCGAGCACGGTACGATAAGCATTCCCATAGTCGGGAACGAGCCCGAGGAGATCGCCGCGCCGATATCGCTGACAGGATAATTCACCGACGCCAGCGCGCGCACGTCCCTCGGCTTGAAGTCGGTTTCGTAGGTCATGGTCACCTCTGCCGACTTGCTCATGACCAGATGGGTTTCGATCTCGGTCTGGCGCAGCACTTGGAGGATACGCACGCCGTAGATCGTGCCCGAGGCGCCGGATATGCCGACAATCAGCCGCGCCGGTGTTTTGGCCATTTCCCGCCCTCATTGCCCTTGTGGTGCCGGTTGTGCCACGGCGCGGCGCGGTCTTCCAGTAGGCGAATCGTTACGACGCGGTTGTATCGAATGCAGCGAGCAGAAGCTCGACGGCCTGCGGCGGCAAGCGCAATCCCAGCACGGCCTCGTAAGCCGCGACATTGGCGCGCGCCGCGGCGGGCGGCGCCGCCGGCGTGCCGAGCGGCCCCGCCTGCGTGAAGGCGTAGAGCGCTTCCTGTTGCAGGCGCTCGGCCTCGAGCTCGATCGCCTTCACCTTGGTGCGGAACGCCTCCTGTTTGCCCGGTTCGACCAGCGTCGCCGCGCCCTTGAGCTTGCGGCGGGCGTCGCGGATCGGGACGATGGTGAGGTTGCGCCAATCGCGTACTTGGTCGTCGAGCTTCTTGACCTCGTCCGCCGACAATTGCCGGCCACCGGCCGCGAGCCAGAACAAGAACAGCAACAGATTGACGTCGATGCCGCAGCCGTCCTGCATGGCGATGCAGGCGTCCGACACGCCGGTCTGGCGGTAGAATTTCAGCGAGAAGCGCCAGAACGGCGTTTCGGTTTGAGTATCGGTCTGTGGGTCAGTCATGCCGCAAATAGTTTCTCATAGGCGCCGGCGGCGCGCAGCGCCGCGACGATGCGCTCCGGCGTCAGCGGCGTTGCGGCGAAATGCACGTTGAACGGCGACAGCGCATCTTCGATCGCCGCGATGATCGCCGCCGCCGCCGGGATCGTGCCGCCCTCGCCGGCGCCTTTGACGCCGAGCGGATTGAGCGGATTCGCTGTCTCGACGTGGGCGATGGCGCAGGCCGGCACGTCGGTCGCCGTCGGCAGCATGTAATCGGCAAACGTCGTCGTCAGCGGCTGCGCGTTGTCGTCGTATTGCATCCATTCAAAGAGCGCATTGCCGATGCCGTGGGCGACGCCGCCCTGCACCTGGCCGTCGACAATGAGCGGATTGATGACGCGCCCGCTGTCGTGGGCGACAGTGTATTTCAAGATTTTGACGCCGCCCGTCATGTGATCGACCTCGACTTCGGCGACATGAGTGCCGGAACAATAGGCGGCCTGCGACGGCGTGTAATAAGCGGTGTGCTCCAGGCCCGCCGCCTGGCCGGCCGGCAGCGACACGCCGGGAATGCCTTGCGCCAAGCGCGCCAATTCGCCGAACCGGATCGTCGGTCTATTGCCGATCGTCGCGATCACCTGGCCGTCTTCGAGATCGATATCGCTCTCCTCGACGCCGAGCGCGCGCGCCGCCAGCGCGATGATTTGTCGGCGCACCGCAAGGCCTGCAACCTGCGCCGAGCAGCCGGCATTCACCGCCTGGCGGCTGGCGAAGGCGCCGATCCCTTGCGCGATCGCAGCCGTATCGCCGATCGTCATCACGATGTCCTCGATGCGGCAGCCGACTTCTTCGGCGACGATCTGGGAGAGCGTCGTGCGCGTGCCCTGGCCCTGATTGGTGGCGCCGGTCGCGACCGCGACCTTGCCGCTCGGCAATACGCGCACCGTCACGCCCTCGAACGGACCGAGCCCGGTGCCCTCGACATAATTGCCAAGCCCGATGCCGATCAGGCGGCCTTGATCGAGCGCAGCGCGCTGCCGCTCGCGAAAATTCCCATAGCCGGCCAGCGTAAGCGCCGTTTGCTGGCCCTTGGGATAATCGCCGCTGTCGTAGACCAGCGGCTTGCCGTCGCGGAAGAGAAGACCGACCGCATACGGCATTTGCTCGGGTTTTATGAAATTGCGGCGCCGCACCTCGGCGCGATCGAGTTGCAGCTCGCGCGCCACGCGATCGAGCAGGCGCTCCATGGCGAACACCGCCTGCGGCCGGCCGGCGCCGCGCACCGGCGTTGTCGGCACTTTATTGGTGAGAACGACGATGGTTTCGAGCCGATAGGCCGGGACCACGTAGGGACCGGGGACCGTCACCGCGGCGATATAGGGCAAGATGATGCCCCACGGCACGAAGGCGCCGGAGTCGTGCAACATCCGGCCGCGCACGCCGAGAATTCGGCCGCCCGTATCGACCGCGATCGCCACGTCCCAGTATTGATCGCGCTCCTGCGTCGCGCACAGAAAATGCTCGCGCCGGTCTTCGATCCATTTCACCGGTCGGC
This sequence comes from uncultured Alphaproteobacteria bacterium, assembly GCA_963823225.1. Taxonomy (GTDB): domain Bacteria; phylum Pseudomonadota; class Alphaproteobacteria; order Rhizobiales; family Xanthobacteraceae; genus BOG-931. Next base: position 358,906 of record CAWGKM010000001.1, on the reverse strand, counting down.
CAAGTTTTAGCGCCGCCGCCGGAATCGCCGCTTCTTCCGGATAAAAGATCGCCTTCGGGCCGAAGCCGCCGCCGACGTCGGGCGCGATCATGCGGATCGACTCGATGTTGCGGTTGAGAAGATCGGCCAGCATGCCGCGGCCGATATGCGGCGTCTGCGTGCCAGACCATACGGTGAGCACATCCGACACCGGGTCGTGACTTGCCAGCACCGCGCGCGTCTCGAGCGCCATGCCGCCGCCGCGGTGCTGCCAGATCGCTTCCTCGAAGACATGCGCGGCGTCGGCAAAGGCGACATCGACATCGCCATAGGCCAGCGGAAACCGCGCCACGACATTCGAAGCCAGATCGCTGTGCGCGCGCGGGGCGCCGTCCTTGATGGCGTCGCGGCAATCGCCGACGGCGTCGCGCACGTCGTAATCGACGAGGAGCGCCGCCGCGGCGTCCTCGGCGATGTAGCGCGTGTCGGCGATCACCAGAGCGACCGGCTGGCCGACGTAATAGACCTCGTCGCGCGCCAGTACCGTTTGCGTCGGCGCGGCCGCCAGGGCCGGATTGGGCAACAGCATCGGCATCGGCGCGCTGCGCATGGGCTCGGGCAAATCGTCGGCGGTGAGGACGGCATGAATGCCCGGCATGGCCAGCGCCGGTTCGCCGTCGATACCGCGGATCATGGCGTGGGCATGCTGCGAGCGGACGAAAGCGCCGTGCAGCAGGCCCGGCAGCTTCACGTCGTCGACAAAGCGCCCGCGGCCGGCGAGCAGCGCCGGATCTTCGAGCCGCTTGACGCGGGCGCCGAAATGCTTTGCGCCCATGCTCAGCCTCCGCCGCCGTTGCGCAGGCGTTGCGCGGCGTCGAGCGCCGCCGCGACGATGCCGGCATAGCCGGTGCAGCGGCACAGATTGCCGGTCAGCGCCTCGCGCACCTCCTGCTCGGTCGGATCGGCATTGTCGCGCAACAGCTCGGTGAGCGTCACCAGCATTCCCGGCGTGCAGAAGCCGCATTGCAGGCCGTGATTGTCGACGAAGGCCTGTTGCAGCACCGACAGCCCGCCGTCCGGGGTGAGGCCCTCGACGGTCGTCACCTCGCAGCCATTGGCTTGCACGGCGAACATCAGGCAGGAGCGCGCCGAGCGGCCATCCACCAGCACCGTACAGGCGCCGCAGACGCCGTGCTCGCAACCGAGATGCGTGCCGGTCAGCCCAAGCTCGTGGCGCAAAAAATCGGCAAGCGTCAGCCGGGCATCGACGAGACGCGCCTGCGTTTTGCCGTTGACCGTGACTTGCGTCGCCTGCCTACTCATCCACGCACTCTACGCCGTTGCCGCTCCGTTACGCCTCTACGTCGACGCCGGCACGCCGCGCCGCGTCGCCGAGCGCGCGCGCGCTTAACACCTGCGCGAGATGGCGCCGGTACTCGCCGCCGGCGTGGATATCCGAAATCGGCTCGATCAGCCATGCCGCGGCGGCGGCAGCCTGGATCAGGGTGGAATCGACCACCCTGCCGGTCAGCGTCGCTTCGGCGGCATCGACGCGCGCCGGCCGTTCGGCCACGCCGAACAAAGCCAGCGCGGCGCGCCGCACAATATTGCCGGCGCCGACATCGAGCAGCGCCGCGGCGCCGGCCAGCGCGAAATCGCCTTGCCGGCGGGCGAATTCGTGGAAGCCATGGCCGTGACCCGGCCGCCAGATCGGAAACTCGATGGCCGCGATCATCTCGTCGGGCGCCAGCGCGGTCGCCATATAGCCTAAGCTGAATTCGGCGAACGGCACCGCGCGGATGCCGCGGATGCTGGCGATGTGCACGACGGCATCGTGGGCGGCGCAGACCGCGGGTAGTTCGGCGGCGGGGTCGGCATGGGCGAGACTGCCGCCGATGGTGCCGCGATTGCGGGTTTGGCGATGGCCGACATGACGCAGCGCCTGCGCCAGCAACGGGCACTGCCGCGCGACCTCGGGAGAAAGCTCGAGGTCGCGCTGGCGCATCATGGCGCCGATGCGCAACGTGCCGTCGCCGACGGCGATGCCGTATAAGTCGTCGACGCCGCCGAGATCGACCAGGTGATCGACGATGACGTAGCGGAAATTCATCATCGGCACGAGCGATTGCCCGCCGGCGAGAATTTTGGCGTTGGGCAGGCTCGCCAGAAGCTCAGCGGCTTCCTTGATCTGCCGCGGCGCATGATAGTCGAACGGCGCTGGCTTCATTTCCCCGACGTATTTTGTGGCTCGCGGTTTGTTGTAAAGTGCCGCAATCGCTGTCTGTGCTTTGCACCCCAGACCCCGGCATCGAAGCATGCTAGTTTGGGCGGTGCAAGGAAGGCGATCGCTCGCGGGGGCTCGTGATCATCAGCATTGAAAGGCGCGCATTCCTGACCGCGCTCGGCGGCGCGGCGGCGTCATCGCTCGTTTGGCCGCGCGCCGTGCGCGCGCAACAGCCGGCGGTGCCGGTGATCGGCTATCTCAGCAGCAAGGGAGAAACCGCGGAGGCTGGCATAACCGCTGCCATTCGAAAGGGTCTGGAAGAGCGGGGCTTTGTCGAAGGAAAAAACGTTGCGATCGCGTACCGCTGGAGTGAAGGCGATTATACTCGTCTGCCTCGACTCGCTGCTGATCTTGTCGACAAGAGAGTCAACGTGATCGCGGCGTCGGGATTACCAGCGGCGCTGGCAGCTAAGGCTGCAACCTCTACCATCCCAATCGTATTCAGGCTTGCTATAGATCCGGTTGCCTTCGGCTTGGCGCAAAGTTTCAATCACCCCGGCGGCAATATCACTGGCGTGACGATGCTGTTCGATCCGCTCACGCCCAAAAAGTTTCAATTGCTCCACGATCTGGTGCCCAATGCTGCGTCAATCGGGTTGCTGGTTAATCCAAAAAATCAAAACGTCACGTCTCACAGGGAGAATGCGAAAAAAGCGGCACAAACACTGGGCCTGCATCTCATTGTTTTGACAGCCAGTAGCGTCAATGAAATAGAACCGGCTTTCGTCCTAGGCCGCAAAATGGGTATCGGTGCTCTCCTTGTCGGCGACGATCCTTTATTCGATGTCTTAAATGAGCAGCTAGTTAGAGCGGCCGCCCAGTATAAGATTGCGACCATGTATTACGTACGCGATTTTGTGGCCGCTGGGGGCCTGATCAGTTACGGTCCGAGCTTCGACGAGATGGCTGAGCAAGTGGGTCTCTATCTCGGGCGCATCCTCGAAGGCGCAAAACCGGCGGACTTGCCGATCCAGCAACCGACCAAAATTGAGCTTGCCATCAACCTGAAAACCGCCAAGGCGCTCGGCCTCAGCGTTCCTTCGGCGCTGCTCGTCACCGCAGACGAGGTGATCGAATGAGGCGGCGCGAGTTCATCACGCTTCTCGGCGGCGCGGCAGCCGCATGGCCGCTCGCCGCTCGCGCGCAACAGGCCGGCGCAGTGCGGGTGGTGGGTGTGCTGATGGGCATCGCGGAAAGCGATCCGGCTGGACAGTCGGAGATCGCGGCGTTCCAGGATGCGCTCGCAAAGCTGGGGTGGATGGAAGGGAGCAATCTCCGGATCGAACTTCGCTGGGGCGCCGCCGATCCGCATAGGATCGGGGCGATGGCAAAAGAGCTGGTCGATTTGCGACCCGACGCAATCCTTGGCCGCAACACGGCTGTGATCGGCGCCCTTGCCCGCGAGACGCGGACAATTCCAATCGTGTTTACTGTCGTAGTCGATCCGATTGGCAGCGGCTTTGTCGCGAGTCTCAATCGTCCAGGTGGCAACATTACCGGCTTCACGGCAGTCGACGCCATGATGGGCGGCAAATGGATGCAACTGCTTAAAGAGATCGCTCCACTCACCGCGCGCGTGGCGCTTCTGTTCAATCCGGCAACAGCCGTGCCGACCCAATTCTTGATGCCTTCCATTCAAACTGCCGCACAATCCCTTGCAGTCCAGGCAAGTGCTGCTCCAGTTCACGCCAAGGATGAGATCGAAGGCATAATCGCCGGGCAATCGCGCCAGCACGGGGGTAGCCTCATCGTGATGCCGGACCCATTCAATGTGGTGAATCGCGAACTCATCATTGAGCTGGCGGCCCGCTACGCGGTCCCGACGATCTATTTCGAGGGTTTTTTCGTAAAATCGGGCGGCTTGATCGGTTATGGGTCTGGTCTTGTTGAATCGTTCCGGCAGGCCGCAGGCTACATCGACCGCATCCTGAAAGGCGCAAAGCCCGCCGACCTCGCCGTACAGGCTCCGACCAAGTTCGAATTGGCGATCAATCTCAAAACCGCCAAGGCGCTCGGTCTGACCGTGCCACAAAGCCTGCTTGTTGCTGCCGACGAGGTGATCGAATGAGACGGCGCGATGTTATTGCGCTACTCGGCAGCGCGTCCGCGGCATCCGCTGTTCGCCCGCTCGCCGCGCACGCGCAACAGCCGGCAATGCCGGTGATCGGGTTTCTTAATCCCAGGTCGCTCGAAGCCTCCGCGCGTAATGTGGCTGCATTCAGGAAAGGCCTCAACGAAACCGGCTACGTCGAAGGCCAAAACGTGACGGTCGAGTACCACTACCTTGAAGGCCAATACGATCGCCTGCCGGCGCTGGTGGCCGATCTGGTGCGCCGTCAGGTGGCCGTGATCGCCACGCCCGGCAACACGCCGGCTGCGCTCGCGGCCAAAGCTGCAACCGCGACGATCCCGATCGTCTTCGGCGTCGGCGAAGACCCGGTTCAGCTTGGTCTTGTCGCCAGCCTCGCCCGGCCGGGCGGCAACGCTACCGGCATCAATATTTTCAGCCAGGAGGTGACGGCCAAGCGGCTACGGCTCCTGCATGACTTGGTGCCCAAGGCTGTTCATATCGCCGTGCTCGTCAATCCGGCCGCTGCTGTGACCGCCGAGCCCACGATACGGGACGTGCAGAAAGCCGCCCCCACCATCGGGCTGCAAACCCAGATATACAACGCCAGTACGATTGGCGAGATCGATGCGGTCTTTGCCACCTTTGCGCGCGAGCGCCCCGATGCCCTCTTCGTCGCTCCCGACGGATTCTTCGCCAGCCGTGGCGTGCAATTTGCCACCTTGGCGGCGCGCGACAAGATTCCAGCATCTTTTTCGACCCGTGATATTGTCGCAGTTGGCGGGCTGATGAGCTACGGAACCGACATCGCGAACAGTTTTAGTCAAGTCGGCGTCTATACCGGCACCATCCTCAAGGGCGCGAAGCCCGCCGACCTGCCGGTGCTGCAGTCGACCAAATTCGAGTTCGTCATCAACCTGGAAACGGCGCGAGCGCTCGGCATCGAGGTGCCGCCGTCAATGCTCGCTATCGCCGACGAGGTGATCGAATGAGACGAAGGGATTTCATCGCGCTTCTCGGCGGCGTTTCACTTGTGTGGCCGCACGCGGGGCGCGCGCAGCAGCCGGCGCTGCCGGTTGCTGGCTTTCTCGGCACGGGGTCGCTGCAATCCGATGGTTTTCGGGTGGCCGCAGTTCGACAGGGCCTGATGGATGCCGGCTACGTCGAGGGGCGGAACGTCACATTCGAGTACCGCTGGGCAGAAGGCCACTACGAGAGACTGCCGGCGCTGGCAGCTGAGCTCGTTCGTCGCGAGGTCGCCGTAATTATCTCAATAGGTGGCGTTAATTCTGCCGTGGCGGCCAAGCCGTCCACTGCAACCATTCCAATCGTCTTCGCCACTGGCGGCGATCCGATAAAGATGGGTCTTGTCGCGAGCCTTGCCCGGCCTGGCGGCAACGTCACCGGCGTGAGCTTTTTGACCGATACGTTGGTCGCGAAAGAGTTTGAGGTCTTGCGCGAGACAATCCCGAAGGCTGCATTGGTTGGCTGCCTCGTGAACCCCACCGGCGCGACTGCCGAATCCGAGACGAAAGATCTGCGGGCGGTGGCGGAGTCTGTTGGGCAGAAGCTGCTGGTCGTGCATGCCCACACCGACAGCGAGTTGGAGGCGGCCTTCGTCACGCTGGCTCAACAGCATCCGGGGGCGCTCATGGTCGTGGGCGACGCTTTCTTTCTCAGCCACCGCGACAAGATCGTTGAATTGGCAGCACGTCTAAAATTGCCGACGATCTACAATCTTCGCGAATATGCAGTGGCCGGCGGTCTGATGAGCTATGGCACCAGCATCACCGACGCGCATCGCATCGCCGGCCTTTATGCGGGGCGGATTTTAAAAGGCGAAAAACCGGCTGATCTGCCGGTCCAGCAGTCCACGAAGGTCGAGTTGGTCGTCAACTTAAAGACCGCGAAGGCACTCGGGTTGGATATTCCGCTGCTTTTGCTCGGCCGCGCCGACGAGGTGATCGAATGAGGCGGGCCGCCGCTACGCCGTCTTGACGCCGAGCTCCGCCTGTTCCTTGGCGTAAGCGCCATCCATGCGCGAGGCGATGCCGTGCTTGACGAGCTCGATTGCGAAGATGCGGCGGATTTCCGGCTTCTCGTCCAGATAGTCGATTTGGTCGCCGCCGACGCGCCTTGATGATCCACGCTTTCGGCACGCCTTGCGCGTTGCGGATGGCGACGCCCTCGTGCTTGAAGGCGAGGTAGCGCGACGGCGTCGTGCCGGTGTTGAAATGCTGATGGAACCACATATTCGGCGGCACGATCAGCGTGCCGACTTCCCAATCGTAGCGCTGCGGTTCCTCGCCTTCCGGCCACATCAGCGAAAAGCCGTCGCCGGAAAGCACGATGACATGCGCGCCCGGCCCGTGGGCGTGGCCCTTTTTGTAGGTGCCGATCGGAAACTGCGAAATGTGGCTGTTCATCGAGCCCTTGGCCATGTTGAAGCGGATATGGCCGCCGCCGGCGCCGCGCTCCGTGGCGGTGATGAGCGGAATGTTCGCCGCGTCGGGCACGAAATTCGTCGTCAGCAAAAAGCCTTTCTGCTCGCCCTTGGACGAAAAATAGTCGGGCTCGCCGGCGAAGCGGCCCTTAAAATCGTATTTGGTGTTGAAGATGAAATCGAGATCCTCGTAGAGATTGATGACCGGCGGCGCGTTGGTGACGGCGACATAGCGCGCCGGCTCCTTGCCGGAGCCGTTGAAGTGCTGGTGATGGCAATTGAGCGGGATGGCGAACAGCGCGCCGTCCTTCCATTCGAAGGTGATGCGGGCGCCGGCGTCGTTCCACACCGTAGTCGAGCCGCGGCCTGAGAGGACGAGGATCATCTCCTCGTAGAGCTGCCGGTGCGGCGCCAAGCTTTTGCCCGGCGGAATTTCCATGACATAGCAGTCGTTCGAGGTGCGCGAGGCGTCATGGTTGAGAAACACGGCATTGCCGCCGCGGCGCGCCCACGGCTTCAGCTCGACCGTGTTGAGGTTTCGCACATAGAACGACGGGACGATGTCGAGGCCTTCGGCCTTCACCCAGCGCGTATAGGGCGTTTCCTTCTCGGTCTTGAACTTGTTCGCCAGCTCTTCGGAAACGACGGCATTCTTCTTGGTATTCTCGGCCATTTGGCTCACCTTGATTTCGGCCCTCGGCGATGATCTTAGCTAAAATCCGGCGGGCATGCAGGGCAAAATCGCAAACGTCTAATGGTCGTGCTCGTGGCTATGGCTATGGTCATGACCGTGGTGATGGTGTTCGTGCTCGTGCTCGTGATGATGCAGCCGCTGGCGCGGCCGCGGTCCGCGCGGGTCCTCGCTGAACACCAGCGATTTGATGGTGACCGGCACGGTGTAGGACGGCATGCGGATACGGCCGAGGTCGATATAGTCGAAATCCCATAGCACCACCCCGTCGATCACCAATAGCTCGCTGTCGACGTGCAGCTCTTCGCGCAGCAAATGGCCCAGCGTCTGCGCCACGTCGCCATCGAGCATGATGTAGAGCGGCAGTTTCTTGGCGATGCGCTCGGCAAGGCCGCGCTTGATGCCCTCGCCGAATGCGGCGAGCCGCTGATAGGTCGGCAGCCCGGTCCAGCGCAAAGCGAGCGCGATCTCGCGCTCGGCGCCGGCAAGGTCGAACGCCGCAATGTGGCCGCGGATCGCCTGCGCCAGCCGTTCCGGATCGACGGTCTCGCCGCAGTCGAAGGCCGGCTGCAAGACCTGGAGATTGCGGCGCGGCAACAGTTTGGCCGGCGCCGAAATGTAGCTGGTGTTGCCGGACAGCTGCACGCTGTATTCGGAGGCGCCGAGCGCGGTGGCGCGGATGCATTCGCCGGCCGGCAGCACCGGCCACGGTAGCGCGCCCTGCGCCAGGCGGGTGCGGATGGCGCCGCCGAGCTTGGGGCCGAGGTCGCCGAAATCGCGCGCTTCGCGCTGATAGACGTATTCGGCGACGCCGCCCGAGAACATGACGCCGTCGATGCGGCCGAGATCGCCAATCGGATCGGTGAGATAGAGCTGTGCGATATCGCGCGGCAGCGGCCGCGCCGTGACGGCGGCGAACAGCGCATCGGCCATGTCGTCGGCGACCTTCTGCAAATCGGCCGCGGCGACGGCATCGCCGCGATTCCAGGAAAAACCCGCGCGCTTGGCGTGATGCTTTCCCGCCGGATCGAGCCGGGTGATCTTGCCGCTCTCGACTACCTGCAGGCGGCCGCCGATATGCACCGCGGCGGTCGCGATCACCTTGCCGTTCTCGACCAGACCGAGCTTGGTGGTGCCGCCGCCGATGTCGATATTGAGGATGCGTTTTGCCTGGTCGCTCGACACCCGCGCGGCGCCCGAGCCGTAAGCCGCGAGCATCGCCTCCATGTGATGGCCGGCGCCGGCGGTGACGAATTCGCCGCCTTGCTCGGCGAGAATCGCAGCGATGCGTTCGGCGTTCTCGCGCCGCAGCGCCTCGCCGGTCAATATGACCACGCCGGTATCGATCTGGTCGGGATTAAGCCCGGCAGCGACATAAGCATCGTCGATGATGTCGCCGAGCTTGGCGTCGTCGATCAGCTCCTCGCTCCGATAGGGCGTGAGCGCGACCGGCGACTGGAACAATGTCTCGCGCGCGACGACGTAATAGCGGCTGGTCAGATCCTCGGCTAGGCGGCGCAAGTGGACGCGTGAAAAGATGACTTGCGTGCCCGAGGAGCCGATATCGATGCCGACCGTCATCAGCGCGACGTTGTCCTGCCGCCACAGCGGATTGTCCTCCGGCGGGCCGTCGTCTGCGTCGAAATCGTGGTCGTGATCGTGATCGGAATCGTCGGCATGCACGTGCACGACGTCTCGCCCGTAAAGATGGTCGGCGAGCGTGTGGGTCGGCTGCTTTTTTTCGTTTTTTTCGTCGTCGGCCATTTCCGGTCTTCCCCGCGCAGGTGCGGGCTTTCATCCCGCGGCTGTCACCGCAGGTCAATACCAGTGTCGCTGCATTCTGCGGCGGTGTAACTTCATTGCGAACGGAGTTCCCGCGATGACCGACAATGGCTTGATCACATTGCAAAGTGCGTTTGGCGCCAAGGAAACGATCGATCGCCTCGAGGCCGAGGTCAAATCCAAAGGCCTGACCATATTCGCTCGGATCGATCACGCCGCTGGCGCGCAAGAGGCCGGCTTGCCGCTGCGGCCGACCGAGCTTTTGATATTCGGCAATGCCAAAGGCGGCACCCCGCTCATGCAGGCAACGCAAACGATCGGAATCGACCTGCCGTTGAAGGCATTGGCATGGGAAGACGCCGATGGAAAAGTTTGGCTATCCTACAACGAACCGGCATGGCTTGCGCGCCGCCATGGCGAAGGCGCGCGGGTCGCCGAGGTGACGAAGCGACTCGGTGCCGCGCTTGCTGCTTTGGCAGAAACGGCAGCCGCTGCGTGACGACGTTGGCTTTTAGTTCGGCCGCCGCAAGTCGAGCGTGGTGGGATATTCGAGCGACGTTTCGAGCGGCGGCAAGTCGATCGATCCGCCGGTATGGCCGTGATCCTGGAAGCGGGCGCGCCGGCGCGCTTCCGCCTCGTAGGAATTCACCGGGAAGGTCTCGTAATTGCGCCCGCCGGGATGCGCCACGTGATAGACGCAGCCGCCCAGCGAGCGCCGGTTCCAGCCGTCGACGATGTCGAACGTCAGCGGCGCATGAACGTCCACCGTCGGCTGCAAGGATTGCTCCAGCTTCCAGGCCTTGAAGCGCACGCCGGCGACGTATTCGCCGGACCGGCCGGTCGCGGTGAGCGGCACGCGCCGGCCGTTGCAGGTCACGGCGTGACGGTCGGCGTCGACGCCCGCGGCCCTGACCTGCAGCCGTTCCACCGAGGAATCGACGACGCGCACGGTGGCGCCTTGGACGCCTTCCTCGCCCAAGACGTACCACGGCTCGATCGCCTGGCGCAGTTCGAGCTCGACGCCGCCGTGGTGCACGGTGCCGCAGACCGGAAAGCGAAATTGCCGTTGCGCCTCGAACCAGGCCGGATCGAACGCGTAGCCGGCGCCTTTGAGATCGGCCAAGACGTCGAGGAAATCCTCCCAGACGAAATGTTCGAGCATGAAGCGATCGTGCAGCGCCGTGCCCCAGCGCACCGGCTTGCCGTCAAGCGGCGCGCGCCAGAACCAGGCGATCAGCGCGCGCAGCAGCAGTTGCTGAGCCAGACTCATGCGCGCGTCCGGCGGCATTTCGAACGAGCGGAATTCGACCAGGCCGAGCCGCCCTGTCGGGCCGTCCGGCGAAAACAGTTTATCGATACAGATCTCGGTGCGATGGGTGTTGCCGGTGACGTCGACCAGGATATTGCGGAACAGGCGGTCGACCAGCCACGGCGGCACCGGTTCGGCGCCGCCCGGCTTCGGCACTTTGCCGACCGCGATTTCGAGTTCGTAGAGTAAATCCTGGCGCGCCTCGTCGATGCGCGGCGCCTGGCTGGTCGGTCCGACGAACAAGCCGGAAAACAGGTAGGACAGCGACGGATGCCGCAGCACGTAGAGCACCAGGCTCTTGAGCAGATCGGGCCGCCGCAGGAACGGGCTGTCCGCGGCGCTCAGTCCGCCGAGCACGACATGGTTGCCGCCGCCGGTCCCGGTGTGCCGGCCGTCGACCATGAATTTGTCGGTGCCGAGCCGCGCGGCGTGCGCGTCCTGGTAGATGCCGCGCGTGATATCGACGGCTTCGCGCCAGGACGTTGCCGGCTGGATATTGACCTCGATGACGCCGGGATCGGGCGTCACTTTGAGCACATTGAACCGCGGGTTGGACGGCGGCGCGTAGCCTTCGAGGTGGATCGGCAGGGCGAGTTCGGCCGCGGTCGATTCGACGGCGGCGACGAGGTCGAGATAGTCATTGAGCGTTTCGACCGGCGGCATGAAGACGCATAAGCGGCCGTCGCGCACCTCGACGGCGAGCGCGGTGCGCACCGGGAGATCGGAGTGCTCACATTTTGCGGCAGCGCTCGGCGCCGGCTTCTCCGCGACGGCCTTCGGCGCGAGCGTCGCCATTGCCGCCTCCGCGGCCGAGGGCAACGGCCGGCGTTCGGCAAATGGGTCGGCCGGCACGACATGCGGATAGTCTGCGGGCGCAATATAAGGCAACGATTGCAGCGGCAGGCGCAAGCCGAGCGGCGAATCGCCGGGGACCAAAAACAATCGGCCGCGGCGCGTTCGCCAGATTTCGCTGAGCCATGCCGGTTTGGCCGCCGCCGTCCAGCGTCGCAGCGGCAGCACGAAGCCCGCCGGCTCCCCGAAATGCGAGTCGAACAGACTGAGGTCGAATAGGCCTAGGATGCGCGCGCGCTCGGCCGGATCTTCGATCTTCGGATCGCTGGGATCGATATTTTCCGCAATCAGGCCTTGCTTGAGCATGCGGTCCGCCGGGTCCTCATAGGCGGGCTGTGCGCGCTCGACCGCGATTCCCAGGCGCGCGGCAATCCCTTCCGCGAAACGTCGTGCATCGCCGATTGACGCCGTCTGGGCGTCGGTTTCGCGCGCGATCAATCCGTCGTCGCGCCAGATCGGCACGCCGTCGCGCCGCCAATACAGCGCGAAGGCCCAGCGCGGCACCGGCTCGCCGGGATACCATTTGCCTTGGCCGTAATGCAGCAAGCCGCCCGGCGCGAAGCGTTCGCGCAGGCGCCGGATCAGATCGTCGGCGCGCTCGCGCTTGCCGGCGCCGAGCGCATCGGTGTTCCATTCGGCGGACTGATAATCGTCGACCGACACGAATGTCGGCTCCCCGCCCATGGTCAGGCGCACGTCGTGTTTGTTGAGATCGGCATCGACTTTTTCGCCGAGCGCATCGAGCGCGGTCCATGCTTCGTGGGAGAACGGGGCGGTCACGCGCGGCTGTTCGGCCAAGCGGACGACGTTCATGTCATAGGAGAATGAAACCTCGCAGGGTTCGACCGAGCCGCTGATCGGCGCCGCCGAGTGGAAGTGCGGCGTCGCGGCGAGCGGGATGTGACCCTCGCCGCAAAGCAGCCCCGACGTCGCGTCCAAGCCGATCCAGCCCGCGCCCGGCAGATAGATCTCCGTCCAGGCATGCAGGTCGCTAAAATCGAGTTCGGCGCCGCCGGCGCCGCGGAGCGGTTTCACGTCCGGCCGCAATTGGATGAGATAGCCGGAGACGAAGCGGGCCGGCAGGCCGATTTGACGCAGGATCTGCACCAACAGCCACGCCGTATCGCGGCACGATCCGGCGCCGGCGGCGAGCGTCTCCTCGGGCGTCTGCACGCCCGGCTCCATGCGGACGAGATAGCAGATCGTGCGCTGGAGCTGCCGATTAAGGTCGACCAGAAAATCGACCGTGTTGCGCGGCTCGCGCGCGATCGAGGCAACGAATTCTTTCAGGCGCGGCCCAGCCGGCTCCGGCTCGATAAAGGCGGCAAGATCCTCGTGCAGTTCGGGCGGGAATTTGAACGGCCACCGATCCGCATAAGGCTCGACGAAGAAGTCGAATGGATTGATGACCTCGATGTCGGCCGTGAGGTCCACGGTAATGGTGAATTCGCCGGTCTTTTCGGGGAAAACGTAGCGCGCCAGCCAATTGCCGTGCGGGTCCTGCTGCCAGTTCACGAAATGCTGCGCCGGCGTCACGGCAAGCGAATAGCTCGCAATTCGCGTGCGGCAATGTGGCGCCGGCCGCAACCGCACAGTCTGCGGTCCCAGCCCGATCGGCCGCTCGTAGCGGTAACGGGTGGCGTGGTGGAGCCCGACAAGGATCGACATGCTGCTACGCGTCACGCCCGGGTTTGTCCGGAAAGCAGGCCACTTCCATGCAATTTCCGGGCCGCCGTCAATTGGCCGTGCCGGTCCGGCGGCGCCGCACGCGATGGATTATGCCCGCCCCCGCAGCGTTCGGCATCCCGTAATCCGGGCTGGCTCTCGGGGCGGGCAAACGCTTAACCTTGGGCGGCAAAAACCTCTGGCCTGTTGCCGCCGCGATACCAGATAAGGGGTTGAAGCATGTGGAACTTTTTCGGCAAACCGGCGTTGCGTCGCTCGGGGGAATTGGCGAATGAGCGGTCAGGGTCCTAAGACCAGCACGGGGCCGTCCGGCTTCGACGATATCGACCAGAGCGCGTTCGATGCCATTCCGACCGGCTTTTGCGTGTGCCGGGCCGATGGCAGCTTGGTGCGGTACAACAAGCGGGCCGCCGAGCTGTGGGGCCGCGCGCCTCGGCTCGGCGATCCGACCGAGCAATCCGGCGCCAGTTTCCGCCGCTACGGCCCCGATGGGGAGCCGCTTCACTTCGATTCCACGCCGGTCGTGCGCACGCTGCGCACCGGCGACGAGGTGATCGGCGCCGAACTCGTCATCGAGCGACCCGACGGTTCGCGCGTTCCGGTGCTGATGAACGTCGCGCCGCTCAAGGATGGATCCGGGCGCGTCGAAGGCGCCGTCTGCAGCTTTCAGGAGTTGACCGAGCGCAAACGCGCCGAAGAAGCGTTGCGCGCCAGCGAAGCGGAACTGCAATCCGTCATCCATCGTACGCCGTTTATGCTGGTGCGCTGCAGCCGCGATCTGCGCTATCGCTTCATCAGCGAGGCCTATGCGCAGATGATCGGCCATCAGCGCGACGAGGTCATCGGCAAAACCATCGCCGAAATGCTCGGCGCCAAGGGCTTCAACGCGCTCCGCCCCTATATCGAGAAGGTGCTGCGAGGCGAGGCGGTAGACTTCGAATGCGAGCTCGATTTTCCGAAAATCGGAAGGCGCCACCTTGACATCGCCTACCGGCCGGAGACGGATGCGGAAGGAAACGTCGGCGGCTGGATCGCTTCGCTTCTCGACATCACCGAGGAGAGAGCCGGCGAGCAGGCCCGCCGGCAGCTCGCCAGCATCGTCGAATCGTCCGACGATGCGATCATCAGCCAAGATCTCGATGGCGTCATCGTCACCTGGAATCCGGGCGCCCAGCATCTTTTCGGATATGCCGCCGAAGAGATGGTCGGCAAGCCGATGACGATCCTTATCCCGGCGGAGCTGCAAGACGAAGAACCGAAAATTCTCGCGCGCATCCGCCGCGGCGAGCGCATCGAGCATTATGAGACCATCCGCCGCTGCAAGGACGGACGTCTGGTCGACGTATCGCTGACCGTATCGCCGATGAAGGACGAGCATGGCAGGATCGTCGGGGTATCGAAAACCGCCCGCGATATCACCGCGCATATCAAAATCGAAGCGGAATTGCGCACGCTCAGCGAAAAGCTCGAAGCCGAGGTCGAACGACGAACGCAGGAGCGCGACCGCATCTGGAACCTCTCGGAGGACTTGCTCGCGGTATCGAATTTCGACGGCTATTTCCTCAGCATGAATCCGGCCTGGACGCGGTTGCTCGGCTGGACCGAGGACGAGATCAAGTCCATGCATGTGAACGAGTTGCGCCATCCGGACGACGCTCCGCATTCGATAGCCGGCCGCACCCAGCTCGCCCGGGGCGTTCCGACCGTGCGCATGGAAAATCGCTTCCGCCACAAGGACGGCTCATGGCGCTGGCTGCAATGGACCATGACCCAGGACAAGGGCCTGATCTACGTTGCCGGCCGGCATGTCACCGCGGAGAAGGAAGCCGCCGCAGCGCTCGAACGCGCGCAACGCCAGGCCGCGCATTTGCAGAAAATGGACGCCGTCGGTCAGCTCACCGGCGGCATCGCCCACGACTTCAACAACCTCTTGATGATCGTGAGCGGGCACGCGCAGAGCCTGAAGAACCGCCTGAAGGACGCCAAGGACATCCGCGCCCTCGCGGCCATCGAAATGGCGGCGACCCGCGGCGAAAACCTGACGCGGCAGCTGTTGTCGTTCTCGCGCACGCTGCCGCTCAATCCGACGGTGATCGATCCGGCCGAAGCGGTGCGAGCCATCCGCGACGTGCTGGCCGGCTCGATGCACGTCAATATCGATTTCCAGATCGCCGTTCCCGGCACCACCTGGCCGGTCTGCGTCGACAAGTCGGAGCTCGAGCTTGCTTTGGTGAATCTCGCCGTCAATGCGCGCGACGCGATGCCCGAGCGGCGGCCGCATCGTGATCTCGGCCGAAAACGTGCGGCTCGACGCGACCGCCGCGCCGGAGGGCGCGGCCGGCGATTTTGTCGCGCTCTCCGTCGCCGATACCGGCAGCGGCATCGCGCCCGATCTCTTATCGCGGGTGGTCGAGCCGTTCTTCACGACCAAGGGTCCGGATAAGGGCACCGGGCTCGGCCTGTCGCAGGTCTACGGCTTCGCACGGCGCTCGGACGGCACGGTCGCGATCGACAGCGAAGTCGGCCGCGGCACCAAAGTGACGGTCTATCTGCCGCGCAGCCACGCCGCGATCGTCGCGCCGCTGCGGGAAGACGATGCGCACTATGTGGCGCTCGACCGGCAAACCATTTTGGTCGTGGAAGACAATGCCGACGTGCGGCACGTCGCGGTGTCGCTTCTCGAGCAGCTCGGCTACCGGACGATCGAAGTGGAAACCGCCTTGTCCGCGCTCGACGTGCTCGCCGCCGGCAAGGACGTCAGCCTCGTCTTCAGCGACGTGGTGTTGCCCGGCCAGACCGACGGCCTGGCGCTGGCGCGCACGGTCGCCGACCGCTATCCGCACATTCCCGTGGTGCTGACTACCGGCTATACCAAGGTCTTCGAGAGCGGTCCGGAATTTCCGGTGCTCCGCAAGCCCTATCAAATCTCCGCGCTCGGCCGCGTCATCCACCAAGCGCTCAATCCGGCGCCGCTGGCGCCGGCGCGCTCGGCGGGGGTGGGGTGAGTGATTGTCGCGCTATCTTTTGCGACAAGGCCGCGCAATTTTTGCGCAAGGTACAGTCGGGTCGAAGATTTTCCGGGGACTAGGGTTCGCCAGTGCAATCTTGCGGCACGGCGGAAGTAAACTTTCCCAATCTGCGCTTAAAGTCGTTCTCGGTCTTTTTGGGCGATAGAGTGAGTGCCGTTTTTTCAGTCGCGGCGGCCTCGGCAAAATCGCCCCTGTAGGCATAGACGCACGCCAAGGTGTCTAAGAACCCTGAGTCTTCGCGCATGGTCACGGCTTTCAACGCAGCGGCCAGCGCGTCGTCTGAATAGCTATTCCGCTTCGGGAAAACCTTTGTCGCTACGACCCAGGCAAACGCATTGTAAGCGCCGGGGCGTTCGGGAAAGGCCTTCATCGCCTGCAGATCGTCATTGACGGCCTCGGTGTAGAATCCGCTCTTCTCCCAAACTTGTCCTCGCAGTGAGGTCTCATAAGCCCAGAATTGCACCTTGCTCAACGCCTTCCCCTGGTAAGGCAATTGACCAGCCGTAGGAGCCGTGCACACCGCCCTAGCGTTCATATCCCAGTCCACGAAGCGCTCTCCGCCGATCGGCCAGCGTACAAAATTATGTTGCACATATTCCTTTGGGTCGCGGCCGGGGATGGTGGACTCGACTAAAGCAGCCTCCATGCCAAGGGCGTCGGCGACCGTAAGCAAAATCATCGAACCCGTATCGCAATCGAACATATACCGATCGGGATCAGTGGCGGTCCGACGGAGACTCAATGCGTCCGACAAGGTGTTGGTCGGAATCCAAAGTGCAAATCCCATTTCTGTAAGAACATCTGACGTCGTCCTGCTGATCAGCAGCGTCTTTTCCTCGGGATTAGACGGACTTGCTGCCCTAATCCGCTCCACGACTTTGCTCACAATGGTGTCAAGCAACTGAAATGACTGGTCCGGAACGAAGCACGCCTTTGACTCATAGTTCAAGATTTCGAATCCTATTCCTTTGTATTTTGGCACGTAGTTACGCGGCTTTACCGGACTACATACGCGGTCTTTCCTATCCTTATCATCCCAAAAGAAGGCCGTCGGGTCCGCATTGATTTCACCACATTGAAGGGTAGGGCTGCTGATCAACGGGCTACTCAGTAACGACTGAGGTCTCGGCGACAGAGGGCTTGCTCCCGCGGTTGAGATTACTGCGAAGAAACTAGCAGCAAGAAAATACTTGGGCATGCCTCGCCCCCTTACATGTCAGCTAGAGCGCCAAAGAGGAGAATACTTAGCCGCACAACTTTGTCGAGTGATCTTCGCGCAAGGAAAACGCTCTCGCGGATGTTCGCAAATCTTCAGGCCGCAGGCGTGAGCTGGCCCCCACTAGGGGACGAGGATTCAGGGTGCGAACGGTGGGCGCACAAGGACTCGAACCTTGGACCCGCTGATTAAGAGTCAGGTGGTCTCTGAGGAAGCTCAATCGCTTAGCAGAGAGAAAGGTGTTAAACCTGATACCGAACATCCATAGGTTAGGCCAGCTTTGTCAAGCCTTCCCGAGCTCGACGAAGCTTTTTGCGCATAAGATAGCGCTCGGTCATGCGCTCGACCTTGGCTTTACATGACGCACAGAAACCGAGGAAGCCTATCGCGGCCCAGAGGAACCACTTCGCGATTTCGTAGCTCCTGATTCCAAGCCGAAACGTGTTGCGACCCAGCAACCGCAAGATCGCGCGGGTTTTCTTCCCTTTTGCGAGAGCGAGACGCGCGATGAGTGCCGCTTCTTCTGGTGCTTCGATGAGGCTCACTGTGTCGAGCGCGGTTTCGATGCCGGCGCGCTCACCAATGCTCGTAAGATTTCCCGCAAATTCGCCGAAAGCGCCCGAGTCTGCGGGATTGAGAAGACTCCTGCCAAGGCGCCACAGCAGGCTTGGATTAAGTCGACCATCGCGCCGCGCAAACTTAATGAGGGATAGACCGGTGTGCTCCGGTGCCGAGAGGCCAAAACTTGCTACGGTAAGGACGATGCCGCCTCCTGCCAGGCTCAGCACCAATGGGTCACAAGACCGGCCCGTCAGGCAATTGAATCCCTCCCAGCCAAAATCGCGGATGTCGCCATAGACGGTATAGTCGCCAGCCAGAGCACCGGCGAAACTGACCGCATTACCGGCTTCGCCCATCAAGAAACCGCGTGTGAACTGAGTTGTGTCAGTGGCGATCGCGTTATGGTCCACGACTGCTTGGCGCACCTTGGCTATCAGGGCCGGGGGGACGAAGACATTGTGTTCAGCGGCGAGCGCAACAAATCCGTCAGCGACTTCGGCCTCGCCCTTATTGAGGGCCGAATTGATTTGAGCCTCGGCAACACCGGAAGTGAGAATGCGGTCAACGTTCCAATCGGCGATTTCGACAGGATCGCCCGCGGCGCTCAGCCGCCCTACCTCAACGAGGTTCCCTATGGGCACCGCTGTTGCGATGCCGAACAACACTATTCTGGTGAATGCAAACGCTGAATGCCGCCACAATCGCGCTAAGAGAGACCGCTTCATAAGCATCTCCGCCGAATCGCGTGTCAGCAGAAAACTATACGCCTTTGCTATAGGGTGTGACGAATCCAGGGTTGCGCGCCTATCCAGCCAAGCGAGTTTCAGCCAAGCTTTTTGGGCTTTCCATTAAGCGCTCATATTCGGCGATGGTCATTGCCGGGAAATTTGCGGACTCGGGGTCGTCTTTCCGCTTACGTCGAATTTCACCGCAAATGCTGTGAACGGTCGCGGCAGAGATTCCTAGTGTGCGCCCAACGGACCTCTCGGCTTCTTCTGAGGGACTCTTGATGCATTCCGCCTTAGCCTTGGCGTGCTCGCCACGGTAAAGCGCCTCCACATAATGCGGCCACCAGGGCCACATCTTGAAAGCCTGCCGCCGCAGCGCCGGCGATGCCTTGGGATCGGTAAGGAGCTGAACGGCTTTAAGCTTTTCGATAATCTCCTCGTCCAGAGGGCGAAGTTCGTTGACAACAGGGCGTCCGCGTCCGGTGAGATGTTCCATCCGGCGTCGGGCAGTCGCGTTTACGCCAAGCGCCTCCAGCCGAGCAATGTCGCTCTTTTTCCAGGCATGCCGCCGTCGATAAGCCGCGAGAAGTTGGCCCCGGCGGTACTTTTCAGCCCAGGTTTCGAGGGATTTGTAAATTGCCAACGCGATGATGCCGAACAACGCGGCACCGATATTTCTGGCTTGCTCAGTCTCTTGCTGGATGCTTGAGTTTTGCTGCAGGGCGCTCATGCGCGCTTACCTCATGAGTTATCTATACCTGCCATAAAGACCAATTGCTCCTAGGATTCACGATAAAATAGATCGCCGGCTAAACCTTGCAGCGAATAGACGAGGGCGTGAGGGAAAAATTGAGGCTCAACCGCGGGATAGTGGTGGGCGCACAAGGACTCGAACCTTGGACCCGCTGATTAAGAGTCAGCTGCTCTACCAACTGAGCTATGCGCCCTAACCATGTGATTTCGATAGGTTAGGTATACCCATCATTTTTGCCGGGGCACGCCGGGCACCGCCGGAATAGAAAGCCGCCGAACACGGCGGCAATCTGTCGTTGGATATAGCGGCCATGGGGGTTGGGGGCAAGGCGCCATTCGCGACGCGTACCCGCCAATGATTTGGACACATCGTCCGCATCGTCACTGCACGAGGGGCGTCTCCGCGCCCTCCAAATCTACTCCCATGACCTCCGCTTGACCGGCAAGGATCGAAACGTACTGCCGCAACGCCCGCTCTTCGACGCCGGTTTTAAGGCGTTCGGCGATAAAGTCCCGCACCGTCTCGAACGGCAATGTGTTACCCGGAACGCTTTTGTCCACCGCCACGATATGAAAGCCATGCCGCGTCTTTACCAGTTCGCGCAGAATTCCGTGCGCGTCGAGCCGGAAGATTGCGCGCTCGAACTCCGGCAGCATATCGCCGCGCGCGATCTGGCCGAGATTGCCGCCGTGCCGTCCGGAGGGACAATTGGACAATTCACGGGCCATGGCGTCGAAACGATCCGGTTCGGCTAGCAGCTCCGCGAGCGCACGCTCGGCACGCGCGCGGATCTCGGGCACCGATACCGACGGCGTGACCTGAAACAGGATATGCCGGGCGTATACCAAGTCTCCGGACTGGAACTCCTTCAGGTGATTTTCGTAATAGCGGCGGCATTCCGCTTCGGCCGGCGACGGCACGGTCACCTCGTCGGCGAGAAGGCGCTCGATGGCCGCGCCTATGGCGTCGTCGTCATGCGTGTCGGGCGGCAAAAGGCGAACGGCAATCGCCCGCTGCCGCAGCAATTCGCGCACGGCCGCGACTTGCGGGCTCGGCCAGCGCGAGACTTCAACTGCAATGCCGTTGACCGTAACGGTCATGATCGCACCGGCACTCTCGCCCGGGTCCGCGGCGAGCGCACGATTTGATAGGGCCGGAACAGATAAGAAAACGCACCGGCGCCGCTCCAGATATGGATCATGCGGGTGAACGGCGAAATCAGGAAGATCGTGAACCCGAACAGGACGTGCAGCTTGTACACCAGCGGCACGCCCAGCATCAGCGACGAAGCGCCGCCGTTGAGCGTAACGATTCCCTTGACGTAGGTTGTCAGCGCCTCAAACAGCGCCCCGTCCATATGGAAGGCCGATAACGGCACGGTGAGAAGGCCGAGCGCAAGCTGCAGCCACAGCATCAGCGCAACCGCGATATCCCATTTGCGGCTGTTCAATCGGATGCGCGGATCGGCAAGCCGCCGGTGTAGCAGAACGGTCAGGCCGATGATGGCGACGGAGCCCGCTATGCCGCCGACCACCATGGCCAGGAGCTGATGCCCGGCCGGGCTGAGCGCCCAATCGACGGCCCAATGCGGCGCGAGGAACCCGGCAAAATGGCCGAGAATGACAACGATGACGCCATAGTGGAAAAGGTTCGATCCCAGGCGAAGCTGCCCTTTGCGCAGCATCTGCGAGGAATCGCTCTTCCAGGTATACGGTTCGCGATCGAACCGGATGAGACTACCGATCAGGAGCACGGCAAGGCAGAGATAGGGGTAGATGCCGAACAGGAACGTGTTGACATACTGGGCGGACAACATGGGCATTCTCCGCTTACCGAGGCGCCGGAATGGGGTGTGCTGAGGAAGCCGTCATCGAGCCGCTGCCGGGGCCCGTCGCCGATGCCGGCGGCTCCGAACCGAAGGCGGGCTGCTCTAACCAGTCGCGATCGAGATGCTCAGTTCGCTCCGCCACGCGAGGCACCGCCGCGGCGTCGATCGGCGCTTCGCCGGCAATGACCAGCAACGCCTGAAGGACGGCCGCATAGCTGCTGCCGCGCGCGAACAGCGATTGGCCGATCCGCCGCAGAATATGGGCGCAGTCGCTCAGAAGGTCGCGCGCTTCCCGAAGATCGCGGCAACTGAGATATTCCAGCACGACCGGCAAATAGTCGGGCAGTTCGCGCGACGACAGTTCGTAGCCGGCCCGTTCATAAAGGCGCTTGAGATCGACCATGGCCTGGCCGCGATCGCGGCCCTCGCCGTGCAGGTGCTCGAACAAATGCAGCGACGCGGCACGCCCGCGATCGAACAGCTCGACGTAGCGCTCTTCGGCCTCCAGGAGACCGGCGGCGCGGAGTTCATCGACCAGCGTCAGCAAATCTTCGCATTGGCGGGGTGCGATCAGTGGCGAGATGCGGATTGCGCCGGCAATTTCCGGCAGTGCCTGCCAGACCTCTTCCCGCGGGTAGGACAGCAACGCCCCGAGCGCCCTGAGTACAATCATGCTCGGCTCCATCACGTATCGAGCGGCCTGATCGGCGTCATGGTGCGGCGGCCCATTTTGCCGCCAAAGAGCGTCGAGTGCGGCGGGCCGAAGTCACAGCCATTACCGAAGGTAAAGCCGCATGAACCGCGCAGGCCGTAAGCGTCCTCGGCCTGTTCCCGGTGGCTGGTCGGAATGACGAAGCGATCCTCGTAATTGGCGATGGATAGATACCGATGCATCTCCTCGACCTGAGGTACGTCGAGCCCGGCCTGCGCCAGCACGTCCTCCCCGTCTCCCTCGCCGAGCTGGCGTCGCCGGTAATAGACGCGCATCGCCAGCATGCGCTCTAGCGCCGCGACGACGGGAGCTTCGGCGCCGGCCGTCAGCAGGTTGGCCAGGTAACGGATCGGAATGCGCAGCGAATGCACATCGGGGAGTTGGCCGACGGTATCGATTGCGCCGGCATTGGCGTGGGACTGGATCGGCGACAAAGGCGGCACATACCAGACCATCGGCAAGGTCCGATATTCAGGATGCAGCGGAAAGGCGATCCGCCATTCGACCGCCATCTTGTAGGCTGGCGAGCGCTTGGCGGCCTCGATCCAGGCGTCGGGAACGCCGTCCGTTCGGGCCTGCGCCGCGATTTCCGGATTGTTGGGATTGAGGAAGAGCGCGAGCTGCGCTTCATAAAGGTTCTGCGGGTCCTCTACGCTTGCGGCGCTTTCGATCCCGTCGGCGTCATAAAGCAGCACGCCGAGATAGCGAATGCGGCCGACACAGGTCTCCGAGCAGACCGTCGGCTGGCCCACCTCGATGCGCGGATAGCAGAAAATGCACTTCTCGGCTTTGCCGGAGGTCCAATTGTAATAAATCTTTTTGTACGGACATCCCGACACGCACATTCGCCAGCCGCGGCATTTGTCCTGATCGATGAGAACAATGCCGTCTTCCTCGCGCTTGTATATCGAGCCGGACGGACAGGATGCGACGCAGCTTGGGTTCAGGCAATGCTCGCACAGGCGCGGCAGGTACATCATGAAGGTGTTTTCAAACTGGCCGTAAATGTCCTTTTGCACCGCCTCGAAATTGTAATCGTGTGAGCGCTTGTCGAATTCGCCGCCGAGAATCTCCTCCCAGTTCGGGCCCCACTCGATCTTGTCCATCGGCCGGCCGCTGATCAGCGATAATGGACGCGCGACCGGCGCCGTGGGCAACTCCGGCGCGATCTGCAAGTGCTCGTAATCGAAGGTGAAGGGTTCGTAATAGTCGTCGATCTCCGGCAAATTCGGATTGGCGAAGATGTTCGCCAGGATCGCCCAGCGTCCGCCCTGCGTGGGCACGATCTTGCCGCTCTTTTTGCGCTGCCAGCCGCCGCGCCAACGATCCTGGTTCTCCCAATCTTTCGGATAGCCGATGCCGGGTTTGGTCTCGACGTTGTTGAACCACGCGTATTCCATGCCCTGGCGCGAGGTCCAGACGTTTTTGCAGGTGACGGAGCAGGTGTGACAGCCGATGCATTTATCGAGGTTCAGAACCATCGCGATCTGCGCGCGGATCTTCATGATGCGGCCTCCCCGACTGCCTCATCGACGGGATTGGAATGGTCGAGCCATTCGACCTTGGTCATTTTGCGCACGATAACGAACTCGTCGCGATTCGATCCAACGGTCCCGTAATAGTTGAAGCCGTAGGAAAGCTGCGCGTAGCCGCCTACCATGTGGGTCGGTTTGAGCACCGTGCGCGTGACCGAGTTATGGATCCCGCCGCGCTGCCCGGTGATCTGCGAGCCGGGCACGTTCACGATCTTCTCCTGGGCATGGTACATGAGGCACATGCCTTCCTGCACGCGCTGGCTCACGACCGCACGCACGGCGAGTGCGCCGTTCAAATTGTAAAGCTCGATCCAATCGTTATCGACAATGCCCGCCTTCTTCGCATCGACCTCGGAAATCCACGCGATCGGACCGCCGCGCGACAACGTCAGCATCAGGAGATTGTCGGTATAGGTCGAGTGAATGCCCCATTTCTGATGCGGCGTGATGAAGTTGAGCACGATCTCCGGCTGACCGTTGCTGCGCTTGCCCAGCATGTCGGCGACCGTTCGCGTGTCGATGGGCGGCCGGTAAACGGCGAAGCTTTCGCCAAAATCCCGAAACCAGCGGTGATCCTGATAGAATTGCTGCCGACCGGTCAGCGTCCGCCAGGGAATGAGCTCGTGAACGTTAGTGTAGCCTGCCGTGTAGCTGACACGCTCGCTTTCAATTCCGGACCACGTCGGCGAGGAGATGATTTTCCGCGGTTGCGCCACGAGATCGCGATAACGAATCTTTTCGTCCTCGCGCTTTTTCGCAAGATGCGTATGATCGCGGCCGGTCGCTTGGCCAAGTGCCTTCCACGCCTTAACCGCGACCTCGCCGTTGGTCTCCGGCGCCAGATAGAGAATGACTTCGGCCGCGTCGATGTCGGTTTCGATGCGCGGTCGGCCGTGGGTTGGTCCGCCGTCGTCGACCTTAAAGTTCAGCTGCCCGAGGCCGCGCACCTCGTTCTCGGTGTTCCAGGTGATGCCCTTGCCGCCGTTGCCGAGCGTGTCGGCCAGCGGCCCCAGCGCGGTAAAGCGCCGGTAGGTGTTTGGATAATCGCGCTCGACGATCGTGATCTGCGGCGCGGTGACACCCGGTATCAGATCGCACTCGCCTTTCTTCCAGTCCCGCACGTCTGTCTGCGCGAGTTCGGCCGGCGTATCGTGAAGGATAGGCGTCAGCACCACGTCTCGCTCGACGCCGAGATGGCCTACAGCGAGCTCGGAGAAGCGACGCGCGATGGTCTTGTAGATTTCCCAATCGCTTCGTGATTCCCAGACGGGATCCACTGCGGTCGACAGCGGATGGATGAACGGGTGCATATCCGTGGTGTTGAGGTCGTTTTTCTCGTACCAAGTCGCGGTCGGCAGCACGATGTCGGAGTAAAGGCAACTCGTCGACATGCGAAAATCGAGCGTGACCACCAGGTCGAGCTTGCCTTCCGGCGCTTGGTCGTGCCACTTCACCTCGTGCGGCTTTTGTCCGCCTATTTCGCCCAAATCCTTGCCTTGCAGCCCGTGTCGCGTGCCGAGAAAATGGCGCAAGAAATACTCATGGCCTTTGCCCGACGATCCGAACAGGTTCGAGCGCCAAATAAAAAGATTGCGTGGGAAGTTTTTGGGGTCGTCCGGGTCCTCGCAGGCCATCCGAAGACGACCTTGTTTCAGATTGGCGGCGACATGATCCTTGACCGCAACACCGATGCGGTCCGCTTCGCCTGCCAGGGTCAATGGATTGACGGCGAGTTGTGGCGCCGACGGCAGCCAGCCCATCCGCTCCGCACGAACGTTGAGATCGATCATGCTGCCGCGATAGGTCGCCGGGTCGGCCAGCGGAGAAAGCAATTCCTCGACGCCCAATTTTTCATAGCGCCACTGGTCGCTGTGCGCATAGAAGAAAGACGTTCCATTCATGTGGCGCGGCGGTCGCACCCAATCGAGCGCGAAAGCCAGCATGGTCCACCCGGTTTGTGGTCTGAGCTTCTCCTGTCCCACATAGTGCGCCCAGCCGCCGCCGGAAATTCCGACCGTACCGCACATCATCAGGAAATTGATGATGCTTCGGTAATTCATGTCCTGGTGGTACCAGTGGTTCATGCCGGCGCCGATAATCACCATCGAGCGGCCTTGAGTTCTTTCCGCGTTGTGGGCGAAATCGCGTGCGACGGCGATCGCCTTCTCGTGCGACACGCCGGTGATCTTCTCCTGCCATGCCGGCGTGTAGGGAACATTGTCGTCGTAGCTCTTAGCGGAAGCGCCGCCGAGCCCGCGATCGAGCCCGTAATTCGCGCAGAGAAGATCGAACACCGTCGCCACCAGTGCTTCGCCGTCAACAAGCGCGATACGCTTGGCCGGCACGCTGCGTAGGAGCACGTCCGCGCCCTGATCATTGGCTACGAAGCGTGGGTGCACTTGGCCGCCGAAATAGGGGAACGCAACCGAGATCACCTCGTCGTGGCGGTCGATTATGCTCAGCGCGAGACCTACGTCGCCGCCGGTCTCGCCATCCTTCGCCTCAAGGTTCCAGCGGCCCTTGCTTTCGCCCTCAGCCGGCCAGCGATACCCGATCGAGCCCTGCGGTACGACCAAGTTGCCGGTGTTCTCCTCGACTGCGACTGTTTTCCACGCCGCACGACCGGATTGCGATGCGGCGGACAAGTCGCTTTGCCGCACATAACGCTCGGGCACATAGCGATCGCCGTCGCGGCGCAGCCGCACCAACATTGGCATGTCGGTGTAACGGCGGCAGTAGTTCTCGAAATAAGGAACTTTTCGATCGAGAAAGAACTCGCGCAGGATCACGTGACCCATTGCCATGGCTAGCGCCGCGTCCGTCCCTTGTTTTGGGTGAAGCCACAGGTCTGAAAGTTTGGCGACTTCCGAATAATCGGGCGTAATCGCCACGATTTTGGTGCCGTTGTAGCGCGCCTCGACGAAGAAATGGGCGTCCGGCGTGCGCGTCTGCGGCACATTCGAGCCCCAGGCAATGATGTAGCCCGAATTGTACCAATCGGCCGATTCCGGCACGTCGGTTTGCTCGCCCCAGGTCTGCGGGCTCGATGGCGGCAAATCGCAATACCAGTCATAGAAGGACAGCAGCGTACCGCCGATGAGACTGAGATAGCGCGCGCCCGACGCGTAGGAGACCATCGACATTGCGGGAATCGGCGAGAAACCGACGACGCGATCGGGCCCCCAAGTTTTGATGGTATGGACATTGGCGGCAGCGATGATCTCGCTCACCTCGTCCCAGTTGGAGCGAACGAAGCCGCCACGCCCCCGCATGGCTTTGTAGGAACTCTGCGCTTGCAAATTATCGACAATCGAGGCCCAAGCCTCGACGGGTGCCATAGTCTTGCGGGCCTCGCGCCACGCCCGCACGAGCCGGCTGCGCACCATCGGGTATTTGATGCGGCTCGCGCTGTAGAGATACCAACTGTACGAGGCGCCGCGCGAGCATCCGCGCGGCTCATGGTTCGGCATGCTGGGGCGCGTACGCGGGTAGTCGGTCTGTTGCGTTTCCCAGGTGACGACACCGCTCTTGACATAAATCTTCCAGCTGCATCCACCCGTGCAGTTTACGCCGTGGGTGGAGCGCACGATTTTGTCGTGCTGCCATCGCTGCCGATAGCCCTCCTCCCAGGTGCGGTCTTCTTCGCGCAGTTCGCCGAGCCCGTCGGCAAAAGGCTCGCGCCGGCGGGCGAGATAGGTGAGACGTTCGAGAAAGTGGCTCATGGCACAACCTTTATCGGGCCGGATTCACCGCCGCGCCCGCCTTCGGAGCCGACTTCGAGCGGCGATCGAGATGCCAGAAGAAGGCGGAAAGGCCGACGGCCATCGCCGCAAGCAGGACATAGGCGAAAAAACCGCCAGCATAACCTTGCGTTCCCATCGCATCGACGACAGCGCCGAGAAACGGCGGAATGATGAAGCCGCCGAGCGCGCCCAAGCCGCCGACGATGCCGGCCGCGCCGCCGACCGCGTGCGGCACGTATTTCGGCACCATTTTGAACACGGCCGCGTTGGCGACGCCCATGCCGAGCGCGATCAGCAATTCGCCGCCGAGCGCCGAGGAGAATTCATCGACGAAAGTAAGCACCAAGGCGCCGGCCAGCACGGCGACGAAGGCAAGTACCGCAGTTCGCTCGCCGCCGATGCGCTCGGATATCATGCCGCCAAACACCCGGACGATGGCGGCAAGTAGCGAAAAGCCGAGCCCGCCGAGCATGGCCGCCGACTTCACGTCCATATGATGCAGATTGATCCAGTAGGTGGGAAACCAGACCGTGAGCGCCAAAAATCCGCCGAAGGATACAAAGTAAAGGGCGACGAGACCCCAGGTGCGCGGGTCCTCCGCCGCGGTGATGACCGCCTGCCAGACGCGCTCGTTGGGAAAAAGCTGCTGCCCCCTCTCCGTGGCAATCTTTCGACTGGTCTGCGAGTCGAAATCTTGCTGGCGCAACTGGAAGAAATAGGCGTCGCGCGCAAGCCAGGCGTAGACTGCTGCGCCGACCAGAAGGAACGTGAACCAAGCAAAGTAGGACCCCGCCAATCCCCAGGCGGCGATGGCATAGGGCAGGAGCAGCGTGAAAAGGCCTGGAGCCAGATTACCGATTCCGCCATAGGCGCCAAGCGCCGTGCCCTGACGCGATTGCGGGTACCAATAGGAAACCTGGGGAATTCCCACCGAAAACGAGGCAACCCCGCAGCCGCTCAAAAATCCGAACATAATGACGATCGGATACGCGGCGACGGTGAGCGTCTTTACCGTGAGCAGGATAAACACCAAGCCCCACATGCCGACGAGCGAGAGCGCAAACAATGTAAGCATCGGTAGGCGGCCGCCAACGCGGTCAACCCACGCGCCAAAGGGGATCCGCAGCAGCGATCCGGTCAGCTGAGGCGCCGCAACCAGAAGGCCGAGCGCAAGACCGCCGAGGTGCATCTGCTCCTGGAAATATTTGGCGGCCGGTCCGTAAAGCGCGACGGCGGCGAAGCCGACGAAAAATCCCCATGTGCCCATGGTCAGCCCACGCGCCGGGCTGCCGGAAAGCCGATAACGTCCGCTAGTTGCAACGCCAACCGTGTCAGTCGCAGTGCTCATTTCAGGCCCCTGAGATCTTCGCCGCCTTACGTTGAGCCCAAGCGGTTCATCGCTTCATTGAGGTGAATCAAATACCACTTTCGGCTCACGCCTGATCGAGGCTCTCGGACCCGCCACAGCAGAAATCGAGTTTGTGCCGACGAAACACGGCGGTCGCACCGGGTAGGCTCGCCGCGATCTCGCCCAGGCTGCGCGTGGTTATTGCTTGTGTTTCCGCTGGTTGCATCACCTTCTCCATTCGCCCATTGTGGTATTTTAAATACCACTTATCAGACCAGCATAATGGTATAGTCAATACCAATATAGAGGATGCACAAATGAAATTGCTTGCATCGACCGATTTCGCCCTGCGGATTCTTATGCGACTGGCTGGTGCGCCCGATACGCATGTCAGCACCGACGCCCTGGCGCGCGAGCTCGTCATGTCGCGCAACCATCTTCACAAGATCGTCCAGTTCCTGACGGACGCCGGCCTCGTTCGTACCATTCGGGGTGCCCGCGGCGGCGTGATGTTAGCGCGACCGGCCAGCCAGATTAACGTCGGCGCCGTCATTCGCAGCCGCGAACAGGATCAGACATTGGTGGAATGTTTCCGCCCTGACGGAGGGGCGTGTACGTTGCTGCCGCGCTGTCGTCTGCGCGGTATCCTTGATGCAGCAAAAAATGCCTTTTATGAGCATCTCGACCGCTACACGCTTGCGGATTGCCTCATTGCAGCCGGTGCGGCGGTGCAGGAACGTCCGAGCCGGACACGGCAGCGCAACCGACGACGTTCGGCATCGCAAGCTCAGTAAATCGCTTCGCAGACCGCCTCGGCTAAATCCTATTCGATCACACACTAGCCGCGATCAATCCCCTTGACCCTTGATCGCGATTTCACATTTATCGTTCAGTCGAAAGCTATTGGAGTACGAGCAATGGACCAGAAAACCTTTACGCTGATCGCTGGTGTCATTTTTGCAATAGTAGCTTTGGCCCATCTGTTACGAATTTACATGGGTTGGGCAATTATGATCGCCGACTGGACAGTGCCGATATGGGTTAGTTGGATTGCGCTCGTCGTAGCGGGTGGCTTGAGCTACTTCGGATTGAGCCTCACGCGGCGTCGCTAAGGGACAAACGCTTTACTTCTGCGATGTCCGAGTTATGGCGGCGCGGAGCCTTCACCGAGTTTTCTCACTCCGCGCGGAAATCGACCTCTCCCGTAAAGGGAGAGGCCGAACTCGCTCACCCCGCATCCGTCGAGTGGATGCGGCGCTCGACGACGAGGGGCTCGAGCTTGCCGCTGCGCTGCTGCCGCGCCACCAGCTTGTTGAGGGCGGCGAGATAGGCCTTGGCCGAGGCCACCAGCGTATCGGGATCGGCGCCCTTGGCCGTCACCGAACGGCCGTGCTCGGACAGCCGCACCGAGACTTCCGCCTGCGCATCGGTGCCTTCGGTCACCGCGTGCACCTGATAAAGCTCCAGGACCGCGTCGTGCGGCACCATCGCCTTGATGCAGTTGAAGGTGGCGTCGACCGGACCGTTGCCTTCGCATTCCTCGATCAGCGCCTTGCCGTCGACGTCGAGCTTCATGGTGGCGCGCTGCGGCCCGCGCGTGCCGGCGATCACCGACAGCGAAACCAGCTTGATGTGATCCTGCGCGGTCGCGATCTCCTCGTCGACCAGCGCCTCGATATCCTCGTCGTAGACGTGCTTCTTGCGGTCGGCCAGCGCCTTGAAGCGCACGAAGGCGTCTTCGAGCTGATTGCCGGCAAGCCGATAGCCCAGTTCCTCGAGCTTGTGCACGAAGGCGTGGCGGCCGGAATGCTTGCCCATGACCAGCGAGGTCTGCTTCACGCCGACGTCCTCGGGCATCATGATCTCGTAGGTCTGGGTGTGCTTGAGCATGCCGTCCTGATGGATGCCGCTTTCGTGCGCGAAGGCGTTCCGCCCGACGATCGCCTTGTTGTACTGCACCGGGAACGAAGTGACCGCCGCGACCAGCTTCGACGCCCGCGTCAGCATGGTGGCGTCCATGGCGGTCCAGAACGGCAGCACGTCGTTGCGCACCCGCATCGCCATCACGACTTCTTCCAGCGAAGCGTTGCCGGCGCGCTCGCCGATGCCGTTGACGGTGCATTCGATCTGGCGCGCGCCGGCGCGCACCCCGGCAAGCGAATTCGCCACCGCCATGCCGAGATCGTTGTGGCAATGCACGGAGAAGCGCGCCAGATCGGAATTCGGCACGCGCTCGCGTACCATCTTGATCAGCGCAAAATATTCGTCCGGCACCGTATAGCCGACGGTGTCGGGAATATTGATGGTGGTGGCGCCGGCTTTGATCGCCGCCTCGACGCAGCGGCACAGGAAATCGTGCTCGGTGCGGGTGCCGTCCTCGCACGACCATTCGACGTTGTCGGTGTGGCTGCGCGCGCGCGTCACCGAGGCGATCACCATCTCGTAAACCTTCTCCGGCTCGAGTTGGAGCTTCCACTTCATGTGCACCGGGGAGGTCGAGATGAAGGTGTGAATGCGCGGCTGCCGGGCCGGTTTGACGGCCTCGCCGGCACGGTCGATGTCCTTTAATCCGGCGCGGGCAAGCCCGCACACGACGGCCTTCTTGGTGCGCTTGGCGATTTCGTTGACCGCGGCAAAATCGCCGTCGGAGGCGATCGGGAAGCCGGCTTCGATGATGTCGACGCCCATGTCGTCGAGCAATTCGGCGACTTGGAGCTTCTCCTCATGCGTCATGGTCGCGCCGGGGCATTGCTCGCCGTCGCGAAGGGTGGTGTCGAAAATGACGACGCGGTCCTTTTCGGACTTGGCTGGCGCTGTCATGGTGTTAGGTCCTTCTCGTTTGCACCCCGCCGTATCGGGTCAGGGTGCTGTGGGTGCCGTGGCTGCGGTCGACCCCTGAGTGCCCAGGCGCAAACGGCCCAGCCGGCCCTCAGGGGGCGCTAAGCAGCAGGAGCCCGCCGAGAATAAGGGCAGCGCCGGGCAGGACCTCTGCGGTCCCCCGGGTCATCGCGCGGAAATCGCAGCGAAGCGACATTCTACTGCCCTCGTTAGGACCCAAAGTTCGCGGATTAAGGTGAATTCCGCGTTAACATGCTCTGGGCCCGCGCATCTTGTAGCGGAAGAGGCGGCTCTGGCGCAAGCGCCCGGCCGCCCGGTCGCCGGGTCGCCCGGCTCAGCGCGCCTTCTCGGCTTTGAGCGCGCGCTCGCATTCTTTCAGTTTCTTGAGCGCCTGTCCCGTGATCTTCGGATAGTCGAGCTTGAGCTTTTGCAAAGCCTCGATGATCGCCGCCGAGACGACCAGCCAAGCCACGTGCTTGTGGTCGGAAGGAACCACGTACCACGGCGCATAATCGGTCGAGGTTTCGCGGATCATGTCCTGGTAGGCGGCCATGTACGCACCCCAGTGCGCGCGCTCGGCGACATCGTTCATGGAAAACTTCCAGCGTTTGAACGGCTCGTCGAGTCGCGCCAGGAAGCGCTTGCGCTGTTCTTCCTTCGAGATGCGCAGATGGAATTTCAGCACCAGCGTGCCGTTGCGCGTCAGGTGCCGCTCGAAGGCACGGATGTCCTTGAAGCGCCGTTTCCAGATGTCCTTGCCGGCGGCGTCGGGCGGCAGGTTCTGGGTCTTCAACAGCTCGGGATGCACCCGCACCACCAGCACCTCCTCGTAATGCGAGCGATTGAAGATGCCGATGCGGCCGCGCTCCGGCACGTCTTTGCCGGTGCGCCACAAAAAATCGTGCGCCAGCTCTTCGCTGCTGGGCGCCTTGAACCCGTGCACCTCGCAGCCTTGCGGATTGATGCCGGACATCACGTGCTTGACGACGCCGTCCTTGCCCGCCGCGTCCATGCCCTGGAATACCAGCAGCACCGCCCATTGGCCGCGGGCGTAAAGGCGCTGCTGCAATTCGGTGAGCTTGGCGATGCCGTCGGCGAGTATCGGCCTGACGTCATCGAGTGCAGTCGAGAGGCCGAACCGCTCGGCGGGATCGTGATCGGCGAGCTTGAAATGCCGCGGGTCATCGACCCGGCACCGTTTGACGATCTTGGCGTATTTCATCTGCGAATGCCGCACTTACTTATCCGGATTGACGAACAATCGCGCCAGCGCTGCTGGTTACAGGTCTGCTTGACGAGATCGAGCATGAGCGGTGTCGTGGTCTTGGGGTGTCGCCCATCAAGCGTCAAAACTTGATCATGTCGGACCTGGTCAACGTCACCCCGTTGACGAACGTCGGGGTCGCGTGGACCAAGTCCCAGGCGGTAAACTGCATGGCATAGAGGTCATCGCCCGACATGCCGTTGACCGGGACGATCACTTTATAGCCTCTCAGTGCCGCACCGCCGGCGGTATAGAGCACGACGCCGTTGGCCGCAGTGCCGACCGTAATGACTGTCTGGATGCCCTTGTCCTTGAGCATCTTGTCCAGGTCGGTATTGAGAAACTTGTCGGCGTTGGAGTGGATCATGGGCTCATTTGCAGTGGGGCGACATCTTTGATGATGTCGGACGGCGGGGCATTGCCGAAGCTGCTGTAGATGACGGTCGCGCCTGCGCCCCGTGCCGCGTCCAAAAGCTGCTTCATCGCTGGCATTTCGGCAAGGCAACTTGGCCGGTGGCCGCAGTTCGCCTGCAGGAAATCGAGCATCAAAAGCGCTGTGGTCTTCGGATCGACGGTCACCGGCTTGAGCGCGGGCGGCGGCGGCGCCTTCGCGTTCGCCCATTCGTCGATGATGTCGGCTGCCTGCGCAGGCAAGGGCGATGCTAAAACGATTGCGACGGCAGCAAGCGGCAGCAGTCGGCGTAAGCGGAACATCGTTTCCTCCCGATAGATTTAGCTTGAAGGATTTTACCGGCTTCTTTGCGATGGACGGCCGGACCATACATCGCCGCGATCCGCTACCACAAGCTCGCGGTTAACCGCCTTGCCTGCATCCAGCTCGTGTCAGTTCGGATCCAGCTGTGCGTTATTGGGTCGGCACCCTAAAGATGCTTGATCAGTCCGGCGTCGATCAGCAAGCGGTTGAAATGCCGGGCTTCGGCGCCGTTGGCGCAGCCGTAAAACAATCCGTTGCAGCGGATCAGGATTTTTTTCTGTTCGGCAAAGGACGGATCGAGCGGCAGGCCGGCGGCTTCCTGTACGACGAGCGGCAGATAGGGACCTTCGAGCGTGTCGAGCGCGGACGAGACGTTGACCGGCGTGAAATTGATCGCATCGATGGCGTAATAAGTCGTGAAATAGCGCGGGTCGTAGGCCATCAGGTGCCGGGCGATGCCGTTGTCGTCCAGCGTAGGGTCGAGAATAAGCGGCGAAAAATCCGGTTGATGATCGCCAAACCGCACCAACAGGAAAGACTCGTCGGGAAATTCGCGCTTCAGCCGCGCCAGGAAATCCGCATAATCTTGCGCGCTCATCGCCTGCCGCCGCAAATATTCGTCGACCGGCGGCACGTTGCCCAAATCCTTCCACTGCGGCATCAAATCGGGCCGGTAGCGGAAATTCCAGGGAAAATGATTGGCGGCGAGATAGACGAAGACGAACATCGGACCGTGCACGTGGTTCTGCTCGATCATTTTCGCGGCGGCGTCGTAGAAGAAGCTGTCGGGCTCGATGTCGCGCGCGCCGAGATCGTGCCGGTCGTAAAAGCGCTGCACGCCGGTGGTGGCCTGGAAGCTGCGCGCGCTCATGAAGGCGCCGAGCGCGGGATAAAGCGAAAACGTGCTGTAGCCGCAGCGCCGCAACGCCGAGGGCAGCCCGCGATGGACGCGGCCGGCGGCGATCCGCGTCACGAAATAGGCGAAGCGGCCGAACGTGCGCGCCGATAGCCCCTCCAGCACATTGTACTCGGTGAACCAGCTCGGGCCGCCGTTGCCTTCGACCAGGAAATTACGCTCCTTGCCGTCGAACGACTTGAAATGCGCGCCATAGCCGTCCGGCAGCTTGATGCCAGGCGCCATGCGGATGTCGAAGCTCGATTCGTCGTGGATCAGGATGATGTGCGGCGGCTTGGCCGCCGGCCGGCAGGTGTCCGCGGCCGGTTTGAGGCGATCCGCGGCGAACGCGTCGGACTGCATCAGGCCTTGCGTCAGCAGCGCGGCAACGGCGTCGACGCCCGAGCGCGCGAACGACGACACGAGGTTGCGGCCACTGAAGGCCTCGAACGGCGCCAGCGGGTATTGCATTTCCAGGATGGTGAGCCAGCCGATGCAGGCGAGCGCGAAGCCGAGCGCCGGCAGCCGGCGGAAGCGGAACGGATCGAGCCGCCAGGCCAGCACCAGGAGCGGAACGAGCGCAACGAGACATAGCGCCACGATCCAGCGCAGCGCCGGGAAGATGGTGAACAGGAAGCTGACGGTATCGGTGTCGACGATCATCAGGTCGACGAAATTCGCCGTCATCATCAGCACGTGGTATTTGAGCTGTGATAACAGAACGAGCACCGTCATCAGCGTCAGCGACAGCGCGCCGGCGACGAGCGGCCGGCGGGTCAGCGCCAGCCAAAGCAAGTTCAAGATTCCCCAGGTCAGCACGAACGCGGTCATCGCCGTGACCGTGGCCTCGGTCGCGATCATGATGGCGAAAGCGATGAGATGCGGGACCAGGGCCAGCGCCGCCCGGCCAAATCCATAGCGGGCGAAAAGCTTCGCGGAAGCCAGACGCTGGCAAAAGCTCAGGACGGCGGCACGCATGACATGGCGCGCGTGCCCGGCACTGACCCACCCTCAAACAACCCCCGGCGCACGCCGCGCTGTCATAACACTGTAATTAATCCGTCATGGCAAGGGTAAGGCCCGCATAAACGAAGCGAAATCCGGGACCTTCGTTAAAGGCCACGTCACCGGAACATGGGCTACGCCGAGGGCGCCCTTAGTTTCGGCTGCGGTCGACCGGCGCCCGTTCCTTGATCCCAAAAGGGCTCGCCCCCGCGAGCCCGTCTTGACGCAAAATGCCGCGGATCAATTCCGGCTGCGGTCGACCAAGGCCCTTTCCTTGATCCACGGCATCATCTCGCGCAGTTTCGCGCCGATGGCTTCCGCCGGATGCGCCGCGAGCTTGGCGCGCATCGCCTTGAACGACGTTTGGTTGACCTTGTTCTCCAGCATCCACTCCTTGACGAATTTGCCGGACTGGATGTCGCCGAGAATGCGCCTCATCTCGGCGCGCGTCTTGTCGTCGATCACGCGCGGACCGCAGACATATTCGCCGTATTCGGCCGTGTTGGACACCGAATAATTCATGTTGGCGATGCCGCCCTCGTAGATGAGGTCGACGATCAACTTCATTTCGTGGATGCACTCGAAATAGGCCATTTCCGGTGCATAGCCGGCGCCAACCAGGGTTTCATAGCCGGCCTTCATCAGTTCGACGACACCGCCGCACAGCACCGTCTGCTCGCCGAACAGGTCGGTCTCGCATTCCTCGCGGAAAGTGGTCTCGATGATGCCGGCGCGCCCGCCGCCGATCGCCGCGCCGTAGGACAGGCAGAGGTCGTGGGCATTGCCGGAGGAGTCCTTGTGGATCGCCAGCAGGCACGGCACGCCGGCGCCGCGCTGGTATTCCGAGCGCACGGTATGGCCGGGGCCCTTGGGCGCGATCATCATCACGTCGAGGTCGCCGCGCGGCTCGATCAGATTGAAATGGATGTTGAGCCCGTGCGCGAACATCAGCGCCGTGCCGTCTTTCATATTGGCGTGGAGCTGGCCGTTATAGATGTCGGCCTGCAATTCGTCGGGGGTGAGCATCATCATCACGTCGGCCCATTTGGCGGCCTCGGCGACGTCCATGACCGGCAGCTTGACGGCTTGCGCCTTTTTGACGCCTTGCGAATTCTTGCGCAGCGCCACCGCGACCTCTTTGACGCCGGAATTGCGCAGATTGAGCGCATGGGCATGGCCCTGGCTGCCATAGCCGATGATGGCGACCTTCTTGCCCTTGATCAGGTTCAGGTCGGCGTCGCGGTCGTAATAAACACGCATGGTTCTCACCCCTAGTGCGGCCGGTTACTGCTTCTTAGGTTCTATGGGTCGCCCGGACAAGCCCGGTGCGGAAAGGGGTGCCGAACGGCGGCGGCTACATCCCCTCCGGCCCCCGCGCGATGGCGACGACGCCGGTGCGCGAGACTTCGACCAGGCCGATCGGCAGCATCAAATTGATGAAGCTTTCGATCTTGTCGGATGCGCCGGTGATCTCGAACACGAAGCTCTCGGTGGTGGCGTCGATGACGCGGGCGCGGAACGCGTCGGCGAGGCGGAGCGCCTCCATGCGGTGCTCGCCGGTGCCGCGCACCTTGACCATGGCGAGCTCGCGTTGCAACGCCGGACCGGATGTCGTGACGTCGACGACGCGGTGCACCGGTACCAGGCGGTCGAGCTGATTCTTAATCTGTTCGAGCACCATGGGCGTGCCGCGCGTGACGATGGTGATGCGCGACAGATGCTTCTCGTGCTCGGTCTCCGACACGGTGAGCGAGTTGATGTTATAGCCGCGACCGGAGAACAGACCGATGACGCGCGCGAGCACACCGGGCTCGTTGTCGACCAGCACGCACAAGGTGCGCGTCTCGACCGGCTCGGTCTTGGTCATGGCGGGATAATGGGTGGTCGCGGTGTTCACGGCATTCGTCCTCATCGTCTGACCAGCGCAAAGGCCCAGTCGCGGCCGAGACCGCGCTTGAGCGCCAGATCGATCCACAGCATGGCATGCGCCTCCAACAGGCGCGCGTTGCGCAACGGCCCCGCATCCACGACTTCGAAGCCCAGCGCGGCGACAAGCGCAATGACCCTCGGCTTGTTGGCCGCGTCGTCGCCGGCGACGAACATCACCGATTTCACGCCGCGGAAGACCGGATCGGCCATGTTGCCGAAGCCGGTGGTGTTGAGCGCCTTGAATACCGACGCGCCCTTGGCCCAGCCTTGCACCTTTTCGCCGGCGGAAATGCTGTGGCCGATCTCGAGTCCGAGACCGTCGGGTCCCATCGCCAGCGGGTTGGTCGCGTCGAGGATTATTCTGCCCCGCAAATCGCCCATGGAACGGATCGCCGCTTCGGCCGCAGTCCACGGCGTCGTCAACACGATCACCTCGCCGAAACCCGCCGCCTCCGCCGCGGTGCCGGCGCGCGCCTTGGCGCCGAGCAGGCGCAGCAACGCCTGCGTCTTGTCGGATTTCGGATTGGTGACGCCGAAGAAAATCTCGTGGCCGGCTTTTTGCGCCCAGGCCGTGCCGAGCGTGCCGCCGACATTGCCGGCGCCGATGATGCCGAGTTTCATGGCTCTATCCTCGCTCCGTACTGGGTCCCCGCTTTCCACCTTCGCGCTCCGCGCTTCGGTGGACTTAAACCCGCCGTAGCTCGCTTGAGCGAGCGAAGGCGGGTCGCGGGGACGACAGTAAAATCACACCATCACCTTGCCTTCCTCGGTGATGGCCTCCTCGACGCGAGTCGCGGCGTCGCCGAGCAGCATTTCGTTGTGGGCGCGGCCCGAGGGAATCATCGGGAAGCAGTTTTCCGCGGGATCGACCACGCAATCGAAAATGACCGGCTTTTTCACCGCGATCATTTCGCGGATCTTTTCGTCGAGCTCGCCCGGATGTTCGCAGCGTATGCCGTGCGCGTGATAGGCCTCCGCGAGCTTGACGAAGTCGGGCAGCGCTTCGGTGTAGGAATGCGAATAGCGGCCGCCGTGCAGCAGTTCCTGCCACTGCCGCACCATGCCCATATACTGGTTATTGAGGATGAAAATCTTGATTGGCAGGTCGTACTGCACCGCCGTCGACATTTCCTGCATGGTCATCAGCACCGAGGCTTCGCCGGCGATGTCGACGACCAGCGAATTCGGATGCGCCAGCTGCACGCCGACCGAGGCCGGCAAACCATAGCCCATGGTGCCCAGCCCGCCCGAGGTCATCCAGCGCGACGGCTCCTGGAATTGATAGAACTGCGCCGCCCACATCTGGTGCTGGCCGACTTCGGTCGTGATGTAGGTGTCGCGGTCCTTGGTCAGTTCGTAGAGGCGTTGGATGGCGTATTGCGGTTTAATGATTTCGTTGGAATTGCGATAGGCCAGCGAATTCTTCGCCCGCCATTTCCCGATCTGCGCCCACCAGGCGTCGAGCGATTTTTTATCCGGCTTGGGCGCGAGCGCGCGCCAGCCGCGCAGCATGTCGTCGAGCACATGCGCGCAATCGCCGACGATCGGCAGGTCGACCTTGACGTTCTTGTTGATCGAGGACGGATCGACGTCGATGTGGATTTTCTTCGAGCCGGGCGAGAACGCGTCGAGCCGGCCGGTGATGCGGTCGTCGAAGCGGGCGCCGACCGCGATCATCAGATCGCAATCGTGCATCGACCAATTGGCTTCCCAGGTGCCGTGCATGCCGAGCATGCCGAGCCATTTTGGATCGGCGGCGGGAAAGGCGCCGAGCCCCATCAACGTCGAGGTGATGGGAAAGCCGGTGAGCTTGACCAGTTCGCGCAACGTATCGCAGGCGGCGCGGCCGGAATTGATCACGCCGCCGCCGGTATAGAACAACGGGCGCTTGGCCGCCGCCATCATCGCGACCGCCG
This sequence comes from uncultured Alphaproteobacteria bacterium, assembly GCA_963823225.1. Lineage (GTDB taxonomy): Bacteria > Pseudomonadota > Alphaproteobacteria > Rhizobiales > Xanthobacteraceae > BOG-931. The sequence goes on along the minus strand of CAWGKM010000001.1, from coordinate 319,796 downwards.
CCGCGATCTTGTCCGGATCGCCCTTGAGCTTCGGCCGGTAGCCTTTGTGCTGGAATTCCTTGGGCTTGAAATAGCGGCCCTTGGCGAATTGCACGTCCTTCGGGATATCGACCACGACCGGCCCCGGCCGCCCGCTGGCGGCGATGTGGAACGCCTCGTGCAGCGCGTGCGGCAGATCGTCGACGGTTTTGACGAGATAATTGTACTTGGTGCACGGCCGCGTGATGCCGACGGTGTCGCATTCCTGGAACGCGTCGTTGCCGATGAGATGCGTCGGCACCTGCCCGGTGATGACGACGAGCGGGATGGAGTCGCACAGCGCGTCGGTCAAGCCGGTGACGGCATTGGTGGCGCCAGGCCCGGACGTCACCAGCACGGTGCCGACCTTGCCGGTCGAGCGCGCATAGCCCTCGGCGGCATGCACGGCGCCCTGTTCGTGCCGCACCAGGATGTGCCGCACTTTGTCTTGCTGGAACAGCGCATCGTAGATCGGCAGCACGGCGCCGCCGGGATAGCCGAAAATGTGCTCGACGCCTTGGTCGGCAAGCGCCGCTATCACCATTTCCGCGCCGGTCATCTCAGTCATCGCTCGCTCCGCTCTCTCGGTCCTCTTCCGAGCAATAAAAAAGGGGCTCGAAGGCCCCTGGTTTGCGCACCGCCACGTCTCGCGGGTGGGATCATCCACCCCCGGCGGTGCGCTTCGATACGAGAATCAGCGAAACAGAAAAACCCACGTCTGTGCCCTCTCTCGTTCAGTTATTTATAAGCATTGCGGCAGCGAGGGTCAAGCAAAATGCGGCAACAATGCGTCGGCCGCCACCTCGTCCGACTTCAAACTCGCGTTTGAAATCGGAACGACGCGGAAAACTGTAATCGTTAACCATCGTTAAGTGTCACACGGCAGCCGCGATTTCGCGCGGTCACGGCCTTTAAATTTCCTAGCACTGTTGCTGAATTATCGCACCGGGGACTTTCTGACATCGCCCATCGCGCACTACCGGTTTTCTCCGCTGGAGGGGACATGGTTGCAGGATTTGAGCTAGCCGGATATCTGCGCCGCGCCGCCGGTCTCGTCGTCGCGCTCGCTCTCATCGCGGCGCCGGTCGCCTCGGCCGCCGCCGCGCCGCCGCGGATCGGCGCAGCGTTCAACTCGACGGATTCGATCCTGAAATGGATCAACGCCTATCGGCGCAAGCCGGATCCGGAGGCGCTGCCCGCGGTGGTTCGCGCGCTCAGCGCGATGCAGGCGTTTAAGGACGCCGAAACCTCGGGAGCTTACGTCGGCTTCATCGCCGGCGTGCTCGGCAACAATCCGGCCCGCGCCGGAGACCTCATTGCCAAAATGATCCCGATCGATCCGGGCGATCATTGGGTGCTGGTGCGCGCCATCGCCTATTCCGGCCTGTCGGATTGGAAGGAGCTGCTCGCCACTTTCGTGGATCGCATGCCGACGCGCCGCGCCATGATCGACAAATATCTCGACGGCAAGCTGCCGACGCTCGAACAGATCGACTTTCGGCCGGCCAAGCCGGGCATGTTCGACAAGATCAAAGCGACGTTCAGTCCCGACAAGGACAAGAAGAAAGCGGCGGCGCTCGAGCCCACCCCGGAGCTGATCGACCTGCTGTGGGGCTATTATCTGGCGACCGGCGAATATGCGCCGATCGAAAGCGTGATCAAGCTTCTGCCGCTCGCCACCGACCGGGACAACGTCGACAATCTCACCACCGGCAGCGCCGCCAAATTCACGCTGGCCAGCAATGCGGTCCGCGACACCGAACTGCTGGCGATGCTGCAATGGGCGGTCAAAAGCCAGCCCAAGGAGATCGCCGTCGTGCTCAAGGACGTCATCGAGACGGCGGAGACGGTCGACACCGTGCATATGCGCCAGGAATTGCTGGCGGCGATCGAGGAGCTGAAGGAGAAGGGCCCGAACTCAAAGCGCGAGCTCTCGGGCTGGGGCCAGGTCGGCCAGGGCGCGCTGTCGATGGGCTGCGTCGTCGCCGCGGCGACCGGCCAAATCGAATTGGGCATACCCTGCGTGCTCGGCGGCGCGGCCTATACCGCCGGTCTGCAATACGTGACGCATTAGGCGGTCATCGCGGGGCTCCGCAACCCGCCTCCGCTCGCTCCGCGAGCTTCGGCGGGTTTGAGTCCGCCGAAGCGCGGAGTGCGTAGGCGGATCGGGCGACCCACAAGCCATCGGTCATGCGGCGCTTTCGACCCGCATGTCGATTTCGCCGCGCAGCGCCCCGAAATCGATCGGCTTGGTCAGCAACGCCTCGGCGCCGTTCTCCAGCGCCCGACGCTTGGTCTCCGCGTCGCCATAGGCCGTGATCATGATGATCGGAACGTCGGGCCGCAGCGCCTTCGCCTTGGGCAGCAGTTCGAGGCCGCTCATCCCCGGCATGTTGATGTCGGACAGGATCAGAATGAGCGACCGGTCGCCGGCATCGGCGATGCGCGCAAGCGCCATGGGGGCCGATTGCGCAAATTCCATCGTGAAGCGGCCGGTGCGCAGATCGTGCCGAAACTGCTGCCGGAACAGCACCTCGACATCCGGTTCATCGTCGACCACGAGAATGAGTATGTTCACGCGCGTTCCCCCGATTTGCTATGCGACGCCCCGGCGCGCGGCAGCACGATCCGAAATTCGGTGAATGCGCCGGGCTGAGTGTCGACTTCTATAGACCCCGAATGTTGCTTGACGATGATGTCGTGACTGATGGACAGGCCCAGCCCGGTCCCTTCGCCCGCCGGTTTCGTTGTGAAGAACGGATTGAACATCTTTTCCTTCACTTCGGGCGGAATGCCGGTGCCGTTGTCGCGAATCCGGATTTCGACGCTGTCGCCGAGGTTTTTGGTCGCGGCGGCAAGGGTGGGCTCGTAGTCGCGTCCATTGGCCTCGGCATTGCGCTTGGTTGCCGCGTAGAAGCCGTTGGCAATCAGGTTGAGCAGCACCCGCGTGATCTCCTGCGGGAACAGATCGACCTCGCCGGCCGCCGGGTCGAAGGATTTCTGCAGCGTAATATTGAAGCCCTGCTTTTCGGCCCGCGCGCCGTGATAAGCGAGGTTGAGGCTCTCCTCGACGAGGGCGTTGATATCGACGGGCCGGCGGTCTCCGGAGCCCGCACGCGAGTGCAGCAGCATGTTCTTGACGATCGAGTCGGCGCGCTTGCCGTGCTGCACGACCTTATCGAGATTGCCTTGCAGCGTATCGGCAATCTCGGCGATTTGCGCGCCCAGCTTGCCGTCGAGCTGCGCGGCGGCAAGCGCTTCCCGCAATTCGTCGATCAGCTCGACCGAGACGGCCGAGAAATTATTGACGAAATTGAGCGGATTCTTGATCTCGTGCGCGATCCCCGCGGTCAACTGGCCCAGCGAGGCGAGCTTTTCGGTCTGCACCAGGCGGTCCTGCGCGGTCCGCAACTCCTCCAGCGACTTCGCCAATTCGCGCGTCCGCTGCTGTTCGGCCTCGAACAGCCGCACGTTCTCGATGGCGATCACCGCCTGGTCGGCGAACGTCTTGACCAGCTCAACGTGCTTATCGTCGAACGGCCGCACCGTCTTCCTGCTTAACAGAAGAACACCAATGGGACTCCCCTCGCGCAAAAGCGGCACGCCAAGATGAGTGCGAAAACCACCCCGCTGCTGAACTTCGCCGAGACTGTATTCCGGATCGGCCAAAACATCTGGAATTTGAATTGCCCTGCCTTCCAAAAGTACACGTCCGGATACTGATCCGCGTCCAACGTTAAACGTCAACCCTTTGACGAACTCGCGGAACTCCGCGGTGTGGCCGTAGCTCGCTGCAGAATGGAAACCTTCATCTCTGGGGCGAAGGATTTGAGCCATATCTGCTTCGCACAGCCGCGCTGCCGATTCAACCAAAGTGTCTAGTACGGACTGGAGGTTAAAGGTCGAGCGACTGATAACTTTGAGCACATCGGACGTTGCGGTCTGCTGTCGGAGTGACTCGCGCAATTCGTTGAGCAGCCGCGTGTTCTCGATGGCGATCACCGCCTGGGCGGCAAAATTCGTAAGTAGTTCGATTTGTTTGTCGGTGAACGGGCGAACCTCCTGGCGGAAGATGGCGAACGCGCCGACCATCTCCTGGTCCTTCAGCATCGGCATAACCACCAAGGTGCGAACGTGGCCGAATTCGACTCCGGTCCTCGCGACCGGTTCGCCGGCGAGATAGGACGGATCCTCGCGCAGGTCGGCAATGTGAACGGGTTGCCGCGTGCTTGCGGCGCGGGCAACTGGAAGCGTCGGACCGGGTTGAACGACGGTGCCGGTTAGAACCTTTTCGCTATATGCCGGCGGTAAGGCGTGAGTTGCGACCACCCTGAAACCGCGATCTTCGCAGAGCCACAAAGCGCCGAATTTCGCCTCGCAAATGCGCGTTGCATTCTCGAGCATGGCCTGGAATACCGGCTCCAGCTCCCCGGGCGACGAGCTGATAACGCGCAGCACGTCCGCCGTCGCCGTCTGCTGCTCAAGCGATTGGCGCAGCTCGCTGAGCAGCCGCGTGTTCTCGATGGCGATGACCGCCTGGGCGGCGAAGCTCGTGACCAGCGCAATTTGCTTCTCGGTGAAGGCACGCACTTCCTGCCGGAAAATCGCAATCACGCCGATCAGCGCTCCGTCCTTGAGCATCGGGACGATCAGGAGCGTTCGCACATGCCCGCGTTCGGCGCCGGCAACGACGAAGGGATCGCGATTGGCATAGGCTTCGAGCTTCGTCACATCCAGGATGTGGGTGGTGTGGGGATCGCTGACGATGCGCGCGAGCCCGGTGCCGGGGGCTGGAATTACCGGTCCCTCTTTCAGGAATTGGTCGAATGCCGACGGCGTGTTGTGCATCGCGACCGCCCGGAAGACGCCATCCTCGTAGCGGAACAGATGACCGAATTCGGCGCCGCAAATCCGGGTGGCGTTTTCCAGGATCGTCTTGAACACCGGATCGAGCTCACCCGGCGAACTTGAAATGACGCTCAAAACCTCCGAGGTCGCGGTCTGCTGCGCCAGCGACTCGCCCAAGTCGGCCGTCCGTTGGCGCAGTTCGTTGAACAGCCGCGTGTTTTCGATCGCGATCAGGGCCTGGTCGCGGAACGATTCGGCCTGTGCGATTTCGACGGCCCCGAAAAGATTGGGTCGTTTTCCCGCCAGCACGAGCAGGCCGATGCAGTCTCCCTCGCGCAGCAGCGGCAAGAACAGCGCCGAGTTCAAGCCGAACATCTTATGGATGTTGCGCTCGTGCTCGGGCAGGTCGATGAGCGACCAGTCCGGCAGGTGCAGCATTTTCTTGTCGAGGATCGCGCGCGAGGGAAAATTGGCGCTGCGATCGATCGGCAAATTTTTCGGCCCGATATCCGCGAGCGGGCCTTCCGGCGAGGCCGCGGCCGCGGACGAAAAGGTGGCGCCGTCGCAACGAAGCACAAACACCAAGTCGCAGCGGAGCAGCCGCGCGGCGGTCAGCACGATGCTGTCGAATACGGGCTGCACGTCGGTCGGCGATTGACTGATGACTTGCAGGATGTCGGACATGGCGGTTTGCCGAGCCAGCGCTTCTTGGACGTCGCGCGTGCGCGCCTGAACTTGGTCGAACAGCCGCACATTTTCGATCGCAATCACTGCCTGGTCGGCGAAGGTCTCGGCGAGCGCGATCTCCTGGTCGGTGAACGGCTGCACGATGCCGCGCTGCAGCAGCAGAACGCCGATCGGCGTTCCCTCGCGCAGCAACGGGACGGCGAGCATCGTGCGTACCTTGCCCGACCGGGATCGGTTCGCCACGACGGGATTTGGATCGAGTTGGGCGTCGAGGACGTGAATGGATTTGCCCGCAAGTGCAACACGGCCGACAATCGAGTCCGGTCCCGGTTCGACCGGTTCCCGCTCCATGCGTTCCTTGTGTTCGGGCGTAAAGCCGTGGCTGGCGACGTTATGGTAGAGGCCGTCCCGCGCCAGCCGGATCGCCGAGCGTTCGGCGCGGCACAGCCGAGCCGCGGATTCGGTCAAGGTGTCGAGCACCGTTTGCAGATCGAACGCCGAGCGGCTGATGACCTTGAGCACGTCGGCGGTGGCGGTCTGCTGTTGCAGCGCTTGCCGCAGTTCGTTGAGCAGCCGCACGTTCTCGATGGCGATCACGGCCTGTGCGGCGAAAGATTTGATCAGCGCGATCTGCTTGTCGGTGAACGGCACCGCATCGCGGTGCGCGGTGGCAATCGCGCCGATCGTCTTGCCGTCACGGATCATCGGCGCCCCGATGAAGGAGTTGAAGCCAAATCTGCGCGCGCTCCGCTCGATGAAAGGTGAGCCCTTCGGATGGCCGATAACCGGCGTAAATTGCGTCGCCTCCCCGGCGAGGATCGTTTTTCCGACCATCGTTTGCTCATCCAACGGAACCGGGAAGAGCGCAGCAAACTTCTCAAAGCCCGCTTCGCCTACAAAGCCTTCCATTTCAATCATGCCGTCGCGAAGTAGGACGACAATGGCAAAGCGTGTGCCGAACAGGCGCAGCAGGTTCAGCACGATCGCGTCGAAGATCGGCCGCGCATCCGTCATCGAGCCGCTGATCGACGCGAGTATCTCACCGGTTGCAAGCTCCCGCGCCAGCGCCTCGTCGCGCTCGCGCGTCAGTCGCGCGATCTGGTCGCTCGGACCGGCGGCGGTGGAGCCGCTACGGCGTTCGGGTTTCGGCGCAACGCGGCGCTTCGCCGTCGCCGCCTTGAGGCGCCGCGTTTTAACCGGTTTGCCGCCTGCTCTGGGGCGCCGCTTCATTGCCCCTCCTGGGCTCGGAACATCGCATCGTAACTTGGCATCGGATCTTGGCATCGTAGCGGCTTGGACCGACGCTCTGGAAGGGGCTGGGACCGCTTTGTGCATTCGGTCCGCAAGGCACGGCGACGCAGCAGGCAGCGGTTCACCCCGACAATGCCCGCAATTGCGCTTCGACCGTAGCGCCCGCGTCGCGCGGCGCGACCCATGCGAAATCCGGCAGCTGATTGCGGAACCAGGTCGCCTGCCGCTTGGTGTATTGGCGGGTATCGCGTTTGGCGCCCTCGACCGCCTGCGCAAGCGCGATCTCGCCCGCGATGTGGCGGATCAGCCACGGCACGCCGTGCGCCTTCATCGCCGGCAGGTTGGGATTTAGCTTGCGCGCCGCCAGCGCGCGGGCCTCATCCAGCGCGCCCGCCGCCATCATGGCGTCGAACCGCGCGTCGATGCGGCGCAGCAGCTCGTCGCGATCCGGCATCAGAAAGATTTTCGCGGCGCGGGCAAGCTCGACGCTCGCCGGCATATTGTCCTCGTGCCAGTCAAGAATCGAACGGCCGGTCGCCAGCACCACTTCGAGCGCGCGGCTGACGCGGGCGCGATCGCCCGGCTTCAATCGCGCCGCCGCCGCCGGATCGCGCGCGGCGAGCTCGGCATGCAGCGCGGCGACGCCCTCGCTGCCGAGCCGCGCGCGCACGCGGTCGCGAATTTCGCCGGGGATCGGCGGCACGGCGGCGAGCCCGCGCGTGAGCGCATTGAAGTAGAGCCCGGTGCCGCCGACCAGGATCGCCGGTTCCTCGCGTTGCGCGCTCGCCGCCAGCGCCGCGGCGGCTTCGCCGCACCAGCGGCCCACGGAATAATTCTCCGCGGCATCGACATGGCCGTAGAGCCGATGCGGCACGCGGCGTTCGTCGTCCGGCGTCGGCCGCGCGGTAATGATGTGCAGGTCGCGATAGACCTGCATGGAATTGGCATTGACGATGGCGCCGCCGAATTTTTCGGCAAGCGCCAGCGCCAAGGCCGACTTGCCGCTCGCCGTCGGGCCGGCGATGAGAATGATGTGCGGCTTGCTCACGGGGTTGACGTAATCGGTTTTTGCGCGAATGGAAATGCTCAGACCGTCACCCTGAGGCGCGAGCGCATCGGAGCAGCTAAATTGACCCTGATAAAACCCTTCCGCGCGTTGCGGCCGGCGCCGGGACGCGCCGCCGAGGTGCTGGCGCCGCCCTATGACGTGCTGTCCAGCGCGGAGGCGCGCGAACGCGCCAAGGGCAAGCCGTGGAGCTTTCTTCATGTCTCCAAGGCGGAGATCGACCTTGCTCCGGCGACCGATCCCTACGATCGCGCGGTTTACGCCAAGGCCGCCGAGAATCTTGCGCGCATGGTCGATGCCGGCGTTGTGATCCGCGAGCCGCGGCCCTGTTATTACGTCTACCGGATGATGTGGCGCGGTCGCGTCGAAACCGGTCTCGCCGCCGTCGCTTCGCTTGCCGACTACGCCACCAACCGCATCCGCAAGCATGAGCACACCACGCCGACCAAAGAAGACGACCGCGTGCGCCAGATCGAGGCGGTGAACGCACAGACCGGGCCGGTCATGCTCGCCTATCCGAGCGCGCCGCGGATCGACGCCATGCTGGCGGAGGCCGCCGCCGGCAAGCCCGAAATCGAAGTCACCGCCGACGACGGCGTGCGGCATCAGCTCTGGATCGTCGCCGGCGACGCAAAAATCGAAGCGCTTACCCGCGCAGTCGACGCCTTGCCGGCTCTGTATATCGCCGACGGCCACCACCGTGCGGCCGCCGCGGCGCGCGGCGCCGGCTCGCAGCGTTATTTTCTGACGGTGCTGTTTCCGCAAAGCGAAATGACGATCCTCGATTACAACCGCGTGCTGCGGGACTTGAACGGGCGCAGCCCCGAAGCACTATTGGCCGAATTGCGCGAGCGTTACGCCGTCGAAGCGAGCGCTCGACCGGTACGGCCTGATGCTGCCGGCGATGTCGGCATGTACCTTGCCGGGCGCTGGTACCGTCTGACGCTGCGCCCCGAGGCCGCGGCCAAAGCGGCGCAGTCCGCCGATCCGATCGAGCGGCTACCGATCACGCTTTTGTCGCGCAACGTCATCGAGCCGATTCTCGGCGTCACCGATCCGCGCATCGACAAGCGCATCGATTTCGTCGGCGGCGGCCGCGGGCTCGCCGAACTCGAGCGGCGCGTATCGTCGGGCGACATGGCGGTCGCGTTCGCGCTCTATCCGACGCAGATGAGCGATCTCATGGCGGTCGCCGACGCCGGAAAAATAATGCCGCCGAAATCGACCTGGTTCGAGCCCAAGCTCGCGGACGGCATGGTCAGCCACGTATTGGATTGAGGTATGTTGCGCCGTCATCACCCGCGACGGCGGGTGATCCAGTAAACATCGGACCAACAGAAGATTACTGGATGGCCCGCCGGAGCTTGTCATCGGGCCGGCCACTTCGGGCCGGACCCGTTGGCGGGCCATGACAGGCTATTGCAGGTTCAAGGCGACGAACCGCGTCTCGCCGTCGGCATTGGACACCAACAGCACCGCCATTTTCTTGCCTTGGGATTTCAACTGGTCGATCCGCTTTTGCATGTCGGCCGGCGTGCCGACGCCTTCGTATTGCACTTCGACGATGACGTCGCCGGGGCTGAGCCGCTTGTCGGGATCGGCCATGGCCACGCTCGGATCGACGCCGGTGACGAGCACGCCCTTGATATCGTTCCTGATCTTGAACTTCTTGCGCAGCTCGTCGCTAAGGCCGGCGAGTTCGAGACCCAGCGTCTTTTGCACCACGGACTTTTCCGCCGGCGCGTTGTCCTTGCCGCTGTCGGCCTCCGCGACCTTGTCGTTGTCGGCCAGCCGGCCGACCGTGACCTTGTGGGTTTCTTCCTTGGCCTTGCGGATGACGACGACGTCGACCGACTTGCCGACCGGCGTGTCGGCGACGACGAGCGGCAGGTCGTGCATTTCCTTGATGTCGTGACCGTCGAAGGTGACGATGACGTCACCCGGCTGGATGCCGGCGGGCTTAGCCGGACCCTTGTCGTCGACGCCGGCGACCAGCGCGCCGCGCGCCGGTTTGATGTTCAGGCTTTCGGCGATGTCGTCGGTGACCTGCTGGATGCGCACGCCGAGCCAGCCGCGCCGCATCTCGCCGTATTGGCGCAGCTGATCGATGACGCTGACCGCGCTGGCGGACGGCACCGCGAAACCGATGCCGATCGAGCCGCCGGACGGCGAGATGATCGCCGTGTTGATGCCGACGACTTCGCCGTCGAGATTGAACAGCGGTCCGCCGGAATTGCCGCGATTGATGGCGGCGTCGGTCTGAATGTAATTGTCGTACGGCCCCGAATTGATGTCGCGGTTGCGCGCCGAGACGATGCCGGCGGTCACCGTGCCGCCGAGGCTGAACGGATTGCCGATAGCGATGACCCATTCGCCGAGCCGCAGCTTGTTGGAGTCGCCGAACTTCACCGCCTTAAGCGGCTTGTCGCTATGCACGCGCAGCAAAGCGAGATCGCTCTTGGTATCCTTGCCGACCAGCTCGGCCTTGAGCTTGGTGCCGTCATTGAGGATGACATTGATCTCGTCGGCATCGTCGATCACGTGATTATTGGTGACGACGAGTCCGGACGCGTCGATGATGAAGCCGGAGCCCAGCGAATTGATGCGGTGCGGCGCCTCCCCCGAATTGTCGCCCTGGCCGTGGTGGTGCTTGAAGAATTGGTCGAAAAACTCCTCCATCGGCGAGCCGGGCGGCAGATCGGGTAATTCGGCGGTGCGCGGATCGACCTTCTGCGAGGTCGAAATGTTGACCACGGCGTCGATCACCTGCTCGGCGACGTCGGCGATGTTGTCCGGCCCGCGCGCCGCCGCCGGCCGTGCCGGCAGGACGAGCAGCGCCGCCGCGAGCGCGGCGAGCGCCGCGCCGTGTTGCGCCGCTCGAGCGAGACGGCGGGCGGAGAAATGGCGGGAAACAAGCGTCAATGAGATGGACGTCGGCATCATGGACGTCAGCGCTCCTGGCATTCAATTCATCGGGAAATACTCATCGGCAAAGTGCCCTCGTCCGGCCCGGGACGCAAGGTGAAAGCCCGCCGGCCTGTCTATTAGCGGCCGGATTGGGGCGGAAAAGCGACTGCTTTCTTTGCGCCTGATCTTATCCCACCTTACTGCGCCCGCCGACCCGCCTACGCTCGCTTCGGCTTCGCGAAGGCGGCAAAGCGGTATCCATCCACGGATCAAGTCCGAGGACAGGCTTTTTCGCAATTTGCGCTAGCCGCGCACCAGCCAGACGATCAACACGCCGACCAAGGCCGAGACGATGCCGGCGATGCGCAGCGGCCCGTCCGGCATATTCAACACCGCCGCTATCGTGCGCTTGGCGCTCCCTGGGAACGCCGCAAGAAAAATGCCCTCGATCGCAAAGAACAGGCCGAGCGCGGCGAGGAAATCCGACATCGGCGCGCCCCGCCGCGCGATGCTATTTTGTCGCGCTCGATGCGCGCGCTGGGTTGCCCGCCGCCGGCGGCGCCGGCGCAGCGGCGCCGTCCGGCAAGGTCTTGCCCGACGGATTGCTGAAATAGCGGAAGAAATCCGAATCCGGCCGCAGCACCAGGCGGGTATCGCTTTTCTGAATGCTTCTTTCGTAGGCCTGCATGGAACGGTAGAAGGCGAAGAAACCCGGATCCTTGCCGTAGGCGTCGGCAAAGATTTGGTTGCGGGTGGCGTCGCCCTGGCCGCGGGTCTGCTCGGACTGCTGATTGGCGTCGGCCACGATCACGGTGACGTCGCGATCGGCCTTGGCGCGGATCGCCTGGCTCTTCTGGCTGCCCTCGGCGCGGAACTCGGCCGCCTCGCGCTGCCGCTCGGTCTGCATGCGGTGGTAGACGGCCTCGCTGTTCTGCTCCGGCAGGTCGGCGCGGCGGATGCGCACGTCGACGACGTGAATGCCGAACGGCTGCGCATCGTGATCGAGCTGGTCGCGCATCCGCGTGCTGAGCTCGGCGCGTCTGTTGCGCACCACGTCAGCGAGGGTGGCTCCGCCCAGCACGCTCCGCAGCGTCGAATTGAGCAGGATTGCGAGCTGCGTACTGGCGCCGGCGGGGCCGACAGTCTGATAAAACTTCAGCGGATCGACGATGCGGTAGCGTGCGAAGGCGTCGACCACGAGCCGCTCTCCGGCTTGGCCGGCACCCGCATTGGCATTGTCCCCGCTCGAGGCAATCACCTCCTGCGCCGGCTGTTCGATGGCGAGAATGCGCTTGTCGATAGGGATTACGCTGTCGATGAACGGCACTTTGACGTTAAGTCCCGGCTCGGTGATGACGCGCACCGGATTGCCGAGCCGGACCACCAGGGCCTGCCTGGTCTGGTAAACGGTGAAAAAGGTGCTGTAGCTGACGATTGCCGCCAGCAGCAGCAGAACGGCGGTCGCGCCGCCGACGAGGCCGAGTTTCATGGTTTGCCTCCCGTCACCGCTTCCGGCGCCTGCGGCGATTGCGTGAGGCCGCTGAGCGGCAGATACGGCACCACGCCGGGCCCGCCCTGCGGGCCGGTATCGATGATTGTCTTATCGGTGCCGCCGAGAATGTGCTCCATGGTCTCCAGATACATGCGCTCGCGGGTCACGTCGGGCGCCTTTTTGTATTGGTCATAGATTTGCAGGAAGCGCGAAGTCTGACCGTTGGCGTCGGCGACGGTCTGCTCGCGATAGGCTTCGGCGTCCTGGACAATCTTGGCGGCGCGGCCGCGCGCCTCCGGCACGACGCGATTGGCATAGGTCTGCGCCTCGTTCTGCAAGCGCTCGAGATCGGAGCGCGCCGCCTGCACGTCGCGGAAGGAATCGATCACCTGGGCGGGCGGGTCGACTTTCTGCAGCTGGACCTGCTGCACCTGGATGCCGGCGCCGTAACTGTCGAGGGTCTTCTGCAGCAGCGCCTGCACCGCCGTCTCGATGGTCTGCCGCGCGCCGGTCAGGATCGGCTGGATGTTCGATTGTCCGATCACCTCGCGCATGGCGCTTTCGGCCACCGCCTTCACGGTGCCTTCGGGATTCTGGATATTAAAGAGATAATCGCCGACGGCATTCGGCTTGATCTTCCACAGCACCGAGAAATCGACGTCGACGATGTTCTCGTCGCCGGTCAGCATCAGGCTTTCTTCCGGCACGTCGCGCATCGTCGTGCCGCCGCGCATGTCGAAGCCGATATCGATCTTGTTGACCCGCAGCGCCGGCGGCGTGAGCGCGCTCTCGATCGGATAGGGCATGTGATAGTTGAGGCCGGGCTGCACCTCGCGGATGAACTGGCCGAAGCGGAGCACCACGCCGACTTCATCGGGCTCGACTCTGAAGAAGCCGGAAAAACCCCACAGCGCCATGGCCGCTAGCGCGATCAGCGCGATGCCGCGGCCGCCGAGATTGCCCGGCAATAGGCTGCGCAAGCGGTCCTGGCTGCGGCGCAGGAATTCTTCGAGATCGGGCGGCTTCGGCCCCTGCGATTGCGGTCCCGAGCCCCACGGTCCCCGCGACCCCGAACCCCACGGGCCGCCGGATTGGTTGTTCCACGGCATGAAATTCTCTCCTCGCCGGCCTAGCCGACACGCGTTGCCGGGGGTTATAGGGGAGCGCCTCGCCCCTTACAACGCGCAGTTATGCCGCGCTTGGCGGACGCATTGCCGCCGCTTTTGCGCGTTCGTAGACGACGAACGCGAACGGGGCTTCGTCATTGGCGGCCGGCTTGTGCTCTTCGCGCAAAATTTCGCGCCAGACCTGCGGATCGATGACGGGAAAACGCGTATCGCCGTCGACGGATTTATGAACCTCGGTGATGGCGAGGCGGCTCGCCATCGGCAAGACCTGCGCATAAATGTCGGCGCCGCCGGCGACGACGATAGCATCGGTGCCCCGCCGCAGAGCGTCCCCCCGCGCGGCCGCCAAAGCGGCGTAGAGGCTCGGTGCAACGAGGAGGCCCGGCGCGGCGAAAGCGCGATCGCGGCTGACCGCGATCGTGGTGCGGCCGGCAAGCGGCTTGCCGATCGACAGATAGGTCTTGCGCCCGATCACCACCGGCTTGCCCATGGTGAGGCTACGGAAATGCGCCATGTCCGATTTGAGCCGCCACGGCAAGCCATTGCCGCGGCCGATGACGCCGTTCTCGGCAACGGCGGCGACAACGACGATATTCATGCTTACACCGCCACGGCGGCCTTGATGTGCGGGTGCGGGTCGTAGCCTTCGAGCGAGAAATCCTCATAGCGCAGCGCGAACAGATCGTTCGCCGCGGGATTGATTCGCAACGTCGGCAACGGCCGCGGCTGGCGCGTCAGTTGCAGCCGCGCCTGCTCGAGATGATTGAGATAAAGGTGCGCGTCGCCGAAACTGTGGATGAAGGTTCCGGGCTTGAGCCCGGTCACTTGCGCGACGGCGACCGTCAACAGCGCATAAGAGGCGATGTTGAACGGCACGCCGAGAAAGACGTCGGCCGAGCGTTGGTAGAGCTGGCACGACAGCGCGCCGTCGGCGACGTTGAACTGAAACAGGCAGTGGCACGGCGGCAGCGCCATGCCTTCGATCTGCGCCGGATTCCAGGCGGTCACGATCAGCCGGCGCGAGGCCGGATTGCGCTTAATGTCGGCAACGACGTTCGCCATCTGGTCGATGGTGCGGCCGTCGCCCGCCGGCCACGAGCGCCATTGCCGGCCGTAGATCGGGCCGAGATCGCCGTTCTCGTCGGCCCATTCGTCCCAGATACTGACGCCGTGATCGTTGAGATATTTGACGTTGGTGTCGCCGCGCAGGAACCACAACAGCTCGTAGACGATGGATTTGACGTGCAGTTTCTTGGTGGTGACCAGCGGAAAACCGCGCCCAAGGTCGAAGCGCATCTGGTGGCCGAAGATCGAGCGGGTGCCGATGCCGGTGCGGTCGCGCTTTTCCACGCCCTCGGCGAGCACGCGTTCCATCAAATCGAGATATTGGCGCATCGGGTTTTACGTCGGCCGGCCGACTTGGGTTGGGAGTCTAGCTGCAAATGAGCACCGGTCGAAGCGCGTGGACACATAAATGTGCAGCCTCAGGCCGAGCCGCATGGCGCGCGCTGTTTGATACTCGGAGCGCCGGGCCTCCCAGTGATTGCCCAGCGCCTATCTGCTATGGAGTTGATTACGAACCGTAGCAACCGCAGGTCCGGTGCGGAGACAGGGTCAAGACCAGCCATGCCAAACCCGCCTCGCAAAATCGCATTCATCATAGCCGCGACCGACCAGGGCACCCTGATCGTGAACCGGTTCGACCAGCACTTGGTCGAACAAGGGGGGATCGGCGCCGGCTTTCAGCTTTTGGAAACGGCCTCCTACGATGTGAGCGAGGTCGATTTGATGGTCAAGATGCTCGAACTGCGCCGCCAGCATTATGGCGATGGCGTAGTCGCAGTTGACTGCGGCGCGAATGTCGGGGTCCACACCATCGAGTGGGCTAAGCGCATGACCGGCTGGGGCGTGGTATTGGCGTTCGAGGCTCAGGAGCGCATCTACTACGCACTCGCCGGCAACATCGCTCTCAACAATTGCTTCAATGCTCGCGCCATCCATGCTGCGGTGGCGAGCCAGCCGGGCACGATGAAAATGCCGACGCCGAATTATCTCGTGCCCTCAAGTTTCGGCAGTCTAGAACTTAGGAAACGAGAGAACACGGAGTTTATTGGCCAGGCAATCGACTATTCCGAAAGCAAGATGGTTGACGTGAGGACAATCAGTCTTGATTCGTTCAATTTCCCTCGCCTCGATCTGATAAAAATGGACGTTGAGGGGATGGAACTCGATGCGTTGGCGGGCGGCGTCAATTGCATCGGTAACTATCACCCTATTCTGCTGGTCGAAATGATCAAGATCGACAAGAACAAGCTGCGCGCGTGGCTCGAAAGTCTCGATTATTCGGTGATCGAAGCCGGAATGAATTTCCTGGCCCTACACAAGACCGATAAATGTCTGGCGGAAATCCAGATCGTAAGTCCAGCGACGCCGTAAGTCTCAGCCCGCAATAGACCGGTCGCCTTGAGGCCGCGCATATCTGGCTAAAAACGACTACGACCACGCTATCGCAGACTACGATCAAGCGATCAGGCTCGATCCTAGTTACGCCAACGCACTGTATTGGCGTGGCAACAAATCGGAATACACGCCCTAGATCAGCCCACCGAGCCCGAGCAGGGCGGCCGCCGCAAAGGCCCACAGCGGGTGCACGCGCGCGAAATAGGCGGTCAATGCGGTGGCGAGCGTAATCGCGGCGGCCGTCCAATTGGTGTCGGCCGTCGTCGCAATCACGGCCGCGCTCGACGCGATGAGCCCGAGTGTGACGGGAATCAGCGCCCGGCTCAACACGCGGTGCCACACCATGCCCTTGAAGCGCTCGGACGCGCTGCCGACAAAATAGGCGAACACGCAGCTTGGTCCGCACATGGCCGATATCGCAACCAGCCCGCCGAGGACGCCGGCGACGTGATAGCCAATCAAGGCGACGATGATCAGGTTCGGTCCCGGCGTGAGCTGCGCCAGCGCGAACGTATCGGCAAACTGCCGGTCGCTCAGCCAATGCTGGACGTCGACCGCGTAGCGATGCATTTCCGGCACGGCGGAATTGCCGCCGCCGATCGCGAACAGCGACAACACCGCGAAGAAGCCCGCCAGCGTCAGAACCGCGCCGCCGTCCGCTTTCATCGCCGCACCCACGCCGCCGCGATGCTCACCGGCACGATGACCATGAGCGCCAGCGGCAACGGCCAATGGACGATGCCGATCGCGATGAAAGTCGCGAGCGAAATCAGCGGCGCGGTGACGGTGCCGCTGCGAAACAGTGGCCGCGCCATCTTGGCGACCGTCGCCATCAAGAGTCCCACCGCCGCCGCGGCGACGCCGGTAAGCATGCGGCGCAGCACCGGGAGGTCGCCGTAATGCGCGTAAATGGCGCCGACGAACAGGACCAGGAGCACGGGCGGTCCCATTAGGCCGGCGATGGCGACGACGCTGCCCGCCACGCCGCGAATCCGCAATCCGAAGATCACCGCGAAGTTGATGATATTCCCCCCGGGCAGAAACGCGCACAACGCGTAGGTTTCGTTGAACTGCTCGGGCGTGAACCAGCGCCGCTGTTCCACCATCATGCGCCGCGACCAGGCGAGCACGCCGCCGAAGCCGGACAGCGAGATGGCGGCGAAGGCGATGAACAGCTCGGAGAGCGTCGGTCGCGCCTGTTGTGGCGGCGCCGCTTCGGGCGAGGGCAGGGGATTTGCGATTGACGGTTCGGTCGAGCCCGGAATTGGTGCGGCGTTCATGAATTTTGTTTAGCGCCGGCGCGCGGTCGCCGCCAGACGCTTTGCCGCAGATCGGCGAGGCGGCGGAAATTAGTCCAGCAGTGCGCGAATGAACGTCGCGGCGCGAAGATAGATGCCGGGTGCCTCGCTCTCGCGCGGCCCGCCGATGGCGAGTTTCAAGCCGGCGCCGTGTCGTGCTTGTTGCACGCGCAGCCAGAGCGCGGCCCGTGCGAGCACGTCGGTCTCGCCAAGCTTCACGACCAGGAGCGGCTTGCGGTGGCGATGCGCGAGTTCCTGCGCCAGCGCCGTCCCCGCCGAGACGTCAAGTCCGCCGGCATCGACCACGATCATGCAGGCGTCGGCATCGCGCACATTCCATTCCGTGCGTTGCGCCGGATCGGCGAGCGGGGTCTCGGCAAGCGCTGGATATTTTGCCAATAGGCCGGGCGGATTCGGCAAATCTTCGGCCCAGCCGCCCTTCGGGCACCAGCCGCCATAGCTAAAGCCGCCTTCGACCGCGACATCCAGCACGGCCCGGTCGACGCCGGTCTGGCCGCCGGAAATGAGCTTCATCGGGGGTCCATTTGGGCCGGCTTCGTACTCTTTTTTCGGCAACCTTTTGGGCTTATATTCGCTGGTGCCGGCGCAAGTCGGCTATGGCGATAAATGGCCGTCGTAATAAACCTTTCGGACCCGGGGGCGGTACCCGGCGACTCCACCAATTCCAGGGGTCGGGTATCAGGGGTCAGGGATCAGGAAGCGACTAGCGGCGATTCTTCCTGACGCCCGATGCCTGAATCCCGATCCCTGATACGGGGTCGAAATAGGATCGACGAGGGCGTAAAGGACGCGCTTTTGCTCGGCATGGTTCCGCCGTTATCGGGCCGAATCCATAGTTGCCAATGACAACTATGCTCCGGTTGCTCTGGCTGCGTAAGCAGTCCGAAAGACCGACTTGAAGCCCTGACGGGTTAAGCTCCGTCAGGCGGGGTTCGGAGGCACCTGGCAACAGAAGCCTCCACTTTTCCAGGTATCAGGAGTCAGGAGTCAGGGATCGCGACAAGAGCAATCCAGACTACTATGATTTATTCCCTAATCTGATGCTGATTCCCGAATCCTGACTCCTAACTCCTAACTCCTGACTCCTGACCCCTGACCCCTGACCCCTGACCCCTGACCCCCGACCCCTGACTCCCGATGGCCGTCGATCACATTCGCTACGACATTCTGGCGCAAGACGCGTTGCGCGGGGTGGTGCGCACCGTGCTCGCCGACGTGGCCAAGAAGGGGCTCCCCGGCGAGCACCACTTCAAGATCACGTTCGCCACCGTGGCGCCGGGGGTGCGGCTTTCCGAGCGCATGCGCGCGCAATATCCGGAAGCCATGACGATTATCCTGCAGCATCAATTCTGGGATCTGGTCGTCGGCGATGACGCCTTCGAGGTGGGCCTGTCGTTCGGCGGCGTGCCGGAGCGTCTGGTGGTGCCGTTCGAGGCGATAACCGCGTTCTACGATCCGGCGGTGCAATTCGGTTTCCAGTTCGAGACGGTCGAGGCCGAGGCAACGGGCGAGACCAAGGCGGCAGAGGATGCGAATGCGACGGCGAAAGCGCCCGAAAGATCCGTTCCCCGTTCCGCGATCCGGCCGTCCGCCGACCAGAGAAACGCCTTACCGGCTCCCGCCGCCGGTGTTTCGGATCGGGCGAAGTCCGGGGCGGATGCCGGCGGCGGCGGCGGCGAAGTCGTGAGCCTCGACCGGTTCAGGAAAAAGTGAATGAATCTTTTCCGTCACCCTGAGGTGCTCGGCCGAAGGCCGAGCCTCGAAGGGCGACGGCCCGGCTGCCTCGGCCGTATCCTTCGAGGGCCGCGAAGTTTGTCATCGGGCCGGCCACTTCGGGCCGGACCCGTTGGCGGCCACCTCAGGATGACGGTGAACAGAGGCCATCCCGCATGAAAACCCGTACCGAAACCGATTCCTTCGGCCCCATCGACGTGCCCGCCGACCGCTATTGGGGCGCGCAGACCGAGCGCTCGCGCAAAAATTTCCGCATCGGCGAGGAGCGCATGCCGCGCCCGCTGATCGCCGCGCTCGCCATCGTCAAGCGCGCCGCGGCGGAAACCAACCTCGCGCTCGGCTCGCTCGACGCCCGGCGCGCCAAGGCGATCGTGCAGGCGGCGAACGAGATCGTCGACGGCAAGCTCGACGAGCATTTTCCGCTTGTCGTCTGGCAGACCGGCTCCGGCACCCAGACCAACATGAACGTCAACGAGGTGATCGCCAACCGCGCCAACCAGAAGCTCGGCGGCGAGCTCGGCGCCAAGTCGCCGATCCATCCCAACGATCACGTCAATATGAGCCAGTCGTCGAACGATTGTTTTCCGACCGCCATGCATATCGCGGCGGCGCAGGAAATATCCGTGCGGCTCATCCCGGCGCTGACGCATCTGCAGTCGGCGCTGCAAGTAAAAACGAAGGCGTTCGCCTCCATCGTCAAGATCGGGCGCACCCATACCCAGGACGCGACGCCGCTCACGCTCGGCCAGGAATTTTCCGGCTATGCCGCGCAGGTCGGTTCCGGCATCGCCCGCGTCAAACTGGGCCTCAAAGAGCTTTATCCGTTGGCGCAGGGCGGCACGGCGGTCGGCACCGGGCTCAACGCCAAGCGCGCCTTCGCCAAGCTCTTTGCCAAAAAAGTCGCCCGCCTGAGCGGGCTGCCGTTCGTCAGCGCGCCCAACAAATTCGAGGCGCTGGCCTCGCATGGCGCAGTCACTTTCGCCCATGGCGCGCTCAACGCGCTCGCCGCCGACCTGTTCAAGATCGCCAACGACATCCGTTTTCTCGGCTCCGGGCCGCGCTCGGGCTTCGGCGAATTGATCCTGCCGGAGAACGAGCCGGGCTCCTCGATCATGCCGGGCAAGGTCAATCCGACCCAGTGCGAAGCCATGACCATGGTGTGCTGCCGCGTGTTCGGCAACGACGCCACCATCGCCGTGGCGGCGAGCCAGGGTCATTTCGAGCTCAATGTGTTCAAGCCGGTGATTATTTACGCCATGCTGCAATCGATCCGGCTGTTGGCCGACGCGGCGAACTCCTTCACCGATTATTGCATCGCCGGCATCCGCCCCAACAAGCCGCGCATCCGCGAACTGATGCAAAACTCGCTGATGCTGGTCACGGCGCTGGCGCCGACCATCGGCTACGACAAGGCGGCGCAAATCGCCAAGGCGGCGCACCAGAACGGCACCACGCTGCGCGAGGAGGCGGTCAGGCTCGGCTTGGTGTCGGCCAAGGAGTTCGATCGGCTGGTGCAGCCGGCGCGGATGACGCGGCCGGACCCTTAGAGCCTTATCGGTTTTGATGGAATCAAAACCGGGCTCTAGCTTTTTGGTGGAGCATGATCTTTTCCGAAAACCGGTATCCACTTTTCGGGATCATGCTCTAATGCCGGGTTTCGTCGATAGAGCGGTTTTCGAACTTCCGATGTGACCGCCGACACATCCATCGGCCCTGCATCCGTGTAGTGTCCGAAGCGGTCGAACTAACCGGTTACCGCCATTTCTTCCGATTTGCCTTCAGATTTGGCAGGGATTTCCTCATGGGTCGCCTCGTCAACCTTCGAATCGAGCGAAAACGGGCCAAACGGCGCGAGGCCGAGCAAGCCGCCGCCGCAAACCGGCTGGCTCACGGCCGCTCCAAGGCGGCACAAAACCTGGAGCGGTCCCGGAGCGACAAAGAGCGGAGAAGCCTCGATCAACACCGGATCGAAACGGGAGACGAGTGATGAAATCGCCGGTCGTTAAGCGCTCCATCGTGATCGCCAACCACAAGACCAGCGTCAGTCTGGAGGACGCGTTCTGGCAAGGGCTCAAGGACATCGCGATCGCCCGGCAGGTCACTTTGTCGGATCTGGTCGCCTCGATCGATGCCGAGCGCCGGCACGGCAATCTGTCGTCGGCGATCCGGCTGTTCGTGCTCGACCATTATCGGGCGCAGAGCGGCGGCCGCGCCGCAGCCGCGCCGAGCCCGCGCGAGGTGAGGCTAGCGCCGCCTTCTGCGCCGTCGATTTTGCGGGTGGACTAGGGCGTGTACTCATAAAACAGGCCGCATTGTTCGCTTCACCCCAAAAGATGGGGTAATCGGCCGGGCAGCTTGTGGATAGCTGAAGATTTTGGGTGCTGCGCTTCAGGCTGATGGTGAATACGAGGTCACCGTGGTTACGGGCCTCAAGCATCAGAAGGAGAAGCGCAGCATGGACCATTTTGCTGGACTGGACGTATCGGTCAAGGACACGAGCGTCTGCATTGTGGATGACACGGGCAGGATCGTTCGGGAAGTGAAGGTGGCGAGCGAACCCGAGGCTTTGTTGACGGTGCTGAAGAACCCCGCTTACCACTTCAAGCGGATTGGATTGGAAGCCGGGCCGCTATCGCAATGGCTTTACGGCGCTCTCGCCGAAGCAGAGTTCGCGGTGGTCTGTGTTGAGACCCGACACATGCAGGCGGTGCTGAAAGCACAGATTAACAAGACCGACCGCAACGACGCGCGCGGCATCGCGCAGATGATGCGGGTGGGGCTTTACCGTCCGGTGCATGTGAAGACGTTACGCAGTCAGAAGCTGCGGATGCTGCTGACCCATCGCAAGCTGCTGCAGTCGAAGGCCATCGCCATCGAGAACGACCTGCGCGGTACTTTACGCAACTTCGGCCTCAAGGTCGGAATGGCCGGCAAGGTGAAGTTCGAGGCCCGCATCAAGGAGCTGATCGAGAGCCTCCCCGACTTGGCCGAGTTGGTTGAACCAATGCTCATTGTCCGGCGGGCGCTACGTGAACAGATCATCATCCTGCATCGTCGTTTGCTGGCCATCGTCCAGGATGATGAGGTGTGCCGGCGCCTGATGACGACCCCCGGTGTTGGCCCCGTGGTGGCGCTGACCTATCGCGCCACCGTCGACGTGCCCGCTCGGTTCCGTAAATCCAAGGCAGTCGGTGCCGTGTTTGGACTGACGTGCTCCAAGTACCAATCGGGCGAGATTGACCGGAGCGGCAGAATATCGCGCTGTGGAGACGAGATGATGCGGGTCATGCTCTACGAAGCAGCTCAGAGCATGCTGCGTTCGAAGAAATGGTCCTGGCTCAAGGCCTGGGCGATGCAGATCGCCAGGCGCCGCGGTATGAAAAAGGCGATCGTGGCCCTGGCACGCCGGCTGGCCGTGATCATGCACCGCATCTGGGTTGACGGCACCGAGTTCCGCTGGACCAGGGAAGTCGTAACGGCATGAGAGTCGTGCAGGATCCAATCCAATAGAAGGAAACTCGAGCTCCACCGAGCGGTGGAATGATGTCCCTCGCGGGACGATGGATGAGGTGAGTTCGCATGTCCGCTTGGACCTGCCGTTCGTTTGACGGCAAGGCCGACTGAAAGATTGTTCCGCTTCGTCCTCGAATCCCATGATGGAAGGGCCTTGGTGCCGATTCCGAAGAGAAGCACGAGCCCGTGAGTGACATCGACACTGCAGTGGTGATGGAAGGTCTGAAAGCGCTTGACCCCAAACGGCCGATTAGAGAAGCGGACATTTATTGTGGCAAGCGGATTGTCCGTTAAGGGCCACAAGCAGACATGACGCAGTGCAGCAGAATTGCGACTATTCGATCATCCGGTCGTGCACGGGCGCGGTGCCGCAGGCCGACTTCACGCAGCGGAATAAAGGACGTATCTCCAGCGTCCCTCGCGCCAGCAGGCGACTGCTCGGCGGTCCGCCTAGTGCCCAGATTCTAACCTGCAGCCTTGATCCTGCACCGTGCAGCCTCCTGGGGGATAAGGTAACCTCTTCGGTGGAGACCTTCCGTTTGGGTAAGCACGAGCACGTTGAACGCAAACTTGCGGCGATTTTCGCTGCGGACGTCGTTGGCTATAGCCGTATGATGGGGGCCGATGAAGTCGGGACTCTGCGCGCACTCAAGGCCCTCCGCAAAGACCATGTCGATCCCGCAATCGCTGCCCATGGCGGACGGATCGTCAAAACGACGGGCGACGGTCTGTTGGTGGATTTTCCCAGCGTGGTTGACGCGGTTGCTTGCGCCGTCACCATTCAGCGCAAGATGATCGAACGCAACAGGGACATATCCGAAGAAAAGCGTATCGTCTTTCGCGTCGGCATTAACATCGGCGACATCATTATTGACGGCAAAGATATTTTCGGTGACGGCGTGAACATTGCCGCGCGGCTTGAATCGATCTGCGAACCGGGTGGCCTCTGCATCTCAGACATCGCTCGCGATCAAGTGCGCGATAAATTGCCGTTGACATTCACAGATTGCGGCGAGCAGCAGGTCAAGAACATCGCCAGACCGGTTCGCGTATTCGCCCTCGCGCCGCAGGCGATCGCGGCAGTGCCGGAATTGTCGCCCGGTCGCGTTGCCCCGGCCAGGGCGCGCAGTCTCGGAATACTGGCTGGCGCGCTGGCGCTAGTGCTGGTCTTTGCCGGTGCGGCCGCGTGGTGGGCGATGCGTCATGCTACGCTTTCGGCCTTACAAACAGCGTCGGCTCCGGGATCGTCCAGTACGGAAACGCGTCCGTCGATCGCCGTTCTGCCGCTGGTCTCGCTCGCAGACGTCGCGACAGAGGATTACTTCGCCGACGGCCTGACCGAGGACATCATTTCCGCGCTCGGACGCTTTTCCGAATTCGTCGTCCGTTCACGCAACGCCGTGTTCGCCTTCAAGGGCAAGAATGCGCGGCCCGACGAAGTCGGCCGCGAACTCGATGTGCGCTACATTGTCGAGGGCAGCATCCGGCGCAGCCCGGAACGCATTCGCATCTCAATTCGTCTTACCGCAGCCACTGGTGGAACCTTGTTGTGGTCGGAAAACTATGACGTCGCGCCGAAGGACATTTTCTCGGTGCAGGACGACATCACCCGCCGCATTGCCGGCACGCTGGCGTCCCGCCTGACCAACCTGGAGCTGGCCAAGGCGGTGACCAAGCCGCCGAGCACGCTGGAGACGTATGACCTTGTGCTGCGCGGCCGCGATCTGTCTGCCCGCCTCGACCGCACGGCCAACTCACAAGCACGTATGCTGTTCAATCATGCCATAGAACTCGATCCCGGCTATGCCCCCGCCTACATCGGGCTGGGACAGATCGAGCTCAACGGTGTCGCCCAAGGATGGACAGGGGATCCACAAGCGGCGATGCAGCGCGCCGAAAGCCTTGGCCAGAAAGCCATTGCCATCGATTCGACCAGCGCAGGCGCGCACGCCCTTCTAGGCAGCACCTATATTCGTTATGGCGACTATGATCGCGCGCTGGACGAAATGCGGCGCGCCGTTGAGCTTAACAACAGTGATCCCGATGCTTATGCCGGACTGGCGACAGCGCTGCTTTGGTCTGGCGATGTCGATGCATCGGTGAAAGCGTTCGAGACCGCCGGCAAGCTTGGTCTCAATTTTACGGTGGTCGATTCGTTCGATCTCGGCATCGCCTATCTTCTCGCCGACCGCAGTGCCGACGCGATCCGCACGCTCGAACGCTCGCTTGAGCGCAACAAGACCGACGTCTACACGAACGTGATCCTGGCTGCCGCCTATGCAGCAAGCGGCCGCCAAGCCGATGCAGTCCGGCAAGCCGCGATGGTGCGCTCGATCGATCCGCGCTTCGACATCGCCGATTTTGGCTCGCTGTTTCGCAAGGCGGAATTGCGCGAAAAGCTTGTCGCCGCGCTGAACAAGGCTGGTCTATAGCCTCGCGTGGTTTCTGCGCTCTTTCTAATGGTCTACTGCGCCGTGCGAAGCTGATGCCAGTTCTCGCCAGCCTTTTCGGCAATGGCGACCGGCTGCTCCTGAAATTTCGGCACGCCGCCTTTGCCCGAAAAGACGTAAAGCTTGCCGTTGGTGATCGTCCAGGCCTCCGGATCGGCCTCGACCTTGAGGCCGCGCGAGAGCTGCAACGCGCAGAAGCCGTCGAATTGCGGCGCATAACGCTCGGGGTCGGAGGCAAATTTGTCCCGGTGCTCGGCGCTCTTGAACCAATAGGTGGTGTCGTCGAAGGCGAAAGTGAATTCGCTCGAGCCTTTTTCCGGCTTGCCGTCGGTGAAATACGAGATCGGGTCGTAGCCCTTGAGCGCGACTCGCTGGCCGGCGATCGGCGACATGTTCTGCGCCGCTGCGTTGCCGCAACAAAACGCAACGGCCAGGACCGCAGAAACGAAGCATCGCCGTGAAAGATCGCCCATGATTACTCCTTAGAATATATGCCAAGCCAAACACAAAATGGCTATTTCACAATTGGATCAGGCCAACCCCTTCGACCCTGAACCAAATCAGTTGAAACATAGCATGCTTCCCTTCCGCTGTGAACTTAGTCGTATTGCGGAAGTGAGGTTCCGGTCGTCTTTTACTTCGCCGATATGTCGGTTGTGGGTCAATCACGAGCTAGTGGATGGAATCTAACACTTGGTGCCCGCGTCTGACAGC
The DNA here is from genome assembly GCA_963823225.1 of uncultured Alphaproteobacteria bacterium. Lineage (GTDB taxonomy): Bacteria > Pseudomonadota > Alphaproteobacteria > Rhizobiales > Xanthobacteraceae > BOG-931. The sequence goes on along the minus strand of CAWGKM010000001.1, from coordinate 294,210 downwards.
CTGGATAATTTTGTCGGGATCAGCAGTCCAAGTGAAGGGTTTGGGTTCGGCATTATGTTCGATAACGAAGCGATTGATGGCGGCCTGCAAGTCGACGACCGATAGGAAGGTACCGCGCTTCAATCGCCGCTTTGTGAGCTTGGCGAAGAAGCCCTCGACGGCGTTGAGCCAGGATGCCGATGTGGGCGTGAAGTGGAAGGTCCAGCGGGGATGCCGAGCCAGCCATTGGCGCACCTTCGGATGCTTGTGAGTTGCGTAGTTGTCGACGATAGCGTGGATTTCCTTTCGCGCCGGCACCTGCGCCTCGACGGCGTTGAGGAAGCGGATGAACTCCTGGTGCCGGTGGCGCTGCATGTTGCACCCGATGACGGTACCGTCGAGGACATTGAGGGCCGCAAACAGCGAGGTGGTGCCGTGACGTTTGTAGTCGTGGGTCATCGTCCCGGCACGGCCCTTCTTCATCGGCAAGCCGGGCTGGGTGCGGTCGAGCGCTTGGATCTGGCTCTTTTCATCGACCGAGAGGACCACGGCATGGGCGGGCGGATCGACATAGAGGCCGACGATGTCGCGCAACTTGTCGACGAAGCGCGGGTCGGTAGAAAGCTTGAACTGTTTGACCCGGTGCGGTTGCAGGCCATGCGCGCGCCAGATGCGTTGGACGGAACTCGCGCTGATGCCGACGACTTTCGCCATCATCGCGGAAGTCCAGTGGGTCGCCTCGGTGGGCGGGTCGGTCTGGGTGAGGGCCACGACGCGTTCGGTGATGTTCGATCCCAGCGGCGGGATGCGCGACGGGCGTGTTTTATCGTGCAGGAGGCCGTTGTAGCCCTGCCTCCATGAAGCGTTCCTGCCAGCGCCAGACACAGGTTTTCGACTTGCCGGTCCGGCGCATGATTTCATTGGTGCCGATACCGTCCGCACTCAACAGGACGATCTCAGCCCGCCAGACGTGCTTGTGCGGGGTGTTGCGATCTCGCGCGAGCGCCTTCAGGCGGCGGCGATCCGCAGGCTTGAGAGTGATGGAAATTCCGGTTCGCATGCGCCAGACTCGCATGCATCTAAGTCCGCAGGGAATCCCCTCAAGGATTCAAATGTCAGACGTGATCCACTAGCCATTCAGCAGCGGCGCCGGTGATTGGCCGCTGTTGCCTCAAGAGCGGACATTGAGCGGCTGGCGAGCCGTTTATGAGTCCACGCCCTAGCACGCGACCGTCACAAGCTGACGATCTTGCCGGGATTCATGATGTCGAGCGGGTCGAGCGCCCGCTTGACCGCGCGCATGGCTTCGAGCGCGGGCTCGCCGTATTCGGCCTTCATATATTTCATCTTGCCCTGACCGATACCGTGCTCGCCGGTGCAGGTGCCGTCCATGGCGAGCGCGCGTGCGACCAGCCGTTCGAGCAAGCCTTCCGCGCGCCTGATTTCGTCTTTGTCGTTGAGATCGAGCATCAGCAGCATGTGGAAGTTGCCGTCGCCGACATGGCCGACGATCGGCGCCAGCAATCCGGTCTGCGCGGCGTCCTCCTGCGTGGCCACGACGCATTCGGCGAGCCGCGAAATCGGCACGCAAACGTCGGACGACAGCGCCTGCGTTCCGGGCCGCAGCCGCCGCGACGCCCAATAGGCGTCATGCCGCGCCTGCCAGAGCCGGTTGCGATCCTCGGCGCGCGTCGCCCAGTCGAACGGCCCGCCGCCGAGCTCCTTGGCGATGTCGCCGAAGCGCTCCGACTGCTCGGCGACGCTGGCGTCGGTGCCGTGAAATTCCAGAAACAGCATCGGCGTTTCCGGCAGCGTGAGGTTCGAATAGAGATTGCAGGCGCGCACTTGCAGCGCGTCGAGCAATTCGATGCGCGCCACCGGAATGCCGGATTGGATGGCGAGGATGGTGGCGTTGCACGCGGCCTCGACCGAGGGGAACGGGCAGACGCCCGACGCGATCGCTTCGGGGATGCCGGTGAGCCGTAGCGTCAATTCGGTGATGACGCCGAGCGTGCCTTCGGCGCCGATCATCAGGCGGGTGAGGTCATAGCCGGCGGAGGATTTCTTGGCGCGGTGCGCGGTCGACATCACTTCGCCGCTCGGCAGCACGACTTTGAGCGCCAGCACGTTGTCGCGCATGGTGCCGTAGCGCACCGCATTGGTGCCGGAGCAGCGCGTCGCCGCCATGCCGCCGAGCGAAGCGTCGGCGCCGGGATCGATCGGGAAGAACAGGCCCTTGTCGCGCAGCTGCTCGTTGAGCTGCTTGCGGGTGATGCCGGGCTCGATGACGCAATCGAGATCCTCGGCATGGACGGCGAGCAGGCGGTTCATGTCGCGGAAGTCGAGGCAGATGCCGCCGCGCGGCGCATTGACCTGGCCTTCGAGCGAGGTGCCGGTCCCGAACGCGACCACCGGCACGCGGTGCGCCGCGCAAAGCCGCACGATGTCCTGCACCTCTTCGGTCGCTTGCGGGAACACCACCGCGTCCGGCGGCTGGTTTTCGATCCAGGTCGTGGTGTGACCGTGCTGCTCGCGCACCGCCTGCGAGGTGGTGAGCCGGTTGCCGTAGCGTGGCACCAACGCGGCGATCACGGTGGCGGCCGCCTTGCGCTCAGCCCTGGTCCGTTCCGGTGCTTCGGCCAGTACCATTGCCGTTCCTTATGACGTTTCCCGGTGGTTCTCTCGGCGCCAAACGTGGCGACGGCTTCGCTTCAGGTCAAGCCGCGGCGGCTGCCGGCCTTGCATGGGATGCGCGGAATCCGCCACATTCGCGCATGCCTGAAACGCCCGATGCGCCCCTTCGTGTCCTCGGTGATGCGGGTCGAACCCGGCTGGATCGACTATAACGGCCATCTCAACATGGCCTACTATAATGTCCTGTTCGACCGCGCGGTGGACGAAGTCTACGAGGTGCTGGGGCTGGGGCTCGATTATGTCGAGACAACGCGGTGCTCCACCTTCACCGCCGAAGTGCATGTGCGCTATCTGCGCGAGCTGCTGGTCGATGCGCCGGTACGCGTCACATTCCGCCTGCTCGCGTTCGATTTAAAGCGCCTGCACTATTTCGAAGAGCTGTTCCATGCCGAGGAAGGCTGGCTCTCGGCAACGTCGGAGAACATGGCGCTCAATGTCGATATCGCCGTGAAGAAAACCGCCCCCTTTCCCGACGGCGTCATGGCGCGGCTCGCGCAGATGAAGGCGGCGCACGACAGGCTCCCGTTGCCCGATGGCGTCGGCCGCCGCATCGCAATGAAGCGAGCATGATCCCGAAAAGCGGCGTGACCATCCGCGAGCACCGGATTCCGAGCCCCGGCAGCAAACCCTATATCGCGGTCGAGGGACCGGACGGCAAACTGTGGTTCAGCGAAAGCGGCGCCGCCAAGATCGGCCGCTTCGATCCGGACCGCGGCACGTTTCAGCGAGTTCGACCTGCCGGCCAAGAATGCAACGCCGATCGGCATCGCGCTCGGCGCCGACGGCAATCTGTGGTTCGCGCAAAAAACCGCGAACCAAGATCGGCCGCCTCACCCCGCGCGGCGACATCGCCGAATTCGCGCTGCCGACGCCGAATGCCGGGCCCGACGCCATGATCCTCGGCCCGGACGGCAATATCTGGTTTTCCGAGAGCGAGGCGGGCCGCATCGGCCGGATCACGCCGGACGGACGCATCAGTGAATTTGCCGACGGCATTACGCCGGGGTCGAAGCCGCTGTCGATCGCCGTGCGCGACGGCGTGCTGTGGTTTTCCGAAGCCGCCGGCAACCGCATCGGCCGCATCACCGTCGACGGTTGCGTCACCGAGTTTCCCATTCCCAGCCCCGACAGCCAGCCGCGCGCCATGGCCGCGCATCCCGACGGCAGCATCTGGTTCGTCGAGACCTCGACCAACGCGCTCGGCCGCATCGACCGCGCCGGCGCCATCACCGAACATCCGGTGCCGACGCCCAACGCCTCGCTGCGCGGGGTAGCGGTCGGGCCCGACGGCGACCTCTGGTACACCGCGAACTTCGCCAACAAGATCGGCTGCATGGCGCCCGGACGGCGCCGTGCGCGGCGAATACGCTATTCCGACGCCGGCAAGCGGCGCGCGCTGCATCGCCGCGCTTAAGGACGGCCGGTTGTTCTTCACCCAATACGACGCCGGCTCGATCGGCGAAGTCGTCTTGCGCTGAGGCCGGGCGACGGCGCAAAAAAGACCGCGAGGGAGAAACGCCATGACCAAACTCACGCCGCTATTCGTCGCCGCCGTCTTGGCGGCCTGGCCTTTCGCCGCCGGCGCGCAGACTTATCCGAGCCGGCCGATCAAGATGATCGTGCCGATTTCGGTCGGTTCGATCACCGACGTTGCCGCGCGTTTGACGGCGCAAGAGCTTCAGCTGCGGCTCGGTCAGCCGGTCGTCGTCGTCAACAAGCCGGGCGCCGCCATGGTGTTGGGCGGCAGCGAGTGCGCCCAGTCGGCGCCGGACGGTTACACGCTTGTGCGTGGTCAGTCCCGACACCATGTCGTTTAACCCGCTCACCATTCCCAACCTGGCGTACAATCCCGAGAAAGACTTCGCGCCGGTGATCGACATGTACAACGTGATCGAAGGCCTCATGGTGCCGGCGGACTTGCATGTCGGCGCCATCGAGGAGCTGCGCGCCAAGGCGGCGGCCGAGCCCGCCAAGCTCAACTTCGGCACGCTCGGCGAGCGCACCACCACCGACGCGTTTCGCCAGTGGCTGGGCGAGCATTGGCACACGACATTCGTGGCGATCCCCTACAAGGGCGGCAGCGAGATCATCGCCGCGCTGCTCGGCAATACCATCGATGTGACCAAGATCGGCGTCGGCAACATGACCAGTCAGTTGCAGGAGGGAAAGATCCGGGTGCTGGCGCTGCGCGCCGCGCATCGCTGGCCGGCGCTGGCGAATATCCCGACCTTCGACGAAGCGGGCTTCGCCGCGTTCCCCGGCGGCCCGATCTTCTGGGGCATCGTCGTGCCCGCGGGCACGCCGGCGCCGATCGTCAGTCGCCTGCACGACGAGTTGTTGGCCATCTTCCATGGCGCGAAATTCACCGGCTTCGCCGAGCAGAACTTTCTCGAACCGGCCGCCGGCTCGACCGCGGACTTTGCCGCCTTCCTGCGCAAGGATCGCCAAGACGCCGCGATCCTGGTCGACAAGTATATGAAGTGACGCCACGACGGGCGTCATTCCGGATCGCCGCGAAGCGGCGAGTCCGGAATCCATAATCACAGGCCGTGCAGAACCTGCTCCACCGGTGGCTATGGATTCCGGGCTCTCGGCCTTCGGCCGAGCCCCGGAATGACGACGGCAAGCCTCGTAAAAGCCGCGCCTAGATGCCATGTTCGCTCCATGAGAATCACCGGAATCGGCCGCCTTGGCTGACCCTTTAAAGCGCATTCCCGGCCCGACCGAGCCGCCGGCGCCCGCGCCGGGCGGCATCGGCGAGCGCGCGCGTGCCGCGGCGGCGCCGGCGCCGTATCTGGCCGGGCTCAATCCGGAGCAGCGGCTCGCGGTCGAGACGCTCGACGGCCCGCTGCTGGTGCTGGCCGGCGCCGGCACCGGCAAGACCCGCGTGCTGACCGTGCGCATCGCGCACATTCTCGCGACCGGCCGCGCCCGGCCGGGCGAAATTCTCGCGGTGACTTTCACCAACAAGGCGGCGCGCGAGATGAAAGCGCGCATCGGCGACATCGTCGGCCACGTGGTCGAGGGCATGCCGTGGCTCGGCACCTTCCATTCCATCGGCGTGAAAATCTTGCGCCGGCACGCCGAGCTGGTCGGGCTCAAGCCCGATTTCACCATCCTCGACGTCGACGACCAGATCCGGCTTTTGAAGCAGTTGCTCGAAGCCGAGAACATCGACGAGAAACGCTGGCCCGCGCGCGTTCTGGCCATGCTGATCGACGGCTGGAAGAATCGCGGGCTCACGCCCGAGCAGGTGCCGCCCGGCGAGGCCGCGGTGTTCGCCAACGGCAAGGGGCTGAAACTCTACAAGGCGTTCCAGGAGCGGCTGAAAATTCTCAATGCCGCCGATTTCGGCGATTTGCTCTTGGAAAGCATCCGGCTGTTCCGCGAGCATCCCGAAGTGCTGCGGCAGTATCAGGCGCGCTTTAAATACATTTTGGTCGACGAATATCAGGACACCAATGTCGCGCAATATCTCTGGCTGCGGCTGTTGGCGCAACGCACGGCGCCATCCTCGCCCGTCATTCCGGGGCGCCGTGAAACGGCGAACCCGGAATCCATAACCACGACCGCCGGGAGTATGGATTCCGGGTTCGCGCCTGTCGGCGCGCCCCGGAATGACGGCGGGGAGGAACGAGCAGCCAAAAACATCTGCTGCGTCGGCGACGACGATCAGTCGATCTACGGCTGGCGCGGCGCCGAGGTCGACAACATTTTGCGCTTCGAGCACGATTTCCCCGGCGCCAAGGTCATTCGCCTCGAGCGCAATTACCGCTCGACCGGCCACATTCTCGCCGCCGCCTCGCATCTGATCGCCCACAACGAGGGCCGGCTCGGCAAGACGCTGCGCACCGACGACGTGCCGGGCGAGAAGGTCTCCGTCACCGGCTCCTGGGACTCCGAGGAGGAAGCCCGCGCCATCGGCGAGGACATCGAGCAATTGCAGCGCGGCGGTGGTCAAACGAAAGGTCATGCGCTCAACGAGATCGCGATTTTGGTGCGCGCCTCGTTCCAGATGCGCGAATTCGAGGACCGCTTCGTCACGCTCGGCCTGCCCTATCGGGTGATCGGCGGTCCGCGCTTTTACGAGCGCGCCGAAATCCGCGACGCGCTCGCCTATTTGCGCGTGATCAATTCGCCGGCCGACGATCTCGCCTTCGAGCGCATCGTCAACGTGCCCAAGCGCGGCTTGGGCGATGCAACAGTGCAGCTGTTGCACGATCATGCGCGCAAGCGCCGGGTGCCGCTGTTCGAAGCCGCCCGCGCCATGGTCGCGACCGACGCGCTCAAACCGAAGCCGCGCGGCGCGCTGCGCGGCGTGCTCGAAGCCTTCGACCGCTGGCGCAAGCAGCGCGACGCGCTGCCGCACACCGAGCTGGCCGAAATCGTCCTCGACGAGTTCGGCTATACCGACATGTGGCAGAAGGACCGCTCCGCCGACGCCGCCGGCCGGCTGGAAAACCTCAAGGAACTGGTGCGCTCCATGGAGGAGTTCGAGAACCTGCAAGGTTTTTTGGAGCACATTTCGCTGGTGATGGACAACGAGAAGGCCGCCGAGGCCGACGCCGTCAACATCATGACCCTGCACGCGGCCAAGGGGCTCGAATTCGACACCGTGTTTTTGCCCGGCTGGGAGGAGGGTCTGTTTCCGCACCAGCGCACGCTCGACGACCAAGGCCGCGCCGGGCTGGAGGAGGAGCGCCGGCTCGCGCACGTGGGCTTAACGCGGGCGCGCAAGCGGGCGAAAATCTATTTCGCCACCAACCGGCGCATGCACGGCTTGTGGCAGACCAATATTCCGTCGCGCTTCCTCGACGAGCTGCCGGAGCCGCATGTCGAAGTGACCGAGGCGCAAGGGGGCGGCTTCGGCGGTTACGGCGGCTACGGCGCCTCGCGCTTCGACGCCACCACCGCCTTCGGCTCCAATTACGGCACCCCGGGCTGGCAGCGCGCGCAGGCGAAAAAAAGCGACAAGAAAGGCGGCGGCGGTTTTTCGGAAACTGGCTCACGCTACGCCGCGGATGACGACGAATCCATTTCCTCCCCCGCGTGCGGGGGAGGGTAGGGAGGGGGCTCGGCGCTCCGGTCTTGGCGCCGGCGACGACACGTCTTCACCCTCCCCTTGGCGTGCCCGCGAGGAACGCAGCCCCCGCCGCCTGCCGCTCACCATCGAAGGCGAGCTGGTGGCGAAATCCACCGGCACCGTCTCCGCGTTTACTCTTGGGGATCGCGTGTTCCACCAGAAATTCGGCAACGGCAACGTCACCGCCATCGACGGCAACAAGCTCACCATCCAGTTCGACAAATCCGGCGAAAAGCGCGTGGTGGATAGTTTTGTCGAGCGGGTGTGAGGGCACATAACCGTCATGGCCGGACTTGTTCCGGCCATCCACGTCTTTCTTCGCCGTGTCTTCAGATAAGCGTCTCATATAAATCATCCCATTCCGGATTTGCGCCGTGAATCAAACGCACCTTCCAGGCGCGGGGCCAATGTTTGATGGTTGTCTCGCGCTGAATTGCGGAGCGGATATCGTCGAAGTGTTCCATGGAGACCAATCGCTTCAAGCCATGGTGTTTTGTAAATCCATCAACAAGCCCCTCGCGATGTTCGTAAGCGCGTCGCGGCAAATTACTTGTGACGCCGACGTACAGGACGCCATTGCGCCGATTGGTTATGAAATAAACCCAGCCACCCGCCATTTTTAGATTAAAGCAAGGCGTGGATGGCCGGAACAAGTCCGGCCATGACGGGCTGCGTTACAAGCGATGCGGAATTATGGCCGTGGCGATTATCTCGATCTTCATCGACGCCGATGCCTGCCCGGTGAAGCAGGAGGTCTACCGCGTCGCCGAGCGCCACGCCCTCAAAGGCACCGCGCTTAAAGTCTTAGTCGTCACCAACAGCCCCATCGCGGTGCCGCGAAGTGAGATGATCGAGCGCGTCGTTGTCGGCTCAGGCATGGACGAAGCAGACAACTGGATCGCGGAGCGCGCCCGCGCAGGCGGTATCGTGATCACGGCGGACGTGCCGCTGGCGAGCCGCTGCGTGAAATCGGGCGCAACGGTCATTGCACCAAACGGCAAGCCGTTCACCGAAGAGTCGATCGGCATGGTGCTGGCGACGCGCAACCTGATGGATAGTTTGCGCAGCGCCGGCGAGATCACCGGCGGCCCGAAGCCGTTCGCGCCGCGCGACCGCTCCAGCTTTCTTTCCGCGCTGGATCAGGCCATCGTGCGGCTCACGCGCGCCCGGTTCGGGCAGGGTGCTGGTTAGCCGCTAATGCGAGCGGTACTTCTTGTTGACCGTCATCCTGAGGTGCGTGCCGAAGGCGCGCCTCGAAGGATGCGGCCACGGCGTTCGGGCCGTCCGCCTACGCGCGCTCCGCGCTTCCACCTACGCGCTCTGCGCTTCGGTGGACTCAAACCCTCCGTAGCTCGCGAAGCGAGCGTAGGGGGGTCGGCGGACTCGTACCCGCCGTAGCTTGCGGAGCAAGCGGAGGCGGGTCGCCCTTCGAGGCTCGCTTCGCGAGCACCTCAGGGTGACGGAACAGGTGTCAATATTGCGCCGGGAAATCTGGTATAGTCCGAGCGGAGATAAGACCATGGCCGGTCATCGCAAGGACACCGAGGCCGATCTCGCGCCCGGCGACGAGCCGGTGCGCGCGGACTATGAGCGCGACTTCTATTCCTGGCTCATGGAGCAGGCGCGGCATCTGCGCGACGGCCGCCTCGATGCGCTCGACCGCGACAATCTCGCCGAGGAGATCGAATCATTGGGCCGCGAGCAGTTCAACAAGCTGGTCGGCGCGCTGCGCGTGCTGATGCTGCATATGCTGAAGTGGGATCACCAGCCCTCCCTGCGCTCGCGCAGCTGGGTGCTTTCCATCGAGGAGCAGCGCCTGGAAATCGGTGACGTGCTGGCCGACAATCCCGGCCTCAAACCGCGAACCGCCGAGGCCGTCGCCCGCGCCTACCGCCGGGCGCGCATCGAGGCGGCGAAGGAGACGGGGCTGGACGAGGCCGAATTCGCGACGACATGTCCGTATTCGTTCGACGACCTCATGTCGCGGGTATTCGCACGCTGACCATGATCCGCAAGCTGCCGTCCGGCAAATACCGGCTGTATTCGCGACAGAAGAATCCGAAGACTGGCAAGCGCCGCAACCTCGGCACTTTCCCGAGCCGCGCCGCCGCCGTGAAGCACGAGCGCGCGGTGCAATACTTCAAGCGGCATTGACATCCCGTTTCCCGGATGCGGTGCAGCGTGCAACGGTGCACCGCTAATCCGGGATCGTCCCAGGCTCCGAGATTGTTACGATCCCGGGTCTGCAGCGCACCACTCCGCTAAAGCGCTCCGTGCTGCGCTGCGCCCGGGAAACGGCCCAAAGCGGCCGTCACATTTCTATTGACATCCGTCACCATTTCAGTGATATTGGTGCGAATCAAATCTCGCCCCAAAAGGACGCCGGCCGGTGATGCCGGGCGGCGGGGGCGAGTGCGGTGCCCGCGGGCGGAGCCTCATCAGCTGCGCTCCCGGGCGGCTCGGGCATCATGCCTGCCGGCATTACGACCGGCGCGTGAGGTGCTCACTGGACTGGGACAGGCAGGGGCGGTAACGCCGCCCGGCAAAAGCGGCCGCGTCCCAGGAAGCCTGGCCTGAGTTGCGCCTTGGGCGACGTAAGTCCCTTTGGCGAGAGCCGTGGTGGAACGCCGGCAGGCGAGCGCGCCCGACAGCGGACGGGGCGGCGCAAGCCGCCTTATCCGTGGCGCGACCCGCACCCGCTGGTGCGGGAGGTAGTGACCTGCGTTTGCCGGCGTTCCGCTTCCTTTATTTCTAAAATTCCCCTCCCGCCCGCGCGCAACGCGCGCGGTGGGGAGGGGTTAGGGGTGGGGGGCACTCTGCTTCCGCTCCCCCCACCCCGGCTTGCTTCGCTCGCCGACCCTCCCCACCGCAAGCGGGGGGAGGGGAAAACATTGGCTGTTTGACAAACCTCGGACGCCATCGCGTCGCGAGAACAATCTGACTCATCCGCCCCCGCGATAGCGGGGGGAGGAAGAGCGCGCCTTATTGCGTTCACCATTTTGCCCGACGGTGCTGCGACGCTCTTGATTTGAACCGACGACAGGCGAAAGACTTCTCACAATTGGACCCCGTCCGCATTAGGTATTCAGCATGCGCGTCGCCACGATCTGCTCCTGCCGGCTTGCCGCCTCGATGTTCGCCGCGGCGCTGGGCCTGGCCCTTTCCCTGCCGCTCGCCGCGCCGGCGGCGGCCAATATCCTCATCAGCATCGACAAAAGCTCGCAGAGCATGTCGGTCATGGTCGACGGCGCGCCGCGCTACATCTGGCCGGTGTCGACCGGGCGGCCGGGTTACGCCACGCCGAGCGGCAGTTACAAGGTCAACCGTCTGGACGCCGACCATTTCTCGCAGGAATGGGACAATGCGCCGATGCCGCATACGATGTTCTTCGACCTGCACGGCCACGCCATTCACGGCTTTTTCGACGTCAAGCATCTCGGCCTGGCGGTCTCGCACGGCTGCGTGCGGCTGTCGCCGGAACATGCCGCGACGCTGTTCGATCTGGTGAAGACGGAAGGCATGGCCAATACCAGCGTCATCGTCGCCGGCCGCACGCCGGGCGGCGACAATGTGCCGGTCGCCCGCGCGCACCTGCCGGAAAACGAGACGGTTTATTCCTCGCAGCCGATGGCGATCGCGCCGCAATACGGCCGGCAGCCGGCGCCGTACGATAACCAGCCCGCTTACGGCCAGCCCACTTACGGCCAGACCGCTTATGGCCAACCCGCTTATGGGCAGCCTGCTTACGGCCAGCGCTATTACGCTCAGCCGCAGTCCCAGTTCCCGCCGCAGCCGCCGCCCTATGGCGGGCAATCGGCCTATGGGCAGCCCTATGCGCAGCCGGCCTATGGCCAGCCGGTTTACCGGCAGTGGTGAGAGTTCAGTTCGGCTTCTGAAACTTGAGCACGAAATTGTCGACCGGCATGCCCGCCTTGTAGCTCGGGAAGTCGTGCGTGTCGGCGGGGTTGCGCCAGAAATTGCCCTCGGCGGCGAGTTTGAAGCCGGCCGCCTCGACTTCCTGGCGCAGCGTGGCCTCCTCGATGCGATGCAGCGTGTGGCCGACCGAAACGCCTTGGCCCGGCAGCGCCGAATGATCGGCGATCACCAGATAGCCGCCGGGTTTGAGCGCCGCGAACAGCTTGCGGTCCATCGCGGCGCGGTCGACGTTCATGTAGGTAGTGTCGTGATAGTAGAACAGGAACGTGATCAGATCGAGATCGTGCACGCCGGGCGGCACCGGATCGTCGAACGGCGCCACGTCGGCGACCGCGTCCTTCATCGCCGGGCTCGCCAGCCGCGCCGCGAACGCGGCCTTCGGCTTGTCGCCGAGATCCGGCGGGTTCTGCCCGAACACGACGCCGTTCGGCGCGACCGCGCGCGCCATCAGTTCGGTCGAGTAGCCGCCGCCGGCGCCCATATCGAGCACCTTCATGCCCGGGCGAACCCCGGCGAAGGCGAGCAATGGCAGCGGATCGCGGCGCTTGTCCGCTTGCCGGTCGGCATCGCTGCGATCCGGCGCCGCGAGCAGCGCGGCATAGTCGGGCTGCGTCGGCGCCGTCTGCGCCCGCGCGCCGCCGCCGCCGCCGCCGACGACTGCGAGCCCGGCGCAACAGGCGATAAAACCCAAGGCTGCGGCCGTGAAAAGTCCACGTGCACTGCCAACCGTCATTCGTTATCTCCCGGCACTTATTCCACGATGGTCAACATCGCGCGGCGTGATTTATTCGGCGATCGTGGCCATCGTAATGCGCGCCGGAAGCCGTCCACAAGCCGGGCAACGCGGTCGTCGGGCGCGTCCGTGCCGTTGACAAGGCCCGGGGGCGCATCCGCAGTTGCTGTTGAGAAGCTAGTTGTTGTTGAGAAGCTTTGGGAAATGCTGTGGATAAGTTGGGGATAAACTCTGCATGGCCGATTGCCTGACGCGGCGCTCGCGAGGGCCGCTGCCGAACTGCTACCGAGCAACCCAAACCGGTCCTGTGAATTATTGGGATAACTTTCAAAATGAACGATAATTCAGTAGGTTATACAACAGAAGCCAAGCAGCCGCCGAGCTTCATTGCGACCCTCGAAATCGCCGAACAAGCGGCACGGCGGGTCGCCGGCATCGTTGCCGAGAGCTTTGCCGCCGACGATGCCGCGGTAAGCCTTGTGGATGGCGGCCGCGGCGGCTGGCGCGTGGCGCTGCATTTTCGCAAGCCGCCCGACCGCGAAGCGGTGCGTGCGCTGGTGGCCGCGGCGGCCGGGCCGCAAGCGGGCAACGCGCTTACCTTCGCCTCGATCGCGGCACAGGATTGGGTCGGCGCAAGTCTCGCCGGGCTTAAGCCGGTCGCGGCCGGCCGCTTTATTGTCCACGGCGCACACCACCGCGGCCGCATTGCAATCAACCGGATCGGCATCGAGATCGAGGCGGCGCTCGCTTTCGGCACCGGCCATCACGGCACCACGCGCGGCTGTCTTCTGGCGCTGGACCGCTTGGGCAAATCGCGCCGTGGCGGGCAAGCTGCGCCGCGGCTGCTCGATCTCGGCACCGGCTCGGGCGTGCTCGCCATCGCCGCCGCGCGGGCCTGGCGCGCCCGCGTGGTCGCCACCGACAACGACGTAACCGCCGTGCGCGTCGCGCGGGCCAATGCCCGGCGCAACCGCGTCGGCGCCAGGATCGAAGTTTTGCCGGCGGACGGCGTCAGCGCCCCCGCTGTCCGCGCGGCGGCGCCGTTCGCGTTCGTCCTCGCTAACGTCTTGCTCGAACCGCTGCAACGGCTGGCCTCGCCGCTTAAGAAAATCATCGTGCCCGGCGGCCGGATCGTCTTGTCCGGCCTGTTGACCGCGCAGGCGAATGCCGCGCTCGCCGCCTATCGTCCCTTGGCGCTCGAGCGGCGGCTCGATTGCGACGGCTGGACGACTTTGGTGCTCGAGCGACGTTTTCGACCGCGTTCCGTCGTTGCTCGCCGCCGCCCGCGCTCATAAATTGGCGCCATGTTCGAGGCGCATTTTCAGTCGTTCGAGGATCGCGGCGAGCGCGCGGCGAGCGCGCCGCGGCTGGCGTCGTTGCGCGCCGAGCTCAAGCGGCGCGGCCTCGACGGATTCATCGTGCCGCGCGCCGACCGCTATCAGAACGAATATGTGCCGCCCTGCGCCGAGCGGCTGGCTTGGCTCACCGGTTTCACCGGCTCGGCCGGCGTCGCCATCGTGCTTGAAAATCGCGCGGCGATCTTCGTCGACGGCCGCTACCTGGTGCAGGTGCGCGAGGAAGTAGACGCTTCGGCTTTCACCGTCGAGCATCTGGTCGAGCATCCGCCGGCGTCGTGGCTCGAAGAGAATTTACCGGCCGGCGCCAAGCTCGGCTATTCGCCGTGGCTGCATACCGTCGAAGCCGCCGAGCGGCTCGGCAAAGCCTGTGACGCGGCCGGCGCCAGCCTCGTTGCCGTTGCCGACAATCCCATCGACGCCGGCTGGAGCGATCGGCCGCGACCGCCGCTGGGCGCGGTCGTGCCGCACGATCTGCGCTTTGCCGGCGAGGACGCCGCCGCGAAGCTCGCCCGCCTGCGCGCCGACCTGCAAAAAGCCGATGCCTTGGTCGTCTCCGATCCGCAGGCCGTCTGCTGGCTGTTCAACATCCGCGGCAGCGACGTACCGCACACGCCGGTGACGCTCGCCTTCGCCGTGGTGCCCACGGACGAAAAGCCGGCGCTCTATATCGAGCCGCGCAAGCTCGGCAACGATGTCCGCCACCGGCTCGAACAGCTTGCCGAGCTGCGCGCGCCCGACGATTTCGCGCGCGATCTCGCCGCGCTCGGCAAAGGCCGGCGCGCAGTGCGGCTCGATCCGGCCGCCTGCCCCGAGGCGATCGCGCGTCTGGTCGCCGAGAACGGCGGCAAGGTGGTGCGCGGCAGCGACCCGATCGCGCCGTTAAAGGCGGTCAAGAACGCGGTCGAGATCGCCGGCGCCCGCGCGGCGCAATGAGCGCGACGGCGCCGCGGTGACGCGCTTTCTCGCCTGGTTCGACCGCGAAGCCTCGCGCGGCTTGACCGAAATCGACGCGGTCGAGGCGTTGGAAAGTTTCCGCCGCGACACCGGGTTGCTCAAGGATATTTCGTTTCCGACCATCGCCGGCGCCGGCGCCGACGGCGCCATCGTGCATTACCGCGTCACCCGCCGGAGCAACCGGCGCATCGCGCCCGGCGAACTCTTTCTCGTCGATTCCGGCGGCCAATACGAGGACGGCACGACCGACATCACCCGCACCATCGCCGTCGGCACGCCGAGCGCCGACATGCGCAGGAATTTCACCCTCGTGCTCAAGGGCCATATCGCGATCGCGCGCGCGGTGTTTCCGGACGGCACCACCGGCGCGCAGCTCGACTCGCTGGCGCGGCAATTCCTGTGGCGCGCCGGGCTCGATTTCGATCACGGCACCGGCCACGGCGTCGGCAGCTATCTCTCGGTGCACGAGGGCCCGGCGCGCATTGCCAAACTCGGCGGCGCGGCGCTCAAGCGCGGCATGATCCTGTCCAACGAGCCCGGCTATTACCGCACCGGCGCCTACGGCATCCGCATCGAAAACCTGGTCCTGGTCGCCGAAGCCGCGGCCGTCGCCGACGCCGAGAAGCCGCTCAACGCCTTCGAGACGCTGAGCTTGGCGCCGATCGACGCCCGTCTCGTCGAGCCGGCATTGCTGACGGTCGACGAGATCGGCTGGCTCGACGCCTACCACGCCCGCGTGCGCGATACGCTGGCGCCGCTGCTCGATGCGGGCACGCGCGAATGGCTGATCGCGGCGACGACGCCGCTGGCGTGAGCGGTGCGCGAGCGCATCAGCGAATGAGCTTCGCCCATTCGTCCTCGGTCAGCACCGCGACGCCGAGTTTTTTGGCGTCGGCGAGCTTGGAGCCGGCGCCCGGCCCGGCGACCACGTAATCCGTCTTCTTCGACACCGAACCCGATACCTTGGCGCCGAGCCGCTCCGCCGAGGCCTTGGCCTCGTCGCGCGTCATCTTTTCCAGCGTGCCGGTGAACACTACGGTCTTGCCGGCGATCGCCGAATTGCTGCTTCGGCTTTTCGGCGTCGCGGATGCGCACCTGGGCGGCAAGCCGCTCGACGCGGCGGCGGTTATGTGCCTCGCCGAAATAATCGCGCAGGCTCTCGATCACCGTGTCGCCGATCTGATCGAGCGCGTCCATTTCCGCTTTGGTTTCCTCGTCGCCCTTGGCGAGCTTGAGGCAGGCGGCATGAAAGGCCTCCCAGCCGCCATAGCCGCGCGCCAGCGCCACCGCCGTGGTCTCGCCGACATGGCGGATGCCGAGCGCGTAGATGAACCGCTCCAACGATATTTCGCGCCGCGCCGCGATGGCGGCGAACAGGTTGCGCACCGAGACTTCGCCGAAACCTTCGACGTCTTCGAGATGGATTTTCTTGTCACTACCCTTGAGCGTGAGCTTCCCGTTGCGCTCGCGCAGCGTGAAGATATCGGCCGGCTCCTTGAGCCAGCCCTGTTCGTGAAAGAACTCGATCTGTTTCTCGCCCAGCCCGTCGATATCGAAGGCGCGGCGCGACACGAAGTGCTTGAGATGCTCGACGCCCTGATAGGGGCAGGCGAATTCGCCGGTGCAGCGGGCGATCGCGCCCTCTTCGCCCGTCGCAGTTTGCTCGCGCACCACGTCGGTCTGCAGCGGGCACGGACACTTTTTTGGAAATGGAAATTGTTTTGGGCCGCGCGGTCGATCTTCCACGACGCCGAGCACCTGCGGGATGACGTCGCCGGCGCGCTGGATGCGCACGGTGTCGCCGATGCGGACGTCGAGGCGGGCGATCTCGTCGAAATTGTGCAGCGTCGCGTTCTGCACCACGACGCCGCCGACCGTGACCGGTTCGAGCTTGGCGACCGGGGTGAGCGCGCCGGTGCGGCCGACCTGTATCTCGATGTCCTTGACGACGGTAGTCGCCTGCTCGGCCGGGAATTTGTGCGCGATCGCCCAGCGCGGCGAGCGCGACACGAAACCGAGCCGCTCCTGCCAGTCGAGGCGGTCGACTTTGTAGACCACGCCGTCGATGTCGTAGTCGAGGCTGGCGCGCTGCGCCTCGATCTCGCGATGGAATTGCAACAGCGCCTCGACCGAACGGCACATTTTGGTCAGCGGATTGGTCTTGAAGCCGCAATGCTCGAACCACTTGATCATGCCGGATTGCGTGTCCGCCGGCATGTCGCTCATCTCGCCCCAGCCATAGGCGAAGAAGCCGAGCGGCCGCGATGCCGTGATCGACGGATCCTTCTGGCGCAACGAGCCGGCTGCGGAATTGCGCGGATTGGCAAAAATCTGCCCGCCGGTTTCGGCCTGGCGCTTATTGAGCGCGAGGAAAGCGTGCTTGGTCATGTAGATTTCGCCGCGCACTTCGCAGACCGCCGGCACGCCTTTGCCCTTGAGCCGCTTCGGAATGTCGTCGAGCGTTTTCACGTTGGCGGTGACGTCCTCGCCGGTTTGCGCCGTCGCCGCGCGTCGCGCCGGTGACGAGCTCGCCGTCCTCGTAGCGCAGCGACATCGACAAGCCGTCGATCTTCGGCTCGGCGGAAAACGCGATTTCCTCATCCTCCGGCAGGCGCAGGAAGCGGCGGATGCGGCCGACGAAATCGACGACGTCCTCGCCGGCAAACGCGTTGTCGAGCGAGAGCATCGGCACCGCGTGGCGGACCTTGGCGAAGCGCGCCGCCGGCGCCGCGCCGACACGCTGCGTCAAGCTCTCGAGCGTGCGCAATTGCGGAAAGCGCGCTTCGAGCGCGGCGTAGCGCCGCCGCAGCGCGTCGTAGGCCGCGTCCGAAATGCTGGGCGCGTCCTCCTGATAATAGCGCCGGTCGTGCTCGGCGATTTCCGCGGCGAGCCGAGCGTGCTCGGCCTTGGCCTGTTTTTCGGTGAGATCGTCGACGGGCGTCTCGGACTTGTCGCGACGGGCCATGATAACTATCAGCTCGCCGCCCTGATCAGCCGTTCGGCGGCGGCGCGGGCTTCGGCGGTGATTTCGGCGCCGGCGAGCATGCGCGCGATCTCCTCGCGGCGGCGCTCGCCTTGGAGTTCGGCGACGCGGGTGGCGACGCGGGTGCCTTTGGCGAGCGCATCCTTGGTGATGAGATAATGCCGGTCGGCGCGCGCCGCCACCTGCGGCGCATGCGTCACCGCGATCACCTGCACGCCGGAGGCAAGCCGGGCGAGCCGCACGCCGACCGCGTCCGCGACCGCGCCGCCGACGCCGGTGTCGATTTCGTCGAACACCAAGGTCGGCGCCGAGCCGCGGTCGGCCAGCACCACTTTGAGCGCGAGCAAGAAGCGGGCGAGTTCGCCGCCGGAGGCGACCTTCATCAGCGGTCCCGGCCGCGTGCCGGGATTGGTGCGCACCCAGAACTCGACGCGGTCGAGGCCGTTCGGGCCTTCGCTCTCGCTGGTCGATTTCGGTGGAGAATTCCGCGCGTTCGAGCCGCAGCGGCTTGAGCTCGGCATTGACCGCCTTGTCGAGCGTCTGTGCGGCGCGCGCGGCGCGCGGCCGACAGCGCCTGCGCCGCCGCGCGGTAACGCGCCACCGCCTCCTGCGCCTGCCGCTCCAGCGCGGCGAGCTGCTCGGCGCCGGCGTCGATCAACGCGAGATCGCCTTCGTAGCGGCGGGCGAGCGCGGCAAGCTCGTCGACCGGCACATTGTATTTGCGCCCGGCGGCGCGCAGCGCGAACAGCCGCTCCTCGATCCGCTCGAGCTCGGCCGGATCGAATTCGGCGACCTGCAGCGCCGGCTTCGAGCTGCGCCCGGGCCTCTTCCAGCGCGGTCAGCGCGGCGTCGATCGCCTTGACCGCCGGCTCGATCAGCGCCGGCGCCTGCGCGGCGCGCCGCTCCAGCCGGCGCACCGCGGTCGCCAGCGGCGGCACCGGAGAGTTCGGCCCGGTGACGGCCTCGTGCGTGGCGCGCAAATCGTCGGCGACTTTTTCCGCCTGCATCATGACGGTGCGGCGCTCGGCGAGCGCAGTCTCCTCGCCGGTCTGCGGGCCTGAGCCGGCCGAGTTCGTCGACGGCATGGCGCAGCCATTCGGCCTCGCGGCCGGCACGCTCGATCGCGGCGCGATGGCTCTCGACTGCGGCCTCGCGCGCCCGCCGCTCGGTCCACAGCCGCGCCACTTCGGCGGCATCGTCTTCGATGCCGCCATAGGCGTCGAGCAGCGCGCGATGCGTCGCGGCGTCGACGAAGGCGCGCTCGTCATGCTGGCCGTGAATCTCCACCAAGGCCGCGCCCAGCGCGCGCAACACCTGCACGCTGACCGGCTGATCGTTGACGAACGCGCGGGTCCTGCCGTCGGCGAATTGCACCCGCCGCACGATCAGCTCGTCCTCCTCCGCCGGAAAGATCGTTATCGGCCAGCACCCGGCGCGCCGGATGGTCCTTGGCGACGTCGAAAGCGGCGATCACCTGACCGTGCTCGGCGCCCTCGCGCACCAGCGCCGCCTCGCCGCGCGCGCCGAGCGCCAGCGCAAAGGCGTCGAGCAGGATCGATTTGCCGGCGCCGGTCTCGCCGGTCAGCGCGGCAAGGCCGGAGCCGAAATCGATATCCAGCCGATCGATCAGGACGATGTCGCGGATAGAAAGGCGAGCCAGCATGGATGTCGGACGACAGTGGACGGAGGACGGCATCGATATTAGTTCTTACCGATTCTGTCGTCTGTCGTCCGTCATCCGCTTTGCGAGCTGGCCAAGCCCATTTTCTGGAAGGCGCGGCTGATCCAGGAGCCCTTGTTCTCGGTCGTCGGCTCGCCGCCGGCGTTCTTCACCAGATCTATAGGCGTCCTTGTACCACGGACTGTCCGGGAAATTGTGGCCGAGCACGGCGGCGGCGGTCTGCGCCTCGTCCATGATGCCGAGCGAAACATAGGCTTCGCTCAGCCGCATCAGCGCTTCCTCGACGTGGCGCGTGGTCTGGTATTGGGTCACCACGACCTTGAAGCGGTTGATCGCGCCGATGAAATCGCGCTGGTTCAGGTAGAAGCGGCCGACGTCCATTTCCTTGCCGGCGAGCTGGTCGCGCGCCATGTCGATCTTCTTCTGGGCGGCGACGGCGTATTCGCTGGTCGGATATTTGCGCACCACCTCTTGAAGCGCGTCGATCGCCTTGGTCGCGCGCGTCCTGGTCGCGCGAGACGTCGAGAATCTGATCGTAGTAGGAGGCGCCGATCAGATATTGGGCATAGGCGGCGTCGGGACTGGCCGGATGCAGTGTCACGTAGCGTTTCGCCGAGTTGACGCAATCGTCATATTGCTCCGCCTGATAATAGGCGTAGGCCGACATCAAGAGCGCCTTGCGCGCCCAATCCGAATACGGGTCCTCGCGGTCCACCTCGTCGAATTTCTTTGCCGCCTCCTTGTAGTCCTCCTTGTTGTTGAGGAGGAAAAGCGCCTCGTTGTAGAGCTTGTCGGGCGGGTCTTCCGGGACGTAGTCGTCCTTCTTATTGAACAGGCTGCAGCCCATCAGCGACGCGGCGGCGAGCGCCAGAGCAAGGCAAGCCGCCAGCGCGCGCAGCCTGCGGCCGGATCTCGGCGATCCTCGTAATCGCGGCATCATGAGCGTGATTGAAGTCCCCGTCCCCGCCGGTGCCCCGATGCGCACCGCAGCGCCTATGACAATACAGCAATTATGGCCGACAATCGGCCCGGATTAAGGCGTAAAAGTTAAGGGATTTAAGAGACGTCCGGCCCGTAAGCGGGGCTCGCGAAACCGGCGGCGAGGTCGGCATGGCCGCGCGGGCGGCGGCTTTCCGGCATTTCGACATAGGCCCAGGCGCTGCGATCGGCCATCAGTGCGGTGAGCACCGCGTGATTGAGCTTGTGGCCGCCGCGCACCGAACGATAGGCGCCGATCAGCGGCGCGCCGGACAGCGCGAGGTCGCCGATCGCATCGACCGCCTTGTGGCGGACGAATTCATCGGCAAAACGCATGCCCTCGGGATTGAGCACGCGATTTTCCGCGATCACGACGGTGTTCTCGAACGACGCGCCGAGCGCATAGCCCGCGCTCCACAGCTTCGCCACGTCGCGCATGAAGCCGAACGTTCGCGCGCGCGCGAGTTCGCGGCGGAACACATCCGGCTCGACCTCGATCGCGAATGTCTGGCGGCCGATCAGCGGGTGATCGAATTCGATTTCGGTTTCGATGCGAAACCCGCGCAAGTGCGGCCGCAATTCGCCGTAGCTGTCGCCCTTGGCGACCCGCACCGGCTTGAGCACCTGGATGTAACGCCGCGACGCCGGCAAGGTGACGATACCGACTTGATCGATCGCCGCAACGAACGGCGCGGCGCTGCCGTCCATAATGGGAACTTCGGGACCGTCGACTTCGACGACGGCGTTATCGACGCCGAGGCCGCGCAACGCAGCAAGCACATGTTCGGTCGTCGATACGGCCGGTCCGTTGTGGTCGCCGAGGACGGTGGCGAATTCGGTCGCCGTCACCGAGCGGAAATCAGCGCGTAATTCGCGGTCGGGTTGGCCATCGGTCCCGGAGCGTAAAAATACGATGCCGGTATCGGCCTCGGCCGGATGCAATGTCAGGGTGGCGGGCGAGCCGGAGTGAACGCCGATGCCGGCGACGGTCACATGATCCAGCAGCGTCGTCTGCCTGTCGGCGTGTACGCCCCTCGTCATGCCTTCGTCCCACACCCTACGGCCAAACTACGCGAGCGGAATTACTTCGCGAACGACAATGGCCACCGCAACGTCAGGGAAACGCGTTCCATCTACAGGCAGGGGTTGGCCGACACGACCGCCGAACCGTCGATCCCCCCAACAATCCCCCTCGTGCGCAGGGACCTTACCGGCGTCATGGCATCTGGCCAATTCACGCTTTCTTACCGACTGTTACCTTGATTTCGGCCGCGGTCGGCTCAGTGCCTAGAAAGCGCACAACCGCGACGTCCGTCGTCGGCGCCAAATGCATAATCCGTCCCGTCGCATTGCTTTGCGGCGGGACGGATTTGCGACGAATCCGCTTAGGATTATCACCTAAAGCCAGTAGCTTAGCCCATTTCGCCTAACCCCAATGGGTGCCGCTATGCAGAGCCCATGGGCGTCACGTGCGATGGGCGCTCATCGGCCCCTAGTTCGCTTGTCGGCGCAAGAACGCCGGAATATCGAGCTGGTCCTCCTCGCTCGAGTTATGCACAGGGCTCTGCCGGCCATGCTGGTCGAGCCCCTGCGGCGCGGGACGTCTCGGCATATTCGGATACCGGCAATTCTTGGCGTGACTCCTGGCGCAAATCTTGGCGCGCATCCGACGGCCGCGGCATCGTACGTCCGACCAATCGCTCGGCCGGCAACGGGGCGCCAATCGCGGCGCGCGCGCTCGTTTCCTGCTCGTCCTGCTCGCGCCGGCCAAGCCCGACCGAGGCCAATCGCTGCAACAGCGACATACGCCGCTTCTCGGGATGGTCGTCGTCGCGAACTTCGCCGCGTCGAGCCCGGATTTCGTTCTGCGCCGGGACCGGTAGTTCATCGAGCCGCGGCATGCGCGGCGCCCGCGCCGGCAACCGCTCCGGCTGCGGCGGAATGAACGCCTGCGGCTCTGAGTCTTCCCTGTCATGGGGTTCCGGCTCGCTTGCGGCCGGTTCGATGAACAGCGAAGGCTTCGGCGGCAGCGGACGAATGGTCACGTCCTGGACGGCGGCCGCGATCGCCGCCTTGGCCGCCGACTCGATCGAGGCGTTCACCGAGGCGGGAGCCGGAATCGGTGCAGCCGCTGCGGGCCGTGCCGATTCCGGCCGCTCGCTGCGCTCCACGATCCGCTGGTTCTCGGCGCGCATGCGATGGGCGAGTTCCGCCATTCGCGAATCCGCCGTGGCCGCCGCCGGCCGTTGCGCTATGGCCTGGTCTATGCCGGTCGCTACGACTGAAACCCGGATCATGCCATCGAGACTCTCGTCGAAGGTCGCCCCGACGATGATGTTGGCATCCTGGTCGACCTCCTCGCGGATGCGCGTTGCCGCCTCGTCGACCTCGTAAAGCGTCAGATCGCGGCCGCCGGTGATGGAAATCAAAAGACCACGTGCGCCCTTCATCGAGGCGTCGTCGATCAGCGGATTGGAAATCGCGGCTTCGGCGGCGGTCAGCGCCCGCTTGTCGCCCTCGGCCTCGCCGGTCCCCATCATTGCCTTGCCCATTTCGCGCATGACGACGCGGACGTCAGCGAAGTCGAGATTGATCAGGCCTTCCTTGACCATCAGGTCGGTGATGCAGGCGACGCCGGAATAAAGCACCTGATCCGCCAGCGCGAAGGCGTCGGCGAACGTCGTCTTTTCATTCGCCACCCGGAAAAGATTCTGGTTGGGAATGATAAGCAGCGTATCGACGCATTTCTGCAGTTCGGCGATGCCGCCGTCGGCGATGTGCATGCGGCGCTGACCCTCGAAATGGAACGGTTTAGTCACCACCCCGACGGTGAGGATGCCGAGTTCGCGCGCGGTCTTGGCGATGATCGGCGCGGCGCCGGTCCCGGTGCCGCCGCCCATGCCCGCCGTGACGAAAACCATATGCGCGCCCGACAGGTGATCGCGGATTTCGTCGATCACTTCTTCGGCCGCGGCGCGCCCGACTTCGGGTTGCGATCCGGCGCCGAGCCCCTCGGTCACCTGCACGCCCATCTGGATGACCCGCTCGGCTTTCGACATCGTAAGCGCCTGAGCGTCGGTATTGGCGACCACGAAATCGACGCCTTGCAAGCCGGCGCTGATCATATTGTTGACGGCATTGCCGCCCGCGCCGCCGACTCCGAACACGGTAATCCGGGGCTTAAGCTCACGGATGTCGGGGATATTCAGATTGATGGTCATGATTGCCTCTTGTTCGTCGCGCGGGCGTTGTCCACGCCCGGCCCCGTCCGGTCCGCCACCGGCCGCTGAGATTTTCCAGCTTCGCATCTTGGGGCCATCAGAAACTCTCGCGAAGCCATCGTCCGACCCGGGCGAAATACCCGCCCGTGCCTGTCATGAGTTGCCGCCTACGCCGCGATTCGAAATGTTCGAGATGCGCCGCCTGCGGATAAACCAGAAGACCGGCCGCCACGGCAAAGGCCGGGCCTTTGGCCGCGTCCGGCACTCCGGCAATGCCGAGCGGCCGTCCGACGCGCACCGGCCGGCCGAGAATGCGTGACGCAAGTTCCGGCAGACCGGTAAGCTGGCTCGCTCCGCCGGTGATGATGACGTGTCCGCGCTGCTCGGCCGCAATCGGAGATGCGGCGAGCCGATCGCGCACCATTTCAAGGATTTCCTCGATGCGCGGCTTGATGATGCTCACCAGCGTCGCGCGGGATACGAATTGCGTCTGTTCACGCTCGTCCTCGTTCAGCGGCGGCACCGTAATCATGTCGCGTTCGTCCGATCCTCCAGTGAGCACAGTGCCATAAAGCGTCTTGATTCGCTCGGCATCGACGACGCGGGCGTTGAGCCCGCGGGCCATGTCCATGGTCACGTGATGGCCGCCCAGTGCGAAGCCTTCCAGATGAACGAGCCGGCCACTCAGGAATACCGCCATGGTGGTGGTGCCGGCGCCCATATCGACGACGGCGGCGCCGAGATCGGCCTCGTCGTCGGCAAGAACGGCGAGGCCGGCGACATAAGGCGACGCCACCATCGCCTCGACCTCGAGATGGCTCTGTTCCACCGCGAGCATCAGATTGCGGGCGGCGGCGATGTCGGTCGTGGCGACGTGCATGTCGACGCCGAACCGCGAGCCGAGCATGCCGCGCGGATCGCGGACACCGTCGACTCCGTCGATCGAATAACCGACCGGAAGCGAATGCAGGACGGCGCGGCCGTCGCGCAACGAATGGCGGCTGCCGGCGGCAAGCACGCGCGCGATATCGCCGTCCGATACGGCGGAGCCGACGATGCCGATGTCGGCCGCAAACAGTTCGCTGGCGAGCCGTCCGGCCGACAGCGACAGCACGACCGACTCGATCTCCACCGCGGCCATGCGTTCGGCGGTTTCGACGGCTTGGCGGATGGCTTCCTCGGCATGCGCGAGATTGACGACGCTTCCCGCCTTCATGCCGCGCGCGCCGGTATGGCCGAAGCCGATGACCTCGATGGCGTGGCTCCGCCGGGTCAAGACCTGCTGCGGGCCATGAGGTCGCAGTCGCGCGATCAGACAGACGACCTTGCTCGATCCGACATCGAGCGCGGCGACAAGCACAGCTGCGGCGCGGCGAAATCGGCTTCATCTTGGGCGTCAGGCCGTAGCGGAGAGCGTTCATGCGTCGCCCCCCTTTTTCTTTTTGCTGTTGGCCTTGAGAGCCTCATCGCGAGCCTGCGCCGCGGCGTCGGACAGGCGCACGGTCACGCGATCCGGCAACCGCAGATCGACCGCCGTGATGTCGCGCGACAGAAGCTTCTTGTCGCGATCAAGTTCGACCAGCCGATCGAGCGCGGCTTCGACATCGGTTTCCGGCAGGCGCACATCGATGCCGTTGGTGAGATGGAGATCCCAGCGCCGTTCCGCCACCAAGATCGACGCTCGCAGCATCGATCGAATGTCGGGGTAGCGATCGACAATGGCGAGGAAATCCTTGGCCTGTCGTTCGGCGCCGCGTCCGACCACCAGCGGCAGATGGAGATAGCGGTCCTCGACGAACGGTTCGAGCACGGTGCCGTCGGCGGCGATGACGCTGACGCGGCCGTCCTTCTGCCAGAGCGCAAAAGCCAGACGTTCGGTGATCGTGATCTGCAAGCGATCCGGATAAAGCTTGAGCACGGCGGCATCGGCGATCCACGGATTGGCCAGAAGCCGCGTGCGCGCCGCATCGGCGTCGAGGAACAACAACGACGCGCGTCCGGTTACGCCGGCGGTGGTGAGGATCTCTTCGCGGCTGACTTCCTTCTCGCCGGTGAGCGAGATCGCCGCGATGCGGAAGCCGAGCGAATTGGCGGCGACATCGCGCGCACCCTTGAGCCAATCGACCACGGCGGGAACGTGCTGGCCGGCGACGGCGCCATAGCCGAGCGTGGCGGCGAGCAGCAGGATCGATCCGGCAACGCCGACGCCGCGCGGCAGGGGAAAACGCGCGATTTTCGCCGCCCAGCGGCCGGTCAGCCGGCGATAGATCGGAAACCGGCCTAAATAGCTTTCGCGACGGCGGTAACGAGCGGTTTGAACGCGCGCGGAGTTCGGCTCGTCAACTGGCGCGCCGAGCTGTTTTGCAGCTGATTGCCCCGACCGCGTCAGCGGTTGGTCGAGGCGTCCTCCACCATCCATTGCACCAGCTCATCGAACGTGATGCCCGCGTAGGCGGCAAGCTCGGGCACGAGCGAGGTCTCGGTCATTCCCGGTTGTGTATTGACCTCAAGGCAGACCAGCTTTCCCGTCCCCCGATCGTCATAGCGAAAGTCCGCACGGCTCACGCCGCGGCAGCCAAGCGCGCTATGGGCAGCCAAGGTGAGTCTTCGGACCTCCTGGTAAACATTTGGTAAAATTGGCGCCGGCAGCAGGTGCTTGGAGCCGCCGGCGGCGTATTTTGCCTCGTAGTCGTAGAACCGCGTCGCCGGCACGATTTCGATGACGTCGAGCGCGCGGTCGCCGAGCACCGCGCAGGTCAGCTCCTTGCCCGGGATGTAGCGCTCGACCATGACCATTTCGCCGTACGGCCAGTCGTCGCGGTAAAGCTCCTGGGGCGGGTTCGGGTGCTCCTCGGTGACGATAAAGACGCCGACGCTGGAGCCTTCCGCGACCGGTTTGACGACGTAGGGCGGCGCCATGACATGGGCTTTGGCGGCCTCGAAGCGCGAAACCACCCGGTCCTCGGCCACCGGCACGCCGGCGCGCGCGAAACAGCGCCTTGGCGTAGTGCTTTCTGCATGGCGAGCGCGGAGGCCAGCACCCCGGAATGGCTGTAGGGGATGCCGAGGATTTCCAGGAGCCCCTGCAGCGTGCCGTCCTCGCCGGGCCGGCCATGGAGCACATTGAGCGCGACGTCGGGTTTGGCGGCGGTCAGCGCCGCGGCGATGTCGCGGTTGACGTCGATCGGCGTGACGCGGTAGCCGCGGCGGCCGAGCGCGTCGGCGCAGGCCTTGCCGGAGCGCAACGAGACTTCGCGCTCGGCCGACCAGCCCCCCATCAGAACGGCGACGTGCTTGGCCATAATCGCAGCCCGGTGCCTCGAGCCGCTGATTCGCAGGGACACCAATAGAATCGACAATTGGCGAAAAATCGAGAGTCTCAGTGGCCGGTTGCGGCCGGCAGCGGGGCGCCGTCGTAGAGCCACGCCAAGCAGTCGAACATGTGCGCCTCGTCCCAATCGGCCACGGTTGCGTTGCGCACGTCGCGCTCGATGCCGCCGACAGTGGAGGATGAAGTCCCAGAGCGCTGCGGGATTCGAGCTGCACCCGCGCCGTCCGGGTCAGCCGCGCGGCTTCGAAGCGGCGGAACGCGGCCGGATAATCGCCGTCCGCCGCATGCGATCAATTCGGCGAGGCACAGCCCATCTTCGATCGCCATGCAGGCGCCCTGCGCCAGCGATTGCAGCGGCGCGTGGACGGCGTCGCCGAGCAGCACGATCGCGGCCCTTATGCCAATGCCGGACCGGATCGCGATCGCCGATCGAGCGCCGCCAGCGCAGGTCCATCATCGCGATCAGCGTCGCGCATCGACGGATGGGCATCGCGGTAGGCATGTTCAAGCTCGGCGCGGTAGGTCGCGGCGTCGCCCCTTTCCGCATGGGTCGAGCGTGCGGAACACGGCGACGAGGTTGAACTGCGTGCCGTGGCGCAGCGGATAATGCACGACGTGGAAGCCGGGACCGCCCCACAGCACGACGCAATCGCGCGAAACATCGGCGGGAAGCTCGGCAATCGGCACGATGGTGCGCAGCGCCACATAGCCGATCGGGCGCGGCTCGCCGTCGCCGATCAGCTTGGCGCGAAACAGCGAGCGGACACCGTCGGCGGCGACCAGCGCCGCGCCGGAAAAAGTCGCGGCCGTCCGCCGTCGTCACCGCGACGCGGTCGCCGCGATCCTCGAAGCCGGTCACCATGGCGTCGGCAACGAGTTCGATCGCATCGCTGCCCCGGCAAGCGTCGAGCAAGACGTCATGCAAATCGATGCGATGCACGATGATGTAGGGATATTTGAAGCGCGCGCGAAACGACGCCCCGGTCGGAATGCGTATCAGTTCCTTGCCGTCGAGCGCATCCAGCATCAAAACGGCCGTCGGCGAATCCGCAACCGCCAGCACCCGATCCATGAGGCCGAGGCGGTCGAACACATGAAAGACGTTCGGGCCGAACTGGATGCCGTAACCGATGGCGCCGAATTCCGCCGCGCCTTCGAGCACGCGCGAAGTTCGGCCGCGCCGCGCCAACAGCGCCGTCGTCAGCCCGCCAAGCCCGCCGCCGACGATGAGGATGGGGTCGCTGCGCGACATGGTTGCAGTTTAGCACGTTCTACGGCGCCGCTTCGCCGCGCCAAAATGTTGCGCGGCCTCGCCTCGGTCGGCATGATGAGGACATGACGCTCCGCATCTTTGTGGCGGCATTGTTGTTCATGCTGGCGGGCGCGGTCCTGCGCGCGGCTGAGCCGGCGGCCCCGCCGCCCGCCGCGGGCTTGAGCGAGAGCGCAGCAAAAGAGCGGGCGGGGCTTTTTGCAGCGCTTGCCGCGGCCCAAAGCGAAGCCGACGCGCGCGAGATCGAGGATCGCATCTGGACGTTCTGGCGAAGTTTCGCCGACGAAGAATCGCGGCAATTGCTGGAACAGTCGCGAGACGCACAACTGCGTTTCGACTACGACGAAGCGATTCTTTACATGAAGGAATTGGTCAAGCACGCGCCGCAATTCGCCGAAGGCTGGAATCAGCTCGGCTATGTGTATTTTCTCGCCGGACAATACGATGCTTCGCTCAAGGCCATCGAGCGCGTTCTCGAGCTCGAGCCGATGCATTACGCCGCGCTCGCCGGCAAAGGCATCATCCTGATCCAAGAAGGCAAGGTGGAGGAGGCCCAGGCGCCGCTGAAGCGCGCGCTGGCGATCGATCCCTGGCTGAAGGAGCGAAATTTGATCGTCGAGGATTCCGACCGCAAGCCTTGAATGCCGCAGTCCGCTCACCGCGGCGAAGCGGGCGCGCCGATGCGCTTGATCTCCCATTCGAGATCGACGCCGGAATTTTCCTTCACCCGCCCCCGCACGGTCTCGCCCAGCGTTTCGATGTCGGCTGAGCTGGCGTTGCCGAGATTGATCAGGAAATTGCAGTGCATCTCCGACACCTGCGCGCCGCCGATTCGCAGTCCGCGGCAGCCGGCGGCGTCGATCAGCTGCCAGGCTTTGCGGCCCGGCGGGTTCTTGAACGTGGAGCCGCCGGTGCGGCTCTTCACCGGCTGCGTCGCCTCGCGCGATTCGGTGATCTTGTCCATCTCGGCTGCGATCGCGGCCGGATCGCCGCGCTCGCCGGCGAACAAAGCTTGCGTGAAGATGTATTCGTCCGGCGCGCCGCAATGGCGGTAGGCGTAATGCATATCGGCATTGCGCAGCACATGAATGCGGCCGGCGCGATCGACCGCGCGCGCCTCAACCAGCGCGTCTTTGGTTTCGCGCCCATAGGCGCCGCCGTTCATGCGCAGCGCGCCGCCGACGCCGCCCGGAATGCCGCGCAGAAAGGATAATCCGGCAATTCCGGCCTCCTGCGCCGCGCGCGCAACCTTGACGTCGGGCACCGCGGCGCCGGCGCGCAGCTTAACATCTTCGATCGCGATATCGCCGAAGCCGCGGCCGAGTCGCACCACCGCGCCGGGCACGCCGCCGTCGCGCACGATCAGATTGGAGCCCAGCCCGATGATGGTCACCGCGATGTCGGCGGGCAGCTGCGTCAGAAAATAGCAAAGATCGGCTTCGTCCTCGGGCATGAACAAAAGCTGTGCCGGCCCGCCGACGCGAAACCAGGTCAGCTCGGCGAGCGATTGGTTGGCGAGGAGCCGTCCGCGCAGGTCGGGCATGCACTTTTTCACGACCGGCGCGAGGTCGGGAAAGTCATCCATGACTCCCGACTTGACTCCCGGCTGGATTTCCGACCGCCGCCAATTCGCCCGGCAGCGCATAGGCCCATTGCGTGATCGAGCCGGCACCGAGGCAGGCGACATAATCGCCCGGCTGCGCCATTGCGGCGATGAGCGGGGCGAGTTTGTCAGGACCATCGAGCGCAATAACGTGGCGGTGGCCGTGCGTGCGCAAGCCCTGTACCAGCGCGTCGCGGTCGACGCCGGCGATCGGCGCCTCGCCGGCCGGATAGACATGAGCGACGATCACCACGTCGGCGTCGTTGAAGCAGGTGCAGAACTGCTCGAACAAAGCGGCAAGCCGGGTGAAGCGATGCGGCTGCACCACGGCGATCACCTGGCCCTTGGTCGATTCGCGCGCCGCGCGCAGCACCGCGGCGATCTCGACCGGGTGATGGCCGTAATCGTCGATGATGGTGACGCCGTTCCAGGTGCCGGTGCGCGTAAAACGCCGCCGCACGCCGCCGAATTTGGCGAGCGCATTGCGGATCACGTCGTCGGCGACGCCGAGCTCGTGGGCGACGGCGATCGCCGCGGTGGCATTGAGCGCATTGTGCCGTCCCGGCATCGGCAGCGCGAGGTTCTTGATCTCGTGCAGCGCCTGCCCGGCGCGCTCGCGCAACGCGATCGTGAACAGCGAGATGCCGCCGGCATGCGAGACGTCGAGGAGCCGCACATCGGCCTGCGGATTCTCGCCGTAGGTGACGATGCGATGATCCTCGATGCGGCCGACCAGGGTTTGCACGACGGGATGGTCGGTGCACATCACCGAGAAACCGTAGAACGGCACATTCTCGACGAACGCGCGGAACGCGTCCTGTAACGCGTCGAAGGTCTTGAAGTAGTCGAGATGTTCGGGGTCGACATTGGTGACGACGGCGATGTCGGCCGGCAGCTTGAGGAAGCTGCCGTCGGATTCGTCGGCCTCGACCACCATCCAGTCGCCGGCGCCGAGCCGCGCATTGGTGCCGTAAGCGTTGATGATGCCGCCGTTGATCACGGTCGGGTCGAAACCGGCGGCGTCGAGCAGCGCCGCCACCATCGACGTCGTCGTGGTCTTGCCGTGCGTGCCGGCGATGGCGATGCAGCTTTTCAACCGCATCAGCTCGGCCAGCATTTCGGCGCGCCGCACCACCGGGAGGCGCTGCGCGCGTGCGGCGATAAGCTCGGGATTGTCGGGCTTGATCGCCGAGGAGATTACGACGACCCGGGCGCCGGCTAAACTTTCGGGCGAATGCCCGATGGCGATTTTCACGCCCTTGTCGCGCAGCCGTTTGACGTTGGCGCTGTCGGCCTGGTCGGAGCCCTGCACGGTATAGCCGAGATTCACCAGCACCTCGGCGATGCCGCTCATGCCGATGCCGCCGATGCCGATGAAATGCACCGGGCCGATGTCGCGCGGCAATTTCATGGGGCTCCCCGCTCTCGGCGGACGCCGGACCCGATTGTCCGGCCATGACGGCGTAATAATGCTGAAATTACCGCTTCGAAGCGATCCCCGCCACCCGCAGCACCAAGTCGGCGAGCCGCTCGGCGGCATCGAGCCGGCCCAAAGACTCGTGCCGCTGCGGCCATCGCCGCGAGCTGTTGCGGCGCCGCGGCGAGCGCGGCGATCTCGGTGGCGAGCCGCTGCGGGGTGAAGGCGTCTTGTAGAATCCGCCGCGCGCCGCCCGCGCGTTCGAGCACGCCGGCATTGGCGAATTGGTCCTGATCGAGGGCGTGCGGCAGCGGCACCAGGATCGCGGGCCGGCCGATCGCGGCGAGTTCGGCGACCGTCGATGCCCCTGAACGTGAAATCACCAGATGGCTCGCCGCGATGCGCGCCGGCAGGTCGGCGAAAAACGCCGCTATTTCGGCGGCAACCGAGAGATTGGCGTAAGCCTCGCGCACGCGGATCACATCCTCGTCGCGCGCCTGCTGGACGATGGCAAGCCGGGCGCGCAGGCCGGCATCGAGCCGGCGGATCGCGGCAGGCACGATATCGGCCATGATCGCGCGCGCCCTGGCTGCCGCCGAAGATGACGAGCCGCAAGCTGTCGTTGCCCGCCGGATACGGCATTGCCGCGGCGGCGACGACCGCGGATCGAACCGGATTGCCGGTGAGCGTCGCCTTCGCGGCCAAAGCGGGTTCGGCGGCAAACACGTCCGGAAAGGTCGTGGCGATCGCGGTGACGCGCGGCGCCAAGAACCGGTTGGCGCGGCCGATCACGGCATTGGCATCGTGGATCAGGCTCGGCACGCCGCGCCAGGCCGCGGCCAAGACCGGCGGGATGGTCGGATAGCCGCCGAAGCCGATGACCGCCGCAGGCTTGAGCCGGCCGAGCAGCGCCCGCGCCTGCATGAAGCCGAGGCCGAGCATGGCGGCCGTTCCGGTCAGTGCGATCGGATTGCGCGCGCGCAGCGTCGCGCTGGCGATGACATGAACGTCTCGGTCGGCGAAGGCGCCGCCAAAACGCGCCGCGCGCCGGTCGGTCGCAAGATGGACAGCGATACCGCGCTTGGCGAGCGCTGCCGCAAGCGCCTCGGCCGGAAACAAATGACCGCCGGTGCCGCCGGCCGCAACGAGCACCGACGCCATATCCGGCACCAAGCCCGGCTCGGGCATCAGACCGGACTCCCGGCGATCACGATATCGCCGGCAAGCTTCGCGCGCGGCCGCTCGCGGGTCAGCGCCAACAGCATGCCCATGCCGTAGGCGAGCGAGATCAAAGACGAGCCGCCGTAGGAGATGAACGGCAAAGTCATTCCCTTGGCCGGCATCAGATGCAGATTGACCGCCATGTTGATGGTCGATTGCAGCCCGAACAGGATCGCCAAGCCCGCGGCGGCGAAACGGATGAATGGATCGTCGGTGCGCATCGCCTTGGCGAGCGCGCGGATGACAATGAAGGCAAACAGCGCGACCAGAATGAGGCAGAGCACGACGCCGAATTCCTCCGCCGCCACCGCGAAGACGAAGTCGGTATGGCCTTCGGGCAGGATGCGCTTGATGGTGCCTTCGCCCGGACCGCGGCCGAACCAGCCGCCGCGGATGAACGATTCGGTGGCGATATCGATGTTGAAAGTATCGCCGGACGTCGGATCGAGGAATCGGTTGATGCGCTGCGCGACATGCGGAACGGTGAAGAACGCCGTCATCAGGCCGACGCCCGCGGTGCCGGCGAGCCCGATCACCCAGATCAAGCGCATGCCCGCCATATAGAACAGCGCGCCCCAGACCAGCGCGATCAGCATGGTCTGGCCGAAGTCCGGCTGCAGCACCAACACGCGTGACGACGACGATGAGCAACGCCAGCGCGATGGAGTTGGCCGGCATTTCCGGCCGTTTCGCGGTTTCGCCGAACAGCCAGGCGATCAGGATCACGAAAGCCGGTTTGAGAAATTCCGACGGCTGGATGTTGACGCCGAGAATGACCAGCCAGCGTCGCGCGCCCTTGATCTCGGCGCCGAAATAAGGCGTCGCGGCCGTCAGCACGAGGCTGACGACGAAGACGATCACGCGCCACCTTGCGGATATCGCGCGGCGACAAAAACGACGTGCCGACCAATACCGCGGCGGCGGGAATGAGAAACAGCACCTGACGATCGACGAAATGAAACGGCTCAAGCCCGATGCGCGCGGCGACCGGCGGGCTTGCGGCGAGGCACAGCACGATGCCGCCGAGCATCAGCGCGCCGAGCGCCGCCAACGTCAGCCGGTCGACCGTCCACCACCATTCGGAAAACGGCGTCGGTTGCGCGCGCGAAGCCATCAACGTCCCCGGAAAAGTCCCGGGCTAGTGGTGACACCACGCGGTTTCCAAGCGATTAAGATGACGCGTCTGACGCGTCATTTGACCGCCACGCCGGGCAGCGCGCGCACCAGGCCTCGGAAAGTGTCGCCGCGCACCTCGAAATTGCGGTACTGGTCGAACGAGGCGCAGGCGGGCGACAGCAGCACGACCGGTTCGCGCGCGGTCGCGGCTTCGGCATCGCGCGCGGCGGCGGACAACGCCTTGTCGAGCGTGCCGGTGATTTCGTGCGGCACCTCGCGCCCGAGCGTTGCGGCGAATTCGTCGGCGGCTTCGCCGATCAGATAGGCCTTGCGGATGCGCGGGAAAAATGACGCGCAAGCTTTCGATGCCGCCGGTCTTCGGTTTGCCGCCGGCGATCCAGAAAATGTCGTCAAAGCAAGCGAGCGCCTGCGCCGCCGAATCGGCGTTGGTGGCCTTGGAATCGTTGACGAAGAGAACGGCGCCGCGCCGGCCGACTTCCTCCATCCGATGCGACAGCCCCGGAAATGAGCGCAAGCCCGCCTGGATCGCCGCCGGTTCGAGGCCGAGCGCGAGCGCCGCCGCCGCGGCGCAAGCGGCGTTCTGCGCGTTATGCCGCCCGCGCAACGAACCGATGCCGCCGAGTTCGGCGAATGGAACTGGGCCAGCCGCGCCGGCGCGCATGATGCGCCCGTTCTCGACGAAGAGCCCGTTGCTCAATGTGCGCCGCACCGAAATCCGCACCACGTGTTTGCCGGACTGGGCGAGCCGAATCGCAATCTTTTGGCACCACTCGTCATCGACGCCGACGATCGCCGTGCCGGCCCGCGGCACGCCGGCGACCAGGCGTTCCTTAATGGCGGCGTAATTCTCCATCGTGCCATGGCGGTCGAGATGATCCGCGGTGAGATTGATCAGGATGCCGATCGACGGATCGAGCGAGGGCGCGAGATCGATCTGATAGGACGAGCATTCGATGACGTGAACGCGCAAAGGTTGGAAGCGACTTGCGCGCGGCGGCTCGAGCGAAAGAATCGCGGTGCCGATATTGCCGCCGAGCTGCGCGTCCATGCCGGCTGACGCGGCCAGATGCGCGATCAGCGCCGTCGTGGTCGATTTGCCGTTGGTGCCGGTGATGGCGACGAACGGCGCGTCCGGCGCCTGACGCGCCCGCTCGCGGCAGAACAATTCGATATCGCCGATCACGTCGACGCCGGCTTTGCGCGCAAGTTCGACAACCCAATGCGGTTGCGGATGGGTGAGCGGAACGCCGGGCGCCAGCACCAGCGCCGCGATCTTGGCCCAATCGACTTGCCGCAAATCGGCGGTCGGGATGCCGGCGGCGTTGGCCTTCGCCACGCTTGCCGCATCGTCATCGAAGGCGACGACGTCGGCGCCGCCGGCAAGCAGCGCGCTGGCGCTTGCCAGCCCCGAGCCGCCCAGCCCGAACACCGCGACCTTTTTGCCGGCAAAGGTCGTGACCGGGATCACGACAGAACTACCTCAATTTCAGGGTCGACAGTCCCGCCAGCGCGAGCACGACCGAGACGATCCAGAAGCGAATGACGATCTGCGGCTCGGTCCAGCCGAGCTGCTCGAAATGATGATGGATCGGCGCCATCTTGAAGACGCGCTTGCCGGTGAGCTTGTACGACACCACCTGCACGATGACGGAGACCGCTTCGAGCACGAACAGGCCGCCGATGACGGCGAGCACGATCTCATGCTTGGTGGCGACCGCCACCGCGCCGATCATGCCGCCGAGCGCGAGCGAGCCGGTGTCGCCCATGAAGATCGAAGCGGGCGGCGCGTTGAACCACAGGAAACCGAGGCCGGCGCCGACCACGGCGCCGCACAGCACCGCAAGCTCGCCGGTGCCGGCGACGTAATGGATTTGCAGATAATCGGCAAAAACCGCGTTGCCGCTGAGGTAAGAGATCATGCCGAAGCTGGCCGCCGCGATCATCACCGGAACGATGGCGAGGCCGTCGAGGCCGTCGGTCAGGTTCACCGCGTTGCCGGCGCCGACGATGATGAACATCGCGAACAGCACGAAAAACCAGCCGAGATTGAGCACCAGTTCCTTGAAGAACGGAAACACCAGCGAGGTCGAAAACGGCACTTGCCCGAGCTCGACCAGCGCGATGCAGGCGAGCCCGGCAATGACGGCCTCGATGCCCATCCGGGTGCGGCCGGGAAATCCGTTATGCGCCTGCTTGGTGATTTTCAGATAATCGTCGTAGAAGCCGACCAATCCGAAACCGAGCGTGACCCAAAGCACCACCCAGACATAAGGGTTGGCCGGGTTCGCCCATAACAGGGTCGAGACCAGCATTCCGGACAGGATCATCAGCCCGCCCATGGTCGGCGTACCGGCCTTGGCGATGATGTGCGACTTCGGGCCGTCGGCGCGGATCGGCTGGCCCTTGCCCTGAAGCAGCCGCAGCCGGTCGATGATGTGTCTGGCCGAACAGAAAGACGAAAAGCAACGCGGTGATGACCGCGCCGCCGGTGCGGAACGTGATGTAGCGAAACACATTGAGGACGGAGAGCTTGTCCGACAGATCGACCAGCCAATAAAGCATCGCATCAACCTTGTACGGACGCGTCTTCGAGTGCGTCTTCGATCGTGTCTTGGCGCGGATAAGCCCGTTGCAGCGCCTTGACGATGGGCGCCATGCGCGAGCCGAGCGAGCCCTTGACCATGACGACATCGCCGGCGCGGATCGCGGGCAGCACCTGCGCCTCGAGCGCGGCAGAGTCCTCTGCATAGCCGCCGCGGCGGCTGGCGGGAAGAGCCTGCCACAGCGACTGCATCAGCGGGCCGCAGCAGAATACCAGATCGACCGCATTGGCGAGCACCGAATCGACCAGACCGCGATGCAAAGCGCGGCCTTTCGGTCCGAGCTCCAGCATGTCGCCGAGCACGGCGATGCGCCGGCCTTGCGGGCCGACCGACGCCTGGCCGAGCACCGCCAGCGCCGCCGCCATCGAAGCCGGATTGGCGTTGTAGCTGTCGTCGATGACGAGCGCCGGACCGCCGGGCGGCTCGATCGCGATCGGCGCGCCGCGGCCGGCAACCGGCTCGATCTCGGCCAGCGCCAGCGCCGCGAGCGCGAGATCGGCGCCGACCAGTTCGGCCGCCGCCAGGACCGCGAGCGAATTGATGACGAGGTGGCGGCCCGGCGCGCCGATCTTATAGGTGAGTTCGGTGCCGAGGATTTGCGCCTTCACCGTCGAGCAGCGCGGATGCAGCGCGCATTTGATCAGCCGCGCGTCGGCCCTCGCATGCTCGCCGAACGATACGATGCGCGCGATGCCGGCCTCTTTGGCCCGGCGCTTGAGATGGGGGAATTGCGCGATATCGCGATTGATGATCGCGGCGCCGCCCGGCTCGACGCCGAAAAAAATCTCGGCTTTGGCGTCGGCGATTTTGGCCAGCGAGCCTAAGAATTCCAGATGCACCGGCGCGATCGTGGTGATGATCGCGACATGTGGGCGAACCAGGCGCGACAGCGGCTCGATCTCGCCTTCGTGGTTCATTCCTATTTCGAGCACCGCGTAGCGCGCGCTGGCGGGACAGCGGGCGAGCGACAACGGCACGCCCCAATGATTGTTGTAGGAGGCGGCGGAGGCATGCGTCTCGCCGTCTTTGGACAAGCGCGAGCCGCAACGCCTCTTTGGTCCCGGTCTTGCCGACCGAGCCGGTGACGCCGATCACCTTGGCGTGGCTACGCGCTGCGCGCCGCGGCGGCGAGGTCGCGCAGGCCGGCGAACACTTCCGGCACGACCAGAAGCGGCTGCGTCGTTCGGAAATTGCGCGCGCCGGTCGGCGGCGACGACTGCGAGCGCGGCCTTGGCCGCCAGCGCCGACGCGACGAAGTCATGGCCGTCGCGATGCTCGCCGTGAATGGCGAAAAAGGCCTCGCCCGGCAACAGCGTGCGGCTGTCGATGGACAGGCCGGAAACCGATTGCGGCAGCGCGCCGTGACGCTCGGCACCCATCGCCGCCGCCATCGCGTCGGTGGTCCACAGCGCGGGCGCGCTCATGCGGCGAGTTCCTTGAGGGCCGTGGCGACCGCCTCGTGATCGCTGAACGGTATGATCCGGTCGCCGATAATTTGGCCGGTTTCATGGCCCTTTCCGGCGATCAACAGGATATCGCCGGCGCGCAAATCGGCGATCGCGCGGCGGATCGCCTCGCGCCGATCGCCGATTTCGGCGGCGCCGCGCGCCGCCGCAATGATCGCGGCGCGGATCGCGGCGGCATCTTCGCTGCGCGGATTGTCGTCGGTGACGATCACCCGATCGGCCTTGGCGATGGCGACGGCGCCCATCAAGGGCCGCTTGCCGCGGTCGCGGTCGCCGCCGGCGCCGAACACCACCACGAGCCGGCCGGTCGCATAGGGCCGCAACGCGTCGAGCGCCTTGGCGAGCGCGTCGGGCTTATGCGCGTAGTCGACGAAGATCTGCGCACCGCGGCTCGTCCCGACGCGCTCAAGCCGGCCCTTGGCGCCGGAAAGCTGTTCGAGCGCGGCAAAGACCGATCCGGCTTCGCCGCCGGTCGCGATGGCAAGGCCGGCCGCGACCAGCGCGTTCTCGACCTGAAATTCGCCGACCAGCGGCAGGCGCACCTGAAAATGCTTGCGGTTATATTCGAGCCGCAGCGTCTGCGCGAAG
Organism: uncultured Alphaproteobacteria bacterium; assembly: GCA_963823225.1. Lineage (GTDB taxonomy): Bacteria > Pseudomonadota > Alphaproteobacteria > Rhizobiales > Xanthobacteraceae > BOG-931. The sequence continues at coordinate 255,974 of CAWGKM010000001.1, read as the reverse complement.
CCGTCGATGGCGGAATGCATGAGACGAATACCCGTCCCCTTGCGTCCGACGCTCACGATCGACAGACCGCGCGCGGTGGCTGCGGCGACCACCGCGTCCGCATGGTCGTGGTCGGCATCGATCACTGCGGCCGCGCCGGGATTGAGCAAATCCTCGAACAGCCGCAGCTTGGCGGCCAGATAAGCCTCGAATGTCGGATGGTAGTCGAGATGATCGCGCGTGATGTTGGTGAAACCGCCCGCCGCGATGCGCAAGCCGTCGAGCCGATATTGATCGAGGCCGTGCGATGACGCTTCGATCGCGAGATGAGTGACGCCGTCGCCGGCGAGCGCATCGAGCGAACGGTGCAGCGCGACCGCATCGGGCGTGGTCAGCGCGCCGTAAGTCTCGCCGCTCGGCGAGACGATGCCGATGGTGCCGATGCTCGCGGCGCGATGACCGAGCGCGCTCCAGATTTGCCGGGTGAAAGCGGCGACCGAGGTCTTGCCGCTGGTGCCGGTGACGGCGGCGATGATGCGCGGCTGGCGCGGATAGATTTTGGCTGCGATGAAGGCAAGCGCGCGCCGGGCATTGCGGACGCGCGCGAAGGCGACGTTGCCGGGCACCGCCGGTGTTGCCGGTAGCCGTTCGGCGACGATCGCGACGGCGCCGGCGGCGAGCGCCGACGGCACGAAATCAAACCCGTCGGCTTTGCCGCCGGCAATCGCGACGAATGCATCGCCGCTTTTGATCGTCCGGCTGTCCGCCGACACCCCGCCGATGTCGAAATCGGCGTGGCGCGTATCGAGTTCGGCGTCCGGAGGCAAAATCTCGCGAAGCTTCATGTCAAGCTTCTTGTCAAGCTTCTTGGCGGCTCGGTCGGCAGTGCGGCGCGTGTCCCGATTCCGAAGTTCGCAGGTGCCGGCCGTGTTTCCTCATGCGAGCTTCCAAATCCACCGCACTAGGTGCCTTACCTGCTTTCCTTTAGCGAGGCCAGTATCAGCTGATCGGCGGGCGGCAGGTCCATGCGCGGTTCGATGTCGAGGAGCGGTGCGATGCGCGCCACCACCGCGCCGCCGGTCGGCACGGCGTTCCAGCCCGACGTGGTGAAGCCGTGGGTCTCCGGCGTCGCGTGCGGCTCGTCGAGCATGATCAAGAGCAGATAGCGCGGCTGATCGGCCGGCAGGATCGCTATGAAATCGGTCAGCACGTTGGCCTTGGAATAGCGGCCATCGATGACCTTGTCCGCGGTCCCGGTCTTGCCGCCGATGTAATAGCCCGGCACGTCGGCCTTCTCGGCCGTGCCCTTCTCGACATTGAGCCGCATCAGGTAACGCATCAGGGCGCTGGTTTGGGGTTTGATGACGCGCTTGCCGAGCTTCTCGGCCTCGGCTGCGGTGCGCTTGAGGAATGTCGGCGGGATCAGGATGCCGCCGTTCATCAATGCTGCCACGCCCATCGCCGCCTGCAACGGCGCCACGGACAGGCCGTGGCCGAAGGCGATGGTGGCGGTGTTGAGTTCGCTCCAGCGCTTGGGCACGATCGGCTCGGCGCTTTCCGGCAATTCGGTGCGCAGGCGATCGAGCTGACCCATTTTTTTCAGGAACGCTTTTTGTGCGTCGCCGCCGGCCGCGAGCGCCATGCGCGCCGCGCCGATATTCGACGAGTAGGTGAAGATTTCCGGCACGGTGAGGATACGGTGCTGCGGCTCGAAATCGTGGATGTCGAACCTGCCCATTTGCAAGCGGGGCGCGCGCGTCGAATGTCGATTTGAGCGTGACCTTGCCGGAATCGAGCGCCATGGCGACGGTGAAGGCCTTGAATGTCGATCCCATTTCGTACACGCCGGTGGTCAGCCGGTTGATGCGTGACGGATCGAGCGCCTCGCGCGGATTATTCGGGTCGTAGTCCGGCTCCGACACCAGGGCGACGACCTCGCCGGTGCGGACGTTGAGCACGAGGCCGGCGGCGGCGAGCGCGCTGAATTTCGCGCGCGCGGCGACGAGTTCGTCGCGCAGCGCGTGCTGCACGCGCAGATCGACGGCGAGCTGGACCGGATTTTGCAGCCGGTCGGTGGCAAGGCCGGCCATGTGCAAGGCGGCCAGTCCTTGCCCGTCGAGCCACTTCTCGATGCCGGCGATGCCCTGGTTGTCGATATTGACGTGGCCGATGAGATGCGAAATCTCGGCGCCGTTCGGATAATCGCGCTTGTTTTCGTTTAGAAAGCCGATGCCCGGCAGTCCCTGACGGTAGATTTCGCGCTGCTGCTCCGGCGTGATGTCGCGCTTGAGCCAGACGAAACCGCGCTTCGACGACAACCGATCGCGCAGCTCCTTGGCGTCGAGGTCGGGCAGGTCCGCGGTGAGCAATTCGACCGCTTCGTCGACGTCGATGAGCCGGCGCGGCTCGGCGTAGAGCGACGGCACGCGCACATCGGTTGCCAAAACTTCGCCGTTGCGATCGAGAATGTCGGGGCGCGCGGTTGCAACCGCGTCGCTGGAGACGACGCGGTGAATGGTGTGGCCGTTGGAGACGACGGCAAACATGACAAGCCGCGCAGCGATGACGGCATAGACGGCGGCGAAGGCGACAATGGCCAAGCCGATGCGCGCCCGTGCCTTGGCGCCGCGATCGACATCCCCGCCGTAGAGCAGCTTGCGGACCAGCCAGTGCCGCCAAGGAACTTCGCGCGCGCGTGTCGCGGCCGGCCGCAGCGAAAATGTTTCTGCGGTCGTGCTCATTGTCTCGGCGCTCCATTTGCCGCCGGCGCCGTCGAAATGCTCCCGGTCGTTGCGGGCGTATTCGGGGTTTTTCAAATCCCCGATGATGCTGCCGATCGGATCCGTGGAGGCTGTGACATCTTGCTGCGGCCGCTCCGGCAGGTGATCGAGCGTGTCGAATTGCGTGGGAGCGATGGGTTTTAACTGCAAAAAGCGCTTGGCCAGCGCTTCGATGCGCGCCGGATCGTCGAGTTGTCCCCATTCGGCGCGCAGCGCCGCGATGTTATCGCGTTCGTGGCGCACTTCGCCGCGCAGCTTGGCGAGGCGCTCGGCCTGGACGGTGGCGTCGAATTTGATCCTGTAGACCCAGGCCGCGGCGAGCACGAGCACTCCGATCACGACAAAATTGAGCACGCGCACAATCACGGCCGCCCCCGCATGACGTCGGCGACTGACGGCAGTCGCGGCAGGAATTTTTCCGGCGCCGTCGCGTGTGCCGGCGCATCGGTGCGCTCGGCGGCACGGAGCTTTGCCGAGCGGGCGCGGGGATTGGCGGCGATTTCGGCTTGGTCTGGCGTTTCCGGCCGCCGCGTCAGCACGCGGAACGTCGGCGGTGCGGCCACGATCTCGGGACGGTGGCGCGAGCCCGCCTTGGCGCGGCTGCGCTCGGCGAGAAAGGTTTTGACGATGCGATCTTCGAGCGAGTGGAACGCGACCACGACAAGACGGCCCGACGGCTTTAACGCCAGCTCGGCGGCGGCAAGCCCGCGCGCCAATTCGGCGAGCTCATCGTTGACGAAAATCCGCAACGCCTGGAAGGTGCGGGTGGCCGGGTGGATTGCGCCTTCGCGCGCGCGCACGACCCGCGCTACGATTTCGGCGAGCGTGCGCGTCGAGTCGATGGCGCGGTCGTCGCGCGCCCTGACGATTGCCCGCGCAATAGCCCGGGCGTGGTTTTCTTCTCCCAAACTGGCAATGATGGCGGCGAGATCGCGCTCGCCGGCGCGCGCGACGATATCGGCCGCGCTCGAACCGATCCGTCCCATGCGCATATCGAGCGGTCCGTCGAGCCGGAACGAAAATCCGCGCGCCGCCTCGTCAAGCTGCATCGACGAAACGCCGAGATCGAACACGATGCCATCGGCTACGGCAGAGCGGCCGGCGATCGATGCCAGATTTGAGAAGCGGTCTTCAACGAGTTCAAGCCGGCCGCGCGCTTCCCCGACCAGCGATGCACCCTGGGCGATGGCCGTCTGATCGCGGTCGATGCCGATGACGCGTGTCCCGGGCGTGCGCAGGATCGCGCGCGTATATCCGCCGCCGCCGAACGTCGCGTCGATATAGAACCCGCCGTCATGGACGCCGAGCCACTCGATGGCGCGACGGGCGAGCACGGGAATGTGGCGGGCCAGTCCGCCAGCGACAGCCCTGCTGTCGCTGCCCGCCGTCATTCCCGTGCTCCAAGCGGTTCGGCTGCCGCCATCCGGGCGCCTAACTCCGCTGCCGAAGCGCCGCCCCGCTCGGTGGCCACCGCGAGTCCCACGCCGGAGCGGAAGCGCTCCCCACGTTGCATTCCGTCGCTGAGTCGGGAATTTTTGTCCATGAAAAACAGCAGCTTGCGTGGCAAAAGGAACTGTCATGGTGTGCTATTGACGGCACCGGAGCCGCCGCGCCGGCCAGCAGCGCCGCTCGATTTCGATTAGTGAGGCGTAAGCTTAAGGAATGGTTGAGGGGCGCCGGGCGTGGCCGCTTGGCAACGCGCCGCGAATTTTCTGCAATCGGTGGGCCGCCGTAGGCAAATCAGCTTGTCGGTAACGACCGGTACCCTAAAGTGGCCGCATGTCGCGTCCCGAGTTTGCACCGGATTCCTGCGTCGTTGCCGAGGTCACGCCGTCGCCCAATTACGGCGAACGCAAAGACGGCCGGCGGCCGGACATGATCGTGCTGCACTACACCGGCATGCCCGACGCCGGGGCAGCGCTCGAACTCCTCAAAGCGCGCGGCAGCGAAGTGTCGGCCCACTACTTCGTATGGGAGGACGGACGCATCATCCAGTTGGTGCAGGAAAGCCGTCGCGCCTGGCACGCCGGCAAGGCCTACTGGGCCGGCGAAACCGACATCAATTCCTGCTCGATCGGCATCGAAATCGCCAATCCCGGCCACGACCATGGCTATCCGGATTTTCCCAAGCGCCAGATCGCGGCGGTTACCACGCTGTGCCGCAGCATCCAGACTCGCAATGCGATTCCTCCGGCGCGAATCCTGGCGCATTCCGACGTGGCGCCGGCGCGCAAGCAGGATCCGGGCGAAAAATTCCCGTGGCGCACGCTCTACGATTCCGGCGTCGGTCATTGGGTCAAACCGGCGCCGATCATGGATTTCGGTCAGCTGCTCAAGCCCGGCGATCGCGGCAACGCCGTCGCAGCGATACAGAAATCGCTTGCCGATTACGGCTATGGCATCGACAGCAATGGCGAATACGACTCGGTTACGCGCGAAGTGGTGACGGCCTTCCAGCGTCATTTCCGCCCGGAACGCATCGACGGCGTCTGTGATCCCTCGACCCGCAGCACCTTGCAGGAGCTGCTCGCCAATCGCGGCCGGGCCAAAACCATGGCGGCACGCGCCCGCACCGCCATGCCGCTGGTCGCCTCTTGACGGCGACGCCCGGCGCCCCCATCCCTCTTCCTGTCAGTCGGTCGGACGGCCGCTCCGGCGAAACCGAAAGGTTGCCGGAGAGGAAAGTCCGGGCTCCGTGGACAAGCGGTGCCGGATAACATCCGGCGGGCGCGAGCCCAGGGACAGTGCCACAGAGAACAGACCGCCGCGGTGCGTTGCGTTTGCCGCGGCAAGGGTGAAACGGTGCGGTAAGAGCGCACCGCGCCGGCGGTAACGCCGGCGGCACGGCAAACCCCATCGGGAGCAAGACCGAATAGGGACGGCGCGAAGCTTCGCGCGAGTGACGCTTCGGGATCGGTGTCCGGATCCTGCCGTCCGGGTAGGTTGCTTGAGGCGCCGGGTAACCGGCGTCCCAGAGGAATGGCCGTCACGCCTGCGGACGCCGTTCGCAGGCCTTCCAGAACCCGGCTTATAGGCCGGCTGACGTGAAACTAAGGGCGCCCGGCGGAATCCCGTCGGGCGCCCGCCAATTTTTTGCGAACGATCCGAACTGTTGGCACGCGTCTTGAATTGAATGGCGTACCAGGACGCTGGAACCGCGATCGGCGAGGCTTGCCTATGCGATGGGTTTTTTAGAATTTCTTACTCCCTTAAAGGGATTTGATATGACGATAATCCAAATAGGCGTGAAAAATTTGCGGTTAATAGTATTGCATTCTATATATTGCCAAACCTGCTGAGGCAGCGAATGAGCCGCATACCCTCGGAAATCGAAACCGCCCGCATGGGGCCGCTGGCGCGTCTGCCGGCTTTTTTCGCACTGGAGAACAAGTGCGCCGTCGTCGGCGGCGGCAGTCAGGCTGCCGCCTGGAAGGCCGAATTGCTCTCGGCCGCGGGCGCGCGGGTCGAGGTTTTCACGCCGATTGCCGGCGAGGCCATGCTCGCGCTTGCCGGTGCGCCGCCGCGCGGCGCAATTGCCCTTCATCAACGCGCCTGGGCGGCGGCCGATTTCGTCGGCGCCGCCATTGCGGTTGCCGATTGCGCCGATGACAGCGAAGCCGCCGAATTTGCCGCGGCGGCACGCGCGCCGGCGTGCCGGTGAATGTCATCGACCGTCCGGCGTTTTGCGATTTCGCCTTCGGCGCCATCGTCAATCGTTCGCCGCTGGTCATCGGCATTTCCACCGACGGCGCCGCGCCGGTGTTCGGCCAGGCGATCCGCGCCAAGATCGAAGCCCTGATCCCGAACGGTTTTGCCCGCTGGGCCGAAGCCGCGCGAACTTGGCGGCCGCGCGTGCAAGCGCTGGCGCTGCCGTTCCGCGGTCGCCGCAGTTTTTGGGAAAAATTCACCGCGCGCGCGCTCGCCGCGCCGGACCGGGCGCCGACCGATGCCGATCTCGACGCGCTGCTGACGCCGCTTGCGGCGCACCAGGCCGGCTCGGTCGTTCTGGTCGGCGCCGGTCCCGGCAATCCGGAATTGTTGACGCTGCGGGCCGTGCGCGCGCTGCAATCGGCCGACGTGATCCTGTTCGACGATCTCGTGGCCGCCGACATTCTCGATTTCGCGCGCCGCGAAGCCAAGAAAATGCTGGTCGGCAAAACCGGCCACAAAACCTCGTGCCGGCAGGATGACATCAACGCGCTGATGATTTCGCTCGCCAAAGCCGGCCGCCGCGTGGTCCGGCTCAAGGGCGGCGATCCGATGATTTTCGGCCGCGCCGACGAAGAGATCGCGGCCTGCCGCGCGGCGGGCATCGCGGTCGAGGTGGTGCCCGGCATCACCACGGCGCAGGGCGCCGCGAGCCGCTTATTGGTGTCGCTGACGCGCCGCGGGCAAGCGCGCCGCGTGCAATATCATCACCGGCCACGGCCACGACGGAAAATTGCCTCCCGACATCGACTGGCAAAGCCTTGCCGATCCGGCGGTGACCACCGTCGTCTATATGCCGACGAAGACTTTGCCCGAACTCGTCGCAACCGCGGTCGGGTGCGGGCTCGATCCGGCCACGCCGGCCGTCGCGGTCGAAGGCGCAACGCGTCCCGACGAGCGCGCGATCGCCGCAACGATCGCGGAGCTGCCGGCGCGGCTCGCCGCCGAAACGCCCTCGGGGCCGCTCGTGGTGATGATCGGATCGGTGTTCGCGGAATATGTCGAAGCGGCTGCGACGAAAGAGGAAATCTCCGTGCACGAGACGCGCGACATCCATCGTGCGCAACAACGCTAAGCCGTAAAGCCATGTCGGCGAAGAGCGGGTTGCGGAAACCTACCGCGGCAGCCTATCTAAGCATCGCATGGATACCGTAACCGCCCCGCCCGCCGCCGCGAACCCGGCGCACTTGCCGCCCCCGCACGCGGGGCTCATCGACGCGCGTCTGACCGGCATTGAGGACGTGGCGCGCGACACTAAGCTTTATACGTTCCAGCGCGCCGACGGCGGCAAGCTGCCGGCCTATAAGCCCGGCGCCCACATCGATCTGCATCTGCCCAACGGGCTGGTGCGGCAATTTTCGCTCGTCGTGCCGAATTCCGATCCCGATAAATATGTCGTCGGCGTCAAGCGCGACGCGGCGAGCCGTGGCGGCTCGCGTTACATCATCGACGAGATGCGCGTCGGCCACGAAATCAAGATCAGCGCGCCGCGCAACAATTTCCCGCTCGTCGAGAATGCCGAGCACGTCGTGCTCATCGCCGGCGGCATCGGCATCACGCCGATCTGGTGCATGGTGCAGCAGCTTGCCGCGCTCAAGCGCTCGTGGAAGCTCTACTATTCGTGCCGTTCGCGCGAGGACATGGCGTTTCTCGAAACCCTGCAAAAGTTCGATCCGCAATCCGTGCATCTGCATTTCGACGACGAGGCGGACGGCAAGTTTATCGACCTTGCCGCCGCCATCGCGGCGGCGCCGCAGAACGCCCACTTTTATTGCTGCGGCCCCAATCCGATGCTCAAGGCGTTCGAGGCGGCGGCGGCGGCCCGGCCGCGCGCCCAAGTGCATGTCGAATATTTCACCGCCGAAGGAGGAGGCGGCGGCCGGGAAGTTGGGCGGCTTCTGGGTCGAGCTGGCGCGTTCGGGCGAGGAATATTTCATCCCCGAGGGCAAGAAAGTCCTCGAAGTGCTGTTCGACGCCGGCGTCGACGTCGATTATTCCTGCGAGCTCGGCATCTGCGGCGCGTGCGAGACCCGCGTCATTTCCGGCATCCCGGAGCACCACGATTCGGTGCTCAGCGAGGAAGAGCAGGCGACCAACGAAAAGGTCATGATTTGCTGCTGCGGCTGCAAGACCGAGCGGCTGGTGCTGGATATGTAGCTGCTTTCGCGTCGATCTATGCTGCGATAGAGTGAGCGCATGGATACGGCCGTCAAAACTCGCGCGACGAAAAAGACCGCTGTGCCGGAACGCCAGGATTTGCGCTCCTGGATCGCGCAGCTGTGCGCCGCCGGCGAGGTGCAGGAAATCGCGGGCGCCGAGCGCGAACGCGAGATCGGCGGCATCGTCGATATCTACCAGCGCAGAATAGGCAACAAGGCGGTGCTGTTCGACGACATACCCGGCTATCCGCGCGGCCACCGCATCCTTGCCAATATCCTGACCTCGGTGCGGCGCATCAACATCACGCTCGGGCTTGATCCGTACGCCAGCGCCGTCGATCTCGTGCACTATTGGCGGCGCTATATGAAGGAAGCGCGCGCCATTTCACCCGTCACCGTCAAGAGCGGCGCGGTCATGGAAAATGTGCGCACCGGCGCCGACATCGACATTTTCAAAATTCCGGTACCGCGCTGGCACGAGCATGACGGCGGCTATTACATTGGCACCGGCGACATGGTGATCATGCGCGATCCGGACACCGGCTGGATCAATTACGGCGCCTATCGCGTGCAGGCGCACGAGCCCAATGTGGCAACGGTCATGTGCTCGAAAGGCAAGCATGGCGATCTTATCCGACGCCGCTACCACGAGCGCGGCCAGCCGTGCCCGATCGCGGTCGTCTGCGGCATGCATCCGGCATTGTTCATGATCGCCGGCCTCGAAATCCCCTATGGCCGCAATGAATACGACGCGGCCGGCGGACTTATCGGCGAGCCGATCGAAGTCGTCGCCGGGCCGCGCACCGGCCTGCCGATCCCGGCGCATGCGGAAATCGCTTTCGAGGGCTTCATTCATCCCAACGATGTGCGCGACGAAGGTCCGCTCGGCGAGTGGACCGGCTATTACGCCGGCGGCGTCAAGAAGGAGCCGGTAATCCGCATCGAGACTTTCATGCATCGGGACGATCCGATCCTGCTCGGTGCCATTCCCGGCATTCCGCCGGACGACGATTCCTTCTACCGCGGCACTTACCGTTCCGGCGCGGTCTGGAATCAGCTCGAAGCCGCCGGCGTGCCGGAAGTGAAGGGCGTCTGGGCCCATGCCGCCGGCGGCAGCCGGCTCTGGCTCACCGTCGCCATCAAGCAGCAATATGCCGGCCACGCCAAGCAAGCCGGGCTGATCGCCTCGCAATGCCATGCCGGCGCCTACGCCAACCGCTTCGTCGTCGTGGTCGACGACGACATCGATCCGGCCGATATGGACAAGGTGGTATGGGCGATGTGTACGCGCTTCGATCCGCGCGAGGGCATGGAAACGCTGCGCGGTTGCTGGTCGACCGCGCTCGATCCGATGGCCTATGGCGAGGGCGATCCGCGCAATGCGCGCGTGGTGATCGACGCCTGCAGGCCGTTCAAGCGCCGCGACACGTTCCCGATCGTGGTGCGATCGAGCGAGGAAGTCGAGGCGCATGTGCGCGGAAAATTCTCCGACGTGCTGCCGCGCAAGTAAAATGCAAGTAACATGAACGAAAAGTTCGACATAACGCTCACCATCAACGGCCGCGACTACCCGATCCGCGTCGAGCCGCGCAAAACGCTGGTCGACGCCATCCGCGACGATTGCGGCCAGACCGGCACCCATATCGGTTGCGAGCACGGCGTCTGCGGCACCTGCACCGTGATCGTCGACGACGAAGCGGTGCGCTCCTGTCTGATGTTCGCGATACAGGCGGCGGGCAAGAAAATCCGCACCGTGGAAGGACTCGCCGACGGCGACAAGCTCAGCGTGCTGCAACAGGCGTTCATCGACAATCACGGCCTGCAATGCGGCTACTGCACGCCGGGTTTTCTGATGCTCGCCACCAACGTGCTGGAAAAAAATCCGCACATCGACGACGAAGAGCTGATCGACGTGCTAGCCTCGAATCTGTGCCGCTGCACCGGCTATCAGAACATCATCAAGGCGGTGAAAGCGGCGGCCGCGCAGATGCGCGGCTCTCGTTAGTCATTCCGGGGCAGAGCGCAGCGAAGAGCCCGGAATCCATAACCCCAGCGTTCGTGAATATGGATTCCGGACTTGCCGCTTCGCGGCAATCCGGAATGACTAGGCGAGGCTATCAACCCGCAACATCCATCCCCAGCGCCTTTAGCGCCGCCTTTGCCACCTCGACATCCTGCTCGATCTTGGCGCCGCCGGCGGCGACGGCGCCGATGACCTCGCCGTCGAGCTCGATCGGAAAGCCGCCCGGCACGTTGGTGAAATCGCCCATGCGCACCGCCATGGAGAGCGCGTTTTCTTCCGGCGCGTAGCCGGTCGGCAGCCGTTGCGAAGCCGCGGTGATCGCCTTCCTTTGCGTGGTGATGATCGAGAAATGGCACGCGCCGTCCATCATCAGAAAGGCGATTAGCCGGCAGCTGCCGTCGACCACGGCGAGCGAGACCTTGCAGCCGAGTTCGTTGGCTTTGGCCACGCCGGCTGCGAGCATTTTTTGGCTGGCCTCATGGGTCAGGCGGTGGGTGCGGGCAAAATCGGCCATGGCAGCGTTCCTCGGCGGCGAAGTCGATCAACTTCACACAAAATCGGCAATGCTGTTAGTCTTCCGCCGAATTGGTCGCGGCGGCAACGCGTGCGAGGGGGACTGTTGTGAATTGGGATCGCGAGGCCGATATCGTCGTCATCGGCTCCGGGGCGGCCGGCCTGCCGGCCGCGATCGTCGCGCGCGAGGCCGGCGCATCGGTCATCGTCGTCGAGGCGGAAAATCATATCGGCGGCCACGCTATCACCTCGGGCGGCAACCTGCCGCTCGGCGGCGGCACCAGCTACCAGAAGAAATACGGCATCGAAGATTCGCCCGATCTGTTCTTCCGCGACCTGACCGACTGGTCGGTGGTCGAGCCCAACGGCTTTCCGCCCTATCGCTATAACGACCGCGAGATCATCCGCGCCTTCGCCGATAACAGCGTGGCGGCGTTCGAATTCCTGCTCGCGCATGGCGTGAAGGTCATCGACAGGCCGCCGAATAAAATTGGGCACGAGATCGGCAATTCGGCCCTGCGCACCATGCAGATTTCGGTCGAGGACTGGCCGATGGTCCACACCGGCAAGTCGGCCGAACCAAGCGACCAGGAAATCAGGGCCGGCAGCGGCCTGATCGAGCCGCTCCACGCCGCGGCGCGCAATGCCGGAGTCGAAATCCTGCTCGATCACCGCATGACCGCGATCCATCGCGAAGCGGCAAATTCCGGCCGGGTGCTCGGCATTGCCGTCGATCACAATGGCAGGAACCGCAACATCCACGCCCACAAGGCGGTCATCATCGCCACGGGCGGCTCGTCGGGAAACGTGAATTTCCGCCGCATGTTCGATCCGCGCCTGACCGAGGAATATTGCGGGCTCGCCGGCATGCCATGGTCCGATCAGGACGCCAGCGGCGAGCTTGCCGCGATGGCGGTCGGCGCGTCGCTATGGGGATTGTTCAACTTCACCGGCGAGTTCGGCTCAGGCATCACCAAGCCCGGCGCGATCGGCTGCCAATACGGCTATGTCAACGTACGCTGGTATCCGGGCAGCGAGGTTTTCGACAAGGCACGCGCGATCGGGCTCAAGGTGACGGATTGGCAGGATGTCATCCTGGTCAACATGCTGGGCAAGCGCTTTTACGACGAGACCGGCGACCACTTCACCTACAGTACCTATATGAGCGTCGACCCTTACGAGCCGTACTCTTATCGCAACGCCAAGAACGTCAAATACAATCCGAACAATTTCATCAACGCCGCGCTTGCCGGCGTCGGCGACGGTCATAACGGCGGCGGCCCGATCTGGGCGATCTTCGACGCCGGCGCGGTTAAGCGCGAGCAATGGCAGCCCAAGCCGCCGCATGTCGATGTCGACGCCGGCTTTTTCTTCAGCGCCGGCAGCATTGCCGAGCTCGCCGCCAAGATCGTGATGAAGTATCAGCGCGTGCCGATGCCGTCGCAGAATCTCCTCGACACCGTGGCGCGCTACAATTCATTCGTCGAAGCGGGCAAGGATGCCGACTTCGGCAAGCCGACGCCGCGGTACAAAATCGAGAAGCCGCCGTTCCATGCCGCGTGGGCGACGCCGGTCATCCATGACACCCGCGCCGGCTTGCGCATCAATGCGCGCTGCCAGGTGATCGATATGGACGGCGAGGTGATCCCGGGGCTTTATTGCGGCGGCGAATCGGCGGGCGGCTTTTCCATGCACGGCCTGCCGCGCGCGATCTGCCAGGGATTTATCGCCGGTAGAAATGCGGTGACGGAAAACGAGTCGGCGTGACGGCAGGGCTCGAACTTGTCGTTTGGTGTGGCATCGGCGGAGGTTTTACAGGTTCGCCTGGGGGCAATTCCAGCAAGTCCGATACCTTGACGAAAGTGTATCCCTCCGAACGCAGCTTCTTGATGATGTCGGGGAGAGCGACAGCGGTTTCCGGCGCGTTAGGACCGCCGTGCATGTGAAGGACAACGATGCTGCCTGGGCGGACATTCGCCACTACGTCGGACACAATCCACTTTGAATTTCTTTCGAAGGCGTCGGCGCCATCAACATCCCCGCCGATTACGACGTAGCCTTGATTCTCGACTTTCTTTACGGCCTCTGCATCGGAGCAAAGCCCCGGGAAGCGGAAATACCTCTTATATGACGTTGCGTATTGCCGTAAGAGATCGTCGGTCTTTTGCACTTCGGCGGCTTGTTTTGATTCGGGTATCGGAAAAAGACGATAGCAGGGAGAATGGAAAGCGCCATGCGAGTAACTGTGATTGCCAAGTTCAAAGAGCGGGTCGGCCGATAAGTCCCTAGTTGCGGCGCTGTAGGCTTCGATCCAAAGACCGGTCAGAAAGAGGGTCGCCGGAACCTGCTGTTGCCTCAGTGCTGCAATGACTTTTTCGTTGTACCACGACGCAACCTTGCCGCTTTTCAGCTCATTCAGCATTCCCGGCGTCATGTCGGCGTCGAACGTGAGCGCAACCACTTTTTGGCTTGTCGATGCATGATCGAAGCTCAAGCGCTGATCGGCCGCTGCCATCGCGGCGAGCGGGGCGCTCAGTATCGCGCACAGCGTCAGGAGAGAGATCGCGACATGCCGGCGTCGTGATTGCATCGATCGCAGACAGTGCCTGCGCATTATGGGTACAAGCCTCGGCTACACCGTCGTCTGCGCCACGCCGGGCTTGGCTCGCAGCGCTTCCTTGGCGGCATCCTTGAACGCGAGATCCGGCGGCAGCACCACCGAGCAGGAGCGGATCTTGTGGTGCTCGGGATCGACGCCGGGCGGCGTCGTGCCCTTTTCAAGGAGCGCCTTGGCGGCCCGCATCAACCGATGCCGAGCCATGATGATACCGTTGTCGGTCGAGACCAGATTTTCCTTGGTGCGGTCGCAGATCGGACCCATGCTTTCCTGCAACGACGCATCCTGCATGGCGAAACCGGCGACGCCGCTATAGGTCTTGCCGGCCTTCTGCGCCGTGCGATCGATCAGATAATCGTTGTCCTTGTTGGCGAGCGGACGGTAGGTGCCCGGCACATATTTGCAATGCACCCCGGCGCCGTCCTTCATGGCGTCGACCTCGGTTCTGGTCAGCGCCCGCACCGGGTGGAAATCGTAAGACCAGGCCCAGCAGTTCTCGTCGTCGATCGGGACCCAGAAGTGACCGTGAATCGGATGATCGCCGCGCGGCGGGATCATGGTGAAGCAGGGCATGACCCACGGCGTGATACGCCAATAATATTTTCCGTTCTCGGCATTGCGGCGCGCGCCGATGAACAGCCCGCCGGGCTGCTCGACGACCTCGAAATGCGGGGCCATGTCGGAGAGATTGTACTGGTTGCCCTTGGCCCCCTTGAACAGCGGATCGGTGCCCAAGTCGCCGCGATGCAGGAAGGAGACGTGACTTGAATCGATGCCGCCTTCCATGGCTTGCAGCCAGTTGCACTCCTGCAGGCGCTTTGAGACGAAGGTCTGCTCCGGCGCAACGCGGGCGAATTCCCATTCCGGCAACGGCGGCTTCTTGTCCGCGGGCCCCATATAGGTCCAAAGGACTTCGCCGCGTTTGACCAGCGGGTAGGAGGCGAGCTTGATCTTCTTGCAAAATCCGCTTGCCACCGGCTCGGACGGAACTTCCACACACTGGCCGGACACGTCGTATTTCCAGCCGTGATAGGGGCAGCGCAGCCCGCCCTCCTCATTGCGGCCGAACCACAGCGACACGCCGCGATGGGCGCAAAACTCGTCGATCAAACCATACCTGCCCTCCGAATCGCGGAAGGCGACGAGGCGCTCGGAGAGGAGTTTGACCCGCACCGGCGGGCAATCGTTGTCCGGCAATTCATCGGCGAGCAGCGCCGGCAACCAATAGCAGCGAAACAATTGCCCCATGCCGGTTCCGGGACCGGTCTGGGTCAGAAGCTCGTTTTGTTCTTTTCTGAGCATGATTTTTGTCCAGCGGGACAGTTCCCACAAGAGTAGGGATTCGGACCCGCCCGAGCAAGTCGCGCCCGACAACCCTGTGCCGCGGAACCGGCCCGCTCGGCTGCCAACTCGGCCGGTAGCATGACAGGCACGCGAAATTACGTGCGCAAAGTCGGCCTCTGGTTGCTCTGCAAACGCAATTAGGCTAAGTCCGCCGCAACCGGGACATGGTTTGGAGAGACGGAATGGCCGATCACGCTGAAGTCGAATATGCGACCGCGACGGGCAACGATTACCCCGCACACGAACAGATGTACCGGACTTTCATCACGCTGACGAAAGCGATGATAGCGATAGTCGTCGCGTTTGTCGTCTTGATGGCATATTTCCTGACTTGATCTAAATCATTTTCAGCATCGGCCTTTGCCGATAATCCCGTCGCCGTCGGAGGGATTATGAAGATTGCCGTCACAGCAGAAACCGATCCGGGCGAGCCGCGTGTAGCCGCGACGCCGGAAACCGTTAAAAAACTTGTCGGGCTCGGTGCCGAGGTTGCGATCGAGCCCGGCGCCGGTATCAAGTCCGGCGTGCTCGATGCGGACTACGCCGCCGCCGGCGCCAAAGTGGCTTCCGATGCGGTCAGCAGCGCCGACGTCGTGCTCAAGGTGCGCCGTCCTTCGGCCAAGGAGCTTGCAAGTTACAAGAAGGGGGCCCTGGTCGTCGCGATCATGGATCCTTACGGCAATGAGGCCGCGCTCAAGCAGATGGCCGATGCCGGTCTCGTCGCTTTCGCCATGGAATTGATGCCGCGCATAACGCGCGCGCAATCGATGGACGTGCTGTCGAGTCAAGCCAATCTCGCCGGCTACCGTGCGGTAATCGACGCTGCCGAAGAATATGGCCGCGCACTGCCGATGATGATGACGGCGGCCGGCACCGTGCCGGCGGCGAAAGTGTTCGTCATGGGCGTCGGTGTCGCCGGTTTGCAGGCGATCGCGACCGCGCGCCGGCTCGGCGCCATCGTCACCGCGACCGACGTGCGTCCCGCCACCAAGGAGCAGGTCGAAAGCCTGGGTGCGAAATTTCTCGCGGTCGAGGACGAGGAGTTCAAGAACGCGCAGACCGCGGGCGGCTACGCCAAGGAAATGTCGAAAGAATACCAGGCCAAACAGGCCGCTTTGGTGGCTGAGCACATCAAAAAACAAGACATCGTCATTACCACCGCGTTGATCCCGGGGCGTCCGGCGCCGAAGCTGGTGTCCAAGGAAATGGTCGCTTCGATGCGGCCCGGCTCGGTGATCGTCGATCTCGCGGTCGAGCGCGGCGGCAACGTCGAAGGCGCCAAGGCCGGAGAGGTTGCGCAAGTCGGTCCGGTCAAGATTGTCGGTTATCTCAACGTGCCGGGGCGTCTGGCGGCTTCCGCCTCCTCGCTCTATGCGAAGAATCTGCTCACGTTCGTCGAGACCCTAATCGACAAGAAAGAGAAGAAGCTCGCGGTCAATTGGGACGACGAGCTGGTCAAAGGCACCGCGCTGACCCGCGACGGCGCTATCGTGCACCCGAATTTTAAGCCGAAAGCGGCCTGAAGGAGGAGCGACAATGGATCATCTCGCAACGGCAGTCGATCCCTTCGTATTCCGCTTTTCGATTTTCGTGCTGGCGGTGTTCGTCGGCTATTACGTGGTGTGGTCGGTGACGCCGGCGCTGCATACGCCACTGATGTCGGTCACCAACGCCATCTCCTCGGTGATCGTCGTCGGCGCGCTGCTTGCGGTCGGCGTCGCCGTGGTTGGCGACGACAGCGGTCCGATCTGGGCGCGAGCGCTCGGCTTTGTCGCGCTCACTTTCGCCTCGGTCAACATTTTCGGCGGCTTCCTGGTCACCCAGCGCATGCTGGCGATGTATCAAAAGAAAAAGAAATGAGCGCCGCATGAGCCCTAATCTCGTCGCATTGCTCTATTTGGTCGCCGGCGTCCTGTTCATCCAGGCGCTGCGCGGGCTGTCGAGTCCGGAATCGAGCCGGCGCGGCAATCGTTTGGGAATGATCGGCATGGCGATCGCCGTGCTGACGACGCTGGGCTCGCATCCTCCGGCCGACTCGTTCGCCTGGGGCTTGGTGATCGGCGGCATCGCCGTCGGCGGCAGCATCGGCGCGGTGATCGCGCGGCGCGTGCCGATGACCTCGATGCCGGAACTGGTCGCGGCCTTCCACTCGCTGGTCGGCATGGCCGCGGTGTTGGTGGCGGCCGGTGCGTTCTATGCGCCGGCGGCGTTCGACATCGGCAGCCCCGGCCAGATCCATCAGCAAAGCCTGATCGAGATGTCGCTTGGCGCGGCCATCGGCGCCATCACCTTCACCGGTTCGGTGATCGCCTTCCTCAAATTATCCGCGCGTATGAGCGGCAAGCCGATCACGCTGCCCGCCCGCCACGTCATCAATATCGCGCTGGCGCTGGCGCTGATCGTCTCCATCTATGAGTTTTACGTCGGCCAGAACCAGATCGCCTTCTGGCTGATCGCCGGCATCTCCTTCTTGCTCGGCGTGCTCATCATCATCCCCATCGGCGGCGCCGACATGCCGGTCGTGATCTCGATGCTCAACTCCTATTCCGGGTGGGCGGCGGCCGGCATCGGCTTCACGCTGGGCAACTCGGCGCTGATCATCACCGGCGCTCTGGTCGGTTCCTCGGGCGCGATCCTGTCCTACATCATGTGCAAAGGCATGAACCGCTCGTTTATCGCGGTCATTCTCGGCGGCTTCGGCGGCGAGGTAGCAGGACCGGCAGCCGGCGCGGAGCAGCGCCCGGTCAAGCTCGGCTCGGCCGACGACGCCGCCTACATCATGAAGAACTCGCAGAAGGTCATCATCGTACCGGGCTACGGCATGGCGGTGGCGCAAGCGCAACACGCGCTGCGCGAGATGGCCGACAAGCTCAAGGCGGAAGGCGTCGAAGTAAAATACGCCATTCACCCGGTGGCAGGCCGCATGCCCGGCCACATGAACGTGCTGCTCGCCGAGGCCAACGTGCCCTATGACGAGGTGTTCGAACTGGAAGATATCAATTCCGAGTTCGCCCAGGCCGATATTGCGTTCGTCATCGGCGCCAATGACGTCACCAACCCGGCCGCCGAGGACGATAAGACCTCGCCGATCTACGGCATGCCGGTCTTACAAGTGTGGAAGGCCGGCACCGTGATGTTCATCAAGCGCTCGCTCGCTTCGGGCTATGCCGGCATCGACAACCCGTTGTTCTATCGCCCCAACACCATGATGCTGCTGGGCGATGCGAAGAAAATGACGGAATCGATCGTCAAAGCATTGTAAGAATCCGGCGGAGATGACCGATAAATCTTCGCCCAAACCATCTTCCCCAATCCGCGCGCGGCGTTGGTCCGCGAGGTCGTCGTTGCCCTCGCCGGTGCGCCCCTACCGTTTCGCGCTTCGTCTTATCGGCATTCCGGCCGTGGCCGTTGCCGGGGTGCTGATCTACAGCGGCCTGCGCGACCGTTTCGTTCTGCCGGAATGCGATTCGGGGCGCGCCAAGCACACGCTGGCCGATATTCTCAAAGAGCTGAAGCTCGAACCGGTGCGCTACGAGCCGATCAAGACGGTTTCGAGCACCAAGGAGCAGGTCGTCTGCAATGCAATTCTGCCGTTGCCCGACGGCGGCAATGTCGCCGTGGATTACACGTTCTATTGGGAAGGCGGCAAGGCGAACATGAAATATTCGATATCGAAAAAGGCGCCAGACGGCTCGTGATCAATCCGCCGCGCGCGGCGGCTTCCCGTAACCCCCTGCCGTCGGCGTCTGGATGATGATGGCTTCGCCGGCGTCGATGATCGTGGCGTCGCAGCCTTGCAGCTTTTCCATCCGGCCGTCCTTGCGCCGCGCCCAGTTCTCGCCGACCTGACCGTCGCCGCCGCCGGCAAGACCGAACGGCGGCACGCGGCGGTGGCCCGATAAAATCGTGCATTCCATTTTTTCCAAGAAGCGAACGGTGCGACGAATGCCATCGCCAGCGTTCCATCGGCCGCGGCCGCCGGAGCCTTTGCGGATGTGGAAGTCTTCGAGCAGAACCGGATAGCGGAATTCCAGAACTTCCGGGTCGGTCAGCCGCGTATTGGTCATATGGGTGTGCACGGCGTCGGTGCCGGGAAAGCCCGGGCCGGCCGGTGAGCCGGAACAGATCGTCTCGTAATATTGGTAACGCGCATTGCCGAAATTGAGGTTGTTCATGGTGCCCTGCGCCGCCGCCATGGCGCCGAGCGCGCCGAACAGGCAATTGGTCACTTCTTGCGAGGTCTCGACATTGCCGGCGACCACGGCGGCGGGAAATTCGGGCGACAACATCGATTTTTTCGGAATGACGATACGGATCGGGCGCAGGCAACCGGCATTCATCGGAATGTCGTCGTCGACCATGACGCGGAACACGTAGAGCACCGCGGCGCGCGTTACCGGCTCGGGCGCGTTGAAGTTCGAGTTCTGTTGCGGGCTCGTGCCGGTGAAATCGACCGTCGCTTCGCGCTTTTTTTTATCGACCGCGATGCTCACCTTGATCGTAGAGCCCTGGTCGGTTTCGATGGCGAACGCGCTGTCATGCAGCCGGTCGATGACGCGGCGCACGCTTTCCGCGGCGTTGTCCTGCACGTGCCGCATATAGGCGCGCACCACCGGCAGCGTGAAATGGCGCACCATCTTGCGCAGTTCGCGCACGCCCATCTCGTTGGCGGCGATTTGCGCCTTAATGTCGTTGACGTTTTGCAACGGATTGCGCGCCGGATATTTGCCGCCGGTCAGCAGCGCATAAAGTTCTTTCTCGCGGAAACGGTCGCGGTCGACGAGCTTGAAATTGTCGATATAGATGCCTTCCTGCTCGATGGTGGTGGCGTTCGGCGACATCGAACCCGGCGAAATGCCGCCGACGTCGGCGTGGTGGCCGCGCGAAGCGACCCAGAACAGAATTTTTCGCCCCTGGAAAACCGGCGTGCAAACGGTGATGTCGGGAAGATGCGTGCCGCCGTTGTACGGCGCGTTGATGGCGTAGACGTTGCCGGGGCGTATTTTGCCTTTGTTCTCCCGAATAATGGTTTCAACGGCGCGGTCCATCGAGCCGAGATGCACAGGCATATGCGGCGCATTGGCCACCAGCGAACCCTTGCCATCGAATACCGCGCAGGAGAAATCCAGCCGCTCCTTGATATTCACCGAATAGGCGGTGTTTTGCAGCGCGACGCCCATCTGTTCGGCGTTCGACATGAACAGGTTGTTGAATACTTCGAGCATTACCGGGTCGGCGTGGGTGCCGATGGCGCTCCTGCGGGCGAGCTTTTGCACTCGCCGCAGCACCAGATGATCTTTGCGCGTCAGCTCGGCCTGCCAGCCATGCTCGACGACGACGGTTTGATGCGGCTCGACGATGATCGCCGGACCCTTGACCTTATGCCCCGGGGAAAGCGTGTCGCGCGTATAGACCAGCGCCCGGTGCCACTCGCCACCGGAGAAGAAGCGGGTCCGGCGCGCTGGCTTGGGCAACTTCATGCGCTTGGTTTTGACCGGCTTTTCCTTGAACCTTGCACCGCCACCGACCGCTTCCACCGAGACTGCCTCGACCACGAGCGATTTCTTTCGATCGATAAAGCCGAACTGTGCCTCGTGCGCGCGCTCGAAGGCGGACTTCATTTTGTCGAGCGAGGCCAATTTCGCTTTGCCGTTTCCTGCATTGACGATCAGCGGCGTGTCGGTGCCGGCGTAACGGATATGCGCGCGCACGTGCAGCGCGATCTTGCCCGCGGCGACACCTTGGCCGGCGACTTCCTCGGTCGCGGCATGCGCCAGCCGGCGCGCCACGGCTTGGAGAGTCGCCCGCGCTTTGGCACCGAACGGCTCCTCAATCGCCTGTTGGCGGACGCTGCGGATGTCGGCAAGGCCCATGCCGTAAGCCGAGAGCAGCGAAGACAAGGGATGAATGAGCACGCTGGTCATGCCGAGCGCGTCGGCGACTAGGCAGGCGTGCTGGCCGCCGGCGCCGCCGAAGCAATTGAGCGCATAGCGCGTCACGTCATAACCGCGCTGCACCGAAATCTTCTTGATCGCATTCGCCATGTTCTCGACCGCGATTTTGATGAAACCGTCGGCAACTTGTTCACCGCCGCGGCCATCGCCGATCTGTTTCGCCAGTGTCGCAAAACCCGCGCGCACCGCGTCGGCATCGAGCGGCAGATTTTGTCGCGGCCCGAAAATTTTCGGAAAGAAATCGGCAATGAGCTTGCCGACCATGACATTGGCGTCGGTCACCGCCAGCGGGCCGCCGCGACGATAGCATTTCGGTCCGGGATTGGCGCCGGCGGAATCCGGGCCGACGCGGAAGCGGGCGCCGTCGAAGTGCAAGACCGAGCCGCCGCCCGCCGCCACCGTGTGGATCAGCATCATCGGCGCGCGCATACGCACGCCGGCGACCTCGGTTTCGAAAGCGCGTTCGTACTCGCCGGCGAAATGCGACACATCCGTCGACGTGCCGCCCATGTCGAAGCCGATGAGCCTGGCGAAACCGGCCACGCGGCCGGTCTCCGCCATGCCGACAACGCCGGCGGCCGGGCCCGACAGTATCGCGTCTTTGCCGCGGAACAGTTCCGCCGCTGTCAGGCCGCCCGACGACATCATGAACATCAGGCGGGTTTGTTTACTTCCCCCTTCGTTATTTAGATCATTGGCCACCTGCGCCACGTAATTGCGCAAGATCGGCGACAGGTAACTGTCGACCACGGTGGTGTCGCCGCGGCCGACAAGCTTGATGAGCGGCGAGACTTCGTGGCTGGCGGAGATTTGCGGAAAGCCGAGCTCGCGCGCCAGCGCCACCACGGCCTTCTCATGCTCGCTGTAGCGGTAGGCGTGCATCAGCACCACGGCGACGGCGCGGATGCCGTCGGCTTTGGCGCGCTCAAGGTCACTGCGCACGGCGTCGAGATCGATCGCCCGTTCCACCGTACCGTCGGCGCGCACACGCTCGTCGACCTCGACGACGCGTTCGTACAGCATGTCCGGCTTGATAATGTGACGCGCGAAGATTTTCGGCCGCGCCTGGTAACCGATGCGCAAGGCGTCGCGAAAGCCCTTGGTGATCATAAGCAGCGTCCGCTCGCCCTGGCGTTGCAGGAGCGCGTTGGTGGCTACCGTCGTACCCATCTTCACGGCGCCGATGCGTTCGCTCGGGATCGGCGCGCCGGGCGCGATCCCGAGCAGGCGGCGGATTCCCTCCACCGCCGCATCGCGATAGGCTTCGGGATTTTCCGAAAGCAGCTTGTGAGTGACGAGATCGCCGCCCGGACGCCTGCCGATCACGTCGGTAAAGGTGCCGCCGCGATCGATCCAGAATTCCCAACTGCCGGACATGCCCTCGATCCAGAGTTTCTTTTATGCCACATTGGGCGGCAACGAGTCTTCAAGGTCACCGACCAAGACGACTAATTGAGGAAGCAACGATGCACAAGATCGCAATCTCGGCGGCGGCGCTTGACCGCATGACGGCGCGGATGGGCAAGCTGCATCCCTTCGACGTGATCGACCCCCGTAACGCCGTGCTCGTTGTGATCGACATGCAGAACTATTTCGTCAAGCCGGGCCAGCAAGGCGAAATCCCGCTGGCGCGCGAGATCGTGCCCAATATCAACCGGTTGGCGGCCGACTTGCGCCGCCGCGGCGGCCACGTCGTGTGGGTGCGTAACGGCACTAGGGATACCCGAGAGAGCTGGTCGGTTTTCCACGAATGCCTGATGACGCCGGATCGGATGCAGCGGCGCTACACGGCCATGGATATCGATGGAGATGGCTACGAATATTGGCACTTGAACGAGATTCGGCCGGAGGATGCGCAAATCACCAAGACGCGCTACAGCGCGTTCATTCAAGGCTCCTCGGACATCGAGCGCTATCTGCGTGACCGCGCCATCGACACGCTGCTCGTCACCGGCACCGCGACCAATGTCTGCTGCGAAAGCACCGCGCGCGACGCCATGATGCTCAATTTCAAGGTCGTGATGGTGTCGGACGGCCTCGCCACTCACAATGACGAGGAGCACAACGCGACACTGTCGGCGCTCTACGGCCAGTTCGCCGATGTGCAGTCGACCGACGAAGTCATGCAATCGCTTGAGCGCGGCGACAAGGCGCGCGCGGCTGCCTAGGGCGTGGGCTGGACAACGACGTGCCGACGCGAATTTCGTCCGGGATGGGCGGCTAATGCACTAACCACTCGGCCTCGGTGAGCGCAATGAGCGTCGCCGTGATCGGACAATATGTCTCCCACACCGGGTCGTTGGGATCGCGCCTCAGATCCAATTCGCAGGATTTGTGAAAGTTGCAATTCGCGCAGCGCTGCTTGATTCTTTCAAACGTTTTGCCGCCCTGGCTTTCGAGCGCATCAAGATCAAGACCCAGAATCGCCATTCGGCAGGCGAGAAGGTCGTCAGGGAAGGCGGAGCAAGCATCGCGGATCTGCATCAAATCCTCCTGCGTGCCGACAAGCATGCCGAGTAAATCGAGCCTGCATTGACTTAAATCAATGAACGGACGCTCGCGCCAATTATCTCTACCAATACGGCGGCGGGGGCGACGGGCGACTTAAGCGTGGGGCCAGTGGATTCTTTTCCAACGACTTTTCAAGGGATTGGCCCCTTTTGAATTTGAGGCTGACTGTTTTTGATATTTATCAAGGTTCCGACTGCCAAGCTCGCTATCATGATTGAAGTGCCGAGTGCTGGCCTGACCAAACCTCACACTTCCTTGTATTGTTTTGGAGGACTATGCGTTCAGCGCCAAGCGGCCGGCACTAACGGGGAGACCCCGACTTCGGTCGGGGTTTCTTCGTTTAGGGCACGTTTTGCCGTGCAATCGGAGAGATTCGAGATGAAGGCCATTACGCGTCTGCTTTTCTTGTTAGTGGTTTTCTCATCGGTCCTCACCCAGTCCGGCTGGGCGCAAAACTGGCCGGCTCGACCGATCCGTTTCATTGTCTCGCAGGCCGCGGGGGGGACGCCCGACATTCTTTGTCGGCTCGTCACGGAGAGGTTAGGACGAGCTCTCGGTCAGCAGATTTTCGTGGAAAACCGAATTGGCGGCGGAAATGTCATTGGCGCGGAAGCGGCGGCGCATGCCGCGCCGGATGGTTACACGTTCTTCTGGGCGACGGCCGCCGCGTTGGTGACGAATCCGTACACGTTCAAGTCATTGCCATACGACGCCATCAAAGATTTCGTGCCGGTCGGAAAGGTCGCCGATGGGCCGTTCTTGCTGCTGGCAAATCCGGACGTGGCGGCGAAGACGCTGCCGGAGCTGATTGCGCTCGCGAAGACGGATCCCGGCAGGCTGACGTTCGCCACCGACGGTCCGAGAAATTTTTCCGGCATGATTGCCGCGTGGATCAACAAGCTCGCGGGAACCGAGATCGAGCAAGTTCCTTATGCAAGAATGCCGCAAGGTATCCAAGATACCATCGCGGGACGGGTGCAGCTTACGATTCTTGCCATTCCTTCCGCGGCGCCGTTCATTCAGAGCGGCTCGTTGCGTCCGCTCGCGATCAGCATGAAGCAACGTGCGCCCGGCTACGAGAATATCCCGCCCGTCGCCGACACGTTTCCCGAATTCGATTTTAGCGGGTGGATGGCGGTCGTGGCGCCGAGCGGGACGCCGGCCGACGTCTTGCAGCGGATGAATCGCGAGATGGACTTGGTCCTCAAGCAGCCGGAAATCGTGCAGCGCCTGCGCGAAATCGGCTTCTATACCTCCGGCGCCGGCACGACCGACGAAACGGCTCATTTTATTCGTGCGCAATTCGAAGCCTGGGGCCACGTTGTGAACGAGATTGGCATCCAGCCGGAATAGCGCAGCTATTTTCACCTGTCTTAATGAGTGCGCGGCCTCGTCAGCGCCCGGAAAGACTTTCAAGCGAGCGCTTTCATATCCTCGGGCGTCGGGATGTATTTTTCCATCTTTGGCGGCGCGCCGTTCTTGCGCATGTCTTCGAGCCAAATGCGGTGGATGCGCGGGTCCTGATCCTCGTATTCGATCTGGTCGCCGCCTTCCTTGACGCTCTTCGATACCGCAGGGGTGTCGCCTTCCTTGGCGCCGAGGAGCGAAACGCGCTGCGCCAGCATGGTCGGATAGCGCAAGCCGCCGACGGCGGTGGCGAGATAGCGCGCCGGCTGCGGCCCGGTATTGAAGTGCTGATGAAACTGCCGGTCGGCCGGCACCAGGACCATGCCGTGCTTCCAGTCGATGCGGCGAAAGTCCTTGTCGTGCTCGTACCACAGCAGCGAAAAGCCCAGTCCCATCACGCACATGACGTGAAAGCTCGGTCCGTGCCGGTGCGCTTTCTTGTAGGTGCCGACCGGCATTTCCGAAATGTGCGCGTGCATGGTGCCGTCGGCGAGCACGAACATGATGTTGGTGCCGCCGCCGCCGCGGTCGCCCCAGCTTTTCAGCTCGATGGCGGTAAGATCGGGCACGAAATTCGTCTCCCACATGTGATTGCCCGGACGCACGGTGATGAGATCGCCTTCGCCGGAGAAGTATTCCTTCTTGCCGGCGCGGTCCGAGAAATCGAAGTCGGCTCCGAACACGAAGGTTTCATTGTGGAAGACGTTCATCATCATCGGCAGGTTGGTGGTGTTCGCCAGGAGCGTGCGCTCGGTGCCGCTGGCGTTGAAGTGCCGATGCTTGGCATTGAGCGGAATGGCGAACAGGCTTTTTTCGCCCCATTCGAAACTGCGGCGAGTGCCTTCGGCGAATTCAAGTTGCGTCGAGCCGTGGCCTTCGAGGACGTAAATGACCTCTTCGTAGAGATGCCGCTGCGGCGCCGTCGATTTGCCGGGCGCGATGTCCAACACGAACATGTTGGCAAAATCGCCGCGGCCCTTGAGGTGAACTGCGGCGCCGTTGACGCCGTAACGCGGCCACGGCGCGGTTTCGACGCCGAACAGATAGACGCCGTAATCCTCGGTGACGGGGATGCCTTCACTGGCGAGCCAATCAAGATAGGGATCGATGCCGTAGCGGCCCCCTCCCTTCCCTCCCCCGCTTGCGGGGGAGGGTGGGGTGGGGGAATGCGGGGTTTCGCGGATGTTCATGGGTTCCTCCGGCTGCGGCGCGATGACGGATGTTACAGCGATTTGGAGCCCGTTGTCATTCCGGGGCCGACCCGCCATGGCTCGCCGCGCGAGCGAAGGCGCCCCGAAATGACGATCACTATGCGAACAAGAGCGACTTGATTACCACCGGCACGACGCCGGGCGGGGCGATCAGCTCGCCGACATCGACATAATCGAGTTCGTGGAGGTTCAAGCCGTCGATCGAGACGATTTTCCCCGGCCAGTTGAGCTCGCGGTGCAAAAGCCGGCCGAATGTCTTGCCGATATCGCCGTCGATCATCACCAGCAGGACCTTGAGCCGCGCGGCGAATGGCGCAAGCGCGCGCAAAATGCCGTCACCGGCCGCCTTGAGCCGCGAATGCTCGGGGTCGCCGTGCCAGGAAAAGGCGATCGAGACGGCGGCGGTGTGGTCGAGATCGATCTCTTCCATGCCGGCGCGCACGGCGGCGGCGAGTCGGTCCGGATCGACCTCGCCGGAAGCGCCAAGTGCGACACGCAGCACCGGGACATTGTGCACCGGCAGCACATAAGGGTCGGGAAGATAGATGGTCTTGCCGCTGACCTGGACGGTGAACTGCGAGGCGCCGATGACGGTCGCGCGGATGCGCTGGCCGGGATCGATCAGCGACAGGCGCGAACGCCGGCTCAGTTCGCCGGCGAGCTCGGCCGCGAGCAGTTTCGCCACGTCGCCGAATTCTTCGGTCTCGTAGCCGAACATGTATTCGGCAACGCCGCCGGAAAATGTGATGGCCGACGGCGACGGACCGCGCGGCAGCCGCTCGGTAAGCAGCAGCGCTTCGCCGAGCGAATCGAGCGGCATGTCAAGGATCATGTCGGCTGCAATCACGGCCAGGCGCCGCGCGATCCTGCGGCGGATCGATTCCTCCGCCAGCGCCGGCGCCGAGATTTGTATCTTCAAATCGTCGGCGACGAGCTGCGCCGATCGATCGATGCGGGTCCAGGCGCCGGCGGCGTCGGTCGCGACGAGCCGGCCGCCGACGGCAAAGGCCGCAAGACCGAGAATCGCGCCGCGGTCGATCAGCGCGAGTTTGGTGGTGCCGCCGCCGACGTCGGCATGCAGGAGGCAGGTGTCGCGCGCCTTCGACAGCGCCACGGCGCCCGATCCGTGCGCGGCAAGCCGGGACTCGAGCTTGTGGCCCGCGGTGGCGCAGACGAATTTTCCAGCGTCGGCGGCAAACAGCTCGTCAATGGCGCGGGCATTCTTACGCTTGATCGCCTCGCCGGTGAGGATGACGGCGCCGGAATCGATCTCGCTCGGTTTAAAACCCGCGTCGCGATAACAGCGGTGGATGAATTCGCCGAGCTCCGCCGCGTCGATCGTGCCGTCAGGCAGAAATGGCGTGAGCAGGATCGGGGACCGCCACGCGATGTCGCGGCCGATCACGACGAAGCGGCTGGACAGCCCCTGCGACTGGCGCTGCAAGGCGACCTTGGCGAACAACAGGTGCGAGGTCGAACTGCCGATATCGATGCCGACCGTCGTGAATACGACGTTGTCCTGGTCCCACAGAGTGCGCGCGATCGCGGCGCGCTCGGCCGCGGTCTCGATATGCTCGTGGGAGAAATCGGTCTCGTGCATCGGGAAGGGAAGCTACTTCGTTTCCAGCATCCCGGCGACGGTCTTGATCTCGTTGCGGGCGTATTTGGGCAGGCCGGCGCTGATCGAATTGCCGGAATTGAACGACGACTGGCCCATCAAAACCTGCGCCGGCACCAGATTGCGTAATACCGGCACCTTCTCGAAGCTGCGCTTCTCGTCGAGCACGCTCGCTTTGATAGCCAGCGCCATGAAAGCGGTGACGACGGTCTTGCCGGCATCGGCCGGATGGGCTTGAAATACGGCGAAGAATTTGCCGAATTTCATGATCTCATTGACATAAAAAATATCCTGTTCGAGCACGCCGGCGACCGGTGTGCCGAGCGTCGTCAATTCCTGCAAGCCCGGTTGGTCGAGATCGGCGGGGGCGAGCGCGGAGAGTTCGCTCTGGAAATCGATGTGATCGGCGACTTTCTTGCTGTCGCGCAACTTGTTCACCAGCATGATGCCCATGGGAATCTTGCCCTCGAGCTTGTAGCTCGACTGGATGCAGATCGAGGTCGTGCGGCCCGTGCACCATTTGCGCTCGGCATTGTCATTGCCGGCGCCGGCCTCGTCCTTGAACGATGTCACGTCCACGGGGGTGATCAGCTTGTGCGTGATCGCCGGATCGATTTTTTCCAGAAACGGCAGCGTCACGTAACGGGAAAGATCAATCGATGCCGGCGCCTTGTCGAGAACAAAGCGCGCTTGCGCCACGTACATATAAAGCTTTTCGGTGACTTGCGTGGTGCCGCCGTGGGTGGGCTTGCCGACGGTCGGCTCGATATAGGTCGGGAAATAGCGCGAGAAACTTTTTCTCCTGGGGATGCTGCTGCGCCCAATCGTCGAAGCGCGTGAGTGCCGTCTCGCTGTCGATGGTGCCAGGGCTGGTATGATCGGAAAATTCGATCATGCCGGGCTTGATGTCCGCCACATTCGCACTGCGTGCTCTGCTCACATCCTGGATTTGGAAGTCTTGCGCGCCGGCGGCCGAGGCACAACCAAATAAGCCGACAAGCAAGCCGGAGAGCACGATGGCGCGCCGCGTCCACGTCCTCAGTTTTTTCACGAAATTCTTCCAATCGACGATTAGTTCGCGCGGCCGCCCCAATAGTAGCCCTGGTTTGGCCGGGGCTGCGGCGGAGGAGGCTGGGGCTGGAATAGACCGAATATACCACGCAACGGCTGCGGCAATTGCGGCGGCCTTTGCCAGCCTTGATTGGGATAGTAATAGGACCGCCCGATCCCTTGGCCAGTCGGTCCGCCGCCTCCGCCCCAAAGCGACCCCTGATCGTTGTCGGCGCCTTGGGAGGCATACGGATCGTCGCGATTGACCAAATCGTATTGGGTGTCGGCGATTTGGCCGTTGGCGCTGCGGCGGAAGTGCTCGACGAAAATTGGGCCCTGGCTCTGAGGCTGGCTCTGACCAAACATTGCGCCGAAGCCTTGGTTTTGGTTCTGCGCGCCAGCGCGATCACCCGTCATGTAGTCGATCGGAACATCGACGAGGAAGCGCTTCGCCTCCGGCGATGGCCCATTCAGCACCGCCTTTGGCGCAATATGCTCGCTCCATATCGCCTCGATGATCGGCTCGAAGATCGGCAGCGCCACCCGCGCGCCGGTCTCGCTGGAGCCGAGCGAGCGGCGCTTGCCGTCGCCATTGTCGTAGCCGACCCAGACCGCCACGGTGACGTCATTGGTGAAGCCGATGAACCAGCCGTCGACGGCGTCCTCGGTCGTCCCGGTCTTGCCGGCGACATAGGGCGCCAGCGAGCCGATCGCGCGCGCAGTGCCGCGCGCCACCACGCCCTGCAACATGGTCTTGAGCTGATAGAATGCGACGCGGATCGGCGGCGCCGATCCGCGGCAGCGGCGTCTTCGGATATTGGTAGATGGTGCGGCCGTCTGTCCTCGATGGAATCGATGCCGTGCGGTTGCGGCAGCGCGCCCTCGTTGGCGACGGCGGCAAAGAAAGCGGCGAGATCGATCATCCGCACCGGTTGCGCGCCGAGCACGAACGGATAGTAGCGCACGCATTGACTGTAGATTTTCGCGGCGACCGCCGTGGCGCAAACATCATCGAGGCTCTTTTCGGGACTCGGCGTCGATGCCGCCGTCGAGCAGGTGAGCGGTTACGACGTTGATGGAATTCTCCAGACCTCGCCGCATCGTGTAAGCGCCGCCCTCGCTGAAATCGGCGTTGCGCGGCGACCAAAAATCCTCCTCGCGCAAGCTGCCGTTGTATTGGCGGCTGATCGCGTCGCGGCCGTCGATGCCGCTGCCGATTGGCGGCAGCGTGATCGGCTCATTGAGCACGAGCGTGTTCGGCTGCAAACCGTGCTGCAAGGCCGTCAGATAGGTCAGTGGCTTTATAGCCGAGCCGGGCTGGCGCTGGGTCTGTGCGGTGCGGTTGAGCTGGCTCAACGGATAGGAAAAGCTCCCCGCCATAGCGAGGATGCGGCCGGTCTTGTTTTCCAAGACCAGCGCCGCTCCCTGCACCGTCGGCCGCACGCGCAGTTGCGCCTGGGCGCCGGCCGGGCCGGCTTTGCTTTTGCTTCTTGGTGTAGCCGCCCTTATCGCCGCTCTTCTCGCCGCCCTTGGGTTCGACGACGTTGACATAGACGACGTCATAAAGGCCGAGGTTGCGCTTGATCTCGCCGGTCACGCCCGTCAGCGGCACGATGCGGCCGTCGGCAAGGCCGACGCGGATCGCGTCGCCGCCGTTCTTGCCGGCTTTCTGCACCACCACGGCCGGCGTCCAATGCACGTCGTAGAGCGGCACATGCGCGACTGCCAACGCCTGCTGCCACGCCGGCGCGCCGGTTTGGTTGTCGACTTCGAATTTCTGCACTGCGTCGGCGATATTGGCTTCCGGCCCGCGAAACTGGACGCGGCCGGTCGAAATCTCGTAGCGCGCCAGGCCCTCCTGCAGCGCCGCTTCGGTGTCGCGCTGCAATTGCGCATTGATGGTCGAGTGCACCGTGTAGGGTTCGGCAACGAGATTATCGACGCCGTCGGTCTTCGCCTCGCGGCCGAGAAAATCGACGAAATGGAATCCGCTGTCGCGATGTGGATGCTTGAAAGCGACGAGCTTCGGCGGCGCCGCAAGCGCCTGGTCCTTCTGGGCCGCGCTGATAATGCCGTCCTGCTGCATGCGGTCGAGCACGTAGACGAGACGTTCCTTGGCGCGGTCGGGATGGCGGTCGGGATTATAATAATTCGGTCCCTTTAACAGGCCCGCCAGCGTTGCGCCCTCGGCCAGCGTGAGATCCTTCGCCGATTTGCCGAAATAACTGCGCGCCGCCATCTCGACGCCCCAAGAAGCGCGGCCGAGATAGGCCGTATTGAGATACAGTTCGAGAATCTCGTTTTTGCTCAGCGTGTTTTCGAGCCGCGACGCCACGATCATCTCGCGGATCTTGCGTTCATAGGTCACGTCCTCGCCGACCAGGAGATTTTTCACGACCTGTTGGGTGATGGTCGAACCGCCCTGCGGCCGTCCCGGATCGGCCAGATTGCCGATGAAGGCGCGGATGATGCCGCGCTCGTCGACGCCGTGGTGTTCGAAAAAGCGCCGATCCTCGGCGGCGACGAACGCTTTCTGCACCAAATCCGGAACATCGCCGAGCGACACCCAGATGCGCCGATTGCCGGGCTCGAACACGTCGGCGAATTCCTGCCCATTGCCGTCGAGCACCACGCTCATGCTCGGCAATTTTTTGCCTTTCAAGGCCGTTTGATCCGGCAGATCGGCCGCCGCATTGTTGAAGAAATCGATGACCTGACCGAGGTCGACGACCGGGTTGGCGATCGGCTCGTTCTTGCAGAATTGGTGGTAGGCGGTGTTCAGGTCGGCAAAATTCAGCCCGTGGAACGCCTTGATGTCGGCGCCTGCCGCCTTCGGATCGTCGAGCGCGGTGGCGATGAGTTCATCGAGGTTGATGGATTCGATGTCGAAAGCCTGTTTCATATGCGCGCAGCCGTCGCGCAAAATTTGCACCACCTCGTTTTGATCTTGGGCCGGATCGAAATGCGTCTTCACCGCCTGCGGTGCCGTCGTGACCTCGCTCAGCGCGAGCGCCGCCGCAAAAAGCTTGACCAGGATGGTGTCCATGGGAACGGCTTGGCGGCAGGGTTGGAGGGGCGCAACGACGGGACAACGCGATTATAGCGATCTGATCCTGACAAAAAGACTTTTTTACGGGGGCGGCGAGGCTTCCGCGAAAGCGTGGCAAGCGGATGATCGAGCGGTTACGCCATGATTATGGCATGCGCATTTCATGCTTGGTTCTTGGCCGGGGCCAGACCGTCAAAATGCCCCCGCCATTGCAAGACGGCGAGCAGGACGAGCGCCGGCAGGCCGGCCGCCGCGCAGATGGCGAAAAACCACGGCCAGCCGGTTGCCGCGGCGATAAAGCCCGCGCCCGACGACAGATAGGTGCGGCCGAAGGCCGCGAGCGCGGTAAGGAGCGCATATTGTGTCGCCGTATGCAGCGGGTTGCGGCACAGCGCCGAGAGGTAAGCGACGAAAATCACCGTGCCGATGGCGCTGGTGAAATTCTCGGCGACGATGGCGAAAGTCAGCCACGCCGCGTTGAGGCCCAGGACTGCCTGCCACGAGAAGGCGAGATTGGCGAACGCTTGCAGTAACCCGCCGAGCCACAGGCTTGCCGGGAGCGAATAGGCGCGGGCGACAAAGCCGCCGGCGAAGCCGCCGACCAGCGTCGCCGCCAATCCGACGCCCTTAATGATAGTCGCATATTCGTTGCGCGAAAAACCGAGATCGATCACGAACGGCGCCGTCATAGCGCCCGAAAACGCGTCGGAAAACTTGAACAGAACGACGAAAACGAGCGCGACGAACGCCAGATCGCGCGTGAGAAACTCGGAAAACGCGCCAGTGGCCGCCTCGACGACGCGTTGGAGCGTGTTTTCGCGCGCATGCACTGCATCGGCATTGGCGGATTTTTCCGGTTCCGCGGCGACGAGCGTCGTTACGACGCCGATAAGCACGAGCATAGCCATGACCGCATAGCCCGCGCTCCAGGCGGCGTGGCGGCCGAAACCGAGACCGGCTTCGAAGCCGCTGACGAGGAACAGCGCGCCGGCGGTCGAGACCAGCATGCCGATGCGGTAGGCGGCAACATAGGACGCCATGCCGGCCGCCTGCTCGTTTTCGCTCAAGCTCTCGACCCGGAAGGCATCGACGACGATGTCCTGCGTCGCCGAAGCGGCGGCGACCAGGAGTGCGCCGAGCGCCACGGTAAGCGGCGAGGTCGCTGGATCGCAAAGGCCGAGCCAGACGATCGCCGCCATGAGCAAAAACTGCGACAGCAAGAGCCAGCCGCGGCGCCGGCCGAAGCGCCGCGACAGCACCGGCGCGTCGAGCGCGTCGATCAAGGGCGCCCACAGGAATTTTATGGTGTAGGGCGTGCCGACCAGCGCCAACAGGCCGATGGTGCCAAGGTTGACGCCGGATTCGGTCATCCAAACGAGCAGTGTCGAACCGGATAGAGCCAGCGGCAGGCCCGAGGAGAAGCCGAGAAAGAGGACGATGAGCACGCGTCGCTTGAGATAGACCGCGAGCGTGTCCGCCAAAGACGGGTGCGGCGGCGTTGCGGCGCGGGACACCTCAGGCGTCACTCGCCCGCTTCCAGCTTGCGCGTCATCGGCGCCGGAATCACGTCGGCGACGTGGCCATCCTTCTCGAGCTCGACTTCCGCGATGCGCGCGCCGCGCTTTTCGATCTTCTCCGCCGACACCACGATCTGCCGGACGTCCTCATTGGCCTGGTTGAAGTGGCCTTGCAGCTTCAACACGCGCTCATGCATGCGCGTTACGTCGTCGATCAGCCGGCCGACCTCCGCTTGAATCTGGCCGGCGGCCTCACGCATGCGCGCGTCCTTCTGGATTTGCTGGATGACGTGAATGGCGATCATGAGCAGCGATGGAGAAACGATGACGACCTTGGCATTGAAAGCTCTCTGCACGACGTCGTCGAAACCTTCGTGCAGCTCCGCATAAACCGACTCCGATGGCACGAACATCAATGCCAGATCCTGGGTTTCGCCGGGGATGAGATATTTCTGCGCAATATCGGTGATGTGCTTGGTCATATCCTGCCGCACGCGCGCCGCTGTCTGCCGCCGCTCGTCCTCGCTTTTGCAATCGCGATAGGCGCTGATTGCCTCAAGCGGAAATTTGGCGTCGATGATCAACGGCCGATTGTCCGGCAGAAACACGACGCAATCGGGACGCATCTTGTTCGACAGCGTGTGCTGGAACGCGTAGCAGGCCTTCGGCAGGCCGTCGCGAACGATGATTTCCATCCGGCCCTGCCCGAAGGCGCCGCGCGATTGCTTGTTGGCAAGCACGCCTTGCAGCGACGTCACCTGCGTCGCCAGCTCGGTGATGTTCTTTTGCGCGCTGTCGATGACCGCGAGCCGCTCGTGGAGCTTTTGCAGGTTCTCGGTCGTATTCTGCGTGGTTTTTTGTATCGAATCGCCGAGCCGATGCGAGACCGAATCGAGCCGCTCGCTGACCGCGTGCTGCAGCTGCGATTGGCGGTCGCCCAGCATGCGGATCATGGTTTCGAGCCGCGCCGCAGAGTCGGTGTGACGCTGCGCCAGCTCGGCCATTGCCGCCGTGTGCGCAGGCGCGGGATGCCGCGCCCGCCACAGCACGATGCCCAGAACGGCGAGCGCGGCGCAGCCGGCAAGGATAGCCGCTAGGGTCGGCAGGCTCTCGGTCATCTGTGTCTCTGCGATTCGCCGTGGGGAACGAAGAGCGAACGGTCATATCCCGTCACGGCGCGGGGATCAACGACCGATCGATGGAGTGCGCGCATTGACCCCGCTTTGTTCACGCCTTAAATCGCCCGCCAGATAGTTGGGCCGAACGATGGCTGTGCGCGAGATCATAAAACTCCCCGACAAAAGACTGCGGCTCGTCTCCGAGCCGGTCAAACAGGTCGATGCCGGCATCAAAAAGCTGGTCGATGAGCTGTTCCAGACCATGTATGCCGCGCCGGGCATCGGGCTTGCCGCGATCCAGATCGGCGTCGCCAAGCGCGTCATTGCGATGGATTTGTCGAGGAAAGAGGACAATCACGAGCCGCAGGTCTTTATCAATCCGGAGATTGTCTGGACCTCGGACGAAACCGCCAAATACGAGGAAGGCTGCCTGTCGATCCCGGACTATTACGAGGAGGTCGAGCGGCCGTCGGCGGTCAAGGTCAAATATCTCGACCGCGACGGCAAGGCCCGTGAAATCCACGCCAAAGGGCTTTTGGCGACCTGCCTGCAACACGAGATCGACCACACCAACGGCGTTTTGTTCATCGACCATCTGTCCAAGCTCAAGCGCGACCGCGTCATCAAGAAATTCGTCAAGGCGGCCAAGGTAGCGAAGAAGGTGGAGGCGTGATTGGCGCTCCGCCTGGTTTTCATGGGCACGCCGGAATTCGCCGTGCCTACTTTCAAGAGAATCGCCGAAAGCGGGCATAAAATCGTTGCGGTATACACGCGCGCACCAAGACCTGGAGGGCGACGTGGATTGGAGCTGACGCCAACGCCGGTCGAGCAGGCAGCCAAACCTCTTGGTATTCCAATCTTTACGCCGAAATCGCTTAAGGGTGATGAGGCCGTCGCTGAAATGCGTGCGCATGGTGCTAACGCGGCGGTGGTTGTCGCCTACGGTCTGATCCTGCCGAAGACAATTCTGGACGCTTTCCCACTCGGCTGTTTCAATTTGCATGCCTCGTTATTGCCGCGCTGGCGCGGCGCGGCGCCGATCCATCGCGCCGTCATGGCCGGTGACCGCGAGACCGGCGTGATGGTGATGAAGATGGACGAGGGTCTCGACACCGGCCCGGTCGCCAAGGGAAGGCGAATTGCGATCGGTCCGGACTCAACGGCTGGCGAGTTGCATGATTTGCTAGCAGACCGTGGGGCTGACCTGATGTTCCGGGCGGTAAGTTCGCTCGGAAAAAAACGGCCGTGGAAATTCAAACCGCAATCCAAATGGCGCCGCACCACTTACGCCACTAAGATCGACAAAAATGAGACGCGTATTGACTGGAACAAGCCCTGCAAAGAGGTCCACAACCACTGTCGTGGGCTCTCACCTGACCCAGGAGCTTGGTTCGAAATTTCTGGTGTGGGTCGTGTTAAAGTCTTACGTACCGCGATAGGAGTTGGGGGCGCGTCGCCTGGTCAAGTACTCGACATCAAGCCCACGATTGCGTGCGGCAGTGGCGCCATTCTGTTGATCGAACTTCAACGTGCAGGCGGCCAGGTAATGTCGGCCGATGCGTTCTGGCGCGGCTTGCCGGTCGCACGCGACAGCATTCTCGTCTGAGCCGAGCCGGCCATGCCCCGCTACAAACTCACCATCGAATACGACGGCACGCCCTTTGTCGGCTGGCAGGCGCAGGACAACGGCATTTCCGTGCAGAGCGTGCTGACCGACGCGATCGCGGCCTTCGCCGGCGAGCGCGTCGCGGTCCAGGGCGCCGGACGCACCGATGCCGGCGTGCATGCGCTCGGCCAGGTCGCCCATGTCGATCTGGCCAAGGATTGGGACGTGGATAACGTTCGCGACGCGATCAACTTCCATTTGCGCCCGCAGCCGGTCGCGGTGCTCGCGGCCGAACAAGTGGCGGAAAGCTTCGACGCGCGATTCTCGGCGATCAAGCGCCACTACCGCTATCGCATCGTCAATCGCCGCGCCGATCTCACGCTCGATCTCAACCGCGCCTGGCGCGTGCCGCGTCCGCTCGATGGCGCGGCGATGCACGCCGCTGCGCAAAAACTCGTCGGCCGCCACGACTTCACGACGTTCCGCGCCGCCGAATGCCAAGCGAAATCGCCGATCAAGACGCTCGACCGCCTCGACGTGGCGCGCGACGGCGACGAGCTGCGCATCACCGCTGCGGCGCGCTCGTTCCTGCAGCATCAGGTGCGCTCGATGGTCGGCTCGCTCGTGCATGTCGGCGAGGGCAAATGGAGCGCCGACGATCTCGCGGCGGCGCTCGCGGCGCGCGATCGGACCGCTTGCGGCCAGGTCGCGCCGCCGCACGGGCTTTATCTGGTGCGGGTGGAGTATTGAGACCGTCATTCCGGGGCGCGCGACCCGCCTTCGCTCGCACGGCGAGCTACGGCGGGTTTGAGTCCGCCGAAGCGCGGAGCGCGAAGGCGGAAGCGCGAACCCGGAATCCATACTCACGAAAGTTTCAGAATAGTCTGAGCTTTTTCTGAAACGATTGTGGCTATGGATTCCCGGCTCCGGCCTTCGGCCGGCCCGGGAATGACGATTAAGCGAAATACTTTTCGATAATCCGCCGATAGATCGCGGTGAGCGCGACGAGATCGGCAACGGCTACGCATTCGTCGACCGCATGCATGGTCCGTCCGACCAGGCCGAATTCGAGCACCGGGCAATAGTCCTTGATGAAGCGGGCATCGGAAGTGCCGCCGCTGGTCGAAAGCTTCGGCTTGCGGCCGGTCACTTCGGCGATTGCCGCGGCGGCGAGATCGGTGAACGGGCCGGGCTTGGTGACAAAAACGTCGGCGTTCGACGGCTGCCAATCGAATGCGTAATGCACGCGCCCCGCGGCCGCGGCCTGCGCGCGGCGCTCGATCAGCGTCTTGATCGCGGCCTGGCTGTGGTGATCGTTGTAGCGGATATTGAAGCGCGCGCGGGCTTCGGCGGGAATGAGATTGACGGTCGGATTGCCGACGTCGACCGAGGTGAATTCGAGGTTCGACGGCGCGAAATGCTCGCTGCCCTGATCGAGCGGGGCTTGCATCGCGGTCATGAGTGCAATCAGCCCGCGGATCGGATTGTCGGCGCGCTCGGGATAGGCGACATGGCCCTGGCGGCCGGTGACGATGAGCGTGCCGTTGAGCGAGCCGCGCCGGCCAGCCTTGATGGTGTCGCCCAGCGCCTCGACATTGCTCGGCTCGCCGAGAATGCAGTGGTCGAATTTTTCGCCGCGCGCGGCCGCCCATTGCAGCAGCTTGACGGTGCCGTTGACCGCGACGCCTTCCTCGTCGCCGGTGATCAACAGCGAAATCGAGCCCTTCGGCTTGCGGTCGTTGGCGGCGATATGATTGAGCGCCGCCGTGACGAAGCAGGCGATGCCGCCTTTCATGTCGACGGCGCCGCGGCCGTAAAGCCGGTCGCCCGCGACCTCGCCGGCAAACGGCGGATGCGACCACGAGGCTTCGTTGCCGGCGGGCACGACGTCGGTATGGCCGGCGAATACCAGATTGGGTTTCGCTGTGCCGATGCGCGCGTAAAGATTATCGACCGGCGCGGTGCCGGGCTCTGCGAACACCGCGCGATGCACGGTAAATCCCGATTTCGCCAAGAGCCCCTCCAAATAAGCGAGCGCGCCGCCTTCCTCCGGCGTGACCGAACGGCAGCGGACCAGATCGCGGGCGATGGCGACGGGATCGGCAGTCATCGCTTCAAACCTTGCCGAGCGGATCGGGCCCGTATTGGTTCGGTCCCGACGTGCCTTTGCGGAAGCCGAGCTCGACCAATAATGCGATGCCTAAAACCGTAAACGGCAGCGCGATGGCGATCGACAGCATGCTCGGCTCATCCGCCGTGCCGCTCAATTCAAGCACGGTGAGCAGGTCAAGCACCGCTCCGGCGCCGAAGAAAGCGACGAGCAGCCACAACGGCATATTGCGGTCGTGGCCGCGTTTCACAGCGATGGCGAATTCGGGGTAGGTGAAAGCGAGGTCGACGATCGCGCTGAGCCGGTCGCCCTGGATTTCCTCGGCGAAGATGTGGCCGATAATCTCGGCGACCGTCACGACGGCCATCGCGATCCAGAACGTCTTGCGGCCGATGCGGCCGTCGAAACTGTTGAGGAGATAGGCCCAATCCATCGGCGCGACGTTAGCTCAATCCCGGCCTTAGTCCCGCAGCAATTCGTTGATGCTGGTTTTGGCGCGCGTCTTCTCGTCGACCCGCTTGACGATGACCGCGCAATAGAGATTGGGGCTCTCGTCGCCGGCTTTGCTCGGCTTGCTCGCAATCGTTCCCGGCACCACGACCGAATAAGCCGGCACCTCGCCCTGCAACGTCTTGCCGCTGTCGCGGTCGACGAGCTTGGTCGAGGCGCCGATAAAGACGCCCATCGACAGCACGGAACCTTCGCGCACGATCACGCCCTCGGCGACTTCCGAGCGCGCGCCGATAAAGCAATTGTCCTCGATGATCACCGGGCCCGCCTGCAATGGCTCGAGCACGCCGCCGATGCCGGCGCCGCCGGAAATATGACAATTCTTGCCGATTTGCGCGCACGAGCCGACGGTGG
Organism: uncultured Alphaproteobacteria bacterium; assembly: GCA_963823225.1. Taxonomy (GTDB): domain Bacteria; phylum Pseudomonadota; class Alphaproteobacteria; order Rhizobiales; family Xanthobacteraceae; genus BOG-931. Next base: position 216,836 of record CAWGKM010000001.1, on the reverse strand, counting down.
CCCAAGTATCGACCATGGTTCCTTGATCGACATAGGCGCCGAGATTGACGAACGACGGCATCAGCACCACGCCGGGCGCGATATAGGCGGAGCGGCGCACCACGCAGCCCGGCACCGCGCGAAAGCCGGCGGCGCGAAAGCGGCCGTCGTCCCAATGATCGAACTTCGACGGCACCTTGTCCCACCACACCGCGTGGCCGGGGCCGCCGGAGATTTCGCTCATGTCGTTGAGCCGAAACGACAGCAGCACCGCTTTCTTGAGCCATTGATTGACCCGCCAGGCGCCGCTCGCCTGACGCTCGGCGACGCGGGCGGCGCCGCGATCGAGTAGATCGAGCGCCTGCTCGACCGCGTCGCGCACCGCGCCCTTGGTGGCCGGGCCGATCTCATCGCGCCGCTCGAAGGCGGCGTCGATGGTCGCGGCCAAATGCTCGGTACTCCCGGCTGACATGGAAATAGTCCCCGCTGCGCGGTTTGTCGGGGTGGGCTTGGGCGATGTCAAGCGCCGCGGGGTCCACGCGGGTCCAAACTGGACCGTTTTTTGCCTGGACCTAGCGCAAGTGAAGCGGCGATGCCGCGCAAAAAACCGGCAAGATCGTCGGTGACGTGATCGACATGCGCCGAATCGCGGCCGGCGAGCTCCCACTCTTCGCGCAAAACGATGCCTGCGCCTTCGGGCACGACGAGGATCGTCGTCATGCCGAGCGCATGCGGCACTTCGAGATTGCGGGCGAGGTCTTCGAAGATGGCGGTGGCCTTGGGGTCCACCTTATGGCGCGCGATAAATCGCTCATAAACCAATGGCCGCGGCTTGGGTTCAAGCTCCGCCGCTTTGATATCGAACACGTCGTCGAAGTGCTCATCGATTTCGAGCCGGCGCATTACTTCTTCGGCGTGATGGCGCGTGCCGTTGGTGAGTATGAATTTGCGGCCATGAAGCTTGGCGATGGCGGCGCCGAGTGCGGGATTGGGTTTGAGCGGCGAACGATCGATCTGGTGTACGATTTCGAGGAACTGGTCGGGTTCGAGGCCATGCTCCTCCATCAAGCCGCGCATGGTCGTGCCGTAGCGCCGGTAATAGTCCTTCTGCAATCGGAAGGCTTCGTCATGGGTGATTTTCAGGAAATCGACGATGTAGTCGCGGATGCGTTCGTCGACCTGCTGCCAGAGATTGAGATGATGCGGATAAAGCGTGTTGTCGAGATCGAACACCCAGGTTTCGACGTGTTTGAAGCCTGGTTTGCCGACGCCGCGGGCGGAGGATTTCGTCATTTCCCGGCGACTCGTTGTTGCCATAGTTCACAGCGACGAGGCTGTACTCCACCCCGAAATCAGTTTTAGCAATCGGCGCAACGGGGGCAATCGATGCGAAGGACTTTACGCAAATCTATCCCATTCTTCTGGGCATTGCTCATCGGCACGCTGGCCGGCGCCGCGGTCGCCGGCGTCGCGCTGTTCGCCGCGCCTGCCTGATCGAATCTCCGGCGCGCCTTCAGCCCGCCTCGCGCCAGGAGGTCGCCGGAATAAGCCCTTTGAGCGCCCCATCGTGCAAGGTCACCGGATCGCGCTCGCCTTCCATCGCAAGCCGCAGCACGCAGCGCGCGAGCTCGTCGGGCTTGACCGTCGTGTTGCCGATTGCTTTGAGGGTCAGCCAAGCCTCGTCGAAGGCGGCCTCCAGGAGGACAAGCGTCTGCGGATCGAAGGAACTGTTGTGGAACCCGCGCATGGTTTCATCCTCACCGCTTTTGCACGGACATGCTCCGTAAATACGTGACCGAGCTTCGGCGCAAAGTTAGCCGAGTTTGTGACACGAAGCCGCGATTCGCATCAAAACCCGATGACGGATTCGTGTCCGGTTCCATGCCGGCGATTTCATTGATCAGCTTTTTCAAGATCGCATCGGCGAAAGTATCGTAATTCTCGGCGGGAATCATAAACGCACCCGGCCCGCCGATGACGTTGTCGTAATAATAGCGATCGAGGTCGGGTTCAAGCGCGAGGATCGGCAGGCCGTTAATGCCGATACCGTCATGCACGGCCTCATCGCGCGCCAGCGTCACCGGCCGGCCGCGGTTGTTCGCGCCGTCGCCGGAAATATCGATGAGGCGCCGGGCGCCGTGGAAGGGACTTTGCACGAGCAGAAACCGCGAATAGTCGATGGCGCCGCTGATCGAAGTGCCGCCGCCGAACAGTTGCCGCGGCGCTGCCGCGATAGCCGCGGCAAAAGCGTCCGCACTCGCTGCGTCCTTGATCAGCGTCCAGTCGACCACGACGACATGCAGAAGCGGCCCGGTCCACTGCATCATGGTGGCCGCGATCGACTGCGTGTCGAGCGAACGGATTGCGGTCAGGACCCGCGGGTTGCGGAATGCCGCCGCATAGCCCTGCTTCTGCAACTCGAAGCGGTCATTAGAAACGCTGCCGGAAGCGTCGACCGCAAGCACAAGTGCAATCTCGACGTCGGTCTGTGTTTGGGGCTGTGTTTGGGTCGGCGTTTGCGCTGACGGCGTTTGCGACGGCGGCGTTTGCGCCCGTGCCGGTGCTGTGGTCAACGCAACGAGGCCGCAAATTGCGCAAAACACGGCGCGCCAGCGGCGCACGGAGCGATATCGGCAATCCGTCGTCATCGCCATATTTGAAATGCGACCAGCGCCGCCAGCATGATGGCGCTGCCGAGACCCTGGATCGGCGTGATCGTCTCGCCGAGCAGCAGTGCACTCACGATCATCGCCGTCAGCGGCTCGAGATGCATGATCAGCGCGGTGCGGAACGGTCCGATGCGCACCGTGGAGACGAAAATGAACAAGATTGCGGCGGTGGTCGCAAGACTAACCGCGACCAAGCATGTCCAGCCCAGACCGGTTTGCGGCGGGTGCCAGGTCTGCGTGGCGAGCGAGACCGCGACAAAGATCGCGGTTGACGAAATCATCGAATACCACGTCGTCATCCGCGCGTCGGCGCCGACCAGATAAGCGCGCGTCACCAGCAGCACGCCGGTGCGGCAACAGGCGGCGGCGAGCGCATAGCCGACGCCCGCGAGAGCCAGCCCCGCCGGATGCGCGCCGATCATCACGGCGAGACCGAAAAACGCGGCAAGTGCGCACAACACGCCCTTCCAGCGCAGCGGCTCGAGCCCGGCAAGCGAAGCGGCGAGGCCGGTCAATAGCGGATAGGTAAAGTAGGAAAGGACCGCGGTGGGCACGTCGATCGCTTCGATCGCCTTGAACAACCAGAAAATGAGGCCGGTGAACAGCACCCCGATGACAAGCGATACCAACCGCACCCGCGCATCGGCGGAAGCCTTCGGGCCGAAATGCAACCAGCTCGCCACGAAGGCCAGCCCGACCACGCTGCGAAACGACAGCATGGTGAGCACGTCGGTTCCGGCGGCGAAAATGATTTTCGCCAGTACGTCGGATATGCCGAGCGAGATGCCCGCGGCGATGCCGGGCGCCAATGGGAACATAGCGGGAGCCAGCCGGACTAATTATGGATGAGGGTGCCGGCGCCGAGTTCGGTAAACAGTTCGAGCAGCACCGCGTGCGGCACTTTGCCGTCCAGGATGACGACGCCTTCGACGCCGCGGTCGAGCGCGTCGATGCAGGTTTCAACCTTCGGGATCATGCCGCCGGAGATGGTGCCGTCGGCGATGAGGCGGCGCGCGTCTTCGACCGACAGTTCCTTGATGAGGTGCTTCGATTTGTCGAGCACGCCGGGCACGTCCGTTAGGAGCAAAAGACGCTTGGCCCTTAGCGCGCCGGCAATGGCGCCGGCGAACGTGTCGGCATTGACATTGAAGGTGCCGCCGCTCGCGGCGGCGGCGACCGGCGCCAGCACCGGAATCAATTCGCGGCCGAGAATCTGATTGAGCACGGTGGTATCGACCTTCTCCGGCTCGCCGACAAATCCGAGGTCGACCACTTTCTCGATCGCGGAATCGGGGTCGACGACGGTCCGCGTCAGCTTGCGTGCGACCACCATATTGCCGTCCTTGCCGCACAGCCCGATGGCTTTGCCGCCGGCCTCGTTGATGTAGCCGACCATCCGCTTGTTGATGGATCCGGCAAGCACCATCTCGACGATTTCGAGCGTCTTTTCGTCGGTGATACGCAGCCCGGCCGCGTATTGCGCTTGCACGCCGACCTGCTTGAGCATGGCTTCGATCTGCGGACCGCCGCCGTGCACCACGACCGGGTTAATCGCGGTTTGCTCCAGCAACACGATATCGCGGGCGAAGTCGCGCGCCAGATGCTCCGCGCCCATGGCATGGCCGCCGTATTTGATGACGATGATCGCCTCGTCATAGCGCTGCATATACGGCAAGGCTTCCACAAGAATGCGGGCCTGCACTTCGGGGCTTACGGCGTCGTTTTGGCTCATCGGATAAGTCTTTCCGGCATGCTGCGCAGACTATCTAGCCGCGTGGCGGCCGCACGACAATGCTTCCGGCAAGCCTAAGTCAGGCGCGTTCGGCGACAAGCCGCGCGATCGCGGCGCGCAGCTGGGCGATGCCGGCGCCGCTCTTCGCCGAGGTCGCGACCAGATCGGGAAACGCCGCCGGCCGTTTCCGCATCGCAGCCTTGAGTGATTTCAATGCGCTCAGCAAGCATCACCGCACTGACCTGATCGCATTTGGTGAGCACGATTTCATGGCTGACGGCGGCCGCGCCGAGGCTATCGAGAATGGGTTGGTCGGCGGTTTTCAAGCCGTGGCGCGCATCGACCAACAGATAGACCCGCGCCAGCGTGGCGCGGCCGCAAAGATAATCCGACATAAGCCCGGTCCAGGCCGCAACCTTGCTCTTGGCCGCGGCGGCGTAACCGTAACCCGGCATGTCGACCAGCACGAGCCGCTGCGACCCGCCGAAGAAGATCAATTGCTGGGTGCGGCCCGGCCTATTGGAGGTGCGCGCCAGCGCCCGGCGGCCGGTGAGCGCATTGATGAGCGACGACTTGCCGACATTGGAACGCCCGGCAAAAGCGATTTCAGGTCCGATCGTTGGCGGCAGCGAATTGAGCGAGCCCGCCGCCGACAAAAAGTTCCACTCGCCGGCAAATAGCCGGCGACCGGCTTCGATCTCGGCGTCGGAGAAGCCATCCATAAGGTCGACTGAGGTCATGCCACGCGTTTCGCGCTCAACCGGAACCAAAGCGCCGCCATGCGGTTTTGCAACCAACGGGGGCGCGGCGCGCCGCCAAGTGCGCCGCCAGTCGCCAACGTCGCCGCGGCCCGCTGCCGGCAAGGGAGGACATCATGGACGATTGGTCGAAGGTGCGGCTCTGCGACGTGGTGAACCTCGTCCTTAGCGGCGTGCTGTTCTTCTCGCCCTGGCTGTTCGACCTGTCCTCCGGCGCGCCATGGCAGACCGCATCGACGGTCGGCATCATCATCGCGGTGCTGTCGATTGCAGCGCTCGCCGCTTTCGCGGTCTGGGAGGAATGGTTCATTCTGATCGCCGGTCTGGCGCTGATCGTATCGCCCTGGCTCCTTGGCTTCCAGAACAGCGATGCCATGACCCTCGACGTCGCAATTGGCGTCATCGTCGCGGCGCTGGCGGCGTTTGAGGTGTGGCTCACGCGCGATCGGGCGCCGCGGATCACCGCGAGCCACTGAACCGGCGGCTCGATCGAGATAAATTCCAAATAAAAAGGGGACTTCGCGCTCCCTACTGGCCGGCCGAAGCCGGACGATTCACGTCGCCAAGGCGCCGCCTAAGCGGCCTCGTCGCTGTGATCGCGCCATTTCGTCGGGGCGGGCGCATAGGCCGGGTTCTTGGCGACGCCTTGGTAGCGCGCGGCGGCCGCAACAGCGGAAATCCCGATCTGCCGGTAGCGGTGGTCAAGCGCGGTGTTTTGGGCGGCATTTTCGCCGGAAGTCTCGCTCATCTTATTCTTTGGAGCCGATTTTTTGGCCGATTTCAGCAGGCGCATTCGTCATTATGGAACCCCGTTCGCTTGTCCGTTAGAGCTGATCAAATCCTGAGCGATGAGTGCGGCGGAAATAGGCGACAAATTGTGCATTGCGGTGACATTTCCGGTCCTGCCCGGTCCTGTCCGGTCCTGTCCGGTCCTGGGATGCGCAGCGGTACCTGCACCGATCGTGGTAAACCCTTGCTTAATGTGTGGGCGCCATAGTGGATCGGGCTTTCGGGTCGGAATTGGCCGGGTCGAACGGCCGGTTATCCACGGCCGCTGGGGGGTTACTGCGGCATTCCTGCAACACTCGCCACGGACCTTATCGCTGCAGCCCCGTAACGACTGGCATCGCCTCGACGGTTTGGCTATTGGGATTCACTCTAATTGGCCGGGGCGGCACCGGGCGGACGGAGAAGTAGGTAAGTCATGGCATTGCGTGCTATTGCATTCGTCATCATTGGGCTTGCGCTCGGTGGCTGCATGCAGGAAACGCTTGATCCCGCAACGCAGACCAGCTGGAATGCGCGCGACAAGCAGTTGATGTCGAACCTGCCCTATGCGCAGGCCTCGATCCCAGAGGCCTACCGCCGCCACATCGTCGACTATACGCGCAAGGAAGCGCCCGGGCACGATCGTCATCGATAGCGACAATAAGTTCCTCTACTACGTGCTGCCGAACGGCAAGGCGATCCGCTACGGCATCGCGGTGGGTGAAGAGGCTCAAGCCTGGAACGGCATCGCCAAGGTCGGCCGCATGGAAGAATGGCCGCCGTGGATTCCGACGCCAGGCGAGCAGGCGCGGCTCGGCCCGTTCCCGGCCTTCGTGACCGGGGGGCCGCATAATCCATTGGGCGCCCGCGGCATGTATCTGTACTCCGGGAACAAGGACACGTTGTACCGCATCCACGGCACCAACCAGCCCGAATATATCGGTCAGGCCGTCTCGTCGGGCTGCATCCGCATGACCAACGAAGACGCGATCGACCTCTACAGCCGGGTGAAGGTCGGCACCATCGTCGTGGTGCTGGCGCCGAAGCAGGGCGATGCGCCGTTCAGTCCGCAAATAGCGGCCGGCCCCGACGCTGCGGCAACGAGACCGTACTAAGCATCCGGAAGATCGGAAGCGAATACGGCGCCGGCCTCGGTCGGCGCCGTTTGCTTTCATACGCCGAGCGTGACGTGGACGATTTCAGGCGGCACTCCGAAACGGGCCGGAACGATGCTGGTGCCGAGTCCGCCGGAGACGATCATGTGTCGGCGGCGCTCGATCACATGGCCATAGGCAAAGCGCGCGCCATATTTCGAAGGAACGAAGTGGGGCCAAACGAGCGGCAGACGAATCTGTCCGCCATGGGTGTGGCCGGCTAGCGTGAGCGCCACACGATCCGGAATTTGCGGAAAAATATCCGGCTCGTGAACCAGGAGCAGCACCGGGTCGTCGGATTGGATACGCGCAAGCGTGCCCGGCAGATCGTCGACGCCGCGGAATTGACCGTAGCCGAGGCGGTAGGCGATCTGATCGCCGAGTCCGGCCAGCCAGAACCGCCGCCCCGCCGCCCCCAAGAGCACGGCATCGTTTTCGAGCACCGGTATGTGCGCGCCGGCCAGCGCGGCCCGAACGCCGGCCAGGTCATGCCACCAATCGTGGTTGCCAAGGATCGCCCAGGTGCCAAGCGGAGCTTCAAGCCGCGCCAGTTCGGCCGCCCAGACCGGATCGGCGACGGGTTTGCTCTCGAACCAGCTGTACCACGCCTTGAAATCGCCGAGCAGCACCACGAGGTCGGACCGTAAAGCCTGCGCGGTGTCGATAACGCTCCGGATGTGCGGCAGCGTCATGTCGGGACCGCCGGCATGCAAGTCGGCGATCACCGTGATGGTGAGTTTGCGGCCCGCGGGCCAGCCCGGCGGCGTCAGCGCATATCGCGTCACGGTAAGGCCCAGCGGCTCGATGGCGCCGGCATAGGCGCCGGCCGCGCTCACCGATAAGCCGATCACGGCCGCGCCTGCGCTCAGGAAACGGCGCCGCGTCAGCGGCGACTTCGCCGCGCGCCGGCCTCGCGCATTTGCAGACGTTGCGGTCGGGTCCATATCAAGTCCCGGCCGCCTCATAGCGCGAAGGTGATGAACGGAACGTTCATTTCGGAACAAACCGTATTATCGAATATTCACGACTGCGCGATCCGTTGGCGCGTGACCCAATCCAGCGTCTTGTCGAGCGCGCGCGTAAGCCGGTCGAACAACTCGTCGATTTCAGCCGCGCTGATGACAAGCGGAGGACACAGCGTCAAAACGTCGCCGAGCACCGAGCGCACGATCAAGCCTTCGGTTTCGGCAAACTGCACCGCGCCGGCGCCGACGCCATGCTGCGGATCGAAGGACCGTTTGCTGTTTTTATCGGCGACCAGCTCCAGCCCGCCGATCAAGCCGAGGCCGCGCGCTTCGCCGACCAGGGGATGTTCCCCGAGCGCCTTGAGCCGCGCCTGGAATTGCGGCGCCCGTTCGGCGGCTTTCTCGAAGATCCGATCGCGTGCATAGATTTCGATCGCCTTGAGCGCGACCGCGGCGGAAACCGGATGGCCGCCATAGGTGAAGCCGTGGCCGAACACCCCGATCTTTTTGCTTTCGGCCAGCAGCGCCTCATACATGAATTCTGGAATCATGACGCCGGCGATCGGCAGATAGGCCGACGACAGCGCCTTGGCGACCGAGATCGAATGCGGGACGAAATTCAGTTTCTCGCAGCCGAACGTCGTGCCGAGCCGGCCGAAGCCGCAGATCACCTCGTCGCTGATCATGAACACGTCATGCTTGGCGCAGACCGGCATGATCTTCTCGAAATAGCTTTGCGGCGGCACGATCACGCCGCCGGCGCCCATTACCGGCTCGGCGATAAAGGCCGCAACCGTATCCGGCCCTTCCTTGACGATCAGCGCGTCGAGCTCGTCGGCGAGGCGCGTGGCGAATTCCGCCTCGCTCTCGCCGTCGTGCGCGAAGCGGTAGTGATGCGGACAACCGGCATGCAAGAAGCCCGGCAGCGGCAGGTCGAAGTCGCGGTGATTGGCGGGAAGCCCGGTCAGCGAAGCCGCCGCCACGGTGACGCCGTGATAGGCTTTCATGCGGCTGATGATTTTTTTCTTCCGCGGCCGGCCGAGCGCATTGTTGAGATACCAGACGAGCTTGACTTGGCTGTCGTTCGCCTCCGAGCCGGAATTGCAGAAGAACACCTTGGAGATCGGCACCGGCGCGATCTCCTTGAGCTTTTCCGCAAGCTCGATGGCCGGATCGTGGCTGCGCCCGGTGAACAGATGGGCGAAGGGCAATTTCCGCATCTGCGCCGCGGCGGCCTCGACCAGTTCTTCGTTGCCGTAGCCGAGCGCCGTGCACCACAGTCCGGCCATGCCCTCGATATAGGCCTTGCCCTCGGTGTCATAGACATAGACGCCCTGGCCGCGCTCGATGACGAGCGGACCGGTCTCGCGAAAACGCGCGAGGTTGATGTAGGGGTGCACCAGCGTTGCGACGTCGCGGGCGGCGAGATTGCTGAGCGGAGACATCAAAGACCTTTGATTTTGCGCATGATCTTTTCCGACCTTGCTTCGCCCGCCGACCCGGGCTTCGCAAAGCCGGCAAAGCGGCGACGACTTTCCGAGATCATGCTCCTTATTGCTCGATATTATGGTGGCCGGACAAGGCCCGTTCGATTTGCGCAACCGGCCGCGGCCGCGGCAACGGCACCTCATCCAAGGGAATCGGCGGGATTGCCGCCGGCTGTTCGCCCGGCGAGCCCGCGGCTTCGTCTTCGTCCTTGGGCGTTGCGGCTGCCGCCTGCACCGGCGGTGGCGGCTCGCGCACGTCCCACTCGCAGATCTTATAGCCGTTATGCCGTTCGGCCAGATCGAGATGGATGTGCTCCTCGTGATAGCCGTCGGAGCCCGGGCCGAGCACCGTGGAAAACCGCGCGCAGGCGCTCGCCCGAATGGCATCGCGCCAATCCTTGGCGACGTTGACGTCGGTCAGCGCGATCGACTGACCGTCGGCAAGCTTGAACGCGCGCACGTCGAGCGCGTTGGCGCGGCCATGCTCGCTCAGCGCGGCGGCGCGGATACGATCGCGCCCGCGGCAGCCGTAGGAATCCAGATTGTCGAGCTCGCGCAATGGCGCGCCGAATTCCGCCATCGACGGTGCGACGTCGTCGCGGACCCAGTTGGCAATCTCTTCCGCCATCGGACAGCGTAGCGTCGCCGGCGGCGTTACCGCGACCTTGCTCGCGTCCGGCAGGACGATTGCGTTCATTGCCACCGCGTCGCTGGCGCCGCACTCGCCCGGCCCGACCAGGACCGGCAGCGCTTGAAATACCGCGAGTTTTTGCCAGCCGCAGCTGGCAGGCGGACGGCGGCGGCGGCGCCGCGGCGGCGGCGGTTTCCGGGAACGAGGCATAGGCTTCCTGCGGCGGCGCAAATTGTCGCGGAATGACGACCGGCAATGGCCGCGGCGCGCGCGCCGAACCGTGCTCGGCGCCGCGGTCGACTTTGGCTCGTTTTGCCGGCGCAACCGGACTGTCCGGCGCGCTACTCTGCGCCGCCGCGCTTGCGGCCGCGCAAATCATCGCAACGCTGATGACGATACGTCTCACGCGAACCTGCTTAGGCCATCTGCCGGCTCGCGTACAAGGACCCGGCAAAAGGAAGGAGTTTGCCTTGCCGCTTTGCCGGTTTAACCTTAGGCGGCCGCGGCCGGTCCGGCCGGCGCGGTCCAAGGCGAGGCGCTTGCGGGAGGAAAAGTCATGCTCGGGCTGATGCAGGATTGGCAGCTGTTGTGCCATCGCATCATCGATCACGCCGCGGTCAATCACGGCGGGCGGTCGGTGATCTCGCGCTCGATCGAGGGGCCGATGCACACCACGAATTACACCGAAATTCGCGCCCGCGCGCTTAAGGTCGCGCAACGGCTCGAACGCGACGGCATCGCGCAACGGCGACCGCGTGGCGACGCTGGCCTGGAACACCTGGCGTCACCTCGAGGCCTGGTACGGCATCACGGGCATCGGCGCCGTCTATCACACCGTCAATCCGCGCCTGTTCCCCGAGCAGATCGCCTGGATCGTCAATCACGCCGAGGATCGCGTGATGATGGTCGACCTCACCTTCCTGCCGATCCTGGAGAAACTCGCCGACAAGCTCAAGCCGATCGAACGCTACGTGGTGCTGACCGACGCCGCGCATCTGCCGGCGACGGCGCTGAAGAACGTCGTGCCCTACGAGGAGTGGATCGCGGACGTCGACGGCGATTTTCGCCTGGAAATCCTTCGACGAGAACACCGCCGCCGGCATGTGCTACACCTCCGGCACCACCGGCCATCCCAAGGGCGTGCTCTATTCGCACCGCTCCAACGTGCTGCACTCGATGATAGCGGCGCAGCCCGACGCCATGGGCGTCGCCTCGCGCGACGTGATCATGCCGGTGGTGCCGATGTTCCACGCCAATTGCTGGGGTCTGGCCTTGACCTCGCCGATGGTCGGCGCGGCCATGGTGATGCCGGGCGCCAAGCTCGACGGCGCCTCGATCTATGAGCTGCTCGACGGCTATCGCGTCACCTTCACCGCCGCGGTGCCGACGGTGTGGCTGATGCTGCTGCAACACCTCGAAGCCAATAACCTGAAGCTGCCGTACCTGCACAAAGTGGTGATCGGCGGCTCGGCCTGCCCGCGCGCCATGATCCAGAAATTCCAGGACGTCTACGACGTCGAGGTCTGCCATGCCTGGGGCATGACCGAGATGAGCCCGCTCGGCACGCTCGGCTCGCTCAAGCCGGAATATGCCGCGCTGTCCGGCGAGGCGCGGCTCGACGCTGCAGATGAAGCAGGGCCACCCGCCGTTCGGCGTCGAGATGAAGATCACCGACGATGGCGGCCGCGAACTGCCGCGGGACGGCAAAACCTTCGGCCGGCTCAAAGTGCGCGGGCCGGCGGTCGCCCGCGGCCTATTTCAAGGAAGGCGCCGATGTGCTCGACGCCGAGGGCTTCTTCGACACCGGCGACGTCGCCACGCTCGACCGCTACGGCTACATGCAGATCACCGACCGTTCCAAGGACGTGATCAAGTCGGGCGGCGAATGGATTTCGTCGATCGAACTGGAAAACCTCGCGGTCGGCCATCCCAAGGTCGCCGAAGCCGCCGTGATCGGCGTGCGCCATCCGAAATGGGACGAGCGGCCCTTGCTCGTCATCGTGCTCAAAGCCGGCCAGACCGCGACCAAACAGGAGATGCTCGCCTTCCTGGAGGGCAAGGTCGCCAAATGGTGGATGCCGGACGACGTGGTGTTCATCGCCGAGATCCCGCACACCGCCACCGGCAAAATCCAAAAGATCGTGTTGCGCGAGCAATTCAAGAATCACGTGCTGCCCAGCGCCGCGGCGTAGGCTTTATTCGACATTGCGCGCGAATCACGCCGGCCTGAATCTGCCCGCAAGCAATTGGTTGCATCGCAGCAATGCCGAACCGGGCTGCGCAACGCGCATGGCTTTGCCCTAATTGACCGCGCCGGAAGGCACGCCGGCGGCCAAAAGTCCCATTCTGGCAAGTATTTACCGAATAGTTCCGGAACACTTTTGCGGCCGCATTGATTTCATCTTCTCGCCCAAAGCATTTCCAGCGATGTTGCGACGCACAATGACCACATTTGACTGGTCATAGCGCGCCAGGTTCGCGATCAGCGGACCGAATCACACCCCCATCAACAATCGAATAGGGTGATCATGGCTGGGTATAGCCTCAAGAAGACTTTGATTGTTTCGGCTTTTGTCGTCTCCATTATCGCAATCCCGATGACGGCTTCGGCGGAGTCCGGGATTGCTTCCGTCTACAACTATAACGGCCGCCGCGCCGCCGATGGCGAGCAGGAATCGCCGGACGCGCTGACCGCAGCGCATCGCACGCTGCCGTTCGGCACCCGCGTGCGGGTGACCAATGACGCCAACGGCCGCTCCGTCGTGGTGCGCATCAACGATCGCGGACCTTTCGTCGCCGGCCGGGTGATCGACCTCACCCCCGCCGCGGCCCAGGCGCTCGGCTTCTCCGGCCTCGCCCATGTGACTCTCGACGTCGTCGGCCGAACCGGCTGAGCCGGCCAATCTCATCAACAACCAGGAGGGCGCATCATGGCTCGGCATAGCCTGACAAAGCTTTCGGGTTTCATCGTGCTTCTTGCTTCCACGCTGCTGGATTCGACGATCGGCCTGCCGATGACACTATCGGCCGAGTCCGGAATCGCGTCGGTCTACGCCTATTCCGGGGAGCTGACCGCAAACGGCGAAACGGCGTCGCCCGACTCGCTGACGGCGGCGCATAAGACCCTGCCGTTCGGTACCCTGGTGCGCGTCACCAACGACGTCACCGGCGATTGGGTCGTGGTGCGCATCAACGACCGCGGTCCCTTCGTCGACGGCCGCATCATCGATCTCACGCCGGCCGGCGCCCAGGCGATCGGCTCCGACGGTCTGGCGCATGTCTCGCTCGACATTCTCGGCTGGAGCGGCTGAGCCGATGCGAGCGGCGCATTCTTCCTCCCGCGTGAAAACGGGGGCGGATGAGTGCCATCGTTCCCGCGGCGCGATGGCGCCCGAGTTTTGCAAACCGCAATGTCAAACAGCGATGAACGAACAGTCATTGCGAGCGAAGCGAAGCAATCTAGTGCAGCGGTAACGTTCTGGATTGCTTCGTCGCGGAGCCTGTCATCGGGCCGGCCACTTCGGGCCGGACCCGTTGGCTCCTCGCAATGACGAAGGTAAGAAATAAAGGAAGCGGAACGCCGGCAGACGCAGTGTTTCATGTCGCCGTGCCAGCGGGCACGGCGGCGCGCCACGGAAAGGCGGCTTGCGCCGCCCTTCCGCTGTCGGGCGCGCTCGCCTGCCGGCGTTCCACCACGGCGCTCGCGGCAGCGACCGAACGCCACCGCTCAACTCCAGTCACGCGCTTCCCGGGACGGTACTAGGTAGGAGCGGGCGTTACCCGCTCCCGGCCGTCCTACGGTGCAGCGGGCGATCAGGCCCGCAGGCCGGTCGTCGTGCCGGCCGGGCGTTTCTACCCGGAGCCGCCCGGGAGCGGAGGTGACAGCCCCGCCCGCGGGAACCGCCTCGCCCCTTTCCGCCGGCGTCACCCGGCGGCGTCCTTTTGGGCGAGATTTGATTCGCCAGGCGATTATCTGCCACTTGACTATTACCCTCAGCCATGGCAATATGCTCCTACGCTACTGCCCCAAGGGAAAATGCTATGGCCCGACGCCCGAAACCAGTCCCGCAAATGACGATGGCCCAGTTTGAGGACCGCTTCCCGGCCGGGGATGAGGATGCCTGCCTTCGCTATCTGGTCGCCCGTAGATGGCCCGATGGCGTGCATTGCCCGCGCTGCGGCAATACGGAGCTTTACGATGCGTCCAGCTACAAGCCGTTTCACTGGCAATGCGTGGAATGCTCGAAAGCCGGTCCTTACCGATTTTCTGCCTTGGTCGGCACGATTTTCGAGAACACCAAAAAGCCTCTCCGCGACTGGTTCCGGGTCGTCCATTTGATGTTCGCCAGCAAGAAGGGGATGAGCGCCCTTCAAATTCAGCGCATGATGGGCTTCGGCAGCTACGAGACAGCCCATTCTATGTGCCACAAAATCCGCGCGGCCCTGATTGATCCTACCGTCAGGCTTGGCGGTATCGTCGAAATGGACTCCACGCTGATCGGTGGCAAAGACTTTAATCGCCATTTCAACAAGCGCGTGCACCATCCCTCCAAGGGCAAAACGCCGATCATCGGCGCGGTCGAGCGCAACGGTAATGTGGTGGCGCGCGTGCTTAAGCAGGTCACGTCGCAGACGATGCTCGATTTCGTGAACGAGGCGATCTCCAACAAGGTTAGCTTGCTGGCGACGGACTCTTGGGTTGGCTACAGCGATTACCTTCGCCGCTTCCCGCACGAAATGGTTGACCACAGCAAGAAGCAATACGTCATCGGTGCAGTGCACACGAATACGATTGAGGGCTTCTGGTCGATCTTCAAACGCGGCGTGGTCGGCACGTTCCACAAGATGAGCGCCAAATACATGCCGCTGTACGTCGCGGAGTTTCAGTTCCGGTATAACAACCGCTTCAACCCCGACATGTTCGGGACGGCGATAGCAGGCTGCTGAGGCGAGGTCACTGGCATCCGTCTCAGCTAACTGAGAACGATGCCAGCGAGAATGATCTGCCGGAGCAACTGGAGCTTTTTGCGCCATGGGAAGGGTAATCATTTGCGAAATTTTCTGCGCAAAAGAAGCATTGCCGCCAAGGCGGTAAGACCTGCCGAAAGCCTGAAATCACCCCAAGAGGCCCCGATGACTGATACCGTTTGGTGGGCTTGGTTGTGGGGCCAAATCGAAAATTGGGCCTTCTTAGGTGTGGTAGTCGCATTGGCAATTGAGTTTGCCGCACTCAAATTAGGCTCGCCATACAAGGAAGCACTCGACAAAGCGCGTGAAGAACGGATTTCCGCCGCGAATGAACGCGCCGCCAAAGCCGAATTGGAATTGGCAAAATTCAAGGCACCCAGAGTGCTTAAACCCGAGCAATTGGCGGCAATTACCGCTGCTATGCGGGCGTTTCCCGGTACACAATTCGACGTAGCGGTGGGACCATTTGGCGACCCTGAGCCGGAAGTGTTTGGCAGGTCTATTTCCTCGGCATTGATAGCGGCCGGCTGGTCCCAGACAGATTGGGACACGCTCGATGTCCAAATGCGCCTTACACGCCCCGGTGGGGCCGCTATCGGATTTGCCGCCGTCACAAACGTAATCGTTGATATCCATCCGTCCCAAACTGGACGCCTCTGGTCGGCTGCACAGGCGCTCGCTGCCTCATTGCGAGCACAAGGGATTGACGCCGATGCCGAGCAGGGTTCGGGCGGCAGGAACACCAACGAAACCGCTATCCACGTGATGATCGGCAGGAAGATGTAGCGCGGCCTGTCACGCCAGCGCCCGGGGTAGGAGGATTTACCCCTATAGTCAAGTGGCAGATAATCGCCCATATATCCTGGTCGAGACGCCAGCCATGTGCGCCGCGTTGCGGGGCCGCATTCCTGGCATAACAGTCGCCGATGACATTCCGGCACAGGTCGTCCACGAAGCCGTCGTAAGCGCCAGCAGCTCGATTCAATACGTCAACGATTGGCGCGGGACACTGAAGCGTCTTGCGGCGCTCAAGCCGCAGTTCTTCATCGTTTCGCTTACGCCATTCACTGATGGACCGACTTATGCGCGGCAGCAGACAAACTCGCCGCATAAGCGCCTTGCGGCCTGGGTGTTCAACCGCGCTGAATTTGTCTCGACCATGGCGCAATTGGGCTATCACGAGGCATTCATGGTTGAGCATGATCTGCCGATTACGCACAAGGATGCGCCCGGACCATCGGTCTATGGCAGCATCGTGTTTCGGCCATGAGCTACTCGCATCAAATTATGACAAGCCAGCGTAGCCCACTACCAGCCGGCGATATAGCTCGACGATTTGCCGCCCGATAATCTCTGCAGCGAATTTCTTGACCACCAAGGCTCTGGCCGCCATGGCATACTCTCGGCGCAATTGCGGTGCTCCGGCAAGCCGCTCCATGGCATTCGCCAAAGCGCCGGCGTTGTCGACCGGAACGAGCAGCCCGGTTTGCTCGTGAATGACGATTTCTCGGCAGCCCGGGACATCGCTGGCAATCATCGCCCGGCCGCACGCGGCCGCTTCCAAGAGCGACAATGGCAGCCCCTCGCGGCGCGAAGACAGCACGGCGACATGCGCGCGCGCCCATAGGCCGGCGATATCTTTGACATGTTCGAGACAGGTAATGCCCGGTTCTTTATTCCACGACGCCGCCTCTGCCGCTGTCACCGACGCGGGATTGGCCGGATCGGGCGTGCCGGCGATCAAGAGCCGGGCATCAATGCCGCGTTCGCGCATCAAGCGATGTGCGGCAATCAGCGTGCGTATCCCCTTATCGTCGAGCAGTCGGCCGACAAAGCCGAAGGTGGGCGGGCCTTGCGGTTCGGGCAGCGGCGTAAAGCGCTCGACGTCGACTCCCGATCCGGCAATCAGCGCAATGCGGCTGTTCGGGATGCCGAGCGACATTAATGCCGCTCTATCATCGCCGTTCTGCACCAAGGCAACGCTGCCATCCCGATCGACCAGAAAACGTAGCGCCGAACCGATCAGTCGGCGCACCACGCGCGCTTTGGCGTTGTCAGAGGTAAAAGCATAGCCGAGACCGATGAATGCATTGACGCAAGCACACGGGCGACCGAACGCTGCGATTATGCCCAGCACGGTTGCTTGTAACGCCACATGGTGCACGATATCCGGGTTGATCGCGCGATGGATGCGGCGCAGCGCGGCAATCGTTACCAGCGAGGCCAGCGGCGATACGCTGCCGCGCGTGAACGGAACGGGGTGCAAGATGAAGCGCTCGGCCGCAATTGCCGGCGCGCCATCGCCCACCCGGGTCGCCACATGCACTTCAAAGCCTGCGTCGCGCGCGGCACGCGCCATTGGCAGGCGATGCGACAGGAATGCCCAGTCTTCGGTGACGACATAGAGCAAGCGCGGCGGCGATTTCGCGCGTGAGCCGTCTTGGTGTGAATCAACGGACATCTCGCGCCATCAGAATAGGCAGCGTCATCGCGTCGGCAATCGAGCGTCCGAAGCGGACCTCGAACGTGGGATTGGCAAAGGCGGCCGCCAATTGTCGTTCGGCCTTGCCGTATCCGGTCGCTACCTGAAGCGCCCCGGCCAGCCCGGCCCGTTTCGCCGCCTCGACATCGATAGCCTTGTCACCAACCAGCCAGGAATTTTTGAGGTCGAGCCTAAGGTCGGACGCCGCTTGCAACAGCATGCCGGGATTGGGCTTGCGCGCCGGATGGTTCGGATGGGCATACCCTGCGCGGCCCTCCGGGTGATGGGCGCAGGCATACACCGCGTCAATACTGGCACCCTCGGCGGACAGCGCCGCGATAATGGCCCTCTGCACGACGTTGAATTGATCCCAACCGTAATAACCGCGACCAATTCCGGCCTGGTTCGTCACCATGACCACGGCCACACCGCGCCTGTTGGCGGCGGCGATCACTGCCGCGGCACCGCCAATCATGACGATGTCGGCGACCCGGCACAGGTATTCAGTCTCCTCGACCACCGTGCCGTCCCTGTCCAAAACCAGCGCCGACCGGCCGGGTGCGCCTTTTGCCAATATTTTGCACCATATGCCATCGGCATTGACCGGATGGTCGAAAGTTCGCATCGGTTGCAGCCTTCTTGATCGCTAGCGCGCCGGATGAGCCCGTCGACGGGCTTTCATATCGCAATAAAACTATGTTAGGTCCACAAGCCCGGGAAAATGGTCGTGAGCAATCAAATTAACGGCGATAGGCACGCTCAAAACGATTTGGTCGCCGATCACTTCCGCCGCTCCTGCGAAACGCTGTCGCGAGCGGCGGACGATCCACAATTGCGCGCCGCAATCCACGCCATCGCCGCCACGATCACCGCTGCGTTTCGCGCCGGAGGTAAACTCTTGATCGCAGGCAACGGTGGCAGTGCCGCCGATGCGCAGCATATTGCTGGAGAATTTTTGTCGCGATTGAACTTCGACCGCAATCCGCTGCCGGCAATCGCGCTCACAACCGACACCTCCGTGCTCACCGCCATCGGCAATGATTACGGCTTCGAGCGAACCTTCGAACGTCAAGTCCGGGGGCTTGGGCAAACCGGGCGACGTGCTTCATTGCGATTTCGACCTCGGGGCGGTCGCCGAACGTGCTCGCGGCACTCAAAGCGGCGCGAGATGCCGGTTTGACCACAATCGGCTTTACCGGCACGGCACCAAGCGGCGCCATGCGTGCCGCTGTGCGACCACTGCCTTGCCGCGCCGTCCGCCGAAACGCCGCTGATCCAGCAGATTCATATTGTGGCCGCGCATGCCATTTGCGGCTTGGTGGAGCGCAGTTTCTTCGGTGACGGCTCTCGTAGTTAACAAAAATTGCGATATACTTCAATATGTTATGGCGTTCACGATCTGAACATTAAGCTTGACGTTCACGCGATGAACAAGGTAGCGTGCGGCCGGATGGGAGGGCTGCGATGCCCCAGGCGGCGCGCAACGAAGAACCCGACAACGCCAGGATTGTGCTCGGCCTTCTGGAGTCCGTGGAGCGCGACGGCGCGCAGTCGCAGCGCAAGCTTGCCTCCGACCTCGGCGTCGCGCTCGGCCTCGTCAACGCCTACCTTAAGCGCTGCGTAAAAAAGGGCCTCCTGAAGATCAGCCAAGTGCCGCCGCGGCGCTATGCTTATTTGCTCACGCCGCACGGCTTTGCCGAAAAGTCGCGGCTCACCGTCGAATATCTGTCCAGCTCCTTCTCGTTCTTTCGCCGCGCTCGGGAGGATTGCGCGTCACTGCTGAGAGCGGCTCACGGGCGCGGCTGGAAGCGCATCGCCCTGCTCGGGGTATCAGACCTCGCCGAGATCGCGACGCTGTGTGCGCTTGAACAGGGTATCGCCATCGTTGCCGTGGTGGACGCCAAATCCCAAAGCGATCGCTTTGTCGGTACGCCCGTCGTGCCGTCGCTGGCGGCCGTGCCGGGAGGATTCGACGCACTCGTCGTGACCGATCTGCAAGCAACGCGCGATTCGTTGCGCGCCGTCGCCGGTCATCTCGATGCCGAAAGAGTCTTAGTGCCTGCGCTACTCGGAATTCGCATCAACGGCGCAACGGGGAGCATCGTATGACAACCGAATTGCATCCGCGCTGGTTCGTCGCCCACACTCATCCGAACGCCGAGGCGAAGGCGAAGTGGCATCTCAATCACCAGGGATTCGAGGTCTACTTCCCACGCTACCTAAAGCGGCGCCGGCACGCCCGCCGCGTCGAGACAGTCGCGGCCCCACTGTTCCCCCGCTATCTGTTCGTCGCCGTCGACCTTGCCGTGCAGCGCTGGCGTTCAATTTACTCGACCATCGGCGTCACCCGGCTCGTGTGCAACGGCGACGAGCCGGCCGCAGTGCCGCACGGCATCGTCGAGGCGCTGAAGAGCCGCGAAGCTGCCGACGGCTTCATCAAGCTGGATCACCGGCCGCCGTTTCGCGCCGGCGACAAGATTCGCGTGCTCGACGGCGCCTTCGCCGACTCCCTCGCCCTGTTCGAAGGTTTTTCCGATCGAGACCGCGTGACCATCCTGCTCGAGCTTCTGGGCCGCAAGGTCCGGGTCGTGCTCGACGCTGACTTCGTCGCCGCGGCCTGAAAGCGGACAGCGCTTCGGCGCGTCACGTCTGCCGCATGGCGCGTGTATTTGTGCTCGTGCTGTTCGGGTGACCGTTTCACCCGGGCTGCGGAAGCGTGGCTAGATTCCAGGGCTACAGTGGAATCGGCGGAAGCAGAAGCAGTTTTTTTAATGACGTCGGGCAAAAAAGGAATCATTCTCGCGGGCGGCAGCGGCACGCGCCTGTGGCCGCTGACGATATCCACCTGCAAGCAGCTGCTGCCGGTTTACGACAAGCCGATGATCTATTACCCGCTCACCACCCTGATGCTGGCGGGCATACGCTCTATACTCATCATCACCAGCCCCGCCGACCGCGAGCGGTTCCAAGCGCTGCTGGGCGACGGCGCAAAATGGGGCATTGAGCTGCGCTATGAGGAGCAACCGAATCCCGATGGCATCGCGCAGGCGTTGATCATCGGCGCGGATTTCATTGGCGACCACGGTTGCGCCCTCATCCTCGGTGATAACATCTTCTATGGCGCCGGTCTCATCGAAAGATTGCAATATGCGAGCAGCCTGAACGAAGGCGCGGTGGCCTTCGCCTATTGGGTGAGCGATCCAGAACGTTACGGAATTGTGGAGTTCGACGGGGGAGGAAAGCCGGTGCGACTGGTGGAGAAGCCAAAAGCGGCGGTCTCCAACTGGGCGGTGACAGGCCTTTATTTTTACGACGCGGAGGCGGTGGGCATCGCCCGCTCCGTCAAGCCCTCCGCCCGCGGTGAACTCGAGATAACCGACGTGAACCGAGCCTATCTGGACAAGGGCAGCTTTCGGGTGGAGCAGCTCGGGCGTGGCTATGCCTGGCTCGACGTCGGCACCCAAACTTCGCTCCTGCAAGCTGCGGAATTCATCTGCACCATCGAGGAACGGCAGGGCCTCAAGATCGGCTGTCCGGAGGAAATCGCCTACCGCATGGGCTATATCGGATCTCCAGAACTGGAGCAACTCGCTACCGCATTATCCAAGAGCGAATACGGCGCTTATCTCCGCCGCGTGCTCGCTGGTGCCATCTGAAAGAAAATCAACTGACAATGCTTGAAGGCACATGCCGCATCTGCGGCGCGAAAATAACCGCCTTCATGAGTTTCGGCCGCATGCCGATCGCCAATGGCTTTTTGACCGAGGCTGAGACCGCGCAGGAATATTTCTTTGAACTCGCACCGGCCTTCTGCGAGACCTGCGGCATGTTTCAAATCGTGGAGCAGCCGGCGCCGGAGAAGATGTTCCACGATCACTATGCCTTCTTTTCCAGCACCTCGCTCCACATGCAGGCGCATTTCGCGCGATTCGCGGAGAGTATTATCCCGAGCGCTCTTGCCGGAAGGCCGGATCCCTTCGTCGTGGAGCTTGGCAGCAATGACGGCATCATGCTTCGGAATTTCCATCAGCGGGGCATCCGCCATCTCGGCGTCGAGCCCTCGGTCAATGTCGCCGACGCGGCGCGGGCGAAGGGCATCCGCACCATCAGCGCCTTTTTTGACCGCAGACTCGCGGAAGACATTGTCGCCGAATCGGGTCAGGCGGATGCGATCCTTGCCGCCAATGTCATGTGCCATATCCCCGACTTGAACGGCGTGGCGGAGGGCGTTTCGCGGCTGCTGAAACCAGATGGCGTGTTCATCTTCGAGGACCCGTATCTTGGCGATATGATCGCCAAGACTTCCTACGATCAGATTTACGACGAGCATGTTTTTATCTTTTCCGTGACTTCGGTGGCCCGCGCCTTCGCGCCCCATGGCCTCAAAGTCATCGATGCGCAGCCGCAGACGACCCACGGCGGCTCCATGCGATATACCCTGGCGCGGAAAGGCGCGCGGCCCGTCTCGCCGCGGGTGACCGCGCAGATGGCGAAGGAAAAGGAGCAAGGCCTGGAGCGCCCGGAAACCTATCTTGCCTTCCGCGGCAGCTGCGAAAACTCGCGCGCGCGGCTGATGGAGACGCTGGAAACGGCGCGAAGGCAAGGAAAACGGGTGGTAGGCTACGGTGCCACCTCCAAGAGCACCACCGTCACCAATTACTGCGGCATCACGCCGGATCATGTGGAGTTCATCTCCGACACCACGCCCATCAAGCAGGGCAAGCTTTCGCCCGGCACCCACATCCCAGTGAAGCCATATTCCGAATTCGTACGCGTCTGGCCCGATTACGCGCTCCTCTTCGCCTGGAATCATTCCGTTGAAATCCGCGAGAAGGAGAAAGAGTTCGTGGCAGCGGGCGGGCGCTGGATCGTCTACGTGCCGGAAGTGGGAATTATGGCGTGATCGCGCTCGCCTCTCCTCTCTCCCAGTACCGCGCCCATGAGGCGGATATCCGCGCAGCGGTGACGCGCGTGCTGGAAGGCGGGGCATATATCCTCGGGCCGGAAGTGGAAGCCTTTGAGCGCGCCTTCGCAGCTTATTGCGGGGCCGCCCACGCTGTCGGAGTGGCTAACGGCACTGACGCCCTGCGTCTCGCCCTGATGGCGCTGGACATCGGGCCAGGGGATGAGGTGATCACCGTCTCCCACACGGCGGTGGCGACGGCGGCGGCGATTCTCGCAACGGGCGCGACATCGGTTCTCGTGGATGTCGACCCAGTTTACTACACCATCGATCCCGCCATGATCGAAGCGGCCGTCACGCCGCGAACCCGTGCGATCATTCCTGTGCATCTTTATGGGCAGGCGGCGGAAGTGGACGCCATCCAAGAGATTGCACGGCGGTGGAGCCTGTCCGTAGTTGAGGACTGCGCGCAAGCGTCAGGCGGGTGGTATCGCGGGAAGCGGCTCGGGAATATCGGCGATATCGGCTGCTTCAGCTTCTATCCCACCAAAAATCTCGGAGCCATCGGCGATGGTGGTATGATCGTAACCTCCAATGCCCTGCTTGCGGAGCGTATCCGCCGCCTGCGTCAGTATGGATGGGACGAGGCACGCACGACCCACGAAACCGGCCTCAATTCCCGGCTCGATGCGATACAGGCAGCGATCCTCGCCGCCAAGCTTCCGCATCTCGACTCGAAAAACCTCCGCCGCGCTGCTATTGCGCGGCGCTATGCGCAAGGACTAGCTGGATTGCCGATCGCCCTTCCGGCGGCGCGGCCTGACACCACCCATGTCTATCATCTGTATGTGGCTGCCTGCCATGAGCGGGATGCTCTGATCGCCCATCTCGCAAAGCGCGGCATCGGCTGCGGCATTCATTATCCTTTGGCGGTTCATCAGCAGCGGGGCTATGCGGAGCATGTGAAAGCGCCAGAGGGTGGGTTGCCAGTAACGGAGCGCTTCATTTCGCGAATCCTCTCGCTCCCTATATATCCTGAACTTACGGATGCGGAAGCCGGGAAGGTGATCACGGCCGTGCGCGAGTTTTATGGGAAGTGAAGACAGAGCCATGGCGCCGCGCCTCACGATTGTTCTGCCGCTGAAGGGCCGGCCGTTGTTCACTCTGCGCTTTCTCTGGCACGCTGACCGCGCTCGCATGCCCTTCCGGTTCCTGATCGCCGATGGCGAGGTGCGGCCGCCGCTCGCCGATATTCTGGAAAACGCCCGCGAGCATTTTTCGAACATTGACATTGAATACGTCCGCTACCCGGACGACATCAGCTTCGGCCGCTTTTTCGCAAAAATGCACGATGCGGTGCGGCGCGTTCGCACACCCTATGTGATGATGGCCAACAACGACGACTTTCTTGCCTCCGCCGGTATCGAGCGCGCAATAGAGTTTCTCGATTCGCATCCGGATTACGTCTGTTGCGGCGGCGGCATCGCTGGTTTCTCGGTCCATACGCCCTCGCCCGCGCCGCTAGGTATGTTGTTGGGGCCGCCGAACAAACTGAGTTACCGCTATGCTCCGGATTCAACCCCGGACGACATTGATGCGAATACCACGCTGGCACGGGCGCTCTCTGCATTCAGGAGCCATTGGATCTTTTACGCGGTGTATAGAACCTGGGCACAAGAGATTGTCTGCAAGGAAATCGCGGAGATGGACCTTTCCAGCCTGCATCTAACGGAGCGCTTCTGCGCGTTTCGGACGCCGACCTTGGGCAAGGCGCGTCTGGATCAGACCGTCATCAGTTATTTTAAGCAAGCCGACACCTCGCTGGGGGGGCATTGGGCCACATCCGAAGCGGCGCCGTCAGGGAGCTTCGTTTATCACCTGTTGCGCAGCCGTTTCACCAGTGATTTCGCCGCTATTGTCGATCGGGTTTCCCGCGCTGTGGTCGAGGCCGATGGTGGCGATGTCGAGGAAGTGGCTGAGCAATTGCGTTTGGTTGCCGAACCCTGGCTAGAGTATCTCATCCGCAGCCATTACGGCGGATCGGGTAGACTGCGAGCCCTGCGCAATCAAGTACTGCGGCTGCGTTCGTGGCTGAAGGCACGTTACCGATCCTCTGTGATCCTGGATCAGCGGAGCATTCGGGAAAGGCTACGGCGGAATGGGGCGGCAGCTGAATATCTTGCAGAGTTTCGGTCTGAACTGGCGCGGATGGAGGAAGTTCTAAACGGCAGGCAATTCCGCGAATTCCTCGTGCATTGTCAGGAAGTTGCATTGTCAGGAAGTAATGGCATCGTAGATGAATCCTGTGAGCTACGGGCGGCAGCCAGTGGGGTTATGCAGAACGTGTGACTGTTTTTTCACGTGAAGTCAGGACAAAGCCATGACGCCGCGCCTCACGATTGTTCTGCCGCTGAAGGGCCGAGCGCTGTTCACTCTGCGCTTTCTCTGGCACGCTGACCGCGCTCGCATGCCCTTTCGGTTCCTGATCGCCGATGGCGAGGTGCGGCCGCCGCTCGCCGATATTCTGGAAAACGCCCGCGAGCATTTTTCGAACATTGACATTGAATATGTCCGCTACCCGGATGACACCAACTTCGGCCGCTTTTTCGCAAAAATGCACGATGCGATGCGGCGCGTTCGTACGCCCTATGTGATGATGGCCAACAACGACGACTTTCTTGCCTCCGCCGGTATCGAGCGCGCAATAGAGTTTCTCGATTCGCATCCGGATTACGTCTGTTGCAGCGGCGGAATTGCCGGGTTTTCTGTGCACGCGCCATTGAGCGCACCGCTGGGAGTTCTTGTAGGGTCGCTCAGCAAGATTACACGTGATTATGTGTATTATGATCACTCTGCTGATTTCAGTTCTGACTCTGTGACGAAGAGGCTCCTTGCTGGACTTCGCAATGAGTGGAGCTATTACGCAGTTTTCAGAACTCCTGCCCAATGCGTCATATGCGAAGAACTCGTTGAACTGGAACTTTCCGATCTTCTTCTTCACGAGAAATATTGCGCAATGCGCACGCTGACGCTTGGCAAAGCAAAATGTGATCCATCCGTAATCAGTTATTGGCGGCAATATTGGACTTCCCAGCGCTCCGCCTATTCTAGGGACTTTGTGCATCATCTGCTGCGCAGCCGTTTCACGAGCGATTTTGCGAATATCATCGAGCGGATATCGAGTCTTGCTGCTCAGACTGATTCGGACGACGAGGCAGCCATAGCGGACCAGATGCGCGAGAGGTGCGAACATTGGCTTCGGTATTTTATCCGCATCAATTACGGGGGATTTGCTGAGTTTCGTAGAATTCTGCGCACCCATGTTCCTTCGCTGGTCACATGGTTGAAGAGGCGTTACCGTCCTTCTGTGGTTCTTGAGCGGCGGGCAATAGTAGAAAAGTTACGACGGGAAGGAGCAAATGAAGCATACCTTACAAGGTTTCGCGACGAACTTGCGCAAATCGAGGAGACGCTAACTGGAAACGAGTTTCAGCATTTTGTTCGCCTTCTCACAGCATCTTGCGTGCAGCACGAACAATCGGCGCGAGGAACGGATATGCAACCCGGGCAGATTCTCTCAGGGTCCGGTTCTTGACAAGCGACCATGGCAAGGCATGTTTTGTTACAAGATGTGCCCAGTTTTCGTTGCTGACGAAACGGCGGCCGGAACTCGCGGCAAAGCATGCCAGTGAATCCTCGATTTTGGTGAAGAGCAGCGTAGTGGCCTCCCTTGCGGCAGTTTTCAGGGATGAGCGCGCCAGTAAGGCCAATGCTTTTTGCAGCCGCCCGTCTACGAGCGCGTCATTCACCGCGGTAACGGCCTGGGATGCGACGGCTGTCATGTCGAGCGACTCGAACTGGTAAAATCGCGAGAACTTGGTGATATCCGAGAAGTCCACGTCTATTCCGGTTCCGGAAGCGAAAACTTTCACGACATCGGAACGGTGAGCGGCATCGTCATGCGTCCTGTCAATATCCAGAACGAAATCGGAATAGGCGATCGCCGCGAGATTGCTGAGAAGCCAGGCAAACATGTGCCACCGGAACGCCTTCGTCAGCGTTCCCGGCCGTTGGTCTGCCAGCAGAAGGACATATTCCACCGCTGTCGCCCACCGGCGGGCGCGATCAGCCGCAGGCCATGGGAGCACCGGCGGCCGCCATTCTGGAGGCACGACCTCAAACAACGGGTGATCGCCGTTGATGCCAAGCTCCTTGAGCGGATGGACCAGAAATCCCCATTCGCCAGCCTCTTCAAGAGGACGGTAAAAAGATCCAAACTGGCTGATGGGATCGCGGATCTGGGCGGTATGGAAGCCGCCGAAAGCGTCGCGGAGGGCGCCGGCTCGTCCGCGAGAATTGATTTCGCAGAACGCAGCGCGTTTACCATTGACGTTTGCGTACTCTTGAAGGCCGGAAAAATATGCTTTCACATCGCCGGGAAGCATGCTGTCCGGAGGCAGGTAGTCGCAGAATGAGGGTGCAGGCGGATAAAGATGCATGACCGCATCCCATGCCTCAATAAATTCCTCATCGTCCGGGCGGTCGAGAAAATGATGATTGACGTTCCAAGATGTGAATTTGTTGGCGGCAGTGCTCTCCCGTTCACCGGATTTTCTGAAACGGGCAGCAAAGCTCTTCCCGTCCAAGAGCGCTTCGTTGAAACACATCAGCGATGTATTGCGCCGCAGCACGTTGAAAAAGTAAGTGCTGCCGCTGCGGGGCGATGCGTGAACGAATACCGGAGGTTGGGGGGGCGAGGCATTTTTCATTGATCTGGGATCGTTCAAATTGCGTGACTGCCAAGCTTGCCGGCGATCATTTATACACAAATTAACCTCGCGCAAGAACTTCGAGATGTTTAATCCCGCTATGCATGGAACGGCCGTAAAGCCCGGAGAGACGCGTGATGCGCCCTTCTTTACCGTCTTCACCCCAACCTACAACCGCGCGCATACCCTGCATCGCGTTTTTGAGTCGTTATGCGACCAGACCTTCCGCGACTTTGAGTGGCTGGTGGTGGATGACGGCTCGACTGACAATACGCCAGAATTGATCGGGAAATTGACCGAAGCGGCAGCCTTTCCCATTCGGTATTTCCGCCAGCCGAATTCAGGCAAGCATATCGCGCATAATGTTGCCGTGCGCGAGGCGCGCGGTTTTCTCTTTGCCGTGCTCGATTCCGATGACGCCCTGGAGCCAAATGCTCTAGAGCGGATCCAGAGCATCTGGTTCGAAATTCCGGAACCGGAACGCATCCAATTCGGCGGGATCGGTTCGTTATGCCGGAACCAGCAGGGGGATATCATTGGCGTTTCCTTTCCCGTTAGTCCCTTCGATACGAACTTCCGGGAGTTATTTTTTGTTCACCGGAGATTAGGAGGCGAGAAGTGGGGCGTATCGCGCACCGATGTCCTGCGCCAGTTTCCTTTTCCGCAGCTCGAGGGAACCAATTTCGTTCCGGAAGGGCTAATTGGCCTGCAAATGGCGAGAGCCTATAAGCGCCGCTTTGTTAATGAAGTCTTCCGCATCTATCACACCGGGGAGGAAAAAACCGGCGCCACCCTGACACGCCGCGACAACATTGCGAAGGGAGCGCGGGGTCGCCTTTATTACTATGTCTGGCTGCTTAACAACGAAATGGATTATTTTTGGCATGCGCCCATGCCCTTCATCAAGGCGGCGGCGATGCTGCCTGTCGTAGCGCGTTACAGCGGCCAGCCGCTCAGCGCGGTCCGGAGGGAGTTGAAGGGCTGGTGCGCGAGACTGCTGGTTCTCGCGGCCACTCCGCTTGCTCTAACTCTCAGAGTTTATTATGCGTCCAAAGTTTCTCGGGAATGAATCGCACAGAAAATAGTGCGGGAACCAGGACGCTTTGGTTTTCTCATATGTGAAGCAGGAATGTGAACATGGCGCCTCAATTACCATCAATGCCATCTGCTCCTGATGTCCTCATAAATTTGCATATTGCGAAAACGGGCGGTACTTCCCTGAGCAGCATGGTGAAGCGTGGATTCCGGAGGGAAGAGATTTTTGAATCGATCAACCAGGGCGGGGAGGTCTATGGAGGACTAGGCGTTGTCACCTTTGAATGCTGCCGGGAACGTCTTTCGGCCCGTGGACCGGGAGGCCTGAAGCGTATCCGTTACCTCAGCGGCCATTTGCCCATGGGCGTTCATGCCCTTTTTGAAGGTACTGCAAGATCTGCAAAATATATAACAGTGCTTCGCCACCCGGTTGAGCGGGTGATATCGCTCTTCCATTTCCGCAGCCAATATCACTCTCGTTATGCCAGGGATGGCCGCGCCATTACCTTTGAGGAGTATGTGGAGGGTCGCCGCGATATCAGCCTTTATGATTACCAGGTGCGTATTCTGAGCGGCGCGCCCGAACTGGATGCAGCCGCGCCCGCATTGCCCAGCGACGAGGTGCCCCCCTCCGCACACGTGGGAAAACGGCACCTTGAACAGGCGAAACGGAATATCGAGGAGCACTTTCTGGCGGCGGTGCCCGTGGAGCAATTAGCGGAGCTCGCCCTGATGTTGAGGATCATTTATGGCTGGCCCGTCCGCCGTCTGTTCAACGAATACAAGAACCGCACGAAACTTCGCCCGGCGCAGAAGGAAATCGCACCCCGGCTTCTCCGTATCATTGAGGAATGCAACCGTCACGACGTTGAGCTCTATGAATGGGTAGTGGAAAGATTTGCTCGGCAGTGCAGAAGTTTCGAGCCGCGCCTGTCCAGGGACCGGCGCCTATTTGGCATTATTAATCGCGCGCTGACCGCAGCGGGACAAATTCTGCCGCCGGGTTCCCGCAAGCGCATGGCGGAGCTGCTCTTCTATGCGAGGTGATATCATTCCGGTCTTCGTCTGTAACTCACAAGCTCCCGAAGTGACATGAGAATACTCGGCACAAATTTCTTTGGGCACGATAGTGCCATTTTCCTGCTCGATACCCAAAAGCACGAGATCTTTGCAGTCAGTACGGAGCGATGCACCCGAATTAAACATCACGCGCATGACATCACCGCCATCCTGCGCGAATAATGCCGGCTCGAATCCTAGTGACAGTGACACAACTGCTACAGGCGCGGCTATGTATGGCCAATCATGGTCCTTCGGAGCACGGTAGCAATTGGCGATACTGGACAGGCTTCAAGCTTATGAGCCAGATCCCGAATTTTTCAACGTCCGGCACACAACACGGCACCTGATCAAAAAAATCCTTCACTTCATCTTGTACGAGCGGCTCGCGTGGCTCATTTTTCCGTACGTTCATCAAGTTTCGTGCAGCGCAATGTATATCGCGAGCAGATAGGTTCATCAGTAATGACTGCGGGCCGCTTTTGCGTGCTTGTCAACAGCTCTGACCATAGCCGGGATATTTTCGAGATCGTGTTCCGCAATGCCGAAAAGATGTGGCGCGATTGCGATTGGCCGCGCTTCGCCGGTTTCACGAGCATGCAGCCCGACATCTACGGCTTCAAATCGGTGGCGGCGCGCGGCCCGTCCGATTGGCGGGGCGAGCTGGGGGCCCAGCTCGACAGCCTACCCCCCGAAATCGAATACGTATTGCGGCTGGAGGAGGACGCCCTGTTCCTCTCGCCGGTCAATGGCAAGAAACTGGAGGAAATCGCGGACATCATGCTCCGTGAAAATCTGTGCTATGTCAGTCTGGTTCCGGTCAGCCGCAGCATAGCGGGCCGCGCCATCGAATTTTTCCGGAGAAAGCTGAGCACGCGCCCGCTGCGCCTGATCTCATTCTCCGAGCCTTATTATTCGTCCCTTGTTCCCGCCATCTGGAAGCGCGGCTATCTGCGGGAGCTTCTGCGCCGGCCGGGGTCGGTCTGGGACTTTGAGTTAACGGTAACCCGCGAGCGGCATTATGCGGTGTGGGAGCAGGCGCTGGATGCGGCGTATATCGTGACCAAGGGGAGATGGCGCCGGAGCGCGCCGCAGCTCCTCGCGCGCGAAGGCCTGAGCCTTTCCGGGTCGAAACGGGAGATGCTGCCTCTCCGGTCACGGCTGCGGCAGGCTCGTGAAAATCTGAGCTTCCGGTTGTTTGGATACATGGGGTTCCGCATCCGCCGCCGCCTGAAAAGGCTGGGTGGCGTGCCGAAGGATTTGGCGTGCGATCAATTCAGCGTCGCCCCGGGGCGAAGATTGGCGCCAGTGACGGCGGCATCGGAATTTTATCCGGTTTTCGTGCACGCTTCCATGCGAAGCGGCAGCACCTACTTTTTCAATGTGCTGCGACGCAACGAATCCCTGGTGTGTTTCAATGAGTCGATCAGCGCAAAAAGAGGTCAATTCAGGGAGCGCAGCAAGCGGGACCTGGAAGCGCAGAAGCGCGACATGAACCATCAGTTTCTCGATCGCAATGATTTTGCCGAATTCGTCGAGGCCCGGGACGCCGCCATGCATCTCTGCCCAGAGTTTCCGGAGTTCCACGAATATCTGCCGCCGGAAGGCGCCCTTTCGGCGGAACTTCTCGCCTACCTCTCCGCCCTCATGAATTACGCGGCGTCGAGAAATAAAAGACCGGTGATGTGCGAGATCTACTCCCGCGGCCGCGCAGGCGCCCTTCGCGGCGCGTTTGGTGGATTCCACGTCGCACAATACCGGGACCCATTGAGCCAATTCGGTTCGTTCGTTCACCTCGTGGTCGAGCAGGGCTGGTGGGGCTTTCTGGCGTTCCCGCTGAGGGAACTAGGCATCTCCGGCAGCCATCCCCTTTATGAAATTATCCCAGAGGCATTGCGGCTGCCAGTACTGCCATGGCCGCCCGGGCATCGGGCGCGGCGATGGGCTACGGATGTCCAATACACGGCGATTGCGGCCTCCCCATCGCCGGAGGGAATCGGGAACGTATTTTGCTGGCACATGTTCTCATGGCTCCTTGGCAATTTGGCGGCCCTCAGCTATTCGGATATGGCCCTTGATATTGACAAGGTGCATGACGACCCGGAATACCGCGCCTCGATCAGCGATGCCCTTAAACGCGGCATAGGTGGGGGATCACTTGATTTTAGCGATATAAAGAAATTTGATCGCTACTATGAGTTTGAATCGTTTGATGCGGCATCCGTTTGCGATCAAGTCGCTTCAGCGGTCAGAAGCGCGCTAAAAGATGGCCGTCTTGATGCGGCGCTGCGCTCCTTGGGAACGCAGCCTCTGGTTACTTCCGCGGCGGCTGCCGTCGAAATACTGCTCAACAAAATACACGAGTCTTTGGCGGCGATGGCTAGAAGCGCCGAGCGCCGGCATTTCACCGCCGGAGAATGGAGAGCCACTGCCGAAAAACATCAGAAGATGTGGTTCAACCCCTTTATCCGTTGGTTTGCGGCGCACACCTATCCGGTGGCGGAGCCTGCCGTCCGGGCGGCTCGCTGGGCGGGATTGCCGCTGTAAAAACACGTATCAGCCTCCGCGCCGGCGGCGCATGTCTCAGAAATCAGGGATGCAGCAATATAAGCTTCGGGACATGGACCCGCGTCTGACCATTGTCGTACCCCTCAAGGGAAGGCACCTTTTCACGTTCCGCCTCCTGTGGCACGCCAACGAGGCGCGGCTGCCTTACCGGTTTCTGCTTGCGGATGGGTTAGTGAACGAGACGGTGGCGCAGCGTCTTGAGGGTAGCCCCATTTTTCCGCACGTTGATATCGAATATATCCGCTACCCTGATGACGCCGATTTCGGCCGCTTTTTCGCAAAAATGTCCGATGCGATGGGGCGAGTGCGCACGCCCTATGCGATGATTATGGACAACGATGATTTTCTCGGTTTTTACGGGACCGAACATGCGCTCGACTTTCTTGATGCCAATCCGGATTTCATATGCGCGCGCGGCCGCTCCATCGGATTTACCGTATATTCGGGGAGTGATGGTCCGGATGGCGGCCTTTACGGAAAATTCAACCGGCTTACAACGAATCACAAATATATAGACGTAACCGCCGCGACACCGGTGGAAAGGTTACGGGAGGGCGGACTATGTCACGGGGTTTTTAGCGCGGTTTTCCGGACGGAGGCGGCAGCCCGCATTTGTCAAGAAGTTGCGGAGATTAACTTTTCAGATTTGATGCTGCAGGAGAACTTCTATGCTTTGAGAACCTTGACGCTCGGCAAGGTTCATACGAGCAAAAACACGGTCACCAAGTATCCCCAGGCCGGTACCGGCATCAGTGCTCTGCCGATGTATAACTGGGCCAGTCATTTGCTGCGCAGCCGGTTTACAACAGACGCCCAAGCCGTGATCGAGCGCATTGCTTCAGCGGCAGCCGGGGCAGATGGCGCGTGCGCGGTGGCGATTGCTGAGGATGTGAGAGCCATACTTGAAAGCTATTATCAAGAATATTTGTACACCATCTATGGAATGCCGGCTCGGTTCAAGCGCGCGTTGCGCCAGAAATGGCCGTGGCTTGCGAATGCCGTGCAAACGCGTTCCCGCCATTCTGTCTGGCGTGAGCGGGTCGGGCTGTATTTCCAGCTGAAGAGTGCAGGCGCAAGCGCCGAAGATATCCAGCACGTTCGTAAAGAACTTGCCGTCATTGAACGCGCCCTGTCGCGGGAGGCCTTCGCCGAATACGCCGGACCGCTGCTGCCGCTGGCGAATGCCAATGACGGCCGCGAGTGGCTGTACATATAAAAAGTGTCCCGTCTTTATCGAATTGGATTCATTGAAAATGTATCATCTTCTTTTCCGCGACATCGTAATGCGCCTCAGCTGGCGATTTCCGCTGCTGATCGCCCTAACGGTGCTTGTGGGCCTGGGCGAAGGCATTTCAATAGTTCTTCTTTTGCCGCTGCTGAAGCAGCTCGGCATTGCGGCATCCGGCAACGAGGGAGCGGCAGTCCGGCTGTTGGACGAGGGGCTGGCGCGGGTTGGAGCGTCAAGCCCATTACAGGTGCTTGCCGTCATCATCACGATCGCGGCCCTGCAAGCGCTCCTCTCCATCTTCCTGAACTGGTGGATGGCGGTGCTGACACGGCGCTATGTGGGCCAGCGCCAGATGGAGCTTTTCCGCGCCTTCATGAGCGCAAAATGGCTGTTTATCGCAGAGCGGAAAGCGGGTGAGATGAGCAACGCCATCATCACCGAGTGCGGGCGCGCCGGCGCCGCTTTCACTATTTGCCTGTCGCTGCTGACGGGCGCCGTGGTGACCATGATCTATGTGGTTCTTTCCCTGAATATCACATGGCAGGTTACTCTCAGCCTCATCGGATTCGCGGCCGGCGGCACCCTACTTATGGCGCAGCTTTACAGAAAGACATATGCGCTGGGCCAAGGGCTGGCGCCGCTCAATGTGGAATTTCATTCCACGATCGGCGAACATTTCTCCGGAGCCAAATTCATCAAGGCAAGCGCGGGCGAGGAGCGTGCGACGGCGCGGATCGAATCGCTGGTGCAAAAGCTCGACAAATCCAACGCGCTGGCGAACTCCCTGCCGGGAATGACCCGCACATTTCTCGAATTCCTGGCTTTCGTGGGTCTGGCGGCGCTTGTCGTCATCGGCAGCGGATGGATGGGTGTCGCGGCTAGCAATGTTGTCATTGTTCTGGCTCTCTTCGGGCGACTTTTCCCGCGCCTCACGGCGATGCAGGTGCAAACGCATTATCTCAACTGGAATGCCCCGGCCATCGAGATCATCAACAGGTTGCAGAGGGCCGCAGAGGCGGAAGCCGAGCGGCAGGACCAGCCGGGCGAGGCGCGGGTTCTCAAGGTTGGCGCGCCCGCAAAACTGACCGTGCGAGACCTCAGAGTGGAACTGGGAGAACGGCGTATCCTTGACGGCATCGAAATGGACTTTCTCATCCCCGGCATGGTGGCAATGGTGGGCGGATCGGGGGCGGGAAAATCAACGCTCGTCCACGTTCTGCTAGGGCTGGTCGATTCTGCTGCGGGATCGGTGACGCTGGGGAGTCATGATCTCGCCTCAGCACCGCTTTCCGCCTGGCGGCGTGCCATCGGTTACGCCCCGCAAGAGACAATTCTCTTCCATGCCTCGGTCCGGGACAACCTCACTCTGGCGAATCCCAGCGCGTCCGATGCGGCGGTGAAACTGGCGGCGCGCCGGGCCCATGCCCTTGAATTTATCAATGCGCTGCCCGAAGGCTTCGGAACTGTCATCGGCGATCAGGGAGTCAAGCTTTCCGGCGGGCAGCGGCAACGGCTCGGCATCGCGCGAGCGCTACTCACCAGTCCCCGCCTCCTCATTCTTGACGAGGCTTTGAGCGCGCTCGACGCCGCATCGGAGATGGAAATAATGCGGACGCTCGAAGATTTGCGGAAGGAGATGGGCATTATCATGATCGCCCACCGCCTCTCGTCCGTGCGGACTGTCGACATGATCTATGTCCTCGAAGGGGGCCATATTGCCGAGAGCGGAACATGGGACGATCTCATGCGGCAGGGCGCACGCTTTTTCAAGCTGGCGCAGGCGCAGGGGCTGGAACGGGAGGGGGCTGGTGCGCGTTGAGGAAACCGGTTTCAAGGGCCTGCTCCTCATCGAGCCGCAATGCTACCGCGACGATCGCGGCTTTTTTCTGGAAAGTTTCCAGCGCGAGCGTTACCGCGCCGCGGGAATCACGGATGCATTCGTGCAGGACAACCATTCGCGGTCGGTGAAAGGCGTGCTGCGCGGCCTGCATTTCCAAGTCAAGCGACCACAGGCTCAGATCGTCACTGTCATCCGCGGTCGGATTTTCGACGTTGCGGTTGACCTGCGGTCCCACTCGCCGACATTTGGCCGATGGTACGGCATCGAACTGAGTGATGAAGGGCTGCGACAGCTCTACATGGCTGCGGGCTTCGGTCACGGTTTCTGTGTGCTCAGCGAATATGCTGACCTGTACTATAAGGTCAGCCGGGTCTATGATCGTGACGACGAGGGTGGAATTGTTTGGAACGATAAGGACGTTGAAGTTCGCTGGCCGATTGAAAATCCAATCGTGTCGGAGCGCGATAGCGCCTATCCGCACTTTCACGAACTTGATCCTGTGCGACTTCCGCATGTTGCGAACCATCCCAACACCTCAAAATAGTGAACTCGCAAGGCGTTTCCGTGATGGTCATGACGCGTTGGTGTAGGATATTGCCTGAACGTCAGCGTGTGATCATGTGGGGCGCGTCGGATCAGGCGCGCATCAACATGCATATTTTACGTGAACTCGGCTGTGATCTTGTCGCAGTGGTGGACGACACACCCAATCTGTTATCGCCCTTTCCCGCTATTCCTTTGCTTCGTGGCTGGACCGAATTGCAGCCATGGCTAAGGAATCAAGATACTGCATCGCTCGGATTTATCGTTGCCATTGGCAACCCATAGGGCTACATGCGCTGCCGCCTTCACAATCTGCTCACGGATGCCGGACTCGCGCCAGTTTCGCGAGTTGATCCGGCAGCCAGATTGTGCGCCAGCACGAAAATAGGAGCTGGCGTGCAGGTAATGCCGAATGCAATCGTGCACAACGAGGCTATGATCGGACAACAGTGCCTGCTAAATACGCGCTCTTTGATCGAACATGATTGCGTGCTGGAGGAAGGTGTAGAAATTGGCCCTGGCGCTACGCTCGCGGGCCGAGTCCATGTCGGTGCCTTTAGTTGGGGGGTGACCGGGGCGGTAGTGCGGCCGCGTATTCGCATCGGGCGAACAAGTTCTACCGCTCGATGCAGCGCGCGTTGCCGAAGCAGAATGCAAATCTTGAATTGAACCTGACGGACAAGGAAGGCGAGCCGCTGTGACTGATTCTATACGCGATTTCTGGAATGAGCGTGCGAGTTTGGGCGTAACAGCCGGGACTAATGATTTCATGCTCACCAAAATTGAGCAGAATTTCATCGCTGGCATGGTCCCCAGCCAATCAAGAGTGTTGGATATTGGATGTGGCAATGGCACGTCTTTAATTAGACTCGCACAGGAGAATGGATGTATCGGCGTGGGCCTCGACTACGCTGAGTTGATGGTTAACGTTGCACGACAAATGGTCATCGAGAATGGGCTTCAGGGCAAGATTGAAATTCACCATCGGACAATCCCGCCCGTGCCTAACGAGTGGGGACGCTTCGATGTGGTTTTGTCCAATCGGTGTCTAATCAATCTGAGGACGGTCGACGAACAAAAGCAAGCAGTTCAATCGGTCGCTCCGCTTTTGCGTAAGGGTGGCACCTATCTCATGATCGAATGCTCAGTCGAAGGATCTGAGATTACCAATGCTCTGCGCGAAGGCTTAGGTCTCCAACGCATTGAAGCACCTTGGCACAATCTGTTCATGAAAAACGCAGATGTCGAAAGTTGGCAGACCGACAACTTTTACATCGAAATGCTTCTTCATATTAGCAGCACATATCATTTTCTGAGTTCGCGTCATTTACGCAAAGCTCGCAGCGGATCGCGGTGAGGAATTGAAATATGATTCCGAAATCAATCAGCTTGCCGTGGCGCTTCCGCAACAAATTGGAGAATTTGGGCCGGTCAAGGCTTGGATTTGGCGCAAACGTTGAGCGGTGGCATTGGTCCTGGTCGGACTATGCCATAGGTTGTGTAGCTACCTTAAACTAGGCCATTCCGAAGACAATTATTGGAGCGGGTGCCATCGTTGTTTCGGATATTCCCGAAGGCGTCATAGCAGTGGGTGTTCCGGCAAAGCCAATGGCAGATCGTGTCCCGCCTTTGCAGAACATGTTGGATCGTGGCGATAGCGTCTATATTGTGAAAAACTGAGCAATAAAATTGAACAAGATGGAAAAAACGTCAGACATCTGGATGGCCGGTCCCTGGATTACCGAGCACGAAGAAAAGATCGTGCTCGATGCGCTGCGTAATGGCTGGTACGGCAAACAAGCGTACCACTACGTCGAAACCTTTGAGCGTGAATTTGCCCGTTATCACGGTCGCAAATATGGACTGATGACGCCGAATTGCACGACGGCGTTGCATCTGTTGCTGGCCGGACTCGGCGTCCGCGATGACGACGAAGTCATCGCGCCAGAATGCACCTGGATTGGATCGACGGCCTGCATCAGCTATCAGCGGGCCCGCCCCGTCTTCGCTGATATCGATCCGCGGAATTGGTGCGTGACGCCCGAGAGCATTGCGCGCGCGATCACGCCGCGTACCAAAGCGGTCATCGTCGTCGATCTTTACGGCAACATGCCGGATTGGGATTCAATCCTAGAGCTTTGCCAACAGCGTGGAATCCTCGCCGTTGAGGATGCAGCGGAAGCGCTCGGCTCGACCTACAAGGGCATACTTGCGGGCAAGTTCGGGGTGGGTTCGACTTTCAGTTTCCATCGCACCAAGACCCTCACGACAGGCGAGGGCGGGATGCTGCTGATTGATGACGATGCCCTGTTCGAACGTTGCAAATTCTTGCGTGATCACGGCCGCGCGCCCGGCACTTATTACAACACCGAGGTGACGTTCAAATACATGCCTTTTAATCTTCAGGCCGCGTTAGGTTATGCACAATTCCAGCGGTTAGATGAGCTGGTCGAGAAAAAACGCTGGATCTGGAATGGCTACCGCAAGCGGCTTGCCGATATTCCCGATCTCGATCTCAATCTCGAGACGAACAACGTCCACAACAGTGTGTGGAACACCGTCCTCGTGTTCGGCAAATCGCACGGCATGAGCCGGGATCGGGCGATGGCCGAGCTGGCGGAGCTTGGATTGCCGTCGCGACCCTTCTTTTACCCGCTGAGCTCGCTGCCAGCGTACCCGGGCAGGGAGGCAGAGGGGCGACGCAGTAATCCGATCGCCTACGACGTTTCCGAGCGCGGTATTAACCTCCCATGTCCGCTTAACCTCACCGAGGATCAGCTCGATCGCATGAGCAGCGGGCTGCATCAGGTGCTCGGCTATCCGTAAGCAGCGGCGGATGACCTTCCTGCTCTCGATGGCTGACGGTCGATGAAGCCTCTGGTCATTACCGGCGGTCAGGGCTACATCGGCAGCGCCCTGGCGATGAGACTTGCTAAGGAGCGTCGCTTAGTCCAGCTGGTATCGAATTTCTCGCCGACGCAGAACGTTCCGGCGAGCGAGACGGTCCAGCATGTGCGGCTCGATCTGCGCGACGAGGCAAATTGGGCTCTGCTGCTGCAGGATGCCGAGGCGATCGTTCATTTGTCCTGGCGCACCGACTTGCGGGCGGCTGAAGCGAATCCTGCGGAAGATCGTCAGCTCAATGTCGAACCTGTTCGAGCCCTTATTCGCGCCGCCCGGAATTGCCGTCGCGGAGTGCCCGTGATTTTTGCCAGCACTGTCACAATCGTCGGTCACGCCCCGCCGCTTCCCGTCAACGAGCAAACTCCGAATCAGCTTTGCACGGTCTATGATTGGCACAAGTTGGAATGCGAGACCATGTTACGCGACGCCACGCGTCAAGGCTTGCTTCGTGCGTGCAGCCTTCGCCTCGCTAATGTGTATGGTTACGGATCCGGCGTTCTCTCTACAAATACGAATCGGGGCATCCTCAATGAAATCATGCGCCGGGCGGCGCGGGGAGAGACGCTCAGTCTTTATGGCAAAGGTGAATACGTTCGGGATTTTACATTCATCGCCGACGTCGTCGATGCATTTTGTCAGGCGTTAGCGACAGAGCATGTATGGGATGGGAGCAGCTACGTCATTGCAAGCGGCCGCGGCCACCCGCTCGCCGAAGCCTTCGACCTGGTGGCACAAGAAGCATCGCGCTGCACCGGCCGGGCCGTTGAGATAAGGCATGTGCCTGAGCCGCCAGATCTCTATCCTATCGAACGCCGTAACTTTGTCGGAGATTCGAGCTTATTCCAGAGGCTTACTGGCTGGCGCGCATCTGTCGATTTGCGAACAGGAATCCGTGATTATTTCCAGGCGACCATTGCTTGTTCGCGGCCTGCCGGCACGCCGCATCAGGCGGAATGAGTCGATGGCACCGAAGCTTTTCGCTCTGCACCATGTGAAAAGTATCGAACTGCCACGCTATGCGCGGGATGATGGTGAGGTTGTGGTAGCGGAATGCGCCGGGCAGGTGCCATTCATGATCGCAAGGCTGTTCACGGTCACGGCGCCCGAAGGCGCACGCAGGGGCCAACATGCGCACAGACGGTGCTCACAATTGATGCTCTGCGTTCACGGCGCGTTCGATATCGAGTGCGCCGACGGCATCGAACAGCGAACGTTCTCGCTCGATCGTCGTAATACGGCCCTGCTGGTGCCGCCCACCATCTGGAGCACTGTTATCGCCCGCAAGAACGACTCAGTTCTCGCCGTTCTATGCGATCGACTCTACGAAGAGCACGATTATATTCGCGACCAGTCCCAATTTCTGGCATTTCGAAAAACCGGCGCCTCATGAAAATCGTCGTTACCGGCGCGCTGGGTCACATCGGCTCGGCGCTGATCCGCGAGCTGCCGCTGCATTTCCCCGGCGCGGAGATCGTCATGTTGGACAACATGATCACCCAACGCTACGCCTCGCTGTTCAATCTCCCGGCAACGGGGCGTTACCGATTCATCGAAGGCGACGTGCGCACGGCCGATCTGGATCGCCTCATTGAAGGCGCCCACGTGGTCGTTCACCTAGCGGCCATCACCGACGCCGCCGGAACGTTCGACCGCGCCGCAGAACTCGAGGCCAATAATTTCGACGCCACAGCGAAAGTCGCGGCGGCCTGTCGGGAAGCCGGGGCGCGGCTCATTCACCTGTCCTCGACCAGCGTGTACGGCACGCAAAATGAGCTTGTGTCCGAGGATTGCACGGCCGAAGAGCTGAAACCGCAAAGTCCTTATGCGACGACGAAATTGAAGGAAGAAGCACTCGTGCAATCGCTGGCGAAAAGCCGCGGCTTGCAGTCGATCGTTTTTCGCTTCGGCACGATCTTCGGCGTGTCGCCCGGCATGCGTTACCACACCGCGGTCAACAAGTTCTGCTGGCAGGCGGTCATGGGGCAGCCCTTGAGCATATGGCGCAGCGCCTATGACCAGAAGCGGCCTTATCTCGACCTGATCGATGCTATCCGCGCCATCGCCTTCATCGTCAAGCAAGACCTGTTCGACGGACGGGTCTACAACGTGCTCACGCTTAATACCACCGTGCGCGACATCGTTGAATGCATTCGCGAGTTCGTACCGCATCTGCAATTGTCGTTCGTAAACAGCCCGATCATGAACCAGCTCTCTTACGAGGTTTCGCGGCAGCGTTTTCTCGATTGCGGCTTCGCCTTCGCCGGCGATGTTCGCCGCGGCATCGGCGAAACCGTAGCGCTGCTCGCGGCCGCCAATCGGGGGTAGACGAATTCGATGTCCACGCTTTTGGTCACCGGCGGCGCCGGATTCATCGGCGCAAACTTCGTGTCCTATTGGCGGCGATCTCGGCCGGCGGATCGCATTGTTATACTTGATGCGCTGACTTACGCCGGAAATTTCGAGAGCGTGCAGCCGTTTTGCGACGATGACGCTTGCCGCTTCGTTCGCGGCGACATTTGCGATGCCGCGGCGGTGGCGGCGCTATTCAAGCGGTTTGACTTCGACACTGTGGTGCATTTCGCCGCCGAGAGCCATGTCGATCGCTCGATTTATGCGTCACAAGTTTTCACGCGCACCAACGTGCAAGGCACTCATATTCTTCTGGATGCCGCGCTCGCTGCTTGGAAATCGTCCTTCGACGGCCGCCGGTTTCATCACATTTCGACCGACGAAGTTTTTGGCTCGCTCGCGCCGCACGACCCGCCCTCCACCGAATTGTCGCGTTACGATCCGCGGTCGCCTTATGCGGCCAGCAAGGCGGCTTCCGATTTCCTGGTACGGTCCTATGCGCACACGCACGGCCTGCCGGTGACGATCACCAATTGCTCCAACAATTACGGTCCGTATCAGTTTCCGGAAAAACTTATCCCGCTGATGATTTTGAACGCCGTCAGCGGACAAAAATTGCCGATCTATGGCGACGGCGGCAACATCCGCGACTGGCTTTATGTGGAAGACCACTGCGCCGCCATTGCGCTGGTAATGCGGCAAGGGCGTTTGGGTGAGACCTACAACGTCGGCGGCAGCGCGCAAATGCCGAATATCGAACTTGTCGGCTTGCTCTGTGACGAAATCGATCGCCGGTTTGCCGAAGATAAAAGACTCGCGGCGCGTTTCCCCGATTGCCGCGCCGCCGAGGGCAAAAGCACGCGCGAGCTTATGAGCTTCGTCAAA
This sequence comes from uncultured Alphaproteobacteria bacterium, assembly GCA_963823225.1. Classification (GTDB taxonomy): domain Bacteria; phylum Pseudomonadota; class Alphaproteobacteria; order Rhizobiales; family Xanthobacteraceae; genus BOG-931. Next base: position 175,160 of record CAWGKM010000001.1, on the reverse strand, counting down.
GACCGGCCCGGACACGACCGCCGTTACGCAATCTGCGCCGACAAGCTGTCGCATGAGCTGGGCTTCCGCGCCGCGACGACATTAACGGATGGTCTCGCGCGCACCGTCGGTTGGTACTTGACCAACGAAGCCTGGTGGCGGCGCATCCAGAACGGCGCGCACCGCGACTGGATCAAGCTGCATTATGGCGCGGCGACGTGAGGGGACCCACCGTTTGAGCAAGGTACTAGAGCCGGCCGATCTGCGTCATTTGGATGCGGAAGCCATCCGTGTTTTCCGTGAAGTCGGGGCCAATCTGCCCTTTTCCGGTTTCATGGAAAAGAAAAAACGTGACGGCGAGCTTGGCCGCGCATCCGCGTCCGATGCCGCGACTGTCGTGTTGACCGACACCGTCGGCGTATCGCGCGGCGATATTATCGACTCGACAGGCCAGCCGCGGCAGCGCGCCGACGCCTTCGCCGCGCATCTGGTTTGGTTGTCCGAAGCGCCGTTGCTGCCCGGCCGAGGCTATTTGCTCAAAGCCGGCACGCAGACCGTCGGCGCCATGGTGACCGAGCTCAAATATCGCATCGACGCCGACAATTTCGATCATCTCGCCGCCAAGGAACTGCATCTCAACGAGATCGGCTTCGTTAACATCGCGACGGCGGAGCCGATCAGCTTCGATCCCTATGAGGAGAACAGGAATACCGGCGGATTTATCCTGACCGACCGGCACAGCAACGCGACGGTGGCCGCGGGCTTGATTCGCTTCGGCTTGCGCCGCGCCGCCAACACATACTTTCAATCATTCGAGGTGACGAAAGCGGCGCGGGCGCGGCTGAATGCCCAGAAGCCCGCGCTTCTATGGTTCACCGGCCTATCGGGAGCCGGTAAATCGACCATTGCCGACAATCTGGAAAAGAAGCTGCATGCGCTCGGTAAACACACATTCGTGCTCGACGGCGACAATGTCCGCCACGGCCTCAATCGCGATCTCGGTTTCACCGAAGCCGACCGCGTCGAGAATATCCGCCGCATCGCCGAAGTGGCGAAACTTTTCGTCGACGCGGGCATTATTACGTTAGTCGCCTTCATTTCGCCGTTCCAGGCCGAGCGCGAGATTGCGCGTGAACTCGTTGCGCCCGGCGAATTTATCGAAATATTTGTCGATACGCCGCTGGCGACTTGCGAACAGCGCGATCCGAAGGGCCTGTATAAGAAGGCGAGGCGGGGGGAGTTGCAAAATTTCACCGGGCTCGATTCACCCTACGAGCCGCCAACCAATCCCGAATTGATCCTCGACGCCCTCAACGAAAGCGCCAGCAACCTCGCCGACCGGATAATCGATTTCATGCAGCAGCGCGGTATGCTGTCTTGACAGTCGTTGCAGGCTTGTCTTCCTGATTTGCCGAGCTTCGAGTGGCGCAGGCCCCAACTGTAACCGTCGTCACCTCTCGCCTGGACGTTGGCGGCACCGAGCGCCACCTGACGCGCATCCTGCCGGCGCTGCAAAGGCGAGGTATCGATATCGCGCTTTACGTCATGGAGCGCGGCGGCCCGCTGGAGGCCGAGCTGTCGGCGCAAGGCGTGCGTGTCGAAGGCCCCAACCGGGCCCGTATCCTGCATTGGCCTAGAGCGACGCTCGATCTAGCGCGCTTCCTTCGTCGCCAGCGTCCAACGATCGTTCATTTCTTTTTGCCCCGTCCCTATGTCTACGGTTCGATGGCCGCGGAGATGGTCGGGCACCGGCGGCGGATCATGAGCCGCCGGTCGTTGACCGACTACCGGGCGCGGTACCCCTTTCTCGGTCGCTTGGAGCGTTGGCTGCACGGCCGTACGACTGCTCTGATCGGCAATTCCACAGCCGTGATCAACCAGTTGAAGACGGAAGTCGGCGATCCGCAAAAACTCGGCCTCATTTACAGCGGCATCGAATTGTCGGCGCCGATTGCCGCATCCGACCGGCAGTGCCTGCGCGGCGCGCTGCAAATCGCAAGCGATGCGCTGGTAATTGCCGTTGTCGCAAATCTCGTCGCCTATAAAGGCCATCGCGATCTCATTGCAGCCTTGGCGCTCATCAACGATGCTCTGCCGAGGCCTTGGAGGTTGCTTGTCATCGGCCGTGACGACGGTATCGGCGCCGACCTTAAACGGCAGACGGCGGCCCTGGATATCTCCGCCAATATCTTATGGCTCGGCGAGCGATCCGACGTCGGCGCATTGCTCGCGGCCAGCGATATTTTCGTTCTGCCGTCGCATCAGGAAGGATTTTCCAACGCTTTGTTGGAGTCGATGGCGGCGCGTGTTCCGGCAATCGCGACTAATATCGGCGGCAATATCGACGCCGTGGCCGACAATGAGACGGGTCTTCTGGTGCGCCCCAGCGATCCGCAGTCCTTGGCCGCCGCTATTTTGCGGCTGTCGCAAGATCCGGCATTGCGCCGCCGCTTTGCCGATGCGGCGCGTCTGCGCGTAGAGCAGCGCTTTTCGTTGGACGCCTGCGTCGGGCGCTATGAAAGAATGTACCGGGCGCTGAACGAACCGGCGCCGCCGCCGATCAGCGAAATCTTGGCCGAAACTTCCGGCGACGCCCGCCCCGGCAAGGTCGCGGCGGCAATCGAACATGCAAATTAGCGCCGACAACAATCTCGATCCGCAAGTCGCGCGCGGATTCGGCCGCGAATGGTCGACATTCCGGCAGGATACGGATCACCTGTCGCCGCAACAGCGCCAGGAGATCTTCGACGATTATTTCCGCATTTTTCCGTGGCATTTGCTGCCGCCGGGCGGCGTCGGCATCGATGTCGGCTGTGGCACGGGCCGCTGGTCGATGTTGGTTGCGCCGCGCGTCGGACACCTGCATTTGCTGGATGCCAGCGCGGAAGCACTGGCTGTGGCGAAGCAAAATTTAAGCTTTGCCGACAATGTCAGTTTCCACGCCAACAGCGTGGCCGACATTCCACTGCCGTCGCGGTCGCTCGATTTCGCCTACTCGCTCGGCGTGCTGCATCACGTCCCGGACACGCAGGCCGCAATCGCGGCCATCGCCGACAAGCTGAAGCCGGGCGCGCCATTCCTGGTCTATCTCTACTACGCCCTGGACAATCGCCCGGCGTGGTATCGCGTGCTGTGGCGCATGACCGATTTGGTCCGCCTTCTCATTTCGCGGCTGCCGTATCCGCTTCGGCTGATGGCCAGCCAAACGATCGCGGCGCTGGTTTATTGGCCGCTGGCGCGCGGCGCCCGCTTGCTGTGCCGGTGCGGATTGTCGGTGCGGTCTCTGCCGTTAGCCTATTACGCCGATAAATCGTTTTATGTGATGCGGACCGACGCCTACGACCGCTTCTGCACCCGCCTGGAAAAACGTTTTACGCGAGCCGAGATCGAGCACATGCTCGAGCGTGCCGGTTTCGACAACGTGCAATTTTCGGACAGCGAGCCGTTCTGGTGCGCGGTCGGTCTTGAAGTTCCAGCGCTCGCGCCAGGCTTCCAGCATGAGCACGTCCCAGATGAGGTATTGCCAATTGCGCCGCCCGTCGACGTGTTCCTGCCAGAACCGGCGGACAATTGCGTGATCGAGCAAGCCCGCCTGGCGCAAGCGGTGTTCGTCGAGCAAGGCTTCGGCCCAGTCGCGCAACGGGCCGCGCAGCCATTCGCCGAGCGGAATGCCGAATCCCATTTTCGGCCGTTCGACCAGCGCCGGTGGAACGTGATGATACAGCACTTGCCGCAATATCCATTTGCTAATGTTACCGCGGACTTTGGCGGCGGTCGGCAGCCGCCAGGAAAATTCTACGACCCGATGATCAAGGAGCGGAACCCGCGCTTCCAGCGCCACCGCCATGCTGGCGCGGTCGACTTTGGTCAAAATGTCGTCGGGCAAGTAGGTGACCAGATCCAGGAATTGCATCCGCGCCAGGAGTTCGGGAAAATCCTTCGCCAGCGTCGCGTCGTCGAGCAGGCTCGCCGGTTCGCGCGCGTGCAGCACGATATCGGCCGGTTCCCAATGACTGACCAGGCGGCGGTAGATCGCGTCGGGACTGTCGAGTGCCAGAACGGTTGCGACTTTATGCACCTTGTCGCCGGCCTGCGGCGGCCGCAGCCGAGACGGCAAGGCGGCAAGGAGGGCGGTCCAGTTGTCGGGACTCATCGCGGTGAGCGCCGCCGCGGCGCTTCTTCTCAGGGCACGCGGCAACAATGACAGCGCGCGCCAGAACCGCTGCGTTAGTTGGTAGCGATTGTATCCGGCAAAAAGCTCGTCGCCACCGTCGCCTGATAATGCCACGGTGACGTGCTTGCGCGTCATCGCCGACACCAAATATGTGGGGATTTGCGATGAATCGGCGAACGGCTCATCGTAGAATTCGGGCAAGCGCGGGATCACGTCGAGCGCCTGATTCGATGTCACCGTAAGTTCGGTATGTTCGGTCTGCAAATGCCGCGCCACCGCAGCCGCCTGCGGCGCCTCGTTATATCCCGGGAGATCGAATCCGATCGAGAATGTGCGGACCTTGCCGCTGCGCGCGGCCTGCATCAGCGCGACGACAGTCGATGAATCGATACCGCCGGACAAGAATGCGCCGAGCGGCACGTCGGCAATCATGCGGCGGCTCACGGCGTCCTGCAGCAGCGCTTCCAATTGCTCGATCAGCTCGGCGTCGGTCCCTTCGAGCGGATGAAGCGTTCCGTCGCGCGCCGCCGCGCGGGCGTCCCAATAGCGCACAATCTGCGGCTCGCCTTGCCACGGCAAAGTCAGCATCGTGCCGGGTTCGAGTTTATGAACGCCTTCGTAGATCGTGTGCGGCGCCGGAATGTAATTGTGCCGCATGAACGCCGCGACGGCGTTGCGGTCGATGCGTGGCGTCCAGCCCGGATGGGCGCGCAGCGCTTTGAGTTCCGATCCGAACAAAAAGAGCTTGCCGAACCTCGCCCAATACAGCGGTTTGATCCCGAGCCGATCGCGAATGAGCGTGAGCGTGCGCTCGCGGCGGTCCCACAGTGCGATCGCAAACATGCCGATCATGCGCTTGAGTGTCGGCTCGATCCCGTTCAAGGCAAACGAATTCCAATATGACTTCGGTATCGGAATGACCGCGAAATTTGCCGCCGCGCGCCGCCAGCTCGGCGGCGATGGGCTGGTAACTGTAAACCTCGCCGTTATAGCTGATGACGAATCGGCCGTCGGCGGAAACCATCGGTTGATGTCCGGCGGGCGAAAGATCGATGATCGACAGCCGGCGATGAACCAGTGCGGTTCCGGCTTCGGCATCGACCCAGATGCCTTGGTCGTCCGGCCCGCGATATGCCAGGCTCGCGGCCATCTGTTCGGCGATAGCGTCGACGTTGCCGCCGGCAATTTGAGATGCCGCGCCGACGAAGCCTGCAATGCCGCACATTGCTACCGTTCCGCGTCAATGACCGATAGGAATTGCATATAGACTCGAGGCGGGACAAACAATGAAGTTTTTGAAAGTACGCTTCGTGGCCTAACGATGACGAAATCGTTTTTGCTCTTGTCATAGCCCCCGCTGTTGCGGAGCCGTGCCGCCAAGGCTAAAGAAAGCTCCCCCGCGGCGGGCGTTTAGATCGAAGGTTCGACTTTGTCGCATCAACGCAAGATTGCCGTGATCGGGCTTGGCTATGTCGGCTTGCCGGTGGCGGTCGCATTTGCGCGGTCCGGCGTTCCGGTAGTCGGCTTCGACGTCGATCGAAACCGGATCGAAGAATTACGCGCCGGCGTCGATCGCACGCGCGAAGTCGAGAAATCGGAGCTCGTGCATCCGACGCTGGCCTATTCCAGCGATGCGGCGGCATTGGCAAAGGCCGATTTCTATATCGTCACCGTTCCGACTCCGATCGACGCTTCGCATCGTCCCGATCTCGCGGCCGTATTCGGCGCGTCCGACACGGTCGGCCGTTTCCTCAAACGCGGCGATGTCGTGGTTTACGAATCCACCGTCTATCCCGGCGCGGTCGAAGAAGATTGCGTGCCGCGGCTTGAACATGCCTCGGGACTGCGCTGCGGCGCTGATTTTACCGTCGGCTACTCGCCGGAACGCATCAATCCGGGCGACAAGAACCATCGCTTCGAGACCATCATCAAAGTGGTCGCGGGCCAAGACGAGAAAACCTTGCGCATCATCGCCGACGTCTATGGTTCCGTAGTTACGGCCGGCATTCATTGCGCCCCTTCGATCAAAGTGGCGGAGGCCGCCAAGGTCATCGAGAACACTCAGCGCGATCTCAATATCGCCTTCATGAACGAGCTGTCGGCGCTATTCGAGCGCCTCGATATCGACACCGGCGACGTACTCGCCGCGGCGGCGACCAAATGGAATTTCCAGAAATTCTTTCCGGGCCTTGTCGGCGGCCACTGCATCGGGGTCGATCCCTATTATCTGACCTATCGCGCGGAAAAGGCCGGCTACGATCCGCAGGTGATTTTGGCCGGCCGCAAGATCAATGACGGCGTCGGCCCGCGAGTGGCGCGCGAATGCGTGCGCCGCCTGCTCAAGCGCAAGAGCGGGGCAGCGACGGTCACTATCCTGGGCATGACCTTTAAGGAAAATGTGCCGGATACGCGCAATTCCAAGGTCGCCGACATCGTCACCGAGCTGAAATCGTTCGGGCTATCGGTGCAGGTACACGATCCGCTCGCGGATCCGCGCGAAGTCAAGCACGAATACGGCATCGAGCTTATGACGATGGAAGCATTGCGCCCGGCCGACGCCGTTATATTCGCCGTCGCCCACGATTCTTTCGTGCGCGGCGGCTGGCCGCTGTTGACGAAACTACTCGGCAAGGACGGCGGCATCGTGCTCGATGTGAAATCGCAGCTCGATCGGCGCCAGCGGCCGGACGACATTGAGCTGTGGCGGCTGTGATGCAGACCGGCAAGACGGAAGCAGGCGCGTAGGTGCCGATGGCGCACGATGCGGTCTTAATTACGGGCGCCGCGGGTTTTATCGGCTTTGCGCTGGCGCGGCGGCTCCTCGAAGGCGGCCGCGCGGTCGTCGGCATCGACAGTGTCAATGACTATTATGACCCTGCGCTCAAAGAAGCGCGGCTTGCGGTTCTGCGGCAATTTAAGAGCTTCACTTTTCACAAGCTCGATCTTGCCGACCGCCAGCCTACCGAGGCCGTCTTCCGCGACGGTAGCTTCGGGCCGGTGGTGCACCTCGCCGCGCAGGCGGGCGTGCGCTACTCGTTGAAAAATCCCCATGCTTACCTCGACGCCAATCTCGCGGGCTTTCTCAACATTCTCGAAGGTTGCCGCCACCGCCGCACCGCGCATCTCGTCTTCGCCTCATCGAGCTCGGTTTATGGCGCCAACACGCATCTGCCGTATTCCGTGCATGACAATGTCGACCATCCGATCAGCCTCTACGCCGCAACCAAGAAAGCGAACGAGCTGATGGCCCACGCCTACAGTCATCTTTTTGGACTTGCCGCCACCGGCCTGCGGTTCTTCACCGTTTACGGTCCGTGGGGCCGTCCCGACATGGCGATGTTCATTTTTGCGAAAGCCATTGCCGAAGGCGAGCCGATCAGGCTGTTCAATTACGGCCGCATGCGGCGCGACTTCACCTATATCGACGACGTCGTCGAGGCAGTCGAGCGCGTCATCGCCCGCATGCCGGTGAAAACCGACGTCGGGCCGGGCGGCCAACTCGATCCGGCAAGTAGCACCGCGCCGTGGCGAATCTACAATATCGGCAACAACCGCAGTATCGAGATATCCCGGGTCGTCGATCTCCTTGAGCGGGAATTCGGTCGCAAGGCCAAAGTCGAGCTTGTCTCGATCCAGCCCGGCGACGTACCGGAAACCTGCGCCGATGTCGACGATCTCATGCGCGATGTCGGTTTCCGCCCCTCGACCCCAATCGAGCAAGGCGTACGCAATTTTGTCGCCTGGTACCGCGATTATCATCGCCGCTGAGGGGCGCATATGACATTTCGTCTTATCGCCCAGACTGGATTATAATGACGCCATGATGGGATTTTTGAGCAGCCCTCGCCGCGTCCTGATCGTCGTTCACGACCTCGTCGTCACGGCGTTGGCGATGCTGGCCACATTTTATGTCCGATTCGAGAATGGCGGGCTGCAGGAGCGGTCGCATTGGCTGTTCCTCATCCTGCCCTTCTATGTCGCTTATGCGGGCATCGTGTACTGGTATTTCCGCCTCTATATCGGGAAATGGCGCTTTGCGTCCTTGCAGGATTTGTCGAATATCATCCGTGCGGTGACGGTACTGGCGATTTCACTTCTAGTCCTCGATTACGTTCTTCTCTATCCGACTCTGTACGGCACCTATTTCTTCGGAAAGATTACAATTGCTCTGTATTGGCTGGTGCAGGTGAGCTTTCTTGGTGGCCCGCGCATCGCCTATCGGCTGTTCAGGCACTCGCGCACGCAGCAGCACGTAATGGCTTCAGATGCGGTTCCGACGCTTATCGTTGGAAGCGCGGCGGATGCCGACGTCTTGTTGCGTGCTATCGAAAGCGGCGCCGTTAAGAAGGTGCGTCCGGTGGGCATCTTATCACCGTCGCCGGCCGATCAAGGCCTGGCTGTTCGTCGAGTTCGGGTGTGCGGCTCTCTTGGCGACCTCGAATCGACCGTTGTCGCCTTGCGGTCGCAGGGGACACAGGTCGGCCGCCTGGTATTGACGCCAAGCGCGCTCGCGCCGGAACTGCATCCGGAAACGATGCTGATGCTGGCGCGCCGGCTCGGTCTTACCACCAGCCGATTACCCTCGCTCGATGCGGGCGATGACGCGCTGCGCTTGGCGCCCGTCAATGTCGAGGATTTATTGCTGCGCCCGAGCGTGCGCATCGATTACCGGCGGCTGGAGGATTTCATCAAAGACAAGCGGGTGACGGTCACCGGCGGCGGCGGCTCGATCGGTTCCGAAATTTGCGATCGCGTCGTCAATTTCGGCGCCGGGCGGCTCCTTGTCATCGAGAATTCGGAGCCGGCCTTGCACGCCGTGCTCGAACAGCTTGCCGTCAAATCGAGCGCGACCGTAGTCGAGGGCCGGATTGCCGACGTTCGCGACCGCGAGCGGATTTTTCGGTTGATCGCCGAATTCAAGCCGAACCTGGTGTTCCACGCGGCCGCCCTCAAGCACGTGCCGTTGCTCGAACGCGATTGGGACGAGGGCATCAAGACCAACGTGTTCGGATCGGTCAACGTCGCCGACGCTGCGCTCGATGTCGGCGCCGACGCGATGGTCATGATCTCGACAGACAAGGCGATCGAGCCGGTTTCCGTGCTCGGCGCGACCAAGCGGCTTGCCGAAATGTATTGCCAGGCCTTGGACGCGGGCGGCGCCGGTCATAGCAATGGCGGCAAAGTGCCGATGCGCATGATCGCGGTTCGCTTCGGCAATGTGCTCGCCTCCAACGGATCGGTTGTGCCGAAATTCAAGGCGCAAATCGAAGCGGGCGGTCCGGTCACCGTGACGCACCCCGAAATGGTGCGCTATTTCATGACCATCCGTGAAGCCTGCGACCTTGTCATCACGGCGGCGAGCCATGCACTCGGTCCGACGCGCTCGGATACATCTGTCTACGTCCTCAACATGGGCCAGCCGATCAAAATCGTCGATCTGGCCGAACGGCTGATCCGTTTGAGCGGACTCGAGCCGGGGCGCGACGTCGACATTGTCTTCACCGGCATTCGACCTGGCGAACGGCTTAACGAAATTTTGTTGGCGCCCGAAGAAGGAAGTTCCGATATCGGCATCGATGGCGTCGTTGCCGCCAAGCCGGTCTGCCCATCGATTGCGGTGGTGCAAGGCTGGATCGTGAAGCTGCAGCGCGATCTCGAAGCCGGTGAACGCGCGGCGATTTATAGCGTGTTGCGCGAGGCGGTGCCGAATTTTTGCACCGCGACGGCGTTGCCTGGCAGGCAATGAGGTTGAAGGGCGGGGCGGCGAAATGCGCATTGCGGGCATGGCCGCCAAACGGGCGCGGCAGTCCGTCACAGACGTGGATTCCGCGCGCGGCCGGCGTGAAATTCCTGTATCGTTAGTTCCGGCCCGGACGAGAAGCGCGACGCCGTAATGATCGCGCGCTCAACCGGGAGGGAGGACGCTATGACCGGCATCAAACAGGCAGGTGTTGCAAGGGCGGCTATTGCCGCCGGCACGTTCGCCATGTCGTTGGCGCTCACGCTCGGCGCGGCGCAGGCCCAAGCGGCGCAGACCCCAGACAAGACCTACTTGATGAAGATAAGCACCCCCACCATCAACGCCGCGCCGGACCGCTTTGCCAGGAACTACGCCGCCGCGCTGGAGAAGGATTCCGGCGGCCGCATCAAAGCGGAAGTCTATCCGGCGAGCCAATTGGGCTCGATTCCGCGGCAGATCGAGGGCACGCAGTTCGGCGCAATCTAATGCGAGGTCGCTCCGCCGGAGTTCATGGTCGGGCTGGACGAGCGCTTCGGGGTTCTGGCCGCTCCCGCATTGGTCAGCTCCATGCAGCAGGGACAGCGGGTTACCGCCGACCCGCGGGTAATCAAGCTGATGCTCGGGCTCGGCGCCGATAAGGGACTGCGCGGCGTCGGATTATTCATGGCCGAACGCTCCGAGGTCATCGCAAAAACTCCGATCCGCCATCTCGCCGATTTCAAGGGCAAGAAGATCCGGATTTTTGCTTCGGACTTTCAGTCGGTGGCGCTGGAACGGCTTGGCGCCACGCCGGTGGCCATGTCGCTCGGCGACGTGTTGCCGGCGCTCCAGCAAGGCGCCATCGACGGCGCGGTTGCCGGCGTCCAAGTCTTCACCGGCATGCATTTCTTTGACGCTGCCAAATCTATCACCATGACCCATCAGCCGGCGATCTTCCTGATCGTCGAAGTCAACCGGAAATGGTACGAATCGTTGCCGGCGGATTTGCAGCAGATCGTCGATCGGGATGGCGCCAGCCAATCGGTGGCCATGGGCCCGCAATCGATCGAAATCGTCAATCAGGCGCTCAAGGGTTGGACGGAACACGGCGGTGAATTGATCGACCTGCCCGCCGATGAGCAGGCGACGCTGCTCAAAACCCTTGCCAGCGTCGGCCAAGACGTAGCTTCGAAAAGCCCGGCGCTCAGCGCCGCCTATAAGATCGTGACCGACGCGGCGCAGCGCGCGCAATAGACATCCGACGCTGCACCCGGCACAGGGATCAGCCGGCCAGACAGGGAGGACGACATGCGTTTCATGCAATTTGGAATTGGGGCGCGGACGGCGGTCGTAGCCGGGACGCTTGCCATGGTCTTGGCCCTGCCGCTCGGCGCGGCGCGGGCGCAAGACCAGACGACCTATCTGATGAAAATGTCGACGCCGACAATCCACGACATTCCCGACACCTTTGCCCGAAATTACGGCGCGGCGCTGGAGAAGGATTCGGGCGGCCGCATCAAAGTCGAGGTCTATCCCGCAAGCCAGCTCGGCTCGATCCCGCGGCAGATCGAAGGCACGCAATTCGGCGCGATCCAGTGCGAGCTTGTTCCACCGGAATTCATGGTCGGCCTCGATCAGCGCTTCGAGGTCATGGCCGCCCCCGGGCTGGTGGATTCGCAGCAGCACGGGCAGCGGGTCGCCGCCGATCCGGCTGTGCTCAAGATGATGCTCTCGCTGGGCGCCGACAAGGGTCTGCACGGCGCCGGATTGTTCATGGCCGAAAACGCGATCGTCGTCACCAAAAACCCGATCCGTCGTCTTGAGGATTTCAAAGGCAAGAAGCTCAGGATTTTCGCCTCGCAGTTCCAAAGCGAGGCGTTCGGGCGGCTTGGCGTGACCCCGGTGGCCATGACACTGGGCGACGTCTTGCCGGCCATCCAGCAGGGCGCCATCGACGGCGCCATCACCGGGATGGGACCCGTGGCTCACATGCACTTCGTCGACGCGGCGAAATACGTGACGATGACCAACCAGCCGGCGATCTTCATCATCGTCGAGATCAACAAGAAATGGTATGACTCCCTGCCGAAGGACTTGCAGCAGATCGTCGACAAGGACGCCGCGGAGCAATCCGTCGCTATCAATCCGATCGCGATCGACATACGCAAGCAGTCGGAGGAAAGTTATAGGGCCAGCGGCGGTGAGGAAATCAAATTACCGCCCGACGAGCAGGCGACGCTGATGAAAACGCTTTCGAGCGTCGGCGCCGACGTGTCGAAGTCCAACCCGGCGCTGGCCGCCGCCTACAAGATCGCGGCCGATGCGGCGGCGCGGACACGGCAGGGCCCGAGCCAGTAATCGCGCGGTCGCGCGCTCCGGCGCGGCGCCCGTGAGATGTCCTGGCAGCGACCCGGAGGGAGCCATGTTGGTCACGGGACGTGAACTCGCGGTGCGCGCATGCGCCGCGGCATTCGCATTGTCGCTGGCTCTAACGTTCGGTGCGCGTGCCGCGGACGACAAGCCCTATGTGATGAAGATCACCCTGGCGACGGTGGACGATGACGTGCATCAGTTCGCCAAGGATTACGCCGCCGCCGTCGAAAAGGATTCGGGCGGCCGCATCAAGACCGAAATCTATCCCGCGAGCCAATTGGGATCGATCCAGCGGCAGATCGAAGGCGTGCAATTCGGCGCCATCCAGGCATCGGTCATTCCGCCTGAATTTTTTACCGGCATCGATGAGCGGTTCGAAGTCTTAGCGGCGCCGGGTCTCGTCAAGTCAATGGCCGAAGGACAGCGCGTCGCCGTGGATTCCGCGGTGTTGAGGTTGATGCTCGGTCTCGGAGCTGACAAGGGATTGCATGGCGTCGGGCTGTTCATGGCGACGCCGTCGTCCGTCGTCTCGCGAACCCCGATCCGTCATCTTGCCGACTTCAAGGGCAAGAAGATTCGGATTTTCGGCTCGCAATTCCAAAGCGTGGCGATGCAGCGGCTCGGCGCGACGCCGAAGCCGATGACGCTGGGTGAGGTGTTGCCGGCGCTCCAAGACAACGGCATCGACGCTGCGGTCGCCGCTCTCGCCGTTTTTACGCCCATGCATTTTCAAAACGTCGCCAAATACGTCACCGAGACCGGCCAGCCCGCCATATTTGGAATCGTTGAGGTCAGCAAGAAATGGTACGCTTCCTTGCCGGCGGAGCTGCAGCAAATCGTCGACAAGGATGCCGCCGCGGAATCGGTGGCGATCAATCCCTGGGCGGTTGCGTTCAACGCCAAGGCGCGCCAAGCCTGGGTCGACGGCGGCGGCGAATTGATCAACCTGCCGCCCGACGAACAGTCGGCGATGCTCAAAATCCTCGCCAGCGTCGGCGACGAGGTATCGAGTACGAAGCCGCAGCTCAACGCTGCCTATCAACTAGTCACGGAGGCGGCGCAACGAGCGCGATAGGCATGCGGGCCGGTGACTTGATGTCGCGCGTCGCCGGACGAATGAAATTTTCATTGTCCGGAGAGCAACGGTCATCTAACGTTGGTGACGGACTATCGCAGTGGGGCCCGGTGTTTATCGGGTGCGGCAGTCCGCAAAATAAAAAAAGCCACGGCCTAGGCGACATTAACGACCGTTTGCTGCGTCCGCGCAGACAAAACGGTACTATCAAGCGTTCGCCAGGAAATGATGCGCAGCAGAGGGAGAACGAGATGACTTTCACGAGCATTGGAACCGTGACGCGGATAGCGTCAGCCACCGGCGCGCTGGCCTTGTCCCTGGCGATAACGTTTGGCGCAGCGCAAGCGCAGGACAAGACCTACGTGATGAAGATAACGGGACCCACCATCAACGATGCGCCGCACCTCTTTATGAAGAATTTGGCCGCCGCGGTCGAAAGCGACTCGGGTGGTCGCATCAAGAGCGAAGTCTATCCGGCGAGCCAGTTGGGCTCGATCCCTCGGCAGATCGAAGGCACGCAGTTCGGTGCGATCCAAGTAGCGAACATTCCGCCGGAGTTCTTCGTCGGTGTCGACGAGCGCTTCGAGGTGATGGCCGCGCCCGGGTTGGTGGATTCCATGGAGCACGGGCAACGCGTCGCCGCCGATCCGGCGGTGCTCAAGCTGATGCTCTCCCTTGGCGCCGACAAGGGGTTGCATGGCATTGGGCTCTACATAGCCCAGCCGTCCTGCATCATCTCGAAAACCCCGATCCGCGATCTCGCCGACTTCAAGGGCAAGAAAATCCGCATATTCGCCTCAAAGTTCCAAACCGAGGCGCTCGACCGCCTTGGCGCGACGCCGGTGGCGATGACTCTGGCTGACGTCTTGCCGGCGCTTCAGCAAGGCGCCATCGATGGTGCGGTCGCCGGAATCGGCGTCTTTTATAACATGCATTTCCACGACGCGGCGAAGTACGTCGTCGAAACCAACCAGCCGGCCATCTTCATCATCGCTGAAGTCAGCCAGAAATGGTACGACTCGCTGCCGAAGGACTTGCAGAAGATCGTCGACGAGGACGGCCTCAAGGAATCGTTGGCGATCAACGCGCCGGCGCTCAAGATGTATCAAGCGCAGCGTAAAGGCTGGGTGGACAGCGGCGGCGAGCTTGTGAGCCTGCCGCCCGCCGAGCAGGCGACGATGATGAAAACGCTCGCCAGCGTCGGCGAGGACGTGTCGCAGTCGAAGCCGGCGCTCCGCGACGCCTACGTGATCGTGGCGGACGCGGCAAAGCGGACGCGGCAGGCGCCGAGCCAGTGATCCCGGGTCCGCCTGGCGCCGGCCGGCGTGAACAACGGCGGGAAGACCGGCCGGCCGCTACAAAGTTCCGACGCTCCCAGCGCCGAAGCTTAATCCTGCGAGCTCGACGACAGGTCCGACCATGATCGAGACTATACACACAGGCGTTCGCTGGCTCCTTGCGGTGACCCGCGCGGCGGCGGGAGTTTTCCTGCTCGGCAGCGTGGTGATCAATTTCGCCAATATCATTGGCCGCTATGTCTTCAGCGTGTCGATCCCATGGGCCGAGGAGATCATGCTTTTCCTCATGGTCGGCTGCGTATTCACGGGCTGTTGCGCCGTCGCCTGGGAGGGACGTCAGATCCGCATGGATGTCATCATCAGCATGCTGCCGGCAAAACTGCACGACGCTCTAAATTTGTTTTCCGAGCTCGTGCTGATCGCAACCGCCGTGGCGATCACTATCTTCGCATGGCCTGTCATCACAGACCTCGCGGCGTTCGACGAGCGCAGCCAAGCGGCGAACTTCCCGCTCGTTATTCCGCAGGCGATGGTTCCCATCGGATACACCTTAATGGCGTTGCTCGTGGCGGTGCGGCTCCTCACGCGACGCTCAAAGGACACTAGTCGCGCCGGCGCATCGCATACCTGAACGGGCGGCGACGATGGCCTATTTCATTTATTTCGGTCTGCCTTTGGTCTTGCTGGCCATTGGCTTCCCAATTTTCCTCATCCTACTCGTGACCTCGATCGTCGCGGTGCTGACGGTTTCCAGCGATATCCCGACTGACGCCATCCAAACCTACATGTTCGGCAGCCTCGATAACTTTCCACTGCTGGCCGTTCCGTTCTTCGTGCTGGCCGGCACGATCATGGCGCATGGCGGCATCGCGCGGCGCATCATTGCGATGGTCATGGCCATCGTCGGCGGCATACGCGGCTCGCTCGCGGTGACGACCGTGGCGGCGTCCGAGCTGTTCGGGGCGATGTCGCACACCGCGGTCGGCACGGTCGTCGCCATGGGCCGGATGATCTATCCCTCGCTCCAGGATGGCGGTTACAACGACCGCTTTGCCGTGGGCCTCATCGCCTCTTCGGGCGCGATTGCCGTCGTCATTCCGCCGTCGATCGCCATGATCCTTTATGCGGTCTCGGCGGAGCAGTCCGCCGTCCAGCTGTTCACCGCCGGCATCCTGCCGAGCCTGCTCATCGGCGTCATCGATGCCGCGTTCGTCATGACCTATGCGCGGCTCAAAGGGGTCCCGCTCGGCTCGCGCGCGCAATGGGTGACGATCTGGAAGACGAGCAAGGAAGCGAGCTGGTCGATCGGCACGCTCGCCGTGATCTTCGGCGGCATCTACGGCGGCGTCTTCACGCCGACCGAGGCCGCCGGCGTCGCCGTCGTCTATTCGCTGTTCGTGACCATGGTCATCTACCGGGAGGTCGACATCGCCGGTTTCTGGCGAATCGTCATGGATTCGGCCTTTCTCATCTCACAGATCCTGCTCATCGTCACCTCGGCAGGGATCTATTCGTGGCTTTTGACGACCAGCGGTATCCCGCAACAGATCGTCGCATCGATCACCGCGATGCAAATGCCGCGTTGGGAGCTGCTGCTGCTCCTCAACGTCGGCCTACTCATCGCAGGAAGTTTCCTCGAGCCGCCGGCGGCGATCCTTATCCTGACACCCTTGCTGCTGCCGATTGTGCGCGGCGTCGGCGTCAACGCCATTCACTTCGGCATCATCATGGCGGTGAATCTGAGCCTCGGAATGTACACGCCGCCGTTCGGATTGAACCTGTTTTCCTCGCAAGCGATCTTCAATGCGCCGTTGAGCCGGATCTATCTCGGCGTTCTGCCGTTTCTGTTGTTGAATTTCATCGCGCTGATGATCATCACTTATGTACCGCAAATCTCGATGGTGCTTCTGCATCATTGATTTTTCCGATCCGTCCGGCGAACTTCACGGCGGGCCGCAATTCCCCAATTTAAAGCGCGAGGAAGCGTTTCCCATGACCAAGGCGGTGCTCGGCATCATCGGCGGCTCGGGCCTCTACGATCTTCCCGGCCTGGAAAAAGTACGCTCGAAAGACATCAAGAGCCCATGGGGCGCCCCGTCGGGTCCGCTGCGTATCGGCGAGATCGCCGGCCTGCCGATCGTTTTTTTGTCGCGGCACAGTCCGGGGCACCGCCATTCGCCGTCCGATATCAACTACCGCGCCAATATCGACGCGCTCAAGCGCGCCGGCGTCACCGATCTCGTTTCGTTGTCGGCCTGCGGCTCGTTCAAGGAAAATTTGCCGCCCGGCACGTTCGTCCTGGTCGATCAGTTTGTCGATCGCACCTACAAGCGCGAAAGCTCGTTCTTCGGCAAGGGCTGTGTCGCCCACGTTTCGATGGCGCATCCGGTGTCGCCGCGGCTGCGCATCCATATCGCGGAAGCCGCGATGGGCGAGGGCATCGGCATCGTGCGCGACGGCACCTATGTCTGCATCGAGGGTCCGCAGTTCTCGACGCTGGCCGAGAGTCTCACCTACAAGAATCTCGGCTACTCGGTGATCGGCATGACCAACATGCCGGAAGCCAAGCTGGCGCGCGAGGCGGAGATTTGCTACGCCACCGTCGCCATGGTGACCGACTTCGATTGTTGGCACCCCGACCACGACGCGGTCACCGTGCAGGACATCATCAAGGTGTTGCTGGCGAACGCCGAGAAGGCCGCGCAATTGGTGGCGCGCCTGGCCAAGGATTTTCCGCGCGTGCACGAGCCGTGTCCGATCGGCTCCGATCGGGCGCTTGACAATGCGCTGATCACCGCGCCGAAGGCGCGCGACCCGAAGCTGGTCAAAAAGCTCGACGCGGTCGCCGGCCGCGTGCTGCGAAAAAAATGAAGAACAGCGCTGGACCCGCCTTGGTGGGCATTTGCGCTTGGGAGAGCCGGCCGAGCGTCGCGCAAGGATTCTTAACGCAAATGTGGCACCGTTCGGGCTCCTGAAAGCTCGCTTTCAGCTGCGATTTGTGACAGGCACAACTTGGCTCAATCGATCATTCCCCTGATCATGTGCGGCGGCGCCGGCACGCGGCTGTGGCCGGCATCGCGCGAAGGCCGGCCCAAGCAATTTTTGCCGTTGTTTGGTCCGCATTCGACGTTTCAGGACACCATTCGCCGGGTGTCCGATCCGGCTTTGTTCGGCCGGTCGATCGTCGTGACCAACAATCAATACCGGTTCCTGGTCGCCGAGCAGCTCGCGGCGATCGGCGTCGAGGCCGATATCATGCTCGAGCCGATGCGGCGCGATTCCGGTCCGGCGATCGCGGCCGGCGCGGCCTTCGCGGTCAAACGCGGCGGCGATCCGGTAATCGTCGCGCTGGCGGCCGATCATGTCGTGACCGATCCGGCGGCCTTCGCCGAGGTGTGCGGGCTTGCGGCGGATGCCGCCGCGGCCGACCATATCGTGACGTTCGGCGCGCGGCCGACGCGCCCGGCGACCGAGTACGGCTATATCCGCGCCGGCGCGGCGATCGGTCCCGATATTTTCGCCATCGAGAAATTCGTCGAAAAGCCGGACGCCAAAACCGCGGAACACTATGTCAAGGAAGGCTATTTGTGGAACTCCGGCAACTTCATGTTCCGCGCCGGCTTGCTGCTCGACGAATACAGGAGCTTCGAGCCGGACAGCGTCGCCGCGGTCGCGGCTTCGGTCGACGGCGCCGGCACCGATCTCGGGTTCGTCACGCTCGACGCCAAAGCGTTCGCGCGCGCCACGGCGAAATCGATCGACTATGCGGTGATGGAACGCACCAAGCGCGCCGCCGTCATGCCGGTCGCCTACGGCTGGTCGGATGTCGGCTCCTGGCAGGCGGTCTGGGAGCTTTCCGATCGCGATGCGCTCGGCAATTCCGCGCAGGGCTCCGTCGTCTTCGTCGATTCGCGCGGTTCCTACGTGGCGAGCGACAAGCAGCTCGTGGCGCTGTTCGGCGTCGACAATCTGGTGGTGGTGACCACCGACGATGCCGTGCTGGTGGCAAAACGCGAGGACGGCGACGGGTTGCGGCGCCTGGTGGCGAAGCTGAAAGAGGTGGCGCCCGCGGTGACCGAAGAGCATTTGAAGGTGCATCGTCCTTGGGGCTCCTACCAGTCGATCGACCAGGGGCCGCGATTCCAGGTCAAGCGCATCGTGGTAAAGCAGGGCGGGCGGCTGTCGTTGCAGATGCATCATCACCGCGCCGAGCATTGGGTCGTGGTGCGCGGCACCGCGCAGCGTCACGGTCGGCGACGAGGTCAAGACCGTGCACGAAAATGAATCGGTCTACATTCCGATCGGCGCCAAGCATCGTCTGGAAAATCCCGGCAAGATCGATCTCGAATTGATCGAGGTGCAGACCGGCAGCTATCTCGGCGAGGACGACATCGTCCGCATCGAGGACGATTATCGGCGGTCGTGACGAAAAAGCCGTGCGCCGATGAAGGCAAAGCCGAGCGCGGCGATTTATTCACCGGCCCGCCATGTAGTTTAGTCAATAAGTGATTGAAAAATCTATATAAAGCTCCTGTCCCGGGAACTGCCGTAAACCTCTGAAGCAAATCGTGTTCGGATTTTGCCGCATCCCCGTCGCCAGGTGGCATCGGGCATGCTACGGGAAAACCCGCGGGTTCGGCTCGGGGTAACGAGGGGGCTCATCGGGTCATGAGTGAGGCTGAGAAAGCGGCCGCCGACAAAATGTTGCGTGTCGGCGTTGTCGGCGTGGGCGTGATGGGCAGCAACCATGCCCGCGTGCTCTCCGAGTTGCCGGGCGTAAAGCTGGTCGGCGTTGCCGATCCCGACCGCAAGCGCCGCGATTTCGTTGCCAGCGCGCTCGGCTGTGCCGGATTCGACGATGCCGACGCCCTGATCCGCCACGGGCTTGACGCCGTCACCATCGCCGCACCCACGCACCTGCACCGCGATATCGCGACCGACTGCGCCGCGCGCGGTCTGCACGTGCTGGTCGAGAAGCCGATCGCCTCGACGGTCGAGGAGGGCCGCGCCATTGTCGCCGCGGCCCGCCGCGCGGGCGTCACGCTGATGGTCGGTCATGTCGAGCGTTTCAATCCGGCGGTCGAGTTGATCAAGCGGGCGATCAAGGACCAGGACATCCTCTCCATCGCCATCACCCGAGTCGGGCCGTTCCCGCCGCGCATGTCGAATGTCGGCGTCGTCATCGATCTCGCCGTACATGACATCGATCTCATCCGCTGGTTCACGGATTCGGAAATCGTCGAGATTCAGCCGCAAACCTCGAGCGCGGTCGCCGAGCGCGAGGATATTGCGCTGTTGCAGTTCCGCACCGCCTCCGGCGTGCTCGCGCACATCAACACCAACTGGCTCACCCCGTTCAAGGCGCGCACCATCCACATCGCCACGCGCGACAAATATCTCATCGGCGATCTGCTCACGCTGCAAGTCACCGAGTGTTTCGGCTTCCAGCCGGACGGCAGTTACTCGATGCGGCATCTGTCGGTCGGCTATGCCGAGCCGTTGCGCTCGGAGCTGCTCGCCTTTGTCAACGCCATCCGCGGCGGCCAACCGGCCGCCGTGACCGGTGACGAAGCCGTTGCCAGCCTGGAAATCGCTATCCGCTGCCTCGACGCGCGCTCCGCGCAGGCAACCGTACCGCAGCGCAAAGGACCGCGGCGCGTCGTCGGCTAGAGCACTCATCGTCATGAATCAACACGCCCGCGTTGACGAGAAGCCGATCCCTTTCATCGACGTCGCAGCGCAGCGACGCCGTCTCGGCAGCGCCATCGACGAGGCGGTGGCGCGCGTGCTGGCGCATTGCCAATTCATCCTCGGTCCCGAAGTACGCGCGCTCGAGGCGGAGCTCGCGGCATTCTGCGGCGCGCGGCACGCGATCGGGTGCTCGAGCGGTACCGACGCGCTCCTTCTCGTCCTCATGGCATGGGAAATCGGGCCAGGCGACGCCGTCATTTGTCCGACCTTCACCTATCACGCCACCGCCGAAATGGTGGCGTTGCTCGGCGCGACGCCGGTCATGGCCGACGTTGAGGCGGAGAGTTTCAATCTCGATCCCGACAGCTTGGAATGCGCCGTTGCGACCGCGAAACGCCTGGGATTGAAGCCGAAAGCCGTGATCCCGGTCGATCTGTTCGGGTTGCCGGCCGATCACGATGCCATCGCCGCCGTCGCCGCCGCGCACGGCCTCTTCGTGCTCGACGATGCGGCGCAGTCCTTCGGCGCGGCCTATCGGGGCCGCAAGCTCGGCACGCTCGGGACGGCGACGGCGACGAGTTTCTTTCCGGCAAAGCCGCTCGGCTGTTATGGCGACGGCGGCGCCGTCTTCACCGACGATCACGCGCTCGCGGCGCGCGTGAAAAGCCTGCGCGTGCACGGCGAGGGCGCCGACAGATATGACGCCAGCCGCATCGGCATCACCGGCCGTCTGGATTCCATCCAGGCGGCGGTGTTGCTCGAGAAACTGAAAATCTTTCCCGAGGAGATTGAGGTGCGCGATCAGGTCGCGGCGCGCTACGGCAAAGCGCTTTCCGACGTCGCGATCGTGCCGCGGACCGGCAACCAATCGACCTCGGTGTGGGCGCAGTACACCATCCGGCTCAAGCCGGGGCGGCGCGACGGCCTGGCGGCCGCGCTCAAAGCCCAAGGCATCCCGACCGCGGTCTATTACGCCAAGCCGCTGCATCGCCAGCAGGCCTATCGAGGCTTTCCGGTGGCCGACGGCGGCTTGCCGGTGAGCGAGGCGCTTGCCGAGCAAGTGATCAGCCTGCCGATGCACGCCTATCTCGAGCGGCCGGTCCAGGACCGCATCATCGCGGCGGTGCGCCAGGCGCTCGCCGGCTGATTTTCTCGTCATTCCGGGGCCGAGCGGAGCGAGGAGCCCGGAATCCATATTCGCTGACCTGTGGATATGGATTCCGGACCTGCCGCTGCGCGGCAATCCGGAATGACGTGTGGGGTGATAACCCGTATTTATACTCGCCAATGATCAATAAGATTCTCACCGTCGGCGGCTACACGCTGCTCTCGCGGCTGACCGGCTTTTTGCGCGACATCATGCTCGCCGCCATCATCGGCGCCGGGCCGGTCGCCGACGCGTTCTTCGTCGCCTTCCGGCTGCCGAATCATTTCCGCGCCATCTTCGCCGAGGGCGCGTTCAACGCCGCCTTCATTCCGGCCTATGCGCGCATTCGCAGCCAAGGCGGGCCGCAGGCGGCGAGCCGATTCGGCGACCGTATTTTCACGCTGCTGTTCGCGTCGCAGGTCATATTGCTGGCGCTGGCGCTCATTTTCACTCCGCAAGTGATCGCCGTGCTGGCGCCGGGCTTTTCGCGCGAGCCGCAACAATTCGCGCTCGCGGTGTCGCTGACGCGGATCACGTTTCCTTATTTGCTGCTGATCACGCTGGTCACGCTGTGGGGCGGCATCCTCAACGCGCTGCACCGCTTTGCCGCCGCCGCCGCGGCGCCGATCCTGCTCAACCTCGCGATGATGGCGACGCTGGCGCTGGCGGCGTTTTTTCCCGGCGCCGGCTATGCGGCGGCATGGGGCGTGCTGATATCCGGCGTCCTGCAGGCCGCTCTGGTCGGCGGCGACACGCTCTCGGCCGGCGTCATGACCTCATTCCGCGCGCTGCGCTTGGACGACGACGTGCGGCGCTTCTTCAAGGCGCTCGTGCCGGCGACCGTCGGATCGGCCGGCACGCAATTGGCGCTGTTCGCCGACACGATCATCGCGAGCTTCCTGTCGGCGGGCGCGATCTCGGCGCTGTATTATGCCGACCGTATCGACCAGCTGCCGATCGGCGTGATCGGGATCGCGGTCGGCACCGTGCTGGTGCCCGAAATGACGCATCGGCTCGCGACCGGCGACGAGGCCGGCGCGCGGTCGGCGCAAAATCGCGCCATCGAGTTTGCGCTGCTGCTGGCGGTTCCGTGCGTCGTCGCCTTCCTGGTGGTGCCCGGGCTGATCATGCGGGCCTTGTTCATGCGCGGCGCGTTTACCGCCGCCGACGCCCATGCCGCGGCGATGACGCTGATGGCCTACACGATCGGGCTTGTCCCCTTCGTCCTTATCCGCAGCGTGGTCGCGCCGTTTCTCGCCCGCGGCGACACTGCGACGCCAGTCAAGGCGGCGCTGACCGGAACCGCGGTCAACATTGTCTTCAAGATCGCGCTGATGGTGCCGCTGGCGCAGGTCGGCTTAGCGCTTGCGACCTCGATCGGGGCCTGGATCAACTTTATTCTGGTGCTCTATTTCGCCGCGCGCGCGCGCGTTATCACCTCCGATACCGAACTCAAGAGTTCGCTGATCAAGCTCGCCGCCGCCGGCGCCGCGCTGGCGCTCGTTTTATTCGTCGCTGATCCGGTCGTCACCGGCTTGTTATCGTCGTGGTCGAGGTTCCGCAACGAATCGGAACTGGCGCTGTTGGCTTTGCTCGGCGGTTTGGTCTATGGCGGGCTTGTGCTCGTGCTGTTTGGGCGGCGCTGGCTATCGCTGATGCGGCGAAGCGCGCAAACCGCGCCGGCCGCGACGCTCGACGAGTTCGAAGGAACCTCCGCGCCGGCCGCCGGGCCGGATCGGGTCTGAACCGGGAAGATTGCCATGCGCGTGACCATGATCGGCGCCGGATATGTCGGGCTCGTTTCCGGCGCCTGCTTTGCCGACTTCGGCCATCAGGTGACTTGCATCGACAAGGATGCCGCCAAGATCAAGGCGCTCAATCGCGGCGAAATCCCGATCTTCGAACCTGGCCTCGCCGATCTGGTCGAAGCCAATATGCGGCAGGGTCGGCTCGAATTTATCGGCGATACGTCTCGCATCGGCGATGCCGAGGCCGTGTTCATCGCTGTGGGCACGCCGTCGCGCCGCGGCGACGGCCACGCCGACCTGACTTTCGTCTACGACGCGGTACGCGAGATCGCGCCGCGGCTTTCGCCCGCGGCGGTCGTCGTAACTAAATCCACCGTTCCGGTCGGCACCGGCGACGAGATCGAGCATATTCTCCGCGAAAAACGCTCCGACGCCGAGATCCAGGTCGTCTCCAATCCGGAGTTCCTGCGCGAAGGCGCCGCGATTCAGGATTTCAAGCATCCCGACCGCATCGTGGTCGGCACCGACGATATGCGCGCCCGCGTCGTACTCGCCGAAATCTACCGGCCGCTTTATCTGAATGCGCCGCCGATCATCTATGTCAGCCGGCGCACCGCCGAGATGATCAAATACGCGGCCAATGCTTTCCTCGCCACCAAGATCACCTTTATCAACGAAATTGCCGATCTGTGCGAAGAGGTCGGCGCCGACGTGCAGGAAGTGGCGCGCGGCATGGGGCTCGACAACCGCATCGGCGGGAAATTTTTGCACCCCGGCCCGGGCTTCGGCGGCTCATGCTTTCCCAAGGACGCCACCGCGCTGCTTAAGACCGCGCAGGACCACGGCGTGGCGTTGCGCATCGTCGAGGCGGTCACCGCGGTCAACGAGCTGCGCAAGCGCGCCATGGCGCGCAAGGTGGTGGCCGCGCTCGACGGTTCGGTCCGCGGCAAAACCGTCGCGGTGCTCGGCCTGACGTTCAAGCCGAACACCGACGATATCCGCGACTCGCCGGCGATCCCGCTCATTACCGCGCTGCACGACCTCGGCGCTACGGTGCGCGGCTACGATCCCGCCGGCATGGAGCAGGCCAAGCCGCTTCTCCCCACCGTGCACTATTGCGACAGCGCCTATGCCGCGGCCGAAGGCGCCGACGCGGTTGTGATCGCGACCGAATGGGAGCAGTTCCGCGCGCTCGATCTGGCTCGCCTCAAGCGGGTGATGGCGCGAGCGGTGATCGTCGATCTGCGCAACATCTATCGCGCCGACGAAATGAAGCGCGCCAATTTCCGCTACGTCGCGATCGGCCGGCCGGGGTGGAGTGAACCCTCCAAGCCGGCATTAAAAAAATGAACGGTGGTCCGAATATCAGCTTCGTCGGCCGGTCCCTCACCCGGCGCGAAGATCGGCGGCTCTTGACCGGACGCGGTCAATTCATCGCCGATCTCGATCTGCCGCACATGCTTCACGCGGTGTTTGTCAGGAGCCCGCACGCCCATGCCCGCATAAGGGCGATCGATACCTCGCACGCCGCGGCGGCGCCCGGCGTCGTCTATGCGCTGACCGGCGCCGAACTCGCTCAGCTCCTGCCGCCGGTCCCCGACACCCAACTTGCGCTGCCGAGCAAATGGACGACGCAGGTACAGCACAAGTTCATCAATCCGCAGCAGCCGCTGCTCGCTCACGACAAGGTCCGCCACGTCGGTGAAGCGGTTGCGGTCATCGTGGCGGAGAGCCGCTATGCCGCCGAAGACGCGGCGGAATTGGTCGAACTCGATCTCGATCCGCTGCCGGCCGTGCTCGATCCCGAGGCGGCGCTCGGCGCCGGCGCGACGGTCATTCACGATAGATTTGGAACGAACCTGATCGGCGGCTTTACGATCGGCAAGGACGATGCCGAGGGCGCGCTTGCGCGCTCGCCGCGCCGGCTGAAACGGCGCTTTCATCATCACCGCTATGCCGCGATGCCGATGGAATGCCGCGGCGTGGTCGGATTGCACGATGCGCGGACGGATGCGGTGACGATTTGGTCGTCCACCCAGGTCGTGCATTGGGTACGGCGCGAGGCGGCCGCAATACTGAAACTTCCGGAGGCGCGGGTGCGCTGCGTCGCGCTCGACGTCGGCGGCGGTTTCGGCGTCAAGGGGCACGTCTATCCGGAAGACCTGCTGATCCCCTTCCTGGCGCGTCGTCTCGGACGGCCGGTGCAATGGATCGAGGACCGCCGTGAGCATTTGATCTGCTCCTGTCATTCGCGCGACCAGATCCACGACGTCGAGGTCGGCTTCGACGAGGCGGGCCGCATCCTGGCGTTGCGCGACCGTTTCATCGTGGATTGCGGCGCCTGGAATCCGATCGGCGCCGGCATCGCCTACAATACCGCCGTCCATCTGCCCGGCCCCTATAAGATCGCTGCGATCGCGATTTCCGGCAGCATCGCCGCGACCAACAAGGTTCCGAACGCGCCGTATCGCGGCGCGGGCCGCCCGGAAGCCGCCTTCGCGATGGAGCGGATCATCGACCTCGTCGCCGGCGAGCTTGGCCTCGAGCCTGCCGAGGTGCGTTTGCGCAACATGGTTCGCGCCGACGAAATGCCTTATGCGGCGGGTATGCTTTATCGCGACGGCCAGCCGATCGTCTATGACGGCGGCGATTATCCGGCGGCCTTGAATAAGGCGCTCGATGCGGTCGGCGGGCTTGCGGCGTTTCGCGAACGCCAACGCGCGGCGCGGGATGAAGGCCGCTATCTCGGCTTGGGCATCGGCTGCTACGTCGAGGGCACCGGCGTAGGGCCATTCGAAAGCGCGTTGGTCCGGATCGAGCCCACCGGCAAGATTTTCGTCACTTCCGGCGCCTGTCCGCAAGGTCAAGGCATGGAGACGATCTTTGCGCAAATTGTGGCCGATGCCTGGCGTGTCGATCCCGACGATGTGGTTATCTCGCTCGGCGATACGGCGGGGATCGCCATCGGATTTGGCACCATCGCCAGCCGCACCACGGTCACGTTATCGGCGGCCATTCATGGCGCGAGCGAACGTCTGCGCGCAAAAGTATTCTCGATCGCCGCCAATCTGTTGGAATGCGCGAGGGACGACCTCGAACTGCGCAACGGACGCGTCGGTATCGTCGGCGTGCCGGGGGCTGAACTGTCGCTTGCCAAGGTGGCGCAAGCGGCACGCCCGGGCTGGGACCACGGGCGTCCGGCGGGCGTCGATGCCGGGCTTGAGGAAACCTACTATTTTGAGCCGCCCACGGTCACTTGGTCATATGCGGTGCATGCGACGGTGGTGGAGGTCGATGTCGAAATCGGGCGGGTGCGGATCGACAAATACGGCATCGCCCACGATTGCGGCGTGGTGGTCAATCCGATGCTGGTGGAAGGGCAGATCGTCGGCGGCGCCGCGCAGGGCATCGGCGGCGCGCTCTTCGAAGCCATCAACTTCGATGCTGCGGGACAGCCGCTGACGGCTTCGCTGATGGATTATCTGTTGCCGACGGCCGTCGACATTCCGCCCATCGATCTCGTCCACCAGCATTCGCCTTCGCCGCTTAATCCGCTCGGCGTCAAGGGCGTCGGCGAAGGCGGTCCGATCGCGCCGCCTGTCGCGATCGCCAACGCCGTTGCCGACGCGCTGCGGCCGTTCAATGTCGCGTTCGATCGGACGCCGATCGCCCCGCAGCAAATCGTCGAGGCGATTCGCTCGGCCTCGCGCGCGTAGTCTGCCGCTCCCTTGAACCTCTCGCCGCCCGGCGCTAGCGTTTGAGCAAAACACCGCCGGGAGGAACCGACCGTGACGTCCTTCGCCATCACGCCGCTGACGGATCACACGGGCGCCGAAGTCACTGGCCTCGACTTTACCGAGCCGGTCGATGCCGATACCCGCGCCGCGCTGAGCCGCGCCTTCGCCGCGCATCACGTGCTGGTCATGCGCGGCCAGCATTTTGCGCCTGAGCAGTTCAAGGCCGCCGTTTCGCTGTTCGGCGAGCTGCAGCCGCACGACAAGAAGGAGCACCACGTCCCCGGCCATTTGGACGTGTCATATGTCTCCAACGACGAGTTCGTGAACGGCCGGCGGATCATTCCCGGCGAGACCTTCCACACCGACCATTCCAACCATCCGCGCCCGCCCAAGGCGACCACCCTGTTCGCGGTCGATCTGCCGTCGCGTGGCGGCGACACCCAATATGTCAACATGCACGACGCCTATGACGACCTGCCGGAGAAAACGAAAGCAAAGATCGACGGGCTCAAGGCGGTGCACGTTTATCTGAGCAAATACAGCCCGCGGCCGCTCGGCCACCTCACCGAGGAGAGCCGCGCCAAGCTGCCGCCGCCCGGCATCCACCCGCTGGTACGCACGCATCCCGAAAACGGCCGCAAGGCGCTGTTCCTTAATCCGGTGCGCATGGAATCCATCGTCGGCATGGACGACGAGGAGGCGCTCAAGCTGATCGACGAATTGATGCGCCACGCCACGCAGAAGCACTACGAATACCGCCACCAGTGGCGCCACGGCGACTGGGTCATCTGGGACAACCGCAGCGTCATGCATCAGGCCAATCCCGACTACGACATGAACGAGCGGCGCTATCTCTATCGCCTGATGCTCAAGGGCGAAGTGCCGGCGTGAGGCGTAGTTCACCTCTCCCCACCGGGGAGAGGTATTCACATTCGTTGTGCGACGAACCCGGCTTGTACGCGCTTGGAGAACAGCAAACATGGCTGTGACGATTTTGATCGTGCTGGCCGGCCTGATGGGAGCTGCCGGCATCGCGCTCGCCGCCGCCGGTGCGCATGTGGCGCCCGGCTCAGGCCTCGACGGTGCCGCCTATATGCTCTTGTTCCACGCCACGGCCGTGCTTGGCGGCGCCGCGTTGTTGCAGCAGGGCGCGCTGGCGCGGCCATTGGCGTTGCTTGTGCTCGTGGGATGGGTGCTCGGCGCCGCGCTGTTTTCCGGCGATATCGCGCTGCGCGCTTTCGCCGAACATCGGCTGTTCCCGATGGCGGCTCCGACCGGAGGCTTCATCCTCATCGCCGCGTGGCTCGCGCTCGCGCTTGCTGCTGTCGCTGCTACGGCGCGAGGCTGATGCACTACGCCCGCCGCCGCTCCTGCGGCACCAGCGAGAGCGTCAGCCGCTCGGTGCCGCGCAGCACGTCGAGCGCGACGCCGCGGCCGATCTTTTCGCCGGTAAGCGCGCGCACCAGATCGTCGGCGCCGGCGATCGTCTCGCCATCGAGCGCGATGACGATGTCGCCTGCTTTCAATCCGGCGCGGGCGGCGGCGCTGTCGGGCTCGACGGTGCCGATCATGACCGCGCTCTCCTGACCGAGCCCAAAGGCGCGCCGCCGCCGCGGCGGGATCGCGGTCTGCTGCGCGGCAATGCCGATGAAGGCGCGGCGCACGCGGCCGTGACGGACCAATTCGCCGAGCACGAAGCTTGCGGTATTGGCGGCGACCGCAAAGCAGATGCCCTGCGCGCCCACGATCACCGCGGTGTTGATGCCGACGACCTCACCGCGCGAGGACACCAGAGGGCCGCCGGAATTGCCGGGATTGAGCGCGGCGTCGGTCTGGATCACATCGTCGATCAGCCGGCCGTTGCGCGAGCGCAAGCTGCGGCCGAGCGCCGAAACCACCCCCGTCGTCACCGTCGATTCGAAGCCGAGCGGATTGCCGATGGCGATCACGAGTTGGCCACGTTTGAGGCGCTTGGAATCGCCGAGCGGCGCCGCCGGCAGTGTCACTGCCTCGTCGACGCGGATGAGCGCTAGATCGGTATCAGGATCGTCGCCGACCAGGCGGGCGTGCAAATCCTGGCCGTCGGCGGTCGTCACTTCGATGCGGGAAGCGCTGCCGGCAACGTGGCTGTTGGTGAGGATGAGGCCATCCGGCGCCACGATAACGCCGGAACCGGTGCCGCTGCGGGATTGGCCGGCATGACCGGGATGTCCGGTCTGGACGGCCAGGCGCACGACGGCGGGGCCGACCCGGTCGACCACGTCGATGACGGCCCGCGAATAGGCATCGAGCAGCGCCTGATCGTCGGCCAGGACGGGTTGCGGTTCGGTAGCGCTCCGAGTGGCTCGCAGGGCATCGGTCAAGGGAATGATTGTCATGGATTCTCAACGCGTTAAGCCGGCATTGCGCCGGATTGTCGAATGTGGGGATTGGGCGCAGATATGGGAAGCCAGCGCGGCCTCGGGAAGGGCGGGGAGGCGCGCGGCGACGCTGCGCCCGGTGTGATTGATTGACAGGGGCGGCCGCGTATGGTGCCGGGTCGTTCGAGGGGAGAAGCATGACATTCGCCAAAGCGGCGCGTCTTTGCGTCCTATCGTCGGCGGCGGTCCTGCTGCTGGTTACGTTGGCCGGCTGCGGCCGGGACCAGCAGGGCGCGGCGGAGACACTGCCGACGGTGACCGTGGCCAATCCGGTGCAGCGCACAGTCGTCGATCACGACGAATATGTCGGCCGTTTCGTCGCGGTGAATTCGGTCGAGATCCGCTCCCGGCTGTCCGGCTATCTTGCCGAAATCCATTTCCAGGACGGCCAGATGGTGAAGCAGGGCGATCTCCTGTTCACCATCGACCGCCGGCCGTTCGAGATCGCGCTGGAGCAGATGCGCGCCAATCTCGCTCAGGCGCGCGCCAATCTCGCCTTCACCGAGGCCGATCTCGAGCGCGGCCAGGCCTTGCTGGGGAACAAGACCATCACCGAGCAGACTTACGATCAACGGCAGCAGGCCAAGGCAGTGGCCGAAGCCTCCGTCGCCGCCCAGGAGGCGATGGTGCATTCGGCCGAACTCGACCTTGATCAATATAGCGAATTGCGTTCGCCCATCGACGGCCGCATCGGCGACCGCCGCGTCGCGGTCGGCAATCTGGTCACCGGCGGCACCGGCGGCAACACCACGCTGCTTGCCACCGTCGTCTCGGTCGATCCGATCCGCTTCGAATTCAGCTTCGACGAGGCGTCGTATCTCCGCTATGTCCGCTTCGCCTCGGCGAGCAATGACGTGGCAAGCGCGCACGGCAACGTGCCGGTCACGCTCAAGCTGATCGACGAGAAGGATTTCGTGCACGAGGGCAAGATCGATTTCGTCGACAATGTGATCAGCGCTTCCTCGGGCACGATCCGCGGCCGCGCGGTGTTCGCAAATCCCGACGGCATATTCACTCCCGGCATGTTCGGCCGCATCCGCGTTCCCGGCTCGCCGCCCTATACCGCGCTGCTCATTCCCGACGCGGCGATCGGCTCCGAGCAGGCGCGCAAATACGTGCTGGTCGTCGACGACGGCGACATGGTGCGGCAGAAATACGTAACGCCCGGCCAGCTCGATAATGGCTTGCGCGTCGTCAAGGACGGCTTGGTTGCGACCGATCGCGTGATCGTCAACGGGCTGATGCACGCGCGGCCGGGGATCAAGGTGAAGGCGCAGGAGCAGGGCGCCCCGGCGTCGCCGTCTGGCACGCCGAAGGCGGGCGACGAGTCCAAGGCCGGTTGATGTTGTAAAATGCGCATCTCGCACTTTTTCATCGATCGGCCGATCTTTGCCGCGGTGGTCTCGATCGTCTTCGTGATTCTCGGCGGCGTGTCGTTCTCGCGCCTGCCGATCGCGCAATATCCCGAGATCGCGCCGCCGATCATCAACGTGTCCGGCCAGTATCCCGGCGCCAGCGCCGAAGTCGTCGCCTCGACCGTGGTCACGCCGATCGAGGAGCAGATCAACGGCGTCGAGAACATGCTCTACATGTCGTCGAACTCGACGGCCGACGGGCGCTTCTCCATTCAGGTCAGCTTCGATCTCGGCACCAATCTCGACATCGCCCAGGTGCAGGTGCAGAACCGCGTCTCCATCGCCCAGCCGCGGCTGCCGGCCGACGTCCGCAATATCGGCGTCACCGTCAGCAAAAGCTCGCCCGATTTGATGATGGTCGTGCATCTTTATTCGCCCGACAAATCACGCGACGCCTTGTTCATATCGAACTACGCCACGCTCGAAGTCACCGATCCGCTCACCCGCGTCGACGGCGTCGGCTCGATCTCGGTGTTTGGCAGCCGCGATTACTCGATGCGCATCTGGCTCGACCCCGACCGCCTGCAATCGCTCGGCTTGACCGCGACCGACGTGACCAATGCGTTGGCCGGGCAGAACATCCAGGTCGCCTCGGGCGTGCTCGATCAGCCGCCGGTGGCGCATCCGGGCGCGTTCCAGATCGCGGTGCAGACGCTCGGCCGGCTCGACACGCCGGCGGAATTCGGCGCCATCGTGGTGAAGGAGACGCCGGGCGCGGTGGTGCGGCTGCGCGACGTCGCCACCATCGAGCTTGCCGCGCTCGATTATTCGTCGAATTCCTATCTCGATCACGATCCGGCGGTCGCGCTCGCCATTTTCCAGCGGCCGGGCTCCAACGCGCTCGCCACCGCCAAGGGCGTCACCGACCTGATGGCCGTATTGGCGCAGCGGTTTCCCCAGGGCGTCAAATACGCCATCGTCTACAATCCCACGCAATTCATCCAGCAATCCGTCGATGCGGTGATCGACACCATCGGCGAGGCCATCGTGCTGGTCGTGCTGGTGGTGATCGTGTTCCTGCAGACCTGGCGCGCCGCGATCATTCCGCTCGTCGCCATCCCGGTTTCGCTGATCGGCAGCTTCTTCTTCATGGCGGCGTTCGGTTTCACGCTCAACAATCTGTCCTTGTTCGGGCTGGTGCTGGCGATCGGCATCGTGGTCGACGACGCCATCGTCGTCGTCGAAAACGTCGAGCGCAACATTGCCGCCGGCCTGCCGCCGCGCGAGGCCGCGCGCAAGAGCATGGACGAGGTCGGCTCGGCGCTCATTGCGATCGCGTTGGTATTGTGCGCGGTGTTCGTGCCGTCGGTCTTCATCAGCGGGATATCCGGCCAGTTCTACCGGCAATTCGCGCTGACCATCGTCGGCGCCACGATCATTTCGCTCATTGTCTCGCTGACGCTGTCGCCGGCGATGTGCGCGCTTCTGCTCAAACCGCACCAGGCCGAGCACCGCGATAGCTGGTGGGAGCGGCCGATCCACCAATTCTTCGGCTACTTCAACCGCGGCTTCGACCACGTCGGGTTCTCCATTTCGTGGCTTGCCACAAGAACAGTGCGGCGCGTGGTCATGATGGTCGCGATCTATGTCGTCGTCATTGCGGTCGGCTTGAACGCGTTTCGAACGACGCCGGTCGGCTTCATCCCGCAAGTCGATCGCGGCTACATCATCGTCGTCGTCCAGCTGCCGCCCGGCGCGTCGCTCGCCCGCACCGACGAGGTGCAGCAGCGCGCGCTCGACATCGCGCTCGGCGTGCCCGGCGTGGCGCATGCCGTGAACATCGTCGGCTTCTCCGGCGCGACGTTCACCAATGCGCCCAATTCCGGCGCGTTGTTCCTGGTGCTCGACGACTTCGCCAAGCGCGGCCAGGATCGGCGCCAAGCGGCGGCGGCAATCCAAGCCGAGCTGAACCGGCGTCTGTCCGTCATTCAGGACGCCTTCATCGTCTCGGTGCTGCCGCCGCCGGTCATGGGCATCGGCACCGCCGGCGGCTTTCGCATGATGGTCGAGGATCGCGCCGGGCAAGGTTCCGAGGCGTTGCGGGCCGCGACCGAGGCGCTGGTGGTGCGCGCCGCGCAGACCGCCGGCGTTGCGCAGGCGTTCTCGCTGTTCGAAACCTCGACGCCGGAAGTTTATCTCAACATCGACCGCACCAAGGCGCAGCTCCTCGGCATCAATGTGCAGGACGTGTTCAACGCGCTGCAAATCTACATCGGCTCGTCCTACGTCAACGACTTCAATTTGTTCGGCCGCACCTTCCGCGTCACCGCGCAGGCGCGCGACGAGGACCGCCAGCATATCAGCGATGTGCTCAAGATCAGGGTGCGCAATTCGAACGGCGATACCGTGCCGCTCGGCTCCTTCACCACCGTGGACACGATTGCCGGACCCTATCGCGTGCCGCGCTACAACCTTTACCCCGCCGCCGAAATCGACGGCGCCGCGGCGCCAGGCTATTCGCAAGGCCAGGCGATCGGGATCATGGACAAGCTCGCCGCCGCGACCTTGCCGGAAGGGTTCGCGACCGAGTGGACGACGCTCGCCTATCAGCAGATCAGGGCCGGCAATACCGCGATGTTCGCCTTCGTCTTGGCGGTGGTCTTCGTCTTCCTGGTGCTGGCGGCGCAATACGAGAGCCTCACCTTGCCGCTGGCGGTTATCATGATCGTGCCGATGTGTCTGGTCGCCGCCATTACCGGCGTCATCCTGCGCGGCATGGACAATAATATCCTCACCCAGGTCGGCTTCGTGGTGCTGATCGGGCTGGCGGCGAAGAACGCGATTTTGATCGTCGAGTTTGCGCGTCAGCTCGAAGATCGCGGCCGCAGCCGCTGGGAGGCCGCCGTCGAGGCGACGCGGCTGCGGCTGCGCCCGATCCTGATGACGTCGTTTGCCTTCATCCTCGGCGTGTCGCCGCTGGTCTGGGCGATCGGCGCCGGCGCGGAATTGCGCCAGGCGCTCGGCACCGCGGTGTTTTTCGGCATGGTCGGCGTCACCGCGTTCGGGCTCGTCTTCACCCCGGTGTTCTACGTGATCGCCCGCTATGTCGCCGAACTGGGACCGCGGCGCGGCAAGGCACGGCAATCGTCGGCGCAGCCGGCGGAGTAGCCCCTCGGATTCCATCGACCCGTCACGCCGCGTAGGCTATTGTTGCGCGCCGGAATAACGCCCGGACGTCGGTGTTTACAGTGTGCTGGGCGCTGTTGCGTCGTGATGGCATAGCTGCGTCGGGGGCGACGTCGATTGCCGCGAGGAGCGCGCGATATGATTCGGAAGCTGCTCGTCGTTGTTGCCGTTCTCGTCTTCGGCGTGACCGCCGCCGCCGCGCAAAGTTGCCAGGACGTCATCGATAAGCGCCAGGCGCTGATGAAGCGCAGCGCCGAGTTGGCGAAGTCCGGCTCCGCCATGATCAAGGGCGAAGCGCCGTTCGATCTCGACAAGACCAAGGAAATCTTCGCCGCCTTCGCCGAGGACGCGGCCGCGCTGCCGACGCTGTTTCCCGATTGCTCAAAGACCGGCGAGCATACCACGGCCGGGCCGGCGGTCTGGGACATGCCCGACGCGTTCAAGGCGGCCATCGCCAAGTTTGCCGCCGACGTGAAAGCGGCGCAGGACAGCACCAAGGATCTCGACAGCCTGAAGGCCAGCTTCCAAACCGTGGGCAAGGACTGCGCCTCCTGCCATCAGACGTTCCGGATCAAACCGAGCTGAACATTATCGGTGCCTGATGAGGGCGGCCGTCCACTCGGATGCGCCGCCCTCGGCTTTTCTTAAGCGCGGGCCATTGCGGCAAATTGCCGTTCGCCCCTAATATGGACGCGATTTGCGGCGCGCGGCATACCGGCCTTCCTTTTCTAGATCTCCTACTCAGAGCTGATCGCGGATGACGCTACAGGCACCGGCCATCGTTGACGTGCGCCCGACCGGCGCCGACCTGACATCCGGCATGACGACGTGGCTGCGCGGCATCGGCGTGCGGCAGGTGCGCCTCGCCTGCGGGCTTGTCATGTTCACCTACATCTTTTCGCATTTCTTCAATCACGCGCTCGGCAACATTTCCTATGCGACCATGGAATGGTGGCTGTCGTTCCACATCTGGTGGTGGCGAATTCCGCTCGTCAATTTCACGCTCTATGCCGCGGCCGCGACGCATGCCGGGCTGGGTTTGTGGGCGCTCTATCAGCGCCGGCATTTTCGCTACACCGCCGCCGAACTCACCCAGCTGGTATTGGGCTTAAGTATTCCGCTTTTGATTGCGCTTCATTTCGCCGCTGCGCGAGGCGGAGGCATTCTGTTCGGGCGGGCTCCGCCAAACTATGCAGCGGTATTGCTCGGCTATTGGACGGTGCGCCCGTTTATGATCCCCGTGCAGTTCGTTCTGCTCACCGTGGCCTGGACGCACGGCTGCATTGGGCTTTATTTCTGGCTGCGCCTGAAGCCGTTTTTCAAATGGGTGTCGCCGTTTTTACTGGCAGTGGCCGTGCTGTTGCCGCCGCTGGCGATGCTCGGCGCGCATCAAGGCGCGCGCGAGGTCATTCAGCTCGCCAAGGACCCGCAATGGCGTGCCCAGCACATCAATCCGATCCCGCCGGCGCAGCGCTCGGCGCTCGACGACTTGGCTTTGATTTATGTCCCGGGCGTCTACCTTAGCCTCATCGGTCTGGTGTTTGCCGCGCGCGGGGTGCGCGTGCTGCGCGAGCGCCGGCGCGGCGTGATCACGGTCTCCTACCCCGACCGGCAGGTGCGCGTGCCGAAGGGCTTGAGCGTTCTCGAAGCGAGCCTGCGCCACAAGGTGCCGCACGCCTGCGTGTGCGGCGGCCGGGCGCGATGCTCGACCTGCCGCGTCCGCGTCGTCAGCGATCGCGGCGCATTGCCGCGGCCGTCCGGCCGCGAGGCGTTCGTGCTTGCCCGCGTCGGCGCCGGCGCCGATCCCGCGATCCGGCTGGCGTGTCAGCTGCGCCCGCAGACGAACGTGGCCGTTATTCCCATCCTGCCCCCGCATATCGGCGCCGATTTTGTCCGCAATCGGCGCCGCATCAATATCGGCGAGGAGCGCTACATCGTCAGCATGTTCGTCGACATGCGCGGCTCGACCGGGCTGGCCGAGGCGCGGCTGCCATTCGACATCGTCTTTCTGATCAACCGTTTTCTGGGCGCAGCCTCGCAGGCGGTGATCGACGCGGGCGGTCAACCCAACCAGTTCGTTGGCGATGGCATGCTCGCTTTGTTCGGACTGGGCGTCAAGCCGGCGACCGCCTGCCGGCAGGCGATGAACGCGGCGGCGAATGTTGCCGCGAATGTCGAATACATGAATCACCAGTTTGCCACCGAGCTGCGCCAACCGATCCAATTCGGCATCGGCATTCACGGCGGCGAGGTCATCATCGGCGACATCGGCTTTCGCGATCATACCGTGTTCACCGCGGTCGGCGACGCGGTGAACGTCGCCGCGCGGCTGCAGGACATGACGAAGACGCTCAATTGCACACTCATCGTCTCGGAGGAGGTCTGCAAGACCGCGGGCATCGCGGCCGACGCGCTGAAGCAGACCGAGGTCGCGATCCGCGGCCGCGACGAGCCGATGACGGTGCGCATGGCCACGGACCCGACCGTGCTCGCAAGCCTGCTCGATCCGCAAGCCGCGCAGCTCGCAGCAGAGCCGCAAGTCGCATGACCTGGACCGCCAGGCTGTTCGCCTGCGCCGCGGTGGCTGTCGTGATCGGCCTCGGCGCGTTCTGGATCCTGACGCTGCCTGCCGTCGTTCCTGCTTCGGCGCTGCCGGCCCACACGCCCAACCTCGACAACGGCCGAACCATGTTCGATATCGGCGGCTGCGCCTCGTGCCACGCCGTTCCGAACATCGATCCCGACAAAGTCGATCGCACGCGGCTCGGCGGCGGCTTGGCGCTGAAATCGCCGTTCGGCACCTTCTACGTGCCGAACATTTCGCCCGATCCCAAGGACGGCATCGGCAATTGGAGCGAGGCGAATTTCGTCACCGCGCTGTGGAACGGGAGCTCGCCGCACGGCACGAACCTGTACCCGGCGTTTCCCTACACCTCGTTTCGGCATATGCAGCTCGACGACCTGCGCGATCTGTTCGCTTATCTCAAAACCCTGCCGCCGGTGCCGGGCAAGGTGCGCCGGCACGACCTGTCGTTTCCATTCAACGAGCGCCGCCTCATCGGCGGCTGGAAGCTGTTGTTCCTGCACGGCGGACCGTTCGTGCCCGATCCGTCGAAATCGGCGCAATGGAACCGCGGCGCTTATTTGGTGAACGGGCCCGGGCACTGCGCCGAATGCCACAGTCCGCGCAACATGCTCGGTGGCATCATCGAGGCCGAACGCTTTGCCGGCGGACCGACGCCGGACGGCAAAGGCTGGGTGCCGAATATCACGCCGACCGGCTTGCAGCACGGCGACGTGACATGGACGGAGCAGGATATCGCGAGCTTCCTCAGCGATGACATGATGCCATCCGGCGATTTTGCCGGCGACGGGATGGCCGAAGTCATTCGCAATACGTCTCTTCTGGCCGCGGCCGATCGCGCCGCGATCGCCGCCTACATCGTCACGCTGCCGCCCACCCAAGGTCCGACCCGGCCGCCGAAGAAGAATTAAGCCGCATGAAAAACTTCAACCGTCATCCTGAGGCGGCCGCGAAGCGGCCCTCGAAGGATGCCGACGGTACGCACTGATGCACACCGGCAAGGGCATTGTGTTCAAACTCATCTCGGCGGTGCTGTTCGCCGTGATGGCGGCGTTGATCCGCTATCTCGGCGCGCGCTATCCGATCGGCGAGGTGGTGTTCTATCGCTCGGCCTTCGCCATTGTGCCGGTCGTGGTCGTATATGCCTGGCGTGGCGAGCTTGCGGCCGCCGTGCGCACGGAAAGCCCACTCGGGCAAGCTAGTCGCGGCGCGCTGAGCATCGTGGGAATGTTCTGCAATTTCGGCGCGCTGGCGCGGCTGCCGCTGATCGAAGCCAATGCCATCTCGTTCACCTCGCCGCTGATCAGCGTCGCGCTCGCGGCTTTGATTCTCAAGGAGCGCGTTCGCATCTATCGCTGGTCGGCGGTGACGATCGGATTTGTCGGCGTGCT
This sequence comes from uncultured Alphaproteobacteria bacterium, assembly GCA_963823225.1. GTDB lineage: Bacteria > Pseudomonadota > Alphaproteobacteria > Rhizobiales > Xanthobacteraceae > BOG-931. The sequence continues at coordinate 137,283 of CAWGKM010000001.1, read as the reverse complement.
GGTCGTCCTGGCGCCGCACTTTTCCGGCGACGAGTTGACCATCGCGATGGCGAGCGCGACAAGCCTCGCCGGTGTGATCTATGCGCTTGCCGGATCCGTCACCAACGCCGGCACGATGATCCAGACCCGTCATCTGACCAAGAGCGAGACGACGTCATCCATTGTGTTCTATTTCTCGCTGATCTGCGCGCTGTCCGGTCTGGTGACCCTGCCGCTCGGCTGGATCGCGCCGACCGGCACTGAATTCATCGTGCTCATCGGCATCGGCTTACTTGGCGGCCTGGGCCATATTCTTTTGACCGAGAGCTATCGCTACGCCTCCGCCTCTATGGTGGCGCCGTTCGACTATACTTCGATGATTTGGGCGCTGGTGCTCGGCTACGCGATGTTTGGTGAAAAGCCGACGGTCATGATCGTACTCGGCTCGTTCATCATCGCCGCCGCCGGCCTGTTCGTGATCTGGCGCGAGCGCCAGCTCGCATTGGCGCGCAAGCGCGACCTCGCGGCAGAGGCGGGCGTGGCCGCGCCCATTACGAGCTTCCGAACGCCTTGAACGTGATGATGGTGCGCGTGTCGGCGATACCCGGTATCGACTGCACCTTTTCGGCGATGAAATGGCCGATGTCGGTCGACGGATCGACGTAAAATTTCACCAACAGGTCGAAATCGCCGGCGGTCGAATAGATCTCCGAGGCGATCTCGGCGTCCGCGAGCTTGTTGGCGACCTCGTAGGCCTTGCCGAGTTGGCATTTGATCTGCACGAAAAAAGGAACCATGCGCGCCTCCGGACCGTCGGCACAAGCTTATACCAAACCGCATGGGCTGCACGAGCCCAAGCGGACGTAGTAAGGTTTGCGCGGTTGGACACAATATGCGCGCGGTCGATCTTCGCCTCAACGCCATCGTCGATCCCGAACGCGCCGGCGGGCGCGATCTTGCCGAGCTGGCGCGGCTTTGCGCCGAAGGCGGCGCGACGCTCGTTCAATTGCGCGACAAAATGAGCGAGACCCGCGCCATGGTCGAACGGGCCCGCGCGATCAAACGGGCGCTGGCGCCGTTCGCCGTGCCGTTCGTCGTCAATGACCGCATCGATGTGGCGCTGGCCGCCGAAGCCGACGGCGTGCATCTCGGCCCCGACGACATGGCGGTCGAGGACGCCCGGGCGCTGCTGGGCCGCAACGCGATCATCGGCCTGTCGGTCAAATCGGTGAACGAGGCCGCGGCCGCGCCGGTCGAGTTGATCGACTATGTCGGCTCGGGCGGCGTCTATGTCACCTTGTCGAAGCAGCAAAAAAACGCGCCGATCGGCCCTGCGGGGCTTGCGCGGATCGTCGGCGCGCTGCGACGCCGCGCGCCAAGACTGCCGGTCGCCGGCATCGCCGGCATCGATGCCGGCAACGCAGCCGAGGTCATCGGCGCCGGCGCCGACGGCATTGCCGTGATCTCGGCGCTGTCGGGCGCGCCCGATCCGGCCGCCGCGGCGCGCATATTGCGCGACATCGTCGACGCGATGCTGGCGAAGCGGGGCACCTGATGGGCGCCCCCATCGCGGTCACCATCGCCGGGTCGGATTCGGGCGGCGGCGCGGGCATCCAGGCGGATCTGAAAACCTTCGCCGCGCTTGGCGTCTATGGCGCAAGCGTGATCACCGCGCTCACGGCGCAGAACACCAAGGGCGTGTTTGCCATTCACGAGGTGCCGGCGGATTTCATCGCCGCGCAAATCGACGCGGTATTTTCCGACCTCGCCGTCGCTGCGGTGAAAATCGGCATGCTCGGCAATAGCGGCGCGATCGACGCCGTCGCCGCCGGCCTCGACCGGCATCGCGCGCGCAACGTCGTGCTCGATCCGGTCATGGTTGCAACTTCGGGCGAAAAGCTGTTGCGGGCCGACGCGATCGGCGGCTTGCGCAAGCTCGTCGCGCGCGCGCGCGTGCTCACCCCCAATTTGCCCGAAGCGGCAGCTTTGCTCGACGCACCGCTGGCGCGCAATGAAGACGAGATGCGCGACCAGGGGCAAAAACTGCTCGTGCTCGGCGCCGGCGCGGTGCTGATCAAGGGCGGCCACGGCAGCGGCCCGCAGAGCGTCGATCTGTTGATCGAGGCCGGCGGCTGCACGCGCGTTGCCGCGCCGCGTATCGCGACCAAGAATACGCACGGTACCGGCTGCACGCTCGCTTCGGCGATTGCCGCCGGGCTCGCCAAGGGCCAAAGCCTCGGCGACGCGGTGCGCGACGCCAAAGCCTATGTCAGCGCCGCCATTGCCGCCGCCGACCGGCTCGACATCGGCTCCGGCCGCGGTCCGCTGCACCATTTTTCCAAGTGGTGGTAGGCGCGATCACGCCGCCGCCGGCGCGCCGGGCTGTTTCATCGGATGCGCGCGGGCGAAGGCGTCGATCGTCGCCAGCGCATTGGCGATCCGGGTGAAGTTCGGAAACGGCGTCGTGTCGACCGCATAATATTTCGCCCCCGCCGCTTGGCTGGCGAGACAAATATCGGCGAGCGTGACCGTATCGCCGTGGCAATAGCGGCCGGTGGCCTTGTCCTTCAGGTGGGTTTCGAGCGCGGTGATCGCGGCGAGGTGCCAGTGCCGGCACCATTTGGTGACTGCCGCTTCGTCGAATTTGAATTCGTGCTCGAGGTATTCGCGCACGCGCGGCACGATCAGCGGATGAGAATCGCAGGCGACGAGTTGCGAAAGCCCACGCACGCGGGCGCGGCCGCGCGGATCGCGCGGCAATAGCGGCGGGTTGGGATGGGTCTCGTCGAGGTATTCGATGATCGCCAACGATTCGAACAATGCCGGTCCGTCGCCGTCGATCAGCGCGGGAATCGCCATCATCGGATTGACCGAACGGAATTCCGCTTGGCGCTGCTCGCCCTTGAGAAGATTGACCTGGATCACCTCGTCGGGAGTAACGCCCTTGAGATTGAGCGCGATGCGCACGCGGTAGGTCGCGAGCGAGCGCCAGAAGGAAAAGAGTTTCATGGCTGCTCCTAATCCGCGCCGGGATCGGCTTTAAGACCGGCCGCCTCGATGCCGGCGACTGCGCACATTTCGTCCTTGTCGGACACGTCGCCGGAAACACCGCAGGCGCCGACGATATTCGAAGCCCCGTCGCGAATGAGCACGCCGCCGGGATTGGTGACGATGCGGCCGCCGCTCGCCGCCGCCAGCATGGTGAAGAATTGCGGGGTCTTGGCCGCGCGGCTCGCCAGCGTCCGCGAGCCGAGACCCATGCCGAGCGCGCCCCAGCCTTTGCCGAAGGCGATGTCGAAGCGCAGGATGCCGGATTTGTCCTCGCGCTTGAACGCCACGAGATGGCCGCCGGCATCGAGTACGGCGACGGTGAGCGGTTGAAGATTGGCCTCGCGCGCCTTTTTCAGCGCGGCATCGACGATGGTGGAAGCTTGCGCAAGGGTCAGTGACATGATGACTCCGATGTTTTTGGATGAACGCTAAGTTTTACGGCTCGCCCAATAGACCGACTGGCTCGCGCCGTCGCCGCCGCCGAGGCCCTTCTTGTTCGATTCCTCGAAGGCCGCGAGCGCGGCCTTCGTCGCCGGCATGTCGGCGCCTTTTGCCGTGCCGGTATCGACCATGGTCCGCAGGTCCTTGACCGCGTTGGCGATGCTGAAAGTGGTCGGACCGGGATCGCGATTTTCCATCATGGCGACGATCATGTCGGCGCGCATCTTAAGCGCGTTATTGGCGCCATTACTCTCGACGAAGAGATCGAGCAGCCGCTTGGCATCCCAGCCGACGTCGCGGGCGATGGCGAAGGCTTCACCATAGGCCTGCCAGGCGACCATCAACGGCAGATTGATGGCGAGCTTCATCGACGAGCCGGCGCCGACCGGGCCGCAATGCTCGACCTTGCGGCACAGCTGGTCAAGGATCGGCTTCGCATGCGCGGCTGCGGCGGGCTCGGCGCCCATGAGGCCGAGCAATTTGCCCTGCCGCGCCGGGCCGGTCGAGCCGCCGACCGGGCATTCGACGAAGTCGGCGCCCTTGCCCCTTACCTTCGACGCCAGCGCGGTCTCCACGCCCGGCGGCACCGTGCTCATCTCGATGAACAGCTTGCCTTTGACGTCGCCGGATAACAGGCCCGATGGCCCGTTATAGACCGCGTCGATCGCCGCGCCGTCGGTAAGAATGGTGATGATCGCCTCGCTGGCGGCGGCAACCGCGCCGGGGCTGGCGGCGACCTTGGCGCCGGCATCGGCGAGCGGCTTGCTTTTCGCCGCCGTGCGGTTCCAGACGGTCACCTGGTGCCCCAATTCCAGCAGACGGGCCGCAATGGCGCTGCCCATGGCGCCGAGACCCGCGACTCCGATACGCATGTTGCCTCCCTAAGCCCCTCGGGCGTGGACGATAGGCGATTGGCGCACGGCGAGAAAGACGTTTGCGCCCCTGTTTTCGACTTTCGTCGCGCCGTTCGCGCTGGACGCTTGCGCCTGTGCGGAGCGGATGCCATAGCGTCGCGTCCCAATGCAAAACGGAGTGGAAGCAGCATGGCTTCGGGAAATAAAGGTGCCGTCGGCATCGTCGGCCTCGGCATCATGGGCGGCGCGTTTGCGGAAAATCTCGTTGCCGCCGGCTGGCCCGTCATCGGCTACGACATTGCGCCGGCACGCCGGCGCGCGCTGGCGCGCGTCGGAGTCGAAATCGCCGCGGACGCCGCCGACGTGGCGCGCAAGGCGAAGACGATCGTCACGAGCTTGCCGAAACCGGCCGCGCTGGCGGCGACCGTCAAGGCGATCGCCACGGCCAAAGTGCCGCGCCGCGTGATCGTGGAGACCTCCACCTTCACGCTCGAGGACAAATCCGCCGCCGAAGCGGCTTTGCGCAAGGCCGGCCATATCATGCTCGACTGCCCGGTGAGCGGCACCGGCGCCCAGGCCAAGGTCGGCGACATCGTGATCTATGCCTCGGGCGGCTCAGCCGAGATCAAGCGCCTGCGCCCGCTGTTTGCGGCGTTTAGCCGCGCCGCCTTCGACCTCGGCGCCTTCGGCAACGGCAGCCGCATGAAATACGTCGCCAATCTGTTGGTCGCCATCCACAACGTGGCGAGCGCGGAGGCGATGGTGCTGGGCATGAAGGCTGGGCTGCCGCCGCGGCTCATCTTCGATCTGATCAGAACCGGCGCCGGCAATTCGCGAATTTTCGAGCTGCGCGCGCCGATGATGGTGAAGGATCGCTACCAACCCGCCACGATGAAGATCTCGGTGTGGCAGAAGGACATGGACGTAATCGGCAGCTATGCGCGTCATATTCGCGTGCCGACGCCGATGTTCGATGCATCGAAGGCGATCTATCGCAAAGCGCGCCGGAGCGGCCTCGATAACCACGACACCGCCGCCGTCTGTGCCGTGCTGGAAAAAATGGCGGGCGTCAAGCGGGACCGTCATCCGGGACGGAAGCGGTAAGCTCAAGCGCGACAATTGCGGGCTTTACAGGGTGGAACGGCTTCGCCCAAGATAGGGTGAAATGATAAGGTGAAACGATAGCGTGAAACTTTGGCTCAAAAGGCCGTTGCGCCGACGACGCACCGGCATGGCAGGCGCCACTTAGGAGCTAAGGCGCCAGGGAGGGTACGGATGTCTCGCAAGCTTTTGTCTCGAAAAGTCAGCCGCCGGACGCTTTTGGCCGGCACCGCCGCCGGTGCGGCGGCCGCGGTTTCCCGCTTTCCGGCACCGGCCATCGCACAGGCGGCGCCATTCAAACTCGGGCTTTTGACCGTGAAGACCGGGCCGCTGGCGCAGGGCGGCATCCAGATGGAGCAGGGCGTCCTGACCTATCTTAAGGAGACCAATTACACCATAGGCGGCCGCAAGGTCGACTTCGTTTCCGCCGATACCGGCGGCAATCCGGCCGGCACCAAGACCAAGGCCCAGGAACTGGTCGAGCGCGACAATGTCGACGTCATCCTCGGTCCGCTCGCCGCCTTCGAACTCTATGCGATCAACGATTATATCAAAGAGCAAAAAATCCCGACGCTCAGTCTGGCGGCGGCCGACAATCTCACCCAGCGCCTGCCGAATCCGTATCTGTTGCGCGCGTCGGCGACCTCGTCGCAGGCGATGCAGCCGATGGGGCACTACGCGGCGACTGAACTGAAGCTCAAGCGCGTCGTCACTATCGTCGAGGACTTCGCCTTCGGCTACGAGCAGATGGGCGGCTTCCAGGCCGCGTTCGAGAAGGACGGCGGCTGCATCATCAACAAGCTGTGGCCGCCCTTGGTCACGCCCGATTACACGCCATACGTCGCGCAGATCGCCGATTGCGACGGCGTCTGCCAGGGGTTTGCCGGGTCGAACCCGCTGCGTTTCATGAAGGCCTATGCCAGCGCCGGACTCAAATATCAGGTAGTGACCGGAGAGACCGGCGGCGACGATGCGCTGCTCAAGAGCTTCGGCGAAGAGGCCGTGGGATTGGTTTCGTGCTGTCCCTATACGCTCGACCTCGCCAGCGACGGCAACCAGCGCTTTGTCGACGACATCATGAAGGACTACGACGTCATTCCGGGTTTCTATTCCGCCGGCCTGTATGTCAATTGCTTGGTGGTCGACGCCGGTCTCAAGGCGGCCGGCGGCGATGCGAGCAACAAAGAAAAGTTCATGACGGCGCTCAAAGCGGTCAGCCTGACCGACACGCCGCGCGGACCGATCAAGTTCGATCACCTCAATAACGTGGTAGGCAACTTCTACGTCCGCCGCCTCGGCACCGAGGGCGCCAAATACGGGCTCAAACTCTGGAACAAGACGATCAAGACCTATGAGAATGTCAGTCAGTTCTGGACTTGGCCCGAAGCCGAGTTTCTCGCCCATCCGGTCTACTCGCGCGATTACCCGCCGCTGACCAAGTGTTGAGATCACGTCATCTGAACGCCGCACGGGTTGCGCTTGGCGCAATCCGGGCTGCGAAGTAAACCAACGCAGCCGGGGACGTGGAAGGGCGGCGGGTATGACATTCTGGCTGCTGCTCACCGTCAACAGTGTGACGTTCGGCGGCCTGTTGTTTTTGTTGTCGGCCGGATTTTCCCTGATCTTCGGGCTGATGCGCATCCCGAACCTGACGCATGGCTCGATGTTCATGGCCGGCGCCTATCTCGGCACCAGCCTGCTCTCCGGCGCGCTCGGCTTCACGCTGAATTTCTGGCTGGCCGCGCTCATTGCCGCGGTCGAGGTCGCGGTCTTGGGCGCATTGATGGAGCGGCTCTTGCTGCGGCGGCTCGCCGGCCAGCAATTGGCGCAAGTGCTGGTGACGCTGGGGGTGTCCTTCATGGTCGCCGACCTCTGCCTGATGGGCTGGGGCGGCGATCCGATCTCGGTGGCGACGCCGCCGCATTTGGCCGGCTTCGTCCGCCTCGGCACGGCGGTCTTCCCGCTGTACCGGCTGGCGGTCATCCTGATCGCGGTGATGTTCGCCGTCGCGCTGTGGTTGATTCTCGAACGCACGCGACTCGGCGCCATGATCCGCGCCGGCGTCGACGACCCGCAAATGGCGCGGGTCGTCGGCATCCACGTCTCGCAGCTCTTCACCGTTGTGTTTGCGCTCGGCGCCGGGCTGGCGGGCTTCGCCGGGATGATCGGCGGCCCGATCCTGTCGGTCTATCCGGGCCTCGATCAGGACATGCTGCCGCTGGCGCTGGTGGTCGTCATCCTGGGCGGCACTGGCAGCCTGATCGGCTCGTTCGTCGGCAGCATCATCATCGGCTTCCTCTACAATTTCGGGCAGGCGCTGTTGCCGGAACTCGCCTATTTCATTTTGTTCCTGCCGATGGTGCTGGTCTTGGTGTTGCGGCCGCAGGGCCTGTTTGGAGGCCAGATCCTGTGAGCATTCCCGTGACCGGCGGCGCGACCGTCCGCCGCATCGCCATCGTCGTCGCCATCCTCGCGCTGGCCGCGGTTCCCTATGCGATCAAAGAAGTCTATTACGTCAATATCGCGAGTCAGATTCTGCTCTACGCCGTCTTCGCGCTGGGGCTGAATGTTCTCGTCGGCTATACCGGATTGGTCTCGCTCGGCCATGCCGGATTATTCGGCGTCGGGGCTTACGTCGTCGCTTACCTGCTGGCCGCCGGTCACGGCCACGCGCTCGCGATCCTCGCCGCGCTCGTGGCCGGCCTCGCCGCGACCGCGGGCTTTGCCGCGTTGTCGCTGCGGGCGACCGGCATCAGCTTCATCATGATCACACTGGCGCTCGGCGAGATCATCTGGGGGCTCGCCTATCGCTGGATCAGCATCACCAACGGCGACAACGGCATCAGCGTGACGAGCCGGCCGGCGCCGTTCGGACTTTCGCTCGGCTCCGCGCGCGGCTTTTACGACGCGACGCTTATCGTCTTTCTGATCGCGCTTGCCGGAGCGGCGATCTTTGTACGCTCCCCGCTCGGCGCTGCGCTATGCGGCACCCGCGACCAGCCGCGCCGCATGAACGCGCTCGGCTTCCATGTCTGGATGATCAGGTTCTGGGCTTTCATGTTCTCCGGCCTGTTGACCTCGATCGCCGGCATCCTGTTCGTTTACTACAATGAGTTCATCAGCCCGCAAGCGCTGGCGCTCACCGCTTCCGCGGAAGGCTTGCTGATGGTGATCTCGGGCGGCGCCGGAACGCTGCTCGGTCCCGTCGTCGGTGCGGCGCTCGTCGTCATCGTCAAGAACGTGGTGAGCGCCTATGTCGAGCGCTGGAATTTCATGCTCGGCGCCATCTTCGTCGCCATCGTCGTCTTCATGCCGGAAGGCCTGGTGCCGGGCGCAGTCCGCCTGACGCGCTCGGCATGGCACGCGGCGAGGCGGCAGAGGCCGGCGGCCGCGGCGGCGGGGGAGCGGAAATGAAAGCGCTCGTCGTCACGAACTTAAGCAAATCGTTCGGTGGCTTGCGCGTCACCACGAACGTCAATCTCGACGTCGATCCCGGCGAACGGCGGTTGATCATCGGCCCGAACGGCGCCGGCAAGACCACGCTGTTCAATCTGATCACCGGCGAGATTGCGCCCGACGGCGGATCGGTCGAGCTGTTCGGCCGCGACATCACTCGGTTGGCGAGCCGCAAACGCACGCATCTCGGCATGGCGCGGACCTATCAGATCATCACGCTGTTCGCGCAAGACACGATCGAGCGCAACGTGACGCTCGCTTTGCTCGGCCTGTCGCCGCTGCGCTGGAATCCGCTGCTCGCGCTCGACCGCCAGCATCACCTCGTCGCGCGCGCCCGCGAAGCGCTCCAGCGCGTCGGCCTCGACCACATCGCCGCGCGGCCGCTGGCGCAGACCTCGTACGGCGAAAGGCGCCGCGTCGAGATCGCCATGGCGCTGGCGCAGAATCCGAAAGTGCTGCTGCTCGACGAGCCGTTCGCCGGCCTGTCGATCGACGAGCGGCAGGACGTGCGCAAGCTTCTCACCGCCATTCCGCGCGACGTCACCATCGTGATGATCGAGCACGATATGGATACCGCGCTCGACCTTGCCGACCGCATCACGCTGTTGCATTTCGGCGAGGTGATCGTCGAAGGCACCCGCGCCGAAGTGGTGGCCGATCCGCGCACGCGGGAGGTCTATCTTGGCGAATAGCGCGCTCAGCTTAAGCGACATCGACGCCTTCTACGGCGACAGCCACGTGCTGCAGAAGGTGTCGTTCCAGCTCGGCGAGGGCAGGCTGCTCGGGCTGCTCGGCCGGAACGGCGCCGGCAAATCGACCTGCATGAATGTCAGCGTCGGGCTGCTTGCCGCCGCGCGCCGGCAGCGTCGAAGTCTTCGGCACGCCGGTGACGCGGCTGCCGCCGGAACTGATCGCGGCGCGCGGCGTCGCGCTGGTGCCGCAGGGCCGCCGCGTCTTCAAGAGCCTGACCGTGCGCGAAAACCTCATGGTCGCCGCCCATGCGGGCTTCGCCGGCCGCCGCCACGCGCCGTGGACCGCGGACACGGTCTTTGCCATGTTCCCGCGGCTGGCCGAGCGCCGCGGCCAACTCGCCGGCTACCTGTCCGGCGGCGAGCAGCAGATGCTCGCCATCGGCCGCGCGCTGATGGCCAATCCGCGCGTGCTGTTGATGGACGAGCCGTCGGAGGGCCTGGCGCCGCAAATCGTCGCCGAGGTCATGGCGACCATCCGCAAGCTGAAGGAGAGCGGCCTCTCGATCGTGCTGGTCGAGCAGAGCCCGAAGCTCGTCTTCGACATCGCCGACGACATCGTCATTCTCAACTCCGGCCGCGTCGCCGTGGTCTCGACTGCCGCGGCGCTGAAAGCCGACGGCGTCGATCTGCGCCAGCATCTCGGGGTGTTTTGATGCACGTCCGCGGATTTGTCGTGATGCGATATTGCAAATTGCGCGAACTCACCGGCACCATGGCGGCGAGCTGGAGGGGCATTACTTGATTACCGTTCCGGAACTGGCGGCGGAGGCCCTGGGTTCGTACCTCCATGAGCATTTGAGCCGCAGGTTTGCCTCGACGCATGCCGATCTGACCGAGCTTATTCCGTCGGTCGCCAGGCTTGTCGCTCGAATGCATCGGCAACAGCGACGCGCTCTATCACAATGTCGAGCATACCATGCTGGTGACGCTGGTCGGCTACGACATCATGAAGGGCCGTGCGCTGCTGACGCCGACCTATCCCAGCGATTACGCGCATCTGCTGGTCGCCTGCCTGTTGCACGACATCGGCTATGTGCGCGGCATCCTCAGCGGCGACGGCGCCGACGGCTACGTCATCGACGCCAAGGGCAACAAAGCCAAGCTGCCGCGCGGTTCGTCGGACGCCGCGCTGTTGCCTTATCACGTCGATCGCTCGAAGCTGTTCGTGATGGACCGCATTGCCAAGATCGAGCTGCTCGATGCCGAACGGATCGCGCGCGACATCGAATTCACGCGCTTTCCGTCGGCGCAGGTGTCGGATGATAAGAACAACGAAGAGGGCATGCTGGTGCGGGCCGCCGATCTCATCGGGCAGCTCGGCGATCCGCATTACTTGCGCAAGGCCAATGCGCTGTACTACGAATTCGAAGAGGTCGGGATGAACAAGCAACTCGGCTACACGTCGCCCGCCGATCTGACCGATCTCTATCCGCAGTTTTATTGGAACAGCGTTTCCGCCGCACGTCCAGACCGCGATCCGCTACCTCAATGTCACGTCGAGCGGACGGCAATGGATCGCCAACCTCTATAGCAATATTTTCCGCGCCGAGCGCGAACTCAGTCTGTCCGGACCGCAACGCTAAACCGCACCATCCGCTGCCGTCATGATGGTGTCACGCACGCCAACCCATCTTTGCCAAGCCGATCTGCAAAGTACCGGGACCTCGGATGCACGCAATTCGAACGCTCGCGAGCCGGCATAGTCCCTTATGACCTCTCTAACGCCCGGCGAACCGAGCGAACCCGCCGTTGCCGGGACGAGCCGGACCGCTCTCGCGGTGACCGCCCTGGCGGCGCTGGGCATCGTGTTCGGCGACATCGGCACGAGCCCGCTTTACACGCTCAAGACCGCCTTCGACTTTCTCGGCGGCGACGCGACGCCGGAGCGCGTCTTCGGCATTTTGTCGCTGGTGATATGGACGCTGTTTCTGATCACCTCGGTCAAATACGTGGCCGTCGCCATGAGTATCGACAATGACGGCGAGGGCGGCATCCTGGCATTGATGTCGCTGCTCGGCGTCAAGCGGCGGCATCGTCCGGCTATCATTCTGGCCGGCTTGCTCGGTGCGGCGCTGATCTACGGCGACGGCGCCATTACGCCGGCGATCTCCGTGCTGTCGGCGCTCGAAGGTCTCGAAATCGCCGCTCCGTCCTTCACCGATTACGTGGTGCCGGCCGCGGTCGTCGTCCTGGCCGTGCTGTTTGCCGTCCAGCCGCTCGGCACCTCGCGCATCGGTGCCGCGTTCGGACCCGTCATGGCGTTCTGGTTCGTGTCGATCGGGGCGCTCGGCCTGTGGGGCATCGCCCGCGACCCCGCCGTGCTCGTTGCGCTCAACCCGCTCTATGGCTTGCAGCTCCTGGCCACCAACGGGCTGCGCGGCTTTGCGGTGCTGGGCGGAATTTTCCTCTGCGTGACCGGCGCCGAGGCGCTCTATGCCGACATGGGGCATTTCGGCAAGACCCCGATCCGCTTTGCCTGGTCAGGGATCGTGTTTCCCTGCCTGGTTCTGAACTATGCCGGCCAATCGGCGATCGCGCTTCGCGGCGAGCCGATCGCGAACAACGTGTTCTACCGGTTGTGCCCGGAACCGCTGCTCATCCCGCTCATTTGCCTGGCGACGGTGGCCACCATCATCGCCAGCCAGTCGATCATCACCGGCGCCTTCTCCATGACCCGGCAGGCGATCCAGCTCGGCTGGCTGCCGCGGCTGCACATCAAGCAGACCTCGGAAAGGGGCTACGGCCAGATCTATGTCGGCGTCGTCAACTGGCTGTTGATGGCGGTCACCATTGCGCTGACGGTGTTGTTCCACAAGTCCGACAACCTCGCCGCCGCTTATGGCATTGCCGTCTCGCTGACCATGCTCATGACGTCATTTCTCCTGTTCATCGCCATGCGCGAGATTTGGCAATGGAGCCTGTGGGCCAGCGCCGCCACCGCCGGCCTGTTCGTGATTATCGATGCTGGCTTCTTCGCGTCGAATTCGCTCAAAATCGCCGAGGGCGGCTATGTGCCGCTGCTGCTGGCCGCCGCCGTATACGGGCTGATGCTGATCTGGCATCGCGGTACGGTCGCGGTCGCGCATAGCCTGGAACAGACGCCGCTGGCGGTGCCGGAATTTCTCGCCGATCTCAAGGCGCGCGGCGTGCCGCGCGTACCGGGAACCGCGGTCTTTCTCACCCGTACCGACAGCGGCGTTCCTCCGGTCATGATCTGGCATCTGCGGCAAAACCGTGCGCTGCACGAGCGGGTCGTGGTCTTGAGGGTGGTGACCGAATCGAAGCCGCGGGTGCACCGGCCCGAGCTTATGACGGTGGTGCAGGAAGGCGACAATTTCTGGCGGGTGACGGCGCATTTCGGTTTCATGCAGCGTCCCGATATCCCGCACCTCTTGGGCGAGGCCCGGGAAAAAGGCTGCGGGGTGCTGCTCGAAGACGTCACTTATTACGTCGGTCACGAAATCATCCTACACCGCGAGCGCGGCGCGGAGCTGCCGGCCTGGCAGGAGAAGCTGTTTGCCGCAATGGTTCGCAATGCCACGCACGTGACCGACTATTTCCGCTTGCCGAGCGAGCAGGTGGTCGAGATCGGCCGGCAGATTTCGATCTGACGACGATCGGCCCTCGGCCGCGCACTTCTTTCTTATTGCGCATCGCGCTTTGCTGTGCTTTTCCCGCCTGCGGCGAGAGCCGATTTCAAGGAACCCCCATGCCCGAACAATGGAACAAATACGGCCCGACCGCGGCGCGTCGCCACGGCAAACCCGGACGCGAGGTGCGGCCGAACAGCGCGACCATAGACATCCATTCCCATGTCGAGGTGCCGCAAGCGGCGGAATTCGTCGCGCCCCATTTCGACATGGCGAGCATTCCGCTGGCGCATTTCGCCACGCCGGATTCCAAGGCGCTGACCCGGAAGCAAGCCGCCGACATCGGCGCGCGGCGCGGGCACCAGCACCGTCTCGCCGACCTCGACGCCATGGCCATCGATATGCAGATGATCGCGCCGCCGCCGCTGCAATGCTACTACACGGTGCCGCTCGATATCGCGGTCAAGGCCGCGCAAATCGTCAACGACGGCATCGCCGAATACTGCGCGAAATATCCAGACCGTCTCAAGGGTTTCGGCTCGGTGCCGATGGCGGACGGCCGTGAAGCGGCAAAGGAGCTCGAACGCTGCGTCAAGAAACTCGGCTTCACCGGCGTTGAGATCTTGACCAATGTCGCCGGCAGGGAATTGTCCGACCCGGCATTCGTGCCATTCTGGAAAAAAGCGGAAGAGCTGGGCGCGCTGGTGATGATCCACCCCAACGGCTTTACCGAAGCCTCGCGGTTTGAGCGTTTTTACTTCAACAACGTCATCGGCAATCCGCTGGAGACCGCGATCGCGCTGCATTACCTGATCTTCGACGGCGTGCTCGAACGGCATCCCAAGCTGAAAATCCTCGCCGTGCACGGCGGCGGCTATCTCGGCGCCTATCCTGGCCGCATCGATCACGCCTGGGGCGCGCGCTCGGACGCCCACGGCACCCTGCCGCAGCCGCCAACGACCTATCTGAAGCGGATTTACGTCGACACCGTCGTGTTCACGCCCTACCAGCTCGCCGAACTGGTTCGCGTGTTCGGCGCCGATCACGTCGTGATGGGCACCGACTATCCGTTCGACATGGCCGATTACGATCCGGTCGGTCTCATCGCCTCGGTCGAGGGTTTCGACGCCGCAACCGTCGCGGCGCTTGCCGGCAGCAACAGCAAGCGATTGCTCGGGCTGTGATTTTGGATCGGGCGCGCCGCCCGACCCAAACTCCGTCGCTCACTTATCCGCGGCGCTACATCATTTCGATTGCGGCGCGGGTGCGGCCGGCGGCGGCGCGGACGGGGCAGGCGGCGCGGCCGGCGGCGGCGGCGGATTGACGGTACGGAAATAGACGTCGCCGGGCAGCACCACCATCACGAAGGATGTTGGCGTCTGGGTCGGCCCGAACGGACCGGGCACCTGATGTGACACCGGCGGCAGGCTCTTGAGGTAAGCCGCGATCGCCAGCGCGTCCGATTTGGTCATGTTGGCGTAATTGCGCCACGGCATCGCGGGCGCGAGCATACGACCCTCCGGCGTCGTACCCTTGGTCAATGCGGTCGCGATCTGCTCCGGCGTCCAATTGCCCAGCCCGGTCGCCTTGTCCGGCGTCAGATTGGGGGCGACGAACACGCCGAGCCCGGGAATGGCAAAGCCGACATCGGAGCCGCCGAGGAATTTGGTCGCATCCTCCTTGCCGAGGAAATGACCCGGGGTGTGGCAATCGGTGCAACTGCCGACGCCGACCAGATATTTGCCGCGGGCGATAGCCTGTTTATCTGCGGCCGGCGGCTTCTGCGCGGCCTGCGCTGTGAGGCATGGCAGCATCAGGCCGGCGGCGGCAACGGCAACAGTCAACGCAGCCGACAATGGCGCGGTCCGGCGTCGGACCGATGCGCCGCGTCGGCTTTCCTCGGAATGACAAGATGGTGCGATCGCGCCCTGCATTTCATCCTCCTCGTTGTCCGGTTGATCGAGACGACCCCGGCGATAAGTGTCATGGGCGATATATCCGCCTGTCAATGCGAATAAGTTCAAGCGTCCTATGACAAAACTTCGCAGCGAATCCGCTCCGCTGCTCAAGCTGACGCGAATAACCCTGAATGGCCCCGTTTGCGAATCATCCGCATCATTGCGCGGCCGTCGCTTCACGGCGCGGGAGCGATGCCTTTTGCCTTACCTCGAATGCAACAAACGACTATTATTCACGCCGCTTCCAATCTGAGGATGTCGGTTCAAATGTATGTCACGATGACGAAGCGCCTGACGAATGAGGGCGCGAAAAAGATGATGGCAACCGCGGTCGAAAAGGCCAAGGAAGCCGGTATCGCGGTTTCGGTCGCCATTACCGATACGGGGGGGCATCTTATTTTGTTCGAGCGCATGGAAGGGGCACGATTTCATTCCGTGCATTCGGCCACGACCAAAGCCGTATGTGCGGCTTCAAACAAGCGCCCAACCTCTTCGCGCGGAGCCCAGGCGCAACAACTCGATGTCGTCCATGCGCTTGGCCTTGCGCTCGCTGCCGGCCCGGAACGATGGACCGCGATGGAAGGCGGCTGTCCGGTGATCGCCGACGGAGAATGCATCGGTGGCATTGGCATCGCCGGCGGCGACTGGGCGACTGACGAACGTATCGCACAACAGGCAGTCAAATCCATTGGCGCAAGCTGGAGCATTGATTCGAAATAATCATTGTAGGCAGCTACGGTACGATGTCCGGTGCATGAGTCCGGAATTCGGTTCGCGCCCTGATATCGATGGGACACGGAGCATCGCTCGACTCCGCCGTCAGCTCTGCCGCCGTTTTTTCCCTGGCTTCGACCGGAATGATTGACGCGGCAGTCCCGAAGCCGAGAAAACGCGGCGCGTATAAGAAGCAAAAAATTGTGGGAACGCCGCAATAAGGGCGAAGATGATGAAGGGCAAATGTAGTCGGTGTAAGAAGCAACTAACATTGGAGAATGCCTCATCCTCTGTAGTCAAAAGTGGCTATGGCCGATGCCGATTGTGTGAAATCGAACACACTAAAAAACGGAGTCGAACGTTAGGTGGAAAATTCAATTTAGGGAGTGCCCAAGCTAAATATAACGGACACAGGTGGGATTTGGATTTTCGACAATACGCCGCGATAATGGCTTTTGAAGAATGCTTTTACTGTGGCGCGCCGCTACCGATTGCGGCAGGTGGATTAGATCGCAAGGAAAATGAAGACTACGCTTGGGATACTGTATTGCCGTGTTGTGGAAAACAGCCGAAAGCTGCCGGTCCCCGAGGTTGCAACGAAATCAAAAGTGCTCAATTTGCGCCAATCGTTTTTTTCGCCCACAGATGGTACGAAAAATTCGGCAAGCTACCTACAGAGCAAGATTTCATTGATAGATTGCAAGCATTTCGGGCTACACGAGATAGAACATATGAGATTCTTTGCAGTTTAAAATCCGAAGAACTCAAGAAATTGAGAAGGGGTGTATCGGTGCGAGCGTTTTTGGCGTCTCGCGACCGTTAGAACTCCAATCAGGGGCAGGCAGCGCCATTTGGGGCTATGGTTGACCGAATTTCAAACTGAGACACTACCCGGCGACGGGCCTACACTTGCGCGGTAGCGATGATTCGCGAGCGCGACGTCATGCCGGCGGCAAAGGCGACGAAAACCAAAACGCGGCTGTTCCACGCCAAGATGGTGGTGACGCGGCTCGAAGAATGGTGCGTCGAGGCCGAGACGTCCGAACAAGCCCGCGCGCTGCTTGCCTCCGGCGCCGGCCACCGCACCACGCCCGGCGAAAGCATCCAGATCGAGCTCGAGCGGCTGATCGACGAATAGGCCCGCTGCGCCGCGCGGTTAGCCATTTTACTTAACGAGGAAAGACGAACGCGCCGCGCGGCCGTATAATGGCCCGGTGCCGTCGCCGCCGCCGCAAATCGGACATTTCCCTTTGCAACGGATCGGCCGGGCGGCGGATTTTATTGGGACTCCGGTGCGTCATAATTCCGGTGCGTCATGACGACGGTTGATGCCTCGATCCCGCTTCCAGCCGCGGGCGCGGTAAAATTCCTCGGCAGGGAGCCGGCCTATTGGCGGCTGCGCATCAAGGGCGCGGTCCTGCTGATGGTCACGCTCGGCATCTATCGCTTCTGGTTTGCCACCGACGTGCGCCGCTATCTGTGGTCGAGCACCGAGATCGGCGGCGAGACGCTCGAATATACCGGGCTCGCCACCGAACTCCTCGGCGGCTTTCTGCTGGCGATCGCCATTGTCGTGCCGCTCTACACGGGGATCGCGTCGGCGGCGCTGGCGCTCGACACCGCCGAGGGAGCGATTTTGGCGATCGCTTTCATCCTGCTCGTATTGCTCGGCCAGTTCGCGCTCTACCGGGCGCGCCGCTATCGGCTCACGCGCACGGTGTTCCGCGGCGTGCGTTTCGATCAGCACGGCTCGGCGTGGCGCTATGCGCTGTTTGCGCTGATGTGGTGGGCGTCGGTCGCCGTCACGCTCGGGCTCGCTTATCCGTGGGCGCAGGCGAGCTTGCAACGCTACAAGATGCGCCACACCAGCTACGGCGATCTTGCCGGCGATTTTGCCGGATCGGGGTCGGCGCTGTTCCTGCGCGGCCTGCCGATTTGGCTTGCGGTCGTCGGGCCGGTCGTCGGCGGCTTCTTCGTGCTCGGCCGCATGGTCGATTGGGACGCGCTCAATGCCATGCTGGCCAAAGGCGAGAATAACCCGCTCGCCTTGCTCGCGGGCGCCGCCGGTGCGAACGTTTTCATCGTCGCCGGCGCGGCGATCGGAACCAGCATCATTGCCGCGCTGCTGCTCTATCCGCTGTTTGCGGCGATAATGATGCGCTGGTGGATTTCCGGCCTGCGCTTCGGCGCGGTGACGGTGCGTTCGCGGCTCTCGACGGCGCAAGTCTATCGCGTCTATCTGCGTTTCCTCCGCTATATTGTGCCGTTCATGCTCGGTGTGCTGGCGGTCGGGGGCTTGGCCTTGTTGTTAATGAGCGCGCTGGTGGGACCAAATCGCGATTCCGCGCTGGTCGAGCTTTTCGCCGGCGCGGTCACGCTTGCGATCTATGTCGTGATCGTGCTCGGCGCCTCGACCATTTATCAGGTCGTGGTCGCCTTCGCGATGTGGCAGGCGGGCGCGCAGTCGGCGGCGCTGACCGGGGCTGATGTGCTCGACGGCGTGCGCGCCAGCGGCGCGCCGGATTCCGCGCTCGGCGAAGGGCTTGCCGATGCGCTCGGCGTCGGAGGCATTTGATGAACCAGCCCGACGCGCCGCGCGCCCCGGCCGTCTATTTCGACGGCACTTCGAGCGCGCGCAACGACGTGGTCGTCGAAGCCGGCGCAACCGGCTTGCGCATCGTTGCCGCCCGCGGCCGCGCTCGCGACAGCGTACTCGACGAATGGGCTTACGCCGAGCTGCGCCGGATGTCGGCGCCGGAAGGCGTGCTCCGCCTCGCCCGGCGCGGCGAGACGCTGTTGGCGCGGCTCGAAATCCGAGACGCCGAACTTGCCGCCGCGATCGAGGATCGGGCCGCCACGCTCGACCGCGGCGGCGCGGCGGAACGGCGGCTCCGGCGCAAGGTCGTGGGCTTGAGTTTCGCCGCCGCGGCCTCGCTCATCGTCACGGCGGTTTTCGGCCTGCCGGCCTTGGCCGGCCGGCTCATTCCGTTCATCCCGCTTGCCGTCGAGCGCAAGCTCGGCGACGCGGTCGACAAGAACATCCGCGCCGCGCTCGACACCCAGCATCTCGGCCGGGCGTTCTCCTGCGGCGCCGCTGCGGGTGAAACGACAGGACGCGCGGCGCTCGACAAGCTCGTCGGCCGGCTCGAAACGGCCGCCGCGTTGCCGTCGCCGCTCCGCGTCGAGGTGGTGCGCCGCGCCGAACCCAATGCCGTGGCGCTGCCCGGTGGCCGCATCTATGTCGATGACGGGCTCATCGAGGCGGCGCAGACGCCCGACGAATTGGCCGGCGTGCTGGCTCATGAAATCGGCCACGTCGCCCGCCGCGACGGCACGCGGACCGTGTTGCAGACCGCGGGTCTGTCGTTTTTATTCGGCATGATGCTGGGCGATTTCGTCGGCGGCGGCGCCGTCGTCATCGCGGCAAGGACGGTGCTGAAGTCGTCCTATTCGCGCCACGTCGAGGCCGCGGCCGACGCCTACAGCGTCGATTTGATGGCCAAAGCGGGCGGCGACCCGCATGCGCTCGGTGTTATCCTGGCGCGCATCGTCGGCGGCAAGGATCGCGGCATGAAGCTGTTGCTCGACCATCCCGAGACCAAGGACCGCATCGCGGCGATCGACGCCGTCGCGGTCTCCGGCCCGACAACGCCGCTGCTTGACGCCGCGGACTGGAGCGCGCTCAAGCAGATTTGCTCAAACTTGCCGGCGAAGGATGCTACGACGGCGAACGGCGTCGCTCATTAGAGCATGTCCCGCAAAAAGCCTGTCCTCGGACTTGATCCGGGGATGGGAACCGGTTTTGCGAAAAGAACATGCTCAAACAATTAGATAGAGTGGGATGACGATTCGAAGGTAAAGTCATCCCGCTCTAACCGGCCGCCCAAGAGAACGCGAAAATAATGCGCCGCCGCACTTTCACCGAACAGCCGATTTCGCGGCTTGCCGTCTGGGCGCGCCGCATCGCGTTCTTTTCGCTGGCCGCGACCTTCATTGCGGTCATCATCGTGCGCTCCGGCGCGCTCGACATCGTGCCGGCGCTGTCCACGCTGGGCGGAGCCCTGGTGCTGGCGGTCGTGGCGATGCTGCTGTCCTTCGGTGCCGGCATCGTGATCTGGCGGCACGGTTTCGGCGGCGGTCGCTATGCGGTCACCGCGCTGGTCATCGGTTTCGTGCTCATCGCCTATCCGCTCTATCTCGGCATCAAGGCCTATCGGCTGCCGGCGATCTACGACATCACCACCGATGCGATCGATCCGCCGCAGTTCGACGCCATCGCACGGTTGCGGCCGCGCGACGCCAATCCCGTCGCCTATGCCGGCCTCTACGCCGCGCAGCAACAGAACGCGGCCTATCCCGATATCGAGCCCGAGGAAACGACGTCGACGCCGCAGGAGGCCTACGACGCCGCGATGAAAGTCATCGCCAAGCGGCGGTGGCGCGTCGTCGACAGCCGTCCGCCGCAGCTGGCGCTGCCGCGCGCGGTCGATGCACGCGCGGCGCAGCCGAGCGCGGTGCGCGACGGCATCATCGAGGCGGTGGCGCGCACGCCGATCCTCGGCTTCCGCGACGACGTGGTGGTGCGCGTGCGGCCGACCGCCGACGGCGCCCGCATCGACGTGCGCTCGGCGTCGCGCTATGGGCGCCACGATCTCGGCACCAATGCCAGGCGGGTGCGCAATCTGATCGACGACATCGACGACGTTCTGACCGCGCCGCCACCGGTGAAGAAACCGGCGCCGCCGCCCACCCCGCCGGCCAAGGGCCATCAGGCCAAGCGATAGGTGCTCTCGATCGACGGCGGGCCTTCGGTGGCGACGACGCCGCGCGCCACCAGATCCTCGAGATGCGCCAGCACGGAGAGGCCGGCGGCGCCGACCAGGCGCGGCTCGAGCCCGATATAGATCGCCTTGACCAGCGTCGGGATATCGGCCGCGCCCTTGCCGAGCCGATGCAGGATCGATGCCTCGCGCGCTTTCCGGTGCCGGATCAGGTGCTGGACGAAACGCGGCGCCTGGCGAACCGGCGCGCCATGGCCGGAGAGGTAAAGCGGCTCGGCGCGCCGCGCGAGTTTTTGCAGCGAGGCCATGTAATCGCTCATGGCGCCGTCGGGCGGCGCCACGATCGTGGTCGACCACGCCATGACGTGGTCGCCGGCGAAGATGAGATCGGCCTCCTTGAACGCAAACGCCATGTGATTGGCGGTATGGCCCGGCGTCGTCACCGCTTGCAGCGTCCAGCCGCCGCCCGACACCACCTCGCCGTCGGCAAGCGCGACGTCGGGGCGGAAATCGAAATCGGCGGAAGCATCGAGCCGTCGCGTCTCGCCGATATTGAGCGGCCGCGCCAGCCGGTGCGGTCCCTCGGCGAACACTTTGGCGCCGGTCGCCGCTTTGACTTTAGGCACCGCGGGCGAATGGTCGCGATGGGTATGGGTGACGAAAATATGGGTGACGGTTTCGCCGCGCACGGCGTCAAGCAGCGCGCCGATATGGGCATCGTCGTCGGGGCCGGGGTCGAGAATCGCGACTTTGCCGCGGCCGATGATGTAGCTCATCGTGCCCTTGAACGTGAACGGGCCGGGATTGTTGGTGACGATCGCGCGCACGCCCGGCGCGATGTCGCGCACCCGGTCGGGCTCGAGATCGAACGTCTTGTCGAACGGAACGTCGTCGTTCATGCGGCGGCCCTTGTAGGGCTTTCGGCGCGCCTGCGCCATCCTGGCCGCCTCCGGCACTGACGAATGAGGTCCGCAAAATAATAGAGCCCCGGTGCCGGGAATGCCGGGGCTCCAGCAACCTCAATTTGTCACGGTAAGTGAGACCGAGATCGCCGATCCTTGCCATGCAAATGGCGGGCCAAACACGGAGGCGGCAAAAATCGCGGCGATTCCCTTTAATCGGCAGCGACAAATACGGCCTGTGGTCGCGCAGCGGGCGGCCGCTGGCTATTTTAGAGGCAGCGTAGCCCGGATGAGCGACCCGCCTTCGCTCGCTCCGCGAGCTTCGGTGGGTCTGAGTCCACCGTAGCGCGGAGCGCGTAGGTGGAAGCGAAATCCGGGGTGGCTTTCCCGCATCTCGCGGAGCTTGTCATCGGGCCGGCCACTTCGGGCCGGACCCGTTGGCTCATGCGGGCTACGATCAAAACGGCGTCCGGCTGCGGATGGCGGCGGCGAGCGTGCCCTCGTCGAGATAGTCGAGTTCGCCGCCGACCGGCACGCCGTGGGCGAGCCGCGTCACCTTCACCTGGCCTTTTTCTTGGGCCCCGTGCAACAGGTCGGTGATGTAATGGGCGGTGCTCTGGCCGTCGACCGTGGCGGAAAGCGCGAGGATGACCTCGGTGACCGCCGGATCGCTCGCCCGCTTGATGAGCGCGTCGATCGAAAGATCGTCCGGGCCGATGCCGTCGAGCGGGGAGAGCGTGCCGCCGAGCACGTGGTAACGCGCGTTGATGGCATGCGCCCGCTCCAGCGCCCAGAGATCGGCGACGTCGGCGACCACGACGATGGCCGCGGCGTCGCGTCTTTGATCGGTGCAGATCGCGCAAGGATTTTGCGTATCGATATTGCCGCAAATACAGCACACCTCGATCTTGTCGATCGCGGTCGCCAATGCGGCGGCAAGCGGCGCCATGATCAGTTCGCGCTTCTTGATGAGGAACAAAGCCGCGCGGCGCGCCGAGCGCGGGCCCAAGCCGGGCAGCCGGGCGAGCAGCTGGATCAGGCGCTCGATTTCGGGTCCGGCGGCAATCGTAGGCATTCAATCATCACGTTTTGGTTGTAGGCTCTCGGATGACAATATAGCGTGTTAGCTTCGGCTCAGGAGAAGAACATGCTGGCGCGGCAAATCGCAATCGGATTTGGAATTGCCGTCATATTTCCGTTGCTGGTCTACTACGGCGTGGCGAGTTTTTATCCACCGCCGGAATGGCCGACCTACGGTCCTGCGGCGATCATGCCGCCCAATCCAACGCCGGAAGAGCGCCAAAAATATATGGAACAACAGCAGGCGCGGCAGCAGGACCAACAAAAACGCCAGGAGGCATACAATATTGCGGCCAAGGATTTTGCCCGTCACCTGGTATACATTTCGACGCCATTGGGCGTCGCCGTCATCTTGATCGGCGCCTATCTCCCGCTCTACGCAATCGGCACCGGACTGATCATCGGCGGGATTTTCACTGTCGGGTGCGGTTACTGGGGCTATTGGCACTATCTCGCCGATTGGGTGCGATTCGCATCTCTGCTTGCGGGCTTCGTCATCCTGCTGTTCGTCGGCTATTACCGGATTGCGGGGGCAAATACGCGGTCCGGCTCGCCCTGAGCGGCGGCCAAATCGCGGCGATCTCAGAACAACTTCAGTCCGGGCGGCAGCGGCAGGCCGCCGGTGAGCGCCTGCATTTTCTCCGCCAGCATGGTTTCGAGTTTGCGCCGCGCGTCGGCGTGCGCCGCGACCAGCAGATCCTCGACTATTTCCTTCTGGTCGGGCTTGAACAGCGAATCGTCGATGCGCGCTCCGCGCAGGTCGCCCTTGCCGGAAAGCCTGACCGCGACCAGACCGCCGCCCGCCATGCCCTCGACCTCGAGCCGGTCGAGTTCGGCCTGCATCGCCTCCATCTTCGATTTGAGCTCGGTGGCCTGCTTCATCAGGCCGAGAAAATCAGGCATCGGGCTCGCTTTCGTTGACCGGCGACTCCGGCGTGTCTTCGGAATTTCCGGCCGGCGGACGGACATCGACGATCTCGGCGCCGGGAAATCGCGCCAGCACCGCCTGAACCAACGGGTCGTCGCGCACGCCGTCTTTCAGTTCCGCCTTGCGCGCCTCGGCCTGCGCGCGCAGGCTCGGCATGCCCGCTTCGGCGGAGACCGCGACCATCCAGCGGCGGCCGGTCCAATCCGAAAGTTTTTTCGACAGCTCGCCGGCCAACGCCTTGCGCGCGCTTGCTTCCAGCGCGAGTTCGAGCCGGCCGTCCTCGAAGCGCACCAGCCGGACGTCGCGCTCGAGCGCGCTTTTCATCGCCAGATCGCGTTTTTCGGCGGCCAGCGCGATCAGATCCTCGAAGCTTTTGACGGCGCGGATATCGTTGCCGCGCGCGACCGGTTCGTCGAGCGGGGCCGGAGCGGAGCGCGCCGCCGGCGCCGCGCCCCCTCCCATCCCTCCCCCGCGTGCGGGGGAGGGTAGGGTGGGGGAATGCGTTGCGCGCGGCGCTTCGGCGCGCGGCTCCGGACGCGCCGGCGCCGCAACCGGCGGCATCGACGCGACGGAAGTTTTGGCCGCGTTGCCGTTGCCGCGCGCCTCGCCGAGCGCGCGGATCGCCTCGTCGGGCGTTGGCAGATCGGCGGCATAGGCGATCCGCACCAAGACCATCTCGGCGGCATCAACCGGGCGGCCGGCGGCCTCGACTTCGCCGATGCCCTTGAGCAGCATCTGCCAGCACCGCGCCAAGACGCGCATCGACAATTTGGTCGCCAAGGCGCGGCCGCGCGTGCGCTCGGCTTCGGTCAGCGCCACGTCGTCGGCCAAAGCCGGCACGATTTTGACCCGGGTGACGAAATGGGTGAATTCGGCGAGGTCGCCGAGCACCATCGCCGGATCGGCGCCGGCATCGTATTGGTCGCGCAGCTCGTTAAGCGCCGCGGCGATATCGGCGCGCATCAGCGCTTCGAACAGATCGATCACGCGGCTGCGGTCGGCGAGGCCGAGCATCTGCCGCACGTCCTCGGCGCGCACCGGCCCCGCCGAAGTCGTGGTTGAATTGCCGGCGCCCACTACGCCGGCATGGGCGATCGCCTGGTCGAACAAGGACAGCGCATCGCGCACCGAGCCTTCCGCGGCGCGCGCGATCAGCGCCAGCGCGGCTGGCTCCGCCTCGACCGCTTCCTTGGCGGCGATGGCTTGCAGGTGTTGCACCAACAGCGCGGCGTCGACCCGGCGCAAATCGAAGCGCTGGCAGCGCGACAAAACGGTGATCGGCACTTTGCGGATTTCGGTGGTGGCGAAGATGAATTTGGCGTGCGGCGGCGGCTCTTCCAGCGTCTTTAACAGCGCATTGAAGGCGGCGGGCGAAAGCATGTGCACTTCGTCGAGGATGTAGACCTTGTAGCGGGCCGAGACCGGCGCATAGCGGATGGCGTCGTTGATCTGGCGCACGTCCTCGACGCTGTTGTGGGACGCGGCGTCCATCTCGATGACGTCGAGATGGCGGCTCTCCATGATCGCTTCGCAATGGATGCCGAGCACCGGCATTTTGACGGTCGGCGCGGCGATCGAGCCGTCCGGCAGCTCGTAATTGAGCGCGCGGGCGAGAATGCGCGCCGTCGTGGTCTTGCCGACGCCGCGCACGCCGGTGAGAATCCAGGCCTGCGGGATGCGGCCGGTCTCGAAGGCGTTCGAGATCGTGCGCACCATGGCGTCCTGGCCGATCAGGTCGGCGAAGGTCGCCGGCCGGTATTTGCGCGCCAGCACGCGGTAGTTGGCTGATGTCGTTGCGTCGTTCATCGCAGGGCAATTGTAGCCCGGATGAGCGTAGCGAAATCCGGGGTCAACGTGCGAGGGGGTTGGTTGTCCCCGCATTTCGCTGCGCTCATGCAGGCTACATTCATATGAGAGGTGGGAGGCTGACGAGCGACCCGAACCGCGCTCGTTAGGGCTGCTTCCTTCCGGACCTGACCCGGTTGGCGAGTGGCTCGTCCACCGCCAACCTCCCGGCTCCTATATCGGCCGCGCGCGGTGCGAAAGCAAGCATCCCACCTCTTCCCGCCGCGCGGGGAGAGGTCGAGTGAGCGAAGCGAACGAGGGCGAGGGGGCCGCACCGCGATTCTGAGCTTCGTAGTCCGAGCCCGGCGGAGACGCCCCCTCACCCCACCCTCTCCCCGCCAGCGGGGAGAGGGAGTTCCCTTCCGACGTCGTAGTCATAGAGCCACGCGGTCTGGAACGCGGTCGTGTCGCGGCCGCCGAAGCGATCGGGCCACGCCAATCGGACGTCGCGCTTGAGCCGCGCCCACGGCGAGGCGAGATGATTCTCCTTGGCGCGCGCCCGCGAGCCGAGCACGGTCGCCGTGGTGCGCGGCGCCCGCGTCCGCTCATAGGCGCAAAGCGCCTCGCCGAGATTGTCGCTGTGCCGGGCAATCATCGCCGCCAGCACGCAGCCGTCCTCGATCGCCATGGCGGCGCCTTGGCCGAGATAGGGCAGCATGGCGTGCGCGGAATCGCCAAGCAGCGTGGCGCGGCCTTTGCTCCAGCGTTGCAGCGGATCGCGATCGTACAGCGCCCATTTGTACCAGCGGGTGCTGCACGGATAGAGCCGGGTCAGCGCCGAGTTCCACGCCGCATAGGTCGTCATCACTTCCGCCAGGTCGCATTCGCGCGTCCAGGATTCCTCGGTCCAGGCGTCGCTGTCGATATGGGCGACGATGTTGACGAGTTCGCCGCGGCGCACGCGGTAATGCACGACATGGCCGTGCGGGCCGAGCCACATGGTGCCGTCCGCGGTATTGATGTCGGCCGGCACCGCGTCGGCCGGCGCCATGCCGCGCCAGCAGATGCAGCCGGTGAAGCGGGGCGCGTCGGCGCCGAACAGGCTCTCGCGCACGACGGAATGTATGCCGTCGGCGCCGACCACGATATCGGCTTCGATCTCGCTGCCGTCGGCAAAGCGCGCCGCCGCCGCCGCCGCCACCGCTGCCGCGCGATCGCCGCCGTCGACGCCGATGCATCGCTTGCCGAGCCGGATGTCGGTTCTCTTCAGCGCGCCGCGCAGCACGTCGAGCAGGTCGACGCGGTGCACGGTGAGATTGGGCGCGCCGAATTTGCGGCGGAATTCGCCGCGGCGGATGCGCGAAATGTAGCGCCCGCTTTTCCAGGAGCGGATCATCAGCCATTCCGATCCCCAGCCGATGGCTTCGATCTCGCTTTCGAGACCGAGCGCGCGGAATGCCTTGACCGCGTTGGGCGTGAGATTGAGCCCGGCGCCGATCTCGCTGTGCACCGGCGACTGCTCGCAGACGACGACCTCGGCGCCGCGCCGTTCCAGCGCCAGCGCCGCGGCAAGCCCGCCGATGCCGCCGCCGATAATGACGATGCGTGGCGCGCGCGGCATGACCGGCTCCTGTCTTGCGCCAGCACCGTAGGGTGGGCACCGCACGCGGGAATGTGCTTCCGCGTGGGTAAAGCTTGTCCCCGGCTCCGATCGGGGATCATACGAGCGCGGTGCCCACGCGGTTCCGCGTCAGTGTACGATTTTGCCCGCTCTACGTCGCCACCGAAGTCATTGGCTAATTTCGCCGCCTACGGAAACTTACTTATGGAGAAAACCGGAATTTCGCGCCGCTGTCGCTTGCCGGAAGCTTGCCGGCAAGCTCGCGCAAGCGAGCGAAGATGACAGGGAGCACTTCGATGTCCAGCCCCGCCACCGCCGACGATCGCAACGTCGATAGCGCTGCCGATGCGGAGCAGCTGTTCCGGCTCGGCCTGATCTATTCCACCGGCGATTCCGTCCGCGACATGGTCTCCGCGCACAAATGGTTCAACATCGCCGCCATGCGCGGCTGCAGCGAGGCGGTTTACCGGCGTTGCGAGGTCGCCGGCGAAATGACTTCGCACGAGATTGCCGCCGCGCAACGCGCCGCGCGCGCCTGGCTCACGCGGCATTGACAAGTGCGAATAGCGGCATTGACCGGGGCGAATACCTGCCGCGGCAAAAAACAGTTGCGGATTTAACTAAATCTTGAAGTGCCGCGTGCATGATGCCGGCAGCATTGGAATACCGTCGATATTTTGCCGACTGGGCTGGCGACGGACGCCGTGAGTGCTGCCAAAAAATGAATACGAACAAATCGTTGGTTGCAGAACTCGAAGACGCAATCAAAAGTGGCTCCAAGGACAAGCGCGTCGATACGTTGCGGCGCATCACCGATCTATGTCGTCGCCGACGCGGATCGGCTCAACGAGCAGCAGATCCACGTGTTCGACGACGTGCTGGTCCAACTCGTCAAACGCATCGAGGAAAGGGCGCTGGTCGAGCTCAGCCACCGCCTCGGACCGATCGGCAATGCCCCGACGGAGGTGGTGCGCAGTCTGGCGCGGCACGACAACATCGCCGTGGCGGAACCGGTCCTGACGCAATCGGCGCGGCTGAGCAACAAGGATCTGATCGAAATCGCCAGCAACAAGACGCAGGCGCATCGGCTGGCGATTTCCGGGCGTTCCCAAATCGGCACCGAAGTGACCGACGTCCTTCTGCAGCACGGCGACACCGAGGTTTTTCACCGCCTCGCCGGAAATTCCGGCGCGCGCTTTTCCGACCACGGCTTCGGCACGCTGGTGAAGCACTCGGAGCGCGACGAGCGGCTGGCGGAAAAAGTCGGGCTGCGGCTCGACGTGCCGTTGCAGCTGTTCCGCGAACTGTTGTTGCGCGCCACCGAGGCCGTGCGCTCGCGCCTTCTCGCCGTGGCCAGCCCGGAAAGCCGCGCGCAAATCCAGCGCGTTCTTGCGCACATTTCCGAAGACGTCCAGCACGAGGCCGGATTTCAGAGCGAGCAAGATTACGCCGAGGCCTATGCGCGGGCGGTGGCGATGAAGGAGAAGGGCCATCTCGGCGAAGGGCCGCTCTTGGAAGCGGCGAAAACTGAACGCTGCGCGGACATGGTCGCCATGCTTTCGCTGTTGTGCGCCGCGCCAATGCCGCTGGTGCAGAACCTTTTGCAAAACGGCCATCGCGAAGCTTTCCTCATTCCCTGCAAAGCCGCCGAGTTGGCGTGGCCGACGGTGCGCACCATGCTGGCATCGCGCGCCATCGGCCGCACCATGTCGGATCAGGATCTCGATCTGGCGCAGTCCGATTACTCGAGGCTGTCGCCGGGCAGCGCGCAGCGGGTGCTGCGGTTTTGGCAAGTCCGCCAGGCGGCCTCCCATAGCGGCGCCGGCGCCGCCACGGCGTTGCCGGGCATGGTGCAAGAATCGGCGCAAGAATCGGCGCAAGAATCGGCGCACGAGTCAAAGTCTTCGGGTTCGATCGCTCGGTGAACGCGATGCGCCGCGAGTTTCGCAAGTCCGCCCGCCACTATATCCGCCAGGCCGCAGAGACTCGTCAGCGCCGACGGCGCGAGCTTGGGCGTATGCGTGATGCACGATATCTCCGCCAGCGGCGCCTGCCTTGGATCGAAGACGCCCGGCGAACTGCCGGACAATTTCATCCTGTTGCTTTCGCACGACGGCAGATTGCGCCGCCTGTGTTCCGTGGTGTGGCGCTCCGAAGACGAGCTCGGCGTCGAGTTCATGCCGGACTGCCCGAAGTAGCGAAACCAACCGATCCGGCTCGAATGGCGGCGGCCGGCGGCGGCAAATCGGCCGGCGCCGCGGCGACGATTTTTCCGATTGCGGTGCGATTATGGCGGCAGTGCATTCGATCGACGGCACGACGCAATAGTTTATTGCAGCCTCGCCGCGATTACGGATTACATCGCTGCGGCGATTTGCTAGACTTGCGCGAATCCTCGCCCCACCGACCAAACCCAAACGATCGAAGAGGGAATGCCATGTTACGCGCGCTTGCCATCGCCGCGGCGTTGGCGTTGATGATGACAAACTTGGCTGTGGCCCAGGAGCATAAGGACGAGCATAAGCCGCCGCCGCCGCATCCCGGTGGCGGCCCGCCGCATCCGCCGCCGCCGCCGCATCCCGGCGGTCCGCCGCACCCGCCGCTCAAACCGGCATTCGTGCCGCATCCCGGCGGCCCGCCCGGCCCGCCGCTCAAACCGGCATTCGTGCCGCACGGTCCGCCGCCGGGGCCGCCGCATCCGTCGGGTCCACAGCCCGCCTTCGTTCATCCTGGCGGTCCCCAGTTCAGCTACCACGGCCACCCCTTCAATCGGGTCCATGTCAATCCGTTCGTTTATCCGCGCGGCTGGGCCTACCGGGAGTGGGGCGTCGGCGCGATCCTGCCGCCGCTGTTCTTGGCGCAGGACTATTGGTATGCCGACTGGGCCGCGCTCGGCTTGGATCCCCCGCCGCCCGGCGACGAGTGGGTTCGGTACGGACCGGATTTGCTCCTGGTCGACGTCACTACCGGCCAGGTCGTCGACGTGATCTACGGGGCGTTTTACGAGTAGGCTTTCCGTCTCCCCTTGTGGGAGAGGGAAGATGAAGCGAGCTTCGTTGCGCGCCGCTGAGTCCGCGCCGCGAGAACGAATTTGCCTTGTTTCACTCTGCCCTGGAGGGGGAGGGTCGCGCATGTCGCGCCGGCGCGCCTTGACCTGACCCGGCGGCGCGGCTTCAATCCGGCGCATAATAAAGCCGCAACCGGCGCCGCCGCGCAGCCGATAGGAGCACGCCATGACCTTCCGCATCGCCGTCGTGCAGCCGATCTCGCACCGTCCCGGCGAGGACGAAGCCAACGTCGCCGATGCGGTGCGCACGGTGGCGCGCGCGGCCGCCGAGGGCGCCGACTTCGTCTGCTTTCCGGAAACCTATCCCGGCCCGTGGCGCATGCCCGCGACATTCAATCCGACGGCGGCGCTCGCGGAAGCCGCGGTCACGCACGGCGTGCATGCGGTGTTCGGCACCATCGAGCCGATCGACGCCAAGGCGGCGACCGCGTACAATCTCATTGTCATGGCCTATCCCGATGGCCGGCCGCCGGCGCGCTACCTGCGCACCCACCCGAACGGCCCGTGGATCTATACCGGCGGCCGCAGCTGGGAATTCCAATATGTCGCCGGCGACGAATTCCCGGTCTTCGACACCGTGCACGGCAAAGTGGGACTGGCGATGTGCAGCGAAGTCTATATGCCGGAAGTGGCGCGGGCGCTGGCGCTGCGCGGCGCCGAGCTGATCTTCATGCCGGCCGGCGTCGACAAAAACCGGCTGTGGGCGACGTGGCGGACGCTGATCTGGGCGCGCGCCATCGAGAATCTGGCGATCGTGGTGACGACCCAAAACCTGTTCGATCATTCGCAGCGCGGGCTCGCCATGGTGGCGGCGCCGGAGGAGATCTTGTTCGAGAGCACGGCCGCGGGCTTGAGCGTCGTCGACGTCGGTCTCGACCGCATCCGGCAAATGCGCGCAGCGCGCGACGAGGTCGGCTCGTCGGCACTTTACGGCGCCAAGCAGGGCGTGCTCGGCCCGCAATGGCAGCGGCCGGAACTTTACGACGTCTACTATCCGCGGCCGCGGCGCCAAGCGGCCGAGTGATGCCGCGCATCGCACGCCGCTGACTGCCGTGCCCGCGCGCCCCGATCTCGGTCCGCCGCCGCCGCTCGGCTATGCCGCGAGCCTGATCGACCGCGTCGCCGGAGCGCGCGGCGACGACGCGGCAATCAAAAAGTTTTGCGAACATGCGCGCGCCGGCGCCTACGTGATCGGCGGCGAGCTTGTGGTGCTCAAGAGCCTTGCCGAGGAATGCGACCCGCTGTTCTCGCCGGCCGCGGCGCGCGCGCTGGGCAGCGTGCGCGAGAGCGTGTTTCTCGGCCTTATGGACGCCGCCCCGCGCTTCGGTTTCGGTCTCGATCCGCAAGCAATCGAGACGCTGAAGACGCGCAACGAGCTGAAGATCGCCGACCTGCGCTCGATCGCGGTGGCGGGCATGGTCGCGGCGGAGCATTTGCCGCCGCTTGCCGAAGCCAAGGCGCTGCTCGGCTGGCATGCGCGGCACGGCTTCTGCCCGAATTGCGGCGCCGCGACGCGATCGGCCCAGGCCGGCTGGCGGCGCGACTGCCCGGCGTGCCGGGCCGAGCATTTTCCGCGCACCGATCCGGTCGTCATCATGCTCGCGATCTCCGGCGAGCGCTGCGTGCTCGGGCGCTCGCGGCGTTTCGCGCCGATGATGTGGTCGTGCCTCGCCGGCTTTGCCGAGCCGGGCGAGACGATCGAGGAAGCGGTGCGGCGCGAAGTGCGCGAGGAAGTCGGCATCGCCTGCGGCCGCGTGCGCTATTTCGCGTCGCAGCCGTGGCCGTTCCCGGCCTCGATCATGATCGGCTGCCACGCCGAGGCGCTGGCGGAGACCATCGTCGTCGATCGCGACGAGCTCGAAGACGCGCGCTGGTTCGACCGCGACGAATTGGCCTCGATGCTCAAGCGGCAACACCCGCAAGGCCTGACCACGCCGCCGCCGGTCGCGATCGCGCACCATATGATCCGCAGCTTCGTCGAGGATGGCGGCGATGTCGTCGGCTGAACCGGCCGCGCGGGGTGCCGGCGCGCCGCGCATTCTCTGCGCCGGCATCATCGTGCTGGACGAGGTGTTCCGGGTCGAGGAATTTCCTCGCGCCGACGGCAAGGTTCAGGCATCCGGATTTTTCGTCGTCAATGGCGGCTGCGCGGCCAATGCGGCGGTGGCGATTGCGCGGCTCGGCGGCCGCGCCGCGCTCGCCGGGCCGCTGGGAGGTCCGGCCGGCGAAGACGCCAACGGCGACCGCGTGCTCAAAGCGCTCAAGCGCGAACAAGTCGACTGCACCTTCTGTCAGCGCGTCGACGGGCTGGCGACGGCGCTGTCGGCGATTTTTATGAATGCGCGCGGCGACCGCACCATCGTGACCTACCGCGACGAGGCGATCGCCGCGACGGTGCCGGCCGATCCGCAGGTCGCCGTCGCCGCCGCCGATGCCGTATTGGCCGATAACCGCTACCCGGCTTTCGTGCGGCCGATCTGCGAGGTCGCGCGCGCCCGGGGCTTGCTCGTCGTGCTCGACGGCGACCGGCCGACAGCCGAGGACGATCCGCTGTTCCGCATCGCCTCCCATGTCATCTTTTCCTCCGAATGCCTGCGCGAAACGACCGGCGTCGCCGATCTCGGCGAGGGTCTACAACGCATCGCGCGCCGAACCGACGCCTTTCTCGCCGTCAGCAACGGCCCCGACGACATCGTCTATATCGCGGACGGCGCGCCGCGCCGCCTGCCGGTGTTTAAGATCGACACCGTGGATACGCTCGGCGCCGGCGACGCGTTGCACGGCGGCTTCGCGCTGGCGCTGGCCGAGGGGCGCAGCGAGGTCGACGCCATGCGCTTTGGCGCCGCCGCCGCCGGCATCAAATGCACGCGGCTCGGCGGTTCGACCGGCGCCCCGACGCGGTCGGAAGTCGAGGCGTTGTTGGCCAAGCATGCCACCCCCACTCCCGCTCATTCCCGCGTCAGCGGGGATCGCGCCACCGGATCTCCGCTTTCGCGGGGACGGACGAAGTGAAGGACTTCGCCGCTTGATTTAGAAAAATATTCTCGATAGATACGCCTGCTCCGGGCTGGATGGAAAAATAACTTTTATGGACGCGATAGATCGAAAAATCCTTGCTGTCTTGCAGGAGAATGCCGCGCTGTCCGTCGCCGAGATCGGTTCCCGCGTCGGGCTGTCTTCGACGCCGTGCTGGAAACGCATTCAGCGGCTCGAGGCCGACGGCGTCATTCTCAAGCGCGTGGCGCTGGTCGACCAGGATCGCATCGGGCTTGGCATCAGCGTCTTCGTCTCGATCGAAACCGGCGATCACTCGCAGGACTGGCTCGACCGCTTTGCCAAGACCGTGACCGCCATGCCGGAAGTGATGGAATTTTATCGCATGGCCGGCGACGTCGATTACATGTTGCGCGTCGTCGTGCCGGACGTCGCCGGCTACGACGGCTTCTACAAGCGCCTGATTGCCGCGGTGCCGCTCAAGAACGTCACCTCGCGCTTTTCTATGGAAAAGATCAAATCGACGACGGCGCTGCCGATACCGGAAGTCAGGTAACAGGCATCGGGTAACAGGCATCAGGAAACAGGAGTCAGGAGTCAGGAGTCAGGAGTCAGGAGTCAGGAGTCAGGAGTCTAGGAGTCAGGAGTCAGATTTTGATCTCTGATCCCTGACTCCTGATCCCTGATTTCAGGAAGCCGTGCGCGCGATCGAGGCGGATTCGCGCGGGGTCATGTAGCTTTGATCGCTCAGCGTCAAAGTGCCGGTCATGACGTAGCCGTAGGTCGGATTGTAATTGTACTGGACTTGGGCGAGCACCAAATAGGTGTTCGGGACGGCAAGCGACGTCGGAACGGTCACGGTCTGACCGACAGTGAGCGCCGTGCCGTTGAGCGTGTCGCTCCAGACGACCGTGGCCGCGCCCTGGGCGTTGATCGAGATTTCCGAAACGGTTTCTTGGAGATTTGCCGCCGAGTAAGGGGCGATGATCGCGGATCCGGCGGCGAGGATGTTCGACATGTCGGCGGTGGTGATGTCGGTATATTGCGTCGAAAGATCGGCCAGCGTGTGCGCGGTCAACTTGACCTTGCGGTTGGCGGCGATGCCCTGCGAGACCTCGACGGTGCCGAGATAGAGCGTCATCATCACCGGCAAGAGCATGGCGAATTCGACGGCCGAAATGCCGCGGCATTCGCCGATAAATCGCGACAGACCGCGGCGCAGGCGAGCGGCGAGGTCGGTCATCGCCGCGGCTTTGGCGGCGGTATTGACGGTGCTCCTTGCAGTGCTCACGGCGCGCCCCCTCAGGACGATGCGTAGGGTTCGTTTTTGAACACGGCGGTGGCGGCGAACAGATTGTAGCCGCCGTTCAAATTGCTCAGATTGAAGCCGAGCAAATTGACGAAGACCGGATATTGGTAATAGAGCCGCAACATCACGATGTCGCCCGGGCCGCCGGGATTGTAGCCCAGCGAAGAGGAGTTGAAATTGCCGTTCGAGACCGGCATGCCGAGATTGACGTTGGCAAAGGACGAATAGGTTTCGACGTCGACATAGACGCCGCTGTCGCAGTTGAAGATGCCGTGGATTTGATTGCAGACTTGCGATTTGAACTGCGCGGCGGTCCAGCCGTTGAGTTGCGCCTGGCCGGTAAAGATCAGCCGCGCCGATGCCGCCGCCGCCGTCTCGAGCGTCTGGCCGGCGAAGAAGACTAGCGCCGTTTGCAGGATCGCGAACAGAGCGGCGACGAACGGCACCGCAAGCAGACCGAATTCGACGGTGGTCGTGGCCTCGCCCTGCCCGATGAAGCGGCGGATGAGCGAAGTAAATGACTGCACGCGACGCGCAACGGCCGCCGGGTTCGGCCGAGCGAACACGCGCTGATCGACCATGGCTCGATGAAACATCGCTCGATGAAACATGGCTCGACAAAGCATGGCGCCTTCACCCCGCGAAGGTCGCGCAGTGGCGCGAAACCTTGCGCGCGAGCAATAGCACCGGCGCGTTGGCAATTCATTGCGGCAATTGGCGAGAAAAACGAGGCCGGCTTTAAGTCCCCGCTAACCGTCGCGATCGGACCCTAGTGTGGCGGTTCAGAAGTCCGCATCATTCTTCCCGCGAGCTCGTAATGCGGACTTCTGAACCAAAGCCACACTAGATGATGCGACGAACTTCGGAATCGGGACACTAGTGCGAACTGCCGGCTCCGGCGGCCAGCGCCTGGGTGTTACGGGTAACCGCCTGGTTGAGCATTCTATTGAAGTAGTCGGCTGGCAGGGCCGTCTCCTTGTCGACGTCGTCTTTGCTGGTATCGCCCAGCGTGATCCGCGGCGAGCAATCGGGCGTGCAGCTATAGGTCTGCCGCGTAGAGCCGCGATAAACCACGACGATCGGCTCGTCCGGCCCCTTGACCTCGACGAGGTCCTCCATCAGCACGGCGCCGCCGCGGTCCATGACCACGACATTGGTTGCGCCGTAACCCTTGCCGGTGACGACGGCAAGGCCGCCGGGCTGAATCGAAAGGTCGGCAATGAGCGGGTCGCCGATCACGACGGTGGCGGCGCGGTCGGGCAGCTTCAGGATCCTGGCTTGGTCGAGATGAACGGCGATCGGCTCTTCGGCGACGGCCGGCGCGGCGGAGGCGACGGCGGCGAAAACCAATGCCGCCGAAAGCCAATGCAGCGCGCTTTGCGCCACCCGGCCGTTCACGCACAACGCCGTCATCGACACGCTCCGAAACGCCACGCGGATTCGACAGACGCAGCGGCCACCATGGCCACTTACTCGGACCAAACCACTTGACGGCAAATTCGTGAATGAAGTGCAAATCCGCGCCTCCGACGGGGCGCGGGCCGCGGCCGGTGACGCTTGCTTAACGATAACGACAAAATGCTCAGATCGGCGGGGCGTTCGCGGCGCCGGCTGCTACTGGGTGAACGGACGCACCAGCTGGCCGGGGAAGCTGGTCGGATATTCGCGTTCCGCGATGCCGTAGTTATCGGGCAGCTCGCCGGCCGGCATGTAAAACGTGCCGAACAGGACGTCCCAAATCGCGAAATTCCCCGCGAAGTTCTTCTCACCGCCGCGGTCGGCCGCGGTATGGTGCCAGCGGTGGAAGACGGGCGTAGCGATCACGTAGCGAAACGGGCCGAGCGTCCAATCGAGATTGGCGTGCACGAAGGCCGAATGGGCGATGATCAGCGGCCCGAGCACCACAAACACATGGGGCGAGATGCCGATCAACAGCATGGCGACGTCGGCGGTCACGCTGCCGAGAAACAGGTTGACCGGGTGGAAGCGTGCCGCCGAGATCCATTCCAGTTCCTCGGACGAGTGATGCACCGCATGGTACTTCCACATTGTCCGGCCGTGGAAAAACCGGTGCGTCCAATACATGATGAAATCTTCGCCGATCAGGAAGATGACCATCTGAGCGGCGAGCGGCAGCGCGGCAAGCGGACCGTGGCCGTTATCGTAGAAGGCGATCAGGCCGTCCGCGGTGGTGATTCTGAATAGAACCGCGGCGCCGACGATGAGCATGCCGATGCGCAGATAGCGCGCAATGACCGGAATGAAGAACCAGTAGCACAGGTCGGTGATGAGATCGCGCTTGTGCCACCATGCCTGTCCCGGATTGCAAGCACAGAACCAGGTGAGAATGGTGAAAACGATTGCCAGCGCCAGCGAGATCGGAAGGTTCTTAGCGAAGGTCTGACCGAAACTGATGAAGAAGGCGAGCAGCTCTTGAGTCATATCGTGACGCCCGCGCGCGGATTGGATCCGCGAATGCATGAATGTCCGTGTTGATATCGAGGATGCCGATTAAAACGCCGTGAATGCCGGGCCAGGAAGCGTTGCGGCGGGTTGGACCCCGCTCCGTAATCGGTGCAAGTCGTGCGCTACGCGGCGACGCGGGCAAAACGATCGTCTGATAGGCGATGCCTCGCCCCAGCTTTTGTAAATCGCCCGCGTCGGCGCCGATCGCGGCTTGGTATATTGATCGTAAACAAAAATCGGCCGACGCCCGGCGGCGACCCGGACCGAATGCCCGAACGAAACGCAATCGAGCGGCGCAATACGATGTTAACTACGTCGTGGAAAGCACCATTGCCCGCAGCTTTATTCGATTGGTTTAACCCCGTCGAAATTTCTGCCCGATAAGGTCCGGCACGATCCAAACGGTGCGCAAAATGCCGTTGGATCAGCTCAGACAGCCACGTGTGGACCTAAGGAGCCAACTCATGAAGACCCTTTTCTCGCGTTTCGTGAAGGACGAGTCGGGCGCCACGGCCATTGAATACGGTCTTATCGCCGCCGGCATCTCGGTTGCGATCATCGCCGTCGTCCAGGGCCTCGGCACCAAGCTGAACACCACGTTCACTAGCGTTTCCGGCGCCCTCCAGTAAGCGTCGTTCACGTCATCGCTACCAGAGGGCTCCGGTTTGCGCCGGGGCCCTTTCGCTTTTCGGCGCTTGCGCCGCGCGGCCGCTAACTCGTTTTCAACCGGCGCGGCGTAATCCGGCGGGGACGCGACATCGAATGCCGGCAATACCATGCTGACCGAAGCGATCAGATTGACGCTGTTTCCGGCAATGATGGCCTTTGCCGCCTCGAGCGATCTGTTGACGATGACGATCGCCAATCGAGTCTCGCTGGCGCTGATTGGCGGCTTCGCGCTCCTTGCCGCGCTCGCCGGCGTGAGTGGCGCCGATGTGCTCTCGCATATCGGCGCGGCCGCCGCGGTACTCGCCGTTGCGTTTGTCTGCTTCGCCTGCGGCTGGATCGGCGGCGGCGACGCCAAGCTTGCGGCGGCGACCGCGCTTTGGCTGGGATTTAGCCATCTGTTCGATTATCTCGTTTATGCATCGCTCCTCGGCGGCGCGCTGACCGTGCTCATCGTGCAATTTCGTACCCTGCCGATGCCGCAAATTCTGATTGGACGGGAGTGGGCCGAGCGGCTGCACCGGCAGGGCGGCGGGGTGCCCTATGGCGTTGCGCTCGCCGCGGCCGCGCTGGTGGTCTACCCGCAGACCGAATGGATGACGGCGTTCGGCCTGTAAGCCCCTGCCAAAGGTCTCCCATGGCGCGCTATCGCGCGCATTCGGCGCGTATCAACGCAAGATTAACGCGATTTGGATACGCCTCATTAACCATGCTTTGACGTTTAGCTGCTGAAATCCAGCACTGGCGGCCGCTTTCGGCCGTGGCGTCCCGTGGAAAGTGAAGCGTAATGAAAGCCGCGCGTCTTGTCGTACTCGGTGTCGCTGTCGCCGCCGGCGGCATAGCCGCGTATTTGGCCGCCGGCAGCAAGGCGCCGCCGCCGCCGCCGCCGGTGCCGGCCGCGCCGCCGCTGGTAACGGTCGAGGTGCTGGTCGCCAAGTCCGATCTCAACCGCGGTCAGGTGATCGGAGATCAGGATATCGGTTGGCAGACTTGGCCGGCCGACGCGGCCAATCCCAACTTCATCAAAAAGTCAGACCGGCCGAGCGCCGTCAACGATTTCGTCGGCGCGATCGTGCGGGTGTCGATGGTGGCGGGCGATCCAATTCGCGGGCCTTATGTCGTGATGGCGAAGGGCTCGGGCTTCATGGCCGCCGTGCTGCCGAAAGGCATGCGCGCGGTTGCGGTCGATATTTCGCCGGAGTCCGGAGCCGGAGGGTTCATCCTTCCGGATGACCGCGTCGACGTCGTGCTGACGCGGCGCGACAAATCGGCGGAAAAAGCGACCGGCGTCGAGAAATATGTCAGCGACACGATCTTGCGAAACGTGCGGGTGTTGGCGGTAGATCAGGCGGTCGAGGAAAAAGGCGACAGCAAGGTCGCGATCGGCAAGACCGCGACGCTGGAATTGACGGAGTCGCAAGCCGAGACGCTGGCGCTCTCGCATCAGCTCGGCACCATTTCTCTCACGCTGCGCAGCCTCCTCGATTCCGGTCCGTCTCCCGAGGATGGCGAGGACGACAACAAACACGACCACGGCTCCGTCAATACCGTGCGTTTCGGCGTGAGTACGACAGGAACCGGGCATTGAGCGTACGGAGGAACCTCACATGACTGCTGGGACATCGACCCGGGTGGCAGCTCTCGCGGTCCTGATCGTTGTGTCTTTGATCGTTCCCCGCGCGCTCGCGGGTAACGTCGTGTTCAATGCGCCGCCGACCCAGACCATCAACGTCGCCGCCAGCGATGTTGGATCGCAGCCGCTCACGCTCGGAGTCAGCAAATCCGTCGTCATCGACCTGCCGCGCGACATTAGGGACGTGCTGGTCGCCGATCCGAAGATCGCCAACGCCGTCGTGCGCTCTTCGCGCCGCGCTTTCATCATCGGCGCCTCGGTGGGCCAGACCAACGTGTTTTTCTTCGACGCCGATGGCAAGCAAATCGGCGGCTTCGATGTCGCCGTCACGCGCGACCTCGACGGCATTCGCCAGGCAATCCGGCAAGTGTTGCCCGACGCCGACATCGCGGTCGAAGGCATCGGCGACGGCATCATTCTTTCTGGCAGTGCATCCAGTCCGGCCGAGGCGCAGCAGGCTTACGATATTGCCGCTCGGCTTCTCGGCGTCGGCACCGCCGACACCGTCGCCAGCGGCAGCAAAATCGTCAATGCGATCGTCGTGCGCGGCCGCGATCAGATCATGCTCAAAGTGGTCGTCGCCGAGGTCGAGCGCGACGTCATCAAGCAACTCGGCATCAATCTTACCGGCGCGTTCAACTACGGCAACGCCGTCGTCAATTTCAACACCAGCAATCCGTTCCCGGTTAACGGTCAGGCGCCGAGCAACAGCATCTCGGGAGGAACCAATTCCGTCACCGCCACGCTGCAGGCCATGGAGCAGGCCGGCGTCATTCACACGCTCGCCGAGCCGAACCTCACGGCGATTTCCGGTGAATCCGCGACCTTCGTCGCCGGCGGCGAGTTTCCCGTGCTGAATGGCTACACCTGCTCCGCTGCGACTACCGGCAGCAGCGCGCAGACCTGCCAGCCCTCGATCGACTTCAAGAAGTTCGGCGTCAGCCTCGATTTTACGCCGGTTGTGCTCAGCGAGGGCCGCATCAGCCTCAAGGTGATGACCGAGGTGTCGGACCTGTCGAACAACAATTCGCTCAGTATTCCGGTCCCCGGCGGCAGTCCCGTAACCGTGCCATCGATCCGCACTCGCCGCGCCGAAACGACGGTCGAAATTCCCTCCGGCGGCTCGCTCGCCATGGCCGGCATGATTCAGAACCAAACCAAGCAGTCGATCAGCGGCGTGCCGGGCCTGATGGAGCTTCCCATTCTCGGCCCGTTGTTCAAGAGCCGCGACTATCTCAATCAGCGGACCGAATTGATGGTGCTGGTGACGCCCTACGTCGTGCGCGCGGTCGCACAGAAGGAGCTGTCGCGGCCCGACGACGGCTTCGCCGATGCGAGCGATCCCGCCAGCGTGCTGCTGGGCCGGCTTAACCGCATCTACGGCGTCAGCGGCACGCCCGATCCACCCCCCGACAACTACCACGGCAAATACGGATTTATCCTCGATTGACTTGGGCCAGGAGACGACGATGCAGACTGTCCGCGCGATAATCGCCGGCCGCCGTTCGGTCGCGGAGATTGTAGTGCGTGTCGCCGCCGCCGCGGCATGCGCGCTGTCGCTCTGCGGCTGCAATACCGACCAGCAAGTCACCGGCGCTCCCGAAGTCTCGGCCGACTATCGACTGCGTCATCCGATCACGCTGCAGGAAGCCGATCACACGCTCGAACTCTTCATCGGTTCCAATCGCGGCGAACTCAATCCGACGCAGCGCGCGCAAGTGCTGGCCTTCGGACTGGGCTGGAAACGCGATGCCACCGGCGGCATCGTCGTCGCTCGGCCGCTGGGCAGCAGCAATGAGCACGCATCCGCCGACGCGATGCGCGAGATTGTCTCGATTCTGGCCGCCAGCGGCCTGCCGCCGCAGAGCGTCGTCGTGCAGACCTATCCCGCGACCGGACCGAACCTCGCCACCGTGCGCATCAGCTATCCGAGGATTCACGCGCAAGCCGGGCCCTGCGGCCTGTGGCCCCAGGACATCGGCCCGAGCATGAACCGCGACTATTTCGAAAATCAGCCGCCCTGGAACTATGGCTGCGCCAGCCAACGCAATCTCGCCGCCATGGTCGCGGATCCGACCGACCTGGTGCAGCCGCGCGGCGAGACTGCCGCTTATGCCATGCGGCGCACGACGGTCCTCGAGAGATACCGCTCGGGCACAAACCCAGCGAGCAGCGAGTCGCAGAACGCCCAGTCGGCCAAGATCAGCGATGTCGGCAAATAGCGTCGGTACCGGATGAAGCCAGCCAATCAAGCCGCTCAGGAAGATTTCAGTCCCGCCACGGCCGCCGTGCGCGAAGAGCACATCGCGCCGGCGCCGCGCGTTTCGGTGCAGGCCTTTTGCGAGAACGTCGACACCGCCGCAGCAATCCAGGCGGCGGGCGAGGACCGGCGCATGGCCAAGGCGCATCTGCGCATTCAGATGGGCGGCCTGACCGCGGCGATCGAAGCCTATCAAAGCTCGCCGACGCCGAACGTCATCATTCTCGAATCGGAGAACCGCAGCGAGGACATCCTGTCAGCCCTGGACCAACTCGCTAATTATTGCGACGCCGGCACACGCGTCATCGTCATCGGCCGCATGAACGATGTCACGCTCTATCGCGAACTGGTGCGGCGCGGGGTGAGCGATTATCTGATCTCCCCGGTCGGCGCGTTGGAGATCGTGCGCGCGGTCTGCGGACTGTTCTCGGCGCCGGACGCCAAACCGGTCGGCCGCATCGTGGCGGTGGTCGGGGCCAAGGGCGGCGTCGGCGCCTCCACCGTCGCGCACAATATCGCCTTCGCCATCGCGCGCGACCTCAATCTCGATGCGGTCGTGACCGATCTTGATCTCGCATTCGGCACCGCCGGTCTCGATTTCAATCAAGATCCGCCGCAGGGCATCGCGGAAGCGGTGTTCTCCCCGGACCGTATCGATACCGCATTCGTCGATCGGCTGCTCGCCAAATGTACCGATCACCTGA
The DNA here is from genome assembly GCA_963823225.1 of uncultured Alphaproteobacteria bacterium. Taxonomy (GTDB): domain Bacteria; phylum Pseudomonadota; class Alphaproteobacteria; order Rhizobiales; family Xanthobacteraceae; genus BOG-931. The sequence goes on along the minus strand of CAWGKM010000001.1, from coordinate 95,191 downwards.
ACCTGCTGGCGGCGCCGGCGACCCTCGAACGCGTCTACGATTTCGGCGCCGACGCCTTCGAGACGATCTTCGATTCGCTGCGCGCGACGGTGCCCTGTGTCGTGCTCGACGTGCCGCACCAATGGACCGGCTGGACCAAGCAGACGCTGGTCGGCGCCGACGACATCCTGATCGTCGCCGCTCCCGATCTCGCCAACCTGCGCAATGCCAAGAATATCTACGACTTTCTGAAAGCCGCGCGGCCGAACGACCATCATCCGCTCTACTGCCTCAATCAGGTCGGCGTACCGAAACGTCCCGAGATCAAGGCCGCCGACTTTGCCAAGGCGCTCGACGACGAGGCCGTGGCAATCATTCCGTTCGAACCGCAACTGTTCGGCGCGGCGGCCAATAACGGGCAAATGATCGCCGAGATTTCCTCCGGCCACCGCACCGCCGAAATGTTCAGGCAATTGGCGCAGCATCTGACCGGGCGGTCGGAGCAGAAGAAGCAGCGCTCGGGTTTACTGACGCCGCTCATCGACAAGCTGCTGCAGCGATAACAGTAACAGCGTTGGAGTTGCGTCGTGTTTGGCAAGCGTCCCACTTCCGATAACCCCCCCGCCGAGCAGCGGCAAGCGCCCGCCGCGCGCCCGATGACGGCGCCGCCGGCCGCCGCCCCGCCGCCTCCCGCCAGTGCGCCGGCCGGTGCCGGTCGCACGCCGTTTCCCTCCGCCGGCCTCGGCGCTCCGATCGTCGGCGCACCGACCGGCAAGCCGAATGTCGGCGGCACAGCCAATTCGCCGCAGCAGCAAGTTTCGTCGGCGGTCGATTCGCGCCGCTCGGAATCCTATTACGAAGTCAAAGGCACGATTTTCGGCGCGCTGATCGAGGCGATCGATCTCGCTCAGCTTGCCAAGCTGGACGTCGATTCCGCGCGCGAAGAAATCCGCGACATCGTCAATGAAATCATCGCGATCAAAAATATCGTGATGTCGATCTCCGAGCAGGAAGAGCTGCTCGACGATATCTGCAACGACGTGCTCGGCTACGGGCCGCTCGAACCGCTCTTGGCGCGCGACGAAATCGCCGACATCATGGTCAACGGGTCGGGCACCGTTTACATCGAAGTCGCCGGTAAAATTCAGAAGACCGCCATACGCTTCCGCGACAACCAGCAGCTTTTGAATATCTGCCAGCGCATCGTCAGCCAGGTCGGCCGCCGCGTCGATGAATCCTCGCCGATCTGCGACGCGCGCTTGCCGGACGGCTCGCGCGTCAATGCCATCGTGCCGCCGCTTGCGATCGACGGCCCCGCGCTCACGATCCGCAAGTTCAAGAAGGACAAGCTGACGCTCGAGCAACTGGTGAGGCTAGGCACGGTCTCGCCCGAGGGCGCGGAAATCCTGAAAGTCATCGGTCGCTGCCGCGTCAATACCTTGATCTCCGGCGGAACCGGCTCGGGCAAAACGACGCTGCTCAACTGCCTGACGCGTTACATCGACAACGACGAGCGCATCGTCACCTGCGAAGACGCGGCCGAACTGCAATTGCAGCAACCGCACGTGGTGCGGCTGGAAACGCGACCGCCGAATCTCGAAGGCGAAGGGCAGATCACGATGCGCGATCTGGTGCGCAACTGCCTGCGCATGCGCCCGGAACGCATCATCGTCGGCGAGGTGCGCGGACCCGAAGCGTTCGACCTATTGCAGGCAATGAATACCGGCCACGACGGCTCGATGGGAACGCTGCACGCCAATACGCCGCGCGAGGCGTTGTCGCGTCTGGAATCCATGATCACCATGGGCGGCTATTCCCTGCCGTCGCGCACAATCCGCGAGATGGTCTGCGCCTCCGTCGACGTCGTCGTTCAGGTGGCACGCTTGCGCGACGGCACGCGCCGCATCACCCACATCACCGAAGTGATCGGCTTGGAAGGCGACGTCATCATCACCCAGGATGTTTTCCTCTACGACCTCCTCGGTGAGGACGCCAACGGCAATCTCATCGGCCGGCACCGCTCGACCGGCATCGGCCGTCCGAAGTTCTGGGAGCGTGCCCGCTATTTCGGCGAGGAGGCGCGTCTCGCGGCCGCCCTTGATGCGGCGGAAGCCGTCAACGAAACGGTCAGAGCCTGACGAGCGGATCGAGCAATGAGCGCCTACGGTCTGTTCTTCCTGGTGACGATCGCGATCGGCGGCGTGGCGTGGGTCTTCGTTTATCCATACCTGTCCGGCGAGAAGAAGGCCGAACGGCGCATGGCGAGCGTCGCGCGCGCCGAGCCGATCGCGGCGCGCCCGACGCGCGCGGCGGCGAAACCGCGGCGCGAACAGATCGAAGCCACGCTCCACGAAATCGAGGAACGGCGGAAGAGGGCCAAGCGCCCGCCGCTTTCGGTGCGGCTCAGGCAGGCCGGACTCGATTGGTCGAAACGCCGGTTCATGGTGTCCGCCGGGGTACTCGGTGTCGGCGCATTCGCGATCACAATCGTCTTGGGAATCGGACTGCTGGCGGCGCTCGGCTTCGGCTTCGCGGCCGGCTGCGGTCTGCCGTTTTGGCTGTTGTCGTATCTCAAGAAGCGGCGCGAAGCGAAGTTCCTTGCCGCATTTCCGGATGCGGTCGACGTCATCGTCCGCGGCATCAAGGCCGGCCTGCCGCTGCTCGACAGTCTCAAACTCATCGCCGTCGACGCCGTGGAGCCGGTTCGCGGCGAATTCCGCTCCATCATCGAGACGCAAACGATCGGCATGCCGATCGGCGAAGCCTGCCTGAAACTCTTCGAAAGCATTCCGGTCCCCGAGGCCAACTTCTTCGGCATCGTGATTTTCATCCAGCAACGCGCCGGCGGCAATCTGTCGGAAGCACTGGGCAACCTGTCGCGGGTGCTGCGCGACCGCAAGAAGATGAAGGCGAAAATCCAGGCCATGTCGCAGGAAGCCAAGGCTTCCGCGTCGATCATCGGCGCATTGCCGATCGCGGTCATGGGCCTCGTTTGGCTCACCAGTCCCGGATATATCGCGCTGCTTTGGACGGAGCCGTTAGGGCGCGTGATGCTGGCCTGCTGCGCCGCCTGGATGGCGATCGGCATCATGGTGATGCGCAAGATGATCAACTTCGATTTCTAGCGTGATGCAGTCATGACCTCCCTCATCTCTCAGTTTCTCGATTTGCAGACCATGACTATGATTTTCGCCGCTATTGCGGCGGGCGCAACCGTGTTGACCTTGGCGATGCCGCTTCTGGTTTCGGACACGCTGTCCAAGCGCATGAAAGCGGTCGCGCTCGAGCGCGAGAAAATCCGTCAGCGCGAACGCGAGCGATTGGCGCAAAACAGCAAGGTCGCGCTGCGGCAATCGCCGCGAATGTACATGAAGCGCGCCGTCGACAACTTCAATCTCTCGAAGTGGGTCGGTCAGGAGGAAGCGCGCGCCATGCTCATGCAGGCCGGCTGTCGCGGCCAGGCGCCTTACGTCACCTATCTGTTTTTCCGCATGACGATGCCGGCGGTCATGCTGGTCGCCTCGCTGTTTTATATTTTCGTCGTCATCGAGCTCGACTATCCAGTCATGCTCAAGATCGGTATTTGTATCGGCTGCGCCTATTTCGGCATGCATAGTCCGAATCTGTTCCTCAAGAACAAGATTCAGCGGCGGCAAGTCTCGATCAAACGCGCGTTCCCGGACGCCCTCGATCTGTTGCTGATCTGCGTTGAATCCGGCATGTCGATTGAGGCGGCATTCCGCAAGGTCAGCGAGGAGATCGGCACGGAGTCGGTGGCGCTCGCCGAGGAATTCACGCTGACCACGGCGGAGTTATCCTATTTGCCGGACCGCCGACAGGCTTACGAGAACCTGGCGCAACGCACCGGTCTCGAAGGGGTCAAGGCGGTGTGCCTGGCTTTGCAGCAGTCGGAACGCTACGGCACGCCGCTTGCCACGACGCTGCGGGTGCTGGCGCAGGAAAATCGCGACATGCGCATGGCCGAAGCCGAGAAGAAGGCCGCGGGCCTGCCGCCGAAACTCACGGTGCCGATGATCGTGTTCTTCCTGCCGGTGCTGTTTGTCGTCATTCTCGGCCCGGCCGCGATCCGCGTCCTGGCACTGCAATAGTCCGCTTAGCTTGAACCCGGCGGGTAGTGGGGCGCGCGATTTGCGATCGGCGCGACCGTCTTGTGCGCGAGCATCTGCCGCAGATAGGCGACATTGGCGGCGGCTTGATCGGGGGGCAGGTCGGCGCGCGCGATCTGCTCGGCCTCGGCGAAACGGCCCTGCAAGCCGACCACCAGCGCGAGATTCTGCCGCACGCGCGGATCGACCGGCTGCTGTGCGACGGCGCGGCGCAGCGTCGCTTCGGCATCCTTGAGGTTCTTCGACAGCGCGTAGGACAGCCCGAGATTGGATAAGATGGAGGGCTCGTCGGGCTTGATCTTGAGCGCGGTGAGGTAATGGCGCTGCGCTTCCTCGTGCCGGCCAAGCTGGTCGAGCACGGCGCCCTGCGCGGACAGGATGCGCCAATCGGGTTGCTCGGGCGTATGGGCGCGGTCGAATACTTCGAGCGCCTGTTCGTAATCTCCGTCGTCGGCGAGCGCGCGCCCGTATTCGCCGAGCACGGTCTTGTTACTCGGATTCTGCATCGACACTTGTTGGAGGATGGCGACCGCCTGCGCGCGCTGTCCGGTGGCGCGCAGCGCCTGCGCGTAGCGCAGCGCAACCTCGGCATTGGCCGGATCGGCGCGATATTTCTCGCCATAGACTTGGATGTCGCGCTGCCAATCGGCGTCCGAATGGGCGGCGGGCGCAAGCGCGACCGATCCGGTCGTGGCGGTGCTTTGCGTCGTCTGGCAGCCCGCCGACGCTGCGGCGATTGCAGCGACAGCCGCCGCCGAGGCGAGCAGGCGTGCAATGCGGAATCGGGTCGAACGCATCTCGATCGCTGCCGGGTAGCTGTCAGATCGCCGGCGCGGGCGCGCCCGTGCCGCAGGTTCGATCAGCAATAGAGCGTTAACCCTAACGAGGGGTTAACGAATTATGCCGCCTTTTTTAGAGTCGACCCAGTAATCGGAGGAGCCCGTCGAGAATCGTCAGGGGATGAGGTGGGCAACCCGGCACGTAGAGATCGACGGGAAGAAGGCCCTCGACCCCGTTCGATGCCTCTTGGCGATCGCGAAACAGACCGCCGGAAATCGCACATGCCCCGGCGGCGATGACGAGCTTCGGCTCGGCTATCGCCGCATAGGTGATGAGCAGGGCCTCCTTCATGTTCGCGGTCACCGGCCCGGTCACCAGAATGCCGTCGGCGTGGCGTGGCGAAGCCACGAAATCGATTCCGAAGCGGCTCGCGTCAAAGACCACATTGCCGAGCGCATTGACCTCGACTTCGCATCCGTTGCAGCCGCCCGCGCTGACCTGACGCAGTCGCAAGGAGCGGCCCAGCAATCGCCGCAATTCACGGCCGAGCGCATCGATCTGCAACGTACGATCGCCGGTTGCCGCCAACCCTTCGCGCTTGGAGGCGGCGAGCCGCCAATCGCGGCTCAGAACGATCGCGCCCTCGGGGCACGCCGCGACACAGTCGCCGCAGAAGATGCACCGCCCGAGATCGAGCTCCGGCCCTGCCGCGCTTACGCTTAAGGCATCGGTCGGACACACATCGACGCAGGCCGCGCAGCCGTCGAGGCATTTCGCGGGATCGAGCACCGGACGGCCGCGAAACAGCGCCGGCAATCCCGCATCCGATACGGGATATGGCGTCGTGCGGTGGCCCTGGCGGGCGCGCGCTAGTAGGGTCTTGAACATGACGGGCGCGGTTTCCTAGAGGTCATGGCCGCAATAGGACAAGTTGAAGCTCTTGTTGCACAGTGGGAAGTCCATGATCGCCTGGCCGCGCATCGCGGTCGCGAGCGCGAACCAATTGCGGAATGACGGATCGACGATCTTGTAGCGGGCAAACCGCCCCGCCGAATCGGTGAGCGCAAGGTGGAGAATTTCGCCCCGCCAACCCTCGACGATCGAGACAATGACGGCATTGGGGGCAAGCCCGTCCATGGCGCACCGCGCGGCACCGCCGGCGGGCGCGTCGAGCGCCTGGGCGATGAAGGCGATGGAATTTTCAATCTCGCGCCAGCGCTGCTGCGCGCGCGCGAATACGTCGCCGGCATCGCCGACCGCGATGGCAGGAAGCCGCTCCGAATAAAGCGGCGCCGGAAAGTCGCGGCGCGCATCGCGATCGATGCCGCTCGCCCGAGCGGCAGGACCGACGGCACCCAGATCCGCCGCCGCTTGCCGCGTCAGAATACCGATGTTCTCGAAGCGCCCCCTGACGGAAGACGATTTCCACATTAGATCGACGGCGTTGCGCATGTCGCGCTCGGCGTCCTGCAGCCGTCGCTTGAACTCGCGAAGAGTTTCCGCCGACGGATCGAGGGCGACGCCGCCGGGCCGGATCCAGCCCCGCCCAAGCCGGTTGCCGCAGAACAGCGCCGTCATGTTCAGCGCGTCGCCGCGCAACCGGCCGCAATAGGCTGCCGCCGGCAGGAAACCGACATCGCCGGCAAGCGCGCCCAGATCGCCGATATGATTGGCGATCCGCTCCAACTCGAGGGCCAACGCGCGCCAGCCGCGCGCGCGCGGCGAACATTCGGTGCCCGAGAGACCTTCGACGATTTGACAGTAGGCCGTCGTGTGGCCGGCCGTGGTGTCCCCGGCAATGGTTTCGGCGAGATGCGGGGTCCCTCGGTGCGGCCCGCCCTGCAGCGCCCGCTCGATCCCGCGGTGCTGGTATCCGAGCGATATTTCGAGATGCAAAACCCGTTCGCCGTGGCAATTGAAGCGAAAATGCCCGGGCTCGATGACGCCGGCGTGAACCGGTCCGACCGCGACTTCATGGATTTCGGCGCCGGCGACCGTGAAGAAATCGGCCTCGCCGATGGCGGGGCCGCCGGGCGGGAAGCGAACCGGCTTCAGCCAGGGGTGGCCCTGCGGATCGACGCCCCATTGCTCATGGATCTCGCGCTCGAAATGGTGCGCCGCGGGGCAGTCCGTCGTCAGCGCCGGATAGGCCCCGCCCACGATGGTTGAGGAGAGCGCGATGTCGCCCCGCGCATCGTCGGCAATGGCCGCGAGAAGCCGCGTCTCGCCGTTCGTCTGCGACAGGCCGGTGAGCAGCAACAGGCGGCCGCCCGCAGCAATGGCCTGCAACACTGCGCGGCGGAAAATCTCGATTTCGACCAACGGGACCGCGTCGGCGCGTAGCGGAACCGCATTGCGGGTGCGGGCGAAATGCGTCACGGCCGAACCGCCAGCACCGCCGCCGCGCGGCCAATGGCGTCATAAAGCGGCAGCGGCATCCACACCCCCAGCACCACCAGAAGTCCCGTCGCGGCCACGACGATCGGGACGGCCAGCTTGCCATCGCGGCCGCCGCGATCGTGCCGCGACGCGTTCCCGAACACCATGTTGATCATGTGCCCTAGCGCCGACACGAAGACGACGCCGCTGGCGGCGAGAAACAGAAACAGCGTCAACCAGGCGCCGGCGCCGATCGCGGCCCGCAGCAGCTGATATTCGCTCATGAAGATCGAGAACGGAGCGACGCCAATCAGCGCCAGAAGGCTGATCAGGAGCGACGCGCCCCATAGCCGGTCGGCCCGCAGCGCGCCGGCGATCGTGTGCATCTCGTGGCTGCCGTAACGTTGGCCGAGACGGCCGACCGCGAAGAAGGCCAGGGATTTGCAGACGGAATGGTTGAGCGTATGGAACAGCGCCGCAAAGCTGCCGAGGGGACCGAGGGCGTAGCCCAGCGTGATGATGCCCATATGCTCGACGCTGTGATAGGCGAGCAGCCGCTTGGCGTCGCGTTGGAAGACGATGAACCCGGCGGCAACCAGGATCGAGAGCGTGCCGAACACGATGAGCAGGCTGCTGGCGAAATCTTGTCCCAGCGCGTGCTGCACCGGCGGCACGAAGCGCATGATGCAATACAGTGCCGTATTGAGCAGGAAGCCCGAGAACATCGCCGACACCGGCGCCGGCGCCTGACTGTGCGCATCGGGCAACCACGAATGGATCGGCGCCAGCCCGGCCTTGGTGCCATAACCCACGAGAACGAAGATGAACGCGAATTTCATCAAGGTTGGATCGAGATGCGCTTCGGCGGAGGCGAGCTTCGTCCAGAACAACGCATCCGCCCCTACACCGCCGTCGGACTGGATCGAGGCGGCGGCGAGCAGCGTTCCCATGAACGCGAAGGCGATTCCGATCGAGCAGATGATCAGGTACTTCCACATCGCCTCGAGCGACAGGCGGCTCGGATGGAGCGAGATCAGGAAGGCCGTCAGCAGCGTGGTCGCCTCCATGCCGACCCACATGATGCCGAGATTATTGGACATCAGCACCAGCAGCATCGCCGCCTCGGCGCCGAGCCACAGCACGCCGAAGCGCCGCGCGATGGAAACGGTGAAGAGGAGACCGCCGGCTTCGTGCGTGAAATATATGCTGGCGAACGCCGAGCTGAGAGCGAACACCAGCGTCAAAACGACAATATGGAACGAAGAAAAGGCGTCGACGTAGAACCATTGCTCGGCGGCCGTCACAGAACCTTCGGGTCCGAGGACCGCCGCCCAGATGTTAAGGGCGAGCAGCAGCTCCACCGCCGAGACGCCGACGATCGTTTTCAGCACGTGATGCGGACGCGGCAGCACGAGGCAGAGAAGCGCGCCCGATAGCGCCAGGGCGAGCACCGCGATGATCGATTGGCTCGCGTACAAGGTCCTAGCCCCGCAGCTCGGTGAGCCGATCGACGTCCATGGATCCGAATTCGCGCGTGATGTGATAAATGGCGATCCCCATCACGAAGACGCCGACGAACGCATCGAGCAATACGCCCAATTCGACCAGCAGCGGCGTCCCGACAACGGTTATCACGCCGAAAACGAAGATGCCGTTTTCAAGCACCAGATAGCCGATCACCTGCATCAGGGCGTTGCGCCGGCTGATCATCAGGAATAAGCCGACGAAAATCAGGAAGATCGAGGAGTCGAGCAAGACGAACGGCGCATGAATGAGCGCGGGCTTCATCTCCTGCGTCAGCCACACCGACAGCGCCAGGATGAGAATCCCGCACAGGATCGACATGACGAAGCTGACGAACGGCTGTACCTCGCGGTTGAAGTCGGCGCGCGCGCGCAGCTTGAGCAGGATCCACGGGAAGACAATTCCCTTGAGCGCGATATTGCCCCCGGCCAACAGCAGGGTGCGCGTCGTCAGCCCATCATCATGGACGATCAGCGGCACCATCCCGAACAGAATGCCCTGGAACGAAAGCCACCGAATGCACGCGCCGATGCGGCTCGTTGCCAGAAGCGCAAAGCAGGTCAGCAAACCGACGGCATGAATGGTCTCGATGAGGGGGGACATTGCCGCGTCAAACCAGTCTGACGATAAAGGCGACGGCGGCGAGCGTCGCGGCGCCGACGATGAATTGCGGCACCTTGACCAGTCGGTAGCGCGCCATCGCCGATTCGATCATCCCGATTACGCCGGCCAGGAGGATCATGCCGACGAGCATCGCGACGCCATCGAGCCACACGCTGCCGCTGCGCACCGGCACCATCAGGCCCACCAGCAGCACGCCGAAGACCCAGACCTTCAGCGCCGCCGCGTACTGGATCAAGCCGAAATCGGGCCCGCTATGGTCGAGCACCATGACCTCGTGGATCATGGTCAGCTCGAGGTGGGTGGTCGGGTCGTCCACCGGAATGCGGGTGTTTTCCACCAGCAAGATGATCAGCAATGTCATGGCGACGAGCGCGAATGTCGGCAGGGCATCGGCCCAGGCGGCGATGGTGATCGTCTGGTAGACCGGCGTCAGCGCGAATGAACCGTTGACCCGGGCGAGCGTTGCCAGCGCCAGCAGCAAAGCAGGTTCGGCGAGCGCCGAAAAATGCACCTCGCGGCTGGCGCCCATGCCTTCGAAGCTGGAGCCGGTATCGAGCGCCGCGAGCACGGTGGCAAAGCGCCCGAGTGCCAGAAGTCCGACCAACACGATCATGTCGCCGGAAAAGCTCACCGGCGCGCCTAGGCCGCCGAAAGGCACCACAAGCAACGCCGCCGCGAGCGCTGCGAACCCGACCACCGGCCCCAGCCGGAACAGCCAGGTCGTTACCTCGCCATAGACCGCACCGCGGCGCAGAGATTTCGCGATGTCCCAATAGGGCTGGAGCAGCGGCGGGCCGCGCCGGCCGGCAATGACGGCCTTGGTGCGGTTGACGATCCCGAGCAACAAAGGCGCGAGGATCAGCGCGCAAAGCGGAAGAGCGAGCGAGCCGGCTGCGGGCATCGGTCAGAGACTTTCCCAGATCAAGAGCGCGATGAGCGTCGCTGCGACGTAAAGTATGTACACGTGGATGTGGCCGTGCTGGATGACGTTGAGGCGGGTGACGACGCGGTCGAACCATCGGAAGGTTGGCACGAACAATAACCGCAAGGCCGGGTCGCCGCTGTCGCTGGCATAGGATGAAGCGGCGGGGAAATAACCTTGCGGCGGGACGAAAGCCTCGCGATTGCGGATCAGCATATGAAATTGCGTCGTCAGCGGCTGGGCAAATGACGATGCCGTGTATTGCATCTTCGGCGACGGGAACAGGTATCCGCATCCCCAGACCGGGCTGCGGCGCGCGGCAGCGACCGCGAGGCGGCGCGCGCGCAGCGCCCAGGCCAGCGCCGCGACGGCAATAAGAAATGCGAACAGCGAAACCGCGAACGCAAGCGGCAGGGTGACGATCGCGAGCGCGGCCGAGACCGTGCCGACCGTGGCGCCGGTCATGGCCGCGACCACGCCCGCGAGAGCAGCGACCGCGAGCGGCGCGCCAAGGCCAATGGCGATGCACAGCAGCGCCAGAACCGCCATGGCAGCGCGCATCGGCCGCGCCACTTCCCGTGCTTCGCTCGCTTCGGCGCTGCGCGGCGAGCCGAGGAACACGATTCCGAACGCCTTGGCGAAACAGGCGGCGGCGAGCCCGCCGATCAAGCCCAGGATGACAATCACGATCAGCCCGGCCACCGCGATCGCCGCAGCCGGCTGCAGGACTGCGACAAACCCCGCATAAAACAGCAGAAACTCGCTGACGAAGCCGTTGAGCGGCGGCAATCCGACGATCGCGGCGGCGCCGATCAGGAAAAACGTGCCGGTCCAGGGCATTCGCTTCAGCAAGCCGCCGAGCTCCTCCAGTTCGAGGCTGTGCGCGGCGCGGCCGACGGCGCCGGCGCCCAGAAATAACAGGCCTTTGAAGATGCTGTGGTTGAGAACGTGGAGAAAGCCGGAGGCAAAGCCGATAATGGCGAGAAGCGGCATTCCGCTGGCGAGTCCCAGCACGCCGGTCCCGAGGCCGAGCAGAATGATCCCGATGTTCTCGACGCTGTGGTAGGCGAGCAGGCGCTTGAGGTCATGCTGCGCCAAGGCGAACAGCACGCCGAGCACGCCGCTCGACGCGCCGACGGCGATCAGCAACCAGCCCCACCATGGCTCGGGTGTCCCGAGCAGCGTCAGGACCCGCACCAGCCCGTAGATGCCGACCTTGATCATCGCGCCGGACATCAGTGCCGATGCGTGGCTGGGCGCGACCGGGTGCGCCTCCGGCAGCCAGACATGCGCCGGGACGATGCCGGCCTTCACGCCGAAGCCGACGAGGGCCAGCAGGAACACCGCAGAGCGGAGCGCCTGATGGTCCTTCAATGCTTCGCCATAGGCGGCGAAATCGGAGCTTGCGGCAATCGAGCCGAGCAACACGAACAGGACCAGCAGGAACGCCGTTCCCAAATGCGCCGCCACGAGATAAGTCCAGGCGGCATGCCGTACCGCCGCCTTGCGGTCGTCGAAGATGACCAGAAAGAACGGGCTCAGCGCCATGATCTCCCAGGCCAGAAGAAACAGCAGTCCGTCCTGCGCGGCGATCACCAGCGCCATGGCGGCGGTCAGCATGTTGAGATGGAACCAGCTTGCCGCCGACGCGATGCCGCCGTGGCCGGCAAAATAGCTGCGGCCGTAGAGCCCGGTCACGATCGACAGCCCGAAGACGGGCAGCAGGAAGAACGCGGAAAGGACGTCGATTTCGAAGTGCAAGCCGCCGCCCGGCATGTGCCAGATGCCGGACAGGCTTACGGCACTGCCGGTGACGAGCACGCGGAGCGCGGCAACGAGCCCGCAAATGGACCCCGACACCGCGCCGATTTGGCCGGCGAGCTGAGCGAGACCGGCGCGCGCGTGGAGCACGATCGCCAGCATTCCGCCCAAGACCAACAGCAAAATTGCGGCACAGGCTAACGCGATCGTCAGTGTCACGGGGCCGCCCTCTTCAGCCGCACCCCGCGGCCGCCGCTCTGGCTCGCCGCACTGTCGGAGATGAGCTCGATGCCGAGCGCGTCGAGCGCGGCGACGAGCTTCATCAACGAATCGACATTGCCCCGGATCACCTCCTCGCTTGCTTCCATACGCTGGATGGTCGGCAGCGAAAGCCCGGCCGATTCAGCGAGGGTGCGCTGATCGATGTCGAGGAGAGCCCGCGACGCCCGGAGTTGGCCGGCAGTGATCATAAGGGGATGGTGCGGTGATGTATTTTTTATGAGTAATAGCAACTGTCACATGATTCTTTATATTGCAACCATTATTTTTAATGTCGGTGGTGCCGCAGCCGAGGCCGTGGCGCGCTTCCCGGCCACGACAAAAGCCGCTACCGTCGCCGCCTGCGGCGACCGTCCGTGGAAGCTTCGATCATGCCCGCCAAATCCAATCCGGAGCGCCCGCCGCGGGACCTGGTCGACGATGTCGTCGCCGCAAACCGTATCCTCGCGCGGCTCAATGTGCTCGATGCGTTCGGTCATGTCAGCGTGCGCGATCCGCGCGACCTGCATCGCTATCTGATCTCACGCTCGATCGCTCCGGAGTTGGTGACCGCGGCCGACATTTTGCTGCTTGATCTCGACAGCCAGATCATCGACCCCAAGGACGACGGATGGCCGAAGCCTTGCGGGTGGCGGGTACTGATGCGAGCGGTGACATTGTCATTCCCCGCGAAAGCGGGGAATCCAGTAATCACCAAGCGGCATTTTTGCGCTCGCAATGACAAACAAGTTCTCGAGATTACTGGATCGTCCGCCGGAGCTTGTCATCGGGCCGGCCACTTCGGGCCGGACCCGTTGGCGGACGATGACACTTAGACCGAAGCGTGCGCCACGCCCGACTTTGCCTTCAGCGCGTCGCCGGCGGCTTCGTAAAAACTCAGCGCCTCCGGCAGCACGATCGCGGCCGAGCGCACCGCATGGCTCGCCGGATCGAGGCCGTCGGGTGTAAAACCTTGCGCGACCGCGCGCGCCGCCTTGCTCAAGCGCTGCCGCGCCATGATCACGCCGTTGTCGGTCGAGACTAGGTTTTCCTTGCTGCGGTCCTGAATCGGGCCGGTCGATTCCTGGATCGCGGCGTCCTGCATGGCGATGCCTTTGACGCCGGAATAGGATTTATGGTGCTGCTGCGCCAGGCGGTCGATCATGTAGTCGTTGTCTTTGTTGACCGCCGGGCGGAACGAGCCGGCAATAAGCTTGACGTGGATGCCGCCGCCATTGCGCATGACGTCGAGCTCGTGCGCGGACAACGGCCGCGCCGGATGATGCGTGAAGCACCACGACATGCAGTTCTCGTCGTCGATCGGCACGAAGGCGTGGCCGTTGAGCGCGTTGTCGCCATAGGGTGGGATCATGGTGTGGAACGGCATGATCCATTGCGTGATGCGCCAATAGAGCTTGCCCGGCGTCGCCGGCCGCCGCACGCCGATCACCATGCCGCCCTTGGTCTCGATGACTTCGAAGCGCGCGTCGGTCTCGCGGGTAAATTCGGCGCCTTGGCCCACGTGCAACGGATCGCTGCGCAAATCGTGGCGGTGCAGGAACGAGACGTGCACCGAATCGATGCCGCCTTCCAGCGCCTGCAGCCAATTGCATTCCTGCGTGCGCTTACTGACGAAGCGGTGCGCGGCGGCAACCGTCGCCCATTCGAAATTCGGCTTGGGCGGCCGTTGCGCCGGCGGACCCATATAAATCCAGATCACGTCGCCCAGCTCGGCGCACGGATAGGACGTGAGTTTGATCTTCTTGCAGAAACCACTCTCGGCAGGCTCCGACGGCACCTCGATGCACTGGCCGGACGTGTCGTATTTCCAGCCGTGATAGGGGCAGCGCAGCCCGTTTTCCTCGTTGCGGCCGAACCACAGCGAAACGCCGCGATGGGCGCAGAATTCGTCCATCACGCCGACGCGGCCGGCGCTGTCGCGAAACGCGATCAGCCGCTCGCCGAGAAGTTTCGCCCGCACCGGCGGACAATCGGGCTCGGGGATTTCCGACGACAACAGCGCCGGAATCCAATAGCGCCGCATCAGCTCGCCCATCGGCGTGCCGGGCCCGGAGAGCGTGAGAAAATCGTTCTGCGCGCGCGTCGTCATGCTCGCAGGATACCATATTCGTCATTCCGGTCGAGCGAGGGCCGGAATCCATAATCACAAGAAGCGAGGCTTCCGACGATCGGTGCCGAATTGGGCGTGGCGGTGGTTATGGATTCCGGGCTCGCGCTTCCGCCTACGCGCTCCGGCGGACTAAAACCCGCCGTAGCTCGCCGAGCGAGCGAAGGCGGGTCGCGGCGCCCCGGAATGACGGCTAGTTGACCGACTTGCGCAACAGCCGCTCGGCATTGCCGGAAAAAATCTTGCGGCGGTCGGCCGCGGAGACGTCGAGCGCGTTGAGCGCCGCGATCGCCGGCTTGATCGGGCCGAGCGGGGTGTCGGTCGCGAACACCACCTTGTCGGGCCCGAAAAAATCGAACCCGCAGCGCAGCGCATGCACGCCGCCGCCGAACATCGCGGTGTCGGCGTAGAAGTCGTGCATATAGTCGAGATGCGGCCGCTTGAGCGACGGCAATATCCGCGAATAGTCCTCGTCCGAGGTGCGCGCGCCGAGCACGTCGAGGCCGGGACCGATGCGGCCGTCGTAATAGGGGATCATGCCGCCGAGATGGTGGGTGATGATTTTCAGATTGGGATAGCGGTCGAACAACCCGCAAAAGGCGAGCCGCACCATGGCGACCGAGGTGTCGTAGGGCCAGCCGAAGCACCACCACATTTCGAAGCGCGATTTTTGTTCGCTCGCGTAGTCCGGCATCGCCGCGGTGCGCGCGGGATGCAGCCAGATCGGGCGGTCGAGCTGCGCCATGGCGGCGTAGAGCGGCTCGAATACCGGCTCGTCGAGCGGCCGGCCGGCAAGCGGCGAAAAAATCTGCACGCCGGCGGCGCCGAGCTCGTTGATCGCGCGCTTGGCCTCCGCGACCGAACCCATGACGTCGGTGAGCGACAAAGCGGCGACGAAGCCGGCGAAGCGCTCGGGATGCTTGACGCAAAGCTCCGCCATGGCGTCGTTGGCGACGCGCGCCAAGCCGAGGCCCTGGCCGGGCGTGGCGAAATCCTCGATCGGCGGGTTCGGCAGCGAGATCACCTGGCGGTAATCGCCGAACTCGTCCATCTCGCGAAACCGCGCGTCGAGGTCGTGAATCTTGCGCACGCTACGCAGCCGCGCGGCGATATTGCCGAGCTTCGGCGCGGTCTTTTGCATCTCCTGGAAGAAGCGATCCGGATAAATGTGGCAATAAAGGTCGATGAGCGTGTCGTCTCTCATGTCAGCACCCGCACCGGCTTGCCGTCGAGGAAGCCGCGGATGTCCTCGACCACGCCGGCGAAATAGGCGCGATAATTCTGCTCGGAGACATAGCCGAGATGCGGCGTGATGACGACATTGTCCATCTTGCGCAGCGGATGCGTAAGCGGCAGCGGCTCGACGTCGAACACGTCAAGCCCGGCGCCGGCAATCTTGTTGTCGCGCAGCGCCGATAGCAGCGCCGCCTCATCGACGATCGGGCCGCGCGAGGTGTTGATGAGAAACGCCGATGGCTTCATCAGGCCGAGCTCCTTGGCGCCGATCAGGCCGCGGCTGCGCGCCGACAGCACGACGTGGATGGTGATGAAGTCGGACTGGCGGAACAGGTCGTCCTTGGCGACATAGCCGACGCCGGCCTCTTGGCATTTCTCCGGCGTCAAATTTTGGCTCCAGGCGATGACCTTCATGCCGAACACCTTGGCGATTGTCGCGGTGCGGCTGCCGAGCTTGCCGAGGCCGAGCACGCCCAGCGTCAAGCCTTCGAGGTCGGGGCCGATGGTGGTCTGCCAGGCGGCGCCGGCATGAAGCCGCGCGTTCTCGTAGCCGATGTGCCGCGTCAGTTCGAGCATCAGGCCGATGGCGATGGCCGAGGTCGGGTGGCCGAACGAGCCGGTGCCGCAAACGGTAATGCCGCGCGCCTTGGCCGCGTCGATGTCGATCGAAGCATTGCGCGCGCCGGTAGTGATCAGGAGCTTGAGATCGGGCAGCGCGTCGATGACCTGCCGGGGAAAAGCGGTGCGCTCGCGCATGGCGACGACGATGGCAAAGCCTTTAAGCGCGGCAATGACCTTGTCGGGGCCGCCGAGATGGTCGTTGAAAACCTTGATGTCGACGTCGCCCTTGACCTTGGACCAGTCGGCGACCTTGAGCACGACATTCTGATAGTCGTCGAGAATTGCGCAGCGAACCGCCATGATTCCCACCCCATACGCGCGTGTTTCCTAGCCGTTTCATAACGGCTTGGGCAAGACAAGCGGGTTGGGGCTTAGGCGCGGCGTTCGGCGATGTCGTGGAGGTTGGGGCGGGACGATGCGCCCGCGGGCGAGGTCTTGCTGACCAGGCCGCCGTACTTGGCGTGCCATTTCGGGCCGGGGCCGCGCATATAATGCAGGTCGGGCCGGTAGGAGCCGCCGTCCGGACTCGACAGCTGCCACAGCTCGCGAACGGCCTTCGACAAATCACGCCACATCATACGCTCCCGTGGTCCCGCAGCGATGGACCGGCCTGGCGCGCGCGGTCCCAGTTTTTCAAACGCGTGTTTGACGTGAATTGTCGGCGAGAAATCATTAAAATTTGTTGCGATTTCGGCAAAGCCGAGTTCCAAATGTGATCAGACTTTACGAAGCTTTACCGCGATCGGTAGAATTGGAACCGACTTCTTGCCGACGCCGTGGCGCGCCGGCCCGGGACCTGCCGCTTCGGATCGGTCCTTGCCCTGGGCAGGCGGCATCGCTACATCAGCGTTTTCCCGAAATGAGCGCCTGTTCGGTCACGCCTGTGCCGCGCGCATAGGCTCAAGCGGCGCCAAGCCAGAGGGGGCAGGGCGGTTATGGCCCGTCAATTCGTCTATCACATGGAGGGTTTGTCCAAGGCCTATCCGGGCAACCGCAAGGTCTTGGAGAACATCAATTTGTCGTTCTACCCGGACGCCAAGATCGGCGTGCTCGGGGTCAACGGCGCCGGCAAATCGACGCTGCTGCGCATCATGGCCGGCCTCGACAAGGAATTTTCCGGCGAGGCGTGGGCGGCGGCCGGGGCGACCGTCGGCTACCTGCCGCAAGAGCCGCAGCTCGATGCGACGAAATCGGTCCGCGACAACGTCATGGAGGGCGTCGCCCCGCAGAAGGCGATCCTCGACCGCTATAACGAGCTGGCCGCCAATTATTCCGAGGAGACCGCCGACGAGATGACCAAGCTGCAGGACGAGATCGAGGCCAAGGGGCTGTGGGATCTCGATGCCAAGGTCGATCAGGCGATGGACGCGCTGCGCTGCCCGTTCGACGAGGCGGATGTGACCAAACTCTCCGGCGGCGAGCGGCGCCGCGTCGCGCTGTGCCGGCTGTTGTTGGCGCAGCCGGACTTGCTCCTGCTCGACGAGCCGACCAATCACCTCGACGCCGAATCGGTGGCCTGGCTTGAAGGCCATTTACGCAACTATCCGGGCGCCATCCTGATCGTCACCCACGACCGCTATTTCCTCGACAACGTCACCGGCTGGATTCTCGAGCTCGATCGCGGCCACGGCATTCCCTATGAGGGAAATTATTCGTCCTGGCTTGGGCAGAAGCAAAAGCGGCTCGAGCAGGAAGGCCGCGAGGAGGAAGCGCACCAGCGCACGCTCGCCCGCGAGCAGGAATGGATCGCCGCCTCGCCGCGCGCGCGGCAGGCCAAATCCAAGGCGCGTTACGAGCGCTACGAGGAGCTCCTGAAAAAGGCCGGCGAGAAACAGACCCAGAGTGCGCAGATCGTCATCCCGGTCACCGAGCGGCTAGGCCAGAACGTCGTCGACGTCGAGCACTTGCGCAAGGGTTACGGCAATAATCTTCTGATCGACGATCTCACCTTCAAGCTGCCGCCCGGCGGCATCGTCGGCATCATCGGGCCGAACGGCGCCGGCAAGACCACGCTCCTTCGCATGATCACGGGTGCGGAAAAGCCCGACGGCGGCACCATCAAGATCGGCGAGTCCGTGCATCTCGGCTACGTCGACCAATCGCGCGATTCGCTCGACGGCAAAAAAACCGTGTGGGAGGAAATTTCCGGCGGCCTCGATCAGCTTCAGCTCGGCAAGCGCGAAGTGAATTCGCGCGCCTATTGCTCGGCCTTCAACTTCAAGGGCGCCGACCAGCAGAAGAAGGTCGGCCAGCTCTCCGGCGGCGAGCGCAACCGCGTGCATCTCGCCAAGATGCTCAAATCCGGTGCCAACGTGCTGTTGCTCGACGAGCCGACCAACGATCTCGACGTCGATACGCTGCGCGCGCTGGAAGAGGCGCTGGAGGATTTTGCCGGTTGCGCGGTTATCACCAGCCACGACCGCTGGCTGCTCGACCGCATCGCCACCCACATCCTCGCCTTCGAGGGCGACAGCCGCGTCGAATGGTTCGAGGGCAATTTCCAGGATTACGAGAAAGACAAGATGCGCCGGCTCGGCATCGACTCGATCATCCCGCAGCGAATCAAATACAAGAAGTTTTCGCGATAGGGCGTACCCCGCAGGAAAGTCACGTGCCATGGAAGACTGGAGCGCCCGGCAATATCTCAAATTCGAGGACGAGCGCACCCGGCCGCCGCGCGATCTGTTGGCGCAAGTGCCGCTAGAGCGGCCGCGGCTTGTGGTCGATCTGGGCTGCGGGCCGGGCAATTCGACCGAGCTTCTGGTCGAGCGCTATCCGCAGTCGGCAATCGTCGGCCTCGATTCCTCTCCCGATATGTTGCGCAAGGCGCGCCAGCGGCTGCCCAAATGCAAATTCATCGAGGCCGACCTCGCGACCTGGACGCCCGATCCGGCGCCCGATCTCGTGTTCGGCAACGCGGTTATGCAATGGCTGCCGGATCATCCCGCGATCATGCGCCGGCTGCTCGAAGCCATGCCGCAAGGCGGCGTGCTGGCGATCCAGATGCCGGACAATACCCGCGAACCGGCGCTCGTGTTCCAGCGCGAAGTGGGCGAGAGCGGTCCGTGGAAGGATCATCCCGAAATCAAGGCCGCCGCGCGCGACGACCTGCCGCCGCCGGAAGCCTATTACGATCTGCTCAAGCCGGTCTGTTCGCATATCGACATTTGGCACAGCGTCTATAATCACGTCATGGCGTCGCCGGCGGCGATTACCGAATGGTTCAAGGGCTCCTCGCTGCAGCCGTTCTTGTCGCCGCTCGATGCCGGCGCCCGCGAAAAATTCCTCGCCGCCTATACGGCGAAGATCGTGCGCGCCTACAAGCCGCGTTTCGACGGCAAGGTGCTGCTGCGTTTCCCGCGCCTGTTCATCGTGGCGGTGCGATGAGTCTTCCTCATTCGTCATGGCTCCGTCATGGCCGGACTTGTTCCGGCCATCCACGTCTTGAACCTTCGATGCGCCAAAGGCGTGGATGCCCGGCATAAAGCCGGGCATGACGACGCGAGAGATGCTCGATGCCTCGAAATTGTTTGCTCGTCGCATTCATTCTGTTGCTGGCATTCTCGACAGCGAATGCCGACGCCGCGTTCCAGGACTGGCTGCAATCGCTGTGGCCGCAGGCGCAAGCGCTCGGCGTCTCGCGCGCGACCTTCGAGGAAGCGACGCGCGGGCTCGAGCCCGATCTGACGCTGCCCGATCTCGTTTTGCCCGGCCGGCCGGAACAGCCCGCGGCGGGCCAGCCGGAATTCGTCGAGACGCCGGCCGACTACCTCAAGGAAGCGGTCATCGAGCGCCTCGCCGCGCAGGGCCGCAAGCTCGACGCGCAATATCGCGCGCCGCTCGCGACAATCCAGCGCCAATTCGGCGTGCCGCCGGCGATTGTCTTGGCGATCTTCGGCCGCGAAACCGATTACGGCCGCGCCGCCGATACCCGCAATGCGATCCGCGTGCTGGCGACGCAGGCCTATCTCGGCCAGCGCAAGGATAAGTTCCGCGACGAGTTCCTATTGGCGCTGAAAATCCTCGACGCCGGCCAGGTCAAGCTGGCCGATATGAAGAGCTCCTGGGCCGGCGCCATGGGGCTCACGCAATTTCTGCCGTCGGATTACCTGAAATACGCCGTCGATTTCGACGGCACGGGCTATGCCGATATCTGGAATTCGGTGCCGGACGCGCTCGCCTCGGCGGCGAAGCAGTTGGTCGGCGAGGGCTGGCAGCGCGGCGTGGCCTGGGCCTACGAAGTGCGCGCGCCGGCCGACGTCGATTGCACCCTCGGCGTGCCGGACACCACGGCCCCGATCGGCGACTGGCTCAGGCGCGGATTTGTGCCAGCCTATGGCCGCACTCTGTCGGCCGCGGAGCGCGCCGCGCCGGCCTCGCTGGTGCAGCCCGCCGGGCTCTACGGGCCGTCGTTCCTCGCCACCAAAAACTATTTCGCCATCAAGGAATACAATTATTCCGACCTCTACGTGCTGTTTGTCGGCCACCTCAGCGATCGCATCGCCGATGCGCGGCCGCAAACGGCATCGTTCGAAACTCCCTGGGGCAAGGTGGCGCAGCTGCCGACCGCCGATCTTATCCGCATGCAGCAAATCCTCACCGCGCGCGGGCTTTACCATGACAAGATCGACGGCAAGGCCGGCATGCTGACGCGCGCCGCGCTCGGCGAATATCAGAAGCGCAACGGGCTGAAGGTCGATTGCTGGCCGAGCGCGGTGGTGTTAGCGCGGATGGAAGCGCATTGACGAAAACCTCTGCGGTTTTCAAGATAGCCTCATGCAGATCAAGGCCGCCGTGGTGCGCGAGAGGTCGGGACCTTTCGTCATCGATACCTTGGAGCTTTGCGAACCGCGCGCCGACGAGTTGATCGTCCGTGTCGTGGCAAGCGGCATGTGCCAAACCGATCTGCACGGTCGTGACGGCTACTTCGCCAGCCCCTATCCGGCCGTTTACGGCCACGAAGGCGCCGGCGTGGTTGCCGCCGTCGGCGGCGCGGTGCGCGATTTTGCGCCGGGCGACCATGTGGTGATGTCTTATCCGTGGTGCGGCGCTTGTGCGAACTGCCGGCAACAGCGGACCAACATTTGCCTGCACGGCCGCGCGCTGAAGATGGGCGGCACGCGCGCCGACGGCTCGACGCTGTTGTCGAAGAACGGCGCGCCAATCTACAGCGCGTTTTTTCAGCAATCCTCGTTCGGCACTTTCGCGCTGACGCAGGCGCGCTATGCGATCAAGCTGCGCCGCGACGCGCCGCTTGAACTGCTCGGTCCGCTCGCTTGCAGCGGCCAAACCGGAGCGGGCGCCGTTCTCAATGTCATGAAACCCAAGCCGGGCGAAAGCCTCGCGGTGTTCGGCGTCGGCGCGGTGGGACTGTCGGCGCTGATGGCGGGCAAGATCGCGGGCTGCGCGCCGATCGTTGCGGTCGACGTGCACGCGCACCGGCTGGCGCTCGCCCGCGAGCTCGGCGCCACGCATGCGATCGACCACAAAACCTGCAGCGACGTGGTCGGCGAAATTCGCAAACTAAGCGGCGGCGGCGTCCGCTATGCGGCGGACACCTCGGCAGTGCCGGCGGTTCTTCGCGAGGCCATCGAATCGCTGCTGCCGGGAGGAAGCTGCATTCTGCTCGGCAGTGCCCCCAAGGGCACCGATGCGTCGTTCGAAATGCCGTTCCTGCAGCAAGGCCGCAGCGTCCGCGGCGTCGTGCAAGGCGACAGCGTGCCGAAAGAATTCATCCCCAAGCTCGTCGATCTGATCGTGGACGGCAAATTTCCGATCGAAAAGATGATCAAGATGTACGATTTTGCCGACATCAATCTGGCGGCGCAGGAATCCTCGGCCGGGATTGCCATCAAGCCGGTGCTGCGCATGCCGGAGCACAACTAATCGCGCGTTGTCATGCTCCGCGACCCGCCTTCGCTCGCTGAGGCGAGCTTCGGCGGGTATCAGTCCGCCGACCCCCTACGCTCGCTTCGCGAGCTACGGAGGGTTTGAGTTCCACCGACCCTCCTACGCTCGCTGTGCGAGCTACGGAGGGTTTGAGTTCACCGAAGCGCGGAGCGCGTAGGTGGAAGCGCGGAGCGCGTAGGTGGAAGCGCCGCGCGCGTAGGCGGAAGGCGGAGCATCCAGTAAGCACAGGCAGTGCAGCACGACCTCGCACTTTACGTTTACTGGATCGTCCGCCGAAGCTTGTCATCGGGCCGGCCACTTCGGGCCGGACCCGTTGGCGGGTGATGACCTGCGCTACCACACAGCGGAATTTGGTTTTGGAATAAAGCGGAAGCAAGCGCGGCGGCAAAAATCCGCTGGCTCGGTCGAAAATGACCCTATGCGACGTCCAGCGCGCATTTTTGCTGTGGTGCACAATGCCGCGGCAAGTGAATCGTGTGCTAGGCTATGTCGTTCGGCAAAGGGGAGCGACGAATGCGACGGCACGAGTTCATTTCACTCAAAGTTTACGTCATCGTCGGATGTTTTGCTGCCATCACGCCCGCCGACCTTGCGCATGCGCAACCAAAGAAGCCAACTGCAACGGAAGACATTCTCGCCGCTAAAATCAAGTGCACAGACTTTCACAAAAATTCCGATGCCAAATGGACTAGCAGTCCTAATACAACGATTGGGAAAATCGACTTTAGCAGCCACACCTTCGGCGTCGGTGAGGTCGATATTGGTGGCGCGGATCTTGCTACTGTTTTAAACCGAAAATGCGCAGCCCATTAAGCAACAGACCTTAACCAGGGGAGATTTTGGGGCGCGGCGCGAGCAGGGCCTATTAGGGTGCGTACCCCGTAGCCGATGTCCGTTATCCGGCCCATCTCGGGCGAGGCAGACGTGAGGCGAGTATCGTCAAATCAACGCCATCGACCCATATCGACCTTTTGCCGCGAGACTTCGGTGCAATGCAGCGCGGACAGTTATGCTAAGCTGCAGCCAAGCAGAACGAGGCATTTTATTGAGCGAATCCCGAAAACTTGCGGCGATACTTGCCGCTGATGTGGTCGGATATAGCCGGCTTGCCGGCGCGGACGAGGATCGTACGCTGGCGCGGCTACGGGCATTGCGCAGCGATCTGGTCGATCCGACCGTCGCGGTGCATCATGGGCGTGTGGTCAAACGCACCGGCGACGGAGCGCTCATCGAATTCCGCAGCGTAGTCGACGCCGTCCGCTGCGCAATCGAGGTTCAGAGCGGCATGCTTGAGCGTAATGCCGGCCTGCCGCCCGAGCGCCGCATCGAATTTCGTATTGGTATTCACCTGGGCGATGTTGTCGAAGAGAGCGACGGCGATCTGATGGGCGACGGCGTCAATATCGCCGCGCGACTGGAGGGAATCGCCAAGCCCGGCGCTATCTGTTTATCCGAAGACGCCTATCGGCAAGTGAAAGCCCGGCTTGATCTGGCCGTAAGCGATCTCGGTCAGACCCAACTCAAGAACATCGCCGAGCCAGTGCGAGTATATTCGCTTCAGGTCGGCGTTGCCGCTGAGGCTAAGCCCGTGTCGCAACCGGAGGCGGAGGTGCCGGAAGTGCCCTCGCCGCGTTTGGCGTTACCCGACAAGCCATCGATTGCGGTTTTGCCATTTACCAACATGTCTGGCGACCCGGAGCAGGAGTATTTCTCCGACGGCATCAGCGAAGACATTATCACCGACTTGTCGAAGATTGCCGGGCTGATGGTGATCTCGCGCAATTCGTGCTTCACCTATAAGGGACGTTCGGTCGACGTCCGCACTGTCGGTCGCGACCTCGGCGTGCGCTCGGTGCTCGAAGGCTCGATCCGCCGCGCCGGCAACCGGGTGCGGATCACCGCGCAGCTCATCGACGCCGCGACCGGCGGGCACCTCTGGGCGGAGCGCTACGACCGCGACCTGACCGACCTGTTCGCGGTTCAAGACGACGTCACTTGCCGCATCGTCGACGCGCTCAAAGTCACTCTCAGCCCGGTGGAGAAGGCGCGACTCGCCGACAGCGAAGCATGCAATATCGAAGCTTACGACTATTTTCTTCGCGGCCGCGAGTTTCTGCTCGGGGAAAACAAGACCCGTGAGAAGTTCGAGCAATCGAAAGATTTCTTCGTGCGGGCACTCGAACTCGATCCCAACCGTTCGCAAGCTTATGCAGGCCTCAGCTGGGCGTACATGTTCGACTATTTCAACCGCTGGAGCGATAAACCTGATGACTCGCTGCAGCTCGCCAAACGCACCGCTGAACAGGCGATCGAAAAGGATCCACGTGAGCCATTTGCACGCCATAGCGCGGCGTTGGCATTCATGATGTCAAAGGACCTCGATCGCGCCAAATCTGAGGCCGAAATCGCCATTGCCCTCAATCCGAATTACGCTTTGGCCTACAACGTTCTCGGCGGTGTTCATACGTATTCGGGACGGCAGCCGGAAGCGATTGCGATGATCGAGCGCGCGATGCGTCTCGATCCCGCTTGGGTTCAGCAATATCTGCACTTCCTCGGTACGGTCTACCTACTTGCCGGCAAGTACGAAACCGCGGCAGCCCTGCTCAGGCAGCGGATTTCACTCGTCCCGGGCACCGACTTTACTCGCGCGGTGCTGGCTTCGGCGCTCGGGCACCTCGATGAGGTCGACGAGGCCCGCCGAGTCTGGCGTGAACTCATGGAGATCAATCCGAAATATTCGTTCCGCGAACATTTCAGCCGGCAGCCCTTCAGGCCAGAGGACGTCGAACGGGTTGCCGCAGGGCTCGCCAAAGCCGGATTGCCGAACTAAGAGGCCGACGGGCTTTCTTAAGAACGACCGAGGTCGCGTTACACCTTCGGCCCTGGAAGAACGTCCGATGGTTCGTCGCATCGACCCCGCAGGGCAGCGATTGGGTCGCTTTCGGTGGCAGAGCGGACATTCACAGCGCACGCTCAAATCAACGCGATTGACCCATCGCTGACATTGTTGATTGCGATTTTCGGAGCGCGTAAGGTCGCCCTTATTCACTGGCTCGGGGCGCTGCTTTTTTGACCAATTCGCTATTTGGGCAAAGATAAAGTGGCAAGAATTATCGGAGCACGATCATGAAAAAAGTATTTTGCGCGCCGTACGTTATGCTCGCGCTCGCACTAGTGGGGATAAGCGCCGCGTTCTATGACGCATACGCAATTTATAACGGCCAAGCATTGTGGTGTCCGCCTCCCATCAATGGATGCAACGAGGTTGCGAGCAGCCCGTATGCGCGCATTTTCAGTCTGCCTGTGGGGTATTTTGGCGTTGTTTACTACTTGTACATGTTCGGCTTGGCGGCGCTGTTAGCATTCGATCCATTCTCACGCGGACTTCGTTTCGCCGCGCTTGCCTACTCCGCCTTAGGCGTCTGCTTCTCGATCTATTTCATGTACTTGCAGATCGCCTTCATCCACGCCTTTTGTATTTACTGTCTCGCCTCTGCTGTCACGACCCTTTTTCTCTTCATCGCGGCAATCTCGCATTTTAGAGCGACATACGCGCCGAACTAACTACCGGCATAATGTCGGCTAATGGCCCATCGCGTCACTTGCGGGTAACGCAGCAGTTCGATCGCTTTCGGAGCGCAGCGGACATTGACTGGACCGCGACTGCTCGGCGACGGCGGAGCATCCGGTAAAGGCCGGACCTTCAGCTTTCGAGCTCGACAGCAAAGATCGTGACGATTGGATCGTCCGCCGGAGCTTGTCATCGGGCCGGCCACTTCGGGCCGGACCCGTTGGCGGGTGATGACAGGCGCAAGTGCTCAATCCTCCCCCGGCACGGCGAGCGGCAGCGTGTCGTCGTCGTCGTCGGAATCACCGGCATCGCGCCCTTGCGCCGGAATCGAACCGGTGATGCCAAAGTCATTATGATGTTCGCCGTAATGTTGCGCGGCGAATTGCGACCGGGCGCGCGCGGCGGCGACTTCGCCGGGGATCGCCGTGGGCTCGCAGATGTGACGCCCGTTGTAGCGGCGCATCAGGTCGACGTGGATGTGATTGTAATGATAGACGTTGGCGCCGGGCGCGAGCACGGTGGTGAACTGATCGCAGGCGGCGCCCTGCACGTCGTGCAGAAAGCCCTGCTCCTCCGGGGTGCCGTGCCAGCCATATTGCACGCTGATTTTATGGCCGTTGGCGAGATCGAATTCGGCGACGTCGAGCGCATTGCCGAAGGCATGCTCGGAAATATGGGCGTTCGGATTGCCGTTCATGCCGCGGCAGGAATAGGCGGAGATTTGCTTGATGCCGACGACGGGCTGGCGGAACCAATGCAGCGCCGCGGGCTGCACCGCCGCCGCGATCCATTGATCGAGCGCCGATACGATGGGGCAGGCGAGCGTCGCCGGCGGTTGCACTTCGACTGGAGCCGCGGATGCAGTGACGATGGGCGCGCCGGGCCCCCCGGGCGGGCCGAGTGGCGGCACCGCGCGCGGCGAATAAACGGGCGCGCCGGGACCGCCGTAATAAGGATGCGGCGGGCCGCCCGGGATGCCGATGTCGTCGTCGTTGTCGCCGGTCGGCGGAAGACTTGGTGCAAGACTTGGTGCAAGACTGGGTGCAAGACTTGGCGGATCGAGCGACAGCGGTTGGCCTATTCGCGCGGCGGATTGCGGCGGACTGTACGGTCGCGGCGCCGGATAAGGCGACGACGGATAGGATTGCGGTGCGCCCTGCGGCGGCGGCAGAGCGTTTGACTGAATCGAGGGCGGCGTGCCGGGCCAACTCTGCGGCATCGACGCGCTGGGAATCGAACCCGGCGGCCGTATCGCCTCGTCGTCGTAGGATAGTGGCGCGCTTCCGGGCGCGCTTTCGCCCAACGCCGACACGCGCAGCGGATAATCGATGCCGCAAGCGCCCGGTCCTTCGATCGCCGAAATCTGCCCCCGGCCCGGCGCATCTTGCAGCGCGCCGGAATTGAGACAGGCGACTTCGGCGTCGTGCCGCCACGGCTCGCGTTCGGCGAGCAGGTAGTGGCTGCAGCCGGCAACAGCGATCAGCGCGACGAGAACGAGGGAGCCGACGAGATACCAACGAACTCCACGCCTCATCCGCCAACAATGCGAGGAATTCCGTTAAGGACTGCTCAATGCTAGTGCAGTCTGGCGGGGCACAGCAGTCCATTAACCATGCCCCTTGATCCGGTCGCGCCTTTCGGGCCACATCGGAACAAACCGAAAGGACCAGGATGCTTTCCGCGCTCGATCTTGTCCGTCGCATCGAGGCCGGCGAGATCAAACCCCGCGCCGCCGTCGAGCTTTGCGCCGAGGCCATTGCCGCGCGCGAGCGCGACGTCGGTGCCTTTGTCGCGCTCGATCTCGATGCGGCGCGCCGCGCCGCCGATGACCCGCGCCTGACGTCGTTGCCGCTCGCCGGCCTGCCGGTCGCGTTTAAGGACATATTCGACACCGCCGATCTGCCGACGCAATACGGCTCGCCGATTTATGCCGGGTACTGGCCGCCGGCCGATGCCGCCGCCGTCGCGATGACGCGATGGGCGGGCGGAATCAATCTCGGCAAGACGGTCACCACGCAATTCGCCTCGCTGGTTCCCTCGGCAACGCGCAATCCGCGCAATCTCGCGTACACCCCGGGCGGCTCGTCGGCGGGCTCCGCCGCGGCCGTCGCCGCCGCGATGGTGCCGATCGCGTTCGGCACGCAGACCGCCGGTTCCGTCATCCGGCCGGCGGCGTATTGCGGGGTCGCCGCTTTCAAGCCGTCGTACCGGCTGATCCCGATGGTCGGCGTGAAGGAAGTGTCGTGGCATCTCGACACCGCCGGCGTGTTCGGCTCAGGCGTCGCCGATGTCGCATACGCTGCCGCGGCGATTTTGGACCGCGATCTGCGCGTCGACCGCAGCGCGCCGGCGGCGCCGCGCATCGCGCTCGCGCGCACCCATTTGTGGCCGCAGGCTAGCGCCGCGATGCAACAGGCGGTCGAAACCGCGGCGCGGATCGCGGCGGCGGCCGGCGCCAAAGTAAGCGAGCTCGCGCTGCCGCCGCTCCTGGAAGACGCCTACGAGGCGCAGTTCACGATTCAGGACTATGAAAACGTCCGCGCGCTCGCCTTCGAATACGAACGCCATCGCGAGGCGATCGACAAAGCGCTGCGCGATCACCTCACCACCGCCACGGCGATCTCCGCCGACGAATACGACGCGGCGCGCCGCATCGCTTCGCGCGCGCGCCAAGTGCTCGCGGATACGATGGCGGATTACGACGTGATTTTGACGCCGTCGGCGCCCGGCGCCGCGCCGCACGGGCTCGGCGCCACCGGCAATCCGATGTTCAACCGGCTGTGGACGCTGATGGGCGCGCCGTGCGTCAACGTGCCGGGCTTAAGCGAGAACGGCTTACCGCTCGGCGTGCAAATCGTCGGCCGCTTCGGCCGCGACCGCGCAGCGCTTGAAGCCGCGCTGTTCGTCGAGCAAGCGATTGCGCGGAAGGCGGGCGGCTAGTCTAGGCGTCGCGGCTGTCGAACATAAAGATGTCGACGCCGCCGGTCGCGAAAGTCTGCACGTCGGCGACCGCGGCTCGCCCTTCCGGGCTGGCGAATGCCTTTTGGATCGCCGCGACATCGTCGAACTGCAGGATTGCGATGAGGTGATATCCGGCCGGGCCGGCCGGTGTCGCAACGCCGCCTTTGCTGATCTCGTATTTTCGCACGCCCGGAATTTTCTTCGCCAGCGGGATGTGCTTTTCCGCGTAATGCTTGTCGAACGCGGCGGCATCGCGCGGCGTTTTGTACATCACCAAGAGCCGGGCCATCGGTTTTCTCCTTGTCGTCGCCCAGCCGCGAGCGGTAACACGGCGCAAAAGAAGTCGCCACTACTCCGCCGCGCTTTGCGCCAGCGCCCACAAAATCTGAGAGAGCAGGCAAGCCGGGGGCGCTCGCAGGGATCGAAGTTGCAGCCCGCGCTAAGACTTGCGTCAGCGCCGCTACAGCCTTGCGTTGAGCAACGACCTGCGCAACACTCGGAGGGAGCGGGGAGGTTACTGCTATCGCGACGAAGAAAAGCGAACGCCCCGATCTTGAAAAGATCGCGGCTCAGCTGGCTCGGGTGAGAATTTTGCCCATCGCCGGAGCAGACGGCATTGCGCTCAAAGCAACAGCAACCTTCACGACAAGATCGTTTGATTCAGGAAAATACAATGTCGCGGTCGGACTTACGCATGCCGTACTACAACTCGATCATCCGAGCTTTGATCGCGAGAGTGCATATCAAGCCACTCTCGCCAAGGAGAGATGGTCGGAGAGCTGGAAAGCGCGTCAGGGCACTAATGTCGCAGGCGAGGTGAAAGCAAGTATAGGAACGAAGATAGCCGGGTTCCTTAGCTTTGGAGCTAAAGGACAAGCCAAAAAAGAGAGTCAGGAGAGCGCGGAACAGAAGACCAGCGCTCCTTACCCTATTGTCAGTGTTACGCCGACAGGATGGCAAATTGGCACCAACCTGGGCGATCCGCGCGCGCCCGTTGGAACCTTACCTGACGGATTGGAAACTTGCTTGAACGGTGAGTATCTCTCAGGCCGGGATGACGAACAAGGCGACGGCTACAAGGGCAAGGACGGTGCGCTCGCGCTATGTATTCTGAAACCTAACCATCACGGGAACGATCCACGGATCGTGGCGACCCTTTGTGGAGTGAGTGGTTCACTGAAGGTTGCGGTGACCTCATCAGAAGCTCCCGTTGGTTCAGCTTCGGTTCTACAGCGACAAGGCGAAGCAAAGTCCCAGGAGGATGTACTGAGAAAAGCGTTCATCGACATTTGTATCCAGCGCGCAACGGTCGAGCACGCGCAAACGGGTACGATGCTCAGCGGTGAGTTCTATCTAAGCCAACACGAAATTCATGCTCCCAAGCTTCCGCAGCAAGAGATGCGGACCACACCGAAGGGTGATCGGAATGCGCAAGCCACCACAATCGAACCGAAAAGCTGAGCGATCTTCGCCGGGAAGTTCTACTCGTCAGGGTTTGGCCGGCCTACTTCAAAAAATAGAGCGCATATTAACGACGGATGACGCGAGCATCAGAGGCTTGGCAAATGCTGCTGGCCTTGATCCGAATCGTGATTTCCAAGGGATTTATCTCAACGGAGTGCCGCTTTCTGATCAAGATCTCAGCGGCTTTGACTTCTCAGGATCAGATCTGAGAAATACTGGCGTTCAGAAAGCAAAACGCGACCGAACGACGATCTTCGATTCGACGATTTTTGATGGCCCTTCGCTTGATCCGAAAGTAATCGCTTTCAATAGGCGACTCAGAGACATTCCTTTCCATGAAATGGAAGAAAAATTGACTGAATTGTTGAACATCGGTCGAAGACAGTTTGATGTGATCAGCTTTACGACCGTAATCAGGAGAGCTCCAAATGCTGCGCGTGCCGCGCACTGGTATGAGGAAATGCAAAAGGCCGGCGTGGCGCCCGATGTGACCACCTTCTCTACGCTTATCAACAAGACGGCGGACGAGAAGGGCGCCGCGCGCTGGTATGAGGAAATGCAAAAGGCCGGCGTGGCGCCCGATGTGACCACCTTCTCTACGCTTATCAACAAGACGGCGGACGAGAAGGGCGCCGCGCGCTGGTATGAGGAAATGCAAAAGGCCGACGTCGCGCCCAATGAAATCACTCGCACTGTGCTAGCGAAGAAGGGAATTAGTATTTGAAAATTCAGAACGGAACGCAGTTCGGCGAGTACTATGAAAACGGCCTCTTAATTCGCTACTCCGCCGCGGTTTGCGCCAGCGCCAGCGGATCGTAATTGAGGATCGGCGCCAACCATTTTTCCGCTTCGGCAAGCGTGAAGCCTTTGCGCTTGGCGTAATCCTCGACCTGGTCGCGCTCGATCTTGCCGACGCCGAAGTAATAGCTCTCCGGATGACTGAAATAGAGCCCGCAAACCGAGGCGCCGGGCCACATGGCAAAGCTTTCGGTGAGTTCCACCCCGGTCGCGCGCTCGCCGTCGAGGAGTTCGAACAGCGTTTTCTTTTCGGTGTGATCGGGCTGCGCCGGATAACCGGGCGCCGGCCGGATGCCGCGATAGCTTTCCGTAATCAGCGCGGCGGGCGCCAGCGTCTCGTCGGCCGCATAGGCCCAGAATTCCCGGCGCACGCGCTGGTGCATGCGCTCGGCGAGCGCCTCGGCCAAGCGGTCGGCCAGCGCCTTGGCCATGATCGCGGAATAATCGTCGTTGGCGCGCTTGAAGCGCTCGACCACCGCGTCCTCGCCCAGCCCGGCGGTGACCGCGAAGGTGCCGATATAATCGCGCAAGCCGCTCGCCCGCGGCGCGACGAAATCGGCCAGCGCGAGGTTGGCGCGGCCTTCGCGGCGGGCGAGCTGTTGGCGCAGCGTGTGCAGCGTCGCAATCGGCTTATGCCGCCCCTCATCGGTAAAGACGAGAATGTCGTCGCCGTCGGCGTTCGCCGGCCACAATCCGATTACGGCGCCGGCAGAGAACCAATGCTCGGCCGCCATCCGCCCCAGCATGTCTTGCGCGTCGGCGAACAGTCCGCGCGCCGCTTCGCCGACGTTTTTGTCGTCGAGGATCGCCGGATATTTGCCGTTTAGCTCCCAGGTGGCGAAGAACGGCGACCAGTCGATATAGTCGATCAGTTCGGCGATCGGAATATCGGCAAAGCGCCGCGTGCCGAGCAGCCGCGGCGCCGGCGGGGTGTACTTGCCGGACCAATCGAGCCGCAGCGCATTGGCGCGCGCATCGACCAGCGACAGCCGCTGCTTATTGGCTTCGCCGCGCGCATGCGCCGCCGCGATCCGCGCATATTCGGCGCGGACGTCGGCGATGGTGCGCGCGCGCGCCTCGCGCGACAACAGCGCGGCGACCACGCCGACGGCGCGGCTGGCGTCGTTGACATAGAGCGCCTGGCCGCGCCGGTAATTGGGATGGATCTTCACCGCGGTGTGGACGCGGCTCGTGGTGGCGCCGCCGATCAACAGCGGCACTTCGAAACCTTGGCGCTCCATCTCGGCCGCGACATGGCACATTTCATCAAGGGAAGGTGTGATCAGGCCGGACAGCCCGACAATGTCGGCCTGCTCGGCAATCGCGGCTTGCAGGATTTTTTCCGCCGGCACCATGACGCCGAGGTCGACGACGTCGTAATTGTTGCATTGGAGCACGACGCCGACGATGTTCTTGCCGATGTCGTGCACGTCGCCCTTGACCGTGGCGAGCACGATCTTGCCGTTCGCCGAGACGTGGGCGCGGCCGTCCTTGTCCTGCTCCATATAGGGCATCAGATAGGCGACGGCCTGCTTCATCACGCGTGCCGATTTCACCACCTGCGGCAGGAACATTCGTCCCGAGCCGAACAGGTCGCCGACCACGTTCATGCCGTCCATCAGCGGGCCTTCGATCACCGCGAGCGGCCGCGGCGCCTTGTGGCGGGCTTCCTCGACGTCGGCCTCGATGAAATCGGTGACGCCGTGAACGAGCGCATGCGAAAGCCGCTTCTCCACCGGCCATTCGCGCCAGGCCAAATCGGCCTCCTTCTTCTCCTTGCCGTGGCCGCGATGGCGCTCGGCCAGCGCCAGCAGCCGTTCGGCCGCGTCGGCGCAGCGGTTGAGCACGACGTCCTCGCAAGCCTCGCGCAATTCGGCATCGAGATCGTCATAGACCGCGATCTGGCCGGCATTGACGATGCCCAGATCCATGCCGGCTTTGATGGCGTGATACAGGAACACCGAATGCATCGCCTCGCGCACCGCCTCGTTGCCGCGGAACGAGAACGACAGGTTGGAGACGCCGCCGGAGACGTGGGCGTGCGGCAGGTTTTGCCTGATCCAGCGCGCCGCCTCGATATAGGCGACGCCGTAGCCGTTATGCTCGTCCATGCCGGTGGCGACGGCAAAGATGTTCGGATCGAAGATGATGTCCTGCGGCGGAAAGCCGACGCGGTTGACCAGAATGTCGTAGGCGCGCTTAGCGATCGCGGTTTTTTTTTCCAGCGTGTCGGCCTGGCCGGCTTCGTCGAACGTCATGACCACGACCGCGGCGCCGTAGCGGCGCACCAGTTCGGCGTGGCGGATGAAGGCGTCCTCGCCCTCCTTGAGCGAGATCGAATTGACCACCGGCTTGCCCTGCACGCATTTGAGCCCGGCCTCGATCACCGAGAATTTCGAGGAATCGATCATCACCGGCACGCGGGCGATGTCGGGCTCGGCGGCGATCAGATTGAGGAACGTCGTCATCGCGCGCTCGGAATCGAGCAGCCCCTCGTCCATATTGACGTCGATGATTTGCGCGCCGTTCTCGACCTGATCGCGGGCGACGGCGAGCGCGGCGGGATAATCGCCGGCGGTGACGAGCTTGCGGAATTTTGCCGAGCCGGTGACGTTGGTGCGCTCGCCGACGTTGACGAACGGAATTTCCGGCGTCAGCGTGAAGGCTTCGAGCCCCGACAGCCGCAGCCGCGGCGCGATCTCGGGCACCCGGCGCGGCGTCTTGCCGGCAACCGCGCGGGCGATGGCACGGATGTGCTCGGGCGTGGTGCCGCAGCAACCGCCGACGATATTGACGAGGCCGGAGGCGGCGAACTCGCCGATCAGCGCCGCCATCGCCTCGGGGCCCTCGTCATAGCCGCCGAATTCGTTGGGCAGCCCGGCATTGGGATAGGCGCAGATCAAGGTGTCGGCGACGCGGGAGAGTTCGGCGATATGGGCGCGCATTTCCTTGGCGCCGAGCGCGCAGTTGAGCCCGACCGACAACGGGGCGGCGTGCGCGATCGAATTCCAGAACGCCTCCGGCGTTTGACCGGAAAGAAAGCGGCCGGAACGGTCGGTAATGGTTCCGGAGATCATCACCGGCACGCCGGCCCCGCGCGCCGCAAACTCGTCGGCGATGGCGTAGATCGCGGCCTTGGCGTTGAGCGTATCGAAAATGGTCTCGATCAAGAGCGTGTCGACGCCGCCGTCGAGGAGCCCGCGCACTTGCTCGCTATAGGCGAGCCGCAGCTGGTCGAAGGTGACGGCGCGGAAGCCGGGATTGGCGACGTCCGGCGAGATCGAGGCGGTGCGGTTGGTCGGGCCGATGGCGCCGGCGACGAAGCGTTGGCGGCCGTCCTCGTCCTGCGCGATGGACGCGGCCTCGCGCGCCAGCCGCGCGCCCTCCGCGTTCAATTCATAGGCGATCTCCGCCATGCCGTAATCGGCCTGCGCGATGCGGGTCGAGGAGAACGTGTTGGTGGAGACGATATCGGCGCCGGCACGGAAATAATCGAGGTGAATGGCGCGCACGGCATCCGGCCGGCTCAGATTGAGCAGATCGTTGTTGCCGCGCACTTCGCGGTTCCAGGCGTCGAAGCGCGCGCCGCGAAAACCTTCCTCGTCGAGGCCGAGCGCCTGGATCATCGTCCCCATGGCGCCGTCGAGCACCAGAATGCGCTCGGTCGCGAGGCGGCGCAGCGCGGCTTCGGCTTGGGATTGATGTGCCGCGTTGCGCAAGGGACTACCTGTTCGCTGTAGCAACTGCGGGGACAGCGAGCGCATCCGGCCGCAGACCGAGCAAGTGGCAGATCGCGTACACCAAGTCGGCGCGGTTCATGGTGTAGAAGTGGAAGTCGGTCACGCCGTGATCGACCAGATCGATCACCTGTTCGGCGGCGACCGCGGCGGCGATCAGCTTGCGGGTCGCCGGATCGTCGTCGAGCCCGTCGAAGCGCTCGGCGAGCCAGGCCGGAACCGACGCCCCGGCGCGCGCGGCGAAATTTTTGACCTGCTTGAAATTCTGCACCGGCAAAATGCCGGGCACGATCGGGATGCCGATGCCGGCCGCGCGCACGCGGTCGAGATAGCGGAAATAAAGGCCGTTCTCGAAGAAGAACTGCGTCATCGCCCGCGTCGCGCCGGCGTCGACCTTGGCCTTGAGCATGTCGATGTCGGCGGCGACCGAGGGACTGTCGGGATGTTTTTCCGGATAGGCCGACACCGACACTTCGATGTCGGCGATACGCTTGATGCCGGCGACCAGATCGGCGGCATTGCGGTAGCCGCCCGGATGCGGCGCGTAGCGCTCGCCGATGCCGCCCGGCGGATCGCCGCGCAGCGCCACGATGTGGCGCACGCCGGCTTGGGCGTAAGCCTCGATCACCGCGTCGATGTCGGCGCGGGTGGCGGCGACGCAGGTCAAATGCGCCGCCGGCGTCAGCATGGTCTCGGCCAGGATGCGTTTGACCGTCGCGTGGGTGCGTTCGCGCGTCGAGCCGCCGGCGCCGTAGGTCACCGAGACGAAATTCGGCTTGAGCGGCGCGAGCCGGGCGATCGATTCCCAGAGCGAGCCCTCCATCTCCGCGGTTTTCGGCGGGAAGAATTCGAACGAGACGTGCAGGCGGCGCGGCGCGCCGGCCTCGACGAAGCGGCTGACGCGCGGCGTATTCATCACGCCACCTGCGTCGCCGGGGCGGCGAGCACGATGCGCGGATCGCGCGCCAGCCACAGCGAGACCGCGATCTTGCCTTCCGGCCCGGGCGGCAAGGTGTCTTGCCGCAGCACGTCGAGGCCGGCGGCCTCGAGCCATTGCGTCACGGTATCGGCGGCAAAACCGAGCCGGCGATGGGCGTGCTCCTCGCGCAGAAATTCGAGATCGTGCGGCGCGAAGTCGACGACCAGCAGCCGTCCGCCGGGGCGGAGCACGCGCGCCGCCGCGCGGATGGCGCGCGCGCTGTCGTCGAGGAAGTGCAGCACCTGATGGACGATGACGACGTCGAAGGCGTCGCGCGGCAAAGCCAGATCGTAGATGTCGCCCTGGCGCACGCTGCAATGTTTCAGTCCGGCGCGGTCGAGCCGCGCGCGGGCGAGCGCCAGCATGTCGAGCGACAGATCGAGGCCGAGGCCGCGCTCGATATCGGGCGCGAAAAGTTCGAGCATGCGCCCGGTGCCGGTGCCGAGATCGAGCAGCGCCCGGATCGGCTTGTCGGCCAGCGCCGAGCGAATGGCGTCTTCCACGGCGGCGTCGGCGACGTGGAGCTTGCGGATGCGGTCCCACTCGGCGGCATGACGCCGGAAATAATTCTGCGCGGCGGCGGCGCGGGCGGCGCGCACCGCGGCAAGCCGCTCGCGGTCGCGGGCGATGACCGCATCGTCGGGATCAAGCCGCCCGACCAGGCTGCGCGCGATGTCGGCGCCGCCACCGCCGCCGGCGCCGCCCGCCCGCTCGGCCAGGCGGAAAAACGCCCACGAGCCCTCGCGGAAGCGTTCGACCAATCCGGCCTCGGCGAGGAGCCGCAAATGGCGCGACAGCCGCGGCTGCGATTGGCGCAAAATTTCGGTGAGCTCGGAGACGGTCAGCTCGGCTTCCGCGAGCAGGACCAGGATGCGCAGCCGCGTCGCCTCGCCCGCGGCTTTGAGCGTTGCGGTCAGCCCGGCGAAGCTCAATTGCTCCGTTGCCATCGCGCTTTTCGCACATCATTCTTTGACATAAAGATATCTTTATATCATTAAGCGACTTGGGGCAAGGTCCCAAGCGGGATGGGAGTGTGCCCCCATCGGACCATCGGCCGCGCGATCCCTCTGGCGGGTCGTCAAAGCGCGTGCCAATTTGCCGGCATGGTCGAGACGGCCAAGCCCAAAGCTGCGGCGCCAGATACAGTTTCGCGCGACGACCGGTACGGTCTGCGCGAGGGCGAAGTGACGGTCGCGCTGCCGGCCGCGTTCGACGCCTCGCTCTATTATATCGGCCGCATCCGTACGCCGTGGCAGCGGCGCGAAGATTGCCCGAGGAACGCGCGCCAATCGGACGCCGTCTGCACGGTCGAGCTCGATCCGCGCTGGGTCGAAGGGCTGACCGGCCTCGACGGCGTCAGCCATGTGCTGTTGCTGTATTGGATGGACAAAGCGCGGCGCGATCTGGTGGTGCAGAGGCCGCGGCACTATGACGAGCGCCGCGGCACCTTCGCGCTGCGCTCGCCGGTGCGGCCGAACCCGATCGCCGCCTCGGTGGCGCGGCTCCTGCGCATCGACGGCAACACGCTCACGGTCGTCGGCCTCGACTGCCTCGACGGCACGCCGCTCCTCGACATCAAGCCCTATTTCGCCTCGACCGATTCCGTGCCGGACGCGCAGGTGGGATGGCACAAAGGGCGGGACGCTGAATAGTTCGCGGGGAGAGGGAGTCGCCAAGCCGGTCCTCCAAATGAAATTATCGGGGCTACTTGCTACCCGCCGTCCCCCCACGTTCGTCCCAACACCCGCAGCCAATTGCGGAAGCACAGTTTCTCGATCAGCGGCTCGCCGAAGCCGTGCTTGCGCATCGCCTGCACCAGTTTTTGCAGCCCCGCGGCATTGCCGAGTTCCGCGGGGATCATGGCGCCGTCGAAATCGGAGCCAAATCCGACGCCGTCCTCGCCGGCATGTTGGAGCATGTGCTCGATATGCCGGACGATCAACTCTATGGGCGTGTCCTTGTCGTGACGACCGTCCGGGCGCAGGAAGCTCACCGCAAAATTGACGCCGACCAGGCCGCCGGATTCGCCGATTGCCACTAACTGCTTGTCGGTCAGATTGCGCGAATGCGGGCTGATGGCATGCGCGTTGGAGTGCGTGGCCACCAGCGGCGCATTGCTGATCGCGGCTGTGTCCCAGAAGCCGCGTTCGTTGAGGTGCGACAGGTCGATCAGAATCCGTAAAGCGTTGCAGGCGCCGATCAGCGCCTTGCCGAGGTCGGTCAGGCCGGGGCCGGTGTCGGGCGACGACGGACAGCGGAACGGCACGCCGTGGCCGAACGCATTCGGCCGGCTCCACACCGGGCCGAGCGAGCGCAGCCCGGCCGCATGCAGCACGTCCAATAGCTCGAAATTCGCGTCGATGGCTTCGGCGCCTTCGATATGCAGCACCGCCGCCAGCGCGTCGTCGGCGAGGCAGCTCGCGATATCGCTCGTCTTGCGGCAGACGCGAACGCGCCCTTGCGACTCCCGCTCGATCCGGTAAAGCAGCGCCGCCATGGCAAAGACGACCCGCTGCGCCTCCGCCACGTCGACGGCAGGCGGCACAAAAGTACTGCCAAGGTCGCCGCCGATGACGCTGCCGGTTTCTTGCGGCGGTGTTTCGCCGTTGGAGTCCTTCTTGCGTTTCGGCGAGGGGACGAAGATCGCGAACAAGCCGCCGGCAAATCCACCTTTGCGCGCTTTCGGAAGATCCAACTGGCTCTTGTCCTCGCCTTGCAGGAACGCCGCGACCGCGTCGGCACCGGCGCGCCGATGCAGCCGCAGCAGCACGTCGTTGTGGCCGTCGAAAATTGGGATGCGGCGAGGCGAGGGCACCTGTGGTCCTTTGTTGCACAAAATTCAGTAGCAACCATTTTAGCCAGCGTAGCCCGGATGAGCGGAGCGACATCCGGGGTCTCCGCCTTTCCAACCATAACCCGCATATCGCTACGCTCATGCGGGCTACTTGCTATTGCGTCGGCGCTGGATTCCACGCGGGCTTCGGTGCACTCAGCCCATCCTTGCTCGCTTGCCCAGTCGCGCCGGTTGCGGCGCGCCGGATGGTCCGAGGCGCCGTATCACAATCTGCCCTTCGTGCTGGCGCACCTGAGCAAGGTCGTGGGCCGCCTGCATCCGCAGCCACATATCGGCGCTGCCGCCGAACGCCTTCTCGAAGCGCAAAGCCATTTCCGGCGTCACGGCGCTTCTACCGCCGATGACATTATAAAGCTGCTGGCGGGTCACCCCGAGAGCCTTCGCCGCCGCAGCGACGCTCAGACCAAGCTCCTCGAGGTTTGCCTTGACCAGTTCGCCGGGATGAACAGGGTTTTTCATGCGCATCGTTTGTTCTCCATCAGTGATAGTCGATCAAATCAACGTCGTTCGCACGGCCATCGGCAAAACGAAAAATGATCCGCTAGAGCCCTATCCGTTCTGATTAAATCAGAACCGGGCTCTAGCATTTTGTTTGAGCATGATCTTTTCGGAAAACCGGTTTCCACTTTTCCGGATCATGCTCTAGTTGGCGCGCACGGTGACGGCCCAAAAGCCTTTGCGTTCACCCTTCAGCGGATGCAGCCGGAAGGTTGGCTGGTTCATGTCCTCGACCCGGCCCGCCGCATTGAGCGCAGCCAGAATCAAGCGTATGCGCGCGGCCTGATCTGCCTTTACTTTGCTGCGGTCGTCACCCGCAAAGAGCAGCCTCAAGCCTTTGTGCCGAAAACTCTCGATCATTGCCCCGCAACCAACTCAAGGGACGTGTAAACTGTAAAATGACATTTGTCAATGTCCCGTTGAAAATAAAGCAAGCGTAGCCCGGATGGAGCGGCCCGCCTTCGCTCGCTCCGCCAGCTTCGGTGGGTTTGAGTCCACCGTAGCGCGGAGCGCGTAGGTGGAAGCGACATCCGGGATCGGTATTTGAGCCGCTCGATCGTTGCCGTATTCCGTGGAGTTTACCATCGGGCGCGCCTTTGGCGCTCGGCACCCTCTCCCCGCTGGGGAGAGGCGAATTTTGCCAGTTGGCGGTCGTCACTGTTCTGTTGACAGTAGTCACCATTTCAGTTATAAAACGAACGAATCATCTCGCCCGTAAGGACGCCGTGCGGAGGCACACCGCACGGTTGGGGCGAGAGCGGTGCCCGCGGGCGGATTTGCACTCCGCTCCCGGGCGGTCCGGGCATCAAGCCTGCCGGCACTATGACCGGCGCGCGAGGTGCTTCGCTGGAAGTGGGCAGCCCGTCGGCGGAGTGACCCCCGCCCCTTGGACGGTCTCGCCCACGAAGCCTGGCCCGGATTGCGCCTTAGGGACGACGACTTCCTTTGGCGAGAGCCGTGGTGGAACGCCGGCAGGCGAGCGCGCCCGACAGCGGAAGGGCGGCGCAAGCCGCCTTTCCGTGGCGCGACCCGCACCCGCTGGTGCGGGAGGTAGTACCCTGCGTTTGCCGGCGTTCCGCTTCCTTATTTCTTTTCGTCATTGCGACCCCGAGCGGAGCGAGGGGGAAGCAATCCAGCTTTTTACCGTGCCGCTCTGGATTGCTTCCACCTACGCGCTCCGCGCTTCGGTGGACTCAAACCCACCGTAGCTCACGAAGCGAGCGAAGGTGGGTCGTCGCTTCGCTCCTCGCAATGACGACCGGAATTGTTGGCTGTTTGACAAACTCGGGCGCGCATCCGCGCCGCGAGAACGGAACACTATTTTCACCTCTCCCCGTAGGGGAGAGGTCGCCCGCCGTAGCTCCAAAGGAGCGAAGGCGTGGCGGGTGAGGGGGTTCGGATGCCGGGGCTTTTCTCGTACGTCCGAACCCCCTCACCCCGACCCTCTCCCCGTAAACGGGGAGAGGGAGTCGCGCGCCGAGCTCCGCCTCAAAACAGCGGCGGCACGACAAAGACCGGAATGATGCCGACCGAAATCACGCCGTCGGTGACGCGCAGCGGCAAAGCGATCGCCGGCTTCTTGTCGATTTCGGTCGGCTCGCCCATTTTTTTGATGTTGTCGATCAAGCTCGAATTGGTGGTGTCGCGGACGACGCCGCTGAGCCCCGGCATCAAGCGGTCGAGCGCATTTAAGCCTTGCTGGGGCGAACCGGCGCCGCCGGTGAGCCGGTCGATGCCCTGGCCGATCAACTGATCGATGCCCAATAGCGGCACGATGTTTTCGAGGCCGGCGACGGCGACGTGGAGGACGCCGTCGAGCCTGCCGTCGGCGTTGACCGTGAGTTTGCCGGTGCCGACCACGATGGCGTCGGCGCGCTCGATCCGAAGCGATTTGATCTCGATGCCGCCGCCGGAAGCTTGCATGTCGCGGAACAGCACGGGCCAGGGTTTTGGCGAGAAATCCTTAAATCCGCGCAACACCGCGTCGATGTCGCCTTGCAGCGGCTCGGCGAGCAAGGGATGGACCGTCGGCGCCTTTACCGCCGCGAAACGTCCGGTCACCTCGATCACCGGATTAAGGCGCGCCGAGCCGGCCACGATGCGGCCGTCGACGCTGACGGCATCGGCCTGGAAAATCGTGCCGGTGCCGGGACCGGCCACGCGATCGAGCCGCGGCGCGGCAAGCGTGATGGTGACGCGCTCGGGCTCGTCGGGCGGCAGGCCAAGCAGGCTGATTTGTGCGCGCGACCAATTGGCGACGAAGATCGGCGGTTGGCCGGGATCCGCCAGCGTGACCGGGCCGGTAATTTCGCCGTTCAACAGCGTCGGGCGATAAATTTCGGCGGAAAAAGCGATGCCGGTTGCCCGCACGTCGAACGGCGGCCGGTTGCTTTTAAATGCGGCGGTCGCCTGATCGCAGCGGGTGACGATGTCGAACGGAAAGCCGCCGATGCTCTGAGTGCCGCAGGCATAGACCCGGCCCAGCGCCGCCTCACGGTCGATCCAGCCGGACAGCGCGCGCTCGGCGATCGAGGCGGCGTAGTACCAGACCCAGCTCAGGCCGACGGCCACGACGATGACGATAGCCACCGCCGCCAGGAACCGCCGCAGCCGCCGGCGCCGCGGCGCCGGGGTGGGCCTGCGCAGCGGCCGCGGCGCGGCTCGCATCATGCTGAGCGGGGACTGGCCGGACATGATCGTTCTTCACCCGCCGAAGTGGCGTTTCGATGGTGAGCGCGGCATCATTGTGCCACCATCCTCATCCTGTTACGCGAGCGAAGTTCAGCGCGCGAGTCAACGAGGATCAATGCCTACCAGCGCCGAGCACGACAGCGGGGACCTCTGGGTTTTCGGCTATGGCTCGCTGATGTGGCGTCCCGGCTTCGCCTATCTCGAACGGGTGCCGGGCCGGCTGATCGGGCTGCACCGGGCGCTTTGCGTGTTTTCCTTCGTTCATCGCGGCACGCCGGAACGGCCCGGCCTGGTGCTCGGGCTCGACCGCGGCGGCATGTGCCGCGGCATCGCCTATCGCGTCGCCGCCGCGACGCGCGCGCAAGCCGTCGACTATTTGCGCGCGCGCGAACAGGTCACCACCGTCTACCTTGAGATCATGCGGCAGATCGAGCTTGAAGAGCACGCCCGGCGGCGGGTGCGGGCGCTGTGCTACGTCGTCGATCGCAGCCACGTGCAATATGCCGGCCGGCTGGCGCCCGCCGAGATTTTGCATCACGTGCGGCAAGGCCGCGGCGCCTCCGGCCCAAACCGCGACTATGTGCTGGAAACGGTGAAGGCGCTCGAGACGCTGGGTTATCGCGAGACCGAGCTGCATTTGCTCGCCGAACAACTGCAAGCGGGGATCAGGCATCAGGCGTAAGCAGGGGTCAGGCATCAGGAGTCGGGAGTCGGGAAGTTAGTTTCCTGACTCCCGACTCCTGACTCCCGACTCCTGATTCCTGGATCAGCCGCGCGCTGGCGTCCTCGATGACCTGTTGCAGCCGAGCAAAAAACGCGTCCTTGTCGAGGCCGGGCGGAATCGGATCCAAAACTTCGGCGACGATGGTGCCGGGCGCAAGGCAAAGCGATCGTCGCGGCCAAAACAGTCCCGAATTGAGCGCCAGCGGCACGCAGGCAAGGCCGAGCTTGCCGTAGAGATAGACGATGCCGGGCTTGTAGTCGGGCGCGGCGCCCGGCGGACGCCGCGTGCCCTCGGGAAAAATGACGAGCTGGCGCGGCCGCGCGCCGGCGAGCGTTTTCCTCGCGCGCGCCGCCAGGCGGGCCAGCGCCGCCATGCCGGCACTGCGGTCGATGGCAATCGAGCCGGCCTTCCACTGGTACCAGCCGAACAGCGGAATCCACATCAATTCGCGCTTGAGCACATAGACCGGGTCGTCGAACACCGCGTAAAGCGCGAACGTCTCCCACGCCGACTGGTGTTTGCAGGCGACGATGCACGCGCCTTGAGGGATTTTTTCGGCACCGCGCCATTCGACCTCGATGCCGCAGACGACACGCAACAGCCACAGGCTGGTGCGGGCATAGGAGCGGATGAAAACGCGCGTCGCCGGATAGGGCAGCGCGAATGTCGGCAGCGCCGCGATCATGTGAGCGATCAAATTCGCATAATACAGCGCGTTGAAAACGAGCGAGCGCAGGTAAATCGTCAATGATCGGGACACGGAAGGACCTGTCGGGGGACCGTTCGGGAAACCGGCGCGCGGTTTTCCGGCTCAGGCTCGATGACGGGTGGGCGTCGTCAATTCGCTCGTCTCCGCAAGGGCGCCGAACCGCATGCGCACCTTGGCGGCAAGGTATTTGAGATATTCCGACAGCACCAGTCTGGTCGTGGCGCCGTTCGACCACCACGGTTCGATGCGCAGTCGGTCGGACACGACCGGGAACGCGATCAGCGCGACGTCCGGCAGCTGGTGCGCGAGTTCGGCGAGTGCGCGCGGCATATGGTAGGCCGAGGTAACGACGATAAGCGAAAGGAAGCGATGCTGCAGCGCCCAACGCCGCGCCTGCACCGCATTTTCAAACGTATTCTGGGCGGAATAGTCGAGGTCGACGCAGCAGGCCAGGATGGCGTTGTAATCGACGACCTCGCGGGCGATATCGCCCGTCGTGGTGCCGGGATTGACGCCGGTGATCAGGAGCCTTTTGCCGCGCCCCGAGGCGAGCAGCTCGAGCGCGTCGCTTATGCGCGACGTGCCGCCCGTCAGGACCACGATGCCGTCGGCGTTGCGGTCGAGCGCGACCTGCTGGCTGGGTAACAGCCAAATGAAAGCAACGAAGCCGCAGACCAGCAGGACGGCGCACAATGCGAGCAGCTTCAGGCCGACCGACCTGATCCGCCGCGTTCTGACCGCGCTCCTCAGACTGAGCATCGCCGCGCGTCCCTCGCGCTAGTGTCCCGATTCCGAAGTTCGCATCATTGTGCGGCACCCCCGTTTGCGAACTTCGGAATCGAAGGGACACTAGCAACTTATTGATCTAGTGTGGCTTTGGTTCATAAGTCCGCATTGCGAGTTCGCGGGAAGAATGATGCGGACTTCTGAACCGCCACACTAGTGTCCACCGCACCAGAATCGCCAACCCCTGAGCTGAAATTATAGCCGCGATTGTCGCGCCCCCTAATCGATATTCTCCAGGGTCTGGTCGACGGTGCGGCGGGAGGCCAAAGCCGTCACCACGGCCATCAGCACGACCAGGGCGAAAATGACGAGATAACCGGCAAGGCCTACGGAAAAGCTGCCGAACAGGGCTGCCGCCTCCTCGCCGCCGGGTGTCCCCGACACCCAGGCATTGACCGCTTGCAGAATGCCGAACAGCGCCAGCGCGGCGCCGCCGCCGATCGCGCCGCCCTTGAAGCCGAGAATGAGAAAATGGCGCTGGAACTGGCCAGAGACGAAGCCGTCGGTTGCGCCGACGTAATGCAGCACTTCGATGATCGGCCGATTGGTCGCCATGGCGCCGCGGGTCGCGAAGGTGACCGAGAACACGGTCACCGCGACGACCAAAGCGAGGATGGCGACGCCGACGGCGACCGCGGTTTCCGCCATGGCGCGCATCCGGCCGATCCAGCCACGGTGGTCGTCGAGGCTGGCGCTGGGGACCTGCGCGGCAAGGTTCGTACG
This sequence comes from uncultured Alphaproteobacteria bacterium, assembly GCA_963823225.1. Taxonomy (GTDB): domain Bacteria; phylum Pseudomonadota; class Alphaproteobacteria; order Rhizobiales; family Xanthobacteraceae; genus BOG-931. The sequence continues at coordinate 50,444 of CAWGKM010000001.1, read as the reverse complement.
CAAGGCGGCGAAATCCGGCGTCACGCCGGAAGCGAGCTTGACGACGATCATACGCGGAATTGGCAGTTCGCTCAGCGCCAGACCGGAGCCGAGCCACGGTTCGACGAGTTCCTCGGACTCTTCCTTGCTGTAGGCCCGGACATCGGCGACGCCGGCCGTGCCGCGCGCGACCGCGATCGCCGCGCGCACATCCGCCTCGACGTCGCGTCCGGGAACCGGCCGGACCTGGATGGTCGCCTCGCGCCCGACGTCGGACTGCCAGTCGCTCGCGGAGCTGACCACCATCATCACGGCGCCGGCCGTCAGCGCGGCGAGGAACGTCAGAATGGCGACCACGGCAGTCAGCGAGCGTCCGGCGATCGAGTCGCTCGGCACGATCGAAGTCGGCGTCCGCTGCGCCAAAACGCGGGACGACGCCGGGGCGCCGGCGTCCCACGGCTCCGCCATGGCCTTTACCGGCTCAATCGTAGACATGCAGCCGTCCCTCGTGCAGCACCAGACGGCGGGCGTCGTACTCGTCCATCAGGGCGATATCATGCGTGGCGATGACGACCGAGGTGCCCGACTTGTTGAGTTCGATGAACAGCCGCAGCAGGCGTTGGCCGAGATTGGGATCGACGTTGCCGGTCGGCTCGTCGGCGAGCAGGAGCTGCGGGCGCGCGATCACGGCGCGGGCGATTGCCGCGCGCTGCTTTTCGCCGCCCGAAAGCACCGGCGGCAAGGCCGACATGCGCTCGCCGAGACCCACCCAACGCAGCAGCTCGACGACCTCGGCGCGGTAGCTGGCTTCGTTCTTGCCGAGCACGCGCAGCGGCAGCGCCACGTTCTCGTAGGTGGTCAAATGATCGAGCAGCCGGAAGTCCTGGAACACGATGCCGATGCGGCGGCGCAGCGTCGCGCGGCCGTCCTTGGTCAGCGTCGCGGTGTCGTGGTCGAACATGGAAATAAGCCCGCGCGTCGGCTTGAGCGACAGAAACAGCATGCGAAGCAGCGACGTCTTGCCGGCGCCGGACGGCCCGGTGAGGAACTGAAACGAATGCCCGTCGATGCGAAAGCTTAAGTCGCGCAAGATCTCCGCACCGAGCCCATAGCGCAAGCCGACATTCTCGAATCGGATCACGCAGTCCTCCAAAAAAGCCCCGCGCCTGGCGGGCGCCGATCTCGGCCGCCCCTTAAGTTATTCAAATCCAGCGCATTTGGGGCCGCAGCCTGATTCGCCCGTCGCGCCAAGTTAACACCGCCTGGCGGCACGGGCGCGCCGGCCCGCCGGCCCGGCTTGGTTTCCAATCCGTTAACGGATCGCCTGCTAGGGTTGCCCCAAAGCTCCCGCGCTCCTGATTCGCCGATGCTGATCGTCTGCCCGAACTGCGCTACATCTTACGATGTTGACGTGGCAAGCCTGCGGCCCAACGGGCGCCAGGTGCGCTGCGTGCGCTGCGCTACGGTCTGGCACGCCGAACTGCCCCATGCCGAGAAGCTTGTCGCCGCGGCCGAGGCGCTGGCGCCGCTGCGCGGCGCGGCCGAGGCCATGGTAGCGCCGGTGCGCCAACCGGTCGAGGCCATGGCGGAAGCCGCCGCCGCGGCATCGGTACCTGCCGCGCCGCCCGTGGCGGAGCAGTTTGACGTTGCCGCGGGCGCCGCGCCCGATCTTCCAGCGCCGGAACCGGCCTTCGACGCACCGGCTGTCCAATTCGACGCGGCGGAGAGCGCGGATACCGCGGCGAGCGATTCCTCGGTCGAGGCGGAATCGCCGCCGCTCGCGCCCACCGATCTCGATGCGGACCATCCGCCAATCGAGGCGGCGGCGGAGCAAAACTCAGCGCCGAACGACGAACCGCTCGAGGACGTCGAGACCGTTGCCGCGCGACGCTATCGACCCCGCGCCAAGCGCAAAAGCTTGCATTGGCCGCTGTCGCACCTGCAATCGGGCATCCTGGCGCTGCTCGTCGTCAATGCGATTATCGTGGGCTGGCGCGCCGATTTCGTGCGCGCCATGCCGCAGACCGCTGCATTTTTCGCCTGGATCGGCCTGCCGGTGAATTTACGCGGGTTGGATTTCGACAGCCTGACCACCACCACCGAACAGCACGAGGGCATGCCGATTCTTGTGGTCGGCGGCAACATCGTCAACAACACGAGCAAGACCGAGGACGTGCCGCATCTGCGATTTGCGGTGCGCAATGCCGCGCGACAAGAGATTTATTCCTGGACCGCCGTTCCATCGCGCGCGGTGCTGCCGCCGGGCGAAGCGGTCGCCTTCCACACCAGGCTCGCCTCGCCGCCGCCGGACGCCCATGACGTGCTGGTGCGTTTCGTCAACCGCTACGACATCATGACGGGGACACGCTGAAATGGCTCGCATCCTGATCGCCGAAGACGAGGAGACGTTGTGCGCCATGTGCGCGCGCGCCCTCTCGACTGCCGGCCACGAGGTCACCACCGCCTGCGATGGCAGCGATGCGCTCGACGTTCTCAAGCGCGAAGGCGGACGTTTCGATCTCCTGGTGACCGATATCCGCATGCCGGTCATGGACGGCATTGTACTGTCGCTCGCCGCGGCGCGCGACTTTCCCGATCTCACCATCCTGTTGATGACCGGCTACGCCGATCAGCGCGAGCGCGCCCACGGCCTCGACGCGCTCATTCACGACGTGATTCAGAAACCCTTCACGATCGCGGCGCTGCGCGGCGCGGTGGATGAAGCGCTGACGGTGCACGCGCGCTGACCAAGCGCGGTTTCAGTCGTCGGACGCCGCGTAGGGCCGCGGCAGCGGCTCGACCGGCAGTTCGGGATGCGAGCGGCCGAAATCGGGCGCCGGCGAATCCTGCCCGATCTCGACGATGCCGCGGCGGATCGCGCGGGTTCGCTTGAAATGATCGAACAGGGCCTCGCCGTCGCCGCGGCGGATCGCCCGCGTCAATCGCGCCAGATCCTCATTGAAGGTGCCGAGCATTTCCAAGACCGCGTCCTTGTTGGCGAGGAAGACGTCGCGCCACATGGTCGGGTCGGAGGCGGCGATGCGGGTGAAATCGCGAAAACCGCCGGCGGAGAATTTGAGAACTTCCGAGCGTGTCACCTCGCCGAGCTCGTCGGCGGTGCCGACGATCGTGTAGGCAATGAGATGCGGCAGATGGCTGGTGATGGCCAGTACCAGATCGTGATGCTGCGCCGGCATGGTTTCGACATTGGCGCCGAGCGCCCGCCAGAACGCGGCGAGCTTGTCGACGGCGGCGGGATCGGTTCCTTCGGGCGGCGTGAGAATGCACCAGCGCCCGACGAACAGCTCGGCGAAGCCGGCATCGGGTCCCGAATGCTCGGTGCCGGCGACCGGATGCGCCGGGACGAAATGAACGCCTTCGGGCAGATGCGGGCCCATGTCGCGCACGATCGCCCCCTTGACCGAGCCGACGTCGGACACGATCGCGCCCGGCTTAAGCTGCGGCGCGATTTCCTTGGCGATCTCGCCGCAGACGCCGACCGGCGCGCAGACGATGACGAGATCGGCGCCGGCAACCGCGGCGGCATTGGTCTCGAGCACCTGATCGGCAAGCCCGAGTGCGGCGACACGCCGGCGGGTCGCGGGAGAGCGCGCGCTCGCCGCGATTTCGCGCACGGCACCCTGCGCGCGCGCCGCCCGCGCGATCGAAGAGCCGATCAGGCCGACGCCGATCAGAGCGAGGCGATCGAAGTGCGGTGCGGATTTGGTCACAGCATCACGCCGTTTTTGCCAAAAATTCCTTGAGCGCGCCGACGACGAGGCGGTTCGCTTCCTCGGTGCCCACCGTCATGCGCAGCGCGTTCGGCAGCTTATAGGCGGTGGTCTGACGCAGGATGAGCCCGCGCGCGGTGAGAAAGGCGTCCGCATCTTTGGCAGAGCGGCCCTTGGCTTGCGGAAAATGGATCAGCACGAAATTGGCGACGCTCGGCGTCACTTTGAGGCCGAGCTTGCCGATCTCGACCGTCAGCCAGTCGAGCCAGCGCGTGTTGTGCTCGCGCGAGCGCTCCTGATGGTCGACGTCCTCGATTGCCGCAATGCCGGCGGCGATCGCTGGCCCGGTGACGTTGAACGGGCCGCGAACGCGGTTGACGGCATCGACGATCGGAGCGGGGCCGAACATCCAGCCGAGGCGGAGCGCCGCCAGGCCGTGGATTTTCGAAAACGTGCGGCACATGACGACGTTCTCGGAGGTGGCGACGAGCTCGATGCCGGCTGCATAATCGTTGCGCCGGACGTAATCGGCGTAAGCGGCGTCGAGTACCAACAGCACGTGCTTCGGCAGGCCGCGATGCAGCCGCTTGACCTCGTCGAACGACAGGCAGGTGCCGGTCGGATTGTTCGGATTGGCGAGGAAGACGATCTTGGTCTTCTTCGTCACCGCCGCCAGGATCGCATCGACGTCGGCGGTATAATCCTTCTCCGGCGCTACCACCGGTTTTGCGCCGGCGCCGAGCGTCACGATCGGATAAATCAGAAAGCCATGCGTGGTGTAGATCGCCTCGTCGCCGTCGACGAGATAGGCATGCGCCAGCACATGCAAGAGGTCGTCGGAGCCCGCACCGCAGACGATGCGCTCGGGGTCGAGCCCGAACGCCCGCCCGATCGCCTCGCGCAGTTCGCTCGCCGACCCATCCGGATAGTCCTCCAGGTGGTCGGCGCACGCCGTATAAGCCGCAATCGCGCGCGGGCTCGGCCCGAGCGGCGACTCGTTCGACGACAGCTTGAACACCTTGGCCACGCCCGGCGCCGTGCTCTTGCCGGGTATATAGGCCTCGATATCGAGCACGCCGGGCCGGGGTTTTGGACGCAGTGCAGTCATTACTCATAATCTCCTCCTCCCCCGCTTGCGGGGGAGGGTAGCGAGGCGAAGGACTTATTTCGCCGGGACCGTATAGCGGGTCGCGTGACTGCCGACGAGGGCCGAGGCGCGGATCGAGGCGCCGTTCTTGCGCAAGGCCTCGGCGACGGCGTCGATGCCGCCGCGCTCGACCGAGACCAGGAGCGCCGCGCCGTCGAAGGCGCGGTCGGGCACCGCGATGACGTCGGCGAGCACCGCCACCGCGTTGACCGCCGCCGCGCTCCAGCCGGCGACCCGCATGCTCCAGACCTCGGTTTCGGTCACCATGGCGTCCGCGGCGGCGCGGGAGACCACAAAGACCGGCATCGCCGCCGGATGATCGGCGCGTTCGACGAATGGCAGCCGGGCGATGATTTTCGGCGCGCTTTCGAATTCGAGTGCCGTCCACCATGGGCCGGCGCCGGCGATCGCAAAGGCCGGAATGAGGCCGAGATCGCCCTTCGATTCGGTGACGGCTTCGACGACGCTCGACGCCCCCGTGTGCGGCACGAACGGCACCGTAAAGCCGAAATGGAATCGCGCGGAATCGCGCATCAACGCGTCGCCCGCGGAGAGATCGGCATGAACCGAAAACGGCGCCTGCACATAGGTGAAGGTCGAAATGATGACGCGCCAGATGCTCTCGGCGGTATCGAGCGGCAGATTGCCGTGATGGCGCCGAACCAGGCGGCGCATCATGTCGGCCTCGCGCGCCGGCCGGAAGGCGGAGCCGGTCTCTTCGGTCTTTTTCACCGCGATCAGGCGGTCGATAATCTGGCCGCGCTCGATCAAGAGTTCGTGCATCGCCTCGTCGATGCGGTCGATCTGAAGCCGCAGATCGGCGAGCGATTGGTCGTTATGGCGCGGCGATTTCGGCATGGGGGAGCCCCGGCAATCGGCCCGATTGATAGGTGCCGTGGCGGCCGAAATCAAAGAAAACGTTGACTCCCGGCCGAAGCGGCCTATTTACGCCGTTTTGACCGCCCCAGCTGGCGGTCCAACCACGCCGGGAAACGCGTCATGGCCGACGTCAGCGCCACGCTCGATCTCGCCGACCGCACGCGCGAAGCGGACGATCCGCATTCGCCGGTGGTGCGTTTTGCGGCGAACAATCCGCTGCACCTCGACGCCGGCGTCGATTTTGCCCCGCTGCAGATCGCCTACCAGACCTACGGCACGCTCAACGCCGCGCGCAGCAACGCGGTCCTGGTTTGCCACGCCCTGACCGGCGATCAACACGTCGTCAATGACCATCCGGTGACCGGCAAGCCGGGCTGGTGGGAAACCATGGTCGGCCCCGGTAAACCGATCGACACCGAGCGCTATTTCGTCATCTGCCCCAACGTCGTCGGCGCCTGCATGGGCTCATCCGGTCCGGCCTCGACCAACCCGGCAACCGGCATGCCCTGGGGTCTCGATTTTCCCGTCATCACGGTGCGCGACATGGTCCGCGCGCAGGCGATGCTGCTCGATCATCTCAGCATCGAATCGCTGTTCGCGGTGGCGGGCGGCTCGCTGGGCGGCATGCAAGTGCTGCAATGGGCGGCCAGCTATCCGCACCGCGTGTTCGCGGCATTGCCGATCGCGGCGGCGACCCGGCATTCGGCACAGAACATCGCCTTTCACGAGGTCGGCCGCCAGGCGGTGATGGCCGATCCGGATTGGCGCGGCGGCCGCTATTTTTCCGAAGGCACCAATCCGCGCCGCGGGCTAGCGGTGGCGCGCATGGCCGCGCACATCACATATTTGTCCGACGCCGCGCTGCACCGCAAATTCGGCCGCCGCTTCCAGGATCGCGACACGCCGACCTTCTCGTTCGATGCCGATTTTCAGGTCGAATCTTATCTGCGGCACCAGGGTATTACCTTCGTCGAGCGGTTCGACGCCAATTCGTACCTCTATCTGACCCGCGCGATGGACTATTTCGATCTCGCCGGCGACTATGACGGCGTGGTGGCGAATGCGTTCCGCGGCGCGCCGACGCGGTTCTGCGTCATCTCGTTCACCAGCGACTGGCTATTTCCGACCGCGGAATCGCGCGCTATCGTGCACGCGCTCAATGCCGCCGGCGCGCGCGTCTCGTTCGCCGAGATCACGACCGACAAAGGCCACGACGCGTTCCTGCTCGACGAGCCGGAGTTGTTCGCGATCGTGCGCGGTTTTCTCGAAGGCGCCGCTAAGGCGCGCGGGTTATAGGCAAGGTGACGATGCTGTCGCGTCTTAAATACGATCTCACCATGGCGGAAGCTGCGCGCGGCCCGGGCGGCTCGCGCGTCGACTTGCTGGTCGTCGCGAACATGGTGGAGCGCGGCGCGCGCGTGCTCGACGTCGGGTGCGGCGACGGCGAATTGTTGCGGCTTCTCGAAAGCCGCGGCGTCGACGGCCGCGGCATTGAACTGTCGCGCGAAGGCGTGAACGAATGTGTCGCCAAAGGTCTCGCCGTGGTGCAAGGCGACGCCGACACCGACCTCGAAGACTATCCCGACGACGGCTTCGATTTCGTCATCCTGTCACAGACCTTGCAGGCGACGCGCCGGCCGCGCGTCGTGCTCGAGCACATGCTGCGCATCGGCCACCACGCCATCGTGTCGTTCCCGAATTTCGGCCACTGGCGGATTTGCCTGCAAATATTCTTCGGCGGCCACATGCCGCACACTGACAACCTGCCCTATGCCTGGTACGAGACGCCGAACATCCACTTTTGCAGCATCAAGGATTTCCGCGAACTGTGCCGCGCGGCAGGGGCCAGAATGGAGCAGGCGGTGGCGCTCAATGCCTGGGGCCGGCGGATGCGGCTGAAAATGCCGTGGTGGTTCTGGAATCTGTTCGGCGAGCAGGCGGTATTTTTACTGAGCCGGCAGGGCTAGCCCGGTTCTCTACCGTATGCAGGGCCAGCCCGGTTTCCGCTGTATTGTGCTGTATAATGTCGTATGGCGTCACGCTCGCTCGCGCCGACGTGACGGCGCGGGCCCGTAGCTCAATGGTCAGAGCTAGCGGCTCATAACCGCTTGGTTGGAGGTTCGAGTCCTCCCGGGCCCACCACGCAGTCTCGCGCAGTCGTCAACGGCGGCTTCATTCAGGAATAGCGTGCGTGGTGCTATAAACGCCAGTGACGCCAATATCTCCGACGTGGGAGTCCGCCTCTAACCAACCCGACGAGCAGCAACAGAATCACGGCACCGATAGTGGCGACAATGATCGCGCCGACCAAGCCAGCTCCAATGTGGATCCCAAGTTGAGGCAGCAACCAACTGCCAATTAGTGCACCAACAATCCCTATAGCGACATCGCCGACGAAACCAAATCCGCCGCCCGCCACAAGCTCTCCGGCCAGCCATCCCGCAATAAGACCAACCAATATTATGATAAGCAGACCTTCACCTGAAATTTGCATTTTGGCCTCCCTGTATCAACGACATCCGAAAATGATTCTCAATGTGACCATCGAGGTCGCATCGTCGGTTTCTCAGACGTAAAGTTACAGTCTGCGTCGTATTGTTCCGTGCGTTCTGCCATTTCGGCGCACGCGGTCCATCCTTCTGCGATCTGCAACCAGGTTGATTTGGTGGTCTTATATTGTACCTCGCGCGCCATCCGCCTGCACTCTGCCGCGTGGCTTCGAAATTCTTCCGAGCTGGTCATGGCCGACCTCTAGCCGCCTGTAGCTGCCTGGCAACGACGGAAGAACTCATGGTCGCCGCGATTGTTCCGGCCAAGCTCAATATTAAACGACGCTCTAATGCTGCCCTCGAATTGCTCGGCATCTAGTGCCAAGTGATTGACGGCGCATCATTCGCGACGGAAATCGCAGGGGTCACATCGTTCGCCGCGATTTGCTGCATCGGCACGCTTTTGTGCGCAAACACGAGGCCACCGAGCGCCATGCCAGCCAAAAACACCGCAAAAATCGCCAACGCCATTACGCCGTCGTGTCGCGGAGGAAGATTAAGCCCCCGCAGTTGCTTGTCCAAAAGTTCCCGGTCGCGTCGGTTCATTTTTGAAATCTTCCTGTCGGTCCATTTTTGAAATCTTCCTTACGAAGAATTGGCTAATTGAAACGCGCGAAAGCGGTCGGAGTTCCGGCTTGCTGCACCGCACTAACTGAGGGTCCGGCACAAAAAGGCTCATTCGCAACGCCGGTTACGAAAATAAACTGTAAGATTTTAGCGTTGATATACGCTTCCAGCCTGTCGAATATGGTACGTGAAACAGATCAGGGCGCATAAGCTTTATCGTACAAGCAATCATCCCAATCGTGACGGCTCGGCCGCAGCCGTCTGTAAGCGCCAGGCGTCATCCAATGCCCCATTCATCCTTCCGGCGGGACTGGATCACCAAACCGATCTTTCGGATTGCGCGGCACGCGTTGCCTCGCCTCTCCGATACCGAGCGCGAAGCTATCGAAGCCGGCGACGTCTGGTGGGACGCCGATCTGTTTACCGGCAATCCCGATTGGAAGAAGCTCCTGGCTTTTGCGCCCGCCCGACTGTCGGAGGAGGAACGGCAATTCCTTGCCGGTCCGGTTGAAGAGCTCTGCCGGATGCTCGACGACTGGAAGATCAACTGGGAATGGCATGACCTGCCACCCGAGGTCTGGGACTTCCTGAAGACTCGCAAATTCTTCGCGATGATCATTCCAAAAGCCTATGGCGGCCTCGGCTTTTCCGCCTATGCGCATTCGGAAGTCATCCGCAAGCTGTCGTCGCGATCTATTTGTGCCGCCTGCACCGTGATGGTGCCGAACTCGCTCGGACCCGGCGAATTACTGCTGCAATTCGGCACCAAGGCACAGCAGGATTATTGGCTGCCGCGATTGGCGCGTGGCGAGGAAATCCCGTGCTTCGGTCTCACCAGCCCGGAGGCTGGATCGGACGCCGCGTCCATGATCGATTCCGGCGTAGTCTGCCGCGGCACGTTCGAGGGCCGCGAGGTGATCGGCATCCGGCTGAATTGGCACAAGCGCTACATCACGCTCGGGCCGATCGCGACCGTGCTGGGCCTCGCCTTCAAACTGCGCGATCCAGATCACTTGATCGGCGACCGCGACGACATCGGCATCACGCTGGCGCTCGTGCCGACACATCTGCCTGGTGTCAGCATCGGACGCCGTCATCTGCCGGCGATGCACGTCTTCCAGAACGGGCCGAATTGGGGCCACGACGTCTTCATTCCCATGGACCATGTCATTGGCGGCGTCGAGCAGGTCGGCAAAGGCTGGAAGATGCTGATGAGCGCACTGGCGGCGGGGCGCGGCATCTCGCTGCCTTCACTGTCGGCGGCGGGGGCGGCGTATAGCGCCAACGTAACCGGCGCCTATGCTCGCATCCGCGAGCAATTCCATGTCGCGATTGCGAAATTTGAAGCGATCCAGGAGCGGCTTGGCCGTATCGCGGCGACCGCCTACCTGCTCGATGCCGCGCGCCGTATGACCTGTGCGGCGCTCGATGACGGCCACCATCCGGCCGTCGTCACCGCCATCATGAAGGCGCAGGCGACCGAACGCCTGCGGGTTTCGGTCAACGACGCGATGGATGTGCACGGCGGTAAAGGCATCATCGAAGGGCCATTGAATTATCTCGGCAGCCTGTACCGCGGCGTGCCGATTGCTATCACGGTCGAAGGCGCCAATATCGTTACCCGCAGCCTCATTCAATTCGGCCAAGGCGCGATCCGCTGCCATCCATACCTGCTCAAGGAAATACAGGCACTCGAAGACGCCGACCGCGCGCGCGGCCTCGACGCCTTCGACCAAGTCCTATGGGGGCACCTCGCGCACAGCCTCGCCAATGCGATGCGCGCCTGGGGCCGCGCCTGGACCGGCGGAATTTTTGCGCCCTCGGCTGACGCCGGTGCGGCCAAGCCATTCTACCGGCAGCTCAGCCGGCATGCCGCCGCGTTTGCACTCGCCGTCGATTTTTCACTGCTCGCGCTCGGCGGCACGCTGAAGCGCAAGGAAATGCTGTCGGCGCGTTTCGGTGACATTCTGTCGGAACTTTATCTGTCGAGCGCCGCGCTCAAGCGCTGGAACGACGAAGGCCGCCAGCAGGAAGACTTCCCCCTGCTCGAATGGTGCATGGAGGCAAGTTTTTCAACCATAGAAGTCCGGTTCGACGAGATCATCGCGAATTTTCCGATCCGGCCGGTCGCCTGGCTCTTGCGCTTCCTTATCCAACCGCTCGGTCCGCGCCGCCGTGGGCCCTCCGATCGCGTCACCGAACGCTGCGCCGCGATTATCGCCAACTCGTGCCCGGCACGCGATCGTCTCACGGTGGATCTGTTCCATCCGACCGAGACGGCAGACGTCAACGGCATCGCGTTGCTTGAGCGCGCCTTCGCCATGACGGTCGCCCAACAGCCGATCCGCGACCGCATGCATGCGGCAGGTATCCGCGATATCGCGCAGGCGGTGCAGCAGCATACGATCAATGCGGATGAAGCCACTCAACTCAAGGCCGCGGCCGAAGCCGTGACGGCTGCCATCGCAGTCGACGATTTCGCGCCGGAAGAACTGACCTCCCGCGGCACGACAACTAAGGCAGACGTGCTACGTCAGGCAACTTCGCAGCTCCGGGCCGTAGCGGAGTAGAGCGGCACCCGATCTATATCGCAGACGGCAGTCGCGCGCCATTCATCAGGCGGTAGCTCAGGCGTCCTTTCAAAGGCCGCAGCAAACCTCAAGGTGACAGTGTCTCCAGGCTGCGCCCGTTGGTGCGCGGACCGAAACCGCCGACGCCGATGACGATCGCGAGCATGGCGAGCGCGATCATTACGAAGACGCCGCGTGGACCGAACGCGGCCAGCAGATCGGCCACCCAATAGCCGACGAAGATCGAGCTGATACGGCTCCAGGAGAATGTGAAACCGACCGCGCGGGCACGGATGCGCGTCGGGAACAGCTCTGCCGCATAGGGGTGGAAGATCGCGATCAACCAGTTGTTGGCGAGCGAGATCACGGCGCCGCTGATCATCACCACAGCCACGCTGTGCGCGTTTGCAAACACCGTGCCGCTGGCCCCGATCATGATCGCAGAGCCGACCAGCTGCCATTTCCGCTCGATCCGTTCGGCGAAGTAACTGGCGCAGGCCGCGCCTACCGGCGCGAGCAGCACGATTATTGCGGTGTAGTGGAGCGAATGAACGATGGTAAAGCCCTGCTTTACCAGCAGGATCGGCACGAAGGCGGTGAAGCCGAACACGGCGATCGTCTGCGAGAACTGGAAGATCGAGAGGATGATCGTGCGCGACAGGTAGAGGGGCGAGAACATCTCGGTCCAGCGCCCGGTCTTTGTTATCGCCTCCGGCACCTCGGCACTCGGCGGCGGCAGCGGCTTGCCGAGTTCGGCGGTCACCTTGGCCTCGATGTCCGAGACCACCGCATCGGCCTCGGCGAAGCGGCCTTGCGCCTCCAGCCAGCGGGGCGATTCCGGCAGTCCGCGTTGGATCAGCAGCAAGATGATGCCGCTGGAAGCGCCGATCGCGACCACGATCCGCCAGACACGCGATACCGTATTTGCGATACGTGCGCGCCTCAGTCTTTCCGTTGACATGCCAAATCGATTTGGCAGTGCCCAATTGACGCACCTCGGCAGCCGTGGCCGGCAATACGGCACCCGGCGTAGTATTTGATCTTTATCAATGATGCCGCGCGGCAACACATTCAGAATAACAGACCGCCGCTTCGTTTTTTGAGTGCTCGTTTGAGCTTGGGGGTGCGTCTAGGCGGCGTGCATCCCGGGGTTGAGGCTGTCACAATTCGAGGAGGGCGTCATGGACGCGATCATCGGCACCAACGTTAAAACCGGCAAGCTGACGCTCGGCGACAAGAGCTGGTCGTTTCCACTCTATGAGGGGACGATCGGTCCCGAGGTCATGGACGTGAGCAAGCTTTACGGCGAGACCGGCATCTTTACTTACGATCCCGGCTTCACCTCGACTGGAAGCTGCGAGTCCAAGATCACCTATATCGACGGCGACGAAGGCGTCTTGCTCTACCGCGGCTATCCGATCGAAGATCTGGCCGAGCACGGGGATTTTCTCGAAACCTGCTATCTGTTGCTCAACGGTGAGTTGCCGACCGCCTCCCAGAAGGAGGAATTCGACCGCGGCGTGGTCCATCACACGATGGTTCACGAGCAGATGAGCCGGTTCTTTCAGGGCTTCCGCCGCGACGCCCACCCGATGGCGGTGATGGTCGGCTGCGTCGGCGCGCTGTCGGCCTTCTATCACGACTTGACCGACATTAGCGATCCGATCCAGCGGATGATGGCCTCCATTCGCATTATCGCCAAAATGCCGACGCTTGCCGCGATGGCCTACAAGTATTCGATCGGCCAGCCCTTCATCTATCCGAAAAACGACCTCGATTACGCGAGCAATTTCTTGCGCATGTGCTTCGCGGTGCCGTGCGAGGAATACAAGGCCAATCCGGTTGTCGCTCGCGCCATGGACCGCATCTTCACCCTGCACGCCGATCACGAACAGAATGCTTCCACTTCGACGGTGCGGCTTGCCGGCTCGACCGGCGCCAATCCGTTTGCCTGCATCGCGGCCGGTATCGCCTGCCTGTGGGGGCCGGCGCACGGCGGCGCCAACGAGGCGGCGCTGAAAATGCTCGGCGAGATCGGCACCGTCGACCGCATCCCCGAGTTCGTCAAGCGCGCCAAAGACCCGAAAGATACCTTCCGGCTGATGGGATTCGGGCATCGCGTGTATAAGAACTACGATCCGCGCGCGAAAATCATGCAGAAGACCTGCCACGAGGTATTGCATGAACTTGGCGTCAACGATCCGCTGTTCGACGTCGCCATGGAGCTCGAACGCATCGCGCTGCACGACGACTATTTCATCCAGAAAAAGCTCTATCCCAACGTCGACTTCTATTCGGGCATCACGCTGCGCGCCATGGGCTTCCCCACCACGATGTTCACGGTGCTATTCGCGGTCGCCCGCGCCATCGGCTGGATCGCGCAGTGGAAAGAAATGATGGAGGACTCGCACCAAAGACTCGGCCGCCCGCGGCAGCTCTATATCGGCGCGCCGCGGCGCAAGTACCAGCCGATTTTGAAGCGAAACTAGGGATCGGTTCAGCCGTCATTGTTGCGATTGACCACGTTTTCGGTAGTCGCCGCCCCGGTGCGTAATGATTGCTTGGCCTCGCAGTGCCCACGGCACTGCTCGCCACCGCCGATGAGGTGACCGAGTAACGGGTCACGCAGTCATTCTTAGCTGCTGCGCTGCACACTCCACTTCCGCTGTCGGTCAATTTTCTACCGATTGGTGATGTCCGCGGCACGGCCGCTGTTGCTCCGCTTGCTACCGAATCGCTGTGCCGCAGCGAAGGGGCGAAACGGGCCAATCGCGACTTTGCATACTTGGTTTGAAATGAAAGAGGCCGCCAACCGAGGCGGCCCCTTTTCTGTATTGAATCGCGATGATGCTCTACCAGCCGTAACCGGATGGTCCACGATACGGCTTACAGACTCCACCTTGTATGGTCCAATTTGGCGGGCAGCCGTTCCAAGTATCCCACCCGCCACCGCGGTAATAGTCGTAATAGCGCGGATGATGGTGGCCGACCCAGACGTGGAAGCTTGGTCCATTGAGGTAGAAGGCTCCAGCCGGGACTGCGCTACCGACTGTCAACGCCGCGACAAAGCCGAGCGCGAGGGCGGTTTTTGCTAAGGTTCGCATGGTGCGTTCCTCCTCTTCTGGGGAGACAACGCGGAACTGAGGTATCGGTTTTCCTTTGGAACTCAGCGATGAAGCAAATTAGGAAGCCTTAATTTGCAAATCAGGACGAAAGGCGCGCTATCAGCACAGCGCCGCAAACCTTGCCCGCGGCCGCCGACGAGGTGATCGAGTAACTGAGACCAGACAATCATCCTCGACTGCTGCAATGCATACTCCACTTCTGCTCGGGGCCATAAGCAAACTCATGCACTCCACCGAAGTCGGCGAGCTTCGACAAGGGAAACTCTGCGATTAGGCGACACGACGTCCTATTGAGCCCCCTCCACGGCGAAGGCGCGAACTTTCGCAATCTTGTTAACGTCGTAGATTTTTCTGAAAGCGTCCGACGCACGCCACGCCTGCGCATTTTCGATGCTGTCGAACGCGACGATTACAATTTGGTTTGGAGGCTTCCCATCGAAGGTAACCGTTTTTCCAAAGTGGACGATGTAGCGGCCGCCGAACGGTTGGAATGTTGCCGGATCGAGAGAGGGATAACTGGTGTTCATCACCGCTTCTGTGTCGAATATCGTAATGACGTAAGCAGGCGGAGCCGCCTGGGCATGAAGGGCTTGAGCTGCAAGAGCACCAAGCCCGAAACCGGCAATCAATGCCAGTGTCACCGTGTAGCGAGTTTTCACAATCTCCCTCCTGGATTTTGCGAGCGAAGCCGATAAACGACCTCTTGCGAAACGCTGCGTGCAGGTCGCAAACGGGGCATCAACATCGATTTTGACTTGTCCGACTTTTATCCGCTTTGCCTCGAATAGCAACCGTCGAAGCTGGAGAGCGGAAATAGGCTCGCTTGCTAACGGATCGCAATCGAAGGACCGCCGTCTAACCTGGATCGCCGTACAATTGGCGTGCGCGATGCTGGAACATATCGATCGTGGCCGACGCGATTTGGCGTTGGTCGGCTACCAAAGCCATCAGTCCGTGCAGAAAGCCGAAGCGTAGCTCAAAGGCAACGTCATATTGGACCAGAGTACCAGTGCCGCCGTCGGGTGTGAACGTCCAGTGTTGGTCGAAACTGCGAAAGGGGAAATCGGTGCTGGTCACCGTGATCCGCCGCGGCGGATCGAGGACGGCGCGGCTGGCGAAAGCCACGCGCAGACCGCCGTAGCGCACGACTTGGTCCACGTGGCAGACATTGCCGGCACGACGGCGGATGCGCGCCGAGACGAACCAGTCGATGAATTCTGGATACTTTTCGACGTCCGCCACGAGATCGAAAAGCTGGCGGGGCGTATAGGGAAAATGGCGGCGTTCAATATGCTTGAACATGGGCGCGAAGACTCAGGGTGGCGCGGAAATACCACAACTGGCACGCATCGCGCGACTTGATCTGGACGGTGCGAACAAAGTTCGCAAGCTGCGCTGCCGTAAACGGGGTAGGCGAAGATTCGGCTGGCCGCTGCGTTGGCGGTGAGGCAGTTCGCATCGGCCGCCGCCGCAGGCATGATTGCACCCTTGCAGAGAAATGGCGAGCCGGCATTGACGCAGATCAACGACACGGATCAACTCGGCGATTTATCAGACAATTGAGGGACCAGGAGTCGATTAAATATTCACAACTCCGCATTCAGGACGCGGTACACTGATATTAGCGGGAGGGTGAGCGATGTATCTCGACAAACGCGCTCTAGTGGCGATCGCCTTCGCGATAATGCTCGTCGGGGTGCAAGCAGCGCGCGCCCAGGGTGCTGCAGGTATCGATAACGCGGCGTGTCTCAGTTGCCACGGCAATCCGGACTTCGCGATGCCGGGTGTCAATGGGCAAATGCGATCGCTGTACACTTCAGCGGAGCATTTCGCCCAGAGCGTCCATGGCACGCTGCAGTGCACTGCGTGTCACACGACGATCACCACGGTCCCCCACAACAATCCGCCTTTGACACCCACCCAGTGGCGGCAGCAAATCCCTACTTTATGCGGAAGCTGCCACGCCGCCGCATTGAACGACTACCTGTACTCCGTCCACGGCAGGCAAATCAGCGTGGGCGGCAATGCCGGTGCCGCAGTGTGCACGGACTGCCACACCGCGCACGCCGTTGCCGACCCGCAATTGGCCGCGACCCGCCTCGGCATCACGAAGGAGTGCGGCGCGTGCCACACCAAGGCCTTAGCGAGCTATATGGAAACGTATCACGGACAGATGTTCGCCCTGGGTTACGCCGACACCGCGACTTGTTCCGACTGCCACCGCGGCCACGCGATCCTGGCAGCCGGCAATCCGGGCTCGAGCGTGTCTTCGGCAAACCTGCTGAACACCTGCCGGACCTGTCATCAGGACGCGACCGCCGGATTCGCGACTTTCGAGCCTCACGCCACGACCGATGACTTTGCCCGGTATCCATCCAACTGGATGGCCGCGAAGGCTGCATGGGCGATGATTTTCGGCGTATTCGGGGTATGCTGGATTCATTCCGTGCTTTGGTTCTACCGCGAACTTCGCGACCGCCGACAGCGCCGGCCGCGCCCGCACGTGCGGGCGGACGCACTGTCACGGATAGAGGACCGGCAGTATAAGCGTTGGAGCGCCGCCTGGCGGTTCGCGCATCTTGTATTCGCAAGCTCGGTGATCGCGCTGGTAGTGACGGGCATACCGTCGCTCTATCCAGATACTGCCTGGGCGCCGGTGCTCGAACGGTATTTGGGCGGGCCGGCCATCGTCGGCATTGTCCACAGGGTTGCCGCTGTCATCATGACTGGCGGCTTTATCATCCATTTTGGCTATGTCGCCCTCTACCTTGGGCGAAACTGGCGGACGGTCAGCTGGTTCGGGCCATATTCCGTACTGCCAACATTGCAGGACGGTCGAGACCTTATCGCCATGTTCAAATGGTTTGTCGGGGCCGGCTCGCGGCCCACATTTGACCATTGGAACTATCAGCAGAAGCTCGACTACTGGGGATCGTTTTCGGGCGTTGCGCTGCTCACCGTGACCGGTGCGATGCTGTGGTTCAAGACCTTGACCACTACATACCTACCGGGATGGACCATCAACGTCGCCGCCGTCGTTCATGGTCATGAGGCTGTGTTCGCCGCTGGCTACCTCTTCATCGTCCACTATTTCGTGAATCACTGGCGGCCTGACAAATTCCCCCTCGACATTGTCATGTTCACCGGCTCAATGCCGCTGGAAGAGTTCAAACGCGAATACGGCGTTGAATACGCCCGTCTGGTGCAAGCCGGAGAGCTTGAGAACTACCTGGTGGAGGCGCCGTCGCGACCGATGACACTCGGCTCCAAGATTTTGGGTTTGGGTCTGGTCGCCATCTCGCTGGTGCTGCTGGTTTTGATGGTGAATGGGATCAGTGCAAGTCTTTGATGGCGGGAGGAGTGTGTGTCGGCGGCGTATTTGCGCAAATAAACCGGCAGAAACATTGATTTGGGTCAGCGGGAACGGCCAGCGGACAATCTCCTCTCAAATTAGGACACGATCAGCCGGCGGAACCGCCAGGTCGAATAATCAGAGATAGCTCACTGGGATGCGACTTATCACTTGGTGACCCGCGCGGGCGAATGTTTCGTCCAGATGGGGGCGAAGGTCTGATCCTGCCATCGTTCCCAAGACGTGATTGTGTTGACCAGTAACATTGACACAGTCATCGGGCCGACCCCGCCCGGCACCGGCGTGATGTAGGACGCTTTCGCCGCCACGCCTTCGAAATTGACGTCGCCAACCAACCTACCGTCGCTAAGGCGATTGATGCCGACATCGATCACAACCGCGCCAGTGCGCACCATCTCGGGCTGAATCAGATTTGGATATCCAGCCGCGACGACGAGAATATCGGCGAGGATCGTGAATTGCGCGAGATCCTTGGTCTTTGCATGACAGATGCTGACGGTTGCCTCGTGCTGCATCAGCATCAAAGCCATCGGTTTACCGACGATATTGCTGGCGCCGACGACGACGACATTCTTGCCCTCGAGCGTGATGTGCTCGTGTTCGAGCAGCTTCAACACGCCGTAGGGCGTACAGGGTGGAAACACCGTACCGCCGACCACGAGCCCGCCAACATTGTAGAGGTGGAAGCCGTCGACGTCTTTGTCTGCCGATATGCTGTGCAGGAGGCGGACCATATCGAAAGAAGCGGGCAGCGGCAGCTGGACCAGGATGCCATGAACGGCGGGATCGTCATTGAGCTGCGTAATTCTATCGATAACGGCATCCGGGTTTACGTCCACGGGATAATCGAACCGGAACGATCTGATGCCGACATTGCCGCAGGCGCGAATCTTGTTTCTTACGTAGATTTGCGACGCGGGATCGGACCCGACGATAATGACTGCAAGGCCGGGCGGGGTTCCGCCTTGTGCCACGATGCGCTGCACGCGCTCGCGGCACTCGTCGCGAATCTCCTTGGCGACTGCAACACCGTCAATAATCTTCGCCGTCATCGATAACCCAGCCAGAAATTGCAACACTGCGCCGCGACGACATCGCCGTCATGCGATCACTCTTTGAACATGCGTCTTACATAGGCATGCTTCATCAATGCCGGTTGCAACGAAGAAAGAAGTGCGCCGGAAATCTTCATACAGATTAGAGTGGGATTGCTGCATGAGGTGCTTTATCATCGCATCGAGTCCGCGGAAAGGCTCATTGTGGATCATAACATCCGGCTTATTATTCATCGAGCGCGCCAATTCGGCGCGGCAATGCCACTGCTAATCAACTGCAATTTGCGTGTACGAGCCGCCGACGTAACAATTCCAGATGAAAAACACGAGTCCACGGCCGGGGCTGCTCCCGCTGGAGATCATTTCGGCGGCGACCACGACCGCCCGGGCGATTCCAACACCGACCGTGGCGCCGACCACGGTCGACGGCAATGCGCCGGCCAGGATGATGCGGCGAAAGATGTCCCAAGTTGACGATCCCATCGAGCGCGCCGTTTGGAAATGGCGAATGCCGATGGCCGGTGCACCGCCGTTCACATTGATGACGATGGTGAAGAATGCGCCAAGAAACGTTACAAATGCAATTGAGAATTCCTGGGTGGGTGCCGAACGTGATCATACCGATGATAATCGTCGGATAATGAACCATCGTGTATGAGGTATTCATTGCAGAGCCGAGACCGCCTTGATCGCTAAAGTCGCGAATCCTCTGGAAATACCGCGGCGATTGCGCGCCGTGGTGCGGGCGCGAGAATCGAGCCTGATCGCGCTTGCGATTCTGGTCGGCATAGTCGGAGGCTTGGTCGTCGCCGCCATGGGCCGCAGCGTCGATCTGCTGCACGAGTGGTTCTTCCAGCTCTCCTCGGGCGAACGTCTGTCAGCGCGGCTGACGCTCAATCCGGTCCTGGCGCTCTCGGTTCCATTGGCCGGGGGTCTCGTCTTCGGCATTGCTAGCGAACTCCTCAAGCGCTGGCGGCCGGAACGGGAAATCGATCCGATCGAAGCCAATGCGCTGCATGGCGGGCGCATGTCGCTCCTCGGCAGCATTATCGTCGCGGCGCAGACGGTATGGTCGAGTGGCGTCGGCGCTTCGGTCGGGTTGGAAGCTGGCTACACGCAGCTCGCGAGCGGCATCGCTTCGCGCATCGGCAATGCCTTCCGTTTGCGTCGCGCCGACTTGCGTATCCTCGTTGGTTGCGGCGCCGCCGCCGGCATTGCCGGAGCGTTCGGCGCGCCGCTGGCCGGCGCCTTTTACGGCTTCGAACTGATCATCGGCAGCTATGCGCCGGCAAGTCTTGCCCCCGTCGGCATCTCGGCGCTGATCGGCTTCCTGGTTGCCCGCTGGATCGAGCCAGCCAACCTTGGCGTCGTCCCTCCCGATACAACCATGCTCGTCAGCCACGATCTCGTCCTTGCCGGAATCCTTGGCCTATTGTCGGCCACGCTCGGAATTTTCCTGATGCGGGGAGTTGCGCTGTGTGAAGCGCTGTTTGCGCGCATGCGCCTGCGGCCGGCGCTGCGCACCATGGCCGGCGGCCTAGTCGTTGGGTTGATGGCGCTTGAGTCGCCGCAAATAATGTCTACGGGTCACGGCGCCCTGCGCATCATCGGCACGCTCGACCTCTCGCTTCGCACGGTGACGATCGTGTTCCTGCTTAAGATCGCTGCCTCGATTGCATCGTTGGGTTCCGGATTTCGCGGCGGGCTGTTTTTCTCTTCCCTCCTGATCGGGGCGCTCGGTGGTCACCTCGTCGCCGAAATTGTCACCATGCTTTGGCCGACCGTCGATTTCGACACCAACGCCTCCGCCGTGATCGGCATGAGCGCACTGTCGGCCTCAGTCATCGGCGGCCCGTTGACGATGGCATTCATCGCGCTGGAGACGACCGGCGATTTGTGGCTGACGTCGGCGGTGCTCATTGCGGTGATCATTTCGGCGCAAGTGACGCGGGAAGTCTTCGGCTATTCGTTCGCAACCTGGCGCTTCCATCTGCGCGGCGAGACGGTCCGCAGCGCCGCCGATGTCGGTTGGATGCGTGACCTCACCGTCGAAAAGATGATGCGTCAGGACGTGCAAACGGTGCAGGCGTCATCGACCATCGCAGCGTTCCGCGAAGCATTCCCGCTCAGTTCCGCCGCCTATGTGGTCGCCGTCGACGAATCCGAGCGCTATGTCGGGCTCGTTCTGGTCGCCGACGCCCACGCTTCCGATGCAGCGGCGGAGAAATCCGTCAAGGACCTTCTGCACTATCCCGACGAAATGCTGTTGCCGGGAATGGCAGTCAAGGAAGCGGTTCTCGCCTTCGACCGCGCGGAGGCAGAGGCATTGGCGGTCGTCGACACCTTTCTCGATCGGCGCGTCGTCGGGATGCTTACCGAAGCTTATGTCCTGCGCCGCTATGCGGCGGCTCTGGAAGGACGGCGCCGCGATCTTACCGGCGAATAGTGCGGCACCGTAGCCAGCGGGCGATTGCGGAGACTGCGGCCTTAAATTGTATTAGCCGCGTCAATCACATTTCAGGTATGATGAGTGTGAATTCCTTTCCGCTTGCGATACTATTCCGGAAAAATAACATGGGATTCTCGATGGAGAGCACCCGGGACCATTCAGGAAGGGAAACGTGCAAAACGTCTCTGCATACACGCGCTGCGTGAAAACCGCTTGACGGTCTCCGGAAGGATCGCAATGAATGCAACGATTGTGCAGGCAGGATCAACTGTAGCGGACGCGGAAGAAGCGCGGCTCGAGGAGCAACTCTAATATGTTCATCAGCAACCCTTTTACGCTTCTCTCGGAAATTATCCCGCCTGTTTTCATGCAGGTCTACGTGGTCCTGATGATATTCGCAGTTGCCTTCGGAACGTTATTTGATCTTTATCACAAGCGAAGCGCAGAATTCTTCTTCCTGCGGAGGCAAAAATCAAAGGCCGCGGCGCAAAGGCGCCTTGCGGCCTGGGAGATCGCTTCACTCGCGATCAGAACGATCGGTACAGAAATTGCGACTTCCGGCGAGTTCTGCAAATGGGGGAGGCGGGTTTCTCATCTCCTGATGTCATATGGTTTCGTCATCTACCTGATCACTACCATCGTGATGGTGTTTGTCTATCCAACGGCCGCGCGTACGCCGAACGTCGTGACGGCTCTGTGGAACATAGGCGCGTTGATGGTTCTCATCGGCGGTTTTTGGTTTTTCTTCCTCCTCAAAGTAAATGTCGCTTACGAAAAGCAGTCGCCTTTTCGTCTGATACGCGCCGACCTGTTCATCGGCTCGCTGCTGGCCAGCGTGGCATTCGGACTGATCTGGCATTTTGTACAAACGGTAGATGGCGGCGCCGCCGCGACCCAGGTCTTGTTCTACTTCTACATCTTCTTCACGACGCTGCTGTTTGTTTCAGTGCCCTGGTCGAAGTTCGCCCATATGTTCTACAAGCCTATGGCGGCCTTCCAGAAAAGAGTGGAAGAGGCAGACGGCTCATCCGACCTCCCGAGGCCCGCTGAAAGCAGTAACATTCAAAGGTGATCGGTATGCCCACTTTCGTTGACATGACCCGATGTGACGGCTGCGGAGAGTGCGTGGAAATCTGTCCTTCCGACATCATGCACATAGATCCGACCTACAGGAGGTCTTACAACATCGAACCGAACTTCTGCTGGGAGTGCTATTCGTGTGTGAAGGCGTGCCCGCAGCATGCGATAGACGTCCGCGGATACTCCGACTTCGCGCCGCTAGGCCACAAAGTCCGGGTTCTTAGGGAAAAGGAAAAGGGATCCATCTCCTGGAGGATAAAGTATCGGGACGGGCGGTTGAAGGAGTTCACATTCCCGATAAGGACGACACCCTGGGGCTCCATAAAGGCGCCGTCCGATTATGAGACGCCCGACGCAAGCGGACTAAGCTCGCCGATGCTCGCGCATGAGCCCGCCGGACTGAATGTCGAGAGGCTGCCCACGCTGCCGCCTTTGGAAAAGTGAAAAGTAACGGGTGTAATGCTATGGCTCTTTTTTCGTCCAGAAAAACCGTATTCGTCGATTCCGACATTCTCGTCATAGGCGGCGGCTTTGGCGGATGCGGGGCCGCCTACGAATCCAGATATTGGGGACGCAACCTCAAGATCGTCATCGTCGAAAAAGCAAATATCGAAAGAAGCGGCGCCGTGGCGCACGGCCTGTCGGCGATCAATTGCTACATGGGCATGCAATGGGGTGAAAACCAGCCGGAAGACCACGTGCGCTACGCCCGGGGCGATCTAATGGGATTGGTAAGAGAGGACCTGGTCTTCGACATCGCCCGGCATGTCGACGCCACTGTCCACAAATTCGAGGAGTGGGGTCTGCCAATCATGAAGAACCCGCAGACCGGTCGGTATCTGCGGGAAGGCAAATGGCAGATTATGATTCACGGCGAGAGCTACAAGCCGATCATTGCCGAAGCCGCCGCTAAGTCCGCGACCAAAGTTTACAACAGGATCATGGTGACTCATCTGTTGATGGACAAGCTGCGTCCCAACAGGGTTGCCGGTGCCGTCGGATTCAGCGTCCGGGACGGCAAATTCTACGTCTTCAGGGCGAAAGCGGTCATCGTGGCGGCCGGCGGCGCGTCACACATCTATCGGCCGAGGGCGATCGGCGAGGGTACGGGAAGGACCTGGTACGCGCCGTGGAGCAGCGCGTCGGCCTATGGCCTGCTGATACAGGTGGGCGCGAAAATGATCCAGATGGAGAACAAGATTGTTCTCACCCGCTTCAAAGACGGTTACGGTCCGGTCGGCGCTTGGTTCCTGCTTCTCAAGGCGCACGCCACCAACGCCTACGGCGAGAACTATGAGCACTCCCGGTTCAACGAGATAAAGTCTCTCGTTGGGAACTATGCGGATATCAAGCCGATGCCCACCTGCCTGCGAAATCACGCAATGCTGGAGGAGATAAAGGCGGGCAAGGGCCCCATTTACATGCATACACAGGACTGTCTCGATACCAAGGAGAAGGAGGAAATCGGCTGGGAGGATTTTCTCGACATGACGATCGGCCAGGCGGTCGTCTGGGCGTCACAGAATATAGACCCCAAAGAAACGGCGTCCGAATTGACCACTTCGGAGCCCTACGTCATGGGTTCTCACGCCACATGTTCCGGCGCGTGGGCAAGTGGGCCGGATGATTGCGCCCCGAAGGACTATCAGTGGGGCTATAACAGGATGACGACCATTGAGGGACTGTTCGGGGCCGGGGACACGATTGGCGGCTCTGCGCACAAGTTCTCGTCCGGCTCCTTCGCGGAGGGAAGAATCGCTGGAAAGTCGGCTGTCAAGTATATCGCGGATTTAAAGGGAGCCACGCCGGAGGTCGACGAAGCGCAGATCAAGTCACTCGCGCAACAGATTTTCAAGCCGCTGGAAAACTACAAGGTGGGCAGGAACGAGATCGTCGCCGGGACGGTGTCGCCGAGCTACCTGCTGCCTCTTCATGGCCTGCAAAGGCTGGAGAAACTCATGGATGAGTACGTCGGCGGCTATACTACCTTCTATGTGACCAACGAGCACTTGCTCAACCGGGGCTTGGAGCTTTTGGCCATGCTGAAGGAGGATCTCGAACATCTCGGCGCTGAGGATCTCCACCAGCTCCAGAGAGCATGGGAACTCCATCACCGCGTCCTGACTGCGGAGTCGGTGGCCAGACACACGCTGTTCAGGCAGGAGACCAGGTGGCCGGGATACTATTATCGTGCCGATCATCCGAAGTTGGACGACACCGATTGGCATGTTTTCACCGCGTCCGAGTACGATGCAAAGACGGGCGAGTGGCGCATGACCAAGCTTCCTGTGCACCATGTAATAAAGTGGGCGGTGTGATTCAGCGATATTGATCGGTTGCGTGAGGCCGCGCGGGCATAAGGAACCCGGCGCGAATATTTCCGCACGATAAGAGGTCGACGTGCATTGCCTGCAGCACTTGAAACCGTTCAGTTTTTCGGGTGCTTCATTGTCCGCCGCTATCCGCAACGGCTGTCGGCCATGTCGTCCGGCGAAGGACCATGCGCGTCTAGCCTCTATGAAGGCGCGCGCGGTCCATGCGCGCCGAAATTGCCCTGGCGCCTGTTACGCGGCGCACAATCAGCGTCTGCAATGGGAATAGGACAAGGAGGGGAAAAGTACTCGCATGTCAAAGTTGGTACCGCCGCATGGCAGCGATGAACTGATGCCGCTACTGCTGCCGGAATCTCAGCGCGCCGAAAGCCTGCGGCGCGCACGAAGCCTCCTCCAGGTGCCGATGACCAGTCGCGAGACATCGGACTTCCTCATGTTCGCCATGGGGGCCTACACTCCGCTTGCCGGTTTCATGGGACACGACGACTGGCGCGGTTGCTGTGCCGACATGAAGCTCTCGAACGGGTTGTTTTGGCCGATCCCGATCACGCTGTCCTGTACCCGGGATCTGGCCGATCGCATCGCCATCGATGAGACGGTGGTTCTGGTCGACCAGGACTCTGGCGAGATCATGGGCGAGCTCGAGGTCACGCAAAAGTACGCCATCGACAAATCATGGGAATGTCAGCACGTATTTCGCACGGTCGACCCCAAGCATCCGGGCGTTGCCAAGGTCATGGCTCAAGGCGAGATTAACCTGGGCGGCCGCCTAAGGGCCTTCAGCGAGGGGGCATTCCCAGACAAATACAAGGGTCTCTATTACCGTCCGGCCGAGACGCGCGCGCTGTTCGCCGAAAAGGGCTGGAGCCGAGTTCGCAGCGTTTCAGACGCGTAATCCCATGCATCGCAGCCATGAATATTTGGCCAAGATCGCGATCGAAGTCTGCGATGGTATCCTGATCCATCAGGTCCTGGGGGCGCTCAAAGCCGGCGATGTCCCCGCGGAAGTGCGAACCAATGCGATTGAAGTGCTCACCGAGAGGTATTTCGTGCCGGGGACCTACATCCAGGCTGGCTACCCCATCGAGATGCGTTATGCCGGCCCTCGCGAGGCGCTTTTACACGCGCTGTTCAGGCAGAATTTCGGTTGTTCGCACCTGATCATTGGGCGCGACCACGCTGGCGTCGGCAGCTATTACGGCCCCCTTGACGCCCAACATATCTTCGACACGCTTGCACCCGGCAGCCTGGCCATCCAACCGCTCAAGATAGACGTCACTTTTTTTTGCTACAAATGCGACGGCATGGCGACGGCGCGAACTTGTCCCCACGGATCCGAACATCGGCTGGAGATTTCAGGTACGCGTTTGCGCGAGATGTTTGCCAAGCGCGAGAAGATTCCCGAGGAGTTCAGCCGGCCCGAAGTCGTCGCCGTACTGCAGGAGTACTATAACGGCATAAGCCGATGACCGCGAGGCTCGCGCGACCAGCAACGCTAAAGCGAGGGCATCCCGCGATTGCATGCTCGCTCGCGGCGAAAGCAAAGTTTGCCGGTTCGACGCATCGGAGGTCGTGATCACGGCCCATTCCGCGCCTTATGCGGGTTGACCTAAATCAATGCACCGAAAGCGGCTCGTCTTATGATTTTTGGCCGCAAAAAGAGGAGGATCGAATGTCAGCCGTGCCCGGTGGACAACAAAGCTGGTCACCGCTCCAAGCTGTTTTGCAATGGTGCCGGGATTGGATGGCGGGGAATTCTCAATTGAGATGTTGTGGCGAAGAAACCGTAGAGCGGATGGCTAGAGATGTCGGCGTGTCCGTTTCCGAACTGCGCAGGCTTGCCAGCCTGGGTCCTGAATCGGCCGACCTTTTGTTGCGCCGAATGAAGGCACTCGACCTCGATCCAAATGAGGTTTCCCAGGCCACACCTGAAGCGTTCCGCGATCTTCAGCGAACCTGTTCAATGTGTGAAAGCCACAGACGGTGTGCACGAGACCTTGCGCGCGATTCCGCTATCCCGGCATGGAAAGATTATTGCCCGAACGCCGCAACGCTCGTTGCGTTGAATACGCTGCCTTGGTCGTCGCGGCATGAGTGGTAACCCGACAATAACCCCCGGCGCAAAGGCGGTGCGGTTTTCGCGGCGAAAATATATTCGTCGACTGCTTTTCTTCAGTTGGATCCATGCATAAGGTGGCCCACGCCCTGCCAGAGCAATACTGAGCCGAGAATGAAGAGAAGAATATAGGTGATACGATAGAAGTGCGCAGTCGGCACGTTCTTGACCATCCAGATGCCGGCAAAATTCGCCAGCACGGCCATCGGCAAGAGCGCCAGCGAGGTGGAGAAATTCTTTGCCGAAAACTGCGCGAGAATGAAGTAGGGCACGATCTTCATTAAATTGACGGCGGCGAAAAAGATCGTGGTCGTGCCGACGAACACCAGCTTCGGCAATTGCTGCGGCAGCGTGTACACCTGATAGGGCGGACCACCGCCTTGGCTGGCGAAGGACGTGAAGCCCGAGACCGCGCCCCAAAACAGCCCGCCCGGCACGGAACTCTTCGTCGGCGCCACGTGCTTCGCGCGCAGCCATGCGTTGGCGAGAAAGGCAAGGGCAACGAGGCCAATAAGGATCCTGATGGCGTCGTCCGACACCCGGGATGCGAAGAACCAGCCAAGCGCTATGCCGACCGCCGCACCCGGCATCAGCACCTTCAGGTTCCGGGCGCTCCATTCGCGCCAATAGACATAAACCGAGATCGCGTCCTGGCAGATAACGATCGGCAGCAGCAGGGCGGCGGCCTCGAGCGGCGGCAGGTAAAGCGCGAGCAATGGCGTCGCCGCCGTCGCCACACCGGAAAAGCCGCCCTTGGAGAGCCCAAGGAAAATAACCGCTGGAATGGCGAAGGTATAGAACAGCGGGTCGGTGATGATCGGGGCCAACATGCGTGCCGCAGGCTGCTGCGAGATTCGACTTTGACGATGGGCGTCGCGTTCATAAACCGCGCTACGCTCTTCCCTGATAAATTTTAGAACGCCGCCGTTTTGATTGGTTTGATCTAGCGCAATACAGGCTTTCACCGGGAGGCCGGTTCCCTCGCCAGCTCGCCCCAGGTCAGCGAGTTACCGCACCATCGTTCGCCAGTGATCGCGCTCGCCGTCGTTATTGCGCTATCGCTTTCTCGTACGGATAGATCACCTCGCCACTTTTGAATTGCGGGGGATAGATGATCACCTCTTTATCGAGATCGCGAAACTCGTCGATGCTATTGCTCTTGATGTTCTGGAACTGGGCCGCGAGCGTGCGCTCCTCCGCCCACTCACCTTGCTCGTTGAATTTTACATCGCCGACCACGGTCTTGAATGCAGTTTTGTGCATATAGGCGGCCAGCACGTCGTCGTTGAGACTCTTGGTCGCAGCGATTGCATCGCCGAGCACTTGCAGATCGGCATAGGCCCACACCGGCATATAGTAGCCGAGCGGATCGGTGCCTTCGGCCTTGGCGCGCTCCTGATATTTTTTGAGCAGCTCCATCGAGCCTGGGAACGCCATCGATTTGGCCGGCAGCCAAGTGTCAAAGTTGACGACACCGTTGAGCAGCGGGCCAAGCTGGGTCTTGAACACTGTCGCCTGCAGCCCGACCATCGCGCCACCCCACATTTTCGGCTTGAAGCCGACCTCATGCATCGCCTTCACCATGCCGACGGTGTCGAGCGGGTAGGAGCAGATCACCAGAAGATCGGGATTCGCGGCCTGGATCGCCCGCACGATCGATGTGAAGTCGGCGGTCGCTGACGGATAGCTCTTGTCGTACACGATCTTGAATCCAGAGGTCTTCGCGTTCTCGCGTGCGCCGTCGCAAGCGTTTTGCCCGAACTCGGCATCCGCATAGGCCAACGCGATCGTCTCCGGCTTGGGCTTCTGTACTTCGGCCACCTTGAAAAAGCCGCGGGTGAAGGCGGGCTTCGGCGTCGGGCCGTTTGGGATCATCGAGAAATATCTTGGATATTTGAATGTCTCGTTGATGCCGGTCCCGAACAGGCTCACGAACAGTTTTTTCCTCTCGATTGCGATCGGCATTGCTGCGGCGATCTGGGTCGAGGCATAGCCGCTGACGATCAGGTCGACCTTGTCGACATCGAGCAGCTTTGAATAAATGCTGGGAACTTGCGACGGACTGCTCTGATCGTCGTAGTAGATGAGCTTCACCGGCCGGCCGAGCAGCCCGCCGTTCGCATTGATGTCATCTTCCCAGATCTGCATTGCCACCAGCGACATTTTGCCGTTAGCGGCAAGCGGACCGCTGAGCGCCATGCCTAAGCCGATCTTGATTGGATCGGCAGCTTTGGCCGGCGCCGCGGCAATAAAAATCGCCGCCGCAGCCGCGGCAAACCACCCCAGGCCGGCTAACCTAAGCCATTGCGATCTAAAGGACATTTGGCTCCCCTTGAGTGCGATATGATGTTTTTGTAATTGAATTCTAATAGCCGCCTGAGCCGGCACATTGCGAAATATCAAATGTCCGCACCTCATACGCCAATGGCACGACGGGGTGCTACTTTGGCCTTTATTGGTCCGTTATTGGTTCTTTGTCGCACCTTGGCTGGTGCGTCGCGGTTCCTCGGCGAGGTATAGCCGCGTTGCCGCCGCGCGGCCGCTTGATCGGGAATTGTCGCCGCGCGTCAGCGCGCACCCAGATACAACCGGCGGACCAATTCGCTATGCCGAAGCGCATGGGCATCATCCGCCGACAACGCAATCTGCCCGTGCACAAGCACATAGCCGCGATCGGCTATACGGATCGCCTGGCGAAAGTTCTGTTCTGCCATCAGCACGGTTAGTCCAAGTCGCTTCTTAAGTGTCGCGATGGTCTCAATCGTCTTCGAGACCAGAATCGGCGCCAATCCAACGGACGGCTCGTCGACCAGCAAAATTTTCGGAAGCGCCATTAAGGCGCGCGCGATCGCTAACATTTGCTGCTCGCCGCCACTCATGCTGCCGGCCTGCTGCCGGCGCCTCTCTTTTAGTCGGGGGAATGTTTCGAAGCAGAATGAAAGGCTGTCCGCGATGCGTGTACGCGCAACCTCGCGATAGGCGCCGAGCAAAAGGTTCTCTTCCACCGTAAGCTTCGAAAAAAGTCGCCGGCCTTCGGGCACGAGCGAAATTCCCAGCTGGACAATCTGTTCGGTGCTTCGCCCAATCAAATCGAACGTTTCACCATCGATCGTCGCCAAGATGCTTCCCGCGGTCGGTCGCACCTGGCCCATTATGCATTTGATCAGCGTGCTCTTTCCGTTGCCATTGGTGCCGAGAAGGACGACGGTCTCTCCGCTTCGCACGTTCATGTCAATTCCGGTGAGGACGCGAACCTCACCGTACCCGGCGTGAAGCCCTTCGATGGACAGACTATTCGCCAAGATAAGCCCTCTCGACTTCATCGTGTCGCATGACGTCATCGGGAACTCCGTCAGCGATCTTGCATCCGGCAACGATCACGACGATCCGTTGCGAAAACATCATGACGGCGCGCATGATGTGCTCGATCAGCAGGATCGATATCCCCTCGGCGTTCAGCTCCGTCAGCAGAGCAAGAATCTCGTCGACTTCGCTGTCCGAAAGGCCGGCCATGACTTCGTCGGCGATCAAAACCTTCGGGTGCGCGGCAAGCGCCCGGCCGAGCTCGAGTTTTCGCAACTCCACTTGCGTAAGCACCTTGGGGCTGAAATCGGCTTTGTCGGCAAGTCCAACCTGATTAAGGATAACCTGCGCCGCATTGCCGATCATGCGCGCCGATGTATGACCGACGGCAAACCGCAGCGGCACTTCGATGTTTTCCTGTACGGTCATGCCCCAGAACGGCCGTGGAATCTGGTAAGTGCGGGCCAGCCCGTGCTTCGCTCTGACCCAGGCCGCAGTTGCGGTAATGTCGTTGCCGTCGAAGGTTATCGATCCGCTACTGGGAGTGATAATTCCGGTCAGACAATTGACCAGCGTACTCTTGCCGGATCCGTTCGGGCCGATTAACCCTACGCGCTCGCCTTTGCGCAGGACAATGTCGACGTCGGACAACGCCGCAAATCCGTCAAACTGCTTGCTAATGCCTTCTGCCGCGAGGATATCAACGTTCATGTGCGGCCTCGTTTCCAAGCTCGGACGATGCCAACGACACCTCGCGGCGCGGCCGTCAAGAAAACCACTAACAAGACGCCGACGATGAAAAGATTTGCCGCCGAGGAAATCGTTACTGTAAGGGTCTGCTGCACTGAACCGAGCAGGATTGCTCCGACGACGGGTCCCCACCAAGTGGCGGTCCCGCCAATCAACGGCATGGCAATGGAGTTTACTGCGATTGCCAGACTGAATGCCGTCGCCGGGTCGACGTAGGAGACGTAATATGGGAATGGAGCGCCAGCCATGCCCATCAAGGCTCCGCTCATGGTCGCGGCAATCAGTTTAAGACGAAGGCTGGGCACACCGCTGGTTTCTGCCGCCGTTTCGTTATCTCTTATCGCCGCGAGCCCGATACCGATCCATGACTTCTCCACGGCCCATGCTGCGAGCACTGCGCAAGTTGCAAGCCCGATCATAACCGTTACCAGGAGATGCGCGTATGAAACGAATAGTCCGGAGATTTCCGGCCTCACGACATAAACGCCGCGTCCGCCGCCCACAAAACTCCAGTTAATGATGACTGTTTGTAAAACGATGGCCACCGCGAGGGTCGCGATGGAAAAGAATACGCCGCGCAGCCGCAGCGTCAAATATCCCGTTCCTAATCCCATCAAGCCCGCGATCACCGCCGCGGCTGACATGTCGATGAACAACGGTAATTGGAAAATTTTGTTTAGAACAATGGTGGTGTAACACCCGGCAGCGAAGAAGCCTGCAGTGCCAAAATTGACGTAACCGCCATAACCTCCAAGAATGTTCCAGGCCGTGCCGAGAACAATAAACTGCAGAATGGTGTACGCCGCGAGATAATAATATTCGTTCACGCGCGACCCGACCAGCATCGTTGTTGCAACTAGACACGTCCCGGCCAGCAGGATTACGAAACCCGAACGTAGACGCGCCGATACAATTGCCGACTTGCGCGATTCATACGTCGAAGTAACTTGCGTGCTCATCGGCCAAATATCCCGGCAGGACGAAACGCGAGTGTGATCAGCAACAGCCCAAACGATACGGCTGGCGACCATGACGGCCCGAAGAACGTAGCCGTCAAGGTCTCGGCGACGCCTAAGATCAGCGACGCCACTAAAGTCCCTGGGACACTCGCCATTCCACCAAGGACACAGATCGCAAAAGTTCGTCCGATATATTCCCGGCCGATCGACGGCTCGACCGGCTGAATAATGATGAGGAGAATACCGCCTATGATCGCGCTCGCCGTCGCGATACCAAACGCGATCTCCTTGGCTCGAATCGGATCGGCGCCAATCAGGCGCACGGCCTCGATGTCTTGCGAGACGGCTAAGATCGTGCGGCCGGTGAACGTTCGCGAAAGATAAAGCTGAATGCCGGCCAGCATGCCGAGTCCGACAAGGAACGGGACCATCATGCGCCATGAAACCGAAATGAGCCCGATCCCGAAACTCGGTCCGATATAGGGAGCAGTGATGGAACGGTAGTCCACGCCGAATATGAGAACCAGACCGATCTCGATAATGAAGAGGATGCCGAAAAAGAAAGCGAGCCCTTGAAGCGATTCATCACCCCGCCGCTCAAAGAAAAAATGGTAAGCCCGATAAAACGCCCTGCCGAAAAGTAATCCAAACGGCGCGAAGACGGCTATTGAGACGAACGGATCGAATCCGAAACTGTTCCAGCCGAGATACGCCAAGTAGGCGCCGACGATTATGAATGCGGGATGCGCGATGTTCACGATATCCAGCATCCCGAACTCGATGGTTATGCCGATTGCCGTGGCGGCATAAAACCCGCCCAATAAGACGCCCGTGATGATTGCATTGACGAGCAGGTCCCAGCTGAAAGTCATCGTTGTCTTCCTCGAAGGCCAGACGCTACCGGCTCAAATGCCCTTGCAGGCGGCAAGCGAACTACGGCTACACCCTTCGTGCCATCCACGACGATGAAATTCCGTGACGGATCG
The DNA here is from genome assembly GCA_963823225.1 of uncultured Alphaproteobacteria bacterium. Lineage (GTDB taxonomy): Bacteria > Pseudomonadota > Alphaproteobacteria > Rhizobiales > Xanthobacteraceae > BOG-931. The sequence continues at coordinate 17,493 of CAWGKM010000001.1, read as the reverse complement.
GCATGAACGGTCAGCCCTCCCCCCGTCATGGATCATTGATCTAGCGCAATAAACGCGGCCCAATTGGGTCTACTATATAGAAAAACAGGCGTTAGCCCCATGACCAAAATTATTGAGACCTTACGCGAAGAGCATCGCAACATCGAAGAGCTGCTCCTCGTTCTGGAGCAGGAATTAGACGTTTCCGATCGCAACGAACGGCCCGATTATCAAATCATACAGGCGATCATCAGTTATTTTCAGGATTTTCCCGATTGCTGTCATCATCCGAAAGAGGACATGATCTTTGAGAAACTGAAGGCGCGGAACCCTGTGGCCGCCGAAAGCGTTGGCGACCTCGAAGCTGAGCATCAAAATGGAAGCAAACGCTTGCGGCACGTTGCCGACATGCTCAGGAGCATCCGGACCGATCATGGTGTCCCCCGGCAGACATTCGACGACGTTATGCGCGACTTCATTGAGCACGAGCGGAAACACATGAAAATGGAAGAGCGATTTTTATTTTCGACTGCGGCCGGCGCCTTACGACCCGAAGATTGGGCAGGGATCGACACAAGGTGGAGCGATTGGAAGGATTCGCTATTTAACGTCGCTTTTCAAGAAAAATGTCATTCCCTCCGAGAGCGCATTTTGCAATGGCAGCAGGAAAATCAGAATGTGACGCAGCGCGCCGGTTCGCGCACGAAAAACCAGCATTAGGATAGGCCAATAAATGGATTTCGGATATTCGCAAAAAATTATCGATCTGCAAGCGAAGCTACGCGATTTCATGGCGGGCCTGGTTGTTCCGAACAACGAGCGTTGGCATCGCGAGGTGGAAGCCGGCGTTTATCCGCTAGACTTGATCGACGAACTCAAGGCGCAAGCCAAAGCGTCCGGGCTCTGGAATTTGTTTCTGCCCGGGCTTCGCGAACATGAGCCCGGCACGCGGCTGACCAATCTCGAATACGCACCTCTCGCGGAAATCATGGGGCGCGTTTCTTGGTCGGCGGAAGTGTTCAACTGCAGCGCACCCGACACGGGGAATATGGAAATTCTCCATATGTTCGCGACGCCGCAACAGCGAGAGCAATGGCTAAAACCGCTTCTCGATGGCGACATCCGGTCGGTAATTTCGATCACCGAGCCCGATGTGGCATCCTCCGACCCGACGAATCTCCGCACCAGCATACGACGAGACGGCGATCATTATGTCGTCAACGGCCGTAAATGGTTCAATACCGGCGCGATGCATCCGCGCGCACGTTTGCTGATTGTCCTCGGCGTTACAGATGCTCGCGAGTTGGCGCCGCCGCATAAACGGCAAAGCTTTGTCATCGTGCCGATGGACGCACCCGGATTTGAGATCGTGCGCAATATACCCATCATGAACCACTACTCGCCTGAGGGTCATTGCGAAGTTATGTTCCGCAACGTTCGTGTGCCCGCGGGGAATCTGCTCGGGGAGGAGGGCGAAGGTTTTGCCATCGCGCAGGCCCGCTTGGGTCCTGGACGAATCCATCATTGCATGCGCACCATCGGCCAATGCGAATTGGCCTTGGAATTGATGCGCGAGCGCGTCTTGGAACGCTCAGTCTTCGGAAAGCGGCTCGCCGACTACGCAAACGTCCAAGATGAGATTGCACGTTCACGGATCGAGATCGATCAGGCGCGGCTTCTGTGCCTGCAGGCGGCATGGCTGATGGACACGCAGGGCAACAAGGCCGCGCGGGTCGAGGTGTCGGCAATCAAGATTGTGGCCGCTCAACTGCAGGTGCGGGTCGTCGACCGCGCCATGCAGGTCTTCGGCGCGATGGGTCTTTCGGATCACACGCCGCTCGCCGATCTGTGGACACGGGGACGAGCGCTGCGTTTCATCGATGGTCCGGACGAAGTCCACCTGCGTGTCGTAGCGCGTGCCGAACTCAAAAAAGCAAAGGAAGCGCTAGGCCGGAATTCTTCCTTTTTCCGTCATCCCAAAAGACCGCCGGATATGAGACTAAGTGGCGAGGGTGCCAACAGAGGCGGCCGCTTCGCCCCGTGAATTCGACTGCCGCTGCGACCGGATGATTTCGAACGCCAGACCGCTTCAATTGACATTTGGCGGAACGCAAACGCACATCGTTAACGATGTGCCCGTCGAGCAATGCTGCCATGCGAATTTTCAACGGGCGTTTATAGCCCTTATCGAGGTTTTTCCTTCGCGCGATGCCGCAATACATGTTCGAGTTAGCGTGACATTAAAGTCGGCTTGATACGAAGCGACCCGGATTGCGCGGTATTGCAGCAATCGGGGCGTGTTCATCGGGTGGCGCTTATGGCGATTGTTGTACCCGCAGTATTCGAAAATATTCGTTACCGGCTGGATCAGAGCCCGATTTACGATTGGGCGATGCGAATTCCGATCCTGGCCTATTGCCTGTATGTTTTGTCTCGAGACATCCTCGCTTTTTCGGATCAAATCCTGACGCATCCAGCGATGGTCGAGCAGCTGGATAGCGGCGTCGTCATCGCGGCGCTGGCGCGCGTGTCGCAATGGATGTTTGTAGCATTGCTGGCAATCCTGCCGATCTTCCGGCTCCGGCCGATCGCCAAGTCCGTCCGCATTTTGCCGCGCCTGGTCGCGCTGCTCACGGTTTGCATGCCGCCGATGTTCATGCTGTTCGATCGGGCGCCAGCCGATTTAGTTCTTAATTCCGTTTCCGTCGTCTTGGGCGTCACGGCCAATGTATTGGCTGTCGTGACCGTGAGCTTTCTCGGCCGTTCATTGAGCGTCATGCCAGAAGCGAGGCGGCTGGTGACCAGCGGTCCCTATGTCCTCGTTCGGCATCCTTTGTACTTATGTGAGATCATGGGCGTAGTTGCGATTTGCCTGCAATATCGCTCGTTATCGGCGACTGCGCTGTTTGCTTTGATCGTTATGCTACAAGTCGCGCGGGCAAGGTGGGAAGAATCGGTGCTGGTGCGGGCGTTTCCGGAATTTTCGGCGTACCGGTCGCACACACCGTTCTTGATCCCGCGCGATCCGGCCGATTTTTTGAAGATGTTTCTCGTAGACCCGGTAGCGCGCCGCAGGTCGGCCTTGGTTGTCTGCTTGACGGTCGTGCTGCCGGTGTTGGTTCTGACATTGCTGCCGAGACTGGCCGGATTATAGGGTACATACCCGGTTTATTGCGTTTCCTCAGATCTCCTTGGCGACGGCGCACAGCCGGGATTCGCCTTACTTGATCTGGATCAATGCGCCATAACCGATTTGTCATGAGGAGTTACTTTGCCGAGAGGGTGATGCCAACCTCTTCTTATTCAATGCAAAACGCAAAACGACGTTGATCTGACTAAGGCAGAATCGGAACGGGTCTACGAACGCAATGTCTCCGGACCTTTTGCAATTCTTGGACAAGCGGATTCCACGCTACACAAGCTATCCCACGGCGGTGCAATTCGTCGGTGAGGTGGGCGGATCGACCTACGCGGAGTGGCTCTCCGCACTGCCGGCGGAGGTTCCGCTGTCGATCTATCTACACGTGCCGTTCTGTACCGAGCTCTGTCTTTATTGCGGTTGCCATACCACCGTGGTGCGCAAATATACTCCGGTGGCGGCATATGCCGATTTGCTCGAGAACGAGATCGCTCTCGTTGGCCGGCATTTGGGCGGTCGCCGTCGCGTGCTGCACGTGCATTGGGGCGGGGGTACCCCGACGATGCTCCTGCCCGAGGATTTCGCCCGACTGACGGACGCGCTGCGGCGGACATTTTCCATCGCAAGCGAATGTGAAATCGCCGTCGAGATCGATCCTCGCACGCTCACATGCGAGACGGTCTTCGCATTGAAAGATGCCGGGGTCACGCGTGCCAGTATCGGCGTGCAGGATTTCGAGCCGCGGGTGCAAAAGGCGGTCGGCCGCGCGCAAAGCTTCAAGCAGACTGCCCGCGCAGTTGATTGGTTGCGCGACGCCGGCATTGTCAACATCAATCTCGATTTGATGTATGGCCTGCCCTACCAGACCGCTGAAACAGTCGCCGCCACCGCGCAGCGCTCGCTCGCGTTCGATCCCGATCGCATTGCCTTGTTTGGTTATGCCCATGTCCCGTGGATGAAGCGGCATCAGAGATTGCTGCCGGAAGAGGCGTTGCCCGACGCGATCGAGCGTTTTGCACAGATTGAAGCCGCGACGGCCGTGTTGAAGCAGGCCGGTCTGCAGCCGATCGGACTAGACCACTTTGCCAAACCGGACGATCTGTTGGCGCGGCGGCAGCGGGAAAAACGCCTCCACCGTAATTTTCAGGGCTACACCACCGACCAGGCAGCGACCCTTATCGGCTTCGGCACCTCCGCCATCGGCGTGCTGCCTCAAGGCTACGTTCAGAATGCGTCGAGTACGGTCGCCTATCGCGAAGCCATCGAGGGCGGCTGCCTGGCAACAGTACGCGGGCGGGCGCTGACCGAGGAGGATCGTCTGCGTCGCGACATCATCGAGCAACTCATGTGCAATTTGGAGGTCGATCTTGCCGCGTCGGCGGCGGCGCGGAACCGGAGTCTCGACGACTTCGCACCGGAGCTGTCGGAGATCGATGCGTTGGCGGAACGCGGATTGGTTCATCGCCTCGACGGCACGATCACCGTTGCCGAACATGCACGGCCGCTCGTGCGCACGGTCTGTGCCGTCTTCGATGCTTATTTAACGAGCCAGGAAACGCGCTACTCGCGCGCCGTGTGAGCGTTAGGAAAAAAGATGCAAGAAGACCTGACTCACGTCCTCAACGAGATTGACGATCCGGAGCTTGGCATCGGCATCGTCGATCTTGGCCTGGTTTATCGCGCCGATTGGAACGCAAAGGGCATCGACGTGGAATTTGCGACGACCTCGCCTTCGTGCCCCTTTAGTGATGTGCTGCTGCAGCAGATCAACGACATCCTGCATCATCGCTTCCGCGAGGCCGCATCAATTCGCGTGCGACTCGTCCTGGATCCACCCTGGACACCGGAACGGCTCAGCGAGAATGCCCGCAGGAAACTCGGTTGGGCGCGAGCCGCCGCCGCGTCGCCGGCGCATTTCTGTTCGGATTTTGCCCGCGGTCCCTGGAAAAACTAGACTTTTTCAATACTGCAATGCTGCAGCGCACGCGTCATAGGAGGCCGTGGGTCGAGCCGTTGCCGATTTGATCTATCGCAAGGCTTCGCGCCGAACTTAGGCAGAGCATGTTGCTGGTTTAGTATGCAAGCGCGCGCATCTTGTATGTGGGGGCCGAATGAGTCACAGCCATCTGCCCAACGGAAGGGTTCCGGAAGACATGAACCGATGATGCAAATCCTCGATATTTTGCGCGAGGAGCACGGCAACATCGAAAAATTGCTTCTGGTTCTCGAGCGGGAGTTGCGTGTCTTTAATCGCGCCGAGCGGCCGGATTATCACGTCGTACAGTCCGTCATCGAGTACTTTCAGGACTATCCGGATTGCTGCCACCATCCTAAAGAAGATGTGATCTTCGAGAAACTGAAAGCGCGTGATCCCGCGACGGCGGCAAGCGTCGGCAACCTTGAAGCCGAACATGCAAAGGGATCCAAACGCTTGCGGCAGGTGGCGCGGGCAGTCGAAAATATTCTGGCCGACCGGGAAATTTTGCGCGAGACCGTCGATAAGATCATACGCGACTTCATCGACAATGAGCGGCAGCACATGGCGATGGAAGAAAGCGTTTTCTTTCCAGCCGCGGTTGAGGTCTTACGGCCTCAGGACTGGGCCGAAATCTACGCGAGATTAACCGCCAGGAAGGATCCTCTAAACACCGCGCTGGAAGATAAATACCGCCTTCTACGAGACCTGATCTTGCAATGGGAGCGGGAAGCGGAATCGGATCGAAATCAGCAGGTCTGCGGTCCGCGTTCATGAAGAAAGAAGATGTCCGAATCTCGCATGGGCCTGGAAGCGTGTGCTAAGAAGCTTCCCCCGGCGGCGCTCCGCGGTGAAATGAACCGATGACGAAGGGAAGCCGATAATCGTTCGAATGCGGCCTCCCGCCACGTCCAGGAATTCCGTGGCCCGGCGCGGAAGTGCTCGCCGTTGGAGCTGATAATCGTCCAAGCAGCGGCCAAATGACGCGGTATATGCTTTTTAAAAATGACTGAGCGAACCACCAGCATGCCCGCCGCGTTGCGGCGCCGCCGTGAATACGCCGGGCCAACCCTGTTCTCCTACGGTTTCCGTCCCTTTTTCCTCTGCGGCGCGGTGTGGGCTGCGCTCGGCGTCCTGCTGTGGTTGCCGCAGTATTTTGGCGAGTTGTCGCTGCCCACGGCATTCACTCCACTGGACTGGCATATCCATGAGATGCTCTACGGCTATGTGGCGGCGATCGTCACGGGTTTCCTGCTCACCGCGATCCCCAATTGGACGGGGCGGCTGCCGGTCAACGGTTATCCGTTAGCCGGTCTCGGCGCGCTGTGGCTAGCGGGCCGCATAGCGGTGGCAGGCTCTGCGATCTGGGGTGCTGAGCTCGCCGCCGTTGTCGACATCGCCTTCTTGGCCACGCTTGCGGCGGTGGCGTTGCGCGAGATCGTCGCCGGCAAGAATTGGCGCAACCTGCGTGTCCTCATCGTGCTCGGCATGCTGATTGCCGGCAACATCGTGTTCCATTTCGAAGCGATCGCACACGGCAGTGCCGACTACGGCATCCGTCTCGGCATTGCGGCGGTGATCGGCCTGATCATGCTGATCGGCGGCCGCATCGTGCCGAGCTTCACGCACAACTGGCTGGTACGGAACAATCCGGGTCGGCTGCCGCGGCCGTTCGCGCGCTTCGATGCGCTTGCGCTGGGCGTCAGCGCGCTGGCGCTCGCAATGTGGATCGTGTTGCCGCAGCTTGCCGCGTCCGGCGTAATGCTGATGATTGCTGGCGTGCTGCAGGCCGCGCGGCTCGCGCGCTGGGCCGGCGACCGCACCATCGCTGATCGTCTCGTTCTTGTGCTCCATATCGGCTATGCTTTCGTTCCGATCGGCTTTCTTCTGCTCGGCGCGGCGATCCTGTGGCCACCCGCGTGGCCGGCGAGCGCCGGCTTGCATGCCTGGATGGTTGGAGCAGTCGGTCTGATGACCGTTGCGGTGATGACGCGCGCAAGCCTCGGCCATACCGGACGCGAGCTTGCGGCGTCGGTGCCCACGCAGATGATCTATTTTTGCGCACTGGTTGCCGCGCTTGCGCGCATCGTCGCGGCGTTCGAGCCATCGAGCGCGCTACTCTACGCCGCAGCGTTCGCCTGGGTGCTGGCGTTCGGCGGTTTCGCCGCGATTTTCGGCCCTCTGCTGCTCGGTCGCCCTTCGGCGTGGGCGGAGCGAAAATAAACCTCCCAATCCGGCCGAGCGGCGTTTAGGGCAGTGCGCCGTGCGCGCCAAATACGCCGGCGCCGATGGCAAACGCCGAGATAATCAGGGCTACCGCGTGAAGTCCTGTCGCTACGGCGAAGGCGCGGGCCTTGTTGCGCAAAGCAAATTCGTGAAACAGACGATGAAGCACCAACGGTTCGAGCATATAGACCATGAGCGCGAATAGCATCCAGACGGCGACCATGAGGTCCAGCCACCAGAACGACGCATATTGGAAACGATCCCAAGCATCGAGCTTCGTCAGCATGTAGGCGCCGGACAGGCCGGCGAGCAGGATCGAAATGCGCGCCTGAGAAGCAAAACGCCCCTCGAACGCCTCGAAGGCCGCAATCGCGTCTTTCGCATTGGGCAGGGCGCGAGCGCGGGGCAAGACAATCGTCGTCACGGCGGCCACGCCGCCGATCCAGTGAACCAACGCCAGGACGTGAATCGCGCGCGCCAGTGCGAGATCATCGATCATCATCGGTCGAAGTTTCACGTCATCAATTGATCTTTGTCAATTCGACCTTCTGGATAGCTGTTAGACTATTGAAGGGATTCAAAGACGTAGTAGGAGCGCCTGATGGCCGAACAAGACAGTCAACCCGACCCGATGTCGATCCAAATCGGCGGCGGCGGCACACCGGTGGCGTCAATGGTCGCGGGGTCCAACATCGCGCCGCATCTTGCCTACCACGATCTCCGCATGTGGATCGAAGAGGCGCGCAAGCTCGGCGAGATCGAAGAGGTCAAGGGGCTGTCCTGGCAGCAGGACATCGGCATGGTATCCGAGATAGCGCTGCACGACGAAAATGCACCGTGCTTCATCTTCGAGGACGTGCCGGGCACCATCGAAGGCAGCCGCGTCCTGGTCAACTTCTTCGGCGGCAAGCGCAAGAACATGACGCTCGGCTTCCCGACCGATCTTTCCAAGGTCGAATTGAGCGAAGGCTTTCGCGTCCACTACGCCGCCGATATGAAGCGGATACCACCGAACTTCGTCAAGGACGGCCCGATCATGCAAAACGTCATGAGCGGCGACGCGGTCGACGTCACGAAATTTCCAACGCCGCAGTGGCACCAGCCCGATGGCGGCCGCTACATCGGCACCGGAAGCTACAACATCACGCGCGATCCGGACACTGGCTGGATCAATTGCGGCACCTACCGGGTGATGATTCACGACAAGAAATCGCTCGGCTTCTACATTTCGCCCGGCAAGCACGGCCGCCAGATGCGCGACAAATATCAGGCGCGCGGCGAACGTATGCCGGTTGCCATCGTCTGCGGGGGCGACCCCATGAGCTTCCTCATGGGTTGTAGCGAGGTGCCCTATGGCGTGAGCGAGTTCGACATCATCGGCGGTATCCGCGGCGTGCCGGTCGAGGTGATCAAGGGGCCGGTCACGGGATTGCCTGTCCCGGCCAACGCCGAAATCGTGATCGAGGGTTTCGTCGAGCCCAACAACATGCGCATCGAGGGTCCATTCGGCGAGTGGACCGGCTATTACGCCAGCGATCTGCGGCCCGAGCCCGTGTTAGACATCAAGGCCATTTACTACCGCGACAATCCGATCCTGCTCGGTTGCCCGCCCGAGCGTCCGCCGGACGAAATCTGCCGTTATCGCGCGGTCGTGCGTTCCGCACTGTTGCGCGACAACATCGAGAAAGCCGGCGTCCCGGGCGTCGTTGCCGCTTGGGCACACGAGGTCGGCAGCGCGCGGCTCCTCCTGGTGATTGCCATCAACCAGCGTTATCCGGGTCACGCTCGCCAAGTCGGCTATGTCGCCTCCATGTGCCACGTCGGAGCCTATTGCGGTCGCTACACGATTGTGGTCGATGACGACATTGACGTATCGAACCTCGAAGAGGTGGTCTGGGCGCTCATCACCCGGTCCGATCCAGCGACCTCGATCGACATCATCCGAAATGCCTGGTCGACGCCGCTTGATCCGCGCATCGAGCCGGAGCGCAAGGCGGTTGGCGACAACACCAACAGCCGCGCTGTCATCGACGCCTGTAAGCCATGGCACTGGCGCGGAAAATTCCCCGCGGTCAACGCTCCTTCACCGCAAGAGCGAAGCGTCGCACTGCAGAAGTTCGGACATCTGTTCAAGAAGTGACGGAAATATTTGAGTTATCCTAGGAACGTCGTGTTGCCGTTCCGCACGCTTCGGCGGGCAATCAATTCGTCGTTTTGCGCAGATCCTTGACCCGCACGGCCTTGCCCTGCGAGCGGGGCACCTCGCCTGACTTCTTGACGGCAACCGCGCAGGTCACGCCGATCATCGATTTCAGGTGCTGGCGGATTTCGTTCGCTTTCTTCGCGAGAAACGGTTCATCCGTCGGCGCATCGACGACGAGCTCGACCTCGACGGTCACGGCGTCGAGCGGGCCGTCGCGCGTCAGCACGATCTGGTAATGCGGCGCGAGGCCGGGAAAGCCGACGAGGAACGCCTCGATCTGCGAGGGGAAGACGTTAACGCCACGAATGATGAGCATGTCGTCGTCGCGCCCTGTGACCCGCATGATGCGCGCATGGGTCCGTCCGCAGACGCAGGGCTCGTCGGTCAGCGTCGTGATGTCCCGCGTGCGATAGCGGATCATCGGCAGCGCCTCTTTGGTCAGCGTCGTGATCACGAGTTCGCCGGGCTCGCCCATCGGCAGCCGTTGCAGCGTCTTCGGATCGATGATTTCGAACAGGAAATGGTCCTCCCAGCCGTGCAGGCCGTTCTGTCCTACGTCGCACTCACAAGCGACGCCCGGCCCGATAATCTCCGACAATCCGTAAATATCGACCGCCTTGATGCCACAGCGCGCCTCGAGGTCGCGACGCATGGCTTCGCTCCACGGCTCGGCCCCGAAGGCGCCGCAACGGACCGGCAGTTTGCGCATGTCGACGCCCATCGCATCGGCGACCTCGGCGATGTTGAGCGCGTAAGACGGCGTCGCGCATAGGACGTCGGCGCCGAAATCCTGCAGCAGCGCGACCTGACGTTCGGTGCTGCCGCCGGAAACCGGCACGACGGTGCAGCCGAGCCGCTCGGCGCCGTAATGCGCGCCGAGCCCGCCGGTGAACAGGCCGTAGCCGTACGCATTGTGGACGATGTCCCCCGGCCGGGCGCCCGCGCATGCCAGCGAGCGCGCCATCAGGTCCGACCACAAATCGAGATCGGCTTGCGTGTAGCCGACGACCGTCGGTCGGCCGGTTGTCCCGGAAGACGCATGCAGCCGCAACACTTCTTTGCGCGGCACCGCGAACATGCCGAACGGATAGTTGTCGCGCAGGTCCGTTTTCAGCGTGAAGGGGAAGCGCACGAGATCGTCAAGCGACGTCAAATGCTCCGGCTTGACGCCCGCCGCATCGAATTTCCGGCGAAAGTGGGAAACCTTGGCATAGGCGCGTTCGAGCGTCTTCTTCAGACGAGCGAGCTGCAGCGCCGCGAGATCGGCACGGGGCATGCATTCGGCGACGCGATCGAACATGAATGACATGGCGTCACGTACTGCGGGCTGCGTCGTCATGATGCGGTCTCCCAAGCGAAAACATCGTTAACCATGTGCGTGGCATGGAGGTCGCCGCGACTGCGACATCGTCACGAGGGCGATCGAGTCGTCGCGGCAAAATCCATCCCGGCTTGACCGGCGGACCGACGATGCCGGCGCCGCGCACAGGAGTGTGATCGAGTGCAAAACCCTGATTGTATCCGGCGCGCGTGATGAGAATAAATTTCAAGGCCCAGCCGGCCGCAAACGCGGAGAAGCCGCCGAGCGCAAACAGCATGGGGGCGATCAGATCGTGACAATGAAACCCAAGAGCGACGGCGACGGCCGGGACCGCAAGCCCGAAAGCAAGGAACCACGGCCGATAGGCGTCAAGGACTTCAAACGTGCGGGTCGGTGCGCCGGCATTGCGCAGGGCGGTCGAATAGGCCATCCAGGCGAGGCCGCGTCCAGCAGCAAGCACAAGCATCGCGGCCGCAACCGGCGGCGCGACCGGCGCCAGTTCCGGTAGCAACGGCAGCATGACGAGAAACAGGCCGGCACCCTCGGTGAGGCCCGTCACGGCGATGAGCGGTACGATCAGCGGCGTGCGCCAGGCGGGGATGCCCTTTGCTTCCTTGAGCATCATGCCTTGGCAATAGAGGAATAAGAGTCCCAAAGCGGCGGCGATGCCAACGAGAGCGCCGTTCTCGGACCAGACGGCGAGCAGCGCGAGCGGAAAGAAAAAGGCGGCGACCCAGGCCTCGCGGCTCATCCACGATCGCTGCGGCTGTCGCAGCACGTAGATGGAGCGCAGGGGACGTCCGATCTTGAAGAGCAGCAGAAACAGTCCGAATGCGACCACGGCCAACGCGATCAGAGCGGGCGCGGCAAAGGGTACGCCGTCGAGGCCCGCGACTGCCGCAACGGCGAACAGCCCGGTCCCGGCGCCGCCGCACAGAAAATTGCCGGCCGCCTTCCAGTTCCAATGCGGCTGGTGCCAGGGCTCGACGCCGCGGGTGCGGATTTTTTCCGCCTGTTGCTCTGCGGGCGGCGGCGATGCGCGGGCAGCAGGCGATTCGACGTCGCCCGCCTTGGCGTAGAGATAAAAGAAGCTCGGCTCGGTGCCGAGCTCACCGTGCATGCGAAAGTGCTTCTGCTCGCGCAACAGCCGCGAGACGTTGCTGTTCGGATCGTCGATATCGCCAAAGTGCAGCGCGTCGGCGATGCAGGAATTGACGCAGGCCGGCGTCGCGCGCGGCTCGAGCCCCGGCGTCAAGCCGTTTTCGAGGCCGAAGTCGATGCGGTCCGAGCAAAACGTGCATTTTTGCGACACGCCGAGGCGCGCGGGGTCTTCGCGCTCGATCTCGTTTTGCATCGCCGCGCCGTAAGCGAAATGCGGCGCGTCGACGAGGAACCGGGCCTGGTACGGACAGGCGACCTCGCAATAGGCGCAGCCGATACAGAGATCGTAGTCGATGGTGACGATGCCGTCGCTGCGCTGGCGCGTCGCCGTCGTCGGGCAGACATGCATGCACGGCGGGTCGGCGCAATGCTGGCAGCCGACCGGCACGAAGGTGCGGCTCACGTTGGGAAATGAGCCGGCCTCGATGTCGAGCACCTTGCGCCATTGCACGGCCGGCGAGGTGGCGTTGGCATGCCGGCAGGCTGCCGTGCAGGTCTGGCAACCGACGCAGCGCTCGAGATCGGCCACCATTGTCCAGCGCGTCATGGCGCGCCTCCGAGCCGCGTGACCTTGACCTTGACGAGGTCGGCGCTGGAGCCGGTCGCATCGGTCAGCTCGAGCAGCATCGGCATCAGCGCATTCATGCTCGGCGCGTGGAAATCCTTGGCGTAGGGCGTCGCCCAATGGTCGAACTGGCCGATCATCAGCAATGTGTCGGGGCGAATTCCCTCGCACAGCATGACGCGGCCCTGCGTGCCGTTGAGCGCCGAGCGTACCTCGACCAGATCGCCGTCGGCGACGCCGAGCCGTTCGCCGGCCGCGCAATTCATGACGACGCTGCCGTGACCGGCCACATTGTCGGCCACCTCTTTGATGAGCTGGATGCCGACATTGCCGCCCCAGGAATATTGCATGCTGCGTGCCGTCACGAGCCAGAACGGATAGTCCTCGATGCGCACGTTGTAGTGCTTGGCGAGCGCGCCTTCCCACAATGCACCGAGGTCGCGCCAATGCGGCAGCGGCTCGTATTCCTCGACCTGGCGGTCCCACCAATGGATGTCCTGCTCGTGCAGGCGCCGCTTGAGCTCCCGGCCGATGCGGAACAGCCGTTCCTGATAGGGCTGCTCGAACCGCAGGCCGGTTTCGACCAGCTTGGGATAGAGATACCACTGCAGCCGCGAGAACGGCTTCACGCGGAAGCCGTGTTGGCGGAACCAGTCGAGCCCTTGCGTCTCGCTCCCGTCGGTGAGTTCGGCGCTCGCCGCGCGGCACGTGGCGTCCCAGATGCTCTCAACGTCGTGCGCCTTGGCTGGATCGAGCGAGAAGTCATAGTTCGACCCGGACAATTTTACGCCGGCGGCGCCACGGTTGATGGCCACGTTGTATTCGGCGAGGAGACCCGTGCGCTTGGCGAGTTCCGTCGAAATCCAGGTGAAGTCGCGTGCTTCGCCCTGCGGCGGGACGGCGGGATCGCGCAACGCAAAGCCCTGATAGTCCCAGAATTGCTCGACATATTTCGTGCCGCCGATGCGCATGAGCTGCATCCCTTCGAGGTCGGTGCAGTCCGGCAACAACACGTCGGCCATGTGATTGGTTTCGTCGTGCGTGAAGGCGAAGCAGACGGTGAACGGAAACTTCGCCATCGCCTCGCTGACCGCCTTGGTATCCCAGAACGAAATCGCCGGGTTGGTACGGTAGACCAGCCAAACGTCGGGCGGGGTCGCGTGCGGGAACTTGTCGAAATCCTCGGCCTGCATCATCCAGGCGAGGTGGGTGGGACCGAGCGCCTGGCTCCAGGCCGAATTGGCGACGAGCGGCACCAGCGTGCGATGTGCGCTGCGCACCGACGGGCGCGCAGCCCATTCATCCTTGGCGGTCGGGTTCATCGGATACTGCATGAAACCGTCGGGGCCTGGCGTCACGCTCGACCAGCGATTGTCGGCCGGACGGTTGAGGCGAACGGTGGTGCCGAGCGTGCCGCCCGGAACTTCCAGAGCGCCGACGAGGCACGGCAACAGCGTACGCGCCCAGCAGCACTCGTAGCCGCCCCAGCCATTGTTCACGGTCTTGCCGAGCGCGATTGCAACCGGCCGGTAGGGCAGCATCATCCCTTCGATCTCGATGGTCTCGCCGACATGGGCATGGGCGAGGAACTCGTTGGCAACGCCCCGGATGGCCGCTGCCGGAACGTCGCAGATCGGTGCTGCCCATTCCGGGGAATAGCCTTTCGCAAAGGCGACGAGGTGCGCAAAGGCCGGGCTTACCTTGCAGGCGCTGCGGATTGTAGTTTCGCCATCGGCGCCGACCTCAATGCCGTCGGCGTCGAATTCTCCCTCCAGCGCGGGCTCGATGTCCGCGGTGTCGAAAGCGACCGCGCGGCCGCGCCGCTGGTCGAAGACGAGCGGCTTTCGGCTGTCGATGTCGCGCAGGAAGAAGCCGTCGGGACCGATCAAATAGGGCGATGAGGTGCGGTGCTTGAGAAACGCGAGGTCGAGCCGCTGGCGCGGATGTTCGTGCAGCAGCACGTGGATCATCGCAAAGAGAAAGGCTGCATCGGTCTTCGGCTTGATCGGAATCCATTCCGCCGAGCAGGCGCCGGTGACCGACAGGTGCGGCTCGATCTGCACGCGCTTCATGCCGCGCTTGCGGGCATCGGCGTGGCGCTTGACGCCGCAAACGCCGCCCGACGCCTCCACGTTGGCGCCGAAGGAAACGAGATATTCGCACAGCGGCGTATCCGGCGAGACGGTGAAGGCGCGATGCCACAGTTCGCCGTAAAGATGTTCCGAGTGGTAGCATTTGACGCCTTGGCCGGAGCCGAAGCTCATGTCGACCGGACCCCAGGCGGCGAGGAAGGCCGGCAGTGTCCCCATATAGGCGGTCGGCGTGCCGCCGCCGCCGAAGCTGGCGGCGAGCCGCGGGTATCCGGCCTCGTCGAGGAGGCCCTTGCGGCGCGCGGCGTTGAGCTTGGCGGCGACGAGATCGAGCGCCTCATCCCAGGACACTTGGACGAAGCCCGGATCTTCGCCGCGCCCCTTCTTCGGGTTGGTCCGCTTCATTGGATGAAGGACGCGGTCGGGATGATACGCCTTCTGCACCAACCCGAAGGCCTTGACGCAGACCTTGCCGCCGGCCGGATGGATTTTTGCAGCGTCGAAGTTCGGATTGATCTCGGTCGCCACTCCGTCCTGGATGCGCACCGTCAACAAATCGGGCCCGGCCACGCATTGGTAGCAATAGGATGAGACGGTGCGTTCGCTTCCAGGCCCGGTGCGAGACATGGTACTCCGACGTTACTTGGAGCGCGCGGCGCGTTTGGCTGCCTTCGCTCGCAGGCGTTCGTAGGTTTTCTCTTTATCGACAATGAAACGGACGTGCTTGCCTTCACCTATTGGCTCAAGCTCGTCCTTGGCGACGACGTCGAAACTGACCTTGCGACCCTCCACCGCCGTGACAGTGGCCGTGATCTCGACCTCCATGCCCGGCAGTGTCGGTGCGATATGCCGCACCATGATCTCGATCCCGACCGAATCTTCTCCGGCCTGCGAATGGTCGAGCAATGCTTCGCGGCAAGTGTGCTCGATATCGCGGCACAGTTCCGGGGTGGCATAGACCCGGCCCTCTTCCCCCATAAAGCTAACGGTGCGGTCGCGGTCGACGACGATGCGGCGCACCTTCGATACTCCCGGCTGCAGGCTGTCTTTCATCGGCGCATCCCTGAACATAGGAAATTATATTAGTGTATTCCGCACGTGCCTCCGATAAATTGACTAAGATCAATCGGTCGATTTCCCTGCCTTCACACGCCGAGATAAGCCTCGCGGACGCGTTTATCGCCTTGAATGTCCGCCGCCGCTCCGCTCGCCGTGATCGTGCCCGTCTCGAGCACATAGCCGCGGTCGGCGATGGCGAGCGCGGCACTGGCATTCTGCTCGACCAGCAGCAAGGTCAATCCGTTGCGCTTGAGGTCCAGCACCAGACTGAGGATTTGGTCGACCAGATTGGGCGCAAGCCCCATCGAGGGCTCGTCGAGCAGCAGCAGGCGCGGCTTCGCCATCAGAGCGCGGCCGATCGCCAGCAACTGCTGCTGGCCGCCCGACAACGCACCGGCGGCGGCGCGCCGCAATTCGGCAAGCATCGGGAACAGCTCATAGACGCGATGAATGTCGGCGTCGAGATCGGCGGCGCGCCGGGTCCAGGCCCCAAGCTTCAGGTTATCCTCGACCGAAAGCGGCGCGAACAATTGCCGGCCTTCAGGAACCTGCGCGATCCCGAGTGTGATGCGGGCGTGCGCTGCAATGCCCTCAATCGAGCGGCCCTCGAAGCGGATGTGGCCTGCCGAGATCGGCTGAACGCCGGAGATGGCGCGCAACAGCGTCGTCTTGCCGGCGCCGTTTGCGCCGACCAGAGTTACGATCTCGCCGGCCGCAACCTCGATCGAGACGCCGTGCAGCGCCTCGATGCGGCCGTAGCTGCTCCTGAGCATTCTCAACCGACAGCAGCTGCCGCCTCCCGTGCTCCGCGGACGCCGAGATAGGCTTCGATCACCGCCGGGTTCGCGCGCACCTCGGCTGCGGCGCCTTCGGCGAGCGTGCGGCCGTTGGCGAGAACATGGATGCGGTCGGAAACGTTCATGACCAGCCGCATATCGTGCTCGACCAGCACGACCGTGATGCCGTCCCCGGCGAAGCCGCGGATGATGTCTTCGATTTCTCTCGTCTCCACCGCATTGCAGCCGGCCGCCGGCTCGTCGAGCAGCAGCACCGTCGGCTCGCTGGCGAGCGCGCGCGCGATTTCCAGGCGCTTGAGATCGCCGTAGGCCAGGCCGCCCGCCGGCCATTCGGCCATGTCTGCGAGGCCGACGCGGGCGAGCGCTTCGGCGGCTGCTTCCCGCGTGCGTCGGTTTTGCCGTCCGACCGCCGGCAGATGCAGGAGATCGGCGACAATTCCGGTCGCCTCGTGGCGATGTCGGCCGACCATTACGTTCGCGATCGCGGTCAGGCGCGAGAAGATTTGCGGATTTTGAAACGTGCGTGACAAGCCGCGGCGGGCAAGCTGTTCCGGGGCGAGCGCAGTCACGTCTTCGCCGCAAAGCCGCACGCGGCCGTCGTCCGGCGGGCAGATGCCCGGAGATCAGGTTGAACAGCGTCGTCTTGCCGGCGCCGTTCGGCCCGATGATCGAGAACACTATGCCAGGCGCGACATCGAAGCTCACGCCGTCGAGCGCGCGCACGCCGCCGAACGCGATCGACAGACGCTCGGCCGACAGCACGCTCATTTACGCCTCCCGCCGAGTGCGGCCGCCAGACTCGGCACGATCCCCCCGCGCAAGAAAATCATGACGCCCATCACGATCAGTCCCAGCACCATGTGTTCGTAGTCTTGGAACAGGGTCAGAGCCTGAGGCAGGATCACCAGCACCGCCGATCCGACGAGCGAACCGATGACCGATCCCATGCCGCCCAGCACCACCATGGCGACAAGTTCG